>NZ_CM147706.1:0-4800000 GCF_055792885.1 Streptomyces sp. DSM 42067 | reverse complement strand
GAAGAAGAACAACACCTCCACAATCCTGCTGGTCGTGGCCGGCCTGTTGGTGCTGGTCGGGGCGATCCTGATCGGGAAGTGGGCGTTCAGCAGCACCGACGCCGGCAACGAACCCTTCAAGGCCCCGAACTTCGTCGGTGAGACGCAGAGCGACGCCGAGAAGATGGCGACGAACGTCGATCTGAAGCTGGACATCACAAAGAAGGAATGTGAGAACCAGCCGAAGGGCAGCGTCTGCAGCCAGGACCCGAAGGCCGGCACCCAGGTCAACAAGGGCGACACCGTCTCGCTGGTCGTGTCCAAGGGTGCGCCCAAGGTCGCCGTGCCGAACGTGATCGGCAAGGACGTCGAGGCGGCCACGGAGCAGCTCGAGCGGAAGGGCTTCGAGGTCGAGACCGAGCAGACCGAGTCTTCGCAGAAGCCCGGCACCGTTCTCAGCCAGGACCCCGACCCGGGCAGTGAGCGGGAGAAGGGCAGCACCATCACGCTCGAGGTGGCCAAGGAGAAGGAGCAGACCACCGTCCCCGACGTGACCGGCAAGACCTGCGACGAGGCCAAGAAGCAGATGGAGGACAACGACCTCACGGGCAACTGCACCGATGTCGACAGCACCACCGTCGAGGCGGGCAAGGTCATCCAGACGATCCCGGCGAAGGGCAGCTCGGTCGACCCCGGCTCGGCGGTGACGATCCAGATCGCCAAGGCGCCCTCGCAGGAGGTTGTCACGGTCCCGAACGTGACCCAGATGACACTCAAGGACGCCAGGAAGACCCTCGAAGGCCTCGGCCTGACTGTCACGGTCACCGGCTCCCAGGACGACAACGCCACCGTCCTCGGCCAGAACCCGCAGCCCGACAGCCAGGTCGCCAAGGGCTCCGCGGTCAGCCTGGTCACCGCAGACCAGGGCGGCAACGGCGGAAACGGCAACGGAGGCTTCTTCGGAGGCCCCACGGGCACGGCCACCCGCGACGAGGAGTACTGACCCTCCTCAGCACCGCCTGAACGCCCGCACAGGGCGCCCACGGACGCCGCCGGCTAGCGCAACTCAGCCGGCGGCGTCCGCTTTGCCTGGGCTCTACCCCAATCGCACCCCGGCACCCAGTCGTGTCTTCAGATTTCACGACTCGTTGATCGGGTGGGATGGGGAATCAGATCTCTGCCCTGGCCACTCGGCCACGACACGAGTGACAAGGGGCAGAGAGTGATCAACGAATCGGCTTTGCTGGAATCGCAGACTTTGCGTGCCAGCGTGCTGGACCGCACGGAAGTGCTCGACAGGGTGAAGGCGCTGTCGCTGCTGCCCGACGGCATGCATGTGACGACGGCGATGGTCGCGGCGTACTTCGAGGTCGCCGAAACAGTGATCAACAACCTGCTCAGTCGTCACAGGCAGGAGCTTGAGTCCAACGGACTGCGAGTACTTCGCGGTCCTGAGCTGCGAGAATTTAAGGAACTCAACTTGAGTTCCTATCACAGCGGTTATCCACAACCCCGCTCTAGCCTGGCCATCTGGTCGCGCCGATCCGTCCTGAATGTCGCCATGCTCCTGCGCGACAGCGATGTCGCCCGTCAGGTGCGCACGTACCTCCTCGATATGGAGTACCTAGTACGCATCCGCCCTGTGGACCCCCCTGTCGACAGGGCGGACGTCCACGCTCACGAAGCCGTACCGTCCCTCGACGACCGCATCGACCAGCGCATCACCCACATCCTCGGCAAGACCGTCGTCCCGATGTTCAACGCCCTGATCGCCACCTCCGGCGAACACCGCCGCGAGCTCATCGCGCTCCGCGAGGACATCGAGAACGTCGAGCGCAAGTTGTGCTGGCACCACCGGCGAATCCGCAGCCTGGAAGGAGAGGAACCGACGGACCAGGTCAGGGCCTCCATCAAAGCAATGACCTGGCAGGCGTTCGAGCGCCATGTCGCCGACCTGCTACACCGGGACGGTTGTACCGACGTCGTGGTACGACAAGCACGCAGCGATCGGGGTATCGACATCACCGCGCGCACAGCTGACGGACGCACCGTCGCCGTCCAGTGCAAGAACCGGACCGGCCGCTGGTCCGTGCCAAGCGCCGACATGCAGAAGTTCGCCGGTGCCGCACGCGCCGTTGACCGCGTGGATGTCGCTCTGTTCATCGCCACCTGCGAATTCAGTAGGGAGGCCCAAGCGATCGCAGACCTGAGCGGGGTCATCACCGTGAACCGTGACGAACTGGAGGCGTGGAGCGCCGGAGTGCGCCTCAAGGCGCTGCGATAGGCACCGCACAGGAAAGGGCCCGAAGCCGCAAAGGGAAGTTGCGGCTTCGGGCCCGGCTCATGTCGAGAGTGACAGCAAGTCACTCTCGACATAAGCAACTTGCCATTCTCACCATCTCGCTAGCGCAACTCCTCCGGCGGCGTCCTCTCGCTGTCGACCTTCTCGACCCTCTCCAGCTCGCCCCACACGATGTAGCGGTACGTGGACGTGTACACGGGCGTGCAGGTCGTCAGCGTGATGTAGCGGCCGGCCTTCTTCACGCCCGACTCCTTGGGGACCTGGCTCAGGACCTTCACGTTGTACTTCGAGGTCTCGGGCAGGATCGCGTACGCCTTGTACACGTACCACTTGTCCTTGGTCTCGAAGACGATCGCGTCGCCCTTCTTGATCTTGTCGATGTTGTGGAACTTCGCGCCGTGCCCGTCGCGGTGCGCGGCCAGCGAGAAGTTGCCCTTGGCGTCCTGAGGCAGGGCGGACTTCACCGGGTCCGTGTAGTAGCCGGCGACGCCGTCGTTCAGGACCTTCGGGGAGGTGCTCTTCTTGACGAGCACCTCGCCGTTCTTCATCGCCGGTACGTGCAGGAAGCCGATGCCGTCCTTGGTGTCCAGGGCGCCCGGGCCGGTGTCCTTCGACCAGGTGTCGCGCACCTTGTTGCCCTCTTTGTCCGCCGCACGGTCCGCGACGACGTTGGTCCACCACAGCGAGTAGACGACGAAGAGGCCGAGGACGAGGCCCGCGGTGATGAGGAGCTCACCGAAGACGCTGACCGCTGTGGCGATGCGGCCCGAGGCCCGGCGTCGTCGTGCGGGCGCGGGCGCCCCGGTGCGCTCGTCGCGGTCGGTCGTGGCTACCACTGATCTGCCCCGTCTGTATCAGGTGCTGGTGAAGGCAACTCGTGTGTCTGCTGCAGCGCATGCATCATCGCCTACGCATCGGTCGGCTGCGCATGCGGTGGTGGTACGTCGGCCACGGCCCCCTCGGCTACTCGACGAGCGCATCGGGCTTCCCCTTGCTGCGCGGCCGTTCCTCGACCATCTTGCCCCAGACGATCATCCGGTAGGTACTGGTGAATTCGGGGGTGCAGGTGGTGAGGGTGATGTAGCGGCCCGGCTTGGTGAAGCCGGACCCTCTCGGGATCGGGTCGAGGACGCTCGTGTTCTTCGGCGAGGTCTGCGGGAGGATGCTCGCCATCTTGTAGACGTAGTATGCGTCCTGGGTCTCCACCACGATCGGGTCGCCGGGCTGGAGGCGGTTGATGTAGCGGAACGGCTCGCCGTGTGTGTTGCGGTGCCCGGCCACTCCGAAGTTGCCCGTCTTGGCGTTCGGCATCGCCGTCGGGATGCTGTCCTTGCCGTAGTGGCCGGCCATGCCGCGGTCGAGAACCGTCTGCTTGTCGATGCCCTCGGCGATCGGCACGACGACGTCCAGCTTGGGGATGTGCATGATCGCGAAGCCCTGGCCCGGCTCGAACGCCCCCGGCTTCCGCTTTCCGTTCGCCCAGTCGTCCTTCAGGGTGTGGGCCGCGTCATCGGTCTGCTGATGGGCGCGGATGTTGGTCCACCACAGCTGGTAGGTGACGAAGAGCAGCATCAGTACGCCGGTGGTGATGAACACCTCGCCGAGCGCGCGGCTGGCCAGCACCGCCGGGCTCGGCTTCTGGGCCCGCTCCGCCCGGCGCGCCTCGAGCCGGGTGAGGGGCTTGGACGCGGCCTCGGCTGCGTCGTCCGATGCCCCCTGGGAGGCTGCTTCCTGGGAGGTGGTCCGGGAGGCCGCCGAATGCCGGCCGCCTCCGCGTTTGGCGGCGCGGCGGCGGGCCGCCCGGCCCTCTGTGGGAGGCAGGGCGGCAGTGGCTCCGGCCGTTGCCCCCTGTGCGCTCCCTGCCAAGAGCGCGCCGTCGGCTCCGCCGGTCGCAGCTCGACGGGTGTCCTCCGTGCGCAGTCCCACCGTCTCGTCGTCGAGGACCGGACGCGGGTGCGGGATGCGCAGGCCCACAGTCTCGCCATCGGCGCCCACAGACGCGCCGTCGTCCGGCGGTAAAACCGGTCCGGCGGCAGCAGCGGGAGTGGCGCGCGGAGACGGCGCCGGAGCCGCGGCCGAGGGGTCCTGCGGCCCCGCATAGGGCTGGGCGTATGCCTCCTGCCCGTACGAGCCCGCCTGCTCCTCGTACGAGGGCTGAGACGGCAGCACCTGCGACCCGTGCCAGTCGTTCGCGTACCCCAGTGGGTCGTCTCCCGAGGCGTGCCACTCCTGCTGGTCGGCTGACGGCGGTTCCGGGCTCTGCGCTACGCGGAACCAGGGGGACGAATGGGATTCGCCACGAAGCGCGTGCTGCCCCGGCAATGGATCGCTCAGCGGGTCGGCCAGCTGATCCACGGCCGCCTCGAACGCGTCGGCGCCGTCGTACGCCTGGGCGCCCCCGTACGCGTACTCGTCGTACTCGTCGTACGGGGCACCGTCGCGCTCGGGGCGCAGCGCCGTCACGCTGTGGCCCTGCCCACCACCGGGGCGAGCCCGGCCGATCGCTCGATCGCGCCCGGGTCGCCGCACTCGACCAGCCAGTTGGCGAGCATGCGGTGGCCGTGCTCCGTCAGCACGGACTCGGGGTGGAACTGCACGCCCTCCACCCGGTGTTCACGGTGGCGCAGGCCCATGATGATGCCGTCCTGCGTACGGGCCGTGACCTCCAGCTCGTCCGGGATCGTGGCCGGCTCGGCGGCCAGCGAGTGGTAGCGGGTCGCGGTGAAGGGCGAGGGAAGTCCGGCGAACACGCCCTTGCCCTCGTGCTCGACAAGCGACGTCTTGCCGTGCAGGAGCTCGGGCGCGCGGTCCACCACGCCGCCGTACGCCACGGCCATCGACTGCAGACCGAGGCAGACGCCGAAGACGGGCACGCCGGTCGCGGCACAGTGGCGCACCATGTCGATGCACACACCCGCCTGCTCGGGCGCTCCGGGGCCGGGCGAGAGCAGTACGCCGTCGAAGCCGTCCTGCGCATGGGACGTGGAGACCTCGTCGTTGCGGCGGACCTCGCACTCGGCGCCCAACTGGTACAGGTACTGGACCAGGTTGAAGACGAAGCTGTCGTAGTTGTCGACGACGAGGATGCGTGCGCTCACTGGCCGTTCACCGTCACATCGTTGAAGGGGAGCAGAGGCTCGGCCCAGGGGAAGACGTACTGGAAGAGGACGTAGACCACAGCGAGGATCAGCACCAGCGAAATCAGTGCCCTCACCCATGCGTTTCCTGGCAGATGCCGCCAGATCCAGCCGTACATGCCGTCCCTTCCGTCGCACCACGGCACCAGACTCACGCCGTACGGCACCAGCCTAACGGCGCAACGCCTTCGGTTTCCCGGCCTCCACAGGCTGGGTGGCGTCGAGATGGGCCCAGACGATCAACCGGTGGCTGTGGCCCCACTCCGGCTCACAGGTCGTCAACGTGAGGTAGCGCCCCGGCCCGTCGTATCCCGACTTGCGCGGCACGGGATCGATCACGGCGATGTCGCTGGGCAGTGTCTTGTACGGCTTGGTGTCGATGCGGTACGTGAACCATGTCGTGCCGTCGGTCAGGACCACCGCATCGCCGGGGCGCAGCCTGGGGAAGTCCTTGAAGGGATCGCCGTAGGTGCGGCGGTGGCCGGCGACGGCGAAGTTGCCCTTCTGGCCGAGCTGGGCGGTGCCGGCGTAGTGGCCGAGGCCCCGTTTCAGCGTCTCGGTCTTGGTGCCTTCGAGCACGGGCTTGTTCCACGTGAAACCAAGGCGCGGGATGTACATGACGGCGAAGGGCTTGCCGTCCTTGTAGAGCTTCGGCTCGGCGGCCGCGGGCTCTTGTTCCTGGCCGCCGTTCCTGTCCGGGGCGGCGTCAGTGCCCTTGTCCTCAGCGGCCCCGGTCTGTGTCGGTGCTGGGAGCGAGCCCTGGGCCCACCCGTCCTGCAACTGGTCGATCTGGTCGTCCATGGCACCGTCGGCCTGCACACCGGTCCATAACAGCGTGTAGCAGACGAAGAGCACGATCAGGGCGCCGACGGTGATGCACAGTTCGCTGAACGTCCTGACGATCACTCGCACCGACACCATCGACCTCCGGGCGCTACTCCACAGGCTTCGCGTAATGGAGATCCACTGTGCCCGAATAGCCGGGAAGAGTCACCGACCCTTCCTCCTCGACTTTCCACCCGAGACCGTACGCATTGACGTACAGCATGTAGTTCTGGATCTCGGGAGAGGCCGTGAGAGCGTTCTGCAGCTTCTCCGGGTCGCCGACCGCGGTCACCTTGTAGGGCGGGGAGTAGACGCGGCCCTGGAGGATCAGGGTGTTGCCGACACAGCGCACAGCGCTGGTGGAGATCAGCCGCTGGTCCATGACCTTGATCCCCTTGGCTCCGCCCTGCCAGAGGGCGTTGACGACGGCCTGCAGGTCCTGCTGGTGGATGACCAGGTCGTTGGGCTGGGGCTCCGGGTAGCCGGGGAGCTTCGCGGTGGCGTTCGTCGGGGCATCGTTGAGGGTGACGGAGAGGGCCTGGCCGCGGAGCTTCTTGGTGCCGGCGTTCTCCTCCAGCGCCGCCAGCTTGGCGTCCTCGGCCTTCGTGCTGCCGTCGTCCCGTTCGGCCAGCGACTCGACATCCTCGCGCAGCGAGCTGTTCGACTCGTCGAGCTCACCGTTCCTGTGGCTGCGCTCCTGAATGAGGTCGGAGAGCCTCAGCAAGGACGCGTCGGTGCGGATGTTGGTGCCCTTGGCGGTGTTGAAGCTGGTGAAGAAGATCAGTCCGGCCAGAGCAAAGACGGCAATCGTGAGCAACCGCACAGGTCGCCACCGTGATGTACGACTGGGACTGGATTGAGTCCCCGGGGAGTCGGCAGAATTGCTCAACGTACCCTTACTCCTTACGGCGCCGCGGAAGGACTACGCTAACGGACGCCCGGGGGAGCGCTCAGTTTCCCCTTGTACGCTGCCCCAGGGCCAGCCCAGTTCACTTGCGCGGCCACGCAGCGCATCGACAGGAGAGACCCTCGTGCCGAAGTCACGTATCCGCAAGAAGGCCGACTACACGCCGCCGCCGTCGAAGCAGGCGACGAACATCAAGCTGACCAGCCGCGCCTGGGTGGCTCCGGTGATGCTGGCGCTGTTCCTGCTCGGTCTCGCCTGGATCGTCGTCTTCTATGTGACCGACGGCTCGCTGCCGATCGACGCCCTCGGCAACTGGAACATCGTTGTGGGCTTCGGCTTCATCGCGGCGGGGTTCGGCGTCTCCACCCAGTGGAAATAGCTCGGCCCCAGCCTCGGCCCGAGGCTCTGCCCCCAGCTATCCACTGAGTTATCCACAGCACTGTCCACAGCGGGGGAAAAGGTCAGAAGATCTGTGGATAACCCACCGGTTTTGCTGCCGGTGTGACTGACCTACCACCCTTCGGACGTCTGTTCGCCCCTTGTCCTTCCTGCGAAAACCCAGGTCAGCGACAAGGGGCACACTCGTTCCCCACGGCATGCACAGGATCAGCCACACGCTGTGGACAACTGCGGCTCAAGTGAGCTGCGCAGTCCTCATCAGCACGATCACCAGCGACACGGCCAGCACCACCGCACAGGTCGCGTACTGGACCAGCGTCCGGCGCTCGCGAGGCGCGTGGACCATGGCGTAACCGACCACGACACCGCCGACGAGTCCTCCCACGTGGGCCTGCCACGCGATGTTGGCCCATGTGAACGTGAGGACCAGGTTGATCACCAGCAGCGCGATGACCGGCCGCATGTCGTAGTTCAGCCGCCGCATGAGAACGGCGGTCGCGCCGAACAGCCCGAAGATGGCACCGGACGCGCCGAGCGATGGCTGGTTCGGGGCGGCGAGGAGATAGGTCAGAGCGCTGCCCGCCAGTCCCGAGACCACATACAGAGCGATATAGCGCGCGCGGCCCAGCGCGGCCTCCAGCGGCGGGCCGATCCACCAGAGGCTGAGCATGTTGAAGGCGATGTGGATAAGACTGCCGTGCAGAAACATCGCCGTCAGCAGCCGGTACCACTGCCCGTCCGCAACGCCCTCGAGTGATCCGAGCACGGGGACATAGGCACGCCCGATCAGATCGAAGCTGTCCGTGAACCGGTCACCGACCGAGAGCTGCACCAAGAAGACGGCGAGATTGAGTCCGATCAGGAGCTTGGTGACCATGCGCGGGTCCGCCGCGACCGTGCCACCGGCGATGGTGCGCGGCTGGTTCGCGTCCGGGGCATGGCCCGTGCCCGAGCCCTCGCGTACGCAGTCGGGGCACTGGAATCCGACCGAGGCGCTGACCATGCACTCCGGGCAGATCGGGCGCTCACAGCGGGTGCACCGGATGCCCGTCTCCCGGTCCGGGTGCCGGTAGCAGCCGGGCAGGCTCTGGGCACCCTGCGGGTCCTTGGGATTGCCTGGCGCCTGGTCCATGGGATTCCCCTCGTTCTCCGTACACAACGCACCGCCCCGCCCATCCTTACGGACGGGCGGGGCGTTTGGTTCCCTGCGGGTCCCTTTGGGGCGCACCCGCGGGATCCCGTGGGCTCAGCCCTGGCGGGTCTCCACGACGACCGACTCGATGACGACGTCGTTGACCGGGCGGTCGGTGCGCGGGTTCGTCTGGGCGGCGGCGATGGCGTCCACGACCTTCTGGCTGGCCGTGTCGGTGACCTCGCCGAAGATGGTGTGCTTGCGGGTCAGCCAGGCGGTCGGCGCCACGGTGATGAAGAACTGCGAGCCGTTGGTGCCAGGACCGGCGTTGGCCATGGCCAGCAGGTACGGCTTGTCGAAGGCCAGGTCCGGGTGGAACTCGTCCTCGAACTGGTAGCCGGGGCCGCCCGTGCCGTTCCCCAGGGGGTCACCGCCCTGGATCATGAAACCGCTGATCACCCGGTGGAAGACCGTACCGTCGTAGAGCCTGTCGGTGGACTTCTTGCCGGTCGCCGGGTGGACCCACTCCCGCTCGCCCTGGGCGAGCTCGACGAAGTTCTTGACCGTCTTCGGCGCATGGTTCGGCAGCAGCCGCACCTCGATGTCGCCATGGTTGGTCTTCAGGGTGGCGTAAAGCTGCTCAGCCACGATCTGCCTTCCGTTGTCCTCTGTGACCCTCCGATCCTCGCATGGATGGTCTCTGCCGTCTTCGCACGGTTGGTCCGTGCGTCGTCGCACCCCAACCTGCCGGACTACACCTCTTTACCGGGGAAACACGGCCTAGTAGAAGCCGAAGGGGCGCGTCATGCCGGGATCCGTGGCATTGTCGTCGGCAAGCTCCCCTTGCACCGTATTGCTCTTGAATTCCCTGAGTCATCGCTGATGACCCGGATGCCCGCCCTCGCATGCCGCGGAGCCTTCCGACAGGCATGATCCCGATAAGGGTGGAAAGGTGAAATACCTGTACGCCACCGAGGAGGAGGATCCCGTGACCCGCATCGACAGCGTGCGCGCCGCGACCGGCTCGGCGAAGGAGAGCGTGCTGCACGCCGCGGAAGTGGTGGCGCCCTACGCCGACACGGCCAAGGACCGGGCCGCGCACTACGCACACGAGGCACGTGTACGACTCGCGCCGAAGGTGTCGCACGCCGCACAGCAAGCGGCGGAACAGGCCCGTGCCCAGTACGGCTCACATGTTGCGCCGCGTCTGGAACAGGCACGCACCCATGTGCCACCCAAGGTCGACTACGCGGCTCATGAGGCCGCCGTCCGCACTCGCCGGGCAGCCCGCCAGGCCGCCGTCTATTCGAGGCCGCGTATCGAGCAGGCCGTCGCCGCGGCCCAGCCCGTCCGTGAGGAAGCAGCCGCTCGCAGTGTGGCTGCGCTGGCCGCGCTGCGCGGTCAGATTTCCGCCAAGGACATCCAGAAGCTGGTGCGCAAGCACGAGCGTCGGGCGAAGGCCGGGCGGTTCGCCAAGGGTCTCGCTCTGCTCGCCACGCTCGCCGGCGGCGCTTTCGCCGCCTGGAAGTGGTGGGACAAGCAGGCCAACCCCGACTGGCTGGTCGAGCCGCCGGCTGCCACCGAAGTGTCTGACAGCGGTGCGCTGAGCTCGGTGGACGGCAGCAGCCAGCTCGACCCCGACGTGCAGGCGAAGCAGGCCGAAGCGGAGGCAGCCGAGCGCAACGAGCGCGACTGAGCGCCACGAACGCTGTCGGGCGGGAGACCAGCCGGTCTCCCGCCCGACAGCGTTTCACGTGAAACCTCGATGCGCTCGATCCGACCCCTTCGGCTCAGCGCCCTCCACCCAACAGCATCCCTCTTTGGCCCAGCGCCCTCCACCAACGGCATCGCTCTCTGGCCCAGCGCCACCCCTCACCCGGCGTCGCCTGCGCCACCCCTGACATGACACTCGGCCAGCGCTTTGCCTGCGGTTTGCGCAAAGGACGGCCATGGATTCGGCATAAAAGTCGCAACAAAAGTCGCGAGAGTCACAGGATGCAGAACGACGAAGGCGACGCCGCCCGCGCTGTTCGCGGGAGGCGTCGCCTGTTGTCGTTGTGGAGCCTAGGGGAGTCGAACCCCTGACATCTGCCATGCAAAGACAGCGCTCTACCAACTGAGCTAAGGCCCCGAAGGCGATGCATCCACCGGAAGAAACACCTTCCGGCAGGCACCGGGGACCAGAGTACCGGGTAACCCCCGGGATCTCGCAAAAGGATTGGGGCTCCCCGTCCACGATCCCGCTTCGTAAGATGCTCGACGTGGTTCGCAGCAGCGAACCGCGCGGTACTTGGGGAAGCGATGGGGAGACGCAATGGATGCCGCACAGCAGGAAGCGACCGCAAGAGCACGGGAGCTGCAGCGGAACTGGTACGGAGAGCCGTTGGGGGCGCTCTTCCGTAGGCTGATCGACGACTTGGGCCTCAACCAGGCGCGGCTCGCGGGGGTGCTCGGTCTTTCTGCGCCCATGCTGTCCCAGCTGATGAGCGGCCAGCGCGCCAAGATCGGCAATCCGGCGGTGGTCCAGCGGGTCCAACTGCTGCAGGAGCTGGCCGGCCAGGTCGCGGACGGCAGCGTGAGCGCCGCCGAGGCGACCGAGCGCATGGACGAGATCAAGAGGTCCCAGGGGGGCTCCGTGCTGAGCACCAACACCTCGCAGACCACGTCCAGTTCAGGCGCGCCCACGGTCAAGCGTGTCGTCCGCGAGATCCAGTCCCTGCTGCGCTCGGTCGCCGCCGCCGGCGACATCATCGAGGCCGCGGACATGCTCGCCCCGGCCCATCCGGAGCTGGCAGAGTTCCTGCGCGTGTACGGCGCCGGACGCACGGCGGACGCCGTCGCCCACTACCAGGCGCATCAGAGCTGAGCGGCCTCGGGGAAGTGCGGGTGCACTTCCCCAAGGCCGCTCAACCGGCGGCCGGGCCGCCGGGACCGCCGAACCGGGAGCTGGGCACGACGATGGGTGAGATCTTCGCCGGGCGGTACGAACTGGCCGATCCGATCGGACGCGGGGGAGTCGGGGCGGTCTGGCGTGCCTGGGATCACCGGCGGCGCCGGTATGTGGCCGCCAAGGTCCTGCAGCAGAGCGATGCGCACACGCTGCTGCGCTTCGTGCGCGAGCAGGCGCTGCGGATCGACCACCCGCACGTGCTCGCTCCCGTCAGCTGGGCCGCCGACGACGACAAGGTCCTGTTCACCATGGACCTGGTCGGCGGCGGCTCGCTGGCGCACCTGATCGGCGACTACGGCCCGCTGCCGCCGGCCTATGTCTGCACTCTGCTCGACCAGTTGCTGTCGGGGCTCGCCGCGGTGCACGCCGAGGGGGTCGTGCACCGCGACATCAAGCCCGCCAACATCCTGCTCGAGGCGACCGGCACCAAGCGGCCGCACCTACGGCTGTCGGACTTCGGCATCTCGATGCGCAAGGGTGAGCCGCGGCTCACCGAGACGGACTTCGTGGTGGGGACGCCCGGGTATTTCGCGCCCGAGCAGTTGCTGGGCGCGGAACCCGACTTCCCCTCCGACCTCTATGCGGTCGGCCTGGTGGCCCTGTATCTGCTGCAGGGAGCCAAGCCGGACGCCAAGGCGCTCGTCGAGCGCTTCAGGGCGCAGGGCATCCCGCACGCACCGCAGGGCATCCCCGAGCCCCTCTGGCAGGTCGTGGCGAATCTGCTGCAGCCGGATCCGCAGGCGCGGTTCCGTACGGCCACGGGGGCGCGCAAAGCGCTGGCCTCCGCCGCCGAGATGCTGCCCGAGCCCGGGCCGGACGACGAGCTGATCGAGGTCTTCGACCAACTTGGGTCGCTCCCACCGGGATTCGGCCCCGACGGGCCCGTCACGAAGGCACCTCGATCCGAGCCGACGGTGGCCACCGGCCCGACCGTCAGCCCCGGACCGGCCGTGACTACCGGCCCGACCGTCAGCCCGGGACCGGCCGTGACTACCGGCCCGACCGTCAGCCCGGGACCGGCCGTGACCACCGGACCGACCATGGGCCCAGGACCGGCAGTGCCTCCCTCCGAGGCTTTCTCGCACGCCGAAACTCCCGCTGCTGCCTTCCTCGACGCGGGCGCCTCCGAGGCGCTCGTCACCCCCGAGGCCGACCCCGGCTCCGAGCCGGTCACTCCCGCTGGACCGGCCGTACCGGCGTCCCCCGACGCGGAAGTCGCGGGCGGGCATCACCCCTCGATGTCGGAGACGGGCAGCTTCCCGCTCGCTCCACCACCGCAGGCGAGCCCAGCCCCGAGTTCACCATCGAGCCCCCTGCCAGGCCTTTCAGCGCCGCCTACGGCTCCCATCGACCTCTCGGGGAGTCCGACAGCCTCGGTCCAGCGGGATACCGCGCCCACTCGTTCGTACACGGCTCCGGTCCCGGGAGTCCCCGCTCATGGGTCCGCGCACGGATCCGCTCACGGTTACACCCCTGCCAACCCCTACCTCCCGGGGACCACCCCGGGAGCCGATCAGCTGCCGTACGCACCGCCCCAGCTCCCCACCCGGCGTCCGGGCCCGCCGGCGAAGGTGGCGATCCCCGTCTTGGCGGTCGCGTTGATCTGCTTCGCCGTGGGCATCTGGGCGCTGACCCAGATGTGATCACGAACCGCCCCGGCCTGGCCACCGGCCCGGCCCTTCACGGCGTCCCGTACTCCCGCTGCGCCCGGGAAACCCCTGCCGCCCGCCGCCGCGCAACGACCGTCCACAACCCGAGGAACAACACGAGCACGGTCCCCGTGCCGATACCGCCGGCAGCCACCAGCTTCATGGTGTCGCCGCGCGCGGCCTCGTCCTCCGTCTCCCCGCTCTCCGCCGCGTCCTTGTCCCCTTCCGTGACGCTGAACGCGCCGGCGGGCTGAGGGGACCCCGCGTACTCGGGTCCGGCCTGCGCCGCTCCCCGTACCGCCACGCTCAGAGTCAGCCCGAGAGGCTCCTGGCCGAACTTCTCGGCGACCTCGGGGTCGAGGTGGACGGCCAGGTAGTACCAGCCGGCGAACCGCACCCCGTTCACCTGGTCGTCGCGGTCATAGCGGTTCTCGTACGCGACCGGAGGCAGCGGGTCCAGGGCGGTCGACTTCTGCTCGCCGTCGTACCCGGTGCCCGTATCGGCGACGTAGCCTCGCACCGGGTTGTACAGGGTCATGACGAGGGCGTTGCCCGCATATCCGTCGCCCCCGCTGGCGCTGCCCAGCTCGGCGGTGGCGAAGAGCTGCTGCCCCCAGTCCACCGGCACGCGGTAGAAGAGCGTCTCCCCGGCCTCGATCTCGTCCTTCCAGACGCCCTGCGCCACTCCGCGCGCCTCACTGAAACCGGCTCCGCCCTTACGGGGCTTCGGCTCAGCGTCGGGCGGCTGAGGTGAGGCGGAGTCCCAGACCTCGGGAGGCTCCATCTCACCGCTCTGCTTCACAGCGGGCTCGGATGCGTACTGAAGCTCGAGGTCCCAGTCCTCCGGGGTCGACCGGGAGATGCCGGTGCGCTCGACGAGCACGTAGTACGTGCCGGCCTCCTGGCAGGTGACCTCGCCGGGTTCGATATCGCGTGAGGCCCAGGCGGCGATGGGCCGCGTACTCTCGGCGGCGCCGAACCGCTCTTCACCGAACGAACAGGTGCGGCCATCGCTGTCCTGTACGGAGACCTTGATGCCGTCCGTGTTCACGACCTGCGCGGTCGCTTTGGGTACGGCGGTGACGGAGACGTAGGCGTTGGACGTGGCGTCGAGTTGAAGGCGGTAGTACAACTTGACTTCGTCGCGCGGGAGGGAGCTCCTGTACGTCGTGCCGGGCTGCAGCCTCTCGGCATCCGTATTGCTGGCGGTGCCCGCGACCTTCGTCGCATCGTCGTCGAAGGCATACGGATGCGGAGGAGCGCTAGCCGCCGAGGCGGGCACCACAGGAAATACGGCCGCTACGCAGAGCGAGCCCAGAGCGCCCAGCGCAGCTCCCGCAGCGACCAGCGACCTGCTGTAGCGCCGCCCCATCACGCACCACCCCTCGTCACCCATCGCCATTTGCATCAGCAAGCAAAAGATTCACTCAAGTGAAGCGGGTTGACCGAACCCGGCAGCACAAAGCCCCGGCCATCATGTGACCGGGGCCCGTGAAGAGACTGCCAGGGATACTCACGAACCCGTGGGCACGGAGTCAGTCGCCTCCGTCCACAGATCCTGCTCGGCGCGATCCGCCTGGATCTGGCGGTACACGAGGAGTCCGCCGATGGCGGCCAGTGCGACCAGGAGAAGCTTCTTCACCGCGCGACCTCGTCTTTCCTTGACGTAGGGGACCTCTGGCGCCCGACTATACACACCGACCGATATCGATCGGTGACCTGCGTCGGCCCTCAACTGCCGCCCGGAATCCAGCAGTCGAACCGGGCGGAGCCCCGCCGATCACCCTTTACATGCTGGTACTTTCACCGCTCTTGGGGACATTTCCATCCACATGCATCCATCCGGGTGGTGTTCATCCGAAGATCGATGCGCCATGGGCGTCGGTCCACCACTCTTCGCCCGTCATACACATCATGAGGAAAGTACGCAAATCGCCCGACCCGAATGGGAGAGATCATGGCCGCCAACAAGGTCGTCAACCTGTGGACCCTCATCATTTCCGCCTTCCTCGCGGTGCTCGCCGCACTCGGTTTCACCACGGCGGCCACCGCGGCCGCCCCCGTACAGCAGCCGACGGAATCCTGCAACGGCAAGGCGGACGCGACGGCACCGGCGCCCCGCGCGGTCCACTGGAGGCCGCCGCACGTCGGGGCCCTGCCGCCCACGATGAAGCAGCGCATCCACGCCGAGGCCCACGGCTCCTCACCCACCTGCCGCCGTCTGCCGGCCCTCGACGCCTCCGCGACAGGCACAGCGAATGTGGCAGAAGCCCCGACTCTCTGAAGCCCTCACAGGCACAGACGAATCGCAGGACAAGACATCGCGGCAGTACCCAATGCATCACCCAGTACTCACGGCATCACGTGGTACCCAACGCACCATGCAGCCCAAGGCACCATGCAGGACCCAAGGCACCACGTAGTAGCCAAGGCGCCATGCATGACCCAACGCACCACGTAGTAGCCAAGGCACCACCCAGTACTCAAGGCATCACGCGGTACTCAAGGCATCACGGCAGCAATGACTCATCCAGCTCCACGCGGTACGCGGCGCAGCTCGTACCCGCCCAAAGACTCTGAAGCGCTCCACCAGCAGAGCCCCGGCGTGCTCGATCTCCGCCGGTCCCCCGCCTTTCCCGCCTTCCGCCCAAGCCTCGTAGAACGCGACGCTCGTAGCACGCGCCGCATCGCAGCACGCGACGCAGCACAAGCCGTCCCGCGGTCCGAGGCAGAAGCCCGAAGCAGAGCCACACGGCAGACGACAACAGGACCACGAACGTCAAAGACCCCCAGTCGTGATCGACTGAGGGTCTTATCGGTGGTGGGGCTAACAGGACTTGAACCTGTGGCCTCTTCCTTATCAGGGAAGCGCTCTAACCGTCTGAGCTATAGCCCCGCGCGCTGCGCGCTGACCTCTGAAGATTAGCGCACGACGCGGCCAGTCCCAAAATCGGTAATCGGACGGCCTTACTCGTCCTCGGCGAGGGTCAGCTCGACACCGCCGACGAAGCCCGCGGAGAGGTTGTAGATGAAGGCGCCGAGCGTCGCCAGCGCCGTGGCGAGGACCACGTCGATCACCGCGATGATCGACGTGAACATCAGGACGTTCGGAAGCGAGAGGAACGCCTGCAGGTCGAAGCCGTTGGACTCGTTGGAGCCCGTCGCCTCGGCGATCGTGCCGCCCACCGTGGAGAAGACCCCCATGGCGTCCATGACCATCCACAGCACGGCTGCGGCAACGATTGTGCAGACGCCCAGCGCGATGGAGAGCATGAAGCTCACCTTCATCACCGACCACGGGTCGGCCTTGGCCACCCGCAGCCGTGCCTTGCGTGTACGCGGCATCGTCCGCGCCCCGGTCCGGGGCCGGCGGACGGCCTCGGTCGCAGGCGCGGGCGCCTGATACGCCTGCGGCGGCTGGTACGGCTGGGGAGGCTGCTGGTGGGCTTGGGGGGCCCCCTGCTCCCCCGGCAGCGGGCCGACGGGACCGCCGGCCTGGCCTGCCGCCCCGTCCGGGCCGGGCGCATATCCGTCGTACTGCTGAGTCCCCGGTCCTCGGGTATCCGTCACAGTTCCCCCCTGGGATCCATGAGAGTCATGGGAGTCTGCCGAGTCGGTGGCGGGGCCACGGGCGCCGTCCGCTCCGGTGTCGTTCGCTCCGGCGCTCGTGGCTCCGCTCACGCTGGCTCACTCCTCGTGCTACTCGGCCGTGGACTCCGTGCCCTCGTCCGTACCGACGGCCGCTGCGTTGCCGGCCGATTCGTCGACGGCGTCTGCGCCCTCGACCTCCTCGGCCTCACGACCGGCCTCGGCGTTACGTGCGATGCCGACCACGGCGTCGCGCTTGCCCAGGTTGATCAGTTGGACGCCCATGGTGTCACGGCCCGTCTCCCTGATCTCATTGACTCGCGTACGAATCACGCCGCCGCCCAGCGTGATGGCGAGGATCTCGTCGGTCTCCTCGACCACCAGCGCTCCGACGAGCGAACCGCGGTCCTCCACGATCTTGGCGGCCTTGATACCGAGGCCGCCACGGCCCTGGACGCGGTACTCGTCGACGACGGTCCGCTTCGCGTACCCACCGTCGGTGGCAGTGAACACGAACGTACCGGGACGGACAACATTCATCGAGAGCAGTTCGTCGCCCTCGCGGAAACTCATGCCCTTCACGCCCGAAGTGGCGCGGCCCATCGGGCGCAGCGCTTCGTCCGTTGCGGTGAACCTGATCGACTGGGCCTTCTTGCTGATGAGCAGCAGATCGTCCTCGGCCGACACCAGTTCGGCGCCGATCAGCTCGTCGTCCGAACCGTCCGCGGTCTCGCGGAGGTTGATGGCGATGACGCCGCCCGAGCGCGGGGAGTCGTAGTCCTTGAGGCTGGTCTTCTTGACGAGGCCGCCCTTGGTGGCGAGCACCAGATACGGCGCCGCTTCGTAGTCCCGGATGGCGAGGATCTGTGCGATCGTCTCGTCCGGCTGGAAGGCCAGCAGGTTCGCCACGTGCTGACCGCGCGCGTCGCGTCCGGCGTCCGGGAGTTCGTAGGCCTTGGCCCGGTATACGCGGCCCTTGTTGGTGAAGAACAGCAGCCAGTGGTGCGTGGTCGACACGAAGAAGTGGTCGACGATGTCGTCTTCCTTGAGCTTCGCGCCGCGGACACCCTTGCCGCCGCGCTTCTGGGCGCGGTAGTCGTCGGTCTTGGTGCGCTTGACGTAGCCGCCGCGGGTGACCGTGACGACGATGTCCTCCTCGGCGATCAGGTCCTCGATGGACATGTCACCGTCGAAGGGAATCAGCTTGGAGCGGCGGTCGTCGCCGTACTTCTCGACGATCGCGGTGAGCTCCTCGCTGATGATGCCGCGCTGGCGGATCGGCGAGGCCAGGATCGCGTTGTACTCGGTGATCTTCGCCTGGAGCTCGTCATGCTCCTGGACGATCTTCTGGCGCTCCAGGGCGGCCAGCCGGCGCAGCTGCATCTCGAGGATGGCGTTGGCCTGGATCTCGTCGATCTCCAGCAGGCCCATCAGGCCCTCGCGCGCGATCTCGACGGTGTCGCTGCGCCGGATGAGGGCGATGACCTCGTCGATCGCGTCGAGCGCCTTGAGCAGACCGCGCAGGATGTGGGCGCGCTCCTCGGCCTTGCGCAGCCGGAACCTCGTACGGCGGACGACGACCTCGATCTGGTGCGTCACCCAGTGGCGGATGAACGCGTCCAGCGAGAGCGTCCGCGGCACGCCGTCGACGAGCGCCAGCATGTTGGCGCCGAAGTTCGTCTGCAGGTCGGTGTGCTTGTAGAGGTTGTTCAGGACGACCTTGGCGACCGCGTCGCGCTTCAGCACGATGACCAGGCGCTGGCCCGTGCGGGAGCTCGTCTCGTCGCGGACGTCGGCGATGCCGCCGATCCTGCCGTCCTTGACGAGGTCGGCGATCTTCTGCGCGAGGTTGTCCGGGTTGACCTGGTACGGGAGCTCGGTGACCACCAGGCACTGGCGGCCCTGGATCTCCTCGACCTCGACGACCGCACGCATCGTGATGGAGCCGCGGCCGGTGCGGTACGCCTCCTCGATGCCCTTGCGGCCGACCACCAGGGCGCCGGTCGGGAAGTCGGGGCCCTTGATCCGCTCGATCAGCGCGTCGAGCAGCTCCTCGTGCGTGGCCTCCGGGTTCTCCAGGTACCACTGGGCGCCCGCCGCGACCTCGCGCAGGTTGTGCGGCGGGATGTTGGTGGCCATGCCGACCGCGATGCCCGCCGAGCCGTTGATCAGCAGGTTCGGGAAGCGGGACGGCAGGACGGTCGGCTCCTGGGAACGGCCGTCGTAGTTGTCCGTGAAGTCGACGGTCTCCTCGTCGATGTCGCGGACCATCTCCATGGACAGCGGCGCCATCTTGCACTCGGTGTAGCGCATGGCGGCCGCCGGGTCATTGCCCGGAGAGCCGAAGTTGCCGTTGGAGTCCACCAGCGGCATCCGCATCGACCACGGCTGCGCTAGGCGGACCAGCGCGTCGTAGATCGAGGAGTCACCGTGCGGGTGGTAGTTGCCCATGACGTCGCCGACGACGCGGGCGCACTTGTAGAAGCCGCGCTCGGGCCGGTACCCGCCGTCGTACATGGCGTACAGCACACGGCGGTGGACGGGCTTGAGGCCGTCCCGTACGTCGGGCAGCGCGCGCGACACGATCACGGACATCGCGTAGTCGAGATACGAGCGCTGCATCTCGGTCTCGAGCCCGACGGGCTCGACGCGGAGCGTCTGACCCTCGTCCTCGGGGATGCTCGGAATGTTCTCGTCGGCCATTGCTGGTGAAGATCCTTCCTGGTGCGGTCAGCGGTGACCGACTCAGATGTCGAGGAAGCGGACGTCCTTGGCGTTGCGCTGGATGAACTGGCGGCGCGCCTCGACGTCCTCGCCCATCAGGACCGAGAACAGGTCGTCGGCCTGGGCGGCGTCGTCGAGGGTGACCTGGCCGAGGACGCGGTGCTCCTGGTCCATCGTGGTGATGCGCAGCTCCTCGGCGTTCATCTCGCCGAGGCCCTTGAAGCGCTGGACCGAGTCGTCCCTGATGCGCTTGCCGTTCTGGCGGCCGAGCTCGATCAGCGCGTCGCGCTCGCGGTCCGAGTACGCGTACTCGAAGTCGTCCCTGCCCCACTTGATCTTGTACAGCGGGGGGCGCGACAGGAAGACGTGACCGGCCTCGACCAGGGGGCGCATGAAGCGGAACAGGAAGGTCAGCAGCAGCGTGTTGATGTGCTGGCCGTCGACGTCGGCGTCCGCCATCAGGATGATCTTGTGATAGCGGAGCTTCTCGATGTCGAAGTCCTCGTGGACTCCGGTGCCGAAGGCCGAGATCAGCGCCTGGATCTCCTGGTTCTGCAGGATCTTGTCGATCCGCGCCTTCTCGACGTTCAGGATCTTGCCGCGGATGGGCAGGATGGCCTGAACCTCGGGGTTCCGGCCGGACTTGGCCGAGCCGCCGGCGGAGTCACCCTCGACGATGAAGATCTCGCACTTGGTGGGGTCGTTCGACTGGCAGTCGCTGAGCTTGCCGGGCAGCGAGGCGCTCTCCAGCAGGCCCTTGCGGCGGGTGAGGTCGCGGGCCTTGCGGGCCGCCACGCGCGCGGTGGCCGCCTGGATGCCCTTGCGGACGATGTCCGCGGCCTCGTTGGGGTTGCGGTCAAGCCAGTCGTTGAGGTGCTCGTAGACGGCCTTCTGGACGAAGGTCTTCGCCTCGGTGTTGCCCAGCTTGGTCTTGGTCTGGCCCTCGAACTGCGGCTCGCTGAGCTTCACCGAGATGATCGCGGTCAGACCCTCGCGGATGTCGTCACCCGTGAGGTTGTCGTCCTTCTCGCGCAGCAGCTTCTTGTCGCGCGCGTACTTGTTGATCAGCGAGGTCAGCGCTGCACGGAAGCCCTCCTCGTGCGTACCGCCCTCGTGGGTGTGGATGATGTTGGCGAAGGAGTACACGCCCTCGGTGTAGCCGCTGTTCCACTGCATCGCGACCTCGAGGGACAGGCTCTTGTCCTTGTCCTCGCCCTCGAGGTCGATGATTGTGGGGTGCACCGCGTCTCCCTTGCGGGAGTTGAGGTACTTCACGAAGTCGACGATGCCGCCCTCGTAGTGGTACGTGACGGTCTTGACCTCGGCGGTCTCGTCCGCGCCCGCCTCGTCCGCCCCGGATGTGGCCTTCGCCGACTCGCGCTCGTCGGTGAGTTTGATCGTCAAACCCTTGTTGAGGAACGCCATCTCCTGGAAGCGCCGCGAGAGCGTCTCGAAGGAGTACTCGGTGGTCTCGAAGATGTCCGGGTCGGCCCAGAAGGTCACCGACGTGCCGGTCTCGTCCGTCGCCTCGTGCTTGTCGAGCGGGGCCGTCGGGACGCCCATCTTGTATTCCTGCGTCCAGCGGTGGCCGTCGGTCTTGACCTCGACGGAGACCTTGCTCGACAGGGCGTTCACGACGGAGACGCCGACACCGTGCAGACCGCCGGAGACCGCGTACCCGCCGCCGCCGAACTTGCCGCCCGCGTGCAGCACGGTCAGCACGACCTCGAGGGCCGGCTTGCCCTCGGAGGGGACGATGCCCACCGGGATGCCACGGCCGTTGTCGACGACTCGCACACCGCCGTCGGCGAGGATCGTCACGTCGATCGTGTCCGCGTGCCCGGCCAGGGCCTCGTCGACCGAGTTGTCGACGACCTCGTACACGAGGTGGTGGAGTCCGCGCTCACCGGTCGAGCCGATGTACATGCCGGGGCGCTTGCGGACCGCGTCCAGACCCTCGAGGACGGTGATGGCGCTGGCGTCGTACGACGAGCCTGCCTCGCCGGGGGCCACGTTGGGCACCCCGGCGGGCATCTCGCCGGACGCGCCGGCGGCAGTGGACGGAATGTTCTCGTTGGGGTTGCCGGAATCGGCCACGAAGCGCCCTTTCTGGCACAGCACAAGCCAAGCTCCCGGTGGCGGCCGGAGCGGCTGCGGCGTGATGCGGTGGTAAGCCTTGTTCAGCTCTTGCTCAGCTTTGCCCGTTCGGTCCCCGCAAGCGGGGCGGGATTCTCACCCAGTCTACCGGTAGCGCCGACGGTGATGGGGGTTTGCCGGTACCTGAGTCCGCATGTGCCGCCCTGAACCGGTCTCGGCCGACTCCCCATATGCGGAGCGGGGCTCCAAGAGGCTCACAGCGGCACTCAGCGCTTCGAGGTGTCAACCCCCCGCTACCGTCCGCCGGAAGTCAGCCGTATGTGTCGCCGGGGCCCGTGCTTCCGGGGGCGCGCAGGGGGCCGAAGCGACTGGCGGGGCCGCCGGGGCCGTGGACCTTGATGAGCTTCACGGTGCCGTGGCCGAGGTCCTCGTTGAGGCGCGCCACCAGCTGCGGAGCCAGCAGCCGAAGCTGTGTCGCCCAGGCCGTGGAGTCGCAGAGCACCGTCAGTACGCGCTCGTCCTCGTCGTATCGCTGCGGTACGCAGTGCCTGGCCAGGTCCGCGCCGACGATCTGCGGCCAGCGGCCCATGACACCGCCGACGGCGGCCGGGGTCTCCCAGCCGCGCTCGGTGATCAGCCGGTTGATGGCGGCGCCCAGCGCCATCGGGTCGCGGCCGTCGGCCCGCGCGCCGGAGCGCAGACCGCCCCTTCGGGCCTGCTTCTTCTGCTGTGCTGCGGCACCACGCGCGCGTGCCTGTTCCTTCGCCGCGCGCAGGGCGACGCGGGCGAGGTCCACGCCGCTGGGTTCGGGGACCTTGGGGCCGGGCTCCGCGGGCCGCTCCTCGGGGACCCCGCCCGCACCACCAGATGTGATATCGCTCATACGCGCTCCACGGTGCCCTCGGACACCACGAACCGTGCGCCCGTCAGTACGTCCGGTACGTCGTCGTCGACCGCGGCCGTGACCAGCACCTGCTCGCCCGGGGCGACGAGCTCCGCGAGCCGTTCGCGGCGCCGGGCGTCCAGCTCGGCGAACACGTCGTCGAGAACGAGCACCGGCTCAGCGCCTTCGGCCCGCAGCAGGTCGTACGAGGCGAGGCGCAGGGCCAGCGCGAACGACCAGGATTCGCCGTGACTCGCGTATCCCTTCGCGGGCAGCTGGCCAAGTTTGAGCAGTAGATCGTCCCTGTGAGGGCCCACCAGGGTCACGCCCCGCTCGATCTCCTGCTTGCGCACCTCGGCGAGCGCGGCCATCAGCTGTTCGTACAGCTCCTCGCGCGTGTGGCCCTCGCCGGGCGCGGACGGCTTGTACTCCAGCGCGACCGGTCCGCCGCCGGGTGCCAACTGCTCGTACGCCTTGTCGGCCAGGGGCTGCAGCGCGGCTATCAGGTCCAGCCGCTGGGCGAGCAGCTCGGCGCCCGCGCGCGCGAGGTGCTGGTCCCATACGTCGAGTGTGGACAGGTCCATGGAACGGCCGCCGTGCCGGCGGGCAAGCGCGGCCGACTTGAGGAGGGTGTTGCGCTGCTTGAGGACGCGGTCGTAGTCAGAGCGCACCCCGGCCATGCGCGGGGCGCGCGCGGTGATCAGCTCGTCGAGGAAGCGCCGGCGCTCTCCGGGATCGCCCTTGACGAGCGCCAGGTCCTCGGGCGCGAACAGCACCGTTCGTACGATGCCCAGCACATCGCGCGGTCTGACCTGCGAGGATCTATTGATCCGGGCGCGGTTCGCCCTGCCCGGGTTGAGCTCGAGCTCGACCAGCTGCTGGCGCTCACCCTGCCGTACGGCGGCCCGGATGATCGCGCGCTCGGCTCCCATGCGTACCAGCGGGGCGTCCGAGGAGACGCGGTGGCTGCCGAGCGTCGCCAGATAGCCGACGGCTTCGACGAGGTTCGTCTTGCCCTGCCCGTTCGGGCCTACGAAAGCGGTGACGCCCGGGTCGAGCGGGACCTCGACCCGGGCGTACGAGCGGAAGTCGGCCAGCGACAGATGCGTGACGTGCATGGTCGTTCGCCGACCTCCCCCAGGGTGTTTCGGGTGTTGCTTGGTAGTGCTTACGCCTTCTCGACCGCGTGGCCGCCGAACTGGTTGCGCAGGGCCGCGATCATCTTCATCTGCGGGGAGTCGTCCTGGCGCGAGGCGAAGCGGGCGAACAGCGACGCGGTGATCGCCGGCAGCGGGACCGCGTTGTCGATGGCGGCCTCAACCGTCCACCGGCCCTCGCCGGAGTCCTGCGCATAGCCCTTGAGCTGCTCGAGGTGCTCGTCCTCGTCGAGGGCGTTGACCGCGAGGTCCAGCAGCCAGGAGCGGATGACCGTGCCCTCCTGCCAGGACCGGAAAACCTCGCGGACGTCGGTGACCGAGTCCACAGCCTCCAGCAGCTCCCAGCCCTCGGCGTAGGCCTGCATCATCGCGTACTCGATGCCGTTGTGGACCATCTTCGCGAAGTGACCGGCGCCCACCTTGCCCGCGTGCACCGAGCCGAAGTCGCCCTCCGGCTTCAGGGCGTCGAAGATCGGCTGCACCTTGGCGACGTTCTCCTTGTCGCCGCCGTACATCAGCGCATAGCCGTTCTCCAGGCCCCAGACACCGCCGGAGACGCCGCAGTCGACGAAGCCGATGCCCTTGATGCCCAGCTCGACGGCGTGCCTCTCGTCGTCCGTCCAGCGGGAGTTGCCGCCGTCCACGACGACATCGCCGGGGCTCAGCAGCTCGGCGAGCTCGTCGATGGTGGACTGGGTCGCGGCACCGGCCGGGACCATCACCCACACCACACGCGGGCCCTTGAGCTTGCCCACAAGCTCTTCGAGGCTGTGGACATCGGCGAGGTCCGGGTTGCGGTCGTATCCGACGACGGTGTGACCTGCGCGGCGGATCCGCTCGCGCATGTTGCCGCCCATCTTGCCGAGGCCGACGAGACCGAGCTCCATCAGTGGTGTTCCTTCACTTAGCGAGGTGGCTTTCCGGCACTTTCGTACCCGCGTCCGAGCCTACGCCCGGACTTGCGTGCACACCTGTGGGCTCAGCCGCTCAACCGATCCCACCTGCGGTGATGCCCGCCCGTGGTGATCAGCCCGAGAGCCGGACCGGCATGATCAGGTACTTGTACGCCTCGTCCGCCTCGGCGTCCACGGCGGGCTTGCCGCTGAGCAGCGCCGGCTTGGTCGACGTCGTGAAGGAGAGCTGGGCCACCGGGGAGTCGATGGCGCTCAGGCCGTCCAGCAGGAACGTCGGGTTGAAGGCGATCGAGATGTCGTCACCCTCCAGCTGGGCGTCAACCCTTTCCACAGCCTGTGCATCGTCGCTGGAACCGGCCTCCAGGGTGAGGACACCCTGCTCGAAGCTGAGCCGCACCGGAGTGTTCCGCTCGGCCACCAGAGCCACACGCTTGACGGCCTCGACGAACGGGCCGGTCTCGATGACCGCGACCGAGTTGAACTCCGTCGGGAAGAGCGTGCGGTACTTGGGCAGGTCGCCTTCCAGCAGCCGCGTCGTCGTACGCCGCCCGGCGCCCTCGAAACCGATCAGGCCCTCGCCGGCACCAGAGCCCGACAGCGCCAGCGTCACGCTGTCGCCGCTGGTCAGCGCCTTGGCCGTGTCGAGAAGCGTCTTGGCCGGGACCAGGGCAACCGCGGAGGCGTCCGGGTTCTCCGGCTTCCACAGGAACTCGCGGACCGCGAAGCGGTAGCGGTCGGTGGAGGCCAGCGTGACCGTGTCGCCCTCGATCTCGATGCGCACACCGGTCAGGACAGGGAGCGTGTCGTCACGGCCGGCGGCGATGGCCACCTGGGCGGCCGCGGAGGCGAAGACCTCGCCGGGGACCGTGCCCGTGGCGTTCGGCATCTGCGGCAGCGCCGGGTACTCCTCCACAGGCAGTGTGTGGAGTGTGAACCGGGAGGAGCCGCAGACCACGGTCGCCCGTACACCGTCTGTGGAAATCTCCACCGGGCGGTTGGGGAGGGCGCGGGAGATGTCGGCGAGGAGCCGGCCGGAGACGAGCACGGTGCCCTCCTCCTCGACCTCCGCCTCCACGGAGACGCGCGCCGACACCTCGTAGTCGAAGCTCGACAGGCTCAGTACGCCGTCCTCGGCCTTCAGCAGAAGGCCCGCGAGGACGGGCGCAGGCGGACGGGCCGGAAGGCTGCGCGCCGCCCAGGCCACTGCCTCCGCGAGTACGTCGCGTTCCACCCGGATCTTCACCGTAAGCCGCCTCCTGCTGTTGCCGGCGCTCTCGCCTGCTCACTTCGTCGTCTGGCTCGGTGTCGCTAGGCCCTCGGGAGGGAAGGACACCGGGAGACCAGTCTGACGCACGGCACTGACAGCTGGTGCCCCTCAGGGTCAAGTCGTACCGGGCGGCACCGGAGCACCGGACCGCGAGTTGTGCACAGGCCCCCCTTCGAGGCAATTTCCCCGGTCTATCTAGTCAGGGGTAGTAGTAGGGCCTGTGGAAACCGTGGATAACCGCGAGTGCGCAGGTCAGAGCCGGTTTTTTGTCCACCGGGCCTGTGGGCGCGAGCGGTGGACAACCGGGCGCGGCTGTGGACGGGGAAAAGTTCTGCACACCCGATGCACAGGACCAGGCCACTTCTCCCCAACGCCGTCCCCAGCTTTACCCACGTTCCCCACAGCCCAATCCGGCATCTTGGTGTGACGCCTTTCACTCGCGCCGGTGAGAGCGTGCGTTTCGTTGCCGAACAGTGGACAGGCATGTGGAGAAGCTGGGGACAACGCCCTCGTTCCTGTGGGCCGCCGGTGGACAACGCCCGGTTCCCCCTGTGGATCATTTTTCTGTCCACAGTCTGTGGAGACCGTTCATCCACGGATCCACAGGCGCCTGGCCTCGGTAGATGGTCTCTCATCGGGCCCCGCTGTGGACACGATCTGGACAACTCGGCAGTCCCCAGGGTGTGGAGGAGGGAAACCCCTCGTTTCTGTGGAGAAGGGGCGAGCCGGGCCTTGTAATCGAACAGCCGGATAACCCTCGGCGGCCGCCCGGGAGCCGCGTCGCAGCCGCAGAACGACGAAGGGCGCCCCGGGAACCTGTCCCTGGACGCCCTGCACGCGCGCGTGCGCGCTGCCGTCAGCCGTTCTCGAATGTGCGGTCAGCCGCTCCTGCGCATGCTGTCAGTGGCTGCCTCCCGCGCGAGCCGTCAGCCGTTCTTGATGCGGTTCGTGAGCTCGGTGACCTGGTTGTAGATGGAGCGGCGCTCGGCCATCAGCGCGCGGATCTTGCGGTCCGCGTGCATCACCGTCGTATGGTCCCGGCCGCCGAACTGCGCGCCGATCTTCGGCAGCGACAGATCGGTGAGCTCGCGGCAGAGGTACATCGCGATCTGGCGGGCCGTCACGAGAACGCGGCTCCGCGAGGATCCGCACAGGTCCTCGACCGTCAGCCCGAAGTAGTCGGCGGTCGCGGCCATGATGGCGGTCGCCGTGATCTCCGGCGCCGAGTCCTCACCCCCGGGGATCAGGTCCTTGAGGACGATCTCCGTCAGGCCGAGGTCCACAGGCTGGCGGTTGAGGGACGCGAAGGCCGTCACCCGGATCAGCGCGCCCTCGAGCTCGCGGATGTTGCGCGAGATACGGGAGGCGATGAACTCCAGCACCTCCGGCGGGGCGTTGAGCTGCTCCTGCACCGCCTTCTTACGGAGGATCGCGATACGCGTCTCCAGCTCGGGCGGCTGGACATCGGTGATCAGGCCCCACTCGAAGCGGTTGCGCAGCCGGTCCTCCAGGGTCACCAGCTGCTTGGGCGGCCGGTCCGAGGACAGCACGATCTGCTTGTTCGCGTTGTGGAGCGTGTTGAAGGTGTGGAAGAACTCCTCCTGCGTCGACTCCTTCTCCGCGAGGAACTGGATGTCGTCGACGAGCAGGATGTCCATCTCGCGGTAGCGCTTGCGGAAGCTGTCGCCCTTGCCGTCGCGGATGGAGTTGATGAACTCGTTGGTGAACTCCTCGGAGCTCACGTAGCGCACGCGCGTGCCCGGGTAGAGGCTGCGGGCGTAGTGCCCGATCGCATGCAGCAGATGCGTTTTGCCGAGCCCCGAATCCCCGTAGATGAAGAGGGGGTTGTACGCCTTGGCGGGTGCCTCGGCGACGGCGACGGCTGCCGCGTGCGCGAAGCGGTTCGAGGCGCCGATCACGAACGTGTCGAACAGGTACTTGGGGTTCAGGCGGGCGGTAGGCTCGCCGGGACCCGTCGCGGGAGCCGGCTGTGCGGCCAACGGGCCGGGTGCGCCGCTCGGTGCCGGCAGCGCGGAGCCGACGGGACCGCCGCCGTGCATGCCGTGCACCCCCGGCCCTGTGCGGCCACCGTGCCCAGCCGGTCCCGACGGCCTGTCGGGAAGATCGCGGCGGGCACGCTGCTCGTACTCGGAACGCTGCTGCTCGTACTGAGGGCGGTCCGGGTCGTACTGCGAACGTTCCGAGTCGTACTGCGAGCGCTCTGTCTCGTAGCGCTGGCGGTCCGATTCGTACGGTGAACGGTCGTCGTAGGAGGAGCGGTCCGGCTCATACGGAGAGCGGTCTCCGGACTGCGACCGGTAGTCGTGCTGTGGTGCTGACGACGGCGTCGCATACGGGTCGCGGTCCGGGAAGCCGAGCCGTGGCTGCTGCCAGCTGTACTCGTCCTGGGCCGGGCGCGGCCAGGCACCCGGCTCGGGCCGCTGGTAGTCGCCCGGGTAGGCAGGGCGGACCGTCGGGAGCTGGTCCGGGCGCGAGCCCGGCAGCTGATCGCGGTGGCCTCCCGTGTGCTCGCCGGCGGGAGGCCGGCCGTATCCCTCGTACGTCTCGCGGCCCTGGCCAGAGGCGGAGGGAAGCTCGGGCTCCTCGTAGCGCTGCGAGGAGGGTCCGCCCGCTCGTGCCGAGTCCGGGGACGGCGGCACCGGTGGGGCCGGGGGCTCGCCGGCGGAGTCGTCGACCGTGATCGCGATACGGATGGGGCGGCCGCACTCGCGGCTCAGCGTCTCGCTGACGACGGGCGCGAGCCGGCCTTCGAGAACGCCCTTGGCGAATTCGTTCGGCACGGCGAGCAGCGCGGTGTCGGCCACGAGTGCCAGCGGCTGACACCGTCTGATCCAGTGCTCGTCCTTCGCCTCGACGCCCTGACCGCGGCCCTCCCCGAGGAGCTGTTCCAGTACTCGTGGCCACACTGCGGCAAGATCGGCAGGTACGTCAGCCACAGGGCACGCTCTCTCACGGGTCCCACGAACGTGTGGTTCTCGGGACGGGTCGGGATGGGTCCGGATGTAAACCGGGAGGGGCAGGGGAAGGGGAACGAATCGGAGTCCAGCCACGGTAGTCAGGGCGACCGGTACGGTTCAAGTTGTTGTCCCCAGCCTGTGGATAGTGTCCCTCAGGCGCCGCTGGTTTGACCGGATGGCGTAGCCCCGCGTACCGTAACCAGGTCGAGTTGTCGATGGCTGCTGCCGCCTGCCTCCGATGGGCATAGATCACGATCAGTGATCGGGAAGCGGTGCACTCGGGCGTATTGCGAGCTACTCGTGGGCGCACGGTGACAGCCAGCCGACACCCCGCCAGCCACCCAATCATTTCTGGAGCCCCCGAGTGAGCAAGCGCACCTTCCAGCCGAACAACCGTCGTCGCGCGAAGACCCACGGCTTCCGCCTGCGGATGCGCACCCGCGCCGGCCGCGCGATTCTCGCGAACCGCCGCAGCAAGGGTCGCGCCAGCCTGTCCGCCTGATCACACAGGTCATGACGTCGTGCTGCCTTCCGAGCATCGGCTGAGGCGGCGCGAGGACTTCGCGACCGCGGTACGCCGAGGACGCCGGGCCGGACGCCCGCTTCTCGTCGTCCATCTACGCAGCGGTGCAACGGACCCGCACGCGCCTGGGGAGAGCGTCTCCCTGTCGCGTGCGGGTTTCGTCGTGAGCAAGGCAGTGGGTGGTGCGGTCGTACGCAACACGGTGAAGCGCAGACTTCGCCATCTGATGCGTGATCGGTTGCCTCAGCTGCCCCCCGGTAGCCTGGTAGTCGTACGAGCGCTGCCCGGTGCGGGTGACGCCGACCACGCACAGCTGGCCCGAGACCTGGATGCCGCCCTTCAACGACTGCTGGGAGGGGGCGCGCGATGAAGTACCCGCTGCTGGCTCTCATCAAGCTCTACCAGTGGACGATCAGTCCGCTGCTGGGGCCGGTGTGCAAGTACTACCCGTCGTGTTCCCACTACGGCTACCAGGCCATCGACCGGCACGGTGCGATCAAGGGAACGGCACTCACCGCCTGGCGCATCCTCCGGTGCAATCCGTGGTCGCTCGGCGGTGTCGACCATGTTCCTCCGCGTAAGCGTCCGCGGTGGCACGAAATGCTGCGGAACGCATGGCGCGAACGCAAGGGCGGGACCTCCGCCGAGGGCGTGCCTTCCAGGGAAAGCCGTCCTGACCCCTCGAGCCCGGCCGCCGAGACCCCGTCCCATGCTCAAGGAGCCTGATTAGTGGACACGATTGCCAGTCTTTTCAGCTTTATCACGACACCAGTTTCGTGGATCATCGTCCAGTTCCACTCGCTGTACGGGGCGCTCTTCGGCCCTGACACGGGCTGGGCCTGGGGCCTGTCCATCGTGTCCCTCGTGATCCTGATCCGCATCTGCCTGATCCCGCTTTTCGTGAAGCAGATCAAGGCGACCCGGGCCATGCAGACGCTCCAGCCCGAGATGAAGAAGATCCAGGAGCGCTACAAGAACGACAAGCAGCGTCAGTCCGAAGAGATGATGAAGCTGTACAAGGAGACGGGCACCAACCCGCTCTCCTCGTGCCTTCCCATCCTGGCGCAGTCGCCGTTCTTCTTCGCGCTGTACCACGTGCTCAACAGCATCGCGAACAACGACACCGTCGGCGTGATCAACGAGCGTCTTCTGCAGAGCGCGCAGCAGGCGCACATTTTCGGGGCCCCGCTGGCCGCGAAGTTCACCGACAGCGCCGCGGACGTCACGGCGCTCGACGCCTCACTGACCAGCGTCCGGATCGTCACCGCGATCATGATCGTTCTGATGTCGGCGTCGCAGTTCTACACACAGCGCCAGCTGATGACGAAGAACGTCGACACCACGGTGAAGACGCCGTTCATGCAGCAGCAGAAGATGCTGATGTACGTCTTCCCCATCATGTTCGCCGTCTTCGGTATCAACTTCCCGGTCGGTGTCCTCGTCTACTGGCTGACCACGAACGTGTGGACCATGGGCCAGCAGATGTACGTCATCCGCCAGAACCCGACTCCGGGCAGCAAGGCCCAGGGCGCGTACCTGGAGCGTCTGCTGAAGCACGTCACGCACGCCGACAAGGTCCGTACCCGTCGCGACCGCGCCGCGGTGAAGGCGATCGTCGCCAAGGGGCGCGACCGCAACGAATACGAGCGCAAGTTCATCAACGGCCTGAACAAGGCGGGCCTTGCCGCCCAGGCCGACGGCACCGTGGTGGTGAGCGAGACCACGGTGGCCGCGGAGCCGGGCGACGGCGCTCCTGCAGGCGCCGTTCCGAAGCGTCAGCAGCCCAAGCGCCAGTCCAAGGCGCAGCGCCATGCCGCCGGGTCCCAGGCGGCCCCCAAGACGGCGGCTGAGGCCGCCCCCAAGGCGTCGCTGGAGAAGAAGGACGAGCCTCAGGACGCCACTCCCCAGGACAAGCCGGCGGGCAGCCAGTCCGGCGCCGGTACCGCACGCCAAGCCAAGTCCGGACAGCGCAGGGGCCAGCAGCGGCCCAAGCACCCGTCCAAGAAGTAAGGAGTCCCTCCCGTGACGGAAGGCACCACCTCCGCCGCTCCTGAGGGTGGCGACACCCTGACCCGCCTTGAGCAGGAGGGTGAGATCGCGGCGGACTACCTCGAGGGTCTGCTGGACATCGCCGACCTCGACGGCGACATCGACATGGACGTCGAGGCCGACCGGGCCGCTGTCTCGATCGTCAGCGACACGGGCAGCCGTGACCTGCAGAAACTGGTCGGCCGCGACGGCGAGGTGCTCGAGGCTCTGCAGGAGCTGACCCGCCTCGCGGTGCACCGCGAGACCGGCGACCGCAGCCGGCTGATGCTGGACATCGCCGGCTACCGCGCGAAGAAGCGTGAGGAGCTCTCCGAGCTGGGCGCCAAGGCCGCCGCCGAGGTCAAGAACACCGGCGAAGCGGTGAAGCTCAAGCCGATGACTCCCTTCGAGCGCAAGGTCGTGCACGATGCGGTCAAGGCCGCCGGACTGCGCAGCGAGTCGGAAGGCGAGGAGCCTCAGCGCTTCGTCGTCGTGCTCCCTGCCTGATCGGCACCTTGTCGTCCCGGCCCCGTCTGTTCGCAGGCGGGGCCGGTCTTTGTCAGCCTGATAGTCAGCATCCATTTCGGTAGCGCGGTACGGAAGGACGGTCCCCGTGACGGAGGCAGCGGAGCTTCCCCCGGCTCCGGAGCAGGCCCGGGCGGTATTCGGCGATCGCTTCGCGGACGCAGTGCGGTACGCGGAGCTGCTGGCCGATGTGGGAGTGCAGCGCGGTCTCATCGGTCCTCGCGAAGTCCCCCGGCTGTGGGAGCGGCACCTGCTGAATTGTGCCGTGCTCTCCGAGGTCGTACCCGAGGGCGTGACGGTCTGCGACGTGGGTTCCGGCGCAGGGCTTCCCGGTATCCCGCTGGCCCTCGTGAGGCCCGACCTGAAGATCACGCTTCTGGAGCCGTTGCTGCGGCGCACGAACTTTCTCACCGAAGTGGTCGAACTGCTCGGCCTCGACCATGTGACGGTCGTGCGTGGCCGCGCCGAGGAGGTTCTCGGCAAGCTGCCGCCTGTCCATGTGGTCACGGCACGGGCTGTGGCCCCCCTGGACCGGTTGGCGGCATGGGGCGTCCCTCTGCTGCGTCCGTACGGCGAGATGCTTGCTCTCAAGGGCGACACCGCCGAGGAAGAGGTCAAGAGCGCAGGGGCTGCCCTGAGCAAGCTCGGTGCGGTCGACGTTTCGGTCCTGCACGTTGGGGACGGAGTCGTGGACCCGCCCTCCACGGTGGTGCGCGTCGAGGTCGGGGAGAGTCCGGGTGGCGTACGGTTCGCCGCCAAGCGGGCCAAGGCCGCACGGACAGGGCGGTCTCGGCGCCGTCGCTGATCCGTCCTCACGATCACCCCGTACTCCACACAAGCTGCCAAACCGACGCAAGTCGGAGTGTCGTGCGAGCCCGGCCAGGGGCCGCTATGCATCGTGTTTCACGTGAAACGTCGCTCACTGCTGCATGGCATCATCAGTCGCGGCCGCGCTGCCGCCGAACCGCGCGACCGTCGGCCTCTCGGTTCCCTCGGAGGGGGCACGGGGTTTTCCACAGAGGTGGAATCGTCCACAGAAGACCGGGCCTCGCTGGTTCACGACCCCGAAAGCATGGGAGGCTCTGTTCATTGCGAGCCTGTAGTCGAGGAGAGTGAATCGTTGCGGTCCGACGCCAACATCGCAGGGCCGATGACCGATCCGGTCCCCGGTCCCCGTACCGAGTCGGCAGGGGAGGATGTTTCACGTGAAACACCGCCCCCGATGGACGACACCCCGATCGGTCGCGCTGCCCAACTAGCGGTGGAGGCTCTAGGCCGCGCCGGGGAGGGACTGCCGCGACCTGAGGAAACCCGAGTCATGGTCGTCGCCAACCAGAAGGGCGGGGTGGGCAAGACCACAACGACGGTCAACCTTGCCGCCTCGCTTGCTCTGCATGGCGGACGCGTCCTGGTGATCGACCTTGACCCCCAGGGCAACGCATCCACCGCACTGGGCATCGACCATCACGCCGAAGTCCCGTCCATCTATGACGTCTTGGTCGAGAGCAAGCCGCTCTCCGAAGTCGTCCAGCCGGTGCCCGATGTCGAGGGCCTCTTCTGTGCCCCTGCCACGATCGATCTCGCCGGTGCGGAGATCGAGTTGGTGTCGTTGGTGGCGCGGGAGAGCCGACTGCAGAGGGCGATCCAGGCGTACGAGCAGCCGTTGGACTACATCCTCATCGACTGCCCGCCGTCGCTGGGTCTGCTGACGGTCAATGCCCTTGTGGCCGGCGCCGAGGTGCTCATTCCGATCCAGTGCGAGTACTACGCGCTGGAGGGGCTGGGTCAGCTTCTCCGCAATGTGGATCTAGTACGCGGTCACCTCAACCCTGCCCTGCATGTTTCGACGATTCTGCTCACCATGTACGACGGCCGGACCCGACTGGCGTCTCAGGTGGCGGAAGAGGTGCGCAACCACTTCGGCGAAGAGGTTCTCCGCACGAGCATCCCGCGCTCCGTACGTATTTCCGAGGCGCCGAGCTATGGGCAGACGGTGCTGACATACGATCCAGGGTCGAGCGGTGCTCTCTCGTACCTGGAGGCGGCGCGGGAAATCGCGTTGCGCGGGGTGGGCATCCATTACGACGCACAGCAGGCCCACGCGGGCGCTCAGAATGATCAGCAGAATATGGCGGAGGGGATCCAGTGAGTGAGCGACGAAGGGGTCTGGGGCGCGGCCTCGGCGCCCTGATCCCAGCGGCCCCGACAGGCGAGAAACCGGTGTCCCCGGCGGCGAATGGTGCACCGGCCGCATCCTCCACCGCGCCTGTCCTGACCGCGGAACGAGGAGTGGCGGCGGCGAAGGTGACCACGCTGCCCCAGGGCTCTGTTTCACATGAAACGGCGGAGCCGTCGAATGCTGAGGCGGAGTCTCCGCAGAGCCCGGCCGGAGCTCACTTCGCTGAACTGCCCCTCGACTCCATCACGCCCAACCCACGCCAGCCGCGCGAGGTCTTCGACGAGGACGCCCTGGCCGAGCTCGTCACCTCGATCAAGGAGGTCGGGCTTCTCCAGCCTGTCGTCGTCCGGCAGCTGGCGCCCTCGCGCTACGAGCTCATCATGGGCGAGCGGCGCTGGCGCGCCTGCCGTGAGGCAGGACTGGACGCCATCCCGGCGATTGTGCGGGCGACGGAGGACGAGAAGCTCCTCCTGGACGCGCTTCTGGAGAACCTGCACCGCGCTCAGCTGAACCCGCTGGAAGAGGCTGCTGCCTACGACCAGCTGCTCAAGGACTTCAACTGCACGCACGATCAGCTGGCGGATCGGATCGGCCGGTCCCGCCCCCAGGTCTCCAATACGCTCCGGCTGCTGAAACTCTCGCCAGCCGTGCAGCGCAGGGTTGCCGCCGGGGTTCTCTCCGCAGGTCATGCGCGCGCTCTGCTGTCCGTCGAGGACTCGGAGGAGCAGGACAGGCTCGCGCACCGCATCGTGGCCGAGGGGCTCTCCGTGCGGGCGGTCGAGGAGATCGTGACCCTGATGGGTTCGCGGCCGAAGAGCACGGCGAGGTCCAAGGGACCCCGAGCCGGAGGCCGTGTCTCCCCCGCGCTGAGCGATCTCGCCACTCGTCTCTCGGACCGTTTCGAGACGCGGGTGAAGGTGGACCTCGGCCAGAAGAAGGGCAAGATCGTCGTCGAGTTCGCGTCGATGGACGACCTGGAGCGGATCCTGGGAACGCTCGCCCCGGGCGAAGGACCGGTTCTGCAGCACGGCGTCACGGGGGACGCTTCAGAGGAAACGGAAGACTGAACGGCGCTCGACGGAGACTGAGCGCCATCGAGCGGCTAAACGATCTGCCGCGCAGAAAGAGCGGGCCCTGTCCGGTCTGTACCGGAACACGGCCTGCTCTTTGCTTTCAGTCGGTATCGATGCAATCGCTGCGCGGATACCATGCGAACGGGTTTGGCGTATCTCTCTGGCGGCACCTTATTGGGGAGGCGGGGGCCATGCGATCGGTGAGCCGCACCGGACTGGTGACGACAGGCCTCGGGCTTGGGGCGGTCGGCGGGTTCGTCGGTAGTCTGCTCAGGGAACGGAGCGCTCTGACAGCCGCCCGTGATGCGGCGGGCGAGGGAAGTGAGGAACTGCCTTCATGGGGCGTCGGCTCGTACCGCTCACGCTGGACAACCTTCCGGATCTCCCCAAGCGCTGTCGCTCATGTGTCTTCTGGGAGCTGGATCCGGTCAGTGGGCAAGCCGCGCTGAAGGCGGGGACGCAGGAGCTGGAGAAGGAAGCCTGGATCTCTGCCGTGCTCCTGGAGTGGGGCTCCTGCGGACGAGTCGTTTACGTCGATGATGTTCCTGTGGGCTTCGTCCTGTACGCGCCCCCGGCGTATGTGCCCCGATCCATGGCCTTCCCCACAAGCCCTGTCTCGCCGGACGCCGTCCAGTTGATGACCGCCTTCATCACCCCCGGCTATCAGGACCAAGGTCTCGGTCGCGTCATGGTCCAGACGGTGGCCAAGGATCTGCTGCGCAGAGGCTTCAAGGCGATCGAGGCATTCGGCCACGCACAGTGGAAGGAACCCGCCTGTGTGCTGCCGGCGGACCATTTGCTCGCGGTGGGCTTCAAGACGGTCCGGCCCCATCCCACGTATCCACGGCTGAGGCTTGAGCTGCGTACGACGCTGTCATGGAAGGAAGACGTCGAGATGGCCCTGGACCGACTGCTCGGAGCCGTCCAGAAGGAGCCGGCACTGCGGCCCCTGTAGAGCCGCTAGAACAAGACGAATGGGCCAGCCCCGAAGGGTTGGCCCATTCGTGTTTCACGTGAAACAGCGCCGCCGTTTACTCGGCGATGAAGTCCTCGAGGTCGCGAACGATCGCGGCCTTCGGCTTCGCACCGACGATGGTCTTCGCCACCTCGCCGCCCTGGTAGACGTTCAGCGTCGGAATGGACATCACGCCGTACTTCGCGGCAGTGTTGGGGTTCTCGTCGATGTTGAGCTTCACGACCTCGATCTTGTCGCCGTACTCGGCCGCGATCGCCTCGAGGGACGGCGCGATCTGGCGGCACGGACCGCACCAGGCGGCCCAGAAGTCCACCAGAACGGGCTTGTCGCTCTTGAGCACGTCCTGCTCGAAGGAATCATCGGTCACATTCTTCAGAGTGCCGGCCACGGCGGGCTCCTTAACTGTTGTGCGGTGGGGCGGGTGATGGTCAGACGGTGGCAGCAGCGGTCTCGCTGTCCGAGAGGGCAGCGAGGTAGCGCTCGGCGTCGAGAGCCGCGGAGCAACCGGTGCCGGCGGCGGTGATCGCCTGCCGGTAGGTGTGGTCGACGACGTCGCCGCTGGCGAAGACGCCGGTGATGTTCGTCCGGGTCGAGGGCGCGTCGACCTTCAGGTAGCCCTCGTCGTCGAGGTCGAGCTGACCCTTGAAGAGCTCAGTGCGCGGGTCGTGGCCGATCGCGATGAACAGACCCGTCACGGGCAGCTCGGAGGTCTCGCCCGTCTTGACGTTGCGCAGCGTCAGCCCCGAGAGCTTCTGGTCGCCGTGGATCTCGGCCACCTCGCTGTCCCACACGAACTTGATCTTCGGGTCGGCGAAGGCGCGCTCCTGCATCGCCTTCGAGGCCCGGAGGCTGTCGCGGCGGTGGACGATCGTCACCGACTTGGCGAAGCGCGAGAGGAAGGTGGCCTCCTCCATCGCGGTGTCGCCGCCGCCGATCACGGCGATGTCCTGATCCTTGAAGAAGAACCCGTCACAGGTGGCGCACCAGGAGACGCCACGTCCCGAGAGAGCGTCCTCGTTCGGCAGGCCGAGCTTGCGGTGCTGGGAGCCGGTGGCGACGATGACGGCCTTGGCCTCGTGCACAGTGCCCGCCGTGTCCGTGACGGTCTTGACGTCTCCGCTGAGGTCCACGGCGACGACATCGTCCGGAACCAACTCGGCACCGAAGCGCTCGGCCTGCGCGCGCATGTTGTCCATGAGCTCGGGGCCCATGATGCCGTCCTGGAAGCCGGGGAAGTTCTCGACCTCGGTGGTGTTCATCAGGGCGCCACCCGCGGTGACGGCACCCTCGAACACCAGCGGCTTCAGCGACGCGCGCGCAGTGTAGAGCGCCGCCGTGTAGCCGGCGGGCCCGGAGCCGATGATGATCACGTTACGGACGTCGCTCACGGCTTGATTCCTCGTCTCTGGGGACTGCTTCACCTAGTGCCGGTGGAGCCCGTTTCCGGGCTCTCACCCCACCCAACGGATCCTACGGGGCGCGCATTCCCCACGTGTCCGAGCACCCGGAGGTGTGCCGACGCGTGAGACTCCGGCGTTCCGATGATGCAGGCGATCAGGGATGGGCGTACGAGCGGGTGAGCAGGACCTTGCCCTCCGAGCCCGGTGACTGCTCCGTACAGGCAGCATCGACCACATAGGCCGAGACCTTCGCTGGGTCGGACTGATGCGGCAGCACGACGAGATAGGAGCTTGTGCCCTCGTAGGTGCCTTTCTCTATGCCGAGGGCCGCATCCCTTCGGCCGATGCCTGCCCGGACGCAGTCTGGAACCTGGTCCGTGGGCTTCATCATGGGCGCGTTCGATTTCGGGTCTTCAGGAGTGGTCTCGGCGTCGAAGGATGGCGGGGAGCTGCCAGCTCGGGGTTCCGGGGACGAATCCTTGGCGAGGAGATCCGCCACCTGCTCCTCCAGCGTCGCTGTAGAGAAGGCGCGCGCGGAAGCGGCGTGCCCCTGCGTGGGCTCGTCCGACGGGGAGCCGCTGAGCGACTGCACAAGAAGGGTGCCCAGTCCTATCACGGCCGCCGTGAAGACGCCGCTGAGCACAAGAGTCCTGCGGCGGCGATGGCGGACCTGGCTCTGGCGCCCAGGGCCGGTGGCCCCGCGCGGGCGTCCCGCCGGCCGGTCCGCTGGACTGTCAGGTTCAGCCGCGCTGTCAGGTTCAGCCGCCCCCGCTGTTTCACGTGAAACATGGACGACGGTGGTCTCTGCGGTCGCTGGCGCCGTAGCGTCAAGCAGCGCTTCCGCGGCCAGCGCCGCGTCGATCCGCCCCGCGACGTCAATAGGCATCCGCGGCGGGCCCGGAAGGGTGCCGAGCAGGCCTCGGATTTCCTCCAGGGAGTCGTACACATCGGCGCAGAGCGCACAGGACTCCAGGTGCCGCCGCACATCGTCAGTGTGCGAGGGAGAGAGGAGACCCTCGGTCAGGTCGGAGATCTCGGTGACGTCCGGATGCCCGGCCGTGCCGGTCGAGGAACTCACGCGCGCCCACCTCCGCCCTTCACTGCATCTGGGTCTTTCGGCTCTGCTGCTGGTGGGACGGATGTCTCCTGCGTCCGGTTCCTTCCAGCACCCGTATCCGGCTTCTTGCTCTCGCTGCCGCTCTCACCGCTGCTGCCGGCTCCTGCCCGCAGATGCGTGAGCAGTGGGAGCAGTCTGGCTCTGCCGCGCGCGCAGCGGCTCTTCACCGTTCCTGTGGGCACATCGAGAATGCGGGCGGCCTCGGCGACCGGGTAGCCCTGCATATCCACCAGGACCAGAGCTGCACGCTGATCTGCGGGCAGGGTGTGCAGCGCCTCCAGAAGCTCGCGGTGGAGGTCATTGCGCTCGGCAGGCGCGGCCGCGGACTCGTGCGGCTCGAGGAGCTGCTCCAGCCGTTCCGTTTCGTTGACGGGGGACGTCTTTCGGGAGGCGGCCTTGCGTGCCCGGTCCAGGCAGGCATTCACCGTGATCCGGTGCAGCCATGTCGTGACGGCGGACTGTCCGCGGAACGTATGAGCCGCTCGGTAGGCCGAGACCAGCGCGTCCTGGACCGCGTCGGCGGCTTCCTCTCGGTCTCCCAGCGTGCGCAGCGCAACCGCCCACAGTCGGTCGCGGTGGCGCCGTACGAGCTCGCCGAACGCGTCCTTGTCCCCCGCGACGTGGCGGGCAAGGAGGTCCTGATCGCTTGCTGCGCCGAATCCGGCGTCGTCCACCACCGGGCCCCCCTCCCCTCGGTGAGTGCTCAGCCCCTGAACTTCACGTCCGTGACGGCCTGCTTGTAGCCCGCGTTGCTGTACTCGTCCGCGGGCGCCTTCGGTAGCGCGGTGAACCAGACCAGCACGTATCGGCTCTTCACCGGCTTGTCGGCCTTCACCTTTGCGGTGTCGCCGCTCGTCGTCACGGTCCCGATCTTCTTCATCAAGCTGAGTGATGTCGACGAACTCATGGAGTCAGTCGCGTACAGAGTGACCGTCGTGTGGTCACCGGCATATCGGAGCCCTATTGAGGCTGCCGACACCGCTTGCTCCGAGCCGAGGTCGTAGACGATACCGACGCCCGGCTTATAGGCGGGGTTCATATCCGGACCGTCTATGTAGCTCCTGGTCCGCCAGTACGTCGAGCTGTCGCCGTCGTACGTCTTGCCCACGTCGGACGGGGCCTGGGCATCGCCCTTCGCCACGTACTCCTGGGCGCCCTGAATGGTGATGGGCTTCGCCGACGGCTCGGACTTGGCGTTGCCCTTGTCGTTGCCGTCGTTGTTCTGCGTCGGGGTGGTGTCCTTGGACTTCCCCTGGTCCATGAGGGCGTCCGCGAGCTGCCAGCTGCCGAGGCCGAGCGCCGCGATGAGCAAGGCGGACACGGCCCACTTGAGAGCCTTGCCGGTACGGCTCTGCAGCGGGGGCGGCGGTGTCGGCACCGGGGCGGTGGCGCCGGGAACGGCCTGGGCGCGGGCGTATGTGCCCTGCTGGTAGGTCGTGCGCTGGTACTCGGGCGGCGTCGTGAACGCCGGCTCCGGCGGGCGGATGCGGGGCATCTCGCCGATCGCCTTCACCAGTTCCTCCGGCGTGGTGCACGGAGGCTCCTGGCGCGATGCCGTGGCGCCGTCGTTGACCAGGGCGCGCATCGCGAGCTCCGACAGGCCCCGGTGCACTCCTGCCCGTACCTGATCGGGGGCGATCAGCCCGACGTCCTTGGGCAGCCCGGAGAGACCGAAGGCGGCGCTCTCGTACGGCCAGCGTTGGGTCAATGCCGCGTAGAGCAGCGCGCCGATGGCCTCGGTGTCGGTGCGCTGGGGGGTGTCGGAGCTGATGCCGCGGAGGGCTGCGTTCACAGCGAGGCCGCGGATACGCCATTGCCCGGACGAGGTCCGCAGCACGGAGCTCGGCGTCAGACACAGATGGGCCAGGCCCTCGCGATGCGCGGCGGCCATGGCCTGGGAGACCTGGTTCACCAGCTGGTACGCGTCGTGCACCTCGAGCGGGCCGGCGGCCAGGAGAGTCGTCAGCTCCGTGGCATCCGGCAGCCACTCGTGCACGACATAGACGAGGTCGTTCTCCTCGACAGCGTCCAGGACCTGGACGAAGCGGGGATCGCCCAGCAGCGCCGACGAACGGGCCGCGGCCAGCACCGAACGGGCCCGTGGATGATCGGCAGGCAGCAGATGCACGCCGACGGCGCGGCGCAGCTTCTCGTCCACCGCACGCCAGCTGCTGAACCCGTCCAGACGGGTGACGCATTCCTCGAGCCGGTAGCGTCTGGCGAGCTTGTGGCCGCTGTGCAGTTCCGGTGGCGAGGCCTGGACCGGCGCGGTCTCCGGGGTGACGTCCCCGCGCGCCTCGTCCTTTTCATCGCCCGCTGTGTCCCGCTCCCCAGTCTGGGCCTCCCCGTCGGCCGTGGCCTCGTCCGCCTTGGCGGCCAGCGGCTCATCACCGCTGTTGTCTGCCACGTCGACGGCAGCCGTGCTCCGTTCCGCCACCGTCGTTCCTGCCTCCCCATCCATTGCGCTCTGTTCAGACGCCAAAGCCAATTGTGCCCACAGTCCGACGCTATGCACGACACACGGTGGTCGGCGATGGTTGTGCGCGTACCCGGAGTTCAGCGACCCAGGCGTCCGCGAACCATACCGACCATCGAGTTGAGCTCGGCGATCCGCATCCGCCTTGCGGCGACGTAGAAGACTGCGAGGAGCGCGATGCCGCCGCCGAGGAGGGCGGCCAGCGAACCGAAGACGCCCTGCCCCAGGGCCTGGGTGATCCCGTAACAGGCAGCGCCGGCCAGCAGTGCAGCGGGCAGCGAAGCGATACCGAGTCGGGCATACGTACGGATGACATGAGAGCCGTCCAGGTCGCCACCCAGGCGCTTGCGCAGCCGCCGCCAGGCGACGCCCACACCGATCGCGTACGCGAGGCCGTACGAGGCGGCCATGCCGACCACGGCCCAGCGGGACGGAAGCACGACGAAGCAGAGCCACGAGGCTCCGGCGTTGACGGCGGCGACGATGACCGTGTTGTAGAAGGGGGTCCTGGTGTCCTCGTATGCGTAGAAGGCACGCAGCACGACGTACTGCACGGAGTACGGGATCAGGCCGAGGCCGAACGCCATCAGCATGTAGCCCATGTTCGTGGCTTCGGCGCTGCCTGAGGAGCCGAAGATCAGCGTGCACATCGGGATGCCGAGTGCGATGAAGCCGAAGGCGATGGGAACGATCGCGACGGCTGTGGTGCGCAGGCCCTGGGAGATGTCGTCGCGTACTGCGCCGGCGTCGTCATCGTGAGCGGATCGCGAGAGCCTCGGCAGTAGCGCGGCCATGAGCGAGACGGTGATGATCGCCTGCGGCAGGCCCCAGATGAGCTGCGCGTTGGCGTAGGCGGCGAAGCCGGTGCCGTCGACGTCGGAGTCCTTACCCGCGGCGGTGGACAGCTGCGTGACGACGATTGCGCCCGCCTGGTTGGCGAGGACGAAGAGCACCGTCCACTTGGCCAGCATCGCGGCCTTGCCGAGGCCATGGCCCTTCCAGTCGAAGCGCAGCCGCAGCCGGAACCCGGTCTCGCGCAGATACGGGATCATCGCCAGGGCTTGGACGACGAGCCCGAGGAGGATTCCGACGCCCAGGAGCCGCTGGCCCTCGGGCGGAATGGTCTCGACCGTCATCTCGGAGTTCGCCGCGGTGCCGTAGACCCAGAGGAACATGCCGAGCGTCACGATGATGACGATGTTGTTGAGGACCGGAGTCCACATCATCGCGCCGAACTTGCCGCGGGCGTTGAGGATCTGCCCCATCACCACGTGGATGCCCATGAAGAAGATCGAGGGCAGGAAGTAGCGGGTGAAGGTGACGGCGACCTCGTCGGCAGCAGGGTTACTGGCAACCGGTACCGACAGCGCGCGGACCAGGAGCGGCGCGGCGAACATCGCGAGCACGGTGAGTACGCCGAGGGCCACCATGACGAGGGTCAGCAGGCGGTTGGCGTAGGCCTCCCCGCCGTCCTCGTCGTCCTTCATGGCGCGCACGAGCTGCGGCACGAAGACGGAGTTGAGTCCGCCGCCGATGGTCAGGATGTAGATCATCGTCGGCAGTTGGTAGGCGACCTGGAAGGAGTCGCCGAGGAGGCCGAGGCCCAGGGCCGAGACGATCAGCGCGGAGCGGATGAAGCCGGTGAGCCGGGACACCATCGTGCCCGCCGCCATCACCGCGCTCGACTTCAGGAGGCTTGCCGCCCTGCCGCCCTTCGTCGGCGCGGAGACGGACGAAGGAGCTGGGGCCGGAGCGGGCACAGTGGGCGCGGTAGGCGGCGAGGACGGCCCCGCTGACGGAGCCGGGACGGCCGAGGGGCCGGCCGGCGGACGTCCGCCGGGGCCGCTCTGGTCCCGGAAGAGATGCGCGAAGGCGTCCGGCTCGTGGCGCTCGTCGCCGGCCTCGGTGACAAGGTCGTCGACGCCGACGAACTGCGTGGTGCGCGCGTCGTCGCCGTACGGCAGCTGCCGGCTCGGGCCCTCGGGCTCGGGCGGCGGCGTCTGCGCCCAGATGCGCGGGTCAGGAGCGTGCTGGGGGGTCGTCGGCTGTGCGTAGAGCTGTTGCGTCTCCGGGTAGGCGCCGGGAGGCGGCGGAGGGTGCGCCGAGCGGTCGTAGAGCGCCTCTGTCACCGGGTCCTGGGCGGTGAGGTCCTGATCGCGGTACGGATCCTGGGCGTAGGCGTCCTGGAAGTACAGGTCGGCGGCAGGTCCCTGGCCTCCCTCGGGAGGGCCGGGTGGCATGCCCTCGGACGATGCGGAACCGCCCGCGCCTTGGCCACGGTCACCGTCGTACGGCGCGTTCATGGTCTACCCCACCTCATCGTCCCCGGGCCCACCGGCCACGACATCGCTCAACGGTCCACTCTCTCACCCGTGCCGGACGGGTCGGTGCTTTCCGGTGCGGTGTCCGGCGTCGGGTCACTCGGCTGCCCGGGATCGGCGGCACCGCTCTCCGCGCGGGACTCCTGCTCAGGGCCGCCCTCCGGCGCGTCTGTCTGCCGGGCGGTCGCGCGCTTACGCTGTGTGTACATCCGGAAACCGGCGAGTACGAGCAGGAGCAGACCGCCCGCGATGACCAGCATCACGGAGGGCGGAACCTCGGTGACCTCCAGGTCGAAGCGCACCTCAGGGCCGTATCGCTGCCCGTCCTCCGTGTACAGCTGGGCGATCACCGGGACGGGGCCGTTGGCATTGGTCGTCGTGGTGAACTTCACCGTCTGGCTGTGCCCGCCCGCGACTTTGACGGGCTGCTCCTGATAGTCGCCGTCACCGATCTGGAGTCGCTTCGGCTTCGTCGAGGTGAGGCGCAGCACGAGACGGTCGACGCCCTGCACGAGGTTGTTCTGCACCGTCACCGGGATCGTCGCGCTGCGGCCGGAGAGCTTCGCAGGGGACTTGTCGATCAGTTTCACCTGCTGGGTGAGGCCCTCCAGGTACGACTGCACGCCGTCACGGAACTGCTGGGCCTCAGCCGCGCGACCTCGCCAGGACGTCGACATCTGCCGGTCGATGGCGCGGCCGAAGGGCGTGACCACGCGGGACGAGTCGGTGAGGATCACCGTGAAGCTGTCGAGTGCCTTCTGTGTCTTCTGGATGGCTTCGAAGGCGGACTGCGGCAGTTCCTGCTTGCGCAGCGCCGACGGGTACTGCTTGGTCGAAGGCACCTGCGTCGTGGCGTCCGGGTCGGGCTTGGCCTTGGCAGCCGCGGACAGATCCTGGGCCTCGGACCAGCGGTCCTCGTCGAGTGCCGTCAGCGCCGTGGCCATGGTCTGCGCCTGGCTCGCGGATGGCATGCGCTGCGGGGCGACAACGATGCTGCGCTGCTTCTGCGGCTCCTGCAGCGTGATCATCAGGCTCTGTGCGAGGAACTCCTGCACGGCGAGCGTGGACTTCTCCGCGCCCGTCATGTCTCCTTCGAAGGCGGTCGACAGGCGGGCGTCGGCGACCACGGCCGTGGTGCCCCCGCCGATCGGCCGGGCCGCATTGGGGGTGTACGTCAGCCCGCTGGTCTCCTGCATGCTGTCGTTCCGGGCGATCACCATGTCGGCGCCCGCAGAGGTGGCCACTTCGACGATGGAGGGGTCGACCGCTCCCTCCACGGGCCAGGCGAAGTCAGTGCTCGGTTCCACGTGGAGGACCGTCTCCACGGTTCTGACTGCCGCGTCAGTGGCGTCCTTGAGGTGACCCAGGGAGCCGGAGACGTTCTTGCCGTTGTGCGCGAGCGAGGCCAGGTCGGGGTCGGCGAAGGGCAGCGCGACGACTTTCTTGTCCGCCACGGCCTTCTCGAGATTGTCGAGCCACTGCTTGGCGACAGCCTGGTTCTTGCCGGCGGTGGTGCCGTTGGTTGCCCGGATCCGGTAGCTCCTGGTCATTGCGTCGACGGAGGCCAGGAGATCCGGGTCGATGACCCAGGTGACGTCCAGAGCGGCGCCGAGAGCCACCATCCGCTCCAGTCGGCCGCCCGGGGAGATCTCCTCGGCCAGGCTGTCGTCCTCCAAGACCGGAGTCTGCTGCTCGTCCGAGCCGGTCTCCGCGGTGACGTGCGTGGACGAGATCAGCGGCCACAGATACGTCGTCCTGGTCTTGGTGTCCGTCTCGCCGGGCTGCCACGGCAGGAACGTCCTCTGGACGCCGAGCACCTGCGTCCAGGGCTGAGCTGCGGTCTGACCCGTCAGGGTGACGGCGAGCTGATAGACACCGTCGGCACCGAGGTCCAGTTCCTTGACGGGAACCGAGATGCTGAAGGTCTGCGGGACGCCGGGCGCCAGCTTGGCGAACTCCTTGACGTACTCGCTGCTGATCTGGTTGCCGTCCGCCCCCGGGACGTAGCTGGTGCGCTGTGCCGCGCTGTCGATCGCGCTACGGCTGTTCAGGGGCGGCCCCACCCGCAGGCCGACCTCGGCGGTGGTCACTGGCTGCTTGCCGCTGTTGGTGACCGTTCCGGAGATGGTGAGGGTGTCGTCCTCGCCCGGGGCGGTGGGGGTGAGCGAATTCACGGCGACATCGACGGTGCGCGAACCGGTCGCCTCGGCCGCGGAGGTCTTCGCGGCGGCGTGTGAGACAGGGGTCTGGGGCAGCTGGACCAGACCGGCCAGCAGCGGCACCGCGACGAGCAGAGCCCCTGCACGCCGCAGCCACCGGCGGGCAGGTGAGGGACTTGTCCCCGGGAAGTCTGCCGCCTCGGCCACGCGCTCGTCCGTCCTCGTGTCGTCAGTGGTCGTCGGAATGTGCGTCCACGCATGGTAACGATGTGCGCTCCGGTGAAGTGCCGCGGAGCGCTCCGCAAGATCGGACGACCGGGACCGGGCAGACTACCGGGGCTCACCGGGAGCCGCAGGCCGGGTGCTCGGTCAGTGGAGACAGAGCGGAGACAAAAAGGAGTGCGCCCGCGGTCGTCCCGGGCACGTACCCTTTTCTGTTGTGCCGAACGCCAACGAAGAAAACTCCAGTGCCCTGAGCCAGGTGCAGCACCGCGCGGTCAGCGAACTGTTGCGGGTGTCACCTGTCGCAGACGATCTTGCCCGTCGGTTCCAGGAAGCCGGGTTCACTCTCGCCCTGGTCGGAGGATCGGTCAGGGACGCGCTGCTGGGCCGGCTCGGCAATGACCTGGACTTCACGACGGACGCCCGTCCCGAGGACGTCCTGAAGATCGTACGGCCGTGGGCGGACGCCGTATGGGAGGTCGGGATCGCCTTCGGCACGGTGGGCTGCCAGAAGAGCGCCCGCGTCGAAGACGTCGATCAGAACTTCCAGATCGAGGTGACGACCTACCGCTCGGAGGCCTACGACCGGACCTCGCGCAAGCCCGAGGTCTCCTACGGTGACTCCATCGAGGACGATCTCGTCCGGCGGGACTTCACCGTCAACGCGATGGCTGTGGCACTGCCGCAGAAGGACTTCATCGATCCGTACGGCGGTCTGCAGGACCTCGCCGAGCGTGTGCTGCGCACTCCGAGCACTCCGGAGGAGTCCTTTTCCGACGATCCGCTGCGGATGATGCGCGCGGCACGGTTTGCCGCACAGCTCGACTTCGAGGTGGCGCCCGATGTGGTCGCCGCGATGAAGGCGATGGCCGAACGCATCGAGATCGTCTCGGCCGAGCGGGTAAGGGACGAGCTCAACAAGCTGATCCTCTCCGCCTATCCCCGCAAGGGACTCGCGCTCCTCGTGGATACGGGCCTGGCTGATCACGTGCTGCCTGAGCTCCCGGCGCTGCGACTGGAGCGTGATGAGCACCACCGGCACAAGGACGTATACGAGCACACGCTGATCGTTCTGGAGCAGGCGATGGCGCTGGAGGACAGCGGCCCCGACCTGACGCTCCGGCTCGCCGCTCTCCTGCATGACATCGGCAAGCCTCGGACGCGTCGCTTCGAGAAGGACGGCCGGGTCTCCTTCCACCACCACGAGGTGGTGGGCGCCAAGATGACCAAGAAGCGCATGGTCGCGCTCAAGTACTCCAATGACCTCGTGAAGGACGTCTCGAGGCTGGTCGAGCTGCACCTGCGCTTCCATGGATACGGCACGGGCGAATGGACGGACTCCGCGGTGCGGCGTTATGTACGCGACGCCGGCCCCATGCTGGACCGGCTGCACAAGCTGACCCGCTCGGACTGCACGACGCGAAACAAGCGGAAGGCCGGCGCGCTGTCGCGTGCCTACGACGGCTTGGAGGAGCGCATTGCCCTCCTGCAGGAGCAGGAGGAGCTGGACGCGATCCGGCCGGACCTCGACGGCAACCAGATCATGGAGATCCTGGGAGTCGGCCCCGGCCCGGTGGTCGGCCGGGCGTACAAGTTCCTGCTGGAGCTACGACTGGAGAATGGGCCGATGGAGCATGACGCGGCGGTGTCGGCGCTCAAGGAGTGGTGGGCGACGCAGCCGCAGGGCTGACGGAGGTGGCGTCGGCGCGGGTCATGTTTCACGTGAAACATGACCCCAGGGTCCGGCCGGGCATGCGCGAGGGGCGGTGTTTCACGTGAAACACCGCCCCTCGCGGTAGCAGCCCTATGCGCGGCAGGAGCTCTACTTGTCCTTCAGGCAGAGCAGGAAGCTCTTGTCGCCGCCGGTCTCCGTGTACGCGTACTGGAAGTCCGAGGCCTCCTCAGAGCACTTCTTGTCCGCCGTCAGGCTGGTGAAAGAGCCCTCGATCTTGGCCAGGACCTTGTACTGGGCCTTGGCGTCACTGCACTCGACGACTTCCAGGTCCGGGTTGTTGTCGTCGGTGCTGCCGCGCTGCATGCAGTCGCCAACGGCGGCCGACTGCGCGTCGTCCTGGCTCGCCCACCAGCCGCCGGCGACCACGATGGCGGCGACGATGAAGCCGCCGATGCGGAGGTACTGCTTGACGCCGCGGCGCGGCTGCTGCGGTGCCGGGGCAGGTGCGCCGATGTACGGGCTGGGCTGCGGAGGAACACCAGGCTGGCCCTGCGTGGCCTGCTGAGCGTAAGGGTTCCCGCCCTCGGGCTGACCATAGGGCTGCTGACCCTGTGCGAACGGGTTCTGGCCCTGGGGCGGCGGAGTGGTCACTTGGAGGTCCCCCTCGAACTAGGCGCACGCTGGCGCGAATACGACGCCCGTACGGGCGTGGATAAGACGCACGTAAGCTACCGGGCCCTACTGACAACGCTGTAGCCCAAAGAGGCACTGTGGCATTGATGTGACACTTACTGGCGCTCAAAGCGGGCCATAGCGGCGGCAATCACCCCGTAGATCACGGCCACCGTGCCCACAAGCGGAACCGACCGTCCGTCAGGAGGCAGCATCAGAGCAGCCACTCCTGCCGCTCCGACGAACGCGACATTGAACAGCACGTCGTACAAGGAGAAGATGCGGCCACGGAAGCCGTCGTCGATCGAGGACTGCACGACCGTGTCCGTGGCGATCTTCGCGCCTTGCGTCGTCAGGCCCAGCACAAAGGCCGCGGCCATCATGGGGGCGGGAGCGAACGGCAACCCGAGCGCGGGCTCCAGGACCGCGGCGGCAGCCGCGCACGCGGTGATCCACCCGCCGGGGCCCAGCCGCCCGGCCGCGTATGGGGTGACCACGGCCGCCGCAAAGAAGCCGGCTCCCGAGATCAAGACGGCGAGGCCCAGAAGCGCCAGTCCATCTTCCGTCCCGCCAGCACCGCCAGCCCCATTGGCCCCGCCGGACGACCAGGCGTACCGGCACAGCATCAGCACCATCACCGTCAGCGCGCCGTAGCAGAACCGCATGAGCGTCATCGCGGCCAGGGCACGTGCCGCCACCGGCCGTTTGGCCAGATGCCGTACCCCCGCGGCCAGCCCCCGTGCCGTGCCTGCCACCGCTGCCCACAGGCGCGGCTGCACCAACTCTGGATCTGGCCCCAGCAGTTCACGCGCGATCCGCAGTGAGGCGAGCGCCGCACACACGTAGAGCCCCGCCCCGGACAGCACGACCGCGGCGTTGGAGTCCGAGACCACCAGACGCACGACGAAGGCGAGACCACCGCCGGCCGTCGCGGCGAGCGTCCCGGCTGTCGGCGACACGGAGTTGGCCATCACCAGGCGATCGGCGTCGACCACACGCGGCAGCGCGGCCGAAAGCCCTGCCAGCACAAAGCGGTTGACGGCGGTGACGCACAGCGCGGAGGCGTAGAAGAGCCACTCCGGAACGCTGCTCACCATCAGCACGGCCGTCACAGCGGCCAGGAGCGCCCGCAGCAGATTCCCGTAGAGCAACACCTGGCGACGCCGCCAGCGGTCCAGCAGGACGCCCGCGAAGGGGCCGACGAGCGAGTACGGGAGGAGCAGCACCGCCATGGCGGAGGCGACCGCGGCCGGCGACGTCTGCTTCTCCGGCGAGAAGACGACATACGTGGCGAGCGCGACCTGGTACACCCCGTCGGCGCCCTGCGACAGCAGCCGCACGGCGAGCAGGCGCCGGAAGTCCCTGAAGCGCAGGAGCACGCGCAGGTCACGCACCACAGCCATGGGCACAGCCTCACATACGAGGAGGGTCCCCGGGCGACGTGCCCAGGGACCCTCAAGGGTCGTACGACGGGCGAGGCTCGGCGCGCGCCGGTGCTCCGTCTCGCCGGTGCTCCGTCGTGCTTAGCGCTCGACCTCGCCCTTGATGAACTTCTCGACGTTCTCGCGGGCCTGGTCGTCGAAGTACTGGACCGGCGGGGACTTCATGAAGTACGAGGACGCGGAGAGGATGGGGCCGCCGATGCCGCGGTCCTTGGCGATCTTCGCGGCGCGCAGGGCGTCGATGATGACACCCGCGGAGTTCGGGGAGTCCCACACCTCGAGCTTGTACTCGAGGTTCAGCGGGACGTCACCGAAGGCACGGCCCTCGAGGCGGACGTAGGCCCACTTGCGGTCGTCGAGCCAGGCCACGTAGTCCGACGGGCCGATGTGGACGTTCTTCTCGCCGAGGTCCCGGTCGGGGATCTGAGAGGTGACGGCCTGCGTCTTGGAGATCTTCTTCGACTCGAGGCGGTCGCGCTCGAGCATGTTCTTGAAGTCCATGTTGCCGCCGACGTTCAGCTGCATCGTGCGGTCCAGGACGACGCCCCGGTCCTCGAACAGCTTCGCCATGACGCGGTGCGTGATGGTGGCGCCGACCTGCGACTTGATGTCGTCACCGACGATCGGCACACCGGCCTCGGTGAACTTGTCCGCCCACTCCTTCGTACCGGCGATGAAGACCGGCAGGGCGTTGACGAAGGCGACCTTGGCGTCGATGGCGCACTGGGCGTAGAACTTCGCCGCGTCCTCGGAACCCACCGGCAGGTAGCAGACCAGGACGTCGACCTGCTTGTCCTTGAGGACCTGGACGACGTCGACCGGGGCCTCGGAGGACTCCTCGATCGTCTCGCGGTAGTACTTACCGAGACCGTCCAGGGTGTGGCCGCGCTGGACGGTCACGCCGGTGGTCGGCACGTCGCAGATCTTGATGGTGTTGTTCTCGCTGGCGCCGATGGCGTCGGCGAGGTCCAGGCCCACCTTCTTGGCGTCCACGTCGAAGGCGGCGACGAACTCGATGTCCCGCACGTGGTAGTCGCCGAACTGGACGTGCATCAGGCCCGGGACCTTGCTGTCCGGGTCGGCGTCCTTGTAGTACTCGACGCCCTGTACCAGCGACGCGGCGCAGTTGCCCACGCCGACGACGGCTACGCGAACCGAACCCATTCCGGTTGCTCCCTGTGTGTTCTCGGTGTTCCGGTATGAGGCCAGCGGAGATGCCGGCCTCATGTGGCGGTGCCGTCGGACGGATCCGGACCGGTGGTGTCCCGGTGCCGGGGCAGGCCGCCCGACTGCCCTGTTGTGTCGTGTCGAGCTGCGTCCCCCGAGGGGGAGGAGGCGTCGGTGGACCGTCGTTGGTCCCGCCCCGCTCGCTCGCTCTCGATGAGCTCGTTCAGCCAGCGCACTTCGCGCTCCACGGACTCCATCCCGTGCCGCTGGAGCTCAAGCGTGTAGTCGTCCAGGCGCTCCCTGGTACGGGCCAGGGAGGCGCGCATCTTCTCCAGACGCTCCTCCAGCCGGCTGCGGCGGCCTTCGAGTACGCGCATGCGTACGTCCCGCGACGTCTGCCCGAAGAACGCGAAGCGGGCAGCGAAGTGCTCGTCCTCGTACGCATCGGGGCCGGTCTGCGAGAGGAGCTCCTCGAAGTGCTCCTTACCTTCCGCCGTCAACCGGTAGACGATCTTGGCGCGGCGTCCCGCCAGCGGAGCGGCCAGGACGTCCTCCGGTGTGCTGCCCGGCTCCTCGATCAACCATCCGTTGGCGACCAGGGTCTTAAGGCAGGGATAGAGCGACCCGTAGCTGAAGGCGCGGAACACGCCCAGCGACGTGTTGAGCCGTTTGCGCAGCTCATAGCCGTGCATGGGCGACTCGCGAAGCAGGCCGAGTACGGCGAACTCGAGGATGCCGGAACGTCGGCTCATCGTCGCCTCCTGACTGCGTCGGTTCGCGTGTACGGGTCTTTATGCCGTGCTGATGTATCGACTCGATACATCACGACGATAGAACGGCCTTCCGGCTGCGACAAGGGGGGGCATGGTGAACGGCGTCACATCACCGATTCGCAGGAAGCAAGTTGCCTGATTTGGGATGAACTTCGGCCTAGGTAGGTTTTGGCGGTGCGTAGTCTGTGCGCCATGCAGTCCACCGGGAACCAAGTGACGTCAGAGGACGTCCTCGTCCTTGGTGTAGTGCGGGTGAGTGCCGTCATGGGCTCATCCGTATGTCGGGGGGAACCGGAAACCAGCCGCCGTTTCCAGGCGCGAGGGCGCCTGCCCGAGGAGTAGTCGTTCGATGAGCGAGCACCGTCGCAAACCGCCGCAGCCACAGGGCGGCGGACGTGCCGCGGCCCGACGTGGCCAGTCCGGCTCGTCATCCGGCCGCCGCGCAGCACCGCGAGGCGCCACCGGATCACCCTCTGATGCGTACGGCTACGGGGGTGGTGGAGGCGAGGAGCGCCCGTACGGCGGCCGCGCCGAGGCCCGCCGTGCGGCACAGCGTGCCGGTGGCGGTGGCCGCCGTAGGGCCGCCGACGGCGGAGGCCGCGGTGGTGGAGGCGGCCGGCGAGGCGGTCCCGGCGGGCCGGACGGGCCTCCGGGCCGCGGCAGGGGCCGCGGCTCCGTACCCCCGAAGAAGCGGTTCATCGACTACCCGCGCGCGGGGAAGTACGGGGCGGCGCGGTGGGTGCCGTCGTGGCGGATGGTGACCGGGCTGTTCGTCGCCTTCTTCGGCGGTCTGCTGGTCGCGGCCGGCATCGGGTACGCCATGGTGGGGGTCCCGAGCGAGCAGAACGCGGCGGCCCTGGCTGAGAACAACGTCTTCTACTGGTCCGACAAGACCCAGATGGCCACCACCGGTGACACGAACCGGCAGAATGTGGAGATCAAGGACATTCCCAAGGACATGCAGAAAGCGGTGATCTCTGCCGAGAACGCCACCTTCTACGACGACAAGGGCGTCGATCCGATGGGCATCGCCCGTGCCCTGTTCAACATGGCCCGGGGCGGCGACACGCAGGGTGGTTCGACCATCACGCAGCAGTTCGTGAAGAACACGTATCTGAGCCAGGACCAGACCATCACGCGGAAGTTCAAGGAGCTCTTCATCTCCATCAAGGTGGGCTCCAAGCTGAGCAAGGACGAGATCCTCGCGGGCTACCTGAACACTGCCTTCTACGGCCGCGACTCCTACGGGATCCAGGCGGCGGCCCAGGCCTACTTCGGCAAGGACTCCCAGAATCTCACCACCGAGGAGTGTGTCTTCCTCGCGGCCGTACTCAAGGGGCCGAACCTGTACAACCCCGACGGGGGTGTGGGGGCGAACGCTACGCCCGAGGCCAACACCGAGCGAGCCAAGGCACGCTGGAACTGGATCCTGGACCGTGAGGTCGAGGTCGGGAACATGACCAAGGCTGAGCGGGAGGCGGTCGGCAGCTTCCCCAAGCCCAAGAAGCGCACCTCGTCACTGTCCGGACAGACCGGCTACCTCGTCGACATCGCCAAGGAATACGTCGCGAAGAAGCTCGATAAGAGTGTCGAGGAACTAGACCGGGGCGGCTACCGCATCTACACCACCTTCGACAAAAAGAAGGTCAACGAGCTCGAGGCAGCCGTCAAGAAGACGCAGAAGAGCTTCCTGAAGCCCGAGGAACGGGCCAAGGACAAGTACGTCCAGTTCGGCGCGTCATCGGTCAATCCGAAGACGGGCGCGATCGTCGCCCTCTACGGCGGTGAGGGCTACGACAAGGGCCATTACTCCAACAACGCCAACACGACAGGTGTGCCGGTCGGCTCGACCTGGAAGCCCATCGTGCTGGCATCCGCGATGGAGTACGGGACCTACCAGACCGAAGGTGAGCCCCTTTCGCCGATGGCCCGGTACAACGGCAACGACCTCCTCGTGATCAAGGACCAGAACGGTGATCCGATCATGGGGTCCAACGGCAAGCCGTTCCGTCAGAAGAACGAGGGCACCACGCCCTGGGGCATGGTGACTCTCAGGAAGGCCATGGAGCAGTCGATCAACTCGCCGTTCGCCCAGCTGGGCGTCGACGTGGGCCTTTCCAACACCCGGAAGACCGCGGAGTCCATCGGCATCCTGCCGGAGTCCTTCGACAAGGCGAACCTCCGCAACGTGTCCTTCTCGCTCGGCACGTCGACCCCCAGCGCCATCCGCATGGCCGATGCGTACGCCACCTTCGCGGCGTCGGGCAAGCACTACGAGCCGTACTCGGTCACCAAGGTGGTCAAGGACGGCGACCCGCTCGACGGCTTCGATCCCCCGAAGCAGGAGAACGCCCTGGACGAGAACGTCGCCAACAACGTGACGGACGTCCTGGAGAACGTGGTCCAGAACGGCACCGGCAAGAAGATCGCGGACATCGGGTTCCCGGTGGCCGGCAAGACCGGTACGACCGACAAGAACAAGTCGGCGTGGTTCGTCGGCTACACCAGGGAGCTGTCCACGGCCGTCACCCTGTTCAGGACCGAGCCGGACAAGGGCAAGCTGCTGTCGATGAACGGCACCGGCGGTGTGGAGTCCATCCACGGTGGTGACATCCCGGCCCAGGTCTGGAAGGACTACATGGCCGTGGCGATGAAGGGCGTGAACCCCAAGCCCTTCCCGGAGGCCGAGAAGATCGGCGAGATCATCGGCGCCAGCCCGTCCCCGAGTGCCAGTACTTCTCCCACCGGGGACCCCAGCGCGAGCGTGGCGCCGAGCCCATCGGTGACCGCGCCCAGTCCGAGCCCGTCGAAGACGAACGGCAACGGCAATAACTGCAGCATCTGGGATCCGACGTGCACCGACACCGGCGGAACCACGGACGGCGGAACTGACAGCGGGGGAACGACCGACGGAAGCACCGGCGGTACATCACCATCGCCATCGACCAGTGACGGCAGCGGTGGCAGTAATGGCAACGGCAACGGCAATGGAGGCTTCTTCGGAGGCCCGGCGGGGTAGCGCTCCTCGCGCCGCCCGTGCGTGTTTCACGTGAAACGAGGGCCGCTGCACCTGACCGGTGTGGCGGCCCTCGCCGCATTCTCAGGCGCGTACGGCAGTATGTGCGGCATGCCCAGTGCAGAGACGACGCGCTCGAGCGTGTACGAGCCGGAACCGGTGCGGCCGACCAGGGATGACGAGGTCGCCGCGGCCGGCAGCGAGCTGATCGGTGGCCCCCTCGGGCGATGGGCCCTGACCGGGACCAGCTGGTGGACTCCCGTGCGCGTCATCGCGCTCGTCATGATCGGCATGTTCGCGCTCGGCATGGTGCAGAAGCTGCCCTGCTACGACGGCGCCTGGTTCTACGGCGCCGGCTCGCAGTACACGCACGCCTGCTACTCCGACATTCCGCACCTCTACCAGGGACGCGGCTTCGCAGACGGCCTCGTGCCGTACTTCGACAAGCTGTCGGGCGACATGGAGTACCTGGAGTACCCCGTGCTGACCGGCGTCTTCATGGAGGTCGCCGCCTGGCTGACCCCCGGCAGCGGATCCATCCAGCGCCAGGAGCAGATCTACTGGATGGTCAATGCCGGAATGCTGATGGTGTGCGCCGCGGTCATCGCCGTCTGCGTCACCCGCACCCACCGGCGCTGCCCCTGGGACGGCCTCCTCGTCGCTCTTGCGCCCGCCCTCGCCCTGACGGCCACCATCAACTGGGATCTGCTCGCTGTGGCCCTCACAGCCGCCGCGATGCTGATGTGGTCGCGGGGCCGAGCCCTGGCCTTCGGCGTGCTGCTCGGCCTCGCCACGGCCGCCAAGCTCTACCCCGTCCTGCTGCTGGGCCCGCTGCTCGTACTGTGCTGGCGCGCCGGCAAATGGCGTGCGTACGGGACTGCCGTGCTCGGTGCGGTGGTCGCGTGGCTCGTCGTGAACCTGCCCGTGATGATCCTCGCCACGGAAGGCTGGTCGAAGTTCTACACATTCAGCCAGGAGCGGGGCGTCGACTTCGGCTCCTTCTGGCTGATCCTTTCCCAGCAGTCGGACAGCCCGCTGAGCACCGACTCTGTCAACACTCTCGCCACGGCGCTCATGATCGTCGCTTGCCTGGGCATCGGCGCCCTCACACTGACCGCGCCCCGCCGCCCGCGCTTCGCCCAGCTCGCCTTCCTGGTGGTGGCCGCCTTCATCCTCACCAACAAGGTCTACTCACCGCAGTACGTGCTGTGGCTCATCCCGCTCGCCGCCCTGGCCCGCCCCCGCTGGCGGGACTTCCTCATCTGGCAGGCCTGCGAGGTCGCGTACTACCTGGGCATCTGGATGTACCTCGCCTATACGACCAGCGGCGACGCCCACAAGGGACTGCCGCCCGACGGCTATCACCTGGCCATCGCGGCCCACCTGGTGGGGACGCTGTACCTGTGCGGCGTCGTCATCCGCGACATCCTCATGCCCGAGCGTGACGTGGTGCGACGGGCGGGCGACGACGATCCCTCGGGCGGTGTGCTGGACGGCGCGACGGACGTCTTCGTGCTCGGCTACGCGGCTCACCCGCCACGTCATGCCGCGCACTTCGAAGGCCACTACGTCGAGTGGGGCAGAAAGCCCGACGGAATCCCCCCGACCGCACCGACCGCCGCCCAGGAGTGAGCCGCTTCGGAGAAGCCCAGAAATGAGCCGGAGGGGCTGCCGCAGAAGCGCAGACGCGCCATGCGGCAGCCCCTCCGGTTTCAGTGAGGCTTAGACGGTGTCCTACTTAGTACGGCCGAACCTCTACCGGTCGACGAGACGATCGAACTGCGTCGTCGTATGCCGCAGATGAGCCACCAGCTCCTCGCCCACCTTCGGCTCCGGCGCATCCGATGGCACGAACAGAATCGACACCTGCATGTGCGGCGGCTCCGCGAACCAGCGCTGCTTGCCCGCCCAGACGAAGGGCGACAGATTGCGGTTGACCGTGGCGAGGCCCGCACGGGCGACGCCCTTGGCACGCGGCATGACGCCGTGGAGCGCCTTCGGGGCCTCCAGGCCCACACCGTGCGACGTACCGCCCGCCACCACGACCAGATAGCCGTCGGAGGCGGCCTTCTGCTGCCGGTACCCGAAACGGTCGCCCTTCGCGACGCGCGTGACGTCGAGGACCGCGCCGCGGTACTCGGTCGCCTCATGGTCGCCCAGCCACAGGCGCGTACCGATACGTGCCCGGAACCGGGTCTGCGGGAACTGCTGCTGCAGACGCGCGAGTTCGTCCGCCTTGAGGTGGCTGACGAACATCGTGTGCAGCGGCAGCCGGGCCGCGCGCAGGCGGTCCATCCACCCTATGACCTCCTCGACGGCGTCCGAGCCGTCGGTGCGGTCCAGCGGCAGATGCATCGCGAACCCCTCGAGTCGTACGTCCTCGATGGCCGCATGCAACTGGGGCAGATCCTGCTCGGTCACGCCGTGCCGCTTCATCGAGGACATGACCTCTATGACGACGCGGGCGCCCACCAGACCGTGCACCCCGTCTATTGAGGAGACCGAGCGGACGACACGGTCCGGCAGCGGTACGGGCTCCTCGCCCCGGCGGAACGGCGTCAGGACCAGTAGATCACCGCTGAACCAGTCCTTGATCCGGGCGGCTTCGTAGGTGGTGCCGACGGCGAGCATGTCGGAGCCGAAGCGCGTGGCCTCCTCGGCCAGGCGCTCATGACCGAAGCCGTAGCCGTTGCCCTTGCAGACGGGGACCAGCCCCGGAAACTGGTCGAGCACGTGCTTGTGGTGTGCCCGCCAGCGCGCGGTGTCGACGTAGAGCGTGAGCGCCATGGCCGGTCCCCGAACCTTTCTCGTGATTGCGGTTATCAGGGTATGAGCTGCGATGTTTCAGGAGAACGAGGGGAAAAAGCGAGGTCAGCGGCGCGACATGTAGATGTCGAGCGCCTTGTGGAGCAGCTTGTTGAGCGGGAAGTCCCACTCGCCCAGGTATTCGGCGGCCTGCCCGCCCGTGCCCACCTTGAACTGGATCAGGCCGAAGAGGTGGTCGGACTCGTCCAGCGAGTCGCTGATACCGCGCAGGTCGTAGACGGTGGCCCCCAGGGCGTAGGCATCGCGCAGCATCCGCCACTGCATGGCGTTCGAGGGCCGGACCTCACGGCCGATGTTGTCGGAGGCGCCGTAGGAGTACCAGACGTGGCCGCCGACGACGAGCATCGTCGCCGCGGACAGGTTCACGCCGTTGTGCCGGGCGAAGTACAGCCGCATGCGGTTGGGGTCCTCGTTGTTGAGGGCCGTCCACATGCGCTGGAAGTACGACAGCGGACGCGGCCGGAAGTGGTCGCGCACGGCCGTGATCTCGTACAGGCGCTGCCACTCGGCGAGGTCCTCGTAGCCGCCCTGGACCACCTCGACGCCGGCCTTCTCAGCCTTCTTGATGTTGCGCCGCCACAGCTGGTTGAAGCCCTTGTGGACGTCCTCGAGGGAACGGCCCGCCAGCGGCACCTGGAAGACATAGCGGGGCTGCACGTCGCCGAAGCCAGCGCCCCCGTCCTCACCCTGTTGCCAGCCCATACGGCGGAGCCGGTCCGCGACCTCGAAGGCGCGCGGCTCGATGAAGTCCGCCTCGATGTCGCGCAGGCGCTTCACGTCCGGGTCCTGGATGCCCTTCTTGATGGACGAGGCCTCCCAGCGCCGGATGATCACCGGCGGGCCCATCTTCACCGAGAACGCGCCCTGCTGCTTGAGATGCGCCAGCATCGGCTGCAGCCAGTCGTCGAGGTTCGGCGCGAACCAGTTGATGACGGGGCCCTCGGGCAGATACGCCAGATAGCGCTTGATCTTGGGCAGCTGCCGGTAGAGGACGAGGCCGGCGCCCACGAGCTCACCCGTTCGATCGTCGAACCAGCCCAGGTTCTCGGACCGCCACTCCGCCTTGACATCGGACCAGGCCGGGACCTGCATGTGGCTCGCCGCGGGCAGACTCTGGATGTACGCCAGATGCTGCTCTCGGCTGATGGTCCTCAGGGTCAGGCTCATTCGGGGCGCTCCTCGGGCTGGTGTGTCCCCATGGGTACAGGGGCTCCGGCTCTCGCGCCGAAGCCTACTGCGCCGTTCGAGCGCCCTGTCTGGGCGTACGCAACTTGACCCCGGCCGGCACCCGACCGGGGTGTTTCTGACCGTCAATCGGCTCTCAACCGAAGACTCGATCGACCTCGGTCGCCGAGCGGGCGGACTCAGCCGAGTACACGATCGTTCTCGATCTCCGACCGGTCCTGCGCAGCCGTCGACCGGTCTTGTGCAGTCAAGGAATCGATCGCCATCAGCCGCCGGCCGATCGGTCTCAGCCGAGGACTCCGCCGAACAGGCCACCGTGAGCCATGCCCAGGAAGAACCCGATCGCCGAGGCGCCCAGGCCCAGGATCAGACCGAAGCGTTCCCGCGTCGTCTCCGAGATGAACTGGCCGTAGGCGCCCGTGATGATCCCGATCAACCCGGCCCATGAGCTGATCAGATGGAGGCTGTGGAACATCGCCGTGATGAAGGCGATGGCGCCGAGGACCAGCGTCACCGCGGCCAGGGCATCCTGGCGAGGGTGGGGCTTGCCGTCCGTGGCGAAGAGGGAGGTCGCGGAGTTGGGTCGTACTGCCTGTGCCATAGGGGCACCTCCTGCGGAAGACGGCGCATCGTAGCGCCATACACACCCGATGTGTACAGATTGCCGGTGTCCGCCGCCGGATTTCAACCGGAAGCCGGTGTGCGGGTAGTCTGTACCGTCTGCACCGGTGTCTGCCCAGCCCTGCCCAGATCATGGCCGGGAACTCCACCAACGGCGCGTGTCCGGCAGTAATGCTGCCGGAGGCGTTGTCAGTGGCGGCCGATACCGTTGCGTACGCATCACAACCCTCCTGCCACGGAACGACCGTGGCCGCTGAGTCCAAAGGAGGTGGGTTCCACATGCGTCACTACGAGGTGATGGTCATCCTCGACCCCGATCTCGAGGAGCGCTCTGTCTCCCCGCTGATCGAGAACTTCCTCTCCGTCGTCCGTGAGGGCAACGGAAAGGTCGAGAAGGTCGACACCTGGGGCCGTCGTCGTCTCGCGTACGAGATCAAGAAGAAGCCCGAGGGCATCTACTCGGTCATCGACCTGCAGGCCGAGCCTGCGGTCGTCAAGGAGCTCGACCGCCAGATGAACCTGAACGAGTCGGTCCTCCGGACCAAGGTCCTCCGTCCCGAGACCCACTGAGCTTCCTAGCTCAGCGGTAACCGGGATTCGAGTAGCAGCAAGCAGCCAGCAAACCCGCCGAGAGGTTCCCCCATGGCAGGCGAGACCGTCATCACGGTCATCGGCAATCTCGTCGATGACCCCGAGCTGCGCTTCACCCCTTCCGGTGCGGCCGTCGCGAAGTTCCGTGTCGCGTCCACTCCCCGCACCTTCGACCGCCAGACGAACGAGTGGAAGGACGGCGAGAGCCTCTTCCTGACCTGCTCGGTCTGGCGTCAGGCGGCGGAGAACGTCGCCGAGTCGCTCCAGCGAGGCATGCGCGTCATCGTGCAGGGCCGGCTGAAGCAGCGGTCCTACGAGGACCGTGAGGGCGTCAAGCGCACGGTCTACGAGCTCGATGTCGACGAGGTCGGCGCGAGCCTGCGCAGTGCCACGGCCAAGGTCACCAAGACCTCCGGCCGAGGCGGCCAGGGTGGCTACGGCGGTGGCGGCCAGCAGGGCGGCGGCGGCTGGGGCGGCGGCCCCGGTGGCGGTCAGCAGCAGGGCGGCGGCGCTCCCGCCGACGACCCCTGGGCGACCGGTGCGCCGGCCGGCGGCGGCCAGCAGGGCGGCAGTGGCTGGGGCGGCGGCTCCGGCGGCGGCTACTCGGACGAGCCCCCCTTCTAGGCCCTCGGGCCAGGGGCGGGTCGTACCCAAACTTCTTGATCACACAGGAGAAACACCATGGCGAAGCCGCCTGTGCGCAAGCCGAAGAAGAAGGTCTGCGCTTTCTGCAAGGACAAGGTCACGTACGTGGACTACAAGGACACGAACATGCTGCGGAAGTTCATTTCCGACCGCGGCAAGATCCGTGCCCGCCGCGTGACCGGCAACTGCACGCAGCACCAGCGTGACGTCGCCACGGCCGTCAAGAACAGCCGTGAGATGGCGCTGCTGCCCTACACCTCCACCGCGCGATAAGGGAAGGGTGACCGACACATGAAGATCATCCTTACTCACGAGGTCTCCGGCCTCGGTGCCGCGGGCGACGTCGTCGACGTCAAGGACGGTTACGCTCGCAACTACCTGATCCCGCGGAACTTCGCGATCCGTTGGACCAAGGGTGGCGAGAAGGACGTCGAGCAGATCCGTCGTGCTCGCAAGATCCACGAGATCGCGACCATCGAGCAGGCCAACGAGATCAAGGGCCGCCTCGAGGGCGTCAAGGTCCGCCTGGCCGTCCGCTCCGGCGACGCCGGTCGGCTCTTCGGTTCCGTCACCCCGGCCGACATCGCCTCGGCGATCAAGGCTGCCGGTGGCCCCGAGGTCGACAAGCGCCGCATCGAGCTGGGTGCGCCGATCAAGACCCTGGGCGCCCACGCGACGTCCGTGCGTCTGCACCCCGAGGTTGCCGCCAAGGTCAACATCGAGGTCGTCGCCGCGTAAGCGCTGCGCTCGGCAGAGCTGAGAGAAGGGCCGCACCCATCCAGGTGCGGCCCTTCTTACTGCGTTACGTCTTGGTGGTGGCGTTGCTGTGTTTCACGTGAAACGGGGTGCGCAGCTTCTGCTGCCTCCCGTCGTGCGGCACCTCCCAGCGTTAGCTGGGGAAGGAACGACTGCCTCAGTGGCCTGCGCCACGTATCAGCGCGTCGCGCCTGTGACGATCCAGCGGCCCGAGCGGGAGCGGAGCCACAAGGTCAGCATTCGCACAGCCATCATCAGCGTCATCGCACCCCACAGCGCGGTGAGTCCCCCTCCGAAGACGGGTACGAGCAGCGCCACGGGAGTGAAGACAGCGAGGGTGACCAGCATGGCCCAGGCCAGATACGGACCGTCTCCAGCGCCCATCAGGACTCCGTCGAGGACGAAGACGATGCCCGAGATCGGCTGGGAAACGGCCACCACGATGAGGGCGGGCAGCGCCACGTTCTGGACGGCCGAGTCACCGGTGAAGAGTGGGATGAACAGCGGCCTGGTGACGATCACCAGTAGGCCGAGCACGATCCCGGCGGCGACGCCCCACTGCACCATCCGGCGGCAGGCATCACGTGCTCCCTGGGCGTCTCCGGCTCCGAGGTAGCGTCCGATGATGGCCTGACCCGCGATGGCGATCGCGTCGAGCGCAAAGGCCAGCAGGCTCCACAACGACAGAATGATCTGGTGGGCGGCCACGTCCGCATCGCCGAGCCGGGCGGCCACCGCGGTGGCGATCATGAGAATCGCCCGCAGCGAGAGCGTGCGGACCAGCAGTGGCGCACCGGCCTGGGCACAGGCTCGTATACCGGCGGCATCCGGCCTCAGCGACGCACCGTGCCGCCTGGCCCCACGGATGACGACGACGAGATACGCAGCGGCCATGGCCCACTGGGCGATGACGGTGCCCCATGCGGAACCGGCAATGCCGAGCCCGGCACCGTACACGAGGCCCGCGTTGAGGCCGGCGTTGGCGACGAAGCCCGCGATCGCCACGTAGAGCGGTGTCCTCGTGTCCTGCAGACCGCGCAGCACGCCGGTGGCGGCGAGCACGATGAGCATGGCCGGGATGCCGAGCGCGGAGATCCGCAGATAGGTGATCGCGTACGGCGCCGCGGTGTCCGAGGCGCCGAAGAGCTCCACGAGGGCTGGCGCCGTGGGCAGGATGACGGTGATGACGGCGGCACCGAGCAGAAGGGCCAGCCAGATGCCGTCCATACCCTGACGGATGGCTGCCTGCAGATCTCCGGCACCGACCCTGCGGGCGACGGCGGCCGTGGTGGCGTAGGCGAGGAAGACGAAGACGCTCACGGCCGTCATCAGAAGGGCCGAGGCCACGCCGAGACCGGCCAGCTGGGCGGTGCCGAGATGACCGACGATGGCGCTGTCGGCCAGTACGAAGAGGGGCTCGGCGACGAGTGCACCGAAGGCCGGGACGGCCAGCGCGATGATCTCTCGATCGTGCCGGCGCCGGGCGACCTTGGTGGTCGCGGAAGCCTGTGTCATGTGCACCAATGTAATCGTCCACAGGTAAGTGATGCAACGCCCCTTCATCCCTTACTCAGGGGTCTGGTTGACGCTCGGTCATGCACCGGTCGCAGCGAACTTGGTCCGATGGGGGAAGTTTTTCTTCTGCACAGCCGGTGGACGGGAAAACCGCAGCTCAGAATGGGTTTTCCAGTGAAGCTGAGGGCTTGTTCACAGTGCTGTCCACCGGGTCGTGCACAGGTTTGGCGAGGTTCTCCACAGCATCGGCGCCGTCGTCCACAGGGCCTGTGGATAACCAGATTGGCTGACGGTGCTGAGGGGCCTACCGTGGTCCGGCGCCCGACCCGTTCCGCGGCCTTGTGAACGTCGCAGAAACCGACCGTCAGAACCGGAGCTGGGCCTCTCATTTTGTCAGTGCCGTGCCGTAGAAAGAGGGGCGCGGAATGTCCGCGCGGAGCACGGGAGGAGGTGGCCCGGTGAGTATTTCCGAGCCCTTGGACGAACCCTGGGCCGACAGCGGTCCAGGGGACCGTCTGCCTGTCTCCCGCCCGCGCCGTGAGTCCGGCCGGAGCCGCGACGAGCAGCACGACCGCGGCCGCGAGGGGAGTTCCTGGGACGGCGGCGGTCCTTCCTTCGAGCGCGTACCGCCGCAGGATCTCGACGCCGAGCAGTCGGTCCTTGGCGGCATGCTGCTGTCGAAGGACGCCATTGCCGATGTCGTCGAGGTGCTCAAGGGCCACGACTTCTACCGGCCTGCACACGAGACGATCTATCAGGCGATCCTCGACCTGTATGCGAAGGGCGAGCCGGCCGACCCGATCACGGTGGCCGCGGAGCTCACCAAGCGCGGTGAGATCACCCGGGTCGGCGGGGCTCCGTATCTCCACTCCCTCGTCCAGACCGTCCCGACCGCTGCGAACGCCGAGTACTACGCGGAGATCGTCCACGAGCGCGCTGTCCTGCGCCGCCTGGTGGAGGCGGGCACGCGCATCACCCAGATGGGATACGCGGCCGACGGCGACGTCGACGAGATCGTCAACAGCGCCCAGGCCGAGATCTACGCCGTCACCGAGCAGCGCACCAGCGAGGACTATCTGCCGCTCGGCGACATCATGGAGGGCGCGCTCGACGAGATCGAGGCGATCGGTTCGCGCAGCGGCGAGATGACCGGTGTGCCGACGGGCTTCACCGACTTCGATTCCCTGACGAACGGCTTGCACCCGGGCCAGATGATCGTGATTGCTGCCCGTCCCGCCATGGGTAAGTCGACGCTCGCTCTGGACTTCGCGCGTGCCGCCTCCATCAAACACAACCTGCCCAGCGTGATCTTCTCCCTGGAAATGGGGCGGAACGAGATCGCGATGCGTCTGCTGTCCGCGGAGGCGCGGGTGGCGCTGCACCACATGAGGTCCGGCACGATGACGGACGAGGACTGGACGCGGCTGGCGCGTCGGATGCCGGATGTGTCGGCGGCCCCGCTCTACATCGACGACTCGCCGAACTTGTCGATGATGGAGATCCGCGCCAAGTGCCGCCGCCTCAAGCAGCGCAATGATCTGAAGCTCGTCGTCATCGACTATCTGCAGCTGATGCAGTCAGGGGGCTCGAAGCGAGCGGAGAGCCGTCAGCAGGAGGTCTCGGACATGTCGCGAAACCTCAAGCTGCTGGCCAAGGAGCTTGAGATCCCGGTCATCGCGCTCTCCCAGTTGAACCGTGGTCCCGAACAGCGCACCGACAAGAAGCCGATGGTCTCGGACCTGCGCGAGTCCGGCTCCATCGAGCAGGACGCCGACATGGTCATCCTGCTCCACCGCGAGGACGCCTACGAGAAGGAGTCGCCCCGTGCGGGCGAGGCGGACCTGATCGTGGCGAAGCACCGTAACGGCCCCACGGCGACGATCACGGTCGCCTTCCAGGGGCACTATTCGCGGTTCGTGGATATGGCGCAGACCTGATCCACCCTGTGTAGACCGTATGAAGTGGCCGTCTTGAGCTGGGTGATGAGGGCGGCTGCCGCACCGGAGACCGATGCCCCCGCAGGGAAGTTGACGCGGGCCTACCGGTGGGCACGGTGGCGGGTAGTGCCGCAATTACCTCGGGAGGCACCGGATGTTTTCCGAGCGTACTTCGGTCGGCCTGGATGTCCACGCCGCCCGCACCACGACGGCCTGGGCCCTGGGCGGCGGGACGGGCGAGGTTTTCAGTGAGCGTCTCGACGCCGAGACGCACAACGTGCTGGCGTGGGTGACCACGCTGCCGCAGCCGGCCGCAGTCGCCTATGAGGCCGGGCCGACCGGGTTCGTGCTGGCCCGGGCCCTGGACGGGATCGGCATTCGGTGCGTGGTGGCGGCGCCGTCGAAGATGGAACGGCCCGCGGATGCGACCCGGCCCAGCGCGTCACCAAGTCATGTCACGCGAGACCTCGACCCCGCGCGGCCATGACATCCGGGGTGTCGGTGAACAGCACGAGCCACTATGGTCGACCGATGGCGTTGATCAAGCAGTTCCAAGTCACCTTCGACTGCGCAGAACCTGAGCGCGTCGCTCGTTTCTGGTGCGAGGTGTTGGGGTACGTCGTACCGCCGCCACCGGAGGGGTTTGCTACTTGGGACGATTTCGATCGCTCGCTGCCGCCTGAGCATCAGGGTTCAGCGTTCGCATGCATTGATCCCTCAGGTGTGGGCCCGCGGCTGTTCTTCCAGCGCGTTCCCGAAGGCAAGGTCGTCAAGAATCGGCTGCATCTTGACGTGCGGGTCGGCACCGGGCTCGTGGGTGAAGAGCGCCTGGCCGCACTTGAGGCCGAGTGCGCACGACTGTCGCGCTCGGCGCGGTACGCGCGCGACTACTGCTTGCCGATGGAGTCAACGAGTCGTGCCTCGTGATGCAGGACATCGAGGGCAACGAGTTCTGTCTCGACTGAGGGGCCGCGAACGTGTCTTCGTTCTGTCCCCATGGGCCAGGACGAAGAACCGCCCCCGCGTCGGGATATGCCACGAGCCCGAGGTCCTACACCCTATCCGGGGCACGCCTGCAGGTGCCTCGGGAAATGGGTCGACGTGCCGTGGCCGGGCGGGTGGACTGGGGGCCATGACAACACTCCATGGAGAACTTCTGCCGGCCACGCGTCGCGCGCTGCTGCACCGTATCGCCACGGCTCAGGCGGAGGGGAGGACGCCCTCGCTGGTGGCAGCGGTCGTCCGCGGCGACGAGTTGGTGTGGAGCGGAGCCCGCTCCTGCGTGGACGGGCACGCCCCGGACGACAACGTCCAGTACCGCATCGGTTCGATCACCAAGACGTTCACCGCTGTGCTGGTCATGCGGTTGCGTGACGAGGGCGTGCTCGATCTCGGAGACCCGCTGGAGAAGCATCTGCCGGGCACGGGCGCAGGGGAGGTCACGATCCGCGAACTGCTCGCGCACACGGGCGGGTTGGCGGCCGAGGCCCCCGGGCCCTGGTGGGAGCGCACGCCCGGCTCCCTGCGGCCCGAGCTCGCCGATGTACTCGGCGATCAGCCCTTCAGACACCCGTCCGGCCGTCGGCACCACTACTCCAACTCCGGCTATACGCTGCTCGGTTCGCTGGTCGAGGAGCTCCGCGGAGCGCCGTGGGAGGAGGTGCTGCGCCGTGAGGTCCTCGAGCCGCTCGGTCTGCATCGCACGAGCGGTCAGCCGGCGGCTCCACACGCGGGTGGCTGGGCGGTGCACCCATGGGCCGATGTGATGATGCCCGAGCCTGCGGAGGATCTGGGGCGCATGGCACCGGCCGGGCAACTCTGGTCGACAACCGGGGATCTGGCGCGTTTCGCTGTCTTTCTGGCCAAGGGCGATGAGCGGGTACTGAGCGCGGACTCCGTGCTGGAGATGCGTACGCCCGCGGCTCCGCCCGAGACTGCCGAGGTTGCGGAGGGCCGTGCCTACGGCCTCGGTATGCAGATTCAGTACAGGGATGGACGGATGCTGGTGGGGCACTCCGGCTCCCTGCCCGGCTTTCTTGCGGGCCTCACCATCAGTGTGGACGACGACCTGGCGGCGATCGTGCTCGCCAACGCCACATCGGGGCCGCTCGTGACGATGGTCGCCGGCGATCTCGTACGGATCGTCGCCGAGGCTGAGCCGCGCATCCCCGAGCCCTGGCGGCCAGTGGCCGAAGTCGACACGGCCGTCCTGGAGTTGGCGGGTCCCTGGTACTGGGGCACGCAGGCCGGGGTGCTGCGGATGGCATCCGGCGGGGACCTTGAGCTCGGGCCCTTGTCTGGGCCGGGCCGACGCTCGCGGTTCCGGGCGAACGGTGATGGGACCTGGACGGGGCTGGACGGCTATTACGCGGGAGAGGTCCTGCGGGCCGTGCGGCGGCCGGACGGCTCGGTGAGCCACATGGACCTGGGGTCGTTCGTCTTTACGCGCGAGCCGTACGAGGAGGGCGCCTCAGTGCCGGGCGGAGTGGACCCGGAGGGTTGGCGCGCGTTGCCCCAGTAACCGACTCGCGAGGAGAAGAAGTCCCGGAAGTCGAGAAGACGGAAGAGCTGCCTGTTTCACGTGAAACAGGCAGCTCTTCCGCGTCTGGGCTGCCCGTGTGTGTTCAGAGCTGACGTTTGAAGCCCACGTGTGAGGCCGTGAAGCCGAGCCGCTCGTAGAAGCGGTGGGCGTCCGTGCGGGTTGCGTCGGAGGTCAGTTGCACCAACTGGCAGTCCTGCCGCCTGGATTCGTCGACGGCCCACTCGATGAGCCGGCTGCCGAGACCGCTGCCGCGTTCGTCGGCATGGATCCGTACGCCTTCGATGATCGAGCGGGTGGAGCCCCGCCGGGACAGTCCAGGAATGATCGTGAGCTGAAGCGTGCCTACTACCCGGCCATCGCGCACGGCGACGACCAGGTGCTGATGCGGGTCTCCGGCCAGTCGCGCATACGCGGTCGTGTACGGCTGGAGATCGTCCGGCGACTCCCGCTGGGCGCCCAGGGGGCCAGCATGCCCACGATGGCCGGGATGTCCTCGGCGGTGGCGGCCCGTATCTCGAGATCTGCCATGAATGGCAGCCTAGACCTGCAACTAGGCGGGCACGATCACTTGCTCGGCGCCTGCGTCCGACGATTCGTCTGGCCCGTGCGAGGGTTCGCCGGACGTGCCGGCCGACTCCACGGCCCTGACCAGCGGGGCCAGTTCCGGGTTCTTTGCCGCTTCGTCGAGGGCTTCACGGAGCGCGGTGTCGTTGGTGGGACGGGCCTCGGCGAGGAGCCGGGCTCCGGCTTCGCTGACGTCTGTGTAGATGCCGCGTCGATCGGTGGGGCACAGGTAGCGCTTGAGCAGACCGCGGTCCTCGAGCCGGGTGACCAGGCGGGTCGTCGCGCTCTGGCTGAGCACAACGGCATCGGCGACCTGCTTCATCTGCAGATGGCCGCCCTCACCGTCGTGCTGACGGCTGAGGGTGTTGAGCAGTGAGTACTCCCTGACGCTGAGGCCGTGCTTGGCCTGAAGGGCGCGCTCGATGTGCGCCTCGATCCTTCCGTGGAGCAGCGAGAGCGCACACCAGCCCTGTGCGAGGGCGGTGAGTGCGGGGTTGGTAGCGGTCATGGCTCTTGGTCCTTCGTCCCGGAGCGGCTGACACCCAGGATAAGACAGGGACGCAATAGTCCGCGTTTGCAAGTATAGAGCGTCTGCAATTATTGTGGACGCGCGTTAAGTGCACCTGCAATCGTCTGGAAGGTACATTCCATGCCTCTCGCGCTTCTGGCCCTCGCCATCGGGGCCTTCGGCATCGGAACCACGGAATTCGTGATCATGGGATTGCTCCCCGAGGTTGCGGGCGATTTCGGCGTCTCCATCCCCGCGGCCGGTCTTCTTGTGACCGGCTATGCCCTCGGCGTCGTGATCGGGGCCCCGCTCATGACCGTGCTGGGCACCAAGATCACCCGCAAACACATGTTGATGCTGCTCATGGGGCTGTTCATCGCCGGGAACCTGCTGTCCGCCCTGGCTCCCGCCTTCGGTGTGATGCTCGCCGGACGCATCGTCGCGTCCCTGGCCCACGGCGCCTTCTTCGGCATCGGCTCCGTGGTAGCCGCGGACCTCGTAGCCCCGGAGAAGAAGGCCGGAGCCATCGCCATGATGTTCACCGGCCTGACCGTCGCCAATGTCGTCGGTGTCCCGCTCGGCACCCTCATAGGCCAGAGCCTCGGCTGGCGGATCACCTTCGCCCTCGTCGCCGCCCTCGGCATCATCGGTCTGACCGGCATCGCCAGGCTCGTCCCGGACATGCCGAAGCCGGAAGGTGTCCACCTGCGCCACGAACTGGCTGCCTTCCGCAACGTCCAGGTGCTCCTCGCCATGGCGATGACCGTTCTCGGCTTCGGTGGTGTCTTCGCCGCGATCACGTACATCGCGCCGATGATGACCCATGTCGCCGGTTTCGCTGACGGCTCCGTCACCTGGCTGCTGGTCCTGTTCGGCCTCGGGATGGTCGTGGGCAACCTCGTCGGCGGCAAGTATGCCGACCGTGCCCTGATGCCGATGCTGTACGCGGCCCTGGGAGCGCTTGCGATCGTCCTCGGCCTCTTCACCGTCACGGCCCACGCCAAGGTACTTGCGGCCGTCACCATCGCACTTGTCGGTGCCCTGGGCTTCGCCACCGTACCGCCGCTGCAGAAGCGCGTCCTGGACCAGGCGCACGGGGCGCCCACGCTGGCCTCGGCGGTGAACATCGGCGCCTTCAACCTGGGCAATGCGCTGGCTGCCTGGCTCGGCGGTCTCGTCATCGACGCCGGCCTCGGCTACACCGCACCCAACTGGGTTGGCGCCTCCCTGGCGACCGCCGCGCTCGTCCTGGCATTCCTGTCCGCCGCGCTGGAGCGCCGGACGGACCAGCCCAGCCGTGTTGTCGCGGGCGCGACGCCCGCCGAACAGGCCAGTCCCGTCCACCACTGACCAACGGCTCTGCTCCGGCCAGACGCACCGTGAGGCCCGCGCCCCAAGGGGAGCGGGCCTCACGGCCTCTCCAAGGGGACCGCGCCTCAAGGCCTCTGTCAGCCTGCGGCGACCGTCAGGGGTGCAAAGCGCCGTGTCCAGTCGCCCGGCAGATCCGGGATGCCGTACGTCATCACGGAGTTGAGCCCCTGCTGCTCCACCCCTCGCTCCTTGATCCAGGCGAGCAGCTCTTCGTGGCGTACGTCGATGTCTGTGCGCAGGGGGCGGTCCGTGCCGGCGGCGAGTGAGGTGACGAGTGCCTTGGCCGTCTCCGTGTCGCGGGCGATCAGCGGGCCGACAACATGGGTCGCCATGTTGGGCCAGGCGGCCGCGTAGCCGACGATCTCGCCCCCCTCCTCCGCAACCCTCAACTGGTCGGCGAACGCGGGCAGTCGCGTGATCATGTGGGTACGGTCCGGGCCGAACACCCCGCCGTCCAGCCGGAGAATGGCGGGCAGATCCTCGGCGGTGGCGCGACGGGTGCGAACAGCGGGCGGGGGACCGCCGGGACGGAAGTGGCCCCGAACCATCTCCGCCTGTCCCACGGCCTTGAATCCCAGCTCTTCGTAGAGAGGCCGACCGGCAGACGTTGCGTGCAGCGTGAGCGGGGTCGCGCCGACTTCGGCGATGACGTGCTGCATCAGCCGGCGGCCGACCCCCTTGCGGGCGTGCCGCTCGGCGACCAGAACCATGCCGACCGCCGCCAGATCAGGGCAGTCCCGTGGCCCGTACTCGGTCACGACACAGGCGCTGACAAGGCCCCCGTCGCGGTCATCGATGCCATAGCCGGTACCGGCGGTCAGGAGAAGACTCCACTTGTGTTCTTCGCGTGGCCAGCCGCGGTCCTCGGACAGATCGGCGCAGGACTCGAGATCTTGCGGGGTGAGACGACGGATCGGCAGGGCGGTGAGGGAAGGTGTCGACACGCAGGTCAGGCTGTCTGACGCAGAGCCATGGCGTCCACCGGTTTGTGAACCGCTGCACACACCTTTCGGCCATGTCGTGTGGCCCCCGCTGTGCCACGTTGAGTGCTCCCGCCTTGCCGCGTCGCACGCCCGGCCGCCTCGCATGGTCCAGCCCTGCGGGCGTCACAGTTTCACGTGAAACACGAGGCCGGGCCAGGGGCGGTGACGCCGTCCGACTAGGGCGGGCAGTCGCGCGTACCGGCCTCAAGTACCTGGCATGACCGAGGAATTGGCGTGGCCGCCCGGCGAATTGGTGCCATTTCCCGGTGCAGTCCGCTGAATTCCTGGTGAAGGAAGGTGGGACTTGTGTGTGGGGGATCTGCCGGTATGGTCGACTCCGGTTCGGGCCCCGGTGCTCCTCAGGTATTCCGCGGGGCCGAGCGCAGTTCTTCGCAGCCTAATGGGACGGAGAGATCGAAGACCCGCACTTTCCGCTACACGGCCGGCGTCATGGCGCAGGGTGGGATGCTGCCGTCAGAAGGCTGCGGCCATTGTCACAATCCCGCCCTACTTGTCCCTGGGAGGCGGGAGGCCAAGGTTCAATGTGGATCGCATTGCATCCGGGCAGTGCAACAAAACGATCAAGCGGCAGCGGGAGAATCAAGCACCTTCCGACAGGGGAAGTGCGCAGACGACCGAAAGATGTTCGAGGCGAGGCACAGCATGGACGCTCCGACCACCAAGTCGGCCGACGACGGCACTTCCGGCGACAACAGCGGCGGCGGGGGCGGCTGGTTCACGCCGCGCAAGCAGCCCGCGCGGCCCGCCGGCGAGGAGCCGGAGGCGGCTGACGGCCGTCGCATATCGGCCATACGCCCCGTCGGCAGGCCCGGATCAGGCCCCGTGCCCACATCGGAACCATCACCCGCGCCGACACCATCACATCGCCCGACGCCTACACCGGAAACCGCGACGCCGGCATCGGCTACCCCGACGCTGACATCGGCTCCGGCCGCGACATCGGCTCCGACGCCATCGTTCGGGCGCGCGGCCGAAACGGCAACCACCGAGACGGCCGTCACGTCGAAGCCGAGCCCAGGAACGGACGCGCGGACGGCCCCCGCACGCGCCGGAACGCTTCTCACCCGACCTGAGGCGGCAGCTGGTCCAGCGGCCCTTTTCCCGGGGCATCCTGAGCCGCCTGCTCCTGAAGCGACCGCTCCTGCACCAGGCCCCGCCTACGGCCACGAGCCTCTACAAGCGCCCGCCCCCGACCGCGCCCCCGCGAGCCACCCCGCGTCGGACGGAGCATCGCCGGACGCCGTTCTCGTCCGGCGCACCATGGCCGAGGTCGGCCCTGTGGCCGACAAGGTGACGTCCTATTTCTATGCGTTGCTCTTCGTCCGCCACCCCGACCTGCGGCCCCTGTTCCCGGCGGCCATGGACACCCAGCGGGACCGTCTCCTCAAGGCGCTGCTGACCGCCGCGGAGCACATCGACAACACCGACGTCCTCGTCGCCTATCTGCAGAATCTCGGCCGCGGGCACCGTAAGTACGGCACCCGGCCCGAGCACTATCCGGCTGTCGGCGAGTGCCTGATCGCGGCGCTGACCAGGTACGCCACGAACACATGGGACGACGAGACCGAGGCTGCCTGGGTTCGCACCTACACGACGATCTCCCAGGTCATGATCGATGCCGCGGCGGAGGACGAGCTGCGCGCCCCCGCGTGGTGGTACGCCGAGGTCGTCTCGCACGATCTCAGGACGTCCGACATCGCTGTCATCACAGTGCGCCCGGACCAGCCGTATCCGTTTCTGGCCGGTCAGTACGCCAGTCTGGAGACGCCGTGGTGGCCGCGGATATGGCGGCACTACTCGTTCGCTTCCGCGCCACGGTCCGACGGACTGCTGTCCTTCCATGTCAAAGCGGTACCGGCCGGCTGGGTCTCCAACGCTCTGGTGCACCGCGCCCGCCCGGGCGATGTGATCCGGCTGGGACCGCCCGCGGGCTCTATGACCGTCGACCACGGCAGCGACAGCGGTCTGCTCTGCCTCGGCGGGGGCACCGGCATCGCGCCCATCAAGGCGCTCATAGAGGATGTCGCCGAGCACGGTGAGCGACGCCCGGTCGAGGTCTTCTACGGCGCGCGTACCGATCACGACCTGTACGACATCGACACCATGCTGCGGCTGCAGCAGTCCCACCCCTGGTTGGAGGTGCGCCCGGTCGTCGATCAGCAGGCCCATCTCCAGCTTCCCGACGCCATACGCGCCTACGGCCCGTGGAACGAGTACGACGCGTATCTGTCGGGCCCTCCCGGCATGATCCGCCGTGGCGTGGATGCCCTGAGGGATATCGGTATTCCCTCGAACCGGATACGCCACGACGCGGTGGAGGAGCTCGTCGCGGTCGGGGACTGACCTGCTCGGTTCCGGGGATCAGCCCAGGTCAGGGGCATGCATCGCGCGTACGCCCTCGATGTTGCCGTCCAGGTAGTGCCGCAGCGACAGCGGGACGAGATGCACGGATGCGATGCCCACACGTGTGAAGGGCACGCGCACGATCTCGTACTCGCCGCACGGGTCCTCCACCTCCGGGCCATGCCGATGGGCCTCGTCCATGGATTCGAGTCGGCAGACGAAGAAGTGCTGCACTTTGACGCCCGTGGCGCCACCGTCCTCGCCGATGTGCTCCACGGTGTCCACAAAGCAGGGCACCACATCGATGATCTTGGCGCCGAGTTCCTCGTGTACTTCGCGATGCAGGGCGTCGACGACGGTCGCGTCCTCGGGCTCGACCCCGCCACCGGGGGTGACCCAGTAGGGGTCGACCCCGGGCTTGGTCCGCTTGATCAGGATCAGGTCATCGCCGTCCAGAAGGACGGCACGTGCGGTGCGCTTGACCACGGGTCGGACGGTCATGGGAGAAATGTGGCCCGGTCGGTTCCACGTGAAACCTCGCTCATGCCCCGGAGCCGCCCGCGCGGCTCCCCGAAGACTTCCTTAAGCCCAGTCGGCGGCAGCACGCAGCAGCCACTCGTGCGCCCGCGTGATATGGGGCATGGCGAGCGTGCCGGTGCGCACTGCGAGGAAATACGTACGCAGCGGGGGCACCGGGGGCTCGAGCAGCGCGACGATCTCTCCCCGTTCCAGGGCCGGGGCGCACAGATAGCGCGGCAGCACGGCCAGCCCGGCACCCGCGGATGCGCAGGCCAAGACCGCGCGGAGATCGGGAACGATGACAGTGCCGGAGATCGCCGGACGGCAGTCGAAGACAGCGGCCCAATAGCGGGCCACGAACGGCAGCGACTCATGCACCTCGACGACCGGGAGGTTCTCCAGGGCCGGAGGGTCCTTGTGGCGCAGATTGTCCGTACTGACATGTTCGGCCCAGCGGGGAGCCGCCACGAGGACGTGCTCTTCGTCGCAGAGCGGAGTCGCGGTGAGCAGAGCGCCCCGCGGACGGGCCGTCGTAATGGCCAGATCTTGATGTCCGGCGGCAAGGCCTTCGAGCGTCTCCTCTGCGTTTCCGAACGAGGCACGGAGTGAGAAGGACTGGCCGTCCTGGCGGGTCAGTGCCGTGAGGGCCGGCAGAGCACGCTCGGCGGTGAACTCCGGCGGACCCGCGAGATGCAGGGTGCGTAAGGAGGAGCCCTCGTCGAGACCGGCCTCGGTGATTTCCACCAGGGCGTCGAGATGTGGGGCAGCCTTGTGGGCCAGCTCGTCGCCGATCGTGGTGGGAGTCACGCCACGCGCCTGACGCAGAAAGAGCGGGCGCCCCAGCTGCCGCTCCAGAGTGCGGATCTGAGACGTCACGGCAGGCTGCGAGAGGCCGAGCAGTGCGGCGGCCCTCGTGAACGAACCGGCCCGGTGCACGGTCACAAAAGTGCGCAGCAGGGCCAGATCCATCGGTGGTTCCTCCCCTCTCAGAGCCCCCAGCCGCGCCCAACTATAAATAAGTCGATAGGTCTCTGTCGCTACTGTGATTGGACACTGACAGAGAGTCAACTAGCCTTGTTCCTGCGGTTCTTCGCGCGCAGAACCGGGACGGTCCGAGCCACGAGGGGGGAGGCTCGGACCGTCCGCTGTACCCGGCGGAAGCCGTCAGTCCGCCGACTCGTCGAGCGCGCGCAGCACATCCGACACCAGATCGTCGGTGTCCTCGGCCCCGGCCGAGAAGCGAATGAAGCCCTCCGGAACCGCGTCCCCGCCCCACCGGCCGCGCCGCTCGGCCGTGGAACGCACACCGCCGAAGCTCGTCGCATCGTCCACGAGCCGCAGCGCCTCCAGAAAACGATCGGCACGCGCGCGCGTGGGCAGTGTGAACGAGACCACACACCCGAAGCGGCGCATCTGCTGGGAAGCGATCTTGTGCGAAGGGTCGTCGGGCAGCCCCGGATAGCGCAGCCCCGTCACCTCCTCCCGGCCGCGCAGTGCCTCGGCGACCGCCAGCGCGTTGGCGCTCTGCCGGTCGGCCCGCAGCTGGAGCGTGGCGATCGAGCGGTGGGCGAGCCAGGCTTCCATCGGACCGAGGATGGCGCCGACGATCTTGCGCCAGCGCCGTACGGAGGCCGTCAGTTCGGCGTCGCGGCAGGCGACGTACCCCAGCAGGAGATCGCCGTGTCCGGTGAGCTGCTTGGTGCCGCTGGCCACGGCGAAGTCGGCGCCGAGTTCCAGCGGCCGCTGGCCGAGCGGGGTGGCGAGGGTGTTGTCGACGGCGACCAGAGCGCCACGTGCGTGTGCGGCCTCGACGAGCCGCCGCACGTCGCACACGTCGAGCCCAGGGTTCGACGGCGTCTCGATCCACAGCAGCCGGGCCCCGTCCAGAACGTCGAGCTGGGCGTCGCCGCCGGTCGGCGCGGTGCGCACCTCGATGCCGTACGCGGTCAGCTGCTCGCGCACCAACGGCAGGACCTGGTAGCCGTCGCTCGGCAGGACCACCGCGTCGCCGGCACGCAGCTGCGAGAAGAGGACGGCCGAGATCGCGGCCATGCCGGACGCGAAGACGAGCGTCTCCACGTCCTGCCCCGGCGCCTCGAGCTCGCCGATGGCCCGCTCTAGGTGCGTCCAGGTCGGGTTCTCGTCACGGGCGTAGGTGTACGGCCCGGTGGGATCGCCGGGCAGATGGAAGTGCGCCGCGAAGACCGGCCCAGGCAGGCTCGGCTCGTACTTCACGGGCTCCGGCAGACCCGCCCGTACCGCGCGCGTGCCGTCGCCGGCTTCCACCGCGCGCGTGCCGTCCGCGGCCGGTGCCTTCGCCGCGCTGTGCGCCTGAGTCGGATCTGCTGAGGTGACCGCCTTCTCGGGGGCTTCCGCTTTGTCCGGGGTACCCGCCGTCTCCGGGATGTCCGTCATGCCGCCTGTCCTTCCACTGCCTCACGCACGGCGGCGAGCAGGCCTTCGCTCGCCGCCTCCACCATGGCCAGGCATTCTTCGAACCCGTCCAAGCCCCCGTAGTAAGGATCGGGCACGTCCAGATCCCCGTACGCGGAGGGGTCGAAAGAGCGCAGCAGCCGGACCTTCTCCGCATCCTCCGGAGTCGGCGCCAACCGGCGCAGAGCCCGCAGATGGCCGGAGTCCAGCGCGATCACTAGGTCGAGCCGGGAGAACCAGGAAGCCCGGAACTCCCGCGCCACGTGTTCGCCCGCGTATCCGTTGGCCTCGAGCACGGACACGGTACGGGGGTCCGCACAGTCGCCCTCGTGCCAGCCGCCGGTGCCTGCGCTGTCGATCTCGATGAGCCCGTCGAGACCCGCCTCACGGACGCGCGCCCTGAACACGGACTGGGCCATGGGCGACCGGCAGATGTTGCCGGTGCAGACGAAGCACACGCGATACGGCACGGAGGGCGCCGACGACCGGGGAGGGAGAGAAGTCATCGGATGCGTTCAGTCCTTGTCCGGCAGTACGACGTTCAGGGCCCAGGACACGACCGAGATGATCAGGCCACCCAGCACGGCGGTCCAGAACCCGTCGACGTGGAAGCTCACGTCGAGCTTGCCTGCGAGCCACGAGGTGAGCAGCAGCATCAGGGCGTTGACCACGAGCGTTATCAGGCCGAGGGTCAGGATGAACAGCGGGAAGGTGAGCACCTTCACCACTGGCTTGACCAGGAAGTTCACCAGGCCGAAGAGCAGGGCCACGATGATCAGTGTCAGCACCTTGCTGCCGGTGCTGTCACCGGTCAGAGTGATCTTGTCGAGCAGCCATACGGCCACGGCCAGGGCCCCGGCGTTGGCGAGTGTCTTGACTACGAAATTCATCATGTGTCTGATCGTGGCAGACCTGATCGGATCATGAGTACGGCCAAGGGGCGGAAGAAGCGATGAAGGCATTCCGGCTGGATGAATTGGAGGCGGAGCGCGCCGCCAATGATGGTGCGTATCTGCAGTTTCTGCGCGAGCGGAACATGTCGGTCGGCCTCTATGCGCTCAACGCGGGTGAGCATGACCCGCAGCATCCGCACAACCAGGACGAGGTGTACTTCGTCGTCAGCGGGCGCGCCGCGATCACCGTCGGCATGGAGACCACCCAGGTGGCGCGGGGCAGCGTCGTCTATGTGCCGGCCGGCGTCGCGCACAAGTTCCACCACATCTCCGAGGACCTGCGCGTACTCGTGGTGTTCTCCCCACCGGAGGGCTGAGCCGCCAGGGCGCCCCGGAAGCCCATTCGGGCGAGCCGCCTGGGAAGCCGTCTCGGGGTTCCCTAGGGGGACGATCAGGGAAGGACAGGGGCCCGAGGCCCCCACGGCCCCCCGCCTCGCCCCTAGCATCGAGGGCACGGACTCAGGTATGCGCGGAAAGAGGTACGGACGATGACAGTGCGAGAGATCTTCGCGGGTATGCCCTGGTGGGTGAAGTGGATCGCGGTGCCGGTCATCGCCCTGGTGGTGTTCGGAGGGATGATTGCGAGCGTTGTCGGCTTTGTGATCGGTCTGCTGTTCAAGGTGCTGCTGTTCGTTGCGCTTGTCGGTGGACTCATCTACGTCGTACGCAAGTTCATGTCGACCTCGTCCTCGCGCAACAGCGACTGGTAGACCGACTGGGGGACCGCGCAGCCGGTGGCCGGCAGATCGCGCAACAGCGGATGGTGGCCCCCGTGACAACGACCGACACAGCGACCGACGGATCGCGCAGTAACGATCGACGCGTCGCAGAGTGACCGGAAATCAGCGTCGCAGGGCGCGGATTCCGGCCCGGTTCCCTCGGCAGGGGGAAGTTTCCCGGCGCGGCCGCCGGCAGCCGGCGGCCAAGGGCTAGAGTCCGGTAATCCGACGCGGGGCGGCCCCCGCGAGCGGGCTCTCAGCTCCTTCCCCGTGTCCCTCGGCACGGGCCGAACCCACGCGCTTCGGGAGCGACCCTTGGCCAAGGTTGACACCACACCCGCCGACAAGCCCCCCAACTGCCTTCCGGCCCCGCCCGGCCTTGACCCACGGGGTGCCCGGGCTCAGGCGCCGACCCTCATCGGCTCGGTCCAGCGGGCCATACGCCTGCTGGAGGCCGTCGCCGCGCACGACCACGGCGCGCCTGCCAAGCAGTTGGCCCGCGAGACCGGGCTCGCACTCCCCACCGCGTACCACCTGCTGCGCACCCTGGCGCATGAGGGTTATCTCCACCGGGAGGACGGTCTGTTCGTCCTCGGCGAGGCCACCGAACGGCTCGGCAGCAAGGGCGCTCAGCAGAAACGTCGCAGCATCATGGGCGATGCACTGGCGCACTGGCGTGACTCCCTCGGCGTACCTGTGTACTACGCGGTGTACCAGGACGGCGAGATCGACGTCCTGGCCGTCGTGGACAGCCCGTCCGCCCCCGCCGTGCCGGAATGGGCGGACTTCCGCGAGACCGCGCACACCCATGCGATCGGCCAGTGCCTGCTCTCCCAGCTGGACGACGAAGCGCGCCGGGACCATCTGGACCGCTATCCGGTGCAGTCGGTCACCGCGTACTCGGTCCGCGATGAAAGAACCTTCCTGCGCCGGCTCCAGGCCATACGCCGCATGCAGCCGGTCATCGAACGGCAGGAGTACGCCCTGGGGACGGTGTGCGCCGCGATTCCCCTCACGTTCGGCACCACGGCCGCCGCGATTGCCGTGTCCCTCCCGGCCCATCAGGAGGAACGGCTGATGCCGGTGGCGCGGCGCTTGCAGAGCGAGATAGGCAGGCTGTCAGGGACGCTCGGTCTCTATCAGCATCTGAAAAATCACTCCTTGTGATCTGTTGTGTACGTTGAGCAAGATTCCATATGCGTGTCAGGGGCTCATCCCTGGCCAGACGACGGCGAATTTGACGGGGCGGCGATGCGCGAGTCCGTACAGGCTGAGGTCATGATGAGCTTTCTCGTTTCCGAGGAGCTTTCTTTCCGTATCCCGGTGGAGCTGAGTTATGAGACCCGTGATCCCTATGCCGTGCGTTTGACCTTCCACCTGCCCGGCGATGCTCCCGTGACCTGGGCCTTCGGGCGAGAGCTCCTGGTCGATGGGGTGGTCGCGCCGTGCGGCGACGGGGATGTGCGCATCGCTCCCACCGGAGACAAGATGTTCGACGAGGTGCTCATCACGCTTCAAGTGAGCACGGACCAGGCGATGTTCAAGGCGGGGGTCGCACCCCTGGTGGCCTTCCTCGACCGTACGGACAAGCTTGTGCCGCTTGGGCAGGAACGTGCCCTCGCGGACTTCGACGCCAGCCTCGACGAGACCCTGGACCGGATCCTCGCCGAGGAGCAGAGCGCAGGCTGACAGAAAGCGAAGGCGCATGGACCAGCAGTAGCCGTAACGCTTCACCAGTCGCGTACGAGGCCCGAGCACGCACGTAGGGGCCCCAGGCGCCTACGAGGGGCCCCTGGCGCGTCTGGCGCCTCGTTCCGGAGTCAGCGCTTGCGGCGCCGCCCTCGTCCGCCGCGTGGGGCCGGCGGCCGGGTGCCCGTTGCCGACCGGGCATCCGCCGCCCCCGCCGCGTCCGGAGCCTGCCCCGCACCCGTGGCCGGGCGGTCGGCCGAGACGACCAGCGCGGCGAGAGCGGTCGTCACCGGCACCGAGGCGACAAGGCCGATCGAGCCCACCAGGGTGCGCACGATCTCCTCCGCCACCAGTTCGCTGTTGGCCACCGCCCCCACACTGCTCTGGGCGATCGAGAACAGCAGCAGCAACGGCAGGGCAGCGCCCGCGTACGCCAGGACCAGGGTGTTCACGACCGACGCGATGTGGTCGCGGCCGATCCTGATCCCCGCCCGGTACAGCCCCCGCCAGCCCACCGTGGGGTCGGCCTGGTGCAGCTCCCAGACCGCCGAGGTCTGCGTCACCGTGACGTCGTCGAGCACACCGAGCGAACCGATGATCACGCCCGCAAGCAGCAGCCCGCTCATGTCGATTTCCGGGTAAAGGCCGTGAATCAGTCCGGTGTTGTCGTCCGTGTTGCCGGTCAGTGCAGCCCAGTCGATGAACAGCGAGCCCAACAGGCCGATGAGCAGCAGCGAGATGAGTGTGCCCAGCACCGCGACCGACGTACGGGCTGTGAGCCCGTGGCAGAGATAGAGCGCGATCAGCATGATGGCGCTTGCCCCGACGACGGCGACGACCAGCGGATTCGAGCCCTGAAGAATCGCGGGCAGGATGAACACCGTCAGCACCATGAAACTGATCGCCAGTGCGATCAGCGCCATGAGACCGCGCATCCGCCCCACCACGACCACGGCGAGCGCGAAGAACCCGGCGAGCAGCGCCATGGGCAGCCTGCGGTTCACATCGGTGACCGAGTACTGCAGTTCCCTGGGCGCATCGGGTGCGTACGCGACCACCACCTCCTGGCCCTCGTGCAGCTGCCGCGGCGCGTCCGGCTGCACGATCTCCGTGAACGTACGGCCCTTGTTCTCGCCGGTCGTGACCTCGACCGTCGCCTTCCCGCAGATCCCGTTCGCCTGCTGCTGGGCGGACTGACCCTCGGCGGTCGACGTGTCGCCCGTCGGGGTGTCCCCCGAGGCGTTCACGTCCTTGCAGTCCACCTTCTCGACCCTGACGATCCTGGCCTGCTCGGTCTGCCGGTCGAAGCCGACTCCGGTGCGCTCGTGCGGCGGCGCGCCGCCGGGCCAGAGCACGGCGAGACCCACGACGACCGCGGCCGCGAAGGGGATCAGTACCGCGGCGATCACCTTGCGCAGGTGCTTCGAGACGGGTGCGGCGGGTCCGTGGGCGTGCGAGTGGCCATGCCCGGGGCCCTGACTGGGTTCGGGGCCAAAGCCAGGGCCGTTGCCGTTGCCGTGTCCGGAGCCGTGCCCCTGTCCGTGACCGGCACCCTGCCCGTGTCCGTGTCCGGCCCCCTGCCCCTGCCCCTGCCCGTGTCCGGCCCCCTGCCCTTGCCCATGTCCGGGCCCGTGCCCGCTCTCCGAGTCGGTGGGGCGGTCTCCGGGCGCGCCGGACGGGCCTTGGCCGTACGGAGGTCCGGGCGGGCCACCCCCGTACGGAGGCCCCGACGGAGGGCCTCCGTATGGAGGCCCTGGCCGGCCTCGTCCGTGCGGCGGTTCAGAGGGCGGCTGCGGGGGCTGCTGCATGGGGCTCACGTTCAGATCATCGCAAGAACGACGGGGGTCCTCTGTTCAGCTCGCCAGACATGACGCTAGCGTGGAGGCACTTTTGTAATCGCGGGAGCTCGGAGCACCGGGCTGAGAGGGCGCTGACCTCCGTCATCGCGATGTTTCACATGAAACATCGGCAGACGGAAACCGCTGCGTCGACCGCTGAACCTGTTACCGGGTAATGCCGGCGTAGGGAGTAGGTCTCATGACCATGAAGGACGCACGCACGCCTGCCTCCGGCCAGAGCGGCCAGCAGGGCGAGTCCGGGAAGTCCATCGGCTGGCACAAGGCGCACGTCGAGGGTTCACGCCCCGACCTGCGCGTGCCGGTCCGTCTGGTGCACCTCACCAACGGGCAGTCCGTCACGCTGTACGACACGTCCGGGCCGTACACCGATCCGTCCGCCACCACCGACGTCCGCAGGGGCCTGCCGCCCCTCCGCGAGAACTGGATCACCGCCCGCGGAGACACCGAAGAGTACGCGGGCCGCCCGGTCCGCCCCGAGGACGACGGAATCAAGCACACATCGCCGCGCGGCGGACTGCGCAACCTGGACGCCGTCTTCCCCGGACGGCCGCGCCAGCCGCGCAGGAGCCGCACCGGCCAGGCCGTGACGCAACTCGCGTACGCACGCCGCGGCGAGATCACGCCCGAGATGGAGTTCGTGGCGATCCGCGAGAACGTCGACCCCGAGGTCGTACGCGAGGAGATCGCCGCCGGACGCGCGGTTCTGCCCGCCAACGTCAACCACCCGGAGATCGAGCCGATGATCATCGGCAAGCGGTTCCTGGTGAAGGTCAACGCCAACATCGGCAACTCCGCCGTGACCTCCTCAATCGAGGAGGAGGTGGAGAAGATGACCTGGGCGACCCGCTGGGGCGCGGACACGGTCATGGACCTCTCCACCGGCCGCAACATCCACACCACGCGCGAGTGGGTGCTCCGCAACTCCCCCGTCCCGATCGGCACGGTCCCCCTCTACCAGGCCCTCGAGAAGGTCGACGGCAAGGCCGAGGAGCTGACCTGGGAGATCTACAAGGACACGGTCATCGAGCAGGCCGAGCAGGGCGTGGACTACATGACCGTCCACGCGGGCGTGCGCCTGCCCTACGTACCGCTGACCGCCAACCGCAAGACCGGCATCGTCTCCCGCGGCGGCTCGATCATGGCCGCCTGGTGCCTCGCGCACCACAAGGAGAGCTTCCTCTACGAGAATTTCGAGGAGCTCTGCGAGATCCTCGCGGCCTACGACGTGACGTACTCGCTGGGCGACGGTCTGCGGCCCGGGTCGATCGCGGACGCCAACGACGAGGCGCAGTTCGCCGAGCTCAGGACTCTCGGGGAACTGAACCGGATCGCGAAGCGTTTCAACGTCCAGACCATGATCGAGGGCCCGGGACATGTCCCGATGCACAAGATCAAGGAGAACATCGACCTTCAGCAGGAGATCTGCGATGAAGCTCCGTTCTATACGCTCGGCCCGCTGACGACGGACGTCGCGCCGGCGTACGACCACATCACCTCCGGCATCGGTGCCGCGATGATCGCCTGGTGGGGCACGGCGATGCTCTGCTACGTCACGCCTAAGGAGCACCTGGGCCTGCCCAACCGTGACGACGTCAAGACCGGCGTCATCACCTACAAGATCGCCGCCCACGCAGCCGACCTCGCCAAGGGGCACCCGGGCGCCCAGGAGTGGGACGACGCCCTGTCGGACGCCCGCTTCGAGTTCCGCTGGGAGGACCAGTTCAACCTGGCCCTCGACCCGGACACGGCCCGGGAGTTCCACGACGAGACGCTTCCGGCCGAGCCGGCGAAGACCGCGCACTTCTGCTCGATGTGCGGCCCGAAGTTCTGCTCGATGAAGATTAGCCAAAGCATCACAGAGCGGTTCGGTGGTGCGGCGGCTGAGGGAGCGTCGGCCGAGGAGATCGCGGAGGGGATGCTGCAGAAGTCGAAGGAGTTCGCGGAGGCGGGCAGCCGCGTGTATCTGCCGATCGCGGACTAAGGATCACGTTCCGACGGTTCGCTCCTCCGGGTGCCCTCGGGCAGGTCGGAGGAGCGGACGGGCGTTTGTCACTGGGGACGAGTACCGGAGCAACAAACCCGTTTGTCGGGCCGGGTGACCGGCGTAGGCTCCGCCGCTGTGGACCTGACAACGGCTGTCTTCAATGATCGGCACGATCTGCATGAGCAGGCTGATGAGGTCTTCAGCGCGGGTTGGCCCGAGTTCATCTTTCATGACCCTGTCGCTGACCGGCATATGGGCAGGGTCCGGGAGTGGTTCGGCGAGCTGAGTCTGCTCCTGGTGGACGGGGCGAATCGGATCGCTGCGGGCGGCTGGGGAGTTCCGGTGTGCTGGGATGGCACGCTCGATGATCTGCCCGCTGGTTATGACGATGCGTTGGTGCGGTCGGTGAGGCTGCACGAGGAGGCGGGAGAGGCCAATACCCTGGTGATTGCCGCGGCCCAGGTCCGGGAGGATCTTCAGGGGCGGGGGCTGGCTGCCGAGGTGCTTCGAGCACTCGCATCTGCCGGCGAACGAGCGGGACTGACGCAGGTGATCGCGCCGGTGCGTCCCGCGTCGAAGGCGCGCTACGCCCTCACGCCGATGTCCCAGTTCATGACCTGGCAACGTGCGGATGGCACTCCCTTCGATCCTTGGCTTCGTACGCACCATCGGATGGGCGCTCGCCTTCTGTGTCCCGCCGAACGCTCGATGGTGATGACTGGCTCCGTCGCGCAGTGGGAGGAGTGGGCTGGATTCGAGCTTCCTGCTTCTGGCGCCTACGTTGTCCCAGGCGCGCTTGCCCCGGTGCGCATTGATCGTGCGGCTGACCGCGGCGAACTCGTGGAACCGAACGTGTGGGTGCGCCATCGGTAGCAGAGGCCCGCCAGATTGACTCCGGCCCGATCCTGTCGTCGATGAAGATCTCGCAGGACATCCGCCGCGAACACGGCAGTACGAAGAGCGAGATCGACGCGGGCATGGAACAGAAGTCCAAGGAGTTTGCGGCGGCCGGCAGTCGGGTGTATCTGCCGATTGCCGACTGAGCGGTGGCCGCGTGGGCCTCTCATTCGTATCTCGAGAGGCCCACGTGGCTCCGCCGTCATCGGTCGTGACGGGCGTCGGCGGACATGGCCGGCGCCCGGCCTCGTCGGCTCGGCTCGCTTCGGCCGGGCTCACTCCGGCTTGTGCTCCGGTCCTCCGAAGTCCGGGCTTGTGAAGTCCGGGCTGGAGTAGCTGGGGCGCGGGCCGGCTGCGGGTCCGCCGTCCGGGCTGCTGAAGCCAGGGCGGTTGTAGCCGAGTTGAGGGATCCGGCTGGTCGGCGTGGGGCGGCTCGGCGGTGTCGGGCCGGGGCCGGACAGAGCGTCCCGGAGGAACGGCAGTATGCCGCGCTCCAGAAGCGCCTCGTGCCAGGCTTCCCTGGCCTCGTCGACCGCCTCGCTGTGCTCGTTGTACTCGTCGGCCTGGAGTGACGTGGAGCCGTTGCGCAGGGCGGTGAGCAGCAGACCCACCGCGGCGACCAGGATGGCGGCCGCCGTGATCGCGGTGAACACCCATCCGGTCGTCAGGAGGGTCCCTGCGAACGTCTCCCGGGGGTCGAGCGCCTTCAGGATGTAGCCGACGAGCAGGAAGATCACGGCTGCGGTTCCGGCGAGGACCGGGCTGAGCACGGCGACGACGGCGATCACGCCGGCACCGGCGGGCTCGGTGACCTCGCCCGTGGTGGTGGCGAGCCCCACGGCGCCCGAGCCGGACTCCGTGCGGCTTGCCTCGTCGCGTACGGGCGTGCTGGGCCGCGCGGGCTCGCGGAGCTCGTCACGGATCTTCACATAGTGCTGGTACTCGGTTGCGGCGGCCGCCGTGATCAGCGCCGTGGCATTGAGCGCCATGGTGCGCAGCTGCTCTGCGTTGAGCTGACGGCCCATGGCGGCCAGATCAGGGCGGTGTGGTGCGGAGCGCAGCGCCTCATCGAGGATCCGCTCGTACTCCTGGCGGTCCTCATTCAGCAGGTGCGGAGCGCTGTTCATGTGCATCCCCCGATGCTCCGTAGGGCTTGGGAGCTCGCAGGCTTGCGAGCCGTGGCAGAAACGGAGGGGAGCCTGCTACGGATAAACCGATGGTAGAGCGGCCACGGCTGGTGGTGACAGGGGGTTTCCGGAAATTGGGCCCGTGGCCAGAGCTGCCGCCGTTGCCGGACGCCTGCCCGGCAAACGGTCATTCATCCAGGGGGAGTTGGCAGACCAGCAGTTTTCCGGCCATGGTCACGCCGCCGTCCATGGCGATGGCCAGCCCGCCGGCGTAGACGTGCGGTCCCTCGACGAGCGGCCCCGTGCCGGTTTCGCCATCCTCCGAGCCGACCTCGCCGAGGAGGTACGGAATGGGGCTGTGGCCGTGCACGATGCGGGTGCCGCCGTAGGTGTCGAGAAGTTCACGCACGGCGCCGGCGCCTGTTTCGTCGTCTCGGAAGGCGAACCGCTTGGTGAACTTGCGGAAGAGGTCCCAGCATTCGTCGGCGTCGTTGCGGGTGAGGGTTTCGCGGACCGTGTCGTTGACCGCTTCGATGGAGTCGCCGTACTCGAGGTAGGCGGTGGTGTCGGAGTGCACCAGGAGATGGCCGTCCGCCTCTTCCATCGCGTCGAGGCGGGCCATCCACTGCAGATGGTGGTCCTGGAGGCGTTCCATGTCGGTCTTCTGGCCGCCGTTGAGCAGCCAGGCGGCCTGGAAAGTGGCGGTGCCCGCACCCGAGTTGACCGGGGTGTCGCCGAAGCGTTTGGCGCCGAGCAGCAGCAGTTCGTGGTTGCCCATGAGGGCCTTGCAGTAGCCGCCGGCGGCCGCGGCCTCGGCGGACAGCCGCATCACGAGGTCGATGACGCCGACACCGTCGGGCCCGCGGTCGGTGAAGTCGCCGAGGAACCACAGCCGTGTGTTGCCCGCGGACCAGTTGCCCTCGGCGTCGATGAGGCCCTTGTCCTGGAGCGCCGCGACCAGCTGGTCGAGGTAGCCGTGGACGTCGCCCACGACGTAGAGGGGGCCGAGACCTTCGGGGGTGTTCGGGTCGGCCGCCTGCTCCGGTGCGAGCGGCACCTGGAGGGTGTCTCCCTGGTTGATCACCGGGAGATCGCGCTGGGTCGGTGTGTAGCCCTCGGGCTCAGCGGTGCCTGTGGCCACGCCGGTGTGCTGCCCGGTCGGGGCGGCATTGTGCGCATACGGACCGGTCTCGTGGACGTACGCCGGAACGCGGAAGTCGCGCAGCGTCGCCGTCCGCACCTCGGGTCCCTGACCGGCCCCCTGAGTCATCGACCCCTCCACCACCATTGCGCCGCATCTGCACCGGTTCGGACTGCCTGGTCGCAGCTGCCCGCGGTGTCGTCCGCCCATCATAGGAATGCGGCTCGTTCTGTGTGATGACCCAGGGGTGGTGAATCGGCTTAGTACCCCGGTTCACCGAAGTTTTCTCCCGAATTGGGCAGGGGTTTCCCTGCAGGCCATGGCAGCCGAACGTTTCCCGTTCACCTGCCCGTACCGTGCTCCGCCCTGATCTATCCCGGGCCGGGGGAGCGGGGTGGGCTGACGATGGGGCGTGCCTGCCGTCGCTGGGAGGAGGTCCGCACGATGAGTTCTGTCGGTATCACCTGTTCGACCGGTTGGTCCGACTCGACGCCTTCGATGGCGTCGATGAGGAGTTGCACCACTGCGGTGCCGATGCGGCGCGGCTTGAGGGAGAGCGTGGTGATGGGCGGTTCCGTGTTGGCGTAGACGGACGACTCGCTGCAGCACACCAGCAGCAGATCGTCGGGTACGCGCAGGCCGTACCGGCGGGCCGCTGCCAGCAGATCGGTTCCGTTGGGGTCGAAGAGCCCGTAGACGGCGTCCGGCCGGTCGGGCCGGGCGAGCAGCCGGTCGGCGGCGACCGCTCCGGCGCACGGGTCATGGGCGGGGTAGGCCTCGTACACGGGGTCCTGACCGACTCGTTCGCACCAGTTCAGGTATGCGGTCGTGGACAGGTTGGTGTATGTGTCGGTGCTGGTGCCGGTGAGCAGCCCGATGCGGCGGGCTCCGGCGGCGGCGAGATGGTCGAGGATGCCGAGGACCGCGGCCTCGTGGTCGTTGTCCACCCAGGCGGTCACCGGCAGGGAGCCGGCCGGGCGTCCGTCGGAGACGACGGGCAGACCCTGGCGCACCAGTTCGCTGACGACCGGGTCGTGGTCGGACGGGTCGATGACGACGGTCCCGTCGAGCGCGACGTTCGACCAGACGTCGTGCCGGGAGGTGGCGGGGAGGATGACCAGCGCATAGCCACGGGCGAGCGCGGCTGAGGTCGCGGCTCTCGCCATCTCCGCGAAGTACGCGAACTCCGTGAAGGTGAAGGGCTCGTCTCCGTACGTCGTCACCGTCAGGCCGATGAGGCCCGACTTTCCGGTACGGAGCGTGCGGGCCGCGGCGGAGGGGCGATAACCCAGCCGGTCTGCGACCTCGCGGACATGGCGGCGTGTGGCGTCCGGTAGTCGGCCCTTGCCGTTCAGCGCGTCGGAGACGGTCGTGATGGAGACACCGGCGGCGGCGGCGACATCCCTGATGCCTGCTCTGCTCGTCCGGCTGCCTCGACGGGGGGTCTCCGCGCGGCTCACCTGGTGCTTCCCTGCTGCTGTCATGGCGAGCCGATAGTAGGGCTCATTCGGTGGGGTAGCGCGGGAGCATATGCGCCGTCCAACAGGCACGTTTCTGCATGGCGACGATGGGTCAGTTGCCTTAGAACGAAAGGAGAGTGAACGATTCGACAGAAGTACATCATCCGCCGGGGCCATTGGACCTGCCAAATGGTAGATGTTGCGATGCGGTCTCAACTCACCTTGACGGGGGATGCGCGCCACGGCGCGTACAGGAGGCGCGCGCTGTGTTGCGCGCGCCCCCGTCCCTCTCGCGAGCCCGATGACGCCCTGTCCGTACGCCCTTGACCGGGGGTTTGATGCGCACGGAAGGTCCAAGACCGCGGGCTGTCGCCCACCATTCGCAAGGGCGCCGAATCCTCATAGGGTGAGGAGTATTCGAACCTGGGTGTGACGAGGAGGACTGCGGTGAGCGAGACGAGCCCGAGGCTGCGTGCCGAGCTGGAGGGTATCCCCACGTACAAGCCGGGCAAGCCCGCCGCGGTCGGCGGACCCGTGGCATACAAGCTGTCCTCCAACGAGAACCCCTATCCGCCGCTGCCTGGCGTGATGGAGACGGCGATCGCCGCGGCCGGGTCCTTCAACCGCTACCCGGACATGGCGTGCACGGGCCTGATGAACGAACTGGCCGACCGGTTCGGCGTGCCCCTGTCGCATCTGGCCACCGGCACGGGCTCGGTCGGTGTCGCGCAGCAGCTGCTGCAGGCCACCTCCGGCCCCGGCGACGAGGTGATCTACGCCTGGCGGTCCTTCGAGGCGTACCCGATCATCACGCGGATCAGCGGTGCGACGCCGGTGCAGGTACCGCTGACGGAGGGCGAGGTGCACGACCTCGACGCGATGGCGGACGCCGTCACCGAGCGGACGCGGCTGATCTTCGTCTGCAACCCGAACAACCCGACCGGGACGGTGGTGCGCCGGGCCGAGCTCGAGCGCTTCCTCGACCGGGTACCGAGCAACGTGCTGGTGGTGCTGGACGAGGCGTACCGCGAGTTCATCCGTGATCCCGAGGTGCCGGACGGCGTCGAGATCTACCGGCAGCGGCCGAACGTGTGCGTGCTGCGCACGTTCTCCAAGGCGTACGGTCTGGCCGGGCTGCGGGTCGGTTTCGCCATCGCGCACGAGCCTGTGGCGGACGCGCTGCGCAAGACGGCGGTCCCGTTCGGTGTGAGCCAGCTCGCACAGGAGGCGGCCGTGGCGAGTCTGCGCGCCGAGGACGAGCTGCTGGGCCGGGTGGGCTGCATCGTCTGCGAGCGCAATCGCGTGGTCGAGGCGTTGCGGGCGCAGGACTGGGTGGTGCCCGAGACGCAGGCGAATTTCGTATGGCTGCGGCTGGGGGAGCGTACGGCCGACTTCGCGGCGGCGTGCGAGCAGGCCGGCGTGGTCGTGCGGCCGTTCCCGGGCGAGGGTGTGCGGGTCACGATCGGCGAGACCGAGGCGAACGACATCTTCGTGCACACGGCGGGGGCGTTCCGCAAGGATCACTGAGCGGCGTCCGCGTCCAGGTCAGCAGCGGGGCGCCACCGGGCCGCGGCCGCGCCCCGCTGCACGAGGCTCTTCTCCCTTGGGCCCCCTGCCTGCGTCCGCCGCGGGGGCTCCAGGCTCCTTTTCCCAGCTCGGAGGCAGTTCCCCGCAGTAAGGGCACCCCCCTGCCTGCGCTGTATGACGGTAGGCCATAATGCTTGTGAATGTGAACGCTTTCACAAGCCTGCCTGGTTGCTCCCGTTATGGGCGTGATCAAAGGGTCAGACTGCCGCTGTCACCACGGCACGTAAGGAGAAGTCGAGGTGGATCTCGCTCTGGCGCCGGAGACCCTGGCGCGATGGCAGTTCGGCATCACCACCGTCTACCACTTTCTCTTCGTCCCGCTGACGATCTCGCTCGCGGCGCTCACGGCGGGTCTGCAGACCGCCTGGGTGCGGACGGAGAAGGAGAAGTACCTCAGGGCCACCAAGTTCTGGGGCAAGCTCTTCCTGATCAATATCGCCATGGGTGTCGTGACCGGCATCGTGCAGGAGTTCCAGTTCGGCATGAACTGGTCCGACTACTCACGCTTCGTCGGTGACGTCTTCGGCGCCCCGCTCGCCTTCGAGGCGCTCATCGCGTTCTTCTTCGAGTCGACCTTCATCGGGTTGTGGATCTTCGGTTGGGACAAGCTGCCGAAGAAGATCCATCTCGCGTGCATCTGGATGGTCTCGATCGGCACGATCCTGTCGGCGTACTTCATCCTCGCGGCCAACTCCTGGATGCAGCACCCGGTCGGATACAAGATCAACGAGTCCACCGGCCGTGCCGAGCTGACGGACTTCTGGGTCGTGCTCACCCAGAACACCGCCCTCACGCAGGTGTTCCACTCGCTGTCGGCGGCCTTCCTCACGGGCGGCGCCTTCATGGTCGGCATCGCGGCCTTCCATCTGCTGCGCAAGAAGCACATATCCGAGATGAAGACCTCGCTGCGCCTCGGGCTGGTCACCGTCGTCATCGGCGGAATGCTCACCGCCGTCAGCGGCGACTTCCTCGGCAAGGTCATGTACGAACAGCAGCCGATGAAGATGGCCGCGGCAGAGGCGCTCTGGGACGGCGAGGGCCCGGCGCCCTTCTCCGTGTTCGCGTACGGCGACGTGGACGAGGGCCACAACAAGGTCGCCATCGAGATTCCGGGACTGCTGTCCTTCCTGGCCAAGAGCGACTTCACCTCGTACGTCCCCGGCATCAACGACGTCAACAAGGCCGAACAGGAGAAGTACGGACCCGGCGACTACCGGCCCAACATCCCCGTCGCCTACTGGGGCTTCCGGTGGATGATCGGCTTCGGTATGGCGTCGTTCGCCATCGGTCTCGTCGGGCTCTGGCTGAGCCGCAAGAAGTTCATGCTGCCGGGGCATCTGCGGGTGGGCGATGACGAAGTGCCGCATCTGGTGCCGTTCGCGAAGCCGCTCGGCCCGAAGCTCACCACCTGGTACTGGCGCATCGCGGTCTGGACGCTGGCCTTTCCGCTGATCGCCAACGCCTGGGGCTGGATCTTCACCGAGATGGGACGCCAGCCGTGGGTCGTGTACGGCCTGTTCCAGACCCGAGACGCGGTCTCCCCCGGTGTGTCGCAGGGCGAGATCCTCACCTCGATGATCGTCTTCACGCTGCTCTACGCGGTGCTCGCCGTCGTCGAGGTCAAGCTGCTCGTGAAGTACGTCAAGGCCGGACCGCCCGAGCTCACGGAGGCCGACCTCAACCCGCCCACAAGGATCGGCGGCGACAGCCGTGACGCCGACAAGCCGATGGCCTTCTCCTACTGAGGCCGAGGGAGCGCTCAAGGCATGGAACTCCACGACGTCTGGTTCGTACTGATCGCCGTCCTCTGGATCGGCTACTTCTTCCTCGAGGGATTCGACTTCGGGGTGGGGATTCTGACGAAGCTGCTGGCCCGCGACAGGGCCGAGAAGCGGGTGCTGATCAACACCATCGGGCCCGTGTGGGACGGCAACGAGGTGTGGCTGATCTCGGCGGTCGGCGCGACCTTCGCCGCCTTCCCCGAGTGGTACGCGACGCTCCTCTCCGGCTTCTATCTGCCGGTGCTCGTCATCCTGGTCTGCCTGATCGTGCGCGGGGTCGCCTTCGAGTACCGGCACAAGCGGGACGAGGAGCGGTGGCAGCGCAACTGGGAGAACGCGATCTTCTGGACCTCTCTCGTCCTGGCGGTGCTCTGGGGCGTGATCTTCGGCAACATCGTGCGCGGCCTGAAGATCGATGCGGACCTGGAGTACGCCGGCAGCCTCTGGGACCTCTTCAACCCGTACGCGGTTCTGGGCGGCCTGGTGACGCTGGCGCTGTTCACTTTCCACGGTGCGGTGTTCACGGGGCTGAAGACCGTCGGGGACATCCGGGAGCGGGCAGGGCAGCTTGCGCAGCGGCTCGGCCTTGTGACCGTCGCTCTCGTGGCCGTCTTCCTGCTCTGGACCCAGGTCCACCGGGGCAACAGCGAAAGCCTCGTGGCGATGGTGCTGGCAGTGGCAGCGCTGGTCGGAGCGATCGGCGCGGTCCGTGCCGGGCGCGAGGGCTGGTCGTTCGCGCTGTCGGGCGTCACGATCGTCGCGGCCGTCGCGATGCTGTTCCTGGCGCTGTTCCCCAACGTCATGCCGTCCTCGCTCAACGCGGACTGGAGCCTCACGGTCACCAACGCCTCGTCGGCTCCGTACACCCTGAAGATCATCACCTGGTGTGCGGCGATCGCGACGCCGCTGGTCCTGCTCTACCAAGGCTGGACCTACTGGGTGTTCCGCAAGCGGATCGGTACGCAGCACATCGCGGACGCACACTGACCCCGTGAGGGGTCGTCACACCAGGAGGGTGTGTTTCACGTGAAACCGATCGACCCGCGCCTGCTCAGGTACGCCCGGGCCACTCGCCTCTTCCTCGTCGCCGTGGTGCTCCTCGGGGTCGTCGGCGCTGGGCTGGTCGTCGCCCAGGCGATGCTCATCGCCGAGGTGGTGGTCGGGGCCTTCCAGCAGGGCCTGGGCGCCGCCGATCTGCGAACGCCGCTGCTGTTGCTGGCGGCGGTGGCGGTGGGGCGCGGGATCGTCGGCTGGCTGACCGAGCTGGCCGCGCACCGGGCGAGTGCGGCGGTCAAGTCGGAGCTGCGCGGCAGGTTGCTGGAGCGGGCGGGTGAGCTCGGCCCGGGGTGGCTCAGCGGTCAGCGGACCGGGTCCTTGGTCGCGCTCGCCACGCGGGGCGTGGATGCGCTCGACGACTACTTCTCGCGCTATCTGCCGCAGTTGGGGCTCGCCGTGGTGGTGCCGGTCGCGGTGCTCGCGCGCATCGTGACCGAGGACTGGGTGTCGGCGGCGATCATCGTCGGCACGCTACCGCTGATCCCGGTCTTCATGGTGCTCATCGGCTGGGCCACGCAGTCCCATATGGACCGTCAATGGAGGCTGCTGTCCCGGCTGTCCGGTCACTTCCTTGATGTGGTCGCCGGGCTGCCCACGCTGAAGGTGTTCGGGCGGGCCAAGGCGCAGGCCGAGTCGATCCGGCGCATCACGGACGAGTACCGGCGGGCGACGATGCGGACGCTGCGTATCGCCTTCCTGTCGTCGTTCGCCCTGGAACTGCTTGCGACGATCTCCGTTGCGCTGGTGGCGGTGACCATCGGCATGCGGCTCGTGCACGGCGAGATGGATCTGTACATCGGTCTGGTGATCCTGGTGCTCGCTCCCGAGGCGTATCTCCCGGTACGGCAGGTGGGCGCGCAGTACCACGCGGCGGCAGAAGGGCTGTCCGCCGCCGAGGAGATCTTCGAGGTACTCGAGACGCCGGTGCCGGCCACCGGGGCGGGTGCCGTGCCGGAGGGGCCGATCAGCTTCGAGCGGGTGACGGTCCGGTACACGGGCCGGTCCTCTGCGGCGGTCGCCGATGCCTCGCTCTCGGTTGCGGAGGGCGAGACCGTGGCGCTCGTCGGGCCGAGCGGCGTGGGCAAGTCGACGTTGCTGAACGTGCTGCTGGGCTTCGTGAAGCCCGCCGAGGGCCGGGTGTGCGTCGGCGGCACGGACCTCTCGGAGATATCCCGGGAGGCATGGCACGAGCGGATCGCCTGGGTGCCGCAGCGTCCGCACCTGTACGCCGCATCGATCGCCGAGAACGTACGGCTGGCGCGGCCCGACGCCGACGACGAGGCGGTTGTGCGTGCCTTGCGCGATGCGGGGGCGTACGACTTCGTGGCCGCGCTGCCGGACGGGGTGGACACGGTGCTCGGCGAGGACGGTGCCGGGCTGTCGGCCGGACAGCGGCAGCGGCTCGCGCTGGCCCGCGCCTTCCTGGCCGACCGGCCGGTCCTGCTCCTTGACGAGCCGACCGCCTCGCTGGACGGGGCGACCGAGGCCGAAGTGGTGGACGCGGTACGGCGGTTGGCGGTCGGGCGGACGGTGCTGCTGGTGGTCCACCGGCCCGCGCTGCTCGCGGTCACTGATCGGATCGTGCGACTGGAGGCCGCGGGAGGCGAGGACGGGATCCGTGCTGTGGGGGCGGCGCCCGGTGCTCGTGGGATTCGCCCAGCGGGGGCGGCCTCCGGCGCTCTCCTGGTCTCCCCCGCCCGCACGGTCCGTACGGATGCCGACCTGCCCTCCGGAAGCGGCCCTGACGGCTCACGCGGCCCCACCGCGGTGGACGCTCACACGGGAGGAGCCGAGCCGTCGGGGGAGGCCGCGGCAGAAGGGCGCGTCGCCCGGTCCGGCCGGGCGCTTGCCCGCGTACGCGCCCTCGCCGGTGCCCGGCGCGGGGGGCTCGGACTCGCCCTGCTGCTCGGCAGTCTGGCGCTGGGGAGTGCCGTAGGGCTCATGGCCACCTCCGGGTGGCTGATCTCGCGAGCGTCGCAGCACCCACCCGTGCTGTACCTGATGGTCGCGGTGACGGCCACGCGCGCGTTCGGCATCGGGCGGGCCGTCTTCCGGTACGCCGAGCGGCTCGTGTCGCACGACGCCGTGCTGCGGATGCTGGCCGACACCCGGGTCGCGGTCTACCGCCGTCTGGAGCGGCTCGCGCCCGCGGGCCTGCGGAACGCGCGCCGCGGGGACCTGCTGTCACGGCTGGTCGCCGACGTGGACGCGCTGCAGGACTACTGGCTGCGGTGGCTGCTGCCGGCCGGTGCGGCGCTCGTCGTCAGCGCCCTCTCCGTCGGCTTCACCGCGTGGCTGCTGCCCGAGGCCGGCGTCGCCCTCGCGATCGGCCTGCTGGTGGCCGGGGTCGGCGTTCCCTTGGTGAGCGGGGCCGTCGCGCGGCGGGCGGAGCGCAGGCTCGCCCCCGCTCGCGGAGTGCTCGCGACACGGGTCACAGACCTACTCGCCGGGACGGCCGAACTGACCGTCGCCGGTGCGCTGCCCGCCCGTACCGCCGAGGCGAAGCGGGCCGACACCGTGCTGACGCGGATCGCCTCCCGTGCGGCCACCGCCACCGCCCTCGGCAACGGCCTGTCCGCGCTGGCCTCCGGGCTGACCGTCACAGCCACCGCCCTTGCCGGCGTCCAGGCCGTCCACGAGGGGCGGCTCAGCGGAGTGGCGCTGGCGGTCGTCGTGCTCACCCCGCTGGCCGCCTTCGAGGCCGTGCTCGGGCTTCCGCTGGCCGTGCAGTACCGGCAGCGGGTGCAGAAGAGCGCCGAGCGGGTGCACGAGGTGCTGGACGCTCCCCTGCCCGTACAGGAGCCGGAGCAGCCGCTGGAGGCGCCGGAGACGCCCTTCCCGCTGCGCGTCACCGGGCTGCGCGCCCGCTACCCCGGTCAGCACCGCGACGCGCTCGCGGGCCTCGACCTGACCCTGGAGCAGGGACGCAGGATCGCCGTCGTCGGGCCGTCCGGATCCGGTAAGACGACGCTGGCGCAGGTGCTGCTGCGGTTTCTCGACCCGCGGGAGGGTGCGTACACGCTCGGCGGTACGGACGCCTGCGCAATGGACGGCGACGCCGTGCGGCGCTTCGTCGGACTGTGCGCGCAGGACGCGCATCTCTTCGACAGCTCGGTACGGGAGAACCTGCTGCTGGCCCGCAAGGACGCGACCGAGGCCGAGCTGCGCGAGGCCCTCGCGCGGGTCCGACTGCTCGACTGGGCCGACGCACTGCCCGACGGGCTGGACACCTTCGTCGGCGAGCACGGCGCCCGACTGTCCGGAGGGCAGCGGCAGCGGCTCGCGCTGGCCCGCGCGCTCCTCGCCGACTTCCCCGTCCTCGTACTGGACGAGCCCGCCGAACACCTCGACCTTCCGACGGCCGACGCGCTGACCGCCGATCTCCTCGCCGCGACGGAGGGCAGGACGACGCTGCTGATCACCCACCGGCTGGCCGGTCTGGAGGCGGTGGACGAAGTGATCGTGCTGGACCAGGGGCGTCCGGTGCAGCGCGGCGCGTTCGCGGCGCTGGCCGCGGTGGACGGCCCGCTGCGCCGGATACGCGAGCGGGAGGCCGCGACGGACGGGCTGGTGACGGCGGGCTGCTGACGGCGGTCTGGTGACGGCGTGCCGACTGACAGGCCGGCCGCTGAGGGCGCTGCCGACTTTCCGCCGCGAAAGGTACAAATTAGGCTCGTGGCATGGCAGCAGCAGCCACGCCCGGCCCAGCGCCGGATCCCCACGGCGGGCCGACGCCGGGCGGGGGCGCCGCACCGTCGGCCCGAAGTCTGCAAGGGCTGTCACCGGAGCTGACCGCACGGTTGCCGCAGCTGCTGGAGGCCATGCGGTCCGTCGGCACAGGACTGGAGCTGCACAACACGCTGGACCGCATCTGCGAGACCGCCGCCCACCTGGCGGACGCCCGCTACGCAGCTCTCGGCGTCGTCGACGAGGACGGCAAGGGGCTGGCGGACTTCGTCTACTACGGCGTCGACGAGGTCACGGCCTCGCTGATCGGCCGGTTGCCCGACGGGCAGAGAGGGCTGCTCGGCGCGCTCATCCACCAGCCGGAGCCGGTGCTGCTGGCGGATCTCACCGCCGATCCGCGCTCCTACGGCTTTCCGCCCCACCATCCGCCGATGCGGTCCTTCCTCGGCGTTCCCGTCCGCGTCCAGGAGGAGATCTTCGGCAACCTCTATCTGGCCGAGAAACGCGGCGGGCGCGAGTTCAGCGTCCACGACCGCGACATGGTCCGTGTGCTCGCCACCGAGGCGGGCATCGCGATCGGCAACGCCCGGCTCTACGACGCCGCCAAGCAGCGCGAGCGCTGGATCGACGGCTCTGTCGCCGTGACCACCGCGCTGCTGTCGGGCGGCGATGCCGAGGACGCGCTGCAGGTCGTCGCCGAACAGGCCCGCCGGCTGTCCGGCTCGGCGGCCGGGATCGTGTCGCTGCCCGCGGACGAGGGCGGACTGGAGATCGTCGCTGTCTCCTCGGAGCACGCATCGGGCCTCCTGGGGGCGGTCGTCCCGCCGGAGAGCAGAGCCGTCGCCGAACTCCTGGACGGCAAGGCCGTGTTCGTGGACGACGCGGCCACCGACCCGCGCTTGATCACCGATCTGTCCCGCGACTACGGGCCCATGATGATGCTGCCGCTGCAGAGTGGCGGCCGAGTCCTGGGCGGTCTTGTCACGCCACGCGCGCGTGGCGCCCGGCCGTTCACCGAGTCGGAGCGGACTCTGGCCACCCAGTTCGCCTCGCAGGCCGCCCTCGCGCTGATGATGGCGGAGGCGCAGCGCGACCGGGAGCGGCTCGCGGTGTACGAGGACCGGGACCGGATCGCCCGGGATCTGCACGACCTCGTCATCCAGCGGCTGTTCGCCACCGGGATGATGCTGGAGAGCGCCCAGCGCAGGTCCGTCGTGCCCGAGGTACAGGACGGAGTCAGCAAGGCGGTCGACGAACTGGACGTCACGATCCAGGAGATCCGCACCGCGATCTTCGCCCTGCAGCAGGGCCCGGCCGAAGCTCCGTCGAGCCTGCGCACGCGCATGCTGCGCGAGATCAACATGGCGGCCGTGCCGCTCGGCTTCACACCCTCGTACCGCTTCACCGGCCCCGTCGACGCGGTGGTCGGCGAGATGACCGGCAAGAACCTCATCGCGGCGCTGCGCGAGGCGCTCTCCAACGCGTTCCGGCACGCCGGGGCCTCGCGTATCGAGGTCGTCGTCGATGCCGGTGTGAGGCTGCCGGACGGGCGGCAGGGCGTACGCCTGACCGTCTCGGACGACGGCGTCGGCATCCCGGAAGACGGCCGCCGCAGCGGCCTGAAGAACCTTAAACGGCGGGCGCAGTCGCTGGGCGGGGACAGCTGGCACGGGCCGGGCATCGGCGAGGACGGGGGCGGCACGACGCTGGTGTGGCAGGCCGCCTGCTGAGCTGCCTTTCCGGGGCTTTGGGCCGAGTGGGTGGCCGGAGGCCTGTTCGGCGGAACGGGCCTGGTCCGTACGGGTCATCGGTCCCCCCTCGTGTACGCGTTGCACCGGTATGTCCCCGTATGTGCGGACAACGATCCGACGCATGCGCCCAACTTTCTGTCGCCCGCAACTCGTGCCTGTACTGCTGTGCGCCTCGCTCGCTCTCGCAGCCGTGCCCGCCACGGCATCGCCGGACCCCGGCGGCACGGGTGCCTTGGGGGGCCTGAGCGCCGGGGCCGAGGTGGCACAGCTGTACGAGGACGCGTCCGTGGCTGCCCAGCAGTACGAGACGACCCGGCGCGCGGCGAAGGCGCAGGAGGCCAGGGTCCGCAAGCTCGAGAGGCTGCTCGCCCGGGAACGGCGGGACATCGCGGTCCTGCACGGAGACCTCGGCCGCATCGCACGCACCCAGTACCGCGAGGGTGGAGGCCTTCCGCGCACCGCGCAGCTGCTGCTCGCGGACAGCCCCGAGGATCTGATCCGTGGCCAGCAGGCCGTCTGGCAGGCGGATCTGGCTGTCAACAACGCGGTCTCGAAGAGCCAAAGAGCGGAGGCGCGGCTGTCGGCCGACGAGAAGAAGGCGGCCGAGGCCTGGCGCGTCCTCGCCGAACGGAACAGCAAGATGGGTGAGTTGAAGCGGAGCATCGCGCAGAAGCTCGAACGCGCGCTGTGGAAGCTTCAGGGTGAGGCCGACCGGTCGGCTGCGGCGGGCAAGTGCCCCAAAGCCGCACGGCTGAAGCAGCAGAAAACGCGCACCACGCGCGCGTGGGTCGCGCCGGTGAAGTCGTACAGACTCTCCGCCGGCTTCGACAGCGTCGGTGCGCACTGGGCGCACCGGCACACCGGGCAGGACTTCGCCGTGCCCATCGGCACTCCGGTACGCGCGGCCGGGGCAGGCCGGGTGGTGAACGTGTCGTGCGGCGGCGCCTTCGGCATCGAGGTCGTCGTACAGCACTCCGGCGGCTACTTCACGCAGTACGCGCACCTTGCCGGCGTCACCGTCGCCGAGGGGCAGCGGGTGCGGGCGGGGCAGTGGGTCGGGCAGTCGGGCACGACCGGCAACTCGACCGGGCCGCACCTGCACTTCGAGGTGCGGCTCACCCCGGACTACGGCTCCGCGGTGGATCCGAGGCGGTGGCTGAAGGAGCGGGGAGTGCGCATGCGGCCGTGAGGGCCGAACGGTGCCCTACGCCTGGCTCTACAGCCTGGCCAGGATCCCCTCGATGACGATCGCCACGCCGTCCTCGTTGTTGGCCACCGTGTGGCCGGATGCGACGGCGACCACGTCCGGATGAGCGTTCCCCATGGCGTACGAGGTGCCCGCCCAGGTGAGCATCTCCACGTCGTTCGGCATGTCGCCGAAGGCCACGACCTCCTGCGGTGTGATGCCGCGCTCCGCGCAGCACAGGGCCAGCGTGCTGGCCTTGGAGACCCCGGGGCCGCTGATCTCCAACAGGGCGCTCGGGCTGGAGCGCGTGATCGCCGCCTTGTCGGCCGCGTGCGCACGGGCCAGCGTCAGGAACTCGTCCGGGGCCATCGTCGGGTGGTGCGCGAGCAGCTTCAGCACGGGCTGGTCCGCCACGTCGGAGTCCTCGGCCAGCAGCTTCTCGGCGGGGGCCACGCTCTCGCCGGGGTCCAGATGCAGGGGCGGATATGTCGGTTCGTGGTGCAGACCGCCGGTCCGCTCGACGGCGAACGAGGTGCCGGGGGCGGCGGCGCGCAGCGTGTGCACCACGTCGAGAGCGCTCGCCGGCTCGAGAGCGCGGATCTTGACGAAGCGGTGGCTGCCGGGGCCACCGTGCAGATCGACCACCGCCGCGCCATTGCCGCAGATGGCGAGGCCGTGACCGTGGACGTGGTCGCTGACGACGTCCATCCAGCGTGCGGGGCGGCCGGTGACGAAGAAGACCTCGATCCCGGCGGCCTCGGCGGCGGCGAGAGCGGCGATGGTGCGCTCGGAGACGGATTTGTCGTCCCGCAGCAGGGTGCCGTCGAGGTCTGTGGCGATCAGCCGAGGCGGTACGGAGGAGGCCGGGGTCCGGGGCCGTGCGGTCGCTGAGGTCACGACCCCAGTGTCCCGCATATGCCAGCACGGCCGTGCGGTGGGGCGCACATCTGAGTACTTCTGGCCCCTGGCTGTCTCGTCTCCCTCAGCTGCGCCCGTCGAGCTGCTGGACGGCCTCCGTCGCGATCCGTTCGAAGACCTTCTGGTCGGCTGCGAAATCCGAGTCCGGAATGGGCCAGTGGATCACGATCTCGGTGAAGCCCAGTGCCGCATGGTTGCCCGCGAAGTCCACGAAGGCGTCGAAGGAGTCCAGCGGACGGTCCGGAGTGAACCCGGTGAGCAGGATCTTGTCGAGTTCCGCGACATCGCGGCCCAGCGTCTCGCAGGCGGCGCCGAGCTTCTCGACCTGGCCGCGAATGGCTTGAATCGACTGCTCGGGGGTGCCCGTTTCGAACAGCTTCGGGTCACCTGTCGTCACCCATGCCTGGCCGTGGCGCGCGGCGAGCTTCAGTCCGCGCGGGCCGGTGGCGGCCACCGCGAAGGGCAGCCGGGGCCGCTGGACGCAGCCCGGTATGTTGCGGGCCTCGGACGCGGAGTAGAAGTCCCCGTCGTACGACACGCCGTCCGTACCGTCCTCGGTGAGCAGCGTGTCCAGGAGCTGTACGAATTCGGCGAAACGGTCCGCCCGCTCGCGCGGCGACCACGGCTCCTGGCCCAGGGCGGTGGCGTCGAAGCCCGTGCCGCCCGCGCCGACGCCGAGCGTGATCCGGCCGTTCGACACATCGTCGAGCGAGATCAGGTCCTTGGCGAGTGTCACCGGGTGCCGGAAGTTCGGGGATGTGACGAGCGTGCCCAGGCGCAGCCGCTCGGTGACGGCCGCGGCGGCGGTCAGCGTCGGCACCGCGCCGAACCACGGCCCGTCCCGGAAGGTGCGCCAGGAGAGGTGGTCGTAGGTGTACGCGGTGTGGAAGCCCAGCTCCTCCGCAAGCTGCCAGGTGGCGCGGGCGCCCTGGTGCCATCGGCGGTACGGAAGGATCACTGTGCTCAGACGCAGACTCATGCCTCAGAGCGTAAGCGGCCGCGGAGCGTGAGTGCTGCCCGCGTCGTGTGCGGGAGCAGGACGGCAGTCGAGGAGGCGGCCGGCGCCGGCAGGGCAGCGATGCAGGTCGTCGATCGTCGGTCGGTTCGGTCGGTTTGGTCGGTTCGGTCGTCGCTTGGTTCGGTCGTCGGTCGGTTCGGTCGGTTCGGTCGTCGGTTGGTTCGGTTGTCGGTTGTCGATCGTCGGTCCTCGGTCGTCAGTGCGGCGCCGGAAACCGCAGGTACTCCGGGGGTACCGCCGCGGTCAGCCACACGCCGTTGGCGCTGACGCGGAGCACGTGTCCGTCGCGGTGCATGGCCCCCGCGTCGACGGAGAGCACGACGGGGTGGCCGCGGCGCGCACCTACCCGTGTCGCGGTCTCGCGGTCGGCGGAGAGGTGCACGTCGTGGCGGTTCATAGGCCGCAGGCCCTCGGCGCGGATCGCGGGCAGATGGCGGGCGACGGTGCCGTGGAAGAGATACGCGGGCGGGGTCGCCTGGGGCAGCCCCAGGTCGACGTCCACGGAGTGCCCCTGGCTGGCGCGGATCCGGGTGCCCTCGATCGCGAAGCGTCGTTTGTCGTTGACGGCGACCACATGGTCGAGCTCGTCCCGCGTGAAGCGGAAGCCGTGCGCGGCGGCAGCGGCGATCAGGGTGTCGATCTCGATCCAGCCGCCCTCGTCGAGAGTGAGCCCGATCCTCTCCGGCTGATGCCGCAGGTGCTTCGCCAGGTACTTCGACACCTTCACTGTGCGTCTTTCGTCCATCCGGCCAGCGTGCCCGTCGGGCGCGCCGGCGCGCACTCGGTTTTGACCCGCCCTTTTCGGGTCGGATGTTTGATCCACAGGCAACTGCGTTATCCACAGGGGAAATTGGAGACTCTGTGGACAACCGACTGAGGAATCAGGTGATTTGAGCAACTTGACAGCTGTTTTGGATACTTTGCCCATAGAGAGACCCAAGATCACTGAGTCGTATGTCTTGTTCACGTGGCCGGGGGTGTTGATGTTGGTCGACGCCAAGCCAATCAAGCAGATGTCCCTGAGCGTTGGTCAACGGATCTGCCGGAGCGGCAAGTTCGGTTCGACCATCGCCGTTCGAGGTTCAGCCGGTATAGTCGGAATTGCAAACTATGCACAGAATGAACACGATATGCCCAACTGATTCCTCAACTCACCTCGGTGAGACCTGAGGGGGACCCCTACGGGCCCGTAATACCGAAGTCGGACCACGGGACAACCCCCTGGTCTGACGCCCGCTGTTGTGTGCGCCACTACCTTCGAGGCGTGACTGTGATCGTGACCGAAAGCCTGAGCAAGCGGTTCCCCAGGGTGACCGCGCTTGACCGGCTCTCCATGGATATCGGGCCTGGTGTGACCGGACTCGTCGGAGCCAATGGAGCCGGCAAGTCCACACTGATCAAGATCCTTTTGGGTCTTTCCCCCGCCACCGAGGGCCGCGCCGAGGTGCTCGGCCTCGACGTGGCGACCAAGGGAGCCGCCATCCGCGAGCGCGTCGGCTATATGCCGGAGCACGACTGCCTGCCGCCCGACGTCTCTGCCACCGAGTTCGTCGTCCACATGGCGCGCATGTCGGGGCTGCCGCCGACCGCAGCCCGCGAGCGAACGGCGGACACGCTGCGCCACGTCGGCCTGTACGAGGAGCGCTACCGCCCCATCGGGGGCTACTCGACCGGTATGAAGCAGCGCGTCAAGCTCGCCCAAGCGCTCGTACACGACCCCCAGTTGGTGTTCCTGGACGAGCCGACCAACGGCCTCGACCCGGTCGGCCGTGACGACATGCTCGGCCTGATCCGGCGCGTCCACACCGACTTCGGCATCTCGGTCCTCGTCACCTCGCATCTGCTGGGCGAGTTGGAGCGCACCTGCGACCACGTCGTCGTCGTCGACGGCGGCAAGTTGCTGCGCTCCAGCTCCACCACGGACTTCACGCAGACGACGACGACACTCGCGATCGAGGTCACCGACACCGACGAACACCCGGACGGCACACGCGCGTTGCGTGACGCGCTGCACGCGCGCGGGGTGACCACCGACGCCGGAGGCGGTCTGCCGGGCGCCGGGCACACGCTGCTGCTCACGACCGAGGGCGAGGACACGTACGACCTCGTGCGCGACCTCGTCGCCGATCTGGGCCTCGGCCTCGTCCGCATGGAACAGCGCAGGCACCACATCGCAGAGGTCTTCCGGCCGGACCAGGCCAGGCATCAGGACACGGACACTGACGGGCAGAGGAAGGAGGCGGTCCACCATGGCGGTTGAGCAGACCCTCACGGGCGCCGGTGAGCAGACCCGGATCCACAACATCGGCTACCGCAACTACGACGGCCCCCGCCTGGGCCGTGCCTACGCCCGCCGTTCGCTCTTCTCGCAGTCCCTGCGCGGTGCGTACGGACTCGGCCGCTCGGCCAAGTCCAAGGTGCTGCCCATGCTGCTCTTCGGGGTGATGTGCGCACCGGCGGCGATCATGGTCGCGGTCACGGTCACGACCAAGCTCAAGGACCTGCCGCTCGACTACACGCGCTACGCGATCGTGATGCAGGCCGTCATCGGTCTCTACATCGCCTCCCAGGGGCCGCAGTCCGTCTCGCGCGATCTGCGCTTCAAGACGGTCCCCCTCTACTTCTCGCGTCCTATCGAACGCGGCGACTACGTCCTCGCCAAGTACGGTGCGATGGCCTCCGCCATGTTCATCCTCACGGCAGCGCCGCTGCTCGTGCTCTACATCGGGGCGCTGCTGGCCAAACTTGACTACTCGGATCAGACAGAGGGCTTCCTGCAGGGGTTGGTCTCGGTGGCGCTGCTGTCGCTGCTCTTCGCCGGAATCGGCCTCGTCATCTCGGCGGTCACACCCCGCCGGGGCTTCGGCATCGCGGCCGTGATCGCCGTCCTGACCATCTCGTACGGCGCGGTCTCCACTCTCCAGGCCATCGCGCACGCACAGGGCAGCGACGGTGCGGTGGTGAGCTGGATCGGGCTCTTCTCGCCGGTCACGCTCATCGACGGCGTGCAGACGGCTTTCCTGGGCGCCACCTCCGCCTTCCCCGGAGGGGAAGGCCCCTCGACCGGCGCGGGCGTCGTCTACCTGCTCGTCGTCCTGGGACTCATCGCCGGCTGCTACGGGATCCTGATGCGCCGCTACCGAAAGGTCGGACTGTAGTGACCACGATCGACATCGACCACGCCTCGCGCTGGTTCGGCAACGTGGTGGCCGTCAACGACGTCACGATGACCGTCGGCCCCGGCGTCACCGGACTCCTCGGCCCCAACGGCGCCGGCAAGTCCACACTCATCAACATGATGGGCGGCTTCCTGGCCCCCTCCACCGGCTCCGTCACCCTCGACGGCCGGCCGATCTGGCGCAACGAGCAGATCTACAAGAACATCGGCATCGTTCCCGAGCGCGAAGCCATGTACGACTTCCTCACGGGCCGCGAATTCGTCGTCGCCAACGCCGAGTTGCACGGCCTGGACGCACGGGCCGCCCAACGGGCGCTCGCCACGGTCGAGATGGAGTACGCGCAGGACCGCAAGATCTCCACGTACAGCAAGGGCATGCGGCAGCGCGTCAAGATGGCGTCCGCGCTCGTCCACGAGCCGTCCGTGCTGCTGCTGGACGAGCCCTTCAACGGAATGGACCCGCGCCAGCGCATGCAGCTGATGGACCTGCTGCGGCGCATGGGCGACGAGGGACGCACCGTCCTCTTCTCATCCCACATCCTCGAGGAGGTCGAGCAACTCGCCTCCCACATCGAGGTGATCGTCGCCGGACGGCATGCGGCGAGCGGCGACTTCCGCAAGATCCGCCGCCTGATGACCGACCGCCCCCACCGCTATCTGGTGCGCTCCAGCGACGACCGCGCACTCGCGGCCGCGCTGATCGCCGATCCGTCGACCGCGGGCATCGAAGTGGACGTGACCGAGGGCGCGTTGCGTATCCAGGCCGTTGACTTCGGCCGGTTCACGGCACTGCTTCCGCGGGTGGCCAGGGACCACGGCATCCGGCTGCTGACGGTCTCGCCGTCCGACGAGTCCCTCGAGTCCGTCTTCTCGTATCTTGTCGCGGCGTAGGAGGCCGAAGATGTACGACCCCACTGTCGCCCGGCTCACCTACCGGGCCCTGCTCGGCCGCCGCCGCGCCCTCATCCTCTTCGCGCTGCCCGCCCTGCTGATCGTGATCGCCGGGGCGGTGCGCGCCCTCACCGGCGCCGACGACCAGGTCGCCTCGGACGTACTCGGCGGGTTCGCGCTCGCCACGATGGTGCCGATCATCGGCGTCATCGCCGGCACCGGAGCGATCGGTCCCGAGATCGACGACGGCTCGGTGGTCTATCTGCTCGCCAAGCCCGTCAAGCGGCCCACGATCATCTTCACCAAGCTGATCGTCGCCATCGCCGTGACGATGGTCTTCTCCGCGATCCCCACGTTCGTCGCCGGGCTGATCCTCAACGGCAACGGTCAGCAGATCGCCGTCGCCTACACGGTCGCGGCGCTGGTCGCCTCCATCGCGTACGCCGCGCTCTTCCTGCTGCTCGGCACGGTCACCCGCCACGCGGTGGTCTTCGGACTCGTCTACGCCCTCGTCTGGGAGGCCCTTTTCGGATCCCTCGTGGCCGGAGCGCGCACGCTCAGCGTTCAGCAGTGGTCGCTCGCGGTGGCCCAGAAAGTCGCCGGCGGAGAGCTGGTCACCTCGGACGTCGGACTGCCGCTCGCGACGGTCCTGCTGGCGGGCGTCACCGTGGCGGCCACCTGGTACGCGGGACAGAAGCTGCGGACGCTGACGCTGGCCGGGGAGGAGTGACCGGGCACGCGATGCCGGTTCCGCGATCTTGATGGCGCTTTCACCCTCCTGCCCGGACACTGGGCGGGAGGCGAGCGCTTCCGCCGTGGAGGAAGGAGTCACGATGGCATCGGAACCGAAGCCCGAGGGTGCTACGCCGGGCGAGGGGTGGGACGACATCGTCCTCGACGATGAGTTCATACGGTCCGCCGAGACGGCCGAACCCTCCGCGCGTGCCCGTATGCTCGCCGCCCGCTGGCGCAAGCGGCCCCCTGAGCCGGAGCCCTGGCGCAGCGACGAGCCTCCGGCGGGCTGGTTCTGGAGCCGGGCGCGGCGTCGTAGGTGGCGCAAGGGGTAGGCGTCCGTCCGGAAATAATCGGTGGCGCCCAACTTCTCGTACCGGCAGAGTAGTTGTGTCCACGACGCCGCCACCGGCGCCATCTTCTGGGAGAGGAGCGCGACGATGTCCATCAGTAGTCCGTCGAGCTCCCGACAGGGCAGCCCGCGGCGGGCTCCGGAGTAGTCACTGCACTCCGTGGAGCCGCCGCGTGGGCGCTGTCCGGGGCGGCCGCTTCGAGCGCGCGGATTCGTTCGCGCGGGCCGCCCACCCGGAGGATTGGCCGAGAGGTAAGGCACCGGCTTGCGCTGTGTTCGATCAGAAGCGAGTCGTGGTCGGGGTTGCCCCCGCGCGCGTTCGATCCGCGCATCCTCCGCGAGACGCTTCGCTGTGATTGGGCGGGGTTCTCTGTTGTCCTGGTGGACCTCGTACGTCGGGTTGCTGTACGTCGTGGGCTGTGCCCACCCGTTCCGCCCCTGCGGAACGCCTGCCCACAGCGGGAGCCCCGCGCCCAAAGCGGGAGCGGCTGCTGCTCGCCGACTACGCCAGCAGGCGCTCCAGGACTACGGCGATGCCGTCCGTCTCGTTCGACGTCGTTTCCTCGTCCGCTACTGCCTTCAGTTCCTCGTGGGCGTTGGCCATGGCTACGCCGTGGGAAGACCAGGCGAACATCGGGATGTCGTTGGGCATGTCGCCGAAGGCGATCGTGTCCGCGGCCTTGGCGCCCAGCCGCCGGGCGGCCAAGGAGAGGCCCGTCGCCTTCGTGAGGCCCAAGGGGAGCAGCTCGACGATGCCTTCGCCGGCCATCGTCACGCCCACCAGGTCGCCCGCGGTCCGCAGAGCCACCGAGGCGAGCTCGTCGTCGGTGAGCCCAGGGTGCTGGATGTACAGCTTGTTCAGCGGCGCCGACCACACGTCGGCAATATCGGTGAACGGCACGTACGGCAGTGGTCCGTCGTGCACCTGGTAGCCGGGCCCGACGAGCACCTGCCCCTCGATGCCGTCGCGGCTCGCGGCCAGCGCCAGCGGGCCGACCTCCGCCTCGATCTTCGCCAGCGCCAGTCCCGCGAGCTGGCGGTCCAGGGTCACCGAGGTGAGCAGACGGTGCTCGCCCGCGTGGTAGACCTGCGCGCCCTGGCCGCACACCGCGAGGCCCTCGTAGCCGAGGTCGTCGAGGATGTGCCGGGTCCAGGGCACGGCCCGGCCGGTGACGACGATGTGGGCGGCGCCCGCCGCGGTGACCGCGGTGAGCGCCTCACGCGTGCGCGCCGACACCGTCTCGTCGGAGCGCAGCAACGTTCCGTCGAGATCGGTGGCGACCAGCTTGTAGGGGAAGGGGGCGGCGGAGTGGGCAGCGGAAGCGCTCACTTGGCGACCGGCTCCAGAAGCTCTCGTCCGCCGAGATACGGACGCAGCACCTCCGGGACCCGCACGGAACCGTCGGCCTGCTGGTGGTTCTCCAGGATCGCGACGATCGTCCGCGGTACGGCGCACAGCGTGCCGTTGAGCGTCGCCAGCGGACGGATCTGCTTGCCGTCGCGTACGCGGATCGACAGGCGGCGGGACTGGAACTCCGTGCAGTCCGACGTCGACGTCAGTTCGCGGTACTTGCCCTGCGTCGGGATCCAGGCCTCGCAGTCGAACTTGCGGGCGGCCGAGGAGCCCAGGTCACCGGTGGCCACGTCGATCACGCGGAACGGCAGCTCCAGCGAGGTCAACCACTGCTTCTCCCACTCGAGGAGACGCTGGTGCTCGGCCTCCGAGTCCTCCGGCGCGACGTACGAGAACATCTCGACCTTGTCGAACTGGTGGACGCGGAAGATCCCGCGGGTGTCCTTGCCGTGCGAGCCGGCCTCGCGGCGGAAGCAGGGCGAGAAGCCCGCGTAGCGCAGGGGCAGCCGGTCGGCGTCGATGATCTCGTCCATGTGGTACGCGGCGAGCGGCACCTCGGACGTGCCGACCAGGTAGAGGTCGTCATCGTCCAGGTGGTAGACGTCCTGCGCGGCCTGGCCGAGGAAGCCGGTGCCGGCCATCGACTGCGGGCGAACCAGCGCGGGGGTGAGCATCGGCGTGAAGCCGGCCGCGGTGGCCTGGGCGATCGCCGCGTTCACCAGGGCGAGCTCGAGCAGCGCGCCCACACCGGTGAGGAAGTAGAAGCGCGAGCCGGAGACCTTGGCGCCGCGCTCCACGTCGATGGCGCCGAGCGTCGTGCCGAGCTCCAGGTGGTCCTTGGGCTCGAAGCCCTCCGCCGTGAAGTCGCGGATGGTGCCGAGCTCCTCCAGGACCCTGAAGTCCTCCTCGCCGCCGACGGGGACGTCGGGGTGCACGAGGTTGCCGAGCTTGAGCAGCAGCTCCTGGGTCTCGGCGGCGGCCTGGTCCCGCTCGGCGTCGGCCGCCTTGACGGCGGCGGCGAGCTCGCCCGCCTTCTTCAGCAGCTCCTGCTTCTCGTCGCCGGAGGCCTTGGGGATGAGCTTGCCGAGCGACTTCTGCTCGGAGCGCAGCTCGTCGAAGCGGACGCCGGACGACCTGCGCCGCTCGTCGGCGGAGAGCAGGGCGTCGACGAGCTCGACGTCCTCTCCACGGGCGCGCTGGGAGGCGCGAACACGGTCGGGGTCCTCACGAAGCAGGCGAAGGTCAATCACACCGCAAGGCTACCGGTGTGCGGTTCCCGCTCACGAACCGATATCTAGGTATGCGCGTTATGAGCGATATGCCGGAATGGGAATTCCGGCAGGGCCTGGCGGATGGGCGCCGGGGAAGCGACATCGCAGCGTACCGTCAATAAAAGGGGTGCGATTCCCCGAATCGGGGCACAGGTGATGCGCCGTCTTGACTCGACTCCCTTGCGGTGGGCGGCAATTGGGGCTCGTTTTCCACAGGAGTCCACGCCGAGAAAAGTTATCCACAGCCTGTGTGCAAGATCTGTGGATGGCGGAAGTGATCATTCCGAAAGCCGCAACTGGGGCGATGGATTCCCGGCTCAAACCGCCTCTGACCCCACTTTCGGGTGGAAATGGTTCGCCCCAAAGAGTTGATCAAGTGAAACGGGTGGACGAGGGGTGGTGTGCCCGATGCTGGAGGGACTTGGCGGTCAAGGGCCGATTTGTCGACTGTGTCGTATGTATCGCACTTCGTTGTCGACTTGTCCCCAGGTCGAGAAGCCAACCTGTGGATAACTCCTGTGGATGTGGAAAATCTGCAGGTAGGACCGTAGGTGGTACCGGTGGATAACTCATCGGTAGCGGCCGTGGCGCAGAGCGCGAGGAGCCGCTACGGATGGGGGCGGGTGGATGCGACGGCGGACGTGACCGGACGCGACGGCGGATGCGACCTCACGTGACGGCGGATGCGACACGCATCGGCCCCTGGGGCGGCTTCGGAGCCAGCGGCTGGGGCCGCGAGATGGGCAGCGGCGCTTGCGACGGATGCAACCGATGCAACGAACCCGTCAGAACCGCCCGTCGCGGCAGCGCGTCAGCCAGTCCGAGGCCTCCGCGAAGTCGCCGTCGGACGTCCCGGGCCGAAGCGCCCGCACGTCCTGGGGCGAGACGTCGGCCTGGGGATAAGAGCCGAGGAACCGCACCTTCAGGCAGATGCGCTTGAGCCCCATGAGGGCCTCGCCGACCCGTGGGTCCGAGACGTGCCCCTCGGCGTCGATCGCGAAGCAGTAACTCCCGATGCCCTCGCCGGTCGGACGGGACTGGAGCAGCACCAGGTTGACCCCGCGTACCGCGAACTCCTGGAGCAGTTCCAGCAGTGCACCGGGGTGGTCGTCGCGCTGCCAGATGACCACCGACGTCTTGTCCGCGCCGGTCGGGGCAGCGGGCCGGGCGGGGCGGCCGACCAGCACGAAGCGGGTCTGCGCGTTCGCCGCGTCGTGGATCTCGGTGACCAGCGGCTCCAGGCCATACGTCGCCGCCGCGAACTCGCCCGCGAAGGCCGCGTCGTAGCGGCCCTCCTGCACCAGCCGCGCGCCGTCGGCGTTCGACGCGGACGACTCCCACACGGCGTCCGGAAGATTCGCCGCCAGCCAGTTGCGGACCTGCGTCTGCGCGGCCGGGTGCGCGGTCACCGTCTTGATGTCGGCCAGCTGTGTGCCGGGCCTGACCAGCAGCGCGAAGGTGATCGGAAGCAGCACCTCGCGGTAGATCATCAGCGGCTCGCCCGCGATGAGCTCGTCGAGGGTCGTGGTGATGCCGCCCTCCACGGAGTTCTCGATCGGCACGAGCGCGGCTGCGGCCTCGCCTGCGCGTACGGCGTCGAGAGCCGCGGACACGCTCACCATGGGCACGAGCTCCCGCGTGGCGGCTTCCGGGAGCTTGCGGAGTGCGGCCTCGGTAAAGGTGCCGGCCGGGCCGAGGTACGTGTAGCGGGTGGCGGACATACGGTCACCCTAATGCCCGCGGGCACTGCGGCTTCCTCGTGCCGCCCGGGTACCGGCACTGCCGCGCCCTCCCCCGGTCCCGTCCGGGGCACTGCGGCTCGCGCGCGCCGTTCCATCTCGGTACCGCCGCCGTCCTAGCGCTGCCCCCGCCTGGGCCACTGCGGGCTCGCGCGCGCCGTTCCATCTCGGTACCGCCGCCGTCCTAGCGCTGCCCCCGCCTGGGCCACTGCGGCGGGCGCCGCCCCGCCTCGGCACTGCCGCGCCCTAGCGCCGGCCTTGCCCCGGCGACTCCCGCTCGCTCGCGCGCCGTCCCCATCCCGGCATGTCCGCGTCCTCGTGCAGCCCCGGTCTCGGCACCGCCGCCACCGCCGTCCCCGCCCGCTCACGCCCGCAGGCGTCTCCACCGGAGCTCCCTCGGAGACGCTCTCTCCCCGGGCTGCCGGTGTTTCAGCGGCAGCCGATCGCTGGGACCGCCCATGCCCCCAGGCGTCTCCACCCGGAGCCGCGCGGTCTCCGGGCCGCTCTGGCCTCCGAGCGGCGCCGTCGCTCTTGGGGGACCGGTCACGCTTCCAGCAGCCGCTGCCCCACGTACTCGCCCTTGGCCGCGCCGCCCGGCACGGCGAAGAGGCCGCTCGACTCGTGGCGGATGAACCGCGACAGGGCGTCGCCGCGGTCGAGTTTGCGCTGCACGGGTACGAAGCCGCGCAGAGGGTCCGCCTGCCAGCAGATGAAGAGCAGGCCCGCGTCCGGTACCCCGTCCGCGTCGAAGCCGTCGTGGAAGGAGAACGGCCGGCGCAGCATCGCGGCCCCGCTGTTCTGGTCGGGCCGGGTGATGCGGGCATGCGCATTGATCGGGATGACGAGGTTGCCGTCGGCGTCGGTCTGCTCGAGCTTCGGTTCGGTCGCCTCCGTGCCGCCGGTGAGGGGCGCACCGTCGGACTTCCGCCGCCCTATGACGTTCTCCTGATCGTTGACGGAGAGCTTCTCCCAGTCGTCGAGGAGCATCCTGATGCGGCGTACGACGGCGTAGGAGCCGCCGGCGATCCAGGACGGATCGCCCGAAGCGGGCACGAAGATGCGCTGGTCGAAGTCGTCGTCCGTCGGTTTCGGGTTGTTCGTGCCGTCGATCTGGCCCATCAGATTGCGGGCCGTCATGGGGCGGGCGGTCGCGCCGGGCGAGCGGTTGAAGCCGTTCATCTGCCAGCGGACGCGTGCGACGCCGACGGCCTCTTTCTGCACGGCGCGCAGTGCATGAAAGGCGACCAGTGCGTCGTTCGCGCCGATCTGCACCCATAGATCGCCGTTGCTGCGGGCCTTGTCGAGACGGTCCGAGGAGAAGTCCGGCAGCGGATCGAGGGCCACCGGGCGCTGCTTCTCCAGGCCGGTACGGGAGAAGAAGCTGTAGCCGAAGCCGAAGGTGACGGTCAGGGACGAGGGCCCGGCATCGCGTGCGACGTCGGTGTCATTGCTTCCGGCGGCCTCCCCTGCCATCAGCCGTTCAGCCATCGCCGACCAGCGGCGCATCAGTGCGGCCGCCTCCTTGCGGCCCGCGCTCGCCACCAGGTCGAACGCGATGAGATGACCGTGGGCCTGCATCGGCGTCGTGATGCCTGGTTGATGTTTCCCGTGAAACATCACCTCCTCCGCGCCGAGGGAGGTGAGAGACGCAGCGGCCGTGCCACTCGAGCCCTCATGGGAACCGGAGGACGCCGCGGCGTACCCCGCGGCACCGCCCGCCGCGCCCAGGGCAAGCCCGGTGGCGCCGGCCGTACCGAGGAGCCGTCGACGGGAAATGGACTGGTCAGGCATGGTGTTCAGCCGATCTTCACGTTCTTGTTGACGGTCACCTGGTCGATGTCCGAGGTACGCACGGTCACGGCGACCGTCCAGTCGCCCGCCATCGGGATCTGCACCCCGCTCGCGCTCCAGTGCCCCGTGACGATGTGGTCGGGGACGACGGGCAGCGGTCCGATGTCCTTGGACGTGAGCGTGAAGGAGACCTTCACCTCGGGAATGTCGAAGGGCCGGCCGTTCGGGCGCTTCACATAGACATGCATCTCGTTGCTGCCGGTCCGGCCCGGCGTCAGAGCGAGCGACACGGTGCCTTTGCCGTCCTGGCCGCCCGTGTCGAACGGAATGTCCAGGGTGACGGGACCGCTCAGCTCGGATGCGGCGGTGGTGGCACGGGCGGCCTCCTCTTCCGTGCGGCCCGGCTCGGTGGACGTCAGCACCGTGGTGACGGCGAGCAGGACCACGGCGACGCCGGCTTCGGCGAACACGGAGCGGCGCAGGCCTGAGCGATGCGGATCGGCGTCCCGGACGCGCTTCTTGCGGGCGGTGGCTATGGCGGCCTGCTGGCGGGCGAGTTGGGCGACGCGTGTGGCGTCGCGGCCTGCCGTTTCCACATGCTCGGCATGCGCCGCCTCCTCTGCATGCGCCGCCTCCCCGGCATGCTGCGCTTCCGCGCCCTCGGTGTTCGCGTCCTCGGCGTCCGCGCCTCGTGCGTCCGTGAGCTGCGCGGTCCAGCGGCGAGAGATCCAGGCGATGCCCACCAGCACCGCGACCAGCCCGATCTTCACGAGCAGCAGCTGCCCGTACGCCGTACCGGTGAGCGCCGACCAGGAGCCGACCTGGCGCCAGGACTGGTAGATGCCGGTCGCCGCCAGCACGCTGACGCTGCCGAGTGCGAGGCGCGAGAAGCGGCGTACCGCGGAGGCCTCGATCGACGGCGCGCGGTGCAGCGACACCAGCAGCGTCGTCAGACCGCCGAGCCAGGCCGCGACCGCCAGCAGATGCAGCACGTCGAGGGGCATCGCGAGCCCTGCCTGGATACCGGTCGAGGCGTGCTCGGCCATGGCCCACGTGGCAGCGAGGCCCGCCGCGACGACGGCGCCGCCGACGGCAAGGCCGAAAGCGAGGTCGCTTTTCTGACTGTCGGTCGCACAACCGTCGGTCTCGCTTTGACGTTCGGTCTCGCTTTGACGGTTGGTCTCGCTTTGACGGTCGTAGCCGCCTTGCCCGGCCGCATCGCCGTCATTGGTGGCGCCGACCCGACCGGCCCCATCGCCCTCGTCGCTCGCCTCGCCGCCATGGTCCCCCTCATGCCTGACGTACGCCCCGAACAGCACCGCGATGAACAGAGCGGCCGCGGCGAGCAACAGCAGGCGGGAGCTGAGTGCCGCGCCCGTCTTCGTCTGCAGCACCGTGCCGAGCTGCCCGAGGTCGAAGACGTCGGCGAGCTTTCCGGACCCGGTGTACGCGCCGCGCATGAGCAGCATCGTCAGGGTGGCCGCGGTCAGCGCGACCCAGCCGGAGACCACGACCCGCTGCACCGCCCGTACTCCCGCGCCGCGCGGCCAGCAGGCCAGTACGAAAGCGGCCCCACCGACCATGACGATGAACCCCGCGTACGACACATAGCGGGCGACACCATAGAGCGGGCCGACGACACCGCCGCCCGCCGTCTGGTCCCCCAGCGCGACCGAGGTCTTGGACGGCGCGCCCACAGAGAAGGTGAAGGCCCCGGCGATGGGGTGGCTGTCGGCCGACACCACCTGGTAGGCGACGGTGAAGGTGCCGTCGGGCAGGCCGGAGTGCAGCTTCACGCTGTAGACGTCCTCACCGAGGTTCTCCGGCTTGCCGGTGTCGACACGCTTGCCGGCCGGGTCGAGCACCCGGATCGAGCCGTCCGACATCGCCACGTCCTCCGAGAACGTGAGCGACACCTGCTTCGGCGCCGTCTCGACCACTGCCCCCTGCTTCGGGTCGCTCCCGAGCAGCGCGGCGTGCGCGGAGGCGGGCGCGGCACCGGCGATGAGCGCGCCCGTCACGGCGAGCAACAGCATCAGAAGATGCCCGACGCGGGGCGCGATGGACCTCATGAACTCTCCGTCTCTCTGACTGTGTCTCAGTGATGGCTTGACGGGTTGTACGTGGCGTCCTTCACCGGCAGCTCAACCGTGACCGTGCCCGACTTGGCGAAGTGCAGCTCAACGGACACCTTTTCGCCCAGCTTCGGCCTGTGCGTGAGCCTGTCGAACATGACGTGGTTGCCGCCCCGTGCGAAGTCGAGGGTGCCGCCTGCGGGTACGCCGAAGGACTTCTGCTCCTTCATCGCCCCGCCCTCGGTGGTGTGGAGGGTGACATCGGCGGCTATGTCGCTGCTCACGGAGGTGAGCTCGTCGGCGCCGCCCGAGTTGGTGACGGTGAAGTACCCCGCCGCCATGTCGGCCGTCGGCGGAACCGGCATATAGGCCCCGCTCACCTTCAGATCGGGCTTCTTCGCGGCCGCGCTCGCCTGCACCGAGCCGTCGCCGGAGCCGCAGCCGGTGAGCACGAGCCCGGCGGCGACGACCAGCGCACCGCAGGGCACGAGTCCCCTCGCGCCGCCGCCGTTGCCGCCACCGCCGACGACGCCGACTCCGGCCACGGTCCTCGTGCGAGTGCGGAAGCGGCGCCTCACGGTGTCTCCCCCTTGATCAGCTTCGGCAGGTCCTTCGTGTAGTCGTCGACCGTGGCGTCCTCGCCGTACAGGACATAGCCCGCGTCGGTCTTCGGGGAGAAGGCGACGACCTGGGTGCCGTGCATCGAGACGACCTTGCCGTTCTTGTCCTTGGTCGGCGCCTCGATGGAGATGCCGAGCTGCCGGGCGCCGGCCTGGATAGTGGAGAAGTCCCCGGTCAGGCCGATGAAGTCGGTGTCCTGTGCCTTGAGCCAGCTGGCGAGCGCGGACGGGGTGTCCCGCTCCGGATCGGTCGTCACGAAGACGACGCGCAGCTCGTCCTGCTCGGCCTTGGGCAGCTGCTTCTTGGCGACCGCGATGTTGCTCATGGTCAGCGGGCAGACGTCGGGGCAGTGGGTGTAGCCGAAGTAGATCAGCGTCGGCCGGCCCTTGGTCTGCTCGACCAGGTCGTACTTCTTCCCGTGGGTGTCGGTGAGGACCAGGTCCGGCTTGGTGAACGGCTTGTCCAGCACGGTCGCGGCCTTGTCCGAACTGCCCGACTCCACGGAGACCTCGGCGACGGGCTTCTTGGCGTCGTCGCCGCTGCCGCACGCGGAAAGGGTCAGCGTTGCGGCGGTCAGCACGGCGGCGGCGAGGAGAGTGTTCTTGCGCATAGGAAAATGTCCCAGATGTGAGGTGGCCGGTGGGCGCCGGGGTCGTCCGCGGTCGTCGGCACGACCCCGTGCCCACCGGAAGGTGGCTCAGCTGCCCGGCCGCTCGTCATGCGCTCGGCATGCGGTCGGCATGCTCAGCTGCCGGTGATCAGCTGCTGCTACGCCGGCGTCCGGCCAGCACACCGAACGCCACGCCGGCCGCACCCACGGCGATGCCGACGATGCCGAGGACGCGTGCGGTGGTGTCGCTGGAGTCCGCGGAGGCCGCTGCGGTCTCGGTGGTGCCCGAGGACGACTCCGACGTGGCGTCGTCCGAGGCGGCCGTGTCGTCCGAACCGCTGCCGTGGTGGTCGTCGGTGGCTGCCGACAGCTCGAGCACGGGCGCCGGGTTCTCCGGCTCCTCGTCGCCCTGCTGCACCTCGATCCAGCGCACGACCTCCTTGTTGGAGTACGTCTGGAGCGCCTTGAAGACGAGCTCGTCGGTGTCCTCGGGCAGCTGGCCGACGGAGAGTGGGAACTTCTGGAAGTAGCCCGGCTCGATGCCCTTGCCGTCGGCGGTCCAGGTGACCTTGGAGATGGCCTCGGTGATCTTCTCGCCGTGCAGCTCGAGCGGCTTGTCCAGCTTGGACGTGGTGACCTCCACCTTCCAGCCTTCGACGGGCTGGGGCATCACGGAGGCGAGCGGGTGGTCCGTCGGGAAGCTCACCTCGAGCTTGGTCGTCGAGGCGTCGTCGCGCTCGTTCGGCACCTTGAAGTCGATGACGGCGTACCCGCCCTTCGCGGCCTCGCCCTCCGGCTGCACGCTGACGTGCGCGAAGGCCGGAGCGGAAAGCAGCAGCACGGCGGAACCGGCGGCGGCGCCGACGACGGACAGACGGGAAACCTTCAGCCGCGCCGGCGCCTTCGCCGGTGCCTTCAGGGACGGGATGGACTGCTTGGGTGTGAGGGACTTCATGGAAGAGGGCTCTCCACTCTCAGCGGTGGTTCGACGGTGAGGAGGACAGCGCGCCCGATGGGCACGCGTGCGTGCCGCACGGCACCTCCTCCGACTCCGGCGAGTGGAGTGGTGCGCGCGTCAGGCAGCGAGAAGGAACGCGGCCGTGGAGGGCGGCCCGCGCCTGATCACCGTGTGCTGAAGTGCGGAGATACGCGGCTTCGCGGGCAGAAGCAGCGCTGTGCGCGGGGCGCGCGGACCCGCGTCGGGTGCCGCCCGAAACCCGGCGAGCAGGGCCCGTACGAGCGCGAGGGCGCGGCGCAGCGACCGTACGCGCGACACCTCGGCGACTCCGTGCGCCGACAGCCGCAGCAGGTGCCCCAGTGCGATGTCGCCGCGGCGCAGCAGCCAGCCCGCGGCGACGGCGGCGAGCACGTGCCCGAGGAGCATGGGCAGGGACGGCAGCAGCGCGGCCGCAGAGCCGGTGAGCGTGGACGCCGCTGCCGAGTGGTGGTGCAGGGAGTGCGCCGGTTCGAGGCCCGCGCTCGACAGGATCTGCTGGGCCTGGGCCGGGCTGATCGCCGCCGCCCCGGCGCCGCACACCAGTCGCGCGGCCCGTTCCACCAGGGCGGGATCGCTGACTGCCGACGCTGACCCCGCGCTCGCCGACGACGCGCCGACGACGCCCACGGCGGCCTCCGTACCGCCCTGCGCGAAACCGAACAGCGTGTGCAGCGCGGTCTGGCCCACGGCCAGCACCGCGGCGATACCGGGCAGTGCGCGCTCGCGCCCGGCGAACGGCACCGCGACGGCGAAGACGGAGAGGAAGGCCACCCCGAGCGCCCACAGCGGGAGCACCTCGCAGGAGGCGAGCGCATGCCCCGCCGCGGACAACGCGACACAGACCGCGGTGAACACCGCGGCCCTGAGGATCCGGAGATCCACTCCGTCGCGCGCCCTGCGCTGGTCGGGGGCAGTCATGGCCGAGCCATCATCGCACTGGCCCTGACCGCTCCGTACGGCAGGTCCACAAGGTCACGCCACGCCCGGAAGATCACGATATGAAACGAAACGCCCCTTGTGTCGATGGCCATACACCGACTCGCTCAACCTACGCATCGGCCGTCTGAGCGGCATTGCGTCAACCCTGTGCTTACTTCGTGCGCTTGTGGCAATACGTATCGGTATGTCGAGCCGCAGCCAGGAGGCTGGAGCATGAGCATGTGGTGGTCCCTCCATTTGCGGCGCGAAGCTGCGAGCGTTCCGCTCGCCCGGCGCCTGCTCATCGGGACTATGGAGACCGCGGGCGTGGATCCCGACGTTTCCTTCGATCTCTCCGTTGCCCTGAGCGAGGCCTGCGCCAACGCCGTGGAGCACGGAGGGGGAGCGGCCCCCGGCGGATCCTCGGGCGCGTACCGGGTGACGGCCTACCTCGACGGCGAGAAGTGCCGCATCGAAGTCGCCGACTCCGGGCCCGGATTCCCTGCGGGGCGGACCCGTCCGACGGCACGCCCCGCCCCCGGAGACGCCGAGCACGGCCGGGGGCTGTGCCTCATCCAGGAGCTTGCCGATCATGTGCAGTTCGACAACAAGCCGGGCAGAGACGGCGGCGCGGTGGTCAGCTTCGACAAGATCCTCAAGTGGAGGGAAGACGCGCCGCTGGTGACGGTGTAGGCCGGGGACCGGCCGAACGTCCCGCCTGATCGGTCCACCGGCCCGTCAGGCAGCCTGCCCCATCATCGGTCGACCGGCCCTGTCGGGCAGCCTGCGCCATAGTCGGTCGACCGGCCCCGTCAGGTACGCGGCCCATAATCGGTCCACCGCCCCGTCAGGCACGCCGGCCTCCCCGGAATCGGGGCACACCGGCCCCATCAGCACATAGGACGTCCACAGCTCGGCCCAATCCCTCTGCGAGGAATGGTCCCTAGCGTCGCGTCACATGACGGGAAGACACGCAGACAAGTCCATCACCAGGCGCCGCGCCCTCGCCGTCGGCGGCGGCGTGGCGGGGGCCGGAGGGCTCGCGCTCGCCGGGTACCAGGGAGCCTTCGCCGACGAGGTGAGCGACGCGGCCACGTCCGCCGCCACCACCTCCACCAGCACAACCGGCTCGTCGAGCGGAACGTGCGTCCTGATGTCCAGCGTCACCGAAGGCCCGTACTACCTGGACGGTGCCCTCGTGCGGAAGGACATCACCGAGGGCAAGGCGGGCGTGCCGCTGACCCTCCGTATCACCGTCCAGGACACCACCGAGTCCTGCGCGCCGGTCGCCGGGGCGGCCGTCGAGATCTGGCACTGCGACGCCTGGGGCTACTACTCGGGCTACACGACGGCCAACCCGGGCGGCAGCGCCCCCGCCGAGAGCGAGGACGGCTCGACGTCCAACGATCAGACGTACCTTCGTGGTTACCAGATCGCGAACGCCAACGGCGTCGTGAAGTTCGAGACGATCGTCCCCGGCTGGTACACGCCCCGCACCTGCCACATCCACGTCAAGGTGCACACCGGCGGCGAGAAGGAGGACGGCACCTACGAGGGCGGGAAGGTCAACTACACCGGCCAGCTGTTCTTCGACGACGACGTCGCCGAGGCGATCTTCGCGCTGGAGCCGTACTCCCAGCACACCGGTTCCTACACGAAGCTCGACGACGACATGGTGTACGACGGCGGGGGCGCCTCCAGCGGGCTGCTGACCCTCAAGCCGGTCCACAAGAGCGACCCGTCGAAGGGCTACAAGGGGTTCATCACCCTGGGCATCGACCCCGACGCGGAGAACGACGGCGCCGGCGGTGGTGGCGGCGAAGGCGGCACACCGCCGAGCGGTGCCCCGGGTGACGCGCCCAGCGCCGCCGCGTCGGAGTCCACGTCGTCCGATTCCACGACGTCCGCGTCCTCGTCGAGCGCCTCGTAACCGGCATGAAGACCGTCATGGACCGCAAGGACGAGGCCCTGGCGACGGCCGCCGTGGACGCCCTGATCGAGCAGCTCCGGCTCACCCCCAAGCCGGGACTGCCCGACGCCCGCGACCTCGAGGCCCTCGCCAGCCGCCAGGACCTGAGCGCCCTGCGCTGGTCGGCCAAGGCGCTGGCACCCGGACTCGAGGCCATGGCGGCGGCCGCCCGCCGCATCGGTGAGCCCGGCCGCGCCCTCCGCGAGGAGCTCGGCGCGATCGGCCGGGCCACCGAGCGGTCGGCACGGCTGGCGGGCGGAGGTCATCGCGGGGCGCTCTGGACGCTCGGCCTGCTGGTCGCCGCGGCCGCCCTGGAACCTCAGGCCGTACATGGCGACATCATGGCAACCGCCAAACGCATCGCTGCCCACCCCGACCGCCGCGCCCCGCGACGGCCCTCCATCGGCTCGACGGTCTCCGCCAAGTACGGCGCGGCGGGTGCACGAGGCGAGGCGCGAGCCGGGTTCCCGCACGTGCGCCGGGCGTCGGAAGCGCTGGCCAGGGCCGGCGCCGGCGGCCCGCACTCCCGGCTGGACGCCCTGCTCACCGTGATGTCCACGCTCCAGGACACCGGGCTGCTCTACACAGCGGGCCCGCACGGGCTGCGCCGCGTCCAGACCGGCGCCCGTACCGTGCTCGAGGCGGGAGGCACCGCCACCGACGAGGGCCGGGCGGCGCTCGTGGAGTTCGACGCCGGCCTGCGCAACGACGGTCTGCACCCCCGCGGCAGCGGCGGCCTCCTCGCCGGCGCGCTCTTCCTGAACTCCCTGCCGGTCACACCGTCCCCCGTGTGACCGGCAGGGTCGTACCCGAGCCCCCCGGTACGACAGTGGCCGGGCACCCCCACGGCGCCCGGCCACCTCATCCGAATGTGCTGCTCAGCCCTTGAGCTTCGCCATCCACAGCTCGACCTCGTCGGAGCGGCGCGGCAGCCCCGCCGACAGGTTCCGGTTGCCGTCCTCCGTCACGAGGATGTCGTCCTCGATACGGACACCGATGCCGCGGTACTCCTCCGGCACCGTCAGATCGTCCGCCTGGAAGTACAGGCCGGGCTCGACGGTCAGGCACATGCCCGGCTCCAGCGTGCCGTCCACGTACGTCTCGGTCCGCGCGACCGCGCAGTCGTGGACGTCCAGACCGAGCATGTGACCGGTGCCGTGCAGGGTCCAGCGGCGCTGCAGCCCCAGCTCCAGGACCCGCTCGACCGGGCCCTCGACGAGACCCCACTCGACCAGCTTCTCGGTGAGCACGCGCTGCGCGGCGTCATGGAAGTCGCGGTACTTGGCGCCCGGCTTCACGGCCGCGATACCGGCCTCCTGGGCCTCGTACACGGCGTCGTAGATCTTCCGCTGGATCTCGGTGTACGTGCCGTTGATCGGCAGCGTGCGCGTGACGTCGGCCGTGTAGAGGCTGTGGGTCTCCACGCCGGCGTCCAGGAGGAGCAGGTCGCCGGAGCGCACCGGGCCGTCGTTGCGCACCCAGTGCAGCGTGCAGGCGTGCGGGCCGGCGGCGCAGATCGAGCCGTAGCCGATGTCGTTGCCCTCGACGCGGGCGCGCAGGAAGAACGTGCCCTCGATGTAGCGCTCGCTGGTCGCCTCGGCCTTGTCCAGGACCTTCACGACGTCCTCGAAGCCGCGCACCGTCGAGTCGACGGCCTTCTGCAGCTCACCGATCTCGAACTCGTCCTTGACCAGGCGGGCCTCGGAGAGGAAGACCCTCAGCTCCTCGTCGCACTCGCCCGTCACCTTGTCGGTGAGGGCGGCCTCGATCCCGGCGTCGTACCCGCGCACGACCCGGACGGGCCCCGTGGCCTCGCGCAGCTTGCCGGCCAGCTCGCGCACATCGGCGGCGGGGATGCCGTACAGCTGCTCGGCCTCCGCGAGGGAGTGGCGGCGGCCGACCCACAGCTCGCCCTGGCCGTCCAGCCAGAACTCGCCGTTCTCGCGGTCGGAGCGCGGCAGCAGATAGATCGTTGCCTCGTGGCCGCCGGTCGTCGGTTCCAGGACGAGGACGCCGTCCTCGGTCTGGTTTCCGGTGAGGTACGCGTACTCGACGGAGGCGCGGAAGGGGTACTCGGTGTCGTTCGAGCGGGTCTTCAGATTGCCCGCGGGAATGACGAGGCGCTCGCCCGGGAAGCGCGCGGAGAGCGCGGCGCGGCGGCGCGCCGTGTGCTCGGCCTGGGCGATCGGCTGCAGGCCGCGCAGCTCGGTGTCGGCCCAGCCGGACTTCATGTTCTCGGCGAGCTCGTCGGACACGCCCGGGTACAGGCCGTTCTTGCGCTGCTTGATCGGCTCTTCGGCTTCGGTCTCCGGCCCCGCTGCGGTAGCAGCAGAGTCCAAAGCTTCCGGGAGCTCGTCGGCCACGGTCATCCTCCTCGATACGGCACTGGACCTTCCCCCAGGCTCTCGGTGGTGATCGAGCAGGGGGGACCTCCACCATCGTACGGGCGCAGGTAAGGGGGCCCAGGGCCGAAGGACCTGTCGCGAGGAGGTCTGAAGCCAGATGGCCGCTCACTCGAAGCGGGCCGCCAGCAGCACCACGTCCTCCTCGCTCTCGGCCTCGGCGAGCCCGTCCGGCAGCACCTGGCGCAGGACGTGGTCGGCGATGCCTCCGGGGTCCTGTCTCAGCACTCGCGGCACGCTCGCCGCCGCCGCGTGCAGCCGTGCGAAAGCCCGGTCCGTGGGATCGCCGGTGCGGTGCAGCAGGCCGTCGGTGCACAGCAATACCGTTTCGCCAGGCTCCGGCCGGATTTCCACGCTCGGCGCCTCCCAGCACGCCAGCATTCCCAGCGGCGCTGACAGCGACGTCTCCACGAACTCCGTGCGCCGCTCGCCGACGATCAGCGGCGGGCTGTGCCCGGCTCCGGCCAGCGTGATCTTGCGCAGCAGGGGTTCGCAGTACGCGAACAGGGCGGTGGCGCTCCGCGCGGGCTCGGTCAGCCGCATCAGCAGTTCGAGATCGGACAGCACGGCGACCGGATCCTCGCCCTCCATCACCGCGTACGCCCGCAGAGAGGCCCTCAGCCGCCCCATCGCGGCCACCGCGCTCGGTCCGCAGCCGGTGACGGAGCCGACGGCGAGTCCGAGCGCGCCCTCGGGCAGCGGCAGCGCGTCGTACCAGTCGCCTCCGCCGCGCGGGCCGGTGCGATGGCGGGCGGCGAGCTGCACCCCGGCGACCCGGGGCAGCCGTGCGGGCAGCAGCTCACCGGTGATGGTCGCCACGGTCGAGCGGGCCCGCTCCAGTTCGAGCAGCCGGGCCAGATGCTCGGTTGCGTAGCGCGCATAGAGGCCCACGAGGTGCCGCTGCCGTTCGACGGGCTCGGCCGGCTCGTCGTACAGCCAGACCGCCGCGCCGAGCCGGCCCGCCGCATCCGTGGCCAGCGCCAGCGTGTAGCTGGCGGCGAAACCGAGGCGCGCCGCGACCGCGCGATGGCGCGGATCCAGCTCCTCCTCGGCGAGCAGGTCGGGGTGCGCGATCTCGGCGTCACCGCCCGGAAGCCCCTCCAGAATCCGGCCGTACGAGGTGGAGCTGCGCGGCACCGTCTCCATATGGCCGAGATCGGCGCGGCCCAGGCCGAGACCGATCGTGGTGTCCGGGCCGTCGCCGTCGGCAGGCTCCAGGATCACGAGACCGCGGCGGGCGCCGACGAGAGCGGCTCCGGCGTCCAGCAGTTCGTGCAGGGCGCCGTCCAAGGACGCCGTGCGGGCCAGCCGTTCGGTGAGTTCGTGCAGCGTGGTGAGGTCGGAGACCCAGCCGGCGAGCCGGTCCTGGAGCACGGCGCAGGGGGCGCTGGGGGAAACGGCCGACGGGGAACCCGATGCGGAGGATGCGGGCGCGACAGTGTGTGCGGGCGGTGGAACCGTTGAATCGATTCCAGCCACTTTCGGAAGGCGGGGGACGTTCATGGCGTCCCGCTTTCGGGACGGTGCGTATTGCCCAATAGCATCGCAAACCCCCATGTCAATCTGCGCCGCTAGCAGTGTCTCCACATCTACACGCACTCGTCAGGGGATGTCCAGCATTGTCCTGCTGGGATTCCTGGTGTCCATGAGGTGCGCCCGATGATGTGAACTTGGCCAAAAATTGCCCCAGGTAACGGCATATTGCGGTCGACTGGTTTTGTTCGACGGAGCGTCATCGCGGTTGTGATGGGTACGTACTCGGTGAAGGCCAGGGGCAGTTGGGGATCATCCCGGAACCTGGCGCCGGACCCGGGCGTCTTAACCACCGACGACCGTGACCCCATCCTCCCGTGGCGGAGGTGGCGAGAACCACGCGCGACGGCAAACGCCAGGCGCCGCCACCCCCGCGCCATGCTTTTAATGGACGCAGCCGACGATTGGCGCTGCGGCTCATCGGGGTTTCCCCCTGCCTCGGGCTGGGGTGTGATGCGCCTGCTTGTACGCACAGTAAGTGATGCACACAAGGTGTGACGTGACCCTCGGCGTTCAACGGAAAGGAACGAGCGCTCATGCGCGAGATCCCCGGAAGGCGACGCAGGATCCTCTCCAGGCGAAACAACGGGAGGCCTGAGTTGATCAGCGCGGCCCTGAACTTCGCGACCGCATGGCAGTGGCCCGTACTCCCGGGTGTGGGGCTCCGGACGCGAGGCGCCGACCTCTGCGCCTGCCCCGACCCGGAGTGCACGGTGCCCGGCGCTCATCCCTTCGACCCCGTGCTGCTTGCCGCCACCACCGACGAGCCCATGGTGCGCTGGTGGTGGACGAACCGGCCCGAGGCGCCGATCCTGCTCGCCACCGGAGGCCGCGCCCCGTGCGCGGTCAGCCTGCCGGCCCTCGCGGGCGCCCGCGCCCTCGCGGCGCTCGACCGCAGGGACGTGCGGCTGGGCCCGGTCGTCGCGAACCCGGACCGCTGGTTCCTGCTCGTCGCGCCCTACTCGCTGGAGCAGCTCGGCGAGCTGCTGTACGCCAAGGACCACGTGCCCGGTTCGCTCCGCTTCCACGGCGACGGCGGCTATCTGGCACTGCCCCCGTCGGTGACCGGCCCGGGCCAGGTCCGCTGGGAGCGCGCTCCGCTCCCCGGCTCCGCGGCCCCCTGGCTGCCCGACGTCGAAGCCATCGTCGACACCGTGGTGGAAGCCCTCACTCGTACGGGTGTGAGCGCACCCGAGTTGTAGGGGCAACCGGCGCGCGGCGAACTGTGCGCCTGCGAACCGCCGTTATCTTCAGGCCATGCTCTGTCTCCCCGGGGGGCGTTCCCCGGATCTCCGGATGCGTTCCACCGGCCACCGGAGGCGCCCCCCGACCCCTCGTCTGATCGTGCTCTCCGTCCTTGTGGCGCTGACGGCTCTGCTGCCGTTGACCGGAGCATCGGCCGGGCCTGCGCACGAGGACGTGACAGGCGGGTCGGGACCGGCGGCCCGTACCGCGGAGGCCGCACGCACGGCTTCGGAACCGGGCGCGGGCAGCGTCGCACCCGCCGGAGACCTCGCGAGCGGGAGTGACAGCACCTGGCGTGAGAGCACCGGGGATGACAGCACGTCGTCGCCGTCGTCATCGTCCGAGGCGTCCGGCCCGGTCGCCGCCGCCCGGTGCGGTCCGGAACTCTCGTCGACCGACGGCATCGAGGCCCAGACCTGCGTGCTGACCCAGGGAGATCAGACCTGGGCGCGCACTTACTACCGCAACGAGACCGGCCGGGAACTCGTTTCCGTACTGACGCTGATGGTGCCGGACGGGCAAACGGTGCAGATGCACTGCGCGGTGACTGCGGGAGACATCTCCGGGGCGTGCGAAACGCCGAGGGAGCGCACAACGGGGGATGCGGCGGCGTATGCGGCCGTGGCGGAGTTCGCGGCGACAGGCGCAGCCCCGGGCAGTCAGGAGGCCGAACCGCTGCTGCTGCGCTCCGGCAGCGATGAACCCGCCTGATCATGAGGCGGGTTGAGGCACGAGGCATCCGGGGCGAAGTCGCGGCGTCCGGCGTGTGTCCGACGGCTGGTGCCCGGACATGGAAGCGCCCGGTTGCTGGCGACGGGGGATGCACCAGCAACCGGGCTCGATTGAACGGTAACAAGAGATCGGCTGTTCGCAAATTCGATCTCGTGGATCCGGGCGCTGAATTACCTGCATTTGCAGGGAGTTGTGACAGGAGTCACGGCTGATCTGAAGATCTTCGGTTGATTGCCCGGGCAGCTATGCGTCAGCTGAGAGTCACCTGTCGATTCGTGAGGCCGCCGCGCGCGCGGCGCTCGTCCGCCGTGAGCGGCGCGTCGGACGCGAGCGCCGCGGCGAGCCGCTCGGCGAACTCGGCCGCCGGCTTCTCGATGTCCTCGCCCGAGACGCCCGAGGGCAGATCCCAGACCGGAACCGTGAGCCCGTGCGCACGGAACGAGCCGACCAGGCGCGTGCCCTCACCGAGCCCCGACGCACCGGCCGCGTGCAGCCGCGCGAGCGCGTCGATGAGCTGCTCCTCGGGATACGGCATGACCCAGCGCAGATGGTTCTTCTCCGGGGTCTCGCACCAGTACGCGGCGTCGACGCCGGAGAGCTTCACGGTGGGGATCGCCGCGGCGTTCGCCCGCTCCAGCGAGGCGGTGACCTCCGGCGACGCGTTCTCCGAGTCGGGGACCCAGAACTCGAACCCCGAGTGCACGACCGGCTCGAAGGGCGCCTTCGGGTCGAGGAGGTCCTGCAGACGCGGGGCGTCCGAGGGAGCGCGGCGGCCCTGGACGGGCGTGCCCGGCTCGGCAGTCAGCGCGCGCTGCAGGGTGTCGGCGAGATCGCGGCTGATGTCGCCCGACGGGGTGTCGTTCTGCAGGCCGAGCAGCACGGAGCCGTCGTCGCGGCGCAGCGCCGGCCACGCCATGGGCAGCACGGTCGCGAGGGTCACCGACGGAACTCCCTCGGGAAGCTCGTCCTTCAGGGTCAGTTCGACGGTCGCGGCGGGCACCAGCTCGCGCAGCGCGATCCAGTCCCCTTCGCCGGCCAGGCCCTCGAAGGGGCGGTGCACCAACTCGGTCACCGCGTGCGCGGCGGCCCTGCCATGGCATGCCTTGTAGCGACGGCCCGAACCGCACGGGCAGGCTTCGCGGGCTCCGACCACCGGCACGTCACCCTCGGCGCCTGCGGTGCGGGCGCCATTGGTGATCTGCGCCTTCTTGGCCTTGGTCTGACTGCGCTTTTTGGCCATCTTGGGTGTCTCCCGCCAGCGGCTGGTCCTGTTACGGGCGCGAGCCTAGCCGCTCGTACGGACAGCGGCGGGGATCAGCCCGGCGCGACGGCCGTGGCGGAGGCGCAAGCGGGCGAGTCCGTCCATGTCGCCGCCGCCAGAGGCGGTGCCGGTTCAGTCCATGTCGTCGAACGCGTCCGCGAAGTCCAGGTCCGATATGTCTGGTATGGCCGACACCGGTGGCGCCGCGATGCGCGTAGCGAAGTCGTCGCGTCGGTGGCCGTGCACATCGCCATGGACCACGACCCACACCGTGACCTCACCGTGGGCGTCGTCCCGGACACCCCAGTCGTCGGCCAGTGCCGTGATGATGTTGAGCCCGCGGCCGCCATGTGCGGTGACCGAGGGCGTGGCCGGAACCGGGCGGGTCGGACCACCGCCGTCCGTCACCTCGACCATCAGCCGGCCGCCTGCGTCCACGCTCCACGCGGCCCTGACGTCCCCATCACCGGCGAGGGCATCGCCCAGCGGCCTGCCGTGCCGGCAGGCATTGCTGAGCAGTTCGGAAAGGATCAGTACTGCATCGTCTATGACCGAGTCCGGTACGCCACCTATGCGCAACTGATCGCGCATCCGGTGTCTCGCTTCCCCCACGCCCGCAGGGCCATGGGGCACGGCCATGCTTGACGACGTGGGCACCTCCTGTGCCACCACCAACGCCACCCCCGAGACCTCCTTCGCCCCACGCCACGGTGTGGATGCCCCAATGGGTACGACGGGAAACCGGCCAATACACCGCCTGTGACGCACTCGTCACGATCAAATACGGATCGAACGCGCCGGTGCACTCCCTGTAACGGGCGCTCAGGCGGCTGTCAGGGGCTATTTACGGCCAAGCTGGGACAGAACCTGCCGGGGGCGATTGGTGATGATCGCGTCGACGCCCAGTTCGGCACAGAGCTCCACATCGGCGGGCTGGTCGACGGTCCAGACGTGCACCTGGTGGCCCGCCTGCTTCAGCCTGGCGACGTATCCCGGGTGGCTGCGGACGATGCGGATGCCGGGCCCCGCGATGCCCACCCCCACGGGCAGCCGTCCGTCGCGCAGCCGCGGAGAGAGGAACTGCATCAGGTATACGGCGGGCAGGGTGGGCGACGCCGCCCGGATGCGGTGCAGCGAGCGCGCCGAGAAGCTCATGATCCGTACCGGCGAGGGCCCCTCGGCGGGCGGCGAGTCCAGCCCGAAGCGCTTGAGGAGGGCCATCAGCCGCTCCTCCACCTGCCCGGCCCAGCGGGTGGGGTGTTTCGTCTCGATGGCCAGCCCGACCGGGCGGCCCGCGTCGGCCACGAGTTCGAGCAGCCGCTCCAGGGTGAGGACCGAGGTGTCCTCCGGGTCCGCGTGCTCCTCCCAGTCCGGGCTCTCCTCCCAGCCGCGGTCCCCTGCGGGGGTCTGCTGCTTCTTCCAGGAGCCGAAGTCGAGCGCGGCGAGGTCGGCGAGCTCCAGGGCCGAGACGGCGCCGCGGCCGTTGGACGTACGGTTGACGCGTCGGTCGTGGACGCAGACGAGATGGCCGTCCGCGGTCAGCCGCACATCGCATTCGAGGGCGTCGGCCCCGTCCTCGATCGCCTTCTTGTATGCGGCCAGGGTGTGTTCGGGAGCGTCCTCGGAGGCTCCACGGTGGGCGACGACCTCGATCAGGTGCTGTCGTGCGTAGGTCACCGCGTCATGGTGCCACCGCCGCTGGGTAGACGTGCGAGAGAGGGTGCCGGAGAGGGCCCGCCGATGGGTGGCGTGAAATGGCCTGTCCGGCTGGAGGGCCCTCCCCGGATGCGTCCGTTTCGTCGGAGATAAAGGATGGCATCGGACGCACAGGAACGGCTTATGGTGCCCTGACGTCCCTTGGTAAAAGCTGACCGCATACAAATGCACAGCTGGACCGTGCCGGTTCGTGGCCGTAGGCGACCGAGTACGACCGAGAAGAACAGCCGTGGATCGAGGAGAAGAGCTGTGAGCACCGAGAACGAGGGCACTGTGGTACCCCCGGCCCCGTCTGCACCTCCTGTGCCGGTGGAAACTCCCGCCACATCCGCGACGCCCGGCAGCGCTACGCCCGGCAGCGCGGCGCCCGGAGCGCCGAGCCAGGGTGCCGCGGCCGCCACGGCACACCCGCAGGGCGACCACGTGACCGCACAGCATGGGCAGGTCGCGCATGAGCAGAGTGCCCTTGGTCAGGGTGCGGCTATGGGTGCGTACGGCGCGGCGTATCAGCACGCCGATGCCGCTCACGGCGGGACGCCGGGCCAGGGCGCCCCGGAGTCGCACGGTGGCGCGGCGGGGCACGGTGGCGCGGCGGGGCACGGGAGTGCAGCCGCCGGTGAGTGGCCTCCCCCGCCGCCGACCGTTCCCTCGTACGCGGGAGGTGGCGGCGGCTCCGGCTGGGGCTCCTCGTACCAGCCTCCTCAGCCGAAGCCCGGCGGGCGGCGCGGCGGACTCGTCGCCGCGGTGCTGGCGGCCGCGTTGCTGGCAGGAGGCGTCGGCGGCGGCGTCGGCTACTGGGCGGCGGAGCGCAACGACACCGCGAGCTCGACGACCGTCTCCGGCTCGGACACCCCGTCGGATCTGAAGCGTGATCCCGCCTCGGTCGCCGGGATCGCCGCTGCGGCGCTGCCCAGCGTCGTGACCATCGAGGCCACGGCCGGCGACGGAGAGGGCGGCACGGGCACCGGCTTCGTCTACGACACGCAGGGCCACATCCTCACCAACAACCATGTGGTGGCCTCGGCTGCCGACGGTGGCAAGCTCTCCGCCACCTTCTCCGACGGCAAGAAGTACGACGCCGAGGTGATCGGCCGCGCCCAGGGATACGACGTCGCGGTCATCAAGCTGAAGAACGCCCCCAACAACCTGAAGCCGTTGCCGCTCGCCGACTCCGACCAGGTGGCCGTCGGCGACGCGACGATCGCCATCGGCGCGCCCTTCGGCCTCTCGAACACGGTGACCACGGGCATCGTCAGTGCCAAGAACCGCCCGGTGGCTTCCAGCGACGGTACGGGCACCAGCAAGGCGTCGTACATGAGCGCCCTGCAGACCGACGCCTCCATCAACCCGGGCAACTCCGGCGGCCCGCTCCTCAACGCGCGCGGCGAAGTCATCGGCATCAACTCGGCCATCCAGTCCGCAAGCAACGGCCTGGACGGCGGCGGCCAGGCCGGCTCGATCGGCCTCGGCTTCGCGATCCCGATCAACCAGGCGAAGAACGTCGCCAAGCAGCTGATCAAGACGGGCGAGCCGGTCTACCCGGTGATCGGCGCCTCGGTCTCCCTCGAGGAGGACGGCGGGGGCGCGAAGATCACCGACGAGGGCGCCAACGGCGCCGACCCGGTCACCCCGGGCGGCCCCGCCGACAAGGCGGGCCTCAAGCCCGGCGACGTCATCACCAAGCTCGACGACACGGTGATCGACAGCGGTCCGACCCTGATCGGTGAGATCTGGACCCACCAGCCCGGCGACACCGTCAAGATCACCTTCAAGCGGGACGGCAAGGAGCACACGGTCGACGTGGTCCTGGGCGAGCGCAAGGGCGACAGCTGACGCGACACGGCGACACGGCGACACGGCGACACGGCGACGTGGCGACGGGGCCGGCGGAACCGGCCCCCCATCCTGCAGGGGCGGTCCGGGGGGCGGGACGCTCCCGTTCCCATGTCCGTGACAGGTAGGCTGTAGCCGCTCCGCCCCAGGTGGCCGGGGCGAGGTGGGTTGCCCGAGCGGCCTAAGGGAACGGTCTTGAAAACCGTCGTGGCGCAAGCCACCGTGGGTTCAAATCCCACACCCACCGCTAGCAGGTCAGAGACTGTGCAGGTCAGAAGGGGTGCTCCCAGGCGAGGGAGCACCCCTTCTGCATGCGGGCTGTCTCACCCTTTCTCGCCGGTATCCCAGCTTTGACCAGTACGTATGGGCCATCCGCGGGCCAGGGTCAGGGCTGATCACGCTCGTCGAGTGCGCGGGCGATCAGGTTGTTGGAGTGCTGCTGACCGCCCTTGAGGATCTTCGCGTAGAAGCGGTACAGCACGGCGATGCTGTGACCGGCCCGCGCGGTGACCTCCGCGGGGTCGACCCCCGACTTGATCCAGAGGGAAACCCCGCGTGCCGCAGGGAGTACGGCACTGCCGCGAGTTCGGACTCAGCCTTGCGACGAGAGAGCAGGGCGCGCGCCACATCCGGGCCCGGTACGTACCGGAAATCGATCTCGTCGTCGCTCTCGGGCGGCGCCCAGTCAAGTGTGACCTTCGGGGAGGTGCCAAGCCCTGCCGGGTCCAGGTCTCCCGGCCGGCTGCCTATGCCGATTCGGCGTGGCGCCGCGCGGGGAGGTCCGGAACGGGCCTCACTCGCGGACGCCCGCGCGCGTGTCGTTCACGGGCGGCACGCGCGCGTGCCGCTCACGGACGGTGTCCCGTCAGCCGGGCCGCCGAGGCGATCGTGGCGCGGGCCTCGCGTTCCGAGAGGCCGGTGTGGATCGCGGCGTCGACGAGTGGGGCGGCGAGTTCCTCGCCGATGCCGTTCTCGTAGGCGCGGCAGGCGGCCCAGAACAGTCGTGTGTTGCGCTGCCCAACGCCAGCGGCGAGTACGAACTGGACGAGGCCCTGGCCGTGTTGGCCGGCGGACGGGGGCGTCGGGTGGTGCGGGCGCGGTGGGGGAGTGATCAGCCGCAGCAGGGCGGGCGGGCAGGGAGCGGGTGCCAGGAGGGAGGTGCCCGGCACGGTGCTGTAGACGCCGTGATCGGTGCGTGAGCCCGGGCCGACGAGATATCCGCCGGCGCCGCGGATGTCGATGCCGGGGGCGAGCCGGCCTGCGGAGTTGGGGACGACGACGTCGGGCGGGCCCGAGAGCCACAGATGACGGCCGCCGCTGGGGGTGATCACGACGACGGTGTCCGGGATGGTGAAGAGGTGGCGCAGTGCGAGTTCGCGCAGGGCGGCCGGGGAGTCCGTACCGGACTTGGTGTCGAGGTCGACGCCGATCAGGTGGTACGGGGGCAGCCCGCAGGCGATGCCGTAGCCGGTCGCCCAGGGGGCGGCGGCGAAGAGCTCTCGGATGCGCCGAGGGTCGCTCGACGCGTCGTACACGCCGTGGCCGAGGCGTCCGCATTCGCCACGGCAGAGAGCGGGTTCGGGGTCCGCGCGGTGCGGTGAACGCAGCGCGGGGAGCTTGGTGCGGGACAGCGGTATGACGGCCAGTCCGCGTTCGGCTGCGGAGAGGGCATGGGCGAGGGCCAGGGTCGTGGCATGCCGGTCGGTGGTGGCCATGCCTCCCATGTTCGTACGTATGTTCGATAAAGGGAAGGGGGTATGGGGCGGTATCGGTCTCTGCCGCTGGTTTATCGCCTTGATCATCACGCTTGAGGGCGAATCGCGGCTTCTGGGGTGATTTCCTCACGGAATGGGTGGGCAACTCTGCCCTCGCGACGTCGTGAACCCGTCCCGGGTGGTCGGTCAACTGCCCGGCGACACCGCGTACGTCCGGTGCTCCACCGGTGTGTACGTCCGCATCTGGATGATCCGCTTCTGGGTGATCTGGACGATTCTGGAGGAACAGACATGGCAAGCATCCGCACCGCCCGCGTCATCGCCGCCGTCGCGGCTCTGCCGCTCTCGGCCGCCCTCTTCACGGGTGTCGCGTCGGCCGACAGCGGCCCTCTCGCGGACGACGGATCGAACACCGCTGCGGCCGCGGTCGGCGCCGGCGGCGTCGGCGGCGACAACTACGGCACCTCGTCGACCACGCAACAGCAGGCGGTCGGCTTCGGCGCCCTGAACCAGAGCCCCACCGCCCATGTGAACGGCTCCGAGGACACGGCCATCGACCAGTCGAGCGAGACGGTCCTGATCTGCTTCGCCGAGATGTGGTGACACTTCGCCGGCGGCGGTCTTGACACCGGTCACGTATCTGACGGACAGTCAGAAACTCTTGCCGGTACGAACCGAGAGGCCGCCGCCGTGCACCTCGCCCCCACCGTGCGCCAGCAGCAACTGCGTACCGAACTGCGTACGTACTTCCGGGATCTGATGCCGGACGGACCGCCCGCCGCCGGGGACGCGGAAGGCCGGCGGCGGCTGCTGCGCCGCATGGGGCGCGACGGGCTGCTCGGGCTCGGCTGGCCCGTCGAGTACGGGGGGCAGGGGCGCGGTCCCGACGAGCAGTTCGTGTTCTTCGACGAGGCGTACCGCGCGGGCGCCCCGGTCTCGATGGTGACGCTGAACACCGTCGGACCGACCCTGATGAAGTACGGCACGCAGGAGCAGAAGGACCGCTTTCTGCCGGGCATCCTCAGCGGCGACATCGTCTTCGCGATCGGGTACAGCGAGCCGTCGGCCGGGACGGATCTCGCCTCGCTGCGGACGCGCGCCGTGCGCGACGGAGCCGACGGAGCCGACGGCGGGGACTGGCTGATCAACGGGCAGAAGATCTTCACGTCGAACGCCCAGCACGCCGACTGGATCTGGCTGGCCTGCCGCACCGATCCCGACGCACCCAAGCACCAGGGCATTTCGATCATTCTCGTCCCGACCGATGCGCCCGGCTTCTCCTGGACGCCGATCGAGACCGTGGGCGGCCTGACGACGACGGCGACCTACTACGACGGGATACGCGTCCCGGCCTCGAACCTCGTGGGCGACGAGAACGGCGGCTGGGGACTCATCACCAACCAGCTGAACCACGAACGGGTCGCGCTGGCCGCGCTCGGAATGCAGGCCGAGGACATGTACGAGGCGGTACTGGCTGCCGCTCGGGCACCCGATCCAGTGACGGGCGAGCGACGCATTGACGCGCCTTGGGTGCGGTCGCGGCTGGCCGAGGTGCATGCCCGGCTGGCGGCAACGCGCCTGCTCAACTGGCGTTTGGTGGGGGATGTGGGGGCGGGGCGGCTGGCTCCCGGCGATGCGAGCGGCGTGAAGTTCGCGGGAACGGAATCGGCGGTCGAGGCGTATCGCATGTGTCAGGAGATCGCGGGGGAAGCGGGGCTGGTGCGGGCCGGATCGCCGGGGGCCTTCGGGGACGGCGAGCTGGAGCGGATGAACCGGGCGGCGCAGATCAACACCTTCGGGGGCGGGGTGAGCGAGGTGCAGCGGGAGATCGTCGCGACGATGCGGCTCGGGATGCACAGGGGGCGGCGGTGAGCATGGCGGGACGGGCGGATTCCGGTGGTTCCGCGGTGGACACGGCGGGCGGGGCGGATTCGAGAAGCATGTCGGGGGGCGCGGCGGGGCGGCCGAGTTCCGGGAGCTTCTCGGCCGGCACGGCGGTCCGGGCAGGTTCGGCCGGCTCCTCGGCCGAAACGGCGGGCGCCATTTCGCTTTCGTACGAGCGGCTGAAGGCGTACGAGGGACGGCCGGCCGCCGTCGCGGGCGTGGGCAAGGACCCGGTCAACGAGCCGATGATCAGGCACTGGTGCGAGGCGATGGGGGACACCAACCCTGCCTACGCCTGCCCTGACGCCATAGCGCCGCCCACCATGCTTCAGGCCTGGACGATGGGCGGCCTCTCCGGCCACGAGGCGCGCAGTGGTGCGTACGACGAGCTGCTCACCCTGCTGGACGGCGCCGGGTACACGTCGGTGGTCGCCACCGACTGCGAGCAGGAGTATCTGCGGCCGCTGCGGCCGGGGGACGAGATCACCTTCGACGCGGTGATCGAATCGGTCTCGGAGCGCAAGACGACCAAGCTCGGGACGGGGCACTTCGTCACGACGCGGATGGACGTCAGGGCCGGTGCGGACGGTGAGCTCGCCGGGACGCACCGGTTCCGGATCCTCAAGTACGCTCCGGCGGCCCGCCGGGCAACCGAAGTACGCCAGGTCCGGGAACCGAAGCCGCGACGGCCCCGACCGGTGATCAACCGGGACAACGCCGGGTTCTGGGAGGGCGTTGCGCACCACCGGCTGCTCGTCCAGCGCTGCCTGGGGTGCGGCACACTGCGCTTCCCCTGGCTGCCGGGGTGCAACGCATGCGGCGGGCAGGAGTGGGACCCGGTCGAGGCGAGCGGCGAGGGCACGGTGTTCAGTTACGTCGTGATGCACCACCCGCCCTTCCCGGCCTTCGACCCTCCGTACGCGGTGGGGCTGATCGAGCTGGCCGAGGGGGTGCGGATCGTCAGCAACGTGGTCGGTGTGGCGCCCGACAAGGTGCGGATCGGGATGCGGGTACGGCTCGAGTTCCTGCGCGTGGACGATGAGTTGGAGCTGCCGGTCTTCCGCGCGACCGAGGATGTGGCCGGGCCTGTCGCGGGAGGGAGTGTCTGACATGGACTTCACTCCCACGCCGGAACAGGCGGCGGCCCACGGGCTCGCCGCGCAGATCTTCGGTGACCTGTCCACCCCGGAGCGGCTGGCTGCGACCGGCGGCGGCACCGACGCGGAGCTGTGGAAGGCGCTGTGCGCGGCGGGCCTGCCGGGCGCGGTCGAGGAGACCGGGCTGCTCGGGCTGGTGCTGATGCTGGAGGAACAGGGGCGGACGACGGCCCAGGTGCCGTTCGCCGCGAGCTGTGTGTACGGGGTGCTGGGGGTGACCGCGCACGGCACGGAGGAGCAGCGGGAGCGGCTGCTGCCCGGGCTGTGTGACGGCACGGTGATCGCCACGGGAGCGTTGGCGCCGCGCGGTGCGATACGGGCGGGGGCCGCGGCGGGTGGCGGACCGGGCCATGGCGCGGTTCAGGGCGAAAGAGGCGCCCTGAGCGGGACGGTGCCCTGGGTGCCGTGGCTGCGCGATGCCACTCATGTCCTGGTCGTGGACGCCGACGACGGCCTGTGGCTCGTACGGACCGCCGACGCGCTGACGGAGCCGGTCGAGCTGACCGCGCCCTGGTCGGCGGGACGGCTGGTCCTGGACGGGACGCCGGCGGAGCGGCTCGGAGCCGGACCCCCTGGACCGGACACCCCCTCCCCGTACGCAGACGTGCTGGCCATCGCCCGCACCGCCTTCGCCGGGCTGCAGGCCGGGGTGTGCGCGGGCTCGCTCGCGCGCACCGTGGCGCACACCAACGCCCGCGAGCAGTTCGGCAGGCCCCTCGCCGCCAAGCAGGGCGTCCAACTCCGCGCCGCCGACGCGTACATGGACACCGAGGCGATACGGGTCACGGCGTACGAAGCGGCATGGCGGCGCGACGAGGGGCTCGACTACGCCACGCATGCCCTGACCGCCGCCTGGTGGGCGTCGGAGGCGGGCAAGCGCGTCGTCCACGCGGGTCAGCATCTGCACGGCGGTACGGGCGCCGACCTCGACCATCCCGTGCACCGGCATTTCCTGTGGGGGCGGCAACTGGACGCGTATCTGGGCCCCGGGAGCCAAGTACTGGAGGAACTGGGCGACGTGATCGCGAAGGGAGGGGGCCGGACATGAGCGACATGGGCAGCGCACAACCCGTTCGGGTGTTCAGCCGTGGCGACGAACTTCCGCCGCTGGAGATCCCGATCACCCGCACCCTGATCGTCGCCGGAGCCATCGCCTCCCGCGACTACCAGGACGTGCATCACGACGCGGAGCTCGCCAGGGAGAAGGGTTCCCCCGACGTCTTCATGAACATCCTCACCACCAACGGGCTCGTCGGGCGCTACATCACCGATCACTTCGGGCCCGCGGCCATGCTCCGCAAGGTGGCGATACGGCTCGGAGCGCCCAACTACCCCGGCGACACCATGGTGCTGACCGGCACGGTCGAGGAGAGCGACGGCGGGACCGCCGTGGTCCGGGTCGTCGGTGCCAACGGCATCGGCCGACATGTCACGGGCACGGTGACGGTGACGGTCCCCCGCGCGGCGGCCGCCGCACCCTCAGGCGGTCCGGCAGGGGCCGCGTCATGAGCGTACGCAACCGGGACTCCCTCGGCGGACGGGCCGCGATCGCCGGGATCGGTGCCACCGAGTTCTCGAAGGACTCGGGACGCAGCGAGCTGAAGCTGGCCGTCGAGGCCGTGCAGGCCGCGCTCGACGACGCCGGGCTCACCCCCGCCGACGTCGACGGCATGGTCACCTTCACCATGGACACAAGCCCCGAGATCACGGTCGCCCAGGCCGCGGGCATCGGCGAGCTGTCCTTCTTCTCCCGGATCCACTACGGAGGCGGCGCGGCCTGCGCCACCGTCCAGCAGGCGGCGCTCGCGGTGGCCACCGGGGTGGCCGAAGTCGTCGTCTGCTACAGGGCGTTCAACGAGCGCTCGGGCAGGCGATTCGGCTCCGGCGTGCAGCACCGTGAGCCGTCCGCGGAGGGCGCGGCGCTCGGCTGGTCGCTGCCGTTCGGCCTGCTCACACCCGCGTCCTGGGTGGCGATGGCGGCACAGCGGTACCTGCACGCGTACGGACTGACACCGGAGGCGTTCGGCCATGTCGCCGTCATGGACCGTGCATACGCGGCGACGAACCCGGCGGCCTACTTCCACGGGAAGCCGATCACGCTCGAGGACCATGCGGCGTCGCGCTGGATCGTCGAGCCCCTGCGGCTCCTCGACTGCTGCCAGGAGACGGACGGCGGGCAGGCGATCGTGGTGACGTCACTGGAGCGCGCTCGCGATCTGCCGCAGTCGCCGGCGGTGATCACAGCCGCGGCCCAGGGCGCCGGGCGCGGCCAGGAGCAGATGACCAGCTTCTACCGCGACGACCTCACGGGACTGCCCGAGATGGGCGTGGTGGCGCGCCAGTTGTGGCGCGGCTCCGGGCTGACGACCGGGGAAGTCGACGTGGGGATCCTGTACGACCACTTCACACCGTTCGTGCTCATGCAGCTGGAGGAGTTCGGCTTCTGCGGGCCCGGAGAGGCCGCGGACTTCGTCGCCGAGCGCCGGCTGCCGCTGAACACACACGGCGGTCAGCTCGGCGAGGCGTATCTGCACGGGATGAACGGGATAGCGGAGGCGGTACGTCAGCTGCGCGGCACATCGGTGAACCAGATACCGGGAGCCGCCCGGGTCCTGGTCACGGCGGGCACAGGTGTCCCCACATCAGGGCTGGTCCTGGGGGCGGACGACTGAGGGGAGCCGGTGTCCGTACTGCAAGGGGATTCGCCTCTCCGTAATGAACCCTGAGTACTGCGCTCGGTGTCCTCCAACCCCAGAAGGTGGGGACACCGTCAGCCCTACAACCTGAGGGGGACAGGTCTTCGGCACCTGCGGCCGATTCGTCGGTGGTGTGGTCCCTCCTAGCGTGGGAGCCATGACCACGCCTGTCTGCACCAGCGCATCGAAGGCCGCGGGAACGGCACACGCGGCGTACCGGATACACCCCGCACGCTCGGCTCACCCGGCACATCCGGCGTACCCGTCGTTCGCCTCGTTCGTCCAGGCGCGCGGCCCCGTACTGCTGCGCACGGCACGTTCGCTGACGGGGAACCCGAGCGATGCCGAGGACCTGCTGCAGACGGCGCTCGCGAAGACGTATGTCGCATGGGACCGGATCGAGGACCACCGGGCCCTCGACGGCTATGTGCGGCGCGCTTTGGTGAACACGCGTACGTCGCAGTGGCGCAAGCGCAAGGTCGACGAGTTCGTCTGCGACGAGCTTCCCGAACCGGACCTGGTGCCGGTCGGCGACCCGGCCGATCAGCAGGTGCTGCGCGACGCGATGTGGCGCGCGATCATGAAGCTGCCGGCCCGGCAGCGTGCGATGGTCGTCCTGCGGTACTACGAGGACCTCAGCGAGGTCCAGACGGCCGAGGTGCTCGGGGTGTCCGTCGGCACGGTCAAGAGCGCGGTGTCGAGGGCGCTCGGCAAGCTGCGGGAGGACCCGGAGCTCGCACCCGTGCGCTGAGCTGCGGCGCATGTGAACTGCGTCGCCCGTGAGGCCGTGGAGGCTGAGGAGTGCGGCGCGTGCGAAACCGAGGCGTGTGAGAAGTGCCGCTCCTGCTCGACGCGGTGATCGATCATCCCCGGGACTAGTGACATACCGCGCGGTATGTGCGCAGAATTTGCCGAACCCTTACTGCCGCGTAGGCAATGTCGCCCCGGGAGGATGCCGTGCTGAGCACCATGCAGGACGTACCGCTGTTGATCTCCAGGATCCTTGTCCACGGATCCACGATCCACGGCACCTCGCAGGTGACCACATGGACCGGCGAAGGCGAGCCGCAGCGCCGCAGCTTCGCCGAGATCGGTGCTCGATCCGCCCAGCTCGCGCACGCCCTGCGGGACGACCTCGGTGTCGCGGGCGACGACCGTGTCGCGACACTCATGTGGAACAACGCCGAGCACGTCGAGGCGTACTTCGCCATCCCCTCCATGGGCGCCGTCCTGCACACGCTCAACCTGCGGCTGCCCGTCGAACAGCTCGCGTGGATCGTCAACCACGCCGCCGACCGCGTCGTCATCGTCAACGGCTCCCTGCTCCCGCTGCTCGCCCCGCTCCTCCCGCATCTGCCGACCCTCGAACACGTCGTCGTCTCCGGCCCCGGCGACCGCTCCGTCCTCGACGGCGCCACCGCGCAGGTGCACGAGTACGAGGAGCTGCTCGCGGGCAAGCCCACCGCCTTCGACTGGCCGGAGCTGGACGAACGCCAGGCCGCGGCCATGTGCTACACCTCCGGCACCACCGGCGACCCCAAGGGCGTCGTCTACTCGCACCGTTCCGTCTATCTGCACTCCATGCAGGTCAACATGGCGCAGTCGATGGGCCTGACCGACCAGGACACCACGCTCGTCGTGGTCCCCCAGTTCCATGTCAACGCCTGGGGACTGCCGCACGCCACCTTCATGACCGGCGTCAACATGCTGATGCCGGACCGCTTCCTGCAGCCCGCCCCGCTCGCCGAGATGATCGAGAGCGAGCGCCCGACGCACGCGGCCGCCGTGCCGACCATCTGGCAGGGCCTGCTCGCCGAGCTCCACGCGAAGCCGCGCGACGTCAGCTCGCTCGGGCAGGTCACCATCGGCGGCTCGGCCTGCCCGCCGTCCCTGATGGAGGCGTTCGACAAGCTGGGGATGCGGGTCTGCCACGCCTGGGGCATGACGGAGACCTCCCCACTCGGCACGATCGCCCGTCCGCCCGCCCATGCCGTCGGCACCGACGAGGAGCTCGCGTACCGCCTCACGCAGGGCCGCTTCCCCACGAGCGTCGAGGCGCGGCTGAGGGGACCCGGCGGCGAACGGCTGCCGTGGGACGGCGAGTCGGCGGGCGAGCTGGAGGTCCGGGGCCCGTGGATCGCCGGTGCGTACTACGGAGGGGCGTCCGGTGAGCCGTTCCGTCCGGACGACAAGTTCAGCGAGGACGGCTGGCTGAAGACCGGCGACGTCGGCACGATCAGCCCCGACGGCTTCCTCACGCTCACCGACCGGGCGAAGGACGTCATCAAGTCCGGCGGCGAGTGGATCTCCTCGGTCGAGCTGGAGAACGCGCTGATGTCGCACCCGGACGTCGCGGAGGCCGCGGTCGTCGCCGTCCCGGACGACAAGTGGGGCGAACGCCCCCTCGCCACCGTGGTGCTGAAGGAGGGCGCGACCGCCGACTTCGAGACGCTGCGGTCCTTCCTCTCCGACGAGGCCCAGATCGCCAAGTGGCAGCTGCCCGAGCGCTGGACGGTCATCGGCGCCGTGCCGAAGACGAGCGTGGGCAAGTTCGACAAAAAGGTGCTGCGCAGGCAGTACGCGGACGGCGAGCTGGACGTCACGCAGATCTGACCCTGACTGATTGCGGCGGGCGGGCACCCAGTGCCCGCCCGCCGTGGTGCGTCTGCCCTCAGCCCGTGGTCAGTTCGTGCCGATCTTCGCCAGCAGGTCCACGATGCGCGTCTGCACCTCGGCGCTGGTGGAGCGCTCCGCCAGGAACAGAACCGTCTCTCCGGCGGCGAGCCGCGGCAGTTCGGCCTGGTCGACTGCCGCGGTGTAGACGACGAGCGGGGTGCGGTTCAACTGGCCGTTCGCGCGCAGCCAGTCGACGATTCCGGCGCGTCGGCGGCGTACCTGCATCAGGTCCATCACGACCAGGTTCGGCCGCATCTGCGCCGCCAGCGTCACCGCGTCCGCGTCGTCCTGCGCCCGCGCGACCTGCATGCCGCGCCGCTCCAGCGTCGCGGTGAGCGCGAGCGCGATCTCCGCGTGCTCCTCGATGAGGAGGACGCGCGGCGGATGCTGCTCGCTGTCGCGCGGCGCCAGGGCCTTCAGGAGTACGGCGGGGTCGGCGCCGTACGCCGCCTCGCGCGTCGCCTGGCCGAGTCCCGCCGTCACCAGCACCGGCACCTCGGCGGCGACGGCGGCCTGGCGCAGCGACTGCAGCGCCGTACGCGTGATCGGACCGGTCAGCGGGTCCACGAAGAGGGCGGCCGGGAACGCCGCAATCTGTGCGTCGACCTCCTCGCGGGAGTGCACGATCACCGGCCGGTAGCCGCGGTCGCTGAGCGCCTGCTGCGTGGGGACGTCCGGCGCGGGCCAGACCAGAAGTCGGCGCGGGTTGTCCAGCGGTTCGGGCGGCAGCTCGTCGTCCATCGGCTGCGGCAGGGGCTGGTCGGCGACCTCGACGGCGCCGCCGGGGCCGTCGAGCGGCTCCGGGCCCTCGTCGGCGTCCTCGTCGGGCGCCCCGATGGCGTACGAGCGGCCGCCGCCCTCCGTGGACGTGGCCAGCCTGGACTGCGGCTGGGCACCGGGCGCGGTGGCCTCCGGGTGCGGGCGGGCCGCCGTCTCCGGCCGGTCGCCGCTCGGCTCGGGCGGGGTCGCGAGCTTGCGGCGGCGGCCCGAACCCGTGGGGTTGGCGGGCGGGGGCGTCGTCTGCGCCTGGTGTGCAGTCGTCTGTGTGGGTACCGCGGGTGTGGGCGCGGGTGCCTGTGCCTGCCGGGGCGCCTGGGCCCCCGGCAGCTGTGCGGCCGACAGGGGCTGCGGGGGACGAGGACCCGGTGCGCCCGGTGCGGGCTGGGCTCCCGGCCGGCCCGGCGAGCGCTGTAGTTCGGCGCTCTGGCGGCCGAACGGCACGCCCTGGCCCAGGGTGCGCACGCTGATCGCGCGCCCCTGCGTCGAGTTCGCGTCACCGGCCGGGGCCTCGGCGGGCAACGGCTGAGCGGCCCGCGGCCCGAGCTGCGGCGGGAGCGCGACGCCGCGCCCGCGGGTCGTCGGGCCGTTCGGCGGGGTGGCGGTCTGTGAGGGCGCCGGCTGTGCGGGCTGCGTGGCGGGCGCGGGCTGCGCGACAGGCGTGGCTTGTGCGGCCGGCGCGGCTTGTGCCTGCTGCGGGTCGGGAGTGGCCTGTGCCGGTACGTCTGCGGCGGGGGTTCCGCTGTCCGGCCAGGGCTGAACGGCTGCCGGGGACGGCTGGGCAGGCTGTCGCCCCGGGCTGGACGAGGTGGGCCGGCCGGACTGCGCGGACAGGTCCGGCATCGGCTGCCCGTTGTGGGTGGCGTCGGGGGCCGGAACGGGTATGCCGGAAGCGGGCGTTGCGCCGTTCGTCCAGGGCTGAGCCGTGAATACGGGCTGAGCCGTCTGAACGGACTGGCCGTTCAGCGCCGTCTGCGCCGCCTGCCCGGGATGTCCTGGCTGCCCGGACTGCCCGTTGAGCACGGGACGCGCAGCTTGAGCACTCTGTGCACCCTGAGTGTGCTGAGCGTCCTGCGGGTGAGGTGCCCCCTGAGGCTGCTGCGGCGCGCCCTGAGCATGCGGCGCGTTCTGCACGGGAACACCGGACGCCGTCCCAGGCACCGGTTCAGCTCCGGCAGCCTCCGCGGGCCCCAGCGCCGAAGTGGCCACGGGCGATGCACCCGGCAGTGCCCCCGGCACCGGCGCCGGCATCGGTACCTGCTGCCCGTGCGTGACGGCCTGCTGTTCCTGCGTCTGGAGTACGTTCGGCTCCTGCTCAGCCGGAGCGGTGCGGCGGGCCCGGCGGCGACCCGTCGATGCCGAGGTCGGGTGGGGCTGCGGCGGAGTGTGGTCGTCGGCGGGGTCGTGAAGCGCCGTCGCATGCTGTCCGGAATCGTCCCCGCCGCCCGGCGCCCGGTCCGCCTCGGCGGGCGGCAGCGCGAAGGCAGCCCGGGGGCTCGCCTCTTGCCCAGCGCCCCTGTCCGTGGCACTCGCCAGTGCGCGCCGGGCACGACGCCCTGCGGGCTGCCCGACGCCGGAACCCGAAGTGCCGCCTCCGCCGTTCCCGGCAACCCCGTTCGAGCCGGGGGCGCCGGGCAGCCCGGCGGGCGGGACAGCCCCCAGCGCCTCCCCGGCCCCGGACTCGGCGCCTGCCGACGATGCCGGCCCGTCGGGTCCCTGAGTTCCCTCTGCTCCCTGCGCCGTCGCCCTCGCCGATGCGGCAGGCAGAGCGGGCAGGGCACGCTGTTCATCGGCGTCGCGCCGCGCACGCCGGCCCGTGGGCACCGGTACGCCCTGGGGCGGCACCGTCTCACCGAGCGCCGCCGATCCGGCCGCATGCTCGGCCGCGGTCACCACGGCGCCCTCCGCGGGGCTCGGCCGCCCGCGCCGCCGTCCCGTACCGCCGCCGGCCGGGCCCGAAGCCTGCGCCGGCAGCTGCGGCTGTACCGCGTCGCCGGCGCCCGCCGGCTCCTCCGCACGCCGCCGGCGACGCCGCCCGGTCGGAACGGCTCCGCCGTCCGCCGCCGCACCGGAACCATCCGCGTCGGGCCCCTGCGTACCGGACTCTCCCCCAAGCTCTCGGCTTTGCCCGAGCAGGGAGGTACCCCCATCCCCGCCGGGACCGTCCAGGAAGGCGTCCACCGAGGCCCGCCGAGCCCGGCGGCGCCCGCCACCCGTGGCCTGCGCAGGGACCATCGCTGTTGCGCCCGCGTGCCCCGTCTCGGCGCCGGAGGCACCCGTACCGTCCGCGGCAGCACCAGAACCGTCGGTCCCGGAACCGGCCCCGGTCGCATCGGCCGCCGGATGTACGAGAGCAGCGGTCGGAACGGTCCCTGCCCCGCCCCCGATCGGCACCTCGAGGACATACGCGCTGCCGCTCATGCCCGGCACCTCGTGCGTCTGCAGCACGCCGCCGTGCGCGCGCACGATGCCCTGCACGATCGGCTGGTGGACCGGGTCTCCGCCGGAGTAGGGACCGCGCACCTCGATGCGTACGACCTCGCCGCGCTGGGCCGCGGCGACGACGACCGTCGAGTCCATGTAACCGCCCGCCGAGACCGGCGCGTTGCCCGTGGCGTCGACGCCCGCGACATCCGCGACGAGATGCGCGAGTGCCGTCGCGAGCCGCTCCGGGTCGACCTCGGCCTCGAGTGGCGGGGCGTGCACGGCGAACTGCGCGCGCCCGGGGCCGATCAGCTCGATCGCCCCCTCGACGCCGGCCGCCACGACCCCGTCGAGCATGACCGCGCGCCTGGCGAGCTGCTCCACGCCCTCGTCGAGCCGCTGGTAGGCGAGCACGTTGTCGACGAGCGTGGTCATGCGCGCGTAGCCCGCGGCCAGGTGGTGCAGGACCTGGTTCGCCTCGGGCCACAACTGCCCCGCGTCGTCGGCGGCCAGCGTGGAGAGCTCGCGCCGCAGTTCCTCGAGCGGCCCGCGCAGTGATCCGCCGAGCACCGCGAGCAGCTGCTCGTGCCGCGCGGTCAGCTCCTCGAATCGGTCCTTCTCACGCTCGGCCAGGGCCGCGTACCGCTCCTTCTCGGACGCGAGCTCCTCCGTGTGCCGCTCGGTGATCCCGGCGAGTTCCTCGGCGTGCTCCTCCTCGGCCTGGGCGAGCTCCTCCGCGTGCCGCCGCGCCGCGGCTTCCTGCTCTTCCGCGTGCTGCTGCTCCGCGGCTTCCTTCTCCGCGGCGAGGGCCTCGTACGGCCGGCGGTCGGTGAACGTCAGCACCGCACCGACGAGCTGGTCACCGTCCCGTACCGGCGAGGTCGTCAGATCGACCGGCACCTTGTCGCCGCTCTTGGACCAGAGAACCTGCCCGCGCACCCGGTGCTTGCGACCGGACCGGAGCGTGTCGGCCAGCGGCGACTCCTCGTACGGGAAGGGCTCGCCGTCGCCCCGCGAGTGCAGCATCAGCGCGTGCAGGTCCTGTCCGCCCAGGTCACTGGCCCGGTACCCGAGGATCTGCGCGGCGGCGGGATTGACGAGGACGACCCGGCCCTCGGTGTCGGTCCCGACCACACCCTCGGCCGCGGCCCGCAGGATCATCTCGGTCTGCCGCTGGGAACGCGCCAGTTCGGCCTCGGTGTCGACGGTCCCGGTGAGATCGCGTACGACGAGCATCAGCAGCTCGTCGCCGGTGTAGGCAGGGCTGCTGTCGTACGCCTGCTGGCCGTTCTCCAGGTTCGCGCTGCTGACCTCGACGGGGAACTCGCTGCCGTCCGTGCGCCGCGCGATCATCCGGGTCGGCTTGGTACGTCCCTGTTCGTCCGTCGTCTCGGGCCGCCGCATCGACCCGGGGATCAGCCGCGAGTCGAACTCCGGCAGCAGATCGAGCAGTCCACGCCCGACGAGTGCCGTGCCGGGTGCCTCGAAGGTCTGGAGGGCGATGGTGTTGGCGTTGACGACGGTGCCGTTGGCGTTGACCAGGACGAGGGCGTCCGGCAGCGCGTCGAGTATGGCTGCGAGGCGAGCAGCGCCTCGGGATGGCCTGCTGCTCACGACGACGCTTCCTCCCTGTTACCGCACCTTGCCGACCGCCGAGGCCATCTTGCCCCGCGGCCCGCGGTGTGTCACGGGAGGGAGTCTACGGGCAGTGGTTGCGCTCGCGGCGCCGGATGAGAGGGAGGTCGCACGCAGAACAGACGTAGATGCTGTGACCATGGCCCCGACCTGCCGACGCATCGGCTAGAAGCGGACGATTGCCTGACTCCCGAACGACTGAGCTACGGCCGGACCACGGTGAATCTAGGCCCGAACGGCCGGCAGCACCGGCACGATCGCGTCCCACCGCGCGACCTCGCAGCCGTCGCTCCTGCTGTACGTCGCGTCGACGGGCCGCCCGTGCCAGACGCCCGTGACGTGGGCCGTGGCAGGCCCGCCGTACTGCATGGTGCACATGGCGCCCTGCTGCCGGGGCGCGAACGGATCACGGCCTTCCGCCGCCCGCTGCCCCAGGCGTCCACACGCTCCGGCCGGATTCGGATGCGTACCGCCCGCCGGTCCGCACTTGAGCTCATACGTTCCATCAGCGTCCCCGCCCGCGCCCTGGACCGTGATCGTCAGCTGGTCCGGCGCGGTGAACAACGAAGGAAGGGGCAGGGGCAGCGGGTCGGTGTCGGCCGCCGTCGCCGTGGGCGCTGCGGACAGCGCGGCGACGGAGGCGGCGGCGGTGAGAGCGAGACGGCGCAGCATGACGAGGCTCCAGGGGGTGCGGGTGAGCGCCGCGTACGGCCTCTGTGCAGGTACGCGCGGCGCACGGCTCTGCCCCGTTCAACGTCCTACGCGCCGCGACGTTGCGGTGGGGCGGTGCTTTGCCCTGTGGCCTGCATGCCTAGTACCGTGGGAACCGATTGGTGACAGCCCGCTTGGCTGTGTCATCATCTGCACGCACCTACTCGCGCTCGCGCGGGCTGTTGCACTGGAGGCGTCGCCTAGTCCGGTCTATGGCGCCGCACTGCTAATGCGGTTTGGGCCTTAAAGCCCATCGAGGGTTCAAATCCCTCCGCCTCCGCTCCTTGATCCCGAAGCCCTGGTCGTCGCGACCGGGGCTTCGGTCGTTCTCCGGCTGATCTTCGGCCGGAGGCGGGCCCGGGCATTCGACGAAGGCGGGCCCGTGCATCCGAAGACAGGCCCGCGCGTCCCGGCCGCGCCGGGCCCGTTCGGTCGCAGTCTGATCATTTTCCCAGGTCAGACGGGGTGCGGGATATGGATTTCGCCTCAGGCGGCCGTTCATGTAATGTTGTTCCCGCAACGCCGACCGGGCCGAAAAGCCCGGGAGGAAGAGCGCACAGCACAACAAAACACAGGCACTCGTAGCTTAACGGATAGAGCATCTGACTACGGATCAGAAGGTTGCAGGTTCGAATCCTGCCGAGTGCACACACAGACAAGAGGCCCCGGAAGTGATCCGGGGCTTCTTGCGTTGGCGGCCGGTCGTGCAGCAGGGACCGCGACCGTTCCACTGCTCGGCCTCACGACCGTTCCCCTGCTCGGCCTCCGCCACCCCGAACCCTTCACGGCGCGGCCACACGATCCAACTTTACTTGCTTAAGTCAATCAACTGACGTACCGTGATGTCCGGCGCGTACCCGATCGTCCACGTGGAGGCTCGACCATGTCCCATGCCCTTCCCCGACCCGTCGATGACGGGGAGTCCGCAGCGCCGCGGGCGAATACCGTCGTGGCGGTCCTGGCCTTCGGCGGGATCGTGGTCTCGCTGATGCAGACCCTGGTGATCCCGATCGTTCCTGAGCTGCCGAAGCTCCTGAACGCCTCGTCGGCGGACACCGCCTGGGCCGTCACCGCCACGCTGCTCGCCGCCGCCATCGCCACCCCGATCATGGGGCGGCTCGGAGACATGTACGGCAAGCGCCGCATGCTCCTGGTGAGCCTGGTCATGCTGGTGGCCGGATCCGTCACGGCCGCCCTCAGCGACTCCCTGACCCCGATGATCGTCGGGCGCGCCCTGCAGGGCCTGGCGGCCGGTGTCATCCCGCTCGGCATCAGCATCATGCGCGACGAGCTGCCCGCCGAACGGCTCGGCTCCGCCACCGCGATGATGAGCGCGTCCCTCGGCGTCGGCGGCGCCCTCGGCCTGCCCGCCGCGGCCTTCATCGCCGACAACTTCGACTGGCATGTGCTGTTCTGGACCTCGGCCGCCCTCGGCGTTGTCGCCTTCATACTCGTCCCGATCCTCGTGCCCGAGTCCAAGGTGCGTTCCGGCGGGCGTTTCGACCTGATAGGCGGCATCGGTATGGCGGCCGGTCTGGTCTGCCTGCTGCTGGCGATCTCCAAGGGCGCCGACTGGGGCTGGGACAGCGGTACCACACTCGGACTGTTCGGCGCCGCGGTCGTCGTCCTGCTGATCTGGGGCTGGTGGGAGCTGCGTACCACGCAGCCGCTGGTGGACCTGCGTACCACCGCGCGCCGTCAGGTGCTGTTCACCAACCTCGCCTCGGTGGCGCTCGGGTTCGGCATGTTCTCGATGTCCCTGGTCCTTCCTCAGCTCCTACAGTTGCCTGAGGCGACCGGCTACGGTCTGGGCAAGACGATGCTCACCGCCGGCCTGGTCATGGCGCCGTCCGGCCTCGTGATGATGGCCACGGCCCCGATCTCCGCCGCTCTCTCGAGGGCCAAGGGCCCGAAGGCGACCCTGATGGTCGGCGCCCTGATCGTGGCCGCAGGCTACGGCCTGAACATCGTGCTGATGGACGAGGTCTGGCACTTCGTGCTGGTTTCCTGCGTCATCGGCGCCGGTATCGGCTTCACCTACGGTGCGATGCCCGCGCTGATCATGGGCGCCGTGCCCGCGTCCCAGTCGGGCGCCGCCAACAGCCTCAACACCTTGATGCGGTCCATCGGCACCTCGGTCGCCAGTGCGGCCGCCGGCGTCATCCTTGCGCAGATGACCACCGACTTCGGCAGCGTCGCCCTGCCCTCCCAGGACGGCTTCCGTACCGTCCTGGCCGTCGGCGGCGGCGCGGCACTCCTCTCCTTCGCTCTCGCCGCGTTCATCCCGCGCCAGCGGCCGGCCGCCGCCGGGGCGGAGGTCGCCGCGTCGGCGACGCCGTCCGCCGGAGAGCCGGCCCTGGCCGCCGCTGTGAAGACGGCGCCGAGCTGGTCGGTCGCTGCCTCGGAGTCCGGCGGTGCGTCGGCGGAGCGTACTCAGCACACGGCCGTACTGGCCGCGGTCGCGACGGCTCAGGGCGACTCCGCGACCAGGTCCGCCGGGGGCGGGATTCCGGTGCGGGGTTACGTCCGCGGTGCCGAGAGCGCGCCCGTGGCCGGAGCCGCGGTGACGCTGATCTCGCTCGGCGGGCGGCAGCTGGGCCGGTCGGTCGCGCACGGCGACGGGTCGTACGGTCTGGACGCGCCGAGCGCCGGTTCGTACGTCCTGATCGCGTCCGCGGACGGCTTCCGGCCGCAGGCCTCGACGATCGTCGTCAACGACGAACCGGTCGCGTACGACATCCTGCTGAGCGGTACGAGCGGTCTGGCCGGTGTGGTGCGGTCCGCGGACAGCGGGGTCCCGGTCGCCGGGGCCGTGGTCATCGTGACCGACGTCCGCGGTGACGTCCTGGCCACCGGGCAGACCGACGCCCTGGGCGAGTTCACCATCACCGACCTGGTGCCGGGCACGGCGACCCTCGCGGTCAACTCGGCCAAGCACCGGCCCCTGGCCCTGCCCGTCGAGATCGGCGGTGCCGGCACCACGCGTATAGAGGTCGAGCTCCGGCCCGGGGCTCAGGTGCGGGGCACCGTGCGTGGCGCGGGCGCACCGCTGAGCGACGCGCGGGTGACCCTGGTGGACGCCGCGGGCAACGTGGTCGCCACGACGACCACGGGCCACGACGGGGCGTACGCCTTCTCCGACCTGGACAGCGGCGCGTACACGGTCATCGCGACCGGCTACCCGCCGCAGGCCGCCGGAGTGACCGTCGCCGGCAGCGGTGTCGACGACCACGACATCGAACTGGCGCACACCGGCGAGTAGTTCACCGGAACCCCGGCGATGGGACGGCCGTGTCCCGTCGCCGGGGACCCGCACTGTCGCCCTTCGGTGGGCAACGGGCAACGGCACGCACCACACAGCACGGAAGAGAGTGAAGCACCATGGCGCTCAGCGCACGGGTCCGCACCCGGGACGGCTGGGCCGTGCCCCACGCGGTGGTCACGGTGACCGACATGACCGGTACGCAGATCCTGCGCGCCGAGGCCGGCACCGACGGCACCGTCACCGACGACACTCCCCTCGCCCCCGGCCCGTACACGGTGATCGTCACGGCGATCGGGTACGTGCCGACCGCGTCGACGGCTCTCGTCACGGCGAGTGGGCGCGCCGAGATCGGACAGATCGTCGTCGGCCGTCAGGCCGGCGGGACCGAGTTGCCGCCGCCCGGGCCGTGGAGCATCGACCCCGCGCACTCCTCGGTCGGCGCGGTCGCCCAGCACCTGGGCATCTCCAGCGTGCACGGCCGCTTCACCGACTTCGGCGGACGCATCGAGATCGCCCAGGACGTGGAGAAGTCCCGCGTCGAGGCGGTCATCCGCGCCGCCTCCATCAACACCGGCAACGGCATGCGCGACGGGCACCTCATGTCGCCGGACTTCCTCGACATCGAGCAGTACCCGGAGATCACCTACCGCTCGACCGGCCTGAGCCCCGCCGGATCCGACCGCTGGACCGTCCACGGCGAACTCCACCTGCACGGCGTCGCACGCCCCGCCGACCTCGACCTCGCCTACCTCGGCACCGGACCCGACCCCTGGGGCGGCGTCCGCGCCGCCTTCCGCGCCACCACCGAACTGCGACGCGAAGACTTCGCAATGAACTACAACCAGGTCGTACAGGCCGGCATCGCCGCGATCGGCACGACACTCAAAGTCCAGCTCGACATCCAGGCCGTACAGGGAGAGACGCTGCCCGAGGCGTGACCGACGGCACGCCTCCGGGCGCACAGATCAGAAGCCCCTCGGGATGATCCCGAGGGGCTTCTGCCGTAGTGGCTCAGACAGAGGTTCCGGAAGAACCGGAGGAGCCGGAGGAAGAGGGTGTGTGCACGCTGTCGAGGGTCTGCTGGTGCATCTTGTCCACGGCCTTCTCGTCCGCCGCGTCGCCCAGGGTCAGGACCTCCACCATGTGGGTTTCCTCGGCGATGATGCACGCCGAACCGGTCTGGGGGTCGTCGTCCTTCGTGGACAGATCCGTGTGGAGGGCGGGGTGGCCGTCGACCGTGGTCTTCTTTCCGCTGGTGCTGGTGGCGGTCTTGCCGAACTCGGTGCGGAAGGTCTCACGGACGCCCTCAAGACCGTTCTTGAGATTCTCCTGGGTGCCAGGCGCGTCGAAGACGACGAAGACGGTGACGATCCCGTCAGTGCCGGCCAGCATGTACTGGCGGCCCGTGATGGTCGTGCCGTCGACGCCGGTTTCGGAGAATTCCTGGACCGATGGCTTTCCGGGAAGCTTGAAAGTGATGCCGCTGGGGGCATCGGTGGTCTCCACCCACTTCTCCGCGGGATCGGCGACGTCCAGGTGACCCTGGTCGCCCTGCGCGGCCGCGATCGTGGTCACGGTGCCGACGTGCGGCGTCGCCGAGGCCGCGAATGCGCTGGTGGGGAGCAGGACGCCTCCTGCAACCACGGCGGACGAGGCGGCAAAGATCGCAAAGCGCTGCTTCGGGGAGCGGAGAGCCATAGAAATCATTTCCAATCAGAATAGGTGAAGAGATTTTCGAAGACATGGCCCGCTTGATTCGCGGGCTTTTGAGTTGTGGGTCGGTGTGAACCCATGTCCCAGTGAAGCCGCGGCAGCATTTCGGGTCATGCCCCTGATTCGCGTGACAGGAGAATTCGGGACTTGCCGGATGGTGGTTGTCCTGATAGAGGAGGCGCGGTCGGCTGCCCGCCCCGGCACTGTCAGTGGCCGGTCCTACGCTCATGAGTGAGGGCACATGTGAGGGTGCGGCGATGCAGAGGGTGCAGACGTGGCGGTGTTCGGGGCTTCGGTGGTCGGCGGCATGGGGGTCCCCCCTGCTCGAGCCAAGCCGAGAGCTTGGGGGAGGGCCCCTGCTGGTGTGGGACGGGGGGCGGAGAAGTGGGCTGACGTGGGGGAAGCGGGTGGCGTTCGCCGTCGTGGGCGGCAGTGTCCGGCGGTGCGTGGGGACGCGCGGGCACGAGTGCCCGGTGCGGGCGCGGGTGCCGGGGCGGAGTACGGGGGCGCGGTGCGAGGAGTGCGGGCGGCTGGATCGGGCGCATTCCGTCGCCGCCGACACGCTGCCGGATGATCCCCGGCCGTACGCGGTCTATCTGGCCTGGTTCGGACCAGGCATGGTCAAGGTGGGGATCACGGCGGTCGAGCGGGGGTCCGCGCGGCTGCTCGAGCAGGGCGCGGTGGTGTTCACCTGGCTGGGGCGCGGGCCGCTGATGGCCGCGCGGCGGACCGAGGACCTGCTGCGTACGGCTCTGGGTGTGCCGGACCGGATTCCGTACAACGCCAAGCGGGCGGTGCGGGCCGCGCTGCCGGAGCCGGCCGCCCGAGCGGCGGAGATCGCGCAGCTGCACGCCCGGGCGGTGCGGCTCGAGGGATGGCCGGAGTCCGTGCGGCCGGCGCCGTTCGAAGCGGTCGATCACACGGCGGTGTTCGGGCTGGAGGGTCTGCCGTCCGCCGTGGGAGCCGTGGGCGAGCTCGTCGCCGGTGGTGTGGTGAGCGGTGAGCTGGTGGCTGCCGCCGGGCCGGACCTGCATCTGGCCACCGAGCGCGGTGTGGTCGTACTGGACACGCGGCTCATGACCGGGTGGGAGTTGACCGGTGTAGCAGGGGACGGTCGGGATGGACGGGGTGGATTGACGGTGCCTGTGCGGGAGTTCGGGGGTGTGCAGGACGGGTTGTTCTGAGAGCGGGCGGCGCGGGCCGGCCCCGCCGTGTGCCTGGCGTCGAAGGTCAAGAGATCGATCGCTTGTGGCTCCCCTTCGGAAAGTGCCTGGACGGCCGGGACCGTCCGGCGCGACAGTCTGGTCATGACCGATTCATCTGTGACGCCTTCGTCCGCGACGCCTTCGTCCGCGACGCCTTCGTCCGCGACGCCTTCGTCCGCGACGTCTGACGTCGCTCACGGGCCCGCTCCCCAGCCCGCCTTCGAAGTCCCCTACTACGCCGTGGTGTTCACCTCCATCCGGACGGAGGGGGACGGCGGTTACGGCGAAACCGCCGGACGGCTGGAGGAGTTGGTGAAGGACGTCCCCGGGTTCCTGGGGATGGACTCGGCGCGGACTCCCGGTGGGCTCGGTATCACCGTCGGGTACTTCCGGGACGAGGACGCCATCAAGGAGTGGCGGAGCGACATGGAGCACCGCGCCGCCCAGAAGCGTGGGCGGGAAGAGTGGTACGAGAGTTACACCCTGCACATTGCGAAAGTTGAGCGGAGTCATGGGTTCCGCAAGTAGGTTGCGGAGCGCTCACCTTCGGCCGGGCTGACGCCTCGGCTGGTCGGCACGCCGCGCGGGACAGCGGTTCCCAGCGGTTCCCAGATGTTCCCTGAGAGCTCCCTGTGTGTTTCTCAGGGAATTCACAGGTTCCCGAAAGCGTGCTCTCAGAGCGGCAGTCGAAGGTGTGCACCATGACCACGATCTCGCCCCAGGGGCGTACCGAACTGCTGAGGCCGGACGGGAGCCCGGTCCGCGTGCTCGTCGTGGACGACGAGCTGTCGATCACCGAGCTGCTGTCCATGGCCCTGCGTTACGAGGGCTGGCAGATCCGCACCGCGGGTGACGGAACGGGCGCGGTGCAGACCGCCCGCGACTTCCGGCCCGACGCCGTCGTGCTGGACATGATGCTGCCCGACATGGACGGGCTCACCGTGCTCGGCCGGCTCCGTCGTGAGCTGCCCGATGTGCCGGTGCTGTTCCTGACGGCGAAGGACGCCGTCGAGGACCGTATCGCCGGGCTCACGGCGGGCGGCGACGACTACGTCACCAAGCCGTTCAGCCTCGAGGAGGTCGTCGCACGGCTGCGGGGGCTGATCCGCCGCGCCGGCGCCGCCGACGCGCGCAGTGAGTCCATGCTCGTCGTCGGTGACCTGACCCTCGACGAAGACAGCCACGAGGTGACCCGCGGGGGCACCTCCATCCACCTCACCGCCACCGAGTTCGAGCTGCTGCGCTTCCTGATGCGCAATCCACGCCGGGTGCTCAGCAAGGCGCAGATACTCGACCGCGTGTGGAGCTACGACTTCGGCGGCCAGGCCAACGTCGTCGAGCTCTATATCTCGTATCTCCGCCGGAAGATCGATGCTGGACGTGAGCCCATGATCCACACGCGGCGCGGTGCCGGGTACCTGATCAAGCCTGCCGCGTCATGAGCCCGGCGCAGCAGCCGCGGTCGCACGTGTCATTGGGTTCGCCTCCGGGGCGCCACAGCCGGTGTCGAGAGGACGACCGTGCTCAGCCCTCCTTCGTCGGGCCTCCGCGCGCTCGCCCTCTCGACACCGGCGCGCCCCTTCGGCGCAGGCTCAGGGGGAAGCCGGGGAAGCAGCGGCAGCCGCGGTCGCTGCGTACACGGCTCGTGCTCGGGTCCGTCGCGCTGATCGCCGTCGTGTGTGCGGTGATCGGGACGGTGACGACGATAGCCCTGCACAGCTACCTGTACGAACAGCTGGACAAGCAGGTGCGCGGGGTCGCAACCATCTCCGACCGTGGCCCGGACCCCAACCGGCCGGGTGAGCAAGGGGCAGTGCCAGCGCCTGGCCAGCAGACGGACGACCCCCTGAACTTCCTGGGAGGACCTGTCCGGGAGGACGCGGTGGCCGCCGTGGTCTCCTCGGACGGCACCATCACCGAGGCCGCGAGGAGCGACCAGGACAGCGCCAGCAAGATCACCGAGCTGACCGATGCGCAGCAGGCCGCCCTGCAATCCGTACCGCAGGACGGTAAGGCGCACAGCGTCTACATCCCCGGCCTGGGCGACTACCGGGTCACCTTCTCCGAGCCCAGCAACACCCTGGTCGGCCTCCCCGAGGCCGAGGTCCAGGACACCATCAGCACCCTCATCGCCGTCGAGGTCAGCGTCACCGCCGCGGGTCTCGTCGCCGCATCGATCGCCGGCGTCGCCATGGTCGGCGTCGCTCTGCGCCCTCTGCGCCGCGTCGCCGCGACCGCGACCCGGGTCTCCGAACTGCCGCTGCACAGCGGCGAGGTGGCGCTGTACGAGCGCGTTCCGGAGTCCGAGGCCGACCCTCGGACCGAGATCGGCCAGGTGGGTGCCGCGCTCAACCGCATGCTCGACCACATCCACGCTGCGCTGGACGCGCGGCAGCGCAGCGAGACGCGCGTGCGGCAGTTCGTCGCGGACGCCAGCCACGAGCTGCGTACGCCGCTGGCGTCGATCCGTGGATACGCGGAGCTGACTCGATGGGGCCGGGAGGAGACCGGGCCCGACACGCGGCATGCCCTCGGGCGGATCGAGTCCGAGGCGAAACGTATGACGGGGCTCGTCGAGGATCTGCTGCTGCTCGCCCGGCTCGACGCCGGACGGCCGCTCTCGTATGAGAGCACTGATCTCTCACCGCTGGTCGTGGACGCCGTCAGTGACGCGCGCGCGGCCGGGCAGGATCACAAGTGGCGCCTGGAGCTGCCCGACGAGCCCGCGGTCGTCCTGGCCGACGCTGCACGACTGCAGCAGGTGCTGGTCAATTTCCTCGCCAACGCGCGTACCCACACGCCACCCGGCACGACGGTCACCGCACGCGTGCGCCGGCAGGGCTCCTGGGTGTGCCTGGACATCGACGACGACGGGCCCGGCATTCCGCCGGAGCTGCTGCCGCACGTCTTCGAGCGGTTCGCGCGCGGCGACTCCTCACGGTCGCGCGCCTCCGGCTCCACCGGCCTCGGCCTCGCGATCGTGCAGGCCGTGGCGTCCGCGCACGGCGGCACCGTGACGGTCGACAGCGTGCCCGGACGCACGGTGTTCACCGTCCACCTGCCCGCGTACCAGGAATCTGTCCCGCTGCCCGCGTACCAGGAATCGGTCCCGCCGCCCGCGTACGACGCATCGGTCCCGCACTCACAGGCAGGCCACAGCCTCACCACACAGGCATAACAGGGGCGTTGGCGAATCTCTGTGTCATGCGAACCGACTCTTCTTCGGGCACCGACCCCTCAGCGGGTGCTCTGCCGGCCAGGAAGCACATCCAGGCCGGTGAGGGCGGGGTGCCGGTACTTGACGTAGTGATCCCCGTCTACAACGAGGAGAAGGACCTCCGGCCGTGTGTGGAACGGCTGTACGACCACCTCGTCCGCACCTTCCCCTACCGCTTCCGCATCACGATCGCGGACAACGCCTCCACGGACAGCACTCCGCAGGTGGCGGCCCGGCTGGCATCGACAACGGAGTCGGTCCGGTACTTCCGGCTGGAGCAGAAGGGGCGCGGCAGGGCGCTGCGCACCGTCTGGTCCGCATCGGACGCGCCGATCCTCGCCTACATGGACGTCGACCTCTCGACGGACCTCAACGCGCTGCTCCCGCTCGTCGCTCCGCTGATCTCCGGCCATTCGGACCTGGCGATCGGCTCCCGGCTGTCGCGCAGCTCGCGCGTGGTGCGCGGCCCCAAGCGGGAGTTCATCAGCCGCGCGTACAACCTCATCCTCCGCGGGTCGCTGCAGGCCCGGTTCTCCGACGCCCAGTGCGGCTTCAAGGCGATCCGGCGCGATGTCGCGCAGGTGCTGCTGCCGCTCGTCGAGGACACCGGCTGGTTCTTCGACACCGAGATGCTGGTCCTGGCCGAGCGCGCCGGGCTGCGCATCCACGAGGTGCCGGTCGACTGGGTCGACGACCCGGACTCCACCGTGCACATCCTGAAGACCGCGACCGACGACCTCAAGGGCGTGTGGCGCGTGGGCCGCGCACTGGCCACCGGCTCCCTGCCGCTGGACCGGCTCGCCCGGCCCTTCGGCGACGACCCGCGCGACCGGCAGCTGCCCGGAGTGCCGGGCGGCCTGGCCCGCCAGCTGGTCGGCTTCTGCGTGGTGGGCGCCCTCTCCACCCTGTTCTACCTGCTGCTCTACTCCCTCTGCCGCGCCTTCGCGGAGCCCCAGGTCGCCAACGCCCTGGCCCTGCTGGTCTCCGCGGTCGCCAACACGGCGGCCAACCGGCGGCTCACCTTCGGCGTACGAGGCCGTGAAAGCGCCGTCCGCCACCAGGCACAGGGCCTCGTGGTCTTCGGCATCGGGCTCGCCCTGACGAGCGGCTCCCTCGCCGCGCTGGACGCCGCGGCCGGCGACCCCTCGCACTCCACCGAGCTGGCGGTGCTCATCGCCGCCAACCTCGCCGCGACGGTGCTGCGCTTCCTGCTCTTCCGGGCGTGGGTCTTCCCGGACCGGCGTGACGACACGCCTTCGGAGCCCCTGCCCGCGTACGACATGCACAAGGTCCCCGCCGGTGTGGGCGCGGACCAGCCCTGGGACGCGACCGTGCAGCTGCACGCGGTGCGCCCACACGACCACGATCCGAGGAACGTCCGATGACGACATCCGATATCCGCCACCCGGGAGGCGTGGACCCCGCCTGGGGCCCGCCGAGTGGCAGCCCGGCTCCCGCCGTCGCCACCGTTGCGCAGGCGACCGTCCAGGCGCCCCCGATGCCCAGCGCGGCACCGGCATACGACACCACCGAGGTCGGCGACGGCCGCCCCAAGGACCCGCTCCTGCGGCGCCTCTGGCGCGGCCGCCCCGACGACCCCCGCTGGGCGCGCCCCGCGTTCCTCGCGCTGCTGCTGGTCACCGGGCTGCTGTACCTGTGGAACCTCAGCTCCTCCGGATACGCCAACTCCTTCTACTCCGCGGCCGTCCAGGCCGGCAGCCAGAGCTGGAAGGCCTTCTTCTTCGGCTCGCTCGACGCGGCCAACGCCATCACCGTCGACAAGCCCCCGGCCGCCCTGTGGCCGATGGCGCTGTCCGTCCGCCTCTTCGGCCTCAGCTCGTGGGCGATCCTCGTCCCCGAGGTGCTGATGGGCGTGGCCACGGTCGGCGTCCTGTACGCGGCCGTGCGCCGGCGCTTCAGCGCCGCCGCCGGTCTGATCGCGGGCGCCGTGCTCGCGCTCACCCCGGTCGCCGCGCTGATGTTCCGCTTCAACAACCCGGACGCGCTGCTCGCCCTCCTGATGACCGTCACGGTCTACTGCGTGCTGCGCGCTCTGGAGGACGGCCGCACCAAGTGGCTCGTCTGGGCGGGCGTCGCCGTCGGCTTCGCCTTCCTGACCAAGACCCTGCAGGCCTTCCTGATCCTTCCGGCGCTCGCCGCGCTGTACGCGGTGTGCGCCCCGGTGAAGCTGAAGAAGCGCATCGGCCAGCTGCTGCTGTCCGGCCTGGTGATGGTCGTCGCGGGCGGCTGGTGGGTCGCGATCGTGGAGCTGTGGCCCGCGTCCTCGCGGCCGTACATCGGCGGCTCGCAGAACAACTCGTTCCTGGAGCTGACCTTCGGCTACAACGGCCTCGGCCGCATCAACGGCGAGGAGACCGGAAGCGTCGGCGGCGGTGGCGGGGGTACCGGGGGCGGCCAGTGGGGCGAGACCGGCATCGACCGGATGTTCAACTCCGAGATCGGCGGCCAGATCTCCTGGCTGCTGCCTGCCGCACTGATCCTGCTCGTCGCGGGCATCGCGCTCACCTGGAAGGCGAAGAGGACGGACGCCGCCCGGAACGCGTTCCTCGCCTGGGGTGGCTCGCTGCTGATGACCGGCCTGATCTTCAGCTTCATGGCCGGCATCTTCCACCAGTACTACACGGTGGCGCTGGCGCCCTACATGGCGGCGCTGATCGGCATGGGCTCGACGGTGCTGTGGGAGGAGCGCGCCAAGAAGTGGGCGTCGTTCGCCCTGGCGGGCGCCGTGGCGGCGACGGCGGTGTGGTCGTACGTCCTGCTGAACCGCACGCCGGACTACCTGCCGTGGCTGAAGTGGTTCGTGCTCATCGGCGGTCTGGTGTCCGCGCTCGGCCTGCTGGTCGCGGCGCGTCTCGGTCGGCAGCTGGCGCTCGCCGCGGTGGGCCTCGGTCTGGTGACGTCACTCGCCGGACCGACCGCGTACACCCTGAGCACGCTGGGGACCGGGCACATGGGCTCCATCGTCACCGCGGGTCCGGCCGGCGCCAGCATGATGGGCGGCCCGGGCGGTGGCGGAGGCCGGGGCGGCGGTCCCGGCGGCATGCAGCCGCCCGGCCAGACCGGCCAGACCGGCCAAGCGCAGGGCCAGAGCCAGCAGCAGGGCGGCGGCACGGGTCAGCCGCCCACCGGCCAGCAGGGCGGTGGAATGGGTCAGCCGCCCACCGGCCAGCAGGGCCAGAACGGCCAGGCGCAGGGCCAGGGCCAGCAGGGCGGCATGCCCGGCGGCGCCATGGGCGAAGGCCGGACGGGTGGCGCGGGCGGCGGCATGGGCGGCCTGCTCAACGGCGCCGACGTCAGCTCCGAGGCCAAGGCGCTGCTCGAGAAGAACGCTGACGACTACACCTGGGTCGCCGCGGCCATCGGCGCGCAGAACGCCGCCAGCTACCAGCTCTCCACCGGCGACCCGGTCATGGCGATCGGCGGCTTCAACGGCAGCGACCCGTCCCCGACGCTCGCCCAGTTCAAGCAGTACGTCGAGGACGGGAAGATCCACTACTTCATCGCGGGCGGCATGGGCGGCGGAGGCGGCGACAACGGCACCGCGTCCCAGATCAGCTCGTGGGTGGAGGAGAACTTCAAGACGGTGACCGTGGGCAGCGCCACCTTCTACGACCTGACCCAGCCCAAGAGCTGATCAGGGTCCGCGCCGGATCAACAGATCGGCGAGGACGGGGCGGTGGTCCGAGGCGAGCGTCTCGGCCACCGCCCCGTCGCGTATCCGGACACCGTCGCCCACCGCCACATAGTCGATGCGCTTCACGGGATTCAGCGCCGGGAAGGTCAGACCGGCCGGCGCGGAGTCGGTCAGGTCCTCCCAGAGAGGCGCGAGTTCGGGCGCGGACGGCTCGGCGTTGAGGTCGCCGAGCAGGATCTGCCGGGGACAGCGGCCGTGCCGGTCGCAGTCCTCGGCCATGATCCGCCGGGTGTCGGCGACCTGGGCGGCACGGACGGAAGGATCGGGCCGGTAGTCGAGATGCGTCACATAGACGTGCACCGGAACGCCCTTGACGCGGAGCACCACTTCGGGGAATCCGGGGGCCGGTGCGGGCACCGGGTTCGGGTCCTGCGTCGACAGCCGGGTGATCTCGTGGTTCTCGGCGTCCCCGATCGGATGGCGGGACAGCACCGCGAGCCCGTACTCGCGCCGGGGCTGACCTTCGGCCGGCGGATCGAAGCTGTATATGGGCGCGAAGTACACGTACATCCCCAGCCGGTCCGCCAGCTCACCGGCCAGATCGCGCCATCCGCTGCGCGCGCCCCAGTGAACGTCGACCTCCTGCAGGCCGATGACGTCCGCGTCCAGCGCACGCAGCGCCGCCTCCTGGCGGTCGAGATCGAAGACGTTGTCCATACCGGCTCCGGCATGGATGTTGTACGACGCGCAGCGGCACTTCTCGGCCGCCTCCCCCAAGCTCTCGGCTCCGCTCGAGCAGGGGGGACCCCCAGTCGGCCCCGGTGTCGGCGTGGGCGGGCGGCGCCGCGAGTGCGCCCAGAAGCCCGGCTGCCAGGGCCAGTTGAACCGTACGACGCGTTGACATGGCCTCTCCAGATGTCGGAAGCGCGCAGAACGGTACTCCTGAATCGCCTTGTCCGCGGCAGAAGTCGGGCATCACACATACGGCCGTGTGCTCGGTCGTACGGCCGTCAACTCCCGCTGCCCGGTACGCCCTGCTGTGCGGGTCCGAGGGCGGAACCCGCCGGTTGGGGGAGCGAAGTACGCGGCCGACCCGCATAGCATCGAGAGGGGCGGACCAGTCGGTTCCGGTCCGCCCGGCACATCCACGAGCTCCCAGGAAGGTGCGCCATGGTGAGGGCAGCCGACCAGACCAGGCGTCGGACGCGGACCAGCGTCTGGCTGGAGGGCAAGACGTCCCGCGGCGCCGCGGAGCCCTCTCGGGACAGCGCTCCGCGGGGGAACGGCCAGCCGTCCGGTCTCGACCGGGACCGCATCACCGGGGCCACGGTGCGTCTGCTCGACGCGGAAGGGCTCGGGAAGTTCTCCATGCGCCGGCTCGCAGCCGACCTCGACGTCACGGCGATGTCGCTCTACTGGTACGTGGACACCAAGGACGACCTCCTCGAGCTCGCCCTCGACGCGGCCTACGGCGAACTACGGCTGCCCGACCCCGAGTCCGGCGCGGACTGGCGCGACCAGCTTCGCGAACTCGCCACGGAGTACCGGGACTTGCTGGTCCGCCATCCCTGGGTGTCCCCCCTGGCGGGGACCTTCCTCAACATCGGACCGCACTATCTGGACTTCCTGCTCGCGGTGCAGCGCGTCGTCCGCCGCACGGGGCTGCCCCCGGACGCCCTCGGCGGGGCGATCTCCGCGGTCTTCCAGTTCGTTTACGGCTTCGGCACGATCGAGGGCCACTTTGTGCGGCGGTGCGCCGCGGCCGGGGTGAGTCAGGACGAGTACGTGCGGCAGGCCATGGCGAGGGTCGAGCGGACTCCCGAACTCGGTGAGCTCGTCGCGGAGTCCGGCATGGCGCCCCGGGCTGGGGGAACGGTCGAGGAACTGCGGGAGCGGGACTTCTCGTTCGCGCTCGACTTGTTGGTTGCCGGGATCGAGGCGAAGGTCCCGGGGCGCACGTAGGCGGACTCAGACGCGTACGCCCCGACCCACCCGCCGGCAGGTGGCGCCCGTTACTCCGGTGGAGCCAGGCGTGCCGGGAAGCCGCCCGTGGCCACCGGCCCCCATCGCTCCGGAGTGATCCGGATGATGGACTTCCCCTGCTTGATCATCGCCGCGCGGTACTCGTCCCAGTCCGGGTGCTCCCCCGCGATGTTCCGGTAGTACTCGACCAGAGGCTCGACCGAGTCCGGCGCATCGATGACCTCGGCGGACCCGTCGATCTGGACCCACGGCCCGTTCCAGTCGTCGCTCAGCACGAGAATGCTCACGTGCGCGTCCCGCTTCGCGTTACGCGTCTTGGCACGTTCCGGATACGTCGAGACGACGATCCGCCCCGAGTCGTCGACCCCGCAGGTCAGAGGCGAGGCCTGAGGGCCGCCGTCGGCCCGCCGGGTCAGCAGGATGGCCCGGTGCCGGGGCCGTACGAAGTCCAGCAGCTCTTCGAGAGAGACTTTGGTGTTCGTCGCGATGTTGGGTGCCATAGCGGGCACCCTACGCCGGGCAACCCCGGCGTACGCCTACGCCTGTGGCAGTGTTTCGCCTTGTACGGCCTGGATGTCGAGTTCGACTTTGAGTGTCGTGCCGATCGCGGCGATGCCGGCCTGTACGACCTGGTTGTAGTTCATTGCGAAGTCTTCGCGTCGCAGTTCGGTGGTGGCGCGGAAGGCGGCGCGGACGCCGCCCCAGGGGTCGGGTCCGGTGCCGAGGTAGGCGAGGTCGAGGTCGGCGGGGCGTGCGACGCCGTGCAGGTGGAGTTCGCCGTGGACGGTCCAGCGGTCGGATCCGGCGGGGCTCAGGTCGGTCGAGCGGTAGGTGATCTCCGGGTACTGCTCGATGTCGAGGAAGTCCGGCGACCTGAGGTGCCCGTCGCGCATGTCGTTGCCGGTGTTGATGGAGGCGGCGCGGATGACCGCCTCGACGTGGGACTTCTCCACGTCCTGGGCGATCTCGATGCGTCCGCCGAAGTCGGTGAAGCGGCCGTGCACGCTGGAGATGCCCAGGTGCTGGGCGACCGCGCCGACCGAGGAGTGCGCGGGGTCGATGCTCCACGGCCCGGGCGGCGGCAACTCGGTCCCGCCCTGGCGGGCGAGGACGACGTTGCCGATCTCGGCGCGCCCACTCGCCGTGACGAGAGCCGTCGACGCGGTCGGCACGTACCCGATCGCCGTGACGATCACCGTGTACGGGCCGGGGGCGAGGGGCGTCACGTCCCGTACGGCGCCCTCGCTGTCGGTTCCGGCGCGCAGCACCTGCGTACCGGTCATGTCGGTCACCGTGACCACCGCGTGGGGCACGGCCCAGCCGTCCCGCGTCTGGATGCGTGCGCTGAGCGCCATTCCGTTTCTCTCCTTGCGTGGCTTGGGGGCGGCTTTGTTCGTACGAGTGCCGGCGGACTGTGTACCAGCGCCGACCCCACACCCCAGGGCGCTGTCCGTCGTGGGTTGTGCCCACCCTCCCCCAGCTACCGCTGGGAGGTGCCCCCAGCCCTGCGGAACGATTGCCCACAACGGCGGACCCCCCTGGCCCCCGGCCGGGCCGCAAGGGCCGTCCCCTGCCCCGAAATTGCGACCGGCCGGAGGCCTCCCCTACCCCGCCGCGCAGGGCGCGCCTCCGCTCGGAGCGCGCCCCACGCGGCCGGGGGCCTGCTACTCGCCCGGGTGGGCGAGTTCGATGTCGTGGCCGTCGACCCCGCGCCCGCTCACGGAGAGGCCGGTGGCCACCGGCGGGTAGCCCGTCGCGATGACGGTGTACTCGCCGGCGTCCAGGTCGGTGAAGGCGTACGCCCCGTCCGACCCGGTCGTCGCCGTGCCGACCACGTTGCCCGCGGCGTCGACGAGCGTGACGCGCGCGTCCCCGAGCGGTCCGCCGACGGCCCGTACGGTGCCCTGCACCTGCGCGCCGGAGCGGAGTGCGACCTCGATCCGGGTGACCCCGGTGCCGCCCACCTCGACGGGCAGGGCCAGCGGACGGTGTCCGGTCGCGTTGACGGCGACGGTCACCGGCCCGGGCACCAGCTCGGCGAAGTCGAACTCGCCCTGCTCGCCGGTCAGCCCGGTCGCCAGTACGTCACCGCGGACGTCGGTCACGATGACCATCGCGCCGGGGACCGGCGCAGCGCCGTCGGCGGACCGCACCACACCGCTGAGGCCGCTCGTGCCGCTCAGCAGGATGTCGTACGCGACCGGCTCGCCGTCGACGGTGATCGTCGAGGCCTGCGGCTGGAAGCCGTCGGCGGAGGCGATCAGGACGTAGCTGCCCGCGCTCGGCGCGTCGAGCGCGTAGGCGCCGTCGGCCTGGGCGACGGAGCGGCCGAGCTGACGTCCGGCGAGGGAGATCAGCGTGACCGCGGCCCGGGCCACGGGCGCGCTCTCGGCGCCGCGGACGTAACCCCGGACAGGGATCCCGCCACCGGCGGACCCGGCCGCGGAGTCGCCCTGGGCCGTCGCGACGGTGGCCACTGCGGCCAGCCGCTGCGTGCCATCGGGACCGGCCTCCGTCTGCGAGGCGGCGACGGCCCAGCTCGGCACCTTCTCCTCCGAGGCCGGGGCCTCGGCGACCGCGGCGGCGGCCGGGGCCTGCGCCGGGGTGACGCCGGACTTCTGCTCGGCGGCCTGCTGCAGGGCGCCAGTCGCCCTCAACGGGACCTCCTTGATGAACAGGGTGAGCAGGAAGGCGAGGAAGGCGATCGGCGCGGCGTACAGGAAGACGTCGGCGATGCCGTGCCCGTAGGCGCTCTCCAGCCAGGTGCGGATCGGGCCGGGCAGCAGGTCCATGTCGGGGATGCCGCCGCCCAGGGCCTTACCGGCCTCCATCTGCTGCTTCGGGCTCAGCTCGGAGATCGTGTCCGTGGCGTAGTGGGAGATACGGCTGGACATCACGGAGCCGAGCGCCGAGACACCGACCGCACCGCCCAGGGAGCGGAAGAAGGTGACGACGGAGCTGGCGGCGCCGAGGTCCTGCGGGGCGACCTGGTTCTGCGTGCAGAGCACCAGGTTCTGCATCATCATGCCGATGCCGAGACCCATGATCGCCATGAAGACCGCGATGTGCCAGTACTCGGTGTCGTACCGAAGGGTGCCCAGCAGACCCAGACCCGCCGTCACCAGCGCACCGCCGGCGACCAGCCAGGCCTTCCACTTGCCGGTCTTGGTGATGACCTGGCCGGACACGGTCGAGGAGACGAACAGGCCCGCGATCATCGGGATCGTCATGACGCCGGACATCGTCGGCGACTTGTCCCGGGCCAGCTGGAAGTACTGGCTGAAGTACACGGTGCCCGCGAACATCGCGACACCGACGAACAGCGAGGCCAGCGAGGCCAGCGTGATGGTGCGGTTGCGGAACAGCCGCAGCGGGATGATCGGCTCCGCCGCCTTGCTCTCGACGAGAAGGAAGATCAGCGTGAGAACGATCGCGCCGCCGACCATGGCGTAGGTCTGCCAGGACAGCCAGTCGTACTTGTCGTCGGCGAAGGTCACCCAGACCAGCAGTAGGCAGACCGCGGCGGTGATGAAGAAGGCGCCGGCCCAGTCGACCTTGACTTTCCGCTTGGTCACCGGCAGGTGCAGGGTCTTCTGCAGCACGAAGAGGGCGATCAGCGCGAACGGCGCACCGACGAAGAGGCAGTAGCGCCAGCCGAGCCAGTCGGTGTCGGTGATCACGCCGCCGAGCAGCGGGCCGCCGACGGTGGCGACGGCGAAGACCGCGCCCAGGTAGCCGGAGTACCGGCCCCGCTCACGCGGGGAGATCATCGCGGCCATGATGATCTGGGCCAGAGCGGTCAGACCGCCGGCGCCGAGACCCTGGATCACACGTGCGGTGATCAGCATGCCCGGGTTCTGCGAGAAACCGGCCACGATCGAGCCCACGATGTAGATGCTGAGGCCTATCTGGACCAGGGCCTTCTTGCTCATCAGGTCGGCAAGCTTGCCCCACAGGGGCGTCGAGGCCGTCATCGCCAGCAGCTGCGCGGTCACGACCCAGGTGTAGGCGCTCTGGCCGCCGCCGAGGTCGCTGATGATCGTGGGCAGGGCGTTGGAGACGACGGTCGACGAGAGGATGGCGGCGAACATGCCGAGCATCAGCCCGGACAGCGCCTCCATGATCTGCCGGTGCGACATCGGAGCGCCGCTCTCGGCTTCCGCTCCATGCTTGGCATGGCTGCCCCGCACACCGACCGGTGTGGATGTTGCCATGGACTTCCTTTTCTTACTTCTGCGCGGGCTTGTCACGCGGGTGTACGGGTGGTCATTTCCGTGGAATCTGTGGCGTAGCTGAGCCGCGGCGCGGCGCGGCAGTCGCCGAAGCTGTCGCGCAGACGCGCGAGCAGGGCGTTGAGCTGGTCCACCTCGTCGTCGGACCAGTCCGCCAAGTAGTGAGCGAGCGCCTGCACGGCGCTCTGGTTGAGCTCGGCCAGCTTGTTTTGGCCGGCGGGCGTGAGCTTCAGAATTCGTGAGCGCTTGTCCGCGGGGTCGGGGGACCTGTCGATCCAGCCCCGGTCCGCGACATGGGCGACATGCCGGCTGGTCACCGACATATCGACGGCGAGCAGCTCCGCCAATCGGCTCATCCGCATCTCGCCGTCGCGGTCGAGTATGAGAAGAACGGCGGCGGAGCCCCCCGGACAGTCGTGCGGGAGCATGCGTCCGAGGCCGCGCTTGATGGCTCCGATGGCGCTGAGTCGCCGGGCGAGCTCTTCGTACTGCCGCTGCGTGGCCATCACACCTCTCCCGTTTGTTGCTTAGGGCAACCATAGGATCGATTGGTTGCTACAGGCAAATTAAAACGGGCGTACGGGATCAAAGAGATGGCAAAGTGACGTTGGGTGAAAGGTAAAAGGCCTGGTCAGCGCCGGGGCAGCAAGGGCCACCGGCCTGCGCCGGGTAGCGGAAGGGGCCACCGGCGGGCACAGGGCCACCGGCGGGCACAGATCAGGGAGGGTGCCCCTGCTGAGGGGCACCCTCCCTGATGCATACGGGTGAGCCTGCGCTCCCGTCCTTATGCGGATCCACCGCACGGACCCCGGCTCATCAGCACGTAACCACCGTGACGTAGCCGACAGTGACGACGCGGGGGACGCATCCGTAGCCGCCGTACCCGCCGTAGCCGTTGAAGCCGTTGAAGCCGTTGTTGAAGAACCCCAAGTTGTTCCCGAAGGCGCCGAGGTTGCCGAACCGGCACCCGTACGGGTCGCGGCCGCACCAGCCGTTGACGAAGGAAGGCTGCGCCTGGACCGGGGATGCGGTCGGTGCCGAGATCTGGGGTGCCGCGCTCGCGGCAGGTGCCGCTGCAGATAGGGCGAGCACCGAGGCCAAGCACGATGCACCTATGAGACCTATGCGCCGCCGGACAGTTCTGGCCATATTGAGTCCTCACATGATGGGCGTTGCCGCGTTCCGCGGTGTCCCCGAGCGGACCTGATGACTGGGTCCGGACACCCGTGGGTCCGTTCCCATGTCATCAGGCTCCGCCCGTCTCCGAGGTCTCGCAACATCACTCTGAGTGGCGACATCACTCTGCGTCGCCGGACAGCCACGTACCTGCCACTTGGGCAGCTCGCACGTATTCGCTAGGGTCCTGCCCCATGGCACACAACCCCCACGCCCCGCAGGGCCCCGAGGGCAACCACGACCCCGCGGGCAGCACGCAGATGTTCCGCGCCTTCGTCGACGACGGCGCCCCTCAGCCGGGTCGGCAGGCGGCCGCTCCGGCAGGCCCGCGGATCGGCCTGATCCTCGGCGTGGTCGTCGCCGTGGCGATCGTGGCGGCCGTCGCCTGGCTCGCGCTGTCGTAAGGCTGCAGCTGTTGCTGCCGTGAGGCCGCGGCTCCTATTGCCGTAAGGCCATGGCTCCTGCTGCTGTGAGGCCGCGGCTCCTACTTCCACTCCACGGAGACGTCCTGCGTCTCGATGTGCATGCCCAGCGGCACTCGCCAGGCGTCCACGCACACCGTCCAGGTCTTCTTCTCCGTCTCTCCGGCGTCGATCGGTGCCGGGAGTTTCTCGGTGGACTCGATCGTCGCCCAGTCGACGCCGAGTGCGCCGATGATGTGCGTACCGAACGTCACCGTGCCCGAACCCACCACTGAGCCGCCGGAGTTGTGGAAGGGGACCGTCACCTTCTCGCACCACCGGTCGTCCGTGGGTTCCCGCACCACGTCGCCGATGTCGAGGACCGCGGGCCCGGACGGCGTGGAGGCGCCTGGGGCGGACGGGGTGCCGGATCCTCCGCTGCCGCCCGTCGAGCCGCCGCTCGCGCCAGCAGGGGACTCGCCGGAGGGACTCCCGCCCGTACGGCCGGAGCCGGCGTCGTCCCCGCCCGAGCCGCCGTCAGCGCTGCCGGACGTACCGGAGCCCCCCGTGCCGCCGGCCGAGGACGCCGAACCCGTCGCCGAGCCGTCCGCCTGGCCCGAGGTGTCGTCGCCCTCGGACGTACCAGGCTCCCTGCCGCCCCCCGAGGGGCTTCCGGTCTCGTCGCTGTCGAGCGGCACCAGTTCCACGTCGCCCGTCGGCGCCACGCCCTTGCCGGGGGACGCCTGAGGGGTGGCGGCGGCCGCGCCGACCGTGACGTAACCGTCGTCGTCACCGCCTCCGCCGGCGCAGGCGGCCAGCAGACCACCAAGGCAGACGACGGCCGCCGAGGCGCCGGCCAGGGCACCTCGGCGGATGCGCCACGGGTCGTGGGTGTGCCCCCCGGTGAAACACTGCCAAGCGTTTCGCATCGCGTCAGTGTGTCTGACGGTGCGTCAAATAGGAACCTCTCGGAACGGACATGAGCTCGGAGCGGACCGCCGGGTCCCCTCCGAGCTCATGTCAGTCCGCTGCGACGTTCAGGCCTAGTCCGAGATCAGGCCGTCCCGCAGCTGCGCCAGCGTCCGGGTCAGGAGGCGGGAGACGTGCATCTGGGAGATGCCGACCTCCTCGCCGATCTGGGACTGCGTCATGTTCGCGAAGAAGCGGAGCATGATGATGCGGCGCTCGCGCGGCGGCAGCTTGGCCAGCAGCGGCTTGAGCGATTCGCGGTACTCCACGCCCTCCAGCGCGCTGTCCTCGTAGCCGAGGCGGTCGGCGAGCGAGCCCTCTCCGCCGTCGTCCTCGGGTGCCGGGGAGTCGAGCGAGGAGGCCGTGTACGCGTTTCCGACGGCCAGGCCGTCGACCACGTCCTCCTCGGACACGCCCAGTACGGCGGCGAGTTCGGGGACGGTCGGGGACCGGTCGAGCTTCTGGGAGAGCTCGTCGCTCGCCTTGGTCAGCGCCAGCCGCAGCTCCTGCAGACGGCGGGGCACGCGGACCGACCACGAGGTGTCGCGGAAGAAGCGCTTGATCTCGCCGACGACGGTGGGCATCGCGAACGTCGGGAACTCCACGCCGCGCTCGCAGTCGAACCGGTCGATGGCCTTGATCAGGCCGATCGTGCCGACCTGGACGATGTCCTCCATCGGCTCGTTGCGGCTGCGGAAGCGCGCCGCCGCGTACCGCACGAGCGGGAGGTTCAGCTCGATGAGGGTGTCTCGGACGTAGGCCCGCTCCGGGCTGTTCTCGTCGAGTGCGGCCAGCCGCAGGAACAGGGAGCGGGACAGGGTGCGGGTGTCGATGGCTTCGGAGCTGTGAACGTCCTGAAGCACGTCGGGCTCTGCCTCGCTCTTGCTGAGCGTGAGCACCTTCGAGCTGCCCTGGTCTGCGGACATGCCACCCCCTTGAGGTCGCTGATGGTCGCGGCCGGCGATCCGGTCGAGGAACGCAGCCTCCACCTGAATACCGGAGGCTGAGCCCCGGCAAACGCGGTTCCAGCAGAATGTCACATGTCGGCAACACGCTGTAGTGACATGTCGACATGTAGGGGGCGAATCAGTGCAGGCAGAGAGGGGTTCGGCGGGGTGCCGAGGATTTTCCTGTCGGAAAGTGTGCCCTGGTCACGCCACTCGATGGGGGTACTTTCATGCCCTCAAGTCGACGGGGGAGGTTACGACTCGATTCGATTTGCGGATCGTAGACGCGCGAAACTTCGGGCGAGAAGCCTTGATACATGCATCTGAGAGACACCTAGTTCGGCGCTGATCTGGGACTGCGTCAGATTGCTGTAGTAGCGGAGCAGGAGGATCCGCTGCTCGCGCTCCGGCAGCTGGACCAGCAGATGGCGTACGAGATCGCGGTGTTCGACGCCGTCGAGCGCCGGATCCTCGTAGCCGAGCCGGTCGAGCAGCCCCGGCAGTCCGTCGCCCTCCTGGGCCGCCTCCAGTGAGGTGGCGTGGTACGAGCGGCCGGCCTCGATGCAGGCAAGGACCTCGTCCTCGGAGATCCGCAGCCGTTCGGCGATCTCGGCGGTGGTCGGGGAGCGCCCGAACGCCGTCGTGAGGTCCTCGGCCGCGCTGTTCACCTGCACCCACAGCTCGTGGAGCCGGCGCGGGACATGCACCGTGCGAACGTTGTCACGGAAGTACCGCTTGATCTCGCCGACGACGGTGGGCATCGCGAACGTCGGGAACTGCACGCCCCGGTCCGGGTCGAACCGGTCGATGGCGTTGATCAGGCCGATCGTGCCGACCTGGACGACGTCCTCCATCGGCTCGTTGCGGCTGCGGAAGCGCGCCGCCGCGTACCGCACCAGCGGCAGGTTCGCCTCGATGAGCGCGCTGCGTACCCGGGTGTGTTCGGACGTGCCGGGTTCGAGCTCCTTGAGCTCGGCGAAGAGCACCTGGGTGAGGGCGCGTGTGTCGGCGCCCCTGCGTTTCTCCGGTGCGCCCTCCGGCGGTGCGGGCGCAGCCTCCGGCGGTGCCGGTGCATCCTCCGGCGGTGGGGACTGCGCGTCCTGGGGTGGGGCTTGAGGCGCGGTACTGGCCGACACGGTCAACGCCACCCCTTCACTGCGTTCGCAAGGTTGTTCCAGACGTCCGTCAAAAGCGGTCATAGCATCACAAGACATGTCCACTGTGTGCAAGCACCGCATAACGCCGTGTTGAGGGCCAGTTGGGCTGCGAAAACGCCTGTCATCCCTCACTGGAAGGGGGCGTGGAGAGGGGGTCTGCCGTGCGGCTTCTGCTCAGAACTCGTAGTCGGCGATCACCCAGGTGGCGAACTTCCGCCACAGGGCGACGCCCGCCTGGTGGGCCGGGTGCTCGAGATAGCGCTTAAGGGCGTCGGTGTCGTCGACCGCCGAGTTGATCGCGAAGTCGTATGCGATGGGGCGGTCGGTGATGTTCCAGTCGCACTCCCAGAACCTCAGCTCCGGGATCTGTCCGCCGAGGGCCTTGAAGGCCTTCACGCCCTCGACGACGCGCGGGTCGTCGCGTTCGACGCCGTCGTTCAGCTTGAACAGGACAAGATGGCGGATCACGGGCGCTCCTTCGTCAGCTGTTACCGCCGTTGGCGATCCACGTCATGAAGTCGCCGATGGCCTGGGCGGCGCTCGAAATCCCCTCGAACCCTATCTGGACGTAGTCGGCGGCCTTGGCGGGGTCCGTAATGACCACATAGAGCACGAAGACGACCGCGACGTAGAGACCGATCTTTTTCGTCTGCACCACGCTCTGGCCTCCCCTGCCTGCCTGTTCGTACGACCGCTGCGGCCGGCGGTGAGTGTAACCCGACCGTGTGACAGACGAGGTGCTGCAGGGGGGCGCCCGGACCGGCGAACAGGGACCAACGGCCCGGCAGTCCGGGGCCTTTGCCCGGCAGTCCGGGTCGTTTGCCTGGCCGCTCCGGGCGGCCGGACGCGCAGGATGGAGGGGAGCCCGGCGGATCTGGCAGGAGTCCGCCGGCAGGGACGGGCCCCGCTGCGGGGTCCGCGCCGCAGGACCTCCCCCGGACCGTGGCGTGGACATGCGGGCCTGACCTCGTCGGGGGGAGCGGCTGGTCCCCCTGTGCCGCTTCCCCCGCCCCGATGGGACGGGCACCCCCGGCGTCTTCGCGGCGCCGGGGGTTTCTGCCGTCTGGATGTGGGGGGCCGGCGGGAAGCACGAAGGGCCCCGTCCTGCGACGGGCCCTGCGCCTCCTCGTCATGACCGGAGTGTGGGGCGGCTGTTTGTCCTCTCTCGCCGAGGTTTGACCATTCTCACCGAGAATGGTTTGGTCGGATCTTCCTTAGCGGCCGGCCCGGCTGGGGCCCATCATGGCGATATGGAAACGTTCCTGCCCCGGCTTCCGGCCGACTTCTGGACCGTCCCATACGCCGGTTCCCGTTTCCCGGGAGCGGCCACCGTGGCCAACCAGCCCGGCCTCACGGCCGGGGGCAACTGCCAACTGTTCGCTTATGAGGTGCTCAGGCACTTCGGCGTGACCCCACCAGCCTTGCGTTCCAGCGAACTGTGGGACGACGCAGAGGCCACCGTCCGTGTATCGGTCCCCCAGCCGCTCGATCTGCTGCTCTTCAATGCCTCTGACAATGCCTACGGTGCCCACGTCGGGGTTTGGGCCGGCGACGACGCAGTCCTCCACCTGTGCGCGGAGGTTGGCCACCCGATCGTGTGGGGCCTGGCCGACTTCGCGGCACGGGAGCGTTACCGAGTCCTTGTTGGCACCAAGCGGGTGACCGGGCACATCAAACTCCGATGAGACGAACCTGGCAGTCCGTAACCCGGACGGAGACGGGTCCGACGACGATGACGGCGGACTCGCCGGAGTCCTCACGCCGACCGGGTGAGGTAATGAAGGGGCGGCCCGCAGCGGGCCGCCCCTTCATCGTTTTCGCAAGTGGCACCAAGTCGGAGTTGTTCCGACGCTGTTTCTGATTCCCGGTTCTGAGTAACCGCGGTCTCTACGCCGGCGTGGTGTCCGAGGGCACCGGGAGGGCCGGGGAGAGGAAGTGGTGCGGACTCGGTTGACGTTGGGGCGCTCAGTCGAGGACCGCGAGGTGGTCGGCGGCGCCCCCGCGCCACTCGATCATGAAAAGGGTGGCGTCGTCGCTGGTGTGCCCGCCCCGTTCGCTCTTCAGCGTGTGGGAGAGCCTGCGCAGATCTGCCCGCACCCCCTCTGACGGCTCCTCCCCCAGGCGGTTGACGCAGCGGATGAGGCGTTCCTCGCCGAACGGCTCCCCGCCGGCGACGTGCTCCTCGATGATGCCGTCCGTGTAGCACAGCACCCGGTCGCCTCGCTGGAGCGTGTGCTCTCTGATCCGGGGCTCCTCGCCGCCGAAGCCGACGGGCAGCGTCGTCGCGCTCTCCAACTGCCGCACGACCCGGCCGTCGCGGATCAGCAGCGGCGCGGGGTGGCCCGCGTTGACCAGCTCCATCTCACCGGTGGAGATGTTCACGTGCATCAGCTGCGCCGTGGCGAAGTGGTCGGGGCCGAACTGCCGGGAGACGGCATCGTCCATGAACGCGTACTTCTCGGCCAGGCTGACGAACACGCGCCGGGCATGCCGGTAGGCGCCGATGGCCACGGTCGCCATCGTGGCGGCGTCCAGGCCGTGGCCCATCGCGTCGATCAGGGCCGCGTGCAGGATGTTGTCGTTGAGGGCGTAGTCGAAGCTGTCGCCGGCGACGCGGTAGGCGGGCTCCAGGATGCCGGCCACGTCGACCTGCGGCACGGACATCGACAGCGGCGGCAGCAGCGTCCACTGGATCTCCGCGGACACGCTCATCGGCTCCCGGCGCCGGGCCTGGAAGAACTGGTCGGTGTAGGCGTTCTTGGTGACCAGCAGGTCGGCGACCAGCCCGGAGAGGCGGCTCAGCAGCCGCCGGTCGTCCTCGCCGACGGCGTCCAGGGTGAGGGCCATCACGCCCACCTGGTCGCTGCCGTCCAGCAGCGGCAGGTACATCCGGACGCCGCCGCGAGCCCGCGGCACCTCGACGACCTCCCCGCGCAGGAAGGCCTGGCCGGCGGGGGAGTCGATCACCGGCTCGGGCTGGCTGACGTGCAGCTTCCTGCCCGGAAGCGGCACCAGCAGCTCCTGCGCGTAGTCCTGGAGCAGGATGGAGACGTCACGACCTCCGACCCTGCCCACCTCCTCCGCGACCAGCGGGGCGATCAGCTGCGGCGGCAAATGCCGCGCCCTGTCCAGCAGCAAGCCGAGCAGCCGCTCACCGAAGCCCTCTGACCGGTCCTCCGGGATCTCCTGCATGGCCCGGTTCACCACTCCTTCCTGCCCCCACCCGGTCACCGCCTCCGCACAACGTGACCTGGGAAGCTCGCCCGAGCGGCTCATTACGCCGGGCGCGGCATGTCGGCTCACACCGTCCGCAGGTCGAGCGCTTGAGGGCGACCAGGACAGCATCGGTGCGCCAGAGCTCGGGGATTGGGGGCCCTGCATCGGTCGTCAGCCGGGCGTACTTCATGATTCGGCTCGGGTCCGAGGAGCTGTTCCAAGCGGCGTTACGGTTCTGGCGACATCACGAAGGGCCCGGTCCATCGGACCGGGCCCTTCGTCTACCAGCGGTAGCGGAGGGATTTGAACCCTCGGTGACTTGCGCCACACTCGCTTTCGAGGCGAGCTCCTTCGGCCGCTCGGACACGCTACCGAGGGAGATCCTAGCCCAAGGTTGGCCGTGGTCCGAAATCCGTTTCCCGGGGACTGCGGCCGGCATCCGTTCCGGTCGTCGGGCGGCAGCGTTCGGGCTTGCGTCAGCGTTCGCGGAAGAAGTCCGTCAGCAGGCGCGCGCACGCGTCCTCGAGTACGCCGCCGATCACCTCCGGCCGGTGGTTGAGCCGCCGGTCGCGTACGACGTCCCACAGAGAGCCCGCCGCGCCCGCCTTCTCGTCGCGGGTGCCGTAGACCACGCGGTCCACGCGGGACTGCACGATCGCGCCTGCGCACATCGTGCAGGGCTCCAGCGTCACGACGAGCGTGCAGTCCGTCAGCCGCCACTGGCCGAGTTTGGCCGCGGCGCGCCGGATCGCCAGGATCTCGGCGTGCGCCGTCGGATCGCCCGTCGCCTCGCGTTCGTTGTGCCCGGTCGCGAGCAGCGCCCCGTCCGCCGACAGCACGACGGCGCCGACGGGGACGTCACCGCCCCGGACGGCCAGTGCGGCCTCGTCCAGGGCGAGCCGCATCGCCGCCCGCCAGCGGTCGCGTACCGGATCGGGCTGCTGATCCTTCGACTGGTCCTTCGCTGTGCTCACCCGCGGAACCTACTCGGTGCCCGCCCTCCGGGCGGACGGCGGGAGTGTGACGACAGGGCCTAGCGGACGGTCTCCAGCACCTCGGAGGCCCCGAGGACGTCGGCGATCTCGCCGAGGGCGTCGCCGCCGTCCAGGGCGAGCAGTTCCTTCTCGTCGACGCCGAGGTCGGCCAGGATCTCCGTGTCCCCGATGGGGCCCGAGGGCATGGAATCGGCGGCTTCCACGGGCTCGTCCTCATCCTCGGCCTCGTCGGCCTCGGGCTCGCCGTCCTCGGTGCCGTCGAGGTCGAGGGCGTCCAGGTCGTCCTCGGCGTCGGGGTCCCGGCCGAGCAGTTCGTCGGTGAGCAGGATCTCGCCGTACGAGCTGCGGGCGGCGGCTGCCGCGTCCGACACGTAGATACGCGGGTCCTCCTCGCCGTCCACGCGGACGACGCCGAACCACGCGTCCTCCTGCTCGATGAGTACAAGCACCGTGTCCTCGTCGACCGAGGCGTCACGGGCCAGATCGGTCAGATCCGACAGGGTCTCCACATCGTCGAGCTCTGTGTCGCTCGCTTCCCACCCGTCTTCGGTGCGCGCGAGCAGTGCGGCGAAGTACACCGTGACTCTCCCACTGGTCCTAGGCGTGCCGGTTGGGGGTCCCCCCGGCGGAGGTTGAGGGCGGGGAGTGCAGTTCAAGCCCCGCCCAATCGGAATCGTGGCAGAAACCCGGCGTTCAGGAGAGGTCTTCCGCCCGCTGTGTCCCGCCTTGTTGTCACTCGATGGGCCTTTGGGGGGCACTGGCACCGGTCCCACTGGGCCAGGCGATACGCCGACCGTGGCGGTGCGGCTACCAGCGGAACGTACGCATGCGCATCGCCTGGCGCATCCGTGCGGCCCGGGCGCGGCGCGGCTGGACACGGTCCCGCAGCTCCCGCGCCTCGCGGAGATCACGAAGGAACTGCGCGCGGCGCCTCCTGCGGTCGGCGTCGCTCTCCCGCTGTTCCGCGTTCTGCTCCCGGTCCGGCATCGTCCCCACCACCCCAGTCCGTCCTTCCCACTTTCCCTCCGTCGGCCCGTTTGATGCCAGAGCAGGCGGGCGGCCGGGCCGGTGGACGCCGGAGCGGGCGGTCGGGCGGTCGATGCCGGAGCGGGCGGCGTCCCTGCCCCGTTAGTGTTGTGGTCATGCGTCTCCACGTCGTCGACCACCCCCTGGTCGCCCACAAGCTCACCACTCTGCGCGACCAGCGCACCGACTCCCCGACCTTCCGGCGCCTCGCCGACGAGCTGGTCACCCTGCTCGCGTACGAGGCCACGCGGGACGTGCGCACGGAGCAGGTCGACATCACGACGCCGGTGGCGAGGACCACCGGCGTCAAGCTGTCCCATCCGCGGCCGCTGGTCGTGCCGATCCTGCGGGCGGGCCTGGGCATGCTCGACGGCATGGTGCGGCTGCTGCCGACGGCCGAGGTCGGCTTCCTCGGGATGATCCGGGACGAGGAGACGCTGCAGGCGTCGACGTACGCCACCCGGATGCCGGAGGACCTGTCAGGGCGGCAGGTGTACGTCCTGGACCCGATGCTGGCCACCGGTGGCACGCTCGTCGCGGCGATCCAGGAGTTGATCAAGCGCGGGGCCGACGATGTGACGGCCGTGGTGCTGCTTGCCGCGCCCGAGGGTGTCGAGGTCATGGAACGCGACCTCGCGGGCACGCCGGTGACAGTCGTGACCGCATCGGTCGACGAGCGCCTCAACGAGCAGGGCTACATCGTGCCCGGGCTGGGCGACGCGGGGGACCGGATGTACGGGGCGGCCGAGTAGCCGGCGGCCGAGCCGTAGGAGCACCCCCGGACGGAGTCTGGGAGGCGGCGGCTCAGGTGCACGAGGCAGTGGGCGCCGGGGACGGACTGCCGAGTGCGGCCAGGGCGCGCTCGGCGTCCTGCTTCTTCGTCAGCTCCTTGAAGGCCGTACCGATGATGAGGTCGACGTCGTCGCTCTTGCGGGTATCGGTCTGCCGCTCGGCCCCCGCCAGTTGGGTGGCGAGTACCGGAAGGGCGGTGTCGGCAGCGGACTGCGGGCCGAGCAGCACCCCCGGGCCATCGACCTTCTTGTCGTACTTCTTCGTCGCGTTGCCCACCTTGCCGATGGTGAAGCCGCGCGCCTTGAGTTCGTCGGCCGTCTTCTTGGCGAGGCCGCTACGGGGCGTGGCGTTGAAGACGTTGACCGTGATCTGAGCCGGTTTCGGCACGGGCTTCGACTTCTCCGACGACGGGGTCGTCGTGGGCTTGCACTGCCGTGCCGGGCCCGCGGCGTTGGCCTTGCCGCCGCCCGAGAAGACATCGATGAGCTGCAGCGTTCCCCAGCCGATCAGGGCGACCGCGGCGGCTGAGGCGACGACCGCGAGCACGATCCTGCGTCGCCGGTTGTTCCGGCGCATACGCGGATATTTGTCCCCCTTGATCCGGTACTGGCCACCCATGCCGGGGGGAGTGAGCATGCTCATGAGCGCAGAGTAGTGCGGCTCGGCCGTGATTCCTACTAAATGATCATTGACTCGCGCCCGGTGCAACCCGAAAGGGTCAATGCGGTCGCGTGATCCATGCGGCCGCGCGATCCATGCGGTCCGTGATCCACACGGACGCGTGATCCATGCGGTCGCGATCCATGTGGCGGGGCGAGCAACCGGCCGTAGGAGGCGGCCGTGCACAGCCGGCCGTGCGAGGCGGCCGTGCCCAGGCGCGGGTGTCGGCCCTCCCCGGGGCGGGGCGCGGGCGCCGGGGTATCAGTCCAGCTCGAGGACGCGGGCGTGCAGCACCTGACGCTGCTGGAGCGCGGCCCGGACGGCGCGGTGCAGGCCGTCCTCGAGGTAGAGGTCGCCCTGCCACTTCACGACGTGCGCGAAGAGGTCGCCGTAGAAGGTCGAGTCCTCGGCAAGCAGCGTCTCGAGGTCCAGTTGGCCCTTGGTCGTCACGAGCTGATCGAGGCGGACCGGGCGCGGCGCGACGTCCGCCCACTGCCGGGTGCTTTCCCGGCCGTGGTCGGGGTACGGCCGGCCGTTTCCGATGCGCTTGAAGATCACACGGAAAGCCTACCGGGCGAGGCTCTCCGGGCGCAGCCTCGCAGGCGGAGTGCGGCGGTGGAAAATTACGGCGTAATGCCCGCAAATCGGTAACGCCCCAGCCGGGAAGCCCGGCTGACGCGAGCCGCGGCGCGCCGATCGCGTCCACGCGCGTTGACCGGGTCCTACCGGTGAGGGGGTGCTGCGCGGCGGCGGAGCCCGCGTGGAGGGAGCGGCGGAGTCCGGCCGGACGGAGCGCCGGTGCTCGCCCGGAACGGGTGCGTCCGATGAGGCCGACGGTGCGGCGGGCCCCCGGAACCGGTGCTTCCGATGAGGCCGACGGTGTCGCGGGCCCGCCGCCACGGGAGCGGATGGGCCGCCACGGGAGCGGATGGGCCGCCACGGGAGTGGAAGGGCCGCCGCGGGAGTGGATGGGCCGCCGCGGGAGTGGATGGGCCGCCGCGGGAGTGGATGGGCCGCCGCGGGAGTGGATGGGCCGCCGCGGGAGTGGAAGGGCCGCCACGGGAGTGGAAGGGCCGCCGCGGCTGGGGGCACACTCCTGGCCCCATCGCCGTACGCCATGCGGGGGGATCTTGGGCCCCGTCCGGTGCGTCGTCGCCGTACCCGGGGACATGACCTCCTATGAGCACCACCCGCTCCCGCGCCCGACGCCGTATGCGTCCATGCGTCTGGGCCAGGGTGATCGTGCTTCTGGCGCTGCTCGTCGGTACGTCCGTCACGCTGACCGATCCCGCCGGGGCCGACGCCCCGCTCCCTCTAGTGGCCGTCGTCGGCGAGGCCGGCGAGTCCACCCACGACTCGCCGGAGTCGACCCTCCGACTGCCCACCCGGCACCCCACCCATCTGCCGGACGCCCCCTCCGTGACCCGGGCCGGGGCGGTCCGTGCCCGGCTGTGGCCGCGTCCTGCCCCCGCAGCGTCGTACGTCCCCTCCGCGCTCTCCTTGCGCTGCATCGTGCTGCGCTGCTGAGCGGCGGCCCGGTCACCAGACCCCCGCCTCGCACCCGCCGGCAGAGAACGCGCGAGCGATCACGCACACGAGCAACCAGGTACGCGAGCAGTCAGGCATGCGACAACCACGGATTCGCGCATTCACGGATTCGCCCATTCACGCGTTCGCGCAATCACGCATGCGTGCACCCCCGTCTGCGAGTACCGCCCACACACAAGACACACGAGCAGAAGGACAGCACAGTCATGGCCCACGATCCCTACGCGGCTCTGCACGCACTTGTACGCGCCGAGGCCCTGCGCCACTCACACGCCGAGCCACGGCCGGCCGACCCTGAACACAAGGCCGATCCCGAGCACCCCAGGGAGCAGCAGCCCGACGAACGTGACCGCGGCTGACGCGGCACACGACGACGGCCCGGAACCGCCTGCGGTTCCGGGCCGTCGGTCACTTCGCTGTCTTTGCCGCCTTCGCCGCGGCCTTCATCTCCTGTTTGTGCGCGCGGACCTTCGCCAGGGATTCCGGGCCCGTGATGTCGGCCACCGAGCGATACGACTTGGCCTCGCCGTACGGACCCGCGGCCTCCTGCCAGCCCTCAGGGCGTACGCCGAGCTGCTTGCCCAGCAGGGCGAGGAAGATCTGGGCCTTCTGCTTGCCGAAGCCGGGCAGGTCGTTCAGGCGCCGGAGGAGTTCCCTGCCGCTGTCGACGCCGTCCCAGACGGCGCTCGCCTCCCCGTCGTAGTGCTCCACGAGGTACTGGCACAGCTGCTGGATGCGCTTGGCCATCGAACCCGGGTAGCGGTGCACGGCCGGCTTGGCGGAGAGGAGCGCGGCGAAGGCCTCGGGTTCGTACGCCGCGATCTCGTGCGCGTCGAGGTCGTCGGCTCCCAGGCGCTGGGCGATCGTGTACGGCCCGGCGAACGCCCACTCCATGGGGATCTGCTGGTCCAGCAGCATCCCGACGAGTGCTGCCAGCGGACTGCGGCCGAGCAGCTCGTCCGCTTCGGGCTGCTGGGCGAGGTGAAGGGTGACATCCATGTCCCGATGATTGCGCGCCCGCGTACGCGGCGCAGCACGCGTCCGTACGGGGTGACGCGGCGGGATCGTGCTGCAGCAGCGCACCGCGGCGGATCAGGGCGCGCGCGCAGGGACGTACTCGGTCAGCAGGAGCGCGATGTCGTCCAGGCGGTGCGGAGTGTGGCGGGCGTCGATCAGCAGACGGTCGGCCAGTTCCTCCAGGGATGAGGCGTGCGCGTGGGCCAGCGAGGATCGCAGCGCTTCGATGCCGGTACCGAGGTCCGAACCGCGTCTCTCGATCAGCCCGTCCGTGTAGAGGGCAAGGACCGAGCCGGGTGACAGGTGCAGCTCCGACTCCGGGTAGTCGGGCGCTTCCTCCACGCCGAGTATCGGGCCGCACGGCAGGTCCAGGGCCCGGGTCCGGCCGTCTGCCTCTCGTAGGAGGGGTGGGCAGTGGCCCGCGCGGACCAGGCGTGCGAGCCCGGTACGGGGGTGGAACAGGACGTAGCAGCAGCTGGCGAGGAGCCCGGAGTCGAGGCCGAGGAGCAGCCGGTTGGTACTGGCGACCACGTCGCGGGGCCGGTGTCCGGCGGTGGCGAAGGCCCGTACGGCGCTGCGCAGCTGGCCCATGAGCGCGGCCGCGGCGACGTTGTGGCCCTCGACGTCCCCGACGATCAGGGCGACACCGTCACCGGCGGGGATGGCGTCGTACCAGTCGCCGCCGATGTCCATGCCGCGGGTGCCGGGGAGGTAGCGGCCGGTGACGTGCATGTCCGGCAGCCGGGGCAGCCGGTGCGGCAGCAGGGCGTCCTGCAGGCCGCGGGCGATGGCGGACTCGGCGTCGTAGAGCCGGGCGCGTTCCAGTGCCTGTGCGATCAGCCCGCCCATCGCGGTGAGGACGCCGCGCTCCTCGCTGGGAAACCGGTGGGCGTCGTTGAAGCCGAGGATGCAGACGCCCACAGGACGGCTGGAGGCGATGAGCGGCAGGAACGCCCAGGCGCTGGAGTCGATCGCCTTGGTGTTGAAGCCGGGATAGTTCTTGAGGAGTTCCTGCCGGTCCTCGATGAACCGGGGAGTGCCGGAGGTGAGTGAGTCCGTCGCGGGCTGGCACGACTCCAGCGGTGTGCCTTCGAACTGGTCGAGGAAACCCTCCGGGTAGCCGCCCTGCCAGAGCAGGTGCAGGCGCCGTTCGTCCACCTCGAAGACCGCCAGCTTCTGGCCGCCGAACGCCGGGAGCAGCTGTTCGGCGACGGCACTGCACACCTCGCGGGCGGTGACCGCCTCGGTCAGCGCGCTGCCCATGTGGAGCACGCGGTAGAGCGAACCCAGGCGGGGGGCGGCCATTGGCGCGGAGGACGTGACGGTCGCGCCTTCCACGACGGTCGCGCCCTCTTCGGCGAGCCGCTCCGCTCCCGGCTTGCCCGTGGCCGGCGCGGCCCACCCGGTCATGCCCTGCGTGCCCGGGTGGAAGGAGAACACGAGCCAGTGGTCGGGCGGGCGGCGGACCAGGAACGAGACCGGCTTCTGGGTGATGAGGGCGGCCCGGTAACGGTCCTCGTAGACGGGGTCGGACAGCCAGGGCAGTACGTCCCAGGGGCGATGGCCGAGCAGTTCGTCCTGGCCGATCCGCAGCAGCCGTTCGAGTCCGCGGTTGGCGTAGGTGACGCGCCCGTCCGGGGCGAGGGCGAAGAAGCCGTCCGCGAGCCGTTCGATGGCGGCGACCGCGGCCAGACCGGTTCCGGTGTCGAGGACGGCGCCGACCAGGCGGGGCGGGGGGCGAGTCTCGGCCCGCCGGTCCTCGGGCACGTCGGCCGCGTGTCCCCACACCTCGACGGTCCGGTGAGCCTCGCCGTCCCTCATGCGCAGGTACTGGGCGAGGACGCGGCCCTCCTCGATCGCGACGCGGGCGGCGGAGCGGAAGCCGCGGACGTCCACGGGGTCGAGCCTGGCCTCCAGCGTGGCCGCCCGCCCGTCGAACTCATGAGGGGCGATGCCGAAGATCGCGCACATCTCGTCGTCCGCCGTGACGGCCCCGGTGTCGAGGTCCCAGTCGAACAGGCCCACCCGGACCGCCGGGCCGGAATTCACCGGGACCACCAGCGGGATGGTCGCGGCGTCCGGCCCGTCGAGCGCGCCGTGTGCGTCCAGCGCGGCGAGCGCTGCGCCGAGACGGTCGGCCACGGCGCGCAGCTGCCGTCGCTGCGTGTGCGACAGGCCCTCTCCGCCGGGCCGGGAGGCCCACACCACGGACATGGCCCCGAAGACCCGCCGGCCCGACTTCACCGGTACGGAAGCCGAGCCGAAGGGGTACGGCATGGCCACGGCGAACTGGGGGAACCGCCGTACGGTTTCGTCGGCGTCGGCCAGATGGACCGTCCGCCCGGAGCGGTAAGCCTCCGCCACGGGGAGGCCGCTGTTCACGGGGACCCGGTGCCAGCCGCCGATCAGCGAGGGCGGTGTGCCCGCTGCCGCGGTGAGCACGAGCGACCTCTGGTCGCGCGCGACCAGGAAGGCGCTTGCCGCATGCGCCCCGGTCACCTCGGCGGCCTTGATGACGGCCGCGACCAGGGCGTCATCACGTCCCGATGTCCCGCCGACGCCCTCGGCACCGGTCGGCTGCGCCCTGCGTTCCGTACCGCTGGAGCCCATGCTGCCCTCAATCGGCCACAAAACGGCTTTTTCGTAGTTTAGGCCGTTCGGGGCGCTCTGAGCCGGGCATGCGGGCCCGCGGATGTCGGGCGATGGCCGGTGGCCGTCCGGAGTTCCCGGTCTCCTCCCCGGCATCCGCTGAGACGTCCCTGAACCATTACAGAAGCGCACACGGAGGGTGTCCATCACGTTTCGAGAAAGACGGACAAGGCCCCCTTGACGCATGACAGGACATCCGGCTGTTATAACCCCCACGATGTTCGGTCAGGTTGATTTCTGGTCGATTTTGCTCTCTGCCTCTCCTTCGACACAGGTCCCTGGCTGACCCTGCCCTCAGGAGCCGTCATGCACATCTCACCCTCCGGTCTCTCCGTCCCGGGCCCGAGCCGTCGCACGCTGCTGCGCGGCATAGGTGGCGCCGCCGCTCTCGGCGCCGGCATACCCCTGCTCAGCGCCTGCGGCGGCAGCGGTGCGGCCGCCGACCCGAAGACCGTCACCCTCGGCTCCAAGGCGTCGGACCCGGTGCCGAAGAAGGCGTTCGCCGACATCTACGCGGCCTACAAGAAGAAGTCCGGCGTCACGGTCGACGTGAACACCAAGGACTCCAACACCTTCCAGGAGCAGATCAACTCCTACCTCCAGGGCACGCCGGACGACGTGTTCACCTGGTTCGCCGGGTACCGGATGCAGTTCTTCGCGGCCAAGGGCCTCGCCACCCCGATCGACGACGTGTGGAAGACCATCGGGGGCAACTTCCCCGAGGCGATGCACAAGCTCAGCAAGGGCGAGGACGGCAAGTACTACTTCGTGCCGCTGTACTCGTACCCGTGGGCGATCTTCTACCGGAAGAGCGTCTTCAAGGAGAACGGCTACGAAGTCCCCACCAAGTGGGACGACTTCGTCGCCCTGTGCAAGCAGATGAAGAAGGACGGCCTCGTCCCGATCGCCTTCGGCGACAAGGACGCCTGGCCCGCGCTCGGCACCTTCGACCAGATCAACTTCCGCCAGAACGGCTACGACTTCCACGTCGAGCTGATGGCGGGCAAGGCCTCCTGGACCGACGCCAAGGTGCGCAAGGCCTTCGACCTGTGGGCCGAGATCCTCCCCTACCACCAGGAGGGCGCCGTCGGCCGCACCTGGCAGGACGCGGCCCAGACGCTGGCCTCGAAGAAGGCCGGCATGTACCTCCTCGGCACCTTCGTGGCACAGCAGTTCACCGACAAGGCCGCCCTCGAGGACCTCGACTTCTTCGCCTTCCCGGAGATCGACCCGGCGTACGGGCAGGACACCGTCGAGGCGCCGACCGACGGCTTCATGATGAGCAAGAGCCCGAAGAACAAGGCCGAGGCGGTCAAGCTCCTGGAGTACCTGGGCACTTCGGACGCCGAGGACATCTACCTCAAGTCCGACCCGAGCGTGGTCCACGCCTCCACCAAGGCCGACACGTCGTCGTACACCGCCCTGCAGCAGAAGGCGTACGACATGATCTCCGGTGCCAAGTCCCTGACTCAGTTCATGGACCGTGACAGCCGGCCGGACTTCACCTCCACGGTGATGCAGCCCGCGCTGCAGAAGTTCGTCCGTGACCCCAAGGGCGTCGACAGCCTGCTGTCCTCGATCGAGCGCCAGAAGAAGACGATCTTCGCGTCCTCATGACCACGGAAACCACCAAGGAGATCCCGGAGGCGGCCGCCGTGCCGTCTCCGGGCGCTGCCCCCGCCACGAAGGTGCCCCACGGGCACCGCCGCCTGCTGACCCGCCGCGACCGGCTCACCCTCGGTCTGATGGCGGGCCTGCCGACCATCCTGCACATCGCCCTCGTGTGGGTGACGGCCCTCGCCTCGATCGCGCTGGCCTTCACCACCTGGGACGGCATCGGCTTCGACTCGATCAAGTGGGTCGGATTCGAGAACTTCAAGGAACTGTTCACCAACAACCCGCAGTTCTGGCCGGCCGTCGAGCACAACGTCATCTGGTTCGTCGTCCTGATCGTGATCCCGACCCCGCTCGGCCTGTTCCTGGCCGTGCAGCTGGACAAGAAGATCCGCTTCAGCAGGGTCTACCAGACCGCGTTCTTCCTGCCCGTCGTGCTGTCGATGGCCGTCATCGGCTTCGTCTGGCAGCTGATCTACAACCCTGACACCGGCCTGATCAACAGCATCATCGGGGCCAACGAGCCCGGCAAGTACATCGACTGGATCGGCGACCCGGACCTCAACCTCTGGGCGATCCTCGTCGCCGCGTCGTGGCGCCACACCGGCTACATGATGATCCTGTACCTGGCCGGCCTGAAGGGCGTCGACCCCGCACTGCGGGAGGCCTCCGCCCTCGACGGGGCCAACGAGTGGCAGACGTTCAAGAACGTCGTCTTCCCGACGCTGCGCCCCACCAACACCGTCGTCCTGGTCGTCACCATCATCGAGGCCCTGCGCTGCTTCGACCTGGTCTTCGTCTTCAACAAGGGCGCCGAGGGCACCGAGCTGCTCTCGATCCTGGTCACCAACAACATCATCGGCGAGTCCAGCCGCATCGGGTACGGCTCCGCGATAGCGGTCGTCCTGCTGCTGATCTCGCTCGTCGTGATCATTCCCTACCTGGTGGCCACCTTCCGGAAGGAGCGGCGCGCATGAGCACCGGCACCCTGACGCTCAAGAAGCGCACCCCCGTCCGCCCCGCCCGGATCCTGCTGCACGTCTTCCTCGCCGGCGCCGCGCTGGCGTGGCTGGCGCCGCTGCTGTGGGCGGTCTACTCGGCGATGCGGCCGTACGCGGAGACCAGCGAGAAGGGCTATGTCTCCTGGCCCGACACGCTGAACTTCGACAACTTCACGAACGCGTTCACGCAGTCGGACATGACGCACTACTTCGTCAACACGATGATCATCGCCGTGCCGGCGGTGCTGTTGACGCTGTTCCTGTCGTCGATGGTCGCCTTCTACGTGAGCCGCTTCGACTTCCGCCTCAACCTGGCGCTGCTGCTGGTCTTCACAGCGGGCAACCTGCTGCCGCAGCAGGTCATCATCACCCCGCTGTACCGGCTGTACCTGCTCATCGACCTGCCCGGCATCACGATGAGCGGCAAGCTCTACGACTCCGCCCTGGGCCTGGTGCTGATCCACGTCGCGTTCCAGTCGGGCTTCTGCGCCTTCGTGCTGAGCAACTACATGCGCACGCTGCCGCACGAGCTGACCGAGGCCGCGCTGGTGGACGGCGCCTCGGTGTGGCGTCAGTACTGGCAGATCGTGCTGCCGCTGTGCCGCCCGGCGATGGCGGCCCTGGCGACGTTGCTGTCCATCTGGATCTACAACGACTTCTTCTGGGCCCTCGTCCTGATCTCGACCGGTGAGAACATGCCGATCACCTCGGCGCTGAACAACCTCTCCGGGACGTACTTCACCGACCCCAACCTGGTCGCCGCCGGCGCCCTGCTCACCGCGATCCCCACGCTGATCGTGTACTTCGTGCTGCAGCGGCAGTTCGTCAGTGGGCTGACGCTGGGCGCCAACAAGGGCTGACGGCCCCTTTCTTGAAAGAGACACCCGTGCACCACCCCTTCACGCCGCTCGCCTCCGTCCCCGTGGACCCGGCCCACGCCCGCGTCCACGAGGAGGGCTGGCAGTCCTGGAGCCCCAGCGGCGCCTACGCTGTCGACGCGGCGCCGTACCGCCCGACCAACGACAACTGGGCGACCGTCTGCTACCGGCCCGGGGTCACCGTTCCGGCCGGCACCTTCCAGAGCGAAGGGCTGCTGGCGCTCGACCCGGGTGACGGCTCGCCGGTCCGGCTGTGGGCGGCCGCCGATCCGCTGCGATCCGCACCGTCGATCCGGCTCCGGATCCGTGACGGCCGTGCCGAGGTCAGCGCCGACGGGCCGGTCACCGAGCACAGCCACGAGGGCCCCGGTGGCGTCCAGGCCGCCCTCGCCGCCTGGGCGGACGGTGTCGTTCAGGCCCTCGGGCTGCCGGCTCCCCGCCCGGCCCCGACCGTGTGGTGCTCCTGGTACGAGTACTTCACCGCCGTCACCGAGGACGACATCCACGAGAACCTCGGCGCCATGGACACCCTCGGCCTGCCCGTCGACGTCGTCCAGATCGACGACGGTTACCAGAGCGCCCTCGGTGACTGGCTCACCCTCTCCGGCCGCTTCCGGTCCCGCGCCGGGCTCGCCGACACCATCCGGGAGAGCGGCCGCCGGGCCGGCATCTGGACCGCCCCGTTCCTGGTCGCCCCCGACAGCGAGCTCGCCGCCGAGCACCCGGACTGGCTGGTACGGGCCGCCGACGGCACCACACCGCTGCACGCCGGGCGCAACTGGGGCCACGACCTCCACGTCCTGGACACCACCCACCCGCACGCGGCCGGGTACCTCGTCGACGTCTTCGCGACCCTGCGCGCCGAGGGCTACGACTACTTCAAGGTCGACTTCCTCTACGCCGGGGCCATGGACGGCGCCCGCCACTCCGGCGCCGACGCCCTCACCGCCTACCGCGAGGGCATCATGCTGATACGGCAGGCCATCGGCCCCGATGCCTACCTGCTCGGCTGCGGTGCGCCGATCCTGCCGTCCATCGGGCTCTTCGACGCCATGCGCGTCAGCCCGGACACGGCCCCGTACCGCGATCCCGAGAGCGGAGACTTCAGCCAACCCGGCCAGGAGGCAGCCGAGTTCACCGGCGTGGGCCGCCAGTGGCAGCACGGCCGCTTCTGGGTCAACGACCCGGACTGCCTGATGACCCGCCCCGCCGTGGAGACACGGGCGCGCTGGGCCGCGCACGTGGAGGCCACCGGCGGCCTCATGGCCAGCAGCGACCGGCTGCTGTCCCTGGACGACTGGGGTCTGGCCACCACCCGCCGCCTGCTCACCACGTCGACGTCCCGCCTTGCCGTAGAGGGAGCCTCCCGGTGACCGCCCAGCGCACTCTCTCCGTCCCCGGCATCGCGTACGGCGGTGACTGCAACCCCGGGCAGTGGCCCGAGGAGGTCTGGGCCGAGGACATGCGCCTGATGCGCGAGGCGGGCGTGACCATGGTCAGCGTCGGTGCCGGGCGAGCTGCGCCGCAACGCCCTCGCCCATGTCGCGCGCGGCGCTGACGGCATCGCGTACTTCCAGTGGCGGGCCGCCAAGGCGGGCGCCGAGCAGTGGCACTCGGCGATGCTGCCGCACGCCGGGACGGACAGCCAGATCTGGCGGGACGTGGTCCGGCTCGGCGCCGATCTGAAGGCCCTGGCCGAGGTGCGCGGCAGCACGGGCACGGCGGAGGTCGCGATCGTCTGGGACTGGGAGCCCGCTGGGCGCTGGAGCTCCCGTCGCAGCCCAGCGGCGAGCTCCGCTTCCAGGACCTCGTACGGGACTGGTACGAGCCGCTGTGGCGGGCGGGCGTCGCCGTGGACTTCGTACGCCCCGACGCCGATCTCTCCCGATACCGCCTGGTCCTGGCCCCGAGCCTGTACCTGGTCGATGACGCGGGCGCCGCCAACCTCACCGGCTTCGCCGAGCGCGGCGGCACCCTCGCCGTCGGGTTCCACAGCGGCGCGGTCGACGAGAACTGCCATGTGCGGCTGGGCGGTTATCCCGGGGCCTTCCGGGACGCACTCGGCGTACGGACCGACGAACTCTTCCCGCTGCTGCCGGGCGAGTCACTGGGCCTGACCGGGGACGTGCCGGACGGCGCCGGCTGCACCCTGTGGTCGGAGCGGCTGCGGCTCGCGGGTGCGGAGGCGGTGGCGTCGTACGCGGAGGGGCAGCTGGCCGGGGTCCCGACGCGGCATGCACACGGGGCGGGTACGGCCTGGTACGTGGCCACGCGCCCGGACCCGGCCACGCTCGCCGCCCTCCTCGACCGCATCCGCGACGAGGCGGGGGTCCAGCCGGTCCTTCGTACGGCCGTCCCGCCCGGCGTCGAGGCGGTCCGGCGGCGCGGCACGGACGCCGACTACCTCTTCCTGATCGACCACGCCGGTGACGGCGCGGATGTCCCGGTCGCGCCCGACGCCACCGAGCTGCTGACCGGCAAGCCGACCGCCGGAGCGGTCACCGTCCCGCCCGGAGACATCGCCGTCGTACGGGAGCCGCACTCCTGAACCTGGGCGCCTGGGGGTACTCGGCCGCAGTGGATCTCGCGGGGATCGCGGGGTCCGGCCGGCCGAGTGCGCGGATGGCGGTGGACGGCATGCCTGAGCTGCCGGATGTCGAGGCGTTCCGGGAGGTTCTCGCCTCCTGCGCGAAGGGGAGGCGGATCGAGCGGGTCGACGTGCGCGACCCGGGCGTCCTGCACGGGGTCAGCGCGCGGAAGCTGCGCCGCGAGCTGGAAGGCCGGAGGTTCGCCGAGCCCGAGCGGCACGGAAAATGGCTGCTCGCCCGCACCGACTGGGGGTCCCCCCTGCCCGAGCGAAGCCGAGAGCTTGGGGGAGGGCCCACCGTCATGCTGCACTTCGGCATGACCGGGCAGCTGGTCTGCTGTGACCCCGACGACGCGCCGCATCCTCATGACCGGGTGCTCTTCACCGTGGGCCGCGACGGCGCGGACCGTGACGGCGCGGACCGTGACGGCGCGGACCGCGACGGCGTGGGCGGCGACCGCCAGCTCCGCTACCGAGACCAGCGCAAACTCCAGGGACTGTGGCTGGCCGACGACACCGGCGTGGCGCGGGTCCTGGACCGGCAGGGGCCCGACGCGATGGCGGTGGACCGCGACGCGTTCGACACCGTGCTCTCCGGGCGGCGCGGCCGCGTCAAAGCCGTGCTCACCGATCAGTCGGTACTGGCCGGTCTCGGCAATCTGCTGGCCGACGAGATCCTGTGGCGCGCGGGGCTGCACCCCGCGATCCCGGCCGCCGCCCTCACCGACGCCCAGCGCGGCCGGCTGTACAAGGACATGCGCCGCACCCTGCGGTCCTCCATCAGCGCCGGCTGCGTACCGCCCCGCAGGTCCTGGCTCACGGGCCACCGTGACGACAGCGATGCCGCCTGCCCGCGATGCGGTGAGCCACTGCGCCGGGACCGCATCGGGGGGCGCGGCACGGTCTGGTGCCCGCGGTGCCAGCCGGATGCCGCCTGACCCTGCCTGCGCGCCTTACGTCCCTGCGCGTCCAGTCCTTACGACGGACTTCTAACGACGGGCTTCTTGCGACCGACTTCTTACGACCGACGAAGCCGCCGCCGACGGCGGATGGCGCGCGTGACGACCGGCGGGAGGATGTCGGCCGCGATCCGGCGGACGGGCGCGGACCGCCGGGGCGTGGTGGCCGGAGACGCGGCGGCCACGGATGCGGAGGATCGAGGGCCGGGGATCCTCCCGGGACCGGCGGCCGGAGTGGCGGCCTCCTCGCCGTCCAGGGGCTCGTTCGCGTAGCGGGACCTGGGAGCGGCCGGGTGCGGCGGGCGGCCCGAGAAGCGCAGGACGTGCTGCCCGGCTATCTGCTGCCGGCTCATCTTGATGTCCGTGCGCCACTTCCTGTCCCCGAGCAGGTCCTCCAGGAACGGTTCCGGGTCGCCCCATGTGCCGTAGAACTTCTGTGTGGTGAGGCAGATGGGCCGCAGCCCGCTGTTGAAGACCGCCTCCCAGGTGGCCGCGGCCACGCCCGGCGTGTGCTCGGAGCGGAAGTCGTCCAGGACGACCACACCGGTCGGCAGCAGGACACTGCGAGCGGTGCCGATGTCCATCGCCACGTGCTCGTACAGATGCGACGCGTCGACGTGCACGAACCTGCAGGTGTCGGCCTCCACCACCCCGGGGACCAGCGACGTGGGGCCCTGTACGACATCGGGCAGCTTGTCGTGGAAGGCCAGGTAGTTCTGCTCGAAGGCGGCACGGGTCAGCGTCGCGTACGACTTCCGTGCCTCCGCCGCGTTGTCGCTGTCCGGCGCGTCCTCGGCGTCGAAGAGATCGCAGACCGTGAAGCGCTCACCGGGCCGCAGACAGCCGCCGGTGAAGATGGCGCTCTTGCCCATGTAGACGCCCATCTCCAGCAGGTCTCCGCGCTCCCCGAGCCGCTCCTGGCGGGAGAGGAAGCGGTCGAAGAGCACTTGGTCCAGGCTCGGGAACCAGCCCTTCACCTCGTGGAGGCTGCGTGGGCGCTGTACGGGCGGGGACGCGGAGGATGCCGTCATGGGGAGCCACGCTAGGGGGCGGAAGGCGACGCCAAGAGGTCATCCCTGTGAGTGTTCTGTGACCGCCCGAACACGTACGGCTCTCGGCGTATCACTGTGCGTACGCCGAGAGCCGTCCCCTCCTGCTGTCTACCGGGCCGTACCGAAGTCCTGGGTCCAGTAGTCGTTGGGCTGGGCGAGACCGACGCCGATCTCCTTGAACGAGCAGTTGAGGATGTTGGCCTTGTGGCCGGGGCTGGACATCCAGCCCGCCATGACCTGCTCGGGAGAGGCGTATCCGTAGGCGACGTTCTCGCCGTACGTGCTGAAGCTGTAGCCGGCACGCGTGATCCGGTCGCCGGGGGAGGACCCGTCGGAGCCGGTGTGCGACATGTTCTGGTGTTCGGCCATGTCCTCGCTGTGAGCCTGAGCGGCCTTGGAAAGGGTCGCGTTCAGGGTCACGGGGGAGCATCCGGCCTTGCTGCGCTCGTTGTTGACGAGTTCCACGATGCGAGCGACGGACCCGGAGGCCGAGGCGGGCGCGGTCGGGGTGCTCGGAGACGCGGGCGTCGCGGAGGTGGGCTCCGTGGTCTTCGGAGTACCGGCCGTGCTCGGCGTACCGGGAGACGAGGTGGTCTCGGGCTTCGGCGCGGTCGTCTTCGGAGTGCTCGGAGACGTCGTGGCCGGAGACTTCGGTGCGGAGGTCTTCGGGACAGAGGTCTTCGGGGCAGAGGGCTTCGCTGTGCTGGGAGGCGCGGTGCGGGTCTTCGACTCCGTCGAAGTGTTCTCACGGTCCCAGTTGCGGGCCCAGCGCTGCCAGTCGGCCTCCGACCCACGCTGCTGGAGGGACGCGGTCTTCTCGGCGCTGTGGAACTGACCGTCGCGTCCGTCCGGCCATTCGGTACAGGCCATGGCGACGGACGGCACCCCCACGGCGCCGATCGCGACGGCAGCGACGGTTATCCGCCGGTAGTAGTTCTTCTTGCGGTGCTTCCCCATGGGTGACCTCACTCGGTAATCGCAAAGCGCCCCTTGTGCGGCTGGTGCTCTGCGCAGACTCCGCTCCTGAACTGCGGAGACGTACTGCGGAGTCGTCATTCTTAGGACCGCTGCCAATACAGGGCAAAGGGCTCTCGTACTACCTGGCTTCGTAGCCTTTGACGGCGCTTGCCATGGGCGTACGGGCGTGCTGGCCGGAGATGCGGACGCTTCCCGGAATTCTGGCGGTCCGTCAGAAAGCCTTTATGTTCTGTAAACGGGCGAAAGTGTCGAGCGGGTGGAATGCCGGGCGGCCCGGTGCGATATGCACTCATGCCAAGACGGACAAATCCCATATGTCGGCAGAGCGGCATCTACTAATGGGCACGCTTAGTGCCGGAAGCCGGTATGACGGATGTCACGGAACCATGGATTCCGCTTGTGCGTCGGGCGCCAGGTCGTGCCCACCGGCCGCCGGCGTCGGCATCGGCGACGGCGGGGTCGCCCGCGTGCTTTCCGGTCTTTTCGGTGGTTTTCCCGTGCTGTGTGACCTTGCTGGCGCGACGCTCGCGTCGCAGGCTGGTGACATGGGTGCTGAAGGCGGCCCTACGCTCATCACGTCCGTGCAGCGGGCCTTCCGTCTGCTGGAGGCGGTCGGCGCGCACGAGGGCGGCGCCCCGGCGAAGCAGCTGGCACGCGAGACCGGCATGCCCATCGCCACCACGTACCACCTCCTGCGCACTCTGGCGCACGACGGGTATGTGCAGAAGCTCGACGACGGCGGGTTCGTACTCGGCGACAGGCTGCACGGACTGCAGACGGGAAGCCGCGGCCAGGCGCTGCTCAGCCGTATCCGCCCGACCCTCACCGCACTGCGGGACCAGCTGTCGGCCGCCACCTATCTGACCTTCTACGAGGAGGGCGAGATCCGCGTCGCCGAGATCGTCGACAGCCCCAGGGCGCCGCGGGTCGATCTCTGGGTGGGGTTCGAGGACGCGGGTCACGCCACCGCGCTGGGCAAGTCCGTGCTGCGCGAGCTGGACGAGGAGTCCCGCAACGACTACCTGTCCCGGCACCCTCTCGCCGACCTCACCCCGCGCACCATCACCCAGCGTGCCGAACTGCTCCGCAGGCTCGACTCGGATCCGGCCACTCCCACGGTCATGGACCTGGAGGAGTACACCCTCGGTACGGTCTGCGTCGCGGTGCCCGTCTACAGCGGGAACACGCTCGGCTCGCTCGGTGTCTCCGTTCGGGCGGACCGTCTCTCTCGCATCGACCGGGTGCGGGAGCGTCTGATCCCGGCGGCAGGCCGTGTGACGCGGGGCCTGTCGCTCACTATCTGAAAAATCTCGCTTGTGGCAGGGCACGAAGACCTTGTTTTCTGGATGAAACGGACATTCGTGTGTGTTGTCGCCACCGGACGAGGATTCCGTCGGGCGCGAACCGCGGCCGGCGGGCATTCCGTCGGTGAGGCACTCCAGCAGGTGACGATTTTCGGAGGGGCATGAGCCAGGCGGATCATCAGCGTGATCGTCGGCCGGCGTGGTTGTTCACGAAGCGACCGGCCGGCCGCGGGCGGCGCCCCGGCGGCGGCTCGGGGGCACTCGTCGCCGCCGGTGCGCCCGTACTGATCGTCTTCGCCGTCGTGATCCTCTGCTTCGTCGGCGGCGCCCGGCTGTGGCTGCCGGTGCTACCCGTCGGTCCCGCGCTGGCCGCCGCCATCAGCCGGCCGCGGGCCGTCGTGTGCGTCGGATTCCTCGCCTCCGCCCTGGGAGCCCTGCTCGGAACCCTGGACGGCATGTCGGCCTGCGACCTGGCGGTCGTGCTGGCCACCGTGGTGGCCGTCACCCTCGCGAGTGGCCTGGCCAGCGCACTGCGCGGGCGCCGCGAACGGGTTCTGGCAGCCGTACGTTCGGTTGCCGAGGCCGCCCAGCACGCGCTGCTGAGGCCCGTGCCCGCGGCCGTCGGCCCGTTCCAGGTGGCGGTCCGCTACAGCGCCGCCGCGGCGGAGGCCCGGATCGGCGGCGACCTCTACGCGCTGGTGCCCACGCCGTACGGGGTCCGGCTGATCGTCGGCGATGTGCGCGGCAAGGGCCTGCCCGCGGTGAGCACCGCCGCGCTGGTGCTCGGTGTCTTCCGCGAGGCGGCGTACGACGAGCCCGACCTCCTCGACGTCGTCGCCAGGATCGAACGGAGCCTGGCGCGCAACCTCGCGGCCGACGACTTCGTCACCGCCGTGGTCGCGGGATACCCGAAGGACGGGCGCATGGAGCTGGTGAACTGCGGGCACGCCCCGCCGCTGCTGGTGCGCGACTCCGAGGTCACAGCCGTCGAGCCGTCCCGTCCGGCCCCGCCGCTGGGGCTGGGGGCCCTCGGCGGCGAGACCCCGGCCCTCCACATACTGCCTTTCGACGACGGGGACCAGCTTCTGCTCTACACCGACGGGGTCACCGAGGCCCGCGACCACGGCCGCGAGTTCTATCCGCTCAGTGAGCGGCTCGCGCGGCATGTCGCCGACGATCCGTCCCATACCGTCGCCGCACTCCACGAGGAACTCCTGACGCATGTGGGCGGCCGCCTGCACGACGACGCGGCGCTGATCATGCTGCGGAAGCCGGTGGGATCCGGGGCGGCCTGGGCGGCGGACTCCGCGGCAGGAGAGGGGACGTCCGGGGAGGGGACGTCCGGAGAGGGGACGGTCGGCTCCGGCGAGGGGACGGTCGGCTCCGGGGCGGGCGTCGCCTGGTCCCGGGAGGGTGGTGCCCGGGGCAGGGCTTTCGGTTACGGCGTGGGGCCCCAGGAGTTCGATGCAGGGGCCGCCGCCGGATTCGGGGTGAACGCCGCAGGGTTCGGGGCTGGGCCCGACGTATTCGGGGTCGGGGCCGCCGAGGGCGATGGCGGAGATCAGTGGCTGCCTCGGCTGCCGCGTACGCCTTGTCTTTGAGGGCCGGGGGCCTTTTGTCTTTGAGAGCCGAGGGCCTTGAGAGCCGGGGGACGGCCCTTGAGAGCCGGGGGCCTTTGATGGCCCGGCTCGCAGCTCGATGGTCATCCGAGAGGGGCAGCGAGCCGAGCCCGGGGATGGGGGCGCCGGGGGAACTCCCGCGTACCGCGGCCCGTTACGAACGAACGGAAGTTGAAACCGGATTGAAGCCGAGTGCACCGAGCGCGCCAGGTTCATAAAGTTCGCAGAGTTCGCTGAGGTACTGAGAGTCCGCTGAGGTACTGAGTTCGCAGCCCCACCCCACTCATCACGGAGGCAAGGAACCATGACCCGGAACCACCCCCAGCCGTCCCGGCGCACGGTCCTCGGCGGTGCCGCCGTCGCCGCGCTCGCAGTGGCGACCGGCGCCGGCACGGCGAACGCCGCTTCCGCCGGCACGGCGAGCGCCGCTTCCGCCGCCACGGCTGCCGCGTGGCCGACCGAGTTCGCGCTCCCCAACGGTTTCCTCCCCGAGGGGATCACCATCGGCGGAAAGCCCTACGCCTATATGGGCTCCCGCGCAAACGGCGCCGTCTACCGCACCGATCTGCGCACCGGCGAAGGCGGTTTCCTCTACGAGGGCGCCACGGGCACGGCCGCCATCGGGCTGAAGCTGGACCGCGACGGCCTGCTCTACGTCGCCGGAGGCGGCGGAGGAACGGCGAGGGTCGTCGACAGCCGCACCGGCAGGCTCCTGACCACGTACCAACTGACGGACGCGACCGGCCACTTCATCAACGACGTCATCCTGCTCGGCGACCGCGCCTGGTTCACCGACTCCCGCGACAGCGTGCTCTACGGCCTGCCGCGCGGCCGCGAAGGAGAGATCCGGGCCCTGCCGCTCAGCGGCGACTGGGTGCAGACGCCCAATGTGAACAACGCCAACGGCATCGTCGGCACCCCCGACGGCCGAGGGCTGATCGTCGTCAGCAGCTCGCCCGGCAAGCTCTACCACGTGGAGCTCAAGACCGGTCACGCCACCGAGATCGTGCTGAACGGCGCGGCCGACGTCGCCAACGGCGACGGCCTCTTCCGCATCGGCCAGGCGCTGTACGTGGTGCAGAACCGCCAGAACCTCATCAGCGTGTTCGACCTCGACGCCAAGATCAGCTCGGCCACCCTGCGCCGCACGATCACGGACCCCCGGTTCGACGTCCCCACCACAGCCGCCCGCTGGGGCGACCGTCTCTACCTGGTCAACGCCCGCTTCACCAGCCCCCAGACCCCGGACACGACGTTCAACGGCGTCGCGGTCTCCATCTGACGCGGGTCTTCGCCCTCGGTCTCTATCTGAGACGGAAACTGAGACGGACAACGTCGAAGGGCCCCACCGCGAACGGTGGGGCCCTTCGACATCGTGCCCGGTGAGGCACTGGCGGAGGATACGAGATTCGAACTCGTGAGGGGTTGCCCCCAACACGCTTTCCAAGCGTGCGCCCTAGGCCTCTAGGCGAATCCTCCGCCGGAAACATTACATGACGGCGAGCGGTGCTCGCGAACTCGTTCGCGCCCGTGGAATCGGGTACCCTGTGCAGAGCCCCTCACGTGGCGCTATCTGACTGAACTCCCCCAGGGCCGGAAGGCAGCAAGGGTAGGTTGGCTCTGGCGGGTGCGTGGGGGGCGCTTTGCGTCTGCACCGTGTGACTCATTGTGACGGACACCTGGCGACAGGCGGCCACGCGCATTGCCGGAGCCGCTCTGACGAGGCCGGAAGGGTTCTCGAAGCCGTCCGCGCGCAGTCCGTGTTGTCAGTGGGCGCCTATAACCTCGTATGCGTGTCGTCTCTCGCGCTGTACCGCCGCTATCGCCCGGAGTCGTTCGCCGAGGTCATCGGGCAGGAGCATGTCACCGGCCCGCTGCAGCAGGCGCTGCGGAACAACCGGGTCAATCACGCGTACCTGTTCAGCGGGCCGCGCGGCTGTGGCAAGACGACCAGTGCCCGGATCCTCGCGCGGTGTCTGAACTGCGAGCAGGGGCCCACACCGACGCCCTGCGGCGAGTGCCAGTCGTGCCGGGACCTGGCGCGGAACGGGCCGGGTTCGATCGACGTCATCGAGATCGACGCCGCGTCGCACGGTGGCGTGGACGACGCCCGTGACCTGCGAGAGAAGGCGTTCTTCGGGCCGGCTGCCAGCCGTTACAAGATCTACATCATCGACGAGGCGCACATGGTCACCTCGGCGGGGTTCAACGCCCTGCTGAAGGTGGTCGAGGAGCCGCCGGAGCACCTCAAGTTCATCTTCGCCACGACCGAGCCCGAGAAGGTCATCGGGACGATCCGGTCGAGGACGCACCACTACCCCTTCCGGCTCGTCCCGCCGGGGACCCTGCGGGAGTATCTGGCCGAGGTCTGCGGGAAGGAGAACATCCCCGTCGAGGACGGGGTGATTCCGCTTGTCGTGCGCGCCGGTGCCGGATCCGTGCGTGACTCCATGTCCGTCATGGACCAGCTGCTCGCCGGTGCCGGCGAGGAGGGTGTGACGTACGCCATGGCGACGGCCCTCCTCGGGTACACCGACGGGTCCCTGCTCGACTCGGTCGTGGACGCCTTCGCCTCCGGTGACGGAGCGGCGGCCTTCGAGATCGTGGACCGCGTCATCGAGGGGGGCAACGACCCGCGGCGGTTCGCCGCCGATCTTCTGGAGCGGCTGCGCGACCTCGTCATTCTGGCCGCGGTGCCCGATGCCGCGGAGAAGGGACTCATCGACGGCCCCGCCGACCTCGTGGAGCGCATGCAGGCGCAGGCCGGTGTCTTCGGCGGCGCCGAGCTCAGCCGTGCCGCCGACATCGTCAACGAGGGGCTTACGGAGATGCGCGGCGCGACATCGCCACGCCTCCAGCTCGAGCTGATCTGCGCGCGCGTCCTGCTGCCCGCCGCATACGACGACGAGCGTTCCGTGCTGGCCCGCCTCGACCGGCTCGAGCGCGGAGGGAACTTCGTACCGGGCGGGGCCGGGCCGGCGATGGGCTACGTTCCCGGGCCCGAAGCCCATGCCCCGATGGCGCCGGCCGCCGGACCGGCTGTCCCTCCTGGCGGGGGGCCCGCTGCGGCACGGGCGGCGGTACGCGGGGGTGCCGGCGGAGAGGGGACTCCCGCGCAGGCTTCTCCGGCGCCCGCGGGCGCGCCCGCGGCTCAGCATGATGCCGCCGCGCCCCGAGCGGACGCCCCGTCCTCGAACCCGGCGGAGGCCCCTTCCGGCCCGTCCGGGTTCTCTGGGCCTACCGGGTCTTCAGCGTCTTCCGGGCCTTCAGCGTCTTCCGGTCCCTCAGCGCCTTCCGCACCCTCTGCGGCTTCCGGTCCCTCAGCGCCTTCCGCACCTTCCGCGTCTTCAGGGTCCGCACCTGGGGCCTGGCCGACGGCGGCCGCAGCAGGGGCGGGCAGCGGGCGGCGTCCGGGCGGCTGGCCCACGGCGGCAGCGGCGGGTGGCGGAACCGGCCCGGCGGGCGCGGCCGCGACCAGTGACACCTCGTCCGGCGGCTCCACGCCATCGGTGACCGCGTCTGCCCAGTCGGGTCCACAGCCGTATGCGCCCTCGGCACGGCCCGCGCAGCCGCCGCAGGCACCGCAGCCGCCGGCATCGTCCGCGCAGCAGCCCGCCTCCGGAGGCCTCGACCCGCGCGCCCTGTGGCCGAACATCCTCGAGGCGGTGAAGAACCGCAGGCGCTTCACCTGGATCCTGCTCAGCCAGAACGCACAGGTGGCAGGGTTCGACGGGACGACCCTGCAGCTCGGCTTCGTCAATGCCGGTGCCCGGGACAACTTCGCGAGCAGCGGCAGCGAGGACGTACTGCGTCAGGCGCTGGCCGAGCAGTTCAACGTGCAGTGGAAGGTCGAGGCGATCGTCGACCCGTCGGGTGGCGGTGCCGCATCGCCGCCCGCCTCCGGCGCGGGGTTCAACAGCGGTTTCGCCGCGGGTGGCGGTGGACCGGCCACGCCGCGCCCGGTCGCTCAGCAGCCACCGGCCTCCGCTCCGCGACCGGCCGCTCCCTCGGCCCAGGCCCACGCCCATGCCCAGCCCCAGTCCCCTGCTTCGGCGGCGCCGGCGCGGCCAGGGCCGCCGCAGTCCTCGCCCTCCGAGCCGGATCCCCACGAGGCGGAGAGGCGCCATGTCGCCCCCGAGGACGACGTTCCCGAGGCCGACGACCCGGATCTCGACGAGTCGGCCCTGTCCGGCCATGACCTGATCGTCCGGGAGCTGGGCGCGACGGTCGTGGAGGAGTACTCCAGCGAGTAGGCGGAGTACTCCAGCGAGTAGGGGGAGTACTCCAGCGAACACCGGAGTACTCAGCGAATAGGGCGAGCTCCAACGTTTGAGCGCACCGGCCGGGGCGGCCAGGCTGGAGGAACGCACAAACGCTCCTCACCCCCACCTTCGGAAGCCCGTACAAGCGCATACGCCGTCGGCGGTTAGGCTGGCTGCCGTGAAGGTCCTCGTCATCGGCAGCGGCGCCCGCGAACACGCCCTGTGCCGCTCTCTGTCCCTCGACCCCGACGTCTCCGCCCTGCACTGCGCTCCCGGTAACGCGGGCATCGCCGAGGTGGCCGAGCTGCACGCGGTCGACGCCCTCGACGGCGCGGCCGTCGCCGCCCTGGCCACGGAAGTGGAGGCCGACCTGGTCGTGGTCGGCCCCGAGGCGCCGCTCGTGGCCGGCGTCGCGGACGCCGTGCGCGAGGCGGGCATCCCCTGCTTCGGCCCCTCGAAGGAGGCCGCGCAACTGGAGGGATCCAAGGCCTTCGCCAAGGAGGTCATGGCCGCGGCCGGAGTCCCCACCGCCCGCAGCTACGTGTGCACCACGCCGGACGAGGTGGACGAGGCGCTCGACGCGTTCGGCGCCCCGTACGTCGTCAAGGACGACGGCCTCGCCGCAGGCAAGGGCGTCGTCGTCACGGGCCACATCGAGGCCGCGAGGGCCCACGCGAACGCGTGCGACCGCGTGGTCATCGAGGAGTACCTGGACGGCCCGGAGGTCTCGCTCTTCGCGATCACCGACGGTACGACCGTCGTTCCGCTGCAGCCCGCGCAGGACTTCAAGCGCGCCCTCGACAACGACGAGGGCCCCAACACCGGCGGCATGGGCGCGTACTCGCCGCTGCCGTGGGCCGACCCGAAGCTGGTCGACGAGGTGCTCCAGACCGTCCTGCAGCCGACGGTGGACGAGCTGCGGCGGCGCGGTACGCCGTTCTCCGGTCTCCTCTACGCCGGTCTGGCGATCACCTCGCGCGGCGTACGGGTCATCGAGTTCAACGCCCGCTTCGGCGACCCCGAGACGCAGGTGGTGCTGGCCCGTCTGAAGACGCCGCTCGCCGGGGTGCTCCTGGCCGCCGCAAACGGCACGCTGGCCGATCTGGAGCCGCTGCGCTGGAGCGACGACGCCGCCGTGACGGTGGTCGTCGCCTCGCACAACTACCCGGGCACGCCGCGCACCGGTGACGCCATCGAGGGCCTCGACGAGGTGGCGGCGCAGGACGCCCCCCACGCGTACGTGCTGCATGCCGGCACGAAGCAGGACGGCCACGCCGTCGTGAGCGCGGGCGGGCGTGTCCTGTCCGTGACGGCGACTGGCGCGGACCTCACGCAGGCGCGCGAGCGCGCGTACACGGCGCTGTCCCGCATCCGGCTGGAAGGCTCCCAGCACCGCACGGACATCGCCGCGAAGGCGGCGGAGGCCGCCGGGGACTGAAGCTCCGAGTCCGGGTGCCGGCATGCCTGAGCCCTGGGCCCCGGACCGGTGCATCCGGCCCCGGCCACAGCACCGGGATGCCGGCCATGGCCTCGGGCTGGGGATTGCTGCCTCTGCCACGGTCCGGGGCCGCTGGCCTCGGGCTGGGAGATTGCTGCCTCTGCCACAGTCCGGGGCCGCTGGCCTCGGGCTCGGAGATTCCTGCCCTGCCATAACCACAGGTCCCGGACCGCTGGCCAGGGCTCGGAGATTCCGGCCTCGGCCTCACCTCTGGTCGGTCGGCCTCGGACTCGGAGAGTCCGGGCTCCGGCCAACCCCGGGCCGTCGGCCTGCACTGGAGAATCCGGCCGTGGGGCCACAGCCCCGGGCCGTCGGCCCCGGCCACCGAGACTTCCGGCGCCCAGCCCACAGCGTCGACCCCCGGCTCCCCTCCGATTCAGGGCCCAAGCCTCACCCACCTGCAAGCCTCACCCACCTGTCATCCACCTCTACCCAAAGCCCCTCCATCGAGTGAGCGCTGACCCATCCGGCTGACGCGGGCGGGAGCCCCAACTAGGGTGCGGCGCAAGCGTTCCGGCACTTGGCCCACCGGCATTGCGATGTCAGTGGTGGGTGCCACAGTGGGGGAGTGAGCAACGCCAAGGACGTCCGACGGCGGTGGCTGGCAGAGCACGCGCCGGGCGGGCACTAGGGGGTGACATCCGGTCGTGTCCGGTATGGCTGTGGAGGTGGGCGCGCAGGCCGCGCGCTCCCGGGCCCTCGCCGTGCTGCGCATCCGCAGCAGGGCGCTGGCCGTTGCTCTGCTGCCCGCCGCCGTCGCCGTCGTACTGCTGGCCGGCGGCGCCACCGGGCATATGGGCGGCCGTGGCTGGGACGCCCTCCGGTGGATCGTGACGTTGCTCGCCGTCGCCGTGCTGGTCGCCGCTGCGGGCGTTGCTCTCGTCATAGCCCGCTCCAGACCGGCGGTGAGCCCCACAGTGTCGATCCCGGAGGCGTCCGCTCCCGACCTCTACCGGATGGTGAGGGACCTCGCGGACCGGCTCGACGTGCCCGCACCCTCGGCGATAGCGCTGACCCCGGACTGCGACAGCTGGCTCGAGGACCGCACCCACCCGGCGCACGGCCCGCCTGCTGGCGAAGGCAAAGACGACATACGTGGCGCGATACGCGGCGTGCGGACGGCATCGGCCCGGTCGCGCCGGGGCACGGCGGCGCCGGTCCTGGTCATCGGATCCCCGTTCCTGTGGTGGATGCGCGTCGGTGAACTGCGGGCGGTGCTCGCCCCGGTCGTCGCTGGTACGGGGCCTTCCGCGCACCCCGACATATCCGCGGCCCGACGCTTCGTACGAGGGCTGGACGCGGCGGTCGCGGTGACGTCCGTACCCAGGAGGGGGCCGCTGTCCCGGGCGGTTCTCGCGTCCGTCGGGTGGGTGGCCCGGCTCCTGCTGCGTAGCTGTCGCGGGCATGCGGCCGAGATGGAGCGGGGTGTGGCGGCAGCGGCCGCCGAGCGTGCACAGGCTGTGGACTACGGCCTGCGGATCGTCGCTCAGGAACAGGTGGGCCTGGCGTACGCCGGATGGGACCGGCTCCTGACACGGGTCGCGCTGCCGGCATGGCGGATGGGGCGCTGGCCGTCCCGGCTCGACGCGGGTGTGGTGGCCGCCCTCACCGAGCTCTCGCGCCGCGACCGCCTCGCCGAGGGCTTCGCCTCCCGGCTCGGGGAGCGGCCGGCCTGCGATCTGCTGGAGGAGCCGGGCGTGGTGGACGAGGCGGCGTCGCTGCTCGCCGCCCACCTCTTCCACGGCGGGCCCGCGGAGCGGGGGCCCGACTGGGCGCCGGTGAGCTGGCAGGAATATCCGGACGAGGTGGTCGACCGCAAGTGGCGTACGGATGCGGCGCGCCTGCATCGCGTACTGGACGCCCTGTGGCCTCTGCCCCGCACGGCCGGACACGCCGCGGCGCCCCACTCGGAGGCTCCGACCCTGGCGCGAGTGATGGACCACCTCAGCGTCCGCGGCACCGGCCCGTCGGCAAGCCCGACAGCTGCAGCACCCGCCGCAGCTTCACCACGCACCGCAGCTCCAGGCTCCCCGTCCCCGGCTGCTCCCACCGCGCCGACGTACGGCCCGACGCCCAAGCCGGCACCCGCTGCCACTTCGCCCGTGACCCGCGCAGTCGGCGCCGATGCGGGTGCCGAGGCCGGTGTCGGTGCCGATGCCGAGGCCGGTGCAGACGGAGGCGCCCGCTCGGAGGCCCCCGCGAACACCGACTCCGACGCGGCCTGCACCGACACCGACACGGCCTGCACCGACATGGCCGACTCCGACGCGGCCCGCACCGACATGGCCGCCCCCGGCATACCCACGCATGGCGAACACGGGCGGGGCGAAGCCCTCGCGGCGTGTCTCAGCGCGGAGCTGGCCCGCGAGGAGTCCGCGTCCCCGGACACGCGCTCTGCTGCGGCGGATCGTTCCGGTAGTACGCCTGGCGCCGGTACGGGAGGCGGCGATGCCCTGTGGGACGACGGCATGCTGCCGCTCTTCCCGTCACAGCCGCCGCGTACCGGACGTGAGCTGCTGACCGACCATGTCACGGCGATGGTGTGCTGCGCCGCCGTGGACACCGCCGGGGCCGCTCCCGGCCTCGACTGGCTCGACGGGCCGGCGCTCCTGGTCGGCGGCGAACGCGCGGCGGACCTTACGCCGCTGGTTCTGAGACTCGTGGAAGACGGCGATCCGGAGCCGTTGCGTGGCTGGCTCGCGCGCCTGGGCGTCCGCCCGGAGAAGCCGGTACGGCTGGTCTGACCTGCCCGTTCTGGCGGCGGACAGCCGCCGTGGGTCGACGGCCGGGCATAGCAGTGCTCGTCTGGCGGCGCTCCGTCCCTCGCCGGCCGACCTGGAGGCCGTCCATCCGGATCGAGTCAATTCACAACGAACGGTGACGGAGTGAGTGCGTAATGTGATGTGCTGGGGATCGGCCGACTGATGCGCGGCCGTATGGCGTCCGATCCACAAGTTCTCCGGGATACGGCGCACGCAAGGACAAGGACTCCGGGACATGAGGGAGGGGAGCAGGCAATGGGGCCGGATCGTGGCGAGCAGGGCACAAGGCCGGAGGAGACGGAGCAGCGGCCGAAGCGGACCGAACGACCGCAGCCGCAGCCGTCGACGCAGTCGCAGCCGCCGACGCAGCCGTCGGCGCAGTCGCAGCCGCAGGCAGAGCCGCGGCCGGCGGCACAAACGCAGCCGACTGAGCGGCCGCATCCGACCGCTCCTCCGAAGTCGACCGGCCCCTCGACGGGGGCTGGGCCGGTACCGACCGTGCCCCCGCAGATGTCAGAAGCCGAAGCCCACCCACTCCCCCCGATGGCACCCCAGCCCCCGGCCGCCTCACAGCAGCTTCCGGCCGCCTCACAGCAGCGCTCGCCGGCCTCACCCCACCCCCCTGCCGCCTCACCCCAGCCCTCGCCGGCCTCACCCCAGCCAGACCAGCCCTCGCCGGCCTCACAGCAGCCTCCGGCCGCCTCGCCCCAGCCCCCGCCAGCCTCACCCCAGCCACCACCGGCTCCGCCTCAGTCCCCGACGAGCTCCTCCCAGCCCGTGATCCGCCGCTGGGAATCCGGTGCCCTCGCGCACGCCGTGACCGACCCCTTCGGCCAGGGCCCCCTGCCCTGGCTCCGCGGCAGCGAGCACTACTTCGACGACACCGGCCAGGTGGTCCCGTGGTACGTCGACCACGCACCGGCCCCCGGCGCCGCACGGATCCCGGCCCCCCGTACGGGCGGCCCCCGCACCGCGGACGACGTGCACCGCCAGATCAAGGGATTCACGTCCACCGGCGCGGCCGCCCCCGGCGAGGCGATCGACTTCCACGTCACCGTCGACCCGCCGCAGCAGTTCAGCGTCGACATCTACCGGATCGGGCACTACGAAGGCGACGGCGCCGCGAAGATCACCACGAGCCCCCGTCTCTCCGGCATCGTCCAGCCACCCCCGCTCACCGCCGACCGCACGGTCTCCTGTCATCACTGGTGGCTGTCCTGGCGCCTGCAGATCCCGTCGTACTGGAACATCGGGGCATACGTCGCCGTCCTGACCACCGCAGACGGCTACCGCTCCCACGTCCCCTTCACCGTCCGCGACCACAAGCCCGCCGATCTGCTCCTCCTCCTGCCCGACATCACCTGGCAGGCGTACAACCTCTACCCGGAGGACGGCCACACCGGCGCCAGCCTCTACCACGCGTGGGACGAGAACGGCCGGCTGCTCGGCGAGAGCGAGGCCGCCGTGACGGTCTCCTTCGACCGCCCGTACGCGGGTGCGGGGCTGCCTCTCCACGTCGGTCATGCGTACGACTTCATCCGCTGGGCCGAGCGGTACGGATACGACCTCGCGTACGCCGACACCCGCGATCTGCACGCGGGCCGTGTCGACCCCACCCGCTACCGCGGCCTGGTCTTCCCGGGACACGACGAGTACTGGTCGGTCCCGATGCGCCGCGTGACCGAGCTCGCCCGCGAGCACGGCACCTCGCTCGTCTTCCTGTCCGCCAACACCATGTACTGGCAGGTCGAGCTCGGCCCGTCCCCCTCCGGCGCACCGGACCGCCTGCTGACCTGCCGCAAGCGCAGAGGCCCGGGAAAGCCCGCGCTCTGGCGCGAGGTCGACCGGCCCGAGCAGCAGCTGATGGGCATCCAGTACGCGGGCCGCGTACCGGAGCCGCACCCCCTGGTCGTCCGCAACGCCGAACACTGGCTCTGGGAGTCGACCGGCGCGCATGAGGGCGACGAGATCGACGGCCTGGTCGCGGGCGAGGCCGACCGCTACTTCCCGCGTACCGTGCTCCCCGAGCACCGGCGGCGCATCCTGCTGGCCCACTCCCCGTACCAGGACGGCGAGGGCGTGCAGCGCCACCAGGAGACGTCCCTGTACCGCGCCCCGTCCGGCGCGCTCGTCTTCGCGTCCGGCACCTTCGCCTGGTCCCCGGCGCTGGACCGCCCTGGCCACGTCGACGAACGCATCCAGCGAGCCACGGCCAACCTCCTGGACCGCATCTGCAAACGCGCCTGACGCGACCCCCACGGCCCCGCGCGCCCTCCTCGACCACCCTCCCCACACGCCTGACCGGGCCACCGCCTGAGTGCCGCGGTCGACCCCTGGCCAGGGCCACCGCACGCATACGGGAGAATCGAGGCAGCAATTCAGACAGAACCACGGGGAGGAACCGTGTCCGGATTCGTCGAGAAGCCCGAACCGATCGAGGTTCCGGGCCTGGTGCATCTGCACACCGGCAAGGTGCGCGATCTGTACCAGAACGAGGCCGGCGACCTCGTCATGGTCGCCAGCGACCGCCTCTCCGCCTACGACTGGGTGCTCCCCACGGAGATCCCCGAGAAGGGCCGCATCCTCACCCAGCTGTCGCTGTGGTGGTTCGACCAGCTCGCCGACCTGGCCCCGAACCATGTGCTGAGCACCGAGCTGCCCCAGGGCGCGCCGGCCGACTGGGAGGGCCGCACGCTGATCTGCAAGTCGCTGCGGATGGTCCCGGTCGAGTGCGTGGCGCGCGGCTATCTGACGGGTTCGGGCCTCGTCGAGTACGAGCAGTCGCGCACCGTGTGCGGTCTCGCGCTCCCCGAGGGACTCGTCGACGGCTCGGAGCTGCCCGCGCCCATCTTCACGCCCGCGACGAAGGCAGCGGTCGGCGAACACGACGAGAACGTGTCGTACGAGGAGGTCGCACGCCAGGTGGGCGCCGACACCGCCGCCCAGTTGCGGCAGGTGACCCTCGCCGTCTACGCCCGTGCCCGTGACATCGCCAGGGAGCGCGGGATCATCCTGGCCGACACGAAGTTCGAGTTCGGTTTCGACGGCGAGGCGCTCGTGCTCGCCGACGAGGTGCTGACCCCCGACTCCTCCCGCTTCTGGCCCGCCGATGCTTGGCAGCCGGGGCAGGCCCAGCCGTCGTACGACAAGCAGTTCGTACGGGACTGGCTGACGTCGGCCGAGTCCGGCTGGGACCGTAAGAGCGAGCAGCCGCCGCCGGCGCTTCCGGAGCACATCGTGGAGGCGACGCGGGCGAAGTACGCGGAGGCGTACGAGCTGCTGACCGGCACCACCTGGTCGTAGTCCCGAGAGCCGTAGGCCCGACAGGCACACGGAAACGACGAAGCCCCCGGCGGTCTGACCGCCGGGGGCTTCGTTCTGGAGCGGACGACGAGGCTCGAACTCGCGACCTCAACCTTGGCAAGGTTGCGCTCTACCAACTGAGCTACGTCCGCATTGCGCTGTTGCGCGAGAGCTACTATACCCAACCCCGCTCGCGAGCGAGACGCACAGCCGCATGACGGTTCTCCACCCCGAGCTTGGACACGGCCGACGACAGATAGTTCCGTACGGTCCCCTGCGACAGCGCGGCCCGCTCGGCGATCTCCGAGACCGGCGCCCCGTCGGCGGCCAGCTCCAGCACCTCGGCCTCGCGGGCGGTCAGCGGCGAGTCCCCGGCGGAGATCGCGTCCGCGGCCAATTCGGGGTCGACGTACCGGTTTCCGGCATGCACCGTGCGGATGATCTCCGCGAGCCGTTGCGCGCTGACGGTCTTCGGGACGAATCCGCGCACACCGGCCGCGAGCGCCCGCTTCAGATGCCCCGGCCGTCCGTGACTGGTGACGATCAGCACCTGGCAGGAGGGCAGTTCGGAGCGCAGGGATGTGGCGACCTTCACACCGTCCGCGCCGGGCATCTGCAGATCGAGCACGGCCACGTCGGGCGCGTGCGCCCGCGCCATCGCCAGTGCCTCCGGACCGGTGGCCGCCTCGGCGACGACCACGAGGTCGTCCTCCAGCGACAGCAGCGCGGCGAGGGCCCCGCGGATGAGGTGCTCGTCGTCGGCGAGCAGCACGCGCACCACCGGAGACGTCACGATGCGCTCTCGCAGTCGGCCACCGCCAGTGGCACCTCCGCCACCAGCCGGAACACGCTCCCCTCGGCCGGCCCCGCCGCCAGCGTCCCGCCCACCACGGCCAGCCGTTCGCGCAAACCGGCGAGCCCCGAGCCTCCCTCCCCCATGGAAGGAGCCGCTCCATCGTTCTTCACCGTCAGCACCACATGCCCCTCCATCACCCGCAGCCGCACCGCACACCGTCTGGCGTCCCCGTGCCGCAGCACGTTCGTCGTGGCCTCCCGCACCACCCACCCGAGCGCCGACTGCACTTCACCCGGCAGCCCCGCGGCCGCGGCCTCCCCGGACACCTCGCACGCGATCCCGGCCGCCGTCAGCACACCCTGTGCGCCCGTGAGTTCGACCCCGAGGTCGGCCTCCCGATATCCCCGTACGACATCCCGCACCTCGCGTTGCGACTCCTGTGCGATCCGCTGCACTTCCACCATCTGCTCTACCGCCTCGGCATGTCCCCGGCGCGCCAACTGCACGGCCAGCTCGCTCTTCAGCGCGATCACGGCGAGGTTGCGCCCCATGACGTCGTGCAGGTCCCGCCCGAACCGCAGCCGCTCCTCCGCGACGGCGAGCCGTGCCCGGGTCTCGCGAGCGGCGTCGAGTTCGTAGACGGCGTTGAGCAGCCAGACGGAGAAGACGCAGGTGAAAGCGACGAACCCGGCGCCGAGCAGCACCACGAACGCCGTGACCACGGCGGACACCCCGGAGACGCCCAGTGAGAACGACACGAGTCCGGCGCCCGCCGCGAAGCCCCCGACGAGCGCGAACACATGCCGCCGGCTGCGGACGCCGAGCGCGAGAATGCCGGCCCCGAAGATCAGGACGACCCCGAAGACCGAGCCCGCCGTGGGCTCCACGCCGTCCCGGTCCGGGCCGCGCGCCGCGATCGCGATCGCGGCGACGGCGATCACCGCGGTGACCACGGCGAGCGTCCACAGCAGCCGGACGGGCTGCTCGCGGCTGCCGCGGGTCCAGTCCAGCGCCCGCGAGGCGGTCACGGCGCAGGTCGCGGCATGCACGCTCGTCATCAGCATGAGCAAGCCCCCGAGCCGCGGCCCCACATGGCCGACGGCCGGGAGCCCGGCCGTGGCCAACTCGATCACCGCGAAGAAGTGGAACGACCACCGGGTGTACGTCTCGACCTTCGCCGGCGTGCTCTTCCCCCGCCACCATCTGCCCGGCCTGCGCAACTTGCCGCTCCCCTCCCTACGTCATCCGTCCCCGCCCCCAGTGCGTCAGCGCCGCGGCTCCCACCTGAACCACCGTCGCACAGCGAACAGCGCGATCACCGTCCAGGCCAGCGCGGTCGCCACGGCGCCCAGGGCCTCGTACGCCGACAGGTCCCCGGTCCACCCCCCGCGCACCAGCGTGATCACCGGCGTCAGCGGCAGCAATTCGCACACCGAGGCCACCCGGTCGGGCAGCAGTTCCAGCGGGATGGCCACACCCGAACCGAGCATGGAAACGAACAGCATCGGCAGACTGGTCACCTGAGCACTCTCGGCGGTCCTGGTGAACGCGGCCGTCACCGCCGCCAGCGCGCCGCACAGCACCAGCCCCGACAGCACGCCCACGACGGCGAGATGAGGAGCCGGCGGCGCCCCGAGATCGAGCACGGCCGTGCAACCGACCGCCAGCAGCACGCACTGCACCAGCCCGATCCCGGAGGCCGGCAGCGCAGCCCCGACGAGGATCTCCCGGTCGCGCAGCTCGCCGGTGCGCAGCCGTTTCAGCACCAGCTCCTCGCGGCGGACGACGTAGGCGCTGGTGAGCGCGGCGTAGACCGCGAAGAGCAGGGAGAAGCCGATCGCGGCCGGCAACATGACCGTGCCGACCGTGAGCCCGGCGTCCGCCAGGTCCATCTCGTCGACCGCGGACCGCACGCTGAGCGGCAGCAACAGCGGTACGGCCACCGCCGTGACGAGCGTGGCCCGGCTGCGTCCCAGTAGGGTCAGCTCCGCCCGCGCCAGCGCACTCATCCGCCCCGCGACAGCAGTCGTGGTCATACGGCCACTCCCTCCTTCTGCGCCGCGGCACCCGCCGTGCGCCCGGCCATCCCCAGAAACGCCTCCTCCAGCGAGGCCGACCGCACGTCCAGCCGCAGCAGCTCGACCCCCGCGTCCCGCGCCCACACCAGGAGCCCGGTGGCCGACCGCTGCAACTCATGCGTCCGCAGCCGTACGACCCGGCCCTCCACCGCGTGGCCGACGACGCCCAGCTCGCCCAGCGCCGGGAGATCCGCCAGGAAGTAGCCCTCAGGCAGTTCGAAGGAGATCCCTGCCGGCTGGGACGCCGTCACCTCAGCCGGAGTCCCGGTCGCCGCGATCCGCCCCTCGTGCAGGATCGCCAGCCGGTCGGCCAGCCTCTCCGCCTCCTCCAGGTAGTGCGTGGTCAGCAGCACGGTCGTCCCCGTGTCCCGCAGCCGCCCGATCAACTCCCAGGTGTCCCGCCGCCCTTCGGCGTCCAGCCCGGTCGTCGGCTCGTCCAGGAACAGCACCTCGGGATCGCCGAGCAGCGCGAGCGCAAGGTCCAGGCGCCGCCGCTCACCCCCGGACAGCTGCTTAACCCGTACGCCGGACCGCGGCCCGAGCCCGACGAGCTCCAGCGCCTCACCCACGGTCCCGCCCGTCTCCCGCCGCCACTCCTCCAACGAGCGGCTGCGCCGCGCACCCCTCTTCGCCCCGCTCGTGCAGCCCGCCCACATCCGCACGGTCTCCGCGACGGTCAGCTCCGACGGAAGGCCGCCCTCCTGCAACATCACCCCGGTCCGCGGCCGTACGGCGGCCCGCTCGGCGTACGGGTCCCGGCCCAGCACGCGCACCTGGCCTCCGGCCGGCTCCGCGAGCCCCTCCAGCAGTTCGACGGTGGAGGTCTTGCCGGCGCCGTTGGTGCCCAGCAGCGCGAAGATCTCCCCGCGGCCCACACGGAACGTGATGCCGCGCACAGCCTCGAACCCGCCCCCGTACACACGCCTCAGGTCGGTGACCTCGATCACGTGCTCGTGTTCGTTCGTGTCCATGACCAACAGCGTCCCAGTGATCAAGCGCCGGCAGCAGTGCGCGCTGTCATCACTCCGCATGACAAATGTCAGAGAAATCGCCGGATGGGCAGCCGACTGAGGACAGCCAGATGAAGACAAAAGGAGAGGCCCCGGTCGATGACCGGGGCCTCTCCTCCTGGAGCGGACGACGAGGCTCGAACTCGCGACCTCAACCTTGGCAAGGTTGCGCTCTACCAACTGAGCTACGTCCGCATTGCCCCCGATCAGCTTTCACTGACCGGTGCGAGCACCAGCCTACCTGATCCACAACCGTGCTCGGTAAACCGGGTCGGCAAACCGTGGTCGGTAAGCGATGCAGAGCGGGTGACAGGAATCGCACACTGCGCCTCCCCCTTGGAAAGGGGGTGTTCTGCTACTGAACTACACCCGCAAGACCCCGTGAGGTGTGGCTTTTCGGCCTTGCCCCTCGGCGTGATCCAGACTCTAACTGATCAGCGGGGGTGCCGCGCAAGTCGGTTCGAGGGAGGGCGGGATGGGGCCTGGCCGCCATACGGCACCGGGTGCGTTGCCTCCCACCGGGCTGAGGCGACCCTGCCTCCCGTCACGCGATCCCGCCCTCCGGGCACCCGGGGCTACCTGCCCTCCGGCATTCGGGGGCGACCCGCCCTCCGGCATTCGGGGCGGCCCTTCCCCGTCCGGCCCGTCCCCGGGTCCATGCCCCGGTCGGTCCGGCATCCGGGACGCCTCGCCCTCCGGCGCCGGCGAAGCCACCCCCGCCCGCGCCCTCAGTTCGCCGCGTCGAACGCCTCGTACACCTTCTTCGGGATCCGGCCGCGCGGCGGTACGTCCATCTTGTTCGAGCGGGCCCAGGCGCGGACCGCCGCGGGGGACGCGGCGACGGCGGTGTGCGTGTAGTCGCCGGTCGGCTTGCCCGCGGTCCCGCCGGTGGACTTCCCGGCGGCCGTCCGCTTGCGGCCGGCCTGCATGTAGGGAGCCAGCGCCTTACGCAGTTTCCTGGCATTGGCGGGATTGAGGTCGATCTCGTACGACCTGCCGTCCAGCCCGAAGGCGATCGTTTCCGCCGCTTCTCCGCCGTCGATGTCGTCATAGAGGGTGACCACGACACGTTGCGCCACGAATATCGGTCCCTTCATGCGACATCACTGCGTTGACGTGCGGTGATGGCGACTGATCAGCAGTTTTCAGCAAAGTACGGGGCAAGTATCGGCTATTGCCAATTCCTTTGTACAGGGCTTGGCATTGCATTGTGAAGCCCGACTGAATACGTCCGCGTGTCCGGTATCGGAGTGAGGGTGGCGGTAGGGGAGCGTAGGTGCAATGCGACCCCGCGGTTTTTTCCCTGAATTTTCCGTGAAGACGTCCCGGTCGATACCGGATCGTGATCGCGGTCACGTAGGTTCCGCCATATCTACGCGAGTAGAAATCGGGGCCGGGTAGTCTGAAGACACTTGCTCACGCACCACACACCGGGAGTGCCAGTGGCACGCGTCGTAGTCGACGTCATGCTCAAGCCGGAGATCCTCGACCCCCAGGGACAGGCGGTGCAGCGTGCACTGCCGCGCCTCGGCTTCGAGGGCATCTCCGACGTTCGTCAGGGAAAGCGCTTCGAACTCGAGGTGGACGGGCCGCTCGACGAAGCCGCCCTCGCCCGTATTCACGAGATGGCGGAGACCTTCCTCGCCAACACCGTGATCGAAGACTTCGTCGTAAAGGTCGAAGAGGCCGAAGCCGTAAAGGTGGAGTCGTGACCGCTCGTATTGGAGTCGTCACTTTCCCGGGCACGCTCGACGACCGTGACACCCAGCGCGCGGTCCGGCTTGCCGGTGCTGAGCCGGTGCCGCTGTGGCACCGCGACAAGGACCTCCAGCAGGTCGACGCGGTGGTTCTGCCGGGCGGATTCTCGTACGGCGACTATCTGCGTGCCGGAGCCATCTCGCGCTTCTCGCCGCTGATGGAGACGGTCATCGACCAGGCGAAGTCCGGAATGCCGGTGCTCGGCATCTGCAACGGCTTCCAGGTGCTCACCGAAAGCCACCTCCTTCCCGGTGCGATGCTGCGGAACAACCATCTGCACTTCATCTGCCGCGACCAGAAGCTGCGCGTGGAGAGCGACCGTACCGCCTGGACCGCCGACTACACCGCCGGCCAGGAGATCTCCATTCCGCTCAAGAACATCGACGGCCGCTATGTAGCCGACGAGCGGACGCTGGACATGCTGGAGGCGGAGGGCCGGGTCGCCTTCCGGTACGTCGCCCGCGGCGAAGCCGCTGATGGATACGGAAATCCGAACGGGTCGCTGCGCGACATCGCCGGCATCACCAACGAGGCGGGCAACGTCGTCGGCCTCATGCCGCACCCCGAGCACGCCGTGGAGCCGGGGATCGGGACCGGCCGCACCGACGGCCTCGGATTCTTCACCTCGATCCTGAAGAAGCTGGTCAACGTCTGATGACTCTCGACACCGTCAAGCACGCCACCGAAACGCCCGACGTCGAGCAGCCCTGGTCCGAACTGGGCCTGAAGCAGGACGAGTACGAGCGCATCCGCGAGATCCTCGGCCGCCGTCCCACCGGCGCAGAGCTCGCCATGTACTCGGTGATGTGGTCCGAGCACTGCTCGTACAAGAGCAGCAAGGTCCATCTGAAGCAGTTCGGCGACAAGGCCCCGGAGAACGACGCACTGCTCGTCGGCATCGGCGAGAACGCCGGCGTCGTCGATGTCGGCCAGGGCTACGCGGTCACCTTCAAGGTCGAGTCGCACAACCACCCCAGTTACATCGAGCCGTACCAGGGCGCGGCCACCGGCGTCGGCGGCATCGTCCGCGACATCCTCGCCATGGGCGCCCGCCCGGTCGCCGTCATGGACCCGCTGCGGTTCGGCGCGGCCGACCACCCCGACACCAAGCGCGTCCTGCCGGGCGTCGTCGCGGGCATCGGCGGCTACGGCAACTGCCTGGGTCTGCCCAACATCGGCGGCGAGGTCGTCTTCGACGAGTGCTACCAGGGAAACCCGCTGGTCAACGCCCTGTGTGTGGGCGTCATGAAGCACGAGGACATCCACCTCGCGAAGGCGTCCGGCGCCGGTAACAAGGTCATCCTGTACGGGGCCCGGACCGGCGGCGACGGCATCGGCGGTGTGTCCGTGCTGGCCTCCGAGACCTTCGAGTCGACCGGCCCGGCCAAGCGCCCGGCCGTCCAGGTCGGCGACCCCTTCCAGGAGAAGCTCCTCATCGAGTGCACGCTCGAGATCTTCAAGGAGAACCTGGTCGCGGGCATCCAGGACCTCGGCGGTGCCGGCCTGTCCTGCGCCACCTCCGAGCTGGCATCCGCCGGCTCCGGCGGTATGCGCGTCGAGCTGGACACCGTGCCGCTGCGTGACGCGACGCTCTCGCCCGAGGAGATCCTCATGAGCGAGTCGCAGGAACGCATGTGCGCGATCGTCGAGCCCGGCAAGGTCGACCGCTTCCTGGAGATCTGCGAGAAGTGGGACGTCATCGCCACCGTCATCGGTGAGGTCACCGAAGGCGACCGGCTGGAGATCTTCTGGCACGGCGAGCAGATCGTCGACGTACCGCCGCGGACCGTCGCCCACGAGGGCCCGGTGTACAACCGGCCGTACGAGCGCCCGTCCTGGCAGGACGCCCTGCAGGCCGACGACGCGAACAAGCTGCCGCGGCCCACGTCCGGCGCCGAGCTCAAGGAGCAGGTGCTCAAGCTCGTCGCGTCCCCGAACCAGGCATCGAAGTCCTGGATCACCGACCAGTACGACCGCTTCGTGCAGGGCAACACCGTGCTCGCCCAGCCCGAGGACTCCGGCATGATCCGGATCGACGCGGACACGAACCTGGGTGTCGCCGTCGCGACGGACGGCAACGGCCGGTACGCGAAGCTCGACCCGTACGCGGGCGCGCAGCTCGCGCTCGCCGAGGCCTACCGGAACGTGGCGACGACCGGCGCGAAGCCGCTCGCCGTCTCCGACTGCCTCAACTTCGGCTCGCCCGAGGACCCGGCGGTCATGTGGCAGTTCGCCGAGGCCACCCGTGGTCTCGCGGACGCCTGCCAGACGCTCGGCACCCCGGTGACCGGCGGCAACGTCTCGCTCTACAACCAGACCGGCGAGACGGCGATCCACCCGACCCCGGTCGTGGCGGTCCTCGGCGTCATCGACGACGTGACCCGCCGCACGCCGGTCGCCTTCAAGGAAGAGGGCCAGCTCCTCTACCTGCTGGGCGACACCAAGGAGGAGTTCGGCGGCTCGGCGTGGTCCCAGGTGATCCACGGCCACCTCGGCGGTCTCCCGCCGGCCGTGGACCTGGAGCGGGAGCGGCTGCTCGCCGAGATCCTGATCTCGGCCTCCCGCGACGGCATGATCGACGCCGCGCACGACCTGTCCGACGGCGGTCTGATCCAGGCCGTGGTGGAGTCCTGCCTGCGCGGCGGCACGGGCGCGCGCCTTGTCGTCCCGGACGGCCTGGACGCCTTCACGTTCCTCTTCTCCGAGTCGGCGGGCCGCGCAGTGGTGGCCGTGCCGCGCTCCGAGGAGCTCCGCTTCACCGACATGTGCGGGGCGCGCGGGCTGCCCGTGACCCGTATCGGTGTCGTCGACGGCGCTGAGTCTGATTCGCCTGCAGTGGTCGACGTCCAGGGCGAGTTCGCTCTGTCGCTGGCCGAGCTGCGCACGGCGCACGAGGAGACGATCCCGGCGCTGCTGGTCTGACCCACGCCCAGGACACGTGCAGGACACGCGCTGAACAGCCCCCGCCCGGCTTCGGGCGGGGGCTGTCCCGGCTTTGGGCGGGGGCTGTCCCGGCTTTGGTCTTCCGCCGGGCCCGCGCCCGCTGTCACCCCGACCGATTAGCCTCGCCCCATGCCGCCGGCCAAGAAGCGCACCCGCACCCGCTCCTACGACTCCGCGAAGATCCGCGCCGCCGTCCTCACCCAGTTCGGCTCCGTACGAGAGGCCGTACGCGCCCTCACCGACGAGCAGCTGGCGCTTCCCACGCACCTCGGCGACTGGACCGTCCGGGAGCTGGCCGCACATATCGCCATGACCGTAGAGAGCGTCAGCCGGAACATCGAGCGGGACGCACCGGCGAAGGCCGACCTGGACCTGGTGGACCTGCTCTCCGCGTCCGCCTCACGCGCCGACGACATCGCCGTGGGGGTCCGGGAACTCGCCCGCGGCAATCCGGACCTCGACGCGCTCTACTCGCGCACCGAGCAGCGCATCGCCGGGCACCTGGCCGCCACCCCCGACACCCGGCTGCTGGCCACGCCCGTCGGGGCCATCAGCCTCGGTGACTACCTGGTGACCCGCACCGTGGAACTCGTCGTCCACACCGACGACCTCAACCGCGCCGCCGGGCTCGCCATCCCGTACGACCGACAGGCGCTCGCCGCCTGCACCCGGCTGCTGGCCGACGCGCTCGCTCTCAGGGCGCCCGGCGCCTCGACCGAGGTGCGCGTCCCGCCCTTCGCGGTGGTGCAGTGCATCGAGGGACCCCGGCACACCCGCGGCACCCCGCCGAACGTCGTCGAGACGGATCCGCTGACCTGGATCCGGCTGGCGACGGGCCGTACGACCTGGGAAGCCGAGCTGGCTGCCGCCCATGTCTCGGCGAGCGGCGAGCGGGCCGATCTCTCCGCGCTCCTGCCCCTCATGGGATGACGCATCTCATGCCGTGCGACAGGGAACCCGCTCGGTGTCGCATACGTCACATCGCCGTGAAGCGAGTGATGAACATGACGTACGCGGCCGTGGCCCTGCTCGGCACCGCCGCCCTGACCGCCTGCGGCAACCAGCCCGGCAGCGGCCAGGTCGGTGGCGACGTGCAGGTTGCCGACACGCGCTGGGTACCGGAGAAGGTCACTGTCGACGGTAAGGACATCCCCCTGCCGGAGGAGGCACACAACGCACATGTGACGTTCAAGCCCGGCGCCGCGAAGCCGGGCGAGGGCGGTGGCCAGTCCGGGGGCTCCGTGGGCTGTAACAGGATCGGCGCCGACGTGGAGGTCGAGGGCGACATCGTCCGCGTCTCCGACCTCGCGAGCACCGCGATGGGCTGTCCCGGCCCTGTCCAGGACTTCGAGGAGAGGTTCACCCGTATCTTCAGCGGCGATCTCAACGCCACGGTCACGGAACGGGAGGGCAAGCCCAAGACCCTCACGCTGACCAGCAGCAACGGCGACAGCATGACCCTCCGCTCGGAGGCCGCCCCGCCACTGAAGGGCACCAAGTGGACGGTCGACGCGCTCACAGGGAAGGGCGCCGAGGGCACCGCCGAGTCCCTGCCGAAGGCCGCCCGCGGCAGGGCGTATCTGGTCCTCTCCAAGGACGGCACGGTGCGCGGCAGCCTGGGCTGCAACACCTTCTCCGGCAAGGCCACCGTGAAGGACGGCGCCCAGGGCACGATCGAGTTCGGCCGTCTGGCGACCACCCGCAAGCTGTGCTCGGCCCCCGTCATGAGGACAGAGAACGCGATCAAGGAAATACTGGACGGGAAGGTCGCATACGAGAAGGAACACGACGTCCTGACCCTGACCGCGGACTCCGGCAAGGGCCTCACCACCAGGGCGGAGAAGGAGGAGTGACCGCGGCGGAGAAGGCAGAGTAAGAAGTCCCACTGTCCGCGAATTCGGACCAGTGGTCGATCTCGCCTACACTCGGTGGCGTGCCACGTGGTGACGGTCGACTCAATCATGATCTGCTCCCCGGTGAGAAAGGCCCCCAGGACGCTTGCGGCGTCTTCGGTGTCTGGGCTCCGGGTGAAGAGGTCGCCAAGCTCACTTACTTCGGGCTCTACGCCCTCCAGCATCGGGGTCAGGAATCCGCGGGAATCGCGGTCAGCAACGGCTCCCAGATCCTCGTCTTCAAGGACATGGGCCTCGTGTCCCAGGTCTTCGACGAGACCTCTCTCAGCTCGCTCCAGGGCCACATCGCCGTGGGCCACGCCCGCTACTCCACCACCGGCGCCTCGGTGTGGGAGAACGCGCAGCCGACGTTCCGTGCCACCGCGCACGGCTCCATCGCCCTGGGCCACAACGGCAACCTGGTGAACACGGCGGAGCTCGCCGAACTGGTCGCCGCCCTCCCCAAGGAGAACGGCCGCGCCACCCAGGTCGCCGCGACCAACGACACCGACCTGGTCACCGCGCTGCTCGCCGGCCAGACCGACGACGACGGCAAGCCGCTGACCGTCGAAGAGGCCGCCACCAAGGTCCTACCTCAGGTCAGGGGCGCCTTCTCGCTCGTCTTCATGGACGAGCACACGCTGTACGCGGCCCGCGATCCGCAGGGCATTCGCCCGCTGGTGCTCGGCCGCCTGGAGCGCGGCTGGGTCGTCGCGTCCGAGACCGCCGCCCTGGACATCTGCGGCGCCAGCTTCGTCCGCGAGATCGAGCCGGGCGAGTTCGTCGCCATCGACGAGAACGGACTGCGAACGTCCCGATTCGCGGAAGCGAAGCCCAAGGGCTGTGTCTTCGAGTACGTGTACCTGGCACGCCCCGACACCGACATCGCCGGCCGGAACGTCCACCTCTCCCGGGTCGAGATGGGCCGCAGGCTCGCCAAGGAGGCCCCGGCCGAGGCCGACCTGGTGATAGCCACGCCGGAGTCCGGCACCCCGGCTGCCATCGGATACGCCGAGGCGTCCGGCATCCCCTTCGGCAGCGGCCTGGTGAAGAACGCGTACGTCGGACGTACGTTCATCCAGCCCTCGCAGACGATCCGCCAGCTCGGCATCCGCCTGAAGCTGAACCCCCTCAAGGAAGTCATCAAGGGCAAGCGGCTGGTCGTCGTCGACGACTCGATCGTCCGCGGCAACACCCAGCGCGCCCTGGTCCGCATGCTCCGCGAGGCGGGCGCCGCCGAGGTGCACATCCGCATCTCGTCCCCGCCCGTGAAGTGGCCGTGCTTCTTCGGCATCGACTTCGCAACCCGCGCCGAGCTCATCGCCAACGGCATGACGGTCGACGAGATCGGCAAGTCGCTCGGCGCCGACTCCCTCGCGTACATCTCGCTTGACGGCATGATCGAGGCGACCACCATCGCCAAGCCGAACCTGTGCCGCGCCTGCTTCGACGGCGAGTACCCGATGGAGCTGCCCGACCCCGAGCTGCTCGGGAAGCAGCTTCTGGAGACCGAGCTGGCCGCGGGCCCGGCGGCCACCGCCGCGACCGACGCGATCCGCCGCCCGTAACCCACGCAGCGCACGACAGCTGTACGACACGAAAGCCTTCATTTCTCATGTCTGAGACAACTGGTGCCAGCTACGCAGCCGCGGGCGTCGACATCGAGGCGGGCGACCGCGCCGTCGAGCTCATGAAGGAGTGGGTGAAGAAGACGCAGCGCCCCGAGGTCCTCGGCGGCCTCGGCGGCTTCGCCGGCCTCTTCGACGCCTCCGCCCTCAAGAAGTACGAGCGGCCCCTCCTGGCCTCCGCCACGGACGGCGTCGGCACGAAGGTCGACCTGGCCCGCCAGCTCGGCGTTTACGACACGATCGGCCACGACCTCGTCGCGATGGTCATGGACGACATCGTGGTGTGCGGCGCCGAACCTCTGTTCATGACCGACTACATCTGTGTCGGCAAGGTCCACCCCGAGCGGGTCGCCGCGATCGTCAAGGGCATCGCCGAGGGCTGTGTGCTGGCCGGCTGCGCCCTCGTCGGCGGCGAGACCGCCGAGCACCCCGGGCTGCTCGGCCCGGACGACTTCGACGTCGCGGGTGCCGGCACGGGCGTCGTCGAGGCGGACCGCCTCCTCGGCCCCGATCGCATCCGCAAGGGTGACGCCGTCATCGCCATGGCCTCCTCGGGTCTTCACTCGAACGGGTACTCGCTCGTCCGCCACGTGCTCTTCGACCGGGCGAACATGCGCCTGGACCAGCAGGTCGAGGAGTTCGGCCGGACCCTCGGCGAGGAGCTCCTGGAGCCCACCAAGATCTACTCGCTGGACTGCCTGGCCCTCACCCGCACCACCGACGTCCACGCCTTCAGCCACATCACCGGCGGCGGGCTCGCGGCCAATCTGGCCCGGGTCATCCCGGACGGGCTGCACGCCGTGGTCGACCGCACCACCTGGACCCCGGCCCCGGTCTTCGACCTGGTCGGCAAGGCGGGCGACGTCGAGCGGCTCGAGCTCGAGAAGACGCTGAACATGGGCGTGGGCATGATGGCGATCGTCCCCGAGGAATCGGTCGACGTGGCGCTCACCACCCTCGCCGACCGCGGCGTGGACGCCTGGGTCGCCGGCTCGATCACGGACCGCGGCGACCACACGACGGGCGCCGCGCTTGTCGGGGACTACGCGGTCTGAGCCTTCTGAGCCGACCGAGTGACGCTGCCCGGTGGAGCCCGAGGGACACAGCCCGGTGGAACGGCGACCGGTGTGGCGGTCCGGCGGTCGTCGACCGCCCGGCACCCCCCGGGGCGCCGGCGGGCAGCTCCGCGGCAGCGGCAGGCAGCACGAAACCCGGTCCGGCGCTACGGCCCCGGACCGGGTGAAGTGCAGTTGCTACGAGAACTGCGGATGCTGCGCGGTCAAGCGCCGCGGCGCTGCGACGACGGATCGGACTCTTCGTCCTCATCCTCTTCGTCGTCGTTGTAGAGATCCGCGTACCGTGCGTACGGGTCGTCGTCCTCGTCGTCCTCGAACGGCTCGCCGTTCGGCGGCTGGCTCGAAATCGGACTCGAAGTCGATGCGCCCAGCTCGTTGGCCAGACGCGACAGGTCAGTCCCGCCGCTGTTGTACTTCAGCTGGCGGGCGACCTTCGTCTGCTTGGCCTTGGCCCGGCCGCGCCCCATGGCTCGACCCCCTCGGTGACGGGGCTCGACGGCCCCAGAGTCTTGACACGCGTTCATGATCTGGAACGGGCTCTCCATGGAGAGACCCGTCCGTAGGGCTTCAACGGTACCTGCTTCCGCGGCCATACGGTACGTCGCCCGCAGCACGTGCCTCGGTGCAGGACCCGCGAGGCGCCCCGTCCTCGCTGGTCAACTGCGATTTTAACCTCTTCCTGGCGCACGACCCGCCGACAGCGTGAGACTCCTCTCTTTAGAGCTCGGTTCACCTCCGGGGCTCCCCCAAGCTCTCGGCTTCTCCCTCAGTGCCTTTGAGGGCCTGGGAGGTAGCCCCAGAGCAGGGGGACCCCCCATGGTCTCTCGACACCGTCGCGCCCCTTCGGCTCACTCGCTGCGTGCAGTATCCAACCTCGGGCGTGCCGGGCCCGTGGCTTGGATCGTCAGCGTGCCGTGCGCGCCTCCGCCATCCGCTGCTCGGCGATCCGGTCGGCCGCGGCGGCCGGCGGAATACCGTCCGTCTTCGCACGTGCGAATATCGCCAGCGTGGTGTCGAAGATCTTGGCGGCCTTCGCCCGGCAGCGGTCGAAGTCGAAGCCGTGCAGTTCGTCGGCGACCTGGATGACGCCACCGGCGTTCACCACGTAGTCCGGCGCGTAGAGGATCCCGCGGTCGGCGAGGTCCTTCTCGACGCCCGGATGGGCGAGCTGGTTGTTGGCCGCACCGCACACGACGCGGGCCGTGAGGACCGGCACGCTCTCGTCGTTCAGCGCCCCGCCCAGCGCACACGGCGCGTAGATGTCGAGGCCCTCGGTCCTGATCAGCGCGTCCGTGTCTGCCACGGCCGTGACGCGTCCGCCAGGGTGCTTGTCGAGCACACGGCGTACGGACTCATCCCGGACGTCCGTGATCACGACCTCGGCGCCGTCCTCCAGCAGATGCTCCACGAGGTGGTGCCCCACCTTGCCGACGCCCGCGATGCCGATCTTCCGGCCGCGCAGCGTCGGATCGCCCCACAGGTGCTGGGCCGAGGCCCGCATGCCCTGGAACACGCCGTACGCCGTCAGCACCGACGAGTCGCCGGCGCCGCCCTTCTCGGGGGAGCGGCCGGTCGTCCAGGGGCACTCGCGCGCCACCACGTCCATGTCCTGGACGTAAGTGCCGACGTCACAGGCTGTGACGTACCGACCGCCGAGCGAGGCGACGAACCGGCCGTACGCCAGCAGCAGCTGCTCGGTCTTGATCTGCTCGGGGTCGCCGATGATCACCGCCTTGCCGCCGCCGTGGTCGAGCCCGGCCATGGCGTTCTTGTACGACATGCCGCGCGAGAGGTTCAGCGCGTCGGCGACGGCCTCCTCCTCGCTCGCGTACGGGTAGAAGCGGGTGCCGCCGAGCGCGGGGCCCAGGGCGGTCGAGTGGATGGCGATCACGGCCTTGAGGCCGCTGGCGCGGTCCTGGCAGAGCACGACCTGCTCATGGCCTCCCTGGTCCGTCCGGAACAGGGTGTGCAGGACGCCGTCGGTTACGTCGGTCACTGTGGTGACTCCTGGGTAAGTAGCGGCGGTTGGAGTGCCGGTCCCGTGTGGGTGGCGGGTCCGTGACATGAGCCTAGAGCGCGTGCGCGCCGGCCATGGGCGCAGTGCCGAGGATCACCCTCTCCTGGAGTATGGGCATGGGACGATTTGCAGTGTTTTCCCGCCTGCCCGCGGGGGAGGGAGCTGCTGTGCCCAAGGTGTCGTCGATGATCGTTCCGTACACGTGCTACCTGCGTGTCTACGAACCGCTCGCCGCCTTCCCCGAGCCGGAGCGCACCCACTGGGCACGCTATGCCCGGCGCCCCGAGCACCCCTCGTACCAGGACGAACTGCGCCGTTCGCTGGCCGATCTGCTGCCCACCCCGCCCGTCGCGGTGCCGGTGCACGAGAGTGACGACGCCTTCGTCGCGGACATCGACGGGGTGCTCTGCGTCTGTCCGTGGCGCACCCGGCTGCGCGCCTGGCAGGCGATGGGCGAGCTGGCCGGAGAGCTGCCCGCGCCGGTCCTCGACGCGGTGCTGCCGCCGGTGGTGCGCCGCCAGACGGTCGCGGACTACGAGCGGTGGCTGGAGCGCAATCCGGACGCCCGCCCCTGGATCCGTACCGCGAGGTGGCAGGTCCCCCTGAACTGGTTCGTGCTCGTCTCGGACGAGGAGCGCGAGTACGAGAAGGGCTCCGGTGAGGCACCCCCGGTGCTGCGCTACCGGACGCCGATGGTGCAGGCGCGCCGGCGTGTCGCGCGCGGCCTCAAGGCACTCAAGGACGCCATCGACGAGGGGCCGATGATCGACGGCCTGGTAGATGTTGGGCGATGGCTCGAAGAGTTCCATCCGCGCTCGCTCGTCGAGCTCGACTACGGCGGCCTGGTGCACGCCCTGCCGGAGGAGCACCTCGACGGGGATCACTCGGCGGCCGACGTGGCCGAGGGCATCGACGCGCTGCGGGGCGGCGACGGCGCCGCCGCCGGCGAGGCGTACGCGCGACTGGTCGAGCGCTGGCGGGCGGTTCGGGACCTGCAGTCGGCAAACTGACGCGGTGTCGGCCGCGGCGGTTGCGGCGGCGGGCGTGGGCGGCGACGGCGGTGTTCGGGCCGGACGGTGCGGACGGCGGCGACGTGCGGAGGGCGACGGTACGGGTCCCCGGAAGTGGTCTGGGTCACGGACGGGGTCTGACGAGTCGGTGGACAGACTGCGGACGTAGGTTTCGATCCGGGACTTTGGCCCCAAGCGTGACGGAGCACACTAACCGGTCCCTTGCGTCCATCGGTCCTCCTCGTGCCAAAATAGGACAAGGAGTCCGGGGAGGGCTCCTTACGTCCAACTATGCGCCAAATGCCGGGCATTGCATGTTTTGGGGGGACCTGGTGCCTCCTGATCGCCCTGTGACTGATCGTCACAGGGGTGTGACTGTCCGCTATGGCATGGTCCATCGGCTTCCGTCGCTGATGAACACCTGGGAGGGCAATTCCATCGGTTTGGCCGACGCGGCTGGACAGATGGTGTAGTTGTAGTGCCGAGGACAAGCCGTTCGTCCTATAACCGACTCGACTCGCGTCCGCTCATTTCGGGCAACGCGGGTCAAGGTGCAGAATTTAGAGGAAAGAACCGAGATGGATTCGGTTCTCCCGAGGAGGCCGCTCATGACCGCTCGCACCCCTGATGCCGAGCCGCTGCTGACCCCGGCTGAGGTCGCCACGATGTTCCGCGTCGACCCCAAGACGGTCACGCGCTGGGCCAAGGCTGGCAAGCTCACGTCGATTCGTACGCTCGGCGGGCACCGCCGCTACCGCGAGGCCGAGGTCCGCGCTCTGCTCGCGGGCATTCCGCAGCAGCGCAGCGAGGCCTGAAACAACCGAATAGCGGGCATTCTGGTCGGGTCCCCCAACCTGGCCGGGCGCCTGAGACACACAGCTCCATGCGACGCGGGACCTGCCCCAACGGGACCCACGCCCAAGTTCACCCCCAGGGTGCGTCGTTGATCGCGCTGGACTCCGCCGGGTCCAGCGCGATCTTTTTGTGCGCGTTGCGCCGGGGGGTGGTGTGGCTCGTGGCGTCGCCGCCTCGTCCGCGAGTCGTCTGTGGGTCAGCCGTTCGGTGGCCATGAGGGCGCTGCGGCCGACTCGGTGCGACGTGTGCACTCAGGGGCTCTGTGGGCGGCCTCTCCGCCCCCTGAGGTGCCCTGTCGGGGTGACTGTGAGAAGCCTTGGCGACGGCTCTCTGAGGGGCCGGGCGACCCTTCACCCTGTAGTGCAATTGCACATATTAAATTGAGCCGTTGTAGACGGGGTGTAAGTAAGGGTGTTCCCAAAACTCATTTGGTGACACCCGTCACACACGCCACCTCTTGCTGATGGTGTGTCACCTGAGCTATTGAATCCGCCGCTGGAGACATGCCTCCAGCCTCCCACTCCACGAGCGGCGCGTCGGCCGACGTTGGTCATGTCTTGGGGAGACTTTGGTCCTCATCGGACTCGGGCCGGCTCTCACCGCCGCCGCCGGGCTCCTCGGGCCGTAGTTCCGTCGTACCCGAGTCGGTCGCGCGGCTGCCCCCATCGCCCTCCGAGGGGCGTGCTGTGGGCTCCATCGCCAGCCGCAGGAGCTGATGGCAGACCGGGCAATGGCGCGTCAGATGGCGGTAGCTGGAGGCGGCCGACAGATGGGCGCGCAACAGAGCGCGCGTCTCGTGCCTGGCAGACACCGGCATGCGCCACCTCCTGTGGTCACGGCCCCTGTTGTCTGGGTACCGGCGGAATGTGACGCAGTCAAGACGCGGGCGGATAGACCGAGGGGCCGCAACAGGCGGGCAAGGGCCAAGGGGCCGCGACGGGCAGGCAAACCGAAGGGCCGCAACCGTCGGATTGCGGCCCTTCGTGATGCGGTCCTGACGGGATTTGCTGTGTCTGATTGCGGCTGCGCCGCGGGCGCGGCCTCCGCCTTGGCGGGGCGTTCGGCGGGGGGTGTGGGTGGCGGGAATGCCGAAAGGCCGCAACCATCGGGTTGCGGCCTTTCATACTGCGGTCCTGACGGGATTTGAACCCGCGGCCTCCACCTTGACAGGGTGGCGAGCACTCCAAACTGCTCCACAGGACCAGGTCTCGCAGTCACTTTCCTGCGCTGTGCTGCGAGAAGAGACTGTACAGCAGTGCACGGCCGACGGTCGAACTCACGCAGGGCGACGTGGCTGTCACACCCCTGGTGGCGGCATGGCCGCTACGGGACCGCCGCATCGATCGCCTTCACGATGCGCTTGTCCGACACCGGGTACGCGGTGCCCAGCGCATGCGCGAAGTAGCTCACCCGCAGCTCCTCGATCATCCAGCGGATGTCCAGGACCTCCTGCGGCACAGGCCGTCCCTGCGGCATCTGCTCCAGGAGCCAGGCGTACTCGTCCTGCATCTCCTGGACCTTCTCCATGCGCGTGGTGTCCCGCTGGACGTTCGTCGGCATCTGCTGGAGCCGGCGGTCCGTCGCGACCAGATAGCGCATCAGATCCGGCAGCCGGCGCAGTCCCGTCTCCGTCACGAAGCCGGGCCTGACGAGGGCGGAGAGCTGCTTCCGTACGTCCGTGACGTTGGCCAGCAGCGCCGGGCTGGTCGTGGACTTCAGGCGGCGCTCACAGGCCTGCCACGCCGCCAGCACCTGCTGCACCTGGCCGACCGTCCGCACCGTCGTGTCGACTATGTCGGCGCGCACCTTGTCGTAGAGCTTGCGGTACGACTCCTCGTCCCAGGCCGGACCGCCGAAGTCGGCGATCAGCTTGTCCGCGGCGGCCATGGCGCAGTCGTCGAAGAGCGCCTGGATCGAGCCGTGCGGGTTGGCGGACAGGGCGAGCTTCTGTGGGTTGGAGAGCTTCTCGGATGCGAACTTCGCAGGGTTCACAGGGATGTTGCGCAGGATGAGGCGACGGGTGCCCTTCCACATCGCCTGCTGCTGCTCGGCCTCGGTGTCGAAGAGGCGTACGGAGACCGTGTCGCCGTCGTCGACGAGCGCCGGATACGCCTTCACGGGCTGGCCCGCGCGGCGCGTCTCGAAGACGCGGGTGAGCGAGCCGATCGTCCAGTCCGTGAGGCCCGTCTGCTCGAGCGAGCTGCCGCCTGAGCGCTCCGCCGTGGCGGCCGCCGCCTGGGACAGGGCCTCGCGCGCCTTCGGCTTCAGCTGGAGCTTCAGCGCCTCCAGGTCCTTGTCCTCGGCGAGCTTGCGGCGCCGCTCGTCGGTGATCCGGAACGTTATGCGCAGATGGTCCGGGACCTTCGCCCAGTCGAAGTCGTCGGCCGTGACCGGGACGCCGACCATGCGCTTCAGCTCACGGGCGAGCGTGACAGGCAGCGGCTCCTGCAGGGGTTCGGCCCGCTCCAGGAACGCCTTCGCGTAGTTCGGCGCGGGCACGTAGTGGCGCCGGATCGGCTTGGGCAGGGAGCGGATCAGCTCCGTGACCACCTCTTCGCGCAGGCCGGGGATCTGCCAGTCGAAGCCCTCGGGGGTGACCTGGTTGAGCACGTGGAGCGGGATGTGGACGGTCACGCCGTCCGCGTCCGCGCCCGGCTCGAACTGGTACGTCACGTTGAACTTGAGCCGTCCCTGGCGCCAGCTGTCCGGATAGTCGTCCTTCGACACGTCACCGGCGCGCTCGTTGATGAGCATCGACCGCTCGAAGTCGAGCAGGTCCGGCTCCTCGTGACGCTTGCGCTTCCACCACGAGTCGAAGTGCGCGCCGGACACGACGTGTTCGGGCACCCGCTGGTCGTAGAAGTCGAACAGCGTCTCGTCGTCGACGAGGATGTCGCGGCGCCGCGCCCGGTGCTCCAGCTCCTCGACCTCGGTGAGCAGCTTGCGGTTGTCGGCGAAGAACTTGTGGTGCGTACGCCAGTCGCCCTCGACCAGGGCGTTGCGAATGAAAAGCTCGCGGGAGACCTCGGGGTCGATCCGCCCGTAGTTGACCTTCCGCTGGGCGATGATCGGCACGCCGTACAGCGTCACCTTCTCGTACGCCATCACCGCCGCCTGGTCCTTCTCCCAGTGCGGTTCGCTGTAGGTGCGTTTCAGCAGGTGCTGCGCCAGCGGCTCGACCCACTCGGGTTCGATCTTCGCGTTGACGCGGGCCCACAGGCGGGACGTCTCCACCAGCTCCGCGGACATGAGGAAGCGCGGCGGCTTCTTGAACAGCGCCGAACCCGGAAGACCGCGAACTTCGCACTCCGCGCGCCCAGGTACTCGTTCTTCGCGCCGTCCTTGATGTCCTTCATGCCGATGTGGGACAGCAGTCCCGCCAGCAGCGACACATGGACGGCCTGCTCGCTCGCGTCCTCCTCGTTCAGATGGATCCCCATCTGCTTGGCGACGGTCCGCAGCTGCGTATAGATGTCCTGCCATTCGCGGATGCGCAGGTAGTTGAGGTACTCCGTCTTGCACATCCGGCGGAAGGCGGACGAGCCGAGCGTCTTCTGCTGCTCCCGCAGATAGCGCCAGAGGTTCAGATATGTGAGGAAGTCGCTCGTCTCGTCCCTGAAGCGGGCATGCTGCTGGTCGGCCTGCGCCTGCTTGTCGACGGGGCGCTCGCGCGGGTCCTGGATGGACAGCGCGGCCGCGATCACCATGACCTCGCGTACGCAGCCGTTCTTGTCCGCCTCCAGGACCATTCGGGCCAGCCGGGGGTCGACCGGCAGTTGCGCGAGCTTGCGGCCGGTCTGGGTCAGGCGCTTGCGTACGTCCTTCTGGGCGGGGTCGAGCGCGCCCAGTTCCTCGAGGAGCTGAACGCCGTCGCGGATGTTGCGGTGGTCCGGCGGGTCGATGAACGGGAACTTCGCGATGTCGCCGAGGCCGGCCGCGGTCATCTGGAGGATGACGGAGGCGAGGTTCGTACGGAGGATCTCGGCGTCCGTGAACTCCGGGCGGGCGAGGAAGTCGTCCTCGGAGTACAGCCGGATGCAGATGCCGTCACTCGTACGGCCGCAGCGGCCTTTACGCTGGTTGGCGCTGGCCTGGCTGATCGCCTCGATGGGCAGGCGCTGCACCTTCGTGCGGTGGCTGTATCGCGAGATGCGGGCCGTGCCCGGGTCGATCACGTATTTGATGCCGGGGACGGTGAGGGACGTCTCGGCGACGTTCGTTGCCAGAACGATCCTGCGACCGGTGTGCGGCTGGAAGACGCGGTGCTGCTCGGCGTGCGAGAGGCGGGCGTAGAGCGGCAGGACCTCGGTGCTCTGCCCAATAGCGCCTCCGGCGCGGGCGTACTTCTTGTTCAGGGCGTCGGCCGTGTCGCGGATCTCCCGCTCGCCGGAGAGGAAGACCAGGATGTCGCCGCGGCCCTCGGCCATCAGCTCCTCGACCGCGTCCGTGATCGCCGTGATCTGGTCGCGGTCGGCGTCCTCCGAGTCCTCTTCGAGGAGCGGGCGGTAACGCACCTCGACCGGGTACGTACGCCCGGAGACCTCGACGATCGGGGCGTCCCCGAAGTGGCGCGAGAAGCGCTCGGGGTCGATGGTCGCCGAGGTGATGACGACCTTGAGGTCCGGGCGGCGGGGGAGCAGCTGGGCCAGATAGCCCAGCAGGAAGTCGATGTTGAGGGACCGCTCGTGGGCCTCGTCGATGATGATCGTGTCGTACGCGCGCAGCTCGCGGTCCGTCTGGATCTCCGCGAGCAGGATGCCGTCCGTCATCAGCTTGATGAACGTCGCGTCCTGATCCACCTGGTCGGTGAAGCGGACCTTCCAGCCGACCGCCTCGCCGAGCGGAGTCTTCAGCTCCTCGGCCACGCGCTCCGCGACCGTGCGGGCGGCGATGCGGCGCGGCTGCGTATGACCGATCATGCCGCGCACGCCGCGGCCCAGCTCCAGGCAGATCTTGGGGATCTGCGTGGTCTTGCCGGAGCCGGTCTCGCCCGCGACGATCACCACCTGGTGGTCGCGGATCGCCTCGAGGATCGCGTCCCGCTTCTGGCTGACCGGAAGGGACTCGGGGTAGGTGATCTCCGGCAGGCGCGCCGCCCGCCCGGCCAGCCGGTCGGCGGCCTTGTCGATCTCCCCTTCGATCTCGGCCAGCACCGCGGCCCGCGCCTCCGGCTTGCGGATGCGACGGGCCCCGTCGAGCCGGCGCCCGAGCCGCTGCGCGTCGCGCAGGGACAGCTCGGCCAGCCGGGAGCCGAGATCGGCGAAGGCGGCGGGAGCGGAGGCGGAGGCAGGGTGCGTAGACATACGGGGACCAGGATCGCATCCGGGGTGTGGGTGCGGCCAACCTATTCCGGGCGCGGCTCGGGGAAGTGGCGGCTTGGCGAGGCGGCGGCTCGGTGGGTTGGTCAGGCGGGGGCCAGGTGAGGGGGCCGACTGGGTGGCGGGCGGGGGCGGGGTGCGAGGGCGCGCCGACTGGGTGGCGGACGTCGGCTGGGCGGACGTCGGCTGGGCGGGCGGGCGCGGTGCCGGGATATGTGGAGAACGGATTGGTGGAGACGGGTTCGGAGCAGGCAGCCGGCGACTTTTGGGGCGGACGCGCGGGGCCGGTCCGGCCATTCATGAGGGGCTGCCGAATCCGACAGCGGGGCGCGCAGGGCCCTGGGCGGTCGGCCACGCCGAGCCGTCGGACGCGTGCGGCTCGGGCGGGTCGCCCCCGCTCGCCGGTCGTACGGGGCTCGTCGCCCGCCGGGTCGTAACGGCCAGAGCGAGGAGCAAGACGGCGGTCAGGGCGTAGTCGCGGCCCCGCCAGAAGGCGACGGGCAGTCCGAGCCCGGGGACGCGCAGCCGCCCGAGGGCGAGGACGTCCGACGGGAGTACGACGTCTCCCGGCCTCAGATGCGGGCGCATGGAGTCGCCGAGGACGACGGCGGCGTGCCAGCCGAGTACGAGCGCGGGCGCATGCCCAGATCAGCGGGCCTGCGGCCATGCTGAGCCCGATGCGCGCCGCGATCACCGTGAGCAGTCGCTCCCAGGCCCTGAGGGACATCTATGCGGTTTGGGCTTCCCACGTGAAGTTCACGTTGGGCGTCGAGCCGCCCTGGGTGGAGTCGGGGGCGGTGGCGCTGAAGGTCCAGGTGACGCGGTAGGTCTTGGTCTCGGGCGGGTTCCCGGTCAGCGCCCAGGGGCCGATGCCGTTGGCGTAGTTGGTGCGCGTGGTGGTGAGGTTCTCGAGGGTGTCGTCGTAGTCGACGGCGCCGGCGGGCGTGAAGCCGTCGCAGGAGTCGAACGAGCCGCCGGTGCCGTCCTCGACGGTGACGTTGATGTACGGGCTGATGTCGTTGGCCGGGGGGTTGGCCGTGGATGTGTAGAGCTTGATGTTCGTCGGGACCGTGGCCTGGGACGTGATGGCGATACATCTGGTCCCCGTGTCGCCCGGCGTGATGTTCGTGAGGTTGAACATGGGCTGACCGTCGCTGTCGTTGGTCAGATTGACCGAGCCCGCCGTCCAGGAGGTTCCGGAGTTGGTCGTGCGTCCCGAAAAAGCGGCATGGGAGGCATGCCAGACCAGACCGCCGCTGAGGACCAGGCCGAGCGGCACGGGCACCACATAGGCAACCAGCCGTAGCCGGGATCCCCGAATTCCAGTGACTCTTTTATTCGTCGCCATGCGGGAAGCAATAACCTGCTGATCAGCCCGGAAATCGGATGGTCTCGCCGCCCGGGTGAATTGCGTACGGCGTGTTCATCCCATTGGGCAGGGATGGGCCGCCATTCGCCGCACGGAGTCGCGGCGAATGGCGCACGCAGGCCCGGGCCCATTCCATCCGCTGCCCGTCCCGCTGGGGGGAAGCCCCCGGAAGCGTGGTGAGCAGTGCGAGTCCGGCGTCCGTCGAAAGCAGATGCGTCGTACGTCCGCCCTGCAGTCCAGAAGAGCCGTCGATATGAATTCAGGTACGTCGGAGCAGGTGCGGAAGAATCATCGCACGGAATGCATCGGCGCATTGGAGCACATCTCGAAGCCGCCCGCGCATTGTGCGGTCATTCGGGCTCCCGCTGTTCAGGGGAATCAATCGGAATGGGCTTCCGTTAAGCGATGTCGCCCATCAATCTTGAGGCGTCATATTCGCTGCGCCTCACAGGAGTGCATATGAGCGCACCTGCTTCTGTCCGCCGTCTGTTCCGCACGACGGCCCGTACGGCCGTCGCCGCTTTCGGTGCGGCGGTCCTGGCCACCACGGTCGCCTCGGCCCCCGCCTCGGCCCAGTCCGGTGCCTTCGTCTGGTACGACGAGGACGGCGAGTCCCACGTCATGGAGGACCCGATGGGCGCCTGTATCGAGCTGGTGCCGCCGGCGGACCCGAACTACCCGGTCGACAACGCCACCGACACGATCGTCCAGGTCTTCACCAACAACTGCTTCGCCACCCCGGTCGCCCAGCTCTCGCCCGGCGAGCGCGCCATGCTGAACACGGACGTACCGGCCTACCGCATCAAGGTCTGGTCGACAGACTGACCCGGCCGCCGGCCCGAGCGAAACGAAACGCCCCCGCCGAAGATCTTCGGCGGGGGCGTTTGCCCAGGTGGGCGCGGCCTCCACTGGCCAGGTGAGCTGTGGTCGTGGGGCCAGAGTGACCTGTGGGGCGGAGTGAAGCGGGCCCTGGAGCGAGGGCTCATGAAAAACGAGAAGGCCCCGTCCTGGGGACGGGGCCTTGCGGCGGTGGCTGGGGCCGGGGTCGAACCGGCGACCTTCCGCTTTTCAGGCGGACGCTCGTACCAACTGAGCTACCCAGCCACGCGATCCGCGAGGGGATCGCAGCGGTCCTGACGGGATTTGAACCCGCGGCCTCCACCTTGACAGGGTGGCGAGCACTCCAAACTGCTCCACAGGACCAAGCTGTTGTGTACGAACAGTGTCGCACACGGTGTTACGTGCCCCCAACGGGATTCGAACCCGTGCTACCGCCTTGAAAGGGCGGCGTCCTGGGCCACTAGACGATGAGGGCTAAGGGCCCGCCTGGGCGCTTCGCAGCGCGTCGGGGACGTGAGAAGCATATGGGATGCGGGGAGCTATCGCCAAAACGGTTTACGGCGGGGTGGTGCGGTGGTGCGTCGGGAGCGCGCAGTCGCTGGTCAGGGGCCGACGGGGGGTTACGGGCCGGAGCGGCCCGGCGACGGCGCGGACGGGGACGCCGAGGAGGTGCCGGGCGAGGGCGCCGGGGACGTGGCTTGTGAGGTCGTCGAGCGCGTGCCCGGTGAGGGCGCCGGGGGCGTGTCCGGTGAGGGCGCGGACGGCGTCGGTGTCGGCGAGGCTCCCGGCTGGTTCTCCTCCGGGAGGTGGCGGCTGACCTCGGCCGTCGTCAGGCCCAGGCCGCCCAGCCTGATCTCGTCCCAGGCCTGGAGGCGCTTGGTGTCGCGGTCCAGATAGAGGACCGACGCCTCCACCGGATCGGGGTTCTTGCCCTCGACCGCTCGCAGCCCGCTCCCGCCCGTCGACCCCTCGATCCTCAGCCGGGTGCCGAGCTTCAGGACCTCCATCTCCTGGTGGTGGATGTGGCCCGCGAGGACGAGCGGCACCTCGCCGTCCGTCTCCTGGGCCGCCACCGGGTTGTGGGCGATCGCGATGTCGACCGGCGTGCCGGCCGCCTGCTGGTCGCGCAGGGCCGAGGCGAGCCGGATGCCCGCCATGCGCTCGGCCGGATCGCCCTCGGCCTTGACCGAGCGGTCGGGCGTGTACTGCGGGTCGCCCGTCCCGGCGAACCGCAGGCCGCCGACGGAGACCGCCCTGCCCTCGTCCAGCACGTGGACGTTCTTCATGTCCTCCAGATAGCGCTGGGTGGTGAGCGAGTCGTGGTTGCCGCGCACCCAGACGTAGGGCGCGCCGAGGTCCTCGATCGGGTCCAGGAACGCGTTCTCGGCGGCCGTGCCGTGGTCCATGGTGTCGCCGGAGTCGACGATGACATCGATCTCGTACTGCTCGACGAGCGAGGAAATGATGTGCCAGCTCGCCGGATTGAGGTGGATGTCCGAGACGTGCAGCACCCGGATGGTGGAGGGGTCTGGTGCGTACGCGGGGAGCGTGGACGTCACGTCGTACAGCTTGGTCACGTTGGTCACCAGGCGCGCCAACTCCTTCTGGTAGACGTCGAATTCGGTGACGATGCTGCGTGCGTTGCCGACGGCGGACGGGGCGCTGGTGAGCAGGCCGGAGAACTTCGGCTCGAGGACCGAGTTCGGGTTCCAGGTGACGAAGGCCGTGCCGGCGGAGGCGGCGAGCAGCGTGAGGGCGAGGCCGCCGGCCGCGAGAGCGCGGCGGGGGCGGCGGTAGACGGCGAGCCCGAGGGCGGTGGCGCCAGAGACGACGGCGACGCAGGAGCGTACGGCCAGGTCGCGCGTGCCGTCCTCGACGTCGCGGGTCACCTCGTCCTGCAGGCCGGACAGCCGTTCCGGATGCCGGACCAGAGCCTCGGCGCGCACCGGGTCGAGTCGGTCGACGTCCACGTCCAGGCGAATGGGTGCGATGTGGGAGCGGAGCTCCAGGTCGCCGAGCGGGGAGATGTTGATCTTCGTGCCGCCGGTGAGGGACGGCCGCAGAGCCATCCGGGTGTCCACAGGCCCGACCGGGGCACGGACGCTGCCCACGATGAGCAGGCCCAGCCAGGCCCCGAGCAGCACGACCGCGACGAGGCCGAGCGCGCGGGCGTAGGGATGCGGGGGATGGACCAGTTCGCCGACGGGACCGGAGTGACGGGACCGGTAGTGGCGTAAGAAGGCCGCGGGGACGTGGCGTACGAGCGCGGCGGGCGCACTCCGTACGTACAGCGGCACGCGGCGCGGCACGATGTGCGGGACACGCTCCAGGATGCGGGCGAGGACGCGGACCATTGGTCCCGTATGCCCAAGTGCGCCGCACCGTATGCCCCTGCCGCGAACGGCGGATGTGCGGCTTTCTCTTGTGCGCCGGTGGATACGCGGTGTCGTGGCCGACAATGGCCGTGTGCTGGAGATGACGCGCGAGGAGTTCGAGGAACTGGTCGCCGAGGCGTTGGACCGGATCCCGCCGGAACTGACGCGGCTGATGGACAACGTGGCGGTGTTCGTCGAGGACGAACCGCCGGCCGACGATCCCGAGCTGCTCGGGCTCTACGAGGGGACGCCGCTGACCGATCGCGGTGAGTGGTACGCGGGGGTGCTGCCGGACCGCATCACGATCTACCGGGGGCCGACGCTGCGTATGTGCGAGTCGCGCGAGGACGTGGTGGTCGAGACCGAGGTCACCGTGGTGCACGAGATCGCGCATCACTTCGGGATCGACGATGCGCGGCTGCATGCGCTGGGATACGGCTGAGCTGGGGCATCGGGCGGAAGGGCGCGAGACGGGTGCCGGTGACGGGGCCGTTCGCCGGGTGTCCGGTCCGGGTTCCGTGTCTTCTTGTGGGCTCCGGGAGTTGGGCAGTGGGATCCCGTCCCCTGCACCGATGTCAGCCCCCTGCACTGATTTCTGCGTGCCGCGCCCCGGAGGTGCCCGCCCGTGCGCCACTTTTTCGTATCCGTCCGTTGGGCTGCCGTGGTGGTGGCCGTCGCGGCGACCGCAGGCTGCATGAGTGTGAGCGACGACGGGACGGGGCAGGCCCCCGCCCAGTCGGTAGGGCCGCGCGGCGCCGCCGCTCCCGACGGGGGCGGGGCGGCGTCGGCCGGCAATGGCTCCGGTTACGGGAACGGGCGCGACGGTGGGAAGGGAGCGCCGCACCCCAGGGGGTCCGCGTCCGAGTCGGCCCTGCCCTCGGAGTCGGCCTCCGGTGAGGGTTCGTCCGGGCCGGCGAAGAGCGAGAAGCCCGGGTCCCCGCAGGCGTCGCCGACGAAGTCGAAGCCCAGCAGGAAGCCCAGGCCCAAGCCCAAGCCGACTGAGACGCCCACGACCCCGGACCCGTCACCGGTGGACCCGTCGCCGACCCCGAGCACTGAGCCCTCCCCGACCGCGGAACCGTCGTCGTCGGCCCACGAGCAGATGGCGGCGCAGGGTGCGGCGGCGGACATTTCTCCGCTGGAGCCTTCGCCGGAGGCGGGGCGGCCGGTGTAGGCGGCGGCATACTCCCGGAGAGAGCCGGGCGGCCGGCTCCGGGACGGCTCGGACGGCTGCCGGGAGGAGGCGGCGCAGCTCCGGGAGGGGCCCCGGTCCCGTCGCCCGTATCTACGTCTGCGGCATCACCCCGCTTCGCCGGGCTCCGGGAGGGGCGTCGCCGGGCTCTGCGGAAGTCGGCGCAGGCCTTGGGGAGGGGCGGCGCCTGTCTGCCGCACCGCCGTGAGCTGCGCGTATGGGGTTCGGTTTGCGCTCGGGGGTGGAGGGTGCGTATGGTGGCAGATCGTTTGATCCCATTTGCCCGGCGCCATGAATGACGCGCCGCGTGTGGCGCGTACTCTCCCTTGCCGTGGCCGGACCGCATTGAGGCGGTCGATTGCGAATTCACGGAGTTTGGGCGCGTGCCGAGACTCCGGAAGGTTTCGCATTTCGCATGTCCGTTTCCAGTACTGACCGTTCCGTCCTGCCCGAGAACGAGATCGAGATCGCGGAGGTCGCCGCAGCGGCCGCCGCCGAGAACGCCGCCGACGAGGCGCCCGAGGCCTCCACCGACGCCGAGCCCGAGCTCACCTTCGCCGACCTCGGCCTGCCCGAGGGCGTCGTCCGCAAGCTCGCGCAGAACGGGGTCACCACGCCCTTCCCGATCCAGGCCGCGACCATCCCGGACGCCCTGGCCGGCAAGGACATCCTCGGCCGTGGCCGCACCGGCTCCGGCAAGACCCTCTCCTTCGGCCTGCCGCTGCTCGCCACGCTGGCCGGCGGCCACACCGAGAAGAAGCACCCCCGAGGCATCATCCTCACCCCGACCCGTGAGCTCGCGATGCAGGTCGCGGACGCGCTGCAGCCGTACGGGGACGTCCTCGGCCTGAAGATGAAGGTCGTCTGCGGCGGTACGTCGATGGGCAACCAGATCTACGCCCTCGAGCGCGGCGTCGACATCCTCGTCGCCACGCCGGGCCGGCTGCGCGACATCATCAACCGCGGCGCCTGCTCGCTCGACAGCGTGCAGATCGCGGTCCTCGACGAGGCCGACCAGATGTCCGACCTGGGCTTCCTGCCCGAGGTCACCGAGCTCCTCGACCAGGTGCCGGCGGGCGGTCAGCGCATGCTCTTCTCCGCGACGATGGAGAACGAGATCGCGACCCTGGTCAAGCGCTACCTGAACAACCCGGTCAGCCACGAGGTCGACGCCGCGCAGGGCGCCGTGACGACCATGTCGCACCACATCCTGATCGTGAAGCCCAAGGACAAGGCGCCGGTCACCGCCGCGATCGCCGCGCGCAAGGGCCGCACCATCATCTTCGTCCGCACCCAGCTCGGCGCCGACCGTGTCGCGGAGCAGTTGTGCGACGCCGGTGTGAAGGCCGACGCGCTGCACGGCGGCATGACGCAGGGCGCGCGCACCCGCACCCTGGCCGACTTCAAGGACGGGTACGTCAACGTGCTCGTCGCGACGGACGTCGCGGCCCGCGGCATCCACGTCGACGGCATCGACCTGGTTCTGAACGTGGACCCGGCCGGCGACCACAAGGACTACCTGCACCGCTCGGGTCGTACGGCGCGTGCGGGCCGCAGCGGGACCGTCGTGTCGCTGTCGCTGCCGCACCAGCGCCGCCAGATCTTCCGGCTCATGGAGGACGCGGGCGTCGACGCCTCGCGCCACATCATCCAGGGCGGCGCCGCGTTCGACCCCGAGGTCGCCGAGATCACCGGCGCCCGGTCGATGACCGAGGTGCAGGCCGAGTCCGCGGGCAACGCGGCCCGGCAGGCGGAGCACGAGGTCAAGGACCTCGCCAAGCAGCTGGAGCGCGCCGAGCGCCGTGCCGCCGAACTCCGTGAGGAGGCCGACAGGCTGACCGCCCGTGCGGCTCGTGAGCGGGGCGAGGACCCGGCTGCCGCGGTGGCCGAGGCCACCGTCTCCGCCGCGGAGGAGGCGCTCGCGGAGGCCGCGGTCGAGGCGGCCGTTTCGGTGCCCGAGCAGCCGGTGGGCGAGCGCGCCGAGCGCGTGGAGCGGGCCGAGCGTCCTGCGTACGAGGAGCGTCCGGCGTACGAGCCGCGTCAGCGCCGTGACGAGCGGGGCAACTACGAGCGTCGTGACCGCCGGGACAACGACCGCGACCGTGACCGGGGTGGCTTCGGTGGCCGCGACCGGGACCGTGACCGTGGGTTCAACCGGGACCGTGGCGACCGTGACCGCCGTGACGGTGACCGTGGTGGCCGTTCGTTCGAGCGCCGTGACGACCGTTCGTCGGGCGGCTTCCGCCGGGACAACGACCGCGGCGGTTTCCGCGGTGACGACCGCTCCTCGGGCGGCTTCCGCCGGGACAACGACCGCGGTGGCTTCAACCGCGACCGTCGCGACAATGACCGTGGCTTCGACCGCGATCGCCGTGACGGCGACCGCGGTGGGCGTTCCTTCGAGCGCCGCGACGACCGTCCGTCGGGCGGCTTCCGCCGGGACGACCGGGGCGACGGCCACCGTGGCGGGCGTTCCTTCGAGCGTCGTGACGACCGCGGTGGTTTCCGCCGCGACGACCGTGGCGGCCGTTCCTTCGAGCGCCGCGACGACCGCCCGTCCGGCGGCCACCGCAGCGACCGGCCCTTCAACCGCGATCGCCGCGACGACCGGCCTTCCGGCGGCGGCTTCCGCTCCGGCCACGACCGCCCGTCCGGGCGCCGTGACGACCACCGCGGGACCGGCTCGTTCGGCCGCCGCGAGGACAAGCCGCGCTGGAAGCGCAACGGCTGACCCTGCCTGACCGGACCCTGGAGGGCCCGGGACAACGAACCCTGAAGGGCCCGGACGACTTCGGTCGTCCGGGCCCTTCGGCGTTCGTCATGAGGCAACCAAGAAACCACTTCTGACCCACAAGTGCCCCCTGGTACGCTCCCGTTGCCCTGCTCAGGGCGCGCACATCTCGCGCACTTCTCGCGCACAGCACACTTGCAGCCCGCGGGGCTGAGGGGGATCCATGGCTCGCCACACCTTCGGACGCCGTCGTGCGCTCAGACGCGGAGGCGCTGCGCTCGCCGCTGTCGCGGCTGTCGTCGCGGGGCTCAACGCGGCGACCTCCGCGGGCGCCGCCGACGCGCCGACGCCCATCCAGACCGACGGCGTCTGGGGGATCGATTTCGCGGGCGGCACCCTGAACACGGTCGAACGCGCGGCGTCCGGCGAGCGGTTCGTCTTCGCCCGCCAGGTGTCGCCGGACGGGCTGTCGGCGAGCGCCCGGACGAGCTGGGGTTACGCCGGCACATACGCGTACGGCCAGCACCTCAAGGAGGTGCCGTGCGACGCCGGTTCCTGTGTGGTGCTGCGTGCCTCGGGCAACGGGAACGTCGGCCACTTCTTCGTCGAGGACGGCAAGGAGTACGCCCAGATCCACACCAGCCCGGACGGCTACCACTCGGTGGAGGAACCCGGCGTCACGGGCGCCCAGTTCGTGGACGTCAGCGGCCGCTACTACGCCTACAACGCGACCTCGACCGGTAAGCAGTACGTCGACGACGTGGAGGTGTACCGCACCACGTCCGTGCGGATGACCCGCTCCATCACCGCCGCCTCGATCTGGGGCAGCAGGCTGTACACGCCGGGCTCCACCACCGGCTCGGTCACCTCGTACGACCTGGAGCAGAAGAAGGTCATCGAGACCCTCGCCACCGGGGCGCCCTGCACGGTCAAGGAACTTCAGGCGGTCCGCCGCTGGATCTACTGGAACTGCGGCCCGACCGGCGCCGCGGGCGTCTACGACCGCTCCACGAAGACGAAGATCACCGTCCCGTCCGGTCTCGCACTCGTCGGCGACGGCTATCTCGTCCGGCACGACCGGACCGGGGGCAAGCTGCTGCTCACCGACTTCCACACCGGTTCGGCCGCGGCGCCGCGCGAGATCGCCGATCTTCCGGCCGGGAACACCGCCGACCAGCGGCGGCTCACCTGGGCCGTGGACCGGTTCGGCGGCGACATCGCGTACGTCGGGCAGGACAACGCGATCCGCATCGTCCCCAGCGGCGTACCGTCGGCGTCCCTGGCGAAGACCGAGTCCGAGTTCGACGACGGCCTCCTCGACCTCAAGGACACGACGGGCGGGCAGGTCTGGTCGAGCACCTGGCAGCTCAACAAGCCCGCGAACTGGACGTTCACGGTCAAGGACGCGCTCGGGCGCACGGCCCGCACCATCAAGGGCGGCCCGGACACCGAGGTCGACCTGATCTGGGACGGCAAGACCAACGCGGGCACCTACGTCTACAGCGGCGTGTACTCCTGGACGCTGACCGCCACGGCGGCGGAGGGTGCGGGAACGTACACCACGAGTGGCAAGATCTCGGTCGGCGGTGGCCGCCAGGGCTTCCACGACCAGGGCGGGTACGCGTTTGGCGAGCTGGCCACGCTCAACTCCTCCGGTGGCCTGACCCTCCACTACACCAGCGGCAAGGGCACCTTCGACTCGAAGCGGTCCGCGTCAGGCTGGCCGGCGGGCACGCTCGCCGTCCCCTTCGGCGACATGGGCAGCGACCGCTGCTCCGAGATGCTGGTGCGGATGCCGAACGGCGAGCTGCGCCGGTACCCGGGCCGCTGCGGCAGTTCGTACTCGCCGGGCAGCAGCCACACCTCGGCTCGGTACTGGCTGGAACGCGTACAACGTGCTGGTCGCGCCCGGCGACCTCACCGGCGACGGGCGTACCGACCTGCTGGCCCGCAAGGCGTCGACCGGTGACATCTACGTCTTCGCCAACGACGGGCACGGCAAGCTGGCGGCGGGCAAGAAGATCCGTTCGGCCTGGACCGCCTACACGAAGATCGTCGGCGCCGGGGACCTCAACGGCGACGGGTTCGGCGACGTTCTCGCGCGCCACAAGGACGGCACGCTCTACCGCTACGACGGCCTGGGGAACGGGCTGTTGAAGGACCGCGTGAAGATGTACACGAACTGGGGCGCGTCGTACAACGCGATCGTCGGGGTCGGGGACATCACCGGTGACGGGAAGAACGACCTGGTTGTGCGGGACACCGCGGGCGGCCTGTACCGGAACGCCGGCTATGGGAACGGTTTGTTCGCACCGCGGGTGAAGATCGCGAGCGGCTGGCAGGGGTACAAGGGCCTCTTCTAGCCACGCTTCGACCCGGGGCCCGCCCGCGTCGGGCCGGTCACGGTCGGGTTTCGGCCGTTCTGTGGCGCATGTCATGCCCCCAGCGAGGGAATCGCTGGGGGCATGACAGATGAGGCGGTCGGTGGTGCCGCTGAAACCACCGGAAAGCCGGCGCCGGACGCGTCCGGCGCCGCGCACTTGACGGACGAGGAGCGGCTGGCCCAACTGGGCTATACGCAGGTCCTCGCGCGCAGCATGTCCGCGTTCTCGAACTACGCGGTCTCCTTCACGATCATCTCGGTCCTCTCCGGCTGCCTGACCCTGTACCTCTTCGGCATGAACACGGGCGGGCCCGCCGTGATCACCTGGGGCTGGGTCGGCGTCGGCCTGATGACGCTGTTCGTCGGTCTTGCGATGGCGGAGATCTGCTCGGCGTACCCGACGTCGGCCGGGCTCTACTACTGGGCGTACCGGCTGGCGCCGTCGCGGAGCGCGGCCGCGTGGGCCTGGTTCACGGGCTGGTTCAACGTCCTCGGCCAGGTCGCGGTGACGGCCGGCATCGACTTCGGCGCGGCCTCGTTCCTGGGCGCCTACCTCAATCTTCAGTTCGGCTTCGAGGTGACGCCCGGCCGTACGATCCTGCTCTTCGCAGGGATCCTGCTGCTGCACGGCCTGCTGAACACGTTCGGCGTACGCATCGTCGGTCTGCTCAACAGCGTCAGCGTGTGGTGGCACGTCATCGGCGTCGCCGTGATCGTCGGGGCGCTCACCTTCGTACCGGACAGCCACCAGTCGGCGGGCTTCGTCTTCACGGAGTTCGTCAACAACACGGGCTGGGGCAGCGGCCTGTACGTGGTGCTGCTCGGTCTGCTGATGGCGCAGTACACCTTCACCGGGTACGACGCCTCCGCGCACATGACCGAGGAGACCCACGACGCCTCGACGGCGGGTCCGAGAGGAATCGTTCAGTCGATCTGGACGTCGTGGATCGCGGGCTTCGTCCTGCTGCTCGGCTTCACCTTCGCCATCCAGTCGTACGACAAGGCGCTGGCGTCCCCGACCGGCGTACCGCCCGCGCAGATCCTGCTCGACGCGCTCGGGGCGACGGCCGGCAAGCTGCTGCTGCTCGTCGTCATCGGTGCACAGCTGTTCTGCGGCATGGCCTCCGTCACCGCCAACAGCCGCATGATCTACGCCTTTTCGCGCGACGGCGCTCTCCCGCTCTCCCACGTCTGGCACACGGTCAGCCCGCGCACCCGCACCCCGGTCGCGGCGGTCTGGCTCGCCGCGGGTGGCGCGCTGGTGCTAGGCCTGCCGTATCTGATCAACGTCACGGCGTACGCGGCCGTGACCTCGATCGCGGTCATCGGCCTCTACATCGCTTACGTCGTGCCGACCATGCTGCGCCTGTGGAAGGGCGACGCCTTCGAGCGCGGTCCATGGCATCTCGGCGCGTGGTCACGGCCCATCGGGATCGTCGCCGTGGTGTGGGTCGGCGTCATCACGATCCTGTTCATGCTGCCGCAGGTGGCCCCGGTGACCTGGGAGACCTTCAACTACGCGCCGATCGCCGTCCTGGCCGTGCTGGGCTTCGCGGCAGCCTGGTGGCTGGCCTCGGCCCGCCACTGGTTCCTCAACCCGGAACACGCACGCACGCTCGCCCGAGAGGCGGCACGGGAGGGGGCGTTGGAACCTCTGGACCCGTGAGGTCGAGGGCCTGGCTCCGCCGACCGGGTGTCGGCGGGGCCTCGAGCTCCGTGCCCGTCTTCCACGGCCGGTGTGCGGTCTTCGGCGGCCGATATGCCGTCTTCCGTGACCGATGTGCCGTCTTCGGCGGCCGATGTGCCGTCTTCGGCGGTCGGAAAGACGCGGTCCACCGATACCCGATCGGAGACGCGGGCTCGTCCGGCTATGCTCGGGGATGCAGTAACGCGGGCCGTTAGCTCAATTGGCAGAGCAGTGGACTTTTAATCCATTGGTTGTGGGTTCGAGTCCCACACGGCCTACGAGGAAGGCCCAGGTCAGAGGAGATCTGATCTGGGCCTTCAGTGCTTCTTCAGTGCTTTTCGGGCCCAGACGCCCGGAAGCGCCAATCCAAAAGGGCGCCGCCGACGTACTACAAGCAGGGTCGCAACCCTGGGGGCACGCCCCCGGTCGGCTGGTTCGCGTCCAGCGGGGACCTCGGATACAGAGACGTGCTCCTCGTATGCGCCGGGCGACGCCGGCGACCGCGCCGCTCCTCCCTTGCGGCTGCGGCCACCCATCTCGTGCCGCTGAGAGCGCGGGATGATGGAAGGAGAGGAGCATTCACCATGCGAGCACAACGCGCGAGGCGTCTCGTCGCAGTGTCCGCGGCCAGCGTTCTGATGGCCGGCAGCGCTGCGATCAGCGCAGCAGGCACGGCCGCAGCAGCAACCCCTGCCGTGGACACTCATGTGACCACCAACCACTGCGATCGCGGTTACTGGGGCGGACGCTGCTTCGATCACCGCGATCACCGCGATCACCGCGATCACCGATTCGACCACCGATTCGATCATCGCTTCGACCACCGCTTCGATCACGGCTTCGTGATCATCGTCGTGGGCTAGCAGGGGCCGCGCCCGGGTCGGCTTTGGCCGGCTCGGGCGCTGTCGCGTATGTTGACGCTGCGCGCGCGGGGGGTTACGCGTCGTCGGTAGCCGGGCGCGCACGGCCGGACCCTCACCGGCTCGGACGGCACCTACTACCGCAGGGCCCCGGCCGCCATAGTCGACCTGAAGGCCGCCGTCCGGTACTGCGAGCCAACAAGGGCCGTATCCCCGGCCGTCCTACTCGTCCCACGCCTGGATCAGCGTCTGATCGACGATCTTGCCGTCTCGTAGCGACATCATGGAGCTGGCCAGCACCTTGACGCCGTCCGGGTACTCGCAGGACTCGGTGAAGGCGACGTGGTCGCCCTGGACCACGCACTGTTCCAGCTTGTGGGTCATCTCGCGGCCGTAGATGTCGTTCAGCATCTCGCTGATCTGGTTGCGGCCGTGCTTGATCAGTGGGTGGCTGGGCTGCGTGTTGCGGTCGACGACGCGGACTTCCGCATCGTCCGCGTAGAGCGACAGGAGCGTGTCCGCGTTGTGGCCTTCGATGCCCTGGCGCAGGATTTCGGTGTCGAAGGCGGGGCTCGCCGAGGTGCCCATGGTGACCTCCTTCTGACCCTTCTGACCCTTCTGACCCCTCCTTCGAGGCTCCTCCGCGGGATGGGCCACGGCAACCGGTGCCGGTGCCACAACCGCTCGCCCGGCCTTCGCGTGGCCATATCCGCCCGCCCGGCCGCCGCGGGGCCTTCGCCCGGCCTCCGCGGGGCCGCCGGCCGAGGGCAGGGGAAGGCCGGCGGCCCCTCCCGCACAACCGGTGCGCGGCCCGGTGCACGACCGGTGCGCCTGCGTTGTGCGGGTCCGCCGTCAGTGGACCGCCGCCGTTTGCGCGCCGGGAGCGTGCGAGTGGAACCGGCGTGAGTGCGCGGTTCACACGGGGCGCGAACCGGGCTGGTCAAAGGTGTCCCGCGCATGGCGTACACTTGTACTTACCGACGCGGGGTGGAGCAGCTCGGTAGCTCGCTGGGCTCATAACCCAGAGGTCGCAGGTTCAAATCCTGTCCCCGCTACTGAAGCCCGAGGGGCCGGAACCAGATGTGGTTCCGGCCCCTCGGCGTGTTGCAGGCGCATTGAGCCGCGGTGCTCACTCCGGCGGCCCACCACAGGTCGCCACCCGTGCCGCGGCGGGAATGCCGTGAGTGGGACGCGGCGACGGGCGCGGACGTGGACGCGGCAGGAGACGAGCGGTGCGGAAGCGAGGAGGGCGCGACGCAGGGGAGCACGGCGGCGAGCCCGACCGGGAACGTGGCTGGGCAGACGGCTGGGACGCCGGAGAGGGCGTAGGGGCGGGGCGGGACGACGAGCGGCGGGCGTTTGCGATCGTCCGGACCTTCGTGCGGTTCCTGCCCGCGTTGCTCATCGTCGCCGGGACCCTCTACGACGTCCTCATGCCGTCGGCCTTCACGGGGGCGCCCCTCTTGACCGCAGCCCCGCTGGTCGCCGCCGCTCTCTACTCGCTCCGCGGCACGGTGGTGGCGGGGAGCGCCTCGCTCGTCGCCGTGCTCGCCGTGCGCCTGCACCCCGGCGCTTCTTCGAGGGTCCGCACGCCATGCTGGCCTCCCTCGCGGCGGAGGTGCGCCGGCACAGCGGTGGCGGGATGGGGGACGACATGGTGCTGCTGGCGGTACGGCGCCCGTGAGCATCGCGGTGTCGGTGAGCATCGCGGTGTCGGTGAGCGGTGCGGCGTCCGTGAGCGGTACGGCGTCTGGGAGCGGGCCGACCACATCACCTTCCGTGACCGAACGACCCCCCTCCGCATAACAACTGACACACCGTCAAGTAAGTGCCCGATGCGGCCGGGCGGTCAACTCGCCCGATTCCGCCCGGTCCCGCCCTGTTAAGTCCAGACCAAAGCGTTAACGATCAGCCGGAACGGCTTGGAATTCAGTACCCCCGTCTATTAACGTTCGATAACGCAGCGCGGTCGTCCCAGCCGTCACAAGAGGCGGCTCCGTGCGCACGCGCCGAATCCCGTAAGGGAACCGGGGAACCACCAACTTGGGGTGAATCGGGCGCCTTTACCGCAAAAGGCGTTCGTAGGAGACCTTCCTGCTCCGAACCCGTCAGCTAACCCGGTAGGCGAGAAGGAAGGAAAGGAGCGCGCCCCAGTGGCGTCCAACCCGCCTGCCCCGCAACCCCCGTTCGCGCCGTACGACCCTGACGGCGCCGGCTTCGACACCGGAACCGGCACGGGCTTCGACACAGCAACCAGCACCGGATTCGACAGAGGAACCGGCAGCGGCTTCGACACGGGCACCGGCTTCGGCCCCGGCTTCCGCCAGGGCGAGGGGCCCTGGGAGGAATGGAACCCCACTGAGGAGTCCGTCCGGCCCGTCCGCGGTCGGCACCGTGTCATCAAGCAGCGCGGCGGAGGCCTCGCGCGCAGCTCCACGGTTCTCGGTGTGGGAGTCATCGCCGCCGTCGGCGCGGGCGGCATCGCCACCGCGCAGGGCGGCAAGCCGCCGGTGCAGATATCGATGCCCGACCTGTCGTCGGTCACCGAGTCCCTGCCCGGCGTGAGTTCCCTGGTGTCCGACTCGTCGGACTCCGGCACCAACGCCGTCGCGCCCCTCACCGGAGCCGGCGTCACCGCCACCGACGCGGAGCAGGGCACCACGGACGCCGGTGAGGCACTGCGCGCCCGCATCATGCAGCAGGCCGAGCAGCAGCAGGACCAGGCGGAGAGCGCGGCCGCGAAGGCCGCCGAGGAGGCCGCCGCCAAGCAGGCCGCCGAAGAAGCGGCCAAGGAGCGGGAAGCGGCCGAGGCCAAGGCCGCCGCCGAGAAGAAGGCGGCGGAGGAGGAGGCCAGGCGCAAGGCCGAGGCGGAGCGCCTCGCCAAGCTCGCCGCGAGCTACGCCCTCCCCACGTCCTCGTACACTCTGACCTCGCAGTTCGGCGACGCGGGTTCGCTGTGGTCCTCCGGCTACCACACCGGCGTTGACTTCGCGGCCCCCACGGGGACGCCGCTCAAGGCCGTCCACACCGGCACGGTGAAGGAGGCCGGCTGGTCCGGCTCGTACGGCTACCGCACGGTGCTGGAGCTCGAGGACGGCACGGAGATCTGGTACTGCCACCAGTCCTCGATCAGCGTGAGCGTCGGCCAGAAGGTCACCACGGGCGACGTCATCGGCCGCGTGGGCGCCACCGGCAACGTCACCGGCGCGCATCTGCACCTCGAGATCCACCCGGGCGGAGGCGACGGGGTCGACCCGCTCGCCTGGCTGCGCAGCAAGGGCCTGACCCCCTGACGGGAATGGGCCTGAATCCCTGACGGGAATGGGCCTGAATCCCTGACGGGAACGGGCCCAACTCCCAACGGACCTGATAAGGCGCGTCAGGAACGGTAGGGGTTGTACGCGGGATATGGCGCGATGCCGCCGTACGGAACCTGTCCGTACGGCGGCATCGCGCCGTACGGGACCTGCCCCTGCGGATGCCCGTACGGGAGAACGTACGGCGGGACCACCTCCGGCGCCGTCGCCGCGGCCGCGTGGGCCAGCGCGGGCCGTGCCACGTCCTTGCGCCGCCACAGCTCGTGCAGCAGCTCCCGTTCCCGTACGACGAAATCGGATCCCGCGCGGCCACGGCGCCCCCGGTGACGCAGGAACGCCAGAGACGTCGCATACGCCTCGTACTCCGCGACCGCCCGCGCCGCGGGCTTGCCCAGATGGCGATCCGCGTACTCGCGGGCGAGGCGGCGTGCGCGCATCGAGCCCAGGACGAGCGGCTCGGGCGGCGTCAGCCAGCCGGCGGCCGCGTACGCGGGCAGCTCACGGCGGATGGTGCCCAGCTCACGCTGCCTCGTCCAGATCACCAGCCAGGTGAGCAGCCCGAACGCGGGCACCATGAACGCGGCGTAGACGGCGAAGAACCCGTACGGGCCGAAGCTCGACGAGCCGTTCCAGGCGGCGTGCATGCCCATCGCGAGGAGCAGGCCCGCGATCGGCAGGAGGACCCGGCGTACGCGGTGGCGCTCGGCGGACAGTGCCGCGATGCCGAAGCCGATGCCGGTGAGCACCGTGAACAGTGGATGCGCGAACGGCGACATCACGATGCGGACGAAGAACGTCGCCGCGGTGACGGAGGTCAGGCCGCTCTGGCCGCTGAGCTGGTCGGTGCCGAAGGCCGTGCCGAGATAGAGGATGTTCTCGGTGAACGCGAAGCCGGTGGCGGTGACGCCGGCGATGACGACACCGTCGACGATTCCGGTGAAGTCCCGTCGGCGGAAGAGGAAGATCAGCAGGACCGCTGCCGCCTTCGCGGACTCCTCGACGACGGGCGCTATGACGGTGGCGCCCAGTGTGTCGGCGCTGCTGGGGTCGGCGGTCGCGACGGCTATCCAGCGGGTCGCGAAGCTGTTCGCGACGATCGCGATCAGCGCGGCCGCACATGCTCCCCAGGCGAAGGAGAAGAGCAGGTTCCGCCAGGGGCCCGGTTCCACCCGGTCCAGCCAGCGGAACGCGGCTATGAGCAGCGGCACCGGGAGCACGGCGAGGCCGAGGCCGGCCAGGAACCCCTCGGTGCCGGTCTGTTCGCGGACGAGGGCCAGGATGACGAGCCCGGAGAGCGCGAGCAAGGTGATGAGCGCCCCTGCGCGCACCACCCGCCGCTGCCACCAGTGCGCATGCCGCAGCGCGGTGCCGGTGCCCGGGACGGGGGCGCCGGTGCCGGGGCCGGGGGGCATGGCGGGGTATGTGGGGGACGGCGGATGCGAGGGTTGCGGGGGGCAGTTGGCGGCCACGTCATCGACCCTAACGAGGGATGGCCGGTGGCCGCGACGGTGCGTCAGAGGGCTCTGGGCGGTGGGTTGGGTCCGGCGGACTTCGAGGGTCCCGTCTGCCCTTCGGGTCGTTCAGTTCCTCCGGATCCGGCGGATTTCGTGGTCTCCGTGCGGCGGAACAGCAGGTCGTGGACGACATGGCCCTTGTCAAGACCCTGTCCTTCGAAGCGGGTCAGGGGGCGGAAGGCGGGGCGGGGCGCGTAGCCGCCGTCCTCCTGGGTGTTCTCGAAGTCGGGGTGCGCCGTCAGTACCTCGAGCATCTGCTCGGCGTACGGCTCCCAGTCGGTCGCGCAGTGGATCAGCGCGCCCGGCTTGAGGCGGGTCGCGGCGAGCGTGAGGAACTCCGGCTGGATGAGGCGGCGCTTGTGGTGCCGCTTCTTCGGCCAGGGGTCGGGGAAGTAGACGCGCAGCCCGTCGAGGCACGCGGGCGGCAGCATCTCGCGGAGCAGGATGATCGCGTCGCCGTTGGCCACCCGGATGTTGGACAGGCCGTTCCGGTCGGCGAGATTGAGCAGATTGCCCTGGCCGGGCGTGTGCACGTCCACGGCGAGGATCCCGGTGCCGGGGTCGGCGGCGGCCATCTGCGCGGTGGCCTCGCCCATGCCGAAGCCGATCTCCAGTACGACGGGGCAGTCGCTGCCGAAGAGGTCGGTGAGGTCGAGGGTGCGCTGCCCGTCGATGTCCAGGCCCCACGTGGGCCAGAGCCGCTTCAGGGCGTCTGCCTGGCCGCTGGTGACTCTGCTCCGACGGGGCTGGAAGCTGCGGATCCGCCGCTCGAAGTGGGAGCCGGCGGGGTCGGGCGCGGGGCCGGTCCCCTCGGGGAACATGCGCTTCCCGGGGCGCCGGCGTTCGGGGGCGCCTGCCTGGTGCTTCTCGTCGTACTCGTACACAGTGGGATCGATTCTACGGAGGTTCGGCGGTCATGACGGCGGGGCCGGTACGCACCATCGCCGGTACGTCAGCCGCGCGCCAACGCCGCAAGCGCCCGCCGGGCCACCTCCCGCCCGATCGGCAGCGAAGCCGTAGCCGCAGGAGACGGCGCATTGAGCACATGCACCGCCCGCGCCCCTTCCCGGATGAGGAAGTCGTCCACCAGCGCCCCGTCCCGCAGGACGGCCTGCGCCCGCACCCCGCTGGGCGCCGGCACCAGATCGTCCTCGGTGACTGCGGGCAGCAGCCGCCGCACCGCGGTGGTGAACGCGGACTTCGACACCGAGCGCCGCAGCTCCCCCGCCCCGTACCGCCAGTGCCGGCGCGCTATGCGCCATGATCCGGGCCAGGTGAGCGTCGCCCCCAGCTCCCGGGGGCGCACCGTGCCCCAGTCGTACCCCTCGCGGGCCAGCGCGGGCACCGCGTTCGGCCCGATGTGCACGCCACCGTCGATGCCGCGAGTGAGGTGTACTCCGAGGAAGGGGAACGCCGGGTCGGGCACCGGATAGACCAGGCCCTGCACGAGCTCGGGCCGCGCCAGCTCGTAGTACTCGCCGCGGAACGGGATGATCCGCATCCCCGGATCGTCGCCCGCGAGCCGCGCCACCTCGTCGCAGTGGAGTCCCGCGCAGTTCACCAGCATCCGCCCGCGGACCACCGCGCCGTCGGCCGCCCGGACGGCCACCCCGAGGTCGGCCCGGCGGTCGATGCCCGTGACCTCCACGCCGTACCGGATCTCCGCCCCGGAGGCCTCCGCGAGCCGCTGTGCGACCGCCGTGAAGTCGCAGACGCCCGTCGTGCCGACATGGATCGCGGCGAGGCCCCGCACCTCGGGCTCCAGCTCGGCGATCTGGGCCGGGCCCAGCTCGTGCACCGGAATGCCGTTCTCCCGCCCCCGCTGCACCAGCGCGTGCAGCCGGGGCAGCTCCGCCCGGTCGGTGGCCACGATCAGCTTCCCGGTCACGGCGTGCGCGATGTCGTACTCGGCGCAGAACTTGACCATCTCGGCGGCGCCCTTGACCGCATACCGCGCCTTCAGCGAGCCCGGGCGGTAGTAGATCCCGCTGTGGATCACGCCGCTGTTGCGCCCCGTCTGGTGCCGGGCCGGGCCCGGTTCCTTCTCCAGCACCGTGACACGTGTCCCCGGTGCGGCGCGCGTGATCGCGTACGCCGTCGACAGGCCGACGATCCCGCCGCCGATCACCAGCACGTCACAGTCGAGCGCCACGCGCCTGCCCGCCGTCACCACGTCCCTCACCTCCTGCCCCCGATAGTGCACTGCGCCACTGACAATGCGCTCAAACCCCGGAGGTGAGGCGGCGGCCACCGAGGGTGGCGCGCCGTGGCGCTAGGCGGGGGCCATCAGCAGCGGCCGGGCCCGCTCCCGCAGCTCCACGACCCGGGGCTCGTCCCCGTACGGCTCCAGCCGGTGCAGCAGGTCCTTCACGTACTCCGTCGTCCGGGCCGACGATATGCGTCCCGCGACCTCCACCGCGCGTACGCCCTGCTCGCAGGCCGCGTCCAGGTTGCCGGACTCCAGCTCGGCCACGGCCGACACGACGAGGCGAAGCCCGTGCGAGCGGACGAACTCCTCCGTGGGACGCGACAGGGCCTGCTCCGTGAAGCGGCGCACCTGGCGGGGCGCCTTCAGGTCGCGGTAGCACTCGGCGGCGTCGGCCGCGAACCGGTCGTAGGAGTAGAAACCGAGCCAGCCGGGATCGTTGTCGCCGTCACGGGCCCGTTCCAGCCAGCCCTCGGCCGCCTTCAGCGAGGCCCCGGCGGCCTGTGCGTCACCGGCGCGTGCGTGCGCGCGTGCCTCGACCAGCCGGAAGAAGCTCATCGTGCGGGCCGTTGCCAGGCCGCGGTTGCGCTCCAGAGCGGCCTGCGCGAGGTCGACGCCCTCGTCGCCGAAGCCGCGGTAGGTGGCCTGGAGGGACATCGACGCCAGTACGTAGCCGCCGAGCGGCACGTCCGCTGCCGCGCGGGCGAGGCGTAAGGCCTGGATGTAGTAGCGCTGTGCGGCCTCCTGCTGGCCGGTGTCGAACGCCATCCAGCCCGCCAGGCGCGTCAGTTCGGCCGATGCCCCGAACAGGGCGCGGCCGACCTCGTCCGAGTACGAGCCGAGCAGCAGGGGCGCCGCCTCCACCCGAAGACATTCGGGGACCATCGACGAACGCCAGTCCCCGCCGCCGTACTTGGAGTCCCAGCGGCGTGCGTCCTCGGCGGCCTCGCGGAGCTTCTGCACGTCGCTGTGGCCGACCTTGAGCGGTGTGCCGCTGCTCTCGGCGCCTTCGGCCGTGTTCGCCTCGCGCGCGACGGAGGAGTCTGCGGGGGTGATCAGCCAGCGGGACGCGGGCGTCGCGTACGCGCTCACGGCGAAGGAGCCCGCGAGCGACTGCCAGATGCCGCCGCTGCCGGCCCGCCGGCCCGCGAGGTCGAGCCGGTACAGCTCGGTCGCCGACCTGACGGCGGCCCCTACGTCGCGCGGGAAGGCGAGACCCACCTCCGGCGCGGGGTCCGCGTCCGCCAGGCCGATCTCCTGGAGCGGCACCGGGCGGCCGAGCTTCTGGCCGATGGCAGCGGCGATCAGATGCGGGGCGGCGCCCTGCGGCACCATGCCCTTCGACACCCACCGGGCCACCGACGTCTTGTCGTAGCGAAGTGTCAGACCGCGTTGGGCGCCGAGGTCGTTGACCCTCCGCGCCAGTCCCGCGTTGCTGATTCCCGCGAGGGCGAGAACGGCGCCGAGCTTTTCGTTCGGCCCGCGTTGCTCCCTGGACATGCGCCACCCCTCGACACAAGACGGCTGCCGCGCCGGGCATTGGCACGCGGCATTCGTGCTGCGTCCTCCCAGGGGGCGCACCCGCGGCGGCTCCCACCGCGAGCCTCGGATCCGGCCGCATGAGCGTGTGGCCGGGCCCCGAGGAATATGCCTCCCGCGAAAACACAGACACACACAGCGTAGTTCGCTGCATCCCAAGCGTTAAGAGGCATAGGTCCGGATGGCGAGATTACGGCCCGCGCGAACGGGGAACAGGCCGTCCTCCGCGTGCTCCGGCCGTGTGGCCGTGCGCCCGTCCGTGCGCTCTTCTCCGGCCATGGCGGGAGCGCTTCCATGGGTCGTGCGTGGGTCGGCCCGCTGTACTGGATCCAGCGGGCTGGGGGACACCGCCGCCTTCATCCCCGCGGGTGGCGGACCGGTCCGGGAGGCGAACTCCGCCTCCCGGACCGTGCGTTGTGTCCCATAGTGGGGAGTTGTGAACATCCCAGGCCGATTTGGCCGAATCTCGTCTGCGCGTCGCCCCTGCGCGTTCCTTGTTCATGCTGCACATGCGCCCCGCGCGGGCCTGCAGCTTCATCCTTCAACTCCAGCCACAGGGAGCCTCGGTCGGGGCTTGCCAGGGGCGCATGCACGGGGGCTCAAGCGCGCGCGTAGCCCCCTTTGTGCGCCTCCTTCGTGGCAGCATGGTGCCTGGCCGAGTGAGTCCGAGGTCGCGCCTGCCCCGCGACGCCCGGCACGCACGCTCGCAGCGTTGCCGAAACGCCCTAGTAGCTCCGCTACGAGGACGTTTCGGCGCCTTGCGATCGCACGCACCGGACGCCGCGGGGCCCGCCCTTCGGGCGGACGGCGCGACCTCGGACTCACTCGGCCAGTTCGTACGGTGCACTGGTTGTCCACAGCCTGTGGAGGCGGCGATGCGGTGGTTGGTGGGGTGGAGCAGTGCCGCCGCTGGGTCCGCCGGTGCGGGTTCCGCCGGGGCCACCGGGATCGACGGGGAGACCGTTCACCCCGTGGGCTCCCAACTGCTGTGGGGCGACCCCGACCCGCTGTGGGCCGTGGGCGACTGGCGGCCGGACGAGGTGCGCGTCGTCAAGGCCGACGCCCAGACCCGGATCGCGGTCCTCGGCACCTGCGGGGCGTCCGACGAGCAGCTCAAGGTGGCCCTGTTCGCCGCGCGCGGCGGCGCACTCCGGCATCTGACCGCTTGGTCCGGCAGCTACACGGCGGTCGTCCAGGTCGGCCGGCGCGTCACCATCGCGGGTGATCTCGCGGGCGTGCGCCCCGTCTTCTACACGCCATGGGCGAGAGGCACGGCGTACGCGACGGCGGCCCTGCCGCTCGCCGACCTCATCGAGGCCCATCTCGACATCGGCCACCTCGCGGCCCTGCTCGCCGCCCCCGACGTACCGGAGGCACTGCACGACTCGACGCCGTATCAGGGCGTACGGCGCATTCCGCCCGGCCATGCGCTGATCCTGCGCAACGGCGCACGGGAGATCGCCGGGTACGAGCCCGTGGCCTCGCTCGCCGTCGCGGCGCCCGCCGCCGACGCGGCCAGCGCGGTGGACGGCGTCCGCGACGCCCTCGTGGAAGCCGTACGCACCCGCCTCACCGCCCCGCGCCATGTGCCCGGAGCGGACATCGACCCCGGTCCCGTGCCCGGCATGGGCCCCGCCGAGCGGCGCGCGGCCCGCGGCATGCCCGTGCCCGGCATCGGCGCCGACCTCTCCGGAGGACCCGCGTCCGGAACCCTCGCCCTGCTCGCCGCAGGCCTGCCCGGCATGCCCGGCACCGTCCTCGGCCACGGCACCGGCGCGGGGGAGCGGCTGCTGGCCGTCACCTTCAACGACCTGGCGACGGGCGGCCGCGAGGCCGAGCTGGAGCGCGCCGGGGCTATCGCCGCCAATCCGCGCCTGCACCACGTCGTCGTCACCGGCGGCGAAGAGACCCTCCCTTACGTCGACTTGGACGCCCCGCTGACCGACGAGCCGGGGCCCTCGCTGGTGACGGCCGCCCGCCACCGCGCGCGGCTCGCCTCCGGCAGCGCCGACCACCTCACGGGCTACGGTGCCCGCCAGGTCATGGACGCCCACCCGGCCCGCCTCGCCGACCTCCTCATGGACCGCAAGCGCCGCCATCTGGTGAAGCCGGTGGCCGCGCTGACCAAGGCCGACGGGTCTGTGATGGTCCCCGCGCGCGTGTACGCCGCGGCACGGCGGCTCGCCCGTACGCCCTACCGCGCGGGCGTCGAAGGACTCGCCGACCGGCTCCTGCACCGCAGGTTCGATGAACCCGGAGGCGCCGTGGGCGCCTCGCTCGCCGCGCTCGCCTGGGGCAGACCCGGGCCGGCCGCGCGCTGGCTGACCGGTGAGGCGCTCGCTGAAGTATCGGTTCGTCTTCAGGACACGGTGATCCGCCCGGGGGCCGGGCCCGGACAGCGCCCGGGCGACGTCCGTGCCCGCGCCGCGCTCGCCCGCCACGCCGCCGACCTCCGGATTCTGGAGCAGGCGGCGGAGATCCGCTTCCAGCGCCTCCACGCGCCCTTCCTCGACAACCAGGTCGTCCGCGCGTGCCGGGCCCTGCCCGAGGCCCTGCGCGTCCAGCCGGGCGCACGCGCCTCGATCCTCCGTACGGTCCTGGAGGGCGCCGGAGTCTCCGATCTGCCGCCCGGCTGGGGCGCCCCCTCGCACGCGTCGTCCGCCGCCGCCGCCCGTATCGGCCTGCGCGTCGCCGTCGACGATCTGATCGCCCTCTTCGACACGCCGCTCCTCGCCCAGGCAGGCCTGGTCGAGGCCCGCGTCGTACGCAAGGCCCTGCGCGCCGCCGCCCAGGGCGAACCCCTCCCCCTGGACGGCCTGGCCGACCTGGTCTCCCTGGAACTGTGGCTGCGCCGCATCGTGGCTCGCCGGGGCACCTGCTGGACGGGGACGCCGGCGCGGCAGCGGGCGGTGCCGACGGGGACGGTGCGGCCGCAGAGGGGGGCGTTGGGGGCGGCGGGGAGGCCGTAGCGATCGGTCGGCGCCGCTGGGGTGGCTGCGGTAGGGCCTACCCGCACGGCGGGCCCACGTATGGCGGACACACCGGTCGATTCAGGTCAAACCCGGTGGGGCGCACCAGCGAACGGTAAACCGCAGGACCGTCCCGACGTGCGGGGCGAGAATGGGCCGGTGCGGTACCGAATCCTGGGCGTCACAGAGGCGCAGACCGAAGAGGGCGCCCCCGTACCCATAGGCGGTCCGCGCCTCCGGGCGCTTCTCGCCGCACTGGCCCTCCGTGCGGGCCGCCCCGTCCCCGTCGACGTACTCATCGACGAGGTGTGGGCCGACGATCCGCCGTACGACGCCCCGGCAGCTCTGCAGGCGCTCGTCGGCCGTCTGCGCCGGGCGCTGGGCCGGGAAGCCGTCGCCTCCGAGACGGGCGGCTACCGCCTCACCGCGACCGCCGACGACATCGACCTGCACAGATTCGAACGCCTGGTAGGCGAGGGCACTGCGGCGCTCCACGCGCGCGACGCGGTGTCCGCCGGCCGCGTCCTGCGCGAGGCGCTGGCCCTCTGGCGCGGCCCCGTGCTCGCCGATCTGCCGGACCGCAGCGCCGCAACGCGCCTCGAGGCGCAGCACCTGGAGGCCACGCGCGCGCGGGCGCACGCTGACCTGTTGCTGGGCCACGTTTCCGGGCTCGTACCCGAGCTGAGGGAGCTCGTCACCGCGCACCCGTACGACGAGCCGCTCCACGCGCTCCTCATCCGCGCGCTACGCGAGGCGGGGCGCCGGGCGGACGCTCTCGCCGCGTACGAGGACGCCCGCCGCATCCTGGCGGACGGCCTCGGCACCGATCCGGGTCCGGAACTACGGGCTCTGCATGCGGAGTTGCTGGCGCCGGAGGGGGTGGGGCGGCCTGGGGGCGGGGCGGGCGCCGTGGCCGGGGTTCCGGGCCATGCGGTCGGGACGGGGGCCACGGGGGCCGGGCCTGGTGTATTCGACGAGCAGGCCGGGCGTTCGGGGTTCGTGGCGCAGGGCGGGCCTGGTACGTCCGCTGCGCGTGCAGGGACTTTGGAGGCCGCCGGGCAGGCCGGGCTTGGATCGGGTGAGAGGGCCGGGCCTTTGGGGTCCGCCGGGCAGGCCGGACGTGGATCGGGTGAGCGGGCCGGGGCCGTACAGGGCGAGCAGGCCGGACCTGGATCGGGTGAGCGGTCCGCGCGTTCGGGGTCCGCCGCGCAGGCCGGGCTTGGATCGGGTGAGCGGGCCGGGCCTGGTGCTCATGCGCCTGCCGCGTCGTCCGCGGCGAAGAAAGCCGATCCCGGAGCGCCGGCGCCAGGCGAGTCCGCGCGCTCCGCGCCCGGGGAATCCTCGCATGTCGGACGCGGGGAATCCGGGTCGGCAGTGCCCGGTGGGTCCTGGTCGGTCGGGCCAGCGCACGCCGCGCCAGGCGACTCGGCACCCGCCGTGTCCCGGGAGTCCGGCAATGCCGCACCTGGCGACTCCGGGTTCGCCGCGCCCGGCGACTCCGCGCAGGCCGCGCGCACCAACCTCACCGATGCCGGGCCGGGAGAGGCGGCGGGCGCCGCGCGAAGCGAGCCCGCCGAAGCCGGGCCGGGGGAGTACTCAGAGGGCGCCGCGCCCGGCGACGCCGCGCGGCCCTCACCCGGCGAGCCCACCGATGCCGGGCCGGGTGAGTTCCCAGGGGCCGCGCCCGGCGACCCCGCGCAGCCCACTCCCGGCGAACCCCTGCAGCCCGCCCCCGCCGCCGCCTCCCGCCGCCCCGAGCGCAAGGGCAACCTCCGGCCGCGGCTGAATTCGTTCGTCGGCCGGGAACCCGAACTCGGCGCCATCCGTTCGGACTTGCAGAGAGCACGCCTGGTCACCCTCACCGGACCCGGCGGCTCGGGCAAGACCCGTCTCGCCGAGGAAGCCGCCGCCGGGCATCCCGACGCATGGCTGGTCGAGCTGGCCCCGCTCGACCATCCCGAGGCGGTCCCGGGTGCCGTCGTCAGCGCGCTCGGCCTGCGCGAGACGGTGCTGATGACTAGCGAGCTGACGGCGCCGCAGGACGACCCCGTCGCCCTGCTCGTCGAGTACTGCGGCCCGCGAGGACTGCTCCTGATCCTTGACAATTGCGAACATGTGATCGACGCCGCTGCCCGGCTCGCCGAGACCCTGCTCACCCGCTGCCCGGACCTCACGGTGCTGGCCACCAGCCGCGAGCCCCTGGGCGTACCCGGTGAATCCGTGCGCCCCGTCGAGCCCCTCCCGCCGGACCCGGCGTACCGCCTCTTCACAGAGCGCGCCACGGCGGTGCGTCCCGGTTTCGCCGCCACCGCTGAAGCCGACGCCGAGGCCGTCGCCGAGATCTGTCGCCGTCTCGACGGGTTGCCGCTCGCCATCGAGCTGGCCGCCGCCCGGCTGCGGATGCTCACCCCACGGCAGATCGCCGACCGCCTCGACGACCGCTTCCGCCTCCTCACCAGCGGAAGCCGTACCGCCCTGCCTCGTCAGCAGACCCTGCGGGCGGTCGTCGACTGGTCCTGGGACCTGCTCGACGAGCGTGAGCGGACGGTCCTGCGGGAGGTGTCCGTCTTCGCCGGCGGCTGGGACCTCGGGGCCGCCGACGCCGTCTGCACAGGGCCCGCCGCGGACATCGTCGGCGCGCTCGTCGACAAGTCCCTCGTCGTCGCCACGCCCTGCGCGAGGGTCGAGGACGGCATGCGGTACCGCATGCTCGAAACCATCCACGAGTACGCGGCCGAGCGCGCCGCCGAAGCCCAGGAGCTGCGCGCCGCCGCAGAGCGCCGCCACTTCGCGTACTTCCGCGCGCTCGTCGACAAGGCCGATCCCCTGCTGCGCTCCGCCGAACAACTGCCCTGGATCCGGCGTATCGAGACCGAGCTCGACAACATCCGCGCGGCCCTCTACCGGGCCATCGCGACCGGCGACGAGGAACAGGCCTGCGCGCTTGCCCTGGGCACGGCCTGGTTCTGGTGGCTGCGCAACTACCGGCGGGAGGGCATTGAGTGGGTCGAGCGCGTCCTCCGCATGAGCGCGACCGCGGACGGCGACGCCTGCAGCACTGCCACTGCTCCCGAGGAGGGGACCGCGAGCGCTCCGTGGTGGGCCGAACTCCCGCCTGGCCCCGCCCCCGAAGCGCACGCCGGCCCCGCGCCCGAAGCGCACGCCGGCCCCGCGATCGAAGCGCACGCCCGCCCCGCGCCCGAAGCGCAGGCCGCCCCCGCGATCGACGAGCAGAACGACGCCCTCTACTGGCCGCGGATGAGCCTCCGCATCCTGCATCTCTTCTTGGTGGCGGAGTCCAAGCCCGCCGCCGTGCTGACCAGTGAGCGGGTGCGTGAGTACATCACGCAGGTCCAGCACCCCTTCGAGCAGCCCGTGCCCGCCGCGGCCAGCTTTCCCGGCCTGATCTGGCCCTTCGCCTCCTACTTCTTCGGTGAGCGCCCGGACGTCCACAAACCCCTGGACGCGGCGATCGCCAACTGCCGCCGGTTCGGCGGGGACTGGGAGGTCGCGGTCCTGTTGATGTTCCGTACGCACACGGCCGTCGACTCAGCCGGCGGCGTGGACGCCGTCGACGACGACCTGGCGGAGCTGCGGATCCTGAGCCGCCGCGTGGGCGACCGCTGGTTGCGCGCCCAGGTGTCCAGCGCGGCGGCCGAGGCCGCGATGGCCCGCAGCCGCTTCGACGAGGCCAAGAAGGAGTACGAGGAGGCACTGCGGCTCGCCTACGAGGTGGGCGCCTACGCGGAGACGCCCTTCTTGATCGCACGTCTGGCGGAGATCGCCTACCGCTCGGGTGACCGGGAGACGGCCGCGAAGGCGCTGGACGAGGCGAGCGCCGAAGCGGACCGACACGGTGTGACGGACTCGCGGGCCTTCGTGCGGCTGCTCGCCGCCATGATCACGCTGGAGGACGGCGACGTCGTGCGGGCCCGCACGCTGTGCGACGCGGCCCGTGAGGAAGCCACACGGGGCACACCACCGCCGCAGTTCATCGCCGGCATGGCGGCTGTCGACGCCCGGATCGTAGCCGTCGAGTCGGGCCCCGCCGCCGCGCTGCCGCGGATGGCCGAGACCCTGCGAGAGGCGGTCGCGAGCGGGTGCGCGGAGGTGGTGACGGCGGCGCTCGTGGACAGCGCGGCCGCCCTCCTGGGACGGCTCGGCGACCACGTACGGGCGACCCGGCTGCTCGCCGCCGGGGCACACTGGCGCGGTGCCCACCCGCGTCCGATGCCGGACCGCGCCGAGGCCGAAGCGGTTGCCGCCGATGCCCTCGCCGGGCTGGGCCGGCGGCGCTACGACGTCGAGTACGCGGCGGGCGCGGGCCTCACGGCCGACGGCGTGCTCGCCGAACTGGCGGCAGCCATGGGTTCGTAGGCCCGAACCGACCCGTACGTCCGGACCGAGCGTGCTGATTCCGGACCGAGCGTGCTGATTCCCCTACCCCGCCCATTCCCGGCTGTATCGATGTGCGGCTCCGCCGCGTGGGGGGACTCCGCCCCAGACCCCGGATCGCCCTTCGGACTCGTCCTCAATCTCCCCCAGCTACCGCTGGGAGGTGCCCCCAGACGGGCCAATTCTTGTCACGCCGGTCGCGACCGCAATCCCTCCAGCAGGATGTCCAACAGCCGCGCGGAAGCCGCCGCCTGTTGGGCCGCGTCCGGCAGGGCGGGTGCGGCCGTGGCTATCACCAGCAGTACGTCCGCCACGGTCACGTCCGCCCGCAGTTCGCCCGCCGCACGCGCCCGGTCCACCAGTCGGCCGACGACGTCGAGCAGCTCCGCCGCCCCCGCGTCGCCCTGCTCGTCGGCCCGTGCCGTCCGCTGCTCGACCAGCCGCAGGTCGGGCTGCGCGGGCTGGGAGGAGCGCTGCTGCGGCACGCGCGTCTCGTCGAGCCCCGCACCCGCAGCCGTACCGTCACTCGCCGCGGACCCGTCCTCGGCGACGCCCACCCGCAGCACCTGCGGCGGCAGCAGCCGGCCCGCGCCCGAGGCCACGGAGGTCCGCAGGAAGCGCGACAGCGCCGACCACGGCTCGTTCTCCTGGCCGAGGGCCGCGCGCGCCTGCTCGGTGAGCCGGGAGGTCTCCTCCTCGGCTATGCGCCGTACCAGGACGTCCTTGCTCGGGAAGCGCCGGTAGACCGTGCCGACACCGACCCGGGCCCGCCGCGCCACGTCCTCCATCGGCGCGCCGTACCCCAGCTCGCCGAAGACCTCGCGCGCCGCGCGCAGCACATGCTCCAGATTGCGCTGAGCGTCCACACGCAGCGGCGTCGTGCGGCCTCCGTCGCCCACCGCACGACCGTTTCCGCCGTGCGAGCCGTGCGAGCCGTGTGCTCCATGCGCGCCGTGCGATCCCGCCGCTGCGTAGGCGGATGCGGACGACCAATGAGAGTCCTGAATATGCATGTTTGTTCCCCCGGTAATGACGTCTCCCCCCGGAGACTCTCCCCGTCATTGGCAGCCGGAGCGCACAGGCACACGCGTGGTCCCACGAGCCCGCTCGGCGGGCCCGCCGAGAGCATCCCCCCACACTCCGACGACACACGAACATAGTTGAGCCCGAGTCAATTCAGAAGAGGGACGTTCCGCGCGGCGCGTGCCACGATCGGAGTACGCACCGTTTCAACCCTGATTGCACCCCCGGGCTCCTCGTAGCGCCTACCCGCTGACCTGGGCATCTTCTGGGGACTCCGGCAAATCGCCCAACAGCGACCGCCCGGCGCGACCGGTCACATAAATTGCCGGGACTGTGGACAAACGGCGGGGACGGGTGCGTCATGGGATGGTGAACGCTGCGATCAATGAGGAGACACCGGACCCGTCGGCCGCTGAGCGGCGGGCCGAACCCCCCGTGCACAAGCGCATTCTCGTCGTCGGCGGCGGCTACGTCGGGATGTACACGGCTCTGCGTCTGCAGCGGAAGCTGAAACCCGAGCTCCAGCGGGGCGAGGTCGAGATCGTCGTCGTCACGCCCGACCCCTATATGACGTACCAGCCCTTCCTGCCCGAGGCGGCCGCGGGCTCCATCTCGCCCCGGCACGTGGTGGTGCCGCTGCGTCGCGTCCTCGACGGCTGCCGTGTCGTCGTCGGCGAGGCCCGGTCGATCGACCACGCCAAGCGCACCGCGACCCTCACCACCCTCGCGAGTGACGAGGAGGGCACGGGCGCCGTCACCCTCACCTACGACGAGCTGGTCCTGGCCCCCGGCTCCGTGTCGCGCACCCTCCCGGTCCCCGGCCTGGCGGATCACGGCATCGGCTTCAAGACCGTCGAGGAGGCCATCGGCCTGCGCAACCACGTCATCGAGCAGTTGGACATCGCCTCCTCCACACGCGACCCGGCGATCCGCGATGCGGCGCTCACCTTCGTCTTCGTCGGCGGCGGGTACGCGGGCGTGGAGGCCCTCGCCGAACTCGAGGACATGGCCCGCTACACCGCGCGGTACTACCACAACGTCAAGCCCGAGGACATGAAGTGGATCCTCGTCGAGGCGACGAACCGCATCCTCCCCGAAGTCGGCGAGGAGATGGGCAAGTACGCCGTCCGTGAGCTGCGGCGCCGCAACATCGACGTACGCCTGGAGACCCGCCTCGACTCGTGCGAGGACCGGGTCGCCGTGCTCAGCGACGGCGCGCGCTTCCCGACGCGTACGGTCGTGTGGACCGCCGGCGTCAAACCGCACCCGATCCTGGCCGCCACCGACCTGCCGAAGAACGGCCGGGGCCGCCTCAAGTGCACCGCCCAGCTGACCGTCGAGGGCGTCACGCACGCGTGGGCGGCCGGAGACGCCGCGGCCGTCCCCGACGTCACCGCCGACGAACCGGGCAAGGAGTGCGCCCCCAACGCCCAGCACGCGGTGCGCCAGGCGAGGGTCCTCGGCGACAACATCGCCGCCTCACTGCGCGGCGAGCCCCTCCAGGAGTACGCGCACAAATACGCCGGATCGGTGGCGTCGCTGGGGCTGCACAAGGGCGTTGCGCACGTCTACGGACGCAAGCTGAAGGGCTACCCTGCCTGGTTCATGCACCGCGTCTACCACCTCAGCAGGGTGCCCACCTTCAACCGCAAGGCCCGCGTCCTCGCCGAGTGGACCCTCTCTGGGCTCTTCAAGCGGGAGATCGTGTCGCTGGGATCGCTCGAACATCCCCGGGCTGAGTTCGAACTCGCGGCCGGTGGGAAGCCTCAGGACAACCCGAAGGGGTCGTCCTGAACGGAGTAAGGAACTCCACCCACTTGACGGGCGTCTGACGGATGTCAGTCCCGTCGGCCAGACTGGTCCCTGATTCGCGACCATGACCATGACGATGCCGGACGGTCGTTCCCTCGCCCGCACTCGACATCACCTTGACATCACCCAGACATCTTGAGGCTTTCCCCAGTGCTGTATCTGTCCGGAGTACGCAGCCCCCGACCGCGGCTGCGCGGCGGTCCGGACCCCCGGCCGTTCAGGAGCGGGCCGAAGACGACGACACGAGGCATGAATCGGTGAACTTCACGCGCTGGAGCGCCCGGCTCCCCGGAACGCAGCGCCGCGCGGCAGCGCGGGCCGATGAGGCGATCTCCCCGGCACCGCCCGTGGACGGAGCGGGCGCCGTTCCCCAGGCACGCGCAGAAAAGCCGACCGACACGGACGAGCCCTGCGCCACGCCCGCCGTGGACGACCTCCCGGTCCGCGAGGTCCTCGACCGCATCCCGGCCCTCGTCGCGCTCGTCCACGGCCCGGAGCACCGCATCGCCTACGTCAACGACGCGTACGCGGCGGCGTTCGGCCCTCGCCCCGTCGGCGAACCCGCGGCCGAGGCGCTCCCCGAGCTCGACGAAATCGGCCTGCTGCCGCTCCTCGACCAGGTGCTGCGCAGCTCCAGACCCCGCACCGTCAAGTCCCGCAAGGCCCCCGACGGCCGCTCGTACACGTTCACCTGCACGCCCGTCGACACCCTGGCAACCCCCGAAGGCGGAGGCGTCCTGATCTTCGCCGCCGACGTCACCGACCACGCCGAGGCCGCCGAACGGCTGCGCGCCAGCGAGCGCCGACAGCGCGAAACCGCCGTCACGCTGCAAAGGTCGCTGCTCCCCCAGGAGTTGGAGGAGCCCGACGACCTGCGCATCGCCGCCACGTACCAGCCGGGCGGCACCGACGCCGCCGTGGGCGGCGACTGGTACGACGTGATCACGCTCGGCGGCGGCCGCACCGCCCTCGTGATCGGCGACGTGATGGGCCGCGGCGTGCGCGCGGCGGCCGTCATGGGCCAGCTGCGCACGGCCGTCAGGGCGTACGCCCGCCTGGACCTGCCTCCGCACGAGGTCCTGCAGCTGCTCGACGGCCTCGCCGCCGAGATCGACCCGAACCAGATCGCCACCTGCGCATACGCCGTGCACGACCCCAACGAGGGCAAGCTCGTGTACGCCTCGGCGGGCCATCTCCCGATCCTCGTACGCGACGAGAAGGGCACCATCCACCGCGCAGAGGAACCCACCGGCCCTCCGCTCGGCACCGGCGGCTGGATGCACGCCTCCGGCTCCGTCCCGCTCGGCCCCGGCTCGACCGCCGTGCTCTACACCGACGGCCTCGTCGAGCGGCGCGGCGAGGACATCGACGAAGGCGTCGCCGCCCTGGAGAACGCCCTCGCCGGAGCGACCGGCACGCCACAGGTGGTGTGCGACCGCCTTATCCGCGCGGCGGGCGTCACCGCGGACCACGACGACGACGTGGCCGTACTCGTCCTGCAGCACCCCGCACGCAGCGGCCCGGACGAGGAGCTCTTCCGTAACGCCGCGCTCGAACTGCTCGGCGGCGTGGAAGCCGCTCCACGCGCGCGTGCCTTCGCCTCCGGCGTCCTCACCAGCTGGCGCTTCCCGCGCGAGCTGCACGACCTGGGCGTCCTGGCCGCCAGCGAACTCGTCGCCAACTCGCTCCAGCACGGCACCCCGCCGATGCGTCTGCGTCTGCGCCGCACCGATCGCCGTCTGATCATCGAGGTGACGGACGGCAACGACCACCTGCCGCGCCGCCGCCGCGCCGAGCCCGCCGACGAAACGGGCCGCGGCATCGCCATCGTCGCCACGATCGCCTCGAACTGGGGCTCGCGCCGCGCACCCGGGGGCGGCAAGGCGGTCTGGTGCGAGTTCGCACTGCCCTAGTACGCGTCGTACCCGCGTCAGGCGCCGGACGGCCCGGGCCCCCGTCGCGTCAGGCGCCGGACGGCACCGGTTCGGCCGGTGCACCGCCCTGCGCCACCACGCGGGCCCTGGCGAGTGACGGCTGGTCCTGCCCCGGGGCGAGCCGGCGGCCCAGTCGCAGCGCCAGCACCGTGATGCCGAGCGAGAAGAGCAGAAACGTCACGATGTACGGCGCGTGCAGCGCAGCCCCCATCGGACCGCCGACGGCCGGGCCGACCGCCAGCGCCAGCTGCTTCACCAGGGCGAAGGCGGAGTTGTACTGACCGACCATGCCCGTCGGCGCCAGATCCGCCACCAGCGGCGCGAGGGTCGGCGACAGCATCGCCTCGCCCAGTCCGAACAGGGCGTACGTCGAGACGAACGCGGCCGTCGCCATGGCCTGGCTGCCGTGCCCGAGACCCGCATACCCGGCGACCGCCCACGCGAGCGCCCACAGGAGCCCCACGGAGGCGATCACTCGGGACCGCCTGCGCCGCTCGACGAACCTCAGCACCGCGAACTGCGCGACCACGATCATCGCCGTGTTCGCCGCCAGAGCGATCCCCAGCGTCGACGCAGAGACTCCCGCGGCCTCCACGCCGTACGCGGAGAGGCCCGACTCGAACTGCCCGTAGCAGGCGAAGAAAAGTACGAACCCGAGCACACACAGCTGCACCATCGCCCGGTGCCGCAGCAGCGCCCGTAGACCGTTCCGGCCGGCCGGGGACTCGTCCCGGGGCACGGAACCGCGCAGAGCCGGCGATTGCGGCATCCGCACTGTGGCGGCAATCGCTGCCAGCACCAGGAACATCACGGCCTCGATCGAGAACAGCAGCGTGAAGCTGGAGGGCCGGTGCTCGTCGACGATCTGGCCGCCGATCAGTCCGCCGATACCGAGCCCCAGGTTCTGCAGGAAGAACTGCGTGGCGAAGGCGCGCGTGCGCGTGTTCGTGTCCGCGCACCACACGACCAGCGTCGCGAGCGCCGGCTGCATCACCGCGGTGCCCGCACCGAGCACCGCGGCTGCCACGATCACCGCCACCTCGCCGCGCGCGAGTCCCAGCGCCAGGGCACCGGCGGAAGCGATCAGCGCGGCGCCCACCAGGACCGGAAGCGGCCCGCGCCGGTCGAGAGCACGCCCGGTGAAGGGCAGGACGACCAGGGCGGCGACGGCAAAGGCGGCGAGCACGACGCCTGCCGTACTGGCCCCGAGGCCCCGCACCTGCGCCACATAGACGTAGAGAAACGGAACCGTGAAGCCGACACCGAACGCGCTCAGCGCGCTGCCGATCTGGATCCGGCGCATCGCTGCGCCCATCGCCCTGGTCACTTTCACCTCAACCCTGAAGACTTCGAACATAAATTTCGAGGCTAAACAGTACAGGCTGAAGAACTTCAATGCCAAGCAAGGTCGTGCCATACTGCGGACCATGGGCGACACTCACGGCGTCACCGAGCCGACCCTCGAAGAACAGATCGCCGCCTACCAGCGCGAATTCCAGGACCTCGACCCGCAGGTGGAGAAGATCGTCTCGGCCCTGGGCCGCCTGAACCGCCGTATGAACGTCGCCTACGGCCGCCAGACGGCAACGCTCGGCATCAGCAACGCCGAGTGGGAAGTACTGAAGGCACTCGTCCTCTCCGGCGCCCCGTACCGCATGGGTCCGGGAGACCTCGCCAAGCGGCTCGGCCTCACGCCCGCCGCGATGACCCATCGGATCGACCGCATGGTGGGCGAGGGGCTGGTCACGCGTGAGCGGGACGAGTCCAACCGCGTACGCGTCATCGTCGAGCTCACGGCGGAGGGGCGCGAGAAGTGGCTCGAGGCCATGCGGCTCGCCTCGGTCTTCGAGGAAGATCTCCTCCAGGACCTATCCCCGGAGGAGCGCTCCACCCTCGGCGAGGTGCTGACCCGGCTCCTGCGACGCGTGGAGCACGCTCAGCCTGACGCCGGCGGACGCCTCAGTGACCTGGACTGATGCCCCTGGCCGGCCTCGCCGAAAAAATCTTGACGGCGGCGGTTGACATCACCATGGGCGATCCGTAAGGTTCTTCGGGTTGCCAGGAGACGTAACGGTTCTCCGGTGACACCTTCGCCGCTCACGCGGCACCCCAAACCATCAGCACGAACTCCCAGCGGGACTGATTTCGGCACGCCCGAATTCAATTCCACGGCTCGATTATGAGTCGCCGGGAGAATCCGCTAAGGTTTAGGACGTCGGAACGGCCCAACAGCCGGGAAGACAACCCATTCTGACTGGGAATCAGGCCCGAAAGGATCTGATAGAGTCGGAACCGCCGGAAAGGGAAACGCGAAAGCGTGAACCTGGAAAGCACCGAGGAAATCGGATCGGAAAACGATCTGATAGAGTCGGAAACGCAAGACCGAAGGGAAGCGCCCGGAGGAAAGCCTGAGAGAGTCTCTCGGGTGAGTACAAAGGAAGCGTCCGTTCCTTGAGAACTCAACAGCGTGCCAAAAATCAACGCCAGATATGTTGATACCCCGTCTCCGGCCGGTTCGGCTGGGGCGAGGTTCCTTTGAAATAACACAGCGAGGACGCTGTGAACGGCCGGGCTTATTCCGCCTGGCTGTTCCGCTCTCGTGGTGTCGGCCCGCAGTCTTTAATTAGGCGCAGTCGGGAAAACATTCACGGAGAGTTTGATCCTGGCTCAGGACGAACGCTGGCGGCGTGCTTAACACATGCAAGTCGAACGATGAAGCCCTTCGGGGTGGATTAGTGGCGAACGGGTGAGTAACACGTGGGCAATCTGCCCTGCACTCTGGGACAAGCCCTGGAAACGGGGTCTAATACCGGATAACACTCTCACGGGCATCTGTGAGGGTTGAAAGCTCCGGCGGTGCAGGATGAGCCCGCGGCCTATCAGCTTGTTGGTGAGGTAGTGGCTCACCAAGGCGACGACGGGTAGCCGGCCTGAGAGGGCGACCGGCCACACTGGGACTGAGACACGGCCCAGACTCCTACGGGAGGCAGCAGTGGGGAATATTGCACAATGGGCGAAAGCCTGATGCAGCGACGCCGCGTGAGGGATGACGGCCTTCGGGTTGTAAACCTCTTTCAGCAGGGAAGAAGCGAAAGTGACGGTACCTGCAGAAGAAGCGCCGGCTAACTACGTGCCAGCAGCCGCGGTAATACGTAGGGCGCAAGCGTTGTCCGGAATTATTGGGCGTAAAGAGCTCGTAGGCGGTCTGTCACGTCGGATGTGAAAGCCCGGGGCTTAACCCCGGGTCTGCATTCGATACGGGCAGACTAGAGTGTGGTAGGGGAGATCGGAATTCCTGGTGTAGCGGTGAAATGCGCAGATATCAGGAGGAACACCGGTGGCGAAGGCGGATCTCTGGGCCATTACTGACGCTGAGGAGCGAAAGCGTGGGGAGCGAACAGGATTAGATACCCTGGTAGTCCACGCCGTAAACGGTGGGAACTAGGTGTTGGCGACATTCCACGTCGTCGGTGCCGCAGCTAACGCATTAAGTTCCCCGCCTGGGGAGTACGGCCGCAAGGCTAAAACTCAAAGGAATTGACGGGGGCCCGCACAAGCAGCGGAGCATGTGGCTTAATTCGACGCAACGCGAAGAACCTTACCAAGGCTTGACATATACCGGAAACGGCCAGAGATGGTCGCCCCCTTGTGGTCGGTATACAGGTGGTGCATGGCTGTCGTCAGCTCGTGTCGTGAGATGTTGGGTTAAGTCCCGCAACGAGCGCAACCCTTGTTCTGTGTTGCCAGCATGCCCTTCGGGGTGATGGGGACTCACAGGAGACTGCCGGGGTCAACTCGGAGGAAGGTGGGGACGACGTCAAGTCATCATGCCCCTTATGTCTTGGGCTGCACACGTGCTACAATGGCAGGTACAATGAGCTGCGAAACCGTGAGGTGGAGCGAATCTCAAAAAGCCTGTCTCAGTTCGGATTGGGGTCTGCAACTCGACCCCATGAAGTCGGAGTTGCTAGTAATCGCAGATCAGCATTGCTGCGGTGAATACGTTCCCGGGCCTTGTACACACCGCCCGTCACGTCACGAAAGTCGGTAACACCCGAAGCCGGTGGCCCAACCCCTTGTGGGAGGGAGCTGTCGAAGGTGGGACTGGCGATTGGGACGAAGTCGTAACAAGGTAGCCGTACCGGAAGGTGCGGCTGGATCACCTCCTTTCTAAGGAGCACTTCTCACCAGGCCTCTTCGGGGACTTGGTCAGAGGCCAGAACATCAGCGAACGTCTGATGCTGGTTGCTCATGGGTGGAACGTTGATTATTCGGCACACTTGATCGTCTTCTCCTTCCAGTACTGCTCTTTGAGCGTGGAACGTTGAGGGGAGCGGCGAGTGTGTCGGGCACGCTGTTGGGTGTCTGAGGGCACGGGCTGAACGCTCGTTCCTTCGGTATGCCGGCCCCAGTGCACTCGAGCCGCTGGTTCGGGGTGATGGGTGGTTGGTCGTTGTTTGAGAACTGCACAGTGGACGCGAGCATCTGTGGCCAAGTTTTTAAGGGCGCACGGTGGATGCCTTGGCACCAGGAACCGATGAAGGACGTGGGAGGCCACGATAGTCCCCGGGGAGTCGTCAACCAGACTTTGATCCGGGGGTTTCCGAATGGGGAAACCCGGCAGTCGTCATGGGCTGTCACCCATGCCTGAACACATAGGGCATGTGGAGGGAACGCGGGGAAGTGAAACATCTCAGTACCCGCAGGAAGAGAAAACAACCGTGATTCCGGGAGTAGTGGCGAGCGAAACTGGATGAGGCTAAACCTTGTATGTGTGAGACCCGGCAGGGGTTGCATGCAGGGGGTTGTGGGATCTCTTTTCTACGGTCTGCCGGCCGTGGGACGAGTCAGAAACCGTTGATGTAGGCGAAGGACATGCGAAAGGTCCGGCGTAGAGGGTAAGACCCCCGTAGTCGAAACATCAGCGGCTCGTTTGAGAGACACCCAAGTAGCACGGGGCCCGAGAAATCCCGTGTGAATCTGGCGGGACCACCCGCTAAGCCTAAATATTCCCTGGTGACCGATAGCGGATAGTACCGTGAGGGAATGGTGAAAAGTACCCCGGGAGGGGAGTGAAATAGTACCTGAAACCGTGTGCCTACAAGCCGTGGGAGCGTCGGGCAAGCACTTGTGCTTGTCTCGTGACTGCGTGCCTTTTGAAGAATGAGCCTGCGAGTTTGCGGTGTGTTGCGAGGTTAACCCGTGTGGGGAAGCCGTAGCGAAAGCGAGTCCGAATAGGGCGGTTTAGTAGCGCGCTCAAGACCCGAAGCGGAGTGATCTAGCCATGGGCAGGTTGAAGCGGCTGTAAGAGGTCGTGGAGGACCGAACCCACCAGGGTTGAAAACCTGGGGGATGACCTGTGGTTAGGGGTGAAAGGCCAATCAAACTCCGTGATAGCTGGTTCTCCCCGAAATGCATTTAGGTGCAGCGTCGTGTGTTTCTTGCCGGAGGTAGAGCACTGGATAGGCGATGGGCCCTACCGGGTTACTGACCTTAGCCAAACTCCGAATGCCGGTAAGTGAGAGCGCGGCAGTGAGACTGTGGGGGATAAGCTCCATGGTCGAGAGGGAAACAGCCCAGAGCATCGACTAAGGCCCCTAAGCGTACGCTAAGTGGGAAAGGATGTGGAGTCGCAGAGACAACCAGGAGGTTGGCTTAGAAGCAGCCACCCTTGAAAGAGTGCGTAATAGCTCACTGGTCTAGTGATTCCGCGCCGACAATGTAGCGGGGCTCAAGCGTACCGCCGAAGTCGTGTCATTGCAGTACATACCCCCAACGGGGACTGTGATGGGTAGGGGAGCGTCGTGTGCCGGGTGAAGCCGCGCCGGAAGGCAGTGGTGGACGGTTCACGAGTGAGAATGCAGGCATGAGTAGCGATACACACGTGGGAAACGTGTGCGCCGATTGACTAAGGGTTCCTGGGTCAAGCTGATCTGCCCAGGGTAAGTCGGGACCTAAGGCGAGGCCGACAGGCGTAGTCGATGGATAACCGGTTGATATTCCGGTACCCGCTGTGAAGCGTCAAACATCGAATCCAGTGATGCTAAGCCCGTGAAGCCGCCCTGATCTCTTCGGAGTTGAGGGGAGTGGTGGAGCCGGTGACCCGAGCTGGTAGTAGGTGAGTGATGGGGTGACGCAGGAAGGTAGTCCATCCCGGGCGGTGGTTGTCCCGGGGTAAGGGTGTAGGCCGAGTGGTAGGTAAATCCGCCGCTCATCAAGGCTGAGACCTGATGCCGAGCCGATTGTGGTGAAGTGGATGATCCTATGCTGTCGAGAAAAGCCTCTAGCGAGTTTCATGGCGGCCCGTACCCTAAACCGACTCAGGTGGTCAGGTAGAGAATACCGAGGCGTTCGGGTGAACTATGGTTAAGGAACTCGGCAAAATGCCCCCGTAACTTCGGGAGAAGGGGGGCCACACTTGGTGATCCAATTTACTTGGTGAGCTGGGGGTGGCCGCAGAGACCAGCGAGAAGCGACTGTTTACTAAAAACACAGGTCCGTGCGAAGCCGTAAGGCGATGTATACGGACTGACGCCTGCCCGGTGCTGGAACGTTAAGGGGACCGGTTAGTCATGATTCGTCATGGCGAAGCTGAGAACTTAAGCGCCAGTAAACGGCGGTGGTAACTATAACCATCCTAAGGTAGCGAAATTCCTTGTCGGGTAAGTTCCGACCTGCACGAATGGCGTAACGACTTCTCGACTGTCTCAACCATAGGCCCGGTGAAATTGCACTACGAGTAAAGATGCTCGTTTCGCGCAGCAGGACGGAAAGACCCCGGGACCTTTACTACAGTTTGATATTGGTGTTCGGTTCGGCTTGTGTAGGATAGCTGGGAGACTTTGATACTCGGACGCCAGTTCGGGTGGAGTCGTCGTTGAAATACCAGTCTGGTCGTGCTGGATGTCTAACCTGGGTCCGTGATCCGGATCAGGGACAGTGTCTGATGGGTAGTTTAACTGGGGCGGTTGCCTCCTAAAGAGTAACGGAGGCGCCCAAAGGTTCCCTCAGCCTGGTTGGCAATCAGGTGTTGAGTGTAAGTGCACAAGGGAGCTTGACTGTGAGACCGACGGGTCGAGCAGGGACGAAAGTCGGGACTAGTGATCCGGCGGTGGCTTGTGGAAGCGCCGTCGCTCAACGGATAAAAGGTACCCCGGGGATAACAGGCTGATCTTCCCCAAGAGTCCATATCGACGGGATGGTTTGGCACCTCGATGTCGGCTCGTCGCATCCTGGGGCTGGAGTCGGTCCCAAGGGTTGGGCTGTTCGCCCATTAAAGCGGTACGCGAGCTGGGTTTAGAACGTCGTGAGACAGTTCGGTCCCTATCCGCTGTGCGCGTAGGAGTCTTGAGAAGGGCTGTCCCTAGTACGAGAGGACCGGGACGGACGAACCTCTGGTGTGCCAGTTGTTCTGCCAAGGGCATGGCTGGTTGGCTACGTTCGGGAGGGATAACCGCTGAAAGCATCTAAGCGGGAAGCCTGCTTCGAGATGAGGACTCCCACCCACTTGATGGGGTAAGGCTCCCAGTAGACGACTGGGTTGATAGGCCAGATATGGAAGCCCAGTAATGGGTGGAGTTGACTGGTACTAATAGGCCGAGGGCTTGTCCTCAGTTGCTCGCGTCCACTGTGTTGGTTCTGAAACCACGAACAACCCCGCGTTGCGTTGCCGCAGCGTGGTGCGGTTGAGAGTTTCATAGTGTTTCGGTGGTCATAGCGTGAGGGAAACGCCCGGTTACATTCCGAACCCGGAAGCTAAGCCTCACAGCGCCGATGGTACTGCAGGGGGGACCCTGTGGGAGAGTAGGACGCCGCCGAACAATTCTTGAGAAAGCCCCCGTACCGGGAAGAAATTCCTGGTACGGGGGCTTTCTGCATTTCTGACCTGTCCGCGTTGCACGGACTTCTTATTGCCTTGCAGGGGGCGAGTCACCTCGCCGACCATCAGGGCATGAGCCCTGTCATCCGATCCATACGCCCCGACGAGTGGCCCGCGGCCAGGGAGCTCCGGCTCGCTGCGCTCCAGGACCCTGCCGCGTCCATTGCCTTCCTCGAGACGTACGAGCACGCAGCCGCCCAGCCAGACTCCTTCTGGCAGGACCGGACGGCACGGGTTGCCGAAGGGGCCACCGGGGCTCAGCAATTCATCGCCGAGGCGCCGGACGGGCAGTGGATCGGGTCGGTGGTCGTGCTGGTCGAAGAGGCCGGGACGGAAGCGTTCGGGGGCGTGGTCGAGCGGCGGCAGGGCCATCTGGTTGGGGTGTATGTGCGGCCCGAGTACCGGGGGAGTGGCGTGAGCAAGGCCCTCTTCGATGCCGCATTGGAGTGGGCCTGGGGCGTGGGGCTCAAGCACGTGCGGTTGTTTGTTCATGCGCGAAATGCTCGCGCCGAGGGGTTCTACCGCAAGGCCGGCTTTGTGCCGACGGGTAAGACCGTGCCGGTTCCGGTCGATCCGTCCGCCGTGGAGGTGGAGTTCGTCATCGAGCGTCACTAGCTGTACCGCTGCGGACCGTTTGCTGTCCGGCATCGGCGACGACCCGCGATGCTGCGCACCCGGTTGTCGCAGGACGCGGCACAGGCGGACGCGGAGCTGTAGATCCCCGCGGAGTGGACTGCGGACTGCGGACTGAGCGTGTGGCGCTAGGCCGGCCGGCCAGGCAGTTCGTGCTGTGGCCATCTGGCGCGGGCCTGTTCGCGGGAGCGGAGGAGGGCCAGGGTGGGCAGGCCCTGGGACGGGCCCGTTGTCAGGAGGTCCGGCAGCTGCGGCAGGGGGGCCACCGCGGCGATGTCGTCCAGGACCAGGGTGAGTGGTGGGTCGAGCCGACCGGAGGATGACCGTTCGGCCATGCGCCGGCCGTGCTCGACCACGCTTGAGGTCAGGGCGGTGAGGAGCGGCATCGCTCCCGGATTCGTCTTCGGATCCTCGATTGATTCACCCACCACGTAAAGCGTGCCCCCTTCGTTCATGAAGGAATCCAAGGCAAGGGCATCAGTTCGGTTTTGGGTGCAGGACTCGCGGACGTTGACCGTGAAGAGGGCGGAGAGGGCTCTGGCCGTCAATTCCTGGGCGATGTCCCGGCGTTCCGGGTGCGAGGTCAGGGCTGCCTCCAGTTCGCCCGCTGTGCCCGGTGCCGATTTGGGGTTCGTACGCAGTATCCGTACCGCCTCCTGGACCTGGGAGCCCTGCGCCCAGCGGTGCACCTGCCGGAACTGGCGGCCGTCCACGGCGGCGGCATGCAGGTAGCTGCGCAGTAGCGTTTCCGCGGTGTCTGCGACCGCTGCGTCGAGTTTTGAGGCGGGGCGGATCGGGGCGAGCAGGGCGGCTGCGCGTTGGGCCGCGATTGTTTTGTTCTCGCAGCCGGTGCTGGGGGACCAGTGGAGGCGGGCTGGGGTGTCGCACAGGTGCGAGGGGTCGTAGAGCAGGACGGGGCCGAGCTTCGCTCGGGCGTCCTTTGTTTCCGCCCATAGGGCGGGGTTCGAGGTGACGACGAGGGCTGCGCCCTCGGCGTCTCGTACCGCCTGGGCGGCGGGGCCACGTCTGGTTTCGGCGGGGCCGAACAGTAGGGGGCCCTGGGGGGTGGGTGGCTGTGGTGCCGGTGCCGGTGCCGGTGCCGGTGCGGGTGCGGATGAGGGTTCCGGTGCCGGTGCCGGTGCGGGTTCCGCTGTGCCCACCCGTTCCGCCCCAGCGGAACGACTGCCCACAGCGGCGGAGGTGCTGGACTCGGGCACCCGTTCCGCCCCAGCGGAACGACTGCCCACAGCGGCGGAGGTGCTGGACTCGGGCACCCGTTCCGCCTCAGCGGAACGACTGCCCACAGCGTCAGCGGCAGCGCGGCCCGCCTTCCAGCGCGCCACCATCCCCATCACCGCCACCGTCACCACCACCAGCACCATCAGTTGGCCGATCAGCAGGCCCCAGAACAGGCCGTAGCCGGACAGCTGTTGCGGTGGTGTGGCCGGCCAGGCGCCCGTTACGTCGTGCGGCTGGGCGATCAGGTGGCGCATCGCCAAGGGGGTGTGGGCGACCGTCACGTTGCCGGGCCAGGAGCCGTGGGCGAAGAAGGCCGCGAGGCCCGTCGCCGACCACACCAGCAGCGTCATGCCCAGGAGGAAGACGAGGACCCCTATCAGCAGGCCGTCGGGGACACCGCGTTCCTCCGGCCGGCCGCCCCGGCCCTCCCAGCGGGCCCGACCCTCCGGGCCCTCCCAGTCCTCCCGGCCTCTGCCGCCGTACTTCTGTCCCGCCCCCACGTCACGCCACCGTGGAGTCGTTCATCTGTTTCATCTGCTGCTCCATGAACGCGGCCCGCTCCTCCGCCTCCAGTTCGGCTGCGCGCAGGGCGTCGTCGTCCGGCACGTCGGCGGACGACTCGGTCATCGCGCGGTCCGTGAAGACCAGCGGGCGTTCCATCTCCGTGACCAGGTGTTTGACGACCTGGACGTTGCCGTTGACGTCCCAGACCGCGATGCCCGGCGACAGGGTCGGGATGATCTCCACAGCCCAGCGCGGCAGGCCCAGCACGCGGCCCGTCGCCCTCGCCTCGTCCGCCTTCTGGGCGTAGACCGTCCTCGTCGACGCCATCTTCAGGATCGCCGCCGCCTCCTTGGCGGCCGCGCCGTCCACCACGTCGCTCAGGTGGTGCACGACCGCCACGAACGACAGGCCGAGCCGCCGCCCGAACTTCAGCAGGCGCTGGAACAGCTGGGCCACGAAGGGCGAGGCGATGATGTGCCAGGCCTCTTCGACCAGGAAGATGCGCTTCTTTCGGTCCGGGCGGATCCAGGTGTGCTCCAGCCACACGCCCACGATCGCCATCAGGATCGGCATGGCGATCGAGTTGCGGTCGATGTGGGACAGGTCGAAGACGATCAGCGGGGCGTCGAGGTCGATCCCGACCGTCGTCGGGCCGTCGAACATGCCCCGCAGGTCGCCGTCCACCAGCCGGTCCAGTACCAGGGCCACGTCCAGGCCCCATGCCCGTACGTCGTCTATGGCGACGTTCATCGCCTCCGCCGACTCCGGCTCGGGGTGGCGGAGCTGCTCGACGATGTCCGTCAGGACGGGTTGCCGCTCGACGATCGTCTCGTTGACGTACGCGTGCGCGACCTTGAGCGCGAAGCCGGACCGCTCGTCGAGCCCGTGCCCCATCGCGACCTCGATGATCGTCCTGAGCAGGGCCAGCTGCCCGGTGGTCGTGATCGACGGGTCCAGCGGGTTCAGGCGGATTCCGGTGTCCAGGGCCGCCATGGGGTCGAGCCGGATGGGAGTTATCCCCAGCTCCTGGGCGATGAGGTTCCATTCGCCCACGCCGTCCTCGCCCTGCGCGTCCAGCACCACGACCTGCCGGTCGCGGAACCTCAGCTGCCGAAGCACATACGTCTTCTCCAGCGCGGACTTGCCGTTGCCCGACTCGCCGAGCACCAGCCAGTGCGGGGCCGGCAGCTGCTGCCCGTACAGCTGGAAGGGGTCGTAGATGTAGCCCTTGCCCGAGTAGACCTCGCGGCCGATGATCACGCCGGAGTCGCCGAGGCCGGGTGCGGCCGTCGGCAGGTAGACCGCCTGGGCCTGACCGGTCGACGTACGGACGGGCAGCCGGGTCGTCTCGACCTTCCCGAAGAGGAAGGACGTGAAGGCTTCGGTGAGGACGGACAGCGGATCCCGCATCAGTTCAGCCCTACCTTCGGATACCGGTCGCGAACGGGAGCGTGTTGACGAAGGCCCTGTGGTGCTCGCGGTCGCACCACTCCAGCTTCAGATACGACTTCCCGGCCGAGGCCCGGATGGTCCGCTTGTCGCGCGCCAGAGCCTCCGGCGTGCGGGCGGACACGGTGATGTAGCCGACGAGGTTGACGCCCGCCGCGCCGCTCGCCAGGTCTTCGCCGCGCTGGTCGAGGCGGGAGTGGGCGGCGATGTCGCGCGGGTCCACGGTCCGGTTCATCTTGGCGGCGCGGCTGGCCTCCGCCTCGTCGTTGGTCTTCTCGGTCAGCATTCGCTCGATGGCCACCTCGGTGGGCTCCAGGTCCATCGTGACGGCCACGGTCCGGATCACGTCCGGGGTGTGGACGAGCAGCGGGGCCAGGAAGTTGACGCCCACCGGCGTCATCGGCCACTCCTTCACCCACGCCGTGGCATGGCACCAGGGCGCGCGGCTCGCCGACTCCCGCGTCTTGGCCTGCAGATACGTCGCCTCCATCGCGTCCAGCTCGGCCGGCCAGGCATTGCGTTGCGTCATCGCCTGGATGTGGTCGATCGGATGGTCCGGGTCGTACATGGAGTGGATGAGCGAGGCGAGCCGGCCCTGGCCGAGCGGCTGGCGCACCCGGATGTCGGCCTCCTGGAGCCGCGAGCAGATGTCCGTCAGCTCGCGCGCCATGACCACCGCGAGTCCGGCGTCCCGGTCGAGCTTCCTGCCGCCCCCCGGACGGGCGGCGCGCGCCATGGCCTGCGCCTCGGCGGCGAGCTCCCGGGTGTAGTGCATACAGGCCACCAGATACGCCCGGTGCTGCTCGCTGCTCGTCGACACCATGGACTGCAGCTGGTCGTACGACGCCTGCAGCCAGCCCGGCGCCCGGTCGTCGCCGCGCACCGCGACGTCCTTGGCGTGCGCGTCCGGGTCGGCGGGGAGCGTACGGGCCAGCATCTGGAGCCGCGTGACGAAGCCGTCGCCGTTCGCGACGTGCTTCAGCAGCGTCCCGAACCGGTCGACCAACGCCTCCTGGTCCTCGCTGTCCCGCAGGCCTACGCCCGGGCCCTCGATCTCGATGGCGGCCGTGACCGTACGCCGGTCGGCGTGCAGCAGTACGGCGATCTCGTCCGGCCCGAAGGGCGCGGCCAGCCAGGAGATGCGGCCGATCCCTGGCGGCGGCCCGACCTCGACCTCCCGGCCGTCCAGCCGGATGCCGGCCTCCATGGCCCCCGACCGGTAGGCGGTGCCCTGCCGCAGCGCGCGCTTGTAACTGCGGTTGATCTCGAACCACTTGTAGAACGTGCGCCGCCTGTACGGGACGTACACCGCGGCGAGCGCCAGCAGCGGGAAGCCCAGCAGCAGCACGATCCGCATGCTGAGGACCGGGACGAGGAGTCCGCACATCATCCCGAGGAAGGCCCCCGCGATGATCAGCGCGATCTCGCCCGTCTCACGGTTCCGGCCGACGATCGCGTTCGGCCGGGCGCGGCCGATCAGATATGTACGGCGGGGCGTGACCGGATGGGACAGATGGGACTCGGTCGTCAACGCCCTTCACCTCCCGTGCGGTTGGTACGTCCGGCGCTGCTCGGGGCAGCTCCGGCGGTGCGGGCGTTGCTCGCGTGCGGCGTGTTGACGGGGCTGGTACGGGGCGGGGGTGCGGCGGAGGGGACAGATCCGCCGCCGCCCGTACCGGTGGCCGCCCCACGCGTGCCGTGTGCGGCCACCCCTCCACTCGCCGGGTTCGCGGGCCGCGACTGGTTGCCGCCGCCGCCGTCGTCCACCCGGCCGCGGGCGCTGTGGGTCTTGATGCCCTGGGACACAAGGGCGGCAGGGGAGCTGATGACAGCGGCCGCCTTGTTCTCGGCACCTCGCATGATGCGGTTGTTGCGGGAGTTCGCGATCTCGTCGCCGAAGCCCGGTACGAACCGGTAGATCATCGCGCTCGCGAAGATGGCGAGCAGGATGATGGCAAGGCCGGACACGACCGCCGAGAACGCGTTCGGCCCGTCTTCCGCGGAGAGCGCCCCGGCCAGGCCCAGCACGATGACGATCACCGGTTTGACGAGGATGACGGCGATCATGATGCCCGCCCAGCGGCGGACGTGCCCCCACAGGTTCTTGTCGACGAGCCCCGCGTACACGACGGTCCCGAGCAGCGCCCCCACGTACAGCAGCGCGGCCCGCAGGACCAGCTCCAGCCACAGGACTCCGGCCGCCAGGATCGACACGAGGGACACGACGATCAGCATGATCGGTCCGCCGCCGATGTCCTCGCCCTTCTCCAGCGCGCCGGAGAAGGTTCCGAAGAACGTGTCCGTCTGGTCGCCGGTCGCCTTCGCCAGCACGTCCGTGACGCCGTCGGTCGCCGATACGACCGTGTAGAGGATCAGCGGCGTGAAGGCCGACGCCAGGACGGTGAGCCAGAGGAACCCGACGGCCTCACCGATCGCGGTCGCGAGCGGCACGCCCCGGACGGCCCGCTTGGCCACGGCCAGCAGCCAGAGCAGCAGGGTCAGGACGGTCGAGGCCGCGAAGACGACGGCGTACTGCTGGAGGAACGTCGGGTTCGTGAAGTCGACCTCGGCGGTCTCCTTGACGGCGTCGGACAGCTTCTCGACGGTCCAGGATGCGGCGTCAGCGCAGCCCTTTGCGAGGGAGGAGAGGGGGTCGAGGGTGGAGGTCAGGGGGTCGGATGTCGAGCCGCCGCCTCCGCCGCCGGAGCCTTCGTCGCGTTCGCAGTACTGCTTGGCGGGGCCGATCAGCAGGTCGCACGGATCGTCCGAGGGCTCTGGGGTCGGCGCGGCGAAGGCACGGCCAGCCAGCAGAACGGCAGTGGTTTGTACGGCGGCTACGAGAGCGGAGATCTTGAGTACGCGACGCGGGTTATCGGGCATATGTGAACCCTCCGTACTCCTCGATGGCCTTGCTGATCTCTTCGGAGGTAGCGGCCGTGTCGTCGCCGGGGACCGGTGCGGGGCCGTCCTTCTGCGAGTCCGCAGTGATCTTCCAGTCGCCGTTCGCCCACTGGAGATCAAAGGTCCACGTCTTCCAGGTCGAGCGGACCGGGTCGGTCGAGCTCTGCCCGGACATCCCGATGAGCCCCATGTACCAGACCGCCACTTTGGCGCTGTTGCCGCTGTACTGCTGGACCTTGGTGCCAACGGGGATCGTGCGCGAGACGAAGGTACTGCCCTGGGGCGCGTTGCCGTCGGCGTCGAGTCCCAGCTTCTTGAGGAAGTCTGCCGAGTACGCCTTGTCCATCGGACCCTGAAGCTTGTCCGCGGCGGCGGAGGTGTAAATGGCGTCGACGATGTCGTGGCGGTTGCCCTTCTTGAACATGCTGGTTGACCCCAGCGCCACCGCATAATTCGCCGCCGCCGACTGCGCCCCCTCCCGATCCCGCCCAAACCCCGAAGGAATCCCCCCGTCCTTGGCGCTGACCGGCCGCTCCCCGGACGCCGCCGTAGGCGCCGCGTCCGCTCTCTCCCCGCTCCCCGCAGAGGAGTCGCCCCCGTCTTCGCCACGGTTCGCGAAAGCGATCGCTGCGATCAGGAGGACCACCACGCCGACCACCGTGACCAGGCTCCGCGACGAGGAGCGGCCGGGGCGTCGCGCGCCGCCGTAGATGTCGCCGCGCCGCTCGGGGAGCCGGGTCCGGGTCTGGCCCGAGCCGCCGAAGTCGTCGTCCGTGCGTCCGGAGCGTCCGAAGTCGTCGTAATGGTGCTCGTCGCCGAGACTCATGCCGCGTAAGCCCCCTCAAGCTCGTGCTGAACCGCGTAGTACGACGGTAGCCGTGCTGGTTGCCGCGCGGACGCGGTGTGGTGACTCGACATCAGGGATGCCTGGGACATCGGGGACATCAGGGAAACGCAACCTCAGCCGGTGGGCGCGACGGACGGGTGGGCTAGGAGGACGGAGCCGGGCGCTCCCGGACGACTGACGGAGCGTTGGGGGCCGCGGTGCCGGTCGGGTCCGGCCGCGGCCGCAGCTAGACGGCCATGCCGTACACGATGGTGAAGAGCGTGCCGAGCGATCCGATGATGAAGACGCCGGTCAGACCCGCGATGATGAGCCCCTTGCCCTGTTCCGCGCTGAAGGTGTCGCGGAGGGCCGTGGCGCCGATTCTCTGCTTGGCAGCGCCCCAGATCGCGATGCCGAGGCAGAGCAGGATGGCGACCGCCATCACGACCTCGATCATCACCCGCGCTTCGTTGCCCAGGCTCCCGAAGGGCCCCCAGTCCGGAGCGATCCCGCCGATGATGGTGGTGATGTCGCCCTTTTCGGCTGCCATAAGCATGTAACTCACCGCCCCTAATGGGTTGTTCCGCACCCCCTGCCATGCGCGCAGAGGTCAGCCCTCATTCTTGCCGACGATGGCGCTGTCGGTTGTCGACTTGGCGCCATTGATTGGCGGGTTTCGTACGGATCCTCGGCTGCCGGCCCGTGACGGCCCCTCGTGGGGGCGTGGGGCGGTATACGAAGGTACGTATGGTCACTCTGTGTATCACGAGGGGTGACCTCGGGCAATGATGGCCAGGCGTGGCACCTCATCACAGCCCGGGCGCCCCGGGGGCGTCCAGGGGCGCAAGGAGGCAGGGCGGAGTGGGCTGCGCGGGGCATGGCGGAGTGGGCCGCGCGGGCGTCCGGCGGAACGGCGTAGCCCAGGCCGAGCCAGTGAGATTGTCAGCCGAGACGGGGGGCCGTCAATCGTTCAGGGCGTCCTCCACGAAGTGGTCGAACTCGCCTGCCTGGACGCCGAGTACGAACGCGTCCCACTTCTTCTGGGTCGTCGTCACGACGTTGTCCGGGTCGCTGGTCTCCCGGATGTAGACCGCGTCGTCCTCGCCGAAGGCGATCTCGATCCAGGGGCCGGGGCCGACGGCGTCCTCGGGGGCGGCACGGACCCAGTCGAGGTTCGGGGGGATGTCAGCCACGGTTTCGGGTCTCCTTCAGCTTGAGGGTATGGATGAGGGCGCCGAAGGCGCGAGGGGTGGCCGCGAGTATGGATCGGCTCGGGTCGCTGCTTTCGGTTATATGGACCGTTCCTGCGCTTGCGGCGACGTGCACGCAGGAATTGCCCTGAGCGCAGTACGACGACTTCTGCCAAGTCAGCTTGGGCATCCTGGTTTCCTCACAGGTCCTGAATGACTTTGTGGATGAAGTCCCGCGACTCCTCGGGTGACAGTGCCGTGGCCGCCATGCGGTCGAGTAGCACGCGGTACTTGTCGAGCTGGGCCTCGGCATCGAGGAAGACGGGGCCGTGGGACTGGTCGAGGTTGACGGTGTCCAGTTGCGGCACCGGACCCTTGGCGTAGTAGATCGATTGCCCTGAGCCGGGGAAAGTTCCGGCACTGAACGGGATGACGTGGAACGTGATGTGGTCCCGTTCGCTCATGTCCAGCAGGTGCTTGAGCTGCGCCCGGGTCACGGCAGGACCGCCGAACTGCATCCGCAGGGCGGCCTCGTGGACGATCGCCTGGTGCGGTGTCGGGGAGTCCTTGAACAGAACGGCCTGCCGCTTGATCCGGAACGACACCCGGTGCTCGACGTCCGGAGGTGAGAGCTCCGGTACGTCCTGGCGGAAGATCTCCCGTGCGTAGTCCGTGGTCTGGAAGAGGCCGGGGATGTGCACGGTGACGGCTGAGCGCAAAAGCGTGGCATGGTGCTCGACCTCGGCCAAGTCCAGAAGGGCTGCGGGAAGGATCTCCCGGTACTCCTCCCACCAGCCGCGCTTGCGGCCGTTGGCCATCTCGGCGAGAGCTGCGACGAGGGCCTTGTCCGAGCAGTCGTAGTGGCAGGCCAGCGTATGCACCCGCTCAGGGCTCACACCGAGCCGTCCGGATTCCATGTTGCTGATCTGGTTCTGCTGCTTGACGCCCAGAAGTTGACTGGCCTGGGTGGAGGTCAGTCCCGCGCGCTCTCGAAGTTTGCGCAGCTCTGTGCCCAGTCGGAGTTGACGACCCGTTGGGTTGGTCCTCATGGGCGAGCCCGCCCTCCTTGTTCTGGCTGGTCACCCACACGGGTGGCAGTACCGGACTTTTCGGCGAATCAGTTAAGAGCTTATCGCTACACGGGTACCTTCTTATTGGGCGCCCCGCTCAGAAGTACCCCGCTCGACGGAGCGGCTGTGGTCACTGGGCACTGAAACGCACGCATCCAACTCCCCTCGTCGATCGGAGATTTCCGATGCCAACCGTATCCCCGCCATGGACCTACACCCTCGAACTTCCCCATGACCCCCGCGCCCCAGGCGTAGCCCGTACAACCCTCCGCGCCGTCCTGGCCGTTCACGGCCTCGCCGAGCTCACCGCCACCGCGGAGCTGCTCGCCGTCGAGCTGCTCACCAACGCGTACCGCCATACGCAAGGGCCGTGCGCGCTCCGCCTGCGCTCGGCCGAACCGGACCGGCTCAGGGTCGCCGTTTGGGACTCGGACCCGACGATCCCGCCGGGGTTCGGCGGACCGCCGGGCGCGCTCGGGGGCGTACCGCCCGAGGACGCCGAATGCGGCCGCGGCCTGCACCTCGTGCGGGCGTGTGCGAACGCGTGGGGCGCGTACGTGCTGGGCGACGCGGCGAACGCGTGCGGCGGGAAGCTGCTGTGGGCCGAGTGCGGCCGGGAGGCGGCGCGGGCGGGTGGGGCGACGCAGGATGTCAGTGGTGTCACTTACCGTAATGGTGTGTGCTCGGACCGCGAAAAAGGGGGTCGGTTGTGGTCGAGGTCGAACGGCGCCTGAAGGCGCCTTCGTGCACGGGGGCGCAGCGTGGGGCGCAGACCGTGGACGGTGCGCAGCAGTACGGTGAGGGCGACGCCGAGCGGGACACGGGTCCTCCCACCCGACCTGCTCGCGCGGCCGCAGAGGCGGCGGAGGCGGAGGAACGGAGGTCGCGAACCATGACCGTGCCACGCGGCTCCGGTATGTATCCGCGTCCCCGTCCGGGGAACCTGCGCGAGGTCGCCGAGAAGCTTGAGGAAGCGACGGGTCTGCGGGTGCAGATCGTGGGAGGAAAGCTCGTGATGTCCCCTACGCCGCGTGGAAAGCACGCGGGTGTGGTGGTACGGCTGCGCCGACAGCTCGGAGAGGCCCTGCCGGAAGGACTGGCAGCGTACGAGATGTCCTCGATCGCACTGCCCGACGATCCGGACGACTATGTGACGCCGGATCTGATCGTGCTGCCCACCGAGTGGGAGGACGACGACGACTGGCTCGCCGATCCCGTGGACGTGGCGCTTGCGGCGGAGGTGATCTCCGGTTCCGAGAAGTCCAGGGAGATCAGGGACAAGGCCGACTGGTACGCGGTCGCACGCGTCGCTGTCCTCCTGGTCATCGACCCCCGAAAGGGCACCTGGGCGCTGCACACCCGCCCGGACAACGGCAGTTATCAGGACGTGCTGCCCGGCAAGTTCGGGGAACCCGTGCCGCTGCCGCCGCCTCTCGGCTTCGAAGTCGAGACAGCACGCTTCCCGCTGTACGGGGCGCCGCCGCGTACTCCACGTCGCAAGGGCCGCACGGAGGACCAGGCCGAATAGGCCGAATAGCGGTGTTCGAGCAACGGTCATACGGCCGAAACGGCCTTGAACAGGGCATCAATGGGGGAGAGTTGGGGGGTGCGCAAAGTCTGGGTGGTCTCGGGGATCGGGATCGGGCTGTGTCTGAGCTTCGTCGGGCTGCTTGTCGTCGGGACGTACATGGCCGCGGGGAGCATGGCGAGCGGGATCGGCGGCGGGGCCGTCGGGCTCGCCAAGGGTGCCGTGCCGGCCGCGTATCAGGCGCTGGTGCAGAAGTGGGGCAATCTCTGCCGGGCCATCAACCCGGCGCTGCTGGCCGCGCAGTTGTACCAGGAGAGCGGATTCAACCCGGAAGCGAAAAGCCCGGCCGACGCGCGCGGCATAGCGCAGTTCATCCCGGGCACGTGGGCCACCCACGGCCTCGACGGGGACGGCGACGGCGACCGGGACATCTGGGACCCGGCGGACGCGATCCCTTCGGCGGCCTCGTACGACTGCAAGTTGGCCTCGTATGTGAAGGACGCGCCGGGCGACCCGACCGAGAACATGCTCGCCGCGTACAACGCGGGCGCGTATGCCGTGATCAAGTACGGAGGCGTGCCGCCGTACCGCGAGACGCAGAACTACGTGAAGACGATCACGACCCTGCAGAAGAGCTTCGCGAGGCCCGTCGGGCGGGTCTCGCCCTCGCGGCAGGCGGCCGGGGCGATCTACTTCGCGCAGAAGAAGCTCGGTACGCCGTATCTGTGGGGCGGGGACGGGACGGCCGCCGAGGGCGGGCGCTTCGACTGCTCGGGGCTGACCAAGGCGGCGTACGAGACCGTGGGGATCAAGCTGCCCCGGGTCGCCAACGACCAGTACAACGCCGGACCGCATCCGTCGCGGGACGAGCTGCTGCCGGGAGACCTCGTGTTCTTTTCGGACGACTTGACCAATTCGCGGGCCATCCGGCACGTGGGAATCTATGTGGGCGGCGGGTACATGATCGACGCTCCACGACCGGGTGCGGTGATCCGCTTCGACCCGGTCGACACGCCGGACTACTTTGGTGCGACACGTGTCACGGAGGAGGGCGCGAAGGCGCTGCCGACGCAGGCGCCGGAGGTGTGATCCAAGTCCCGGCTTGGCTGGAACTATCCGTCGGAACCGCCCCTGAGCTGCGATGATGGGTCTCTCTTAGGTAACGTCTGCGTGATCATTCGGTGGAGGGCGGAACGTATGCGACGGGGCTGTGCGTTCCTGTTCCTGAAGCGGATCGACGACCACGGGGGTTGGTGGAGAGGCGTACGCAAGGGTGCGCCCGCAGGAAAGGACAAAGGGGCCGCGGCACGATGGCTGGACTCGCTACATCCGGGTCGAACCCCGACGTCAGCCTGCTGTACGACATCAACGGTCTGGCGGACGACGCCCCGGGCTGGTTCGACCGGACCATGGAATTCGTCGGTGAGTACGGGCTGATGCTCGGCATGGTGCTGCTGGTGCTGTGGTGCTGGTGGACCATGCGGAAGCGGGCCGCGACGCTCGACGACGCGGCCACGTCACTGGCCGCGATCGTCTGGGCGCCGCTGGCCGCGGGTATCGCCGTCCTCATCAACATCCCTATACGCGGGTTCGTCGAACGACCGCGGCCCTTCGTCGATCACGAAGGGCTCGAGGTCCTCATCGACGGCAAGACCGACTTCTCGTTCGTGAGTGATCACGCAACGCTCGCCATGGCGATGGGGGTTGCGCTCTTCGTGGCCAACCGGAAGTTCGGCATCGCCGGGATAGCTCTGGCGGTGCTCGAGGGGTTCTGCCGGGTCTACATGGGGGTCCACTACCCGACGGACGTGATCGGCGGGTTCGCGCTCGGTACGGCGGTCGCGTTGCTGCTCTCGCCGGTGGCGATGGCGCTGCTCACGCCGGTGACGAAGGCTATGGCGCGGTCGGGGCGGGTTGGGTGGCTGGTGCGGGAGCGGGGGTCCCTGCGGGAGGCTGCGGGGACTCGTGAGGCGCAGTCGGAGTCGGGGACTGAGCCGGGGCTGGGGCCGGACGTGCGGGATGCCGCTTCCGACCGGGATCTTGCGGCGTAGCCGCGGGGGCTTCTTCCTGGGCGCGCTCTTCGGGTGCGCGCCCTCTGAGGTCCCAGCGCTGTCTGCGACTCAGCGCCAGGCCGGCTGCGGCGGCTGCCGCTGCTACGGCTGCGGAGGTCAGGGCCAGGGGGCCTGACTCGGGGTGGGGGGTGCCGTCCTGTTCCAGGGCGGCCGCGGTTGTTGCTGCCAGTGTCAGAGTCGCTGCTGCTGCCGCGGTGCCGGTCGCTATTCGGGCCGCTGCTATTCGAGGTTTCCTCGCGGAGTCCATGTACTCAGCGCACGACACTCGCCTGCGGCGGGCCAGTGGGGGCGCTCGCTCGGGAGCCGTACGGGTTGGTGTTGGGGCCGTCCGGGGGACTGTTCGGGGTCACAGCGGGAGCATTAGCCGCGCGCGTTCACCCTGTGCTTTGTCGTGTACAACCCTTTGTTCACCTTGCGTGTCGTAGGTCACTGAAGCCTCGGTTCTCTGACGGGAGCATGACCTTGCGCGTACGTACCCTCGCCGTTGCTGCGGCTGCTGCCCTTGCTGTTGCAGGGCTTGGTGCTCCCGGTGCCGGGGCGGCGCCCTCCGGGCTGTGGGACGACTTCAACGGTGACGGGTATCGCGATCTCGCCATCGGCACGCCCAAGGCGAGCGGTGGCACGGTCACCGTTCTCTTCGGCTCGGCCTCCGGGGTCAGCCCCGCCCGGTCGGTGAACGTCACTCAGAACACCCCGGGCGTTCCCGGGACCTCGGAGTCCGTCGACCAGTTCGGTGAGAACGTCACCAGCGGGGACGTCAACGGCGACGGCTACGCCGACCTGATCGTCGGTGCGCCCTACGAGGAGATCACGGGTAAGCCGAGGGGCGCGGTGACCATCGTCTGGGGCGGCGCGAACCCGTTCACGTCCGGCGGCTCCATGCTCACCGCCCCGAGCGCCGAGGCCTTCCAGTTCGGGACGGGCACCGCCTTCGCCGATCTCGACGGGGACGGCACCGGCAATCTGGTCGTCGTCGGGGCCAACACCTTCTGGTGGTACGCCGACGGGAAGCCCACCCAGGACGGGGCGCTGGCGTCGGAGGTGGGGTTCCTGCCCGAGGACGTACGCCTGGACGGCGTCGTCGCCGGGCACTTCTCCAGCACCGACGGCAGCGACTACGTCCTGTACGGCAGCCGCACGGACAGCGCCGCCGATTACGTGGGCCTGCTGCGCGGCGGGCCCGGCGACATCGGCTCCTCCTACTCGGTACTTGCCGAGGGCGGCGCGGGCGGCGCCGCCTGGGATCGGGCCGTCGCGGCCGGCGACATCAACGGCGACGGATACGACGACCTGGTCACCGGCAACACGAGGGTCGCCAAGGGCGGTTCGTTCACCGTGCGGTACGGCAAGGCGGCCGGACTGCCCGCCACGGGCACGACGTACACGCAGGCCAGCCCCGGTGTGCCGGGCACCGACGAGGACTACGACTCCTTCGGCGCCGCCGTCGCGGTGGGCGACGCGACCGGCGACGGCTACGCGGACGTCGCGGTCGGCGCCTCGTACGAGACCGTGGACGGCCGCCGCAGCGTCGGCAACGTCGTGTTCCTCAAGGGCGGTTCCGGCGGGCTGACCACGAGTGGGGCCCAGTCCTTCCACCAGGCCACGCCGGGCGTCCCGGGCGCCGCCGAGGCGGGCGACCACTTCGGCTCCTCGCTGCGGCTGCGCGACATCAACGGCAACGGCAGGGCGGACCTGGCGGTCGGCGCGTTCGGCGAGGACGTACTGCCCGACGGATACGACGACGGGGCGGCCTGGGTGCTGCGCGGCACGACCTCGGGCCTGACGGCGTCGTACGCGACCGCCTTCAACGCGACGGACTTCGGCTATCCGGTCGTCGACGGCCGCAAGTTCGCCGATGTCTTCGCCCGCTGACCCACGGCGCCCGCTGACCCACGGCGCCCGCTGACCCACGGCGCCCGCTGACCCACGGTGGTTCACACCGACTGCTTCGAACGTCACAGGAGACGCGACAACGATGCGCAACAAGATCCTCTCCACGGCGGCGATATGCGCGGCGACCCTGCTGGGCCTGACCGCGCCCACCGCCGCTCAGGCCACCGAGGCCGCCGTGCCGGGCGACTTCAACGGCGACGGCTACCCGGACCTGGCGGTGGGCGTGCCCTCCGCGCAGGTCGGCGACAAGGCCAAGGCCGGCTATGTGAGCGTCCTGTGGGGCGGTGCGTCCGGCCCGGGCAAGCACGGCTCCGTACGGATCACCCAGGCCACGAGCGGAGTGCCGGGAACCCCCGAGGCAGGTGACTTCTTCGGCTCCGCGGTCACCGCCGCGGACGTCGACGGTGACCGCTACGCCGACCTGGTCGTGGGCGCCGCCAGCGAGTCCCTCTCCTCCGACAAGTACGCCGAACACGGCACCGTCACCGTGCTGCGCGGCTCCGCCTCCGGCTTCACCAGCGGCGGCTACACGGTCGCGCGGGGCGAGAACGAGTTCTCCCGGATCGGCGCGATACTGGCCGCCGGGGACGTGACCGGTGATGGCCGCACCGATCTGGCGCTCAACCAGAACGGTGAGGAGCACGGCGGCGCGGTGCTGCGTCCCGGCCCGCTCACCGCCGACTCCCCGGACACCCTGACCGGGGAGTTCGCCGGGGCGGACTTCGGCGGCGTGAGCGCCCTGACCACCGGCGACTTCGACGGCGACGGCGACGACGACCTCGCGGTATCGGTCAGTGCGATGGAGAGCAGGTTCACCCGGATCTACCGCTGGCAGGACGGCGCCCCGGTGCACCTGTGGACCATCACGGCCTCCGCCGCCTCCCTCGCGGCCGGCGACTTCGACGCGGACGGCACGGACGACCTGGCACTCGGCTACTGCTACCCCAACTACGAGGCCGACGCCCCGGACTGCGCGGACTACTCCACGGGCCGTGCCGAGGTCTTCAAGGGCGGTCTTGTGAAGGTGGCGTACGGCTCGAAGTCCAACGGCTTCGGCGCCCGCACCCACGAGATCCACCAGGACACCCAGGGCATCGCCGGCACAGCCGAGTCCGAGGACCGCCTCGGCGCCGCGGTCGCCGCGGGCGACATCGACGGCGACGGCTACGCCGACCTCGCCATCGGCGACGCGTACGAGGCGGTCGGCTCGCAGCAGAACGCGGGCATGGTGACGCTGGTACGCGGCACCGCCACCGGCCTGCTGACCTCCGCCGGTACGGCGATGAGTCTCGGCTTCACCCAGAACAGCAGCGGCGTCCCGGGCACCGCGGAGTGGGGCGACCGGTTCGGCGCCTCTGTCCGCTTGCAGGACTACGACGGCGACGGCTACGCGGACCTCGCGGCGGGCGCGCCCGGCGAGAACTCCGCCAAGGGCGGCGTCTGGCTCCTCCCTGGCACCGCGCAGGGCCCGACGGCGACGGGCTCCAGGGCCCTGACGCCGAGGAGCCTGGGGCTGCCGTCGTCGACGAGCGCACTGCAGTACGGGCTGGTGATCGGGCTCAGCTAGGCGCCTCGCTGTAGCCCTCCGGCGGGGACCTGGCGAGGGCTACAGCGCCTGGGGGTACGTGAAGAACCTGTCCGGGTCGTACTTGGTCTTCAGCTTGGCGAGGCGGGGGGCCGCCTCGCCGTAGTACGCCTTGCGCCAGTTCGTGAGGGTGGGGTCCGTGTAGTTCTGGTAGGCCGCTCCTGAGGCGTGGCGGGTCAGGGAGCGGTGGGTCTCGGCGAGCCAGGAGCGGGCGGCCGTGCCCGAGGTGCCGGGGCGCCATGCCGCGATGTACTGCGCGAGCATCCGCGAGCGGCGGTGGACGAACGCGGTGGCCGTCGGGTCTACGCGGTTCACCGCGCCGCCGAGCGCGGTGAGGGCGATGCTGCCGGTGCCGCCGCTGACGGACCCGATCCGGTTCAGCAGCGTCCGGACACCGGCCTCGGAGATCGACCTGTCGAAGAAGTCCGATGCGGCGGCGTACGTCTCGCGGCCGAGTGCGCCCTGCGGGCTCCGGCCGGGCGTGGAGCCGGGCAGGTGGCACATCGCGTCCTCCGGGTACGCGGAGCAGCCGGCGTAGACCTCCATCGACTCCTCGTACGACCGGCGCTTCAGTGAGACGTTGCTCGCCGGGGCGCCGATCGCGGAGGCCAGCCGGTCGACGGCGTTCTGCAGCTCGCCGTAGGTGCCGAGGGAGACCGCTCTGACGGAGACGGCCGGGGTGCCGCCCGCGGCGTTCTCGACATGGCAGGACGACCAGATCTCGTCGGGCTGGTCGGGACCCCATTCCTGCCATGCCGTCAGGACCGCGGCGGCCCGCGACCACGGCCAGGACATGTGGGCGGTCACGGCCTGAGGCGCCGGGTGCGTACGGAAGCGGAGCTCCGTGACGACGCCGAAGTTGCCGTTGCCCGCGCCGCGAAGGGCCCAGAAGAGGTCGCTGTTCTCCTTGTCGTTCGCGGTGAGTTGCCTGCCATCGGCAGTGATCAGCGTGGCCTGGGTGAGGCTGTCGCAGGTCAGGCCGTACGCACGCGAGACGACGCCGTGGCCGCCGCCGAGGGCGAGGCCCGAGACGCCGACGGTGGGGCAGGAGCCGGCGGGAATCGTCAGGCCCTGCGCCGCGAGCGCGCGATAGACGTCGATGAGTTTGGCGCCGGCGCCGATGACGGCCTCGCCGCCGGAGGCCCGCACCGTGGAGAGCTTCGACACGTCGAGGATGAGGCGGCCGTCGCCCGAGGACCAGCCTGCGTAGGAGTGGCCGCCGTTGCGGATGGCGACGGGCACCTTGCGGGCGCGGGCGTAGGCGAGGACCGTGCGGATGTCGTCGGCGTGGGAGACGTAGGCGACGGCGGCGGGCTTCAGGGTGTCGAAGCGGGTGTTGTAGAGCTGGCGGGCCGTCGACCAGGCGGAGTCGCCCGGGCGGACGAGCGGGCCGTCGAGGTCCTCGGCGAGCGCCTTCCAGCCGGCGTCCGGGGATCCGGCTGTCGCGGCGGCGGATGCGGTGGCGCCCGCGGTGCCCGTGGACCCCGTGGGCGCGGAGGCGGCGCCGTCGCTGCTGTCGCCGTTCACGCCGCTGCATGCCGTGGCGGTTCCTGCGGCCAGCGCGGCCGGCACCGCCGTGATGAACGTACGCCGCAGCATGAGCGCCCTCCCGTGGCTTCCCTTGGAACGAGACGAGGCTTGAGACCCCTGGGTTCCACGGCGGGCGATGTGTTCAGGGCGCGGTCCGGTGGGACTCCGCGTCAGTGCGGGCCAGGCTGCGGGCTCTTCGGGCCGGGCCGCGCCAGCCGCACGTGCAGTGCGCGACGCAGAAACGGCCTTTCTCGACCGTCGTCGTGCGATGTTCGTCCGATATGGGCTCGGCTGCCTGTTGCTGTTGCGCCACGGTTATACGGTACCGAGCGCCCGTGCGAATCTGGCGCGTTCTGTGCACTCCAGGCGCGTGACGCCCTTCCCTACCCGTCGTTAAGCGGAACGACAGGGGGTCCGACACGCAGAGACAGGCTTGGGGGTCGGCGGGCGATGGTGGTGCAGCGGCACAGGAGGACGGGCACGGCTTTCGCCGCGGCCGCCGCGGCGATGGGGCTGGTGTCCGGCGCCACCGGCTGCTCCGGCGGCGGAGCCGCCGCCGACAGCCAACGCCCCACGGATCCCGTCGACGCCATGCGCCAGGCCGCCGACGTCCTGGTCCGGCAGCGCACCTCCAAAGCGCGTACGTCGATGGAGATGGCCACCGGGGGAACGCGCGTCACGATCCGGGGCGAGGGCGTCTACGACTACCGGGCGCGGCTGGGGCGGCTGAAGGTGGTGCTGCCGCAGGACCCGGCGGGGGTCGACGAGCACCGGCCCATCACGGAACTGCTCGCACCCGGCGCGCTGTACATGAAGAACCGGGGCGCGGGCGTGCCCGCGGACAAGTGGGTGCGCGTGGACACCACGACTTTGTCCGACGGCAATCTTGTCACCGGCGGTGCCACCGATCCCCTTGCCGCCGCCGAACTTCTGCGTGGCGCGGAGGACGTGACGTATGTGGGCGAGTCGGAGGTCGCCGGGACTCCCGTCCGGCACTACCGGGGCACGGCTGACCTGGCGCGGGCCGCGAAGCGGGCATCCGCCGGCCACCGTGACGCGCTTCGGGCGGCGGCGAAAGGGTTCCCCAAGGGCGAGGTGCCGTTCGATGCGTACCTCGATGACCAGGGGCGTGTCCGGAAGGTCCGGCACCAGTTCAGCTTCGCCAACAAGGGGGGCGACAGCGGGCGGAAAAGCGACGTCGATGTGGCGTCGACCACGCTGCTGTACGACTTCGGGGCGCCTGTGCGGGTGGAGTTGCCGGACGCGGAGGACATCTTCGCGGGGAAGATCGCCGAGGAGTAGGGTCGGCCGCGGTGCGATGCGGGGCCGTCCTCGGAGAACGGCGTCGGCGCCTGCCAGTCCAGGCCGAGGGGCCCTGGGGCCCCGACCGGGCGGCTGGAAATGGTCCGTCCGTGCCATGCGCGGTGCGTAGGGCTCTCCCTACTCTTGGGAGTTGGTGACGGCGGGCCGCAGGAAGAGGTGATGAACGTGGCTCCGGTGCGGGGCGGTACGGCTGTTCAGGACCACGTTGCCCTTGCCGAGATCGAGTTGTGCGGCGAGCTCATCATCGCGGCGTCCGCTTCTCGGGAGGAGCGGCTCAGTTCTGACCTCATTGATGAGGTTTTGCGGGTTGCTGAGCGGGATGCCGACTTCGGCGCCACTGAGTATTGCTGCTAGCTCACGGGCGCTGCTCTTTGCTGGGCGCCGTAATGTCTGAGGGCGCTGCGCGCCGTGGGCGCAGCGGGTCAGGTCCGCAGTAGGCGGGCGATTGCCTTTGTGGCTTCTTCTACCTTTGCGTCGATTTCTTCGCCGCCCTTGAGGGCCGCGTCGGCCACGCAGTGGCGGAGGTGTTCCTCGAGGAGCTGGAGGGCGAAGGACTGCAGGGCCTTGGTGGACGCCGAGACCTGGGTGAGTATGTCGATGCAGTAGACGTCCTCGTCGACCATGCGCTGCAGGCCGCGGATCTGGCCCTCGATGCGGCGCAGGCGCTTGAGGTGCTCTTCCTTCTGCTTGTGGTAGCCGTGGATGCCGCGGTCGTGATCCGTCACGATCTCGCCAGGTGCCGTTGTCGCGTCCGTCACGGTCGGGTCACCAGTGGCTGCGGTGGTCGCAGAGGCCGCTTCGCCGGTCGTCGCGTCGGCGTCGGTGGTCGTCATCGCGTCCTCCTGCTGGTCCGGCTTGTTCTGTATACCCCTACTGGGTATATGGTACCGAATTTTCATGGGTACTGAACGGTTGACGGGACCCCGTGCTGACCACTGTGCTTCATGGGCGACACTGGGAAACGCCGGTTCGCCGTGGCCGGATGATGCGCCTAGCATCACCCTGACCGACAACAGAGCACCGACCCGAAACCAAAGCACCCCGAGGATCCCACGTGCGCTTTCGTCTGACCCCCAGGGAGACGAGCTTCTATGACATGTTTGCCGCGTCCGCGGACAACATCGTCACGGGCTCGAAGCTCCTGATGGAACTGCTCGGGGCGGACGCCTCCGCCCGGGCCGAGATCGCGGAGCGGATGAGGGCCGCGGAGCACGCGGGAGACGACGCTACTCACGCGATCTTCCACCAGCTGAACTCCTCCTTCATCACGCCTTTCGATCGGGAGGACATCTACACCCTGGCTTCGTCCCTCGACGACATCATGGACTTCATGGAGGAGGCCGTCGACCTGGTCGTGCTGTACCAGGTCGAGGAGCTCCCCAAGGGTGTCGAGCAGCAGATCGAGGTCCTGGCGCGTGCCGCGGAGCTCACCGCGGAGGCCATGCCCCACCTGCGGACGTTGGAGAACCTCACCGAGTACTGGATCGAGGTCAACCGTCTCGAGAACCAGGCCGACCAGATCCACCGCAAGCTGCTGGCCCACCTCTTCAACGGCAAGTACGACGCCATCGAGGTGCTGAAGCTCAAGCAGATCGTGGATGTGCTGGAAGAGGCGGCGGACGCGTTCGAGCATGTGGCCAACACGGTGGAGACCATCGCGGTCAAGGAGTCCTGAGGCTTCGTGGAGACGTTTGCGCTGGTCGTGACCATTGGGGTCGCGCTTTTTTTCACGTATACGAACGGTTTCCACGACTCGGCCAACGCGATCGCGACCTCCGTGTCCACGCGGGCGCTGACCCCGCGGGCGGCGCTCGCGATGGCCGCTGTCATGAACCTTGCCGGTGCGTTCCTCGGTAGCGGCGTCGCCAAGACCGTCAGCGAGGGGCTGATCTCGACGCCCGAGGGCAGCAAGGGGATGGGCATCCTCTTCGCCGCGCTCGTCGGCGCGATCATCTGGAACCTGATCACCTGGTACTTCGGGCTGCCGTCGTCCTCGTCGCATGCGCTCTTCGGCGGCATGGTGGGCGCCGCGCTCGCGGGTGGCATCACCGTGTACTGGAACGGGGTGCTCGACAAGGTCATCATTCCGATGTTCGTGTCGCCGCTCGTCGGGCTCACTGCCGGTTATCTCGTGATGTGCGCGATCATGTGGATCTTCCGCAGGGCCAATCCGAGCAAGGCCAAGCGCGGGTTCCGTATAGCGCAGACGGTCTCGGCGGCCGGCATGGCGCTCGGTCACGGTCTGCAGGACGCGCAGAAGACCATGGGCATCGTGGTGATGGCGCTGGTCATCGCCGATGTCGAGGACTACGGCGACCCGATTCCGGTCTGGGTGAAGATCGTCTGCGCGGTGATGCTTTCGCTCGGGACGTACGCGGGTGGGTGGCGCATCATGCGGACGCTGGGGCGGAAGATCATCGAGCTGGATCCGCCGCAGGGGTTTGCCGCGGAGACGACGGGGGCGTCGATCATGTTCGGCTCCGCGTTCCTCTTTCATGCGCCTATTTCGACCACGCATGTGATCACGTCGGCGATCATGGGTGTGGGGGCGACGAAGCGGGTCAATGCCGTGCGGTGGGGGGTTGCCAAGAACATCGTTCTTGGGTGGTTCATCACCATGCCTGCGGCTGCGCTTGTCGCTGCGCTCAGCTATTGGGTTGTGCTGCTGGCCTTCGGGTGAGCCCCCTGCCGGCTTGCACGTAAATGGGCCCGCCCCCCGGGAGCCAGGGGGCGGGCCCTTTTCCTTGCGGTGGCACCGCCATGCAGCACCGCAAGGGGTCGGTTATCCGAAGCGGCCCGAGATGTAGTCCTCGGTCGCCTGGACGGACGGGTTGGAGAAGATCCGCTCCGTGTCGTCGATCTCGATGAGCTTGCCGGGCTGGCCGACCGCCGAGAGGTTGAAGAACGCGGTGCGGTCCGAGACGCGGGCCGCCTGCTGCATGTTGTGCGTCACGATGACGATCGTGAAGCGCTCCTTCAGCTCGCCGATCAGGTCCTCGATGGCGAGGGTCGAGATCGGGTCGAGAGCCGAGCAGGGCTCGTCCATCAGCAGGACGTCCGGCTCGACGGCGATCGCGCGGGCGATGCAGAGACGCTGCTGCTGACCGCCGGAGAGGCCCGAGCCGGGCTTGTTCAGGCGGTCCTTGACCTCGTTCCAGAGGTTGGCGCCCTTCAGGGACTTCTCGACGACGTCGTTCAGCTCGCTCTTCTTGTACGAGCCGTTGAGGCGCAGGCCCGCCGCCACGTTGTCGAAGATCGACATCGTCGGGAACGGGTTGGGGCGCTGGAAGACCATGCCGACCGTGCGGCGCACGGCCACCGGGTCTATGCCGGTGCCGTACAGGTCCTCGTCGTCCAGGAGCACCTTGCCCTCGACGCGTCCGCCCGGCGTCACCTCGTGCATGCGGTTGAGCGTGCGCAGGAACGTCGACTTGCCGCAGCCGGAGGGGCCGATGAAGGCCGTCACCGAGCGGGGCTCGACCGTCATCGAGATGTCCTCGATCGCCTTGTGGGACCCGTAGTAGGCGGTGAGACCGCTTACGTCGATTCGCTTGGCCATGACTACTTCACTTCCAGATCAGTCGCTGTGGGGTCGCGTCAGCGACCGGTCTTCGGGGCCTTCCAGCGGGCGATGCCGCGGGCCACCAGGTTGAGGATCATCACGAAGGCGATCAGCGTGAGCGACGCCGCCCAGGCGCGGTCGTACGCCGCCTCGGACTGACTCTGCTGGTACTGCTGATAGATGTACAGCGGCAGCGATGACTGCGCGCCCTCGAACGGGTTGGCGTTGATGAAGGGGTTGCCGAACACCAGCAGCAGCACCGGCGCGGTCTCACCCGCGATACGGGCGACCGACAGCATGATGCCGGTCGTGATGCCGCCGATCGAGGTCGGCAGAACCACCTTCATGATCGTGCGCCACTTGGGCACGCCGAGCGCCAGGGAGGCCTCGCGCAGCTCGTTCGGAACGAGCTTCAGCATCTCCTCCGTGGAGCGGACGACCACAGGCATCATCAGGATCGCCAGGGCGAGCGAGCCGGCGAAACCGAAGGGCTGCATGTCGAACATCAGCATGAGGCTGAGGATGAACAGACCGGCGACGATCGACGGGATACCGGTCATCACGTCGACGAAGAAGGTGACGGAGCGGGCGAGGTTGCCGCGCCCGTACTCGACGAGGTAGATCGCGGTGAGCACACCGATCGGAGCGGCGATCACCGTGGCGAGACCGACCTGCTCCAGGCTGCCGAGGATGGCGTGGTAGATGCCGCCGCCCGGCTCGGAGTCGGCGACCACACCCATCGAGTGGGTCAGGAAGTAGACGTCGAGGACCTTCACACCGCGCTGGACGGTCGCCCAGACCAGTGAGGCCAGCGGCACCACGGCGAGCAGGAAGGCGACCCAGACGAGGGAGGTCGCGATCCGGTCCTTGGCCTGGCGGCGGCCCTCCACACGGGCGGCGACGCCGTACGTACCGAGGACGAAGACGATCGCGGCGATCAGGCCCCACTGGATGCGGCTGTCGAGGCCGGCGCCCAGGCCGATCGCGACCGCGATGGCGACGGAGCCCACGGCGATGGCCCACGGGGACCACTTCGGCAGGCGGGCGCCGCGCAGGGTGCTGGGGCGCTTGTCGGCGATGACGGCGTGGCTCATGCGTTGGCCCCCGAGTACTCCTTGCGGCGGGCGATGATCGCGCGGGCCGCGCCGTTGACCAGCAGGGTGATGATGAACAGGACCAGACCGGAGGCGATGAGCGCGTCACGGCCGAACTCCGCCGCCTCGCCGAACTTGCTGGCGATGTTCTGGGCGAAAGTGCCGCCGCCCGGGTTGAGGAGGCTGGCCTGGATGTCGAAGGTCGGCGAGAGCACGGTGGCGACGGCCATCGTCTCGCCGAGGGCGCGGCCGAGGCCGAGCATCGACGCGGAGATCACACCGGAGCGGCCGAAGGGCAGCACGGCCATGCGGATGACCTCCCAGCGCGTGGCGCCGAGGGCCAGGGCCGCCTCCTCGTGCATCTGCGGGACCTGGCGGAAGACCTCGCGGCTCACGTTGGTGATGATCGGCAGGATCATGATCGCGAGCAGGATGCCCACGGTGAGCATGGAGCGCGCGGGGCCACCCTCCCAGGAGAAGATCCCCGTCCAGCCGAGGTACTCGTTCAGCCAGCCGAAGAGGCCGTTCATGTTCGGTACGAGGATGAGGGCGCCCCACAGGCCGTAGACGATGGACGGCACGGCGGCGAGCAGGTCGATCACGTACGCGATGGGGCCGCTGAGCTTGCGCGGGGCGTAGTGCGTGAGGAACAGCGCGATGGCGACCGCGATCGGGACCGCGATGGCCATGGCGACGATCGAGGAGACCACCGTGCCGAAGGCCAGAACGGCGATGCCGAAGACCGGCGGGTTGAGGTTGGTGTTCCACTCGAAGGTGGTGAGGAAGTTGCCCTCGTCCTTGCTGATGGCGAGGGAGGCGCGGTAGGTGAGGAAGACCGCGATCGCGGCCATGATCACCAGCAGGAAGATGCCCGACCCGCGGGAGAGACCGAGGAAGATCCGGTCACCGGGCCGGGTGGCGCCGCGGGCCGCACGCTTCTGCTCGGCGACGGTCGGCTGCGTGGTGGGGGGAGGTGCTTGAGTGTTCTGTGTCGATATGTCCATCGGGTTCTCCGGTCTGCGAAGCCGCACGCGGAGTGCGGCTCGGCGGAGCCGTACGTGGTGTGCGGCTCATGGCGGCGGTGCACCGGACGGTGCGGTCCGGTCCCGCGGTGGGACCGGACCGCACACTCAGGTCAGCTCAGGCCCTCGATGGTGGTGCGGACCTTGGTGATGATGTCTTCCGGCATCGGGGCGTAGTCGTTCTCCGTGAGGATCTTCTGACCCTCCTCGGAGGCGATGTAGGTCAGGAACGCCTTGGTGGTGGCCAGGGTGTCCGCCTTGTTGCCCTTGTCGCAGACGATCTCGTACGTGACCAGGGTGAGCGGATAGGCGCCCTCGGCCTTGGTCTCGTAGTTCAGCTTCAGCGCCAGGTCCTTGCCGGTGCCGACGACCTTGGCGTCCGCGATGGCCTTGGTGGCGTTCTCGACGGTGGCCTCGACCGGGGCGGAGGCGCCCGTGTCGAGGCTGGCCGCGTTGATGCCGTCCTTGGCGTACGACAGCTCCATGTAGCTGATGGCGCCGGAGGTCTGCTTGACCTGCTGGGCGACACCGGAGGAGCCCGAGGCGGACTGGCCGCCCTTGGCCTGCCAGGCCTTGCCGCCCTCGTACTTCCAGTTCTCCGGGGTCGCGGCGATCAGGTACTTGGTGAAGTTGTCCGTGGTGCCGGACTCGTCCGAGCGGTGGAACGCCTGGATCTTGAGGTCGGGCAGCTTGGCCTCGGGGTTGAGCTTCGCGATCGCCTTGTCGTTCCAGTTGGTGATCTTGCTGTCGAAGATCTTGGCGAGGGTCGGGGCGTCCAGGACGAGGCTGTCGACACCCGGGACGTTGTAGCCGACCGCGATCGGGCCGCCGACCATCGGGAGGTCGATGCCCTGGCCGCCGGAGCAGACCTCCTTGGAGGCGGTGACCTCTTCGGGCTTCAGCGCGGAGTCGGAACCGGCGAAGGCCACCTGGCCCTGGGTGAACGCCGTGATACCGGCGCCCGAGCCGCCACCCTTGTAGTTGATCTGCACGCCCGAGCAGGCGGCCGTGAACTCCTTGACCCAGGCGTCGATCGCGTTCTTCTGCGCGGAGGAGCCGTCGGCCAGCAGCTGGCCCTTGGCGTCATCGCACTTGATGTTGGAGCTGGCTGCGGTGGTCTCCGAGCCGCTGCCGCCACTGGTGTTGCCCGTGTCATCGGAGCCGCACGCCGTGAGGGTCAGGGCGCCGGAGACGGCGACGGCACCGAGGGAGAGGGCGCGAAGCCGGTTCTTGCGCTGAAGCTTCACTTTGGGTGAGTTCCTTCCAGGAGCCGCCCGTCCGGGGCGGCGTGCGATATGGGTGTGCGGCTGGTCCGGGGTGGGGCCCGGTGGGGCCGGCAGCGGGGTGCTGCGCAGTGTCCTGTTCAGCTTTGCGGTGCGGGTTGCCGCTTGCATGAGCGGCAAGCACCGGCGTACGGCCGAAATTAGGCAGAAGAGGTGACGTGGCCGATGGGCGTAAGTGAACGGAGGGTGAACCTCGGTGGGCGGGGCGGTGAGGTCACGGAATGCTTACGGCTTCTGGCGTGGGCGCCTCCGCGGGTCTGGGGCGCCCTGGTGTTCAGGGCGCCCCAGGGGATGTGCGTACCGCGGTGTGAAGGGTGCCGTGCGTCGTGGGCTGTGCCCACCCGTTCCGCCCCAGCGGAACGATTGCCCACAGCAGTAGCGGCGGTGTGCCCGCCCCTTCCGCCCCAGCGGAACGATTGCCCACAGCGGGGACGGCGGTGTGCCGGCAGTCCGTGCTAGGTCAGGTGTAGTGCGGACAGCAGGTCGTCCAGTAGCTGTTGGTCGCGGGGTTGGGTGAGGTGGGGGCGGGCCTGTTGTGGGGGGAGCCAGAGGAGTTGGTCCACCTCTTGGGTGGGGGTGAAGTGGCCGGGGCCCGCCTCTGCGGCCCAGTAGGAGACCTGCTTGGGGCGGCCGTTTGCGATGTAGTGGACGGTGGCGAGGCGGGGGCCGAGGGTGCACTCGTGGCCGGTCTCCTCCGCGACCTCCCGCACCGCGCACGCCGCCAGATCCTCGCCGCGCTTCACCTTGCCCTTGGGATGCGACCAGTCGTCGTACTTCGGCCTGTGCACCAGGCAGATCTCCGGCTCCCCGTCGGTGGGGGAGCGCCGCCACAGGACGCAGCCCGCCGCCTGTACGACATCGTTGCTCACGTGGTGCTCACCGCCTCCCGCAGCCAGACCCGCTGGAACGCGAACCGGGCCGCCTCGACCTCGTGTCGCTGATCTGCGTGCAGTACCCCGAGCGCGTACGCCGTCGTCGGGGCGATCCGGGGAGTCCGTGCCGCCGCGGCCGCGGCCGCCGCCGCCTCCGCCGCGTCCCGGTGCTGGTCCAGGGCCTGCCCGGCGTCACTGAGGCGTACGTCGACGCACTCCTCGCCGTGCAGCACCTCGAGTGCGTAGCGGTGCAGGCGCAGCAGCAGCCGGACCTGGTGCCAGGGGCCGTCCTGGGGCTGCGGCGACGGGTCGGCCGCGAGGCCGTGGACCAGGGCCTCCGCGTTGTAGGGGTGGCCGGCCCGGTACAGGGGCAGGCCCTTCACCGCCTCGAGCAGGCGGTCCTCCGCGTCCCCGGCGAGCGACTCGAGGGCGCCGGTCCGGGTCGCGCTGGGGGCGAGGGGCACCTCGCTGGCCAGTACGGCGACGCTGTCCGCCACCGCGTGGAAGCGGGAGGAGCCCAGCGCTTCCAGGGCCGCCGAGTGGGCCCTTGTCCGGGCGAGCGTGAGCTGGCGCTCCAGGAGGGCGCCTGCCTTGGCCGCGCCCACGGTCATCGTTCCGCGGTCCGGGCTGCTCGGAGGTGGGATACGTGGGCCGACGCCGTCGGGTTCCTGCCCCAGTGCCTTACGGGCCTGGGTGGTGCCCCCAGTGCCCACCCTCCCCCGAGAACCGCCGACAGCCTCCGGTTCAGGGGGGATCCCGATCACCCCCGCGTGTCGACTGCCCACAGCGGGAGCGGCGGCGCGGGTGCCCACCACCGTGGCTGTGAGTGATGCTCCCGACAGGCGCTGCAGCGCGCCCAGCAAGCGGTTCAGGCGGGAGGCGTAGGCGTGTTCGTGGGCCAGCGTGCCTGACAGCCACGCCAGTTCGGGGCGCAGGGCGTCGGACCATTCCACGTCGAGCAGCGGGCGGAAAGTGTGCAGGGTGCCGCTGATGCGACGGGCCGAGCGGCGCAGTGCGCGCACCGCGTCGACCGTTTCCTCGCCCCCCTTCGAGACCCCGCCGGATCCCCCGCTCGAGCCTCCATGGGAGCCCCCGTTGGAGCCTCCGCTCTCCCTGTGCAGCCGCAGGGAGCGTAGGAACTCGGTTGCCTGGCCCTGCAGATAGGCCGTAAGGACCTCTCCCGCAGGCCCTGCCTCACCCTCATGGTGTTGCTGCTGTGCCACGCCGGCGCCTCCGGGCGTCTATGAGCATCTCCTGGACGTTCCGCAGGGCCTGACCGTCGCCGTCGGTCGAGTGCCGGGCCCAGTCACCCTCGGGCCCGAGGTGCCAGGAGGACGTGGTGTCGGACATTCCGGTTTCGAGCAGGCGGCTGAGGGCCGCCCGGTGGGCCGGGTCGGAGACCCTGACCAGTGCCTCGATCCGGCGGTCGAGGTTGCGGTGCATCATGTCGGCGCTGCCGATCCACACCTCCGGTTCGCCGCCGTTGCCGAAGGCGAAGACACGGGAGTGCTCGAGGAAGCGGCCGAGGATGGACCGTACGCGGATGTTCTCCGACAGACCGGGCACTCCGGGCCGCACCGCGCAGATGCCGCGCACCCACACGTCCACCGGCACACCCGCCTGTGAGGCGCGGTACAGGGCGTCGATGACCGCTTCGTCGACCATCGAGTTGACCTTGATGCGGACGTAGGCGGGGCGCCCGGCACGGTGGTGCTGGGCCTCCTTGTTGATCCGCGAGATCAGGCCGTCGCGCAGCGACTTCGGAGCGACGAGGAGGCGGCGGTATGTCTCCCTGCGCGAGTAGCCCGACAGCCGGTTGAAGAGGTCCGACAGGTCCGCGCCTACCTGCGGGTCCGCGGTGAGCAGCCCCAGGTCCTCGTAGAGCCGGGCGGTCTTCGGGTGGTAGTTGCCCGTACCGACATGGCTGTAGCGCACGAGGGACTCGCCCTCCTGGCGCACCACCAGCGACAGCTTGCAGTGGGTCTTCAGGCCGACCAGGCCGTACACGACATGGCAGCCCGCCTCCTCCAGCTTGCGGGCCCACTTGATGTTGGCCTGCTCGTCGAAGCGTGCCTTGATCTCGACGAGGACCAGCACCTGCTTGCCCGACTCGGCTGCGTCTATCAGCGCGTCGACGATCGGCGAGTCGCCGGAGGTGCGGTACAGCGTCTGCTTGATCGCGAGGACGTCCGGGTCGCCCGCGGCCTGCTCCAGGAACGCCTGGACGGAGGTGGAGAACGAGTCGTAAGGGTGGTGCAGCAGCACGTCCCGGTCGCGCAGCGCCGCGAAGATGTCGGGCGCCGACGCGGACTCGACCTCGGAGAGGTCGCGGTGGGTGCCCGCGATGAACTTCGGGTACTTCAGCTCGGACCGGTCGAGCTTGGCGATGCCGAAGAGGCCGGTGAGGTCGAGCGGCCCCGGCAGCGGGTACACCTCGGCCTCGCTGATCTTCAGCTCGCGCACGAGCAGGTCCAGTACGTAGCGGTCGATCGACTCCTCGACCTCCAGGCGCACCGGAGGCCCGAAGCGGCGCCGCATGAGCTCCTTCTCCAGGGCCTGGAGCAGGTTCTCGGCGTCGTCCTCCTCGACCTCGAGGTCCTCGTTCCTGGTGAGGCGGAACATGTGGTGCTCCAGCACCTCCATGCCCGGGAACAGCTCCTCGAGGTGCGCGGCGATGACGTCCTCGATGGGGACGTACCGGTTCGGCGACGCCTCCAGGAAGCGGGACAGCAGCGGCGGCACCTTGACGCGCGCGAAGTGGCGGTGGCCCGAGACCGGGTTCCGCACGACGACCGCGAGGTTGAGCGACAGACCTGAGATATAGGGGAACGGGTGCGCAGGGTCCACGGCCAGCGGCGTGAGCACGGGGAAGATCTGGTGCCGGAAGAGCGTGAACAGGCGGGCCTGCTCCTTCTCGGTCAGCTCGTTCCAGCGGACCAGGTGGATGCCCTCCTCGGCCAGCGCCGGGGCGACGTCCTCCTGGTAGCAGGCGGCGTGCCGGGCCATGAGCTCGCGCGAGCGGGCCCAGATCATCTCCAGCACCTCGCGCGGCTGCAGGCCGGAGGCCGACCGCGTGGCGACACCGGTCGCGATACGGCGCTTCAGGCCGGCGACCCGGACCATGAAGAACTCGTCCAGGTTGCTGGCGAAGATCGCGAGGAAGTTGGCGCGCTCCAGGAGGGGCGTGCGGGGGTCCTCGGCGAGCTCCAGCACGCGTTCGTTGAACGCGAGCCAGCTGCGTTCGCGGTCGAGGAACCGGCCCTCCGGCAGATCAGCGCCGTCGAAACCCTTCTGCATGTACGCATCCAGGTCCGCGTCGACCGAGTCGATGTCCGGCTCCAGTTCGGAGACGGCAGCCGCGAGCGTGTGCGGACGGTGCGCGGCGATCGAGCCCACGGAGGGCTGCGCGTGCTGGACCTCGACCTGTGTGTTGGGCTCGTTCATGGAACCATTGTTCCGCGCCGAGAGCATTACGGGCGCGTCAGAGAGTGCGGGCTCCAATGGGGAGGTGAGGCGAAGCCTCCCGTTCCGGGAGCTCGGGGGCGGGTCGGGCACCTCGGGCGTCATTCACCGAGCGTCGCAAGCCCGTCTGAATCGTCGGTTACGGCGACATGACGTGCGGGCTAGCGGCGGGAGGCCCCCGAGCGACTTGGGGCGCCGGGGGCCGGGTGCGGGCCGGGTGCCGACGGCCCCGTCAGGGGCCGTACGGCGCAGTACGTCAGACGACGCTGCGGCGCAGCAGGCGGAAGGCCGCCCAGGCGGCCGCGGCGGCCAGCGCGAGCATGATCGCGGTCTCGGCGAACGTGACCCACCAGAAGTGGGAGTGGGGGTGGAAGTCGATGTACCAGCTGGTGATGTTGAGGTCGGCGGGGCACGTTTCCAAGTCGTGGGTGCGCTGCCAGCAGGCGTTGTACGGGAGGCGCTTGCCGGAGGCGGTGACGTAGCCGGACTGCATGAGGAAGGAGCCCTGCCCGATGTCGACCGCCCGGCCCGGGCCTGTGAAGAGGCCCGAGCCCGCGCCCGTGACCGTGCGTACCGGGAACACGTCCCAGCGCACGGTGCCGACAGCCATCGGCATGGACAGCGAGACCACTCCGGCGATCGCCATCGCAGGGAGCGTGCGACGCACCAGCAGGCCGACGAGCGCTCCTATGGCGACGGCGAGCAGGCAGTACGCGATGAGGACGGGGCCGTACGCCTCGAAGACGCCCCGGCGCACCCAGTATGGGTTTGCGGGGCCCGTGAAGGGTGCCCTGAGGAACTGGAAGATCCCCACCAGGGCGAGTACCAGGGCTGTCGTCGCGACGGCGGCCACCGTCAGTTTCGAGGCGAGCCAGCGCGCCGGGGAGACCGACTGGGTCCAGGCGAGCCGGTGCGTGCCGCTCTCCAGCTCGCGGGCGATCACCGGGCCGGCCACGACGGCGCCGATGAGGAACGGCAGGAACAGCAGGGCTGTGGCGGACTCATCGGCGGTGATCCCCAGCAGGTCCCGGGCGCTGGAGAATCCCAGGAATGTGTCGGTGCAGGCGCCGATGCACTCCTGATCCTGGTCGGGGAACACCTCCGCCGAGACGCGCAGGAAGACCGCGACGGCCGCCGCCGCGATCACCAGTCCGAGCGCCGTCCAGAGGATGGCGCGGTGGAGGCGGACCGTCGTCCAGTACGGGCCGCGCAGGCGGCCACCCGAGCTCCGCCGCAGGGTTGCCGACGCGCTCATCCGGCCACCGCCGCGGACATGTCAGAAGAGGCGGACGACTGGACGGAAGCGCTCGGCGTGAGCAGGGCCGGTGCGTCCGGTGAGCGCAGATGGGCGAGCAAGATGTCCTCCAGGGATGGCTCCGCGGTGTCCCAGCCGGGGGCGACCGGGCCCGCGGGGCGGATCAGGGCGGTGAGGCCGCGGCCGGTGGCCCGGGACTCGATGACGGTGTGCGGGGCGAGCGCGTCGGTGAGCGGACCGCGGCCGGTGACCAGCCTGTGCGCGTCGACCAGGTCGTCGATGGCGCCGCCGAGGCGGATGCGGCCGTCGCCGACGAGGAGCAGGAAGTCGCAGGCGTGCGCGAGCTCGCCGAGGATGTGCGACGACATCACCACCGTCGTGCCGTGCTCGGCGGCCTCCGCCAGGAGTGTGCCCATCAGCTGGTGGCGGGCCAGGGGGTCGAGGTCGGCCATCGGCTCGTCGAGCAGGAGGAGTTCGGGCCGTTTGCCGAGGGCCAGGGCGAGGGCGACCCGGGTGCGCTGTCCGCCGGACAGGGCACGGATCCGGGCGGCAGGATCGAGGTCCCCGTCCGTCACGATCCGCTCGGCCAGGGCGGAGTCCCAGCGCTCCGGGTTGAGCTCGAGCCCCAGCCGCAGAGTCTCGGCGACCGTGAGCTGCAGGTACAGCGGCTTGTCCTGGGCGACGTACGCGATGCGCTCGCGGGCCGCGGACGGATGGGCGCCGAAGACCGTGAGCGCTCCCTCGGTGGGCTCGAGCAGCCCCGCCGCATGGGCGAGCAGCGTCGACTTGCCGGCTCCGTTGGGACCGACGACCGCGCAGATGCTCGCGGCCGGCAGCCGGAAGCTGCAGTCCCGCAGCGCCCAGCCGCCGCCCCGCGACGGCCCCCCGAACCGCTTGCCCAGCGCGGCCGCCTCGATGGCGGTGTCCGTCATGCCTTGTCCCCCTCGGTGTCGTTGATCTGTCCGGCGTATGACTCGTCGGCGCCCGCGCCCGGCCGTTCGGCGAACTGCTCCTCCAGTACGGAGGCGAAGAGTGCCGCCACGTCGTCCCGGTCCAGCCCTGATGTGCGGGCCCGGGACGCCCATGCGGCGAGCTCCGACCGCAGCGGCGAGCCGGCCGCGGCGGCGCCCAGCGAGCGGCGTACGAAGGTGCCGAGGCCGCGGCGGGCCTCGACCAGGCCTTCGCGCTCCAGCTCTCGGTAGGCCTTCAGCACGGTGTTCGGGTTGATGGCCGTGGCCTCCACGACCTCGCGGGCCGTGGGGAGCTGGTCGCCGGGCTCCAACAGGCCTAGGCGCAGGGCCTGTTTGGTCTGCTGGACGATCTGCAGATAGGTGGCGACGCCACTGCGCCGGTCGATGCGGTACTCGACCACTCGTACAACCACCCTTTCACTAATTGAGTAGTGAAAGGGTGGCGTACGGAGGCCGTGGCGTCAAGATCCAGGTGGTGTGGCCTCAGGGAGGGGCGTGACGTGAGGGGCAGCGGGTGATGGCCCGTCAGAGCGCTCCGCTGCCCGCCCGTTACAGCTCCGTGCGGTACATCAGATCCGTCTCGTGCGTCACGAACCCCAGCCGCTCGTACACCCGCAGCGCGGCCTTGTTGTCCGCGTCGACGTAGAGCATCGCGGTCGGCAGCCCGGACGCCGCGAGGTGGTTCAGCCCGATGGTGGTCAGGGCCCCGCCCAGGCCGGTGCCCTGGGCTTCGGGTGCGACGCCGAGCACGTACACCTCACCGAGCTGCTCCTCCGCGTGGACCTTCGTCCAGTGGAAGCCGACCAGTTCGCCGTCCTCCCGCTCCGCGAGGAAGAAGCCCTCGGGGTCGAACCACGGTTCCGCCTTGCGGTCGTCCAGGTCGCGCTGGGTCAAAGAGCCCTGCTCGGGGTGGTGGGCGAAGGCGGCGGCGTTCACGGCGAGCCAGGCGGCGTCGTCCTCGCCGGGCACGAACGTACGCACCCGGACGCCCTCCGGCAGCACCGGCTCCGGAAGACGGAGGTCCACCAACGGCCGCCGCATCTGGCGCAGTTCGCGGAACAGGGTGAGGCCGAGGACCTGCGAGAGGTGACGGGCGGCGGAGTGCCCGCCGTGCGCCCAGATACGCAGCCGCTTACCGGACTCGGCGAGCAGCGCGGTGCCGAGGGCGCGGCCGTGCCCGTGGCCGCGGTGCGCCGGATGGACCACCAGCTCGGCGGCCGGTGCCTCGACGGGGTCGGTGTCCTCGAGCTGGGCATATCCGACGAGGTCGTCCTCGAGGAACAGCAGGAGATGCCGTACGCCCTCGCGGGGACCGCCGCGGAGCTGGAGCCGGCCCTGCTCGGACACCGCCGGCTGCCCGTCGATGCGGGCGGCCTCCGCGATCAGCTCGAGCACGGCTTCTGCCTGGTCGGGCATGAGAGCGCTGTGCGTCTCGATGCGGCGGAGGAAGGCGGGCGGAAGGGCGTCGTCGCTGGTCATGGATACGAGAGTACGGCGGTCCTGACGGCCGGCAAACGGTTCCCGGCGGGATGTCCCGCTCGTGGCGGGTGCCGGGCGGTGTGGAGGCGTGCCTGAACTTCCCCGGCACCGCTTGGTCCCTTTCGGCAACCAGTCCGTAACCGGCAACCCCCTGTTGTGCTACGCGCGTTGACTCTAAGCTGCCGCTCACACTCGTCACACCCTTCACGCTGAGCCAACTGAGCCAACAAGGGGACACATGTCCGCTAGACCCCATAAGAAGAGGGCCACCCGCCGGATACTGATCGGCGCGGCGGTGCTGTCGACCACCGGGGCGCTGATCGCCGCGATTCCCGCGACGGCGGGGGAGACCCAGAGCGCCGCCCCGGTTCCCGGCCGCTACCAGGACGTGCAACTGCTGTCCTTCAACGACCTGCACGGCAACCTCGAGCCCCCGGCCGGCTCCTCCGGCCGCGTCACGCACGTGCACGAGGACGGCACCACCGAGACCATCAACGCGGGCGGCGTCGAGTATCTGGCCACCCACCTGCGCGAGGCCCGCCAGGGCAGCAAGTACTCGATCACGGCCGCCGCCGGTGACATGGTCGGCGCCTCTCCGCTGATCTCCGGACTGTTCCACGACGAGCCGACCATCGAGGCGCTCAACGGCCTCGACCTCGACGTCACCTCCGTCGGCAACCACGAGTTCGACGAGGGCGCCAAGGAGCTGGCCCGCCTGCAGAACGGCGGATGCCACCCGGAGGACGGCTGCTACAACGACAGCGAGGAGTTCGGTGGCGCCAACTTCCCCTTCCTCGCCGCGAACGTGACGGACGAGAAGACCGGTAAGCCGATCCTCAAGCCGTACTGGGTGTGGAAGAAGAACGGCGTCAAGGTCGGTTTCATCGGCGTGACCCTGGAGGGCACCCCGAACATCGTCTCCGCCGAGGGCGTCAAGGGCCTGAAGTTCGGTGACGAGGTCGAGACGATCAACAAGTACGCCAAGGTGCTGCAGAAGCAGGGCGTGAAGTCGATCGTCGCGCTGATCCACGAGGGCGGCGCGCCCGCCTCGGCGGCGTACAACTACGACTGCGACAGCCCCGGCCCGGGCGACGGCATCTCCGGCCCGATCGTCGACATCGCGAAGAACATCACGCCGCAGGTGGACGCGCTGGTCACCGGCCACACCCACCAGGCGTACGCGTGCACCATCGACGATCCCGCGGGCAACCCCCGCACGGTCACCTCGGCCGCCTCCTTCGGCCGGCTCTACACCGACACCACGCTGACGTACGACCGCTGGACCGGCGACATCGCGCGTACGGCCGTGAAGTCCGCGAACCACGTCGTGACCCGTGACGTCGCCAAGGCCGCGGACATGACGGACCTGATCAACCGCTGGAAGACGCTCTCCGCGCCCATCGCGAGCCGGCCCATCGGCTATATCGCGGGCGAGATCGCCAACGCCGGCACCGAGTCCCCGCTCGGCGACCTGATCGCCGACGCCCAGCTCGCCCACGCCAAGTCCCTCGATGCCGAGGCGGACTTGGCGCTGATGAACCCCGGCGGCATCCGCGCCCCGCTCACGTACGCGGCGAGCGGCGGCGAGGGCGACGGCGTGGTGACGTACGGCGAGGCGTACACGGTCCAGCCGTTCTCCAACACCGTCAACCTGGTGGACCTCACCGGCGCCCAGCTGATCACCGCACTTCAGCAGCAGGTCAGCGGCAGCAACGAGGCCGCGCCGAAGATCCTCCAGGTCTCCGCGGGCCTCACCTACACCCTCGATCTGACCAAGACGGGTGCCGCCCGGGTCGTGACCGACTCGGTGAAGTTGAACGGGGCGGCGATCGACCCGTCCGCCACCTACCGCGTCGCGATGAACTCCTTCCTCGCGGGCGGCGGCGACGGCTTCGCCGAGCTCGGCAAGGGCACGAACGTGCTCGTCGGCGGCGACGACCTGGCGGCCTTCGAGTCGTATCTGACGGCGAACTCCTCGGCCACGACGCCGTATCCGGTGCCGGCGGCGGACCGGATCACGGTCGTCACGTGAGGCGCTGAGGCCTGATTTGACGTAGTGATGACCGCGGCGGGGCGGTCGGCGCGGACCCGGTGGGTCCCGTCGGCCGCCCCGCTTTCCTGTGCGGAGAGGCGTAAGTTCTGTGTGAAAACGGAAAGAACGCCGCACCCGCAATGCGCGGATAAATTCTGTGTGAGCAGGCGTTTGGTTCCTGAAAATCAATGAGAACCGGACTCAGCGGCAACTAATCGAGGTCTCATCGGATTTGGTCTTTCCGGGGTCCGGAGCTCACGTACTGTTTTCCGTGTCGAAGCCGAACAGGGCTTACGGCAAACGGAAAAGCATCACGGAGAAAGGGACACCCTCATGAGCTTCCACAAGGTCGCCCCCGTCAAGAAGACCCGCAAGCCCGCCGCGAAGCCGGCTGCCGCGCACAAGGCCGCGGCCAAGGCGAAGCCGAAGGCCCGCCGCCGCCCGGTCGGCAACAAGGCCGCCAAGGACTGCTGATCTCTTGATCTCTACCAGCGAGGCGGGTCCCCAAAGCATGCCGGGGGCCCGCCTCGGGCGGTTCACCGGTCTGCGAAAGGGAGTTGGGGAATTGGGAGAGCGTAAGGGTGCGGATGCCCTTCAGGTATTCCGGCGTTTCTGGCCGTTGACGCGAGGCGACCGCAGATGGCTGGTCGTCATTGTTCTGTGCGTCGTGGTTGCCGCGCTCGCCGAGACCGCCTCGATCCTGATATTCGCGAATCTCACCGACCATGCGCTGAACGCCGGTTCGCTCTCCGCCTTCTGGGGACCCGCCGGGCAGTGGCTCGGTGTCGCCGTGCTCGGTGCCGCCGTCGGATATGCCGGGAACTCGCTCGCCGTATGGACCGCCGAGAGATTCGTCATGCGGCTGCGGGCCGGTGTGTTCCGCCATGTGCAAGGGCTCCCGCCGCACTTCTTCCAGAAGCACCGCCGGGGCGATCTCGTCGAGCGGCTCACGGGCGATGTCGAGGCCATCGAGCAGATGGTGGTCTCCGGCGTGGTCGGCACCGTCTCGGCGCTGGTCTCCGCGGTCTTCTACGCGGCCGCGGCCCTCTGGCTGCGCTGGGACCTCGCTCTCGTCACGTTCCTGCTGGCTCCCCTCTTCCTCGTCGCCGCCCGCCGCTTCGCCGGACGGATCAAGTCCGCGGCCCGCGACGAGCGCACCGCCGACGGAGCGATCACCTCGGTCGTCGAGGAGGCCCTCGGCAACGTCGTCCTGACGCAGGCCTACAACCGGCGCCGCGACGAGGAGCGCCGGCTCGACCGGGAGGCCCGCGCCTGGATGCGCGCCTCCGTGCGCGGTGCCCGCGCGAGCGAGCTGTACGAGCAGTTCGTCGAGGTCGTCGAGACGCTGTGCGTGCTGGCCGTCATCGGCTTCGGCGCCTGGGAGATCTCCGCGGGCCGCATGACGCTGGGCGAGCTGCTGGCCTTCGCGGCCTTCATCGGCTACCTCTATCCGCCGATCCGCAACCTCGGCCAGCTCGGCCTCACCCTCACCGCCGCCACGGCCGGAGCGGAACGGATCCAGGAGATCCTGGACGCCGAGCCCGCCGTGACCGACTCCGCCTCGGCCCTCCAGCCCTGGCCCGTGCACGGCCGTATCAGCTTCGACGGCGTCTCCTTCCGCTACCCGGACGCGCCCGAGGAATCGCTGACCGATGTGTCGCTGACCGCCGAGCCCGGCGAACTGGTCCTGATCACGGGTCCGAGCGGGGCGGGCAAGTCCACGCTCTCCAAGCTGCTGCTGCGCTTCTACGACCCCTCGGCCGGGACCGTACGCCTCGACGGCGTGCCGCTCACCGACATGCCCCTGGAGTTCCTGCGCGAGAACGTCGCTCTGCTGCCCCAGGAGACGCTGATCCTGCACGGCACCGTCCGCGAGAACATCGCCTGCGGCCGGCCCGGCGCGAGCGAGCGCGAGATCAGGCAGGCCGCCGTCGACGCGGCCGCCCACGACTTCATCACCGCCCTGCCCGACGGCTACGACACCCGGATCGCGCCGGGCACCAGCGCCCTCTCCGGCGGCCAGCTGCAGCGCATCGCGATCGCCCGCGCCATGCTGCGCGGCGCCCCCGTCCTCGTACTCGACGAGCCCACGGCCGGTCTCGACGCGCTCGCCGCCCGCCGCGTGGTGCAGCCGCTGCGCCGGCTGATGGCGGGCCGTACGACCATCATGATCACCCACGATCTGGCGCTGGCGCCGGACGCGGACCGCATCCTCGTCGTCGACGGCGGGAGGCTCGTGGAGTGCGGCACGCACGGGGAGCTGCTTGCGCGGGGCGGGGCGTATGCCCGGCTGCGCAGCGCGTAGAAGCAAGCGCGAAAGCAAGCGCGAAAGCAAGCGCGTGGAAGCAGCGGAGTTCTCGGCGCCACCCGGCCTTATATCGGGCATACGCACTTCTGTCGGGCTTCTCAGGGAGCACTCAGGGAGCTCTCATGGAGCGCGGAAACACTCTGAGCATGACCGAGAGCATCCGCCGTGACGGCGAGTCCCAGGGTGACAGTCAGCAGTCCGCATACCAGGCCGCCCCCGCGGGGGCCGAGTGGCCGCCCCCGCCGGCGTACGACCCGGCGCAGCCGGTCGCCGTCGCGCCGGGCACCACGGTGTGGCCGGGCTCCGGACAGGACGGCCACGGCGGTCATGACGGCAACGGTACCGGCGGCGGTCACGCCTACGCCGCCCCTGCGGAGCCCGCCCCCGCACCCCGGCGCCGCGCCAAGGGCCCGATGGCCATGCTCGCCGCCGTCGCGATAGCGGCCGCGGCCGTGGGCGGCGCCACCGCGTACGCCTTCCAGGAGCTGACCGGCAAGGACGTCACGACCGCCAGTTCCGGTACGAGCGTGGTGCCCGCCAGCAAGAAGGGCACCGTCGCCGGTGTCGCCGAGGCGGTCAGCCCGAGCATCGTCGAGATCAGCGCCACCTCGAACGCCGGGCAGTCCACGGGCTCCGGCGTGGTCATCACGAGCGACGGCGAGATCATCACCAACAACCACGTCGTCTCCGGCGCCTCGTCGATCAAGGTCACGACCAGCAATGGCAAGACGTACACCGCGAACGTCGTCGGCACCGACAGTTCGAAGGACCTCGCCCTCATCAAGCTCGAGGACGCCTCCGGCCTGAAGACCGCGTCGCTCGGCGACTCCACCAACGTCAAGGTCGGCGACGAGGTCGTCGCGATCGGCTCCCCCGAGGGCCTGACGGGCACCGTGACCAGCGGCATCATCTCGGCGCTCGACCGGGACGTCACCGTCTCCACGGACGAGAGCCAGGGGCAGCAGCAACTGCCCGGCGGCGGTGGCGGCGGCTGGCCCTTCGAGTTCGGCGGCCAGGAGTTCAACGGCGACACCGGCTCTTCCACGACCACCTACAAGGCCCTGCAGACCGACGCCTCGCTCAACCCCGGCAACTCGGGCGGCGCGCTGATCGACATGAACGGCAACATCATCGGCATCAACTCCGCCATGTACTCGCCGACCTCGTCGAGCAGCTCGTCCAGCGCGGGCAGCGTGGGCCTGGGCTTCGCCATCCCGATCAACACCGTCAAGTCCGACCTGGAGAAGCTGCGCTCCGGCTCCGAGAGCTGAGCGTGCAACACCACCGGTAAGGAGCACGACATGATCAAGCAGGCTCACGAGATGACCGTCCCCGCCCCCGGGGTCGCCCTGGCCCTGGCCGTGGCGTCCGAATTCGACGCTCCGCAGACGCCGGCGCCGGCGGTGTCGGTGGCGGTCCCGCAGCCCCACCTGATGGGCCTCCGCATCAGCTCCGCGCGCCCCCACCGCCGCAAGGTGCCGCTGAAGCGCCTCACCGCGGCGATGTGCTGAACCACAGGCCGGCGACTGCCGCACAACCCACGACGGCGGGTGCCCCTGAACATGACCTAGCTCCTCGTACGGCGCGGGCGCAGCCAAGATGGCGGCCCGCGCCCCGGCGTAGGCGTACACGCGCCGCACGCCGTGCGACGCTGTTATCTGTCCCCAAGACGAACCGGACCCCGAGGAAGAAACCCGCATGAGCCCCGCCGAAGGCGAACCGCAGCGCATTCTGATCGTCGACGACGAGCCCGCCGTGCGGGAGGCCCTTCAGCGGAGCCTCGTCTTCGAGGGATACGACACCGAGGTCGCCGTCGACGGCGCGGACGCCCTGGAGAAGGCCACCGCGTACGGGCCCGACCTCGTCGTCCTCGACATCCAGATGCCGCGCATGGACGGGCTCACCGCGGCCCGCCGGATCCGCGGCGCGGGCTCGACGACGCCCATCCTGATGCTGACCGCCCGCGACACGGTCGGCGACCGCGTCACCGGGCTTGACGCGGGCGCCGACGACTACCTGGTCAAGCCGTTCGAACTGGACGAGCTGTTCGCCCGTATCCGGGCCCTGCTGCGCCGCAGCTCGTACGCGGCCACGGAGGTCGGCGCCCAGGAGGACGACGCGCTCACCTTCGCCGACCTGCGGATGGACCTCGCCACGCGCGAGGTGACCCGCGGCGGGCGGCCCGTCGAGCTGACCCGCACCGAGTTCACGCTCCTCGAGATGTTCCTCGCGCACCCGCGCCAGGTCCTCACCCGCGAGCAGATCCTCAAGGCGGTCTGGGGCTTCGACTTCGAGCCCTCCTCGAACTCGCTCGACGTCTACGTCATGTACCTGCGCCGCAAGACCGAGGCAGGCGGCGAACCGCGCCTCGTCCACACGGTGCGGGGTGTCGGGTACGTCCTGCGGTCGGGCGGCGCCGAGTGAACCGAGTGATCAAGCGATACCGATCCCTGCCACTGCGCTCCCGGCTCGCGCTGCTGGTCGCCGCGGCGGTCGCCTTCGCGGTGGCCGCCGTGTCGGTGACCTGCTGGTTCATCGTGCAAGGAAAGCTGTACGACTCGATCGACAGAGACCTCGATGCAGTGAACTCGCCGGTTCGTGACGTCGCCATCAACGGCGTCCTGGCCAACTGCACTCAATCGACCTCAGGGGAGAGCGATCTGGGTCCGCAGCCGAACCCCTACTACGTGCAGGTGGTCAAGTCGGACGGCGCCCCGTGCGTCTTCTCGTACTCCGCGGGCACGGTGAAGGTCGTCGACGCCGACAAGGAGCTGGCGCGGGGCACGACTCCTGGCGTGAGACTGTTCCGCAACGGTGTCGACAGCGACGGCGACCCCGTGCGAGTGCTGACCATGCCCTTGATCGCCGAAACCCGCACTGGCCAGGCGCTCGTCGAGGACCACGCCCTCCTGGTCGCCTTCCCCCTCAAGGACACCGAGAAGACCCTCAACGACCTCGCCCTCATCCTGCTCCTGGTCTCCGGCATCGGCGTCCTCGGCGCCGGCGCCGCGGGACTGGCGGTGGCACGGGCCGGCCTCCGACCCGTCGACGAACTCACCAGCGCCGTCGAACACGTGGCCCGTACCGAGGATCTCTCGATCCGCATCCCGGTCGAGGGCGATGACGGGGACGAGATCGCGCGCCTGTCCCGCTCCTTCAACTCGATGACGTCCGCGCTGGCGTCCTCACGGGACCTGCAGCAGCAGCTGATCGCGGACGCGGGCCACGAGCTCCGTACCCCCCTGACCTCCCTCCGCACCAACATCGAGCTGCTCGTCCGTAGCGAGGAGACCGGACGGGCCATCCCGCCGGAGCACCGCAAGGCGCTGCTCGCGTCCGTGAAGGCGCAGATGGCGGAGCTGGCCGCGCTGATCGGCGACCTGCAGGAGCTGTCACGTTCGGACGCGGGCCAGCAGGGGGACAAGGCCGACGTCGTCGCCCTGCACGACATCGCCGAGGAGGCCCTGCGCCGCGCTCGCCTGCGCGGCCCGGAGCTGACGATCACTGCGGAACTCAAGCCGTGGTACGTACGCTCCGAGCCGGCGGCCCTGGAGCGGGCCATCGTGAACATCCTCGACAACGCGGTGAAATTCAGCCCGAACGGCGCCACCATCGACGTCGTGCTCGACGCCGGCGCACTGACGGTGCGCGACCACGGCCCCGGCATCCCCGCCGACGAGCTCCCCCACGTCTTCGACCGCTTCTGGCGCTCCCCGTCCGCCCGCGCCCTGCCCGGCTCCGGCCTCGGCCTGTCGATCGTGGCCCGTACGGTGCAGCAGTCCGGCGGCGAGGTGACACTCAGCCCCGCCGAGGGCGGCGGAACGGTGGCGAGGCTACGCCTACCGGGGGCCCCGACCCCGCCCCCGTCGGCCCCGGCCGAGGCCCTGCCGACGGGCCAGTGACCCGGGGGCGCGCCGCTGGCTGGTTTCTGTGGGCAGGCGTTCCGCAGGGCTGGGGCACCTGCCACGGCCCTTAACGCAGCAGTGGGGGAGGTTGGGCACGAACCGGCCACCGGGCCGCAGCCGCCGACGGCTAGCACCGGCTAGCACTGGCTGGGCAACCCACCGATCAGGCGCACCCACAAGAGCGCCGTACCACCAACCGCGACGGGAACAGCTTCAGCCGCTCCCGGCGGGAGCCGGCCACGCGGAGGCTGTCGTCCAGGACGAGGTCGACCGCGGCCCGGGCCATCGCCGGCCGGTCCGACGCGATCGTGGTGAGCGGCGGATCCGTCAGTCCCGCTTCCTTGACGTCGTCGAAGCCGGCCACGGCCAGCTCCTGTGGGACATCGATCCGCAGCTCCCGCGCCGCGCGCAGCACGCCGATCGCCTGGTCGTCCGTGGAGCAGAAGATGGCGGGTGGCCGGTCGGGGCCGGCCAGCAGGTTCAGCGCTATCCGATAGGCGTCATAGCGGTTGTACGGCGCTTCGAACAGGCGCCCCTCCGTCGACCGCCCCGCCTCCTGCATCGCACGCCGCCACCCCTCGACGTGGTCGGAGACCGGGTCGCCGACCGCGGGCGTCTCCGCCGTACCGCCCAGACATGCGACGTATCCGTAGCCGTGCTCCAGCAGGTGGCGCGTGGCCAGCTGCGCGCCGCCCACGTCGTCCGTGACGACCGCGACGTCGTCGATCGCCTCGGGCCGCTCGTGCAGCAGTACGACCCGGGCGTCCCATGCCTCGATCTCGGCGGCCGCGAGGTCGTTCAGCGCGTGGCTGACCAGGATCAGCCCGGAGACCCGCATGCCGAGGAAGGCACGCAGATAGTGGACCTCGCGCTCCGGCACGTAGTCGGAGTTGCCGACGAGAACCATCTTTCCGCGCTCTGCCGCAGCCTGTTCGACCGCGTGCGCCATCTCCCCGAAGAAGGGCTGGCGCGCGTCCGGCACGATCATGCCTATGAGGTCGGTGCGCCGCGAGGCCATGGCCTGGGCTACCCGGTCGGGCCGGTAGCCCAGCTCCTTGATCGCGGCGAGAACGCGCTCGCGCGTGGCCGGGGCAACCGGCCGGGGTCCGTTGTTGATGACATAGCTCACGACGGCGGTGGACGTACCCGCCAGCCGTGCCACGTCATCCCTGGTTACCTTGGCCACGCGCGGAGTCTACGCGGATGGACCTACCTCTGGGCAGGGCGTACGGCTGCTTCCTCCGGATCGGCCTCCAGAACGGGCGCCGCCTCGGCCGCCTCGTCCTCCACCGGGGGCGTCGCAGCCCGTGCCGCGGCACCGTCGGCGCCGCGCTCGACCTTCTCCGGAGTGACGAATCGGTAACCGACGTTCCGGACGGTTCCGATCAGCGACTCGTGCTCCGGGCCGAGCTTGGCCCGCAGCCGCCGCACGTGCACGTCGACCGTGCGCGTACCGCCGAAGTAGTCGTAGCCCCAGACCTCCTGCAGGAGCTGCGCGCGTGTGAAGACGCGGCCCGGGTGCTGGGCCAGGTACTTCAGCAGCTCGAACTCCTTGAAGGTCAGGTCCAGGACCCGGCCCTTCAGCTTCGCGCTGTACGTCGCCTCGTCCACCGAGAGGTCGCCGTTGCGGATCTCCATCGGGCTGTCGTCCGCGGTGATCTGCTGGCGGCCCATGGCGAGCCGCAGCCGCGCCTCGACCTCGGCCGGACCCGCGGTGTCCAGCAGCACGTCGTCGATGCCCCAGTCGGCGGTGACCGCCGCGAGGCCGCCTTCCGTCACGACGAGGATCAGCGGACAGCCGGGCCCGGTGGAGCGCAGCAGCTGGCACAGGCTCCGGACCTGCGGCAGGTCGCGGCGGCCGTCGATGAGGATCACGTCGGCACCGGGGGTGTCGACGAGAGCGGGTCCTTCCGCCGGGGCCACCCGCACGTTGTGCAGAAGCAGGCCGAGGGCGGGGAGCACCTCCGTCGACGGCTGGAGGGCGTTCGTCAGGAGCAGAAGAGAACTCATCGCGCCCCACCTGCCTGGGTCGTCATTACGTCGTGCACGGTCAGCTCGCCCATTACGTCGGTTCCCTCCTCGGTCCCTGCGAGGACGTATTACGCGCGGCACTGCTTCGTACTGTGCGGGTCCCCGCGTCCCTGGGAAACCGCTGCTCCCTCATGTCGCCACGGAGTCGTGGCCAGGTCGTATACGGCTTCGTATACGACACGTCTGAAAGCGCAAAAGGACCCGGGGGCGTCGCTGCCCGGATCCTCTGTCCAGCAGAATAGCCCACATGCGTTCCGTTACGGCAGGTCAAGTCACACGATCTTCTGTGCACCCGCTCACGGGAGGGACGCAGCGAAGACTCCTCCATACGGAGGACGGGGTGGTCATCGACGCTCTTTACGAGCCGGGGTCCGGCTCGTTCCAGGAACCCGCGATCGTGATCGCGCACGGTTTCACCGGTGATCTGGAGCGGCCCCATGTGCGCCGGGTGGCGGGTGTCCTCGGCCGGCACGCGCCCGTCGTCACGTTCTCCTTCCGCGGCCACGGGGCGTCCGGCGGACGCTCCACGGTCGGCGACCGCGAGGTGCTCGACCTGGCGGCCGCGGTGCGGTGGGCCCGCGAGCTGGGGCACACGCGTGTCGCGACGGTGGGCTTCTCCATGGGCGGCTCGGTGGTGCTGCGGCATGCGGCGCTGTACGGCGACGGGGCGGGTGCCGGTGCTGGTGGCGACGGTCGTACGGATGCCGACGCTCGTACGGACGCCGTGGTCGCCGTGAGCGCTCCGGCCCGCTGGTACTACCGGGGCACCGCCCCCATGCGGCGGCTGCACTGGCTGGTCACCCGGCCCATGGGGCGTGCCGTCAGCCGGTTGGGTCTGCGTACGCGCATCCACCACCGGGACTGGAATCCGGTCCCGCTCTCTCCGGTCGAGGCGGTCCCGCTGATCGCTCCCGCGCCGCTGCTGATCGTCCACGGCGACCGCGACGGGTACTTCCCGCTGGACCATCCGCGTTCCCTCGCGGAGGCGTCCGGCGGTGCGGCGGAGCTGTGGGTGGAGCCGGGCATGGGCCATGCGGAGCACGCCGCGGACGATGCGCTGCTGGCGCGGATCGGGGAGTGGGCGACGGCCGCGCTGGGGCCCGAAGAGGGTGACGCCTCCGTCCCCGCGACTGCCGAGGCGTGACGCCTCTGTCCCCCCACGCCAGGTAACGACGTCAGCTGAGCTCAGCACCCCTGACGGGCGGGCCGCCGGGTTGCTCCCCTTCCCGGCGGCCCGCCCTTGCGTACGATGCCGTTCCGGGACGCGCCATCATGGACACAGACGATCGCCGAGACCGCCGAGACCGCCGAGACCGCCGAGACCGCCGGGACCGACGAGCGCCACGAGCCGACGAGACCGACGAGAGGAGCCGCACATGGCAGCGGGGACCATCCGTTACTGGGCCGCCGCCAAGTCCGCGGCCGGTACCGCCGAAGAGCCGTACGAGGCCGAGACCCTCGCCGAGGCGCTCGACGCCGCACGGCTGCGGCACCCGGGCGAACTCGTCCGTGTGCTGCAGCGGTGCTCGTTCCTCGTCGACGGTGACCCCGTGGGGACCCGCGGGCATGAGACGGTACGGCTGGCCGAGGGCGGCACGGTTGAGGTGCTCCCGCCGTTCGCAGGAGGGTGACACCCGCAGTATGAGCAACCAGCCGTACGAGACGTACGAGCCGTATCTGCCGCCGCAGGCGTACGGGGCGGCTTCGCAGCCGTTGCCGCCGGAGGCGCCCGCGTCCGGGGCACCGTATGGCGCCCCCTCGCCGGGGGCGCCGTCCCACGCCGGGGTGCCCCACGACGGGGGCTTTGCCTACCCTCCCCGCGTGCAAGACGCCCCCACACTCACCGCCGCCCAGCGCGCCCGTGCCGAAGGGCGTTCGCCCGTCATCGAGCCCGGGTTGCAGCCCGCCGCGCTCACCGCGGTGCTCGGGCTGCTGCTCTCCGGGGCGGCGGCCGTCGGGCAGTACGCGCTGCTCGTACCGCTCGTCGTGCTGCAGGCCGTGACCGCCGCCGGGTGGTTCCGGCTGAACGGCATGTGGCCCGCCCGGCAGGGCATCGCGCTCGCCTTCGCGGGCGCCCTCGTCGCCGACACGGCCCTGCTGGTCGCCGGGCGCGGCAACGCGCCGGCCGCGATCCTGGGCACGCTCGGCGTGTGGGTGCTGCTCGCCCTCGTCCTGCAGCTGCGCAGCAATGCCTCGCCGGACGAGCGGATGTACGGGCTGATGGCGACCGTCGCCTCGGCGGCGCTCGCGGTCATCGCGGCCGGACATCTCGCTGCCGACCCGGACGCCGTCACGGTGGGCGGCGTCGCGGTGGCCGTCGCCGTACTCGTCAGCGCCCTCGTGCGGGCGCTCTCGCTGCCCGCCGTGGTCTCCGTCGTACTGGCATTGCCGGCCGCCGCCGGTGCCGGATTCGCCGTGGCCGAGATCGCGCCGCTGTCCGGCGGGACCAGCGGGCTGCAGTGGGCGCTGCTGGGGCTCGGTGCGGGGGCGTGTGCGCTGGTCGGGCACCGGGTGGCGAGCTACGACTACCCGTCGCGGTTCGTGCACATGACCGCCGGGGTCGCCCTTCCGCTGGCGGCGGCCGCTCCAGCCGTGTATCTGCTGGGCCGGGGACTTCTCTGATCCCTGCCGGGCTCCTCCCTGGGACTCTGCGCTGCGTCGTCACAGCTGATCGACAACTCCCTGTGAGCCCCCGGACCGGGGGCCCACCCGCGTTAGGCTCGGCGGAACCGGGGACTCCCCGGCGGTGGGACACGGCCGATAAACCGGTCTGTGGTCTGCTGTCGCCGAGGCAGAGGGAACACCGAGCCATGCGCGCACTGCGAGTACTTGTCATCCTCGCCGTCATCCTCGGCGGCCTGTTCGTGATCGCCGACCGGGTCGCGGTCGGCTTCGCCGAGGACGAGGCGGCGAACCGGCTGCGCACCAGCGAGGGCCTGGACAGCACCCCCGACGTGTCGATCAACGGCTTCCCCTTCCTCACCCAGCTCGCGAGCGGCGAACTCGACGACGTGGAGATCGGGATCAAGGACGTCGAGGCCTCCACCGGCAGCGGCGGGAACGGCGGCGACAGCGGCGCGGACAGCGTCCGTATCGCCGAGCTGAACGCCCGTCTGCGCGGTGTCGCCTTCTCCGGCGACTACAGTTCCGCGACCGCCGACTCGGCCTCCGGCACCGCCCTCATCTCCTACGACGAGCTGCTCAAGGCCGCTCAGATCGAGCCCGTCCAGGTGATCCAGGGCCTCACCGCCAAGGTGACCAGCCTCTCCGACGGCGGCAACGGCAAAATCAAGGTCGGCATCGAGCTCACGGGCAGTCTGCTTGGCAACGACGTCGCGGAACCCCTGTCGGTGCTCAGCTCGGTGAAGGTCGACGGCGACACCGTAAGCGTGGACGCCGACGTGCTGCCGGACCTGCCCTTCTCCGTCGCCGAGGAGAGCGTCCGGCAGATCGCCGACTTCACGCAGACGATCGACGGGCTGCCCGCCGGGATCAGGCTGGACAAGGTGCAGGCGGCCGAGGGCGGCGTGGAGATCTCCGTCACGGGTTCGGACGTGAAGCTCGCCGGGTAGCGAGTAGGCCGGGTAGCGAGTAGGCCCGGCGGCGTGTGAGCCGTCGGTGGCGGACGGCGAGCCGGTCGTCGGCGGACGGGCGTCCCGTACGACACTGTCGCTTGTCCGAAGAGCGAGACGGAGCCGTCCGTACAGCAGATGCGGTGCCCGGGCGCAGGTGTCGCGGCCGCACCACAGTGCATGCCGGGGGTCCATGTTTCCAGCATGCGGACGATCGCGTCTCAACATCCGACACGCCGGTGACATGTCCGCCCGACCCTCCCTACGATCGGACCCATGAAGCAACAGGCGGATCTTACGAAGCGGCGGGCAGTAGACCTGTGCCGCGTCGCCGCCATGCTCTGTCGCAGCTTCTGAGCGGGAGCTTTCGACTCCCGTATCCCGAGGCCCCTCGAAGCCTTCGCGTATCCGCGCCGCCGCTGTGCGCTGCCCGTCCGTGGGCCCGCCGGCCGCGCCTTACGCCCACCCGACGCACATCCCGCCGCAACTGCCCCGGAGGAGAAGAAGCATGAGCCGCAGCGACGTCCTGGTCGACGCCGACTGGGTCCAGGAGCACCTGGACGACCCGAAGGTCGCCATCGTCGAGGTCGACGAGGACACGTCCGCGTACGAGAAGAACCACATCAAGAACGCCATCCGGATCGACTGGAAGAAGGACCTGCAGGACCCGGTCCGTCGTGACTTCGTCGACCAGGAGGGCTTCGAGAAGCTGCTCTCCGAGCGCGGTATCGCCAACGACGACACCGTGATCCTCTACGGCGGCAACAACAACTGGTTCGCGTCCTACGCCTACTGGTACTTCAAGCTGTACGGCCACGACAACGTGAAGCTCCTCGACGGCGGCCGCAAGAAGTGGGAGCTCGACTCCCGCGACCTGGTGGCCGAGGTCCCGACCCGCGCCAAGACCGAGTACAAGGCCAAGGCGCAGGACACCTCGATCCGTGCCTTCCGCGACGACGTCGTCGCCGCGATCGGCAACCAGAACCTGGTCGACGTGCGTTCGCCCGACGAGTTCAGCGGCAAGCTGCTCGCCCCGGCCCACCTGCCGCAGGAGCAGTCGCAGCGCCCCGGCCACGTGCCCAGCGCCCGCAACATCCCGTGGTCCAAGAACGCCAACGACGACGGCACCTTCAAGTCGGACGACGAGCTCAAGGAGCTCTACGCCGAGGAGAACGTCGACCTGGCCAAGGACACCATCGCCTACTGCCGTATCGGTGAGCGCTCCGCGCTGACCTGGTTCGTGCTGCACGAGCTGCTCGGCGTCCAGAACGTCAAGAACTACGACGGCTCCTGGACCGAGTACGGCTCCCTCGTCGGCGTCCCGATCGAGCTCGGCGCCGCCAAGTAAACCGCCCCGGGCCGCTGACTCATCCGCCCGGCACGACAGGTAATTGGAGAAACATATGTGTGGAGCGCAGGTCGGCGGCCCCGACGCCTCGACGATCAAGCCCGGTGAGACCACCATCCAGGGCCAGGTGACCCGTAACGGCGAGCCCGTCACCGGTTACGTGCGCCTGCTGGACTCGACCGGCGAGTTCACCGCCGAGGTTCCGACCTCGGCGACCGGCCAGTTCCGGTTCTACGCGGCCGAGGGCACGTGGACCGTGCGCGCCCTGGTGCCGGGTGCGACCGCGGACCGTACGGTCGTCGCCCAGACGGGCGGCCTCGCCGAGGTCGCGATCGCCGTCTGAGCACTCGGCGTACATCGCTGAACGGCTGAAGGGCCGCACCCCAGGGGTTGGACGCCATGGACGGGGTGCGGTCCTTCGGCATGTCCGCGGTCCTTCGGCTGTTCGCGGTCCTTCGGCATGTTCGCGGCGGGGGCGGGGTCAGGGGACCGCCCCCGCACTACGCTGGACATATGTACGCCCGGAGGCGCCATCTCTACTTCGCCATGATGGGCACGTGCCTGACCCTGTTCGTCCTGGCCTGGGGAGTCGTACGCCTCTGGTCGACTCCCGTGGCGGTGGGGATGTGCATCGTGGCGATGGTCATCCCGCCGGTCGCCGCGATGGTCGCCAACCGGCGCGGCCCGGACGACCGCTGGTGGGACGATCCGTCCGGGGACCCCACGTCGGACGAGTGGTGGGACGAACTCGACGGCAAGAAGCGGCGTCAGTAGGCCGACCCGCCGCCGACCCACTTCCGGGAGCCTTTGGCCCGCCTCCTCGTCGGGTCTCCTGCCTGATAGCCGACTCCTAGTACACGAGTGCCTGGGCTAGTACACGAGTGCCTGGGCGCCGTCCGCCATCGCCTCGCCGACGAAGACCTGCGCGCCCGCGATCCGCACGCCCTCGATCACGTCCTTCTCCGTGATGTCGCGGCGTGCCGCGCACTGGGTGCAGAGCGTGACCCGGCCGGCGGCCAGGACCGACTCGAGCAGATCGGGCAGCGGCGCGGCGTGCGGCAGCTCGAACTCCGCGGCCCGCCCGGGCAGCGCGAACCACGCCGACTCGCCGGTCAGCCACAGTGAGACCTCCACCCCGCTGGCGACAGCCACCGCCGCCACCGTGAAGGCCTGCGAGCACCGCTCGGGGGCATCGGCCCCGGCGGTCACCTTGATCACGAGCTTCTTCGCCATGGTCGAACTGTAGGCCGATCTGTAATCCAATGGCGCGCAACCCTCGGCGTTCCTTATGAGTCTGCTGTGCCGTCAGATACGGAATTCTTGCTTCATCAGTCCCCGGGGGGACCTCTTGGAAGAAGATTCACGCAACGCTGTGGCGCCTGGGGCTGGTGTGCCGCGGCCACCCGGGATACCGGTACCGCCGGTGACATCGCCGGAGTCTTCGGCGGCCGGCCCGGCGGCGACCGACCATGCGGCGGCCGACCCGGCGCAGTGGGCGGCGCAGGGACAGGGGCACTGGCAGACGGGGGCGGAGACAGCGCCCCCGGCAGATGTGCGGGACGCGGTGAGCGCGGCGGACGCCCGCCCGCCGCGCCGGCGTGGCCGAACCACTCTGCTTATCGCCACCGCCGCCGTTCTCGGCCTCGTCGCCGGTATCGCTGTCGGCTACGGCGTACAGGCCGAGCGACCGCCCACGCCGCTGCCCGCGCTGGCGCAGCCGGGACTCGCGTACCCGGGCAAGGCCTTGCCCGAGGGCAAGGAACCGGACCCGCTCTCCGACAAGGAGGACCGCAGCCGCAGGACCGCGGGTGACCTGCGCAAGCTGCTGATCCCCAAGCCCAAGGGCGCCCGGGAGGTGGATGTGCCCACGTTCGACGGCGGCAGCCTTCCGGTCGACGGCTGGATGACTGCCGCCGACTACGCGACGGAGTACGTCGACGAGGGCTCCATGTTCGAGTACTTCGCGGAGGAGGACATCCGCCGGGTCGCGGGGGCCGACTGGGAACGTGGACAGTACGGCCAGATCGCCGTGCGGCTGGTCCAGTTCCGCTCCGGGGCCGGCATGGGCGCCGTCGACTTCGCGGAATCGCAGCTCGACTACATGCCCGACTCGGACGAGGGCGCGGGCTACGCGGGCGATCCCGTCAAGGGCAGCGGCAACGGCCGCTACTTCGTCTACCCCGTACAGAACAAGCCCGGCTATCTGCCGCTCTATGAAGCCCGTGCCCTCGGCTACCGGGGGGACGTCATGTTCGACATCCACATTTTCGACACCAGGCCGATCAGCAAGAGGGACATCCGGACGCTGGCCGAGCGACAGCTGGAGCGCTTGTGAACGACGAGGCACCCACGACTCCGTGGCCCACCGGCGAGGCCCCACCCGGGCCCGGGCCCGTGCCCACGGCCATGCCTGGGCCCGCGCCCGCGGCCGGACCTGTGCCCGCGGCCGGACCTTCCGCTGCATTCGGACCTGCCCCTGCCTTCGGACCTGCGCCCGCGGGTGGACCTGCCGCCGCACCCGGATCTGTACCTGCCCCCGCACCCGGGACGTCGCGTACACGCCGTCTCGTCGGCACGGTGCTGCCCGCCGTCCTCGTCCTGGGCGCCCTGGTCGGCGGTCTCGGCTACACCAAGGTCACCGTGGACGACGCCGACCGCACCGTGCCCACCGTCCTCTGGGCGGACGACAACGACGCCCCCAAGCCCGGCAAGGACCCGGCGGGCGACGTGGCCCGTGGCCGGGCCGACACCGAGCTCAACCGGCTGCTGCTGCCCGTGCCGGAGCACTACCGCCTCGGGCCGGACATCGGCGAGTACGGCAATGACGCCGAGCTGAGCGGCAAAGAGGCCGTCGCCGTCATGAAGGCGGCTGGCCGGGGCCTGACGGGCAAGCAGCGCCGCGAGCGCGACAAGTACGTCGAGAAGCTGCGGCTGAAGGGCATCGCGATGCGCTCGTACACCTACGGCACGCACGTCCGTGTCGCCGAGATGTCGATCGCGCAGATGGAGAACAAGAAGGCTGTGCGTGACATGTACACCTTTCAGACCCGGCTGTTCGACGCGGTCGGTGTCTTCCGCAAGGGCCCGTCGGTCAAGGGCTTCAAGAACGCCGCGTGCTACCTGATGCCCGCCGACTCGAAGACGGACCTCGACGCCATGCACTGCATCGCCTACGAAGGCGAGCTGCTCGTGACCATGGAGGTCTACGGTTCCGAGCCGTTCTCCAAGTCCGGAGCCGTCGACCTGCTGCGCAGGCAACTGGACCACATCGAGTCCCCGGGGGAGTACGTATGAGCGAGCCGACCACAGACCCGCAGCGCGCCCCGGAGGTCCCAGGGGCCGATGGGGTCCAGGAGTACCGGGGGTACTCGGCGTACCAGGGGTATCCGGCGGCCCCCGCCTACCCCGCGGCCCCGGCGCCCCCTGCGGCTCCGGCGTACCCAGGCGCGCCGGCGCACCCCGCAGGGGCCTACGCGGCCGCGACAGAGGCAGCCGCCACCGTCGCCCCGCCCCCCATGCCCCCGCTGCTGCCGGGGGCGTCCGCGCCTGCGCAGTCCGCCTCGGTGCAGTCCTCGCCGCCGAAGGACCGCCGCGTCCTGCGCGCCGTGGCCCGCTGGACCGCCGCCGTGCTGGTGTTCGGTGCGGTCGGCACCGGAACGGCGTTCGGCATCACCTCCCTCGAACGCACCGATGTGCCCGGACTCGAGACCCGGCACGACGGCCGCTGGGACTATCCGGAGCTGTCACTCCCGGCACTCCCCTCCGGCTCGCCGCGTCCCTTCAGCGACGGCAACGAAGCCGAGGTCCACCACGCGGACGTGCGCGAGCTGCTGCTTCCCGCGCCCGCCGGGGCCACGCCGGACAAGCGTCTGGACGGCGGCTGGACGACCGTCGAGCAGTACGTCTCGGAGTATGAGAAGGACCGGCGGAAGGACCTCGAGCAGGCGCTGACGGACTCCGCGCTGCGGCACATCGTCGCGCGCGGCTGGACCATGCCCGACGGCACCGTCTCCCGGGTCTATCTGCTGCGCTTCACATCGGTCGCGTACGCGGACGCCTTCCTCGACTACGAACTGGATGTCGGGGCAACCCCCGGGCAGTCCCTCGTCGGGTCCCCGGAGAGCAAGCTCGACCAGGAGTGGGACATCGACATCTCGGACTCGCCTCCGAGCACCCAGTACTACGTCTACGCCGAGCCCAAGCCGTACGGCGCGAAGCAGGTCCGGCAGGCGTACATCGCCGCGGGCGACACCATCGCCCTCGTCCTCCACGAGAAGAAGGGCGGGGCGCCCGCGATCCCGTTCCACCAGTCGGTGATCCTTCAGAGCCAGCTGCTCGCCTGAGCGTCGCCAACCGCGTCGCGAGCCGCGTCGCGGACCTCATGGAGTGGCCCGGGCCCCGGCCGACTAAGCTGGGCCCGGCCCCTGTTCCGCCCACTCCCGGCTCTGCCCGAGCCCCGAGCGGGGGGACCCCGTCACCGCTCACCCGAGGAGCACCCCCGTGCTTGAGGTTTTCTTCGAAGCCCTGCTGGTTCTGGTCTGCGTCGGCGTTCTCGCGTTCGCCGGGCTGACCGTGAAGAAGCTGTACCAGGGTCAGCGCTGAGCCCCGTAATCGACTCCGGAAACGTCTGAGCACCTCATGATCGAGATCCCGTCCGACCTCCACAAGGACCTCGTCCCCCTCGCCTTCCTCCTCGGCAACTGGGCAGGAGCGGGCGTCACCGACTTCCCCGGTGGCGAGAAGGCCAACTTCGGCCAGGAAGTCACGTTCACCCACGACGGGCGGGACTTCATCGCGTACCACTCGCACACCTGGGTCCTGGACGCCGACGGCAACAAGGTCAAGCCGCTGGAGTCCGAGCACGGCTTCTGGCGTATCGACAAGGACCGCAAGGTCGAGGTCGTGATGGTCCGCGACGACGGTGTCGTCGAGGTCTGGTACGGCGAGCTGGCGGACAAGAAGCCGCAGATCGACCTCGCCACGGACGCCGTCGCGCGCACCGCCGCCTCCGGCCCCTACAGCGGCGGCAAGCGGCTGTACGGGTACGTGAAGGGCGACCTGATGTGGGTCGGCGAGAAGCAGACCCCCGAGGTGCCGCTGCGGCCGTACATGTCGGCGCAGCTGAAGAAGGTCGTCACGCCCGAGGACGTCGAGCGCTGGGCCAAGGCCCTCCCCGACGACATGCCCGACGACGGCATCGCCTTCTTCAAGTAGTCCTAGACTTCAGGTGTGGTGAGCACCGACTGGAAGAGCGATCTGCGGCAGCGCGGCTACCGGCTGACGCCGCAGCGGCAGCTTGTCCTCGAAGCCGTCGACACCCTCGAGCACGCGACCCCCGACGACATCCTCTCCGAAGTGCGGAAGACGGCGTCGGGGGTCAACATTTCCACGGTGTACCGGACCCTGGAGCTCCTGGAGGAGCTCGGCCTGGTCAGCCACGCCCATCTCGGGCACGGAGCGCCGACGTACCACCTCGCCGACCGCCACCACCACATCCACCTGGTGTGCCGCGACTGCACGAACGTCATCGAGGCCGATCTCGGCATCGCGGCCGAGTTCACCACGAAGCTGCGGGACACCTTCGGGTTCGACACCGATATGAAGCACTTCGCGATCTTCGGGCGGTGCCGGGACTGCAGCGCGGCGGCCCAGACCGCGGCCCCGACCCCGGCGGAGACCGCAGCGGAGAACCCGGCAAGGAACCGGGCCGAGAAATAAAAATGGCGACTACCGGGTCGTAGTGTGAGTGGATATGCAGCAACTATCGAAGCGCAGCCCTCTGCTCTCCCTGCCCGGCGCCGTCCCCGCCGAGGGCGTGGACGAAGGCGTAGCCGCCCACTACGGCGACCTGTTCCGTGAGCAGCGCGCCCTCGCCGACGGCGCCGGCTTCGTCGACCTCTCGCACCGCGGCGTCGTCACGGTCACCGGTGATGACCGGCTCAGCTGGCTGCACCTGCTGCTGACCCAGCACGTCAGCGAGCTCCCGGCGGGCCAGGCGACCGAGGCCCTGATCCTCTCCGCGCACGGCCACATCGAGCACGCGCTGTACCTCGTCGACGACGGCGAGACGGTGTGGGCGCACGTCGAACCCGGCACGCAGGACGCGCTCATCTCGTACCTGGAGTCCATGAAGTTCTTCTACCGCGTCGAAGTCGCCGACCGAACGGACGAGTTCGCGGTGGTCCATCTGCCCGCCGGCTCGATCGCCGAGGTAGCCGAGGGCGTCGTCGTACGCGAGACCGCCCACGGCCGCGACCTCTTCCTGCCGCGAACGGCGCTGGAGTCGTACGCAGAGCGCAGCGGCCCGGCGATCGGCATCCTCGCGTACGAGGCCCTGCGCGTCGAAGCCCACCGGCCGCGGCTCGGCTTCGAGACCGACCACCGCACCATCCCGCACGAGCTGGGCTGGATCGGCACCGCCGTCCATCTCCAGAAGGGCTGCTACCGGGGGCAGGAGACCGTCGCCCGGGTGCAGAACCTCGGGAAGCCGCCGCGCCGCCTGGTCTTTCTGCACCTGGACGGCAGCGAGGTCCATCTGCCGCCGCACGGCGCCGACATCCGCCTCGCCGACGAGGGCCCCGACGGCCGGAAGATCGGTTTCGTCACGACCTCCGTACGCCACCACGAACTCGGCCCGATCGCGCTGGCGCTCGTGAAGCGCAATGTGCCGGTGGACGCGCGACTCGTCGCCGATACGACGGCCGCGGCCCAGGAGGTCGTCGTCGAGCCCTGACGGCGTGTGCGAGCGGTCAGATTTCCAGGAGCACCGTGAACGGGCCGTCGTTCGTCAGCGACACGCGCATCTTCGCGCCGAACCGGCCCGTCGCCACCGTCGCGCCCAGCGAGCGCAGCTGGGCCACGACCTCGTCCACGAGCGGCTCGGCGACATCACCGGGGGCGGCGGCGTTCCAGGTGGGGCGGCGGCCCTTGCGGGCGTCTCCGTAGAGCGTGAACTGGCTGATGACCAGCAGCGGGGCGTCGATGTCGCTGCACGACCTCTCGTCGGACAGCATGCGGATCGACCAGAGCTTCCGGGCGAGCTGGGCCGCCTTCTCCTTGGTGTCCTCGTGGGTGACCCCCACGAGGACGCACAGGCCCTCACCGCTGATCTCGCCGACCGTCTCACCGTCCACGACGACGCTCGCGCCGTCCACCCTCTGCACCACTGCACGCATACGGACCATCATGCCGCGCGGTGGGGAGGGCCCCTCTTTCGGGTTGTCGTGCCAGGCCACGGTCCGATCTGCTTCCCGTCGAGTCTCGTCGGCTCCCATCGGTTCACATCGGTTCACACACATCGGTTCTCTGCGGCTCTCACCCGCTTCAACCGGCTGCACGCCGATCTTCGGGCCATCGGACCGGGATGCCGGCGCCTCTTCCCGCCCTGCTTGGCATGCCCCCGAAGCGGCCATCCGGGGCGGATCGGGCGCACTCGTCCCCATGGCGGCCACCCGGGGTGGCACGATGCTCACACGCAGTGAGACGTGCGGCGGCGCCGCACGGGCTCACCTCGCCGGTCGAGGGGACGGTAGAGACGCATGAGCACACCTAGCACCGGGCAGCCCGCAGTGCCCGTTCCACTGACCCGTATGAGCCCGCCCGCTGACCACGGGGGGTACGCGGGGCACATCCGCCATGAGGGCGACGGGGAGACCGGCGGGGACGCGGGCCTCGCCCATGCCCTCGCGGCCATGGCCGGCGAAGGGGCGCTCCGGCCACCGACGCAACGGAGCGGCAGCCCTTCCACAACCAGCGGTTTCATGTACGCCCAGCCGTCGCCCGAGCACCCCAGCTCGCCCGACCTGGCCTTGCTGCGCCTGCCCGAACTGCGCGCCCTGCGCCGCGAGGCACAGCAGCACGAGGCCGACCTCAGCTATGTGCGGAGGCTGCTGCAGGGACGGATCGACATCCTGCGGGCGGAGTTGGCGCGCCGTGGGGGATCCGGTGCGGACTCGGGTGGCCGGCCGCCGCGTGTCGGTGGTGCGGGCAGTGGTTCATCGGACGGTGCCGGCGGTGGTTCATCGGACCGTGTCGGCGGTGGCGGAGGCTTCGCGGGCCCGGTCGGCGCTCATGGGCCGGTCCCAGTGGCCTCGTCCTCCGTCGTCGACCGGCTCGCGGAGATCCTCACCGACCAGCCGGCCCGCAACCGTTCCTCCGCCCGTCATGTGACACTCGGCACCCCTCACAGCGAGGAGTACCGGCAGCTGGCCGCCGACATGCTCGCCGAGGTCGCGCTGTCGGACCTGGAAGCCCGCACCGACCTGGAACTGCGCAGCGCCATGAGCCGCCTCGTGCAGTACGAGCAGGACGTGTCCCGGCGCCGTCGGCGGTTCCAGCGCACGGCCGACGATTGCAGTGCCGAGATCGCCCGCAGGTACCGTGATGGCGAAGCACAAGTAGACGACCTGCTCGCGTGACGCGGGGGAGCCGGAGACCCCGGCGGCCTCGGGCGGGGCGGGTTCGACCCGCCCCGGAAGGCCGTACCCATGTCCTCCTCCTCGCCCGCCGCCGGCACGTCCTCCGCGCCCGCCATACCCCCGGTCCTCGCCGAAGTCGTACGGTCCGGCTTCGTCGAGGGCCACCATCGGGGCAGCCTCGTACTGCTGGCGGCGGACGGGGGCGTGGAGCTGGCGCTGGGCGATGTGACGGCGCCCGTCTTCCCGCGCTCGTCGAACAAGCCGATGCAGGCCGCTGCCGTACTGCGGGCCGGGCTCGACCTGTCGGGGGAGCGCCTGGCACTGGCCGCGGCGAGCCACTCCGGCGAGGAGTTCCACCGCGATCTCGTACAGAAGATGCTGGCCGAGCACGGGCTGACGGCCGGGCAACTGCAGTGCCCCGCCGATCTGCCGCTGGACCCGGCTGAGGCCGAGACGTATCTGGCCGCGGGCCGGGTCCGGGAGCCGGTCACGATGAACTGCTCCGGCAAGCATGCGGCGATGCTTGCGGCGTGCGGGCTGAACGAGTGGTCGCAGGAGACGTATCTGGACCCGGATCATCCGCTGCAGCGGCTCGTGCTGTCGGTGGTGGAGGAGGCGGCAGGGGAGTCCGTCGCCGCGGTCGGTACGGACGGGTGCGGGGCGCCGCTGATGGCGATCAGCCTCACCGGTCTGGCGCGCGCCTTCCGCCACTTCGTGCTGGCGCCCGAAGGGTCCGCCGAGCGGAGGGTGGCGGACGCGATGCGGGCCCACCCGGAGTACGTGGCCGGCACCCGCCGCCCCGACACCTGGCTGATGCGCGAGGTGCCCGGGGCCCTGTCGAAGATGGGCGCCGAGGCGGTCCAGGCCGTCGCGCTGCCGGACGGCCGTGCCCTGGCCTTCAAGATCGAGGACGGCGCGACGCGTGCACTGGGTCCGGTACTGGCGCGTGCGCTGGCCCTGGCGGGCGTCGAAGCGCCGGTACTCACCCGCATAGGGCACGCGCCGCTGTGGGGCGGGGGCCGCGAGGTGGGGTCGGTGCGCGCGGCGTTCTGAGGGTTCGCCGGCGGGCGTGCCGTTTGCGTTGTGGGCAGGCGTTCCTCCCCCAGTGCGCAACCCACGGCGCACGGCGCCTCCCGGAATTGGGGCGACAGCCAAGGCGCCCAGCCCTAGCGTGGCCGTATGAGCCGCCCCACAGACGTCCGCCCCGTCACCGAACAAGACATCCCCGACTGGATCCGCGCCCTCAACACCGGCTTCCTGCGCCCCCCGTCCGTATCGGACAGGGAGATCGAGGACCGCAGCTCGTACATCATCCCGTCCCGCACCCTCGGCGCCTTCGACGCCGGCCGCTGTGTGGCGACGTTCCGCTCCTTCCCGCAGCAGCTCACCGCCGTCGGCGGCGCCACGGTCCGGGCCGACGCCATATCGAACGTCACCGTCACCCCCACCCACCGCCGCCGCGGCCTGCTCAGCCGCATGATGGCCGCGGACCTGGCGGCCGCGAAGGAGCGCGGGGACGTCGTCGCCACGCTGATCGCCGCCGAGTACCCCATCTACGGCCGGTACGGCTTCGGCCCTGCCACCTCCACAGCCCAGTGGACCGTCGACGTACCGCGCACGGGACTCGACCGGCGCTGGTCGGGCCCGGACGACGGCGGCCGTATCGACCTCGTGGACGGCGAGGACGTACGCAAGCTGGGACCGGATCTCCACGAGCGCTTCCGCCGCGCGCAGCCGGGCGCGATCGACCGCGACGAGCGCTGGTGGAAGGTCAACACAGGCGCCGTGACCCTGGACCGCGACCCGTGGACGGAGCCCTTCCACGCCGTGTACCGCTCGGCGGCCGGCGAGGTGGAGGGCCTGCTCACATACCGGGCCGACGACCACTGGGGCGACGCCAAGCAGCCGCTGAACACGGCCACGGTGCGCGACATGATCGCGGTCTCCCCGGCGGCCGAGCGCGCCCTGTGGCAGTACGTCTGCTCGATCGACTGGATCACGACGGTCAGGACCGGCTATCGCGCCCCGGACGATCTGCTGCCCCGCTTCCTCCCCGACCCGCGGGCCGCCGCGATCACCACACAGGCGGACTGGCTCTGGGTGCGGATCCTGGACGTCGTACGGGCCCTGGAAGCGCGTACGTACGCGTCGTCGGCGACCCTCGTACTGCAGATCGCCGACGAGGGCGGCTTCGTGGGCGGACGCTACCGGCTGGATGCGACGCCTGACGGGGCCGTGTGCGCGCCGACCACGCAGAGCGCCGAGCTCACCATGGGAGTCGGCGAGCTGGCTGCGCTCTGGCTGGGAGACGAGTCGGCTGTGCGGCTGGCGGCCCTGGGGAGGGTGACGGAGGCGGGGACAGGCGCCGCCGCCGTCGCCGACGCCCTGTTCCGTACGTCCAGGCGACCGTGGTGCCCGGACATCTTCTGATCACGTCTGACCCGCACACCGTGGCGTGGGTGTAGGTGGTGTGCGGGGGATTGAGGCTTGACCGGGCTCCCGGCTCCCCTCCGGAAGGAAGCCCGGTCAGCCGACTGTGGGGGAGCCCGGTCAGCCGGACTGGGCGAGCAGCATCACGAGGATCACGGCCCCGATGCTGCTGACCATGGTGTTCTTGGCCTTCAGGCCGATGGTCAGGACGACGAAGGCGATGATGCCCATCGGTCCGTACTTCCACTGGATGAGTTGCTCGAACCCAATGGCGAGGGCGGCGACGACGATGGCGATGAGTGGCATGACGGTCCCTCCTTGGGGATGGGGAGGCGGACCCCGCTGAGGTCGGTTGCCAACCCTGCGAACGCTTGACCATGTTGCTCAAGTTGGCGACCAACTCACTCGTACTTATCTCCGCGATGGCTCGACTCATAACCACCTTCCCCGTAACTCCCCAAAGATGGCGAGAAGTTGTAGTGTTTGGTTGTGAACCCGGAGCATGCCGCCGTCGATGGGCGGAAAAGGGCAGAAGGGCCGTCACCTCGGTCGTACCGCGAGGTGGCCGACGAACTGCGCGCCCGTATCCGGACCGGGCGGCTGAGGGCGGGGCAGCGCATGCCCACGCAGGCCGAACTGGCCGTCGAGTTCGGCGTGGAGCGCGGCACCGTACGCCAGGCCCTGCGCATTCTGCAGTCCGAACATCTGCTCACCAATGTGACCAAGGGCAGCCCGGCTACCGTCGCGGAGCACATAGAACACGCCTTCACCGGCCCTGAGGCGCCGCCGCAGCCGACCATGGTGGGGCTCGCGCCGCGGATAGCCGCCGCCTTCACTGCTCCCCACGTGGAGATCGACGCCCTCTGTCTGACGGCGGTGTCGCTCACGCTCGCCATCGGCGAACCGCTCCGGCGGATCCACGAGGGCCGAATGAAACCGGCCACGGTGGATGTGCGGGTGCTGCTGCCGAGCCGTGACATCGCGCTGGCCTTCCCCACGCCGGTGCACGCGGCCGCCGACAGCCGGCTGCACCGCCAGTGGCTGTCCCAGCGCAACGCCCAGGGCCAGGTGCTGCGGCACAACCTTCTGGCGCTGCGCTCGACACACGGCATCGACGTCAGGGTCTCGTTCCGGGCCCTGCCGTTCACCCCGCCGGTGAAGCTGTACCTGCTGAACAACAACGAGGCGCTGTTCGCGTACTACACCCTCACCAAACGGGATGTGGAGATCGACCACGAGTACCTGGAGATGTACGACGCGCAGGGCACCCAGTCCATGCTCTTCGCCTTTGAGCAGGGCGCCGGCCTGCGGGACACGACGTTCGTGGAGCAGTCCCATGTGTGGTTCAACTCGCTATGGAACACGATCAGTTCTGATCTGACGCTGACCGCCTGAGCGGCCCGGCGTGTGAGTTCTCAGAGGGCGGGAGCCGCGACCATCAGGGCGAGGACGACCGCCCCGATGGAGCTGCAGGCCGGGTTCTTCGCCTTGACGCCGATGGTCAGCAGCAGCAGTCCGACGATGCCCATCGGGCCGTACTGCCACTGGACGAGCTGCTCGAAGCCGATGACGAAGACGGCGGAGAGGAGGGCGATGATGGGCACGGTGGTTCCTCCTTCGGGGTGGGAGGAGCGGGAGGGCTGTTTGAACCTCCACCAGCTTGGCTGAGTTGGCAACCAACTACAAGGAAGTTATCCCCAGTTGGTTGCTAGGAATAAACAACTCCCAAACAACTCCCATCAGATGGCATGGAGTTGTAGCGTTTGGTTGTGACCCAGGAGAACGTCGCAGTGAACGGCAGCAGAAAGCTCACTCCCAAGGACATCGCCGACGCGCTGCGGGAACGCATCCGCACCGGCACCCTCAAGGCCGGAGACCGCCTGCCCACCCAGGCCGAGCTCGCGCTGGAGTTCGGCGTGGAGCGCGGCACCGTGCGCCAGGCCCTGAAGACCCTGCAGGACGACGGTCTTCTGGCCAACATCAGCAAGGGCAGCCCGCCGCGCATCGCGGCGCCGGCGCCGACGCGCGAGGGCCCGCAGCCCACGATGGTGGCGCTGGCCCCACGCCTGACGGCGGCCTTCGCCGCACCCACGGTGCGTATCGACGTCGTCTCCCTCACGGCGGAGACCCTGATGCTGGCGCTGGGCGAGCCGGTCCGCCTCATCCACGAGGGCCGTATCCACCCCGAATCCATCGATGTCCGCATCCTGCTGCCGAGCCGGGACATCGATCTTGCCTTTCCGGTCTCGGTCGGGGACCCGGGCGACGACGACCCCGTACATGAGCGCTGGCTGGCCCAGCGCAATGCTCAGGGCCATGTGCTGCGGCACAACCTCCTGGCGCTGCGCTCCTCGCACGGGATCGACGTCCACGTCACCTTCCGCGCACTGCCGTTCACGCCGCCGGTCAAGCTGTACCTGCTCAACGGCTGTGAGGCCCTGCTGGCGTACTACATGGTCACCAAGCGCGAGGAGGAGATCGAGAGCGGAACGCTCGAGATGTACGACGCTCTCGGCACCGAATCGCTGCTGTTCTCCTTCGAGAGGCGCGCGGGAAGCCGGGACACGGCGTTCGTGGAGGAGTCGCAGAAGTGGTTCGACGCCCTCTGGGAAACCATCACCACGGACCTGACACTTTCTTAGTGACTCCTGATACGCAGCAGACCGAACTGTCAACGGAGCCGACTGGACGGGCAGCGGAACTGACCGAACAGGCGACAGAACAAACCATCCTGGTAACAGCGCACGACCAACAGGCCGCAGAGCAGACTGAACCTGTGGCAGCTGAGACTGAGAACTTGCGAGAACTGATCACCCGCGCTCGTTTCGTCCTCTTCGACTTCGACGGCCCCATCTGCAGGCTGTTCGCGGGACACAAGGCGGAGGTGATCGCAGAGGGCCAGGTGCGCTGGTTGGAGGAACGAGGGCTGCACGGGCTCCTCACCGAGGGGGAGCGCGAGCACCCGGACCCGCACGAGGTGCTGCGCGCGGTCGACCGCAGACACACCGGCAGCGACCTGGTCGCGGAACTCGAGGAGCGGCTGACCCAGCAGGAGCTGCGAGCAGTCGACTCGGCCTGGCCGACGGCGTATGCGGACCCACTCATACGCACCTGGCTGGCGGTAGGCTCGCGGCTCGCCATCACGACCAACAACTCACCGCGTGCGGTGCGGAGTTATCTCGCGACTCGTGGACTCGAGGCATGCTTCACCCCCCACATCTACGGCCGCACCCAGGACCTGCACCTCCTCAAGCCCCACCCGCACTGCCTCAACCGCGCCCTGAGCGCCATGGGCGCCGAGGCCGAGGCCTCCCTGATGATCGGCGACACCCCGTCCGACTTCCAGGCCGCCGAGCAGGCCGGGGTGCCTTTCCTGGGCTATGCGCGCAACGCCCGCAAGGAGAAGCTCCTACGCGCGTCCGGCGCCGAGCACGTCGTCAACTCGCTGGAGCTGATCCTGAACCTGCTCAGGGCTCAGGCCTGAACCATCAGCAGCACGAAGACCACGGCCCCGAGGGACACGCAGGTCGTGTTGCGCATCCGCATGCCCACAGCCAGTAGGCAGAAGCAGATCATGCCCACCGGGCCGTACTCCCACTGGACGAGCTGTTCGAAGCCGAGGACCAGGACGGTCGACAGCAGCTGGAAGAGAACCATGGGCTCCACCCCCTCTCCGCTTCCAAGAAGCGATCAACTAACCGTCCAATTGGACTGGTTGTCTTGAGTTGGATGTGCCCTGCCTGATTGATCCCTTAACCAAGGGCTCGAACGCCTGCTCATTTGACTGAAATCGGTTTGCTTGTCGGCTGGAAGAGGTACGGTCGCGATGTGGGTGGCACGGGACGGGCACCAAGTGACGGCGGCGGCAGGGAGTTCCTGCGCGTCTCCGAGCAGCTGCGCGCCCGCTTGAGCGACGGCTTCTACCACGTGGGGGGCATGCTGCCGACGCAGCGCGAGCTGGCCGCCGAGTTCGGTGTCTCCCGGGACACCGTGCAGCGCGTGCTCCGGGAGCTGGTCAGCGAGGGTTGGATCGAGTCCCGGCAGGGCAGCGGATCGCGGGTGCTGAAGACCCAGCGCATCCACTCGTCCACGGCGAAGGACACCCGGAAGGGCCGTGTCACGCTGGGCCCGCTCATAGGTGAGGCGTTCGAGCACCCCGAAGTCAGCCTGGACGTCTACACCCTGACTTCCGAGTCGCTCGACACGCACATCCGTCTGCAGGCAGAGCGCATCCGCACCGGCTCCATCGCCCCGCAGAGGATCAAACTCCGGATGCTGCTGCCGGACGATTCGCTGACGCTTCCCTATCCGCGGGCGGTGGGCGACACAGATGACCCGCTGCTCCTGCTGAAGCGCATGCAGGACATCACTCGACGTCACACGACGTCATTGCAGTCGGTCCTCCGAGCCCTCCAGGCCGAGCGCTATGTGCCGTCCGTCGAGATCGAGATCCGCCGCGCGCCGCTGACTCCCACGTTCAAGCTCTACCTGTTCAACGGCGTCGAGGCGTTGCACGGGCCGTACGAGGTGATCGAGCGCCGGATCATCCTGGATGACGGCCGGGAGGTCGAAGCCCTCGATGTCCTGGGGCTCGGAGCCACGCTCATGCATCATGTCCGCGACGGGAACGAGGACTCCCAGGGTTCGGTCTTCGTGGACAGCATGCAGTCCTGGTTCGACTCCGTCTGGACCCGTTTGGCTCAATGAGGCGGAATCCGGCCAAACCGTCGAACACGGCGACACCTGAGGGCGACGTATACCTCATTGAGACCAGGGAGCGCACGGCTCAAGTCGTGCGGAGGGCGCGTCACCGCTAGGGTGTGCAAACACCCTGGGGTGCATTGTCTTGCACCCTGTCGCGCGATTATTCAGGAGCGGCCAGTGGGCGCAACTCCTGTTCCCAGTCCCTCGGCTGTCTGGGGATGCGCCACCGACGACCCCTACGACGAGTTCGTGCGGCAGGCCAAGCAGGTCGGGACGATGAGCCGTGGGCATCACAACCGGAACTTCGTCCTGCCCCTCACGGAACGTATGGCGCGTCTGGTGGGACGCGAACCCGGCACTTCCGTGACGGTGCGGATCCGGAGAGCCGAGGCCGTGCCGGTGGTGGTCAGGACCTGGCAACAGGAGTCGGAGATCCTCGCCGCCATCAAGGGTGTCCTTCCCCACGTGCCGGAATGCCTCGCCGAACGGCCGGGCTCCGCTGTCCACAGCTATGTGCAGGGAGTTCCGCTCTCCAGCATCTGCCAGAACGGCAAGCCGGTCGACCACCTGCTGATCAGGGCGCTGGCAGGGCTCCTGGCCCAGATGTCGCAGGTGCGACGGGAGGCATTACCGCGGTTGCCCGACTGCTGGCCCCGCAACGACAAGGACAGCCAGGGTTTTCTGCGTACCCTTGCCGGCCTGGTGGACCGCCAAGTACGACAGCCCAATTGGACTGTGTTCGGGGGACTGTTCGCGGCCCTGGGGATTCCCGACGACGCCATGACCCGGTTGGCGGAACGGGTCCCGGCCATGTCTCGTCGCCCGTACAGCCTGCTCCACACCGACCTGCACCGGGACAACGTGATCGTGTCCTACGGCGGGGATCCGCCGCTGATCTGTGTCGACTGGGAGCTCGCGACCTACGGCGATCCGCTGCACGACCTCGCGACGCACCTGGTCCGGATGCACTACCCGGCGTTCCAGTGGAGCGAGGTGACCGACGCATGGGCAGCGGCCATGGAAGGCACAAGACCGGCTGCGGTCCACGGACTCACCAAGGACCTGCGCCACTACATCGCCTTCGAACGTGCCCAGTCGGTGTATCCGGACATCATGCGCGCCGCGAAGTCGCTGGAGGACTCGTGCGACCAGAAGAGCCTGGACGCCGCCTCCGCGGCCGTGCTCAGGGCCCTTGAGGCCGCGGCCGAACCACTGGGACTCAGACAGCTGCCGAGGGAACCGGAGATCGAGCGCATCCTCTTCCGCTGGCAGGCGGCCCAGCGGGAACGACGCGTCGGCGCACGGACGGTCACCGGAATCGGCTGGGAGCCGGACGAGCGCGTCCCCGAGCACCCGGACTTTCCTCGCACTGCTGTCATCGACGCGCTCATCGCCGAGGGCGCGGCTCCCGCGGATCGCGTGTTCAAGGGCACCGCGCACCTGAACTCGGTGGTCAAGGTGCCAGGCATCGAATTCCCTGTCGTGGTACGGCGAAAAGTGGCGGCGCTCTGCCGTCGGGAGCGCAGCCGCAGCTTCCTCAGCGAGCACGCAGTACTGCGAGCCATCGAGGTCTCGGGGGCCGCGGTGAGAGCCCCCCGGGTACTGGCGCTCGGGCTGAGCGAACCCCGGGCCGCCCGGGCGAAGGATCCCTTCGCCATCCACACCTATGTGGGGCCGCCCGGCAGTGACCGGCCGCCCGACCATCCGGTGCACGGTCTCCTGCCCCACGAGGCCGACGAACTCGTGGCCCAGCTCTGCGAGCTGACCAAGGTCGAGTGCTCGTCACTCGACCCCGCGGCGGAATCACTGGATTTCTTCGGCTGGCTCCGCCAAGAACTCGTCCGGCTCGTGCTGGAACTCCCCAAGGAGTCCCAGCAACTGGCCAGGAACCTGGGGCTGCCCGACGGATACCGGCTGAGCGAGATCCTGGGCAGGTACCACGTCACCCCACGGGCATCGGCACTCCTGCACGGTGATCTGAACCCGTGGAATCTGGTGCGCAGAGAGGGCCGGGCGGGCCTCACCATCATCGACTGGGAGATGGCGGTGATCGGCGACCCTCTGTACGACCTGGTCCGGCACATGCACCTCACGCCGACCCGTCCCGAGATCCGCCAGCGTTTGTTCGAACGGTGGCAGCGTCGGCTCCCCGACGAGTACACCAAGGGCTGGCGAGAGGACTGGCCCGTCTACCGGCGGATCGAGATCATTCGCTCCGCCTATGTCGACCTGGACCGGCTGGTCACGGGCGCCAGCCTCGACGCCCCCAATGTGCGCCGGGCAGTGGACTCGTACGGGATGACCCTGGCGGCCGCCACCGCGTCTCTGGGCCTGCCGGCCAAATGGACGGCAAACCCTTACCTCGCCCGTGCATTCCCGCCCGGAGACGACGGCAGGCAGAGGGCTGTCAGGTTCCCTGCGGGCGTATGACGCGGCGCGGCCGGCGCAGTACGGCGAACGCCACGGCGAGAGCCGCCACCAGAAGCCCCGTGCCGACGGCGAAAGCCAGGTGGTAGCCACCTGTCAGTGCCTCGGCCTGGTTGCGGCCCTGTGCGAGGAGGCTGTCGCTGCGGGAGGCGGCCAGGGTGGAGAGGACGGCGACGCCTGTGGCCATGCCGATCTGCTGGGTCGTGTTGAACAGTCCCGACGCCAGCCCCGCGTCGTCGTCCTTGGCGCCCGACATGCCCAGCGTGGTCAGTGCGGGGAGGGCGAGTCCGAAGCCGGCGGCGAGCAGCATCACGGGGAGCAGGTCGGTGAGGTAGTGCGCGTGCACGGGCAGACGCGTGAGCAGTCCGAGAACCCCGATCAGAAGCACGAGTCCTGCGAGCAGCACATTGCGTTCGCCGAAACGGGCGTTGAGGCGGGCCGAGAGGCCGAGTGACACCGCGCCGATGGCCGCCGCCGCGGGGAGCATGGCCAGGCCGGTCTCGGCGGCCCCGTACGCGAGCACCTTCTGGAGATAGAGGGCTACGAGGATCTGGAACGAGAAGAGAGCCGCCACCATGAGGACCTGGACCAGATTGGCTCCCGCGACACTGCGGGACCGGAAGATTCGCAACGGCATGAGCGGCGTCCTGGCGGTGGCCTGTCGGGCGACGAAGCCGGCGAGCAGTACGAGGGCGAGGGCGCCGAAGCCGAGGGTGGGTGCCGAAGTCCAGCCGTACTCCTCGACCTTGACGACCGTGTAGATCCCGAGCATCAGCCCGGCGGTGACCAGGAGTGCGCCGACGACATCGGCGCCGGCCCTCAGACCGAACCCGCGGTCGGCGGGCAGGACGGGAACGGCGACGGCGAGGGCCGCCAGCCCGATCGGCAGGTTGATGAAGAAGATCCAGTGCCAGTCGAGGACGTCCGTGAGGACACCGCCGAGGACCTGGCCGACCGATGCGCCGGCCGCCCCGGTGAAGCTGAACACGGCGATCGCCCTGGCACGCTCCCTGGGCTCGGTGAACAGTGTGACGAGGATGCCGAGGCTGACGGCGGAGGCCATAGCGCTCCCGATCCCCTGCAGGAACCGGGCTGCGATCAGTACGGCGGGGGAGGTGGCCACGCCCGCAAAGAGCGAGGCCGCGGTGAACACGGCGATTCCGGCCAGGAACATGCGCTTGCGGCCGATGAGGTCGCCGAGCCGTCCGGCGAGCAGGAGCAGGCTGCCGAAGGCGATCAGGTAGGCGTTGACGACCCAGCTGAGGCCGGCGGCGGAGAAGCCCAGGTCGTTCTGGATGGCCGGCATCGCCACGGTCACGATGCTGCCGTCCAGGATGATCATCAGCATTCCCGTGGCGATGACGCCCAGGGCCAGGGGGCGTGATCGAGCTGAACGGGCTAACGGCTTGGACTCGGGCGCTGTGGACTGAACGGAAGCGGCAGACGCTGTGGACATGCGGTCTCTCCTGTCTGTTGAGCCGACAGGAGAGACCGTAGCAGATAGTTTTGTTGCAGACTATCTTCTACGGGTTCAGTTTTCGGGCCCCAACTCCGTTGGGCCGGTGCGCTCTTCGTCTACTTGGTCCTCTTGGTCTACTTCTCGCGCTGACGCGCCCGCCGGGCCGGTCGCGGACTCTCGGTCGGCGTTGCCAGATGCCCGCCGACCAGCTGCTCCAGGGCTCGTAGAAGGGCTGACCGGTCGCCCGCGGGGAGGGCTTCCAGTGCCTTTTCGTGGACGCGGTCCACGATCCTCTGGCTCTGCTCGGCGACTCGCGCGCCCTCCTCGGTGACCGCGATGATCCGAGCCCTCCGGTCCCGGCTGGACGGGCGCCGCTCTGCGAGGCCCGCCTCCTCCAGCGCGTCCACCGTGACCACCATCGTGGTCTTGTCCATGTCCCCGATCTCGGCGATCTGGGCCTGGGTGCGTTCTTCCTCCAGCGCGTGGACCAGTACGCAGTGCATGCGTGGCGTCAGCCCGATCTCGGCGAGTGCCGCCGACATCTGGGTGCGCAGAACGTGACTCGTGTGGTCCAGCAGGAACGACAGGTCCGGCTCGGTGCGCTTGGGGGCCATGGCGGTCATGTCCACCAGGGTAGCAATTCCGATCCGTAGCGGATTATTCGGAAGTGGAAGTTTGCAGCGCGCCTGGCGCGGAGCCTCGCCTCGGTCACGTGCCGACGTAGGCCGCGAGGTGCTCGCCGGTGAGGGTGGAGCGGCTGGCGACGAGGTCGGCGGGTGTGCCCTCGAAGACGATCCGGCCGCCGTCGTGACCGGCGCCGGGGCCGAGGTCGATGATCCAGTCGGCGTGCGCCATGACCGCCTGGTGGTGCTCGATGACGATGACCGACTTGCCGGAGTCGACGATCCGGTCGAGCAGGCCGAGGAGATGCTCGACGTCGGCGAGGTGGAGGCCGGTCGTCGGCTCGTCGAGGACGTAGACGCCGCCCTTCTCGGCCATGTGGGTGGCAAGCTTGAGCCGCTGCCGCTCGCCGCCGGACAGCGTGGTGAGCGGCTGGCCGAGGGTGAGGTAGCCGAGCCCGACGTCGGCGAGCCGGTCGAGGATCTTGTGCGCGGCCGGCGTGCGCGCCTCACCCGCGCCGAAGAACTCCTCGGCCTCGGCCACCGACATTGCGAGCACCTCGCTGATGTCGCGGCCGCCGAGGTGGTACTCCAGCACGGAAGCCTGGAACCGCTTCCCCTCGCAGTCCTCGCAGGTGCTGGCGACGCCGGCCATCATCGCCAGGTCGGTGTAGATGACGCCGGCGCCGTTGCAAGTGGGGCAGGCACCCTCGGAGTTGGCGCTGAACAGCGCCGGCTTCACGCCGTTGGCCTTCGCGAACGCCTTGCGGATCGGGTCGAGCAGTCCGGTGTACGTCGCCGGGTTGCTGCGTCGCGAGCCGCGGATCGCGGTCTGGTCGACGGACACCACGCCGGTGCCGGCCGGGATCGAGCCGTGGATCAGCGAGCTCTTGCCAGACCCGGCGACGCCGGTGACGACGCAGAGCACGCCGAGCGGGATGTCGACGTCGACGCTCTGCAGATTGTTGGTGCTCGCGCCGCGCACCTCCAGTACTCCCGACGGTGTCCGGACCGAGGGCTTCAAGGAGGCCCGGTCGTCCAGGTGCCGCCCAGTCAGCGTGCCGCTGGCCCGCAGCCCGTCGACGCTGCCCTCGAACACGACTTCGCCGCCCTCGGTGCCCGCGCGCGGGCCGAGGTCGACGACGTGATCGGCGATCGCGATCGCCTCCGGCTTGTGCTCCACGACCAGCACGGTGTTGCCCTTGTCGCGCAACTGCAGCAGCAGGTTGTTCATCCGCTGGATGTCGTGGGGGTGCAGCCCGATCGTCGGCTCATCGAAGACGTAGGTGACGTCGGTGAGTGAGGACCCGAGGTGGCGGATCATCTTGGTGCGCTGTGCCTCGCCGCCCGAGAGCGTGCCCGAGGGGCGGTCGAGGCTGAGGTAGCCGAGCCCGATCTCGACGAACGAGTCGAGCGTGTGCCCCAGCGCGGCCAGCAGGGGCGCCACCGACGGCTCGTCGAGGCCCCGGACCCAGTCGGTCAGATCGCTGATCTGCATCGAGCAGACGTCGGCGATGTTCTTCCCGTTGATCTTCGACGACCGGGCCTCCGCGCTGAGCCGGGTGCCGTCGCACTCGGGACAGGTCGAGAACGTCACCGCCCGTTCCACGAAGGCGCGGATGTGCGGCTGCAGCGCGTCGACGTCCTTGGACAGGAACGACTTCTGGATCTTCGGGATCAGCCCCTCGTACGTCAGGTTGATCCCCTCGACCTTGATCTTGGTCGGTTCCTTGTGGAGCAGGTCGTGCAGCTCTTTCTTGGTGAACTTGCTGATCGGCTTGTCCGGGTCGAAGAAGCCGCAGCCGCGGAAGATACGGCCGTACCAGCCGTCCATGCTGTAACCGGGGATCGTGAGCGCGCCCTCGTTGAGCGACAAGCTGTCGTCGTACAGCGCCGACAGATCGAAATCGGTGACCGAGCCCATGCCCTCACAGCGGGGGCACATGCCGCCGAGACGGTTGAAAGTCGCCTTCTCGGCCTTCGTCTTGCCGCCGCGCTCGACGGTGATCGCACCGCTGGCCTTCACCGAGGGAACGTTGAACGAGTACGCGTTGGGCGAGCCGATGTGCGGCTCCCCGAGCCTGCTGAACAGGATGCGCAGCATCGCGTTGGCGTCCGTGACGGTGCCGACGGTGGAGCGGGCGTTGGCGCCCATCCGCTCCTGGTCCACGATGATCGCGGTCGTCAGCCCGTCGAGCAGATCGACCTCGGGCCGCGCCAGCGTCGGCATGAAGCCCTGCACGAAGGCGCTGTAGGTCTCGTTGATCAGCCGCTGCGACTCCGCGGCGATCGTGTCGAAGACCAGCGAGCTCTTGCCGGAGCCGGAGACGCCCGTGAACACCGTCAGCCGGCGCTTCGGGATCTCGACGCTGACGTCCTTGAGGTTGTTCTCGCGCGCGCCGTGCACACGGATCAGATCGTGGCTGTCGGCAGCGTGCGGCGCAGGCGACTGCGTGTCCGTCCTCGTGGCCATGCTCTTTGTCTCTCCATCTGTCGGGCGGGCCGCCTTCGCGGTCTCGGTCGGCGTCGCCTGGCTCGATCTGACCAGCTTCGAGTGGTACCTCTGGTTCTCCTGCGGCCTGGCCCGTGGAGCCTGGCCTTGCGGGCCCCGGCCACGCTCCCGTGGAGCCTGGCCTGCGGGCCCCGCCACGCGGCGTGCCCGGCCGAGGCGTCAGACCAACCAGCGGCCCTCGCGCGTCAGTTCGCGGTAGGGCAGCTCGTTCACCTCGCGCCGGTCTTGGATACGGCGCGGGGAGGTGTGGAACCAGCGGTAGGGGGTGGCCAGCGTACGCGGGGCGAAGCCGGTGTGCGCGACGAACCGGTCACCCCGCTGCTGCGGCAGCGCCGCCAGGCGGCCGCCTCCCCCAGGCTCTCGGCTCCTCCCCCAGCGCCTCAAGGGCCCGGGAGGTACGCCCAGAGCAGGGAGGTACCCCATCGTCGTGCGCGGGCTCGTTCACGGTGCCGCGGCTGCGATCGTTCACGGTGCCGCGGCTGCGATCGCCGCCCGGCTCAGCGCAGCTCCTGGATGCGGATCAGATTGCCCGCGGGATCGCGGAAGGCGCAGTCGCGGATGCCGTACGGCTGCTCGGTCGGCTCCTGGACGACCTCGGCGCCGCGGGCCTGCACCTTCTCGAAGGTGCCGTCGAGGTCCCGGGTGGCCAGCAGGATCCAGCCGTAGGTGCCCTTGGCCATCATCTCGACGATGGTGCGGCGCTCGTCGTCGGTGACACCGGGGTCGGCGGCCGGCGGCGCCAGGAGGATGGAGGTGTCGGGCTGGCCGGCGGGGCCGACCGTGATCCAGCGCATCTTTCCCTGTCCGACGTCGTTGCGGACCTCGAAGCCGAGGGCGTCGCGGTAGAAGGCCAGGGAGGCGTCCGGGTTGTCGTGCGGGAGGAAGCTCGTGTGAATGGTGATGTCCATGGCTTCACGCTAGGTGCGGCTCGGGGCCCGGCGCTTCTCGATTCCTGATCGGTCTGGTCACCTGTTTCGCCACGCACGACGGCATCCCCGCCGTCGTGCGTGCCGCCTGGCGCCGATAGACGCTGGGCGGCACACCGACCAGCTCGGTGAAGCGGGTGCTGAAGGTGCCGAGCGACGAGCAGCCGACCGCGAAGCAGACCTCGGTGACACTGAGGTCGCCGCGACGCAGCAGCGCCATCGCACGCTCGATGCGCCGCGTCATGAGGTAGCCGTACGGAGACTCGCCGTAGGCGAGCCGGAACTGGCGGCTGAGGTGCCCGGCGGACATGTGCACGCCGCGAGCGAGCGCCTCGACGTCCAGCGGCTGTGCGTACTCCCGGTCGATCCGGTCGCGGACGCGGCGGAGCCGCGCGAGGTCGCTCAGGTGCTGCGCTGTGGCGGGTCTGCTGCTCACTGCGCTACCTATACAGCACTTCGTCGAACGCCACTACCACTCCTCGTGCCGTCGCGCGGCCGTGGCCTCATCGACTGCAGTCTCCCCAACTGCGTCTCGGACCGCGGCACACTTTTGCAAGCATCTGCTTGCAAAAGTTAGCGCTGGTGGTGCACCATCGAGGCATGGCATCACTCAACGTCGGCAATCTCGGCGAGTACCTGCGCGAGCAGCGGCGCAGTGCGCAGCTGTCCTTGCGGCAGCTCGCCGAGGCGGCAGGGGTGTCGAATCCGTATCTGAGCCAGATCGAGCGCGGGCTGCGCAAGCCGAGTGCCGAGGTGCTGCAGCAGGTCGCGAAGGCGCTGCGGATCTCTGCCGAGACGCTGTACGTGCGGGCCGGGATTCTCGACGCCGAGCGGGATCGGGACGAGGTGGAGACGCGTGCGGTCATCCTCGCCGATCCGTCCCTCAACGACCGGCAGAAGCAGGTGCTCCTGCAGATCTACGAGTCCTTCCGCAAAGAGAACGGGACCGGGGTCGACGTCGTTACGGATGCGGTTAGGGATGTCGTCACGGATGCCATCCAGGACACCGTCGCGGACAAGCGCGGCGCGGCCGGCGAGCCCAGCGCGGCCGACGGCAGCGATGCCGACCAGCACGACCACAAACCCTCGAGCTGAAGTGATCCGGGAGGACCACAGTCATGGCCATCACCGACGACCTGCGCAAGACCCTGAAGGACCCGACGCCGCTCTACTTCGCCGCGGGCACCGCCGACCTGGCGTACCAGCAGGCCAAGAAGGTGCCGGAGCTCGTCGAGCAGCTGCGCGCCGAGGCCCCGGCCCGTATCGAGGCCGTGCGCGGCACCGACCCGAAGGCCGTCCAGGACAAGGCCTCCGCCCGCGCCAAGGAGGTGCAGGAGACCCTCCAGGCCAAGTTCAACGAGGTGCTCGGCACCATCGACACCGACCTGAAGAAGCTGGGTGAGTCCGCTCAGGACCTGGCCCTGCGCGGTGTCGGCGTGGCCGCGGAATACGCGGTCAAGGCGCGTGAGACGTACGAGAAGGTCGCCGAGCACGGCGAGCAGGCCGTCAGGACCTGGCGCGGTGAGGCGGCCGAGGAGATCACGGAACTTGCCGTGACCGTCGAGCCGGAGCCGGCCGCGCCCGCCTCGGCGCCCAAGGCCACCGAAACGCGGAGCGAGGCCCCGGCGGCCAAGAAGACCACGACGGCGAAGAAGGCCCCGGCGGCCAAGAAGACCACGGCGAAGAAGACCACCCCGCCCGCCAAGTGACCGGGCGCCCGGAGAGACCGGTGCCGGAAGCCGGCAACCCGGGAGTCGTCCGGGCAGAGGGGAGTCGTTCCCGGAACGAGCCGGGCACTTGCGGAGTGCCCGGCTCGTTCCTGGGGTAGCCGGTACGGTGGCGGCGTAGACACGAGCCGATTCGGGTGGTGGACGTAGTGCTGATGCAGGGGTTCGCGGGGTTCATGTGGCTGCTGAGCGTGGCCCTGATCTTCTTCAGCGGCTTCGCTCTGATCGACGCCGCCATTCGGCGCGAGGACGCCTATCGCGCGGCGGACAAGAAGACCAAGCCGTTCTGGCTGATCATCCTGGGGATCGCCTTCGTGGTGAACCTGCTCTTCCCCATCCTGTCGTTCCTGCCGATCATCGGCCTCATCGCGACCATCGTGTACATGGTCGATGTACGGCCCGCGGTCCGCTCCATCACGGGTGGCGGCGGCCGCCGCGGCTCCAGCAGCGACGGTCCTTACGGGCCCTACAACGGCGGGCGGTAGCACTACGACGCGGGCGGCGGGGAACCTGCGCGGCCCCCGCCTCGCCCTGCTGCGACCTGATCACTCCGACCAGGAGTAAGCGGGTCCGGCGGAGTCCGGTGCGGTTCGGCAGCGCCCCAAAGGGGCGCGGGGAACTGCGCGACCAGCCACAACGGACCCGCGGTTGACGCACCGGACTTCCAGCGGAGCGCTTAGTCCCGGTCGCGGTTCCTGTCGCGATCCCGGTCCAGCAGCAGGACCGCCACGTCGTCCGTCAGATCCCCACCGTTGAGGTCGCGGACCTCGTTCACCGCTGCCTCCAGCAACTCCTCGCCGTGCAGGCCCGTGGCGAGCTGGCGGCGGACCATCTCCACCATGCCGTCCTGGCCCAGCCGTTGGTTGCCCTGGCCGATACGGCCCTCTATCAGGCCGTCCGTGTAGAGCATCAGGCTCCAGGCGGCGCCCAGTTCCACCTGCTGGCGCGGCCACCGGGCGCGTTCGAGCAGACCGAGAGCAGGGCCGTTGTTCTCGGGTGCCAGGAGTTCGGCCGAGTGCCCGTGCCGGGCTATCAGCGGAGACGGGTGTCCCGCCAGACAGAGGCCGGCGCGCCGCTCGTCGGGGGCGATGTCCACCGTGCACAGCGTCGCGAAGATCTCGTCGTCCGCCCGCTCGTGCTCCAGCACCTGCTGGAGCGTCGACAGCAGTTCGTCGCCGCACATCCCCGCGAGGGTCAGCGCCCGCCATGCGATGCGCATTTCGACGCCGAGCGCCGCCGCGTCGGGGCCGTGCCCGCAGACGTCGCCGATCATGGCGTGCACCGTGCCGTCCGGGGTGCGGACGGTGTCGTAGAAGTCGCCGCCGAGCAGGGCGCGCGAACGGCCGGGGCGGTAGCGGGCGGCGAACCGCAGCGATGAGCCGTTCAGCAGCGGCGTCGGCAGCAGACCCCGTTCCAGTCGGGCGTTCTCCTGCGCCCGCAGCCGGGACTCGGTGAGCTTGCGCTGCGCCACGTCGGCGCGCTTGCGCTCCACCGCGTACCGAATGGCGCGGGTGAGCAGCTGTCCGTCCAGTTCGTCCCGGAACAGATAGTCCTGGGCGCCCACGCGCACGGCCTCCGTGCCGCGCTCGGCGTCACCGGACGCGGTGAGCGCGAGCACGGCGTGCCGGGGGGCGAGACGCAGTACGTGCTTGAGGGTGACGAGTTCGTCGGCAACCGGACGCGGGCCGTTGCCGGAGCCATGCCCGGAACCGCTGCCGGATCCGGACCTGGCGCCACTGGCCGGCCCCTGGGACGCCGCGCCGCTGCCGGGTGCGGGCAGGGCGAGGTCGAGAAGGATGCAGTGGACGTCGTCCGTGAGCAGCCGCTCGGCCTCGGTGAGGTTGCGGGCGGTGCGGACGCGGACGGGCTTGCCCGCGGCGTCGAGCAGCTCGGGAAGGCTCAGTGAACCGGCCGGATCGTCCTCGATGACCAGGAGCGTGATCCCCGTGCCGTTGCCGGAGCCACCGCTGTGGCCGGTGCCGCCGTCATGGCCCGTGCCGCCGTCACTGTCGTGATCGCCGTCACGGCCGTGGCCGCCGCCGGTGCGCGCGCCGTCGCCGGACCGGGGCGTCGCCGGTTCGGTTCGGGGGCGCGGCAGGCCGTGCGCGGGCTCGGCCTGAGCCTGACCACTCTCCACGGCCGGGATGCCTCTCTGCCGCGGTATGGGTACGGGCATGGTTCTGGATTCCTTCCCTCCCCCCGAGGGCACGGTGGGACGAAGACCTTCGCCCCACGAGACCGGGACCATAGCGGTAGCCCCCGCGGTAACGGAATGGCGAGCATCAAATGGCCACTGTCATATGCCGCATTCAGTAGCGCATTTGGGCACGCCAACTCTCGTTAAGAATGACGAACATCACGCCGCAGAGGGTTGAGTCACCGCCCGAACGTGCCGCGGGTCACGTGCAGTAGGTCACGTGCCGCGCCTCACGCCGGGCTCACCTGTCCGGTCGTACCACCCCGAGGATCGCCATCGAGCCGGCACCCGCGATGGTCACCGTACGCCCCGGACGCGGCGCGTGAACAATCGCCCCGTCGCCTATGTACATCCCGACGTGGCTCGCGTCGTCGTGATAAATGATCAGGTCGCCCGGCCGCATGTCCTTGATGTCGATGCGCGGAAGCTGCTTCCACTGCTCCTGCGAGGTGCGCGGAATGCCGCGCCCGGCGGCCGCCCAGGCCTGTGACGTCAGTCCCGAGCAGTCATATGTCTTCGGGCCCTCGGCGCCCCACTCGTACGGCTTGCCTATCTGCGCGGTCGCGTATGTGACGGCCTTCTTGCCCTGGGCCGACGCCTTGCCGTTGATCTCCTCGAGGATTCCGGAGCTCAGCCAGGCCGCCTGGTTCTGGTACGCGGTCTCCTGCTCCAGCTCCAGCAGCCGCTCGCGCTCCTCCTTCTCGAGCTTCGCCTCGAGCTTCTCGGCGTCCGCGATCCGCGACTTGATCTTCTTCTTCGCCGCCGCCTTGGCCTTGCGGTTGGCCTCGAGCCTCTGCCACTGGGCCGAGGCGTCCTTCGCGTAGGCCTGCAGGTCCTGCTGCGTTCTGGTCAGCTCGGAGAGCAGCCCCTTGGTCGCCTGCTGCCCCTCGCGCACCCGCCCGGCGCCGTCCAGGAACAGCCGCGGGTCGTCGCTGAGCATCAGCTGCGCCTCGGGCGGCAGGCCTCCGCTGCGGTACTGCGCCCTGGCCGCGGCGCCCACGCGCTCCTTCAACTCGTCCAGTTTCTCCTGGCCTTTGACGATCTTGCGGGCCAGCTTGACGAGCTCGTCGGACTGCTCGCCGGCCCTCTCCTCGGCCGCGTTGTACTCGTCCGTGGCGACTGCCGCGTCGTGGTAGAGCCGGTCGAGTTCCTTGCGGACCTTTTCAAGGTCCTTGTCGCCAGCGGTCGTCGGCGTTGGTGCCGGCGTCGGCCCCGGCGTCGGTTTCGCCGGGTTTGCGTACGAATTCGCGTACGCCACCCCTGGGGCCGTCAGTACGGTCACCGCGCAGACCAGCGCCACGGCAGCCGTGGTCAAGCCCGCCTTCCCGGTCTTCCCGATCACGTCTCAGCCCCCCAAAGCTGATTTACCGTCAGTAACTTATGGACGCCTTCGGGATGGTGCCACGCCCGCGCTCAATACGACAGAGCCGGACGGGAATTCCGATCCCCCCACCGCCTCGTGTGACGTACGAGCCCCGGAGATCGTTCCCGGCTGCTCGCGAAGACCGCCTTCCCTCCGGGGGCGTCCATGGCGTCCCATGCGCGCCGCTCGCTGCGACGGCGTGCCTTCCGCTCCGGCCACTGCCACGCGCGCGCCGCGGCGCGCGTGCGATCCGGCCCGGTCACTGCGACGGTGTGCCTTCCGCTCCGGTCCTGCGGTGCGTGTGCCGCGGCGTGCGTGCGATCCGCGCCGGTCACTGCGGCGGGAGTGTGTTCCGGGCAGGCCATTGCGGCGGGAGTGTGTTCCGTGCAGGGCATTGCGGCGCGCGCGGCGCCAACGCCTCCCAGCGGACCGTCACTTCGCCCTGCCGCCACCGCGAGACCCCGTCCAGCACCGGCCAGTCCGCCGCGATGTCGCGGACCGCCCTGATCCACCGCTGGCGCGCCCCGTACGACGCATAGGGCGCCGCGGCCGCCCACGCCCGGTCGAAGTCGCGCAGGAACGCATGCACCGGCTCGCCCGGCACGTTCCGGTGGATCAGCGCTTTCGGCAGCCGCTCGGCGAGGTCGGACGGGCGGTCCAGGGAGGCCAGGCGGGTCGCGAACGTCACCGTGCGCGGCCCCGACGTGTCGAGGGCGACCCACACGTGCCGCCGCCCGATCTCGTCGCATGTGCCCTCGACCAGCAGTCCGCCCGAGAACCCGCTCGCGGGATCCGCGGGCGCGAGCCGCGCGCACAGCCGCTCCCAGACGGCGGCGACCTGCTCCTCGTCGTACTGGCGCAGCACGTTCGCCGCGCGGATGAGGACGGGACGCACAGGCAGCGGGATCTCGAAGCCGCCGTGGCGGAAGTGCAGCCCCTCGCGTTCGTACGGCTTCGCGGCCGCGACCCGTGCCGGTTCGATCTCGATACCGACCACGCGCGCGTGGGGCGCGACAGTGCGCAGACGCTGCAGCAGCTCGACGGCGGTCCAGGGTGCGGCGCCGTAGCCGAGGTCGACGGCGATGGCGTCGGCGTCGGCCGCAGCTCGCAGCCGGCGGCCGTGGGTCGCGGCGATCCAGCGGTCCATGCGGCGCAGCCGGTTCGGATTGGTGGTCCCGCGTGTCACCGTTCCCACGGGCCGGGACTGGGTGCGGGAGGCCATGCGTACGAGGGTATGTGCCGACCGCCCTCCCACCGGCCCCGCTTCCGAAGACCGACCGCCCGCGTGACCTGCGACGACGGCGTCCCGATGCCGCCAGGGCCCACGCCGCGCGTGTGACCCGTCTCACCGGGCGCTCGGCCCACGGTTGAGTCCGCCGCGGCAATCTTTTGGCAAAGAGGAATGGGAGGAGGCCCCTCCGGTGTTGCGGCTCTTGGAGGCCGCACCACGTCCTTCACGAGCCGCACGCACATCGAGCTGCCACGCCCGCAGCAAGGAGGACCGCCACGTGAGCCAGTACGTGACCAGGTTCGGGCGCCGTTCCCCGGCGGCTCCCTCCCGGCTCCGGCTGCCCGGCACACATCGGCGCCCGCGGCGGGTCGCCATGCTCAGCGTGCACACGTCGCCGCTGCACCAGCCTGGCACGGGCGACGCGGGCGGCATGAACGTATACATCGTCGAGCTCGCCAAGCGGCTGGCCGCGATCAACATCGAGGTGGAGATCTTCACCCGGGCCACGACCGGCGGGCTCCCGCCCACCGTCGAACTGGCGCCCGGGGTCCTCGTGCGGCACGTGGACGCCGGCCCCTACGAGGGCCTCGCCAAGGAGGAGCTGCCGGCCCAGCTGTGCGCCTTCACGCACGGCGTGATGCAGGCCTGGGCCGGGCACCGCCCCGGCTACTACGACCTCGTGCACTCGCACTACTGGCTGAGCGGGCACGTCGGCTGGCTCGCCGCCGAGCGCTGGGGCGTCCCGCTGGTGCACGCCATGCACACCATGGCGAAGGTCAAGAACGCCTCGCTCGCCGAGGGCGACACCCCGGAGCCGGCCGCCCGCGTGATCGGCGAGACCCAGGTCGTCCGCGCGGCGGACCGCCTGATCGCCAACACGGCGGGGGAGGCCGAGGAGCTCGTACGCCACTACGAAGCCGATCCCGCCAAGGTCGCCGTCGTCCACCCGGGCGTGAACCTCGACCTCTTCCGCCCGGCCGACGGGCGAGCCGCGGCCCGTGCGCGTCTCGGCCTCCCGCAGGACGCCCTGATCCCGCTCTTCGCAGGCCGCATACAGCCCCTCAAGGCGCCCGACGTGCTGCTCCGTGCCGTCGCCGTGCTGCTCGAGGAGCGGCCCGAGCTGCGCTCCCGGATGGTCGTGCCGGTGGTGGGTGGTCCCAGCGGCAGCGGGCTGGCCAAGCCCGAGCGTTTGCAGAAGCTCGCCGCGCGGCTGGGCATCGCGGACGTCGTGCGTTTCCGGCCGCCGGTAGCCCAGGACCAGCTCGCGGACTGGTTCCGGGCCGCGTCGCTGCTCGTCATGCCGTCCTACAGCGAATCGTTTGGCCTCGTGGCGATCGAGGCCGAGGCGACAGGTACGCCCGTCCTCGCGGCCGCGGTCGGCGGGCTGCCCGTGGCCGTACGCGACGGCGTGACCGGATTCCTTGTGGACGGGCACGAACCGGCCGACTACGCGCGCGTGCTGCGCGATTTCGCCGACGACCCGGAGCTCTCGGCCCGCATGGGCGCTGCCGCGGCCCGGCACGCCGAGTCCTTCGGCTGGGCCACAGCGGCGTCGGCCACGGCGGACGTCTACACCGCTGCGATGTACGACCACCGCCGTCGCGTACGCTCGCTCCATGGCTGACGTACGGCAGGCGACGCAGGTCATCGAGTCCGCACTCAAGGACGCGGAGCTGGAGTGGGAGAGCCCCGAACCGGGCTCGTACGTGGTCAAACTGCCCGGCACGCGCAAGCTGTCGACGACCGTCTCGCTGCTCGCCGGCCGGCACTCGCTCTCGCTGAACGCGTTCGTGATCCGGCATCCCGACGAGAACGAGGCCGGGGTGCACCGCTGGCTCCTCGAGCGCAACCTCAAGCTCTACGGCGTGAGTTACGCCGTCGACCCCCTCGGCGACATCTACCTCGTCGGCAAGCTGCCGCTGGCCGCGGTCACGCCAGAGGAGGTGGACCGCCTCCTCGGCTCGGTCCTGGAGGCCGCCGACGGCAGCTTCAACACGCTGCTCGAGCTCGGATTCGCGTCGGCGATCCGCAAGGAGTACGCGTGGCGGGTGTCGCGCGGAGAGTCCACGCGGAACCTGGATGCGTTCGCGCACCTGACTCAGCGTCCGGTGGACTGAGCTCTGCGCCCTCTACGGCGAGCCGGAGGGCGCGGCGGCGCCGGCGCTGCTGTTGCCTGTGGCGTTTCCGGCGGTGCCGCTCGGCTGAGGGCGTCGGGTAGGCACGTAACTCCGTGAGCAGGCACGTACCTCTGTGAAGGGCGGTGGGCGGTTGTGGTTGCCGGATGGGACTGGGACGAGACGTTGTTCTCGGGTACGGCCGCCTACTACCGGCGGGGGAGGCTGCCGTATGCGCCCGGGCTGGCGGATGTGCTCGCCGAGGTTCTGAAGCTCGACGGGCGAGGACGCCTCCTCGACGTGGGATGTGGACCGGGCATCCTCGCCCTGGGTCTGGCGCACTTGTTCAGCGGCATCGTCGGCGTGGACCCGGACAACGGGATGATCGCCGAAGCCCGGCGCGAGGCCGCCGAGTGCGGAGTGGCCGGGAAGGCGCAGTGGGTGCAGGCTCGGGCGGAGGATCTGCCCGCAGGCCTCGGAACGTTCACCGTCGCGGCCTTCGGCCAGTCCTTCCACTGGGGGGTGCTGCTGCACGGAACACCCGGCGACGAGGCGGCGGTGCTCGCGCGGGCGGGATTCTCCGGTCCCCGGCGCCATGTCGTTCCTGGCGGGCAGGCGCTGGAACGCACGTGTGACGATGTCGTCGCGGGGGTGTTCTCGATGTCGTACTCGACTCCGCACCTGTTCGGCACGCGCCGCGACGACTTCGAGGCAGACCTGCGTCGGCTGCTGCAGGAGGCCTCCCCGTCGGGCCGGTTCTCCGAACGCCAGCCGAGCACCGAGTTCTTCGTCTGGGGGAAAGGCCCGGCCGGACCGGCACCTCTGCCGGCTGCCTGACTCCTTCTGCGGAGCCCGACGCGTACCGGCTTCGTCCCGTCGCGCACAGCGTGGTGCCGTGATGCCACCGGTCGGCGTCCATGGAGCAGGTACGGACGGCGTATCTCGTTCGCTCCTACGGACCCGGGGTGGGGGACGCCGACGGCCCGGGAGGTCAGGCCGCCTGCTCCACCGTGCCCGAAGGGGCCTCCGCCTTCGGCGGCCGCTCGGGATTCTCCGCCTCCGGCAGCGCCCTCATCAGCGCCCAGTACCCGACCGCCGCCATCGTGCCGATCACCGCGCAGCTGCCCCACAGCCACTCCGCGCCGAACCGGTCGATCACGAAACCGGACATCAGCGGGGCCACGAGGGCCGCCACCGACCAGGACATCGTGTACATGCCCTGGTAGCGGCCGCGGCCGTGCACCGGGGACAGCCGGACCACAAGTCCCGTCTGCGTGGGCGCGTTGACGATCTCGGCGAGCGTCCACACGCACACCGTCAGGGCGAAGACGCCGACCGACCCGGCGAACGCGGTGAGCCCGAAGCCGTACCCCGCGACGAGGGACGAGACGATCAACAGCTGCTGAGGGTCGCGGTGTTCGATGAAGCGGGTGACCGGGATCTGCAGGGCGACGATCAGCACGCCGTTGACGGCGATCGCCATGCCGTAGTCGGCTGGGGTGAACCCCGCCTCGCCCATCGCGACCGGGTCTGGCGCACTTGTTCAGCGGCATCGTCGGCGTGGACCCGGACAACGGGATGATCGCCGAAGCCCGGCGCGAGGCCGCCGAGTGCGGAGTGGCCGGGAAGGCGCAGTGGGTGCAGGCTCGGGCGGAGGATCTGCCCGCAGGCCTCGGAACGTTCACCGTCGCGGCCTTCGGCCAGTCCTTCCACTGGGGGGTGCTGCTGCACGGAACACCCGGCGACGAGGCGGCGGTGCTCGCGCGGGCGGGATTCTCCGGTCCCCGGCGCCATGTCGTTCCTGGCGGGCAGGCGCTGGAACGCACGTGTGACGATGTCGTCGCGGGGGTGTTCTCGATGTCGTACTCGACTCCGCACCTGTTCGGCACGCGCCGCGACGACTTCGAGGCAGACCTGCGTCGGCTGCTGCAGGAGGCCTCCCCGTCGGGCCGGTTCTCCGAACGCCAGCCGAGCACCGAGTTCTTCGTCTGGGGGAAAGGCCCGGCCGGACCGGCACCTCTGCCGGCTGCCTGACTCCTTCTGCGGAGCCCGACGCGTACCGGCTTCGTCCCGTCGCGCACAGCGTGGTGCCGTGATGCCACCGGTCGGCGTCCATGGAGCAGGTACGGACGGCGTATCTCGTTCGCTCCTACGGACCCGGGGTGGGGGACGCCGACGGCCCGGGAGGTCAGGCCGCCTGCTCCACCGTGCCCGAAGGGGCCTCCGCCTTCGGCGGCCGCTCGGGATTCTCCGCCTCCGGCAGCGCCCTCATCAGCGCCCAGTACCCGACCGCCGCCATCGTGCCGATCACCGCGCAGCTGCCCCACAGCCACTCCGCGCCGAACCGGTCGATCACGAAACCGGACATCAGCGGGGCCACGAGGGCCGCCACCGACCAGGACATCGTGTACATGCCCTGGTAGCGGCCGCGGCCGTGCACCGGGGACAGCCGGACCACAAGTCCCGTCTGCGTGGGCGCGTTGACGATCTCGGCGAGCGTCCACACGCACACCGTCAGGGCGAAGACGCCGACCGACCCGGCGAACGCGGTGAGCCCGAAGCCGTACCCCGCGACGAGGGACGAGACGATCAACAGCTGCTGAGGGTCGCGGTGTTCGATGAAGCGGGTGACCGGGATCTGCAGGGCGACGATCAGCACGCCGTTGACGGCGATCGCCATGCCGTAGTCGGCTGGGGTGAACCCCGCCTCGCCCATCGCGACCGGAAGTCCCACCGAACCCTGTTGGAAGATCAGCGCGATGAGGAACGACAGCCCCACGACGCCCATGAACCGGCCGTCGCGCAGCACTGTGCCGAGCCCGGCGTCCGGCTCTTCCGCCTTCTGCGCGGCCGTCCGCTCCGGCTTCGACTCCGGCAGCTTGACGAAGACGACGACGGCGCACACCAGCGTCATCGCGGCCTCGACCAGGAAGCCGGCGAGATAGCTGAACTCCGCGATGAAGCCGGCGCCCATCGAGGAGACGGCGAAGCCCAGGTTGATCGCCCAGTAGTTGAGGGAGAAGGCGCGGACGCGGTCCTCGGGACGGACGATGTCCGCCATCATCGCCTGCACGGCGGGCCGTGACGCGTTCGACGCCATGCCGACGAGGAAGGCGACGGCCGCGATCGCCACCGGATGGTGCATGAAGCCGAGCAGCGCGACGCTGAGGGCCGTCGACGTCTGGGCGATGAGCAGGGTGGGCCGCCGCCCCAGCCGGTCCGTCATCACGCCCGCACCCAGCGAGGAGATGACGCCGCCGAGCCCGTGCAGCGAGGCGACGAGACCGGCGTACGAGGCGGAGTACCCGCGGTCGAGCGTGAGGTACAGCGCCATGAAGGTCGCGACGAACGCGCCGAGACGGTTGACCAGGGTGCTGGTCCACAGCCACCAGAAGGCACGGGGAAGTCCGGAGACACTGTCCCTCGCGGCCCGTCTCAGTGCGTCGAGTCCGGCGAGTCCGGCGACAGACATCGGTGATCCCCCTGATGGCGCGTGCACGCAGCGGTGGCGGCCTGGCTGTAAGCGGTGTAGTAGCGCAACGCAACTTACGCAGAGAGGTCGCCCGCAGGCCACTGAATTGACGGCAGCCGTCAATCGAGACACCGATCGAACCGGACAGCCATGTCGATTACGCTCAGGGGCATGGCCGACGCACCGTACAAGCTGATCCTCCTCCGCCACGGCGAGAGCGAATGGAACGCGAAGAACCTGTTCACCGGATGGGTGGACGTCAACCTCAACGAGAAGGGCGAGAAGGAGGCAGTCCGCGGCGGTGAGCTGCTCAAGGACGCCGGCCTGCTGCCCGACGTGGTCCACACCTCGCTCCAGAAGCGCGCGATCCGCACCGCGCAGCTGGCGCTCGAGGCCGCCGACCGCCACTGGATCCCCGTCCACCGCACCTGGCGCCTGAACGAGCGCCACTACGGCGCCCTCCAGGGCAAGGACAAGGCGCAGACCCTCGCCGAGTTCGGCGAGGAGCAGTTCATGCTGTGGCGCCGCTCGTACGACACCCCGCCGCCGCCCCTCGAGGACGGCAGCGAGTTCTCGCAGAGCGACGACCCGCGCTACGCCACCATCCCGCCGGAGCTGCGTCCGCGCACCGAGTGCCTCAAGGACGTCGTCATCCGCATGCTGCCGTACTGGTACGACGGCATCGTCCCCGACCTCCTGGCCGGCCGCACGGTCCTGATCGCCGCCCACGGCAACAGCCTCCGGGCCCTGGTCAAGCACCTCGACGGCATCTCGGACGCGGACATCGCGGGCCTGAACATCCCCACCGGCATCCCGCTCTCCTACGAGCTCGACGCCGACTTCAAGCCGGTCAACCCCGGCGGCACGTACCTCGACCCGGAGGCCGCGGCGGCGGCCATCGAGGCGGTCAAGAACCAGGGCAAGAAGAAGTAACCCCAGCTGAGTAAGCCCCCTACCTGCGGCTTTGCTGTGGGTAGGGGGCTTGTTGCTGCCCTGGGGCCGACGCACACGAGCGCCGGCACCACCGAGCCCCTTGTCCCGCGTGATGTGCGCGAGGCAAGGGGCTTGTGCGTGTCAGGAGGCCAGGGCCTCGTACTTGTGTGCTGGGCGCGAGCCCGTGGGGCGCGCCGTTGTGTGGAAGGTGGTGGGCGGGCGCGCGTGTGCGCCGTTGATGCGCCTGCCCCGGTGGGCGTGCAATGGGTCAGGAGGCGACGTCCCGAGGCCGTACGCCCGTACGCACGTGCGCCTTCGAGGAGGGAGCCCCATGGCCGAGTCCCCCAAGCCCGACTACACACCCGAGCCGCCCGCCGAGCTGTCGCCGGTCCCGGACCTGCCCAAGCTGGTGCTGATCGGCGCCTGCGGCTGCGGTGCCGGGTGCGGTTGCGGCTGCCAGTCCGGCGCGCCGTGCCGCTGCGGCGGCTGACACGGCGGTCTCAGGGACAGCGTGCATACGTCGGCGCCCCACAGGACCTGTGAACCGTGTCCCGTGGGGCGCCGATGTGCTCGTCCGAGGCGGCCTCCGAGGCGGCCTGACGCGGGGGCGGACCGTCAGACCCCTTCCGCCGCGCCCGTCTCCACAGGGCCGGTCGGGGGCTGGAGTTCGTCCGCGTGTTCGCCCGTCACCAGGTACACGACCCGCTTCGCGACCGACACGGCGTGGTCCGCGAAGCGCTCGTAGTAGCGGCCGAGCAGCGTCACGTCGACCGCCGTCTCGATGCCGTGCTTCCAGCGTTCGTCCATCAGGTGCTGGAAGAGCGTCCGGTGCAGCAGGTCCATCTCGTCGTCGTCCGCCTCAAGCTGCATCGCCAGGTCGACGTCCTTGGTGATGACGACCTCGGCCGCCTTCGCCATCAGACGCTGCGCCAGCTGCCCCATCTCCAGGATGGTCGCGTGCAGGTCGTGGGGGACGGCGCGCTCCGGGAAGCGCAGCCGGGCCAGCTTGGCCACGTGCTGCGCCAGGTCGCCCGAGCGCTCCAGGTCGGCGCTCATGCGGAGCGAGGTGACGACTATCCGCAGATCCGTCGCGACCGGCTGCTGACGCGCGAGCAGAGCGATGGCCCGGGCCTCCAGGTCGTGCTGCAGGTCGTCGACCTTCTGGTCGGCGGCGATCACGCTCTCCGCCAGCTTCAGGTCGGCGTCGAGAATGGCCGTGGTGGCGCGCCCGATCGCCGACCCGACCAGGCGGGCCATCTCGACCAGGTCCTCGCCGATCGAGTCAAGTTCCTCGTGGTACGCGTCCCGCATGTGGCTGTCCCTCTCTCCGTCTTCGTCGGGGCTCCGGGGCTCCGGGGTCGGGGCTGTGAACCCCACGCTGCCACGTTCCGGGCCGTACGCGTCCGTTTCCGGCAGACCAAATGAACCGGCTCTGTCCCCTCGGTGAACTCTGGGCGACGAGTGTTCGAGCTGGCACTCCGATGGCTGTGGGCCGAGGTCATGGCACGCATAACCTGGAGACATGGACGTGAACGCGGCGGTTGCCGCAGCGGCAGCGATCGCCGGCGTGTGCACCGGTGTCATCGCCATGCTGGCGTTCCGCTGGAGCGAGCGCGAGCAGAAGCGTCCCACCCGCACCTCCCTGCACACCGATCCCGTACTGCCCCCCGGCGTCGACACGGTCCTGTCCGTACTGCGCTCCTCCGCCGTCGTCCTGGACGAGGCGGACAGCGTGGTCAAGGCCAGCTCGGCCGCTTACGCGCTCGGTCTGGTACGCGGCGGGAAACTGGCCGTCGAGCCGATGCTGCAGATGGCCCGCGACACCCGGCGCGACGGCGAGATACGGCAGGTCGAGCTGGACCTGCCCCGGCGCGGCACCGGCCGCGGCGAGGCCCTCGCCGTCTCCGCCCGCGTGGCCCCGCTCGGCTCGCGCCTGGTGCTGCTGCTGGTCGAGGACCTCACCGAGGCCCGGCGCATCGAGGCGGTACGCCGCGACTTCGTCGCCAACGTCAGCCATGAGCTCAAGACCCCTACCGGCGCCCTCTCCCTCCTGTCCGAGGCCGTCATGGACGCGTCGGACGACCCGGAGGCGGTGGAACGCTTCGCCGGACGCATGCAGGTGGAGGCCACGCGGCTGACCAACCTCGTCCAGGAGCTCATCGACCTCTCCCGGGTGCAGAACGACGACCCGCTGGAGGACGCCGAACCCGTACGCGTCGACGAGCTCGTCGCCGAGGCCATGGACCGCTGCCGCCATCAGGCCGGCACCAAGCAGATCACCATGGCCTCGGGAGGCACCGCCGATCTGCACGTCTGGGGCAACCGCGGCCAGCTCGCCGCGGCCCTCGGCAATCTCGTCGAGAACGCCGTCAACTACAGCCCGGCCCGTACCCGCGTGGGCATAGCCGCACGCCGGGTGGCCGCGCCGGGCGGGGACCTCATCGAGCTCTCCGTCACCGACCAGGGAATCGGCATATCCGACAAGGACAAGGAGCGCGTCTTCGAGCGCTTCTACCGCGTCGATCCGGCCCGCTCCCGTGCCACGGGCGGCACGGGACTGGGCCTGGCCATCGTCAAGCACGTGGCCGCCTCGCACGGCGGGGAGGTCACGGTGTGGAGCTCCGAGGGACAGGGCTCCACCTTCACCCTGCGGCTTCCGGAGGCGGGCTCTGCCCGCGTCCGTTCGAGCCACCGGCCCGGCCTCGACAACGAGGACGAGAACGGGCAGCCCGTCGAGACCGCCATCTCATCCCCGTACGCACACGAACCACTTTCTGCCCCGGAGGTCCTTCCGTGACCCGAGTGCTCGTCGTCGAGGACGAGGAGTCCTTCTCCGACGCCCTGTCGTACATGCTCCGCAAGGAGGGCTTCGAGGTCGCCATCGCGACCACCGGGCCCGACGGACTCGACGAGTTCGAGCGCAACGGCGCCGACCTCGTCCTGCTCGACCTCATGCTGCCGGGCCTGCCCGGCACGGAGGTCTGCCGCCAGCTGCGCGGCCGCTCCAACGTCCCGGTCATCATGGTGACCGCCAAGGACAGCGAGATCGACAAGGTGGTCGGGCTGGAGATAGGAGCCGACGACTACGTCACCAAGCCCTTCTCCTCGCGCGAACTGGTCGCCCGCATCCGCGCCGTCCTGCGCCGCCGCGGCGAGCCGGAGGAGGTCACCCCGGCCGCCCTGGAGGCGGGCCCGGTCCGTATGGACGTCGACCGCCACGTGGTCACCGTCTCCGGCTCCAAGGTCGACCTCCCGCTCAAGGAGTTCGACCTCCTGGAGATGCTCCTGCGCAACGCGGGCCGCGTCCTTACGCGGATGCAGCTCATCGACCGCGTCTGGGGCGCCGACTACGTGGGCGACACCAAGACGCTCGACGTCCACGTCAAGCGCCTCCGCGCGAAGATCGAGCCGGACCCGGGGGCGCCGCGCTACCTGGTGACGGTGCGCGGTCTCGGCTACAAGTTCGAGCCGTAAACCGTCGTGGGCAAAGACGCGAGGGGGCGCCCCGGGAAACCCGGGGCGCCCCCTCGCGTCGTACGTGTCAGTGCCCGGCAGAGTGCGAGGCGCTCGACGACGCCTCGTCCGTGGCGCCCGCCCCGGTCTCCGCGCCCGATCCCGCCTCCGCCTCGCCCGAGGCGGCCTCGGACGGGGAGGCGCTGGCCGCGCCCGACGGCGTACCGGCGGTCGCGCTCTGCGACGCCTCACCGCCCGCGGCCGGCTTCTCGCTGGGGCCCCACTCGGTGAAGAAGCTCTCGGCCGGCACGACGAACGCCCGCAGCTTGATGTCGCCGGTCTCGCTGAAGGTGAAGGTCACCTGCTGCGCGTTGCCGTCCTGAACGGCCTCACGGCTGCTCGGCAGTACGGCGGACGCGTTGCCCTTGCCGCCGAGGATGACGGAGCCGCCGGCCGGGATGGTGAGCGGACCCGAGCCCTTGGCGGGCTTGAGTTCTGCCTTCTTGTTGGTGCCGACGACCGTGATCGATTCGAGAGTCTGGGCCGTCGTGCCGTTGTTGAAGAGTTTCCCGGTGACCACGGCCGGGCCCGTCGACTTCAGATCCGGCTGCGTGATGATCGTGGCGTTCTGGATCTTGATGTCACCGACGGCGGTCGCGGCGTTGTCCGGCTTGATCTCCAGCGTCTGGGCGTTGTTGCCGGCGCCGCACGCGGAGAGGGCGCCGATCGCGAACACGACGGCAGCGGCGGCGAGGACACCGCGACGAAGGCTGGGGGTACCCCCGGACGGAGTGAGGGGGAGGCTCACGGCGCGGCAACTCCTTGGACGTGGCTGGTACGACGGTGCGGACGGCCGTAAAGCCGCCCTAAGGGTTGGTCAGCCCGCTCAGATTACCGAGCCGCTCCCGCACCGCCGCACCCGACCCGCCCCTACACCCCCGCAGGCTGGCGCACCCACCGCAGGTCACTTCTGTCACCAAGCTCGCCTGAGCCCCGCTGTTGTTCTGACACTCGCCTGCTCTCATAAGGTTCAGCAATCACATAAGCCCGGTCAGCGGCGTCTGCGCGTCAGTACCTCTTGCGGATTTCCCGTAAGGAATGCATGGCGGTCCCGGGAATTGATCACCAACACGTGTGATCAATTCCGGATTCACGTCGCACGTGGCGGCAGTCACCGAACGGAGTAGCGGAAGTCGACTGTCGGGAATCCGGCAAAACGGGACGTTCGGCCACTTGGGGAGAGCTCCGGATGCGTGTAACGTGCGCGTTTCACTTCGGCCGGACAACACCTCCGACCTGCGAATACCCGCTTCCGGTAGGCCTCCGCAGCACGTTCACGTTGTTGTTGTCAAGCCCCGAGATATGCCCTGACCTGCGAAAACGCCATTCAGAACCGGCGGTTCTCGTGTTACTCTGGATAGCCACGGAAGGGGTACCTGTCACATGACGTTCAAGGTTGGCGACACCGTGGTCTATCCCCATCACGGGGCCGCGCTGATCGAGGCCATCGAAACTCGCCAGATCAAAGGCGTGGACAAGACCTACTTGGTGCTGAAGGTCGCCCAGGGCGACCTGACGGTACGTGTGCCAGCGGACAATGCGGAGTTCGTCGGCGTGCGTGATGTGGTCGGTCAGGACGGGCTGGACCGGGTCTTCGAGGTGCTGCGCGCGCCGTATGCCGAGGAGCCCACGAACTGGTCCCGTCGTTACAAGGCAAATCTCGAGAAGCTCGCTTCGGGCGATGTCATCAAGGTCGCCGAAGTGGTGCGTGACCTGTGGCGTCGTGAGCGCGAGCGTGGACTCTCCGCCGGTGAGAAGCGCATGCTCGCCAAGGCCCGGCAGATCCTGGTAAGCGAGCTCGCCCTCGCTGAGAACACGAACGAGGACAAGGCCGAGGCTCTGCTCGACGAGGTTCTCGCGTCCTGAGCGCCCGTCCCAGCGTCCTGGCGCACGTTGCTCCGACGCCCTGTCCGGCGCAGTGAAATGCCGCGGTGCCCGCTGACCCTGATGGTCGCCGGGCGCTGCGGCATGTCCGCTTCGTCTCCCGCGATGTCCGGACGCGAGGCGTGCCGGGCCCGGGCGGCCGACTCGACCAGAAGTCACGGAAGGGTCCGGTCGAGGCCTCGCACCCGGCACTTCCCCAGCCTTCGGCCGGGGCTGTCCCCACTGGCCATACCCAAGTCGGCCGAGCACACAAACCTGAACGGAACCGATGTCTGACGTTTCGCGGCCGCCCACGGGCGGCAAGTCCCGCACCGCCGCCGTGATCCCCGCCGCCGGCCGCGGAGTGCGCCTCGGGCCGGGCGCTCCCAAGGCGCTGCGCGCCCTCAACGGCACGCCGATGCTCATCCACGCCGTCCGCGCCATGGCCGCGTCCCGCGCCGTGTCGCTCGTCGTGGTCGTGGCCCCGCCCGACGGCGCCGCCGAGGTCAAGAGCCTGCTCGCCTCGCACGCGCTGCCGGAGAGGACGGACTTCCTGGTCGTCACCGGCGGCGACACCCGCCAGGAGTCCGTGAAACTCGGTCTCGACGCGCTGCCGCCCGGCATCGACATCGTGCTCGTGCACGACGCGGCGCGCCCGCTCGTGCCCGTCGACACGGTCGACGGCGTCATCGAGGCCGTACGCGCCGGCGCCCCCGCCGTCGTGCCCGCGCTGCCCCTCGCCGACACCGTCAAGCAGGTCGAGCCGCGCGCGAAGGGCGAGCCTGAACCCGTCGTCGCCACGCCCGAGCGGGCCCGGCTGCGCGCCGTGCAGACCCCGCAGGGCTTCGACCGCGACACTCTCGTTCGCGCCCACGAGACCGTCGCGCTCAGCGGCGAGGGCGCGACCGACGACGCCGGCATGGTGGAACAGCTCGGTGAGCCCGTGGTGGTCGTGCCCGGACATGAGGAGGCCTTCAAGGTCACGCGTCCGCTGGACCTCGTCCTCGCCGAGGCGGTCTTGGCGCGCAGGAGGGCCAACGATGGCTTCTGAGACGTCGATGTCCGGGGTCCCGCTCCCGCAGATCGGCATCGGCACCGATGTGCACGCCTTCGAGAAGGGGCGTGAGCTGTGGTGCGCGGGCCTCCTCTGGGAGGACCGGGACAGCGACGGCTACGGGCTCGCCGGGCACTCCGACGGCGACGTGGCCGCGCACGCCGCCTGCGACGCCCTCTTCTCCGCGGCGGGAATCGGCGACCTCGGCGCGCACTTCGGCACCTCGCGTCCGGAGTGGGCCGGCGCCTCCGGTGCCGCGCTGCTCGCCGAGGCCGCGCGGATCGTACGGGCCGAGGGATTCGAGATCGGCAACATCGCCGTCCAGGTCATCGGCGTACGACCGAAGATCGGCAAGCGGCGGGACGAGGCGCAGAAGGCACTCGGCCAGGCGGCCGGGGCGCCCGTCGCCGTATCGGGCACGACGACGGACGGGCTCGGCCTGACGGGGCGCGGGGAGGGGCTCGCGGCGATCGCCACGGCGCTGGTGGTGCGGCGGGCGTAAGCGCCGGACGGCGACGGCGAGTCGGTGAGGCGTCGAGCAGTCGCCGGCTGCAGCGGTGACCACGCCAACGGCCGTCGCGGACGCGCCCGGCGGAGGGAGCAATGCCGGTTCAGGCCGGTGCGGTGGCGGAGTATCGGGTACCCGTACGAACCCGTGCAACCGTCAACAAGAACCGCACAGGAGAGAGGCCATCATGTCCGCCCAACTGTCCGACAAGCTCAAGGCGCTTCTCGACAGCCCGATCTTCGTCGTCGTAGCCACCGTCCAGCCCGACGGCAGTCCGCACGCGTCGCCGGTCTGGGTCAAGCGGGACGGCGACGACGTGCTGTTCTCCACCACCGTCGACCGCCGCAAGCCGAAGAACCTCCGGCACGACCCCCGCGTCAGCGTCGTCGTGGTGCCCCCGGACTCCCCGTACACCTACGCGGAGATCCGCGGCACCGCCGAGATGACCACCGAGGGCGGACAGGAACTCATCGACGAGCTGTCGATCAAGTACGCGGGCAAGAAATACGCCGAATTCAATCCGGCCTCGGCGCAGGACGCCGAGCGTCTCGTCGTGCGGATCACCGCGCTCAAGGTCGTCGGAAGTCTGTGAAGTACGCCGCCCGCGGGCGGAGCCCGCTGTGAGGAACAGTGATCCGGCCGCGGCGCAGGACGCCGAGCGTCTCGTCGTGCGGATCACCGCGCTCAAGGTCGTCGGAAGTCTGTGAAGTACGCCGCCCGCGGGCGGAGCCCGCTGTGAGGAACAGTAATCCGGCCTCGGCGCAGGACGCCGAGCGTCTCGTCGTGCGGATCACGCCGCGCAAGATCGTCGGGAGCCTCTGACACCACCTGTGAGAGCCCGGGTCGTCACGGATGCCAAGAATCAGTGCCCTGTGGGCCCGATAAGTCACAGGGCACTGCTTCGGGCCCACTACCCTGGAGCGGTGACTATTCGCCTGTACGACACCAGCGCTCGGCAGATTCGTGACTTCACCCCGCTCGTGCCGGGTTGTGTCTCGATCTACCTGTGTGGCGCGACCGTGCAGGCCGCCCCGCACATCGGGCACATCCGGTCCGGCCTCAACTTCGACATCCTGCGCCGCTGGTTCGAGTACCGCGGCTACGAAGTGACGTTCGTGCGGAACGTCACCGACATCGACGACAAGATCATTCAGAAGGCGGCCGAACAGAACCGCCCCTGGTGGTCCATCGGCTACGAGAACGAGCGCGCGTTCAACGACGGCTACACCGCGCTCGGCTGCCAGCCGCCCACGTACGAGCCCCGCGCCACCGGCCATGTCACGGAGATGGTCGAGATGATGCGCGGCCTCATCGAGCGCGGCCACGCCTACGAGTCCGAGGGCAACGTCTACTTCGACGTGAAGTCCTTCCCGGACTACCTGGAGCTGTCCAACCAGGAGCTCGAGAACCTCCAGCAGCCGGAGAGCGCCGGCGAGACCGGCAAGCGGGACGCCCGCGACTTCGCCCTGTGGAAGGCCGCCAAACCCGGCGAGCCGAGCTGGGAGACCCCGTGGGGCCGCGGCCGCCCCGGCTGGCACCTGGAGTGCTCCGCCATGGCCCACAAGTACCTGGGCACCGCCTTCGACATCCACGGCGGCGGCATCGACCTGATCTTCCCGCACCACGAGAACGAGATCGCGCAGGCCAAGGCGTACGGCGACGAGTTCGCCATGTACTGGGTGCACAACGCCTGGGTGACGATGAGCGGCGAGAAGATGTCGAAGTCGCTCGGGAACTCGGTGCTCGTCAGCGAGATGGTCAAGCGCTGGCGTCCCATCGTCCTCCGCTACTACCTGGGCACCCCGCACTACCGCTCGATGATCGAGTACAGCGAGGAGTCCCTGCGCGAGGCCGAGTCCGCGTTCGCGCGGATCGAGGGCTTCATGCAGCGGGTGGTGGAGAAGGCCGGAGGCCCGGTCGAGCCCGCCCCCGAGGTGCCGCCCGCCTTCGCCCAGGCCATGGACGACGACCTCGGCGTGCCGCAGGCGCTCGCCGTCGTCCACACCACCGTCCGGCAGGGCAACAGCGCGCTGGCCGCCGACGACAAGGAAGGCGCCGTGGCCCGCCTCGCCGAGGTCCGCGCCATGCTCGGCGTCCTCGGCCTGGACCCGCTCGACCCCCACTGGGCCGGCGAGAGCGACCGCAGCGAGGATCTGCACGGCGTCGTCGACACCCTCGTCAGCCTCGTGCTCCAGCAGCGCGAGGCCGCACGGGCCCGCAAGGACTGGGCCACCGCGGACGCCATCCGCGACCAGCTCAACCAGTCGGGCCTGGCCATCGAGGACAGCCCGCAGGGCCCGCGCTGGTCGCTCGGTCCGCGCTGACCACCAGGGCGAATGTGCTGTCCGGCCGAACGGGCGGCACACTTCGTAGACGTACACGCTGCGGACGCTCAAGGGCGTACGCACCCACGAGATTCACCCGACAAGAGGCAGACAGGTAGATCATGGCCGCTCACAACCGTCGCATGTCCGGCAAGAAGGGCGCGCAGGTCGGCAGCGGTGGCCAGCGACGCCGCGGGCTGGAAGGTAAGGGCCCCACGCCGCCCGCCGAGATGCGCAAGGGGCACGCCAAGCAGCGCGCCGCACAGGCGAAGTCCCGGCGCGCGACCGGGCGCCAGGCGGCGCCGCGCGGCCGGGGCGGCAAGTCCTCGTCCGAGCTCGTCGTCGGCCGCAACCCCGTCGTCGAGGCACTGCGCGAGGGCGTGCCCGCCTCCACGCTGTACGTCCAGCAGTTCATCGACAACGACGAGCGGGTGCGCGAGGCGCTCCAGCTCGCGGCCGAGCGCGGCGGGATCAACCTCATGGAGGCCCCCCGCCCCGAGCTCGACCGCATGACGAACGGGCTCAACCACCAGGGCCTCGTCCTCCAGGTCCCGCCGTACGAGTACGCGCATCCCGAGGACCTCGCGAACGCCGCGTACGACGAGGGCGAGGACCCGCTGATCGTCGCCCTCGACGGCGTGACCGACCCGCGCAATCTCGGTGCCGTCGTGCGGTCCGTCTCCGCGTTCGGGGGCCACGGCGTCGTCGTACCCGAGCGGCGGGCCGCCGGAATGACCGCCGGCGCCTGGAAGACGTCCGCCGGCACCGCCGCCCGTACGCCGGTCGCACGCGCCACGAATCTGACGCGGGCCCTGGAGGCGTACAAGAAGGCGGGCATCGTCGTCGTCGGACTCGCCGCGGACGGCGAGGTCGAGGTCGGTGAGCTCGAGGCCCTCGAGGGTCCGGTGGTCATCGTCGTGGGCAGCGAGGGCAAGGGCCTGTCCCGGCTCGTCGGGGAGACCTGCGACTTCCGGGTGCGGATCCCCATGCCGGGTGGAGCCGAGTCGCTCAACGCCGGTGTGGCGGCGGGCGTGGTGCTGTACGAGGCGGCGCGGCGACGCGGCTGAGAAACGGCCCCGGGCGGCGGAGGGCGTGACGCGTTCCGTCGCCGGGACACCGAGTGCGGTTCACTGCCGGCACGCCTGGCGATCTTGACGCGGTCCGGACAGATCGGGGCAGTCAAGGCAGTGTCCTAAGGACACGTCACTCGGTTAGATGAGTGTGGACACCAGAACACCCCGCACTCCCACGGGGGGCCGCTCGTCAGGGTTCGACGACGCTCCCGCGCTGGCCATGGTGAAAGTGCCGTGTGATCCTGCGCAGGTCATCGTCAACCACGCGAGCTTCCGTGTGCAGTTCCCCACCACGCGGCCAACCCAGTCCCCACGCATCGGACTCCACCTGAGCGCCGCAGCCGACACCGGCCGCGTCCCCGGCGCACGCCGTGCCCCGATCGTCTGGAGCGGGAAGTCCGAGCCCGGCGACGCCGCCGCCAGCGGCCTCCTGCAGACCGTACGCAACACCGGCGCGGTCACCCTGCCCGACAACGGCTACACCACGGACGACGCCGGCGCCACGCAGGTCATCCCGCGCGTCAACCTCGGTGAAGGCAGCGGCCGTTACGGTCGCAGCGACTTCAACAACCAGGAGTCCTACAGCGGTTACGCCGGATACGGCGGCGCCACGGCCTTCAGCGACGACACGCGCTACGACGACACCATCGAGACCCCCGTCGTCACCGGGACCTCCCACCCCGGAACCGACGCCGACGAGATCCGGCTGCTCGCGCACCTGCGCTCCGCGGGCAGCGCCTACGAAGAACCCCTCCAAGCCGGCGGCGAGTTCACCGAGGGCGCTTACGGCACCGGCCCCTACGGCACGTACGACTCCGATGGATACGGCCCGTACCGCCCCGGTGTCTACGGCGACGGATACGACGAGGAGAGCGCAGGCGAGGGCGAGGGCCGCGCCGCCCGGCGGCACGGCTCGGAACCGGTGCGGCACGCGTACTATCCCGGCCGCCGTATGAACCTCGGCGTCGTCCTGCTGCCTCTGCGGATCCTCCTCGGATTCGTGTCCATCTACGCGGGCATGGGCAAGCTCTGCGACCCCGTCTACTTCGACCGGGCCGGGCACGGCTCGATGGCCGGGTGGCTCCACTCGCTGCAGCCCTGGGCGGCCGCCGGGCCACTGCACGACTTCGCGCTCCGGCACCCGGTGGGCGTCGGCCTGTGCGTGGCTTTCCTGCAGGTGATCGTGGGCGCGCTCACCGTCCTCGGCCTCTGGCAGCGGCTCGCCGCCGCAACCGGAGCGCTGCTGGCCGCCGGGCTCCTCCTCGCCGTCAGCTGGAAGACCGCGCCCGTCTACGAGGCGGCCGACATCATCTACCTCGCCGCCTGGTCCCCGCTGGTCATCGCGGGCGCCCCCGTCTACTCGGTCGACGGACGCCTCGCCTCGGAGGCGTGGCGCACGCTCGGACCGCGCGCCGGGCTCTGGGAGCTGCGACGGCGCGTACTGCGGCGCGGCGCTCTTGTCACGACCGTCGCTGCCGGACTCACACTCCTTGTCGGCGCGCTGCTCGGCAGCGCCGTCCGGGACGCGGGGCGTGTCACCGTGCCCGGCCCCGGCGAACCCCCGCGCAACGAACTGCCCGGTTCACCGCTCCCCCAGAAGCCGGACCAGAAGCGCGGCGCCGGCAGCAAGAGCCCGTCCGTATCGGGCTCGCCGACACAGGGCCAGGGGGCCGCGGCCGGCCCGTCGCAGTCCGCCAGCAGCTCCGGCGCGGCCCGCGAGACGGCGGGCAGCGGCGCCGGACAGCCCAGCCAGACCCAGGGCACCGGCCAGGCCCCGTCCCAGGGCTCGACGTCACCCCAGGCGCCCCCCGCCTCCAGCGCCGGACCCTCCTCGGGCGGCGGCACGGGCGGCGGCTCCGGCGGCACCAGCTCGGGTGGCACCGGCAGCGACGGCAGTGGAGGCGGCGACGGCGGGTCGGACGAGTTCGTGGGCGGGATCCTCGGCTGAGGCGGAGAAGGGCGCCGGTGAGCCGGCGCGTGTGAATCCGTGTGCAGCACATGCGCAGACGCGGGGCTCGGCACTGATGTGCCGAGCCCTATGTGCGTGTACAAGAGTTCCCGCTGCGTCTGTCTCGCGACCAGATGCGTGGCTGCGCCCGGCGGGTGTCGTCGGCTCAACGGCCCAGTGCCGCGAGCTCCTTCGCCGCCTCGGTCAGGTCCTTCGCCGTGTCGATGGCCCGCCAGTACGCGCCCTGCGGGATCGGAAAACCCGCCAGGCGCCTCTCGCGCGCCAGCCTGGGGAACGTGGTGCGCTCGTGGTCGCCTCGGGCCGGCAGCAGCGCGGTGAACTCCGCCGAGAACACGTACACACCCGCGTTGATGAGATACGGCGACGGCGGGGCCTCGACGAAGTCCGTGATGTGCCCGAAGGTGTCCGTCTCGACGGCACCCCAGGGGATGCGCGGGCGAGCCAGCGCAAGGGTCGCCGCGGCGTCGCGCTCCGCGTGGAACGCCGCCATGTCGCGCAGTGAGAAACGGGTCCAGATGTCCCCGTTCGTCGCGTACCACGGCTGGTCGGGGTGGGGGAGGTGGGCGGCGGCGTACTTGAGGCCGCCGCCTCGGCCCAGCGGTTCCGTCTCCACCACCGTGGTGACGCGGAGCGGAAGATCCGCGGACTCCAGCCATTTCTGGAGCACTTCCGCCAGATGGCCACAGGAGACGACGGCGTCCGTGACGCCCTCGGCTGCGAGCCAGGCCAGTTGGTGGCCGATGATCGGTGTTCCCGTACCGGGGATCTCGATCATGGGCTTGGGCCGGTCGTCGGTGTAGGGACGGAGCCGAGAACCCTGGCCACCGGCCAGCACGACGGCTTGAGTGGGGCGGATCAGCCCGTTCGCATCAGCTGTCATGTCCGAACTGTACGTGCCGTCCGCCCGCCCGGCCCGGGGCGCCGCGATCGCTCCGTGCCATGCCGCTCAGCCCTGCTGAGCGGCGACACCCGATGCGAAGGACGTGTCGCAGACCGGACGTGCGAACGACTGGGCGCGGGACGCTCCGTAGTACTGCACGGCGGCGCGGCCGAGAGCGCGGGCGATCGAAACACAGTGCCGGGCCAGGGACGGCCGGTCGTTGACCTCCTGCTGGAGGTGCGTGAGGGCGATGCCCGGGTCCTTCTCCTGGAGCTCGAGGAGGAGCCGGTCGCGCAGCACGTCCTGCGGGGCGCGGGACCTGGCCGGCGTGGAGACGTCCGCGGCGGAGGCCGTGAGCACGGAGTCCGAGGAACCGCCCGACCAGTTGACGTGGGTGACCGCGAGGGTCCCGGAGAGCACCAGGACAACGGGCAGAACGAGAGCGAGAGTACGGCCGATGCGGAGGGCAGCGCCGCGCCGCGCCGGCGGCCTTGAGGAGTGCGTCACGCGAGTGAGAGTAGCGGCCGGTAGTGATTTGGCGACATTTGGTCACTCTGTCGAGCGATGAGGTGGTGAGAATTGCTCGACGGGTGTTGACGTACAGGATCGAAATGCCCGTTGTGTCCCCGACTTGTGTGACCGGGGCGATGACGGACGCGACGGTGGATGCGAGGACGGATACAACCAGGGCGCGGCGACGGATGTAACCCCGGCTGCAACGAGGGATGTAACAGCGGGTGCAACGAGGGATGTAACCGCGGGGTGCAACGACGGGAGTCCCGCACCTTCCGGTGCGGGACTCCCGTACGCAGTGATGGCGCGGACGCGCGTCAGTCGGTGAGGCGCTCGCCCGTCGAGGTCGAGAACACGTGGATCTCGCCCGGACGCGGCACGACGTGCAGCTCGGCGCCCTTCTCCGGCACCTGGCGGCTGTTGACGCGGATCACCAGGTCCTTCGACTCGCCGCCGACCTCGGCGGTGCCGTAGACGTAGCCGTCAGCGCCCGTCTCCTCGACGACGTTGACGGACACGGCCAGACCGGCCGGGGCGTCCTCGGAGTCCTTCGACAGCGTCTTGGCGGCGGAGCCGTTCAGCTCGACCACGTCGAAGTGCTCGGGGCGGACGCCGACCGTGACGGTGCGGTCGCCCTTGTCGGACGCGGCGGAGAGCGCCTCACGGCTGACCGGCACGACCGAGTTGCCGAACTTCACACCGCCGTCGGTGATCGGCACCTCGACGAGGTTCATGGCGGGGGAGCCGATGAAGCCCGCGACGAAGAGGTTCGCCGGCTTGTCGTACATCTCGCGCGGTGAGGCGACCTGCTGGAGCAGCCCGTCCTTCAGTACGCACACACGGTCGCCCATCGTCATGGCCTCGACCTGGTCGTGGGTGACGTAGACGGTGGTGATGCCGAGGCGGCGCTGCAGCGACGCGATCTGCGTACGGGTCGAGACGCGGAGCTTGGCGTCGAGGTTCGACAGCGGCTCGTCCATAAGGAAGACCTGCGGCTCACGCACGATCGCGCGGCCCATCGCGACACGCTGCCGCTGACCACCGGAGAGGGCCTTCGGCTTGCGGCCCAGGTACTCGGTGAGGTCGAGGATCTTCGCGGCCTCCTCGACCTTCTGGCGGATCTCCGCCTTCGGCACACCGGCGATCTTGAGCGCGAAGCCCATGTTGTCGGCGACCGTCATGTGCGGGTAGAGCGCGTAGTTCTGGAACACCATGGCGATGTCCCGGTCCTTCGGCGGCAGGTGCGTGACGTCGCGGTCACCGATGCGGATGGCGCCGGCGTTGACGTCCTCGAGACCCGCGAGCATGCGCAGGGAGGTGGACTTGCCGCAACCGGACGGGCCGACGAGGACGAGGAACTCGCCGTCCTCGATCTCGATGTCGAGTGCATCGACGGCGGGCTTGTCGGAACCCGGGTAGATCCGGGTCGCCTTGTCGAACGAAACAGTGGCCATGGTGAGGGGCCCCCTTCACCGGCAGGAACGTGCCGGACGATCCGTTGTAAAGGTGGTGTGCCACTACGGATGATCCCGTTGTGGTGTAGTCCACGCGGGTGAACTGGATCGAGACGGTACCTGGGGTTCACCTGGTCTGTCAGTAGTCCGACGCATGTGAACTTCGACGAAATTTTCGAGCTCTGAGCCACAGCAACGCACTTTTGGCCTGAAGCGTCGACGAACGCACCGCTGTCCTCGCGGACAGCGCTTCCTGCTTCACCGCCCACCGCCGCCCGCACGCAGCCCTGGCGAGCTGCGCCCGAACGGTCCTATGCGGGCTCCACAGGCATTCCGGCCGACGGCCCGTCGGTCCGTACCACCTGGCCGCGCCCAGCCACGCCTACGCGGCCAGCAGACACTCCTGTAGTTCCGACGCCCGGATCACCGTTGGCGCTGTCGTCCCCGGCGGCAGCCCGGCCGCCACCAGCCAGTACAACCGCATCCCCTCTCCCCGAAGGTTGATCGCAGCGTTCACATCCCGATCATGGGCCACACCACACTCGCTGCACGTCCATGCGCGGACCGAGACATCGAGCTTCGGTCCCTTCGCGTGACATGCCGAGCACCGCCGTGTGGAGGGGAAGAAGCGGTCGACGACTACCAGTGTCCTGCCGTACCACGCGCACTTGTACTGCAACTGCCGCAGCAGCTCGCCCCATCCTGCATCGATGATCGACTGATTCAGCCTCGCCTTGCACCGCCTGCCCTTGCCGCGCGCCGGACGCAGCAGGGTCACGATGGACAGGTCCTCCACCACGAGCACTTGGTTCTCGCGCACCAGGCGGGTTGTGAACTGGTCCAGCATGTCCCTGCGCACGTCATTCATGAGCGCGTACAGACGGGCGATCTGCCGCCTGATCCTCTCCCGGTTCTTCGAACCCTTCTCCTTCCGGTGCAGCTCGCGCTGCAACCGCGCCAGCTTCTCCGCGTACCGCCTCAGCAGCCGTGGATGATCCAGCCGCGTCCCGTCGTCCAGCGTGACGAGCGACGCCAGACCGAGATCCAGCCCCACGGCCTTCGGCTCCCGTGAGCCGGGGAGGAAGGCGGGCGGAAGACATGCGATCCGCTCCTCCACGAGTATTGAGACGAAGTGCCGCCCGGCCTTGTCGCGGGTAACCGACAGCCGGACCGGCACCATCCCGCCCGGGAGCGGCCGCGACCAGCGCACATCCAACGGCTCGGACTGCTTGGCCAGCGTGATCAGACCCGTACCGGGCCGCTCGGGATCCTCCACCCATTTGAAGCCCGTCCGCACATACGTCGCCGAGTCCCGGGACCGCCGCTTCTTCTTCCGCTTCGGGTACTTCGCCGAACCCTTGAAGAAGCGTGCGTACGCCTGGTCCAGGTGACGCAGCGACTGTTGAAGCACCGTTGACGACACTTCCCGCAGCCAGGATGTCGCGTCGGACTGCCGCCACCCCGTGAGCGCCCGACACGTCTCCGCGAAACCGACGTTCACTTGGTGCTCTTTCCAGGCCCCGGACCGCAGTGCGAGCCCTTCGTTGTAGACCCATCGACAGGCTCCGAACGTCTTCTCCAGTTGCTCGGCCTGCACTTCGGTCGGATAGAACCGGAACCGGTAGGCGCGCTGCTGTGTGCCGGGCTCCTTGGCGCGGCTCTTCATCGGCGTTGCCGGGCGGGCGTGGTGCCTGCGGCGATCGGCGATGCCGAGAGTCTCGCGCTTGATGCGCTTCGCGTCCTCGCCGGTCACCGCTTCCGGCTTCGGCTTCTTCGCCGACTCCGCCGCCTCCAAATGAGCCCCTCCCCGCAGTCCGATCTTCGGAACAGCACATCAGTCCGTTCAACGAACGGGTGCGCGGTCGGTTACGCAGGGTTCTCGGCGCCGCGTGGTGTGGGGAACTCCGTGGATCGGGGAAACGTGCTCTGTGTACAGTGGACCAGCCCTCGCGTACGGCGTTGTTGTGCGTGGTGCCGCCTTAGCTCAGTTGGCAGAGCGAGTGCCTTGTAAGCTCTAGGTCGTCGGTTCGATTCCGACAGGCGGCTCGGTTCGGACCCCTCGTTGACGCTGGTCAGCGGGGGTTCCGTCGTTTCTGGGGCTTTGGAGGCCGAGGGGCTGGTGACCATGGCCCCCGGCCACGGCGCTGTCGTGCGCAGCGGGTTCCCCTGCGGCTGAGGTCCGCGGTTTGCCACGGGGCGGAGGTGTACCGCCACACCGCGCTCCGCTGGGTCGCCTACGCCAGACGCGACTGGGCCGACTAGCTCGCGGACCGGGCCGAGGACCTGAAACCGCCACCCGGGGGTGGCGGCGGCCGGTGAGGTTCACGATTCGTGCAGCGGCTGAGTTGATCGATAAGGTGCCGGGTCACGACCGCACCCCGTTCGATCCACGGGCCGGTCAGGGCTCTGCCGCAGTTGGTGGCACTTCCACGGCTGCCGTGCTGATCTCTGCCTGCCCAGGCCCTGGTATACGGGGGCGATCCTCACGGCGGGGCAGTCACGCCCCGGCCGCCGGGTCAGGAGGAACAAGTGGCACAGATCATCGCCGAGGTCTCACGGACGTTCAACGAGTTTCTGCTCTTGCCGAACCGGACTCGGACCGACTGCTCGGCTGCGACGGTTGACCTGCGCACGCCCCTGGTGCGGCACATCGCGGGCGAGGCTTCGGCGATCGACCTGCAGTCCCCGTTCACGTCCGCGATCATGCAGGCCGTCAGCACACCCGCTTCTTAGCTTCCTGCACCACAACCAGCCGATCCAGGACCAGGCTGCAGCGGTCCGCCAGGTGAAGAACTTCAAGGCCGGATTCGTCACCAGCGACACGAACGTCCGCCCCGACGACACCCTGAGCCTCCTGGTCGATGTCATGCGCCGCACCGGTCACAGCACCGCCGCGGTCACCCACGACGGGACCGCCACCGGTCGCCTGCTCGGCCTGGTGACCTCCCGCGACTTCCACCCCCAGCGCCACGACCTGGACGGACCGGTCAGTGGGCGGATGACCGCTATCGCCGACCTGGCCCATGCCGGGCCTGACGCCACGCTTTCCGAGGCCAACGCGCGGCTGTGGGACGAACGGCTGGACTGCCTCCCGGTGCTGGATACCGAGGGTCACCTGCAGCATCTGGTGTTCCGTTCCGACTACACGGACAACAAGCGCTACCCGAACCAGCTTGTGGACGCTGCCAAGCGCCTGCGCGTGGGCGCGGGTATCAACACCCACGACTATCAGGAGCGCGTCCCGGCACTGCTGGAAGCGGGGGTGGACGCGTTGTGCTTCGATTCGTCCGACGGTTACAGCGACTGGCAGGCACAGGCCCTGACCTGGGTGAAGAAGCACTATCCGGAGATCCCGGTCGGGGGTGGCAACGTGGTCGACGGCGAGGCGTTCACTTTTCTCGCCGAGGCGGGGGCGGACTTCGTCAAGGTCGGGGTGGGCGGCGGCTCCATCTGCATCACTCGGGACCAGAAAGGCATCGGCCGCGGCCAGGCCAGCGCCGTGCTGGACGTCGCGGCGGCCCGGGATGCCTTCCGCGAACGCACCGGCGAGTACGTGCCGATCTGCTCCGATGGCGGGCTGGTACACGACTACCACGTGTCCCTGGCGCTGGCGATGGGAGCCGACTTCGTCATGATGGGGCGTTACTTCGCACGCTTCGACCAAGCGGCCGGCGCGAAGCTGCCCACCCGTGACGGATTCGTGAAGGAGTACTGGGGTGAGGGCTCGAACCGTGCCCGCAACTGGCAGCGCTATGGGCAGGGCGGCCAGGGGCTGGTCTTCGAAGAAGGCGTGGACGGTTACGTCCCCTACGCCGGCGACCTCAACGAAGGGCTCGCTCTGACCATGGCCAAGCTCAAGACCACGATGGTCTCCTGCGGCTCCACTACCCTGCCGGAGTTCCAGGCCACGGCCCGGCTGACCCTCGTTTCAGACCAGAGCTTCCAGGAGAGCCACGCCAACGTCACCCTGCGGGAGACCCCGGCGACGGTTGCGTAAGTCGTCGGTTCGAATCCGACAGGGGGCTCCACTGAGGCCCAGGTCACCGCGCTGTGACCTGGGCCTTTGTCGTCCCGCCGGGTCCGGCGGGTTCCCTCAGTGGCGACTCAGTGGCGACTCAGTGGCGACTCAGTGGCGACCCGACAGGCGGTCCGCGAGGCGGGCCAGGCGGGCGGTTTCGGCGGTGGGTGAGGTGCGTTCGCTGCGGTCCGCGGCGCGGTACGTCGCGTACATGCCGTGGACGCCGAGCCAGCGCAACGGCTCCGGCTCCCATTTGCGGACCTTGTGGTTCACCCAGGGGAGGGCGGTCAGTTCGGTCGGGCCGGACTGGCCGGAGTCCTGCTGGACGAGGTCGCGGAGGGTGCGGGCGGCGAGGTTGGCGGTGGCGACGCCGGAGCCGACGTAGCCGCCGGCCCAGCCGAGGCCGGTGGTGCGGTCGAGGGTGACGGTCGCGCACCAGTCGCGGGGGACGCCGAGGACACCGGACCAGGCGTGGCTGACGGCCACGCCCGCCAGCTGCGGGAAGAAGCGGACGAGGATCTCGCGCAGCGCGTCGATCGTGGCGGGCTGGGTGCGGCCGTCGTTGTCCGTGCGGGAGCCGTAGCGGTAGGGGACGCCCCGGCCGCCGAGTGCGATGCGGTCGTCGGCGGTGCGCTGCGCGTACATGTAGGCGTGGGCCATGTCGCCGAGGGTTTCGCGGCCTTCCCAGCCGATCGACGACCAGACCTCCTTGGGCAGGGGCTCGGTCACGATCATGGAGGAGTTCATGGGGAGCCAGGTGCGGCGGTGGCCCTTGAGGGAGGCAGTGAAGCCCTCGGTGCAGCGCAGGACGTACGGGGCGCGGACGGTGCCGTAGGGCGTGATCGCGTGCTTGGGCTTGATCTCGGTGACCGGCGTGGACTCGTGGATCGTGACGCCCAGCGATTCGACGGCGGCCGCGAGACCCTTGACGAGCTTGGCGGGGTGCAGGCGGGCGCCGTGCGGGGTCCACGTGGAGCCGACCGCTCCGGTGACCCGGATGCGTTCGGCGGTGTCGCGGGCGCCGTAGAGCTCGCGGTCCTTCTCGCCGTACGAGAGTTCCGTGGCGTGGAAGGCCTTCAGGCGGGCCAACTGGGCGGGAGTGTACGCCACTTCGAGTACGCCGCCCTGGTGGATGTCGGCGTCGATGTTCTCCTCGGCCGCGGTTCGGACGACCTCGGCGACCGTGTCGTTCATGGCCTGCTGGAGGCGCATGGCGGCGTCGTGGCCGTGGAGTTTCGCGTACCGGTCGCGGCCGGCGATGCCGTTGTAGAGCCAGCCGCCGTTGCGGCCGGAGGCGCCGTAGCCGCAGAACTTCTGTTCAAGGACGGTGATGCGCAGGAACGGTGCTGCTTTTTTCAGGTAGTAGGCGGTCCACAGACCGGTGTAGCCGCCGCCCACGATGACGACGTCGGCGGTCGCGTCGCCGGGCAGGGGTTCGCGTGCGGTGGGGAGGCCTTCGCTGGCGTACCAGAACGATATGCCGCCGTTGACGGTACTCATGGGCGGACGTTAGCGCCTGGGGGACCGGCCGGGACAAGTCGGTGGCGGGGAAAAGTCGTGGCCGGTGAGGGTGCGCATCCCTAGGATCGAAGCGTGATCGAGGTACCGGACGAGCTCGTGGCCACGCAGACCAGGTTCAACGGTGCGGATGGGCTGGCCTTCATCGCCGCGTTGCCGGGGCGGGCGGCGGAGTTCCTGGAGCGGTGGGGGCTGCGGACCGACGGTCCCGTGATGTACGGAATGTGCGCGCTGGTGCTGCCCGTGGCGCACGACGCGGACGGTTCCCAGGCGGTCCTCAAGCTCCAGTACCTGGACGAGGAGAGTGTGGGGGAGCCGGTCGCGCTGCGCGTGTGGGGAGGCGACGGGGCCGTGCGGCTGCTCGAGTACGACGACGTCACGGGAACCCTGCTGCTCGAACGCCTCGACTCCGCCCGGATGTTGACGACCGTGCCGGACTCCCGCGCGGCGGTGCTGGTCATCGCCGCGCTGCTGGCGCGGCTGACCGCTGTGCCGGCGCCGGAGGGGATGCGGCGGCTCGGTGACATCGCTGAACGGATGCTCGAGCGGGTGCCGGGGGCGGTACCGCGGGTGCCGGATCCCGCTGACCGGCGGCTCCTCGAGGACTGTGCGGCGGCGGTGCGCGAAGTGGCCGGCGAGCCCGGTGACCGGCTGCTGCACTGGGACCTGCACTACGACAACGTGCTGGCCGCCGACCGGGAGCCCTGGCTCGCCATCGACCCGAAGCCGCTCGCGGGCGATCCGGGGTTCGAGCTGTTCCCGGCGCTGGACAACCGTTTCGACGCCGACGAGGTGCGGTGGCGGTTCGGCGCGATGGCGGACGTGCTGGGGCTCGACCGGGAGCGGGCGCGCGCCTGGACGCTGGGACGTGTCCTGCAGAACGCGCTGTGGGCGATCGAGGACGGGCACCCGCTCGCGCCGCACCATCTGGAAATCGGGCGGCGGCTGCTGAGGGGTCGCGGTTAGCCTGCGGCCATGATTCGTACCGCCGTACCCGCCGACGTCCCCGTCATCCACGCCATGATCCGCGAGCTCGCCGCCTACGAGAAGGCGCTGGACGAGGCCCGTGCCACCGAGGAGCAGCTGCACGACGCGCTGTTCGGCGAGCGCCGGGCCGCGTTCGCGCACATCGCCGAGGACGACGCGACCGGCGAGCCGGTCGGCTTCGCCCTGTGGTTTCTGAACTTCTCGACGTGGCGCGGGGTGCACGGGATCTACCTGGAGGACCTGTACGTACGTCCTGACCGGCGTGGGGGCGGGCACGGCAAGGCCCTGCTGGCGGAGCTGGCGCGGATCTGCGTGGAGCGCGGGTACGAGCGGCTGGAGTGGTCGGTTCTGAACTGGAACGAGCCGTCGATCGACTTCTACCGGGCGATGGGTGCGCTGCCGCAGGACGAGTGGACGGTGTACCGGCTGACGGACGAGGCACTGGCGCGGCTCGGGGCTCCGGCGGCGTCCGGCGGCGCCCGGCGAGAGAGGCTCGGCTCAGGCCACTGACTCGGTTCGGAGCACTTGGCTCACACCACTGGCTCGGCTCACACCACTGGCTCGGCTCAGGCCGCTGATTCGGCTCAGGCGACTGGCTCGGCTCAGGTGGCTGGCTGGCTCGGCTCAGGCGATTGACTCGGCTCAGGCGATTGACTCGGCTCAGGCCACTGATTCGCGCGCGGGTGCGTCCGTCGGCGCCCGGCGGTCGGGTGCCTTCGCCGTGACCATCAGGGCCGCTATCAGGCCCGCGAGCAGCATGAGGCCGGCGGACCACCAGAGGGCGACGGTGTAGCCGTGGACGATGCCCTCCCGGGTGATCTGCGCCTGCTGTGCGGGGTCGCGGAGGTGGGCGGCGACGTAGGCGGTGCTGCTCATGGTGGCGATCGTGTTGAGCAGCGCGGTGCCTATGGAGCCGCCGACCTGTTGCGCGGTGTTGACGGTCGCCGAGGTGACGCCGGCGTCGTGCGGGGCGACACCCGCGGTGGCGGTGGCGAACACGGGCGTGAAGGTCAGGCCCATGCCGAGGCCCATCAGCACCATGGCGGGCAGGACGCGGGTGGCGTACTCGGCCTCGACGGTGAGCGTGGTGAGCAGAAGCGTGCCGGAAGAGGCGAGCAGCATGCCCGGGACCAGGAGCGCCCGGGGAGCCGTGCGCTGCAGAAACCGGGCCGATATCTGGGTCGAGCCGGTGATGATCGCGGCGGTCAGGGGCAGGAAGGCCAGGCCCGTCCTGAGGGGGGAGTAACCGAGGACGACCTGCAGGTAGTAGCTCATGAAGAGGAAGATGCCGAACAGGCCGGCGACGGCGAGGGCCATGGTGAGGAAGCAGCCCGCGCGGGTGCGGTCCTTGATGATCTGGGGCGGCAGAAGGGGGCTCGGGGCTCTGGTCTGCCACCAGGCGAAGGCGGCGAGGAGTGCGAGTCCGCCGGCGAGAGCCGCCAGGACGAACGGGTCGGTCCAGCCGCGCGCCGCGGCCTCGCCGAAGCCGTAGACGACGCAGACGAGACCGCCGCAGCCCATCACGACACCGCGGACGTCGAGGCGCCCGCCGCGGTTTCCCGGGCGGTCGCGGAGCAGGGAGCAGGCGCCGAAGACCGCGAGGGCGGCGATGGGGACGTTGACGTAGAGGCACCACCGCCAGTTCAGGTACTCGGTGAGCAGTCCTCCCGTGAGCAGCCCTATCGCGGAGCCGCTGCCGGCCAGGGCGCCGTAGATCCCGAAGGCTTTCGCGCGCTCCTTCGGGGCGGTGAAGGTGGTGGTGACCAGGGACAGCGCGGACGGGGCGAGTACGGCGGCGAAGGAGCCCTGGAGGGCGCGGGCGCCGAAGAGCATGCCGGGGCTGACGGCGGCGCCGCCGAGTGCGGAGGCGCCCGCGAAGCCGATCAGACCGATGACGAAGGTGCGTTTGCGGCCGACGAGGTCGGCGACGCGCCCGCCGAGCAGCAGCAGTCCGCCGAAGGCGACGGTGTAGGCGGTGACGACCCACTGGCGGTTGCCGTCCGACATCCCCAGATCGCGCTGGGCGGATGGGAGCGCGATGTTCACGATCGTCGCGTCGAGGACGACCATGAGCTGGGCGAGTGCGATGACCACCAGGCCCCACCAGCGGTGGGGGTCCGGTGGGGTGACAGGTTCACCTGTTCGGGTGCCGGTCACAGCAACAGAAGACCATGGATCGGGGGGTGGCGCATCCTTCGGGTGGCGGGGCGCGGGGCGGAGGACGTGGCGGGGCGGCGGCTCCTCTGCGGCGACGTGCCGGCCGCCCCGTGGCGGTGCGCCTCACGGCTCCAGTACGACCTTGCCGATCGTGCCGCGCGACTCCAGTGCGCGGTGTGCGGCCGCCGCTTCCGCGAGGGGGAAGCGTGTGACGGCCGGGGTGAGGCGGCCCGCCGCGGCCTCGGCGAGGGCGCGCAGCTCCAGGGTGCGCACCGGATTGGCGCCGCCCGCCTTCTGCATCATCACCGGCCCCAGCACGCCCTCCGATGTGATCCCGCGCTCGGCCAGCTCCTCCTCGGTGAAGGTCAGCGGCGATCCGTCATGCAGGCCCTGCCCCGACCAGCCGAAGACGACGTGCTTGCCGCCGGGGCCGAGCAGATCGACGGCCGCGCGGGCCGTGTCGCCGCCGACTCCGTCGAAGACGACCGTCGCGGTGCGGTCGCCGAGGTACGCGCGGACCTGCTCGGGCCATGCGGGGTCCTTGTAGTCGACGGCGAGGCCGGCGCCGCCCGCCCGGACGCGGGCGACCTTCTCGGGGCCGCCCGCGAGGCCGATCACGGTGGCGCCCGCGTGCCGCGCGTACTGCACGAGCAGCGTTCCGATACCGCCCGCCGCGGCCGGGACGATCACCACCGAGGCGGGGGTGACCTCGGCGAACTGCAGGATCCCCATCGTCGTACGACCCGTGCCGATCATGGCGACGGCCTGCGCGAAGTCGAGGTTCTCCGGGATCTCGTGCAGCCGGTCGGCATCGGTGACGGCCAGTTCCGCGTAGCCGCCGGGGGCGAAGCCGAGGTGGGCGACGACACGCTTGCCGAGCCAGGCCTCGGACACGCCGTCGCCGAGAGCGTCGACGGTGCCGGCGACCTCGCGGCCGGGGATCGTGGGCAGAGCGGGCAGCTCGGGCAGCGGGCCCTGGAGGCCCTCGCGGATCGCGGTGTCGATCAGGTGTACGCCGGCCGCGGCAACGGCGACGCGCACCTGGCCGGGGCCCGGCTCGGGGTCCTCTGTCTTCTCGTACGTGAGGTTCTCGGCCGGGCCGAAGGCGTGCAGGCGGACGGCGTGCATGACGGGCTCCTCGATGGTTGCCGCGGGTGTTCCCTCGCGCGTGGTTCCCTTCCGTGCCGGGGTGCCGGCACGCGCCCACCTTTCAACCTCAAGCATGATTGAGGTCAAGGGCTTTGCTGTCGGATGAGGTCAGCCGGTCTGCTGCCGGTTGAGGTCAGCCGGTCTGCTGTCGGATGAGGTCAGCGGGTCTGCTGCCGGTTGAGGTCAGTGGGTGCGCTGCCGGCGCCCTGCCGCCGTCAGGGCCAGTGTGGCGGCCGTGATCGCGCTGTTGAAGGAGACCTCGGAGAGCACGCCGGGCGCGGCGACCTGGTCGCCGGCGAGGTAGACGCCGTCGCCGCGGTCCACGGCGGGACGGTCGCGCCAGGTGGTGCCGGGCCGGTCGACCGCCCCCGTACGGCCGTGTGCGACCGACTCGCGGCGCCAGACGGTGCGTTCGCGCCAGCCCGGGAAGCCCAGGTCGAGCAGGTGCTCGGCGCGGGCCACCCCGTCGGCCTTGGACTCGGCCGGCGAGATGGGGATCTGGCCCTGTATGAGCTGCTGTCCGCGCGGGGCGAGGGTGCGGTCCTGGGCGGTGAACCGTTCGATCCAGCCTGGTGCGTCGAGGTCGGAGACGGCGAAGGCGTCGCCGCGGCGGGTGCGTACGGCCAGGTCGATGAGGGTGGTACGGCCGCTGTCCCAGGTGAGCGTGTCGTCGCCGAGGAGCCGGCGGGCGGCGTCGAGGGAGGTCGCGACGATGACGGGCGTGTCCGTCGGGAGCATGTCGACACGGGCCAGCGTCTCGACCCGGACTCCCATGTTCCAGGCCCGGGCGGCCATCCGGTCGATGACGGACGCCCAGCCGCCGCGCGGATAGTGCGCCTCGGGCGGCAGCCTGGCGGCGCGCCGGAGTCGCTCGTGCACGAAGGCGGCGGAGAGAGAGCCGGGGTCGTGGTGGAAGAGCGCGACGGCGGTGTAGTTGGCGGCCGCGCGGGCGCCCGCCTCGCCGACCTGCGCTGTCGCCCAGGTGAGGAAGTTGCTGTCGACGGGCGTCTGTTCGGGCTTGCGGCGCGCCAGCTTGAGGAGTGCCAGGGGCGGTATGCGGCGGAGGGCGCCGTTCAGATGCAGACGCAGGCGCGAGCCTTCGAGGGGCGGGACGGGGGCGAGCGGGCCGATCAGGTCGCGCTGTTCGAGCCAGGTCCAGTGAGGGCCGCCGTTGTAGAGGGCGTGCGGTCCCTCGTTGGTGCGGTACGGGCCCTCGGCGGTGCGGGCGCGGCCGCCGAGGGTGTGGTGCGACTCGTACAGGGTCACCTTGGCGCCCGCCTCGGCGGCGGTGATGGCCGCGGTGAGTCCGGCGAAGCCGCCGCCGACGACGGTGATGCGGTGCATGGCTGGGGTCTCCCTCTGCTCCGGTGGCGTTGCCTGTCTCCTCCTAGGACCGATCGAAGGGCCGCGGATGTGACATGACTGGAGCAGTGCGCACTCGATGGACATGCGGCTGTCCGTGGTCGGCGTGGCGGTCCGTTGCCGTCGTCAGCGTGGCGGTCCGTTGCCGTGTTCAGCGTGGCGGTCCGTTGCTGTGGTCGGCGTGGCGGCCCGTTGTCAGTGGCGGGGTGCAGCATGGGGGACATGGCGCGAAACCCAGCGGTGAAGGCAGTGGTGAGGAAGGCGCGGCGGCCCGAGGTGCGGCTGCCGCCGCTCGTTCCGTACGCGGGCGGTGAGCTGGAGCCGGACGGGGACTACGACGGCGTGGAGTTCCGCGAGCTGGCCCTCGCGGGCCAGGACGGCGGCGGCGCCCGGTTCCTGGACTGCGCGCTGACGGGCTGCGCGCTGGACGAGACGCGGCTGCACCGCGCGCGCTTCATCGACGCGGTGCTGTCGGGGATACGGGGAGTGGGCACCGATCTCGCGGAGGCGACGCTGCGGGACGTGGAGGTGACGGACGCCCGGCTCGGTGGGGTGCAGCTGCACGGGGGCGTGCTGGAGCGGGTGCTGATCCGGGGCGGGAAGATCGACTATCTGAATCTGCGGAAGGCGCGGCTGAAGGACGTCGTCTTCGAGGGTTGCGTGCTGGTCGAGCCGGATTTCGGCGGGGCGCGGCTCGAGCGGGTCGAGTTCAGGGACTGTGCGCTGAAGGGGGCGGACTTCAGCGGGACGACGATGACCGACGTCGATCTCCGGTCGGCAGCGGAGCTGGGCATCGCGCGGGGCCTCGACCGCCTGGCGGGGGCGGTCATCAGCCCGGCCCAACTCATCGATCTGGCACCGGCGTTCGCGGCGCAGATCGGAGTGCGGGTGGAGGCGCCAGGAGAGGAGTGACGGAAGTCAGTCGACGGGGCCGGCTGTTCAGATGCGGGGGAACCGCGCCTGGAGCGTCCAGATCGCGGGGTTCTCTGCCAGGTCCTCGTGCATGTCCGTCAGATCGGCGATCAGGTCGTGCAGGAAGTCGCGGGCTTCACGGCGCAGTACGGCGTGCGAGAACGTCAGGGGCGGTTCGTCGCCCGGCATCCAGTCGGCCTCGATGTCGACCCAGCCGAAACGGCGCTCGAAGAGCATGCGGTCCGTGGACTCGGTGAAGTCGAGCTCGGCGTACTGCGGCCTGGCGGCGCGGCTGCCGGCCGGATCGCGGTCGAGCTGCTCGACGATGTCGCACAGCGCCCAGGCGAAGTCGAGCACCGGCACCCATCCCCAGGCTGTGGACAGCTCCCGGTCCGCCTTGGTGTCGGCGAGATAGACGTCACCGCAGAAGAGGTCGTGGCGCAGGGCGTGGACGTCCGCGCGGCGGTAGTCCGTCTGCGGCGGGTCGGGGAAGCGGTTGGAGAGGGCGTAGCCGATGTCGAGCACGTAGCCGATGGTGTCATGGGCCGCGCGGGTGGAGGTCTTCGTATGCCTTGACCTGCGAAGACGCCAGTCGTACGCGCGTTCGACAGTCGCGCCTCCCGTCGCCGCGGACGACTCCCGGACAAATGCCGCCTGAGGCCCCAAAGTCCCATACGATCAACGCGTGGAACGTCGTCCTCTCGTTCGCGTGGTGACCGCGGTCGCGACCGTCGCCGCCCTCGCCCTGAGCGCCTGCGACTCGGGCGCCGAGCGCACGGTGGGCGCCGCCGGCCTGCGCGATCCGTACTTCCCGAAGATGGGCAACGGCGGCTACGACGTCGTCCACTACGACCTGAAGGTCGACTACGACCCCGCTTCCCGTCGGCTCACGGGGGAGACGGAGATCACGGCACGCGCCACGCAGGCCCTCAGCGCGTTCAACCTCGACCTGAAAGGGCTGAAGGTCGAGTCCGTCAGTGTCGACGGCGCCGGCGCCCGCTTCCGCCGCGCCGGCCAGGAGCTGACCGTCCGGCCGCCCGACATGCTCGCCGATGGCGAAACGTTCCGCACCGTCGTCCGCTACGCCGGCACGCCGGAGACCATCAACGATCCGGACGGTTCCCGCGAGGGCTGGCTGCTCACCGCGGACGGCGCACTGGCGCTGGGCGAGCCGACCGGCTCCATGGCGTGGTTCCCCGGCAATCACCACCCCGCCGACAAGGCGACGTTCGACGTGCAGGTCACCGTCCCCGAGGGCGTGCAGGCCGTATCCAACGGCCAGTTGAGGCGCGAGCAGACCCAGAACGGCCGGACCACCTCCACCTGGCACAGCCCCGAGCCGACGGCGAGCTATGTGGCGACGGTCGCCATCGGCACATTCGACATGAGCCGCTACGAGACGACGGCGGACGGCAACGGGAACGGGGACGGGGACGGGGACGGCAGCAGCAGCGGGAACGGCAGCGGCAAGAACAGCAGGAAGTTGCCTGTCCTGACCGCCGTCGACCCGACCGAGGCGGAGACGAGCGAGAAGGTTCTCGACGGTATCCCCGATGTTCTGGAGTGGGGGAAGCAGAACTTCGGCCCCTACCCGTTCTCCTCGGCCGGAGCGATCGTCGAACGGCCGGGTGACGCTGACTACGCCCTGGAGACCCAGACCCGTCCCGTCTTCCCCGGCGCCCCCGGTACGGAACTGCTCGTCCACGAGCTGGCCCACGAGTGGTTCGGGAACTCGGTGACGCCGAAGACCTGGCAGGACATGTGGCTGAACGAGGGCTTCGCGTCCTACGCCGAGTGGCTGTGGGCGGAGGACCACGGCGGCGACAGCGCGCAGGAGACATTCGACGCCCTCTACCGCGGCGACGCCGAAGCGGAGCATGCCGATGCCATTTGGTCCTTCGCCCCCGCTGATCCGCCGAGTGCCGCACACATCTCCGACGACACGGTCTATCTGCGCGGTGCCATGGTTCTCCACAAGATCCGGCAGACCGTGGGGGACGACGCCTTCCGCGACATCCTCAAGGGCTGGGCGGCCGCGTACCGCCACGGCAACGCGAACACCGCCGACTTCACGGCGTACGTGGAGAAGAAGGCGCCCGACAAGGACTTCACCCTGATCTGGGCCGACTGGCTGCACGGAAAGGGAAAACCGGACCACGCCTGAGCGGCTCGACGGGGTGGGGTGGACCGGCGGGGTCGACCGCGTGGGCTGGGGCGGGTGGGGTGGACCGGCGGAGTCGACCCGGTGCGGTGGACCGGGTGGGGGTGGTGCGCGGCCGCCGCCGGTCGGACGCCTAGAGCCCGGCGAGCTCGGTGAGGAGCTCGCCGGGCTCAAGCCGGATGTCGACGTCAGACGTTGACGCCGAAGTCCTGGGCGATGCCCACCAGGCCCGAGGCGTAGCCCTGGCCGACCGCGCGGAACTTCCACTCCGCGCCGTTGCGGTACAGCTCGCCGAAGACCATCGCCGTCTCCGTGGCCGCGTCCTCGCTCAGGTCGTAGCGCGCGATCTCGGTGCCGCCGGCCTGGTTGACGATGCGGATGTACGCGTTGCGGACCTGGCCGAAGTTCTGGCTGCGGTTCTCGGCGTCGTAGATGGAGACCGGGAAGACGATCTTGTCGACGTCGGCCGGCAGGCCCGCCAGGTTGACGTTGATGGCCTCGTCGTCGCCGGCGCCCTCGCCCGTGCGGTTGTCGCCGGTGTGGACGATGGTCTGGTCCGGCGTCTGCTTGTTGTTGAAGAAGACGAAGTGCGCGTCCGAGTAGACCTTGCCCTGCTGGTTCACCGCGATCGCCGATGCGTCCAGGTCGAAGTCAGTGCCCGTGGTGGTGCGGACGTCCCAGCCGAGGCCCACCGTGACGGCGGTCAGGCCCGGTGCCTCCTTGGTGAGCGAGACGTTGCCGCCCTTGGACAGGCTTACAGCCATGGGAAGTCCCTTCCTGGTTCTGTTCGTTTCGTTCCGCATGCGGGCTTCGTGCTGGGGACGAAGCTACCGTCACCCGTATGAACGTCGCGGGGGGACCAGGAGGTTCCAGCTCTCTTTACTTTCTTTACCGAAGGCGCCCGGGTGGAGTAGTCGGACCGCGGAAAAACGGGTGACGGCGGGCGGATGTGCGCGGGACCATGGAACTCATGTCCGGTCCTTATCCCATCCGCGGTTCGGTTCTCCTGCCCGAGGCCGAGCTGATGTGGCGTTTCTCGCGGTCGTCAGGGCCGGGCGGGCAGCACGTCAACACCAGTGACTCACAAGTGGAACTGCGCTTCGACCTGGCCGGGACGGAGTCCCTGCCGCCCGTGTGGAAGGAGCGAGCCCTGGAGCGGCTCGCCGGGAGGCTCGTCGACGGGGTCGTCTCCGTCCGCGCCTCGGAGCACCGGTCGCAGTGGCGCAACCGGGAGGTGGCGGCCGTGCGGCTGGCGTCCCTGCTCGCGGAGGCGACGGCTCCGCCGCCCAAGCCGCGGCGGCCCACCCGTATCCCTCGCGGCATCAACGAGCGGCGGCTCCGGGAGAAGAAGCGGCGCGGCGAGACGAAGCAGGGACGCTCCGGCCGCGACTGGGGCTGAGCACCTCTGAGCGACCCGGGGAAGTTCAGGCACGTCCCCGGACCCGCTTGGACCCACCCCGTGACGGCACTGCCGTCATCCCGACTGCCGTCATCCCGACTGCCGTCATCCCGACCGCCATCACCCCAACTGCCGGTACCGCCCCCGGAAATACGTCAACGGCCCGCCGTCCGCGCTCGGCACCGTCGCCGTCAGGACGCGGCCGATGACCAGTGTGTGGTCGCCTGCCGGCACGCGCTGTTCCGTGCGGCACTCCAGGGTGGCGAGCGCCCCGCCCACCAGCAGGGCGCCGGACTCCTTGCCTCGTACGTACGGAATGTCCTCGAACAGCAGGCGGTCGCTGACGCGGCCCTTCATGGCGAAGCGGCCCGCGATGTGGCGCTGGCTCTCGGAGAGGATCGAGACCCCCCACAGCGGCTGTTCGGCGAGCAGGTCGTCCATACGGGAGCCCTCGCGCAGGCTGATCAGGACCAGCGGCGGGTCCAGCGACACCGACATGAAGGCCGTCGCCGTCATGCCGACGTCGTCGCCGCGGGGCCCCTCCGGGTCGAGTGCCGGTTCGTACGCGGTCACCAGCACCACACCCGCGGCCAGCCGGGACATGGCAGCGCGGAACTCGTCCTCACTCACCCCCTCAGCATGCCCGTCGCCGTGACGGAGGTGCGGGACGGGTGGGGCGGAGGGCGTAGCGGATGCCGCGGGTGCGGAGGGCACAGGCGGCGCGGAGGGAACGGATGGCGTGTTCAGCACATTGCCGAACGCTAACCGCGGGCTCCGCCCGCCACATCGGACCAGGGTCGCAACCGGGGACTAGGACCGAAGGCCGAACCCCGCGTCCGAGCGGTCGCACCGGCCGACCGCACTCTTCCCGGCCCACCGCACCCTCCCGGCCGACCGTCCCCTGCGGTTTGCGTTCAATAACACTTCACGGCGCCTCGCGTCGAGCCCGACGCGCCGTCGCCATTGGTCTCCACCTCCTGTGACTTGAGTCACAGGAGCCATATTTTGTTGACCCTGTGTACCGAGTGGACAGCTCGCTGTGATTCAGTGGCGGGGACGCTGGAAAAAGTACGCCGATCATTTCTGGAGTTGCTGTCGAAGTCTCGGGGAGAGCGAGCATGGAGACCGAGTCGGAGCCGTATGTCCGTCTTGCGACCCTGCGGCAGCTGCATCGGGTGATGGCGGACATGAACACGGCACGCAGCCTGGCCGACACGCTGCAGACCGTCGCCGACGGTGTCGTGAACGGGCTCGGGTACGAGCTGGCCGCCGTGAACCTCGTGCGTCCGGACGGCGACCTCGTCGTGGCCGCCTTCGCGGGCAACGCAGCGGCCGACGCGCTCATGACCGGCCGTGTCGGCTCCCGCGCCTCCTGGGAACGGCGCCTGTCCATGGGCGAGGCCTGGGAAGACCTGCGGTTCATCCCGTACACCGAGGGCTGGGTCCTCGACGAGGACGACGTGCCGCAGTGGCTCACCGACGGTCCCGAGCCCCGCTTCGAGGACGAGTGGCACCCCCGCGACCGCCTCTTCGCCCCCATGTACGCGGCGGGCGGCGCCGGCGGGGAGCTGATAGGCGTGCTGTCCGTGGACCGGCCGCGCAACGGCCGCCGGCCGGGCGCCTGGGGCCGCGAAGCGCTGCAGATGTACGCATTCCACGCCGCCATTGCCATCAGCAACGCCCGTCTGCGGGCAAACATGCAGCGCGCCCTGGTCCGGCTCGAGCGCGAGCAGCAGGCCCTGCGCGCCAGCGAGGAATCATTTCGGCAGGCCTTCGAGTACGCGCCGAGCGGCATGGCCATCGCCGAGATGGGCGGCGACCAGCACGGACGCATCCTGCGGACCAACGACGCGCTGTGCCGGCTGCTCGGGCGGCCCGCCTCCGCGCTGCGCCGCTACTCGTTCTCCGATCTGGTCCACCCCGAGGACATCGGGACCCTGCTGCGCACCTCCGCCGAGGGCGGACGGGCCGAGCTGCGGTTCGTGCGGCGCGACGGCACGTATGTCTGGGTGTCCCTGCGCAACTCCGTCGTCGCGGACGCCGCGGACGGGCCGCGCTTCCTGCTCACGCATGTCGAGGACATCGAGGAGCGCAAGCGCCGTGAGCTGCAGCTGGCCCACCGGGCCAGCCACGACTCGCTCACCGGCCTGCCGAACAGCGCCGAGCTGCGCACCCGGCTCGGCGCCCGGCTGTGCGGCCGCCCCAAGCACGCCGTCCCCGGCCCGGTGGCCGCGCTCGACGCGGCGTACGGGGAGCCCGCCGCGGGCGTCGGCGACGGCGCGTACGACATCACGTACGACATGGGGTACGACACGGACGGGCACGGCTTCGACTTCGGGCACGGTTCCGACCTGGCCGGCGAAGCCTTCGGCGCGTACGACCACCATGTGCACGCCGTCGCGCCGGAGGGCGGCGCGGACGACGGCACGAAGGGGCTCGCCGTCCTCTTCTGCGACCTCGACGGCTTCAAGTCGATCAATGACCGGTTCGGGCACAACGCGGGCGACGCCGTCCTCATCGAGGTCGCCAGGCGTCTGACCAGCGGCGTACGGGACGGGGACACGGTCGCCCGGCTCGGCGGCGACGAGTTCGTGGTGCTCGCGGACGGGCTCGGCCGGGCGGACGCCCAGGACCTCGCCGTCCGGCTGCGAAACGAGATCATCCAGCCGATGCGGGTGGACGGCCGGGCGGTCCGGGTGGGCGCCAGCTTCGGCATCGGCTGGGCCGAGTGCGGAATGTCGGCGGACGACGTCTTGAAATCAGCTGACGAGCGGATGTACGACGAGAAACGGTCTCGTCCCAAAGCGCATCGTCGTGCCGGCTGAACCCCAGGTCAGCGTGGTGGTGAGGCGTAGGCCACCCGATTGTGCGCCCGGGAGCGGGTAGGCTCGCCGGGTCCGCAGACTGCACGTGGTGAGGAGTGACCAAGGGATGACGCCCGGCAACAACGGCGCGAGCACGCCCGAGGACGACGACCCGTTCGGCTATCTCTACGCCGACGGTCAGGCGTCCGGGGCCACCCCGCCGACCGGTGGCGGCGGCTACGGCTACCCGGGTACCCGCTCCTCGTACAACCAGGTCCGCGCGGTCGGCGAGCGTCAGTACGGGCAGCAGGCCGCGCAGGGTGGGCAGTCCGCGCAGCAGACGCAGCAGGCGGCCTACGGGCAGGTCCCGCAGCAGTCCTCGTACGGCCAGCAGAACGCCCACTACGCGGCGCCCGAGACACTGCCCGGGGGCGCCGCCACGACGCAGTACCAGCCGGCGCCGGACGCCGCCCGTGGCGGCCGGGGTCGCGGCCCCAACACCAAGGGACTGCTGATAGGCGCCATCGCGGTGGTCGCCGCCGTCGTCATCGGCATCGGCATCGCGGTGTTCACCGGCGACGACTCCGAGAACAGCGGGGACAACCAGGCGGGCGGCGCGACGCCGACTGCTTCCGAGTCGGCCGAGCCCAGCCCGTCGGCGACCAAGGGCGCCGGCGAGCAGGCCGAGCTGCCCGAGGCGGACGCCAAGGCGCTGAAGCTGGAGGGCGGCACGGTGACCGCCTCCGACATCAAGGGCGCGGACGCCGCCGGCGGGGTCTACGTGAACGGGCTCAACCAGGTCGGCGCGCAGGTCACCTGGACGGTCAACGGCATCCCGAAGGACGGCGTGTACACCCTCTTCGTGGGCTACAGCGTCCCCGGCGAGGATGCGAAGACGACGCTGACCGTCAACGGCAACGTGTTCGGCTCCAAGCTCAACATGGGCAACTTCGCGGACGCCCCCAAGGGCGACTGGGAGAAGGGCTGGACGCAGACCTACGCGTATCCCAGCCTCACCAAGGGCACCAACACGATCACGATCTCGTGCCAGGCCGGTGACCAGTGCAACGCCCTCCTTGACCGGGTGTGGCTGAAGGCCGGGCAGGTCAAGAAGTAGCGCACTGCTCAAGCGGGAGCGGGTTCGAGCGGGCGAGGTCCTGAGGCCGTCGCCCGCTCGGTGGCTTCAGGCCGCCGTCGCCGGCTCGGTGGCTTCAGGCCGCCGTCGCCCGCTCCGTGACCGCGACCCGCGGCAACAGCTCCTCGTAGGCCGCGCGGTCGAACTCGCCCGCCACCGGCGCCCGTACCGTCGCCGCGGACAGGGCCGCCGCCCGGGCCAGCCGGTCCGGCCACGGGAGGTGTTCGACGAGGCCCGACAGCAGACCGGCGACCGCCGAGTCCCCGGCGCCCGTCGGATTGCCCGCGACACGCGAGGGCGGGGTGGCCTGCCAGTGGCCCTCCGGGGCCACCGCGAGCAGCCCCTGAGCGCCCAGCGAGGCGACGACGGCGCGTGCCCCGCGGCGCCGCGCGTCCCGGGTGGCCTGCAACGGCTCGTGGGATCCGGTGAGTTCGGCGAGCTCGTCGGCGTTGGGCTTGACGAAGTCGGGGCGGGCCGCGATGCCGCGGCGCAGCGGCTCCCCGCTGGTGTCGAGGAGTACGGGAACGGAGGCGGCGCGTGCGGCCCGGACGAGGTGCGCATAGGCGCCGACGGGCACGCCGGGCGGCAGGCTGCCGCACAAGGCCACGGCCGACGACGACTGCAGCAGGTCCTCGTACGCCTCCAGGAAGGCGCTCCACTCGGCGGGGGCGATGACCGGCCCGGGCTCGTTGAGCTGAGTCGTGTCACCCGTCGCCGTGTCGACGACGGCGACCGTGCGGCGCGTGGCGCCGGCGACCGGTACGAGTGCGTCGGTGATGCGTGGGATGCCGGTCAGCGCGTCCTGCAGGGCGCGGCCGGTGCCGCCGCCCGCGAAGCCGGCGACCGTCACGGGGTGGCCCAGCGCCGCCAGTACGCGTGCGACGTTCAGGCCCTTGCCGCCCGGCCGTTCGGTGACCTCGGTGACACGGTGCGAGGCGTGAGGGCGCAGGGACGGGACGCGATAGGTGATGTCGAGGGCGGTGTTCAGCGTGACCGTGAGGATCACCTGGACCTCCCCCGCGAAGAAACGTGCGACAACATGCCTGAAGAGCCGTGGAACAACATGCCTGAAGTGCCCTGGAACAACATGCCCCTGACGAACCGTGACGTGCCTGAAAAACAATGAAACCGGCCTGTCGGCTTGCAGAATGCGCTTGCCGTGTGCCGGGCCCGATCATGCCAAAGCGACGGCGGTTGGCCCAGAGTCCCGGACCAACCGCCGTGAGTTCGTTATGCGTTGAACTAGCTGAAACCCCCTGAACAGGTCGCCGTGCCAAGGCCTCCCCCGCAGCGGGCGCACCGCGGCCACCGGGGCACGACCTCAGCCCAGCCGCGGTTCCACCACCCAGGAGCCCTTGCGCATCACGCCCTTGAGCTCGAAGTCCGCGTCCAGCACCACCAGGTCGGCGTCCTTGCCGGGCTCGAGCGAGCCGACCCTGTCGTAGGCGCCGATCAGCTTCGCCGGGTTGGCGGAGATGGCGCCCACGACGTCCTCGACCGGCAGCCGGTCGACGGTCACCGCGCGCTTGAAGGCCCGGTCCAGAGTCAGGGTCGAGCCCGCGATCGAACCGCCCTCGACGAGCCGCGCGACCCCGCCCTGCACATCGACCTCCAGCGGCCCGAGCAGATACGTCCCGTCGCCGAACCCGGCCGCGTCCATCGCGTCCGTGATGAAGGCGACCCGTGAGGCGCCCGCCCGGTGGAAGGCCAGCTCCAGCGCGGCCGGATGCAGATGCGTGCCGTCGTTGATCAGCTCGACCGTGATCCGCTCGTCCTCGAGCAGCGCGGCGACGGGCCCGGGCGCGCGATGGCCGAGGGCCGGCATCGCGTTGAACAGGTGCGTGGCGACGGTGGCACCGGCGTCGATGGCCTCCACCGTCTGCTCGTACGTGGCATCCGTGTGCCCGACGGCCGCGATCACGCCGTGCTCGGCCAGCAGCCGTACGGAGTCGATGCCGCCCGGCAGTTCGGGCGCGAGCGTGACCATCCGGGCCTGCCCGCGTGCCGCGTCGATCAGCTTGCGGACCTCCGCCGGTTCCGGGTGGCGCAGCAGCTCCTCGGAGTGCGCGCCCTTGCGGCACGGCGAGATGAACGGGCCCTCGAAGTGGATGCCGGCGATGTCGCCCTCCTCGGCCAGCTCGGACAGCAGCCCGGCGCGCCGGGTCAGAAAGTCCGACTCGCCGGTGACGGTGGAGGCGACGAGCGTGGTCGTTCCGTGCTCCCGGTGCGTCCGGACGCCCTGGAGGATCTCCTCGACCGTGCCGTTGGTGAAGGAGGCGCCGCCTCCGCCGTGGTTGTGGATGTCGACGAAGCCCGGGACCAGCCAGTGGCCTGTCAGGTCGAGGACCTGAGCTTTCTCATGTCCGCCGGGCGAGGGGGCGTTCTCGGGACCGTCGGGGGATGGGCCGTCTCCGGGACCGGCCGCGGCGATCCGAGTGCCCTCGACGAGCACGCGGCCGCCCTCCACGATCCCCGTGGGCAGTACCACCCGGGCACCGGCGAGAACCTTGCTAGTGGCCATCAGGTGGTTACCTCCGAGGGGGTTGTGGGGTCGATGTCTGTGGTGCCCTGACCTGTGGTGTCGCGTTCTGCGGCGTCGGTGACGCCCGTGCCGATCAGATCCCGGGCGAGCAGGCCGGCGCCCAGGCATCCGGCGCTGTCCCCGAGGGCGGCCGGGACGATGGACGGCAGCTTCTGGAACGTGACGCGCTGCTCGACGGCGGCCTGCAAGGGCGTGAACAACGTTTCCCCGGCCTCGGCGAGACCGCCACCGATGATCAGGATGCGCGGGTCCAGCAGAGTGAGCGCGGTGACGAGCCCGTCGGCGAGCGCGTCGACGGCGTTCTGCCAGACGGCCATGGCCCTCGGGTCCCCCGATTCCACGGCCTTCGCACAGCCCGCGGCATCCGCGTCCGGGTCGCCGCCGGCCTCCGCCCATGCCTGCCCCACGGCGGACGCCGAGGCCAGCCGCTCCAGACAGCCGCGCTGCCCGCAGGGACACGGGATGCCGCCCGGGCGTACGACGACGTGGCCGATCTCGCCCGCGAAGCCGTGGGCGCCCGCCTCGACCGAGCCGTCGATGCCGATGGCGCCGGCGATCCCGGTGCCCAGCGCGACGAAGAGAAACCGGTCGGCGCCCTTGCCCGCGCCGATCCGGCCCTCCGCGAACCCGCCCGTGCGCACATCGTGGCCGAGGGCGACGGGCACGCCGTCGAGCCGGCTGCTGAGCAGGTCACGCAGGGGTACGTCGCGCCAGCCCAGGTTCGCGGCGTACGCAGCGATGCCCTGCTCGGCGTCGACGATGCCCGGGACGGCGACGCCCGCGGCCGAGGCGGGCTCACCGAAGTGTTCCTCGCCGTGGGCGCGCAGCTCGGCGGCGAAGGCGAGGATCGTCTCGACGACGGCGTCGGCTCCGCGCTCGCGGCCGGTCGCCCGGCGCGCCCGGTGCAGGACCGCGCCGTCCACCCCTATGAGGGCGGCTTTCATCCCGGTGCCGCCCACATCGAGGGCGATGACGTGTCTCACGGGAACAGTCTCGCGCGTAGACCCTCGAGAGGTCTAGTCCAGTTGCGAGGGTCTAGTCCAGTTCCCTGGATCGCCGGGGCCTGTGAGAGGTGGTGTTCGGTCGTACGAACGTGGGGGTGGTGTGCGGCCGGCGTGCGAGTCCCGCGGAGAGGGACTCCTCGGGGGCTCCTCGCTTCCGAAGCGTTACCCCATTGGTGTAGACCTTACCCTCGGCCAGTCGGGACATGCGCCCATGAAAAGCTTTCACAGGTGCCACAGGGCACGACTGGAACAACATGGAACACAAGGGTGGGAAACAACTGTGCAGCGTCGCTTGAGGGGTCTGACCGCGGCGGTGGCCGTACTGGGCATGACGGCGTCGCTCGCTGCCTGCGGCGCGTCCGAGGGCAGCAGTAACGTCACTCTCACCCTCGTGGCCGCCGACTACGGCGACTCGGCCGCGAACAGCTCCGAGAAGTACTGGGACAAGCTGGTCAAGGCGTTCGAGGCCAAGAACCCGGACATCAAGGTCAAGGTCAGCGTCTACTCCTGGAACGACGTCGACCGCAAGGTCAAGGAGATGGTCGCCGAGGGCAAGGCGCCCGACATCGCGCAGATCGGCGCGTATGCCGACTACGCCGCGGACGGCAAGCTCTACAGCGCCGACGACCTGCTCTCCATACCCGTCCAGGCCGACTTCCTGCCGCAGCTCAGCGAGGCCGGCGAGGTGGACCGCGTCCAGTACGGCATGCCCTTCGCCGCCTCCACCCGGCTCCTCTTCTACAACAAGACGCTCTTCAAGGAAGCGGGCCTCACCCCGCCGAAGAGCTGGGCCGACCTGCAGGCCGCCGCCCGCGTGCTCAAGTCCCGCGGGGTGAAGATTCCTTACGCCCTGCCCCTCGGCCCGGAGGAGGCCCAGGCCGAGACGATGATGTGGCTGCTGAGCGGCGGCGCCGGCTACACCGACAACGTCGGCACGTACGACCTCGACTCGAGCGAGAACATCAGGACCTTCGACTGGCTGCGGGACGACCTCGTCGGCGAGGGTCTCACCGGCCCCACCCCGCCCGGCAAGTTCAACCGCGCGCAGGCTTTCGCGGCCTTCACGCGCGGCGACGTCGGCATGCTCAACGGCCACCCCACGCTGATGCAGATGGCCGCCAAGAAGGGCGTGAAGTTCGGCATGGTGCCGATGCCCGGGCCGAACGGCCAGTCCAAGGCCACCATGGGCGTCGCCGACTGGATGATGGCCTTCAAGCAGAACGGCCACGGTGAGCAGATCGGCACGTTCCTCGACTACGTCTACTCGGAGAAGAACGTGCTCGCCTTCTCGCACGAGTACGACCTGCTGCCCGTCACGACGTCCGCGTCCTACGCGATGTCCGAGGACAAGGACGACCGGCAGCTCGCCGGGTTCCTGGAGGAACTGCCGAACTCGGAGCTCTACCCCGTCGGCAAGACCTCCTGGGCTCAGGTCAGCGCCGCCATCAAGCAGCAGATCGGCAAGGCCGTCACCAAGAACGGCAAGCCGGCGTCGATCCTGGGCCAGATCCAGCGCGAGGCGGCGTCAGCGGAGAACGCGGAGTAACACTGTCGGCGGCGGGCGATACGGTGCCAGACGTGGACGGTGAGGCGATGGGCGAGGGCAACGCGGGCGAGCTCACCGAGCGGCAGCGTGCGGTGCTGGCGCTCGAGCGCCGCTCCTGGCCCACCCCAGGAGCGAAGGAGCGCGCGATAAGGGAGCAGCTCGGCATGGTCCCGGTCCGCTACTACCAGTTGCTCAACGCCCTGCTCGACGACCCCCGCGCCCTCGCCCACGACCCGGTCACGGTGAACCGCCTCCGCCGCATACGCGAATCCCGCCGTACCGAACGGTGACGGCAGGGGTGCCCGGGGCCCCCGCTGGATAGGGTCGAAGCATGGGCAGCCACAGCCAGCAGGACTTCTTGCCGACTCCCCGGAACGACGCCGGCCGCCACGGTCTCGAGGCGATCCTCGCCCACCCCGGGCGGGCCGTGATCGGTCTCGACTTCGACGGGACACTCGCCCCGATCGTGCCCGACCCCGAGCAGGCGCGCGCCCACCCGGACGCCGTCCCGGCCATGTCGGCCCTCGCGCCGAAGGTCTGTTCCGTGGCGGTGATCACCGGGCGCCCGGCCGATCTCGCCGTCCGCTACGGCGGGTTCGGCGACGCGCCGGGCCTCGAACACCTCGTCGTACTGGGGCACTATGGCGCCGAGCGCTGGGACGCCGTCACCCGTACCGTGCAGGCGCCCGCCCCGCCCCCGGGTGTGGCGGCCGTCCGCACCGAACTGCCCGGCCTCCTGGACGCGCTCGGCGTCTCCCGCGGCACATGGATCGAGGAGAAGGGCCGCGCGATCGCCGTCCACACGCGGCGCGCCGAGGACCCCCAGGCCACGCTCGAGGTGCTGCGCACGCCGCTCGCCGAGCTCGCCGCGCGGCACGGGCTGATCGTCGAGCCCGGGCGGCTCGTGCTGGAGCTGCGGCCGCCGGGGATGGACAAGGGGGTGGCGCTGAGCGAGTACGTACGGGAGGTGGGGGCCGGGGCCGTGTTGTACTGCGGGGACGATCTCGGGGATCTTCCCGCGTTCGGGGCCGTGGAGAAGCTGCGGGGGGAAGGGGTGCCGGGGTTGCTCGTGTGCAGCGGCAGCTCTGAGGTTCCCGAGCTGGCCGGGCGGGCCGATGTGGTGGTGGACGGACCGTCGGGGGTTGCGCGGTTCCTTGCGGCGCTTGCTGCCCGACTGGGGTGACCTCGTTGTCCGGGCACCCTGCGTCGGGGGTGCCCGGGTGTACGACGGGGTTGCCGCCGTCGGCGGGTTCCGCTGTGCCCACCCGTTCCGCCCCTAGCGGAACGCATGCCCACAGCGGGGTAGCGGCGGGAGAGGCGTCAGTCCAGTGCGTGCAGCTGGTCCAGGAACCACTGGGTCGGGGGCAGGGCCGTCGCGGACGCCGCAAGGCGCTTCGCTCGTTCGATGCGGTCGCCGTCGGGGAGGGTGAGCGCCTCGTGGAGCGCCTGGGCCGTGCCCGACACGTCGTACGGGTTCACCGTGATCGCGTCCTCGCCCAACTCCTCGTACGCGCCGGCCTCCCGTGACAGGACCAGGGCGCTCCCCTCGTCGGAGACGACCGGGACCTCCTTGGCGACCAGGTTCATGCCGTCCCGGATGGGGTTGACCAGTGCGACGTCGGCGATCCGGTAAGCGGCAAGGGAGCGGGCGAAGTCGTCCTTGAGGTGCAGCTGGACGGGGGTCCAGCCGGGCGTGCCGTACTGCTCGTTGATCTCCTCACTGAGCCGGCGCACCTCGGTCATGTAGTCCCGGTAGACCGCGAGATCCTGCCGCGAGGGGTAGGCCATGGCGATGTGGACGACCTGCTCGCGCCACTCGGGGTGGTCCTCGAGGAGCTGCCGGAAGGCCAGAAGGCCGCGGACGATGTTCTTCGACAGTTCGGTGCGGTCGACCCGGACGATGGTCTTGCGGCCCGGACCGACCTGGCCGCGCAGGACGGCGATGCGCTCCTCGACGTCCTCCTGGCGCGACCGCTCCCGCAGGAAGTCCGCGTCCGCGCCGAGCCCGTGAACCCCGATCCGGGTGTCGGCCAGGGCGTCCGGGCCCAGCAGTTCCATACAGCAGGTGGTGAACGCGTTCGCCCAGCGCCAGGTCAGGAACGCCGCGCGGTCGGCGCCGAGGATGCCTCGCAGCACCTCTCGCGCGATGTCGTCGGGCAGCATCCGGAAGTAGTCGACGGGCGCCCACGGCGTGTGCGAGAAGTGCCCGATCCTGAGGTCGGGGCGCAACTCGCGGAGCATGCCCGGCACCAGTACCAGGTGGTAGTCCTGCACCAGCACGGCCGCGCCCTGCCCGGCCTCGTCCGCCAGCGCCTCGGCGAAGGCCCGGTTGTACGCCTCGTAGGAGGCCCACTGCGCCCGGAACTCCGCGCCGAAGGCGGGCTCCAGCGGCGTCTGGTACAGCATGTGGTGCACGAACCACAGCACCGAGTTCGCGATGCCGTTGTACGCGTCGTCGTACACGTCCGGCGCGATCCCCAGCATGCGCACGTGCTGTCCGCCCGTGTCGGCCGGGTCCAGCGTGCCGCCCGTGCGGCGTACGGCCTCGCGGTCGCCGTCGCCCAGAGCGGCGCACACCCATACGGCGCCGGCGTCCGGGCCGATCGCCGACAGACCCGAGACGAGACCGCCACCGCCGCGCCTGGCGGTGAGCGAGCCGTCCTCCTCCAGCGTGTAGGAGACCGGGCCGCGATTGGACGCGACGAGGATCTGAGCACCCTGAGTGGAAGCCATACGCCCAAACTTAGCCCGGCCCGGAAACGCTCAAACGTACGGGCGACTCGGCTGGACCCATGGCCGTATACGGTCGCCGCGACGGGTTACACCGCGGTCACACGGGGCGACCGCGCGCCGGGGTATCGGCAGCAGCGCACCGAGACCCCCCGATCAAGGCGTCTCACCCTTCCGGCCCGGGCGGCGAGAGGCCGCACCACCCAGATGTTCATGCCGCGGTTACGCCGCGCGCCGCTCCGCGTACTCCGCGATCTCCGCCATCGGAGGACGCTCCTCCGTGTCCACCGAGTACGTACGCGGTTCGAATCCGCCGGCGCCGCGCTCGAACTGGGTGAGGACGGGCCGTACGAGATGGCCGCGGGCCAGGCGCAGCTGCGCCGTGCGGTAGATCGCGGCCGCCATCCGGCCCAGCGCCTGCCCGTCCTGGTGCCGGTGCTTGCGCACGCCGACATCGACCTGCGCCAGCGCGTCCAGGCCCACGAGGTGCAGGGCGTCGACGAGCATGCCCAGCTCGACGCCGTATCCGACGGGGAACGGCAGCTGTTCGAGCAGGGACCTGCGCGCCGCGTACTCGCCGCCCAGCGGCTGGACGAACCCTGCCAGCTGCGGCCAGTGCATGTTCAGCAGCGGTCGGGCCATCAGCTCGGTGACCCTGCCGCCCTGCGCGCCACCTGCGCGACTCCCCTCACCTGCGAGCTCGGCGCCCAGCGGGCGGTCGTACATCGCCTTGACCAGGTCCACGCCGGGCTCGGTGAGCAGCGGGCCCACGATGCCCGAGACGAAGTCCGCGGAGAACTCCTTCAGGTCCGCGTCGACGAAGGCCACGATGTCGCCGCTGGTCACGAGCAGCGAACGCCACAGGACCTCGCCCTTGCCGGGGAGCGCGGGTATGCGCGGGAGGATCTCGTCGCGGTGGACGACACGGGCGCCGGCGGCCGTGGCGACCTCCGCCGTACGGTCCGTCGAACCGGAATCGATCACGACGAGCTCATCGACGAGGGGCACGGCCCGGGTCATCAACTCGCGGCGGATCACCGCGACGATCTCGCCGACCGTCTTCTCCTCGTTGAGGGCGGGCAGCACGACGCTCACCGACTGCCCTGTGGCGCGCTTCGCCGCGATCAGCTGACGGAGCGGACGGTCGGTCACCGACCAGGAGCGCGTGCTCAGCCAGCGCTCGACTTCATCCAGCACGTTCTGGTGCCCCCTTACTGGGACCACCGGGGCCCGTCACTGGGACGGCCCCCTGTGATCCATCTCGCGGTTCGGACGACTAGCTCAACTGTCCTGGCCTTCGGTTACAGTCTTGAACAACGCGGATGACCATCGCATGTCGGGGGTCATGGCGCGAACAAACGCTCCGGGACCCGCACGGCCCGGCGCCATACCGCTCATCCAGAGGGGCAGAGGGATACGGCCCGTTGAAGCCCCGGCAACCCTCCAGCCGGTTCTCGTATCGATCACTGTTGATCATTTCCGCGAGGCCCCGGCTAGGGAAGGTGCCAAATCCGTCTCGCGGCGAAGTGCGCCGCGAGGAAGATGAGGAGAAAGGGCCTCGCCTCCATGGCTGCGCAGACTGTTGCCACCAACGACACCACCGCCGTCGACAACGCCGACGCCGTAGACCTCGGCCCCGCCTCGGCCCTGTCCTGTCGCGAATGCGGCGAGCGCTTCCCGCTCGGCCCGATCTTCGCCTGCGAGATCTGTTTCGGCCCGCTCGAAGTCGCATACGACCTCCCGACCGGTGACCCCGAGGCCCTGCGCAAGCAGATCGAGGCCGGCCCCGACAACCTGTGGCGGTACGCACCGCTGCTGCCCGTCCCCGCGGACGTGGCCACCAAGCCGAACCTGAACCCCGGCTGGACCAAGCTCGTCAAGGCCGACAACCTCGCCCGTGAACTCGGCGTCACCGGCGGCCTGTTCATCAAGGACGACTCCGGCAACCCGACGCACTCCTTCAAGGACCGCGTCGTCGCCCAGGCCATCGAGGCCGCCCGCGCCTTCGGCTTCACCACGCTCTCCTGCTCCTCGACGGGCAACCTGGCCGGCGCCGTCGGCGCCGCCGCAGCCCGCGCCGGCTTCCGCTCCTGCGTGTTCATCCCGCACGACCTCGAGCAGGGCAAGGTCGTCATGGCCGCGGTCTACGGCGGCGAGCTGGTCGGCATCGAGGGCACCTACGACGACGTCAACCGCTTCTGCTCCGAGCTCATCGGAGACCCGCTGGGCGAGGGCTGGGGCTTCGTCAACGTCAACCTCCGGCCGTACTACGGCGAGGGCTCCAAGACCCTCGCGTACGAGATCTGCGAGCAGCTCGGCTGGCAGATCCCGGACCAGCTGGTGATCCCGATCGCCTCAGGATCGCAGCTCACGAAGATCGACAAGGGTCTGCAGGAGCTGATCAAGCTCGGCCTCGTCGAGGACAAGCCGTACAAGATCTTCGGCGCTCAGGCGGAGGGCTGCTCCCCGGTGTCGACGGCCTTCAAGGCCGGCCACGACGTCGTGAAGCCGCAGAAGCCGGACACCATCGCCAAGTCCCTCGCCATCGGCAACCCGGCCGACGGACCCTACGTCCTGGACATCGCCCGCCGCACCGGCGGCGCCGTCGAGGACGTGAACGACGAGCAGATCGTCGACGCGATCAAGCTGCTGGCCCGTACGGAGGGCATCTTCGCCGAGACGGCGGGCGGCGTGACCGTCGGCGTCACGCGCAAGCTGATCGAGAACGGCGTCCTGGACCCGTCGCTGACCACGGTCGTCCTCAACACGGGCGACGGCCTCAAGACGCTGGACGCCGTCGCGCCGACCACGGGCCCGACCGCGACGATCCGCCCGAACCTCGACGCCTTCCGCGAGGCCGGCCTGGCCTGAAGGCAGCAGGCGATGGGGGAGGGTGGGCACAACCGACCACCGGCCTGCGCCTGATCAGCTCCCGTATCCACAACCCGCTCTCCCACCGAAGGTGAACCGCATGAGCGTCAACGTCCGCATCCCGACGATCCTCCGCACCTACACGGGCGGCCAGGCCGAGGTCACGGCGGAGGGCGCGACCCTCGCCGAGGTCATCGAGTCCCTGGAGAAGAACCACCCGGGCATCGCCGCGCGCGTACTCGACGACCAGGGCAAGCTGCGCCGCTTCGTCAACGTGTACGTCAACGATGACGACGTCCGCTTCGAGGACGGCCTGGGGACCGCCACGCCGGACGGCGCCGGTGTCTCGATCATCCCGGCCGTCGCCGGAGGCTGACGATCGAGCACGGTGCGGGCGGCTGCTGAGCCGTACCACCCGTATGCCGGCCGCTCGTATGCCGGGCCCCCGTATGCCGGTTCGGCATATCGCACACTGCGTCACCAGAATTGCCCCCTCCGCGAGAGAAGCGGAGGGGGCAATTCTGCATGGTTGAGCGCGGTACAGTTGGGGAACTCGGTTCGCCGTTCTTGTCCGGTGCATATGACTTCACGCCCGGTGGCCGATGAGAAGTAGCCAAAGTGCACCATTCTTTTGCGCCTTACATTCCTTTTGCCGGGCCCGACTTGCCCTGAGTCCTGGCGGATCCTCCGCAAATTTCCGATCGTGCGTGCCCGGATTTCTCGTCCGATTGACCTGTTGCAGACGGCAGTTGGACAGATACATTCAGCCGCGGTCGACGCGTTCCGGCGCACACCCCCAACCGTTGGGGGGTGAGGTCTGACCCGGGTCCGCGAAGTGCGGTCCTGTGCAAGGGCCAGTAATAGGGGAGTTAGGCATGGCTCAGGGCACCGTCAAGTGGTTCAACGCGGAGAAGGGGTACGGCTTCATCGCGGTCGACGGTGGTGCGGATGTATTCGTCCACTACAGCGCGATTCAGATGGACGGCTACCGCACCCTTGAAGAGGGCCAGCGGGTCGAGTTCGAGATCTCGCAGGGTCAGAAGGGGCCGCAGGCGGATATGGTCCGTTTGGCCGGCTGAAGCGCCGACCGACTGCAGCGACGTTCGCGGAGGGCCCGTATCCCGGTGGGGGTACGGGCCCTCCGGTGTGCCCGCGGGCCCCCGGGGGGTGGCGCACCCCTACAGGCGCTTGCACTCGAGGGGGGCGAGTGCTAATCATTGGCGTTAGCACTCTGAAGGTGAGAGTGACAATGAAGGACCGGGTCGGTGAGGCCCGCAGGCCGGGTGGGGCAAGGAACCACGAGGCATGCAGGCCGTCCGTCGCGGGCGCCAGCGCGGTCCGGAGAAATCCACCCCAGTCCGGGAGGACCACTTCACATGGCCAAGATCATCGCGTTCGACGAGGAGGCACGGCGCGGTCTCGAGCGCGGGATGAACCAGCTCGCCGACGCCGTCAAGGTCACCCTTGGCCCCAAGGGTCGCAACGTCGTCCTCGAGAAGAAGTGGGGCGCCCCCACGATCACCAACGATGGTGTGTCCATCGCCAAGGAGATCGAGCTCGAGGACCCGTACGAGAAGATCGGCGCCGAGCTGGTCAAGGAGGTCGCGAAGAAGACGGACGACGTCGCCGGTGACGGTACGACGACCGCGACCGTCCTCGCCCAGGCGCTCGTCCGCGAGGGCCTGCGCAACGTCGCCGCCGGCGCCAACCCGATGGCCCTGAAGCGCGGTATCGAGAAGGCCGTCGAGGCCGTCTCCGCCGCTCTGCTCGAGCAGGCCAAGGACGTGGAGACCAAGGAGCAGATCGCTTCGACCGCCTCCATCTCCGCCGCCGACACCCAGATCGGCGAGCTCATCGCCGAGGCCATGGACAAGGTCGGCAAGGAAGGCGTCATCACCGTCGAGGAGTCCCAGACCTTCGGTCTGGAGCTCGAGCTCACCGAGGGTATGCGCTTCGACAAGGGCTACATCTCGGCGTACTTCGCCACCGACATGGAGCGTATGGAGGCCGTCCTCGACGACCCGTACATCCTGATCGCCAACTCCAAGATCTCTTCGGTCAAGGACCTGCTGCCGCTCCTCGAGAAGGTCATGCAGTCCGGCAAGCCGCTGCTGATCATCGCCGAGGACGTCGAGGGCGAGGCCCTGTCGACCCTGGTCGTCAACAAGATCCGCGGCACCTTCAAGTCCGTCGCCGTCAAGGCCCCGGGCTTCGGTGACCGCCGCAAGGCCATGCTCGGCGACATCGCCATCCTCACGGGCGGCGAGGTCATCTCCGAGGAGGTCGGCCTCAAGCTGGAGAACGCGACCCTGGACCTCCTGGGCCGCGCCCGCAAGGTCGTCATCACCAAGGACGAGACCACCATCGTCGACGGTGCCGGCTCCGCCGACCAGGTCGCGGGCCGCGTGAACCAGATCCGCGCCGAGATCGAGAACTCGGACTCGGACTACGACCGCGAGAAGCTCCAGGAGCGCCTGGCGAAGCTGGCCGGCGGCGTGGCCGTCATCAAGGCCGGTGCCGCCACCGAGGTCGAGCTCAAGGAGCGCAAGCACCGCATCGAGGACGCCGTCCGCAACGCGAAGGCGGCCGTCGAGGAGGGCATCGTCGCCGGTGGTGGCGTGGCTCTCATCCAGGCATCCGCTGTCTTCGAGAAGCTCGAGCTCGACGGTGACGAGGCGACCGGCGCCAACGCCGTGAAGCTGGCCCTGGAGGCCCCGCTCAAGCAGATCGCCGTCAACGGTGGTCTCGAGGGCGGCGTCGTCGTGGAGAAGGTCCGCAACCTGACGGTCGGCCACGGCCTGAACGCCGCGACCGGCGAGTACGTCGACATGATCGCCGAGGGCATCATCGACCCGGCCAAGGTGACCCGCTCTGCCCTGCAGAACGCGGCCTCCATCGCCGCGCTGTTCCTCACCACCGAGGCCGTCATCGCCGACAAGCCGGAGAAGGCCGCGGCCCCGGCCGGCGGCGGTATGCCGGGCGGTGACATGGACTTCTGATCGACCTGAAGGTTGATCAACCGTCCTGAGTTTCGAGGGCGGCACCCCTTCTCCCAGGGGGTGCCGCCCTCGGGCGTGTCCGGGATCACAGTGGGGTGTCGGGGGCGCGGAGGAATGCCGTGGTGGGGCGGGCAGTTGACGCATAGGCAGAGTTGATGCACGTGCACATATCTGTTCGACGTCCTCGTCGTGACTGCCGGCCCATTCCCCCTCCGAGGAGCCCCCCACGTGACTGTTACGGCCTCCGCGTCCCGCGCGGCACAGATCCTCTCCCGTCCCGTCTCCCTGAACGGCCTGACCGTCCCCAACCGGATCGTCATGGCGCCCATGACCCGGAAGTTCTCCCCGGGCGGTGTCCCGGGCGAGGACGTGCTGGGGTACTACGCGCGCCGGGCCGCCGCCGGCGTCGGACTGATCGTCACCGAGGGCACGTACGTGGGTCACGAGTCGGCCGGGCAGAGCGACCGCGTCCCGCGCTTCCACGGCGAGGAGCAGCTCGACGGCTGGGCGAAGGTCGCCGAGGCGGTTCACGCGGCGGGCGGGAAGATCGTGCCGCAGCTGTGGCACATCGGCATGGTGCGGGCCGCGGGCGAGCCCCCGTTCCCGGACGCCCCGGCGGTAGGCCCGTCCGGCATCCGCCTGGACGGCACCGAGGGCACCGGCAAGGCCATGACCCAGCAGGACCTGGACGACGTCATCGAGGCGTTCGCCGAGGCCGCGGCCGCCGCCGAGCGGATCGGCTTCGACGGCGTCGAACTGCACGGCGCCCACGGCTACCTCATCGACCAGTTCCTGTGGTCCGGCACCAACCGCCGCGCCGACGAGTATGGCGGCGACCTGGTGGCCCGTACGAAGTTCGGCGCCGAGATCGTGGCGGCGGTCCGCAAGGCGGTGTCGCCGGACTTCCCGGTGATCTTCCGCTTCTCGCAGTGGAAGTCGGACAACTACGACGCCCGGCTCGCCGAGAACCCGGCCGAGCTCGAGGCGGTCCTCACCCCGCTCGCCGAGGCCGGAGTGGACGTCTTCCACGCATCCACCCGCCGCTACTGGCTGCCCGAGTTCGACGGCTCCGACCTCAATCTGGCCGGCTGGACGAAGAAGCTCACCGGCAAGCCGGTCATCACGGTCGGCTCTGTCGGCCTGGACGGCGAGTTCCTCCGCGCCTTCCAGGGCGAGGGCGCCCCGGTCAAGGGCATCGACAACCTGCTGGACCGGCTGGAGCGCGAGGAGTTCGACCTGGTCGCGGTCGGACGTGCGCTGCTGCAGGACCCGGAGTGGGCGGCGAAGGTGCTCGGGGACCGGTTCGACGAGCTGGCGGCGTACGACGCGGCGGCGCTGCGGACGCTCAGCTGACTGACTGACTGACTGACTGACTGACTGACTGATCGCCGTACGCCGAGGGCGGCACCTCTGCTCCCAGAGGGCCGCCCTTGGGCGTTTCCCACACCGGGCAGAACGTCTGCCCCCTTGTTGAGCTTTCTGCTTCGAAGTCAGATTCGTCCCCCAATCGAAGGCGGGGGTGTTCGGGCGGCCTCGTCCGATGTCGCGTCAGGCGTCGGCTGCGTTGAGCGCGGTGCGCAGGTGGCCTCCCGCGTCCTTCAGGAGGCGGGTCGCCGTGGCCGCGTCGACGTCGGCGAGGATGATCAGGATGGCCGTCTTGACCTCGCCGTCGGCTGCGCTCAGGGCTGCCTCGATGGTGTCGTCCGATGCGCCCGTGGCGAGGGCGACGATGTGGCGGGAGCGGGCGCGGAGTTTGTCGTTCGAGGCGCGGACGTCGACCATCAGGTTTCCGTACGTCTTGCCGAGCCGGATCATCGTAATCGTCGAGAGCATGTTGAGGACCAGCTTCTGGGCCGTGCCCGCCTTCAGTCGCGTGGAGCCGGTCAGGAGTTCGGGCCCTACGACCACTTCGATGCCGTGGTCCGCCGCTGCTGCGAGTGCGCTGTCCGCGTTGCAGGAAAGGCCGATCGTCAGCGCGCCGTGCGCGCGTGCGTGTTCGACGGCGCCGATCGCGTAGGGGGTGCGGCCGGAGGCCGAGATGCCGACCACCACGTCGTCCGCGGTGAGGCTGAGCCCGTCCAGGTCGGCGGCGGCCAGCTCCTTGGAGTCCTCGGCGCCCTCGATCGAGGTCACCATGGCGCTCGGGCCGCCCGCGATCAGGCCGACGACCTCGCTCGGGTCGGTGTTGAAGGTGGGTGGGCACTCGGAGGCGTCGAGGATGCCCAGGCGGCCTGCCGTACCCGCTCCCGCGTAGACGAGACGGCCGCCGCGGGACATACGGGCGGCGGTGTCGTCGATCGCCGCGGCGATCCGGGGCAGCTGCGCGGCGACGGCGGACGGGACGGTGGCGTCCTCGCCGTTCATGATCTTCGCGATCTCCAGCGTGGGCAGCCGGTCGATCTCGGAGAGCTCGGGCCGGAACGCCTCCGTGGTGAGGGCGGCCAGTTCGGCGCGGAGCTCGCGGTAGGCGGCGGGCCCGCCGTGGGCGGTGGGCGCGGCTCCTGAGGGGGTCTCGGCGATGGTGGTGTCGTCGTCGTTCCGGGAGCTTCTGGAGGTTCGGGAGGTCATGGGCGGCGGCTCATTTCGGTGCCGTGTGTGGGGGGCGGCTGTCCGTGGGGTCGGGTCGGGGGCGGCGGTGACTGGGGGTGTGACGGCGGTGCCCGTGGTCGAGGCCTGACGGCGGCGCCGGGCGCCGGGTCAGCGGCCCGTGTTGCGCGGGGAGTGGCGGTGCGCCAGCGCCTCGTACGAGGCGGACAGGGCCGGCGCCGCGGACTCGTACGTCCGCTGGGCCACTCCCACGAACAGGCAGTCCACGACGAGCAGTTGGCTGGTGCGCGAGGACATGGCCGCGGGGCGCAGCTCGCTCTCCCGCGCCGTGGACGTGGTCAGGATGTGGTCGGCGTACTGCGAGACGGGGCCGTCGGGGCGGCCCGTGATCGCGATCGTCGTCGCGCCGTGCTCGAAGGCCACGCGCAGCGGCTCGATGACGTCGCCCGTCGAGCCGGAGTGGGTGATCGCGATCGCCACGTCCTTGGCGCGCAGCTGGACGGCGTTGGTTATGGCCAGGTGCGGGTCGCCGTGTGCGTGCGCGATGAGGCCGATGCGCAGCAGCTTCTGCGCCAGGTCCTGGCCTACCAGGGACGACGCGCCGATGCCGTAGATGTCGATGCGGCGGGCGGCGGCGAGCGCCGTGACGGCCGCGCCGAGCTGGGCCGTGTCGAGCCCGGCGGCGGTGTCGGCGAGGGTCTGCTGCTCGTCGTACGCCAGTTTCGCCACCACGTCCGCGATCGGGTCGTCGACCGCGATGTCCGCCGTGACGGACGGGGCGCGACCCGACTGCTGCTGGGCGGCGAGGCCGGCCAGGGCCAGGCGCAGATCGCGGTAGCCGGGGTAGCCGAGGAGGCGGGCGGTGCGGACCACCGTCGCCTCGCTGGTGCCCGTGAGCTCGGCGAGTCCGGTGACCGTGAGGGCCGCGCAGCCGGCCGGATCGCCGGCGACGGCTTCGGCGACCCGCTGCATGGAGCGGGTCATCGACGGTGCGAGCGTACGCACCTTGGCCGCGAGGGCGGCAGGGGCCGGCGAGGCGCTGCCCGCGCCCGCGAAAATTTCCTTCACATTCCTGGTCACATTTGAAAGATATTTTCGGGGTGGTCGGCGGTCAAGAGTGCGTCGGCCCGGTTTCCACCGGTCTTGACCTCTGGGGGTCGTGGGAGCTTGGTGGTACGCGCGAGCGCTGCGCACAATGGGCTCATGGACTCCTCGGACGCACCGCACCACGTCAGCCCGCTGGAGCAGGCCCTGCATGCGGCGCGTGCGCTGGTGCTGGCGGATCTCGTCGCGCGTGAGGTGGCCGAGGCCGACGTCGTCTCGATGGTCGAGGAGTCGGTGGCCCAGCGTCGCTGGTGGGTCGAGCAGTGGCCGGAGGGCGTGCACTACGTGGCCGGGCTGGTCGCCCAGGATGTGCAGGACGCCCTCCTGGAACGGTACGGCCGGTGGCCGCTGTGCCCGGTCTGCGGCTCCGGAGACCCTCATGCCCTTGACGTCGAGCCCGAACTCGGGCCCGATCCGCACTGGGTGTGCGGCAAGATCGGCGTGAAGGTCGCGGCGGTCGGCTCGCTCGGGTCGTGCGGCGAGACGACCACGTCGTGACCCTCTACATCGACCCGCCCACCTGGCCCGGCCACGGCCGCATGTGGTCCCACCTGATCAGCGACGTCTCGTACGACGAACTGCATGCCTTCGCCGAGCGGCTGGGCGTCCCGGCCCGGGGTTTCGAACGCGACCACTACGACCTGCCGTCGCACCGGTACGCGGACGCGGTGGCGGCGGGCGCGGTGGAGGTCAGCAGCCGCGAGGTGGTGCGGCTGCTGACGGAGTCGGGGTTGCGCAGGCGTAAGGGGTCGTACGTGTCGAGGGGTTCGGGTTCGTGAGCCCGGTCGCCGGGCGCGCGGTTCGTGCAGCCCGGCCGCCGGTTGCGGGGGTTCGTGAGCCCGGTCGCCGGTTGCGGGGGTTCGTGAGTCCGGCGCCTGTCCCGTGTACGTGTCAGGCCCGCAGTGCGTACGTGTAGTTGTTCTCGTGTTTGACGCTACTCCGCCCCGGCCCAGGGCAGAGGCTTGTGTTCAGTCCGCCAGCAGTTCCAGCTCCGTCGCCAGGTTCCGGCGGGCCCGGTCCTCCCACTGCTCCCTGCCGTACGGAGTGCGGAACAGGCTCGGCAGGTCGAGGAGGTGGCGCAGGACCGCGGCGCGGCCCTGGCGGAAGGCGTCGTCGGGTACGAAGCCGTACTCCTCGCGGACGGCGGCGGCGTAGGCGGCGTACGTCTCCGGGGGCGACGCCAGGATCGACAGGTCGGCGTCGCACAGGACCGCGCCGTTGGCGTCGTCCTCCTGCGGGTCGTGGGTGACCGTGAGAAGGACCAGGCGGGCGACCTCGGCCGTGCGGGCCTCCTCTATGCCGAGCTCCCGCAGCGCCCGCTCGGCGAGGCGGGCGCTGCGCTCCTCGTTCGTCGAGCGGTCGGGGAGGTAGACCGCGTCGTGGAACCAGGCGGCCAGGCGGACCAGGGCGGGGTCGTCGGCGTACTGCTCCAGTACGTCGATGCGGTCGAGGACCGCTCGCAGGTGATCGACGGTGTGGTAGCGGCGGTGGGGTTCCGACCAGCGGGCGAGGAGGTCGTCGGCGTACGGGTGCGGGGAGGGCTGGTCCCCGGCCGTATCGCGGGCGGCGTCCCGGTCCATGTCGCGGTCCATGTCGCGGACGGTCGCGACGGTTGAGGACCAGCGGGTGCGCAGGTCTGCAGGGGCGGGCTGGGGTGGTGTGGCGGCCATGCCCGCCATTGTCTACGGGAGCGGGGCTGCGGTGCTCCGGGCCGAGCGTTGCGGCCCTCCGGCCCGGTTTGTCGCCGCTCCGCCCACCCCCCCGCGTGATCGTCTGTCGAGCGAGGCCGTCAGGGCGTAGGCTGGATATTGGACTAGACCTGTTGGGCGTGCAGGTCTGAGGGGCCGGTAGGCCCGTATGCCCTGTAGCCACCCGACGATTGGGGTCCCATGAGCAAGCGTGCAGTTCTGGAGGTGATCGCCCTCACCCCCGAGGACGCGGTCGCCGCCCAGGCCGGAGGCGCGGACCGGCTGGAGCTGGTCACCGACATGGCCGCCGACGGGCTGACGCCGTCACGCGACACCTTCGCCCGGATCCGCGCTGCCGTCGACATCCCGCTGCGCGTGATGCTGCGGCTCTCGGACGGGTTCGCTGCGGGGGACGCCGCTGCGCTCGACAGGCTCGTACGGGAGGCGCGCGCGCTGCGGTCGGAAGGGGCCGACGAATTCGTGCTCGGGTTCCTGACCGCGGGCGGGGAGCCGGACCTGGGTGCGATCGAGGCCGTGGCCGGCGCGGTCGACGGATGCCGGTGGACGTTCCACCGGGCCGTCGACCACGCCGCCGACCGCGACGCGCTGCGCAAGCAGCTCGCGGATCTGCCGGGGCTCGACACCTATCTGACCGCCGGGTCGGCGGCCGGTGTCGACGACGGGCTCGATGTCCTCGTCGCCGAGGCGGCCCGGCGCGGTGAGCCGGGGTACTCCCAGCAGATCCTGGTCGGCGGCGGCCTCCGCCTCGACCATGTGCCGCGGCTGCGGGATGCGGGCATCGACGGCTTCCACATCGGTGGCGCGGCCCGCCCGGGCGGCTGGGCGGCACCCGTCTCGGTGGATGCCGTCGCGCAGTGGCGCGCGATGCTGGGGACGCTTGAGGACGCCTGAGGACGCTTGAGGACGCTTGAGGACGCCGGACGCCTGAGGTTCCCTGAGCCGGAGTCCGCAAACGGCGCATCGAGCAGCCGGCTGGTCCACGAGAGGCGAGCCGGGCCCTAGGGCCCGGCCGCTACGCGAGCTGGGCCGGCAGCGGTGCCGCGTGCAGCACGGTCAGGCCCGAGACTGCTCGGGTCAGGGCCACGTAGAGACGGCGCAGGCCCGTGCGTTCGTCCGGTTCGCCGTCGACGATGGCGGACGGCTCGTCGAGCACCACGTAGTCGTACTCGAGGCCCTTCGCCAGCGATGCCGGCACCAGGGTGAGGCGGGTGTCCGGGGTGGTCTCCTCGCCGGGGGAGAGATACGGCATCCCGGCCGCCGCCAGCGCCTCGGCCAGCGCGGGGACCCGGGCGTCGGCCGCGATCAGGCCGATCGAGCCCTCGTGGCGCAGCGACTCCGTGCAGGCCTCCAGGGCCGCCGCGTCCAGGTCGGCGGCCTCGCCCACCTGGCGTACCGCCAGCGAGCCCGGCGTCTCACGCATCGACTCCACCGCCGTGAGCTCCGGAGCGATCGCGGGCAGCAGCCGGGACGCGTACGCGATGACCTCGCGGGGCACACGGAAGCCCGCGGTCAGCTCCTCGACGATCGCGCCCGGATGGCCCAGGTGGCGCAGCGCCACGTCCCAACTCGGGGTCGCCCAGGGCGTCGTGCCCTGCGCCAGATCGCCGAGCACGGTCGCCGAGCCCGTCGTGCAGCGGCGGCCCACCGCCCGGTACTGCATGGGGGAGAGGTCCTGCGCCTCGTCGAGTACGACATGCCCGAGGGAGTGCGTGCGCTGGACGAGGTCGGTCACCTCGTCGATCAGCACGGCGTCCGCTGCCGACCACTTCGCCGACTTCACGCTCCGCGCAGCCCTTTTACCGGATCCGGGCTGCGCCCAGATGATCGCCTTCTGCTCGTCCTCGTCGAGGATCCCTTCCGCGTGTTCGGCGAGGAAGTCGGCGTCGGAGAGCAGGCGCAGCACGAGCTTCGCCGGGTCGACGGGCGGCCAGATCGCCTTGACGGCCGCCTTCACCGCGGCGTTGCGGGCCACCGCGTCCTGCACCCGGTCGTCCGGTGCCTCGCCCGACTGCTCCATCCGCACCAGGACGGCGTGCGCGATGCGCTGCGGGAGGGCCTCGCGGGCGGCGCCGTAGCGGATGTCGCGGTCCAGCAACTCCTGGACGAGCTCCTCGAGTTCGTACGCCGGGATGCGCCAGCGGCGCGAGCCGCGGACGACGACGACCGGCTCGGTGGGCATCGTGACGTGCGAGCGGACGGCCCGGCGCAGGACCTCCGCCATCCTCGCGTCGCCCTTGACCAGCGCGGCGGCCGGGTCGTCCGTGCCCCGCACCTCCACGTGCGCGACCAGGTCGTCGACCGTCGCCTGCTTGACCTCCAGCTCGCCCAGGGCGGGCAGGACCTGCTCGATGTAGTGCAGGAAGGACGCGTTCGGGCCGATGACGAGGGTGCCCGTGCGGGCGAGCCGCTCGCGGTGCGCGTAGAGCAGATACGCGACCCGGTGCAGGCCGACGGCGGTTTTCCCGGTGCCCGGGCCGCCCTGTACGCAGACGGTGCCGGACAGCCCCGACCGTACGATCTCGTCCTGCTCCGGCTGGATCGTGGCGACGATGTCGCGCATGGGGCCGACGCGCGGGCGCTCGATCTCCTGCTGGAGGAGTTTGCTCGTGCGGGCACCCCCGGCGGAGCCGGAAAATGTCACAGCTGCCGGGTCGGAGAGGTGTTCGTCCTCGTACGCGGTGATGTCGCCGCCCGTGTAGCCGAAGCGGCGGCGCAGCGCGACGTCCATGGGGTCCTTCTTGGACGCCCGGTAGAACGGCTGGGACACCGGGGCTCGCCAGTCGATCACCATCGGGTCGCCCTCGGCGTCGTGGACGTGCCGCCGCCCGATATAGAAGCGCTCTCCGTCAGCCCCTTCGGCCTGATCGGCGCCCGGTGCGTGCATGTAGTCCAGCCGGCCGAAGAACAGCGGGGTGTGGGCGAGGTCCGCGAGGGACTTGATGCGCTCGTCGATCTGGTGCTCGAGGACTGCCGCGTTCACCCAGTTCGCGGTGACGTCGCTGATGTCGAGGGACTCGACGTCCTCGCGCATGGCCCGCAACGCGGCGCGGGACGAGGCGAGGTGGGAGCGCTCACGGGCGAGAGGGCCGTCTGACGGGCCGTCGGAGGGCCGTTCGGAGGGACCATCTGTGGGCCGTTCTGACGGGCCTTCGGACGGGCCTTCCGACGGGCCTTCGGGCGAGGCGGCGGACGGCGCGGACGAGCTGGACACGGGGTTGCCTCCGGAAAGGTGCTGCGTGACAAGGTCCTGCATGCGTAGGGCGTACGACTCGAGGCGCGTCGCTCGTGGTGCCGTACGGGCCGCGGCGTGCGCATGCTGTCGTGCGGGATGCCGACCGGTTTCCGTCCGGCCGACCGCGCTCCTCGCAGGGGAGGCGGGCAAGGTCGGCGATTCTAGGACACGGGGCGGGGGCGGGGCCAACCAATTTCCGCAGGCGGGTCGTCGCGTGCGCGACGCCGCGCGAAGCCGGGGCCCGCGGCCTGTCTGCGCCGTACCGGAGACTGCGACCCTCGCAGCACCTTAGGGGGACGGCTCCGCCGCGGGTCGTACGCGGTGCCGCCGCAGGTTACATCCGTGGGCCGATGCCCCTGCAGGGCCGGTTTTCCATCATGGAGACATGACCACTGCAGCCTTCTCTCCGACCTCGCTCCACTCCGGCCCGCCGGGCGCCACCGCCGCCACCGGAAGCCACCACAGCCACCGCATCGGCGACGTGCTGCGCGCCGTCAGGGTCTTTCTGAGCGCCGCGTTCAGGGTGATCGTCCTCGGCGAGTACGCGGAGGAGGCGGGCGTCCGCCGCCGCTGAGCCGACCGCCGGCCTCCACCCACTCGGCCCGCCCGCCCCTCTGTGCCGCAAGCGCCCCCGTGAGCGTGACGGCAGGCGCCGCAACCCCTGACGACGGCGTCGATCCACTAGGGTCGCGCCCGTGAAGTACCGGACTGTGATCCTTCGATCGCATAGTGCAGCGGGTCTGCTGCTCGCGCTGTCCCTCGCCGCCCTCCTCGTGCTCTGTGCCGTCCAGCGCATCCCCATGGCCGACGCCCTGGTGTACCGGGCCGAGGGCTCCGCCGTCGTCGCCGGCCGCGATCTCTACGGCTTCACGGTCACCGAATGGCGTCTGCCCGCGACCTATCCGCCGTTCGCCGCGATCCTGTTCGTACCCACCACCTGGCTCCCCCTGGGAATCCTCAAGGCCGTCTTCGTCGCCGGGAACGCCGCGCTGCTCACGCTGCTGGTGTGGCTCTCGTGCCGGTTCGCCGGGCTGCGCGCGACGTTCCCCGCCGTCTGCGCCGCGTCGGCGGCCGCGCTCTGGCTCGAACCCGTCTTCCAGACGCTGCTCTTCGGGCAGATCAACCTCGCCCTGGCCTGTCTGGTCCTCTGGGACCTGACCAGGGCGCCCGGTGCCGTCGGCAAGGGCTTCGCGCTCGGCATCGCCGCCGGAGTCAAGCTCACGCCCGCGGTGTTCATCCTCTATCTGCTGGTCACACGGCGGGTGCGCGAGGGCCTCACCGGACTGGCCGCCTTCGCCGGCACCGTACTGCTGGGCGCGCTCGCCCTCCCGGCCGCCAGCGTCGAGTTCTGGACCCGCCGGATGTTCGAGACCGGCCGGGTCGGCAAGGCGTGGATCGTCGACAACCAGTCGCTTCAGGGACTCGTCGCCCGGGCCCTGGGCGACCCGTCGCCGGCACTCGCCTGGGCGGTGCCCGCGGCCGCCGTGGCGGTGGCCGGCCTGTGGCTGGCCCGCCGGGTCCCCGACGACCGGTGGGGCATCCTCGTCACCGCCGTCACCGCGCTCCTCGTCTCGCCCATCAGCTGGTCGCACCACTGGGTGTGGTGCGTCCCGCTCATCGGGCTGCTGGTCGCCGAGGGCCGCCTGCGCCTCACGGCGGGCGTGGCCGTGCTGTTCACCTCACGGGCGCTGTGGCTGGTGCCGCACCAGGGCGACCTGGACCTCCGGATCCCCTGGTGGCAGCAGCCGCTGGCTTCGCCGTATCCGCTGCTGGGGCTCGGGCTGCTGGGATGGGTGGCCATGAGGCGTTGGCAGCCGCGCGGGGTGCCCGCGCCGACCGGGTCCGGAACGGCGGCCGAGTACGGAACGGCGGCGCAGTACGGAACGGCGGCGCAGTACGGATCGGCGGCTGAGTGCGGATACGTGCCGCAGTTGAGTAAACGACCCGATGCCCCGGCCCCGGCGGGGACGGTTCCCTGCCAGCATGACGACACAGCACATCGGGCCACACCGCACGAACGCGCCGGAACCGGCTGAGCGGGACCGCAGGGCATGGGTGGCGCCGCTCATCGCGACGCTGCTGCTCCTGGTGCTCGGCCCCGCCGCGCTGTTCTTCGGCGGCTTCTCCGCCATGGCCACGGACGTCTGCGGCCCCGACGACTGCCCGCCGCGCCTCTTCACCCAGCTCGAGTGGATCTACCGGATCCTCGAGTACGGGGCCGTGTTCACGCTCCCGGCGCTCGTCACCGCATGGGCGCTGCCCCGGACGCGCCGCTGGTCGGGCGCCCGGGTCTGCGCCGCGCTGGCCTCTCTGCTGCCGCCGGTCGCCGTACTGCTGCTCGTGTTCACCCTGCCGATCTGAGCTTCATACCGTCGGTGCTCTGGGCTTCACACCGTCGGCGCTCTGAGCTTCATCCCGCCGATGGCCCGACCTTCGTCCCGTCGGTGCTGAGCAGCGCTCAGCCGCCCGCCAGCAGCTCGTCCGCGTCCACGATCCGGTACGCGTACCCCTGCTCCGCCAGGAACCGCTGGCGGTGGGCCGCGAAGTCCTGGTCGATCGTGTCGCGGGCGACCACCGAGTAGAAGATCGCCGGATGGCCGTCGGCCTTCGGGCGCAGCACGCGGCCGAGTCGCTGGGCCTCCTCCTGGCGCGAACCGAACGTGCCCGACACCTGGATGGCGACCGTCGCCTCCGGAAGGTCGATGGAGAAGTTCGCGACCTTCGACACGACCAGGACGCTGATCTCGCCCTGCCGGAACGCGTCGAAGAGCTTCTCGCGCTGCGCGTTCGACGTCTCGCCCTTGATCACCGGCGCGTCCAGGTGCTCGCCCAGCTCGTCGAGCTGGTCGATGTACTGGCCGATGACGAGGGTCTGCTGGCCCTTGTGCTTGCGCACCAGCGCCTCGGTGACCTTGCGCTTCGTGTCGGTCGTCGCGCAGTAGCGGTACTTCTCCTCGGTCTCCGCCGTCGCGTACGCGAGCCGCTCCGAGTCGGTGAGGTTGACGCGGACCTCGCAGCAGTCCGCGGGCGCGATGTAGCCCTGCGCCTCGATCTCCTTCCACGGAGCGTCGAAACGCTTCGGCCCGATCAGCGAGAACACGTCCGACTCGCGGCCGTCCTCCCGTACGAGCGTCGCGGTCAGACCCAGACGGCGGCGGGCCTGCAGATCGGCCGTGAACTTGAAGACCGGCGCGGGCAGCAGATGCACCTCGTCGTAGACGATGAGGCCCCAGTCGCGGGAGTCGAACAGCTCCAGGTGCGGGTAGATGCCCTTCCGCTTCGTGGTCAGCACCTGGTACGTGGCGATGGTGACGGGGCGGATCTCCTTGCGCGTACCGCTGTACTCGCCGATCTCCTCCTCGGTCAGCGACGTCCGCTTCACCAGCTCGTGCTTCCACTGGCGGGCCGAGACCGTGTTCGTGACGAGGATCAGCGTCGTCGCCTTCGCCTGCGCCATCGACCCGGCGCCGACCAGCGTCTTCCCGGCCCCGCAGGGCAGGACGACGACACCGGACCCGCCGTGCCAGAAGCTCTCCACGGCCTGCTTCTGGTACGGGCGCAGCGCCCAGCCGCTCTCGTTGAGCTCGATCGGGTGCGCCTCGCCGTCGACGTACCCGGCGAGGTCCTCCGCCGGCCACCCCAGCTTCAGCAGCGTCTGCTTGATCTGGCCGCGCTCGGAGGGGTGCACGGCCACCGTGTCGGGGTCGATACGGGCGCCCACCAGCGGCTTGATCCGCTTCGAGCGCAGGATCTCCTCGAGTACGGGACGGTCGGTGGTCGTCAGGACCAGGCCGTGCGCGGGGTCCTTGGAGAGCGTGAGGCGGCCGTAGCGGTCCATCGTCTCGGCGATGTCGACCAGGAGCGCGTGCGGCACGGGATAGCGGCTGTACTGCACGAGGGCGTCCACGACCTGCTCGGCGTCGTGGCCCGCGGCACGCGCGTTCCACAGGCCGAGTGGCGTCACACGGTAGGTGTGGATGTGCTCGGGGGCCCGCTCCAGCTCCGCGAAGGGCGCGATGGCACGACGGCAGGCGCCGGCCTGCTCGTGGTCGACTTCGAGGAGCAGCGTCTTGTCCGACTGGACGATGAGGGGTCCGTTCACGCGCGTCCCGTCCCTTTCTGCGCGGTCTGTGCGGTGTGCACAGCCAAACGTCCAGTGTGCCGCACCGCCGAAAACGGTGGGGAGGTCATGTGGCGCCGGTCACACCCTTAAGTCGCCGACTGCGGTCAGATCTGGTCTTCGGCCAGCTCCGCGACGCCCGTGATGCGGTGCAGCGGATAGGTGCGGACCTCGTCCGCCGTGTGGTCGTACGCCGTGACGAAGCCGCCCTCCACGCGGACCGGCGCGATCACGCGCTGGCTGGCGGCGCCCTCGGCGTTGACGTACCCGATCCAGACCGCCTGGCCGGTGAGCACGGCGGCCTGCATCGTGGCGAGGGTTTCGGCCGGCGTGGTGCGCGGCAGCTCGCCGGTGTGCTCCGGCGACGTCCTGCGGGGGGCCGTCGACGCACGGTCCCCGGCGCGGATGGCGCGCACCGCGGCGCCCAGCAGCGTGGTGTCGGGCACGGGGGGCCCTTCCGGCACGGGCTCGGGTGCGGTGCGCGGCGGGGTGCGGTGGGCGTGCGCCCTCGTGATCAGCACATCGCCCTCCGGGCCCTCCGCCGCGGGCGCGAACCCCATGCCGCGCAGCCCGTCGAGCAGCGCCGCCGGGTCGGCCTGCGCCGCCAGCACGGTCGGCGCGAGCCGGCGCAGCCGCAGCGCCGCCGACCGCTTGTCGGCGAGGATCTCGTTCAGCACCGCGTCGTCGTCGCACCGGACGTACGCGGAGGCCGCCCCGATGCGCAGATGCCCGTGCTTGCGGGCCACGTCGTCGATCAGATACGCGAGGGGCTGCGGGATGGGGGTACGCGAGTGCGCGGCGAGGAACGCGTGCAGATCGGACGCCGACCGGCCCGCGTCCAGGGCGCGCCGCACGGACCCCGGCGTGAACCGGTACACGGTCGCGCCGCCCTTCGACTCCACGTCGGCGAGCACGTCGAGCATGTCGGCGAGCGGCCGCTGCAACGGCCCGGGAGCGACGGCCGTGAGGTCGGCCTGAAGGAGGACGTGGTCGAGGGGTTCGGGGAGGAGGGGGGCGAGCAGGCGCGCGGCGCGGGCGGCGTTGACGGCGGCTTCGGCGGAGGTGGGGGGCGTGGCGAGGGCGACCGTGGCGGCCGCCGCGGGGCCCGTCGCCGGTGCCCCGGAGGGTGCTTCCGCCGGTCCGCGGCGGACGCCGGGGGCGGGCGGGGCGGTGCCGCCGCCGGTCGGCTGGGCGCCTGTCGGCGGGGCGTCTGTCGCCTTCTCGTCGGCGGTGATCGCCTTGCGGGCGGGCAGCTTCGCACCGGCGCCCGCGCCTGGCCTGTCGGTGGCGCTGGGCATGGTGTTGGTGGCCGCGCTGGGCATGGTGGCCGCGCTGGGGATGGCGGCCGCTTCCGGCTCGGCGGTGCTGGGCTTGTCGGCCGCGCCTGGCCTGTCGGCGGCGCTGGGCATGGTGGCCGCTTCCGGCTCGGCGGCCGTGTCGGCCTCGGTGCCTGCCGTCGTTGCGGCGCGCCCTGCGCGGGCCGACTGCGTCCGGCCCTCGGACGGGCGGGACTCGGACGGGCGGGACTCGGTGTCTCCCGCGGTGGTGACACCGTCCCCGGGGGCGGGCGCTCCGACACCTTGAACCGCGGTTCCCGCCGCCTGTTCGTCGCCGCGCCAAGTCCCGGCTGAAGTGGGCAGCCCGGGCGCCGGGGGCTGTGCGCCGGCGGTGCCGCGCGTGGTGGCCGGCCCGGCGGCCGGGGCCGGAGCGGCGCCCAGCAGCGCCCGGCCGTGCGACGACAGGGCGCCCCTGCCCGTGACGCCCAGGAGCTCCGCCTCCTGCAGGGTCCACCGGGCGAGGCGGGTACGGAGATCGTCCTGGGCGGCGGACGGGGACGGCTGGACGGCGCTCGTACGCAGCGGGCGTTCCCAGCGGAGGCGGGCGAGAAGGGACTCGGTCGTCGGCGTGGAGCCCTCGGGAAGCGTGGCGAGGAGCGCGAGCACGCGGTGGCGTACTTCGGGCGCGGCCGAGCGATCGAGGCCCGGGCCCAGCGCCGACAGGGTGCGGTCCTTGGCGTCCCGGCCGCCGACCACGCCCGCCGTGCGGGTGGCCGCCAGCCAGGCGGAGGCCAGTTGGGCCCAGCGCTCGGCGGCGGGCAGCTCCAGCCATTCGTCGTACGCGGGCGTCGCCGCGTACCGCTCGTCGGCCTCCCCGTCCGACGCCAGCAGCCCCGCCGCGTAAGCCAGTTCGACCCAGAAGGCGGCGAGGGGTTCCGAGACGTCGAGTGCCACGGCCGTCCGCTTCAGGTCGCGGACGCTGAGGCCGCCCGCGCGCAGCACTGCCGGGCCGCCCTCGTCCCAGTCCTTCAGCAGCTCATCGACGGTCGCGAGCGCTGTGTACGCCTGGCCTGCGGCCGTCGCGTCCACAACCTGTGGACGGTGCTCGGCCGCCGGCTCCAGCGCGGGCGGCACCGGCTCCGGCTGCCGGTGCGCGCGGCCGCCACGCAGATGCAGCGCGGCCTCGCGCGGCAGCACCACGGTGCCCGGAGCCGTCGGCAGGAGCAGACCGCGGTCAAGGAGCCAGCGCAGATGTGGCGCCGGATCGGCGGTCACCTGCCCGTACGGAGGGCCCCATACGAGCCGCGACAGCACCGCCACCGACTCCGCCGGCGCGTCGTCCAGGAGGGCCGACATACGGGTGCGGTCCGTGAAGAGCTCCGTCAGCGCGGCGACCGCCGACACCGCGTCGTGTGTCGTCGGCAGCCCGGCCGCCGCCACGATCTCCTGGATCCGGCCGGGCGACATGCCCGCCGTGGTCTCGGCGACCGTCGGCCCGAGCCCCGTCGGGGACGGGTGCTGCGGTGAGGGAGTGAGCAGTTCGCGGGCGGTGCGGACTAGGCGGAGACGGTCGTCCGGGCCCCAGACCAGGGCTTGTTCGCGCAGCGTGGCGAGGGCTCGGGGGAGGGCATGCTCGATCGTGGCCACGGCTGGGTCCGCTGTGCCTACGGTTCGGTCATGGGCTGTGGTGGCTTCTGGGGCCGCCTCGGTGCGGTCGCCGATGAGCAGGGAGAGCAGCGTCTCGTACGTCGCCGGGTCCGGGGCCACAGCCAGGGCTTCCGCCGTCTGCAGGGCGAACCGGTCGAGGTGTTCCAGGGCGCGGACGACCGAGGCGCGGGTGCCGGCTCGGGTCGCCAGCTGGGTGAGGTCGCCAGGGACGGGGCTGAGCAGGTCGGGGCGGGCGCGCAGGAGGGCGGCCAGCGACTCGTCGTCGCGGGCGCGGAGCGCTTCCGCGAGGGAGCGCGGGGGTGCCGCCGCTTCCGGAGCCGGCCGCGCCGGCGTCGCGGCGGGCTCCTGGGTCTGCTCGGTGCTCATCCGGTCAACGGTACCGGGTGCCTCCGGCGGGGGGCGGGTTCTGGTGTACGGGGTTGGGGTTGTGCGTGCGGTGCTGTGCGTCGTGGGCGCCATCCGTTGCACGGGGCTGGGCTTACTCGGGGGGTGCTGTACGTCGTGGCTGTGCCCACCCGTTCCGCCCGAGCGGAACGATTGCCCACAGCGGTACGTGGCGGCGCGGCCGGGGTGGTGGTGGCGGGGTGGGGCGTCGTGGGCGCGGTAACGTCGTCGGTGCGGGCAGTTCAAGGTGCTTGTCCCGGAGGGGACTTCGTGGGGATTGAGAGCGATCAGCTCGTCTTCGACTATCTGAGCCGGGTCGGCGACCTGGCCCAGCAGCGGCAGTTGCCGTCCGCCACGCGGATGCGGCTGGTCTCAGAGCTGCGGAGCGAGATCGAGCGGCGCAGGTCGAAGGCGACCGTCGACAGTCCGGCAGCGGTCCGCCGCATCCTGGCCCGGCTCGGTACCCCTGACGAGGTGGTCGCCGCGGCGGGCGGCACCGGCCGCGGCGACGTGTCGCGGACGGAGCAGGCGCGGAGGCCGGGGCAGACGGAGCAGGCCGGGCGGGTGGAGGAGGCGGAGCCGGGGGCCGCGCCGAGCGCGCGGTCCGCCCGTTCTGCCGTGCCGCAGCAGCGTGGGGGCGAGGCCGCGCCGCCGCCGGAGCGGCCGAAGGGGCTGCGTCGCATGGTGCCGCGGCCGCGTCGCGAGCAGGAGCCTCCCCGGCCCCGGACCGCCGCGTCGCCGCCGCACCTCGCGGGCGAGGACGAGCTGGGCCCCAGCGGTTCCGAACCGGATTGGTGGCGGGTGGACAGCAGCCCGTTCGGCGTGGCGGACACCGTGCCGGGCTTCGTCGGCGGCGTCGAGATCCCCGAGATACTGCAGCCGCCGCAGGAGGAGAACGACCCGGAGGAGATCGACCAGGAGGAGAACGGCCCGTACGAGGGCAAGGACGAGGGAGCGGCGGAAGACCCGTCCGATGACCTGGTTGCCGAGGACGACCTCGCCACCCCCGACCGCCGCCGCCTGCCCAGACTCCGTACGACCGGACTCGGCAGCCCGCTGCTGCTGCTCGCCGCCGCACTCCTCGTCATGGGCGCCGTCCTCGACGAGTGGCTCGCCCTCGCCTTCGGCTGGGTCCTCGCCTACGCATCGAGCCGGCTCAGCACCGCCGAGACGAAGTGGGCGGTGCTGGGTATGCCCGGGTTGGTGGCCGCAGGCGCGGTCGTCTGGCTGTGGGGCCGGAACGAGGGACGCTGGGGCGAGCCGATCGCGCAGGGACACATGAGCGATGCGCTGACGGAGACCTGGCCCTGGGTGGTACGAGGCGCGGCCGTCGCATCTGCCCTCTTCCTGGTGTGGCGGGCCCGCCGGCACCGTCAGTGACCAGCGCACCGGTACCGGTGGCGAGCAGCGTGGCAGGAACGGCCGCGAGCAGCGTGTCGGGAACGGCCGCGAGGTACGGCGGGGGAAGGCCGCGCTCGTGGGGTGGGCACAATGGCCTGCATGACCTCGCGCGCTCTGACGGTCGGCTTCGACCTCGACATGACCCTGATCGACTCCCGGCCGGGCATCCGCGCGGCGTACCTGGCGCTTTCGGCGCGTACGGACACGTATATCGACGCCGATCTCGCCATCACCCGGCTCGGCCCGCCGCTCGAGGTGGAGCTGGCGCACTGGTTCCCGGAGGACCAGATTCCGGAGATGGCCGATCTCTACCGTGAGATGTACCCCACATACGCGATCACCGGGACGCTGGCGATGCCCGGCGCACGGGAGGCGGTGGACGCCGTGCAGGCGGCGGGCGGCCGCGCCATCGTCGTCACCGCGAAGTACGAGCCCAACGCCAAGCTGCACCTGACGCATCTGCGCATCGACGCCGACGAGGTCATCGGCGACCTGTGGGCCGAGCGGAAGGCGGACGCGCTGCGCGAGCACGGCGCGAGCGTCTACGTAGGCGACCATACTGGTGACGTACTGGGCGCCCGCACCGCGGCTGCGCTGTCCGTCGCGGTCACGACCGGCCCGTGCGACGCGGAGGAACTGCGCGCGGCGGGCGCCGACGTGGTACTCCGTGACCTGACGGAGTTCCCGGCCTGGCTGGCGGACCACTACCGCACCACCAACCCCTGATCCCACGACCGCACCGCCGGTGCGGCCCGCGGTCGCGCCCCGACCGCACAGCGAGCCGGCTGGCGCATGGGCCCCTGTGGACGCACGGGCACCCTGGGGGCCTGGTGCCTCGGGGCAACTGACGCGCCGACCCGCCTGACGTGCCAGCCGGCCTGACGCGCCGACCCGCCTGACGCGCCAGCGAGCCTTGGGCGCCGAGGGCCTACCGCGCCGACACCGACCTGGCCTGTCGGCGCTGTGCCGCGATGGAGCGCAGCACCCCCGCGCCCGCGATCGCGAAGCCCACGCCCATGAGCATGCTCAGGCCGAACATGTACGTCGGAAACGGCTTGGTGCCGAGAAACAGCGGTGCCACTGTGATCAGGGTGGCCACGGCACCGGCGAAGAAGACGATCGCGCCGGCGCGCACCAGCCGGTCACCGGCTCCGGCGGAATTCGGTTGGGTTTTGTCACGCACCGCACCAGGGTAGTTCCCAGCGCATAGGAACAGTCCGGCGACGTCTTGTCACGGACCCCCGGACCGTTAGCCTTGGTGCCGGCGGGTCCCCATGACCCGCTGTACTGCTATCCAGAGCCGTTTTCCCTGCCGCTTTCATCCGAGGAAGGCGGCGCAGACGAGTACGAGGACGAGGACTTCAGGTGCCTACCGGCAAGGTCAAGTGGTTCAACAGCGAGAAGGGCTTCGGCTTCCTCTCCCGCGACGACGGCGGCGACGTCTTCGTTCACTCCTCCGTACTGCCCGCAGGCGTCGACTCACTCAAGCCGGGCCAGCGTGTGGAGTTCGGTGTCGTCGCAGGTCAGCGTGGCGACCAGGCCCTGTCGGTGACGCTGCTCGAGCCGACCCCCTCGGTGGCCGCCGCGCAGCGCCGCAAGCCGGATGAACTGGCGTCGATCGTCCAGGACCTGACTACCCTGCTCGAGAACATCACGCCGATGCTGGAGAAGGGCCGCTACCCCGACAAGGCCTCCGGCAAGAAAATCGCGGGCCTCCTGCGGGCGGTCGCCGACCAGCTGGACGTATAGCTCGGCGTAGAGGCAGACACCCGGCGTTCCCGTACCGGCGAATCGAACGAATGGGATTACGGGAACGCGAGCGCGTCCGGGCCGAGGGGCGGTACGAGTCCCTCGGCCGCCGCGCGTGTGAGGAGCCCGCGGACCGCGGCGTAGCCGTCCTCGCCCAGGTCGGCGGGCCCCTTTTTTCTGCCGCGCTCGCACTGCTTCGCAGGCTTCGGGCGGCTGCGCCGGACTCCGTCCGTCGGACGTGTGTCAGGGGAACGCGAGCGCGTCCGGGCCGAGGGGCGGTACGAGTCCCTCGGCCGCCGCGCGTGTGAGGAGCCCGCGGACCGCGGCGTAGCCGTCCTCGCCCAGTTCGGCGGTGAACTCGTTGACGTACAGCCCGATGTGCTGGTCCGCGACGGCCGGGTCCATCTCCTGGGCGTGCTCCAGGACGTACGGACGCGAGGCCTCCGGGTCGTCCCACGCCATACGGACCGACGTGCGCGCCGACTCGGCGAGCAGCCGCAGCGTCCCGGCGCCCAGCGAGCGCTTGGCGATGATGGCGCCCAGCGGGATCGGCAGGCCGGTCGTGAGCTCCCAGTGCTCGCCCATGTCGGCGAGGGAGTGCAGACCGTAGTTCTGATAGGTGAAACGGGCCTCGTGGATCACAAGACCCGCGTCGACCTTGCCGTCGCGCACCGCGGGCATGATCTCGTGGAACGGCATCACCACGACGTCCCCGACCCCGCCCGGCACGGTGTCCGCGGCCCACAGCCGGAACAGCAGATACGCCGTGGACTTCTCGCTCGGCACGGCGACCGTCTTCCCGCGCAGGTCCGTCCCCGGCTCACGGGTGAGGACGAGGGGCCCGCAGCCGCGGCCGAGCGCGCCGCCGCAGGGCAGCAGGGCGTACTCGTCGAGCACCCAGGGCAGCACGGCGTACGACACCTTCAGCACGTCGAACTCGCCGCGCTCCGCCATGCCGTTGGTGATGTCGATATCGGCGAAGGTGACGTCGAGGGCCGGGGCGCCGGGGACACGGCCGTGCGCCCAGGCGTCGAAGACGAAGGTGTCGTTGGGGCAGGGGGAGTACGCGATCTTCAGGGGGGTTTCGCGGGGCGCGGCGGGCGACTCCGGCCGTTCGCGCCCCGGCTCCGTCGCCGTCTCCTCGCCGGAACCCGTAACCGTCTCGTCGCCGGGACCCGTAACCGTCCCCGGCCCCGTCTTCTCCGTCTCCGTCTGCGGCTGCTCAGTCATGCTTCTTCCAACTCTCCACTACATGCACGGTCTTCCCGAACGCCTCGGTGAGCGCGGCGAGCGCCTCCGGGATGCGCCAGGCGGCGCGGTCGCGCGGACCGACGGGGTTGGAGACCGTGCGGATCTCCAGCACCGGACAGCCGTGTGCGGCCGCTGCTTCGGCGACACCGAACCCCTCCATCGCCTCCGCGACGGCGCCCGGGTGGCAGGCACGCAGCTCGGCGGCGCGCGCGGCCGAGCCGGTCACCGTGGAGACGGTCAGGACGGTGCCCGTCACACCACCGGTGGCAGCGGCCACATCCCGTACGAGTGATCGGGGCGGATGGTGGGTGACGGTGCCGAAACCGAGGCCGGTCACGGGCACGAAGCCGTCGGCGGTCTCGGCGCCGAGGTCCGCGACGGTGATCTCGTCGGCGACGACGACCGAGCCGACGGGGGCGTCGGGCAGGAACCCGCCGCCGATACCGGCGGAAACGACGAGGTCATAGGGCTGCCCGGCGAGCGCGGCAGCGGTGAGGGCCGCCCCGGTGGCGGCGGCCGCGGCGGCAGGGCCCACGCCGGCGGCGAGCAGGTCGTATCGGCTCCCGGCGTCGGCGACAGGGACAGCCGTCGCGGGCGCCGAGGCGGGAGTGACGGCACGTGCGTCGACAAGAGGGGCGACGGCTGCCTCGGCCGGCGGGGCCGGGTGCTCGACGCGGTGCAGGGTCGTCCCGGGGAGCGGCACCTCCCGCGGCGGGGAGGCGAAGGCCCGCGCCACCGCGTCCCGTTCGACGGGGACCGCGGTGGCCACGAGAACCCGCACGGAGGCCGTGGTCAGGCGTCCTTCTTGAGCTTGAACGACCACAGGCCCGTGGCCTTCGAGGCGTCGCCCTCGAGGATGCTCACCGTCGTGGTGGTGCCGCTGGCCCCGTACTGCTGGTTGAAGAACACGCTGCCCGGGATGGTGCGGTACGTCTTCTTGCTGGCGTCGGTCAGTGCCTGGCCGTTCATGAGAATCGTCCAGCCCTTGTCCGCGATCTCCGGGTCCACACCGAAGCGCACGGTCTCGTCGGGGTCGACCTTGATGGTCTCGATGTCCTTGTCCTTCAGGCACTCCTGCAGCTGCGAGGCCTTCAGGGCCTCACCGCCCTCGTAGCAGGAGGCTTCCGAGTGCACCGAGTCGCCGCCGACCGTGATGGTGGCGATCGGCGTCGGCTTGTCGCATGCCGACAGGACGAGAAGTCCGGCGGAGACGGCGCCGATGGCAGCGACGGCGCGACGGCGGTTCGCCGGGCGGTGTTCACTTGCGGCACTGCCGCGGGGCAGGGAGGTCATGGCCGAAGGCTATCCGGGCGCTGTGTGGCCATGCCATGTGGGGGGCGGCGCGCCGCGGGGTCGTGCCACTCGAGGGTGTGGCGGGCGGGAAGACTCCGGCGGCGCGGGCGTGTGCGGGGCCGGACGACTCCGGCGGCGCGGGCGCGTGCGGGCGGCCTCCAGGGCCGGCCCGGGTTGTCTCGGTCAGGCCACCCAGGCCCGTGCCGTGCTGCCGTGCCGGGCCGCCGCCAGCAGGCCGCGTACCGTCGACAGCCAGCCGACGGCGAGGATGCCGGCACCGACGGACAGGCCCAGTACGCCGTTGAGCGGAAGGGCGATGCCGATCGCGCCGCCCACCACCCAGGACATCTGGAGCAGCGTCTCGGAGCGCGCGAACGCCGACGTACGCACCTGCTCGGGCACGTCCCGCTGGATCAGCGCGTCCAGGGACAACTTGGCCAGCGCCTGCGCGAACCCGGCGAACGCGCCGAGGCAGGCGACGAGGAACGCTCCGAAGAACACGGCCGTCATGATCGCCACGCCCAGCACGATCGCGACGACCGTCACGATGATCACCTCCGGCGCCCGGGCCTTCAGCCACGCCCCGACGGCCGTGCCCAGCGCGTTGCCCGTGCCCGCCGCCACGCCCACGATGCCCAGCGACACCGCGGCGCTCTGCCCGGCCATCGGATCCTCACGCAGCAGGAACGCGAGGAAGAAGATGAGGAAGCCGGACAGGCAGCGCAGTGTCGCGTTGGCGGCGAGCGCGTGCGTCACGGCCGGGCCGACGGTACGCAGCCCCGGGCGCCGTCCCGTCGTCCTCAGGTGCGGACCGTGCAGATGCTCCTCGTCCGCGGCCAGCAGCGCCTTGTCCTCGCCCTTCGCCGAGTCGACCTTGGGCGGCAGCGAGAACGACAGGAACATCCCCCCGACGAAGATCACGAACGCGCCGTACAGCGGCCAGCGCGGGCCGATCAGCTGGAGCCCCGCACCGATCGGCGCGGCCACGCCGGTGGCGAGCAGCCCGCCGAGCGTGACGCGCGAGTTCGCCTTGACGAGGGAGAAGCCGGGCGGGAGGAGCCGGGGGACGACGGCGCTGCGCACCACGCCGTACGCCTTGGAGGCGACGAGGACGCCGAGGGCCGCCGGGTACAGCTCCAGGCTTCCCGTCACGACCGCGCCCGAGAGCGTGAGCGCCAGCAGTGCCCGCGCCAGCATGGCGCCGGCCATCGCGGCGCGGCGGCCGTGCGGGATGCGGTCGAGGAGGGGGCCGATGACGGGGGCGAGGAGTGTGAAGGGCGCCATGGTGATGGCGAGGTAGAGCGCGACGCGGCCACGGGCCTCGTCGGTCGGTACGGAGAAGAAGACGGTCGAGGCGAGGGCGACGGTGATCATCACGTCGCCCGCTCCGTTCACACCGTGCAGCTCGATGAGTTTGCCGAGGCCCGATTCGCCCGCTCCATGCGCGTGTGTCGCCTTTCTGATGCCGCGCGCAGTTCCCGTGAACGGCAGATGCAGGGCACGCCCGACCGTGCGGGCGACCCTGCCGACCGGATTCGCCTCGCTCCCCGAGGCGGACGATTTTGCGGCTGCCACCCCGTCATAGTGCCCCGAGGAGCGGGCGGGTAGTGCGGTTACCGCGCGTATGGGTATGGCGCGCAGGGCGGGCCCGCCTTTGCCCGGGTCCCGTTGCGGGCAGCCGTGGCGCAGGCGGCGGAGCCGCAGGGTCCGTACGTCGGTGTGGGCCCAGGGGCCCGGAGAGGGTAGCGTGCGTAGCGCGCAATACAACGGCAGTCCACGGCCGCGCACCCCTCGGTCATCCCGCAGAATGGGTGACGTAGGTGCGCCCGAGGACCACCGGGCGCGGACGTCGACGCGGTCCCCCGGTCCGCTCCGTCCGCATACCGGTGCATCCGCTGCCGTACGGCGCACTCGTGAGACGGCGTAGGAGAGAAGCGATACCTGTGAGCGCAGCGACAACGCGAAGCCGCACCCCTGACCGCCTGTGCGCTGAGGCGGTCGAGCTCGCCCGCGCCGCGGCAGAGGAGACAGCCGCGCCCGGCGTCGTCGGCGAGCATGCCGGGATCGTCGTCGAGGGCGACCGCGTCGTCACACACCTCTTCGAGTGCAAGGAGCCCGGGTACCGGGGCTGGCGCTGGGCCGTCACCGTGGCGCGGGCCTCGCGCGCCAAGATCGTGACGCTGGACGAGACAGTGCTGCTGCCCGGTCCCGACGCGCTGCTGGCCCCGGAGTGGGTGCCGTGGAGCGAGCGGCTGAGGCCAGGGGATCTGGGGCCGGGCGATCTGCTGCCGACCGAGGCGGAGGATCTGCGGCTCGAGCCCGGGTACAGCGGCGAGGACGCGCCGCCGCCGAACTCCGCCGTGTCGGAGGAGATGGCCGACCTCGTCGAGGCCGAGGACGCCGAGGTCACGGCCGGGGCGCCGGCGAACCTGCCGGTCGCGCCGTCACGCGGCTCGATCGCGGCGGTCGCCGAGGAGCTCGGCATGCGGCGGGCGCGGGTGCTCTCGCGGTACGGGCTGCACACGGCGGCCGACCGCTGGGAGGAGTCGTACGGACCGAAGACGCAGATGGCGCAGGCCGCGCCCGCGTCGTGTGTGTCCTGTGGGTTCCTGGTGCCGCTCGCCGGGTCGTTGCGGCAGGCGTTCGGGGTGTGTTCGAACGAGTTCTCGCCGGCCGATGGCCGGGTGGTGTCCCTTGCGTACGGGTGTGGGGCGCACTCCGAGGCCGCGGTCATGCCGAAGCCGCCGCGGCCGGCTCCGCCGGTGCTGGACGAGACGCGGGTGGATGAGATGCCGTTGCGGCCTGCGGCGGATTCGGGGTCTGTGGAGACGGAGGGGCCAGCGGAGGAGTTCGGCCACAGTTAGCCTCCGGCGGCCGCAGTTTTGGGGTGCCCCCGCTTTTTGGGTGCCCCAGCCAGGGCTGGACCACAGTTCCACGGCACCCGCCGTCGTGGGTTGTGCCCACCCGTTCCGCCCCAGGCGGAACGCATGCCCACAACGGTCAGTGGCGCGGCTGCCCACCTGTCCCGTCGCAATGGCTGAACCGGCCACCGGCGGATCGCCGCGTACGTGCCGAAGGGGACGTGGCGGGATGTGCGCCCACACCGGCAGGGTGGCGTACCAGAGCGGACCCGCAGACGCGCACGCGCCGATCCAGCCACCGCCCGGTGGCGAACCACCCACAGCCGGAAGCCCCGGGTGGCGAACCGCCCACCCGGTCGGACGCCGCCGCGCGGTACCTTCGGGCGGCGGCGAACGCGTAACCGCGCCGACGCAGGGAACAGCAAACCGTGCCGGAGGCAAGGAGTGACCACCGTGAGCAAGTTCGTGCGGCCGGCCCCGGAGGGGGCGGATCCGTTCGGGACGGCGCGTCTGCGGCGCGGGGTACTCGACGCATGGGCGGCGAGCCCGGCCCGGTTCCGCGAGGACGCCAACGCCGAGGAGGACCTCGCGCTCGGCGGCTACCGCGACCGCCTCGTCGTGGAGCTGGCGCAGAACGCCGCCGATGCGGCGGCACGCGCGGGCGTCCCCGGGCGGCTCCGCCTCATCCTCCGCGACGGCGTCCTCGCCGCCGCCAACACCGGCGCCCCCCTCGACGCGGCAGGCGCCGAGTCGCTGTCCACGCTGCGCGCCTCCGCGAAGCGGGAGGGGCACGGCGAGGGCAGGACCGCGGCCGTCGGTCGCTTCGGCGTCGGCTTCGCCGCCGTGCTCGCCGTGACCGACGAGCCCGCGGTGGTCGGCCGCCACGGCGGCGTACGGTGGTCGCTCGCCGAGGCCCGGGAGCTGGCCGCCGAGACCGCGCGCCACAGCCCCGGCCTGGGCGACGAGCTGCGCCGCCGCGAGGGCCACGTACCGCTCCTCCGCCTGCCGCTGCCCGCCGAGGGCACCGCCCCGGAGGGATACGACACCGTCGTCATCCTGCCGCTGCGCGACGCGGCAGCCGGAGATCTGGTCGAACGACTGCTCGAGGGCATCGACGACGCCCTCCTGCTGAGCCTCCCCGGGCTCGAGGAGGTCGTCGTCGAGACGCAGGGCGCGGTGGACGGCGTCCGGACGCTGCGGCGGCGCCCGCACCCCGGGGCCGCATCCGACATCGTCATCGACGACAGCCGCGACGGTACGAGCCGGTGGCGCACCGTCAGCCGCCACGGCTCCCTCGACCACGAACTGCTCGCCGACCGCCCGGTCGAGGAGCGGCTGCGTCCGTACTGGTCCGTGACGTGGGCCGTCCCCGTGGACGACGAGGGCGCCCCGCGACGCCCCCGTACCGCCCCGGTCGTGCACGCGCCGACGCCCAGCGACGAACCCCTAGGCGTACCGGCACTGCTGATCGCGTCGCTGCCGTTGGACACGATGCGTCGGCACGCCGCGCCGGGCCCGCTGACCGACTTCCTCGTGCAGCGCGCGGCGGACGCGTACGCCGAACTGCTCGCGTCCTGGCGCCCCTTGAGCACCGGCCTGATCGATCTTGTGCCGGGTCCGCTCGGCAAGGGCGTCCTGGACGGGGCGCTGCGTCAGGCCATCCTCGACCGGCTGCCGCGTACGGCGTTTCTGCCGCCCGCGGTGGAGCGCGAGGGGGCAGAGGCCGCTCCGGCCTGGCCCTTGGAGGGAGCCGAGGCGGCGCAGGCCTGGGCCCGCGGCTCCGAGGCCGCGCCTGCCTGGGCCCCGCAGGGCGAGGCCATGATGTCGGGCGGTACGGCGGCCGCCGGCCCCGTGGCGCTGCGGCCGCGCGAGGCCGAGGTCGTCGAGGGCGCGGGCGCCGACACGGTGCGGGTGCTGGCCGAGGTGCTGCCGAGCCTGCTGCCCGCCGGGCTCGAACGCCGCGTGGAGCTGCGCACGCTGGGCGTCGCCCGCGTTCCGCTGACCGAGGCGATCGACCGGCTCGCCGGTCTGGAACGGGAGCCCGCCTGGTGGCGGCGGCTGTACGACAGCCTGGCCGGCGTCGACCCGGACCGGCTCTCAGGTCTGCCGGTGCCCCTCGCCGACGGCCGTACGACGATCGGGCCCCGGCAGGTGCTGCTGCCGGTGCCGCCGTCCGGCGAGGGCACGGAAACGGGCGAGCCCGCGGAAGAGCCTGCCGCTCCTGCCTCCCTCGCCCGTCTCGGCCTCAAGGTCGCGCACCCCGACGCCGCGCACCCCCTCCTCGAGAAGCTCGGCGCCCTGCCCGCCACACCGCGTGCCGTCCTGACGACACCCCAGGTGCGGGCCGCCGTCGCGGGCTCGCTAGAGGACGACTCCTGGGACGAGGACGCGCTGGACGCGGAGGAGCTCGCGGACCTCGTCCTCGCGCTCGTCCGGGATGCCGGTCTTGAGCCGGGCGACGAGCCCTGGCTCGGGGCGCTCGCGCTGCCCGACGACGAAGGGGAGCTCGCCCCTGCGGGCGAGCTCGTGCTGCCCGGCAGCCCCTTCGCGGGGGTCGTGCGCGAGGGCGAACTGGCCGAGGTGGACGCCGAACTGGCCGAGCGCTGGGGCGAACAGCCGCTCGCCGCCTGCGGGGTCCTCGCGAACTTCGCGCTGGTCCGCGCCACGGACGTGGTCCTCGACCCGGACGAAGTGGAGCCGCGCAGCGGCGACTTCCCCGAGCCCGACGACGCGGGGCTGCTCGACGCCGTCGACGTCTGGTGCGAGGACATCCTCGACAGGCTGCCCGACACTCCCGTACCGCCGGTCGCCACCGAGATCATCGCCGTACGCGATCTCGACCTCGTCGACGACGACCGCTGGCCGCAGGCTCTCGCGCTGCTGTCGCAGCCGCCGCTGCGGGACGCCCTCACGCAGCCGGTGCGCATCCTGCTGCCGGACGGCACCACGGAGACGGTCCGCCCGTACACGGCCTGGTGGCTGCGCGGCCACCCGGTGCTCGACGGCCGCCGCCCGGCCGGTCTGCGGGCCGCGGGCGGGGACCCGCTGCTGGCCGGTCTTTACGACTCGGCGGACGCGACGGGCTTCGACGACGAGCAGGTGCTGCGGGCGCTCGGCGTCCGAACCTCCGTCGCCGCGCTCCTCTCCGAACCCGGCGGCGCGGCCGAGCTCCTCGACCGCCTCGCCGACCCGGAGCGCGACGTCACGTCGGCCCAACTCCACGCGATCTATGGCCTGTTGGCGGACCTCGACCCGGAGCAGGTGACGCTCCCGGACGACCTGCGGGCCGTCGTGGACGGCCGCGTCACGGTCGTCGACGCGGCGGACGCGGTGGTGGCGGACGCCCCGGACCTCCTTCCGCTCACTGCCGGGCTGCCCCTGCTCCCCGTACGCCCGTCGCGCGCCGCCGACCTCGCCGAGCTGTTCCAGGTACGGCGCCTCAGCGAGACGGTGACCGCGGAGGTGGCGGGCGACGGAGTGGTGCATCCGGTCCCGGAGTCGGTCCGGGTGCTGCTGGGACCGTCGACCCCGGCGACGTACACCGAGTACGAGGAACTCGTCGTGGCCGGCACGGAACTGGATTGGCGGCAGGCGCCTGACGGCACGGTCCACGCGGCGACGCTGGAGGGCGTCGCGGCGGGTCTGGCCTGGGCGGCGGGCCAGTGGCCGCGCCGCTTCGAGGTCGCGGCCCTCCTCGAGGACCCGTCGCGCACGGAGGAACTGGCCCGGGACCGCTGGTTCGACTGAGGGCGGGCCCATCAGCCCGTCCGGCGTTTGAGGACGAGGCCGTTCAGGCCGACAAGGGGGTCCGGGGGCGGAGCCCTCGGGGACGGGACGGGTAGGGGCGGCGGGGGCGAAATCCCACCCCGGCGGGGCAAAATCCCCCGGCGGGGCCCGGCCCGTGGCGAGCGAAGCGATGCCCGGCCGGGCCCCGCCGTCCACCCCTACGCCGGGAACCGGCGCCCCACCCACCGCCACAGGAACTCCAGCGCGGCCCCCGCCACCGCCGCGATGGCCACCGCGGCCCACGGCATCGTCGTGCCCACCAGCTTCAGCGCGAAGAAGTGCTGCAGCCAGGGCACGACGAGGACCAGCAGGAACCCGGTGCCCATCGCGGCGACGAGGCCGATCCGCCACCACGTGTAGGGACGCGCGATGATCGCCAGGACCCACATGGCGATCAGGAAGAGCGTGAGGGTCGCCGCGCTCGTCTCGGCGTCCAGCTCGTCGGGCCCGGTGTAGTGGTGCCGCGCCAGCAGGTACGTCGCGAAGGTGGCGGTGGCCGCGAGGATCCCGCCCGGAATCGCGTACCGCATGACGCGTCGTACGAAGTGGGGCTGGGCGCGTTCCTTGTTGGGGGCCAGGGCGAGGAAGAACGCCGGGACGCCGATGGTCAGCGTCGACAGCAGGGTCAGATGCCGCGGCAGGAACGGATATTCGACCTGGGCGCAGACCACCATGATGGCGAGGAGCACCGAGTAGACGGTCTTCACGAGGAAGAGCGTCGCGACGCGCGTGATGTTGCCGATGACCCGGCGGCCCTCCGCGACGACCGAGGGCAGCGTCGCGAAGCTGTTGTTCAGCAGCACGATCTGTGCCACGGCCCGGCTGGCCTCGGAGCCGGAGCCCATGGCGACACCGATGTCGGCGTCCTTCAGCGCCAGGACGTCGTTGACGCCGTCGCCCGTCATCGCGACCGTGTGCCCCCGCGATTGCAGCGCGCCGACCATGTCCCGTTTCTGCTGAGGGGTCACCCGGCCGAAGACGGTGTGGTCGTCGAGGACCTCGGCCATCTCCGGGCGCGCCTGCGGGAGCGCCCGCGCGTCGAGGGTGTTCTCGGCGCCGGGCACGCCCAGTTTCGCGGCGACCGCGCCGACCGACACGGCGTTGTCACCGGAGATCACCTTGGCGCGCACGTCCTGGTCCGCGAAGTAGCGCAGGGTGGCGGCGGCATCCGGCCGCAGCCGCTGTTCCAGTACGACGAGCGCGGTGGGGCGTGCGCCGTGCGTGAGCTCCGGGTCGTCCAGCTCCTTGACGGCGCGGGTCAGGAGCAGCACCCGCAGCCCCTGTTCGTTGAGCTGCTCGGTCTCGGCCAGCGTCGGGTGCCCCTCGGGCAGCAGGACGTCCGGGGCTCCGAGGAGCCAGGAGCTGGACTCGCCGTTGCCCTCGCTGAAGCTGGCCCCGCTGTACTTGCGGGCCGAGGAGAAGGGCAGCGACTCCGTGCAGCGCCACTCGTCGCTGTCCGGATAGGCATCGATGATCGCCTGCAGGCTGGCGTTCGGCCGCGGATCGGACTCGCCCAGGGCGCCGAGGACCTTGCGTACGTACGTGTCGTCCGCGCCGTCCAGCGCGCGCACCTCGGTGACGTCCATGCCGCCCTCGGTCAGCGTGCCCGTCTTGTCCAGGCAGACGATGTCGACGCGGGCGAGCCCTTCGATCGCCGGCAGCTCCTGCACGAGGCACTGTTTTCGGCCAAGCCGGATCACACCGATCGCGAAGGCGACCGAGGTCAGCAGCACCAGTCCCTCGGGCACCATCGGCACGATGCCGCCGACGGTGCGCGCGAGCGCGTCCTTGAAGCCGGAGCCGTGGGCCTCGTCGGCGAGCTGGCTGATGATCAGGCCGAGCGCGGTCGGGATCATCATCCACGTCACGTACTTGAGGATCGTGGAGATACCGGTCCGCAGCTCGGAGTGGACGAGCGTGAAGCGGGACGCCTCTTCCGCGAGCTGCGCGGCGTACGCCTCGCGGCCCACTTTGACCGCGGTGAACGCGCCGCCGCCCGCCACCACGAAGCTGCCCGACATCACCTGGTCGCCGGGGTTCTTGACGACGGGGTCGGCCTCGCCGGTGAGCAGCGACTCGTCGATCTCCAGACCGTCGGCCTCCGCGACGGCACCGTCCACGACGATCTTGTCACCGGGCCCGATCTCGATCAGGTCCCCGAGGACGATCTCGGAGGTGCTGATCTCGGCGGTGACGCCGTCCCGCCGCACCGTCGGCCGCGCTTCGCCGATCAACGCGAGCGAGTCCAGCGTCTTCTTGGCGCGCAGCTCCTGAATGATGCCGATGCCGGTGTTGGCGAGGATCACATAGCCGAACAGGCTGTCCTGGAACGGCGCGACGAACAGCATGATCAGCCACAGCACACCGATGATCGCGTTGAAGCGGGTGAAGACGTTCGCCCGGATGATGTCGACCGTCGAGCGGCTGCTGCGCACCGGAACGTCGTTGACCTCGCCGCGCGCCACCCGCCGGGCGACCTCGGCCGCCGTCAGCCCGGGCGAGGGTTTCCCGCGGGGTATCGGCACGGGGTGCACAGGATCGAGTTCAGCACCCGCATCGATGTGCGTCATGCAAACGACGGTACGGGCGGACCTGCGGCTTCACCCCCCGAACGCCGGGCCGCCTTTGCTGCGGGCGGCCTGCGGCGAGAAAGGGTGGCCCTACTCGGCGGCGTCGCCGGCCTTTCGCGCCACGTCCCGCTTCAACGCCGCATCCCGCTTCCGCACGTACCAGACGCCGATCAGCCCCAGCCCCCCGCCGGCCAGGCACGTCCACAGCCACCAGGTGTGCCCGTGCTCGTCGAACCACCCGTAGAACGGCAGCTGCACCAGGAAGACCAGGAACCACAGGATGGTGCCGCCGGTGATGGTGGCGACCACGGGCCCCTCAAGGGGCTCGGGCGCCTCGTGCCTGGGGGTCCATTTCGCCATGTGCACAGCTTACGAGGGCCCCGATGTCCGGTCCGCCGCCCCCGCTCCGGGCCTCCGCGCGACGCCGGATCCCTTGTGCCACAAGAGGTCTACGCGCGGAGATGGCGATATGGGGCTCATATGTTCATACTGAAACGGTCCGAGTCTGGCTACTTCTAGTCGTATGAAGCTCCAACAGTGACTGCTGAGTGACCGCAGAGGCGCAAAGAAATACCTGTTGTTGACCGTCGACGGCCGGACCCGATCAAGTTCCGTGAATCACCCGCACCCCTGAGGTTCCCGCATGCCCACCTCGGCCACCGCCAAGGCCGCCACTCCGGAGCAGCCGCAGCAGCAGCCTCCGCACAGTGCGCTCGACCGTTACTTCAAGATCTCCGAGCGAGGTTCGAGCATTCCGCGGGAGATCCGCGGCGGGTTCGCCACCTTCTTCGCGATGGCCTACATCATCGTGCTGAACCCGATCATCCTGGGCAGCGCGAAGGACATGTACGGCAACCAGCTGGACAACGCCCAGCTGGTCACGGCGACCGCGGTGACCGCCGCGTTCACGACCCTCCTGATGGGCGTCATCGGCAACGTGCCGATCGCGCTGGCCGCCGGACTCGGCGTCAACACCGTCGTGGCCCTCCAGCTCGCGCCGCGCATGAGCTGGCCGGACGCGATGGGCATGGTGGTCCTCGCCGGCTTCGTCGTGATGCTGCTCGTGGCCACGGGCCTGCGGGAGCGCGTGATGAACGCCGTGCCGTTCGGCCTGCGCAAGGCCATCGCGATCGGTATCGGCCTGTTCATCCTGCTGATCGGCCTCGTGGACGCCGGTTTCGTCACGCGCATGCCGGACGCCGCCCACACCACCGTGCCGCTGCAGCTCGGCGGCGACGGGCACCTGGGCGGCTGGCCGGTTCTCGTCTTCATCGTCGGCGTGCTGCTCACGTTCGCGCTGATCGTGCGCAAGGTGCCGGGTGCGATCCTGATCTCGATCGTCGTGATGACGGTGGCCGCCGCGGTCATCCACGCCGTCGCGGACGTGCCCTCCTGGGGTCTGACCACTCCGGCGTGGCCCGGCAACCCGATCGCGACGCCGGACTTCGGGCTCATCGGCCAGGTCAGCCTCTTCGGCGGCTTCGAGAAGGTCGGCATCCTGACGGGCCTGCTGTTCGTCTTCACCGTGCTGCTGTCGTGTTTCTTCGACGCGATGGGCACGATCATGGGCATCGGTGACGAGGCCAAGCTGACCGACGCGAACGGCAACATGCCGGGCATCAACAAGGTCCTGTTCGTGGACGGCATCGCCGTCGCCGCGGGCGGCGCCAGCTCCTCCTCGGCCACCACCTGCTTCGTCGAGTCCACGGCGGGCGTCGGCGAAGGCGCACGGACCGGCTTCGCGAACGTCGTCACCGGCGCGCTCTTCGCCGTCTCGCTCTTCCTGACCCCGCTGGCCACCATGGTGCCGTCCCAGGCGGCCACCCCCGCGCTGGTCGCGGTGGGCTTCATGATCCTGGCCGGCTCCATCCGGGAGATCGACTGGAGCGATCACACGATCGCGATCGCGGCCTTCGTGACGATGCTGATGATGCCGTTCACGTACTCGATCACGAACGGCATCGGCATGGGCTTCATCACCTTCACGGTTCTCCGCCTGGCCGCGGGCCGCGGCCGCGAGGTGCCCGCCGCGATGTACGTGGTGTCGGCGGTGTTCGCCTTCTACTACCTGATGCCCGCGCTGGGCCTTACGTGACGCAGGCGTAGGGAGTCATTCGGCGGGGCTGCGGGGCCGCCGCGACGCCGGGGTCCCGTAGAACCCCTCGGCGGCCCCGTAGAACCTCTCCGTCTCCTCGACCGCGGACTGGAACCGCTCGTCGAAGTCACTGCGAATGAGCGTCCGGACGACATAGTCCTGGACGCTCATTCCTCTTTTCGCGGCATGCCGGCGGAGCCGCTCGAGCAGCTCACGGTCCAGGCGCAGGCTGAGCACGTCGGTCCCCATGGGGACGAGGGTTGCCCGACCTGACCGGCCCACGCGTCACTTTCGGGAATTGGATCACTCATTTGGGTGATGTCCTGCATGCGGAGTTTGCGCCGGGCGGGTTATGTGCAGCTTCCGGCACCCGTGGGCGAGGCCCACGGGTGCCTCTGGTCCGGTGAGCGCAGTCACGCGCGTCGCGGCCCCGATCGGCGAGAACTTAGCGAGAGTAATGAGGTATCCTAAAGACATGCCGGATCTCACGCATGGCGACGACGCTGCCGCCGTGAACGCACTGCGCTCCTCCGTGATGCGGTTGTCGCGCAGGATCAAGCACCAGCGGGTCGACGAGTCGCTGAGCCCCACCGAGATGTCGGTGCTCGGCACCCTGGCCCGCTGCGGCTCCGCCACGCCGGGCGAGCTCGCCCGCAAGGAGCACGTACAGCCGCCGTCGATGACCCGCATCGTCGCCCTGCTGGAGGCCAAGAGACTGGTCCGTCTGGAGCCGCATCCCGAGGACCGCCGCCAGAAGGTGGTGACGCAGACCGAGCAGGCCGAGGCCATGCTCGAGGAGAGCCGCCGCCGGCGGAACGCGTGGCTGGCGGAACTGGTGGCGGGCCTCGACGAGGACGAGTGGGCGAAGCTGCGCGCCGCCGCCCCGGTCCTGGAGAAGCTGGCCCACCTCTGACGCGCCGCGACGGGGGGCCGGGCGGCTTCCGGCAGTACAGACCGGCTTACGGCATCACACACCGCGCCGAGCACACCAGCCGCGCGTACGAACTGACCGCGAGCGCCACGCGTACGAACTGACCGCGACCGCCAAAGGAGGCGAAACCTTGAGTACGGGAACCGGAGCAGATTCCGCACCCGGACCAACAACCCGCGACTCCCAGCCCGCCACCACCAAGACCAACATGTTCAGCTCGCTGAAGATCCGGAACTACCGGCTCTTCTTCACCGGGCAGGTCATCTCCAACACCGGCACCTGGATGCAGCGCATCGCCCAGGACTGGCTGGTGCTCAGCCTCACCGGCTCGGCCGCCGCCGTCGGTATCACCACGGCGCTGCAGTTCCTGCCGATGCTGCTCTTCGGCCTCTACGGCGGCGTCCTCGTCGACCGCCTGCCCAAGCGGCCGGTCCTGCTGTTCACGCAGAGCGCGATGGGCCTGACGGGCCTCGCCCTCGCGGCCCTCACCCTCAGCGGACACGTCCAGGTCTGGCACGTGTACCTCACGGCCTTCGTCCTCGGCCTCGTCACGGTCGTCGACAATCCGGCCCGTCAGTCGTTCGTGTCCGAGATGGTCGGGCCCGGCCAGCTGCAGAACGCGGTCAGCCTCAACTCGGCGAACTTCCAGTCCGCCCGCCTCGTCGGGCCGGCCGTCGCGGGCGTCCTCATCACCGGCGTCGGTACCGGCTGGGCGTTCCTGCTCAACGGCGTGTCCTTCGTCGCCCCCATCGCCGGTCTTCTCCTGATGCGCGCCCGTGAGCTGCACCAGGTCGAGCGTGCGCCGCGAGGCAAGGGTCAGCTGCGTGAGGGCCTGCGCTATGTCGCGGGCCGGCCGGAGCTGATCTGGCCGATCGTCCTCGTCGGGTTCATCGGCACGTTCGGCTTCAACTTCCCGGTGTGGCTGTCGGCCTTCGCCGACGACGTGTTCCAGGCCGGGGCGGGCGCGTACAGCATGTTCAACATCCTGGTGGCCGCCGGTTCGCTGGCAGGCGCGCTGCTCGCCGCCCGGCGCGGCACGTCGCGGCTGCGGCTGCTGGTCGTCGCGGCGCTGCTCTTCGGTGTCCTGGAGGTGGCGGCCGCCGTGGCCCCGTCCCTGTGGATCTTCTCCGCGCTGCTCGTCCTCATCGGGATGTTCGGCCTGACGGTGAACGTGACGGCCAACTCGTCCGTGCAGATGGCCACGGATCCCGCGATGCGCGGGCGTGTGATGAGCCTGTTCATGATGGTCTTCACGGGTGGTACGCCGCTGGGGGCGCCGCTCGTCGGCTGGGTCACGGACACGTACGGGGCGAGGGTCGGCTTCGCCGCCGGCGGCCTCGTCTCGGCCGCGGCCGCCGTCGCCGTCGGCCTGATCCTGGCGCGGGTGGGCGGCCTGCGCCTCTCGGTGGGCTGGCACCGGGGCCATCCGCATGTGCGGTTCGTACCGCGGGAGCGGCTGGCCACGGCGGCGTGAGATGCCGTGCCGGGCGAGCGCCGAGGGGTGCGGCCCTCGGGGGCCCGCCTGGGCCCCCGGCTGTGCCGCCTGCCGGACCGGGCCTGCCGGGTGAAGTACGGGGTGGGGCACGGTGTGCTGGCTCCTGCGCCGGACGTGCGGTGGCGCAGGCGTGGGACAGACTCTGACCATGAGACTCTTCGCCGCCGTGCTGCCCCCGGACCACGCGTGCCGTGAACTCGCCTCTGCCGTCGACAGGGTGAGGAGCCTGCCCGGCGCCGACGCGCTGCGCTGGACCCCCCGTCCCGGCTGGCACTTCACGCTGGCGTTCTACGGTGAGGTGGCGGAGGAGACGGTCCCCGAGTTGTCGGAGCGGCTGGCCAGGGCCGCTCGTCGCACCGACTCCTTCCCGCTGGCCCTGCACGGCGGCGGCCACTTCGGGGACCGGGCGCTGTGGGCCGGAGCCGAGGGCGACGTGGGCACCATGCGGCTGCTGGCCGAACGGACGGAGGCGGCGGGCCGCAAGGCGGGCATCGAGATGGGCGAGCACCGCCGCTACCATGCGCACCTGTCCATCGCACGCACCCGGCGACCGCACGACCTGCGGCCGTACGTGGCCGAACTGCGCCACTTCGCGGGCAGCGAGTGGACCGTGGACGAGCTGCGTCTGGTGCGGAGCCGGCTGCCCGTGTCAGGGGTGCGCGGTGAGCAGCCGCGCTACGAGACGGTCGCCCGCTGGCCACTCGGAGGGGCCGGTTAACCTCGAGTACGTGGACCCTAAGACCAGGAACCGGATCATGGCCGGTGTGCTCGTGTTGATGTTCGTCGTGGTGGCGCTGTCGGCGGCGGTGGGGAAGTAGACCGGCCGCGCCAAGGCGCGCCGCCCCTGGCCTCTCGGCCAGGGGCGACTGTTGTGCTACCAGGCGAACGCCTCCGGCGGCGGTCCCGGTCCCGGGCTGTGCTGTCCCGGGGGCGGCCGAAAGATCCCCGGCCGAGCAGGGGTCCGGGTGGATGCTGCGGCGGTTACCAGGTGAACGCCTCCGGCGACGGCCCCGGTCCCGGGCTGTGCTGTCCCGGGGGCAACCCCCGGACCCCCGGCCGAGGCGGCGCTCCGGCCGGATGTGACGGTTACCAGGCAAACGCCTCCGGCGACGGCCCCGGTCCCGGGCTGTGCTGTCCCGGGGGCAACCCCCGGACCCCCGGCCGAGGCGGCGCTCCGGCCGGATGTGACGGTTACCAGGCAAACGCCTCCGGCGACGGCCCCGGTCCCGGGCTGTGCTGTCCCGGGGGCAACCCCCGGACCCCCGGCCGAGGCGGCGCTCCGGCCGGATGTGACGGTTACCAGGCAAACGCCTCCGGCGACGGCCCCGGTCCCGGGAAGATCTCGTCCAGGGACGTCAGCACCTCGTCCGACAGTTCCAGTTCCGCGGCGCGGAGCGCCGAGGCGAGCTGGGCCGCCGTGCGTGGGCCGACGATCGGGCCGGTCACGCCGGGGCGGGTGAGCAGCCAGGCGAGTGCCGCCTCGCCGGGCTCGAGGCCGTGCTTGTCGAGCAGGTCCTCGTACGCCTGGACCTTCTCACGTACGGCGGAGTTGGCGAGGGCGTCGGCGGAGCGACCGGACGCGCGCCGACCGCCCTCCGTCTCCTTCTTGATGACGCCGCCGAGCAGCCCGCCGTGCAGCGGGGACCAGGGGATGACCCCGAGGCCGTAGTCCTGCGCGGCCGGGATGACCTCCATCTCGGCGCGGCGCTCGGCGAGGTTGTACAGGCACTGCTCGCTGACGAGCCCGAAGCTGCCGCGCCGGGCGGCGGTCTCGTTGGCCTGGGCGATCTTGTACCCGGGGAAGTTGGAGGACCCCGCGTAGAGGATCTTGCCCTGCTGGACCAGTACGTCGATGGCCTGCCAGATCTCCTCGAAGGGGGTCTGACGGTCGATGTGGTGGAACTGGTAGACGTCGATGTAGTCCGTCTGCAGCCGCTTCAGGCTGGCGTCGACGGCCCGCCGGACGTTGAGGGCGGAGAGCTTGTCATGGTTGGGCCACACGTCGCCGCCGTCGGGCGCCATGTTCCCGTACACCTTGGTGGCGAGGACGACCTTGTCGCGCCGCTCACCGCCCTGGGCGAACCAGTTGCCGATGATCGACTCCGTGCGGCCCTTGTTCTCGCCCCAGCCGTACACGTTGGCGGTGTCGAAGAAGTTGATACCTGCGTCCAGCGCCGCGTCCATGATGGCGTGGCTTTCGGCCTCATCGGTCTGGGGCCCGAAATTCATCGTCCCGAGCACGATCCGGCTGACCTTGAGACCCGTACGTCCGAGCTGCGTGTACTTCATGAGGCTTTAGCCAACGCCGTGGAGTGCGCTCTAGGCAAGGGCGGCAGGTTGTTCGGCCCGGAGCCGGACGTGCCGGCTCAGTCCGCGGTTCCGGCGGGGACGACCCAGGCGGTCGGCTGCCCGGTGACTTCGGCGATCATGTCGTAGTCGCCGTCGTAGTGCAGGACGGTGACGCCGTGACGTTCGGCGGTCGCCGCGATGATCAGGTCGGCGACCGACAGGGCCTTCCAGTTCCCCTTAGCGATGAGGAGTGACTGCACCTCCAGGGCGCGATCCCATGCCTCATCCGGTGTCGGCAGCCAGTCGAAGCCCTGCATCTCGTCACGGATCCGCTCGGCGTCCGCCTTCGATCTGGCGCTGTGCAGTACCTCGAGTTCGACCGCACCGCATACGGCGAGTAGCCCGGCGTTGTGCAGCGGATCGATCACGACCCGCACAGCAGGCTTCGGGTAGCGCGCCAGCGCCGACTTGTCGATCAGGTACCGATCGCTCCGAGTCACGCGGCATCATGCTGGTCGTCCGGCTTCTCCACCGGGCCCGTGAGGTCCGGAAGGCCGCCTTCGGCCAGCCAGTTCAGGAACGAGGCCCGCTTGCGGCGCTTGATCGCGTCCTCGAGGGCCGCGTTCACCGTGGCGACCTTGGTGGTCGTGCCGAAGATCTCGGCCGCCTCGGCCAGTTTCTCGTCGTCGATGTCGATCACTGTGCGAGCCATGTGCGTCTCCTGAGGGCGAGCTGCGGCCATCACGAGCGATGATATCAAATCCCGTGAAAGTCGATATCGGGCCTACGTGCCAGCGTCGTACGGCTCCCCCAGCCCCCACGCCTGGTACATCGCGTCCCCGAACGCCCCCGCCAGCTTGTGCTCCCCGCTCGCGTTCGGGTGCGTCCCGTCGTACGTGTCGAAGTGGATGTCGTACGACTCGGGGACCGAGGCCAGGAGGAGGGGGGAGGCCGGCTCGTCCAGGTCGGCGACGGCCTTCGCCAGGAGTTCGTTGAAGCGGGCGACCTCTGTCGCGAACTCCGCGTCCGATTCTGCGCGTACGTTCGGGATCACCGGCAGCACGACCATGCGTACCCGCGGGTTGGCCAGCCTCGCCTCGGTGACGAAGCGGCGCATGTTCTCCGCCGTCTGCTCGGCGTCCGTGTAGAAGCCGAGGTCTATCAGGCCCAGGGAGACCAGCAGCACGTCCGCCCGTTCGCGCTTCACCGTCTCGCGGATCAGCGGGGCCATGTGCAGCCAGCCCTCGCCCCAGCCGGCGAGGTGGCGGCGGGCGTGCGCCGGGAAGTCCGGGTCCGCGTACTCGTACGACAGGGGCGCGTCCGCGGCCTTGTCGTGCAGCGTCTCGCGCGGCCCGACGATCGCGAACGGGCCGCCGTACGCCCTGCACAGGTGCTGCCACATCCGGTACCGCCAGGTGTGTTCGCCGGCGCTTCCGATCGTCATGGAGTCCCCGACGGGCATGAACCTGAGCATCCGCTCATCATCGTCGATCAATGCCGGGCCGGTGGCGGCCGGCGATGTGAGGCTGGACACGCCCGGTGAACAGCCGGGCGGGGTGGCAGGCTTGAGGGCATGCGATCCCTGCCGCCCCTCGCCGGAGCCGTCCTCCTCGTCGCACTGTCGACGCCCGCCGCCTTCGCCGACGGCGGCGCCGAGGGGTTCACGATCAAGGATCGGCGGATCACCGAGTCCAGCGGCCTCGCCGCCTCGCACCTCCACCCCGGTATCTACTGGACGCACAACGACAGCGACGACGGCGCGTATCTCTACGCGATCGACTCGAAGACCGGGCGGACCGTCGCGACCGTCACCATGACGGGCGTCGGCCGGCCGCGTGACATGGAGGCCATCTCGATAGGGCCCGACGACAACCTCTACGTCGGCGACATAGGCGACAACCTCGGCGGCACCTGGCCGTACGTCTGGATCTACAAGCTTCCCGAGCCCAGGGAACTGCGCGATCAGACGGTCCGCGCCACGCAGTACGTCGTGAAGTACGAGGACGGGCCGCGAGACGCGGAGGCACTGATGGTCCATCCGAAGACCGGGCGGGTGTACATCGCCGACAAGAAGGAGGACGGCGGCTCCCTCTACGAAGGCCCGGCCCGGCTCTCCGCCTCCGGCACGAACGTCTTCAAGCGCGTGGCCGGCACGGATCTCTGGGTGACCGACGGCGCGTTCTCGCCTGACGGCGAGCACCTTGCGCTGCGCGGCTACTTCGGCGGGGTGCTCTACGCGTGGCGCGACGGGAAGCCGGAGCGGGAGGAGCGGCTGAGCGTGCCGCTGCAGGGGCAGGGCGAGTCCATGACCTATACGGCGGACGGCTCCGCCCTGATGTACGGCAGCGAGGGCGCGCAGAGCCCGGTCGAGCCCGTCGAGGTGAAGGAGGAGGGCGGCGCGGCATCCAAGACGCCGTCCACAGGTGGTGGTGCGGACAGCGCGGCCACGGGCAGCGGGCCGGGTTTCGACGCCGACTTCAGGACCGGCGCCATCGCTCTCGCCGTCACCCTGGCCGTCGTCTTCGGCCTGAAGCGGCTGCTGCGGCGGGGCTGAGACGTCCCGGACGCCCCCGAGCGGGTGCCTGAGGTCCCGGTTGTGACCCGGATGCCTGAAGCTCCCGGCAGTGAACCGGATGCCTGATGGTCCGGCAGCGGCCTACGCCTGCTCCGGCTTCTCCCTCTCCGGCCGCACTTCGTAGTGCAGGGTCCGCGTCCGCAGCACCTTGTGCGCCAGCGGCACCAACAGGCCTTGCAGAAACGGGTACTTGCGTCGCAGCAGCCGCGCCGCATGCCGGTCCTCCGCGCTGCCGTGGTCCAGCAGCCGGGTCCGGGCGTGGAGTCCGGGGCCGGTCGGGGTGCCGCGCGCGGTGGACGGGGCGATCTCCACCGCGGGGTTGTTGCGGAGGCGCTTGACCTTCCCGGCCTTGCCGGGGGTGCGGACGTATGCGTGGTCACCCTCGACGGCGATGCTGACGGGGGTGCCGACGCCCGTGCCGTCCTTCCTGTGGCTGGTGAGCAGGACGGCCCACTGATTGACGAACGGGGTGAGTTCTGGGCTCGTACGCGGAGTGCTCATGACTCCATGCAGGCAGTGATCGCCCCGCTTGTCCACCCTTTGGCGCGCTCCGCGACAACTGCTTCCAGCCCGTCCAGGATCCGTCGCAGCCGGAACGCGAAGGGGGCGAAGGAAGGGCGCCCGGCGTTTCGCCGGGCGCCCTTCAGTGTCGTACCGCAGTGATCAGAGCTTCTCGATCACGTAGTCGATGCACTTCGTCAGCGCCTCGATGTCCGACGGCTCGATCGCCGGGAACATCGCGACGCGCAGCTGGTTGCGGCCCAGCTTGCGGTACGGCTCCGTGTCCACGATGCCGTTGGCGCGGAGCACCTTGGCGACCGCGGCGGCGTCGACGTCGTCCGAGAAGTCGATCGTGCCGATGACCTGCGAGCGCTTCGCCGGGTCGGCGACGAACGGGTTGGCGTACTTGACGTCCTCGGCCCAGCCGTAGAGCGTCCGCGCGGAGGTCGCGGTGCGCCGCACCGCCCAGTCCAGGCCGCCCTGGCCGTTGATCCACTCCAGCTGCTCGTTGAGCAGGAACAGCGTGGCGAGGGCCGGGGTGTTGTACGTCTGGTTCTTGCGGGAGTTGTCGATCGCCGTGGGGAGGCTGAAGAACTCCGGGACGTGGCGGCCCGACGCGTGGATGCGCTCGGCGCGCTCGATCGCGGCGGGGGAGAAGACCGCGATCCACAGGCCGCCGTCGGCGGCGAAGGACTTCTGCGGCGCGAAGTAGTAGACGTCGGTCTCGGCGATGTCGACCGGCAGACCGCCCGCGCCGGAGGTGGCGTCCACGAGGACGAGCGAGCCCGCGTCGGCGCCCTCGACCCGCTTGAGGGGCATGGCCACACCGGTCGAGGTCTCGTTGTGCGTGAACGCGTAGACGTCGACGCCAGCCTCGGCGGCCGCCTCGGGGTGCGTGCCGGGGTCGCTGGAGATGACCGTCGGCTCGGCGAGCCACGGGGCCAGCTTCGCGGCCTTGGCGAACTTGGAGCTGAACTCGCCGAAGCTGAGGTGCTGCGACTTGTTCTCGATCAGGCCGTGGGTCGCGATGTCCCAGAACGCGGTCGAGCCGCCGTTGCCGAGGATCACCTCGTAGCCCTCGGGGAGCTGGAAGAGGTCGCGCACACCCTCGCGGACCTTGCCGACCAGGTTCTTGACCGGGGCCTGGCGGTGAGAGGTGCCCATGAGGGACGTGCCGGTGGCGGCCAGGGCGTCCAGCGCCTCCGTGCGCACCTTGGAGGGGCCCGCGCCGAAACGTCCGTCGGCGGGCTTGATGTCAGCGGGAATCTGGATCTCAGCCACGTGGGGAGCCTAGTCGCTCGGTGAAACCTGGCGGAAACGTGTCCGTCGGATGAGACGGGCGAGCCGGATCATGAGAACGAGGCAGCCGGATCATGAGGAGCGCGGGCGGGGGCATCCTGGGGGCATGGCTGATCTCGAAGGGGTACCGGGCGAGCTGCGGGTTGACGGGGGCGATGACCGGCGTGCCGGCCGGAGGACTGAGCCTGGCGGTGACCCGGGCGCTGACCTGCGCGCTCAGCTGCGGAGCCGGCTTCGGGCGGCCGTCGGCGGGGACGTCGACTTCGGGGTGACCGCGAGGGCGCTGACCACCATGGACGCGTCCAACTACCGGCGTGTGCCGCTCGGTGTGGTGGCCCCGCGGGACGCCGACGACGTGGCCGCGGTGCTCGCCGTGTGCCGCGAGCACGGGGTGCCGGTCGTGGCGCGCGGCGGCGGCACGTCCATCGCCGGCCAGGCCACCGGCGCCGGTGTCGTCCTGGACTTCACTCGGCACATGAACAAGATCGTTTCCCTGGACCCGGAGGAGCGTACGGCGGTCGTCCAGCCGGGCGTGGTCCTGGACCGGCTCCAGGAGGCCGCGGCTCCGCACGGCCTGCGGTTCGGGCCCGACCCGTCCACGCACAGCCGCTGCACCCTCGGCGGGATGATCGGCAACAACTCGTGCGGGTCGCACTCGGTGGCGTGGGGGACGACCGCGGACAACGTCGGCGAGTTGTCGGTGATCAGCGGCCGGGGCGAGCGCCTGCGGCTGGGCCACGGATGGGCCGGTGCCCCTGACGGCCTGCGCGCTCTCGTGGACGGCGAGTTGGCGCTGCTGCGCACCGGCTTTCCCGAGCTGCCGCGCCGTATCTCCGGCTACGCACTGGACGCGCTGCTGCCCGAGAAGGGCGCGGACGTCGCGCGTGCGTTCTGCGGCAGCGAAGGCACGCTCGGTGTGCTCACGGAGGCGGTCGTCCGGCTCGTCGAGGCGCCACGCGCGCGTGCGCTCGCTGTTCTCGGGTACGCCGACGAGGGCGCCGCCGCGGACGCGGCCGCAGGACTGCTGCCGTTCGGGCCGCTCACCGTGGAGGGCATGGCCGCCGACCTCGTGCCGCCCGGCACACCTGCGCTGCCCGAGGGCGGTGCCTGGCTGTTCGTCGAGACGGGCGGCGGCTCGGAGGCGGAGGCACGCGCGCGTGCCGAGGCGATCGTGCGCGCCGCCGACGTCGTGGACGCCGTCGTCGTCACCGACCCGGCCGGGCAGCGCACCCTGTGGCGGATCCGCGAGGACGCGAGCGGCACGGCGACGCGGATGCCGGACGGCACGGAGGCCTGGCCGGGCTGGGAGGACTGTGCGGTGCCGCCGGCCCGGCTGGGCGGTTACCTGCGGGACTTCCGGGGGCTGCTGGCCCAGCACGGCCTGCGCGGCACGCCGTACGGGCACTTCGGCGACGGCTGCATCCACGTCCGCATCGACTTCGACCTGCTGACGCCCGAGGGCATCGGCCGCTTCCGCCGCTTCTCGGAGGAGCTCGCGGACGTGGTCGTCGCCCACGGCGGCTCGCTCTCGGGCGAGCACGGCGACGGCCAGGCACGCGCCGAGCTGCTGCCGAAGATGTACGGCGCGGAGATGGTGCGGCTCTTCGAACGGGTGAAGGGCGCCTGGGACCCGGACGACCTGCTCAACCCGGGGATGCTGGTACGCCCGGCCCGGCTCGACGAGAACCTGCCGTTCGCCGTCCTGCCGCGGAAACCGGTCGACGTGGCCTTCGGCTACCCCCACGACGGCGGGGACTTCTCGGCGGCGGTCCGCCGGTGCGTGGGCGTCGCGAAGTGCCGTACGGAGACGGCGGCGGGGCCCGCGGTGATGTGCCCGTCCTTCCGGGCCACAGGCGAGGAGGAGCATTCCACGCGCGGGCGCGCGCGCCTGCTGCACGAAATGCTGGCGGGCGAGGTGGTGACGGACGGCTGGCGGTCCACGGAGGTCCGCGACGCGCTCGACCTGTGCCTGTCGTGCAAGGGCTGCCGGTCGGACTGCCCGGTCGGCGTCGACATGGCCACGTACAAGGCGGAGTTCCTGCACCACCACTACGCGGGGCGGCGGCGACCGGCCGCGCACTACGCGATGGGGTGGCTGCCGCGCTGGCTGCGGCTCGCCGCGCCCTTCACGGGCGCCGTGAACTTCGCGGCCGCCGTGAACGCGGCGCTGCGGCTGCGCCCGCTGGCCGCGCTCGCCAAGCGGCTCGGCGGCATCGCGCCGGAGCGGGAGCTTCCGCGGCTGCCGCGCGAGACGTTCCGGCGGTGGTTCGACCGCCGCGCACGACGGCTCGGCGGAGGCCGCACGGAGATCCTCTCGTCGAACCAGGCCGCCGTGCTGTGGCCGGACACCTTCACCGATCATCTGTCGCCCGAGGTGGGCAAGGCGGCAGTGAAGGTCCTGGAGGACGCCGGACGCCGGGTCGTCCTGCCGCCGTCGGGCGTGTGCTGCGGCCTGACGTACGTCTCGACCGGCCAGCTCGACCGCGCCCGCGCCGTCATGCGCCGCACGCTCGACCGAATGGAGCCGATCATGGGCGGCCCTCTGGTCGTACTGGAGCCGAGCTGCGCGGCAGCGCTCAGGACCGACCTGCCGGAACTCCTCCACGACGACCCACGCGCGCGTGAACTCGCCGACTCGGTCCGCACGCTCGCCCAGTACCTGGAGGAGCAGGCTCCCGACTGGCAGCCGCCGCGCCTCGACCGACCCGTCGCCGGCCAGACCCACTGCCACCAGCACGCGGTCCTCGGCGACGCGGCCGAACGCCGCCTGCGCGAGAAGGCGGGCCTGACCGGCGACCTCAGCGGTGGCTGCTGCGGCCTCGCGGGCAACTTCGGCTTCGAGAAGGGCCACTACGAGGTGTCGACCGCCTGCGCCGAGGAGCAGTTGCTTCCGTCGGTACGGGCGGCGTCGGACGACACGGTGTTGCTGGCCGACGGCTTCTCCTGCCGCACCCAGCTGGAGCAGCTCGCGGGGCGGCGGGGGAGGCATGTGGCGGAGGTGCTGGCCGAAGCGCTCGGGAATTTCGGCGACCGGCCCGAGCGGCCGCGGACGTAAGCTGCAAAAGCGTTTCACAGTGCTGGACGAGTGCACTATTTTGAATACGCAAGTCTAGGTGAATGGACTTGTGGCGTGGATTGGACCTGGGGAAGGCTGAGAGCCGTGTCGGACGTGTCGGAAGCAGGCGTCGCACAAGGTGCACAGGGCACTCCTGGTGGCGTCGGCCATACGGCGCCCGCCGTGGCGGGGGCAGCGCCAGGTGCCGTGCCGGCTGCGCAGGCCGCAGCCGACGCGCCGGGCGCACCCGGAAGGCGCCGCAGTTTCCGCTTCGGTCTCGGCTCCCTCGGTCCCGTCGGCCTCGTCCTCGCAGGCGGTGTCTCCGTGCAGTTCGGCGGCGCGCTCGCGGTGAGTCTGATGCCGAGGGCGGGGGCTCTCGGCGTCGTGACGCTGCGGCTCATCGTCGCCGCGGTCGTGCTGCTCGCCGTCTGCCGTCCGCGGCTGCGCGGTCACTCGCGCGCCGACTGGGGCACCGTCCTCGCCTTCGGCGTCGCCATGGGCGCCATGAACGGGCTCTTCTACCAGGCCGTCGCCCGTATCCCGCTGGGACCGGCCGTCACCCTCGAGGTCCTGGGCCCGCTCGCGCTCTCCGTGCTCGCGTCCCGCCGGGCGGTGAACGTGATCTGGGCAGGCCTCGCCCTCGCCGGCGTCTTCCTGCTCGGCGGCGGAGGCTTCGAGAGCCTCGACCCCCTGGGCGTCGCCTTCGCGCTGGGCGCCGGCGCCATGTGGGCGGCGTACATCGTGTTCAGCGCCCGTACGGGACGCCGCTTCCCGCAGGCCGACGGCCTGGCGCTGGCCATGGCCGTGGCGGCCCTGCTCTTCCTGCCGTTGGGCATCGCGGAGTCGGGGACGAAGCTCATCGACCCGGTCACGCTGGGCCTCGGCGCGGGCGTCGCGATGCTCTCGTCCGTCCTGCCGTACACCCTCGAACTGATCGCCCTGCGACGCCTGCCCGCGTCCACCTTCGCCGTCCTCATGAGCCTGGAACCGGCCCTCGCGGCGTTTGCCGGCTTCCTGGTCCTGCACCAGGCCCTGTCCGCCACCCAGGCGCTGGCGATCGCGCTGGTCATCGGGGCGAGCATGGGGGCGGTGCGGACGCAGGTGGGGCGGGGGAAGGCGACGGGGCTGGACGACGCGGCCCAGGGCGGCACCGCCCTCTGACGCGACGCGTTTCCTTACGTCTGGCCGTCCGCGTCGGCCTGGTCCTCCCCGGAGTCCACCGGCTGCCGCTCCGTAACGAACGGTCCGAAATCAATGCAAGCACGCTTGCTTGTTTTTCTGGCGGCTGCCATGCTCCGGGGGCACACCGCCGTGCCGGTCCCGAGGGGAGCGCACCGTGTCCGAACCCGCTGTCGTACTGGACGACTTGCGTGCCGAAGGCGATGAACTCGACGAGATCGTCGGTGGACTGAGCCGTCAGAAGTGGGCCTGGATGACCTCCGCGCCCCGCTGGACCGTCGCCCACCAGATCGCTCATCTCGAGTGGACCGACCGCATGGCGCTGCTGGCCGTCACCGACCCGGACGGCTTCGCCGCCGAGGCCACGAAGGCCCTGGCCGCGCCGGACACCTTCGTCGACCAGGCGGCCGAGGCGGGCGCCGCACTGCCGCACACCGACTTGCTCGCCCGCTGGCGCACCGGGCGCGAGCTGCTGCAGAAGGCGCTGCGGGCGGCTCCGACCGGGACCCGGTTTCCCTGGTACGGGCCGCCGATGAGCGCGGCCTCCATGGCGACCGGCCGTCTGATGGAGACCTGGGCGCATGGTCAGGACATCGTGGACGCCCTCGGCAGGACCCGTCGGGCCACCGCGCGGCTGCGTCACGTGGCGCGTATCGGCGTACGCGCGCGTGACTTCTCCTTCGCGGTGCGGGGACTGGCCGCCCCGGGCGAGGAGTTCCGCGTCGAGCTCACCCCGCCCGACGGGTCGGGTTCGGGTGAGGTGTGGACGTACGGGCCCGAGGAGGCCGCGCAGAGGGTCACCGGGCCCGCGCTCGACTTCTGCCTCCTGGTCACCCAGCGCGCCCACCGCGCCGACCTCGCCGTACGGGCCGAGGGGCCCGACGCCGACCGGTGGCTGGACATCGCGCAGGCCTTCGCGGGCCCGCCGGGGGCCGGGCGTGCGCCGAAGGGGGCCGGCCGATGACGGGCCCGCTGCGCATCGCGCAGGCCTTCGCCGGTCCGCCCGGCGCCGGACGCACGCCGAAGGGCGCCGCCCGATGACCGGCCCGCTGCGCATCGGCAACGCCTCCGGGTTCTACGGCGACCGGTTCGACGCGATGCGCGAGATGCTGACGGGCGGCCCGCTCGACGTCCTGACCGGCGACTATCTCGCCGAGCTGACCATGCTCATCCTGGGGCGGGACCGCCTCAAGAACCCGGACGGCGGCTACGCGCGCACCTTTCTGCGGCAGTTGGAGGAGTGCCTCGGGCTCGCGTATGAGCGAGGCGTGCGGATCGTGGCCAACGCGGGCGGGCTGAACCCGGCCGGACTCGCCGACGCCGTACGCGCGTTGGCCGACCGGCTCGGCATCCCCGTCCGCGTCGCCCACGTCGAGGGTGACGAGCTCAGCGGCCGTTTTCCGGGGGTGCTCGCCGCGCACGCCTACCTCGGCGGCGGCGGAATCGGCGTCTGCCTGCGGGAGGGCGCGGACGTCGTCGTCACCGGCCGGGTCACGGACGCGGCGCTGGTCAGCGGGCCCGCCGCGGCCCACTTCGGCTGGGGGCCGGGGGCGTACGACGAGCTGGCGGGTGCCGTCGTCGCCGGGCATGTCCTGGAGTGCGGGACCCAGGCCACGGGCGGCAATTACGCGTTCTTCGCCGAGCACGACGGGCGTCGCCTGCGGCATCCCGGGTTTCCGGTCGCCGAGATCCACGAGGACGGCTCGTCCGTTATCACCAAGCACGACGGGACGGGCGGTGTCGTGGACATCGGCACGGTCACGGCGCAGCTCCTGTACGAGACGTCCGGTGCGCGGTACGCGGGGCCGGACGTCACCGCCCGCCTCGACTCCGTACGCCTCACGCAGGACGGACCCGACCGCGTGGGCATCAGCGGCGTGCGCGGCGAGGCCCCGCCCCCGACCCTCAAGGTCGGGCTGAACCGGCTCGGCGGGTTCCGCAACGAGGTCGTCTTCGTCCTCACGGGGCTCGATGTCGAGGCGAAGGCGGCGCTTGTGCGCGAGCAGATGGAGGCCGCGCTCGATGCCGCCAAGTCCCGTCCGAGCGAGGTGCGATGGGAGCTGGCCCGCACCGACCGGCCGGACGCGGACACCGAGGAGAGCGCGAGTGCGCTGCTCCGGCTCGTCGTCCGCGACGCCGACGAGGAGTCCGTGGGACGGCGCCTCAGCGGGGCCGCCGTCGAGCTGGGGCTCGGCAGCTACCCGGGGTTCCATCTGACGGCGCCGCCGGGCAGGGGCGCGCCGTACGGGGTGTTCGAGGCGGCCTACGTCGAGCAGGGCGCCGTGGCGCACACGGCGGTGCTGTGGGACGGGCAGCGGATCCCGGTGGCTCCGCCCGCCGCCACCCGCGTACTGGAAGCGGCCGACGAGCCACCGCTGCCCGAGCCGCTGCCGCCCGGCCGCACCCGTCGCGCGCCGCTCGGCCTGGTCGCCGGGGCCCGCAGCGGCGACAAGGGCGGCGACGCGAACATCGGCGTGTGGGCGCGCACCGACGACGCCTGGCGCTGGCTCGCGCACACCCTGACCGCCGACCGCCTGCGGGAGCTTCTCCCGGAGTGCTCCGGCCTCCCCGTCGTACGCCATGTGCTGCCGAACCTGCGGGCGTTGAACTTCGTCGTCGAGGGCCTGCTCGGCGAGGGCGTCGCCGCGCAGGCCCGCTTCGATCCGCAGGCCAAGGCGCTGGGGGAGTGGCTGCGGTCGCGGCACCTGGAGATACCGGAGGTACTGCTGTGACGGAGGCCTGGCGCCATGTCTTTTCCTCGCCGGAGGTGACCCCGTGACCGTCCTCGCGTCCGCGCTGGACACCACCGCCCCTGACCGCGCCGCCCACCGCGAAGCCATGCTCGGCAAGCTCGCCGAGCTCGACGCCGAGCACGCAAGGGCGCTCGCGGGCGGCGGCGAGAAGTACGTCGCCCGGCACCGCGCGCGCGGGAAGCTGCTCGCCCGCGAGCGCATCGAGCTGCTGCTTGATCCGGACACCCCCTTCCTGGAGCTGTCGCCGCTTGCGGCCTGGGGCAGCGACTACGCGGTGGGGGCCTCACTCGTCACCGGGATCGGCGTCGTAGAGGGCGTCGAATGCCTGATCACGGCCAATGACCCGACCGTACGCGGCGGGGCCAGCAATCCGTGGTCGCTGAAGAAGGCGCTGCGCGCCAACGAGATCGCCTACGCCAACCGGCTGCCCTGCATCAGTCTCGTCGAGTCGGGCGGCGCCGATCTGCCGTCGCAGAAGGAGATCTTCATCCCCGGCGGGGCCATCTTCCGTGACCTGACGCGGCTGTCGGCGGCCGGCATTCCGACCGTGGCCGTGGTCTTCGGGAACTCCACGGCCGGAGGCGCGTACATCCCCGGTATGTCGGACCACGTGATCATGGTCAAGGAGCGCGCGAAGGTCTTCCTCGGCGGGCCGCCGCTCGTGAAGATGGCCACCGGCGAGGAGAGCGACGACGAGTCGCTCGGCGGAGCCGAGATGCACGCGCGCGTGTCCGGTCTTGCCGACTACTACGCGCTCGACGAGCAGGACGCCCTGCGCCAGGCCCGCCGCGTCGTCGCCCGCCTCAACCACCGCAAGGCGCACCCCGATCCGGGCCCGGCCGCCCTGCCCAAGTACGACGAGGACGAGCTCCTGGGCATCGTGCCCGGTGATCTGAAGATCCCCTTCGACCCGCGCGAGGTCATCGCCCGGATCGTCGACGCCTCCGACTTCGACGAGTTCAAGCCGCTGTACGGGACGAGCCTGTGCACCGGGTGGGCGACCCTGCACGGCTATCCGATCGGGATCCTCGCCAACGCGCAGGGCGTGCTGTTCAGCGAGGAGTCGCAGAAGGCGGCCCAGTTCATCCAGCTCGCCAACCAGCGCGACATCCCCCTCCTCTTCCTGCACAACACCACCGGCTACATGGTCGGCAAGGAGTACGAGCAGGGCGGCATCATCAAGCACGGCGCGATGATGATCAACGCGGTGTCCAACTCGCGCGTACCGCACCTCAGCGTGCTGATGGGCGCCTCGTACGGCGCCGGGCACTACGGCATGTGCGGGCGGGCCTACGACCCGCGGTTCCTCTTCGCCTGGCCCAGCGCCAAGTCCGCAGTCATGGGCCCGCAGCAGCTCGCGGGGGTGCTCTCCATCGTCGCCCGTCAGTCGGCGGCCGCGAAGGGGCAGCCCTACGACGAGGAGGCAGATGCGGCGCTGCGCGCCATGGTGGAGCAGCAGATCGAGTCCGAGTCCCTGCCGATGTTCCTGTCCGGGCGGCTCTACGACGACGGGGTCATCGACCCGCGCGACACCCGCACCGTGCTCGGCCTGTGCCTGTCCGCGATCCACACGGCGCCCGTCGAGGGCGCGCGCGGCGGCTTCGGCGTCTTCCGGATGTGACGGATATGAGGTCCTCTCCAGTGATCACTTCTGTGCTCGTGGCCAACCGCGGCGAGATCGCCTGCCGCGTCTTCCGTACGTGCCGTGACCTGGGTATCCGGACGGTCGCCGTGCACTCGGACGCCGACGAGAACGCCCTCCACGCGCGCGTGGCCGACACCTCCGTACGCCTGCCGGGAGCGGCGCCCGCGGAGACGTATCTGCGCGGCGACCTGATCGTGAAGGCGGCGCTGGCCGCGGGCGCCGACGCCGTGCACCCCGGCTACGGCTTCCTCTCCGAGAACGCCGACTTCGCGCGTGCCGTGCTCGACGCGGGCCTCGTCTGGATCGGACCGCCGCCCGAGGCGATCGAGGCGATGGCGTCCAAGACGCGCGCCAAGAAGCTCATCGGCATCGCCCCTCTGGAGAACGTGACGGAGGACGACCTTCCGGTGCTGGTCAAGGCGGCCGCGGGCGGTGGCGGGCGCGGCATGCGGGTCGTACGGGAACTCTCCGAGCTGGACGGGGCCCTGGAGGGGGCGCGGGCCGAGGCCCTGAGCGCCTTCGGGGACGGCGAGGTGTTCGTCGAGCCGTACATCGAGGGCGGGCGGCATGTCGAGGTCCAGATCATGGCCGACGCGCACGGCACGGTGTGGGCGCTCGGCACCCGCGACTGCTCCCTCCAGCGCCGCCACCAGAAGGTGATCGAGGAGGCACCCGCCCCGGGACTCTCGCGGGAACTCACCGATCACCTCCACCTGTTGGCGGTCCGTGCCGCGCACGCGACGGGCTACCGCGGCGCCGGAACCGTCGAGTTCCTGGTCGCTGACGGCCGCGCGCACTTCCTGGAGATGAACACCCGCCTCCAGGTCGAACACCCCGTGACGGAAGCCGTGTTCGGGATCGATCTCGTCGCGCTGCAGATCCGGATCGCCGAGCGCGGGGCGCTGGACGCCGAGCCGCCACGCGCGCGTGGGCACGCGATCGAGGCCCGCCTGTACGCGGAAGATCCGGCCCGTGACTGGGCACCGCAGACCGGCACCCTGCATCGTCTGACCGTGCCGGCCGGCATCCGACTGGACACGGGCTACGAGGACGGCGACCCGATCGGCGTCCACTACGACCCGATGCTCGCCAAGGCCGTCGCCCACGCCCCCACGCGCGCGGAGGCCATCCGCAAGCTCGCGGGCGCCCTGGAACGGGCGGTCGTGCACGGCCCTGTCACCAACCGGGATCTGCTCGTCCGCTCCCTGCGGCACGAGGAGTTCACCACCGGCCGCATGGACACCGGGTTCTACGGCCGTCATCTGCCGGAGCTGACCGAGCCGGACCCCGACCCGTACGCCCCGCTGGCCGCGGCCCTCGCCGACGCCCACGGCCGTTCCCGGTTCGGCGGCTGGCGCAATCTGCCATCGCAGCCGCAGGTCAAGCGGTACGCCATGGCGGGCGAGGAGCACGAGGTCCGCTACCGGCACACCCGCGCGGGCCTGACCGCCGACGGGGTACGGGTCGTGCACGCCGACGCCCGGCTCGTCATCCTCGAAGTCGGCGCGGTGCGGAGGAAGTTCGAGGTCGCACGGTACGGCGACCAGGTGCAGGTGAACGCCACCGCGCTGACCGTCCTGCCCCGCTTCCCCGACCCGGCCGCGCAACACGTCCCCGGGTCGCTGCTCGCGCCCATGCCGGGCACCGTCGTCCGCGTCGCCGACGGGCTTGCCGTGGGAGCCGCCGTACGGGCCGGAGAGCCCCTGTTGTGGCTGGAGGCCATGAAGATGGAGCACAAGATCGCCGCTCCCGCCTCCGGCACGCTCACCGCCCTGCACGCCGCCCCCGGCCGCCAGGTCGAGGTCGGTGCCCTGCTCGCCGTCGTCGAGACCGTCGCAGAAGCCGTCGCCGAGTCCGCCGTCGAAGCCGTCGCCGCATCCGCCGTACAGGAGGACCACGACCAGTGAGCGCCACCTTGGAAACCGACGAGCACAAAGCCCTGCGCGCCGCCGTCGCCCAGCTCGGCAGGCGCTACGGGCGCGAGTACCTCACCAAGGCCGTCGCCGAGGGCCGCCACCCCGAGGAACTGTGGGCCGAGGCCGCCAAACTCGGCTACCTCGGCGTGAACCTCCCCGAGGAGTACGGCGGCGGAGGCGGCGGCATCACCGAACTCGCCATCGTCCTCGAGGAGCTGGGCGCCGCCGGATGCCCGCTGCTGATGATGGTCGTCTCGCCCGCGATCTGCGGCACCGTCATCGCCCGCTTCGGCACCGAGGAGCAGAAGCGCACCTGGCTGCCGGGCATCGCCGACGGCAGCCGCACCATGGCCTTCGGCATCACCGAACCGGACGCGGGCTCCAACTCGCACCGCATCACCACCACGGCCCGCAGGGACGGCACGGACTGGGTGCTGAGCGGCCGCAAGGTGTTCATCTCCGGCGTCGACATTGCCGACGCCACGCTCATCGTCGGCCGCACCGAGACCGTGTCCGACAAAGGGGGCCGCACTGGCGGCCTCAAGCCCTCCCTCTTCGTCGTACCGCGTGACGCCGAGGGCTTCCAGCGGCACGGTATCGACATGGAACTCCAGGCACCGGAGAAGCAGTTCGAGCTCGTCCTCGACGACGTCCGGCTGCCCGCGGACGCGCTCGTGGGCGACGAGGACGCGGGGCTGCTGCAACTGTTCGCGGGCCTCAACCCCGAGCGCATCATGACCGCCGCCTTCGCGATCGGCATGGGCCGTCACGCGCTTGCCCGTGCCGTCGGCTACGCGAAGGACCGCACCGTCTGGCAGGCCCCGATCGGCGCCCACCAGGCCATCGCCCACCCCCTCGCGCAGTCCCACATCGAACTCGAACTCGCCCGCCTGATGACGCAGAAGGCCGCCCACCTCTACGACACGGGCGACGACATCGGTGCCGGTGAGGCCGCCAACATGGCCAAGTACGCGGCCGCCGAGGCCTGTGTGAAGGCCGTCGACCAGGCCGTGCACACCCTGGGCGGCAACGGCCTCACCCGCGAGTACGGCCTCGCCTCGCTCATCACCGCGTCGCGCGTGGCCCGTATCGCTCCGGTCAGCCGAGAAATGATCCTCAACTACGTGTCCCACCAGACCCTCGGACTGCCCAAGTCGTACTAAGCGCTCCGCTGGAAGTGCCGCGATGTGCCGTCGGTTCGCTGCAGCGCCGTCGTGGCTGGTCGCGCAGTTCCCCGCGCCCCTTCAGGGCGCTGCCGAACCGCAGCCGACTTCATCCGCCTGCTTAGACGCGCCCCGCGGCGGCGATCGCGGGCCTCACGTTCAAGGAGCCGACATGGTGTCCCAGGAATCCGACATGGTGCCCCAAGGAGCCGACATGGCGTCCCAAGGGACCGGTCCGGTCACCCGGCACCACGACCGCGGCATCACCACCCTCACGCTGGACGCGCCCGCGCGGCGCAACGCGCTCTCGGCCGGGCTCGTCGCCGCCCTCGCCACCGCGCTCGCGGAGTGCGGCAAGGACGAGGACGTACGCGCGGTCGTCCTCACCCACACCGGGAACACCTTCAGCGCGGGCGCCGACCTGCGCGAACCGCCCGATCCCGCCGCCCTGGTGGCGCTGCTCAGGCAGATCGTCGACCTGCCCAAGCCTGTGGTGGCCCGGGTGACCGGGCACGCGCGCGCAGGCGGCCTCGGCCTCATCGGCGCGTGCGACATCGCGGCCGCGGGCCCCGAAGCCACCTTCGCCTTCACGGAGGTACGCATCGGGGTCGCCCCCGCCGTCATCTCGCTTCCGCTACTGCCCTGCATCGACCCGCGCGCCGCCACCCGCTACTACCTCACCGGTGAGCGCTTCGATGCGGCCGAGGCGGCCCGCGTCGGGCTGCTGACCATGGCGGCCCGGCACGATGTCGACGCGGCGCTCGCTCCCGTACTCGACGGGCTGCGCAAGGCCGCCCCCGGAGCCCTGGCGGAGACAAAGCGGCTGGTCACGGCTAAGGTGCTGGAAACCTTCGACCGGGAGGCGGCGGCCCTGACCGCTCTCTCCGCGCGGCTCTTCGCCTCCGCGGAGGCCCGCGAAGGGATGACGGCCTTCCTTGAACGACGGGATCCCGTATGGGTGTTGTGACTCCGGCCGGACGCGCGGCACCGGCCGACGGCACGGCTCCCGCCGACCGTCCGGTCCCCTCCAGCGGCACCCCGGCCGCGACCAGCGCCGACCACGTTCCCCGACAGGACCGGCTGCCGAAGCAGGACCGGCTGCCGAAGCAGGACCGGTTTCCGAAACAGGACCGCAGCCGCGCCACCCGGCGGCGCCTCCTGGAAGCCGCCGTCGCCTGCCTCGCCGAGCACGGGTGGGCCGGCTCCACGGTGTCGGTCGTCGCCGAGCGCGCAGGCGTCTCGCGGGGCGCGGCCCAGCACCACTTCCCGACCCGCGAGGACCTGTTCACCGCGGCCGTCGCCTACGTCGCAGAGGAGCGCTCGACCGCGCTGCGGGCGCTGTTCCCGGGGACCCCCACGGAAGGCCCGGCGGACCGCCGCGCCGTGGTGGCGGCTCTCGTCGACCTCTACACAGGACCGCTCTTCCGCGCCGCCCTCCAGCTGTGGGTCGCGGCCTCCAACGAGGAGCAACTGCGCCCCCAGGTCACCGAGCTGGAGGCCCGGGTCGGGCGCGAGACCCACCGCATCGCGGTCGAACTCCTGTCCGCGGACGAGTCCCGCCCCGGCGTCCGCGAGACCGTCCAGGGCCTCCTCGACATGGCCCGCGGCCTGGGCCTCGCCAACCTGCTCACGGACGACGGGGCACGACGGGAGCGGGTGGTGACCCAGTGGGCAGCGCTGCTGGAGGAGGCACTGGACTGAGGGCGGCCAGTGCTGTGGGCGATCGTTCCGCAGGGCTGGGAGTGGGTGGGCACAGCCCACCCACGACGCACAGCACCCCTCGCTCGGGTGCGCACCCCCCGTTCCGCGCCGCGGACGCCGATCAGCGCGAGATGCCCTCGTACCCCCCGATCTGCTGCGGGCTCCTCGGCCCCGGCCCCACGTACCGGGCCGACGGCCGCACCAGCCGCGCCGTCCGCTTCTGCTCCAGGATGTGCGCCGACCAGCCCGCCGTGCGGGCGCAGGTGAACATCGAGGTGAACATGTGCGCGGGAACCTCCGCGAAGTCCAGGACGATGGCCGCCCAGAACTCCACGTTCGTGGCCAGCACCCGGTCGGGGCGGCGGGCGTGCAGCTCCTCCAGGGCCGCCTTCTCCAGGGCCTCGGCGACCTCGAAGCGCGGGGCGCCCAGCTCACGCGCCGTGCGCCGCAGCACTCGCGCGCGGGGGTCCTCGGCCCGGTAGACGCGGTGCCCGAAGCCCATCAGCCGCTCGCCCCGGTCCAGGGCGTTCTTCACGTACGCCTCCGCGTCGCCCGTGCGCTCGATCTCCTCGATCATGTGGAGCACGCGGGAGGGCGCGCCGCCGTGCAGCGGCCCGGACATGGCGCCCACGGCGCCCGACAGCGCGGCCGCGACATCGGCACCGGTGGAGGCGATGACGCGGGCGGTGAACGTGGAGGCGTTCATGCCGTGCTCGGCGGCGGACGTCCAGTACGCGTCCACGGCCGCCACATGCTTGGGGTCCGGCTCGCCGCGCCAGCGGATCATGAACCGCTCGACGACGGAGTGGGCCTTGTCGATCTCGCGCTGGGGCACCATCGGCAGCCCCTGCCCGCGCGCCGACTGAGCGACGTAGGACAGGGCCATGACCGCGGCGCGCGCGAGGTCCTCGCGGGCCTGCTCCGCGTCGATGTCGAGCAGCGGTTGCAGGCCCCAGACGGGGGCGAGCATCGCGAGCGCGGACTGGACGTCCACGCGGATGTCGCCGGAGTGCACGGGGATGGGGAACGGTTCGGCGGGCGGCAGACCGGGGTCGAAGGCCCCGTCGACGAGCAGGCCCCACACGTTCCCGAACGAGACGTGGCCGACCAGATCCTCGATGTCGACGCCCCGGTAGCGAAGGGCGCCGCCCTCCTTATCCGGTTCGGCGATCTCCGTCTCGAACGCGATGACTCCCTCGAGTCCGGGTACGAAGTCGGACATCAGGCGGCTCCTCACTGTGTGCGACAGACGGTAGGGAGGACCGGAGTCGTTCAGAAGCGGGCTTCAGCGGGGTGCAGCGTGTGCAGCGGCTTCTGGCTTCGGCGGGCTTCGTTTCCGGTTTCCACGGTCGGTTCCGAAAATTCGCGGTCCGGATCGGTCACAGCGGTGATGCCCCGTGGGACAGGCGGTCACCCCCAACCGATTCGGCAGCAGGACCCTATCCCTTAGTGCCACCTTTGGGGAGTCCCCGCGGCACTCAGTGCCACATCACACACAGTGCCACTTCGGACGGCTCGGCGCCTGTTCGACGGATGCCGGGCCCGGAATCAAAGGCCAGTGTCCAGGTGTGCATGGGCGCATGGTGGTGCGTCCGGGCACTCATCTATGGATCTCCAGGCCGTACACATCGCTTCGTACGGCAAGATGACCGCGTGAACGACCGTGCTCCCGCCGACCGCACCGCCCACGACCCCGACGCCTTCGAGGCCCCCGACCCCGCCGCGATGCGCGCGCACTACCGCGCCCAGGGGTTCGACGAGGCAGACCTCGCCGCACACCCCATGGACCAGTTCGCCCGCTGGTTCAAGGAGGCCGTGCACGCCGCCGAACTCGGAGGCATCTACGAACCCAACGCCATGGTCGTCTCCACGGCCGACGCAGAAGGACGGCCGAGCTCCCGCACGGTGCTCCTCAAGCAGTACGACGAGCGCGGCTTCGTCTTCTACACCAACTACGAGTCCCGCAAGGGCCGTGACCTGGCGGCCAACCCGCACATCGCGCTGCTCTTCCCCTGGCACCCCATGGCACGCCAGGTCTCCGTCACCGGCACGGTCACCCGTACCGGCCGCGGCGAGACCGCCGCGTACTTCCGCACCCGCCCGCACGGCTCCCAGCTCGGCGCCTGGGCCAGCGCCCAGTCCTCGGTGATCGCCTCCCGCGCCGAGCTCGACCATGCGTACGAGGAACTCCACACCCGCTACCCGGAGGGCGAGCGGGTCCCGGTCCCGCCGCACTGGGGCGGCTTCCGCGTCTTCCCGGAGACCATCGAGTTCTGGCAGGGACACGAGAACCGGCTGCACGACAGGCTGCGCTACGTCTACCGCGAGGACGGCACCTGGCGGATCGAACGGCTCAGCCCCTGAGGCGGCTACCGTGACTGCGTGCCGACGATTCCGGAGCGGCCGGAGTGCGGACGCGACGCGATGAGGGGGACGCCGTGGCCAAGGTCAGCATCAGCCTCGACGCCGAACTGACGGTTCCGCTTCCTCACTCCGCGAGCACACGGTTCAGGAACGGTTCGACGGCAGCGCGCCACGCCTCCGGCTGGTCGTAGTGGACGAGGTGGCCGGCGTCCGCCACCTCGGCGTACTCACCCTTCGGCAGGACCCGCACCATCTCCTGGGCCTCGGCCCGGCCGAGCTCCCCGTCGAGGCCGCGCACGACGAGCGCGGGACACTGGACCTGCGCGAGCTCCTCCCAGTGCGCGTCATGGACCCAGGTCTCCCGGGACCTGAGCATCTGCTCGGGGTCGAAGACGGGCCGCCAGCCGTCGGGGGACTCGGCCATCACCTCGGCGTAGAACTCGCCGCGCGACGGATTGGGGCGCTCCACCCAGGGGTCGTCCTCGCCGAACCACTTGCGTACGTCGGCGAGGGTCGCGAAGGGGACGGGCCAGGCCTTGAACCAGCTCTCCCACTCGCGCTGGGAGGCCGCGCCGAGCGCGGAGGCGCGCATGTCGCAGATGATCAGGCCGCGGACCAGGTCCGGGCGGCGGGCGGCGAGCTGCCAGGCGGTCAGGGCGCCCATGGCGTGGCCGATGAGGACGGCGGGGGCGAGACCGAGCTGGACGAGGGCGGCCTCGGCGTCCTCGACATAGACCTCACGGGTGTACGGGCCCTCGGCCGGCTTGTCGCTGCGGCCGTGGCCGCGCTGGTCGAGGGCGACCGCGCGATGCCGTTCCGCGAGCCAGCGGGCGCTGGACGCCCAGTGCGAGGCGCGGCCCATGAGGCCGTGCAGTAACAACACGCCGGGAGCACGCTCGACCTCCCCGGTCTTGGGAGGATCGGCGAACTCCCAGGCGGCGAGGCGTACGCCGCCTGTTCCCTTCACGTCGATGCGCACCATGGTCTGGCACCCCCCTTGTGTGTTTGCCGGGCCTTGTCGCGTCAGGCCCGAGCGGCCGGTGGCCTCACTCGCTCCTGCGTCCCCTGCGTCCCGTGCATCCCGTAGGTCATCGCAGGCATCGCGCGATGCGTCACCGCGCGGCACCAACGTACGGACACGCTATCGAACCCCTATTCGAAAGCGCGTATTTTGTCGTCAACACCCCTCTTTCGGGTGACCGCTCCCCAGGATTGATCGGCGCGGCCGAGGGGAGATCTTCTGCGGGAGGCGGACCGCTCGGGGATACCGGTCCGAAGGGGAAGACCCTGAGAGCTCGGGGCTCTGGGTCGACACAGGGGGTGGACAGGCCCCGGCGCCGAACGGCGCCGGGGCCCTCCGTCTGTCTGCGGCACATCCATGCGCCCCCTCCCGACCGGGCTGCCCGACCCGGTCCGACTCGGCCCGACCCGGTCCGAAACGATCAGGACCTTCAAGTCATATGCCTCACGACAGCCTGGCACGCAAAACGTCCGGCCGCTGCCATTCCGCACACTGAATCTTGGATTCGGGTGGATGTCCGTGTCGCGGCGGGTGGATGTCCGCATCCGCCGATCACCCGGCGACTTCCCGCCGATTACCCGGCGGTTTCCCCGGCGCTGCGCGGCCTCAGCGCTTCGCGACGAACACGTGCGAAGCGACGCCCGTGTCCAGCTCCGCCGCCTCGCCGCTGCTGCCCACCAGCACCCCGCCGGGCGACTCGGTCACGCTCACCACGGAACCGGGCTGCACACCCGCGCGCCGCAGCGTGTACATCAACTGCGCGTCCGTCTGGATCGGCTCCCCGATACGGCGCACCACGACCGTCTTGCCGTCGCTGCCCGGGTCCAGGTCGGCCAGGGACACCATGCCCTCGTCCAGGAACGGGTCCGCGTGGTCCTTCTCGCCGAGCTCCTCGAGGCCCGGGATCGGGTTGCCGTACGGCGACTCGGTCGGGTGCCGCAGGAGCTCCAGGACGCGGCGCTCGACCGCCTCGCTCATCACGTGCTCCCAGCGACAGGCCTCCGCGTGCACCTGTTCCCACTCCAGGCCGATCACATCGACCAGCAGGCACTCCGCGAGCCGGTGCTTGCGCATCACACGCGTGGCCAGCCGGCGGCCCTCCTCCGTGAGGTCCAGATGGCGGTCACTGGCGACCGACACCAATCCGTCGCGTTCCATACGCGCCACCGTCTGGCTGACCGTCGGACCGCTCTGATCGAGCCGCTCGGCGATACGGGCGCGCATGGGGACCACACCTTCCTCTTCCAGCTCGAGGATGGTGCGGAGATACATCTCCGTAGTGTCGATCAGTCCGGACATACGTGCCCCTCGTTAGCTCTGCCAGTGGCTCGACGGCTCACCGGCTTGTGCGCTGGCCCTGACTCAATTCTGACGCATCCCACCGACAACCGTGCCGCGCCGGGAAAACCACGTCCGACGGACCGGACCGCGCGCCCGGACCGACGGCCGCTGCAGCGGCTCGGCGCCACCTTGACACGTCACCGGCCGGGACAGCACCGTGAGGCCGACGCGACGGAGGCCATCATCGGCGAAGGGGCAGGCGGGATGGACGGGGGAGCAACGCGCATGAGCGACGAAAGCGACAGCACGCCGACCGGGCAGCACGGCGAGAGCACGCCGGCCGGGCAGCACGGCGACGGCACGCTGGCCGGGCAGTACTTCGACGCCGCCATCGGCCTTCTGCAGCGGGTCCGCGAAGAGGAAGCGCCGAACATCGCTGCCGCCGGAACCCTCATCGCCGACACCGTCGCCGCCGGCGGCCGCCTCTTCGCCTTCGGCGCCGGACACTCCTCGCTCGCCGCCCAGGACGTCGTCTACCGCGCCGGCGGCCTCGCCCTGATGAACCTGCTCGCCGTCCCCGGCACCGTCGGCGTCGACGTCATGCCCGCCACCCTCGGCTCCGTCCTCGAGCGCGTCGACGGACTCGCCGGCGCCGTACTCGACACCAGCCCCGCCCGCGCCGGCGACACCCTCGTGATCATCTCCCTCTCCGGACGCAACGCGCTGCCCGTCGAGATGGCCATGAACGCCCGCGCCCTCGGCCTGAGAACCATCGGCGTGACCTCAGTGGCGTACGCGAGCGAGACGAAGTCCCGGCACGCGTCCGGCACCTACCTCAAGGACCACTGCGACATCGTCCTCGACAGCAAGATCGCGATCGGCGACGCCGAACTCGCCACCGAAGGCATCGCGGCGCCCTTCGCGCCCGCCTCCACCGTCGTCACCAGCGCACTCCTCCAGGCCGTCATGGCCACAGCCGCAGGTGAGCTGGCCGGCCGCGGCATCGAACCCCCGCTCCTGCGCTCCGGCAACGTCGACGGCGGCCACGAATGGAACGCGCGCGTACTCACCGAGTACGCGGACCGGATCTTCTACCGGCACTGAAGCGGCGCCGAGCGTCGCCGCCCGCGGCGTCGGCGCAGCCCTTCACGGCCCCTCACCGCTCCCGCTCCCCACCACGCTCCGAGGCCCGCGCCAGATCCAGCGCCGCCGCGATCCGTACGGCGATGCTCTCCGCGTACATCGCATCCGCCCGCTCGAACGCGGACCGGCTGCCACCCCGCAGAAACGTCACCACGCCCAGGGTCCGCCCCCGGCTCCGCAGCACCGCGCACAGCGCATGCACCGCATCGTGCGGCCACTGCCGTTCCGCGGCCCACTCCCGCGCCCTCTCCGGCGACGACGCACCCGCACTCGCCCGCACCGACCCCGCACGCTCCACACACTGAAGCGCCGGATGCCCCTCCGCGTAACGCACCGGCAACCCCGCCCCAGGCGCCGGCATACTCGGCCCCGGCGCACCGGCAGGTGTGGCCGTCACCCGCACCAGACGCACCGGCTCCGCATCGCCGGTTGACTCACCCGCCGCCGGCTCACCCACCACAAGATCGATGAGTGCGTGATCGGCGAACCCCGCCAGCGCGAAGTCCAGCTGGATCGTCGCCGCCTCCGCCGGATCCTCGCACTCCGCGGCCGCCCGCGCCGCACGGTGCAGCTGGTTCGCCCGGAACCGCAGCTGCGCCGCCTCCTGCTCCGCCTGCTTCGACTCCGTCACGTCCCAGAACAGCCAGCCCACACCCAGCGGCACCGGCTCCTCCGCCAACGGCGACGCGAGCCGCAGGAACCCGCTCCGCCAGCACCGCCGCCGCTCACCGTCCGGCGTACGCACCGTCACCCACATCTCCGCGGGCGCAGGCGGCGTACCCTCCGCAAGCACATGCGTCAGAGCGCTCTCCAACTCCTCGGCGCCCTGCCCAAGGAGCTCACCGAGCGGCCGCCCCAGCGGCGCCGTACGCCCCGAACCCAGCGCCCGCGCCGCATGCGCATTGACCAGGGCGGGCCGCAGATCGGCGTCCACCAGCACGACACCCCACGAGGCATCCTCGAACAGCGCCTCGCTCAGGGCGATCGACCGCTCCAGATCGATCTGCGCATGTACCTCGCTGAATGCGCAGTACACACCCGCCGGCTTCCCGTCCTGCCCGCGCACCGCGGCCGACTGCATCCGTACGAGCACCCGCCCGCCGTCCTTCGTCAGCAATGCGAACTCGTGCACCTGCCGACCGGGCGCCTGCATCGCCGACAGCAGCCGCCCCTCGACCTCCTCGGCATCCGCCGCCCGCACGGCCCACCCCGCCAGACCCCGCCGCCCGACCGCCTCCGCGGCCGACCAGCCCAGAATCCGCTCGGCCTCACGGTTCCAGTGCGTCACCACACCGTCCGCGTCGAACGCGCACAACGCCGCGTCCATACCGTCGAGCAACGCCGCAAGAAGATCCGAACCATCCCGCTCGGGCTCCGGAGGCCCCAGCTCGTCCGTGGTCCCACTACGCCGGGAAGCACTCACCTGGCACCCCCTGCAGGCCGTGTCCGCGTGTATTGCGAAATGTGTACTGCCCTGTACTGCGATGCGTGCCGCACTACGTGTACCGCACCATGGATCATTCAACTCGAACGTGACCCAGCCCACATAGAGTTCCCGGGAAATCGTTGCGTGCTGGAGATTCGACCACCGGAAGCCGAGGGGCCCTGCTCAGCGGGCGAGACCGGCCGGCGACCAGCGGGCGGGCCGACCGCTGGTGAGCCCGCTGCCCCAGGTCAGAGCCGATGTCATCAGCATCGCGAAAAACCCCTTGAGGGGCGTTTGGGGCCGTGCCTAAGGTATGGGCACTCGAGAGAGGAGGTGGTTCGGCACATGTATGAATACCGGACGCGAGAGGTGACTGCGGGCTAGCGGCCCGTCATCACACTCAGTGCGGTGCCGGACCAGCGCGCGAGCTGAGCGCGCAGCCGGCCGAAATTCCACGCAGTCACCCGACCCGCGGGCCGCCGGTACGTCCGGCCGGCTCCCTCCTCGGAGGGACCATGGCTCGCGGGTCGTCTGCGTTTCGGCCCGTTTCCCCCGTGGGGAGGAGTAGCGGGCCCTTCCCGGTGGCGGGTGGCGGAGCCGTGCCACCGCTCAGAGCTGGTACGGCCTGCGCTGCGTCAGGTCGTATGTCGTCGCGATGGTGTTCCAGAGCGCTGCGGCCTTGCTCTTCTCCGTGGTGGCGGTGCCGCTCGCGCGGTCGCCTGCGCGATGGTGCGCGGTGGAGCGGGCCTCGCCCTTTCTGCAGCCCCCCTTGGCGGCGACCTGGTCGGCCCATGCGGCGTAGTGGTTGTCCGCCGAAGCGGACGCCTTCCAGGCGTTGTTGAGCGCGGTGGTCAGCTTGGTGTGGTTCGGGAGCTTGTCGACGGAGAGCGCCGCGAGGCGGGTGATGAGGTCGTTGCGCTGCTTCGCCGCGTTCCGTAGATCGGTGGCTGCCTGGCCGAGGTTGTTGCAGGCGCGGACGTTCGCGACGGCCTTGATCACCGCGTCGCGGCTGTTGTTGCTGTCCGCCAGGAGCTTGTCCAGCGCGACGGCCTGTTCCTTGGCGGGGTCGGCGGTCGGCGATGCGGACTCGTCGTCGGCGGGCGCGTTCGCGGACGCGGTCTTGTTGTCGTCCTTGGTGTCGTCGCCGGCGCCGAGGAGGGCGCCCGCGCCGATGCCGAGGACCGCGATGCCGATGCCGGCGGCTGCGATGAGGGGCAGCTTCGAGCGCGTACGGCCGCCGGCGCCGCCGCCTGCCGCCTGGCGTGCGGCGGCGCGACCGCCGGTCTCGGGAACGGCTGCACCGTAGTGGCCCGCCGCGGCCGTCGGCGGCTGGAAGCGGGGCAACTGCTGGGTGGCCGCGGGGCCTTGGGGCTCCGGGTCGGCACGGAAGAGGCTGTCGAACTCGGCCGGGGGCGCCTGCCGGTCGTCCGGGGAGCCGGGCCGGATGCCGTACGGGGCGCCGGGCGGCGGTGCCGGCACGGGGGCGATGTACTGCGTGGGCTCACTGTCGGGTCCGGGTCCCGCGGGCGCGCCGTCGCGCGGCGCGCGCCCCAGGTACTGGGTGGCGTCGGCGGCGGCCTCGGGCGGCAGTGCGCCGGGGGCCACGGGTGGGATGTACTGCGTGGCGCCTTCGTCGAAGCCCTCGGCGCCGGCCTGCGCTCCGGCGCCCGCCACGGGCGGCATGTACTGCGTCGCCTCGACCGGGTCGACGGCGGGCGGGAGCGGGGTGCCGTGCGCGGTGGGCGGGAGGGGGGCAGCGGCCTGTCCGGCGGGGGGCAGCGGGGTGGCCTGCCCGTGGGGCGGCTGAGGGCCGGTGCCCTGTCCGGGGGCGGCGGGCAGTGCCCCGCCGAAGCCGGTCGGCGGGGCCGGCGGAAGTGCCCCGCCGAAGCCGGTGGGCGGGGTCGGCGGAAGTGCCCCGCCGAACCCGGCAGCCGGCGGCTGCGGCGCACCCTGGCCGCCGCCCGCACGCGCGGCGCCCTGGTCGGCGGTCGGGAAGGCGTTCGCCGGGGGCAGCGGCGCCGGGCCCCCTCCCGGCTGGCGGGCACCGGGGAACTGGGCCTCGGAGTGCTCTGCGCCGGGGACCTCGGTGCCGGTGATCTGGGCGCCCGGGTGCTGTGCGCCGGGGGTCTGGGCCCCGTGGCTGTGGATGCCGGGGGTCTGGGCCCCGTGGCCGTGGGTGCCGGGGGTCCGGGTCCCGGGGTGCTGTGCGTCCGGGAGCTGCGGGTCGGCGTGGTGTGTGCCGGGGTACGGGGCTGCGGCCGTGGGGGGCTGCTGCGTCGGCTGTCCCGCGTCGTCGATGCCCCAGGGCGCAGGGGCGGCCGGGGACGTGGCGTGGCCCGGGGCCGGGCCCCAGCCCGGTACGCCCGCCTGGGGATATCCCGGTGCCCCCGCGCCGGATGAAGCCTGGCCCGCGGCCGCTCCCCACTCGTACCCGGAGGCCGCGGACGCCGGCGGTGCCGGCGGTGCCTCCTCCGGGCCCCAGGGCTGTCCCCAGGGGTGGCCGCCGGCCGGAGCCGTCTGGTCGCCCGTGGTGCCCGGCAGCAGCGGCTCGCTTCCGTCGGCGGGCAGCACGATGCCTTCTCGCACGGGCCGCGCCGCGGGAAGACGCGGCTCCTCGCCCTGTCCGCTCTGCGTCACCGGGACTCCTACTAGTGGGGGACTTACGGAATCGTCGGTTCACGCTACCGGGTGGCCCTACGGCGATGCCATGCAGCTCAGGGCGTTACTGCGGCCACATCGTCCGCAGTAACAAAACCGTCTGCCCCGGCGCTGTTAAGGCCTCTCTCCGTGCCCCTTCTCCGCGCCCGGCCTCCGGCACAGGCCGACTGCCTGCCCAGGCCGTCGGGGTGGCGCTGCGCCCACCCGTGCCGCCCCAGCGGCACGACTGCCCGCAGCGGCACGACTGCCCGCAGCGGCGCGACAGCCCAGTGGCGCGACAGCCCAGTGGCGCGGACTCCTGCAGTGGCGCGACCGCCCCCGGCGCCGCGACGGCCCGGAGCGCGCGACGGCTGGCAGCGGCGCGACGGCCGCAGTGGCGCGACGGCCGCAGTGGCGCGACTGCGCCCAGCGGCGCGACTCCCGCTGCAGTGGCGCGACCCCCGCAGTGACGCGACTGCCCCCGGGAGCACGACGGCCCGCAGTGCGCGACGGCCCGCAGCGGCGCAGCCCGCAGTGGCGCGACCGCCCCCAACGGGCGCGCCCTCGAACCGCTCCCGTCAAGCAGCCTGCAGTTCCAGCCGCGCCCCGAACTCCCGCACCACCGACTCCTCCCGGTACGGCGCCAGGCGCTCCTGGAGGTCCTCCAGGTACTCCGCGCCCCGGTTCGACCGCAGCCTGCCCAGCAGTTCGATCGCCTGCAGCCCCGTATGGCAGGCCTGCTCCACCTCGCGCTTCTGCACCTGCGCGGTCGCAAGGAGCACCAGCCCGATCGCGCGCCGCCGCACCCGTGACTGCGGGTGCCTGGCGAGCGACTCCTCGGCCTGGCGCCCGGCGGCGTCGGGCTGGCCCAGGTCCCGGTGGCAGTGCGCCAGTTCGTCGGCGAGATACGCCTCGTCGAAGTGCGCGATCCACGCCGGGTCGTCCCCGGAGCCGGGGTCGGCCTGCTCCATCGCAGAGACCGCCTTCCCGATCACGGCCTGCGCCGCCCGCGCGTCGCCCATCAGCGCGTGTCCGCGCGCCTCGGCGGCGTAGAACATGGCCTGCGCGCGCGGTGTCACCCGGCCGCGGGCCCCCTCCTGCGCGGCGCGTGCGAGCTGTGCGATCTCCCGCGGGTTGCCGAGCTGGGCCGCGAGGTGGCTCATGGAAGCGGCCAGGACGTACCCGCCGTAGCCGCGGTCGCCGGCCGCCTGGGCGAGCCGCAGCGCCTGGATGTAGTAGCGCTGAGCGAGCCCCGGCTGGCCGGTGTCGACCGCCATGTAGCCGGCCAGCTCCGTCAAACGCGCGACCGCCGCGAAGAGTTCACGCCCGGCCGCCTCCCGGTACGACCCGGCCAGCAGCCCGGAGACGACGCTGTTGAGGTAGTGGACGACGACCGGCCGTACGTGCCCGCTGCCGTACTGATGGTCCAGATCCACCAGCGCCTGGGTCATCGACCGCACGGCGTCCACGTCGGCCGGCCCGACGCGCGGTCCGGCCGACCGCGCGACCTGCGGGTCCGGCGCGGAGATCAGCCAGTCCCGGCTGGGCTCGACGAGCGCGGACGAGGCGACGGACGAGCCGGACAGGAAGTCCCGGCGCCCCACGTCGCTGCGGTACAGCTCGCACACCTGCTCAATGGCGCCGAGGACGGACGGCGAGAACTGGAGGCCGACCCCGGCCGCCAGGTTCTTGCCGTTCGCCATGCCGATCTCGTCGATCGTCACGGTCCGGCCGAGCTTGCGGCCGAGTGCCTCCGCGATGATCGCGGGCGCCCGTCCTCGCGGTTGCTGCCCGCGCAGCCAGCGGGCCACCGAGGTCTTGTCGTACCGCAGATCGAGCCCGTGCTCCGCGCCGCACACGTTGACGCGGCGGGCCAGGCCCGCGTTGGAGCAGCCGGCTTCCTGGATGAGCGCCTGCAGCCGTTCGTTCGGCTGCCGCGCCACGAGAGGCCTTGCGGCCATGGCGTGTACCCCCTGTGACTAGGGCCTGTGCACCGGAAGAGACGTGTCCGCGAAGATCAATGCCCCACTGACGAACGGAAGATGCGGGATATGGGAGATATGCCGGGGTAAGTACTGTTGCACCCCACAGCTGGCTACCCGTCCCCTGGTGCCGATCCTCATGCGCGCCCCGGACGTGCACCCGTGCGCCCCGGATGCAGGAACGATGCGCCGCCGTAGGGGGCATGGCGGCCGTAACCCCTGCGGGCGACCGGAGTTGAGGCCACCGTGGATGAGATGACCATCGGAGTGACGTCAACCGCACAGATCCCGAAGCAGCGTGGAGCAGCCCGCGACACACCACGCGGTACCTCACTGCTGGACACCGCCGTGCAGTACGCGGAAGAGCGCCACTGGGACGTGTTCCCGGGCACCTGGCTGGAGCCCGTCGAGGGCAGCCAGCGGTGCTCCTGCGGCGACCCGGCGTGCGAGGCGCCCGGCGCGCATCCCGCGCGCGAGGACTGGCCCACGCAGGCCACGGGCAGCGCGACGGTCGCGCGCCGCCTGTGGTCCAAACAGCCCACGGCGTCGATCCTGCTGCCGACAGGGCGCTCGTTCGACGTGATCGACGTGCCCGAGACCGCCGGATTCCTGGCGCTGGCCCGTATGGAACGCATGGGGCTCACGCTCGGTCCGGTGACCCGCACCCCGGACCGCCGGATGCACTTCCTCGTGCAGCCGGGCGGCGCGGCGAAGGTGACCGATCTCGTTCGGAAGCTGGGCTGGTCGCCCCTCTCGCTGGACCTCGTGGTCCTCGGCGAGGGCTCCTACGTCGCGGCGCCGCCCACAAGGGTCGGTGGGCGCGGGGCCGTTCAGTGGGCCTGCCGTCCCACCGCCTCCAATCGGTGGCTGCCCGCCGCCGAGGAGATCGTCTCGCCGGTGGCGTACGCGTGCGGGCGGGAGGCCAGGCGCTGAAGGCTCTGCCTGGCTGAGGTCTCGGCTCGGGTCTCGGTTCAGCCGAGGTCCGGGCCGAAGAACCGTTGCCGCAACGGAACCGCCGCCTCGACCCGTATCGTGCTCGCAGGGAACGACGGGAGGCCGGCGAGTGGTCGACGGAGCGGCGGGCGTACCGGCGGTGCGCGTGCAGGGGTTGTGGAAGCGGTTCGGGGAGCAGATCGCGGTCGCGGGAATCGACCTGGAGCTGCCCGCGGGCCGCTTCATCGGTCTCGTCGGACCCAACGGCGCGGGAAAGACGACCACTCTGTCCATGGTGACCGGCCTGCTCCGCCCCGACCATGGCACCGTCGAGGTCGTCGGCCATGACGTATGGCGCGACCCCGCCCAGGTGAAGGCCCGCATCGGCGTGCTGCCCGAGGGGCTGCGGCTCTTCGAGCGGCTCTCCGGACGTGAACTCCTCTCCTATACCGGGAGGTTGCGCGGTCTGCCCGGCGCCGAGGTGGACAAGCGTGCCGCCCAGCTCCTCGACGTACTCGACCTCGCGGGAGCCCGGAACAAGCTCGTCGTCGACTACTCGACCGGCATGCGCAAGAAGATCGGGCTGGCCGCCGCTCTGCTCCACAACCCCGAAGTGCTCTTCCTCGACGAACCGTTCGAGGGCGTCGACCCCGTGTCCGCCCAGACGATCCGCGGAGTCCTGGAGCGCTACACGGCCTCCGGTGCGACCGTCGTCTTCTCCTCCCACGTCATGGAGCTCGTCGAGTCGCTGTGCGACTGGGTCGCCGTCATGGCCGCCGGCCGTATCCGCGCCCACGGCCCCCTCGACGAAGTGCGCGGCAAGGCGTCCTCCCTCCAGGAAGCCTTCCTCGAACTCGTCGGCGCCGGCGCCCGCACCGCCGGATCCGAGCTCGACTGGCTCGGCGGCGGCGCCCGATGAGCACCACCACGACCGCATCCGGCGGCGCCACAGCGAGGTCCCTCACCTCCGTCGTCGTACGGCTGAAGGTGTCCCTGCTGCGCAACGGACTCCGGCAGTCCACCCGACGCAGAGCCGCCTACATCACGTCCATCGTCGTCGCCCTGCTCGTCGCCGCACTCCAGCTGATCGGCCTCATCGCACTGCGGGGCAACCCGCACGCCACGGCCGTCGGCGTCCTGCTCGTCGCCGTGCTCGCGCTCGGCTGGGCCGTGATGCCGCTGTTCTTCCCCGGCGGCGACGAAACCCTTGACCCCACGCGGCTGGTGATGCTCCCGCTGCGCCCCGAGCCTCTCGTACGGGCCCTGCTGGCCGCCTCTCTCGTGGGCATCGGACCGCTGTTCACCCTCTGTCTCACGGTGGGCGCGGTGATCGCGATCGCGCAGGGCGCCGCCGCCTTCGCGGTGGGCATCCTGGCGATCGCCCTCACGCTCCTCGTCTGCGTTGCTCTGGCCCGTGCCGTCGCCGCCGCCAACGTACGGCTGTTGACCAGCCGCAAAGGCCGGGACCTGGCCGTACTCAGCGGCCTCGTCATTGCCTTGGGCGCTCAGGTCGTCAACTTCGGCCTCCAGAAACTCGGTTCGGCCGGTGGCCTCGCCGCGCTCGAACCCTTCGCCGACGTACTGCGCTGGATCCCGCCCGCAGCGGCCCTCGACGCGGTCGACTCCGTCGGCGACGGGGCGTACGCCACGGCGATCGCCCAACTCGCCCTGACCGGGGTCGTGCTGGCCGCGCTGCTCCGCTCCTGGCAGCGCAATCTGACCCGCCTGATGACCTCCCCCGACGGCTCGACGCTCGGCGCCGCCGGGCCGACCACCGACGGGACGCGCGGCTCGACGAGCCCGGCCCGCCTTCTGCCCTTCCTCCGAGCCGACGCCCGCGGCGGCGTCCCCAGCCGTACCGCCACGGTCATGGAACGCAGCCTGCGCTACGTATGGCGCGACCCCAAGACCAAGGCGGCCTGGGTCACCTCACTGGCCATCGGTCTGATCGTCCCGCTCTTCAACGCCCTCCAGGGCACCGGCTCCATCTACTTCGCCTGCTTCGCCGCCGGGATGCTCGGCATCCAGATGTACAACCAGTTCGGCCAGGACACCTCGGCCTTCTGGATGGTCGCGATGACGATCTCGTCGCCCCGTGACGCCTACGTGGAACTGCGTGGCCGCGCGCTGGCCCTGCTGGTGATAACCCTTCCGTACGCGACCCTGGTCACCGTCGTGACCACCGCCATGCTCGGTGACTGGCCCGCGCTCCCCGAAGTCCTGGGCCTGTCCTTCGCCCTCCTCGGCGCCATGCTCGCCACCGGCGCCTGGTCCTCGGCCCGCTTCCCCTACTCCATCCCGCAGGAGGGCTACAAGAACGTGGCCCCCGGACAGACCGGCCTCGCCTGGATCTCGATCTTCGGCGGTATGGTCGCGGCGGCCCTGCTGTGCGCCCCGGTCCTCGCCCTCACCATCTGGCTGCACGTCGCGGACGCGGACACCTGGAGCTGGCTGCTGCTGCCCCTCGGCACGGCGTACGGCGCGGGGATCACAGTTCTGGGGCTGCGCCTGGCTGCACCCCGTACGGCGGGCCGGCTGCCGGAGATCCTGGCGGCGGTCAGCAAGGGGTGAGCGGTTGGCAAGGGATGACGGCTCGGCAAGGGCTGAGCGGTCGGCAAGAGGTCGTCAGCGGTCGGCACAAGTGAGGCCCGGCCCCGCGCGTCACTCGTTCTCCAGCGTCTTCCTCATGTCGACGAAGCCGCGCTGCTCCGAGACCACGCGTCCGTCGCGGACCTTCTGGAAGGTGACGTACGCGTTGACCAGACGGGGGAAGTCGCGGGCCGCGATCATGTCCTCGAAGCGCCAGCTCAGCTTCGGGGTGAGGCCTCCGGTGGTCACCTTGAGGCCGTCGTCGAGTTCGTCCCGGAGGCTGTGGGCCGTCACCTCGCCGTCCCCGAGCGACTCGACGGCCTTCTTGAGCACCGTGTAGGCGATCCAGGTGGTCTGCACGCCCGCGTCCGTGGGATCGATCCGGTTGTCGCCGAAAGCGTGCTCGTTGATGACCTTGCGCATGGTGTCCCAGCGGCGGTCGCTCGACACGGGGTACCAGCCCGTGACGGAAGCCCCCTCGTACACACCGGACCTGCCGCCCGTACGGTCGACGAGGGACTGGTCCACGGAGCCGAGCACCGAGGCGATCCTGACCGCCGGATACTCGTCGCGGGTGCGCCGGAACGAGTCGAAGAAGGTGTCCGTGCGGTCGCCGAGCGCGGCCGTCACGCAGCCCTTGGTGGCGGGATCCGCACTCGCCCGCTCGAGGGCCTTGCGCGCCTGCGGCGTGTAGTCGGTGGCGTCCTCGACGGCTCGTATGTCGAGGGACTCGCTGCGGGCGCCCGCGGCGAGTCCGGCGTTGAACAGGTCCGGCAGTTCGTCGCCGGCGATCGTGTCGGGACGTACGAGCGAGACGCGGGAGCACGTCTTGGCGAGCTGGCGGCCGAGGCCCGCCATGAGCGCGGGCTGGCCGCCGTTCACGGGGTACGACAGCGGGCTGGTGAACTCCTCGTCGGTGACGCCGTAGCCGCCGATGTAGGGGATGCCGGCGCCCTCCAGCGGGGCGAGGAAGGACCGGCCGTACTGGCTGTAGGAGCCGACGACCGCGACGACCTGCTCGTCGACCGCGCGCTGCGCGCACTCGCCGGCGCCCACGGTGTCGTTGTGGTCGTTGCAGGTGATGACCTTCAGCTGGCGGCCGCCGAGGCCACCGTTGGCATTGACCCAGCGCGCATACGCCTGCGCCATGGCGGGCATTCCGGGCTTGTTGGTCGCCTCGGTCTTCTCGGGCGCCATCGTCATCACGGTGACAGTCTCCCTGGAGCCCCCCGTGGCCCCAGGGAGCACGCCGCATGCGGCGAGGACGGACGCACAGGCCGTCACGGCTCCTGCAGCGAGCAGGACCGCTTTGGCCCGGCGGGGAGGAGCGGGATGGGTGGTGCTCATGCGTCGCCTGCCGGTCATGGACACGCACGATTCCGCCGCATCTCTAACCGCGGCGTGATCTTGGGCCAACACATGGTGACACGTGGGTGAATTACGGGGGTCAAATCGGTCGGCCGAATGAGGAACGTACGATCGATGACCGTGCAAGGTTCGGAGAAGTCTTCCCGTCGCGCCCGCCGCTACACCACCATGGGCGGCATGCCTGTGAACGACATGCCGTGGTGGCGCTGGCGCAGCAATGTGCGCTCGGCGCTCCACATGCTCTCCGACCCCGTATTCCAGCGGGACGTCTGGCTGGCCGGCGTCGAGGGGTACGGGGACGTCACCGACGCCGTGTACCGCCTCGTCGAGGACACCTGGCTCGACAACTGGTCCGCCGAGAAATACGTGGGGACGATCTTCCGCGACTCGCAGGAGGCGGCCCTCGTGGACACCGCTGTGCTGCGCGTGCTGCGGATCATGCACCAGGTGGGGCCGGACGCCCCGGTGTCCGCGTATATCGACCACCACGGGTGGCCCGAGGCGGTGCGCGCCGCGAGGGACGCACATGTGCGGCTCGCGATGAGCGACGGGGAGGACCCGGACGCGCCGCCGCGGACGCTCGAGGTGCTGCGGATCCTTACCCGGTCGGCCTGAGGGCGGCGGGGGCCGGTCGGGCGTCGGCCGGGCGAGTCGTTGCGGCTCGTGGCGGAGCCGTGACGTTCCGTTCCGGCGCGTGAGGTGTCTCCCGGCCCTTGAGACGCTGGGGGAGTGGGTTTGCCCGCGGCCCGGGCTGCTGTGGGACCCTGACCGCATGAGTGAGCAGCCGGCTGGGTCTTCCGTGTCCCCTGAGCAGTACGTCCTTACCCTCTCCTGCCCGGACAAGAAGGGCATCGTGCACGCCGTGTCGAGCTATCTCTTCATGACCGGCTGCAACATCGAGGACAGCCAGCAGTTCGGCGACCACGACACGGGCCTGTTCTTCATGCGGGTCCACTTCTCGGCGGAGCCCTCGGTGACCGTCGACAAGCTGCGGGCCAGCTTCGCCGCCGTCGGTGACTCCTTCCAGATGGACTGGCAGATGCACCGGGCCGAGCAGAAGATGCGCATCGTCCTGATGGTGTCGAAGTTCGGCCACTGCCTGAACGACCTGCTCTTCCGCGCCCGTATCGGCGCGTTGCCCGTGGACATCGCGGCGGTCGTGTCCAATCACTCGGACTTCGCCGAGCTGGTGGCGTCGTACGACATTCCGTTCCACCACATTCCGGTCACACGGGACACCAAGGCGCAGTCGGAGGCGCAGCTTCTCGAGCTCGTTCGCGCGGAGAACGTGGAGCTGGTGGTGCTGGCCCGCTACATGCAGGTGCTCTCCGACGACCTGTGCAAGCAGCTGAGCGGCCGGATCATCAACATCCACCACTCGTTCCTGCCGAGCTTCAAGGGCGCGAAGCCGTACCACCAGGCGCATGCGCGCGGTGTGAAGCTGATCGGTGCGACCGCGCACTATGTGACGGCCGACCTCGACGAGGGGCCGATCATCGAGCAGGAGGTCGAGCGGGTCGGGCACGGGGTGACGCCCGAGCAGCTGGTGGCGATCGGGCGCGATGTGGAGTGCCAGGCGCTGGCGCGGGCCGTCAAGTGGCATGCGGAGCACCGGATTCTGCTGAACGGGCACCGTACGGTGATCTTTGCCTGACCTGCCCTGACCGCCCAGCGGGGCCGGGAGCGGCGCCCTACATCCTGCTCAGTGAAGCCGCCGCGAACAGTACCTCTCTGATGGCCTCGCGGTCGCCGTCCAGGCCTGCCACCGCCTCGTGCGGGGCGATGTGCCCCGCGGCCAGCCGGGAGAACTCGACGCCGTCCAGGGCGATATGGGCCACCTCGTGCTCGGCGGAGGCGACCGCTCCCGGAGAGTCGAGGGAGATGAGCCACTCGCCCCCGCCGGCCCCCTCCACCTCCAGCCGCAGCGTGCGGCCGGGAGCCCCGGCGGCGACCAGTCGGCGGGGCGGGCTCGCGAGCCCGGCGCGCCGCCGCGCCGCCAGCGTTTTCGGGAGGAGGCGCGCCGCGAGGTCGAACATGTGGTGCAGATGGCGTGGGGCCGGCGGGTCGTACGGGTAGGCCACGGCGTCCGCGATGTCCCCCGCGTGCACCCAGCACTCGAAGGCGCGGTCCAGCATGGAGTCGCGCAGGGACAGTTCGAAGTTGCCGTAGTCGACGGACAGCCGCCCCGGTCCGCGTGATCCTTCAGCGGAGCCGGAGCCGGAGCCGGAGCCGGAGCCGGAGCCGGAGCCGGAGCCGGAGCCGGAGCCGAGTGCGATGGCCGGGTCCTCGGGGCCGCTCCCGGCCTCGAAGGCCACCGTACGCACGAGCGTATGAGTCTGGTCACGCCACGGCCGGCGTACCGCGCGGGTGGGCGGCCGGTGCGATGCGCGCCAGTACGCCTCGGTGCGCTCCGCGGGACCCGGACGGCCCCCGCTCGCCTCACCGCCGGTGTGCCCGGACGCCTCGACCATCGGGGGAAGTTCGTCCAGGCCGAGCGCGAGCGCCACCAGGCCGTCGACCATCATCAGATGCGCGAGGACCCCGGCGACCGTGGTCTTGCGGCTCACGAGCCCGTCCCGGTCGAACCACTGCAGCCGCACCGGGGCGTGCCACTCGGAGTCGCCGATGTCCTGTAGCAGTGCGTCGAGTCGCGCGGTCTCCGCGTCATACGGAGCGACCCACTCCGGCACCGGGATCCGGGGCGGCCGCCGGTCGAGGCAGCCCTCCAGGACCCGGGTGCGCAGCATCGGGTCGAGGTCGAGGGGCTCCGCGGGATGCAGCAGTCCCACGGCGTCGCGCAGCCGCAGCGCCTCCTCGGCGCACGGTCCGCACGTGCCGAGGTGCGCCTCGACGGCCTCCGCCTCCTCCAGGGAGCACGCGGAGAGCGCCCAGGCTCCCAGGAGCGACTTGAGTACCCGGTGCTCGAGTACGAGAGGCGCGGACGCGGTCGTCGACGCGCCGGGGGCGGGCGGCGAGGGCTCGGGCAGCGGCTGCCCGCCGTCCTCCACGGAGAAGCGGGGGTTCGGGATGCGTCCGTCGTACGACTCGAACCGCTCCGGACCGTTCACCACGTCCTCCCGTGTCCGGGCGGTGCACCCGAGGTGCTGTTGTCGTGGGCGGTGGACAGCAGTTGCAGACCAAGGCGGAGCCTGCGGCGGGCCTCGTCCGCGGTGACACCGAGGTCGGCGGCGGCCTGCCGGTAGTCGCGGCGCTGGAAGTACGCCAGTTCGAGGGCGGCGCGCAGCGGGGCGGGCATGTTCGTCACGATGTAGTCCGCGCGGGCGGCCGCCGACGCGCGGCGGACCTTGCGTTCCAGATCCTCCGTGGTGCCCGAGCCGTCCCGGGCCAGCGCCGCGGCCTCGGTCTGCCGCAGCCGCTGCACGGCCAGCCGGTGGGTGAGCGTGGCCACCCAGGAGCGCAACGGACCCTGTTTGGGGTCGAACGTCTCGGGGTTCTCCCAGATGTGGCTGAAGACCTCGCGGGTGATGCGGTCGGCGTCCCCCTCGTCGTCGAGGACGCGATGCGCCAGTCCGTGCACGAGTGACGCGAAGCGGTCGTACAGCTCGCCGAGCGCCGCCGCCTCGCCGCGCGCCAGTCGTTGCTGCATGGTGCGGTCCCAGCGGGGCGGTGATTCCTTCGCCATGCGACCCCCTCACCTGGTCGTGCCGCGCTCCGTGCGTCTGCCACCGTGTTTCGAATGTAGTCCGCGGTCACTGCGGACCACGTCGCTTTGCGTCAATGCCCGTCCAGTTCAGGCCTTGAGGTGGTATTGGCCACCCCAGACCCTTCCGCCGACTCCTCTTGCGCGTACTGTGAGCATACGAGACCCACAGGTGACTGAAAGAGACCGAACCAGTCCAAGTGTGATACGTCTGCGGGTCCTTGTGCGGTCGAATGCGCAAGGTGCTTCACGAGGTGCTCCATCAGATCTCCCCGTGACGGGTGCCGCACCGGATCCCTCGCGAGGGGGGCCGTACCAAGGGGTTTCGTCCGGGGTGTTTCGTGGAACGGCGGCCGGGCAGCCGCGAAGGGAAGCGAAGGTGAAGCTTCCGGATCGACTGGCGAAGGACGTGACGTGACACTGAGCGTGAGAGAAGGAGTCAAGGGCGAGTGGGTCGTTCTGTCCGTATCGGGTGAAATGGACCTGGTGACCTCCCCCTTGCTGCGGCAGCGGGTGCACGACGCCGTGGCCGACGGCCGCCGCAGCCTCGTCCTGGACCTCTCCGAGGTCTTCTTCTGCGACTCCAGCGGGGTCGGCGTCCTGATCGCCACGCGCCGTCTCATCCGCTCCTGCCAGGGCCGGCTGCGGTTGATACTTCCCGCGCAGGGCGCCGACGACGGCTCGGCGAGCGGGGGAGGCGCCCACGTCAACAAGGTCCTCGCCGCCCTGGGCGTACGCCGGCTCTTCGACGTCTATCCCGACGCGGCATCGGCCGTCGACGACGAGGCCGGCCCTCTCTCCGCGTGAGGGCCGGCGCCTGATCCCAGGCGGCCTCCCGCTGTGCGGCATCGATCACATCACGCCATCGCAGTGCCACGCTGTTGTCCCGGAATTCCTGCGGTCTTGGTACAAGCGTCGTTTTCCGGCTCCCGAACCCGCCCCGGCGTCGTACGCTCCCTGCCAGATACACCACCAAGTGAGGTAAGGCGGCCCGAGAACACATGGTCAGCACCGAGTACGAACGCAGGATCGCTGCCCGTTTCGCCACGTTCGACCAGGACGGCAACGGCTATATCGACCGCGAGGACTTCAGCAGCGCCGCCAAGTCGCTGCTCGCCGAGTTCGGTACGACGGCCCGGTGCGACAGGGGCCAGGCTCTGTACATCGGCGCGGAGGCGTTCTGGCAGGGCATGGCCGGGATCGCGGACCGGGACGGCGATCAGCGGATCACCCGCGACGAGTTCGTGAACGGTGCCGTGAAGCGCCTGCGTGACAACCCGGACCGGTTCGCCGAGATCGCCCGCCCCTTCCTGCACGCCGCGCTGGCCGTCGCGGACGGCGACGGGGACGGCGCGGCCACCGTCGAGGAGACCGCACGGGTACTGAAGGTGCTCGGCGTGCCCGAGGACGTCGCCGCCGCGGCCGCCGCGACCCTCGACTCGGACGGCGACGGCCGGGTCATGGAAGCGGAGATCGTGACCGCGTTCGCGCGGTACTTCACCGTCCCCGAGTAGCGAATCCGCACCGCTCTCGAGTGACGGACTTCACCGTTCTCCAGTGACGAACCTTCACCGTTCTCCAGTGACGAACCTTCACCGTTCTCCAGTGACGAACCTTCACCGTTCCCCAGTGACGAACCTTCACCGTTTTCTCTTACGCAACCGGCGTGGAGCCGGCCCCAGCAGCCGGCTCACGCCCCCGCGAACCGCTCGCGCAGCTTGTACTTGAGGACCTTGCGCAGGGTCTCGTTGCGCGGAAGTGCGTCCACCAGCTCCAGCTGTTCGGGAAGCTTGTGCACGGACAGCCCTTCCGCCCGCAGATGGGCCGTGACGGTCTCCAAGGTCAGCTTCTCCGCGCCCGCCGGCTGTTCCACCACCGCGCAGACCCGCTCGCCCCGCTCCGGGTCCGGCAGCCCGATCACCGCGACATCGCCCACCGCCGGATGCTGATGGAGCAGGTCCTCGATCTCCTTCGCGGAGATGTTCTCGCCCTTGCGGATGATGACGTCCTTGACGCGGCCGGTCAGCACCAGATGTCCACCGGGCGTGAGATGCCCCAGATCGCCGGTGATGAGAAAACCGTCGGCGTCGAAGACCTCCGCGCTCTGTACCGGGCCGAGATACCCCTGGCAGACGGCCTCTCCGCGCAGCCGCACCTCTCCGTCCGTCCCCGTGGGCACCTGATCGCCGTTCCCGTCCGTGATCCGTATCTCCATTCCCTCGGGTGGACGGCCCTCCGTGGTCGCGAGGTTCTCGGCGGTGTCCTCCGGGTCGCCCATCGTGATCATGGGGACCTCGGTCATGCCGTACCCGTGCGCAAGCTGGCAGCCCATCTCCCGTACGACCGCGTGGTAGAGCTCGGGCGGCTTCGGCGCACCGCCGCCCGCGAGCAGGCGCAGCGTAGGGATGAGCTTCCGGCCGGGCTGTTTGCGCTGCTCGGCGAGGAACATCGAGTAGAAGGCGGTCGAGCCGCCCGCGACGGTCACGCCGTGCCGCCGGTAGCCCTCCAGCGCCTCCGGCAGCGCGAACTGCTCGAACATGACGGCCGGTACGCCGTACAGCAGCAGCATGACGGTGTAGTCGGGGCCGCCGATGTGGGCGTACGGAAAGGCGATCGAGCCGACATCGTCGGTGGAGAGGCGCAGCGCGTGGGCCAGGCAGGAGCCGCCCGCGATCAGCGAACGGTCCGTGTGCAGCACGCCCTTGGGGTCCGATGTGGTGCCCGACGTCCAGTAGATCCAGCGCACGGCGGTGCCGTCGGCGGGCGGCGGGGGCAGGATGGCGGGGTCGCCGTCGGGAAGTGAGTCGTACGCCTCGAAGACGTCCTTCGCGCCGAGCCGTCGCGCCATCGCAGTGTGGTCGAAGCCACGCCAGACGCCCGGTACCGCGAAGTACTCGGCCTTCGACTCCGTCAGCGCGAAGGCCACCTCACGGTCCCGGTAGAAGGGGATGACCGGTGACTGCACCGCGCCGAGCCGGGCCAGCGCGAAGGAGAGCAGCGCGGTCTCGATACGCGTGGGGAGCTGCCAGGCGACGACGGTGCCGGGGCGTACGCCCATGTCGTACAGGCCGGCCGCGACCCGCTCGGCGCGGTCCCGCAGGGCGCCGAAGGTGAGGCTCCGGTCGTCCTGGAACAGGACGGGGGCTTCGGGGGTGAGTGCGGCGCGGCGGTCGACGAGCTCCCAGAGCGTCCGGGATGCGCCCAGTGCGTGTGCGGTGTCGGTCACGGCGGTCCCCTTTTTTGTGGCTCGGTTCGCCTCCGGGGCGCTAGAGCCGGTGTCGAGAGCTCGATCGTGCTCAGCCCTTCGGGCCTCCGCGCGTTCGACCTCTCGACACCGGCGCGCCCCTTCGGCTCACTCGCCCCGTAGCTGACGTTGCGTCAGATCGTGCGGAGAGCGTAGGGCCCGTCGCCTTGTCGGTCCAGGGGTGCGGGGTTAGCCTGACCTCAGCAGGTATCTGACGAACCGTCAGAAATGATGAGGCTGATCAGCGACGACGGGCGCCGACGGGCCACCGGAAACGCCGGAGGGAACACGGACACATGACCGAACTGCCTCGGATCATCAGCGTCGACGACCATGTGATCGAGCCGGCGCATCTCTTCGAGACCTGGCTGCCGCAGAAGTACCGGGACCGCGGCCCCAAGCCCCTCACCGCCGGTATCGGGGAGCTCGCGTACGTCGGCGGCAAGTACCAGATCACCATGGACCCGGACGGGCCCCCGACCGACTGGTGGATCTACGAGGACCTCAAGTTCCCCTACAAGCGGAACATCGCCGCCGTCGGCTTCGACCGCGACGAGATGACGCTGGAGGGCATCACGCGCGCCGAGATGCGGCGCGGCTGCTGGGACCCCGTCGAGCGGCTGAAGGACATGGACCTGAACCATGTCGAGGCATCGCTCTGCTTCCCGACCTTCCCCCGCTTCTGCGGGCAGACCTTCGCCGAGGCGCACGACAAGGAGGTCGCCCTCGCCTGCGTACGCGCCTACAACGACTGGATGGTCGAGGAGTGGTGCGGCGACAGCGGCGGCCGGCTCATCCCGCTGTGCCTCATTCCGCTGTGGGACATCGACCTCGCGGTGGCCGAGATCCAGCGGAACGCGGCCCGCGGGGTGCGCGCCGTGACCTTCAGCGAGATCCCGACCCACCTCGGGCTGCCGTCCATCCACTCCGGCTACTGGGACCCGTTCTTCGCCGTCTGCCAGGACACCGGCACCGTCGTGAACATGCACATCGGGTCGTCGTCCCAGATGCCCGCCGCATCCCCCGACGCCCCGCCCGCCGTCCAGGCGTCGCTGTCCTTCAACAACGCCATGGCCTCGATGATGGACTTCCTGTTCTCAGGGGTGCTCGTGAAGTTCCCGCGGCTGAAGCTCGCCTACAGCGAGGGCCAGATGGGCTGGATCCCGTACGCCCTGGAGCGCGCCGACGACGTGTGGGAGGAGCACCGCGCCTGGGGCGGGGTGCGCGATCTGATCCCCGAGCCCCCGTCGACGTACTACTACCGGCAGATCTTCTGCTGCTTCTTCCGCGACAAGCACGGCGTCGCCTCGCTGGACGTGGTCGGCCGGGACAACGCGACGTTCGAGACCGACTACCCGCATGTCGACTCGACCTTCCCGCACACCAAGGAGGTGGCCCTCGACCACGTCAAGGGCCTCGACGACGAAACGGTCTACAAGCTGATGCGCGGCAACGCCATCCGCATGCTCGACCTCGACTTCGACAAGTAGAGCGCGCACGTGGACCTCACGTACACGGAGGAAGAGGAAGAGTTCCGGGCCGGGCTGCGCGAGTGGCTCACCAAGGTGCTGCCGGGACTCCCGCCGAAGCCCGACCCCGGCGACTGGCCCGCGCGCAGGGCGTACGACCTCGGCTGGCAGCGGATGCTGTACGACGCCGGGTACGCGGGGCTGCACTGGCCCGTCGACGCGGGCGGCCGCGGAGCGACCCCGACCCAGCACCTGATCTTCCTGGAGGAGACGGAACGGGCGGGCGCGCCCTACGTGGGCGCCAACTTCGTCGGCCTGCTGCACGCGGGACCCACGATCGCCGCGGAGGGGGCGCCGGAGCAGCGGGGCCGCTGGCTGCCGCCGATCCTGCGCGGCGAGGAGGTGTGGTGCCAGGGCTTCAGCGAACCGGACGCGGGCTCGGACCTGGCGTCCCTGCGTACGAGGGCGGTCCGGGACGGCGACGACTACGTCATCACCGGATCGAAGATCTGGACCTCGCACGCCGAGGTCGCCGACTGGTGCGAACTGCTCGTGCGCACGCAGCCCGTCAGCGACGACGTGCCCAAGCACCGCGGCATCACCTGGCTCGTGATGCCCATGGACGCGCCCGGCGTCACGGTCCGGCCACTGAGGACCCTCGCAGGCTCGACGGAGTTCGCGGAGGTCTTCCTCGACGAGGTGCGCGTTCCGGTCGGGAACCGGGTGGGCGCGGAGAACGATGGCTGGCGCGTGACGATGGTGACGCTGTCCTTCGAACGCGGCACGGCGTTCGTCGGCGAGGTCGTGGCCTGCCGGCGGGTGCTTGGAGAGCTGGCCCGCCAGGCACGGGAGAACGGCCGCTGGGACGACCCCGTGCTCAGGCGCCGCCTGGGCCGGCTGAACGCGGAGTTCCGGGCCCTGTGGCGGCTGACCCAGTGGAACGTGAGCGAGTCGGAGAGGACCGGCGGAGTCCCGGGCGTTGGCGGCTCGGTCTTCAAACTGCGGTACTCGCACGCCCGCCAGGAGCTGTACGACACCGCGGCCGAGGTCCTCGGTCCCGACTCCCTCGACCTGTCCCACGAGTGGACCCTGGACCGGCTGTCCTCGCTCTCGTACACCATCGCCGCCGGAACGTCGCAGATCCAGCAGAACATCGTCGCCGAGCGCATCCTCGGCCTCCCGAAGGACCGGAACGGACGGAAGGACGGGTGAGTTCGGGGTGCACTTCCAACTGACGGACGAGCAGTGCGCCTTGCAGAAGGGCGTACGGGAGCTGGTGGCCGGCCGGTTCGGGCGCGAGGCGCTGCGTGCGGCCGTCGACGAGGCCGGCGTGGACGGGTCGGGGGCCCGTCTTGACCGCGGCCTGTGGCGGGAGCTCGGCGAGGCCGGGTTCTTCGCGCTGTGCCTCCCGGAAGCGGACGGCGGCGTCGGACTCGGACTCCCCGAGGCCGTACTTGCCTTCGAGGAGGCGGGGCGTGCCCTGCTGCCGGGCCCACTCATCGCCACACACCTCGCCGCGGGCACCGTCCCGGGAGCCGCCGAGGGCCTGACCGTGGTCACGGCAGTGGTCACGGCAGTGGACGGGGTCGGGAGCGGGGCGGTGGTGGAGTGGCTGAACGAGGCGGATGTCGTACAGGGAGACGCTTCTGGGGCAGTGCCCCTGCGCTCGGTGGATCCGCTGACGCCCTTGCACGCTATGCCGGGGGCGGGCGCTGACGCCGTACCGGCCGACGGCCCGCCCACTTCGGACACGGCCGCGCTCCTCACCGCCGCCGAGCAACTCGGCGGCGCCACCCGCACCTGCGACATGGCCGTCCAGTACGCCCGCGAACGACAGCAGTTCGGCCGGCCCATCGGCTCCTTCCAGGCGGTCAAGCACCTGTGCGCCCAGATGCTCGTACGCACCGAGGTGGCGCGCGCCGCGGTCTACGCCGCCGCCGTGACCGCCGACCCGCTCGACATCGCCGCCGCCCGGCTCCTCGCCGACGAGGCGGCCGTCTGCGGGGCCCGCGACTGCCTCCAGATCCACGGCGGCATGGGCTTCACCTGGGAGGCCGACGTACATATGTACCTGAAACGGGCATGGGTGAGGGCCCGGCGGGGGCAGAGCACCGTGGCGCACGAGGAGTCTCTGGCAGCGGACCTGCTGGTACCGGAGAAACGGTAACCCTGCGTCGATACACGGTTGTGTCCTACGCGTGACTCGTCACAGCAAGGAGTCACGTCCCGGCTCGGGTACCTTGTGTGGGATGCGACCGGTTCCGAGACTGAGCCATCCCGGAGTTGCCCCTGGGGCGACGCCGGAACGGGTGATGCGCGCCGGTCGCAGGGCATGGCGACGTCACGTGCCCGCCTGTTCGACCCCCCGCAGCACGCGTCGCACAGTATGCCGCACGCGTACTCCTTCGCGCTGGAATATGCCCGAAGCGCTTGTTGGGGTGACTGTACGTCAACCATGCTGTCTCACAAGGGGATCACGGTCCGTGACCCCGTGGAGGCGCGAGGCGATGTGTCCGCCGGTTCGGATGGTGTGAGCGGTGCAGGTGCTTCAGGTTCAGATCGAGGTCCGGCCCGACCCCGCGGAAGTGGGGCGGGCCCGGAGATGGGCCCGGTCGCGGCTCGCCGGGTCGGGCATAGAGGCCGACGAACCGCTGGCCGAGACGCTTGTCCTGCTCGTCTCCGAACTGGTCACCAACGCCGTTGTGCACACCGGCTGCCCCGCCGTGCTGCGCATGCTTCTCCCCGGCGTGCCCGCAACGCCTCCCGGCACGGTCCGTGTCGAGGTCGCCGACTCCAGCGCCCGGGCCCCGCGGCCGCGGCAGGCCGACGGCGACGAGACGAACGGACGCGGCCTTGCCCTGGTCGACGGGCTCGCCGACCGCTGGGGCTGGCAGCACGAAGGAGCGGGCAAGCGCATCTGGTGCGAGGTGGACCGCTGTGAACCGGCGACGACCACCACGTCGTACGAGGCGACGGTGCACGGCGGTGCGGGGTACGAAGGCCCGGCGTACGAAGGTGCGGCGCACGGGGGTACGCGGTACGAGGGTGCGGCGTACGAAGCCGTGCAGGCAGAAGCTGTGTAGCAGAGGTTGCGCGCACCGTGCGGGTCATGCTGGTCATGCGCGTCTTGCGGGTCTCGCGGGTCATGCGCGTCTTACGCGTCTTGCGGGTCCTGTGGCAGGGGTCCGTGCAGCAGAGGCCGTTGAGCAGGCGGCGTGAGGCGCCGGAGCTTGAGCCCCGAGTTGAAGTGCGCGCGAGATCGCGCCCCTGTGCGCTCCCATGCGCGCCCCCATAAATCAGGCATAACTTACATAACACCCGAGCGGGTGTTGACGTGAGGTGTCCGATTCATCACCCTTGTGGTCAGCGATTCGCGGCGAGGGGACGCCGAGGGCGTCCATCACGGGGGTCCTCGGCGAGTGTGGATCGCGGCGTGGCGGCGGCACCTCGCGGGGGCACAGGGGATGCGGTGCCGTTACGCCGGAGTTGGATGGCGGTGCGTGGTTCCGTGCTCGGGGCGGATGCGGCGCGCCGCCACTCCATCGCTTCCCTCCAGCCCGCTCTGCGATCGCGCTGGGCTACAGGATCGCGACCGGCGCCACGGGAGTTCCCGTCCCGCCGACGAACGGCTCGGGCATGGCGGACAGCAGGAAGCTGTAACACCCCTCGTCCGCACAGGCCTCGGAGAGCTCCTCGAGATTCCAGTTCTGGCCCTGCAGCATTCCCATCTCGACCAGGTCGAGCGCGTGCACCGGCAGCCACAGGTTCTCGATCTCCGGCGGGAAGATCTCGAAGGTCAGGGTGTCGTTTGCGACCGCCGCAACATCGCGGGCGTGGAACCACTCGGGCGTCCGCACGGAGAGTCCGGGGGACGGATAGCCGTATGCGTGCTTGTCCCCTGCCAGATACGCCTGGATCTGCCCGGTGCGTACGAGGACGATGTCGCCTGCCCGTACCGTCGTGCCCGCGAACTCCTCGGCGGCTTCGAGATCCTCGGGGGTCACGGCGTGAGCGCCGTCGAGCCGGTCCGTGCCGTGTGCGCGGGCCACGTCCAGCAGGACCCCGCGCGAGACGATGTGCCGCGGCTTGTCGATACCGCTGAACCCGGCTCCTCCGTGCGGCGTGATGGTGCTCGCGGGGCGGCCGTTGTAGATCTTCCCCGAGTGTGAGACATGAGTGAGGGCGTCCCAATGGGTCGCCGCCTGCAGGCCCATCGTCACGGCGTCGTCGCTGCAGGCGACGGTACCGGGGCCGAAGATCTCCTGGTTGATCTGCACCATGGCGTGCAGGGGGTTGACCCGGCCCGGGATCATGCCGGTCTGCACGCCGTCCTGCTGGAGGGGCAGCGCGAGGGCCACCCGGCGCCCCGTACGGACGGTCGCGGCCGCCTCCCGTACGACTTCGTCCGTGATCAGGTTCAGCGTGCCGATCTCGTCGTCGGCGCCCCAGCGGCCCCAGTTGTTGACGCGCTTGGCGATGTCGTGGAACTCGTCCGGCAGCGACATGGGTCGGTCCCTCCCCGGGGCTTGTGTCGAGGTATCTGACGGGTCGTAGAATCGGCTCGGCATCGAATCTAACGGTCCGTCAGAAAACTCGGGAAGGGGCCGGACGTGGGGAACTTCTTGGCAGGCAAGGTCGTCGCGGTGACCGGCGCAGGGCGCGGTATCGGCCGGGCGGTCGCCCTCGCCGCGGCCGCGGAAGGCGCGAAAGTCGTCGTCAACGACTACGGCGTCTCGGTCGAGGGCGCCCAACCGGCCAGCGAGATAGCCGTTGCGGTGGTCAAGGAGATCGAGTCCGCGGGCGGAGAGGCGGTGGCGGTCGCCGACGACATCTCCACGATGACGGGCGGCCAGCGGCTCGTCGACGTGGCGCTGGCGGAGTACGGGCGGATCGACGGCGTCGTCTGCGTGGCGGGCATCCTGCGCGAACGCATGCTCTTCAACATGTCCGAGGAGGAGTGGGATCCCGTGGTGGCCACGCACCTCAAGGGCACCTTCACGGTCTTCCGCGCCGCCTCGGCGGTCATGCGCAAGCAGGGCTCCGGGGCCCTCATCGGCTTCACCAGCGGCAACCATCAGGGCTCGGTGTCCCAGGCCAACTACTCGGCGGCCAAGGGCGGCATCATCTCGCTCGTACGCAGCGCGGCACTCGGCCTGCACAAGTACGGCGTGACGGCGAACGCGGTGGCCCCTGTGGCCCGTACGCGCATGTCTGCGGGCGTCCCCATGGAGCTCAAGGAGATCGGCGAGCCCGAGGACGTGGCCGCTCTGGTCGTCTATCTGCTCAGCGACCGCGCGCAGGCGGAGAACATCACCGGGCAGGTGTACACGATCGCCGGCCCCAAGATCGCCGTGTGGGCGCAGCCGCGCGAGTTGCGCGCCGGGTACGCGGACGGAGCCTGGACCCCGGAGAAGATCGCCGACTTCCTCCCCGGCACGGTCGGCACGGACCCGATGCCGATGCTGGCCCGACTCGAGGAGATGGCGAGGGCGGCAGCAGCGAAGGAACGGCCGAACGCGTAGGGGTTTCCGGCTGTGGCGTAGGGGGCTTGCATGCGTGGGCACGTGCGCCGCTCCCGTGGTGGCCAGGCGTTCCGCAGGGCGGAAGCAGGGCGGAACGGGTGGCCACAACCCCCGACGGCGGCTCCCGCGCGTGAGACCTGATCCCGGGGTAGGGAGGGCGCAACCCCGACAACGGAGGAGGCGGGGATGGACTTCCGGTTCGGCCCGGAGGACGAGGCCTTCCGGGCCGAGGCAAGGGCCTGGCTCGGCGAACACCTCACAGAGGAGTACGCCGAAGCAGCAGGCCGAGGAGGCCCGGGAAGCGAACACGAGAGCACGGATGCCCGCAGAGCGTGGGAGCGGGAACTGGGCGCGTCCGGCTGGATAGGCCTCGGCTGGGACGCCGAGGGATACGGCAACCGCCGCGCGACCCTCACCCAACAGGTCGTCTGGGCCGAGGAGTACGCCCGCGCCCAGGCGCCCGCCCGCTACGGCCACATCGGCGAGAACCTCCTGGCCCCCACCCTCCTCGCCTACGGCACGGAGGAGCAGAAACAGCGGTTTCTGCCGTCGATAGCCCGGGGCGAGGAACTGTGGTGCCAGGGATACAGCGAGCCCGGCGCGGGGTCGGACCTCGCGGGCGTACGGACGACGGCGGTACGCACGACGGCGGTACGCACGACGGCGATACGAACGACGGCGGTACGCACGACGGCGGTACGCGACAACGTCGCCGGTGGCGCCGCCCCGGCCACTTACCGCATCACCGGTCAGAAGATCTGGACCTCGCTCGCGCACGAGGCCGACTGGTGCTTCGTCCTCGCGCGCACGGACCCCACGGCGCGCCGTCACCACGGACTGTCGTTCCTTCTGGTGCCGATGGACCAGCCCGGCCGTATCGAGATCCGGCCGATCCGGCAGATGACCGGCACGAGCGAGTTCAACGAGGTCTTCTTCGACGGCGCGGTGGCGGACGCCGGGCACGTCGTCGGTGGCGAGGGCAACGGGTGGCGCGTCGCCATGGGGCTGCTCGGTTTCGAGCGCGGTGTGTCGACTCTGGCCCAGCAGATCGGGTTCGCGGAGGAGCTGATGCGCGTCGTCCGGCTCGCCGTCACCTCCGGTGCGGTGGCCGACCCCCTGCTGCGGGACCGCCTCGTACGGCAGTGGGCCGAGCTGCGCACGATGCGCTGGAACGCCCTTCGTACGCTGGGCAGTCCGGGGCCAGGGGCGAGCTCGGGATCGGGGTCGGGGCCGGGACCGGGGACGAGCTCCGGGCCGAGGGCGGGCTCCAGGGCGGGCGCGGGCTCCGGGCCGGGGGCGGGCTCAGACTCGGGCGCGCCGAGCGTCGCCAAGCTGCTGTGGGGCGGCTGGCGCCAGCGGCTCGGCGAGCTTGCGATGCAGGTCCGAGGCGCCGCCGCTGCCGTGGGACCGGCGGACTGGTCGCCGGACGCACCGTACGAACTCGACGCGCTGCAACGCCTGTTCCTCTTCAGCCGTGCCGACACGATCTACGGCGGCTCGGACGAGATCCAGCGCAACATCATCGCCGAGCGGGTGCTCGGCCTACCCAGGGAGCCGCGATGAGGAGCGTGCATCAGTGATGCGAGGCGTGATCTTCGACGGGAAACAGGTCCAGGTGGTCGACGACCTGGAGATACGGGAGCCGGGCCCGGGTGAGGTGCTCGTCCGGGTCTCCGCGGCCGGGCTCTGTCACAGCGATCTGTCGGTGGTGGACGGGACCATACCTTTCCCCATACCTGTGGTGCTCGGACATGAGGGCGCCGGTGTGATCGAGGCGGTGGGTGTGGGCGTCACCCATGTCCAGCCCGGTGACCATGTAGCACTGTCGACGCTGGCCAACTGCGGGGCGTGCGCGGAGTGCGACCGGGGACGCCCCACGATGTGCCGGAAGGCGATCGGCATGCCGCAGCAGCCGTTCGCACGGGACGGACGGCCGCTGTACCAGTTCGCGTCCAACTCGGCCTTCGCGGAACGGACGATCGTGAAGGCGGTACAGGCCGTGCGGATCCCACCGGGGATCCCCCTCACATCGGCGGCGCTGATCGGGTGCGGGGTGCTGACGGGAGTCGGCGCCGTGCTCAACCGCGCGCGTGTGGACCGCGGCGACAGCGTGCTCGTCATCGGCACCGGCGGCATCGGCCTGAACGTCATCCAGGGTGCGCGGATCGCGGGCGCCCTCACGATCGTCGCGGTGGACGCGAACCCGGAGAAGGAGGCGGTGGCCCGGCAGTTCGGCGCCACGCACTTCCTCACGTCGACGGAGAGCGTCAGGGACGTACTGCCGAACGGCGCGGACCACGCGTTCGAGTGCGTGGGGCGCGTGGAGCTGATCCGGCAGGCGATCGACCTGCTCGACCGTCACGGCCAGGCCGTCCTGCTCGGCGTCCCGCCCGCGACCGCCGAGGCGTCGTTCCTTGTCTCGTCGATGTACCTCGACAAGTCCATCCTCGGCTGCCGATACGGCTCATCGCGTCCGCAACGGGACATCGCCCTGTACGCGGACCTGTATCGGGACGGCCGGCTGCTCCTGGACGAGTTGGTGACCACGACGTATCCGGTGGAGGACTTCGCGAAGGCGACCCAGGACGCCCGCGAGGGACGGGTGGCGCGGGCCGTACTGACGTTCTGAGCGTGGCGGTACCACCTCATGAAGCAGCCCGGTGGGCAACCCCGTGGGCAGACGGATCGGCAGGCAGTTTGGCGGGCCGGTTCGCAGACGGGTTGGCGAGCTCGGCGAGCGGATTCGCAGGCGGGTTGGCAGGCGGGTTGGCGGGCGGATTCGCAGGCAGTTCGGCGGGCGGATTCGCAAACGGGGCGGCAGGCCGGTTGGCAGGTGGGTTTGTGGAGCGGAAGGTGCGCCGGTAGACGGTCGGTGTGACGCCGAGAGCCGCCTGCAGGTGCTGGCGCATGGACTGGGCGGTGCCGAAACCGGCGTCATGTGCGATCTGGTCGACCGAGCGGTCGCTGGACTCCAGCAGCTGCCGGGCCCGTTCCACGCGCTGCTGCGTCAGCCACTGGCCAGGGCTGACACCGGCCTCCTCACGGAACCGGCGCGTGAAGGTGCGTACCGACATGGATTCCTGCGCGGCCATGTCGCGCAGCTGGATCGGCTCGTGCAGCCGCTCCAGCGCCCAGGCGCGCGCGGCAGCCGTGGTGGCCTGCTGCGGCTCGGGGATCGGGCGCTGGATGTACTGCGCCTGCCCGCCGTCGCGATGGGGCGGCACGACGGTGCGGCGCGCGACATCGTTGGCCACCGCGGTGCCGTGGTCCCGGCGTACGACATGCAGGCACAGGTCGATGCCGGCGGCCACCCCGGCCGAGGTCAGCACCTCGCCGTCGTCGATGAAGAGGACGTCCGCGTCGACCTTGATCGAGGGGAAGAGCTGCTGGAAGTGTTCGGCGTGAGCCCAGTGTGTGGTCGCGGGCCGCCCGTCGAGATAGCCGGCTGCGGCCAGGACGTAGCCGCCGGTGCAGATGGAGAGAAGCCGGGTCCCCGGCCTCAGATGGGCGAGGGCGGCGGCCAGTTCCTTCGTGAGCCGGCCCTCTTCGAAGACCGGACCGAGCTCGTACGAGGCAGGCACGACGAGCGTGTCCGCGGTGGCCAGCGTCTCCGGCCCGTTCTGGACGAGGATGTCGAAGTCGGCGTCCGTACGCACCGGACCCGGCGGTCGGACGGAGCAGGTGACGACCTCGTACAGCCGTCGTCCCTCGGCATCCCGGGCGCGACCGAAGATGCGCTGGGGGATGCCCAGCTCGAAGGGGAGCAGCCCGTCCATGGCGAGGACGACGATGCGGTGTCTGCGTAGTGCGCGGACGGCAGTCATGGCCCGATCCTAGCGAAGGATGTCTTCCGGGCCACTCGCTCGCGGTGACAGGGACACGGAAGCTATAGGGCGTGACGCAGAACGACGTGACCCCGACAACCGCAGCGCCCGGCACCCAGGACGAGCTGACCGCAGACCGCCCGAACCGTTCGACGGAGGGGGCCGGAAAGCCGGGTCCGAGCCGTTCGATGGAGGGGGCTGGACAGCCGGGCGCGGACCGTTCGACCGATGGGGCAGGACAAGGGCTGGACCGGGGTGCCGGTTCGCGCCATGGTGTCGAACCTGACGGCCTGACCGGCTCAGCCGGCGCGAGCGGCGCGGGTCGTGCGACCGGGACCGGCGCGACCGAGGCGAACCGCGCGCCAGGCGCGACCGGGACCGGCGCGACGGGCGCGACCGCGCGCCCGCTGCGGACGCGCAGGCTGCCGGTGCACTGGGCCTGGTTCGTCGCGGCCGTCACCTTCGTGACGATCATCGGCGCTGCGGCCTTCCGCTCACTGCCGGGCCTTCTGATCGACCCCCTGCACCGGGAGTTCGACTGGTCGCGCGGCACGATCGGCCTCGCCGTGTCCGTCAACCTCGCGTTGTACGGCCTCACCGCGCCGTTCGCCGCGGCGCTTATGGACCGGTTCGGCATCCGGCGGGTGGTCGCCGTCGCGCTGACCGTGATCGCGCTCGGCTCCGGTCTCACGGTATGGATGACGGCGGCCTGGCAACTGCTGCTCTGCTGGGGCGTGCTCGTCGGTCTCGGTTCCGGCTCGATGGCGCTGGCGTTCGCGGCGACCGTGACCAATCGGTGGTTCACCGAGCGCCGTGGCCTGGTCACGGGCATCCTGACGGCCGCATCAGCGTCGGGACAGCTCATTTTTCTCCCCCTTCTGTCCCGGATCGTGGAGAAGCACGACTGGCGGCCGGCGGCGGTGACGGTGGCGCTCGCCGCGCTGGCGGTGGTGCCTTTCGTATGGCTGCTCCTGCGCGACCATCCGGCTGATGTGGGGCTGAAGCCGTATGGCTCCGAGGTGTTCGTGGAGAAGCCCCCGCCCGTCCAGGGTGCCGCTCGTCGCGCGGTCACGATCCTCTTCTCCGCGGCACGGACCGGTCCCTTCTGGCTGCTTGCCGGCAGCTTCGCGATCTGCGGCGCCTCGACGAACGGCCTCATCCAGACGCACTTCATCCCGGCGGCCCACGACGAGAGAATTCCCGTCACGGCGGCGGCCTCGCTGCTCGCGATCATCGGCGTCTTCGACGTCGTCGGCACGATCGCCTCCGGCTGGTTCACCGACCGCTTCGAGGCACGCCGCCTGCTGGCTGTCTACTACGCCCTGCGCGGCATCTCGCTCCTCTTCCTGCCGATGCTCCTCGCCCTCGGCGGCCCCTCCGTCCACCCGCCGATGATCCTCTTCATCGTCTTCTACGGCCTCGACTGGGTCGCCACGGTCCCGCCCACGCTCGCCCTGTGCCGCGAGCACTACGGCGACGACAGCGCGATCGTCTTCGGCTGGGTCCTGGCCTCCCACCAGGTCGGCGCGGCCCTGGTGGCCTTCCTCGGCGGCGTCGCCCGAGATGTGTTCGGCTCCTACGACATGGTCTGGTACGCGTCGGGCGCGCTGTGTGCGGTGGCGGCGTTGATGGCGTTGGTGATCAGGAAGGGGCGCGCGATGGCACCGGTGGTGGCGGGGGCGTAGGTCAGACGCGGATGACTTGGACGCCGGGGAAGGCGGTGAAGCCGTCGTCTTGGGTGATGACAGGGATGCTGTTGGCCCGGGCGGTGGCCGCGATCCAGGCGTCGTTGACGCGCGCCTTGGGCAGCCGGCGGCCGGACCTGACTATCTCGGCCATCATCTGCGACCAGACGGAGGCGACGATACGGTCGGGCACGAGGATCCGGTGCCCGGCTGCTGTGCGGAGGGTCGCGAGCCGACGCGCGCGTGTCTCCCCGTCGCGGGCTGTGCTGACGCCCAGACTCAGCTCAGCCAGTGTGATCGATGAGACCCCGAACCGTCGGGGCAGCGCCGCGGCCATGGGGCGGCCCGCCTCGCGGCCCACGAAGAAGCCGGTGTCTGCGAGGGCGAGTTCACTACTCACGACACGTCACCGGAGTCTCCGGAGGTGTACTCGTCCGAGCCGGAGAACAGGGCATCGATCTCGTCCAGCATCTCGCGGTCAATGCCGCCACCGGACTCCCAGAACCGGATCATCTCCTCAGCTGTGAGGTAGGGCTTGTCGCCCTCGATGACCTGGATCACCTCACCGTGATCCGTGATCTCGACCGGGTAGGGACCGGCGACGAGTTGCGTCAGGCGGTGGGGCTCGTGCAGCTCGGACACGTCGATGCGCGTGGGTTCGTTCATGCCTCGAAGGTAGAGGCCCCGCCACGCTCCGTAACAGCCCCCATCGTACGAATCACTCGCACTGATGAGCGTCATCTGCGGAATCGAGGATTCAGTCGCTCAACCGTCCGAACCGCCCTCGGTGGAACAGCAGAGGGTCACCCGGACCGTCGTCCAGCGTGCCCAGCGCGTTCACCCGCCCCACCACGATCAGATGGTCGCCGCCGGTGTGCACGGCCTGGATCGTGCAGTCGATCCAGGCAGTCGCACCGGAGAGGCGGGGCGAGCCGGACACCGGTGCCGGGTCGTAGTCGACGCCCGCGAACTTGTCACCGCCGCTCACCGCGAAGCCGCGGCACAAGTCGCCCTGATGTGCTCCCAGGATGTTGACGCAGAAGACGCCTGCTCGTGCGATGCGCGGCCAGGTGGTCGACGTACGGGCCACCATGAACGCGATGAGTGGAGGATCGAGGGAGAGTGACGAGAAGGACTGGCAGGCGAAGCCCGCCGGGCCCTCCTCCTCCTCGCCGGCCCGGGCGGTGACGACGGTCACGCCGGTCGCGAAGCTCCCCAGTACGCGCCGGAACTCGGCCGCATCGACCGGCGCGCGCTCGTCGTCCCCGACCGCACGCAACTCCGGCCGTGGCAGCGCTTCGACGGCGGCGGCGGTGGGCGCCCCGACAGACCTCAGGTATCGGACGACGGTGGCCGCCATCCCTGCGTGTCCCATCACGCCATCCATTGAATCTGACGATACGTCAGAAGTGAAGTCGTTCAGCGCCCCTTGTACGCCGGAGCGCGGCGCTCCACGAACGCGGTCACACCCTCCTGTGCGTCCGCCGTCGCCATGTTGATCTCCTGCGCGGCGGCCTCGGCCGCGAAGGCCGTCGCGCGGTCCGAGTCGAGCGAGGCGTTCACCAGGTGCTTGGTGAGGGCCAGGGCTCGGGTCGGGCCGGCGGCCAGCCGCTGTGCCCAGTCGCGGGCCGTCTTCTCCAGTTCGTCGGGCGGCACGACGCGGTTGACGAGCCCGAGCCGTTCGGCTTCGGCGGCAGGGAGCGAGTCGCCGAAGAACATCAGTTCCTTGGCGCGCTGCGGACCGACGAGACGAGGGAGGAGATACGCACCCCCGCCGTCCGGCACCAGTCCCCGCCGTACGAACACCTCGATGAACTTGGCGGATTCCGCGGCCAGTACGAGGTCGCAGGCGAACGCGAGGTGGGCGCCGATACCGGCGGCCGTGCCGTTGACGGCGGCGATCAGCGGCTTCTCGCAGTCCAGGACGGCCGCGATCAGACGCTGGGCACCGAGCCGGATCGTCCTCGCCACGTCGCCCGGGATCCGCTCGGCGGTGGAGGGGGCCCCGCGCAGATCGGCTCCCGCGCAGAAACCCCTGCCGGTGGCGGTGATCACGACGGCTCGTACGTCAGGGGCGGCGGAGGCGTCGGCGAGCAGCTGAATGATGCGTTCTCGCTGGTCCCAGGTGACGGCGTTCATGGTTTCGGGCCGGTTGAGCGTGATCCACAAGACGCCGTTGTCAGTGGCGTGCAGTACCAATGAATCGACGGATTTCTCGGGGGAGTCGTCGGGGGAGGGTGTCGTGAGGGGGGCGTCGGTCATGGGGGAGTGGCTCCGTTCGGTACGGCGGTGGGCTAGGGCGTGGTTGCGGGCGGGGGCATCGGTGTCGGCGCCCGCATGGGTACGGACGCGGGCATGCGTGCGGACGCGAGCATGGTCAGGGGAGTGGGCGTGGACCCGGGCAGGGGCGCGGAGGCGGGCATGGGCACGGGCGGCGCGAGCATGGGCAGGGGTGCGGGCCCTGGCGCCCGCGCCGCCGCCGGTTGCGGTGTATACGCGAGGAACCTCAACGGCACACGGCCAGCGCGTCCAGTGCCACCGCCCCCTGCCCACGGGGCAGCACCATGAGCGGGTTGATGTCGAGCTCCGCGAGGTCGTCGCCGAGTTCGAGCGCCATCCGCTGAACGCGCAGCACGACCTCGACCAGCGCGTCCACATCGGCAGGGGGCGCCCCCCGGACCCCGTCGAGCAGGGCCCGCCCGCGCAGTTCGCCGAGCATGGCCCGTGCCTGGTCCTCGCCGAAGGGCGGCACGCGCACCGCCGCGTCCCGCATCACCTCGACGAGTACGCCGCCGAGGCCGACGGTCACGGTGGGCCCGAACAGCGGGTCCTGCGCGACGCCGACGACCATCTCGACGCCCCGCTCGACCATCTGGCAGACGAGGACACCGTCCAGCGAGATGCCCTCGAAGCGGGCGATGTCGGTCAGCTCACGGTAGGCGTCGCGGACCTGGCTGGCCGAGGTCAGCCCGATCTTCACCAGGCCCAGTTCGGTCTTGTGGCCGAGCTGCGCGCCCGAAGCCTTCATCACCACCGGATAGCCCACGAGCCCGGCGGCGCGCACGGCCGCGGCCGCGCTGGTCACCAGCTGCTCGCGCGGCACGCGGATGCCGTAGGTGCGCAGCAGTTGCTTGGCCGCGTGCTCGCTCAGCTGCCGGCCTGGCCGCATCAGCGCCTGCGCCTTGCGGCAGGCGGGGGACGCGGTGCGGGGCGCCTCATCGAAGGGCGAGCGGTACGCGGTGGTGAACCGGTGGTGGTCCAGGTGCGCGCGAACTGCGGTGATGCAGTTCGCGAAGGTCCGGAACGTGGCCACGCGCGAGGACCCGAGGAGGGTGTTGCGGTAGGCGTCCTCGGTGCCGACCGGCGATCCCCAGACCACGCACACCAGCTTGTCGGTCCGCTCCGCGGCATCCACCAGGTCCTGCGCGAGCTTGTCGCTCATCGGCGGGAAGGGCCCGGTGATCGGGCAGATCAGTACGCCGACGGAGGGGTCGTCGAGGATCGCGTCGATGATCTTGCGTCCGCGCCAGTCGCCCACGGGGTGCCCGCCGTTGTCGACGGGATTGGCGACGTTCAGATACTCGGGTATCCACTGGTGCAGTTCGGCCTGTTTCTCCTCGGAGAGCGTCGGCAGTTCGAGCCCGGCCTCCGTCGCCAGGTCCGAGAAGTGCGCGCCCGTGCCGCCCGAGATCGAATAGACGACGACCCCGTCGGCCTCCGGCCTGCGGGCCCGTGCCAGCAGGGCCGCGGTGTCCTGGAGTTCGTCGAGCCCGTCCACGCGGATCACGCCGTACTGCCGCATCGCCGCGTCCACCACCGTGTCCGCGCCGGTCAGCTTGCCGGTGTGTGAGGCGGCCGTCCGGGCACCGGTCTCGGTGCGGCCGACCTTGACCGCGACGACCGGCACTCCTCGCCGGGCGGCCCGGTCTGCGGCGAGCAGGAAGGAGCGTCCGTCCTTGAGGCCCTCGACATAGCAGGCGATGGCGCCGACCTCGGGCTGCTCGGCGAAGTAGGAGATGAAGTCCGCGGTCTCCAGGTCGGCCTCGTTACCCGTCGGTGCCCAGTGGGAGAGGCGGATGCCCAGTTCCTGCAGGGCGAAGACGGGGCGGCCCTGGTGCCCGGACTGTGTGATCAGCGCGATCGCCGGTCCGTCCAGGTCCTCGCGGAACCGCTCGAAAGCGTTGAGGTTGGTGTTGGGGCCCAGCAGCCGTATGCCGGAGCGTTCGACGGCGGCGGTGAGCCGGTGTTGGGCGTCCGCACCCGCCTCGCCGGTCTCGGCGAACCCGGAGGCGAACGCCACCGCGAACTTCACCTTGGTTTCGGCGAGTTCCTCGATCACGGGAAGGGGGTCCGCGACGAGCAGTACGGCCAGGTCGACCTGTTCGGGCAGGTCTCTGACGGAAGGGAAGCACGGTATGCCGAAGACGGACTGACGGGTCGGGTGTACCGGGTGCAGCCGGGCGCCGACCCGCTCGGCCCAGGAGAGCAGCTGCCTGGTGATGCCCGTGTTCGGCCGCCCCTCGGTGTCCGAGGCGCCGACGACGGCCACGGACTCGGGGCGGAAGAGGCGGTCCAGGTCGGGCACGGCGGCGTTCAGCGGCCGTCCGCTGACATCCAGGTCGCCGGCCGTCGCGGCGCTGCCGTGCACGGCAGGCGGCAGGGTCTCGCCGCAGGCCACGACGCGCGTGCGGCGGGAGTCGGTGGTCAGGGTGCCGTATGTCGATCCAAGCATCGGTCCGCCCGCTCCTGTGTGACAGTCAATAACTGACGCATAGTCAGATTACTGAACTGACGCCCAGTCAGGAACGGGTTGGCGCCGACGCTCTTCCGGCGATCACCTTGGCGATCTTCTGCGCGTCGATGGCCAGTTCGCGGAACATCCCGCTGATGGGATTGGTGAATCCGGTGAAGTAGAGGCCGGGGGCGTTCTCCGGCGTGCGTGCGCCGTGGACCACCGGGCGGCCTCGCCCGTCGAGTACGTCCAGGTGGCCGACCAGTTCCTGCAGCCCCCGGGTGTAGCCGGTGGCCGCGATGACGGCCTCCGGGCCTATGCGGCTGCCGTCCGCGAGGACGATCTTGCCGTCCTCGAAGGACTCGACGGCCGCCACCGGTTCGACGCGGCCCTTGCGTATGGCGTCGATCAGGCCGACATCCTGCACCGGGATGGAGCCCTCGTTGACGCGGGAGTACAGCCCTGTGTCCGGTCGCGGCAGGCCGTGTTCCGTCAGATCGGGGACGCTGACCTTCGCCAGGGTCCGGGCGAGGCGGTCGACGACCGCGACCGGCAGCCGACGTGCCAGGATGCCGGTGAACTGGGCCGCCCAGCCCGCCGTGGACCGGCGCACGATGTGCGGTGCCGTGCGGACCGAGAGCCGCACCCGCGAGGCCCCGCCCTCGGCCAGGTCGACGGCTATCTCGGCGCCCGTGTTGCCGACGCCGACGACGAGGACGTCGCGGCCGGCGTAGGGCGCGGCGTTGCGGTAGTCGGAGGCGTGCAGCAGCTCGCCGGCGTACGAGCCGCGGCCGGGCCAGTCGGGCAGACGCGGGCTGTGGTTGTAGCCGGTGGCGACCACGACGGCGCTGCCCGTCAGTTCGCGTCCGCCCGTGGCGTGCAGCAGCCAGCCCGAGCCGTCGGGAGACGGCTCCACGCGGGACACCTCGACCCCGGTGACGATCTCGAGTTCGTGGTACTGGGCGTACTTCTCCAGGTAGCGGACCACGTTGTCGCGCGACACCCACCGCCCGAAGGAGCGCGGCATGGCCAGTCCCGGCAAGGCGGACAGCCGCCGGGTGGTGTGCAGATGGAGCCGGTCGTAGTGCCGGCGCCAGGAGGCTCCGACGTGCTCCGTCCGCTCGAGTACGACGGCTCGTACGCCCCGAGACCGCAGCGCGAAGGCCGCGGCAAGCCCGCCGGGCCCGCCGCCGATCACGTAGACGGGGCGGCCTTCGTGGTGCGGCACCGAGGGGTGTGCGGGGGTGGTCGAGTCGTTCATGGGCGGGAGCGTATCGGCGTTGCCCCTGGTAGGGACATGGTCGAGGCGGAAACCGATTGCGAATCGATCACGGGCGTCAACCGGGCTCGTGCGGGTCCCTTTCCGTGCACGGAGGTACTGCGTACGCACACGGGGCCGCCGGCGCGAGCGTCGGCAGGGCTCTTGTCAGACGCGTCCTAATGCGCTGAACTGACGTATCGTCAGATACGTGCCGTCGGCAACACCCTCGGGTGTCCGTAGTGCCGTCGGGACAGCGTCCAGCAGTGGGAGGAACCCGCCCATGGAGTCCATCTGGCTCACCGGTGCGGAATGGCTCGCCGTGCTCCGTATCGGACTCGGTCTGTGGTGGCTGGAGAGCTGGCGGCACAAGGACAAGAAGGGCTGGTTCGAGCGGGGCACGGGGATCGCGTGGGCGGCGGACGTCGCCGCGAAGCACAGATGGAACGCGGTACGCAGCGGCTTCGACGCGGTCGTCGCACCCCGGCCCAAGGTCATGGCGTATGTCGTCGTCTATGCCGAACTCGCCCTTGGGCTCGGCCTGATCCTCGGCTTCCTGACGCCGATCGCCCTGGTCGGCGGGCTGCTGCTCAACGTCCTCTACCTCGTCCTCATGATCCATGACTGGGCCGAGCAGGGGCAGAACTCGATGATGGCGCTGGTCTCGTTCGTCGCGCTCTTCGGCATGTCCTGGCAGACCTGGTCCCTCGACAGCGCGATCGGACTCTTCGGATGACGCCGGCAAGAGCGGCCGCGCGGTTCGACCTTCCCGAACCCGACGCGTTCACCCGCCCCTACTGGGAGGCGGCGGCCGAGGGCCGTCTGCTGTTGCGCCGTTGCCGTGCCTGCGGCCGCGCCCACCACTACCCCCGCGAGTTCTGCCCGCACTGCTGGAGCGAGGACACCGACTGGGAACGGGCGAGCGGCCGCGCCACGCTCTACACCTGGTCCGTGGTCCACAGGAACGACCTGCCGCCCTTCGGCACGCGTACGCCCTACGTCGCCGCAGTCGTGGACCTCGAAGAGGGGCCGCGGATGATGACGGAGATCGTGGAGTGCGAGCAGGAGGCGCTGCGGATCGGGATGAGGCTGGAGGTGGCGTTCCGGGCCGTGGCGGGCGATGACTTCGTGGTTCCGGTGTTCCGGCCCGCGGCGGCCGGGGACCAGGGGCACGGGCAACCCCGAAATTAGCTTCCGCCGTACCTGCGGCTCCCGCCACCATGAGGTATGGCCGCACCCTCGTATGACATCGACTGGCAGCTGACCAGCGACCTCGACGATTTCATGGACCGCGCCGGGGACTTCCTGCGCGCTGATCCCGTTCTGCACACCGTGCTGCTGACCGTCACCGAGAACCTGCGAGGGCGCGGTCTTCATGTCTACGGCGCAGGCGAGCCGCTGTTCGGCTCGCTCTCGGTACGGGGTGAGGTCGTCGGTGCCTTCCTCTGGACGCCGCCGTTTCCGGTTCAGCTCACGTCCGTACCGGCGGAGGCCGCGGCTGCCCTGGCGGAGCGGCTGGCCGACCGGACCGCGGATGTGCCCGGCGTGGCGGCCGAACAGGCGACCGCCGACGCGTTCGGGGTGGCTTGGCAGAAGCGCACCGGTGCGGTCCCCCGTGTCGGCCTCCGCCAGCGCCTCTACCGGCTCGAGAAGCTCACGCCGCCGGAGCCCGCACCGCCCGGCCGCGCCCGGGTCGCAGGCGAAGGCGACCGGGAGTTGCTGAAGCGCTGGCACACCGAGTTCAGCGAAGCCGTCGGCGATGGGCCCGGCATGGACCCGGGCGAGTGGGCCGACAGCCGCCTCGCCTACGGAGGCGTCACTCTCTGGGAGACACCCGACGGCACCCCGGTGTCCATGGCGGGCGCGACCCGGCGCATCGCGGGCATGGTCCGCGTCGCCCCCGTCTACACCCCGCGGGCGCTGCGCGGCCGTGGCTACGCGGGTGCCGCTACCGCCGAGGTGAGCCGCGCCGCGCTGGCCGCTGGCGCCGACGAGGTGCTGCTCTTCACCGACCTCGCCAACCCCACCAGCAACGGCCTCTACCAGCGCATCGGCTACCGCCCCGTACAGGACTCCATGGTCTGCCTCTTCACGGCCACAGCAGCTGCCTGACCCAGCCGGGACCGCTCCTGCGATACGTGAGCCGGACGTGCCGCCGGCGCTCGTCGCCCTGGAAGAACTCCACCTCGTCCGGGGCGACCCGGTACAGCGTCCAGGACGGGGCGGCGGCGTCCGGTTCGCGCTGGGCGCGCTCCCAAGCCGCCTCTGAGGCCCGCGTCAACTCCTCGGTGGACTCCAGGACTTCGCTCTGGCGCCCCACCAGTGCGGCCGCCAGTGCGCCGGTCGAGCGGGCGTGCAGATCCGCCTGGCTCTGCTCCGGCGGCGCCACCGTGACGGGGCCGCGGACACGGACCTGGCGGCCGTGGACCGGCCAGTAGAACCCCAGGGCCGCATACGGGCGCGCGGCCAGCTGCCGGCCCTTGCGGCTGGTCGAATGTGTCGCGAACGACCAGCCCTCCGCGTCCGCCCCGTGCAGCATCACCGTGCGGATGTCGGGCAGACCGTCCTCGTCCGCCGTCGCCAGTGCGACGGTGTGCGGTTCGGTCTGGCCCGCAGTCACGGCCTCGGCGAACCACTGCTCGAACAGCGGCAGCGGTTCCGCGGGCGCGGCGGACGGGTCGAAGACGGGCAGCTCCGTGTCCCACACCCGGAGTGACCTCAGCAGCTCGTGAAGATCCGTTCCCATGCGCCCGAGTATTACCGCTGGCACTGACAGCGCTCACCCGGACACGGAAGCCTCGGCGGCCTCGGAAGCCCCCCGGGCCCGGAAGCCCCCGGGCCCGGAAGCCCCCGGGCCCGGAAACCTCGGAGACCCCGGATGCCTCGGGCCCGGAGGCCCCCGAGGCCCCGGACGCCTCGGACGCCTCGGGCCCGGAGGCCTCCGATGCCTCTGGCCCCGGAAGCCCCGGCCCCGGAAGCCCCGGGCCCGAAAGCCTCGGAGTCCCCGGGAGCCCGTCACCCGGGCAGCCCTCGGCCCGCGCTCAGCCCCGCCCCAGCACCACCGTCCCCGACGAGCAGAACCACCCTCCCGTACCGGACGCCACCGCGAGCTGCGGCGGGCGGCCGCCCGGCCTGCGGACCTGTCGCTCGCCCGCATCGCCACGCAGCTGCCGCACGGCCTCGACCAGCAGGAACAGCCCGCGCATCCCCGGGTGCTGGGCCGAAAGACCGCCGCCATCCGTGTTCACCGGCAGGTCGCCCGTCAGCGTCAGGCGGCCCTTCTCGACGAACGAACCGCCCTCGCCCTTCGCGCAGAAGCCGAGGTCCTCCAGCGTCACGAGTGTCATGTACGTGAAGGCGTCATAGATCTCGGCCACATCGATCTCGTCCGGCCGCACGCCCGCGCGCTCGAAGGCCAGCCGTCCGCTGACCGCCGCCGGGGAGACCGTGAAGTCGGGCCACTCAGACATGGTGGTGTGGGAGACGTGCTCGCCGGTGCCGAGGATCCAGACGGGGGCGGTGCGGCAGTCCCGTACGTACTCCTCGGCGGCCAGCAGGACGGCCGCCCCGCCGTCGGAGCGTATGCAGCAGTGCAGCTTCGTGAACGGGTCCGCGATCACCGGGCCGGAGAGGACGTCGTCGACCGTGATCGGGTCGCGGAACATCGCGTCGGGGTTGTGTGCGGCATTGGCGCGCGCCTGTACGGCCACCGAGGCGAGCTGCTCGAGCGTCGTGCCGTACTCGTGCATATGGCGGCGCGTGGCCATCGCGTACTTCGAGATCAGCGTGTGCCCGTACGGCACCTCGAACTGGAGGGGGCCGCGCGCGCCGAAGGACAGGTTGGAGGTGCGGCGGCCCGCCTTGATGTCGGCGCGGGCCGTCGAGCCGTAGACGAGCAGCACGGCGTTCGCGTGCCCGGCCGCGATGGCGTCCGCCGCGTGGGCCGCCATGACCTCCCAGGTGGAGCCGCCGACCGAGGTCGAGTCGACCCAGGTGGGCCTGAGGCCCAGGTACTCGGCCACCTCGGCCGGCGCGAGAGTGCCGAGCCCCGCGGAGGCGAAGCCGTCGACGACCTCGCGGCCGAGCCCGGAGTCGGCGAGGGCGCGGCGGGCGGCCTGGGCGTGCAGGGCGTAGGGGGTGGCCTCGTCGACGCGGCCGCAGTCCGAGAGGGCTATGCCGACGACGGCCACCTTGCGGGTCCCGGCTACGCCGGAGGTCGATGAACCTGGCATGAATCTGACGGTACATCAGATTTGGTGGGCGACGGGAGGGGAGTGGCGCGGGCGTGCGTCATCCCGTCCAAGCGAACCCACCCAGGCAAACCCGCCCAAGCGAACCCGCCAGATCCCGCCCAAGCGGACCCGCCCGAGCAATCCCGCCCAGGCAATCCCGCTCAAGCGATCCCGCCCCTGTGCTTCTGTGCACTCGAGCCCTAACATGACGGCCCGTCAGATCAGCTGTTGCCTGCACACGTGGATCTTCACCTGGACACGTGGATAACTGCTCAGATCCGATCGGGTTCGGTACGGATCCGGCCCGGGGAGGAGCCCCGCCGATGGATGCCACCTTCACCGCCGAGCAGGACGAGATCCGCCGCACCCTGCGAGAACTCCTGCTCAAACGCTGTGGTCCGGACGAGGTGAAATCGGCGACGCGGGCCGCCGCCGGCTACGACACCGCCCTGTGGACCGCGCTCTCCGAGCAGCTCGGCCTCCCCGGGCTCGCCATCGCCGAGGCCTACGGAGGCGTGGGCTGCTCGGCCACCGAACTCGCCCTCGTCTGTGAGGAGTCGGGCCGCGCCCTGGCACCGTCCCCGCTGCTGGCCACCGCCGTCCTGGCGGCGCCTCTCCTCATGGCCCTCGGCACGGAGCGGCAGCGCGCGGAACTGCTGCCCCGCATCGCCTCGGGCGGGCTCACCGCGGCCCTCGCGGTCCCCGGTGCCGGGCTCGCCACGGCACTCGGACTGACCGGGGACAACCGCGGCGACTGGGCCGGCGGCGGCCGCGCGGGCGGGGTGCAGGCGCGGCGGGCGGACGGGGGCTGGCGGATGTACGGGCAAGCCGAGCAGGTGCTGGACGGCCACAGCGCCGGCCTCCTCCTGGTGGCCGCCCACACCGGTGGCTTCGCCCGCTCGCGCACGCTCCTCTTCCTCGTCCCGGAGGGGGCGGCGGGGCTCGGGCGCACCCGGCAGACGTCGCTGGACGAGACCCGCCCGCAGGCACGTGTCGAACTGCGCGACGTCGAAGCGGAGTTGCTCGGCGGGGCCGGACGGGAGAGTGGCGCCGAGGGCGAGGCCGACGTGGCGGGTGTCCTGACCGCCGTCGGGGAGACGGCCGCCGCGGTGATCGCCGCGGAGGCGGTGGGGGCGGCCGACCGGGTGCTCGAGCGGACCGTCGAGTACGTGCGGCAGCGCGAGCAGTTCGGGCGCCCGGTCGGCTCCTTCCAGGCGGTCAAGCACCGGCTGGCCGACATGTACGTACAGGTGCAGGCGGCGCGCTCCGCCGCGTATTACGCGGCCTGGGCCGCGGCAGCGGACGGCGGCCAGGGCGGCGAGGAGCCGGCCGTGGGGAGCCTGGCCCTGGCGCAGGCCCTCGAGGCGCTGCGCTCCACCGCATCCGAGGCCGTGCAGCTGCATGGCGGCATCGGTTTCACCTGGGAGCATGACGCGCACCTGTACTTCAAACGCGCCTCGAGCGACGAACTGCTCTTCGGCCCGGTGCACCGCCTTCGGGCCCATGCCGCGGAACGGTCGGGACTCTTCGAGGAGGCCGGCATCTGATGTCTCCTGCAACCTCGGGCACGCCCGCGCTGCGCCTCGTGCAGAAGGTCTCCAGCTCCCGCGCCTTCATGAAGCTGGCACCGCACTTCCTCCCCGCGGTGGACCTCGCCGTGCACCGGCTGACCCGTGGAAAGGTGCAGCTCAGCGCGCAGGCGCTGCCGGGCCTCGTCCTCACGGCGCGCGGCGCCAAGAGCGGTCTGCCCCGGCGTACGCCCCTCGCCTGCATGCCGGAGGCGTCAGGCGACTGGATCGTGATCGGCTCCAATTACGGCCGGCCGGACCACCCGCTGTGGACCGTGAACCTGCTCGCCCACCCGGACGCCGAGATCAACTGGAGGGGGCGGGACATCCCGGTGACGGCGCGGCTGCTGGAGGGGGAGGAGCGGGCGCGGGTGTGGGAGGAGGCGCTCGGGTTCTGGCCGCCGTACGGGCTGTACCAGGCCCGGGTCGAGCGGGAGATTCGCGTTTTCCGGCTGACGCCTCGATGACAGTGCCGCGGGGCGCTCGCCGCTGACGGTCGTGCTGGAACGCCTGGCCACAGACGGGCAGGCCCGGCCCCCGCCCTCGCGCAGACGGGCAGACCCGGCCCCGCCCTCGCGCAGACGGGCAGACCCGGCCCTCCTCCATCGCACAGACGGGCGGACCCGGCCCGCCGCCGTCTCCCCGCAACGCAACAGGCGGCAGATCACCTGGGTGATCTGCCGCCTGCCTGACAGGACTTCGGTTGCCCGGGGCTACCGGGTCGGCTTCCTTCCCGTGATGCCCAGATGCACCAACAAAGCCAGGTTGGGCTTCAGTTCGGCCTGCTTGACACCCCAGGACTGGAAGCCCTTCTGGTGCCCGGCGACCGCGGCGAGCATGGCGACCAGGGAACCCGCGATCGCCGCGGGGCTCACCTCCTTGTCGACCTTGCCCTTGGCCTGGAGCTCCTTGACCGTCTCGGTAAGTGAGTTGTTGACGGAGTTGAGAATCTTCATCCGGATCTTGTAAAAGCGTTTGTCGCCCTCGGCCGCGCCCAGATCGACGACCCGGAGGATCGCGTCGTTCTTGCGCCAGAAGTCGAGAAAGCCGTCGACCAGGTCCTGTGCCGTCTGCCAGCCCGCCTTGCCGACCCAGGACCGGCCGGCGAGGAGTTCGGTCAACCCGGCTCCCTCCGCGGCCATTTGCTCGGCGATCTCGAGGACCGCCCCTTCCACGTCCGGAAAATACTGATAGAAGGTCGCGGGCGAGGTCCCCGCCTTCCGGGCCACATCGATGACTTTGACGTCCCGATAGGGCGACGAGCTGAGCATTTCACTGAGGCACTCGAGCAGCTTCTGACGCGTCGCCTGCCCGCGCCTTCCGGCCACACGGCCGTCAACGGTACGTACTTGTCCTGTCATGCCGTCAGCTTACCGAGGGGTGATCGGAGCGCGATTCGGCCGACTGCAAATGGGGTTGGCGGCCTCCGTGAGCGTGTGTCACGCGGGTCTCGTGCGTCACAGGATGTTCACGTACGGGCGGTTATGCACAAGTGTTATCAACAGCCTGTGGACAAGATCGGTGGATGAGAAATTGACCAAGTGTTCGAATTAAGGGCCTGCGGGGGCCGTGGGTGGCCGTTAGCTTATGTGTGACGGACGCCACACGTGGGTGTCGGGCGGGTGCCACAGGGCGGACGCCGAAACCAGAGGGACCACAGAGAAAAGAGGGGCAGGGCGGGCTCATGGGCGAGAGAACCTTCGCGGAAGGCGTTCCGTGCTGGGTGGACGCGATGCTCCCCGACGTCGAAGCGGGCAAGCGTTTCTACGGCGAGATCTTCGGCTGGACCTTCGACGAGGGCGCGGGCGCGGAGTACGGCTACTACACGCAGGCGTACAGCGACGGAAAGAACGTGGCGGCCCTCGCGCCCAAGCAGGACGGCCGGCTGCCCACCGTCTGGACCGTCTATTTCGCCACCCCCGACGCGGTCTCGCTCGCCGGCCGCATCCGGGACGCCGGCGGGCAGCTGGTCGTGGAGCCCATGCCGGTCGGGCCCTTCGGCACCATGGCGCTCGCGGCCGACCCCGAAGGCGCCGTCTTCGGGCTCTGGCAGGGCGGCACCCATACCGGCTTCGAGAAGCAGCAGGAGCCGGGGTCCTTCTGCTGGACCGAGGTGTACTCGCGCGACAAGACGGTCGTCGACCCCTTCTACGAGAGCGTCTTCGGCTACGGCGGATACGACCTGGAGGACGCCGGGGTCGATTTCCGCACCTGGTCGCCCGCCGGCGCGAAGCCGGGACCGGACACCGCGATCGGCGGCAGGAGCGTGATGTCCGGCGCCTTCCCCGTCGAGATGCCCTCCCATTTCCTCATCTACTTCAACGTCGCGGACTGCGACGCGACAGCCGATGCGGTGGTCCGGCTGGGCGGCCGCGTTCAGGCGCCACCCTTCGACATCCCGTACGGCCGCATCGCGGTTCTCATGGACGACCAGGGCGCGTCGTTCGCGGTGCTGCAGGACTGAACCCGGTCACCCGGGGCGGCGGCGGGGAAGTAAGGGATACGTTTTGCCCTGAGACACCCCGAAGCGGCCCCGGGTTCGCAACCGGTGCCCAAGACAGGAAGAATCGGGGTGCGCGGCGCCGTGGCGATCCGGGGTGAGACGCTGCGCAGTGGCGGCTGCCGCGCAGCCGCGTACGGGGAGGTGGCAGGGAAGTGGTGGATCAGCTGACGCAGCACGATCCGAGGCGGATCGGGCCGTTCGAAGTGCTGGGCCGGCTGGGTGCCGGAGGCATGGGGCTGGTCTATCTCGCGCGGTCGGCCTCGGGCCGGCGTGTGGCGATCAAGACCGTCAGGACCGAGCTCGCCGAGGACCAGCTGTTCCGCGTCCGCTTCACGCGCGAGGTGGAGGCGGCCCGTGCCGTGTCCGGCTTCTACACGGCAGCGGTCGTGGACGCCGACCCGCGCGCCGCGGTGCCCTGGCTCGCCACCGCGTACGTTCCCGCCCCCTCGCTCGAGGAGATAGTGAACGAGCACGGGCCGCTGCCGGTCCAGGCGGTGCGCTGGCTGGCGGCCGGTGTCGCCGAGGCGCTGGAGTCCATCCACGGCGCCGGCCTGGTCCACCGCGACCTCAAGCCGTCGAACGTGCTCGTGGTCGAGGACGGGCCGCGCGTGATCGACTTCGGTATCGCGTCCGGGGTCTCCAACACGCGCCTGACCATGACGAACGTGGCCGTCGGCACCCCCGCGTACATGTCGCCCGAGCAGGCCAAGGACTCCCGCAGCGTGACGGGCGCGAGCGATGTGTTCTCGCTCGGCTCGACCCTCGTCTTCGCCGCCACCGGGCACGCGCCCTTTCACGGCGCGAACCCCGTCGAGACGGTGTTCATGCTGCTGCGCGAGGGCCCCGACCTCGAAGGGCTGCCGGACGAGCTCCGTCCGCTCATCGAGTCCTGTATGCAGATGGAGGCGACCGCCCGCCCCACCCCCGCCGACCTCCAGGCCCAGCTCGCACCGCATCTGTTCGGTCCCGGCTCCGACGACAGCGGTACGGCGTCCGCGTGGCTGCCCGAGCGTGCCGTGGCGCTGATCGAGGCCCGGCGCAACGGCCGCCCGCCCGTCAGGAGCAGCGGCTCCGGGCGCAGCGGCGGACGGGGTGCGGCCCCCGCCGTACCCCCGCGACCCGAGCGGCCCCCGGCGCCCGAGCAGCACCCGGGGCCCGCGCCCGTGGGCGACGGCGGCGGCCGGCAGGGCGGCCCGGCCCTGGACGCCGGACCCGTACGCCTTCCCGGCGCCCAGGTGCCCATCGGGCCCGGACCCCGCGTGGCCGACGCCCGCGCAGCCGCCGTCAAGGCCGCTCCCGTCGCCGCGGGCCTCGCCGCCTCCTGGTCCCGGGCCGGCGCCGCGGTCAACGGCGCTCCCGCGGTGCCCGCGCCCACGACCGCACCGCCCGTGCCCGAGCCTGAGGCGGGAGCGGCCTGGCGCCCCTGGCGGTTCCGGATGTCCAACGAGGTGTGGGGGACGCCCGTCGTCGCCGGAGACCTCGTGTACGTCACGTCGTTCGAGGTCCACGCGCTGGACGTCGCCACGGGCCGGCGCCGGTTCAAGACGCGGGACGTCGCCTGGTCGCTGGCGGTGGCCGACGGGCGTATCCACGCCTCGGACGGGCCCACACTCCTCGCGCTCGACGCCCGCGAGGGCTCCGACCTGTGGCGGCTGTCCGTCAACGGCTGGGTCTACTCGCTGAAGGCCGACCGCGGGACCGTGGTCACCGCAACGCGCGGCGGCGGCGTCCAGGCCTGGGACGCGGGGAACGGCGACAAGCTCTGGGAGATCACCGGCGCGCAGAGCGACTTCGAGACCCCGGAGGCCGGGCCCGTCGTGCACGACGGGACGGTGTACGTGTGGCAGAACGCGCGGCTGCGCGCGCTCGAGGCACGCACCGGCGACGAACGCTGGTCGTACCCGATCGGCGACGCCGCGTCCTGCGGTGGCGTGCCGGTACGACTGACGCAGGCGCCCGACGGCCATGTGTACATCTCCGCGGGCACCCGGGTGCTCGCGGTCGACGTGGCGAGCGGCCACGTCCGCTGGCACTTCGAGGCGCCCGCGGTCTTCCTGAGCCCGCCCGCGTACGTACCCGGTCCCGCGGTCACCGGCGGCGGCGTCTACCTGGCCGACTACCTCGGCACGGTATACGCCCTGGACGCGACGGACGGCCGCGACCGCTGGCGCATCGCCACCGAGTCCCGGTCATCCGTGGACCCCGTGCTGGTCGCGGACGGCCATGTCCATGTGGGCAGCGGCAAGGGCCTGTACACGCTGGACGCGGTGACCGGCACCCCGAAGTGGCGTTTCCAGGCGGGCGGTGACGTGGTCGGCGCGCCCGCCGTCGCCGATGGCCGTATCCACTTCGGCTCGACGGACCACCTGCTGTACACCCTCAAGGCGGACGACGGCCGCCTGCGCTGGAAGCTCGCGACGGGCGGCGAGATCACCGGGTCGCCTGTCGTGCAGGACGGGGTCGTGTACGCGTGCAGCAAGGACCGCTGCGTGTACGCGCTGGACGCGGAGAAGGGGACGGGGACGGCGCGGGGGTAACCCGCGCCTGAAAATCAGCCCGTCTGGGGCACCTCCCAGCGTTAGCTGGGGGAGCTTGAGGACCGGGGGTCCAGGGGGCTGGCCCCCTGGTTACGGGAAGGGGCGGGGTGGGGGAGTGATGCTCGGACGGCTGCCGACCGACCGATCAGCTCTGGTCCGGCGGCCGCCGCCAGATCGGACGCGTCGGTTCATCGTGGGCCGCGGGGCGCGTGCGTCCGTCGTACGACGGACGTGTCGGTGGCGGCTCCCGGCCCGGGTACGCGTGCTCGTCCCGGGGCTGGTCCTCGGCGGCCCGGGAACGTTCAACCGTGGCTGTGGGCTCCGCCGCCGGCGGTGTGGTCCGCCGCCTGCGGCCCCGGCGCCGCTTGCGCCCCGGCATCACCAGGGCCGCGAGCAGCAGCACCGCGCCGCCCCCGACGGCGCCCAGGAGACCCATCTCAAGGCCGGGACCGTCACCGCCGACCGTCAGGCTGCCCTGGGCAAGCCCCAGCCGCACCGTCCACAGCACGGCGAACCCCAGGGCGATCAGGCCCGCCAGGGCCACCAGACCGCGCGAGCGGAGCACGATCCCGACCAGCGTCACCACCGCTGCGGCAGCGAACGGCAGCACGAGCGAGCCGAACAACTCGGCCTTCGCGGCCGTGACTCCGGTACCGGAGAACAGATCCGCGAGGCGGTAGTCGCGCCCGAGACGGCCGTCGTACCAGACACGGAAGGGGCTCCAGACGGCGGCCGTCGCTCCGATGAGAGCGAGGACGGACCCGAGGACGTTGCGGACCATCGCAGGCCTCCTCCGCAGCTCTCGATCACGACGCTACGCCCCGTGCGCGAGCCGCGCCATACGGCAACATCCATACGGCAACATCCCAGCCCAGGACGCCCGGGACACTGCGCGGGTACCCGCGAAGGAGTACGTGAACCGCCCGCCCACACCCCGCCGGCGCCGGGGAAGTTCAGGTACGTCCCCGGCGCCGCTCAGCGGAAGCGGTGGCCGGAATCAGAACCGCCACCGCCACCGCCACCGCCACCGGCTCCGGCCCCGGAGCCCGCACCAGGCCCCGAGCGGCGGGCGGCGAACAGCTCCGCCTGCCGCTCGGGCGGCAGACTGCCGAGCGCGATGAGGTGCGGCGCCTGCGCGAACGCGTGGGCGCGCGCCGCATCCTTCGCCGCCCACACGGCACGCACCGTGCCCTGCACGGCCTCGGTCGGATACGAGGCGATCACCCGGGCGCACTCGAGAGCGGCGTCCAACGCCTCTCCGGGCGCGGTCACTTGCGAGACCAGCCCCGTCTCGTACGCCCGGCGCGCCGAGATCCGCTCGGCCGTGCCCATCAGCGCCATCCGCGCGACCTCCCCGATCGGCATCCGCTGCGCCATGAGGATCGGCTCGTACGCGCTGACCATGCCGTACGTCGTGTGCGGATCGAAGAACGTCGCCGTCTCGTCCGCGACCACGAACTCGGCCTCGCCGAGCAGATAGAAGGCGCCGCCGCAGGCCATGCCGTTGACGGCGGCGATGACGGGTTTCCAGAGGTCGTTCGCCTTCGGCCCGATGTTGAGGAGCGGGTCGTCGGTCGAGTACGGCGAGGCGGGTTGCGGGACTTCGGTGGAACGGTCGATCCCGGTGCAGAAGGCCCTGGTGCCGGCGCCGGTGATCACGAGCGCACGTACGGAGTCGTCGAACCGGAACTCCCGCCATGAGGCCGCAAGTTCACCGGCCGCCTCGAGGTCGATGGCGTTGTGCCTGCTCGGGCGGTCGAGGGTGACGACGGCCACTCCGGTCTCCTTGTGCACCTCGGTACGGACGGTCATGGCCGCTCCAGTACCCAGCGCGGCACCGCCACACCGCCGACGTATGCGAACACGACCTGCACCTTCGCGCCGATCCGCAGCCGCTCGGCCGGGACCGAGTTCAGCGGGGCGTCCGGCCCGCTGACGAGATTGCCGACCAGCCGTATGTGCGGGGCGTCGGCGAGCTCGACGAGGATCGCGTTGTACGGGGCCAGCTCGGCGTAGGCCGGAAGCAGCGGCGGATGCGGGATCACGTACGACCAGATTCGCCCCCGCCCGCTCATCCTGCGCCACTCGCTGTCGAACGACTGGCAGTGCGGGCAGCAGGGGCGGGGCGGGAAGCGCAGCTCGCCGCAGGCGGGGCGGGCGCACGCCTGGATGCGAAGCTCGCCGCGCGAGGCGTGCTCCCAGAAGGGGGCGCCGTCGTCGTCGATGACGGGGGAGAGCAGGGTGTCGGTGTCGGACCGGGGCATCTCAACTCCTCAGCAGCAGTGCCGACGTGGGGACTCCCTCGCCCGCCGTGACCAGGCAGGTGGCGGCGTCCGGGACCTGGGCGGTGCTGGTGCCGCGCAGCTGTTTGACGCCTTCGTTGATGAGGTTGAAGCCGTGGACGTAGGCCTCGCTCAGCCCGCCGCCCCCGGTGTTGATGGGCAGCCGCCCGCCGATCTCGAGAGAGCCTCCCTCGGTGAACGCGCCGCCTTCGCCGCGGCCGCAGAAGCCGTATCCCTCGAGGGAGAGCGGGATGAGAGGGGTGAACGCGTCGTAGATCTGAGCGACGTCGACGTCCTCCGGCCCGAAGTCGGCTTGTTTCCAGAGGTGTCGCGCGGCGGTCCAGGCGGGGCCGGAGAGGGGGTCGTCGTTCCAGTAGTTGACCATGCCGTGGTGTTGCGAGGGCAGGCCCTGGGCGACCGAGTGGACGTACACCGGCTTCCGGCGGCAGTCGCGGGCGCGCTCGGCGGAGACGATGACGCAGGCCAGCGCGCCGTCCGTCTCCAGGCAGTTGTCGAAGAGGCAGAGGGGTTCGCTGATCCAGCGGGCGGTCATGTACATCTCGCGGGTCAGCGGGCGCTCGTACATGATCGCCGCGGGGTTCTGGTTCGCGCGGTTGCGGCAGGCGAGGGCGACGTTGAAGAGGTGGTCGCGGGTTGCGCCGTACTCGTGCATATAGCGGCGGGCGAGCATCGCGATCTCGTCGGCGGGCCGGAGGAGCCCGAAGGGCCGGGTCCACTGGGCGGGGGTCGGCAGCTGGACGGCGGTGTTCTTCCACGGCCGGGGTCCTGACCCGCGCTTACGGGACCGCCAGGCCACACCGACACTGGCCTGCCCGGTGGCGACGGCGGCGGCGAGATGCGCGACGGTGGCGCAGGAGCCGCCGCCCCCGTACCCGACCTTGCTGAAGAAGGTGACGTCGCCGGCCCCGATGGCCTTGGCGATCTCGACCTCGTCGGTCTCCTCCATGGTGTAGGAGGCGAAGGCGTCGACCTCGGAGGGCGCGATCCCGGCGTCGTCGAGAGCGGCGAGGACGGCGCGACAGGCGAGGGTCTTCTCCGATTCGGGGAGTCGTTTGGCGAAGGGGGTCTGGCCTATCCCGACTATCGCCGTAGCGTCCTTGAGACTCGCCGCCACCTGCCACCTCCACCGTGGGGCCACCACTGCTGACAGGCCGTCAGAGTACAGCTAATCTGACGGGTAGTCAGCTACTGTTTTTCGGTCTTGTGGGAGGCGTGCGATGCGCGGGGATCTGGAGTGGGGGAGCATCCCGGGGCTCGTACGAGCGGCGGCCGAGCGGTACGAGGACGGGGAGGCCGTCGTCGACGGCCGCACCCGGGTCTCGTACGCGGAACTGGGCGAGCGCGTGGAACGGGCGGCGGCGGCGTGCATCGCGAACGGGGTGCGGGCAGGGGACCGGGTGGCGGTGTGGGCCCCGAACACCCTGGACTGGATCGTCTCGGCGCTGGGCGCGGTGACGGCGGGGGCGGTCCTCGTACCGCTGAACACGCGCTTCAAGGGAGCGGAGGCGGCGTACGTACTGGAACGGACCCGCGCGAAGCTGCTGTTCGTGACGGGCACGTTCCTAGGGGCGTCGTATGTGGCGTCGCTGCGGAGGGCGGCGGGCGAGGGGGCCGAAGGGACCGAGGGGATGGCGGGGGCCGAGGGGACGGCGAGGGCCGGGGGGACTGCGGGCCCGCTGCCTGGCCTGCCGCACCTGGAGCAGGTGGTGGTGCTGTCGGACGACGCACCGGCGGACTTCCGTACGTGGAAGGACTTCCTGGCGGACGGGGAGGGAGTGGGCGCCGCCGAGGTCCGTAGGCGGGCGGACGGGATCACGGGCGGATCGCCCTCGGACATCATCTTCACGTCGGGGACGACGGGCCGCCCCAAGGGCGCGGTGATCACGCACGCCCAGACGCTCCGCGGCTACGAGGTGTGGAGCGACCTGGCGGGCCTGCGCGAGGGCGACCGCTATCTGATCGTGAACCCGTTCTTCCACACGTTCGGCTACAAGGCGGGCATCGTGGCCTGTCTGATGCGGGGCGCGACGATGGTCCCTCAGCCGGTGTTCAACGTGGACACGGTGCTGGCGAACATCGCGGCGGAACGCATCTCGGTCCTGCCGGGCCCGCCGACCCTGCACCAGTCGCTTCTGGACCATCCGTCCCGGGACGCGTACGACCTGTCGGCGCTGCGGCTGGTGGTGACGGGGGCGGCGGTGGTGCCGCTGCAGCTGGTGGAGCGGCTGAGGGGGGAGCTGCACGTCGACACGGTGCTCACGGCGTACGGCCTGTCGGAGGCCAGCGGCATCGTGACGATGTGCCGGCGGGGGGACGCGGCGGAGGTGATCGCGTCGACGTCGGGCCGGGCGATCCCCGGCACGGAGGTACGGGTCGTGGGGCCGGCGGGCGATCCGCTGTCCCCGGGCACCCCCGGCGAGGTCTTGGTCCGCGGCTTCAACGTCATGCAGGGCTATTTCGAGGACCCGGCCTCCACCGCTGAGGTGCTCACGCCGGACGGCTGGCTGCACACGGGTGACGTGGGCGTCCTGGACGAGGCGGGCAACCTCCGCATCACGGACCGCATCAAGGACATGTTCATCGTCGGCGGCTTCAACGCGTACCCCGCGGAGATAGAGCAGCTGCTCGGCCTGCACCCGGACGTGGCGGACGTGGCGGTCATCGGCGTCCCGGACCCCCGGTTGGGGGAGGTGGGGAAGGCGTACGTGGTGCGGCGGCCGGGCGCGACGACGCTGACGGCGGACGATCTGATCGCGTGGTCGCGCCGCGAGATGGCGAACTACAAGGTGCCGAGGTCGGTGGAGTTCTTGGGGGAGCTGCCGCGGAACGCCAGCGGGAAGGTGGTCAAGGGGGAGTTGCGGGGGCGGGGTGGGCGGCACGGCACCGGCGGGGCGACGTGAACATCGGGTATGGCAGTGACGGACGACTTCGACGCAGTGCCCGACGACGTTGCCGACGCCTTCGGAATGGGCTGATGCGACTGCTCTGCGTCAGGTGGGCCAGGCCGTGACCTGGAGGATGTAGACGCACTCATGCCGCGCGACGGTCAGGTAAAGAAACATGCCGCCGGGCACGTAGGCGGTCTGTACTCCTTCTCCGGCGCCTTGGTAGGTGCTGCCGTCCAGGTGAAGGGCCTCCGCGGCTCTCACGATCTCGTCGGCGCGCTTCTCGACCTCGACGACGAAGGCAGGCGGCGCGGGTGTGGGCCCGCCGACCACATGGACCTCATCCGGGTCGTATTCCCACCGCCAGCTACTCACGGTCGAGGGACTCCCGGGTAGTCGAGTGGAGCGCGTGGATCTCGTCCATGGCCGCTCGCCAAGCGGGATCGTCTCGGTCGACGCTCTGCGCCGTGTACTCGGCGGCCCGAAGCCGTGCGGCCATGGCCGGCACCCTTGCGATCTCCACGACGACGGCCCAGGTCTCGAGGAACTGGACGATCGGTCCGAGGCTGCCGGTACGCGCGGCCAGGGCGATGGCCTCGTCCTTCTGCCGCTCCATCTCGGCGAGACGGTGGGGAGCCACCTGGGCAAGTGCTACACGGAGTGCGGCGGGTGTCCGCTCGGGCCGGGGGATGAGTGGCCCACCGGGTTCGATGTGCTGTGCGGTCATCCTGATCCTTCCCTGGGACCGTGCGATGCCTACGGTACGGCAGGCGTTACCGGTCACGTAGCGTGTTCGGCTCGATCATTATCGAGACGGACCTGCGGTACCGGGCCCGGCCAACCCTTGATCAGCCGGCCGCCCGCTCGGTCGGCCGCTCGGCCGCGCTGCGCTCCACGCAGAACTCGTTGCCCTCGATGTCGGCGAGCGTGGCCCACCCGGTCCCGTCGGGCTTCCGGTGATCCTCGACGAGCGTGGCGCCGAGGGCGAGGAGTCGCTCGACCTCCTCGTCCCGTGAGCGGTCCTGCGGCTGCAGGTCAAGGTGTACGCGGTTCTTCACGCTCTTGGGCTCGGGCACTCTGATGAACAGCAGCCCGACTCCCTTGGCGGTGACCAGCGCCTCCGGGTCACCGGGATTGTCGTCCTCCGCGAGCGAACCTTCCAGCACCTCGGCCCAGAAGCTCGCGAGGCGGTAGGCATCGGCACAGTCGAAGGTCACGTGACGCACGAGAGAAGCCATGGGCGTCACTATCGTCCTCGGGCGCCGCGTGCGTCCACGGGTTTTGAGGCGCCCAGGCCGTGGACGGCACCGCGCTGAGCGGGCTGCTGGTCACTGTGGTGCGCGCCCGTGTCGGAGCCGGATGAGGGTGTTGCGGATGTCCTCGATCAGGTGAGTGGGCCGTTGGAAGACGTCCACGGCGGTGTAGCGGAGGAGCGTGCGGACCTCGGCGCACTGAAGTACTTGGTTGAAGCGCGCGAGGTCACGGCGGTGGGACTCGCGGGTGCCGTGGTAGGCATATCCCTCGATCTCGACGGCCAGGCCTTCGGCTCGGAAGAGGAAATCCAGGAAGCAGCGGCGGCCGCCGGGGGTGAGGAGTTCGGCTTGGCTCTCGGGGCGGAGGCCCGCGTCATGCATGTGCAGGCGCGCAATCGTCTCGGCCGGTGAGCCGGCGTTCGGGTCGGCGAGCTCCAGCCAGCGGCGGGCTCTGGACGTCCCGCGGAGCGGGGTTCCGGAAGATTGAGGAGCTTCGAGAGCGGTGGTGATCGCTGCGAGGGTCGTGAGCGGCCCGCGGCGGACGTGGTCGACGGTGCGTCGGGTGAGCGCCGACTCCACGGCGACGAGCGCGTCGTCCCTCGGCCCGGCCCGCAACAGGTCCGCGAGCGTACGGCGGACGGTGGTGACCCGCAGCCCGCGACGCTCCACCACCTCGTCGTGCGGGATCGGCACCCGGTACACGCGTACCCCCGTCCCCTCCCGCCGGACGGCGAGCCCGGGGTCGCTGAACTCCATCTTCGGCCGCTGCCGCTGCGCCGAGCCCAGCACCTCGATCCGCCACAGCGCGGCCGCCGAGCGATGGCTCACTACGAGCTGCGGCTTGAGCAGCTGCGCGGCCCGGAGGCGGGTGGGCAGGTCGACTTCCCACCCCGGCTCGGCCCAGGCGCCCGCCTGGATGCGGGTCCACCCTTCCGCACCGAGCCTCCGAAGGAGGGACCGCCGCGGCCACCCCGCCTCCAGGGCACGCGAGGTGAGCAGCACCCCACCTTCCACGAGCCCGCGCAATTCCCCCTGCTCCACGGCCCCACTCTCCCGAGAGGCCCGGAGTTCCCGCACCCCCTGTGGATAACCGGCCGGGGAGGGGGCGGCTGGCGGTCGGGGAATGGCAGATTTGGGCCACGCATGTGACGTTCTGGCACGGTGACTACGTCACAGGGGTGGCCCAAATCTGCCAATTGCCGCACAGAGAGTTGGGTCAGCGCTTCACTCCGGACATGAAGGCGGTCCAGGCAGGGGGCCGGAACAGCAGTACGGGGCCGTCCTGCAGCTTGGAGTCCCGGACCGGGACGACTCCGGGGAGGCCGTCGGCTACCTCGACGCAGTCGCCGCCGGAGCCGTTGCTGTAGCTGCTCTTGCGCCAGAGGGCGGCGCCGGGGAAGGCTTCGGCGACCTCGACGCAGTCACCGCCGTCGCCGTTGCTGTAGCTGCTCTTCCGCCAACGTGCGGTGCTCAAGTCAGGCTTGGTGTTTGCCATTTCGGTAGTCCTCAGCCGCTTCCTCGATCATGGCGAGGGACGCCTCCGGCGGCAGTGCGGCGGCCCTGAGCCGATCGTATGCTTTGCGGTACTGCTTCACGAGGGCCGGATCGTCGAGGGTGTCGCCGCTGTACGGCGACTCCGTGTAGACCAGCGGCGGAGCGTCGGGGAAGGTCATGGCTTTGACGGCGCCGAGCATCAGGGGATGCGCCCCGCAATTCCACGGAAGGATCTGTGGAGTGATCCGGGGTCGGCGCGCCAAGTCCACGACACGTTCAAGCTGTTCGGCCATAGCCTCCGGCGGGAGGATCGGCAGCCGCAGCAACGACTCGTGCAGGATCACCCAGTACTCGGGCGTCGTGGGGTCGTCGTCGAAGAGGCGGGCCCGTGACAGCCGGGCATGCACCTTCGTGTCGGTCTTCTCCTGCGGTTCCAGAGGGTGCGTGGCTCGGATGACGGCACGGGCGTACGCCTCGGTCTGGAGGAGGCCCGGGATGAGCGTCGGGCACCACTCCTCGATGACCTCCGCGTGTCGCTCTGCCTCCAGGACCTTCTCGAAGTACCAGGCGTGCCCGGCCCGCCGGGCCTTGCGCACCTCCTCGCAGCGGCGGGCGAAGAACCCGTCGGTCTTCAGCACCCGGTCCACGTGTTCTGCGAGGTCGCGGGGCATGCGGCGCTCGCCGCGCTCGATCTCGCTGAGGTGGCTCTGCCCGTAGAAGCTGCCCTCGACCAGCTGCTGAAGCGTGAGCCCCGCCTCCTCCCGCTTCCAGCGCAACTCCTTGCCGTAGAAGCAGGGGACGCTCTCGGAGCCGTCGATGTCCTTGCGCCGCGCCATGTGCTCCCGCCCGTTCCACAACTACCGTGCCCAGTTCCACGGTTCGCGCCCGGGAACCCAAACCCCTTTTACGGTAGGCCTTTTCGCGTCAACGTGTGACTGGTTCATCACAGAGCGCACAGGAAGGCGTACCCCTCCATGACCCCGAACCAGGACCACCGCGCCCCGGCCAATCCCGGTCCCCGTCCCACCGTCGACGACGTGACCCACTGCGTGGAGGAGCTGCGCGACGCCCTCGCCGTACACGGCATCACGCTCCCCTCCCTCCGTGCCGACCTGCCGACCTTCGCGGGTACGTACGCGCCTCCGACGGGGCTGGTCGCGCTCGGCAACTGCAACACAGCCACCGCCCGCCGGCTCACCGCTGTCCTGCGCAAGGCGGACGCGCAGTGAACGCCACGTACCTGGAGATCGACCTGCCGGCCCTCCCCAAGGCGGTGCCCGAGCTGCGTCGCAGCGTGCGCCGGTACGTGGGTGCTCCGTGCGCCGACGTCCAGCTCTGCGTGACCGAGTTGGTGGGCAACGTCATCCGGCACCTGGGCGAGGGCACGCCTCTCCGCGTACGGGTGGAGCGGGCGGACGGCCGGACCCGCGTCGAGGTCACCGACCCGGTCCCGTACGTCCTTCCTGTCCTCGCGCGCGTCACGGGTGACGAGGAGTCCGGGCGCGGCCTGGCCCTGCTGGATGCCGTGGCACTGCGGTGGGGCGTTGAGCAGGGGGTGGCGGGCAAGACGGTCTGGTGCGAAGTGGGGGAGGCGTAGTGCGGTCGTTTCTCATCGGGTTCCTGGCCCTGCTGCTCCCCGGCACCGGCCGGCGCCGGGCGGCTCCGGCCGAGGGCCGCCCGACACCGCTACCGCGTTCCCGGCCGAGCGAAGCGCCACCGTCACCGCTGCCACGCAGCCCGTACGCCCGCGAAGCGGCCGTGGACCGCCGCATCGACGTCACGGATGCCCTACTGACGCGCCCCTACTTCCGCGCGGCAGAGAAGCGCCGGCTCCAGTACGAGCGCCGCCTGGCCCTGGTACTCGCGCTGGACGGCGTGGACGGCGTGGACTGCGGCCCTGCGGTCATTCATGGCATCCCGCTGGCCGCCTGATCGGTCGGCTGGTCGGCTGATCGTCTGGCCGTGGGCTCGGCAACGGTAAGGACAGAACCTGGTGTGGCGCGGTTCGTTCAACTCCTGGACGCAGCAGTCAAGTTGCTGTCCAAGGCTGGGCAGTTGGAGGGGAGGGTGGGCGAGGGTGAGTAGTGAGCGTGAGCAGACGGCCTTCATGGCTGGGGCGCAGGCGGTTCTCGATCGCTTCGGCGGGCTGATCGACAAACTGGAGCGCGGCGAGCGGCCTGGGGCAGGGGTGGGTATGGTGAGTGGTATGGCAACGAAGAAGTACACCGTGACGCTGCCGGAGGAGCTCGCCGAGGAGATCCGGAGCGAGGTCGGGCCCGGCGGGTTCAGTGCGTACGTCACGCGGGCCATAGAGCGGCAGCGGGAGCGCGACCGGCTTGGCGAGCTGGTGGCGTGGATGCAGGAGGAGGGCGGGCCGCTCACCGAGGAGGAGATGGCGGAGGCCGAGGCCGAGCTGCGCGAGGCAGGGCGGCACTTCGCCGAGCGTGATGTGCCCGGCGACGGCCATCTTCCGCTGGCGGGCTGATGGTGATCGACTGCCTGGTGCTGGACAGCGAGGGACTGTCACGGGCTGCGCTCCGCGAGCGCAAGATGACAGCCCTGTTGGCGGCTGCCCACGAGAAGGGGCTCCGAGTGGTGACCAGCTCGATGACCTTGATCGAGGCGTATCACGGTCAGGTCCGACACCCGGCCTGGTCATGGGCGATGTCGCGCGTCGTCGTGGAGCCGGTGACCCGCGAGGTCGCTGATACGGCCATCGTGTTGCTGGAGGGCGCGGGGCTGCACGGTCACAAGTACGCGATCGACGCGGCGCTGGCGGTGATCGCGGGGCGGCAGGCGGGGAACGTAGCGGTCTACACGTCCGACGTGGACGACATGAAGAAGCTGTGCGGGGCGGGGGCGTCGGTCAGGGGGTTGTGAGGTGCGTGGGGCGCGGCGCCAGGAGCCGGGCAAAGCTGCGGGGCCGAGCGTCGGCCCCGGCCCCCAGGCTTGAGTGACTCAGGTCGCGTGCTCGTCCTGCGGGGTGACGACCGTGGCGTGCTCGTCCTGCGGGGCCACGGTGGCGTGATCGTCGGCCATCGCCGTACCAGCCGTTCCGAGGGCAGCTGCGGCTGCCACGGCGACAGCCACGAGGATCTTCTTGGTGCGGGTCACTTCAACTCCTTTGCGAGAGAGGGGACTTCCGAACACCAAGGGACGCTAGCGTCAGGGGGGGCGATTGTTCGAGGGGATCGAACGGTTCTGGCCGCAGAATGTCCTGAACCTTTCATCAGACACGCATCGGCCGCGACGGCTCCCCTCCGCGCCGCCGCGGCCGACCCCCGTTGGAGAAGGCTCTGCTAGGCCTCTTCGCTGGTGATGTGGGTGTCGAGCGGCTTGACCGTGCCGTCGTCGGCGTCGGTGATGTGGGTGTCCAGCGGCTTGACCGTGCCGTCGTCGGCGTCGGTGATGTGGGTGTCCTGCGGCTTGACGGTGCCGTCGTTCTTCTCGACTTCGGTCAAGGTTCTCAACTCCCGTGACAGTGGCGGATGGGTCCGTCCGGCGACTCCCCCGTGGGTCGCCGGACGGACCATTCAAGGCCGCTCACCCTAGCGATGCGGCCGTGGTCAACCCGTCTGCCCCCCGATGCGACGGATCGGTGAGTACGAGAGTGCCGTGCGGCGATAAACGAACGATGAACGTCGATGCGGAGGATCAGGCAGCTGCGGTAGGCGTCAGAAGAGAGCGCACAGCAGCTGCCTCCAGCGAATCGAGGCGCTCATAGATGGTGAGTGCCTCCTGCCAGCAGGCATGTGCTCTTCCTGACTGGCCGATCCCCTGGAGCGCTCGGCCGAGGACCGTGAGGACATTGCCTCGCCGCCACTCGCCTCCGATGCCTCGCAGAACGGTCAGCGCTGATTCTGCATTGACCGCCGCCTGGGTCAGGCGCTGAGCAGTCAGGTCGACTTCGGCGAGGCGGAAGAGTGTCATGCCTTCCCAAAGGCGCTGACGGCTGTCGCGGAAGACCGCGAGGGCCTCCAGGAGTCGACTCGTGGCTTCGTCGATCTGGCCAGACTGGGCGAGGGCGAGGCCGAGAGCGTATCGGCCGTTCGCACCGCGGAGCGCGTGGCCGAGTCGGTCGTAAAGGTCGACTCCTAGCTGTGCCAGCTCGATCGCGCTTGCCGTACGGCCCATGGCGAGGTGGGAGCGCGACAAGTTGCACAGGGCACTGGCCTCACCTGCCAAGTTTCCGTCCGACCGGAAGCTGTTGATTGCCTCCTGCAGATATGTAGCCCCCTCCGAATGGAGGTTGTTGTACACCGCGATTACTCCGCGGTGATTCGGCACCCAGCAGTTGAGTGCTGCATCGCCCAGGTCCGGGGCGAGCGCCTTCGCGTGACGGGATTCCTCCTCGGCCTGGTCGAAGCGCCCTGCGGCAAGATGCGCGTCCGTCAGTGCCGTTCGGGCGCGTGCTTCCGCCCGGGTGTCGTCGGACGCCTGGGCAATGTCCCGTACCGCGACGGCAACTGCCTCGTATTGACGCGAATTCGCTCCGGACTCGGCGAGATCCTTTGCTGCCCAGAGGAGGTCGACTGCTCGGCGCAGCCCGCTGGCGGAAGCAGATTGGCGGACACAGGAAAGCAGGCAGTTCGCCTCGGCGTACAACCAGTCCTGGGCCTCATGACGATCCTTGAACGTCAGGCCGGGATACTCCGTCCGCTCCAGGTGATCCACCAACCGATCCCCCGGCCGTTCGATCGCATAGACCCCCGCCGCCGTGGCCAGGTAAAAGTCAAGCAGCCGCGACATCGCCGCATCCCGCTCGCTCGGCGGCTGCTCGTCGCGTTCCGCGCACGCACGCGCGTAGAGGCGGACCAGGTCGTGGTAGCGATAGCGGCCCGGCGCAGCCGACTCCAGCAGGGACGTGTCGACCAGGGACTCGAGCAGGTCCTCCGTCTCCTCCACCGGGAGATCGAGGACCGCCGCAGCCGCCGCCAGCGAGATGTCCGGGCCGTCCGCCAGCCCCAGCAGGCGGAACGCCCGTGCCTGCGCCGGCTCCAGCTGGCCGTAGCCCAGCTCGAACGTCGCCTTGACCGCCAGGTCGCCCGCCTGGAGTTCGTCGAGGCGGCGGCGCTCGTCCGCGAGCTTCGCCGCAAGCACCGACACCGTCCACGTCCGCCGCGACGCCAGGCGGGACGCCGCGATACGGATGGCCAGCGGCAGGAAGCCGCACGCCGCCACCACGTCCAGGGCCGCCTCGCGCTCCGAAGCGACCCGTTCCTCGCCCACGATCTTCGTGAAGAGCTGGAGGGCCTCCTCGGGCGACATCACGTCCAGGTCCACCAGGTGCGCGCCCGCCAGGTCCACCATCCGCACCCGGCCCGTGATCAGCGCCGCGCAGCCCTCCGTGCCCGGCAGGAGCGGGCGTACCTGCGCCGCGTCCCGCGCGTTGTCCAGCAACACCAGCACCCGGCGGCCGTCCAACACAGACCGATAGAGCGCCGACCGCTCCTCCAGGGAGTCCGGAATCGCCGAGTCCGCCGTCCCGAGCGCCCGCAGGAACGCGCCGAGCACCGTCTCCGGCTCCGCCGGTCTCGGGCCCGCGCCCTGCAGGTCCACGTACAGCTGCCCGTCCGGGAAGGACGCCCGTGCCGCATGCGCCACGTGCACTGCGAGGGTCGTCTTGCCGACGCCGCCGATCCCGGCGACCGCCGAGACCGCCATCACGCGGCCCTCCGCGCTGGACAGGACATCGCTCAGTTCGGATACGAAGGACGATCGGCCCGTGAAATCGGGGACAGTCGCAGGGAGTTGCGCCGGGCGGACCGGCCCAGCCGCAGGCTCCGCGGCCGGAGCCGACGGCTCCGCCAGCCCCGGGTCCGCCTGCAGGATGCGCTGCTGGAGTTCCTTCAGGCCGGGGCGCGGGTCGACGCCCAGTTCGTCGGCGAGCAGGCGGCGCGTGTCCGCGTACACCGCCAGCGCCTCCGCCTGGCGGCCGGACCGGTACAGCGCCAGCATCAGCAGCTCGCGCAGCCGCTCCCGGAGCGGGTGCGCGGCCGTGAGCGCCGTCAGTTCCGAGACCGCCTCCGCGTGGCAGCCCTGTTCCAGGTCCATGTCCAGGCGGGATTCCAGCAGCTGCAGGCGCCACTCCTCCAGCCGTGTCCGCTGCGTGTCCGCGTACGGCCCGGGTACGTTCGCCAGCGGCTCGCCGTCCCACAGGCCCAGCGCCTTGTTGATCAGTGCGCGGGCCTGGCACAGGTCACCGGCGTTCCGGGCCTTCTCCGCGTCCGCCGACAGCTCCTCGGCGAGCGAGAGGTCCAGGGCCTGGCCGCCCGTACGGATCGCATAGCCGCCCGACTCGCTGAGCAGGACGCCCGGGTCGAGGATCTTGCGCAGCCGGGAGGCGTACGTACGGACGGCCGCCAGGGCCTGCGACGGGGGCTCGTCGCCCCACAGGGCGTCGATCAGTTCGTGCGCCGTGGCCGTGCGGCCCTCGCGGAGCAGCAGGGCGGCCAGCAGGGCGCGTTGCTGCGGCGAGCCCGTGGGCAGAGGCTCGGCACCGCGCCAGGCGCGTACCGGTCCGAGCACGCTGAAGCGCAGGTCCGGCTGCTCGGGGTCGGGCCCCGGTGTCGGACTTCGCTGCTCCGCTACTCGCGGTACATCGTCCATCGCTGTCCCCCTGCACGCCGTCCTGCCCGCGTCCTGCACGCCCGTCGCCACAACCGCCCACCACACCTGTCATGACGCGTCATGACGCGCCCGTCATGACGCACCCGTCAGTTTGCCTTGTTCATGGCGGATGCGTCAGCTCTGGGGGGCCGCCTCTCACAAGGTCATCACTGGTGAGTCAGTCCACGCACGGTAGCTGACGGTTCGTCAGATCGGCGCTACCGTGAGCCCTATGGAGACCATGGAGACCTTGGAAAAGACCCTGGACCCCTTCCCGAAGATCATCTCGGTGGACGACCACACGGTCGAGCCGCCCCACGTCTGGCAGGACCGGCTCCCGTCCCGGTACCGGGACACCGGGCCGCGCATCGTCCGCGCGCCGCTGAAGGAAATGACCTTCCTGGGCGGCAAGTTCGCTCCTGTGATGGGCGACAAGGGCGACGACGGCCCGATCGGCGACTGGTGGGTCTACGAGGACCTGCACCGGCCCCTCACCCGCCTCGACACCGCCGTCGGGTACGACAGGGACGAGATCAAGCTCGAGGTCATCACGTACGAGCAGATGCGCCCGGGGTCGTACGACGTGCGGCAGCGGCTCGCCGACATGGACGTCAACCACGTTCAGTCCGCCGTCTGCTTCCCCACCTTTCCGCGCTTCTGCGGGCAGACCTTCACCGAGGCCAAGGATCGCGAGCTGGGGCTCCTCGGTGTCCAGGCCTACAACGACTGGATGGTCGAGGAGTGGTGCGGGCCGGATGCGCAGGGGCGGCTCATACCCCTCACCCTCATCCCCCTCTGGGACGCCGAGCTCGCCGCCACCGAGGTCCGCCGCAACGCCGCGCGCGGCGTACGGGCCGTCGCCTTCTCCGAGATCCCGCCCCACCTCGGACTGCCGTCCGTCCACACCGACGACTGGGATCCGTTCCTCGCCGCCTGCGACGAGACCGGCACCGTGATCGCCATGCACATCGGGTCGTCGAGCAAGATGCCGTCGACGTCAGCCGACGCCCCGCCCGCCGTCGGCTCCACCATCACCTTCGCCAACTGCTGCTTCTCGATGGTCGACTGGCTGATGAGCGGCAAGTTCGAGCGCTTTCCGAACCTGAAGGTCATGTACGCCGAGGGGCAGATCGGCTGGATCCCCTACATCCTCGAGCGCGCCGACGTCGTCTGGGAGGAGAACCGCGCCTGGGGCGGCGTCGCCGACAAGGTCCACCGGCCGCCGTCCGAGCTCTTCGCCGAGCACGTGTACGGCTGCTTCTTCGACGACGCCTTCGGGCTCAGGAACCTGGACGCCATCGGGGTCGCCAACGTCCTCTACGAGACCGACTACCCGCACTCCGACTCCACCTGGCCGAAGTCCAAGGAGGTCGGAGAGGCACAGATGAGGCACCTGCCGCCGGACGTCGTCGACCGGATCGTACGGCGCAACGCCATCGACCTCCTCGGGCTGACGGAGGACGGCCTCTGGGCGGGAGCCGGAGCGGGGGCCTAGCCATGGCGCAGGATGCGAAGCTCGTCTATGGAATGCAGCTCCCGGTCCAGTCGCAGAGCACGATCTACGCCGAGCCCTGGGAGGCCACCGCCGGCCCGGACGACCTCGCCGAGATCGCCCGAGTCGCCGACTGCACCGGCTTCCACTACCTCGCGAGCTGCGACCACGTCGCCATCCCCCGGCGCCTCGCCCCCGCGATGAGCACCGTCTGGTACGACCCCGTCGCCACCCTTTCCTTCCTGGCGGGAGTGACCGAGCGCGTACGGCTCCTCAGTCATGTCGCCGTCGTCGGGCTCCGCCACCCCCTCGTCACCGCCAAGCAGTACGCGACGCTCGACCATCTCTCAGGCGGCCGGCTGATCCTCGGGGTCGGCGCCGGGCACGTACAGGAGGAGTTCGAGGTGCTCGGGGTCGACTTCGCGCGGCGGGGAGCCGTTCTCGATGAGGCGATCGACGCACTGAAAGCCGCCCTCGGCCCGGACGAGTTCCCCGAGCACCACGGGAAGCTCTACGCGTTCGAGGGGCTCGGGCAGCGGCCCCGGCCCGCCCAGGCCCGGGTTCCGCTCTGGGTCGGCGGGTCCTCGCCTGCCGCCGTACGCCGTGCCGCGCTCAAGGGCGACGGCTGGCTGCCGCAGGGCGACCCGCGCGACCGGCTGCCGCAGCAGATCGCCCGGCTCAGGCGGCTCAGGGAGGAAGCCGGGGTCGCGGAGCCGATGACCATCGGAGCCGTCACGGAAGCCCTGTACGTGGGGGAGCCCGGCTGGGACGTCGGGCGGCGCACCCTCAGCGGCCACCCCGAGGCGCTAGCCGAGTCGCTGCGGGCGTACGCCGCGATGGGCGTGGACCAGATCCAGGTGCGGTTCCGCAGCCGCGGCCGCACCGAGCTCACCGACCAGATGGCGGCCTTCGGCACCGACGTCGCACCACATCTCACCTGATCCGCACCGCATCCAAGCCGCACCGCACCGACATACACATTAGGAGCGTCATGGGCAAGCTGGACGGCCGCGTCGTCATCATCACCGGCGCGGCGCGCGGGCAGGGCGAACAGGAGGCCAGGCTCTTCGCGGCCGAAGGGGCCAAGGTGGTCCTCGGCGACGTACTCGACGACCAGGGCGAGGCGCTGGCCAAGGAGCTGGGAGGCCTCTATCTCCACCTCGACGTGAGCCAGGAGGCCGAGTGGCAGTCCGTCGTGGCCGCCGCCAAGAGCGCGTACGGCCGCATCGACGGGCTGGTCAACAACGCCGGCATCCTGCGCTTCAACGAGCTGGTGAGCACGCCGCTGGACGAGTTCCAGCAGATCCTTCAGGTCAACCAGGTCGGTGTCTTCCTGGGGATCAAGACCGTCGCCCCGGAGATAGAGGCGGCGGGTGGCGGGACGATCGTGAACACCGCCTCGTACGCGGGGCTGACCGGCATGGCGGGCGTAGGGGCGTACACCGCGACCAAGCACGCCATCGTCGGCCTCACCCGGGTCGCCGCGCTCGAACTGGCCGCGAAGAACATCCGGGTCAACGCCGTCTGCCCGGGCGCGATCGATACCGCCATGAGCAATCCCGCGCAGCTCGACCCCGGGATGGCGAACGCCGAGGAGATCTCGGCGGCCGTCGAGGAGCTCTACCGGAACCTGCTGCCCATGGGGCGGATCGGGCAGCCCGAGGAGGTGGCGCGCCTGGTGCTGTTCCTGTCCAGCGAGGACTCCTCGTACATCACGGGACAGCCGTTCGTGATCGACGGCGGGTGGCTGGCAGGCGTCAGCGTCATCTGACGGTGGGTCAGCTATTGACGTGCCGAGGGTGCGGTGCGACAGTCGGCGCACAAAGTAATCTGACGATCCGTCAGAAATGGCGGGAGTGAACCAGGGGACGGTGAACCTCCTTGGAATTCGGGCTCTTCGTACAGGGATATCTGGGCAAGCGGGCCGAGACCGACCCGCTCGCGGAGCACAAGGCGCTGATGGAGGAGACCGAGTACGCCATCCAGGCGGACAAGTCCGGCTTCAAGTACGTCTGGGCGTCCGAGCACCACTTCCTGGAGGAGTACTCGCACCTCTCCGCCAACGACGTCTTCCTCGGCTATCTCGCCCACGCCACCGAGCGCATCCACCTCGGCTCGGGGATCTTCAACCCTCTCGCGCAGGTCAACCACCCGGTGAAGGTCGCCGAGAAGGTCGCGATGCTCGACCACCTCAGCGAGGGGCGGTTCGAGTTCGGCAGCGGCCGGGGCGCGGGCAGCCACGAGATCCTGGGCTTCCTGCCCGGCATCACCGACATGAACTACACGAAGGAGATCTGGGAAGAGACCATCGCCGAGTTCCCGAAGATGTGGCTCCAGGAGGAGTACGTCGGGTTCCATGGCAAGCACTGGCAGCTGCCGCCGCGCAAGGTCCTCCCCAAGCCGTACGGGAAGTCGCACCCGGCCATGTGGTACGCCGCCGGGTCCCCGCCCTCGTACGCCATGGCGGCGAGGAAGGGCCTCGGGGTGCTGGGCTTCAGCGTCCAGAAGGTCTCCGACATGGAGTGGGTCCTTGAGCAGTACAAGTCGAACATCGCCAAGGCCGAGCCGGTCGGGGACTTCGTCAACGACAACGTCATGGTGACGACGACCGCCGTCTGCGCGCCCACGCACGAGGAGGCCGTCCGGATCGCGGCGAACGGCGGACTGCACTATCTGCCGTCCCTCGTCTTCCGCTACCACGACACCTTCCCGCGCCCCGAGGGCTTCCCCGAGTGGCCCGAGACGCTGCCCGAGTACAACGAGGAGATCATCGAACTCCTCATCGCCGAGGAGCTGCTGATCTGCGGTGACCCGGACGAGGTGCTCAAGCAGTGCAAGCGCTGGGAGCAGGCGGGCGCCGACCAGATCTCCTTCGGCCTGCCGGTCGGGATCTCGCGCGAGGACACGCTGCAGTCGATCCGGCTTGTCGGCGAGCATGTCATCCCGAAGATCGACACGGATCCCGTGCACCGGACCACCCGTTTCCGCCAGGCCGCCTGACCCGGGCATTCCAGCGAAAGGGGCGCCGCCATGCTCGACCACCTCATCAAGGGCGCGACCGTCGTGGACGGCACGGGCGCGCCCTCATACACCGCCGACGTCGGCATACACGACGGCCGCATCGCCGTCATCGCCGAGCCGGGCACCGTCACCGAGGAGGCCAGGACCAGCAAGGACGCCACCGGGCTCGTCCTCGCGCCCGGCTTCGTCGACCCCCACACGCACTACGACGCACAGCTCTTCTGGGACCCGTACGCGACGCCGTCCCTCAACCACGGCGTGACGACCGTCGCGGGCGGCAACTGCGGTTTCACGCTCGCGCCTCTCAATCCGGAGCGGCCCGAGGACGCCGACTACACGCGGCGGATGATGTCCAAGGTCGAGGGCATGTCCCTGGTGGCGTTGGAAGAGGGCGCGCCCTGGAACTGGCACACGTTCGGGGAGTACCTGGACGCGCTCGAAGGGCGTATCGCCGTCAACGCGGGGTTCATGGTGGGGCACTGCGCGCTGCGGCGGTACGTCATGGGGGCGGACGCGGTCGGCGGGCAGCCGACGGCCGCACAGCTGGAGGAGATGCTCCGGCTGTTCCACGAGTCGATGGACGCGGGCGCCTGGGGCCTGTCCACCACCCAGTCGTCCACGCATTCGGACGGGGACGGGAAGCCCGTCGCGTCCCGGCACGCTCGGCCCGACGAGCTGATCGCGCTGTCGAAGGCCGTCGGCGAGCACGAGGGCACCCAGCTCGAAGCGATCGTCGCCGGCTGCCTGGACCAGTTCTCCGATGAAGAGATCGACCTCTTCGTGGAGATGAGCGCGGCCGCCGGACGTCCCCTCAACTGGAACGTGCTGACGATCGACGCCGCCGTGCCCGAGCGCGTGCCGCGCCAGCTCATACCGAGTGAGCGCGCCCGCAAGGCGGGCGGCCGGATCGTGGCGCTGACCATGCCGATTCTCACGCCCATGAACATGTCGCTCGGCACCTTCTGCGCGCTCAACCTCATCCCCGGCTGGGGCGAGATCCTCGGCCTGCCGGTGCTCGAGCGGATCGCCAAGCTCCGCGACCCGGACATACGGGCGGAGATGCTGCGGCGCGCCGGCTCCAAGGAGGCCGGGGTCTTCCGCAGGCTGGCGAACTTCGGGCGGTACGTCATCGGTGACACGTACAGCAAGGAGAACGAGGGCCTCACCGGGCGGGTGGTCAGGGACATCGCGGCCGAGCGCGGCCAGGACGCGTTCCAGTGCCTCGTGGAGATCTGCGCCAACGACGACCTGCGGACGGTGCTGTGGCCGATGCCCAGCGACAACGACCCGGCCTCCTGGGCGCTGCGCCAGGAGACCTGGGCCCACGAGGACGTCATGCTCGGCGGCTCCGACGCGGGCGCCCATCTCGACCGTATGTGCGGCGCGCCGTACACGACGCGCTTCATCGGGGACTGTCTGCGGGGCCGGAAGCTGGTCCCGCTGGAGCAGGCCGTGAAGATGCTGACGGACGATCCGGCGCAGCTCTTCGGCCTCCGGGAGCGCGGGCGTGTGGTTGAGGGCTGGCACGCCGACCTCGTCCTCTTCGACCCCGAGCGGATCGAGGCGGGCCAGGCCACCCTCGTCCACGACCTGCCGGGGGACAGCCCGCGCCTCGATGCCAAGGCGATCGGCGTCAACGCGGTGTGGGTCAACGGCGTCGAGGCGATCCGCGACGACGTGGTGACCGGTGCCGTGCCCGGCAAGGTGCTGCGCTCCGGCCGGGACACCAGGACGGTGAGCACCAGGTGACCGGCGCACAGCGGCTGTTCATCGGCGGCGAGTGGGTCGAGCCGGACTGCGGCCACTACGAGGTGATCGATCCGGCGACGGAGGAGGTCGTCGGGCTCGCACCGGAGGCGAGCCGTGAACAGGTGCATGAGGCTGCGCGAGCGGCCAGCGAGGCCTTCGCGTCCTGGTCGCGTACGGCATCCGAGGAGCGCGCCGCGATCCTCGACCGTGCGGCGGACGAGATACAGCGCGAATTCGCCTCGTACGCGGACCTCGCGCAGGCCGAGAGCGGCGCCACGACGGGGACGGCGCGCGGCATGCAGGTGGGCGTGGGCGTGGCCCGCTTCCGGCGGTATGCGAAGGGGGCGCTGGAACCCGTCGAGACCCCCCTTCCGCCTCAGATCAACGAGGCGGGCCCGATGGGGAAGGCGGGCGTCATGGGAGCCCTGGCCATACGGCAGCCGGTCGGCGTCGTCACCTGCATCACCTCGTACAACAACCCGTGGGCGAATCCGGCAGGAAAGGTCGCCCCGGCCCTCGCCATGGGCAACACGGTGGTCGTGAAGCCCGCGCCGCAGGACCCGCTGTCCGTGTACCGAATGGCTGAGGCGCTTCAGGCGGCCGGGGTGCCGCCGGGCGTCGTGAACGTGGTCTCGGGGACGGATGTCGGCGTAGGAGAGGCAGCCGTCGACTCGCCGGACGTCGACATGGTGAGCTTCACCGGCTCGACCGCCGTCGGACAACGCATCGCCGAGGTGTGCGGGCGCGGCATGAAACGGCAGCTGATGGAGCTGGGCGGGAAGGGCGCCGCGATCGTCTTCGACGACGCCGACCTGGACCAGGCCGTGGCCGGCATCGGCACGACGTACGCCTTCTACAGCGGCCAGATCTGCACCGCCCCGACCCGCGTGCTCGTCCAGCGCTCCGTCCACGACCGGCTCGTCGAGAAGCTGGTGCAGTACATCGGCTTCATGAAGGTCGGCGACCCGAGGGAGCAGGGCACGATCGTGGGCCCGGTGATCTCCGCGGCCCACCGGGACCGGGTCGAGTCGTACGTGGAGCTGGGCCGCAAGGAGGGCGCGCGGCTGGTCGCGGGCGGTGCCCGGCCGGAGCTCGACACGGGGTTCTACGTCGCCCCCACTCTGCTCACCGACTGCACCAACGACATGCGGGTCGTACGAGAGGAGATCTTCGGGCCCGTCGTCGTGGTCGTGCCCTTCGACGACGAGGACCCCGAGGAAGCGGCCGTCGCCCTCGCCAACGACAGCGAGTACGGGCTGATCGACTACGTCTGGTCCGGCGACGTGGCCCGCGCTTTCCGTGTCGCCCGGCGGCTGCGGGCCGGCGGAGTCGGCGTGAACACGGTGGGCCGCAACATGGAGGCGCCGTTCGGGGGCTTCAAGAAGTCCGGGGTCGGGAGGGACGTCGGCTCGTACGCGCTGCACGCGTACAGCGAGTTGCAGGCGATCGTGTGGCCGGGGTGAACGAGGCCCGAGGGGCGCCTGCCGGGCCTCCGGTGACTGAGACCTGAGCCTCAATGGGAAAACTTTGAAACGGGCAAAATGGACAGCTCTGCGGTTTTCGCAACCCGAGAGTTCGGTTCTGCGCCTGCAAATAGTGCTCGGTACGCGTTGGTGATCTTTCAATCCATGGTCGGATGGGGTTCAATCGAGCGATATTCAAGGTTCCCGTATCTGGAGTCAGTTGTTCCGGATACGGGAACCGCAGCACTTACCGTCGTCTTCATGACTCAGCTGGAGAGCCGGCCACAGGTCGGAGACACGGTAAGGGGACGCTCCGACGGGGGTGTCCGGACCAAGGGACTCGGCGGGAACTCCGTCGGCCTCCTGGGCAGTGCCGTCATCGGTGTGTCGACGGTCGCCCCCGTCTACTGCCTGACCTCCACCCTCGGCTCCACGGCCGGCGAGGTCGGACTGCAGATGCCCGCCGTGTTCCTGGCCGGCTTCCTGCCGATGCTGCTCGTGGCCTTCGCCTACCGTGAGCTCAACCGCGCCATGCCGGACTGCGGCACCTCCTTCACCTGGACGGTGAAGGCGTTCGGGCCGCGTGTGGGCTGGATGTGCGGCTGGGGCCTGGTGATCGCGACGGTCATCGTGCTGTCGAACCTCGCGGGCGTCGCGACCTCCTACTTCTGGCTGCTGGCCGGTGAGATCAGCGGCAGTGAGTCGGTCGCCGCCCTGGACGGCAACAAGGCCGTCCACATCCTCACCTGCCTCACCCTGATCGCCGCCGCCACCGCGATCAGCTACCGCGGCATGACGGCGACGAAGGGCGTTCAGTACGCCCTCGTCGGCCTGCAGCTCCTTGTGCTCGCCGTCTTCGTCGTCATGGCACTGCAGAAGGCCGGCAGCGGCGCCTTCGACACCGGCGTCGACTTCTCCTGGTCCTGGATGAACCCCTTCGCGGTCCAGTCGTTCGCGGCCTTCACCGCCGGTCTGTCCCTCTCGATCTTCATGTACTGGGGCTGGGACGCCTGCCTGTCCACCAACGAGGAGACCACCGGCTCCGCGAAGACCCCGGGCCGCGCCGCGCTCATCGCGATGGTCGTCCTGGTCGGTTCCTACCTGGCCACCGGCGTGGCCGCACAGATGGCCGTCGGCTCGGGCGACAAGGGCCTCGGCCTCGCCAACCCGGACACCTCCGACAACGTCTTCGCCGCCCTGGCGGGACCCGTGATGGGTCCGGTCCTCGGCATCGCGCTCTTCGTCGCCGTCCTCGCCTCGGCCGCCGCCAGCCTCCAGACGACGTTCATCCCGGTCGCCCGCACGGTGCTCGCGATGTCGGCGTACGAGGCTCTTCCCGCCTCCTTCGCCCGTGTCAGCCCTCGCTTCAAGACGCCGGGCAAGGCCACGGTCGTCGCGGGCCTCGCGACCGGCGCGTTCTACACCGTCATGACCCTGGTCAGCGAGCACGTCCTGGTCGACACGATCTACGCGCTCGGCCTCATGATCTGCTTCTACTACGCGCTGACCGCCTTCGCCTGCGCCTGGTACTTCCGCGCGGAGCTCCGCCGCTCGGCCCGCGACTTCGCCTTCAAGGGCCTCTTCCCGGTGCTCGGCGGGACCCTGCTGGCGGCGGTCTTCGGCAAGACCCTGTACGACATGTGGGACCCGGCCTACGGCTCCGGCTCCGCCGTCTTCGGCGTCGGCTCGGTCTTCGTGATCGGCGTCGGCCTGCTGCTCCTTGGCGTGGTCGTCATGGGCGTGATGCAGCGCCGCAGTCCGGCCTTCTTCCGCGGCGAGGTGCTGACGAAGGAGACCCCTTTGCTGGTGGTCGCGGACTGATCCGCCCGCCTTCCGGTCCCAGCCGTCTCCGGCTGCTGACAACCTCCGGGCCCGGCTCCTTTCCCTCGAGGGCCGGGCCCGGCCGCTGGTTCTCAGCGGCCCAGGAAGATCGGATTCGTGAACGCCGCAAGCGGCCCGGGCAGGCCCGTCACCACGGGCGCGTGCCGCACCTCGGCCCGTACGTAGGCCGCGTACGACGCCGTGGTACGCCACTCGGCCGTGCCCGAGCCGGAGGCCGGGAGTACGGGGGAGGTGAACAGGACGCCCTGGTCCGTGACGAAGCGGACCGTGCAGCCCGGGGCGCCCGTCACCTCCAGGCGGACCGTCACCGGGGCGTCGAGGTCGACCGGCAGGCGCTCGCCGATGCCGGCGTGCTCGCCGCGGCTGCCGGAGGCGCTGAAGGAGAGGGAGAGCGACTTGGACTCGGCCATGTAGGAGCGGCCCGCGCGCAGGCCGTCCAGGATCGCCTCGCGGGTCAGGTCGTCGGCGAGGACGACCGTCTGCGGGGTGCCGACCGGATCGGGGTGGCGGTGTGCGTCGCTGTTGCCCATGGCCGGAATCCACGCGCGGCCGGAGCGTACGGAGGCGACGAGCATGCTGTCCCAGTCGGCCATGTTCACCTCGTCGTCGGGCGTGTAGGGGCCGTTCCACCCCTCGACCACGTCCACGTCGTTGAACCCGAACTTCCAGTTGCAGCCGATGCAGGTGGCGTGCGGGTGCGCGGGTACGACAAGGCCGCCGGCGCGGCGGATGTCGCGGGCGTACTTGCCGAAACGGTTGTCGCGCGCGCGGTAGCGCCAGTCGATGAACGTGCCGGGGTCGGTGCCGAGCGCGATCAGGTGCCCGTTGCGTGTGGTGACCTCTTCGCCGAGCAGGATCAGCAGGTCGTCGCCCGCCTGGTCCGCCCAGTGGGCGTGCGCGGCATGCGTGTTGTGCTCCGATGTGTTGATGAAGTCGAGCCCGGCCGCGCGCGCGAGCGCCGCGATCTCGGCGGGGGTGCGCTTGCCGTCCGAGTACCAGGAGTGCAGATGGCAGTCGCCGCGGTACCAGTCGCGGCCCCGGCCCTTGGCCCGCTCCGGCGGGTACACAGGCTTCGGCGTCTCGCCCGGCTCACCGTAGGTGAGGGTGATGGTCACCTCGTACGAAAGGCCCTGCGGGGCGATCGTGTACGGGCCGAGGATGACGTTCCACGTGCCCGCGCGGATCGGGCCCGGGATGTAGCCGGGCGTCGCGTCGTCCGCGCGGATGAAGAACTCCGTGCGGGCCCCGCCCGACCAGCCGCGGAACCCCCGGCCGCCGAGCTCCGTGCCACGCTCGTCGAAGATGCCGATGTCCAGGCCGTTGCCCTGGGTGCCGGCGGGAACCGTCGGCTTGTCGTAGGTGTAGGAGACGTGGATCTCCCGTACACCGCTGGGGATTTCCAGCGGAAGATAGACAAAGTCGGGCGAACCGGTAGGAAGGGTGCCGCGCACCGTCTTCTTCTCCTGTGTCGCCGTGGGGGTGTTGGCGCCACTCGCGAAGCTCACGCTGCCCAAGGTAAGGGCGGCGGCCGCTCCCGTCACGAACAGCGCACGTCTGCCTATGTGGTGGTCCTCGCACATGCCGGCTCCAGGAGTCGTCGGTGACGGTGGGTCGTACAGGCAACCCTGATGGCGAGCCGTGAACGTCCTTGTAAGGGAAGGGGAGCGGCAGATTTCGCCCAGCAGTCGCCCCTCTTGGCTGGACGTCGACCAGGGGCGGCGTCGCGCGGTACCGCCGACGGCCGGGAGCGGAACGAAACGTGAACGGGCTCACGAAACGGCGTGATCAGCGGCACTCGCTGCGTCGCAGACGATGTCGGTGCGCGCTCGTATGCTCGGGGGCATGACTGATCCTCAGCCTGCGCAGCCGCTCGGAACCCGGCCCGCCGACGCGGCCGGCCCCACCGCGAACGCCATGCGCCGTGCGCTGAGGCGTGCGCGGGACGGCGTCGCGCTGGACACCGCCGAGGCGGCCGTGCTGCTGCAGGCGCGCGGGGACGATCTGCGGGACCTCGCGGCGTCCGCGGCGCGCGTGCGGGACGCGGGCCTGGAAGCGGCGGGCCGCCCGGGCGTCATCACGTACTCGAAGAGCGTCTTCATCCCGCTCACGCGCCTGTGCCGCGACAAGTGCCACTACTGCACGTTCGCGACCGTGCCGGGCAAGCTGCGCCGCGAGGGCCACGGGATGTTCATGTCCCCGGACGAGGTCCTCGACGTCGCCCGCCGCGGCGCCGAACTGGGCTGCAAGGAAGCCCTGATCACCCTCGGCGACAAGCCGGAGGACCGCTGGCCGGAGGCCCGCGAGTGGCTGGACGCCCACGGGTACGACGACACGATCGCGTACGTACGGGCGATGGCGATCCGCATCCTGGAGGAGACCGGCCTGCTGCCGCATCTCAATCCGGGCGTCATGTCGTGGACGGACTTCCAGCGGCTCAAGCCGGTGGCGCCCTCGATGGGCATGATGCTGGAGACCATCGCCGAGCGGCTGTGGAGCGAGCCGGGCGGGCCGCACTACGGATCGCCCGACAAGGAGCCCGCGGTCCGGCTGCGCGTCCTGGAGGACGCGGGCCGCTCGTCCGTCCCCTTCACCAGCGGCCTGCTGATCGGCATCGGAGAGACGTACGAGGAGCGTGCGGAGTCGCTGTTCGCGCTGCGCCGCGTCGCCCGCTCGTACCACGGCATCCAGGAGCTGATCATCCAGAACTTCCGCGCCAAGCCGGACACGGCGATGCGAGGCATGCCGGACGCGGAGCTCGACGACCTGGTCGCCACGGTCGCCGTCGCCCGGCACATCATGGGCCCGTCGGCCTGTCTGCAGGCCCCGCCGAACCTGGTCGACGCGGAGTACGAGCGGCTGATCGGCGCGGGGATCGACGACTGGGGCGGGGTGTCCCCGGTGACCATCGACCATGTGAACCCGGAGCGGCCGTGGCCGGGGATCGAGCTGCTCGCCGAGCGGTCCGCGGCCGCCGGCTTCGAACTGCGGGAACGCCTGTGCGTCTACCCGGAGTTCGTGCGGCGCGGCGAGCCCTGGCTGGACCCGCGGCTGCTGCCGCACGTCAGGGCGCTGGCGGACCCGGAGACGGGCTTGGCCAACCCGGACGCGGAGGTCGTGGGCCGCCCCTGGCAGGAGCCCGACGAGGGCTTCGTCGCCGGCGGCCGTACGGATCTGCACCGCACGATCGACACCGAGGGGCGTACGTCCGACCGGCGTGACGACTTCGACGAGGTCTACGGCGACTGGGAGGCGCTGCGCGAGCAGGCGGCGCCGGGGATGGTGCCGTCGCGCATCGACGGCGACGTACGGCAGGCGTTGCGGCAGGCCGCCGACGACCCGACGAAGCTGACGGACGACGAGGCGCTGGCGCTGCTGCACGCGGACGGCCCGGCACTTGACGCGCTCTGCTCGGTCGCGGACGACCTCCGCACATCGGTCGTCGGTGACGACGTGACGTACATCGTCACGCGGAACATCAACTTCACCAACGTCTGCTACACGGGCTGCCGCTTCTGCGCCTTCGCGCAGCGCCGCACGGACGCCGACGCGTACACGCTCTCGCTGGAGCAGGTCGCCGACCGCGCCGCCCAGGCCTGGGACGTGGGCGCAGTCGAGGTGTGCATGCAGGGGGGCATCCACCCGGACCTGCCCGGTACGGCGTACTTCGACATCGCGCGCGCCGTGAAGGCCCGCGTGCCCGGCATGCACGTGCACGCCTTCTCGCCGATGGAGGTCGTCAACGGCGCGACGCGCACCGGCATGTCGATACGGGAATGGCTGACGGCCGCGAAGGAAGCGGGCCTCGACTCGATCCCCGGCACGGCGGCGGAGATCCTCGACGACGAGGTGCGCTGGGTCCTGACGAAGGGCAAGCTGCCGACGGCGACCTGGATCGAGGTCGTCGAGACGGCCCATGAGCTGGGCATCCGCTCCTCGTCCACGATGATGTACGGCCATGTGGACCAGCCGCGGCACTGGCTGGGCCACTTCCGCACCCTGTCGCGCATGCAGGAGACCGCGCTGTCCAAGGGCGTCGCGGGCTTCACGGAGTTCGTGACGCTGCCGTTCATCCACACCAACGCCCCGGTGTATCTGGCGGGGATCGCCCGCCCCGGCCCGACCACCCGCGACAACCGCGCGGTGACGGCCATGGCCCGCATCCTCCTCCACCCCCACATCCCCAACATCCAGACGAGCTGGGTCAAGCTCGGCACGGAGGGCGCGGCGGAGATGCTCCGCTCCGGCGCGAACGATCTGGGCGGCACGCTGATGGAGGAGACCATCTCCCGTATGGCGGGCTCCAGTTACGGCTCGTACCGCTCCATCAAGGACCTCATCGCCATCGCAGAGACGGCTGGCCGCCCGGCCCGTCCCCGGACGACGCTGTACGGGGAGGTGCCGGAGGAGCGGCAGCGGGCGGCGGAGGCATCGGACGGGCATCTGCCGGAGTTGTTGCCGGTGCTGGACTGATCAGGGCCCGTCCCGCGTTCACCGGGACCGGGCCCTGGCAGCGCTGGCTGCGGTGTGCGGGCGGCCACGCGCGGCAGGGCCGACGCCGCACGCAGCCACCTACCGGCCTCCTACCGGGCGAAGCTGTCCCCGAAGCGCGCCCCCTTCTCGGGCGCGCCCAGCGCGCGCGGACCGAACGACGTGATGTTGGTCGTGGTCAGGCCCGCCTTGGAGCCGCGCAGGACCCACACCGCGCCCGAGTCCGCGTAGGTGCCGTCCTCATAGGGGGTCGCCACCGCAAGGTCGGCGCGGTTGTTGGCGTTGACGTCGGAGAGGAGCACGCCCCGGCCGAAGTAATCGCTCTTCTCCGAGATGCCGGGGACGCCGGACGTCGACTGGTGGAAGGCCTGGGCGCCCGAGCCGGTGAGGCCTGCCGCGCTGCCCTTGAGCAGGACGATGGCGCCCGCCTCGCGGACCGAGCCGACGTCCTCGCCGGGGACGCCCACGGCGATGTCCGGGTAGCCGTCGCCGGTGACGTCGCCTGCCGCCAGGGAGTAGCCGAACTGGTCCCCGTAGTTGAGCTCGTAGTCACCCCCCTCGCTCACGCCGGGGACGCCCGCCGTGTCCTGGGTGATCTTCGCCGTCCGGGTGGAGGGGCCGGATGCCGAGCCGTAGACGACGCGGATCGCGCCCGCGTCGTAGGAACGGGCCTCGGAGACCTGGTCGACCTGGAGGGCCATGAAGTCGCCGTAGCCGTCCTTGTTCACATCGGCGATGACCCCGCCGACCGTGTAGTAGCCGGTGGTCTTGTAGGTGTGGCTGAGGCCGTCCTTCCCGCCTGCCCAGAAGCGGGACTTGTACTGCATCTCCTCGAAGCTGTGGGTCGTGACCATGTCGTCGACGCCGTCACCCGTCATGTCGCCCACAGCGATGGCCCGGGGGTCCACCTCTTCGTCGAAGGGAAGGGTGTCCGTGGAGGCGGGCGCCCCGGTGCGGGAGATGGGGCCGTAGGACACCTGAAGACCGACGTCGCTGTCGGTCACCAGGTCGCCGTAGCCGTCGCCGTTGAAGTCGCCCGCGGCAAGTCTGGAGGAGGGTGTGGTCAGTACGGTGCCGCCGCTGAGGCCGCTCGCGGAGCCCCAGAGCACAACCGGGGTGGAGTAGTGGCCCACGACGAGGTCGGTGTAGCCGTCCCCGTCGAGGTCGCGAGCGGCCGTGCTGCGGCCGAAGGTGTCGTACTCCGAGACATCCCCCGGCACGCCCGCGGTCGCGCGGGTGATCAGCTGGGGGTGCGCGGTGTCGGCGCCTGCCGACGAGCCGTACACGACCGAGACGTAGCCGGCCTGGGGCATGCCGGAGACGGTGCCGTTGGGCGCGGAGACGGCGAGGTCCGCGTATCCGTCGCCGTTGAAGTCGACGACGGGTGTCGCCCCGGTGGTGGTCGCGACGGCCGGTGCGGCGAGAGCGCCTGACACCACGCAGGGAGCGGCGAGCAGGGCGGCCACGGCGGCGACGGCCCGGCGGCGGGAGGGTTGGGACATCGGCGTCTTCTCCATTACGTCGCTTCGCCGGCAGCCACAGCACGTGTGCGCACCGGCAGTTGGGTCTGTGTACGGCAGTCGTTCACCTTGACCGTCAAGTCCGGCAAATGGTTGTGGTGCTCGCGCCAACCAGGCCCCATACGTTCAGAAATGATCCTTGGACGACGCTCCACCCACCGAAGTGATCAGCTCGGTGACGTTCCGGATATCGATCAGGGCCCTGAACCGGCCATTCCTGTTCGATTACAGTGCTGCGCAGTCAGCCGTACGGGGGGCAGGAAGGAGGGCCCGGTGAGCGCAGTAGCCGGTGCCGTCTGGGGCCGTGCCGAACAGCAGGACTTCCGCAGCCGGGTCCGCGGCACGCTCCTCGGTGTCGCCGTCGGCGATGCCCTGGGCGCCCCCGTCGCGCCCCTCTCGATCGAGGAGATCCGCGCCGAGCACGGCACGGAAGGCCTCACCGATCTCGCCCCCGCACACGGCCGACGCGGCGCCGTCACCGCGACGACCCAGCTCACCCTCTTCACCGTGGACGGGCTCATACGCGCCCAGGTCCGGCGCGACACCGGAGCCTGGCACCCGCCGACCGACCTGCATCGCGCCTACCGCCGCTGGACGGCCACGCAGACCGACTGGGGTCCCGACGAGCGCCGCAAGGACGACGGCTGGCTCGCCCGCGAGGAGTGGCTCTACGCCCGCCGCGACCCGTCCCGCGCCTGCCTCACCGGATTCGGCGACGACATCATGGGGACCGTCGAAACCCCGAAGAACCCCGAGGAACAGGGCGTCGGGGCCGCCCTCCGCTCCGCGCCCTTCGGCCTGCTCGTCGGCTGGGAACCGGGACTCGTCGCGCAGCTCGCCGTCGAGTGCGCCGTGCAGACGCACGGCCACCCCGTCGCGTATCTGTCGGCGGGCGCGTACGCGGTGATCGTGCACGCGCTGGCCCGCGGTGAGAGCCTCGACGCCGCCGTACAGCGCGCCCTCTCCCTGCTCGCCGCCCGCCCGGGCCACCAGCCCGTCACGGACGGCCTGCAGCACGCGCTGGGCGCGGTGCGGCAGGGCATGCCCACGCCCGCGCGTGTGGAGGAGCTGGCCGGGTCGCCCGGTACGGCGGACGGGCCGCTCGCGGCCGCCGTGTACTGCGCCCTCGTCGCCGAGGACATACGCCATGGGCTGTGCCTGGCCGTCAACCACGGTGGCGACTCGGGCGCCGTGGGCGCGCTCACCGGCGCGCTGCTCGGCGCCCTGCACGGCGAGACGGCCCTCCCACCCGGCTGGCTCGCCGAGCTGGAGGGCCGTCCCACGCTTCTCGAACTCGCCGACGACTTCGCGATGGAGATGACCCAGGGGCCCGCTCTCCACGGGCCGGCCGGGTCGTCTCCGGGGTGGCTGGCGCGGTATCCGCGCGGCTGACCACGCGAACGCGCACCCCTCACGCGAAACCGAAACCCGCACCCTTCACGCGAACCGGCAGTCCCTCATTCCTTCGCCGGCGCCCGCATCGTGTCCTCCATCGGACCCGCCGGCGCCGGAACCGCCGCGGCCGCCGAGTCGCCGTCCGTATTGATGCGGTCGATGATCGCGACGCGCTTCGGGGTGTCCTCGGGCTTCACGAATCCGATCACGATGTACAGGACCAGCGAGATCGCCAGCGGCACGGAGACCTGGTACTGCAGCGGCACACCCTCACGCTGGGAGAAGTCCAGGTTGTAGTTGATGAGGAAGAACGCGAGCAGCCCCGAGGCCCAGCTGGTCAGCGCGGCCGTCGGGCCCGACCTGCGGAACGTCCCCAGCATGCCCAGCATGAGCGGGATGGCGATCGGGCCCATCAGCCCGGCGACCCACTTCACCACCACCGTGATGATGTCCTTGAACGTGGGCGAGTTGATCTGTGTGGCGATCGCCATGGACAGCAGCAGGAACGTGATCGTCGACCAGCGGGCGGCCACCAGCCCCGCCCTCTCGGACCAGGTGCGCGCGCTCTTCGCCAGCGCCGGGGCGATGTCCCGGGTGAAGACCGCGGAGATGGCGTTGGCGTCGGAGGAGCACATGGCCATCGTGTGCGAGAAGAATCCGACGATGACCAGTCCAAGCAGGCCGTGCGGCAGCAGCTGCTCGGTCATCAGGGCATACGCGTCGGAGGCGTCCGGCTTCTCGGCCTTGACCAGCAGCGGGGCGCACCACATCGGGAAGAAGAGGATCAGCGGCCAGACCGCCCACAGGATCGCCGAGAGGATCGCGGACCGGGTCGCCTCACGGGCGGATGCGGTGGCCATGTAGCGCTGGGCCTGGTTCCACATGCCGCCGTTGTACTCGAAGGTCTTGATGAAGGTGATCGCGACGAAGAACGTCACCGTGTACGGACCGGCCGTCGGCTCCGCGTGCCCCTCGGGCAGCTTGTCCCAGATGGTCCAGAAGGTGGAGACGCCGTCCAGCTCCACGAGCACCGCCACCAGCATCGCGATACCGGCGAAGAACTGGATGACGAACTGCCCCATCTCCGTCAGCGCGTCCGCCCACAGGCCGCCGACCGTGCAGTAGATGCCGGTGATGATGCCCGTGATGAAGATGCCCTGCGTGATGGAGATGCCCGTGTAGATGGACAGCAGGGTCGCGATGGCGGCCCACTTGGCACCCACGTCCACGATCTTCAGCAGCACGCCGGACCAGGCGAGCGCCTGCTGGGTCGCGATGTTGTAGCGGTCCTTGAGGTACTCCAGCGGGGAGGCGACCCCCAGGCGGGAGCGCAGCCGGTTCAGCCGGGGCGCGAACAGCCGGGCGCCGATCGCGATGCCGATGGCGATCGGGAAGGACCAGGTGACGAAGGACGTGATGCCGTACTGGTAGGCGATACCGGCGAAGCCGGTGAACATCACCGCGCTGTAGCCCGACATGTGGTGCGAGATGCCGGACAGCCACCAGGGCATCTTCCCGCCGGCCGTGAAGAAGTCGCTGACGCTGTCGACGCGCTTGTGCGACCACAGTCCGATCGCGACCATCACGCCGAAGTAGCCGATGAGCACGACCCAGTCGAGACTGTTCATGTGCCCCCTCCAGGGGTCCGCCTTGTGAACGTTGCGGCTCTTCGTCAGTACGTCCGTTCAGCGGGCGCCCCCGTGCGGGAGTTGGGGACTCGGGGGATTGAACCCCTCTGTGGTGGGCCGGTCAAGACGTCATTTCGGTCATGGACGTGAACGGCAATCAGGAAGCCGAACCATTTTGCCTGTTCTTGACCTCCCGGGGCGTTGTCGTGCACGCGACGGGACCCGGACGATAAGCGGGCGCTTCGTCAGGCGCCGTACAGCTACGAGGGCCCTAGGGCACAGACGTACGACCGCGCGGGATGCGGGTCCCGTGCGGCCGCGAAGGAGGTGGGGCGAACGGCCTCTGCTACCGCATGAGCTCCCCGGCGTTCACGAGCAGCGACTGGCCGGTGATCGCCCGCGCGCGGTCGGACGCCAGGAACACCGCGGCGTCCGCCACATCGCCGTCCGTTGCCAGCTCGGGCAGCGCCATCCTGTCGGTGAGCCGCCGCAGCACCTCGTCCTCCGGCACGCTTTCGGTGAGGGCCGTGAACTGTACGTACGCCTCGACCGGCGGGCCCCACATCCATCCCGGCAGCACCGTGTTGACCCTGATCCGATGCGGGCCGAGCTCGCGCGCCAGCGAGTACATCGCCGACGTCAACGCACCCTTGGACGCCGCGTACGCCGCCTGCCGCACCTGCGACGGGGCGGCCACCGACGACTGCGTACCGATGATGACGACCGACCCACCGCGCTCCTTCAGACCCGGCAGGCAGGCCCGGGTCATCCGCAGCGTCCCCAGCAGGTTCACGTCCAGGACCTCCTGCCAGGTGGCGAAGTCGGCGTCCTCAAGCCCGCCGAAGTAGCTGTCCCAGGCGGCGACGTGGACCACCGCGTCGATCCGCCCGAACCGCTCCCGCGCCAGCGCCGCGAGCGCCCCGCACCCGGCCTCGTCCCTGATGTCGGTCGGCAGATACGCCGTATGGACGCCGTCCGGGTCTATCTCGGCGGCGGACTTGGCGAGACGCGCCTCGGTGCGCGCCCCGAGCACGGCATTGCCCCCGTCGCGTACGACGGCCGCGGCGACGCGATGCCCGAGCCCGGCGCCGACTCCCGAGACGATGACGGTCTTCCCTTCAAGCAGCACGTGCGCCTCCGGGGGCTGGTGGATTTTCTGACGGAGCGTCAGAGTGGGCGGGGGTCACGTTAGGGGCGTTCGGCGGAGGAAGGAAGGGGAGCGTTCATGAGCGAGGAGTCAGCCGCAGGGACCACTGCGGAAGCCCGCGCGGAGGCGGTCGTGAAGTCCCGCGACGCGGAGACAGTAGTGAAGTCCCTCGACGCGCAGGCGGCCGCGGGGTCGTCCGCGGAATCGGCGGTGGACACCCGCAGTGAGGTCTACGCGGAGCTGGCCGGCGTAGGGCCCTACGGCGTGCATCCCGGCCACGCCCTGATCACCATGGTGGAACCGCACCCCGGGCATGAGTACGCCTACAACCGCTGGTACGAGGACGACCACTACTACGCGGGCGCGATGGCGATGCCCTGGATGTACGCCGGACGGCGCTGGGTCGCCACGCGTGATCTACAACTGCTGCGCTACCCGGAGAAGTCGGCGGTCGCGGAGCCGGTGACGGCGGGCTGCTACATCTCGGTGTACTGGGTCACCGAAGGCCGCTACGACGAGCACATGAAGTGGACCGTCGGCATCAACAAGCGGCTGAACAGGGACGGCCGGGTCTACCGGGAGCGCACGCACGTCTTCACCGCGTTCCAGGACCACGAGGCGACGGTCTACCGGGACGGGGCGGCCGGCCCGCGTGACTTCCATGCGCTCGACCATCCGTATGCCGGGCTGGTCGTCGAGGTCATCGACGCGGAAGGGCCGGTCCAGCGGGCGGAGTTGCTGGAGTGGCTGCTGTCGCGCCATCTGCCGAGCCGGTTGGCGGGCTCGCCGGCCGCGATGGTGACCGTCTTCCGGCCGACGCCGCTGCCGGGCGACCGGATGACGTATGTGAAGCAGGTCGAGGGCGTCGACAGGCGCCTGACGCTGCTGTGGTTCCTGGAGGCGGACCCGAGGGAGTGCTGGGAGGAGCACTTCGGAGGGCTGGACGCGCAGGTGGCCGAATCGGGCCTGGGCCGGGTCGAATTGGTGGCCCCGTTCATTCCTACGGTGCCTGGGACGGATTTGTACGTGGATCGGCTGCGCTGATCAGAGGGTGTCCAAAAAGGGGAGCGCCCCCTCGGCCGGGACGGCGGGCCAGTCGAGAGGGCTGTCGGGTGGTGCTTGTGCAGTTGTCGGTTGTGCTAGTCGTGCAGTGTGTGTGGTGCATCAGGCGAGGTCGAAGGCTCCCCGGCTCACCTCGGAAACGAACGCGTTCCAGGAGTCAGGCGCGAAGCCGAGGGCGGGGCCATCGGTGATCTTCGAGTCCCGCACGGCGATCGCGTGCAGAACTGGGGACTTGACCTCGACGCATGCGCCGTTTCCTGTGGAGTACGAGGACTTGACCCACGTATCCGTGGCGCCCTGCTGAATTGCCATGTTTGCTCCGGTTTACCCAGTTGTCGAGTTGCTGCCGCAGTGCAGTGTGGATGCTGGTGGTGGCCAACGCCCTCTGTACTGCTCGGTGTGCGCCAACGCTCTTGCTCTTTGGCGTGATCGACGCTACTCGCCAACATCCCCGGGCGACGCTGCCATTCACTCGACCGGATGGCATATTCCATCTGAGACTTCCGCCCTGATGTGGCGAAGGTGTACTGTGCGGCACCTTCCCGGTTCGGGCGGATCCATGTCCCGTTCGGGGCTCTTGGACGCTTTTCGTTCAGCGGGCGTATTCCTTGGCGATGTCCGCGATGAAGTTCCGCGACTGCTCCACGTTCAGCGCCTGCGCCCGCAGATGCTCGTACATGACGCTGTACTTGTGGACGTCGTTCGCCTTCTCCAGGTAGAGGTCGCTGGTGACGCCCTCGATGTAGACCACGCTCGAATCGGCCGCGTCGGGGAACTCAAGGATCGCGTACTGGCCGTTGAGTCCCGGGTGGGCGCCCATGTCGAACGGGATGACCTGCACCGTGACATGCGGCAGTTGGGACTGCTCCACCAGGTGCTCGAGCTGGTCGCGCATCACGTTGCGGCTGCCGACGACCCGGCGCAGCGCCGCCTCGTCCAGCACGGTCCACAGCCGCAGCGGATTGCTGGGCGCCGAGATCCGCTCCTGGCGGCGCATCCGCACCTGGACGCGCTTGTCGATGTCGGTCGGCGCGGTCTCCGGCAGTGCGCCGGCGATCAGCGACTCCGCGTACGGGCGTGTCTGCAGCAGGCCCGGCACGACCTGCGGGTCGTACACACGCAGGGACGCCGCGTCGGTCTCCAGGCCGATGTAGACGCTGTACGGGATGTCGCCGAAGGAGTGCCACCAGCCCTGCTGGCGCGAGTCCTTGGCCATCTGCATCAGCGAGTCGACTATGCGGTGGTCCTCGACCTCGTACACACCGCAGAGGTCACGGACGTCGCGCTGGCTGATGGAGCGGCGGCCGTTCTCGAGGCGGCTGATCTTCGACTGCGAGACCAGCAGCCGCTCCGCCACCTCCTCGGCGGTCATGCCCTTCTGTTCTCGGAGCCGGCGCAGCTCCTGGCCCAGTCGGCGTCGCCTGACGGTGGGATTGACATTGGACGCCACGGGACGTGCACCTCCGGCTGCGGGCCTGTCAACTTTGCGTATCTGGTGCTCAGCAGATTGCCACCAACGGGCTTCCTACCGCTGGGAAACGGCGGATATGCGGCGCATACGCGTCCGTTGTACGGGCTGGCGGTATGCGCGTCGGCTCTGTGGGAGCCCCCTGGCGGTGATGGGGCCGTGAAAAGCGGCCGCGCGGGGCAGCGCGCCGAGTCGTCGTCCTGACGTCCGGCGTCACTGCCCCGCGCGGTCCAGCGGCTCCCGAACCGGGTCTGGGGACTGCGGTGCGGCGCTGGTGCGGGTGGTGCGGTGTTGCTGGTGCGGCTGTTGCCGTGCCGCGGTGGTGCGGGTGGTGCTGCTCAGTGGGCCACGGCGCGTGCCATGGACCCGCGGTGCGGCTGCATCGGAACCCTGCCGGGTTCCGGTGCCCTGCCGCCCGGGCGGCCGCCGGCGGCCGCAGCCCGGCGGGGCTGCGCCCCGACACCGTTCTGGACGTCCATCACGGCGTGCGCCACGAGGCCGCCCATCGGGTCGTGCCTGATGAGGTCCCGGAGCCGGGAGCGCGACGAGCGCCCCTCGTTCCCGGGGTAGAGGTGCTTGCCGAGTCCGACCGCGTGGGCCAGCGCGGCGAGCGCCGCGGTCCGTGGGTCCGGCGGCACGCCGGTACGGATCGCCGAGTCCAGCCGGGCCTTGATCTCCCGGCTGATTGCCGTGTCCGTCGCCTGGTAGCGAGTCGTCGGCAGCACCCCGCACATCTGGCCCGCCACGGCATGCACCATGCCGCATCGCTCCAGATGCGAGAGATACGTCTGGCGCAGCCCCAGGCGGGGCCCGCCGATCCAGTGGACGGCCCGAACCGGAGCGCCACGCCTGCGCAGCAACTCCAGTGCGGAGTCCAGTGTCGGATCTCCTGTCGGCCGTGGTACCACCACGGCGATACGATCCCCGTCTGGGGCTATACGTCCGGCCAGCGCCAGCTCCACTAGCTGTGCTCCGGCCAGACCGAGGTCGAGCGACTGCGGCTGCGCTGTGGTACCCGTGGCCGGGTCCAGAGCGAGAAGCAGTAGCTCCTCCGGAATAGTTCTGCGGCTCCTGCCCATCCATGCCTCCCCGCGTGGATGAATGACAGGGTGACCCCTCTCACAATGGTCTGTCGAGGGTGCGTGACCGGTTCGTAAGGGAACCGGTAGGTATGTCGTTCTCGTCTAGCACCAGGGCCAAGCCCTCACACAGGACACTGGTACATGGTTCGGACAGCGAGTTCGGCGACGGAGCGGTTGGGCGCTGGGCGTATGAAGGAGGCATCGGTGGCGGGCGAGTCCCCCGACAGGTCGAAGCAGCAGAAGTCGTCTGGGGACCCGGCCGCGGCGCCGGTTCCGGCGCCGTCCTCGGGGGACCGCGACCCGCGGCTCGCGGTCGCCCGCGAGGTTTCGATCCGCGTCGATCAGCCGACGGCGGTCTTCGCGACGCGGACACGCGGGGAGGCGTCGTCCGCGACGGAGAGGGCGGAGGCGGCGGCGTCTTCGAACACGAAGACGCCGACCGATGCTGAAGCGGTTGCCCCGGGGGCCTCGGAGGACACTGCAGGGTCTTCCGGGTCTTCCGGGTCTTCCGGGTCTGCCGGGCTGAGCTCCGAGGGCGGCGAGGGTGCTGAGGGCTCCCGCGGCGCCGGGGGTGTTGGGGGCTCCGAGGGGTCCCGCGGTTCCGGGAGGGCCGGGGACTCTGAGGGGTCCCGCGGAGCTGGGAGCGGCGGGGACACCGAGGGGGAGACTGCGGCTGCTGCCGTCGAGGCCGCCGGCGACGCCCGGCTGCGTGCGGCCGTCGCCGCGTGGGTGACGGGCACGGACGCCGAGGAGGCCAAGGCGGCCGCGGCGACCGAGGCGACGGGGGAGACCGAGGACTCCGCCGGAACGGCCACCGGTTCCGACGTTGCTGATGCGGAGACGGCGGAGGACGCGGCTGACGGTGGTCGCCCGCCGTCCGGCGACGTTGCTCCGGCTACCGGGAGCGGGGACGCGCCGGATGCGGACGTGGACTCGAGCGAGAGCGATAGCGAGAGCGCGGGCTTGGGCGCGGGTGCCGAGGGCTCGGGCTCTGACTCGGCTTCGGATTCGAGCCCGGAAACGGCTTCGGCTTCCGGTTCGGGCGCTGCCGCGAACGTGGTTCCGGACTCCGACTCGGGGTCCGGCGACGGCTCCGCCTCCGACTCGGATGTGGCTCTCGAGGCGGGTGCGCCGGCCGACCAGGCCCGGCCCGCGGCGCAGACCGCCGAAGAGCGCGGGTCCGCGCCGGGCGCGGACGGTACGGTCAACGGCGTGGCCCACGCGGCCGACGCCGACGCAGGGCCGAAGAACTCCGCGGCTGACGCCGGTTCACGGGCTGACGGCGGCTCCGACACTGACGCCGACGCGCGCGTGGAATCTCCTTCCGACACAGACGCCGACGCCCGCGCCGAAGCCGACGCGGACGCCGACGCCGACTCGGGGCCTGGCGGCGGCCCGGACGCCATGCGTGACTCCGAGGGGGACGGCGGCTCAGGCGCCGACCCCGACTCCGTGAGCGACGGCGGCTCCGACGCCGACCCCGGCCCCGAGCGTGACAGCGCCTCCGACCCCGCCCCCAACCCCGCGGACGACGCCCCGTCCCGCTCCAGCGTTCCTTCCGACGCCGACGCCGACGCCGACGCCGACGCCGACGCCGACGCCGGCGACCGTGATTCCTCCGGGCCCGCCGTCGATCAGGCCACCGCCGTGTTCAAGGCCGTCCGGCCTGCTGTCGATCAGCCGACGACCATGCTGAAGATCGGCGGGACGAAGCCCGGCGAGAAGGCGCCTGAGGACCGCGCCGCCGAGCGGAGCAGCGACGCGCAGCAGGCCGATGGGGTGCAGGACGACCGTAAGGGCGGCGACTCCGGGGGCGACTCCGGGAGTGGGGAGCCGGCGCGCGGTGCCGGGCGCACGGGCGAGTCCGATGGCGAGCGGACCAGCAAGTTCGTGGCGTTGAAGCCGCTCGACGAGCCCGCGGCGCCGAACAGGCCCGCCGGGGACAAGCCCGTGGCTTCCCCGGCCGACGCCTCGTCCCCTGCCGCGCCCGGTGGCACCGCCGCTGGACCTGGTGCCAACGCCCCCACGGCTCCCGGTGCCTCCACATCGTCCGGCGAACCCGCCGCTGGATCCGCGGCATCCGCCCCCGCTGGATCCGCGGCACCCGCCGCCCCGGCTCCGGCAGGTTCCGGGAACGTCGGTCCCGAGCGGACCGCGCAGCAGCCCCTGCCGCCCAAGCCGCCGCTCGATCTGCTGGCCGAGCTGACGAACACGCCGCCGCCCCCGGACACCCCGGTGCGGACCATCGTGCGCCGGATCAAGATCTGGACGCCGCTGGTGGTGCTGCTCGCCATCGTGTTCGCGGTCGTCCAGGCCGTGCGCCCGCTGCCGACGCCGACGCTCGCGCTGACGGCCGAGTCGGAGTACGCCTTCGAGGGCGGCAAGGTGTCGCTGCCGTGGCCCCAGGAGGGCCAGGGCTGGATGGACGTCACGGGCCTCGGGACCATGGACCGTTTCGGCGAGCAGAAGCCCGTACCGATCGGCTCCGTGGCCAAGGCCATGACCGCGTACGTCGTGCTGCAGGAGCACCCGCTCAAGGCCGGCGCGAACGGATCGTCGATCACCGTCGACGCGCTGGCCGAGAAGGAGGGCGGCTACGACGCCGACGGCGAGTCGACGCTCAACACCGTCAAGGAGGGCGACAAGCTCTCCGAGAAGGACGCCCTCGCGGCCATCATGATTCCGTCTGCGAACAACATCGCGCGGCTGCTGGCCCGTTGGGACGCCGGTTCGGAGGAGGCGTTCGTCAAGAAGATGAACGACGCCGCCAAGAAGCTCGGGATGACCAACACCACGTACACCGACCCCTCCGGGCTGAAGGAGACCACCGTCTCCACCGCCGAGGACCAGGTGAAGCTCGGCAACGAGCTGGTGAAGATCAAGGCGCTGACGGACATCACCAAGCTGCCCACCTGGAAGGACCCTTCGGGCCGGACCTGGCAGAACTACAACCGCCTGGTGCCGTACGACAACGCGATCGGCATCAAGACCGGCTCGACCACCAAGGCCGGCGGCAACCTCCTGTTCGCCGCCACCAAGGAGGTCGGCGGGGAGACGGTGACCGTCGTCGGCGCGGTGCTCGGCCAGCACACGCCGCCGATCATCGACACCGTCAACGCGGTCAGCAAGACGGCGATGCTCGCGGCCCAGGGCGCCCTGAAGGGGCAGACGATCCTGAAGAAGGGCGACGTCGTCGGGTACGTGGACGACGGTCTCGGCGGGCGGACTCCGGTCGTCGTCACGCAGGACGTGTCCGCGGTCGGCTGGGCCGGGCTCACGGTGCAGCTGGATCTCGGCGACGACGGTACGACGATCCCGCACACGGCGAAGGCCGGCACCAAGGTCGGTGTGCTGAGCGTCGGCGACGGCACGGGCAGCGCGGTCGAGGTCCCGATCGCACTCCAGGACGAGCTCAAGGAGCCCGACTTCGGCGCCAAGGTCACCCGACTGGGCTGACCCCGCAGACGTCCGGGCTGATCCCGCAGCCGTCCGGGCGACCGTGCAGCCGTCCCGGCTCCCGTCGCCCCTGGCCGATGTTCCCGGGTTGACCTCGAGCTGTCCGTGAGGTGACCTGGGACTGTCCCCCGGCTGAACCGGCACCCGTCCGATCCGCACCACCCGTGGGCGTCCTCCAGGGCGCCCACGGGTGGCCCTCGTGCTAGCGTCGCGGGGATCGGGGCGGGTGCCGGGGCTTGCCCGGGGCGGATGGACCCCGGGGCCCCGAACGAGAACTACACACGTACGGGGAGTGTCCTGAGTGGCCACTGCGGAGCCGACGCGGGCCGACGACGCCGAGCCGGGTAAGGGAAAGGGCGTGCGAATAGCACTGCCCGAACAGCGGCACGAGCAGCGCACCAGACACGCCCAGATATCCCCATCACCCCAATTGCCCAGAGCGCCGGGGGCGTCGCGGACGCCGCGGTCGCCGCGGAAGCAGCGGACGCCTGCCGGAGGCAGCGGACGGCCGCCCGGCCGCCTCGGGCTCCTGCCGCTCCTCCCGCTCCTCCGTCACCCGGTCACCTGGGTGACCGCCCTCGCCGCCGTCGTGCACCTCGTATGGTTCTTCACCTTCGCGAACAGCGGGGGCGATCTCGCGGCCCAGGACGCCTGGGCCGAGTTCGTCGGGCGGAACCCCGACTCCGCGTACAACCTCGCCTGGTACGGCGGGATGCACCCCGTGTCGTACAGCGTCGTGTCGCCGTATCTGATGTCCGTGCTCGGTGTGCGGACGACGATGATGATCGCCGGCACCGTCTCCGCCGGTCTGATCACGCTCATACTGGTCCGCAGCCCCGCCGTGCGGCGGCCGCTGTGGCCCGCGTTCGGCGGGGTCGTCGCGCTGCTGTGCAACGCGGCGTCGGGCCGTGTGACCTACGGTCTAGGCACGATGTTCGGGCTCGCGGCGGTCGCCGCGGTGTTCTGCTGGCCGTACCGCTGGCGCTACAAGCGCTGGGCGAAGGCCGCCGTCGCCGCGCCGCTCGCCGGGCTCGCGACCGCCTCGTCCCCCGTCGCCGGGCTCTTCGTCGGGCTCGTCGCCGTCGCGCTGTTCCTGCAGAAGCGGCGGCCGGGCGCGTACGCGCTGGGGCTCGCGCCGACCGCCGTGGTGGCCCTGTCCTCCTGGCTGTTCCCGTTCTCCGGCACCCAGCCGATGGGGTTCGGGTCGGCTGTGCTGCCGCTGGTGTTCTCGGGCTTCGTCTTCTTCCTCGTACCGAAGGAATGGACGACCGTACGCCTCACGACGGCCGTCTACGCGCTCGCCGTGCTGCTCACCTGGCTGATCAGCTCGCAGATCGGCTCCAACATCACCCGGCTCGCGATGCTGTTCGCCGGGGTGGTGCTGCTCGCAGCGCTGCCGTTCACCGCACCCCGTACGCGCAAGTGGTACGCGATCGTCGTCGCCTTCGCGGGATCCGTCGCCTGGATCGGCTACAAGGCGGTCGACGACGTGGTGCACACGACGCCCGCCGCGTCCTGGGCGCGGGAGCTCGCCCCGCTCGTCAACCAGCTGCAGGTGGTCGGTGCGGAGAAGGGCCGCGTCGAGGTCGTCCCGGCCCGCTCCCACCGCGAGGCCTCCGCGCTCGCGCCGTACGTCAATCTCGCCCGCGGCTGGAACCGGCAGGCGGACATGGAGCGCAACCCGCTCTTCTACGACGACACCCTGAACTCCGCCAACTACCACGAATGGCTGAAGCGCTGGGCCGTCCACTACGTCGTCCTGCCGAAGGACGAGCCCGACGGGCACGGCGGGGAGCGGGAGCGCCAGCTCGTGCAGCGCGGACAGCCCTATCTCGAGGAGGTCTGGGGTGACGCCAACTGGCGGCTGTTCGCCGTCGAGGACCCCACGCCGCTCGCCGAGCCCAACGCGACGGTCGACCGTGCCGAGCAGGGCGAGCTGACCATCGAGGTGAAGCAGGCGGGACGGGTGCTCATCCGCATTCCGTACTCGCCGTGGCTCGGCCTCGTCGACACCGAGGGCAAGAGCGTCGAACCGCCGAAGGAGACGGAGGAGTCCAGGCAGCGCGAGGACGGCACCCCGAAGACGTACCGGAACGTCAACGGCTGTCTGATGGAGACGGAGGAGGACGCGGCCGGCGACAAGTGGACCGAACTCCTCGCCCCGCACCCCGGCGTCTACCGGCTTGCCGCGCCCTACCAGCTGCCTCGGGGGACGCCCTGCCCCGAGGAGCTGCGCTGAGCGGCGGCAGTGCGGCTCCCTAGGCCCTGTCGTCAAACTCCCTCCCCCAGCTAACGCTGGGAGGTGCCCCCTGCCCCGCGACGCCTGGCACGCACTCCCCCAGCTAACGCTGGGAGGTGCCCCCACGCCGCGTTGCCGAAAAGCCCTAGTAGCTCCGCTACGAGGACTTTCCGGCGCCTTGCGATCGCACGCACCAGACGCCGCGGGGCCCGCCCTTCGGGCGGACGGCGGGAGTTTGACGACAGGGCCTAGCCGCTCGGTGACGCGCAGATGGCCTCGGGCGGGCGGGCCGTGCTCAGCGGACCGTCGTCGCCCGCCGATGAGCCGCCCGCCGATGGGCCGGTCGTCGATGGGCGCGTCGCCGCATCCCGCACCGAGTCGAGCCTCTTGAGCAGGTCCTCGAGGTGCTTGTCCGTGGGGTTTCGGAAGTACTCCAGGACGGCGCGGTGGAAGGCGTCCCGCAGCGAGGGCGGCATGACGTCGGAGGCGTCGAAGCAGAGCCAGTTCGTCGGCTCGGTCAGGATGCCGGCGATCTCCCGGCCGATCGGGTCGGTCGGCTGTGGATCGTCCGAGGCGGGAAACAGCGGCTGGGGCTCCGGCTCGGACACCTTCCTGGTCATGTCCCGCCAGAGTCCGCGTGCTGTGCGGTCGGACAGCAGCTCGACCAGTTCCTGCGCGTCGGGGTTGTCGCTGAACACGGCGGCCATGTCGCCCGACACCTCGTACGTGTTCTTGAACTCGTCGGAGCCCTGGAGGAATCGGGCCGACGGTTCGACGCGCACGTCGTCGTCGGCGTACAGGTAGCGGATGAACGCGCTCTGGTGCTCGTGTGTGCAGTCGAGCGAGTTGAGCAGCCCTCGCTTGCCGCCGACCCCGTCGGCCGCGCCCTCGAAGGAGGTCGTGAGGGACTCCTCGACCGCGTCGTCCGTACGGGGCCCGAGCAGGTCGGCCCAGGTCTTCCAGGCCCGCTCCACGGCGTCGTTCTGCCAGCTCAGCCTGCCGGTGGCCCAGTCCGTGTACGTGGTGCGCCCGGCCTGGTGCAGCAGGATGTCCTCGATCCAGTCGGTGCCCGGCCAGCCGGAGGTCGCCTGGGACGCGAGGCCTATGCACCACTTCGGTGCGGAAGTGCCGTCGGACGTGCCCTTCTTGCTCCACACGAGGCTCTTGAGGTCCACCTTCAACGGCACCCAATAGGTGTGAAGCCGGCCCTGCACCCGCAGCGGCCCCGCCCAGGGCGCATAGGCGCGCTCGGCCGCCTTCTCGAGCGGCCTGAGTCTGCCCCTGTGTGCGTACTCGCTCAGTTCACCGATGCTGTTGAGGATCGCCACGTCGGGCGGGGCGTCCGCCTCGAGCTGTGCGACGAGGGTCTCGCGCAGGGAGCTGGTTCCCTCGTACGCGTACGTGTACGCGGTGCCGTCGTCGAGCTGTTTCAGCATCGCTTCGAAGGCCTTGCCCTCCGGGCCCGTCCAGGGGCCGAGAACGACGAGCGTTTCCTTGGCGCCTTGCGCGCAGCCGCCGGAGAGCGCGGCGAGGGCGAACAGGGCGCAGGCCAGGGCGGTACGGAGGAGGGGGCGAGGGCGGCTGCGATGCCGGCGGCGGCTGGGGTGCGGCGGCCGCGGGTGCGGGCGGCGGCTGATGAGGCCGCTCCGGAGATGGCTGATGAGGTCGCTCATGAGGCCGCTCCCGGGCGCACGAGGAGGAGGTACTCGCGGCGGTACGCGTGCAGGGCGCCGCCGATGACGGCCGCGCCGACCAGCCCCACCGGCGTCACGAAGGGCGCCACCCCGTCCAGGAACCCGAAGCGGCCCGCGGCCAGTTCGTCCTTGATCGACGACTCCAGCACGCCGATCGCCCGTGGGCTGGGCTTTCCGGCCCACTGCTCCTCGGCGAGCAGCTCGATATCCGGCGAGGTCTTGTCGGAGAGGCCGTCGGCCGCCGGCACCACCTGCTGCTGCGCGTCGTACGCGAGTACGGCATCGGTCGCGAGCAGGGGCGCCGCCGCCAGCGGCAGCGCGGCCACCACCAGCGGCAGGCTCAGCCGGATCCGGAACCGGTGGCGCAGGAAGACGACTGTCCGGGCCAGCCCGACGGCGAGCAGGACGAAGGCGACAGCCGAGACGGCCAGGGCGGCCAGGACGCCTCCGCCCCATGCCGCGCGCGCCTCGAGCCGGTCGTGCAGTCCTTGCTCCAGGGCGGAGATACGGTCAACGATCGTGGTCGCGGTCGCCGTGGTTCCTGTCGACGGCCGGCATTCCGGGTACGAGGTGCCGTCGGCCTGGCGTGTCTCGCACAGCATGCTCTGGGCGTAGGTGAGTTCGGCCTCGCGCAGTGTGGGGTCGCTGTCCGCCTGGGCCCGGTTGATCCAGCCGCCGTAGTTCACGAGCAGACCCGAGACCACACTCAGTTTCTGCTGTTCGGACACGGTGAGTGCGCCGTGCTGCGCGACCTGGCTCAGGCTCTGCGTGGCCCGGCTCATCCGCGTCCGGTACCGCTCGCTGAGCCCGCTGAGCTCCACCGCGCCGTCCTCGTCCAGCAGGGCCCTGCGCGCCTCGGTCTGAGCGATCTGCAGCGACACCCTGGCGTCGGCCAGATCCACCAGCGCGGGCGCGACATGGTCCCGGAGGTACGCGGAGTCGCCGCGGACGTCGGCGTACGCCCAGCCGAACGCGCCGAAGGCGATCACCGAGAGCAGCGGCAGCGCGATCAACCGGTCCCGCAGATAGGCGCGGTTGCGGCGGCCCGTCGGCGACGGCCACGCGTACCGCCACAGGCGCCTGGCCAGCTCGGCGGCGACGGCTCCGACGGCGGTGCCGCCGGCGCCCACGGCACGTAGACCTCGTAAGGCCCGCTCGGCCTGGTTCCGTGCGCCTGAGCGAAGCCGGTTGGCGGTGCGAAGGCTGTGGCCGGTGTGGAGTTGGTCGCCGGTGCGGAGCCGGTCGCGCGCCTCGCTCACCGGTCCTGCTCCACAGCCGGCAGGACGCTGGTGGTCGCCTGGATGCGAGCCGCCTCGATGTCGAAGCGCTCGATGACGGTGCGGAGCCGGACATCCAGATCGCCCTCGTCACGACTTCGTACGTCGACAAGCTTGCGGAGGTGGTCCTGCATGGCCGTGTCGCCCGTGCGGGTCGCCAGTGCCCAGGAGCGGGCGAAGTGGGCCTCGGCGGCCGCCGTGTCGCCCTCCCGGAGTGCGGTGCAGCCCTGCTCGAAGGTGCGGTGCAGCTCGTCCTCATGGAGGTAGTGGGCGACCCGCGGATCGAGTCTGCTGTACAGATCCGCCTCGTCCGACCAGCGCATCAACACGGCGGCCGGATCCGGGAGTTCCACATCGGCCCCGGCGGGCCCCGCCACGTCGACCTCCACCTCCGTGAGGAACAGCACCTTGCCCAGATGCTCCGGGCGGTACGGAGCGCTGACGCACAGCAGATAGTCGCGCGTCTCCCCGCCCCACGCGCCCGTCGCGTACTCCTCGATCGGGCCGCCCGCCCCCGACTCCACCGCGGCCATGTCGACATACGCCGGCCGCAGCGCGACCCGGGTCGGGTGTACCTGTTCGAAGGAGTGCAGCGTGACGTCCGCCCGGTGGTGCAGGCGCAGCCGCAGCCCGGTGACGTCGCGCTCCGCGGCCCGCGCGGTGAGCGCCGCGAACTCGCCGGAGAGCCGCGCGAGATCACCCACGGCGCTCGCCCGGCCGCCCAGCTCACGGGTGATCAGCAGGAGTTCGTCGGTGTCCCAGGCGTCCCCGATGCCGACGGCGTCGCACGTGAACTCCGACGCACAGTGCTCGACCCGCTCCCGCAGCTCGTCCCGCGATTCGTATCCCGGTTCGTTCCGGCCGTCGGTGAGCAGCAGCGCATGCCGGACGAAGGGGTCGTTGCCGGTGACGTCCGGGAGTTCGCGGAACAGCTGGCGCGCCCTCTCCAGCCAGGTGCCCATCGCCGTGCCACCGCCCGGGGTGCAGGCGTGCAGGGCGATCCGTGCGTCGGCACGTGAGCGGGCGTCCGCGACCGCGAGTCCGAACCGCTGCGGATAGATCATGGCGGCCCGGTCCCGTCCGGCGACGACCGCGAAGTGGGCGCCGTCCGGGATGCGGTCGAGCGCGGCGGCCGCGGCGTCACGGGCGGCGGCCAGCCGGCTCGGCGGGTTGACCATCGAGGAGGAGTGGTCGATGAGCAGCACCTCGGCGAGACGCGGCGCGCCGTCCGGCGTGGGGCGTCCGCCGCCGGGGCGGCGGACGGAGACGGTGATCACCGCGTACATGCGCGCGGCGTCCCGCGCTTCGGGCACGCGCGTCGCGCCTGCGGCGGCCGCGTCCGGGGTGCTTGCGGGGGGCGGGCCTGGGTGTGGGGGGCTTACGGGTGGCGGACCTGAGTCTGGGGCGCTCGTGTGGGGCGGGCGCTCATGTGGCGTGTCTGCGTGGGGCGGGCGCGTCTCTGGCGTGTTTGTGGCCTGCGTGGGAGCTGCGTCTGGGGTGTTTGTGTGGGGCGGCCGCGCGTCTGGCGTGTTTGTGGCCTGCGTGCGGGCAGCGTCTGGGGTGTTTGTGTGGGGCGGGCGCGCTTCTGGCGTGTTTGTGGCCTGCGTGCGGGCAGCGTCTGGGGTGTTTGTGTGGGGCGGGCGCGCGTCTGGCGTATCCGGGGCCCGCGTGGGGGCCGCCTCCGGCGGGTTTGCCTGGGGCGGGCGCTCGGTGCCCCGTCCGTGTGTCCGGCCAGTGCCCGGTCTGGGCCTCGGCAGCTCGATGACCTGGCTCACCTCGAGCCCGATCGTGGTGGCCGGACCCTCGGCGGGGTGAGCGCCGCGGCCCGCAGCCAGTTGCTGATCCTCTTCCCCAACCATGGACTGTCCCTGTGGTGTCGGTAGGCGAACGGACGGACTTGGTAGGCCCGGTCCAGAAGCCGCTCGGCGAGGTCGGCGCCGTCCGGTGCGTCGGAACGCGCCGCCTGCTGGGCGAGGCCCAGGTAGAACCGGGACAGGTCGGTGCGCAGCTGCTGTTCGTCGCCGGGGAAGCCGATCCGCGCGGTGTCCGGTGCGGCGGACACCGCCTGGAGCTGCCGGGCGTCGACGGAGCGTCGCGCCAGCAGGTCCTGGGCGGCCTCCCAGACCTCCGCCTTCATCCGTACCCGGGCCTGCTCGTCGGTCAGGCCGTGCTCGTGGAAGAGCCGGGCGAGGCGCCGGAGCACCGCGGCCAGCTGCCCGGCGTCCTGCGCCCGGCTGACGCCGATGCGCACGGCGGCGGTACGGGCCGCTGTGCGGTGGCGCGAGTGCTGCGGCACCGCGTCCAGGGCCTCGACGGCGTACGCGTCGGCCTGCGGTCCGCCCTGTGCCAGCCGTGCCCGCGCAACGCCGAACGCCGCGCCACCCAGCGACGGATTGCGCAGGCGCACCGCCTCGTGGAACGTCAGCGCCTCATGCCGGCGCCCCAGCCGCTCGGCGCAGTAGCCGAGGGCGAGCTTCGGTGCGTACTCGCCGGGGATCGCCGCGTAGACCCGGTCGAAGTGGTCCCACGCCTCCTCGGCCTGGTCCCGCGCGAGGGCGAGCAGCCCCCGGTGCCAGTCGACACGCCAGTCATGCCGAGCGCGTCCGGCGCCGATGGCCGCAATGGCGAGCTGCAACTCGCGTTCCGCGTCGATGAGCTCGGGCTCCGCTGTGGACAGGCGTTCCGCATTGTCCGAGAGCGCCACCCTCAACTCGAGCCGACTCCGCAGCAGATGAACCTCCGCGGAGCCGTCCCATCCCTTCGTGTGCTGGAGCAACGCCGCCGGATCGGCGTCGGAAAGACGGCTCAGCCCGGCATGGTGCGCGTCGTCCGGATCCGGCCGGGGCACCGGCAGCCGCTGGGCCACGTCGGCCGCGGACGGCGCCGCGTGCAGGGGCGCCCGCGGCCCGTCGTCCTCGGGCGGAGCGGCCCACCGCGACAGCCGGGGCGCGACGCCGAGCGCGCCCTCGAGGGCGTGGGGCGACTGCAGGAACAGCGGTGACGGCTCGAACGTCTCCAGCCCCGTACGCAGCGACCGCAACTCCCGGAACACGCCCCGTAGTTGCTCCTCCATCTCACGTGCCGTCGCGAACCGGTCGGCCGGTTCCTCGCGCGTGGCGCGCCGCAGCACCCGGGCCAGCGAAGCCAGCCCCAGGCCCTGCGGCGCGGGAGCGGTCATGAGGAGGGCGGCCCGGACCGTCACCTCGTCGGGGCCGGACGAGGCGAGCCGGTCCAGGGCGCCGAGCGCGGCGAGATCGTGCCTCGACTCGCCAAGGCCGCACACGCCGCGCAGTGTCTCGCCGAGGCTGAACAGGTCGTCCTGGCTGGTGGAGGCGCCTGTCGCGGCGGGCACGGACGGCGCACGATAGCCGGTGGTCGTGAGGCCGGGCGCCCGCTCGCCCCGGATGCTCCCCACGTCGATGAGCTTCGTGGTGCTGCCGTCGTGCATCACGTTCTGCGGCTTCAGATCGCCGTAGACCTTCCTGCGGTCGGGCGCGTGCAGATGCGCGAGCGCGGACAGCACACGGACGCCGTACGCGAGGACGAACTCGTGGAACCGCGCGCCGCCGAACCGTCCGGGATCGCGGCACACCAGGGCCCGCACCTCTTCGAGGTTGAGCCCGTCCACGTACGGCAGGACGAGGAAGTCACCGACCCCGTCGTGATGCCCGTAGTTGAACACCGGGATGATGCCCTCGTGGTTGAGGTCGGCGAACGCCTGCCGCTCCTTCGCCAGCGCGTCCCGCGCGACCGCGGCCTGCACCGGCCGCAGGAACTTCACGGCCACCTCGCGGTCGTCGACCTTCGTGTCGAGCGCCAGATAGACCTCGCCCATGCCGCCATGGCCGAGCGGCCTGACCATCCGGTACTGCTCGGCGAGCAGCTGCCCGGACAGCGCGTCCGGGGCGCCTGGGGAGTCAGGGGCGCCCGGGGACACCGTCCCGCCCCGCGGCCTGATCTCGGGCAGCAGGGTGGGATCCGGGCTCTCGTCCGGAAGCTCGACGTCGGCGGTTCGGCCGTCACCCGGGCCGGACCCGGCACCGGCTCCGACGACGAACAACGGCTCGTCGTGCTCCTGGTGCCCAAGGTGCGCTTGGGGCTCCACGTGCTCCAATGCGTCCGGCTCCGGGACGGCAGAGGAGCTCTTCGCCACGGGCGCTGTCGGGTCCGGGGCGGTCGCCGACGAGTGGCGCCGTGAGACGGGGTCGACCCGCTCGCCGGAGACCCGGCAGTACCCGGATGGGGTGACCGTGCCGGGGCATCCCGGGTGAGGACACGGGGTCATGGCCCACCTGCCTCGCCAGTAGCCGGGGGTCCCGTATGCGTCGCGTCGGGGGGCCGTGGTGTCTCCGGCCCACCCTCCTGCCGCCCCGCTTCCCACGACCCGTCCCGCGTGAGCCGACGTACCACCCGGGCGAACGCCTCCACCGCACGTTCCGCGTCGGCGAGTGGGCAGGGACCGCTCATCAGCAGCTCCTGCGCGCGGCCGAAGGCGCCGACGGCGTCGGGGTGTTCGGCCAGGCCCTGCCCGTCGAGCCGCGCCTGCTGCGCGGCGAGCAGACCGCGCAGCCGCAGATGCGCGTCGAGTACGCCACGCAGCTCCCGCTCGGCGCGTTCCGCGCGCATCAGGCAGTTCTCCACGGCCTGTTCGGCGTACGAGAGCTTCTCCAGGAAGGCCGCCCGCTGCCTCTCCCGGCCGGGCGCCGGCAGGCGTGGCGCGCCCGGCGGACGCCGTCCCCCCGTGCCCGCCTCGCTCGCGAGCTGCACCGTCCACAGCCGGGCCCGCGCCCCGTACGCCGTCGGACGGGGCGGATCGACGACCCGACGCTCCACACGGCGGTACACGTCCCTGGAGCGCTCCTCGGTGGCAGCCAGCAGCGAGACGCGGTCGACGATCCGCTCGAGCCAGCGCTCGGCGCGGTCGTCCGGCAGCAGCCGGTGCGCCATCTCGTACGCGAATCCGTGTTCACTGCCGCCGCCACTGTCCCTGCCGCCGTCAGCACCGTCGTGACTGCCCCTGCCGCCGCCGTCGCGCACCACCAGCAGCAACCGGGCGCCGGCCCCGGCCAGTTCACGCAGGACCCGCACGGCCACGACCGGCTCGGTGGCGGACAGGTCGGCGCCAAGGACTGCGACGGCGGGACGGGCGCCGCGCTGCCGCGAGTACGCCAGCTGCCGGCGGAGGGCGAGCAGGGCCTCGCCGATCGCGGGATGCTCCGGCTCGGCGCGCTCCAGCGACGCGCCCGTCACGTCCAGGAACAGACTGATGCTGCCCAGGCGAGGCTCGATCCCGGCCTGCGACAGATGCGGGGCGCCGGCTGCCAGGCCGTCGGCCGGGTCGATGGGCGTCTCCGGCACACCATCCGTCGGCACCCCGTCCGGCGACCGGTCTGCGGCCCCCGGGTCCGCCCCGGACAACCGCCGCGTCCCCGCGTCCCCCTCCGGAGCAACCGACAGCTGCGGCGACTGCTCGCGGTCGGCCATGTTCAGCACGAGGTGCAGGGCGTCCCGGGCCCGGACGTCGCCCTCGCCGAGGAACAGCACCTCGATATCCCAGCAGCCGGGCTCCTCATGGAGCCAGCGCATGACGGTGCGCTGCAGGCCGTGCGGCCGTGCGGCGCGGGCGGCGTCCGGGGAGACGGTGTGCGGGGCGGGGATGGCGGGCGGCCCGGTGACGTAGGCCCTGCCGATGTCGCGGAAGTACTTGGCGACGGTCGCCGCCGGAATCATGTAGCCGTATCCCGCGCGCTCATCGGCCTGTACGACGATGCCCAGTAACCGTCCGGTCCCTTCCTCCAGGACGCCCGCCCCGCTGAACCCGCCCGCCAACCGCCGCCCCGGCTCGCGCGGATCGGCCAGGTCGATCTGCACCCGCTCGTCACCGTGCCCGCCGGGCCCCATACAAGCTCCCGTGAGCCACTGCCCGCCGGACCGCTGCTCCGGAAAACCGTCGATGAGGACGGGCGCACCCCGGTAGTCCAGCGTCCGGTGCAGTGTGACCGGTGACGGCACCGGAGCGGGCTCGTCGAGGACGAGCAGCGCGAGGTCCCCCTGTGCCTTCCCGAACGGCGGCACCCAATGGCCGTCCAGCACGGTCGCCGTACGGCGCTCGGTCCGCGGCAGGCCCTGCAGCAGAGGGAAGTCGACCTGTACGCAGTCGGGCCGCTGTCCCGTCTCCGGATCGCGGATCACATGGGCACAGGTGAGCACCCGGTCGGCGCCGAGCAGCACACCGGCACCGAGCACGTCACCACTGCCGGACACACCGCCTCGGCGCAGCCGGACCCGCCAACTGGCATGACCATAAAGGTCGGTGACTTCCGGGACCTCCTCGTCCGCATCCCCCTCCATGCTTCCTCAGGATAGGTGCCGGGTCGGACAATGACTCCTGAGATGCATGGGCAGGGACATGAGGAGGTAGTGCAATGGGGCACGGGACCGACGACGGCGCCGCGGTGGCAGGTCTCGCCGATGTGATGAGCCAGGTGCGGGAGGAACTGGAGGAGGCCCAGCGCAGAGGCGCCGACAGTCCGGTGCGCTTCAGCGTGGAGAAGGTCAGCCTCGAATTCGCCGTGCAGGTACGACGAGAGGGTTCCGGCCGGGCCGGCCTGCGCATCGGCGTGGTCACGGCGGGAGCGGGCGGCGCGCTGTCCCGCGACACGGTGCACCGCATCCAGGTGGAACTGCAGCCGCGCCGCGGCGACGACGGCCGGACCCTGGACGTAGGACGGGACTGAACCCTCGTACACCGCGACAGAATCCGGGCCACGGGCCGGACCACAAGGCCTGTGGCCGGCCCGTGGCCCGTGGCTGATCGTCAGGCGGAGACGGGAAGCACCTTCTCGATCGCCGCCACGACCTCCGCCGACTCCGGCTCCGTCTGCGGCGAGAAGCGCGCGACCACGGAACCGTCGGCGGAGATGAGGAACTTCTCGAAGTTCCAGCGGATGTCCCCGCTGTGCCCCTCCGCGTCGGCGAACCCGACCAGCCGCTCGTACAGCGCGTGCCGTCCGTCCCCGTTGACCTCGGCCTTCTCGGTCATCGGGAAGGTCACGCCGTACGTCGCGGAGCAGAACTCGGCGATCTCCTCCGAGGTGCCGGGCTCCTGCCCCATGAACTGGTTGCAGGGCACCCCGAGGACGGTGAACCCGCGTCCTGCGTACTGCTCGTGCAGCCGCTCCAGCCCCGCGTACTGGGGCGTGAGCCCGCACTTCGATGCGACGTTCACGATGAGCGCGGCCTTCCCGCGGTACTGGCCGAGATCGGCGGAGCCGCCCTGCAGCGCCCCGATCTCGACGTCGTACACGGAGCCGGACCCGTCGACGTCTCCGACGTTTTCCACAGCGTTGTCAGCAGTCATGGCCGGATGCTAACCCGGCCGCGTACTCCAGGGTCGGCGTGGGCAAGGTCAGGACCGCGACCGAGCGGTGCGAGCTGGACATCGAACTACGTCGAGCCAGAATCGAACCAGAATCTAACCCGGGAAATACTCTCTGTCGGGGATTTCGCATCGCACAGAGCTATTCAAGCAAACGACTCTTTCTGTACGTCGATACGGTCCCCTCATGCGAACCAAAGCAGCCGTACTGTTCCTCGCGGCGGGGATCATGTCCATGCTCGCGCTGGGGTGTGCATCAAATCCCCCAGCGAAGAAGCCGGGGACTGTGACACGGGAAGCCTCGGCACCCTCCGCACCTGTCTCGCCGAATCCCCGTAAAGGGCCCGCCGAGAGTCACAGAACGGCCGCTTTCCGCACATGGGGACTCGAACCGCTGCCCGCACCGCCCACCCCGCCACAGGTCAAGTCGGGGAAAATGTCTCTTGGTTCAGTGCCGGTAATCCGGGACGTCCCGGTAAAGGACAGGGTTGTCTTCCTGACCTTCGACGACGGCGCCGAGAAGGACCCTGAATTCGTCAGGATGATGCGGGACTTGCGCATCCCCTTCACCATGTTCCTCACCGACGCGGCGATCAGGAATGGCTACAAATATTTCAAGCCCCTGCAGGACCTCGGTAACGCCATCCAGAACCATACGCTGACCCACCCCGACCTCCTCGCACTCTCGCAATCTGCTCAGGCGAACGAGATCTGCGGTCAGCAACGGAGACTTGCCGAAGAATACGGAACGACCCCGCGATTCTTCCGGCCGCCGTACGGCAACTGGAATGAAGCAACCCGCGCTGCCGCAAAATCCTGCGGCATCGAAGCCATCGTTCTGTGGCGCGAAACCATGCAGATCACGAACCTGCGATACCAGCGGGGTGACGGAAAGCTGCAGCCGGGCGACATCATCCTCGCCCATTTCCGGGGCGCGAAAGACCTCAAAGGCACCACAGCGACCGAGATGACACTCACCTTGCTCCGGCGCATCCAGGAACAGGGTTTCACCGTGGCGCGCCTGGACGACTACCTGTGAGACGGCCCGGTTGCCGGAGAGGAGTCCTCGAGGGGAGGGCGAAGTCCTCGAGGGGAGGGCGGACAACGCGCCTTCGGACCTCGCGGCTGCGGTCATGCACTGCGCTGACGCAGCGCGGTGCCCGACACGGCGAGGACCGAGAGCAGGACGAGGGCGCCGGCCGGGCCCAGGACGGTCCAGGGTGCCAGCTCGGCGTACGGCTGGTTCTCGGACAGGAGCCGCCCCCACTCCGGAGTGGGGGGCTGCTCGCCCAGGCCGAGGAAGCCCAGGGAGGCCAGCACGAGGACGGCGGTGGGCAGCCGCAGCAGGGCGTTGCGGACGAGGGCCGGCACGAGCGCGGGCAGCAGATGGCGGCGGAGCAGGTGCAGCCGCCCGGCGCCGAGCGAGACGGACGCGGCGATGTGGCCGCTCGCCCGTTCCTGCTCGAGGAGCGCGGCGCTCTGGGCGGCGTAGGGACTCCAGCCGACCAGGCACACCGCGCACGCCGCGCCCCAGACGGACGGCCCGGTCACCGCGGTCGTCAGCAGTCCCGCGAGGACGGCCGGCATGGTTGCTGCCGCTTCTGTCAGACCCGCGCTCACCTGCGGCACCATGCCGAGCAGCAGTCCCGTGACGGCGCCGACGGCTGTCACGGCGAGCGCCACGCCCGCCGTGCGCAGCGCCCCGTGACCCAGCCGGGCCAGCAGATCACGGCCCAGCGAGTCCGTGCCGAGCGGGTGGGCGACGGAGGGCGGCACCAGCCGCGCCGCCGTGTCGACGTGCAGTGGGTCGCGCAGCAGTCCGGCCGCGACGAGGCCGAGCAGCACAAAGGCGCACAACCCGGCGACCCAGCGCAGAGAGCGTCCCTGCGGGAGGGCGGGGCGGTGCAGCGCGGGCAGGGCGCCGTCCCGGAGCGGACGGCCGAGGAGTGCGTGCCGCAGGGCCCCCACGAGGAGACCGGCGGCCATGCCGAGCAGAGCGAGTGCGAGCGTCGCGGTCTGCAGCAGCGGGAGGTCCTGGGCGATGGCGGCGTCGAGGGCGAGGCGGCCGAGCCCGGGGATGTTGAAGATCTTCTCCACGGCGACGGCGCCCCCGACCAGCGCCACGACGGTCGGCAGCAACTGCGGAAGCACGCCGGGCAGCGCCCGGCGCAGCGCGTGCCGGGCGGTGTGGCCGGGCGGGAACCCGACGGAGTACCACGTCCGCGCCCACGGCTCGTGGAAGGCGGCGGGCAGCGCCTGGTCGAGCAGCCCGCCGATCATCGCCCCGGACGGTATGCCGAGGGCGAGGGCGGGCAGCACCATGGACTGCGGCCCCTCCCAGCCGCTCGAGGGGAACCAGCCCAGCCACACCCCGCACACCGTGGCGAGCAGGGAAGCGAGCAGGAACTTCGGCAGCGCGGCCAGAACCGCGGGCCCGGTGCTCACCCGATCCTGCCGCAGCCGCCGCCGGGAACCCAGGAAGACCGTGCGGGCGCAGACCAGTCCGGCCACCAGGACGGTGACCGCGAGCGCGCCCAGCATCAGCGTGACGGAGACTCCGAAGGCGCCCGTCACCTGGGGCAGGACCGGTTCGCCCGACACCCAGGAGGTGCCCGCGTCCCCGCGCGCCAGGCCGCCCAGCCAGGCGGCGAGATGGGCGAGCGGCCCTTCGTCGAGGCCCAGTTGCTCACGTACGGCGGCCAGGTCCGCGGGCGTGGGATCCTGATCGGCGGAGCGTGCCCGCAGGACCGTCAGCGCGGGGTCGGTCCTGGACAGCCAGGGCAGCAGGGCGACGGCGGACACCAGCCCGGCGCCGGCGAGCACGCGGCCGGCCCCCGACCGCCACCGGCGCGGGCGGGCAGGGGCGAGGCCGTGGGCGACGCTCATCCGGTGCTACTTCAGGTGCGTGTCGAGGTCGATCAGGGAGCGCTCGCGGGGATCGAGGAGCACGCCTTCGACATCAGGGGCGATTCCCTGCACGGCCTTCTCGTGGACCAGCGGCACGACGGCATCGGTGCGCAGGATCTCCGCCTCCGCCCGCATGATCTTCTGCTGCCGCTTCGCCGTGTCGCTCTCCTCGGCGGCGGCCCTGATGGCCTTGTCGACCGCGGAGTCCTTCAGAGCGGCGATGTTGTAGACGCCGTCGGTCGTGTAGTCGCTGGCGAGGTAGGCGACCGCGTCCCCGGTGTCGAGGAGCGTCACCCGGGAGAAGACGAGCGCGTCGTACTTGCCGGCGAGGAGGTCGGCCTCCATCTGCGTGTACTCGCGTACGTCCTGCTTGACCGTGAACCCGGCCTTCTCCAGCTGCTGCTGGAGGACGCTCGCGGCCTCGGGCAGTTCGGCGCGGTTGGTGTAGGTGGCCAGGCGCAGCGTCTTGCCCGCGGTCCTGGACTCGACCTGTGCGGTGGTCGCGGCCTCGGCCTGGCCGGTTACCGTGACGCGCTGGTCGGCGGCCCAGGAGACGGCCGCTCCGAACAGGCCCTCGGCCGGGTCCGCGTATCCGCCGAAGACGGAGGCGACGAGAGCGGAACCGTCCACGGCCTCGCGGGCGGCGGCGCGCAGCGTGGCGTCGGTGAAGATGCCGCTGCCGGTGTTGAGGACCAGGCTGTCGGTGCGTACGGAAGGCACCTCGTGACGGGTGTCCTTGTCCAGCAGCTTCGCCTGGGCGGTGGGGATCCACTCGGCGATGTCGACGTCGCCGCCGCGCAGCGCGTTGGCCCTGGCGGTGCCGTCCGCGATCCAGCTCACGTCGATGCCCGGGGCCTTCGCCTTGCCGCCCCAGTAGCCGTCGAAGCGGGTGAGGGCGGCGCCGGTCTTGCCGCTGAGGCGGGTGATCTCGAAGGGGCCGGTGCCGGTGCCGACCGGGCTGACGGTGCCGTCCTTCGCGTACGCCTTCGCGGAGAGGATGGCGAGTGCGGGGCTCGCCAGCCGCAGCGGCAGCACCGGGTCGGCGCTCTTGGTGGTGATGGTGACGGTGTCGGCGTCCTCGGCCTTGGCCGTCAGGCTCACGTCGCTGAGGACACGGGGCTTGGTCTCGGCCTCGTTCGCGTGGTCCAGCGCGTCGACGACGGACTGGGCGGTGACCTCGGTGCCGTCCTGGAACGACGCCTTGCGCAGCTCGAAGGTCCAGGTGGTGGCGTCGTTCCGCTTCCAGGACCGCGCGAGCGCGGGTGCGGCGGCGCCGTCCTCGTCCAGGGCGGTGAGGCCTTCGGCGACGGACAGCTTGCTCAGCACCGTGGCGTCGTTGCTGTACGGGGACAGGGCCTGCGCCGGCGGCACGGCGAGGGCGACCCGCAGGCGCCCGGCCGCTCCCTCTTTCGAGCCCGCCCCCGAGCTGCTGTCGTTCTGGCCCGACGCGAAACAGCCGGCCAGCAAGGGCGTGAGGGCAAGTGCCGCGATGAGCCCGCGGGAGGGGGTGCGCATGTCAACGTCCTGTCGTACGGGCATGGGTGTGCCTCTGGCGTGCCATGTACGGCGGCCAATGGGGGCGTCAGTATATGAGGCAAGCCTTACCAAACTTACGACGGCTTGGTGAAGTCTCAACTACTGGACTGCTGCCGCCCGGGAACGACGGACCCCCGATCCCTAGAACTCCAGCCGTGCCGTTTCCGGCAGTTCGATACCGAATTCGGAGTCCAGCACCCGCCGCAGCTCCACCGGGTCCGTCAACTCCCGCTTCTCGCGCGTACCGTCGGCGCGCGTGATCACCAGGACGTGTCCGGCGAGGGCGAGATGGGCGTCGGGCGTGGTGCGCTGGGCGTAGAGGGTGTGCTGGAAGGGGGAGCGGGGGTTGGTCGCCACGTGCCAGTTGATGACCTCGTAGTCGGCGGCTTCGAACGGCTCCCGGGTGAAGGCGTACTGGTCGGACCACGCGCCCTCCTGGAACGCCTGCAGGACCCACAGATCCTCCAGACCTCGATGCGGCTCGCGGACCAGGCGGTGCGTGCGGCCGCCGCCGTGGACCTCGGAGCCGGCCGTCAGCGGGATGGCTTCGAGCAGGCCGCCGATGCTGCCGAAGCCGACGTCGGCGAGGTACTGCCGGGATTCGCCCGGCACGTCCACCAGGAGAAGCATGTGCGTACGCGGGCGGACGGCGCCCTGTGCGCCGACGCGGACGCGTGCGGCGAGGCGGGTGACGCCGAAGCCGAGCGCTTCGAGGACGGCGGCGAAGAGGGTGTTGTGCTCGAAGCAGTAGCCGCCGCGACGGCTACGGACCAGCTTGGCCTGGAGGTCGTCCAGCGCGAGGGAGGGCGCGGAGCCCAGGACGGGCTGGACGTTCTCGAACGGAATGCCCTGGATGTGGGCTCGGTGCACCGACCGCAGCGTCTCCGCACTCGCCTCACGCCTTCCTGACCAGCCGATACGCGCCAGATACGCGTCGAGGCCGAGCCGAGGTGCCTCGCTGGGGGAGGGGGCGGGGACGCCGGAGGTCGCCGGTGCGGTCGTGTGAGTCATGCTCCGATCGTAGGGACGGACGGCGGCGTCGACGTCGGACCAGGGGACCGGGCTGTTTGGACCGTGGGACCTAGGCGGTAGGCCTGGGCCGGTCGCGAGATTCGCTCCGTCCCCGCGGCACACCCAAGATCAACGTGCGGTGTCAAGATGCGATTTTGCGTGACGTGACGCCGGCCCTCATGGCCCCGCTTACTGGACCTCAGGCCCACCGCAAAGAGGTGGAAAACGTCCAGTGAAAGGCAGGATCACCATGCGTAACCTCGCGAAGCGGACTCTGACGGCAGGCGCCGCGTCCGCCATGCTCTTCGGCGGACTCGTGGCCGTGTCGAGCGCGCCGGCCTCGGCGGCCACCACGCCCAGTGCTCCAGCCGCGACCCATGCGACGCAGTCGCCTCACGCCATGGAGGAGTACGACTACGTCTGCTGGTCGTATGTGGAAGACGGGTACGGCAACTGGTATTACGAGGAGTACGACTGCTAGCAGTTCCGAAGACCCCGGACCTTGATCGGTTCAAAGGCCCCGGACCTTGATCGGTCCGGGGCCTTTTGCCGCTGCAGGCCGCTCGGAAACCGTTGTCGATCCGGAACGCGTCAGGCCTGGTCGCGCCCGGTCGCCCGGCCCGAGACTCGGGCTGTGTCCCGTCGCCGTATCACCACCGCCACCGCCATCGTCGCTGTCGTCGTCCTCGCGCTGAGTCTCGCGAGCGTGGTGATGTACGTACACCTCTCCGGTTCCTCCAGCGGCCACCCCAACCCGGGCATACCGCAGCGCACGCCGCCGGTCGAGTCGGACGGAAAGGCGCCGACCGTCGCCCCGGCCGTGTGCGCCGAACCGCCCGCCGCCCCGGCGCGCACCGCCCGGGCAGCCCCGCAACAGACGGTCAACCGCACGGATTTCAACGGCGACGGCTTCCCCGACATCCACCTCGACGCCTGGTACCGCCCGAAGGAGGGCGGCGGCTGGCTGCACCACCGCGCCCTCGTCCCCGGCTCGGCACGAGGCATCGCCCCGGCGGCCGGCGTCTCGCTGAGCCTTCCCGGACTCGACCCGGCCACGAGCACCCGCCCGCTGGTCGCGAACAGCGCCGCCCACCTCACCGGGGACCTGGACGCCGACGGCCTGGCGGACCTCGTCGTCCAGAACCTGTTCCACAACCGCGAGCGCTCCTGGACCGGACAGAGCATCGTCTGGGGCAGCCGGAAGGGCACGCCACGCATGGTGCGACTCCCCGCCGATTACCCGCTGTTCCCGGCGACCGGTGACTTCGACGGAGACGGATCGCTGGACCTGATCGGGCTGCGGGACGGCCGCGAGGTGCAGCCTCGGGGCTTCCACGAGCCGCGCCACTCGGCCTGCCTCACCATCCTCTACGGGCCGTTCACCCGCAGCGGCGCACCCCGAAGGACCGTCGCCGTCGAGGCGACCCAGGGTGGATACGTGGGTGTGTCCACCCTCGTCACCGGCGACTTCGACGGAGACGGGCGCGATGACGTGGTCACCCGCGGTGGGCTGCCCGTGCCGCCGGAGGATCAGGACGTGTCCGACTGGTACGACGAGGACCGCCTGCCCGGCGGCCTCGTGGACACCCGCTACTACCGCGGTACGCCCGCAGGGCCGGCCGTGGCCGCCCTGCCTGCCCGCGCGGGCAGAGCTCTGCCACTGCCGGACCGCGACCGGACCACACCGCTGCTCACCGCCGGGAAACTGGACGGCGACCGGTTCACGGACATCGTCCAGACCGACGGCACGATCCTGCACGGCGGCCCGCACGGCCCCGGCGCCCGCACCAGCCGACTCCCCGCCCCCTACGACACCGGGGGCGAGGACCCACCCGGAACGTTGCAGACCATCGGCTACACCGGAGGCCCCGTCCTAGCCGACCTGAACGGCGACGGCCAGGACGACCTGGTCAACCGGGACTCCCGCAGCAAACCGGCGGGCACCGTGACCATCTTGCTCTCCCAGCCGAACGGCGGCTACGCGCCGCCACTCACCATCGATCGCAACCGGCTCCACCTGCCCAGCCGTCCCACCCACAGTGCGGACGCCGACAACTTCGGCTGGGACGTCGCCGCTGCCGACCTCGACCGCGACGGTCGCGCCGAACTCCTCGTCGGCTACCGGGGCTTCTTCAAGCCCCGCGAGGAACACGGCTATTGGGTCTTCCCCGGAACAGCCGACGGTCCGGACATCAAGAAGGCGCGGTTCGTACCCGTACGGGAACTGGGCACAAGGTGACCGCTCCCGCTCTCTCCCCCCGCCGAAGGAAATCTCAACGAATAAGTGTTCCGCATCAGCCGGTCGGCTTGTCCGAGTGACCCCCGTTTGCGAATGAGTCCGCTGCCGCCTGGATCCCGGCAACGTACTCACGCCACCAAGCCTCGTCTCCCACCGCGTCATGATCCGGACCGGCGCGCCCGTCGATGAGCTCTCGCATCACATCGGCGTGGCCGGCATGCTGGGCAGTCTCGGACACCATCCGAATGAGCAGAACGCCCAAGGTCGTGTCGCGCTTTCCCTCCGGCCAGTGGGCCACCCACCCGGGGGTCTCCAGGTCCAGGTCCGCGATGGTCTGATCGCCGTGCGCACAGGCGCGTTTGTAGAGCCCGATCAGGTACTCGCTGGACTCATCGGGTGTCGCCCACATGTCGGCGCCCTGCCAGATCGAGCCGTCCTCGATCCACGACATGGTCTCGGGCGCCGGTCGCTTGAATGATTCACCGAGGTACTCGTACTCCACACCGGCCAGGTGCTTGACCATGCCGAGCAAGTTGGTGCCAGTCGGTGTCATGGGCCGACGCAGGTCGTACTCGCTCAAGTCCTCAAGCTTGCTCAGTAGCCCTGCCCTGCCAGCTTGCAGCTTGCGATGCAATTCCTGTTTGAGATCGAACACCCTAGCCCCTCAGTCTCAGTGGCCTTACTCGGCCTTTGTACACCCTGCCGGTGGGAACTGGAGCTCCGCCGAGAGGCGCCGCGCCATGCAACTGGCCCAGATGAAGGCCAAGTTGGAGGCGCGGTCCATGGCCTCAGCGCGCATCCGCAGCACGCTGCTCGATCTCCTCGGGTGCTTCCCGCTCATCTTCGAGCACGAAGAACCGACCACCGGTGAAGTGCGTGGTCGGCTTCCACCCCGGACTGCGCCCCGCCTTCCGAGCGGCACGTCCGATGGTGGCGGCAGCCCGGCGGGCTGGGCGGGACGGCTGGCGGGCGTCCTCGGCGCCGTACTGCTGGCAGCCTCGGTGGTGCTGTCGCGAGGCCGTCCTTCGCAGCGCTGAGGCTGCGCGCTTCCAGAGCAGTCAGGCTCCAGGGTTTCGGCCGCTGGCACTGCAGGGCGGAGACCGCCGCCTTCGCAGCGTCCTCGACCAGGGAAACCCCTTTCCACATCGACGCATTGCCGTCGGACAGGACCGCGATCAGGTAGTGGCGGCCATCCGCCGTCACTCGTCCGATGCTGTTGATGTCCCACAGGCCGGTCGTGATACGCGGCAGCCAGCCGTTCTTGAGCGCCCACCCGGAATCGGCCGCCGCCGAGACACCCCAGATCTGGTCCTGCGCAATCCGCCCCATCAGCTTCTGGATGTACGCGCGCGACGCCTGGTTCAACCCGCCGGAGGAAACGGGCACCGGCGCCGACCCCGTCTGCGTTGTCCCGAACACGGCACGCAGCAGCGTGAGTTGGTCCTGCGCCGTCGTTTGGGTCAGCCCCCAGCGGTTGCCGTGGCCACCCTCCGTCGAAACCAGCCCCAGCCGCTTGTTCGCGGCGTTCAGGCCGTCGGCTCTCCCGATCGCCCGCCACAGAACGCCTGCCGAGCCGTTGTCGCTGCTCTGGATCATCGCCTTGGCGTGCCAACGCTCCTCCCTGGTCAGTTGCCGCTTTTCGTCCTGTGCCTGGAGTAGGAGCGCCGCAAGGATATTCACCTTGATGATGCTCGCGGCGTCGTACGTAGAACGGTCGTTGTACTTGGCGTATGCGGCGTCACGGGCCTCACGGTGCCCGCCGTTCAGGCCGATCGCCGCCACGGACAGCCGTGCGCCCCCGTCCGGAATAACAGATGTGAGCGCTTCGGCCAGCTTCTTGCCGGGGTCTGCGGTCGATGCCCCGCTGGGGGGCTTCAAGGGAGTCGTGGGCACGCGGTCCCTCTGCAGCGCCATCGGGGCGAGGGCCGGCTCCACCGTGTCCACCGTCTCGCGGGTACCGGCGGCAGACCCTGCGAGCGCCCCCAGGGCGGCAGCGGCGAGGCAGACGCTCACTATGTGGCGATGGCGGTTCGTTCGAGCGGAGCTTCGTCTTCGTGGCACGGCAACCAAGCCTCCGGAATCCCGGTAGTGACGATGATGAGATGATCACGAGATTATGGCGGCTATGCGGTCTTATGTCGTAAATGAGTGTCTCGACGGGAGCCTTGTCGTTCGGTCCGGGTACGGGAGCGTGGCGTACGGCGGCATGCTGGGCCGAATGCCAGGACTCGGCGGACCAGCGGCCGGGCAGTGCGCAGGCCCGCTACCCCTCGGCCCCGCTCCTTCTCCCACCCCCCATTTGCCGGTCGGTCCAAGAGTTCGTTTACGAGCCATTGACAGGAGCTCTGGCCATGGGCACTCTCATGTGCACGCGATTGGCTAAACGATTAGCCAATCCGGAATCCACTACTTTGGGCAGGGGCAATGGCGCGCCGGATCGGGATCAAGGACGTGGCCGCGGCGGCAGGTGTGTCGACCGCGACCGTGTCGCACATCCTGAACGGCGTCGAGGGCAAGCGGGCCAGCGCTCAGACCCGGCAGCGCGTCCTGCAGGTCGCCGAGGAGCTCGGGTACGCGCCGAACGGCCTCGCCCGCGGGCTGAGGCTGAAGCGCTCGCAGACCATCGGCTTTGTCAGCGACGAGATCGCCACCACCCCCCATGCCGGCCGGATGATCCTGGGCGCCCAGGAGGCCGCCGCGGCCGAGGGCCTGGTGCTGCTGCTGGTCAACACCAGCGGCGATGCCGAACTGGAGCGCACGAGCATCGAGATGCTGCTCCAGCGGCAGGTGGACGGCGTGCTCTACGCCGCGATGTACCACCAGAAAGTGCGAGTGCCGGAGAGCCTGGGCTCGACCCCCACCGTGCTGCTGGACGGCCGTTCCGAGGACCCCGCCGTCCCCTTCGTGGTGCCCGACGAGGTCCAGGGCGGCTATACGGCGGTGCGGGAGCTGATCGACCACGGGCACCGCAGGATCGGCGTGACCGTGCAGACCGTCGACGTTCCCGCCAAGCAGGGCCGCCTGGAGGGCTACCGCAAGGCGCTGGCCGAGGTCGGTGTTCCGTACGACCCGTCTCTGGTCGCCGCCGAGACGGCAGTGCCCTTCGGTACGACCGCCGGTGATGTGGGGGCGGGCTACCGGGCCGCCCGGCGCCTGCTGACGGCGAGGCAGCGCCCAACGGCTCTGTTCTGCTTCAACGACCGTATGGCCGCCGGTGCTTACCGGGCTGCCGCCGAGCTGGGGCTGTCCATCCCCGGAGATCTGTCGGTCATCGGGTTCGACAATCAGGAGCTGGTCTGCGAAGCGGTCCATCCTGCGCTGAGCACCGTTCAGCTCCCGCACTACGAGATGGGGGCACGGGCCGTGGCCCAGTTGCTCGCGCTCACCAAGACTCCGGGCCGGCCACCGGGCCCGGACATTCAGGAGATGCTGCTTTGCCCGCTGGTGGCGCGGGCATCGGTCGCTTCGCCGCCCCGACTCTGACCCCGGGACGGCGAAGCAATTCGCACCATGACAGGCGACCGTCGCAACCGGTCGTCACCCCTGTCAGTACTTGGAACACGGTGAGGGTACACATATGTCCCCTGAGTCTTTCAATGAGCCGATGAGCCGCCGCAATTTGCTTCCGACCTCTCAGGCACGAGCGTTCTGAGCCTCGCGCTCCTCGCCGACCAGCCGTCGAAGCTTCAGCAAGTCTCTCCCGTAACTCGCCGCCGGCATCGCGCCGGACGGACCTGGCTCCCGTCGCCATGCCATCGGGGATCTGCCGCGAGTGCTGGCTGGGCCACCTGCTTCGAGTTCTACCAGGGGCTCGTGACCGGCGCTGTCCGGTGACCGTCCCCGCCTGCTCTCCGCCCATACCGAAAGGCACGTGTGTGTCCACCGCGCCCTGTGATCCGCTCCGGCCCGTCACGCATCTGCGCCCGCCCCGAAACTGGATCAACGACCCCAACGGACTGGCCTTCCACGACGGCCACTACCACGTCTTCCACCAGTACAACCCGCACGGCGCGACCCACGCGAACATGCACTGGGGCCACTTCCGCAGCCCCGACCTGCTGACCTGGGAGCCGCTGCCGATCGCGCTGTCCCCGACCCCGGGTGGCGTGGACGCCGACGGCTGCTTCTCCGGCAACGCCGTCTCCGAAGGCGACCGGCTGGTCGCCTTCTACTCCGCGCACCGCGAGGACCGCTCGCCCCAGCATCAGCCGGTCACCTGTGCCACCTCCCTCGATGGAGGCCGAACCTTCACCTCGCGCGGGGAACTGCTCATCCCCGAGCTGCCCGAGGGCTGCACCATGTACCGCGACCCGTACGTCTGGCAGGACGGCGACGACTGGCGGATGCTGGTGGGAGCCGCCCTCGCGGACGGCCGTGGCGCGGCCCTGCTGTACGAGTCGCCTGACCTGGAAACCTGGACCTATCGGGGCCCCTTCGATGCTCGCGAGCAGCAGCCGGTCGGCGGCACCGACCTGCACACCGGTGAGGGCTGGGAGTGTCCCCAGTACCTCCCGGCGCAGTCCGGACGGCCCGGCGCCCTCATCTTCAGCGCATGGAACGACCACGACGGAGCCCGCTGCGTCACCGCCCTGATCGGCGAGGAACGCGGCGACGTCTTCGAGGCCGGCTCACCCGTCTTCGTCGACCATGGCCCGGAATGCTACGCCCCCGCGCTGTTGCGCGCACCGGGCGGCCGGTGGCTGCTGTGGGGCTGGTCCGGGGAAGCCCGAGAGGAATCCTGGGCGGTCGCGGACGGCTGGGCCGGCGTGCTGACCCTTCCCCGCGAGATCTCGGTCGACGGCGCCGGCACGCTGCGGCAGCAGCCCGCCGCCGAACTGCTCGCCCTGCGCGGCGAACACACCGTGCACGCCGCAGGCGCGATGTACGGCCCGCAGCCGGTGGACCTCGGCAGCGTGGGCCGCGCCTTCGACCTGACGGCCCGTCTGGAGCCGACGGGAGCGGCGGGCCTACGGCTGCTCACCACCCCGGACGGCTCCGAGTACCTGGACATCCGCCTCGACCCCACCACCGGCGAACTGGTCGTCGACCGCGACCACGCCTCGCTGGACGCCCGCGCCCACGGCGGCTCCTACCGGATGCCCTGCCCAGCCGACCGGCCCGTCGACCTGCGCGTGGTCGTCGACCACTCCATCGCCGAAGTCTTCCTGACCTCCACCGGCCAGGTGCTCACCCTGCGCTTCTACCCGACAGGGGACGGACCGTGGCGACTGCAGGCCCACACGGCGCCGGACACGCGCCTGGGCTACGCGGTCGACGCCTGGGAGCTGCTGCCCCTGGTGATCAAGGAGCCGAGCGCCGGAACCGAACTGCCGCAAGGCCGGCCCACATAACCAAGCCGTCGTTCTCGGCGCCGTACGGCCCGTGGCGATCCCGAATCCCCCAATGCACCTCCACACCACCCACCTTCACCCGCACCACACACCGGAGGCACCCACCATGAACGTCGGCAGCAGGAGATCACGCCGGACAGCCTGTGCGGCCCTGGCCCTCGTCCTTCCCCTGGCCGCGCTGGCCGCCTGTGGCGGAGGCGGCACCACCGACACCTCCGCCGAGGAGGGCAGCGGGACGGGCACCATCACCGTCTGGGCCCACCAGGGTCAGGCCCCCGAGGCCACCGCCGTGCAGAACGCGGTGAAGTCCTTCAACTCCTCGCAGGACAAGATCGAGGTCAAGCTGACGCTGATACCCGACAACGACTACACCAAGACCATCACCACCACCGACGCCTCCAAGCTGCCGGACGTGATGGAGTTCGACGGCCCGACCATGGCGAACTTCGCCTACAACAAGAAGCTCGCGCCGATCGACGACTACGTCTCCGTCAAGACCCTGGCCAACGCCACGGACGCCATCAAGGCGCAAGGCGAGATCGACGGCAAGCACTACGGACTGGGCATGTTCGACTCCGGGCTCGGCATCTACGGCAACAAGAAGCTGCTGGAGGAGTCCGGGATCACATACCCGACCGGTGTGAACGACGTCTGGACCGCGGACGAGTTCACCGCCGCCGTGAAGAAGCTGGCCGCCGACGACTCCGACGGCAAGAGCCTGGACCTGCAGGAGAGTGGCGGCTTCGCCAACGAGTGGGGCACCTACGGCTTCGCCCCGATCGCCTGGTCGGCCGGCGGCTCGCTGCTGAAGAACGGCAAGGCCGAAGGCGCTCTGGACACCCCGGCCGTGGCCTCGGCGCTGAAGACTTTCCAGTCCTGGAAGAAGTACGTCGACCCCAACCCCGACGCCAACGCCTTCGCCAAGGGCCGCGTCGCCCTCAGCTGGGTCGGCCACTGGATGTACCCCGCCTACAGCAAGGCCCTCGGTGACGACCTCGTCGTGCTGCCGCTGCCCGACTTCGGCAACGGCCCCAAGACCGGCCAGGGCTCCTGGCAGTGGGGCATCGGCGCCAACACCAAGAACGGCAAGGCGGCCGGCGCCTTCCTCGGCACCCTCCTGAACGACACCAACGTCACCGCGATGACCACGGCCAACGGTGCTCCTCCCGGCACCAAGTCCGTGCTCGCCAAGAGTGAGTTGTACAAGCAGGGCGGCCCGCTCCAGCTCTTCGCCGACCAGCTCGCCAACCCCTGCGGCGACAGCCAGGTCGACAAGTCCTGCGTGGCCGTGACCCGCCCGGTCACCGCCGGATACCCCACGGTCACCGCCAAGTTCAGCCAGGCGGTGAGCGACATCTACGGCGGCGCCGACCCGAAGAGCGCCCTGGAGAAGGCCGCCCGCGCCATCGACCAGGACTACTCGGACAACGACGGTTACCAGCTGCCGTAGCCGGCATCCAGCAGCCGGGAGGGGCGGGCGCACCCTGACAGCGCCCTTCCCTCCCGGCCGGGAAGAGGACCCCTACCGTGACCACCGTGAACCCCGCACCTGCCACGCCCGCCGGCAGGAAACCCACCCCACCACCGACATCCGCCAAGCCCCCACGGTCCGGGCGCAGGAACCGCGACTGGATACACGGGCTGCTGATGTCCGCGCCCGCCCTCGGCGGCCTCATCGCCTTCGTCGGCGTCCCGTTCGTCTACGCGGTCGTACTCTCCTTCTACAACGTGCGCCTCGGCTCGCCGCTCCCGCCCCGCTTCTTCGGCATCGAGCAGTACCGGCGGATCTTCACCGACCCCGACATGTCCGGCCCGTTCCTGCGGGCCCTGCTGAACAACCTCACCTTCGCCGTGGTCGTGGTCCCCCTGCAGACCGGCCTGGCACTGGCCCTGGCGATCCTGCTCAACCGCAAGCTCAAGGCCATCGGCCTGTTCAGGTCCCTGTTCTTCCTGCCGGTCGTCTTCCCGATGGCCCTGGTCGCCGTCATCTGGCGGCTCATCCTCGCCCGCAGCGGCGACGGCCTGCTCAACTCCGCACTGGACGCGGTGAGTTTCGGTAACTGGGGCGCCTTCGACTGGCTCGGTGACGCCGCCACCGCCATGGCCTCGATCATCGTGCTGTCCGTCTGGCAGGGCGTCGGCTTCCAGATGGTCATCCTCCTCGCCGGCCTCCAGCAGATCCCCACCGAGCTCTACGAGGCCGCCCAGCTCGACCGCGCCTCCCGCCGGCAGCAGTTCCGCCACGTCACCCTGCCCGGCATCCGCGGCACGCTCGTCTTCGTCGCCCTGCTGACCTCGGTGTTCTCCTTCCGCGTCTTCGACCAGGTCTACGTCCTCGTCAAGGGCGGCGGACTCGACGAGGACGCCACCCGCACCGTGATGTACCAGGCCGTCACCACCGCCTTCGATCAGAACAACATCGGCCAGGCCTCCGCGATCACCGTCGTCTTCTTCCTGATCGTCGTCGCCCTGACCCTCATCCAGCGCCGCGCCGTCCGCCCCGGCAACGAGGACTGACCATGACCCGCACATCCCTGCGCCGCTGCCTCGACTACGCCGTCCTGAGCGTCCTGGCCTTCATCTTCGTCCTGCCCGTCCTCTACCTGATCCTCGGCAGCTTCAAGCCCTCCGACGAAGTGCTGAACGGCCTGAACGGCTTCCTGCCCACCCACCTGTCCTTCGACAACTACACAGCCGTCCTGGACAACTTCAACTCCGACGCCACCGGCTACTTCTGGCGCTTCATGGGCATCTCACTGCTTGTGTCCAGCGTCGTGGTCCTCGGCGGACTGATCGTCAACTCCATGGCCGCCTACGGGCTTTCCCGGCTGCGCTGGAAAGGCCAGGGCGCCGTATTCACCCTCGTACTGCTGCTGATGCTCGTCCCGTTCGAGGCAGTGGCCGTCCCGCTGTTCTACATGCTCAACGACCAGCGCAACACCGTCTACATCCAGGCCGTCCCCTTCATCGCCAGCGCCTTCTCCATCTACCAGTTCGCCACCTTCTTCCGCGCGATCCCGCCCAGCATCGAGGAAGCCGCCCGCATCGACGGCGCCGGCCCCTGGCGCACGTTCTTCGCGATCATCGTCCCGATGTCGAAGCCGGTGTTCGCGTCGGTGGCGATCCTGACCTTCCTCGGCCAGTGGGGCTCCTTCCTCTGGCCGGTCCTGATGGTCTCCGACCCCGCGGTACGCCCCCTGCCCCTGGAAATGAGCGTCTTCCAGGGGCAGCAGCCCGTGGACTGGGGCCAGGTCCTCGCCTTCGGTGTCCTGCTGGTCCTGCCTGTGCTGATCGTCTTCGCGTTCTTCCAGCGGTGGTTCGTGCAGGGCGTGGCCAGCTCCGCGGTCAAGGGCTGAGCCGGACGCGCGCAGCGCTTCGCGGGGCGGTCGGTTGCTCTCGTACGGTCGCGCCCAGGAAGGGTTCGCACCTACGACCGACGTACAGCCCCACCTATGCCGCTGCGCGCTCCTGAGCTGGGCTTTCTGACCGGGCGAGTGGGCGGAGTGAGGTGCGGGAGGCGTCTCGTCAGACCTTCTCGACTCGCACGGAGTGTCCCGCGAGGAGTTGGTTCATGTCGTCGGTGTCGGAGGTGAAGACGGTTGCCTGAGCGCCCTGCGCGGCTTCCCGCCCGGCCACAGCCGCCAGAATGGCGTCGATGGCGTACTTGTGCCCATGCAGGCCGGCTGCCTTCAGCATGTCGCGCGCCATGGCGATCACTCGGTCGTCCGTGTGCACGACGCGGATCCGGGACAGCGTCCAGCTCCACAGTGCCTGCCTCGACGTTTCGCGAGGGTCCCATGCCTCCAAGGTGGTAAGCGCCGAGGTGACGATCGGGATGTCGAGCCGCGGAGCCGTCTTGATCAGCGCAGCCATCTCCCGGTCGCCCTGAACCGCCTTGGAGAGAGCCTCCGAGTCGAACACGAAGACGCGCTGTCGCGGCCGGTGCAGCTTCGCTCGGGCGGTGCGGCTCACGCGGCCTCGTTCGAATGCGATCGCTGCTCGTCATGCCAGCCGTCAATGGCGGCGATGCGGTCCAGCGCTGCTTGCTGCTCGTCGTCCGTCACGGCTCCGTGGTCTTCTTCGAGACGTTCGGCCAACTCGCGCAATCGGTCCATGGCGTCCTGATGAGCAGCGGCGGCCGCGATGTAGCCGGATACCCCGCGCGCGTCGACGCGCTCCTTGATCGATTCCACCAGCTCTTCCGGCACGGTGATGGTGATCTTCCGGGTTGCCATACTTCAAGTATGCCATGCTCCGTGTGTTGCGGCCTGCTCTTCTCGGAGCAGCCGCCTCCGCAGCGTGGGAGTGCGCGAGATGCCGTCGTTCGCCCGCACTGGTGTCAGGCGTGGATGCCAAAGGCCCGAGACCGTGGGCGGATTCCAGGGGCCTTCGGCTGCTCGGGCCGTCCTCTCGACGGACATCGTGCATGCCGGGTGCCACGGTGCGAGGAGATCTACAGCTCCGCATCGGGTTGAGTCCTTGTAAGGGTCCGCCAGGCCGCTCGGACCGGAATCGCCCGCCCGGCTCAGTCGAGCAGCGACTCCCCGAGCCGCGATCCGTTCGCGAGGCCGTAGTCGTCGGAGCCGAAGGCCTTGGAACCGGAGCCGGTAAGGCCGGACGAGGTGCCCAGCAGGGTCCACAGGGCGCCGTTGCGAGCGTTCTCGAAGGGAGCGGTGACGGCCAGATCCGCCTTGCCGTTGTGGTTGTAGTCGGCGAGCCTGACCCGGCCGCCGAAGAGGTCGTCGGTCTCGGGGACGCCCGGCACCCCGGCGGTGTCCTGGGAGACGCGCACGACCCCGGACATCGACACTCCGGAGGCGGAGCCGCGGAACACCGTCACATCGCCGGCGTTCTCGATGCTGCCGAGGGCCTCGCCATTGGCGCCGACCACCAGTTCGGCACGCCCGTCGCCGGTGATGTCGCCGATCGACAGTGAGCAGCCGAAGCCGTCGGAGTCCTCGTTTGCGCCGGGCACGCCCGTGCTGTTCTGGTGGATGACCACCGGATCGCCCACGCCTGCCTCACTGCCGTACCGGACGGTGACATAGCCGGCGCCGCCACTCGGATCGGCGGCGGAGTAGTACTCGGGCCAGGTCAGCGAGGCGGCCATGTCGTCGTAACCGTCCCCGTTGATGTCGCCGAGGGCGATTGCCGTGCCACCGCCGGTCACCCGCGCACCCGACTGCGGCCTGCCTGCCGCGCCGTAGAAGACGTCGATGGCCGGCCGGTCGTTCCCGTAGTCCCGTCCGGTCACCGCCAGGTCGTCCTTGCCGTCCCCGTCGATGTCGCCTACGGCTGCTTCGCTGTTGCCGAGCTGCCCCCCAGGCCCGGTCAGGCTGGTGTACGTCGGTTCCGGCTGGCTCCCGCGGGTGAAACCTCCCGCATACACGGCGACAGAATCCGTGTTGATCACGGCGAGGTCCGCGCCGCTGTCCCCCGTGAAATCCCCCACCGCGACATCCCAGCCGTGGCCCTGCCACTCGTGCGGGCTGTCCACCACGGTCGTGGTGCTGCTGGTGAACGGCTTGGCGCCGCCCCAGAGGATGGTCACGCTGCCCTGGCCGCCGTTGCTGCCCACATCCTCGCCGTCGGCGCCCACGACCAGGTCCGCGTATCCGTCCGCGTCCAGGTCTCCGCTGGCGATCGAGATGCCGAAGTGGTCGCCTTCCTCTGGCGTCCCCGGAACCCCGGAGGAACTCTGAGTGAGCCCGACCCGCTGGGTGGTCAGACCGGTGGCGGAGCCGAGAGCCACGACCACGCCGCCCGCGGCCGAGGCGCCGTTGATGGTCTTGTACGGCGCGCCCATCGCGAGGTCTCGGTGTCCGTCGCCATTGAAGTCGTCGGCGTACTCGGCAGGGGCAGCGACTGCCGGTGCCGCGGTGACGGCGGTGAGCAGGCCACCGGTCAGCGCGGCTGCGGTCGCGGTGGCGATGACGGTGCGGAGCTGCAGAGACATGGCGGTGTTACTCCTTGGAACCGGTCCGGACGGTTCCGTAGACGACCCAGGGGGTTGAAGGGTTGTACGAGGCAGGCGTGACGTTCACTGTCGCTCTGCTCATGAGCGGAGCCGGATGCCAGTGGCAGCTGGGGCGTGGGTGGAGCCTTCCCCTTACTGGGTGGCACGTGCACTGTCGTCCTGCAAGCATCTGCGGATGCTCACACTCGCTGATGATCTTGGACACCTTTCCTACGTCGTCACCGGCGACGGACCACCAGTCGTACTCGTGCACGCCGGCGTCGCCGACCACCGTATGTGGGACGCGGTCGTGCCCGACCTGACAGAACGGCACACCGTCATTCGGTACGACTTGCGCGGCTTCGGCCAATCCGCACCACCGACCGGCCCGTTCAGCGAGACCGACGATCTGCGCCGCCTCCTGGACCACCTCGGCTACGACCGTGTCCGGCTCGTCGGCGCGTCCTGGGGCGGCCGTGTAGCCGTGGACTTCAGTCTCACGCACCCGGGCCGGGTGCACTCCCTTGCGCTGTTCGCCCCGCCATGGCCGGGATACCACTGGTCTGCGGAAATGGTCGCGTACGACGAGGCGGAAACGGCGGCCCTGGCATCAGGCGACCTGAACGCCGCCGTCCGTATAAACCTGGACATGTGGTTGCGCGGGCCTGCTCGAAGGTGGGAGGACGTCGCCGCCGGACTGACCGACCAACTCCGCGGCCCGCTCCGAACGTCGCTGGTTAACCAGGGCATCGTCGCGGAGTCTTCCCAGGGCGCCGCGACGTGCGACGTCTCCGTCATCTCCGTACCCACACTGGTCGGAATCGGCAAGCTCGACGTCGCCGACTTCCAGGACATCGCCCGGCGCTACGCCTCCGAGATCCCCGATGCCACACTGGTCGAGTTTGCCACCGCTGCTCACCTCATCGCACTGGACGCGCCCACCGAACTCACTGCGCTACTCGGCCCGTTTCTCGCCCGCTAGTGCTGTGACCTTGATGGTCGGAGGCCGTTCCCGTATCCGCTGCCCGCGGCCAACCGCTGCTCCCCGCGGCAACCGCTGCTCCCGGTGGGCAAAGCCGTGCTCGACCGGCGCCCGTACCGCGGAAAGGCCCGGCTGGCCAGTTTTTTGCGGTCCTATCTCCTGGGCCCCACAGCGCAGTTGACACACAATGCCCGCATGAGTCACACGCCTCACACACCCACAACTGCCCGGTCTCCCCCTACGCTCCTCCCGCACGCCGCGCGCAGGACCCGGCCATCCGGCACGGGGCACCGCGCGGCCAGAGTCCACGGGGGACCTCTCGCGATGAGAAGTGCATTACTGCGCCTTGTCACCGTTCTCGCTCTCGGCCTCGGCCTGCTGGCCGTCCCGTTCGGCCCGGGTGCCGCGGAAGAAGCCCAGGCTGCGACGAGCAACGGGAAGATCTACAACAAGGACGGCGACGTCGTCATGGCGGCCTCCTTCAACTCCGGGCTGCACTACTACCACGAGCACGAGAACGCCAGCCCTGACAAGCCCAACTTCTTCCAGGTGATGGACAAGTGCGACGACGGCGAGAGTCCCGTCGTCACCTGGACGATCGAAGGCCGGGCCGTCGACGGCTGGAGCGCGGACGACTGCACCAGCAGCTCTCTTCTCCCCTTCAAGCTGTACGCGGTCGAGACCGGCTACGAAGAGCCGGTCATGGCTTCCATGCAGTGGCACCTCGCTGCCAAGGACGCCGACGGCAACCAGCTGGGCAGCACCGACGTGAAGCACGACTGGGCCGGCTCCTACACCGACGACGGCAGCGACCTGTACACGCACGCCAGCCTCTACCGCGACGAGTACGACACCGGCGGGGACACCCTGGTCGTGACGATCCTCCCCACGGACAAGGCGAAGGGCCTCGACGTCGCCGCCATCGTCGACGCCTACACCGCACAGATCTGGGATCACGTGACGACGCGCCTTCCCCGCCCGGGATCCGTCACCGACGACCAGGCGGAGTCGCTCTACAAGCAGCTGTGGTGCCACGTGAGGTTCAACGCCTACGGCATCCGCGGCGGCCACACCTGGGACCTGGAGGCGGAGCGTCCGAACATCGACTGGGAGCTGGTGACCGAGGACATCGCCATCCACGGCTGCAACTGGGGCACGACGGAAGACCAAGGCTGGTTCAGCCGCCCGCCCACCGACGGCGGCGACCCCGAGAACCTCGCCCCCATGGTCGACGCCGGCCCCGACGTGAGTGTCGACGAGGGCTCCGCGGTCACCCTCAGGGGCACGGCCGCCGACGACGGTGGCACCCCTGCCACGGAGTGGACGTACACCCCGGGCGATGACGTCGACGAGGGCGCGACCTGCACCTTCGCCGAGCCCACCGCCCCGCGAACCACCCTCACCTGCACCGACGATGGCACGTACACGGTCAAGCTGACCGCTGACGACGGCGTCAACCAGCCCGTCAGCGACCGCGCCACCGTCACCGTCCGCAACGTCGCCCCGACGCTGGACGTGACCGCGCCCAAGGACTGGGACGTCCACCGCGTCGAGACCGAGGTCCCCGTATCGGCCTCCTTCACCGACCCCGGCAGCAACGACACCCACACCTGCAAGGTCACCTGGGACGACGGCAGCACCTCCGACTTCCCCGCGAAGGGCGGCCGTTGCGACACCAGCCACGTCTACGACCACGCGGGCATGGACACAGTCGCCGTCGAGGTCACCGACGACGACGGCGGCACGGACGACGCGGAGCGCATGGTCGTCGTCTACGACCCGCGCGCCGGCCTCGCCTCCGGCGCCGGAACCCTGGACGACGGCCTGGGCTTCACCGCCCTGGCCAAGTACCCGACGGCGGGCTCCACTGTGCCTGCCGGGGCGGTCAAGCTCTCCGTGCCCACCGCAACCGGTGGGCACACGATCCTCTCCACCGACCTCGACTGGCTGGTGATCACACCGGACGCCAAGGCTGCCGTCAAGGGCCGCTCCGCGACCCAAGGCTTCCTCGGCTACCTGGAGTCTGGCCGCTTCCGCGGCGTGACCTGGCCGCTCACCCAGGGCAACACCCCGCCCGCCGCCCCCACGTACGACAGCACTCCGGGCGCAAGCTGGGACCTGGACGAGGCGCAGCCGAAACCCCTCCGTACCGGCCTCACCGTGATCGACACAGGCTGGCTCCCGGGCCTGCCACAGCTCCCGGCCCCGCTCGGCGACACGGTCGGTAACCTCCTCGACACCCTGCCGGCCCTCCGCCTGGACCTGCACGGGGACTCGGCGGCCTGACCGCGCACCGCACGACCAGGAGCATGTCTCGGTAACCGGCCGGCGGCTGATCGCCGAGGAGTTGGTCAAGCAGCTGCGGGAGGTCCAGGCCGAGTGGGAGGAGCTGGTGATCGCCGAGCGGGTCCTGAACCGGCTGGCTGAGCAGGACCGGGGCCGCGGAGGAGGCCGCCGCGGCCGTTGCCCCGGCTCCCGCCCAAAGTGGCGGGGCGGGCGGCGCTCCTCACCTCTTCTCCGCTCACATCGATGCCGTGCTGCGCGCACAGCTCCACGCGCAGGGACTCCCAGTCCTGCGACAGGTCCCCGCCGTGCTCGGCGATCTCCCGCAACGAGACAGCCGGCGCCACCTCGCCCGCCTGCTCCGTCTCGCTTCACAGCACCGCACGCGGCAGGCGGCGGTGCTGCTTACGCTCGTGAGGCAGTGACGACCCAGTGGTCCGCGGCCGGTCCGGTGGTCACCCATCCTTGTCACAGGCGTGTCACGCGCCGCATTCGGCAGGCCGGGCTTGGGCAGGTGGTACTCCGTGATCGCCTGTGCCTGCGCCGACGTACCCGGTATCGCCCGGTCTACCGTGGCTTTCGGGGTCGTGATGCCGGTCGTGCTCCTGCTGCTCACCGGAGCCATTCTTGGCGCCATTGCCGTGGTGGCCTGGGCCGGGCAGCGCCTATTGCGTCCCCGCGCTCACGGCACGGCATACGAGCACGACGCGGGCCGGGGCGACAAGGTCAGCCACCCTGTACGCACGGAGCCCGGATACGGCGGCCTGGACGCGTTCACGTGGACCGAGGAACGACCGGGGGAACGGCGCTGACACCCCGGCCTGGCGGCTACAGCGGTCTGATGCTGCATGGGAGGCCAGGGTAGTCGTCGCCGCGTCGTCCGGGCCGACGACCGTGACCGTTACAGCGAACGACAGCCAGCTGCGAGAGCGTGGCCGCGCATGTGACCGGCCCACCGGGCGGGCTGCCAGGGCCACATCGTGATCCGGGCGATACCCAGCCGGGCTGGTACCGCAGGCCCGCCGGTGTGACGGTAGCCAGACTGCGCCTTCTACCGACATCGAGGCCCGCCATGTCCGGTCTGCCGTTCGTCGCCCCCTGGCTGGTGCTGCTCTCCGTGCTCTGGGCGCTGCTGCCACTCCTTTATCCCCGGCAGCGGCGGGCAGGTACCGTCATCGCCGTCTCGCATCTCACCGTGACGTTGGCGATCACCCAGCCCTGGACCGAGAACTGGTACTGGGACGACGGGTGGACGCTGATTCTCGTCTTCGGTCAGGGCACCCTCATTGCGCTGGGACGGCTGGTCTTCGAACTCAGCCCGCTCGGCGCCCGCCGCCACCGCGTGGCGCCCCGGTCCCCGGCTGCTCCCCGGCGGTGACCCACTCCGATCCATGAGCCCGGGCCACACGTGCTCCCACAGCGGGCATGTCCTGCAGCAGGCAGGAACTCAAAAGGCCCCTCGGAGACCAACCCATGACGCGGGCATCCACTATCAGGCCAACGGTCGACGCCCCCCTATCGACCAGGTGTCGGCGCTCTCTCCCAGCTGTCGCCGATCTTCACGGAGGGCCTTCGTGGCGCCAGCGCAGCCTCTGACCTGGCGCTTCTTTGTGCCCCTGGCAGGGCAGCAGACCGGGAATGGGCGTGCTGCGGCCGGGAGGGAGTGTCTTGTTCTTTCAGACAGTCCCTCGCAGAGTTCATGGGGACGCGGTGGATCTGGTGCGCTCCTCGAAGGACCGCTCCCTCGCTGGCATCGCCCGGAGTCTGGGTATCCATCAGGACGTTGAGGCGGAGAGCGAGGACCGCCCGGACGAGCTCGGTGATGCGGCTCGGGCTGCAACGGAGCTTGCGCAGGAGCCGCCAAGCCTTGAGGGTGGCCATGGCCTGGTCTGCCGCGGCGCGAACGTTGGTGTGAGAGACATCGACCGACTTCTGGTTTGCGGAGAGTTGGTGCCAGCGGTCGGCCGGGGTAGACCTGATCTGTCGGCACCCTGCTCTCGGTAACCCGCACGACTCGCAGCCGATGATGCGCGAATCGCCCACCGCCGCCACATTGTGCTCAGCATCGCCCAGGAAGCAGCTCGCCAGCCGCGGTAGCTGGTCACTGAATCGGGCATAGGCTCGTAAAACCGAATCGCGTCGTCGACGTAGAGTTATCCAAAGGCACCCATCGTGCCGTTCCCATCGGGTTCCCATCTGGGATAAAAACGACCCTCCGTGGCACTCACGGAGGGTCGATATGTTCCCATTACCTGGTACTTTCTGGTGCCCCCGGCAGGATTCGAACCTGCGACACCCGCTTTAGGAGTTCGGTCGGTGTTGGTGCTGGCCGTTGTTGTCCACCGTCATGACGACCGGGCAGAGCTGCTCGTGTTCGCCCGCGTCCGACATCGTTGATGTCAGTGATAGATGTCAGGGACGCCACATCGTTGCCCATCCGTGCCGGGTAGCGTCCGCCTGGTGAATCTTTGCCTCATCAACGATGTGCCCGACGGGCTGACTCGAAGGGCCCGGTCCTTCGTCAGCGCGCACGGCATCAAGGTCGACACCCAGCCAGTCGAGCAGCATAGGCAGTGGTGGCTCGAGCAAGGGATCCCGGCAGGGGTGATCGACCATATGGCCGCGTATCAGGAGCGATGGGGTGGTCTGCTCTTGCCACCGTCATCGCAGTACGACGGAGGCCCCAAGTACCTCGATCCTGACTCGCCGGAAGGCTCATCCTCTGAGGGATGGTGGTTCGAAGCAGGGCTGCAACGCACAGCGGTCCCCTACTCATTCATGATCGGACCAGCAGGTGAGTTCGGCATCCATGCACATAAATGGACACCGCTGCATACGACCGTCGAGGGATGGGTGGAAGCGCTCGCGCTGACCCACCATGCGTCCATGTGGGCGAAGCAGATCACCAAGGTCACAGGCGATGACGTCGATGGCATCCAGCTGGACGCCTTCGAGTCGGTACGAGAGGTGATGGGACTGGCAGACACCTGGTGGCGAGGCTCTGACTCGCTGGTGGCGATCTATTCAGGAGAGGCCGAATGTCTCTCCTTTCCCAAGGGCCGCACTGCATTGATCTACTCCGGCCTTGATGAGTGGGGACTGCGTGGAGGCGTCGAGAACGGGGCGGTCTGACAGCCACCAGCGATCTTGAAAACCGTCGTGGCGCAAGCCACCGTGGGTTCAAACCCCACACCCACCGCCGGGCGAAACGGCCCCTCACCAGGTATTTCGGTCAAGGGCCGTTCTGCTTTCCACTCCCCGCTGGTGACCGCCGTGCCCCGTGGTTCCCCGCCAGATCGGGCACGGGAGGGGCACGACCACCTTCTGATCCGTAGCTCTATGCGGATCGGTCGGTGGTGGTCATACCGGTCGTGGCACGGCTCTTCGAGGGCATACCGGGCGGGCCGGGTTGCTGTGGTTGCTGTACTCCGCTGCTGTACCCGCTACATCGTGACCAGGTTGGGGCAGGCATCTGGACGCCCGTACGCCAGGATGCGCGGCAGTACTTCACGCATGCGCGCCACGTCCGCTGCTGGCGCATGGAGCAAAGCCTCGATGACGGGATCGGTCAAGCCAAGATCGTCCAGCGACGCTGGATTCAAGGTCACCCGCAGCACATCACCGTCGAGTCTCACTTCACGTACACAGCCGTAGGCGGTGCCCTGGTCGGGCGTGACAAGGCAATGCGTGTCCATGCCCAGGGACACTTCCTGTTCATCGGGCTCGTCGAAGTCGCACATGAACAACAGGGAGAACCCCTCCCCGTCGTTCGACTCGGCCACGCCCGCCATCAGGCAGTCGTCTTCGTTCGGATCGTCGAGCCCGCAGGCAACCCGCGCCGTAAACCTGTATGTCATGCACGTGTTCTAGCAGTAGGGGCTGACAGTCACGGTAGCGTCCGACGAGAGGTCGGCGTAGCGGCTTTGGGCGGGAGCTGCCATGGGGCGAGTGATCATGGCCCCGTAAGCTTCCGGCGAGTCGGGCAGTCTGTGGACCTGCCCGTTAAAGCACGACGTTGGGGCCGTGATCTTCGAGGCTCGCCCCATGGTGGCTGCCTAAAGCCGTGGAGCCGACCGCCCCAGCCACAGAGGGTGTCTCCCTATTCATGCCCGCAGCTCGCAGCGCGCCGCCGGGCGCGGCCAGCCGGGGCGGAGACAGGAGGCAGGCCGCGCCGCAGAGGCGGCGCGCGCCCGCGCCGTGCGCGGGCCTTGATGAACTAGGGAAAGTTCTATCCCGCTGGGATGAGGCGCTTGCCGTCGTGGCTCCGCACGTGAGGGCCGTTGCCGTCCAAGGCATCCAAGAGCCTGATCGCGAAGACCTCGGCCATGCGCTCCGCGACCTCCTCGGGCGTGAGCCAGGAGACTGCCGTCGACTCACTCGACGTGCGCTCGGTGCCGCCGGAAGGCTTGCAGCGGAAGACCAGGGCCACGATGCCGCGGGTCGTGTTCTTGTAGACGCCGGTGAGTTCGTCCACCTCGACGTGGATGCCCGTCTCCTCCAGGACTTCGCGGGCTACGCCCGTCTCGGGGGCCTCGTCGAGTTCGAGTACGCCGCCGGGGAGCTCCCAAGTGCCGTTGTCCGCCCGGCGGATCGCCAGGAGGCGGCCGTCTTCGCGCACCACTACTCCGGCCACAGATACGGAGTGCAGCGGCGGCGACGTTGCTTCCTGTGATTGACTCATGTACAGGAGCATAGGAGGAAGAGAAGGACTATGGGAACTGCGGTAGGAGGAGAGAGGTCCGTACCCCGGTACGTACAGATCGCCGACGAGATCGTGCAGCAGATCCGGGTGGGGATCCTCAAGCCTGGTGACATGGTGCCGAGTGAGTCGGATCTCGTCGAGCGCTACGGCGTCTCGGGCGGCACGATCCGCAAGGCCATGGTGGAGGTGCGCGCGAGCGGGCTCGTCGAGACTCGGCACGGCAAGGGCTCGATCGTGAAGGATCGGCCGCCGGTACGGCACCGCTCCTCCGATCGCTTCCGGCGCTCGCTCCGGCAGGGCGGCAAGGCCGCATACCTCGCCGAGTCAGAACAGTCCGGCGCCACGGCCAAGGTGAGCGTCCTCTACATCGGCCCGATGGAGGCCCCCGAGGATGCGGCCCAACGGTTGGGCGTCTCCGCCGGCACTCAGGTCCTCGCCCGGCGACGGCTCTACTTCCGCAACGGCACCCCGGTCGAGACGGCAACGTCGTACCTCCCGTGGGACGTCGTCAAGGAGATCCCCGAGTTGTTCGCCGAGAACCCCGGCGGCGGTGGCATCTACGCCCGACTCGAAGACCATGGGCACGAGTTCGCCGAGTTCGTCGAGACGCTGCAAGCGCGCCCGGCCTCCAAGGCGGAGGCGTCCGAGCTGGCGCTCAGCCCCGGTGCGCCGGTAGTTCATCTGATCCGTGAGGCCCGTACGACCGAGGGTCTTGTAGTTGAGGTCTGCGACACGCTCATGGCCGCTGACCAGTTCGTTTTCGAGTATAGGATCCCCGCCGCCGACTGACGCGCACTCAACTCCCCGCAGCCCGTCGCGAGTTCTTCTTCGCGGCGGGTTGACTCATGTATAGGAGTCAGGCACTCTTCTTCATATCACTCATATACATGAGTGACGGAGTCCCGCCCTCTATAGAGGAGTGATCTGCTGTGCGTCAGATTCCCGTCGACACCTCCAACGCGACCGTGATGGTTGCCAAGGCCCCGCAGCCCAAGGTCAAGGACCGCCGGACGGGCGAGATCGCCACCGACAAGGACGGCGTCACCCTGATGACCGTGGAGGTCATGTTCTCCACGCCCGACGAGGTCGAGATCCTCAAGCTCACCGTCCCGCAGCCCGGCGTCTCCGAGGACCTGACCATGGGCACCCCGGTCGCGCTGACTGGCCTGGTCGCCTCGGCATGGGAGAACGAGTTCAACGGCCAGAAGCGGCACGGCATCGCCTTCCGCGCGGTCGCCGTCACCTCGCTCGCCGCCGCTGCCTCGAAGCCCAAGGCGGCCTGACCATGACCTGGTTCACGGTCGCTCTGGTGCTGGTCGTCGCTGCCGCAGTGATCCTGCGGTGGCGGCGCCCCGCCTGGTACTGGATGACCTTCGGCGTCACCTTCGCTGCTCTGCGGGTCCTGGTCCGATACGCCTCCGTCATGGACGCCTGCGGCCTGACCATCCCGCCCTCCCGCTGGCGCCTCACTCTCGCCCGGATGGCCAACCGCCCGGCACCTGAGTCCCGTCCGCCGCGCATCCTGCGGATACGCCCGACCCGTACCGGCCTGGTCCTGCGGCTCAAGCTCCGCCCCGGACAGGACGCCTTCGACGTCTCGGCCGCCACCGACCGGCTGCGCCACTCCTTCGGGATGTACGGCGTGACCTCCCGCGAACTGCGGTCCGGTGTCGTCGAGTTGCGGATGACCGGCTACGACGTGCTCAAGCGGGTGCAGATGCCCGCCAAGACCGACCGGGCGCCGATGCGCATCCCGGTCGCGCTGCGGGAGGACGGCGCGATCCACTACCGCGACTACCGCACTGTCCCGCACGGGCTCACCCTCGGCGCCACCGAGTCCGGCAAGTCCGTCTATCAGCGCAACCTGGTCGCCGGGCTCGCGGCGCAGGATGTCGCCCTGGTCGGCATCGACTGCAAGCAGGGCGTTGAACTCTTCCCGCTGGCCCGTCGCTTCTCCGCGCTCGCCGACAACCCCGACACCGCTGTCGACCTGCTCGAAGCACTGGTGACGCACATGGAGGACGTCTACCAGCTCATCCGCGCCCAGCAGCGCATCAGCGTCAACGTCCCGGACGCGGAGATTGCCGCCGACATCTGGGACCTGCCCGAGGATCTGCGCCCGGTGCCGGTGGTGGTCCTGGTCGACGAGGTCGCCGAACTCGCCCTGTTCGCTACCAAGGACGAGGAGAAGCGGCGGGACCGCATCATCACCGCCCTGGTCCGCCTGGCCCAGCTCGGCCGCGCCTCCGGGATCTACCTGGAGATCTGCGGGCAGCGCTTCGGCTCCGAACTCGGCAAGGGCATCACCATGCTCCGCGCCCAGCTCACCGGCTGCACCGCCCACCGCGTCAACGACGAATCCTCCGCCAACATGGCCTTCGGCGACATCGCCCCCGACGCCGTACTCGCCGCGATCCAGATCCCCACCGAGACCCCCGGCGTCGCCGTCACAGGGGACGCCTCCGGCGGCTGGGCCCGCATCCGCGCCCCGCACACCTCGCTGCGCGAAGCCGTCAACATCTGCAACAAGCACGCCGAGCGCACCCCGGACCTGCCCGCCCTTGAGGCCTTCCGCCCTGCGTTTGCCCCGCTGCCCTCGGCCCGGGTGCCGCTGTCCAAGACAGCCCCCGCCACCGCCTAACCGTCATCCGCTCCACCGGTCGGCGCGACCGCCTCGCGCCAGGTCCCTACCTCCGCCATGTCTCATCACCGGAAGGAGCCGTGATGGCCCGCCCCGCCCTCCGGGTCGACGCCGTGCTCGTCCAGGCCGTCATCGCCGGGGCACTGTCCTTCGCCCACCTCCACGATCTCGCCGCCGCTGCCGGACAAGACGGCTGGAAAGCCTGGGCCTACCCCGTCTCGGTTGACCTGCTTCTGGTCGCCTCCTGGCGGCGGCTGCGCTCCGACGGTCCGTCCCGGCTGGCCTGGTGCTGGTTCGTGATCGCGCTGGTGGCCTCGCTCGGCGCCAACGTCGCCACCGCCGGACTCCTCGACCTCCAGCAGGTCCCGGCCTGGCTGCGCATCCTGGTCGCCGCCTGGCCCGCCCTGGCCTTCATGGGCGGCACCCTCCTCGCCCACTCGAACGCAGACCACCGGGCGCCGGAAGTGCCGGCCGCTGCACCCGACCCCGAACCGGTCGCCTCGCCTGGGCCGGAAGCCGTCCCGGCCGCAGTGGCTGAAGCCGGGGAAGCTCCCGCGCTTCCAGCTGCTGAACCCGTCCCGACGCCAGAGTCCGCCACGGCTGCGTCTGCTGTCCCGGCTCCTTCGGTCCCGGCCGCGCTGGTCGATCACGCCCGCAAGGTCGCCGACGACCACCAGGCCCGTACCGGATTGCCGATCGACACCGACACCCTGCGTGCCCGCCTCGGCGTCCCGCCGCAGCTGGCCGACGCCATCGCCGCCCAACTCGCCTGACCTCAGAAGGGAGCAAGACCGATGCTGCGTGACCCCGCCGACCTGACCGTCTCCGACTACCTCGACGGCGCCCGCGAGATGGCCGCCGCCAAGCGGCCTTACCTCGCCCACCTGCTTGCCGAGGAAGCCGCCCAGCGCATCGCCGACCCGGCCACCGCCGCCGGTATCCGCGCCAGTTTCCCCGCCCCGGTGATCACCCGAACGGAGAGCGACTGACATGCCGGCCCGCGACCACTTCCACTCCGTGATGCGGATCGGCCCCGTGCAGATCGGCACCCACCGAGACCGCAACGGCCGCACCAAGCACGCCGCCGTGTGCACCAACGACCGCTGCGGCTGGTCCGCCGACTACTCAAGCCAGACCGCCGCCCAGCTCGCCGCCCGCACCCACCGCTGCGCCGCCCGATAGGAGACAACCGCCATGGAAGTCCCCCTCTGGTTCGCCCTCGCCGCCGTCGGCTACCTCGGCATCAAGCTCATCCGCCCGCCGCTCTGGCTGGTCCTGGTGCTCCTCCTCGGCGGCTACCTCATCGCCGACAGCCTCCTCGCCCCCGTCATCGACACCGCCATCAAGTAACCACCGCTGAAGGGAGATCCACCATGTTCCGCCCCAAGGTCCCGACCATGCCCACACCGACCGGGCTCGTCACCCCGCCCGCCGTTGTCGAGCCGACCACCGTCATCCAGTCCGCCCCGGCGGCTCCCGCGCCCGTGGCTCCGGCTCCGGCTCGGCCCACCGTCCAGCTCACCCCCAGCACCGTGGTCGCCCTCGTCGGCGGTGGAACGGCCGTGGTCCTGGTCGTCGGCGCCGTCCTCGTCTCGATGCTCCTCGCGGTCGCCATCACCGGCGCCTCGGTCGCCATATGCGCCCTGGTCATCCGCTCGCTCATCAACACCGAGGCAAAGCGCCACTGACCGGCCCCCGGGCGGCCTCAACCGCCAAGTCTCCGCCGCCCGGGAGCCGTGCCCCACTCCGATCTCACAACCGGAAGGAACCCCTAGCATGACCGACCGCACCCGCCAGCCGTCCCGTATCTGCCCGAACTGCGACGGTCAGGCCTCCGCCGCCATCACCCTCGGCGGCCGCGATCAGCACGGCCACCTGCGGACCATCACCGCCCACTGCCCGGTGTGCAACGGCACCGGCACCCGCCCCGCCCGCACCCGGGAGGGCGCCCGTGCCTGACCTGCTGCTCGACCCGGTCACCCTCGGCGATCTGCTGAGGGTGGCCTCGGCCGACGACTTCGACCGCTGGCAAGAGCAGATCCGCCGCACCGGCGGCTGCGCCGACCCCATCCACCTCACCGGCTGGACCCTCGCCAAAGACAGGACGACCGGCGAGACCCTGCACCACTACTCCACCGAGAACGAGCCCGGCGGACGCCTCCGCGTCGCCTGCGGAAACCGCCGCGCCTCCCGCTGCCCCTCCTGCGCCTGGACGTACGCGGGCGACACCTACCACCTCATCCGCGCGGGCCTGGCCGGAGACGACCGCCGCGACATCCCGTCCACGGTCCGCGATCACCCACGCGTCTTCGCGACCCTCACCGCCCCGTCCTTCGGCCCGGTCCACAACCGGCCCGACCATGGCACCTGCCGCTGCGGCACCCGCCACACACCGGATGATCCAGCGCTCGGCACGGCGCTCGATCCGGCGACGTACGACTACGCCGCCGCCGTCCTCTTCAACAACCATGCGGGCAACCTGTGGCAGCGCTTCACGACTCGCCTCCGCCGCGAGATCGCCGCCCGCGCCGGACTCACCCGCCGCGAACTGGCCGATCACGCCCGCATCTCGTACGGCAAGGTCGCCGAGTTCCAAAAGCGCGGTGCGCTGCACTTCCACGCCGTGATCCGGGTCGATGGCCCCGAGGGACCCGAGACGGCTCCTCCGTCCTGGGCAACGGTCGACCTGCTCGCCGACTCGATCCGCGCCGCCGCCGCGCACTCGTACACCTCGGTCTCTGCGCCGGCCGTTTCAGACCAGCCTGCCCGCACCTTCCGCTGGGGCACCCAGCTCGACGTCCGCCCGGTTAAGGCCTTCGGCGACGGCTCCGACATCACCGAACAGGCCGTCGCCTCATACGTCGCCAAGTACGCCACCAAAGCCGCCGAGAACACGGGCACTCTCGACCGCCGCATCGGCGAGCTCTCCGAACTCGACCGCCACGGCGTGCCCGACCACACCCGCCGCCTCATCGAAGCGTGCAAGCGGCTCGACCCGCTCTACCCGGACCGCCGCATCTGGGCCTGGGCTCACATGCTCGGCTTCCGCGGCCACTTCTCCTCCAAGTCCCGCCGCTACTCCACGACGCTCGGCGAACTCCGCCAGGCCCGCGCCGACTACCGAGCCGCACAGGAACGCGAAGCCCTCGGCCTGGACGACGTCGAGCCGGACACCGTCCTCGTCCTCGCCGACTGGCAGTACGCCGGACACGGACACACCCCCGGCGAATCAGCCCTCGCCGCGTCCATCGCCCACGACATTCAGCTCAACCGCGAAACCGCCCGCGAAGCCCTACGCGACCAGCTCGCCCTGGAAGGAGCCGCAGCATGACCACCGCCACCGCCGAGCTGCTGACCGTGCCCGACGTCATGGCGCGGCTCAAGCTCGGACGCTCCAAGGTCTATGACCTGATCCGCTCGCACCGCCTCGTCTCGATCAAGATCGATGGTGCTCGACGCATTCCCGCCGACGCCGTCCGGGACTTCATCCTCGGCCAGATCGAAGAGGCTGCCTGATGGCCAGTCAGCGCAAGCGGAACCCCAACGGTGCAGGCACGATCACCAAGCGCAAGGACGGCCGTTATCAGTGCGCCGTCTACGTGCTCCAGCCGGACGGCACCCGCGCCCGAAAGTTCGCCTACGGCAAGACCTGGCAGGAGTGCGACACCAAGCGCCGGGAGCTGCTCGCCAAGGTCGACCAGGGCGTGCCCGTGCCGACTCGTTCGGCCAAGCTCTCCGAATGGCTGCCGTACTGGCTGGACAACGTGATCAAGCCTCGGCGGAAGCTCAGCACGTACGACAAGTACGAGGCACACGTCCGGCTCTACCTGGTGCCCCTGCTCGGTGCCAAGCGGCTCGAATCCCTCGGCGCCGCCGACGTGCGCCGCTTCCTCGTTCGCCTGGAGAAGGAGACCACCGCTGCAACGGCCAAGGAGTCGCACCGCGTTCTGCGTTCTGCGCTGTCCTCCGCCTGCCGCGAGGAGCTGATCGCGCGCAACGTGGCCAAGCTCGTTGAGCCTCCCCGCACGGACAACCGGGAGCTGAGTCCCTGGAGCCTGGACGAGACGTTGGACTTCCTTGCGGCGTCCCGCAGGGATCCGCTCTACGCGGCCTTCGTGCTCGCCATTGCCATGGGCCTTCGTCGGGGCGAGATCATCGGCCTCCGGTGGTCGGATCTCGACCTCGAAAACCGCGTCCTCTACGTCCGCCAGCAGACCCAGCGGCGTCGTGGTGTCTTGTACGACGATGACCCCAAGAGCCGCCGTCGACGCGTCGTGCCGCTGCCCGCGCTCTGCATCGCCCCGCTGCGCTGGCACCGCATGCGGCAGTCCGCCGCTCGTGCCAAGGCGGGGGAGCAGTGGCACGAGTCGGGGTACGTCTTCACCACCCGCACCGGTCGCCAGGTCGAGCCGCGGAACGTCTACCGCTCTTTCACCCGCGTCGCCCAATCCGCCGGCCTCCGCGTGATCCGGCTGCACGACGCTCGCCACGGCACGGCCACGCTCCTCACGGCGGCCGGAGTCGCGCCCCGCGTGGTGATGGAGATCCTGGGCCACTCCCAGATCAGCATCACCATGGACGTGTACACGCACGTCGTGCAGGACACTCAGCGCGAGGCCATCAGCCACATGGACCGGCTGCTCAAGCGGCGGCCGGTTGTGAGTGACCGCCCTCGTTGATGTCAGAAGTAGATGTCAAAGGCCCCGGACCATGATCGGTCCGGGGCCTTTTGGCTGGTGCCCCCGGCAGGATTCGAACCTGCGACACCCGCTTTAGGAGTTTTCCTTGGGCGAGGCTGTGACCTGCGGAAACGTCGGCCGTGTGGCCCCTGGCCTGGGAAAACACCCCGCCGTAGTTCTCACGTGTTCGCGGGGTTTCCCAGTCTCATGTGTGCTGGATGTGTTCCGGAGCGGCAGGCTGCCCCGGGCTCTCAGCTGGCACGTCCGTAGCACCTACTTCGTATCTCCGGAGCCGTGTGCGCTTCCTTCGGACCGCCGCAGGTGGGTCAGGAGCTCCTTTGCGTGCTCGCGGTAGCGCGCGACCTCCTCGTTGAACTCTGAGTTGTCCATGTCCAAGCCTGCGGCCGGGCCGGGCAGGCCCGCTAGCTCCCGTAGGGTTGGCTCGAAGTCAGGGTCGAGGCCCTTGTGGCAGGTGCCGCAGAGGGTGACGAGGTTCTCCTCCGCGGTTGGGCCAGCCATTCGCCAGGGGACGAGGTGGTGAACGTGCAGTTCGATGTCCGTGTGGTCGCGGGCCCTGCGACCACAGACCACGCACCTAAAACCATCGCGCTTGAGTACCTCCATGCGCAGCTTCCGGCTGGGGGCCCGACGTTCCACGGCATCATCTGGCAGGTGCTTCGTGCCGAGGAATCCGAAGCCTCCGACCGCGACCGATCCATCGTGCATGCACTCTGAAGGGGCAATCACATCAGGGAGGCGATCTTCAGCAACCTGTTTGGTGACCAGAGCGTTCCCACCCAGTCGTAGATAGACTGCCAGGGCAGCGTCGTCGTGAACCGACACCCACTCCTGTCCCATCTCAGACCAGGCGCTGGTAACCGCTTCGGGCGCAACGAGGCTGGCAGCACGGATCTCCCAGCGTGGGTTCCGCTCGGAAAACCCAACCCAATGAGTCTGCCTTCCCCAATATGCGTGCCCCCGTCGATTGGCTCCAAGGGTCAGGGCGTAGTAGTCGCCTTCAGGGGCGAAGGTCTTCATCTTGCGAAGCGTCTGCAACAGCCTTGCCCGGCCCGCCTCTTGCTCGTCTGCCATGACATGAATGTGCCATAGAGCACTGACACTTCCGATTCCCTAGAGCGGCCCGCGTCCTACTGCCCAGTCAGCGCAGGCGCTCCACGGCCCTGATGCTTCGTCCAGAGCGCGGCGACGGCTCTACGGTTGGATGCATAGCCCTGCGGGGTGCCAAGGCGTGAGCCCCGTGCCGATGCTCGTGGGTCTGTTCCGTGGACCGGATCAGACCCACGAGCCGTGCCTATGAAAGGGCCGAGTGACGCCTGTTCCTACGCGTCCGACATGGACTAATCGCGCAGTAGGCGCATAGCCAGTACGGAACCGTCGGGATGTATGGAGACGGGACCGTTCCAGCGTGGTGCCCAGACGTCGCGTGGCCATGTGGACCGGCGGGCGTAGATTTCCCGGCGGTACTGTTCCACCCGTCCTTCCTCAAGGTGGCGGAAGAGATCTTCCGCGACTCCGGAGAACGCCTCGACTCGCTTCCGGTTGAGCCGGAAGACGTGGTCGGTGCCGACGAAGTCGATGCCGAAGAACCGATGCCGTGCGTCCTGGACGCTGTCCGTGGCCGCATGGGTCAAGCCTGCGAAGTGTCGTTGCCCTTGCCGTTTCGTCAGGTACGGGACGGTCGCACTTGTGTCTCCAGCGAAGGCCGTAAGGCTGGCTGCGGCTGTGCGGGCAAGCACGTGTTGAAACCACCCGTACAGTTCGGGACTCACGTGATAGCCGGGTTCGGGCTCCGCGGGCTTGTCGTTTTGCGAGGGTGGCTGGATGCCGGGATACACGTTCTCGTCTTCCAAGGCGTGATCAAGAACGCGCTCCGGAGCGTCCAGCCAACCTCCCTCTCCACCCGCCTCCAGTGTGTGAACCGCCAGCGGGCCGTCGAGTGGGAGTTCTGTGCTGAACACCAGACACGGTGTCTCGTCCCACGCCCCGATGTGCACTGCCTCCACGTGGGCGGAAGCCGAGGCAAGCTGAGTGTGAGAGGCGGAGAGCCCGCTGTGGTTGCCCTTACAAGCGATCGGGAAGACGCGAGAGGGCTCGCCGGGCCTCCATACCTCGGCGAAGAACTGCGGTCGGTATCGGTAACCCGACTTTGGACCGGAGTCCCTGCTGGTTAAGGCCCACCCTGCGCGCAGAGCTGTGTCAGCCGGCACGATCGAGACGAAGTGGTTCGGATAGCGCCTGCTCAGGAGCCGTGTAGCGAGAGCCAGCGCGAATCCGGTGCCGAGTTCTCCCGACTGAAGCGCCTTGTAGTACTCCGCGGTCTCCTTGCCCTCGGCGGAGAGCGCCATGAAGGAGTCCGCGTTCCCGGTCAGAGCTTGGCTGTACTTCAGGCAGCCCCAGTGCTCGGCGAGGCCGCGTCCCGCTCCGCGTCGTGCCAAGGTGATTGCCCGTCCAAAAGAGTGCAGCACATCCCAGGGCGTGAGTTGTGCGAGTCGGCCAAGATCCTTTGCGGGTATGGGGTCCAGCCCAGGCTTCCGGCGAAGCCGGTCGAGCTCCTTCTCCTCTCTCTGCTTGTCGTCGTCCGCCGCCGCGATGCTCACGTCCCCGGCCAGTTCCGTGTTCGAGTGGACCGCGACGTTGGACGGCTCCGCAAGGTCCCTCAGCACTTCTGCCGTGATCTTCAATCTGCTCCCCCTCGTGATCCGATGTGCCTGGATTGAGCACTTGTGGCCCGACAGCCACGCCGCAGATTTCTTGCGTGACGGCCTATGTGTCGGCTTGGGGCTGGCTGGCCGCGAGGTCGTTGAGGGCACCGTTCACGACGTACCAGGACACTGTGAGCGTGTCGCGATCGGGAGTGTGCGCCTCGCGGAACTCACGCCGCGGGTGGACGAAATTGCGGTACTTGCAGACGGCCTGGCTGAAGCGCTCCATGTCGACGTCGATCCAGCCCGCCTGGTGGCAGATGTCGATGAGGGCTTTGAGACCGATGAAGTTAGGGTCCTTGTTGCTCAGCAGTGAGGCGTCGCGCTCCTCGATCACCGTAAGCAGGACGCCTTCGAGGAGGCTGCCTAGCATGATGATGGCCGCGACATGAGCGCCGTTGGCGAAACAGGTGCGGGCTTCGTCAAGTCGGCGCTGGAGCAGTGCGGCCATCCTTGGTTCACGGATGATCTCGGCCATCGTGGCCTTGAGCTCGACCGGCGCCTGCTGGCCCGGGTGCGCCATAGCCGGGTCGCAGACAACGATCCTGGGTCGGCCGCCCGGATTCTCCAGACGGAAGCCCTCGTGGACGAGGAAGGTGTTGACCGCGTTGACGACGGTCGGGAGGACACCAGGTTCGTCGAGGTACTCGCGTGCGTCCGCGAGTCTGACCAGTACCTTCTCCAGCTCGGTGGGGTTGTCACGACGAGCAGTGAGGAGTTGGAGAGTCCACTCGCCCCGGTACTCGCCGTCGTACTCGGGAACATTGAGCCATCCGGCGTTCTCCAGGAACTGGGCGATCTCGAAGCCTCTGCGGTAATAGAGGTGGTCGTCACCGCAGATGACGCGGGCCAGCTCCTTCAAAGTGTTGCCGTCGAGCGGGCCCAGAACGGCTTCTTGCGTCATGCTGCGTCGTCCTCTGCAGTGTCGTTGTCGATTCGGTCGTCGGTCTGTTCATCCCCGGTGTCCTCGTCGTCGGTGAGCCCGTCGTCCGAGGAGAGGTCGAGCGGCTTCCACTCGGCTTGGGAGCCGGCTACCTGGGCAGCTGGAGTGGAGCGCGCATAGCTGGCGGGGCGGATCTCCTGGCGGTCGAGTTCCTCCCACAGACCGTCGAGCGCCGCTTCGGGATCGAAGCGGAATTCGCTCTCCCGTACCCGCCAGAACTCCCAGCCCACGCGCTTCAGTTCGCGGTCCCGCCGCTGGTCGTTCTCGATCTGCTCCCGTGTGGCGTGGTGGAAGGCGTCGCCATCGCACTCCACGGCGAGACGGCCGCGTGCCCCCACGACCACCAAGTCAATGCGCTTGCTACCGGCCGGGAACTGCGGGATCACGTGGTAGCCCCGCTTCTTGATCTCCAGATACACCTGCTGTTCGAAGAGCGAGTCGAAGGGAGCCCTGCGGACGTCCGGCAGCACCGGTCCGATGTCGTCGGCGGCTTCCATCGCGGCGGGCGGGTTCTCCATGTATGTCAGGAGGTTGAGCCGTAGGTCGTGCGGCTTGAGACGGTCCGGCGGGACCGAGTAGAAGAGCCACATCTGATCCTGAGCCCTGCTGGCGGCGACGTTGTATGCCTGCTGCTCGCTCTTGTTCCCGCCCGCTGCGCGCGGCGGGTTCGTCACGACCATGGACAGCAGGATCACGTGACGCTCGTCGCCCTGGAACGAGGCCGCGTTGCCGACGCGAATCTGGTGCTGCTCGCGCACGGTGGCCGGCAGCCGCTGCTCGATGAGGGTCTCCAGGAGCTTGATCTGTCCGAAGCCCTGGAGCACGATCACGCCCATGGTTTTTTCCTGGTAGGCCGGGTCCTCGGCAAGACGGGCCAGACAGTCGACGATCGCCCCGGCCTCCTTGGGGTTGTGGACACGGCTTTCGCGGCCCGCGACAACGGCGCCCTCGACGAAGTGGGTACGCAGCGGGTCCAGCCGTTCGGCGCCGTACTGCCGCAGGGGCAGGAGCTTGTTGTTGTAGAACGTGTTGGAGGACCAGTTGATGATCTCCGGCACACAGCGGAAGTGCTCTTCGAGGCGGATCACCTTTGGGAAGAAGGTGGACAGCAACTGGTACAGGTTTGTGTGCGGCGTGTAGAGCTCGCGCAGTCGGCTGGGCATGTCCGGCAGATGGGCGGCCAGCTTGTCCCGGATAGCTTGGTGACGGCCGTTGCGGGTGAGGGCGGGCGCACACTGTTTGTCGTCACCGACGACGATCACACGGGGAGCCAGCCACAGGAGGAAGAGCGCGTCCATGCCCGCCTGACTGGCCTCGTCCACGATGACGACGTCGAAGGCATCCCGCCTCGCCTGCACCATCTCGGCGACCTGGGGGATGGGCATGACCCACGCGGGCACCGCGTCCTGTGCCACGGACATCGCATCGCGTGCCGCGGCTCTGAAGAAGCCGGTGTTCTTCCCCTTGCCCTTACCGAGGGACGCCATGTGGGTCCGGTACGCCTGGAGCGCCGAGCGCTGTTCCTGCGTCATCCGCTCCAAGCAGTGCAACCGACCCCAGGCCGCGGCGAGTTCGCCGGTCACCTGCTCCAACCGGTCTTCGTGCTCGCTCAGGTCGCCTTCAAGCTTGCGCTCCAGACCCGGTGTGCGCTGCCTCTCCAGGAACTGTGAAGCCTTCGCCCACGCCCATGCCCGCTCCAGGGATCCCAGCCGTTTCTCCCAGTCGGGATCGTCGGCGTTGTCGAGGAGGCGGCCCGCGAGCAGGGAGTGGCCGGCGCGCAGGGCGCCCAGCAGTTCGTCGCACCGACGCGTACGGTGCTCCCGCCGGTGTGCGGCCACCAGTGCCTCCAGGGCCTCGGCATAAGCCTCCACGTCCTGGTCGCGGAGAGCCTGGACCAGGGCCACGGACTCCGTGGTCAGCTGCGTGCCGCTCACGGGGGTGCGAAGGAGTTCGTCCCACGCGGCCAACTCCGCAACGGCCTCGTCGGCGGCGCGTCGGCCACGGAGCGCGGCGACACCGGCGTTGAAGTCCTGCCACGCCTGGCAGGAGGCGATCGTCAGCCGCACCCCGTGACGCACGAGAAGCGCGTCGATGCGGTCCCGGGCCAAGCCGAATGCCTCTATGTGCTCAAGGCGATCGGCGCGTGCGGTCAGTTCGGCCAGCCGTACCTCCACGTCCCCCGGCGGGACAGCGGCGTTTACCTGCTGCCAACGCGTGGCCGCGCCGGCGAGCGCGGAGTGTGCCCGGAGGTGGGCCAGCACGGCGTCCAGATCCTCAGTCGTCTGCGGTGTGCGGCCGTCGACAGTGCAGCAGTCCAGCAACTCCTGTGCGTTCTTCTGTACTTTGCCCGGGAACCGGGACCGCAAGGTCTTGCCTGTGGCCAGGTGATCCCGGAGAGCGACACCGGTGGTTGTCAGCTGGCCTGCCTTCTGGGCGGTCAAGTCCTCGGGCATGGTCACCAGGCGCAGACCCAGCGCATCCACGTCCCCTGCGACCTCGCGGATGTCGTCGGTGACGGCTGCCACCCGCTGCCACAGTCCGAGGTCGGATCGGCAGAGCCGGTCCGTCAGCGCTCGAGTGATCCAGGAACCGGGATCCCAGCGTGTGGCGTCGGCAGGCATTCCGAGGTGATGAAGGGCTGTCTCGGAGGCATCGAGCAGCGAAGCCAGTTCGGAGGTCACGGACACGTCGAGATGGGCGAGTACGTTCCGGATCTCGACGGCCTCTGCCGACAGACCCTCATCGCTGAGGCGGCTGGCCGCGAATACGTCCGAGACCTGCCGGGGCGAAGGAAGATCGTCAGGCACGGGAAGCACGCCGCCAGCCCGTGGTTCACCCGCGCCGTCACGCAGCAGGACGAGCAGTTCGTGGGCCTGCTCGGAGGCCAGTGGCGGGACGTCTTCGGCGGTGTCGGGCAGGCGGCCGATCCATCCGAACTCTTCGGCACCCGTTTGAACCCGCTCCACGATCTCGGCGAGCGTTCCTGCGTATCCCGGTGCCACGCTCCGATGCCGGTACTCGGTCTCACGGAGCGAGATCACCTGCTTCGTGAGCGTCTCGATCCGCCCCCGAGCCTCGTTCCGCTCGCCGGTGAGGCGGCGGATCTCAGCACGTAGTTCGGCGGGGTCACTGGCGGCCACCTGGTCGGTGAGCGCGTTGATGGTGCGCTCCAGTTCGCCCTCGCTTTCGCCGTTGTGGCGAGTGGAGCTGAGGAGCAGGACGCACAAGTCCCTTACGGGTTGCGGAAGCTTGTCCCGCAACACGGTGAGCGGCTGGTCGCGAGCGCTGGTGACGAGTACCCGCTGGCCCTGTGCGAGCAGTGCCGAGACAAGGTTGGCGATGGTGTGGGTCTTGCCCGTCCCCGGCGGCCCCTGGACCACCACACCGGTGTCGTGCTCCAGGCGTCCCAGCACGCTGCGCTGCTGAGCGTTCGTCTTGCCCGGGAACAGGGGATCGTCACCGAAGAGCGGCGCCCTCTGGATCCCGTCCCAGGTGGAACGATCGGCGGTCTCGATGTTCATGGCCATCTGGGCCAGGCCGAGCGGTGCCTGGCCCTCCGAGGCCACCGTCTCGGCGATCTGGTCGTAGAACCGCAGCAGCGAGTTGAGGTTGCGTGGGCGCATGACCAGGGCTGGCGCGTAGGTGAGACGCGCCCCCAGTTCAGGTGCGCGGGGTGGCTCCCACGCTGCGCTGAAGCCCATGGGCCGAGTGGTCGCCCGCTCCTGCCACTGCGCGAGCTGCTCCAGCGCCTCGGGCCCCAGCGGGTCCATCCCGCGAGCCGTGATCTCCTCCGAGAGAGCGGCCCCGCGCTCGCGTACCCAACCATCATCACTGTCCAGGAAATCCTGGTCTTCGAGACGCAGGGCGCTCTCCGGCGACAGTTGCACCGTAAGCCGCGCCGTGCGGCGATCCACCGATGTCTCTACCCGATGGGTGAACAAATGGCGGTGCACTACGTCACCGTCCGGGGTGACCCAGGTCAAAAGCCCTATGCCCAGGACGAGTTCCGTCTGGTCGTCCTCCCGGGATAGCTTCTGGTGCCACGCATACAACCGGTCGTAGAGCTCGCGGAGCGGTCGTTCCGCGCGCTCCCGCGCCGCCCACCGGCGCCAGCGATCCAGCCACGTTCCATATGCCCGCAGCACGTCACCGGCCTCTTCACGGCGCAGGGTGCCTTCCTCTGCTGGCGGTTCCTTGTCGTCCGCAACGCGCACCAGTTCGCCTCCCGGCCCCTCCTCCGCAAGAGGCGGATCGCCTCCGTCGGGGTCCAGGCAACTCGTCGGCTCGACCCAGCCGTCGAGTGAGTCGGGCAGGTCGGGTGGCGCACTCTGCGGCACGTGGTCGAGCGTCAGGAGCAGGCCGTCAGGGCGGGGTGCCGGCCTGCGGACGGGCTCCGGCAGTCTGGCCAGCCACAGACGTTCACGGTTGCGGTCGTCACGCTGCCGCTGGTGACTGCTGTGGACCATGTCGCGTAGGAAGTTGACCAGCCCTGCTGTTTGCCCGATGACGTCGGGGTCACTCGCGAGGCGTCGCGGATTGTTCACCGTTCTCCTCTCGGCCGCTGACGAACGTTCCAGGATGAGGGTCGGTTGAGAGCACAACAATGGGCCCCCGGCAGGATGACCGGATTCGTTTCACGGATTCGGCGTCGCGTACGTCGTTGAATCGGTTGTTCGCGTACGTGCGAAGGGGCTGAATGGGGGCGCTTCACAGCGTTCCGTCAGGTGCCTCTAAGCAGGTGAGAGGCACTGCGGAGAGGCTGGGGACGATGCCGGCACCGGCTTACATCCGAGGTGCTGCGCGTATGCGAACGGAGGGTTGAGTCCACGACGAATGATGACCGGTTACGGTGCAAACCGGACGTCCGGCTTGATACTCGAAGCGCGGAGTGCTCGCGTTGTGAGAAACGGCGAATGCCGGTACTACTCGGATGCCTACGAGGTGGCCCTCCAGGCGGACCATGACAGATGTCTGCCGGTATCGGCGATTAAGTACGCGGCCGAGTGCTCGGGCATTGGCAAGCATGCTGCCGCACTCAAGATTTCATCCTGGGGCCGGGGAACGAACGGGTCTGACCGGGGTCGTGGCATTGTTGAATCGCTTGATGACCGGTTGGCGCGGGGGGAACGGCGTGAGGCTGTCGCGGGACATCACTGGGTGGGCGTTCATGGTGGAGGTGGACGGTGTCCGGCATGCTGGACTGGCGGTAGGACTGGCCGGCATCAGCCCGTTCACCGCCGGTGACGGGGCCGGAGGCAGCCTGTTCACACGCGCGAACAGCTGGTGGGGCCTCCCGGTGCTCCTCTCGCTGAACGAACTGCCCTTCGGGCACCCTGTCGATCACAGGTGGTGTGTCACGCAGGATGACGGAGGCGTGCTGTCCGTCTTCAGCCCAGACGGCGCGTACTTTGTGCATGACCTCCGGCTGGAAGAGCCGCCGGGCTGGCGGGAGAGGGCGATCGCCTCGGGTTCGGTCATGCTGGTCGTCTCCCACGTGCTGCCTGCTATGGACGATCCGATCGGCGCGCTCGACTTCGAAACGCGGCAGGGGATGGTGTGTGCCGGCCCCGTGCGATTCGGGGAACCGGCCTACGAATCGCGTGATGAGGAGGATGGCGCGCCGACGGTCAGGTTCTTCATCGACCCTCTCGGCACGCTGATGGAGCTTGCACATTACGTGTGCGATCGGATCCTTTCGCTGTCCCAGGCGAAGGAACAGGCGCGCGAACTGGAGCAGACGCGACAAGCCTTGGCGGACCACGCGGACCAAGCGCTGCCAGCCGAGGCGATGGTGGAACTACTGTTCCGGGACGAGTTCCACGACCACCGCGGTCTGGTCGAGCTCATGTACGTCTACTGGAGGCTGGTCGCCGAGGTCGCCGACGCCTGTGGGGCGGAGGCCGCCTGGCGGGACGCGGCACTCCGTACTGTCGAGTCGGCCGTCCACCTGGTGGCGGACCGGTGTGATCGCGCGGTGTTCGAGGAAGCCGACGCGGTGGTGTCACGGCTGATCGACGAGCTGAGCGATCCCGCCGAACTGGAAGCGGCGTTGCTGGCCGCCGCCCGGTTGCGGATGGCCACCCGGGGAGTGGAGGACTTCGCCGCCGACCACTACGCCTGCGGGATACGTACCGTCTGGTCCGCTCGGCTGGAAGCGGACCTGTACCGCACGTGGTTCACCGACGAGGAGCCCTTCCAGGTCGAGTCCCACCGTCTGGTGGCGGAGGCGGGACACCTGGTGATGCGCGCTCTGGAACTGGACGGTGGGACGCGAAAGACCCGGCTCCTGGCGTCGTTGGCGCAGATCCTCGCGAACGAGGAGGGAGTTCACCGGGATACCGCCGACGCCGCGCTGTCGGCATGGCTCGACTCGTCGACCGCCGACGATCTGGATGTCGCCCTGTTCCTGCTCAGGGTGATGGACGGGATTCCCCCGGCCCTGGCCGACGGGTTGCCCAGGGCGGTGTTCGGGTCGCCCGTGGCCGATTTCGTCGCCGCCCATGGCAGCAACGTAACCGCGAAGGTGATCAGCCAGGGCGTCAACCTGGCCCGGGAACGCGCCGACCGGCCGCTGCTGCGCACCGTGCTGGACTGGGCAGAGCAGCTCGGCGTCCGCTGGGACCCCGCACACCGCAGACAGTTGACCGAGGCACGGCTCCACGTGCTGCCCGACGACCCCACCGACTGCCCGGGTCCCGGCCAGCCGCTCGCGGCGTCCCTCCCGCAATCCGCGCAGTCCTGGACCCCGACGCAGCGGTCGGCGGCGCTGCTGCATACGGCCGCACACGCCCGCGACCTGCGGCAGCCGGCGCTGGGGCTCACCCTCCTGCGGCAGGCGGGCGACGTACGGAGCGCAGAGGCCAGGCTCTTGACGGCCGACCTGTACCACCAGTCGGCCCAGGCGGGCGAGCCGGTCTCCGGCCCTGTCCCGTTCCCTTGGGGTTACTACGCGTACGCGGCACTCGGCTACGCCTCGCTCGGCTTCGAGGAACTGGCGCGGGCGAGCCTGGTGCCGTTCGTGCAGCGGATGGGCAACCTCCACGGCGAAGAACTCAAGGCAGCGCTGTCCGCGATCACCGTGAACGTGCCGAACTTCGACACGAGCCGCGCGCCCGAACTCGGCGGGATACTGCGCGACCTGGTGCACTCGGCGGTCTGGCAGCTCACCGCGGAAGCCGAGGCGCTGCCGGTGGGGCTGATGCTCGGTCTGCACCAAGCGGGCAAGGGACCGGAGCTGGGCGCATGGTGGCGGATCGACGGTCCGCTCGCGCTGCCCGCGCACATCCAGCACTTTCTCGGCAAGCTGCGCGACTTGGAGGAACCTGGCGCCTCCCACGGTGCGTCCGGCGCGTCGCCGCACCTGCTGAACGCACTGGACTCCGACGGCCGTCCCGGCGGCCACGACACCCAGCAGATCGCACGAAACCTGCGATGGCACATCTCGTCGCTCATCGACGACGAGCTGAGCCGCCGATCAGCACCGCTCATCGATGACCAGCGCCTCTGGGCGAAGACGCACGAGTTGCTGGACGACCGGACCGTACTGCTCACTTGGTTCCTGCCCGCCGCTGTGAGCGGCGCGGCCGTGCTTCTCGCGGTCACCAGGCAGCGCCGGGCGCTCGTCGTGCACTTGGGCGACGGCGCGGACATGAACAACGACCGGCATCCGGTGGCGGACCGGGTCGAGGCGATCCGGATCGAGGTCGAACGCGACCCGCTGTTCGGCGACGTGACGCCGGAAGGCAGCCGACTGCTGCGGCAGCCGGGCGACATACCACTCGGCGCCGACGAACTGTGGGACAACTGGCGGGCCCAGGGCAAGGACCGGATCCTGGCCTGGCCGCACGGCTCGCTGCACTACCTGCCGCTACCGCTGTGCCGCACCGGGGACCGGATGATCGCCGACGACTGGACGGTCACCACCATCGCCGGCCTCGAAGCCCTGACACCCGCCGCAGGCCCCGTACGGCCGCGCCGCACTGCGGTGCTGGCCTCCACCGACGGCGGCGTGCCCTACGGGCTGCCCGCCGAACCTGCGCTGGAGGAGCACGCGCGGAAGGTTGCCGGCGCGGTCCGAACGGAAGCCGTCACCGGGCCTGCGGCCACGCGCGACAGGCTGCTCGCGGAGCTCTCCACGGCGGACGTGGTCCACATCGCCGTACACGGGACGCTGGACCAGGACGCGCCGTGGCTGCACTGCCTCTACCTCACCCCGGACCGTGACGACGACGGCCGGGTCTTCGCTTACGACTTCCTGGAGGCCGACCTGCGCGGTGTCCGCCTGGTCACGCTCGCCGCGTGCGAGTCCGCGCTGGGCCGGTTCGACCGCGCGGACAACGTCCGTGGTATCCCGTCGGCACTGATCACCGCCGGCGCGCAGGCCGTCGTCGGGTGTCTGTGGCCCGTACGCCCGGAGCCGGCCACGTACTTCTACCACCATATGCACCAACGGATCGCGCACGGCACGGACCCGGAGCCCGCCTTCCGCCAGGCCCAACTCGCCACCCGTGCTCGGCATCCCCACTACCGTGACTGGGGAGCGTTCACCTACCTGCATGGTCGGAGCAAGGGAGCCATTGCATGACCGAGGTCCGGTTGCACGATGTCGAGCTCGTGCCGGAGCGCACGCTCGGCAGCCCGGCCGACGACGAGCCGCTGCGCGGCAGGCTCACGTTCGGCTGGGACGTGCTGCCTGCCGACCACGAGGGCGTGCCCGCAGAGTGGGCGTCCTACGTCAAGGCAACGCCCGAACGCGAGTTCCGGCAGCTGCTGATGGTGTGCTCGTTCCGTCCGGAGACACCGACCGGCAAAGGTGCGTTCCGCCACGCCTCCCTGGGGGTGGCACTGTCCACACCGGACGGCCAGGCACGGCCCGTCGCGCGGCTGATCGACCCCGGCGAGCGCACCCGTCCGGTTGTCGGCTCCGGCATGGGCATGAACTTCACGGTCAAGGCAGGTCTGCTGGATGTGGGCGTGGAGAAGCCCCCGGGTGCGGGGCCGGAGAGGGACGAGTGGATCGTCCGCGGCCACGGCGCATCCCAGCCGAACCCGCAGTGGGAGTTTCGCCGAGTCAAGAGCTTCCCGTTGGTCGGCGACCAACCGGTGGCCGCGCTGGTGGAACTCGTGCCCGACCGACTGAACACGGCCGAGGTGCTGGTGGCGGCAGAGCTGGAGCACCGCAGCTGGGGGATCCGCCGCTACCGGGCACGGCTCGCACCGTCGCCACACGCCATTGTGCTGGCGGGGTGACCCCGCCACATACGTCAACGGAATGCGCGGATCATCACGGTGAGGACCGCCGAGGCCGGAAAGGAAACTCCTCTCCATGACCGCAGAGTTGGACGGCCTGACGGCCACCCCGCCAACAGCAAGTGACCAGGCGGGAGAACCGAGCAGCTTATGAGTGGGAGGGTAAACGCTTATGGCAACCGTTTACGAGCAAATTAAGAGCGCGGATGAAGTAATCTGCCGGAATATCGCGTCGCTAACGGACCAGCGGGCACTGCTCTCACAGAACGTCCTCGCCCAGCTCCGCAATCTAGTTGAGGGCGTCTCGGTACGTCTTCATACTGGCCGGTCTGACACCGAGTTCAACTATGCAGCTGTGGAACCCGGACTCATCTTTGTTAAGGGCAACGCAAAGCTCAACTTCCTCGGCAAGTTCCACAAGCTCATCCAGATGAGTGCCTCCCATTACACGCTGGACGGGGACACCTCTGAGCGGTTGATGCTGAAGTACTACGAGTATCTTCATCGTATCCGCAGCCTGCTCAAGGACAGTTGTGGGATCGCATTGCTGGCCAATCTCGAGGCATTCCCGGTCGACCTTGATCCATCGCTGCGGGAGTACCACGAAAAGATCGCCGCGAGGATCGAGGCGGTCCGTCCGACACCGACACTGTCGGACGCTGGGGCGCGAGACCGGTACTACATCCACAGAACGCGCCCGTTCTTCGTAGGGGGTCGCATCTACTACGAGGTCACCTTCTATCGAGCGGTCAATAAGGTGAGCAAGTTTGACCGCATCATCGCCTTCACCGAGATCGACATGACGGACGAGTATGCAGCCATGCTTACGCTCCAGAGTGACTCGATCGAAGTGCTTGGCCAGAAGATGCCGATTACGATCATCCGCGAGTGGGAAGTTTCCATCCGGCCATGCGAGTTCAACAACTTCGCTCGTCTTCTTGGTGTCGTCACCACCGTTCGGACCAACTCTTCGGAGTACCGCTACCTGATGCAGGGTCTGACAGCGACTTCGGGCAACCTGCTCGACTTGATTGATATGCCGGACGAAAAGTATGCGTCGGTGAAGGCGGCAGGTACGGCTGGCTCCACCAAACCGCAGATATTCCCAGTGCTGGATGAAGCACGCCGCATCGTATGGTCAGCTAGTCAAGGGCACAACGTCATCCGTTATCTCATGCTACGGATGTACAATCAGGTTCTGAAGTCGCAGTATTACTGGGAAGGCTGTGGCCTACTCTCCGGGATGAAAATGCAGTATGGCTGCATCCCGTTCGATACTATGCCGCTCTGCACCTCGCTGCCGGGGCATAATCCGCGGTACTGGGATCTTGTTGAAAGCCTCGATGTGACCGGACGAGGCCATGAACTGCTCGCTCGACGTGTGAAGAACAATGTAGAGCATCACGGAATTCTCTACACGCGCGAGGTCGATCTCGCGGAGCTCGGAGATGTTAACGAGCTGATTTCCGCCTACAACAGAAAGCTCTACTACAAGCATAAAGAGCGGCGACGGCTCGTACGGGACAAGGGGCATGTCTTTATTTCTGGGTACGAGGACGATACGGTCGCCATCGTCGAGAAGCTCCAGGAGCGCGCGTCGTCCGGAATCGACGGCTACAGCCAAGCCGTTGAGCGCTGGCTCGATGAGAAACCTCGTGGCATCGACGATGAGGCCAAAGAGGATGCGCTCAAGCTGTTGTTTGGCCAGTCGCGTGTCGCGTTGATCTACGGCGCAGCCGGCACTGGCAAGTCGACAATGGTGGATCACATTGCGAATTACTTTAACGACAAGGCGAAACTCTTTCTCGCGCACACCAACCCGGCGATCGACAACCTCAAGCGCAAAGTAACTGCGCAGAACTCAACCTTCCGGACGATCAGTAGCCAGATCCGCAGAAGCGCCGCAGATCAGGAGTACGACCTTCTAGTTATCGATGAGTGCAGCACGGTTAGCAACACTGACCTAATTAAAGTGCTGGAGGAGACATCCTTCAAGTTGCTCGTGCTCGTTGGCGACGTCTATCAGATCGAGTCGATCCAGTTCGGAAACTGGTTCGGCATCATCCGCTCCTTCATCCCGAACACCTCGGTGTTCGAGCTGACGACGCCCTTCAGGACTAAGAGTGAATCGCTCCTAGGATTCTGGGGCAAGGTCCGGAACATCGATTATGACATTGCCGAGGTAATTGCTCGCAACGGATACTCGACTGTGCTCGACAAGACACTGTTCGAAGCCCAAAGCGACGACGAGATCATCCTATGCCTGAACTACGACGGTCTCTATGGTATCAACAACATCAACCGATTTCTCCAGAGCAGCAACCCCGGTGCAGCAACCACTTGGCGCGTTTCAACGTACAAAGTCGGCGATCCCGTCCTCTTTAACGAGACTGAGCGGTTCCGGCCGGTGATCTATAATAATCTGAAGGGTCGAATTGTCGGTATCGAGCGCTTCCCTGGCCGGATTCAGTTCGATGTCGAACTCGATCGAACGTTCAGCGAGTTCGACATCAATGGCGACGAACTCGAATGGATGGGAGACGCGACTGTGCGATTCTCTGTCTACGAGTACGACATCAGTGACGAGGACAATGACTCGCTGAACACTTCCGTGCCGTTCCAGGTGGCCTATGCAGTTTCGATCCACAAGGCGCAGGGCCTCGAGTACGACTCCGTTAAGATCGTCATCACCGATGCTAACGAAGATGACATCACACACAGCATCTTCTACACGGCCGTCACTCGGGCGCGTGAGCGCCTGCGGATCTTTTGGACGCCAGAGACGCAGCAGGCCGTTCTCAAGCGTCTCGACCGGATGAGCAACCCGAAGGACGTTGCTCTACTGTCTAGCCGCCGTGGCCTTATTCCGGTCGCCGGGACTCGACGAGCCCCCTGATCCCTCGGCGAGACGGATCGGCGGCTCGCGCTCAAGAGTCCAGGCTCTTGCGACACACCCGCAGCCCCTTGTCAGTCTGAGGCCGTCAGATTGATTGTCCGCTGCGCGTTCTCGATTAGGCGGCCGTATGTAGTGACGCGGTGGTTCCGCTGGCCGGTGACCAGCCGCTTGATGTTGGCCTTCTTGAGTTCGACGCCGTGCAGAGTGCCGTCTGGCCGGAGTAGAGCCAGGTCCAGCTGGTCTCGCAGGGTGATGTTGCGGCGGACCGTGCCTGGCAGGAACTCGCCTCCGAAGATCCAGGTCATCCGCTCGATGAGTCTCTGCAGGTCGCCTTCGCTGCTTTCGGGGTTCTCGACTGCGGCGCGCAGCTCATCCAGATCAGCCTGCCGTCTAGCGCGTTGGACCAGAGTCGCGAGCAGCTGAGCCTCGTCGAGTTCAACGAGGGACGTGGCGGTTGCTGGCTCGCTTTCCAGAACGGTAAGCAGCTTTCGGATGGCGGTCGCGGCTGGCTGGTCACCGGCAGGTTGCAGCCGAAGGCTGATGCGAGAGGCGTTCCGGAACGGGTCTACTTCGCCCGTTGGCATCGAGACGCCGTTCAGCTGGCGAAGCCGGAAGAGCGGAGCTCGAGTGTCCACTATGTGTGGCCGACGATTGTAAGAGGACCGGATATCCCGTTTGCCGGTATCCACCCAGCACTCCACCGGTGATTCGGGTTCAATCGCGAACTCCCCGAGGTAGAGGCTCTCGCTGCGGTGCGCGACGAAGACCCGCAGTGGTACCCCGCGCCTCCAGTGCGCGAGCGCGGCCAGGTTGTCGTCCGAGATGGTGTCTGTCCACTGTGACTGTCCGGAAGCAAGCAGCACAGGGCCATCCCACCGAGGAGCAAGTTCGCCCGTGGCGGAGCGATCGAGGAAGAGGAATGCGTTGGGAGTTCTTCCACTGGCACCGACTGTGAGTCGTGGGCTGCCTCCGTAGACATCGTGCAGTTCGCTCCGTTTGACGACTGCCCCGGGCGGAATGCTCCACGCTGTGGGCATGTCATCCAGTGCCGGTACCTCCTCCACGAGTTGAATCAAGTCTCTCCATCGCTTGGCGGCCAGATTGAGCGCTACCAGCTGGCGCCCTTTAGTCGCCGACCGTGCCCGCTCACGACGTGATCAAGGCCGAAGCCCGGAGTACCTGGGCCGAGACAGGGGCCGCGAACGAGAGCTTGCCGAAGGACAGACGCACTCTCACATGAGGGGGAGTCGATCCCTCGTCGCCCCTCTCTACGAGCCGCGCGAGCGACCAATCAAGCGTGTCGGACTCCACCGGGGTCGTGCTGGCTATGTTTCCCAGCGCCACTACGCCGCCGCCTCGGCCCCTCCGCCACAGTAGGACTGCGTCGCCTTCCTCAACCCCGAGACGGGTGACTGTTGAAAGCGACGAATCCCAGCCCCCGGCCGACTGGGAAGATCCGCGAGTCATCTCGTACGCGGACGTCTTGTTCTCGGCGGCTAACAGCCAGTACTTCACGTCTCTCCTCCCACGCCTGGAATACCACGAACGTACAGCGGCTCATTCGCTTGTAGAGGGAGATCGTCACCGGCTGTCGTCGTGGGCTGTCCACTTCGAGCGGCTGCGCCGTTCGAAGGAGGCGGGTCACCTTGGGTGCCGGTCAGCGGATGGCGCGGATCATCACGGTGAGGACCGGCGAGGCCGGTGACGGCTGGCTTTGGCCGATGTCCTCGTACCCCCACGACTTGTAGAGGGCCTGGACCTTTCCGTCGTCGACGGCCGGGTTGACCATGAGCGTGACGTACGGCTCGTCGCGGGTGGAGAGGAGGGCATCGTGGATGCGGCGGGCGGTGCCGGTCTTCCGCCAGGTCGGCCGGACGCCGATCTCCTTCAGGGCCACTGTCGGGTGCTTGGTGTACTTGTTCGCCGGCGTCGGGCTCGTGCGCTGCCAGTACCGGTTGCCGTGCTCAATGGTGTTGCCGTAGGCGTAGCCGACTGAATGTCCGTCTGGGTACGCGAGGACGGCCGTGAATCCCGGCTCGGTGCTGTGCCGGTCAAGGCGCTCGCTGAACGCGGTGACCGCGTAGTTCGGCAGGTGGAGGAGCGGGGCGCGACTGCGGCGTACACGTTGAGGAGGTCGCCGCGGGCGGTGTCGAGAGTCGTGAACGTGCGCAGTTCGATGGCGGGCGTCGTTGCCATGCAGCCATCCTCCAGGCGGCGGTGTGCTCGGTCCAGGTCTGCACGGTGGAGCTGCCCGGTGCGATGGTCGCGCAGCACGGCCCCGAACTCCTGCAGCACGCGCGTGACCCGGGCATGCTGGGTGGTGGCCTCTGTGGGCACTTTCAAGGCGGTGGCCGTGGCGGCGTCGGGGGCGCCCTGGGCGAGCTGCGCTTGGGCGAGCCGGGTGGTGGCGATAGCGCGGGACCGGATCATGTGGGGCCGCAGGGCGGACAAGCAGCGGTGGGCGTGGTACTCGGCGGTGGAGTAGTCGCCGAGCGCCAAGTGTGCAGAGGGCGAGGGATCCCCGCGAACTCCCGGTGTTGTCCGCGCTGAACGACAACCGTTGCTGGAACTCCCCTACATACTCAGCCGTCCCGACCGGCAGGGCCGACTGAGGGCCTCCGCGGCGCTGGGCTGCCCGCCGTGTAGCTCGGACCGTGCACCGCACAATGCGTGGTCGGCCGTACCCCCTCTCAACGGATTCGCCGCAGGTTGCTTCAGGCAAACGCAAGCGCCCGGAAGGTGTTGCGGACGTCGGTCAGGGGCTGGCGGTCGCGGGTGTAGTAGAGCTTGTTGGTCAGGAGTACGGCCCAGCGCCCCTGGTGGGGTGAGAGCCACATCCCGGTGCCTGTGAAGCCGTAGTGGACCCAGATGTCCTCAGCAGGGTGCGTGCCAGGGGCGGGGTGCCAGAACAGGCCGCGCACTGGTTCCAGGGTGCCGGTCTGGACGGTCAGTGACTGCCTGGTCCAGTCGGGGCTGAATCCGGCTTGCCTGTGGCTGGTTGAGGTTTCCAGCATGTAGCGCAGGAAGAGGGCGAGGTCGTCGAGGACGGTGAAGGCGCCGGCGATCCCGCACACTCCGCCCAGGAGCCGGGCGGAGAAGTCGTGGGCGACGCCCTTGAGGTGGGTGTCGGTCTCCTGGTCGAGTTCGGTCGGTGCGCACTGTGCGGCGATCTCGGCGGGCAGCGGACCGAATCGGGTGGAGTCCATGCCCAGCGGCTGCCAGCTCCGCTCCGTGGCAAGCTGGTCGAGGCGCTGACCCGAAAGGTGTTCCGCGAGGTATCCGAGGATGAGGGCGGCTCGGTCGGTGTACTCGACGGCCTCGCCGGGCGGGCGGTGCAGGGCCTCGTGAAGGACACCGTCGCGGATGTACTGCGGGTCGGTGCCGTAGAGGTTCTTGAGTTGGGCACTGAGCGGTACGCCAGCGGTGTGAGTGAGCAGTTGACGGGCGGTCACTGCATGGAGCGGGTGGCCGTCGACCTCAGGCCAGAAGGCACCGAGTGGGCAGTCCAGGTCGAGCTTGCCTCTCTCCCAGAGGGCGCCGATGGAGGCCCACACGGCGAGGATCTTGGTGAGGCTGGCGGCGTCGAAGACGGTGTCGGGCTGCATCGGCACGTTCGGCTCGTTGGGGTCTAGGACCCCGGTGGCGCCGTGGGCGCGGGTGCCGGTGGCGTCACCGACTGCCCATACGGCGCCGGGGTAGACCTTGTCGCGGACGCCTTCGTTCAGTAGGGCTTCGATGCGGTCGGTGCTGTACGTCATGGTCTCCCTGTTCGCCGTGGCCAACCCGCCGGATCAGCGTAGTGACGCGGGCGGCACCAGTGGGGCAATGGCGTGTCGGACGTCGGCTGCGGGGGCTGGTCGGTATGTGTCTCAGGTGAGCTGGCGGCCGAGGTCGGCCAGGGCCCGGGTGGTAGCGGTGAGGGGGAACCGGGCGGCGTTCGCGTAGCCCGCTTGTCGCAGGGCGGGCAGCAGGCCAGGGGCGGTCCGTAGGCGGTCGAGGTCGCGGGCGAGTGCGGCGGAATGGGTGAAGTCGGTGGCCACTCCGGACGCGGCGATGACTTCGTTGAGGCCGGGCACGGGTTGGTACAGGACAGGCAGACCGCATGCTTGGGCCTCCAGCGCGACCAGGCCCATGGCTTCCAAAGTGGTGGACGGCATGACCAGGACGTCGTGCTCGGCGAAGGCTTTCCACAGTTGTGGACGGCGGAGCCAGCCGAGGTACCGGGCCCGCACTCCGGTCCGTTGGAGGAGCGGGGCCAAGGCGTGGAATTGGGCTCTGGGGGCGGCGATGCTCAGCTCGACTCCTGGAATGGGCGCCAGGCCCGTGATCAGGTGCTCTGCGCCCTTCTCGGCGGTCAGCCTGCCTGCGTAGAGCAGTCGTAGGTGGCTGGTGGAGGTGCGGGCGGGCCGCGCCGGCGGATCGGTGAGCAGATGGTCGGGGATGCCCCACGGAACGCGGACGATCTTGCGGCGGTCGATCTGCGGGGCGAGCTTGAGAAGGTGGTCGGCCATCGCGCCGGTGGGGACCACGATCACGTCGGCGGCCCTCGCCGTCTCGCGCAGGACTTGGAGCTGGTGGCGGTGGGTCTCGGCAAAGATCAGGTCGGTGCCGTGGACCAAGGCGATCCTGGGGTGGGTCGGCAGAGCCCGGAGCAGGGCGGGCGTGGCGCCGAAGGTGAGGTGCTGCAGGTGCAGTACCCCGATCTGGGCTGGATCGATCACGGTCACCAGCCCCCGGCGCAGGGCTGCGACGTAGCGGCTGAAGGCGGCGCCCTCCAGGCACTTGCCGGCGACCGTCAGCAGATCGAGCCCGGCAGGAAGGTGGGCTTTGGGGCGGGTGGGGGCCAGCATGAAGGCCCGTGCGGGGATGAGGGGCTTGTCGCCGGTGTACAGGTCGAGGAAGAGTTCGACGCTGCCGCCGGGGCTTCCGGCTGGGAGGTCGAGGAAGGTGGCGGCCAGCGGCCCCGCGGCCGGGCGGACGAGGGGGCTCACAGCGCTCCTTGGGGGATCTCTTCGTACAGGCGGGAGATGTCGATGCCGTGCGTGGCGGCGTACTTGGCGCGCTGTTGCTGGTAGCTGGCCGGGGTGCCGAGGGCGGTGAGGAAGACGAGCTTGCCGAAGGTCATTCCCGGATAGACGCGGGTGGGCTTGGCGGCGCGGATTTCCAAGGTCCAGCGGATCGCGTGGCCCTGGTGGCCGAGTGGGGCGGAGACGTGGACCCAGATGCCGACGGCGCCGATGGTGCGGTTGCCGTTGAGGAGTTGTGCGTACGTTTCCGAGCCGGTCCTCTCCAACGTGACGCCGAGGTAGAGCATCCCGGGCTGCAGGACCAATCCGGAGGCGGGGATGTCCAGTTCGGTGAACGTGGTGGGGGCGGCGGCGTCCAGGTCGCCGTCGCAGATGCGGATCGTGTCGCCCAGCCGCCAGTCGTAGGCGTTGGGGGACAGCCGTGCCGGGTCGTAGGGCGCGATGGTGATTTCGCCCGCGCTGACGGCGGCGGCGATTGCGGGGCCGGTGAGGATCACGAGGCGACCGCCTGCGCGGGTGCTGCGTCCTGCCAGTAGCGGGAGGGCTGGGGGCCGGCGGCGCCCTGGTACTTGCCTCGGTACGGGTCGACGTCCCCGGTGGCGACGAAGAACATGATCTGCCCGATCTTCATGCCCGCGTACACCCGCAGCGGGCGGATGGGGGAGAGCATCAGCGTCCACTGGCCATGGAAGCCGATGTCGCCGATGGGGGCGGTGATCTCGACGAATAGCCCTAGGCGCCCGACGGAGGAGCGGCCGAAGAGCAGTGGGACGAAGAGGTCCGAGCCGACCTCCTCGACGGTGTGGCCGAGGTACAGCTCGCCGGGCTGGAGGACGTATCCGTCCGTGTCGATTCGGATCATGTGCGTGGGGTTGGCGTGGTGGGCGTCGATGACCTTGGTGGCGTACGTCAGCAAGGTTGGTCCGAGGCGGACGTTGTAGCTGTTGGGGTTGGTCTGCTTCGGGTCGAATGGGGTGATGCGAAGGCGTCCGTCGGCGACGGCCGTGTTGATCTCGGGCCCGGTGAGGATCATTGAGCGCCCCCTTGAAGAGCGTCGGCAGAGTCAGCGAACGGGGCCGCCAGGACGCTGCGCACCGCCTGACTCAGACGCAGTCCGGCTTGATGAGTGCAGCCGCCGAGATAGGTGTCGGCGATGTAGTCGGTGGTCAGCACTATGCGTGCTGTGGGTGGAAGGGGCGTGGGCGCGACTGCCAAGGGGCCGACGTGTTCGACGAGATGAGCGAGCAGCTTGGCGTAGTCCTCGGACTGATCGTCGGGGAAGAAGGCGTGAACGAGCTGGTTACCGAAGGGCTCGATGGCGAGCAGGTCGCCGAGAGTGAGGACATCGCCTAGCGGTACGGGGCGTAGAGCGGTCTCGTTGAGGATGACCGCGTCCGCTCCGAGGCCGGTGTGCAGGCGGGTGGCGATCTCGTCCAAGAGGAGGCGTCGGTCCAACAGGGTATTGAGATACGGCTTGTTCACGATGCCGAGCCCGCTTCCCAGGGTGCTGCTGATGAGCGCGATCTTCTCCTGCAGTACGGCGAGGTCCTCGGGGATTACGGAGGTGTCGGGGAAGGCGCCTACGCGGGCGGCCCAGCCGGTCCCGACCGGTTCGGCGGTGGCGTACCCGACGCCGAGTTCGTGGCCCTTGACGACGAGGGTGTCGCCGACGGGCACGGGGCCGTAGGTGTCGCTGTGGCAGTGCCCGGCGAAGATGACGTCCGCGCACGGGCAGGCGGCGGCCAGCTTCAGGTCCTCGTCGAAGCCCGAGTGGGACAGCACCATCCAGGCGTCGGCACGGTGATGGTGCTCCAGCATCACCTCGCGCAGGGCCTGGGCGGGGTCGGTGACGTGGTGGCCGGTGCGCTGGTCGGCAGGGATCGCGCTGAAGGCTTGCGGGCTGATCACTGCGGTGACGGCGACTCGCCGGCCGCCGATCTGCTCGATGCGTACGCGGTCGAAGAGCGGCCTGCCGCTTTCGTCAGCCGCGTTCGCGCACACGGTCATTTCGTGCAGCTGCGGTTCGAAGTAGTGCGGCCAGCCGTGGTTTCCGGGGGCGAGCAGGTCGTACAGGCTGGTGAGGACCTCGCGCTCGATCTGCCCCCGGCCGAAGCGGTAGAAGCCGGTGCCTTCGAAGAAGTCGCCGCAATCCACGACCAGGCTCTCGGCCCTGGTCGCGTGGAGGTAGGCGAGCATCGGAGTGGCCTGGGCGAAGGAGGAGTGGACGTCGGTCGTGGCGGTGATTCGCTGGAGCTGCCGGGTCATGGAGTGACCTCGCAGATGTCGGCGCCCAGGGCGTGCAGTTTGGTGGGCAGGTCGGCGTGGCCGCGCCGGAGCTGTTCGAGGCCGCCGAGGGTGGTGACGCCGCTCGCTGTGAGGCCGGCGATGAGCAGGGCCGAGCCCGTGCGGATGTCGGTGGCCTCCACGCCGGCGCCGGTCAGCTGCTGCGGTCCGGTGAGGCGGCATTCGGTGGGCGAGAGCTCGTGGATCTCGGCGCCGAGGCGGGCGAGCTGGGGGAGCAGGTTGCCGTGACGGCCGGGGTTGATGGTGTCGGCGAACAGGTGAGTGCCGGGCAGACCGAGGGCGAGGGCCATCAGCGGTGGTTCGAAGTCGGCGTCCAAGCCGTCGGGGGAGAGGGAGGCGATGGCGCGCAGCGATCGCCCGGTCGGCTCGGCGTCGTGGGCCCGGACGGTGAGAGCATCGCCCTCGGTGGCGGAGGGGACTCCGAGCCAGTTCAAGGCGGAGACCAGGGGAGCAACGTCGTCGCCGCGCACGCCACAGATGCCTGCGTCCCCGCCGGTCGCCGCGACCGCACAGGCCAGGGTCCCGGCTTCGACCTTGTCGCCGGGCACCAACCAGACGGTGGTCTCCGTCGGGACGGAAGTGGGTGGTGACAGCGTCAGGACCGACTCACTGACCCGGCACTCCCATCCCGCCACCTGCAACGCCTCTACGACGCTGATCACTTCAGGCGAGAGATTGGGGTGGCCAAGGCGCAGGGGCCGGCCGGCTACGACCGCGCGCAGGAGGGCAGCGACGCTCGCCCCACGAGAGCGGAACGGCAGCACCACGGACACGGTTCCGGTCCCACCAGTGGCTGCTTCCACGAGGTAGCCGCGTCCATCGACCGTTGTGCGGTCACCGAAGCGCTCGTAGACGTTGAAGTGCTGCTCCATCCCGCGTTCCCCGATCCGGCAGCCTCCCGGCCAGGGCAGCCGGGCTCGCCCGGACGCGCCGAGCAGGGCCGGTACGAGGTAGTACGAGGCCCGGATGCGGGCGGCGACCTCGGGATCGGGGCCTGGCTGGGGCTTGTCGCTCGGCAGGATCACGGTGGTGTGCGGATCGCTGACCGGACGGGCCGTGTGCCAGCCGGCCTGTTGGAGCAAGGTGAGCATGGCCTCGACGTCCGTGTTCGACGGGACGTTGCTCAGATGCACCGGGCGGTGCAGGGCCGCAGCGGCGGCCAGCAGGGGCAGGGCCGCGTTCTTGGAGCCGTCGACGGTGATGGATCCGGCGAGTGGGCTGCCGGGTCGCACGGCGACCACTTCTGCGGCGACGGGGGGAATGCGTACGGCTGTCAACGGTCAACTCCTCTGCAGGGGCAGGTGTGATGCGGTGGGTAGTGGGCTGCTGACCTTGAACTCGGCCCAGCAGCGTTTGCCGGGCGGCAGCGGGTCGAAGCCGTGGCGATCGGCGAGCGCGGCGACGAGGAACAGCCCCCGTCCGCCTTCCTCGTCCACATCCGACAGGCCGATCTGTGGGACGGCGGGGTTGGCGTCGTTCACCTCGATCCGCAGTACCTTGTCGCTCAGGCAGGCGCCGGCCGTGATCGGGCCGCCGTTTGCGTGCCGGACCGCGTTCGCGATGAGCTCTGCGGCCACCAGCTCTGCCGCGTCCAGGAGTTCGGGGCCGAGGAAGGCGCCGAAAGTCCGTATCCCGTCCGCGAGCTGCTTGCGCGCGGACGCTGCGGCAGCTGGCGTGCCGGAGACGGGAATCCGGATGTGATGCGCTTCCATGAGCGGCCTCCTGGTCGGTTCGGCCACTCCACGCAACCGCTCCGGAGGTAAGCGGAACCAGTCGGTGTGCCGGGGCTGCATCACTTATGCAGGAGCTGCATCACTGCAAAATGCCGCTCGGTTACTCTCGGTTGAGCAGGCAGGATCGGCGACGGCAGAAGGGGCCGTGGCACAGATGGCCGAGGCACAGAGTGAAGCGAGACGGATCGGCGAAGTGATCCGTCAGGCACGCGTGTTACAGCGGCGCTCGCAGAGGGACGTTGCCGCCGCGCTTGGGTATCACCAGTCGAAGGTGAGCCGCCTGGAGAGCGGCAGGGGTACCGAGGACGTGCGAGCGCTGCGCGAGATCGCGCAGGTGCTGGAGATTCCGCCGCAACGTCTCGGCCTCGCCGCCGCTTCTGATGCCAGCCCCGCCGAGCCCGGAACAGAGGACATGCACCGCCGTACCTTCCTTGCCGCGAGCGTCGCCGCGCTCGCGGCTCCGCCGTCGTCGAGCGCGGCACATCACGACCTGATCCAAGTCCTGTTGCCAGGCACGAGCCCCGCGGCGACCGGTCAAGCCCTGGGCCTCGACGAGCTGCGGGACCGGGCACGGGCCGTACGCCGGATGTTCTGCACGTGCGACTACGCGGAACTGGAGCAGACCTTGCCGGGTCTGATCGCCGACCTGCGTCAGGCCGCCGGAGGCTCATCCGGCTCGGCGGAGGTGTCCGGGCTGCTCGCGACCGCCTACCAGACGTCGGTGAGCCTGTTGCTGAAGAGGGCCGATCAGGGCAACGCCTGGCTCGCGGCCGGTCGGGCCATGGCCGAGGCGGAACGGTCCGGAGACCCTGTCGTTCTCGCCGCCAGTGTCCGCGTCCACGCTCACGTCCTCGTGCGGGAGAAGCACACGGCCCAGGCCGTGAACATGGTCCGCCACACTGCCGACCAGCTCACCGGCTCCTACGACCAGCGCTCGCCCCGGTACCTGGCAGCGGTTGGTCTGCTGTTGCTCCGCGGGGCGACCGCCGCCAGCAGAAACGGCGACCGCGACACCACCCAGGACTTCCTCACCGAAGCCAAGGAAGTCGCTCGCTACGTCTCCTTCGACCGGCCGGACGCATGGGCGAACTTCAGCCCCACCAACGTCGCACTCCACGAGATCAGCGCAGCCGTCTCCTTCGGTGACGCCGGCATCGCCCTGGAAACCGCACGGCCGCTCATGCGGCGGCACATTCCTGTCCCCGAGCGCCGGGCCGCGCTGTGGGTGGAAACCGCCCACGCCTACAGTCAGCAGGGCAGGCTCGCCGAGGGCTACCAGGCCCTGCGTATCGCCGAGAGCTGCGCGGCACAGGACATCCGCCGCCCGGCCGTACGCGAACTGGTCGCCGACATGGCAGCCCGCGACCGCCGCCGGGCACTGCCCGAGCTGCACCACTTCAGCCGCCAACTGGGAGTGCCCGCGTGAGTGATCAGCCCGACAAGCCGTTCCTGCAGATCGTGGTCTGCGCGGCTGGGATCGCCGCCGACGTCGGCAAGCTGATCACCGCAGCACAGAAACTGCACTGGGACGTCGGCGTCATCGCCACCCCACAAGGACTCGGCTTCCTCGACGCGGAGGCGGTCGAGGCGCAGACCGGCCGCCCCATCCGCTCGGCATGGCGGTCACCAGGTGAACCGCGCCCGACTCGACCCGCGGATGCGATCGCGGTCGCCCCAGCCAGCTTCAACACCGTCAACAAGTGGGCCGCCGGGATCTCCGACAATCTCGCCCTGGGCATCCTGTGCGAAGCACCCGCCATGGACATCCCGGTCGCCGTGCTGCCGTACCTGAACTCAGCCCAGGCCGCCCACCCCGCGTACCGCCAGAGTCTGGAACGGCTACGCGAGATGGGCGTCCTGATCGGCTCGTACGAACCGCACCGGCCGAAGGCCGGCGGCGGGGCCGACCGCTACCGCTGGGAGGAAGCCCTGGAGCTCCTCGCGCCCAAGCTGTCCGCCCCGGCCTGATCAGCGCCGCCGTGTCGGTGACCCCTGCGGTGGCTGGCCAATGGCTGCCGCGGGGTGGACCGGCAGGCTGGGCCGTTGCATGGCACTGTGGGCTCTGGCTGCCTGGGCCCAAGGACCGGGAACGTGGCGCTCGCCTAGGCGGCGGATACGCCAGGTCAGCGCGCGGGCGGGACTGCGGGCGTCGTCCAGGGCACGTTGGTGCAGCGCTTGGCCGAGGACGGTGGCTGCGTTGTGTCCCGCTGCCTCTGCCTCGGCGAGCACGGTGGCGAGTGCGTCCCAAGCGGGGTCGTTGAGGATGCGCTCGGCGTGCTCTGGAACCACATCCTGAAGGTGGTGGGCGAAGCGGCGCTTGGTCTGCGGGCCGGGTGCCCGGCTGGCGAGGCCGACCAGGACGGGCTCGGCGGTCTGCGCGTACGCGGTCTGCAGGTGGAGGAGCGCCTGTTCGGCTGCCGCCTCCTGCTGGGCGTGCTGGCGGGTGCGGTGCCAGTGCAGCGCGAAGGCGACCGCGGTGAGTGCGGCGTCCAGGAGCATGATGAGCCCGGTGCCGTCACTGTCCCGTGGCCTCTCGCGCCAGATGGTCTGGATGCTGCGGTGCAGGGCGCGGGTGCTGTCGAGGTCGGCGGCGATGCGGGTGCGGGTGGCGCGCTCGAAGACAGCGGCGGCTTGTTCGAGTTCGGCCCGCGCCGCGGTCGGTGCCATGACGGGCAGCAGGTCCAGCGTCGCGCCGAGCGCGACGAGTTGGCCCTGGGCCGTCTGCTCGTCGCCTTTCGTGAGGTGGTGGGGGATGCGTTCGGTGGCGGCGGTGGCCTGGTGCCACGGGTTGCCAGGCTGGATGGTGGCCGGCTCGGGGCTGGTGGTGGCGAGGCGTTCGCGGATCTTGGGCAGGGAGAGGTCAGGGGCGAGGGTGGAGCCCGCGAACCACACCGGGCCGCCTTCCTCGTTCACGTTGCCGGGCAGGGCGAAGTTGCAGCCGAGCGCGTCGCCGGAGGGAGCGAGCTTGAGGCGTACGTCCACGCCGGTCGCCTCCAGCAGCGAGAAGAACTCGGCCTCGTCGGCCGCGGCGGCGACCGCGCGGCGCACCTGCATGCGCAGGATCTCGCGAGAGGTGGCGTCTTGGCCTAGGCGTTTGGCCTTGAAGTGTTCCTTGCTGGTGGGGCGTTTGGCGACGGTGCCGTCGCCGGGCTTCAAGCGCCGCAGCCCGTAGTCGACTTCGATCTGTCGGGCTTCGCGCTGGACGGCTCGGATGTCGTAGTCGCGCTTGGGGCGGCGGCCGTCTTGGCGGACGAGGGTGGCGGCGATGTGGATGTGGTCGTCGGCGTGCCGTACTGCTACCCAGCGGCAGGCTTCGGTGTCTCCCGCGGGGGCGATGCCGGCGGCGGCCACGATCCGGCGGGCGATTTCCGCCCACTGGGCGTCGGACAGGATGGGGTCTTCGGGGGCGGCGCGGACTGGGCAGTGCCAGACCGTGGTCTGGGGAGCCTGGCGGCCGAGCATGGCCACTGGCTGGTCGAGCTGGGTGTAGAGCTGCTTCTCCACCTCCTTGGGGTCGCGGTGGGGGCTGCGGCCGGGGTCGGGGGCGAAGTCGTTCCAGGAGGCGACCAGGTGGGGGTCGACGTGTTCGTTGGCGTCGCCCTTGCCGAAGAGGTAGGCGATCAGACGGCGGGTGCTGCCCTTGCCGGTGATGATCTTCGGTATCACCGGTCCTGCCTTCCCTCGGTGACCTGGGCGACGGCGGTGTCCACGTCGGCGATCGATGCTTCGATGCGGGCCAGGAGCCGGTGGACGACGTCGGGCTCGGGCCAGGCGCCGTCCTTGTTGAGGTGCCAGGTGAGCTGGTTGAGGTTGTTGCCGATCATGCCGAGTTGGCGGTTGGCGGCCATCAGCGCCTTCACCAGGGCGCGGTAGTCGGCGATTGCTGCTGTGGGGTCCTCGGCGCGGGCGGCGGCGAGCGACGCCTCGGCGACGTAGCTGCCGATCTGCATACGGCTGAGCGCGGCGGCGTGGGCGAGGTCGGTGAACTCGCTGTCGCTGTAGCGGGGGTGGACGCGGCGCTCGCGCAGGCGCGGCTGACGCAGGCGGCGCTGCGGTTTCGGCGTCTGCGCGGCGTGGGGCGACGGTCTGGTGTCTCCCGTCTCGGTCGGCACCCGCGGGCCGGCCGACCTCGGTGACCTTTCGGCGCGGGGTGCCTCCGCCACCCCAGGGGCGGAGGCCGGGTAAGGACTCCTTACCCGACAACTTGCTGCGCTGTCTGGGGCTGAGGTCGTAGGCGTCGGCTGTTGAGCTGTGGGCAGTTCGTGGTGCTGTTCGTGCATGGGGGTGTGCTCCGGTGGTGAGGGGGCGGGAGATGTGTCACGTGTGTCGCATCCGTCCCATGCCTGGTCAGGACAGGTACGGACACGCGGGCAGGTACGGAGAAGTCCGTCCCGGCGAGGACATCCGTCCCCGCGCTGACGTGCGCGGGGACGGATGCGACGCAGTGATACGGACCCAGCGGGAGGCGGGTTAGCGGGCGCGTTTGGTGCTGGCGGGGCCGCCGGGCGGGCCGATGGGCAGCTGGCCCGCCGAGGCGGCGGGCGGCTTGCTCTGGGCTGGCGGGTGCGCGGGTGTGGCGCCGTGCGTGGGGGCGGGCGCCGTCTCGGTGAGGTCGGGGCAGTGGCGGGCCCAGCTGTCGAGGAACCGGTTGCGGGCGTACCCCTTGGCCTGCCTGCCCTTGCCGAACCGGTAGTTGGCCGGGCGGATGTCGAAGTCCCGGAGCATTCTGCCCAGGTGGTAGGCGTTGAGCCCGTTGGTGCCGTGCTCTGCCCAGGGTGCGTCGGGGTCCTGGAGCAGGGCGGTGACCAGATCCAGAGAGGACAGAGCTTCGGGGTTGCCGTGTACCTGGAAGATGCGGTGGATGTCGCGCAGCAGCCGTGTCTTCAGGTTGGTCTGCTCGTCCTGGACGGCCTCGAACCGGGTCATCGCGACACAGGCCGCACGGGCGCTGGCGGGCCAGTGGCCGCCGGCCAGGTCGGCGATGATGATCAACGGCTCCCAGGTGTCCGCTGCCCGGTCCTCCGCCGGCATGGTCGGCGCCATGCGGCCGGCCGTGCCGCGCAGCGGGCCCAGCCAGGCGGCCAGCTTGTCCCGCAGCGCGTTCAGCTCCGGTGTGGCGTAGCGCGAGCGGAAGGGGGTCACCTTCTCGCCCGGCTTGCGCTTTTGCATGCGGAGCACGACCGCCCGGTCCGTGATCGTGTCGGGGAGGTCGCCGATCGAGGCCAGTGCGGCCATGGCGAAGGTCGGATACGGGGTCGGCTTGTGCTCCGGACCGGAGATGCGCCAGGCGGGCCGGTTGCGCTGGTGTCCGGCGTTCAGCAGGCCGCGCAGTTCCTCGTTCTCGCCGGCCTTGCTGAAGATGGTGTCGGCCTCGTCCACCAGGATCGTGCGCGGGTTCTTGCCGATGATGCGGAAGAGTACCGCCGTGGACATGTTCACCGTCATGATCGGCTGGTGCACGGTCTCGTGGAGCACGTCCAGCACCCGGGACTTGCCGCAGCCCTTCGTCGGGCCGACGACCGCCAGACGCGGTGCGTGCTGCAGAACGGTCTGGATGTGCGTGGCCGCCACCCACAGGGTGACCGCTGTCAGCGCGTCGTCACTGGGCAGCACGACGTACTTGCCGATCGCCGACCGCAACTCATCCAGCAGTTCCGCACCTTCACCGGAACCCCGTTCCCCGGGGTCTGCCGGTCCCCGAGGAGGCCGGGAGCCGGTCCCGTGATCCGGTCCCCGTGCGTCGACGGGACCGGTCCCCTCCTGCTGGGCGGTTCCCGCCACGGGGTTGTCGGTCCCCGATGACTGGCGGGGACCGTGATCACGGTCCCCATTGTGGTCCCCTGGTGCAACTGCAGCCTCTTGGGGACCGGTCCCCGATTTCCCGCCGCTGACCTGCGAGTTTGCACTGGATGCCGATACGCTGACCGGGACGTGCGGGGAACGAGTACCGGGCACTTCGTGGGGATGGTCCCCAAGCACGTCGCGGGGACGGTCCCCAACAACGGCATTGACAGGCGGCTGGGGACGGTCCCCGTGTGCTTCCGCCTCCGCCGGGTGTTCGGCGGTCCCCGACGCGGGGGACCGTGTGTCCTGCTGATCCTGGCGGCGCCAGGGGATGCCTTCGCCGGGGACGGCGGGAGTGGGCCAGGCGGTGGGGGAGGTGTTGGTGGTGCTGGGGGACGTAGAGTCCTCCATAGGCGTTCCTCTCCGGGGAGGGGCAGGACGGGCAAGGTCCCACCCCTCACCAGCTCATTCGTTCAGGGATGGGCGATCAGTTGGGAAGTCTTCGGCCCTCGGCGTTGGCGCGCCGGGGGCCGCTTCGTCGTCCGCGTCAGATGCGGGGTCAGGCCGTGAGGTCGTACGACGTCTGGGCGTCCAGCCACGCGTCCACCTCCCGCCAGCGGTAGCGCAGGTGACGGCCGACCTTGTGGACGCTGGGGCCGATGCCCCGGTACTTCCACTGGTAGAGGGTCTTCACCGGCACCCCGAGATAGGCGGCGACCTCTGCAGGGGTGGCAAGCGGGCCACGCTGGGCAGCCGCAGCGGTGGCAGGGGCGTTGGTGCTACGGGGAGGGGTCTTCGGCATAGGGCTCCTTTTCGGTCTTGAACAACGGGCTGGGCAACGCAGCCACACCGCCCGGAGAAAAGTCCAGAGTTGGTTCTGAAACTCCTCACTACTTCTTTCGGTGTGGCCGGGGAGAGGGAAACAGTAAGGGTGGATCCCCGGTTGCCGAAATCGCTCCCGCCGGGGCCGAAATTTTTTTGCGGCGAAGCAACCGGTCGAGGTGCCGGAATCCGGTACCTCCGCAGCTCAGAGGTGACACCTGGCGGTCAGGGATGACGTGAATGACCCGCCGGGCATCATGGCTGATGTGTGTTTAAATCGCCCACCTCGAAAACGGAGAGGGAAGGTAACACGGCACCTCGGTCGAAACGCCTCGCGATGTGCCGGAATTCGACGAGACGAACGCCACTTCGCCCCCGAACGCCTTTTGGAGAGTTTTAGAGCTAGCTCTTGCCATGGCGCCCGGATGCAAGTTACAGCTATCTGTCATGCCCAACCGACCTGTTGAAATAGGCCCCGCCGGCCTCCACACCGCCCGCGCCATCGAGTACCTACGTCTCGTGCGCGGCCTGACCCAACACCAGCTCGCCGCCCGCTGCACCGCGCTGGGCCGTCCGATGGCCAACACCGCTCTCAGCCGCACCGAACGCGCCCGCCGCCGATGCGACGTAGACGACCTCGTCGCCCTCGCCACCGCGCTCGGCGTTTCTCCCACGACCCTGCTCCTGCCGCTCCCGTCGGTGTCCGGTAATGACTGGAGGGGGTGCTAGTTGGCGCGGGTCTGGATTGAGGACCGCATAGGGCACGCGGCGTATGTACGGGCCGTGGCGGACGCCAAGCGGACGGGGCGTACGCCACCGGGGCGCTACCGCGTGCGCTGGTACGACCCCGACGGCAAGCCGAAGATGAAGACCTTCGCCCGCAAGGTCGACGCCGAGGCGGAGCGGACAAGGATGGAGTCGCGTCTCAACGACGGCTCCTATCGCGATCCCGCAGCCGCGCGGGTGAAGTTCGCAGAGGTGGCGGAGTCCTGGCTGGCGGCGCAGCTCCACCTCAAGCGCTCAACCCGGGCTCGCTACCGCGGTGTTCTCGACGTCCACGTGATTCCCAAGTGGGGTACGACCCCGCTGGACCGCATCCACTTCGAGGATGTCGCCGAGTGGCTCGCGGATCTGCTGTCCGGCGAGGCGACCGGCGGCAGGAAGCTCAGCCCCCGGTCGGTCCGCAAGGCGTACGTCGTCCTCAGCCGCGTTCTCGGCTACGCGGTCAAGGCCCGTCGTCTGGCGGCCAACCCGGCTGTCGGCGTGCCTCTGCCGAAGGCGATGCCCGCTGATCACGTGTACCTCGACGACATGCAGGTCGACGCGCTGGCTAACGCCTCAGGCGCCTACCGGGTGTTCATCCTGCTGCTGGCCTACACCGGACTGCGATGGGGCGAGGCATCCGCGCTCAAGGTGGGCCGCGTCGACCTGGACGCCTGTCGGGCCCACATCGTGGAGGCGTACGCCGAGGACAACGGCAAGCTCTACATCGACACCCCCAAGAACCACGAGCGCCGGTCCGTACCGATCCCGCGGTTCCTGGCCGACGAGCTGAAGCCCCATGCCAAGGGGAGGGGAGATGACGACTTGCTCTTCACCGCCCCGCAGGGCGGGCCGCTGCGGGCCCGCAATTTCCGTCAGCGGTTCTTCGCGCCGGCGGTCGTAAAGGCCGGGCTGGGGCATCTCAAGGTCACCCCGCACAAGCTGCGCCACACGGCGGCCTCGCTCGCCATCGCCAGCGGCGCGGACGTCAACGTCGTACAGACGATGCTGGGCCACAAGTCCGCGACGCTGACCCTGGACACGTACGGGCACCTCTTTCCCGACCGCCTGGACGAGGTCTCGAAGAAGATGCACAAGCGCCGCTCCAAGCAACTGGCCAAGGCGAAGGCCAAGCTGGAGAAAGCGGAGCGGAAGGCCCGTGAGGCCGCCGAGACCGTGGCCGCCCTGGAGGAAGACGCCGCGTGATGTGTGCCTAACCCGTGCCGGGGCGCCGTAACCGAAGGGGGCACCTCACCGCGCTGATGCGGTGGGGTGCCCCCTTGCGTCTTCCTCGGATCAGGTCAGACGCGGCCCACGGCTTTCGTCCGAGAACCGGTCCATCGCAGCAGCGGCCGCATCCCCAGCCAACCGCTCGATCCTCTCGGGCACCTCGCGCTCGTCGAGGACGAAGAGCCTCCCGCCGACAAGGCGGGTGGTCGTCTTCCAGCCGAGACGCCGTCCCGCCTCCCTGGCGGCACGCCGGACGTCCTTGAGGTCGCCCATCTCCGCAAGATCGTCAGCGCCAAGGATCAGCTGCCCGTAGTACCCCTCGTACTCCGGCTTCAGCCCGGCCCGCATCAGCGACTCAAGCCGGGCGACCAGCCTCTCGTACCGGCGCCGGGCCAGTTCGTCTTTCGCAGGCATCTCGCACAGCTCCCCACCTCCGCCCGCAGCCGCGTGTGTGCCATATGTGTGCTGCGAGTACGAAGGCCCTCCCGTCCGATGGACGGAAGGGCCTCTGACCTGGCGTTTTGCTGTGCCCCCGGCAGGATTCGAACCTGCGACACCCGCTTTAGGAGCAAGATCGTTTCAGGAACCGGGGATCGGGGCCTGACCTGCGGTTCGCCTTGGTTGGACGGCGTCTACCGTCTCTGACCAGGTCTTTTCTGGTTCCGCGGGCTCCCTTCTGGTCCCTTGCTCTACCGGGCGCTCTCGCGCACTACGTCCCCGCTGTGTCCCCGCAGATGCCTTCGTGTCCCCGCTCTGTCCCCGCAGTGTCCCCGTCCGAGCCGTCCGAGGGGGTTGGGGTGGCGAGGCGGATTCAGCGCGATCACGACGCCCAGGGGCCGACCCCGCCGATGCGCTCGACGGAGTAGCGCACGATGTAGCCGGGGCCCTTCGGCGCCGGGAACTCGGCGTCGGGGGACATGTAGACCTTCGCGAGCCGGTTGAGCAGATTCCATGCGTCGTCGCTCGGTTGCACGGTGGCCCGCGCCTTCAATACGGCGTACGGATTGAGGAAGACACCGGGCTCTCGCGGCGCGTCGAAGGACAGCACGACGCGCGGGTCTCGCACGATGTTGCGCAGCTTCACGTGCCGCGACATGTGACCACTGACGAGGTCATTGCCGTCCAGGCCGACCCAGATGACGGTCACCTGAGGGCTCCCGTCGGCATTGATGGTGCTCAGGTGGGCCATGGGGCCGGATTCGATCAAGTCTCGAAGTTCACGCGGCAGATCGCTCATCGCTTCATCCGTTCTGTCACGACCTCAGCGTATTCGGCCGAGCACGCTTGATCACGCACCTGTCGACTCGCCGGTGTCCCGCGGCGGGGGACGGTGACGGCGAGCCCGCAGGTTGATGGCGATCTCTGAAAATGTTTCTGGCCGCGATTCCGTGAATGATCTTTGGCTCCCTGCCGTAACGGCGGCTACATCTACCGTTGGTCGAAAGGCAGCCCATGCAGACTTGGAGGCAGCGATGAGGGTCGTGTTCGTTCATGGGGCGTGTGTGCGGGACGGGTCGTGGTGGTGGCACCGCACCGCCGAGCTGCTGCAGGAACGAGGGATGCTGAGCGTGGCCCCCGCGCTGCCGAGCTGCGGCGAGGCGGGCCTGCCTGGAGGCGCCGGCGGCCCGGGGCTTTCCGAAGACGTCGCGGCGGTACGGCAGGCGCTGCTGGACAGCGACGAGCCCACCGTTGTGGTCGCCCACAGCTACGGCGGCATTGTCACCGCAGAAGCCGCCGCGGGCGTCGGGTCGGTACGCCACCTGGTGCTGGTCTCCAGCTACCTGCCCGAGGTCGGGCAGAGCCTGTCGGAGTTCGGGGACGGCAGCCCCGCCCCGTTCCTCGACATCGACTCCGACGCCGGCACCTTCGGGGTCCGCCCCGAGCTACTCGTGGACACATTCCTGCAGGACTGCGACCCCAAGATCCAAGCGCAGGCGGCGGGCCACCTCGCCCGGCAGAGCATGCAGGTGACCGGGCAGCCGGTCCAGGCGGCCGCATGGCAGCAGGTGCCCTCGACATACCTCATCTGCGCCCAGGACCGGGGCACCCCGCCGCGCCTGCAGCGCGAGTTCGCCCGCCGAGCCGGGAACGTCGTCGAACTCGACGCCGGCCACCACCCGTTCCTGTCCCAACCCGCCGCAGTCCAGGACCTGCTGCTGAGCCTGTGACGGCAACGACAAGATCATTCACGGAATTGCGGCCAGAACCAAATTCAGAGAGCCCCATCACAGTCGCATAGGTGACGGCCGACCGCCCGTACAGGCGGGCGGCCGGCCCATGCACTGCTGCTGTTTCTCGTGAGCATCCACGAGGGCCAAGATCACGAACTGCTGCCCCAAGCCGGCAGGCGAAACGCTGTTATTGAAGGTGAACGAAGCCAGCCGGGTCTTTGTTTCCCTGACTACCGCTTACGGTTCGCGGCTCGGCTTGCTTGTCGTGTAGGCGCGCAGTGCGCCGAGCCACAGGCTTCGGTACGCGTTGCGGAGCTCGCGCAGGGCGGTGGCCGGTGCATGGCCGAGGGTGTCGGCGACGAGGGTGCGGAGGTTGGCGTCGGTGAGCTGGGCCGTGGCCCAGGACAGGACGAGTTCGTGGCGGGGGCGGTGGGCGATGAGTGCGGTCGACAGTCGGACCGAGGAGCGGAGGCGCATTCTCGTTTCGCCCTGGTTCAGGGTGAATTGGTCTCCGTTCTGATTCAGCCAATTTTGGGCTTGCTGGGCGTACCAGTGGATCAGGGTGTTGCGGGCGTGGGCGGGGCGGTCGGCGAGGCGCCGGTCGAGATTGAGGCGCGGGCCGGAGTCCGGGGTGCTGTGCTGAGTGATCGCTTGGCCGTCGTCCGGGATGTCGACGAGGCGGAGGCGGTGGGGTGCGCCGAAGACGGCGAACTCTTCTCCTTCGGTGAGTGCCTTTGTGACAGGTGTGGGGCGGCTCTGCTGAAGTCGGAGGAGCTGTCGGTAGATCCATTCGCGGCGTCGGCGTACGAGGGCGGCGGCTTGCATGGTGCTGGTGCCGTGTGGGGCGCGGACGATGATCGTGCCGTCGGCGCTGACGTGGACGTCCTTCGTTCGGCGCGTCGAGGTGCGCAGGATGACGTCGAGCTTTCCGACCTTGAGGGTGCGTTGCGTACTTTCTGTCATGGCAGAGGTCTGTCTGTTCCTGATGAGAGGGGCCGAGCACCGGATGCGAGTGCCCGGCACCCTGGAGGTCGCTCGGTCTACTTGGTGTCGGTGGGCGTGGACGGCTGCGCCTGAGTGGGGCGGGGCTTCCTGGATCTGGTGTTCGGGGTTGCCTTGGTCCCGGGTGCCTTTCGGCTGCCGGGCTTCTCGGTGGTCGACGCGGCGTTCTTCTTCCCCGTGGGCTGTGACTTGGCGGCGCGCTGGCTTGGTGGGCGAGTTGCCCCCTTGGTGGAACCAGGCTGTTCCTTGGTGGAGGTGCGTGGGCGCTTCCGGGCGAAGGGGCGCAGGGGTGGGCGGTGGCCGTCGTAGGCGGGCAGGAGCTGGGAGCGGATGTTCCTGGCGGTGGTTGCGGCCGGCGGGTTATGGGTGAAGGTCACGCCGACGTTGTAGCGGGTGCCTTCGGTGAGGTGGACGGCGTTGGCTTCCATGACCTTGGCGTCGTTGTCGTTGTCGTACTCGCGCGGCGGGACGCCGGTGGCCCAGGTCTGGACGGCCTGTCCGCGCCACAGCCGGCGCAGGCCGACGCGCTGTCCGTTGGGGTGGGTGAGGAAGGCGACGGGGCCGGAGGTGCTGTCGCGGTCGAGGGTCCAGCCGTCGCCGAGTCGTTCGGCGATGTCCGCGGCGAAGTTTTGGAAGCTGGGGAGGTCGATGGTCTGTTGCTTCTCGGCGTTCATGCGGCGGCTCCTTCCATGAGGCGGTCCAGGGCGCGGAGCATGTGGAGGGCCTTCTGTTTGAACCGGGTCTCTTCCACGACCGCGTTGCGGTGGCGGATGATCGCCGCTCGTTCCGTGAGGGCTTCGGCGAGGCCAGCGTCGTCTGTGGCGAGGGAGTCTCCGCGCCAGATGACGGTCCTGGGGCCGAGGTCCCAGAGGATGGCGTTGACGGCGGCGCAGGCCGTGGCCAGGTGGTCGATGTCGTTGCCGAACCAGGCGTAGTCGTGCGGGTTGAGGTTCTGCTCGCGGAGGACCTGAGCGACGGAGCGCAGCATGCCGCCGCTGCCGACGGCGGGTTCGCGAATGCTGGGCCCGTGGTGCGCGTCGACGAGGATGCGGGCCATCAGGTCGCTGACGCAGGGCGGGGTGTGGTACTCGCCGCGCCACTTCTTGTCGCTCTTGTGGCGCAGGCCCGTCAGCAGCGGGCTGAGGAGGTCGGTCTCGGACCGCTCGTAGGGGTCGTTCCGGGCAGTGAGGTCGAACATCCCGTTGTAGATCGCGGTGTGAACGACAGCCCGGACGGCTCGGAGCTCGTATTCGTTGGGGTTCTCTTCCACCCAGTCGTGTAATGGGCGGGCGACTTCGATGAGGTCGGGTCGGAACCACCACTGGACGCCCCAGATCTCCTTGAACAGGGGCACGAACTGAGGCGGCTCCAGCGTCAGGAGCCAGTCGGTGATGAGGGGTTCACGGAAGAAGGAAAGAGCGGCGACGGTACCGATCGGGATGTCGATGCGTCCGCCTCCGTGGTGACTGAACCAGGCCGCGATGACGTTCTCGGCGACCTCGCGGGCGAGTCGATGCGGGTCACTGGCGAACAGGCTCTTCCGAAGTGAAGCTGAGCGCGCTTTGGGTTGCGCCAGTTGTGCTGCGGCGGCCTCCCTCTGCTTGGCACGTTCTTCGAGTTTCTGCTCGACTTCGCCGAAGAGGTCGTACTGGACCATGAGGGTCACCGCCCGCCCTTCGTGACACCGCTGTCCGTGGCCGAGCCGGTGAGGAGCGGTGGGGGTGCGGTCGCCGGGGCCGGAACCGGGCCGGCCTTCAGGAGCGTGGAGGCACGGTCGATGACGTCGCGGTAGAAGGCTTGCTCGCGCTCGAGGTCCTGGAAGCGCCGCTCGATGTCTGCCAGGCGGGTGCTGAAGATGGCCAGGGTCTGTGCTGCCCAGTGGTGCTCGTGGGCGCGGTGCAGGTCGGGGATCCAGGGCTGGGCGAGCCAGTGGAGGGCGAGGGCCTGGACGATCGCGTTGGTACGGCGTTGTACCCCGACCGGTGCGTACGCGGGTGCGGTGGCGATCAGCCGGTGAGGGCGCAGGTGGAGGCAGTCGGTGGTCAGGCCGGCTGGGGTGAAGGTCTCCTGTCCGACGAGGGTGATGCCGAACAGGACTGGGGCGTCGTCCATGGGCGGGTGCCAGCGGGAGTCGGTGCCGGCGCCGTAGGTGATGCGCAGGTGTTCTTGGGCGTGGGGGTCTTCGGGGTCGGGGTGGTGGAAGGGATCCCAGTCGAGGGTGAAGGTGCCGATGCTGGTGACGCGGTAGTGGGCGCAGCCGGTGTTGAAGTCGGCGTACTCGGCGACTTCGAGGGCCGGGCCGCTGCCGACGGTGAGAGTCAGCATGATCTGCTCTTTCCTGCGTGCGGGCATGGGTGAGGGCCCCGGGGCCGGGCCGCTCGCACAGGCGAGGCCCCGGGGAGGTGCGCGTGTGAGGGGGTGCGGTTGGCGGTCAGCCGTGTTCGGCGTGCCAGCCGTTGACGTACGAGGCGACTTCCTCGACGAGTGGCTCGATGGCGAGGTCTCCGCACGGTTCGCCGTCGGGCGTAGTCGTGTCGTAGATGACCTTCGCTGCGCCGTGGGTGTTGTCGATGTGGAGGGCTTTCCAGCCGCCGAGCTCGCTGCGGTCGTCGTGCCAGGGAAGCGAGTGGCGGCCCGCGATGGCGATGTACTGTTCGCCGTCGCGGGTGAGTTGGATGGTGATGTTCAGCTCGTTGCCGCACCAGTCCACGCCGACGTCAGTGACGTGCTGTTCGAGGGCCTCGATGACGTCGGCGTACAGGCTGCGGGCCTTGTCCTCGTCGGCCCTGCGGAGGAGTTGGACGGCACTCAGGTAGGTGAGGGTCATGCCTGCGCCTTCCCGGCTTGGTTCGGTAAGGGGGCGAAGGCGGCGGTGACCACCGTGCGGTCGTCGCTGGGTTTCATGGCGGAGTCTCTTTCCTTGTCGTATGTGCGTTGAGCGCGGGCTACTCGTCGAGGACGAGGGCCGGGATGCCAAGCGGGCCGTGGTCGAGTTCGGCCGCGATGTGGCGTGGCACTCGGGGCAGGCGGACTTCGGGGAGCGTGACTTCGCCTTGGCCGAAGTCGGCGGTGACGGTGCCGTTTTCGGGGTCCGTTGCGGTGACGCGGCCGTAGGCGGGCTTGTCGGGGTGGCGGACCCAGTCGTCGGCGGTGAGCGGGGGCAGGTGCTGGATGCACAGGCCGGGGTCGCGGAGGGAGAGGTGGGAGGCGGCCGGGTGCCAGCAGGGGCGGCCGTCGGGGGCGGGGTGTTCGCAGCCGCGGGTGACGTGGCCGTAGCCGTCGCAGCGCAGCAGGATCTGTTCAGGTGTGGGGGCTGTGGTGCGGAGGACGGCGAAGGTGACGGCGCCGCGCGGGCCGTGGTCGTGGTGGGCGAGGTGTTCGATGGGGAGGCCGACGGTCAGCGGCCAGGTCTTGAGGGCGGTGGAGGCGATCGCCTGGGCGTGCTGGGCGGGGACCGCGGGTACTGGAGTGCGCTCTAGAGTCAGGTTCATGACATCTCTTCCTTCCTCGTACTGGCCGTGCCGGGCTCGGGGAGCAGGAGGAGGGCCGTGCGCTGGTTCGGTTCGCCGAAGCGGGCCAGATGCCTGGCGCGCAGGTGCGGGAGGGCGTGGATCTGGCGGGCGAGGGCGGTGATCTGCCGTTCGGTGTCGGCGGGCCACAGCGGCTTGCCGTCCCCGGCTGGGATCTGCCGCCGGCGCCCCTTGGCGTCGACGGTTGTCACGCTGGTGACCCGGCAGGGGGTGCCAGTGGCGTCGATGGTCAACAGCCGGGCCTCCGGGTGGTGGGCGCGGACCAGTTCGGCGATTCGCACGGCCCGGTCTGCGGGTGGGAGGTCGAGGACCCACCGCTTGTCGGGGCGCGGTTCAGGGCGTACGGCGGACCAGGCGGCCGAGTGGTGCCCGGCGAGCGCGTCGGTGAGGTCATCGGCCAGTTCGACGAGGTCCAGGCCGGCGAGGTCGGTGTCCCGGCGTGCGTGGAGCAGTTGTTCCTCGGTGCCGTGATGGTGGGTGGTCCACACGGCGTGGAGTTCGGCTTCGCGGCTGTAGGTGTGGAAGTCGAAGGTGAGGTGCGTGGCCTCCGGGAGAGCCTGCGTGATGCGTGCGGCGACGTGGTCCAGCAGGGCGATCTCGTACTGGGCCTGCGCCTTGTTGACGGCCACGACCGCGAGTTGGCGGTGGTGCAGGGCCTCGGCCGTCCGGTCCAAAGTGCTTGTGCTCATGAGTGTCCTCGCTGTGCGCTTGCGTTCAGTGGCCGGTGACGGGTGCGAGTGCGGGCTGGGTCTCCTGCCAGGGAAGGGTGATCTGCCAGAGAGGGCCGCCGTATTCGGAGGCGATGTTCAGGCAGGGGGTCATGTGGCGGCTGCGTAGGTGGGGCAGGGCGTAGATCTGGCTGAGGAGGGCGACGAGCTGGTGCGAGACGCGGTGGGGCCATGGCCATGTGGCATGCGGGTCGCATCCGGGGCAGGGGAGGTCCACAGGTTCGCCGGCGCGGCGCAGGATGCGGTCGAAGCCGACCAGGACGCGCTCTTCTCGTCGTTCGACGGGGCAGACGAGGGCTTCGGCGTCGGGGATGTGGGCGCGTACGAGGGAGGCGAGGGTGGTGAGCCGGTCTGCGGGCGGCAGGGTGATCCAGGAGCACATGTCGTGCTCCGGGCAGGGGCGGGAGCGCTCCAGTCCCCAGCTGGCGAGGTAGGCGCTGGGCAGCACCATCTCGAGTGCGGAAGCGATCTCGGTGAGGGCCAGGACGGTGTCGGGTGCGGCATTGGCCGGGGCGATGAGGGTGCGTCGGCTGCGGTGCTCGGCTGTGGGGGCGCTCCAGACGCCGCGGATGCTGAGGTGGCCGTCGTCGTCCGTGCAGCAGACCGCAAGGGCGTCGGCGTCTGGGGCCTGGGCGCGTACGCGGGCGGCGACGTCGTCCAGGAGGCCGAGGTGTAGGGCCTGGCCTGCCTCGATGTAGGCCGTGACGAGTGCGGCGAGCGGTTCCTCGGTGGGCCTCAGGGGCTGGTTGGTCACGGGGGTTGTCCTTGTCGGTGGTGGGTTTGGTCGGTCAGGGGGTGCGGCGCAGGACGACGGCGGTCGCGTTGTCGGGGTTGTTGAGGCCGGCCGCGGTGACGAGGAGGTGGGCGGCCTCGTCAGGGTCGGATTCCGTGAGCGCGCGTCGGATGGCGGTGTCGTGTAGCTGTTGGCTGATGCCGTCGGTGCACAGCAGGACGACGTCCACCGCGTGAGCGGGCAGGGACGTGGTGACGAACTCGTGTCGTGCGACGGTGCGGTTGACCTTGCGGTCGTACTGCGGCAGTGGCCCGTGCTGACGGGTGTGGCGGCGGATGCGTTCGCCGAGCGAGTGGTCGTAGGTGGCGCGCTGCAGCTGCAGGCCGGTGGTCAGCGCGTAGGCGCGGCACAGGCCGGCCCAAGTGATCTGGATACGGCTGTGGCTGGGGTCGAACAGCGCCGTGATGATCGATGCGTCACCGGTCAGTCCGCTCGCGGCCAGCTGCTCGCGGGCGGTGAGGCAGCCGAGTTCGGGTGTGCCGTTCAGTGTGGCGGTGGCGGCTTCATGGGCGGTGAGCTCGGCTGCCTGGCGCGCCTGGATGGTGTCGCCGATGCCGTCGGTGACGCAGACGGCGATCCGGCCGGAGGCGGGGTGGCCGCCGACGACGAAACCGTCGGCCTGGATGTGACGGCGGCCTTGGCGCTGGGCGCCGCCTACCTGCCAGGGGGTCGAAGAGGGCATGGCTGGGCTCCTTCCTGCGGACGAGCAAGCGGGTGAGGGTCTGTCCGTCCGGGGCCGGGCCGCTCGCACCGGCGCGGCCCCGGACAGGTGGGCGGGCCGCGCTACTGGGTGGCGGTGATGAACTGTGTGCAGGCGTCGCCGATGTCGGCGATGAGGGTGTGCTCGTGCTCCCATTGGCCGCACCGGATGCAGGAGGGCTGGGCTCGCTTGGGTGCGGGGCGGGCCACGTAGGCGCCACGTACTTCTGGGTCGGTGAAGACGACGGTGCCGGTGGCCTCTTCCAGGGAGGCGGCCCCATGTCCGCTGTGGATGGTGGCGGTGAGGATGCGGCGCAGCAGTGCCCCGGATCGGTCCGTGCCGCTGGTGATGTCGTTGCGCGGGTCGTCGTGGGTGATGCGGTAGGCGTCGAAGGCTGCCTCGGTCGGATCGGTCAGCGGGCGGGCCCAGAAGTGGACGGGCCGGTCGTCCGCGCGTGTCTCGGGCAAGGGCGCGATGGCGGCGACGATGTGCTGGACCACCTGACCGCCGTCGGGGCCGAGTCCCGCCTGCTGGGCGGCGAAGGCGCACAGTTCGCTGAATCCGGACACGCCGTACTGGGAGAGCCACCGGTCGGGGGTGAGCTCGCCGCCGAAGTTGGTGGCGTAGTCGGCGCGGTCGCGGCGCTGCACGGCGGCGATGATGCTGACCGCGTGGTCGATCACGGACGGGGTGATGCCGTACTTGGCGGCTTCGGTGTGCAACAGCCGCTCGCGTGTGGACTGGTCCACGGTGGTCCTCTTTCCTTCGTCGGTGGCCCGCCCGCTGGGCGGGGCTGGTCGTGCTCAGGTGGAGGTGGTGCGGTCGGTGAAGTGCGTGACGGCTTGGGTGTGGAGTGCGGTGAGGCGGGCCGAGAGGCGTTTGCCGAGGGTGCGACCGTCGAGGTCGACGCCGTGGTCGTGGCTGACGGACTCCAGGCACCAGCGGCGGTGGCTGCCGGTGAGGCTGAAGTCGTACAGCTGTCCCGGTCGCGGGCCGTACAGGGTGAGCACCCGTACGGGTCCGGTGGGGTCGGGGCGCTCGGTGGGAGGGCCCTGGACGCGGGCGGCGGCCACTATCGCGGCGATCTCGGAGTTGGTGACAGGAGTCATCGCTCTCTCGCGTTCGGCTTGGTTTCGCCGCCACAGGACACAGGCGGGCGGTCAACTGTCTCCACGGATGCGGTGGGCATGAGAAAGCGCCCGTCGGTCAGCCCAGGTTCGGATAGAGGTCCGGCCGACCGGTGACCTCGCGCAGGGTGGCGACCAGGAGGCGCCCGGTGCTCTCGACGCCGAGGACGGTGCGGGCGAAGTCGGCAGGAGTGAGCTCACGGCCGACGGCCTCGCCGTAGGCGACGGCCATCTTCTCGCCCGCCTCTTTGGCGAGCTGCTGGGCCTGCTCGAACTGCTCGGGGGTGACGCCGTGTCGGGCGAGGCTCGCGTCGAGGGCTTTTCGCATTTGCGGGGAGACGGGATGGAACATGGAGTGCGACCTCCGGTGAGGAATGTGGAATGAATTGATCGAACTGATATTAGTTTATTAATCTTGATCAATTACCGTCAATATCATTCTATCAATGGTGGTTGTGCCGTCGCAGGGCGGCGTGCGGTACGCAGGGCCGCGCGAGCGGCTCTGCGGGGTTCGTCCAGCGCGCCTTGGGTTTCCTGCCGCTCTACCAGGGTTCGACGCCTGTTCTGCTCGTCGAACCATCGGCGGTCGCGGGCACGGGTGCGGTCGGCCTTCTCGCGCCGTGCGCGCTCCGCCTCGGCGGAGCGAAGGCTGCGCGGATTCGTTCCGCAGCCACGGCAGTTCGGCGCAGGGGCGTGTGGATGTGCCGGGCACCTGTCGTCCGGAGCGACGTCGGCGGCCGTGTCCGGGGTGGGGCTGGCGTGGTTGGCGCCTTGGCCCGCGTCACGCTCTGCCGGGGGGAGGGGGTTGTTTCTCTGGTGGTTCTCTGACGGTTCCCCGGTCATTCTGGCCGGTTGCTCTACCGGATCTGACCGGTGGCCGTTCTGTCCGGCGGTCATTTTGGCCGCCTGTTTCACCCTCTCTTGTCCCTGCGGAGAGGCCGCCTCGCCTGCCGCAGGCGTTGGCTGCCAGTCGCTGTCCAGGGAGGAGCGTTTGTCTGCTTCTCCGTCCGCTTCGGCGTGCTGTCCGCCGCCCCCGGGTTCGCAGTCCCTTTCCGATGACTCGGCTGTGGGTGGGGGCGGCGGGGTGCCGGGGCGCGGGGTGTGGATGGTGTAGCGGTTGCTGGTACGGCGGCCGTGGGCGAACCGCGCTCGGGAGGCGATGAACCCCTGATCCTCGAGCCAGTCCAGGTGCCGGCGGACCGTGCGCTCGCTCTGACTGGTCTTGACGGCAAGAGTCTCCTGGCCCGGGAAGCAGGACCAGGACTCGTCGGCGAAGTCGCACAGGGCCAGCAGCACCAGCTTGGCGCCCGGGAGGCGGATGTCTTGCTTGAATCCCCAGGACAGGGCCTCGATGCTCACGCCTTCTCCTCCGTGTGCTCGTCCTTCTTCCAGGCGGCGCGCCAGCGGGTGACCGTGCGCTCCTCCACACCCAGGCGGCAGGCGATCGCGCTGGCCGCATGCCCAGCACCGGACATCAGCTGCGCAGCGAACTCCTGCTCAGCCTCGGTGAGGTCGGGGATCGGATGGTCACCGTTCACGGCGCGCTCGACCGCCAAGAGGTCGATCCCCGTCCGGTGCGTGGCGGTGGTGCCGGCGTGGATGTAGCGGCGGGGCTGACGGGTCGGATCGCTGCCCCCGACCGAGTAGGAGGAGTACTTGCTGAGCGGGCGGGCGAAGGTACTCGGCATGTCGGCGCTCACCCTTCGGCTCTGGACGCGATCCCGCACGAGCCGACCGGATGCGCATCGCTTTCCAGGACGACGAGCGCCTCACCGGGCCGTCCAGCGCGCAACAGACGCACGGCCTCCGCCACAGCCTGCTCCAGGGTGACGGCCAGGCCGCGGGCTCGGTCGCGTTCGGCCAGCGTGGCCACGGTGCGCTGCTGCCAACACCGCGCGGCGTCCTGCAACTGATCGACGACCGGCGCGACAACCGACATGGCGTCGCGGGCCAGTTCGGTGGAGAAATCGCTGTGCATCAGGCGCGGCCAGCACGTGGCGAGGCGGTCTGCCACGCGCTCTTCCAGGACGGACGGGGACGGGCAGGCGGGCATGACCTCCGTGCTCAACTCCCCGCTCGGGGGGTCGAGGACAGCCAGGAGGTCGGGGGTGAGGGCGTGGGCGTCGTCGCGGTGATTCATTGGGAATCCCTCCGGTGTACGGCATGGGGAAATCGGGGGCAGGCCGGCCACCGGGGGTCGCACACCGACGGCCCCCGGTGACGCACGGGGGTGGATCAGGACGTCTCGGGGGCGGGGATCCGGGAGACGCTGATGGTGCGCGAGGACCGGCCGCCGGACTTCATCGGGATGTCGAGCTCCAGTCCCTCGAGGACGCGGATCATCGCCTCGGGATCCGGGACGGGCGAGAGCGGCTTGCCGCCGGACCAGGAGAGCTTGAACTCCCCATAAGTGCCGGGGTCTGCGGCGTCCAGGATCTTGCGGGCCTTGGCCTTGCGTTTCTTCGCGGCGCTCTCGATCTCCGCCGCGTCCGCGTAGGTGCTCAGTGCTGCGGTGATGTCCGCGGTGTCCTCGGCAAGAATCGTCTGTGGTGCGCGGTCGGCCGCCTGCCGGGGATCGAGATGCCAGCAGGCGCTTCTGAAGGGGCAGTTGTCGCAGATGATCGACAATCCAGGCCCGTCGAGGTCGCGTGGCATCGCCTCGGGGGTGGGGCTGTCCAGGACGTCCTCGGCCCAGGCGAGGGCCTGCCGGGTGACATCATCGTCGTAGGGGCGCTGGTGGACGACGACCTGCCCGTACTCGCGACCCACGTAGCGCAGGCGTACGACGTCGACGGGGAGCGGCTGGCCGCTGGGCAGGTGCGGGTGCTCGACGAGAGCGCCGGTGCGCAGCATGTGGGCGTACAGGTGGACTTGGAACCACTCGTGTCGGCTGGGCCCCTGGCGTACGACCACGTCGAGGGCGCGGGTGGACTTGGTCTTGACGTCCTCCACCACGCCGACCTCGCTGCCGCTGTAGGGGCCGTCGTGCTTGCCGAGACCGGAAGGGGCCCAGTAGGCGTCGGCGTGGCCGAGCAGGGTTCCGTTGTGCAGCTCCAGTTCGGTGAAGGCGCCGTACTGCTGGGCCAGCACGCGCAGGATGCCGTCGTGGAGCCAGGTGCCGAGGATCGCGGCGTGCATGTTGTCGGCAAGGTCGGTGGGCCAGGTGCCGTGCACCTCGTAGGCGGCGCGGCGTCTGCACAAGCCGATGGAGGAGGGGCCGAGCAGCTGCTGGCGGGAGCGGGGACGGGATCGGTCGTCGCGGTGAGCAGCTCTCCACAGGTCGGGAATCGGGACGGCGCTGACGTCGATGGTCGTGTCGGTGGGCATGCAGGGTCCTCGCACTCTGCTGGTCAGGGGGCGCCACCACGCCATGGGGCGGGCCCCAAGGAGGGCTACTTCGCGCTGCGGGTTGCCGTCTTGGCTGTGGCGGCTCGGCGTGTCGTCGTGGTCTTGGCCGGGGCGGCTTTGCGTGGCGCGGTCTTCTTCCCGGCCGCCTTCTTCGTTGTCGTTCGTCTGCGTGACGGCTTCGGTACTTCTGCGTCCTGGGTCGATTCGTCCCGCAGCCGGCGGAAGTCGGTGATGCGGGCGGCCATGCGCGAAGTGCCGATGTGTTCCCCGCTTCGAGCCAGGAGCCGGGCGAGGTCGTCCAGCTGCTGGGCACTGGCGTCCTGGTAGGAGCAGTCGTTGAGCTCGAAGCAGATGTCGTTGACCTCGCCGAACAGGACTCCCAGGGAGTCGGCGACGCGTACGACCTCCTGCCGAGCCGCTTCCAGCGGCGGCACTGGATTGGTGCTTCCCGTCTCCTCGGCCTCGCCAGCATCCTGGCTCGCTGTGTGCGATGGCGCGGTGGGTGTAGCGGAAGGGGAGCCGATGACCTCGGCGTCGACGACATCGTGTTGCGCGTCGTCCGGCGTGGCTTCGCTGGGAGTCGGCTGCAGCGTGCCGTTGGTTGCCTTCTCGGTGGTGTCACGCATGCGTGCTGCCGCAGCCTCGACGCGGTCGCGGGACTCGGTGGCGTCGGCGGCGTGCATCTCCTCATCCACGTGCAGCCCGGACAGGTCCGCAGGACAGGCCCGGCGAAGCACCAGGGCCTCGGCGACCTTGCTCAACTGACTGGCGGGCATCTGCGGCCACAGGCCGCCGAGCTTGTACTCCTGTGCCTCGTAGTCCCACACCTTCGGCGCGTACTCGCGCCAGTGCGCGACCGCTGAGAACCGCGAGTCCCCGCGCCACACCACCGCCCGGCACGCCGCCGGCGGCTCTTCACGCAGCCACACCGTGTGCTCGCCGCCCTCGGTGTCGTACCAGACGAAGTCCTCGTAAGCGATGGGCTGTCCGGCACGGTCGACGGCCCGGCGGGCGATCAGTCGGTAGCCGTCGATGCCCGTCTGGATCGTCCAGCGGATCTCGCCGCGCGACTTGCGCTTGATCATGTAGATCTGGCGGCCGAACGGGTCGAGTCCAGACGCCTTGCAGTAGTGGAAGAAGATCCCCAGCTGAGCCGGACTGGCCTCGGCCAGGTCCGGGAACGCCGCGCGCAGCGCGCGCAACTGCTGGTCTTCGAACGCCTTTTGGTCCTCGCGGATCGCGAGCCAGGTGACCGGAACGTCGGCCACTTCCCCTCCTGTCAACGGAAACCCCAATCGGTCTGTCATATGTCTCCACGGATGCGGAGAGCAAATGGCATTGATGCAATTCTATTTATCAGGATATTCATTCGTCAATTGTTGTTCATCTTTGGTGGTGGAGGTCGAGCGCAGGCGTCGCAGCTCGAAAGCGTCGGCCCACTCGGGATGCTCGCGGCATAGAAGGCGCGCGTATCGAGACGTGAACACGTTGTTCAGCTGGAACGGCGCGCTGTTCGCGCCCTCCCGTGACGACCATCGCAGCTGCTCGAACAACGCCTTGACGCTAATGCGGCCGCCCCCGCCCTCGATCCACTCGGACATGAGCCCCTCGAGGGCTTCGAGCACCCACGGGTGTGAGGCGTGGAAGGTGTCGAACCGCTCATCGATTGAGGGGGGCGGACGCCGCGTCGGCCCTGGATCGCCGTAGGGTATCTCCAAGGGGAGCTCTTCCTGGCGATACACAGCCCACCCCCTGTAAGAGTTGCATTGTCTCCACGGATGATGACGCCACACTCTAGGGGAGCGATCACGGGCACCGCCAGGGTGCAGCCGCCCGCGCTGCGACACGGATGCGGACTCGGCCGCCCAGATCTGCTCGACGAACGCGGTGACGTCCCCTGGTCCGCTCCACGGGTCTCCGGAAGGACGGTCCCGCCGCGGGCTTCGGCGTCGGCCGGGATCGTGTCCAGTAGCCAGAGCGGGAGAAACTCTGGCCGCGGAGCTGGAGTAAATTGCCCAAGTGGAGCACGCGGAAGTGGCGCAGGCACATCTGCAGGCGTTGTACGAGCGGACCACCAAGCGGCACCTTGACGAGCTTCGCCGTGCACTGCGCGCCTTCGGCGTCGAGTCGACTGTCGGCACATTGGAACTCAAGGTGGATCTGGGCACTGCCTCCGCTACAGCGTTGGGTGCCGCAGCAGCCGCTGGCGGTCACCTCGCGCTCAGGACTGCAGCCGTCGCCGTGACGGTCGTGCCGTACCTCACCCGCACGATCAACGCCCGCCGCCAACTACGCCCCCAGTCGCCTGTGGCCTATCTGCTGGCCGTAGACAAAGAGCTCAACAGGCCCTTGTTCCGGCGCACCCGCTGAGCTTGTCTTTTTTAACCTCCGTCTGACGATCTTTCGGGACCTGCGGGCGCCTCGGCGATATGGCACCGCTCCCGATCACGCGGAAGGGGAGAGCTGTTCGCGCACCCATTCAGGATCGGGGTTGGTGTGCGGTTGGCCCGCCACGACGACGGTCGGCACGGTCTCATCGCCATCGTTGGTGGCCCTCACCGCTGCCGCTCCAGCCGGGTCACGCCAGATGTTGACCCAATGCAACTGGCGGGCGCTACGGCCCAACCGGATGCGCAGACGCAGGCAGTACTTGCAGCCTGACCGCCAGTAGACGACCGGCCGGCCGTCGACCGCGCTGCGGCGTTGTGCCTCCAGCGCACCGATTGATCTCGGGAAAACCAGAGGCGAGTTCACGCCTGCGAGCAGGACAAACACCAGCAGGAGTGCTGCGGCTTCGCCGGGGCTCCCGCTGAAGACCAGCCCGGTCGCAACGACTGAGCCGCAGAGCACAAGCAGCATCGGCAAGATCCACGTGCGCGTCATGATGACGCAGGCTATCTGAGTGCTACCGAGCAATAAGCAGACAGTGCCCCCGCCGACGGATTCCTCCACGTGAAGCTCTCAGCTCGCCCATCCCGCCTTGATCAAGTCACTGCCTCTTGGCTCGCACTGACACCGTCAGCCCGGCCGCCCAGATCTTCTTGATGAAGGCATTGACCTCTTCGAGGCTGGCCTCCCCCGGCTTGTAGGAGCGCGTCGGGGGGAGCGCCGGAGGAGGTGGCTTCGGCGTCGTGCTCTTCTTGCGCCCGCGCGGCTTCAGTCCTTCCCGCTCGCCAGCTCGGATGCGGTCGACGGCCTCTGGCAGGACGGTCCGAACGCGGGCTGCGGCATCGGCCAGGATCGTGTCCAGCAGCCAGAGCGGGGAGCCGGAGACGACGGCATCTTCGGGGGCCAGGCTGTTCCGGGTGCGCCACTGGTAGATGTCCCCGTACTTCTTGCCGAAGATCCAGGGGATCTCCTTCAGCCCGATGACGGGCGGCAGATCGTCCACGTCGTCGACGACGAACCACCCCTGGTGCTCCGCCTTGAACTCCTTCAGGCGCTGCGGGTCGACCTCGCGTACCCCCTTTTGGGTCATGTCCAGGACGGTGGGGAGGAACCAGCATGGGTTGCCGGAGACGACGTAGTCCGGCTCGGGAAGCACCTCGCGCGTGCGCCACAGCTGGGAGGTCTGCCGCTCCACCCCGTAGAGGAAGGAGATCTCCCCGTGCCCGAGCAGATAGGGGAACTTGCCCGCTGTCACCTTCGACCTCTCTCCAGAGCGCACACATACAGGTAACTTGACGATTCAAGTCTAATTGGTCTGATGGTGTCGAAGTGCAGCAGCTCAGGCGACCCGCTGCAGCTGCCGGTCACCCCAGAATTCGATGCAGGGCATACCTGCTGGCGATCCCCGACAGCGATGACTGGAACCAGCCGGAGGGAAGCCGGTACTGGCGCGCGTTCCAGCCGTAATCCACTGCCAGGGTGACGATGCTGCTGATCAGGCCCCCGGACGGCCTGAGCTGGTGAGTGGTCGTCGCATGGCGGAGGGATCTGCTTGTCGCCGCGCGACCGATGAAGGTGAGCTGAGGCTGAACTGGACGAAGCCACGACCGGGTGCTGCCGGGCAGGCGCCGGGTGACCAGCATCGCGACCTACTGGTCTCGGACTGCTGTACAGGACGCGCCGTGAAACACCGCCCTCGGTAGGAGTTCTACTTGTCCTTCAAGCAGAGCAGGAAACTGCTGCCGCTGCCGGTCTCCGTGTACGCGTACTGGAAGTCCGGGGCCGCTTCAGAGCACTTCTTGTCCGCCGTTTTGCTGGTGAAAGAGCCCTCGATCTTGGCCAGCACCGTGTACTGGGCCTTGGCGTCACTGCAGTCAACAACCTCGAGGTCCGGGTTGTAGTCGTCGGAGCTGCCACGGTGCAAGCAGTCGCCCACGACCACGGCGGCCGAGTCGTGGAAGTCGGCATAGAGGTTCTGGTGTGTCCAACGCCATCTGTCGCCAAAACGCTCCATGTAGCTGTAGGACGGTTCCTCAGAGCCTGGCCGCCGTTCGACTACCTCTGCCTGGTTCCCTTTCACGGTGACCTTCTCCAGGCGTCCGGAGGCAACATCATTCAGCGTTGATGAGTTTGAGCTGGCAAACAACTCCCCGACTGCAGCCGGGCACTTGTCCGGTGAAGCGTCTTCCACCTTCTTGCGGTAGGCAGGCGTCATGAGGGCGCACATCGTTTCCCCGTCGCCTTCCCGCACGGCCTCGGTCGTGGCAGCCCACGTATCGCGTACACCGTCTTCGCCCGGCTGAGCTCCGATATCTGAGACGGAGTTACCTTGAGTGGGCCAGTGCACACCCCCGCCGCTGTCTGAGACGGTGTTGCCTTGAGTGGCCCAGTACACGCCCCCGCCGGTACCGGCCAGCAGCAGGGCAATGATCGCAATCCACGAACCCCCGCCGATCTTTGTAGTGCGGCGGGAGTTGTTGATGTCCCGGCCCGCGACGGTGCCCCAGTTGTCTCCGCCGATCGACGGGCCAGTGACCGGGTCTATGACGTCGCGGCCAGCCATCATCGCCCCGTCACCTGCAGTGAACGCAGTGGAGGGAGGGTGAGGCGGAGGGGCCGGCACGCGATCGGGCGGGACGTTGGGGCCTTGCTCCGGGGTCATGGGTTGCTGCCGTCCTCTCCAGCCGTCACATCGCGAAGGTCGGCGCCTGACAGGACAGAGCCATCGCCGGCAGCCATTTGCACATCCTCACGAGCGTCGACCTGCGAGGAGCCACCACGAGGCACGCGGGCATGCGACCGCTCGATGCTGCCCTGAGCGAGCAGCGAGCCGCGGCCGGCTCGCATAGTGATGACCGGGGCTGGTGAGTTACTCGGAGTCCGCAGAACGATCACCAGCGGCACTACGGCTCCGATGATGCTCGCGATCGCTCCGCAAACGCTCGCCACCTGATCAGCCTTATCCAGCTCTCCAAGGCATGCCCAAGCAATGAGTCCTCCAGCAACCAGCGTCCCCAGGCCCACCAAGACCCAACACAGAACGCGTTTCCACATCGACATGCGTGGATTCTGCACAGAGCAGCGACCCCAACGCTGGACTTCACCACATTTACACGTCCGGAACCCGCGCCCGTGGGTGGACTGGTGCCGCCGCATGCCGTACGCCGGCCGGGCAAGTTCTCACGCCGACCGTCAAGTTCTGCGTCACGCTGGGTGTCACGCTTCTGGTGCACCGCACCGGTGACAGCATGAAACATCGACCGCTGCTGGCCCGGTCTCCGAACGCGAGCTCGCGATCACGGGCGAGGTCGGGCGCCTGCAAGCGCAGATCGACGAACACACCACGCGGATGGGCGGGATGGAGGATGAACTCGAGCCTCGTCGGCCGCGGCATTCTCACCGAGACCGAACCGGCCTGTTCACCCAGGACCCCCGTACGGCCACCGGGATACCCCTGAACAGCGCGCCTCGCCCAAAACTAAGCCAAACGGACGTCAACTCGCGAGTCAGCCTCTCAGACGAGAAGCCCATCAGCCCTGAGGGCTGGCTTCAACTACCACGGACTCCTTGCTATCACCTCGGCTGCAACCGCCCATTACGTAACAGGCTGAGTCCACAATCAACCACTCATCGCCTTGCTTTATGAGACGGAATGCGTACGAATTCCCGTCATTGAATTCAACCTTGACATAGGAGTGATTTTCATCGACGCCAGGTAGACTCGACCCTGAGTCAACCCCTTCATATGTCACGACCTGGCCGGACTTAAGATGTTCACGAAGGGTGGCTGCATCGGGGGTAGAATCTTGGTTCGTTAGAGAATCATCGCGGTGAAATAATTGATCGATCGCGTCCTGGCAGTTTCCGGCTCTGCTCTTCAGCGAGGTGCTAACCTGTTCACAGGCTGCCGTTGAGTCACTGTGGGAAACATGAGTCAGGAAGTCAGTGACGCGCAGCTTTGCATTGGCCATTGGGGACAGAGCAGCCGGATCGCCGCCATTATCTCCCGCCGTCACGTTATAGGCGGCGGCGCCTCCACCAATCAAGGCGATTAGAGCCAGGCCGCCAAACCCCAAGCGAGTATTGCGGCGAGAGTTGTTGATATCCCTCCCGGCGACTAGACTTTTCCCCTTGACGTTTCCGCCGATGGTTACTCCGCCTGTAGTGACTCTGCTCCTGCTCTCCTCGACCTTTGTTTCCTGCTGCATGGCCGCATCGACAGCCTCTCGCAGGGCCTCCGCGAAGAGTTCATCAATCTCAACTTCGATAACAAGTGCGACAATGGCATCCTGTTGATGCTGGGTGCTTTCAGGGTCTTGTTGCAGGCGCATGTAGGACAGGGCTCCCCTTGGAGTCTCTGCCAGGCGCTCCGAGATCAGTTCAGTGAGGCGCTTCGTCGCTCCATCGCTGACTGAGGTACCCACCACGCCAGCGACGACCGAGACTGCCTGCATCGCCAGATCTTCGCTACTCATGCTTCCCCCTAAGACGTCATCTCAATTGGATAAGTGCGGCCTCCGCACGTGAGAGGCAGGCTGTCTTGCCCAGGCGTCATGGCTTGACCGTGATGTGAGACTTGCAGCATGGACATGGGGCGTGAGTCGCGGTGGGAAAAGGACGCAATGACGGTGGAGATCGTTTTCGCCCTGGTGACTGCCGTCGCGCTGGCTGCGTCGGTCTTCGCCGTCGCTCTGACTCTCGCACTAGCCTTTGGCATCTCTGGTTCAGCGAAGAACGGTGTGTTGGTGGGGGGTGCACTGCTCGGCGCGACGGCCGGAATGTGGCGTCTGGTACGGGTGCTGCTTCGGTTTGACGAGCAGCGCCGAATGGGCCGCTGACGGCGGGCCTTCTCCTCGAGATCGGTAACCTGCCGACGTGGGGATCGTCGAGCGGCTGGTGCCGGATGAGTTGTGGCAGTTGTTCCAGCGGGTGGTGCCGGAGGCGCCCTCGCGGCCGCAGGGGGGTGGCCGGCGTCGCCACGGTGACCGCGAGGTGCTGGCGGCGATCGTGTTCGTGGCGACGTCGGGCTGCACGTGGCAGCAGTTGCCCGCCGCGTCGTTCGGGCCGTCCGGTGCGACGGCCCACCGCAGGTTCACCGAGTGGACGAAGGCCAGAGTGTGGGCCAAGCTCCACCGCCTGGTCCTCGACGAACTCGGCTCCCGCGGCGACCTGGACTGGTCGAGGTGCGCGATCGACTCGGTGAACATGCGGGCCTTGAAAAGGGGGACCTGACGGGTCCGAATCCTGTCGACCGGGGCAAGTACGGCTCGAAAATCCATCTGATCACCGAGCGGACCGGTCTGCCCCTGTCGGTCGGGATCTCCGGCGCCAACGTTCACGACAGCCAGGCCCTCGTCCCGCTCGTGAAGGGCATACCGCCCATCCGATCCCGCCGAGGCCCCCGCCGACGAAAGCCCGGCAAGCTCCACGCCGACAAGGGCTACGACTATCGCCACCTGCGGCAATGGCTGTCCCAGCGCGGCATCCGGCACCGCATCGCCCGCAAGGGCATCGAGACCTCACAGCGACTCGGCCGACACCGCTGGACCATCGAACGCACCATGGCCTGGCTCGCCGGCTGCCGCCGTCTCCACCGCCGCTACGAACGCAAGGCCGAACACTTCCTCGCCTTCACAAGCATCGCCTGCACCCTCATCTGCTACCGCAGACTCACCAAATGAGATGACTTCTAAGCTGGCCGGTGAGTGGGCGTCAGGTTAGCGGGACGCTCGGCGCGGGTTCCAGTCGATCAACTCGGCCTGTCCCCATGCGGATCTGAACAGCTTCGACAACGCCAGACATGCGGAGCTTCAGACAGAGATCGCCACGGACGGGAGCAACTTGCACTTACTGCACGTCGGATAAGTCGCTCGGGTACGGCTTGCACTCAATCGCCCCGCCACCCCAACATGCACAAGCCCCCGGACCAGCCGACTCCGCTCACACCCACCCGGTCAGGCCAAGTGAGAACCACTCAAAGCTCGTGCAACGTCCAACCTGGTGCCTTCTTCCTTTTGTGGAAGCAGGACGCCTCGGGATTCTGACTCGCACTCCGGCCCTGGGCGTTCTGAATGCTCAGGCCCGTAGCAGCGGTCATCACCTACGGTTTCCTGGCGCTGATATGGACGGTGAACCAGGCAGCGAAGGTGATCCAGAGGATCAGGAACGCAGCTCGGCCGGGCTGGGTGTGGACCGCGAACCACGCGCGGACGCGTTCGGACAGGGTGTCCCCAGGGGTGCCGTTGGTCAGGGTGTAGAGCTCATAGACCAGTCCGGTGGCCAGCAGCGCGGCCCAGATCCCGTTGGCTACCATCACCACCGCCGGGTTTCTGCGCTGCCAGCCTTCCCCGGCACGGTCACCCGCCAAGGCTCTGCACCGCCACGGTCACGGCCGACGCAACGGCGGCCAGTACGGCGATGGTGGGCAGGGGCCATCGTGTTCTCTCCAGGGAGGTGACCCGCTCCTGGAGATCGGCGATCTCCTTGTCCGTTTGGTCCGAGCGCTGCACGAGCAGGGCGAGCTGTCCGTCGATGCGTTCTAGGCCGACCTCCAGGGCGCGGCGTAGCTCGGCGAGGGCCAGGGCGACTTCTCCCTCCGGCATTCCGGGACTCCTCTCTCCTCGTGGGGCGGTCGGCAGATGGGCGGTATCGGGCTACGCTGCGGGGTCTCGCTTGAAGGGCAGCCATGAGGCGGTTCCGAGGCGGCCGACGAGGGTTCCCACCGCGCTCTTCAGTGCGGAGAGGGTGGCCGGCATGGTGGACACCGCGGCTGCGCCGAGCGCCGATAGGTCGACGAGGGTGGTGGTCTTGGATGCGATCAGCAGGCCGACGAAGGACTCGACGTACGTCATCACGGTGCGCTCGGCCGTGTCCGCCAGGCTCTGGGGCAGGGACACCTTCTTCTCCGGCTCGTCCGTGTCGTCTTCGTTCGCCTTCTGCTGGGGGACGCGGAGCCTGTCCCAGGTGATCTTCCCGGGGATGCCGTCCGCGTCCGGCCCTCGGAAGCCGCACTTGAGCTGCCAGGCCGCGTAGGAGCGGCGGTGCGCGGCGTTCCACGTGGTGCCGGGCTCGGCAGGGTAGGTGTTGCAGCCCTCGGTGATCAGGCGCCTGCCCATCGCGGCGACCAGGGGAGAGTCGCGGCCCGCGCGGAAGTACTCGGCGCCGGGGAAGGCCGCGTAACCGGTGCCGCTCTGCGGGTCGTCTAGTCCAGCGGTCTGCCGCTTGCAGGTGGATGAGCCGGACGTCTTCTTCTCGTCGGACGTGGCCCTCTCGTCGGAGCTGTCCTTCGGTGTCGTAGACGGCGTGGACTGCTTCCCACCGCCCCCGAGGTGCTTGGCGACGCGGGCGCGGAACTCGTCCATGTCGATGCCTGCGGGGTCTGGCTTGCCGGGCTGCCACTCTTTGTGGCCGATGACGCTGTGCTCGTTCCAGCCGTGCGCCCTGCACACAGCCGCTGCGGCCCGGGCCATCGCGTCGAGCTGGGCCGAGGGCCAGGCTTGGCCGGTGCCGGTGTTGATGCACTCGAAGCCGTAGAAATGGCGGTTGCCGTCGGTGTCGGCCTCGTTGTCCGGCGGCAGGTCCTTCTTCTCGGCGATGACGGCGAGCAGGACGTCGGTGTCTCCCATGCCGGCGTGGTTGGTCCGACCGTAGCCGACCAGGTGGATGGTGCCGGAGCGGTCGATGACGCCGTGGCAGAGCGGGCCGGGGAGGTCGTGGTAGCCGGTGCGGCACAGCTCGACCATGTCGTCCTCGGAGGAGTACGCGCCGGTGTGGTGGATCATCACTCCGTTCACCGGGCCCCAGTTGCCGTGCTGGTTGCGGTTGTGGGTGCGCCAGCTGCCGTGCTCGACGACGCCGAGTCCCGCGTCCTTCAGGACGGACAGGAACTTGTCCGCGGCCAGCGGTGTTGCCACCTGGCTTCGCCTTTCTCCTGTGTCTCACGACGGTCGGCCGACCCGGTACGACTCGGTCGGTCCCTCAGGAGAAAGCGGTGCGGCGTGACTACGCGGAGGGTCGCGCGGAAGCCGCGCCAGCCTACCCGCAGCCGCTTCGGCGAGACACCGTGCTTCCGCGCGGAGGGAGCGGCAGGGCGGGGGACTGGTGGGACACATGGTGTTCAGCGTCACTCTTGATCCAATTTTGGCCCACTTTGGTTGGTGAGGTAAGAAATCTGTCAGCGCCTGCCAGCTGCTACCCCCACATCCGTCCTCCGCAGCGGATCGGATCTACTCCCCTCCCAGAGGACGTACAAGAGTGCCCAGAACCGCGTGGTCGCCCATGCCGCCCCGACACATACCCCCGCGCCGGAGGCGCGGGAATAAGTGGATGCCTGTCGCGATCCTGGTGATCGCAGCCCTGCTGTTCCTCGCGCTGCCGTTGCTGCTGGCGGCCGCACTGTGGGCCGTACCCGCCGCACGGCGCTGGCCCACGAAGCCGCGCATCGCAGCGACGGTGGGTCTCGTTGTCGCCTTTCCCTTCTGGCTGATGCTGTTCAACTCCGGCGACAGCGGCAGCACCGCCACGACGGCATCCAGCGCAGCCTCCGCCTCAGCCTCTCCGACGCCGTCGGACACCCTGTCAGCGACGAAGCGGTCCCTGAAACTGGGTACGCCGTACAAGTACCGGAACGGGGACGAGGCCGCCGTCGTGACCGTTGATGACCGCACGTACTACGACACCGGGGACGACGAGGTCATCACTCTGTACAAGGTCACCGTCAAGAACACCGGTGACGCGACGCTCGACCTCTCCGAGCAGTTCGGCTTCCAGGGCACCAGCGACATCTACGACGCCACCACCCTTGGCCTGTCCGACGACGCGCCCGCTGCCCTGGGTACCGCGGGGCAGGGCGCCACGGTGCGCGGTGTCATCGCTTTCGACGCGACCGAGCACGGCAGTGTGCTGCTGTACTCGGACGCGGACTCCGACGACACCACTCTCGCCTCGTGGACCGATCCCAAGCCCTGGAAGGACGACGCTCCCTCGCCGAGCAGCTCGCCGAAGACCAAGTCCAAGGCACCCTCGACCCCCTCGACCAGCGACGACAGCAGTTCTGAGGGGAGCGGCAGCGACGCCGGCACGAGTGTGGGCACGATCACTCCGGGCGCTTTCTGCGGTACGCCGGGGAGCATCGGGATGTCCAAGAAGGGCGTCACCTACACCTGCATCGACAAGCACTGGAGGCGCTGAGCCCCTGTTTCCGGCGGAAGGCAGTAGCTCGACCCCTGCCCACTCACGGCTCAGCGTCGGCCTCCTGCCGGCAGGTCAGGCCGTCCAGGCTGAGCCACGCCACCTTCGTCTTCGCCGACGTGCGCGACACCACCTGCCCGTCTGGGCGGATCTCGATGTACAGCGCGCGTCGGCGAGCGTCGGAGGCCACGGGCAGCGTGCGTGGTACGGCGGGCCGGAAATCGTCCGGAAGCACCGCGAACGGGGCCCCATCCTTCACCTCTCCAGTAGGGATACCGACGACGCCGGACAGCTCCAGCATTCCCCGTTCGGTGAGCCGCATCTGTGGCGGTCGATCGTGATCAAGGATGGCGGAGTCCCCGGTGAGCGGCAGGTCTCGCCAGGCGGGCGGCGCGGTACGTCGCGATCGCTCCAGGGAGTCGACGCGGCGTTCCAGGCTGGCGAGCTGCTTGGCGAGCTTGCTGATGGTGTCCGGCACGGCGTCCCTACGCTTCCGCTTCGGTGTCGTGGGCGTCTTCCGGCTTGGTGGTGCGCTCCAGGGTGACGGTGATCCGTTCGGCCTCCTCGCCGTCCGGCGGGCGCAGGGTCCAGCCGGTGATCCGGTGCCAGCCCTCGTACTCGATGTGCTGCTCGTGGAGGCGTACGAGGACGTCGTCGCCGATAGCCCATGAGCCGAAGGGGGCGGCGGGGTGGTCACGGATGTCGAGCTCTGTCACATCGGTCAGCGCTTCGCGGGCCAGCCGCTCCTTGAGGGCGCGCTTCCTGAGCTTGGTTGCATCTGTCTCGCTCGTCTCCAGGAGGCGTTCCAGGCGCAGGCGGCCGTTGCGGGCCGTGTCGACGACATGGAGGCGTTTGCTGCCCGTGCCGGAGCCGAGGGCGACGACGGTCTGGGCGTAGGAGTCGGCGTCCTGGACTGCCTGCGGGGTGGTGGCGATGTTGATACCCGAGGTGAAGGAGGTGTCCTCGCGGCGGCGGCCGAGGCGGGGTGCACCGAGACGGATGCGGTGCTCGGCTCGGCGGCCGTTCCATGAGACGGTCTCGTTCCACTCCAGGCCGTCGTCGAGGTCGGCCATCTCGTCGATGACCTCGCCGAGGTTGCGGGCGTCGGTCTTCGGGAGCGCGTACGGGGTCTTCGAGGTGCCGGTGGTCGTCTCTGACCTCGTGTCGTCCACGACGACGTCGAGGTCGCCGTCCGGTTGGGCCTGCGCGTAGGCCCAGACGTCCCGGATGATCTGGCACGGGTCGGCGTCGATGTAGGGCCCGCGACCGTCGAGGTTGCCGTGCAGGTCGTAGCGGCGGTGGAGGTACGAGCCGAAGCCGGCCGCCTCGATCGGGAACGACGCGCCTTGGGGTTCGGCGCGCCAGACGAGGCCGCCCCACACCAGCTGGTCGTTGCGTTCGACGTACAGGAGGGTGTTGCCGGGATCGAGGAGTTCGGCCACTGGGCGCTCGAGACGTGGTTCGAGGGTGGCGTTGAGGCTGCCGGGGCCGTTGAGTTCGGGGCCGCACTCGACGCCGGTCAACGGCAGGTTCCAGTGCAGGATGTCGCCGGTGAGGGCGTGGGCGGCGATGTAGCGGTAGTCGGGCATGCGGCCCCTCTCGCCTCTCACTCCGGGCTCTCGGTGAAGTCGACGGTCGCGACGATCGCCGTGCCCTCGGCCACGTAGAGGTCGCCTCTGCCGTACTGCGCGTTCTGCCTCGTCTGCACCGCGAGGCGCTGGGTGGTGCCGCGCACTGCGGACGGGAGTGCGTAGGAGTGGGCCAGGGTCGTGGGCACGCGGTGGATGGCGCTCTGGTTGTCGTCGACCACGGTCGCTTTGCCGATGGTGCCGGCGAGGGTGGTGCGCTGTTCGGCCCACATGTTGCCGCCTTCGACGCGTAGTCCGGAGATCGTGAGCGTGACCGTGGCCTGGGTCGCCCAGGCGGGGATGTCCACGTCCCAGGCCGCTTCGGTCGGCCAGGTCCTCCAGGTGCCGCGTTCGCCGGGCAGTTGGCTCGTGGTGGTGGGGTGGGCGGTGTAGACGCGGTGCTGGTGGCGCGGGTCGGCGAGCTGCCGCAGGTCCGTGATCATCTCCGCGGTGACGGTGCCGGTGTCGCGGGGCAGGGTGATCCGTGCGAGCGGGATCGCCGTCATCCCCTCCGGCACGGCCGTGGTGTCCGGGTCCACGCCCTGGACCACGTGGAAGTAGCCGATCTGGTCGCGGGCCGGGTCTCGGTCCCCTTCGTACTCGGGGTCCTCGATGCGCAGCACCAGGAGGTCGGTACGGGCGAACGGGCCGGTCGGAGTGATGTCGACCAAGGTGTCGCCGATGTTGCTCTGTCCGTACGAGCCCTGCCATGGGCGGGCGCCGTGGATGACCGCGGAGCCGTCGGCGACCCGGACGCCGCACGCCGGGCGTTGCAGCGGGGAGACCTTCAGGTCGCGGGCTTCAGCGATGCCCTGGCCGCCGCGGACCAGGTCGCGTACGAGGAGCCGGGTCGCGCGGGCTGGATGGCGGGCGCCGTCGACCAGCAGCGGGGGCTGGATGAGCGTCAACTCCGTCTCCTTCACAGGGTGGTGTAGGCGGATCGCCACGTCACGGTGAGACGGCTGGTGGCGGTGGGATCGGTGCCGCTCCAGGCGATCTCCGAGGTACCGGGCGGGATCGTGAAGCGGTCCAAGCGGGACGCGGGGGTGAGGGCGTCGGCGGCATTCGTTCTGCCGTTGCGTAGAACCCAGCGAGTACCGGGTCGGGTGGTGATGTCGACGTACTCCCCGGAGCGCAGCGTGGTGTCCAGCTCGAGCGCCTGGCCGGTGACCACCGTGTTCCAGATCTTCGGCTGCGAAACCGGTCCGGTGAGGCGCAGCGTCGGCCAGGCGGCTGCGTCGCCGTCGTTGACAATGTGGCCGGGCCGGTCGGCCTGGTCCAGTGAGAGCGTCAGGATCGACTCTGCGTCGGCGTGGAAGAAGGGATCCATCGCGACGAACTCGATATCGATCGGAATCCAGCCATGGACCGCGCTCGCGGTGCTGGTGGCCTCCATGCGGCGGATCCGCCCGTACAAGCGGCGCGTTGAGTGCCCTGGCCAGCGTGCGCGCAGCACACTCAACTCGCCTGTTCGCGTACGGATGTGTTCGGCTCGGGCGGCACGCTGCAACCGGGCAAGATGGTCCGCTGCGGCGGCCGGATCGCCTGGTGTCCTGATGCCGGCCTCGATCCGGACCGTCCGGGGACCATAGAGGTCGACGCCGGGCAGCGTGCCGTCCGCCGCCGGGTTGTCCACATCCTGTGGACGAACGTCCGGCGCGCCGAGTCCCTCGATCTCCCCGATCGGAATGGGGGTGCGGGGGCCGAGGAGGACGACGCCGCCGATCTCGACTTGCCAGTCGGCGAGTTCGGTCTCTGCCGGAGCGGAGCCGGAAGTGGGGATGGCGGGGGTCATCGGATCCTCCCGCCGCGTTGGGCGTTGCGCAGGCGGCGCATCATCTCGGTTCCGATCTGCTCGGGGGTGGCGGAGCTGTCGTGGACGGTGACGGGCATGGTGCCGACCAGCGGCTGCTGCTCGCGTACGACGACGATCTGCACGCCGCGGCCCGCGCGGGCGTCCATCCGGGCTGAGGCGGGGCGGTCGTCCGCGGAAGGGCGGATCTCGAAACGGCGGACGATCTCGGCCAGGGAACGCGTGGCGGTGGCGCTGCGGGCGGCCGCGGTGATCCGGGCCGTGGAATCGACCGTGCTCCGGCGGGTGACGCCGCCGTCCGCGAACCACTGGACTTGGCCGTCGAAGCGGCGCACGACCTCTTCGACGATCTGCTTGCTGCGCTGCCGCTTCGACGGAGTGAGCGGTACGTACGCCTCTCCGCCGGTCTCCGGCTCGCCCCAGATACGCCAGGAGCCAGCCGGGGCGATCTGCGCGACGCGCCTCTCGCGTACGCCGCCGTCGGCGTAGTAGTCGACGACACCGCCCCGGGCCTGCTTGCGCAGGTTCTCGGCCTGGCGGCGCAGGGCGTCGGCGGTGTCGGAGGGCGCCGTGCGGACGGTCTCCAGGACGTTCACGCGGCGGGTGGTGATGGTCACCGATTTGTCGCGTAGGCCCGCGATGGCACGGCGCAGGGCCTCGACGTGGGACTGCTGTGTGCCCGTGGGCACGGCGATGGTGACCGTCTTGCCCTTCGTTTTCTTGATCTTGAAACCGAGCTTTTCGAGTTCCTGGCGGGCCAGTGCGGTCGGTGCGCTGACCTTCACGGTCTTCGCGCCCGGGGTCTGCTGGATCTTTGCCTGTACGGCCTGGAGGCTCTTGATCGCGGCCGCAGTGGGCGCGGAGACGGCCACCCGCTTCGAGTCCGGCGTCTTGGACAGCTTCGCGATGAGGCCGTCCAAGCTCTTGCGGGCGTCCTGGGTGGGCGCGGTGATCTGGATCTGCCGGGTGCCCGGGACCGTCTTCACCGCGAAGCCGAGCTCGCGGAGCTTCTTCTGTGCGCCCTCGCTGACCGAGTCGACCCGGATGGTCTTGCGGTCGGGGAAGCGGTCGAACTCAGCTTGGACTGCGAGCAGGTTGGCCAGGGTGGAATCCATGCCCTTGGTCTGCAGGAGCAGGCTGACCTGGTCGGGCAGCAGGCCCAGGCTGTCGGCGACCGCCTCGGCCTGCTTCTTGGTGAGCCCGTAGCCACGAGCTGCGTCGACCGCCGCCGCGCGGGCCCGGGTCATCTCTGCGCGCGCCTTCGCTAGCGCGGCGGGCAGAGCCTCGCCGTTTTGCTGGGCGAGGGCGTACACGGAGACGGACGCGTCGGCCGCGGCCTCGGAGAGGGAAGTGAGCTGGTTGTAGAGCTGCTGGCCGTTGCGGGTGGTGGTGTTCAACGTGCCGTCGCCGTTGTTGACCAGTTGACTGCCGCCGTATCCCCTGGAGCGGTCTACGGTGCCGGCGGACTCAGTCAGGTCGGAGACGGCGGTGTTGACGCGGGCGCGGGCGGCCTGGAGAGAGATCTCGCCGCCGGAGAGAAGGTCGAGGGCGTCGCGGAGGGCGCGGGTGCGCTGGTCGGCGTCGGAGGTCTCGTCGGCGAGCTCGCCAACGGCGGTCTTCAACCGGTCGTACGCCGACGTGCCCGCACCCGCGCCCCGCTGCGCCTCGGCCAGCTCCCGGGCTCGCCGCACCGACTCGCTCATCTCGCCCTTGACCTTGCCGAGTTCATCGGCTGCGTCCCGGGCGTGGCGGCCGACCATGTCGTAGCCCTGCCAGGTGTCGCCCATCTCGTTGGTCTGCCACACGTCGTCGTGCGTGGCGGCGACCGCGGACAGCTGTCGCTGGAGGGTGCCGAGGGAGGTGCCCTGGCCGAGGTAGGCGTCGGTCAGCTCGGACAGGGAGACGCCGGCGTTGCGCATGACGTCCACCAGGCGCTGTTTGCCGTCGGCTGTCTTGGTGTCCATCAGGATCTGTGCGGCCTGGGCACGGACGCTCTGGTCGACGACGCCGTTGGACTCGCGTAGTGCGTCGGTCAGGGCGCTGACGCGCTGCTCATGCTCGGCCGCGGCCTGGGCCGCCTTCTGCTGGTGCGAGGCGTACATCCCAAGTCCGACCGTCGCCACGGCGAGTGCCGCGCCCCACGGTCCGCCCAGCGCGTTCATCAGCCCGCGTCCGGCGGAGGCCAGGCCGGAACCAGCCGCACGGCCGATGCCGTTCAGGGTGCCCATGAAGGTGGTGCCCGCGCCGTTCGCCGTACGGAATGCCGCTGTCATCCGCCCCAGGAACCCGACCCGCGCCTGCACTGCCGCCCACGCCGCTCCGTACCGGGTCAGCGCCACCCCGGACGTGGACGCGAGTGTGCGCTGCACCTGCATCTGCTGGGCCAGGCCGTGGAACCCGCGGCGCACCGGGCCCGACACCGTGGAGGCCAGACCGGCCAGTGTCGGCTGGACCCGGCGGAAGAGCAGCATCGCGAAGACGGCGGACTGGATCAGCCCGGGTAGCGCCCCGAACGTACGGACCAGGCCACCGGCCAGGTGCCCGACCGGCACCAGGACCGCCGAGAGACCGGCGACCGCGTCCATGGCCAGGTTCACGACGGTGACCACGATGTCCAGGGCGCCCGCGACACCTTCGGAGCCGTCCGTGATGTCGCCGAGGGCGGAGGCGAGCGGCTCCGCGCCGTCGGCGAGGTTGCCGATTACGGCTTCGGCGGTCTCAGCTGCGTTGACGAGCAGATTGAGCCCGGCCGCCAGAGTGTGCTCGCCGATCTCCCGCAGCGGAGCGATCAGCTGCTTGGCCTCGGCGATCAACCCGTGCAGGCCCTGGTCGGCGGATCGCTTGAGGTCGGGGCCGAAGAGGACGGCGAGGTCGTTGCCGTACTCCAGTGTGCGCGTCAGGTACGGGGTGGCCCCGGCCAGGCCCTTCGTCATCAGCCGGGTGACGTACTCCAGGCCGGGCGCCATCCCGTCGTACAGCGCGAGACCCGTCTGCCGTGCCTGGGTGCGCAGCTGCGTCATGGCGCCGGTCAGGCCCTCGCCCCGCGACGCGGTGATGTCGGCGGCGGCCCCGGACTCCCGTACGGCCAAGGACAGGGCGTCGAAGGAGTCCACGCCCTGATGGGCCAGCGCAATTGCGCCGGACATCGCGGGCTTGCCGAAGGCGTCCTTCACGGCGGCGGTGAAGTCCTGCTGGGACATGTCGTGCTGGGCCTTGGACAAGCCCTCGATCACCGTCCACAGCCCACGGAAGCGGCCCTGGGCATCCCACGCCTCGATGCCCAGCCGCCTGAGCCCGTCGAGCATCTGCGGAGTGGGGCTGGCCAGGTTGGCCATCATGCCGCGCAGCGACGTACCGGCCGTCTGCCCGAGGATGCCGGCCTTGCCGAGCATGCCGACCGCGCTCGCCGCGTCCTCCATCGAGACACCGAGACCGGCGGCGACCGGCCCGGCGTACCGCATCGCGTAGTAGATGTCGATGATGCCGCCGGAAGCGTTGTTCGCGGTCGCGGCCAGGATGTCGGCGGCGCGGCTGGCCTGGTCGGCGCCGAGGCCGAACTGGTCCATGATGTCACCGAGATACTTCGCCGAGTCCGCGGCATCCACGTCCGCTGCTGCCGCGAGCTGCAGCGAGGCCCGGGTCGCGTCGATCGACTGGTCTGCCAGGAACCCGGCCTTGGACAGCTCGACCATCGCCTCGGCGGCGTCGGCCGCGGTGGAGGTCGGCAGGCTCAGGTCGTTGCCCAGATGCTGGGCGGTGTAGGCGGCGCGCTGCATCTGCGAGGCGGTGGCGTCGGTGACCGCCTGGAAGAGGTTCATCTGCCGCTGGTAGCGGTTGCCCTCCTCCAGCAGCTGATCCGCACCGACCAGCAGCCCGCCGCCGGTGAGCAGGCCGGTCATCGCCGCGGTGTTCCAGCCGCCGCCTCCGGCCAGGGCGCGGTTGAGGCGGCGCATCGAGGACACGCCGGCGCTGCTCATGCCGCGCAACTGACGCTGGGCAGCCAGGGAGCGTGCGGAGATCCTGCCCAGCTGAGCGGCGGTGGAGCGAGCGCTTCGGTCCAGCGTCGTGAACTGAGCGGCCAGGCGGCGGCTGGTCGTCTCCAGGCGAGCAAGGGATGCGTTCGCCGTGGTGGTGCGCTGCCCGAAGGTCCGGGCAGCCGTCGAGGCCGTACGCAGGCTAGCGATCAGCTGACGCGCCTCCGCGCGCATCTGCACCGTCAGGACGTACCCGGCCACGGCGGTTCCGGTCCTTTCTCGTCGTGCCTTACGTGCCTTATGTGGTGGGGTGCAGCCGCGCGTACGCCTCACGGGGCAGGAGCTGGATCTTCACGCCGTATCCGGGCCGGCCGTCGGGCACCTGGTCGCGCTCCTGCTCGACCAGCTCGCAGCCGGGGCAGCGCACGGTGTCGGTCACGTATGCGTGCGGATCGCCACCGCGGGCCGGGTCCCACTCCTCCAGCTGCGTACGGCACTCCGGGCACAGGCTGTGCTGCCACGATCGCCACGCCAGGGCCTTGGCACGGTCCAGATCGCTCCACCGGCCGTCCCCGCCCAGGAACTGCGAGTGCGGGATGCCCCAGCGGTCGCACAGCTCCAGCTCGGCCCGCAGCTGCGGATCCGCGCTCAGCCTTTTCCCACGTCGGCCACCACATCGGCCCGGTTGACCTGCTGCACCTGCCAGGCCGCCTCCCACAACGCGTTGGCCTCAGCGGTCGGCCATGAGCCGAGCAACTCCTCGGCCTCCGTCTCGCTCATTCCATCCACGGATGAGGCGGACACGAGCGCGGCGGGAAAGCTGTCCGGGTTGAACGCTGCGTCCTCGGCCGCCTGCTCCTTCGTCGGGGGATGCGCGGCGATCAGCTCCTCCAGCACCGGGCGGGGCAACGCACGGAAGGTCAGGGTGACCGACGAAGCCGCCAGGGCCTCCTGCGCTTTGGCTTTTGCCCGCTCCAGCTCCGGGATCCTGCGCGCTACGTCCTCGTCCTCGGGATGAGACTTTGCGACGTAGCGGGCCCGCGCCAGCGCCTCGTCAGCCAGCTTCGCCTCGCGCCGAGCCTGCTCGTCGTCACAGACCCGCAAGGTGCGCTGCGCCGACGGCCGCTCCCGTAGCCGCCGCATCTTCTCGGCCCACCGCTCTTCGGTGGCCCGCGCCGCGGCCACTTCAGTGACCACCGTGCTCGTGCTCGGTCACGGCCGCGGCGGTGACGACCGTGACGTTGGCGTGCTCGTCGTCCTCACAGCTCTCGTCACCGTCGACGGGCTTGGGCAGCGGGGCGGGAGCCGGAGGCTTGGGCGGGACCGTGGCATCGAGTACCGGCGGCGCGGTGATGGTGTAGGTGACCTGGAACTTCGCGGCCTCGTTGCCGGTGGAGTACTGGGCGCTGCGCGAGGCGACCTGTACCGGGAAGACGTCCATCGACCGCGAGCCCGGCACATCGCCCTTGCGCAGGAGCACCACGAAGCCTTCGGCTCCCTTGGGCAGGAGTTGCTCGATGTCGTCGTTGACCTTGTCCTCGTAGAAGGTGAAAGACGAGTTCTCCGCCTTGTCTTCGCCGGGGATGGAGCTGGTGAACGTGGTCGCCATGTCGGGCGTCTCGATGGCCTCGTTCGTGAGGGACCAGCCCTCGACGTCGGAGATGGCTTTGGTCAGCTCGGTGGCGTTCGGCGCGGACAGCTCGTTCCTGGTCGGGATCCTGGACTCGGCGTGGATCGTGTTGAGCCAGAGAATTTTGGTGACGCCGCGCCGAATGAAACGCTGCTGGGACTGGGACATGGGCGTGCCGCTCCCGCTTCCGAGGCAGCGACTCGCTGGAAGTCACCGCCCCTTGAGGTCCTGAAGGGGGACCGCCGGGCCGACGGGCCGGGCGTCCGCGAGGACCTCCGCGGTGAGGAAGAACATCAAGCAGGGCTCACAGTGATCGCGAACCGCTGCACGTAGGTAACGATATCGCCCTGGGAACCGTCAACGGGTCCCCCGCCAGCGTCAGCGGTCAATTCTCGGTCTATAACCACGATTTCGGCGACCGGGAGCTCCCAGAGCCAGCCGTCGCCCGCGCGGCCAACGAGCACCTCACGCACCCGGTCGGCGAGCCACTGCACCTGGTCGGCCCGCTCGCCCACGCTCGTCACCTGGTACGTCCAAACCGCATCTGCATGCCAGTCGGCCATCGGTGGACCGGAGAACTCCCCAGACAGGCTGTCGAGGATCGCGTAGGGGAAGGCTGCGGGCTCGCCAGACCCGGCCCGCGGCAGTACGCCAAGGCCACACGGCCGCCCTGTGCCCGCCGCAAGCACGTCGAGCAGCACACGGGTCAGTGGCAACCGCGGAGGGCTCACCCCAGCACCCCCTTCGCCAGGGCATCGAGGTAGCCGGGCTCCGTCTGCCGGAAGGCGGGCTCGATATGCGGATACGGCGGCTGCCGGTACTGACGGCCCAACCGGTCGACACCGACGAAGCCGTACTCCAGCCGCCGCGCCTGCGGCGCCTCCGTGAACACCACCGCCGTCACCCGGCCCTCGCTGACGGTGACCTTCACATCCCACGACGCGCGGTACGCGCCCGTGATCACGTTCGGGCCCGGGCGTCCGGATGCGTTGCGCTGAATACGCGTCCGCAGAAGCATCGCGTGATGCCGAGTGATTGCCCGCGTACGAGCCCGCACGGCCGGCCCCATCCGCGCGAGCGAGGTGGCCAGCGCGATCGGATCTCGGAAGGCGGCGGCGTCCGGGTGGGCGTTGGTATGCGGGTTCACCGGTGTCGTCACCGGCGGAGCCTAACGGCCCTATGGCGTTGGACGGTTGGCTTGCTCGCCAAAGGGAGAGTGACTGTCAGAGCCCTGTGCCACGATCAAGCCCAGACCAGTCACGTGTGGTGCACACCGACACGGATTTCGAACAACCGTTCAACAGGGGGAGTCTTGTCCACCGATCCCGTCTACCTCATCAATGCGGGTGTGGCGCGCATGGAGCACACCCCCTACGAGGACGAAGCAGAGCTTCAGACCCTGATCGCGGAGTACCCACAGGTGCTGGCGTGCGGTCCTCTCGCCGAGGCCCCTGACCTCGTGCTCGTACGCCAGGAGATGCCCACGCCGCTGAGTGACGACAGTGTCGGCGGCCTGAGTCTCGATCATCTCTTCGTCGACTCAGAGGCGCTGCCCACCCTCGTTGAGGTCAAACGGGCGAGCGACACCCGCATACGTCGTGAGGTCGTGGGTCAGATGCTCGACTACGCCGCCAATGGAGCCCGGTACTGGTCCGAGGACACCCTCAGGCTCAGCTTCGAGCAGACCTGGCGGGAGCGCGGCCTTGAGCCCGAGCAGGCGTACGTGGACCTGCTTGCCGACAGAGACCCGGAACTGTTCTGGCGAGAAGTACGCCAGAACCTCCAGCAGGGCAGGATGCGGCTGCTTTTCGCCGCCGACCGCATCCCCGACGAACTTCGCGTCATCGTGGAGTTCCTGAGCGGGAGTCTCAACGGGGCAAGCGTGCTGGCGATCGAGCTGCCGAGGTTCCGCGGGGCGAACGGCGTTTCGGTGCTCTCGCCGCGCGTCCACGGTGTGTCACCGTCAGCGAGCGTTCGCGGGCCGGTCGTGGCGGACGGCAAGTCCGACGAGTTCTTCTGGGGTGTGTTGGAGAAGTACGGAGGTACTCAGCAACTCCGTTTGGCCCGGGACCTTGCGGCCTTCTGGGAGGCGGAAGGGGGTGATCTGTGGTTCGCAGTCTCCCCCGGGGGATCCGCTACGTGCACATTTCGTGCACCCAGTCTTGACGGCTACTACGCGTGGCCGGCTTGGATCGGCGTCAACCCGAGCCACCGCATCCCCACCAAAGTGACCATCGACCTCACCTCAACCTACTCGAAATCCGTGCTGGTTGATCAGGTGGTGAAGGAGGAACTCCTGTCCAGAATGAGCGCAGTTACCGGAACCGCCATTCGAGCCACCGGCCAACCGAATTTCCCCTTGGACCAGCTGATGGAGGAGTCGGCCCGCAAGGAGTTCCGCGACGCACTGGCCTGGTACCGGGAACTGGTCGGGAGCCGTAGTCTGGCTCCCTCCGAGCCGTCGTCCGAGGCGTAGGCACGGGGAGGCGCAGGGCTGATACAGCTTCTGCACGGCCCTGCCCGATCGCACGGCTGGGGACCGTGGCCAGCGAGCTGGAGCCGGACCACACGCACGACGGCGAAGGAGCCGACGGCGGCATCAGAAACGCGGAACCCGTCCTCGCGGATGTTGGCGACCAGGCGCTGGAACTGCTCATGCCGCATGAACCGGGCGTTCACGTCCAGCAGCGTCAACTCACGCGGGTCGCCCTCCACCATCTCGGGCTTCAGTGGCTGGCTCAATGCGCCGTCTCCTCCATGAGTCCCTGGGCATGGCCGTGCTTCGACCGCCACAGCTGGTAGCCCTCGGCGAGCGTCCAACGGCCCAGCTCGGAGCCGTAGTCGAGTTGGTAGCGGTACGCCGGATCGGTCGAGTCCTTACGGGAGTGCAGGCGCAGCAGGCCGCGGTACTTCATCGACACCGGCCGCTGCGTGAACGCCGTCGTGTTCAGGCGGGTCAGGCGGGTGTTCATGGTCCGCTGGGCGAGGAACTGCGCCTCGGTCGACAACGCCGCATACAGCACGAGCTTCGCCAGCCGCCCGTATGAGGTCGGGGCGACGGGGAAGTCGGACAGCAGGTACACGTTGTGCGGGTCGTACTTCGGTGACGCGAAGGCGAAGGTCCCCACCACCACACCGTCGACCAGAACCGCGAGCGCCATCGTCGGCGTACCGGGGCGGATGTTGTGGTTCATGTACTGCGAGCGCAGCGTCGCGAACTGCCCCATCGTGAGCGGAGCGAGCGATAAAGAGCCGCCCAGCTGCTGGCCTGGTACGAGACGCGGCGCCTTCACCATCTCCAGCCGCTGGTGAGGCCGCACGATCCGCGACCGCGGCACCGACGAGTACACGTTGATCGGCAGCCCGCGGTTGGCCGTCTGCACCTGACCGCGCAGATGCCCGGCCAACTCTTCGACGTCGAAGTGGAGACCCAGCACCCATCGTGGCCGGTCGGTGATCCGCTCGATCAGCGTCTGCTTCGCCGCGTCGTCCAGCATCGGGTACTCCGGTGCCGGCCACTCCAAGTGCTGGTCCAGGGCAGCGAACTGGGACTCGTAGTCCCCGGCGAAGAACGGCGGGAAAGCGACGACCGGAGCGTCCGTCGGGACCACGTGCTCCAGCCACTCGTTCACGTCCATGGCCGAGTACGAGTCCAGGCGCAACGGCAGTGCCTCGATCTTCGCGACCGTCCTGGCGTGCAGGGCGGGGAACTGCTGCCGGTACGCCGCGAGCATTCGCCCGTAGTACGGGTGGTCGTCGCGTCCGATCCACTGGAAGAACCGGGACCCGAGGAGCACCACGGCCAGCGTCCCGGCCCTCCCGTCCAGGTACGGCTCAAGCCAGGCGAGCTCGGGCGCCGACTCGGGGCGGATCGTGATGGGCAGTTCCTGCCCGGCGAGGTACCAGCCGATCGCCGACGAGTACTGCTGAACATCGCAGCCGTGCAGCCGGAAGCCGGAGTCGTGCAGGACGCGTTCGATGGTGAAGTTCCCCGAGCAGCCGACATAGATGTCCGCGGACTGTCCGGCCCAAGTGGCGGTGTGCTCGTGGATGATCGCGCGGAGGTCAGCGGGGATCGAGCCGTGGAACACCGGGCCTCCCCGTCATCGCCTTGACCTGTACGGAACTGGGGTGGGATGTGGGCCCGGAGGGGCAGGGGGCTGAAGCCTGCCGTGCCGGGCCGCCTGGGGGAACCAGGGGGCGCGGGGGACGCCTGGAGGGATTGGCTCCGTCAGGGAACGAGCGCTCCGCACCACATACCCGTGCGGACACATCCTCGAGCGCCGGGCCCGACTCGAACGGGCTCCTCCCCGCCGGGGGCGGGGCGTGCTGCCAGGTGCACTACCGGCGCGCGGCGGCACCCGCCCCGAAGGGCGGGCCCTCACCGACACGTGAACGCTATCAGACTCTCAATTGTCTCCACAGATGCTGGCGGTGCGAGGAAGTGAACGCCGCGCGGCCGAACGGACCGGCCCGCGGCGGTTACTCGTCCAAGTCCGCGAGGCTCATCAGGTCGATCGTCCCGTATGGGCACGGAGCCACCGGCTCCACCCGTCGCACCTTCGGCCGCACGGGCGGCGCCTCGAACAGCTCACCCTGGCCAGGCGGCGCTGGCCTCGGCGCTGGCTGCTTCCCGAAGTCCTCCCGCGTCATGTCCACCCAGCGCCGCCCCGGCCCCTGCAGCCGTTCCCGCCTCTGGCTCTCGCCGCTCACATCAACACCCCTTGCTCGTATGCCGGTCCAACCGGGCCAAGCTCCCTCACCTGCGCTCCAGTCTTCTCCTGCCACCAAGCGGCGAACATCCGGCGGTGGCACCATTCCCCCGATTTGGCGAGATCCTCAAAGCACAGCAGCACCAACCGCAGGTCCCCGCCGACGACCGCGATCTGCTGAAACCGCGCTGCCAGCACCTCGACCCCGTATTCGTCCAGCTGTGCGCGGTATGCCGCCTCGAACTCTGGCCGGGCCGAACCGAAGTACGCCCGGCTGGGAGCCAGTTCCCGCACCTGATGCTCCAGGGGGTACGGCAAAGTCCACCGCGGCGGCGACAGGGTGATACGCACGGGGACACCCATAGCGGGCGCGAATCCCTGGTAGCGATACGTGAACAACTCGAACATACTTCTCCTCACGCGGCCGATATGCCGTTGCACAGCGGACAGTGCACATCCGCTCTCGCCACGACTCCGTCAGCGTGGCCGCTCCCCCGTCCTGCGAAGTCATAGCGTGATATAATTCTATTTTTCTTGATCTATTTTCGTCAAGTCAAACTAATCGCAGGTGTGTTCAGGGGGCACTCGGCAAACACCCCCGGGGCCGCCCCACTTCCACCCCACTCCCACCCCACCGGTCGGCGCTCACCACTCCACCCAGGCGACTCCATCCCCGTTCCTGCAACAGTCGACCACTCTGGCTAGGGCCGGTATTCAGCGGCCCCGCCCAGGCGACTCCAACCTGCCCCATTCCGTGGACGGTTGGTGAAGATCGGGCGACTTGACGTGGCCCCGGAGGGCGGCGTCATTGGGGACCGCGGGATTGCCGCTCTCGGCGGCTATGCGGGGCGGGTGCGGTCGGTCCGGGGAGGAGCGGCAAAGCCGATTAGGCTGCGCTGACAGGCTGAGACGGACCGACAGGTGGGCCAGGTGGATGTCATCGAGCGCGAGCTGACCGACCCCTGGGAAGGCGTTCTGGTCGCTCCCGCCTGCGGCAGCGATATCGGCGTTCTGGTTCTGGCGGGTTCCAGCGGGCGCGTCGACCGGGAGAGAGCACGCATCCTCGCCGAGCAGGGCATGGCGGCCTTGTCGATCCGCTGGTTCGGCGGGCCGGGGCAATCCCCAGGAATCTGCGAGATCCCCCTGGAGACCTTCACCACCGCCGTCGACTTCCTCCAAACGAACGGCGCAGAACGCATCGGCATCCTAGGCGTCTCGAAGGGAGCTGAGGCAGCTCTGCTCACGGCAGTGCACGATCAGCGCGTGGACGTTGTCATCGCGCTGTCGCCCACGTCTCGCGTCTGGTGCAACGTGGGACCAGGCCGTGACGGAGCGCAGCGCCCCTATCGATCATCCTGGACGTGGCGAGAGCAGGCGCTTCCTTTCATCCCGATGGATGATTCCTGGACTCCCGCAGAGCCGGGCAACGGGCCGGTCGCCATCCGCGGATGGTACGAACGCAGCGAGCTGACCTTCGCTCACCTGCTCCCTCCAGCGGAGATCCCCGCGGACAAGGCCCGGGCCGATCTCCTGCTGGTCGCAGGCGGCGACGACGCGATGTGGCCGTCCCTTCCCTTTGCCGGACAACTGGCCAGGCGCCGACGCTCAGCCGGGGCCACCGTGCGTCTGATCGCCCGCCACGATGCCGGCCACCGCCCGCGGCTTCCAGGCGAGAGCCTTGCGTCGGCATCCCCGCAATTCCTCTACGGAGGCACACCCGAAGCTGACGCGCTCTTGGGGGCGGCTGCCTGGCCCCACATCCTCAACACGCTTCGTAGCGACGGCTGACCCTCCCTGGTGTTGATCGCGTCCGACGTTGAGAAGCCGTCTCCTACTTCGTCCCGTTGTGCCTGTTCGCCTTGGTGCGGGCCAGGCAGTAGGAGTCGGTGCTGTTGGTAATGACGGCTATTCATGAGGGGTGAGTTAGCAGGGGTGGGCAGCTTCGGTATGCCCAGCGGCCCCGGTCTCCTGCGCATGTTCCTGCAAAAAAGCCATTGGTGTGACCGTGGGCTCTTGGCAGTCTGGGATCATGTTGACGGACGACCAGGTCACCCGATTCATCGAGGACGGCTTCGTCAAGGTCGAGCAGGCGTTCCCCGAGGAGGTGGCCGCTGAGTGCCGGGCGATCCTCTGGAGGGAGACCGGATGCGACCCCGACGACCCGGCCACCTGGACCAAGCCGGTGATCAGAATCAACGGGCATACTGAAAGACCGTTTCGGACCGCCGCCAACAGCCCTCGGCTGACCGCGGCGTTCGACCGGCTGGTTGGGCCGGGCCGCTGGACGCCACGCGGCGGGCTCGGCACGTTTCCGATCCGGTTTCCCAGCGCCGAGCCACCCGGCGACGACGGATGGCACCTCGACGCGAGCTTCCAAGACGATGCCGACCCGGCCGACTACTTCAGCTACCGCGTCAACGTGGCCTCCAAGGGACGGGCCCTGCTCATGCTCTTCCTCTTCTCCGAGATCGACGAGAACGAAGCGCCCACCCGCATCCGGGCAGGCTCGCACCTCGACGTGGCACCCCTGCTGGCACCCTACGGCGAGGACGGCCTGACGATGATGGACATCTCGACGCGGGCCGTACCGGCGACCGAGCACCGTCCGGTCACCTTCGCTACTGGCCGGCCCGGTGATGTCTACCTGTGCCACCCGTTGCTGGTACACGCCGCTCAATCGCACCACGGTACCCGGCCGCGGTTCCTCGCCCAGCCGCCCTTGGACCCGGCCGAGCCGTACGACGTAGACCACGGGACCTCGCCGGTCGAGCAGGCGATCCGCCGCGGCCTGGGCCGGTAGTCACGGCTACATCAGTGTCGGATCGTGTGCCAAGCGTGGTGCCCGAGGCGTTCGCCGTTCGGTCTCGATAATCGTGCCGTTGAAGGTGATCCTGTGGGACCGCGGCTTCCCCTGTGGCGCGCTGCGCCTGGGAGACCGAAGGAGTATGAGCACGCTGCCACCGGCCCACGCTTCAGCCGTTACCGACGTTGAGCACGGCAGTCCCGCTCTGGAGCGACCTCGTGGGCGACCTGGCGGAACGGGCGCCTACCTGTGGACGGCAGAATGTGCTACCGAACGGCTGGCCCGGCTGGACGTGCCGCTCACCATGCTGCCTACCACCAACGAGCTCTGAATGATGAGCTCGGAGTCATGAAGAGAGCCTGATCCATGCCAGACCTGAAGACTCTCCTGTCCTCGAACCCATACCCCGGGCGAGGCGTGCTCTGCGCCCGGACCCGGTCGGGCGCGGTCCTCGGCGGCTACTTCCTCACCGGCCGCAGCGCCGCGTCCAAGGACCGGGCGCTGCGGGTGGAGGGCGACGAGTTGGTGGTGGGGCCGCTCGCTCCCACCAAGCACGACCCGCTGCGGCACTACGCCGCCGCCCTCTCCACCGACGATTGGTTGGTCTTCGGCAACGGCGAACAGGTTTCCCAGGTGGCCGAGCGGCTGCGCAACGGTGCCTCGGCCGCTGATTCGCTGGGCGGGCTGGAGTACGAACCCGACCCCCCGATCCGTACTTCGCGGATCACCGCGCTGCTCAGCCGCGACGGCGGCCACACGGCAGTGTTCGGCGCCGCCCGCCCAAGCAGCGGCTCCCGTCTATCCACCAACGTCATGACGCTCACCGTGCAGGACCTAGAGTCGGGCGAGGCTGTGCTTTTGACTACCTATCGTTCGGACGGCCAGACCGTCGCGGTGGCCACGCCCTTCGAGGAAAGGACGGTCACCGCGAACGACGGCCGCGAGCTGCTTGACGAGATCTGCTCGGCACTGAACCCGGAGTTCCGGATCGCAGCCGTCGTCCTGGACCCGAATCAGGGCCCGGCTACGGCGATTCAGCGCTCAGCCTGAAACTCCCGTCCCGCCACACGCAAAAGCGGCTGGCACCCCAACCCGTGGGGGCCCAGCCGCTTCCCGTCAGGCCGCCGCCGCAGACTCTTCCGCCTCCTGCTCGGCCGCCGTCGTCAGTTCCGCCAGTTCCGCTTCGGCCTCGGCCAGCTCCGCCTCCGTAGGCTCCTGCTCCACATCGCCATCGGCCATGGCCTCCGCCTCCTGCGCGGCCTCGGCCGCCTCGCCCTCACCGGCCTGCGTCTCCGGCTCGACCTCCAGCTCGGGGCGCACCTCCAGCTGCTTCGCCTCGGACATCGCCTTCGCCTTGCGAAGCTTCTTCGCCGCCTCGGCCGCTGCCTTGCGTACGCGCTCCACCGCGTCCAGGTGCTTGCCGACCTCGCCTTCGAACAGTTCGGCCAGCTCCTCCGGGGTCTTCTTGGCCAGCTCTGCCAGGAGGGTCCCGGCCCTCTCGACGTGGTCGACCTTGCCCTTGGCCTGCTTGCGCTCCTTGGCCTTCTCCTCCTTCTCCTTCTCCGACAGCTCCTTCTCGGAGAAGAAGCCCTCCTGCTTCTCCTTCATCCGCAGAGCCTGCGCGAACGTGGAGGCGTCGGTCTCCGACTTGAAGTCACCCTTCATGTACCGGGTGACGGCCGCCTTCTGGTTCGCTGTCGAAAGCCGGGAGAGGTGCCAGGCGAAGTCCGGCTTGATCTTCCCGTCCGCCACCAGAGCAGCAATGTCGGTCGTCAGGTTGAGAAGGTCCATCCGCCATTTCACGTAGTCCGGCGTCTTGCCGAACATCTCCGCGATGCGCTCTGCCGAGTGCCCGAATCCGACCAGGTCCGCGTACGCCTGCGCCTCCTCCATGAGCGTCATGTCCGCGCGGCCGACGTTCTCGGAGATGCCCATGATGAACGCGCGCTCGTCGTCGACGCTCTTCACGACCTGGGCCCTGATGGTGGCGGCGTCCTTCACCAGGTGCATCGCCCGCCAGCGCCGCTCGCCCATGATGATCTGGAACTTGCGCCTGCCCTTCGGCCGACGGAGCACGATCGGCTGGAGCTGGCCGACCTCCTCGAACTGGGCAGCCAGCTCCTTCAGCTTGGCCTCGTCGAAGAACTTGCGCGGCTGGTCAGGGTTGGGCTCGATCTGCTCGAGGGGGATATCCAGGACCTCGGCCTTGGTGGTGGTGCTGGTGGCGCTCACGATGTCGCTCCCTCTGCTCGCACTCTGAGGAGGTCTCAAAGAAGGGATTTCTTTGAGGTGATGACATCACTTTATTTTTCAACGATTTCTGCCGTCAAGTCTTTTACGTAAAGGAACCAGAAGAGGCAGGCGGCCTCGCCCGGCCCCCTGTGGTTGGTGACCGGGGCGAGGAGCACCTCACTGCACCTTCACTTTGTCTCCACGGATCCGGGAGGCAAATGAGAGCCGCTCACCCTCACGGGCTCGTCAGCTTCAACGTCCCCGCCCCCCAGGGCGATGAATGCGGCCACCAGATCGAACCCCTCCTCATCTCTGTGGCCCGGCGTGAGGTCGCCCCGCATCTCCCGCTCGTCGGCCGCCGAGGCGGCACCCTTCTTCGCCGACGAGCCACGCGCCTTCACGTTTCAACTCCTCTGGCCATGCGCAGAGTCCAACCCCACGCTGTGATCCACCACCCGAAACGGCGACGGCTCGAGTGGCACACGCCTTTGGCGTGCGCCAGTAGCGCTACCGGGCGATGTCGCGTCAGGGTATGCCGGTCCATCAGAGACGCGCAAACATCTGTTCGATATTTGATAAGAGTGTCCTGAGACGTCCCTGAGCAGGCAATTTCCCTGCGAGTCAGGCAAGTTAGCGGTACGTGATATTGAAGCGTTCTTCGTCGAACCTGTTGGAGCCGCGCCGTGCGGCGGGCTCAACCCTCACCTCGGCAACCATCAGCTGCACCAGCACACGTCGCTGCTCCGCGCCCGCCGCCTTGTGCCACCACTCAGTCAGGCCCTCCTCGGTCAACTCCGGGAGTGCCTCGACGTACTTACCCCGCCGTTGGATCTCCAACATGGACCTCCTGAGCCGGTCCAGCTCCTTCTTCGCAGCCTGGAAGTCCTTGACGGTCAGCTCGTTCGCGCCGAGCGCCTTGGACAACTCCTCCTTGCGTGCGTCCAGTCCATCCAGCGTGCGGGTGGCCTCCTCGGCCTGCTTCAGGACCTGGTCCCGCAGCGCCGCGAGCTTCCGCAGCGTGTTGGGGCGCGACAGCCTGGCCAGCACCCGATCCGAGACGTATGCGTCGAGCGGCGGCGCCGAGATCCAGATCTTCCCGCACCCCTCGGCCTCGCACATGTAGCCGCGGGCGCCCTTGGAGCTGGAGCGCGATACCAACTCCGCGCCGCACAGGTCGCACACTGCCGTCCCACTCGACAGCAGGTACACGTGCTGGGGCACCTTGCCGCGCTCTTTCTTGGAGAAGTACTCGTCCAACGCCTCGAACATCTTGCGAGCCTCGGACCTGTCGCTACTCAGAAGCGGGTCCGCGGGCCCCTCGACCAACTCGCCCTCGGCGTTGCGGCGCAGACCGGCGACAGCAGGGTTGCGGAGTCGGCGCCGCAACGTGGTCGGCGACCAGGGGCGCCCGAACACGGTCGGGCCGGCCTCCTGGGTCATCCAGTCCGCGACGCTGCCGAGCGTCGCCCCCTCCTCCTCGAGCAGCTTCCGCGCGGCGGCGAACAGGTACTCGGCCTCATGTGGCACCCGAGTGATGCCGTCGTTTTGGTGCCCGTACGCCCTCATGGTGTTCTCCAGCCCAATGTCCCCACTTACACGACAAAGGGTATGACAAGTCCCTCCACTGTCACCCCTAGATGCAGTTCCCCCGGCCTATCTCGCCAGATAACCCGAGGCGGACTGTAGTGACGTCGTGATGCCACGTCTACGCCTCCCAGGCGGCTGCACAATCGGTCGCCTGAGGCGTCTATTCCCGCAGGTCAGCCCATAGATCCAACTTGCTGACACCGCCGTACGCTATTGCGTACGCAATACCTTATGCGATTGCGCAGGTCGGAGCGGGGCAACTCGCATAACGGGAGGTCGCCCGCAGCGGTTTCACCACGCCGCGGAGACCTGGGGTATCTGTGTCCAAGTTGCACATGACATGGCAGCTGTCACAGTAACTTGAGCCGTGCCCGCCCTGTGGAGACAAATCAACGCCAACCATCAAGGTGCGGACCAGAGAGCAGGCGTCGTCCAAGTGGCGCCCCGCGGACCGATCACGGCCTCGCGGGGCGCCCTCCGCCACCGCTACGGCGTCGTCGGCCATTCCGGGCTCACTGCGACTGCCGCCCACAAGTCCGCGGTGATCACTCGCTTCACATTGCCGTACGCCTGTACCGGCACGGGGAACTCGCCGGCATTGACCAAGTCGTACGTCTTGTTCCGGCCCAGGCCGAACACCTTGCCGGCAGTCAGAACGTCGACGGTCACCGGCAGGGCCAGCAGTTCGTCGCGGGTCACGCGGACATCACCGCCGATGTGACGCAAAGGCTGGCCGAAAAGCGTCGATCAAGCATGTTCGGGCACTCCCGTTCCGCCCCCGCGCCTCCCAGGCAGCCCCAGATGACTCTAGATTCTCCTCGGGCGAGCAACAAGGTCCGGAGTGCTCCGCGGGTGCCAGGGCCCAGGCTCTGTCTCCACGGGTGTTCTGTGTGCCGTCATGGCGCGCACAGCTCTGTGATCCAGTAGATCAGGGCAGCCCGGCTGGATGGCGAAGCGTTCATCTATGTGATCACTCCTTCTGTCTCCACATATGATCGCCATGCTTCATGGCTGCCCGCACAGCATGGGAGGGATGCGTGTTCAAGGGATCCGTCTACCGGCGCTGCACCTGCAGGGCGCCAGTCACCGACGACAACGGCCAACCAGTCCTCGGCCCCGACGGCCGACCTAAGACGAGGGAACTCGGCCCGGCCTGCCCAGACTTGGGCAAGCGCGACCACGGCAGCTGGTTCTACTACGTCGAACTCCCCGCAGGCCCCGGAGGAAAGCGCCGAAGGCCCCGCAAGGGAGGCTTCCCCACGCAGAAGAAGGCCCAGGAGGCGGCCCAGAAGCTCTGGGACGAAGCCCAGGGCGGCATCGATGTCGACTCCAAGGAGACCGTCGAGCAGTACCTCCGCCGCTGGCTCAAGAAGCGCGTCGACCTCAAGCGCACCACTCGCGGCGACTACGAGGACTTCATCAACCGCGTCTTCGTCCCCGCCCTCGGCCACCTCACCATGCGCGACCTGCGAACGCGCCACATCCAGGCGATGTTCGAGGAGATCTGGGCACAGAACGAGGTCAAGGCCGCCAACCGCCTCGCCGCTCAGCAGGCCAAAGCCGAGTGCGTAGCCGCGCACCAAGCCTGGAAGCAGGCCGCCAAGCCTCGACCGCCCCACCTGCGTCCCCGCTGGAAGGCCGCCCAGGCAGCTCTCAAGGAAGCCAACGCCAAGCCCCGCCAGAACACGGGACCCGGCACGCAGAAGAGGTACCTCGATACCCTCTCGGCCGCCCTTGGCGACGCGGTCAAGGAAAAGCTCATCACCGAGAACTGGGCGGACGAGGTCGTCATCCCCAAGTACCGCAGACCCGACCCGCTCGTGTGGACCGCCGAACGCGTGGCCCGCTGGCGCGAGACCGGCGAGAAGCCCGGCCCCGTCATGGTCTGGACCCCGGAGCAGACCGGCGAGTTCCTCGACGCGGCCGTCGAGCACCGGCTCTACGTCATGTGGCACCTCATGATCTTCCGCGCACCGCGGCGCGGCGAGGCCACCGGACTGCCCTGGTCCGAGGTCGACATGACCAAGGGCCGCGCCAACATCGTCGAACAGCTCGTCTCCGACTCCTCCTACAGCGTGTGGGAGGACACCCCCAAGAGCCGCAGCGGCAGACGCACCATCACCCTCGACTCCGCGACCTTCGCCCTCATGACAGCCTGGCGCGACGTGCAGAAGGCCCAGCGCGAGGAGTGGGAACGCAAGCACCGGAAAGACCCGAAGAAGTACGGGCCGTACGTCGACAGCGGCTACGTCTTCACCCAGGCCGACGGCCGCCCCTGGCACCCCGACAACGTCAGCCAAGCCTTCGAGCGGCTCATCAAACGGCTCGGCCTGCCACCCGTTCGCCTCCACGACCTACGACACTGCGCGGCCTCCCTGAGCCTCGCCGCGGGCCTCTCCATGAAGGCCATCCAGGCACTCCTCGGGCACGCCTCCTACTCGCTCACCGCGGACACCTACACCTCGCTCATGCCGCAGTTTGAGAAGGACGCCGCCGACGCGCCCGTCGCGCTGGTGCCCCGCAAGAGTGGGTCGCAGGTCGACAACTCTGCTACCACTCAGGCGACTCCGGCGACGCAGCCAAAGGAGCCCTCGGCCGATGGAGGAGGAGAGGCCGTCACCGAACGGCCCTCCAAGCTGTACCTCATCAAGGCCGATGGGAGCGGGGACAGCAGAAGCAGTGACCAGGACGTCGCCTAGCGTTACGTCCCCGCACTGTCCCCGCACACATGAAAACGGCCCCTCGGAAGATCATTCCGAGGGGCCGTTCGATGCTCCGTGCCTGGTCAGGCATGGTGCCCCCGGCAGGATTCGAACCTGCGACACCCGCTTTAGGAGAGCGGTGCTCTATCCCCTGAGCTACGAAGGCGCGATCCACAGCGTACCGGATGGCGGCTTGGGTGGGTGGTGAGGATTCGGCCCCTGGGAGGGCGTCGGTCCCTAGAAACCGCCGTCATCGGGTGGGGCCTCTTCGCAGGACCTTGTCGATGCCTACTGCCACGATGACGAGGGTGCCGGTCGCTACGTCCTGGTAGAGGCTGTCGATGCCTGCATGGGTGAGGCCGGAGCGGAGCACGCTGACGATCAGTGTGCCGATGAGGGTTCCGACGACGCCTCCGCGGCCACCGAACAGGCTTGTTCCGCCGATGACGACGGCGGTGATGCTCTCCAGGTTCGCGGTCTGGTAGGCGTTCGGGTCGGCGTTGGGGATGCGGCCGAGGGCCTGCCAGGCCGCGAAGCCGTAGAGCAGCCCGGCGGTGACGTAGACCGACAGCACCGTGCGCTGCACGTTGATGCCCGTCAGGCGGGCTGACTGGGGTGCGTTGCCGACGGCGTAGACGTGGCGGCCCCAGGCGGTCTTGGCGAGCAGGTACCAGAAGAAGGCGTACAGGCCCACCAGCACGAACGTTCCCCAGGTGACGAGGGCCCCGCCGATGCGGATGCCGTTTCCCCAGAAGCGGAGCAGTTCGTCCGTCACCGGATAGCTGCGGGACTGCGAGTAGAGCCTGCTCAACGCGTAGACGACGGTCAGGATCCCCAGGGTCACGATGAACGGGGGGAGGCCGAGGCGGGTCACCAGCAGCCCGCTCACCAGTCCGATGGCCGTCGTCACGACCAGTCCTAGCAGTACTGCTGCTGCGGGATTGCCGCCCTCGAAGACGTGCCTGGCCATGATGACCGTGCCGAGGACCGCGATGGCGCCGTTGGCGAGGTCGATGCCCGCGGTGAGGATGATCAGGGACTGGCCAAGGGCCAGCGTGCCGATCACGATGGACTGCTGCAGTACCAGGGACAGGTTGGCGGGTGTCAGGAACGTTTCCGTGGCGAGTGAGAAGGCCACCACGGCGACGATCAGGGCGGCCAGGGGGCCGGCGGTCGGCATGCGCAGGGCGTACTGGAGCAGTTCCCGGCGTGAGGCAGCCGGTTCGCTCTCGGGGGCGGGCGCGGTGGCAGGTGATCTCATGGGGTGCGGTGGTCCCTTCGAACCGCTGCACGCCGGGATGACATCCCCAGCAGCCGGGATGTCATCCCCAGCATCGTTCTAGTCCCCAGGCCGTGTTCTGTGACTTCAGGCCCTTCGCCGGTTTGTCGGTGATGAGCGCCGTGCCCGTGTCCGTGAAGCCCGACGGCTTCTTCCCGCTCTTCGCGAACTCGGCGACCGCCGCCACACCGTCGTCAGCCATCCTGACCGGGAACTGCATGACAGTGGCCGCGTACTTGCCGGCCTTCACGTCGCGTACGCCCGTGCATCCGCCGTCGATGGAGCCGATGGTCACCTGGTCGGCGAGCCCGGCTTCTGAGACTGCCGCGTAGGCGCCGGCGGCCACCGGTTCGTTGATGGTGTAGATGGTGTTCGCGTCGCTCGCCCGCTGCAGCAGGCTCTCCAGCGCGGCCTGCGCGGTGTTCTGGTCGGCGTTGGTGTCCGCGCGGCCTACGATCGCCGGTGAGCCCTCCTTGAGCTTGAAGCCCTTGAGGAAACCGTCGTGGCGCTGGCGGCTGACCGAGGAGCCCTGCGTACCGTCAAGCATGATCAGCTTGGGTTCCCGGTCGCCGAGCACGGCCCTGAGGTAGGCACCCTGCAGCCGCCCCGCCTCGAAGTTGTCGGTCGCGAACGTGGCGTCCACCGCGTCCGCCGGGTCGGTCGTGGTGTCGAGTGCGATCACCAGGATTCCCTGTTGGCGGGCGTCCTCGATCGCGTCCAGGATGCCCGTCGTGTTCGACGGCGTGACGAGGATGCCCTTCGCGCCGCGGGAGACGAGGCTCTCGATCGCGGCGACCTGACCTTCGTTGTCGCCGTCGAACTTGCCGGACAGAGCGATGAGCTCGGCGTTGTGCTTCGCCGCCGCGGTCGCGGCGGCCTCGCGCATCGTCACGAAGAAGGGGTTGGTCTCGGTCTTGGTCACCAGGCCGATCGTGATCTTCTCGCCCTTCTGGCCGCCTGTGGAGTCCTGACCTCCGCCGCACGCGACGCCGCCGAGCAGCAGGACTCCTGTCGCGAGGAGTGCGAGCCCATGGCGTCGGCGCCGCTGCCGAGTGCGCTCGCGGCCTGCGGGCTTACGGTCTGCGGGCGCACGGTCCGCGCGCTTGCCGCCTGGGGGCTTACGGTCTGCGCCCTCGCGGCCTGCGGGTTCGCGACGCGCGCGCTCGCGGCCTGTGCGCTGACGGCCTGCGGGTTCGCGGCCTGTGCGGTCGTGGCCCATGGGTGACACCTCCTCCAGCCGGCGGCAGCGTCATGCGCGCTTTGTCTCGTACGCGCTTTGCGTCGTACGCGCTCTGTGTCCTGCGCGCTCTGCGTCGTACGCGCTCTGTGTCATACGAACTCTCCGTGACCTACATCATGCGTCCAGAATCTTCTGCTATGTCAGCTTGCGCCCCCTATGGCGGGCAGACGGACGGCATGCAGATCCATGGTTTGCGGCCGTGGTCGTTGAGGCGAAGGATGGTGAACGGCCTGGTAGGGAGCGCCTGCGGGGCTCGTACGGCATGAGGTCCAGGTCTCCGCCGAGGCCGTGCGGCGTCACCCCGTCGAGCGGAGAAGGTGAGGTGCCCGTGACCGCCCCGCCCCTGCTGGCGCTGCGTGGAGTCTCCAAGCGGTTCGGCGCCGTCCAGGCCCTCATGGACGTCGAGCTGGAGATCCACAGGGGTGAGGTCGTCGCGCTACTGGGCGACAACGGCGCGGGCAAGTCCACCCTCGTCAAGGTCATCTCGGGTGTCGTCCCCGCGGACAAGGGCGTCATCGAGTGGGAGGGCCGGTCTGTGCAGGTCAGGTCGCCCCGGGACGCCCAGCGTCTGGGCATCGCGACCGTCCACCAGAACCTGGCGCTGTGCGACAACCTCGATGTCGCCGAGAACCTCTTTCTCGGACGGGAGCGGCGACGCGCCGGCCCTCTGGGCAGCATCTGCAGGCTGGTCGACAGCGGCGGTATGCGGCGGGAGGCCCGCCGACAGCTCGACGAGCTGGGGATCCGCATCCCTGATGTACGTGTCCCTGTCGCCGTCCTGTCGGCAGGGCAACGGCAGAGTGTCGCGATCTCCCGTGCGCATCTCGGCGAGCCCAAGGCCGTACTCCTCGACGAGCCCACGGCCGCTCTGGGCGTCCAGCAGACCAGTCACGTACTCGATCTCGTCGACCAGCTTCGCGAGCGCGGCATCGGGGTGCTTCTGATCAGCCACAACATGGGGGACGTCAAAGCCGTCGCGGATCGGGCGGCGGTGCTGCGGCTCGGCCGCAACAACGGCTTCTTCGATGTGCCGACCACCTCTCACGACCAGATCATTTCCTCGATCACCGGTGCCACGAGCAGTGCCTGATCCCCGAGCAGTGCCTGATCCTACGAGCAGTGCCTGATCCCCGAGCAGCGCCTGATCTATCAGCCGCCGCTGATCCTGCGGCTGATCCGCCAGCAGCGACTGATCCACCAGCAGCGGCAGCTGCGGCGGGGAATCAGAGCTGCGCTCCGTCACGATCGCGTGATCGATCCGTGCTGCGTCACGATCGCGTGACCCGTACCCGGTAGTCACCCCCACTCTCAGCGCCCGCGACCGTGATCCGTACGCCGCTCTTGGCGTCGGTGAAGGTGCTGTCTGCTCCGTACGTCGCGTCGGAGAGTTCCGCGTGGACGTTGGGGCGGCGGGTGCAGCCGCCGCTGCGCGGGGTCGAGTCGACGACCGTTATCGGTCCGTGGCCCGTGTCTATGTCCGCGTCGACGCGGTAGACGAGCACTCCCGGCTTGCAGACGGCTTCGTCGTTGCCTGCCTGGGTGCGTACCTCGACGGCGTAGCCGGTCGTCTTCGTCAGAGGTATGAAGAGGAGCTTCGGGCCGCCGGAACGGGACAGGGGAGTCAGGAGGTGTTCCGATGTGCCGCGCGTGGACGCGCAGGATATCTGGGTGTTGTCGAGCCAGCCGAGCTTCCACTTGTGCCAGCCGAGCAGGTCGTTGTTGGCGCCCCAGTCCTCGCTCATGATGTCCCAGTGGCCGACGGCGCCGCCGCCCTCCTGGGTGTAGAGGTCGGGCAGTCCGAAGACGTGGCCGTTCTCGTGGGGGAGGACCCGGTAGCCGGTCTCGTCGTAGGTGCCGGAGCCGTCGTCCTGGCGGCTGTAGACGAAGGACGCGTTGGCGATCGGGACGCCGTCCGCCACCGGGGCGTCGTGGTTGCCCGCGAAGGTGACGGAGAGGACGGTGTCCAGGGCGGACGGGCCGGCGTTCGGGGTTATCAGCACGTTCACCAGGTCGTACGCACGGAAGTCCACGTCCGGGTCGGCTACGGCGACGATGTCGTCCACGAGCCGGCGATAGCCGGGGTCGAAGGGGGCGCCCCGCTGTATGCCGTAATCCGTGAACCGTTTCGGCATCCGCAGCCAGTGCCGTATGGGGGCCTCGGGGCGGTAGTCGAGACGGCCGTACGAGCTGGTGCGGAACCAGTCGCGGGTCTGCGGGAAGAACTCGGCGAGGCGGTCCGCCGCGCTGCCCTCACCGGGCACGTCGGGGAAGTCGACCATCAGATTGAGGGCCCGGACCGTGCCTGTGGAGCGTGCGTAACCGGTCGCCGTGGGCATGCCCTCGGACATCTGCACGCCTATCACGCCGTTGATCATGCAGGGGCTGAGTGCGGCGTTGCGGCCTCGGCCCATGGCTCCCGCGGCGGTGGGCGAGTCGGCCATGAGCCCGCCGGTGCTGGCCGACGTGGTCACCGCCAGGGTCAGGGCGGCAAGCGACGCAAGGACGGCGGTGCGGCGCGGGCCGCGTATCCGACGACGGCTGGTCGGCTGCATGCAGTGGCCTTCCGCTCCGCGGCAGCCGGGCCGTTCTGGCTGCTCCCTCTCGATCACCCTGTGCCGAGGGATGCGCGGGCGCCTGCTGGGTGCGCCGATCGTGGGTTTCCGGCGGGGGAGAGGGTGTGACTCGGTTCACATGGAGCGCGGGAAATAACCGGGGATCGTTTCCCCGTTTAGTCAGGTGTCCGGGCGAAACGGGGAGGGAATCCCCGGATCGCCCGACGGACGACGGATCGCCCGACGGACGACGGATCGCCCGCGGATCGCCCCGCCGCCACGGGGGACCATCCGTGGCAATCCGGGGCCACCCGGGGGTCGTTCGTCAGCCGTCAACGGAAGTCAGCCGTCCGGCGAAGTCAGCCGTCAACCGAAGTCAGCCGTCCGGCGAAGTCAGCCGCCAAGAGGAGTGCACACGTGAACGCCGTGGACGCCGCCACCGTCGCGCAGCGCCGTACGTCCCGCCCGCGGGCCGACGCCCTGCGCAACCGGGAGCGGATCGTCGCCGCCGCGCGCGAGATGTTCGTCGAGTTCGGCGCCGAGGTGCCGTTCGACGAGATCGCGCGCCGCGCCGGCGTCGGAAACGCCACGTTGTACCGGCACTTTCCCGATCGCGAGGCACTCGTACGCGAGGTCGTGTGCTCGGTCATGGACGGGACGTCGGAGCTGGCCGAGGCGGCGCTCGCCGAGGAGGGCGACGCCTTCGCGGCCCTGCGCCGCTTCGTGCACGCCGCCGCCGACGAGCGGGTCGCCGCCCTGTGCCCGATGCTCTCCGGCAGCTTCGACAAACACCACCCGGATCTGCTGGCCGCCCGCGAACGGATCGAGGCTCTCGTCGAGGCGCTCATGGAGCGGGCCCGGCGGGCCGGGCAGCTGCGCTCCGACGTCGCCGTCGGCGATCTGATGGTCGCACTCAGCCAGCTCACCAGGCCGCTGCCCGGAACCGGGTGCCTGGGCATGGACCGCTTCGTCCACCGCCATCTGCAGCTGTTCCTGGACGGTCTGCAGGCCCCCGCCCGTTCCGAACTGCCGGGCACCGCAGCCACTTTGGAGGATCTGAGGCGGCCGGACTGACACGCACCGGAATGACACGCACCGGACTGACACACACCGGACTGACACGCACCGGACCACACCGGTCCCGACCGATGGACCACACCGGACCCGACCGACACCGACCCCGATCCACAAACCAGTTCAAGCCGAGTGCGAGCCGAGTTCCATCAAGTTCCCTGCTCGGCTGATGAGTTCTGCGCGCTTCGCCCGTCAACGTTGACGAGCTCGAGCGTTACGCCCGCCGACTCCCTGCCACGTCCACGTCCCGAAGTGGGTACCTCCATGCCTGAAACCGCCAAGGCTGCTCCGCAGGCAGCAGCCTCCGCCCCCGATGCCAACCGCTGGAAAGCGCTCGTCTTCATCGCGCTCGCCCAGCTGATGGTCGTGCTCGACGCGACCATCGTGAACATCGCACTGCCCTCCGCCCAGCAGGATTTGGGCATATCCGACGGCAACCGGCAGTGGGTCATCACGGCCTACGCCCTCGCCTTCGGCGGTCTGCTGCTGTTCGGCGGCCGTATTTCCGACCTCTGGGGCCGCAAGCGCACCTTCGTGACCGGTCTGATCGGCTTCGCCGCGGCCTCCGCGCTGGGCGGTGCGGCGCAGGGCGAGGCGACGATGCTCGGCGCCCGCGCTCTGCAGGGTGTGTTCGGCGCGCTGCTGGCGCCGGCCGCGCTGTCCCTGCTCGCGGTGATGTTCACCGAGGCCAGGGAGCGCGCCAAGGCGTTCGGCATCTACGGCGCGATCGCCGGTGGCGGCGGCGCCGTGGGCCTGATCCTCGGCGGCTTCCTCACCGAGTACCTGGACTGGCGCTGGACGTTCTTCGTGAACATCCCGTTCGCCGTGGTCGCTGCCGCGGGCGCGTACTTCGTCATCCGTGAGCCCGCCGGCTCGCGCAACCGCTCGCCGCTCGACATCCCGGGCGTGGTCCTCTCCACCCTCGGTCTGGTGTCCCTGGTGTACGGCTTCACGCGCGCCGAGTCCGACGGCTGGTCGGACTCCGTGACCGTCGGCCTGTTCGTCGCGTCGGCGCTGCTGCTGGCCGCGTTCATCCTCGTCGAGTCCAAGGTCAAGGCGCCGCTGCTGCCGCTGCGCGTGCTGACCGACCGCAACCGCGGCGGCGTCTACCTGTCGCTGGGCCTCGCCGTGATCGCGATGTTCGGGCTGTTCCTCTTCCTCACGTACTACCTGCAGATCGTGAAGGGGTACTCCCCGGTCAAGACCGGCTTCGCGTTCCTGCCGATGATCGTCGGCATGATCGCCGGTTCGACGCAGATCGGCGCCCGTCTGATGACCCGGGTCGCGCCCCGTCTGCTGATGGGCCCGGGCTTCCTGGTCGCCGCGGTCGGCATGCTGCTGCTGACGCAGATGGAGATCGACTCGTCGTACGTGGGTCTGCTGCTGCCGGCACAGCTGCTGCTCGGCCTCGGTATGGGTACGGCGTTCATGCCCGCGATGTCGCTGGCCACCCATGGTGTGGAGCCGCGGGACGCCGGTGTCGCCTCCGCGATGGTCAACACCTCGCAGCAGGTGGGCGGGGCGATCGGCACAGCGCTGCTGAACACCGTCGCCGCGTCCGCGACCACCGCGTACATCAAGGACCACATCGCCACGGCGGCCTCCAGGCCGCAGCAGCAGCTGGTGCAGCTGCAGGGCATGGTGCACGGCTACACGAACGCGATCTGGTTCGCCGTCGGCATCCTGGCCGTGTCCGCGGTGATCGCGCTGACCTTCGTCAACACGGGCCGCCCGGGCGGGGCCACAGCCTCCGGGCGGGCCGACAGCGGGGACGCGCAGGACGAGGTGCACGTGCCGGTGGTCGCGCACTAGTCCGGCGTACGGGCACCTGAGGCCCGACAACCAACGGTCGCGGGCTCAGCGAAGCCAGGGCAGATCCGCGCCCGCGTCCTTCGGCTCCAGTCCCTCGGCGACGATCTGCATGATCTCGCCGAGGGACTTCTGCTGTTCGGGCGTGAGCCGGTCGAAGAGCGCCTGGCGGACGGCTGCCACATGGCCGGGTGCCGTCCTGCTCAGCACCTCGTACCCCGCATCGGTGAGCACGGCGAACTGGCCGCGCTTGTCCGACGGGCAGTCCTCGCGGCGCACCCAGCCGTTCTTCTCCAGCCGCGCGATCGCGTGCGAGAGGCGCGAGCGCGTGATCTTGGCGACCATGGCCAGCTCGGTCATCCGCAGCCTGCGCCGGGGGGCTTCGGAGAGCCGTACGAGCAGTCCGTAGTAGACGTGCGGCATACCCGCGTCGCGCTGCAGCTGCCGGTCGAGATGGTCCTCAAGGAGCATGGTGGCGTTCAGATACGCCAGCCAGATGCGCTGTTCCTCGCTGGTCAGCCAGCGCGGCTCTGAGTTGGGTGCCGTCGTCATGTATCCCACTCTACGCCTCCTCCTTGAATCTTAAACAAAACGGAGGTAGGGTTGGAAACCGGATAGCTTGAAGTTTCAAATAGACGCGCCGCAGGGTCGCAGTGCCGGCCGTGGCAGCGTGTCGCAGTGCAGCAGGAGCAGTAGGGAGTCACCGCCATGACCGTCACCGCACCGGAGCGTATGCCCGCGCTCTATCTCAGCCATGGCGCCCCGCCGCTCGCCGACGACGCCATATGGCCCGGTCAGCTCGCCGCCTGGGCCGCGAAGCTGCCCCGCCCCAAGGCGATCCTGATGGTCTCCGCCCACTGGGAGGAGGCCCCGCTCGCGCTCGGCGCCACCGAGACCGTGCCTCTCGTGTACGACTTCTGGGGCTTCCCCGAGCACTACTACCAGGTGCGGTACGCGGCCCCGGGCGCTCCCGAACTCGCAGAATCCGTACGGAAGTTGCTGCGCGGCCCCGGCGTGCCGGTGCAGGACATCCCGGACCGCGGGCTCGACCACGGCGCGTACGTGCCGCTCGTCGAGATGTACCCCGACGCCCGTATCCCCGTTCTGCAGATCTCCATGCCGACCCTCGACCCGCAGAAGCTGATGGACATCGGCCGCAAGCTCGCGCCTCTGCGCGACGAGGGCGTGCTGATCGTCGGCAGCGGCTTCTTCACGCACAACCTGGCCGCGCTGCGGCAGGGCGGCATACCCGCCTGGTCGGTGGAGTTCGACGACTGGGGTCACCGCGCGCTGGACTCCGGCGACGTGGACGCACTGCTGGACTTCACGCACAAGTCCCCGGCCGGCCGGCTCGCCCATCCGCGCACCGAACATTTCGCGCCTCTCTTCGTGACCATGGGCGCGGCGGACGCGGCCGGTGAGCTGGATGGGCAGCGGAGCGTGATCGACGGGTTCTGGATGGGGCTGGCGAAGAGGTCGGTCCAGTTCGGATAGCGGATAGCGGTCGCGGTAATCCTTGGAGCCTTGGAGCTGTAGCCCTTCGCGGGCTGCAGCTCCTTTTCGCAGCTGTCCGGGCTGCAGCTCCTTCTCGTAGCTGTCCGGGCTGCAGCTCCTTCTCGTGAGCTGCCTGGGCTACAGCTCTTTCTCGTACCAGGCCACGTCCCAGTACCGCCCGAACTTGCGCCCCACCTCGCGATACGTGCCGATGTGGCGGAACCCGAAGCGTTCGTGCAGGCGGTGCGAGGCCTCGTTCGGCTGCGCGATGCCCGCGTACGCGCGATGCAGGTCCTCGCCTGCCAGGGCCTCGAACAGCGCCTTGTAGAGAAGCGTGCCGATGCCACGCCCGCCCGCGTCCGGTGCCAGGTAGACGCTCACCTCGACGGAAGTGCTATATGCCGGTTTTTTCCGGAATGGGCTTGATGTGGCGTATCCAAGGATGCGACCGTTGTGCTGCTCGTGGGCAACCATGAGGCGGTACGGGCCGTCTTCCGGATGGGAGAGCAGCCAAGGGCGGCGCTCTTCGGGAGCGAAGGGGGCCGTGTCGAAGGTGATGGCGGTCGTGCGGACGTAGTGGTTGTAGATGTCCGTGAGGGGCCCGAGGTCCTCCTCGACACCTGGTCTGACCTGCACCTCTGTGGGCTCTGACGGCATCCTGCCCTCCCTTGTGGCGGCACAGGGTACTGCATGATCACGAAAATTGATGAGCGGCTTGGGAATTCTGTCCGGATTGCAGTCGTTGTTTCCATCGGATGCAGGGCACCCGGCAAGGGTGTCGGCCACTCCAGGACCCGCTCGAATCCACCATCGCAAGGGAGCACGCATGGCAACCCGTGCCGTCGCCAGTCGTCAGTCCGCCGTGGGCGAGACGGACGTGGCACGCAGTGTTCGCGCCGGAGGCGGCGAGATCGCCGATCGCGACCTGGTCGGCATGTATCTCGACGAGATCGCGCGGACGCCGCTGCTCGACGCCGCCAAGGAGGTCGAGCTGTCCCAGACCATCGAGGCGGGTGTGTACGCACGGCAGATCCTCGACGACGATGTGGAGCAGGAGAGCGAGGCCGCGAAGAAGGCGACCCGCGAGGAGCTCGAGGCGCTGGTCGAGGCGAGTGATCGGGCCAAGGACGTCTTCATCCGGTCCAACCTCCGTCTGGTCGTCGCGGTCGCCCGCCGTTATCCGCGCAGCGGCCTGCCCCTGCTGGACCTGATCCAGGAGGGCAACGCGGGTCTGGTGCGCGCGGTCGAGAAGTTCGACTACCGCAAGGGCTTCAAGTTCTCCACGTATGCGACGTGGTGGATCCGTCAGGCGATCACCCGCTCCATAGCCGACCAGTCGCGCACGATCCGCCTCCCCGTCCACCTTGTGGAGGAGCTGGGCCGGATCCGCCGGGTGCAGCGCGAGTTCGCCCGTGAGCACGGCCGGGAGCCGGAGCACGCGGAGATCGCCGCCGAGCTCGGCTCGAACGCGGAGCGCGTCGGGGACGTCCTGGACTGGGCCCGCGACCCGGTCTCGCTCAACATGTCGGTCGACGACGAGGGCGAGACGCAGTTCGGCGACCTGCTCGAGGACACCTCGGCGATCACGCCCGAGCAGTCCGTGATGACGCTGCTGCGCAGCGAGGAGCTCGACGACCTCATCGGGCGCCTCGACCAGCGCACCGCATCGATCATCAAGATGCGGTACGGCATCGAGGACGGCCGCGAGCGCACGCTCACGGAGGTCGGCAAGGAGCACGGGCTCACGCGCGAGCGCATCCGCCAGATCGAGAAGCACGCGCTGCTGGAGCTGAAGAAGCTGGCACGCGACACGGGGTTCGACGCGGCTGCGTAACCCCTGCGGCAGGTCTGCCGCCTCTGCCACCAGGCAGGCGAGCCGCCCGCAAGCTGAGCCCCGGTGCCCTCTCCCCCCAAGGCGCCGGGGCTCACTCATGCCTGCTCCTGCTCACTCATGCCGGCCCTTGCGCATTCGCTGCCGGTGCTTGCTCATTCACTGCCGGCCCTTGCTCATTCATGTCGGCCCATTGCTCTTCATGCCGGCCCTTTGCTCTTCATGCCCGCTCATGTCCGCTGCCGTCTGCTCTCATGCCCGTCTGCTCTCAGCGGCGGGATGCCCGTTTGTGTCTGTTGCATGCCCGAACCTGTTTACTTTCTAGAAATCTAGTCGTACGCTCAGGTGAAACCACAGGTTCGGGCATCGAACGGAGACAAACGGGCCATGTACGCACCGGAGCGTCAGCAGGAGATCCTCCGCCTCGCGCGCGATGGCGGACGGGTGGACGTGCTGTCGCTGGCCGAGGAGTTCCAGGTCACGGCCGAGACCATCCGGCGCGACCTGAAGGCGCTTGACCGCGCCGGCCTCGTACGCCGTGTGCACGGTGGAGCCATCCCGGCCGGCCGGCTCGACTTCGAGCCCGACCTCGCCGAACGCGAGAGCACGGCCGCCGACGAGAAGGACCGCATCGCGCGGGCCGCCCTCGCCGAACTGCCGAGCGAGGGCAGCGTGATCCTCGACGCCGGTACGACCGTGGCGCGGCTCGCGGCGTCCCTCCCGTTGGAGTCCACGCTGACCGTCGTGACGCACAGCCTGCCGACCGCGGCCCGCCTGGCCGACCACCCCGGTATCCAGCTCCACCTCATCGGCGGCCGGGTCCGGCACCGTACCCGCGCAGCCGTCGACGCCTGGGCGCTGCGTGCATACGGTGAGATCCGCGCCGATGTCGTCTTCCTCGCCGCCAACGGCTTCTCCGCCGAACACGGGCTGACCACGCCCGACCTCGCCGAGGCCGCCGTGAAGCGGGCCGCCGTCGCCGCCGCGCGCCGCGTCGTCCTGCTCGCCGACTCCGACAAGCACGGCAAGGAGCACTTCGCGCGCTTCGGGGACCTGGCCGACGTGGACCTGTTGATCACCGACAGCGGGCTGAGCCCCGACGAAGCGAGCGCCATCGAGCGCGGTGGCACGGAAGTAGTACGCGCATGATCCTCACCGTCACCCCGAATCCGAGCCTCGACCGTACGTACGAGGTCCCGTCGCTGGACCGCGGCGAGGTCGTCCGGGCCACCGGCGACCGCATGGACCCGGGCGGCAAGGGCGTCAACGTGTCGCGGGCCGTCGCGGCGGCTGGGCAGCGGACCGTCGCCGTGCTGCCGCTCGGCGGAGCGCCGGGCCGGTTCGTGGCGCAGCTCCTCGACGAGCAGGGGATCGAGGTCGCCCCGGTGCCCGTGGCCGGTCAGACGCGGTCCAACATCTCGATCGCCGAACCCGACGGCACGCTCACGAAGATCAACGCTCCCGGGCCCGAGCTCTCCCCGGAGGAGCAGGAGCTGCTCCTCGAGACCGTGCGCCGGCAGTCCGCGGGCGCCGCGTGGATCGCGTGCTGCGGCAGCCTGCCGCGTGGGCTCGCGCCCTCGTGGTACGCCGAGCTGGTCGCCCGTGCCCATGCGGCGGGCGCCCGGATCGCGCTGGACACGTCGGGCCCGGCCCTACTCGCAGCGCTCCGCGAGCGACCGGACGTCGTCAAGCCCAACGCCGAGGAACTCGCCGAGGCCGTCGGCCGCCCGCTGGCGACCCTCGGCGATGCGGTGAAGGCGGCCGAGGAGCTGCGCGAGCTGGGAGCGCGGGCGGTGCTCGCGAGCCTCGGCGCGGACGGACAGCTGCTCGTCGACGACTCCGGCGTCCACTTCGGCAGCGCCCCCGTCGACGTCGTACGCAGCAACGTCGGCGCGGGCGACTCCTCGCTCGCCGGATTCCTGATCGCGGGCGGCAGCGGGCCCGAGGCCCTCGCCTCCGCCGTCGCCCACGGTGCGGCCGCGGTCCAACTGCCCGGCAGCGTGATGCCGACGCCCGCCGACCTCGAACCGGCCGCGGTGACGGTCACGTCGGCCGTTCCCCAGGACCAAGCCCTGACGGAGCCGGCGCCATGACGATGCAACGAACGATGCGACGCGACCGGACCGTGTGCCGAGACCGGACCGCCGTGCAGCGAGACCGGACCGTGTGCCGAGACCGGACCGCCGTGCACCGAGACCGGACCGCCATGCACCGAGACCGGACCGCCGTGCGCCGAGACCGGACCGCCGTGCACCGAGATCGGACCGCCGTGCGCCGAGACCGGGCCGTGCACCGAGACCGGACCCGGGACCGAAACGGAACCCGCACCGCTGTGGGCGGGTACCCGGCCCTGAGGGTCGGCCGGCTCTCATCCCCTCCCGTTCCTCCCCTCCCCCTCCCTCTCCCCGTCCCCACCCTCGCCCGCAAGGCGATACGCGCGCAAAGGAGCCCGCGATGAGCGACATGATCACCGCGGACCTGGTCGACCTCGACCTGTCCGCCGACACCAAAGAGGCGGCGGCCCGTGCCCTCGCCGAGCGGATGGTGGCCAAAGGCCGCGTGACCGACCTCGACGGCTTCCTCGCCGATGTCGCGGCCCGCGAGGCGCAGATGCCGACCGGTCTCGACGGCGGCATCGGCATCCCGCACTGCCGCAGCGAACACGTCACCGAGCCCACGCTCGCCTTCGGGCGCAGCGCCCAGGGCATCGACTTCGGCGCCGCCGACGGCCCCGCCGACCTGATCTTCCTGATCGCGGCCCCGGCCGGCGCGGACGACGCCCATCTGACGATCCTGTCGTCGCTGGCCCGTCAGCTCATGGACGCCGACTTCACGTCCGCTCTCCGGGCCGCGGACAACGCGATTGCCGCGGCGGCCCTGATCCGCGGCGACGAGGCCCCGGCGACTGCCGCCGCGGCACAGGGTGCCCAGGACTCCGCGCCGGTCGCCTCGGCGGCCTCCGAGGCCGGCGCGGACCGCACGGCCCCGGCGCCGGACGCCCCCGTCAAGGACGGTGCGGCCCCGGCGCCGGGCGCCACGGACTCCGACGCGCCGCGGCCCTTCCGTATCGTGGCCGTCACCTCCTGCCCGACCGGCATCGCGCACACCTACATGGCCGCCGAGTCGCTGGAGAACGCGGGACGCGACGCGGGCGTCGAGGTCGCCGTCGAGACCCAGGGATCGGCCGGCTTCACCCGGCTCGACCCCGCTGTCATCGCCGCCGCCGACGGCGTGATCTTCGCGCACGACGTTCCCGTACGTGAGAAGGAGCGCTTCGCCGGCAAGCCGACCGTCGACGTCGGCGTCAAGGCCGGTATCAACCGCGCCGCCGAGCTCATCACCGAGGTGCGCGGGAAGGCGGCTCGCGGTGAGACGACGTCCGCCGCCGCGCCCGGCACTCCGGTCGAGAGCGCGGGCGAGGCCGGGGACAGTTACGGCACCAAGTTGCGCAAGTGGCTGATGTCGGGCGTCAGCTACATGGTTCCGTTCGTCGCCGCGGGCGGTCTGCTCATCGCCCTCGGCTTCGCGATCGGCGGCTACTCGATCAACAAGGCGCCGTCCGTCGCCGAGCACTTCGTCTGGACCGACCACAGCAGCTGGGCCGCGCTGATGTTCCAGATCGGCGGACTGGCGTTCAGCTTCCTGATCCCGGTCCTCGCCGGCTACATCGCCTACGGCATGGCGGACCGGCCCGGGCTCGTCCCCGGCTTCGTCGGCGGCTCGGTCGCGGTCACGATCAACGCCGGTTTCCTCGGCGGTCTCGCCGCCGGTCTGATCGCGGGCGCCGTGGTGATGGCGATCCAGCGGGTCAGGATCCCCGCACCGCTGCGCGGCATCATGCCCGTGGTCGTGATCCCACTGATCTCGTCGATCGTCGTCGGCTTCCTGATGTTCCTGGTCATCGGCAAGCCCATCGCCGAGCTGCAGGCCGCGCTGACGGACTGGCTGAAGGGCCTGAGCGGCGCCAACGCGATCATCCTCGGCGTCATCCTCGGCCTGATGATGTGCTTCGACCTCGGCGGCCCGGTGAACAAGGTCGCGTACGCCTTCGCGGTCGGCGGCCTCGCCAACCCGACCGAGGGTTCGCTCAAGGTGATGGCGGCGGTCATGGCGGCCGGTATGGTCCCGCCGCTGGCGATGGCGCTCGCCACCACGGTGCGCGGGAAGCTCTTCACCAAGGCGGAACGCGAGAACGGCAAGGCTGCCTGGGTGCTGGGCGCCTCCTTCATCTCGGAGGGCGCGATCCCGTTCGCCGCGGCCGACCCGCTTCGGGTGATCCCCGCGTCGATGGTGGGCGGCGCGGTCACCGGTGCGCTGTCGATGGCCTTCGGATGCACGCTGCGTGCTCCGCACGGCGGCATCTTCGTGGTCCCGCTGATCGGTCAGCCGCTGCTGTACCTGGTCGCGATCGCCGCCGGTGTGTGCGTATCGACCGCGCTGGTCGTGGTGCTGAAGGGGGCTCGCAAGCCGGCGGCCGCCTCGGGCGCGGCGGCGGGTGCGGCTGCTGCGGAGGCCAAGCAGCCCGTAGCGGTGTGACGGCCACCGAGTGATGTAGCGGCGGGGGCGCCCGGGAACTTCCCGGGCGCCCCCGACACATGCAACGCACGGTAGCTGAGGGAGGAACGACTGCCCACAAGCGTGACTACGCGCCCGAAACGCGTGCTGCCCGGCGGTCCATCGCCTCTCGGGCCGCCGCCTCCGTGGAGTACACCTCGCACATGTGCCGGCCGTCCGGCGTCGCCGTGTGTTCGACCTCCCACAGGCTGATCTCGCTGCCGTCGCGCAGCAGGAACGCATGCTCGTACAGGGCGAAGCCGACGCCCGCCCCGCCCACCGGGCATGGGCGGCCGAAAGCCTGCGTGATCTGGTGGGCGCACGCGTTGTGCAGCAGGTGTGCGGTGTCGGCGCCCGGCCGGTCCGGGTTCTCCGCGCGCCGGAGCAGCCGGCGCGCGTGGTCCGCGGAATCACCAGGCTCGTACGCATGCACGGGCAGGTTCGGCACGGGCGGCAGATGCGTCAACACGGGCAGCCCGAAGTCCGGCGCGTCGGGCGGCAACGGCAGACGCGCGGTCGCCGCGCGCAGCTCCTCCTCGTCCGCGTAGAGCTCATGCTGCGTCTGGCCGCCCGGCCCGGTGTTGTGCACCAGCTCCCAGAGGGTGACCGCTGTGCCGTCTGCGAGCAGCCACGTGTGGCGGTACGTCTCGCGGTGCCGCCCCGCGCTGTGGTGCGCGGAGTGCAGCGAAGTGTCGTACGCGAGCGCGCAGTCAAGCCGGCACAGCGTCTCGTCGGGCAACTCGAAGGAGTTCAGAGCACGGCCGAGCAGACGCTCGAGCTGCTCCTCCGGAGACTCGGGCGGCTCTGCTGGTTCGTACGCGGCTGAGTCGTACGGAACGCTCAAGGCTTCTCCCGGCATCGCTGCATGTCACCTCGTGGGTGCATACCGTAGCCCCTTGGCCGGACATCGTGTCCCGCGAACCGGAAAAACGAACGACCCATCCCCGAAAGTTCCCGCCGGCGCCGACAGCCGGAAAGGGTCCCTCAACTCCCGTATAGCTGCCGGTACGACGGGTAGCCGCCGCCCGGCCCTTCCACGGACTCGGCGGACAGGACCGCCCGTACGATCGCCCGCGTCACCATGTCCGCGCCGGCCGCGAGGATCTCGTTCAGCGCGAGGGGGTTCCCGGTGGCCAGCGGGCGGTCACCGGTGGCCAGGGCGAAGACGGTGTCGCCGTCACTGAGGAGATGGACCGGGCGCACGGCACGTGCGATGCCGTCGTGCGCCGTGCCCGCGAGCTTCTGCGCCTGCGCGCGAGTCAGCCCCGCGTCGGTGGCGACGACCGCCAGCGTGGTGTTCAGCGGCGCCGGAGCGTTCTGTGAGTTCTTCGCGGCCGACTCCGCCAGCCGACGCTGCGCCGCATCATGGACCGCCGCCGACGGATAGGCCGCACGCCCTTCGAAGAACTGCCCATAGAGCACGCCCGTCAGCGGGTCGACCGCCGAGCCCGCGGCATTGGCCACCACCAGCGCGGCAACAGTGACACCCGAGTCGAGCAGGGTGCTCGCCGTGCCGACCCCGCCCTTGATTCCGCCGACCACCGCGCCCGTGCCGGCGCCCACGCTGCCCGTCTGCACCGGAGTGCCCAGCTCTGTGCGCGCCGCCGCCTCCACCGCGGCGCGGCCCGTCGACGCGTCCGGCCTGGCCCGGAAGTCGCCGCCGCGGCCCAGGTCGAAGACGCATGCGGCCGGGACGACGGGCACGACGTGCGACGGCTCGGGCCCCACCCGTACGCCCCGCCGCCGTTCCTCCAGCCAGGCCATCACCCCGGACGCCGAGTCCAGTCCGTACGCGCTGCCGCCGGTGAGGACGATGGCCTCGACCCGCTGCACCAGATTGCGCGGGTCGAGCGCGTCCGTCTCCTTCGTGCCGGGTCCGCCGCCGCGCACGTCCACGGCCGCGATCGCCCCGCCCTCCGGCGCGAGCACGACGGTGGTGCCGGTGAGCCAGCCGTCCCCGGTCCGGGTGGCGTGCCCCACGCGCAGTCCGGACACATCTGTCAGCGCATCAACTGCCATGTCTATGTCTCCACCGTCATGTCTGTGTCTCCGCCCGTCCGATTGTCCGTCCTCCCGCCCCCCGTCCCCCCTGCCCCCCCGTCCCCCGGCCCCCGCCCCCCGTCCTCCCCCCGGCCCCCGCCCCCCGTCCTCCCCCCTGCCCCCGTGCCGTCCCCCCACCCCGTGCCGTCCCCCGCCGCCGTCCCGCCCGGCCCGTCGCTCCGCCCATCCGTCCCTCGAAAGTAGGGACCTTCGCCCCGCTTCGGCGAGGACCGAAGCAGCTCCCCCTACCGCTGTGTCAGGCGTGCAATGGACAGGTAGCGACGAAGGGAATCGGATCGTGAGCGTGGCGACGACTGGCACTCCTGCCGAACAGACGGCCGAACAGAACGAGCAGGCATCCCACAGCGGGGCCGCCTGGGACGGCTTCAAGGGCGGTCTGTGGCGTGACTCCATCGACGTCCGCGACTTCGTACAGCAGAACTACACGCCGTACGAGGGCGACGGCTCCTTCCTGGCCGGGCCCACCGAGCGGACCACGCAGGCGTGGCAGAAGCTCCTGTCGATGTTCCCGGGGGAGAACGAACGCGGCATCCACGACGTCGACGTGCACACCCCGTCCCGGATCGCCGCCTTCGCGCCCGGCTATGTCGATCCGGACCTCGATCTCATCGTCGGTCTGCAGACCGACGCCCCGCTCAAGCGCGCGATCATGCCGGCCGGCGGCTGGCGCATGGTCGAGACCGCCCTGAACGCCTACGGCTATGAGCCGGACGCCGCGGTCAAGGACGTCTACACCCATCTGCGCAAGACCCACAACGACGGCGTCTTCGACGCGTACACCCCCGAGATCCGGGCCTGCCGCTCCGCAGGCGTCATCACCGGCCTGCCCGACGCCTATGGCCGCGGCCGCATCATCGGCGACTACCGCCGGGTCGCCCTCTACGGCGTCGACCGGCTCATCGAGGCCAAGCAGGCCGACAAGGCAGAGCTGAACGCCCAGTGGCCGACCGAGCACGTCATCCGTGACCGCGAGGAGATCGCCGAGCAGATCAAGGCCCTTGGCGAGCTCAAGGCCATGGCCCGCTCGTACGGCTATGACATCTCCCGCCCGGCGGCGACCGCCCGGGAAGCCGTCCAGTGGCTGTACTTCGCCTACCTGGCGGCCGTGAAGGAGCAGAACGGCGCGGCCATGTCGATCGGCCGCATCGACACCTTCCTCGACATCTACCTGCAGCGCGACCTCGAGCGCGGGCTGCTCACGGAGCCCCGGGCACAGGAGCTCATCGACGACTTCGTCATCAAGCTCCGCATCGTCCGCTTCCTGCGCACTCCCGAATACAACGACCTCTACTCCGGCGACCCCACCTGGGTCACCTGGACCATGGCGGGCATCGGCGAGGACGGCCGACCGCTGGTCTCCCGCACCACCTTCCGTGCCCTGCAGACCCTCTACAACCTGGGCCCAGCCCCGGAACCGAACCTCACCGTCCTGTGGTCGCAGCGACTTCCCAAGGGCTTCAAGGAGTTCGCCTCCAAGGTCGCCATCGACACCAGCGCCCTCCAATTCGAGTCCGACGACCTGATGCGCCCCAAGTACGGCGACGACACGGCCATCGCCTGCTGCGTCTCCGCCATGGCCATGGGCAAGCAGATGCAGTTCTTCGGCGCGCGCGTCAACGTCGCCAAGGCGCTGCTCTACGCAATCAACGGCGGCCGCGACGAGCTGACCGGCAAGACCGTCGTCGAGGGCTTCGAGCCCGTCACCGGCGACTACCTCGAGTACGAGGACGTTGCCCGGCGGTACGACGCGATGCTCGACTGGCTGGCCAAGACCTATGTCCACGCGCTCAACGTCATCCACTACATGCATGACAAGTACGCCTACGAGCGCATCGAGATGGCGCTGCACGACCGGGAGATCCTGCGCACCATGGCCTGCGGCATCGCGGGTCTGTCCGTGGCCGCCGACTCGCTCTCGGCCATCAAGCACGCACGGGTGAGGGTCATCCGTGACGAGACGGGTCTGATCGTCGACTACGAGACCGAGGGCGGCTACCCCGCGTACGGCAACAACGACGACCGTGCCGACTCGCTGGCCCAGCAGATCGTCCACGACTTCATGGCGAAGGTGCGCAAGCACCCCACGTACCGCGACGCGGTGCACACCCAGTCGGTGCTGACCATCACCTCCAACGTCGTCTACGGCAAGAAGACCGGTAACACCCCCGACGGCCGCCGCGCCGGCACGCCCTTCGCCCCGGGTGCCAACCCCATGAACGGCCGCGACAAGCACGGCTACATCGCCTCTGCTCTGTCGGTTGCCAAGCTTTCGTACGACGACGCCGAGGACGGCATCTCGCTGACCAACAGCGTCACACCGGACGCCCTCGGACGTACCGCCGATGAGCGCATCGCGAATCTGTCCGGCGTGCTGGACGGCTTCACGGCAAGCGGCGGATTCCACATGAACGTCAACGTGCTCGACAAGGCGACACTCGAGGACGCCATGGAACACCCCGACAAGCACCCGCAGTTGACCATCCGGGTCTCCGGCTATGCCGTGAACTTCGTCCGCCTGACGCGCGAGCAGCAACTGGACGTCATCAACCGCACCTTCCACGGCTCGCTGTAGAGCCACAGACCGTGGTAAGGCCACAGCTTGCTGTAAAGCCACGGCTCGCTGTGAACCGGCCGGCTTCAACTCCGGCTTCGGCAATTCGGGAGTCCCACCATGCCCCTGCTGCTCGGTCAGAATCCGGCGGTGTCCGCCACCTCGAGGGCCGCCACCCCGGCCGCCGCCGCAACCCGCCGCCCCGTCGAGGGTTCCGTCCACTCCTGGGACCTTTCGACGGGCGTCGACGGCCCCGGCACACGCTTCGTGACCTTCCTCTCCGGATGTCCGCTGACGTGCCTGTACTGCCAGAACCCCGACACCTGGCGGATACGCGACGGCAGGCGCACGGCAGCCGACGACTTGGTCGCCGAAGCCGCCAAGTACACGGCGTTCATCGCGGCGGCGGGAGGCGGAGCCACCCTCAGCGGGGGCGAGCCCCTGTTGCAGCCCGTCTTCGCGGGCGAGCTGCTGCACCGCTTCAAGCATGAACTGGGCCTGCACACCGCCCTCGACACCTCCGGGTTCCTCGGCACCCGCGCCACGGACTCCCTGCTGCGCGACGTCGACCTCGTGCTGCTCGACATCAAGTCCTGGGACCGCGAGACGTACCGGAAGGTCACCGGCCGTCCGCTCGAGCCGACCCTCGACTTCGCCCGTCGCCTCGCCCGTCTCGGCAAGGACGTCTGGGTCCGGTTCGTACTGGTCCCCGGCCTGACCGACGACCCGGCGAACATCGACGGCGTCGCCGCCTTCGCCGCCTCGCTCGGCAATGTCTCCCGGGTCGACGTGCTGCCCTTCCACAAACTTGGCGAGACCAAGTGGCAGGAACTCGGCAAGTCCTTCCCCCTGCACGACACACCGTCTCCGGCCCCGGAGCAGGTGGCGACGGCCAGGCAGATCTTCGAGGCGCAGGGGCTCAGGGCCGTCTGAGGCCCTTCGCGCCCGGACGTACCCTTGACGCATGAGCACTGCCCCCGCCCCCGAACCGCGCGATCCGAAGGACGCGCTCGTCTTCGACGACCCGCTGACACAGCAGTCCTCGGACGACACCGACCGTGGGTGGGGCGAGGCGCCGGCATCCAGCGGTGACAGCGTCGCCGACCTCGCACGCTTCTTGGATGAGAAGCCGCCCCACCACCTCTGAACCCGCAGGGCTGCCGCTAGCGCGTACCGTCCGCGGAACCTCGCTGTGCCACCAGGGCATCGCGGATCTCCTTCAGGAGTTCCAGCTCGGTCGCCTCGATCTTCTCCTGGGCTCCCTCCCTGGCGGCCTTCCGCTCCGCCATCCTTGCCAGGTACTTCGACATGGGCAGCACCATCAGGAAGTAGACCACCGCGGCGGTGATCAGGAAGCTGAGCGTGGCGCTGAGCACCGAGCCCCACATCAGAGGGATGCCGCTCACGACCGTGCCGGTCTTGTCGTCGAACACACACGGCGCCTTCAGGCACGAGCTGTACTTGTCGAGATCCTTCGTCCCGAACGCGCCGACCAACGGGTTGATGATGCCCTTCACCAGGGCGTTCACGATGTTGGTGAACGCGGCACCGATGACCACCGCGACCGCCAGGTCGATCACATTGCCGCGCATCAGGAAGGTCTTGAAGCCCTCCCAGACGCTCGACGTCTTCTTCACGCTCACCGCGAGGCCTTTCTTCACATCTGCAGGTTGTGGAGCAATCAGCTCCGCAACCTACGGCAGAACGCCTCAGGCCTGCCCAATGAGCCCTCCCCGACGAGCGACTTGACAGCTCGGCGCAGGTGTCGCGTGCGGCTGAGATCAGCACAGTGTCACCGCCAGCCGTGATGTAGCCCCGGCCCCGGCCAGACGTGCCGCTGTTGTCCGTGGCACGGAGAGCACGACCAGGGCCCCGCTCTCCGCCGCGCTGTCCCCGGCTGCCTCGGGGATCTTCGTCACCCGGGCGCCCTTCGCCACCACACGCGGGACCGCGCCGCCCGTCGCCGTGCCGTCGGCCGCGACGACGTCGACGCGGTCGCCAGGGCGCAGCAGCCGCACCGTCGCGGCGTCCGCGATTCGCACGGGCGCGGCCACCAGCTCCACGGCCCGCGGTTCGTTCCGGGCCGCGGGTGCCGGGTGCGCCTGGGCCCGCTGCACGTCACGCGGGCCCGTGGCCACGAGCGCGGCCGCCGTCACGGCGAGACCCGCCGCCACGGCACGCCGTCTGTGCCGTACGAGCCGGCGCAGACGCTGCCGTCCACCCCGCACGCGCACTGGCGAGAAGTGCGGGACCTCGCACGTCGGGGGAGCGCCCCCGCCCGGCGGACCATGTCGCTGCTCGTGCGTCTGCGCGCCCGACTGCGGCTGCGCGAGTGACTCCGGCAGCACGAGTGACGCGGGCCGAGGGCGCGAGAGAGACGCGTAATGCGGAGACGAGTGCTGTGAGGAAGCGTGCTGTGAGGACGCGTGCTGTGAGGACGCGTGCTGTGAGGAGAACTGCGACACGGTGACCACCACCTGCGGTGAGGAGCTCTGCTTGTGCATCCACGATGCAGCTCCTCGCCGCGGCCTGCTGGGGCCCGTGGACTACCGGCCGGTTGTGGACAACTCCCACACCCGAACGTGAAGTTCCGCCCCGGCCGCGCCTTCGCGGCCGCGTCCCAGCCCAGCTCAGCCCAGCTCAGCCCAGCTCAGCCCAGCCCAGCCCAACCCAGCCCAGCCCAGCTCAGCCCAGACCCGCCTAGGCGGCCCCCGCGCCCCTCACGGCAGCTCGATGCCCGGATCCATGCCGCCCAGCGCACGCGTGCACAGGCAGTCCCGCTCCTCGTTCGCCGGCAGGCCGGCCACCGCGTCGAAGAGGACCGTCCGCATCCGGTCCACGTTCGCGGCGAACACCTTCAGCACCTCCTCGTGCGAGACGCCCTCGCCCGTCTCGGCGCCCGCATCGAGGTCGGTGACCAGGGTCAGCGACGTGTAGCAGAGCTCGAGTTCGCGGGCGAGTGCGGCCTCGGGATGGCCCGTCATGCCCACCACCGACCAGCCCTGCGCCGCGTGCCACAGCGACTCGGCCCGGGTCGAGAAGCGGGGCCCTTCGACCACCACGAGCGTGCCGCCGTCCACCGGCTCCCAGCCCTGCCCGCGCGCCGCCTTCACCGCGACCCGGCGGCCCACGGGGCAGTACGGGTCGGCCAACGAGACATGCACGACGTTCGGAACGGGGCCTCCTCCGGGCAGCGGAAGCCCGTCGAAGTACGTCTGCACCCGCTCCTTCGTACGGTCCACGAACTGGTCCGGCACCAGCAGAGTCCCGGGCCCGTACTCCGCCCGCAGCCCGCCCACCGCGCACGGACCCAGCACCTGGCGCACGCCCAGGGAGCGCAGCGCCCACATGTTCGCGCGGTAGTTGATCCGGTGCGGAGGAAGGTGGTGGCTGCGGCCGTGGCGGGGGAGGAAGGCGACCCGCCGGCCGGCCAGGTCACCGAGGAAGAGCGAGTCGCTCGGCGCCCCGTAAGGGGTGTCGACCTGTACCTCGGTCACGTCGTCCAGGAAGGAGTAGAAGCCGGAGCCGCCGATGACGCCGATCTCCGCGGAGGGCTCCGTGCCCGCCCCGCCGGTGATCTCTGCGTCTGCCTTGTTCGCCAGGGTCGCCATGGTCAGCACAGTAGCCGTGCCGGGGAAACGCCGAAGACCCCGCCGTCGGAAAACGGCAGGGTCTCGTGGACAGCCTCGTGAAAGGCCTGCGGACAGCCTCCTGAAAGGCCCGCAGAAAGCCTCGTGAAGGGCCCTGCGCGGCGGCCTTACGCAGCAGAGGTGCTGTGTGGTTCCACAGCAGGGGAGCTGTGGCTACGCAGCGGAGGAGCTGGAGGAGCTTGAAGTGCCGGACGAGCTCGAAGTGCCGGACGAGCTGGTGGAGGACTTGGAGTCCGAAGACGCCGCCTTCGACTCCGACGGCTTCGACGACGAGGCGGGCGAGCTGCTCGAGGACGAGCCGCGGCTGTCGTTGCGGTAGAAGCCCGAGCCCTTGAAGACGATGCCGACCGCGGAGAAAACCTTCTTCAGGCGGCCGTCGCAGCTGGGGCACACGGTCAGGGCGTCGTCGGTGAACTTCTGCACCGCCTCGAGGCCCTCGCCGCACTCGGTGCACTGGTACTGATAGGTCGGCACTTGCTTCCTCCTGGCACTCTCACTCGATGAGTGCTAACGACGGTCCATAGTGACGTATTCCCCGGGATCAGTCCACTGCGAGCGGCACGCGGTGACCGACGCCACGTGCCACCGTCCGCCCCTCGGGCCGCGGCACGAGTCGCGTACGCAGCGTCACAATGGTCACCAGGGCCAGCCCCGTACCGGCCAGCGGCACCAGGAATCCGGCGCCGTTCCAGAGGCGGTCCTCCAGTTGCCCGGCGAGCGTGACCGCCGCGGCCTGGCCCAGCGCGACCGCGGCGGTCAGCCAGGTGAAGGCCTCGGTACGCGCGGTGGGCGCCACCAGACGGTCGACGAGCGTGTAGCCGGTGATCAGCGCGGGGGCGATGCAGGCGCCGACGAGCAGCCCGATCGCGGCCAGCAGCAGCACCGAGTGCGCGGTCCACAGCCCGGAGGCCGCCAGCGCCAGCGCCGCGTACCCGACGACGAGCCGCCGCTGAGGGGCGGCCTTCCAGGCGATGGCGCCGCAGACGATGCCGGAGAGCATGTTGCCCGCGGCGAAGACACCGTAGAGGACTCCGTTCAGACCCGGTTCGCCGATCGACCGGGTGAACGCGGCCAGCGAGACCTGCATGCCGCCGAAGACGGAGCCGATGCCCAGGAAGGCCACGGCCAGCACTCGCACGCCGGGCACCCGGAGGGCGGGCACGCGCTCCACGCGCGCGTGCCCGCCACCTCCGGCCGTCACCTTCGCGCTGCCCCTCACGGAGTGGGACCGCTGCGGCCGCGCGGAACCGGACTGCTGCGGCCGCGTGCCCGCCTGTGCCGCGAAGAGCAGCCCGCCGCCCAGCGTCAGCACCGCCTCAGCCACCAGCCCGGCCGCAGGGTCCACGGCCGTGCAGAGCGCAGTCGCGAGCAGGGGGCCGAGGACGAACGTCAGCTCGTCCGTAACGGACTCGAACGCGGCGGCCGTCGTCAGCAGTGGCGAGTCCTGCAGCGTGGCTCCCCAACGGGCCCGCACCATCGGACCGATCTGCGGTACGGAGGCGCCGGTCGGCACGGCGGCCGCGAACAGCGCCCACAGAGGCGCATGCGACAGCGCGAGCACCGTCAGCGTCAGTGCGGCCGCCGCGTGCACCAGGACGCCGGGCAGCAGCACGGCGCGCTGTCCGAAACGGTCGGCCCACGTGCCGGTGAGGGGCGCGAACAGCGCCATCGAGACACCGGTGACGGCGGCGACGGCGCCCGCGGCACCGTAGGAGCCGGTGGTGTGCTGCACCAGCAGCACGATGGAGACGGTCAGCATCGCGAACGGCTGCCGCGCCGCGAATGCGGGGAGCAGGAACGCCCAGGCGCCACGCGTGCGCAGCAGCTGTCCGTAGCCGGGACGGGATACTTCAGAGTGGGATGCCCCAGGGTGGGAGGACCCCCGGCGGGAGGTCCCAGGGCGGGACGACTTCGAGGTGACCGTGGATGCCACGGCCCGTGCCTTTCTGCCGCCTGGTAGCGCGCCCGTGCGGGGGGCGCCGAGAGCTGTCCTCTTGCGCTGGACTGCGGTAGATACCGGGCGGGCCCCTGAGGGCGCCACGGCCGCCATACGGTCGCGCCAGCTCTGCGTCAGGCAGAGTTGGTCCGATCAGGTCGCCTCATCGTACAAGTCCATCTCCGGCCTCACGGACTCCCGCCCGTTCCCAGCCACCCGGCCAGCTTGCCCCCCTGCCCCACCGCACGCAGTCGCGCCTCGGCGGCGTCCCGCACGGGATCGGTCGCCACCACGAGCAGTTCGTCGCCGCGCCGCAGTACGGTCGTCGGAAGCGGCACGAACGACTTCCCGTCGCGGACCACGAGCGTGACCGCGGCGCCCGCGGGCAGCCGCAGTTCGTTGATCTCCACGCCGTGCATCTTGGATCCCTTCGGGATCGCCACGGACAGCAGATGCCCGCCAAGGCGCTCCAGGGGCGCGGACTCGATGCCCAGGTCGGCGGCCTCGGCGGTCTCGGCGAGGCGCATCTTCCGGGCCAGCCAGGGCAGTGTCGGCCCCTGGACGAGGGTGTAGACGACGACCAGTACGAAGACGATGTTGAAGATCCGGCGGCTGTGCTCGACGTCGAACACCATCGGGATGGTGGCGAGAATAATGGGCACGGCGCCGCGCAGACCCGCCCACGACATGAGCGCCTGCTCCCGCCAGGGCATCCGGAACGGCAGCAGGCTGACCACCACCGACAGCGGTCGCGCCACCATGGTCAGGACCAGGCCGATGACGACGGCGGGCAGCACGTCGTCCGCCAGGTCGTGTGGCGTGACGAGCAGGCCGAGCAGGACGAACATGCCGATCTGGGCGATCCAGCCGACGCCCTCGGCGAAGCCGCGCGTGGCCGGCCAGTGCGGCAGCCTTGCGTTGCCGAGCACCATCGCGGCGAGGTACACGGCGAGGAAGCCGCTGCCGTGCGCGAGTGCCCCGACCGCGTAGGCGCTGACCGCGATCGCCATGACCGCGATCGGATAGAGGCCGGACGCGGGCAGCGCCACGTGCCGCAGTCCGAACGCGCCGAGCCAGCCCACCGCGAGCCCGATCGCCGCGCCGATCGCCAGCTCCAGGGCGATCTCGCCGACGAGCACGTACCAGTGCTCCACCGGGCCGGCCGTGGAGAATGCCACGACGAGGATCACCACGGGGGCGTCGTTGAAGCCCGACTCGGCCTCGAGCATGCCGGACACGCGCGCGGGGAGGGGCACTTTCCGCAGTACCGAGAACACCGCCGCCGCGTCCGTCGACGACACCACCGCGCCGATGATGAGCGCCTGCCGCCATTCCAGCCCGACGAGGTAGTGCGCACCCGCCGCCGTGACGCCGACGCTCACCGCGACGCCGGCCGTCGCCAGCGTCGCAGCGGCGGGAAGTGCCGGCCTGATCTCCTTCCACTTCGTGCCCAGGCCGCCCTCGGCGAGGATCACGACAAGCGCGGCATAGCCGATCACCTGGGTGAGCTGGGCGTTGTTGAAGGAGATATGGCCGGGGCCGTCCTGCCCCATGGCGATGCCGATCCCCAGGTAGATGAGCAGGCTGGGGAGTCCGCTGCGCGAGGAGAGACGAACCGCTGCCACGGCGACGAGCAGAACGAGCGAGCAGACGAGCAGGAGCTGGTTGAGGTGGTGGACTGTCAGCGGCCGTTCCTTCCCCTGGTGGAGCCATTGTGCTCTTGTGCGGGCAGCAGGCGTCGTTGCGCGAGAGCCGGGTTACTTCGTTACTTTACCTAATCGTTAACGCGTCCTTGACGCCTCGGCGGTGCCTTCGAACGTACGTCACCCACAGGTCGCCCCCGCTTCCTGACCTTGCGTCCGGGGCGGAAGTGTCCTGCGCCTATGGTTGCTCCAGCGCTCACACATCCGCACAGCCCGTTCTGCCGCTCGCGAAGGACAGCAAGGACAGCGATGCCCTCGAATCACACCGCCTCTTCCGGTCAGGAGCCCGGCAAGTCCGGCAGGAAGAAGGGCCGCCGCGCCCGATTGATCGTGATCGTCCTGGTTCTTGCCGTCATCGCGGGCGCGGGCTGCGGCGCGTATTGGGGCGTCAGCACGGTCCGCGCCTCCCTCCCGCAGACGAAGGGGTCGATCAAGCTCGACGGTCTCTCCGGACCGGTGGACGTGAAGCGCGACAGCTACGGGATCCCGCAGATCTACGCCTCGTCCGACGACGACCTGTTCATGGCCCAGGGCTATGTGCAGGCGCAGGACCGGTTCTGGGAGATGGACGTACGCCGTCACATGACCTCCGGCCGCCTCTCGGAGATGTTCGGCAAGAGCCAGGTCAAGACGGACGAGTTCCTGCGCACCCTCGGCTGGCGCCGGGTGGCGGAGGAGGAGTACAAGACCAAGCTCTCGGCGGAGACCAAGAAGTACCTCCAGGCATACGCCAAGGGCGTCAACGCCTACCTCGAGGGCAAGGACGGCGAGGATCTCTCCGTCGAGTACGCGGCGCTCGGCTTCACCAACGACTACAAGCCGGAGAAGTGGTCGCCGGTCGACTCGGTGGCCTGGCTCAAGGCCATGGCCTGGGATCTGCGCGGCAACATGCAGGACGAGATCGACCGCTCGCTGATGACGAGCCGCCTCGGCCCGTCCCAGATCAAGGACCTGTACCCCGCATACCCGTACGACCGGAACGAGCCGATCGTGCAGGAGGGCGCGTACAACGCCGCCACCAAGACGTACGGGCCGGGGAGCTCGGCGAGCACGCAGACACAGACGCAGACGCAGTCCGGCACCACCGCCGGCACGGGGCTCGCGGGCGGCACCACCGCCCCGTCGGGGGTGGGGACCCAGCTGTCGGCGATCTCCGACGTCCTGGACGAGGTGCCGTCGGTCTTCGGGCCGAACGGCAACGGCATCGGTTCCAACTCCTGGGTGGTCTCCGGCGCCCACACCATCACCGGCAAGCCGCTGCTCGCCAACGACCCGCACCTGGCGCCCCAGCTGCCGTCGATCTGGTACCAGATGGGCCTGCACTGCCGGGGCATCTCCGACACCTGCCGGTACGACGTCTCCGGCTACACGTTCTCCGGCATGCCCGGCGTGGTCATCGGCCACAACCAGGACATCGCGTGGGGCATGACCAACCTGGGCGCGGACGTCACGGACCTGTACCTGGAGAAGTTCACCGGCGACGGCTACCAGTACGACGGCAAGGTGAAGCCCTTCAAGACCCGCAAGGAGACCATCAAGGTCGCGGGCGGCACGAGCAAGACGATCACGGTGCGGGAGACCGACAACGGGCCGCTGCTGTCCGACCGCGACGACGAACTGGTCAAGGTCGGCCAGAAGGCCACCGTCGACGCGGCGGCACCCGACCGCGGCGACGGCTACGGCGTGTCGCTGCGCTGGACCGCGCTGACGCCCGGCAACTCCATGGACGCCGTGTTCGAGCTGAACAAGGCGGCCAACTGGACCGAGTTCCGCAAGGCCGCCGCCGACTTCGACGTGCCCTCGCAGAACCTCATCTACGCGGACACCGCGGGCAACATCGGCTACCAGGCGCCCGGCAAGATCCCGACGCGCGGCTCCGGTTACGACGGTTCCCTGCCCGCCCCGGGCTGGGACTCGAAGTACCGCTGGACGGGCTACATCCCGCAGTCCGCCCTGCCGTACGAGTACAACCCCAAGCGCGGCTACATCGTGACCGCCAACCAGGCCGTCATAGACCAGGCCAAGTACCCGTACGCGCTCACGGCGGACTGGGGCTACGGCGCGCGCAGCCAGCGGATCAACGACCTCATCCAGTCGAAGATCAAGAACGGCGGCAAGATCTCCACCGAGGACATGCGCCAGATGCAGACGGACAACAGCAGCGAGATCGCCCGGCTGCTCGTGCCCAAGCTGCTCAAGATCGACGTCTCCGACCCGTACGTCCGTGAGGCGCAGAAGCTGCTGGAGGGCTGGGACTACACCCAGGACGCCGACTCGGCGGCGGCCGCGTACTTCAACGCGGTCTGGCGCAACATCCTCAAGCTCGCCTTCGGCAACAAGCTCCCCATGGAGCTGCGCGTCGAGGGCCAGTGCCTGAGCGTCGAACCGGCGGACAACACCGGCCCGGTCGACGAGGACCGCAAGGTGCGCGAGTGCGGTCAGCGCGACGCGGACTCGGCGCAGCCGGACGGCGGCGACCGCTGGTACGAGGTGGTCCGGGGAATCCTCGAGGACGAGGACAACGACTGGTGGACGGCTCCGAAGACGCGGACCGAGCCCGCGGCGACGAACCGTGACGAGCTGTTCGCGCGGGCCCTGCAGGACGCCCGCTGGGAGCTGACGGCCAAGCTCGGCAAGGACATCGACACCTGGAGCTGGGGCCGCCTGCACCGGCTGTTCCTGAAGAACCAGACGCTGGGCACCGAAGGCCCGGGCTTCCTGCAGTACGTGCTGAACCGCGGCCCGTGGAAGCTCAGCGGCGGCGAGGCAGCGGTCGACGCCACCGGCTGGAACGCGGCGGGCGGCTACGGAGTGATCTGGGTGCCGTCGATGCGGATGGTGGTGAACCTCGGGGACCTCGACAAGTCCAGGTGGATCAACCTCACCGGTGCTTCGGGACACACCTACAGCGCGCACTACACCGACCAGACGGACAAGTGGGCCGAGGGCGAACTCCTGCCGTGGGTCTTCTCGGAGAAGTCGGTCGGCGCCGCCACGGAGGACACCCTGGTGCTGCGGCCCTGACGGTCCGGCTCCGCTGAAGTGGCCCCGCACGCACGCGTGCGGGGCCCTTCGCATACGAGGGGGGCCGGGATCAGCGGAAGCGGCGTACTCCCGAAGGCGTCACCACGGCATGCACCGGCCGGTCGTGCGACTCCTCGGGCACGCGCTCGACGACCTCGCTGTCGTACAGCAGCACCACCAGCGCCGGATTCACGCCCGCCCGCTCCAGGCGCGCGAGCACCCGGTCGTACGAGCCTCCGCCGCGCCCCAGCCGCATCCCGCGCGCATCCACGGCGAGCCCCGGCAGCAGGACGGCGTCCGCCTCCAGGACGGCGTCCGGTCCGAGCCGTGCGCCCGCCGGCTCAAGGAGTTCGATCTTCCCCGGGTGCCGGACGCCGACGAGCGAGTCCTCGCCCCCGTACGCCCCCCAGTCGAGGTCGTTGTCGGCCAGCAGCACCGGCAGCAGGACGCGCACCCCGCGTGCGTGCAGTGCGTCGAGCAACGCGCGCGTGCCCGGCTCCCTGCCCATCGAGACATAGGCCGCGACCGTGCGGGCACCTGAGAGCTCCGGCAACTCCAGGGCCCGGTCGGCGAGAACCGCCGCCGCCTCCCGCACGTCATCCTCTGTCAACCGGCTTCTCACCGAGACGAATCCCCGCCGCAACATTCGCTTGCCAGGCTCGGTGCCGCTCGTGGCGTGATTCATGGTGTTCTCATAACTCCTCATATTCGGCTCATATGAGAGCGAATTGACCGGACCCACAGATTCCGCACATTGGCACCGGTTATGGTTGCGGACATGACTGAGTCGTCGCATCCAAGGATCAGCAAGGCTGTCATTCCCGCAGCAGGCCTCGGCACCCGGTTCCTGCCGGCCACCAAGGCCACTCCCAAGGAGATGCTGCCGGTCGTCGACAAGCCCGCGATCCAGTACGTGGTCGAGGAAGCCGTGTCCGCCGGCCTCGACGACGTCCTCATGATCACGGGCCGCAACAAGCGCCCCCTGGAGGACCATTTCGACCGCAATTACGAGCTGGAATCCGCCCTGCAGAAGAAGGGCGACGGCGACCGGCTCGCCAAGGTCCAGGAATCCAGCGACCTCGCGACGATGCACTACGTACGCCAGGGCGACCCCAAGGGTCTCGGCCACGCCATCCTGTGCGCCGCGCCGCACGTCGGCCACGAGCCCTTCGCGGTCCTCCTCGGCGACGACCTGATCGATCCGCGCGACCCCCTGCTCGCGCGCATGATCGAGGTCCAGGAGCAGCGCGGCGGCAGCGTCATCGCGCTCATGGAGGTCGACCCGGCCCAGATCCACCTCTACGGCTGCGCGGCCGTGGAGCCCACCGAGGACAGCGACGTCGTCGAGGTCACCGGCCTGGTCGAGAAGCCCGACGCGGCGGACGCCCCCAGCAACTACGCGATCATCGGGCGCTACGTCCTCGACCCGCACGTCTTCGAGATACTCCGCAAGACGGAGCCGGGCCGCGGCGGCGAGATCCAGATCACCGACGCCCTGCAGAAGCTGGCCGAGGAACACCGCGGCACCGACGGGAGCGGGGCCGGCGGCCCCGTGCACGGCGTGGTCTTCAAGGGCCGCCGCTATGACACCGGCGATCGTGGCGACTATCTGCGTGCCATTGTCAGACTCGCGTGCGAACGTGAAGACCTGGGCCCGGACTTCCGGACCTGGCTTCGCAGTTACGTCACCGAGGAGATGTAGCAATTTGAGCAACGCCGCGACCCGCGTCACCGGCCAGGACCACATCTGGTCGGTGACCGAGCACCTGGAGGACATCCTCGCGACCGTCCGGCCCCTGGAGCCCATCGAGCTGCATCTGCTCGACGCCCAGGGCTGCGTCCTCGTCGAGGACGTCACGGTGCCGGTGTCCCTGCCGCCCTTCGACAACAGCTCGATGGACGGGTACGCGGTCCGGGTCGCCGACGTGTCGGGTGCGAGCGAGGAGTTCCCCGCGGTGCTGACGGTCGTCGGCGACGTCGCCGCGGGCCAGGCCGCGCAGCCCGCGGTCGGGCCCGGCCAGGCCGCCCGCATCATGACCGGCGCCCCGCTGCCGCCCGGCGCCGAGACCGTCGTCCCCGTCGAGTGGACCGACGGCGGACTGGGCGCGGGCCCCGTCTCCGGCATGCGCGCCCACAGCGCCGCCCCGGAGGGGGCCCACGGTCGGGTCCATGTGTACCGCCCGGCGGAGGCACGCGCGCACGTGCGCGCGAAAGGCAGCGACGTCAAGGCCGGAGAGCGCGCACTGGAGGCGGGCACGGTTCTCGGCCCGCCGCAGATCGCCCTGCTCGCCGCCATCGGCCGGGGCACCGTCCGGGTACGCCCGCGCCCGCGCGTCGTCGTCCTGTCCACCGGCAGCGAACTAGTCCAGCCCGGCGAGAAGTTGGACGACGGCCAGATCTACGACTCCAACAGCTTCGCGCTGACCGCGGCCGCCCGCGACGCCGGAGCGATCGCCTACCGCGTGGGCGCCGTGGCCGACGACGCCGACACCCTGCGCGCCACCATCGAGGACCAGCTGATCCGCGCCGACCTGATCGTCACCACGGGCGGCGTCAGCGTCGGTGCGTACGACGTCGTCAAGGAGGCCCTGTCCTACGTCGGCGACGAGGACGAGGCCGGCAGCGGCATCGAGTTCCGCAAGCTCGCCATGCAGCCGGGCAAGCCCCAGGGCTTCGGCTCCATCGGCCCCGAGCACACCCCGCTGCTCGCCCTGCCCGGCAACCCCGTCTCGTCGTACGTCTCGTTCGAGCTGTTCGTGCGCCCCGCGATCCGCACGCTGATGGGGCTCGCGGACGTCCACCGGCCGACCGCACGGGCGGTCCTGGGGACCGACAAGGCGCTCTCCTCGCCCGCGGCCAAGCGACAGTTCCTGCGAGGGCGGTACGACGCGGAGGCGGGCACCGTCACGCCCGTCGGCGGGGCGGGGTCGCATCTCATCGCCGCCCTCGCGCACGCGGACGCGCTGATCGTCGTCCCCGAGGACACCACCTCGGTCGAGCCGGGCACGGAGGTCGAAGTGGTCCTGCTCGGCTGAGCATCGGCCGGTCGGGCGGGAGTAACCTGTCGCGCACACAAGGCCCGCGCGCCCGGCGTCGGCCCTGACCAGGAGCGCGACAGCGAATGACCGTGTTTTCCCGGGGGGAGACCCCCGGACCTCCGGAGCCGGAACGGCTGACGCACATCGACGACGCGGGCGCCGCCCGCATGGTCGACGTATCCGGCAAGGACGTGACCGCGCGCACCGCCCGCGCCACCGGCCGCGTTCTCGTCGCGCCCCGCGTGGTCGAGTTGCTGCGCGGGGAGGGCGTCCCCAAGGGCGATGCCCTCGCGACCGCCCGTATCGCGGGCATCATGGGCGCCAAGCGCACCCCGGACCTGATCCCGCTGTGCCACCCGCTGGCCGTCTCCGGCGTCAAGGTGGACCTGTCGGTCGCCGACGACGCCGTGGAGATCACCGCCACGGTGAAGACGACGGACCGCACGGGCGTCGAGATGGAGGCCCTCACCGCCGTCACCGTGGCGGCGCTCACGGTGATCGACATGGTCAAGGCCGTCGACAAGGGCGCCGTCATCACGGACGTACGGGTGGAGGAGAAGACGGGCGGGAAGTCCGGGAACTGGCACCGGGCGGGGGGCGAGGCATGAGCGCCGCCGACTCGCACGCGCACGTGCCCGCGCACAGCGATGCGGCTGCACCGCGCCGTGCCCTCGTGGTCACCGCGTCGAACCGCGCGGCGGCCGGGGTCTACGCCGACAAGGGCGGGCCCTTGATCGCCGAGGCGCTGAAGGCGCTCGGCTTCGCCGTCGACGGCCCTCAGGTGGTGCCCGACGGCGACCCCGTCGAGCAGGCGCTTCGGGCCGGTGTCGAGGCCGGGTACGACGTCATCCTCACCACGGGTGGCACCGGCATCTCGCCCACCGACCGCACGCCGGAGGCCACTCGGCGCGTCATCGACTACGAGGTGCCGGGCATTCCTGAGGCCATTCGCTCGTTCGGACAGGTGAAGGTGCCCACGGCGGTGCTCTCCCGGGGGCTGGCCGGGGTCGGCGGGGGGACGCTGATCGTCAACCTGCCCGGCTCCACCGGCGGCGTCCGGGACGGCCTCGCCGTCCTGGAGCCCCTCCTGGTGCACGCCGTCGACCAGATCCGCGGCGGCGACCACCCCAGACCCTCCCCCAGTGCCTCACAGGCCTGGGAGGTACCCCCAGGGGGTGCGAGCTGAACAGCCCATCCTGGCCCGTCGTGCTCACGGACGGCGACGTCGCTCTCCGCCCCATAAAGCTGCGCGACCAACGGACATGGCGCGAGGTCAACCGGCGCAACCGGGACTGGCTGCGCCCCTGGGAGGCGACCATTCCGCCGCCCACCCCGAGCGGCCCCATCGCGCATCGCCCTACCTACCGGCAGATGGTCCGTCACCTCCGTGCCGAGGCCGGTGCGGGCCGCATGCTGCCCTTCGTCATCGAGTACCAGGGCCGCCTCGTCGGACAGCTGACGGTCGCCGGAATCACCTGGGGCTCGATGTGCTCGGGCCATATCGGCTACTGGGTCGACGAGGCGGTCGCGGGCCGCGGTGTGATGCCGACGGCCGTGGCGCTCGCCGTCGACCACTGCTTCCGCACGGTCGGCCTGCACCGCATCGAAGTCTGCATTCGCCCCGAGAACGCGCCCAGCCGACGGGTCGTGGAGAAACTCGGATTCCGCGACGAGGGACTTCGTCCACGGTATCTTCACATCGACGGTGCCTGGCGCGATCATCTTGTCTTCGCGCTCACCGCCGAGGAGGTTCCCGAGGGGCTGCTCCGGCGCTGGCACCAGGCGCGTGCCAGGAACAGCGGGCAGAACACCGTCTGATGGACCGGGCAGAACACCTGCTGAGGGCCGCTCGTCGATACGGAATAAAATAAATGTTCGAAAATGATCGCGGGTCGATCGCCTAAGGCATTAAATTTCCCGTCGCCGTGGCACCGCTGATCGCATGAGTCGCAAAAAAAGGTCGGAATATCAGCCAGATCGTGCGACACACCGGCCGAATTGGCAGATGGCCTCACGCAAACCCCTCTACCGTGTGAGGCGTGAGCAGCAGCGGCCTCATCTACGCAGTCATCGTCGGGGCCTGGGCCGCCTACTTGGTGCCGATGTGGCTCCGTAGGCAGGACGAGCTGAACGAAGCCCGTCCGACGGAACGCTTCAGCACCGCCATCCGGCTGCTGTCCGGACGAGCGGGGATGGAGCGCCGATACGCCAAGGACCTGGAAGCGCGCTCGGCCGGAGGGCCTGATCCGCGCGCCGACCCGGACGGCGTCACCGACTCGGTGGACGTCCGGGCATTCGCCGTGCCCCCGTCTTCTCCCTCTTCCGCGTCTTCTCCGTCGCGCAAGGACATGCCTCCGGCGCGCAGAGAGACGCGCGAGGCGGCCCGCGCTGCTCGGCGCGACCAGGGCAGGGACGCACGGCGCGGCGACGGCCCGGACGTACGAGGCGACGGCCGGGGCGTACGAAGAGACGAGCGCGAGGACGCACGGCGGGATGCGCACGGAAACGCGGCCGCGCGCCCGGGAGTCCCGCCGCAGGGCCGTCCCCAGGCGCACGCCCACGCACGGTCCCAGCCGCCGAAGGTGCACGCCAAGGTCCAGCCCGCGGACCCCTCGCCCGCGCGGCAGCCATCGCGGCAACAGCCCTCGCCCGCGCGTCGCGCCGCCACGAGGGACGCCGCCGCTCGCGCCCGGCGCTCACAGGTGCTTGCGCGTCGTCGCCGTACGACGGTGGTCCTCTTCCTCGCCTTCTCGCTCGGTGCGATCGTCGCCGCGGTCGGAGGGCTCGCGTTCCTGTGGGCGCCCGCCGTACCGGCCCTCCTGCTCAGCGGCTACATCGCGTACCTGCGTTCCCAGGAGCGGCATCGCTTCACCTACGTCATGGACCGGCGCCGGGCCGAAGCCGCGGCGCAGAGCCTGCGTGAGCGGGAGCGGCAGCCGCGTCGGCGTCCGCCCGCGGAGGGCCCGGCCGGCGACGAAACGGAGGAGGAAACGGCGCCCTCCACCGGCACCGACCTCTCGTCGCTCGCCGCCGACCGCCGCGCCATCGTCGAGCAGACCGACCACGCGGAGTGGCTCGACCAGCAGCGCGAGCGGCAGCACGGCCCGGGTCACGGCGACAGCTGGGAGCCCGTGCCCGTGCCGCTGCCCACGTATGTGACGGCGCCGGTCGCTCCGCGGGCCACCGGCGGTGTCGACCTGGGCGCGCCCGACGTATGGAGTTCGGCGCGGTCGAGCGCCGCTGAGCCGGCTGCGGGTCCCGCGTCCGGAGAGGATCGCGATCGCGCCGCGCCGGGCGCGGCCGGCAGCGGAGGCTCGGCCGCGCAGGAGCGCACCCCGGCGGGCTCGGCGGCGGAGGGCCAGGACGAGGGGGCAGACCCGCAGGACGCCGCCGCGGGCGACCGCAGCGACGCACGCCGCGCGGCGTCGGCACGGCGTTCCCGCGAGCGCGGCCGTACCCCGCTGTTCGACCAGTACGCGGAGGGGGACCGGCCCCGGGCCGCCAACGAGTGAGGCGCCGCCGCCGACGGGCGAGCCGCCGCGCTCGTCTGTCTGCCCGCTCGGCCGCCTCCGCTGACCAGCCAGGAACGGATTTCCAAGCACCCGGACCGGGATGCTAGAGTTTCACTCGTTGCAAGGGCCTGTGGCGCAGTCCGGTAGCGCACCTCGTTCGCATCGAGGGGGCCAGGGGTTCAAATCCCCTCAGGTCCACGCAGCTCAAAGCCCCCGTCGGTGATCACTGACGGGGGCTTTGACGTGCCCTACAGCAGCGAAGTACAGCAACTACTTTGAATCTTGCTTCCCTAGGTGCTTGCCGAGCTTGCGAAGTGCCCGACGGGTGGACTCTGACGGTGTCGAGGGCGACCCGGTGCTGTACCTCTTCGATGGCGGTGAGCTTCTGGCCCGCCGCATCCTGGCAGCGGCGCAGCTCCAGCCCAAAGTCGCTCCTCCGACCTTTTCGAAAACCAGCCCAGGTTGTGCGCGGGCGAACCGGCTGTCGTACTGTCCCCGGCATGGTGAAGCCCAGGGCCCTGCTGCTCGACTTCTACGGAACGCTGGTCCATGAGGACGACGCGATCGTCAGAGCGATCTGCGAGAGCGTCCACCAGCACACGCCGGATCCCGGCGCTGTCAGTCCTGCGGAGATCTCCCATGCCTGGTGGGCGCGGTTCTGCTCGGTGTCGGACAACGCTGTGGGCCCGGCCTTCCTCACCCAGCGCGACATCGCCAGGGCGTCGCTGACGGCCACAATCGACGATTTCCGAGCGGCCTGCGACGCGGACGCCCTGCTCACCGCACAGTTCGCCTATTGGCAGGCCCCGCAGCTCTTCCCGGACGCGGTGGAGCTGTTGGCCACGCCCCTGCCTGTCTGCGTCGTGTCGAACATCGACCGGGCCGACCTGGACGCAGCCTTGGCCCACAACGGCCTGACCGCCCGGGTCCGCCATGTGGTGACCAGTGAAGATGCATGCTCCTATAAGCCGCGGCCAGAGATGTTCACCGCCGCCCTGGAATTGCTGGGGTTGGCAGCGCACGAGGTGCTGCACGTCGGCGACTCGGCAACCAGCGATGTTATCGGCGCTTCCCGCCTCGGGATCCCGGTGGCCTGGGTCAACCGCAAGGCACGCCCGCTCCCGCCCCAACGACCCACCTGGGATGTCAGAAGCCTTGCTGACGTGGTTCAGCTGTTGACCTGAGCACTCTCGGCACTCATCGCGTCCCGCAACGTGCGGCCGTGCCCCAACCGTGCCCGATCGAGCGGGAACCACCGGGGAACAACGGTGACGCGCGGGCATTGAGCAGCAGAACGACCCCTGACCGTTTTTCCTGGTCAGGGGTGGTTTCACCTGGCGGTGGGTGTGGGATTTGAACCCACGGTGGCTTGCGCCACGACGGTTTTCAAGCCTGCTCGTCACCTGAGGCAGCAACCTCATCCAGCTCGGAGCTTGCCGATCCGCCTCTACGCGGCGCGTTCGAGGTTCAGCCGCGGTATGCAGACAGGACCCGTAGCGCGCGGAGGGTTTCCATGCCTCGGAAGGCCAGGGTTGAGGCGCTACTCGGCGGTTGCCAGGTGATGGGCCAGCCACCGTCAGGCTGTTGGTCGCGGCGGAGCCGCTCGAGGTGGCCTTCGATCAGGTTGTCGGTGAACAGCCGACGCCAGAAGCTGTCCGGAGTGGGGGCAAGGTGCAGGGGGGTAATGCCGTAGGTGGGATCGGCGGGATCAGCCCGGTAGTGCGACAGCTTGGGCAGGCACTCACCGATCCGGGCAGCCAGGGCTTCGGCCCGGGGGCGATCGGGGACGTGTTCGAGGAAAACCAGGGCCTCGGACATGGCGTGGGCGTCCTCGGGCAAACCGGCCTCCAGTGCCGACCAGCACCACGCGGTGGCGGTGGTCAGCCAGGGATGGTCGACGCCCAGTTGATGCAGTCTGCCAGCCAGCCCGGCGGTCGGATTGAGCCCCGGAGTGTAGGTCCAGTCGCTCCAGTGCTCGGCCCTGGGGTACTGCTCGATCACCGGTGAGGCCAGGGCGACGGCCCCGTCCGGGGCGGCGACCGACTGGAGCCAGTCGCACGCCCGCTGGACCATCTGCTCGTCGGTGGTGCCGGCGTCGGCCAGAGTTTGGAAGGCGATCTCGACGTCGATGGGCAGGCTCGCGGGGCAGAGTTTGTCGGGCTCCAGGGCGTGTGCGAACCCGCCGTCGGGGTTCTGATAGCCGCGCAACGCGTCTATGACGCCGGAAGGGTGGGCGCCCTCGAAGAGGGTGGTGAACAGCCGTCGTTCGAGAAGTCGCCCTTCGCGACGGATGAATTCGCGGCCCGAGATGAAGGTAGCGTCGGTCATGGCGCCATGGATAGCGAAGGTTCCCGCCGTGGTCTAGAACGAATCGGACGTGAACCGCACGTGGCACGGGCGTCCGGGCGACTTCTCCTGCTGTGCAGCAGCGAAGTACAGCAACTCCAGCGACCGCCCCCGACCCCCGCCAGCCCCAAGCGACCGCCCGACCAGCCCGGCAGACCTCAGCGACCATCCCACCCGTAGTTCGCATCGAGGGGCCAGGGGTTCAAATCCCCTCAGGTCCACAACAATGGGCCGTTATTCGCGGGTTAGCCCGGTAACGGTTCACGAGATCCGGGTTCGACAGTCACCGTCTCGTCGTTTCAGGCGCGATGAAGTACGCACGTCTGCGTGCAGCGCGGCGTCAATGGCCTTGCGTCGCAGGACGGTTGGGAGGGGGAGGAGTCGCGCTTCGTCCGGCTGCTGGCCGGACTGCGGGAGATCACGCCCTGGGTCCACCAGTGGTACGACGAGGAGTGGGGCGACAACCCGCCCGCGAGTTCCAGACCGCGCTGAACTGAGGCTCCGCCGAACGCCACCTCTCGGAGGCCGACGAAGGTTTGCGACGGGGCCGTCAGTCGGCGGTCCCGTCCTCCTGGGCCGTGTCAGTGGGCGGCTCGGGTGCTCCGATGACGTACGTCCCCTTGGCGGGCAGGGTTGCGACAAGCCCCCGCTTTCGAAGCTCCACGATGGCGCGACGCACGGTGCCGATGCTCACGCCGTGCAGTTCCGTCATGGCCCGCTCACCCGGCAGCGCGGCTCCTTGCGGCAGCTTGCCGGACGCGATGTCGGCGGCGATGGCGTCCGCAAGCTTCACGTACTCGTAGCGCGGGAGATCAGTCATCCTTCCACGGTGATGCACCCCCACGCACACCGCAGAGGCAGAACGCGTCCCGACGCGTCGGAACGCGGTGGGACGAAGAGGGGTGCAGAGGGACGCAGTTCCGGGTATGGTCGAAACAATAAAGACCCCGGCGAGGTGGATCAGACCTCCCGGGGCGCGGCCGATCTGAACGGAGCAGACCGACGTGCGCAACCTTATCCGCCGTATCGCCCATTGGCTGACCCTCCTACTCGCCCCCGGCACGGGCAGGCACCGCGCAGGTACCCACGCCGCCCCCACACCCCCCGCCCAACAGCCGCCCACGCCCCACGCCGCCGCCGTACCCCACCCCGTACGCCTCCCGCTCCACCGCTCCCCGTACGGTCTCGACCTCCCACTTGAGGGCGCGGCAGCCCGACTGGTGCGCCCGTACCTCACCGCCGTCACCGCGCACGGTCAGGAACGAGCACGTCAGCGGCGCCGCCGCCTCGCCCTCGTACTGGCCGCCGACCTCGGGATCGATCTCGACCAGCACCTGGTCGGCGCGGGGGAGGTGGCTGCCTGATGGAGCCAGCCACCACGCTGCGGCTGCTGCCGTGGTCATCCCCGGAGGGCAAGCCGTGCTACCTCGTACCGGGCGGCGAGAACGGGTACCTGACTCGTCTGGCGGACGACATGGAAGCCGCGCAGCTGGCTGTGGCCGCGGACGTGCTCGGCCACGCCCGGCAGGTGCTGGACGACCCCATGTCCCCGTATGTCGAGGTGCGGTACGCCGCCATCCGGCTCACCGAGTGCCTCGGCGATGCCCTACGCGTCGCCGAGTCGCGCGGCATGCGCCTTCTCGTACCGCCCATCAAGGACGCCGGGGATGCCGAGACCCGCGACGCATATCCGGCACCTACCCCTTGGGGCTCCCGTTCCGGCCGTGGCCGCGCCGACCGGCCGGGATCCCGCGGACTCGGCGTCCCAGGGGCCTGTTGCCAAGCCCCTCCGGGTTGTCCAGAAGCGGGAACCCGTCCCACCCAATAGCTCACGCCGGGCTGGTGGGGCGGGCTATGGTCGTAGACACGGCGCGCCGAAAGAGCACAAAGGAGTACACCGGTCATGACCGTCCAGGCTGCGGAACCCACACCGGTCATCCCCCCCATGCCCGAGCGGAACCCGAAGGCGCTGCGCGGGGCGATCGCCCAGCACGCTCCCCACCTCCTTCCTGACTTCGACGAGCACTGGAAGTGGGCCGTTGCCGACGCGTACGACATCAGTACCGTGCCCGCGTTCATGGCCCGCTGGTGGGGTGAGTACGCGATCGCCCGCGATCCGAAGCTCGACGCTCATGTGACCGGCCTCGAACACCGCGCGGCCGAGTCCACCGACATCGCTGAGGCCAAGGCGCTCCTCGAAGAGGCATCCCACATCCGATACCACGTTCGACGGCTGGAGCCCGGTCAGTGACCGACGACGGGTTCATGGGCCCGCCCTGGCAGATGGACTGGATTCTCAAAGCCCAGGCCGCCCGCGACGCGCTACCCGAGTACGTGCGGAAAATGGTCGATGCCGTGCGCGCCGAGCTGGTTACGGCGAAGGACCCCTATTTCCGGGGTATCGACACCGATGCGGACCTTCCCGATGGCATGAAGGTCCGGCCGGTACGGTCCAGCGAACCGAAGGGTGCCCGCATTTTCTTCTTCGACAACGGACACGGCTGGATGAGGTACACATTCGTACGGCGCACCGAAGATCCGCAGATCATCGTGGAAGAGATCTTCTGGCAGTGACCTGAAGTCGTTCACGCCGACGACGTTCGGCACCCCGTAGCCGTCCCCGGCTCCGCACACCACGCCTCTTCCGCCCGCCCCGCGGCCGCCCAGCGCGGCGGGGAGCGGTGCCGTCAGCGTGTCAGGGGCTTGGCGAAGCAGCGGCTCAGTTCCTCGAAGCGGTAGTGGCCGAACTTGGAGCAGGGCTCGTAGCCGCTCGATGTGTACAGGCTGATCGCCTCCGGCTGCTTGGTGCCGGTCTCCAGGACCATGCGGACGCGGCCGGCCTGGCGCGCATCCTCCTCGAGGGCGGCGAGGATGCGGCGGGCGAGGCCCAGGCCGCGGGCCTCCGGGACGACGTACATGCGCTTGAGCTCGGCGTCGCCGTCCGAGTAGCCCGCGTCGTTCAGATCCTGCGTGCGCCAGCCGCCGGTCGCGAGAGGGGTGCCGAACTCGTCGTACGCGATGAGGTACAGCCCGAGCGGCGGCTTGAACATCGCGGCGTCGAGCGGTGTGACGTCGCCCTCGTCCTGGTAGCGCTCTGCGTATTCGAGCTGGACCCGGTCGTTGAGCTTGACGGCGTCGGGGTGGTCGAAGGAGACGCAGCGGATATTCATGCGGAACATGGTACATCTATGCGTCGACGCCCGTCCCTGCTTCAACCAGTGTGCCGGTATCGTGCCGGGGTGCTCACAGTGACGACCGTGAATGTGAACGGGCTGCGCGCGGCCGCCAAGAAGGGCTTCGTGGAGTGGCTCGCCGACACCTCCGCCGATGTGCTCTGCCTGCAGGAGGTGCGGGCCGAGCCCCAGCAGCTCCCCGACGAGGTGCGCGAACCGGACGGATGGCATGTCGTCCATGCACCGGCCGCCGCGAAGGGGCGCGCGGGCGTCTCCCTCTACACACGCCGCGAACCGGAGCGCGTCCAGACCGGCTTCGGGTCGAGCGAGTTCGACGCCAGTGGTCGGTACGTCGAGGTGGATCTGCCGGGCGTCACGGTCGCCAGTCTGTATCTGCCGTCGGGCGAGGTGGGCACGGAGCGGCAGGACGAGAAGATCCGGTTCATGGGGGAGTTCCGTGCGTATCTGAAGGCGCTGAAGGAGCGTTCCGCCGCGGACGGGCGCGAGGTGCTCGTGTGCGGCGACTGGAACATCGCGCACCGCGAGGCCGACCTCAAGAACTGGAAGGCCAACCGCAAGAACTCCGGCTTCCTGCCTGAGGAGCGGGAGTGGCTGGGGCAGATCCTCGGCGAGGACGGGTACGTCGACGTCGTACGGGCGCTGCATCCGGACGTCGAGGGGCCCTACTCGTGGTGGTCGTACCGCGGCAAGGCTTTCGACACCGACAGCGGATGGCGCATCGACTACCACGTCGCCACCCCGGGGCTCGCCGGGCGGGCGGTCAAGGCTTTCGTCGAGCGTGCGGCCAGCTATGACCAGCGATGGTCGGACCATGCGCCGGTGACCGCGGTGTACGAGATGTGACTATGGCCTAGCCCGAGCCGGCTTTCTTCTCCTCGTCGGGCTGCGTGTTCTGACCGGCCGCCAGCCTCCGGTCCAGCGCCATCGACAGCTCCGCCTCCACCACGCTCTTCGCGAGCGGGCGCAGTCGGTGGACGTCCTCCGGTGAGGCGTGGGTGAGGACGAGTTCGGTGAAGATCTCTGCCAGTGCGTCCGTGTGTTCGCGGACGCGGCGGCCCGCTTCCAGGACGGCGGCCAGGGGGATGCCCTCGCGGACCATCGCCGACGACACGTCCAGCAGGCGGCGGCTGACGTGCACGATCTCGCCGCCGTCGATGCCCAGGTAGCCGAGCTCCAGGGCGGCGGCGAGGTTCTCCGGGGTGACCTCGCCCGCGAAGTGGTCGGCCAGTTTCTCGGGGGAGAGGCGGACCGGGGTCTCCTCCGACGGGGCGTCGAATCCGAGGAGTTCGCCCACGTCGCGGCCTTGGTCGAAGGCCTCGGCGAGTTCGGCGATGCCGTTGAGCGTGTGGCCGCGTTCCAGCAGGGCGGAGATGGTCCGGAGGCGGGCCAGGTGGTGTTCGCCGTACCAGGCGATGCGGCCCTCGCGGCGCGGTGGCGGGAGAAGCCTGCGTTCGCGGTAGAAGCGCAGGGTTCGCACCGTGATGCCGGCCTCCTTGGCCAGCTCCGTCATGCGGTACTCGCGTCCCTCTCGCCCCTCTGCCACGGCAGCAGACTATGTCGTACCGCTGACTGATACCGCCGGTAACTTTCCCGGCCCGCCCCCTACCCCTCAGTACGGCACTGCTCTAACCTCCCCACTGCGCCAGTGTTCACTGGCAAGGTCGCGGGATCGATCGGGGAGGCACAGGCATGGCCGAGCACGAACATGTCCGCGTGGCGGTGATCGGGTCCGGGTTCGGCGGGCTCGGTGCCGCCGTCCGGTTGCGCCGGGAGGGCATCACCGACTTCGTCGTACTGGAGCGGGCGGGCTCGGTCGGCGGCACCTGGCGGGACAACAGCTATCCCGGGTGCGCATGTGATGTGCCGTCGCATCTCTATTCGTTCTCGTTCGCACCCAACCCGGACTGGCCGCGCGCCTTCTCGGGGCAGGAGCACATCCGCGAGTACCTGGAGCATGTCGCGGACGTGTTCCGGCTGCGGCCGCACATCCGCCTCGACTCCGAGGTGAAGATGATGCGCTGGGACACCGAGAAGCTGTACTGGGAGGTGGAGACCAGCAGCGGAACCCTCACCGCCGACGTCGTCGTCTCCGCCACCGGTCCGCTCTCGGACCCCAAGGTGCCGGACATCCCGGGGCTCGACACCTTCCCCGGCAAGGTGTTCCACTCCGCCCGCTGGGACCACGACTACGATCTGCGCGGCAAGCGCGTGGCGATGGTCGGTACGGGGGCCTCCGCGATCCAGATCGTGCCGTCCATCCAGCCCGACGTGACGCGGCTGACGCTGTTCCAGCGGACCCCGCCCTGGGTCATGCCCCGCATGGACCGGGCCATCGGCGGCCTCGAGCGGTGGCTGCACCGGCAGTTGCCCTTCACCACGCAGCTCCGCCGTGGACTCCTATGGGGGATCCGGGAGTTGCAGGTCCAGGCGTTCACCAAGCGGCCGAGCGAGCTGGGCATCGTGGAGCAGCTGGCCAAGAGCAACATGGCCCGCGCCATCAAGGACCCGGAGCTGCGGGCCAAGCTCACGCCTTCGTACCGCATCGGCTGCAAGCGCATCCTGCTCTCCAGTTCGTACTATCCGGCGCTCGCGCAGCCCAATGTGGATGTCGTCGCGAGCGGGTTGGCCGAGGTGCGAGGGTCGACCGTCGTCGCCGCCGACGGGAGTGAGGCCGAGGTCGACGCGATCATCTTCGGTACGGGCTTCCACGTCACCGACATGCCGATCGCGGACCGCGTCGTCGGTGCCGAGGGCAAGACGCTGGCCGAGAGCTGGAGCGCTTCCGGTATGGCCGCGCTTCGTGGGGCGACGGCGGCCGGCTTCCCGAACTGGATGACGATCATCGGGCCCAACACCGGTCTCGGGAACTCCTCGATGATCCTGATGATCGAGTCCCAGCTGAACTACATGGCCGACTTTGTGCGGCAGCTCGACGTCCTCGGCGGCCGGGTCGCGCTCGGCGCGCGGCGAAGCGCCGTGACCGCCTGGAACCACCGCGTCCAGGAGCGCATGAAGCGCACCGTGTGGAACACCGGTGGTTGCACCAGCTGGTACCTGGATGCGAACGGCCGCAACACGACGATCTGGCCCGGGACGACGACCGAGTTCCGGAACGCCACGCGCCGCGTGGACCTCTCCGAGTACGAGGTGATCAGGCCGCCGAAGGTCCCGAAGCAGGCTGCCTCCCAGGTCACGGCTCGCGCGGCTCGTACCGAGAAGGCGGAGAAGGCGGAGAAGGCGGAGGCCGGAGCGTGAGCAGACTCATGCACGTGGCCTCCGGGCCCTACGCGCCGCCTGCCCCCGCCCGTGAGCTCGCCGCCGTGTCCGCCGACGGCGCCCGTCTGCACGTCGAGACGCACGGTGCGGACGGCGCGCCCGCCGTGGTGCTGGCGCACGGCTGGACCTGCTCGACGGCGTTCTGGGCCGCGCAGATACGCTCGCTCGCCGCCGATCACCGCGTGATCACGTACGACCAGCGCGGGCACGGGCGCAGTCCAGCTGCCGCCGCGCCGGACGGATACAGCACGCGGGCGCTCGCCGACGACCTCGAAGCCGTGCTGGCCGCCACCCTCGAACCGGGCGAGAAAGCCGTGCTCGCGGGGCACTCCATGGGCGGCATGACGATGATGGCGGCGGCCGGACGGGCCGCGTTCCAGGAACACGCGGCCGCGGTGCTGCTGTGCAGCACCGGCAGCTCCCGGCTGGTCGCCGAGTCGTTGGTGGTGCCGTTGCGGGCGGGGGCCCTTCGCACCCGTATCACCAGGTCGGTCCTCGGCTCGCGGGCGCCGCTCGGGCCCGTCTCCGCGCCGGCCAAGCGGATCCTGCGGTACGCGACGATGGGCGTGGGATCGTCGCCCGAGATGGTCGAGGCGTGTGCGCGCATCGTGCATTCCTGCCCGCGGGCAGTGCGGTACGGCTGGTCGCATGTGCTCAATGAGCTCGATCTCGACGCGGGTGTCCGGGAGTTGACGATGCCGACCGCGGTCATCGCGGGGACGGCCGACCGGCTCACCCCGGTCGTGCATGCGCGCAATCTCGCGGCGGCTCTGCCCGACTGCGTCGGACTGACCGAACTTCCCGGGCTCGGCCATATGACGCCGGTGGAGGCGCCCGAGGCGGTCACCGGCCGGATCCGTGAACTCGTCGCGACGTACGCAGGGGTGAACGCGACCGACCTGAACGGGACCCGCCTGAACGCGACCGACCTGAACGCGACCCACGCACAGGTGAAGGGGACAGCATCGCCATGAGCAGCAAGGACAGTACGGGCAGCCGGGGCAGGGTGAGCCTTGAAGGGCAGGTCGTCGTCGTCACCGGTGGCGCGCGGGGCGTCGGTGAGCTGCTGGCGCGCAAGCTGTCGGCGCGCGGCGCCAGTATCGCGCTCGTCGGACTGGAGCCGGACGCGCTGAAGGAGGTGTCCGAGCGGCTGCACTCCGACAGCGACCACTGGTACGCCGACGTCACCGACCACGAGGCGATGGCCCGGGTCGCGCAGGAGGTGAAGGAGCGGTTCGGGAAGGTCGATGTCGTCGTCGCCAACGCGGGTGTGGCGACGGGCGGGCCGTTCGTGGACTCCGACCCGGTGGCCTGGCGGCGGGTGATCGAGGTCAATCTGATCGGATCGGCCGTCACCGCGCGGGCGTTCCTTCCGGCGCTGACGGAGAGCCGGGGATATCTGCTGCAGATCGCCTCGCTGGCCGCCGTGACTCCGGCGCCCATGATGACCGCGTACTGCGCGTCCAAGTCCGGCGTGGAGGCGTATGCCCACAGCCTGCGCGCCGAGGTCGGGTACAAGGGCGTGCGGGTCGGTGTCGCGTATCTGTCGTGGACCGACACGGACATGGTGCGGGGTGCCGACCAGGACGACGTGATGCGGGAGTTGCGGCAGCGGCTGCCGTGGCCGTCGAACAAGACGTATCCGCTGGGGCCTGCGGTCGACCGGATCGTCGCCGGGATCGAACGGCGGTCGAGTCATGTGTATGGGCAGTGGTGGCTGCGGGGGATGCAGTCGGTGCGCGGGTATCTCCCCGGAATCATCGGCACGGTGGGGCAGCGTGAGATGCGGCGGTTCGGGGCGCGGCTCGGGGGTGTGTCCAAGGGGCTGGTGGGGGCCGGGGGAGCGGCGGACGAGCGGGCGCGGGGGGTGCGGGGCGGGTAGGTTTCCGCCGCGGGGTCCTCAGCGGTGGCTTGGAAGGCTGGTTTTGCCCGTCTCAGCTGGGGTTTGTACGGTCCGTAGTTGTGCGGTCGCTGATCGAAATGCGGCGTATGTCCGGGCGTGTCACTCTGACAGAGGCCCCATCCCCTCAGCCATTTGGGAGTGAACCCGCATGGGCATGATGGACCAGTTCAAGGACAAGGGAGAGCAGCTCTCCGAGCAGGCGAAGGAGAAGATCGCCCGGGAGAAGCGTGAGCGTGGGCGGTCTCCGCAGAAGCCGGGTGAGCGGGGGCGGCGTGAGCCGGGCTCGCACATGCCCGAGGAGGAGTCTTCGCGGCGGACTCCTCGGGACATGGATGAGGACCGGCACGACCGGGACGAGTACGAGGTCTGAGCTGCGCTCTGTTTGAAGGGGCGCCCCAAGGTTGGGGCGCCCCTTCTGCTTGGAACGACTGCTTGGAACGACTCAGTGCCGAGGCGGGAGTTGCGGGCGGACCCGCTTCGGGACCCTTGTGTAGTCCGGTGGGGTTGAGGCCGGGTGGTGGGTCAGGAGGTCCAGGGCCACCTTGACCGCTTCGTGGAGTTGGGTGTTGCGGCCCTCGGCCCAGTCGACGGGGGTGCGCGCCACCTCGATGTCCGGGGTGACGCCGTGGTTCTCGACGGACCAGCCGTACGCGTCGAACCAGGCCGCGTTCATCGGCACCGTGATGATCGTGCCGTCGCCGAGCCGGTGACGGCCCGTCATGCCGACCACGCCGCCCCAGGTGCGCTGCCCCACCACGGGGCCCAGCTCCAGCAGCTTGAACGCCGCCGTGATCATGTCGCCGTCCGATGAGGTCGCTTCGTCGGCGAGGGCGACGATCGGGCCGCGCGGCGCGTTCGAGGTGTACGAGACGGGCTGGGCGTTGCGCGTCAGGTCCCAGCCGAGGATTGTGCGGGTCAGCTTCTCGATGACGAGCTCGCTGATGTGTCCGCCCGCGTTGCCGCGTACGTCCACGATCAGGACGGGGCGGGACACCTCCATGCGCAGATCGCGGTTGAACTGCGCCCAGCCGGAGCCGCCCATGTCGGGGATGTGCAGATAGCCGCACTTGCCGCCGCTCAACTCGCGTACGACGGCGCGGCGCTTGGCGACCCAGTCCTGGTAGCGCAGGGGCCGCTCGTCGATGAGCGGGATCACGGCGACCCGGCGGGCGTGGCCCTCGCCCTCGGCCGTGGCGAAGGTCAGCTCGACCGTGGTGCCGCCCGCGCCCGCGAGCAGCGGGTAGGGGCCGGTGACGGGGTCGACCGGGCGGCCGTCGACATGGGTGAGGATCTCGCCCTCGCGGATGCCATGGCCGGCGAGCGGGGAGCGCGCTTTGGAGTCGGAGGACTCGCCGGGCAGGACGCGCTTGACCACCCAGTTGTCGCCTCTGCGGACGAGGTTCGCGCCGAGCAGGCCGATCGCGCGCTGGTAGTGCGGCGGGCCCTCGTTGCGGCGGGCAGCGGTGACGTACGCATGGGAGGTGCCCAGTTCGCCGAGGACCTCGCGCAGCAGGTCCGCGAACTCGTCGGGCGACGCGACCCGTTCGACCAGCGGCCGGTACTGGTCCAGGACGGCCGACCAGTCGATGCCGCACATGTGCGGCTCCCAGAAGTAGTCGCGGATGATGCGCCCGGCCTCGTTGTACGCCTGGCGCCACTCGGCGGCCGGATCGGCCTCGTGCAGGATGCGGCGCAGGTCTATCCAGACGGTTGAGTCGCTGTCGCCGACCTCGGTGGCGGGTACGGCACGCAGATCGCCTTCGTCGACCACGACGAGCCGGGTCCCGTCGCCGCTGACCGCGAACGAGTCGAGGTGGACGACCAGTTCGGACTTCCTCGCCTTGGTGAGGTCGAAGTGCTCCAGGGTCGGCCGGCCGGTGGTGTCGCTCGGATTGACGAACGTCTCGCCGAGGGCTCCGGAGATGGGCCAGCGCAGCCACACCAGGCCGCCGCCCGCGACCGGGCGCAGCCCCGAGTACTTGGACGCGGACACCGGGAACGGCGTCACCCGGTTCTCAAGACCCTCGATCTCCACGATGACGGTGCCGCCCGCCTCGCCCGCTCCCGGGTCGAGCCCGCCGGCGGCCGGGCGGCCGTCGGGCGACAGCGCGAAGGGCGAGGGCGTGGCCGACGACAGCGGTACGAGGTAGGGGCGGCAGCCGAGCGGGAAGGACAGGTCGCCGGTGTGCACGTCGTAGACCGGGTCGAAGCCGCGCCAGGAGAGGAACGCCAGATAGCGGCCGTCCCGGGTGAACACGGGGTTCTCGTCCTCGAAGCGGCCGTTGGTGACGTCCACGATCGTCCGGTCGCTGATCCGCGCGATCTTGATCTGGCGCAGGGAGCGCCCGATGCCCGGGTGGGACCAGGTGATCCAGGCGCCGTCGGGAGAGAAGGCGAGATCGCGTACCGGCCCGTTGATGGACCGGATCAGCTCGGTCACCTCTCCGGCCGCGGGTTCTCCGGTCGTGGGCTCCGTTTCGGAGGCGCCCTCGGACTCCTCGGTGCCCGTCTCGCCCGTCACCCTGATCAGCAGCAGCCGCCCGTCGTGCGAGGCGATGGCGAGCCGCTCGCCCGCCGGGTCGGCCACCAGTTCCTGTACGCGGCCGAGACGGCCGGAGGCGAGCCGTCGGGGCTCGCGGGCGCCGCTGGCCCGCGGCAGATCGGCGATCTCGACCGCGTCCTCGCCGTCCGCGTCCGTGACGTAGGCGACCTGGCCGCCGGTGCCGAGCATCTCCGGCATGCGTACCCGTTCGCCCGGGATGTCCCTGATCACGCGCGACGGGCCGTCCCGGTGCGTGAGCCAGTACAGGCTGCCCCGGACGACCACAGCGCTGGCCCGGCCCGTCGTGTCCACGGAGAGCGCGTCGATGTTGTTGGCGGCCGGCACCTGGTAGCGGCGGCGTCCGGCGCGCGGGCCGCCGAGGCGTACGTCCAGGCGGCGCGGCTCGCCGCCGGGGGAGAGGTCGTCGACGAGCCAGAGCTCGCCCGCGCACTGGTACACGACGCGCATGCCGTCCGACGAGGCGTTCCGGGCGTAGAAGGCGTCGTGGTCGGTGTGGCGGCGCAGGTCGGAGCCGTCGGGCAGGCAGGAGTACAGGTTGCCGACGCCTTCGTGGTCGGAGAGGAAGGCGATCCGGCCGTCGACGAACATCGGGGACTCCAGATGCCCGTCGAGGTCCCCGGCGATCTGCCTGCCCTGCAGCCACAGCCGGCCCATGGCGCCGCCGCGGTACCGCTTCCAGCTGGCCGGCTCGTGCGGCGGCTTGCCGGTGAGGAGCAGGGTGAGGTGTTCGCCGCCCACGTCGGCGATGGCGATGTCGGAGACCGGGCCCCAGGGCAGTTTGTTGCCGGGGGAGCCGTCGGTCGGGACGCGGTAGGCCCACGAGAAGTAGGAGAAGGGCTGGCCGTGCGAGGCGACGGCCAGGATGTCGGCCCTGTCGTCCTTCTCGGGGGGCGCCCAGCCGCATACGCGTGTGTCGATGGTGCCCCAGTAGGTGAGCCGTCGCGCCGGCCCGCCGTCCACCGGGGCGAGATGGATCTCGGGATCGAGGCTGCGCCACGTCGTGAACGCGATGTGGCGGCCGTCGGGCGAGAAGCGGGGGTGGCTGACCTTGGTCCGGTCGACGGTGAGCCGCCAGGCACGCTCCGGGGTCTTGCCCTCGGGCGTCAGAGCCGCCACCCACAGATCGTCCTCGGCCGCGAAGCAGAGGCGGTCGCGGTGCAGGTGCGGGAACCGCAGATACCCAGGTGTGTAGTCGCTCTCGTCCACCCAACCATGCTTTTACTCAGAACGGGTCATGGCAAGTTGTGCCGTTATGAGGATTTTCGTTCGCACTTGCCCGGGGCCATTTCGCGGCCCCGAGAGGGGGGTGACGCGCGACACGTACGAAACGGTTTCGTTTCGATAGGTCGGGGGGTAAGCTCGCGGCTGTACGAAACCGTTTCGTTCGGAGTGGGAGTGGATGAGCATGGCTGAAGCCGCGACGGTGCGCCGCAGCCGGATCACGCCCGAGCGCGAGGCCGAGCTCTACGCGGCCGTGCTCGACCTGCTCCGCGAGGTCGGCTACGACGCCCTGACCATGGACGCCGTGGCATCCCGCACCCGGTCCAGCAAGGCCACCCTCTACCGCCAGTGGGGGAGCAAGCCGGAGCTGGTCGTCAAGGCGCTCCGGCACCATAAGCCGGTGAACATCGGCGAGATCGACACCGGGACCCTGCGGGGCGACCTCCACGAGCTGGTGACGCGTGAGGACGACTGCCGGATGGAGCAGGACACCTCGCTGATGCGGGGCCTGGCCATGGCGGTCCACGAGAACGCCGATCTGCTGCGCGCCCTTCGTGAGCTGCTGTTCGAGCCGGAGATGACCGGCCTCGAGCGGATGCTGCGGCGGGCCGTGGAGCGGGACGAGATCCGCGCGGACAACCCCGCGCTGGAGTACGTCCCGCACATGCTGATCGGCGCCCTCGTCGTCCGGGGCCTGGTCGACAACCAGCCGCCCACGCAGGCCTTCCTCACCTCGTACATCGACGCCGTGGTCCTCCCCGCCCTCGGCGCCTGACACCCCGGGGTTCCCGCAACCCTCCTGCCTCACCTGACGCGACCTCTCACGTCGTCGGGCCGATGACCCCTGCCCTGCAAGACCCCACGACCTGACCCGGGAGTACGTCCTCGTGGCCACATTCCTCTACAAACTAGGCCGATTCGCCTTCCGGCGACGACACTTCGTCGCCCTGATCTGGGTTGCGCTGCTGACCCTCGCGGGCGTGGGCGCCGCCCAGGCGCCCGCAGCGGGCTCCACCTCCTTCTCGATCCCCGGCACCGAGGCGCAGAAGGCCTTCGACCTGCTGGACGACCGTTTCCCCGGTGCGAGCGCCGACGGCGCCACCGCACGTGTCGTCTTCAAGGCGCCCGACGGCGAGAAGATCACCTCCTCCGCCAACAAGGCCGTCGTCAAGGAGACCGTCAAGGAGCTCGGCACCGGCTCCGAGGTCGCCTCCGTGGCCGACCCGTTCCAGGTCAAGGCCGTCAGCCAGGACCGCACGATCGCCTATGCGCAGGTGTCGTACAAGGTCTCCGGCATGGAGCTGGAGGACTCCTCGCGCGAGGCGCTCGAGGACACCGCGCAGGAGGCCCGGGACGCGGGGCTGACCGTCGAGATCGGCGGTGACGCGCTCCAGACGGTCCCCCATACGGGCGCCACCGAGGTCATCGGCATCGGCGTCGCCGCGGTCGTACTCGTGATCACCTTCGGCTCGCTGATCGCGGCCGGACTGCCGCTGCTCACCGCACTGATCGGCGTCGGCATCGGTATCTCCACGATCACCGCGCTCGCGAACACGCTCGACCTGGGTTCCACCACCTCCACCCTCGCGATGATGATCGGCCTCGCCGTCGGCATCGACTACGCCCTCTTCATCGTCTCCCGCTACCGTGCCGAGCTCGCCGAGGGCCGTGAGCGCGAGGAGGCGGCAGGACGGGCCGTCGGCACCGCGGGCTCCGCGGTGGTCTTCGCCGGTCTCACGGTCGTGATCGCGCTGGTGGGCCTGGCCGTGGTCAACATCCCGATGCTCACCAAGATGGGCATCGCGGCCGCCGGCACCGTCGTCATCGCGGTCCTCATCGCGCTCACCCTGGTCCCGGCGCTGCTCGGATACGTGGGCCGGAAGGTGCGCCCGGCGGGCGCGAAGGGCAAGCTGCGGGGCGGCCGCAAGAAGGCCGATGGCGCCTCCGGGCACACCGCTGACAACCCGTCCGGGCACAGCGCGGAGAAGCCGAACATGGGCACCCGCTGGGCGCGCTTCGTCGTCCGCCGTCCGGTCGCCGTGCTGCTCCTCGGCGTCGTGGGCCTGGGCGCCGCCGCGGTCCCGGCCGGCTCGCTCGAGCTCGGACTGCCCGACGACGGTTCGCAGCCGACCAGCACCACGCAGCGCAAGGCGTACGACCTGCTCTCCGAGGGCTTCGGGCCCGGCTTCAACGGCCCGCTGATGGTCGTCGTCGACGCGAAGTCCAGCGACGCCCCCAAGACGGCCGTCAAGGAGGTGACCACGACCATAAAGGGCCTCGGCGACGTGGCCGCGGTGACCCCGGCGACGTACAACGAGGCCGGCGACACCGCGATGATCACCGTGGTCCCGGACTCCAAGCCGTCCTCGGTCGAGACCGAGGACCTGGTGCACGCCATCCGGGACGCGGGCGGTGACATCAAGGCCGACACCGACGCGAAGGTGCTGGTCACCGGCTCCACCGCGATGAACATCGACGTCTCGCAGAAGCTCAACGACGCGCTGCTCCCGTATCTGGCGCTGGTCGTCGGCCTGGCCTTCCTGCTGCTGATCGTCGTCTTCCGCTCGATCCTCGTGCCGCTCAAGGCCGCGCTCGGCTTCCTGCTCTCCGTGATGGCCGCGCTCGGCGCCGTCGTCGCGGTCTTCCAGTGGGGCTGGCTCGCCGACCTCATGGGCGTCGAGGAGACCGGCCCTGTCATGTCGATGATGCCGATCTTCATGGTGGGCGTCGTCTTCGGCCTGGCGATGGACTACGAGGTCTTCCTGGTCACGCGTATGCGCGAGGCGTACGTGCACGGGGAGCGGCCCGGACAGGCCATCGTGACCGGGTTCCGGCACGGGGCCCGGGTGGTCTCGGCCGCGGCCGTCATCATGATCGCGGTGTTCGCGGGCTTCATCGGCTCCAGCGAGTCGATGATCAAGATGATCGGCTTCGGTCTCGCGATCGCCGTCTTCTTCGACGCGTTCATCGTGCGGATGGCCATCGTCCCGGCGGTCCTGGCGCTGCTCGGCAAGGCGGCCTGGTGGCTGCCGAAGTGGCTCGACCGCGCGCTGCCGAACGTCGATGTCGAGGGCGAGGGCCTACGCGACACCGCGAAGGACACCGCCGCCCCGGAGCCCGCCGGTGTGAGCCCCCTGCCGTCCGGCGAGCCCGTGCCCGCGCCGGTGCGCGAGCCCGTGTCCGTGGGGGTTGCCGCCTCCGGGGCCGATGCACGGCTCGCCACGGTGCAGGAGCCGCTGGTCCTGCCGTACGGGTCGTACGAGCTGGACGGCAGCGGCGTCCGCGGCACCGTCCGCAACGCCGATGGGGTGGGCGTGGCGCATGCCGCGGTGACGCTGATCTCGCCGAGCGGACAGCAGCTGGGGCGCTCCGTGCCGCACGCCGACGGCTCGTACGTGCTGGACGCCCCCGGGCCTGGCAGCTACGTGCTGATCGTGGGAGCCGAGGGGTACCAGCCGCACGCCTCCACGGTCGTCGTGGGCGAGCGGGTGCTGGTGCACGACATCCTGCTCTCCGGTCCGGCGCGCGCGTCCGTGCAGGGCACCGTGCGTGAGGGCGTGGGCGGCGTGCCGCTGTCGAACGCGCGGGTCACGCTGGTGAACTCGGCGGGCAATGTGGTCGCCACCGCCACCACCGGCGAGGACGGTGCGTACGCCTTCACCGACCTGGAGGCCGGTGACTACTCGGTCGTCGCCAGCGGCTACCCGCCGGTGGCGAGCCCGCTGCAGGTCGACGGGGCCGGAGTGGAGGGCTTCGACATCGAGCTGCGCCACTCGGACGAGTAGTCCGCAACGGCCTGGGGCTCCCGGCAGGGCGGGTCCTCAGGTACATCGGCAGGAAAGCCTCCGGGTCCCCATGAGCGGGGCGGACCCGGGCGGGCGCGCCGCCCGTGGGGACGGGGCAGGCGCACAGAGGCCCGGCGGCAGCGCGAGTGGCGCTGTCGCCGGGCCTTCACGCGCGCGTGGACGTCCGGGGACCGAGCCCGGAGCCTCCGGGCGCCGCCTCAGTGCGTGATCGGGCCCGTGGCCATGTACGTCCGGCGCAGGAAGCGCATCAGGGCGGACGAGTCGAACTGCACGACCGTCACGCCCTCGCGGGAGTGGAACTCCATCACGGCCTGGACGCGGCCGCACGGCCAGATGCGCACGTCACCGCTGTCGGCCGGGGCGCGCAGCCCCTCCTCGAGCAGTTCCCGGCTGAAGACCCAGTCGTGCCGACGCGGGGTGCCGGGGACTCCGGGGAGGCTGACCCGTACGGAATCCGGATCGGACTGCGGGTCGTAGCTCAGTTCCACGGGGAGCGGCTGGTCGTCTGCGGCGTCGGTCACCAGGTGGGCTCGTGCGTGCTGCTCGACGACGGTGGCTGACATCGGAGACTCCTTACGATTGATCCCCTTTGCCATCTAATGTCGCATATTTTCCTGAATACGCCTCCCGGTTATTGAGGCGCCCACCCTCTTGCAACCTCTTTGCAAGAAGGCTCTATCATCGAACGGTTCGCCAAGCGCCGCGGTGCATGCCGAACCGAACGGAGCCGGAGACGCCGGATCAGGAGAGCGAGCCCACCCATGCATGTCCCCGACGGATTCATCGACGCCCCCGTCTCGGCTGCCGCCGGCGTGGTCGCCGCGGGTGCCGTGGCGGTCAGCCTCAAGGGCGCCCGGCGGGAGCTGGACGAGCGGACCGCGCCGCTCGCCGGTCTCGTGGCCGCCTTCATCTTCGCGGTGCAGATGCTGAACTTCCCGGTCGCGGCCGGGACCAGCGGCCATCTGCTCGGCGGGGCGCTCGCGGCGATACTCGTCGGCCCCTACACCGGAGTCCTCTGCGTCTCCGTCGTCCTGCTGATGCAGGGCATCCTCTTCGCGGACGGCGGCCTCACCGCGCTGGGCGTGAACATCACGGACATGGCGGTCGTCACCACCGTCGTCGCCTATGCCGTCTTCCGCGGGCTGGTGAAGATCCTGCCGCGCACGCGCCGGTCCATCAGCGTCGCCTCGTTCGCCGCCGCGCTGCTCTCCGTACCGGCCGCCGCGCTCGCGTTCACGCTGATCTACGCCGTGGGCGGCACGACCGACGTGTCGATCGGGAAGGTCGCCACCGCCATGGTCGGCGTGCACATCCTGATCGGCATCGGCGAGGCCGCGATCACCGCCCTCACCGTCGGCGCCGTCATCGCCGTCCGCCCCGACCTCGTGTACGGCGCCCGCGGGCTGACCACGCCGCTCAAGCTCCGCGTGGGCGGCGAGCTGGTCGACGTGCCCGCCGCGCAGCCGGAGCCGGCCGCGGCCCGGTCCCCCCGCAAGGTCTGGATCGCGGGCCTGGTCACCTCCCTCGTCCTCGCGGGCTTCGTCAGCTTCTACGCCTCCGCGAACCCCGACGGCCTGGAGAAGGTCGCCCAGGACCACGGCATCGACAAGAAGACCGAGGAACACGCCACCTCGGACTCGCCGCTCGCCGACTACGGCGTCAAGGACGTCGGCGACGCCCGGCTCTCCGGCGGCCTCGCGGGCGTGATCGGCGTCGGTGTCACGGTCGTCGCGGGCACCGGAGTCTTCTGGGCGGTCCGCAGGCGCCGTACCGAGGACACCGGCGCCGCCGCCGTACCGCAGCGGGAAACCGTCTGACATGGGGGCGGGCCACGCGCACAAGCTGTACCGGCACGGGCACTCGCCCGTGCACCGGCTGCCCCCGCACACCAAGCTCGCGGCCGTCTTCGCGTTCGTCGTGGTCGTCGTCTCGACGCCGCGCGAGGCGATGTGGGCCTTCGGGCTGTACGCGGTGCTGCTGGGCCTCGTCGCGTACGCGGCCCGTGTCCCGGCGGGATTCCTGCTCAAGCGGCTGCTGATCGAGGTCCCGTTCGTGGCCTTCGCGGTGCTGATGCCGTTCGTCGCGCAGGGCGAGCGCGTCGACGTCCTCGGCCTCTCCCTCAGCGTGAACGGCCTGTGGGGCGCCTGGAACGTGCTCGCCAAGGGCACCCTCGGCGTCGCCGCCTCCGTCCTGCTCGCCGCCACCACCGAACTGCGCGAACTGCTGCTCGGCCTGCAGCGCCTCAAACTGCCGCCGCTACTCGTGCAGATCGCGTCCTTCATGATCCGCTACGGCGACGTGATCACGGACGAGATGCGCCGCATGAAGATCGCGCGCGAGTCACGCGGCTTCGAGGCGAGCGGCATCCGCCACTGGGGCGTGCTCGCCAAGTCCGCGGGCGCGCTCTTCATCCGCTCGTACGAGAGGGGGGAGCGGGTGCACCTCGCGATGCTCAGCCGCGGATACGCCGGAACGATGCCGGTCATCGACGAGGTGACCGCGTCCCGGGCCCAGTGGTCGGGCGCACTGGCCCTCCCGTTCGCGGCCCTTGTCGTATGTCTGTTGGGATGGACCCTGTGACCCCCTCTCTGGAAGTGGCCGGACTGGCCTTCGCGTACCCCGACGGGCACCAGGCCCTCTTCGGCGTCGACCTGCGCATCGAGCGCGGCGAGCGCGTCGCGCTGCTCGGGCCGAACGGCGCCGGCAAGACGACGCTCGTGCTGCACCTGAACGGCATCCTCACCGCAGGCGCCGGGACCGTGAAGGTCGCAGGGCTCCCCGTCGGCAAGAAGCACATGGCGGAGATCCGGCGGCGGGTCGGCATCGTCTTCCAGGACCCGGACGACCAGCTGTTCATGCCGACGGTGCGTGAGGACGTGGCCTTCGGGCCCGCCGCGGCCGGGATGAAGGGGCCCGAGCTCGAGGCCCGCGTGCGGAAGGCGCTGGAGCAGGTCGGCATGGCGGAGTTCGCAGAACGGCCGCCGCACCATCTGTCGTTCGGGCAGCGCCGCCGTGTCGCCGTCGCGACGGTCCTGGCGATGGAGCCCGAGATCCTCGTCCTGGACGAGCCGTCGTCGAACCTGGACCCCGCCTCACGGCGCGAACTCGCCGATATCCTGCGGTCCTTGGACGTCACCGTCCTCATGGTCACGCACGACCTGCCGTACGCCCTGGAGCTCTGCCCGCGCTCGGTGATCCTCAGCGAGGGCACGATCACCGCGGACGGCCCGACCGGTGAGCTGCTCGCCGACGACGAGCTGATGCGGGCGCACCGGCTGGAGCTGCCGTTCGGGTTCGATCCGCGGTCGGTGAGCGCACCGACGGTGTGATGCACGGAAACGAAGGACCGGCCGGGACCATGGGTCCCAGCCGGTCCTGTCTACGTCACGCCGTCATCACTGGGTGATGGACGCCTTCAGCTCGAAGGTCTTGCTCAGCAGCGGGCTGGTGCGGCGGGACTCGACCACGAACTCCCAGACGCCCGCCTGGGGGTTGGTGTAGGTGCGGGTGGCCGGGTTGCAGCCGTTGCCGTCGAGGTAGTTCGCGTAGCAGTAAATGCTGCCGGCGGACGACTTCTCACCGCTGACACCCTGCGGGTTGAACGCCCACCAGCGGGTCTGGCTGCCGTCGGCGAGGCCGGAGAGGTCCACCGTCAGGCTCTTGGTGCCGGCCGGGACGGCCACGGTGTAGTGGATCGTCTCGTTGCGGTTCACGCTGTCGCTCGCCGACCAGGTGGTGCCGACGGTGAGCGGGGTGGCGGCCTCGACGGCCAGGAGTGCGGACTGCTCGAGACCACGCGCGTCGTCGGCGTCGATGGTCAGGACGGCGCTGTGCGTGCCCTGCGTCTTCGGCTCGGCGGTGACCTTGACCACCGTCGGGACGCCCTTCTCCAGGGTGACCTGCTCCGGCGCGGAGAAGGTGCCGTCATTGCCCTTCAGGCCGAGCTCGTAGGCCTGGGCGCCGTCCTTGCCACCGGTGCGGGTCAGCGTGACGTCGTACGTACGGGACTCGCCGACGCCCTGGCCGCCGCTGCCCGGGGCGCAGCTGTTGAACAGGCCGCTGCCGGTGTGCGGGGTGGTCAGCTGGCCGGAGAGCACGGTGCAGACCGGCGCGGAGACCTTGATGTCCTCATCGGTGGCGACGCCCTTGGACAGGACCTCCCACGCCTTCTCGACGTCGAACTCGCCGCGGCCCTGGGCGATGGCGTCCACCGCGCTGTTGTAGTCGGCCGAGGTGTAGATGGCCTTGCGCAGCTCGGCCGGGGTGGCGCTGACGTCCTTCTGCCTGGCGGCGGACAGCAGCAGCGCCGCGGCACCGGCGGCCTGCGGGGAGGCCATCGAGGTGCCGTTCAGCATCGAGTAGCCGGCCGGCAGGGTGTAGCCGGTGTCGGCGACGTAGGAGCTGGCGAGCCAGTCCGGGGTGGGGGCGACCGCCGAGCCGGGCGCGGTGATGTCGGGCTTCATGCCGCCGTCCTCACGCGGGCCGCGCGAGGAGAACGGGAAGACCCCCTCCTCGAACGCCACCTCGGAGCCGTAGTTGGCCCACCAGGTCTCCTTGGAGACCGAGGCGCCGACGCTGACCACCTGGTCGCCGGAGGTCGGGTCACCGACGGTGTTGGTGCCCGCACCCGAGTTGCCGGCGGAGATGAACATCTGGACGCCGGTCTCGTCGATCAGGCGGTTGTAGAGCAGCGCCATGGCGCTCTGACCGTTGTTGAGGGCCGGGCTGGAGCCGATGGACATGTTGATGACGTCCACGCCGTGGTCGGTGGCGAGGTCGATCATGCCGTCGGTGAGGGCGGCGCTGGAGCAGCCGGACGCGTGGCAGGCCCGCATGGAGACCAGCTTGGCGCCGGGGGCCTGTCCGTCCATGGCCCCGCCGAACATCCCGTTGGCGGCGGTGATGCCGGCCACATGGGTGCCGTGGGACTCGTCGATGGTGGTGACGCTGACGCCGGACATCGTCGAGGAGAACTTCTTGAAGTCGACGGTGAACGGCTGGCGCTCGTTGATCTCGGTATCGGGGTTGTCGGTGCCGAGGTAGCCGACCTGGTGGTCGGCCTTGTACGGGCGGAGCAGCTCGTCGTCGGTGAAGACGTGGTCGAAGTCGGTGTCCACGAAGACGGCGCCGTCGTCGGCGCGGTGGACCACGCCCAGGTACTTGCCCTTGAGGGTGGGGTCGGCGTAGCCGTTGCTCGCGGATATCAGCCGGGTGGTCAGGGAGAGGTCGTCGCCGGACGGGAGGGTCCAGGTGATGTTGTTCTTGACGACGGTCGCCCCGGTGACCTTGTTGCTCGCGGTGAGCAGAGACCAGGTGCGGTCGAAGAGCAGGTCGATGAAGTCCGTGGGGTTGGTGCCGTTGACCGTGTCCACCAGCTTGCGCTCGCCGGTCGTGGTCTTTGCGAGCGCCGGGTGGGTGGGGTCGATGCCGGTGTCCATGACGCCGATGGTCACGCCCCGGCCGTCGAAGGTGGGGTTGTCGTTCTTGAAGTCCACCGAGCCGGTCTCGTTGGTCGGCATGTAGGCGTTGTCGTCCGGGGTCTTCACGGACGGGGCTGCCGGGAGGGTGGCCGTGTCGGCCGCCTGGGCCGCTGCCTCGGTGCCGGCGGAGTCGGCCCGGGTCTCCTCCAGCTGGAGGAGCTCGTCGGCGTCGACGCGCAGCACGTCGTCGAGGGCGACGACCTTGTCCACGTCCGCGAACGGCACGTTGACCTTGATGTACCCGATCTCGGCGTCGGTCCGGGTGACTTCGGCACCGAGGTCGGTCAGGGCCTTCTTCGCCTCCTCGGTGCGGCCGTTCTTGACGGCCAGCATCAGGGTGACGAAGTCGGGGACCGCCTGATCGGCGTCGGCGGGAATGCTGCGGGTCCGGTGCTGCTTGGCGTACTTGGCGATCAGGGCACGGTCGTGGTCGCCGAGCTTGTCGACGGCGGCGGACTGTGCGCCCGCGGTGTCCGCGGTGGCGGGCACGGCGGCCAGGGATACGCCTCCGGCGGCCAGGACGGCGGCTATCGCGGTGGCGGTCCGCCGGCGTCCGTACGGAGTGCGGGATCTGGGACGGAACATCAGCGTCCTCTTGGCTCGGGGATGTCGAATCAGCGACACCGTGCCACCTGCGGAACTCGCTGTTCAGCCCCATGAGCTGGCGGTTTGTCGCCTTGTCGTAAACGCGCCAGGGCATGGCAGGGCGAACTCCCCGCCGGATGTCGGGGAGGTATCCCAGCCGTATCGACGGTGTGTCAGATCCAGTTGCGGCGCGCGGCCTGCCAGCCGAGCTGCAGCCGGCTCTGCGCCCCGGCGAGGGCGAGCAGGCGCCGGACCCGCCGCTGGACGGTGCGCATGCTCACGCCCTGCTGGGAGGCGATCGCCTGGTCGGTGTATCCGGCCAGCAGCAGGGAGAGCAGATGCCGGTCGTCGGCGGTCAGCGGGCCTCCGGACGCCAGCGCCAGCGCGGCGGGCACCGGAAGGGCGGACTCCCAGATCCTGTCGAATATCCAGCCGAGGGCGTCCAGCAGGGGGCGCGTGCGCAGCACCAGGGCCGTGGGGTCGCCGGGCGGCAGTTCCCGGGGGATGACCAGGGCCAGCCGGCCGTCGGAGATGACCATCTTGAGCGGTACGTCGACCGCCACCCGCATCTCCTCGCCCAGCGCGGCCCATTCCTCGAGCAGCAACGGGGTGTCCTGGCTTTCCAGGTCCAGCGTGGCCCGGTCGTAGACCACCCGGTACCGCACCCCGGCGCGCAAGGCCTCCCGCTGGGCCGTGTTGGCGGCAGCCGGAACGGCCACCACGGGTCCCCCGGCGAGGGTGCGGATCTCCTTGCGAGTGGCCCGCTGGATCTGGGAGTAGCGCTCGCCGATGGCGGCCGCGCCCTCGACGACCTCGATCGACTCGGTGGTGCCGCCCGGCAGTCCGTCGCCGTGGTAGCTCTGGGCCAGCTGGGCGATGGCGAGTTGTGCCTTGCGCACGTCGTCCATGCGCTGCAGCGCCATCAGATTCAGGCTGATGTCCGGCGGTGCGGCACGCAACCCGCGCCGCTGCCCCGGGTGGGCCGTCACCAGCCCCTTGAGTTCGAGCTCGGACAGGGCGTGCTCGACGTCCGGTTCGGGCAGACCGGTGCGGTCGGCGAGCTCCTGTGCATCGGTCGCAGCCCGCGTGACGAGCGCCACATACACCTGCTCTTCGGCGGGTGCGATCCCGAGGCCCTCGAGCATCTCAAATCCCGGCGCAGAGGGACGGTGCGGACAAAGAACCCCCAGGTCAGGACGGTTGGCAGTCGGGAGCGTACCCCTGAAGCCCGTGCCGCGCACGAGTGCTGTGTCACATCCGTTCCCGGAATCGGGGGCAATGTGTGCCTGTTGCACCGATACGGGAGAGTGCGCGAGACAGGAGGGCGGGCGTGGACGCGGAAGTGGGCGCCGACGTGGACGTGGACGTCAACGGCACGGTGGCGGAAGGCTTCGAACCGGTCAGGGACGCGTTCCTGCGCAACTTCGCCGACCGCGGTGAGCGCGGCGCCGGTGTCGTCGTGTACCGGGACGGACACCGGGTCGTCGATCTGTGGGGCGGCACGCGCGACGTGGACGGCTCCGGCGGACCGTGGGAGCCCGGCACCGCGCAGATCGTCCGCTCCGCGACCAAGGGGATAGCGGCTGCCGTGCTGCTGCTCCTGCACCAGCGCGGGCAGCTCGACCTGGACGCGCCGGTCGGCTCGTACTGGCCGGAGTTCAAGGCGAACGGCAAGGAACGGGCGCTCGTCCGGCACATCTTGGCGCACCGGGCCGGAGTGCCCGTCCTCGACCGCCCGTTGACGCCGGCCGAGGTCGCCGACCCCGACCTGGGCGCCGCGGCCGTCGCCGCGCAGGCCCCGGTGTGGGAGCCCGGCACGGACCACGGCTACCACGCGCAGACCTACAGCTGGCTCACCGCCGAACTGGTGCGGCGCGTCACCGGCAGCCGCGGAATCGGCGAGTGGATCGCGGACGAGATCGCCCGGCCGCTCGGACTCGACCTGTGGCTCGGGCTGCCGGACGCGCAGGCCCATCGGGTGGGCCGGGTCGGCCCCGTCGAGGCGCCGGCGGAGCCCGGTGGCTTCAGGTCGCGGCCGAAGCGGAGCGTCGCCGACGCATACGCGAACCCGGACTCGCTGACCCGCCGGGCCTTCGGCGCGATCAGTCCTGCCCCGGACGAGAACGACCCGGCGTACCGTGCGGCCGTGCTCCCCGGCTCCAACGGCATCGCGACCGCCGAGGCGCTTGCGCGCTTCTACGCCGCGCTGATCGGTGATGTCGAGGGCGGCGTACGGCTGTTCGCCCCGGAAACCGTCGCCCTCGCGTGTGCGGAGGAGTCCGCAGGACCCGACCGCACCCTCGTCGTCAACACCCGCTTCGGCCTCGGCTACATGCTCCACGGCACCGCCTCGCCGCTGCTCGGCCCCGGCTCCTTCGGCCACCCCGGCCGCGGCGGCTCCCTCGGCTTCGCCGACCCCGAGACGGGCACCGCCTTCGGATACGTCACCAACGGCATGCGGAAGGGCGTCACGGCGGACCCGCGGGCACAGGCGCTGGTGGGGGCGGTGCGGGCGGTGGTGGGGTCCTCCGCCGGCTGAGGACGGCCCGCAGGTGACCACGGGTGCGCGGTCCTCCGGATGAGGGCGGGCCGGACGTCGCGGTGACCGTCCGCCGCTCACCCCGCGCGCAGCATCAGCCCGATCCCGGCCACCATCAACCCGGCCGCCGCGATCCTCGGCGCCCCGAACCTCTCCTTGAAGAACAGGGCGCCGATCGCCGCGCCCACGATGATGCTGGACTCCCGCAGCGCCGCGATCGGCGCGAGTTCCGCGCGCGTCTGGGCCCACAGCACAAGCCCGTACGCCAGGACGGAGAGCACCGCGCCGAACAACCCCAGCGACGCGAACGGACGTAGCACAGCGAGGAGTTCGCCGCGCCAGCGCCAGGCGGCGTAGAGCGGGACGGGCAGGCCCTCCAGGGCCATCAGCCACGCGATGTAGCCGAGCGACGAGCCGGACGCCCGTACGCCCAGGCCGTCCACGACGGTGTACGCGGCGATGGACAGGCCCGTCGCGAGCGCCGCCCCGATCGCCGGCCACTCCGGACGGCGGCCGCGCAGCCCCCAGAGCGCGACGCCGGTCAGCCCGGCGCAGCACAGGGCGATGCCCGCCGCCTGCCAGGCTCCGGGTATCTCCTGGGCGAAGACGGCGGCCAGTACGGTCACCACGAGCGGCGCCGAGCCGCGCGCGATCGGGTACGCCTGGCCGAAGTCGCCGAGCCTGAACGACCTCATGAGCAGGGCGTAGTACACGACGTGCAGCACGACCGAGGCGATCAGATACGGCCAGGCGCCGGCCGCGGGCACGGGGACGAAGGGCACGGCGGCGAAGCCGATGAGCGACCCGCCGCCCGAGATCAGCGTGAAGCCGACCAGTTTGTCCGTGATGCGGTGGGCGATGGCGTTCCAGCTCGCGTGCGTGACGGCCGCCAGCAGTACGGCGGCCGCGACGGCCGACGTCACGCGTTCCGCTCGCGGATGTCCACCAGGGTGCCGCCCGCGTGGGCGATCAGCGACTCGGGGTCCATCGGGAAGACGGTGTGCGGGGTGCCCGCGGCCGCCCACACCAGGTCGTGCTCGAGCAGCGAACGGTCCGCGAGTACGCGGGTCTTCGTGCGGTGCCCGAAGGGCGGGACACCGCCGATCGCGTACCCCGTCGTCTCACGCACCACGTCCGCCTTGGCGCGGCCGACCTTCTCCGCGCCCAACTCGCGCCGTACCAGGTCCACGTCGACGCGGGACGCGCCGTCCATCAGCACCAGGACCGGGACGCCGTCGGCCGCGAAGATCAGCGACTTGCAGATCTGGCTGAGCTCGCAGCCGATCGCGGCGGCGGCCTCGGCGGCGGTACGCGTCGCGTCGGGGAAGCGGCGGATCCGGCCGGACAGCTCGTCCAGACCGAGCTCTCGGAGAGCCTCGGCGAAGCGGGGGTGGGCGGGGGAGACCTCGGCGGCCGTGTCGGAAGCGGTCATGAACGGCACGCTAGCGGTGGATGTATGTGACACGCGAACGAGTTCCGGCCACCGGACGTCAGCCGGCAGACGGCAGGCGTCAGCCATCGGACGTCTGCCGCCGGGCGTCGGTCATCGGACGCCAGCCGCCAGACGGCAGGCCGGACAATCAGCCATCGGACGTCAGCCACAGGACGTTAACCCGCCGCCGACATCAGCCCCCGGCGCCAGCCCCCAGCCCCGGCGCCAGCCCCCAGCCCCCGGCGCCAGCCCCAGGCCTCTGCGTCGGCTCCCGCGTCAGCCCCCCGCCCGCAGCAGCGCCGCCACCAGCGGACCCGCCGACTTGCCGCCCCGGCCGCCCTCCTGGATCACCGCCGCCGCGGCGAGGTCGCCGCGCCATGCCGTGAACCATCCGTTCGGCTGCTTCTGGCCGTCGACCTCCGCGGAGCCGGTCTTGCCGCCGATGTCCGGGCCGAGCCCGGCCATGGCCTCCGCGGCGGAGCCCGACGTCGCGGTGTAGTTCAGGAGTTCGTGCAGCTGCGCCTGAGCTGACGCGTCCAGCTTGCGCGGGGCGGTCGCGAGCGCCCGGTCGTCGACGTCCGGCGAGACCAGATACGGCTGCTGGAACACGCCCGTCTTGGCCGTGGAGATGACGGACGCGACGTTGAGCGGGTTCATCCGCACGCCGCCCTGCCCGATGAGCGACGCCGCCTTCGGTGCGTCGCTCTGCACCGGTACGGCGCCGTCGAAACTCGACACCCCGATCGACCAGTTCCCCAGCCCCAGCCCGAAGACCTGCTGGGTCTGCTTGGTGAGATCGTCGTTCTCCAGCTTCTCGGCCTGGGTGATGAAGGCCGTGTTGCAGGAGGCCGCGAAGCTCGAGCGGAACGTGCCGTTCTTGATCTCGAACTTCTCCACGTTCTGGAACTTCCACCCGCCGTACGACGCGTACTTGGGGCACGGATGCGGCTTGTCGATCGAGGCGAGGCCCTTCTCGAGCAGCAGCGACGCCGTCACGATCTTCATCGTGGAGCCGGGCGCCAGGGAACCCTGGAACGCCGTGTTGAAGCCGGAGTTCGAGTTGGCGACGGCGAGAATCTCGCCGGTGGAGGGCCTCATGACGACCACCGACGCCCGCTCCCGCTCGCCCACCTCGCGCTCGGCGGCGGCCTGCGCGGTCGCGCTGAGTGTGGTCTTCACCGTGCCGGGCGTGCCCTCGGACAGCGTCAGCAGCGTCTTGTCGGGCGTCTGCTCGCTCTTCTTCTTGCTCTCCTTGCGGACCACTCGCAGCTCGATCCCCGCCGTCCCCCCGGCCTTCTTGCCGTACTTCTCGCGCAGCCCGTCCAGGACGGTGCCGAGCGAGGGGTACTTCGCCGCGGTGAGCTCGGCGCCGTCGCGGTCCGTCGCCTTGATCGGCGGGTCCCCGGCCGCTCCCGTGACCAGCGTGTCGCCGTCCTTCAGGTCCGGGTGCACGACGGACGGCTGCCAGCCGATCAGCGCCTTGCCGTCCTTCGCCCGGCGGACGACGGTGAGCTCGGATTCGTAGGCGAGGGGCTTGCTCTTCCCCTTGTACGCGACCGTGGCGGCGACCTTGAACGTCACCGTGGCGTCGGACGCCTTCCCACGGGTCAGCGTCACGTCGTCGATGTAGGCGTCCTTGCGGTACCCGGTCAGCGCGGCCTGGGCCGCCGCCGTGTCGTCCGTGTACGCGGCGGCCTTCGCGGCGTCGCCCGACTGCCACGCGGTGAGGAACCCGTCCGTCGCGGCTTGGACCTCTGCGGCGGTCACCGGGCCCGTCTTGACCTTCTTCACGACGCTGCCTGCCGCGGTGTTCTCGCCCGCGGGCGAGTCGGACAGGAAGCTGTACGCGGTGAACCCCGCGCCGCCCACGATCAACGCAACCACCCCGCCGATCACGGCGGGGTGCGTTCTCTTGCGCGCGGCGCGCCTTCTGTTACCCACGAGTCCTCCGCTGCTCCTGGTCCCCCAAACTCCTCACCGAGGCACCCACACTAGGCCCTGTCGGCATACCCCCCTACTCCTGCCCGAAGGGTGGGCAAGAGGAGGGGGAAGCAAGGGTCGGCTGTCAGCCCTCGGCCTCAGCCGCCCGCCCGCAGGACGTCCGCCACGATCGGGCCTGCCGCATCGCCGCCGTGCCCGCCCTCCTGGGTGACGGCGGCCGCGGCGATGTCGCCCCGGTAACCGGTGAACCAGCTGTTGGACGTGGCCTGGCTGTCGACCTCGGCGGAGCCGGTCTTCGCGCCGTAGTCGGGACCGAGCCCGGACATGGCCTCGGCGGCGGTGCCGCTCGTGGCGGTGCGGCGCATCATCTCCCGCAGCTGATCGACGGTGTTCCGCTCCAGCCCGCGGGCGGTGGCGAGCTCCCGGTCGTCGAGCTCCTGGGGGACGATCACCGGCTGCCGGAAGGCGCCGGTAATGGCCGTCGCTGTGACCGAGGCCATGTTCAGCGGGCTCATCTGGACCTGGCCCTGGCCGATTGCGTTCGCCGCGCGGTCGGGGCCGGGGGAGGCGGGCACCGAGCCGTCGAACGACACGATCCCCGTCTTCCAGTTGTCCCGCCCGAGCCCGAACCGGTCCTGGGCCTCGCGGGTCAGCGACTCGTCCGTGAGCGGCTTCTCGTCGATGAGCTTCACGAAGGCGGTGTTGCAGGACCGCGCGAAGCTGTCGGCGAGCGTGGCGTTCTCGTTCGGTTCCAGGCCCTTGATGTTGCGGAAGGTCTGGCTCTGCCACACCGCGCTGGCGTCGCAAGGCGCCGCATCGTTCATCGAGGTGACGCCGTTGTCGATCAGCATCGCCGCGGTGATGATCTTCATCGTGGATGCGGGCGCCAGCTTCCCCTCGAACGCCGCGTTGAACTCGCCGAATCCGTGGTTGGCCACCGCGAGCACCTCGCCCGTGCTCGGCTTCACGGCGACCACCGACGACTTGGCGAACTTCTTCACGGCCTTCTCGGCCGCGGCCTGGACGCTCGCGCTGAGCGTCGTCTGCAGCTTGCCGGGCGTGCCCTTGTCGAGCGTCAGCAGCGTCTCGTCCGGCACGTCGGCGCTCTGGTGCCGCACGGCCAGCTCGATGCCGGGTGTGCCGCCCGCCTCGTCGCCGTACCGCTTGCGCAGCTGCTCGATGATCGGGCCCAGCGAGGGGTACTTCTTCTCACTCAGCACGGCGCCGCCCCGGTCCACCGCCTCGATCGGCGGCGCCGACGCCTCGCCCGTGACGAGCGTGTCGCCCTCCTCCAGGTCCGGGTGGACGACGGACGGCTGCCAGTCGACGAGGGGCCGACCCGTGGTGCTGCCGCGGACGACGGTCAGTTCCGTCTCGTACGACAAGGGTTTGGTCTTCCCCTCGTACGAGACGGTGGCCTCGACCGAGAACGGCACCTTGGCGCCGCTCGCCGTGCCCGGCGTGATCTTCACCTTGGTGAGGTGCGCGTCCTCGCGGTACCCCGTGAGCGCTTTCTGCGCGGCGCCGTCCTCGTTGTTCGTGAGGGCCGCGGCCCCCTCCGCGTCCCCCTTCTCCCACGCCGCGAAGAACTTCTGCGTGGTGTCCCGGATCTCGTCACGGGTGAGCGGCCCGGTCTTCACCGCACCTGGCTCCTCCGCGGACGTGTTCCCCCCGGTGATCGCACTCACCAGGTTGTACGCGCCGTAACCCGCGCCCCCGACCATGACGGCGAAAACCCCGCCGACCAGGGCAGCCTTTGCCCCGTTGCGCATGCTGCGCTCCCCTCCCCTTGCCCTGGTGACCGTCGGACAGACGTTCACAAGGGCGATCCCGAGTCAGCACTGTAGGCGGAGGGAGTGACATGTGAGACCGGATGGACCGATGGCGTCCGAAAGGAGATCAATGTCCTGCGGGTCGTCGGCCTGTTCAGCGCCTTCTTCTGAGCCGGTCCGCTCGCGGGGCTGATCAGGGTTGGGCGAGGGCGGTCTGGAGGAGGTCGGCGAGGAGGGCCGCGCAGGAGCCGTCGGGGTCGAGATCCGGGTCGTAGATGGTGAGATTGAAGCCGACGCAGCGTTCCGATCGCGCCAAGGTCCGCAGCAGCGGGGCGAGTTCACCGGGCAGGAGTCCACCGGGGTCGGGACTGTCGACCGCGGGCATGACGGAGGGGTTCAGCACGTCGGCGTCCAAGTGCAGCCAGAAACCCTCGATCCCGGGCACTTCAAGGCTGCGTACCACCGCACGCGCCACGTTCTCGGCGCCCTGCTTCCGGATCTCTCCACGACGACTCCGCCCTCGTATGCCCCGAGCCGCTGCAGCAGCCGCTGCTCGCGCAGCGCGCCCGCCAGCTTGTAGCACCCGGGCACGGTGCCTTCGGCCGGCGGCCGAAGGCCGAGGTTGGACGGGGCGTCGATGACGACGATGCGGCGCATCCGGCCATTCTGGCCGCGGCTAGACCCAGGTATCCAGCCACATTCGCGCCCGCCATGAGCCGATCGGGATCGCCTGGCCGGTGTAGATCGGCCAGAAGTAGATGAAGTTCCAGGCGATGAGCAGGACGAGCACGCCGGAGGCCGCGGCGCCCACGACCCGCCGTCGTTCCGATGATCCCGGCGGCCCGAGAATCGCCCCGATCATCATCGCCACGGCCAGACACAGGAACGGCACGAAGACGACGGCGTAGAAGAGGAAGATCGTCCGTTCCTGGTACATGAACCACGGCAGATAGCCGGCCACGACGCCGCACGCGATGGCGCCCGCGCGCCAGTCGCGCCGGAAGAACCAGCGCCACAGCACGTACAGGATCGCGAAGCAGGCCGCCCACCACAGCACCGGTGTGCCGAGCGCGAGGACCTCGCGGGCGCACTTCTCGCCCGCGTCGGTGGGGCAGCCGTCCTTGCCGGCCGGCGGGTCCTCGTAGAAGTACGAGACGGGGCGGCCGAGGACGATCCAGCTCCACGGGTTCGACTGGTACGTGTGCGGCGAGGAGAGGCCGACGTGGAACTGGTACACCTCGTGCTCGTAGTGCCACATGCTGCGCAGCCAGTCCGGCAGCCAGGTGAAGCTGCCGCCCTTGCCGTCTGTCACGGCCCAGTTGCGGAAGTACCCGCCGGAGCCGTCCTCCGGCGAGAGGATCCAGCCCAGCCAGGACAGCACGTACGTCGCCACGGCCACCGGCACGGTCGACAGGAACGCCCAGCCCAGATCCCGCCTGAGCACCGCGACGTACGGCCGCTCGGCGCCCGCGACCCGGCGTGCGGCCACGTCCCACCACACGGCCATCAGCGCGAAAGCGGCCAGGACGTAGAGGCCGTTCCACTTCGTGGCGAACGCCAGCCCCAGGCACACCCCGGCCGCCAGGCGCCAGGGCCGCCAGCCGTGCCGCAGGGACTCGGCGATCCCGGCATCGGGGCGCGCGATCCCGTCGGGGCCCACGGGCAGTGCGGCGGCGAGCCGCGCCCGTGCCCTGTCCCGGTCGACGACGAGGCAGCCGAAGGCCGCCAGCACGAAGAACATCAGCACCAGGTCGAGCAGCGCGGTGCGGCTCATCACGAAGTGCAGGCCGTCCACGGCCATCAGGGCACCCGCGAGGCACCCCAGGAACGTGGAGCGGAACAGCCGCCGTCCGATCCGGCACAGCAGCAGCACGGACAGCGTGCCGAGCACAGCCGTCATGAACCGCCAGCCGAACGGGGTGAACCCGAACAGCCACTCGCCGATCCCGATGACGTACTTGCCGACCGGCGGATGGACCACATACGCCGCGTCCGAGGGCAGTGTGACCGTGTCGCCGTTCTGCAGGATCTGGTCGTTGGCCGCCTTGGGCCAGTTGACCTCGAACCCGCGGTGGATGAGCGCCCACGCGTCCTTGGCGTAGTACGTCTCGTCGAATATCACGGCCTTCGGGCTGCCGAGGTTCCAGAACCGCATCAGGCCCGCGACGAGCGTGACGAGCAGCGGGCCCAGCCAGCCCGACCAGCGCACCAGCACGTCGGCGAGGCTCTTGGGCACTCCGAGCGCCGCCCACAGCCGGGGGCTGGGCCGGGTGTAGGGAGGCACGAGCCGGTCGCGGACGTCGGTCGCGGTCCGCGGTGCGTAGCCGAATCGGCGCAGCCGCAGTTGCCACGACGGCGGTCGCTGTTCGGTGGCCTGGCCCTGCCGGGTGTCCGTGGAGGACGCGGTACTGGTCACCGCGCCATCGTAGGGAACGCTTCTGTGCGAGTCCCGTGAGACGGGCCTCTTCCGGCCTGACCGGGTCGGCCGGGGCCCTCCCCGCAGGATCCTGACCGGCCGGGCCGGGGCCGTCCCCGCACGGCCTGCCTGACGGTTCGGCCCTGCCCCGCCCCTGCGAGGATGGACCGGTGACAGAAACCAGCCCCCACGGCACTCTCGTACTCGCCGGCACCCCCATCGGGGACGTGGCCGACGCGCCGCCCCGCCTCGCCGAGGAGCTGGCCTCCGCGGACGTCGTCGCGGCCGAGGACACCCGGCGGCTGCGGCGGCTCACCCAGGCGCTCGGCGTGCAGCCGGCCGGGCGGATCGTGTCGTACTTCGAGGGCAACGAGTCGGCGCGCACCCCCGAGCTCGTCGAGGCCCTGGTGGGCGGGGCGCGGGTGCTGCTGGTGACCGACGCGGGGATGCCGTCCGTGTCCGACCCCGGATACCGGCTGGTCGCGGCCGCCGTCGAGAAGGACATCAGGGTCACCGCGGTGCCGGGCCCCTCCGCCGTGCTCACCGCGCTCGCGCTGTCCGGGCTGCCCGTCGACCGGTTCTGCTTCGAGGGCTTCCTGCCGCGCAAGGCGGGCGAGCGGCTGTCACGGCTCCGGGAGGTCGCCGAGGAGCGCAGGACCCTCGTCTACTTCGAGGCGCCGCACCGGCTCGACGACACCCTCGCCGCCATGGCGGAGGCGTTCGGCGCGGACCGCCGCGCCGCCGTGTGCCGCGAGCTCACCAAGACGTACGAGGAGGTCAGGCGCGGCCCGCTGGGCGAGCTCGCCGCATGGGCCGCCGAGGGCGTACGCGGTGAGATCACCGTCGTCGTCGAGGGCGCACCCGAGAAGGGTGCGGAGGAACTCGACGCCGATGAGCTGGTGCGCAGGGTGCGGGTCCGCGAGGAGGCGGGGGAGCGGCGCAAGGAGGCGATCGCCGCCGTCGCGGCCGAGGCGGGGCTGCCCAAACGCGAGGTATTCGATGCCGTGGTCGCGGCAAAGAACGCGGATCGACGGACCTCATGAACGGGCAAAGGACCAGGCTGAAGGGCAAAGCGCACACCGCGCACCAGGCCCTTTCCCCATGGAACCGCCAAAACAGCTCCAACACTTGACAGGTCTCGTGCGCTCGCCCCGGGAAAGGCGTGCACTGGGTTGAGGGACGCACCCGTCCCCCACCTCCGGCAGCGCGGAACGCGCCGCACCGGAAGTGCCGGAACGACTTGTCCAGCGGACAAGAGGAGCTGGCATGAGTGAGATCGCAGGGACCGGCCACCACCCCACGGCGACGCCCGTCATTCACGAGTCGTACTCGTTCGCCTGTATGCGCTGCGGACACGGCTGGGAGCAGTCCTACGTCATCGAGCACCACTTCGACGCCGACGGCACCGAGTTCATGATGTACACGGTGGACGGACAGCGGGTTCCCTCGCCGCTGACCAGCCCCACCTGCCTGAACTGCGGTGGACACGTCGTCCGGATCATGCGGGCGGGCCAGGTGTCCTCGGTGCTGGACATGATGCGCAAGCACCACGTCCCGCAGCAGCCGGATCCCAGCGAGGAGGGGGCCCAGGAGAAGGCCGCCCACAAGGAGCACCACTGGCACCTCTCCGATCTGCTGCACGCGTTTCACCGCAAGGCCGGGTGACGGACCGGTGCGGGGCGGCGGGGGCGCGACCATGACCCAGGCGGCGTGAGACGCCTCGCGGCCCAGGCGGCGTGAGGCCCTCGCGGCCCTCTTCGCAGTCCCCGCGGTCCTCTTCGTAGGATCGGGGACATGCCTTCGAAAGCCGCCGCAGACGCCGCACCACCGCTCCCGGAGCCGCTCCGGGTGCCCGTCGCGGACTCGCACACCCATCTCGACATGCAGTCCGGCACGGTCGAGGAGGGCCTTGCCAAGGCCGCGTCGGTGGGCGTGACCACGGTCGTCCAGGTCGGCTGCGACATCCGCGGCTCACGGTGGGCGGCCGAGACGGCGGCCGCGTACGAGAACGTGTGGGCGACGGTGGCCCTGCATCCGAACGAGGCGCCCCGCATCGTCCTCGGGGACCCCGACGGATGGTCCAGGCAGGGCGCCCGGCAGGCGGGCGGCGACGCGGCCCTCGACGACGCGCTCGCCGAGATCGACCGGCTCGCCGCGCTCCCCCAGGTCAAGGGCGTCGGCGAGACCGGCCTCGACTACTTCCGCACCGGCCCCGAGGGCAAGGAAGCGCAGGAGAAGTCCTTCCGCGCCCACATCGAGATGGCAAAGCGGCACGGCAAGGTCCTCGTCATCCACGACCGCGACGCCCACGACGACGTGCTGCGGATCCTCAAGGAGGAGGGTGCGCCCGAGCGCACCGTCTTCCACTGCTACTCCGGCGATGCGGAAATGGCCCGGATCTGCGCCGAGAACGGCTATTTCATGTCGTTCGCCGGCAACGTCACCTTCAAGAACGCCCAGCCCCTCCGCGACGCCCTCGCCGTCGCCCCGCTGGAGCTGGTGCTCGTGGAGACCGACGCCCCCTATCTGACCCCCGCCCCGTACCGCGGACGGCCCAATGCGCCGTATCTGATTCCGATCACTTTGCGCGCCATGGCGGATGTGAAGGGCGTCTCCGAGGACGCCCTGGCGACGGCCGTATCCGCCAATACTGCCCGCGCGTTCGGCTACTGACGGACGGTCCGACGGTCTCGTCCCCCCGGCCCGTTCCCATGGATCGTGCCCGCGACACCGCGTATCCGCCTTGCTTTGGAGAGTGACGATGCTCGGTTAGGTTCTGACCCCGATCAGGACCCCTGGAGCGTCGCGTGAGCAATTCGCAGGACGAGACGTACGAAACGGCGGGGGGATACGCCGATACCGCAGCCCGGTGCGGCCCACGGCCCGGCGGGCGCGTGGCGGCGCGGCAGGCCGCGCGCCACAGGAAGGCCGCCGAGCGGCACGACACACTGCGCCGCATCGTGCCGCAGGCGCTGGTCGTGGTCTTACTCGCGGGCGGCACCACCGCGTTCGTCGCCGACGACAAGGTGGTCCACCTCACCGTCGACGGCAGACCGCGCACCCTGCACACCTTCGCCGACAGCGTCGGCGAGCTGCTCTCCGACGAAGGGCTGGACGTCGGCGAGCACGACATCGTGGCGCCCGCACCCACCACCGCGCTGGCCGGCCGCGACGAGGTCGTCGTCCGCTTCGGCCGGCAGATGCACCTCACCCTCGACGGCCGGCGACGCAGCCTCTGGACGACGGCAAGGACCGTCGACGAAGCCCTGCGGCAGCTCCGGGTGCGGGCGGAGGGCGCCTATCTGTCCGTCTCCCGCTCCCAGCGGATCGGCCGGTACGGGCTGCGGCTCGACGTCCGCACCGAACGTACGGTCACGATCATGGCGGACGGACGGGAGCGGACCATCCGTACGAACGCGGCCACGGTCCGCGAGGCCGTCGACGAGGCCGGGATCCGGATGGGCGCCCAGGACACCACGTCCGCGGTGCCACGCAGCTTTCCGTACGAGGGCCAGACGATCACGGTCATGCGCGTCATCGCCGGCAAGGAGGTGCGCGAGGAACCCATCCCGTTCGACGTGCAGAAGACCTCGGACCCCTCGCTGTTCCGCGGTACGGAGGTCGTGGTGCGGGCCGGGCGGCAGGGCACGCGGCGGGTCACGTACGCCCTGCGCACCGTCGACGGCGTCAAGCAGCGGCCCCGGCCCGTCAGGTCCGAGGTGCTGCGGGAGCCCGAGACGCAGCTGGTGAAGACCGGCACGAAGCCGCTGCCCGGGTCCGTCGCGGGCGCCGAGGGTCTCGACTGGGGCGCGCTCGCGCAGTGCGAGTCGGGCGGCCGTCCCCGCGCGATGGATCCCTCGGGGACGTACGGGGGCCTCTACCAGTTCGACCGCCGCACCTGGCGCTCGGTCGGCGGCATGGGGCGTCCCCAGGACGCCTCGCCGGCGGAACAGACGTACCGGGCCAAGAAGCTGTACGTGCGCCGGGGCGCCGCACCATGGCCGCATTGCGGCCGCCGGCTGTACAGGTAGGCGCGGTCCCGTTGTGGGCAGGCGTTCCGCCACCCGTTGTGGGCAGGCGTTCCGCAGGGCTGGGGGCACCTCCCGGACGGAGTCTGGGGGAGGGTGGGCACAACACCACGACACGACGGTGGGCGCCGTAGGTGCTGCGGCACCCCAGGCGGCCCGCACCCCCCGGAGGGCCCACGTACCCTGGGGCGGTGAGCACGCCCCACCCCGACGCCCTCCTGGGCCCCGCGGACATCCGCGAGCTGGCCACCGCCCTGGGCGTACGCCCGACCAAACAACGCGGCCAGAACTTCGTCATCGACGCCAACACGGTCCGCAGGATCGTCCGCACCGCGGACGTCGGCCCGGACGACGTCGTCGTCGAGGTCGGCCCGGGCCTCGGCTCGCTGACCCTGGCGCTGCTCGAGGCGGCGGACCGCGTCACGGCCGTCGAGATCGACGACGTCCTCGCGGCCGCACTCCCCGCGACGATCGCCGCCCGTATGCCCGCGAAGGCGGACCGCTTCGCGCTGGTCCACAGCGACGCGATGCACGTGACCGAGCTGCCGGGCCCTGCCCCGACCGCCCTCGTCGCCAACCTTCCGTACAACGTGGCCGTCCCCGTGCTGCTGCACATGCTCGACACCTTCCCGACCATCGAGCGCACGCTCGTCATGGTCCAGGCGGAGGTCGCCGACCGGCTCGCCGCCGCGCCCGGCTCGAAGGTGTACGGCGTGCCGTCGGTCAAGGCCAACTGGTACGCCGAGGTGAAGCGGGCGGGCGCCATCGGACGCAACGTCTTCTGGCCCGCGCCGAACGTGGACAGCGGACTGGTCTCGCTGGTGCGGCGCGCGAAGCCGCTCGACACGACGGCGTCCAGGAAAGAGGTCTTCGCCGTCGTCGACGCGGCCTTCGCCCAGCGGCGGAAGACGCTGCGGGCGGCGCTGGCGGGCTGGGCCGGATCGGCCGCGGCGGCCGAGGCGGCGCTGGTCGCGGCGGGCGTCTCGCCGCAGGCCCGCGGAGAGTCGCTGACGGTCGAGGAGTTCGCCCGGATCGCGGAGAACAAACAGCCTGTGGACAACGAGGGAAGCGCGTAAGTGAAGGGCAATGTGAGCGTCACCGTACGAGTACCGGCCAAGGTCAACGTCCAGCTGGCCGTGGGCGGCGCGCGCCCCGACGGCTTCCACGACCTGGCGAACGTGTTCCTCGCCGTCGGGCTGTACGACGAGGTGACGGTGACGGCCTCGGACAGCCTTCGGCTGACCTGCTCGGGACCGGACGCCGATCAGGTGCCGCTCGACCGTACGAATCTGGCGGCGCGGGCGGCCATCGCACTCGCCGCCCGCCACGGCCTGGGTGAGCCCGCCGTGCACATCCACATCGCCAAGGACATCCCCGTCGCGGGCGGCATGGCGGGCGGCAGCGCCGATGCTGCGGGCGCCCTGCTCGCCTGCGACACGCTGTGGGGTACCGAGACCTCCCGCGAGGACCTGCTCGCGATCTGCGCCGAACTGGGCAGCGACGTGCCGTTCAGCCTCGTCGGCGGCGCCGCTCTCGGCCGGGGCCGGGGCGAGCTGCTGACTCCGCTGGAGGTGGGCGGCACGTTCCACTGGGTGTTCGCAGTCGCGGACGGCGGGCTGTCGACCCCGGCGGTGTACGCGGAGTTCGACCGGCTCACCGAGGGCGTCGCCGTCCCGGAGCCCGAGCCCTCGCCCGCCCTCTTCGAGGCCCTGCGCACGGGGGACACCTCCGCGCTCGCCGCCACCCTCGCCAACGACCTTCAGCAGGCCGCGCTTTCGCTGCGGCCTTCGCTTGCCGACACCCTGCGCGCGGGCACGGAGGCCGGTGCCCTGGCGGCGCTGGTCTCGGGGTCCGGCCCGACCACCGCTTTCCTGGCGAAGGACGCCGAGGCGGCAACGGCGGTGGCGGAGGCGCTGACCGCCTCCGCCACCTGTCGTACGGCACGGGTCGCGGTGTCCCCGGCGCCCGGGGCCACCGTCATCTGAGCCAGTGCGTCAGAAGATCGGCTTGATGTAGCCGGTGTCCGCGCTGTGGACGTCACCTCGGCTTGCTGATCTCAGCGGCCGTAGTGATAGCGGCAGGCCGCAACGCGGACCTCGTCCTCGACCACCTTGTAGATCAGCCTGTGCTCATCCGTGATCCGGCGGGACCAGTAGCCCTGGAAACCGTCCTTCAGGGGCTCCGGTTTGCCGATGCCCTCGTTTCCGTTGCGGGCGACATCCTGCAGCAGGATGTTGATCCGCTGAGGATCTTCCGGTCCTGGGCCTGCCACCAGACGTAGTCGCCCCAGGCCGACTCGTCGAAGACGGACTTCATTCGGCGAGCTCCCGCATGGTGCCCCCGCCGCTCTCCAGGCGGTCGATCGACGCCAGCAGGCGGCGGGCGTTCTCGGGGCTCCGGAGCAGGTAGGCGGTCTCTTTCAGGGACTCGTACTCGTCGAGTGCGACGATCACCACCGGCTCATGCCCTGCGCGGGTCACTATGACCTCCTCGCGGTCGTTGACGACGGCGTTGAGGGTCTCGGCGTAGTTCGCCCGCGATTCGGTGTAGGACATGGTCCGCATGGTCGCCTCCCAGTGACGTACAGAAAACTGAACGTCCGAGGTGAGGCTCAGGCGAGGGCGAGGGCGAGGGCGAGGGGTCGGCCCGGTCCGCCGCACCCGTACTCTGGGAAGTCGGTCGATCCCCGGAGCAGGAGCAAAATGGCGGTCAATCTCGTCAATGTCGAAGCAGTCAGCAAGGTGTACGGCACCCGTGCACTGCTCGACGGCGTGTCCCTCGGCGTCTCCGAGGGGGACCGGATCGGTGTCGTCGGTCGCAACGGCGACGGCAAGACGACCCTGATCCGGATGCTCGCCAAGCTGGAGGAGGCCGACACCGGGCGGGTCACGCACAGTGGCGGGCTGCGCGTCGGCGTGCTCACGCAGCACGACTCGCTCGACCCCGAGGCGACCGTGCGGCACGAGGTCATCGGCGATCTCGCCGACCACGAGTGGGCGGGCAACGCCAAGATCCGCGACGTCCTGACGGGCCTCTTCGGCGGTCTCGACCTGCCGGGGTTCGAACGCGGTCTGGACACGGTCATCGGCCCGCTGTCCGGCGGCGAGCGGCGCCGTATCGCGCTCGCCAAGCTGCTCATCGCCGAACAGGACCTGATCGTCCTCGACGAGCCCACGAACCATCTTGACGTCGAGGGCATCGCCTGGCTGGCCGGGCATCTACGGGCGCGGCGCTCGGCGCTGGTCTGCGTCACGCACGACCGGTGGTTCCTCGACCAGGTCTGCACACGCATGTGGGACGTGCAGCGCGGCACGGTCTACGAGTACGAGGGCGGCTACTCCGACTACGTCTTCGCGCGGGCCGAGCGCGAGCGCATCGCGGCGACCGAGGAGGCCAAGCGGCAGAACCTCGTCCGCAAGGAGCTCGCCTGGCTGCGGCGCGGCGCCCCCGCCCGTACGTCCAAGCCGCGGTTCCGTGTCGAGGCCGCCAACGAACTGATCGCGGACGTGCCGCCGCCGCGCGACAGCAGCGAGCTGATGAAGTTCGCGTCCTCACGGCTCGGCAAGACCGTCTTCGACCTCGAGGACGTGACCGTGCAGGCCGGCCCGAAGGTGCTGCTCAAGCATCTGACCTGGCAGCTCGGCCCGGGCGACCGTATCGGCCTGGTGGGTGTCAACGGCGCGGGCAAGACATCCCTGCTGCGGGCCATGGCGGACGCGGCCCACTCGGACGGCGAGAAGCAGCCGACCGCCGGCCGGGTCGTCGTCGGCAAGACCGTGAAGCTCGCCTACCTCTCCCAGGAGGTCGGCGAACTCAACCCGGACCTGCGGGTCCTGGAGGCCGTGCAGCAGGTCCGCGACCGGGTCGACCTCGGCAAGGGCCGCGAGCTGACCGCGGGCCAGCTCTGCGAGACGTTCGGCTTCGGCAAGGAGAAGCAGTGGACGCCCGTGGGGGACCTCTCCGGCGGTGAGCGGCGGCGGTTGCAACTGCTGCGCCTGCTCATGGACGAGCCGAACGTCCTCTTCCTCGACGAGCCGACCAACGACCTCGACATCGAGACGCTCACCCAGCTCGAGGACCTCCTCGACGGCTGGCCCGGCTCGATGATCGTGATCTCCCACGACCGGTTCTTCATCGAGCGGACGACCGACCGCGTGTTCGCGCTCCTCGGTGACGCGACGCTGCGGATGCTGCCCCGCGGCATCGACGAGTACCTGGAGCGGCGGCACCGCATGGCCGAGGCGGCCGCACCGACCGCGGCGTCCGCTGCCGCAACTGCCCAGGAGAAGACGGTCTCCGCAGCGACTGTGTCTTCCAAAGAGGGCCGCGCCGCGAAGAAGGAACTCCAGAAGATCGAGCGGCAGTTGGACCGGATCTCGGAGAAGGAGTCCAAGCTGCACGCCGCCATCGCCGAGAACGCCACCGACTTCGAGAAGGTGGCCGGGCTGGACGCCGAGCTGCGCGAACTGGTCGGCGAGCGCGAGGAGTTGGAGCTGCGGTGGCTGGAGCTCGCTGAGGACGCGTGACTGCGCCTTCTGGGGGCGACCCCCAGACCCCCGGCCCCTGAACGGCGCCGATCGCTTCGGCGCCCAGTAGCCGCCAGGTAGGCGGCGTACACGTGGAAGTACCCCGAACGGCCCTGCCCCCCAGGAGCGGGGCCGTTCCCGTATCTTGCTCGTTCTCGCCTTGTCACCGGTCGATGTGCCATTTCCGCATTCCGGGGCACTTTCACCAGTAGGGGGCGCGCAATGTCGAACAAGCGTGTAGCTTCCGATGAACGGAGACCGGGGGGCCTCCGGATCCGTGGGGGATCAGTGGGGGGAACTGGGGGGTTCTCGATGGGTGTGCGTCTCGTGGTGGTCGACGATCACCGATTGCTCGCCGAGGCGCTCGCCTCGGCGCTGAAGCTGCGCGGGCACCGGGTGCTCGCCGCCACCGCCCCGGCCGCGGGGGCGGCGGAGCTCGTCATCAGCAGGGCGCCGGAGGTGTGTCTGCTGGGTACGGCGACACCGGCGGAGCCCGGGATCTTCGACCCGGTGGTGAAGATCAAGCGGGAGCGGCCGCAGGTGGCGGTCCTGGTCCTCGGCCCCGTGCCGTCGCCGCGCGGGATCGCCGCGGCCTTCGCGGCCGGCGCCTCCGGTTACGTACGGCATGACGAGCGGATCGAAGGCGTCGAGCGCGCGATCATGAAGGCGCGGGCCGGGGAGGCGGCGGTGGCGCCTCAGTTGCTGCAGGGCGCCTTCAGTGAGCTGCTCAATCCGGCCGCCCAGCCGGACGACGAGGGGCAGCGGCTGCTGCAGATCCTCACTCCGCGCGAGATCGAGGTGCTGGTGCGGGTCGCGGACGGCGAGGACACCCGGCTGATCGCGGCCGGCATGGGGATAGCACCGAGCACTGCCCGTACGCATGTGCAGCGGGTGCTGATGAAGCTGGGGGTCGGATCGCGGCTGGAGGCGGCGGCGCTCGCGGCCCGTACGGGGCTGCTGGACCGCGCGGGCCCGGTGCCGGGAGCCCTGCCGGGCGCGCCCGGTTCGTCCGGTGCCCCGGATACGCCGACGGGGCCGGAGTCACCGTCATCGCAGTGAACTCCGGCCCCGCCCGGGGGACTACCGGGGACTACTCCTCGTCGGGCGTAGGCGGCGCCGTCGGGCGCAGCTTGACCCAGGCCAGGAAGAACAGGCCCAGGACCAGCATGCCTATGCCGGTCCACAGGTTGATGTGGACACCCTCCGCCTTGGCCAGGTCGGCCTCGGACGGGTTGATACCGGCGATCGTGACGATCACTCCGTAGAGCACGAACAGGTAGCCGATGATCCGGCGGAGGTCGAAGAGACGGGCGGCGGTCGCCGACTTGCTCTCCAGCTCGGAGACTTCGCGATGCAGGTCAGACATGATTCAGTGCCTCCGATCGGGTCAGAAGGAGTACGGGATGTAGCAGAGGGCGGCGATCACGATCGCGCCCCAGCCCAGCACGGCCGGCTTGCGGTACCAGCCCTCGTCGCCCTTGTCGGGCAGCTCGTCCATGCCGGGCGACCGGGTTCCGTAGACCAGACCGGCCAGTTCGGCCTCCGGCTTCGGCTTGGTGAAGAGCGTGACGGCGACCATGACCACCGCACCGGCGACGAAACCGGCGATCGCGGAGACGAAGTTGGCGCCCTGGTCGGTGGGGATGTCGACGATGCCCTGCTTGTAGATCACGAAGTAGTTGACCATCGCGGCGACGGTGCCCGCGATCAGGCCCCAGAAGCCGGACTTCATGGACGCGCGCTTCCAGAACATACCGATGATGAAGACCACGAACATCGGCACGTTGAAGAACGAGAACAGGGTCTGCAGGTACCCCATGATGTTGGAGAAGCTGGAGGCCAGGAACGCCGTGCCGATGGAGGCCAGCACACCGATCGCCGTGATGAGGCGGCCGAACTTCACGTAGTAGGTGTCGTCGCGGTCCTTGACCACGTACTTCGCCCAGATGTCGGTCGTGAACACGGTGTTGAAGGACGACACGTTGGCCGCCATGCCCGCCATGAAGGCGGCCAGCAGACCGGTCACGGCGATGCCGAGCACGCCGTTGGGCAGCAGCTCCTGCATCAGGTAGGGAATCGCGTCGTTGTACGTCAGGTCCGAGCCTGCGGTGCCGATCTTCGGGACGAGGACGGCGGCGACCAGGCCCGGGATCATCACCAGGAAGACGATGAAGATCTTCGGGAAGGCGGCGATCAGCGGGGTGCGCTGGGCGGCTGACAGGTTCTTCGCGGACAGGGCGCGCTGCACCTCGGCGAAGTTGGTCGTCCAGTAGCCGAAGGAGAGCACGAAGCCGAGGCCGAGGACGATCGTCAGCCAGTTGGCGCCGAGGGCGTTGGCCTCGCCTATGCCCGTACCGCCCCAGGCCGTGAGGAAGTTGTCGCCGTGGCTCTGCTGCAGCGAGCTGGTCAGGCCGTCCCAGCCGCCGACCTTCTTCAGGCCGAGGATGGTGATCGGGATGAGCGCGGCGAGGATCACGAAGAACTGCAGGACCTCGTTGTAGATCGCCGAGGACAGACCGCCGATCGTGATGTACGCGAGGACCAGGAAGCCGGCGACGACGATCGCGACCCACTGCGGCCAGCCGAGGAGCGCCTCGACGACGATCGCGAGGGCGTACAGGTTGACGCCGGCGATCAGGACCGAGGCGAACGCGAAGAGGATCGAGCTCAGCAGGTGCGCCGACTTGTCGAAGCGCTGGAGCAGGAACTCCGGAACGGACCGGACCTTGGAGCCGTAGTAGAACGGCATCATCACCAGGGCCAGGAACACCATGGCCGGGATGGCGCCGATCCAGTACCAGTGCACGACGGCGACGCCGTACTGGGCGCCGGTCGCGGCCATGCCCAGAAGCTCCGTGGCGCCGAGGTTGGCGGCGACGAAGGCGAGGCCGGTGATCCAGGCGGGCATCGAGCGGCCCGACAGGAAGAAGTCGAGGCTCGTCTTCACGGAGCGCCGGGCGGCGAAGCCGATGCCCAGAACGACGACGAAATAGATCGCCAGGATCGTGTAATCGAGCCCGTTCGTGGGGAGCCGGAGCCCGTCGGCGAGGTAGTGCATGGGGGAACTCGCTTCGTTGCGCGAACTTAACTCGCCGAAACCTACGCCCAATCTTTCAAGATCTGAACAGTTCACCTGATGTTCTCTGTTTGATTGTGATCGACCTCACGACTTTGCCCGGATTATCCGTGGCGGATCCATGTACTTCGTGATGCCTGTCTCGCCAGGGGCGATCCGTGCCCGCCTCAGCCTTTCGACTGCCCTGTGCAGCCATTGACGCTGCTGTTGCATTGTGGTTTGTTATGTGTAGTTCTGTTTGATGGGTGTGATGAGGAGCCCGCCAGTGAAGAAGACCTCGACCCGGCTCGCCGACGGTCGTGAGCTCATCTACTACGACTCGCGTGACGACGTCGTACGCGATGCCGCCGACCGGCGGCCGCTCGATCCGACGTCCACGACGTCGGAGATCCGCCACGACGCGCTCCTCGGCGACTCCGTCGCCATCGCCTCGCACCGCCAGGGCCGCACCTACCACCCGCCGGCCGACGAGTGCCCGCTGTGCCCGTCCGAGGGCGACCGGCTGAGCGAGATCCCCGACTCGAGTTACGACGTCGTGGTCTTCGAGAACCGCTTCCCCTCGCTCGCCGGCGACTCCGGCCGCTGCGAGGTCGTCTGCTTCACGTCCGACCACAACGCGTCCTTCGCCGACCTCACCGAGGAGCAGGCGGGCCTCGTCCTGGACGCCTGGACGGACCGCACCGCCGAGCTCTCCCACCTGAGTGCCGTCGAGCAGGTCTTCTGCTTCGAGAACCGCGGCGCCGAGATCGGCGTCACCCTCGGCCACCCGCACGGCCAGATCTACGGCTACCCCTTCACCACCCCGCGTACGGCCCTGATGCTGCGCTCGGCCGCCGCACACAAGGAGGCCACCGGCGGCGGCAACCTCTTCGACCACGTCGTCGAGCAGGAGCGGGCCGACGGCTCCCGGATCGTGCTGGAGGGCGAGCACTGGGTCGCCTTCGTGCCGTACGCCGCCCACTGGCCGTACGAGGTGCACCTCTACCCCAAGCGCCGCGTGCCCGACCTGCTGGCGCTCGACGAGGACGCACGCACAGAGTTCCCCAAGGTCTATCTGGAACTCTTGAGGCGCTTCGACCGGATCTTCGGTGAGGGTGAGCCGCCGACGCCGTACATCGCCGCGTGGCATCAGGCGCCGTTCAGCGCGCTGGAGGAGTTCGAGGGCGTCAGCCGTGACGACTTCGCGCTTCACCTCGAGCTTTTCACCATTCGCCGCACTTCCGGCAAGCTGAAGTTCCTCGCGGGTTCCGAGTCCGGCATGAACGTGTTCATCAACGACGTGCCGCCGGAGACCGCGGCCCAGCGACTGCGAGAGGTAGCGAGTTCATGAGTGGGAAGTACCTGGTCACCGGCGGAGCGGGCTATGTCGGCAGCGTCGTCGCCCAGCACCTGCTGGAGGCGGGCCACCAGGTCACCGTCCTCGACAACCTCTCCACCGGCTTCCGCGAGGGCGTGCCCGCGGGCGCCGCGTTCATCGAGGGCGACATCCGCGACGCCGCCAAGTGGCTCGACGACTCCTACGACGCCGTGCTCCACTTCGCCGCGTTCTCGCAGGTCGGCGAGTCTGTCGTGAAGCCCGAGAAGTACTGGGACAACAACGTCGGCGGCACGATGGCGCTGCTCGCAGCGATGCGCGAGGCCGGGGTCCGCAAGCTGGTCTTCTCCTCCACCGCGGCGACGTACGGCGAGCCGGTCAACACGCCGATCACCGAGTCCGACCCGACGGCGCCGACCTCTCCGTACGGCGCGTCGAAGCTCGCCGTCGACCACATGATCACCGGTGAGGCGGCCGCCCACGGGCTGGGTGCGGTGTCGCTGCGCTACTTCAACGTGGCAGGCGCCTACGGCACCTGCGGCGAGCGGCACGACCCCGAGTCGCACCTCATCCCGCTCGTCCTCCAGGTCGCGCAGGGCAAGCGCGACGCCATCTCCGTCTTCGGCGACGACTACCCGACGCCCGACGGCACCTGCATCCGCGACTACATCCACGTCGCCGACCTGGCCGAGGCCCACCTCCTCGCCGTGGAGGCCGCGACGTCCGGCGAGCACCTGATCTGCAACCTCGGCAACGGCAACGGCTTCTCGGTCCGCGAGGTCATCGAGACCGTCCGCCAGGTCACCGGCCACCCGATCCCGGAGGTCGTGGCCCCGCGCCGCGGCGGCGACCCGGCGGTGCTCGTCGCCTCCGCGCAGACCGCCCGCGAGCGCCTCGGCTGGAACCCGTCCCGCGCGGACCTCGCGGGAATCGTCGCCGACGCCTGGGCGTTCGCGCAGGCACGTCAGGAGGAGAGCGGATCGTGAGCGAAGGTGTCGCGGCCGAGGTCGCCGCAGGGTTCGAAGAGCTGTACGGGGCGGCACCGGACGGCGTGTGGGCGGCGCCGGGGCGGGTCAACCTGATCGGCGAGTACACGGACTTCAACGAGGGGTTCGTGATGCCGCTGGCGCTCCCGCACACCGCGGTCGCCGCGGTCTCCCGCCGGGACGACGGCGTGCTGCGCCTGCACTCCGCCGACATCGACGGCCCCGTCGTCGAGCTCCGCGTCGACGAGCTGCAGCCCGGCACGGACACCGGCTGGGCCGCGTACCCGGCGGGCGTCGTGTGGGTGCTGCGCGGCGCGGGCCACGCCGTCACCGGCGCGGACATCCACCTCGCCTCGACCGTGCCGACCGGCGCGGGCCTGTCGTCGTCGGCGGCCCTGGAGGTCGTCACCGCCCTCGCCCTGAACGACCTGTTCGAACTCGGCCTCACCCGCCCCGAGCTGGCGAAGCTCGCCCAGCGCGCCGAGAACGACTTCGTCGGCGTCCCCTGCGGCGTCATGGACCAGACGGCATCGGCCTGCTGCACCGAGGGCAACGCCCTGCACCTCGACTGCCGCGACCTGTCGATCCGTCAGGTCCCGTTCGATCTGTCCGCCCACGGCCTCCAGCTGCTTGTCGTCGACAGCCGCGTGAAGCACGCGCTCGGCGACGGGGCGTACGCCGAGCGGCGGGAAGGCTGTGAGACGGGCGCGAGGGCGCTCGGCGTCTCCCACCTGCGCGACATCGCGTACGAAGAGCTGCCAGCGGCCCTGGCCAAGCTGGACGACGAGCGGGTCCGCCGCTACGTGCGCCACGTCGTCTCCGACGACCACCGGGTCGAGCAGGTCATCGCACTCCTCGACGCCGGTGACGTCCGCGCCATCGGCCCGGTTCTCACCGAGGGCCACGCCTCGCTCCGCGACGACCTGCGGATCTCCTGCCCCGAGCTGGACCTGGTCGTGTCGACCGCGAATGCGGCCGGCGCGCTGGGCGCCCGTATGACGGGCGGCGGCTTCGGCGGCTCGGCGGTCGTCCTCGTCGAGGAGTCCGACGCCGAGACGGTGACCAAGTCGGTCATGGAGGCGTTCGCGGCGGCCGGCTACACGGCACCGCGGGTGTTCCCGGCGGTGCCTTCGGCGGGGGCGCGGCGGATCGCCTGACTGGTCCGGGTGGATCGGCTGAGCGAGCGCTTCGACAGTGCTTGATCAGCCGATTCGCTTGGTCAGGGTGTACTCGGTGATCCCCGCCGGATAGTCGGGGATCGTGCACACTACCTCATACCCATACTTACGGTAGAAATCCGGCGCCTGGAAGTCCCACGTCCAGACACGGGAGTTGACGCAGTCGCGCTCCTCGCGGGCCGTTCGTTCGGCGGCCGTGAGGAGCCGCGACCCCAGTCCCGTACCACGATGGCGGGCGTCGACCCACAGCAGGTTCACGTGCAGCCACCGCCCCCACGTGTGCGCGTCGAGGCCCGCCGCGAGCTCGCCGGACTCGTCCAACGCCCAGACCTGCAGCGGAACTTCTCGGTCCAGCTGGGTTCCGCGCAGTTCCCGCAGTACCGGGGACGCCTCGGTATTGGTGTCCCTCAGTCGCGAACGAAGCAGATCACGTCGCTGTCTGTCGACTTCCGTCTCTATACGAAACATGCGGCTCACCATAAACGCGCTGGCCAACCAGTTTTGCGAATTTCCTTCCGTGCCTGCCGCTCGCCCGTACCCTGATGGCAGCGCCGGTGGGGGCCGGTGTTGATCAGGGGGCGAGACAGTCGGGTACGACGCCCGGAGTGGGGTAGCAGTGTGAGCACGGCGGCGGCCGTGCTTCTGCGGTGACCTCTTCTCCGGGCGCCGTACCTGCGCCGGCCGTCCCCCGACGATTGTTCTCCCCTGCTCCTCACGGAGCTTGGGGAAGGGGGTTTCACGTGGTTCGCATCCGAGTCCTGGTCGTCGACGACCACCGCATCTTCGCCGAGTCGCTCGCCGCGGCTCTCGCCGCCGAGCCGGACGTCGACGTCTCCGCGGCCGGCAGTGGCCCGGCCGCGTTGCGCTCCTTGGAGCGGGCCGCCGCCGAGGGCCGCAGATTCGACGTACTGCTCGTCGACGCCGATCTGGGCGGCACCGTGCCGGGCGGACGCGCCGCGGTGCCCGTCCAGGAGGGCAACCAGGACGGCCTGGTCGACGGCATCTCGCTGGTCGCGGGCGTCCGTTCGGCCCAGTCGGCCGTGCGCACGGTCGTGCTCGCCGAGAAGGACGACCCGCGCCGCGCGGCGCTCGCCCTGGGAGCCGGCGCCTCCGGCTGGGTCGCCAAGGACTGCTCGCTGTCCCGGCTGCTCACCGTCATCCGCGGCGTATTGCGCGACGAGACGCACCTGCCGCCCGCCCTGCTCACGGGCGTACTGCGCGAGCTGACGGCGGCCCGCAAGCACCGCACGGAGAGCGAACGCCTCGTGGAATCCCTCACCCCGCGCGAGCGCGAGGTGCTGCGCTGCATGGTCGCGGGCCTGGGCCGGAAGGCCGTCGCCGAGCGCCTCTTCCTCTCCCCGCACACGGTGCGTACGCACATGCAGAACGTGCTGGGGAAGCTGGGGGTCCACTCCACGCTGGCCGCCGTGGCGCTGGCGCGCCGGGCCGGCGTCGGCCCCGTGGATCTGGCGTCAGCCGGGGATGTTGTCGAACGGGGCGGTCAGCTGGCGTAGCAGCGCGGCCAGTTCGGTGCGCTGGGCGCGCGAGAGCTCACTGAGGATCGCCCGCTCCTGGTCGAGCAGCCCGGCGAGCGCCTGGTCCGCGCGGTCGCGCCCCTCGTCCGTGAGCCGCACCAGCACACCACGCCGGTCGCTGGGGTCCGGCAGCCGCTCGACGAGGCCCTTCTTCGCGAGCCGGTCGATGCGATTCGTCATCGTCCCGGAGGTGACGAGGGTCTGCGTGAGCAGCTGCCCGGGCGAGAGCTGATACGGGGCTCCCGCACGCCTCAGCGCCGTCAGCACGTCGAACTCCCACGGCTCGAGATTGTGCTCGGAGAACGCCAGCCGACGGGCGCGGTCCAGATGCCGGGACAACCGGCTCACCCGGCTGAGCACCTCCAGCGGTTCCACGTCGAGGTCAGGGCGCTCCCGGCGCCACGCTGCGACCAGCCGATCGACCTCGTCCTCCATGCGATCAAGTGTAGAGGGTCTGTCGACATGAAGTCTCTTGACGTCAAGATATCGGCGGCGTGAGGATGGGCGTAGGGCGCCCCGGAACCCCCGGGCCGCTGGACTTCGCCGACCGTGTGGATGTCGGCGGCAAGGAGGCTTCGCCATGCCCGCCACCGCCCCCGTCTGGGATCCGCGCCAGTACCTCCGCCACGAGGGGCATCGCGCCCGGCCCTTCGTCGACCTGCTGGCCCGCGTACCGGAACTCCCGGCCGAGGCCCCGGGCGAGAGGGTCGGCCGCCCGGTCGAGGTGGCCGGCCGCACGCCGCGCATCGCCGATCTGGGGTGCGGCCCGGGCAATGTGACGCAGCTCCTCGCGGACCGCTGGCCCACCGCCCACATCACCGGCTTCGACAACTCGCCGGAGATGCTCACCCGCGCCGAACCGCTCGCGGGCCCCACGGCGGGCGGCGGCCGCCTCGACTTCGCGCCGGCGGACGCGACGAACTGGGCGCCGTCGCCCGAGGACCCGTACGACCTGATCATCTCGAACGCGACGCTCCAGTGGGTGCCTGACCACGCGGAGTCCTTCGCGTCATGGATCGCCGGACTCGTCCCCGGCGGCACGTTCGCCTTCCAGGTGCCGAGCAACTTCGACGCGCCCAGCCATGTGCTGATGCGGGAACTGGCGGAGTCGGAGAAGTGGAAGGACCGGCTGGCCGGAGTCCTGCGCCACGCGGACGCGGTACTCACAGCCCCCGAGTACCTGGAGCGGCTGGTCGCCCTCGGCTGTGAGACCGACGTCTGGGAGACGACGTACCTCCACCTCCTGGAGGGCGGCGAGGACCCGGTCCTGGACTGGGTCAAGGGCACGGGCCTCCGCCCGATCCTCACGACCCTGGCGGACGACCGGGCGGCGACGGAGTCCTTCCTCGCCGAGTACAGGGCCTTGCTCCGCGAGGCCTACCCGGCGACGCCGCACGGGACGGTCTTCCCGTTCCGGCGGCTTTTCGCGGTGGCGCGGAAGGCGGACGCCTGAGACCGCCCGCCTCGAACTGCCGGCGGGCACCCGGACCGTCAGTTCTTCCGGTGCCCTATCAACCGCGGCTTCGGCTCCAGCCCGTCCAGGCCGTGCCATGCCAGGTTCACCAGGTGTGCCGCCACCTCCGCCTTCTTGGGCTTGCGGACGTCCAGCCACCACTGGCCCGTCAGGGCGACCATGCCGACCAGGGCCTGGGCGTACAGGGGGGCGAGCTTCGGATCGAAGCCGCGGCTTTTGAACTCGCGGCCGAGGATGTCCTCGACCTGCGTCGCGATGTCGGAGATCAGGGAGGCGAAGGACCCCGTCGACTGGGGGATGGGGGAGTCGCGGACCAGGATGCGGAAACCGTCCGTGTACTCCTCGATGTAGTCGAGGAGGGCGAAGGCGGCCTGCTCGCACAGCTCGCGGGGGTGGCCGGCGGTGAGGGAGCCGGTGACCATGTCGAGGAGGCGGCGCATCTCGCGGTCCACCACGACCGCGTACAGCCCCTCCTTGCCGCCGAAGTGCTCGTAGACCACCGGTTTCGAGACCCCGGCGCGGGCCGCGATCTCCTCCACCGACGTGCCTTCGAAACCCTTGGCGGCGAACAGCGTGCGGCCGATCTCCAGCAGCTGCTGACGGCGCTCGGCACCGGTCATGCGGGTACGGCGCGTGCGCCGCGGCTTCTCGTTGCTCGGGGTGCTGCTGGAGTCGGTCGCCACACTGTCAATCATGCCGGGTCGACGGCCTCCGCCTTGCGGCGGGAGTCGATACGGGACTTCGAAGGCCAGCGCACGTCGTACGCCCAGCCCAGCTGCTCGAACCAGCGGATGATCCGCGCCGACGAGTCGATCTGGCCGCGCTCCACCCCGTGACGGGCGGAGGTCGGGTCGGCGTGGTGGAGGTTGTGCCAGGACTCCCCGCACGAGAGAGCGGCCAGCCACCAGACGTTGCCCGAGCGGTCACGCGACTTGAAGGGCCGCTTGCCCACCGCGTGGCAGATCGAGTTGATCGACCACGTCACGTGGTGCAGCAGCGCAACCCGTACGAGTGAGCCCCAGAAGAACGCCGTGAAGGCGCCCCACCAGGACATCGTCACCAGGCCGCCGATCACGGCGGGCAGCGCCAGCGAGAGCATGGTCCAGTAGATGAACTGGCGCGAGATCGCCCGGATCGCACCGTCCTTGATCAGATCCGGTGCGTACTTGTCCTGCGGTGTCTGCTCCTCGTCGAACATCCAGCCGAGATGAGCCCACCACAGGCCCTTGATCAGAGCAGGCACAGTCTCGCCGTAACGCCAGGGGGAGTGCGGGTCGCCCTCGGCGTCCGAGAACTTGTGGTGCTTGCGGTGATCGGCCACCCAGCGCACCAGCGGACCCTCCACGGCCAGCGAACCCGCGATCGCCAGCGCGATGCGCAAGGGCCGCTTGGCCTTGAACGAGCCGTGAGTGAAGTAACGGTGGAAACCGATCGTGATGCCATGGCACCCGAGGTAGTAGAAGAAGACCAGGAGGCCGAGATCCAGCCAGCTCACACCCCAGCCCCAGGCCAGCGGCACGGCCGCCAGCAGGGCCAGGAAGGGCACCGTGATGAACAGCAGCAGCGTGATCTGCTCGATCGACCGCTTCTGCTCACCGCCGAGCGTGGCAGAGGGGAGTGGGGTCCCGGTCTTGTCTGACGCCGCCTTTGGGGCGTCTGCGATCACATCGGAGCGTGTGGTCATGGGGCGTCCCCTGTGGGGTCGAGGGTGATGGTGGCAGGTGTCCTGGATACAGTTTCCCTACGCTTCCGTAACCTACGGCATCGTAAGTGTGGCGTCCCCCTGGCGTCTCGCCGTCCGGCAAGAGCACGAGAGGCCTCGAGACTGCGCGCCCGCAGGGACACCTATCCTTGGACTCGGTCGGACAGCGCGGTCCGCTCTGTTTTCTTCCCGGGCGCCCTATCCCTGATGCGGCACCCGCCGTGGCGGTACCCGGGTCCCCTCCCAGAAGTGCTTCAACACTGCAAGGAGCCGCACCTGTGAGCAGTGCAGACGACCAGACAACGACGACGAGCGCGGAACTGCGTGCCGACATCCGCCGACTGGGCGACCTGCTGGGCGAGACGCTCGTACGACAGGAAGGCCCCGACCTGCTCGAGCTCGTCGAGCGGGTACGCCGGCTGACCCGCGAGGACGGCGAGGCAGCCGCCGAGCTGCTCGGCGGCACGGAGCTGGAGACCGCCGCCAAGCTGGTGCGCGCCTTCTCCACGTACTTCCATCTGGCGAACGTCACCGAGCAGGTGCACCGCGGCCGCGAGCTGCGCACCAGGCGCGCCGCGGAAGGCGGCCTGCTGGCCCAGACCGCGGACCGCCTCAAGGACGCCGACCCCGAGCACCTGCGCCAGACCGTTCAGCACCTCAACGTCCGGCCCGTGTTCACGGCCCACCCGACCGAGGCGGCCCGGCGCTCCGTACTGAACAAGCTGCGGCGTATCGCCGCGCTCCTCGAGACCCCCGTCACAGAGGCCGACCGGCGCCGCTACGACACCCGGCTCGCCGAGAACATCGACCTCGTGTGGCAGACCGACGAGCTGCGCGTCGTCCGCCCCGAGCCCGCCGACGAGGCCCGCAACGCCATCTACTACCTCGACGAGCTGCACGCAGGCGCCGTCGGGGACGTCCTCGAGGACCTCACGGCGGAACTGGAGCGTGTCGGCGTCAAGCTGCCCGACACCACCCGCCCCCTCACCTTCGGCACCTGGATCGGCGGCGACCGCGACGGCAACCCCAACGTGACCCCCCAGGTCACCTGGGACGTGCTGATCCTCCAGCACGAGCACGGCATCAACGACGCGCTCGACATGATCGACGAGCTGCGCGGCTTCCTCTCCAACTCCATCCGCTACACCGGCGCCACCGAGGAGCTCCTCACCTCCCTCCAGACCGACCTGGAGAACCTCCCGGAGATCAGCCCCCGCTACAAGCGCCTCAACGCCGAGGAGCCCTACCGGCTCAAGGCCACCTGCATCCGCCAGAAGCTGGCCAACACCAAGCAGCGCCTCGCCAAGGGCACCCCGCACGAGCCCGGCCGCGACTACCTCGGCACCACCGAACTGCTGCACGACCTCACGCTCATCCAGACGTCGCTGCGCGCGCACCGGGGCGCGCTGTTCGCCGACGGCCGGATGAACCGCACCATCCGCACGCTGGCCGCGTTCGGCCTGCAGCTCGCCACCATGGACGTACGCGAGCACGCCGACGCCCACCACCACGCCCTCGGCCAGCTCTTCGACCGGCTCGGCGAGGAGTCCTGGCGGTACGCCGACATGCCGCGCGACTACCGCGCCAAGCTGCTCGCCAAGGAACTGCGGTCGCGGCGCCCCCTCGCCCCCACCCCGGCGCCGCTCGACGCCGCCGGCGAGAAGACCCTTGGCGTCTTCCTCACCGTCAAGAAGGCCCTGGAGGTCTTCGGACCCGAGGTCATCGAGTCGTACATCATCTCCATGTGCCAGGGCGCCGACGACGTCTTCGCCGCGACCGTGCTGGCGCGCGAGGCCGGACTGATCGATCTGCACGCCGGCTGGGCCAAGATCGGCATCGTGCCGCTCCTCGAGACCACGGACGAGCTCCGCGCGGCCGACGTGATCCTCGACGAGATGCTCGCCGACCCCTCGTACCGGCGCCTCGTGGCCCTGCGCGGCGACGTGCAGGAAGTCATGCTCGGCTACTCCGACTCGTCGAAGTTCGGCGGCATCACGACCAGCCAGTGGGAGATCCACCGGGCGCAGCGGCGGCTGCGTGACGTCGCCCACCGCTACGGGGTCCGGCTGCGCCTCTTCCACGGCCGCGGTGGCACCGTCGGCCGCGGCGGCGGCCCCACCCACGACGCGATCCTCGCCCAGCCCTGGGGCACCCTCGAGGGCGAGATCAAGGTCACCGAGCAGGGCGAGGTCATCTCCGACAAGTACCTCATCCCGTCCCTGGCCAGGGAGAACCTCGAGCTGACGGTCGCGGCCACACTGCAGGCCTCCGCCCTGCACACGGCCCCCCGCCAGTCCGACGAGGCACTCGCCCGCTGGGACGCCGCCATGGACGTCGTCTCCGACGCGGCCCACGCGGCGTACCGCAAGCTCGTCGAGGACCCGGACCTGCCCGCGTACTTCTTCGCCGCCACGCCCGTCGACCAGCTCGCCGACCTCCACCTCGGCTCCCGGCCCTCACGCCGGCCCGACAGCGGCGCCGGGCTCGACGGACTGCGGGCCATCCCGTGGGTCTTCGGCTGGACCCAGTCGCGGCAGATCGTGCCCGGCTGGTTCGGCGTCGGCTCCGGCCTCAAGGCACTGCGCGAAGCGGGCCTCGACACCGTGCTCGACGAGATGCACGAGCAGTGGCACTTCTTCCGCAACTTCATCTCCAACGTCGAGATGACGCTCGCCAAGACCGACCTGCGGATCGCCCGCCACTACGTCGACACACTCGTACCGGACGAGCTCAAGCACGTGTTCTCGGTGATCGAGGCGGAGCACGAGCTCACCGTGCGCGAGGTGCTGCGCGTCACCGGTGGCGAGAAGCTGCTGGACACCCACCCGGTGCTCCAGCAGACCTTCGCCATCCGCGACGCCTACCTGGACCCCATCTCGTACCTTCAGGTCGCGCTGCTGAAGCGGCAGCGGGACGCGGCGGAGGCCGGGGAGACGGCGGATCCGCTGCTGGCGCGGGCGCTGCTGCTCACCGTCAACGGAGTGGCGGCGGGGCTGCGCAATACCGGCTGACCTTCGGCGTCAAGGGCGCCGTACGTCGTGGGCACAACAGTGAAGCGGGTGCTCGGGGTCCGCCCCGAGCACCCGCTCTCCTGGTCGTCAGAGCGTTGCGAACGAAGCCGTGAGCAACGCGACCCCCAGCCCCGCGGTCACCCACGCCGTCCGCGACATACGCAGGCCCCCGGCGATGACCACGGCGGCCAGCAACAGCGCCCCTCCCAGGGGAACCCACGCATGGAGAAGCCCCGCCACACCCGACCGCACCACCTCGTCTGTGTCCGGCTTGATCACCACCGGCACCTTCGCGCCCTTCTCCTCGGCGATCGAGCGCTCGATCACGACGCGGTCGCGCGGCTGTGAACCGGGCGACAGAGGCGCGTACGACCCTGTGCACTGCTCGTCGCCGCACCGGGTCACCGTCATCGTGCCGCGCTCACGACCCTTCGTGAACATCACATGCTGCGCCGACCCCCACGACTGCCACACACCGCCGACCAGCAGAAGCAGCGCGATCCCCGCCATCGCCACCCGCCGTCCGAGCAGCAGCAGCCCGTACGCGCTCTCGCCCGCTCGACGCGTGCGGCTGCGCTTGACGGTGCCGGGGCGACGCGGGGAAGCCGTGTTCCGAGTGGCTGACGAAGCTGTCGTGCTTGGCATGGCCGCGATCCTTGGCCATAGGGCAGCGCCCGGTCAACCTCGGCGGGCGAGACGCCACGAGTGCCACAACAGGTCGCGAACGGGCGGAGACGTCAGGAGTTGTACGCGCTCTGCGCCCGCTCCAGACCCTCCGTGACCAGACACTCCACGGCGTCCGCCGCCCGGTCCACGAGGTAGTCCAGCTCCTTGCGCTCGGCCGACGAGAAGTCCTTCAGGACGAAGTCAGCGACCTGCATCCGCCCAGGCGGGCGCCCGATCCCGAAACGCACCCGGTGGTAGTCCGAGCCCATCGCCTTCGTCATGGACTTCAGCCCGTTGTGCCCGTTGTCGCCGCCGCCCAGCTTCAGCCGGAGAGTGCCGTAGTCGATGTCCAACTCGTCATGGATCGCGACGATGTTCGCCGTCGGCACCTTGTAGAAGTCCCGCAGCGCCGTCAGCGGACCGCCCGACAGATTCATGTACGACATCGGCTTCGCCAGCACCACACGCCGGCTCGCCGGACCCGGCGCCCCGAACCGCCCCTCCACGACCTGCGCCTGCGCCTTGCCGCTCCGCTTGAAGGTGCCGCCCATCCGCTCCGCGAGCAGATCCGCGACCATGAAGCCCACGTTGTGCCGGTTCATCGCATACCCCGGCCCGGGGTTGCCGAGCCCCGCGATCAGCCAGGGGGCGTTGGCATCCGACGTCATCTGCATATCTCCTTCATACGCGCCAGCCGCCGTTCCCCGCGCCTCTCGGCACGGAAAACGGCGGCTGAAGAACAAACTGCCGGAAGCGCTCCCGGCGGGCGGAAACTACTCCGCGGCCTCGGCGGCCTCTTCCTCGGCACCCTCAGGGGCCTCCTCGGCCTGAGCGGCCAGGACCTGAAGGACGACCGCGTCCTCCTCGACGGCCAGCGTCACACCGTTCGGCAGGGTGATGTCCTTGGCGAGCACGGAGGCACCGGCCTCCAGGCCCTCGACGGAGACGGAGACGGACTCCGGGATGTGCGTGGCCTCGGCCTCGACGGGCAGCGCGTTGAGCACGTGCTCGAGCAGGTTGCCACCCGGCGCCAGCTCGCCCTCGGTGTGGACCGGGATCTCGACGGAGACCTTCTCGCCGCGCTTGACCAGCTGCAGGTCGACGTGCTCGAGGAAGCCCTTGATCGCGTCACGCTGCACGGCCTTCGGGATCGCCAGCTCGCTGGTCTTGCCGTCGATGTCCAGGGAGATCAGGACGTTCGGCGTACGCAGCGCGAGCAGCAGGTCGTGGCCCGGAAGGGTCAGGTGCAGCGGGTCGGAACCGTGGCCGTACAGAACACCCGGAACCTTGTTGTCACGGCGGATGCGACGCGCGGCACCCTTGCCGAACTCGGTGCGGGTCACGGCGGAGATCTTGACCTCGGACATGTGCACTCCTCGTAAGTCAGACGGAATTGTGGCGGTTACCCGGCCACACGACTGGCCTGCTACGAAGAGCGCGTCGATAACGGACCGCCGCACGCAATGAGTGCGGCCTCCCTCGCCGAGCAACTTCGACAGTCTACTCGGCGAGGAAGGCCGCACCCAAAACGATCTTCAGGGAATCCGGGATCACCAGGTCGGGTCCACCGGGTCGATCACCGAATCGATCACCTGGTCAGCGAAAGGTCACTGCTCCTCGAACAGGCTCGTCACCGAACCGTCCTCGAAGACCTCACGCACCGCACTCGCGATCGTCGGAGCGATCGACAGCACCGTGATCTTGTCCAGCTCCAGCTCACCCGGCGTCGGCAGCGTGTCCGTGAACACGAACTCACTCACCTTCGAGTTCTTCAGCCGGTCCGCCGCCGGACCCGACAGCACACCATGCGTCGCCGTCACGATGACGTCCTCCGCACCATGCGCGAACAGAGCATCCGCCGCCGCACAGATCGTGCCACCCGTGTCGATCATGTCGTCGACCAGGACACAGACACGGCCCTTCACATCACCGACCACCTCATGCACCGTGACCTGGTTCGCGACGTCCTTGTCACGCCGCTTGTGCACGATCGCCAGCGGCGCGCCCAGACGGTCACACCAGCGGTCCGCCACACGCACACGACCGGCGTCCGGGGACACCACGGTCAGCTTGTCCCGGTCCACCTTCGCGCCCACGTAGTCCGCGAGAATCGGCAGCGCGAACAGGTGATCCACCGGACCGTCGAAGAAACCCTGGATCTGGTCCGTGTGCAGATCGACCGTGAGAATCCGGTCCGCACCCGCCGTCTTCATCAGATCCGCGATCAGACGCGCAGAGATCGGCTCACGGCCACGGTGCTTCTTGTCCTGACGCGCATACCCGTAGAACGGCACGATCACAGTGATGCTCCGGGCCGAAGCCCGCTTCAGAGCATCGATCATGATCAACTGCTCCATGATCCATTTGTTGATCGGAGCCGTGTGGCTCTGGATCAGAAAACAGTCCGCACCACGAGCCGACTCCTCATAGCGCACATAGATCTCGCCATTGGCGAAATCGAACGCCTTCGTCGGCACAATGCCGACCCCCAACTGGTGGGCGACCTCCTCGGCCAACTCGGCATGGGCGCGGCCGGAAAAGAGCATCATCTTCTTCTGCCCGGTGGCCTTGATTCCGGTCACAGCACTGTCTCCTCAGACGAGTTCTCTACTGCCGCCCGCGCACCCGTCCGCAACGAGCCAGCCGAATTGTGTGCACCTATCACGGTACGCCGAGTCCGACGCACCTGTTTCCGGTCAGCTTTCGCCTTCCGGCTTCCGGGACACCGCCTCAGCCGCCTTCGCAGCCGCGCTCCCCGGACGCTTACGAGCCACCCAGCCCTCGATATTCCGCTGCTGACCACGGGCCACAGCCAGCGAACCGGCCGGCACATCCTTCGTGATCACCGAACCCGCAGCGGTGTACGCCCCGTCCCCGATCGTGACAGGAGCCACAAACATGTTGTCCGAACCGGTACGGCAGTGCGACCCCACCGTCGTGTGGTGCTTGTCCTGACCGTCGTAGTTCACAAAGACACTCGCCGCGCCGATATTCGTGTACTCACCGATCGTCGCGTCCCCGACATACGACAGATGCGGGACCTTCGTACCCTCGCCGATCCTGGCGTTCTTCATCTCCACGTACGTACCGGCCTTGGCCTTCAGACCCAGCCGCGTCCCCGGACGCAGATACGCGTACGGCCCCACACTCGCCTGCGGACCGACCTCCGCACCCACCGACACCGAGTTGTCCACCCGCGCACCCGCACCGACCCTCGTATCCGTCAGCCGCGTGTTCGGACCCACCTCGCAGCCCTCCGCCAGATGCGTCGCACCCAGCAGCTGCGTACCCGGAAGCACGACCGCGTCCTGCTCGAACGACACCGTCACATCCACCCACGTCGACGCCGGATCCACCACCGTCACACCCGCGAGCATCGCCCGCTCCAGCAACCGGTCGTTCAGAATCCGCCGCGCCTCCGCCAGCTGCACCCGGTTGTTGATCCCCGCGATCTCACGATGATCCCCAGCCACCGACGCACCCACCCGATGCCCCGCCTCACGCAGAATCCCGAGAACGTCTGTCAGGTACTCCTCGCCCTGGCTGTTGTTCGTACGCACCTTGCCCAGCGCGTCCGCGAGCAGCCGGCCGTCAAAGGCGAACACCCCGGAGTTGATCTCCCGGATCGCACGCTGCTCGTCGGTCGCATCCTTGTGCTCCACGATCGCCGTCACGGCACCCGAGGCCGCATCCCGCACGATCCGGCCGTACCCCGTCGCGTCCGGGACCTCAGCCGTCAGCACCGTCACCGCGTTGCCGTCGGCAGCATGTGTCCCGGCCAGCCGCTGGAGCGTTTCACCGGTCAGCAACGGAGTGTCGCCACAGACGACGATCACAGTCCCGTCGACCGCCCCGCCCAGCTCCTCCAGAGCCATGCGCACCGCGTGACCGGTGCCCTTCTGCTTCTCCTGCACAGCCGTACGAACCGCCGGGTCGACCTCGGCCAGATGCGCCGCGACCTGCTCACGAGCGTGCCCCACGACGACCACGAGTTCCTGCGGCTCCAACTCCCGAGAGGCAGCAAGAACATGCCCCACCAGGGAACGGCCGCAGATGTCGTGCAGAACCTTAGGAGTGGCCGACTTCATACGGGTGCCCTCACCCGCTGCGAGGACGACGACGGCGGCCGGGCGGTTGGCGCTCACGGGAATGCCCTTCGGCTTCGGTGCTTCGGGTGGTGGACACCCGCAGGATACCGGGGCGTAGTGGGGCGGAAACGAGGGCGGGTCCTGACCTAGGAGGTCAGGACCCGAACTTTGCAGCTCCCCCGTCAGGACTCGAACCTGAAATACATCGTCCAAAGCGACGCGTGTTGCCGATTACACCACGGGGGATCACCGCGAGCAGCCTACGTGCTTTGCCGCTTGGCCTCCACCACCATGCCAGACCACCACCCCTCGATGCACTGGTACAGCTCGGCTCCCTGCAAGAGCTTGATCACGAGGCAGCCGCGGTAGTTCTCGCCCACGTTCTTGCGCACCGTCTTGGGGTTGTGCTTCTTGAGCGTGGCCTTCCCGAAGGTTGAGACGTCGACCTGTACGAGGTCGGCCCAGTATTGTTCAGCGGCAGCCACGTCCGCGTTTTCGTGGATCATGACCCGGAACCGCATGCGCTCCCGCTCCATCCCGAGCAGGTCAAGCCAGGCCAGGTACATCACGATCATGTCGGGGTCGCTGTTGACGAACGTAACGAACTCCCGTCGGGCGTATGGCTTGCTCTTCGACCCCTCTGCCCAGTACAGGCCGACGCCGACGAGGAACAGCTCTCGGTCGGTCATCGTGCCGATCTCCTTGCGTGCTGTCTCTTTGCGTTGCTGGCGATCCTCGTCCCGGATGCGGAGCTTGGCCTCCCAGCCCCGCCTGGCGATCGCTGCCGCCTCTTCGTAGCTGCGCTTGCGCTCCGGCTTCGGCAGATCCCGTACCCAAAGCGAGATCGAACTCTTCGAGCACCCCAGCTCCACCTGGATCTGGTCGTACGTCCAGCCCTGGAGTCGTAGCTCCCGGGCTTTCGCGCGCAGGTCGTCCTTCGCGTTCGGGCGCTTCGTCCACTCGGGAGGTGGCTCGCCCTCGAGCAGGCGGTTCAGGATGTCGTTGTTGTCGACGTGGAGCCGGTCGCGGATCTGGCGGCGGCTGAGGCCCGCCCTCCGCAGGGCGACGGCCTGTTCGCGCAGGCCCTCGAAGTCGGCGTACTTGCCGGTGATCGCTGTCATAGGCACACCGTCGTGCCGGAATGCGGGCGTCCGGGTCGAAAGCCCGGTTGATTCCACAGATCAGGTGATAGGCATACCTTTCGGCGCTGTTCGAATGTTCGGAAGAGCTGTTGTCGGTTGCGGGGAAACTCACCGGAAAACAGGCGGTGGCCGCCCGTACGCTGGGAGGCATGACCACGACGGGGGAAGCTCACAGTACGGCCGGGACCGGGCCGTGGTGGTGGGTGCGGCGGCGTAGTGCCGTGCTGGATGTGGGGCTGGCGGTGGTGTCGGCCGGGGAGTGCGCGGCGGAGGGGTTTCGGTTCGCGCAGAACGCGGGCCTGCCCGTGCCGGTGGGGATGATCTTCGGGTTGATCGCCGGTTCCGTGCTGGTGCTGCGGCGGCGTTGGCCGGTCGCGGTGGTGCTGGTGTCCGTTGCGATCACGCCGGCGCAGATGGGGTTCCTGCTGGGAGTGGTGGGGCTCTATACGCTTGCCGCTTCTGAGCTGCCGCGGCGGATCATCGGTGCGTTGGCCGGTATGTCGCTTGCGGGCACGATGATCGTCGGTTTTGTGCGGACGCACCAGGACGTGGTGCGCGGGGACCTGACGATTGGTGACTGGTTCGTTCCGTTTGTGGCGATCACCACGGCGCTCGGTGTGACGGCGCCGCCGGTGCTGTTGGGCCTGTATGTGGGGGCGCGGCGTCGTCTCATGGAGAGCTTGCGGGAGCGTGCGGACAGTCTCGAGCGGGAGCTGCAGCTGCTTGCCGAGCGGGCGGAGGAGCGTGCGGAGTGGGCGCGGAGTGAGGAGCGCAGGCGTATCGCGCGTGAGATGCATGACGTGGTGGCGCATCGGGTGAGCTTGATGGTGGTGCATGCGGCGGCGTTGCAGGCGGTGGCGCGTAAGGATCCGGAGAAGGCCGTGAAGAACGCGGCGCTGGTGGGTGACATGGGTCGCCAGGCGCTGACGGAGTTGCGGGAGATGCTGGGCGTGCTGCGGGTGGGGGAGGTCCCTGTGCGGGCTGCCGAGCCGGTTCCGCTGGCTGGGGTCGGTGCGGCCGCGGCTGCTGCTGCGTCGCGGGTGGTTGCGGATGACGGGGCCGAGGGTCCGTGCCTTGCCGAGTTGGATGCGCTGGTGGGTCAGTCCCGTGAGGCGGGGATGGTGGTGGAGCTCTTGGTGGAGGGGGAGTCCCGTGTGTATGCCCGGGAGGTGGAGCAGACCGCGTACCGGGTGGTGCAGGAGGCGCTGACGAACGTGCACAAGCATGCGGCGGGGGCGAAGGCGCGGGTGCGGTTGGCCCACCGGGCCGCGGAGATCGCGATGCAGGTGGAGAACGAGCCGCCGCCGGCGCTGGATTCCGCGTCGGACGCCCGGTTGCCGAGCGGGGGCAACGGTCTGGTGGGCATGAAGGAGCGGGTGGCGGCGTTGGGCGGTGTGTTCGTGTCCGGGCCGACGGACGCGGGGGGTTTCCGGGTGTCGGCGGTGATTCCGGCGGGGGGCTGATTCGGGTCTGCTTGTGCCGGAGTCCCCGATGATTGCCCGGCGTGCCCGTGGGATGGCCGGGTGGCGCGGGTGATCCGGCTGTGAGCCCCGGTCGGCTCGCGTAGGTGTCACCTGGCTGTGATCCGGGGCGAGCGGCGTGGCGGGGGTGTCAGCCGGCCGTGAGTCGGGCCGGCTGTGCGCCCGTGAGCAGGGCCGAGAGCGCTTGGTCGACGGTGTCGCCGAGGTACCAGTCCCCGCTGTGGTCAAGGCTGTAGACGCGTCCTTCGGCGTCGATGGCGAGGAGCGCCTGGGTTTCGCTCTCTTCGCCGAGCGGGCAGACGTCGCTGCCGAGGGCCCGTCCGAGGTCGCCGAGGGTGCGGGCCATGTGCAGCCCATGCAGGGGTTCGAGGTGGAGTGCGGCGGGGGCGATCTGCCGTCCGGGTCCTGAGGGCGTGATGCGCAGTCCGCCGAATTCCGCCCATGCCTCGACGGCGGCGGGGAAGACGCTGTGCTCGTGTCCCGCGGGTGAGACGTGTCCGCGCAGCGTGTCGGCCCAGTACTCGGCCTGCTTGATGTCCCAGCGCCCCGGTTGCCAGCCGGCTGCGCGCAGGGCGGCGTCGACGGGGACGGGGAAGCGTGTGGTGGAGGTGCGGTCGGCGTGCATCGGCCCTCGTTCGGTGGTCCTGCCTGGTGGATCTGGGTGTGCCCGGGGCGTTGTCAGTCGCCGGGCTCGGTGGGGTCGACGATGCGTACGCCGAAGTGGGCGGCGAGCGCGGTGCAGGAGCGGCAGGGCCGGGCGAAGCTGCCGTGGAGGGGGTCGCCGTCCTCGCGGATGCGCCGGGTGGTGAGTTTGGCGTTCTTGAGGGCTTTGCGGGCTTCGCCGTTGGTCATGGGTCTGCGTCTGGCGCGTTTGGAGCGTTCGTTGTCTGCGGCGCCCAGGTGCCGGGAGATGAGGATGGCTTCGGCGCAGCGTCCGGTGAAGCGTTCCCTCTGACCGCTTGTCAGCGCGTCGAGGAAGTCCTGTACGAGCGGGTGGAGCGCGGGCGGCTGGTCGCCGCGGACTGCGGTGCCGGTGAGCGTGGTGCCGCGGACGGAGAGTGCGGCGGCGACGGTGGGGAGTATGCCGTCGCGGCGGTGGTTGAGAGCGGGAGCGTGCGGCGCTTCGGCGCTGCTCCAGCCGATCCGGGGGTCTCCGGATGCGGTGTCTGTCTGTGCTGTGTGCATGTGGTGCTCCCCTCTTGCCCGCGGCGGCTGCCGCCAGTACGGGTTGCCGCCGAGTGCGGGGACAGCCTGCCAAATGCGGTGCGCGGTACGGAAGCTGGGGGCTGTGCGACACGCTGGTGGTTCGCGTCACGCTTACGAGCGGGTGACCGCTGGTCACGGAACCGGAGGGCCGGTGACCGGTGTCGTTCTACCGCATAGGCTGTCGACATCCGCGATCCAACTTTCAGTGCCGCAGGGGGCAACGGTCATGACGACAGGTCGGCTCGGGCAGCAAGCCGCGCCGCCGAACGCGGCTTACGCCGGGCAGGTCGTGCACTTCCCGGACCCGGTTCGGGCTGCCCGCCATCCTAGGGGTGTGCGGGTGGACGAGAGCGGTTTTCCGGATTTCTCGCCCTATGCGCGTGCGGCGGCCGAAATCGCCGACCCCCCGGAAGGGTTCGGTGTCGACGAACTGCGGTTGACGGACTACGTGTCGGCGAACGCGGCGATGGCACACGACGGCCATGAGCTGTGGGACACGATTGCGCCGGTGGCGACCCCGCATGGCTGGACGTGGCATCACGTGCCGGGTACCCGGCGACTTGAGCTGGTGCCGGTCGAGGTGAAGGCGCTTTTGCGGCATCACGCCGGTCTCGCCACGGCTGCGGTCGACCAGAACAAGCGGGGCACGCGCCCGTTGCAGGAGACGCGTCCTGTGCACTTCGGGCTGCCGAAGTCGTCGGTGGCGGTGACGGAGCAGCAGATACTCGGTGTGGAAGAGGACTTGGGCTACCGCCTGCCGGGGGCGTACCGGTCGTTCCTGAAGGCGGCGGGCGGCTGCGCGCCGGTGGGTGCCGCGCTGGACGCCGAGTTGGGTCTCCTCGTCGACCAGCCGTTCTTCACGGTGCGGGACGAGGCGGCGGTCAACGACCTTGTGTACGTGAACAAGTGCCTGCGTGACCATCTGACCAAGGACTATCTGGGAGTTGCGTTCGTCCAGGGCGGTCTGCTGGCCGTGAAGGTGAAGGGCGACCGGATCGGTTCGGTGTGGTTCTGCGCGTACGACGACGCCCGGGACCAGGACGGCTGGCAGGTGGCGGAGCGGGTGCAGCGGCTGCTGCTGCCCTGCGGTGACGACTTCGACGCGTTTCTGGCGCGGCTCGCGGGCAATCCGCCGGAGCTGGAGACCGTGGCCAACCTGATGGTGGACGGCGGCTTCGCGCGTGCCGTCCCGGTGTCCTCGGCGGGGGAGTGAGCTTGTCGATGGTGACCTTTGCGCAGGCGCAGGAGCGCGCGGAAGAGTGGATCAACGGCGACATGCCCGCGTACCAGCATCGCGAGGTGCGGGTGCGGGAGTTCGACCTCGGTTTCGTGGTGTGGGCGGAGGACCGCGAGGTGGGCACCTCCCAGGCGTTGAGCACTGGGGGAGGTCAGCGGTCGGACGGCGGCCGGCAGCGGCTCGTCATCGCGCGGGACAGCGGCGAGGCGACGCTGTGGCCGGGCCTGCCGGTGGGCGAGGTCATCCGCCGGTACGAGGAGGAGTACGGCACGTCGGAGGCGTCCGCGGCGCCCGCGCCTCCGGTGCCGGATCGGGTGGACCTCAACCAGACGTCGTTCCTGCTGACTCCGCCGGAGTGGTTGCAGGAGGCGGCGGACAGGTTGGGGGTTCAGGATCGGAGGGGTGCCGGGGGATCGGAACGGTCTGGTTCCGGGGGCTCGGAACGGTCTGGTTCCGGGGGCTCGGGTTCCGGGGAGTCCGGTGCTGGGAGCTCGGGATTCGGGGAGTCCGGTTCCGGGGGCTCGGGATCCGGGAGGCCCGGTTCCTGGGGGTCAGGCGGCTCGGATTCGTCTGCGGGTGCCGGGGTCCCTGCCGGTGTTGTGGGCGGGCCGCGTTCGCCCGGTGATTCTGTCGGCACGTCGGGGTGGGCCGATGGGGCCCCGGCGGGCGGCGGTTCGGGGCCGCAGGTGCCTTCGGCGTCGCACGTGCCTTCGGCGTCCTCGGTGCACTCTGGGTCTGCGGCGCACTCCGCGCCTGCGGGGCACGATGCGTCGGATGCAGCTGTCGGCGCTGCCGGACCTGCCGATCCCGCCGCGTCGGGATCGTCGGTGGGTCCGGCTGGTTCGGCGGGTTCCGGGGCCGGTTCGGCGGGTGGCGGCGCGCCGTGGGCGTCCGCGAGGGCGTCCGTGGGGGCTTCCGACGGCGAGGGGCCGGCCGTGACGACGCCGACGCCCGGCGTTCCGGCCGGTGCGACGCCGTGGGCGGGGACCGACACCAACGCGGACGCGGGGGACGACGGTTCCGTGCCGCCTCCCGCCACCGTCTTCGCCCCGCCGCTCGTCGGTTCGGACGATGACGGGACGCCGCCGCCCGGTGTGGCACCGGATGCGAAGACCGCGTTGATGTCGGGCGGCAGCCAGCTGCCGCGTACCGCGGTGGTGCCTGCGCTGGACGGTTCGGGCGCGCCCGCGTACGGCTATCCGCAGGGTCCGGGCACTCCGCCGGGCACGCCTGCCTCGGGTACGTCGGGTGCGTCTGCGTCGTACGGCTATCCGCAGGGTCCGGGCAATCCGCCCGGCACGCCTGCGCCGGGTGCCCCTGCGCCAGGTACGCCTGGTGCGCCTGCGTCGTACGGCTATCCGCAGCCCGCCGCGGCGCAGCCGCCGCTGTCTCCGGGCGCCTCGGGGGCTGCTGGCCCCGGTGCGCCTCAGCCTCCGGCTGCTCCGGGCGTCCCGGGGGCTCCCGGTGCCCCGGCGCCTGCCGGCGCCGCAGGGTCTCCTGGTGTCCCGGCGCCTCCCGGAGCCCCGGGCGCTCCGGTTCCACCCGGTGCCGGTGACATCGCCGATGCCGCGACCGGCAAGGCCGAGGCACCGCCGCTGGGTGCGCGGGGCGGCCGGCCGTCGACGCCGCCGCCTCCGGGTGCCCCGGGTGCCCCGGGTGCGCCGGGCGCGCGTCCGGGCGGTACGCCTCCGGTCGGCGGTCCCGCTGCTCCCGGCACCCCGGCGGGCGGCTATGTGCCGACACAACTCGTCACCCTGGGCCCCGAGGGGCCGCAGGCACCGGGCGGTCCCGGCACGCCGCCGCTGCCGGGTGCGCCGCAGCCTCCGGGTGCCCCGGGTGCGCCGGGCACGCCGCCTGGTGGTGTGCATCACGCGGCCACGATGCTGTCCGACCCCGGCGTGGGCGGTACGGGCGCTCCCGGCACGCCGCCGCTGCCGGGTGCGCCGGCTGCCCCTGGTGTGCCGCCGCCTCCGGGCGCCCCGGGCGCCCCGGGTATGCCGCCGGGTGGCGTCCACCATGCGGCCACGGTGCTGTCCGGTCCGAGCCTCGGCGGGCCCGGTGCGCCCGTGCCGCCGCCGCAGGCGCCGGGAGCACCGGGCGCTCCGGGTGCCCCCGGCACGCCTCCGGGCGGTGTCCACCACGCGGCGACCGTGCTCGCCGGACCCCCGGTGGGCGGTCCCGGCACGCCACCGCCGCCGGGTCCGCCCGGCGCTCCGGGGGCTCCGGGCGTCCCGGGCATGCCGCCGCCCGGTATGCCCGGGCCCGTCCAGGGGCAGCCGAACCCGGGCCTGCCCATGCCCGGTCAGCCCGTGCCGGGTCAGCCCGTGCCCGGGCAGCAGCCCGCGTACGGCTATCCGCAGCAGCCTTCCGGCCAGCCGACCGTCGGCCCCGGCTACCAGGCCGTGCTGCGCTACCGCGCGCAGGACGGCTCCGAGCAGCAGCTCATCCGCCGCTCGGCGCCGGGAACGCCGCACCCGGAGTGGCAGATCTTCCACGAGTTGCGCTCCATGAACGTCCCGCCGGACCAGGTCCTGGAGCTGCACACCGAGCTGGAGTCGTGCGAGCTGCCCGGCGCGTACTGCGCGCGCATGATCCGCGAGACCTGGCCTCAGGCGCGCATCACGTCGATCGCGCCGTACGGCAAGGACCACGCCTCGCGCCGGCAGGGCATGCAGCAACTGCTCGCGCACCAGGGAGAGTTGCACCAGGTCGCCGACGGTCCGGCGCGTCCGGCGCCGGTGCGGGCTCCGTTGCCGCAGGTGCAGCCGGCGCCGCCGATCCCGCCGGAGGGTGTCGCGCAGGAGCTGGCGGCCGCGTTCGGTCCTGGCGTCTTCCGGTTCGACCAGCGGGCGGTGTCCCGCCAGGGCGTGCCGGAGATCGTGGCGCACACCCTGGTGGTGGCCGGACTGCCCGTCGACATGGGCCCGTTCTTCTGGGCGCAGGCCCAGCCGGGCCGGCCGGTGCCGACTCTCGCCGAGCTGGCACAGGAGCGCGGGGTGCAGCCCGCGTCGGACGCGGGCTCGTATCTGGTGATGGGCAGCGACTTCGGCCGTGCCCTCTGCGTCCAGTACGGCACGGCGAACATCGTCGCGGTGCCGGTGGAGGCGGGCCCGGGCGGCGCCCCCGTACCGCCGCAGTTCGTGAACACCGGGCTGCCGGAGTTCGTGAGGTGCCTCGCACTGCTGGGCCGGATGTGGCGGCTGCGGTTCGGGCTCAACCAGGAGCAGGCGGGCCGCTGGACCGTCGACTTCCAGGCGCAGCTGGCCTCGCTCGACCCGGCGGCGCTCGCGTCGCCGGAGAGCTGGTGGTCGGTGCTGCTCGAGCAGATGTGGGACGGGCTGCTCTAGCACGGCGCGCTCCGCATACGACGTCGTTCGGTACAGCTGGGTGCAGACCCTGCCGTACGAACACCGGCCGTACGAACACCATATGAACGAGGCGCTCGACCCGTGAGACGGGTCGGGCGCCTCGTTCGTGTGGGCGGGGCTGACCGGCCGCCGGTTCCGGCGACACCTGCGCGCGTTTGCCGGTTTCTACTGCTTTGTGCCTCACCCTTGACCACATGGCCGGGCGGAGTGTCGCGTTATGAGTGCTTCCTCTTAATCCATCAAGATGTGCGCCACGACGAGTTGTTTGGCGGGTTGTACGGAGTGGTGTACGTCATGCCGGGTTCGGGACTGCCGGATCGCCGGGTCCGGAGAGCCTAGAGGGGATTCGAGGATGAGCAGCGCATCGGTGTCGCCGCACGGCTTCGTCGCCGTGCGGGGCCGCGCCTACCGGCCCGCGCAGGTCGACGCGTACGTCACCCGCCTGTCCAAAGAGCGCGACGGGGCGTGGGAGCGCGCCGCGCGGCTGACCGTCCTGGCCAAGGACATGGAGGCCGAGGCGGAGCGGCTGCGCGAGGCCGTCACGGGGCTCGCTCCCCAGACGTACGAGACGCTCGGCGAGCGTGCGCAGCGGATCCTCGCGCTGGGCCAGGAGGAGGCAGCCGCGGTGCTCGCCGCCGCACGTGACGATGCCGAACGGGTCACCGCGGCCGCCGAGGAGGCGATGCGCGAGCTCGACGAGGCAGCGCACGCCTACGCGGATGCCGTGCGCGCCGAGGCCGACGAGCGCGCCCGGCACCGGCTGCTCGCCGACCGCGCGGCCGCCGACGAGATCCGGATCGCGGCCCGGCGCGATGTGAAGGAGCGGCGGGGCGAGGCGCTGGCCGCACTGCGTGAGATGCGGGAGCGGACCGCCGGAATGCTCGCCGATCTGGAGAAGGAGCACGCCGAGCGGTGGGACGCCGCCGAGCGCGACATCGTCGGGCGGGAGGCGGCGGCGGACGCGCACCACGACGAGCTGTCGGCCGCCGCCGACGAACGTCTGTCCAAGGCCGAGCGGGCCTTTGCGGAGGCGGAGGAGGCGGCCTGGCGTATCCAGGAGGAGGCGCAGACGCGGGCCGCGGAGCTTCTTGCGGGGGCCCGGGCTCGGGAGGATGCGATCGGGCGGGAGACGGAGCGGGTGTTGCGGCTGCACGGGGAGCAGTGGGATGAGGTGCGGGCGCATATGGATCATGTGCGGAACAGCCTTGCGGCGTTGACGGGGCGGGCGGCCCGGGCGGAGGGGGCGCCCTAGGGCTGGGAGGTGCCCCCGGACGGGCTCGATTTGTTCGCCCCCGCCAGAATCCACGCCTCCACCGCCTCGTACTGCCTGCGCTGTTCGTCGGCCGTCCGGCGGGCCGACAGTACGGTGCCCAGCCAGCCGAGGGCGAAGCCCAGGGGGATGGAGACCAGGCCCGTCGTGGTGAAGGGGAACCAGTTGAAGTCGTGGTCGGGGAAGGCCGATGTGGGGGAGCCGGAGACCAGGTTGGTGCCGGTCATCAGGACGAACACGCTGAGCGTGCCGCCGATCAGGGTGCACATCAGTCCTGCGCGGGTGAAGCGGCGCCAGAACAGGCCGTAGACCAGGGCGGGCGCCAGTGCGGAGGCACCTACGCAGAACGAGAGCGTGACCAGCGGCTGCAGGTTGCGGTGCTGCACCAGCGTGGCGAGGACGATCGCGACCAGGCCGACGGACAGGGCCGAGCCGCGGGCCAGGGTCATCTCCGTGCGTTTGGAGATCTGCTTCCTGCGGTGTGCGAAGACGTCGTGCGCAAGGGAGTTGGCGCAGGCCAGGATCATCCCCGCGACCGATGCGAGCAGCGTGAGGAATATCGCCGTCGTCACCGTCGTGAACAGCATCGTCTCCGCCCATGAGGCGTCGGCACCGAACGCCGCCTGCGAGCCCAGCAGATAGGCCGTGTTGCCCTGCGGATCGGCCGCCGTGATCCCGGCCCGCCCGATGAGGGCCGCCGCGCCGAACCCGACCACCGAGATGATCAGCACGAACAGCGCCACGGTCGACACCGCCCAGGACATCGAGCGGCGCACCTCGCGTGCGCTGCGGGCGGTGTACATGCGCATGGTGACGTGCGGCAGGCACGCGCTGCCGAGTACCACCGTCAGCTCCGAAGTGATCATGTCCAGCCGGGGGTGCGCCGCTCCGGCGAACTGCAGTCCGGAGTGCAGGAACGCCGGACCGGCGCCGCTGCCCTGTGCGGCCGCGGACAGCAGCGCCCCCGGCTCCCAGTCGAACCGGTGCAGGACGATCACGGACACGACCGCGCCCGAGCCGAGCAGCATCACCATCTTCAGGATCTGGATCAGGGCGGTGCCCTTCATCCCGCCGATCGCGGCATAGCTGATCATGAGTGCGCCGAGTGCGACGACGCATCCCGTCTTCAGTCCGTCGCCGCCGAATCCGAGGATGAACGCGAGCAGATCGCCCGCGCCCGCGAGCTGCACGAGCATCATCGGCATCAGTGCCGCGATCGTCGCGGCGCACGCGGCGATGCGCACCGCACGCCCCGGCATCCGGCGGGCGAACGCGTCGCCCATGGTGAACCGGCCCGCACTGCGCAGCGGTTCGGCCAGCAGGAACATGAGCAGCACCAGCGACAGCGCCGTGCTCAGAGCGAGGACGACCCCGTCGTACCCGGTGAGGGCGATGATGCCGCCGGTGCCGAGGACGGTGGCGGCGGAGATGTAGTCGCCGCCGATGGCGAGGCCGTTGCGCATCGGGGACAGCGATCCGTACCCGGTGTAGAACTCGTCGAGGTCGTCCCGGTCGGGTCCGGTCATCACGCACAGCAGGAGCGTGACGGTGGCCAGCGCGGTGAAGGCCACCAGGGACATGGCCTGCGCGGAGTCGCTGAATCCGGTCAGGGGCCCGGCAGCGTCAGGCATGACGCCCATGACTCCCATGGCGCCGTCGGCATCTGGCGCGGCGTTCATCCGGCGGCCTCCCTCGCCGCGTCCAGCTGTGCCTGCCTGCGCAGCCGGTCCGCCAGCGGGTCGACGCGGCGGCGCGCCGTGTACTCGTAGAGCGCGAGCGCGAGGCAGGTCACCGGCAGTTGGCACAGCCCCAGCAGGAGACCGGTAGAGAGACCCCCGGAGACCGTGCCCGTCATCAGCGAGGGCGCGAAGGCGGACAGGATGAGGAAGAGGACGAAGTAGCCGAGCGCGGCGAGTGTCGCGACGCGGCGCTGCCAGCGGTACGCACCCCGCAGGAACCGCAGATCGCTGTGGTTTCCGAGAGCGGGATGGCGGGGGAGCCGCCGCGCCGCGGGCGTCCCGGGGTGCTGCGGCTGCTGTGGTTGCCAGGGGTAGGTCGGGTACGACGGTGGTGACGGTGAGGCAGGGTGCTGCGGGGGCCATGCGGCGGACGGCATGGGCCAGCCAGGTGATGAATGGTGCGGCATATCTGACATCCCGGTTCTCCTTGCGCGGCTGAGGGTCCTGTTGGGGACCGCAGGGAGCTGGGTGGAGGGTGGGCGAGACGCTACTCGCTGGTATCCGTGCGCGCGAGAGTTTCGGCAAACTGAGTGGTCGGTATGCCGATTTGTACCGGACACGGGGCGGCGCGAGGCAGGAGCCGACGGTCGAACGCCCCGACTCGACCCGCTCGTAACGGACTCGACTCGACCCGCTCGCAAGTACTCGGCTTGACCCTCTCGTAGCGGCAGGGTGCAGCCTCTGGGACCGAAGGCGGACACGACCCCGACGCCGGGTCCACCGACGGGTGGAGAACCCCTAGGGGGATCTCCGTACTTGGGGCAGGGGAGGGTTCGTACCGCCGGAGGACGAGAAGGGGGCCGGCCGCTCCTTAGCCTTTCTTTACGCGGTCGGGGGCACGGCGGTCAGCCGCCGGTCGTACGCACCGCACGTTCGGAGGTGGGGTTTTCCCCCGCACAAGACTGCGCTGGGCACCAGCGCGCCGGACCGCCTGACCAGACCAGACTGAAGCGCGTACCGCACGGCGGTCCACCGCCGGCCGGCACCGCAGCCGCATGTGCGGCTCGACCGCCCGCCGGCGCCAGCGACCTGGCACTGACGACATCCCTGGCACATCCCTGCACCATCTGCCGACCGACATAGGAGACTTACCGTGACAACGGCTGTGACCATTCCCAAGCACGGGGGCACGGGCGGGACTACGGCCGTAGCCGCGCGGGCGCGGCAGGTCGTCAAGGCCTACGGCTCGGGCGAGACCCGCGTCGTCGCGCTCGACCAGGTCGACGTGGACATCGCCCGGGGCCAGTTCACCGCGATCATGGGCCCGTCCGGGTCCGGCAAGTCGACGCTGATGCACTGCCTGGCCGGGCTGGACACCGTGACGTCCGGTCAGATCTACCTGGACGACACCGAGATCACCGGCCTCAAGGACAAGAAGCTCACCCGGCTGCGCCGGGACCGGATCGGCTTCATCTTCCAGGCGTTCAACCTGCTGCCGACACTCAACGCCATCGAGAACATCACGCTGCCGATGGACATCGCAGGCCGCAAGCCGGACAGGCAGTGGCTGGAGCGGGTCGTGGAGACCGTCGGTCTCGCCGGACGGCTCAAGCACCGGCCCTCCCAGCTCTCCGGCGGCCAGCAGCAGCGCGTCGCCGTCGCCCGTGCGCTCGCCTCCCGGCCCGAGATCATCTTCGGTGACGAACCGACCGGAAACCTCGACTCCCGGGCCGGCGCCGAGATCCTGGGCTTCCTGCGCCGCTCCGTCGACGAGCTCGGCCAGACGATCGTGATGGTCACGCACGACCCGGTCGCCGCCTCCTACGCGGACCGCGTGCTGTATCTCGCGGACGGCCGGATCGTCGACGAGATGCTCCGCCCGACCGCCGACGCCGTCCTCGACCGCATGAAGGACTTCGACGCCCGGGGGCGTACGTCATGACCGTCATGAAGACCTCCATGCGCAACTTCTTCGCGCACAAGGGACGCATGGCGCTGTCCGCCGTCGCCGTGCTGCTGTCGGTGGCGTTCGTGTGCGGCACGCTCGTGTTCACGGACACCATGAACACGACGTTCGACAAGCTCTTCGCGACCACCGCATCGGATGTCACGGTCAGCGCCAAGGGCGCGTCCGACACCGGCGAGACCCAGGCCGGCAACGGCAAGCCGCCGGTCATGCCCGCCTCCGTCCTCGACGAGGTGCGCGGCGTCGACGGGGTCAAGTCCGCCGAGGGCACCGTCTTCTCGACCTCGGTGACCGTCGTCGACGCCGACAAGGACAGCCTCTCGCCCACGAGCGGCGCCCCGACCATCGTCGGCAACTGGAACGCCAACGAGGCCCGCACCATGAAGATCTCCTCAGGTGAGGCGCCGCACGGCTCCGGCCAGATCATGGTCGACGCGGACACCGCCGACAAGCACCACCTGGGGCTCGGCGACGAGATCGGCGTCATCACCGCGGTCGGCACCCACAAGGCGAAGATCTCCGGCATCGCGGAGTTCACCGTCACCAACCCCGGTGCCGCGATCTTCTACCTCGACACGAAGACCGCCCAGCGGACCCTGGTGGGCGAGAGCGGCGTCTACACCAACATCAACGTCACCGCCGCGTCCGGGGTCAGTGACGCGCAGCTGAAGAAGGACGTCGCCGCGGGACTCGGCGGCGCCTACCAGGTGCAGACGGCCAAGGAGGTCGCGGACGCCAACGCCCAGGATGTCCAGGAGTTCATGGGCGTGATGAAGTACGCGATGCTCGGCTTCGCCGGAATCGCCTTCCTGGTCGGCATCTTCCTCATCATCAACACGTTCTCGATGCTGGTCGCCCAGCGGACCCGCGAGATCGGTCTGATGCGCGCCATCGGGTCGAGCCGCAGGCAGGTCAACGGCTCGGTCCTGGTCGAGGCGCTGCTGCTCGGATTCTTCGGGTCGGTCCTCGGCGTCGGCGCGGGCGTGGGCCTGGCCATCGGGCTGATGGAGCTCATGGGCATGATGGGCATGCACCTGTCGACCGACGACCTGACCGTCGCCTGGACGACGCCGGTGGTCGGTCTGGTGCTCGGCGTCGTGGTCACCGTGCTCGCCGCGTATCTGCCCGCCCGGCGCGCGGGCAAGGTCTCGCCCATGGCCGCGCTGCGCGACGCCGGAGCCCCGGCCGACGCGAGGGCCGGACGGGTACGGGCCCTCGTCGGCCTGGTCCTCACCGGCGCCGGCGGCTACGGCCTGTACCTGGCGGCCGCCGCCGACAAGGCGAGCGAGGGCTCGCTGTGGCTCGGCGTGGGCGTGGTCCTCACCCTGATCGGCTTCGTCGTCATCGGCCCGCTGCTCGCGGGCGGCGTGGTCCGGGTCATCAGCGCCGTGCTGCTGCGGCTTTTCGGCCCGGTCGGACGGATGGCCGAGCGCAACGCGCTGCGCAACCCGCGCCGCACGGGTGCCACGGGCGCGGCCCTGATGATCGGCCTCGCGCTGGTCGCATGCCTGTCGGTGGTGGGCTCCTCGATGGTGGCCTCCGCGACGGACCAGCTCGACAAGACCGTGGGTACGGACTTCATCGTCCAGTCCGATCGCGGGCAGCCGATCACTCCGCAGGCGGTGGAGGCAGCGAAGTCCGCCGAGGGCGTGGAGCGGTTCACCGAGTACAAGGTGCTCGACGCCACGCTGACCACGCCGGACGGCAAGACGTCCAAGGGCGAGACGATCAACGCCGCGGACCCGTCGTACGCGCAGGACCTGCGCACCGAGACGGTGGCCGGCGATCTCTCGGACGCCTACCGGCCCGACTCGATGTCCGTCTTCGAGGGCTTCGCGAAGAAGCACGGCATCGAGCTCGGCTCGACGATCGAGGTCGACTTCCGGGACGGATCGACGGCCGAGCTGACGGTCCGCGCGATCACCAGCGACGAGGCCGTCATCGACAAGGGCGCGATGTACGCGTCGATCGCGACGGTGGCCAGGTATGTGCCCGCCGACAAGATGCCCCTCGACGTCCTGCTCTTCGCCTCGGCGAAGGACGGCCAGGAGGCGGCCGCGTACAAGTCGCTGAAGGCGGCCCTGGACGACTACCCGCAGTACACGGTCCGCGACCAGACCGACTACAAGGAGGCGCTGAAGGACCAGATCGGCCAGCTGCTCAACATGATCTACGGCCTCCTGGCCCTGGCGGTCGTCGTCGCGATCCTGGGTGTGGTGAACACCCTGGCCCTCTCGGTGGTGGAGCGGACCCGCGAGATCGGCCTCATGAGGGCGATCGGTCTCTCCCGTCGCCAGCTGCGCCGCATGATCCGCCTGGAGTCGGTCGTCATCGCCCTCTTCGGAGCGCTGCTCGGCCTCGGCCTTGGCATGGGCTGGGGCGCCACGGCCCAGAAGCTGCTGGCCCTCGAGGGCCTGAAGGTCCTCGAGATCCCGTGGCCGACGATCACCGCGGTCTTCGTGGCCTCGGCCTTCGTGGGGCTGTTCGCGGCACTGGTGCCGGCGTTCCGGGCGGGGCGGATGAACGTGCTGAACGCGATCGCTACGGAATAGCCACTCCGGGCGGGGAACGGGGAAGAGCCCGGCACCGGGGAGCAACAGCCTCCCCGGTGCCGGGCTCTGGCGTTCGGACTCTGGGAGTCCCCAGGCCCTTCCTCTGGGGGTCCCCCAGGCCCTTGAGGCACTGGGGGGAGGAACGGGTAGCACGACCCTGGCGCCAGGGCCGTGACGTAGGGGCTCAGCGCGGGTGTACCCCGGGCGCCGCCCCAAGCGCTCGCGGGACGCCGTCCCTACGAGGCCGGGCCTACCTCGGGGCCCGGGGGAACCGGTGGCAGGCCCAAGCGCGCACGAACCTCTTCGTGGGAGATCCCGCGGACCGTTCCGGAGGCCTGCGCAACCCGGTATCGCGCCAGCGCCAGCTCGTCCTCAAGGTCTTCCAGTTCCTGCGGGCTGATCAGCACGGCCATGGTCCGACCCTGATCCGTGATGGCGATCCGCTCGCCGGGCTGTGCGGCACGGCGGATCAGGTCTCCCAGGCAGTCGCGGGCCTCGGCGATGGAAAACGACTCGCTCATGCGCGGCACTCTACGGAGCGCACCGCATCGGTTCGATCGCTCGAAAGGGTGCCGGTGTCCCTGGCGACGTACTCTGGAGGCCCCCGGCCCGTGCGACGTGTCGGGCGGTTCGCGTTGCCCCCTCACTCCGGACGGATGCCCTTCATGAGCCTGCACGGTCTGCTCGACGCCGTAGTCAAGGACCCCGCACTCGCCGAAGCGGTGAGGGCCGCGACCGACGGCAACCGCATGCACGTCGACCTGGTCGGACCGCCCGCGGCCCGCCCCTTCGCGGTGGCGGCGCTCGCGCGCGAGTCGAACCGCCCCATCCTGGCCGTGACGGCGACCGGCCGGGAGGCCGAGGACCTCGCGGCGGCCCTGCGCTCGCTGCTCCCGCCGGACGGGATCGTCGAGTACCCGTCGTGGGAGACGCTCCCGCACGAACGGCTCTCGCCGAGGTCGGACACCGTGGGCCGCCGCCTCGCGGTCCTGCGCCGTCTCGCGCACCCGAGCGACGACGACCCGGAGACCGGCCCTGTCTCCGTGGTCGTCTCGCCCGTACGCTCCGTGCTCCAGCCGCAGGTCAAGGGCCTCGGCGACCTGGAACCGGTCAGTTTGCGCACCGGACAGCAGGCCGACCTGGACGAGACGGTCGACGCGCTGGCCGCCGCCGCGTACGCGCGCGTGGAACTCGTCGAGAAGCGCGGCGAGTTCGCGGTCCGCGGCGGCATCCTCGACGTGTTCCCGCCGACCGAGGAGCACCCCCTCCGCATCGAGTTCTGGGGCGACGACGTCGAGGAGATCCGCTACTTCAAGGTCGCCGACCAGCGCTCCCTCGAAGTCGCCCAGCACGGCCTGTGGGCGCCGCCCTGCCGTGAGCTGCTGCTCACCGACGACGTGCGGCAGCGGGCGGCCGCGCTCGCCGAGCGCCACCCGGAGCTCGGCGAACTGCTCGGCAAGATCGCCGAGGGCATCGCGGTCGAGGGCATGGAGTCCCTCGCGCCGGTCCTCGTCGACGACATGGAGCTGCTGCTCGACGTACTGCCCAAGGGCAGCATGGCCGTCGTCTGCGACCCGGAGCGGGTGCGCACCCGGGCCGCGGACCTGGTGGCGACGTCGCAGGAGTTCCTACAGGCCTCCTGGGCGGCCACCGCCGGCGGGGGCGAGGCGCCCATCGACGTCGGCGCCGCGTCCCTGTGGTCCATCGCGGACGTCCGCGACCGGGCCCGTGAGCTGGACATGATGTGGTGGTCGGTGTCCCCGTTCGCGGCCGACGAGGAGCTCACGCTGACCTCAGCCGCTGACGCGGCGGGGGACACGCTGAAGCTGGGCATGCACGCCCCCGAGTCGTACCGCGGCGACACCGCCAGGGCGCTGGCCGACACCAAGGGCTGGATCTCCGACGGCTGGCGCACCGTCTACGTCACCGAGGGGCACGGCACCGCGGCCCGCACCGTCGAGGTGCTCGGCGGCGAGGGCATCGCGGCCCGCCTCGACCAGGACCTGGGCGAGCTCACCCCGTCCGTCGTACACGTCGCGTGCGGTTCGATCGACTACGGCTTCGTCGACCCCGTCCTGAAGGTCGCTGTCCTCACCGAGACCGACCTGTCCGGGCAGAAGGCGGCCGGCAAGGACGGCGCGCGCATGCCCGCCCGCCGCCGCAAGACCATCGACCCGCTGACGCTGGAGGCGGGCGACTACATCGTCCACGAGCAGCACGGCGTCGGCCGCTACATCGAGATGGTGCAGCGCACGGTGCAGGGCGCGACCCGCGAGTACCTGGTCGTCGAGTACGCGCCCGCCAAGCGCGGCCAGCCCGGCGACCGGCTCTACATCCCCACCGACCAGCTGGAGCAGATCACCAAGTACGTCGGCGGCGAGGCGCCCACGCTGCACCGGCTCGGCGGCGCCGACTGGACCAAGACCAAGGCCCGCGCCAAGAAGGCGGTCAAGGAGATCGCCGCGGACCTCATCAAGCTGTACAGCGCCCGCATGGCGGCCCCCGGCCACGCCTTCGGCCCGGACACGCCCTGGCAGCGCGAGCTCGAGGACGCCTTCCCGTACGCGGAGACGCCCGACCAGCTGACCACGATCGCCGAGGTCAAGGAGGACATGGAGAAGACGGTCCCGATGGACCGCCTGATCTGCGGCGACGTCGGCTACGGCAAGACGGAGATCGCGGTCCGCGCGGCCTTCAAGGCCGTCCAGGACGGTAAGCAGGTCGCGGTCCTGGTCCCCACGACTCTGCTGGTGCAGCAGCACTTCGGGACGTTCTCGGAGCGGTACGGACAGTTCCCCGTGAACGTCCGCGCCTTGAGCCGCTTCCAGACGGACACGGAGGCGAAGGCCACCCTGGAGGGCCTGCGCGACGGCTCGGTCGACATCGTCATCGGCACGCACCGCCTGTTCTCCTCCGAAACCAAGTTCAAGGACCTCGGCCTGGTCATCGTCGACGAGGAGCAGCGCTTCGGCGTCGAGCACAAGGAGCAGCTGAAGAAGCTCCGCGCCAACGTCGACGTCCTGACCATGTCGGCCACCCCCATTCCCCGTACGCTCGAGATGGCCGTGACCGGCATCCGCGAGATGTCGACGATCACGACCCCGCCGGAGGAGCGGCACCCGGTGCTGACCTTCGTCGGGCCGTACGAGGAGAAGCAGATCGGCGCCGCGATCCGCCGTGAACTGCTCCGCGAGGGCCAGGTCTTCTACATCCACAACCGTGTCGAGTCGATCGACCGGGCGGCAGCGCGGCTGCGCGACATCGTGCCCGAGGCCCGTATCGCCACGGCCCACGGCCAGATGTCCGAAACGACCTTGGAGCAGGTCGTCGTGGACTTCTGGGAGAAGAAGTACGACGTCCTCGTCTCCACGACGATCGTCGAGTCGGGCATCGACATCTCCAACGCCAACACGCTGATCGTGGAGCGCGGCGACAACTTCGGCCTCTCGCAGCTGCACCAGCTGCGCGGCCGTGTCGGCCGCGGCCGCGAGCGCGGTTACGCCTACTTCCTGTACCCGCCGGAGAAGCCCCTGACCGAGACCGCCCACGAGCGGCTCGCGACCATCGCCCAGCACACGGAGATGGGCGCGGGCATGTACGTGGCGATGAAGGACCTGGAGATCCGCGGCGCCGGCAACCTGCTGGGCGGCGAGCAGTCGGGCCACATCGCGGGTGTCGGCTTCGACCTGTACGTACGGATGGTGGGCGAGGCCGTTGCGGACTACCGGGCGTCGCTGGAGGGCGGCGTGGAGGAGGAGCCGCCGCTCGAGGTCAAGATCGAGCTCCCGGTCGACGCGCACGTCCCGCACGACTACGCGCCGGGTGAGCGCCTGCGGCTCCAGGCGTACCGCGCCATCGCCTCCGTCAACACGGAGGACGACATCAAGTCGGTACGCGAGGAACTGGTCGACCGCTACGGCAAGTTGCCGGAGCCGGTGGAGAACCTGCTGCTGGTGGCGGGCCTGCGCATGCTCGCGCGCGCGTGCGGCGTCGGCGAGATCGTGCTGCAGGGCAACAACATCCGCTTCGCGCCCGTGGAGTTGAGGGAGTCCCAGGAGCTGCGGCTGAAGCGGCTCTACCCGGGCACGGTCATCAAGCCCGCCGTGCACCAGGTGCTGGTGCCCCGGCCGAAGACGGCGAAGGTCGGCGGGAAGCCGCTGGTCGGGCGGGAACTGCTGGGGTGGACCGGGGAGTTCCTGACGTCGATTCTGGGGTCGTAGCAGGTATTTACGACTCCGGGTTACGGCTCCGGGTTGCGGCTCCGGGGATTTGCGAATCCGGGTTACGACTCCGGGTTGCGGCTCCGGGGATTTGCGACTCCGGGGTCGCGCCCGAGCGGAACAGCATCCCCGTCAGGGCGCGGAAGACGTCCTCGGGGTCGCGGTCGCCCACCGGTCCGTCCAGGTTGTGGCTGAGCAGCAGCGTGGCGAAGCCATGGGCCAGGGACCAGGCGGCCACACCGGCGAGGCGGGCGTCGGGGCCGCGGCCCGAGGACGGGACGGCGGCCACCGAGGTGCGCAGGCGCTCGCCCGCGAGCGCTCTGGCCGTGGCGAGTTCGAGGTCGTTCTCGCGCAGCAGGCCCGGTGTGAACATCACCTGGAAGTGGGCCGGGTGCTCGCGCGCGAACCGGACATAGCGCACGCCCGCGTCCCGCAGGTCCTTCGCCTCGTCGAGCGCGGTGGCCAGCAGTGCGTATCCCTCGGCCGCGATCGCGGTGAGCAGGCCCGTGCGGTCCTTGAAGTGGTGGGCCGGGGCGGCGTGTGACACGCCGGCCCTGCGGGCAAGGTCGCGCAGGCTCAGCGCGGACGGCCCGTCAGTGGCGATCACGTCGAGGGCGGCCGACAGCACGGCCCGCCGCAGGTCGCCGTGGTGGTAGGGGCGCTGAGGGGTCATGCCGAGCAGACTACGCCGAATCTAGGCATTGACAAGTTCCGGCTTGCGCGGCAATCTAGTCACTGTCAAGTTCTGCGGGTACGGGTTACTGGCCGATGGCGCGACGAGGAGCGAAGTCATGTCGGAGCACGTCAGCAAGGCAAGCGGGACGGTGGCGCAGGCCAAGAGGGCCGAGAGGGCCGAGGGGGTCGAGCTCGGCCGGGTGCGGCAGATGTGGCATCTGCTGGAGCCCCTGCATGCCGTGCTCTACTACGCGCCCGAGTCCTTCGAGGAGGCGGCCGCACTCGGTTACGGCACGGACGTCCGATGGCCGAGCTATTTCCCGTTCCGTGCGGCCCCGCTGGGCGAGGTCGGCGCCGAGCGCGTGACCTCCGCGTTCTACAGCTTCAGCCCGCGCATGGTCGCCGAGTATGTCGATCCGGCCTGGCGCATAGCCCGGCCCGGTGACGTGCTGAAGGCGCGGGAGCGGGCGATCGACCGCGCCTACCGGGCGATATGGGGTGACCGGGTCGACAGCCCGGAGCTCGCCGAGGCGGCCGTGCTCGCCCGCCGGGCCGCCGAGGCGGCGAACACCGCGGCCCGCCCGCTCGCCGCGGCCAACGCGGAACTGGCATGGCCCGAGGCCCCGCATCAGCAGCTGTGGCACGCGGCGACGATCCTGCGCGAGCACCGCGGCGACGGTCACCTTGCCGCCCTGCTCATAGCCGGACTGGACCCGACCGAGGCGCTGGTCTCCTTCGCGGGCATCGGAGCGGCGTCCGCCGACACGTTCCGCAGCCGCGGGTGGAGTGACGAGGAGTGGGGAGCCGCCCGCGAACGGCTCGTGGCACGCGGGCTGTTGGACGAGGACGGCGTGGCCACCGAGGTGGGCCGTGCCCTGCGTGCGGAGGTGGAGCGGCGCACCGACGAGCTGGGCGCCGACCCGTGGGGGGCCCTCGGCCCGGACGGCACCGCCCGGCTCGCCGATCTGCTGGGGGAGTTCTGGGTCGCCGTACTCGGCTCGGGGCTGCTCCCGTCGGAGACGACGCTGGGGATCGGGAAGGTGTGAGGGGAGGCGAGGGGAGAGGAGGCGAGGGGGCGGGAGGTGCCCGGGGCGTGCCGAAGCGGCCAGGTATGCCGTGCCGCCGTCTGACTGATTCGTCGCCCGAGGGCGGTGTGCTGCGGCACATGATGCGGGCTGCGGTGTGCGTCGAGGCCCGGCGTGCCGCGTCGTTCGTCAGGGCTGCGGCCGGTCGGATTCGTGCTCCCGGTCCGTCAGCCGCTCGTTCAACTGCTGCTGGATCGTGTCCGGCTTGTCTTCCCGGTCCCCGTAAGGGCGGCCGCCGGTCCTCTCGTCGGACTCATGCGTGGTCGTCTCGGAGGCGTGCCCGGCCCTGTGCCGTCCCTGGCCCTTGAATCTGTCGAAGATGCCCATGTCAGAGCTCCTCCCGGAGGGATTCAACCCCGACGATACGCCCGAGTTGCGGAGAATGCTCGCCTGTCCGTCGGCGTGCCCTGAACGCTCCGCCGCTACCGTGGGCCGCCGGAGAACCGCGCCGAAGGACCGGAAGGCCCTGAAGGAGTGGACATGGGAGCGGGTGTGGGGAGGGGAGCGCCGTGGCGCTCGGGGACATAAGGGACGCAGGAGTTGTGGGGCGGGTGAGCGAGCCGAAGCCGGGTCGCCCGGCCACGGTCGGGTGCCCGGCCAGGGGTCGCCGACGGGCTGAGGCCACGCGCCGGGCGGCCGTCACCCGTCGCGCCCGGTCGGTGCTTGCCCTGGTCGTGGTCGCGGCGTTCGCCGTGGGGTGTGACGCCATCGACGTCCCCTCTTCCCACACGTCTTCGCATTCCTCGTCGGGGTCCGGAGCGGGTGCCTCCGACGGGCGTGCGGCCAGTCCCCTGGAGAACCAAGAGGGGACGAAGCCGGGGCTGGCGCCCATCACCTCGGACGCGGACAGGGGCGAGGCGCTGAAGCTCATCGAGAGGCTGCAGGTCAAGGGACGCGGTCCCAAGACGGGTTACGGCCGCGACGAGTTCGGCTACGCCTGGATGGACACCGCCGACGGAGTCCCGCTGGCCCGCAACGGCTGCGACACTCGAAACGATCTTCTGAAGCGTGATGGCCGGGAGCTTCGTTTCCGGTCCGGTTCCGACTGCGTCGTCGTCTCCATGACGCTGCAGGACCCGTACACGGGCCAGAGCATCAAGTGGCTCAAGCAGCGGGCTGCCGAGGTGCAGATCGACCACGTGGTGCCGCTGTCGTACAGCTGGCAGATGGGCGCCTCCCGCTGGCCGGAGAGCAAACGTGAACAGCTCGCCAACGACCCGCTCAATCTCCTCCCCGTCGACGGACCCACGAACAGCAGCAAGGGGGACTCCGGGCCCGCCTCGTGGTTGCCGCCCAGCAAGCCGATCCGCTGTTCGTACGCCGTGAGGTTCGGGCAGGTGGCGCTCAAGTACGAGATGCCGGTGACGGCGGCGGACAAGCAGATGATGCTCGCCCGGTGCGGAGGCTGATCCCGGCCTTGGCGCCACGGAGTTGACGCGGGGGTGCACGGGCGGGGTGAGGCACGGTACGCCGCGCCACGGGAACGTGGCCTCAAGCCGGAGGCGATCAGTCCGGCAACGGTTCCGTACAACCCGTGACCGGTTGTCCGAGTCGACGGATACGCTCAGCCCTGCACTCGTTCCCGTCCCGTTCGAGTGTTCATGTCGTACATCGTCCTCGTCGAGGATTCAGGAGCAGCCATGCACGGCCACGGCCAACTGCCGCCACCGCGTCATCGCCCCACGCAGGGTGTGCAGATCACGCTGCGCGTGGTCTTCGTGGCGCTGGCGGTGCTGAGCTGTGGATTCCTCGCCTGGCCCGCCTTGCTGCGGCTTGCCGTCACGACCCGCAGAAGGCTCGACTGGATCCTGTTCACGGCCAAGGTCGTTCTCGACATCGTCGTCATCACGCTCCTCGTCCAGGACCCGGGCGAGGAGGAGTTCACCACCTGGCGCGGGAACGTCGGGATGGGCATCCTGCTCGTCGGCCTGCTCGCCGTCGTCGCGTACTACCTGGCCGCGGACATACGCCACTACAACCGGCCGGCGACCGGGGCCTACGCGCCCGCCACGGGCTACACCCAGCCCCAGGGCGGGTACGGCTACCCGGAGCCGCACCCCCGGCCGTACAACGCGGCGACGGTCCCGAGCCCGCAGGCCTCCGCGCCGAGCCCGCCTCTGCCTCAGCCGTCGGCGCCGTTCACCCCTGCGGTGCCCCCGGGGCCCCAGCCCCCCGCGCCGGGACGCCCCGCGCCCGCCCGTATCGACCAGGTCCGCGCCGAACTCGACGAGCTCAGCGACTATCTGCGCAAGCAGGACGGCGGCATGCACAGCGGCGGCATACCCGACGGTGGCCCGGCCGGTGGCGGCCCGCAGGGCGGCTTCCGGCCCGAGGGCGGCAGGTGACCGTGGCGGCAGGACGCATCGTCGCCGGCCGCTACGAACTGTCCGCGCTCCTCGGGCAGGGCGGCATGGGCCAGGTCTGGACGGCCTACGACCAGCGGCTCGACCGGCGCGTCGCCGTGAAGCTGCTGCGCCCCGACAAGGTCGCCGGGCAGGAGGCCGACGAGCTGCGCCGCCGCTTCATGCGCGAGTGCCGCGTCACCGCGCAGGTCGACCACCCCGGCCTGGTCACCGTGCACGACGCGGGCAGCGAGGGAGAGGAGCTCTTCCTCGTCATGCAGTACGTGGACGGCGCCGACCTCGCCGACCATCTCGCCGAGCACACCCCCTACCCCTGGCAGTGGGCCGTCGCCGTGGCCGCGCAACTGTGCGCCGCACTCTCCGCGGTGCACGCCGTGCCGATCGTGCACCGCGACCTCAAGCCGCGGAACGTGATGGTGAAACAGGACGGCACCGTCACCGTCCTCGACCTCGGCGTCGCCTCCGTCATGGACAACGACACCACCCGGCTCACCCACACCGGTTCGCCCATCGGCAGCCCCGCCTACATGGCTCCCGAGCAGGCGATGGGCGGTGCCGTCGGCCCGTACACGGACCTGTACGCCCTGGGCGTGGTGCTGCACGAACTCCTCAGCGGCGACGTGCCGTTCTCCGGAACCACCGTCCTCGGCGTCCTGCACCGCCACCTCTACGAGCCGCCGCTGCCGGTGCGCCGACTGCGCCCCGAGGTTCCCGAGGCGCTCGAGGACCTGGTCCTGCGGCTGCTCGCCAAGGACCCCCAGCACCGCCCGGGTTCCGCACAAGACGTCTACGCGGAGCTGGCCGCGCTGCTGCCCCCGCGCGCGAGCGCCTTCCCCGGAGGACCGCTCGATCCCACGCGCCCCTTCGTCCGCCCGCATGCCCCCTGGCCGGACCGTGCCGTCACGCCGTCGCCCCAGCCGGCCGCACCCGTCTCTCCGGGCCGGCAGGACGTCGCGGCCGCCGTCGACGAGGTCAAGAAGCTGCTGGGCGAGGGCCGCATCACCCAGGCCGTCGACATCCTCGGCGCGATCCTGCCGACAGCCGCCGCTCAGCACGGCGAGCGCTCACCCGTCGTACGGACGCTGCGCAAGCAGTACGCGGCCACGCTCATGGACGACGGGCAGTACCGCCGCGCGCTGCCCGAGCTGCGCCGCCTCGCCGACGAACGCGCCGCCGAGGCCGGATCCTCCGATCCGGGAGCACTGCGGTTCCGCTACGACGCGGCCCAGTGCCTGGAGCAGCTCGGCGAAGCCGCCGCCGCGCTCGCCGAGTACCGGTCGCTGCTGCCGTACTACCAAAACCAGTACGTGTCCGGAGATCCCGAGCTGCCGCTCGACATCCGCCGCCGCATCGGTCATCTGCTGCTCGCCCTCGGAGACCGGGCGGCCGCCCACGACACCCTGGTCCGGCTGCTGCACGACGCGGACAGGGTGCACGGACCGGGCCACCCCTTCCAGGCCGAGATCCACCGGACTCTGCAGTGGCTGGGGCAGGTACGGGGCTGAGAACGGCTGGCTGAAAGCGGCCGGAGAGCCGCTGAGAGCCGCTGAGAGCGGCCGAGAGCGGCCGAGAGCGGCCGACGCGTTTGAAAACGGCTGACCAAGGGGTGCCGGAAGTCCGCGCGAATCGTTGGTCGAATGGGTGGCCGAGAGCGTGGCCACTGCCTACCATCGATCACCGCAAGACCTTGTGCACCGTCGCACAATCTCCTCGGGAGGCTTCCTTGCACCGCAGCCGTCGCCGTACCGCGCTCGCCGTCTCCTCCGCGGCGCTTCTCGCCGCAATGCCGCTGCTCACCGCCTGCGGAAACGATGCACGCCCCGGCGCGGCAGCCGTCGTCGGCGGCGACCGGATCACGGTCGCACAGCTGGAGGGAAGGGTGGCCGAGGTGCGGGACGCCCAGCGGGCGGCCTCCCCCGACGAAGCGCAGTACGCGCAGGCCATCGCCGCGACCGGCGGCCTCACCCGCGACACCCTGCACACCCTGGTGCTGGACCGGGTGGTGCATCGCGCCGCCGCCGACGCCGGGGTGCGTGTGACGCGCAAGCAGGTCCAGGGCGTGCGGTCGGGCCTCGAACAGCAGGCCGGCGGCGCGAAGCAGCTGGAGGCGGCCTGGCTGCAGCAGTACAGCGTCGCCCCTGCGCGCGTCGACGAAGCCCTCCGTACCGAGATCGAGGCCCAGGAGCTCGCGAAGCGGCTCGGCGCCGACATGAACACATCGGCCGGCCAGGCCACGTTCTGGAAGGCCCTCTCGGACGCGTCGAAGGCGCTCAACATCGACCTCAACCCGCGGTACGGCACCTGGGACGTGGACAAGAGCCGCCGCGCGGACGCCAAGACGCCGTGGATCCGCGAGGTCACGTCGGCCGGGGACAAGCAGGCGTAGGCGTCGCGGCGGTGTCGGTGGCGTGGGTTACGTTCGATGCGTGAACGCAACCAGCTCTGAGGACCCCGGCCGTATCGTCCTGCTCACCACCAGCCATCGCGTCGCGCCCGGGCTGCTGTCCTGGCCCGCCTGGCAGGCGCTCCGCACGGCCGACCGCGTGCTCTGCGCCGACGCGGCGCACCCGCAGCTGCCCTATCTGCGGGACGCGGGCATCGAGGTCGAGCAGGAGGCCCCCACGGCCCAGGAGCTGGTGGACGCCTGTGCGGGCGGCCGGACGGTGGCCGTCGTCGCCACGGGCGAGGGCGAGCCGCTGCTGACCGACGGACTGGCGAGGCTGGCCGGCTCGGGCCGTGTGCAGATGCCCGCACTGGAGCTGCTCCCCGGCTCGTACGACCTGCCGGGCGCCCGCCTCCTCGACCTCGTCCAGGTCATGGACCGCATCCGCACCGAATGCCCCTGGTCATCGACGCAGACGCACCAGGGCCTCGCCAAGTACGGCATCGAGGAGGCGTACGAGCTCGTCGAGGCGATCGAGTCCGGCGACCGCCACGAGTTGCGGGAGGAGCTGGGCGATGTGCTGCTCCAGGTGGTGTTCCACGCCCGTATCGCGCAGGAGGGCCGCCCGGAGGACGGGTCTGAGGCGTTCTCCATCGACGACGTGGCCGGCACGATCGTCGAGAAGCTCATCCACCGTCACCCCCATGTCTTCGGCGACGACACCGCGGAGACGCCCGAGGACGTCAAGGCGCACTGGTTGCGTACGAAGGCGGTGGAGAAGCAGCGGACGTCCGTGACCGAGGGCATCCCGCTGCACCAGCCCGCCCTCGCGCTCGCCGCCAAGCTCGCGTCGCGCACCCGCACGGCGGGGCTCGACGTCGCTCTCCCCGCCGGCGGCGGCATCGGGTACGAACTACTGGCGCTGGCCGCCCGCGCCGAAGCGGAGGGCATCGACCCGGAGACGGCACTGCGCGCGGCGGCCCGCTCGTACCGTGACGCGATACGCGCCGCGGAGGAGGGCGCCGCCGGGGGCTGACCGACGTGGCTCGCGGCGGGCTCGCAGCCACCCCGCGGCCGCCCGCAGTCCCTGCCCACCGCGGACTGCGGATACGGTCGAGACGTGCACGATCAGAACCCCGCCGCCCACGCAGACGAACCCGCTTCCGGGGGACGCTGCCCCCTGGACGAGCCCGTCGCCGCGAGGAAGCCCGCCCCCATGGAGGAGCCCGCCCCGGCAGGGGAGCCCAGCCGCGCAGAGGAGCCGGCCCCGGCCGAAGAGCCCGCCCCGGCAGGGGAGCCCGCCGCGGCAGAGGAACCGGCCCCGGCAGAGGAGCCCGCCGTGGCAAAGGAAGCCCCGGCAGGGGAGCCCACCTGCGCAGAGGAACCGGCCCCAGCCGAAGAGCCCGCCCCGGCAGGGGAGCCCGCCGCGGCAGAGGAACCGGCCCCGGCAGGGGAGCCCACCCCCGCGGCAGAACCCGCCCCCCAACTCTTCACCTGGGAGTTCGCCGCCGACCCCTACCCCGCATACGCCTGGCTGCGGGAGCACGCGCCCGTGCGCCGTACCAGGCTTCCCAGTGGGGTCGAGGCCTGGCTCGTGACGCGGTACGCGGATGCGCGGCAGGCGCTCGCCGATCAGCGGCTGTCGAAAAACCCGGCGCACCATGACGAGCCCGCGCACGCGAAGGGCAAGACGGGGATCCCGGGTGAGCGCAAGGCGGAGCTGATGACGCATCTGCTCAACATCGACCCGCCGGACCACACACGGCTGCGGCGGCTCGTGTCGAAGGCGTTCACGCCGCGCCGCGTCGCGGAGTTCGCGCCGCGCGTGCAGGAGCTCACCGACCACCTCATCGACCAGTTCGCCGACAGAGGCACCGCCGACCTCATTCACGAGTTCGCGTTCCCGCTCCCCATTTACGCCATTTGCGACATGCTCGGCGTCCCCCGCGAGGACCAGGACGACTTCCGGGACTGGGCGGGCATGATGATCCGGCACGGCGGCGGACCGCGCGGGGGCGTCGCGCGGTCCGTGAAGAAGATGCGCGGCTATCTCGCCGAGCTGATTCACCGTAAGCGCGAAGGACTGCGCCAGGACGGCGACGACGACCTCATCTCCGGGCTCATCCGCGCCTCCGACCACGGTGAGCACCTCACCGAGAACGAGGCCGCCGCGATGGCGTTCATTCTTCTCTTCGCGGGGTTCGAGACCACCGTCAACCTCATCGGGAACGGCATCTACGCCCTGCTGCGCAACCCCGTCCAGCGCGAGCGGCTGCAGAAGTCCCTCGCGGCAGGCGAGACGGACCTGCTCGCCACGGGGGTCGAGGAACTCCTCCGCTACGACGGCCCGGTGGAGCTCGCCACCTGGAGGTTCGCGACCGAGGCGCTCACCATCGGGGGGCAGCACATCGAGCCCGGCGACCCCGTCCTCGTCGTACTCGCCGCCGCCGACCGCGATCCCGAGCGGTTCGCCGAGCCCGACACCCTCGACCTGGCCCGGCGCGACAACCAGCACCTCGGATACGGGCACGGCATCCACTACTGCCTGGGCGCTCCCCTCGCCCGGCTGGAGGGGCAGACAGCCATCGCCACGCTGCTGACGCGCCTTCCTGACCTGCAACTCGATGCGGTTCCGGACGATTTGAGATGGCGCGGCGGGCTCATCATGCGAGGGCTGCGGACACTGCCGGTGCGCTTCACGCCGTAGCAGCGGCGGGCCCGGCCGGGACAGACTCCGAGCTGCAGCTGATGGTCCGTCAACCTTGTGACTTTCACGTGATCTCCGCTGCATCGACTTGTGACAAGCGTTCGACTCCCGCTACTTTCACGGTCGACTCGGGTATCAACTGTCCCAGTCGACCCAGTCTTGCCCGGTTGGCTCCGTCGGCCGGGTAAGTCCCCGACCGCGAAAGGCAACCGCATGCTCTCCGGGAACGGCCGACACCGTCGCCCCCGCCAGGCTCCGGCCCTCATCGTCGCGGCGGGGGTGACCGGATCGGCCATCGCGATCCCGTTGCTCGGTGCCACCAGCGCCGGCGCCGCGGACGCCACCACCTGGGACCGGCTCGCCGAGTGCGAGAGCGGTGGCGCGTGGAGCGCGAACGAGGGCGACGGCCACTACGGCGGCCTACAGCTCACGCAGGAGACCTGGGAGAACTACGGCGGCCTCGACTACGCCCCGAGCGCCGATGAGGCGAGCCGTTCGCAGCAGATAGCCGTCGCCGAGAAGATCCTCGCGGACCAGGGTCCCAAGGCCTGGCCGACGTGCGCATTGCTCGTGGGTCTCTCCCAGGGCGGGGCGGCGGCGGACGTCGACCCGGGTGTGTCGGAGGACACATCGAGCCCCTCGTCCGACGCCTCGTCCGGCCCGTCGGACGAGGCGGAGTCCGCCGAGCCGACCGACGACTCCCCGAAGGCTGCCGAAGGGTCGGAAGCCTCCGGCGAGTCAGAATCGGGTAATTCGGACGAGTCGGGCAAGTCTGATGAGTCTGCCCAGAATGAGGGTGATTCGCCCTCCGAGTCCGCTGAGTCCTCCAACTCCGCGGACTCCGGTACGGGAACCGGCCGCCATCGGGGCGAAACCGCCCAGGAGGGCCTGGAGGACACCCGCTCCTCCGACTCCTCCGGCCGTCACGCCTCACGCTCCGACACGGACCGCGGCGACGACGGCTCGTACACCGTGCGCACGGGCGACAACCTCTGGGCGATCGCCGACGCCCATGACGTCGAGGGCGGATGGACCGCTCTCTATGACGAGAACAAGAAGACCGTGGGCGATGACCCGGACCTCATCCTCCCCGGTCAGACCCTGGATCTCGGTCTCGAGTCGATCGATAAATAGCTATAGTTCAGGGCCAATTGTCCGTTTTGGTGGGGCTGAGAGATGCGTCTCAGAAGCCCTGATCGTCTTTGATATCCGCCGAAGCGGATGTTTACGGTCGTGACCGCTCGCCATAGCGGGCACCCGCGGTCGTTACGCCGAATCCTGCCAGCGGCCATACGGGTTCAGTCGTCGCGTCCAGCGCCGTAGGCAGGAGCGGGGGACCCAAGGTTTGCGCCGGCAACGGCAGTTGAGCAGCTGAGCACACGGTGTCGGCTGACGACTGCAGGAACCGGCTTGGGGTGAAGTCGTGCGCAACCACGTGCGACCGGGCACTCACTCGGCCCGAACCCGACAGCTCACCTCGCAGGCGTCGGTGAGGGGATCACTCCATGCTGCGTTCCAGCAAGGGCAACCACCGTCGCTCGTCCGTTCTCAGCCGGACTTCTCGTATCGCCGCGCTCGCCGGTGTCACCGGTGTCGCCATCGCCGCCCCGTTGATGACGGCCGGCTCCGCCTCCGCCGCCACCGCCGCCGAGTGGGACGCCGTCGCCCAGTGCGAGTCGGGCGGCAACTGGTCCATCAACACCGGCAACGGCTACTACGGCGGCCTGCAGTTCTCGACCTCCACCTGGGCCGCGTACGGCGGTACGGAGTACGCCGCCACGGCCGACAAGGCCACCAAGGAGCAGCAGATAGCCGTCGCCGAGAAGGTCCTGGCCGGTCAGGGCAAGGGCGCCTGGCCGAGCTGTGGCGTGGGTCTCTCCAACACCCCGTACGAGGGCGGTTCGAGCGCGGGCACCACGGACTCCGCCACGACCCAGCCGAGCGACGCGACCCAGCAGGGCGATGCGACCCAGCAGGGCGACCCCACTCAGCAGGGCGACGCGACTCAGCAGAGCGAGTCGAACGAGAGCGCGCCCACGCAGAGCGCGCCCACGCCGAGCACGACCACTCCCAGCACCACCACCGAGAGCACGGCCACGCCTAGCACGACCACCCCCGGCACCACCGCCGAGAGCGCGCCCAGCACCACCACGGAGACCGCGCCGAGCACGGAGGAGCAGGCCGCCCCCGGCTCCGAGGAGAGCACTGCGACCGTCGAGACCCCGACCGGCGAGACGGTCAAGAAGGGCGACGGCGAGTACCAGGTCGAGAACGGCGACACCCTCGGCACGATCGCCAAGGACCACAAGGTCAAGGGCGGCTGGAAGAAGCTGTACGAGCTGAACAAGGACGTCGTCGCGGACTGCAACCAGCTCTACCCGGGTCAGCAGCTCCACCTCGGCTGAGGCTTCCCCGAACCCTGAGGCTTCCCCGAACCCCTCACCCCGGTGCGTGTTCCCCCGTACGCGCCGGGGTGAGGCCGTACCCGTACCGGCAGGAGCGAGGAACTTTGTTTCGTTCAGAAACAATTTGCTCTCAGTTTTGTCCAGGGGCCGGTCGGTCGGCTGGCCGTCGCCCCGGAGCCGGATAGGCTCTTGTCGCAAGGCCTAAAGAAACACAGCCCCGCACTTCCAGCGTCACATCCCAGAAGGAGATGCTCGTGCCGTCCATCGACGTCGTCGTAGCCCGGGAAATCCTGGACTCCCGAGGCAACCCCACGGTCGAGGTCGAGGTCGGCCTCGACGACGGCAGCACCGGTCGTGCCGCCGTACCGTCCGGTGCTTCCACCGGTGCGTTCGAGGCCCTCGAGCTCCGTGACGGAGACGCCAACCGCTACGGCGGCAAGGGCGTCGAGAAGGCCGTCCTCGCCGTCATCGAGCAGATCGGCCCGGAGCTCGTTGGGTACGACGCCACCGAGCAGCGCCTGATCGACCAGGCGATGTTCGACCTGGACGCCACCCCGGACAAGTCCTCGCTCGGCGCCAACGCCATCCTCGGCGTCTCGCTCGCCGTCGCCCACGCCGCCTCCGAGGCCTCCGACCTCCCGCTCTTCCGCTACCTGGGCGGTCCCAACGCGCACCTGCTGCCGGTGCCGATGATGAACATCCTGAACGGCGGCTCGCACGCCGACTCCAACGTGGACATCCAGGAGTTCATGATCGCCCCGATCGGCGCGGAGTCCTTCTCCGAGGCCCTGCGCTGGGGCACCGAGGTCTACCACACCCTCAAGAAGGTGCTGAAGTCCAAGGGCCTGGCCACCGGCCTCGGCGACGAGGGCGGCTTCGCCCCGAACCTCGGCTCCAACCGCGAGGCCCTCGACCTCATCCTCGAGGCCATCAAGGAAGCCGGTTACGCCCCCGGCGAGCAGATCGCCCTCGCGCTCGACGTCGCCGCCTCCGAGTTCTACAAGGACGGCAAGTACCTCTTCGAGGGCAAGGAGCGCTCCGCCGCCGAGATGACCGAGTACTACGAGGAGCTCGTCTCCGCGTACCCGCTCGTCTCCATCGAGGACCCGCTGTTCGAGGACGACTGGGCCGGCTGGAAGGTCATCACCGACAAGCTCGGCGACAAGGTCCAGCTGGTCGGCGACGACCTCTTCGTCACCAACCCCGAGCGCCTCTCCCGCGGCATCGAGGAGGGCGCCGCCAACGCCCTGCTGGTCAAGGTCAACCAGATCGGTTCGCTGACCGAGACCCTCGACGCCGTCGAGCTGGCCCAGCGCAGCGGCTTCAAGTGCATGATGTCGCACCGCTCCGGCGAGACCGAGGACGTCACCATCGCCGACCTGGCCGTCGCCACCAACTGCGGCCAGATCAAGACCGGTGCCCCGGCCCGCTCCGAGCGCGTCGCCAAGTACAACCAGCTGCTGCGCATCGAGGAGATCCTCGACGACGCGGCGGTGTACGCCGGCCGCAGCGCCTTCCCGCGGTTCAAGGGCTGAGCCGAGCTCGCACCGCGAGCTGAGGTGTCGCCAGTCGTACGTACGTCCCCGTACCCGGTCCCGTACCGTGTGCGGGGACGTACGCACGTGACGGGGAGGCGGGAACATGGCCGTGCTGTGCTGTCCTGGGGGACAACCCCCGGACCCCCGGCCGACGAGCAGGTGACCGGAGCAATGAGGCGAGGTGAGGCGTCGTGACCACCCGGGACCGGTTCTCCACCGCGACCCGGCTGCGGTTGCTCGGCGAGCAGACCGCCGCCCGTGTCTACCGCTCCCAGACCCGCCGCCAGGCCCGCCGTTCCCGGCTCACCGGCCGCGCCGCGCTCCTCGCGCTGGTGCTCTGCTCGCTGATCGTCGCTCTCGCGTATCCGACAAGGCAGTACGTCGCGCAGCGCGCCGAGATAGAGGACCTGGAGCGGCAGCGGAAGCAGGCCCGCGAGCGGGTCGAGGAGCTGCGGGATCTCAAGGCGCGCTGGAAGGACGACGCGTACGCGGAGCAGCGGATCCGGGAGCGGCTGCACTACGTGATGCCGGGCGAGACCGGCTACATCGTGGTCGACCCGAACCCGGCGAAGCAGACGCGCACGAACCAGGGGGCGGCCCACCGCCCCTGGTACTCCAATGTCTGGGACGGTGTCGACAAGGCTGACCGCTCCGACGACTGACCGAGCCCTGTACAACCTCGTACGAGCCCCGTACGACCTCGCATCTGACTACTGAAAGACGCACCTCACGGCATGGAAACCCCCCCGCCGCCCACCCCGCGCACCGAGCCGACCGACGCGGACGTCGAGGCCTTCAAGCAGCAGCTCGGCCGTCCGCCGCGCGGTCTGCGGGCCATCGCGCACCGCTGCCCGTGCGGACAGCCGGACGTCGTCGAGACGGCGCCGCGGCTGCCGGACGGTACGCCGTTCCCGACGCTGTACTACCTGACGTGCCCGCGGGCCGCGTCCGCGATCGGCACGCTGGAGGCCGACGGTGTCATGAAGGAGATGACGGAGCGGCTGGCCACCGATCCCGAGCTGGCGGCCGCGTACCGGGCGGCGCACGAGGACTACATCCGGCGGCGGGACCAGATCGAGGAGCTCACCGGGTTTCCGAGCGCGGGTGGGATGCCGGACCGGGTGAAGTGCCTGCACGTTCTGGTGGCGCACTCGCTGGCCGCCGGCCCGGGCGTGAACCCGCTGGGCGACGAGGCCATCGCGATGCTTCCCGAGTGGTGGCTCAAGGGGCCGTGCGTGGTGCCCGCCGAAGGGTGATCGCCCCCGCCGCCCCTACCCTTCCCGTCCCTGGGGGCTGCGCCCCCAGACCCCGCTTCGGCCTTGACGGCCTCGTCCTCAAACTCCCCCAGCTAACGCTGGGAGGTGCCCCCAGACGGGCTTAGTCGGCCCACGACTGCAGAAGGAATCCGCCCATGACCCGTGTCGCCGCCATCGACTGCGGTACCAACTCCATCCGGCTGCTCGTCGCCGACGTCCATCCCGACAGCGGTGAGCTCGTCGAGCTCGACCGGCGGATGAAGATCGTGCGGCTCGGGCAGGGCGTCGACCGGACCGGGCGGCTGGCGCCCGAGGCGCTGGAGCGGACCTTCGCCGCGTGCCGCGAGTACGCCGAAGCGATAAGGGCGCACGGTGCGCAGAAGGTCCGTTTCGTGGCGACCTCCGCGTCCCGCGACGCCGAGAACCGCGACGACTTCGTCCGGGGTGTGTTCGACATCCTCGGAGTCGAGCCGGAGGTCGTCACCGGGGACCAGGAGGCCGAGTTCTCCTTCACGGGCGCGACCAAGGAGCTCGTGGGGCGGGACCACCTCGACAAGCCCTTCCTGGTCGTCGACATCGGCGGCGGCTCGACCGAGTTCGTCGTCGGCGAGGAGCACGTGCGCGCGGCCCGTTCCGTCGACATCGGCTGCGTACGGATGACCGAGCGCCATCTCGTACGCGACGGGGTGGTCACCGACCCTCCGACGCAGGGTCAGATCGACGCCGTCCGGGCCGACATCGAAGCCGCTCTCGACCTCGCCGAGCAGACGGTGCCTCTCAAGGAGGCGCGCACGCTGGTCGGGCTCGCCGGGTCGGTCACCACCGTGGCCGCCATCGCGCTGGGGCTTCAGGAGTACGACTCCGACGCGATCCACCACTCGCGCATCTCCTACGAGCAGGTCGCCGCCATCACAAGGCAGCTGCTGTCCTCCACGCACGACGAGCGCGCGGCCATCCCCGTGATGCACCCGGGCCGGGTGGACGTCATCGGTGCGGGCGCACTCGTACTGCTCGCGATCATGGAACGGGTCGATGTCCGCGAGGTCGTCGTCAGCGAGCACGACATCCTTGACGGAATTGCTCTCTCGATCGCCTGAGCGGGTCCGTTATCGCCTGAGCGCGTCCGAGGGGGCCCGAAAACCCCCTCGGCGACAGTCCCTCAGAGCCTTAAGGGCCTGGGAGGTGCCCCCAGTCGGAAAACTTCGTGAAGTTCTTCACAAGGAAATCCGCCCGGCAGGGCACGGATTCCCACTGTCGGCCCTGTCGGCAAGGGTGGTCGGCCCCCGGAAGGCTCGTTCCGGACCGTCGCGCGGACGGCGCAAGCTCCGGGCGCGGGGTAGGTGGTACATCTCCTCCGAGACCGTTGAGGAGCAGCTCACGCGGGCTTGACAACGTTTTGTGAGGTGCCGTGGTTCCTTGCGGAATCATGACCTCCGTCACGTGGGCCGCGGAGTGTAGCAGAGCCCCTGCCGGAGCTTGTGAAGGGGCGCACGAGCGACCCCCTCTGTACGGGTGGATACTCGATGCCATGAGCACCACGGAGCGTCCCAGGATCCTCGTAGTCGGGGGCGGGTACGTAGGCCTGTACGCAGCTCGCCGCATCCTCAAGAAGATGCGCTACGGCGAGGCGACCGTCACGGTCGTCGACCCCCGCTCGTACATGACGTACCAGCCCTTCCTCCCCGAAGCCGCCGCCGGCAGCATCTCGCCTCGGCACGTCGTCGTCCCGCTGCGACGCGTGCTGCCCAAGGCTGAGGTCCTCACCGGCCGTGTCACCACCATCGACCAGGACCGCAAGGTCGCCACGATCGCCCCGCTGGTCGGCGAGGCGTACGAGCTGCCTTTCGACTACCTCGTCATCGCGCTCGGCGCCATCTCCCGGACCTTCCCGATCCCCGGCCTCGCCGAGCAGGGCATCGGCATGAAGGGCATCGAGGAGGCCATCGGCCTGCGCAACCACGTCCTCGAGCAGCTCGACAAGGCCGACTCCACGACCGATGAAGAGGTCCGCCGCAAGGCGCTGACCTTCGTCTTCGTCGGCGGTGGCTTCGCGGGTGCGGAGACCATCGGCGAGGTCGAGGACATGGCCCGCGACGCGGCGAAGTACTACAGCAGCGTGTCCCGTGAGGACATGCGCTTCATCCTCGTCGACGCCGCGGACAAGATCCTCCCCGAGGTCGGTCCCAAGCTCGGCCAGTACGGCAAGGAGCACCTGGAGAGCCGCGGGGTCGAGGTCTACCTCTCCACCTCCATGGACTCCTGCGTGGACGGCCACGTGGTGCTGAAGAACGGCCTCGAGGTCGACTCCAACACCATCGTGTGGACCGCCGGTGTGAAGCCGAACCCGGCGCTGGCCCGCTTCGGCCTGCCGCTCGGCCCCCGCGGCCACGTCGACACCGCCGCCACCCTCCAGGTCCAGGGCACCGACTACATCTGGGCCGCGGGCGACAACGCCCAGGTGCCGGACGTCGCCGCCCGCAAGGCCGGCGTGGAGAACGCCTGGTGCCCGCCGAACGCCCAGCACGCGCTGCGTCAGGCGAAGGTCCTCGGCGACAACGTGATCGCCGGTATGCGTGGCTTCCCGCAGAAGGAGTACAGCCACGCCAACAAGGGTGCGGTCGCCGGTCTCGGCCTGCACAAGGGCGTCGCGATGATCTCCATGGGCAAGATGAAGATCAAGCTCAAGGGCCGTCTCGCCTGGTACATGCACCGTACGTACCACGGCATGGCCGTGCCGACCTGGAACCGCAAGATCCGGGTCTTCGCCGACTGGACGCTCGGCATGTTCCTCAAGCGCGAGGTCGTCTCCCTCGGCGCCATGGAGACTCCGCGCGAGGAGTTCTACGAGGCAGCCAAGCCGACCCCCGCGCCGGCGTCGGCTCAGGCCGCCGCCAAGCCCGAGGAGAAGGCCAAGGCCTCCTGACCGAGGGTCATCTGCTCAGCCCGAAGGGGCCGCCCGCCATCCGTGGTGCGGGCGGCCCCTTCGGCGTGTCCGAGGCGGCCCCTTCGGCTTGTCCGAACCCCGAACTGCCCCCGGACGGCTGCCTGATGGTCTCCGCGGCCTGCGTCCAGCCCCTGGAAGTGAGCCATACGTGTGGGCGGCAAGCATTTTGCCTGGACGTAACGCTTCGGTGGGACTGCGCACGGGCCCCGTAGGTGTTTACGTGGTGTTGGACTGTTCCGCGTTCGTCCGCCATCACGGAGGTGTGCGCCATGCAGGATGCCGCACTGCGGCTGAAGAGTCTTGCCGAGCAGTTGCTGGGCACCCCGCTCCCGGTGCGTGTCCGCGCCTGGGACGGGTCGGAAGCAGGTCCGCCGGGCGCCCCCACGCTCGTCGTACGCAATCGCCGTGCCCTGCGGCGCCTGCTGTGGAAGCCCGGTGAGCTGGGGCTGGCCCGCGGCTGGGTGGCCGGTGACCTGGATGTGGACGGCGATCTCTTCGAGGCCCTGGGCCTGATTGCCGGGCTCATCTGGGAGCGCGACGAGGACGCCAGGGGGGTGTGGGACGCGCTGCGCGACCCCGAGGCGCGTGCAGCCGTGCGGGGTCTCATCAAGGTGGCGGGGCCGTTCCTGCCGCCGCCCCCGCCGCGCGAGGAGATGCGCCGGCAAGGACGCCTCCATCTGCACACCAAGCGCAGCGACAAACGGGCCGTCAGCCACCACTACGACGTGGGCAACGACTTCTACGAGCTGGTGCTCGGCCCGTCGATGGTCTACTCGTGCGCGTACTGGGAGTCCCCGGAGAGCTCCCTCGAGGACGCGCAGCGCGACAAGCTCGAACTCGTCGCTCGCAAGCTGGGTTTGGGGCCCGGGCAGCGGCTGCTCGACGTCGGCTGCGGCTGGGGCTCCATGGCGATCCACGCGGCCCGCGAGCACGGCGTGAGCGTCGTCGGTATCACGCTCTCCGGCGAGCAGGCCGCGCACGCGCGCAAGCGGATCGCGGAGGAGGGCCTCACGGACCGGATCGAGATCCGCGTCCAGGACTACCGCGACGTCGTCGACGGCCCGTTCGACGCGATCTCGTCGATCGGCATGGCCGAGCACGTCGGCTCGGCGCGCTACCTGGAGTACGCGAAGAGTCTGCACGCCCTCCTCAAGCCCGGCGGACGGCTGCTCAACCACCAGATCGCGCGCCGCCCGCAGGCCGACGAATCGTCGTACGCGGTGGACGAGTTCATCGACGCCTACGTCTTCCCCGACGGCGAGCTCCAGCCGGTCGGCACCACCGTCGGGCTGCTGGAGCAGGCCGGCTTCGAGGTGCGCGACCTCGAGTCGATCCGCGAGCACTACGCGCTGACGCTGCGCCGCTGGGTGGCCAACCTGGAGGCGGGCTGGCCGGCCGCCGTGAAACTGACGAGCCCGGGCCGGGCCCGCGTCTGGCGCCTCTACATGGCGGCCTCGGCACTGTCCTTCGAGCGCAACCGCATCGGCGTCAACCAGATCCTGGCGGTCAAGACCCCGGAGTCCGGTGCGTCGGGGATGCCGCTGCGGGCCCGCACCTGGGGCTGACACGCGAACGACGGCGGAACGGCCCGGACGGATGCGCCGTCCGGGCCCTTCCGCGTACGTGCGGCCTCCGGATGAACCCGGTGCGAACGGACCGGCGCAACTCCGTGTCACACGTACGGATGGCGCGGATGGCGTCAACTCCAGAGGGGTCAGGGCACACCCGAAGGCGTGGGATGACGCGGTCTCGGGCGCGCAGGCAGGTGACGAGGAGGTGAAATTCCGTCATTCCATGTTGCAGGGCCGGGGCAGTGGACGGGCTCTTGGCAAGTGCGGATGACCGGTCTCGTCGACTGATGGACCCTCAGACGTCAATAAAATAAGACAACATCGGTCTGTCGTTCCGCTGTTCGGGGGATGCGCGCCGGATAGGCTCTGACCCTCGATGCGGAGCCACGACCTGCCCGGATGGTGGAATGCAGACACGGCGAGCTTAAACCTCGCTGCCCCTTCGCGGGCGTGCCGGTTCAAGTCCGGCTCCGGGCACCTTCACGCTCAGGCGACCGTCTTGAGCAAACGGCGATCCTGCGCGGACGCAATGAACTCACCGGCCGCACCCCCGCCAGGGAGCGGCCGGCGGGCGGACGCGCGATGACCGAGCCGTCAGACAGCCCCTAGGCCGCAGGGCCTAGGGCACGCGCACGGTGTTGAAGCGCCCTGCCGTGTGCAGGTCCGCCTCGATTGCCGCGGCCGTCTTGCGGAGGGCGGGCAACAGGGCGTCGCGGGTGGCCTCGAGAGGGGTGTCCCCGGAGTGCCGGGCCACGTTGAGGGCGGCGATCACCCGGCCGTACGCGTCCCGCACGGGCACGGCGACCGAGCGCAGGCCCTCCTCCAGTTCCTCGTCGATGGCCGCGTAGCCCTGCTCGGCCGTGGCCCGCACGATGTCGGCGAGGACCGGGACCGAGGTGACCGTGCGCTCGGTGAGGGACCACGGCTGTACGGCCGTCAGCACGTGGGCGCGCTCGGCCTCGGGCAGCCCCGCCAGCAACACCCGGCCCATGGCGGTCGCGTACGCGGGGAAGCGCGTCCCCGGCGCGATGTGCACGCTCATGATGCGGACGGTCGGTACGCGCGCCACGTACAGGATGTCCGTGCCGTCCAGCACCGTCACGGATGCGGACTCGTGGACACGGCCGACGAGGTCGCGCAGGTGCGGCTCGGCGAGTTCGGCGAAGGAGAGGGCGGAGAGGCGGGCGTAGCCGAGCTCCAGGACGCGGGGCAGGGGGCGGAAGAGGCGGCCGTCGTGGGCCGCGTACCCCTCCTGCTCCAGCGTGATCAGGCAGCGGCGGGCCGTGGCCCGCGGCAGCCCCGTCGCCGCGGCGAGCGCCGTGAGCGGCAGCCCCTCGCCCCCCGCCGCCCCCAGCGCCCGCAACACGCCCAGCCCGCGCGCGAGCGACTGCAGAAAGCCCGCCCCTAGCTCGGCCTTGGCGTCGCGCGCGACGTCGGCGGGAGAGGCCGGGGAGGAGGCCGGAGTGGCGGTGCGATGGGCGACCGACGGCGCGACGGCCTCCGGCCCACGCTGGGTCGGCTTGCCCTCCGAAGGGCCCTTCTCGGGGCCCGCGGCTGCCTCGGCGGATGTGTGCCGCTGCGGCTCCGCGGTTGCTTCGGCTGCCCTGGCGGATGCGATCGGTCGGGGGGCGGCGGCGGGCTCGGCCGATGTGTGCCGCTGGGTTTCTGTGGCGGCATCGGCGGTCTTGGGTGCGTTGGCGGATGTGTGCCGCTGCGGCTCCGCGGTTGCTTCGGCTGCCCCGGCCGACGCGATCCGTCCGGGCTCCTCGGCTGCCTCGGCGGATGCGTACTGCGGGGGCTCCGCGGCTGCCTCGGTGGATGTGCTGGAGGCGGCCCCAGCGGCGGGGACGGCGGACGTGGCCATCACGGCGGACGCAGCGTGGACAGCGGGAGCGGTCCCCACAGCGGGCACAGTGGGGACGTGGGGGGTCCCTGCGGGGGCGGTCGGAGCGGTCCCCACAGCGGGCCCCGTGTGGTCTTCCGCCACATCCGTCGCTGCGGGTGTCGCCGCAGGTGTCGGCGGCGCAGGGGGCGGCGTCGTGCGCGACCGTTCGAGCGCCTCGGCCAGCCACGCCGCCTCCTCCCGCAGCCGTGGCAGTACGGCCTTCGCGAGGGCCTCGGCCGTGTGTCTGCTCGTATGGCTGACCGCGCTCAGGGCGCATCGGACGCCTCCGCCGGGTGCGGGCACCGGTACGGAGACGGCGACCAGCCCCGGCTCGATCAGCTGGTCGTCCAGCGCCCAGCCCGACGATCCCGCACGCCCGGCCCGGTCGGCGAACTCCGACTCCGTGACCCGGCGCGGTGGCACCACCGTGAACCCATGGGCCTCCGGGTCGGCGGCCCGGCGCGTGCGCCACGCCGCCCACTGCCGCTCGTCCCAGCCGGCGGCGAACAGCGCGCCCGGCGCGCAGCGCTCGGCCGGCAGCAGATCGCCGATGCGGAAGGCCACGGACATGGTGCGGCGCCGGGTCGCCTGGGCGACGAACCGGGCGCCGTCGCCGTCGGGCACGGCCAGCGAGACCGACTCGTCGAGCTCGTCCGCGAGGCGCGCCGTACGGGCGGCCACCTCGGGTGTCAGGCCGGCCGCGGCCAGGTACGCGTTGCCCAGCTCCATCAGACGGGGCGTCAGACGCAGCTCCTGGCCCTGCTGGCGCACGTAACCGAGCCGGATCAGCGTCGCCACGACCCGGTCGACGGTGGAGCGGGCCAGGCCCGTGGCGCGCACGAGGTCGCCCGCCCGCACCTGGTCCCCGTACGGGGCCGACGCCAGGGCGCGCAGGACGGCGAGGCCGCGCTCCAGCGGCCGTACGGACTCATCGGGCATGCGCGCCCCTCCTTCCACCGGGCCTGCGGCGAGCCGGACCGGCTGTGTCGCGGATCGCCGCACGACCCGTTGACACCGGCCCCGAGCCGGATGACACTCCCGCTGAGCAAGATTATGAACTTAAGTTCACCACACGAACAAGAGGTCGTCCATGCGCACCACCGTCGGCATCATCGGAGCCGGTCCCGCAGGTCTCCTCCTCGCCCGCCTTCTCCACAACGCGGGCATCGACTCCGTCGTCCTGGAGAGCCGCGACCGGGCCTACGTCGAGCACCGCCAACGCGCCGGAATCCTGGAGCAGGGCACCGTCGACGTACTGCGCGAGGCCGGGGCCGGCGAGCGCATGGACCGCGAGGGGCTCCCGCACGACGGGATCGAGCTGCGCTTCGACCGCCGCCGCCACCGCGTCGACTTCCCGGCGCTGACCGGCGGCAGGTCGGTGATGGTCTATGCGCAGACCGAGGTGTGCAAGGACCTCATCGCGCTCCAGCTCAAGGAGGGCGGGCCGCTCCTGTTCGAGGCCGAGGCGCTGGCCGTCGAGGGCGCCGACACCGACAGCCCGCGGGTCCACTACCGGCACGAGGGCCGCGAGGAGGTCCTCGAGTGCGACTACGTCGTGGGCTGCGACGGCTTCTGGGGCGTCGCCCGCAAGGCGGTGCCCGCGGAACTCTCCCAGGTCTTCGAACGGACGTACCCCTTCGGCTGGCTGGGGATCCTCGCCGACGTGCCGCCCTCGCACGACGAGCTCGTCTACGCCCGCCACGACCGCGGCTTCGCCCTGCTGAGCATGCGCTCTCCGTCCGTGTCCCGGCTCTACCTCCAGGTGCCGGAGGGCACCGACGCGCAGGAGTGGAGCGACGAGGAGATCTGGGACGAGCTGGAGCGGCGCTTCGAGACGGACGACGACTGGCGGCTGGAGCGCGGGCCGATCACGCAGAAGTCCGTGACGCCCATGCGCAGCTTCGTCCATGAGCCCATGCGGCACGGCCGGCTGTTCCTCGCGGGCGACGCGGCGCACATCGTGCCGCCCACCGGCGCGAAGGGCCTCAACCTCGCCGTCGGCGACGTCGTCACCTTCGCCCGCGCGCTGATCGAGCTCCGCGCGACGGGCGACGCGACCCGCCTCGACTCCTACTCCGGGACGTGCCTGCGCCGCGTCTGGCAGGCCGAGCGTTTCTCGTACGCGATGACGACCATGCTGCACCGCGCCCCCGACGCGACCCCCTTCGACGACCGCATCCAGCTCGCCCGCCTGGACCGCATCACCACAGCACGCTCGGCCGAGACCGACCTCGCGGAGGGATACACCGGCTTTCCCCTCGACTAGTTCAGCCGTCTGTTCGTTCAGTCGTCCGGCGCAACCGAACCGCCCGCAGCGACGTGGTAGCGATCGGGGGAATGCCGGGCGAGAGGCCGGTGTTCCAGGTCACAAGCGGGGAAAGATCCTCCCCAAGCACTAGAGGCAATTCTTTGCCCGGCCATTACTCTTGGGGCAAGGCCGCGCAGGGCGGCCATGGAGGAGTGAAATGAGGAGCAGTAACCCGGTCTTCTCGCGACGGGGGTTCAGCCGCGACAACGGCTACGCGGGCTTCAACGCGCAGCAGCCGCAGGCCGGGGGACCCGCTGTCGGGACGCAGGCCAACCCCTACGCGGGCGGTAACCCGTACGCGCAGGCGCCCGCCAACCCCTACGCCCAGAACCCGTACGCGCCTCAGGGCCTGCAGCAGGGCGCCCCGCCGCAGGCCCCGGTCACCACCGGCCGCATGACGATGGACGACGTCATCATGCGCTCGGCCATGACCCTCGGCACGGTCGCCGTCTTCGCCGTCCTGGCCTGGGCGGTGCTGCCGGTGTCGCCCTCGAGCTACGGCCTCGCCATCGGCTCCGCACTCGTGGCGTTCGTGCTGGCCATGGTCCAGTCCTTCAAGCGCAAGGCGTCGCCCGCGCTGATCCTCGCCTACGCCGCCTTCGAGGGTGTCTTCCTCGGGGTCTTCAGCGAGATGTTCAACACCCGCTGGGACGGCGCGCCCTTCCAGGCCGTGCTGGGCACCATGGCGGTCTCCGGCGCCACCCTCCTGATCTACAAGGCGGGCTGGATCCGCGTCACCGCACGGTACGCGCGCATCGGCATGGCGATCGCCATCGCCTTCATCCTGGTCATGGCGGTGAACCTGCTGCTGGTCGCCTTCGGCGTCGCCGAGGACGGCGGGCTGCGCAGCATGGGCCCGCTCGGTGCGATCGTCGGCATCATCGCGATCGTGCTCGGCGCCTTCTTCCTCACCCTCGACTTCAAGCAGATCGAGGACGGCATCGCCTACGGCGCCCCCCGCGAGGAGTCCTGGCTGGCCGCGTTCGGCCTGACCATGACGCTCGTGTGGATCTACGTCGAGATGCTGCGGCTGGTCGCCATCTTCAGCGGCGACGACTAAAGGCCGCCGACGGCTGCTCACGCGGCCGTCACCGACAACGGCGAGGGGCCCGCGAACCACGGTTCGCGGGCCCCTCGCCGTTGTCGGTCATGACGCCTTCCAGCGGAGCATGCTCAGCGCAGTTTGCGCGCGGCCCGCCTCAGGTCGTGCTCGTGAATGATTGCCTTGGCGTGCCCGTACGCGAGATTGTGCTCGGCGCGGAGCCAGCTGACCTTCTCCTCGAAACGGAAGAGAGCGGGGCCTTCGTCGACAGCCCGAAGCCAGTCGGAGACTTCGCGGCCGGTGCAGTGAGGGATGCGAGCGAGCAGATTGCGGTGGGTCTCCTCGGAGAAGACTTGGGACATCGGCGCCTCCGGACGCACTCGATGTGTTCCGTCCTTCACGCCACCGTGCCTGAGCGTTCGCCCGTTGGCAACAGGCAGGCTCAGGCGCATAGGGTCGCGGCGTGCTTGATACGACTCCTTTGACGTCCGCCGTGGACCATTTCGCCGACCGACTGAGGGCCGCTCCGCAGAGCCGCCTGCAGCGTGGGGCCGCGGCCGAGGCACTGGCCCTGGCCAGGGAGCTCTCGCTGCGGGCCCAGCGCCTGGAGGACCCGGAGGCGGCTCCGCGCGAGATGCCGGACGCGGGGATGTTCGCGGCCGCGGACCAGATCACGGTCGCGGCCCGCGATCTGGCGCTCGTCCTGGAGGACGAGGGTCAGCTCGCCGAGGCGGTGGCGCTGGTGGCGGAGGCGCAGAACCGCGCCGGGGTGTAGCCGGTACCAGGTCGTGGGCAGGCGTTCCTCCCCGAGCCCCCGGGAGGTACCCCAAGCGATGCGGGTACCCCCATGCCCTTGAGGCAATGAGGGAGGGTGAGCACAACGCCACGACGGCGGGGGCCCTGGGGGCGCACCCGGAGGGCCGGCGCCCACTCCAAGGCGAAGGTGGAGCTCCGGCCGCTGGGCTCCCGCCGGAGTGCTCAGAGGCTGGCGATGACCCGGTCCGCCAGGACGAACACGTTCTCGTCACCGCAGGCGAAGGTCAGCGCATACGCGCCCGAGACGGCGGACCCGCCCAGCAGCACGGGCGCCTCGCCGCCGCGCAGTGCGGAGGCCAGCCGCTCGGCCGTGTCCCGGTGCCCCGGGGTCATGCACAGCGTCGTACCGTCCGCGAACACATACACATCGAGCGTGCCCAGCGGCCCCGGCCGTACGTCGGCCAGCGCCGTGCCGGACTCGGCGAGTTCCTCGAGACGGGTCACGGTGCGCTCGTGGTCGTCCGTGCCCCGGGTCTGCGCGGGGACGAAGTCCGGGTGCGAGGGGTGGCGGCGTCGGGCCGCGGCCAGCTCGGGGGACTCCCCGGCGAACTCGTCGACGTCCGCGGCGGGCTCGGCCACCGGCTCCAGACCAGCGAAGTCGGACGGGCGGGGCAGATACACGTCGTCGAGCGGCAGCCCCAGCAGCGACGGGGCGTCCGTGGCGTCGCGGGCCTCCTGGGCGGCCCAGAACGCACGGGCCTCGGCCAGCTCGCGCTCGCGCTCGTCGGCGAGGGCGGCGGTGACGGCCAGTCGTATCGCGTCCGCGTCCGACGTCGTACGGGCGGCGGGCACCGTGGCGCGGACGAAGGCCATGCGTCCCTCGGCCAGCTCCGCGCGCAGCGCCGTGAGCTGCTTGCGCACCCCGTACAGGGAGCGCAGGGCGGCGGCGCCCACGACCGTGGCGGCGGTCGTGGTGAGCAGCAGGGCTAGAGGCATGGCACTCACGACGTAACTCCAAATTCAGACAGAGACCCCCGACTTCCTACATCAGCTTGGGGCCTCCAGCGCCCAGCTGTCAGTGCAATACGTCACGAATTGGACAGTTCTTTGGTCACGAGGTTGAGCGGGATTCCTGGCTGACCTGCGGAAACGACTCTCCCCCAGGAGATAGGTCACATCCTGGGGGAGATTGGATCACGAACCAGGCCCTCGGGTCGGCGAGCCGAGGCGCCGGCTCAGGGGGCCGGAGCGCCGGCTCAGGGGGCCGGAGCGCCAGCTCAGGATCCGGAGGCGCCGGCTCAGCTGAGGCGCTCGATGACCATGGCCATGCCCTGGCCACCGCCGACGCACATGGTCTCCAGACCGAACTGCTTGTCGTGGAACTGGAGGCTGTTGATCAGCGTGCCCGTGATCCGGGCGCCCGTCATGCCGAAGGGGTGGCCGACCGCGATGGCGCCGCCGTTGACGTTCAGCTTGTCCAGGTCGATGCCGAGGTCGCGGTACGACGGGATGACCTGGGCCGCGAAGGCCTCGTTGATCTCGACCAGGTCGATGTCGCCGATGGTCAGCCCGGCGCGGGAGAGGGCCTGCTGCGACGCCTCCACCGGGCCGTAGCCCATGATCTCGGGGGAGAGACCGGAGACGCCGGTGGAGACGATGCGGGCGAGCGGGGTCAGGCCGAGCTCGCGCGCCTTGGTGTCGCTCATGATGACGAGGGCGGCGGCGCCGTCGTTGAGCGGGCAGCAGTTGGCGGCGGTGACACGGCCGTCGGGGCGGAACACCGGCTTCAGGCCCTGCACGCCCTCGAGGGTGACGCCGGCGCGCGGGCCGTCGTCCGCGCTCACGACCGTCCCGTCCGGGAGCGTCACCGGGGTGATCTCGCGCTCCCAGAAGCCCTTGGCGATGGCCTGCTCGGCGAGGTTCTGCGAGCGGACGCCGAACTCGTCCATCTCCTCGCGCGTGACGCCCTTGAGGCGGGCGAGGTTCTCGGCGGTCTGGCCCATCGCGATGTACGGGTCGGGCACCAGGCCGTCCTCGCGCGGGTCGTGCCAGTCGGCGCCCTCGGTCTCGGCGACGGCGGCGGTACGGGCCTCGGCCTCGGCGAAGAGCGGGTTGCGCGTGTCCGGAAGGCTGTCCGAATTGCCCTTGGTGAAGCGGGACACCATCTCGACGCCGGCCGAGATGAAGACATCGCCCTCGCCCGCCTTGATGGCGTGCAGCGCCATACGGGAGGTCTGCAGCGACGAGGAACAGTAACGGGTGATCGTGCAGCCCGGCAGGTGGTCCATGCCCATCTGCACGGCGACGACGCGGCCGAGGTTGTTGCCCTGCTCGCCACCGGGCAGGCCGCAGCCCAGCATCAGGTCGTCGATGTCCTTCGGGTCCAGCTCGGGGACCTTGGCCAGGGCGGCCTGGATGATCGTGGCGGTCAGGTCGTCCGGCCGCAGATCCTTCAGCGACCCCTTGAAGGCGCGGCCGATCGGAGAACGGGCGGCTGAGACGATCACGGCTTCGGGCATCACGGCTCCAGGTGTCCGGTGAGGGAATCGGGCAGGACTCACTGGGAAGTTACCCGCACGTATGGCGATGGTCATGCGATACGCACTGTGATGCGGGCCGCATTTCTAAGCGGCCGCTCAGTATCAGGGTACGTCGTGGGGCGCGCCCACCCCGCCGGGGCGCGGGATCCGCGGCCTGGGCACCCGCCGTCCACCCCGCGGGGGTCTGGGTACGGCGCCAGGGCACCCGCCGTCGCGTCCCGGGCGCGGCCCCGACCCATCCACCGGCAGGTGGCGCACCAGCCGACGACGGCCCGCAGCGCGCACGCCCGACCCATGCACCGGCAGGTGGCGCACCAGCCGACGACGGCCCGCAGCGCGCACGCCTGACCCATTCACCGGCAGGTGGCGCACCAGCCGATGACGGCCCGCAGCGCGCACGCCCGACCCATTCACCGGCAGGTGGCGCACCAGCCGACGACGGCCCGCAGGCGCAGCGCCCGTCGTGCCGCGGGCCCGGCCCAGGACGAGCATGTGCCGGGACCTGCGGAGCTACGTCGCCCGGTTCGCGGCCGGGTCCGGGGCCGCGGCCCCGGACGTGTCCTGCTCCGGGGCCTGGTCCTGGTCCTGGGCCGTGTCCGGGCTCGGAGTCGGATCTGTTGCCGGGAGGCGGCGCCTGCGGCGGCGTTTGAGGAGGGCCCAGGGGCCGCGCGGCCCGGCGGGAACCGCGGCCGTGACCTCCGTACCGGCCTCCGACGCGGCCTCCGCGGCGGCGCGGGCCACCGGCAGGAAGCCCTCGCGGCGCGACGCGTCCGGGCGCTCCTCCTCGGCCGGCCACAGCCCCAGCGCGGCGCAGACGGTGGGCAGGACGGCCATGGCCGCGGTGGCGTACCCCTCGGCCGAGGGGTGGTAGTTGTCGGGGCCGAACAGCTCCCGGGGGTTCGCCTCGAACTCGGGGCCGAGCAGATCGCCCAGCGACACCGTACGGCCGCCCTGCTCGACCGCGCCGATCGTCTGCGCGGCGGCCAGCTGGCGCGAGGCGCGGCGGGCCAGCCAGCGCAGCGGCTGCTGGACCGGCTCGATCGTGCCCAGGTCGGGACATGTCCCGACGACCACCTCGGCGCCCGCGGTACGCAGCCGGCGTACCGCCGCGGAGAGGTGGCGCACGGAGCGCGTGGGCGGCATCCGGTGCGTCACGTCGTTCGCACCGATCATGATCACGCAGACGTCGGGGACCCGGTCGGCGTCCATGAGCGCACGCGTCACCTGGCGTTCCAGATCGTCGGACTGTGCCCCGGGCAGCGCCACGTTCCGCAGGTCGACGGGACGCTCGGCCACGGCCGCGAGCCCCGAGGCGATCAGCGCTCCGGGGGTCTGCCGGGCCCGGTGCACGCCCTGCCCTGCCGCCGTCGAGTCACCCAGCATGGTCAGCCGGAGAGGGCCGTCATGGCCGGGGTACTGGAGCCCGTACAGCCCATCCGCGCGCGGCGGCGGCTCATCCGAGCCGCCGTTCCCGACGTGACGTTTCGCCAGCTGCACCTCGGTCAGTAACACCCCGACCGCAGCGACGCCCAGCAAACCGATCCCGCCACCGCCGTACGCCGCTCCCGCGGCGATCCTCCGTGCCACCCTCGCCCTCGACATACGCCGGAGCCACCTCCTCGTAGCCGTACAACCACACCTTGCCCCGTGAAGTGGGCCGCCCAATCTCAACGGCGCGTGAACGGAGGCCGGGGCGGCCTTAGGCTGACGGCACCATCCCTGTGCGGAGTCCCCGCGCGGATCCCCTTACGGATTCCCGTGCGGCCTCCTCGTTGCAGCTCCGGAGACAACGGTGCAATTCCACGACTCGATGATCAGCCTCGTCGGCAACACCCCGCTGGTGAGGCTCAACAACGTGACCGCGGGCATCCAGGCGACCGTCCTGGCGAAGGTCGAGTACTTCAACCCCGGCGGTTCCGTGAAGGACCGCATCGCCCTGCGCATGATCGAGGCCGCCGAGCAGAGCGGCGAACTCAAGCTGGGCGGCACCATCGTCGAGCCGACCAGCGGAAACACCGGTGTCGGCCTGGCGATCGTGGCCCAGCAGAAGGGCTACAAGTGCATCTTCGTCTGCCCGGACAAGGTGTCGACCGACAAGATCAACGTCCTTCGGGCGTACGGCGCCGAGGTCGTCGTCTGCCCCACGGCCGTCGCCCCTGAGCACCCGGACTCGTACTACAACGTCTCCGACCGGCTCGTACGGGAGACCCCCGGCGCCTGGAAGCCGGACCAGTACTCGAACCCCAACAACCCGCTCTCGCACTATCACTCGACCGGCCCCGAGCTGTGGGAGCAGACCGAGGGGAAGATCACCCATTTCGTGGCGGGCGTGGGCACCGGCGGGACGATCTCCGGTACCGGCCGCTATCTGAAGGACGTCAGCGACGGCCGCGTGAAGGTCATCGGCGCCGACCCCGAGGGCTCCGTCTACTCCGGCGGCTCCGGGCGTCCGTATCTCGTCGAGGGCGTCGGCGAGGACTTCTGGCCGACCGCGTACGACCGCACCATCGCCGACGAGATCATCGCCGTCTCCGACAAGGACTCCTTCCAGATGACCCGCCGCCTCGCGCGCGAGGAGGGCCTGCTGGTCGGCGGCTCCTGCGGCATGGCGGTGGTCGCGGCGCTGCGGGTGGCCGAGCGGCTCGGGCCGGACGATGTCGTGGTCGTGCTGCTGCCGGACGGCGGGCGGGGGTACCTGTCGAAGATCTTCAATGACGAGTGGCTGGCGTCCTACGGATTCCTGGAGGAGACGGGGCTGGCCGCGAGCGTCGGGGACGTGCTGAAACACAAGGAAGGCGATATCCCGAGCCTCGTCCACATGCACCCGGAAGAGACGGTCGGCCAAGCCATCGACGTGCTGCGCGAGTACGGCGTCTCGCAGATGCCCGTTGTCAAGCCGGGGGCCGGGCACCCCGATGTGATGGCGGCGGAGGTCGTCGGTTCCGTTGTCGAACGGGATCTGCTTGACGCGCTCTTCACGCGGCGTGCCTCGCTGGTCGACCCACTGGAGAAGCACATGTCGTCCCCGCTTCCGCAGGTGGGTTCCGGCGAGCCGGTTTCGGATCTCATGTCGGTTCTGGGCGACGCGGATGCGGCGATCGTGCTGGTGGAGGGCAAGCCGACCGGCGTGGTGACCCGACAGGACCTCCTGGCGTACATGGCGCGAACGGGGCAGTGAGCGCAGGCGGGTGATGCCGTCCTCGTACACCGGGGTCCTCTCCTCGTACACCTGCATACGAGGCACCCGCGTGCGAAGACGGCATCACCCGCGGCGTCCCTTCAGGGCGTCAGGGCATTTCTGCGGGCACGATCTGCAACAGCCGTGGGTCGAACGGCGCGCGACGGGAGCGTCCAGGAGGGAGGGGGAGGACGGTCACGGCTTGCAGTACGTCGGCGATCGCCGCCCGCCGCAGCGCGAGACTCATCGTGGACCACCGCGACCGGTCCTAGCGGTTCATAGCGGCCTGCCGGGGCCCGGAGGTGTTCCTCTCGTGCTGCTTCGAGCCCGGAGATCCGGGCTTCGAGGTCGGACATCCTCCGGGAGAAGTCGGCGTCGGAGAGGGCGCCCGCATGCCGCTGCTCTTCAAGGGACTCACGTTTCTCGACGAGAAGCCGCAGCACTGCTGCTCCGGCCCACTCCGGCTGCTCGGAGCGAGTGTCCGTGTACCGCCTTTCGAGCAATGAGAAAACGATCTCGTCAACTACCCATCGCTAATGCGATGGGCTTGCACAACGGGCATCACTGGCAATGATGCTGCGTTTGCGTCCAGCCCCACCCCGGTGTTTGCGCTCTGGGGGTGGGGCAGGGGCCGTTGACTCGGCCCCGCGTCGCCACAACTCCCACGCACGGGCGCGGATGTTGCGGGAGCCGTTCCGGTCTGCGTGATCAACGAATCCGCACGACCGGCATGCGAACCAGGCCTGGGAGACACGGTTCGCCCTGTCTACGTGTCCGCATTCGGCACAGGTGCGGGACGTGTACGCCGGATCGACGTACACCACCGGCACCCCTGCCTTACAGGCCTTGTACGCGATGAACTGCCCGAGCTGGTGAAAGCTCCAGGAGTGCAGGGTGGCCCGTTGGGGCTTGCGAAGCCGTACCCGCTCGCGGATGCCGCTCAGGTTTTCCAGAGCGATCCCGCGACCGGTGCGTTCTGCCTCGGCCACCACATGCTTCGCGATCTTGTGGTTGATGTCCTTCGCCCGCCGCGCCTCCTTGCGCCGCCGCTTCTTCAGTCGGCGCTTGGCGGACGGGGTGTTTTTCTTCTGCAGCTTGGCGCGCAGGCCGCGCTCGCGGGTCCGGGCGCGGTTGAGCTCGCGTCCGGCCGTGATCTCGCCATCGCTGGTGGTGGCGATGTTCACGATGCCCAGGTCGATCCCGAGGAAGTCCACCGGATCGGTGTTGAGCGGCGCTTCGGGAACCTCGCAGGTGGCGCTCAGGAACCACATGCCGTCCCGGCACAGAAGGTCGGACTCGCCCGGGCGGTACAGGGCCAGGGTGGCCAGCTGCTCCGGGGCGGCGGTGAACGCCACGTCCTTCACTCGCCCCGACACCGTCCAGATCGACACCCTGCGCTGGTCGATCTGCCAGGACAGCATCCGGTCGTCATAGGGCTGCGCGCCTTCTGGGCGGAAGGCGACCGGCTTCTCCATGGCCCGCCGGTAGCGTTTCGAGCCCGGCTTGCCGAGGTGTCCGGCCTTCAGGTTCGCCTTCAGCACTGCGTACGCGTCACAGGTCTTCTTGATCACGTGCTGGGCAGCCTGCGCGCCCAGCCCCCACTGGGACTTCACCTCAGCGTAGGTGTGCTCGCGCAGCGCGAAGTTCTTCTTCACATCCTTTTCGAACGCCACGCTGCTGACCCAGGTGGCGGCCTCGTTGCAGGCGCGCAGGGTCGCTTCAAGTGCCGCCGCCTGCAAGGGTGTCGGCAGCAGCTTCACCTGCACCACCAGCTTCACGACCGCGACGCTACCCCGCACCTCGGGACTCTGCATTCGAACACGAGAAGGTCCCTCATCCGCTGGCCAGGCGTTCCCGACGCTCCGCGCCGGATACCGCTGCGGTGCTCCGCACCGCCCGCCTCGGGATGCGAATCCTTCCAGGCATGAACGCCCGGGGTTCCTCGCAAGAATCTCGCTGAAGCGCCGCAGCTTGACGCTGCGGACGGTGACAGACCGAACTTCGTGGAAGTGGTACGCACGCGTCACGTCCGCGCAGCACCGGCTTAACACGGGTCCGGCACATTAGTGGGTGTCGGCAGGGAGGGAGCGGCTCCCCTCCCGGGCCGGCAACCGAAACGGCGCCAAGGACCTCCGGAGCGGCTCCCGGACCTCCATGGACGCCACGGACGCGCCAGCCCGGCCCTGACCAGGCCCGCGTCCCTCGCGGGGACCGCCGTCGTCCCGCCCCCCGGTAACGGGGGTGCGGCGGTCCCCGCGCACACCCCCCTTTGCGCCCGGTGATCCAGTGTCAGCGAAACCCGCCGTGCCGGTCGCCCGCGCGTCGGTGCGCTCGCCGAGCACGTGTCGAACGCGGTGGAGACGGGGTGCCCCGGCCGGGCATGGTCCCGGTCGCGGTGAGCAGACTCATCGTGGTCACCTGCTCCTGGCCTGGCTTCCGGGCCTACTCCTCCCAGTCCGAGGACTTCTCGCGTCGCTTCCCGAAATGCGGGCGGCTGCGCAAGGCCTGGACCGTGTTGACGCCGACGATGCCCGCCCAGGTGACGAAGAGGCCGGACATGCCCGCCTGGGCCGCGCCGATTGCGGAGAGCGGGATGGCGAGGATCAGGGAGATCACGCCGAAGCCGAAGCGTTCGCCCCACGAGTCGCCGGACCCGGACCCGGGGGCGCGGGCGCCTCGGGCCACGACCGTCTGCTGCTCGGCGAGCCGGCGTCGCACCCGTCGGTCGACCACGCCGTCGAGGCGCTGCTCGACCTTCTCCAGGAACGAGTCGACCAGCGCTGACTCGTACTCCTCGCCGAGTTCCCTGCGCGCGTGCAGGGTGGCGTCGAGTTCCTTCTTGAGTTCCGTGTCGCCGGCTTCCATACCGCCTTACGCTACGAAGCCGACGCCCCCGAGACAGTGGGGCTAGCCCCCCTCTTCGTACTGGGCTCAGCCCCCTCACCCGTCTGGCCGCCGTCGCGGTGCCGACGCGCCACCGCCCAGTAGGCAGCCGCCGGTACGACGAGGCCCACGATCCAGGAGATGTCCGCGCCGCCCAGCGGTTCGACCAGAGGGCCGGTGTAGAAGTGCGTGACGAGGAAGGGGAGCTGGGCGAGCAGGCCCATGCCGTAGACGACGAGGGCGTCCCAGCGCCAGGCTCCGTAGCGGCCGTCCGGGTCGGCGAGGGCCGGGATGTCGTACCGCTCCTTCGAGATCAGGTAGTAGTCGACCAGATTGATCGCCGACCACGGCGTGAAGAAGGTCAGCAGGAAGAGCAGGAAGTCCTTGAAGGACGTGAGGAAGCTGTCTTTGCCGAGAAGAGCCACCGCCGTGCCCGCGACCATGATCAGGGCGATGTAGAGGACGCGGCCGCGCTGCGAGAGCACCCGCTGCCCGCGGAAGCCGCTGATGCTCGTGACCATCGACATGAAGCCGCCGTACGTGTTGAGCACGTTGACGGTCAGCTTGCCGAGCGCGATCACGAAATAGAGGAACGACGCGATGAGGCCGGTGCCGCCGAGGCCCACCACGTAGCCGACCTGGTTGGCGAGGAACTTCTCGCCCGCCGTCGCGGCGACGAGTACGCCGAACGTCATCGACCACTGCGAACCGAGCGCCGAGCCCGACAGGGTCCACCAGAACGTGGCCCGCGTGGACGTCGTACGCGGCAGATAGCGCGAGTAGTCCGCGACGTACGGCCCGAAGGCCAGCTGCCAGGACGCGGAGAGGGAGACCGCGAGCAGGAACATGGGCAGAGAGAAGTGCGCGTTGTCCAGCAGCGCCGAGACGTCGGCGTGGTCGAGGAGGCGTACACCGAGGTAGACGAAGGCCAGTGCGCAGACGACGCTCGCGACCCGGCCCAGGGTGTGGATGACGCGGTAGCCGACGGTCGCCGTCACGGCGGTGACGAGGGCGAAGACCACGATGCCGGTGGTGTCGCCAGTGTGGGTGAGCTCGCCGACGGCCTGTCCGGCGAGCACGCTGCCGCTCGCGAAGAAGCCGACGTACATGAGGACGACGAGCAGCAGCGGCACGATCGCGCCCCGCACGCCGAACTGGGCGCGGGACTGGATCATCTGCGGCAGCCCGAGCTTCGGGCCCTGCGCCGAGTGCAGGGCCATTACGGCGCCGCCCAGCAGATTGCCGAGGACGAGCCAGACGATCGACCACACCACGTCGCCGCCGAAGACGACCGCGAGGGCGCCGGTGACGACGGCGGTGATCTGGAGGTTGGCGCCGAGCCAGAGCGTGCTGTGTTTATCCGGGGGACACCCCCAGACCCCCGCGGCTGAACGCGGTGCCGTGCCGTTCCTCGTCGGGTACGACGTCGATGGAGCGGAGCTCCACGAGGCCCTGGGCCATGAGCCGGATTCCCTTCCTGTCGGCTTTGCGCGGTCTTGCTGCCGGCGGTTTGCTGCTGGGCTACTTCTTTGTGAGGCCGTGCTTCTCGGCGTAGGCGTTCGCGACGTCCTCCGGATCCTTCTTGTCCTTGTCGACCTGCCGGTTGAGTTCGGTGAGGTCCGCTGTCGTCAGTACGTTGCCCAGCTCGGCGAGCGCCTTGCGGACCGTCGAGTCGGCCTTGCGGTCGGCGATGAGGGGGACGACGTGCTGGCCGGGGATGAGGTTCTTGGGGTCGGTGAGGACGACCCAGCCCTCGGCCTGGATGTCGGTGTCGGTCGTGAAGAGGTTCGCGACGTCCACATCGCCCTTCTTCAGGGCGCCCTTGACCAGCGGCCCGGAGGAGTCCAGCGACTTGAACTCCTTGAACTCCACGCCGTAGACGTCCTTCAGGCCGACCACACCGACGGCGCGCTTCTTGACCTCGGGGGCGGCTCCGATGACGAGCTTGCCGTTCTGCTTGGCCAGGTCGGCCAGCGACGTCAGCCCGTACTTCTTCGCCGTCTCGCGCGTGACGACGAACGCGTCCGAGTCCTCGGCCATCCCGTACGGCAGGACCTGCAGGCCGTCGGGCAGCGCGATGGCGAGGGCGTTCTGCATCTCGCCCTCCTCCGTGGCCGTCGCCTTCGGCGCGAGGTAGTGCAGCAGCGCGCCCTGGTACTCGGGCAGGAGGTCGATGTCGCCGCCCTTGAGTGCGGGGATGAGGATCTCGCGGGTACCGAGGTTGGGGCGGACCGTGGTCTTCACGCCGGCCGCTTCCAGGACGGCGGCGTAGAGGTAGCCGAGCACCTGGTTCTCGGTGAAGTTGGCGGTGCCGATGGTGATGCCGTTCTTGCCGGCGCCGGCGCCGCTGCCGGGGTTGCCCTGGCCGTCCAGCGAGGTGATGCCGCTGCCGCAGGCGGCGAGCGCGGGGACGGAGGCGGCGGCGAACAGGCCGCCGAGGAGAGTCCTGCGGTTCATGGTTCGTTGCTCCTTGGCCCTAGGCGGGGCGGTGTCGGAAGAGAGCGCGCTGGAGGGCGGAGAGCGCGAGGTCCAGGACGACGGCGATGACCGCGACCAGAACCGCGCCGCCCAGCACCTGCACGAGGTCGCGCTGGGCGAGGCCGTCGAAGACGTACCGGCCGAGGCCGCCGAAGCTGACGTACGCGGCGATGGTGGCCGTCGCGACCACCTGGATCAGCGCGAGCCGCAGCCCGGTCATGATCAGCGGGAGGGCGAGGGGGAGTTCCACCTGGAAGAGGACCTGGTGGGCGCGCATGCCCTGGCCGCGTGCGGCGTCCTTCACCTCCGGGTCGACGGCGGTCATGCCCGCGTAGGTGTTGGTCACGATGGCCGGGACGGCGAGGGCGACCAGCGCCACGTACACCGGCCACATGGACAGGCCGCTGGCCAGGAAGACCAGCACCACCAGGCCGACGGTGGGCAGGGCCCGGCCGAACGACGACAGGTTGATGGCGAGGAAGGCGCCCCGGCCGGTGTGGCCGATGAGCAGGCCGACCGGGAGGGCGATGGCGGCTGCGATGAGCGTGGCCAGCAGCGAGTACTGGAGGTGCTCGGCGAGGCGGTGCGCGATCCCGTCGGGGCCGGACCACTGCTCGCCGCTGACCAGCCAGGCGCCGAGGTTCTTGAACAGCTCGTACATGGGCTCAGGCCCCCCGCTTCTGACGGGTCCAGGGAGTCAGGACGTGCTGGACGGCGACCAGCAGTGCGTCCGCGACCAGGGCCAGCAGCAGCGTCAGGGCGACGCCGACCAGGACCGGGGTGGGGAAGTTGCGCTGGAAGCCGTCGGTGAACAGCTGGCCGAGGCCGCCGTCGCCGATGTAGGTCGCCACCGAGACGAGGGAGATCGACATGACCGTGGCGATCCGGACGCCCGCCATGATCACGGGGAGGGCGAGCGGGAGCTCGACGGTGAGCAGCACGCGCAGCGGCCTGGTGCCCATGGCCGTCGCAGCCTCCTTAGTCCTGGTGGGGACGGAGTCGAGGCCCTCGACGGTGTTCCGCAGCAGCACGACCAGGGTGTAGACCGTCAGGCCGATGACGGTGGTGGTGCGGGTCAGACCGGAGACCGGGAGCAGCAGCACGAAGATCGCGATCGACGGAATCGTGAAGAAGACGTTCGACAGGCCGAGCAGGAAGCCGCGCAGCGGGCGGATCCGGTGCGCCACGACGGCCAGCGGCAGGGAGATCAGCAGCCCGAAGAAGACGGCGGACAGGGCCGCCTGGAGATGCGAGACGGTGAGGGTGGCCAGGTCGCCCGCATGGCCGGATATCCAGCTCCACTCGATGGTCATGCGGCGACACTCGCTTCGGCGTGGGCGCGTCCTGCGTGGATGTGGATGTCGTCGCGCGAGGTGACGCCGGTGAGGGCGCCGTCGGCGTCGACGCGGGCCACGAGCCCGGCGGGTGAGGTGACGGCCTCGTTGAGTGCGGAGAGCAGCGCGTCGGTGTCGCGCAGGGGGCGTACGGGGGTGAGGGGAGCGTCCTTCGGGGCCTCCGTGTCGCGCCAGCCGAGCGGCGCACGGGCGCTGTCGAGGACCAGTTCCCAGCGTGTGCCCTCCGGTGCCGGGCCCTGCGGGACGTCCGCCAGCGTCGTGAGCGAGAGCAGCTTCAGGCCGCGTTCGGCGCCGAGGAAGTCCGCCACGAAGTCGTCCGCCGGTCGGGCAAGGAGTTCGGCGGGCGAGGCGCACTGGACGAGATGGCCGCCGGTGCGGAAGACAGCGATGCGGTCGCCGAGCCGGACGGCCTCGTCGATGTCGTGCGTGACGAAGACGATGGTCTTGCTCAACTCCTTCTGGAGCCGGAGCAGTTCGTCCTGGAGCTGGGTGCGTACGACGGGGTCGACCGCGCCGAACGGCTCGTCCATGAGCAGCACCGGCGGGTCGGCGGCGAGCGCGCGGGCCACGCCGACGCGCTGCTGCTGGCCGCCGGAGAGCTGGTGCGGGTAGCGCTTGCCGGCCTCGGTGGGCAGGCCCACGGTCTCCAGCAGCTCCGCCGCCCGCGTACGCGCCTTCTTGCGGCCCCAGCCGAGCAGCAGCGGCACGGTGGCGATGTTGTCGAGCACGGTGCGGTGCGGGAAGAGTCCGGCCTGCTGGATGACGTAGCCGATGGAGCGGCGAAGCTCCGCGGCGTCCTGCTGGAGGACGTCGCGGCCGCCGACCCGGATGGTTCCGGAGGTCGGGTCGACCATTCGGTTGATCATGCGGAGGGTCGTGGTCTTTCCGCAGCCGGAGGATCCGACGAGTACGGTGATGCCGCCTTCCGGCATGTCGAGGGAGAGGTCATGGACCGCCGTTGTGCCGTTGGGGAAGCGCTTGTGGACCGCATCGAATTGGATCATGAGTTGTCCCTTGCCCGGTCTGCATATCGTCATGCAGAGTTCTCGGTAATGAATAGGTTGTCAATGCTTCGGCGTTAATCGCTGGTTACATATGGCCGAGGAGTAAGACGCCGACGCTCGCCTACGTCCGGAGAGGGAGGATTTGCGCGTGATGTCGTCTCGAAGTGTGGACGCGGCGGCTCGTAAGCCGTCCGGCGGCGTGGTTCTCGACGGGCAGGGTCTGGCGGTCGCCGACGTGGTGCGGCTCGCCGACGGCACCGCACGCCTCGTGCCGGGACCCGAGGCGATGAAACGCGTCGAGGAATCCTGGGACGCCGCACGCGAGATCGCCGCGTCCGGCCGTGTCTACGGCCGCTCCACCGGCGTCGGCGCCAACCGCAGCGAGGACGTGCCCACCGAGGCCGCCGCCGGACACGGGCTGCGTCTGCTGCGCAGCCACGCCGGCGCCATCGGCGAGGAGCTGCCCGCCCGGCAGGTCCGCGCGATGCTCGCGGTGCGCGCCAACCAGCTCCTCGCGGGCGGCGCGGGCCTGCGTCCCAGCGTCGTCACCGCGCTGTGCGACGCCCTGGAGACGGGCGCGTACCCCGTCGTCAACGAGTTCGGCTCGGTCGGCACCGGCGACATCGCCGCCCTGGCCCAGATGGGCCTCGCGCTCGCCGGCGAACACCCCTGGCGCGGTCAGGGTCCCGAGCCGCAGCCGCTCGACAACAACGACGCGCTCGCCCTGATCAGCAGCAACGCCCTGACGCTGGGCCAGTCCGCGCTCGCGCTGCACGAGCTGCGCGGCCTCATCGACGCCACCCAGGTCGTCGGCGCCCTGTCGCTGCTCGCGGTCGACGGCTCGCACGAGGCGTACGCCGAGCCCGTGCACGCGGCCCGCCGCCACCGCGGCTCGTACGAGGTCGCCCGGCGTATGCGCGAGCTGATCGGCGCCGCCGAACGGCCCACCCCGCCGCTCGGCCGCATCCAGGACCCGTACGGCTTCCGCTGCCTGCCGCAGATCCACGGGCCCGCGCACGACGCGGCGGACACCCTCGAGGACATACTGACCGTCGAGATCAACGCGGCCGCCGAGAACCCGCTGATCTCCCCCGAGGACATGGCGGCCTACCACCACGGCGGCTTCTACATGGCCCAGCTCGCCCTGGCCCTGGACCACTTCAGGCTCGCCCTCGCCTCGGTCGCCCGCCTGTCCACCTCGCGCCTGTCGACCCTCAACGAACCGGCGTACACGCGTCTACGCCCCTTCCTGGCCGACCACGAGCCCGCCTCGTCCGGGGTGATGATCCTGGAGTACGCCGCCGGGGCCGCGCTCGGCGATCTGCGCGCGTTCTCCGCACCGGCCTCGCTCGGCCACGCTGTACTCTCCCGGGGCGTCGAGGAGCAGGCCAGCTTCGCGTCCCTCGCGGCCCGGCAGACGCTGCGGGCCTGTGGGGCGTTCCGGCTCGTCGTCGGCTGCGAACTCGTCGCCGCCGTGCGGGCGCTGCGCCAGCGCGATCTGCGGCCCGAGCCGGGGCTGCCGGTGGGGCGGGCGCTGGAGCTCGCCGAGTCGGTGCTCGACCCGGAGTTCACGGATCGGCCGCTCACCGACGATGTGACGGCCGCGGCCGCGCTGCTCGACCGGTTCACCGACCTCATGTGCGAGGCGGTGAAGGCGCCCGATGTGACGCAGGAGGCCGACACGATGACGAGCTCAGATGTGACGAGGGGGCGCGACACGATGACGGGCTCCGGTGCGATGGAGAGGGCCGGCACGATGACGGGCTCCGGTGCGATGGAGGGGGCCGACACGATGACTGGTTCCGATGTGCTGAAGGGGGCCTCGCCATGGCCTGGCCCGACGCGAGGATGAGGGCCGCCGCCATGACTGGGCCTGATGCGAGGATGAGGGCCGCAGCCTTGGCCTGGTCCGGCGCGAGGATGAGGCCCGACGCCACGGCCGGGCCCGCGCGGATGAGGGCCGCCGTCGTGACGGAGGCCGACGTGACGGAGGCCGACGTGACGAGGGGGAACACCCTATGAGCGTGAGCGACAGCCCGGCCGCCCGGCTGCAGGCGCTTTTCGAGGGCCACCGGCTGACACCCACCCAGCGCCGCATCGCGCACAGCATGGTGCGCAGGGCCGCCGACGTGGCGTTCCTGTCCAGCGTGGAGCTGGCTGAACTCGCCGGCGTCAGCCAGCCGTCGGTGACCCGCTTCGCGGTCGCGCTCGGCTTCGACGGCTATCCGGCGCTGCGCAGGCACCTGCGCGAGGTGGCACCGGCCGAGGCCCCGGTGGGCGCGACGTCGTACAACGAGTACCAGCAGGCCGTCGAGGCGGAGATCGAGAACCTCCGCCATCTCGCGGAGCTGCTCGCCGATCCGCGGCCGGTGGCCCGCGCCGGACGCCTGCTCGCGTCCTCCCGCCCGCTCCCGGTCCTCGGCCTGCGCGCGGCCGCGTCCCAGGCGTACGGCTTCGCGTACTTCGCCGCGAAGGTGCATCCGGACGTACGGCTGCTGAACGAGGGCGGCACGATGCTCGCCGACCGCATCGACGCGGCCGTCCGCGCCGGGGCGACGGCACTGCTCTGCTTCGCGCTGCCGCGCCATCCGCGGGAGGTCGTCGACGCACTGACGTACGCACAGGAGGCCGGGCTGACGGTGGTCACGGTCGCCGACAGCGCGTTCGCCCCGGTGGCGAAGGTGTCGGACCTCCTGCTCCCCGCCGCCGTCGGCACGGGCCTCGCCTTCGACACGGCCTGCGCCCCGATGCTGCTCGGCCGGGTCCTGCTGGAGGCCATGTGCGACGACATCCCGGACGCCCAGGCCCGGCTTGAGGAGTTCGATGCGCGGGCGGCGGCACGGGGGTTGTTCGTCGAATAGCCGCAGGCTGGGGGCGCTGTCGGGACGGTCGACGCCTCGGTCGTCACGGTGGCCGAGCGGCTGTCGCTCGCAGAGGTCGCGACGCTCGGCCACCGGCACTTCTCCGCAGTGAGGCCCCAGCACGTCGAGGCGTTCACCCTGCTTCCCTGAACCAGTCGTGGGTGCGACTCGTACAGGCTCTCCCCGGGCGGGCCCTCACTCCTCGCCCCGCGCCCGCAGCACCAGCTTGTTCACCACCCACAACCCGATGCCGATCGCGAGCAGGACGCCGGCCCGGATGTAGACGTCGGCGGCCCGGTCCGCGAGAGGACTGGCCAGGATGATGGCGGTCAGGGCGCCGAGCACCGGCAGCACCGTCGGCGTACGGAAGTGCTGGTGCTCCACCCGGTCTCGGCGCAGCACCAGCACGGCCACATTGACCACCGCGAACACGCACAGCAGCAGGAACGCCGTCGTGTCGCCCAGACCCTCGATCTCACCCGTCGAGACCAGGCCGATCGCCAGGAGCGAGACGAACACGATGCCCACCACCGGCGTGCGGCGCCGGGGCAGGACCCGGGCCATGCCGCGCGGCAGGATCCGCTCGTTCGCCATGCCGTAGCAGAGCCGCGAGGCCATCATGATGTTGATCAGCGCCGAGTTGCTGACGGCGAAGAGCGCGATGAGGGCGAAGAGTTTGGGCGGGAACTCGACGCCGCCCGCCTTCACGACCTCCAGCAGCGGGCCGCTCGATCCCTCCAGGACGCGGTAGTCGACCAGCAGCGAGGAGATCAGCGCCACCAGGACGTAGATCGTGCCGGTCACGGCCACACCGGTGAAGATCGCCCGGGGGAAGTTGCGGGCCGGGTCCTTCGTCTCCTCGGCCATGTTCACGGAGTCCTCGAAGCCGACGAACGCGAAGAAGCCCAGGGCGGTGGCCCCCAGCACGCTCGTGAGCAGGGCGTATCCGGTGCCCTCCGCCTGAAACTCGCCCAGCCGGGAGGGGTTCCCGTTGCCCGCCAGTACGGCGTACGCACCGATCCCGAGGATGATCAGCAGGCCGGACAGCTCGACCAGCGTCAGGACCACGTTCGTCTTCACCGACTCCGAGACGCCGCGCAGGTTCAGCGCGGCGAGGGCGACGATGAAGAGGATCGCAATCAGCGTGGGCGGCAGTACGTTGTCGGTCAGCTCGGCCATGTAGTCGCCGCTGAAGGCACGGGCCGCCGCGCTCGCGGACGACAGGCCCGAGCACATCACCATGAAGGCGACGATGAACGTGAAGAAGGGCAGCTGGAACGCCTTCTGCGTATAGAGGGCGGCGCCCGCGGCCTTCGGGTACTTGCTGACGAGCTCCACGTACGAGGCCGCCGTCAGGATCGCCACGACGAACCCGATGGCGAACGGCAGCCACAGCGCCCCGCCCACCTTGCCCGCGACCTTGCCCGTGGTGGCGTAGATGCCGGTGCCGAGGATGTCGCCGATCACGAAGAGGATCAGCAGCTTGGGGCCGATGGCGCGCTTGAGCGGCGACCCCTCGGCCGGTGGTGTGGCGGCAGCGGTTTCTGCGGTGGACACGAGAACCTCCCCCGATCGGTGATCCGTCGATCCGTCGATCCGTCGATCCGTCGGTCTGTCGGAGAACTGTCTGCCCCGTCCGGGACCTGCAATGCGCCCCTGCGTCGACAGCACACCTGCACGGGTGTGCGAGATGGGTCAGATGCCTCTCATGCCGGTCATGCCGGTCAGAGGCCGTCCGTGAGCGCCCCCGCGTGGGCCCCGCCCGACTCGGCGACGATCTCGTCGAGCGTCTGCGGGGTGCGGACCACGGCGAAGCGCACCCCGCGGCCCGCGCCAGCGCCTCGGCCCGCGTCGGCGGTGAAGCCGTAGATCCCAGGCCGCGCGAGCGAGTTGTACGCGTAGTGGTGCGCGAAGTAGTACGCGCCGGTGTCCAGCGCCGCCACGTAGTCGCTCTGTTCGAGCAGCGGGAGCGAGCGGTTCGTGGCGAGCAGGTCGCCCGCGAAGCAGGCCGGGCCCGCGATGTCCTGTATGACGTCGGGCCCGTTCTTGGGGCGGCCCTTCGCGTCGTACGCGGCGATCCGCAGCGGCCACAGCTCCGGCGCGTAGACGGTACGGGTCGCCACCTGCACGCCCGCGTGCGTGACCGCGATCGGCCGGCCGCCCGACGACTTCGCGTACTCCACGCGTGCCAGCACCGTGCCGTGCTTGGCGAGCAGCGACCGCCCGAACTCCGTCACCAGCCCGTAGCGCCCGTCGAACAGCCCCGGAACCTCCCGCCTGAGCAGTCGCGCGTACGTTCCGTAGGCCGGGGTCGGATCGTCCGTCGTGAAGTCGACCGGCAGGCCGCCGCCGATGTCGATGGTGTCGATCTGCCGCCGCCCGGCCTTGGCGTTGATCTCCTCGGCGAGCTCGTACGTCGTCCGGACACCCCGCGCCATCAGTTCCAGCGGCAGGCCCTGCGAGCCGGAGTGCGCATGGAGGCGGGTCAGCCACGGGCGGTCCAGGTACGCGCGGACCACCCACGCGCGGGCGCCCTCGTCCAGCAGCGCCACGCCGAACTTGGAGGTGGCGGTGGCCGTGGACAGGGCCTCGATCGAACCGCGGCCGACGCCCGGGTTCACGCGCAGGCCCAGCGGCGAGGCGGTGGGGGCCGATGCGACCAGGTCGTCGATGCGGGACAGCTCCTGGGGGTTGTCGGCGTTGACGGCGATGCCGAGGGCGAGGGCCTCGCGCAGTTCGTCGAGGGTCTTGGCGGGGGAGTCCAGCACGGTGTGGTCCGGCGGTATCCCGGCCGCGCGGGCGAGAGCCAGCTCGCCGGGGCTCGCGACCTCCGCGCCGATGCCGCATGCGGCAAGGAGCCGCAGTACGGGCACGAGCGGGGTCGCCTTCACGGCGAAGGCGTGCAGTACGGGCGTACCGGATGGGGTGACCTGGTCGAACGCGTCGCGCAGGGCGGTGGCGGTGGCGCGGATGCCGACGACGTCGAGGAGGCCGATGATGGGGTTTCCGGGATCGACGATGCCCTGCTCGACGGCGGCGCGCACGGCGTCGTCGCGTCGCGCGCCCGCGTCATGCGGTTGGTCCTGCTTGTGTCGTTCGTTCTCTTCGTTCTCGTGTTCCGCGCCCTCGCCCATGCGTTCCAGAGAACCACCGGTCGCGCGCCCGCGCTGCCGCACTCACTGAAGGGAACGTATTGACTAGTTCTATTCAGAGAGCCAGGATGTGAATATCCGCTGCAACATCCGCCGGACCGCCGCAAGGAGGCAGACCATGTCAGGACCCCGCCCCGTACGAGCGCCGCGTGGCACCGAGCTGAGCGCCCTGGGGTGGCAGCAGGAGGCCGCGCTGCGGATGCTGCAGAACAACCTCGACCCCGAGGTCGCCGAGCACCCCGACAAGCTCGTGGTCTACGGCGGCACGGGCAAGGCGGCCCGCGACTGGCGCTCCTTCGACGCCATGGTGCGCACCCTGCGGACGCTGAAGCAGGACGAGACGATGCTGGTGCAGTCCGGCCGCCCTGTGGGTGTGATGCAGACGCACGAGTGGGCCCCGCGGGTGCTGATCGCCAACTCCAACCTGGTCGGCGACTGGGCGAACTGGGAGGAGTTCCGCAGGTTGGAGGCCCTCGGCTTGACGATGTACGGCCAGATGACCGCCGGCTCGTGGATCTACATCGGTACGCAGGGCATCCTGCAGGGCACCTACGAGACGTTCGCCGCGGTGGCCGCGAAGAAGTTCGGCGGCACGCTCGCCGGAACCATCACGCTGACCGCCGGTCTCGGCGGCATGGGCGGCGCCCAGCCGCTCGCCGTGACCATGAACGACGGTGTCGCGATCTGCATCGACTGCGACCCGCGCGCGATCGAGCGCCGCATCGAGCACCGCTACCTGGACGTCAAGGCCGACAACCTCGACCACGCGCTCCAGCTCGCGGTGGAGGCCCGCGACGCCCGCCGCCCCCTCTCGATCGGCGTCCTCGGCAACGCCGCGGAGCTCGTCCCGCAGCTCCTCGCCATGAACGCCCCCATCGACATCGTCACCGACCAGACCTCGGCGCACGACCCGCTGGCGTACCTCCCGCTGGGCGTGGCCTTCGAGGACATGGCGTCGTACGCGGCGGAGAAGCCGGCGGACTTCACACAGCGCGCACGGGAGTCGATGGCGCGCCACGTGGAAGCGATGGTCGGCTTCATGGACGCGGGCGCCGAGGTCTTCGACTACGGCAACTCGATCCGCGGCGAGGCCCAGCTCACGGGCTACGACCGGGCGTTCGCGTTCCCCGGCTTCGTACCGGCCTACATCCGCCCGCTGTTCTGCGAGGGCAAGGGCCCGTTCCGCTGGGCGGCCCTGTCGGGCGAGGCCTCGGACATCGCCAAGACGGACAAGGCGATCCTGGACCTGTTCCCCGAGAACGAGTCCCTGGCCCGCTGGATCAAGTTGGCAGGGGAGCGCGTCCACTTCCAGGGCCTCCCGGCGCGCATCTGCTGGCTCGGCTACGGCGAGCGCGACCGCGCGGGCGAACGCTTCAACGACATGGTGGCGAGCGGCGAACTCGCTGCCCCGCTCGCGATCGGCCGCGACCACCTCGACTGCGGCTCGGTCGCCTCCCCGTACCGCGAGACGGAGGCGATGCTCGACGGGTCGGACGCGATCGCGGACTGGCCGCTGCTGAACGCGATGGTGAACGTGGCGTCGGGCGCGTCGTGGGTCTCGATCCACCACGGCGGCGGCGTCGGCATGGGCCGCTCGATCCACGCGGGCCAGGTGACGGTGGCGGACGGTACGCCGCTGGCGGGCGAGAAGATCCGCCGCGTCCTGACGAACGACCCCGGGATGGGCGTCATCCGCCACGTGGACGCGGGCTACGACCGTGCGGACGAGGTGGCGCGGGAGCGCGGCGTGCGGATTCCCATGCGGGAGGGGCAGTGAGCGTGCCGCACCGCTCCTCAAACGCCGGAGGGGCTGATTTTTCAGCCCGTCCGGCGTTTGAGGACGAGCCCGAAGGGCGACTGAGGGGGCCCCGGGGGCGGAGCCCCCTGGTTTCGGGAAGGGGCGGGCTTGGGGAAGAAAACCCACCGTCGTTCCACCAGATGTGGCAGGACCTGAAACCCATCGGCCGCAACCCGGATAGCGGCGGCTACCGCAGGTACGCATGGACCGGCGCAGACACCGAGTGCCGAGCCTGGTTCGAGACCCAGGCCCGCTCAAGGGGCCTGACCTACGAACTGGACCGCAACGGCAACCAGTGGGCCTGGCTCGGCGACCCCACCCAAGGAAACGCCGTGGTCACCGGCTCCCACCTGGACTCCGTCCCCGACGGCGGCCCCTTCGACGGTCCCCTCGGCGTGGTCTCCGCCTTCGCCGCCCTGGACGAACTCCGCAGGAGGGGAGCGGAGTTCACCAGGCCCCTCGCCATCGTCAACTTCGGCGACGAGGAGGGCGCCCGCTTCGGCCTGGCCTGCGTAGGCTCCCGCCTCACCGCAGGACAGCTGACGCCCGAGCAGGCGCACAGGCTCCGAGACGCGGACGGCATCACCCTCCCCCAGGCGATGGAGAGGGCCGGCTACGACCCGGAGGCGATCGGCCCGGACCCGGACCGCCTGGCCCGTATCGGCGCCTTCGTGGAACTCCACGTGGAACAGGGCCGAGCCCTGGACCTGTCGGGCGACAGGGTCGGCATCGCCAGCGCCATCTGGCCCCACGGCCGCTGGCGCTTCGACTTCCGAGGCGAGGCCAACCACGCGGGCACGACGCGCCTGGTTGACCGCCGCGACCCGATGCTGTCGTACGCGGAGACGGTCCTGGCGGCCCGCCGCGAGGCGGAACTCGCGGGCGCGGTCGCCACGTTCGGCAAGATCGCGGTCGAGCCGAACGGCGTCAACGCCATTCCGTCCCTGGTCCGCGGCTGGCTCGACTCCCGCGCGGCCGACCAGGCGACCCTGGACACGGTCGTGGAGGGAATCGAGAAGGCGGCCCGCGAGTACGCGGACCGGCACGGCATCGAACTGGAAGTCGTACGCGAGTCGTTCACGCCCATCGTCGAGTTCGAGCACGCCCTGCGCGACGAAATGGCGCGCATCCTGGGCGAGGGCAGGGACACGGACATCAAAGTCCCCGTCCTCGGCACTGGCGCGGGACACGACGCCGGAATCCTCTCCGGCTCGATCCCCACAGCCATGCTCTTCGTACGCAACCCCACCGGCATCTCGCACTCGCCTGCGGAGTACGCGTCGGAGGACGACTGCCTGGCCGGGGTGACCGCACTGGCCGATGTACTGGAAGGTCTGGCGTGCAAGTGAACGCGCAAACCCAGCAGACCCAGCAGCAGACCCAGACGTACTGGCTGGAACAGGCGTGGCTCGACACGAACGTCGAGCCCGGGGTCGCACTGGACGTCGCGGACGGCCGGATCACCGCTGTCCACAAGGGAGCCGAAACCCCACCCCCCGGCGCCGAAATCCTCCATGGCCTGACCATCCCGGGCCTCGCCAACGCCCACAGCCATGCCTTCCACCGGGCACTGCGCGGCACCGTGCAGGTCGGCTCAGGCACGTTCTGGACGTGGCGCGAGATCATGTACGCGGTCGCGGACCGGCTGACCCCCGAGACGTACCACGCGCTCGCGCGGGCGGTGTACGCGGAGATGGCCCTCGCGGGCGTCACGGTCGTCGGCGAGTTCCACTATCTGCACCACGCGCCCGGCGGGACCCCGTACGCCGACCGGAACGCGATGGGAGAAGCGCTGATCGCAGCGGCGTCGGAAGCCGGGATCCGCATCACGCTCCTCGACACGGCGTATGTCTCGTCCGGCTTCGGTGAGCCGCCGAACAAGCACCAGCTGCGCTTCTCCGACGGCACGACCCAGGCGTGGGCGGAGCGGGCGTCCCTGCTGGCATCCCAGCTGAAGGAGCAGGACCACGCGCGGATCGGCGCGGCGATCCACTCGGTACGGGCGGTCCCGGCCGACCAGCTGGGCATGGTCGCCGAATGGGCCGGCGCCCGCCGCGCGCCCCTCCACGTCCACCTCTCCGAGCAGACGGCCGAGAACGACGCGTGCCGGGCGGCGCACGGCTGCACGCCGACGCGACTCCTCGCGGACCACGGTGTGCTGGGCCCGCGTACGACGGGCGTACACAACACTCACCTCACCCCCGAGGACATCCGGCTGCTGGGCTCGGCATCCACGGGCACCTGCATGTGCCCGACCACGGAACGGGACCTGGCAGACGGCATCGGCCCCGCGGCAGCCCTACAGAAGGCAGGCTCCCCGCTCTCCCTCGGCTCCGACAGCCACGCGGTGATCGACCTCCTGGAGGAGGCACGCGCGATGGAACTGAACGAGCGGCTCCGCACCCGCACCCGCGGCCACTGGACGGCGGCAGCGCTGCTGCGGGCGGCCACGGCGGACGGCTACGCGGCGCTGGGCTGGGGCGACGACGCCGGCGTACTGGAACCGGGTGCCCTGGCCGACTTCACCACCATCGCCCTGGACTCGGTCCGCACGGCGGGCACCCTCCCCCGCCTCGGCGCCGAAACGGCGGTCTTCGCGGCCACGTCAGCGGACATCCGCCACACGGTCGTAGGGGGCCGCCATGTCGTACGCGACGGGGCGCACACCCTGATCCCGGACGTACCGTCGGCGCTGGCGGAATCGATCGAAGCGTTGCGCGGCTAGCTCGCCGAGAGGACTCACAGAACCATGACCACCGCCGGAACAACCGCTGGAACCACCGCGCTCATCACCAACATCGGCAGCCTGGTCACCAACGACCCGAGTGCGGGCGACGGCCCGCTTGGTCTCCTGAAGAACGCGGCCGTGGTGATCGAGGGTGAGCGCATCGCCTGGGTCGGCCCGGCGGCCGGGGCCCCCGCCGCCGACACGGCGTACGACGCGGACGGCCGGGCTGTGATCCCCGGCTTCGTGGACTCGCACTCGCACCTGGTCTTCGCGGGCGACCGTACGGAAGAGTTCAACGCCCGGATGTCGGGCCGCCCTTACTCGGCGGGCGGCATCCGCACGACGATGGCCGCGACGCGCGCCGCGACGGACGCAGACCTGGAGGCGAACCTCACCCGCTACCTCCGCGAGGCGCTCCGCCAGGGCACGACGACGTTCGAGACGAAGTCGGGCTACGGCCTGACGGTGGAGGACGAGGCCCGCGCCCTGCGCATCGCGTCGGCCCACACGGACGAGGTGACGTACCTGGGCGCACACATCGTCCCGCCTGACTACGCGGACGACCCGGCCGCGTACGTCGCGCTGGTGACGGGCGACATGCTGGAGGCCTGCGCACCGCACGCCCGCTGGATCGACGTCTTCTGCGAGAAGGGCGCCTTCGACGGCGACCAGGCCCGCACGATCCTCACGGCGGGCAAGGCGAAGGGCCTGCACCCGCGCATCCACGCGAACCAGCTCTCGTACGGCCCGGGCGTCCAACTGGCGGTAGAACTGGAGGCGGCGAGCGCCGACCACTGCACCCACCTGACGGACGAGGACGTCGACGCCCTGGCCCACTCGCAGACGGTGGCAACCCTCCTCCCCGGCGCGGAGTTCTCCACCCGAGCGGAGTGGCCGAACGCCCGCCGCCTCCTCGACGCAGGCGCCACGGTCGCCCTCTCGACGGACTGCAACCCGGGCTCGTCCTTCACGTCTTCCGTGCCCTTCTGCATCGCGCTGGCGGTAAGGGACATGGGGATGACCCCGGACGAGGCGGTGTGGTCGGCGACAGCGGGCGGAGCGGCGGCGCTGCGCCGCGACGACATCGGCCGCATCGCCCCCGGCGTCTACGCCGACCTGGCCCTGCTGGACGCCCCGAGCCATGTGCACCTGGCGTACCGGCCGGGCGTGCCGCTGGTCTCGGCCGTCTGGCGGCGGGGCGTACGCGAGGCCTGACAGCGCCCCGAGATCGAGGACGCCACAGGGACGCGGCCGTATCATGAGCCGTAGCACACAGTGACAGGTATCAGCGGGGAGGTCTCACCATGGGCGCCACGGAAAGCCAGCGTCCCATTCACCCGCCGATCCGGCCGCGGCTGTCGATCGAGGAACTGCTGGCTGCCAAGAACACTCAGCCGATCCGGTCCCTCGATGATCTGAAGGCGGACACCTTCGAGTCCGAAGAGGAGCTGGAGGAGTTCATCGCCTTCACTTATGCCGAGCGTCGGCGCGACGTCGCCTGAGCCGCCGAGATGCAACCCGTCGTTCTCGACACTGATGTCGCCTCGCTCACCCACAAGGGCAAGCTCACCGGTCCGCTGGCGACCCGCCTGATCGGCCGCAAACCGCTGATCACCTTCGTCACCTTCGGCGAGCTCACCCAGTGGGCCGAGATCCGCGACTGGGGCGGCCTCCGCCGCCAGGAACTCGCCGACTGGCTCTCCGCTATCCCTGTCCTGCCCGGCGACGAGGCCGTCGCCGCGACCTGGGGCAAGCTGTCCGCCGCCGGGCGGAAGGCCGGGCGCCCGCAGCCGGTCAACGACATGTGGATCGCCGCCTGCTGCCTCACCTACGACCTGCCGTTGGCAACCTTGAACATCAAGGATTACGAGTACTTCAAGCGCGAGCACGACTTGCGCATCCTCGGCGAGGAATAGCCCAAGGCGAATTGCTGGTCCGCAGTGGGTAGCCAGCCATGGATGGACGCACATGGGGATCTGGTTCCTGTACCACTACTACGAGCACGCAGGCGGGCCGTTCAGGAACCTGTCGGATCTTTCGCAGGAAGAGGCCGAGGCAGTCCAGCGGAGCCTGAGAGAGCGGGGCGACGTCTTCGCCAGCCGCCGTACCGGCGATTACCTCACCATCCGAAGCCGGCTTGAAGAGCGGGCGCGTGAGCTCTTCATCCGCAAGGGCGGAGAACCGACCAGAGCCCGTCCGCACTACATGACGCTCGGCGCATGCGAGTGGATCAGGCAGTGGTACCGCGACGGGCGGGAACTCAGAGTTGCCATCGACGAGTTCGACCCGCGGACGGTCAGTTTCACCTATGGCGATCTGTTCCCCACGATGCGGTATGACGACGGAAGACCGTACCGGCGCGAGGTCTACACCAGGGACGAGATCTCTCAGGTGATCGACAGGTACGGTCTGCCGCAGGATTGGAACCCGGACGGAAGCCAAGGCCCTGAGCGGTACATCGAGGCGCAGATCTGGGACGATGCGCCGCTGGCCAGGTTTCGCGGCAAGGGGCGCGTCGAAAGTCCACACAACTCACCGTGATCAACGGTGGTCGCGCCCATCTCCGCACCGGCCCTCACCAGCGAGACCACGGTCTAAGAATTGTCCTGCAATGGGCGTAGCACGCCGGTACCGGGGCGCCCAGGCATCGAAGGGCTGGCGTCCAGTCTCTGGACTGAGATGTCCCGGTAGACCGCTCTTTGCGATGATCATCGGGTGAGTGATGACACGCGCATACACCCTTCCAAAGTGGCCGACGAGCGTACGTCTCTGACCTCGTTCCTCGACTATCAGCGCGCCACGTTGGCCATGAAGTGCCAGGGGCTGACCGGCGAGCAGCTGAAGGGGAGGACGGTTCCGACGTCGGACCTGACCCTCCTCGGCCTCATCCGGCATGCGGCCGTAGTGGAGACCCTCTGGTTCCGTAGGGTGCTGAACGGAGAACAGGGCACGCCCCAGTGGCCCGATGCCGACGGCGTATACGGCGAATTTCTGGTAGACGATGCCGACGTGGACGAGGCGTTCACGCTCTGGCAGGAGGCTTGCAAGGGCTCCCGTGCGGTCACGGACGGCTTCGAGTCCCTCGATGACAGCGTGGAGTTCCGCGGCGAGACCATTTCGCTGCGCTATGTCCTTACGCACATGATCGAGGAGTATGCGCGTCACAACGGCCACGCTGACCTGCTGCGCGAAGCGATCGACGGAGCTGTCGGAGAGTAGGGCATCGGGTGGGGCGAATCGGCAGGTCCCGAGGCGGCCGCCGGATCATTGGCCAGTGCAGTTGCGGCACTTTCCCGGCTCCGGGGCGCGGAACGCGTGGTCGCAGCCGTCGCAGTTCTGGAGCGGGTGCGGTGTTCGTCGTGTCGGTGCGGTGTCTGGCCGAGTCGGGAGAACGGGCGGCAGCCACTCGCGCAGGCGGTACGCGAGGAGGCGGGACGGCCAGCGGATTGTGCCGGCGGGCAGATCGGTGGTCAGGGTGCGTGCCACGGTCTCCGAGGTGAGGCCTCGGTCCAGCCAGTCACGTACCTGCGGTGCGAGGCGTGCTACGTCGGCCTCGGACAGGAGCAGGCGCGGATCGAGGGAGCGCAGGGTCGTCAGGAGGTCGGCCGCCGGGCGCAGTTCGGCTGGAAGCGACTCCGCTGTTGCAGTCGACGTCTTCGGCTTTGCTGGGAGGATTCGTGGCTGCCGCGTCTCGGTGTGCGGCGGCCTCGTACGCGGGCGCTTCAGCAGGTCCACCCGGCCCGGAAACTCGTACCAGAGCGTCCGGGTCACAAAGCGGCCTGTCGCCGTCCGCTCACGTCGTCGTACGAGGTAGCCCGTCTGCTCCAGCTCTCGCAACGCGGCCGCGATGCGGGTCTCGCCTTCCTTGAAGCGGGCGGCGAGGGTTTTGATCCCTACGCAGACTTTGTCCGGCAGGGACTGGATGTAGACCCCGATGCCGATCGCGCATGCCGAGAGGTTCGGGTTCTGGGCCAGGTGGTTGCCGACGATCGTGAACTTCTCGTCGTGGCGGTGCCGGATGTGGATCACTCCGGCGGCCGGTTGGGTTCCGGCATGGGCGGCACGCGTGGGCGCCACCGCGCTAAACTGCGGTGCAGTCATGGGGAAGGTCTTCGCTTCCTGGTGATCAGGCCCTCGACCGGGATGGCAGTCCCGACCGGGGGCCGAAGTCTTTTGCGGTTGTGGTGAGTCGGGCTGAACGTACAGGCTCGACCTGGCACGCGACCACTTGCGCACTCGATCGTGTGAGGCGGCCGCGCTACCGATCGGGTAGGGCTTGGTGAGGTTCTTTTCCGCAGTTCTTTACGGGGTGTCGGGCGCTGCCGGGACGCGGTCCGCCGGGTCGGGGGAAGCCCAACCCGGCGGGCAGTACGGCTCTTCGGTCAAGCCTGGCGGGTCAGGTTCAGGAACGATGACCAGGCGGTAGGGGAGACCGTGAAGGTGCCGCGGGCGGTGTCCTTGGAGTCGCGGACGTGGATTGCGGTGAGGCAGGCGGCGACCTCTACGCATTCGCCGCCTTCACCTCCGCTGTAGCTGCTCTTGAACCAAGTGAGCGCGGGACGTGTGGACTGCTTGGCGTTCATAGCTCTCCTTGCAGCAACTTCTCGATACGGCGCAGGGATTCCAGTGGGGACAGCGCCTGGGCTCGCAGGATTCCATACCGCACGGCGATGCAACGGACTGTTTCCCGGTCAGTGATCACGCGGCCGTTTCCCTGGCTCTCCAGGTAGGCAACCAGCTCTCCGCCTCGGGGAGTCATGAGAGTGAACGGGCCATCCGCACAGGCGTGGTCAGTGACGCGGGTCGGCATCACCTGGATCTCGACGTTCGGGTTCTCTGCGGTGAGAAGCAGATGCTCCAGCTGGCCTCGCAGCACTTGTGCTGTACCGAACGGGCGCTGGAGCACTCCTTCTTCGATGACGAAGCTGAGTGTCGGTGCGGGCTTGCGGTCGTAGATCGCGTGCCGGGCCATGCGGGCAGCGACCATCTGGTCGATCTCTCCTTCGGCGCGCCGGGGACGCCGGATTGCGAACATCGTTCGCGCGTACTCCTCGGTCTGAAGCAGGCCGGGAACCGCCATCGTGGCGTACGCGTGGAATTCGGCTGCGTCTTCCTCGATCCGCGCCGCGTCCCGAAAGAACGCCGGGTACCGAGTCCTTGCCACCTCCTTCTTCATCGCGAGCAACACCCCGCCCGCGTCGAGCAGTTCGTCAGCCTTCTCGATCAGCTCGGGGCGCGGGATGCGCCGCCCTTGCTCGATCGCCGCGATCGTCTGCTCGCCGTAGCCAAGTCGCTTGCCCGCCTCGGCCTGCGTGAGTCCGGCCCGTTCGCGGAAGAGTTTGATCTGCCGTCCGAACGAGCGCAGGAACTCGTCGGCTGGGTCCTCGCGGCGTGCGGGCGCTGCGGCCCGTTCCTGTACGTACGTCATGGGCGTCCCCTCATTTCCCCTTGCTGCCCCGACAGCGCACACCCCGCACCCGGACAGTCACGCCGTGTGAGGGTGTCGTCGCTGGTCACCGTACGAGCGGGACGCCAGCCTCAACCCCATGACGACCGAGATTCCCTCGTCCGAGGACACCGGTACCCAACTCGCCAACATCTCTAAGGAGTTCGCTATGTGCTTCACCTCCACACCCCGCGGTGCCCGCCTCGCCCGTCGGCTCGCCGCCCAACGGTTGGACGCCTGGGGGTGGCCCTACGGGACGGGCGTGAACGACACCGCGACGCTGATCGTCGCCGAGCTCGCGGCGAACGCCGTGCGGCACGGGCGGGTGCCGGGACGGGACTTCCGGCTCCGCCTGGCGGCGCCATCCGGTGCCGTACGGATCGAAGTCACGGACGCCAGGGATGACGGTGGCCGGCTCCCCGCCCGTGAAGCCCTCGCCCCCGATCCGCTCGCGGACGGTGGACGTGGGCTGTGGCTCGTCGCGCGGACGGCCGCGCGCTGGGGCGTCGAGCCGCGCACCGGCGCCCCCGGCAAGACCGTGTGGGCCGAGGTGGCGGTGTAGGTGCGTCGGCGATGGTGGGCCGCCTGCAGGCCCGGGTGGCCGGTGTGCCGAAGGAACCTCCAGTTGGGTATTCAGTTGTATTCTGCCTGTATGGCTGACACGACCATCAAGATCAGTGAATCGATAAGGGACCGCCTGCGCACCCTCGCCGAGGAGCGGGGGCTCAGCACGCGCGCGTATGTCGAGCGCGTGGTCGCCGCGACTCCCACCGAGGCAGAGCGAGCCGAGCGCACGGCGCGGGCGATCGCGTACATCCGCGCGAACCTGCGCCCGGACTTCACCGAAGGCGATGTGCGAGAGGCGCAGGAGTGGCGGGATGCGATCGTGGCCGGACGGGTGGGGGAACGCCGGTGATCATCCTGGACCACACGGCGGTCCTCGCCCTGTGCCGAGGTCATCGGTTGCTGTCAGGACTGGCCGTCGTCGAGGTCGACGACCCTGACCAGCGAGCGCACATTCCGGCGCTCTGCCTGGTCGCTGCGAGTCTGGAGCTTCCTGGCGCTGCGGCGCATATCGGGGCGCTGCCCGCCTTGGAATTCCTGCCGCTGGACTTCTCCGGTACGGCTGCGGTCGAGCACACGGTCTCCAAGGGGATGGACTGGGCCTACGGGCATGCCGTATACGCCGCTGTTTCGAGCGCCGTCGAGGGACAAGTGCTGACCGCCACCCCCGACGCCTACAACGGCACGGGCGTATGGGCGGTCGACATCGGCAAACCCTGAGTCAGGAGCGCCGGCAGCCGGTTCATCGGCAAGTCCGTCAGGTCGGTGCGGTACCCGCTGTCCAGCGTTGGTCTGCTCGGCCCCCGGACGGGAGTTGGGCGAGCAGGGAGCCCGGTGACTCCGAGTGCGGGGTGACGGCGTGGTCCGGGGCGATGGCCGGATGGATCGTGCCATGGGGGTCGACGGCGAAGGTCAGGTTGCGGCCGTTGGGGCCGTCGACCGAGGAGCACGTCCAGATGCCGATGGTCTTGTCGACGTCTCCGCGGCTGTCCAGGCAGTACGCGGGGGCGGCATACGACTGGATGACGCCGCGGTCGGCGTCCACGCGCCACCGCTGGGTGGGCGATGAGCTGCAGGGCGCGGTGACCACGTCCGTGCCGTTCTGGGCGTAGGCGTGCGGAGGCAGGTCCAGGCAGAGTCCCGAGGCCGCGTTGACGAACTGGGTGAAGTGGGCGCCCGGTGGCGGGGGTGCGGGGGACTTCGTCCGGGATGGTGACGGTGACGGAGGCGGCGGGGGAGCGGGGCGCTCTGACGGCTTCGCCGACTTCGTCGGCTTCGCGGACGTGGTGGGTGTGGGCGACGCGGAGACGGTCGCCGTCACCGTGACGGGTGGCTGTTGAGGCGGCAGCATGGCGTCGCGCCCGGCCGGTTCCGAGTCGGTCGACAGCAACAGCACGAGAAGCGGAGCCAGGGCCACACCCACGGCGACCGACACGAGTACGAGCCGCCGGGAGGGCCACCAGTCGGTTGCCTCGTCACCGCCCGCTGCCGCGCTGTACGTTCCCGGGTGCATGGACTTGGGGCCGGCCGCCTCGGCGTACGTCCCCGAGCGCGCATGCGCGGCCACCTCCGCACGACCAGCGCGCCGGGAACGGCCGAACGCGCCGCCGACCCCGCACGCCGTACCCCCACCCCCTGCACGTGCGACGCCGCGGCCCGCATACTCGGCCCCGCCCCACCCCAGCAACCCGTCCGCCAGCACCCCCCGCGGGGTGTCCCGCAGGCCGGTCAGCTCCGCGTACGCCGTGCTGCAGCACGCGCAGTCGGCGAGGTGGGCGTGCAGGTCCGGGCTGTGCCGGGCGTATCCGGGGCGTACCGCCTCCTCGATGAGGCGGCCGTAGCCCCGGCAGCGGGTGTCTCCGTGGTGCGTGAGATGGGAGTTCAGCCAGGCCCGGCGCATCGCGTTCAGGGCCGATTCCTTCAGCTGGGCGACCTCGTCGGGCGAGGCACCCACGTAGACGGCCGTGGTCGGGTCCGGCTCCTCGTCCACCACGCCGTACCAGATGATGCCCTGCAGACGGAGCGGGAGGCTCTGGAAGGCGGCGACCATGACGGGGTCGGCCAGGCCCGTCGGGCCTCCCGGGTGCGCAGGTGCGGCGTCCCGGCCGAAGAGCCCGTCCGGCGCGGTGGCCGTCGCCGCCGTCGCGTCGAGACGGGCGAGCAGTCCGGGGACGAGGCGTCCGCACCGGGCGTCCGCGGCCCAGGCGCGGGCCACGCGCAGTACGTGCAGCAGCAGATGGTGCCGCCAGGTGCCACGCGGTTCGGCGCCCTGTTTCACCTCGTGCGCGGCGAGCGCGAACGCCTGCGCCGTCAGCTGTCGCGCGGAGTTCTCGCCGATGCCGCACAGCCGGGCGTACCCGAGGACCGCGGGGCGGTGGCGGCGGCGGAGTTCGCGCAGTGCCGGGTACGCGGTCGAGGCGTTGGCCCGGAGAAGATCGGTGAGCTGTACGTCGGGGGCCTGGGCGTGCACCCCCTGTACGGCCGACTGCATGGTCGAAGTGCCGCTGTCCGTCCGGCCGAGCCGCCCCATCCGCACGCGCACGCCTCCTCGCCAAGTAGGCCTGACCGTCCGGCACTTCGGCGTACCGGTGAGTAAGGTGTGCCCATAGTGGTGGAAGCGGCTGCCCGGGAAAAGGTGTTTCCCGCGGTAACGGGGCTATATCGGCGCAGCGGTGGCGTCGGTGTTCTCCCCCCACCCCGCCCCTTCCCGTAACCAGGGGGCAAGCCCCCTGGACCCCCGAAATCGCCCTTCGGGCTCGTCCTCAGACTCCCCCAGCAAACGCGGGGAGGTGCCCCGGACGGGCTGGAAAATCCAGCTCGTCCGGGGCACCTCCCAGTGGTCGCCGACGCACAGCTGCCGCTCCGTCGCCGGTCACTCCTCGACCGTCAGCCCCCTGCGCAGCCGCACCAACGTGCGCGACAGCAGACGCGACACGTGCATCTGCGAGATACCCAGCTCGTCGCCGATCTCCGACTGCGTCATGTTGGCGACGAAGCGGAGCGAGAGGATCTTCCGGTCCCGGGGCGGGAGTTCCGCGATCAGAGGCTTCAACGACTCGACGTACTCGATGCCTTCGAGCCCGTGGTCCTCGTAGCCGATGCGGTCCGCGAGTGCTCCCTCGGAGTCGTCCTCCTCGGGCTGGGCGTCCAGCGAGCTCGCGGTGTACGCGTTGCTCGCGGCCATGCCCTCGACCACTTCGTCGTTCGAGATGCCCAGGCGCTCCGCCAGTTCGCCCACCGTGGGGGCGCGGTCGAGCTGCTGGGCGAGTTCGTCGCCGGCCTTGGCCAGGTCGAGACGGAGCTCCTGAAGCCTGCGGGGCACGCGCACCGACCAGCTGGTGTCGCGGAAGAAGCGCTTGATCTCGCCGACGATGGTCGGCATCGCGAAGGTGGGGAACTCGACGCCCCTGCTGAGCTCGAAGCGGTCGATGGCCTTGATGAGGCCGATGGTGCCCACCTGGATGATGTCCTCCATCGGCTCGCTGCGGGAGCGGAAGCGCGAGGCGGCGAACTTCACCAGGGCGAGATTCAGTTCCACCAGGGTGTTGCGTACGTACGCGTACTCATGGGTGCCTTCCTCGAGGGACTCGAGTCGCTCGAAGAGGGTCTTGGACAGGGCCCGTGCGTCCGCCGGCGCCACCTCGTCGTACGGAGGGATGGCCGGGAGACCGTCGAGGCCTTCCAGCACCTCGGAGCCGGAGCCGAAGCCGGAGCCGAAGTCGGAGCTTGGGGTGGAGCCGGCGGATTCCGTCCGAAGGCCGGGATCTGCGGGTTCGGAGTCGATGTCGGGACCGGTGGGGTCGGTCGCGAGAAGTACCGGTGGGGGTGTCGACGTCGCCAGGTCAGCATGCGATTCGTCGAGCCGGGGTGACATGATGTCCTCCATCGTTCTCGGCATATGGCTGCCGATGCCAATACGTGCACTGCGGTGTGCGGCGCCTCCAAAGCCGGCCGTGTCGATAGTTGTTATCTCTAGCCCTACCCGCTTTAGCGACGTTGCCGCAAGTGCGTTATGTGGCGATATGCCCGATTCTGGGCTGTTGTTCGGGTGTCAGAGGGCGAGGTGAGGGCGTAGTGTTCAAGGGCGTCAATCAGCAGTGAACGACTGTCGGGAGAGAGACGGCATGGACCGCGGGACGGTCGGCAGTGCACATCGGGGCCGGCTTCTGGTCGAAGTCCGGGAAGAGGGACCGAGCGCCGTGGTGACACCGGCGGGTGAGCTGGATCACCACACCGCCGACCTGTTGCGCGAGCCCCTCGAAGGCTGCCTCGCCGACGGGTACACGCGTCTCGTGGTCGACTGTTCCCGGCTGGAATTCTGCGATTCCACCGGACTGAACGTGTTGCTCAGCGCACGACTCAAGGCGGACGCCCAGGGGGGCGGAGTCCATCTGGTGGGCATGCGCCCGGTGGTTGCGCGGGTATTCGAGATCACCGGAGCCGATGCGGTTTTCACGGTGCACGAGACCCTCGACGCGGCCCTGGCGGACTGAGTACGCCGACGACTCCAAGGCAAAGACTTCGGAAAGACCTCCGAATGGTTACGCCTCAGTTGTCTCTACGTGATCACTGCGTTACGAGTGTCACATGTCCCGTGTCGAATAAGTGGGTGTTCTCACGGTTCGGCCGGGCAGGAGACATCCTGAATCCGTCAACAGTCATCACAGCCAGTGCGTAGTGTCCTGCTGTTCGTCTCCGTTCCGTGTCCCCCTGAGCCCGAGTCGAGCCCAGTCCCAACGTCCTGCATCGTGAATCGGTGAATCGGTGAGGTGAAGCGCTGATGAGCACCACCCGGTCTTACTCGCCGGGCGACGGTGGCCCGGAGCCGGGCGCCGCCGCCGAAGGCGCTTCCGTGGTGCCCGACGGCGCTTCTGGGATGGCCTACAGCGCCTCCGGAGTGCCCGAAGGCGCCCGCTCCTCCGGCGGTGCCCCCGCCGAGCAGCACCCCGTCGGCCGCCGGTCGCGCAGGCTGAGCCTCAACGGCGCGAGCGGAATCGTCCCGCTCGCCCGCGACTTCACCCGCCAGGCGCTCTACGACTGGGGCTGGCTGCCCGCCGCGACCGCCGACCGGCGCGCGGCCGCCGAGGACGTACTGCTGGTCGTCTCGGAGCTCGTGACCAACGCGTGTCTGCATGCCGAGGGGCCCGAGAGTCTGTGGGTCGCCTGCGACAGCAAGGTGCTGCGCATCGAGGTCACCGACCGCGGCGCCGGCCACCCCGCCCCGCGCACCCCGCACCGCGCCGGACGGCCCGGCGGGCACGGCATGTTCATCGTCCAACGCCTCTGTCTGGACTGGGGAGTTGTACGGAACCCCGGGGTGGCGGGCAAGACCGTGTGGGCCGAACTCGGCGCCCCCGCATAACCTTCACCGTCCCCCACCATTTGTTACCCGCGGTTCGAACCCTTCTTCGTGCGCTCTGACGGACGCGCCGGATCTTCGGAGATCCGGCGCGTCCGTTGTCTTCCCTCCACAAGGTCCCAGGCGTACCTTGAGCGCCCAATCTGATGTGCCGTCAGTAACTTTTGCGGACCGCACGACACACGAACGCACGGAGGGACTGCGGCACGGTCACCGGCATGAGGGGAACTCGAGGTGTCGTACCGGACGTACCAGAAGCGAACGGCCGCGCTCGCGCTCGGCGCTGCCCTGGCCGGCTCGGCGGTGCTGATGGCCGCCCCCGCAGCCCACGCCGACGTCGTGGACGTCGACTACCAGTGCAAGACGCCGATCGGCGACAAGGGAGCCGTCTCGCCGATCGACATCAAGGCCGTCAAGAGCGGCAGCGGCTACAAGCTCACCATGTCCTTCCAGAAGGGCGTCTCGTCCAGCCCGGTGGAGCTGGGCAAGGGCGCGATGAACCCGAGTGCGGTCATCAAGCTGGGCGGTGCGGAGAGCGGCAGCGTTCCCGTGTCGGGTCCGCCCAACGCCAAGGCGATCCCAGCCAACACCCCCATCAAGATCAGTGACCTGTCGGGGACCTATACGCCGAAGAAAAGCGGCAAGGTCACGTTCACCGCGGGCGTGCTCACCATCAAGGCCCTCGGGACGACGACCACGTGCACCCCTGCCAACAACCCCAAGCCATCGCTGACCCTGGACGTCACGTCGGCGGGCGGCGGTACGACCCAGAGCGCTCCGGCGGGCGGTGAGGAACTGCCGCAGACCGGTCCTGAGGACTCCGCGATGGCGCTGGGGACGCTCGGCGGCACGGTGCTGCTTGCGGGGGCCGCGGGGGTGCTGTGGCTTACGCGCCGTAACCAGCCGGTGCGCTGACGGCTGGATCACTCCGTACTTCAGTACGCGACCCGTATGAGCCGAGCCGCACCTGTACGAGGACTGGGAGCCGCCGATGTCGCCGCCCTTGCCGCCGCGCGTACGACTGTTGTGGTCTGCGTCGTCCGTGCCGTTGGTCCTGCTGCTTGTTGTCGCAGCGGCGGCCCCGGTGCGGCCTGCCCACAACGGGATCCTGGCGGCCGCCGACAGCAGCACCGTGTGGTCCGTCGTGCCCTCCGCCGGTGGTGGGACCCGGCCGGCGAAAGGTGGGCGGCCGTACTTCTACGCCGAGGGTGTGCCCGGTGCTGTGCTCGAGGACACGGTGTCCGTCGTCAACCCCGGCGCGAAGGCGCTCACGGTGGAGCTGCGGGGCGCGGACGCGGACAACACCCGGGGCGGTGGCCTCTCGCTGCGCAAGCGGTCGACGGACGCGGGTGCGTGGATCACCTTCGCCGAGCGCAGGCTGAGGATCCCGCCGCACACACGGGCCGAAGTGCCGTTCACGGTGACCGTTCCGGGGGACGCGACGCCCGGCGACCATCCCGGTGCGATCGTCGCGAGCGGCGGCGGGCGCGACGCCGCGGTGCGGCTGCAACTGCGGGTCAGCGGGCCCACACTGGCGGCGCTCACCGTCGAGCGCGTGAGGGCCGAGGGCAAGCACATCTCGTACGACCTGGTGAACCGCGGCAACACCGTGCTGACGCCGAGGCTCACTGTCCGGGCCGACGGAGTCTTCGGCGAGGTCCTGCACCGCGGCCCCAGGACGCTGCCGGTCGAACTTCTGCCCGGCCGCCGGATCACGCTCACCGAACCGTGGCCGGACGCGCCGACCTTCGACGCGGTCGACATCAGCCTGACGGCCGCGGCGGCGGGCGGCGCCCGGGACACGGCCACGGCGTCGGCCCGCTTTGTGCCGTGGGGCGGGCTCGCCGGGGTGGCGGCCGGGCTGGCGGCTGCGGGAGCTGGCGCCTTCTGGTGGAGGCGACGCGTGGGAGGCCTGCGTGGCAGTCACGGCAGCAGGCCGGACGGTCGACCTCAACAGGCTGATAAGGAGAACGAGTTGACGGGAGCGGCGATGTGATCGGCTCAAATGAGCCCGTCCGGCGATTGAGGACCGGGGTCTGGGGCGGGGCCCTCACGTGGCGGAGCCGCATATGGATACAGCCGGGAAGGGGCGGGGTGGGGCAAAGCCCCGCAGGGCCCCGGTGCACCCGACCCACGCGTGCCCGCGCAGCGGGCCGGGGCCCAGTCCGAGCGGCCGCTCTCGCTGTGGCGGCGGCCCTCGCCCTCGTACTGCTTTCGGCAGGCATGCCCGCCTCCGCCGCCGACAAGCCCGCAGTGAAGCTCTCCAAGTCCGAGGCCGGCGCGGGCGGTTTCCTCACCGTGACCGGCAAAGGCTGGCGTCCGAACGCCCTGCTGATGCTGCTCATATGCGGTCGGTCCGCGCCCGGAAGGGGCGTGATCGGCGGCACCAACTCCTGTGCCAACGGCGACGGCCGCGCCGTCACGACAGACGGCGAGGGGGCGTTCAGCAAGAAACTGCCGGTCGCCGAGCCGCCGGAGCCGTGCCCGTGCGTCGTGCACGTCGCGACGGTCACCGGTGAGCAGGCCGCCGCGGACGCCGTACTGAGGGTCGCGGGCCACCCCGTCGCGCCGCTGCCGGAGCAGGACGGCGCGGGGAAGCTGTCGGTGCTCACGGACACCCGGCTCGAGGGGTCGAGCGGGCTCCTCACCTGGTTCGGTGCCCCGCCCGGCCGGGAGCTCGTCTTCACCGTCGGCAACGTCGGCTCCGCCCCCGTCAAGGACCCCGTCTTCCAGGTGGGCACCTCCCACGGCGTGTTCGCCCCGCAGTGGGAGGAACAGCAGTGGCGCGGCACCATCGCGCCCGGGAAGAAGGCCCAGGTCAAGCTGCCGGTCGAGCTGGCCGCCGGCGCCCACGGCGACTATCTGGTCTCGCTCAGGTTCGGCGGGAAGGTGCTCGCCGAACAGCCGTGGGGCGTGGGCCGCCCGTGGGGCGTCACGCTCTTCTGGATCCTGCTCTGCGTCGTCGTACCCGCCGCGGCGTTCCGCATCGGCATGGCGATCGTCGACCGGGTGCGCCCGCGGGGGCACGGAGGCAACGGGCGCCACCGGAGCGTACGACTGCCCGACGTCACCGTCCGGCTCCCCCGGCTGGGGCTGTCCCCGACGGCGACCGGCACCCCGGCGAAGCCGTCGCGCAGCGACGAGAACGCGCGCCCGGCCCGTACGACCACGACCCTGCCCTGGTTCACCCCGGACACCGATCCCGGGGCGCCGGCCGGTCGGCTCTCCGCACCGTCAGAGCTCTCCGCACCACCACAGAACAGCCCGACGACGAAGGGAAACACGTGAGCAGGCAACGGAGGGTCGGTCCGGTCCGCGGGGCCCCGGGGGCGCGGAGTCAGTGGATCCGGAGGGCCGCCGGCCCACGCAGAATCAGCGTGTGCGGTGTCGCCCTCATGCTGAGCGGTGCCGGCATCCTGCTGGCCGCCGCGCCGGCGCAGGCGGCCGAGGTCGCCTACAAGACCGAGTGCATCCCGCCCGCGATCTCCGGCATGGACCCCGTGCAGGGCACCACCAAGGTGGAGATCACCGCGCCGGCCGAGGCGAAGGTCGGGGACGAGGTCGAGGTGGTGTGGAAGTTCGTCCAGGCCGCATCGAAGAACCCCGATGTCCTCGACCTGGAGGAGAACACGGTCAAGCCGACCGGCACGCTCAAGGCGGGCGGCGCGCAGACCGCCGACATCGCGATGGAGGGGCCGCGCGAGAACCCGCCCATCCCCAAGAACAGCGACATGAAGCTGTCCGACATGAAGGGCAAGCTGAAGCTGACGGCGGCCGGAGAGGTCACGCTGACCCCGGACGCGTACAACATCAACGTCAGCAAGCCGATGTCGACGGACACGAAGTGCACGCCGCAGGAGCAGGTGAAGTCCGCGGCGACCATCAAGGTGACCGGTGGGGGCGGGAGTTCGGGCGGTACGACGGGTGGGCTCCCGACCGGTGTGCCCACGGGCCTGCCGACCGGTCTCCCCACGGGTCTGCCGACCGGTCTGCCGACCGGCCTCCCGACGGGCGGCACCAACGGCTCCTCCGGAGGCGACACCGGCGGCTCCGCCGGGGGCAGCGACAGCGGGGGCACGACAGGCGGGGACGACGGCGGCACCAGCGGTGGCGGTGGCGGGCAGACCGACTTCACGGGCAAGGAGGTGCAGATCCCGTACGAGTGCAAGACGCCGATCGGCGACAAGAGCGCGACGTCGCCCGTGCAGATCAACGCCAAGAAGGACGGCGGCGACTTCGGCCTCACGGTGCAGTTCAAGAAGTCCGTGATGGACAGTCCTGCGGACATCCCGGCGGACTCCGTGAAGCCGTCGATGGAGGTCGTGCTCGGCGGTGCCGACAAGGGCACGGTGCACGTCGAGGGCCCGACGAACAAGGAACCGATCAAGTCGGGCGACCCGATCAACATCCCCGACCTGACCGGCACCTACAAGCCGGGCGCCGACGGGAAGGCGACCCTGTCGCCGGGCGTGCTCACCGTGAAGGCGCTCGGCACGACGACGACCTGCACACCGGCCAAGACCGAGGTGTCGCTTGAACTCGACACCTCGGCCCAGCCGGGCGGTGCTTCTGGCGGCTCGGCCTCCGGCTCGGCGGGCGGTGGACTCGCAGAGACCGGGGCGGACGACGACGGTGCGCTGCGCGCGCTCGGGCTTGTCGCAGGCACCGTGATCCTGCTCGGCGGCGCCGTCTTCACGTTCCTGCCGCGCCGACGTGTGACCCACTGACCGTACGGCGCGCAGGTACGACCTCCCATCGCCCTTGCGGGACGACTGCCCACAGCCAGTACCACGCCAAAGGGCCGCCGCACCCAACGGTGCGGCGGCCCTTCGTACGAACCGTTCGAAGCGAACGCGCTACGTCACTTGACGTCGCCCATGAGCTCCTTGACCCGCTTGCGGTACATCCACAGCGCGATGCCGGCGAGCACGGCGAGCGCCGCCTGAAGGCCGACGATGCCGGTCTTGTTCAGGTCGACACCCGCGATGGACAGCAGACCGGTGGTGCAGTCGCCCGCGGTGACGGCGAGGAACCAGACACCCATCATCTGGGAGCCGTACTTGACCGGTGCCATCTTGGTGGTGATGGACAGACCCACCGGGGAGAGGCACAGCTCACCCACGGTCTGGACGAAGTAGATGGCGACCATCCACCACGCGGCGACCTTGGCGCCGTCCCCGGCCATGGTCAGCGGGATCAGGAAGACGAAGAACGAGACACCGATCAGGAACAGACCGGACGCGAACTTCACGACCGTGCTCGGCTCCTTGCCGCGCCGGTTCAGCGCCAGCCAGATCCAGGCGACCACCGGGGCCAGCGCCATGACGATGACCGGGTTGACCGACTGGTACCAGGAGACCGGGAAGTCGAAGCCCAGGATCACCGTGTTCGTCGAGGACTCGCCGAAGATCGCCAGGGTGGAACCGCCCTGGTCGTAGATCATCCAGAAGAGGGCCGCGGCCACGAAGAACCAGATGTAGCCGGAGACCTTCGACTGCTCGGCGGTGGTCAGCTCCTTGTCGCGCTTGATGCGCGCCAGGACCATGACCGGGATGATCAGGCCGGCGAGGGTGATCGGGACGAGCGCCCAGTTCAGGGTGTACGTGCCGGTGACGACGAGACCGCCGTAGACGACGACGGCGACGACCAGCCAGAAGAGGCCCTTGCGCAGCGTCGAGGCCTTCTCCGCGGCCGACAGCGGCTTCGGGACGACGCTGGAGGCCGGGTTCAGGTGGCGGGTGCCGATCAGGAACTGGGCCAGACCCAGCGCCATGCCGAGCGCGGCCAGCGCGAAGCCCAGGTGCCAGTTCACGTTCTCGCCGACGGTGCCGATGATCAGCGGCGCGGCGAAGGCACCGAGGTTGATGCCCACGTAGAAAAGCGTGAAGCCGCCGTCGCGGCGCGGGTCGTCCGGGCCTTCGTAGAGCTGGCCGACCATCGTGGAGATGTTGGCCTTCAGCAGACCGGAGCCCAGGGCGACGAGGCCCAGACCGGCGAAGAAGGTGCCGTCGGAGGGCAGGGCCAGCGTCAGGTGGCCCAGCATGATGACGCCGCCCGCGATCGCGACGGTCTTACGGGGACCCCAGACGCGGTCGCCGAACCAGCCGCCGGGCATGGCGAGCAGGTACACCAGCGACAGATAGACCGAGTAGATCGCGGTCGCCGTGGCCGGGCTCATGCCCATGCCGCCGGGTGCGATCAGGTACAGCGGGAGCAGCGCCCGCATGCCGTAGTAGGAGAAGCGCTCCCACATCTCGGTCAGGAAGAGTGTGGCCAGGCCGCGGGGGTGGCCGAAGAAGGTCTTCTCGGAGCCAGGGGTACTGGCCGAGTCCTTCGTCAGGCTGGACGCCATGGGTCGTTCCTTGTGGGTTCGGGACGCGGTGCCTGTAGAGGTGACGCGCCCGGTGGGGGGCGGCCGGCACCGGCATCGGGCCGTCCACCACCCAACGCCCAGGGGGGATTCGCTCGCTCCGGTCCGGAAGCGAGGGACGGTGACACCGGGATCCACGCCCTGGCGCATCGTCGCGCAGGGCCCGGCCAACAGGTCATTCCTTGTAAGGCTGGCAGCTGCCGGCCCGCACATGACGATGACCTTCGGCCCGCAATAGCGTGCCAAAGGTCATTCAGTAGTGCTACAGGCGTTCTGCCACAATAAAGCACGACACAGTGTGATATGAAGGCGACTGAGACGCGAATCACAGGCTGAGCGGGAACAGCAGCCCACTTTCGAAGGTCACTTCCAGTGTCTCACCCCACACCCGCAGGCCCGTCCCGATGGGCCGGGGGCGTGGCAGATCACACCCCGGACGTAGTCCGCCGCGGACTACCATCACCTCCATGACCCGTGTTCTGCTTGCCGAGGACGACTCGGCCATCTCGGAGCCGCTTGCTCGCGCCCTGCGCCGGGAGGGCTACGAGGTCGAGGTGCGCGAGGACGGTCCGACCGCGCTGGACGCCGGAGTGCAGGGCGGCGTCGACCTGGTCGTACTCGACCTCGGGCTGCCCGGCATGGACGGACTGGAGGTGGCCCGCCGACTGCGCGCCGAGGGGCTCACGGTGCCGATCCTCATCCTGACCGCGCGCGCCGACGAGGTGGACACCGTAGTCGGTCTCGACGCGGGCGCCGACGACTACGTCACCAAGCCCTTCCGCCTCGCCGAACTCCTCGCCCGTGTGCGGGCCCTGCTGCGTCGCGGGGCAGCCGAGCCCCAGCAGCCGCCCGCCACCCACGGTGTGCGTATCGACGTCGAGTCGCACCGCGCCTGGATGGGCGACGACGAGCTCCAGCTCACCGCCAAGGAGTTCGACCTGCTGCGCGTGCTGGTGCGCGACGCGGGCCGGGTCGTCACCCGCGACCAGCTGATGCGGGAGGTGTGGGACACCACCTGGTGGTCCTCGACCAAGACGCTCGACATGCACATCTCCTGGCTTCGTAAGAAGCTCGGCGACGATGCGGCGAACCCGCGCTACATCGCCACGGTCCGCGGTGTCGGCTTCCGCTTCGAGAAGTCCTGAGGGCTTCGGGAAGACCGCCCGCCCGGAGAGAACGGCCGACGTGCAGAGACGGACTGACGTGCAGACTACGAACGACGCCCGGACACCGTAATGCGCCGCCGGCTGATCAACTCCACGCTCGCCGTGGTGCTCATCGTCATCGCCGTGTTCGGGGTCTCCCTCGTCATCGTCGAGACCCGCACGATCAGCAGCAGCGCCCAGGACCGCGTGGAGTCCGAGGCCCTGCGGCTCGTCAGCATCGTCGACAGCCGGCTGATCAGCGACGAGAAGATCACGGCGGGCATACTGCGGGACCAGGTCCCCGCCGAGCGGTACGCGCTGATCGAGATCGAGGGGCGCCCGCCCGTCGAGGTCGGCGAGCGCCCCGTCGGCGAGGTCATCCAGTCCACGGCCACGGGCGAACAGGGCGAGAAGGTCACCGTCCAGGAGTCACGGTCCTCGGTCACCGAGGAGGTCGGCCGGACGCTCCTGATCATCGCCGGCGTCGCACTACTCGCCATCGTCGCCGCCGTGCTCCTCGCCGTACGCCAGGCGAACCGCCTCGCGTCCCCGCTGACCGACCTCGCCGAGACCGCGGAGCGGCTGGGATCCGGCGACCCCCGGCCGCGCAGCAAGCGTTACGGCGTCCAGGAGCTGGACCGGGTCGCCGATGTGCTGGACCGCTCCGCCGAGCGGATCGCGCGGATGCTCACCGCCGAGCGGCGTCTCGCCGCCGACGCCTCGCACCAGCTGCGCACACCCCTGACCGCGCTGTCCATGCGGCTCGAGGAGATCGCGGTCACCGAGGACCTGGAGACGGTCAAGGAAGAGGCGACGATCGCACTGACGCAGGTCGAGCGGCTCACGGACGTCGTCCAGCGGCTGCTCACCAACGCCCGGGACCCGCGCACCGGCTCCGCCGTCTCCTTCGACCTGGACGAGGTCATCAAGCAGCAGATCGAGGAGTGGCGGCCCGCCTACCGCAGCGCGGGCCGGGCCATCGTCAGCTCGGGCAAACGGCATCTGCAGGCGGTCGGCACGCCCGGCGCGGTCGCGCAGGTGCTGGCCGCGCTGATCGAGAACTCGCTGATGCACGGGGGCGGCACGGTCGCGCTGCGCACCCGGGTCACGGGCAACCAGACCGTCATCGAGGTCACCGACGAGGGCCCGGGTGTGCCGCCGGAACTGGGTGCGCGGATCTTCGAGCGGACCATCAGCGGCCGCAACTCCACGGGGATCGGGCTCGCCGTGGCGCGCGATCTGGCGGAGGCGGACGGCGGCCGCTTGGAGATGCTGCAGACGAAGCCGCCGGTGTTCGGACTCTTCCTGTCGCGTACGCCGCCGAAGAGGTCCGTGGCCGACGAGGCGGCGGCGCAGACGACCGTCAGATGACGGGCCGGGGACGAGCCGCGCCGGAGGTCACCTGACGCGCTGCCTGGGCCGTCGGCGTTCCGACTCGAGGATCGATTCGGCGCTCGCGACCGCCTCCCGGGCCGGAAGCGCCCGGAAAACCCAGGTCCGGTAGGACCAGAAGCGGAACAGCGTTGCGACGCCGATGCCGAGGAACTTGAAGATGTTGCTCTGCAGCGGGCTGTCCCAGCCGAAACCGTACGTCGCCACGTAGAGCACGCCGTTCTCGATCACCAGGCCGACGCCGCTGAACAGCAGAAAGAGCGTGAGCTCCTTGGTGCGGCCGCTCTTGTCGCGGTCCCGGTAGGTGAAATAACGGAAGCCGAGGTAGTTGAAGATGATCGCGACGATCGTGGCGATCACACTGGCCCGCACCACCTGAAGTCCGGTGAGGTGGCGCACCAGGTTGAACACACCCAGGTTGACGAGGATGCCCGCGCCGCCGACCGCGCCGAACTTGGCGATTTCGCGTACGAGGCGGTCGAAACGCTGACGTACGGCGCTTCGGGGCGCCGCATCAGCCCCCGGAGAACCAGCCTTGCCCATGGTGTGCCAGCCCCCGTCTCTTGGTTTCGTCAACCCGGCCATGCTATCCAGCGGCCCTCTCCGGCGCGCGTGGACGCAGGTAAGGCGTGGGTAAGGCGTGGTCTTTGTGTGATGAGCATGCAGAGACTCCGATGGGCATGCGCGGGCGTCCGGCGGTACCTGGCGGCGGATACCCTGGGGGCGTGACGTTCCCCGTAGTCGGCATGGTCGGCGGCGGTCAGCTCGCTCGTATGACGCACGAAGCAGGCATCCCGCTCGGCATAAGGTTCAAGCTCCTCAGTGACACCCCTCAGGACTCCGCGGCGCAGGTCGTCAGCGATGTCGTCGTCGGCGACTATCGCGACCTCGACACGCTGCGTGAGTTCGCGCGGGGCTGCGATGTGATCACCTTCGATCACGAACACGTACCCACCGAGCATCTACGGGCCCTGGAGGCGGACGGAATCCCCGTACGCCCGGGCCCCGACGCGCTCGTCCACGCCCAGGACAAGGGCGTGATGCGGGCGAAGCTCGACGCGATCGGCGTGCCGTGCCCGCGCCACCGGATCGTGAGCGATCCGGAGGACGTGGCCGCCTTCGCCGCCGAGGGCGACGGTTTCCCGGTGGTCCTCAAGACCGTGCGCGGCGGATACGACGGCAAGGGCGTGTGGGTCGTGGACTCCGTGGAGGAGGCCGCCGAGCCCTTCCGCGCCGGTGTGCCGGTCCTCGCCGAGGAGAAGGTCGACTTCGCCCGTGAGCTGGCCGCCAACGTCGTCCGCTCGCCGCACGGCCAGGCCGTCGCCTACCCCGTCGTCGAGTCGCGTCAGGTCGACGGCGTCTGCGACACGGTGATAGCACCGGCCCCCGACCTCGACGAAGAGCTGGCACTGCAGGCCGAGGAGCTCGCCCTGCGCGTCGCCAAGGAACTCGGCGTCGTCGGCCACCTCGCCGTCGAGTTGTTCGAGACCCGCGACGGCCGCATCCTCGTCAACGAACTGGCGATGCGCCCGCACAACTCCGGGCACTGGACCCAGGACGGCGCGATCACCTCCCAGTTCGCCAACCATGTGCGCGCCGTGCTCGACCTGCCGCTCGGCGACCCGCGCCCGCGCGCCAAGTGGACGGTGATGTGCAACGTCCTCGGCGGCGACTACCCGGACATGTATTCGGCGTATCTGCACTGCATGGCCCGTGACCCGCAGCTGAAGATCCACATGTACGGCAAGGACGTGAAGCCCGGCCGTAAGGTCGGCCACGTCAACACCTACGGCGACGACCTGGACGACGTGCTGGAGCGCGCCCGCCACGCCGCCGGCTATCTGCGAGGAACGATCACCGAGTGAGCACCTCTCCCGAATCCTCCGCCGCCCCGGTCGTCGGCATCGTCATGGGCTCCGACTCCGACTGGCCCGTCATGGAGGCCGCGGCCCAGGCCCTCGACGAGTTCGAGATCCCCTACGAGGTCGATGTCGTCTCCGCGCACCGCATGCCGCGCGAGATGATCGCGTACGGCGAGGAGGCCGCCGGACGCGGTCTGAAGGTGATCATCGCCGGTGCGGGCGGCGCCGCCCATCTGCCCGGCATGCTCGCCTCGGTCACCCCGCTGCCGGTCATCGGCGTCCCCGTGCCGCTGAAGTACCTGGACGGCATGGACTCCCTGCTCTCCATCGTGCAGATGCCGGCGGGCGTGCCGGTGGCCACCGTGTCGGTCGCCGGCGCACGCAACGCGGGGCTGCTCGCGGCCCGCATGCTCGCCGCCCACGACGAGGATCTCCTCGCCCGTATGCGGGAGTTCCAGCAGGAGCTGAACGACCAGGCCACCGAGAAGGGCAAGCGGCTGCGCGCGAAGGTCGAGGGCGCGGCGTCGTTCGGCTTCGCCTCGGGGAAGTGACGGCGTGACGACGTATCCGGACGAGGCCCGGGAACTGCTGGCCGAGTTCCCCGTCGTCGACGGGCACAACGACCTGCCCTGGGCCCTGCGCGAGCAGGTGCGCTACGACATCGACCAGCGCGACATCGCGACCGACCAGAGCGCACATCTGCACACCGACCTCGCCCGGCTGCGGGCCGGCGGGGTCGGCGCGCAGTTCTGGTCCGTGTACGTCCGCACCGATCTGGCCGGGGACGAGGCGGTGAGCGCCACGCTCGAACAGATCGACTGCGTCCAGCAGCTGATCACCCGCTACCCGGCCGATCTACGGCGCGCCCTGACGGCCGCCGACATGGAGGCCGCGCGCGACGAGGGCCGCATCGCCTCGCTGATGGGCGCCGAGGGCGGCCACTCCATCAACAACTCGCTGGCCACCCTGCGCGCCCTGTACGCCCTGGGCGTGCGCTACATGACGCTCACGCACAACGACAACATCGCGTGGGCGGACTCGGCGACCGACAAGCCGGGCGTCGGCGGCCTCTCGCCGTTCGGCCGTGGGGTCGTCCGCGAGATGAACCGCATCGGCATGCTCGTGGACCTGTCCCATGTGGCGGCCTCGACGATGCGCGACGCGCTGGACACCTCCACGGCGCCCGTGATCTTCTCCCATTCCTCCGCCCGGGCGGTCTGCGACCATCCGCGCAACATCCCGGACGACGTGCTGGAGAGGCTGCCGGGGAACGGGGGAGTGGCGATGGTCACCTTCGTCCCCAAGTTCGTCCTCCAGGCGGCGGTGGACTGGACGGCGGCGGCCGACGGGAACATGCGCGCGCATGGCTTCCACCCGCTCGACACCACGCCCGAGGCGATGAAGATCCACCGCGCCTTCGAGGAGGCCAACCCGCGCCCGATCGCCACCACCGCCACGGTCGCCGACCACCTCGACCACATGCGCGAGGTCGCCGGAATCAACCACATCGGCATCGGCGGCGACTACGACGGCACGGCATTCACCCCGGACGGCCTGAACGACGTCTCCGGCTACCCGAACCTGATCGCGGAACTCCTCTCCCGAGGCTGGTCCCGCGAGGACCTCTCCAAGCTGACGTGGCAGAACGCGGTACGGGTACTGGGCGCGGCAGAGGACGTGGCACGGGACCTGGGCTCCAGGACCGCACCGTCAAACGCAACGCTGCAGCAGCTGGACGGCTAGGCGTACCGCTGTAACCGCTGTGGGCGATCGTTCCGCAGGGCTGGGGGCACCTCCCAGCGGTAGCTGGGGGAGGTTGGGCAACAGCACCACGACGGCGGGTGCCGCGAACCAGTACCCCAGCCCGGCGGGCGGGCCTGGAGCGGCCCGAGGCGCTAAGCCGAGGGCCGCCCCATGGCCCTGAACGTCCACCCACCCTCACGCCAGCGCGCAGCGTCAAGCGCGTTACGCCCGTCCAACAACACCGGCTCCGTAGCCAAAGCCGCCAGCCCCGCAGGATCCAGCTCCCGGAACTCCCGCCACTCGGTGAGATGCAGCACCACATGCGCACCCTTCACCGCATCGGCCGCCGACCCCGCATACCCCAGCGTCGGAAAAAGCCGCTTGGCGTTCTCCATGCCCTTGGGGTCGTACACGGTGACCTGGCCGCCCTGCAGATGGATCTGCCCGGCGACGTTCAGCGCGGGCGAGTCCCGTACGTCGTCGGAGTCCGGCTTGAACGTGGCGCCGAGCACCGCGACCCGCTTCCCCAGGAAGCTGCCGCCGACCGCGTCGCGCGCCATCTCCACCATCTGTCCGCGGCGCCGCATGTTGATGGAGTCGATCTCGCGGAGGAAGGTGAGCGCCTGGTCCGCGCCCAGCTCGCCGGCGCGGGCCATGAAGGCGCGGATGTCCTTGGGCAGGCAGCCGCCGCCGAAGCCGATCCCGGCCCGCAGGAACTTCGGCCCGATCCGCTCGTCGTAGCCGATCGCCTCGGCCAGCTTCACGACGTCGCCGCCCGCAGGCTCGCACACCTCCGCCATGGCGTTGATGAACGAGATCTTGGTCGCGAGGAAGGAGTTGGCGGCGGTCTTCACCAGCTCCGCCGTCGGGAAGTCCGTCACCACGAACGGCGTGCCCTCCGTCACCGGCGTCGCGTACACCTCGCGCAGCAGCTTCTCCGCGCGTTCGCTGCGGACGCCGACCACGATCCGGTCCGGGTGCAGCGTGTCCTGGACGGCGAAGCCCTCCCGCAGGAACTCGGGGTTCCAGGCCAGCTCCACCTCGCTGCCCGCGGGCGCCAGCTCGGCGATGCGCGCCGCGAGCCGCTCGGCGTTGCCCACCGGCACGGTGGACTTGCCGACGACGAGTGTGGGCTTGTCGAGGTGCTTGGCGAGGGACTCCATCGCGGAGTCGACGTAACTCATGTCGCAGGCGTACTCGCCGTGCTTCTGCGGAGTGTTCACACAGACGAAGTGGACGTCGCCGAACTCCGCGACCTCCGACCACTCCGTGGTGAACCGCAGCCGCCCGCTCGACCCCTCGATCCCCGCGACATGCCTGCGCAGCAGCTCCTCGAGCCCCGGCTCGTACATCGGCGTACGGCCGGTCTCCAGCAGCGCGATCTTCTCGGGTACGACATCGAGCCCCAGGACCTCGAATCCGAGTTCGGCCATGGCCGCGGCGTGCGTGGCGCCGAGATAGCCGGTGCCGATCACGGTGATCTTGAGGGCCATACGGTGCTCCAGTGCTCCAGTCGAAAGCGGCTTCGGTGCCTGCCCGAGCATAGTCGGGCCCTGTCGGGCCCCTTCCCGTCATGCTTTCCGCTGTCGTCAACCTCACGTGCACGTCGCGCGAACGGCCCCCTAAGATTTGGGTTACTTAACGGTAATTAGCATGTGTGGAGGGTGAGAGACCTTGGCGGGAACGTCGGATTTCGATCTGTACCGGCCGTCGGAAGAGCACGACATGCTCCGGGAGACGGTGCGTTCGCTCGCCGAGGCGAAGATCGCCCCGTATGCGGCGGCGGTGGACGAGGAGGCGCGGTTCCCGCAGGAGGCGCTGGATGCGCTGGTGGCCTCGGAGCTGGCGGCGGTGCACGTGCCGGAGGAGTACGGGGGTGCGGGCGCGGACGCGCTGGCCACGGTGATCGTGATCGAGGAGGTCGCGCGGGTGTGCGCGTCCTCGTCGCTGATCCCGGCGGTGAACAAGCTCGGCTCGCTGCCGGTGATCCTGTCCGGCTCGGAGGAGCTGAAGAAGAAGTACCTGGGCCCGCTGGCCAAGGGTGACGCGATGTTCTCGTACTGCCTGTCGGAGCCGGACGCGGGCTCGGACGCGGCGGGCATGAAGACCAAGGCGGTCCGGGACGGCGACACCTACGTCCTCAACGGTGTGAAGCGGTGGATCACCAATGCGGGTGTGTCGGAGTACTACACGGTGATGGCCGTCACGGATCCGGAGAAGCGCTCGAAGGGCATCTCCGCGTTCGTGGTGGAGAAGTCCGACGAAGGTGTGTCGTTCGGTGCGCCGGAGAAGAAGCTGGGCATCAAGGGCTCGCCGACCCGTGAGGTGTACCTGGACAACGTGCGGATCCCGGCCGACCGGATGATCGGTGCGGAGGGTACCGGGTTCGCGACGGCGATGCGGACCCTGGACCACACGCGGATCACGATCGCCGCGCAGGCGCTGGGCATCGCGCAGGGTGCGCTGGACTATGCCAAGGGCTATGTCCAGGAGCGCAAGCAGTTCGGCAAGCCGATCGCGGACTTCCAGGGCATCCAGTTCATGCTGGCGGACATGGCGATGAAGATCGAGGCGGCCCGGCAGCTGACGTATGCGGCGGCGGCGAAGTCGGAGCGGGGCGATGGCGACCTGACGTTCCAGGGCGCGGCCGCGAAGTGCTTCGCCTCGGACGTGGCGATGGAGGTCACCACGGACGCGGTGCAGCTGCTTGGCGGGTACGGCTACACGCGTGACTACCCGGTCGAGCGGATGATGCGCGACGCGAAGATCACCCAGATCTACGAGGGCACCAACCAGGTCCAGCGCATCGTGATGGCCCGCAACCTGCCGTAGATACAGAGGACACGAGAGGGGCCCCGCCGATCTGATCGGCGGGGCCCATCGGCGTACGAAGACGGCGCTCAGTCGCCCGACACCGTCACCTTCTCGTCGTTCTTCAGCTCGTTCACCAGCGTCTTGACCTTCGTGGTGTCCCACTGGAGGTTGCCGTTCGCGGCGTTGCCGGAGAGCGGGATGTTCATGGACGTGCCGTCTCCGCCGGTGATGCCCTTCATCGCCCAGAACATGGACGCCAGGTCGAACAGGCTCATGTCCTTGTCGACGACCAGCGTGTCCAGGCCGGCCCCCATCGTCGGATACAGCTTGAAGGGGTTGAGGACCGTCGACGGGGTCGCCGCCTGGCTGGCGAGTGCCGCGAGGAACTTCTGCTGGTTCTTCGTACGGTCGAGGTCGCTGCCCGCGAACGCGTACCGGGTGCGGACGAAGGCCAGGGCCTGCTCGCCGTTGAGGGTCTGCTTGCCCGCCTGGAAGTCGGCGCCGGAGTTCTTGTCCTTGAACGCCTTGGGGATGTCCATCTCGACGCCGCCCACCGCGTCGACGATCTTGGCGAAGCCGGCGAAGCCGATCTCCGCGTAGTGGTCGATGTGCAGGCCGGTGTTGTACTCGACGGTGCGGACCAGCAGCTCGGGGCCGTCCTCCGCGTACGCGGCGTTCAGCTTCACCTGGCGGCCCGTGCCCGGGAAGGTCTTGCCCGACTCGGAGCCCACGAACGTGGGGATCACGACGTTCGAGTCGCGGGGGAGCGAGATCATCGTGTTCCCGTTGTCGCCGACGTGCAGGATCATCATCGAGTCCGTGCGCTTGCCCTCGGCGGAGCCGGTGTGGAGCTTCTTCTTCTCCTCGGCGGTCATGCCCTCGCGGCTGTCGGAGCCGACGATCAGGTAGTTCGTGCCCTCGCCCTCCGCGGGCCGTTCGATGACCTTGGAGAGGTCCACCTCGCGCTTGAGCTTCGAGTCGGCCCAGAAGTACGTGCCGATCGACACCGCGAGCAGGACCACGACGAGGGTGAGCGAGCCGACCTTTATTCGCCGCCGCCAGTTCGGCGCGGGGCGTGCCGTGCCGTAGTAGTCGTACCCGTCGTCGTCGCCGCCCCGGCGGCCGCCGCCCGAGCCGTAGACCTGGCCGGTGTTGTAGCCGCTGTCGTAGGCGTCGCCGGGGCCCTGGGCGTATCCGTCCTGATAGCGCTCGCCGTTTCCGTACGAGGGCTGCGGCGGGACTCCGCCGCGCGGCGGAGCCGACGGGCGGGGACGGGGCACCTGGCCGCGCTGCACATGACGCATCACGCGGGCGCCCTCGGGGTCTGCGCTCGCGCTGCCGCGTCCGTAACGGTCGCCGCCGTTGTCACGGGTGTCGCCGGTCCATCCGCCTGGCCAATCGCTCATGCGGCCCAGTGTGCCGTCTCCGGCTGTGTGTCCCACAAGGTCACGTGGAAAATCACACCAGGGCTGTTGCAGAGCTGACACATATACGCCCGGCATAAGGTGGACGCCATGACAGACCAGGCCCACGGCGCGGAACCCAGCATTCCGGGCGCTATACCGGGCAAGCCGACGTCGGCGTCCCGCACCACACTGAGCCACATCATGACCCACAACGACACCAACCTCCTCGGCACGGTGCACGGTGGTGTGATCATGAAGCTGGTGGACGACGCCGCCGGCGCCGTCGCCGGACGGCACTCGGGCGGGCCCGCGGTCACCGCGTCGATGGACGAGATGGCGTTCCTGGAGCCGGTCCGCGTGGGCGATCTGGTGCATGTGAAGGCGCAGGTCAACTGGACCGGGCGGACCTCGATGGAGGTCGGCGTCCGGGTCCTGGCCGAGCGCTGGAACGAGTCGGCCCCCGCCCAGCAGGTCGGCTCCGCCTATCTCGTCTTCGCCGCCGTCGACTCCGACGGCAAGCCCCGCGTCGTACCGCCGGTGATTCCCGAGACCGAGCGGGACAAGCGGCGCTACCAGGAGGCACAGATCCGGCGCACACACCGGCTGGCGCGCCGCCGCGCCATCAAGGAGCTGCGCGACCAGCGTGCGGCCGACGGCTTCGAGGACTGAGTCCCGAGGGCCACAGTCTGGTCAGGCCGACAGTGTGCTCAAGGGCACACGACCTGGTCGCCCGTGACCGCGGAGAACTTGTCCGCCCGGACCTCCTTCTCCGCCCGCACCGGCCTGACCTGCTTGAAGTCCGTGCCCGCGATCACCTTCAGCAGCGCGCCCTGGCCCTTGACGGGGCGCAGCTCGCTGCCGGGCAGCGCCGTCGCGAGGGTCTTCGCCGAGCGGTCCCAGCGCGGGTCGTACGTGACGACCGTGCGCGTCAGGGTCCGCTTCCTGTCCGCGTTCACCGGCGCCTTCGTCGTCAGGAAGCCATTGGCGCGCAGGGCGCTGTCGACGCGGCGGCCCAGGCCGGGCGTGCGCGTGCCGTTCTCGACCTGCACCCGGATCTGTTGCGGTGCGACGTCGACGAGCGTCGCCCGCGGTCGCGCGCGGGGCACGGTCAGCGGCTTGTCGTCGCGCAGCGCCTGGAAGATCCTCTCGGACTTGCCCGTGTCCCACTTCAGGGTCGAGCCGACGCCCTTGAGCTGCTCGCTCCCGCCCACCGGCACCGTCGTGAACTCCGACGACTTCGGTGAGAAGCGCCGCATCGCATGCCCCAGGGCGAGCATCTCGTCGGCACCGAAGCCCTTGTCCGCACGCACGGAGCCGAGCACGGCCCGCGTGGCGTCGCGGAACTTCACCGGGTTCAGCAGGATGTCCGACGACGTGGCCTTGGCGATCACCGCGGCCAGGAAGCGCTGCTGGCGCTGCATACGGCTCAGGTCGGAGCCCGCGTCGATGTACCGGGAGCGCACGTACCGCAGGGCCTCGCCACCGTCCAGCGTGTGGGTGCCCGGAGAGAGATCGAGCCCTGTGTGCGAGTCCCTGAGCGGTTTCGTCGTACAGATCTGCACACCGCCGATCGCGTCCACGGTCTTCATGAAGCTGGTGAAGTCGACCTCGAGATAGTGGTCGATCTTGAGGTGCGTCATGTGCTCCACGGTGCGGACGGTGAGCTGCGGACCACCCTCCGCGTACGCCGCGTTGATCTTGACCGGGTGGGAGTGGTGTTTCTCCCCGGTGGTCTCGTCGAAGTGCGCGGGCATCTCGGCGTACGAGTCGCGCGGGAGGCTCACGATGCTGGCGCGCTTCCGGTCCTGGGAGATGTGCACGATCATGATCGTGTCCGTGCAGTGGCAGGGGGCGCCGCCCAGCCGGTACTTCGCCTTGTCCTCCCAGGAGAGCTTGTCGCGGTCGTCCGTGCCGACCAGCAGAACGTTCATGCCGTGGCCGGCGGCTGGTCTGTTCTTCATGTCCTTGAAGGGGTCGACCCGCTCGATCACCCCCTTGTCCACGCTGGTCACCAGCGCATGCCCGATTCCGGCCGAGGCCAGGACCACCACCGAGAGCGTCGTCACCGCCCGCATGGCCCACTGCGGCCGCCGCCTGCGCCCCGCCGCCTGAGGAGGCTCGGGTGCCGGTGCGGGCCGCCTGCTCCGCGACGGCTGCGGGCGGCGCTGCGGACGGGCGGGCGAGCTGGGCGGCGTGGGCACGAGGGGGTACCTCCGCAGTACGGTCGGGAGACCGAGACGGGCCGGGGAATCCCGAGCACGGTACGGCGATACGAAATGCGGCCTGCGGTAATGACCCGGACGGCGCGCGTCCCTGTCCCCCGTTCGCGGTAACGTGACCCTCCGAAACGCTGCACATCCCGGGGCTCCGACGTCGGCGGCTGCCGCCGTCGGCCCGTGAGACCCGGCCGGTACCCCCAACGTGACGCAGGAAGACATGACCCACCCTCCCGCCGTATCCGTGATCATGCCCGTCCTCAACGAGGAGCGGCATCTGCGCGGAGCCGTCCACGCCATCCTCGCGCAGGAGTACGAGGGCGAGATGGAGGTGGTCATCGCGCTGGGCCCGTCCACGGACCGTACCGACGAGATCGCCGCCGAGCTGGTGCGCGAGGACCCCCGGGTGCACACCGTGCCGAACCCCACGGGCCGCACCCCCGCCGCGCTGAACGCGGCGATCAAGGCGTCCCGGCACCCGATCGTGGTGCGCGTCGACGGCCACGGGATCCTCTCGCCGAACTACATCGCGACCGCCGTCCGCCTCCTGGAGGAGACCGGCGCGCAGAACGTCGGCGGCATCATGCACGCCGAGGGCGAGAACGACTGGGAGCATGCGGTCGCGGCCGCCATGACCTCGAAGATCGGCGTCGGCAACGCGGCCTTCCACACGGGCGGCGAGGCGGGCCCCGCCGAGACCGTGTACCTGGGGGTCTTCCGCCGCGCGGCCCTGGAGCAGCAGGGCGGCTACAACGAGGAGTTCATCCGCGCCCAGGACTGGGAGCTGAACTTCCGTATCCGCGAGGCGGGCGGCCTCATCTGGTTCTCGCCGGAGCTGAAGGTCTCGTACCGCCCGAGGCCGTCGGTGAAGGCCCTCGCCAAGCAGTACAAGGATTACGGCCGCTGGCGCCATGTCGTCGCGCGCTACCACCAGGGCTCGATCAACCTGCGCTACCTCGCTCCGCCGACCGCCGTGTGCGCCATCGCCGCGGGCATCGTGGTGGGCGCCGCGCTCACGCCGTGGGGGTTCGTGATACCCGGCGGCTATCTCGCCGCCATCGCGGCCGGGTCCGTGCCCGCGGGCAAGGGCCTGTCGCTGAAGGCGCGGCTGCAGATCCCCGTCGCCCTCGCCACGATGCACATGTCGTGGGGCTGGGGCTTTCTGACCAGCCCGCGGGCGCTGGCGAGGAAGGTCATCGCGTCGCGGAGGCCGGCGGTCGTCACCCAGGCCTGATCCCGGCCGCCCGGCGGTCGTCGGTGAGGCCTGATCCCGGCCGCCAGGCGGCCCTCGGTACGCGCCGAGGACCGCCGGAGCCGGGCCCCGTCCACTACCAGGTGAAGGCCGGGTTCACGCGCATACACGCCTTGTCGTTCGCGCCGTTGAGGAGCTTGGCCGACTTCGGGGTCTTGTCGTCCTCCGCCTTGGCCTCGTACGCGGTGCCCTCACGCCAGTCGGCGCCCACCACCAGCGTGACGCCGGAGACCTGGGTCGACTTCTCCACCGAACTCAGCGGAACACCGAGGGACTTGGCGACCGCCTGCGCGTCGCCCTCCAGCTCGGCGCTCGGGTAGCGCACGATCGTCTTGTCCTCGGTCAGCGCCACCGACGCGTCGGCCGCCGCCTTGGTGAAGCCCTTGCCGACCAGGAGTTGCGCCACCGCGTTCGCGCGCCCGCCGACCGGAGCCAGCGTGGCGGTGCGGGTGCCGTTCTGGACCTGCACGCCGATCTCGTCGTCCGCGGCGGCCGGGTCCTTCGAGGTCTCCTCCGCGGTGGACTTCTTCTTGTCCTTGCCGTCGAGGGCGATGTCCTCGCGCACCAGGCGGAACAGCTTCTCGGCGTCGCCGGGTTTCGGCTCCACGCGGCTGCCCACGTACTGGAACGGCATCGTGGTCATGGTGATCCGCTTCGGCGACACCTCCTTCAACTGGTTGCCGAGGGCGAGGAGCTTCCCGACGGTGCCCAGGCCCTCGTCGACGGTGAGCGCGTCGGTGGCGGTCTCGGCGAGTCTCCGCAGCTGGGTGGGGTTGCTCAGCGTCGCGTTCGCGCGCAGCTGGCGAACCAGCGAGTTCATGTACTGGTGCTGGGCCTTGGCGCGGGCGATGTCGCTGCCGTCCTCGAAGCCGTAGCGGGTACGCAGCCACTGCAGGGCCTGCTTGCCCTTGATCGGGGTGGTGCCCTTCTCCAACTTCAGCCCGGAGCCATGGCCCTGTCTGTCCCTCGAGGAGATATTGGCGGTCACACAGACCGGGACGCCGCCGACCGCGTCCGCCATCGACACCACACCGGCGAAGTCCACCATCATGAAGTGATCGATGTGAATGTCGGTCAGCTGCTCCCAGGTGGCGACCGTGCAGCCGGGCCCGCCGCGGCCGAGTGACTGGTTCGTCATCAGGCGCCCCGTGCTTGCTGGAAACACCCGGCCGGTGTCCGGGTCGGTGCACTCGGGAATCTGCAGCAGGGTGTCGCGCGGCATGCTGACCACCGACATGTTGCTGCGGTCGGCAGAGAGGTGCAGCAGCATCTGGACGTCCGCGAGAGGGGCGGCGCCGAAGGTCTCTTTGGCGCCACCGAGTTTCTGGTTCTCTTTGGTGTCCCGGGCGTCCGAGCCGATGAGCAGGATGTTCAGCGGGGTCTGGCCCGCGGCGTTCGCCTTCGCCTTGGCGGGCCTGTTCTTCTCGTCGCCGAGGCTGAGCTTGTCCTTCTTGATTTTGCTGTTCAGGTGCTCGTAGTACAGATAGCCGGCACCGGCGGTGCCGAGTATCAGTACCGACAGAACCGTGGCGAACCAGCGGAGTATCCGGCGTCTGCGGCGCGGTGGCCGGGGACCGCCCGCGCGTCGCCTGCCCCCACCGCCGCGCCGGCCGCGCTCCCGCGGCTCGGACTCCTCGTCCCCCCTGCCCTGGCCTTCGTAAAGGGTCTCGTCCCAGCCGAGTGCCTCGGCATCACGGACGCGTGGTCGCGATCTCTCCCCGCGTACGCTGCTCTCCCTCATGTGCTGTCCCTCCCCCTGTGCCTTGTGCAGCGGCCGCCCTGTCAGACGCAGGACGGCCGCTGTCGGTCACTTGGCACACACTGTTTTGTCCGCCTGGACGTTCTGGACCCCGTCCGTCGCCTTCGACGGGTCGGTGGTCGTCACGCCGGCACCCTTGTAGTCCTTGCCGAGTATCAGCTTCATCGCCGGCAGGCCCTGCGCGGTTTCCTCGCTCTCGCCCGGCTTGAGCTGGGATGCGGTCAGCCCCATGATGTCGGCGAGCTTGCGCGCCTGATCAGCCTGGTCGGGCGCGTACTCGAGCGTCGTCGTCTTCTGGGTCGTGTCCGCGTTGCCGAGCTGGCTGGACTTGAGCACGCCCTCTTCGTTCTGCAGCCAGGTGAGGGTTTCCTGGGCGGAACCGGCGGGGGCGCCGCCGTTGTAGATGTTGACCCGTACCTCGGAGGCGTCGGCGCGGGAGCCCTTGAGACGGGCCGCCACCTTCTCCTTCTCCTTCTTCTTCACCTCGGTGAGCGAGATGTCTTCCTTCATGAAGGCGAAGAGGGTCTTGGCCTTCGACTCGTTGAGCAACACGGTCGCGCCGTCGGTGTTGTCGACGACCGGTGTCGTGGCGAAGGTGAGGTTCTTGGTGTTGACCTTGCCGATCTCCTGGCCCAGGCCGGCCAGCTTCTTGATGTCCGCGATCTTCGAGTCGACCGTCAGTGCCTTGGTGGCCGCCTCCGCCAGATCGACCATCTTCGACGGGCTGGTGAGCGTGTCGTTCGACTTGAGCTTGCGCATCAGCGAGCTGAGGAACTGCTGCTGCAGCTCGATCCGGCTCAGGTCACCGCCGAATCCGACGGAATGGCGCGTGCGGACGAAGGCGAGAGCCTGGTCACCCTTGATGGTGTGCTTGCCCTGGGAGAGCTTCAGGTGCGACTTCGGGTCGTCTATGTCCTTGGCGAGACAGACCTCCACGCCGCCGACCGCGGTCGACAGCGTCTTCACCGCGTTGAAGTCGGCCACCATGAAGTGGTCGGGCACCAGGCCGGTGATCTCGGTCACCGTGCGCATCGTGCAGCTCGGTGTGCGGCCTGACTGGCCGAGGCTTTCGTTGAAGCGAGTCTGGGAGGTACCCGGAATGGTCTTCTTGGTGCCGTCCTTCTGCGTGGTCGGGCAGTCCGGGATGTCCACGATCATGTCGCGCGGAATACTCAACGCGGTGGCGTTCGTCCGGTCCTTGGAGACATGGAGCAGGATCGTCGTGTCCGCGTGCCCCAGGCTGCCCGAGTCGCCGTAGCCCTCGTTGCCCTTGCCGGTGCGTTTGTCGGTGCCGATCAGCAGGATGTTGATCGCCCGGTCCTTGGAGAAGCCGCCGGTGCCGGCGCCGTCGTCGGGGACGGCGCTGATGTTGTTGTTGAGGTGCCGGTAGTAGAGGTACCCGGCCGTCGAACCCCCGATGAGGACGAAGGCCATGATGCCTCCGGTCCACATCAGTGCCTTCTTCGCCTTCGACTTCTTCGGCCGGCCCTTGCGGCGGCTCGGGGGCGGCTCGGGCATGCGTCGCCTACGAGGGCCGGGCACCTCGGGGGCGGGAGCCGCCGGAGTGCCCCGGACCGGAGCGGTGTGCCCTCGCGGAGCGGTAGCGGCGCCCATGGGCGAGCGGACCTGGGCACCCGGGCCGCCGCGGGATCTGCGCGGGCCCGGGACGGTCGACTGCCCTGCGGAGGGGCTCAGTCGCAGTTCGTAGTCACCGGTGGTGGGGTTGAGTACCCACTGGTCTGCGGGGTCGATGTCGTCCGCCCGCCAACGGCCTTGCGCGTCCACGGTTTCTTGAGTCCTCCGTCGGGGCCACGCGGCGCCTTTCCCCCTCAAAAGGCGCTCGGTCAGTCGGTGAAACAGTGCGCGACCTCGTGGCCTGATGCACCGGATCGCTCACACTATCCGTCCACTTCAGCGTCCAGCGACGGCGGTGACAAATTCCACGTCCCTACAACCGGGCAATCCGGTGCAATTCATTGAAGACATTTTCACGTGGTTGGCGAGCGCTTTACTCGCAGCCGTCGTCGGCTGCCGTGTTTCCGCGAAATGTGGAGGGCGGGTTCGAAGGGTCGCCGGCCTCTTCGTCGCCTTTGTCCGTGTCCGACTGGGGCGCTACGGCCACCGGTGCGTCCGTCCGCAGCTGGGCGAAGAGGTGTTCTGCGGCTGGTTCCACCAGTTGATCCCGGTTTGCGTTGTTCGCGTAGGGCGCCCGGGGAACCGTAAGGAACTGCACGCGTTCCGTGGGGATATCGCGCATGCCGCGCACCAAGTCGTAGAGACCGCGCAGGTTGCCCAGACCCGGATCCGTGGTGAGCGACGAGGTCGCCGCGTCCAGCACCGGATAGAGCTTCACCGGGTTGAGCAGTACGTCGTCGCTCCGCAGTTTGTTGACCACGGCGCCGAGAAACCGCTGTTGGCGGTCCATGCGCTCGGTGTCGCTGCCGTCGCCGAGGCTCTTGCGGGCGCGTACGAAACCAAGGGCCGCTTCGCCGCTCAGCCGGTGCCGGCCCGCGGGCAGTTTCACATGGGCGTCCGGGTCGTCGATCGGCTCCGCGAGACAGACGTCCACGCCGCCCAGCGCATCGACCATCTTCGTGAAGCCGCCGAAGTCCACGACCATGTGGTGGTCGATGCGTATGTCCGTGAGCTTCTCGACCGTCCGTATCGTGCACGCCGAACCGCCCGCCTCAAAGGCGTGGTTGAACATGGCGAACACCGGCTCGGTGCTGGTGCCGTCCGGCTTGTGGCAGCTGGGCACGTCGACCATCAGGTCGCGGGGTATGGACACGGCGGTCGCGCTCTGCCGGTCGGCCGCGAGGTGCAGCAGGATCGTGGTGTCGGAGCGCGCGGTGCCCGAGTCCCGGCCGTACTTGGCGTTGCCCGCGCCCGCCCGGGTGTCGGAGCCGATCAGAAGGATGTTCTGCGCGCCCTGCGCCGACGGCGTCGGGCGCTCCCTCTCGTACCGCTTGAGCTCCTCGGCCGCCTGCATGTCCTTGGTGATGTTGCCGTCGAGCTTCTCGTAGACCGCCCATCCGGTGCCGCCGGCGGCGAGCACGAAGACGGCCGTGCCCCAGGCCGTACGCCGCAGCCACCGCTTCCGCCGCTGACGCGTCCGGCCTCCGGCGGCGGAGGCGCCCGCGCCCGGGCCCGGCGTGGGACGCCGGCCGACGGCGGAGGCACCCGCGCCGGGGCCCAGGGTGGACCGCCTGCCGACGGCTGGCCCGGGAGTCCTGCCCTCCGGTTGATCAGTCCCGGAAGGCGTGCCGGCGGTGTCGGTCACGACTTCCTCCACCCCTCGTGGCGTCCCCTGGCGTAGGTGGTGCTCCTACGACCATGGCCCGGGACGGCCGCGGGGGCCCGTGGACCCGGGGCTCGGCTGGGCTGAATGGGTTAGTTACGGGGCCCGTCCGGATTCTGAGGACGAGCGAAATCAGCCCGTCTGGGGGCACCTCCTGGGGGCACCCTCGGCGTTGGCTGGGGGAGTTGGCTGGGGGAGTTTGAGGACGAGCCCGGAGGGCGATTTCCGGGGGTGCGCGGAGCCTGGGGCCGGCCGCCCAGCGGGACGGCGCCGTGCCACGCTGCTGCGTCAGTAGCGTGGCGCGGTGCCGCGATGGCGGCGTCAGCGCGCCGTCGCTGTGACCCGCTCGCTCTCGATCCGCTTCGCAAGACCGTCCGCGGGGAGCCGCTCCACGTGCCGGCACAGGACCACGGAGCCCCCGGTCGCCAGCGGCGCGTACAGCCCGGCGCTCAGCCCCTCCCAGGTGTCGTACGGCAGTGTGGACAGCAGACGCGATCCGGGTCCCGTCAGCCCGAGACCCGCCGCATCGGTGAGAGCACGTTCGACCACCTCGGCGCCCGACAACTCCGCCCCGGCGACGATCAACGCGGGGTCCTCCGGGTCCACCGGTGCGTACGGCGCGAAGCGGTCGCCCTGGCTCGGCACCTCGACCGCGTAATCCATGAATCCTTCGGGCGTCTGCGGGAACCGGCCGCCGAGCGGCCGCAGCGCCAGTGCGACGCGTTCGCCGGAGCAGGCGCGCGCCGCGTCGAGCGAGTCGGGACCGCTGACGACGAGATCGGCGGCCGCAGGGTCGCCGCCGACATCCGCGAGGACGCCCACCGACGAACAGGCCAGCAGCCACACCGCCGTCTGCCAGTGCGCGGGCAGCAGCAGTGCGAGCCGGTCGCCGGGCTCCGCGGCAAGGTCGCCCTGCAGCAGATTGGCAGTCTTGGCCACCCAATTGGCGAAGGTGGCCACGGACAATTCGACGCGCTCGCCGGTGGCATCGTCGTAGAAGGTCACCAAGGGGCGCGCCGGGTCCGCGGCGAGCGCGGATCGCAGCAGGTCGGCAGGGGTGCGATCGGTGGCGTTCACGCCGCAAGGTTACGCGTCCCGGGGGCGAAGTCGTGCGCCCGGCCGGGGGATCGGCGGTCCCGCGGTGTCCCCGTTTCAGCCGACGGGCCGTCAACTTTCCATAGACAGACATATCCCGCTATGTACAACATCACCTGTATGCGTGGATTTCTTGCCTCCTCCATCGGCGTCACATGCGCGACAGCTCTCGCCCTCCCACTCGCCGTCCCCTCCTTCGGCGCCCAGGCCGCCACGGTCGCCCCGCCGGGGTCCGATGCCGTGTCTCCCGTTCACTGGCAGGTGCCGGACGATCCGACCCATCAGAAGGTCGGACCTCGGCCCGGATTGACACCCGGTGTGGCTGCGGACCAACTCCGCGGGACAGGCGTCGCCCCGGCGCCGTTCGGTCTCACGGCGGCCCATCCCGCTGTGCCTCTGCCCGGCCCCGGCCCCGCGGCTGCCGTCCCGGGCGGCCGGGGACTGGTCGACTCCACCCTCCGCGGTCGAAAAGGGGTTGGCTCGGCGGCTTCCGGCCAGGCGGCTTCCGGCTCGGCGGCTTCCGGCCGGACGGTGGGTGGTGACCTGGCAGCCCGTTCCCCTTCCATCGGCCTGGAAGCTCCGTCCGCCTCCGAGAGGTCGGTCCCGGGCAGCACCCAGTCACTGCAGCTCGCACCCGTGCCCTCCGCCTCCACCCGTTCCTTCGGTCCTCGTGCACGTTCCATGGGTTTCGCCGCCCGTTCGCCGGGTTCCGGGGCCGTTGCACAGGGACTGGCGGAGCGTCAGGTGCGGCGCTTCTCGCTGGTGGGCCTCGTCTGGGACAACCCGGACATCGAACTGCACGGCCGGGTCCAGGTACGCACCCGGGCCACCGGCACCACCACCTGGTCCGCATGGCAGGACCTGGACACCCACAACTTCGAGCACGCCGCCGACGCCGGGAGCGCGGAACGCGCCACGGGGCGCGTCCGTGGGTCCACAGCACCCCTGTGGGTCGGCGATTCGGACGGGGTGGAGGCCCGCGTGAGCCCGGAGCCCGAGGCCGACGGGCATGACGCCGGGCACGGCACAGCGCTTCCCGAGGGCCTGCGTCTCGAACTCGTCGACCCCGGCGACGAGTCGTCTTCCCGGCAAGCTCCCGCGGACGAACCGCAGGCTGCACCCGCGACGGATGAGCACCCTCCGCTGGGCGCGCTCACCGACGAGCATCCACCGCTGGACGCACCCGCCGACGAGCACGCTCCGGAGGGCACACTCACCGACGAGCTGCCCGCTGAGGATGCTGTCGACCCGCTCGGCGCACCAAGTGCACCCCGTGCAACCAGCGCAACCAGCCCGCGCAGTGCGGCCGCCGCGCCGGGCTCACGTGGTGCACTGAGCGCACGCGGCTCATCCGCCGCCCCGGCGGGCGCGAAGCCGTACATCGGCCCCCGCCCGCGCATCATCACGCGCAAGGGCTGGCGTGCGGACGAGAAGCTCCGCGAGCGCAAGTTCCTCTATACGAAGACCGTGCAGGCGGCGTTCGTGCACCACACCGCCACGGGCAACAACTACCGCTGCTCACAAGCCCCTTCAGTCATCCGCAGTATTTATCGCTACCACGTCAAGAGCAATCACTGGCGTGACATCGGCTACAACTTCGTCGTCGACAAGTGCGGAAACATCTACGAGGGCCGCGCCGGAGGTGTGGAGAAGCCCGTCATGGGCGCACACACGCTCGGTTTCAACACCAACAGCATGGGCATCGCCGTCCTCGGGACCTTCACCAAGTCCAAGCCGTCCGCCGCGGCCGTCAGGGCCGTGGCCAGGCTGACCGCATGGAAGCTCGGACTTTTCGGTGCCAATCCGTGGGGCTCGACGATCCTCACGTCAGGGGGCAGCAACAAGTACAAGAAGGGGAGGAAGGTAAGACTCCGTGTGATTTCGGGGCATCGGGACGGCTTCCTCACCGAATGCCCGGGTGCCGCCCTCTACCGGCAACTCAACGGGCTCCGGGTCGCCTCGGCCCGCTACCAGGGCCGCTGACCTCGGAACACCCATCACTGGGATACCGCGGATCCGAACAGAACAGCTGCACGGTACGACCGCACGGTCTGCATACACTGGCCGGCCGAAAGACTTATCGGCCGGCCCGAGCAGGAAGCAGAGACGACAGGTGACTGAAGCGATCCTCCTGGTCGGCGGCAAGGGCACACGGCTGCGTCCGCTCACGGTCAACACGCCGAAGCCGATGGTTCCGGCGGCGGGCGTTCCGTTCCTCACCCACCAACTGGCCCGGGCAAGAGCCGCGGGCATCGAACACATCGTCCTGGCGACCTCGTATCTCGCCGAGGTCTTCGAGCCGTACTTCGGCGACGGCTCCCGGCTCGGTCTGCATCTCGAGTACGTCACCGAACGCGAGCCGCTGGGCACGGGCGGGGCCATCCGCAACGTCGCGTCGCGTCTCCGCTCCGGCCCGGACGATCCCGTACTGATCTTCAACGGCGACATCCTGACCGGTCTGGACATCCCCGCCCTGGTCTCGGTGCACGAGTCGTCGGGCGCGGACGTCTCCCTGCACCTCACGCGGGTCGAGGACCCGCGGGCGTACGGCCTCGTCCCCACCGACGGCACCGGGCGTGTGACGGCCTTCCTCGAGAAGCCGCAGACGCCCGAGGAGATCGTCACCGACCAGATCAACGCGGGCGCGTACGTGTTCCGCCGCTCGGTCATCGACACGATCCCGGCGGGCCGCCCCGTCTCGGTGGAACGCGAGACGTTCCCCGGCCTGCTGTCCTCCGGGGCGCATCTCCAGGGCATGGTCGACTCGACGTACTGGCTGGACCTCGGCACACCCCAGGCCTTCGTACGCGGCTCCGCCGACCTCGTCCTCGGCCGAGTCCCCTCGCCGGCCGTACCGGGCCGCTGCGGCGACCGACTGGTGCTGTCATCGGCGCAGGTGGCGCCCGACGCGAAGCTGACCGGCGGCACCGTGATCGGCGAGAACGCCCGGATCGGCGAGGGCGCCCGGATCTCCGGCAGCACGATCCTCGCCGGCGCCGTCGTCGAACCGGGCGCGGTCATCACGGACTCCCTCATCGGCGCAGGAGCCCGCATCGGCGCCCGCACGATCCTCTCGGACGCCGTAGTGGGCGACGGCGCAAGAATCGGCGCCGACAACGAACTGAGGGAGGGTGTAAGAGTCTGGTGCGACGCGGAACTCCCACCCGCGACGGTGCGCTTCTCGTCGGACCAGTGAACCCGGCCTACCAACGGTCGGCCGCGCTTGTGGGCAGGCGTTCCGCAGGGCGATGGGGGTGCCCCCTGCTCGAGCGAAGCCGAGAGCTTGGGGGAGGGTGGGCACAAACGCCCAAGGACCCGCACCCGAAAACGTACCGGCACGCCCGGGGGCTCCGGGGCGAAAGCCCCGGTTTTCGGGAAGGGGCGGGCCGGGGGAGAAAACACCGCATACCCTCAGAGGGCACACGACAACCCCAAGGACCCCGCCCGTGGCAGGCCGCTTCGCCCCCCGCCCCACCGTCACCCGCACAACCGTGCGAGGCGGCGACACCGCCATGCCCACGAGCCCCCCGGCCGCAGGACGGGATCCCTGGGGCCAGGGGCCCGAGGGACAGAGGCCCGCAGACGGCCGCCCCCCAGCGCTCCCACACCAGCGCCCCGCCCCTCAAACCCGCCGCTGGACCCCACCCGGCCCGCTGAACTTGGCCCTCGTACTGGGCCCCCTCCGCCGAGGCCCCGGCGACCCCATCTTCAAACCCACCGCGGACGGCTCCTTCTGGCGCACCAGCCGCACCCCGCAGGGCCCGGGAACACTCCGGGTCACCCTGCACCCGGACACCGCCGAGGCCGAAGGGGAGGCGTGGGGCCCGGGCGCGGAATGGCTGCTCGACCAACTCCCCCGCCTGCTGGGCGAGTTGGACGACCCGTCGGCCTTCACACCCCGCCACCGCCTCCTCGCCCTCACCGAGCGCCGACGCCCGGGGCTGCTCCTCACCCGTACCGGCCTGGTCATGGAGTCCCTGATCCCGTCGATCCTGGAGCAGAAGGTCACGACGGACGAGGCGTACCGCGCGTGGCGGCTCCTGGTGCGCAGATTCGGCGAGCCGGCTCCGGGCCCGGCCCCGGACCGCATGTACGTGATGCCGGATCCACGCACCTGGTCGCTGATCCCCTCGTGGGAGTGGCACCGCGCGGGCGTCGACAACAAGCGCGCCTCGACCATCCTGCGCGCGGTCCGCGTCGCCCGGCGGCTGGAGGAGGCGGCGGCCATGGAACCCGCGAAGGCCCAGGCCCGCCTGGAACTGATCCCCGGAATCGGCCCCTGGACGTCCGCCGAGACCGTGCAGCGAAGCAACGGCGCCCCGGACGCGATCACCGTCGGCGACCTGCATCTCCCCGGCATCGTCGGCTACGCCCTCGCAGGCGACCGGAACGCCGACGACGCGAGGATGCTCGAACTGCTCGAGCCGTACGCCGAACAGGGCCAGCGCCACCGCGCGGCCCGCCTGATCCTGCTCAGCGGCCACGCCCCGCCCCGCCGCACACCCCGTATGCCACGCGGCGACATCGCGGCGCTGTGACCGAACGGGACACACGCAACGCGTGACGCTCTGACCGCCAAGGCGCACGCAACGCGCGACGCACCGGCCTGACGCACACACGCGCCGCAGGACGCGGCTTACGCCGCGCCGCGCCCCAGAACGCAGCTAACCCACCCCGACGAACGGACCCCTACCGCACCTCGATGAAAGCCCCCGCCTCCCGCACGGGCCGCTCCTTCGGCGCTTCGGCCGCGTGCCCCACGGCCACCGCTCCCATCGGATCCCAGTCCTCCGGCAGCTCCAGGACCTCTCGTACGACATCGCGGCAGAACATCGTCGACGACACCCAGGCGGAGCCGAGCCGCTCTCCGGCCAGCGCGATCAGGAAGTTCTGCACGCCCGCGCCGGCCGCGACGACGAACATCTCGCGCTCCGCACCGTCCCGGCGCGGATCGCCGTACGTGTGCGCGCCGTCGGCCACCAGGCAGGGCACCACCAGATAGGGCGCGTTACGCAGCACGTCTCCGCGCCGGACGCGCTTGGCGATGGACTCCTCGGACTTGCCGTCGCGCCGCAGATCCGCGATCCAGGCGTCCCGCATGGCGTCGAGCAGCCGCGTCCGCGACTCCGGCGACTCGAGCAGGACGAAGCGCCACGGCGTCGTGTGGTGCGGCGCCGGCGCGGTCACGGCGGCCGCGACCGCGCGCCGCACCGCACCCGGGTCCACCGGCTCGTCCGTGAAGGCGCGGACGGTACGCCGCTGGGTCACCGCCTCGCGCACGGCCTCCGACGTGCCGAGCCGGAACATGTCGTCGCGGGCGGCACGGACCATCACCCGGGCGCCCTCGGCCTCCTCCGCCACGACGTGGGGCAGGCCCCGGACCACCGCGACGGGCAGTCCTTCGGCCTTGCCCTTCACCAGATCCCCCGCGGCGGCCAGCTCGTCGGCGGTGGCGACGACGGTGGCGCTGAGCGGATTGCCGTACGCGTCGGTCCCGCCGCGCAGGTCGTCGAGCACGCGCACGCCCGCGGCGCCGATGGCGACATCCGTCAGACCGTTGCGCCAGGGCCGCCCGAAGGTGTCGGTGACCAGCACGCCCACGTCGACGCCGAGGGTGTCGCGCAGCCCGTCACGGATGGTCCGTGCCGACGCGTCGGGGTCCTCGGGCAGCAGCAGCACGGTCCCGGCGGGTGTGTTGGACGCGTCGACCCCGGCCGCGGCCATCACCAGACCCTGCCTGTTCTCGACGATACGAAGGGTCCCGCGGCGCGCCACGACACGTACCGTCTCGGCGTCGATGGCCGACTCGCGCGAGTCGGCGGCGACGATGCGGCCCTCCGCCTTGGAGGCGATCTTCGAGGTGACGAGGACGACGTCGCCGTCCGCCAGGCCGGGCTCCGCGGTCGCGATGAGCTTGGCCAGATCGTCCCCCTCCCGCACCTCGGGAATCCCGGGCACGGCCCACACCCGAAAGCCCGCCGCACCGGCCCCCTCGGACGTCATCCGTGTGACCCCCTCGGACGTCATCCGCGTGACCCCCTCCGACGTCATCCGCGGACCTCTTCCGCCAGCGTGAGCGCCTCGCGGGCCATCTGTGCGGCGGCGTCGATGTCCGTCATCATCAGCGGAACCGCGCGGCAGCGAATGCCGGCGGCCTCGACGCGCTCCACGGAACCCGCGTCGACGGTGTCCACGAGCCAGCCGTCCAGCAGCCCTGAGCCGTAGTGCTCGGCGACCGCGGCGGCGGTGGACTCCACGCCCACCGCGGCCAGCACCTTGTCGGCCATGCCGCGCACGGGCGCGTCCCCCACGATCGGGGAGAGGCCCACGACCGGAACGCCCGCGTCGGCGATCGCCTCGCGGATCCCCGGCACGGCCAGGATCGTGCCGATGCTCACGACCGGGTTGGACGGCGGGAAGAGCACGACGTCCGCCTCGGCGATGGCCTCGAGCACGCCGGGCGCGGGCTTGGCCTGCTCGGCACCGACCGGTACGACCGCCTCGGCGGGCACCGACGCACGCAGCCGCACCCAGTACTCCTGGAAGTGGATGGCCTTGCGCTCGCCGGAGCCCGCGGCGGAGCCGCTGTCGGGCAACGTGACGGCGACGTGCGTCTCGACGCGGTCGTCGGACATGGGCAGGAGCCGCACACCCGGCTTCCACCGGTCGCACAGCGCCTCGGTGACGGCGCTGAGCGGGTATCCGGCGCTCAGCATCTGCGTCCGCACGATGTGCGTCGCGAAGTCGCGGTCGCCGAGGCCGAACCACTCGGGCCCGACGCCGTACGCCGCGAGTTCCTCCTTGAGGTGGAACGTCTCGTCCGTACGCCCCCAGCCCTGCTCCTCGTTGATGCCGCCGCCGAGCGTGTACATGACCGTGTCGAGGTCCGGGCAGACCTTGAGGCCGAAAAGATGGATGTCGTCCGCGGTGTTGCCGATGACGGTGATGTCGGCGTCCGGGACGGCCTGCTTGAGACCGCGGAGGAACCGGGCACCACCGATGCCGCCTGCCAGAACCACAATGCGCATGCCGTAAGTCTTGCAGGCGGGTACGACAGCCCGTGAGCCGGTTGCGGGGCCTTGCCCACCACGAGCGGTGAATGAGCTCTCGCGGGCCGTCAGGCCGTGACGGCGTCCTCCGCGTGCCGCGAGGCGCACCGAGCCGCGTGCATCGGCATCTCGGTCAGGCCCGGGTAGTAGATGTGCAGGCTGACGGCGGGCTCGAGGGAGTCGTTGACGACCTCGTGGACGTACCCGGGCGCGAAGACCCTCTGCGTGCCCGCACCCAACGCGCGCGTGCCGCGATCGGTGCGCTCGGTCAACTGCCCGTCCAGCACGGTCAGTACGCCCGACGAAGGCCCGTGGTCGTGCATCCCGCTGCCCTGTCCGGGCACCCAGGAGAGCAGCCACACCTCGTATCCGGGCCCGGTGCGCAGCCGGTGGTACCAGCGGGAGGTCGCGTCGTACTGGACGAGGTGCTCCCACTGGGCGCGGTCGGCGGCGATGGAGCGGGCGAGACCGGCGAACTCGGCGACGGTGACGGGGTGTTGACGGGCGGGCTGGAGGAGGTGGGGGACCTCGAGGATGTCGCCGGCGATCTGGAGGTCGCTGTCGCTGTTCATGGATGCGGTGGTTCCTCGGCGGAAGAGTGCTGGATGTCGTGGGGGCCGCCCGTGATCACCGACGGCAGAGCCGACGCGGCCGGGCGGGTGGGTGCCCCTGGGAGGGCGGGAGGGGACAGCCGGAGCGCGGTGTGGCTCAACAGCTGGGACAGCAACAGCAACAGCACGTGCGGGCAGCACCGAGGAACCCGCCGGGGCGGGTCACGGAAAGCGCCAAGTTCACGAGCATGCCCACCAGGACAGCGGTTCATGCGTCCGCTGTCAACCTGATGCCCGGTATGTGGGACATGTTTCACCTCATCCGGTTGCTCTGCATGGCGAAAGGTTTGTGCATGTGGCGCCGGGGACAGGTGCCGCATAGGTCGGTGCAGCAAACGCCGTTGCGATCCTGTGATCCGAATGTGATCCGTTTCGCTTCGGTGCGTCTGACTGAACCGCATGAAAGTTCGGAGCGTCCTTCTCTGCAGGGATCACAAAGTCCGCATGGGTCACTGGCAAGTGTCATGGTTTATGCCGATTTGAACACTTTCTGTACGGGCTTGGTTCCGCAGAGTGAATAAGGGGCTCAATAGCAGATCTCGGCTTGACTCGCCCGGAGCTGCACACTTGTAATTTCACTCGTGTCGTTCAGCCGGTATCGGTAACGGCAGCATCACGGGGACGCAAAGACAGACGAGGGGCGCACATGACCGAGCTGTTCCAGCAACTGCTGGTCGAGGACGCGGACGAGGAGCTCGGCTGGCAGGAGCGCGCGCTGTGCGCCCAGACCGACCCCGAATCCTTCTTTCCCGAGAAGGGCGGCTCCACCCGCGAGGCCAAGAAGGTCTGCCTCGCGTGTGAGGTCCGCTCCGAGTGCCTCGAGTACGCGCTGGCCAACGACGAACGGTTCGGTATCTGGGGCGGCCTCTCCGAGCGCGAACGCCGCCGGCTCAAGAAGGCAGCCGTCTGAAGCGGTCTTGCAAAGGCCGTCGTCTGGATAGTGGCCACGGTCGGACGGTGGAGACGGCCGGACAGTGGCCGCGGTCGGACGGTGGAGACGGCCGGACAGTGGCCGCGGTCGGACGGTGGCGGCGGCCGGACAGTGGTCACGGTCGGAATGTGGCCGCCGTCCGAAGGTGGCGGCCGCCTGAACGCACGGCGAACAGAGCGCCATCGGCACGCGCGCGTAGACGGACACAACCGATCGAACAGCGCAGATGCCACCGACGAAACCGCACACATGCTCACGTAAAGTCGGCCCGTCGCAGGTGGGTTATCCACAGGCGGCGGGCCGCCGTGCTGGCCAGCCGTTAGTGTGGGCCCTCGTCCGAGACACCCGTCGCCCCGCAGGGCACAGGCGTCCACCGCAGTCCATCGAACCGGGGCCCGCACCTCGATGACCGTGCACAGTCATACGGCAGCCCAGTACGACGCTGCCTCCGCAGTGTTCGACCAGACTCGCCAGGCGGCGCTGTCCGACCCGACCCGCCCGCCCGAGTTCCCGCGGCATGTCGTGACCGCGGTGATCGTCTCGCATGACGGTGCCCGCTGGCTGCCGAAGGCCCTCTCAGGGCTGCTCGGTCAAGAGCGCCCCGTGCAGAACGCCGTCGCGGCCGACACCGGCAGCGCGGACGACTCCGCCCAGCTGGTCACCGAGGCACTCGGCGCCGACCGGGTGCTGCACCTCGCCCGGCGCACGGGCTTCGGCGCCGCCGTCGTCGAGGCCGTCCGCACCGCGGGCGTCCTCACGCCGGACGACCTGCCGTATCTCAGGCGACCCAGCGGCTGGGACCCGGTGAACCGGACCTGGCGCGACGACGCGTACGACATGCCGGACCTGCCGTACGGCGAACCGGAGCAGTGGCTGTGGCTTCTGCACGACGACTGCGCCCCCGAACCGGACGCGCTGGCCGAGCTGCTGCGCGTCGTGGAGAACGAACGCGAGCTCGGCAAGGACGTCGCGGTCGTCGGCCCGAAGCTCCGTGGCTGGTACGACCGCCGGCAGCTGCTCGAGGTCGGCGTCACCATCGCCAACAGCGGCCGTCGCTGGACCGGCCTCGACCGGCGCGAACAGGACCAGGGCCAGCACGACCACGTACGGCCCGTGCTGTCCGTGTCCACCGCCGGCATGCTGATCCGGCGTGATGTCTTCGAGCAGCTCGGCGGGTTCGACCGGCGGCTGCCGCTCATGCGTGACGACGTCGACCTGTGCTGGCGCGCCCATGCCGCGGGACACCGCGTACTGGTCGCGCCCGACGCCGTGGTCCGGCACGCGGAGGCGTCCTCGCGCGAGCGCCGCACCGTCGACTGCGTCGGGCGCACGGCGACCAGCCCGCACCGGGTCGACAAGTCGGGCGCGGTCTACACACTGCTCGTCAACGCCCGGACGGGCGTGCTCCTCTGGGTGCTGCTGCGCCTGGTGCTGGGAACGCTGCTGCGGACGCTCGCGTATCTCGTCGGCAAGGTGCCCGGTCAGGCGCTCGACGAGGTCGCCGGCCTCTTCGCCGTGCTGCTGCGGCCGGAGCGGATCCTCGCCGGCCGGCGCCGCCGCGGCAGACCCCAGGTCGACAAGGGCGAACTGCGGCCGCTCTTCCCGCCGCCCGGCGCGACCGTACGGGCCACCGTGGAGCAGGTCGCGAGCAACCTCGTGGGCCGCTCCGACCCCGAAGTCTCCTCCGGAGGGCGGCACGGCGCCGTCGAGTCCGGACCCGGCGGCGACGACGCCGACTTCCTCGAGATCGAGCAGTTCGCCCGGATCAAGCGCATCGCGCGCAAGCCGGGACCCATGCTCTTCGTGGTCCTGCTGTTCTTCTCGCTCATAGCGTGCCGTGAGCTGCTCGGAGGGGGAGCGCTCGCCGGCGGGGCGCTGCTGCCCGCGCCCGCGGACGCCTCCGAGCTTTGGGCGCGCTACACAAGCGGCTGGCATCCGGTCGGCACCGGCGGCACACAGTCCGCACCGCCCTACCTCGCGCTGGTCGCGATGCTCGCCACCGTGCTCTTCGGCTCCACCGGACTGGCCGTCACGGTTCTGCTGGTCTGTTCGGTTCCGCTGGCCGGCTTCGCCGCCTACTTCGCGTCGCGCCCGCTCGTCGAATCGCGGCTGCTGCGCGCATGGGTGGCCGTCGCGTACGCCTTCCTGCCCGCCGCCACGGGTGCGCTGGCGGGCGGCCGGATCGGCACCGCCGTACTCGCCGTACTGCTGCCCCTCATCGCACGCGCGGGCATCGCCGCGAGCGGCCTCGCGCACCACGGCGACGCACGCGGCAGCTGGCGCGCCACCTGGGCGTACGCACTGCTGCTCACCCTCGCCACAGCCTTCACGCCGATCATCTGGCCGATCGCGCTGCTCCTCGGCATCGCACTGCTCGCGGTCCGCCGAACCGACCTTGTCGCGTACGGGCTGCGTTTCCTGGCCGCGCTCGGCACGCCGTTGCTGATCCTTGCGCCCTGGTCGCTGTCGCTGCTGCCGTTCGGCTTCTTCACGGAGGCCGGTCTGGAGTACGGGACGGGTTCGGCGTCCGGTCTCGACCTGCTCGGTGGATCGCCGGGCGGCCCCGGCACGGTCGCCGGCCTGTTGGTCGTCGGCATCGTGCTCGCAGCGCTGGCCGCGCTGCTGCGCGGCGAACGGCAGACCGCGGTGTACACCGCCTGGGCCGTCGCACTCGTCGCCCTCGTCTTCGCGGCCCTCTCGAACAGTTCCACCTGGGCCGGACCCGCGACGCTCGTCTACGGCATCGCCCTGCTGGGTGCCGCCGTGCTCGGCGCCGAGGGGGCACGCGCGCGCGTGGCCGAGCAGAGCTTCGGCTGGCGGCAGCCGGTGGCAGCGCTTATTGCGTTCGCCGCGGTCGCCGGGCCGCTGATCTCTGCCGCCGGATGGATGATCCGCGGTGCCGACGGGCCGCTGGAGCGGCGCGACCCGGTGCAGGTGCCGGCGTTCGTCGCCGAGGAGGCCGACACCCGCGACCAGCCCCGCACCCTCGTGCTGGACAGCGACTCGGAAGCCGAGGTCGCGTACACGCTGGTGCGCGGCTCCGGCGCCCGGCTCGGCGACGCCGAACTGACCGAGGCGGGCGAGAGCAACAAGAAGCTCGACAAGGTCGTCGCCAACCTCGTCGCGGGCTCCGGCGCCGACCAGGCCGACCAGCTCGAAGGCTTCGCGGTGCGCTATGTGCTCGTACGCGGCGGGGCGCCCCGCCAGATGAGCCGCGTCCTGGACGCCACGCCGGGCCTGAGCCGCCTCAGCCAGCAGGACGGCAGCTCGCTGTGGCGCGTGGACCGGCAGGTCTCACGTGCCGCCATCGTCCCGAAGTCCGGCGATCCGCTGCCTGTCGCCTCGGGGCCCGTCGAACTGCACACCAGCATTCCTGCGGGCGACGCGGGCCGCGTGCTGCGCCTCGCCGACTCGGCCGACGACGGCTGGGCGGCCACGCTCGACGGCCGCCCGCTCACCGCGACCACGGTCGACGGCTGGGCCCAGGGCTTCGAACTGCCCGCGTCGGGCGGGCGGCTGGACGTCACCCACGACGCTCCGGTCACCCACACCGCCTGGCTCTGGGCACAGGGTGCGCTCGCCGTCGTCCTCGTCGTCCTCGCGCTGCCCGGCCGGCGCCGGGACATCGACGACGACCTGCCCGAGGAGCCCGTCGTGCCCGCCGAGCCCGTGGCGGGGGAGGGGCGCCGCGCGCGCCGGCTCCGGGCACAGGCCGAAGAGGCTGCCCAGGAGAGCGGCGCCGCGGAGTCCGCTGAGCGAGGGGCCGTACCGCCTCCTCCGGGGACCCCGGCAGCCGTTCCGCAGCAGCGGCAGCAGTCGTACGGGGAGTGGGAGGCGCCGAGCTACGGGGGCGGCGAGTACGGGACGTACGGCGAACAGCAGGACGGCGCGCAGTACCCGGCGGACGCGTACGAGCAGGCGGGTGCTTACGGCCAGGAGAGTTCGTACGAGCAGGCGGGTTCCTACGAGCAGGCCGGTTCGTACGAGCAGGGGTACCAGTCGGAGCCGTACCAGGCCGGCCAGTACGACCCGTATGCGTACGGCGGGGTGTACGACGCGTCGTACGGCCAGTCCGGCCAGACGGCCTACGACGAGGCCTCGACGGCCTATGACGGGTCGTACGAGCAGCAGCCGACGCAGCCGCCGCACGGCACCGACAATGAGCGCCCCGACGGGAGCCACCAGTGAACCGCACCACCGTTTCCCTGATCGCCGCCGTGACCGCGCTCACCGCCGTCACCGGGTTCGCCACTCTCACCGCGCCGGACGGAACGGGCGGCAGCGAGGCGAAGGCGGCCGCTCAGCTGCCCGTCGAGCGCTCCACGCTGCTCTGCCCGGCGCCCAGCACCTCGGACCTCGCCGAGACCTCGTACACCTCGTACACGCCCGCCTCGAAGGACTCCGGCAGCACCGGTAAGGCGGAAGTGACCGCGGCGACGCGGGAGTTCAAGGACGACGCCAAGGGCAAGGGCGACAAGCCCGTGCTGTCGCCGAAGGAGCCGGGCAAGCCGGTCTCCGGCGAATCCTCGGGCGCGGAGTCGCCCGCGCTGGTCGGCACCGCAGAGGGGAACCTGGCGCCCGGCTGGACCGTTCAGCAGACCACCGAGATCCCGGCGGGCAGCACCCGGGGCGTCCTCGGCGTCAACTGCACCGCTCCGGACACCGACTTCTGGTTCCCGGGCGCCAGCACCGCCGAGGACCGCACCGACTACGTCCATCTGACCAACCCGGACGACTCGGCCGCCGTCGTCGACATCGAGCTCTACGGCAAGGAGGGCGCCCTCAAGTCCGAAGTGGCCGAGGGCATCCAGGTGCCGCCGCACTCCAGCGTGCCGGTGCTGCTGTCCACGCTCACCGACGAGCCGCAGACCAACCTGACCGTGCACCTGACCGTGCGCAGCGGCCGGGTCGCCGCCGCCGTGCAGGCCGCCGACGACAAGCTGGGCACGGACTGGCTGCCCGCCTCCACCGATCCCGCGGGCAGCCTGGTGCTGCCGGGCATCCCCGAGGACGCGACGTCCGTGCGCCTGGTCGCCTTCGCCACCGGCGAGGACGACGCCGACCTGAAGGTGCAGCTGGCGTCCCCCAACGGCCTGATCACCCCCGCGGGGCACGAGACGCTGCACGTCAAGTCCGGCATGACGGCCGCCGTCGATCTGGGCGACGTCACCAAGGGCGAGGCGGGCTCGCTGGTCCTCACGCCCACGGAGGACTCGGCGCCGGTCGTGGCCGCCGTGAGGGTCGTCCGCGGTAAGGGCAGCAGGCAGGAGACCGCGTTCATACCGGCGACGCGTCCGGTCGGCACACGCGCGACGGCCGCCGGCAACCGCGCCAAGGGCTCGACACTCGCCCTGGTCGCCCCGGGCAAGTCCGCGAAGGTCAGGGTCACGGCGTCGGCGGGCACCGAGGGCGGTACGGCGGTGACGAAGACGTACACGGTCAAGGGCGGTACGACGACGGCACTGAAGCCGCCGCCGGTGCCGGGCGGCCTGAAGGGGACGTACGCGCTGACGGTGGAGCCGGTGTCCGGCGGCCCTGTCTACGCCTCGCGGATGCTGGAGCTGCCGCAGGACGGCATCCCGATGTTCACGGTGCAGACGCTGCCGGACGACCGGGGGACGGTCGCGGTGCCGACGGCCGACCAGGATCTCTCCGTGCTGCAGAAGTGAGACCGCCTTTACCGAGCTCGGTTCGCCTCCGGAGCGCCCCAGCCGGTGTCGAGAGGCCGTCCGTGCTCAGCCCCTCCTTCGTCGGGGCCTCCGCGCGGTCGGCCTCTCGACACCGTCGCGCTCCTTCGGCTCACTCGCTGGCGTGCCTCTGAACAGCGGCCCGACGGCCGTGTCAGTCCTCCCCGTACCGCGGGTCCACCGTCTCCGGGGTCAGGCCCAGCAGCTCGGCGACCTGCTCGACGACGATCTCGTGCACAAGGGCGGCGCGCTCGTCGCGCCCCTTGGTGCGGATCTCGACCGGGCGGCGGTAGACGACGACGCGCGCGGGACGGCCCTCGCGCGCCGGGATCGTGCCGCCCAGGGGCACCGCATCATCGCCCCAGGCCACCAGATCAGGGCCGGCGGCTGCGCCCCCGCCGTCGAGCCTCGGCACCTCGACCACGAGGAAGTCGATGTCGGCGAGCTGCGGCCAGCGGCGCTCCAGCCGCTCGACGGAGTCCTGGACCAGGTCCGCGAAGGCCTCGGCGCGGCTCGCGGCGAGCGGCACCTGCGGCGGCGCGACGGGGCCGCGCATACCCCTGCCGTGGCGGTCACGGCGGCGGGGCCCGGGGTCTGGCCTGGGGTCTGCGGCGCGAGGCGGTACGGGGCTGTCCATCACCGATGAAGCGTAGTCCTCGCGCGGCCCTCTGTGGCGGCCGCCCACGCGCCACCGGACCAGGGGTCCCGGCGGCTCACCGATCTCGGCGGCCACCCGCATGGCCGTAGCTCACCCGTATGGCCAGGGCTGCACATCACCCGCATGGCTATTGAGAAATCCAGACCGATCGTGTGCGGCCGCCCGCGCTGCCGCGGATCGCGGATTCCGTGGCAGAACACGGCATGTCGTTCGATGACCATTCCAGCCAAGCTTGGGATCGATTCCACATCTCTCCGAGTCCGCCGATGTCGTGGCGTATGACGGGATTTGCACCAGGTGGTGACTGCACGTAAGTCGGCCGCTTCCTGGGTATGCGACGGTCTGTGCAGGTCAGCGGCGAGTCCTTGGAGACGCGCGTGGTAAGGATCACGCCACGACACGGTGGAGTGACCTCGGGGAGAGTCGTCGCGGCCCGCTCAAGAGTGCGGTACCGTCCAACGTCGTGAGCCCTGTACGTCGCTGTTCGCGCACCGCTTGCGGCCGTCCCGCCGTCGCGACGCTGACGTACGTCTACGCCGACTCGACCGCGGTCCTCGGCCCCCTCGCGACCTACGCCGAACCCCACTGCTACGACCTGTGCGCCGAACACTCCGAGCGGCTGACCGCGCCGCGCGGCTGGGAGGTCGTCCGGCTCGCCGACGCCTCGGGCCCGGCCCGCCCCACCGGCGACGACCTCGAGGCGCTCGCCAACGCGGTGCGCGAGGCGGCCCGCCCGCAGGAGCGCGCCGCGGAGGCCGGGGGCGGCGCGGGCGCGCGGGCCGCCGACCCGAGAGAGGTCGGGCGTCGCGGCCATCTGCGGGTGCTGCGCTCGCCGGACTCCTGACGCCTCGGTCTCCCGATCGACTGACGCCTCGGTCTCCCGATCGACGCCAAGTCACCCTCGTGGGGCTCCAGTTTCCCGCTGTACCAGGTCACCTGCACGACTTCCCGTTGTACGCGGTCACCTGCACGACTCCCTCGCTGTACGCAGTCACCTGCACAACTTCACCGCAGCACGACCCATTGACGTGGCGTTCTCGCCGACACGACCATTCCTCCGCCCGTGAGAAATAGTTTTCCGCATCACGGAATCTGGAGGCACCTCGTGTTCGTCCAGCAACTGGAGCCTGTGGCCGATTCGCTCGGCCTGTCCGCGCTCGTCGCGACTCTTCCCCTCATCACCGTTCTCGTCCTCCTCGGCGTCGTCCGTATGAAGGCGCACCTTGCGGGGCTCATCGGCCTGACCGTCGCGGCGCTGGTCGCCTGGCTCGCGTACGGAATGCCGCTCGGCCAGACGTTCGCGGGCGCCGCCCAGGGCGCCGTCTTCGGCCTCTTCCCCATTCTGTGGATCGTCGTCAACGCCCTGTGGGTCTACCGGATGACGGTCCGCACGCGACACTTCGACATCCTGCGCCGCTCGTTCGGGCGGCTCTCCGACGATCCGCGCATCCAGGCGCTGGTGGTCGCCTTCTGCTTCGGGGCACTCCTTGAGGCGCTCGCCGGCTTCGGCGCTCCCGTGGCGATCTGCTCGGTCATGCTGGTCGCGCTCGGCTTCGAGCCGGTACGGGCGGCCGTCGTGGCCCTGGTCGCCAACACCGCGCCCGTCGCCTTCGGCGCCATGGGGACCCCGGTGGTGACGCTCGCAGAGGTGACCGGGCTGCCGCTGGACACGGTCGCCTCGGTGGTGGGCCGCCAGACCCCCCTGCTCGCCCTCGTCGTGCCGCTCGTGCTCGTCGGCCTGGTGGACGGGCGGCGCGGGCTGCGCGAGACCTGGGTGCCCGCCCTCGTCTGCGGCGTCGCCTTCGCCGTCGCGCAGTTCGCTGCATCCAACTACGTCTCCGCGCAGCTCGCCGACATCGGGGCCGCGTTGGCGGGAGCCGGTGCGCTGATGGCGCTGCCGGGGGCGCGCAAGCCCGCCGAGGAACCCGTACGGGCCGCGGTCCTCACCGGCGTACGCAGCGACGAGCTCGACGAGGATGATCCGCGGCCCGAGGTGCTGCGCGCATACGCCCCGTACGCGCTGATCGTGGCCGTCTTCTCGGTAGCCCAGATCCCGGCCGTCAAGGAGGTGCTCGCGCAGGCGACCCGCACCTTCGACTGGCCGTTCCTGAACGTCGCCAATCCGGACGGGGAGGCGGTCGGCCAGAACGTCTTTTCGCTGCCGCTGCTGTCCACCGGCGGCACGCTCGTGCTGCTGGCCGGCCTCGGCACCGCCGCCGTTCTCCGCGTGCACGCGCGCGTGGCGCTGCGCGAGTGGGCGGCGACGGTGTACGAGCTGAGGTTCGCGATCCTCACCGTGACGTCCGTCCTGGCACTTGCGTATGTCATGAACCTGTCCGGACAGGCCGCTACCATCGGCCATTTCGTGGCCGCGGCAGGCGCGGGACTCGCGTTCCTGTCGCCCGTCCTGGGCTGGTTCGGGGTCGCCGTCTCCGGCTCCGACACCTCCGCCAACGCGCTCTTCGGCGCGCTTCAGGTGACCGCGGCGCAGCAGTCCGGGCTCTCGCCGGAACTCCTCGCGGCGGCCAACAGCTCGGGCGGGGTGCTGGGCAAGATGATCTCGCCACAGAACCTGACGATCGCCTGCGCCGCCGTCGGCCTCGCGGGCAAGGAGGGCGATCTGCTGCGCAAGGTGCTGCCCTGGAGCATCGGGTTGCTGCTCGTCATGTGCCTGATCGTGGTGGGGCAGAGTACGGCGGTGCTGGGCTGGATGCTGCCCTGACATCACGAGGTGGGCGGTCACGGGTCCGCCTCCGGTGTTCTGCAGCAGGCTCATGTCCCCGTTGTCAGTGCATGCAGGTAGTTTTGGGCGACTAATGAGACTGGTGAGGACTTCAGGAGAGGACGGCCGTGACTGCTGATCTGTCGCAGATCGTGAAGGCGTACGACGTACGCGGGGTGGTCCCGGACCAGTGGGACGAGGCGCTGGCCGAGCTGTTCGGGGCCGCCTTCGCCCAGGTCACCGGCGCTGCCGCGATCGTGACCGGGCACGACATGCGGCCCTCTTCCCCGGGTCTGTCGCGTGCCTTCGCGCGCGGCGCCGCATCCCGCGGCGTCGACGTCACGGAGATCGGCCTGTGCTCGACGGACCAGCTGTACTACGCCTCGGGGGCGCTGAACCTGGCGGGCGCGATGTTCACGGCCTCGCACAACCCCGCTCAGTACAACGGCATCAAGCTGTGCCGGCAGGGCGCGGCACCCGTCGGCCAGGACACGGGACTGGCCGAGATCCGCGCCCTCGTCGAGGAGTGGAGCGAATCCGGCGCGCCCGAGCCGGTCGCCACGCCAGGCTCGATCACAGGGCGGGACACCCTCGAGGACTACGCGGCGTACCTCCGCTCCCTCGTCGACCTGACCTCGATCCGCCCGCTGAAGGTCGTCGTCGACGCGGGCAACGGCATGGGCGGCCACACCGTCCCCACCGTGTTCGCCGGCCTCCCGATCGACCTGGTGCCGATGTACTTCGAGCTGGACGGCACGTTCCCCAACCACGAAGCGAACCCGCTGGACCCGGCGAACCTCGTGGACCTGCAGAAGCGCGTGCGCGAGGAGGGCGCGGACATCGGCCTCGCGTTCGACGGCGACGCGGACCGGTGCTTCGTCGTCGACGCGGGCGGCGACCCGGTCTCGCCGTCGGCGATCACGGCCCTGGTCGCCTCCCGCGAGCTCGCGCGGAACGGCGGCACGGGCACCGTCATCCACAACCTGATCACGTCCTGGTCGGTCCCCGAGGTCGTCCGCGAGAACGGCGGCACGCCGGTGCGTACGCGCGTCGGCCACTCCTTCATCAAGCAGCAGATGGCCGAGACGGGTGCGATCTTCGGCGGTGAGCACTCCGCGCACTACTACTTCCGCGACTTCTGGAACGCGGACACCGGCATGCTCGCCGCGCTGCACGTCCTGGCCGCGCTCGGCGGCCAGGACGGTCCGCTGTCGGAGCTCGTCGCCCAGTACGACCGCTATGTGGGCTCCGGCGAGATCAACTCCACGGTGGACGACCAGGCGGCCCGCCTGGCCGCGATCAATGCGGCCTACGCCGGCCGGGACGGCGTCACGCTGGACGAACTCGACGGCCTGACCGTCACTTCGGCCGACTGGTGGTTCAACGTCCGCCCGTCCAACACCGAGCCCCTCCTCCGCCTGAACGCGGAGGCCCGGGACGTGGCCATGATGACGAAGATCCGCGACGAGGTCCTGGCGATCATCAGAAACTGAGACCGGCGGTCGGCAGGGGTCGGCCGCCCGTTTGTGGGCAGTCGTTCCGCTGGGGCGGAACGGCGGGCACAAACGGGCTCCGGCCCGCAGCCGACCACAGGATCGGCCCCGCCCGCCGCCCCCGCCCAGGGCCCAGGGGCCAGGTACGCTGACCAGGCCGCACGTACCCTGCCCTGCTGTTCGAAAGGACACCCCCATGCCGCTCGAAGCCGGCCTCCTGGAGATCCTCGCCTGCCCGGCCTGTCACGCCCCCCTCAAGGAGCAGGAGACCGAGCTGATCTGCACCGGCAAGGACTGCGGCCTGGCCTACCCGGTCCGGGACGGCATCCCCGTACTGCTCGTCGACGAGGCACGCCGCCCCGCGTAACCGCAGAGACCACCGCGGCAGACACAACCGCGCACGGCGATCGGAGGCCGACGCCCATGCTCGACGAATCGCTGCTCGACGACCCCGAGGCGCTCGCCCGCGCCGACCGGCGAGGCCTGCTGCGCGGCGCCGCCGAGGCAGGCGCCCGCGTGCGCACCGCCCTCCGGCACGCGGCCGAGGCGGGCCTCATGGACCTCAAGCCCGACGGCCGTCCACGGGCCCTGCTGACCGCGGGCCCGGGCATGGCCGCCAACTGCGTCGCCGACCTGCTCTCCACGCTGGTCGCCGCGGGCTGTCCCGTCACACGCCTGGCGCCCACCGGCGTGGCCCCGGCCGCCGGCGCGCTGCGCTGGGCGCTGCCCGGCTGGGCCGGCCCGGTCGATCTGCTGCTCATCGCGACCCCCGACGGTTCGGAGCCGGGCCTCGCCCTCCTCGCCGAACAGGCGTACCGCCGCGGCTGCACGGTCGTCGCCGTGGCCCCCGCTCGCTCCCCGCTCACCGAAGCGGTCCAGGGCGCCGCACACGGCTTGGTCGTACCGATGGCCACCGCTCCGTACGAGGAGCAGGAGCAGACCGCGGCGGCGAGCCCCGGTGCGCTGTGGGCGCTGCTCACACCGCTGCTGACGCTCCTGGACCGCACCGGCCTGCTGGACGCACCGCCCGACGGTCTCCAGAAGGTCGCCGACCGCCTCGACCACATCGCCGAACGCTGCGGCCCCGCCACCGCGACGTACGAGAACCCGGCCAAGACGCTCGCCGCCGAGTTCGCCGAATCCCTCCCGCTGATCTGGACCGAGGGTTCGGGTGCGGGCCCCACGGGCCGCCGCTTCGCCGCCGCGCTCGCCGAGCTCGCGGGGCGTCCCGCGCTTGCGGCAGAGCTGCCCGAGGCGATGCCCGCCCACGGCGCGCTGCTCGTCAGCACCCTCGCCGGGGGCGCCGACCCGGAGGACTTCTTCCGCGACCGTGTGGAGGAGGAGCAGGCCCTGCGCGCCCGCGTCCTCCTGCTCAGGGACCAGCCGACAGGCGTTCTCAGCGCGGCCCCCGCCGCCCGCGAGCTCGCGCTCAGCCACGACACCGCGATCAGCGAGCTCGAGCCGGAGGGCGGCAACGAGCTGGAGGGCCTCGCGGAGCTGATCGCCATCACGGATTTCGCCGCCGTTTACCTGTCGCTCGCTTCGGGGGCCTGATCTTGACCGGACCGGCCGGGGCCCGATCCCGTCCGGTCCGGGCCGTACGGCGCTCCACCCTCTACCGGGCCGCAGATCAGCGTACGAAGATACGAAGCTCTGGCCCGCGACGAGCTCCGACCCGCGTACGAGCCCGCTGACCCCTGCACGGAGAAAGCAGCCACGATGGACCGCCTCGACAACACCATCCGCCCCTACGCCTGGGGTTCGACCACCGCCATCCCCGAGCTGCTCGGCGTCGAGCCGACGGGTGAGCCGCAGGCGGAGATGTGGATGGGCGCCCACCCCGGCGCACCGTCCCGCACCGCGCGCGGAGCACTGAACGTGGTGATCGGCGCCGGCCCCGAGCATGAACTGGGCGCGCGGTCCGTGGACAAGTTCGGCCCTCGGCTGCCGTTCCTGCTCAAGATCCTCGCGGCCGGCGCCCCGCTGTCCCTCCAGGTCCACCCCGACCTCGCGCAGGCGAAGGAGGGGTACGAGGCAGAGGAGCAGCGCAGGGTCCACATCGACGCCCCCCACCGCAACTACAAGGACACCAACCACAAGCCCGAACTGATCTGTGCGCTGACGCCGTTCGACGGCCTGTGCGGATTCCGGCAGCCGCTCCAGGCCGCGGAGTTGCTCTCCGGGCTCGACGTCGACTCCCTCAAGCCCTACGTCGACCTGCTGCACGCCCACCCCGAGGAGGCCGCCCTCCGCGAGGTCCTCACCGCCGTGCTCACCGCCGACCGCGACGAGATGGCGGCCACGGTCGCCGAGGCCGCGGCGGCCTGTGCTCGACTGGCCGAAGACCCGGACACCTCCGACTTCGCAGCCGACTACGCGGCGTACGCCTCGATCGCGCACCACTACCCCGGCGACCCGGGCGTGATCGCCGCCATGCTGCTCAACTACGTCCAACTGGAGCCCGGCGAGGCCCTGTTCCTCGGCGCCGGCGTCCCGCACGCCTACCTGGGCGGCCTCGGCGTCGAGATCATGGCCAACTCGGACAACGTCCTGCGCTGCGGCCTCACCCCGAAGCACGTCGACGTCCCCGAACTGCTGCGCATCGTCCGCTTCGAGGCGACCGACCCCGGCGTACTGCGCCCCGAGGCCGCCCCGGACGGCGAGGAGGTCTACGCGACGCCGATCGACGAGTTCCGGCTCTCCCGGTACGTCCTGGCCGAGGGCTCGGCGCCGCACGGCCTGACCGCCCCGACCCCGCAGATCCTGCTCTGCACCGCCGGATCCGTGCGGACCGGTGAATTCACGCTCACACCGGGGCAGTCCGTCTTCGTCCCCGCGGGAGAAGAGACCGAAGTGTCCGGAGCCGGCACGATCTTCCGTGCGACTGTGGTGGCCTGATAAACCGAGTGCGTCCCGTGCTGCAACAATGACCCACCGCAAAGGGTCGGCAAAGGAGCCGGCCCTGCGCGGCGACGTACGGACCGGGGGCCGGAAGGCACCGCCGTGAAAGCGCGGCGGCACGGATGTGCGACGTGCGTACGCGAGCGATGCACGCTGTACGTGTGCGATCAACGCAGGCCGGGAACAGACGCAGGCGAAGGGACACAGCGAACACATGAGCGCGTCAGGCGGTACCAAGGCGATTGTGGCGGCATTGGCCGCCAACCTCGCGATTGCCGTATCGAAGTTCGTGGCGTTCCTCTTCAGCGGCTCGTCGTCGATGCTGGCCGAGTCCGTGCACTCGGTCGCCGACTCCGGCAACCAGGCGCTACTGCTGGTCGGCGGCAAGAAGGCCCAGCGCGAGGCCACCCCGCAGCACCCCTTCGGCTACGGCCGCGAGCGCTACATCTACGCCTTCCTCGTCTCGATCGTGCTGTTCTCGGTCGGCGGCATGTTCGCCATCTACGAGGGCTACGAGAAGATCAAGCATCCGCACGAGCTGGAGAACTGGTACTGGCCCGTGGGCGTGCTGGTCTTCGCGATCATCGCCGAGACCTTCTCCTTCCGCACCGCCATCAAGGAGTCCAACGTCCTCCGCGGCAAGAAGTCCTGGAAGGAGTTCGTCCGCCACGCCAAGGCCCCCGAGCTGCCTGTCGTCCTGCTGGAGGACCTCGGCGCACTGGTCGGCCTGATCCTGGCGCTCTTCGGTGTCGGCCTGACCCTGATCACGGGTGACAGCGTCTGGGACGGCATTGGCACCCTCTGCATCGGTGTCCTGCTCATCCTCATCGCGCTCGTACTGGCCGCCGAGACCAAGTCGCTGCTGCTGGGCGAGGCCGCCGGTACCGAGGAGGTCGCGAAGATCGAGTCCGCGATCGTCGACGGCGACACGGTCACCCGCATCATCCACATGCGTACGCTCCACATCGGCCCCGAGGAGCTCCTGGTCGCCGCCAAGATCGCGGTGCGGCACGACAACACGGCCGCCGAGGTGGCCTCTGCCATAGACGCCGCCGAGGCACGCATCCGCAGGGACGTGCCGATCGCCCGTGTGATCTACCTGGAGCCGGACATCTACAGCGAAGCCGAGGCCGCCAAGGGCGCGGACCGCGAGGCCACCCCGGGCGGGCCGACTCCCGGCGCGGAGCACTGACGGCGCCGACAAGATTTGCCGCGGGCCCTACGCACTGATGTGCGTAGGGCCCGCACGCTCATGGGCGGACTGGGGGCCGCTGGGTCGATCGGTGTAGATTCGTGGGGACAGCCAGACGTCGCTGCTGATGGCGGTCGGGCGGTCCGCACCGCGGACCGACCGAGGGAGAGAGGGCCTCCGACGGACTGGGCCGCGCGCGCCCGGGCACCGGTGTGTCCGCCGCCGCAGAGCCAGCCGTACCCACCCTCGACCCATCACGAGGAGCAGCCCGTTATGACGACTGTCGATCAACGACAGGACTTCAAGGTCGCCGACCTCTCCCTGGCCGAGTTCGGCCGTAAGGAGATCACCCTCGCCGAGCACGAGATGCCCGGCCTCATGGCGATCCGCAAGGAGTACGCCGAGAAGCAGCCGCTGAAGGGGGCCCGTGTCACGGGCTCCCTGCACATGACCGTGCAGACCGCGGTCCTGATCGAGACCCTGGTCGCGCTCGGCGCCGAGGTCCGCTGGGCCTCCTGCAACATCTTCTCCACCCAGGACCACGCCGCCGCGGCCATCGCGGTGGGCCCGAAGGGCACGCCGGACAACCCCCAGGGTGTCCCGGTGTTCGCGTGGAAGGGCGAGACCCTGGAGGAGTACTGGTGGTGCACCGAGCAGGCCCTGACCTGGCCGAACAGCCCCACCGGCGGCCCGAACATGATCCTCGACGACGGCGGTGACGCCACCCTCCTCGTCCACAAGGGCGTCGAGTACGAGAAGGACGGCAAGGTCCCGTCCGTCGACACCGCCGAATCCGACGAGCACCGCGTCATCCTCGAGCTCCTCACCCGCACCCTGAGTGAGAACCCGCAGAAGTGGACCCGCCTCGCGTCCGAGATCCGCGGCGTCACCGAGGAGACCACGACCGGCGTCCACCGCCTGTACGAGATGCAGCGCGACGGCGTGCTGCTCTTCCCGGCGATCAACGTGAACGACGCCGTGACGAAGTCGAAGTTCGACAACAAGTACGGCTGCCGGCACTCGCTGGTGGACGGCATCAACCGCGCCACCGACGTACTGATCGGCGGCAAGACCGCGGTCGTCTGCGGCTACGGCGACGTGGGCAAGGGCTGCGCGGAGTCCCTGCGCGGGCAGGGCGCCCGCGTGATCGTCACCGAGATCGACCCGATCTGCGCACTGCAGGCCGCGATGGACGGCTACCAGGTCACGACCCTCGACGAGGTCATCGACAAGGCCGACATCTTCGTCACCACGACCGGCAACAAGGACATCATCATGGCCTCGGACATGGCCAAGATGAAGCACCAGGCGATCGTCGGCAACATCGGCCACTTCGACAACGAGATCGACATGGCCGGCCTGGCGAAGATCCCCGGCATCGTCAAGGACGAGGTCAAGCCGCAGGTGCACACCTGGACGTTCCCGGACGGCAAGGTGATCATCGTGCTGTCCGAGGGGCGTCTGCTGAACCTGGGCAACGCGACCGGCCACCCGTCGTTCGTGATGTCCAACTCGTTCGCGGACCAGACGCTGGCCCAGATCGAGCTGTTCACCAAGCCCGAGGAGTACCCGACGGACGTCTATGTGCTGCCCAAGCACCTGGACGAGAAGGTCGCCCGTCTCCACCTGGACGCGCTCGGCGTGAAGCTGACCAAGCTGCGCCCCGAGCAGGCCGCCTACATCGGTGTCGAGGTCGAGGGGCCGTACAAGCCCGACCACTACCGCTACTGAGCGCCACCTGCTGCTGAGCGGCAGCCGCCTTCCCCAGCGCCCTCCTGGCCGGCACTCGAGGCAGGCGGCACCGCTCAGCGGACGGACATCAGCAGGCCCTCGCCCACTACGGCGGGGGCCTGCCCCCTACCAGCACCCGGACCCCGATCTCCATGCCCCGCGGCCGATATTCGCTCCACGATCCGCACGATCACACCCCCCTCGGTGAAGAGCACTTCCACTGCGCACCCGGCCCCTCCGGCTGGCGCTACGTCTCCCAAGTGACCACCCCCTCCGGCGATCACGCCGGCTCCGTCGACCTCGCCCTCGACGAACTCGGCCGCCCCATCCGTCTCGAACTCCACGCCGCGAGCTGGCAGGTCCGCGGCGCCGCCATCGACGGCGTCACGTGGGTACGCACCGACCCCACCGGCACACACGCCACCGAAGGCAATGCCCCCGCCCATGCCTTCACCGGCAGATCCCCGGCCTTCCTCATCGCGACCGCACGTCTCCTTCGCCTCACCCCCGATTCCCCCGCGACCCGCGTCCGTCTCGTCGCCTTCACCGAACCGGTCCTGGCCCCACGCACCCTCGACCAGTCCTGGGCCCTGCGGAACAGAGAAACACACGCCACTGACAACGGCCTGCTGACCGTGGACGAATACCAGGTCACAGCCCTGGACACCGGCGAACAGCACACCGTCCACATCGCCGGCGACGTGGTGCTGGCCGCTCCCGGCATCGAGCTCGAGGACCTCGACTCCCCGCCGTCGATCTAGCACCGCTTCCTACGCGGGAGGCGCGAACCCGGTGCCAGGCCGCGTGGCATCACTGCTCCGCCCATCCCCGGTCGACTGCTCCACAGGCGAAGGCTCACCGGGCCCCGTCACGAGAGGCTCCTGGCTCCGCTGGTCGTGGGCGGGCGCCTGATGCGGAGAGTGATGATCCGGCGACCGGTACGACGCCTGCACAGGCTGCACACCCCCGACCGCATACCCCGCACCCGGCTGAACAGCGCCCTGGCCGGCCGTAACCCCTGCAGGCCCCGCAGGCACACCCGCCGAGGCCGCCCCGCCCCCGCCGAAGGCACGCCGCGCATCCCGCGACTGCCGCTCATGCACCACCGCCGCCAGATACGCAGCCGGAGGAACTCCAGGGGGCACCGGAGCCCCGGTTCGCGCCGCGAGATCGGTGGCCAAACGCTCGGCCATGCCCCAGCCCACCTGCGGATCCAGCTGCCCCATCCGCGTCAGATACTGGCGGATCGCGAGCCACAACCCGTCCGGGACGGCAGACAGATCGACCCCGGAGAACCGCCCCATCAGCCAGGGCGGCGGCGGAGGAACGAAACCAGTACGCCCAGCAGGCACCCGCTCCCGTACGACCAGAGTTCCCGCGAAGACATCACCGAGCCGTCGCCCGCGCGCGGACACGAACGAAGCGATGCACGCGACGATCCCGAACGTCATGAGGATCTCGACCACGCCGAAGGCGCCCCGCACCAGCGCATGCCGGAACCGGATGGGCCCGCCGTCGTCCCGCACCACCCGCAGACCGCACGCCAGCTTGCCCAACGAGCGCCCACGGCTGAGCGTCTCCACGGCGATCGGACCGCCCACCAGCACCAGCAGGAAGGCAGCCACCGATACCGCCGCGACGGCGGCCTCGTCCAACGACGCCGTAGCAGCCGCCAGGCCCAGCAGCACAGCGATATAGACCGCCCACGCCACAACGAGATCGATCAGCACGGCCAACATCCGGCTCGGCAGCTTCGCGGGACGCAATTCCAACGCCACCGCCTCGCCCGTCACAAGCTCACTCACGCCGGCCGCCTTCCCCTGCCCCGCCGTACCGTCCCCTGCCCTGCCTTATGGACAGCCAGTCTGCCAAGCTGAGTGCGCATCGCGCCCCCAGTAGCCGTAGCAACGCAGCTGTCGCTGCAGCCGCAGAAGCCACGCCGGCCGTAGTGAGAGCAGCCGAGGAGCAGCAGATCCGATGGACCTGGACGTCTTCGTGTCCGCCCACCGGGCGGAATGGGACCGCCTGGACGGGTTGCTGCGCCGGCAGCGCCGCCTGACGGGCGCCGAAGCGGACGAGCTCGTCGTCCTCTACCAGCGCACAGCCACCCACCTCTCCCTGATCCAGTCCAGTGCACCGGACCCCCAGCTCGTCGGGCGCCTCACGCAACTGGTGGCACGCGCGCGTAGCGCCGTCACCGGCACGCGGCGTGCCACCTGGCGCGACGTGACCCGTTTCCTTACGCACGGCTTTCCTGCCGCCGTCTACCGATCCCGCCACTGGTGGGTCCCGACCGCACTTCTGTCGACGGTGGTCGCGGCTCTTCTCGGCTGGTGGATCGGCACCCACCCCGAGGTCCAGTCCGCCATTGCGGCCCCATCCGAACTACGCGAGCTCACCCGCCCCGGAGGCCAGTACGAGACCTACTACTCGAGTCACCCGGCGGCCTCCTTCGCCGCGCAGGTCTGGACGAACAACGCCCAGGCCGCCGCGATGTGCCTGGTCCTGGGCGGCTTCCTCTGTCTGCCGGTCATCTGGATCCTCTTCCAGAACATGCTCAATCTCGGCGTGGGCATCGGCCTGATGTCCTCCGCGGGCCGTCTCGACACATTCCTCGGCCTGGTACTGCCGCACGGCCTGCTGGAGCTGACCGCCGTCTTCGTAGCCGCCGGTACCGGACTGCGGCTCGGCTGGACCCTCATCGACCCGGGCCCTCGGACCCGCCGCACAGCCCTGGCAGCCGAAGGACGCGCCGCGGTCGGCATGGCGATCGGCCTCGCCCTGGTCCTCTTCGTCGCTGGTGCCATCGAAGGCTTCGTCACTCCTTCGGGCCTGCCGACGTGGTCCCGTATCGCCATCGGAATCGCCGCTGAGCTGGCCTTTCTCGCGTATGTCTATGTGCTCGGCGGCAGAGCGGCACGCGATGGCGACATGGGCGACCTGGATGAATCCGAGCGGAGCGCCGTCCTGCCCACCGCCGCGTGATGTGCGGACACGCTCCCTGACCTGCTAGTCTCCTCTTCGCCCCGAAAGCTGTTGACACGGCGGGATCGGGGAGGTAGATTCGAACAGTTGCCTGGAGCGGAGGACGTTCACGGGTGACCGTGAGCATCTAGCTGCTTCTCGACAGCACAGTCTTGAGAAGCCATCTCGATTAATCAGGAACGAGTGGCCGGTCAGGCCGGTCGAAAATCTCTGATAAAGTCGGGTCCGCCGAAAGGGAAGCCGCAAGGCAGCCGATAGGCAAAAGGCCCTCCAACGGCCACCGGAAATGAATTCCGACCGGGAACGGAACGGAAAACGGATCTGGTAAGGTTGGAAACACCGAAGGGAAGCGCCCGGAGGAAAGCCTGAGAGAGCCTCTCGGGTGAGTACAAAGGAAGCGTCCGTTCCTTGAGAACTCAACAGCGTGCCAAAAGTCAACGCCAGATATGTTGATACCCCGTCCATCACGCAGTGATGGTCGAGGTTCCTTTGAAATAAACACAGCGAGGACGCTGTGAACGGCCGGGCTTATTCCGCCTGGCTGTTCCGCTCTCGTGGTGTCAGCCCGCAGTCTTTAATTAGGCGCAGTCGGGAAAACATTCACGGAGAGTTTGATCCTGGCTCAGGACGAACGCTGGCGGCGTGCTTAACACATGCAAGTCGAACGATGAAGCCCTTCGGGGTGGATTAGTGGCGAACGGGTGAGTAACACGTGGGCAATCTGCCCTGCACTCTGGGACAAGCCCTGGAAACGGGGTCTAATACCGGATATTACCTGGGAAGGCATCTTCTCGGGTGGAAAGCTCCGGCGGTGCAGGATGAGCCCGCGGCCTATCAGCTTGTTGGTGAGGTAGTGGCTCACCAAGGCGACGACGGGTAGCCGGCCTGAGAGGGCGACCGGCCACACTGGGACTGAGACACGGCCCAGACTCCTACGGGAGGCAGCAGTGGGGAATATTGCACAATGGGCGAAAGCCTGATGCAGCGACGCCGCGTGAGGGATGACGGCCTTCGGGTTGTAAACCTCTTTCAGCAGGGAAGAAGCGAAAGTGACGGTACCTGCAGAAGAAGCGCCGGCTAACTACGTGCCAGCAGCCGCGGTAATACGTAGGGCGCAAGCGTTGTCCGGAATTATTGGGCGTAAAGAGCTCGTAGGCGGTCTGTCACGTCGGATGTGAAAGCCCGGGGCTTAACCCCGGGTCTGCATTCGATACGGGCAGACTAGAGTTCGGTAGGGGAGATCGGAATTCCTGGTGTAGCGGTGAAATGCGCAGATATCAGGAGGAACACCGGTGGCGAAGGCGGATCTCTGGGCCGATACTGACGCTGAGGAGCGAAAGCGTGGGGAGCGAACAGGATTAGATACCCTGGTAGTCCACGCCGTAAACGGTGGGCACTAGGTGTGGGCAACATTCCACGTTGTCCGTGCCGCAGCTAACGCATTAAGTGCCCCGCCTGGGGAGTACGGCCGCAAGGCTAAAACTCAAAGGAATTGACGGGGGCCCGCACAAGCGGCGGAGCATGTGGCTTAATTCGACGCAACGCGAAGAACCTTACCAAGGCTTGACATACACCGGAAAACCCTGGAGACAGGGTCCCCCTTGTGGTCGGTGTACAGGTGGTGCATGGCTGTCGTCAGCTCGTGTCGTGAGATGTTGGGTTAAGTCCCGCAACGAGCGCAACCCTTGTCCCGTGTTGCCAGCAGGCCCTTGTGGTGCTGGGGACTCACGGGAGACCGCCGGGGTCAACTCGGAGGAAGGTGGGGACGACGTCAAGTCATCATGCCCCTTATGTCTTGGGCTGCACACGTGCTACAATGGCCGGTACAATGAGCTGCGATACCGCGAGGTGGAGCGAATCTCAAAAAGCCGGTCTCAGTTCGGATTGGGGTCTGCAACTCGACCCCATGAAGTCGGAGTCGCTAGTAATCGCAGATCAGCATTGCTGCGGTGAATACGTTCCCGGGCCTTGTACACACCGCCCGTCACGTCACGAAAGTCGGTAACACCCGAAGCCGGTGGCCCAACCCCTTGTGGGAGGGAGCTGTCGAAGGTGGGACTGGCGATTGGGACGAAGTCGTAACAAGGTAGCCGTACCGGAAGGTGCGGCTGGATCACCTCCTTTCTAAGGAGCATCTAGGCCGCCAAGCTTGCTTGGTGGTCCAGAGCCATAACGCAGGCAAATGTCCTGCGGTGGTTAGCTCATGGGTGGAACGTTGACTACTCAGTTCCTGGTGGATGGATCAGGCTGCTAGTACTGCCCCTTGGGGCGTGGAACGCATGATCTGGTCAGCACTGGGTGCTGGGCACGCTGTTGGGTGTCTGAGGGCACGGGCTGAAAGCTCGTTCCTTCGGTATGCCGGCCCCGGTAAAGATCCGTTTCGGCGGGTTGTGATGGGTGGTTGGTCGTTGTTTGAGAACTGCACAGTGGACGCGAGCATCTGTGGCCAAGTTTTTAAGGGCGCACGGTGGATGCCTTGGCACCAGGAACCGATGAAGGACGTGGGAGGCCACGATAGTCCCCGGGGAGTCGTCAACCAGACTTTGATCCGGGGGTTTCCGAATGGGGAAACCCGGCAGTCGTCATGGGCTGTCACCCATGCCTGAACACATAGGGCATGTGGAGGGAACGCGGGGAAGTGAAACATCTCAGTACCCGCAGGAAGAGAAAACAACCGTGATTCCGGGAGTAGTGGCGAGCGAAACTGGATGAGGCTAAACCTCAAGCGTGTGAGACCCGGCAGGGGTTGCGCTTGGGGGGTTGTGGGATCTCTTTTCTACGGTCTGCCGGCCGTGGGACGAGTCAGAAACCGTTGATGTAGGCGAAGGACATGCGAAAGGTCCGGCGTAGAGGGTAAGACCCCCGTAGTCGAAACATCAGCGGCTCGTTTGAGAGACACCCAAGTAGCACGGGGCCCGAGAAATCCCGTGTGAATCTGGCGGGACCACCCGCTAAGCCTAAATATTCCCTGGTGACCGATAGCGGATAGTACCGTGAGGGAATGGTGAAAAGTACCCCGGGAGGGGAGTGAAATAGTACCTGAAACCGTGTGCCTACAAGCCGTGGGAGCGTCGGACAAGCACTTGTGCTTGTCTCGTGACTGCGTGCCTTTTGAAGAATGAGCCTGCGAGTTTGCGGTGTGTTGCGAGGTTAACCCGTGTGGGGAAGCCGTAGCGAAAGCGAGTCCGAATAGGGCGATTTAGTAGCGCGCTCAAGACCCGAAGCGGAGTGATCTAGCCATGGGCAGGTTGAAGCGGCTGTAAGAGGTCGTGGAGGACCGAACCCACCAGGGTTGAAAACCTGGGGGATGACCTGTGGTTAGGGGTGAAAGGCCAATCAAACTCCGTGATAGCTGGTTCTCCCCGAAATGCATTTAGGTGCAGCGTCGTGTGTTTCTTGCCGGAGGTAGAGCACTGGATAGGCGATGGGCCCTACCGGGTTACTGACCTTAGCCAAACTCCGAATGCCGGTAAGTGAGAGCGCGGCAGTGAGACTGTGGGGGATAAGCTCCATGGTCGAGAGGGAAACAGCCCAGAGCATCGACTAAGGCCCCTAAGCGTACGCTAAGTGGGAAAGGATGTGGAGTCGCAGAGACAACCAGGAGGTTGGCTTAGAAGCAGCCACCCTTGAAAGAGTGCGTAATAGCTCACTGGTCTAGTGATTCCGCGCCGACAATGTAGCGGGGCTCAAGCGTACCGCCGAAGTCGTGTCATTGCAGTACATACCCCCAACGGGGACTGTGATGGGTAGGGGAGCGTCGTGTGCCGGGTGAAGCCGCGCCGGAAGGCAGTGGTGGACGGTTCACGAGTGAGAATGCAGGCATGAGTAGCGATACACACGTGGGAAACGTGTGCGCCGATTGACTAAGGGTTCCTGGGTCAAGCTGATCTGCCCAGGGTAAGTCGGGACCTAAGGCGAGGCCGACAGGCGTAGTCGATGGATAACCGGTTGATATTCCGGTACCCGCTGTGAAGCGTCAAACATCGAATCCAGTGATGCTAAGCCCGTGAAGCCGCCCTGATCTCTTCGGAGTTGAGGGGAGTGGTGGAGCCGGTGACCCGAGCTGGTAGTAGGTGAGTGATGGGGTGACGCAGGAAGGTAGTCCATCCCGGGCGGTGGTTGTCCCGGGGTAAGGGTGTAGGCCGAGTGGTAGGTAAATCCGCCGCTCATCAAGGCTGAGACCTGATGCCGAGCCGATTGTGGTGAAGTGGATGATCCTATGCTGTCGAGAAAAGCCTCTAGCGAGTTTCATGGCGGCCCGTACCCTAAACCGACTCAGGTGGTCAGGTAGAGAATACCGAGGCGTTCGGGTGAACTATGGTTAAGGAACTCGGCAAAATGCCCCCGTAACTTCGGGAGAAGGGGGGCCACACTTGGTGATCCAATTTACTTGGTGAGCTGGGGGTGGCCGCAGAGACCAGCGAGAAGCGACTGTTTACTAAAAACACAGGTCCGTGCGAAGCCGTAAGGCGATGTATACGGACTGACGCCTGCCCGGTGCTGGAACGTTAAGGGGACCGGTTAGTCATGATTCGTCATGGCGAAGCTGAGAACTTAAGCGCCAGTAAACGGCGGTGGTAACTATAACCATCCTAAGGTAGCGAAATTCCTTGTCGGGTAAGTTCCGACCTGCACGAATGGCGTAACGACTTCTCGACTGTCTCAACCATAGGCCCGGTGAAATTGCACTACGAGTAAAGATGCTCGTTTCGCGCAGCAGGACGGAAAGACCCCGGGACCTTTACTACAGTTTGATATTGGTGTTCGGTTCGGCTTGTGTAGGATAGCTGGGAGACTTTGATACTCGGACGCCAGTTCGGGTGGAGTCGTCGTTGAAATACCAGTCTGGTCGTGCTGGATGTCTAACCTGGGTCCGTGATCCGGATCAGGGACAGTGTCTGATGGGTAGTTTAACTGGGGCGGTTGCCTCCTAAAGAGTAACGGAGGCGCCCAAAGGTTCCCTCAGCCTGGTTGGCAATCAGGTGTTGAGTGTAAGTGCACAAGGGAGCTTGACTGTGAGACCGACGGGTCGAGCAGGGACGAAAGTCGGGACTAGTGATCCGGCGGTGGCTTGTGGAAGCGCCGTCGCTCAACGGATAAAAGGTACCCCGGGGATAACAGGCTGATCTTCCCCAAGAGTCCATATCGACGGGATGGTTTGGCACCTCGATGTCGGCTCGTCGCATCCTGGGGCTGGAGTCGGTCCCAAGGGTTGGGCTGTTCGCCCATTAAAGCGGTACGCGAGCTGGGTTTAGAACGTCGTGAGACAGTTCGGTCCCTATCCGCTGTGCGCGTAGGAGTCTTGAGAAGGGCTGTCCCTAGTACGAGAGGACCGGGACGGACGAACCTCTGGTGTGCCAGTTGTTCTGCCAAGGGCATGGCTGGTTGGCTACGTTCGGGAGGGATAACCGCTGAAAGCATCTAAGCGGGAAGCCTGCTTCGAGATGAGGACTCCCACCCACTTGATGGGGTAAGGCTCCCAGTAGACGACTGGGTTGATAGGCCAGATATGGAAGCCCAGTAATGGGTGGAGTTGACTGGTACTAATAGGCCGAGGGCTTGTCCTCAGTTGCTCGCGTCCACTGTGTTGGTTCTGAAACCACGAACAACCCCGCGTTGCGTTGCCGCAGCGTGGTGCGGTTGAGAGTTTCATAGTGTTTCGGTGGTCATAGCGTGAGGGAAACGCCCGGTTACATTCCGAACCCGGAAGCTAAGCCTCACAGCGCCGATGGTACTGCAGGGGGGACCCTGTGGGAGAGTAGGACGCCGCCGAACAATTCTTGAGAAAGCCCCCGTACCGGGAAGAAATTCCTGGTACGGGGGCTTTCTGCGTTTCCGGGGTAAGCGGCCAGCCCCTGACCTCATAGGCGGCCGGCTGTCTTGAGCGCGAGGTAGGCGTCCGCCAAGGCAGGGGCCAGCGCTTCAGGAGTCGCGTCAACGACTGTGACGCCGTGGCGAATGAGTTGTTCGGCCGTGTGGCGGCGTTCAGCCTGCGCCTGGGCGGCGGCCGCTGCGTCGTACACGGCCTCGGCGGTTCCTCTCGATGCCGCCATCTGGGCGATGTGTGGGTCCGCCACAGACGCGACGAGGACCGTGTGGCGGCGGGTGAGGCGCGTGAGTACAGGCAGCAGGCCCTCTTCGATGGGAGCAGCGTCGAGGCTGGTGAGCAGGACGACGAGGGATCGGCGTGGTGCGATGCGCAGGACCGTGGACGTGAGACCACGGGCGTCCAGTTCCACCAGCTCCGGTTCCAGCGGGGCCATGGCGTTGACGAGGGCAGGGAGCAGCTCCCCTGCGGCTCGGCCCTGGACCAGCGCACGGACGCGGCGGTCATACGCCAAGAGGTCCACACGGTCGCCGGCGCGGGAGGCGAGGGCGGCGAGGAGCAGGCCCGCGTCCATGGAGGCGTCCAGGCGCGGCGCGTCGCCTACTCGTCCAGCGGAAGTGCGGCCGGTGTCCAGGACGACGAGGATGTGGCGGTCGCGTTCGGGGCGCCAGGTGCGTACTGCGACCGTGGACTGGCGGGCCGTGGCGCGCCAGTCGATAGAACGGGTGTCGTCTCCGGGGACGTACTCGCGGATGCTGTCGAACTCGGTGCCTTCGCCGCGGGTCAGGACGCTGGTGCGGCCGTCGAGTTCGCGTAGTCGGGCGAGCTTGGAGGGCAGGTGCTTCCGGCTCGTGAAGGGCGGCAGGACGCGAACGGTCCAAGGCACCTTGTGGCTGCCCTGGCGCGTGAACAAGCCGAGGGGGCCGTAGGACCGGATGGTGACCCGGTCGGCGTGGCGGTCGCCACGGCGGGTGGGCTTGAGGCGAGTGGTGACGCGGCGGCGTTCTCCAGGTGGGACCGTCAGTGCGTGGCGTGAGGACCTGGCCTCACTTCCGGGCTGCCAGCTGCTGGGGGGCCAGGCGTCGCGGATGCGGGCGCGCAGGGTGCGGTTCGACGGATTGGTGACGGTGAGCGTGACGTCTGCGGGCTCTCCAAGGCGTACCGAGGTGTCTCCTGAGCGCGTCAGGACCAAGCGCCGTACGGGCGCGGCCAGGGCGAAGTCGCAGGCGCAGGCGAGCGCCAGGGGACCGTTGACGGCCATGATGCCCGTCCAGCTGGGTTCCCAGATGCCGACGGGGAGTGTGCCCAGGGCCGCAAGGAGGGCGGCGCGTCCGGTGAATGCCATGGGTCCTCGGCTCAGCGGGGTACGGGGACGTGGGCGAGGATCGCGTTGATCACGGAGTCGGCGGTGACGCCCTCCATCTCGGCCTCGGGGCGGAGCTGGACACGATGGCGGAGGGTGGGGAGGGCCAGTGCCTTCACGTCGTCGGGGATCACGTAGTCGCGGCCCGTCAGCCAGGCCCAGGCGCGGGCGGTGGCGAGCAGCGCTGTCGCGCCACGTGGAGAGACGCCGAGTGTGAGCGACGGGGACTCGCGCGTGGCGCGGCAGATGTCGACCACATAGCCCGTGATCTCGGGAGATACGGACGTTTCGGCGACGGCCGCGCGGGCGGCCTCCAGGTCCGCGGGCCCTGCTACGGGGCGTACGCCGGCGGCGCGCAGGTTGCGCGGATTGAAGCCTTCCGCATGGCGCGTGAGGACGCCGATCTCCTCCTGGCGGGAGGGGAGGGGCATGTTGAGCTTGAGGAGGAAACGGTCCAGCTGGGCTTCGGGGAGGGGGTAGGTGCCCTCGTACTCGATCGGGTTCTGGGTGGCGGCGACCAGAAACGGCTCGGGCAGCGGGCGCGGGACGCCGTCAACCGTGACCTGGCGCTCCTCCATCGCCTCCAGTAGGGACGACTGGGTCTTGGGCGGGGTGCGGTTGATCTCGTCGGCGAGGAGCAGGTTGGTGAAGACCGGGCCCGGCTGGAACGAGAACTCGGCGGTGCGGGCGTCGTAGACCAGTGAGCCGGTCACGTCGCTGGGCATCAGGTCGGGGGTGAACTGGACGCGCTTGGTGTCGACGTCGAGTGCGGCCGCGAGCGCGCGTACGAGAAGGGTCTTGGCGACGCCGGGGACGCCTTCGAGGAGGACGTGGCCGCGGCAGAGCAGGGCGACGACGAGGCCCGTGACGGCGGGGTCCTGGCCGACCACGGCCTTGGCGATCTCGGTGCGCAGGGCCTCCAGGGACGCTCGGGCGGTGCCCGGATCCCCTGCGTGACCGGCGTTGTCAGTGGTCGGGTCCATCATGAAGTGCGTACCTCTCTTTCGAGGGCGTCGAGTTGGTCGGCGAGGGTGATGAGGGCTGCGTCGTCGCGGGGTGGCGGCCCGAAGAGAAGCGTGAGCAGGTCCTGTCCGCTGCCGTGGAGTTGGGCGGAGAGGGCTGGGAGGAGTGCCTCGGGCGCGTGCGCCTGGGCGGGGGATACGCCGAGGAGGGGTGCGAGGCGGGTGCGGGTGGCGGCGCGGAGTGCTGTGGCGGCGCGCTCGCGGGCGTTCGCCTTGCGGTAGAGGCGGGCGCGGCCTTCGGCGGTTTCGGAGGCGCGGATGGCGACGGGGAGGCGTTCAGGTACGAGGGGGCCGAGGCGGCGGCCGCGCCAGAGGGCTGCGAGGCCGGCGGCGATGGTGAGCTGCAGGGTGCCCCAGAGCCAGCCCGAGGGGATCAGGTCGAAGAAGCTGCGGTCGCCGGCGTCGGTGGCGGTGTCGCCGGAGAGGGAGGGGAGGTACCAGACCAAGTGGGTGCGGGAACCGAGGAGTTGCAGGGCGAGCGAGGCGTTGCCGTGCTGGTCGAGGCGGTCGTTGTAGAGGATGTCGGCGGCGCCGATCACGACGGTGTCGCCGGTGCCGTCGGCGGCCGGGATGCGCACGAGCGTGGGAAGGCCGTCGTCGGGGTAGCAGCGGTCGGCGTCGGTCGCGGCGGTGGTGTAGCGCCTTCCGCCGGTGTCGGCGATTCCCGCGCGGCGGGCGGCGGGCAGGTCGCAGCCGGGGGAGAGCGTCGAGGCGAGGCTCGGAGCGGGGTCTGCCGTGACGCCTGGGGCGAGCGTGCCGAGCGACGGATCCCCGGGGGCGACCAGGACGGTGCGGCCGCCGGAGTCGGCTGTGGCGGCGCGGAGTTCGGTCTGCTGGCGGTCGGTGAGCAGATCGGGGGCGGCCACGAGGAGGGTGGTGTCGGGGCCCGCTGCGGCACGGGCCTCATCGGTGGTGGTGACGACGCGCGTGGACACGCCCCGGTCGTCGAGGAGTTCGGCGACGGCCCGGCTTCCGTAAGGGTCGGCGGAGCGGGGGTCGAGTCTGCCGTGCCGGTCCCCGGAGCGGACTGCGGCCAGCGCGATCGCGGCCGCCAAGAGGATCACGAGTGCGAGCACGACGCCTCGGGCGCGGGTCCACCGCTGACGGGCGGTGGGCGAGACCGAGGTGGGGGTGAGGGTGGCCTCGCTCATTCGGCGGCCCCGTGGTGGGTGGTGCTGTGGGGCGTGCTCTGGGCGCTGCTCGCGCTTCCTGCTGTGGCGGCGAGGACTGGCTTGGTGCGTTCCAGGTCGTGGTCCAGATCGGAGATGCGGCGGTACGCCGGTTGGTTTGCGGTGCGGCCGCCGTATGTGACGTCGTCGAACTCGCGGGCGGCAGCGCGTAGTCGGTCCGTGTGGGCGGGCAGGACGCGGCCGGCTTCCGCGGCGGCCTCGTCGGCGGTGCGGCCAGGGCGGGGGTCGAGCAGGGCCCGCTCCTCCAGGGAGCGGACGACGGCTCGCATCCGCTCCTGGACAGCCTGGCTCCAATGGCCCTGGGCCGCATGCGCTTCGGCGGCAGCTCGGTGGTCTGCCGCGCTGCGTGGCCGGTCGTCGAAGAGCGGCGCGGAGGATGCGGGCGCGCGGCGCGGTGTGCCGAGGCGCCACCAGAGCGCGGCCAGGAGCGCGACGACGGTCAGTACGACCACGAAGAGGCCGACACCGCCGCCAGGTGTAGCGGCGGAGGCGGCGCTGAGGAGACCGTCGACCCAGTCCCAGAACGTGTTCAGGGCGCGTTGCAGCAGGCCGGGGTCGTTGTCGTGGTACATGGGCCGTGACAGTTCGCGCTCGGCGGCCTCTCGCGCCGGGTCGCGCGGGATCGTCACCGGCGGTTCGTCGTCGGCGCGTGGCAGCAGCCGAGCCGCCCTGAGAACTCCCCCCGTCGCACTCACTGCATCAGCTCCCTGGCGTGCCCTGTGCGCCGGAAGCGTATCCCTGGACGCCTGCGGCGCGGGCGAGTTCGAGGTCCAGGGCCTCGCGGCGGATCCTCTGGTCGATGTAGAGCAGCACGGTGACGCCGGCGGTGATCGGGAACGTGAGCGTGGATCCGATCACGGAGCCGATGCCGCTGACGATGAGGAACGTCCAGCCGACGTCCCCGACCCCGCTGTCGAGGAAGCCGGTGATGCCGCCGCCGCTCAGTGCCCCGGCGAGGAAGGCGAACGGGATCACGATGATCGACGCCACGATGTTGGCGATAATCGCGGCGAGCAGCTGGATGCCGAACACCCGCCACCAGGCGCCGCGCACCAGCTTGGCCGAGCGGCCCATCGACTTCACGATGCCTTGTTTCTCGAGCATCAGGGCGGGCGAGGCGAGCGAGAGGCGGATCATCAGCCAGAGGGCGACGATCCCGGCGGCCAGCGCGCCCAGTACGGCCAGTGCGGCACCGGCTTCGGCACCTCCCGCGACGGCGATGAGGATGCCGGGCAGGGCGCCGACGCCGACGATGGCGAGGGCGAGGAGGAGCAGCAGGAAGGTCAGGCCGAACAGTTTCAGCAGCTGTGGGCGTGCGTCGCTCCAGGCTTCCCGGGTGGTGACCGATTTGCCGAGCACGGCGCGGCTCGTGACGGTCGTGAGCAGGCCGGTGGCGACGATCGTGCCGAGCAGGCTGATCAGCAGGATGACCCCGGAGTTCAGCAGGGTGTCGCTCATCGCGCGCATGAGTTCGTCGACGGTTGCGCTCGGGTCTTCGAGGGCGGCGGTGCTGCTGTCGTCGAGTGCGAACTTCTGCAGCAGAACGACCACGATCTCGGTGACGACGGCCACGGCCAGGGAGATGCCGAGAACAGTGCGCCAGTGCGTACGCATGGTCGACACGGCGCCGTCGAGGATCTCACCGACGCCGAGCGGGCGCAGCGGGATGACACCCGGCTTGGCCGCCGGCGGAGGGCCGCCCCAGTTGCCGCCCCAACCGCCGTGGCCCGCAGGGCCGCCACCGTAACCGCCGGGTCCCCGGGGAGGCTGCTGACCGCCCCAGCCGGTGCCGGCGGTCGGCGGCGTCTGGCCGGGGGCCTGCTGACCGGGAGCGGACCATTGGCCGGGCGGGGGCTGCTCCTTGGACCATTTCGAGGAGGGGCGCTTGTCGTCCGCCGGATCCACCGGGCCGTTCTGGCCGGGGGTGGTGTCGGTGGGGCGGGAGGCGTCCGGTTCCTGTCCGTCGGAGGGGGCAGATCCGGGCGAGGCCCAGCCCGGAGTGTCGTTCATCGTCGCTCCTTCACGGTGCCCGTCCGCGGTTGCGGCGGCAGGTTGGCAGCCATCGTGCCACGGTGTGTCCGGCTGTGGACCGGGCGGACCAGGCAGCTTCTCGGCTGTGCACCTTCAATTGTCCGTCGGGTAAGGGGCAGACTGGTCGAATGGCTGATCAGTACGTGCAACCCCATGAGGAATCACAGTCCTCTCAGACGCCGGCGATCCGCTGGGAAGAGCCACCGGAGGGTCCCGTACTGGTCCTTCTCGATCAGACCAGACTGCCGGCCGAGGAAGTCGAGCTGGTGTGCACCGATGCCCCGGCTCTGGTGCAGGCGATCCGGACGCTTGCCGTGCGCGGTGCACCGCTGCTCGGTATCGCAGGGGCGTACGGTGTCGCGCTCGCCGCCGTGCGCGGGTTCGATGTGGAAGAGGCCGCCGATGCGCTGGCGAGCGCTCGGCCCACCGCGGTGAACCTCGCGTACGGGGTGGGCAGGGCCCGCGCGGCGTACCAAGCTGCACTCGCAGGCGGTGGCGGCCAGGAGCAGGCCGCCACGGCAGCGCTCGCGGCTGCGCGTGCGCTGCACAAGCAAGACGCTGAGGCGAGCGCGCGGATGGCGAGGCACGGGCTGGCGCTGCTCGACGAGCTGCTGCCCGGCGGCAACCACCGGATCCTCACTCACTGCAACACCGGGGCACTCGTGTCGGGTGGTGAGGGCACGGCATTCGCCGTGGCGCTGGCGGCGCACAGGGCAGGGAAGCTGCGCAGGCTGTGGGTCGACGAGACGCGGCCGCTGTTGCAGGGCGCGCGACTCACCGCGTATGAGGCGGCGCGCAACGGCATGCCGTACACGCTGCTCACGGACAACGCGGCGGGATCGCTGTTCGCGGCGGGTGAGGTGGACGCGGTGCTCATCGGCGCCGACCGCATAGCGGCCGACGGTTCGGTGGCGAACAAGGTGGGGAGCTATCCGCTCGCGGTGCTGGCCCGGTACCACCATGTGCCGTTCATCGTGGTGGCTCCGCTGACGACCGTGGACCCGGACACCCCGGACGGCGCCTCGATCGAGGTGGAGCAGCGGGCCGGTCATGAAGTGACGGAGGTCACGGTGCCGCAGGCGCCGATGGCCGGGACGGAAGCAGGAGGCGGAATTGCGGTGGCTCCCCTGGGAACCCAGGCGTACAACCCGGCGTTCGACGTGACGCCGCCCGGATTGGTGACAGCGATCGTCACCGAACAGGGCGCCGTGTCGCCCGTGACCGCCGAGGCCCTGGCCGACCTGTGTGCCAGGTCACGCCAGGTAACGATTAGCTAATGGGATGATGACGTTTATGAAGGGACGAGTCCTTGTCGTCGACGACGACACCGCACTGGCCGAGATGCTCGGCATTGTGCTGCGTGGTGAAGGTTTCGAGCCGTCGTTCGTCGCGGACGGCGACAAGGCGCTGGCCGCCTTCCGTGAGACCAAGCCCGATCTGGTGCTCCTCGATCTGATGCTGCCCGGCCGGGACGGCATCGAGGTGTGCCGTCTGATCAGGGCCGAGTCGGGCGTGCCGATCGTGATGCTCACCGCCAAGAGCGACACCGTCGACGTGGTGGTCGGACTCGAGTCCGGTGCCGACGACTACATCGTGAAGCCGTTCAAGCCGAAGGAGCTCGTGGCCCGTATCCGGGCGCGGCTGCGCAGGTCCGAGGAGCCGGCGCCGGAGCAGCTCGCCATAGGTGACCTGGTCATCGACGTGGCCGGCCACTCCGTGAAGCGGGACGGTCAGTCGATCGCGCTCACCCCGCTGGAGTTCGATCTGCTGGTGGCGCTGGCCCGTAAGCCCTGGCAGGTGTTCACCCGCGAGGTGCTGCTCGAGCAGGTGTGGGGCTACCGGCACGCGGCGGACACCCGTCTCGTCAACGTACATGTGCAGCGGCTGCGCTCGAAGGTCGAGAAGGACCCGGAGAAGCCGGAGATCGTGGTGACAGTACGTGGCGTCGGATACAAGGCCGGACCCAGCTGATATGTCCCGGGACAGTGCCGCTCCGGCGTCCGGGATGCCGGGAGCCCGCTCGGGGCGGCCTGTCGACCGGAAGACACCTGCCTCGCGCCTCGCGCGCCTGCTCGAAGGCGGGCTGCTGCTGCAGGGCGGGATGCAGGGCAGCCCCGTGCTGCGTCTCTTCACACGTTGGGTGCGGCGTCCGCTGCTGCCCGCGTTGCGGCTGTGGCGGCGCAACATCCAGCTCAAGGTCGTCGTCACCACCCTGCTGATGTCACTGGGCGTGGTCCTGCTGCTGGGCTTCGTCGTCATCGGGCAGGTACGCAACGGCCTGCTGGACGCCAAGGTGAAGGCATCGCAGAGCCAGGCCACGGGCGGTTTCAAGGCCGCCGAGACCGCCGCTTCCCCCACGGGCGGCGACCAGGACGCAGGCCCCGCGAACGGCCGCACCGAGCAGAACACCGCGGTCTGGATGACCGACCTCGTGGGGCAGCTGGCCAGCGGTGGCCAGAGCGCCTTCGACGTGGTCACCCTCAGTCCGGCCGCGTCCGGTGACGCCAGTGCGCGGGCTCCCCGGGCCTCAGGCGGCGTCAAAGCCGTGCCGAGCATTCCCGAAGAACTGCAGGACCGCGTCGAACAGGGCACCGGCGCGTTCCAGAGCTACACGCGCATCGTCTACGACAGCGGGCAGGAGTCGCAGCCGGGACTGGTCATCGGCAAGCGGCTCAACGATCCGAACAGCCAGCCGTACCAGCTCTACTACCTCTTCCCGCTCACGCAGGAGGAGAAGTCGCTGAGCCTGGTCAAGGGGACGCTGGCGACCGCCGGGCTCTTCGTCGTGGTGCTGCTGGGCGCCATCGCCTGGCTCGTCGTACGGCAGGTCGTGACGCCCGTACGGATGGCTGCAGGGATCGCCGAGCGGCTGTCCGCCGGGCGCCTCCAGGAGCGTATGAAGGTCACCGGAGAGGACGACATCGCGCGCCTCGGTGAGGCCTTCAACAAGATGGCTCAGAACCTCCAGCTCAAGATCCAGCAGCTGGAGGACCTCTCACGGATGCAGCGGCGCTTCGTGTCGGACGTCTCGCACGAACTGCGCACCCCGCTGACGACCGTCCGGATGGCCGCCGACGTCATCCATGAGGCGCGCGAGGACTTCGATCCGGTGACAGCCCGTTCCGCGGAGCTGCTCGCCGACCAGCTGGACCGCTTCGAGTCGCTGCTCGCGGACCTGCTGGAGATCAGCCGTTTCGACGCGGGCGCGGCGGCGCTGGAGGCGGAGCCGATAGACCTGCGGGAGGTCGTACGCCGCGTGGTGGGCGGGGCCGAGCCGCTCGCGGAGCGCAAGGGCACGCACATCCGGATCGTCGGCGACGAGCAGCCGGTCGTGGCGGAGGCCGATGCGCGACGCGTAGAGCGTGTGCTGCGCAACCTGGTCGTCAACGCCGTCGAGCACGGCGAGGGCAAGGACGTCGTGGTGAAGCTTGCCGTGGCCGGCGGCGCGGTCGCCGTCGCCGTGCGGGACTACGGGGTGGGCCTGAAGCCCGGCGAGGCGACCCGGGTCTTCAGCCGCTTCTGGCGGGCGGACCCGGCACGCGCGCGTACCACCGGTGGAACGGGTCTCGGACTGTCCATCGCCCTCGAGGACGCGCGGCTGCACGGCGGCTGGCTGCAGGCGTGGGGGGAGCCGGGCGGAGGCTCGCAGTTCCGGCTGACGCTGCCGCGTACGGCGGACGAGCCGCTGCGGGGTTCACCGATACCACTGGAGCCCGACGACTCACGGCGCAACCGCGGTCTGAACGACGCGGGGCTGCCCCTCGGGAGCAGCAGCAAGCTCGCCACGGTGCCCGCGCAGCATTCACCCATGGATGTCCCCCGGGCCGAAGGCTGGGGGAACACACCTTCGCAGAGGCCCACGCGCGCGCCGATCGCCCCGCAGCTGGGCGCCGCGCCCGCGTCCGCTCCTGCCGCGGATCCGACAGCGCTTCCGGGGAGCGGTGCGCGGGTCGTGCCGCGGCAGTCCGGGGACGTCGCCGACAGGGCAGCTGCTCGGCCGGCACCGGCTGGTCAGGGCGGAGACGGCGAACCAGCCGAAGAGGAGGCCGGGAGCTGGGAAGCGGTGTCCCCGGTCCGTGAAGGCCGGAAGGATCCCGTCGGCGACGCGACGGGCCCGGTGAGGGAAGGGGAGACCTTCGGTGGGCGCTGAACGCTTCGGGCGTGGCCGTCGGCGGCCGTTGCGGGCCGGGCTGGTCCTGGCCTGCAGTGGCGTCCTGCTGGCGGGCTGCGCGTCCATGCCGGACAGCGGGGACGTGCGGGGCGTTCAGGCCACGCAGGGACCGGACTCACAGGTCCGGGTCTTCCCCATGCCGCCGAGTGACGACGCCTCACCCGTGGAGATAGTCCAGGGCTTCCTGGAGGCGCTGACGAGCGACGACCCGCAGTTCGAGGTGGCCCGCAAGTATCTGACCGCAGAGGCGTCCAAGAACTGGAATCCGGACAGTTCAACCGTGATACTCGCCGACGGCCCGACCACCGAGGTGGACCGCGGTGGCAACGACGGAGGCGGTGATCGCACCTACTACACACTGACCGGCCAGAAGGTCGCCAGGGTGGACGCTCAGCACGCTTATCAGCCCGTTGGGGGCCGGTACAGGGAGGCGGTGCATCTCACGAAGGTGGACGGCCCCGACGGCCAGGAGTGGCGTATCGACCTGCCGCCGGACGGGGTGGTCCTCGGTGACTCCGACTTCCAGCGGATCTACGAACCGGTCGACAAGTACTACTTCGCGTCGGACTCGTCGTCCGACGGCGACGGACAGAGGGAGCTCGTCGCGGACCCCGTCTACGTGCGCGGGCAGATCGACCCGCTGACAGAGACGGTTAAGTCGCTCCTCGCAGGGCCCACAAACTGGCTCGAGCCGGTGGTGCGATCGCGCTTCCCCAGCCGTACGCAGCTGAAGAAGGGCACGAAGTCCCTGTCGCCCGACGACCAGAACAAACTGAAGGTCCCGCTGAACCGGAAGGCCGACCATGTCGGGCGGGCACAGTGCATGGAGATGGCCGCTCAGCTGCTGTTCACCATCGACGATCTGACCCCGTCAGGCGTCGACGAGGTCGAACTGCAGCGCTCGGACGGTTCGCAACTGTGTGTGCTGAGCCAGGCCCAGGCGGAGACGATGGCACCGCACCGCACGGTCGGCCCCGCCGAATACCAGTACTTCCTCGATGAGAAGCACCGTCTGGTACGGATGGGCGGCAGCGGCACGCCCTCCGAGCCGGAGCCGGTGCCAGGCCCACTGGGCAACGACGATCAGACGCTGCGGTCGGCGGCGGTCTCGCGTGACGAGGAGCGGGCGGCCGGTGTGTCACTGGATGGGCGCTCGCTGTTCGTCGCATCGCTCACTTCGGGCGGCTCGCTCGGGGATCCGGTGGTGAAGAGCCGGGCCAAGTCCGAGAGCGACCGGCTGTCGACGCCGAGTTGGGACGGCAGGGGCGACCTGTGGGTCGCCGACCGCGATCCCAAGGATTCGCGACTGCTTCTGCTGGAGAAGGGGGCGGGGGAGCCGATCGAGGTGGCCACACACGACCTCGACGGCGGGCGCATCGAGGCGGTGCGGGTGGCCGCCGACGGCGTACGGGTCGCGCTGCTCGTGAAGGAGGACGGCAAGACGTCCCTGCGGATCGGGCGGATCGAGCGCCGGGACGGGTCCGGAGAGCGGCCCGAGGTGTCGGTGGTCAGACCGCGCCTGGCGGCGCCGCAGATGGAGGTCACGGCCATGTCGTGGGCGGGCGGCAGCCGCCTCGTCGTGGTCGGGCGCGAGTCGGGTGGTGTGCAGCAGATTCGGTACGTCAAGTGCGACGGTCTGACGCCTTCGGGTGGAGTGCTTCCCGGCCTCAACGGAGTGAAGGAGATAGCCGCCTCGGAGAACGACCAGCTGCCGTTGGTGGCGAACTCGGACGACGGGATCGTACGGCTGCCGGTGGGGGCGGCCTGGCAGACCGTCGTTGAGGACGGGACGGCGCCGGTTTATCCGGGGTAGCCGGCTTATTGGGGCGGCCTGTCGCTTGTCGCGGACCGGCGTTTGTCCCAGGCCGGCGCTTGTCGCGGGTCGGGCTCTTCTCGCGGGTCGGCTCTTCTCACGGCGCCGGATCTCGCGCTGCGGTGGCCGGGGCGCCGTCCGTCCGGTGACGGTGGCGCCGAGTTGTCCACAGGGCGTTATCCCGAGTTATCCACAGGGGTGGCAGCCCCGTGTCTGCAGAGGCACAGTGGTGTGCATGCGGGGGTGGTGGCAGGACCTCACAGACCTGGTGCTGCCGGCCGAGTGCGGAGGTTGCGGACGGCCTCGCACGGCGCTCTGCGCGCAGTGCCGTGAGGCCTTGTGCGATCGCGCTCCGTGCCGGGTGCGGCCGGTGCCGGAGCCGGCGGGCCTGCCTGTGGTGCACGCGGTCGCTCCGTACGTGGACGCGGTACGGGCGGTGCTGCTCGCACACAAGGAGCGAGGCGCATTGGGTCTGGCGAGGCCGCTGGGCGAGGCGCTGGCGGGTGCGGTGAGGGTCGGAGCAGGGGAGGGGCATGGGTTCGGGGGCCTCATACAGACAGGCCGTGTAGAGCAAGAGCATGGGCACACAGGGGGTGAAGAGCATGTGCCTTGTCGGTGGGCCGGGCATGGGCGGGCCGGGCCGGATGGCGCCGGACACGCCACGTCCACGGGGTGTGGGCCGCTGTTGCTGGTGCCTGTGCCGTCCGCGCGGCGGGCTGTGCGGGCGCGTGGGCACGATCCGGCGCGGCGGATCGCGCTCGCCGCGGCCGGCGAGTTGCGCCGGGCGGGGATCCCCGCCCGGGTGCTCGCAGTACTGAACCAACGGCGCCCGGTGGCCGATCAGTCGGGGCTGAACTCCCGGCAGAGGCTGGCCAACCTGACGGGCGCCCTTGAGGTGGTGGCCGGGGGCGGACGGCTACTGCGCGGAGGCGGCCGGATCGTCCTGGTGGACGATCTCATGACGACGGGCGCCTCGCTGACGGAGGCTGCGCGGGCCGTCCGCGCGGCGTGTACGGAAAGCCACACGGGACAGGAGGGACAGGGCAGAGCTGGGAGAACGCGTGGATCTGGTCGAGCGCCGGGAACGAGCGGAACAGGAAGAACTGAGGAAGTATCGACTGGAGCGGCCGGGGTAATGCTCCGGAGGAGCACACCGGTGAACATGATCAGCGCCGCCGTCGTCGCTGCCACCCCCGATTCCTTCGAATAATCCGGAACTGGGTAATGACCTGCGTTGTTGCAGGCAGTGACCGGGTTAATTCACCTGAATGGAGGTACGTCGCGGTAGAGGGTGACGACATCCGCCCGGGCGAGATATGTTCGGGTGTGAGGGAATGGCGTCGCCGTCCCTCGCATATCCGAATGCCGTGCCGTGGGGTTTTTCTGTAATCACCCGGTCGGCGGGGTGGAGATCTTGCCCGTGGGGGAGGAGGAGGTGGAAGTCACCGAGTCCGAGGCTCCCGGGGCATTCCGGGGCCTGGTGCAAAAGGGAGATGCTCCGCGCCGAAGCGGAGCGATCCGGGAACGGAGTTCTGCGTGGACATCGTCGTCAAGGGCCGCAAGACCGAGGTGCCCGAGCGGTTCCGGAAGCACGTGGCCGAAAAGCTGAAGCTGGAGAAGATCCAGAAGCTCGATGGCAAGGTGATGAGCCTCGACGTCGAGGTGTCCAAGGAGCCCAACCCCCGACAGGCCGACCGCAGCGACAGGGTGGAGATCACGCTCCGCTCCCGCGGTCCGGTGATCCGGGCAGAGGCCGCGGCGAGTGACCCGTACGCGGCGCTGGACCTGGCGGCCGACAAGCTGGAAGCGCGGCTGCGCAAGCAGCACGACAAGCGGCACACACGGCGCGGTACGGGCAGGCTGTCGGCAGCCGAGGTGGCGGACCGGGTCCCCGGTGCGGCGACGCTCAACGGGGACGGCACGCTCGCCAGGGAAGAAGAGCCGGACGGTGTGCCGACGAAGAAGATGGGTCCCCTTGAGGTCAAGGGTGAAGGCCCGCTCGTAGTCCGCGAGAAGACCCACGTCGCGGCACCGATGACACTTGACCAGGCGCTCTACGAAATGGAGCTGGTCGGGCACGACTTCTATCTTTTCGTCGACTCCGAGACGAAGGAACCGAGCGTCGTCTACCGGAGGCACGCCTACGACTACGGCGTCATCCACCTCTCCACGGACCCCATGGTGGCCCAGCCGCCGTCGGCTGAAGCGGGCGGTGCACTCGGCGGTTGACGTTCCCCGGTGACCGCAGGACCGGTGCCCCTGGCGTGCGCGTGCGCCCCCGGGGGCACCCGTGTGCGCCCCTCCGAAACCGCGCTGTCGCCCCACTGCCGTCCGGGCATGAAATCATGGCGGTCAGGTCAACCCGTCGGCAGCGGCCACGGGTTGGCGCAGGACCCACCTGGCAGCGCAGACCGGGCAGCTCAGGGACACAGGCCACGGCCTTCAGGGGGAGGAACGATGGCGGACAGCTTCGGACCGATGCATGACGAGGACGCCGACGACGGCGCCGTCGCCATGGGACCGGACGGGGGCTCCCCGCGGAAGGAGCCCATCAGGGTCCTCGTGGTGGACGATCACGCCCTCTTCCGCCGCGGCCTCGAGATCGTTCTCGCTGCCGAGGAGGACATCCAGGTCGTCGGGGAGGCCGGTGACGGTGCGGAGGCCGTCGACAAGGCCGCCGACCTGCTGCCCGACATCGTGCTCATGGACGTCCGAATGCCCAAGCGCGGCGGCATCGAGGCATGCACCTCCATCAAGGAGGTGGCTCCCAGCGCCAAGATCATCATGTTGACGATCAGCGACGAGGAGGCAGACCTCTACGACGCGATCAAGGCGGGCGCCACGGGCTATCTCCTCAAGGAGATCTCCACCGATGAGGTGGCCACCGCGATCCGTGCCGTGGCAGACGGGCAGTCGCAGATCAGCCCGTCGATGGCCTCGAAACTGCTCACCGAGTTCAAGTCGATGATCCAGCGCACCGACGAGCGGCGCCTCGTGCCCGCCCCGCGGCTCACCGACCGCGAGCTCGAGGTCCTCAAACTCGTGGCGACCGGGATGAACAACCGCGATATCGCCAAGGAGTTGTTCATCAGCGAGAACACCGTCAAGAACCATGTGCGGAACATCCTGGAGAAGCTGCAGCTGCACTCCAGGATGGAGGCCGTGGTGTATGCGATGCGGGAGAAGATCCTCGAGATCCGTTAGTGGATCTCCGCCGCCGGATCTCATGCGGAAACGCCGACGGCCGAAGCCGTGCGGGCGGCGGCCACGGCGTCAGGCGAGCCTGCGGGCGAGCTCCGCCGACAGCGGCTCGCGGAGCTCCTCCGGATCCAGCCGCTCCACGCGTACATCGGTGCAGCCCACCCAGCGTGCGGCCTCGACCAGGGCCTCAGCCACGGCGGGGACGGCCTTGCGGCCCTCCAACGACACCTGCCTGGCGACCAGCGTCCGGCCCTGACGTGCGGGGTCCACCCGGCCGACCAGCCGGCCCCCGGCCAGGACGGGCATCGCGAAATAGCCGTGCACCCGCTTTGGCTTCGGCACATACGCCTCCAGGCGGTGCGTGAAGTCGAATATCCGCTCGGTGCGCGCCCGCTCCCAGATCAGCGAGTCGAACGGGGACAGCAGCGTCGTACGATGCCGGCCGCGCGGCACCGTCTCCAGCGCCGCCGGGTCGGCCCAGGCAGGCTTGCCCCAGCCCTCCACGGCCACCGGCACCAGCCCCGAGTCCGCGATCACCGCGTCGAACTGCTCGCCCTTGAGCCGGTGGTAGTCCGCGATGTCCGCGCGCGTGCCCACGCCCAGTGCCTCGCCGGCGAGGCGCACCAGCCGGCGCAGGCACTCGCTGTCGTCCAGCTCGTCGTGGAGCAGCTCGTCCGGGATCGCGCGCTCCGCCAGGTCGTACACCCGCTTCCAGCCGCGGCGCTCTGTGCACACCACCTCGCCGTACATCAGCGCGCGCTCCACCGCGACCTTCGAGCCCGACCAGTCCCACCACTCGCCGCCGTTCTTCGCGCCGCCCAGCTCCGTGGCGGTCAGCGGCCCTTCGGCGCGCAGCTGCTTGATGACCTGGTCGTACGCCCCTTCCGGCAGGTCGTGGTACCACTGCGGCCGGGCGCGGTAGGCGCGGCGGCGGAAGGCGAAGTGCGGCCACTCCTCGACGGGGAGGATGCACGCCGCATGCGACCAGTACTCGAAGGCGTGCGGGGCGCCGTCGGTGCCCGGGGTCCAGTAGGCATCGTCCACCGTCTGACGCCCCACGGCGCCCAGGCGGGCGTACGGGATGAGCTCGTGCGAACGGGCCAGCACCGAGATCGTGTCCAGCTGGACCGCGCCGAGGTGCCGCAGCACGCCTCGCACACCCGCCTTGCGGTCGGGGGCGCCCAGGAATCCCTGTGCACGCAGCGCGATACGGCGGGCCTCGTCGGCGGAGAGCTCGGCGGTGGGACGCGGCGGAGTCATCATGCCCGCACGATAGGGCGTGCCACTGACAGCGGGCCCTGGCCTGCGGAGTTCAGGCTCGCGGGGCCGCTGCCGGGGCCGGAAGATACGGGGCCGCCGATGGGAGGCCGAGGTCCGACGGGAGCAGCGAGCCGACCCAGCAGTCGCGTCGCACGCCCTTGTTGTTGATCGCCGAGCGCAGCGTGCCCTCCATCGTGAAGCCGGCACGCAGGGCCACAGCGCGGGAGCCCTCGTTGCCGACCTCCGCCCGCCACTCGACGCGGTCCATCCCCGCGCTCGTGAACGTCCAGCGGCACACGGCGAGCGCCGCCTCGCTCACATAGCCCTGGCCGCGGTGCTCCTTGGCGGCCCAGAAGCCGATCTCGCCGGTGCCCAGGGAGCGCATGTCGATGCCCACCATCGCGACCAGCACGCCGCCCCGCGGAGTGCCGTCCCGCAGGAAGACGCCCAGCGTGAACATCGAGCCGTCCCGCCAGCCGTCGGGCACCAACTGCCCCACGAAGCCGTCGGCGTGCTCCCGCAGGTACGGCGACGGGATGGTGGTCCAGCGCTGGATGTCGGGGTCCTGGCAGGCCTTGTACACAGCGTCGGCGTCGTCGGCGTCGACGGTGCGCAGGAGGAGGCGGTCGGTGGTGAGCGTGACGGGTTCCATCGGCCGATTCTGCTCGGGCGTCCTCGCGGACGCCACCACATTCCCGGGCTGCAGGGGCGCCACCACGTTCCCGGGCGGCGGGGTACGCGGACATCTGGACGCCATGTGACCGTTTATCGGGTGACGGGTCACCCGTCACCCATCACCCATCACCGGTTACCGGTTACCGGGTGACGGGTGACGGGTGACGGGTGACGGAGCGTGGCCGACGAAGGCCGCGTGATCCGGCCGTCACAATTCGCAGCGGGATCGCGGCACCTTCGCCGCGCCCCGCCCGTTGTCCTAATGGCTGTCGTGATGGCAGACCTCCCGGCGCGGCGGGGTCCTCGCATACGATGGCCGTTGCTCAAGCAGTCAAGTGGAAACCGACCATGCCAGGCCCGACCGGCAAGGAGACCAACCCCCGTGTCCGTCCTCTCAAAGATCATGCGTGCAGGCGAAGGCAAGATCCTGCGCAAGCTGCACCGCATCGCGGACCAGGTCAACTCCATCGAAGAGGACTTCGTGGGCCTCTCCGACGCCGAGCTGCGCGCACTCACCGAGGAGTACAAGGAGCGCTACCAGGAGTGGGTCGACAGCGAAGGCAAGAGCGGGGACAGCCTCGACGACCTGCTCCCCGAAGCCTTCGCCACGGTCCGTGAGGCCGCCAAGCGCGTCCTCGGCCAGCGCCACTACGACGTGCAGATGATGGGCGGCGCCGCACTCCACCTCGGCTATGTCGCCGAGATGAAGACCGGTGAGGGCAAGACCCTGGTCGGCACCCTGCCCGCGTATCTCAACGCGCTCTCCGGCAAGGGCGTGCACCTGATCACGGTCAACGACTACCTGGCCGAGCGCGACTCCGAGATGATGGGCCGCGTCCACAAGTTCCTGGGTCTGTCGGTCGGCTGCATCCTGGCGAACATGACGCCGGCACAGCGCCGCGAGCAGTACGCGTGCGACATCACGTACGGCACGAACAACGAGTTCGGTTTTGACTACCTGCGCGACAACATGGCGTGGTCGAAGGACGAACTGGTCCAGCGCGGACACAACTTCGCGATCGTGGACGAGGTCGACTCCATCCTCGTCGACGAGGCCCGTACGCCGCTGATCATCTCCGGCCCCGCCGACCAGGCCACCAAGTGGTACGGCGACTTCGCCAAGCTGGTCACCCGCCTCAAGAGGGGCGAGCCGGGTAACCAGCTCAAGGGCATCGAGGAGACCGGGGACTACGAGGTCGACGAGAAGAAGCGCACCGTCGCCATTCACGAGTCCGGCGTCTCCAAGGTCGAGGACTGGCTGGGCATCGACAACCTCTACGAGTCGGTGAACACCCCGCTCGTGGGTTATCTGAACAACGCCATCAAGGCCAAGGAGCTCTTCAAGAAGGACAAGGACTACGTCGTAATCGACGGCGAAGTCATGATCGTCGACGAGCACACCGGCCGTATCCTCGCCGGCCGCCGCTACAACGAGGGCATGCACCAGGCGATCGAGGCGAAGGAAGGGGTGGACATCAAGGACGAGAACCAGACGCTCGCCACGATCACCCTGCAGAACTTCTTCCGCCTCTACGACAAGCTCTCCGGCATGACCGGTACGGCGATGACCGAGGCCGCCGAGTTCCACCAGATCTACAAGCTCGGCGTCGTCCCGATCCCGACGAACAAGCCGATGGTCCGCAATGACCAGTCGGACCTGATCTACCGCACCGAGGTCGCGAAGTTCGAGGCGGTCGTCGACGACATCGCCGAGAAGCACGAGAAGGGGCAGCCGATCCTCGTCGGCACCACCTCGGTCGAGAAGTCGGAGTACCTCTCGCAGCAGCTGAGCAAGCGGGGCATCCAGCACGAGGTGCTCAACGCCAAGCAGCACGACCGCGAGGCCGTGATCGTCGCCCAGGCCGGGCGCAAGGGCGCGGTCACCGTCGCCACGAACATGGCCGGCCGTGGTACGGACATCAAGCTCGGCGGCAACCCGGAGGACCTCGCCGAGGCGGAGCTGCGCCAGCGGGGCCTCGACCCGGAGGAGCACATCGAGGAGTGGGCCGCCGCCCTGCCCGCCGCCCTGGAGAAGGCCGAGGAGGCCGTCAAGGCGGAGTTCGAGGAGGTCAAGTCGCTCGGCGGGCTGTACGTGCTGGGCACCGAGCGCCACGAGTCGCGGCGTATCGACAACCAGCTCCGCGGCCGCTCCGGCCGCCAGGGCGACCCGGGCGAGTCCCGTTTCTATCTGTCGCTGGGCGACGACCTGATGCGCCTGTTCAAGGCCCAGATGGTCGAGCGCGTGATGGCCATGGCGAACGTTCCGGACGACGTGCCCATCGAGAACAAGATGGTCACGCGTGCGATCGCCTCCGCCCAGTCCCAGGTCGAGCAGCAGAACTTCGAGACCCGGAAGAACGTCCTCAAGTACGACGAGGTCCTCAACCGGCAGCGTGAAGTCATCTACGGCGAGCGGCGCCGCGTCCTGGAGGGCGAGGACCTGCACGAGCAGATCCAGCACTTCATGGACGACACCATCGACGCGTACATCGAGGCGGAGACCGCCGAGGGGTTCGCGGAGGAGTGGGACCTCGACCGGCTGTGGGGCGCCTTCAAGCAGCTCTACCCGTGCCGGGTCACGATCGAGGAGCTGGAGGAGGCGGCCGGCGACCGCGCGGGCCTCACCGCGGAGTTCATCTCGGAGTCCATCAAGGACGACATCCACGAGCAGTACGAGGCGCGCGAGGCGCAGCTCGGCTCCGAGATCATGCGCGAGCTGGAGCGCCGCGTGGTGCTGTCGGTCCTGGACCGCAAGTGGCGTGAGCACCTCTACGAGATGGACTACCTCCAGGAGGGCATCGGCCTGCGGGCCATGGCGCAGAAGGACCCGCTGGTCGAGTACCAGCGCGAGGGCTTCGACATGTTCACCGCCATGATGGACGGCATCAAGGAGGAGTCCGTCGGCTACCTGTTCAACCTGGAGGTCCAGGTCGAGCAGCAGGTCGAGGAGGTCCCGGTGGAGGACGCGGCGCCGGCTCCGTCCCTGCAGAAGGGCAGCCTCCAGGACGCCGTACCCGCGGGCGCGGCCTCCTCGGGCGGTGCCCGGCCCGAGATCCGCGCCAAGGGGCTCGACACGCCGCAGCGGCCGGACCGGCTGCACTTCTCCGCGCCGACGGTGGACGGGGAAGGCGGCATTGTCGAGGGCGACTTCACGAACGGGGACGCGCCGGGGCCGCGGTCCGAGTCGGATGGGCTTACGCGGGCGGAGCGGCGTAAGCAGCAGAAGGGCGGGCGGCGCCGCAAGAAGTGAGGGTGCCTGCGACGCGTGAGCAGTTGAGGGGCCGGGCGCTGGGCGCCCGGCCCCTTTGTCTGTCCCCGGGCTGCTGCCCAGCTGGGTGCACGTCCGACGCCCAGGGCGCCAGTTGTCGTGGGGCTGTGCCCACCGTCCCCTATTGCCTTAGGGGCATGAGTGGCACCCCCCATCGCCCTACGGAACGCCTGCCCACGGTCAGAGGGAGGCCTGCTGGAGCGCGGTTACCTTCGGGCGGGGCGGGCGAGGCCTGGGACGGCTAGTTCTACTGCTGTGCAGCGCCAGCGTTGGTCGGGGCCTTGTTCCAGGCGGAAGGCCATGGCGCGTAGGTGTTCGCCGGCGGCGATGCGGGCGAAGGCCTCGATGGCTCCCGGGCGCGGCATCTCGTAGCCGAGGTCGCGGACGACGGGCCTGTACCTGCCGATGCGCAGCGGGGCGTGCTCGGCCAGCGAGACGAGTTCGTCGTAAGCCCTGCCCGCGGTGTATCGCAGCATCGAGTGCACGGGGCGCTGCCCGCTGAGCACGGCGAGCAGGAGGTCGGCGAAGAGATCGTGGGGCCGGGGCGGCGGTCCCGGTGGGGTCACCCTTGGTGGGGCTCCGGCCGGACGCCGTGAATCGCGACGGCCGGGCGGGCGCGTGGCGGCGCCGGGCCTGTTGCGTGCCGACCTCGTCATCACCTTGTTCACAGTGGGTGGCCCCCGTCCGTTCCGGCCCGTGGATACCGGGCAGTAGCTTCGTTGGGGATCTTGTACGAGGCGGCGGGAGCGGCCCGCAAGGAGCAGCAGGGGGCGGCGGAGGCGGCGGGGGAATTCACCTATCAGGGTGATGGGCGGGGCGGTGCGCCCAGTAAGGGCCTGGTCGGAGGCGGGTTGGCGAGGGGTGCCGAAAGCCGTCGAGTCGACGCCGGACGTCCCTTCACCCGGCCACGAAGGGGGACTCCTGGCACGTATCCTGAAGGTCTCTCCGCGGCCCGGCGGTATGAATTCCGACTACGAAAGCGGCCAGTATGCGCGTCTACGTCCCCCTGACCCTTCACGGTCTCGCCGAGGCGCACAAGACGGGCGAGCTGGGCCCGGGACCGCTGACGGCGTACGCCGTGACGCCCGCGCTGCGGGAGTGGTACCTCTCGGACGACATCGAGGAGCTCGAGTACGCGGCGCTGAACCGCGCGGCGGTCGCCTCGCTGCGGCTGATCGCCACCGACCCGGGGGCCCCGCGGCGCCGGGTCGTCGTCGCGGTCGACGTACCGGACGGGGCAGCGGTCGCCGACCCCGACCGCGGACTCGACCCCGCCGCACTCGGCGAGGTCCGGATCGCGGGCGCGGTGCCGCTGGCCAAGGCGGCAGCAGTGCACGTGGACGCGGACGACGCCGAGGCGGACGTGTCCGCGGCGGCGGACGCCCTGGGCGCGGCGGACCAGGGGGACGACGACGCGCAGTTCGTCGTGGACGGGGCCGAGGACCACGAGCTGCTGTGGTACGCGACGCAGGAGATCCCGAACCTCATCGGCTGAACCGGCGCTCGTGGAGGGGCGCGCAGGGTTGTCAGTGGGGGCGGGTACGTTCTTGGACATGGGGAAGCAAGCAGCGCACATCGTGTGGGACTGGAACGGCACGCTGTTCCATGACAACGACGCGGTCATCGGCGCGACGAACGCCGCCTTCGCGGAGATCGGCCTGGAGCCGATCACGCTGGAGCAGTATCGCGAGGTGTACTGCGTGCCGATACCCCGCTTCTACGAGCGGCTGATCGGGCGGCTGCCGACGGACGCGGAGTGGGAGCGCATGGACGCGGCCTTCCACCGGCACTACACCGCATGGCGCGCGGCGTGCAGGCTCGCCGACGGCGCGGAGGTGCTGCTGGCGGACTGGCGGTCGGCGGGCCACAGCCAGTCGATCCTCAGCATGTACGGGCACGACGAGCTGGTGCCGCTGGTCAGGGGGTTCGGCATCGAGCCGCACTTCGTACGGATCGACGGGCGGACCGGGCCCTCCGGGGGCAGCAAGGCGGAGCACATGGTGCGGCATGTGGCCGCGCTCGCCGATGTGGAGCCGGCGCGGACGGTGGTCATCGGGGATGCGGCCGATGACGCGATAGCCGCGCGGCGGGTGGGGGCGCAGGCTGTTCTCTACACCGGTGGTTCGCACAGCCGGGCCAGCCTGGAGGTGGCGGGGGTTCCTGTCGTGGACAGCCTGGCGGAGGCGGAGGCGGTGGCGGAGGCGGAGCGGGTGGCTGCCGCCTGAGTGGGGTGGCCTGCCGGGGGTAGTTGCCCCGGCAGGCCACCGGCAGGCAGAGGGTGCACCGTACGTCGTGTGTTGTGCCCACCCTCCCCCAGACTCCGTCCGGGAGGTGCCCCCAGCCCTGCGGAACGATTGCTCACAACGAACGGCAACGGCTCTCCCGTGCGGCGGGCTAAGCCACCGGCGCCTTCGCCCTCAGTACCGTCAGGAACTCCCTCATCCACGTGGAGTGGTCCGGCCAGGCTCGGGAGGAGACCAGGGTGCCGTCGACGACGGCCTCTGCGTCCTTGAAGGTGGCGCCTGCTGCCTGCATGTCCGGTTCCAGGGCGGGGTACGCGGTGACGCGGCGGCCGCGCAGGCCGTCCACGGCCGCCGTGAGCAGCGGGCCGTGACAGATCTGTGCAACCGGCTTGTCGGAGTCGAAGAACGACTTGAGGATCTTGCGGAGTTCGGGGTCGTTGCGGAGGTACTCCGGGGCCCGGCCGCCCGGGATGACCACGGCCACGTACTGGCCGGGGTCGACCTCGGAGAAGGCCAGGTCGGCGGGCCACGTGTAGCCCGGCTTCTCCGTGTACGTGTCGAAGCCCGGCTCGAAGTCGTGGACCACGAACTGCAGCTTCTTGCGGGTCGGGGCCGCGATGTGGACGTCGTACCCCTCCTCACGCAGGCGCTGGTACGGGTAGAGGACCTCCAGTGACTCCGCTGCGTCGCCGGTCACGATAAGGATCTTGGCTGCCATTGCGCTGCGCTCCCCTCGCTCGACCTTCCCGGCCGAAGCCGGACGTTTCGCTCGGACGTTTCGCTCAACGTGCCTGCGGTGTCCGCCTTTGCCAAGGGGCCGTGCGTCGTTTCGGGTACCTCCATCCTGCGCTGTGCCCATCCCGTCCGCACCACCGCCGCCACCCACACCCCGCACCGCCCTGTCCCTGTGCAGAACGTCAAACTTCCACTGCTGGTTTTGTACACATACGGCTCATGACGGGGCACCCGTACGGAGCGATAGCCTTGGAGCCGTGATCAGCGCGATATCCCGCGGGGGCGCCTTTGCCCCTGCCCTGCGCCCGGAGCACACGGAGGACATCCGTGCCCGGGCGGTCGCTGGTCCGCACGGAGGGGGTGGGCCGGCGAGGCCGGCGAAGCCATCGGGACCCCTGGAACACCCGGGATCACCGAGGCCATCGGAATGCTCAAGATTGGCTCATAACGCCCCTCTCATCTCTCATCGCGGCATAACGTCGACTCCGACCGGAGACCCCGCGTCGTGGCGTTGCGTCGCAAAACTTCCTTCTACGTCACGCAACGGCGCGCGACAGGAGCCAGAGGACAATGCAGACCAAGCTGGACGAAGCAAAGGCCGAGCTGCTCGCACGGGCCGCCCGGGTAGCTGAGAACAGTCCGGTCGGGGGGTACCTACCGACTGGGGAAACCGACAAGGGCACACCCGACCAGGAGACAGTGCTCGCGTTCCTCCAGCGCTACTACCTGCACACCGCGCCCGAGGACCTTGCCGGCCGCGACCCGGTCGATGTCTTCGGAGCCGCCTTCTCCCACTACCGGCTGGCCGAGCACCGCCCCCAGGGCACGGCGAACGTGCGGGTCCACACACCCACCGTCGAGGAGAACGGCTGGACCTGCAGCCACTCCGTCGTCGAGGTCGTCACGGACGACATGCCCTTCCTCGTCGACTCGGTCACCAACGAACTGTCGCGGCAGGGCCGCGGCATCCACGTCGTCATCCACCCCCAGGTGGTCGTCCGCCGGGACATCACCGGCAAGCTCCTCGAGCTCCTGCCCCCGGGCACTCCCGGGCACCCCGGCCCCGCTGTACTCGCCGCGGCCTCCGATGCGGCCCGCGAGGCCGACCTCGACGTCGCATCGAAGACCCCCGCGGGCACGCCGCAGTCGCTGCCGCACGACGCCGTCACCGAGTCCTGGATCCACGTCGAGTTCGACCGTGAGACGGACCGCGCCGATCTGAAGCAGATCACCTCCGACCTGCTGCGGGTCCTCTCCGACGCCCGTGAGGCCGTCGAGGACTGGGAGAAGATGCGCGATGCCGCACTGCGCATCGCCGACGAGCTCCCCACCGAACCCACCGCCGACGACCTCCGCGACCAGGAGGTCGACGAGGCCCGTGAGCTGCTGCGCTGGCTCGCGGACGACCACTTCACCTTCCTCGGCTACCGCGAGTACGAGCTCCGGGACGACGATTCGCTCACCGCCGTCCCCGGTACCGGCCTCGGCATACTGCGCTCCGACCCGCACCACGCCGTCGAGGAGCACCACCCGGTGAGCCCGTCCTTCAGCCGTCTGCCGGCCGACGTCCGGGCGAAGGCGCGCGAGCACAAGCTGCTGGTGCTGACCAAGGCGAACAGCCGGGCGACCGTGCACCGGCCGTCGTATCTCGACTATGTCGGCGTGAAGAAGTTCGATGCGGACGGCAACGTCGTCGGCGAGCGCCGCTTCCTCGGGCTGTTCTCCTCGGCCGCGTACACCGAGTCGGTGCGGCGCGTGCCCGTCATCCGGCGCAAGGTCGACGAGGTGCTGCGCGGCGCGGGCTTCTCGCCCAACAGCCACGACGGCCGCGACCTGCTCCAGATCATGGAGACCTATCCGCGCGACGAGCTCTTCCAGACCCCGGTCGACGAGCTGCGCTCCATCGTGACGAGCGTGCTCTACCTCCAGGAGCGCCGCCGGCTGCGGCTGTACCTGCGCAAGGACGAGTACGGGCGCTACTACTCGGCCCTCGTCTACCTGCCCCGCGACCGCTACACGACCGGCGTCCGGCTGCGGATCATCGACATCCTCAAGGAGGAGCTGAACGGCACCAGCGTCGACTTCACCGCCTGGAACACCGAGTCGATCCTCTCTCGCCTCCACTTCGTCGTCCGCGTGGCGCCCGGCACCGAGCTGCCGAAGCTGAGCGACGCCGACAAGGAGCGCATCGAGGCCCGTCTCGTCGAGGCCGCCCGGTCCTGGGCCGACGGCTTCGCGGAGGCGCTGAACGCCGAGGTCGGCGAGGAGCGCGCCGCCGCGCTGCTGCGCCGGTACGGGAGTGCCTTCGCCGAGGGCTACAAGGCCGACCACTCCCCGCGCGCCGCCGTCGCGGACATCCTCCATCTGGAGGGACTCACGCAGGAGGGCAGGGACTTCGGGCTGTCCCTGTACGAGCCGGTGGGTGCCGCGCCCGGCGAGCGGCGCTTCAAGATCTACCGCCTGGGCGACCAGATCTCCCTCTCCGCCGTGCTCCCCGTGCTGAACCGCCTCGGCGTCGAGGTCACCGACGAGCGTCCGTACGAGCTGCGGTGCTCGGACCGCTCGACCGCGTGGATCTACGACTTCGGGCTGCGCATGCCCAAGGCGGCGGGCGCCCACAACGGCGACTACCTCGGTGAGGACGGCCGCGAGCAGTTCCAGCAGGCCTTCGAGGCCGTCTGGACCGGGCAGGCGGAGAACGACGGATTCAACTCCCTCGTCCTGCGCGCCGGAATCACCTGGCGGCAGGCGATGGTGCTGCGCGCCTACGCCAAGTACCTGCGCCAGGCCGGATCGAAGTTCAGCCAGGACTACATGGAGGACACCCTCTGCAACAACGTCCACACCACCCGGCTGCTGGTCTCCCTGTTCGAGGCGCGGATGTCCCCGGACCGCCAGCGCATGGGCACCGAGCTGACGGACGCCCTCCTCGAGGAGCTGGACGGCGCGCTCGACCAGGTCGCCTCGCTCGACGAGGACCGGATCCTGCGCTCCTTCCTCACGGTGATCAAGGCGACGCTGCGCACCAACTTCTTCCAGGAGGCCGGGGGCGGCAAGACGCACGGGTACGTCTCCATGAAGTTCGACCCGCAGGCCATCCCGGATCTTCCGGCGCCGCGTCCGGCGTACGAGATCTGGGTGTACTCGCCGCGTGTGGAGGGCGTGCACCTGCGGTTCGGCAAGGTCGCGCGAGGGGGCTTGCGCTGGTCCGACCGGCGTGAGGACTTCCGTACGGAGATCCTCGGCCTGGTGAAGGCGCAGATGGTGAAGAACACCGTCATCGTGCCGGTCGGCGCGAAGGGCGGCTTCGTCGCCAAGCAGCTGCCGGACCCGTCCGTGGACCGCGACGCGTGGCTGGCCGAGGGCATCGCCAGCTACAAGACGTTCATCTCGGCGCTGCTCGACATCACCGACAACCTGGTCGCGGGCGAGGTCGTGCCGCCGCACGACGTGGTGCGCCACGACGGCGACGACACCTACCTGGTGGTCGCCGCCGACAAGGGCACCGCGACCTTCTCCGACATCGCGAACGAGGTCGCCCAGAGCTACAACTTCTGGCTCGGCGACGCCTTCGCCTCCGGCGGCTCGGCGGGCTACGACCACAAGGGCATGGGCATCACGGCCCGCGGCGCCTGGGAGTCCGTCAAGCGGCACTTCCGGGAGCTGGGTGTGAACACCCAGGCCGACGACTTCACCGTGGTCGGCATCGGCGACATGTCCGGTGACGTGTTCGGCAACGGCATGCTGCTGAGCGAGCACATCCGCCTGGTGGCCGCCTTCGACCACCGGCACATCTTCATCGACCCGAGCCCGGACGCGGCCGTCTCGTACGCCGAGCGGCGCCGTCTGTTCGAGCTGCCGCGCAGCTCCTGGTCCGACTACAACAAGGAGCTGCTGTCGCCCGGCGGCGGGGTCTTCCCCCGCTCGGCCAAGTCCGTCCAGCTCAACTCGCACATCCGCAAGGCGCTCGGCATCGAGTCCAACGTCGCCAGGATGACGCCGGCCGAGCTGATGCAGCGGATCCTCAAGGCGCCGGTCGACCTGCTGTGGAACGGCGGCATCGGCACGTATGTGAAGGCGTCGACGGAGACGCACGCCGACGTCGGCGACAAGGCGAACGACGCGATCCGTGTCGACGGCGCCGACCTGCGGGTGAAGGTCGTCGGTGAGGGCGGCAACCTGGGCCTGACCCAGCTCGGCCGTATCGAGTTCGCACGCAACGGCGGCAAGATCAACACCGATGCGATCGACAACAGCGCGGGCGTGGACACCTCCGACCACGAGGTGAACATCAAGATCCTGCTGAACGCGGTCGTCGCGGACGGCGATCTGACCGTCAAGCAGCGCAACCAGCTGCTCGCCGAGATGACCGACGAGGTCGGCCGGCTCGTGCTGCGCAACAACTACGCGCAGAACGTGGCCCTGGCCAACGCCGCCGCCCAGGCACCGGACCTGCTCCACGTCCACCAGCGGATCATGCGCCGGCTGAGCCGGGAGGGCCGCCTGGACAGGGCCATCGAGTTCCTGCCCAACGACCGGCAGATCCGCGAGCTGCTCAACTCCGGGCGCGGGCTGACCCAGCCGGAGCTGGCCGTCCTCCTCGCCTACACGAAGATCACCACGGCCGAGGAGCTCATCGGCACGTCGCTGCCGGACGACGCCTATCTGCGGCGGCTGCTGTTCGCCTACTTCCCGCAGGCGCTCCGCGAGAAGTTCCCCGACCAGATCGAGGCGCACGCCCTGCACCGGGAGATCATCACGACCCTCCTGGTCAACGACACGGCGAACACGGGCGGATCGACCTTCCTGCACCGGCTGCGGGAGGAGACCGGCGCGTCCACCGAGGAGATCGTGCGGGCGCACATGTCCGCACGGGAGATCTTCGGGCTGGCGCAGGTGTGGGACGCCGTCGAGGGGCTCGACAACGTCGTCGCCGCGGACGTGCAGACCCGTATCCGGCTGCACTCGCGCCGCCTAGTCGAGCGGGGCACGCGCTGGCTGCTCAACAACCGGCCGCAGCCGCTGCAGCTCGCCGAGACCATCGACTTCTTCAGCGAGGGCGTGGCCCGGGTCTGGTCCGAGCTGCCGAAGCTGCTGCGCGGTGCGGACGCCGAGTGGTATCAGCGCATCTTCGACGAGCTGACCGGCGCGGACGTCCCGGAGGAGCTGGCCCAGCGCGTCGCCGGGTTCTCGTCCGTCTTCCCGGCGCTCGACATCGTCTCGGTCGCCGACCGCATGGGCAAGGACCCGATGGCCGTCGCCGAGGTCTACTACGACCTCGCCGACCGGCTCGGCATCACCGAGCTCATGGACCGCATCATCGAGCTGCCGCGGGCGGACCGGTGGCAGTCCATGGCACGCGTGTCGATCCGCGAGGACCTGTACGCGGCGCACGCGGCGCTCACCGCGGACGTGCTCGCCGTGGGCAACGGGTCCTCCACGCCCGAACAGCGGTTCAAGGCGTGGGAGGAGAAGAACGCGGCGTTGCTGGCGCGGGCGCGGGGGACGCTGGAAGAGATCCGGAGCTCGGAGAGCTTCGATCTGGCGGTGCTTTCGGTGGCTATGCGGACTATGCGGACGATGCTGCGTACGCATAACTGAGCGTGGGCTCTATGGGGTGCCCTGGGCCTTCGGCCCGGGCACCCCGTCCGTTCGACGCCCTGCGGAACGGGTGGGCACAACCTATCGTCGAGTTCATGATCGCGGTGGGCGTCGTCAGGGCCCTCGGCCGGAACGGCGTGAAGGGCGTTGTTCTGCTCGTTCTCGTGCTGATGCTCGCCGTCGTCGTCCGGCTTCCCTGGGTCGGGGATCTCGGGATTCACGCAGCCACGACGGAACGGCTGCGGCACAGCCTGCTCGATCCGGGCAACCCGCTCGTCGCGGAGGACACACCGAGCCCGTACTACTCGCCGTGGATGCTGCTGCTCGGCTGTCTCGCCAAGGTCACCGGGCTTTCGGTGTTCGTCGTCCTGCGGATCGCCGCGCTGATCAGCCTCGCGTTGCTGGTGACGGGCGTGCGGCACTTCGTACGGACGTTCAGCACGCGCCGGGCGGCCGTGCCCCTCGCTCTCCTCTGCGTGCTGTTCCTGTGGGGCACGGAACTGTTCGCGTGGAGCGGCTTCCTCGGGCTGAACTCCCTCGCCCTGACCGTTTCCTACCCCAGCACGTTCGCGCTGGCCCTGGCCTTCCACTTCTGGGCGCTGCTGAGGCAGGCGCTGCCGGTACCGGCGGCATGGTGGACCTTCGCCGGGCTGGGGCTGATGTGGGCGGTCATTCTGCTCAGTCACCAGTTCTCGGGTGTGGTGGCGTCGCTCGGGGCCCTCGCCCTGGTGCTAGGGGCGCGGCCCTGGCCCGGCCGGGACGCCTGGGCTCGGCTGGGCGCCGGGCTCGCCGTGGGGGTGGTGGCCCTCGCGGTCTGGCCGTACTACGACTTCTTCGCGCTCTTCGGCGCCCAGGACCTGGAAGCCATCCACCGTTCCCTCTTCCTCGACGTGCTTCCGCGCTTCTGGCTGGTGCTCGTCGGAGTCGCCGCGCTGGCGGTCCGGTGGCGCCGTGATCGGCGTGATCCGCTGGTGATCTTCTTCCTGCTGGGCGCGCTGGTGTTCACGGCCGGCTGGCTGACCGGCCACTACTCATGGGGGCGTGTCCTGCCCGCCGCCCTGATCCCGGCGCAGCTGGCGGCCGCGCTGCAGGCCGCGGAGTGGAGCGGCAGGCGGGCGGGGTCTCCCGCCACGCGACCGGCGACGCTCTTCGCTGCCGTCCTCGCCACCGCGCTCCTCGCAGGCGCCTGGACCCAGGCCGGGACGCTCGGCTACGCGATCCGCCCCGGCCTGCTGCCCACGGCCGTGGCCGACAAGTACCGCAAGCCCTGGAACGGCTACCACTGGATCACCCCGTGGGTGTCGTACGGGGACGTGGTGATGGCCAAGACGTTCCCGGCTCGGCAGATCCCCGCGTACGGGCCCTACACCGTGGCGCCGGGCTACCCGGACTTCTTCCTCCCGGACCAGCAGCAGCGCCTGGACGCGGTCGAGCGCTACTTCGCCGCGGGCACACCTCGAGCCGAGCGCCTCGGCATCCTGCACCGGTACGGCGTCCGGTGGATCGTGCAGCGGCCCCGCGACGGCGGTCTGCCCGCCCGCGACCCGGGTCTGCGGCGGGTGACGTCGGGGCCGGGCGGACAGATCCTGTACGAGGTCGTCGGCTGAGCCGCAAGGCTCCGTACGCGCCCGGTGCTCCTCAGGCCCAACCGCCCGGTGCCCCTCAGGCCCAACCGCCCGGTGCCCCTCAGGCCCAACCGCCCGATGCTCCTCAAGCCAACGCGCTCGCCACGGTCCGAGCAGCCCGGCACACCCGCGTCCTCGCGGCCCGCCGTGCCAGCGGCCGCACGACGTGTGCGGTGAGGCCGAGGGGTTTCCAGCGGATCTGCAGCCGTCCGGCACCCCGGCCCTCGGGCTCCACCGTCACCCGATGCGGGGCGCCTCCCCGCCGGTAGTCGACGCGGGCGGTCATCGCAGGGAAGGAGAGCGGGGCGAGCAGCAGTCCGGTGTTGCGCTGCCGCTGCTGCTCGAGTTGCAGCACCGGGTGGCGGAACCCGTCGAAGCCGTGCACGGGCAGGGTGGCGGAGGACAGATCCAGACGCACGCCGCCTTCGAAGACGCCGGGCCGCACCGGGTCCAGGCGGAACGGCGTGGTCAGCCTGCGGCGCCCTGGGGTGACGGCGAGGGTCGCGATGTGCGGGCCGACGGGAAGCCGCAGCCCCGGATCGTAGGTGCGGATCCGCAGGTCCAGGGAGACGCCGGGCCCGCGCTCCACAACCGTGATGTCCGTGATCTCGTGTCGGAAGCGCGCGCTCTGGAAGGGCCGTGCTTCAAGACCCTGGTCGGTGAGGTCGAGTTCGTGCCGCCCGGACTCGGTGTCGGGCACCTGCTCGCCCCAGTAGATCCGCCCCGCCTCATCGGCGGTGACCGCGCGCGGCGCCACGCCGTGGCCGAGGCCCCGGGCGGCGAGCCGGGCGTCGGCGAGGCGTCCGTCGCGTACGAGCTGGAGGACCACCCGTTCGTCGCGCGGCAGCCGCTCGTACGCGCCCGGCGCGAGCGTCGCGAGATACGGGTTGACGATCTCCGCGAAGCCGGCCAGCCACTCCTCGTCGCGGTACGGCAGGTCGCCCGCGTACATACGGAAGTCGTGCTTGAGGAACTTGTGGTCCTTGTCCTCGCGGACGGCCTCGTGCCCGCTCTCGACGAGGAAGTCGTCGATCAGGGTCTGGACGTGGATCCGGTCCCGGACATTGGCGAGCATGTGCCGCTGGTTGGATATCGAGGCGGTTTCGGCGTCGGCGTACGGATCTATGTACCAGCGGTAGACCGGTTCCGGGACGATCGTGAAGGACTCGGCCAGGCAGTACGCCTGTGCGGAGAACAGCTGGTCCTCGTAGTGGATGCCCTCCGGGAAGCGCAGCCCGTGCCGGTCCAGGAAGGCGCGCGCGTACATCTTGCTTGTCGACAAGTGCTCGAAGAACAGCCGGGGTTCGGCCTCGATGCCGGGTACCGTCCGCCGCTCGGCGACCAGACGGGGCATCCAGGTCGACTTGGAGCCGGTGTCGACCCTGATCCGCTGGACCGCGCCCATCGCGAAGTCGATGTCGCGTTCACGGTGCGCGGCGAGGAGCAATTCGACGGCGTCGTCGGTGAGTTCGTCGTCGCTGTCGAGGAACATCACATACGGGGCGCGGGCGACGTCGAGCGCGCGGTTGCGCGGTGCGCTGCAGCCGCCGCTGTTCTCCGGAAGCCGCAGGCTGATGATGCGGTCGTCCTCGGCGGCAAGGGCGCGCGCCACCTCGGGGGTGCGGTCCGTCGAGTGGTCGTCGCTGATGACGATCTCGATGTTCGCGTGCGTCTGGCGGCGCACCGAGGCGACGGCGCGCGGCAGCCGTTCCGCGTCGTTGTAGACGATGACGACGACGGTCGCATCGGGCGCCATCGAAGGAGGGCTTGAGGGAGTCGAGGGAGCCGAAGGGCTCGGGCTGGGGCTCATCGGGGTGCGGCCTCCTCGGGGGTCGGCGCGGGCGTGCGCTCGTCGATGGGCACGACCGGCGGCAGCGACTCCTCGCTCTCGCCGAGGAAGACCCGGCGTACGACCCGCTCCGCGGCGTGCCCGTCGTCGAACTCGCAGAAGCGGCGGCGGAACGCGGCCCGCGCCTTCGCGGCGGTCTCGTCGCGCCAGGCGCCCGAGGTGAGGATCTCCGCCAGCTCGTCCTGGGTGCGGGCGATCCGGCCGGGCGCCTCCTCCATCAGGTCGAAGTAGACACCGCGGGTCTTCGCGTACGTCTCCCAGTCGTCCGCGTACACGACGATCGGGCGGTCCAGGTTGGCGTAGTCGAACATGATCGACGAGTAGTCCGTGACCATTGCGTCCGAGGCGAGCGCCAGCTCCTCCACCGGGTCGTACGACGACACGTCGATGATCCGGCCGCTTCTGCGCAGCCAGGCCGGCGGGGCCGCGGCGCCGCTGTAGAAGTAGTGGCCGCGCACCAGGATCACGGTGTCCTCGCCGAGCCGTTCGGCCAGCGAGGCGAGGTCCAGGCGCGGAGTCCAGGTGGCCTCGTAGTCGCGGTGCGTGGGCGCGTACAGGATCGCCGTCCTGCCGGGCACGATACCCAGTTTCTCGCGGATCGCGAGGATGTCGTCGGAGCCGGCCCGGTAGAAGACGTCGTTGCGCGGATAGCCGTAGTCGAGGGATGTGTAGTGCGCGGGATAGGCGTGCTCCCACACCTCTGTGGAGTGGCTGTTCGCGGAGACGCTGTAGTCCCACTTGTCGACACGGGCCAGCAGGCCCCGGAAGTTGAAGCCCTTGGAGACCGCCGGATACTCCCGCTGGTCCAGGCCCATGCGCTTGAGCGGGGTGCCGTGGTGGGTCATGACGTGGACGGCCTCGGGGCGCTTCACCACGGCGCCCGGGAAGTTGACGTTGTTGACGAAGTACCTGGCGCGGGCCATGACCTCCCAGTAGCGCCGGGTGCCGGCCACGACATGGTCGGTGCCGGGCGGCACCAGCGGCGCCCTCGCGGCGGAGACCGTCCACACCGGGTGGATGTGCGGGGCGAGCCTGGCGAGTTCGGCGGCGATCGCCGCGGGATTGCAGGCCACGCCGCGGTCCCAGTACGCCGAGAAGACGGCGAGGCAGGGGTCGACGGGGCGCCGCAGTTCGTGGTGGTAGCGGAAGTCGCGGACCCTGGCGCCGACCTTGGCCCTGACCTTGCGCTTTCGCGTCGCGAGCGCTGATCTGGCCTTGTGCTGCCGGTGGTTGGCGGCCTGCAGCAGGCGGTACTTGACGTATGCGTCCTGTTCGAGGAGCGAGCGCTGGACGCCGCCCAGTCCCGCGGGGCGGGCATGGCCCTCCGGGCGCCAGGCGACCGCGGCCCGTGACGCGCGATGGAAGAACTCCCGTACGAGCGGCTCCGACAGCCCGCCGCGCGCGATGATCCGCAGCCACTCGGAGACCATCACGTCGTAGACGGTGGCGCGCAGCGCGGCGGGCGCCCCGCGATCGGCCATGAGCCGCTGCACGTCCTCGTACCGGCCGATCTGCGCGTACAACTCCTCGGGAGTGGGCGGCGGCAGACTCGCGGGCCTCAACTGCCGGTGATCGAGGCATACGTGGCCGAAGCAGGCGACGGCCGTGGAGCACAGCAATGTGGCGTACGCGGCGAAAAGCTCGTCGTCGGTGGGGGGTTCGGGGCCGGCCCCGTGGGGACCGGTCGGGTCCGGCGCGCGGAACTCGGCGGCGTGCGCACGCCAGAACTCCGCGCGCACCGCCCGGTTCCCCAGCAGCGGTGCGACCCGCAACAGGCCCGGGAAGTCCGCGAGGGCGACGGGTGCGGGTCCTGCCTTGGCCAGCACCCGGCTGTCCCGCCCGGCTGCCCCCTGGCTGTTCCAGGTCGAGCGGACGTGGTCGAAGAGCAGGACGTCCACCGAATCCGGGAGGCCGCCCGTGTGTTCGGCAACGGCACGCTGAGCCCCCGGAGGCAGGGCGTCCTTGCTTCGCACGAACTGCAGCCAGCGGCCGGTTGCCTGCTCGGCGCCCGCCGCCCGCGCCGCCGCGTCGGTCGTGTCCTGGGGGAGGGCGACGGGGACGATGCGGGGGTCGCGGGCGGCGTGGACCTCGGCGACCCGCTGGGCCGAAGGGCCGACGGCCGCGACGATCACCTCGATGTCGGCGCCGGGATCGTCCAGGCAGATGCCGTCCAGGGACTCGTCGAGATGCCCCTGGACGTTATGTCCGTACACGATGACGCTCAGGCTTGGCTGCACACGGACTCCTTGCCCTCGAGCGGTACCGCGAGCTCTCCATAGCGTAATAAGTCATCGCTTGATGCGACAAAAGGGATACGTACGGTTGGGTCTCGGGAGGGGAGTCACGGGGGAAGTCTCGGACCGAGCCTCAGGAGGATGCCCTCAGGAGGATTGCTCAGGGGATGCCTCAGGGGGATGCCTCAGGAGGGAAGAGGGATCTTGGGCTTCGCAGAGGCAGCCTTCTTGCCGCGGGGTTTCTTGCCGCCGGTGCCGCTGCTGCCGCCGGTGAAGGCTTCGTACTCCTCGAGCACCTCATCCGTCGGCCCGTCCATGCGCAGCTCGCCGCGTTCCAGCCAGAGCACGCGGTCGCAGGTGTCGCGGATGGACTTGTTGTTGTGGCTGACGAGGAAGACCGTTCCGGCGTGCTTGCGCAGCTCGCGGATGCGGGCCTCGGAGCGCTTCTGGAAGGAGCGGTCGCCGGTGGCCAGCGCCTCGTCGATCAGCAGGACGTCGTGGTCCTTGGCGGCGGCGATGGAGAAGCGCAGCCGGGCCGCCATGCCGGAGGAGTACGTACGCATCGGCAGGGTGATGAAGTCGCCCTTCTCGTTGATGCCCGAGAAGTCGACGATCTCCTCGTAGCGCTCGCGGACCTCCTCGCGGGACATGCCCATGGCCAGCCCGCCGAGATGGATGTTCCGCTCGCCGGTCAGGTCGTTCATCAGGGCCGCGTTCACACCGAGCAGCGAGGGCTGGCCGTGGGTGTAGATCCGCCCGTTCTCCACGGGCAGCAGCCCCGCGACGGCCTTGAGCAGCGTGGACTTGCCCGAGCCGTTGGTGCCGATCAGGCCGATGGCCTCGCCCTTGTACGCGGTGAAGGAGACGCCCCTGACCGCGTGCACCGTGCGGACGCCCGCGGCCTTGGCGGCCCGGCCCGGCCGCAGGATCCGGCTCAGCGCGGCGGTGGCGGTGCCGCGGCCGCTGCCCACGCCGTTGACGCGGTAGACGACGTCGACCCGGTCGACGACGACGGTGGGGACGGGGGACTCGCCGGGACCGGCGGTTGCCGAGGTTCCGGCGGCGCCGGTGGTGTCGCGGGGGGTGTCGGGTGCGGTGTCGGGTGTCTCAGCCACGGCCGTACTGCTCCTCTGCCTGCCAGAAGTAGATGAACCCGCCGACGCCCGCGAGCAGCGCCCAGCCCAGGGCCCAGGCCCACACGTGGTCGGGGAGCTGGCTCGCATGGAAGCTGTCGATGAGCGCGAACCGCATGAGGTCGATGTAGATGGCTGCCGGATTCGCCTCGAGCACGACGCGCACGGCGTCCGGCAGGTTCGTGCGGCTGAGCACGTGCTCGATGCTCCACATCACACCGGACACGTACATCCAGGTGCGCAGCACGAACGGCATCAGCTGGGCGATGTCCGGGGTCTTGCTGCCCATGCGGGCCATGATCAGCGCAAGGCCGGTGTTGAAGGTGAACTGCAGCAGCAGAACGGGGATCACCAGCACCCAGGACAGGGTCGGCGGAACCCCGAAGACGAGCAGGATCACTACCAGCGCGCACATGGAGAACAGCAGCTGCTGGAGCTGCTGCAGGCAGTACGAGATCGGCAGCGCCGCCCGCGGGAAGTGCAGCGCGCGTACGAGACCGAGGCTGCCGGAGATCGCACGGGTGCCGGTCATCACGGAGCTCTGCGTGAACGTGAACACGAAGACGCCGGTGACCAGGAACGGAACGTAGTCCGGGACGCCGTGCTTGGTGTTCATCAGCACGCCGAAGATGAAGTAGTAGACCGCCGCGTTCAGCAGGGGCGTCATGACCTGCCAGAGCTGGCCCAGCTTCGCCTGGCTGTACTGGGCGGTGAGCTTGGCGGTGGCGAACGCGGCGATGAAGTGCCGCCGGTCCCACAGTTGGCGGACGTAGGCGGGCAGCGAGGGGCGCGCGCCGCTGACGGTCAGGCCGTACCGCGCGGCGAGGGCGGCGGCGTCTTCGGCCGGGTGCGCTGTGGGGGGCGCGGTCCGGGGTGCTGGCTGGGGCGCTGGCTGGGGGGTGGCATCGAGGACCTGACTCACGTCGCTGCTTTCACTCGGGTGTCAGGGAGGCTGAGGCGCGTACGACCGATCGAGATGGCCGCGTCGGGACGGGACGCCTGTCGGGACGGGACAGGACGTCGGGACCACACGACCACACAAGACGTCGGGACGGGACCGTTTCGTCGTAACGCCGAGAGTAGGACGCTCTTACGTCGGAACGCAACCGTTTCGTCGTAACGTCCTATGCTGGTCTGTATGACGACGAACGACGCCCAGCAGCGCCGCAGAGCCCCAGCCGGGGCTGCCGTGCTCCGCGAGGATGTGACGGAGGCCATCCGAGCCGCCGTCTTCGAGGAGCTGGCAGCGGTGGGCTACGCCCGTATGTCCATCGAGGGCATCGCGCGCCGCGCGGGCGTCGGCAAGACCGCCGTCTACCGGCGCTGGCGCTCCAAACTGCACCTCGTACTGGACCTGGTCTCGGCGGTGGCGGTGCAGGGTCTGCCGATGCCGGACACGGGGTCGCTCGAGGGCGACCTGCGCCTGCTGTACGAGGTGACGTCGCGCGCCCTGCGCCACCCCGTGGCCTCGCAGATCATCCCGGATCTCCAGGCCGAGGCGGCGCGCAATCCCGACATCGCGCAGGCCATGCAGAAGGCGCTCCGCGAGGGGCAGCACGGAGTGGCGAGCGGCATCCTCCGCTCGGCGGCCGCCCGCGGCGAACTACGTGAGGACGTCGACGAGGACCTCGCCCTCGACCTGATCTCCGGCCCGTTGTACTGGCGGGCCGTGGTCGTCAGGGGCGACCTGTCCAAGGGCTATCTGGCGAGTTTGACGGGGGCCACGGCGGCGGCGTTGCGCGCGCTGTAAGCCCACGGGGAGCGGGGGTCAGGGTGTTCCCGCTGAGTTCTGGGCGGACGGGGCCTAGCCGCGGCCCGCCTCCGGGTGCAGCCGTACCCATCCCTCCCATGCCGACGTGATCATGTCCTGTACGTCGTGCTTCGCCTTCCAGCCCAGTTCCGCTGCGATGCGGTCGGCGGAGGCGACGACCCGGGCCGGGTCGCCGGGGCGGCGCGCCGTCACGGTCGGCGGGGTCCCGTATCCCGTCACCTCGTTGATCCGGTCGATCATCTCGCGGACCGAAACACCCTCGCCCCGGCCGATGTTGAGGGTCAGATCCGTCCCGGGGGCGGCGGCCAGGCGGCGTGCCGTGGCCACATGGGCCTCGGCCAGGTCCACCACGTGGATGTAGTCGCGTACGCATGTGCCGTCCGGCGTCGCGTAGTCCGCACCGAAGATGCGTGGCGCTGCGCCTTCCGTCAGCTTCTCGAAGACCATCGGGACGAGGTTGAAGACGCCCACGTCGGCCAGTTCTGGTGCCGCGGCGCCCGCCACGTTGAAGTAGCGCAACGACGCCGTCGCCAGTCCGTGGGCGCGGCCCGCCGCACGCACCAGCCACTCGCCCACCAGCTTCGTCTCGCCGTACGGGCTCATCGGGAGGCACGGTGTCTCCTCGGTCACCAGGTCCACGTCCGGCATCCCGTACACCGCGGCGGACGAGGAGAACACGAACGACGGGACGGACGCGGCCACCACGGCCTCCAGCAGGACCCGCAGGCCCTCCACGTTCTCGTGGTAGTAGCGCAGCGGCTCGTCCACCGACTCGCCCACCTGCTTCTTCGCCGCCAGGTGCACGACGCCGGTGATGCCGTGCTCGGTGAGTGTCCGGTCCAGGAGGTCGCGGTCCAGGGTCGAGCCGATGACGAGGGGTACGCCGTCGGGGACGCGCTCGGCGATTCCGGTGGACAGGTCGTCGTAGACCACGGCCGACTCGCCGGCCTCGGTCATGGCGCGGACGACGTGCGCCCCGATGTAGCCGGCGCCGCCGGTGATCAGCCAGGTCATGGTCGATGGTCACCTGTCCCGTCGTGTCGTTCGTGCGTACGTATTAGTGAACCAGGCCGCCCGGTCGGCCACCGGGCCGATCACTGGAACAGCCTCGCCGCCCTGCGCCGCGCGACATCCGCCACCCCATGCATCCCCGGTGCCAGCCGCACCGCGAGGGACCCGGAATGGGTGGCGTACGGCTGCACGAGCAGGACGCCTTGGCGGCGACTGAGGAGGACCGAGCGCCGCAGCAGGCCGGGGCCCGCGGCCGCGTGGGCGGTCGTCTCGCGCCGCGTGCCATCGTGGAAACGCAGCCGGAGACGCAGGTCCCAGACGCCGGAGGCCAGCGCCGCCAGGTTCACGAGCACGTCGGCGGACCAGGCGTCCTCGTCGTCGGGGTCCCGGGCGAAGGCGGCCGTCCTGCGCAAGCCGGGACTGCCCCGCTGCCGGTCCACGAACTCGACGTCGACGGACTCGGGCCCCGCGTCCCCCACCCGCCCGTACAGCTCGTGCAGGCGGAGCCGCAGTCGTGTGGCACGCGCGCGTGGCCGCAGTTCCGCGTCGACCGCCACCGGGAGTACGTGCATCGGCCGGAGCAGCAGATGGTCCAGGCTCACCTGGGGCAGGTCGTGTGACCACACCGGAGTGCCGTCGGCGGCCCGTGCGTAGGGGGGCAGCAGCCGCGCCGGGCGGGACGCCAGCTCTTTCAGACGGGGCAGGTCGCGCGGCTCCTCGGAGGCGAGGACGACGCGGGCGACGACGCGGCCGGGGGCTGGGGCCCGTTCGAAGTCGGCCGCGTCGAAGGACTCCAGGTACGCGCGCGTGAGGGCCCACCAGGCGCGGCGGTAGCCGGGGCCGCGCAGCTCCAGTTCGCGCGCGTACATCCGCAGCGGGTGGTCGAGGGAGTAGGCGCGGGCCGCCCGCGCCAGCTTCTTCTCGCCGGCGGCCAGCAGGATCTCGACCGCCTGACGGTGGGCCGCCGTCCGGGCGCGCCAGTTGTCGATACCCGAGCGGTCGAGGGAGATCGACAGCTGTTCGGCGGTCCGGCGGACGTGCCATACGTAGACCGCGTCCCGGATCAGTGCGATGCGTGGCGCGGCAGCGAGCACGCGTGCGCTGAAGACGACGTCCTCGTACGGGAAGCGGCCATCGGGGAAGCGGATCGTGTGCTCGCGCAGGAAGGCGGCGCGGTACAGCTTGCCGACGCAGAGCGCGTCGCGGACGAGGGCAGGGCGCCTCTCCGGACGGGCTACGACGGTGGGTCGCTCGTGGAGCTCGGGCAGCCAGGGCGTCTCGCGGCAGGGGTGCTCGGCGCGGCCCGCGCGCCCTTCGCGGTGCTGCTTGGCGTCGCCGGGCGGCAGTTCGCGGCGTACGCACAGGCCGGACGCGATGTCGGCGCCGTGTGCGACGGCGGCGTTCAGCAGGGCGGTCGCCGCACCCGGCGGCAGTACGTCGTCGCTGTCGAGGAACATCACGTACGGGGACGCGCAGGCGTCGATGCCGTCGTTGCGGGGCGTGCCGCAGCCGCCGCTGTTGGCGGTGCGGCGGATCACCTTCAGGCGCGGGTCCTCGGCGGCGAGCCGCTGCAGGATGTCACCGCTGCCGTCCGCCGAACAGTCGTCGACGGCGATCACCTCGCCGACGGCGGGGCCTTGGCCGAGCGCCGAGCGCACCGCGTCCGTCACGTGGGCCGCGTCGTTGTAGCCGATCACGACGACGCATACCTGTGGCGGATGAGAGGGCGCCAGTTCCATAAGATGAAATCTTAGGTCTTCAGAGCATTTGTCCGGCATGAGGGCCGGCTGTCCGATGTGGGGGGCGACTGGCCCGCCACAGCCGCCGGAAGGACAGCACCGCCGCGGCGATCAGCAGCCCGTTGCGTACGAGCATCACCAGGCAGCCCGTCCAGGTGCCGCCTGTGATCTGCGTGTACAGCACGGGATAGGCCAGCGCGCTCACGCCGGCCGCGGCCGCGAGCAGCGCCGCCACGGGGCGTTGTGTGGTGTGCCGTGAGGTGAGGCAGACCGCGGCGAGGCCGAGGAGCCAGATCATGTACTGCGGGCTGATCACCCGGCTTGTGACGGTGAAGAGCAGGACGGCGCAGAGCGCGGCGTCGTACGGGGTGGCCTCGGTCCACCGGCGGGCGCACAGCCGCCACAGCAGGAGCAGGCAGAAGGCGGCCACGGTGAGCAGCAGCGACAGGGCGGCCACCGTGGACACGTACGGGCCGGTGAACTCCATCGCTCCGAACTGGTATCGCACCTTGCCGGGCCATCCGGCCCGCCGAGCGAGCGCGAGCGCCGTGCCGCCCAGCGACTCGATCTGCACACCGCGCTTGCCCTGTTGGCGCAGGAAGGAGAGCGGGTGCTGGAAGGCGAGGGCCAGGACCAGCAGCAGGGCACCCGCCGAGACCGCCGCCGCGGTCCAGGCCTCTTTGGTGGTACGCCCGCGCGGCGTACCCAGCAGCGTCAGCGCGGGCCAGACCTTCACGAGCGCCCCCGCGGCAGCGAACGCGCCGCACGCGCGCGTGGAGCGTGAGAGGGCCAGCAGCGCGAACACGCCGAGGGCGGTGGCTTGCACGTCGTACCGGACGAGCGGGATGTGCAGGAGCAGCGGGAGGCCGGCAATCCAGAAGACGGCGCCGTGCAGGCTGCGCCCGGGCCGCTTCCCGAGGCGCACGAGCGCGATCGCCACCAGCGCGTCGACGGCGAGCGTGAGCGCGACGAAGGCCTCGAAAAAGGTGAGGGACGGCAGCGCCGGTGACAGCCACGAGGGTGACAGCAGCGCGGGGGAAAGCAGCACGGGCCCGGCGCCAGGTGGGTACTGCCACATCGGGTCGTCCACCGGGAAGCCGCCGTGCGTCAGGGTGACGTACCAGCGGAAATAGTGCTTGTGGACCTCGCGCGAAACACCGCCTCCGCCCAACGGGCCCCATTCGTCGTGCACGAGAAGCCACAGCATGAGCGCGCGTGTCGCTAGCCAGGCGACTGCCAGGCAGACGACCGGGGGCGGGCGCCTGAGGCGCGCCGGGCTCGGCTCGGGCGGCGAGGAGGTACGGGCCTGAGGCATGGGGCGGGTCCGGGACCGGGGCAGCGGGCGCGTCATCGCGGGAAGAGTAAGACGTTCACCTGCCTACCGCCCGATAGGCCGTCAATACCGAGAAAAGGTGAGCTAATACCACAAAATCGGATTCATGTCTGCACAAGCGACTACATCTCGCAAGGAGCTCCTCGACGCGCGGCCCTTTCCGGCCCCGCTCCCCGCGCGGCTGGAGCGGCGGAGGTTCCGCTTGCCGTCCGCGAGGCCGAAGGGGTGCCCGGATGAGCGGCTCACGAGCGGGGAGCCAGCGGGCGGGGAGCAAGCGGGCGGGGAGCCACCAGGCGGGCAGCCGCCGGTTGCTCAGCCCTCGGATACGCAGCCGCCGGGCGGGCGGCCTGTGGCCGAGCGGTCTCGGGGCCGGTGGTCAATGGGCGGGTGGTGGCCGCTGGGTGCGCGGTCTGAACGTCAGCGGTCCTTGGGCGGACGTTCGCGGGGCCGACAGTCCCAGGATCGGTCTCCGGACAAGGACCGGTCTCCGGACAAGGACCGGTCTCCGGACAAAGTCACCACCCCACGTGCCACCGAACCACGTGGTACCGCCCCACGGGGTACCAACCCACGCATCACCGCCCCACGAGTCACCGCAGGGGCGGTCGACTCCCGGCGCGGTATCGCCGCCCGAGTCACCCGCGCGCGGGCCGACGCCACAAGCGGCAATGCCGTCCTGAGCCGCGCCGCCCTCCTGAGCGGCGCGGCTGTCCGGCGGCTCGCCGTCGTACTGCTCCCGGCTCTCGCCATGTTCGGCGTAGGCCTGTGGGGACTCGAGCGCGGCACGATGTGGCGCGACGAAGCGGTCACCTACGAGGTCGCCCAGCGCTCACTGCCGGAGATCTGGCGTCTGCTGCACACCTCGGACGCGGTACACGGCCTGTACTACGCCCTCATGCACTTCGTCCTGGGCGGCCACCCAGGCGAGTTCGCCCTGCGGCTCCCTTCCGTGTGCGCGGCCGCCCTCACGGCAGGCCTCGTCGCCGCCATCGGCGCCCGTCTACGTCTGGCACGCCCGCGTGTCGGCTTGTGGGCGGGGCTGCTCTACGCGGCCACGCCGATGGCCGGCTATTACGCGCAGGAAGGCCGCTCCTACACCATGGTCGCCGCAGGAGCCGCCCTGGCGACGCTGCTCCTGGTGCATGCGGTGCATGCGGTGCATGCGGTGCACGCGGTGGGCGGCGCGGCCCACGCGCGCGTGCGCTGGTGGTTCGCCTATGGCGCGGTCGTCGCGGTCACCGCCCTGATGCACGAACTCTCGATCCTGCTGCTCCTCGCGCACGCGGTGACGCTGCTCGTCTCCCGGGTGCCGCGGCGCGTGTGGTGCGGCTGGGCATGTGCCGCGGTGGCCGCCGTACTGGTACTGCTGCCGCTGGTGCTGGCCTCACAGGGTCAGTCCGGTCAGGTCGCATGGCTGAAAGCGCCCGACGGGGACGACGCGGAATACCTGCTGCGCTCCTTCGCGGGCCCCAGCCAACTCGTCCTGGCCGTCTACCTCGTACTTGCCGCAGTGGCCCTGCGCGCCCCGCTGCCGCGGGCTCGCGGAAGCCGGGCGGCCACGGACGTGGCGCCGACCCGGAGGGGCGGCGCGGTCTCGCGTGTGTCGTCGACCCGCAGGCCCGGCTCGGCCTCGTCGGTGCCGCCGACCGCCCGGGAAGGGGCAGCCGCGCCGGTACCGCCGACTCGTGAGGTCGCGGCACCCTCGCGCATCGCGGCGCCCTCGCGCGTACCGTCGGCTCGCACAGGCGGGACGGCCGCGCGTACGTCGTCGGCCAGTTGGGGCGAACTGTCACTGAACGCGGTGGCCTTGCCGCTCGTCCTGCTGCCGCCCGCCGCCCTGTTCGCCGTCTCTCAGCACTGGCCGCTGTACACCGCGCGCTACGTTCTGTTCGCGCTGGCGGGCGCACCCCTGCTTGCCGCCGCTGGTGCGGAGCGGATCGTTTCGTATGTGGGCCTTTCGGTGGGTGCACGCGTGCGTGTCCACGGCGGGGCCGCCAATCGCGGTGCGACCACGAGAAAGAGCCACAGGACCACCCGAGGCGCAGCGACCACCCGAGGCGCAGCGACCAACCGAGGCACAGCGACCAACCCAGGCACAGCGACTTCACGAGGGGCACTCACCACCGGAGGCGCAGCGACCACCCCAGGCGCAACGGCCACCCGAGGCAAAGCGGCCACCCGGATCGGGGCGCGCCCCTACGCCGGAGCCCTCGCCGGTGTTCTCGCCGTGGCCGTCGCCTTCTGCTGGCAACTGCCGGTGCACCGGCAGGACCGGACGGCCGGACACCGGCCGGACGACCCGGCGGCCGTGGCGGCAGTCGCGGCCCGGTTGGTGAAGCCCGGCGACGCGATTCTGTTCCTGCCGTCGGCAGGGCGGCGCACCGCCCAGACGTACCCGAAGAGCTTCCGAGGCGTGTACGACGTCGCCCTGCAGACGAGCGGACCCGACTCAGGCACCCTCTACGGGGTGGAGGAGGGGCCGGAGCAGCTGTGGCACCGGCTGGCTTTTCTGAACCGGCTGTGGGTGCTGGCCGAGCCCAACGCACTGCGGCCCGAATGGTCCCCGCGGGATCCCACGGAACGGGCGAAACTCATCGCTCTCCAGCAGGAGTTCATGCCGCAAGCGGAGTTCGAACGGCCCGGGGGTGTGCTGCGGCTGTACGTCAGGCAGCAGGCGGCATCGGCAAGCGCCTCGGCGGATACCTCGGTGGGCACGGACTACCCGGAGTACCCGGAGCCGCCGTCGCCGCCCATGGGCCCACAAAGCCGGGCGCAGCCGCAGCTTTCCGTGCCGTAGCAGCACCTGTCGTCATGGCGGGCCACCGAATTCGTCACAGCCCGGGACCCCCTCCAGCGCCGCCGCGTCCAGAGCCAGGGTGAGGCGGTCCAGGCGGGCACGGAGGTCGCTGATCTCCCTGAGGTCGAAACCGGTGGCCGCCGTGATCCGGCGCGGCACCGCCAGGGCCTGCTCGCGCAGGTCGGCGCCCGCGCCGGTGAGATTCACGCGGACGGACCGCTCGTCCTCGGCGCTGCGCTCACGCCGTACGAGACCGGCGGCCTCGAGTCGCTTCAGCAGCGGGGACAGCGTCCCCGAGTCGAGCCGCAGATACTCGCCCAGCCGTTTCACGGGCAGCTCGCCGTGCTCCCACAGCACCAGCATCACCAGGTACTGCGGATAGGTGAGCCCCAGTTCCTTGAGCACGACGCGGTAGACGCTGTTGAAGGCTCGCGAGGCGGCGTTCAGGGAGAAGCAGATCTGCCGGTCGAGGCGGAGGAACTCCTCGGCGGCCACGGCGGACACGGCGGACGGGTCGGACAGATCAGGCAGTGCCTCGGCCTTGTCGGGCACGTCCCGCACGACCCCCTCGGAAGCGGAAAGCGGCGTCTTGGTCATGCCCCCAGGATAGTCCAAGGCAAGCCATTTAGTTGTGCACAACTAAATTGTGTGCTCTAGTAGTGCCTGCAAGGCGGCCGACCGAGCCGCCCGGACACCGCACCCGGACACACAGAGGGATGGTTCTGATGGACGCGCTGTACACCGCCGTCGCCACCGCCAACGGCCGAGAGGGCCGTGCCGTCAGCTCCGACGGCCAGCTGGACCTGCCGCTGGCCATGCCGCCGGCCCTCGGCGGCAACGGCCAGGGCACCAACCCGGAGCAGCTCTTCGCCGCGGGCTACGCCGCGTGCTTCGCCAGCGCCCTCGGCCTGGTCGGCCGCCAGGCGAAGGTCGACACGAGCGATGTGTCGGTGACCGCCGAGGTCGGCATCGGCAAGGACGCCACGAGCTTCGCGCTCGCCGTCACCCTGCGCGTCGAGCTCCCCGACTCCCTCGCCGGCGAGACGGGCGAACTGCTCGTCAAGCAGGCCCACGAGGTCTGCCCCTACTCCAAGGCGACCCGCGGCAACATCCCGGTCGAGCTCGTCGTCGAGTAGGCCGAATAGGTCGAGCAAGTCGAGTAGTCAGCCCGCCGGGCTTCAGCCCGCCGGGCTTCCTCACCTCGAGCTGGACCCCGCCCTCGACACACTCCCGTCGACCTGCGCCAGGACCTCCCCGGTCCGCCCGTTCCGCGCCACCACCACCGCCTCCTCCGGCACCTGTTGGCCCTCGGCGAGCAGGAGCCACCGCACGTGGTACTGGCAGCACGATCGCGGTGCGCTCCGCGCGGGTCGACGGCGGGGCGAGGTAGGCGCGGACTGCCTGCACTCGGCGGCCCCGCTCCCGTTCGTCGAGGGCGGGGATCTGGCCAGGCGGGGGCCACGAGGTTGGGCCCGCAGGCGGCGAGCGACCGCTTCGGCCGGTAGCCGTCGGTCAGGACGACGCCGCCGGGCCGGATGTGCCGCGCTGCCCACTCTCACCTGGGCCCGGCGGCCGCATGCGGCCGCTGCCGCGGCGCGGGGCGGTGGTACCGCGAGCCGAGAGCCGTCCGCCGTTCGGCCGTTGCCGTGGTCACCACTGCAACCGGTGCCTGCTCGACGCCTCAGCGCCCCGTCTTGGGCCTGACCAGTGCCCGGGACACCACCGGCGGCAGCAGCTCGAGCGCGAGACGGCGCGCGCCACGCGGACCGGGGATCGCGTTGATCACGCGGATCACCGGATCGCCATCGATCTTCTCGTCCGCGACGACGCGGTCCACGCGGTCCGCGGCCCAGCTGCGCACCGCCCGCTGGAACGGCTCGGGGTCGCCCCATGTCGCGTACAGCTTGGCCGCCGACAGGCACACCGGCCTCAGACCCTTGGTGAACACGGCCTCCCAGGCGGCGGCGGCCACCCCCGGCACGTGCTCGGTGCGGTAGTCGTCGATCGCGACGACGCCGTGCTTGCGCAGGGCGCTCCGGGCGATGTCGATGTCGCCGCTCATGTCCTCGTACGTGCGTGAGGCGTCGATGTGCACGAAACGGCAGCTGTCCCGCTCGATCCGTGATGCGAGCGCGGTGGTCCTGCCGTGCACGATGACCGGCAGATTCTCGTGAAACGCAAGGTAGTTGGCCTCGAAGGCCTCACGCGTCAGGGTCTGGCGGTAGAAGGCCAGAGTGTCCCGGCGGCTGTACAGCCCGTGCGACTCGACGCCGAACAGGTCGCACACCGTGAACGTTTCTTCAGCGCGCAGATGCTCTCCCAGCAGGATGGCGCTCTTGCCGAGGTAGCACCCCATCTCCAGGAGGTCGCCCGGCTCGGTCGCGGTGGCATCGAGCAGGACGCGGAAGAGGTCCTGGTCGATGGCACGGAACCAGCCTGGTACTTCGTTGAGATTGCGCGCTGTTCCTGGTGCGGTCTGGGTCGTCATGGTGATCAACTCGCTTCGTGATCCGGCCGGACGGCTGGCCCATGGATGGCTCCCCGCCAGTCCGGCGCTCGATCGGGTGAAGCGAACAGACACGGGAAACCGGGGACTCGGACCGTGAACGAGGACGAGGCCTCGGGATTACGGGGCCCATGGGCCTTCCGGGTGAATACGGAAAGTGATTTGCCTACCGGGACACGAGGAATCCGCTGGCGACTGAAGAAACGTATCGCTTAAGTATGTTCATCACTGAAGCGTGGGGGCGTATCCATCGCCATGTGCGGTGCTACGTTCCTCGTCCATGGGCATGAGTATGCGAGCGGCACCGGACTCTACCGACCTACGGAAAGCGCGATTGGTCGTCGCCGGGGCGGTGGTGACGGGCCTGCTCCTCAGGCTGTTCTTCGTTACTACGTCGCGAGGGACGGCGGACGTCCGAATCTTCCACGGATTCGCCAAAGCCATCGATGAATTCGGTCCCGTTCGCATCTACGAGCAGCCGTTGCCCGGACTCCCGCTGTACAACCATCCGCCGCTGACCGGATGGATGTTGCTCGGCATGGACAAGCTCGATGGGCTGGGCATCCCTTTCTCCGCGCTCATTCGCCTGCCGGCGACCCTCGGTGACGCGATCGCCGCCGTGCTCGTCTTCGAAATCGTCCGGCGACGCGCCCGGGTGCGCACCGCGATGGCCTGTGCGTGCGTCGTGGCGCTGAGCCCGCTTCTGATCGCGATCTCGGGCCATCACGGCAACAACGACCCGGTTGCGGTGATGCTCGCGCTCGCTGCGGCCCACCTCCTGGCGGACCGCAAGTGGCCCGTGGCGGCGGGGCTGACCGCTGCGCTCGCCGTGAGCATCAAATTCGTTCCGGTCGTGACCATCCCCGTGCTGCTCGTCGTGGCCGCGCGCGCCGGACGGCCGGTGTTCGTGCGTTTCTGCGCGGCGTTCACCGGGCTGATGGCGCTGATCTGGGGACCTTCCGTGCTGACGGTTCCCGGAGCGCTCAAGGAGAACGTCATCGACTACAGCGGCGGTCGCTGGCATCTCTGGGGCCTCGTCAGGTTCGCCGACTGGCTGGACATGCCGGGAGCCATTGCCTTCGCCCGGGGCCCGGGACACCTGCTTTTCGTGCTGCTCTGCGTGGCGGTCGGGGTCTTGCTCGCCTGGCGGCGGCCGACGGAGGCTCCCGTGGTCGTGGGGCTGACCCTGGCGCTCCTTCTGCTGCTCTCCACGGGCTCCTCCATCCAGTACCTGGCCTGGCCCGCGGCAGCCATGTGCGCAATCGGCCTGTGGGAAGGAGCTGCGTACAACGCGGTGCTCGGAGTCGTCGCCTACCTCGTGTACACGGGACGGTTCGCCACGCGGTGGAGCGAGGCGGCCCTGCTGGTCGCCGCGTTCGGCTGGGCCGTCCTTGCGGCTGGCATCGCCAGCGGCATGTACAGGCTCCTCATCCGGCCGGGCGCCACAGCAGGGAACCACCTCCACGCACTGACGAAGATCGGCGCCCCCCGTTCCGAGAGAGCCTCCGAACTCGCCGACAACTCAGCCAAGTAAGCGCATTTCCAAGCGAAAATGGGGAAGTACCCGTGACGCAAACTCCGACTCCCAGGATCGGCATCCTGGTCGTCGCGTACAACGCCGAGTCGACCCTGGAGAAGACCCTCGACCGCATCCCCGCCGACTTCAGGTCGCGCATCGCCGAGATCCTCATTCTCGACGACGCCAGCCAGGACCAGACCTTCACCGCCGGCTGCCGCTGGTCCCAACTCGAGGGCAGACCCAGGAGTGTCGTCATGCGGCACACCAAGAACCTCGGATACGGCGGAAACCAGAAGGCCGGATACGCACTGGCCATGGAGCGGGGCCTGGACATCGTGGTGCTGCTGCACGGCGACGGGCAGTACGCCCCCGAACTGCTTCCCGAAATGGTGGCGCCCATTGAACGCGGTGAGTGCGAGGCCGTGTTCGGGTCGCGGATGATGGACTCCAAAGGCGCCCTCAAGGGCGGCATGCCGATGTACAAGTGGCTCGGCAACCGCATCCTCACCCGCTGCGAGAACCGGCTGCTCGGGTCGGATCTCACAGAATTCCACTCCGGTTACCGCGCCTACAGCATCGACGCGCTGCGCAGGCTGCCCGTGGACCGGAACACCGACGACTTCGACTTCGACACCCAGATCATCGTCCAGCTGCTCCATGCGGGGATGCGGATCAAGGAGATCCCCATCCCCACCTACTACGGCGACGAGATCTGTTACGTCAACGGAATGCGCTACGCCAAGGACGTCATGAAGGACGTCCTCGAGTACCGGCTCGCGCTGAAAGGTTTCGGCACCTGTCCGTGGATTCCGAAGCCCGCCGAGTACGCCTTCAAGGAGGGCGACGGCTCCTCGCACTCGGTCATCCTCGAGAAGATGCGCGAGCTGCCACCGGGCCGGGTCCTCGACCTGGGCTGCTCAGGTGGGCTGTTCGCGGAGCGTCTCGAAGCGCTCGGGCACGTGGTGACGGGCGTCGACTACATCGAGGTTCCGGGTGTACGCGAACGGTGCTCGCGATTCGTCCTGGCGGACCTGGAAGAGGGACTGCCGGACGAGGTCGGCGTGGGCTACGACTACGTCGTCGCCGGTGACGTCATCGAGCACCTCTCCCGGCCCGAGCGGGTGCTCTCCCAGCTCAGGGAGGTGCTGCGGCCGGGCGGACAGGTGCTGGTGTCCGTGCCCAACTTCGGGCACTGGTACTCCAGGTTGCGCGTCGCGCTCGGAGTCTTCGACTACGACCGCCGCGGCATCCTTGATGAAACGCATCTGCGCTTCTTCACCCGCGGCAGCCTGCGCCGGACGGTCAGGGCGGCGGGATACGACGTCCTCGACGTCGCCGCGACAGGCGCACCCTTCTGGTCCGTTCTCGGCGGAGGGCCCCTCTCGCGGACACTCGGCGCGGTGTCCAGGCTGCTGACCCGCGTCCGGCCGACCGTCTTCGGCTATCAGTACGTCGCATCGCTCACTCCGCATGCGGCCCAAACGATCATCGCGGGGGAGCACATCGATGTCCAAGACCTCCTCAACCGTCAGTTCACCCCGGCCGACGCGACCCAGCAGGCAGGCGTCTGAGGCAGCGTCCGGACCGCTCTCCGTCCCCGAGGCCCGGACCCGGACCGAGATCGTGGCCGGGACAGGGGCGGGCGGTACCGAACCAACCACGAGGAGAAAGCCGTTGAGCCTCCCGAGCCTGGCACTGCTGCTCTTCGCCGTCTTCTCGTCGGCGGCCGGCCAGATCCTCCTCAAACACGGCATGCGCGCGGCCGCGGCCCAGGTCGAGCGCAGGGGCGGATCCATCGCCGTGCACGCCGCAACCAGCCCATGGGTGGTGCTCGGCCTGACGGTGTTCGCCGTCTCGGCGGTGGCCTGGATGTCGACCCTGGCCCGGGTGCCGCTGTCCATCGCCTACCCGTTCAACGCCCTGGGGTATCTGCTGATCGTGCTGGTGAGCGCCACCGTGTTGCACGAGCGGACGTCGCTGTGGACCTGGACGGGATCCGTCATGGTCGTACTGGGCCTCATTACGGTCATGGCGGGGCAGCAGAGCTGAGGAGAAACGTTCCGCTCGGGCACCCGCCGCCCCGCAACCTCTCGTACGGCTTCCCAGTTGTAGGTATTGGTCAATATGGCGAAATGAGAGGTCTGCTCAGATGCGTCCACTGACGATCGAGGGTGCGTGGGCGTGGGAGCCCCGGGTGTTCCCGGACGAGCGCGGCGCCTTCCACGAGTGGTTCAAGGAAGGCCCGTTCCATGAGGGCGCGGGACGGTCCCTGAGCCTCGCCCAGGCCAACTGCTCGGTCTCGCGCAGGGGCGTGCTGCGCGGCATCCACTACGCCGACGTCCCGCCCAGCCAGGCGAAGTACGTCAAGTGCGTGCGCGGCGCGGTGCTCGACGTGATCGTCGACATCCGCGTCGGCTCACCCACGTACAAACAGTGGGAGGCCGTGCGCCTCGACGACGTGGACCACCGCAGCGTGTTCCTCGCCGAGGGTCTCGGCCACGCCTTCATGGCACTGAGCGACGAGGCGACGGTGGTGTACCTCTGCTCGACCCCGTACACGCCGAACCGCGAGCACGGCATCCACCCGCTCGACGAACAGCTCGGCATCGCCTGGCCCGAGGTGTTCGAACCCCTCCTCTCCGCGAAGGACGCCGAGGCGCCCACCCTCGCCGAGGCCGAGCGGGCCGGGCTGCTGCCGCGCTACGAGGACTGCCTGGCGATGTACGCCAGCCACAGTCCCGCACTGCTCGGAGGGTGAGACATGACGGTCAAGGTCAGCGTCGTCGTCCCCGTCTACAACCCCGGCCCGTACATCGAGGAGTGCATCGCCTCGCTGCTGCGTCAGAGCCTCCCTGACGACGAGTACGAAGCGGTCTTCGTGGACGACGGCTCCACGGACGAGACCCCGGCCCGCCTCGACGAACTCGCCGCCCAGCACCCGCACATGCGCGTCGTCCACCAGGAGAACTCCGGGTGGTCGGGCAAGCCCCGAAACGTGGGCATCGAGGCGGCGCGCGGCGAGTTCGTCATGTTCGTCGACAACGACGACTGGCTGGGGGACGAGGCGCTCGAGCGGATGTACGCGTACGGCGTCGAGCACGAAGCGGACGTCGTCATCGGCAAGATGGCGGGCAAGGGCCGACCCGTACCGCTGGAGCTGTTCCGCGTGAACCGGCCGCGGGCCGACGTCATGAACGCGCCGCTGATCGACAGCCTCACCCCGCACAAGATGTTCCGCCGGTCGTTCCTGGACGAGCGCGGGCTGCGTTTCCCGGAGGGGCGGCGGCGGCTCGAGGACCATGTCTTCGTCACCGAGGCGTATCTCACCGCGGGCAGCGTCGCCGTCCTCAGCGACTACGTCTGCTACTACCACGTCAAGCGCGAGGACGCCTCCAACGCCGGCTTCCAGCGCATCGACCCGGTGGGCTACTTCCGCAACCTGCGGGAGGCCCTCGACGTCGTCGAGAAGTACACCGAGCCCGGACCACTGCGGGACAAGCTGTACCGCCGCTGGTTCCGCAACGAGATGATCGAGCGGATGCGCGGCGGCCGGCTGCTCGGCTGGCCGGAGGACTACCGGCACGAGATGTTCCGCGAGATCCACAAGGTGGCCGTGGAGCGCTTCGGGCCCGGCGTCATGACCGGGATGCTGCCCACGCAGCAGGTCGTCGGCGCGCTGATCAAGGCCGACCGCTACCCGGACATCGAGGCGCTCGCCCGGTGGGAGAAGGACATCAGGCCGGGCGCCGAGCTGACCGGCCTGGAGTGGGAAGGCGGCACGCTCCGAGTCGCTTTCACCGGCGAGATGCGCGTCAGCAAGGAGCCGATGACGTTCCTGCGCAAGGGCGAGGAGGGCCTGCTCGACATCCCGATCGAGACGGCGGGCCGGGATGTCGTGGCGCTGCAGGACGCCGACATGTCGGCCCGTACCGGCAAGGCGAAGATCGATCTGGTGGTACGGGAACGCTCGACGGCCGCCGAGTTCTACCAGCCCGTCGAGTTCACCAGACAGCGCATGGACGGCCAGGAGGCGGACCGGTTCAGGCTGGTGCTGCGTGCGACAGCCACGATCGACCCGCAGTCCGCGGCGGGCGGCGCACCGCTGACGCGCGGCATCTGGGACGTCTTCGTTCGGATCCATATCTGCGGCTGGACCAAGGAGACCCGCCTGGGCGCCGTGCGCAGCGAGGCCGCCCGGGCGGGCCGCCGCGCCGCCTTCCTCGGCGAGCCCGCGCGGCTCGTCCTGCCGTACTGGACCGAACCCCACGGCAATCTGTCGCTGGACGTCGGCCAGGCGACCTCGCGATTCGCGTACGACCTCGCGGACCTCGGCGTCCGGGAGGTGCGCGTGGACGGCGCGGATCTGGTGGCGCAACTGCCGGTGCAGGTCGCCGAGGAGACCGAGGCACTGCTCCACCTGTCCGGGAACGCGGGCGCGGAGCGCACGGTGACGGCCCGCGCGGTGGTGACCGCAGCCGAAGGACGCTCCGGGTCGGTGCTGCGCGCCGGGCTCTCCGACCCGGAACTCGCCGAGGGGGACTGGCGGCTGGAGTTGAGCCTGTGTGACGAGCCGGAGCGTCGCACCCGGCTCCCCCTCGTCCTGACCGTCGGCCCCGGAGGCGCGTTCTCCCTGCGTCGCCCGCACGAAGGCGCCGCCCAGCATCCCGTGCCGCCTCCCCGTAAGCCGCGGCCCGGTCTCCTCCGGCGGGCGATGCGCAGGGCGCAGCGGCTCACTGCCCGCTGAGTTCCGCCCTGGGCTCCACCACACACCGACCACGAGGTTCCCATGCTCAAAGTCAGCGTCGTTGTACCCGTCTACAACGCGGGCCCCTATATCGAGAAGTGTGCGGAAACGCTTCTTCGGCAGAGCATCGGCCCGGACGCGTACGAGGTCGTCTACGTCGACGACGGCTCCACCGACGACTCGGCGGAGCGCCTCGACCGGCTCGCGGAACGCCACCCTCATGTGCGCGTCCATCACCAGGAGAACTCCGGCTGGCCGGGCAAGCCGAGGAACGTCGGCGCCCGGATGAGCCGCGGCGAGTACGTGCAGTTCGTCGACCAGGACGACGAACTGGGCCTCGAGGCGCTGGAACGGCTCTACGCACTCGGCAAGCGCAACGGATCCGACATCGTCCTCGGCAAGACGGCGGGCACCATGGCGGGGCCCAGCAACGTCTTCGCCCGCACCATCGACAGGTGCACCGTCGAGACCCACACGCTCTTCGAGAGCCTGACCCCCCACAAGATGTTCCGGCGGGAGTTCCTGCTCGAGAACGAGATCAGGTTCCCGGAGGGGCGGTGCCGGCTCGAGGACCAGCTCTTCATGGCTCACGCCTATTCGGTGGCGAAATGCGTATCGGTCGTGGGCGACTATCCCTGCTACTACTGGATGCGCCGCGAGGACGGCAAGAACACGAGCAGCAGAGGGCTCGTCGTCGACGAGTACTTCGGCTATCTGCGGAAGGTCGTCCAGACCGTCAAGGCCCATACGCCGCCCGGACCGGTGCAGGACAAGATGCTGCGCCGCACGTACCGGGTGGAGATCCTCCGTCAGGTTTCCGAGCCCTACGTACTGAGCAGCCACCGGCAGATCGAGGAGCGCTACGAGGCCGTACGGAAGCTCGTCCTTGAGGAGTTCCCCCCGTCGGTCCTTGCCGGCCTTCCCGCGGTGGCGCGCCTGAGGGGGCACTTGCTGGAGCAGGGGCGTCTCGACGCGCTGTGCCTCCTGGCCGGCCGCACCAAGCAGATGGCGCCCCGTGCCGAACTCGGCAGGCCCCGCTGGCATGAAGGGGCACTCACCGCGCCGGTGCGGCTGCATCTCGTCCATGCCGACGGCAAGCCCCTGACGCTCGTCGAACGCCGGGGACGGCTGCTGCTCGATCCGGTGCTCACCGAGGGACTCCCCGGTGCGGAGGAGTGGGAGGCCGGCGACCCCCTGAATGCCGCCTACGGCGAAATCCGGCTTTCACACAGGGGACAGCACATCGGCTGGTATCCCGAATCGGACTTCGCGGTCCACCTTGAGGATGCGGGTCGCGGCAGGAAGAAGCCCGTGGTGTCCGGAACCATGCGGATCGATCCGCTCACCGCCGCCGGAGGCGGTCCCCTGGAGCGGGGCGTGCACGACGTCTCCGCGTTCTTCCAGTTCCTGGGACTCGGCCGCAGTGCGGCGCTCCGCGGCGACTGGAAGAGCCAGCCGCTCGCCGGACAGGCGGTTCAGGTGGGCACGCCCACCCGCACGGTCATCCCGTACTGGACGGCGAGCCGCCAACTCGCCCTCGACATCGGTGAGTTCTACCACCGGCTGAGCGATGTTCCGGGGCGGGTCACGCTGAGGCAGCGCATTCGCATTCCGGCACCGGTCCGGCGCCCGCTCGGGAAGGCATGGCGCCACGTACGGGGATGAGCCGGAGCCCCCGGTCCCCCGGTCCCCTGCCCGTCTGCCGGGCGGGGGACTACGACCGTTTCGCGGGCTGGGGACCACGGCCGCCCGTGCTGGGGTCCACGGCTGATCTCCCGGGCGGGGTCCACGGCTGTCTCCCGGGCCACGACCCCCTCCCAGGGGGATCAGACCGAGGGGCGGATGCCGGGGATCGCGGCGCTGAGCGCCGCCCGCCAGTCGCGTAGCGGCTCGAGCCCCGCCTCGGCCCAGCGCCAGTGGCCGAGCACGCTGAAGGCCGGGCGCGGTGCCGGGCGGACGTACGCGGTGCTGTCCGTGGGGCGGACACGCGACGGGTCGGCGCCGGCGAGGCGGAAGACCTCGCGCGCGAGGTCGTACCAGGTGGCCTCGCCTGAACTGGTTCCATGAAAGACGCCGACCGCGTCGGGGCGCGTGCCCAGTGAGACGAGCCGCTCGGCGACGTCTCGGGCCCATGTGGGCTGTCCCACCTGGTCGTCGACGACATCGACCGTGTCGCGCTCGCGCTCCAGGCGGAGCATCGTGCGGACGAAGCTCGGTCCGTGGGCGCCGTACAACCAGGCGGTGCGGACCACGGCCGCGCGGTCGGGCAGCACGCTGAGCACGGCCTCCTCGCCCGCCAGCTTGGTGCGGCCGTAGGCGGTGCGCGGGCCAGTCGGGGCATCCTCGGCATACGGAACGGTCGCGTCGCCGGGGAAGACGTAGTCCGTCGAGACGTGAAGCAGGCGCGCGCCGTACGCACGGCACGTCTCGGCAAGCAGCTCCGGACCGTCGGCGTTGACGCGACGGGCCTCCGCCTCCCGGGACTCGGCGTCGTCCACCGCCGTCCAGGCAGCGCAGTTGACGACGACGTCCGGCGCCAAGGCCTTGATCGCGAGCCGGACCTGAGCGGGGTCGGTGATGTCGAGTTCGCGGCGGGTGCGGGCGTCCACCTTCGCGCCCCGCGCGGCCAGCAGATCGACGACCTCTTGGCCGAGCATGCCGCCGGCGCCCGTGACCAGCCACTTCATCGCTGAGCCCCGACAAATGCCCGCGCCTTGAGGGGCTCCCACCAGGCGCGGTTGTCGCGGTACCAGGCCACCGTCTCGGCCAGGCCCTCCGTGAAGGCCTTCCGCGGCCGGTACCCGAGCTCCGTACGGATCTTGGTGCAGTCCACCGAGTAGCGGCGGTCGTGGCCCTTGCGGTCCTCGACGTACTCGACCATGTCCCAGTCGGCGCCGCACGCGTCGAGCAGGCGATCGGTCAGCTCGCGGTTGGAGAGTTCGGTGCCGCCGCCGATGTTGTAGACCTCGCCTGGCCGGCCGCCGGTGCGGACGAGCTCGATGCCCTGGACGTGGTCGTCGATGTGCAGCCAGTCGCGGACGTTGAACCCGTCCCCGTAGAGCGGGACCTTCCGCCCGTCGAGCAGGTTGGTGATGAAGAGAGGGATGACCTTCTCGGGGAACTGGTGGTGCCCGTAGTTGTTCGAGCAGCGGGTCACGCGGACGTCGAGTCCGTGCGTGCGGTGGTAGGCCAGGGCCAGCAGGTCGCTGGATGCCTTGGAGGCGGAGTACGGGGAGTTCGGCGCGAGCGGCTCATACTCCGTCCAGGAACCGGACTCCAGGGATCCGTACACCTCGTCCGTCGAAACGTGCACGAAGCGCCGTGGGGCGTTGTGCAAGGCGGCGTCCAGGAGGGTCTGGGTGCCGAGGACGTTCGTACGGACGAATTCGCCGCCACTGAGGATCGACCGGTCGACATGGGATTCGGCGGCGAAATGCACGATCTCGTCGTGCTCGCCGACGAGTTTGCGCACGAGGTCGGTGTCGCAGATGTCCCCGTGCACGAAGCCGAAGCCGGGGTGGGCGCGAACTGGGTCCAGGTTGGCCGGGTTGCCCGCATAGGTGAGGGCGTCCAGGACCGTGACCTGCACGTCTCCGGGGCCGCCGGGCCCGAGGAGCGCCCGGACGTAGTGCGAGCCGATGAAGCCGGCACCGCCTGTCACCAGGATCTTTGTGGTCGTCATGAGCAGATCTGAACCTTGCTGTGATCACCGAGTACGAATCGGTGGGCGGCGGGCACGCGCGGGGCGGGCGTCACGTCCACCTGGCGGCCGATGAGCGACGCCTCGATACGGCGGACGCCGCGCACGGAGGCTCCGGTGAGGACGATGGAGTACTCGATCTCGCTGTCGTCGACGGCGCAATCGGCGGCGATGGATGTGAAAGGACCGACGTACGAGTCCGTGACGGTCGCGCCCGCGCCCACCACGGCGGGGCCGACAATGCGGGAGCGCCGCACCCGGGCGCCTTTCTCGATACGCACCCGGCCGATGATCTCACTTTCGGAGTCGACGTCCCCGGCCTGTTCCGGCTCGAGGACTTCCAGCACCGAGCGGTTCACCTCGAGCATGTCCGTGACATTGCCCGTGTCTTTCCAGTAACCGGTGATGGTGGTCGAGCGGACGTTTTTCCCGTTCCCGATCAGCCACTGAATGGCATCTGTGATCTCCATCTCGCCGCGGGCCGACGGCTCGATGGAGCGTACGGCCTCGTGGACCAGCGGTGTGAAAAGGTAGACGCCGACGAGAGCGAGGTCGCTCTTGGGATGCTGCGGCTTCTCCTCCAGCGCGATGACGTTCCCGGAGAGATCGAGTTCGGCGACGCCGAAGGCCGACGGGTCACTGACGGGGGTCAGCATGATGTGGGCATCGGGACGCTCTTCACGGAACGCGTCGACGATCTCCGTGATGCCGCCCACGATGAAATTGTCACCGAGGTACATGACGAAGTCGTCGTCGCCGAGGAAATCCCGGGAGATCAGCACGGCGTGGGCCAGACCGAGCGGACGTACCTGGTGGATGTAGGTCACCCGGATACCGAACTGCGAGCCGTCACCGACCGCCTCGCGAATCTCGCCGGACGTCTCGCCGACGACGATGCCGACATCGCGGATACCGGCCTCGGCGAGGGATTCGAGCCCGTAGAACAGCACGGGTTTGTTCGCTACCGGCACCAACTGCTTGGCGGAGGTATGGGTGATCGGGCGAAGCCGGGTTCCCGAACCTCCGGCCAGTACGAGTGCTTTCATGGGGCGCATGACTGGTCAACGACTCCCTGAGTTCTGAGTTGTGCTGGACGTTGCTGTCGCCGATTCCTCGACGGGTGGTTGCTGGGGCACGACCTGGGTTGCCCATGCGGGAACGGATTCCGCTCCGTGGGTGAGACGTTGGACCGCCCTGTTGAAACGGGTCATCGAATCCGGCTCGTCGGGGCCGAGCAGATAGTGCTGTACGTCCGCGCGGGTTTCCCGCATGGTGTCGGGCTCCTTTCCGGCGGCGACCAGCAGCACGTCATGCAGCCCCGACGCGTCCGGAGTGAGGACGAATGCCCCCAGGGCCGCCGTATAACGGCGCCGGAATTCCTGCTCGCCCAGCTCGGCGCCGTCGACGATGGCGTACGGCTTTCCGCTCGCGACGAAATCGGAGACGACGCTGGAGATGTCGGAGACGAGCAGGTCGCACTCGTTGAAGCACGAGTACAGATGTGGGCCGTCCGCATCGATCACGATGTGCTGCTCCGGGGCGTGGGAGGCCCAGAACAGCGCGTCCCGGCGCTCCCTAAGACTTTCCAGGACGCCGGCGTCCTCCGCGGTCAGCAGGGAGTCACGAGCGCGCTCGGCCTCGTCCGCCCGCGCTCGGCCCGGCGCCTGGGCCGAGCGCCACTGCGCCTCGACGCGCAGGCGTTCGGCCGTGAGCAGGGGGTCCGCGGGCGCGGCGGGGCGGGCGGCGTTGGCCTCCTGCAGCAGGGCCACGATGCGCTCGTGCGCCTGCTTCGCCCTCGGGTCCCGTACACCCGTGTAGGGGTGCGGCTTGTACAGGATGCGCACCTCGACGGGGGCGGCGAGCAGCGCCTTGATGATCAACTCACCCGAATCCGTGAGCGAGGTGACGCCCGGCTCCGGCTCCCAGCTCTCCCAGGTCGGCGCGTACAGAACGGTCAGCGGCGTGCGGGCCTCCTCCACCGCCCGCCGGACCGGGGCGAGTTGCGGCCTGCCCACCTCGACGATGTCCTCGTCCCGTACGCCCACGTCCGCACCCGCCCAGCGGTCGCGCCCGGCCCGGCCTGCCGTCCACACCTCGTCGTAGACCTTGGCGTACGGGTTGACCGACGCCTGCTTGTCGCTGTCGCCGTGGCCGATGAAGACGTGCCTGGCGGTCGGGATGCGGAGCATGTGGATGTTCGGCCCGACGTTGGACGCGTAGAACACCACGCGTGCGGAGCTGAAGTCGAGGCTCATCACGTGGTTCGCGTTCGACACGCACATCACTGGCAGCGTTGTGGGGGCCAGATCGGCGAGGATGTGGCGCTCACGCAGGAGAACCATCGCGCGGGCGTCCAGCGCCTCCAGCGTCTTGAGCCACATGTTGATCTGGTAGGCGGAGGACTTCATGCCGCTGAAGTAGAGGACCACCGTGGGCCGGTTCTCCTGCAGCCAGTGGTCGGCGAAGGCGAGGACCCGTTTGTCGTCGGGCGTGGTCCGGGCCTCCAGGAAGGCCGGCAGCAGCGCCATGTCATAGGCGATGACCAGGGTGACGGTGGCGGCACAGCCCACCGTCCCGGCTGCCGTGCTTCCCGTCGCGACCCACGCGAGGAGTCCCGCGACAGCGGGCACGTCGGCATGCATGATCTTCTCGAATCCCCTGAGCGTGAGCAGCGGCGAAGGGGTGTCCGGGATACGCAGCGGCCCCAGGTCGATGTTCCGGGTCACCACAGGGAGCCTGCGGGCCCGCTTGATGAGCGTCAGGAGCAGGCTCTGCGGCGCCTGGAGCACGTAGAAGAGGACGAAGGTGGTGGCCGCGAGCAGGACGGGGGCGTCCGCGCGCGCGAGCAGCACCACGAGGAGCAGCTGGCGGACGACGAAGCGCAGGGTCAGGCCGACACGGGCCGTGCGCATCGCCGTGAAGAGCCAGGTGCCGGCCTCACCGATGCGCCAGTCGGCGGCGTAACTCACGGCAGCGGCACTTCCGAAGAGCCACGGGTCGCCCAGTGCGGCTGCCAGGGCCAGCGTCGGATAGGCGAGCAGGAAGCCGATCGAGGAGAAGGGGCGCTCGGAGAGCAGTTTCGCGATCACCGTGCAGCGCTCCCCACGGACGACTCGAGGCGGACGTCGATGACCTGGCCGGTGCGGCCGGACAGCAGCACGTCGATCGATGTCCGGGCGACCGCCTCCGACGTCAGCAGGGAGTCCGCGGGCTCGTCGCCGAAGGCCCGCACCCGCATCGGGGTGCGGGTCCGCTCCGGGTTCACGCAGTTGACCCGGATGCCGTCGGTCGCCCACTCGTCGGCCAGCGCCTGCGTGAGGTTGACCATGGCCGCCTTGGAGGACGAGTACAGGCTGTACTCCGCGCGCCCGCGCGTGTAGCTGCTGGAGGTGTACAGCAGCAGATGGCCCCGGCTGGCGGCGAGGTACCTGTGTGCCGCCTTTGCGATCTGCACAGGAGCCAGGTAGTTGACCTCGAGGGCCTCGCGGATGGCCGCGTCGGAGCACTCGTTGAGACGGCCGACGCGCAGGACGGCGGCCGTGTTGACGACGTAGTCGATCCGGCCGGCCACCGCATGCGCCTCGGCGAGCGCCTTCTCGATCTGCTCGGCGTTCTCGATATGCACGCCGGTGGTGCTGCGCCCGTGTGCGAAGACCGTGGCCCCGTACCGCTCGGCCAGGGCGGCGATGTCGGCGCCGATGCCGTACGAGCCCCCGAAGACGACCAGCGACTTGCCCGCGAGCAGCCGGCGGTAGCCGTCTTCGTCGGCCTGCGGCGGCACGGTGTGCGAGGAGAGCTGGAAGAGCTTGTCGGCGATGTGGATGTCGACCGGCTCGGTCACCTTCATGTTGTGCGCCTCGCCCCGGACGACATGGATCGGCACATCAGGCAGGTAGTTGAGGACCACGGAGCAGTCGTCGGTCGCGCGGAAGGACGGGTCCGAGGAGGCGATCTCATACGCCCTGCGGATCGTCGACAGGCTGAAGGCCTGAGGTGTCTGGCCCCGGCGCAGCCGGCCGCGGTCCGGGATGTCGGTGATGTACTCGCCGTCCGCGCCGTGCGTGCGCGTGACGATGATGGTGTCCGCGGTGGGAATGGCCACGTCGACGGCGTCGTGGGTGTCGAGGGCGGCGATGCAGTCGGCGACGATCCGCTGAGAGAGCAGAGGGCGTACGGCGTCGTGGAAGAGGACTTTCTGGTCCTCCCCTTCGGGGATCCGGGCCGTCAGGAAGCCGATGGCGCGCTCGGTGGTCTCGTTGCGTGTGGCCCCGCCCTCCAGCACGCGCACGATCTTGGTGAATCCTTTCTTCGCGACGATCTCCTCAGCCCGCCCCACGTATCCGGGCGTCATCATCAGCAGGACCTCGTCCACGCCCGGGGCTTCCTCGAAGATCCCGAGAGTGTGCTCGAGGACGCTCCTCCCCGCGATCTTGACGAACTGTTTGGGGAGGGCGAGGCCCACGCGCTGTCCGGTGCCTCCGGCGAGGACGACAGCAGTGGTACGCATCGGTGCCATGGGGAGGTACGTGATCCTTCCGTGCTGAGTGGGGGGCTCGGGCTGACGCTCACGGTTCGACGAGCGGGGAGCGACGGGCGGCGGCCTGGGGTTGTTCGGTGGGCAGATCGGAGACGGACGACTCGGCGGTGATGGCGACGGCGGCGGGGGCGGGGCGGCGGTCCTGGAGCGGCACGAAGGACGGGAGGCCCGCGGTTTCGCCGAGGAAGACATGTCGTACGACGCGTTCGGCAGCGCGTCCGTCGTCGTAGGGGCAGAAGCGTTGGCGGAAGGCGGCGCGGTGCTGGGTGGAGCGGGTGCTGCGCCATGTGCCGGTGGCGAAGATGTCGATGAGTTCGTCCTCGGTCTGTGCGACGGGTCCGGGTGGGAAGGACCTGAGGTCGAAGTAGGTGCCGCGGGCTGCCTCGTAGGCCTGCCAGTCGTCGGCGTAGATGACGATGGGGCGGTCGAGGTTGGCGTAGTCGAACATGAGCGAGGAGAAGTCGGTGACCAGCACATCGCTCGCCAAGCAGAGGGACTCGATGTGTGGGCACTTCGAGACGTCGATCAGCTGTGACGTTCCTGCATGGCCATCGATCGGCAGTGACGTTTCTGCACCTGCGAAGCGTGTGTCGTAGAAGTAGTGCGCGCGGGTCAGCACCGTGAAGCCGGGGCCGAGGGCGCGGAGCATCCGCTCCAGGTCGAGGGAGTGGCGTGGGGTGCGGCGGTAGTCGCGGTGGGTGGGGGCGTAGAGGATCGCGACGGAGTCGCGGGGGATGCCGAAGGACTGACGCAGGCGGGCGACGTCCTCGGCGGTGGCGTGCTGGTAGATGTCGTTGCGGGGGTAGCCGTATTCGAGCGTCGTGTAAGCGGCTGGAAAAACGTTTCTCCAAACGCGTGATGAATGGGGATTCGAAGAAAGCAGGTAATCCCACTTATCGGCATTGGTCATCAGCTGTGCGAAGTCCATGCCCCGTGCTGCGGCAGGCCGCTCCATCAAATCGAGACCCATGTGTTTGAGGGGAGTGCCGTGCTGGGTCTGGAGGAAGATCTGGCCGCGGCGCTTGACCAGTCTGCGGTCGAAGTTGACGTTGTTGACGAGGTACTTGGAGCGGGCGAGGGCGGTCCAGTAGGCGGCTGAGCCGGGCGTGAGGCATTTCGTGGCCGCGGGGATGCTCTCGTGGTGTCCGGGATCTGCGATCCAGGCGGTGCGGATGCCGGGCACCATTTCCCGGGCCTTCTCCTCGATGGCCGCGGGGTTGCAGCGGTAACCGCGGCCCCAGTACGCGGAGAACACGGCGTGTTTCTCGCGCAGGGGCAGGCGCAGCTGGATGCGGTAGTGGAGCCGGAGCGCCCTGGCCCTGAGCACGCGGCGCAGGGCGCCGGCAAGGCGGCGAGCGCGGCTCTGGAGGGCCCTCAGGGCCGAGAACGTGCGGAAGGTGCGGTGCGCACCCGCCCGTACCAGCGCGTGCCGGGCCTTGGAGCGCCACGTGGCAGGAGGCGCACCGGGGGTCTGGTGGCGGCGGCAGTGCGTGCGGGCCCGGCGCAGGAACGCGGCGCGGCTGCCGCGCGGGAGCCGGCCGCGCGCCGTGAACACGGTGCTGAAGTGGTCAACCATCCGTGCGAAGACGAGGGGGCGCCAGTACGCGAGTTCGGGGTGCGCCTCGAGGTGGGCGAAGACCCGGTCGTACTGCTCGAAGATCTCGAAGTGCCGAGAGCTGGAGGTGCGGGTGATGGCTCCGTGCCTGCGCTGCCGGTAGTGCACGCAGACCCGGTCGAGCACCGCGATCGACTCGGCGGTCAGCAGCACGGGATAGGTCCAGGCGACGTCCTCGTAGTAGCCCGGCGCGAAGGTGAAACCTTTCTGCTGGAGGAATGCGCGACGGTACGCCTTGTTCCAGACCACGTGGAGCACCTGCAGCAGGCTGGGCCGGTCCGCGAGTTGGAAGACGGCAGGGCCTTGTTGGGCGAGCTCGGCCGCGAAACGGTCACGAGCCGTCCTGCCGTTCCAGTACGCCCTCACGTAGTCGTAGACCAGGACATCGGGGTGGTCCGTGTCCTTGATCCGGTCAGAGATCGCCTGCAGCGCGTGCGGGGTGAGCGTGTCGTCGCTGTCCAGGAAGATGACGTACTCGCCGATGGCGCGGTCGAGGCCGACGTTCCGGGCCGGGCCGAGGCCTGCGTTCTCCGGCAGATGGACCGCGGTGACGCGCGAGTCGCGGGCCGCGAACTCGTCGACGATGGCACCGCTGCCGTCGGGTGAGCAGTCGTCGACGGCGATCAGCTCGAAGTCCGTGAACGACTGGTCCAGTACGGATTCGAGGCATGCGTGCAGATGAGCCTCCACCCCATACACGGGGACGATCACACTGAACCGAGGCAAGGTGCATCCATAGGTCGTTAACGGCATATGACGCTGAAACGACCAATAGGGTGGGTGAGTTACGCCGGATTGCGGCATACGGGGGAAGCCGGCAGAGGAAGCGGCGGGGGGACCTCGGCGCCGGCCGTGTCACCCGCAGGCGGGTACCCCGGCCAGCCGGGTCGCATCGAGGCTCGTCCGAGCGCTTCGTGAACGGAGCGCTTCGTGAAAACCGGCTTGCCGGAGGATCGATGCGATTGCTTCGTCCCCTCAATTCGCCCACTCAATCAGGAAGATCAATAGGCGAAGTCAATTCATGAGGTCAACGAGGTCGATTCGAGAAGTCAATTCACTTCTTCCTGCTTCGTTGCGGTCGTGAGTCGTGAGTCGTGAGAGTGGGAGGAATTCGATTACGCCGCCTGCTTCGCCGCGACGGCAGGCTGGTCCGCCGCCACACCCAGGCCAACGCCCTCCCGGCACACCGGACTGGCGGGTCGTGGTTTCGCCGCTCAGCGTGCCATCGCTGGGGTCGTAGATCAGGAAAACCATCGCCGCCCGAACAAATGCATGCGACGAAGTAACCGGCGAATCGTTTCTTCCTAACCCACCGGAGTGGATAGCGCTCAAGCACCGGAAACCCCCCTCGGGAAACGGAGGTTGAAGGCAGGCCGACGCTCTCGTTCCCGAAACGGAGACTGTCCATGAGCAGGTCCATCCAGTCGATCCCGGCTGCCCGGCCCGTGATCGCCGATGCCGAAATCGAAGCCGCCGTACGGGTGCTGCGCAGCGGCCGTGTAGTCCAAGGGCCCGAAGTGGCCGCATTCGAGGAGGAGTTCTCCGACCAGGTCGACGGCCGGGCCTGCATCGCTGTCAACTCCGGTACCTCCGCTCTCCAGTTGAGCCTGATGGGGCTCGGCATCGGACCGGGCGACGAGGTCGTGGTGCCGTCCTTCTCCTTCGCCGCCACGGCCAACGCCGTACGCCTGGTGGGCGCCGAGCCCGTCTTCGCGGACATCGACCTCCACACCTACTGTCTCGATCCGGTCGCCGCTGCCTCCCTGATCGGACCGCGCACCGCGGCGCTGATGCCTGTGCACCTGTACGGACACCCGGCGGCCATGGACCGGCTGATGTGGCTGGCCGAGCGCCATGGGCTCGCCGTACTGGAGGACGCCTGCCAGGCGCACGGTGCCGCGCTCCACGGCCGGCCTGTCGGAACGTTTGGGCAGGCCGGATGCTTCAGCTTCTATCCGACGAAGAACATGCACTCCCTTGAGGGCGGCATGATCACCACAGGCGACCCCCAGCTGGCCCGGGTGCTGCGACTGCTGCGCAACCAGGGCATGGAGCAGCGGTACGCGAACGAGATCGTCGGCGCCAACATGCGGATGACCGATGTCGCGGCGGCCGTCGGCCGCGAGCAGTTGAAGCAGCTTCCTGCCTGGAACGAGCGGCGGCGGGCCAACGCCAAGGTGCTCGACTCCCTCATCCAGGGGCTGGCCGTGCCGCAGGTGGCGGACGGCGCCCGGCACGTGTACCACCAGTACACGGTCCGCATTCCCGACGGCCGCCGGGACGCGGCGCAGCAGGAACTGGAGCGTAAGGGCATCGGCAGCGCGGTGTACTACCCGACGCCGATTCACCGTCTGACGCCCTACTTGGACCCGGGCCGACCGCCCCTGCCCGAGACCGACCGGGCCGCCGCCGAGGTGCTCTCGCTGCCGGTCCACCCCACCCTCACGCAGCGGGAGCTGGAGCGGGTCGCCGAGGCCGTGAGCATCGCCGGAGGTGCACGGTGAGTACGCGGACACTGCGTGTGGGGCTCATCGGACTCGGCGCGATGGGGCGCAACCACGCGCGCGTTCTGATGTCGCTCAGCGGTGTCGAGCTCGTCGGCGTCATGGATCCGGCAGGCGACCGGGCGGGTGCGGCACGCGGCGCCCCCGTCGTCGCAACGTTGCCGGAACTGCTTGCCCTCGGAGTCGACTACGCCGTGGTCGCCTGCCCCACGGCGCTGCACGAGGAAGTGGGCCTCGTGCTCGCCGAGAGCGGTGTCTGTGCTCTGATCGAGAAGCCGCTCGCGCACTCGGCTGCCGCGGCCCGACGGCTGGTCGACGCTTTCGACAGGGCCGGTCTGGTCGCCGGAGTCGGACACATCGAGCGGTTCAACCCGGCGCTCCAGAGCCTGCGTTCACGCCTGGAGGCGGGTGAACTGGGCGAGGTGTTCCAGATCGTCACCCGGCGCCAGGGACCCTTCCCGCACCGCATCGCCGACGTCGGCGTGGTCAAGGACCTGGCCACCCACGACATCGATCTCACCAGCTGGGTCACCGGGCACGACTACAACTCCGTGTCCGCGCACACCCTCTCCAAGAGCGGCAGGCCGCACGAGGACATGGTGACGGCCGTCGGCGACCTCACGGACGGCACTCTCGTCAGCCATCTCGTCAACTGGCTGAGCCCGCTCAAGGAACGATTCATCGCCGTCACCGGAGAGCGCGGCTGCTTCGTCGCGGATACTCTCAGCGCCGATCTCACCTTCCACGCCAACGGCGCGGCGACCACGGAGTGGGAGACACTGCGGGCCTTCCGTGGAGTCGCCGAGGGCGACACCACCCGGTTCGCGATCCCGAAACGGGAACCGCTGCTCGTCGAGCACGAACAGTTCCGTGACGCCGTGGAGGGCAAGGTCACGGACATCGTCACGCTCGGCCAGGGCCTCAGGACTGTCGAGGTCGCGGAGGCGGTGCTCGACTCGGCCCGGCGGAGGGCGGCCATGCCGCTGCGGAGTCCGGACCGGGCCCTTGCGGCGGTGAGACGGCGGCCGTGACAAGTCCCAACGGGGAGAGTCTTCTTCCTGCCTGCGCTCCTGGGGCGCGCGGCTCGTGGTGCTGTACAGCCTGATTCTGCTGTGCCGAGTCGTTAATTGGCTTGCCGTATGCGCCGAATTAACGACTCGGCACAGCAAGTGTATAAATATATCCCGTCGTGTCGGTGTGCGATGCGTTCTGAGTATTGGTAAATTCCCCGAGTGTCCAATGCACTCCGCTTCTATTTCGAGCAGCCAGGTGCGCGCAGCGCCGCAGTCGCTCGTATGGCGTTCGCTGTATCACTCCTGCTGGTCTTGCGTCGCCACTTGTTGACGCCGAAATTCTCTTCGGCTCAGCCGGAATCACTGTACCAGCCTGTAGGGATAGTAAAATTCATCCCCTATGACGCATTGACGGAGCCGGTTCTCTATACGTTGCTGGCTGTCGCTGTAGTGGCGGTCGCCTCTCTCTTCGTGGGGTTCTTGTCCGGCTTGGCGATGTGGGTGGCGTATTGGGCCTCCATTGTTTTGGTGTCCGTTTCGTTCTCTTTCGGGGATTTTTGGAGCCATGGCGAGTCGGCCACGTTCCTCGCAGGCCTTCCACTCCTGTTCGCCCGCCTGGGCGATGCATGGTCGCTGGACAGTCGAAAGCGGCACAATGTGCCTGCCCGTGGCCTGGCCTATGGCCTGCCGCTGCGGGGAGCGCAATTCATGCTCGCGGTCTTCTTTTTCAATGCCTTTTACTGGAAGATGAGCGTCAGCGGAATCGACTGGGCGCTCTCAGAGAATCTGCGCCACATCTTTTCGCTGCGGTTCTTGGTGATCGGTGAAACGCCTCCGTGGGTCGTTTCACTGGCGCTTGCGGAGCCGACGCTGGCACGCCTGATGGCCTTGGGGAACCTGATGGCACAGTCTGTGATGGCGCTTATGCTTCCGCTGCTGCGTTGGCGGTCGGCTCAGTTGGTCGCTGCCGGCGCATGGTTGGCCGAGACTATCGGACTGTCCACCATCATGGTTTTGTTCGGATGGGAAATGGTGCCGCTAGGAGTCCTCTTCCTTGACTTCGACCGAGGGGTTGCCCTCCACATTGCTTCTCGGCGCTGGCCACTGGTTGCGGCCATGGTCACCACTGTGGCGGTAGTTCAGACTGCAACGGCCTGGACGAAAGCGGATAGGTATCTTCTCGCGTATCCGTTCACTGCCAACACCATGTATTCGAGCCTCCATGGGCCGACTGTAAACCGCTTGCGTTTCGAGATTTCTCCGAAGGTGCCGCCCGTTTTCGATAGGCGTGTTCGAATTATTTATGCTGGAGCCATCCGTTCCACTGACCAGTGCAAGGCCTTGAACCGGGCCACTCGCATCGACGCGGAATATGCCGCGCTCTACAACCGGCATCTAACGAGGGTCGAAGTGCGTCTGGACCAGTGGAACGTAACCGCCGGAAAGGCGAGAGTTGTCTCGTCGCAGCGTGTTGCGGCGTGGCGCCCAGGGTCAATCTGTGAGCGTTGACAGCGGGGCTTTTGTGGCGAATTAGGCACGCAGATGCGGACTCGCCATATCGTATCCATCTGAAATAGGGTCAAGGTGATATGAGTTACGACCCTGAACAGCGGTTCCTGCAACTGGTGCCCGGCGGCAACGGGATTATTTACGGGATCCAGGCCGACGGCAATCTGTACTGGTACCGCCATAGGGGATGGGATTCTGGTGCCACAACCTGGGCGAACTCCGGCGAGGGCCGGCTCATCGGCACCAAGTGGCATCAGTTTCGTTATGTGCTGGCCGCCGCCGACGGGCAGATCTTCGCCTTCCGGCCGAACGGGGATCTGCTGTGGTACCGATACACCGTGACCGACATCAACACCGGCGCAGGGCGTTGGCACGGCTCGAGTGGCAGTCGGATCGGTGTCAAGTGGGACAGATTCCCTCGGCTCCTCGGTGGGTGGAACAACGTGATCTACGGAGAGGACGGCAGCGGAAGCCTGTTCTGGTATCGATACATCGGAAATGACGGCTCGTCTCGCTGGGCAGCGAATTCCGGTGCGAAGATCGGTCAGGGCTGGAACAAGTTCGGTGCTCTGTTCGCTGATCCGAACGGAGTCATTTATGGCCAAGGAGGTGGTGGCTCGCTCAACTGGTATCGCTATCTCGGCACAAACGGATCGTCGGTCTGGGCGAACAATGGCCGCCGCATCGACCTCGGCCTTCTGGGGGTCACCCAGAAACAAACCTTCTCGAACGGCTCCGGCACCGTATACACGATCAGACTGAGTACCGCCACAGTGCCGGGGCGCGATAACGAACTCACATGGAATCGTCTGCGCAACTCCGAAACCATCGACTCGAGCGGGATCGAATGGTACAACGATGGTGTCTCGATCCAGGTGGGGCGTGGCTTCAGTAGCCAGGCTTCCGCGGCGTTGCAGGGCTACCCGAGCTCGCTGTCCGTCCAGCAGGGCGCGAGTCTCGACATTCACGTCTCCACGACCTTTTCTCCGTACACCTCCTCTACTGTGCGCCTCGCTCCTGCCACCGGCAATCCTGTGCCTGTCACCCCACCGGTCACCCGAGCGGGGCAGCTTCAGTTGCTGCAGAGCGGATATCGCAGCGCGGGGTGCGGCTGGAGCTCGTCGTTTTCGGTTTCCGCCGGTGCGGACTGGACTTCCGGTGTTTACGCCTCACAACTGAAATCAGTGCCGTGGGGCGGCACACACAATGTGATGTTCGTGGTGAAGCCGACCTCGCCGCAGCAGCAGATCGCTGTCCTGCTGCCCACCAATACTTATAACGCCTACAATTTCTGGGGCGGGCACAACCAGTACACGCGTGGTCAAGTGGGCGTGCAGCGCACCATCACCTTGGCGCGTCCGAACATGGGAATGGACAAGGTCGAAACATATGTGTCGGCCACCGGACTCATCGATCACCTGCTCTACAGCGACCTGCTGCTGTTGCGCTGGATGACATCGGCGGGAATCAGTTTCGACTGCTACACCGACAATGATCTGCATACCACCGGAAACAGTTGGCTGCCGAATTATCGAGCGCTGGTGCTGATGAGCCATCCGGAGTATTTCACGGAGACCGCGCGGCAGAACGTGGTCGACTTCCAGAACGCCGGCGGTCGTATCATCTACACCGGCGGGAACGGAATCTACGAGCGGGTGCAGTACACTCCGGACGGTCAAGCCATCATTTTCCGGCGGCCCGATGGTACGCGAGATGTTTTTCGAGAGTCGGGGCAGTCCGAGACGCAGATTCTCGGCGTACGGTACTTCTCGCCATCGTTTTTTACGTTCGCGCCGTACCAGGTGCGCAATGACCACCCCTTCCTGGATGGCACGGGCCTCAGCGTGGGTAGCAATTTCGGCAGCTCTGCCTACAACGGTGCGGCCAGCGGCTGGGAAGTCGACAGGCGGGTAGGTCCGGAGCCCGGGGCGGTGCTCATCGCCGAAGGCCTCAATATGGACGGAGGGGCCGAAATGCTCTACGTGCCCAAGCCCAACGACGGCTGGGTGTTCTCGGTCGGGTCCCTGTGCTTCAACGGTGCCGTGCCGCAAGATGCCGCGATCCGGCGAATCCTGCTGAATGCGTTCACGGCGGCGGTTGCTTAGGACAGAGTGGCGTTCCTTCGCCGCTTCGCCGATGTAGAGGAGGGAAATGAAGGAGATCTCGCGTCGCACCGTATTGGTCGGCGCCGCGACGACGAGCATTACGCTGGGTCTCCCCACCCCTGCTGCCTGGGCGAAGCCCGCGGGAGGAGGGGGAAGACGGAGCCACAGCGCCTGCGGAATGCTGGGCAGTACGCAGGCCTGCGTCACGGCTCGACAGGTCCAGGACGCAACGTGCATCGAGTACGCGATCACGAACGGCGATAATGCGCCTGCAAGCTACACGGTGTCGTATCTGGATGTGGACGGAGGCCCCGAAGCACGTCCGCGCACGGTGACGGTGGAGGCGGGGGAGGTCGTTATCGGCTATTTCTACGGTGACCTCCAGCACTGCTTCACCTTGCGGGTGTGCCCGGTGGCCAGCGGTGACTGCGTGACCCTCGGGCCGGTTTGTGCCGAAACAACGTCGGGTTGGCTCTACTGAAGTCAGGGATACAGCTCGGCCCGCGTCACGCAGTGGACGCCAGATGCTCGTACGGCTCACGGTCACGGGCCGTCGTAACGGTCAACTCTGGGTGGCGGCGGGCAAGTTGCCAGGCGAGGCGCTCCGTCGATGTGTCCGTGAACACGACTCGGTCGACGCCGCTGAAGCCGATACCCCGCAGTGCGCGCCGCGAGATCCGTGCCAGCACCATGGGCCGCACGTGGTTGTAGACGGGCCAGAAGAGCCGGAGGTTGACGGCGTCGGCGACTCGACGGTGGACGCGCCGCGCCAGTCGCTCCATGCGGAGCACGGGGCCGCCGCCGGGGAGGCGGCGGGCTACTCGGCGGAGGAGGTTCAGCACGGCCAGTGGCAGTCGATACAGCACCGTCGACTGCAGCCATTTCACCGGGTGCCGTTCCTCTGCGGCCTTCACCGTGATCGCCCGGAAATGCGGAAACTTCGCAGGATCGGGGAAGGGCGGGGCCGACAGGGCCACCAGGTCCACGGCCACGCCACGCCGCACCAGATAAAGGGCATAGCTCAGCACCGGCTGCGGCACGGCCTTGGCGTGCGAGACGAGGACCACGCGGGGTCGCTTCCGCTCCATGCTGGGACCACCGTCCACGGGGTCGGTGACCGCGGTCATGACTTCCTCCTCACCAGTGCGCGCAGACGTTTTTCGAAAGGGTCCAGAACGACGTCACGTTCGTACTTGTCCGCATGCCGACGGGCTGCCAGGTGGCTCTTGAGGGAGAGGCTGCGAGCGGCCTTCGCGGCCGAGATCATCATGTCCGCCACGGCCGAAGCCTCAAGACTGTTCGCGTTGTACCAGAGGGGATAGCCCCTGAGGACCTCCTCCGCGGCGATTCCGGGTCCGTGCACCGAGACGATCGGCAGGCCGGTGGCCATGTACTCGAAGATCTTGCCGGAGGTCACGTAGCGCGCCCCGCCGGTGAGGAAGACCAGCACGTCGCTCTCCCGATAGACGTCGGCGACCTTCGTCTTGGGCACCGGCCCGCGCAGCCGCACCCCGGAGTCCCGGCCGCCGTCCGCTTCGGGGAACAGTCTTCTCTGCAGCGCGGCATCGGCGCCTCTGAAGAAGCCCAGATGGCCGTGGATGTGCAGCTCCGCATCGGTGAAGTCGGCATGCCGACGTAGCTTCCGGAAGGAGGACAGCATTTCCTCGACAGGCTGCACGCCTGTGACCGTACCGAGGAAGGAGAAACGAACCGGGCGCGGTGCGACCCGCGCGGAGAGGTCGCGCGGCGGAAGATCGAGCAGTTCGTAGTCCCAGCCGTTGGGCACCACCGTCATCCGTTCCGCGGCACTGGGATGGCGTTCCGCGTGCCAGGTGCGCATCGCCTCGTTGACGAAGACCACTTCAGCGGCGCTGCCCACGACTCGGCGCTCCCACGTGTGGATGGCATCCCCCTCGGGGCGGGCGAGCTCGTCGGTGAACTGGTTCAGCGTCCAGGAGTCCCGGTAGTCGAGCACGTATGGAACGCCGGTGAGGCGATGGAAGAGCCAAGCGGCCGCGAATGAGGAGAAGGGGTTGCCTGTGGCGACGACGACGTCGAAGCGGCGGCGCGCGTGGAGCGCGAGACCGCGTCTGAGAGCCGCGAAGGACCAGGACGCGTAGTGCTCGGGGAAGAGCCGCCGCTGTGTCCAGGTGTAGGCCTTCCGCGTGGTGTACGGAAACGTCCTGCGCAGCAGGCCGAAGTCACGCGCGTCCCGCTGCCAGACGTACTGATTCAGCGAAGGCCGCTCGACGTTGACACGCGGGTCGAGCGTGGCGAGCAGCTCATCATCCGTCGAGCCGATGACCTTGTGCAGGAAGTCCAGCGGGCTGGCGCACACCGTCACGTCCCAGTCGCGGCGCGCCAGATGGTTGGCGGTGGCCCGCGCGCGGAAGACGCCGCTGGCCCTTGACGGAGGGAAGTAGAAGGCCAGATACAACACGCGGGGCCTGCGTGCGCGAGTGGATGTCATGGGGGTCTCTCAGACGTGACGGAGGCTGTACGCCATGCGGGGAGGTGGGACGAGGGCGGCGTCGAGGAACTGCGGGGCGTATGGCATGGCCGCCGAGTCGGCCAGCACGATCAGCTCGGCCGAACTGCCGAGGACCTGTTCCTTCAGCAGACGCTGTCGTACATCGCCGCACAGCCTGCGGTATACCGGCGTGAAGATCCTGCGGTGCACGGGCAGGGCGAGCCGACGCTCGTAGGCGCGTTCCGCACGGCGTACAAACTGTCTGAGCGGACCACGTCCGAGCAGTGCGGACATGGCGCGTGGGATTCTGAAGAGCAGCAGCCACTCCAGGAGCCTGGGCGTATGGCGCAGTTCGAGCCGGGACAGCTCCACTACATCGACCCCTTGGGCGAAGGTGTCCTCCTTCCATGCTTTCCGGCTCGCCACGATCACGACGGCGTGCCCGCCGGAGGCGACGACCTCGGCGGACTCGCTGACGACGGCCCGACGGCGGGTCGCGTTGAGTGCCAGGAAAACGACTCGCATGGGTCTGGTCACCTCACATGCTGGGTGGGGGTCTGCGACGGGAGGGGGACGCGCTGGTCCGGGAACCAGTGGGCGTGATGGGCGCGGGCCACGGCTTCGTGCCCGTAACACGCCTCGAGATGGCGCCGGGCGCCCGCCAGGTCCAATTCCTGTGGGAAGCGGGCACACAGGCTCCGGTAGCCGTCGGTGATCGTCTCCGGATCGTCGTCCACATCGACGAACTGCGCGGCATCGTCCTCGATCCCTGCCAGTACCTCTTGAGGGCCCCCGCTACGGGTGACCAGGACGGGCAGTCCGGCGGCGATGGCCTCGACGACGGTCATGCCGAACGTCTCGAGCCGGCTGGGGTGCACAAGGAGGTCGTGCTCATGCATGAGGCGCAGGGCCTCGGAGGGCGGAACGGCCCCGGTGAAGGTGACCGCATCGCCCAGCCCCAGCTCCGCAGCCCGCCGCTGCAGGGGCTCACGCAGGGCGCCGTCTCCGACGAAGGTGAGCGTCAGCTCCGGGTCCTCCGCGTGGCACCGGGCGAAGGCTTCCAACAGCAGCGCCACCCCCTTGCGTTCGATCAGAAAGCCGACGAAGAGCCATCGACGCAGCCGGGTCACGGGTGTCAGGCGCGAGGGGCCGAAGGCGATGGGATTGGGGATGATGCCGATGCGGTCCGCGTGCTCGGGGAAGGCCTCCACGATGGGACGGCGCACCTTCTCACCAACGGCGAAGAACCTGGTGCAGCGTTCGAGCACTTCGCCGTACAGTTCGCGCCCCTCAGGGTGTTCCAGCACCTTGTCGATGAAGGTCGCGTGCTCGGTGACGAACACCTGGGCGTCGCGGCGTGCGTTCTCCAGCGCCACCCAGCCGCCGCGGAGTCCCACATGGGCGTGGACGACCGGAGCCTCAATCGGACGGCCGCCCAGCGCGGCGTTCAGACAGTCGCGGTAGGCCCCGGCGAGCTCGAACCAGCCCCGCCTCCGCTGGAACAGCGCCGGAACGTAGGTGAGTCGGGCGCCCGCCACGGTGGGGGCGGTGCGCGCTGTGACGGGGAGAAGACGTCGATGAGTCCGCATGACCTCGCCGTAGCCCCGTTCGGGAGAGACCCATCCGTCGCAGTGGTAAACGCTGACGCGGTCGCAACCAGGAGCCGTCGCCTCGACCATGGCTTGGACGAAGGCTCCAGCGAAAGGCTGTTCTGTGGTCGGGTACCAGGGGGTGACGACGGCCACGTCCTTGATCGGAGTCTTGCGCACTCGTTGGGGTCCTTCGCTGTGCGTCGGCCGGGGCAGGAGGAAATTTCTCTTCCGTGCCCAACGAGCTGCGATCGCTCAGGGCTGGATGGGACGGTGGAATTCCCACACAGAGGTGAATAGTTGGATGCCTTATATACCCGTTTCGGACCTTTGCTCCGATTTGATGGGGACCGTGTGGGTGCCTCTTTCGTCGTTCACGTAGCCCCCTAGCTCGGGGTTCGTTGTACCTGTTCCCGAAGTCGACTTCACGGGAGGCGAGCGGTGACACCCGACCAGGCGGACGAGGAACGGAATCGACGGGGACGGGTGGTGATGCTCGTCTGCAACGGCGTCAAGGGGGACTCCCGTGTGCAGAAGACGGCTCTCTCGGCCGCGGAAGCCGGCTGGGACGTCGTGCTCGTCGGGCAGTCGCCGGACAGGAAGATCCACCAGTGGGCCATCGGCCAGGCCCAGGTCATGCTGGTCCCGATGCCGCCCACGCTCAACCGCTCCCGGCATCCGTCCCGCCGCTCCCGGACCCGTTACTTCTTCGGATACCCGACGGGGCAGTGGGCCGAGTACCGGACGCAGAAGGTCAAGGCCTGGCGCATGGATCTCAACGTCAGGCGCTGCGTCCTGACAGTCGCCCAGCGGGATGGCGGAAGACGCGCGCTGAGGGCACGTATGGGCAGTGTCCGGCTCCTCGTACCCCGGCTGACGGCCAAGTGCCTCGGTCGCTGGGTGGCTTTCCGCAGAAGGCAGACGGACGAGTTGGTCGCATCCGGGACGCGGCGCTCGCGGTGTGACGGGCCGTTCGACCGGCTGGTCACCTTCACCTGGCGGAAGATCCTCGGCAGGCGCAGCTGGCGCGTGCTCTGGCCGTCGCTCTGGGACTTCGAATTCGCCTTCGGCCCTGTGGTCGACAAGCTGAGCCCGGATCTCATCCACGCGAACGACTTCCGGGTACTGGGCGTGGGCGCACGTGCCAAGATGCGCGCTCTGGCCAAGGGGCGCCCGGTGAAACTCGTCTGGGACGCTCACGAGTTCCTACCGGGAATCAGGGCCTGGGAGGACAACGAGCGGTGGAAGCCTGCGCACATCGACCACGAGCGTGAGTACATCCCCTGGGCCGACGCAGCTGTCACCGTCTCCGAAAGCCTGGCCGAGCTCCTGCAGAAGACGCATGCTCTACCCCGGCGGCCGGCTGTCGTACTCAACGCGCCCAGCATGAGGCCCCACACGGGAGCCAGGGACGATCCCCGGCCGTCCCTGCGTGAGCGCTGTGGACTCGGTCCCGAGGTGCCGCTGGTCGTGTACAGCGGCGCCGCATCTCCGCAGCGCGGGCTCGCCACCATGGTCGAGGCTCTGCCTAAGCTGCCCGGCGTCCATGTCGCACTGATCGTCGCCAATCCGGGATGGGGACACATCCGAGCGTTCGTCGCGCGGGCCAAGGAGCTCGGGGCCGGTGACCGGCTGCACGTGCTGGGTTACGTCGAGCACTGGGAGGTCCCGTCCTTCCTCGCCTCCGCAGACGTGGGGGTCATCCCGATCCACCACTGGCCCAACCACGAACTCGCGCTCATCACCAAGTTCTTCGAGTACTCGCACGCTCGGCTGCCGATCGTCGTCAGCGATGTGAAGACCATGGCCCGAACAGTGCGCGAGACGGGCCAGGGCGAGGTCTTCCGCGCCGAGGACGTCGACGACTACGCACGGGCCGTACGCACGGTGCTGTCCGACCCCGGGCGTTATCGGGCCGCATACGACACACCCGGCCTGCTGGATGCCTGGACATGGGAGTCGCAGGCCGACGTGCTTGACCAGGTGTACAGCGGGCTGCTCCCCGGCAGCCCCAGATTCCCGCAGCGTGCACAAGCCGATGACTGCGGCGTGCCCGTGAGGGTGACAAGCCGCTCGTGACCCCAGGGAGGAAAGCAACCATGCAGATCTGTGTCGTGGCGCTCGGAAAGATCGGGCTCCCACTGGCCGTGCAGTTCGCGGCCAAGGGCCACCGGGTCACCGGCGCCGATGTGAACGAACACGTCGTACGCCTGGTCAACGACGGAGTGGAACCCTTCCCCGGGGAGGCAGACCTCGGCGAGAGGCTGAAGGAAGCGGTGGCCGAAGGCCGGCTGCGGGCCACCACCGACACCACGGCGGCGGTTGCCGAGGCCGAGGTGGTGGTCCTCGTCGTCCCGCTGTATGTCGATGCCGAGGGCGCTCCCGACTTCTGCTGGATGGACGCGGCGACGCAGGCCGTGGGGCGCGGTTTGCGGCCCGGCACGCTCGTCTCGTACGAGACGACGCTGCCGGTCGGCACGACGCGCGAGCGCTGGGCGCCGATGCTCGAGCAGGGAAGCGGGCTGATCCCGGGCCGGGACTTCGCCCTGGTCTTCAGCCCCGAACGAGTCCTGACCGGGCGCGTCTTCGCGGATCTGCGCCGCTATCCGAAGCTCGTCGGCGGCATCGACGAGGCGTCCGCTCGCCGCGGTGCCGAGTTCTATGCGTCCGTTCTCGACTTCGACGTTCGCGATGATCTCCCGCGCCCCAACGGGGTCTGGGACCTCGGGTCGGCGGAGGCGGCAGAGCTCGCCAAGCTCGCCGAGACCACCTACCGTGATGTGAACATCGGGCTGGCGAACCAGTTCGCACGGTTCGCGGACCGCGTCGGCATCGACATCGATCTCGTGATCGACGCCTGCAACTCACAGCCGTACAGCCACATCCACCGGCCCGGAATCGCCGTCGGCGGTCACTGCATTCCCGTCTATCCGCGGATGTACCTGTGGAACGATCCGGACGCGACGGTCGTACGTGCAGCCCGTGAGGCGAACGTCGGGATGCCCGCCTACGCGGTGAGGCGTCTGGAGGAGGCTTACGGCGATTTGAACGGTGCCGGAGTGCTGGTACTGGGCGCGGCCTACCGGGGCGGAGTCAAGGAGACCGCGTTCTCCGGCGTCTTCCCGCTCGTCGAGGCGCTTCGGGCGCGCGGCGCCCAGCCGTACGTCTCCGACCCGCTGTACACCGCGGAGGAACTGACCGAGCTCGGCCTTCCGCCGCACACCGGCCAGGGCGTCACCGCGCTCGTCGTCCAGGCCGACCACGATGAGTACCACCAGCTCGGCACGGACCGGTTCCCAGACGTGCGGGTCGTGGTCGACGGACGCCGGGCCACCGACCCCGGCCGATGGGCCGGGGCCGAGGTCATCGTGCTGGGGTCGCCGTTGCCGGCATCTGGTCGGGCCTGAGGCTCGCCCGAATCCTTTCCGGCGTCCGCATCGATTGGGTGTCCCCGCACGGCCGGCGCGTGCGGGGCAGCCGACGGCAGGCGCGCCCTGGCGTCGGCTCCGGCTCGAGGAGCCGGCAACGACGTCGCGTCAGGCTCTCGTCCTGGGCGCAGGTGGTGGCGAGACCTCTGTGAGCAGGCCGTCCTTCTCGGCGTGCAGGACGCCGGTGCGCGGGCATTCCCAGATACCGGCCGGGCCCGTGAGTTCACGCAGCCGCTCTCCCGCGCGGCCCACCCAGCCGACGCGGCGCGCCGGGACACCGGCGACGAGCGCGAAGTCCGGTACGTCCCGGGTGACCACGGCACCGGCGGCGACCATCGCCCAGCGACCGATCCGGACCGGGGCCACGCAAACCGAGCGCGCGCCGAGCGAAGCACCCTCGGCGACAGTGACCCCCACGCGTTCCCAGTCACCGCCGCTCTTGAGCCGTCCTTCGGGATCGACCGAGCGCGGGCTGTGATCGTTGGTCAGCACGACCGCAGGACCGACGAAGACGCCGTCGCCGAGCTCCGCGGGCTCATAGACCAGTGCATGGTTCTGGATCTTGACTCGGTCGCCGATGCGGACACCGGGGCCGATATAGGCACCGCGCCCCACCACACAGCTCTCGCCGAGCACGGCCTGCTCACGGATCTGGGCGAGCTCCCATACGGCGGTGCCGGCGCCAAGCACGGTCGTCTCGTCGATCTGTGCCCCCGGTGCGACGCGGACCGGCGCGGGGGGCGCCTCACTGTTCTGCCTCATGTGCTGTGGAACGACGAAACAGGGACCTTAGGTGCGGCGGCTTGGCCTGTTGGCTCAAGGAGCGTTACGCATCCGTTCGGGCCTCTTCCGTATGACCGTGCCCCGTCTGGGCCATCCGGATGAAGAAAATCGGTATGCAGTGACCCATTTGATCGAGCCCGGTTCTCCGTAGAGAGCTCGTCGGCCTGTTTCTCGTCCGTCTGCAGTGATCGGGTCCTGGTCCGAGCTGGTGAGGGAAGCAATTCGACCATGAGAGCGCGCTGATGTTGATCTTTTTTGCCTGGTTCTCGCAGAACCAGCGTCAGAGCAGTTCCGAACGGCAGGCTGCATTGCGTCGCCTCGATGAGTACCAGGCGCGGCTGATTCCCGAAGGCTGGTCATGCCATCGGGTGGAGGGTGATGGATGGGGAATCCATCTCGCTCACGCCGAGCTCAACGGGTGGCGGTGGCCACTGTTCCATGAGACGGAACATTCGGCGGCCGTCTCGGTGGGAGTCCCGATCGGGGTTACCGACGGGACTTCCCCCCAGGGCATGGCACAACAGCTCCTCCAGGGGCAGGACGTCCACACCGAGGTTGTGCCGCCTTTCGCTCTGCTCGCTCTCGATCGCCGATCACCTCGGTTCGTGCTCCAGCAGGACTGGTTGGGTATGGCGCGAGTTTTCGAGTACACCTCGGACGGCATCGTGGCCTTCTCCAACCGACCCACACTGCTGCCGACGTTCTTCGGTGACCCCATGCGCCCGGACCTGGGAGGATGGTCGCACTATGTGGCCTGCGGTCACTTCGGAGGAGACTCCTCCCCAGTCGACGGCGTCCGGCTGCTCGCGCCCGGTGAGCGGCTGGAGGGTCGACAGGCTCCGGACGGCACATGGAACGTAACGCGCGACCAGCGCACGAATGTCGATGACTTCGTCGCTGAGGGAGTCAACCGTCAGGGGTGTGAAGAGACCGTACTCGCCGAGGCGGCCGCGGGCTTCACACGAGTTGCCGCGAGCGCCGCAGCGCTCAGGGACGGCTCGGTGACCATCGGGCTGTCCGGTGGCAAGGACTCCCGTCTGATCGCTGCCGCGCTGATCGCGGGTGGCGTTCTACCGAAGTTCAACACCAATATCGATCTTCCCGCCGAGGGGGATGTCGCGCGCACGCTCACTGATCTGCTCGCCAAGCGCCGGGGCATCACGATCGAGCACAGCTTCCGTCGCGCGGCGGCATCGGGCACCGTGCACATGGAGAACCTGCCGCAGCGCGTTCTGCGGCTGCAGAACTATTACGACTACCAGTTCCCTTCCACCTACTTCGAACGCCGTGCAAAACCGGCAAAGTTGGCCAAGGTAATGGGGGCACCCGTGTTCAGCGGGGCGGGAGGCGAGATCGGCGGTGGATCGCGCTGGTATCCCAAGACTCTGGAAGGCGAGCCGACCGCAGGGGATATGGAACTCCGTGTGTTCGCTTGCCTCTCCAAGGAAGCGCCGGCCGAACTGCAGAGTCCGGAGGTGAGGGATCGCCAGCGTGAACTTTGTGCGAATCTCACGAAACGGGCATGCACGCTCGGTGTCGAGGGTTACGTCATCCTCGACTACGGCTATCTGATGGAAGGGGTACGCCGCTGGTGTACGTCCGCTTACAGCGAGGGGATTATCACCCCATTCGTGTCGCGCGAGTACGTGCAGGCGTCATTCGCCATGAGCGCGACGGATCACCGTCAGCGTCGCCTTCATATGGACCTGTTGAAGCGTTTGGTTCCTGAGTGGGCTGAAGTGCCCTTCGTCTCGGGCTCCTCGCCCCGCTCCACTGCCACCCGTATCTGGGAGGGGGACGGTGTTCCAGCGATCCAACGCATGCTCGACGATGCCGGCGGTCCCCTGACCCGGCTGATGCAACTCGACCAACTGCACCCCATCATTCAACGCTGCAAGGATGATCGCCCCCAGCCCGCCGACGCCGCGCCGCTGCGCCAGTTCGCCGCTCTGGCCGGTGCCGAGTCGACACTGCGGCCAAGCGCTCCCACCTCCACCGCATCGGCGAGCTGGCGTACCCGACTGCGCGTACCGCGTCGACGGCCTACGGCAGATGAGACGGTTCCTGAGGCGGGATAACGGCACACCGCACCATCGGCAGAACAAACAGCGTTCAACAAGCAGCAACGGCCCGCCGGTCAATCCGACGGGCCGTTGTGCGTCTGCTTTCCGGTGTCAGGAGGTGACTCTGCAGCCGGTGACGTCCCCCAGGACCGGGTTGTTGTTCCAGCCGGTGCCCAGCGACGTGCCTTCTCCGTCGTTGGCCCAGCCGGGCGAACCACCCACCGGATCCATATGGCGATACCAGAAGAGCGTGCCGGTGCTGCCCCGGGCCAGCAGGATGCCGGCGCCGAAGGAGCCGAGCCTGGTGAACTGGGACCAGCCTGTTCCGAGGGTCGTTCCCACGCCGCCGTTGGCCCAGGTGGCAGAGCCCTGGAACGGGCTCAGATGGCGGTACCAGCGCAGGGCGCCGGTGGACGTCACGGTGTAAACGGCGCCGTCTCCGGTGGGCACGATGTGCTGGAAGCCGCCCCATCCCTGTCCGATAAGGCGTCCTCGGCCCGACACCCACTCGACCTCACCGGCCGTTCCCAGGTACCGGTACCAGAAGAGCCTTCCGTCCTGGGCCACCGCGTAGATCACGCCGTCGCCGCCGGAGAAGACGGTGCTGAACCCTGACCAGCCGGTGCCGATCGTGGATCCGCTATTGGCATGCCAGTCGGCCCCGCCAGTGCCGTTGAAGTTGTTCTCCCTGTGCCAGAGCAGATTGCCGGTATTGGTGATGGTGTAGGTCACTCCGTCACCGCCGGAGAAGGCGTAGTTGTTCACCCACGTGTCATCGACCAGCGCCTGAGTCCATGTGGCGTTCCCGGTGAGGGGGGCACTGTGACTCCAGCGCCGCAGCTGGCCGAGGTCGTCCACGTGGTACACGCTCACCGCTGGTTCGGTGCAGGTGGTGACCGCATGTGCCGGCGCGCCTGGCGCGACGAGCGTGAAGAGTGCGGCCAGGAGCACGCTCCACATGGATGTCGAAATGCGTTGTGTTCTTGGGCCGTTGGACATTGGATTCTCCACAGTGCTGCTCGGGTCGCTGACCGGCTAGGGACAGACGGGTTCCACGTCGAGGCTGGTCCCCGCGGTACTGGTCAGGACCACTCGGAAGCAGTGCCCCAGATCGCCGAACAAGGTGCCGAAGGCGTTCTGCCGATACCGCAGCGGACCGACGCTTTGCGGGTTCGAGGTGAAGTTCGTGGTGAGATCCACGTAGCGGATCTGGTAGCTTCCGGGGCCGTCTTGCTGGGTCACTTCGTAAGTGATGCCCGTGACGTCCTGGACCTCTTCTGCGGTGGCGCACAGTTCGGCCACCCCGTCCTGCTCGCAGACTGTCGCACCGGCCTGGGCGGGTCCGGCATGAAAGGTGGCTGCAAGGAGGGTCATGGCGATTACAAGGGACTTTCGCATTGCCCGTCCGCTTTCTCTTGGCAAGGACTGATGCTCGGTTCTCTTCACCAGTCGACCGTGGTGGCGCAGACGGGGCCGATGGTCACGCATTCCTCGGTCGGCAGCAGGCACACACGAAGCGTGAAGCAGTGCTCGAGGGCACCGTAGAAGTCTCCGTAGAGGGTCTCTCCGGCTTCCACCGAGACCGTGATCGGAGCCGATTCCGGACCTCCGTCCACGTCCGTGTACGACAGCTGGTAGCTCGCGGGCGCGTCTCCGTTGTTCGTAAGGCTGTACCGAATGCCGGTCACATCCTGGACCTGCCGCGCTGTGACACACGCGCGTGTGCTGCCCAGATCCTGGCAAGCGCTGGGCGCCAGCTGTTCGTTCTCCTCGGACTCGGCCGACGCCGACCGCGGCAGGCTCAGCGCAATGGTTGCCGTCGCTGCGCCGACCAGGACGGTGCGACGCGAAATCTCCTGCATTTTGTCTCCCTGACGTCAGTGGAGGAACACCACCTCGAGATCGTCCTAAGCCCCCGCTGCAGTGAACGCATTCAGCAGGATTCTCTGCACTGCAGCGTCGTTGGGCACGCCGCCGTTGAAGGAGATGGAACTGGCCGAGAACACCCAGCCGTTATTCGGCTTCGGTACGTAGACCATGTTGGCTCCGCCTGCCGGATTGAGCCCCTCTGCGATGAGTACCGTGCCGGCGGGGGTCGAGCCGTCCCGCATGTCGATCTCCCAGCCACTGGCACCGCCGTTGTAGGCGGACCTGCCGAAGGTGCTCCCCACGCTGAGCCCGGTGCCATTCAGGAACGGGTGGTTGGTGCGCACCTGATATCCCGCGAAGGTCATGTACGACGGTGCGTAGAAGGACACTCCCAGGATCTGCGACTCAGGCTGTCCGTCCTCCCGGAAGAGATCTCGTGTACCGTCGGGCCGCCGGAAGATGACCGCTTGACCGTCCGGCGTGTACTGCACCTTTTCGTAGATGCCGTTACCGCCGGTGTAGATGAGGTGTCCACCTCCGGTCAGGTAGTCGACCACGTTCTGGCGGGCGTCCTCCGTGAAGTACTCCGGATGACTCGTCAGTACCACCGCGTCGTAATTCGGCAGCCACGTCGCACCGGTCGCGTCCAGGTCGTTGTCGGTGTAGCAGTCGAAAGTCTTGCCGGCCGATGTCATCCAGCGCAGGAGCAGCAGGTCACTGTAGAGCAGGTGATCGATGATCCCGGTGGCCGACACGAAGTTGGTGTTCCGGTCGAGCCCCATGTTGGGGCGCTGCAGGGTGATGGTGCGCGGCCCGGGCGCTCCACCACCGCCGTATTGATTGTGACCGCCCCAGAAGTTGTAGGCGTTGTACGTGTTGGTGGGGATCACGACTGCGATCTGCTGCTGCGGCGCGCTGGGCCGGACCACGAACATCACGTTCTGCACGCCGCCCCACGGCACTGATTTCAGTTGTGAGGCGTAGACACCCGAATCCAGGTCTGCCGTCGGCACGGAGAAGGACGGATCCCATCCGCACCCCGCACTGTGGTATCCGCTCTGCAAGAGCTGCAACTGCCCCGTGCGGGTTGTCGGCGGGGTGATGGTGACGGGATTCCCGGTGGCCGGAGCAAGGCGCACCGTCGACGAGGTGTAGGAGGCGAAGGTCGAGGAGACGTGGATGTCGACATCCCCGCCCTGTTGGACGGACAGCGGGGTCGGATATCCCTGCAGAGCCGCCGATCCCTGAGACGTGAATCCACTCCCCACCTGGACTCCGTTTCCATCGTTGACCCAGGAAATGCCGCTGGTATTGATGGTCTCGGAGTTGCGCAGGCGATACCACAGGAGGTCGGTGTCGGGGCCGGGAGGAGTGGTGCTGCTCAGTCTGACCCGGTAGATGACACCCGAGGTGTTCGCGAAGATCTGCTTCTGGTAGCCGCCCAGAATTCCCAGGTCGATCCGGCGGCCGCCGTTGGCCCAGACCGACGAACCGTTGGTCCCGAGGTAGCGGTACCACTGGAGCGCGGCACCCTGGCGCACTGCATAAATGACCCCGTTCGGGTCGGCGAACAGATACTGGTTGGGCTTCCAGCCCGTGCCGATCTGGTTTCCGGAGCCTGATGCCCAGCGAAATGATCCATCATTTCCGATGTATTGGTACCAGAATAGGTTTCCATTGCCGTCCTCGGCGTAGAGGACGTTGTTCCACCCGCCGAAGATGCGTGGAAAATTCCAGTTTACGCCGATACGGCTGCCGCTTGCTGCGTGCCAGCGTCCGGCACCTGTGTTGATATCGGTGACGGTGTAGCGGTACCAAAGGAGATCACCATTCGGTTGGAAAGCGAAGATCTGCCCGTCGGCGGCTGCCAGGACGAGACGGAATTGGTTCCACTTGGTGCCGATGAGCCGACCGACGCCGGAATTTGCCCAGCCGGACGTACCGATGGCCCAGTTCCTGTGGCGATACCAGTACAGGTTTCCGTCGGCCTGGATCGCGTAAATAATTCCGTTGCCGCCGGGTACCAATTGAAGAAAGCGTTGTGCCGGGTCGTAAGCCATGTCACCCTGGTATCCACTCGGGATAAACGCGGTGAGGGTGATTGTGTGTTACTGGCGATCCATGGCGCAAGTACCTTCCGGCCTCGGCGAGTCGACGTCAGCTGCCGCGATTTCCGGTGCCGGGAAATGTATTGGCGTACTGATCTTCCTTGTGCATTTCCTGGCAATCGGCCAGAAGAATCGTTTATGCACGGCCTTTTGGACTACTTGTGGTGCCACCGTAGCCCCGAGCTGTCACGTCTCGTTTATCGGAGAGACGGAAGAGAGGGGACAGGCGACATGAAGAACGAGCGCCGCAGCGAGCGCCCGGCCGAGCGTAAATCCCGCAGCACGGCGTCGACATGCGACGTCAGCGTGATCGTTCCGGTCTACAACGCCATGCCATACCTCGTCGAGTGCCTGAACTCGCTCGTCCGACAGTCGATCGGGCACGCGCGGATAGAGGTGATCGCCGTCGACGACGGTTCAGCGGACGGCGGCGCGAAGGAGCTGGACCGTTACGCGTCCCTGCACCCAGGTGTGTTCACAGTGGTCCATCAGGCCAATTCCGGCGGTCCGGCGGCCCCTTGCAACCGCGGGCTGGAGGCGGCCACCGGCCGCTATGTCTTCTTCCTCGGAGCCGACGACCACCTCGGCCCACAGGCGCTGGAGCGGATGGTGGACAGCGCGGACGCCCACGCATCTGACGTGGTGTACGCAAAGATGGTGGGTGTCGGGGGCAGGCAGGTGCACTCGGGCGTGTTCGCCAGTACGCGGGCGGATGTGCCCAGGGACGACTGGCGGCTGTGCTGGGCTTTGTCCAACACCAAGCTCTTCCGGCGCTCCCTGGTCGAGGAGCACGGGCTGCGCTTCCCACAGGAGCTGACAGCGTTCAGTGACCAGCCGTTCACACTTGAAGCCCTCTTCCGGGCCCGCCGTATCTCTGTCCTAGCCGACTACGACTACTACTTCTCGGTCCACAGAGGAGACCAGAGCAACATCACGCTCCGGTCCGGGCATCTGGAGCGCCTGCGCGGCCTGACCGCCGCGATGGCTGTAACGGAGCGGTTCACGGAGCCGGGCAGCAAGTGCCGATCCAACCTGAATGTGCGGCACTTCCATTGGGAGGCCGAGCAACTCCTCCGCCACAACTTCCTTGATCTGGAGGAGGACCTGCAGAAGGAGATCTTCGGCGGGCTGAAGGTCCTGGTGGACCGGCACTTCGACGAGGAAGTGCAGCGGAGGCTCCAGGTGCGCCGCCGGGTGCGGCTGGCACACGTACGCGAGGGCGATCTGATGGGACTGCGCGCCGTCATCGCCTGCGAGGACGACAGGGGACGGGCTCCGCTTACCGCGCGGGGAGAGCGCGTGTACGCGGACTACCCCGCCTTCCGCGACCCGGAACGCACTCTGCCGGACAGCGTCTTCGATGTCACGAAGGCGACCGTGGAGCGGGCGTCTGGACAACGCCTCGAGATTCGCTCCGTGATCGCGGAGCGCGAGCGCCGGGGATCACCGGTGCTGAGGATGCGAGTGGTGAGCTCGCTGGAAGATCTTGTCGAGCTTGTTGCGGAAGACGTGGCGACGGTCACCGTCGACGGCGCACCGGCCGGGACGCACGTCGGTCTCCGCCCCGTCGCGGACGGCGCCGGAACGGAGATCGACGTGGAACTTCCCTGGACCGTACGGGACTGGAACCGCCCCAGGCTGCGGATCCGTATCGCGGGCGTCGAGAGCACGGTCCGGGCGCCTGGCCGAATCGGGCTGTTTCTGCGCCGGTGGCACCGGGGACGCCGTCATGCCGTCGGCTGCGGCATCGATGGCCCGGGCCGACGGGACGCGTCCGCGACCACAGTCCGTCTGCGCAGGGGCGTCATGCGGAGCATGCGGCGGCTGCTGTCGCGACGGAGCAACTGATCGGACCGAACCCGGTGCAGCGCCTGATCCAGCCGATGGTCCTTGGACTGTCCGGAAGACTGGACAAGCCGGCCGCACGGGGATGGTCCGTGGACCGGCCCGGAGGTTCCGACCGACATCCCGGCCGCGGTCCAGGGGCCCGTCGGCGATCCGCGGTTCCGCCAGCCCGGCCAGGTCGTACACGCTGAGCTCGCTAGTGGGCCTTGGCTACCGCCGTGTTCGGCACCAGCCGCCCGAAGAGCGCGTAGCGCCAGCCGAGGAAGGCGGCGTAGGGCAGGGTGAAGGCCGCGATCGCCAGGCCGCCGAACGTGCCTGCCGTACGAAAGGGACGCGCCGAGCCGACAGCAGAAGCAGCAGAGGACACGCGCCCGCCAGCACCACCCCGTTCGGCCTGGTCAGCGCGGCGGTCAGGGCCAGCAGCCCGCTGGTGACCGCGGGACCCCGGGTGAGCAGTGTGCCGGTGGCGCACGCCCTGATGAGCACGGTGGCCAGGGCGGACGCGACAATGGCGTACTGCGGGTTCTCCAGGCCGGAGAACATCCAGGCCGTGAACGAGGATGTCGGACGCCAGCAGCACCTCCGTCAGGCCCGTGACCACCCAGGAGTGGGCGACCATGCGCCGGGCCGCGCAGGAGACTGCGATCAGAATGCCCGCTGCGCAGAGCAGGCCGGCGTACGCGAAGGTGATGGCGTCGTCGACCATCCGCTGGCCGAGCCGGGAACCGTGCCGGCCGATGAGGGCAGTGCCCGCGGCGACGGCCGTGCCGTCCGGCCACCGCCGGGTGTGGCATCCGGTGCCCGCACCCGTCGTAGGAGCCCGCTCGGCGCCGTTCCACCGGGCCTGGCCCGGCAGGGACCGCATATCGGTGCACGTGTTCCAGCCGTGCTGCGTGCCGATACAGCCATGCTCTGCTCGCTCACGTATGGATGCCGCAGAACTCGCGTTCCGCGGCGGCGGGACTGAAGGGGAAGCGGAACGCGGTGCGCTCCCAGGCCCCGGTCAGGTTGCGCCAGAAACGTTCCGGTGTGAGCGGATCCCGTACGGCGGCCATGAGTTCGGCCAGCGGCCCGCACTGCAGGGCGCGGCGGGCAGCGGCGACGTCCGCGGCCGCGACGCCCGGCGGCGAGACGTGACTGGAAGGTGTGTTGTCCGCGGCCAGCCAGGCCGACGGCAGCGACTTGTCGTGGCCCGCCCGCAGACGGGGGAGGCGCTGGGTGTGTGCGGCCAGAGGGTAGCCAAGTCCGACGCGGTCGACGGCCGCACCGGACAGGGGGACCACGTGACCGTTCCAGCCGAGGCTGTTGAAGGCCCCGATCAGCGGCGGCCGCCCTGGAGCGGGGGCAGTGACGGTCAGCGTCCTCCTTCCGTCCAGGATCAGGGCCGGACGGCCGCTGTCCACCGCCCGCTGGAGCTGGTCGCGGTAGATCCGGTGCCGGTTGAAGCCCGCGAACGTGTGGTGGACCGGATGGGGGTCGCGGTTGGCATGCACGTAGTACCCGCGCTCGTCGGCGATCCCTGTGGGAGAGGTCGATCCGGTGTACGGCACCCGGAACCAGCCCGCGCAGGCGACGGCCCAGACGGCCAGGGCTGCCCCCATGACCGCCGTGGTCCTGGTCAGCGGCACCGCGAACAGCGGCAGCAGCATCAGCAGCAGCCCGGGCAAGAGCATCCGTGCGTGCATGAAGTCCCCGCCCAGCCGGACCACGTAGAGCCAGCTGAGGGCCCCGGACACCAGGGGTGCCGCGGCGACCGCCCAGCGCGGGTCGCGGGGGGCCGGGGGGCGGCCGCGAAGCAGCGCGAGCGCGGTGACGGCGACCAGCAGGGCCGGCAGCCACAGCGCGTACGGTCCCGTGAAGTCCTGGAGGTAGGCGAGGCCCCTGTCCCAAACACTCTCCGACGCCTCCTTGGCGACCGCGGGCAGGGGCACGAGGAGTCCGTAGTAACCGGCGCGGAACACCTCGTACGCGGCAGGCAGCAGGGCGGCCGCTGCCGCCCCGGTCAGCGTGGCGCGCACGGAGGGGCGTAGCACGAGCCAGTGGGCGACCAGGAACGTCAGGCTGACCAGACCGAGATCGGGCCGGATGAGCGGTCCGAGCCCCAGACAGCCGGCGGTGGCCAACGACCTCAGCCGACCGCCCGACTGCCGCCGGACGGCGTCGCACTCGGCGACGAGCAACAGCCAGCCGCCCGCCAGCCAGCAGGTCACCAGACCCGTCTCCAGGCCCGACGTGGCGAAGTCCCACACCGGCGGAAGCGCGAGCAGTACGAGACATCCGGCTGGAAGCCCGGCGTCCACTCCGTACAGGCGCAGGGCTCCGGCCGTGCCGAGTGCGAAGCCCGCCGCGGTGAGGAACAGCCCGCCGTACACGGCCGTGTTCGCGAGATCCCCGCCGAACAGGCCGCCCAGCGCGAGCAGCCACTGCCAGAGCGTGCCAGTGGACGCTTCGGCGCGCTCGCCGACGTTGAAGACCGGCCCGTTTCCCGCGAGGATCTGGCGGACCGTGCGCAGATAGATATGGGCGTCGTCGGCCATCCAGCGCCGCCGGTGGCCGGTCCAGAGGACGGCGGCCGCGGGCAGTGCGCACACGAGGGCGATCGGGGCCCGGGCAGGCGGCGCCGTGCGGCCGCGGCCTGGGGCCCGGCCGGGCAGGGTGTCGCGGCGCCCAGCCTTGCGGTACGCGCCCGCCGGGCGCGGCACGGTGGCTCCGGCCGGGCGCCGCTTCTGCAGGACGAGCTCTTCACCGGTCACGTCGCACCTTCCGCAGCAGGATCTCGCTGCCGCGGGAGGCGACCCGCTCGTATCCGGGCCCGTGGGGCACGGGTTCGTCCGCCTGGTCGACGAGGACCCAGTCGGCGTGGTACCGGCGCAGCGTCCGGTCGCGCTCGGCGGGCGTCGTGCCGGGGGCGAAGAAGACGCGGGTGGCAGCCCAGCGCTGCTCGCGCTCCGCCTCGGGCACCGCGGGGTCCTGCCAGATGGGTGCGACGGTGTAAACGCCGTACGCCGGGAGCATCCGGATCGGCTTGTCGGCCGCGGCCATCACCACGTCCCCAGGGCGCATGTGCCGTACCGCCCACTCGTAGCCCGGCCACGCGTCACGGCGCTCGACCCGCTTGGTGAACGCCTTCGGCAGGTCCCGTTCCGGCACGATGTGCAGCACCACCCCGGCCTGGACCCAGGCGCCGGCTGTGAGGCACGCCGCGGTGACTGCGCCGAGCACGGCCCGGTAGGTACGGTGCCGGGTCTCCACCAGGTCGATGACCAGGGCGAGTTGAAGCGGTACCAGCGCGGTGCTGGCCAGTCGGCCCCAGGTGTAGTGCCCGGTGCACCACCCGTACGCCACGCCCGCCGCGGCCAGCAGGAACAGCAGCACCAAGGGGTCCAGCCGGTCTCGCCTGAGGCGCAGCAGGAGCGAGGGCAGTCCGATCACGGCGAGCCCGTACCAGGCCGCCATGCTCTGGTAGAGCGCGTTGTGGAAGTAGTCGAGGTGGTCGGCACCGACGAGCCGCAGGACGTTGTAGTACGGCCACATCAGCACGGCCAAGAGCGCAGTCGCGCAGCTCAGAACCAGGTACAGCGCCGTATGCCGGTCCGTAGCGCGCAGCCGGCCGGCGACGAGCGCCACGATCCCGAGGACCGTCCCCGCCGCGGTGATCGCGTGCGACAGCAGGGCAACCGCGGTCAGCAGCCCCAGTGCTGCGTATCCCCAGCGAGGCAGGGGCGAGGCGTGAGAGACCGAGCGGCCCACGGCTCGGGCGGTCAGGGCCCAGACGTGGCAGGTCAGCCCGACCACGAAGATGGACGGGAAGCAGATGTCCATGGCCAGATTGAGCAGCGAGATGTTCCCAGCCCACATCCGCAGTTCGGGCCCCCACAGCAGCAGCAGGGTCGGCAGCGCAAGCGCCGGGGCCCAGGGCGAGGTACTGAGGGTCCGCACGAAGGCGCGGACGCCGGTGAGCAGCAGCACCGTGTTGAACAGGGCGCACAGCGGCAGGATCCCGATCGCCGTGGTGTCGGCGGCCCGCGCCGCCAGGGCAGCGGCAACGGTGTACGGGGAGTAGTACGGGCTGGACACGGGCAGGTCGATCAGGGTGCTGCCTGGGTGGAGCAGATCGACCCGCAGCCGTTCGATGGTCGCAGCGTGCTGCCCGAGGTCCGCGCGCCATGGCACCTTCACGCAGATCGGCAGCAGAACCGCCAGGACGGCGGCGGACACCACCCCGTACGGCGTGATCCGCGGCCGTCTGCGCGGGAGCCCGGGGGAGGGGCCGCGCAGCAGGGACCGGACGTCGCGCTGGCGCGGGGGACGGACGCGAAGGATCGTTTGGGTCATGCTGGCTCCGATCCGAGACGGGAGGTGTCGACCAAGGCATGGCGGGCCGTGCCCTGCGCCGGGAGCTGGAGGCGGCCGCCCTGCTGTTCGCCGAGCATGACGAGCGAGACCACACGGGCCGCCGAGTGCCCGTCGTCGTACTCGCAGAACCGCTCCCGGAAGGCGGCGCGCAGGGCGGCGGAGCGCTCGTCGCGCCAGGCCCCCGAGGTGAACAGGTCCGCCAACTCCTCGATGTCACGGGTCACGTGGCCCGGCGGTGCGGCCGGCAGGTCGAAGTAGGTGCCGCGGGCCGCGCGGCAGGCCGCCCAGTCGTCGGCGTGGACGATGATCGGGCGGTCCAGGTTGGCGTAGTCGAACATCAGCGATGAGTAGTCGGTCAGCAGGGTGTCGGACGCGAGCATCAGGTCCTCGACGGAGGGCTCGTCGGTGACGTCGAGCAGCAGTCCGCGCTGCTGGAGGTCGCGCAGCTGGAGTACGCGGATCGCGGTGTGCGCGTCCCACGGATGGAGCCGGACGAGCAGCGAGACCGTGGGGCCGAGCTCCCGCACCAGGCGGTCGAAGTCCAGCCGCGGTGCGTACCACCGGTGGTGGTCGCGGTGGGTCGGCGCGTACAGCACCACGGTGTTGCCGTCAGGGATGCCGAGCCGTCGGCGTACGGCTGCGGCCCGCTGCTTGTCGCCCCTCACGAGCACGTCGTTGCGCGGGGCACCGGTTCGCAGCGGGGTGAAGTGGCAGGGGAGGGCACGGTCCCAGGTCTGCTCCGCGTACCGGCTGGAGACCAGGCTGTAGTCCCAGCGGTCGGCGCCCGAGAGCATCGCCTTCACGTTGATGCGGTGCGTCGCGGCCGGGTGGCCCAGCAGGTCGACGCCCAGGTGTTTGAGCGGAGTGCCCTGGTGGGTGTGGACATGGATTTGCCCGGGGCGCTTCTGCAGTGACCGCGGCCAGTTGACGTTGTTGACGAAGTACGTGGCGCGGCTCATCACGCGGTGGTAGCCCGGTGTGTTCGGGGTGACGTAGTCGACGCCCTTCGGCAGTCCCTTCACGGCGTCCGGCCGCACCACCCACACCGCGCGGATGTGCGGGGCCAGCATCCGGGCCGCCTCATGGATGGCCGCCGGATCGCCGAGCACACCGCGGTGCGAGAAGGCCGAGTACACGGCGAGGTTCGGGTCGAGCGGGCGCCGTCGCTGGGTCCGGGCAATGGTGCGGTTGATGTGCCGGGACGCCGAGTTGCGCAGCTCACGCTTCGTGCGGCGGGACGCGTTCTGCAGCCCCTTCGCCAGCACGCACATCTGGTAGACGCGGTAGGGCCCTCCGGCGATCAGCCGCCACTGGACGCGGTAGGCGTCGTCCGGCGGCGCGAAGCCGTCCGGCTTGTAGCGCCGGTAGAACTCCACCGTCCTGCGGTAGAAGTCTGCCCGGTCCTCCGGCAGTACCCGCTCGGTGAGCCGCATCGTCGCCAGGAAGTGGTTGATCATCCGCTCGAAGAGCAGCGGTCGCGTCTCGTCCAGCTCGGGGTGTTCGTCGAGGAACGCGAACAGTCCGGCGTACTGCTCGAAGATGTCGAAGTGCCTGCGCCCGGGGGTGCGGGTGATCGCCCCCTGCCTGCGCTGGCGGTACTCGACGCAGACCCGGTCGAGACACGCGATGCGGCGTCCGCACACCAGCGCCTGGTAGGTGACCGGGGCGTCCTCGTAGAGACCCGGCTGGTACGTGAAGCCGTGGCCCGTGAAGAAGTCCCGCCGGTACGCCTTGTTCCAGGCGACGAGGAACAGGTGCAGGTACTTCGGGCTGCCCGGGATGTCGAACGTGTCCGTGCCCGCCGATGCCAGCAGGTCCGCGGTCGCGCTCCGGCCGCCCCAGCCCCACCAGTGGCTGCGCACGTGGTCGAAGACGAGCAGGTCGGGATCGCCGGTGACCCTCAGCCGTTCGTCGATCGCCTGCAGGGCGCCCGGCGTGTAGCAGTCGTCGCTGTCGAGGAAGAGCAGATAGTCGCCGGTGGCGTGGCCGACCCCGGCGTTGCGTGCCCGGCCGAGACCGACGTTCTCCGGCAGATGGACCGCGGTGACCCGCGGGTCGCGGGCCGCGTACTCGTCGATGATCGCGCCGCAGTTGTCGGGGGAGCAGTCGTCGACCGCGATGACCTCGATGTCGGTGAACGACTGCGTCAGGATCGAGTCGAGGCACGCACGCAGGAAGCCCTGCACCTTGTGGACGGGGACGATGACGCTGAAGCGGGGCACGGGCACTTCCACGGTCGTGACGGATGGGGACTGCGGCTCGGGGCGGGCTCAGTGCTGCAGGACACGGCGGGCGGCGGGGGCGGGGATGCGCTCCCGCAGCGGAACGACGGGCGGCAGGGCATCGGCCGGCTCGCCGAGCAGGACCCGGCGGACCACGCGCTCCGCGGCCCGCCCGTCGTCGAACTCGCAGAACCGCTCTCGGAACGCGGCGCGCAGCCGCCCCGTCCGCTCGTTCTCCCACTCGCCGCTGAGGAAGACACGCGTCAGCTCGTCCTGGGTGCGAGCCACGGCACCTGGCGGCTCGGCGAGCAGATCGAAGTACACGCCGCGCGTCTCCCGGTAGACGTCCCAGTCGTCGGCGTACACCACGATCGGGCGGTCCAGGTTGGCGTAGTCGAACATGATCGACGAGTAGTCCGTGATCAGCGCGTCCGCGGCCAGGCACACGTCCTCGGACGAGCGGTGCGCCGTGACATCGATCAATGACCTGGAGCACAGAGCCTGTTCGAGGCCCGGGGTGTCCTCGTAGAAGTGGTGGGCGCGCAGCAGCACGACGAACTCGTCGCCGACGGCCTCGCAGAACGCGGGGAGGTCCAGCTGGGCGGCGAAGTCCCTGCGGTAGTCGCGGTGGGTCGGCGCGTACAGCACGGCGATCCGGTCCTCGGGTACGCCGAGGCGCCGCCGGATCGCGGCCACGTCCTCGGCCGTCGAGGTGTAGAACGCGTCGTTGCGCGGATAGCCGACGTCGAGGCTCTCGTACGCACCCGGGTAGGCCCGCTCCCACACCTCGGTTGAGTGCCGGTTCGAGGAGATGTTGAAGTCCCAGCGGTCCACGCGCTGCAGCAGCTTGCCGAAATCGCCGGCGGCCGCGGCCGCCGCCGGGAACTCCACCTGGTCCACGCCCATCCGCTTGAGCGGGGTGCCGTGCTGCGTCTGCACATGGACGGTGCCGGGCCGCTTGCGGATCGCCATCTCGAAGTTGACGTTGTTGAAGGTGTACTTGGCCGTGGCCATCACCTCCCAGTAGCGCGGACTGCCGATCACCACGCTCTCCACGCCGTCCGGCATCTGCGCCGCGCTGTCCTCGGCCACCAGGAAGACGGTTCTGATGTGCGGGGCCAGGCGCCGGGCCGCGGCCTCGACGGCGCCGGGGTTGCAGGTGTAGCCGCGGCCCCAGTAGGCGGAGAAGACGGCGAGGTTCGCGTCCACCGGCTGCTTGAGGAACGCCTTGTACGGGTGGTCATGCCGCCGCCGCAGTCGCTGGAGGCGGTTCTGGGCGGGCTGCACCATGCTGTCCAGTCCCTGCTTCGTGCCGCGCAGCGCGCGGAACGCCACGTGTGAGCCGGACGCCAGCAGCGCGTGCTGCAGTCCCAGGGGCCCGCTGGGCCGCGGGTGGCCGACGGGGCGGTGCTGCCGGTAGAGGCGGCTCGCCCGCTTGAAGTACCGCCGCCTCAGCGTGGACTCCGGCAGCCGCCACGGGGACGCCGCGGTCTTCAGCACCTCCTCCGCCATCCCGTCGAACAGCCTGCCGAGCAGTGGCGCGTACGGCTTGAGATCCACGGCCTGCCGCATCACGGCCTCGAACCGGTCGAGCAGGTCCAGGTGGTGGGCGCCGGGAGCGCGGTTCCTGCTGCCCTGGCGGCGCAGCAGGTGGCGTACGCAGATCCGGTCGAGCAGGGCGATGCGGTCGGCGCGCAGCGCGCCCGCCACGCTCCACTCCATGTCGGTGAACATGCCGGGCCGGAAGGACAGTTCGTGCCCGATCACAAAGGTGCGCCGACAGACGGCGCTCCAGGCGGGCACCAGCACGTCGGGCAGAGCGGAGTGCTGCTCCACCGGCACGGCTTCGGCCGGCACGTCCTTCCACAGCCGTTTGAGGGCCGACCCCCTGCCGCCCTCGTACCAGTGCACCCGCTCGTGGTCGAAGATCAGCAGATCGGGGTCGCCGGTCTCCTTCAGCCGGGCGTCGACGGCCGCCAGGGCGTCCGGTACGAACGTGTCGTCGCCGTCGAGGAAGAGCAGGAACTCGCCCTCGGCGGCGGCGATCCCGGCGTTGCGGGCGCCCGGCAGGCCGTCGGACGGCGGCGAGTGCACCACCTTGATCCGTGGATCGGCGTCCGCGCGTGCGGCCACGATCGATCCGGACAGCTCGTCCGGGGCGCTGACGACGGCGATCAGCTCCACATCGGTGAATGTCTGGCCGAGCACCGAGTCGAGACAGCCGGGCAGACGCCCCGCGACCTCATGGGTGGGAACGACAACGCTGAAGCGGGACAAGTCACCCTCATTCGCTCGGGTTTACGCGGGGCCGGTCGTCAGAAGCACCGATGACCGCGGCTCCTGCCGCGGTCCGAAAGCCGTGGGCACCGTCGCCGGTTGCCGCCTCTCCAGGGGTACGACGGGCGGCAGGCCCGCCGTCTCGCCGAGGAAGACGTGCCGTACGACCCGCTCGGCGGCGGCCCCGTCGTCGTACGGGCAGAAGCGCTCACGGAAGGCGGCCCGCCGCTTGGCGGAGTGCGGGCTGCGCCACTCGCCGGTCGCGAAGACGTCGATCAGCTCGTTCTCGCTGAACGCGATCGCGCCAGGGGCGGATCTCCGCAGGTCGAAGTAGGTGCCGCGAGTGGCCTCGTAGGCGGCCCAGTCGTCGGCGTACACGACGATCGGGCGGTCCAGGTTGGCGTAGTCGAACATCAGCGACGAGTAGTCCGTCAGGAGGACGTCGCTCGCCAGGCAGAGGGACTCGACGCAGGGGTGGTCCGAGACGTCGACCAGCCGGGAGGAGCATTCGCCCGCGAGCGGGGTGCCGTAGAGGTGGTGGGCGCGGGTCAGCACCGTGAAGCTGGGGCCGAGGGCGCGGAGCAGGCGGTCCAGATCGACCGCGTGGCGCTGGGTGCGGCGGTAGTCCCGGTGCGTCGGGGCGTACAGGATCGCGACCGAGTCCCGTGGGATGCCGAGGGTCTCCCGCAGCCGGGCGACGTCCCGGCCCGTGGCGCGCTGGTAGACGTCGTTGCGCGGATAGCCGTACTCGAGCGTGGTGTAGGCCGCCGGGTAGACCCGCTCCCACACGAGCGTGGAATGGCGGTTCGCGGACAGCACGTAATCCCACTTGTCGCAGTTGGCGAGCGTGCGCCGGACATCGGTGTCGCCGACGGCCCCCGGCCGGTCCAGCAGGTCGAGACCCATGTGCTTGAGCGGGGTGCCGTGCTGGGTCTGCAGGAACACCTGCCCCCGGCGCTTGGCCAGCCTGCGGTCGAAGTTGACGTTGTTCACCAGGTACTTGGAGCGGGCCAGCGCCGTCCAGTACGCGGCCGTTCCGGGCGTGAGGCGACGCGTGGCCGTCGGAACCGTGTGGTGGTGCGCGGGATCGGCGATCCAGGCGGTGCGGATGCCGGGCACCACTTCGCGGGCCTTCTCCTCGATCGCCGCCGGGTTGCAGCCGTAGCCGCGGCCCCAGTACGCGGAGAACACCGCGTCGTTCTCGCGCAGCGGAAGGCACCGCTGGGCGCGGTAGTGGACCTGCAGCGCGGCCGCCCGGACGGCATGGTGTGCGGCAACGGCGACGCGGTGGAGCCGGCGCTGGAGCGCCCGTGCGGAGCACAGGGCGCGATACGTGCGGTGCGCGCCCGTGCGGACGAGAGCGTGACGGATCCTGGTGCGGAAGGGCGCAGCTGCGCCGGGGGCGTGGTAGCGGCGGCAGTAGGTGCGGGCTCGGCGCAGAAATGCGCCGCGGCTGGCGCGCGGCACCCGGCCGCGCGCCGTGAACACCGTGCTGAAGTGGTCGACCATCCGGCGGAAGACGAGGGGCCGCCACTCGGCCAGTTCGGGGTGCGCGTCCAGGTAGGAGAAGACCCGGTCGTACTGGTCGAAGATCTCGAAGTGTCTGCTCCCCGGCGTACTGGTGATCGCGCCCTGCCTGCGCTGCCGGTAGTGGACACAGACCCGGTCGAGCACCGCGATCGACTCGGCGGTCAGCAGCACCGGATACGTCCAGGAGACGTCCTCGTAGTAGCCGGGCGCGAAGGCGAAACCGCCGCGCTTCAGGAACTCACGTCGGTAGGCCTTGTTCCAGGCCACGTGCAGGACCTTCAGCAGGCCCGGCCGGTCCGCCAGCGTGAACACCGCGGGTCCCGCCTCGGCGAGCTGGTCCGCGACACTGTTGGGGACCGTCCTGCCGGTCCAGTAGGTCCGCACGTAGTCGTAGAGCAGGACGTCGGGACCATCCGTGTCCTTGAGCCGGTCCGAGATCGCCTGCAGCGCTTCCGGCGTCAGGGAGTCGTCGCTGTCCAGAAAGATCACGTACTCGCCGGTGGCGCGCTCGAGACCGGCGTTGCGGGCCGGACCCAGGCCGACGTTCTCCGGCAGATGGACCGCGGTGACGCGCGGGTCGCGGGCCGCGAACTCGTCGACGATGGGGCCGCTGCCGTCGGGTGAGCAGTCGTCGACGGCGATCAGCTCGAAGTCCGTGAAGGACTGGTCCAGTACGGACTCGAGGCATGCGTGCAGGTAGGCCTGCACCTTGTACACGGGGACGATCACACTGAACCGGGGCACGGCACATCCATGGGTCGTCAGCGGCATATTGTCCGGAAACGACGGATGAAGCGGGTGAGTTACGTCGGATGTGGCATGCGGGGGACGGTGACCGAGCCGATGGCCCGGGCCGGTGCGTCAGCAACCCGCTTCACTGCCGGACCTGTTGACTCGGGACACCCGGTTCTGTGCGGGACGTGGCCTGGTCGAGGGCGATGCTCCGTGTCAGCTCCGTGATCTTGCGCTCGTACGCCCTGAACCGCATGTAGGTGTTGAGCGTGACGAACGCGAACGTGACCACCAGCAGGTACAGCAGCAGGTCGGTACCCCGGCCCACACCGAGCAGATGAGCGACCCGGCTGGTGTCCTCCGGCCGCAGCACCGCATCCACATTGGCCGCGAGGAAGGCGAGGAAGCCGAGCCGCTTCCAGGCCCTGGTGCGCGCGGTGGACCAGCCGCGCACGAACAGGACCAGCATGCCCGCCGCGGCGAGCAGCAGGAGGACCTGGATCAGCATGGTGCCGTCACCCCTTGGAGCGGATCGCCAGATCGCACAGGATGTTCACTCCGTTCAGCAGTGACTGCCCCTTGGCCCGTGAGTAGTCCGTGTAGACCACGGAGACAGGGACCTCCCGGACGCGCAGCCGGGACCGGGCCAGGAACGCGACCAGTTCCGATGCATGCGCCATCCCGTTCATAGTGATGCGTACCTGCGAGGCAGCACGGCGGTTGAACACCCGCAAGCCGTTGTGAGCATCGGTCAGCCGCAGCCGCCGGGCCGCCGGGCTCACCGCGACCGTGGTACGCAGCACCACCCGCTTGAGCAGCGGCACCCTCTGTGTGCTGGACAGGAAGCGGGAGCCCAGGGCCACATCAGCCTCGTCCAGCGCCACCGTGTCCACCAGCCTGCACGCATCGGCGACCTGGTGCTGGCCGTCGGCGTCGAACGTCACAAAGCATCGAGCACCAGGCTGGGACAGCGCATAGTCCAGGCCGGTCTGCAGCGCCGCTCCCTGGCCGAGGTTGACCGGGTGGCGCACCAGATGCGCCCCGCAGGAGAGGATCTTCCGGAACGAGTCGTCATGGCTGCCGTCGTCGACGCACACGATGTTGCGGAAGGTGCCGTGCACTTCCTTCAGGACCCCGGCGATGACAGGGGCCTCGTTGAAGACCGGAATCACCACCCAGGTGTCGTCGTAGTGCAGGGGCATGGCGTGTGCTCCTCGGGTCGCTGAGCGGCATAGGCCGTGGAACGTGAGCTGAGGCGACGGGCCACCTGCGGCGCCTTGCACTTCTATGGGCCGACACGCGCACACTGCCCTGAAACGGCTGTGTGGCTAGGGAGTTACTTCGGCTGAGGCATTCGGGGGACGGCGACCGGCTGTCCGGCGGATCGCGGAGCCGCTCAGCACGATCGAGTACTCGATCCGTCGATCAGCCACTGGAGTGCATGAGTGATCTCCAGCTTGCCGCGCTGGGAAGGTCTGATGGCCCGCACGGCTTGGTGCACGGCCGGAGTGAAGAGATAGACGCCGACCAGCGCCAGATCAGAGCGCGGCTGCTCCGGCTTCTCCTCGAGCCGGCAGACCCGGCCGGCCCCATCGAGTTCGGCGACACCGAAGCGGCTCGGGTCGGGGACCCGGGTGAGCAGGATGCCGGCGTCCGGACGGGTGCGGCGAAAACCGTCGACCAGGCCGCTGATACCGCCCACGATGAAGTTGCCGGAACCTCCCGAGAGTACGAGTGCTTTCATGGGACTGGTTCCACGTGTTTCGGTGAGGTGGTGGATGGCGACGCTCCGGGGGCCCGGGGCGGGACGACGGGAACTCCAGCGCCACGCAGAGCCGGGATCAGCGACAGGCAGAGCATGCCGATGAACATGGGCGCGACCATGTAGCGGAAGAGCGGAGCGGGGTTCGCGGCGAGAACGGTGAGTTGCACACCCAGGGTGATGCCCGCCAGGGCGAGCAGGGCGCGGCAGCGGCGGGCCCTGGTGAGCAGGACGGTGAGCGCATAGGTGGCGTAGCACCAGATGGCACCGCGCCAGAAAAGCCATTCCAATTGCGGGACGCGGAAGAGGTCGTAGCCGAAGACGGCAGCCTGATGGAGCGTCTGGGACAGGGGCCGGGCCCTGAGGACCGGTCGGTAGTTCCTCATTTCGGCATCGGACTCGGTGTACCCCCACAGGTGCGCCGGGATCGACGTGCTGTAGATGCGTGTCGTGCCCCTTGCGCTTTGCGGCCCGGGGAACACGGCCCAGGCGATGTGTCCCCGGCAAAGCCTGGCCCCGACCACCTCATGGGGAGCCTTGCGGAGGGTGCGCCACCACAACCGCACCAGCGGTTCGGCAAGCCGGTCGGCATTGGGTTTGTTCAGCGCGGGGTTCCAGGCGAACGGGTCGGAGTCATAACAGGTGGAGCCGGGGCCGCGCCAGTGCGAGAGCGGAGCCACCTTGGACATCAGCCGCAGATCGGCAGGGGTGAAAAGGCTCGGTTGCCGCGCGTAGGTCACCGCGAGGTCGGCGTAGTGCAGGGAGTAGACCGCTCCCCTGCTGGGCTGCTGGATGCCGACCGCCGGATAGACCACCAGCATCAGCAGCAGGGTCACGGCCGTGGTGGCAGCGGCGAGTGAGGCGATTACGCGCCGGGCTCCCGGAAGAGCCAGGAGCAGGACCAGTGCGGCGACGACCGAGACCGGGAAGCCGTTGTTGCGGAACAGGTCGACACCGAGGAACCCGGCACATAGCAAGAGGAGTTCGGAACGTCGCAGACGGCCGCTCCACATCCCTCGCGACCGCCTGGCCACTAGCCGTACCGCCACCGCGAAGACCAGCAACGCGCAGATCGTGAACGGTACGTCCTTCCACAGGAAGACGGTGAACGACCCGAGCGGCGGAAGAGCAGTGCAGGCCACGGCGGCGGGTGCGCTCCATCGCCCTCGTACGCCGAGCGCGCGCAGGCTTGCACAGGCATAGCCGAGCACCGCGGACATCGCGACCGTCTGCAGGAGGGTCAGCGCTGCCAGGTCCCCGGTGGTGTTGAGGGTCAGCCAGACCAGGGAGTTGTAGAGCACCGAGTGGTCGGAGCGCCAATGATCGGTGGTCACCTGCCAGACGAAGACCACCGAGTCCTTGGTCATCAGGCCGGGGTAGAAGGCAGCCCACCACAGCAGACAGCAGGCCTGGCAGACGAGGAAGACCGCGAGCGGCAGCCGCAGCCCGGCCGGTACGCGTGACCAGAGGGTAAGAGCGGTCGCCTTCACGCGGTCCCCACCAGGACGAATTCGTTGTACTTGAAGACCCTGCCCACCGGTCGCGGGAAGGGGAATGAGTAGGTGCGCCGCACCGTCAGCCCGTGTCTCTGTGCCAGCGTGCGCAGCAGCGCGAAGTCGACGAACCGCAGATGCGTCGTGTCACTCCGGAAGCCGGCCTCCTGTGGAGTGATCAGGACAACGGATCCGCCCTCGCGTACGTACGGAAGATAAGTGCTCAGCAGCTCCTCGGCCTGCCCTTCCTCCAGGTGTTCCAGCACATGTGCGGACAGCAGGCTGTCGAAGGCTCCAGGCGTCGCGTGAGGCCCGGCGAAAAACTCCTGCGGGGTGCAGGCGTCCAGGCCGCGGGCCCGGGCGATGGCCACCGAGTGCTGGTTGTGGTCCACGCCGAGGCTGCCGGAGGGGCAGTGGGCGAGATTGCGTCCGACTCCGCAGCCGATGTCGAGAACCCGGCCGAGCCGCAGTCGGCGCAGATTCCAGCGATACGGAGCCTGGATGGGCAACAGCCGTTTCAGCCCCTGCCGTTCGAGCCGGACGAGCCGCTGGGTGTAGGAGGTGTCGGCGGTCGCCGATGAAATGCCGGGCGGCGAGTCCGACGAGGAATGGGACGGGGTGTCTGACATGGCAGGGATCTCCTGGGCTTCGGACGCGAGTAGAGGGCGGGAGGCGAGCAGAAGAACGAGGGCGGCAGCCCAGGCAGCGGCCGTGAACGCGAGCTCCGCGCCCCGTAGCACGTCGTCGGACAGCACAGGGGCGGCCAGGAGCAGACATGAACCGCACGACCACGCCACCATCTGGGTGCGGTGGCGGCCGGCGGCGAGCGTTGCGTTGCCGAGTAGTAAGGCAAGCAGGAACCCGGTGGAGCCGAGGCCCAGGAGCAAGAAGTCTGCGGTGTGCAAAACCGGCTCGGTGCCGAAAAGTACATGCGTCGTGGGGCCGAGTAATGCGCACAGCAGCATCCAGCCGCACGCAACGCTGGTGACCAGAGCCGCGGGAATCAACAGGGCTTGACGGAAGCCGACCGGGTCATGCCGCGTAGAGGCATGGGTCAACCGCACAAGCAGCGAGGACTGCAGCGAGGCGACAAGGAACTGCGGGATGCGTACCAGCACGAGCGCGCACAGCAGCGCCGAGGCGAGCGCGGTCCGGTCCGGTGCGAGCAGTCGCACGGTGACGACCGGGGCATTGGCCACGGCCTGGGCGAGCAGCGCGGAGACGACAAGAAGCCCTGCGGCCGCCCCAAGCTCCCCCCGCAGAGGCCTGGGGCCAGGCCTGATACGACGCAGAGCCGCTGGCAGTACCGCCAGCGAGGCCATCACGGGCGCGACGGTGAGGGCCAGCGCATACGCCAGGGCCGAGCCGTGCCCGGTGACCGTGAGCGCGCCGGTCACCGTAAGGCGCAGCACCGCATCGACGGCCAGCTGGGCACCGTACCCGGAGAAAGCCCCCAGACCAGCCAGAACCCCCCGTACTCCATGCGCGCAGGCAAGCCCGAACACGGCGCCGCCGAGTGCGGCCACCAGACCGAGGTCCCCGGCGAACAGTGCGTCGGCGAGGGGACCGGCCCCGAGCGCCAGCAGGGTGAGCGTCGCGCAGGCCAGTCCGAGTGAACCCGTCACCCCCCGCCGCACCAAAGGCGCCGTACCGACACCCCGTGCGTGCCGGTCCGCGACCGCCCGGGTCACGTCCTGCTCCAGTGGGAAGAAGAGGCCGATGCCCACGGTGAAGACGATCGCCCAGAGGACAGAGAACGAGGCTCCGGCCTCTCGCCCCAGAGCCCGTCCGGTGAGGGCCAGTTGTCCGTACGAGGCCGCGGCGTTGATCAGTGTCCCAGCCCCGACCAGTGTGGTGCTGCTGTATGGGGTGAGTGCGCGGAGGTGCACGAAGCCGCTCGTCTCTCTGCTGTCTCTTCCGGCCGCCGGGGAACTTGGGCGCGGTATCCACCGTAATCGCGTAGAAGAGGGCCAAGATGGGGCTATCTACGTGAACCATTCGAATGGCCTTAAAGCAGGGTGACTTGAGTGTCGCTGGGCTCGTTGAGACGTAGGGCCTGGCCTTCGCCCTTCCTCGAGGATCCAAGGAGCCGTGCCCCATGCCCGAGTTCGACATCCTCATCCCTCACTACGGCGGCACTGCGATGCTGTACGAAGCCGTCCACAGCGTCCTGGCCCAACGCCACGAGGGCTGGCGGCTGACCGTGGTGGACGACGGAGGGCACAACGAGGATCTGGCCTCCGGACTCGCCGCACTCAGCAGTTCACGCCGCATCCGCTATCGCCGCAACGAGACCAACCTCGGCATCACCCGGAACTTCAACCGCTGCCTGGAATGGGCCGACCGCAGCCATCTGGTGGTGATGGGTAACGACGACCGTTTGCTCCCCGGCTATCTCGACGCTCTCACCGAGACCCTGGAGCGCTTTCCCGGCGCGGCCATGGTGCAGCCGGGAGTGCGGGTGGTGGACGGCGCCGGCGCGCCCATTCAGCCGCTCGGCGACCGCATCAAACGCTGGCAGCGTCGGGGCGACGGCAAGCGGGCCCTGCTTGCCGGTGAGCCGCTGGTGTCCAGCTTGCTGCACGGCAACTGGCTCTACTTCCCGTCCATCTGCTGGCGCACGGATGTCATCCGATCCTTCGGATTCCGCACCGAGTTCTCGGTCGTCCAGGACCTCGCGCTGGTGATGGACGTCCTGCTGGACGGCGGGCAGCTCGCAGTCGACGCCCGCGTCTCCTTCGAGTACCGCCGCCATGGGCTCAGCGTCTCTTCGGCGTGCGCGGTGGACGGTCGCCGCTTCGAGGAGGAGCGCCGCTTCTTCACCGAGATCGCCGACCGCCTTGCCCGCCGTGGCTGGCATCGGGCACGGCGGGCAGCCGACCGCCATCTCACCTCCCGCCTGCATGCACTGGCGGTGCTGCCCACAGCTCTTCGAGCCGGTTCCCGGGCAGCGGTGCCAGGGTTGCTCAGACATGCGTTCGGGTGAGGCTCACGGGACTCAGGTAGTGAGGACTCGGCGTGCTCGCCCCGGCCGCGGTGATCGCATGTGACAGCACCGTGACGGCCATCAACAGCCCCAGTTCCACGTATGCCCCGCGCGGAAGAAGAGAAAGGGGGCTGCCGAGCGGCCCTGGGCACGGGCGGCGTGTGCCTGGATACAGCACGATATCTGCGGACGACTGCTGCATATTGCCCGGAAACGAGTTGCCGAGATGAGCGGATACGAGGATGCGGCGTATGGAGGAAGCCGAATTGAGTACGGAGGGGCGCGCCTCACCGCGCGCCCCTCGCAACCATCCGGCCCCTGCGTTACTTGACCGCCCCCGCCATAACCCCCGAAACAAACTGCTTCTGGAACGCGAAGAACACCGCCAGCGGAATCACCATCGAGATGAAGGCGCCCGGCGCCAGCACGTCGATGTTGTTGCCGAACTGCCGTACCTGTGTCTGCAGGGCGACCGTGATCGGCTGGCTGCCGGAGTCGGCGAAGATCAGCGCGACCAGCATGTCGTTCCACACCCACAGGAACTGGAAGATCCCGAGCGAGGCGATCGCGGGGCCGCCGAGCGGCATCACGACGCGTACGAACAGCCGGAGTTCACCCGCGCCGTCCAGACGCGCCGCCTCCAGCAGCTCCCGCGGGATCTCCGCGAAGAAGTTCCGCAGCAGGAACACGGCGAACGGCAAGCCGAATCCCACATGGAAGAGGATCACGCCGATGATCGAGCCGAAGATCCCGATGTCGCCGAAGAGCTTGGCGATCGGCAGCAGCGCGACCTGGACCGGCACCACCAGCAACCCCACGACCAGTAGGAACCACCAGTCCCGCCCCGGGAACTCCATCCAGGCGAAGGCATAGCCCGCGAGCGAGCCGATCACGACGACCAGCAGGGTCGCCGGGACGGTGATCCAGATGGTGTTGAGCAGTGAGCCCGTGATCGTGTCGTTCTCCAGCAGCCGCTGATAGCTGTCGAAGGTGATCTGCGACGGCTGAGAGAGCACCTTCCACCAGCCGCTGCTGCTCATGTCCGCCGGAGTGCGCAGCGAGGACAGCAGCAGCCCGATCGTCGGCACGAGCCAGAAGAGGCCCACCACGATCAGGAAGACACGGACGAAGCCGCCGCTCAGGACTTCCGCGATCCGCGAACCGAGCGACCGCTGCGCCTTCACGGCCTCTGCCGAGGGAGCGGCTTTCGGCACACCATCGTGCGCGGCACCACTGGGGGTGGTCATCGCCTTACCTCCCGCCGCAACCGCCGGATGTTGAACAGCATCACCGGTACGACGAGCAGCAGCAGGAACACCGCGATGGCGCTCGCGATGCCGGGCTGGTCGTCGCTGAACGCCGAGCGGTAGAGCTGCAGCGCAAGCACGTTCGCCTCGTCCTGCGAGGAACCCGGCGGGATGATGAACACCAGGTCGAAGATCTTCAGGACGTTGATCATCAGCGTGACGAGAACGACCGCGAGTACCGGCGCGAGCAGCGGCACAGTGATCCTTCTGAACACCTGCCATTCGGTGGCGCCGTCCACCCGCGCCGCCTCGAGGAGTTCGCGCGGCACTCCGGCCAGCCCCGCCGCGATCAGCACCATCGCGAACCCTGCCCACATCCAGATGTACGAACCGATGACCGCCGGGGTGATCAGGCTCGGACCGAGCCAGTCGATCCCGTTGTACGGCTCCCGGAAGTTCGAGGCCGGCAGGCGGAGTTGCGCCCCGTCGGCCTTCGACGACAGCGTGAACGTGCCGTCGGCCGCGGCCCGCGCCGAGTCCACCACCCTCCCATCCTTGACCGCCTCGATCCTCATGCCGGGATAGCCCAGCTCGGAGGCGTCGACGCCGTTGCGCTCGCCCACGCCCTTGCCGCGCGTGAAGTCCTGCCAGGTGGTGCCGGTGACCTTGCCCGGCTCGGTGGCCGGGGCCTTCGCCGGCTTCGCGCTGTCGGGCAACTGGTCGGGCGCCACACCGACCAGCGGCAGCACCACCGGTTCACCGGCCCGTACCGGCTCCTTCGTGATGAACGCGCCGCCGCCCGCCGCCTTCAGCGGCGACTCCGCGCCCGGGTGCGCCTTCGGGAACGCGGACGACTCGGCGAAGGTGTCGTGCACCCCCACCCACACGGCGTTGGCGAAGCCGCGGTCCGGATCCTGCTCGTACACCAGCCGGAAGATGATCCCGGCGGCAAGCATCGAGATCGCCATCGGCATGAAGATGACCAGTTTGAACGCCGTGCCCCAGCGGACCCGTTCGGTGAGCACCGCGAAGATCAGGCCGAGCGCCGTCGCGACGGCCGGGGCCACCGCAACCCAGATCACGTTGTTCTTGAGGGCGGTGCGGATGCCGTCGGTCGTGAACAGCGCCTTGTAGTTGTCGATCCCGACGAAGCTGCTGCCGGACTGGTCGAAGAAGCTGCGGACCAGCGAGTACCCGATCGGGTAGACCACGAGCGCACCGAGCAGCAGCAGCGCGGGCAGCAGAAAGAGTGCCGCCACCGTCCTGCGCGTGCCCGTCACGCTCTTACGACTCCGGGGTGCGGGAGGCGGCGGCGACTTCGCCGCGCCTCCCGCCGTCGACGACGTCATCGCCGGGTCAGTCCCCGTACGCCTTGGCCGCGTCCGCCTCCAGCGTGGCCTGTGTGCCCGCCACGTCCTTCGGGTTCTTCAGGAAGTCCTGCAGCGCCTTCCATTCGCCCGCGCCCGGCGTGCCGCCGAACGCCTGCGGGGCCTGGTCGGACATGTCGAAGCGGAAGTCGTCACCCGCGTCGATCAGCGCCTTGGCCATGTCCCGCTGCACGTCGTTCGGGTACGAGGCCAGGTCGACGTTCTTGTTCGGCGACAGGTAGCCGCCCTCCTTCGCCCAGATCGTCGCCGCGTCGGGCGAGGCGAGGAAGGTCAGCAGCGCCTGCCCGGCCTTGGAGTCCTTCAGCAGGACGGCCGCGTCGCCACCGCTGACGACGGGCGCCTCGGCACCGACGGCCGGGAACGGGAACACCTTGGCGTCCTTGCCGATCTCCGCGTTGGCCTGCGTGATGTTGATGCCGACGAAGTCGCCCTCGAAGACCATGCCCGCCTTGGGCTGGTCGCCGCCGGTGAACGTCTGCTCGACGGAGCGGGGGAACTCGGTCTGCAGCGCGCCGTCCGCGCCTCCCGCGATGTAGTCCTGCTTGCCGAAGAGCTCCCCGAGGGTGGTCAGCGCGTCCTTCACGGACGGGTCCGTCCACTTGATCTCGTGCTTGGCGAGCTGGTCGTACTTCTCAGGACCGGCCTGCGAGAGGTAGATGTTCTCGAACCAGTCGGTCAGCGTCCATCCGTCGGCGCCGCCGACCGACACGGGCGTGACCCCGGAGTCGTAGATCGTCTGCGCGGTGTCCAGGAACTCCTTCCAGGTCTTCGGCTCCGTCGCCCCCGCATTGTCGAAGACCGTGGTGTTGTACCAGATCAGCGACTTGTTGGCGGCCTTGAAGTACACGCCGTACTGCGTGCCGTCGACCTTGCCGAGGTCCTGCCAGCCCTGTGAGTAGTTCTTCGTGAGCTGCTCCTGGGCGTCCTTGCCCACCGGCTTCGCCCACTTCTTGTCGACGGCCTGCTTGATGGCGCCGACCTGCGGAAGCATTGCGACGTCCGGCGGCTCGCCACCCGCGATCTTCGAACCGAGGAAGTTGATGATCGGGTCCTGCGCGGGCACGAACGTCACCTTCGCACCCGTGCGCTTCTCGAACTCGGCCAGCACCTTCTTGAAGTTGGCCTGTTCCGGCCCGGTCCATACGGCGGAGACCTCGAGGCTCTCGCCGTCGAGCTTGGGAAGCGTGACGGTGGCGCCCGTCTCCTTGGTGGAGCCGCCCGTGCCCTCCTTGTCCTTGCCGTCGTCACCGCCGCACGCGGTGAGGGTGAGTGCGAGCGCGCCCGCGAGGACGGCTGCGGCGGTCTTTGCGGCCCGGTTCGTCGTATGTGTACGGTGCGTCTTTCGCTGTCGAAGAGTGCTGTGCATCACTGCCCCGTTCTCTTCCCTCGCTCCATCGCGAGTGCTTGCGAGACCTGTCCCGTGCGCTCTGGTCTACGCCTGCCCGCTCAGGCCCGGCAAGAGCGCCTGCGCTGTCCAGCGGATGATCGTGACGGGGTCGTGATGTCCACGCAGACGTGATGGGTGAGGTGCCCTCACAGCAGTGAGGGCACCTCGGAGGCCTCGACCGACCGCGCCGCCCGCTCCAGCGCACTCGCCAGCAACGCCAGATCCGTAGGCCCGTTCCCCAGCTCCCGCACAGGCCGCCGGGCCGGCGGATCGCCCATCCGCTCCCAGTCCAGCGCCACCACCGTGGGCCGCAGCGTCCCGGTCCGGGGGATGCGTCCGGTGACCCGACCCGCCTGGAACGGCGTCGCCCGCCCTGCGGCGGTGCGCAGGATCCCGCGCCCGGGCGCCGGGTCCTCGGCCCCGCCCGACGGTGCGTCCAGCGCGATACGCAGCGACGCCGACCGCCCGAGCTCCGTCTCCGCAGGGCGCCCCCCGACCCCGGTGGCCGCCACGAGGTGTACGCCGAGCCGCTCCCCGTCCCGTGCGACGGCCTCCAGCGCGCGTACGACCGAGCCGGCCGCGGGACGTCCGGGCGACCCGAGGGCCGGGGACAGCAGCGCGTCGACGTCGTCCACGACCACGACGAGCCGGGGCAGCGGCGGCCCCGGATCCGGACGCTCCCGGCCTCCAGCCGGCCGCAGGCGCAGTGTCGAGCTCGGCGGGGTGTCGAGATCGCCGGAAGCCTGCGAGCCCGCCGGCGTACCGGACGTCTGGGCGCCGGACTGGATACCGGATGTCTGGGTGCTGGGCTGCGTACCGGACGCCAGCGCGCCGCCGGAGGTCCCCGGCCGCCCCGGCGACCGAACCCCCATGGCCGACCGCTGCGCGACCATCCGGCCGGACACCTCGCGCGACGTGTGCCACTCGGCGAAGCCGAGCCGCCCCAGCAGCTCGGCCCGCCGCTTCAGCTCGGCCGTCAGCGACTGTGCGAACTCCCTCATTCGGACGGGATCGTTGGCCTTCAGATACGTCGTGACATGCGGCAGGTCCGTACAGACCCGCAGCCCGTCGCCGCGCCCGGCGGCCCCCGTACCGCTGCTGCCCGCCGCGGTGGGCCCGCTGCTTCCTCCTCCGCCGGCGTCGCGGCCGTCGATCAGGACGAGGCCGAGGCGGTCGGGCCGCTCCGCTGCGGCCAGCGACGCGGCGACCGAGCGCAGCAGTTCCGTCCTGCCGCTGCCCGGCGGCCCGTCGATCAGCAGGTGCGGGCCCTCGGCCGCGAGGTCCACGCACACCGGCCCGCGCGGCCCGGCGCCCAGCACGGCCCAGGCCCGGCCGCCGAGGTCCTCCGGACTGTCGCCGGCGGCCGCCCAACGTGCCAGGAGCGAAGCGGGGGTGGCCCGCGCGAGCCCCAACTCGTCGAGCAGCCGGGCCGCTTGGGGCAGCGGAGCGGACACGCGCGCGTGCCGCCCGCCGGGTGCGCCGTCCATCCGCAACGGCGCCAACGCCCGTGCGAACCGCTCGATCCAGGCCGCCGACACCGCGTCCACCGCGGCCACCGTGCCATGCCCGGCGATCTCTCCGCGGACGGTGCGCAGCAGCCGCAGCGCCGTGGCCACGTCGCCGCTCAGCAGGGCGACGGCCCCGCACGCGCGGAAGGCCGGGGACTCGGCACACGCGGCCTCGTACGTGTCCGCCAGCGGTGAGACGGGCGAGGCCGCCGGGGTCTCTGCGAGACACACGACGTGGATCCCCGCGGCTGCGCCGTGCTCGGCGAGCCGGGTCACGGCCTCCCGCAAGGCCGCGGAGCCCGGGTCGCCGTCCACCACGACCACGGTGTACGGCCCGGGACGTGCCCCTTCACCGGCAGGCCCGCCTGCCACGCCCTCACTCCCGCGGTGGCTGGGTCCGTCAGCACTGTGGCTGTGTCCGGGACCGTCGTCGGTGCGCGGTGAGCGCCCGTCCGGGTGGGGGGCGTGCCCGTACGCACGGTGGGCCTGCTCGTTCGCGTCGTGCCCGTACGCCTGGTGCCCGCGTCGGTGGTAGTCACCGGGCTCGTCGTGGGCGGCGTGGCCGTCGTGTGCGGGCCGGGACCCGTCGGGGGCGCCCGGGCGGGTGTCGGCAGGGAAGGCGCGTTGGCCGTGGACCTCCGCTGTGGGGGCGTGATCAGGCCTGGGCCGGGCGCCCGCCTCGGGGCCCGATGCGTCCGATGCGGCAGATGGAGCAGATGAGGTCGATGAGGCCGATGGGCCTTGGTCCGGGCGGTAGCCGTCCGACGAGCCCGAATGGCCTGTCCAGCCCGAATGGCCACCGGCCGCGCGTCCCGCGTCGTCCAGTCCGCCTTGCCTGCCGGCGGTCCAGAACGGCGTGTCCTCCCGCGAATGGCGTCCCATCCTGAGCGGACGGCCCGCAGTCCTGTGTTCGCGCAGGCGCTCGTCCAGGCGGCGGAGGAGTTCGTCCGTACGGGCAGCGGCCTGTTCGCGGTCGTACGCGAGAAGCAGGCGGCAGTCCTGGCCGTGGCCGGGGCGCAGATGGGGGAGCCAGCCCAGCCAGGACCACTCGGCGGTGCGCTCCTGCACAGGGCGCGCCCGGTCCGTGCTGATCAGCACGATCTCGAGCGCGTCGGGCGAGTGCAACGCGGCCAGCTGGGCGATCACGGACCGGGCGAGCCCGGACAGCCGCTCGCGCGGGCCCGCGAGGCCGAGCGCACCGGCCTCCCGCAGCCCGACGGTCACGGGCACCGCGGGAAGCAGGCCCGAGCCCCCCGGAGCCTGGCGGTCGGCGGTGCCGAGGCGCACCACCAGCGCCTCCGGATGGTCCGGCTCGCGCTCCCACAGCCGCGGTCCGGGCCCGAGGGCCGTGAGCAGCAGCGCGGCCGGGTCGGGCCAGGGCTCGAGTGTGGAGGAGCCCAGGGGCGTCCGCTGCTGCGGCGATGTCTCGTCAGCGCGGCCCGAGGCCCGGCCGTGGTCGTCCCGGCCGCGGCCCAGCCGCCGGGCCCAGGCCGTGAACCCTCCGCGCCTGCGCGGGCTCCGCGGCACCGTCGTGCCGCGTGTGGGCGTGCCCTTACGCGTGCGCTCATCGGGCGGTCCGCCCTGGCCGGGCACGACGGGCGGTACCTCTTGGTCGGGATCCGTGTCGCTGTCCGTACGCCCGAACGCGCTCTCGCGCCGGGCAGCCGGTCCCGCATCGGACTCATAGGGACCGGCCTGGCTCCGACCGCGGGGGCCGCTCCCCGCCCGGTCCGCCGGGTACGCGCCGTGACCGGCGCCTTCGCTCGGCGAGCCCGAGCCGCCCGCCGAGCCCGAGCCGAGGTCGCTCCCTGTCCCGTCCTGCGAGTACGGACGCCGAGTGCGGTCGGTCTCCGCCGCACCCCGTTCGTACGCGCCGGTCCAGGCTCCGGCCGATCCCTCTCCGTACGTGGCTTGCCTGCCGTCGGCCGCGCCCCTGTCCTGGTCCTGCGGCCCTTTCCCGTACGCATGGTGCGTCGCGCCCGAGGGCTCTGGCTCGCCCCGGCCCCCGGCGGGAACCTGTGCCGTATGCGGCCCGTCGGCCACGCGCGCGTGCGCGGCGTCGAAGGCGCCTGGCATGCCGGAGTCCCCTGACACGCCCGGGACCCCTGTCGTCGCCGTACCGGAAGAGGTGCTGGACCCGTCTCGTGTGCCCGCCGTGTCGAACGCGCCGTCGAACGCGCCCTGCCCACCGGCCACGCCCGACCCGTGCGCCGTACCCGACGCATTCGCCGTACCCGACGCATTCGCCGTACCCGAGGCATTCTCCGTGCCCGACGTACGGCCGCCGCCCCGGGCAGCCGCTCCCCTCAGCCCTTCGCCGCTGCCCGCGCCCGCCGCGCGCATGCCGTCGCCCCCGTCCCCGCTCGCCGCAGCCCCGGCGGCACGCCGCACCCGCACGTGGCCCTCTCCGTCCGGCGTCGTCGGCAATGCGGGCGCCGCGTCGCCCATCGGTGCGAGGCGGAGGGCGGATTCGCCCAGGCGCAGCAGCGCCCCGGGCGCGAGGCGGACCGGGCGGTGGTCTATCCGCGCGCCGTTCACCGTCGTGCCGTTCGTGGAGCCCAGATCCGTGACGGAGACGCCGCCGTCCGCGGCGACCGTCACGGCGCAGTGCAGCCGTGACACGTCCGGGTCGTCCAGCGGGACGTCCGCGTCCGCGGAGCGGCCGATGTCGATCCGGCCGCCGTGCAACAGATGGACGCCGCCCGCGTCCGGCCCGGCGACGACGTGCAACTGGGCCGTGGCGCCCTCGAACTCGGGGCCGGGGTCGGCGGGAGAGCCCAGCGCGAGCACGGCACCGTCGATCAGGGGCGGCTCGCCCAGCGTGCAGCGCTGCGCGTCGAGCCGCTCCGCACCCGCGTACAGCACCGCGGGACCGTCGCCGCCCGCGACCGCCGCCGCCAGGCCCGAGGCCACCTCGGCGAGTGCGGTCCCGGCCGGTGCGGTGACCAGCACGTCGCACGCGGCCGCGCGGCCCGTCGGTTCGGGTCGCGGCCCCAGGACGGTCAGCCGGATCTGCATCGCCGTCAGCAGTCCCTTCTGCGGGCACCCGGCACGGGGCTGCGCTGTGATTCCCCCCACCGCACACGGGCACGTCGGCCAGTACTGGAGGCATCCTCGCACCCGCCACCGACAACACGCCCGGCGACCACCCGTAAGTGATCTTGATTGGTCGGCTCTGCCCGCAAAAGTACCCGCCCTGTACCGCAGCCGGTGTCCGCTTGGGATCGCCCAGGGGGTGATCCCGGCAACCAACACCCCCGGCGACGCGTCTTTCCCCACCACAAATGGAGGCGGCTCGGGGAGGAGTGCCACGAGGACCACAGGAGAGGAGTGCAACGAGAACCACAGGAAGTCGACAGGCCGGAGCTCCGGTCGGTCCCACTACAGTGGATCGGAACGCTGGGACCGCCAGGGTCAGTCCCCTTCCGAAGCCGTCAGGGCAGCCGGACGGGCGAGCACAGACCAGCAGAGCAAGCACAAAAGGCACAAGCAAGCTGAAGCAAGCACACCAGTGCGAGCAACAGACCAGCCAGGGCAAGTAGCAAGCAGGGAGCGCATGACGTGCGGCCGGTAGGCAGCAAGTACCTGCTCGAGGAGCCGCTCGGACGCGGCGCCACGGGCACCGTCTGGCGAGCCCGCCAGCGGGAGACCGCGGGCGCAGAAGCGGCCGTGCCGGGCCAGCCCGGCGAGACTGTGGCGATCAAGGTCCTCAAGGAGGAGCTCGCCAACGACGCGGACGTCGTGATGCGCTTCCTTCGCGAGCGCTCCGTGCTCCTGCGGCTCACGCACCCGAACATCGTGCGGGTGCGCGACCTCGTCGTCGAGGGCGACCTGCTCGCCCTCGTCATGGACCTGGTCGACGGCCCGGACCTGCATCGCTATCTGCGTGAGAACGGCCCGTTCAGCCCCGTCGCCGCGGCCCTGCTGACCGCCCAGGTCGCCGACGCGCTGGCCGCGAGCCACGCCGACGGCGTCGTGCACCGCGACCTCAAGCCCGCCAACGTCCTGCTGAAGCAGGAGGGCGGCCAGATGCACCCGATGCTGACCGACTTCGGCATCGCCCGCCTGGCGGACTCGCCGGGCCTGACCCGCACGCACGAGTTCGTCGGCACGCCCGCGTACGTCGCGCCGGAGTCCGCCGAGGGCCGCCCGCAGACCTCCGCCGTCGACGTCTACGGCGCGGGGATCATGCTGTACGAGCTGGTCACCGGCCGTCCGCCGTTCGCCGGCAGCTCGGCCCTGGAGGTACTCCACCAGCACCTCAGCGCGGAACCGCGCCGCCCGTCCACGGTCCCCGACCCCCTGTGGACGGTCATAGAGCGCTGCCTGCGCAAGAACCCGGACGAACGCCCCAGCGCCGAGAACCTCGCGCGCGGGCTGCGCGTCGTCGCCGAGGGCGTCGGCGTGCACGCGAACTCCGCGCAGATCGCCGCCGCGGAGGGCGTCGGCGCCCTGCTCGCGCCCGACCCGTCCCCCGCCACGGTCCCGGGCATCCCCGGCGCCGCCGACCCCACGCAGGTGCTGCCCAACAACGCGGCAGCGAACGCAGGGTCGAACGCGGGTGCGTACGACCCGAACGCGGCGACCAGCGTCATGCCGCACACCGCCGGTTCCGGCGCTGCCGACCCGACCGCCGCCCTGCCCAACCGGGGCGCGCCCGATCCGACCGCCGTCATGCCGTCGATGCCGCAGAACCAGCCCGGCGGGCAGCGCCCGTCCGGCGGGGCACCCGAGGACCCGCACCCCTGGCAGAACCAGCTGCGCGCGGCCCGCGACCGCAACGAGCAGACACAGGTCCAGTACCTGGACCCGAACGAGGACCCGCTGCGACGCCGGCCCCAGCGCCAGGTCGCCCGCCCTCAGCCGAGCCCTCAGCAGCAGCGGCCGCAAGAGCGTCCGCAGGCTCAGCCGCAGCCGTACGCACCGCAGCGACAGCAGCCGCAGCGGTACGCCCCCGCGCCTGCCTCCCAGCCCCAGCCCCAGCGGTACGCCGAGCCGCCGCGGCAGGCGCCCCGGCCGGAGCGCGAGCCCCGGCAGCCGAGGCAGCGCAGCGCCAACCCGATGCGGATCCCGGGCCTCGGCTGCCTCAAGGGGTGCCTGTTCACGATGGTCATCCTGTTCGTCGCGGGCTGGCTCATCTGGGAGCTGAGCCCCCTCCAGGAGTGGATCGGCACGACCAAGGGCTACTGGCAGCAGCTGTCGGACTGGTTCACCACGGTCTCGGACTGGGTCGGCGAACTCGGCGGCGGGTCAGGCTCCGGAACCGGAACCGGGTCCGGTTCCGGGATGGGAACGGGGTCCGGGTTCGAGTCGTGGCTGGGGCAGTAGCGAGCGAGTCTGGGGATTTGTCGACATCTGCAGGGTGATTTCCTCCTCGGAAGTGAAGGTTGGCTCCACGGCCGCGTAGTTTTGTCGGCTGAAGCCCGGGGCCCGCGGTGGCAGCCGCTGATTGCGCCCGGCCCCCGGGAGAGCACAGTGTGGCCAACACGCGTCCGTAGGAGCAGTCTTGGCACGGAAGATCGGCAGCCGGTACACCGCCCACCAGATCCTGGGACGCGGCAGCGCCGGCACGGTGTGGCTGGGTGAGGGCCCGGAGGGGCCCGTCGCCATCAAGCTGCTGCGCGAGGACCTCGCGTCCGACCAGGAGCTGGTCGGACGCTTCGTCCAGGAGCGCACCGCGCTGCTCGGCCTGGACCACCCGCGCGTGGTCGGCGTGCGCGACCTGGTCGTCGACGGCAACGACCTCGCGCTCGTCATGGATCTCGTACGCGGGACGGATCTGCGGACCCGGCTCGAGCGCGAGCGCCGGCTCGCCCCGGAGGCCGCGGTCGCCATCGTCGCCGACGTGGCCGACGGACTCGCGGCCGCGCACGCCGCGGGCATCGTGCACCGCGACGTGAAGCCGGAGAACGTTCTGCTGGACATGCAGGGGCCGCTCGGTCCCGGTGGCTCGCATCCCGCGCTGCTCACCGACTTCGGTGTGGCCAAGCTCATCGACACGCCCCGGCGTACCCGTGCCACGAAGATCATCGGCACTCCCGACTACCTCGCGCCGGAGATCATCGAGGGTCTGCCGCCGACGGCCTCCGTGGACATCTACGCGCTGGCCACCGTGCTGTACGAGCTGCTCGCGGGCTTCACGCCCTTCGGTGGCGGCCATCCCGGGGCGGTGCTGCGGCGGCACGTCACGGAGACGGTCGTCCCGCTGCCGGGCATCCCGGACGAGCTGTGGCAGCTGATCGTGCAGTGCCTGGCCAAGGCCCCCGCCTCACGGCTGCGGGCCTCCGAGCTCGGCGCGCTGCTTCGGCAGCAGCTGCCGCTGCTCGTGGGGATGCCGCCGCTGGACGTGGACGAGCCGGACGAGGAGCCGGCGGACGACGCCGACGCGTCGCCCGGGCCGGCCGGACCGGCGTACGACGATCCGGCGCCGTCCCCGGACCGTGGGGCGGCCCGGCGGGGCGCCGTGCCGCTGGTGCGGGGGGCTGCGCCCGACTCGAACCGTGACACGCATACGAGCATGCGGGTCCCGGCGCCCGACGAGCTCGCCGGGGGCGCTCGCGGTACGGCGCGGGCTCCGCGGGCCGCGGGCGTGCCGCGGCCGGGGTCCGCGCGGCATCGGGCCGCGGCTCGCCGGCGGCGGATCACCCTGGGGGTGGCCGGGGTGGTGCTGGCGGCCGTGGTGGGCGTCGGGACGTGGGTGGCCACGTCGGGGGGCGACGCGGACGCGACGCCCCAGGACACGGAGACCTCGGCGCCGGCCAGCCCCTGACGGGCCCGTGCTGGTGCCTCTACCGGTGGGGGTGCCTCCCATGCCCTTAATGCAATGGGGAAGGGCGGGCACAACCCACGACGGCGGGCCACCTGGCGTATGCCGTACACCACGACGTGGGCTGACCAGGGGGCGGCGGCTACCGACCGTATTACGTGCACCACGCAGTGGTGGGGCCCCCATCAGAGGGGGAAGCGAACGTTGCGCCAGCCGTTAGGCTGGAGGGCGTGGCAGTCGTCGATGTATCCGAAGAGCTCAAGTCCCTCTCCTCGACCATGGAGTCGATCGAGGCCGTCCTGGACCTCGACAAGCTGAGGGCAGACATCGCCGTGCTCGAGGAGCAGGCGGCCGCGCCGTCCCTGTGGGACGACCCGGACGAGGCGCAGAAGATCACCAGCAGGCTCTCCCACCTGCAGGCCGAGGTCCGCAAGGCGGAGGCCCTGCGCGGGCGGATCGACGACCTCGGCGTCCTCTTCGAGCTCGCCGAGGCGGAGGACGATCCCGAGACCCGCGCGGAGGCCGAGCAGGAGCTCGCCGACGTCCGGAAGGCGCTGGACGAGATGGAAGTCAGGACGCTGCTCTCGGGTGAGTACGACGCCCGTGAGGCGCTCGTGAACATCCGTGCGGAGGCCGGTGGGGTCGACGCCGCCGACTTCGCCGAGAAGCTGCAGCGCATGTATCTGCGCTGGGCCGAGCAGAAGGGCTACAAGACCGAGGTCTACGAGACGTCGTACGCGGAAGAGGCCGGCATCAAGTCGACCACCTTCGCCGTCCAGGCGCCCTACGCCTACGGAACGCTCTCCGTCGAGCAGGGCACCCACCGCCTCGTCCGGATCTCGCCCTTCGACAACCAGGGCCGCCGCCAGACCTCCTTCGCCGGTGTCGAGGTGCTCCCGGTCGTCGAGCAGACCGACCACATCGAGATCGACGAGTCCGAGCTGCGCGTCGACGTCTACCGTTCCTCGGGCCCCGGCGGCCAGGGCGTGAACACGACGGACTCCGCGGTCCGCCTCACCCACATCCCCACCGGCATCGTCGTCTCCTGCCAGAACGAGCGCTCGCAGATCCAGAACAAGGCCACGGCCATGAATGTTCTGCAGGCGAAGCTGCTCGAGCGGCGCCGCCAGGAGGAGCAGGCCAAGATGGACGCCCTCAAGGGCGACGGCGGCAATTCCTGGGGCAACCAGATGCGCTCGTACGTCGTGCACCCGTACCAGATGGTCAAGGACCTGCGGACCGAACACGAAGTCGGCAATCCCGAGGCCGTGTTCAACGGTGAGATCGACGGATTCCTGGAGGCCGGAATTCGCTGGCGCAAGCAGCAGGAGAAATAACCTGCCGCTTTGTCGACAAGGCAACTGTCGCTCTCGGAGCGGCAGTTGCCTTTTGTGTTCCTGGTTGTCTGCCTTTTACATCACACTCACATGTCTTTACGGCGGTCAAGTACCCGCATATCCGGCATCGCGTACGCAACGACCTTGACGTTGCTGTGAAAACTGGGAAGGCTAACGCGCGGCATGCGTATCACTGGGGCGCGTGTGAACAGGGGGCCGGCTCACCGGAGTTGCCCCACCGCTGCCCCGGGCGCTGCTCCATTGACGATCAGCTACTGGGGGTAGCAGGCAGATGACCAAGAAGACGCGGATCCGTGTGGCTCGGATAGCAGCCGGTGCGGTGATCGCCGCCGGTGCTTCGCTGACCGCCGCCGGTGCCGCTTCGGCCCTGGATGTCGGTGTCGACCTGGGTGTCGTCGGCGTCGGCGCGCACGCCGGCGAGGACGGCATCGGTGTCGACGTGAACGTACCGGCCGCCGACGAGCCGGAGGAGCCGGCGCCGTCCGACACCGGTATCCCGGGCGACCCCGCCGATCCGGCGGACCCGGCCGACCCGGGTGACCCGGGGGACGGGGACCCGGCCGACCCGGCTGACCCGGCGGATCCGGCTGACCCCGCCGACCCGGCTGACCCGGCCGACCCGGTCGAGCCCACCGACGAGCCCACGGAGCCGACCGAGGACCCGACGGAGGGTGGTGGCATCGGCGGTGGCAACGACAACACCGACCCCGACGGCGGCTCCCAGCCCGTCGAGCAGGGCGAGGGCAAGGAAGCGCTCACCGACACCGGCTCCGAGCCGGCCGCGGACGAGGGCGAGCTCGCCGAGACGGGTGCCGCCGAGACCACCTTCCTGCTGATCGGTGCCGCCACCATGATCGCCGGTGGCATCGGCTTCCGCATGCTGCCGCGCCTCATGGGCGGCCGCGCCGCCGTCTGATCAGCGGCGAAGTCGTACGCGTACGACGCATCCGCTGTGATGCATGAGCAAGGGCCCGGAGCGTTTCTCGCTCCGGGCCCTTGTCGTCGACTCCGGCAGTTCGTGAGGTGCCCTGCATCGCCACACTGTGTGTGTCGTCACGTTCCGTGAGGGGCTGACTTCGGACCTGAGAGGACATCCAGCCCGTGGGGTCAACCGTTGCGGTAACGGTGCGTGACTGGTATGTGCCTACGCAGTCTGGTGTGCCAGCAGCGCGACGGCCGCGATCAGCACCACGAGCAGCGCTATCAGCGCCATGGGGTTGAGGCCCCCGAAGGGGCCCTCCTGCTGCAGCCGCTCCCGGTTCGCACGGCATACGGGGCAGCGGCCTTCACTCACGGGCGCAGCGCAGTTCGCGCACACCAGTCGGTCGTAGGTCATGCGCTTGCCCTCCTTGCGCCCGAACCGGCGCCGCTCCCGCGGAGCTGGTCGTCTGCCGCCGGGGTCTGCTCAGTCGATGGTTGCGACGTCTTCATCTGAACAACGGTCCGCGGCGGACCGCTGTTCCCCCTACCACTGTGCCAGCTTCTGCCGATTTCGGCGCGGCTCCTCGGATCCTGCCCCGTCCCGCCGGATTCAGCCCGTTCCGTTCCGTGACAAATCGCGCAACCGGAGAGCAAGTGATGACGCCGACTGCGCCCCGGCGCCAGGTTCGCGTATGGTCACGGTCACCTACCCCCGGCGACCCGTGGTGCATCCGTGATCCGATTCGACAACGTCTCCAAGGTCTACCCCAAGCAGACCCGCCCCGCTCTGAGGGAAGTGTCCCTCGAGGTCGAGCGTGGTGAGTTCGTATTCCTGGTCGGGTCCTCCGGCTCCGGAAAGTCCACCTTCCTGCGGCTGGTCCTGCGCGAGGAGCGGGCCAGCCACGGACAGGTGCATGTCCTGGGCAAGGACCTCGCGCGGCTGTCCAACTGGAAGGTGCCCCAGATGCGCCGCCAGCTGGGGACCGTCTTCCAGGACTTCCGGCTGCTGCCGAACAAGACGGTCGCTGAGAACGTCGCGTTCGCGCAGGAGGTCATCGGCAAGTCACGGGGCGAGATCCGCAAGTCCGTGCCGCAGGTGCTCGACCTCGTCGGGCTCGGCGGCAAGGAGGACCGGATGCCCGGTGAGCTCTCCGGCGGTGAGCAGCAGCGCGTCGCGATCGCGCGGGCCTTCGTCAACCGGCCCAAGCTGCTGATCGCCGACGAGCCCACCGGCAACCTCGACCCGCAGACCTCCGTCGGGATCATGAAGCTCCTCGACCGCATCAACCGGACCGGCACCACCGTCGTGATGGCGACCCACGACCAGAACATCGTGGACCAGATGCGCAAGCGCGTCATCGAGCTGGAGAAGGGCCGCCTCGTCCGCGACCAGGCGCGCGGCGTCTACGGCTACCAGCACTGACTGCCCGAGCATGAAGCACCTGTCCATGGAAAGGCCTGAGTAGACGCCATGCGCGCCCAGTTCGTCCTGTCGGAGATCGGCGTCGGTCTCCGCCGCAATCTCACGATGACCTTCGCGGTCGTCGTCTCCGTCGCCCTCTCACTGGCCCTGTTCGGCGGTTCGCTGCTGTTGCGCGACCAGGTCAGCACGATGAAGGGCTACTGGTACGACAAGGTCAACGTCTCGGTCTTCCTCTGCAACAAGAGCGACGCCGAGTCGGACCCCAACTGCGCCAAGGGCGCCGTCACGACCGAGCAGAAGAAGCAGATCGAGAGCGACCTGGACAAGATGTCGGTCGTCGAGAGCGTCACGCACGAGTCGGCCGATGAGGCGTACAAGCACTACAAGGAGCAGTTCGGCGACTCGCCGCTGGCCAGCTCGCTCACTCCGGACCAGATGCAGGAGTCGTACCGCATCAAGCTGAAGGACCCGGAGAAGTACCAGGTCATCGCGACCGCCTTCGACGGTCGTGACGGCGTCCAGTCCGTGCAGGACCAGAAGGGCATCCTGGACAACCTCTTCGGGCTGCTCAACGGCATGAACTGGGCGGCGCTCGCGGTGATGGCGCTGATGCTGATCGTCGCGCTGATGCTGATCGTCAACACGGTGCGTGTGTCGGCGTTCAGCCGGCGGCGCGAGACCGGGATCATGCGGCTCGTCGGCGCCTCCAGCTTCTACATCCAGATGCCGTTCATCATGGAGGCCGCGGTCGCCGGTGCCATCGGCGGTGTGGTCGCCTGCGTGATGCTGCTCGTGGGCCGGTACTTCATCATCGACCACGGCCTCGCGCTCTCCGAGAAGCTCAATCTGATCAACTTCATCGGCTGGGACGCCGTGCTGGCCAAGCTGCCGCTCGTCCTCGCGATCGGGCTGCTGATGCCGGCAATGGCGGCGTTCTTCGCGTTGCGCAAGTACCTGAAGGTGTGACGCATGACCCGAGCGCCGCGCGGTCCAACGCACCGTGCGGCGCTCTGCGTTGTCCTAGACTCACCGTCATGTCAGGTCTTGACCTGTTCTCCAAGCCCCGCCGCGTGCGCCGCGGGGCGACCCTGACATTGGTCTTCGCAGGCGTGCTGGCCACCGGCGTGGCCACCGGTTCCTGGAACACCGATCCCGGTCAGTCCCGTAAATCCCCCTCCGACCGCCTCGGTTCGGTCTCCGCCGCCCACGAGGAGGACGTGACCGAGGCCGCGGCCCAGGCGATGGCCGACGGCAAGTCCGTTACGGAGGCGGCCGAACGCGTGGTCAGCCGCAGCGGGGACCGCTGGGGCGCGGTGTACTCGCCCGACGAGTACGAGAAATTCGAGCAGGCCCTCGAAGGCGAGTACACCGGTGTCGGGCTGTGGGCCGGGCGCGCCGAGGACGGCCGGATCCAGGTGGCCCGCGTCCAGTCCGGCGGGCCCGCCGAGCGGGCAGGCATCCGCGCGGGAGACTGGCTGCGCACCGTCGACGGCGAGCGCATAGCGGGCCGGCCCACCACCGAGGTCGTGGCCCTGCTGCGCGGCGACGAGAAGAGCGCGGACGCCGGCAGCCCCGTCACCCTCGGTATGCAGCGCGGCACGCGCGCGTGGAGCGTGACGCTGCACCGGGCCCTGCTCTCCACGGACTCCGTCACCGTCCGGCAGCTCCGGGGCGGCACCGTGCTGATCAAGATCGTGGCCTTCACGAAGGGCTCGGGCGACCGCGTGCGGTCCGCCGTGCGGGACGCACCCGCCGGCGCCGGCATCCTGCTGGACCTGCGCGGCAACTCCGGCGGCCTGGTCAGCGAGGCCGCGACGGCGGCCTCCGCCTTCCTTGACGGCGGCCTCGTGGCGACGTACGACGTGCGGGGCGACGAGCGTGCCCTGCACGCCGACCCGGGCGGCGACACCGAGAGACCCGTGGTCGCGCTCGTCGACGGCGGCACGATGAGCGCGGCTGAGCTCCTCGCGGGCGCCCTGCAGGACCGCGGCCGTGCGGTCGTCGTGGGCTCCAGGACCTTCGGCAAGGGCTCCGTGCAGATGCCGAGCCGGCTGCCGGACGGCTCCGTCGCCGAGCTCACCGTCGGCCACTACCGCACCCCGTCGGGGCGCGCCGTCGACGGCAGGGGCATCACTCCCGACCTCGAGGCCCGCCAAGGGGCCCAGAAGCAGGCCGAGACGGTATTGAGTGGCCTCGGGGGCCCCTCGTAGTGCGAAAATGGCCGCACTATGGCAAAGGAAAAAGGGCGCAAGCTGATCGCGCAGAACAAGAAGGCGCGGCACGACTACCTCATCATCGACACCTATGAGGCCGGTCTGGTCCTCACCGGTACCGAGGTGAAGTCGCTGCGTCAGGGGCGAGCCTCGCTGGTGGACGGCTTCGTGCAGCTCGACGGCGGCGAGGCGTGGCTGCACAACGTGCACGTGCCTGAGTACAGCCAGGGAACCTGGACCAACCACAGCGCCCGCCGCAAGCGGAAGCTGCTGCTGCACCGCGCGGAGATCGAGAAGCTGGACTCGAAGTCCCAGGAGACCGGTCACACGATCGTGCCCCTTGCGCTGTACTTCAAGGACGGCCGCGCCAAGATCGAGATCGCGCTGGCCAAGGGCAAGAAGGAGTACGACAAGCGGCAGACGCTGCGCGAGAAGCAGGACCGGCGCGAGGCGGAGCGGGCGATGTCGGCGGTCCGGCGGAAGCAGCGGGCCTGAGGAGCGCGCCGGTCGGGACCCGCGTCCCCGCGGCTGCCCGCAGCGACCGGGCCGCTCTCGGCGGGGCCGTGTCCGCGCGGGGCGGAATACGCTGGCACCCGCGTGCGTTGGTCACGTACGATGGCACCTGCCCCTCACAGAGGGGGCGCCGTTTTGAAAAGTCAACATGGGGATGATCGGTTTCGACAGCGGCTGTCGAAGCAGGGGAAGCGTGTCGAGGAAGCGGCCATGATCTCGTAAACCACAGGCCGAAAAAAATAATCGCCGAAACCAAGCGCGATTCCTTCGCCCTCGCTGCCTAAGTAGCGACTCGCGAAGTGTCAGCCCGGGGCTGTTCCCGACCCGGATCCTGGCATCAGCTAGGGGACTAAACCTTGATCCCGGTCACGGGGTGAAGAGGGAAAACAAACAGTGACTGAGCCCGTCGGAGACTTGTCCGCGTGATCTCCGGGGCCGAGAAAAGCGAAGCGGACTGCACACGGAGAAGCCCTGGTTCTGCACCGTTGGACGCGGGTTCGATTCCCGCCATCTCCACCACCCCATGTGGCCCCTGACCTGTGATTACGTCGACAGGTCAGGGGCTTTCTGCATGTCTTGGGGGCACGGCGGGGGCACGGGTGTCCCCGCAACCCGTGACAGAGCACTTGCCCCTGGCGTTTGCCAGCCAGGAGGACAAGACGATGAGCGCAGGAAAACGGCGGGTGCCGGGCGTCGAGGTGCGGCAGCGGAAGGACGGCACGACTGCCTACCGGGTGCCGTGGCGTGAGGGCGGCGCCCGCGACGGTGAGCGCCGTTCGGAGACCTTCGACGACCTCGACGAGGCCAAAGCGCTTCCGAGGAGCCCTCGTCGCCAACGGGTACCGGAATCCGTACGAGGGCTGCTCAGGGGCAAGGGCCCAGACCGTCACCTGCGAGCGGTCAGCCTGACCGAGGACCCCACGGCGGTCCCGGCCTCGGTGGTGCGGTTCGTCGCCGAGCAGCTCGGCCTGGCCAGGAACGGCTGCGGCTGGAGCCGATGCGGGTGTCCGGCAAGGCCATGGAACTGGCCCTGGACCGCGCCCGCGAGGTGCGGGGCCTGGGCGCCAGCGCGGTCGATGTCGGACGGTTCCCGGCCGCGCGGATGACCGGGCTGGCCCGCTACGGGCTGACCCTATTGTTGGCTGATGCGCGCACACCATATTGACCGCCCAGCCGATCTCGACGTGGTCCGTGAGTCCTATGACCGGGTGGCTGACAACTACGCCCACATGGTGGTGACGACGGGAGTCGGCGACATCCGCAGCCATCCATGGCTCAAGGCATCGATCGACGCCTTCGCTGACACCGTGAGCGGGCTTGGGCCTGTCCTCGACGTCGGCTGCGGACCCGGAACGGTGACCGCTTACCTCGCCGAACGCGGACTCGACGTGTCCGGGGTCGATCTCTCCCCTCGCATGATCGAGAACGCGCGCCGTCTCCATCCGCAATGCCGCTTCAGCGTCGCCTCTGCCACCGACCTCGACCTGGACGAAGGGTCCCTTGGCGGCGTGCTCGGATGGTGGTCACTGTTCAACCTCCCCCGTGACGTCCTTCCTCAGGTTCTCGCTCTCTTCGCGCGCGCCCTGAAGCCAGGCGGACACTTCATCACCGCAACACACGTCGGCGACGAAGACGCGGTGCGCACCGAGGCATACGGAGGTGTCCCCGTTCGTTGGACGACACACAAATGGCGGCCCGAACAACTCGTGGACCTGATCGAGCAGGCCGGCCTGCACCCGGTCGCCGAACTCCGCCTCCCTCCGGAGGAGTACAGCGGGCCGGGCCTGGTCATCATGGCCAAGCGCCCCTCCTGAGGACCAGGCGCCGGAGGCGGCACAGGGCCTCGTTTCCGTTCGGATATTCCCCAGGGCTAGCGCTGGGCTAGCGCGCCACGCGGTAGCGGAGGTAGGCGACCCTCGAGCTGAAGGTGCGGGTCTCGACGAGTTCGAGATCCACCCGGCGCTCGCGTTGGGGAAAGAACGGAATGCCACCGCCGACCAGCACCGGGTAGACCATGGCCCGGTACTCGTCGATCAGACCCAACGCGGCCGCCTCGGCGGCGAGAGTCGCGCCGCCGATCGCGATGTCGCCCTCCCCAGGCTCGGCTCGCAACCGCTCGATCTCCTCCGCCAGGTCGCCGGAGGCCAGGCGGGCGTTGCCCTGCACCGCCGACAGCGTGGTGGAGAACACCACCTTTGGGAGCGGCTTCCAGAGCGCGGTCCACTCCAGCTCTGAGTCGTCGAGCGATGGATCCTGGTCGGCGGTCTCCCAGTACAGCATCGTCTCGTACAGCCGTCGTCCCAACAGGTGGACGCCGACTTCTCGAATCTCGTCGATCCAGAAGCGAAAGACCTCCTCGTCGGGCGCCGTCCAGTCGAAGTCGCCGTCCGGCCCGACGATGTAGCCGTCAAGTGAGACGCTCATCGAATAGGTCACGCTGCGCATCCGAAGCCCTCCTCGGTACCGGACTCGACAGTACGACCGCCGGACGCCGCAGAACTCATCGCGGCTCGCGGAATCCCCTGGCCAAGGGCTCCTCACAAAAGTGGTGGACTTGACCTGGTCAGCGATCGGTGTCGCGCACGAGGCCGCCGGGTAGCGGGACGCGGTCAGCCGCGCAATCGCATGCGATAAACCCGGCGACGTCGACGATCATCCCCGGGATACTGGTCGCCCATGGATGAGGTCGAGGTCGTCGTCGCCCATTCCGAGCGGGCGACCCTGCGCGTCGGCGACGTGTTCCTGAAGGTGGACGCCGATCAGGCGCGCATCGATGTCGAGGTCGAGGCGATGGCCCTGGCGCCGGTCCCTACCCCGGAGGTCCTGTGGCGCAAGCCGCCCGTGCTCGCGATCGCCGCGGTCTCGGGGACGGTGCTGGGCCGGCTCGGTGAGCCGTCGACCGCGTCGCCGGCGGCGTGGGCCGCGGCGGGTGCCGCCATCCGGAAGTTGCACGAGGCGCCGTTGCCGCCCTGGCCCGGTCGGCGCCGCCGGGGTCCCGACGAGTTGGCGGCGGAACTCGACGGCGAGTGCGAGTTGCTCGTGACGAACGGCGTCCTGCCCGCCGACCTGGTCACCCGCAACCGCCAGGTCGCCGAGGCCGCGATCCGGCCGTGGACTCCGGTGTTCACGCACGGCGACCTGCAGATCGAGCACGTCTTTGTCAACGGCGACGAGGTCACCGGCGTCATCGACTGGTCCGAGGCGGGCCGGGGTGATGCCCTGTTCGACCTCGCCACTTTGACGCTCGGACACGAAGAGCACCTCGGCGACGTCATCGCCGGCTACGGCACCGACGTCGACCTCGACGTGATCCGCGCGTGGTGGTCGTTGCGAAGCCTGCTGGGGGTTCGCTGGCTGGTCGAGCATGGCTTCGACCCGTTCGCGCCGGGCTGTGAGGTCGACGTGTTGAGATCCCGGATGTGAGGCTGCGCGGGCCCGACCGCTCTGGGTGCGTTCTGACGCATCGAGCGGGCCACCCCCAGCACGGCTCAATGATCAGATGACAGATCCCGCCCCACGCGAAGATCATCAACAAGGTCGGCGATCTTTCAAAACACGGCCTACCGCGGGGGCATGCGTGCATGCGAGGGCGTATCTGAGGTCTTGGTCATCTGCTGTCGGACCCAAATCACCTGGTCCGTGACCCACTTGCGGCTGACCTTGGGGTCCGGGTGCGCCCTGGCGTACTCCGCCGGTGAGACCGCCTCCCCCCGCTTCTATCCGCTTGCAGAGGTCGGCACGGACCGCGTTCCGCCGGGCGGTGGCCTCGGCTGTGCGGGCACGCTTTTGCGCCTCGGACGCGGCAGAGGTGCGCGGTTTCCGGCGGGACCTCGGCCGCGGTTGTACGGGCTCCTCCGCCGCCACTCCCCCTCCGCGACGTCCCTGCGGCGCACATCAACTCCCCAGGTATACATGGGGAATGGCAACGGCAACCTTCGTACTCGTCCACGGCGGCGGTGACAGCGGCTGGGCGTGGCATCTGCTCGAAGCCGAGCTGCGCTCGCGGGGGCATGAGACAGTCGCGCCGGACCTGCCGTTGGACCAGCCTTCCGTGGGGCTCGGCGATTACGTCGATGCCGTCGTCGAGGCCATCGGCGAGCGGCGGGATCTCGTGGTCGTCGGCCACTCCCACGGCGCCTTCACCGCACCGCTGGTGGCCGGCCGGCTCCCGGTCGGCATGCTGGTCCTGCTGGCCGGGATGATCCCGGCCCCGGGCGAGCGGCCGGACGACTGGTGGGAGACGACCGGCTGCAACCAGGCCAGGGACGCCGCGGGCCTGTCCGCCATCGAGGACCCCTTCGAGAGCTTCTACCACGATGTTCCGCGCGACCTGGCCGAGGAATCCATGCGCAGGGAGCGGGAGGAATCCTCCCGGGCCGGCAGCGAGCCCTGGCCGCTGGCGGCCTGGCCGGACGTGCCCACGAAGTTCATCGTGTGCAAGGACGACCGCTTCTTCCCGCCCGAGTTCTTCCGCGACCTTGCGCGAGCGCGCCTCGGCATCGTGCCCGACGAGATCGGGGGAGGCCACTGCGTCGCGCTCAGCAGGCCGAAAGAGCTGGCGGACCTGCTGGTGGGCTATCTCCAGGTGTGACCCCGCACGACGCAAGAGACCTTCGAGCCTGTACGCCGTCCTCCAGGACTCAAATGTGGACGCATGCCGAGTGAGACGACCACGGGGCGCATATCGCAGTATGCTCTGGTCATGGCGGACACGACACGTATCACGGTGACGCTCCCGACCGAGCAGGTCGCCGAACTGAGGAAGCTCACAGACAACGTCTCCGGTTATGTCGCCGAGGCGGTGGCGCGTCAGCTGCGGCACCAGCTGCTCGGTGCCGACCTGCTGCGCCACCAGGAGGAACACGGGGTCTTCACCGAGGAGGAGCTTGCGGAGGCTCGTTCCAGGATCTTCGGGACGACGGATGCCGGCGGGTCGGCGAGCGCGGCGTGACCGAGCACGTCGAGACCGTCGTCCTGGACTCTCAGGGTCTCTCCGCCTGGGTCGCGCAGGATCGCAAGATCCTTGCGATGTTCCAGGTGTTCCATGCCATGGGCGCCGATTTCGTCATCGGAGCCAACACCATCGTGGAAGTCAGCCACGCGCAAGTGAACATGCCTCGGCTGCGGTGGGCGCTGTCCCGCGTCAAGGTCGAGCCCGTGAGCGAGGGCGCGGCGAAAGCGTCCGCGGAACTGCTCAAGTCCGCGGGTCTGCACGGCCACAAGTACGCGATCGACGCGACTGTCGCCGAGGTGGCACTGCGCCAGCCGGGTCCGGTGGCCATGCTGACGTCCGATGTCGATGACATGGCCCGGTTGTGCGGTGACCGCGTCCGGCTCATCGGCATCTGAGCGGGCAGGCATAGGTGGGCTGCGCCCGGCACCTGAGGGAATCCGCCCTGGTCACGCTGCGATAGGCGAAAAGGGCTTGACTGACATGTTCGGCGTGCCGAGATCGATGATGTATGGGCACCTCGACAAGACCAAGACCGTGCCCCGCCAGCCCAAGAAGACCGCGGTCACGAAACCCTGACCGGTCGTTTGCTGCCGGTCACCGGTCCCTCGGGCATCGCCTGCATCGACACGCGATGCGGGAGCCTGCGCGCCGTGCGCAGCAGCCCCGCGTAGAGCAGCAGCAGGGCGTCCTGGACGAGCACGAACCAGCTCGGGCGCTGGGGCAGGTAGTACGGAAGCAGCCGCAGTTGGCCACCGTGAGCCCGCGTGCGTACGCCTGTGCGGCCAGCAGCGCCCACACGGGGACATTCCCCTCGGGAGGGCCACCGACTGGGCCTACGGAAACGAACGGGCAGCCCGCATCGGCGGCGTGCCGGACCCACATCCGCCTCAAGTCATGTGGGGCCGGGCGTAGTTCGTCCAGGTGACCGACATCGCTGGACGAACAGCTCGCCGAGCCGCACCCCCTGGCCGCTCCGGACCGCTTCTGGATTCTTCTGACCGGTAACCGGCCCGACCTTGCCTGCACATCCGCACTGGCGTGTGAATGTTCGACTCCCGGGGTCATCCTTGTGGCGCCACCGAGCGTGTTTCGTTGCTGGCGACGGCGGAACGAGGACCCTCGGCAACATGAAGGAGATCACGAGGCGTTTCGCCTGTGCGGTGGGCGGCGCCTGTGCGGCCATCCTGGCCCTGACCGGCGCGGCCATGCCCCACCCCGGAGTCGCCGCAGCAGAAACGGTCATGCAGCAGACTCTCTCCATCGGCAACCCGGTGGACGGCAACAACGGCTTCGGAGTGATCACCGAAGGCGACATCGTGCTGGGCAGTACCGAGACGGAAGGCAACGTCGCCGTCGGCGGAGACCTGAGCTACGGCGCCAATTACAACGTCTCCCTGCACAGCACGGGCTCGTTCACCGCTCCCGGCGACGCTCAGCCCACGGCACTCCTCGTCGAGGGGGCGGTCGATTACCCCGACGGCAACCCGTCAGGCGTGCTGAGGGTCCTCAACAACGGCTACGTCAAGATCGGCGACCTGTCCGGAAGCGACGTCCTGACGCAGGACAGCAACGGCGCTTCCGTCAACACACGGGTCGTCGCCGCGGGTGCGGCATACGACTCGGCGCCGCGCATCGAACTGACCACCCGCCAGCCCGCGGCATCCGTCGGTCCCGTGTCCGGCCTGATGGACTTCGCCTCCCTCTTCGCCCGCTACCGCGAACGCTCCGCGACCCTCGCGAGGTGCAACAACACCGTGCAACTGCTGGACGCGGGCGGCGATCCGCTGGCGGACCAGAGCACCGTACCGCCCGGCTCGAACATCAACATCTCGCTGGCCACCGACCGTACGAACGTGCTCCATCTGACCGGGGCGATGCTGAACAACATCTCGACTCTCACGTTCCTGAACCACCCGACGGCCTCCGGGCCGCTGGTCATCGTCGTGGACACCACGGACCAGAGCGGCTCGTTCACGTGGAACACCCCCACCATGGCCGGGGTCAGCGGCAGCGACGCCCCGTACATCATGTGGAACTATCCGGACGCCACGTCGGTCACCCTCGCCAGCGGGGACTCGCTCGAGGGCACCATCTACGCACCGCGTGCGCATCTGGCGGACGTGGTCGCGTCCAACATCGAGGGGGACGTGATCGCGAACGCGTTCACCGCCGGTCCGCCGGTCGGCGGGAACGCCGGCGAGATCCACGAGTTCCCCTTCGCCGCGGACCTGGAGTGCACCACGGGTACAGTCACGCCGACACCGGAGCCCACGCGCACCTGCCCGCCGGTGCCGACCACGTCCGAGCCGGCAGTGAGCACAACCACGCCCAGCACCCCTGGGGCCACCACACCGGGGGCCACCACACCGGGTGCCACCGAGCCCGGGCCCACACCGAGTGCCACCCCGCCTGGAGCCACGCCACCCGGTACCGCCCCACCGCGCGCGTCGACCACTCCCAAACCGACGTGCCCCCCGCAGCTGGCGCACACCGGTTCAGGGAGCGCACCAGTACACCTGGCCGCGGCGACAGCGCTGCTGGCCACCACCGTCGGCGGCGTACTGCTCCTGTGGCGGCGCCTCAGAGGCTGATCTGGGCTGTGGTCTAGGCGCCGAGTCGTGGCTCGGTCGTCAGACGCGGAACTCTTCGCCCTCGCAGCGCTTGACCTGCTTGATGCGAGCTTCGGCGATGTCGGAGATGCTGCCGTTCTCGATCTCGGCGCTGACCGGGGCCGTGGAGTCGCTCTTGGACCACATGTCCCCGGCGTTGACGTCGTAGCCGAGGTCCTTGCCGAAGCCCTGCTTCGTGATCTTCGCGTGGTTCGATTGACAAGGTCGGTGATGCGGGTACTTCAGCGGAGCTTGCTCAGCGCCGGTCGGGGCGTCGATGACGTGGTGGGTGCGGGCGGCGCGCATGTTGTGGACCGAGCCGGGCAGTGCGCGCGAGGCACATATAGCCGTCGCGGGTCTTCTTCGGCCGGACGTCGTCGAGGTGTTCCCCGGCGCGCTGGTCGAGTGCGGCGAGCACGGACCGGCGCGAGGGCAGCGCGGAGGGTGGGCTAATGGCTGTTGGCCGCGATGACCTCGATGGCGCAGCGGGCTTGGTTGCCCATGCCTTTCTTGATGCGGGCATCGGCCGTGACCAGCGGCACGCCCAGAGCCTCGGCGAGAGAGACGTACTGGGCGTCGTAGGCCGAAAGATTGGCGTGCAGCTTCTGCACCCGGCTCCAGAACGGCAGCGTCTCGCGCTTGATGATGGGGAGGAGCCCGTAGGCGTCGATCGCCTTCTCGGTCTCCTTCTCGGTGATCTTGCCACCGCGTCGCATTCCAAGGAGCGCGGACATGACCTCGTAGTCCAGCAGGGTGGGGGAGTAGACCTCGTTGGCCCGGGCGATGTGGGTGCGAGCCTTGTCGCCCTCGGGAGTGTGCGCTGTGAGGGCGGTGATGAGGGCGGAGCAGTCGATGACGATCAACGTCCGGCCCTGCCCTCGTCGATGGCGGCGAGGATGTCGGCGTTGCTGATCTCTGCGGTGGTCTCCCGATTCAGGCGCTCCATCATCTGCGCCATGGTGGGCTTGGAGGTCTCGCGTGCGATGAGGTCGAGCAGAAACACCTGGAGGGACTGCCCGGCCTCAGCGGCCCGGATCTTGAGCGTCTGGACCTGTTCTTCCGGGACATCACGGATGGTGAGCGCAGTCATATCTGCACTCTATCAGCGATGCATGCATTTTGCAGATTCAATTCGTCCTGGCAGAACCAGACCCTCTGGGCGGCGCCGGAGCGATCTGGGCCGCGCCGGAGTGGAGGGAGAAGGGGGCCGGGACCCGCTCGGTGGCCCGCGGGGCGGGTCGGGTGGGAGAACTGCCGTGAAGCAGTGGAGCTCCGTCCGCCGAGCTGGTCCCGGCTCATGTCAGCGCAAGGAGAACGTGGCCAGCCGCAGGCCCTCGCTGAGCACCAGGTACACGTCCTGGCGGCCCTTCGCGGCGGCCGAGAGGTTCGCGGTCACCGTCTCGTACGTGTACGCCGAGCCCGTGTCGGCCGTCTTCGCCGTACCCACGAGCGTGCCGGTCGGGGAGCCGAGGCGGATCTCGACCGTCCCGGGGACCGCCCCCGCCACGCGCGCCGTGAACTCAGCCGCGCCCCGACCCAGCTGCGCATCGGCGAACTTCAGCCATGCGCCGGGGTCCGTGGCCCCCACCGCGGTGCCCCGTGCCTTCGACTCGTCGACGAGGCGGATGCCCTCGTAGTCGTCGAAGTTCTCCGCGCGCGTCGTCTTCGTGAGGTCCCGGGCCGGGATCGTCTCGCCCTTCACCTGCACTGACGTACGGGTGCGGATGTCCTCGGCCGAGGCCCCGACCAGCACGTCGTACGTGCCGGTCTCCACGACCCACTTGGAGCGCGTCACGTCCCAGTGCGCCAGGTCCAACGCCCCGACCTTGAGCTTCACCGTCTTCGTCTCGCCCGGCTTCAGCGACACCCGCTGGAACGCCTTCAGCTGCTTCAGCGGCTGCTTGTCGCGGGAGACCCGCTGGTGGGTGTAGAGCTGCACGACCTCGTCGCCCGCCCGCTTGCCGGTGTTCGTGACGGCCACCTCGTAGCCGCCGCTGACCGGCTTCACCTGGCCGTACGCGAAGCTCGTGTACGACAGCCCGTATCCGAAGGGGTACAGCGGATCGCCCTTGAAGTACTGGTAGGTGCGGTCGTACTTGATGTTGTCGTACTCGAGGATCGACGGGAGGTCGGACTCGGACCGGTACCAGGTCTGGGTGAGGCGGCCAGCCGGGTTGACGTCGCCGAAGAGGACGTCGGCGAGGGCGTTGCCCGTCTCCTGGCCCGCGTGGGTCGTCCACAGCAGGGCCGGGATCTCCTTCTGGAGATTGCCGAGGGTGGTCGGGTAGCTGTTCTCGACGACCACGACCGTGTTCGGGTTGGCCGCCTTCACCGCCTTGACCAGGGCTTCCTGCGAGTCCGCCAGGCCCATGTCGGTGCGGTCGCGGGTCTCGCGGCCGTTGATCGCGGGCATCGAGCCGACGACCACGACGGCCGTGTCCTTGCCCTTCACCGCAGCCACGGCCTCGTCGACTCCGCTGCGGACCACGTCCTTCGTGTAGTGCGCGGCGTTCTCCTTGGCGACGAGGCCGAGCGTGCCGTCCTCGCCCGTCGGGCCGAGGTAGGTGGGGTTCGACCACCACGGTTCCTCGGTCTCGTAGCCGACATAGCGCAGCAGATACGTCCCATCGTCCTGCTTCTCCAGCTTGAACTGCTGCTGTACGAACCAGCCGCCCGGCTGTGCCTGGTCGTTGACGAAGTTCGACCAGTTGTAGCCGATGTACTTGCCGTTGGCGGCCGAGCGCAGTGTCAGCACGCCCTGGCCCCAGTCGAAGGCGTCGAACTGCGTGTCCGCCGAGGCGGTCGTCGCGCTCTCCTTCAGCGGCTCCCCGTCGGCGTCCGAACCCGCCGTGACGTACTTGCCGGTCTCCGTGTTCTTCAGCGCGATGCGGTCGACGGCCTCGCTGCTCGTGACGTCACCGGAGGCGCCGAGCTTGTTCGCGATGCCGTCCTTGGGCGTCACCGCGTACGGCAGGGTGCCCGAGTACCAGTCGGTGTAGAGGGTGTCGGCGAGCGGGCCGACGACCGCGACTTCCTTCGTCTCCGACGCCTTCAGCGGCAGGGCCTTGCCTGCGCTGTTGTCGTTCTTGAGCAGCACCATCGCGTCGGCCGCGGCCTCGCGGGCGAGCTTCTGGTGGGCCGGGCTGTTGATGACGGACTTGTCGATCTTGCCGTAGCGGCCGCCGTCCGGGTCGAACTCGCCCAGCCGGACCCGGATGTTCAGGATGTGCCCGGCGGCCTCGTCGACGTCCGACTCCTCGAGAAGGCCGGTCGAGAGGGCGTCCTTGACGGCTGTGGTCGTGGGTGCGGAGTTGGTGTCGTCCCCGGTGAAGCTGTCGATGCCCGCCTTCAGTGCGGCGGCGTCGGCCTCGGCCTGCGTGTCGTAGTACTTCTGGCTGTTCACGAGGTTGCCCGGTGCCCAGGCGTCCGTGACGTTCAGCAGCTCCCGGTCCGTCCAGCCGCGCACCGTGTCGTTCAGCAGCGGTGTCACCGTCGCCGGGCGGCCGTTGACCAGGTTGTACGACGTCATCACGCCGGTCACCGCGTCCGCCTCGATCGCGGGCTTGAACGCCTGCTCCTCGTACTCCTTGAGGACCCGCGGGCGCAGGTCGGACGAGGTGCGGTCGCGGCGGATCTCGTTGTTGTTGGCGAGGAAGTGCTTGATGGTGGGGGCCGTCTTGAGGTGGTCGGGGTCGCCGCCGGTCAGGCCCGTGCCGTAGGCCGTGGCCATGCTGCCCGTCAGATACGGGTCCTCGGAGTAGCCCTCCTCGTTGCGGCCCCAGCGCGGGTCGCGCAGCGGATTGGCCACCGGCGCCCACACGTTGAGACCCCAGCCGGCCGGGCGCTCCTGCTGGAAGCCGCGGGTCTCGTCGCCGACGGCCGAGCCGACCTTCTTGATCAGCGCGGGGTCCCAGGTGGAGGCGAGCCCGACGGCCTGCGGGAAGACGGTGGTCTTGCCGAGCCAGGCGACGCCGTGCAGGGCCTCGGTGCCGGTGCGGAACGACTGGATGCCGAGGCGGGGGATCGCGGGCTGGTACTGGTGGAGAAGGGAGATCTTCTCGTCGAGGGTGAGGCGGGAGAGCAGGTCGTCGACCCGTTGGTCGACGGAAAGCCGCGGATCACGGAAGGGGTAGACCGGGTCGTCGGCAGCCGCGGGGCTGGTGGTCGCCCCGAGTCCGGCCATCAGGGTCAGGGCCAGGACCGGTATGGCCCTGCGTCTTGCTCTTGCTCCCGCTCTGCGCGGTCTCGTGCCTCTCACGTTCACGGCTCCTTCGGTGTGCGTCGTTGCAACTGGCGAAGTGATGCGACTACGTGGGGGGAGTGGGCGGCCGTATCGACGTGGGGGCGCCTCCGCGGACGTACAGACGGGCTCAGTGGGCGGGCCTCGGCGCCGAGCTCGCGCGCGCCGTCAGCCGCGGCGCGAGCAGCGTGGCCTCCGGTACGGGAACGCGGTCGAGCTTCTTCATCAGCAGCTCCACGGCCCGCGCCCCCACCTCGGCGGACGGAATGGCGATCGAGGTCACGGGGATACGGAACTGCTCGGCGAGCTCGTCGGGGCAGATGGCGGTGACGGACAGATCGCGGGGCACGCGCAGCCCCAGCTGTTCGAACGCCTCGATGAGCGGCTCCACGACGGGCTCGTTGTGCACGACGACCCCGGTGAGCGCGGGCTGCTCGCGCAGCAACTGCTCCGCGACCTGCCGGGCGGCGGCCGGGGTCGCCTCGCACGGGTGGAAGGACGAGGTCAGACCGTGCCGGGCGGCGGTCGCGGTGAAGCCCTGGACGACACGCTGGGCGAAGCCCGTCTCCCGTGCGTACACCTCGGGAGGCGACCCCACGAGCCCCACGCAGCGGTGCCCGAGCAGCGCCAGATGCTCCACACAGGCCCGGCCCGCCGCCTCGAAGTCCAGGTCGATGCAGGTCAGCCCGGCGGGCTCGGCCGGGAAGCCGATGAGCACCGAGGGACGGTCGAGCGTACGCAGCAACGGCAGCCGGGAATCGTGCAGTTGGACGTCCATGACGATGAGCGCGTCCACGAGCGCCGAGTCCGCGACCCGCCGCAGCCCGTCGTCGCCCTCCTCCTGCGTGAGCAGCAGCACGTCGTGGTCGTGCTGCCGCGCGCTCGTCACCACGGAGACCGCGAACTGCATGACGACCGGCACATGGATGCCCGTACGCAGCGGGATCACCAGCGCCAGCACGTTGGACCGGCTGCTGGCGAGCGCCCGTGCACCGGCGTGCGGCCGGTAGCCCAGCTCGCGGATGGAGGCCTCGATACGCCGGCGGGTCTCCTCGGATATGGGGCGCTTGCCGCTCAGCGCGTAGCTGACCGTGCTGGCGGACACCCCGGCGTGCCGCGCCACGTCTGTGATCTTGACCAAGACTTCCCCCTCAGCGGTCCAGTACCTGTCAGTTGGCGCCGAGCGTCTCAGGGTTGCCGCGTGTACCGAATGTGCCATTTGTGTCGGATGCGCCGGAGGGGCCCTGGCCCAGCTCCAGGGTGAGGAATCCGGTGCCGGCCTCCGCCCGGACCGTCCGCCCTTCGGCCGCCAGCTGCCAGGGCGCGACCGGGTCGCTCGCCGAGGCGCGCAGCGTGTCGCCCTCGCGTACGACGGTGAAGGTGACGTCGCCGACGGGCACCGTCACCTGGGCGCCGGGCTCCAGGCCGTACGCCTGCAGCGTCACCCCGTCCGCGTACGCGTAGTCGGGCCGGTCGTCCACCGCGCCCACCGGGATCACCGCACCCGGCCGGACCAGCACGGGCGCGCTCAGGAAGCCGTGCCGCTCGCGCACCCAGCGCGGACCGGTGACGGCCTCGCCGGTGAGGAAGTGCGTCCAGGTGCCCTCGGGCACGTAGTACGACACGTCGCCCTCGTCGGAGAAGACGGGCGCGACCAGCAGGTCCTGGCCGAGCATGTACTGCCGCTCCAGATGCGCGCACCCCGGATCGTCCGGGAACTCCAGCACCATCGCCCGCATCATCGGGACGCCCTCGGCGTGCGCGGTGCGCGCGGCCTCGTACAGATACGGCATGAGCCGCAGCTTGAGCTTGGTGAACAGCCGCAGGACGTCCACGGCCTCCTCGTCGAAGAGCCACGGCACGCGGTACGACGAGGAGCCGTGCAGCCTGCTGTGCGAGGACAGCAGGCCGAAGGCGATCCACCGCTTGAACAGGGCGGGTGACGGGGTGCCCTCGAAGCCGCCGATGTCGTGGCTCCAGTAGCCGAAGCCCGACAGGCCGAGCGAGAGCCCGCCGCGCAGCGACTCGGCCATCGACTCGTACGTCGCCTCACAGTCGCCGCCCCAGTGCACCGGGAACTGCTGGCTGCCCGCGGTCGCCGAGCGCGCGAAGACGACGGCCTCGCCCTCGCCCCTGTGTTTGCGGAGCACATCGAAGACGGTCTTGTTGTAGAGGTACGTGTAGTAGTTGTGCATCCGCTCGGGGTCCGAGCCGTCCGCGTAGGCGACGTCGACGGGGATGCGCTCGCCGAAGTCCGTCTTGAAGCAGTCGACGCCCTGTGCGAGCAGCGCCTCCAGCTTCGCCGCGTACCACTCGCGCGCCGCCGGGCTGGTGAAGTCGACCAGCGCCATGCCCGGCTGCCACAGATCCCACTGCCACACGCTGCCGTCGGGCTTCCTCAGCAGATGCCCGAGCGCCTTGCCCTCCGCGAACAGCGGCGACCGCTGCGCGATGTAGGGGTTGATCCAGACGCAGATGTGCAGGCCCCGGTCCTTCAGCCGGGACAGCATGCCCTCCGGGTCCGGGAACACGCGCGGATCCCACTCGAAATCGCACCAGTTGAACTCGCGCATCCAGAAGCAGTCGAAGTGGAACACCGACAGCGGCAGGTCCCGCTCGCGCATGCCGTCGATGAACGACGACACCGTCTGCTCGTCGTAGGAGGTGGTGAAGGACGTCGACAGCCACAGCCCGAACGACCAGGCGGGCGGCAGTGCGGGCCGGCCGGTGAGCGCCGTGTACTTGCGCAGGATCTCCTTCGGCGTCGGGCCGTAGATCACGTAGTACGTCAGCGCTTGCGTCTCGGCGCTGAACTGGACGCGGGACACCACCTCCGAGCCGACCTCGAAGGACACCTTTCCGGGGTGGTCGACGAACACGCCGTAGCCCGCGTCGGTGATGTAGAACGGCACGTTCTTGTAGGCCTGTTCGGTGGCCGTGCCGCCGTCCGCGTTCCACATGTCGACGACCTGGCCGTTCTTGACCAGCGGCCCGAAGCGCTCGCCGAGCCCGAACACCGAGGTGCCCACGCCGAGGTTGAGCTGCTCGCGCAGGTAGTGCCCGCCGTCCGCGTCCCGCATGATGCCCATGGCCTTGGTGCCGCTCGTGGTCAGCGTCCGGTCGCCCGCCAGGAAGTCGACGTGCCAGGGTCCGGTGCGGGCCACGCGTACGGACAGAGCGCCCGCCGTCAGAAGGGCGTGCTCCTCGTCGTACGACACCTGCGGACTGAACCCGCTTTCGGACTCCTCGCTGATCTGGAAGCGGGGGCCGCGCTCCTCCTCGCCCTGGAAGTGGGTGAGGGTGACGCCGATGACGTCGGGCATCGGGGCGTGTGCACTGATGGTCACGACCGGTCCCTTCAGCAGGTCACCGCGGTGGCGGATGGGCTGGGTCGGGGCGTGGATCTGCAGGGTGCCGGGCTCTTCGGAGGTGACGTCGAGCACCTGGACCGGGTAGGCGGCGGTGACCCCTTCGCGCAGCAGCCAGTAGCCGTCAGTGAACTTCATGGGCTTCGTACACCCCTTACTTGACCGCGCCCACGGCGATGCCGCGGGTGAGCGTCCGTTGGAAGACGAGGAAGAAGACAATGGCGGGCAGTACGCCGAGCAGAGCGGCCGCGTTCGTCATCGTGGCGTCCATCAGGCGCTGGCCCTGGAGGACGCCGAGCGCCACCGACACCGTCTGGTTGTCGTTGGAGATCAGCATGACCAGCGGCAGCAGGAACTCGTTCCAGGTCCAGATGAAGAACAGGACCATCAGCACCCCCATGGTGGGGCGGCTGACCGGGACGACGATCCGCCACAGGACCTGCCACTTGTTCGCGCCGTCGATCTGGGCCGCCTCGATGATCTCGCGCGGGAACTGGCCGAGGATGGACGACAGCAGATACGTCCCGAAGGCCGACTGGATGACGACGAACACGATGATGACGCTCAGCCGGGTGTCGTAGAGGCCGACTTCCTTGGACAGGTAGTACACGGGGTAGACCAGGGCCTCCTGCGGCAGCATGTTCGCCAGGACGAAGAAGGCGAGCACCCAGGGGCGGCCCTTGATCCGGCCGATGCCGATCGCGTACGCGTTGAGGACCGACAGGACGACCGCGCCGACCGCCACAGAGCCGCTGATCAGCAGGGAGTTGACGAGCTTCTGCCCGAAGTCGACGCGCTCCCAGAAGTCCTTCAGGCCGTCGAGATAGAGACCGTCGGGCAGGCTGAGGGGGCCGTTCGCGGAGTACTCGGCGGGCGATTTGACCGCGTTGATCGTGACGATCAGGAACGGCAGGATCATGAAGACGGCCGCGATGACGAGAGCGGCCAGGACGGGATATCTGCGGACGGCGGCCATCGGGCCCCTGGAGCTCGTGGCCTTGGCCGAGGTGTGACCGCTCATCGTGACCCCGCTCATCGGGCTCCCTCCTCGGCGTCCTCAGCGCGGGTCTGCAGACGCAGGGCCACCAGGGCCAGCGCCAGGATGATCACGGTCAGCACGGTGGCGACCGCCGAGCCGTAGCCGACCTGCGTCTTCTCGAAGAAGTTCTGGAACGAGAAGTACGAGGGGACGTTGGTCGCCCCGCCGGGACCGCCCTTGGTGAGCACGTACACCGCGCCGAACACCTTGAGCGCGGCGATCGTGCACCACAGCATGACGACATAGATCTCCGGGCGGATCTGCGGCAGCGTGACGTGCCAGAACCGCTGCCACCAGCCGGCGCCGTCCAGCTCCGCGGCCTCGTACAGCTGGGGGTCGACGCGCTGCAGCCCCGCCATGAAGACCACCAGCGGGAAGCCGATCTGCACCCAGACCATCACGCCCATGACGCTGTAGAGCGCGATGTCGGGATCGCCGAGCCAGTCCTGCTGGAGCGAGCCGAGTCCGACCGTCTTCAGCAGCTCGTTCAGCGAGCCGTTCTCGGGCGCGAGGATCCAGCTCCACACGATGCCGGCGACCGCGATCGGCAGCACCTGCGGCAGATAGAAGCAGGCCCGCAGGACGGCCGCCGTCTTCGAGCCGAAGTGCTTGGCGACGAAGTCGAAGAGGGCCGCCGCGACGACCAGGCCGATGGCGGTCGGCACGACCGCCATCGCCACGACCATCGCGAGGCTGTGCCGGAACGAATCCCAGAACGCCTCGTCCTCGAGGAGCCTGCGGTAGTTGTCGAGCCCCGTCCACTTCGGGGACCCCACGCCCTGCCAGTCCGTGAAGCTCACGCCGGTGTTCATCAGGAACGGCAGGACGACGATCGCGAGGAACGCGAGGGCGCCGGGGAGCAGGAAGAGCGCGTACGAGTTGCGGCGGGGACGGTGCGGGGGCCGCCCGGCAGTCCGGGACTTACCGGTCGCCCGGCCCCCGCCGCTCCGTTCGGCGAGCACGGTCATTACTGCGGCACACCGTCGTCGTAGGCCTTCTGCAGCGCGTCGAGATACGCGTCCGACGTGGCCTTGCCCGTGATGAGCTTCTGCGTCTCGGAGACGAGGACGTCGTAGAAGCCGGGGACGGGCCAGTCCGGATAGAAGGCGAGGCCGTCATTGGCGGACAGCGTGTTGAAGTTCTCGATGAGGGCCTTGGACTGCTCGTCGGTGATGGCGGACGCGTCGGCCGCGACCGGGACACCGCCCTTGTTGCCGAGCAGGTTCTGGTACTTCTTCTTCATCGTGATGTCGATGAAGTCGTAGGCGAGTTCCTTGTTCTTGGCGCCCTTCGGCACCACCCACAGATTTCCGCCGGAACCGAGCGTCATCTTCGAATCGGGCCACAGGAAGGTGCCCCAGTCGTACTTGATCTCGGCCTTGAACCGGCCGAACCACCAACTGCCGGAGAACAGAATGGGATTCTTGCCGGCAATGAATGCGACACCCGCGTCCTCGGCCTTGGTGCCGCTCGAACTCTTCGCTATGTAGCCCTTCTTCACCCAGTCCGCGAAGGTCTCGGCACCATAGGTCCAGGCGGCGTCGTGGAAGTCCGTCTTGCCCTTGTAGAGCTCGTACGAATCCACCCAGGGGCGGTCCGCCTTGGAGAGCGCCAGCTGGTAAAGGTACTGCTGAGCCATGTACTCGGCACCGGCATTCGCGAGCGGCGTGACGCCGTTCTTCACGAAGGTGTCCATGGCGTTGGTGAGGTCGGCGAGGGTCTTCGGCTCGGCGATGTCGTACTTCTTGAAGAGGTCCTTGTTGTAGTACACCATCGTGTACTCGGCGTAGTTCGGGATGCCGTACCAGTTGCCGGACCCCATCACGCCCTTGGCGTCGTACTGGCTGGTGGTGCGGACGCTCGGCGCGATCAGCTTGTCCCACCCGCGCTTCTCGACCTCGGCCGTCATATCGGTGAGCAGCCCCTGCTTCGAGAGCAGACCGGCCGTCGCGTTGCCCTTGTTGTACTCCATGAGATCGGGCGCGTCGTCCGAGTTCAGCACCATCGGCGCGGTCTTCTGGATCTGCTCGAAGCCTTTCTCCTCGAACTTCACCTTCACACCGGGGTGCGTCTTCTCGAATTCCTTGATCGCCTCGTTCCAGGCCTGGGCCATTGCGCTGTCCGGGCCCTCGTAATGCCAGAGCTTGAGGGTCTTCGCATCGGACGAACCGCTGTCCGAGTCGCCGCAGGAGGCCAGGAGCAGGGTTCCCGAAAGAACCGCCGCCGCTGCCGCCGCACGCCTTCGTGCCGTCAACATCCAGTGCCTCCGAAGGGAGTGGAGAGATCACTTGCGGGTGGATCGCGTGACGCCGCGCTGTCGAATGCAGTCGAATCCCGTCGAATCGTTTCGATGATCATCGTCGAAGCGCTTCGATGGGGAACTTATGTGCGCGCTGCTGGTGCGTCAATGGGCTGGACGGGAATTTCTGGCGGATGCGCGAGCGGCGGAAGATGAGATCAGGAGCGCGATTGCGGCCGCGGCGACCGGCACGCCGTATCCCGCCGCGGCCGACACGTGCTCCGCTGTCCACCCGCCCAGGGCCGAGCCGCAGGCGATGCCTCCGAGCAGGGCGGTCACCGCGAGGGTCATGCCCTCGTTCAGCCGGTCATCGGAGGTGCGGCGCTGCACCAGCGTCATCCCGGTGATCATCGTCGGGGCCGTCGCCATCCCGGCGAGCAGCAGCGAACCGGCGAGTGCGACGAGGGAGCCGGTGAGCGAGGCTGCCAGCATCGGCAGGCACATGAGGACCGTCATCGCCGCCACGCACAGCGGGTAGCGGCGCTCCGCAGGGCCGGCCGGCTTCACGGCCCCGTACAGCAGCCCGGCCGCGCACGAACCGGCCGCCTGCAGCGCGAGCACCACACCCGCGGCCGCTTTCTGCCCCTGTGCATCCGCGAACGCGATCGTCACGACCTCCATCGAGCCGAAGACCGCACCGGTGGCGAGGAACGAGACGAGAAGATGCGGCATCCCGCGCGCGCGGAGAGGCGACGCGGTCTTCGCGGCGGTACGCGGACGTGGCGGGGGCTCGGTCGAGCGCTGGGCGGCGAAGACGAGAATCCCGGTCATCAGGAGCGCCGCGCCGACCAGGGTGCCCGCCTCCGGGAAGAAGGTCCCGCACAGGAAGGCGGCACACACCGGGCCGAGCATGAAGCACAGTTCGTCCGCTGCCTGTTCGAAGGAGTTCGCGGTGTGCAGCGCCTTGGCCTCGCCGTTGAGCAGGTGGGACCAGCGGGCCCGTGACATGCCGCCGGTGTTGGGTGTCGTGGCCGTCGCGGCGTACGCGGCGAACAGCGTCCAGTCGGGGGCTCCGTAGTGCACGCACAGCAGCAGCGCGATGCTGCCGAGCATCGCGAAGGCCGTGGCGGGAACCGCGATCCGCGCCTGTCCGCAGCGGTCAACGAGCCGTGCCGTCCAGGGGGCGACCACGGCCGTCACCGCCAGCCCAGTCGCCGTCACCGCACCCGCAAGGGCGTACGAGCCGCGCGACCCGGCGATCATGATCACGGCGCTCACGCTGAACATGCCCATGGGCAGCCGGGCGATGAGATTCCCGATCGTGAACGCACGGGCGCCGGGGATGGCGAAGAGACGGGCGTACGGTGCCAGGGGATGCGGGGGCGCCTTGTCCGCCAGGGCGCGTGAGGGCCCCTTCGCTGTCAGGGTCAGTGGAGGTTCGTCGTCCCCCAAGGCCCGCGGCGGCTCGTCGTCCGTCCGTGCCCGCGGCGGTTCGTCGTCCGCCAAGGCCCGCGGCGGCTCGTCGTCCGTCCGTGCCCGCGGCGGTTCGTCGTCCGCCAAGGCCCGCGGTGGCTCGTCGTCCGCGAGGGCCCGGGCGCGCGGCACCGCGGCCGCTATCAGGGAATCTCCGGTGACGGCCAGGAACAGTGAGGATGGTTGTTGCGGCATGCATCAAACGGTGCCCGCGGCCGTTCCGGGTGGTCCAACACCTTCTCGATGCCGATTAACGCACCTGCGTTGTAAGTTCGCCCAGTGCCCGCCGCCCTGGACCCCCGTCTCCTCCGCGCCTTCCTCGTCGTCGCCGAGGAGCTGCACTTCACCCGCGCCGCCGCCCGGCTGTACGTCGCGCAGCAGGCCCTGAGCCGCGACATCCGTCGTCTGGAGCGCGAGTTGGGTGCCGAACTCTTCGTACGGACGACGCGCCAGGTGGCCCTGACCGCCCATGGCGAGCGGCTCGTTCCGTACGCACGGCGCGTGCAGGAGGCGCAGGACGCCCTGCTGGCCGCCTTCGGCCGCGGGGCGGCAGACCGGGCGCGGCCGCTGCTTGTGGACGTCAACAGCCCGGGACTGGTCTTCGACAGGATCCTCGACCGCGCCCGTGAACTCGCTCCCGACTCCGAGCTGATGGCCCGCTTCGAGAGCGGCCTCACCGGCGCCGCGGCCGAGATGCTCGCCGGGCGCCTCGACGCGTCCTTCGGACGGTACGCCGGTCTGGATCTCGCGCTACGCGACCGCCTCGCGCAACAGCCGGTCAGATACGAACCGATGGCGGTCATCCTGCCGCAGGACCACCGGCTGGCGGAGCGCGAGGCGGTACCGCTCGACGAACTCGCGGGCGAGACCGTGTACGCGGGCGCCGGCAACCCCCGCACACCCGAGTGGACCGACCTGGCTCACCGACTCTTCGAGGGCCGCGGTATCGAGGTCGCGTCGCCCGCCCCGCTGGCGGTGGGCACCGAGGAGTTCCGGCGGATCATGGCGAAGTACCGGAACCCGGTGCTGGCCGTGGTGGATTTTCCGCCTATGCCCGGCTGTGTCCTCCGGCCCCTCGTGGACCCCGTCCCCCTGTCACCCGTGTCACTGGTGTGGCCAAAGGGACTGGTGCATCCGGGACTTGACGCGCTGCGTGAGGCCGCGGCAACGCTGGCGAGCGAGTACGGATGGCTCCGGCGGCCCACGAACGGATGGATTCCAGCCGCGGACGCCCACGTCATGCTGTGCCGGGAGTGACGCGGCGGTACGACTGTCAGTCCGGTGCGCTACATTCATGGTCCGGGCGCAGTGTGATAGGGGGGCGCTCGGATCGGGTGGGGGCCCGATCCGACGGCAGGTGCCCGGAGTCGTACGCGCACCCGGTTCGGTCCCAGGGGGGAAGTGCGTGCGCGTGGAAAAGTGGCGGGAAGACACCCAAGTGTCGGAGGACACCGAAGAATCGGACGAGCCGGAACGGCCGGACGAGCCGGAACGGCCGGACGAGCCGGAACGCTCGGACAAGCCGGAGCGGCCGGACGACGAGGGCTCGGCGGACGGTGCCGACGGTGCCGCACCCTCGCGCGACAGCGGCGGGTCGGACGATGCCGAGCCGGCGTCCGAAAGCTGGTTTGGACGCGGCCGGGAGCAACAGGACGTCGGTGGCCTCCTGGGCGCCGTGCCCGCGCAGCCGTACCGCGGCGGCCATGAAGACGACCTCGGCTTCGACCACGCTCATGACCCGAACGAGGTCACGGTCCAGCTCGATGCCGTCGGGTACGAAGAGGGCCGGCTGACCGTTCAGGAGAAGAAAAAACAGGGCGGTCACGAAGTCCCGGTGTTCGTGGACGACTCGGGCCGCCGCAGCCGCACACTGCGCCGTATCGGCATGGCCGTCGGCATGGTCTGCGCGGTCTACGCGGTGATCATCGTGGCCACCCTGCTCTCGGGCAACTCGAGCGCACCCTGGCTGCCGATCACCGGCCAGAACGACGACGACAAACCGGCGGGCAAGGTGGAGACGTCACCGCGGCCCGCCGAGCCCGTCAGCCCTTCCGCCTCGGTGGGCACCACACCCGGCGTGAGCCCTTCGGGCACCGACGGCATCACGGCCTCCCCGGGGGCCGGCGCCTCGCCCGATCCCAGCGCCAGCGCGAGCAAGCCCGGCGAGTCCGCCGACCCCGACCCCACGACGAGCAGCAAGCCGGACCCCGAGGAGAGCAGCTCCGCGGACCCCGGTCCCGACCCCGACCCGAGCGGTGAAGAACCCTCGACGCCGGTCGACCCCGAGCCGACGGACACCGGTGAGCCGTCCCCCGAACCGACTCCGTCCACCGGTGAGGGCGGCGACGGCACCGACACCGTGGCGGAGAGCCCGATCGCGGAGGTCCCCGTCGAGCTGGACCCCGGCAGCCCGTCCGAACCGACCGCTCCGTCGTCCCCGTCCTCGGAAAGCACCCTGTAAATGACCTCCCGCCCACGTAGTCCGCAGCGCCGCAGGCTGCCCATGCGCTACCTGCTGCCCTCGCTGCTCCTGGTCGCCCTGCTCGCGATGCTGATGCTCCGCGGCTACGTGCACAGCGAGATCCTCGCCGACCACCGCGTCCGCCCGCCGGTGGCCGCCGACAAGGTGCCGGACGAGATCCTCAAGGGCGGCCCGGTCATCGACACCCGCAGCGGCCGGGAAACCACGCTGACCATGCCGGACCGCCGCCTCGTGCTCACCTTCGACGACGGCCCCGACCCGGAGTGGACCCCCAAGGTCCTCGACGTGCTGGCCGAACACGACGCGCACGCCGTCTTCTTCGTCACCGGCACCATGGCCTCCCGCTACCCGGAGCTCGTGCGGCGCATGGTGGCGGAGGGCCACGAGATCGGGCTGCACACGTTCAACCACCCCGACCTGTCGTACCAGTCCAAGCGCCGCATCGACTGGGAGCTGTCGCAGAACCAGCTCGCTCTCGCGGGCGCCGCCGGTATCCGCACGTCGCTCTTCCGCCCGCCGTACTCGTCGTTCTCCGCCGCCATGGACAACGCGTCGTGGCCCGTCACCGAGTACATCGGCGGCCGCGGCTACATCACCGTCGTCAACAACACCGACAGTGAGGACTGGCGGAGGCCGGGTGCCGACGAGATCATCCGCCGGGCCACGCCGAAGGGCGACCGGGGCGCCATCGTGCTGATGCACGACTCCGGCGGCGACCGCTCGCAGACCGTGGCCGCGCTCGACCGCTTCCTGCCCGAACTGAAGGCGAAGGGGTACGAGTTCGACAACCTCACCGAAGCCCTGGACGCATCGAGCGCCCACACGCCCGTGACCGGCCTCGACCTGTGGAAGGGCAAGGCGTGGGTGTATCTGGTCAAGGCCTCCGAGAACGTGACCGGCGTCCTCGTCGTCGGCCTCGCGGTGATCGGCGTCCTGGTCTTCGCCCGCTTCGGACTCATGCTCGTCCTGTCCGCCGTGCACGCCCGGCGCGTGAGGCGGCGCGGCTTCAGCTGGGGCCCGCCGGTCACCGGACCGGTGTCGGTGCTGGTCCCCGCGTACAACGAGGCAAAGTGCATCACCCACACGGTGAACTCGCTGGCGCAGAGCGACCACCCCATCGAAGTGATCGTCATCGACGACGGCTCCAGCGACGGCACGGCCCGCATCGTCGAGGACATGCGCATACCGAATGTCCGCGTGGTGCGCCAGCTCAACGCCGGCAAGCCCGCGGCGCTCAACCGCGGCCTCGCCAACGCCCGTCACGACATCGTCGTGATGATGGACGGCGACACGGTCTTCGAGCCGTCCACCGTCCGTGAGCTGGTGCAGCCTTTCGGCGACCCGAGCGTCGGCGCCGTCGCGGGCAACGCCAAGGTGGGCAACAAGGACTCGCTCATCGGCGCCTGGCAGCACATCGAGTACGTGATGGGCTTCAACCTCGACCGCCGGATGTACGACATGCTGCGCTGCATGCCCACCATCCCCGGAGCGGTGGGCGCCTTCCGCCGCACGGCCCTTGAGCGGGTCGGCGGCATGAGCGACGACACGCTCGCCGAGGACACCGACATCACCATGGCGATGCACCGCGACGGCTGGCGCGTCGTCTACGCGGAGAACGCCCGCGCCTGGACAGAGGCCCCCGAGTCCGTCCAGCAGCTGTGGTCCCAGCGCTACCGCTGGTCGTACGGCACGATGCAGGCGATCTGGAAGCACCGCAGGGCGATCATCGAGCGCGGCCCGTCCGGCCGCTTCGGGCGGATCGGACTGCCCCTGGTGTCCCTGTTCATGGTGGTCGCCCCGCTGCTGGCCCCGCTGATCGACGTGTTCCTGCTGTACGGGCTGGTCTTCGGCCCCACGCAGAAGACCGTCGGCGCCTGGCTCGGCGTCCTCGCGATCCAGGCCGTCTGCGCGGCCTACGCCTTCCGCCTCGACCGCGAGCGCATGACCCATCTGATATCCCTGCCGCTTCAGCAGCTGCTGTACCGGCAGCTCATGTACGTGGTGCTGCTCCAGTCCTGGATCACCGCCCTCACCGGAGGCCGGCTGCGCTGGCAGAAACTCCGGCGCACGGGAGTGGTGGAGGCGGCGCCCGGCGCCGTGTCCGTGCCTCAGCAGAGGACGGGCAGCACCGGTGATCGGAGGCCGGTGGCATGACGTATCCGTACGGGACCGGGGGTGCCTCTCCCTACGGGACGGGGGCCACCCCCGGGGCAACGCCGCCGGAGGCCACGCCGTCGTTCGGGTTTCCGCAGCAGCGCGGGGGCGGGGCGCTCTACCCGTCGGCCGGCGCGTCGTACGGGCCGACCGGCCTGGATGACGTCCTGGACGACGCGACGCGTCCGTTCAGCACCCCTGAACCGTTGTCGCCACCCACCGAACAGGAGCCTGCCGCGCAGGCGGCGCCCAAGAAGCCGGGCCGCGACCGCTATCTGGACCTGCTGCGCTCCATCGCGCTGGTGCGCGTCGTCGTGTACCACCTCTTCGGCTGGGCCTGGCTGACGGTGCTGTTCCCCTCCATGGGCGTGATGTTCGCGCTGGCGGGCTCGCTCATGGCTCGCTCGCTGAACCGCCCGGCGCTGGGCGTGATCCGGGGCCGCGTCCGCCGACTGCTGCCGCCCATGTGGGCGTTCAGCGCGGCGGTGCTCGTGCTGCTGTTCGCGGGCGGCTGGAACCCGGGCTCCGAACCGGACAACGGAGGCACCTGGGGCTGGGTGAGCCTGTTCAACTACCTGGTCCCGATCGGCGCCCCGCCCTTCCCGTGGCACCTCGGCGACAAGGCGGGCCTCCTCGAGGACACCTGGCCGGCCCAGGCGGCGGGCCCTCTCTGGTACCTGCGCGCGTACCTGTGGTTCGTCATCGCGTCTCCGCTGCTGCTGTGGGCGTTCCGCCGCGTGCCGTGGGCGACGCTGCTCGCCCCGCTGGCGCTGACGGCGGTGGTCGGGACCGGCCTGGTGAAGATCCCGGGCGAGACGGGCAACGCGGTCACGGACTTCGCGGTGTACGGCAGCTGCTGGGTCCTCGGCTTCGCCCACCACGAGGGCCACCTGCAGAAGATCCCCCGCTACATGGCGGTCTCCTGCTCCGCGCTCGTCATGGCGTTCGGCTTGTGGTGGGCGTCCGGCCACCTCGGCCCGGACGGCTGGGATCTGAACGACATCCCGCTCGCCCAGGCCACCTGGTCGTTCGGGTTCGTCGTCATCCTGCTCGTCTACTCACCGTCGTGGCAGCAGCTGCCGGGCCGCCTCGCGCGCTGGGACAAGCTGGTGACCTTGTCGAACAACCGCGCAGTGACGATCTACCTCTGGCACAACGTGCTGATCATGGCCACGGTCCCGCTCATCGACCTGGCCTACGACCTCCCGTTCATGAACGAGCGCCTCTCCTCCGCCCTCGACACGACCTACTCCCTGTGGATGTTCGCGCTCGTCTGGCCCCTGATAGGCCTGATGATCCTGGTCGTGGGCTGGCTCGAGGACCTGGCGGCCAAGCGCAGTCCGCGGCTGTGGCCGAACGGGAGCCGGCGCCGGGCAGCCGTCCGGTGACGCGCTGCCGAGGATCCGCGCGTCAGGGGTGAGCCGCCTCGGCGAGCCTCCTGATGCCGCGCAAGGTGGATGTCGGCGTACGCGCGAACTGCGTACGCCGACGGAAGGGGTCTCAGCGGCGGGTGAGCCACCGGCCCACGCCGACCACCACGGTGAGCAGCAGGACCAGGACGGCCGCGATCGCGATCTTCGTACCCGTATCCATGGTGCTGAACATTTGGGTCTCCTTTTCAGGGGCAATGTGTCGAATTGGTCGTGCGGGTCAGGACTTCTGAGGGTTTCCGGAGGACGATCCGGGGCGGTAGCTGAGCAGGTCGCCCGGTTGGCACTGCAGGACTTCGCAGATCCGGGTCAGGGTGGTGAACCGGATCGCCTTGGCGCGTCCGTTCTTGAGCACGGACAGGTTGACGTTGGTCACGCCGACGCGGTTGGCGAGTTCGGTGAGGGTCATGCCGCGCTCGTTGAGGAGCTTGTCGAGATGTACCTCGATGTCATGGCCCTCGTGGTCGTCGGCGGCCATCAGACGACTCCTTCGAGGTCCTCGCGCATGGACGTGCCTGCGCGGGTGATCCGTGCGAAGGTCAGCAGGCCGAGACCGGTCAGTACGGCCAGGTAGGGAGCTGTCCACATGCTCAGCCAGGTCCCGGCCGAGAAGTCCGCGGTTTCGGCCAGTTCGGCGAGCAGAGCCGCTCTGGCGTTCGCCTCGATGATCTCGACGACCAGGCTGCCGACGAGCAGCCACCAGCCGAGCAGGCGAAGCCTGGATGCCGTCTGCACGGTGTAGACACCGTCCCGCGCCGCTCCCTGAAGGAGTCGGTGCAGCAGGAAGAGTCCGCTGATCAGCAGCAACGTCGATGGCAGTTCGCCGAGTTCGTTGAGCAGACGCAGGTGGGCGTCGGGGCTCTCGGCGCAGTAGCGGGGAATCGAGTCGACCTGCGCCCCGTTCTCGGGGGCGAAGTCGTCGGCGGTGACGGAGCTGGTGGTCGAATCGTCGGCGATGCAGACGAAGACGTCCCCCCAACTGCCATGGATGGTCGAGTAGACGAGTCCTGTCGCCAGCAAGGCCAACAGGGTGCGCAGGACGATGGACACGATCGTGGCCATGGGTTCCAGCATCTTCCGGTCTTCGGTCACGACCCCGCCTTGCTTATCGTTTATCGATGTTATCGAGAAACGATAAGTGGCGGGGCGACGTGAGGCAACCCCTGCAGGCGGCGGAGTCAGTCAGGTGCGCCAAGATCCCGTAAACCAAGGGGACTTCATCGCCGAGCAGTTCGGGTACCAGTACGCGGAAGTCCGGCAGGGGGGTGGGTGGAACGGCTCGCTGAAGATGGTCGCCCTCCCCGACCCCAGCCCGGCGGCGCAGCAGCGTGCCGCGCAGAACTGGGCGCAGTATCCCCAGGCGGGCAGCGGCGGGCCGCTGCCGCCCCTGTTTCCGTCGAGGGAGCTGCGCAACATATGCCGGGTGTAGCATATGGTCATGACGATGAAGCGGACGATGGTCTATGCCGACGCAGATGACATGGCCGTGATCAAGCAGGCCGCTGCCCGGCAAGGGATAAGCGAGGCCGAGATCATCCGTGAGGCACTGCATCTCGCGGCTCTGCGCTACCGCCGACGTGAGAAGCCGCTGGGTCTGCGCCGCTTCAACAGTGGCGATCCCACACTCGCGGACCGGGCCGATGCGATCGTGCGCGAATCGATGGGGTCGGCGAGGACCGAGGATTGATCGTCATCGCCGACACGTCCGGAACGCTCGCTGCGTTCGACACGGCGCATCCGAGCAGCGATCTGGCGTACCAAGTGCTGGAAGAGGCCGGACTCACCGTGTTCTCGCCGCTCGTACTGGCCGAGCTGGATCATGTGGGGCGGCGTGAGCTCGGCGAGGCGCGGGCGCGGGACATGCTCGAGGACATCGTCAATGCTGCGGAGCGGGGTGACTTCGCCATCGCGGAGACCGGCCCCTCGATTCTGCTTCGTGCGCAACAGGTGCAGGCGCGGTACGCCTCGTTGTCGCTGGACCTCGCAGACGCTGTGAATGTGGCGCTCGCAGAGGAGTACGAGACCGATGCGATCCTCACCCTCGACCGGAGGGACTTCCGTGCGGTCCTGCCGCTGACCGAGCACAAGGCGTTCCGGGTGTTGCCAGACGATCCGTAAGCATTGCTGAGACGGCGCAGGGTGCCTGAGAAACGACCTCCGAGAGCACCCATCGCCTCGCCCGGCTCTGTTCCAGGGGCATGGCCCCACGGCCAACCCGTCATGATCCACGGCCGAACCCTCACCGTCCCTTTCTGCCCGGGGTGAGAGCAAAGTTCCCCGGAGGTCACCCGCAGCCACAGCGCGGAAACGCGCCCTCCCTACCTTCGGCTCATCAGCCGAGATACGTGGAGGCGTGAGATGACAGCCCCGAGCACCACCACCGCATCGCGTAAGGGGGGCCGCTGGATCGAGCAGTGGGACCCGGAGAACGAGGAGTTCTGGAAGGAGACCGGTGAGCGCGTCGCACGGCGCAACCTCATCTTCTCCGTCCTGTCCGAGCACATCGGATTCTCGATCTGGACCCTGTGGTCCGTCATGGTCCTCTTCATGGGGCCCGAGTACGGGATCGACCCGGCCGGCAAGTTCTTCCTCGTGGCCATGGCCACCTTCGTCGGGGCGTTCGTTCGCGTTCCGTACACCTTCGCCGTCGCCCGCTTCGGCGGCCGGAACTGGACGGTCATCGCGGCGTCGCTGCTGCTCCTGCCGACCGTCGCCGCGTTCGTGGTGATGGAGCCCGGCACCTCGTACACCACCTTCATGCTGTGCGCGGTCCTCACCGGCGTCGGCGGCGGTAACTTCGCCTCCTCCATGACCAACATCAACTCCTTCTTCCCGCTGCGCAAGAAGGGGTGGGCGCTCGGTCTGAACGCCGGCGGCGGCAACATCGGCGTGCCGGTCGTGCAGCTCGTGGCCCTGGGCGTCATCGGTGCGTCGGGCGGTCCGCGGGTGCTGCTCGGGATCTACATCCCGTTCATCCTGGTCTCCGCGGTGTGCGCCGCGCTCTTCATGGACAGCATCGCCTCGGTCAAGAACGACACCGGCGCGGCGAAGGAAGCCGTCCGTGACGCGCACACCTGGATCATGTCCTTCCTCTACATCGGGACCTTCGGCTCCTTCATCGGCTACAGCTTCGCCTTCGGTCTCGTGCTGCAGACCCAGTTCGGCCGTACGCCGCTGCAGGCCGCGTCGGTCACCTTCATCGGCCCGCTGCTCGGTTCACTGATCCGGCCCTTCGGCGGCTGGCTCGCCGACAAGTACGGCGGCGCCCGCATCACGCTGTGGAACTTCGTCGCCATGGCCGCGGCCACCAGCGTCATCGTGATGGCCTCGATGGAGAAGTCGCTGCCGCTGTTCACCACCGCCTTCATCGCGCTCTTCGTCCTGACGGGCCTGGGCAACGGCTCCACGTACAAGATGATCCCGGGCATCTTCGCTGCCAAGGCCGTGCAGAAGGGGCTCACCGGGGAGGAGGCCGCGGCATACGGGCGCCGGCTGTCCGGTGCCTCGATGGGCCTGATCGGTGCGGTGGGCGCGCTCGGCGGCCTCGGCATCAACCTCGCCTTCCGGCAGTCCTTCATGACGGCGGGCACCGGCACCGGCGCCTTCGTAGCGTTTCTCGCCTTCTACGCGGTGTGCATCGCGGTGACCTGGGCCGTATACCTTCGCCGTCCGGCCGCCGCCGCCTCGTCGGCCGCGGCGACCTCCGAGACAAAGCCGCAGCTCAGCTACGCGGAAGTGTGACGGACGGGACGTCTACATCGGCGGCTGATTGCCGCGGGCACCCGGTCCGGCCGCACCGGCGGCCGGACCGGGTGCCCCGCTGCCGGTCTGTACGGGATGCGCGGTGACGTAACACGGACGACATCGCAATGATCCGAGCCTGTCACGGGCTGTTGGCAGGCTCGGTGAATCCGGAGGACTACCTGACAGCCGTCGGAGAACCACGAGAGCTCGGGACGAGAGCCAATGTTCGACCACAAGGAAGGACCCCTCGCGGGGTTCACCGTCGCGGTGACGGCCGCACGCCGTGCCGATGAGCTCGGCGCCCTGCTGCAGCGGCGCGGAGCCTCCGTCGTGCACGCGCCCGCGCTGCGTATCGTGCCCCTGGCCGACGACAGCGAACTGCTCGCCGCGACCAAGGACGTGATCGACCAGCGGCCCGACGTGGTGGTGGCCACCACCGCCATCGGTTTCCGCGGCTGGGTCGAGGCCGCCGACGGGTGGGGCCTCGGCGAGGCGCTGCTCGACCGGCTGCGCGGCGTCGAGCTGCTCGCCCGCGGCCCCAAGGTCAAGGGCGCCATCCGGGCCGCCGGGCTCACCGAGGAGTGGTCGCCTTCGTCCGAGTCGATGGCCGAGGTGCTGGACCGGCTGCTGGGCGAGGGAGTCGAGGGACGCCGGATCGCGGTGCAGCTGCACGGCGAACCGCTGCCAGGATTCGTCGAGGCGCTGCGGGAAGGGGGCGCGGAGGTCGTCGGCGTACCGGTCTACCGGTGGATGCCGCCGGAGGACATCGCGCCCGTCGACCGGCTCCTCGACCTCGCCGTCTCGCGGGGCGTGGACGCGCTCACCTTCACCAGCGCCCCGGCCGCCGCGTCCCTGCTCTCCCGCGCCGAGACCCGCGGTCGGCTCCCCGAACTGCTCGCGGCCCTGCACCACGACGTTCTCCCCGCCTGCGTCGGCCCCGTCACGGCGCTGCCGCTGCAGGCCCACGGCATCGACACCGTCCAGCCGGAACGCTTCCGGCTCGGCCCCCTCGTACAGCTGCTCTGCCAGGAACTGCCCACCCGCGCCCGTACGTTGCCCATCGCGGGGCACCGTGTGGAGATTCGCGGCCACGCGGTGATGGTGGACGGCTGTCTGCGCCCCGTGCCGCCCGCCGGGATGTCGCTCCTGCGTGCCCTCTCGCGCCGCCCGGGCTGGGTGGTGCCCCGCGCCGACCTGCTGCGCGCACTGCCCGGCGCGGGCCGCGACGAACACGCGGTGGAAACGGCGATGGCCCGCCTGCGCACGGCCCTCGGCACCCCGAAGCTGATCCAGACGGTGGTCAAGCGGGGATACCGGCTGGCCCTGGACCCGGCGGCGGATTCGAAGTACGCGGACGCGTAGGGGTCTCGGCCGCCGATCCCGGCCGCCTTATGAAGCCGGACCGGGGGCCTCGTCGGCCCGGCAGCAGCCCACATTATGGCGGTGGCCCGCCCGCACGTGAGCAGAGCGGCAACACAACGAGGCCGTCGTACCGTATGGGGATGCTCAGCGACGGAATACGGATACGCCGTGCCACCGCCGAAGACGCCCAGGCGCTCGCCGACGCGCAGGTGCGCAATCGGGAGCATCTCCGGCCCACGGAGCCGTATCGCGGCGAGGAGTTCTACACCGCCGAGGGGCAGGCCGCGCGGCTTGCGGAGGCGGGGAGTGCGCGGTGGGTCGTCACCGACGGGCCGCTTGTCGTCGGGCGGGCCGATCTGAGCGGCATAGCGCTCGGGCCGTTCCGCAGTGCCTCCCTCGGCTACTGGATCGACGCGCGGTACGCCGGTCGGGGCCTGATCTCCCGGGCCGTTGAGGAGATATGCCGGGCGGCCCGTGACGAGCTGGGTCTGCACCGCATCCAGGCCGGCACGCTGACCGACAACACCGCCTCGCAGCGCGTCCTCGCGAAGTGCGGTTTCGAACGCATCGGCACTGCTCCCAACTACCTTCACATCAACGGTGCCTGGCGCGACCACCACCTCTTCCAGCGCATCCTGCACGACGAGCACCCTCCCCCACTCTCGGCTTCGCTCGAGCGGGGGGACCCCCATGGGTTCCCGAGCCACTCGGACCGGTAGCAGGGGTTCCGGCGGCGCGCCGGGGCAGGCACTGTAGGGATACGGCACTCACCGGTATCCCCGAGGCGGTGACAGGCTCATGGCATCAGGCGCGACCAGCGCGGCCGCAGCCACCCGTACGTCCCCGGCAGTCGCCCATGCGTCCCCGGCGCAGGCCGCGGCTCCGCCCCCGCACGAGCCGCGGTTCGACGCCGGGCGGATCTGTCTCGACCTGGTGGCGACGGCGTATCCCGACGAGCGGCTCGATTCGGTGGACCGGCTGCGCGCCTGGTGCACGGGCGCGGGGCTCGTCCCCATCGGGACGCCCCTGGCCGAGGCGGAGCCCTCCTGGCTCGCGGCGTTCCACGAACTCCGCTACCACCTACGCCAGTTGGTACGCGGGGAACTCGCGCGACGGCCAGCCGACAGTGCCCTGGAGCGCGTCAACTCACTTGCCCGCCAGGCCCCGCCCGCCCTCAGGGCCGTACGCACCGCCGACGGCACTCTCGTCCGGGCCCTGCATGCCGACCCCGACTGTGTCGCGCTGCTCGCCGCAGTCGCGTGCGACGCCGTCGAGCTGCTGACCGATCCGGTCGCCCGCGCCCGGCTGCGCCAGTGCGAGGGCGACAACTGCCCCCTCATCTATCTGGACACCTCACGCGGGAGGCGTCGGCGCTGGTGTTCGAGCGAGGTGTGCGGCAACCGGGAACGGGTGGCCCGGCACCGCCGCCGCGCGGCACTTGCGCGGACTTGAGCAGCACGCGAGCCGAGGAGGAAAAGGCGAGCAAAGTCCCCTTGAACGGCGGTGAAGTGGCGTATGTCGGTCAAATCCCTGCCTTTGAAAATGCTTTGACGGAGCCTTGAACACAGCGCCGTCCGACTACGTACCCCGATGGTGAGCGACCGGCTGGGAAGCACCGGCTGGGCAGCCCCAGTCGAATCGGGGACACCGGAGGTAGGCGTGCGCAAGGATTCCGCCGTGGCCGATGAACGTACGCCCAGGGCACGACATCGCATGTCCCAGCCCGCGGAACCCGACGAGGAGCTGATGCGCGCCCTCTACCGAGAGCACGCCGGTCCGCTGCTCGCGTACGTGCTCCGGCTGGTCGCGGGGGACCGGCAGCGCGCCGAGGACGTCGTGCAGGAAACGCTCATCCGTGCCTGGAAGAACGCCGGTCAGCTCAATCGTGCGACCGGTTCGGTACGCCCCTGGCTGGTGACGGTTGCCCGCCGCATCGTCATCGACGGTCATCGCAGCCGGCAGGCCCGGCCGCAGGAGGTCGACCCGTCGCCGCTGGAGGTCATCCCCGCGGAGGACGAGATCGACAAGGCGCTGTGGCTGATGACACTCTCGGACGCGCTCGAGGACCTGACCCCCGCGCACCGAGAGGTGCTCGTCGAGACGTATTTCAAAGGGCGTACGGTCAATGAGGCTGCCGCGACGCTCGGCATACCCAGCGGCACGGTGCGCTCGCGGGTGTTCTACGCGCTGCGCTCGATGAAGCTGGCACTGGAGGAGCGGGGGGTGACGGCATGAGCACGTACGACGCGTACGGATCCGGGTACGGATTCCCTGGGTCTCCTACGTCCGGGCAGCAGGGGCCTCAGGGTCCCGATGACGTGCACGAGACGGTCGGCGCCTACGCCCTCGGCATCCTGGACGATGCCGAGGCGACCGCGTTCGAAGCCCATCTGGCGGGCTGCGACTGGTGCGCGCAGCAGCTCGAAGAGCTCGCCGGCATGGAGCCGATGCTCGCGGCGCTCGCCGATCTTCCCGGCACCCAGGGCGATCCCGTCAGGGAGCAGTTCGGCGCACAGCTCGTGGTCAAGCCGAGCCCGAGGCTCACGGAGCGGCTCGTCGACGAGGTCGCGGCCCGGCGCGCGGCCAAGCGCAGGCGCGGTCTGTATCTGGTGGCGGCCGCGGCCGCGCTGATCATCGGCGGCCCGCTGACGGTCATGGCGGTGGACGGCGACGACACGAAAACGCTGGCCGATCCGCATCCGACCAGCCCGGCGGAGCACGCGTTCTTCAACGACATGCCGGAGAAGGTGCAGGCCACGGACGCGTCGACCAAGGTTACCGCCACCATCGGCATGGAGAAGAAGGCCTGGGGCACGCACACCGTCCTGGAGCTGCAGAACGTCAAGGGCCCCGAGAAGTGCTCCCTCATCGCGGTCGGCAAGAACGGCGAGCGCGAGACGGTGACCACCTGGTCGGTCCCCACGTGGGGATACGGCATTCCGGGCAGCACGCACGAGACCGCCAAACACCCCCTGTATGTGCACGGGGGCGCCGCCCTCGATCGCAACGACATCGACCACTTCGAGGTCGAGACGTTCGACGGCAAGCGTCTGGTGGAGGTGGACGTGTAGGAGGGGTGCGCGCCGCGTCCGCGTGACGCGTGCGTGTCGCGTCCGCGTCACGCGTGCGCGCAGCGCATCCGACCCGTCACGCAGCGCACAGGACCGGATGCGCCGGACGGCCGCACCGGCGGTCTACGCAGGGCGTTTGTGCAGGAATGTGCGCACGCAGGTGCACATGGAGGCCCCCTTTCGCGTACGGTGGACGGCTGCCCAGCACGTCAGAAGGGGGCCTCCGGTGGCCGCGCAGGAAGCCGTCGATTCGGCTGCAGATACCGCTGTCGATTCCGTACGCGACCGCGAGATCAGCGTCGAACAGGACCATCTGGATCGCGTGTACCAGCGTCTCGAAGAGAAGATCCACGAGGCCGAGTTCCTGATGCACGACGCCGCCAAGCGCGGTCACGTCGGCACGCCGGGCGCGCTCGCCGAGCGGGACGCGCAGGTCTTCCGTGCCGGAGTCCACCTCAACCGGCTCAACAACGAGTTCGAGGACTTCCTCTTCGGCCGTATCGATCTGCTGACCGGCAAGGACGGCAAGAAGGGTGCCGACGGCGCGTACACAGCTGTCGAGCCGGCCGAGGGCGCCGTGCGGACCGACAACACGGCAGACATCGCCGAGACGCTGCACATCGGCCGTATCGGTGTGCTCGACGCCGACTACTCGCCGCTGGTCATCGACTGGCGCGCCCCGGCCGCCGCGCCCTTCTACCGCTCCACGCCCGTCGACCCCGGCCGGGTCGTCCGCCGTCGTGTCATCCGCTCCAAGGGCCGCAAGGTCCTCGGCGTCGAGGACGACCTCATGCGCCCCGAGCTCACGGCCTACCTGGACGGCCGGCAACTGCCGGTGGTCGGCGACGGCGCGCTGATGGCCGCGCTCGGCCAGGCCCGCACCCACACGATGCGGGACATCGTGGCCTCCATCCAGGCCGAGCAGGACCTGGTGATCCGGGCGCCCGCCGCCTCCGTGACGTACGTCGAGGGCGGCCCGGGCACCGGCAAGACTGCGGTGGCCCTGCACCGCGCCGCCTATCTGCTCTACCAGGACCGGCGCCGGTACGCGGGCGGCATCCTGATCGTCTCGCCGACGCCGCTGCTCGTGGCGTACACGGAAGGCGTCCTGCCGTCCCTCGGCGAGGAGGGCCAGGTGGCGATCCGCGCGGTCGGCTCGCTGGTCGACGGCGCCGAGGCCACGGTCTACGACTCCCCGTCGGTGGCCCGTGTGAAGGGCTCCTCGCGCATGCTGCGGGTGCTGCGGAAGGCGGCGCGGGGCGCACTGGAGCTCGGTCCGGCCGGCCACGCCCCGGCCCAGACCCGGGGTCGTCCCGCGGCGCCCGTCGGTCCGCCCAACCGGCTGCGGGTCGTCGCCTTCGGACGCAGGCTCGAGCTGGAGGGCGAGGCGCTCCAGCGGATCCGCCGGACGGCTCTCGGCGGCACGGCGCCCGTCAACCTGCTCCGCCCCCGCGCCCGCAAGCTGCTGCTCGACGCCCTGTGGCAGCAGTCGGGGGCCGGATCCCGGCACACCGACCCGGAGCTCGCCGCCGAGCTGCGCTCCTCCTTCGACGAGGACATCACCTCCGAGGACGACTTCATCGCGTTCCTGGACGCCTGGTGGCCCGAGCTCACCCCGCGCGGTGTCCTCTCTGCGATGGGCGACGAGAAGCTCCTCGGCCGGTGGGCGCGCCGCGAGCTGAACCCGGGCGAGGTGCGCAGGGTCGCCCGCTCACTGCGGCGCGACGCGCTCTCCGTCCACGACGTGGCCATGCTCGACGAGCTCCAGGCGATCCTCGGCACCCCCTTCAGGCCCCGCAAGAAGCGCGAGCTCGACCCGCTCGAGCAGCTCACGGGCCTGGAGGAGCTCATGCCGGTCCGCGAGGAGTCCTCGCGCGAGCGCGCGGAGCGGCTGGCCCAGGAACGCACCGAGTACGCCCACGTCATCGTCGACGAGGCCCAGGACCTCACCCCCATGCAGTGGCGCATGATCGGCCGCCGCGGACGGCACGCCACCTGGACGATCGTCGGCGACCCGGCCCAGTCCTCCTGGTCCGACCCGGACGAGGCCGCCGAGGCCCGCGACGAGGCCCTCGGCACGCGGCCCCGCCGCCGCTTCACGCTCACCGTGAACTACCGCAACCCGTCCGAGATCGCCGAGCTGGCGGCCCGCGTCCTGGCTCTCGCCATGCCGGGTTCCCCGTCACCGTCCGCGGTCCGCTCGACGGGCGTACAGCCCCGCTTCGCCGTCGTACACGGCGAGGGGATGGCGGAGACGGTGCGGGAGGAGGCCCGCCGCCTGCTGGAACAGGTCGACGGCACCGTCGGCGTCGTCGTCGCGATGAACCGCCGCGAGGAGGCCGCCCGCTGGCTCGCCGGGCTCGGCGAGCGCGTGGTGGCGCTCGGCAGCCTGGAGGCGAAGGGCCTGGAATACGACGCGACGGTGGTCGTCTCACCCGCGGAGATCGCCGACGAGTCGCCCGCCGGACTGCGCGTGCTCTACGTCGCTCTGACCCGCGCGACGCAGCAGCTCACCATCGTCTCGGTGGAACGGGACGAGCCGGACGCGGCCGGGATGCCGGACCTGCTCAGGGACTGATCGGGAACTGCTCAGGGACTGATCGGCACCTGCTCGGGGACTGATCCGGACATGTTGTCGGGACTGATAGGGGTACGGGAATTGCCTTAGGGGGATCGTTTGTTACCGTTGACGTGGCACCGGCTCGATCCAAGCCCCCGGGCCCAACCTTCGTCGCTTCGAGCGACCACTTGCCGCGAGGCGAGCATGGCGGGTCGGTGTCACTGAACGTCGGAGAGGTCCGCGCCATCAGAGGGCGCGGACCTCTTTGTCTGGCTTTGCCCTTTTTCATTGCGCCGTCGGAACGAGCGGTGCGAGAACAAAACGTTCGCAATCCGGGGCGGCTACCGCGTACTCGGCGGTAGGTGACACCATCGGATGACGCTGGCCGTGGACTCGCGGCGGGCGCACGCGACACACGCGACACAAAGGGAAAGCAGAGGAAGTCGGCCATGGCAACGGCGCCCAGCGTCTCCTACTCGATGACGGTCCGGCTGGAGGTGCCCGCGAGCGGAACCGCGGTGTCCCAGCTCACCACGGCCGTGGAGTCCTCCGGAGGCTCGGTCACCGGCCTCGACGTCACCGCTTCCGGGCACGAGAAGCTCCGTATCGACGTCACCATCGCCGCGACCTCCACCGCGCACGCCGACGAGATCGTCGGCAAGCTGCGCACCATCGAGGGCGTCGTCCTGGGCAAGGTCTCCGACCGTACGTTCCTGATGCACCTCGGCGGCAAGATCGAGATGGCGTCCAAGCACCCCATCCGTAACCGTGACGACCTCTCCATGGTCTACACGCCCGGCGTGGCCCGTGTGTGCATGGCGATCGCCGAGAACCCCGAGGACGCCCGCCGCCTCACCATCAAACGAAACTCCGTTGCGGTCGTGACGGACGGCTCCGCCGTGCTGGGCCTCGGCAACATCGGACCCAAGGCAGCGCTGCCCGTGATGGAGGGCAAGGCGGCCCTCTTCAAGCGCTTCGCCGGCATCGACGCCTGGCCGCTCTGCCTCGACACCCAGGACACCGACGCCATCGTCGAGATCGTCAAGGCCATCGCCCCCGGCTTCGCCGGCATCAACCTCGAGGACATCTCCGCACCCCGCTGCTTCGAGATCGAGGCGCGCCTGCGCGAGGCCCTCGACATCCCCGTCTTCCATGACGACCAGCACGGCACCGCGATCGTCGTACTCGCCGCGCTGACCAACGCACTTCGCGTGGTCGGCAAGGCGATCGAGGACGTGCGCGTGGTCATGTCAGGCGCCGGCGCGGCCGGCACGGCCATCCTCAAGCTGTTGATCGCCGCGGGCGTCAAGCACGCCGTCGTGGCCGACATCCACGGCGTGGTGCACGCCGGGCGCCCGGACCTCGTCGACGCGGCCGCGGACTCGCCGCTGCGCTGGATCGCGGACAACACCAACCCCGAGGGCGTCACCGGCACGCTGAAGGAAGCGGTGCGCGAAGCCGACGTGTTCATCGGTGTCTCGGCGCCGAACGTGCTCGACGGCGACGACGTGGCCGCCATGGCCGACGACGCCATCGTGTTCGCGCTCGCGAACCCGGACCCGGAGGTCGAGCCCGCAATCGCCCGTCAGACGGCGGCAGTTGTGGCCACCGGGCGCTCGGACTTCCCGAACCAGATCAACAACGTGCTGGTGTTCCCGGGTGTCTTCCGCGGTCTGCTCGACGCGCAGTCGCGTACGGTCAACACGGAGATGATGCTGGCCGCCGCCACCGCACTCGCGAACGTCGTCACCGAGGACGAGCTCAACCCGAACTACATCATCCCGAGCGTCTTCAACGACAAGGTCGCGGGCGCGGTCGCCGGAGCGGTGCGGGACGCCGCGAAGGCCGCCGGGGTTGCTGTGACGGGTAACACCACCGCCTGACGGGCCGGTGGCCGGGCGTTGTCAGTCCGGGGTATTAGAGTCGGCGCGTCGTGGAACGCGGGGCTTGAGGCCTCCCTCTAGGGTGGCGGGCAGCCAGCCTGAGCCCTGCGGTCCGCTGTCGGGAGTGGACGGAGCGTCATCAATTCGAGGCAGTGGCGCTTTTCGTGTGACTCCCAGGGGTGCCGGATTGGCTTTCCCGCCGCAGGTGGGGGCAGGATGCGTCTCTGGGCGCGAGGGTCTGGCTACGGACCCGGGTCCGGGGACCGACCGAGGACCCTGGCAGCATCGGCTTCGTCGCATCAACATGCGGCTCCGCCGCGTGGCACGCCTCAACGGCAAGAAGAACACGGGAGTACAAAAATGAACCGCAGTGAGCTGGTGGCCGCGCTGGCCGACCGCGCCGAGGTGACTCGCAAGGACGCCGACGCGGTGCTGGCCGCGTTCGCCGAGACGGTCGGCGAGGTTGTTGCCAAGGGCGACGAGAAGGTCACCATCCCCGGCTTCCTCACCTTCGAGCGCACGCACCGTGCCGCTCGCACCGCGCGCAACCCGCAGACCGGCGAGCCGATCAACATCCCGGCCGGCTACAGCGTGAAGGTGTCCGCGGGCTCCAAGCTCAAGGAAGCCGCCAAGGGCCAGTGAGCCCATGCGAAAGGGCGGCCACCCCCTCGGGGTGGCCGCCCTCTCGCTTGCGCTCCTGCGGTGCGGGCGGCTGCGGCCGCCGCGCGCCGCACAAGCCGGGTGGCCCGCCGCGTGGGGGCGCCGCTGTGCCCACCCTCCCCCAAGCTCTCGGCTTCTCCCCCAGCTAACGCTGGGAGGTGCCCCCAGAGCAGGGGGTACCCCCATCGCCCTGGGGGTACCTCCCAGGCCCTTGAGGCACTGGGGAGGCACGACTGCCCACAGCGGCGCGGGGCGCCGACCCGTGCCGCCCACAGCGGCGCGGGTCGCGATCGCCCACAGCGGCGCGGGGCGCCGACCCGTGCCGCCCACAGCGGCGCGGGTCGCGATCGCCCACAGCGACGCGGCGCCGGCTTCTAGAGCGTGCTGCCCGGGAGCTCCACCTTCGCGCCCAGCTCCACCAGCTTCTCCATGAAGTTCTCGTAGCCGCGGTTGATCAGGCCGATGCCGTGGACGCGGGACGTGCCCTGGGCCGCCAGGGCGGCGATCAGGTACGAGAAGCCGCCGCGCAGGTCCGGGATGACCAGGTCGGCGCCCTGCAGCTTCGTGGGGCCCGAAACGACCGCGGAGTGCAGGAAGTTGCGCTGGCCGAAACGGCAGTCGGAGCCGCCCAGGCACTCGCGGTAGAGCTGGATGTGCGCGCCCATCTGGTTCAGCGCGGACGTGAAGCCGAGACGGGACTCGTACACCGTCTCATGGATGATCGACAGGCCGGTGGCCTGCGTGAGCGCGACGACCAGCGGCTGCTGCCAGTCGGTCTGGAAGCCGGGGTGCACGTCCGTCTCCAGCGCGATGGCGTTCAGCGTGCCGCCCGGGTGCCAGAAGCGGATGCCCTCGTCGTCGATCTCGAAGGCGCCGCCCACCTTCCGGTAGGTGTTCAGGAACGTCATCATCGAGCGCTGCTGGGCGCCGTGGACGTAGATGTTGCCCTCGGTCGCGAGCGCGGCGGACGCCCAGGAGGCGGCCTCCAGGCGGTCGGGGAGCGCGCGGTGCGTGTAGCCGCCGAGCTTGTCGACGCCGGTGATACGGATCGTCCGGTCGGTGTCCATCGCGATGATCGCGCCCATTTTCTGCAGGACGCAGATCAGGTCCTCGATCTCCGGCTCCACCGCGGCGTTGGACAGCTCGGTGACGCCCTCGGCGAGGACGGCGGTCAGCAGCACCTGCTCGGTCGCGCCCACGGACGGGTACGGCAGCCGGATCTTGGTGCCGCGCAGCCGCTGCGGCGCCTCCAGGTACTGCCCGTCCGCACGCTTCTCGATCCGCGCGCCGAACTGCCGCAGCACCTCGAAGTGGAAGTCGATCGGCCGGCCGCCGATGTCGCAGCCGCCCAGGCCCGGGATGAACGCGTGCCCGAGCCGGTGCAGCAGCGGACCGCAGAACAGGATCGGGATGCGCGAGGAGCCCGCGTGCGCGTCGATGTCCGCGACGTTCGCGCTCTCGACGTGCGACGGGTCCATCACCAGTTCGCCCGGCTCCTCGCCAGGGCGGACGGTCACACCGTGCAGCTGCAGCAGACCGCGTACGACGCGGACGTCGCGGATGTCGGGGACGTTGCGCAGTCGGCTCGGAGCGCTGCCGAGCAGTGCGGCGACCATGGCCTTCGGCACGAGGTTCTTCGCGCCGCGGACACGGATCTCGCCCTCCAGCGGGGTGCCGCCGTGAACAAGCAGGACATCGTCAGTGACCGTCATGAATCTCGCGTTCCGAGTGAAGGGGGCAGGGCCGAGGAGCAAGCGTAATGGCCGCCTACCCCCCTTCCGTAAGCCCAAGGGGGCCACAGAGAGGTCATGAGTTCGCCACAACACGAAACGTGCCCGATCGTGGACACCCGGTCACCGCCTCACACGTGTGCCCTCACGCTCCTTCGGTCTGCCCGTCCGTCTCCCGCCGCCGCCCTCGATGGGGCCCCACCAGGCCACACCTTCCCTTCGTTGCCGTATTCACTCGGGTAAGGGCATTGGGTGTCCCCATGCGGGGAAGATGCGGGATCATGTCTGCCATGACCGAGGTGTCCTCGCTCACAGGGCGGCTGCTCGTGGCCACCCCCGCCCTGGCGGACCCGAACTTCGACCGCGCGGTGGTGCTCCTCCTCGACCACGACGAGGAGGGCTCGCTCGGCGTCGTCCTCAACCGGCCGACCCCGGTGGACGTCGGCGACATCCTCGAGGGCTGGGGCGATCTCGCGGGGGAGCCGGGCGTCGTGTTCCAGGGCGGCCCGGTCTCGCTCGACTCGGCGCTCGGCATCGCGGTGATCCCCGGCGGCGCGACGGGGGATCGGGCGCCGCTGGGCTGGCGGAGGGTGCACGGCGCGATCGGACTGGTGGACCTGGAGGCACCGCCGGAGCTGCTCGCGTCCGTGCTCGGCTCGCTCCGTATCTTCGCGGGCTACGCCGGATGGGGCCCCGGTCAGCTGGAGGCCGAGCTGACGGAGGGCGCGTGGTACGTGGTCGAGTCGGAGCCCGGCGACGTGTCGTCCCCGGCGCCGGAGCGGCTCTGGCGCGAGGTGCTGCGGCGCCAGCGCAACGAGCTCGCCATGGTGGCCACCTATCCGGACGACCCGTCGCTCAACTGATCCGGGCGGGCTTCAGTACCCTTGGCGTTTATGAGCACTCTTGAGCCCGAGCGCGAGCGCGGAACAGGTACGGGGACCCTCGTAGAGCCGACGCCACAGACGTCGCACGGGGACGGTGACCACGAGCGCTTCGCCCATTACGTCCAGAAGGACAAGATCATGGCGAGCGCCCTCGACGGCACGCCCGTCGTCGCGCTCTGCGGCAAGGTGTGGGTGCCAGGGCGTGACCCGAAGAAGTACCCCGTGTGCCCCATGTGCAAGGAGATCTACGAATCCATGGGCGCCGGCGGCGGGGACAAGGACAAGGGCAAGGGCGGCGACAAGTAACGTCCCTGTGGTCCGCGTGACGCGCGAGCCGTCTCCACTGCGGTGCGGCGCGTCGACCGAGCATGGCCGTGGCTCCCCGGTGCGGGGCGCCACGGCTTTGTCGTACGTGGGGGTGTAGCCGACGCCCGACCCCCACCGCTGCGCCGGTCCGGCCGCAGGCAGGCCCCGGATGCGTGCTCTCTGCGCCTCCGGGGCCTTTGTGCTGCCCGGGCGTTGCACGGAGTGCTTCCGGTGGTCACAGAGTGGTTGAGACCACTTGTGGTCATGTTCATTGAACTTCTAGCCTCCATTGTGTTGTGCATAGCGAAACCGCTATTGCATATGCTGCAACGCCTTCGGAGGATGTCCGATGAAGCTCCCTGCCTCTGCCCGAATGACCGCCTCCGTGGCGGCACTTGTCCTCGCCGGGCTCACCGCCACCGCCTGCGCCCCGGGGACCTCCGCCAGCAGCTCGACCAAGGACGAGAAGAGCGGCACGCTGCGCGTCTGGCTCTTCCAGGAGGTCAACAACGCGCCCAAGCAGAAGGTCGTCGACGCCGCCGTCGACGCCTTCGAAAAGGCCCACGAGGGCACTGAGGTCACCGTCGAGTACATCCCCGTCGAGACCCGCGCGCAGAAGATGAAGGCCGCCTTCAACGACCCGAAGAGCGCCCCCGATGTCGTCGAGTACGGCAACACGGACACCGCCGGCTACGTCCACGACGGCGGACTCGCCGATATCACCAAGGAGTTCGGCGCCTGGGCGGAGGCGAAGGACACCGACCCGACCGCCAAGGAGTCCGTGACGGTCGACGGCAAGGTCTATGGAGCGCCGTTCTTCGTCGGCGTCCGGGCCCTCTACTACCGGACCGACATCTTCAAGGAGATGGGGCTCGACGTCCCGAAGACCCAGGACGAGTTGGCGGCGACCGCCAAGAAGATCCACAAGGCGAAGCCCGACCTGTACGGGATGGCGGTGGGCGGCACGTCCACGTACGCCGCGATGCCCTTCGTCTGGGCGAACGGCGGCGAGTTGGCCGTGGAGAAGGGCGGCACCTACGAGTCCGCCATCGACAGCGCCGCATCCCAGAAGGGCATCAAGGCCTACGCCTCGCTCTTCGGCGATGACAACTGTCCGGCCGCCAAGTGCGCGGCCATGACCGGAAACGACGTCGTGACCGCTTTCGCGTCCGGGAAGGCGGCGATGGCCATCGGCGGTGACTTCAACTACCAGGCCGTCGAGGCCGGCAAGGTCAAGGGCAAGTACGCGGTCGTGCCGCTGCCGGGCGTCAAGGCGGGCGAGACCGCGCCGGCCTTCGCGGGCGGCAACAACCTCGGTGTCATGAAGAGCACGTCGCACCGCACGCTCGCGGTCGATCTGATGGAGCAGCTGGCGGGCAAGGAGACGCAGGAGAAGCTCTTCGACGCCATGGGTTTCCTGCCGACCTACACCGACGTGCGCGACGCCGTTGCCCAGAAGGAACCTTTCGTCGCACCCTTCATCAAGACACTCGACGCAGGGACCAAGTTCGTCCCCGCCTCGCCCGCCTGGGCGCAGATCGACGCGTCCCTGGTGCTGCCGAACCTGTTCCAGGAGGTCATCACCGGCCGTAAGGACGTCGCGACGGCCTCGGGCGACGCGGCGAAGAAGATGGACGACGCGTTCGCGTCCGTGGGCTGAGCCGATGACGCAGAACGCTACTGCCGAGCCGGCCGCCGTGGTCCCCGTGACCACGGCGGCCGCCCCGGCCGCACCCCGCAAGTCCGCCCGCCGTGGCGGCCGCTGGACTCCCTGGCTCTATCTCGCCCCTGCCCTCGTCGTCCTCGCCGGGCTGCTGGTCTACCCGGTCTACCAGCTAGGCCTGATCTCCTTCCTGGAGTACACGCAGGCCCAGGTCAGCGGCGGTGAGCCGACGACCTTCCAGGGCTTCGGCAACTACGCGACGCTGTTCGCGGACGACCAGTTCTGGCAGGTGCTGCTCGCCACGGTGCTGTTCGCCGCCGCCTGCCTCGTCTCGACGCTGGCCGTCGGCTGCGCCCTCGCCGTGCTGCTCACGCGGGTACGGGCCGTGCCGCGGCTCGCCCTGATGCTGGCCGCGCTGGGCGCCTGGGCGACCCCCGCGATCACCGGTTCGACGGTGTGGATGTTCCTCTTCGACCCGGACTTCGGCCCCGTCAACAAGGTGTTCGGGCTCGGCGACTTCTCGTGGACGTACGGCCGCTACAGCGCCTTCGCCCTCGTCCTGCTCGAAGTGGTGTGGTGCTCCTTCCCGTTCGTGATGGTGACCGTCTACGCCGGCATCAAGGCCGTACCGGAGGAGGTCCTCGAGGCTGCCGCGCTGGACGGCGCATCGCAGTGGCGCATCTGGCGCTCGGTCCTCGCGCCCATGCTGCGGCCGATACTCACGGTCGTCACCATCCAGTCGGTCATCTGGGACTTCAAGGTCTTCACGCAGATCTACGTGATGACGAACGGCGGCGGAATCGCCGGCCAGAACCTGGTCCTGAACGTGTACGCGTACCAGAAGGCGTTCGCGTCCTCGCAGTACAGCCTCGGCTCGGCGATCGGCGTCGTGATGCTGCTGATCCTGCTCGCGATCACGCTGGTCTATCTGCGGCTGCTGCGGCGGCAGGGGGAGGAGCTGTGAGCATGACGGGTTTCGTACGGGGCGCGGTGCGGCGGCCCTGGAGGCTTGCGGCCGAGGCGTCGGCGCTGCTCATCGCCGTGGTCGTGGCCTTTCCGCTGTACTGGATGGTGCTCAGCGCCTTCAAACCGGCTGGTGAGATCGAGTCGACCCGGCCCCGGCCGTGGACGCTGGACCCGTCGCTGGATTCCTTCCGGCGCGTCTTCGGACAGCAGGAATTCGGCCGGTACTTCCTCAACAGCGTGGTCGTCGCGGTGACCGTGGTCATCGTCTCCGCGCTGATCGCCTTTCTCGCGGCGACGGCGGTCACGCGATTCCGCTTCCGTTTCCGCACCACACTGCTGATCATGTTTCTGATCGCCCAGATGGTGCCCGTCGAGGCGCTGACGATCCCTCTGTTCTTCCTCATGCGGGACTTCGGGCAGCTCAACACGCTGGGCTCGCTGATCCTGCCGCACATCGCCTTCTCGCTGCCGTTCGCGATCTGGATGCTGCGCGGTTTTGTGAAGGCCGTTCCGGAAGCGCTCGAGGAAGCGGCGTACATCGACGGAGCGAGCCGCACCCGATTCCTCTGGCAGATCCTTTTCCCGCTTGTCTTCCCCGGGCTCGTCGCGACCAGCGTCTTCTCGTTCATCTCGACCTGGAACGACTTCCTCTTCGCCAAGTCCTTCATCATCAGCGACACTTCGCAGTCGACGCTGCCCATGGCCCTGCTCGTCTTCTTCAAGCCCGACGAGAACGACTGGGGCGGGATCATGGCGGCGTCCACGGTGATGACCATTCCGGTACTCGTCTTCTTCGTACTCGTGCAGCGGCGGCTCGTGTCGGGCCTCGGCGGAGCGGTGAAGGACTGATGACATCCCACAGGAGCATCCGCATGGATTCAGGAGCATCCGCAATGGATCTGATTCCCGCGCCCAGCCATGTGTCCGGCCACGGCGAGGACTTCTTCGTGCTCGGCCCCGAAACCCGGCTGGCCGCGGGCGAGGGGACGGAACTCACCGAGCGGTGGCTGCGCTCCACGCTCGGGGCCGCCACCGGATTCCCGCTGGCCCAGGGCTCGGTCGACAACGGCATCTGGCTGTCCGTCGACCCGGCGGTCACCGAGGAACTCGGCGAGGAGGGCTACCGCCTGACGATCCTGCCCGAAACCGTGGACCTGGTGGGCGGCGGTCCCGCCGGGCTCTTCTGGGGTGCCCAGACGCTCAGGCAGCTGCTCGGGCCCGACGCGTACCGCCGTGCCCCGCTTCCCGGACGCGAGTGGCGGCTGCCGGTGACCCGCATCGAGGACAGCCCGCGCTTCGCCTGGCGCGGACTCATGCTCGATGTCGCGCGGCACTTCATGCCCAAGGACGGCGTCCTGCGCTATCTCGACCTGCTCGCCGCACACAAGCTGAACGTCTTCCACTTCCACCTCACCGACGACCAGGGCTGGCGCATCGAGATCAAGCGCCACCCGAGGCTGACCGAGATCGGATCGTGGCGCGCGCGCACGAAGATCGGTCACCGCGCCTCACCGCTGTGGGAGGAGAAGCCGCACGGCGGCTACTACACGCAGGACGACATCCGGGAGATCGTCGCGTACGCCGCCGAGCGGCATATCACCGTCGTCCCCGAAATCGACATCCCGGGCCACTCGCAGGCCGCCATCGCCGCGTATCCAGAACTCGGCAACTCCGACGTCATCGACACCGCCTCCCTCTCCGTCTGGGACACCTGGGGCATCTCCGCCAACGTACTGGCCCCCACTGACACCACCCTCCGCTTCTACGAGGGGGTCTTCGAGGAGGTCCTGGATCTCTTCCCGTCGACGTTCGTCCACGTCGGCGGCGACGAGTGCCTCAAGGACCAGTGGAAGCGGTCGCCGGTCGCGCAGGCCCGCATCAAGGAGCTGGGGCTCGCCGACGAGGAGGACCTGCAGTCGTGGTTCATCCGGCACTTCGACAGCTGGCTCGCCGCGCGCGGGAGACGCCTCATCGGCTGGGACGAGATCCTCGAGGGTGGGAGTCGAGCCGAAGGGCGCGCCCCTGTCGAAAGCGACGAGGAGGAGGGAGCGAAGCGACCGCTCGACGAGGTGGGGGCACCCCCGGCCGGAGGCTGGGGGAGTCGACAGGGGTCACGAGCGCCCGGAGGCGAGACGACGAAATTGGGCCTGGCGCCCGGGGCCGCCGTGTCGTCGTGGCGCGGCTACCAGGGCGGCATCACGGCCGCGCGCGCGGGCCACGACGTCGTCATGTGCCCCGAGCAGCAGGTCTACCTGGACCACCGCCAGCACGGCGGCGACGACGAACCGATGCCCATCGGATACGTACGCACCCTGGAGGACGTCTACCGCTTCGAACCCGTACCGCCGCAGCTCGGACCCGACGAGGCACGGCACGTCCTCGGCGCCCAGGCCAACGTCTGGACCGAGGTGATGGAGAACCACGCGCGCGTGGACTACCAGACCTTCCCGCGCCTGGCCGCCTTCGCCGAGGCCGTGTGGTCCCGCCTGCCTGCCCCGGCCGAGCGTGACTTCGCGGACTTCGAGCGGCGGATGACCGGCCACTACCGGCGACTTGACGCCCTCGGCGTCGGCTACCGCCCGCCCACCGGTCCACTCCCGTGGCAGCGGCGCCCGGTCCCCGAGGGAATGGCCCCGGGCGGTCTCGGACGCCCGATCGAGGGGGCGCCCCCGAACGTGTGAGGTGGCCTGGGCGGCGTGACGTCAGGCGGCCGCGGCTGGGAGCGTGGGTCCTCGGTGAGAAAGCCGCACAAGAAGCGTCGAAAAGTGGCAATTCGAGCTGACCGGCGAGGTCGTACGAAACCGGGACCATCGCCCTGGGCGTGGAGGAATGACTCCTAGCGGACCCCCGCGTCGGGCCTGCGGAAAGATGTGCCAGAGTTGCCACGTCCGGCCTGTGAGCACGTACCGTACGGCAACACAGGTGGACCAGGTGGACAGCGGGAAGGGGCAGCCGGTTTGACCACGCACGCACCGCAGGCGGCGCAGTCCGTGACGCTGCCGGGCTCGCTGGACGAGGCCGTGGCGGCCCTGACCGCCATGCCCGCCGCGGTGCCCGTGGCGGGCGGCACCGACCTCATGGCCTCCGTCAACTCCGGTCTTCTGCGGCCCGCCGCGCTCGTCGGACTCGGCCGGATCAGCGAGATCCGCGGCTGGCAGTACCAGGACGGGCACGCGCTGCTCGGCGCGGGCCTCACCCACGCGCGCATGGGCCGCCCCGACTTCGCGGCCCTCATCCCCGCCCTCGCCGCCGCCGCGCGCGCCGCGGGCCCGCCCCAGATCCGCAACGCCGGCACGCTCGGCGGCAACATCGCGACCGCAGCCCCGACCGGCGACGCGCTGCCCGTGCTCGCCGCCCTGGAAGCCACACTGATCATCGCGGGCCCGGACGGCGCCCGCCGCGAGCTGCCCGTCTCGCACCTGCTCGCCGGTATGGAGATGCTCCGCGCGGGCGAACTCATCGGGTACGTGCGCGTGCCGCTGCTGCACGCCCCGCAGGTCTTCCTGAAGGCGACCGGACGGACCGGACCCGGGCGCGCGACCGCGTCCGTTGCCCTGGTCCTCGACCCGGCCAGGCGCGGCGTACGGTGCGCCGTGGGCGCCGTCGCGCCGATGCCGCTGCGGCCGCTCGAGGCCGAGCAGTGGGTCGCTTCGCTCATCGACTGGGACGGGGAGCGGGCGATCGTGCCCGAGGCGGTGACCGCGTTCGGCGAGTACGTCGCCGCGGCGTGCATCCCCGACCCGGGACCGGCCGAGGACGGCTCCCCGCAGCAGCTGCCGCCCGCCGTACTGCACCTGCGGCGTACCGTTGCCGTGCTGGCCCGACGAGCACTGGGGAGGGCGCTGTCGTGACCGACCACCACGACGACCACGGAAACGGCGGCCCTGCAGGCACGCCGGGTGCCTGGGAGCCGCTTCCCCAGGGCGAGTACGACTCGGACGCCACGGCGTTCGTGACGCTCCCCGAAGGGGGCATCGACGGTTACACCGGCACCCCTCTCGCGGCGCCCGGACACGGCTATGTGCCGCCGCCGATAACGGTCGCTCCGGCCGCGGGCGGAGCGACCGATCCGGCGGCCACGGGCACATGGGTCATGCCGGGCGCGCTGCACGGCGGTGCCGGACACGCGCAGACGGGCGTCGGTACCGGGCATGTGCAGACGGTGCAGTGGCCGGACCCGGACGCCGGGGCCGGTGTGGGCACGGGTGCCGCCGCGGCTGCGGACCACGCGCCGCAGACGGCGCACGACCCGTACGGCGGACAGGAACTGAACCCCGTACAGGAGCCGTTCTCGTACGACCAGGGCATGACCGGGCAGTGGTCCTTCGCCGGTCCGGAGGAGACGCACAGGGGCTCGTCCGATGTGACCGGACAGTGGTCGATTCCTGTCGCCGAAGGCGATCTTCCGGACGAATCGGGCGAGTTCACCACCTCTGCGCTCGCTTCCCAGTGGGGCGCCACGCCCCCTTCGACCCTGCCGGGCGGTGCGTCCGCGCCATGGGCGACGGGGGCCGGCGCGGGGCAGTCGTGGAGTGACCGGCCGGAGGCCGAGGCCCGGCCCGAGCAGGGGCACGGACACGGGCACGGGTTTGGGCCGGGGGCCGGGCAGCACACCCAGGCGGGCCTGCACATGGGGCACTCCACCGAGGGGCACTCCGCCGAGCCCGAACAGGGGTTCCGAGGCGGCGACTTCGGGGACCCCGGTGCGGGTCACCCGGAGCCAGGGATGCCCGCCGCGGCGGCGGAGCCCACCGGCGGTGAGTCACCGGTCGCCTCCCAGGAGGAGACCCCTCAGGCATCAGCATCGGCAGACTCCTCGTCCCGGGAACCCTTCGCCTCAGAGGCAGCTCTTTCGCAGCATGCTCCTGCGGCCGAGCACACGTCCTCGGTTGAGCACAGGGCTTCGGCTGAGCACAGGGCTTCGGCCGAGAACGCGATGTCGGCCGAGCACGCTCTCTTGGCCGAGGACGGGGCCTCCGCCCGGCCCGCCGCCTCTGCCGAGCGCACCACGTTCGACGGGCACGCCGACGGCCGGCCGCGCGGCGACTCCGTGGCTCCCGGCGACTCCGTGGCTCCCGGCGACTCGCCGGAGTCCGCGGACGCCTCGCCGGAGCACGAGCCTGCCGCCGAACCCTCGGAGACGGACACCGCCGAGGACGCCGGGCAGTCCGGCCCCGCCCCCCACGACGAGGCCGCCGACGCCCCCGCCTTCCACGACGAGCACCCCCTCGCCTCCTACGTCCTGCGTGTGAACGGGATGGACCGCCCGGTCGCCGACGCCTGGATCGGTGAGTCGTTGCTCTACGTGCTGCGCGAGCGCCTCGGTCTCGCCGGTGCAAAGGACGGCTGCGCACAGGGCGAGTGCGGTGCCTGCAACGTCAAGGTGGACGGCCGGCTCGTCGCCTCCTGCCTGGTGCCCGCGGCCACCGCCGCCGGAAGCGAGGTGCGCACCGTGGAGGGTCTGGCCGCCGACGGGCGGCCCTCCGACGTCCAGCGGGCGCTGGCCCGCTGCGGCGCCGTGCAGTGCGGGTTCTGCGTACCGGGCATGGCGATGACCATCCACGACCTGCTCGAAGGCAACCACGCACCGTCCGAGCGCGAGACCCGGCAGGCGCTCTGCGGCAACCTGTGCCGCTGCTCCGGCTACCGGGGTGTCCTGGACGCCGTGCGCGAGGTCGTCGCCGAGCGCGAGGCGTCCGCCAAGGCCGCGGAAACGGAGGCGGAGGCCAAGGCGGAAGCGGACGCGGCAGCAGACGCGGAAGCCGCGGCCGGCTCCGCGGAGGTGCGTATCCCGCATCAGGCGGGCCCCGGCGCCGGCGGCGTCAACCCGGCGGCTCACGAGGCGCAGGGGCCGTACGGCGACCAGGCGCATGGCCGGTACGACGACCAGGCGCAAGGGGCGCCCGACGACCAGGACGGAGGCACGGCATGACCAACGACGCCGCAGCCGCCACCGCGACCACCCCCACGTCCACGACCGCGAAGCCCGCCGCCGGCCCCGAGGCGTCGCCGCACGGCCTCGGTGCCTCGCTCGCCTCCACGCACGCCCCCGCCAAGACGGAGGGCACCTTCCCGTACGCGGCGGACCTGTGGGCCGAGGGCCTGCTCTGGGCCGGCATCCTGCGGTCGCCGCACCCCCACGCCCGTATCGTCTCGATCGACACCACTCACGCGCGCGAGATGGCCGGTGTCCGCGCCGTCGTCACGCATGAGGACGTGCCGGGCGCCGCGGTGCACGGCCGCGGCAGCGCGGACCGTCCCGTCTTCGCCTCCGAGGTCGTACGGCACCACGGCGAGCCCATCGCCGCAGTCGCCGCCGACCACCCGGACACGGCCCGGATGGCTGCGGCCGCCGTCATCGTCGAGTACGAAGTACTCGACCCGGTGACCGACCCGGAGAAGGCCTTCGAGGCCGAACCCCTGCACCCCGACGGCAACCTGATCCGGCACATCCCGCTGCGCCACGGCGACCCGGAGGCGACGGGCGAGATCGTCGTCGACGGCCTGTACCGCATCGGCCGCCAGGACCCGGCGCCCATCGGCGCGGAGGCCGGACTCGCCGTGCCCCGCCCGGACGGCGGCGTCGAGCTGTACGTGGCGTCCACCGACCCGCACGCCGACCGCGACACGGCGGCCGCCGTATACGGCCTGGAGCCCGAGCGCGTGAAGGTCGTCGTCACCGGCGTGCCCGGCGCGACCGCCGACCGCGAGGACCCCGGCTTCCAACTGCCGCTCGGCCTGCTGGCCCTGAAGACCGGCTGCCCGGTGAAGCTCACCGCCACGCGCGAGGAGTCCTTCCTCGGCCACGCCCACCGCCACCCCACCCTGCTGCGCTACCGCCACCACGCGGACGCCGAGGGCCGCCTCGTCAAGGTCGAGGCGCAGATCCTGCTGGACGCGGGCGCGTACGCGGACACCTCGTCGCAGGCGCTCGCCGCCGCGGTCTCCTTCGCCTGCGGGCCGTACGTCGTCCCCAACGCGTTCATCGAGGGCTGGGCCGTCCGTACGAACAACCCGCCGTCCGGCCATGTGCGCGGTGAGGGCGCCATGCAGGTGTGCGCCGCCTACGAGGCGCAGATGGACAAGCTCGCGAAGAAGCTCGGCATCGACCCTGCGGAGCTGCGGCTGCGCAACGTCATGGGGACCGGCGACGTCCTGCCCACCGGCCAGACGGTCACCTGCCCTGCGCCCGTGGCCGAACTCCTCTCCGCCGTACGGGACTTTCCGCTGCCGCCGCTCCCCAAGGACAGCCCCGAGGACGAGTGGGTCCTGCCGGGCGGCCCGGAGGGCGCGGGCGAACCGGGCGCGGTACGCCGCGGGGTGGGCTACGGCGTGGGCATGGTGCACATGCTGGGAGCCGAGGGCGCCGACGAGGTCTCCACGGCCACCGTGCGGGTCCAGGACGGGGTTGCGACGGTCCTGTGCGCCGCCGTCGAGACCGGCCAGGGCTTCTCGACGCTCGCCCGGCAGATCGTCCAGGAGACGCTCGGCATCGACGAGGTGCACGTGGCGTCCGTCGACACCGACCAGCCGCCGGCCGGGCCCGGCTGCCGCGGCCGCCACACCTGGGTGTCGGGTGGTGCGGTGGAACGCGCCGCCAAGATGGTCCGTACGCAGCTTCTGCAGCCCCTCGCGCACCAGTTCGGGATGTCGGCGGAGCTCCTCCAGATCACCGACGGCAAGATCACCTCGTACGACGGGGTGCTCTCCACGACCGTCACCGAGGCCATGGACGGCAAGGAGCTGTGGGCGACCGCCCAGTGCCGCCCGCATCCGACCGAGCCGCTCGACGACACGGGCCAGGGCGACGCGTTCGTCGGCCTCGCGTTCTGCGCGATCCGCGCGGTGGTGGACGTGGACATCGAACTGGGCTCGGTACGTGTCGTCGAACTCGCCGTCGCTCAGGACGTGGGACGCGTCCTCAACCCGGCCCAGCTGAGGACCCGGATCGAGGCGGGCGTCACCCAAGGCGTGGGCGCGGCGCTCACGGAGAACCTGCGCACCCCGCGCGGCCTGGTCCGCCACCCGGACCTCACGGGCTATGCGCTGCCGACGGCGCTCGACGCGCCGGACATCCGCATCGTGAAGCTGGTCGAGGAGCGCGACGTGGTGGCGCCCTTCGGCGCCAAGTCGGTCAGCGCGGTACCGGTGGTGGCGTCCCCGGCTGCCATCGCCTCCGCGGTCCGCGCGGCGACGGGCCGCCCGGTGAACCGGCTTCCGATCCGGCCGCAGGCGGCTGTGGTGACTTCTTGATGCCGGAAGGCGTCACGCCGGGGGTCGTCCTCATCACGGGCATCATGGCGGCCGGCAAGTCGACGGTCGCGCAGGCGCTGGCGGAGAGGCTGCCGCGGGCCGTGCATGTACGCGGGGACGTGTTCCGCCGCATGATCGTGTCAGGCCGCGCAGAGTACGAGCCCGGCGCGGGAACAGAGTCCGAGGCCCAGCTCCGGCTCCGCTACCGGCTGTCGGCGCTGACGGCCGACGAGTACGCGAAGGCAGGATTCACGGCGGTCGTCCAGGACGTGGTCCTGGGGGAGGACCTGAGGTCGTACGTCGCGTCCGTCCGCACCCTCCCGCTGCACGTCGTGGTGCTCGCCCCGCGCCCTGAGGCCGTGGCCGCGCGGGAGGCCGCCCGGCCGAAGACCGGCTACGGCGCGTGGACCGTGGCCGACCTCGACCGGGTCCTGCGGGCCGAGACCCCGCCCATCGGGCTGTGGCTGGACACCTCCGACCTGACGGTGTCCGAGACGGTGGACGCGATCCTGTCGGGACTGGACGAGGCCCGGGTCGCGTGAGGTCGCAGGGCCGTTGTCAGTGGCGGCCCGTAGGGTCTTGAGCAGTGGGGATCGGCCGTGCGGTGGCGCCGTGGCCGAGGCCCGGGATTCGTTTGCACGGGGGCATGGGGGAGTCATGAGCAAGACCGTTACGACCGACGTGAGCAGAGCGAGTAGAGGGGCCGGGGGAGAGCTGCGTCAGCTCTGCGGCGCCTTCGGGGTCGGCGAGGGCGACGGGATTCCACTGCTGTGGAAGATCGGGCCGCTCGTCCGCCCGCCGGTCAGGATCGGGGGTCCGGGCGCGGACCTCGCGCTGGACTTGCCGGCGCGGCTGCTGGACGAGGAGTTCGGGCATGGCGCGGTGATGCGCTTCGAGGACGTCGACTTTCCGCGGGCCCTCACGCATGAGCCGACCCGCCGCTTCCTGAGGGACGTCGGACTGCCCGAGGACGGGTTCGTGCTCCAGCTGGACACGGACGTACCGCTGCCGACGCTCGCCGAGTACTACGCGGACGACGGGCTCGGCGCCCCTGTACCCCCTGGTCCCGCGGAGGACGCCCTGCCGGAGCGGGCGTCGGAGCTGATCCGTCTCGGGAGCCTCATCGACGACGCGGACCTCGTCGTGGACGGAGCGACCGGCGAGATCCTCATATGGAGCGTCCCGGAGGCCACTCTTCGCCCGGTCGACGCCGACATATCCACGCTCGTCTTCGCCCTGTGGCTGATACACCGCGAGAGGGCCGCCGACGTGGCTCCTGCCCAGCGTGCTCCTGCCTAGCGGGTTCCCTGAGGAGGCCGAAGGCTCTGGGATCCGCCCGATGCCGGCGGCCCCCCGGGCGTAAGGCGACCAGCTCATCACAGCACCCGAACTCCGGCCAAGGACTTCCCTCGAAGCCGCCAAGGCCGGTTCAACACTTGACCATGATTCACCAACACTCGTCCATGATTCAGCAACCTGAACAAACGGGCGCGGAGTCGGACGTACGTTCCCCTTCGTGAACTCTGACCCAGTACCTCACAGAGCCGTCCGCCCGGAGCGGACGGCATCCGTCGCCCCGCTCTCCGGTGCGACGCCCCGCGCCCGGCGCTCCCTCCTCCGCGCCGCGCTCACCGGGACCGCGGTCCTCGGAGCCGGCCTCGCCGCCGGCGCCTCGCCCGCGGCCGCCGCGCCCCTCACCGCCGCTCCGCGCAAGCGGCCCGCCACTGCCGAGGAGGCCCTGCGGGAGCTGGCGGCGGGCAACCGCCGCTGGCGCACCTTCCGCGAGCAGCATCCCGACGAGACGCCCGCCGTCCGGCAGTCGCTGACGACCGGTCAGCATCCCTTCGCCCTCGTGCTCGGCTGCATCGACTCCCGGGTGCCTCCGGAGCTGGTCTTCGACCAGGGCCTCGGCGACCTGATGACCGTACGCAGCGCGGGCCAGGTCCTCGACGAGGCCGTGCTCGGCAGCCTCGCGTACGGCGTGCTCGAACTGGGGATCCCGCTGCTCATGGTGCTCGGACACCAGTCGTGCGGGGCCGTGAAGGCCACGGTCCAGGCGGACGAGTCGGGCGAGGAACTGCCCGCCCACATCCAGTACCTGGCCGACCGGATCAGCCCGGCCATCGACCGCGGCAAGGAGGGCGACGCGCGCATCGACGCGACGATCGACGCCAACATACGGCTCATCCGGTCGCAGCTCTCGGCGGAGCCCGACCTCGCCGCCAAGGTGGACTCGGGTGCGCTGGCCATCGTCGGCGCCCGCTATGAGCTGACCACCCAGCGGGTGCACCGCATCAGCTGAACCTCGTACACGCCGGATGGCGACGGGAGCCGCCGGGACGCTCGTACCGGCCAACTGAGACGGGAACTGAGACGGACGAACGAAGGGGCGGCACCCTGCGAGGGTGCCGCCCCTTCGTTCTGCGTGTTCAAGGCGGTAGAAGCCGTGATCGGAATCGAACCGACGTAACTCGCTTTGCAGGCGAGCCCCTAATCCACTCGGGCACACGGCCTTGCCGAACTTCCAGAACCTGGAACTTCAGGTCTCGGGTCCGACGTCTCGAACTCGATGTCTCGACGGTAGGCGGCGGGTTCCGAGGGGCTCAAGAGATGCGCGCGGGCTGCAATGGAGCTGCCATACGCCGTTCATGGAAGGACACATTGGCGAAGGGAGGACATCGGTGGACGAGGCCGGGCGGGAGGTCGGGCGCGAGGTCGTAGGACCAACGGACCAGCCGGTCACGGCCTCCCGACAGGGGCCATGGGGAGCCATGGCCCTTACTGTTGCGAGCATGACCGCCCGGGAACCGCGCGACACCGATGTCGCCGACGCTGCCACAGCCGCTGCCGAGGCCGACCCTGCCGTTGGTGACAGCGGGGGTGGCCGGAAAGAGGGAGACGGCGAGGGCGGGGGCCGCGGAGCCCGCAGCGGCGGCCGCGGTGGTGCGGGCGAGCGTGAGGGTGTCCTCGGCCGCCCCTACCGCGCCCTCAGTATCGGCATCGTCTCGGTCGTCCTGCTGATCGCCTTCGAGGCGACCGCGGTCGGCACCGCGATGCCCGTGGCCGCGGGTGACCTGGACGGCGTCTCGCTCTACGCGTTCGCGTTCTCGGGGTACTTCACGACGAGCCTGTTCGGGATGGTGCTGGCCGGCCAGTGGGCGGACCGGCGCGGGCCGCTGGCGCCGCTGACGGCCGGTATAGCGGGTTTCGCCGCCGGGTTGCTGCTGTCCGGCACGGCGGGTGCGATGTGGCTGTTCATCCTGGGCAGGGCGGTTCAGGGGCTCGGTGGCGGGCTGGTGATCGTCGCGCTGTATGTGGTCGTGAGCCGCGCCTACCCGGAGCGGCTGCGGCCGGCGATCATGGCGGCGGTCGCGGCGAGCTGGGTGATTCCGTCCGTGGTCGGCCCGCTGGCCGCGGGCGCGGTGACCGAACACCTCGGCTGGCGGTGGGTGTTCATCGGCATCCCGGTACTCGTCGTGTTGCCGCTGGCCCTCGCCCTGCCGCAGATACGGCTCAGGGCGTCCGGGCCCCCGGAAGGGGCGGTCCCGGCGCCTTTCGACGGACGGCGCATACGGCTGGCGCTCGGTATCTCGCTCGGCGCCGGACTGCTCCAGTACGCGGCCCAGGACCTGAGGTGGCTCTCGCTCGCCCCTGCCGTGGCAGGCACGGCACTGCTGGTCCCGGCTGTTCTCGGCCTCCTGCCGCGTGGCACCTGCCGGGCGGCGCGCGGCCTGCCGTCCGTGGTGCTGCTGCGCGGCGTAGCGGCCGGGTCCTTCATCGCGGCGGAGTCCTTCGTACCGCTGATGCTGGTGACCCAGCGCGGCCTGTCGCCGACGATGGCCGGGATGTCGCTCGCGGCGGGCGGTGGTACGTGGGCGCTGGGCAGCTGGGTCCAGGCCCGGCCGCGCGTGGAGCCCTACCGGGAGCGGCTGACGGTGTTCGGCATGGTGCTGGTCGCGGCGGGGATCGCGATGGCCCCGAGCGTGCTGATACCCGCGGTGCCGGCCTGGACCGTCGCCGTCGCCTGGACCTTCGGCTGCTTCGGCATGGGGCTGGTGATCTCCTCCACCAGCGTGCTCCTGCTGAAGCTCTCGCCGCCGGAGGAGGCGGGCGCGAACTCGGCCGCGCTGCAGATCTCGGACGGCCTGTCCAATGTCCTGCTGCTCGCGGCGGGTGGCGCGGCCTTCGCCGCGCTGGGCGGCGGGGCGGTGGGCGCGGCGGCGACGCTCGGGCACGGGGCGGCCGACGCGGCACAGGGTTCGCACCCGGCGGCGTTCGCGGCGGTGTTCCTGCCGATGGCGGTGGTGGCGCTGGCGGGGGCGTGGGTGGCTACGCGGCTGGGCGCGCCTGCGTCGGTAAAGCTCCCGCAGGAGTGAACCGCCAGAAAAAGGCGTGAGTCAGCGCCGACCGCTCGCTAGGTTCGCGCCATGCACGAGCTGACCCTCGCCCTGACCGGCCCCGAGTGGGCGGCGCTCCAGGACTACGCCGACGCATCGGCGCGCACCCCGGAGGAAGCCGCGCGCGAGGCCCTGATCCAGCACCTCCACCGGGAAGGCGATCTGGTGCGGCACATCGCGGAGCGCATCGCCGACAGCCATCGCGAGCTGCTGCGAAGGCTCGGCGAGTGAGCGGGACCCGTCATCTGACCGTCGCCGAGGTGTCAGAGATCGCCCGCCTCGCCTTCGGCGGTCGTTCCCCTGAGGTACGCGCGCCAGGACTGCTGGAGTCCGCGGTGCACCGGCCACGTGCGCGCATGTACGGCCGGTCCGCCTTTCAGGACCGGTACGAGCAGGCGGCCGCGCTGCTCCACGCCATCGCCACAAACCATCCGCTGGTCGACGGCAACAAGCGCACCGCATGGCTGTCGGCCGCCACGTTCCTCGGAGTCAACGGCATCGACCTGGCGTCCGCCGATCAGGACGCCGCATACGACTTGGTCGTCGACGTGGCGTCCGGCGCGGTCCGGGACCCCGGGCTGATCGCGGCCCGGCTGAGAGCGCTGTGACCCCTGTCGCAATAGAGCCAAAAGCGGCCCACTTGACCCGTGGGGCCGGTGAGCCCACCGGTAGGGTGGCCCGGCCGTCATACGTAGCCGAGCCGCCCAACCCCCAACCGGAGACCGTGACTACCACCGCCGCCACCAGCTCCTCCTCCCACCACCTCTCTCCCGCCTTCCCCGGCCGTGCTCCCTGGGGCACGGCCAACAAGCTGCGTGCCTGGCAGCAGGGGGCGATGGAGAAGTACATCCAGGAGCAGCCGCGCGACTTCCTCGCCGTCGCCACGCCCGGCGCCGGCAAGACGACGTTCGCGCTGACCCTGGCGTCATGGCTGCTGCACCACCATGTCGTGCAGCAGGTCACGGTGGTCGCGCCGACCGAGCATCTGAAGAAGCAGTGGGCGGAGGCGGCCGCGCGGATCGGCATCAAGCTCGACCCGGAGTACAGCGCGGGCCCGCTCGGCCGTGAGTACCACGGCGTCGCCGTCACCTACGCGGGCGTCGGCGTGCGCCCCATGCTGCACCGCAACCGCGTCGAGCAGCGCAAAACCCTCGTCATCCTCGACGAGATCCACCACGCCGGCGACTCCAAGTCCTGGGGCGAAGCATGCCTCGAGGCCTTCGAGCCGGCGACCCGGCGCCTCGCGCTCACCGGTACGCCGTTCCGGTCCGACACCAACCCGATCCCCTTCGTGGCGTACGAGGAGGGGAACGACGGCATCCGGCGGTCGGCCGCCGACTACACGTACGGATACGGGAGTGCCCTCGGCGACGGCGTCGTCCGGCCCGTCATCTTCCTCTCCTACAGCGGCAACATGCGCTGGCGCACCAAGGCCGGTGACGAGATCGCCGCGCGGCTCGGCGAGCCGATGACCAAGGACGCGGTCTCCCAGGCCTGGCGGACGGCCCTCGACCCCCGCGGTGAGTGGATGCCCAGCGTGCTGCGCGCCGCCGACCAGCGCCTCACCGAGGTCCGCAAGGGCATACCGGACGCGGGCGGGCTCGTCATCGCCTCCGACCAGGACTCGGCCCGCGCGTACGCCAAGCTGATCCGCGAGATCACCGGCACCAAGGCCACGCTGGTCCTCTCCGACGACGCGGGCGCCTCGGACCGGATCGACGAGTTCAGCAACAACCAGGACCGCTGGATGGTCGCCGTCCGCATGGTGTCGGAGGGCGTCGACGTGCCGCGGCTGGCCGTCGGCGTGTATGCGACGACCATCTCGACGCCGCTGTTCTTCGCCCAGGCCGTCGGACGCTTCGTGCGTTCCCGCCGCCGCGGCGAGACCGCGTCCGTCTTCCTGCCCACCATCCCGGACCTCCTCGGCTTCGCCAACGAGATGGAGGTCGAGCGCGACCACGTCCTGGACAAGCCGAAGAAGGAGGGCGAGGAGGACCCGTACGCCGAGTCCGAGAAGGAGATGGACGAGGCGAACAAGCAGCAGGACGAGGACACGGGGGAGCAGGACATGCTCCCGTTCGAGGCGCTGGAGTCCGACGCCGTGTTCGACCGCGTGCTGTACGACGGTGCCGAGTTCGGTATGCAGGCCCACCCCGGGAGTGAGGAGGAGCAGGACTACCTCGGGATTCCGGGGCTCCTCGAGCCCGACCAGGTCCAGCTGCTGCTCCAGAAGCGGCAGTCGCGGCAGATCGCGCACAGCCGCAAGAAGCCCGCCGAAGAGGCCGACCTCATCGAACTGCCCGCCGAGCGACGGCCCGTGGTCACGCACAAGGAACTGCTGGAGCTGCGCAAGCAGCTCAACACGATGGTCGGGGCGTATGTCCATCAGAGCGGCAAGCCGCACGGGGTGATCCACACGGAGCTGCGCCGGGTGTGCGGGGGGCCGCCCAGTGCGGAGGCCACGGCGGGGCAGCTGCGGCAGCGGATCGCGAAGGTTCAGGAGTGGGCTACGCGTATGCGGTGACGCTGCCGCTGGCTCGGCAGTAGTTGGGGCACTCCGACGTTTCGAGGGTGCCTGCCGTCGTGGTGTTGTGCCCACCCGTTCCGCCCCAGCGGAACGACTGCCCACAACACTGCGGCGGACAGTCGGGCATTTCGGGCAAATCTGGCCCTGATGTGCAGTTACTGACCGGATTCTGGACGGTGTCTTCCGCTGACCGGACTGGGTCGCTACATTCCCGGCAACGCACACGCTTCGTGGCAGCGCCGCCGCGCAGCGCAGCCGGTGCCCAGCCCGGGGGGAGCTCCCGTGGCGCTGCAGACCGGCGGCCTCTGACTGCATTGCCGAGGGACCGGTGATGTATCCGCCGCGCAGGGGCCGTCGACCCTCACCACTAAGGAGTGGGCGTCGTGACCGCGGAAACCTCTCAGACGCTCGACCGGGGACTACGTGTCCTCAAACTGCTCGCCGACACCGATCACGGCCTTACCGTCACCGAGCTCTCCACCAAGCTCGGCGTGAACCGCACGGTCGTGTACCGGCTGCTCGCCACGCTCGAACAGCATGCGCTCGTACGCCGTGACCTGGGCGGACGGGCCCGCGTCGGCCTCGGCGTGCTGGGCCTGGGGCGCCAGGTCCACCCGCTGGTGCGCGAGGCGGCGCTGCCCGCGTTGCGCTCGCTCGCCGAGGACATAGGCGCGACCGCGCATCTGACGCTGGTGGACGGAGCCGAGGCGCTCGCCGTCGCGGTCGTCGAGCCGACGTGGACCGACTACCACGTGGCGTACCGCGCAGGGATCCGGCACCCGCTGGACCGGGGCGCGGCGGGCCGGGCGATCCTCGCCGCGCGTCAGGGGTCTTTGATCGGGCCCGGGTACACGCTTGCCCATGGCGAGCTGGAGGCCGGGGCGAGCGGAGCGGCTGCGCCGCTTACCGGGGTCACCGGGATCGAGGGCAGCGTGGGGGTGGTCATGCTGTCCGACTGTGTGCCGGAGCGGGTCGGGCCGCGTGTCCTCGACGCGGCCCGGGAGGTCGCGGACGCCCTTCGGTGACGCCCGCGCCCCTGGAGCGGGGTCTGGCTTCGCTGCCCGGGGGCCGTACATCGCGCCCCCATGGTGCGGGGACGCGCCCACCGGCGCCCTGCCGGGCCTAGAGCAGGACGCCGTGGCCTCGCTTCCGGCTCCGGCGCCACCAACTGCTCCGACGCCACCTACTGCTCCGACGCGGCCTACTGCTCCGACGCCCTGAGCCCGCCCAGCGTCCGCAACTGCAGCCACAGCACCAGCCGTTCGTCCGGGTCGTCCAGGTCGATCCCCAGGTGTTGCTGGGCCTGCCTGAGCCGGTAGCGGCAGGTGTTGGGGTGCACGGCGAGGAGCCGGGCCGCGCCCGCCGTGTCGCACCCGGCGTCGAGCCAGCAGATCAGGGTGCGCGCGTAGTCGGTGCCGTGCGCGGCGTCGTACGCGGTCACGCGGCGCCACGCGCCCGCGGCCAGCTCCCGCCGCTCGCCCATGACGTCGGCCAGCCGCAGCAGGGTGACGCGGGGCCGCACCTCGTCGACGGTGGCGACGGGGAGGCCGGGGCCGAGGACCCGTAGCACCAGGTCCGCGTCGTCCCGTGACGCCGCGACCTCCGCGAGGCCCGGCACCACCTCGCCGAGCCCGGCCCGCACCGGCACCCGCAGCGCCTGCCCGGCCTGCCGCACGATGTCCTCGACGAGCCGCTTGTGCCGTCCTCCGGCCTGGCCTCCGCCTTGGCCTTCTCCGCGCTCTCCGGCCCGGACCCCACCCGTTCCGCCCGGCTTCGCTCCCCGCTCCCCGCCCGCCGGCAGCAGCGCGTACACGACACCGTCGACGAGCACGCACGCGCGCCGCCCGTAGCGCGCCTCGTACTGGAGGCGTACGAGATCCAGCAGCCGCAGCGCCGTCTGCTCGCTGTCGGGCACGGTGGCGGCACCCTCGAGGACGAACGCGGCCACGCGCACCGGGCTGTCCGGGTCCGGGCCGAAACCCAGCCGGTGCGCCGCGGTGGCGGGGTCGGCGGTGCCGTCGAGCAGGCGGCGCAGCAGCTCGCCGTGCTGGTGGCGGGCGAGTTCCTGCGCGACCCGTGCGCGGAGCAGGAGCAGGGCCGCCGTGGACGCGCCCCGGACGAGGGCCTCCTCGGCGTCGGGCGCGAGCGTGCCGTCGTCGACGACCCACAGCGAGCCGAGCGTCTCGCCGCCCGCGCGCACGGCGACGGCGAGCCGGGGCAGGCTGTCGGCGTTGAGCGCGGGCAGGCGTACGGGCCCGTCGGCGGCGAAGAGGGTGCGGTACTGCTCGGTGTTCTCCGGGCTGCCCGGCACCTGCAGGCCCAGGATGCCCTGGCGGCGGTCCTCGTCGACGGTCTGCCCGACCACCGTCGAGTAGGCGAGGATGCGCTGACGCGGGTCCTCGATGGCGGTGGCGCCGCCCACGGCCGCGGCCACCGCGTCGGCGAGCGAGAAGAGATCACCGGCCGGGGCGCCGCTGCCGGCGGGCGACGGCCGGGCGCCGACGGCGGCGGCGAGCAGCAGGTGGGCCTGGTGCCAGGCCATGTCATCGGCCACGGACAACAGCGCGACGCCATGGGTCTCCGCTTCCGCGACCGGGCCGTCGTCGCCGCGTACGACGACTCCCGTCATGCCCGCGTCGGCGGCCGCACCCGCCAGCGGTCCGGCCTCGGGAGCGCGCACCCCGACGGCCAACAGCAACGCACCCGGCGCGCGGCGGGGCAGCGGCGTGTGGGCGTCGTACAGCAGGACCTCGGTGACCGGAACGGTCAGCCCGCCCGCGGGCGCGGTCAGCAGCCGCACGGTGGACCCGCCGAGCGTGTCCAGCAGATCCCCGAGCGTGCAGACGTCCACGGCGGTTGACCCCTACGTCGATGCTTTGGCTGATTGCAACAGGACCTTACGTACATCTTGTGCAGGCGTACAACGCGGCCGCCCCTGGAGCCTTCCAGACTCGGAGGCATGACAGGAGTGACGACCTTCGCCTCCCCCGAGGCGGTCATGCCCGCGGTACGCGACCTGGCGGCCACCGCCGCACGCACGGCCGGAGTCACCGTGCGCACCGTCGACGACGTGACCGGCATCGCCGCCGTGGCCGACTTCTTCTGCGACGTATGGAAGACGCCGCGCAGCACCCCGCCCTACCCCGCCGAGGTGCTGCACAGCCTGGTCCACGCCGGGGGCGCGGTGCACGCCGCGTACGACGGGGAGCGGCCGGCCGGGGCGTCGGTCGCCGTCTTCGGGCCGCCCGACGCGCAGGACGTGTACTCGTTCGTGGCCGCTGCCGCCGCCTCCGACCGCGGGGTCGGCTACGCGGTGAAGCAGGCGCAGCGGGTGTGGGGGCTGGAGCGCGGTGCCCGCACGATGCGCTGGACGTTCGACCCGCTGGTGGCCCGCAACGCCCGCTTCAACCTGATCAAACTGGGCGCCACCGGCACCGAGTACCTCGTCGACTTCTACGGGCCCATGGCCGACGGCGTGAACGACGGCGACGAGAGCGACCGGCTCACCGTGACGTGGGACCTGGTCTCGCCCGGCCATGCCCCGACCGGTCAGGACACAGACGAACTCCAGGCCGAGGTCACCCACAGCGCCCCGGACGGCGGCCCGCTTGCCACCCGCGCCGCGGACGGTCGACAGATCCGCTGCCGGGTGCCGCACGACATCGTGGCCCTGCGCGCCGCCGACCCCGCACTGGCGCTGCGCTGGCGCCACGCCGTGCGCGAGGTCTTCACGGAGGCCTTCGCCGAGGGCTTCACGGCGACGGGGATGTCCCGCGACGGCTGGTACACGCTCACCCGTCCCGACGCCGAGGGCCCCGAGGGCCCTCACCGCGCCAACCCGGAGGCCACCCCGGATGCCACCTGGGAGGCCGGTCAGGCATGAAGCTCGAACGCGTCGAACTGCTCCATGTGGCGATCCCGCTCGTCACCCCCTTCCGTACCTCCTTCGGGACCATGACCAGCAAGGACACGTTCCTGCTGCATGTCGTCACGGACGAGGCCGAGGGCTGGTCCGAGTTCGCGGCCGACCCCGAGCCGCTGTACTGCTCGGAATTCGTGGCGGGCGCCGAGATCGTGATCCGCGACTTCCTGCTGCCGCGCGTCGCCGCGCTCGCCGAGCTCACCGCCGCCGCCCTCACTCCCGCCATGGCCAAGATCAAGGGGCATGAGCTGGCGAAGGCGGCCGTGGAGACCGCCGTGCTGGACGCCGAGCTGCGGGCCCACGGCATGCCGCTGGCGACCTTCCTCGGCGCCGTCCACGACCGGGTGCCCGCCGGTGTCTCGGTCGGCATCAAGAACTCGCTGCCGGAGCTGCTCGATGACGTGGAGCGCTACCTCGCCGAGGGCTACGTACGGATCAAGCTCAAGATCGAACCAGGCTGGGACCTGGAGCCGGTGCGGGCCGTGCGCGACCGCTTCGGCGACGGGCTGCCGCTGCAGGTCGACGCCAACACGGCGTACACCCTGGCCGACGCCGAGCATCTGCGCAGGCTCGACGAGTACGGACTGCTGCTCATCGAGGAGCCGCTGGAGGAGAACAACCTCCACGGGCACGCCCAGCTGCAGCGGCGGATCGCCACGCCCGTCTGCCTCGACGAGTCGCTGCACTCGGCCCGCGACACCGCGTCGGCGATCGCCATGGACGCGTGCCGCGTCGTGAACGTCAAGCCCGCGAGGGTCGGCGGCTATCTCGAGGCGCGGCGCATCCACGACGTCGCGGCGGCGCACGGTGTTCCCGTGTGGTGCGGCGGCATGCTGGAGACCGGCATCGGGCGGGCCCCCAATCTGGCCCTCGCCGCACTGCCCGGCTTCACTCTGCCGGGCGATACGTCCGCCTCCAGCCGGTATTTCGCCGAGGACATCACCGAGCCGTTCGTACTGGAGGACGGCCATCTGCCGGTGCCGCGTACGCCCGGCATCGGCATCGACCCGCTCCCGGACGCCCTGCGCCGCTTCACGACGGCGCGGCGTGAGCTGTACGTGGCCGGGCGCTGAGCCCATGTTTTGACGGTGCCCGCCGCCCCCATTGCCTTAAGGGCATGGGGGGACCCCCATCGCCCTGGGGGCACCTCCCAGCGTTAGCTGGGGGAGGAACGACTGCCCACAGCGGTGCGGCCACGACCCCCGCGTTAGATTGGCTCTGTGCTCTCTCGCCTCTCACGCCCCAAGGCTGTCGCCGTCTGTGCCGCCCCCGTCGTGGCCCTGCTCGCGACCGCGGTCCTCGCGCCGCTGCCGTTCGCCGTGGCGCAGCCCGGGATGACGGCCGACGTACTCGGCGAGAACAAGGGCCGGCCGGTGATCACCATCACGGGCGCGCCCACGCGCGACACCACCGGGCAGCTGCGTATGACGACCATCGCGGCGACCGGCCCGGACGCGGACGTGAGGCTGGGCAACGTGCTCGACGGCTGGTTCCGCACGGACCAGGCCGTGATGCCGGTCGACGCGGTCTATCCGAGCGGGGAGAGCACCGAGGAGATCGAGCAGTACAACGCGGAGCAGATGCGGAAGTCCCAGGACGCGGCGACCGACGCCGCCCTGTCGTATCTCGACGAGGATTCGGACAAGGTGCGGGTGAAGCTGGAGCTCGCCGACGTCGGCGGCCCCAGCGCGGGGCTGCTCTTCTCGCTGGGCATCATCGACAAGCTGGACGGCGACGGCAGCGGAGGCGACCTGACGGGTGGCCGCACCATCGCGGGTACCGGCACGATCAACGCCCAGGGCGCGGTCGGCCCGGTCGGCGGCGTCGCCCTCAAGACCCAGGCGGCCAAGCGCGACGGCGCCACGGTCTTCCTGGTGCCGAAGGCCGAGTGCGCGGACGCGCGGGCCGAACTGCCGAAGGGCTTGCGGCTGATCCCGGTGACGACCCTGGAGAGCACCGTCGAGTCGCTGCGCGCCCTGGAGAAGGGCGGCTCGGTCCCGAGCTGCTGACCCCGGTCCCGAGCTGACCCCGGTCCCGAGCTGCCGGGTCCGGCCCGCGCTGGGTCAGGGGAGCTGGCCCGCGCTGGTCAGGGCCGCCCGCCCCGCCTCACCGCTCCTTCACGAACCCCTCCTGCACCATCCACTCCAACGCGACGAGATGCGGGTCCTGCCCCTCCACGTCCACCTTCGCGTTGAGCTCCTGCGCCACCGTGTTGTTGAGCTTCTTGGTGATCGGGTCGAGGATCCCGGCGATCGCCGGGTACTTCTCCAGCGTCCTCGTGTTGATCGACGGTGCCGCGTTGTAGTTGGGGAAGAAGTGCTTGTCGTCCTCCATCACCGTCAGGTTCATCGCCTTGATGCGGCCGTCGGTGGTGAAGACCTCGCCGAAGGTGCACGTTCCCTTGGCGATCTGGGTGTAGATGATCCCGGTGTCCATCTTGGTGATGTTGGACGAGGGGATGTCCATCCCGTACGCCTTCTGCATGCCCGGCAGGCCGTCCTCGCGGGAGGCGAACTCGCCCTCCACGCACAACGTGACCGCGTCCGGGTCCTTCTTCGACAGCTCCGCCACGTCCGAGAGCGTCCGCGTGCCGTACTTCTTGAGGTTGGCCGGGTTGGTCGCCAGCGCATAGGTGTTGTTGAGCTCGGCAGGCGGCAGCCAGGTCAGGCCGTTCTTCAGGTCGGCGTCCCGTACGGCCTGCCACTGCTCCTGGGGATCAGGGATCGGCTCTGCATTGCCCTGGTGCGTGATCCAGGCCGTTCCCGTGTACTCGTACATCGCGTCCGCGTCGCCGTTCCTGACGGCCTCGCGGGCGCCGATCGAGCCCTGGATGCCGGTACGGTCCAGGACGTTCGCGCCGGCCGCCTGGAAGGCGATGCCCGTGATGGCGCCGAGGATCAGCTGCTCCGTGAACTCCTTGGAGGTCACGGTCAGATCCGCGCCCTGGAGCGGCTTGCCCTGCCCGATCGAGCCGGGCTCCACGTCGTCGGTCATGGGGGAGCCGCTCGCCAGGCCGCACCCCGCCAGCAGCGCACCGGTCACCAGGACGGCTGCCACCCCGCGCATCCGCCCACGCATCCCCACACGCATCCGTCGCCGCCTCACCGCCGCACCTCCAGACCTCGCGGCCGCAGTCCCAGTTCGGCCAGCGACGCCAGCCAGTCGACGAGCAGCGCCAGCGCGACCGTCAGGACCGAGCCGAGCATCAGCACCGGCATCCGCTGGCTGGTGATGCCGGTGCTGATCAGGTCGCCGAGCCCCCCGCCCCCGCCGAACGTGGCGAGCGTCGCCGTGCCCACGTTCAGCACCAGCGCTGTGCGTACACCCGCGAGGATCAGCGGGACCGCCAGCGGCAGTTCGACCTTCCCCAGCACGCCGAGCGGCGACATGCCGATGCCGCGTGCCGCCTCGATGAGCGTGGGGTCGTTGGCCTTCAGGCCCGCGATGGTGTTGGACAGCACCGGCAGCACGGCGTAGATGATGATGCCGATCAGCGCCGCCTTCTGGCCGATTCCCAGCCAGATCACCAGCAGCGCCAGCAGGCCGATCGCCGGGGTCGCCTGGCCGATGTTGGCCAGCGCGACGGCGAAGGGCGCCGCTTTGCGCATCCTTCCGCGGGTCAGCAGGATGCCCAGCGGGATCGCGATGATCAGTACGAAGAAGGTGGAGATCACCGTCAGCGCCACGTGCTGGCGCAGGCGCAGCCACACCACGCCCTCCGCCAGCGCGTTCCTGGAGATCGGGTCCAGGTCGGCGGTGGCGAACCAGATCCAGGTGGCGAGCAGCACGGCCGCGACCACCGCGGGCAGGTAGGTGAGCTTCTGCCAGGTCACCCGGGCCGGTTCGCGGGCGCGTACCGCCGCCGCGCCCAGCGTCTGCTGCTCAGCCGCGCGCTCCTCCCGCGCCAGGAGTTCCTCATAGTCCCGCTCGCCGTCGGGAAGCCCGGTGCCGGGCAGCTCGTCCTGGGGCAGCTTCGTGTCGCGGTCCTTCGGAAGCCGCGTCCCGCGCTCCTTGGGGGGCCTCGTGTCACGGTCGCCGGGAACGCGCCTCACGCCCTCGCCCCTCCGCCGTCGCCCTCCTGGTCCGCATGCGTCTGGTGGGCGCGTACCTCCTCCAGGTGGTGCTGGTGCTCGATGGCGTCGAGCCGGTCGGCCTCGAGGAGTTCGTGGACGGAGTTCATCAGCGTCTCCATGTCGACGACGCCGGTGTACTCGCCGCGCCGCCCGGTGACGGCGACCCGCCCGGTGTTGTCCGTGAGGACGGCCTCCAGCGCGTCCCGCAGCGTCGCGTCCCGCGTCACCGTGTCGGCCACGAGCGTCCCCGCCCGGGCCAGCGACCCCTTGGCCCGCATCAGGTCGCCGCGGCGCAGCCACTTGTACGGGCGGCCGCGCCTGTCGAGGAGCAGGATCTCGTTCGTACTCCCCGAACGGAGCTTGTCGAAGACGTCCTGCAGCGGGTCGTCGATCTTCACCGTCGGATACTCGGTGATCTCCACATCCCGTACGCGCGTCAGGTTGAGCCGCTTCAACGCCGCACCGGCGCCCACGAAACCGGACACGAAGTCGTCCGCCGGATTGGTCAGGATCGCCTCAGGGGTGTCGAACTGCGCGATCCGCGAGCGCTCGCGCAGCACCGCGATCCGGTCGCCGAGCTTGATGGCCTCGTCGAAGTCGTGGGTGACGAAGACGATCGTCTTGTGCAGCTCGCGCTGGAGCCGGATCAGCTCGTCCTGGAGGTGGTCGCGGGTGATCGGGTCGACCGCGCCGAACGGCTCGTCCATCAGCAGCACGGGCGGGTCGGCGGCCAGCGCCCGGGCCACGCCCACGCGCTGCTGCTGGCCGCCGGAGAGCTGGCGCGGATAGCGGCCGTGGAACTCGCCGGGATCGAGACCGACGAGGTCCAGCATCTCCTCGACCCGGGCGTCGATCTTCGATTTCGACCAGCCGGTCATCTTCGGTACGAGCGCGATGTTCTGGGCGACCGTCATGTGCGGGAAGAGCCCGGAGGCCTGGATGGCATAGCCGATCTTGCGGCGCAGCTTCACCGGGTCCATGTCGGTGACGTCCTCGCCGGCGATCCTGATGCGCCCGCCGGTCGGCTCGATCAGCCGGTTGATCATCTTGAGCGTCGTGGACTTCCCGCAGCCCGACGGGCCGACGAAGATGACGATCTCGCCCGCCTTGATCTCCATGTTGACGCTGTCCACGGCCGGGGCGGCGCTGCCGGGGTACTGCTTGGTCAGGTTCTCCAGCTCGATGGTGGCGCCCGTCTTGCCGTGGGCGGAGGAGGCGTCGGCCCCTCCGCTGTCCGTCGCGGCACCGGACCGGCCCGGTCCGCCGGCCGCCGCCTCGGATCCCTGCGCGGTTCTCGGAGTTCCAGAGATGTCGGGAGTCTCAGGCACGGATCCCCCTCGGGATGGTCAGCCGTCCGATGAGGACGTATGCGGCGTCGAACAGCAACGCGAGGACGATGATCCCGAGCGTGCCCGCGAGCACCTGGTTGAGCGCGTTCGCGCTGCCCAGGGACGCGATGCCGCGGAAGATCTCGTTGCCGAGACCCGGCCCGGAGGCGTACGCGGCGATGGCGGCGATGCCCATCAGCATCTGCGTGGAGACCCGGATGCCCGTCAGGATCGGCGGCCACGCCAGCGGCAGCTCGATCCGCAGCAGCCTCGCCGCCCGCGACATCCCGATGCCCTTCGCCGCGTCGACCAGCGTCGGATCGACGCCGCGCAGCCCGACGATGGAGTTGCGTACGACCGGCAGCAGCCCGTACAGCGTCAGCGCGATCACCGTCGGCGGAACGCCCAGGCCCACGACCGGGATCAGCAGACCGATCATGGCGAGAGACGGGATGGTCAGAATCGTGGAGGTCGTGAGCGTGGCCAGATTGCCCGCCCACTCGCTGCGGTACGTGGCGACGCCGATCAGCACTCCCAGGACGGTCGCGACGACCATGCACTGGAAGACCGCGGAAGCGTGCTGGTAAGCGTCCGTGAGCAGCTGCTGATGGGTGCTGCTCAGGAATTCCCAGAAGTTCACCCAGTCTCACCTTGCCCTGGCACCGGAGGGTGCCCGCGTCAGGAGTCTCCCGACGCCTGCTCCACAAGCGGGATGATCCGCAATGGAACGGGGTTTTCCATGACGATCGCCGTGGAAGCCCGGCCAATGCCATCAAAACCCACAACCCGGTCGATCACACGTTGGAGGTCCGCGTTCGACCGGGCGACCAGCCGGCACAGCATGTCCCCGCTGCCCGTCGTCGTGTGCAGCTCCAGCACCTCCGGGACGGTCGCCAGATGCGCCCTGACCTCGGGGCCCTGCCCCTGCCGGATCTGCAGCGTCGCGAACGCCGTCACCGGATAGCCGAGCGCCGCCGGGTCCACCTGGGGGCCGAATCCGCGGATGACGCCATTCGCCTGAAGGCGGTCCAAACGGGCCTGTACGGTGCCGCGCGCCACCCCGAGCCGTCGCGAGGCCTCCAGAACTCCGATCCGGGGTTCCCGGGCGAGGAGCACGATGAGCCTGCCGTCCAGATGATCGATCGCCATGCCGGCCTCCGAGGATGGTCATCCTGTACAGAACGCCCGGCCATCTTGGCGTCACGGTGGGCACATTGACCAGCAGAACTGCGAACTATTGCGCACCTTGTGGAGCGGGTGGAGCCTGCTGCCATGGCAGCCACTTCTGCACCTCTCCACTCCACCCCGACCACCGCGCGCGACGCCGACCCGTTCCCGGTGAAGGGCATGGACGCAGTCGTCTTCGCCGTCGGCAACGCCAAGCAGGCGGCCCACTACTACTCCACGGCCTTCGGCATGAGGCTCGTGGCGTACTCAGGACCGGAGAACGGCAGCCGCGAAACGGCGAGCTACGTCCTGGAGAACGGCTCCGCCCGGTTCGTCCTCACCTCGGTCATCAAGGCCACGACCGACTGGGGCCGCTTCCTCGCCGGGCATGTCGCCGAGCACGGCGACGGCGTGATCGACCTCGCCCTCGAGGTGCCGGACGCGCGCGCCGCCTACGCGTACGCGATCGAGCACGGCGCCCGCGGCATCGTCGAGCCGCACGACGTCAAGGACGAGTACGGCACGGTCGTACTCGCCGCCATCGCCACCTACGGCAACACCCGCCACACCCTCGTGGACCGCTCCGGCTACGACGGCCCGTACCTGCCGGGCTTCGTCGCCGCCGAACCCCTGGTCGAGCCCCCGGCCCGCCGCACCTTCCAGGCCATCGACCACTGCGTCGGCAACGTCGAACTCGGCCGGATGAACGAGTGGGTGGCCTTCTATAACAAGGTCATGGGCTTCACGAACATGAAGGAGTTCGTGGGCGACGACATCGCCACCGAGTACTCGGCGCTGATGTCGAAGGTCGTCGCCGACGGCACGCTGAAGGTCAAGTTCCCGATCAACGAACCGGCCGTCGGCAAGAAGAAGTCGCAGATCGACGAGTACCTGGAGTTCTACGGCGGCCCCGGCGTCCAGCACATCGCGCTCGCCACGAACGACATCGTCGAGACGGTACGCACGATGCGGGCCGCGGGCGTCCAGTTCCTGGACACCCCCGACTCGTACTACGACACGCTCGGCGAGTGGGTCGGCGACACCCGCGTGCCCGTCGAGACCCTGCGGGAACTGAAGATCCTCGCCGACCGCGACGAGGACGGCTACCTGCTGCAGATCTTCACCAAGCCGGTCCAGGACCGCCCGACGGTCTTCTTCGAACTCATCGAACGCCACGGCTCGATGGGCTTCGGCAAGGGCAACTTCAAGGCGCTGTTCGAAGCGATCGAGAGGGAACAGGCACGGAGGGGCAACCTGTAGCCCGGGTCTCACTTCGGGGGAGCCGTCAACGCCGGCTCCCCCAACTCCGCCAACGCCGCCTCGGCCCGAGGCACCAGCAGCGGCGAGAAGTACGGATTGATCCGCAACGCCTGCTGCAGATGCCGCCGCGCCGCCCCGTACCGCCCCAGAGCCCGCTCGATCTCCCCGCGGTGATAGGCGAACAACGCACTGATCTGCCCCTGGTCCATCGCCTTGACCGCGTGTTTCAGGGCCTCCTCGTCGTCACCGGCCCGGTGCAGCGCCCACCCCAGCGCATCCTCGGCCTGCGCGCTCCCGTGCCGTTCCCACTCCGCCTGCAGCCGCCGGACCGCCTCCGCCGGGTCCCCGTGGTCGGCCTCGAAGAGGCCGAGGGTCAGCTCGTCGTTGACGCCGCCCTCGCCGTCGTGCCGCACACGGGCGTCCAGCGCCTCGTACTGCGCCCCGGCGGACTCTTCGTCGTTCAGCGACTCGTACAACTCGCCCAGCTCCAGGGCGTATTCGGGCGCGGGCTGCTTCGCGATCGCGCTCCTGTACGCGCTCAGTGCCGCCGATGTCCGGCCCAGTGCCGCCAGCGCGCGGCCCTTCCCGGCGAGGGACGCATGGTGCCCGGGGTCGGCGCGCAGCGCGGCTTCGTAGTAGCGCAGCGCCTGGGCCGGATATCCGCGCTCCCACGCGAGCTCCCCGGACCGGTGCATGCTCACGGCCTCCTGGGCCGGCGTCCTGGCGAGCACCGTCGCGTCCGCCAGCGCCGCAGCCGCGTCCTCGCGCCACCCCCGGTCCCGGTACACCTGCCCGGCAGCGATCTTCACCGCCGCCCCGGACGACCCTGAGGTGCTCAGTCCGCTCATGGTCTCCAGCGCCTTGCCCGCGGCCTCGATGTCGCCGAGCCGCCTGTACGCGTCGATCAGCACGGGATACGTCGTCCACCGCTTGGGAGCCAGCTCGACCGCCTGCTCGCCCCACTCCTTCGCCGCACGGAAGTCATGGCGGGCGTAGGCGAGGGTCGCCAGCCCGGCCAGTGCCTGGACGTTCTTCTCCGGCTTCGTCTTCAGCGACGTGTACAGCGCTTTCTCGGCCTTCGGGAAGTACGCCGCGTCGGCGGTCTGCCGCCCTTGCTCGACGTACGCGGCGCCGAGCACCGCCCAGGACTCCTCGTCCTTCGGGTTCGTGCGCAGATGCGTCACGCGGTCGTCGATGAGGGCGGTCAGATCGGCCGTGGAGGCGGGCACCCCCGCGCCCAGGGCGGTCGCCGCCCGCGTGACGGGGCCGGGTCCCGGCGCGGGCAGCGGAGCCTCGTCCCGCTGCCCCGGGAGCCACGGGACCAGCATCACCACACCGCCGGTCACCACGCCGCCGACGACCGCGACGGCCAGCGCGCGTTTCACGATGCGGGAGAGGCGCCGGCGCCGCGACGGCTTCGCCGGGCCCTCAGGCATGATCCCGGGCGCTGACCCCGGTGCGGTCTCAGCCGCCGCCGGAACCTGCTGCCGCCCGGCCCCGGACGGCGGAACCTGCTGTCCGTTTTCGATCTCCATGGCGCAACTGTGCGCCAATATGAAGATCACATCCCCGCCACACGAACGGCCTCGCCGACGGGTTCACACCGATGGCTGCGAGTGTCACGCTGTGATCATGAGCCGTACTCTCGTCGAACACCTCAGCGCAGGTCTGCCGGCCGAGGCGATCCTCACCGATCCCGACATCACGGCCTCCTACGCCCACGACATGGCCAGCTTCTGCGAGGCGGGCGAGCCCGCCGTCGTGGTGCTGCCGCGCACCGTCGAGGAAGTGCAGCACGTCATGCGCACCGCCACCGAGCTGCGCGTCCCCGTCGTGCCCCAGGGCGCCCGCACCGGCCTGTCCGGCGGCGCCAACGCCACCGACGGCTGCATCGTGCTGTCCCTGGTCAAAATGGACCGCATCCTGGAGATCAGCCCGGTCGACCGGATCGCGGTCGTCGAGCCGGGCGTCGTCAACGCAGCCCTCTCCCGCGCCGTCGGCGAACACGGGCTGTACTACCCGCCGGACCCCTCCAGCTGGGAGATGTGCACCATCGGCGGCAACATCGGCACCGCGTCGGGCGGCCTGTGCTGCGTGAAGTACGGGGTGACCGCCGAGTACGTCCTCGGGCTCGACGTCGTCCTCGCCGACGGCCGGCTCATGCACACCGGCCGCCGCACCGCCAAGGGCGTCGCCGGATACGACCTGACCCGGCTGTTCGTCGGCTCCGAGGGCAGCCTCGGCATCGTCGTACGAGCCGTCCTGGGCCTCAGGCCGAAGCCGCCCCAGCAGCTCGTGCTGGCCGCCGAGTTCGCCTCCGCGGCCGCCGCCTGCGACGCGGTGTGCAAGATCATGGAGGGCGGCCATGTCCCGTCCCTGCTCGAGCTGATGGACCGTACGACCATCCAGGCCGTCAACGCCTTCGCGAACATGGGCCTGCCCGACACCACCGAGGCCCTGTTGCTCGCCGCGTTCGACACCCCCGACCCGGCCGCCGACCTGGCCGCGCTCGGCTTGCTGTGCGAGGCCGCCGGCGCCACCCAGGTCGTACCGGCCGAGGACCACGCCGAGTCCGAACTCCTGCTCCAGGCCCGCCGTTTGTCGCTCACCGCCCTGGAGGCCGTCAAGGGCACCACGATGATCGACGACGTCTGCGTGCCGCGCTCCCGCCTCGGCGAGATGCTCGAAGGCGTCGAGCGCATCGCGGAGAAGTACGGCCTGACCATCGGTGTCTGCGCCCACGCAGGGGACGGCAACACCCATCCCACGGTCTGTTTCGACTCCGCCGACGCCGACGAGTCCCGGCGCGCCCGCGAGTCCTTCGACGAGATCATGGCGCTCGGCCTGGAACTGGGCGGCACCATCACCGGTGAGCACGGCGTCGGGATCCTCAAGAAGGAGTGGCTGGCGCGCGAGATCGGCCCCGTGGGGGTGGAGATGCAGCGCGCGATCAAGCAGACCTTCGATCCGCTCGGCATCCTCAACCCGGGCAAGCTCTTCTGAGGCCCCTGCCGGCGTCCCGCGGTGTGCCCGAAAAGGGGTGCTTCCCGCGGGACCCGCCCAGGAGCGTGCGCCGGTCTGATAGATGTGGACCCCAACTCCAGCCCTCGAGCAGATACGGGACGACGGCATGAGCGCCCCAACTCCGGCCCCCGGCGACGACAGGCCCCGCGAAGGCTACTACCCGGACCCGTCCATCCCCGGCTATGTCCGGTACTGGAACGGCGCTGCCTGGGTGCCCGGTACGAGCCGTCCGGCGCCCAGCGACGGCGAGCCGCTGCCCCCGCCCCCGGGGGTGACCCGGGCCCCGGCGCCTGCTCAGATCCCGGCGCCCGCCTCCTCCCCGGCGCTGCCGAGCGCGGAGGAGACCGGTCCGTTCTTCCTCGACGAGGAGCCGGGCGCCCCGAGGGCGACGCCGGGAGACGCACAGCACGGCACCAGGCCGGAGCCGGCCTCGGCATGGGGCGCCGACACGTCCCAGCAGACCGGCTTCGGCGGTGACCAGGACCGCCGCATCTCCTGGGGCTCCCAGCAGCCGGCAGGCCCCCACACGCCGCGCCCCTCTCAGGAGCAGCAGAGCGCGGAGGGCACGGGAGGCACCCCCGGCACCATGCGGATGCGCGCCCTGAAGCCCGGCCCGGCGGCGGGCTCCGCCCCGGCCGCAGGCGGTGACGCGGGCCCGGGCGGCACACCCGAGCCGCCGACGGACGGCACCGTGAAGTTCCGCCGCCCCGCCGTTCCGGGACGGCCCGTCGGCGCCGGAGCAGGGAGTGCCGCCAAGCCCGCGGACGGCGCGTCCGGTGCGGGATCCGGCCAGAACACGGGGGCCGCCGCACCGGGCACCGACGGCACCATGGCCATCCGGGCGCTCACCGGTCCGGCCGGAGAACGGGGCGCGGCCCAGGCGGCCTCCTCCCCTGCCCCCGCCTCTCCGCAGCCATCCGCTCCCCAGCCGTCCGCTCCTCGGCCGGCCACTCCCCAGCCGTCCGCCTCCCAGCAGGCGTCCGCCCCGGCCAGCCAGCACTCCGTTCCGCGGCAGGGCGCTGCGACCGGTACCCCCGCCGTGCAGCCGCAGCCGGGCCCGCCCGGGCCCTCCCCGGTGACCTCCGGGCCCGGCGGCGGACAGCCGTCCTGGGCCCAGCAGGTGCACCGGCTTGCGCAGCCCGAGTCCGGTCCGGCGGCGTCCGCGGCCGGGGGCGAGCAGCCGGTCGCGCCGTGGAAGCCGCCGGTCGAGGATCCGTTCCTGGCCGCGGCGCAGGCCCAGGCTTCGGCGCGTCCCGCGGGCCTCGGCAAGCGGTTCGCGGCACGGCTGATCGACACCGTCGTGACGGGAGCCGTGACCGCCGCGGTCGCCGTGCCGCTCGTCGGCAAGGCGATCGACCACATCGACGCCAAGATCGACGCCGCGAAGCTCTCCGGTGAGACGGTCACGGTCTGGCTGATCGACGGCACCACCGCGGGCTACCTCGGCATCGTCCTGGGCCTCCTCCTCCTCTTCGGCGTCGCCTACGAGGCGCTGCCGACCGCCAAGTGGGGCCGCACGCTCGGCAAGAAGCTGTGCGGACTGGAGGTGCGGGACATCGAGGCGCACGAGCCGCCCTCGTTCGGCGCCGCGCTGCGCCGCTGGCTGGTGTACTGCGTCCCGGGCGTGCTGGTGATCGGTGTCGTGGGCGTCCTGTGGGGCCTGTTCGACCGGCCGTGGCGCCAGTGCTGGCACGACAAGGCGGCGCGTACGTTCGTGGCCGGCTAAGCGGCCCAGGGGAAGTTCAGGCACGCCCCCGGCACCGCTGAGAAGTCCGCTGACAGGGCGGGCCGCCGTCCGGATACTCCGGACGGCGGCCCGCCCATTGCGGACCCGATGGGTTCGCGGTCGACTCGGGCCATGAGCACCGAACCGCCGCCCTCCGGTTCCGGCCAGCCGCCGGAAGACGACCCGTTCAGGAAGAAGCAGCCGCCTTCGGGGGACGAAACCCCGCAAGGCGGTTCCCCGTACGACACTCCGCAGGGTGGCTCTCCGTATGACACCCCGCAGGGGGGTGGCGGCCCCTACGGCGCTCCGCCGCCGCCCGGTGGCGGCTCCCCGTACGGCGGTGGGCAGCAGCCCCCGCCGCCCTATGGAGGCGGTGGCCCCTACGGCGGCGAGGATCCGCTGGCGGGCATGCCCCCGCTGGCCGACAGCGCCCGGCGCACGCTGGCCCGCATCATCGACATGATCATCGTCGGCATCGTGGTGGGGCTGATCTCGTGGGGGTTCGGGCTGAACGAGGTCTACGTGACCGAGAACGAGGTCGACGCCGGCCCTCTGTACGGCCGGGCGGTGCTGGCAGCCGTGCTCTACATCGCGTACGACACGTTCATGATCGCCAGGTCGGGTCAGACCCTCGGCAAGCAGTGGATGAAGATGCGGGTGGCGAATCTCAGCGACGGCTCGACGCCCAGTGTGCAGACGTCGCTCGTCCGGGCGGCCGTGCTGTGGCTGCCGTTCGCCTTCTGCTGCTACTGCATCTGGACGGTGATCTGCGGCGGCTGGAGCTACTTCGACAAGCCGTACAAGCAGGGTCTGCACGACAAGGCGGCCAAGACGGTGGTGGTCAGCACCACCCCTTGAGATTCGCCGGCACCCGGCCGGCCGGAGCGGCAGTCAGCGCTGGTGTACGCGCTCGGCGCTCGCGTGCGCGGCGGCGTGCCGCACGGGCACCCGCTCCACGGGCGCGGATCGGGCGGGAGCGGTGGCAGGGGAGGAAGCAGAGGTCGAAGCGGGCGTGCGGGCCGGAGCCCCGCCCGACTTCGCGTTCACGGCGGAACGCACCGTCTTCGGCTGGGACACGGTCATGGCGACCAGAAGGCCGAGGCCGAGCGCGGCAAGGGCGATGACCGTCACTCCCACGCCCGAACTCGTCTGTGACAACAGCAGCATGGCCAGGGTGCAGAGGACAACGGTTGCGGAACCGTAGGCGAGCTGTGCGGCGGTCGGACGAGGCATGACGTATCCGTCCTCGGGATGGGGTTCCCCCATGCCCTCGTGCCATGGGGGAGGATGCGGAAATCAACGAGGGTGCGTAACTATGTCGACTTGTCTGTAACGCGCCGTCAAATGACTCTAATCGGCTGCATGCCCGAGTGGAACGCCGGTAAGCGTGACCTTACCCACGGTGCCGGTGCACAGGGGGCGCACGGAGTCATCGAGTCCACCAAGTGGACGGACCGACGCGCCCATTGAAGGGTGCGCCATTCCTCGCCGACCGTCCGGTTACCGAACTCCGCCTGCTGCATAGTGCAGTTGGCGTGCGCAAGTCAAGATCTGTCTTTTCTCCCGTGACTCCGGTCCAATAACGGCACTGTTGACGCGCGTATATCCGTGCCGCGCGGCCCTCCATGACCGGGAGCGTGACGTTGCCGCGCCCAGTGGGCAGCGGGACCGACGCGGGGGAAGGACGGACGGTCAAGTGACCAGCAGAAGACGTACGTTCAGAGCCACTGCGGTGGCCGTGGCGTTGGCCACGGCCACCGCGGCGTTCTCGGCCGGCGCCACAGCGCAGGCCGAGGAGGGCCAGGCCCCGGGAGCGGCGGCCATCGAACGCCGCGATCCGGCGCCCGCCAAGGCTCATGTGGACCACGACCTCAAGGGTCCGCTGACGGAGCGCCAGGAGGAGCAGCGGGAAGAGGCCCTGCAGCAGGTCATATCCGGCGACGCCGAGGTGAAGGACCGCGAGGGCTCGAAGGTCGTGAAGCTCGACGACGACAAGTACGTCGAGCTCGGCCGTGAGAAGACCGACCAGATCTTCACGATCCTCGTCGAGTTCGGCGACGAGATCGACAGCAGATACGGCGGCACGGCGGGCCCGGCCCACAACGAGATAGCCGAGCCGGACCGCACCCAGGACAACAGCACGGCCTGGCAGGCGGATTACAACCGGGAGCACTTCCAGGAGCTCTACTTCGGCACCGGGGATGGTGTCGAGTCGATGAAGAAGTACTACGAGAAGCAGTCCTCGGGCCGCTACTCGGTCGACGGCGAGGTCACGGACTGGGTCAAGGTGCCCTACAACGAGGCCCGTTACGGCTCCAACAAATGCGGCAACTGCGCCTGGTACGCGGTGGCCGACGGCGTGAAGGCCTGGGTCGACCAGCAGAAGGCGGCGGGCGAGTCCGACGCGGACATCAAGGCCGACCTGGCGAAGTACGACCTGTGGGACCGCTACGACCACGACGCCGACGGCGACTTCAACGAGGCCGACGGCTACATCGACCACTTCCAGATCGTGCACGCCGGCGAGGACGAGTCCGCGGGCGGCGGCGCCCAGGGCGAAGATGCCATCTGGGCGCACCGCTGGTACGCGTTCGGCACCGACGCCGGCGCCACGGGCCCGGACGGCAACAAGCTGGGCGGTGCCCAGATCGGCGACACCGGCATCTGGGTCGGCGACTACACCATCCAGCCGGAGAACGGCGGACTCGGCGTCTTCGCCCACGAGTACGGTCACGATCTCGGCCTGCCGGACCACTACGACACCTCCGGCGGCGGCGAGAACTCCACCGGCTTCTGGACCCTGATGTCCTCCGGTTCCTGGCTCGGCACCGGTGAGGGGACCATCGGCGATCTGCCCGGCGACATGACCGCCTGGGACAAGTTGCAGCTCGGCTGGCTGGACTACGAGACGGCCAAGGCGGCGACGCGCTCCACGCACAGGCTGGGCGTGGCCGAGTACAACACCGAAGACGCCCAGGCCCTGGTGGTGGAACTGCCCCAGAAGGCGGTGACCACCGAGATCGTGACCCCGGCGCAGGGCGCCACGCAGTGGTGGAGCGGCAGCGGCAACGACCTGAAGAACACCCTCAGCCGGTCCGTGGACCTCACCGGCAAGTCCTCCGCCGCCCTCACCCTCGACGGCTGGTGGGACATCGAGGCGGGCTACGACTACCTCTACACCGAGGTGTCCACCGACGGCGGCGCCAACTGGACGGCGATCGACGGCACGGCGGGCGGCAATCCGATCAGCCGCGACGGCAGCGACAAGCCCGCGCTGGACGGCACGGCCGACGCGTACCAGAAGCTCGTCTACCCGCTCGACGCGTATGCGGGCAAGAAAATCGATCTCCGCTTCCGCTACGCGACCGACGGCGGCCTCGCCAAGAAGGGCTTCGCGGCCGACTCGATCACGGTCACCGCGGACGGCTCGGCGGTCTTCTCCGACGACGCGGAGAGCGCGGACGCCGCCTGGACGGCGACTGGCTTCTCCCGCATCGGGGCTTCCTTCACCAAGGACTACGCGCAGTACTACATCGCGGAGAACCGCCAGTACGTGTCGTACGACAAGACGCTGAAGGCCGGCCCGTACAACTTCGGCTTCGCGGCCACGCGTCCCTCCTGGGTGGAGCACTTCCCGTACCAGAACGGCCTGCTCATCTGGAAGTGGGACACCTCCCAGATGGACAACAACACGAGCGAGCACCCGGGCACCGGCCTGCTGCTGCCGGTCGACGCCCACCCGAAGGCGCTGCGGTGGTCCGACGGCACGCTGATGCGCAACCGCATCCAGACGTACGACGCGCCGTTCACCGAGTACCGGACGGACGGGTTCACGCTGCACAGGGCAGACGTCCCCACGGTGGTCCCGTCGCTGCCGGGCAACCGGATCTTCAACGACCACGTGAACACGTACTACGACGAGAGCAACCCCTTCGGTGGCGTCAAGATCACTGACACCAACACCAAGATCGCGATCGTGAAGGAGTCCTCGAGCGGCTCGACGATCACGCTCAAGGTCTCGGAGGCCACGAAGTAGGACGCGTTTGAGCAGGTCAGAGCATGATCGGCCGTTGCCCTCTGGCGGGTGGCGGCCGATCGTGTTTAGGTGCCTCCTGTGGGTCCGTTATTGACACGACTTCTTACGGGGGTATGTGCGGTATGGCCGCAGGAGGCTTTTGCAAGCTGCCGGACGGAAGCGTGGTCGTCGCACTGACGCTGCCGAACCCCGCCGCGTGCGCGGACGGGCGATACGTCCGGGTGGTCGTGCAGGCGGGCAACCGGGCCCGCGCCCTGACGCGGCTGCGCAACCTCGGCCTGCGCGCGGTCTACCTCCGCGGGAACCTCGCGCCGCCCACGCCGGATGAGATAACGGCGGTCCTGCACCACCCCGAGAACCTGGTGTGGCGCACGGCGCCGGACGACGTCAGGGAGCTCTACCACCCGATAAAGGCGCTCTTCCGCGGCCCGGTGGCCCAGAGGTCGTGAGCGAGGCGCGGGCGGACTCGCGCGAGGTGCCGACCGGCTACACGACGGGTTTGCCCGTCAGCTCCACTCCCGCCTCGCGCATCTCCTCGAGCGCGTGCTCCGTCGTCTCCTCCGAGACCCCGGCGGTGAGGTCCAGCAGGACCTGGGTGCGGAACCCCTCGCGGGCCGCGTCCAGCGCGGTCGCGCGCACACAGTGGTCCGTGGCTATGCCCACCACGTCGACCTCGGTGATCTGGCGGGCCCGCAGCCACTCGACCAGCGGCGTCCCGTTCTCGTCGACGCCCTCGAAGCCGCTGTACGCCGCCGCGTACGCGCCCTTGTCGAAGACCGCGTCGATCGCTCCGGAGGCGACCGCCGGGGCGAAGTTGGGGTGGAAGCCGACGCCCTCCGTGCCCGCCACGCAGTGCGCGGGCCACGAGTGGCGGAAGTCCGGCCGGTCCGAGAAGTGGTCACCGGGGGCGATGTGGTGGTCGCGGGTGGCGACGACATGGCGATAGCCGGCGGGGGCCTGGCCGATCAGCTCGGTGATGGCGGCAGCGACATCGGCACCCCCTGCGACCGCGAGGCTGCCGCCCTCGCAGAAGTCGTTCTGCACGTCTACGACGATCAAGGCGCGGCGCATGGTGGCTGTCCTTCGGCTGGCTGTGACGTCCCGAGGAGGGCTCCCCGGGCCCCCGCTGCGGGGGTCTCGGATGGGCTGCGGCTCGGCCTGTGGAACCGAGCCTAGAGACTTCAAATGCGTTGCGGGAGGGGGTCCTTGCCCGCCTGTGGATTCGAATGTGCGCTGTCGTTGCATTCCCGCTCACCCGGCGTTCATGCGCGGACGATCCCACGCGCGCCGTTCCGCACCGGCAGCACCAGAGGGATCACAGGCGCCGTCCGGTCCGGGTGGTGCCGGCGGTGTCAGACGTACTCGGTCGGGATCACCGGCTCGCCCCGGGACAGCTGGATCGCCGACAGCGGCAGCCGGTCGCGGGCCTCGAAGTGCCTGTCGCGGACCACGTCGAGCGGCTCGCGGGCGACAACCGAGCCGCCCTTGACCAGCTCGACCAGCAGCTGCCGGTCCTGGAGTGCGGCCGGGACCGGGCCGGTACCGATCACCTCCGCCTCGGCCACTCCCTCCTCGTCGAGCCGCCGCGCGGCCCACTTGCGGCCGCCGATCGACGTCTTGCCGCCCGTCGCCTTCTTCGCGACGGGGATGAGCGGAGCCGCCGGGTCGGTGCTCTCGGCGCGCGCCACCAGCTTGTAGACCATCGAGCACGTGGGGTGCCCGGAGCCAGTGACCAGCTGAGTGCCGACCCCGTACGCGTCCACGGGCGCGGCCCGCAGCGATGCGATCGCGTACTCGTCCAGGTCCGACGTCACGACGATCCTCGTCTTCTTGGCGCCCAGCTCGTCCAGCTGCTGGCGCACCCGGTGCGCGACCAGCAGCAGATCGCCGGAGTCGATGCGCACGGCGCCGAGCTCGGGGCCCGCGACCTCGACGGCGGTGCGCACGGCCTCGGCCACGTCGTACGTGTCGACCAGCAGCGTCGTACCGGTGCCGAGGCAGGCCACCTGGGCCTCGAACGCGTCGCGTTCGGTGTCGTGCAGCAGCGTGAAGGCGTGTGCGGACGTGCCGACCGTCGGGATGCCGTAGCGGAAGCCGGCGGCCAGGTCGGAGGTGCTCGTGAAGCCGCCGACGTAGGCGGCCCGCGAGGCGGCGACGGCCGCCAGCTCGTGGGTGCGGCGGGCGCCCATCTCGATCAGCGGGCGGTCCCCGGCCGCCGACGACATGCGCGACGCGGCGGCGGCGATCGCCGAGTCGTGGTTGAGGATCGAAAGGATCACGGTCTCAAGGAGCACGCACTCCGCGAAGGAGCCCTCGACCCGCAGGATCGGGGAGCCGGGGAAGTAGACCTCGCCCTCGGGATAGCCCCAGATGTCGCCGGTGAAGCGGTACTCGGAGAGCCATGCGAGCGTGGGCTCGTCCACGACGCCGCGCTCGCGCAGGAAGCCGAGGACGCCCTCGTCGAACCGGAAGTTCTCCACGGCGTCAAGCACCCGGCCGGTGCCAGCCACGACGCCGTAGCGGCGGCCCTCGGGCAGTCTGCGCGTGAAGACCTCGAAGACCGACCGCCGGCCGGCCGTGCCCGCGCGCAGGGCGGCCTGCAGCATCGTCAGCTCGTAGTGGTCCGTGAAGAGCGCCGTGGAGGGAACATCCACCGGCAGGCGCAGATCCGGGGCATTCACTGTGGATCTCCTCGAGATGACTCGTGGGCACCCCGGTCGCGTCCGGGGCCCGGGGCTTCTCGCCCCGGAGTTGCGGCATACGAGCGATGCTACCCCCAAATCTCGTCACTCTGACGATTTCCATGGGCTGATTTGCGCCGGACACCGCCGGGGCGTTTGTGCGGTCGCCCACCCCAAGTGGCAGCATGGGCCGTGTGACGGCCCCAGCACCCCTAGAAGTCGAACGCCCAGAGTCCGCGGAGGAGTCCTTCGCCGTACCCGAGCCCGACGTCCCCTGGGTCACGATCGTCCACAACGACCCGGTCAATCTGATGAGCTACGTGACGTACGTCTTCCAGGCCTACTTCGGGTACTCCAAGGACAAGGCCACCAAACTGATGCTCGACGTCCACCACAAGGGCAGGGCGGTGGTGTCCAGCGGGACGCGCGAAGAGATGGAACGCGACGTACAGGCCATGCACGGCTACGGCCTGTGGGCCACCCTTCAGCAGGACCGGAAGTAGCGGCTCACCCTCAGGACCCGAAGCAGCGACTCTCCCTCAGGACCGGAAGCAGCGACTCTCCCTTATGCCAGGACACTTCGAACCGATCTCCGGGGGCGGCGCGGCCGTCGCGCTCGACGAGGTCGAGATCTCCATCATCCGGTCGCTGGCGGTCCAGCTTCTGGAGCTCGTCGGACCGGGGCCGGGCGGGGACGCCTCCGACGACCCCCTTGCCGAACTCTTCGCGGAGGGCCCGAGCGAGCCGCCCTCCGACCCCGTGCTGCAGCGGCTCTTCCCGGACGCGTACAGCGGGCCCGGCGGCGAGGAGGCCACGCCCGGCGACGACGACGAGCTGCGGGCGCACTCCGCAGAGTTCCGCCGCTTCACCGAGAACGACCTGCGGGCGAGGAAGCGCGACGACGCCCTCGCGGTGATCCGTTCCCTGGACGCATTGACGGTCGCGGGCCATGGCGGCGCCGTTCTCGAGCTGACGCCCGATGAGTCACGGCAGTGGCTCGGCGCGCTCAACGACCTGCGCCTGGCCATCGGCTCCCGCCTCGACATCGCGGACGAGGAGGACACCGATGTGCTCTACCGGCTGCCGGACGAGGATCCGCGCAAGCCGATGGTGATGGCGTATCTGTGGCTCGGCGGACTGCAGGAGACGCTGGTCGACACCTTGATGCCCTGACGTACCGCCGGATCTGCCTCCCGTCTCCCGATATGGGGGACTTGCCAAGTCAGGGGGCCCTGGAGGGTGTTCGCTCAGCGAACACTCAAATCCGGATAACGATCCTGTCACCAAAGCGATGGCTTATGGCGGGTTGAGGGCTCTTTTGTCCGCTTCTTCCTGTGGTGTGTGCCATATCCGCCTCAACCGATCACCCCTGCGGCCGTGATAGATCTTCACGACCACCCGACGGGGCCACCCATGCCCCGGCCGGGGGCGCCCACGCCGGCAGACCGCCGGTCGGCACAGCTCCATCACATCCAGGGGGATCGAGACCCGATCCGAAGCCGGGACGGCTCGGATCGGCATGGAGAAAGGCGCACACCAGCATGACCTCAGCGCAGGTCGATAAGCATCGCGACGGCAATGAGGCCGTGGGCGGCGACGCCCCCGAAGAGGGGTACGAGCGCGGGCTCGGCAGCCGTCAGGTCCAGATGATCGCCATCGGCGGCGCCATCGGCGTCGGACTCTTCCTCGGCGCGGGTGCCAACATCGCCAAGGCGGGCCCCAGCCTCATCCTGATGTACGCCCTCGCGGGCGTGATCATCTTCTTCATCATGCGGGCGCTCGGCGAGCTCCTGCTCTACCGCCCGGTCTCGGGCTCCTTCGCGGAGTACTCCCGCGAGTTCCTCGGCCCGTTCTTCGGCTACTTCACCGGCTGGACGTACTGGCTGATGTGGGTCGTCACCGGCATGGCGGAGCTCACCGCCGCCGCGATCTACGTCAACTACTGGTTCCCGTCGATCCCGCGGTGGGTCACGGCCCTGGTCTTCCTGGTGGTCCTCTTCGCGGCCAACCTGATCTCGGTGAGGCTCTTCGGCGAGATCGAGTTCTGGTTCTCGATGGTCAAGGTCACCGCGCTCATCGGCATGATCGTGATCGGCCTCGGCGTCCTCACCTTCGGATTCAGCTCCGCGGGCGACACTGCCGCCGTCTCCAACCTCTGGGCCTTCGACGGCTTCTTCCCGAAGGGCGTCGGCTCCTCGCTGATGACCCTGCAGGGCGTCATGTTCGCCTACCTCGCCGTCGAGCTCGTCGGCGTCACGGCCGGTGAGTCCGAGAACCCCGAGAAGACGCTCCCCAAGGCGATCAACACCCTGCCCTGGCGTATCGCGCTCTTCTACGTCGGTGCCCTCACGGTCATCCTCTGCGTCGTGAAGTGGACCGAGTTCGCGCCCGGCGTGAGCCCGTTCGTCGCCGCCTTCGCCAAGATCGGCATTCCGGCCGGCGCCGCCATCGTGAACTTCGTGGTGCTCACCGCGGCCCTGTCGTCGTGCAACTCCGGCATGTACTCCACCGGCCGCATGCTGCGCACCCTGGCCGACAACGGCGAGGCGCCCAAGGTCTTCAACAAGCTGTCCGCTTCCAAGACGCCCGCGTTCGGCATCACGGTCTCCGTGCTCTTCATGGGCATCGGCGTGGTCCTCAACTACATCGTCCCGGAGAAGGCCTTCGGCTACGTCACCTCGGTGGCGACCGCGGCCGGCATCTGGACCTGGCTGATGATCCTCGTCAGCCACATCCTGTACCGCCGCGCGGTCGACGCCGGGCGCCTGCCCGCGTCCTCCTTCCCCGCACCGGGCGGCGCGGTGTGCAGCTGGATCGCGGTCCTGTTCCTGCTGTTCGTCACCGGCCTGATCGCGTACGACGCCGACTCCCGGATCTGCCTGTACGTCATGGCCGGCTGGGCCGCCGCGCTGGCCATCGGCTGGTACGTGCTGAAGGCCCGGAACCCGCAGGTCGCGGAGCGCCACGAGCGCTCGCTCGAGAAAGTCGGCTGAGCTCCGGCCCGACGCGCAGCGTCCAGGACGCGAGCCGTGTGCAGCATGCGGCAGCGTCCAGCATGCGGGCCGCCCGTACCACCCTTCGGTACGGGCGGCCCGCCCGCATATCCTGAGCGGCATGCTCACCATCACCCAGGCCCTTCACGACCAGATCGTCGCGCACGCGCGCCAGGACCACCCCGACGAGGCGTGCGGCGTCGTCGCGGGCCCCGTGGGCTCCGGCCGCCCCGAGCGGTTCATCCCGATGCTGAACGCCGCCCGCTCGCCGACGTTCTACGAGTTCGACTCCGGCGATCTGCTCAAGCTCTACCGCGAGATGGACGACCGCGACGAGGAGCCCGTGGTCATCTACCACTCGCACACGGCCACCGAGGCCTATCCCTCGCGCACCGACATCTCGTACGCCAACGAGCCGGGCGCCCACTACGTGCTGGTGTCCACGGCGGACACCGACGACGCCGGGCCCTTCCAGTTCCGCTCCTTCCGCATCGTCGACGGCGAGATCACGGAGGAGGAAGTGAAGATCGTCGAGGCCTACGGCTGAGCGGCTGCTGACCGGAAACCGGCGAAAGGGCGCGGCCCTTGGCGGAGCCCGTCCGGCTGGCGAACCGGAATCGTCCAGCACGTGAGATCCCATTCCGGAGACCGGACCGGGAATCGATACGATGACCCCATGGTTATCGACGACGTGAGCGACAAGACGCCGGGCATGCTGCTCGTGGCGCGGCTGCACGTCGACCTGTGCAGGCTGGCCAGCGCCATCTGTCCGCGCTGAGCCGTCCCGCCGTACGGCAGTGAGCCGCGGCGCCCTCACGTAGCACCGCACGTACGCAGCGCAGCCGCGCGCCCACCGACCAGAATTCTTCCGACAGGAGCCCACTCCATGGCCATCGAGGTCCGCATCCCGACCATCCTCCGCCAGTACACCGACGGTGCGAAGGCCGTCGAGGGCAGCGGGGACACCCTCGCCGCGCTCTTCGCCGACCTCGAGACCCGGCACGCCGGAATCCAGGCCCGGATCGTGGACGGCGGCGAGCTGCGCCGCTTCGTCAACGTCTACCTGAACGACGAGGACGTCCGCTTCCTCGACGGCATCAACACCAAGGTGGCCGACGGCGACAGCGTGACGATCCTGCCGGCCGTGGCCGGCGGTATGGCCTGATCGGCATGCGGTACGACTCCCCCCTCGCAGCCGTCGGCAACACGCCGCTCGTCCGGCTGCCCCGGCTCTCGCCGTCCGAGGACGTCCGGATCTGGGCGAAGCTCGAGGACCGCAACCCGACCGGCTCGGTCAAGGACCGCCCCGCGCTGTTCATGATCGAGCAGGCCGAGAAGGACGGCCGGCTCACCCCCGGCTGCACCATCCTCGAGCCCACCTCCGGCAACACCGGCATCTCGCTCGCCATGGCCGCCCGGCTCAAGGGCTACCGCATGGTGTGCGTCATGCCGGAGAACACCTCGCAGGAGCGCCGCGACCTGCTCGGCATGTGGGGCGCGGAGATCATCCCCAGCCCCGCCGCGGGCGGCTCCAACACCGCCGTACGCATCGCCAAGGAGCTCGCCGGGCAGCACCCGGACTGGGTGATGCTCTACCAGTACGGCAACCCGGACAACGCGGGCGCGCACTACGCGACGACCGGCCCGGAGATCCTCGCCGACCTGCCGTCCGTCACGCACTTCGTGGCGGGCCTCGGCACGACGGGGACGCTCATGGGCGTCGGCCGCTACCTGCGCGAGCACAAGCCGGACGTCAAGATCGTCGCCGCCGAGCCGCGGTACGACGACCTCGTCTACGGGCTGCGGAACCTCGACGAGGGCTTCGTACCCGAACTGTACGACGCGTCCGTGCTGACCACCCGCTTCTCGGTCGGCTCCGCCGACGCCGTGACCCGCACCCGGGAACTCCTCCAGCAGGAGGGGATCTTCGCGGGCGTCTCCACGGGCGCCGCGCTGCACGCCGCGATCGGCGTGGGGAAGAAGGCGGTCAAGGCGGGCGAGTCCGCGGACATCGTCTTCATCGTCGCCGACGGCGGCTGGAAGTACCTGTCGACCGGCGTCTACACCGCGGCCACGACGGAAGAGGCCATCGAGACGCTGCACGGGCAGCTCTGGGCCTGAGCCGGCTTCGCCTTGTCCACAGGCGGTGCATCGCGCCTGCGGAACGGCCCACAGGGCGGCGGCTAACGCGCGAGATGGCGGACCTGGTCCCACAGGACCGGGTCCGCCACGCCGGCCCGTCGCCGGAATTCCCATACGGCCACGTTCCGCAGCTCGTCCGTCTCCAGGAAGCTCGGGCGGCCCTGCGCATCGCCCACGGATCCCGGTGGCAGCGGGATCACGCCCGGGCGCTCGTCGCGGTACTTGCTGGTGATCTTGGCCACCAGCGCGGTGTCGCCGTGCACCGACAGCACCAGACACGGCCGGTCCTTGGCCCGCCCGGTACCCCGCGTCGCCCCGTCCGGCCTGACCGAGGCGCCCCCGGCTCGCTCGTACGGCACGTTCGCCCACCAGATCTCCGCCGGCTTCGGCCTGGGGGCCACGCGTCGCCGCGGCTGCTCCGGCCGCTCACCGGGCCGTCCCGGCGGCCTGGTCCTGCGGCGCCGGCGCCGCACGCGGTACGGCCCCCAGCTGTCGACCAGCGTTGCGACCAGGGCGAGCAGCACCACGGCGGCCAGGGCGAGCCACCAGGACGTGTCCATGTACCGACGGTACCGGCGGGCCCCGTTCGCTGCGCGCCCCGCCTCCCGCGCGCGTAACCGCACAGCCGTCCGATCCGGTGACACAGCAGGTGAGTTCGCCCACAACAGACCGTGACGGAGAAGCGACGGAGCCTTTTGCGCCTTACGCTCGACGCACCGCACGACCCCCGTTTTCTCATCCTGCCAGCGGAGGTTTCTGCTCCATGAAGCTCACCGTCGTCGGCTGCTCGGGGTCGTTCCCGTCCGCGGAATCGGCCTGCTCGAGCTACCTCGTCGAGGCCGACGGCTTCCGGCTGCTCCTCGACATGGGCAACGGCGCCCTGGGCGAGCTGCAGCGCCACTGCGGTCTCTACGACCTCGACGCGATCTTCCTCAGCCATCTGCACGCCGACCACTGCATCGACATGTGCGCCTACTTCGTGGCGCGCTACTACCGGCACGACGGCGGCCGCGCCGCTCCGATCCCCGTCTACGGACCCGAGGGCACGGAGCAGCGACTGACCACCGCGTACGGCGACACGCCCTCCGCGTCGTCGATGAGCGAGGTCTTCGACTTCCACACCGTCAAGCCGGGCACCTTCGAGATCGGCCCCTTCTCCGTGCACACGGAGAGAGTGCGCCACCCCGTCGAGGCGTACGGCATCCGCCTCGAGCACGGCGGTTCCTCGCTGACGTACTCCGGGGACACCGGTGTGTGCGACTCCCTGGTCGAACTCGCCGTGGACACCGATCTCTTCCTGTGCGAGGCCGCCTTCACCCACGGCAAGGAGAACATCCCCCATCTCCATCTCAACGGCCGCGAGGCGGGTCAGACCGCCCAGCGCGCCGGGGTCCGGCGTCTCGTCCTGACCCATATCCCGCCGTGGACGGACCCCGAGGTCAATCTGGCGGACGCCCGCGCGGTGTTCGACGGTCCGGCGGAACTGGCGGTGCCGGCGGCGACGTACGAGATCTGAGGCGCGTCCCACGACTGATACGGCCGAAGGCCCTCGGAACCTCCGGGTTCCGAGGGCCTTCGGCCGCTTGTACGAGGGACTTCAGACGGGCACCGACCGGCTCACGCCTTGGTGAGGTCCTCGACCTCCTCCTCGGGCTCGCGGCCCGGGGTCGGCAGGTTGAACTTGGTGATGGCGAAGCGGAACACCGTGTAGTAGACGGCGGCGAAGACAAGGCCGATCGGGATGATCAGCCACGGCTTGGTGGCCAGGTTCCAGTTCAGCAGGTAGTCGATGGCGCCCGCGGAGAAGGTGAATCCGGCGTGGACGCCGAGCGCCCATGTCACGGCCAGCGAGATCGCGGTGAGCACCGCGTGGATCGCGTACAGCACCGGCGCGATGAACATGAACGAGAACTCGATCGGCTCGGTGACACCCGTGACGAAGGAGGTCAGGGCGAGGGAGATCATCATGCCCAGGACGGCCTTGCGGCGCTCCGGGCGCGCGGAGTGTGCGATGGCGAGGGCGGCGGCCGGGAGACCGAACATCATGATCGGGAAGAAGCCGGACATGAACATACCGGCGTCCGGGTCGCCCGCGAAGAAGCGGTTCAGGTCGCCGTGCACGACCTCGCCTGCGGCGTTGGTGAAGTCACCGAGCTGGAACCAGGCGACGGTGTTCACGAACTGGTGCATACCCACCGGGATCAGCGCACGGTTGATGGCGCCGAAGAGGCCGGCACCAGCGGCACCGAGACCCGTCATCCACTCGCCGAAGCTGCTGATGCCCTCACCGATGGGCTCCCAGACCAGACCGAAGACGACGCCGACCAGGGTGCCGACGAAGGCCATGATGATCGGGACGAGCCGGCGCCCGTTGAAGAAGCCGAGCCAGTCGACCAGCTTGGTGCGGTGGAACTTCTGCCACAGCACGGCGGCCAGCAGACCCATGACGATGCCGCCGAGGACGCCCGGGTTGTTGTAGGTCGCGGCTATGTCGGCGCCGTCCTGGACCTTCGCCTCGGTGACCGGGAAGGCCTTCAGCACGTTGCTGTAGACGAGGAAGCCGACCAGCGCGGCGAGCGCGGTGGAGCCGTCGGACTTCTTGGCGAAGCCGATGGCGACACCGATGCAGAAGAGCATCGGCAGATTGTCGAAGACAGCGCCGCCGGCGGTGGCGAAGACGGAAGCGACCTTGTCCCAGCCGAGCCCGTCGGCGCCGAAGACGTCCGGCTGGCCGAGGCGCAGCAGGATGCCCGCGGCGGGCAGCACGGCGATCGGCAGCTGCAGGCTGCGGCCGATCTTCTGCAGGCCCTGGAACAGGCCCGAGCCCCACTTCTTGGCGGGGGCGGCCGTAGCGGTGGCCGTACTCATGCTTCCTCCATGTGCCAGGGTGCTGCCGGGGACATGGGAAGATGGGGTGGGCAGCATCCACGTGGTCTACACCAGTCAGTGGTGTAGACCTGTTTGTAGCACGGTGGGGGCTCGATGGTGAAGGCCGGATAAGGGTGAGATGTCTCCGTAACGGCGCGGCTACGCCATGGTGATGTCCTCTAGGCCTTGGTGATGTCCTCGACCTCTTCCTCGGGCTCGCGGCCCGGGGTCTTCAGATCGAACCGCGTGATGGCGAACCGGAAGATCGCGTAATAGAGGACGGCGAAGCCCGCGCCGATGATGAGCAGCAGCCAGGGCTTGGTGGCCAGGCTCCAGTTGATGACGTAGTCGATCAGACCGGCCGAGAAACTGAACCCGTCCTTCGCGCCCAGCCCCCAGGACACCGCCATCGAAACGCCGGTCAGAAATGCGTGGATCACATACAGCACCGGCGCGATGAACAGGAACGAGTACTCGATCGGCTCGGTGATGCCGGTGACGAACGAGGTCAGCGCGACGGACAGCATCATCCCGCCGACGTCCTTGCGGCGATGGGGCTTCGCGCAGTGGTAGATGGCCAGCGCCGCCGCGGGCAGGGCGAACATCATGATCGGGAAGAACCCGGTCTGGAACTGGCCGGCTGTCGGATCGCCCGCCAGGAACCGGTTGATGTCGCCGTGCACCACCGTGCCGTCCGGCTTCGTGTACTGGCCGAACTGGAACCACACGAAGGTGTTCAGGAACTGGTGCAGCCCGAAGACCAGCAGCGCACGGTTGGCCACGCCGAAGACGCCCGCGCCCCAGGAGCTCAGGTCCGAGAGCCACTCGCCGAAACCGGTCAGCCCGGCGCCGATGGGCGGCCACACCCAGACGCACAGGCTGCCGAAGAGGAGCCCGATGAAGGCCATGATGATCGGGACGAGCCGGCGGCCGTTGAAGAAGCCGAGCCAGTCGACCAGCCTCGTGCGGTGGTACCGCTGCCAGACATACGCGGAGATCAGCCCCATGACGATGCCGCCGAAGACGCCCGGGTTCTGGTACGTGGCCGCCGTGAAGCCCTGGTTCTCGTAGTCCACGCAGCCGCCGCCGACCGCCTGGGTGCCGTCCGGGCAGTCCACCGGGAACGCCTGCAGCACCGCGTAGTAGACGAGGAACCCCGCGACCGCGGCGAGCGCCGTCGACCCGTCCGCCTTCTTCGCCATGCCGATCGCGACGCCCACACAGAACAGCAGCGGCAGCCCCAGCTCGGAGTCGAGCAGCGCACCGCCCGCGGCCGCGATGACCTTGGCGACGTCCGTCCAGCCCAGCCCCTCGTCCCCGAAGACGTCCGGCTGGCCGAGCCGGTTGAGGATGCCCGCGGCCGGGAGCACGGCGATGGGCAGCTGAAGGCTACGGCCCATCTTCTGCAATCCCTGGAACAGGCTGTTCCATCGGCTGCGCGCCGGGGCTGCCGCGCTCTCGGCACTCATTCGGCGTCCTCCGGGGGACATGGCGGGATCGGTCCGGAGCTCCGGACCCGGAACTCCGGACCGGAACGGGGCCGGGGTTGGCGGTGGTTGAATACTGGTGTAGACCAGTGGTGGATGGCGGCCGGTGGCGCGTCGCGCAGGCGCTGCACCGTGTTCGTCATCCTTCGGTACGGGTGAGGTGACCGCTCGCGAAGTTGGGCCAACTGTGGGTTACCGTGACAAGGCGGTCATGGTGGGCCGAGTGGACCAGCGGTGAGTCGAGGCCGCGTCCTTCGCCGTACTCCGCGGGGCCACTCCACCGGCGGCAGCCGCCACGGGCCCCCGACCCGGCAGGAATCACAGAGGGAGTAAGAAATGGCCACCAAGGCTGAGAAGATCGTTGCCGGGCTCGGCGGCATCGACAACATCGAAGAGGTCGAGGGCTGCATCACCCGCCTGCGGACCGAGGTCGTCGACCCCAGCAAGGTCGACGAGGCCGCCCTGAAAGCCGCCGGAGCGCACGGCGTGGTCAAGATGGGCACGGCGATCCAGGTCGTCATCGGCACCGACGCCGACCCGATCGCGGCCGACATCGAAGACATGATGTGAGCGAAAACACCATCTGAGCCGGTGAGGGCACCCGCTGAGCCGGTGAGGGCAGCCGCCCGCCCCTGAGCCCCGCCGCACGCGACCGTCCGAGGGCGCTGGCCGAAAGCCCCGTTCCGACCCGACCGGAACGGGGTCTTCACCATTCGGGCTAGGCTCATCAGCATGTCTCGCATCGACGGCCGTACGCCCGAACAGCTCCGTCCCGTCACCATCGAACGCGGCTGGAGCAAGCACGCCGAGGGCTCGGTCCTCATCTCCTTCGGCGACACCAAGGTCTTCTGCACCGCCTCGGTCACCGAAGGCGTCCCGCGCTGGCGCAAGGGCAGCGGCGAGGGCTGGGTCACTGCCGAGTACTCGATGCTGCCCCGCTCCACCAACACCCGCGGCGACCGCGAGTCCGTCAAGGGCAGGATCGGCGGCCGCACCCACGAGATCAGCCGGCTCATCGGCCGCTCCCTGCGCGCCGTCATCGACTACAAGGCACTCGGCGAGAACACCATCGTCCTCGACTGCGACGTCCTCCAGGCCGACGGCGGCACCCGCACCGCCGCCATCACCGGCGCCTACGTCGCCCTCGCCGACGCCGTCGCCTGGGCGCAGAAGAAGAAGCTCGTCAAGGCCGGCCGCAACCCGCTCACCGGCACCGTCTCCGCCGTCTCCGTCGGCATCGTCGGCGGCGTACCGCTCCTCGACCTCTGCTACGAGGAGGACGTCCGTGCCGAGACCGACATGAACGTCGTCTGCACCGGCGACGGCCGGTTCGTCGAGGTCCAGGGCACCGCCGAAGCCGAGCCCTTCGCCCGCGAGGAGCTCAACTCCCTTCTCGACCTGGCCGTTTCCGGCTGCACGGAACTCACGGCCATCCAGCGCGCCGCGCTCGAACAGCAGCGGTAAGAGCTCGCACCCCGGAAGGGCGACGGTGGCATCGGTGACGGTGGCATCGGTAAAGAGGCAACCAAGAAGGCACCTTCCGGCGTTCATACAGATACGGGCGTACGGGCCACACCGTGCGCCCGTCCGCAACCTCCGGGAGGAACCGCCCACATGGCATCGCGCCGCCGACGTAATCGCACCGCCGTCGCCCTGGCGAGCCTGGCGCTCGCCGCGCCGCTCGCCGTCGGCTGCAGCGCCGTCGACACGGCACTGGACTGCGTGCAGACCGCCGACTCCATAGCCGACAGCGTCACCGACCTCCAGCAGGCCGTCGACAACGCCGCCAACGACCCCACCCAGGCCCAGGAGTCGCTGGACTCCATCGAGAAGAACCTGGACGAGATCGGCGACAAGACCGACAACGCCGACGTCAGCAAGGCCGTCGACGAGCTCGGCCAGGCCGTCGCCAACGTCCGCCAGGCCATCGAGAACGGCGACGAGACGCCGGACATCACCCCGGTCACGGACGCGGCGGGCGAACTGACGAAGGTGTGCACGCCGTAGGGCACCGCCTCCGCCGGTACGGACGGGGGCCGGTGCGGGTCGGAGTCCCGCACCCCGCCGCCGGTACGGACGGGAGCCGGGTGCGGGTCGGACTCCGCACCCCTCCGCCCCCGCGATACTGGTGGCATGACCCGCCTGATCCTCGCCACCCGCAACGCCGGAAAGATCACCGAACTCAAGGCGATCCTCGCCGACGCAGGCCTCACCCATGACCTCGTCGGCGCGGACGCCTACCCGGAGATCCCCGACGTCAAGGAGACCGGCGTCACCTTCGCCGAGAACGCCCTGCTCAAGGCCCACGCGCTGGCACAGGCCACCGGCCTGCCCGCCGTCGCCGACGACTCGGGCCTCTGCGTCGACGTACTCGGCGGCGCCCCCGGCATCTTCTCCGCCCGCTGGGCGGGACGCCACGGCGACGACCAGGCCAACCTGGAGCTCCTCCTGGCCCAGCTCTCCGACATCTCCGACGAACACCGCGCCGCCCACTTCGCCTGCGCCGCCGCCCTCGCCCTGCCGGACGGCACGGAGCGCGTCGTGGAGGGCCGCCTCACGGGCACCCTCCGCCACACCCCCGCCGGCACGAACGGCTTCGGCTACGACCCGATCCTCCAGCCGGACGGCGAGACGCGCACGTGCGCGGAGCTCAGCCCCGAGGAGAAGAACGCGATCAGCCACCGGGGGAAGGCGTTCAGGGCGCTGGTGCCGGTGGTGCGGGAACTGCTGGCCTGAGCAGTGGCACAGATGGCCCGCTGAACAAGCAGTGGCACAGATGGCCCGCTGAACACGAAGACCCCGCCGGTCGTGCCGGACGGGGTCTTCGCGTACGTGCGGCCGGAGGGACTCGAACCCTCACGGGTGTTACCCCACTGGGACCTAAACCCAGCGTGACTGCCAGTTCCACCACGGCCGCCTGCCGTCCGGTCATGCTACTGGCCGGACGGCCCGGGCCGGACCTCAGATCCCCAGATCCTTGATGATCTTGGCGACGTGGCCCGTGGCCTTCACGTTGTACAGGGCGCGCTCGACCTTGCCCTCCTCGTCGACGATCACCGTGGAGCGGATGACTCCGACGACCGTCTTGCCGTAGAGCTTCTTCTCGCCGAAGGCGCCGTAGGACTCGAGGACCGACTTGTCGGGGTCGGCCAGGAGGGTGACCTTCAGGTCCTCCTTGTCGCGGAACTTCGCGAGCTTCTCCGGCTTGTCGGGGGAGATGCCGATGACGTCGTAGCCGGCGCCCGCGAGCACCTCGAGGTTGTCCGTGAAGTCGCAGGCCTGCTTGGTGCAGCCAGGGGTGAGGGCGGCCGGGTAGAAGTAGACGATGACCTTGCGGCCCTTGTGGTCGGCGAGGGAGACCTCGGTGCCGTCGGCGTCGGGCAGGGTGAAGGCGGGGGCGGTGTCGCCGGGCTGGAGTCGCTCGCTCATCTTCTTCGGTCTCCTGGCAGTGGGGCGGCAAGGGGGCGGATCCCCGTGGCCGGTTACGGAACGAGGGTAATAGGGGTGCCGTGGGGTGAGGCGGGCCGGAAGCTGACAGACTGTCGCCCACAGACGCAGGTCGACCCGACCCGGCCGGATAACACCGGAACGCCGGCGGAAGACCAGCGGAAGACCCATCGGATACGACCACGGAGGCAGCGCGGTGTCGGATGCCAGGACCCCTGCGCAGATCGAGGCGGACATCAGGCGCCGACGTGAGCGGCTGGCCGAGACGCTCGACGAGATCGGGATGCGGGTGCACCCGAAGACGATCGTCGGGGACGCCAAGGCGAAGGTCGTCTCCAGTGTCGACCACACCCTTGGGCGGGCGTATGTCGGCGTCAACCGGGCCGTGAGCGATGTGCGGGCGCGGCTGGTGTCGGAGGAGGGGGCGCCGCGGCTGGAGCGGATCGTGCCGGTGGCGCTCGTCGTCGTCGGGGTCGTGGGGCTGCTGGCCATGAGCTCGCGCAGGCGGAAGCGCTGACCCCTCCGGGGTGCGGGCGGGGTGGAGACAGGTAGGTTCGGAGCGTGAGCGAGAAGACCCACCACGACAAGTTGCCCATTCGGATGCTGCACGACCGCGTGCTGGTGCGGCAGGACACCAGTGAGGGCGAGCGGCGTTCCGGCGGCGGCATCCTGATCCCCGCGACCGCGGCCGTCGGGCGGCGGCTGGCCTGGGCCGAGGTGGTCGCGGTCGGGCAGAACGTGCGGACCGTGGAGCCGGGCGACCGGGTGCTGTACGACCCTGAGGACCGGGCCGAGGTCGAGGTGCGGGGCGTGGCGTACGTCCTGATGCGCGAGCGCGATCTGCACGCCGTGGCCGCGGACCGCTTCGAGGGCTCCGAGGACTCGACCGGGCTCTATCTCTGAGGCTTGCCGGGGCTCTATCTCTGGGGCTCGGCATCTCTGAGGCTTGCCGGGGCTCTATCTCTGGGGCTCGGCATCACTGAGGACTCGGCGGGGCGCTATCTCTGAGGGCTCGCCTGGGCTCCATCTCCGGGGGCTCGGCCGGGTTCCGTCTCCGAGGGCTCGGCCGGGCGCCGTCTCCAGGACTCGGCCGGGTGCCCTCTCTGGAGCACGGGTTCTGTCTCTGACCTGGCTCTGACTCCGACGTAGCGAGCCGCCGACCGTGTCACGGTCGGCGGCTCGTCAGCTCTCAGTCCTGCCCCGGAGGTGTGGCCTGGACCTGCGGGCCACCAGTGTCGGCGCCGTCCGTCGTACCGCCCGGTCCGCCCTGTGTGCCACCTGCGGTCGGTGCCTGGGGCCGGATTTCTCCGGTGCCGCCCTGGGGCTGGCGGGGGCTCTGGGGCCGGGCTCCTCCGGTCAGCCCCGGGGTCTGTTCCTGCGGGGCACCCTGCGGCGCGCCCTGGGTCGGTGCCTGGGTGCGGCCCGCGGTCTGGCCCGGTTTCGGCGGGGTGGTGCCCTTCTTCTGGCCCTTCTTGTCTCCCTGTTTGTCTCCCGGCTTCTTGCTCGGCTTGGCGCCCGGCTTCTGGCCCGGCGCGCCAGGGAGCCCCTCGTGGCGCCGGTACCACTCCTCCTCGGCCCACTCCTCGAACGGGTCGGGTTCGTCGGCGCCCTCGGCCAGTTCCAGCTCGAAGTCCTGGACGTCCTTCCCGACCAGCGCCGCCTCCGTGTACTGGGCCCAGACCCGCGCCGGATAGCCGCCGCCGCTGACGCGCGGCAGGCCGAGCGCACCGTGCAGGGACGTGTGTTCGCCCGTGACCGGGTTCTGGCCCATGACGACGACGACCGTGGCGAGATCCGGTGTGTAGCCCGCGAACCATGCCGCGGTGTCGTGCTCCGCGGTGCCCGTCTTGCCGGCGGCGGGGCGTCCGGCGGCCTGGGCGGCGGAGCCGGTGCCGTCCTCGACGACGCTCTGCAGCATCCACGTCGTCGTGTCGGCGGATGCGCGGCTGACGGCCTGCCGTGTCTGCTGCCGGGGCAGGCTGATGGACTCGCCCTGCCTGGTGACCTTCTCGACCAGTGTGGCCCCGCCGTATCTGCCGTGGTTGGCGAGGGTCGCGTACGCCTGTGCCATGTCGAGGACGCTGGCGGTGGCAGTGCCCAGCGCGATGGACGGCGAGGCGCTCAGGTCGGGGGTGTTCTCGGGGATGCCGAGGCGGATGGCGGTCGACTTCACGTGGTCGGGACCGACGTCGGCGGCCATCTGGGCGTAGACGGCGTTGACGGAGTCGTCGGTGGCGTCGCGCACGGTGATGGGGCCGTAGTCCTCCTTGTCCTCGTTCTGGGGCGCGTAGGGGGTGCCCGGCCAGCCCTCCACACGGCGCCCGCTGTCGCCGTCGTAGATCGTGTTCGGTGTGATGGTGCGGCCGTCCTGCGTCATGGACTGGTTCTCGACGGCCGCCGTGAACACGAAGGGCTTGAACGTCGAACCGACCTGGTAGTCGCGGCGCGTCGCGTTGTTGACGTACTGCTGGGTGTAGTCGATGCCGCCGTACATCGCGATGACCTTGCCGGTGTCGGGGTCGACGGACGCGCCGCCCACGCGGACGTTGCGGTCCGCGGGCCGGGCGTCCTTCTTCACCTGGGACATCACCTGGTCGTCCACGGCGTTGACGAAGGCCTGCTGCTCCTTCTTCTCGATCGTGGTGGTGATCCGGAAGCCGCCGACGGACTCCAGGGCCTCCTCGTCGAGGACCTTGTGGCTGATGAGGTACTCCTTGACCGCCTGCACGATGTAGCCGCGCTGCCCGGACATCCCGGCGGCGGGCTTGGCCTCGCGGGGGACGGGGAAGCGCATGGCGGCGCGCTCGGCGGGGGTGAGCCAGTTCTCCTTGACCATGCCGTCCAGGACGTAGTTCCAGCGGGCGACGGCCCTGGTCATGTTCTGGGGGTGGGCCACGACGTCGTAGGCGCTCGGCGCGTTGAGGAGGGTCGCGAGGTAGGCGCCCTGCGCGGTGTCGAGGTGCTCCACGTCGACGCCGTAGTAGGCCTGGGCGGCGGCCTGGATGCCGTAGGCGTTGCGGCCGAAGTAACTGGTGTTCAGATAGCCCTCGAGGATCTGGTCCTTGCTCGCCTCGTTGTCGAGTTTGATCGAGATGAAGAACTCCTTGAACTTCCGGGTGACCGTCTGTTCCTGGCCCAGGTAGTAGTTCTTGACGTACTGCTGGGTGATGGTCGAGCCGGACTGCTTGCCCTTGCCGATGAGGGTGTTCCAGGCACCGCGGATCATCGCCGCGGGATCGACCGCGGGCTCGGAGTAGAAGTCCCGGTCCTCGGCGGCGAGAACGGCGTGCTGCACGGTCTTGGGGATGCTCGCGAGCGTCACGTTCTCGCGGTTGACCTCGCCGTCTCGGGCGAGCTGGGAGCCGTCGGAGTACAGATAGACGTTGCTCTGCGCGACCGCGGCGGCGTTGGCGGGCGGGATGTGGACGAGCAGGTAGCCGGCGAGGAAGCCGCCGATGCAGAGCAGTGCCAGGCCGAGGAAGCCACCGAGGACCGTGCGCCAGGTGGGGACGGCCCGGCGCCAGCCGGTGCGCGGCGGCCGCTTGGGGCCGTGGGGCTTCGGGGGGCCTTCGCGATGCTTGCCGGGGTGGCCCGTTGCGGGTCCGATCCGGGCCGTGGCGCCGCCCAGAACCAGGGCCGCGCCGCTGCCCGCGGCGGCCGGGCCCGCGGCGGGGGCCTTGGGCGTTGCCGGCCCGGCGTCGCGCGGCGCCCAGCCTCCCTTGCTCTGCTGCGGCTCGTCGCTCATTTTCTGCCGTACTCCCGTTTCACGTCGTACGCCCCCTTGCATACTCCTTTGCACACTTTCGCATCATGAGTTCCACGCCGAGGTGTGGCGCGTACCGCGCGCCGTAATCAAGTGGCAGACACGCGCGTATTGCCCTTAGGCTCTTGCGCTTTGGCCCGGAACACCCGGAACGGGCTGGTCGGAGACCGGTCTACCGCCGGACGGGCACGGCGCTCGGGGGAGGTTCTTCGTGGGGCAGGGGCGGTTGTACGCGGCTGTCGCGGTGAGCGGTTTCCGGCGGCACGCGACGTACCGAGTGGCCACGGCTGCAGGGGTGTTCACCAATACCGTCTTCGGTTTCATCCTGGCGTACACCTACATCGCGCTCTGGGACGAGCGGCCGGGACTCGGCGGGTACGACCAGGCGCAGGCCCTCACTTATGTGTGGCTGTGTCAGGGGCTGCATGCGACGGTGGCCGCGATGGGCCGTGGCATGGAGGTGGAGCTGATCGGGCGGATCCGTACGGGCGACATCGCCGTCGATCTGTACCGGCCGGCCGATCTGCAGACGTGGTGGCTGGCGGGCGATGTGGGGCGGGCCGTGTTCCATCTGCTCGGCCGGGGCTTCGTGCCGATGGCGTTCGGTGCGCTCCTGTTCGAACTGGCGGTTCCGTCGGATCCGCTGACGTGGCTGGCCTTCCTGGTCGCCGTGGCGCTCGGAGTGGTCGTCAGTTTCGCGATCCGCTATCTGGTGGCGCTGTCCGCGTTCTGGCTGATGGACGGCGCGGGAGCGGCACAGATGTCGGCGCTGGCCGGGGTCTTCTTCTCGGGGCTGCTGCTGCCGCTGAACGTCTTTCCGGGCGCGCTCGGCGAGATCGCGCGTGCGCTTCCGTGGTCGGCGCTGCTGCAGATGCCCGCCGATGTCTTCCTGGGCGAGCGCACGGGCGTCGGCCTGCTGGAGACGTACGCGTTCCAGGGGGCATGGGCGGTGGCGCTGCTCGCTGCCGGGCGTCTGGTGCAGTCGGCGGCGACGAGGCGGGTGGTGGTGCAGGGTGGGTGAGGTTGCTGCCGGGGCGGACGAGCTGCGTACGAACGGCGTGGGTCCGGTGACGGGCGGAATCCGCGGCCAGGCCGGTTCGCGGCTCATGGACGGGCTGCGCGCCTACCGGATGATCGCCGCGATGTGGATCCGCTCCACGATGGCGTACCGCGCGTCGTTCGCCATGACGGTGGTCACGGACTTCGCGGTGACCGCGCTGGACTTCGCCGCGATCCTGATGATGTTCTCGCAGGTCGACGTGCTCGGCGGCTACACGCTGCCCGAGGTCGCCCTCCTCTACGGCACGGCGGGCATCGCCCTCGGCCTTGCCGACCTGGCACTGGGGTCGATCGAGCAGCTGGGAGAGCGGGTGCGGGACGGCACGCTGGACACGCTGCTGGTGCGTCCGGCGCCGGTGCTCGCGCAGATCGCCGCGGACCGCTTCGCGCTGCGTCGCCTCGGCCGGCTCACGCAGGGGCTGCTGGTCCTCGGGTACGCGCTGGTCGTCCTCGACATCGCCTGGACGCCGCTGAAGGTGCTGCTGATTCCGCTGATGGTGCTGAGCGGGGCCGCCATCTTCGCGGCCGTGTTCGTGGCGGGTGCGGCCTTCCAGTTCGTCGCGCAGGACGCCTCCCAGGTGCAGAACTCCTTCACGTACGGCGGAAACACGCTCCTGCGGTACCCGCCGACCGTCTTCTCCAAGGAACTGCTGCGCGGCGTCACCTTCGTCATGCCGCTGGCCTTCGTCAACTGGCTGCCCGCGCTGTATGTGCTGGGGCGGCCCTATCCGCTGGATCTGCCGCAGTGGCTGGCGTTCGCGTCGCCGCTGGTGGCCGCCGCGTGCTGCGCGCTGGCCGGGGCGGCATGGCGCGTGGGACTTCGTTCGTACCGGAGCACGGGGAGTTGAGCCGTGAACGACAGCAGTGACGTGAGAGACGAGGAGTTCATCCGCCTCGACGGTGTCGAGAAGGTGTTCGACGTGCGCCGCAGAACCGGCTTCCTGCGCCGCGAGAAACACCAGGTCCGCGCCGTCGACTCGATCTCCTTCACGGTGGCGCGCGGCGAGATGGTCGGCTACATCGGGCCGAACGGCGCCGGAAAGTCGACGACGATCAAGATGCTGACCGGGATCCTCACGCCCAGCGGCGGCCGCCTGCGCGTCGCGGGCATCGACCCCTCGCGGGAGCGCACGAGGCTGGCGCAGCGGATCGGCGTCGTGTTCGGGCAGCGCACCACGTTGTGGTGGGACCTGCCGCTCATCGACTCGTACCGGCTGATGCACCGCATGTACCGCATCCCCGATGCCCGCTACCGCGCCAACCTCGACCGCTGCGTCGAACTCCTCGAGATGGGCGAGCTGTTGGAGGTCCCCGTACGGCAGCTGTCACTCGGGCAGCGCATGCGCGGCGACATCGCGGCCGCCCTGCTCCACGACCCGGACGTGCTCTACCTCGACGAGCCGACCATCGGTCTGGACGTGGTCAGCAAGGCGAAAGTACGGGAGTTCCTACGCGAGTTGAACGCCGAGCGGGGCACGACCGTGCTCCTCACCACCCATGATCTGACCGACATCGAGCAGCTGTGCCGGCGCGTGATGGTCATCGACCACGGGCGGCTGATGTACGACGGTGCGCTGACCGGGCTGCACGAGGTGGGGGAGAGCGAGCGGACGCTGGTCGTCGATCTGGAGCGCGAGCTGCCGCCGATCGACATCGGCCCGTCCGCGCGCGTGGTGAGGATCGAGGGCCCGCGGCAGTGGCTGGCGTTCCCCGCATCCGAGTCGGCGGCTCCGCTGGTGGCGCGGATCGCGGCGGATTATCCACTGGTGGACCTGTCCGTGCGCGAGCCCGACATCGAGACGGTCATCGCAAAGATGTACGCAACTGGGGGCGACCTCGTGCAACCGCAGGCAGGGAACTCGTAGGCTGCTCCATATGACGGACGCTGTGCCTTCTCCGGGGGCTACCCCAGGACCTCAGGACCCTGACCTGCGAGCCTCTGACGCCGACCGTGAGCGGGTCGCCGAACACCTCAGGGACGCGCTGGCCGAGGGCCGGCTCGACATGGCGGAGTTCGAGGAGCGGCTGGAGGCCACCTACAACGCCCGTACGTACGGGGAGTTGGTGCCCCTCACGCGCGACCTTCCGACGGGCGCGGTGGCGGTGCCCCTCACCAAGACGCCTGCGGAGACGGGTGACTGGGCCTCGAGGATCGGCGGCGAGGGCACGTCCTCGTGGGCCGTGGCGATCATGGCGGGGTTCCAGCGCAAGGGGCACTGGACCGTGCCGCGGCGCTTCACGTCGTTCGCGTTCTGGGGCGGCGGCGAGATCGATCTGCGCGAGGCGCGGTTCGCGGAGCGCGAGGTCGTGATCAACTGCATCGCGATCATGGGCGGTATGAACGTCATCGTGCCGCCGGGGGTCGAGGTCGTCGTACGCGGCATTGGCATCATGGGCGGCTTCGACCACCGCGAGGAGGGCGTGCGGGGCGAGCCCGGCGCACCGCGCGTCATCGTGACGGGCCTCGCCTTCTGGGGCGGCGTCGGTGTCGAACGAAAGATCACCCGCGCCGAGAAACAGCGCCTCAAGGAGGAACGCCGCCGCGAGAAGCTGGAGCGGAAGGCGGCGCGGCGGGAGGAGTTGGGGGACTAAGACCGACCGGCAAATGGGGGGCGGCGTCGCGGGGCTGGGCACGCACATCTGCGGCGTTGTCGTCAGTCAACAACGCTCCGCGTTGCCTCCCTCCTCCGCCTTGCAGCTGCACGCACCCAGCCCCGCTCCTTCTCCCACCCCCCATTTGCCGGTCGGTCTAAGCGGTGCTCAGCGGTGCCGGGCGGCGTCAGTGCGCCGGTTCGGATGCATCGCCTTCCCGTCAGTGAGGTTGTTGCCCCAAAGGGACGCGTCGTCGCTCTTGAGGCTGGGGACCCCGCCGTAGGTGCCGCCGTCCGCGGTCACCAGCGGGGCGGAGAGCTGGTCCTCCAGCAGACCGTCGCGGACCTTGGTGATCGTGCTGTCGTGGTCGGTCTTGCCGGGCTTGAACGTCTTGCCTTCGATCGCCGCCTTCAGGTAATAGAGGGCGTACTCGGCGTAGAGCTCGACGGGCTGGGAGACCGTGGCGTCGATCTTGCCCTCGCCGATGTCCTTGAGCTCTTGGGGGATGCCGTCGTTGGAGACCACGAACACATGCCTCTTGTCCTCCGGGCCGAACAGCAGACCCTGCTGGTTGAGCACCTGCAGGGTGCCGGAGAGGGCGAAGCTGGCCTGCATGTAGACGCCCTTGATGTCCGGGTGGGCGGTGAGAGCCGCCTGCAGCTTCTGCCGCGCGACCGTCCTGTCCCAGTTGGTCGCCTCGCCGAAGACCTTGATCTTGGGATAGTTCTTCTTCATGCAGTCGTTGAACCCCTCGGTGCGGTCCCGGCCGTTGATCGAGGCAAGGTCGCCCTCGAGCATGACGACCTTGCCCTCACCGCCGAGCTTCGTACCGAGGAACCGGCAGGACTTCTCGCCGAAGGCGCGGTTGTCGGCGCGTACGACCATGTAGACCTTGCCGGTGTCGGGACGGGTGTCCACGGTGACCACGGGGATCTTCAGCGCGGCCATCTGCTGGAGGGTGGGCGCGATCGCGGCGGTGTCCTGCGGGGCCATCGCGACGCCCTTCACTCCGTGGCTGATGAACGTCTGGGCGTTGGCGGCGAGTTTGGCGGCGTCGTTCTGCGAGTTGGTGGTCTTGAGCTCCAGGCCGAGCTCCTTGGCGAACTGCGGGGTGTACTTGATGTACGACTGCCAGAAGTCGGTGTCGGAACGGGGGTAGTCCACGCCCACCACCAAGGCACCGTCCGCGTCGGTCATCGGGTCGGCACCGGAGCCGCCGCAGGCGCTGAGCGCGGTGACGGCGAGGGCGGTGACGACGCCCAGACAGGAAAATCCAAGGCGTCTGGTCTTCACGGCTGGTTCTCCTTGCGGACGGTTTCGCGCGGGAGCGTCAGGCGCGGGGCGGCTCCTCAGACCGGCGAGCTCCGACGCGCTCATGCGGTTGCCTCCGTGTTCCACACTAGGCCTGTCCTGCGGATCATGGGCGGAGCCATAAGCCGATCGCGGCGACAGTGACGGTGCCGTGGAAGACGTAGGCGCGTTTGATGCCCCCACGCGCCTGGACCATGCACCCCTGGGGCGAACACCCCGCACGCCCACCATGCCCGCCGCCAATCTGCGCGAGCTCTAAAGCTCTGCCGGGGCCGAGCCCTTCAGATGGGACAGGTTGAACGTCTCCGCCATCCGGCGGTACCCCGCGTCGCTCGGGTGGAGGTGGTCCCCCGAGTCGTAGTCGGGCCGCAGCATGCGCGGGTTGTACGGGTCGCGCAGTGCCTTGTCGAAGTCCACGACCTCATCGAACACATTGCCCGAGCGGATCTGCGCGTTGACGGCCTGGCGGACGTTCTCCAGGCCGGGCAGGTACCCGCGATGGCCCTGGAACGGCATCAGCGTCGCGCCGATGACGCGCAGCCCCCGGCTGTGCGCCTGCCGGGTCAGCTCACGCAGCCCGTCCGTGATCTTGTCGGGGTCGGTCTGGTGCGGGGTGCGCAGGATGTCGTTGACGCCGAGCGCGATGACGACGGCCTTGACGCCCGTGCGGCTGAGCACGTCGCGGTCGAACCGCGCCAGCCCGCTCGGGTTGATGGCGGGCCGCGTGCCCTTGGGCCGCCCCAGTCCGTCGGTGAGGATGCGGTTGCCGCTGATGCCCTCGTTGACGACGCTGTAGCGCGGCGCGCCCGACTCGTCACGGAGCCGGTCCGCGAGGACGTCGGTCCACCGGCGGTTGGCCCCGACCGTGGACGTGACCCCGTCGGTGAGCGAGTCGCCGATCACGACGACGGTGCCCGTCGACTCGTTGCTGAGCACGTCCAGCGCGGTCAGGTACCGCCAGTACGGGCTCTGCTCGGTGTACGCGGCGCCGCTCACGTCCTCGGTACGGTCGCCCTTCGCGACGTACGAGATCTGGCGGGCCTGCGGGTGGTACGTGACCGGGCCTGACGGCGTCGGCGAGTACGTCGTGATGAGCATGTCCGCGTCGTGCGGCACCTCCATGCGTACCGCGTCGCTGACCACCTGCTGTCCCGCCGCGATCACCACCGAGGTGCTGCCGGAGAACGTCAGCCGCCGCAGCGTGCCGGCCGCGGCCGTCGCGTTGCTGGGCGCGGCCGCCACGGCGATGGAGGCGTGCGTGATGGTGAGGGGCTGCTGCCCGAACAGGTTCGACAGCGTGATGCGGGCACTGGTCCCGCCGACGCTGGTGTGGACGACGTTGCGGACGGAGTGGCCCGCGAGCCCCTCCTGCTCCGTGCCGGGCTCGGCGGCCGCGGGCGAGGTGGCCCAGGAGCCGACCCAGGTGCCGGCGGAGGCCGGAGCCGCGGAGTTCTGGGGATTACGGGGGCCCGCCAGGGTGTCCTGGGAGCCGGTGCCGGCGCGCGAGACGCCGAGATATATGGCGGCCGAGACCACCACAACCACCGCGACGATCGCGGCGAGCAAGGCATAACCATGACGCTTGGTCATGCGGTGCGTTTCTCCTCGGGCAAAGGGAGCCCGAGGCTCCGATCTTGGTGTCCCCATGATGCGGCATGGGGTTGAGGGAAGCAGACGGCACCCCCCGGCCTCTCAGACGCCGGGAACTCATGGAGCGTTCCGGGAGTCGGTCAGTAGTAGGCGTGAGGTGAAGGGGCGTGCGTCACAGGGGCGCGTCTTTCGCGCCTCGACGGCGTGCAGGACAGGGCGGGGACGGCCGGCACGAGGGGGAGAAGGGCGCAGGAGGGAGCAGGAAGGGACAATGCGTACGGGGGACGGCGACGACGGCGAGAGGTCGAACGGGCCGGTGGATCGGATGGAACATACGAAAACGGATGAAGCGGGCGTAGGCGTGGACATGGGGCAGCATGCCCGTGACGGCGGACCGTCACACGAGGTGTCCCCCGAAGGGTTCACCTACAGTGCCGCCGACGAGGAGAAGCAGCGCGGCGTGCGCCGTATGAAGGCCACCGCGAGCGGCCTTCTGCTGCTCGTCGCGGTCATCTACGTCCTCGCCAAGTGGGCGCAGAGCTCCGGCGCCGGCCCGTGGACCGGCTATGTCGCCGCGGCCGCGGAGGCCGGCATGGTCGGTGCCCTGGCCGACTGGTTCGCGGTCACCGCACTCTTCCGCCACCCCCTGGGCATCCCCATCCCGCACACCGCGATCATCCCCACCAAGAAGGACCAGCTGGGCGTCACGCTCGGCGAGTTCGTCGGCGACAACTTCCTGTCCAAGGACGTCGTACGAAAACGGCTGCGCGCCGTCGGCATCGGCAGCCGCCTCGGCAGCTGGCTCGCCGAGCCCGAGCACGCGGACCGCGTCACCGCGGAGATGGCCGCGGCGCTGCGCGGCGCCCTGACCGTTCTGCGCGACTCCGACGTCCAGGCCGTGGTCGGCGAGGCGATCAACCGGCGGGCCGACGTCCAGGAGATCGCGCCCGGCCTGGGCAAGATGCTGGAGAAGATCGTCGCCGACGGCGGCCACAAACGGGTCGTCGACCTGGTGACCGTACGCGCCCACGACTGGCTCGTGGAGCACGCCGACTCCGTGATGGACGCGGTGCAGGGCGGGGCTCCCGGCTGGACCCCGCGGTTCGTCGACAAGAAGGTCGGCGAGCGGGTCTACAAGGAGCTGGTGCGCTTCGTCGCCGAGATGCGCGACATGCCCGAGCACCCGGCGCGCGCCGCCGTCGACCGCTTCCTCGCCGACTTCGCCGGCGACCTGCAGTCCGACACGGACACGCGGGCCCGCGTGGAGTACCTCAAGCGGGAGGTCCTCGGTCGCGGCGAGGTCCAGGACCTCATCGCGTCCGCCTGGTCCGCCGTCCGCTCCATGATCGTGGCCGCGGCCGAGGACGAGCGCAGCGAGCTGCGCCTGCGGGTGCGGGCATCCCTGCTCTCGCTCGGCGCCCGGCTGGCGGTCGACGGCCGCCTGCAGAACAAGGTCGACGGCTGGATCGAGGGCGCCGCGGTGTACGTGGTCACGACCTACCGCGACGAGATCACGTCCCTCATCACCGACACGGTCGCCGGCTGGGACGCCGAGCAGACCACGAAGAAGATCGAGGCCCACATCGGCCGTGACCTGCAGTTCATCCGGATCAACGGCACGGTGGTGGGTTCGCTGGCGGGGTTGTTGATCTATACGGTTTCGCGGGTGTTCGGGGCGTAGGCGTTGGGGCGCAGCCCCGGTACCGATGAGGCGGGCGGGCTTGGGCGTCTTGATCCTCCCGTGCTCGCCGCGGGCGCCGAGGTACGAGGTTCGAGGTGCGTCGGGGTGTTTCGGCCTACGAGGCGCGCCGGTCGGCGATCGCCCACGACGCGAGGGCCACGCCACCCGCGACGGAGAACACGGCGGGCCAGGCGCCCATCTTCTTGGCAAGCGGATGCGACCCGGCGAAGGCGGCGACGTACGTGGCGGTGAGCGCCCCGGCGGCCTTGCCCCCGGCCTCCCGCCGCCACTGCTGCGCGGCCGCAGCCCCGGCCACGGCGAGCACGGCCCCGCCGAGCTGACGCTTCTTGGTCCACCGGGCGACGCCGTAGCCGCCGATGAGCCCACTCGCCGCCACGACCGCGGACGGTACCTTCTGTACCTTCGCCATGACCTGTCTCCCTGCTCGTCGGTCTGCTTCTGCAGGCTAACGCGGGGTGAGGGGGCTGTTCGGAAGGGGGGCGCGGACGATGGAGCACGTCACAGACGAGGGGGTCCGGCTCGCGTACCGGGACCGTGACGGTCGCGGCGGCCAGGGATGCCTGAGCGGCCCGGGCAGCGGGGGCGGCACCGGCAGCCCGCCGCCGGTCCTCCTCCTGCACGGCCTGGCCGGGCACATGGGGGAGTGGGACGCGCTCACGGAGCTGCTCCTCGCCGACGGCCACCGGGTGGTCGCGTACGACGCCCGAGGCCACGGAGCGAGCACGCGTCGCCCATCGGACATTACGCGCGCGGCATGCGTACGGGACGCGGTGGCCGTGATCCGCGCACTCGACCTCGCCCCGGTCACCCTGTTGGGCCAGTCCCTGGGCGGCCATACGGCCATGCTCACCGCGGCCGCGCGCCCGGAGCTGGTCCGCGCCCTGATCCTGGTGGAGGCGGGCCCGGACGGCCCGAACCCGGACCTCCCGGCGCAGATAGGCGGCTGGCTGGACAGCTGGCCGACCCCGTTCAAGTCCCTCGCCGGGGCTGAGAACTTCTTCGGCAGCGAGGCCTGGGCCAGGGGCCTGGACGAGCGCCCCGACGGCTGGCACGCGCGCGTGGACCGCGACGTCATGGTCTCGGCGGTCGCCGAGCTCGCCACGCACGCGTACTGGGACCAGTGGGCGCGGGTCCGCTGCCCGACCCTCGTCGTACGGGGCGCGAACGGCACGATGCCGGAGGGGGAGACGACCGAAATGCGAGCGCGCCGCCCGGGAACGACGCAGCTCGCGGTCATCCCGGACGCGGGCCACGACGTACATCTGGACCAGCCGGCGCGGCTGCACGCGACGGCTACGGCATTCCTGGCCGGTGTTGAAGGCGTAGCGGCAACAGACGGTGCATGAAGGAGTGGCAGTGGGCGGAAACGTGGAGACAGCGGCGCTGGCGCAGGTCGTGCCGACGGCACAAGGAGTGGACGAGCAGATCGATTGGAGTGAGCTCAAGGAGATCTGGGGGACCCGGTTTCCGGCCGACTACGTCGCCTTCATGGAGACGTACGGGGCAGGGCAGCTCAGCGAGGAAATCGTCATACTGCTGCCGGTTCCGCGCCCCGATGCCTATTCCGACGGGACCGGCCTACGGAACGAGACCCTGAACGCCCGCGGCTCCTGGAAGATGCTCGGCGGCAGAGCGGGCACGGCCCTCGACGTGGACCCCGACTCCATCCTGGCCTGGGGCGTCACCAGCGGCGCCGACATCTACGGCTGGCTGACCACGGACGAGGATCCCGACCGATGGCCCGTGCTGGTCTACGGGCGGCACACGGATCCGACCTTCCAGATCCACCCTTTCGGCATGGCGGAGTTCCTGCGCAGACTGCTCACCGATGAGGAATTCCAGGAGGAGACGATCAGCGTCGTCCTTCCGCAAGAACACCGCTTCATCAACTGGCGCCAACAAAAACGGTGGTTGGATGCGGACCTGGACCCCTCCACGGGGGAGCCCTGGTAATCAGCGGCTCATGCCGCCGCACGGTCAGCGACCGGGCGCGCCCTGGCCCAAGCCTTGAAGGAAGGCCCGCCAGGCCGGGGCCCGGACGGCGACGACCGGGCCGGCCGCCTGCTTGGAGTCGCGTATGAGGGTGCGGTCCACGGTGTGCGCGCACTCGACGCATTCGTTACCACTGCCACCGCTGTATGACGACTTGAACCAGTCGCGTTCCTGCTGCGTGGGCATCAGAACTCCTTGGCTATGCGGCGGATGAGCTCCGCGGAAGATTCAAGATCAAGGGCCTGTGCGCGAAGGTACTGGAACGCGAGCCTATAGCACTCCAATTCCTTCGGCTTCTCCATGAAGAGGCCTCCGCCCAGAACGTCGACGTACACCACGTCCAGTTCGGCGGCCGGGCCGCCAAGGATGACGAAGCTTCCGACGGCCGCCGCGTGAGCACCCGTGGCGAACGGGAGGACCTGGACAGTGACGTGCGGCAGCTCGGCGACAGCAAGCAGATGCCTCAGCTGCTCATGCATGACCTCGCGCCCGCCAACGAGCCGCCGCAGTGCAGCTTCGTCGATCACAGCCCAGATGTGTGGAGGCCCTTCGCGCTGGAGGAGTTCCTGGCGCTTCATGCGGATGTCGACCATGTGCTGCACCTCCGATTCCGGGCAGCGCATCTCGGAGGCGCGATGGACCGCCTCCGCGTAGGCACGGGTCTGAAGAAGGCCCGGGACATACATGGAGGCGTAGTGGTCTTCTCGGACGGCTTCGTCCTCAAGCGTGAGCATGAGGTTCATGGAGTCGGGGATGGGGTCGGCCAGTGACCGCCACCACCCTTGGATCTTTGCGCCCTTCGCGAGCTCGACGAGGGCGGCACGCTCCTCGTCCGAGGCGCCGTACTCACGACAAAGGGCGTCGACGGAGGGCCACTTGACGGATCCCTCCTTGGTCTCGTAGCGGCTCAGCGTCGCTTTGGAGATGCCGACGCGCGCGCCGGCCTCCTCCAGGGTCAGTCCTTTGCGTTCCCGGAGGCGGCGCAGGTCGGCGCCCAGTTGGCGCCTGCGCGTCGTTGGTCCAACAGTCATGTCGAAGACCCTTCGTGGCGATCTATCAGATCGTGAGGGGTGCCGGGGTGGCGCGGCAAGGTGGTGCACGCCTGGGGCGCGTGGGCCCTGACCATGCACCCGTCGACCCTCGATGAGAGTTCCATTTCGAGAGTTCCAATGCAACTCTAAGTATGGAGCCGGTCGCACAGTGCAATCCGGCGTACAGGTCGCGTAGATGGAGGGCTCGTGGACCGCGTCACTGCGTGCATGTCGAGGAAGCCGTGGGAACTGGCCTTCACGGCCGCACCCGAGGCCGTGTCGGCCCTGCGCCGCATCATGCGCACGCACCTGGGTCTCTGGGGTCTCCACGAGGCAGTGGACGCCGCCCAGCTCTGCGTAAGCGAACTAGTCTCCAACGTCATCACGCACGTCGGCCTCGGCACCCCGGCGATCCTCGCCGTCTCCATGAGCGGCACCTACGTACGGATCGAGGTGCATGACCCCGACACCCGAGCCCTGCCGACGCTCCTCAATACGACCCTGGACTCCGAGTCAGGCCGAGGCATGGCGCTCGTCGACGCGGTGGCCGACCGCTGGGGTGTCCAACTCCGCGCTGACCGGAAGGTGACCTGGTGCGAACTGGCGACCGGGCTGTGCTCGCCCGACGGCCACAGCGGCGGCGCCCGCGTGACACGGGTCGAGGCGATGCTCAGCCTCTATGAAGCGGCAAAGCTGCCTCGCCCGGCGAGCCCCAACCGGAGCCCGCTGAGTGTGGTCGTAGCAGAGGCGACGGCGGTCGACGCAATCGCCGATCTACTCCACTGGCTACGGGCGCACGGCTGTGATCCGGACGAGGCATTGGATCGGGCGCAGATTCACTTCGAGGCGGAGTGCGGTGGCCGATCGAACTAGCCGGCGGCAATGGCCGAGTACGTCCACACGTCGGCCGGAATCTGGTGCTTGAGCTTCCATGTGATCGCCATCGGCTTGCTGCCCTTGTGCTCGACGTACTCGGCTGGGCCGAGCAGCATCCATGGCTGGGCTCCGCCGATATCGGTGCTCTTGTAGCGTCGTACGAAGAGCAGGACATGGCTGTCCTGAGCGACATGACGCTGGTAGCGCAGTCCGGTGGGTGAGGTGTCCGAGGTCTGGTTCTGGGACTCCCAGTGGAAAAGCGTCTCGCTCAACGCGTAGTCGCGATAGCGGGTCTGTGGCGAGAAGTCCTTCTCGTCTTTGTCCAGGGTGATAAGCAGGGCGTCGGTCCGGATCGACTCGCACCACTTCACGCCCTCGCGGAAGTCGCCCGGCATAAAGCCGCCGATGTACGACTGGCCGAGTGCCGGGAGAATCTCCTCGCGGCTGTAGGAAGCATGCACGGTCAGCGGGAGGCCGGCCTCGCCTCCGAGTCCGAGCAGAGGAATCGGGACGTGTTCTGTGTGGGCGAGGTTGTACTCCAGGACCTGACGCAGTTCGCTCCGCACAGCGTGTTGATTGCGCAAGGTCGCAAACCCGGCGTCGTAGTCCCCGAAGCCTTTACGGACGGAGCCCCCGAGCGGCCAGAGCTGGAAGAAGAGCATCCGGGCGTATGCCTGCCCCTGTTCGTCCAGTTCGCCGTATGCGGGAGCGTCGTCCTCCAGCATGCGGGTGTACGCCGCAACCCGCAGCGGGTCGTCCACGTGGAGGAAGGCGGGGACGCGCTTGAGCAGCGCGGCTTCGCCCTCCGGCGCCTCGCCCTTCAAGAGGCCGGAGCGCCGTAGCAGTCCGGTCCACGAGTTTCCGCTTCCCCGGTAGAGTTCTTTCAGTTCCCGACTGCTCTCGTGAAGATATCTGCTGAGCTTCGGCTCGGCATAGGCCGCGACTTCGCGTGCCAGGGCGGTGACGTTGACGCCGAGCTGATCCTTGATGTTGGCGATTACCGTGCTCTTGGCCTTCTCCTCGAGGATGATCTGGCAACCCGAGGGAAGCTGCGGAAAATCATGCTTGATGTTGTCGAGTAGCCGATTGCGCGTGAGGTTCGTCAGAGCTCGGAACTGGTTCTCGAAACGGAACTCCTTGCGGTGTTGCCCGATGAAGTCCAGCACCGTGAGAACCGCCTTGTTCTCGCTACGGCGCAGGCCTCGGCCGAGCTGTTGCAGAAATACTGTTGCGCTGGATGTCGGGCGTAGCAGGAGCAGTGTGTCAACGTCTGGGATATCGAGTCCCTCATTGAAGAGGTCCACAGAGAAGATCACTTGCAGCCCGCCGTTGTTGAGATCGAGCAGGGCCTGCTTGCGCTGTTCAGCCGGGGTTTCCCCGGACAGGGCCACGGCGTTCAGTCCGGCGGCGCGGAAATACTCGGCCATGAAGTGGGCGTGCGCGACCGAAACACAGAAGCCCAGTGCTCGCATCGTGCCCGGTTCGGCGATCTTCTCTTCCACGGCCTTCACTACCAGCCGGGCCCGTGCATCGTTGCCGGTCAGCACATTGCTCAGAGCAGTCGCGTCGTATGCCCCACGCTTCCACTCCACCGCGCTCAGGTCGGTGTTGTCACTGATGCCGAAGTAGTGGAAGGGGCTGAGGAGATCGTTCTCCAAGGCCTCCCACAGCCGCATCTCGGCGGCGATCCGGCCATCGAAGAATTCGTCCTGGATGTTCCTGCCGTCCATACGCTCGGGTGTCGCAGTGAGCCCGAGCAGTTCTGTGGGATGGAAGTGATCGAGGATCTTCCGATACGTCGGTGAAGTCCCGTGGTGGAACTCGTCGATCACGATCACGTCGAAGTGGTCCGGGTGAAGGCGGTCGAGGGCTCGTGCGTTGAGTGACTGCACGCTGGCGAACACATGTGTCCAGCGCTCCGGGATCTCCCCGCTATGCAGTGGCTCGCCGAAGTTCGCGTCCACCAACACGTCCTGATACGTCCGCATCGACTGCTGCAGAATCTCCCTGCGGTGTGCGACGAACAGCAACCGCAGGTCGCGACCATGCTTCTTGCGTAGTTGCTTGTAATCGAGCGCGGCCATTACCGTCTTTCCGGTCCCGGTCGCCGCTACGAGCAGATTCCGGTGCTGGTCATGGACGTCCCGCTCGACCTCAAGCCGCTCCAGCATGTCGCGCTGATGGGGATAGGGCCGTACCTCCAGCCCGGACAGCGAGATCCTGCGGTCCCCGGGCGACCCCGAGGACGTACCGCCCGCGATGGCCAGAGCCTCTTGCAGACGCTCCCCGTCAGCATCGGGGTCGTATGTCTCGAAGGCGGGATCGTTCCAATAGGCGTCGAAGGTCGCTTCGAACTTCCGTAGAACGTCGGGCGTTGCCACGGACGACAGCCGCACGTTCCATTCCAGGCCGTCCAGCAGAGCGGCCTTGGAGAGATTGGAGCTACCGACGTATGCCGTGTCGTATTCGCTGTCTCGCCGGAACAGCCACGCTTTGGCGTGGAGTCGAGTCGACCGCGTCTCGTAGTTCACTTTCACTTCGGCGTTGAACTCGTTCACGAGCCGGTCGAGCGCGCGCCGCTCGGTCGCCCCGATGTACGTCGTCGTGATGACTCGAATCGGTACCCCTCGCTCATGCGCCGCCTTGAGGGACTGCTCGATGATGCGCAGGCCATGCCACTTCACAAAGGCACAGAGCAGGTCCACGCGGTCGGCTGTGGCGAGCTCGGCCCGCAACTCGAAGCCGAGGCTCGGATCTTCCGGGGAGTTGGTGATGAGAGCGGTGTCGGAGAGCGGCGTCGCCGGTCGAACAGCGTAGACACCAGGGGCCTCTTGGCGGGTCAGCGCGAGGAGCTGACGCGGTCCGTCGGCCACCAGGTCCACCCATTCTCTGGCTCCCTCCAGAGTGCTGATGGAATCCAGAATGTGGTTCGCGGCATATACCCGCTCCTCGGCAGGAATGCCGTGCAGCACGCGCCGTACCGTGCCGGCCACATGCCGTGCCAGGACGTGAGGAACCGATTCGTCCCCGACTGAGCCACTCACCGGGCGCCATCCGTTTCCGGCCAGCTCCTTCAGCTGCTGCTCAAGGCGAACGGTGATGAGCTCCTCGTACAGCCCGGCCGACGGCGTCGGTGTGTCGCTGGCGATCTGAGGCATGGGCCCGCTTCCCGTGAACGCTTGGTGGAGGCAACGTTCTATCAGGGGGCACTGTCATTCCAGGCGAGTTCTACTGAGCGCGGCACAGTGAGACGGGTGCACAACAACGACAACGCCGCGAGCTGAACTCCGAACAGGCCGATGGCCGTTCCACCCGCGAAGCTCGCCCACGCTGAACGGATTGTGCGTACGCGCGTCGACCATCCGCCGCGGATCGGAAAACCCCGGTTACCCGTCCATCCCGTGGCACTCCCCATAAACCCGCCCCGACCCACACCAACACCCCTCATCCCGCCGCGGCGGCCAAGCCACCGCCCGCCCCCTGGCCGCCAGCGTCGTCGCGTACTGCGGGAGCAGCGACGCGTCCGACGGGGACGACGCCTCCGAGGCGGCGAAGGCCTCGTACGACGGGACCGTGGCTGTGACGATGCCGAGGTTCGGGGTGCCGGAGGCGGCGAGTTCGCGGAGGGAGGACTCGACTGTGGCGAGGTGTTCCTCGTGGGAGGGGTACTCCGCGGTCAGGTCCGGGTAGGCCGTCAGGAGTTCGGTGAGTTCGGGGGCCGGCCAGTGGAGGACCGCGACCGGGAAGGGGCGCGAGAGAGCCTCGCGGTACGAGCCCAGTTCCGCGCGCAGCCGCGAGATCTCCGCGCGCAGCTCCGCGGGGTCCTCCGAGCCCAGGGACCATACGCGCTTGGGGTCGTGGAGTTCGTCCAGGGACACCGGGGACTGCCCCCCGGAAGACGAGGTGTGCAGGCTGTCGGCCAGCGTGTCCCACTCGTCGTGCGGGGCGCCGAGCATACGGCGGACCCGGTGGCGGCCGAACAGGACCGGGTGGGCGGCCTGTGGTGGGTCCGGCTTGTCGGCCAGCAGCAGGGCGACCGCCTGAGTGAACGTTTCCTGGGCCGCCTCGAGCTCGTCGTGCGCCTCGAGCGCCTCGGCCACGATCACCCACGGCGCGGCGTCCTTCGGGGCCGCGGCCCGTACGCCGTCGATGATCGCCCTGGCCTCCGCCTCATGGCCGTACTCCCAGAGGTTCGCGGCCTTCAGGGCCTTCACCAACTGGGGGTTCTCCAGGGCGGTGGGGGAGGACGACGAGAGCAGGCGGTCGTAGAGCGTCGTGGCTCGTTCTCGGTCCTCGGCCAGCTCGAGGTGGGCCGCGGCCTGCAGCAGCAGGTGCTCCGCGTCCTCGGGGTAGAGCCCGGCCGTGCGCTCCATGCGCTCGGCTTCGGCGATGTGGTCGACAAGGTCGGCAGGCATGTCGGGGCGCATGGGGGACACGGTACTGCCGTCAGGTGGCCGTGAAGAGGCATGTGTGCGTCAGTGTGGGCGGTGGTGCGTGATCAATACGCTGCCTCATACGTGGTCACCCGCGGTCCGACGTCTTCCCAGCCCTTCCCTACGTGGCACTGGTCACTTGAAGGCCCAGCCCTTATCGTGCGGGCCGGCGGAGGGAGAGGCCGTGCGGGTGCGGTGGCGGGCGCGGGTTCCGGTGGTGGTGCAGGGGCAGGTCCGTCGGCGTGCGGCGGCCGTCCGGGCGCTCTGGACCGGTGCCGAAGTCGCCGTCACCGTCGGGCTCGTCCTGCTCCTCCTCGTCGTACATCAACTGTGGTGGACCAACCGGCAGGCGCAGAAGGCCGCGGACCGCACGGTGCAGGCCCTGGAGCGGGACTGGGGGAGCGGCGGTACGCAGGGTGGTGAGGACGGCGGCGCGGAGCCACCGGTCGGCGACGGTGAGCAGGAGGGCGAGCAGGAAGACGACGGCGCGTCCGCCGGCGCGGGGCAGCCCTCGCAGTCCGCAGGTGCCGGTGCCGGTACGAGTACGCGCCGCTCGACAGCACCCCGCTGGGACCAGGCCTACGCCGTCCTCGCCATTCCCCGCCTCGGCCTCCGCGTCCCCGTGGCCGAGGGGATCAGCAAGGCGGGCGTCCTCAACAAGGGGTACGCGGGCCACTACCCCGGCACCGCCCAGCCCGGCCGCGCCGGGAACTTCGCCCTCGCCGGGCACCGCAACACGCACGGCGAGCCGTTCCGCTACATCAACCGACTCGAGCGCGGCGACGAAATGCGCGTCGAGACGAAGACGGCCGTCTACACGTACGTCGTCGACAAGACCCTGCCGCAGACCTCGCCCCGCGACGGCAGCGTGATCGCGAGCGTGCCGCGCAGCCAGGTCAGGAGCGGGTACGGATACCGCGAACCCGGCTACTACCTCACGCTCACCACCTGCACTCCCGAGTACACGTCCAAATACCGGCTTGTGGTGTGGGGAAAACTGCAGGCCATGCGGCCGCGGTGAGCCGGTTGGGACGGCTCCGACTCCGGACGGATCCTGTACTAGGGATGGATCCGGACCAGGGATGGATCCGGTATAACGGCGGGAAAGCGTGTGCATGCTCGTGTACGGCACACGCACGGTGAGAGGGAGAGGAGGAGCACCGCACATGATCGGAAGTTGGTCGACTCTTCGTCCGGCCGCCCTGCTGCTCTTCCTCCTCGTCGAGACGGTGCTGGCCGACACCGGCAGCCTCACGGCCGCCGTCGCGCTCGCCGCCACCGCCGCGGCCGGCTCCGCCTTCGCCGCGTGCTCCCTCATCGCCTCGCGCTGCGCGCCCGCCGTGCCGCCCCATCGGGTACGGACGGCCATCCGCGACCGTGAGCACCGCACGGCATTCCTGCCGCAGCGGGACCCCGACGCATCGGGGCGCCCTCGCCCCAGGGCACCTGGCCGTTCCCTTCTGACGGCCGCGTACGCGTAAGGGACCTGCATTCGCGGGATCTGCACTCGCGGGATCTGCACCCGCGGGATCTGCCTTCGCGGGATCTGCACCCGCGGGACCTGTACCCGCACCCGCCCCCGCACCCGTACAGCTCCAACAGCTCCATCGGGGCGGGGCTTTCGGGGCGCTTCGGGCACACCTTCGCATCGCAAACGTGGTCGTCATGCCGGCATCTCATCCTTCCGGCCGTACCGGCTCCCTGGCCGTACCGGCCGTTCCCAGCACGATGAGACCCTCGGAGGGCTCCCGCATGTCCGTTTTCTCGGTCTTCGCCGATCTCGTCGAACATCTCGCCGACCTGCTCCATCCGCTGTTCCACGGCTCGGCGGCCGCCGCCGCGATCGTCCTGTTCACGGCGTTCGTACGACTCCTCGTCCACCCCCTGTCGCGGGCCGCCGCGCGCGGGCAGCGAGCGCGCGCCGAACTCCAGCCGCGCATCGCCGAACTCCGCAAGAAGCACGGAAAGAACCCCGAGAAGCTCCAGAAGGCGATCATCGAGCTGCATACCGCGGAGAAGGTGTCGCCGCTCTCCGGCTGTCTGCCGAGCCTGTTCCAACTGCCCGCCTTCTTCCTCCTCTACCACCTGTTCTCCAACCGGACGATCGGCGGCGAACCGAACGCACTGCTCGGCCACGCGCTCCTCGCCGCACCCCTCGGGGACCGGTGGGCGGACGCGCTGGGGCACGGCGGGATGTTCGGTGGGCAAGGCCTGGTGTACGTCGGGCTCTTCGTGATCGTCGCGGCGGTGGCCACGTTCAACTACCGGCGGAACAAGCGGCAGATGGCGGTGGCGGGTGCGCCGATGCCGGCCGCCGGGGGTGACGGGCAGCAGGCGGGACAGCAGATCCCGGGTATGGGCGCGATGACCAAGGTCATGCCGCTGATGTCGTTCCTGACCCTGTTCACCGTGGCGGTGGTGCCGTTGGCGGCCGCGTTGTACGTGGTGACCAGCACGACCTGGAGTGCGGTCGAGCGGGCCGTTCTGTACCGGGACATGCCGGGGACGGCGAATGGGGCAGCGGGCGGGGCCGCGGGGAAGGCGTTGCGGTCCAGTACGTGAACCGGGTATTGCGGACTGCACGCGGAGATTGGAGGATCAACCAGTCCTCCGATGGCTGCAGGCGCGCGATTCACTGTGCGCGGCACCGTCCGTTGGCCGAGCTGGCCGCAATTCAAGGGAGATGGACGAGCATGAAGCTGCTGCGTGTCGGTACGGCGGGGGCGGAGCGCCCCGCTCTGCTCGATGCCGACGGGACCCTGCGGGATCTGTCGGGGATCGTCAAGGACATCGACGGTGAACTGCTGGCCGACGAGACAGCGCTCGGCCGTGTCCGGTCCGCGGCCGAGTCCGGCGAGCTGCCCGTGCTCGACGCCGCGGGACTGAGGGTCGGGCCGCCCCTCGGGCGCCTCGGCAAGATCGTGTGCATCGGGCTGAACTACCACGACCACGCGGCCGAGACCGGTGCCGAGCCGCCCGCCGAGCCGGTCGTCTTCTTCAAGGCTGCCGACACGGTCGTCGGGCCGTACGACACCGTGCTGGTGCCGCGCGGCTCGGTGAAGACCGACTGGGAGGTCGAACTGGCGGTCGTCATCGGGCGAACCGCCCGCTATCTGGAGTCGGACGAGGAGGCCCTCGCGCACGTCGCGGGGTACGCGGTGGCGCACGACGTGTCCGAGCGCGAGTTCCAGATCGAGCGCGGCGGCACCTGGGACAAGGGCAAGAACTGCGAGACGTTCAATCCGCTGGGTCCCTGGCTGGTGACCGCGGACGAGGTGCCGGATCCGCAGGCGCTCGGTCTGCGGCTCTGGGTGAACGGTGAGCTGAAGCAGGACGGGAACACGTCCGACCAGATCTTCCCGGTCGCCGAAGTCGTCCGGTACGTCAGCCAGTTCATGACGCTGTACCCGGGTGACGTCATCAACACGGGTACGCCGGCGGGGGTGGCGCTCGGGATGCCCGAGCCGAAGCCGTTCCTTCGGGCGGGGGATGTGGTGGAGCTGGAGATCGAGGGGCTGGGGCGGCAGCGGCAGGAGTTCAAGGACGCGTAGGCGCATCGGCGCTGGCGGCAAGGGGAACGGATGGCCGACCTCCGGCGTAACCGGTGTGCTGAGCGTATCGTTGTTCTGTGCGGCTGGCCGCGACCCCGCGGCAGCGGGGAGGAGCGGCACAGTGACGGTTCTCGACGACAGGACCACGATGGCCGAGCAGAGCGACGAGCGCACTCTCGACATGATGTTCGAGTGGCTTGAGCCGACCCCCGAGGGATTCAAGGTTGAGATCGTCCAGGGGGTCATCTACATGTCGCCGCAACGCCAGACACACTGGGAGATCATCCTGGACATCGTCGAGCAGCTGCGGACCCGCTACCCCCGGCAGCGCACAGCCTCCGACGTCCGTATCGACTTCCCCGGCCACCTCAACGGCTTCGCGTCCGACGTCGCCGCGTTCAAGGAGGGTGCCCGCAAGGATGCGAAGGGCCGCTGGCGCTACCAGGACGTCGAGTTCGTGGCCGAGGTGATCTCCAAGGACACCGCGGCCAACGACTACGGCCCGAAGCTCGAGACGTACGCCGCCGCCGGCGTGCCGGTGTACGTGATCGCCGACCCGTACACCGGCGAGTGCCATGTCCACACGCGGCCCAAGGACGGTAGGTACCGTGCCGACCTGACGTTCGACTTCGGTGACGAGATCGATCTCACCGACACGCCCGTCGGCATCAAGCTGGCCACGAACGAGTTCCCGCGGGAGCAGCAGGGCGGCGCCGCCGACGCCGGGACGGCTGCGGGCACTTCTTGATGCCGGGGCGCTCCCAGCACCGCGTTCCCGCAGGCGTCCCCACCCGGTCAGGCCAGGAACCGTTCCAGCGCCTCCACCACCATCGCGTGGTCCTCGATCTGCGGCAGGCCTGAGACCACCACCGTGCCGATTACCCCTGCGCCTTCGACGATGATCGGGAAGGCGCCGCCGTGGGCCGCGTACACGTCGGGGTCGAGGCGGGAGGAGTCCTCGAAGGTCGTGCCCTTGGCGCGGAAGCGGGAGCCGACCAGGTAGGAGGAGCAGCCGTAGCGCTCCACGACGCGGCGCTTGCGGTCGATCCAGGCGTCGTTGTCGGGGGTCGAGCCCGGCAGCGCGGCGTGGAAGAGCTGCTGGCCGCCGCGGCGGATGTCGATCGCGACCGGCGCGTTCCTGGAGCGGGCCAGTTCCACCAGGAGCGAGCCGAGGGCCCACGCGTCGTCGTGGGTGAACTGCTTCAGCACCAGACGGCGTTCCTGGTCCTCCAGCTCGGCGATGTCCGGGACGCCGTTGCTCTTACTGGAATTGCCCGGATTGCCCGGATTGCTCGCGTTGGTCACAGGGTCACCGCCACACCGTCGCGGGCCGAGCGGCGCGCCGCCTCCAGGAGGTCGAGGGCCGCGGCGGCCTCGTGCGCGGTCACCGGATTGGGGCCCTCGCCGCGCAGGGCGGCGGCCACTGCCGCGTAGTACGCCGGGTAGTCCCCGTTCAGCGTCGGTACGGGGCGGCCGCCGCCGGTCAGCGGGGACTCGCCGGAGCCGATGCGGCCCCATAGCGACTGGGGTTCGGCGCCCCACTCGGCCTCCGTTGCGGGGCGCTTGCCCTCGCGCAGGGCGGCCTCCTGGGGGTCGAGCCCGTACTTGACGTAGCCGGCCGAGGAGCCCAGGACCCGGAAGCGGGGGCCGAGCTGGGCCGCGGTGGCGGACACGTACAGGTGCGACCGCACGCCGTTCGCGTGCGTGATCGCGATGAACGTGTCGTCGTCGGTCTCCGCGCCCGGCCGCCGCACGTCCGACTCGGCGTAGACCTGCACCGCAGGGCCGAAGAGCACCAGGGCCTGGTCGACGACATGGCTGCCCAGGTCGTACAGCAGACCTCCGATCTCTTCGGGGTCACCGGACTCGCGCCAGCCGCCCTTGGGGTGCGGCCGCCACCGCTCGAAGCGGGACTCGAAGCGCCATACGTCGCCGAGTTCGCCGTCGGTCAGGAGCTGCTGGAGCGTACGGAAGTCGTTGTCCCAGCGACGGTTCTGGAAGACGGACAGCAGCAGACCGCGGCCCTCGGCGAGCGCGGCGAGCTCGCGCGCCTCGGCCGCCGTACCGGCGACCGGCTTGTCCACGACTACCGGCAGGCCCGCCTCGAGAGCGGCAGTCGCGAGGGGGACGTGCGTCTTGTTCGGCGAGGCGATCACGATCAGATCGAGCTCGCCGGCGCGGGCCCACAGCTCGTCGGCCGTGTCCGCGAGGCGTGCCTCGGGGAAGGCGGCCGCGGCCTGCTTCTGCCGGTCCGGGTTGGAGGTGACGACCGTGTCGAGGGCGAGGCCCTCGGTGGCGGCGATCAGCGGGGCGTGGAAGACGGAGCCCGCGAGACCGTAGCCGATGAGGCCGACGCGGAGGGGGGAGGTGGTGCGATTCATGTCCTCCACTAAAGCACTGGGGGCCGGGGTGGCTGTGGCCGGTACCTTGGGCGGCCGTGCGCCGGCGCCCGGGGGTGGCGGCGCCCAGGCACCACACCTGGCGGCCACTGCCGCTCACGCCGGGGAAGTTGCCGCAGTGGCTCGCCGTCGTGGTGCTGTGCCCACCCTCCCCCATTGCCTTAAGGGCATGGGAGGGACCCCCATCGCCCCAGCGGAACGACTGCCCACAGCGGGCGCGGCGCGTCGCCCCACTCTGGTGTCTGGGGGATATCGCTTTTGTCTGGTTTCCGGCTGATCGGGCGGACTTTGGCGGCCGATCGGCCCTGGTGGGCTGTGTCGGTGCACGGGCCGCGGTCGAATGGCAGGACTCCAGCCGTTGCTCGTCCCGCGATCAGCAAAGGCCCTCCATGCGACTGTGCACGTCCCTCGCGTTCGGCCGCAGTGCCGCCACCGCTGCCATCGCCGCGACCGTGGTCATGTTCACGCCCGCCATCGCGCCCACCTCCGCCGCGCCCACCTCCGCCGCGCCCACCTCCGCCGCGCCCACCTCCGCCGCCCCTACCTCCGCCGCTCCCGCGACGGCCGCGCCCGCGTTGGGCGCTCCCGCGGCCGCGGCCCGAGCGATGGCTGCCCCGCCGATGGCCGCCCCCGCCGACTCCTCCTCTGCCCTGCAGCCCACCTGCGCCACGGCGACCAGCGGCGACTTCCCGATCGGTACCCGTGTCCACGGCGGGCCCGCCACCTATCAGGCGGGCGGCGGCCGTCAGGAATGGCTGATCGACCTCACCAACACCACAGGCGAGGCCTGCGGCAACATCCACCCCGTGGTCGTCCTCGTCGACGAGCGGCGGTCGCTCCAGCCCCAGCAGGTACGGCTGGAGTTCGAGGACAGTACGCGGCTGCGGCCCGTCACCTTCGAACGTACCGACCAGGACGAGAACGTCGGCGTATTCGGCGAGGACTTCGGCGGATTCACCGTCGCCCCCGGCGCGACCGTCACCGTCAGGGTCCGCCTGTCCTTCACCGAGGACGCCCAGCCCGGCAGCGTCGTCGCCAACGCCGCGGTCGTCCAGCGCCGGGACGACGACGGCGACTGGGTGGGCGAGTCCAACGACTATCCGTTCACCATCGCCCCTGCCCCCACCGACACACCCAGCCCGAGCCCCAGCCTCAGCACCGGCCCCGAACCCAGTCCCGGCACGGCCACCCCGGACGCATCGCCCCCCGCCCGAGAGCAGAAGGAGAAGGGCAAGGACGACGAGCTGGCCGGGACGGGACGGCGTCAGCACACCCTGATCGGCCTCGGCCTCACCGCGGGCGCCCTCCTCGTCGGCGGTGCCGCACTCGTGCTCACCGTCCGCCACATCCGGATGGGCAGGCGCTGAACCACATGGGCAGGCGCTGAACCACGGCCGGACCTCCCGTGCTCGTGTGACCCGCACGCACGCACGCCCGGCCAGCGAGAAGGCCCTCCCGCGATACGGGAGGGCCGGGGGGAGGGCCTTCTTCGCCGCCGCGGACTCGCCGCGCGCCGCGATCACACGAGGTCGATCAGATCCGCGATCGAGTCCACGGCCTCCGAGGGCCGGTACGGATAACGGTCCACCTCGTCCGGCCGGGTCACCCCGGTCATCACGAGGAAGGTCCGCATGCCGGCCTCGAGACCCGCCAGCACATCCGTGTCCATCCGGTCGCCGATCATGGCCGAGGTCTCCGAGTGGGCCCCGATCGCGTTGAGCCCCGCGCGCATCATCAGGGGGTTCGGCTTGCCGACGAAGTACGGCTTCTTGCCGGTCGCCGCGGTGATCAGCGCCGCGACAGCCCCCGTGGCGGGAAGCGCGCCCTCGGCCGAGGGCCCCGTCTCGTCGGGGTTGGTGGCGATGAATCGCGCGCCGTTGTTGATCAGCCGGACGGCCTTGGTCATCGCCTCGAACGAGTACGTCCGGGTCTCGCCCAGGATCACGAAGTCGGGCTCGGTGTCCGTCAGCACATAGCCGATGTCGTGCAGGGCGGTCGTCAGTCCGGCCTCACCGATGACGTAGGCGGTACCGCCCGGCCGCTGGTCGTCGAGGAACTGCGCCGTCGCCAGGGCCGAGGTCCAGATGTTCTCCACCGGCACGTCGAGGCCCATGCGGGTGAGGCGTGCGTGCAGGTCGCGGGGGGTGTAGATCGAGTTGTTGGTCAGAACGAGGAAAGGTTTCCCCGACTCCTTCAGCCGCTTGAGGAACTCGTCGGCGCCGGGGATCGGTATCCCTTCGTGGATCAGTACCCCATCCATGTCGGTCAGCCAGGACTCGATCGGCTTGCGCTCTGCCATGGGGCCATTCTCCTGCCGTACGTGGGGCTCTAGAGGTGACGCGACTCGCACGATCCTAACCGTGCTGGAGCGACGGTCGGCCCTGCGCGAACGCGTCGTCGCGCCGGTCCGGCAGCGCTGTTCTGTGAGCGGGGCTTACGCGCGGCGGGCCCCGGACGATGCCGTCCCGTAACCCCTCGTTCGGCGCAGTCGTGTACCCGCTGCGGATGCGCCGCGGGCGCGCACAGGGGAACCTTCTGTTACAGGAGGTTCACCATGGGCTCACTGCGACTCACTCTCTGTACCGGGGCGGTGGTCGCTGCCGCTGCGATGCCGATAGCGGCCGGGACGGCGCATCCGGCACACGCAGACGACTCGGCCGCGGGTGTCTCCGTGAGCCCGGCGGGCCCGGTGCCCGGAAGTGACATCGAGCTGCAGGCGCGGGGCTGCACGGGCAAGACGGCCGTCGCCCGCTCGGCCGTGTTCGTCGCGGACACCGAGCTGACCGTGCGGGAAGGCGTCGCGAGCGGCGACGGCACCCTGCTCTACGGCGAGACCACGATCAGGTCGACGGTGACCGCCGGTACGTACGAGATCACGATCGCCTGCGACGGACGCGACGACAAGGCCAAGGGCTCTGTCACGGTGGCGGAGCGCTCCGCGGCGACGAAGGCCCCCAGCGCCCCGCCGTCTCCGACCGCGCCGGTCCACGCCGGCGGCGGCGGTGCCGCGGCCCAGCTCGCGGCCGCCCAAACGGACACCGAGGAAGCCGCTGGGCCCGGAAAGGTGCAGGCGGTGGTCGGCCTGGTGCTCGCCGCCGTCGCGGCGGTTGTCGTGGCGGTCCGCAGCGTCCGGCGCCGCCGCTCGGACTAGGGCGGGGACGCCATGTCGGGCGAAGAGCGTTCTTCCTCCGGCACCGGCCGCCTGTTCACGGGAGTCGCCTGGGTGGTGCTCCTGCTGGGACTGTGGCTGTGGGGCCGTGAGATCACCGACGTGCCCAGCGGCCTGTCGGCGCCGACCACGGGTGACGCGGCGGCGGTCGGGCGGCCGCTCGGTGTCGAACTCCCGAAGGCACTGGGGCCGCTGCCTGCTGCGAAGCCGGTGCGCGTCGATGTGCCGGCGATACGGGTGCAGGCGCCGGTGGTGGCCCGTGGGGTCGGCCCGGACGGGGCGGTCGAGGCGCCGTCCTACGAACAGGCCGGGGCCGTGGCCTGGTACGCGAACGGTACGCAGCCCGGAGCGGCCGGTGCCGCGGTGTTCGTCGGCCACGTCGACACCGAGTCGCGGCCCGCGGTCTTCTTCGACCTCAGTGCGCTGCGGCCGGGGGACAAGGTCCGGGTGAGCCGGGACGACGGGACGGTCGCCGAGTTCACGGTGGACGATGTGCAGGTCCTCACGCGTGAACGGTTCGATGCGCGGCAGGCGTACGGCGTGCATGAGGCCGGGCGGGCGGAGCTTCGGCTCATCACGTGTGGGGGTACGTTCGATGAGGCTCGGCGTACGTATACGGCGAACGTGGTGGTGTCCGCGTACCTGACCGGCCGTGGGCCTTGAGGTACGCGGACAGCCGTTGTGCGTCGGTCAACCCGACGGAGTGACCACAGCGGTATCGGGGCGACCGCCAGCCGCAGTAGCGGTATGAGCCGCCGCTCGCAGCCCCAGTGCTCCGAACACCGCCCCGAACACGCCCCACAGCACCGCGTGCGACGCCAGGGACAGTACGCGGAAGTTCCACAGGAGTGTCGCGTCGACGGGGACGTCGTCCGGGTTGCCCGGGAGGGCGAACGTCGCCGCGAGGACGGCGATCACGGTGAGCACGACCGCTGTGTGGCGGACCGGCGCCGGGCGGCCGGACAGCCGTACCGACACCTGCCAGGCCAGCAGCATGCCGAGCACACTGACCACGATCGACGCCAGCCACAGCGCCTGGCGGTCGCCGACCGTGCCGGAGTCTCCGACGCCCGGCGGGTTCGCCGGGTAGCGCAGGCCGGGCAGCAGCGACACCGCCAGGAAGGCGGCCGCGGAGAAGACCAGTGCGCGCCGCCACGGCTCAGCCTGCGGAGTGCGGCGGTGCACCAAGGCGTAGGCGATGGCGAAGAGGACGCCGAGCGCGAGCCCGGCGATGACCGCGGTGACGACGAGGCCCGCGTGCTGCGTGGAGCGCGAGAAGAGCTCCTCGTGGTGCTGCACTGCGGTGGCGCCGTCATGCGAGTGAGCCGAGCGTGCCTCTTCGGCGCGGATCGCGCGGTCCATCAGGGGTTCGGCTGCCAGCAGGGAGAAGAGGCCGGCCGCAAGGCCCGCCGCCCCTCCTGCCGCCAGCCCGCGCCCGAGCAGGGGAAGTACAGGAGTGGACATGGTGCGTACGGCCGATCAGTGGCAGGGAGCGCCGAAGAGGTGCCGGCCGTCGTGCGCGAACTCGTGCAGATAGTCGCCGGTCGCCGCGATCACGGTGCCGTGGTCCATGAAGACCGCGTAGAGCGCGATCAGGGCGACGATTGCCGCGGCGGATGCGATGAGCCAGTCGCGGGTGCTCGTCGCCGCGGACGTGACCGCGGTGGTGTCGGTGGTCGGTGCGGTGTGCAGGGACATACCGGTGGGCCTCCTTCTGGGGTTTCCACGCCCCATGGCAGGAGGACGACGGGTCAGTTCCTGACTTCCGCGCGCGGGATGCGCGCGGTCACAGTGGCGGGACCGTCCCGGAGTCGCACCGGGTTCCTGTCAACCGTCGCCTCGATGTATGGACTTGTCGTCCCGGAGAGTCCCAGTCGCGCAGGGACACTGTCAACCGCGCCTACGTCACACCGGCACATGCGGGTACCCCGCCCAGGCGCGGTACCAGCGGCCGTGAACCCGTAACAGCTCTCCGACGATGCCGGAGTGATCTCGTGGGGGGTGGACCACCTATGTCAGGATTGAAAGCCAGACTGTGCACCCAAGGGGGAGTGGATGTACCGCAATGCAGGCATTTTCCGGGGGACTTCTGGGAGTTCGCCGGACGCCCGCGGAACGCGGCTCAGGGTCAGGGGGGTGAAGGCGTCGGCGGCGGTGGCGGGGGCGGCACTGCTGCTGGCGGGGTGCTTCTCCTCCGGTGACGAGGAGCCGAACAAGGAACCGGCGAAGTCGCCGATCGCGCAGCAGCCGAAAAGCGAGGATCCGTACTGGGTCAATCCGAACGGCAATGCCGCCAAGCAGGTGGCGACATATGCGAAGGCCGGCAAGGAAGATGAGGCCGATCAGATCCGCAAAATAGCGGAGCAGCCCACCGGTGAGTGGATCGGCCCGGAGAACCCTGAGCAGGAGGCGCGCGGTTTCACCGAGGCCGCCGAGAAGGCCGACCGGGACGCGATCCTCGTCCTCTACAACATTCCGCACCGCGACTGCGGCAACTACTCGGGGGGCGGCGCCGCCGACGGCAACGCGTACCGCGCCTGGATCGACGGGGTCGCCAAGGGCATCGGCGACCGCAGCACCACGGTGATCCTGGAGCCGGACGCGGTGCTGCACCTGGTCGACGGCTGCACACCCGACGAGTTCCACGAGGAGCGCTACGACCTCCTCAAGGGCGCCATCGAGAAGCTCAAGGCGCTCAAGAACACCAAGGTGTACCTGGACGCGGGCAACGCGGGCTGGGGCAAGCCGGACCAGATCTTCGAGCCGTTGACGTGGGCGGGCGTCGGGCAGGCCGACGGCTTCTCGGTGAACGTCTCCAACTTCTACACGACCCAGGACAGCATCGCGTACGGCAAGGAGCTGTCCGCGAAGGTCGGCAACAAGCCGTTCGTGATCGACACCAGCCGCAACGGCAACGGCCCGTACACGGAGGGCGCAGCGGACGAGCGCTGGTGCAACCCGCCGGGCCGCGCGCTCGGCGAGGCACCCACGACCAAGACGGGCGACGACCTTGTCGACGCGTATCTGTGGGTCAAGCGTCCCGGCGAGTCCGACGGCACCTGCAAGGGCGGCCCGAAGGCGGGGCAATGGTGGGCTGACTACGCACTGAAGCTGGCCGAGGCCTCCGAATAGCGACAGTCCCCGCGCCCCAAGAGGGGCGCGGGGATCTGCTCGGCCAACTACAACGGCGCTACGGCACCCTGACCCACTGCGCCTTGCTCGGCGTCCCCTGGTCGTCCGTCACGAACAGCATGTACCACCCGGATTCGACGAGATTGCGGTTCTTCGGAATGGTGACCGTCACGCCCTCCGACGTCTTCTTCAGATCCAGCGCGATGGAGCGCTGGTCGACGTCGGTGACGTGTGTGGAGGCGCTCGGCCGGATCAGCCGTGCCGTCTTGATGGACGCCGAGTGCTTCGTGGTGAAGGTCGCCGACTCGCCGCGCTTGACGGTCTTCGGGCCGCCGCCCAGCGTCGGCTGCGAGCCCTGGTAGAGATACGGCGGCGTGTAGATCTCGATGCGCTGCTCGAAGGTGCCCGGCTTGGTGTTGGCCTTGTCGGCGTAGAGCGAGTCCGAGCCGAAGAACATCACGCGGCCGTCGGGCAGCAGCAGCGAGCCGGAGTGGTAGTTGCGGCCGACCAGCGGGTCGGCGACCCGCCGGAGGCTGTTGGCCTTCGCGTCGTAGATCCGTGCCTGGAGGATGTTGGAGTCGCCGCGCCCGCGGTAGTCCTCGGAACCGCCGGAGACGAGCACGGTGTCGTCGGGCAGGATCGAGGACTGCGGGTAGCGGGTGCCCTTCTCCAGCTCGGGACCGTCCACGAACTTCGGCTCGTCGGCCAGCAGGTCGATGATGCGCGTCTTCTTGCTGGACTTCTTGGACTCGCCGACCCCGCCGCCGCCGATCACCATGTACTTCTCGTCCTGTGCGGGCGGCAGCAGCACCGTGCCGGCGGTCTCCAGCAGCTTCTTGTCGCTCATGCCAGGGACCTTGCTGAACTTGTTCGTCTTCAGGTCCCAGATGCCGGGGTCACGGCCGACGTCGTCCGGGCCGTAGCCGGCGTTCGCTCCCGAGTAGAAGAGCTTTCCGTTCTGCATCAGCGAGATCGCCGGATACGTCGGGAACTGCCGGACGTCCTTGGTGTACGTCCACTTCTTCGTCTTCGGGTCGTAGATCTCGTTCTTGCCCGGCACCAGCTGACCGATCTCGTCCAGGCCGGAGAGGCTGAGGATCTTGCCGTCGCTCAGCGTGGTCAGCGTCGGATACCAGCGCGCCTCGTTCATCGGGTCGACCTTGATGTACTTCTCGGCGACCGGGTCGAATTCGTAGGCGTCCTTGATTCCCTGGAAGTCCTTCTTGTCCAGGGCGAGTTTCTGTGCGATGCCGTAGGTGTTGCGGGCGTCGGCGCCGGTCAGGCCCTGCACGCGGTAGTTGTCCTGGGTGCCCGTCTCGTACTTGCGGCCGCTCTTCTGCGCCTCGACATAGATACGGCCGAGGCCCGGGTCGTTGCGCAGGAACTTGCCGGTCTTCTTGTCGAAGACCTTCTTGGCCCGCGGGACGAGGATCGGGTCCTTGGAGACGAACGTCTTGCCGTTCTTCTTGCCGGTGAACCTGGTGCCCGCCGGCAGCGTGATCGGCTTGTCGGGGTTCTCGTTGTGGACGATCATCAGGCCGCCGGCCTTGGTGACATCGCCCTCCAGCTTCTCGTACCGCTTGGTGCCGCCCGCGATCAGCAGATTGCCGTTGGCGAGCTGGGTGTGGCCGGTACAGAACAGGTCGGTGGGGGTGGGGATCTTCTTGATGGTCTTCTTCACCGGGTCCCAGAGCCGGGTGTCGAACTTCTTCGCGTCGAAGTTCTTCTGGTTGTTCCCGGAACCGGCGACCAGAAGGACCTTGCCGGTGTGCAGCAGCGCCGCGTGAATAGTGTTCTGCCGGTACTCCTCCGGGAAATCGACGATCTCCCAGTGGCCGTTCTCGGCTTTGTACTCAGGTCTGTTGATCTTGTACTGGTGGTACTCCTCCGACCCGAACCGGTAGAGAGCCGGTCCGTTCATGCCGGCCAGAGCAAGAACCACCGCCGTGCCTATCGCGATGCGGCGGGCACGGCGGCGGCTGGAATGGTCTTTCACTTCTTACGTCCCCCAAGGGCGATCTGCATGGTCTGGTCCGGGGCCTCCGGCTGGTCCGGGCCGGCGGCCTGACGGTCGGGGCCGGGCGCCCGGTCGGCGGCGGCCCAGCTCGGCTTCTGCTGCGGCGCATGCGGACCGTGCGGGGCCGCGGCGCCCGGTGCCAGGGCTTCGGGGGACTCGGCGGCACCCGGCTCTGGTGCCGTGGCCCGCTTCTTCTTCTCCTGGCGCATCTGCCAGCGCCAGGCGAAGATCGGCGTGGCGGTGATCAGCATCGCGAACGACGCCCAGATGATCATCGCGGGGTGCGAGTTGCCGTAGTAGAAGCCGGCGGCCATCGAGGCGCCGAAGATCAGGATGAAGTACCAGTGGTACCGGAAGGTCCCGAACCACCGGTCCGGGCTCGCCGAGTCGCCCTTGGGGGTGACCACGAACTTGCTCTTGCGGCGCAGTACGGCATCGATCAGCGCCTTCGCGTAGAGCGGCGCCGACAGGGCGGACATGACCATGCCGGCCACACCGCCGGAGCCCTCCGGCTCGTGCGGCGAGACGTTGTGGCGGCGGTTCCAGACGTAGAGACCGATCTGCAGAGCGGAGGCGTTGCCGTAGAGCATCAGCCAGATCGTCGGGTCGATGTTCACACCGGAGGCGCCCAGGCCGAGGAACAGCGCGCAACTCAGCGCGGCGAGGATCCAGTTGAGGGCCGACATCGGGTAGAAGATGATCATCATGGTGTAGTTGAAGAGCTTGCTCGGCGGCAGCGAGAACCAGCCCTTCCAGTACTGTTTGAGGATCGTCTCGTACGTCCCTCGCGACCAGCGCATCTGCTGGGTGAAGAAGTCCGTCCAGGCGCTGGGACCCTCACCGACCGCGAGCACGTCCGGGGTGTAGACCGACCTCCACTTCTTGCCCGTGGCCGGGTTCTTGTGGCGGTGGATCTCGAAGCCCGTCGCCATGTCCTCGGTGATCGAGTCGTACAGACCGCCGATCTGCTTGAGCGCCTTGATCCGTACGGCGTTGGAGGTGCCGACGAACATCGGCGAGCCGTAGCGGTTGCCGGCGCGCTGGATCAGCGCGTGGAAGAGGAACTGCTGCGACTCGGCGGCCTTGGTGACGAAGTTGTCGTAGTTGCCGTACACCTGCGGGCCGATGACGAAGCCGACGTCCGGGTCGCGGAAGAAGCCGAGCATCCGCTCCAGGTAGTTCGGCAGCGGCACGTGGTCGGTGTCGACGGAGGCGAAGTAGTCGTAGTCGTCGCCGTGGGCGTCGAGCCAGGCGTTGTAGTTGCCGTGCTTGGTCTTGGCGCGGTGCGGGCCCTTCGCCTGGTTCCACTTGGCTATGCCCTTGCGGGAGAAGTGGTGCACGCCCAGACGCTCGCAGACGGCCTTCACCTCCGGGTCGTCGCCCTCGTCGAGGAGCCAGATGTGCAGCAGTCCGCGGTGGCGCAGCTTGACCGCGGCCTCCAGCGTCTTCGTCACCATCTCGAGCGGCTCCTTGCCGGGCACGAACGAGGTGAGGAAGGCGACGCGGGTGCCGGTCTCGGGCACCACCGGAATCGGATCGCGGGCGACGAGGGTCGCGTGCGCGTTCGACACGACGTTCATGACGCGGAAGAACTCGATCAGGCCGATCGCGACGAGCATGACGACGTCGAGGGCCGGCAGGAAGTCGTACGCCGGATAGTCCCTTTCGGTCCAGTGCTGGGGCTGCAGCAGCCAGGCGAGCAGGACCAGGGAGAGCAGCGGAGCCGCGCCCAGCATCAGGGCCGCACGGATGCGGTGCGGCTCCTGCGAGAGCAAAGATCGGTACCGCACCTTGTACGGCTTGGTCGGATCGGGTTGAGTAAGGGGGCCGGCGAGTCGGCTGTAGTGCTCGTAGTCGTATCTCGGAAGAGTTTTCTTGAGCCGGAGGAAGCCACCCGTGCGTTGCGAGACCATCCTCAGCTGAGTCGTCTGGGACGGGTCGAACTGCTGCCGGGCGCCCGTTGGCGTCGACGTCATGAGTCATCCCCCCACACGCGAGTCACCGCGTGTTCGTTGTTCCGAACGCCCGCTCCGGTCCCCCTCGACCTTCCTGGACGCATCAGTGGCAGGCCACCGTCACCTGAGACACGGAACAGCGCCCTTCCGGTTGCATGATGCCCCCCTCGGCATCGGCTCGTGAACGGGGCCCCTCTCCCCGCCCTCCCCGGGCAACCGGCGTCGAGCCTCCAACTGCCCCGCACCTGCTGTCTCATAGGAGCCAATAGCTCACATGTCAGGGTTCTACGCCGTTCATCATGATCGCAAGAGCACTTCTGGCTAATCCGGCCGTGCCGGTGTTCGGGCTGCAGGAACGTTTGTCCAGGATGGTGCGCGACTGCCCCGCCGTCGTGGTGCTGCGCCACCCTGTTCCGCCCCCGGCGGAACGGGGTGGCACAACGGGAACGGTCACCCCGCGCGGGCAGCGCAAAGGCCCCCCGCTTTCGCGAGGGGCCTTCTGTCTGTGCGCCGCCAGGGACTCGAACCCCGGACCCGCTGATTAAGAGTCAGCTGCTCTAACCAACTGAGCTAGCGGCGCCTGCTGACCCGGAGAACTCTACCCGAGGCCGACGGGTGCTCCTGGCCACGCCGGGCCGATGGAATCCCGAAGAAGGCACGGCCGGCCTACCCCGAGGTGGCCCGCTCCATCATTCGGACCGTCAACATGCGACATCTTCGGACAGTTGAGAAACTGACGATCGTGCAGATGCGCGGACATTTCTTTCAGGGGTGTGAGGGAAATCTCATGGCGGCTCCGGTATTCGAGGAATTCGAGCCCGCGAGCGGCTGCGACTGCCCCGGCTGTGTTCACTGGCGGCGTGTCGCGCCGCATTCCCTGCCGGTCCGCCTCGGCGGGCATCCCGCGGCCCATGGCGCACGGCGTGCCCTGGTGCTGGCGGCCGCAGCGGGAACCATGCTCGGCGCGAGTCAGCCGGTCGCGGCCGTCGCCGCCGACCTGCGCCCGGAGCGGCCCGGCGCCCCGGCTTCCGACGAGCCCGACACCCCGCAGGGCAGCAGGGCGCCGCTTTACGGGGGCAACCGCCCCAAGGAAGAACGGGAGCCGGCGGCGGCAGCGACGACCCGGGCGGAGATCATCAACAGGGCCAAGCAATGGGTCGCCGCGAAGGTGCCGTACAGCATGGCGAAGTTCTGGGCGGACGGGTACCGGCAGGACTGCTCGGGCTTTGTCTCGATGGCCTGGAATCTCGGCACCAACGAATGGACGGGCAGCCTCGGCGGATACGCGGTGCGTATCGGCAAGGAGCAGCTCCAGCCCGGCGACATCCTTCTCTTCCACAATCCCGCCGACCCGGTGAAGGGGTCACACGTCACCGTTTTCGGCGGCTGGACGGACTACACGCACACGCAATACATCGCGTACGAGCAGGTCCGCCCGAACACCCGGAGGAAGTCGACCCCTTACGCCTATTGGAGCCATTCGGGAAGCTATGTGCCCTATCGCTACAAGGGTCTGAAGACGGAGACGGGCGGCGGCTCCGGCGGGTCCGCCGCGACCCCCTTTCCGGGCGCCTCGTACTTCGGGCCCGGCGCGAACAACAAATACGTAACGAAGTTGGGCCAGATGCTCGTCGCACGCGGCGGCGGCCGCTTCTACACCTCCGGTCCGGGTCCGCGCTGGACCGAGGCGGACCGCAGGGCGACCCAGGCCTTCCAGCTGGCGCAGGGGTGGAAGGGGAGCGGCGCCGACGGGATTCCGGGGCCGAGGACCTGGGACTACCTGGTCAACGGGAAGGGCCGGGACATTCCGAGGGCGGCCGGTTCGGGCGGGACGCCGGGCAAGGGCGGAAGCGGCACGGGTACGGGCGGTAACGGCACGGGCGGGACCGGTACGGGGGCGGGAAGCAAGGTGCCGGCGTTCCCCGGCAAGGCGTACTTCCGGCCGGGGCAGTCCAACAAGTACGTCACCGAGCTGGGCCGGCAGCTGGTGAAGAAGGGGTTCGGCAAGTACTACACGAAAGGGCCGGGGCCCCGTTGGGGCGAGAGTGACCGGCGCAACGTCGAGGCGTTCCAGCGGGCCCAGGGCTGGCGCGGCGCGGCCGCCGACGGCTACCCGGGACCCGAGACCTGGCGACGGCTCTTCTCATGACGCGGCGGCCCTGCACCTGCCCGGCGGTCCTGCACCTGCCCGGCGGTCCCGCACCTGACGCGGCGGCCTGCACCCGCGTGGCGGTGCTTCTCATGACGCGGCGGTACTGAGCATGCCGTCGCGGTCCCTGCCGAAGCCCACTCATCAAGCGACGGCTCTGATCACCACGGCTCTTCTGACGACGGAGGCACGGATGAGTACGACCACATCGGAGTCCCCCCGGCCCGAGGGGACTCCGGAGCCCGGGGCCCGGCCGCCGAGGCTCATCCAGAACGAGTCCACGACCGAGATCCCCGTGCACATGCTGTTCCGTGACGATGCCGGGGTGGCCGCGGGCGTGGGAGCGGCAGCGGGCGTGGGGCCGGGCGGAGTGCGCGTACCGCTGGGGTCCGCCGTCGTGGGCGGCGGCGGTCCGCGACCGGGCATGACGCAGCCGGCCGGTTTTGCGAAGACCGGTGGTCCGCAGACGGGCGGCGCTCCGCCGCAGCCGTATCCCCGTGCCGTACGCCGGGCCGCGGCGCGGGGCGCGGGGCGGGTTCCGGCGCGGCCGGGATTGCGGGCAGGGCTTCGTCCGGCGTCCGCGGACGACCCGGAGTTCATCGAGTGGCCGGGGCGGTCGCTGCCCGGGACCGCCGGCGTGCTCGCCGGGGTCGTGGGTGCGGCGGGCGGCGTCGCGTCGCTGTGGTGGTCGGGCGTGCTGCCCGATCTGGTGGCGCGGGCGGTCGGGCTGTCGGGGTACGCGGGGTCGGGGCTCGGGGCGGCGCAGTGGGCGACGCTCGCCGGATCCGGTGCGCTCGCGATGTTCGGCTTCGGCGGGCTGACGCGCGGTCAGGTCGGACGGGCCTGGGCGCTGACGCTCTTCGGCCGCTACCGGGGGACCGTCCGGCGCACCGGTCTGCTCTGGGTCAACCCGCTTCTGCTGCGGCGGCGTGTCGACGTACGGCTGCGGCACTGGCGCAGCGAGCCGATGCCCGCGGTCGACGCCAACGGGGTCGCGCTGCGCGTCGTCGTGCTCGTCGTGTGGCGGGTGAAGGACACAGCGCGCGCTGTGCTGGCTGTCGACGACCACCAGGAATATCTGCGCGACTGCGTCGAGGCGGCGCTGACGCGGGTGGCGTCCCAGCGCCCGGCCGACGCGCCGTTCCCGGGCACCGGTGGCGGGCGCCTCCTCGAGAACGTCCCCACGCTGCGCGACACGGAGGCCGTCGCCGACGCGCTGACCCGGCAGGTGGCGGCGGACGCCGAACCCGTCGGCATCGAGGTGTTCTCGGTGCAGCCGGTCCGGATCGAGTACGCCCCGGAGGTGGCAGCCGTGATGCAGCGCCGCCGGATCGCGGCGCTCGACGCGCTGCACCGGGACACGGTGCTCACCTCGGTCGTCGACTCGGTCGAGGACACCGTGTCCCGGCTGACCACCCGCGGCCTCGTCGAACTGGACGACTACGAACGCAAGGCGCTGGTGAAGGACCTGACGGTGGCGTTCTACACGGGGCGGGCGAGCGACGGGGCGTAAGGGACGACGGCGCTGGGGCTTCGCCCCCAGACCTCCGATCGCACAGACGGGCTCGTCCTCAAACTCCCCAGCTAACGCTGGGGGTGCCCCAGGAGATGCCCCCGGGCGGGCTGAAACAGCCCGCCCGTGCCGATGCCGTCGAACCCTCCCCTGCAATTGGTATGGACATGTTCAAGTGCCGCTCATAATCTGAGCTTGGTCTAGACCTGAACTCCCAGCGGACCTGCCCGGTCTGATCCTCTGTCATGCCTGGGTCCCGCGGTGCACGCGTGCTCAATGAACTCCCCCACGTTCTCGAGGAGCGGCATCATGCGACGCAAGAAGACATACGCGGCCCTGCTGGGCCTCACCACGGCCGGGGCCCTTGTGCTCTCGACCGGTGGCGCCAGCAGCCACGGCTACACCGACCTCCCCATAAGCCGGCAGAAACTCTGCGCCAACGGCACCGTGACCGGCTGCGGCGCCATCCAGTACGAACCGCAGAGCGTCGAGGGGCCCAAGGGCTTCCCGGCTGCCGGTCCCGCGGACGGGCAGATCTGCTCCGCCAACCACACCAACTTCGCCGCGCTGGACAGCCCGAAGACCCCTTCGGGCGGAGCCTGGCCGACGACCCGGGTCACGGGCGGACAGAGCTACACCTTCCGCTGGCAGTTCACGGCACGGCACTCCACGACCGACTTCAAGTACTTCATCACCAAGAACGGCTGGAACGACAGTCAGCCGCTGACCCGGTCGGCCCTCGAGGCCACGCCCTTCCTGACCGTGCCCTACAGCGGTCAGCCGCCCGCGACCCTCTCCCACTCCGGCACGCTCCCGTCGGGCAAGACCGGGCACCACGTCATCCTCGCGGTCTGGACGATCGCCGACACGGCGAACGCGTTCTACGCCTGCTCGGACGTTCAGTTCTGAGGCCTGAGGCCTGAGGCCTGAGGCCTGAGGCCTGGTCAGGGATTCTGCTCCGGGCTCTCCTGCACCACTCACCGGTAGGTTCCGCGCGCGCCCTGCTCGTCGTACTCGCCGTGCATGCCATGCATGCCGTGTGCGGCTGTGCGGCTGTGCGGCGTGTGCGGAGCCGTCCCTCTCGGCGAGCCGCGGGCGCATCACCCGAAGAGACCTGTTTTTGTAGTTTTTTCACCATTTCACGCCCTGCTGCACGGAAATCCGGCGACCTCGGGGGCTTCATGGGAGGGAGCCGTCCGCGGGTGCGTGGTTCCTCGCTCATCCGGGGTGGACGGTGCCGGAGCGAGGACCGCGGAGGTTTCCGATGCGCAAGTGGCTGCCGCTGACCGCGGTGTGCTTGGGCGCGTTCATGCTGCTCGTCGACATCACGATCGTGACCGTCGCCCTGCCCGACATGGCCGCCGCACTGGACACGACATTCGCCGATCTTCAGTGGGTGATGGACGGCTACGCCCTCGCCCTGGCGGCCCTGCTCCTCGGCGCGGGCTCGCTGGCGGACCGCGTCGGCCGGCGGGCGGTGTATCTGGGCGGGCTCGTGCTGTTCGCCGCGGCCTCGCTGGCCTGCGCGCTGGCGACGGGACCGGACGCGCTCATCGCGTTCCGCGTCGTCCAAGGCGTCGGCGGGGCCGCCATGTTCGCCACCACCATGGCCCTGCTCAGCGGCGCCTACCAGGGCCGCGACAGGGGTGTCGCCTTCGGCGTGTGGGGTGCGGTCAACGGTGCCGCGGCCGCCGCGGGACCGGTGCTCGGCGGGCTGCTGACCGAACACCTCAGCTGGCGGTGGATCTTCTACGTCAATCTGCCGATCACCGTCGTCGCGGTGCTCGTCACCGTGCGCGCCATCAAGGAGTCCCGCGATCCGAGTGCCGCCCGCATCGACGTACCGGGCATGGCCGCCTTCACGCTGGCCGCCGGGGCGCTGACGTACGGGCTGATCCGGGCCGGCGACGCCGGCTGGGGCGACGGGGCGACGCTCGGGCCGCTCGCGGTGAGCGCCGTGGCCGCCGTCGTCTTCGTCCTGATCGAGCTGCGCACGGCCCATCCGATGCTCGATCTCTCGCTGTTCCGCAGCCGGTCCTTCACGGCGATCATGATCGGCGGAGTCCTGCTCGCCCTTGCCGCGTACTCCTGCCTGGCGTACTTGTCGCTGTGGCTGCAGTCCGTACGCGGTATGGGGCCCGTGGCCGCCGGTCTTGCCGTGGTGCCGATGAGCGTGGCCGCGTTCGTCGTCTCCGCGCTCACCGGGCGGTTCCTGCACGGGGTTTCGCCGCGTCTGACCATCGGTGGCGGGCTGCTGCTCGTCGGCGTGGGTGCGCTGCTGCAGTCGTTCGTGAATGCGGACTCGACATGGATCGTGCTGCTGCCCGGCCTCGTCGTCACCGGTATCGGCGTCGGCATGTCCACCCCGGTGATGGCGTCAGCCGCGATGGCCCAGGTGGCGTGGCAGCGCGCCGGTATGGCCGGTGGAGCCCTGAACACGGGCCGGCAGCTGGGCAATGCGCTGGGAATCGCCCTGCTCGGCGCCGTCTTCCAGGCGGGTCTGCTCCGGGTGCTGCGCGACGGGCACGCCCTGCCCGACGCCGAGCGCGCGGCCGGCGCGGTGAGCGGCGGCCGGGCCCAGAGCGTGATCGCCGGCGCCGCACCCCAGGAGCGGGCCTCCGTCGCCCATGAGGTGCACGCTGCCTTCGCCTCGGGTCTGCAGGACGCCCTCCTGCTCGCCGGATGCGCCGGGCTGCTGGGCGGCGTGATCGTACTGGTACTGATGCGCCGCCCGGACCCGGCGGCCGACAGCCAGGGCCACCGGCCTGCGGCGGAGCCGGCCGCGACTGCTCCGGCGGGTACGAGCTGAGCGGGCGCGGAAAGCAGGGGGCCTCCTGGTCTGGGTCTTCCCGTGCGGTCGCCGCTTTGTTCGCCTGCTTCCGGTCGGGGCGCCGCGGCGAACCAGGCCGCCCATACCCGGCCGTTCGCCTGCCGGGGCTCGGTGTCCCGCACGTAGAGGTACGGGCTCGGTGTCCCGCACGTAGCGGTACAGGCAGGCACAGGCACAAGTTGGTGCAATCGCCCGAGAGTTGGGGCTGGTTCGAATGAAAGCTCAACTGGTCCAGACCTATTGACCTCTGGTCCAGACCTTTCTATTCTCGCGGCACTGCGGTGAGCATGTCATGAACATGCGCGGTCTACCCGGGCGCGCATGTTTCTCAAGCGTGCGTGCTCACGGGCGGCGCAGGCCTGGTTCCACCCCCATGTACGACCGGACCTCACCCCGAGGAGGCGCAGGATGCGCTTCAGAGACAGAGCCGTGGCAGGGCTGACCACCCTGTTGCTCCCGTTCGCAGCGCTGGTCGGCCTGGCGACCCCCGCCGAAGCCGCGACATCCGCCACGGCCACGTACGCCAAGACCCAGGACTGGGGCACGGGCTTCGAAGGCAAGTGGACGATCAAGAACACCGGCACCACGAGCATCAGTTCCTGGACCGTCGAGTGGGACTTCCCCTCCGGCACCTCGGTGACCTCCGCGTGGGAGGCCGACGTCACCGGCTCCGGCACCCACTGGACCGCCAAGAACAAGTCCTACAACGGCACGCTCGCCCCCGGAGCCTCCGTCTCCTTCGGCTTCAACGGCGCCGGTTCCGGCTCGCCGAGCGGCTGCAAGCTCAACGGCGCATCCTGCGACGGCGGAAGCGTCCCCGGTGACAACCCGCCCTCCGCGCCCGGCACCCCCACCTCATCCGACATCACGAACACCTCGGTCAAGCTCTCCTGGACCGCGGCCACCGACGACAACGGCATCAAGAACTACGACGTCCTACGTGACGGCACCAAGGTCGCGACGGTCACCGGAACCTCGTACTCGGACACCGGTCTGACCGCCGGAACCGACTACTCGTACGCCGTGCAGGCCCGCGACAGCGCCGACCAGACCGGCCCGGTCAGCAGCTCCGCCGCGGTACGCACCACCGGCGGCTCCACCGACCCGACCCCCAGCCCCGGCAGCAAGGTCAAGCTCGGGTACTTCACCGAGTGGGGTGTCTACGGCCGCAACTACCACGTGAAGAACCTGGTCACGTCCGGTTCCGCCAGCAAGATCACACACATCAACTACGCGTTCGGCAACGTGAAGAACGGCCAGTGCGTCGTCGACGACACCTATGCCGCGTACGACAAGGCCTACACCGCCGACCAGAGTGTCGACGGCGTCGCCGACACCTGGGACCAGCCGCTGCGCGGCAACTTCAACCAGCTGCGGAAGCTCAAGGCCAAGTACCCGAACATCAAGGTGCTGTACTCCTTCGGCGGCTGGACCTACTCCGGCGGCTTCGGCCAGGCCGCGCAGAACCCGGCCGCCTTCGCCGAGTCCTGCTACAACGTGCTCAACGACCCGCGCTGGGCAGACGTGTTCGACGGCATCGACATCGACTGGGAGTACCCGAACGCCTGCGGTCTGACCTGTGACACGAGCGGCGCCGCGGCCTTCAAGAACCTGATGTCGGCGCTGCGCGGCAAGTTCGGCACCAGCAAGCTGGTCACCGCCGCGATCACCGCCGACGGCTCGTCCGGCGGCAAGATCGACGCCGCGGACTACGGCGGTGCCGCGCAGTACATCGACTGGTACAACGTGATGACGTACGACTACTTCGGCGCCTGGGCGGCGCAGGGTCCGACGGCCCCGCACTCCCCGCTCACCAGCTACTCCGGCATCCCGACGGCCGGCTTCAACTCGGACGCGGCGATCCAGAAGCTCAAGGGCAAGGGCGTCCCTGCGGGCAAGCTGCTGCTGGGCATCGGCTTCTACGGCCGCGGCTGGACGGGCGTCACGCAGTCCGCTCCGGGCGGCACCGCGACCGGGCCGGCGGCAGGGACGTACGAGCAGGGCATCGAGGACTACAAGGTCCTCAAGACGTCCTGCCCGGCCACCGGCACGATCGCCGGTACGGCCTACGCGCACTGCGGCAGCAACTGGTGGAGCTACGACACCCCGTCGACGATCGCCGGAAAGATGACCTGGGCCAAGAACCAGGGCCTGGGCGGCGCGTTCTTCTGGGAGTTCAGCGGTGACACCGCCAGCGGCGAGCTGGTGAGCGCCATCAACAGCGGCCTGCAGTAACCGCAGCCGCACCCGGACAGACCGGGGAGACGGGAACGCCCCCCGTCTCCCCGGTTCTCATCGTGAGCGCCGGCTGCGACCGGGATATCGGATTCCGTTTGGGGTGAGAGTGTATGGAGTCGCCGATACGATCAGTGCGGGCGTGACGCGCCACAACGGGGAGCGTTGAACCGATGGGTTGTGCTGCGAAGTTCGGCGAGCCCTAGTGGATGTCGACCGCATCCCGAGGGGGGCCCTGGTGAGTGCAGCAGCAGAAGGTGGCACAGAGAGTCCTGTCCAATATGCTTGGACAAACTGTCCGAGAAAATTGGACACTAGCTCTTCTCGCGCCTGACTGCAAGCCATTTGCGAGAGATTTGGCCAACCGACTCACCGGAAGGAAGAATCCACCTCGTGGCCAACGCACTGCAGGAATTGGTGAAGAGCCGGCTGGAGCAGCAGGGCTGGTCCTACGGCGACGTCGCCCGGCGCGGCGGCATCCCGCGTTCCACTGTGCATCACCTGGCGACGGTGGAACGCGTGGCCCGTATGCCGCAACAGGCCACCCTGGAGGGCCTGGCCAGAGGGCTGGAGCTGCCCCTGGACTCCGTCCGCAGGGCCGCCGCCGAGGCCTGCGGGATCCATCTGTACTTCGAGGAGCCGGCCGGCACCGCCGCCGCCGACCCCGAGGTCGCCACTCTCATCGCCAGCGTCCAGCGACTGTCCGTGGCCGACCGCCGGCACGTCACCGCGCTCATCGAATCCCTGCTGCGCAGGAACCACGGTCACGGTTCCCTCTAGAACGATTGACGGTGGGCGACTACTGCGGATGGACCGAGTCAACTGATTTGGGGACCGACGCTCTTGGCTCCCTCTCGCCATCAAAAGCCCATTGAGATCGGTGTATTTCAGGTCGGCGCTGCCCATGCCGTATCTGATCAAGCGTGTCATGGCGAAGTATCAGATCGGACAAGAAATGGTTCGATTGGGGCTATCCTCTCCTCGCGGGGGCGGGTGAGCCGCCCGAAGCCTCCGTGAGAGGGGGGTGTACGTGCTTGTCGTTCCAGGAGCGATTGCGACCGCCGTCGTCCGTGACAGGACGGGAGAGCCGGTGGTGCTGCTCTCCGGCGAACTCCCCTCGGCCCTCACCCCGTCCAGCGTGAACGACCTGCTGAATCTCGCGGCCGCCGTGCTCAACGCGGACGAGTTAGAGCTCTTCCGGAAGTGCCTAGCGGCCCTGCGCTGCGGAGAGAAACTCGAGGAACGCCGCATCGAGGTGAGCGGGGCTGTACTGACCGTCTACAGGAGTTGATCCGCGGACAACAGAGAGATGGGCTCCCGGGAATTGCTCCCGGGAGCCCATGTCATGTTCCGACCGGATCAGAGCGGATCAGATCGGATCAGTAGCGGCGGCCGTAATTCCACGAGCAGTCCGTGTGGTTGCGGTTCCTCCAGTGGTCGTTGTGCCAGTACGACCTGTGGCCGCGGCGGTCCCAGCGGTAGCGGCAGTCATCGGACCACCGGCTCCAGTGGCGGTCCCAACTGCCGTGCCGGTAGCGGTGGTGCCCGAAGTCGTCACACCGGTCGTCGAAGTCGTGGACGGTGTGCACGGCCCGGGGGGACTGAGCCGGGGAGGCCGTGGCCGTGCCCGTCAGCGGGATGATGACCGCGGTCACGGTCAGGGCCGCCGTCGCAGCGGCGCGCGCCAGATTTCTCACCAGATTTCTCCTTGTGTCGATGGATTTCTGATGGCGCGTCGGACATTACTCGGAACTCCCCGCTCCATTCATTCGCTCAATCGGGTCGGACGGGGCTTATCGGGTTACGGCCGACTCCTGGTCGAGAAGTAGCGAAAACATGCCCTGAGCTTTGCTTCAAGGGGGTTTCAGGTATTGCGGAAACGGCGCCGGGAAACACTCGCCAAGGTGATTCAACTCCGGTGTGTCGTGGCGTTGTTGCGCATCTGGGGTGAAATGCAGAAAAGGTCGCGAAGGTGCACCGCGTAATGCGTTGAAGAATTCGCACCCGATGTCATTCGGAGGAGTTCGGCCTGCGGAAATTCCGGGTGTCGAACGATATTCCGCACCGTGTTCCGCGCAGTCTCTTTGCGCGTCAGCTGCGATAAATGGTCAGCACGGCTCCGCTCACCTCGATACGGCGTTCCTCGAGTTTCTCCCCGCAGCGCAGCGCCGCCAGGCACTTCCGGAAGAGCTCCAACTCCTCTCCGTCGAGTACTGCGGCGGCCAGGTGCAGCAGCTCGTCGAGGCCGGACGGGGTGAGGGCTGCGGGGAGTTCGCCGGAGAGCAGCACCACCGGCTCTCCCGTTCTGTCGCGGACGACGGCGGTTGCGGAGGCTCCTGGAACGACAAGCACGTGCACCCCTCTCGCGGAGGTTTCGGGCGGTTCACCCGCCTCGGGCGACGAGAGAATAGCCATCGAGGGCTCTTGAACCGCTTGCTGGAGCGGGCCGGATTGGGCCAATCAGGTGAGGCCTCAGGCGGGCCGGCGTCCGATGCGGGCCCGCCCATCACCCCTCCCACCTGCTGTTTTCGCCGTTGCCCGGCGAATCCGGGCGGGGAGCAAGATGCCCGAATCGCTTGTCCAACGTGATTGGACGGGTCTACTGTCCAACCTCGTCAGACAGATCGTCCGGCATGGATGGACGCTTTTGGGATTCGGTTCCGTCCGTCCATGCCCTTCGTGCAAAGGACCCTCCATGCTCGGCATGCAAGAGCTGGACCACGAGGCCGCGGAGCTGCTGCCCGGCCGCAAGGCCCTGGGCCGGCTCCGGTTCAGCTTGGTCGAGACCACCGATGTGACCCGCCACGTCGCCTACGTCGGCGCCCACAACGAGTCGCTCGCGGCCAACTTCTGCTCCCCGGACGCCATCGCGGCCTCCGAGGCCAACCAGTCCATCAGCGTCAGCCAGTAACAGACGCTTCGTCCCAAGAAAGGCTCCACCGTGAACATCGATCAGCTCAACGCCGAGGCCTCCGCCGAACTGCTGCCCGGCCGCGAGGCCCTGGGCCGGCTCCGGTTCAACTTCTTCTCGACCACCAACGTCGACGAGCGCCTCGCCTACGTCCAGGCCCACAACGAGTCGCTCGCGGCCAACGTGAACTCGCCGGACGCCATCGCGGCCTCCGAGGCCAACCAGACCATCAACATCAGCCAGTAACAGGCGCTTCGACCCAAGAAAGGCTCCGCCATGAACATCGACCAGCTCAACGCCGAGGCCGACGCCGAACTGCTGCCCGGCCGCAAGGCCCTGGGCCGGCTCCGGTTCAACTTCACCACGAGGACCAACGTGACCGAGCGCATCGCCTACGTCGACGCTCACAACGAGTCGCTCGCGGCCAACGTGGACTCGCCGGACGCCATCGCGGCCTCCGAGGCCAACCAGAGCATCACCATCAACCAGTAACAACGCCCGGACGTGTGCGGGCCGTGTTCTTGGGGGCGCGGCCCGCACACCAGGGAGGAAGAGCAGGACGGTGACCGACAGCCAAAAGGTTCACCCCGGTCCCGTGGGGGCGGCGGCCTGCGACGCGGACGAAACGTTCACCTCGTATGAATACCCGGAGATACTGTTTCCCGTTCCACGGCTCGGCGCAGGACTTCAACTGCTCGGCCAATACCAGGGATCCGGATTCACAGAGCCCAAATATCTGGTCCGCCGGGGGGACGGACAGGTGGTCCAGCTGTCCCGGTTGCTCTACCTGGTGGCCGAAGCCATCGACGGTGAACGGAACACCGAGACCATCTCGCACCGGGTCAGCGGGCGCTTCGGGCGCGAAGTCAGCGCGGACAACGTCGAATATCTCATCGAGCACAAGCTCCAGCCGCTCGGCGTCACCGTTCCCTTCGGCCAGGAGGGCGACCACGTCGCCGGCCCCACCTCCGACCTCCTCCTGACCCTCAAAGGCCACCGGGTGATCTTCCGCGAGCGGCAGGTCGCCCGTATCGCAAAGGCCCTGGCATGGCTGCACCGGCCACTCGTCGTGGTCCTGGTGCTGGCGGCAGCCATCGGTTTCGACTTCTGGCTGTTCGCCGTGCACGGAGCCATGAAACCGGTGCTGCAGGTGCTGGAGCAGCCGGTGCTGATGCTGGCCGTCTTCGTGCTGATCGTGGCATCGCTGGTCTTCCACGAGTTCGGTCACGCCTCGGCGTGCAGATACGGTGGCGCCCGACCGGGCAGCATCGGGTGCGGTATCTACCTGATCTGGCCGTCGATGTACACCGAGGTCACCGACGTCTACCGCATCGGGAGGGCCGGCCGGATCCGGACCGATCTCGGCGGGGTCTACTTCAACGTCGTCTTCGTACTGGGCCTCGCCTGCGCCTACTTCGTCACCGGCCAGTCCTTCTTTCTCGCCGCGATCTACCTGGTGCACTTCGAGATCCTCGAGCAGCTGCTGCCGGTGGTCCGGCTGGACGGCTACTACATCCTCGGAGACCTCGCGGGAATCCCCGATCTCTTCGGCAAGATCAAACCCATCCTCAAGAGCATGCTGCCGGGCCGTCCGGTGCCTCCGGAGGTGGCCGATCTCAAGCGTCCCGCGCGGACCATCGTGACCGGCTGGGTGCTGACCATGGTGCCGCTGATCATCGCCGAGCTGGTCTATGTCCTGTGGAACCTCCCGCGGTTGCTCATCACCAGCCTGCGCTCACTGACGGAGCAGCTGGGCGGGACATGGCTGGCCCTCGTCGACGGTCAGATCACCGTCGGACTCGTCGGTGTCATCGGAAGCTTCATGCTCGTCTGCCCCCTGGCCGGCGCGGCGTATCTCACCGTACGGCTGGGTGGGCGGCTCGTGAGGTACACCGTCCGCACCACGGAGGGCAAGCCCCGGCTGCGCCTGGCCATCTGCGGTGGCGTGCTGGCGGGAGCCGGCGCACTCTGCGCCGCGTGGCTGGGCGGCGTGACCCCCGAGCCGCTGCCGCCGCAGGCGCCCATCACCCCCATCCTGCAGCCCGGGGTTCCCACGGTCCGCCCGACGCCATCGGCCTCCGCCGAAGAGCCGCCCGGCCCTGCCCTTTCGGGCCCGTCCGTCCTCACCAGCTCGCCGCCCATGGCGGGCCCGGTCGCGCCCACCCCGGACATCAGCCCTTCCGGCGAGACCACCACCGCGAGCAGCTCCCCGTCCGCGAGCTCCCGGAGGGCCGTTCCGAGCTCCGGGCAGACGAGTCCGACGCCGAGCAGCAGCCGCACCTCGGCGTCGCCGTCCCCGTCGCCGTCGGCCAGTGCCAGCCCTTCGGGCACGCCGAGCGCCACGCCGTCCGATTCCCCTTCGCCCTCGGTGACTCCCTCCGAGTCGCCGAGCACCACGGCCGGCCAAGAGCCCCCCACGCCATGAACCCCGAGATCCTTCCAGCACGTCCGCAAAGGAGCAGTCAGTGACGACCCACCGAAAGCCACGAACCAGCGAAGCCGGCCGGAGAGCAGCGCGTCTTGGCATCCTGGCCACCGCCTGCATGGCCGGTTTCGCCGCCGCGAACCCGGCCGGTGCGACATCCACCCAGGCGACCGTCTCCCGTGTTGGCATCGCAGTGGACGAAGCACACGCGAAGGCGAACCCCAGGCATCGCATCGACTATGACGACGAGTTCGCGATCCGTGAGCTCGGACCGGTCATCGGCGTCGGTGCGCGCAACAAGGCGGTCGCCCGCTCCGTCGGCTGCACGCTCGACAACCCCTGCCGCTCGGTCGCCCTGTCCTTCCAGGTCGTCACCACGACCAGCACCCTCGCGCGCCTCAACGCCACCAACACCAGCCGCGCCGTCAACGACCACTGCGAGGGCTGCCAGACCTTCGCCGGCGCCTATCAGTTCGTCGTCTCCACCCCGTACTCGTTCAGCCTGAGCCGTGCGACCAGGAGCGAACTGGCCGTGCTGGAAGGGCGGCTGGGCGAGCTGGAGCGGAGCCGCGAGTCGATCGATGTCGTCAAGGGCCGCGCCGATGCCCTCGCCGCCGAGGTCGTGAGGCTTCTCAGGGAGGCGCTGGCAGCAGCACCCCGTGGTGCGGCAGTGGACCCGCTGGAGAACTTCCGGCCCACCGTCACCCTGCGGCGTCACGTCGACTAGCCGCCATCGGGCTCCGTACCTACCCTCACCATCTCCCGGCCCGGGGAGCCCTTCCCCCGAGCCGGGAGATGGACCTCGTCTCCAGTCCTCCGGAGGGATGAACATCCATGCGTTACCCACCCGAGGTGCGCCGCCAGGCCCTCGACCTGCTCGCCGTGGGTGAGCCCGTGAAGAAGGTGGCCGTCGATCTCGGCCTCAAAGAGCGGACGATCTACCAGTGGCGACGCAGATATCTGCCACACCTCCGGAGAGGACGGTCCATCCCGCATGCCGGGGCCGAACTCAACGCCGCACGCAAACGCATCACCGAGCTGGAGACCGAGCTCGCCGTCCTGCGACGCGCGACCGACCTGCTGTGCGATGCCGTGTCCCCAAAAGGCGATTCGAGGCAGTACACGTGATGGCCCAGGACGGGCTGCCCGTGCGGATCGCCACCAGGGTCCTGGGGGTGACCGAGTCCGGCTACTTCACCTGGCGCTCGCGCCCTCCCTCCGCACGGTCCTTCCGTCACTCCTGGCTCACCGAAGTCATCACCGCCATCCACACTGCCTCGGGCGCCACCTATGGATATCGACGTATTCACGAGGAACTGACGCTGAGATACGGCATCACGGTCAGCCACGGAACGGTGCAACTCCTGATGCGCCGGGCCGGTATCCACGGCGTCTCAGGTGACTCCGGGCGGGCGGCTGACGCGCCCTGAGTCCGAGTTCCTTCGAGGCTTCGTACCCGAGCGAGAGAGTGATCGGAGCACGATCATGGAATTCCCGGCCTTTCCGACGCCTCCGCTGCCCATCGCCGCGTTCCTGCGCCCCTATATGCGCGTGGGGGAGGACCTGCCGGCAACGCAGGCACATCAGGTGATGCTGCACTGTGCGCTGGACGCCGCATGCATCCCCGTACGGTTGACCGACACCGATGCCGTCGCCCGGATCGCCGAGCTCGACTACCAGACGGTGAGTGCAGTGATCGGCTGGCTGCGGACCCTGAGGGATCGGTGAGCGGTCAGCCGGCGCCCGAGTCGGGGCCGGAGTCGGCGTCAGGGCCGAGGTCGGGGTCCAGGTCCGGGTCGGGGTTGCTGCGCAGCAGGGATTCGACGAGCGCCGTGACGTGCCGGCGGTCGGCCACGGACAGTCGCTGGACGCTGGCGATGAGGGTGGCGACCTCGGGGTCGGCGGCGGCGGTGCCGGCCGGCTCTTCGAAGTACAGATGGATCCCGCAGGCCTCGGCGGCGGCCCTGCGGACGGAGTCCAGGGGCAGCTCCAGCCCTCTGGCCAGGCCCTCCAGGGTGGCCTGTTGCGGCATACGGGCCACGCGCTCGACAGTTGCCAGGTGATGGACGGTGGAACGCGGGATGCCGCCGCGCCGGGCCACGTCGCCGTAGGACCAGCCCCGCTGTTCCAGTCGGCTCTTCACCAATTCCTGCAGTGCGTTGGCCACGGGAGGGTTTCTTCCTGCTAGCGATGACTTGACGCGTACCGGTGATGACGAGTCTATGTCGCCGGGTGGGTGGTGCCTCCAGACCAATCCTGCGCGAACCCGGCGGGGACACCGTCACGCACCGTGAACAGAAAGAAGAGCGTGTATGTCCACTCTGACCGAGGATCTGGCTCTGCTGCTCCTCAACGAGTCCGGCCGGAGCACCGTCGACCTGGGGCGCCGACGCCGTGCGGTGGGCAGCGCGATCCTGCTCGACCTGGTGCGGGCCGACCGGATCGTCGTCGAGTCCCCCGCACACGCGTTACCGGACGTCCGGCCCGTCGTACGTGACAGTGCGCCCACCGGGGACCCGGTGCTCGACAAGGCTCTCCAGACCCTCGTGGCCGAGCAGACGAGGCTGGACTGGGTGGCCGAGACGATCGGCCACGACTGCTGGCCGCCGCTGCTGCAGCGCCTGGTCGACCGTGGGTTGCTACGGCAGGAGGAGGGACGGCTCCTCGGCCTCGTCCGCACCCACGCCTGGCCGCTCGTCGATCACGCGTACAAGAGGGAAGCCGTGCGGCGCGTCCGTGACGCGGTCATCCAGGGCCAGAAGGAGGATGAGCCGACGCTGCTCCTGGTCATGCTCCTGCACTCGGTCGGCGCTCTCGCGGCGGTTATGCCGGGCGAGGACAGAGAGAAGGTCGAGGTGAGGGCCGCGCGGCTCCTCCGGAACACCGTGACCGACAGCCCATGGCACGAGGCGTTCCGGGGCCTGGACACGGCTCTCTTCACGGTACTGCTGGCGAGCTGACGCCACTTCCGGCGAGGTGACGCTCCGGGAGAATCCCCGGCCGCTCCGGTTCCCGCCGGGGCCCCATCACTCGGGACGGGAAGCCCCCGAAGACAAGGGGGCGCGGAACCGTGCGCACGCCCTCGCACGTGCACCTGAGCGCCCTTCCCGGTACGGCCGAAATACGACAATCGCCCCGGTCAAACATGCGTGCTGGACAGGACAGGCCGCAGTGGCCGGTTTCCAGTGCCTCGCAGTTGCCTCCCCAGCTGGCAAGTGCCTGGTGGGCAGGCCATTGGCGCGTGGAGCCCTCTCTTCTCGCACTCCCGCAGCTCCACCCGCCACGTATCAGTATTTGGGCAAGATGCGTACTGCATCGCACAGTTAGGATCAAAATGCAACACGTAAGGTTTCAGCCAAAGACTATAAATGATCTTGGCTGCGATGGGTCGACTTGTGGACCATGTTCACGTCGGCAGCCTGGGGGACGGGGAACCACTGCCCGACGGACAACCCCCCGTTCCACCGGACGCGGGGAGACGCGGAGAAGGGCTTGTCGTGGAACGCTACTTCACAACCCAGAGACACGAGGATCTACGACAGCGTGTGCGCGACTTCGCCGAACGCGAAGTCCGCCCCCGTATCGAGGACATGGAAGCCAAGCGTGTCGTCGCCCACCAGTTGTCTCGGCTGATAGCCCGTCAGGGCCTGATCGGCGCGACCATCGACATGGCGTACGGCGGAATGGGCGCCGGACACCTGGCCAAGACCATCATCATCGAAGAAGTGTCCCGCGTCAGCGGGGCGATGGGCGCAATGGTCCAGGCATCGCAGCTGGGCACAGCCAAGATCATCCACTTCGGAAACGAGCAGCAGCGGCAGACCTGGCTGCCGCGCATCGCCGCGGGTGACTGCCTTCCCACGATCGCGGTCACCGAGCCGGAATCAGGCGGCCACGTCCTGGGCATGGCCAGCACGGCGGTCCGTGACGGCGATGACTACATCCTCAACGGCCGCAAGGTCTTCGTCGGAAACTCCCATGTCGGAGACCTGCACGGCGTCGTCGTCCGTACAGGCCCCGGATCGAGGGGACTCTCGGCCTTCCTTGTCGAGGCCCACCGGCCCGGCTTCTCGCTCGCCGAGCACCAGCCCGCCATGGGACTTCACGGCTTCTCGTTCGGGGAGCTGAGATTCGACAACTGCCGGGTGCCGGCGGCGAACCTGCTCGGCAGGGAAGGTCAAGGCCTCGAAGTCGCCTACAGTTCGTCGATCCTCTACGGGCGCCCCAACCTCACCGCGGTCAGTCTGGGCATACACCAAGCCATCCTCGAGGAGACGACCGCCTTCTGCATCGAGCGCGAGAGGTACGGCAAACCGCTCGGCGAGCTCGGCAACATCAAGCTCAAGCTGGGCAGAATACAGTCCCGGCTCATGACGGCCCGACTGGCGGCCTACCACGCCGTGCACTCGCTGGACCGCGGGCTGCCCTGCGACGCGGAACTCATGAACGCCAAACTCCTCAACCATGAGTACGCCGTCGAGTCGGCCAACGACGCCATGGAGATCCATGCCGCGGCGGGCTTGTTCACCAACCGGCCCATAGAGCGCTATCTGCGCGACGCGCAACACATCTACGCGCCGGCCGGCACGAGCGACGTCCAGCTCCTGCGCCTGGGCGAACTGGCCCTCGGCACCAGCAAGGGGCAGTGGTCCGAGCGCCTGGCCGACCTCGTGCGGACCGTGCCGACGGAGCACCGCCAGGAGGAGCAGCTGGCGACAGTCGGCCACCCGGTCTGAGACACAGCCCGGCGACAGCCGGCCACCCGATCTGAAACGCAAGGGAGCCACGGACACAGCGCCGTGCCCGCGGCTCCCCATATGGATCAGGCGCCCTCGCAGAGGCGCGCCCACGCCTGCTCAGGGCCGGCCGTCCTCGATGTCGTGAATCCGGCGAACCAGTTGCTCCGCCATACCCTTGATCGTCTCCACACCCTCCTGCCCCCAGTCCCGAGTCTCGGTGTCCACCACGCAGATCGTGCCGAGCGTGATGCCGGTGCGAGTGTCGATCAGGGGCGTACCCAAATACGCGCGGATACCCAGTTTGTCGATGACCGGATTGCCCGCGAACCTCGGATAGGCGCAGACGTCACCCAGTGGCATCGCCTTGCGGCGCGTGACGACGTGCGGGCACCAGCCGTGATCCTTCGGCATCTCCCGGCCCGGTTCGGCGTGTTGAGGGAGCTCCACGCCCGTCTGGTCGGGCTCCTGGGTGTAGAGCCCGGCGAAGTACTGGCGGTTGTCGTCGATGAAGTTGACCATGGCGTAGGGAGCGCCCGTTATATGGGCCAGGCTCTTGGCGAATTCGTCGAACTCCGGGATGGGGGCGTCACCGATTCCGATCTCCCGCAGCCTGGCGACGCGTGCGGCAGCGTGGGGGTCCTGGGGGGTGGCGAGCCGGTTGCTCGGGTCATATGGGGCGTAGGGCTCAGGAGTGGACATGGGAACTCCGTTCGACTGCGGTATTCGGCTGCGCTGCGATGAGCTGAGCTGGGGTCACTGCAAGTGGGGCTCCGCCGCCGGCGGCGCGGGAACGGAGCTGCTGAGCACGTGCTGTACGAGTTCCACCAGCACGCGGGTGCCCGAGCTGGAGATCCGGGCGTCGCACATCACGATGGGCACGTCTCCCCTGAGGTCGAGCGCGGCGCGAACCTCGTCGGGGCTGTAGCGGTAGGCGTTGTCCCACTCGTTGACCGCCACGACGAAAGGTATGGAGCGGCGCTCGAAGTAGTCGACGGCGGCGAAGCAGTGGTCGAGCCTGCGGGTGTCGGCGAGCACCACGGCGCCGAGGGCCCCGTTCGACAGCTCGTCCCACATGAACCAGAACCGCTCCTGGCCCGGTGTGCCGAACAGGTAGAGGACCGCTTTGTCGAGGGTGATGCGGCCGAAGTCCATCGCCACCGTGGTGGTCGACTTGTCCTCGACGCCCTCCAGGCTGTCGGTCGCCGCGCTGACCGTGGTCAGCAGCTCCTCGGTGCTCAGCGGGGTGATCTCGCTGACCGCTCCGACAAAGGTGGTCTTACCCACCCCGAAGCCGCCCGCGATAAGGATCTTGAGGGCTGTGGGGAAGGGGTCAGAGCCGCTTGCGAAGGCCACGCAGCACCGCCTCCAGGGTCTCTCGGTCGGTTGGGATTGCCGCCTCGATGGCATGGGGCGCCCGCGTGATGAGCGCCTTGTGCTCAGCGAGGTCGCTGACAAGGACTTTCGTGATGACGGCAGGCTGCCCGATGTGGGCGGCCAACTCGGCCACCGAGACGGGCTCGGCACGGCACAGGTCGAGGATCTGGTCATGGTCGGGGCCGAGATAGGACTTCGGCCTGCTGCCGGTGGCCATCACGAGGGTGAGAAGATCAAAGTGCGCCTTGGGGCGGGTTCGGCCGCCGCTGACGGTGTAGGGCCGGACCAGACGGCCGGCCTCTGCGTCCAGCCACATGCCGTCCCGCGCGTCCGCGTCCTCAGAACCCGGCATCGAACGACACGTTCGCCGGTCGACGGGCGGGCGTGGCAAGGTGCTTGCGGGCTTTCTTGATCAGCATCGCCATCTCGTACCCCAACGTGTCGGCGTGAGTCTCCGTCCCGGCGAGCACAGCCAGGACCGCGCCGGAGCCCGCTGAGCATACGAACAGCAGTGCCGTGCTGACCTCCACGATGACCTGCCGCACCTCGCCGCCGCCCCCGAACCGGCCTGCGACGCCCTTGCCGAGCGACGAAAGTCCGGACGCGATGGCAGCCAGGCTGTCCGCATCGTCGTCGTGGAGGCCCACAGCGGCCTTCTTCAGCCCGTCAGAGGACAACAGCAAGGCGTGCCGGGTGCCGGGCACCGTATTGATCAAGTTCTGGAGGAGCCAGTCGAGATCTTCCTGGCCCGCGGTACGGATATCGCTCATTGGTGACGTTCTTCTCCTGTTAGTGACGGAGCCTGCGGCTAGCGGGAGCCGTCGGACGGACTCTCGTCCGCGCCCTCGGCACGATTGAAGCCCCCCGTGAAAGCAGTCCAGTTGCGCATGCTGGGCTCCACGTCGTCCTCGCCCCCCGGCGTACGAGTGCCGGGGGTGTCCATGAGCTGCGGGACCAGGTGCTGCTGCGCGTTGCGCCTCGGCAGCTCCGGTCGCCCGTCCTGGGCGTCGACGTGGTGCGCGGAACCGTAGTCGCGCGGCGGGGCCGCCTCGGCGGTCCGGGGCTGGTGCTGCGGTACGTGCGGCGACATGGTCACACGCCGGACCTCGGGCAGCGGCTGCGCAACCGCTGGGGGAGCGGCCAAAGGCTGGGCCGCGGGTGCCGCCTGGACGGCAGAACGCTGGGCGGGGACCGCCGTGGTGTGCCGGGGCATGTCAACTGTCGCAGGACGCGGCGCGACAGGTTCATCCTCATCACCGAGGAGCCGGTGCGGGATGACGACAACGGCCTGGACGCCGCCGTAGATGTTCCGTCGCAGCTGCACCGCGATGCCATGCCGACGGGCCAGCTCGGCGACCACGAACAGGCCGATACGGCCGTCGGCGAGCAGCCTGCTGACGTCGACGTCGTTGGGGTTGGCGAGCAGCGCGTTGACCCGCCCCTGGTCCTCGGGCGGCATGCCGAGGCCACGGTCCTCGACCTCCACGGCCAGCCCGGCGGCGACCCTTTGGGAACTGAGCAGCACGTTCGTGTGCGGCTTGGAGAACACCGTGGCGTTCTCGACCAGTTCGGCCAGCAGGTGAATGACGTCGGCGACGGCGTGGCCGTGGAGGGTTCCCTCGATCTCCGGCACGAGCTTGACCCGGGAGTACTGCTCGACCTCGGCGATCGAGGACCTGAGTACCTCCATGAGACTCACCGGGCTGCTCCACTGGCGGCGTGAGACGGCGCCTCCGAGCACCGCGAGATTCTCCGCATAGCGCCGGTTCCGCGTCAGCAGGTGATCGACCTGGAAGAGGCGCTTGAGCAGCTCGGGGTCCTCGACCTCGTGCTCGAGGTCGTCGATCTCCCCGATCGCGCGATGCACCAGAGACTGCAGCCGTCGGGCCAGATTGGCGAATACCTCGGCCCTCTCCCTTCCTTCGCCCTCCGAGGTGGGCACGGCGGGCTGCGCCACCTGTATGAGAGCCGCGGTGGCGTGCGACCTCAGGAGAGCGATCTCGTGAGCGAGGCGGTCGAGAGGTCCCGCCTCGAGCGGGCCGGGACGAGCGAACGCAGGCTGTTCGATCCGCTCTCCGCGCGCCAGGCGGTGCAGCATCTCCTGCAGGTCCGCCTGGCCCCCGGCAGCAAGGCGCTGCAGGGCCGCGTACCGGCGCGACGTCCCTCGGGCCTCGGCATTCGCCGCGACTACGGCGCCGGCCACACAGCTGCAGCCGAGAACCGCGGCGGCGGCCAGAACGCCCCAGGTGGCGGCGTCGGCGGTGCCCTCCTGCATGAGCAGGACGATGACGACGACGGCAATGGAGACCACCGCGAGGGCGGCCACAGGGAGGACGGCCAGGCGAAGGAAACGGGAACGCGTGGCGGAATCCGGTGCTGGTTCCTGGGCCGGAGGCCTGCCGTGCCTCTTCCGTTTCGGGGCCGCGGCCGCCGGCTGACCGGCGGCCGGGCGCGCTGCATAGGTCGGTTCAGGCATCGGAGTCCTCTCGATCAGCCAGTACGGACACACACGCCGACGCTCCGCAGGCTGCCCGTCAACATCAACACGCGTACCAGATCGGGCAGTTAAATGCGTCGATACCCTACGCCACTCTCATTCAGCTGACGTAATCGCACCGACGTACCAGGCTGTCGCACATACGTGAACAACTGCGAAACGAACCGCGCGCAAGGAGCGCCCGCCGAGGCCTGGTGTGCTGGAGACCGTTGAGCGCGGCTTCCACCGCCCACCCGCCAAGATCACCGCGACCTGCGGAGGCTCCCCTACGTGTGTCTGGAGCAGCTCGTGCGGGTCACAACACCTTGCCGCGCACGAGGGCAGTGAGCACGAGTGCGCCCGGCAGCAGGGGCAGCCAGACCGTCAGGACGCGGTAGCCGATGACGGTCGCCGTCGCCAGGGCCACCGGCGCGCCGAACGCGGAGAGGGTGAGCACCAGCGCCGCATCCACCGAGCCGATGCCGCCTGGCGTGGGTATGGCCCCGGCCGCGGCGCTGGCGGCGAGATACGCGAGGGCCACATGCGCCCACGGCAGCGGCAGGCCGAGCGAGGCCCCGACCGAGGCGACCACGCTCGCCTGGAGCAGGGGAAAGGCGGCCGCACCACCCCACAGGGCGAGGATGCGCCTGGGCCGGGTGTGCAGGAGCCGCGCGTCGGTCAGGGCTGTGCGTACGAATCCGAGGATCAGGCGGCGCAGCGGACGTATGGCCGTGACGAGCAGGGCTGCCCCGGCGAGGCCGGCGATCAGGCACCCGATGGCCAGGAGCAACGCCCGCTCGCCCGGGATGAGCTCACCAAGGCGCAACGCGCCCGGGAAGGCGGCAAGGAGCGTGAGGATCAGCAGCATCCCTGCGATCGGTTTGACCAGTGAGTACAAGGCGAGCGAGGCGGTGGCCCGCGCGAGGGGTATGCCGCGGCCCTGCAGAAAGCGCAGGGTGACGGCATGGGCGCCGAGGCCCGCCGGAAGTACGTGGTTGGCAGCCCCCGCGGCGAACTGTGACGCCAGCAGAAGCCCCGGCGGAAGCCGTTCCGGGACGGCTCCCTGCCGGATGCACGAGGCGGCCGCCCAGCACAGGCAGGTGAAGACGGCCCCGGTCAGCAGCCACCTGGGATCGGCAGAGGTCAGCCGAGCGGCGCCGTCGTGCACCACGCGCCAATGGGCCGCCGTCCATACCCCGATCAGCAGGAGCGGGAGCAGACACAGCGCCCGGCGGACCCGGCGTGCCACGGAGGGGGAAGAGTCGGGGGCGCACTGCGTTCGTGGAAGCTCGTCGAGCTGGAGCGGGGACACAGGGCACGTCGTCCTTCGGTGTCGCGCCGGCGCGCTGCGCGGCGGACGGGTGTGAGGCGGGGCAAGGGGACGCCAGGAGCGTTCCCGCCCCGCGTGACGGCACGGTGTCCGGCAGCCGAAGGAGCGTCAGCGGGCGGATGGGCGTGGAGGGACGAACGTCGGATGAAACAGGGCCTGCTGGGACGAGTCGGTGTACCCGCCGCTCGCGGACGCTCCGGTACGGGTCGGCGAGACGTTCAAGGTGCCGGGTGAGCGGACCTGGATCCAGGTGGTGGGCCGGTCGCCCTCCGGGGCGTGGACCGTGAAGATCACGCCCTGCCGGGCCTGACCGTCTTGACCTGTGATTTCCCTGTCTCCTGACAGCCTTCGTACCTCCTGTCAGCGCGCCTGACAGCCGTGTCAGCGCCTGGATGTCGGTGTGGCTCGGGATGGTGGCCAAGACCCGGGTTCCGTGCAGGGCCTGATGACCATCCTGGTTCTGCCGCTCACCTTTGCCAGCAACGTCTTCGTCCCCGCCGAGGGCATGTCCGGCTGGTTGCGGGCCTGGTCCGATCCCAGCCCCACCCACGATCAAGAAACGCGAAAGGGCGCCCTCGGAAACCGAGAACGCCCAGGTCAGCGACCTAATCGCTAGTGCGCCGCCAGGGACTCGAACCCCGGACCCGCTGATTAAGAGTCAGCTGCTCTAACCAACTGAGCTAGCGGCGCCTGCTGACAAAGAAAATACTACCTGGTCCCGAGGGGTGCTCATGACCACGGCGGCCGGCGCAAGATCCCCCGTCTCCGGAGCCCCGCAACCCCGGCGCCAACAGACCGACGGCAGCTAGTGCCCCAACAGGCAACGTTCGCCCCGTCGCGACGGGCAAACGTTGCCTGCCGGGGCACTAGATCGCCAACGACAGCACCACCGGTGCCGCCTCCCGGTTGAGTGTGTCCGCGGCCTGGCGCAGCCGGTACGCGTGCTCGATCGGGAGGGAGAGGGCGAGGCAGCCGACGGCCGAGCCGGCCGTGACCGGGACGGCCGCGCAGACCGTACCCACCGCGTATTCCTGCAGGTCGAGCACCGGCACCGTGGGCGGCTGGGAGTCGAGCCTGTTGAGCAGGACACGCTCGTTGGTGATCGTCCGCGACGTGAGCCGCGCCATCTTGTGGCGGGAGAGGTGATCGCGGCGGCCGTTCAGGTCGAGCTGGCCGAGCAGGGACTTGCCGATCGCGCTGGCGTGCGCGGCGGAGCGGAAGTCCACCCACTCGTTGACCTTGGGCGTGCGGGGACTGTCCGCGCACTGTGTGACACGGATCTCCCCGTCGACGTACCGGCTGAAATAGACCGCGGCGCCCACCGAGTCGCGCAGCCTGTCCAGGGTGTCCTGGAGCTTGTCACGCAGGGCCTGGTCACGGCCCTGTGCGGAGCTCAGCCTGGTCAGGGCGTCGCCCGCGTTGTACGCGCCGTCCGTCATCCGCTCGATGTACCCCTCGCGGCACAGTATTCGCAGCAGAGGTGCAAGTCGCTCGGCGGGCAGCCCCGTGTCCCGTGCGAGCTCGGCGTGGGACACGCCGGTACCGCGCCGGGAGATGATCTCCAGTAGACGCAAGGTGTGCTGCACCGAGTGGGGCGGCACGGTCGGTTCGTGCTTCAGCGCCACGGCGTTCCCCCTGCTATGGGCCTGTTCCGGACAGCTGGGCTCCGTACCACGATAGCCGCCAACCGGCCCTCGTGGACCGGTTGTTGATGAGATGCGTGGCGCGTTCCATGCCTCTCAGCAGGAACGCGCCACGCTGGCATATGCCAGAGTCATGACCCGGCGCTCCGGCCTCGGGGGTTGCCGTTGATGATCACCGAGATCTCACAGGACGGCGCTGAGAAATTCCCTCGTCCTCTCCTGCTCAGGATCACCGAAGATCTTTTCGGGGGTCCCGGATTCGATGACACGGCCGGAGTCGAACATCAATACCTGGTCGGAAATGTCCCGAGCGAAGTTCATCTCGTGGGTGACGCAGAGCATGGTGATGTCCGTGGTGCGGGCGATATCGCGCAGGACGTCCAGGACTCCGGCTACCAGTTCCGGGTCGAGGGCCGAGGTCACCTCGTCGAGCAGCAGCACCTGCGGGCGCATCGCGAGCGCGCGGGCTATCGCGACGCGCTGCTGCTGTCCGCCGGACAGCTGTGTCGGGTACGCGTCGCAGCGGTCGGCGAGGCCGACCATGTCGAGCAGCTCGCGGGCGCGCTCCTCCGCCTCGTCCTTCGACAGGCCGAGGACGGTGACCGGCGCCTCGGTGATGTTGCGGAGCACCTTCATGTTCGGGAAGAGGTTGAACTGCTGGAAGACCATCCCGATGTTCTTGCGGACCTCGCGGATGTGCTTCTCGCCGGCCGGGACCAGCCTGCCGTTCTTGTCCTCGTGCGTGAGGTAGTCGCCGTTGACCTTGATCGTGCCCTCGTCCGGGCGGGTCAGGGTCATCAGCAGCCGCAGGATCGTCGTCTTGCCGGAGCCGGACGGGCCGATCAGCGTGACGTGCTTGCCGGAGGCGACGGAGAAGTCGAGCTCGTCGAGGACGGTGTTGGCGCCGAAGCGCTTGGTGACCTTGTCGAAGCGGATCAGCTCGCTGCCGTCCACCGGCGGGTTGGCAAGGTCGTTCTCTATGGGGTTCGTGTCAGCGGACAAGGCGTCGCTCCAGGGCTCGGAGGAGAAGAGAAGCCGGGTAGGCGATGACGATGAAAGCGAGGCCGACGACGGTCAGCGGCTCGGTGTACTGGAAGGTCGAGGCGCCCTGCAGCCGAGCCTGCTGGAGCATCTCCAGCACGCCGATCGACATGAGCAAAGGCGTGTCCTTCAGCATCGAGATCACGTAGTTGCCGAGCGCGGGGACCACCCGGCGGAAGGCCTGCGGCAGGATCACCGCGAACCAGGTGCGGCGCCCCGGGAGGCTGAGCGCGGTCGCCGCCTCCCACTGGCCGACCGGCACCGCCTCGATGCCTGCGCGGTAGACCTGCGCGGTGTACGTCGAGTAGTGCAGACCGATCGCGACGATGCCGGTGGTCAGCGCGGAGAACTGGATTCCCCACTCAGGCAGCACGAAGAACAGGAAGAACAGCTGCACCAGCAGTGGCGTGTTGCGGATGAACTCGGTGATCAGCCCCACGGGCCACCGTATGAAGCGCGCCGGAGCGCGGAAGGCGATCGCCCAGACCAGGCCCAGGGTGAAGGAGATGAGCGAGCCGAGCACCAGGGCCTGGAGGGTGGTGAGGACACCGTCCCAGAACGCCGGCATGAAATCGGCGACGGCCGACCAGTCCCAGTTCATGAGGCACCTCCGGTGCTGGACCAGTCACGCGACATCTCGGTCTGCTGGCGCAGCCCGAGCTTCTGCGTGATGAGGATCTTCTTCGGCGGGGTCTGTCCGATCCCGGCCTTGGCTTTGCGCTCCAGCGCCCGCATGCCTCGGGTGAGGACGAAGGCGAGTACGAAGTAGATGACGAGCGAGATCGTGTAGATCTGCGCGCTCTCCAGGGTGGCCAGGCGCACCAGATAGGCGGCGAAGGACACGTCCCCGACGCCCAGCAGGGACACCAGCGCGGTGCCCTTGAGTAGCTCGATCAGCAGATTGCTGAACGGCGGGATCATCTCGGGCACGGCCTGCGGCAGCATGATCAGCCGCATCCGCTGCCACGGGGTGAAGCTGAGCGCGACCCCCGCCTCGCGCTGAGCCGGTGCCACCGCGTTGAGCGCCCCGCGTACGACCTCCGCGCCGTACGCACCGTACGACAGGCCGAGGGCGAGGACGGCCGCCCACATCGGGACCAGCTGCCAGCCCGCGAGCGGCGGCAGCACGAAGAACATCCAGAACATCAGCACCAGGGCCGACGTGCCGCGGAAGACCTCGGTGTAGAAGCCCGCGAGGAACCGGACGAACCTCGACCGGTGGGTGCGGGCCGCGCCGACGGCGAAGGCGACGACGGTGGCCAGTGCCGCGCTGTAGAGGGTCAGTTGGATCGTGATCCAGATGCCCGGAAGGACCCAGTGTTGCCACAGTCCGGTGGTCATACGGCGCAGAGCTCCTTCGCCGTCATCTTGGTCATTTCCTTCTCGGTGAATCCGAAGGGCCGCAGGATGCGGAAGAGTTCACCGCTCGCCTTCATCTTGTGGATCTCCTGGTTGAAGGCGTCGCGCAGCTCGGTGTCCACGGGACGGAAGGCGAAGCCGCCGCCGTCGATCTTCTTCTTGCCGTCGACGAGCGGGGCGAAGGCCTCGGTGGCCTCTGCCCTGCGGCTCTTCTTGACCACTTCCCGGACGGTGAGCGCGGTGCCCGCGAAGACGTCGGCGCGGCCCGACTCGACGGCGTTCAGCCCGGCCACCTGGTCCTGCAGGATGATGATGTCCTTCTCGGGGTAGCCCGCGGCGGTCGCGTACCCGATCTCGGCATAGCCGGTGCCGGTCGCGAACCTGGCCTTGGCCTTGACCACATCCTCGTACGAGTGCAGGTTCTTCGGATTCCCCTTGCGCACGATGAACGCGTCGAGCATCTGGTACTCGGGGTCGGAGAAGATGACCTGCTGGCAGCGCTCCTTGTTGATGTACATCCCGGCCGAGACGACATCGAACTGCTGCGAGTTGAGGCCCGGTATGAGGGAGCCGAACTCGGTGGCGACGGGCTGGACGCTGTCGATGCCGAGCCGCTTGAAGATCACTTTGGCCAGTTCCGGCGCCTCGCCGGTGAACTCACCGTCCTTGCCGATGTATCCGAACGGGATCTCGCCCGCGATGCCGAGCCGCACCGTGCCCTGCGAGCGGAGCCGCTCCAGCGAGTCTCCCTCCTGCACCCGGCTGCAGCCCGCGGCGCCTCCCACGGCGGCCGCGGCGCCGAGCGCGGCGGTACCCGCGAGCAGGGCGCGTCGCCCCACACCACGTTGTTCTTGTCGGTCTCGTCTTGTCGGAGCCATGGGCGCGCGGCTACCCGAGAACATGCGAAGTATTCGGACGAGTTTGCGCCCGTGATCTTTGACCAGGACATGTGCGTGCCGTGAGAAGCGGTCTTGACCTCATGGGGACGATGGGTTCATGACGGATCGCACGAATGGCGTGAATCGCACGGAACGATTGGTGGACCGCACGGATCGCTTCATCGAAGTCTCCCTCGAGAAACGGGGAGTTCGCTGCACGGCGAAGCTGCTCGACGACCGAGCCCCGGTCACGTGCGCGGCGGTGTGGGACGCGCTGCCGCTCGGCGGCGACGTCTATCACGCGAAGTACGCCCGGAACGAGATCTATGCCCTCTTCCCGGCCTTCGCCGCCCAGGAACCCCCACTCGAGAACCCGACAGTGACCCCCATCCCCGGCGACCTCTGCTACTTCTCCTTCTCCGGTACCGAACTGGGCACTCAGGCCTACGGATACGAGCCCGGCGCCGATGTCCGGGCCGGCACGACGGTCGTCGACCTGGCGCTGTTCTACGAGCGCAACAACCTGTTGCTCAACGGCGATGTGGGGTGGGTGCCGGGGATCGTGTGGGGGCAGGTGGTGGAGGGCCTGGACCGGATGGCGGAGGCGTGCAACGACTTGTGGCGCGGGGGAGCGCTGGGGGAGACGCTGTCGTTCCGCCGGCTCTAAGCGGCCCCGGGGAAGTTCAGGCACGCCCCCACGCCGCCCGGCACGCTCCCCCACTGCCTTAAGGGCGTGGGAGGTGCCCCCACTCGCCGCACCGGCCAAAGGCCCAAGTAGCTCCGCTACGAGGGCCTTCGTCCGGCACGCCGAGAGCACGCACCGGACGACGCGGGAACGCACCCGCACTTCCCCGGCACCGCTTAGCTCCTACAGGGCGGGCGGCGCCACCCCGGCGGCGCCCGCCTCGTACAGCGCATGCGCCGCCCGCAGAACCACTGCGTCCTCGTGCCGCGCAGCCACGATCTGCAGCCCCACCGGCAGCCCGGAACCGTCCAGGCCCACCGGCACGGACGCCGCAGGCTGCTGCGTCAGGTTGAAGGGATAGGTGAAGGGCGTCCACCCGGTCCAGCGGCGGTGGCCGGACCGGGCCGGCACCTCGACGCCCGCCTCGAAAGCGGTCAGCGGCAACGTCGGGGTGACCAGCAGGTCGTACGTCTCGTGGAAGTGCCCCATCCGCCGCCCGAGGTCCATCCGCACGTCCACGGCCGCCAGATAGTCGAGCGCGCTGTACCCGGCCCCGTACCTGCAGATCTCCTGCAGCCCCGGGTCCAGCAACTCCCGTTGGGCGGCGTGCAGTTTCTGGGCGACCCGCGCGGCCCCGCTGAACCACAGGGTGTGGAAAGCCTCCACCGGCTCGGTGAAGTCGGGGTCGGTCTCCTCGACGTACGCCCCCAGCTCCGCGAGCCGTGCCACCGCTCGCCGGACCGCGGCCGCGACGGCCGGCTGCACCGCGACCTGGCCGCCGAGCGAAGGCGAGTACGCGACGCGCAGCCCGCGCACCCCGCCGCCGAGCGTGTCCTGGAAACTGCCCGGGGCCTGTCCCAGCTGCGACCAGTCGCGCCAGTCGGGACCACTGATCACATCCATCATCAGCGCCGCGTCCGCCGCGTCGCGGGTCATCGGCCCGACGTGTGACAGCGTCCCGAAGGCGCTCGCGGGATACAGCGGCACCCGCCCGTACGTCGGCTTCAGCGCGAAGATCCCGCAGAACGCCGCGGGGATACGGACACTGCCGCCCCCGTCCGTGCCCAGCGACAGCGGCCCCGCGCCGAGCGCCACGGCCGCCGCGCTGCCGCCGCTGGAGCCGCCCGCGGTGCGCGAGGTGTCGTACGGATTGCGGGTCACGCCGGACAGCGGCGAGTCCGTGACGCCCTTCCAGCCGAACTCGGGCGTCGTCGTCTTGCCCAGGAAGACCGCGCCGTGCTCCCGCAGCCGCGCCACCGACGGGGCGTCCTCGTCCCAGACGCCCTCGGGGCGAACCGTCCGCGATCCGCGCAGCGTGGGGCCGCCGCGCAGCAGCAGGATGTCCTTCACGGAGACCGGTACGCCGTCCACGAGACCGGCCGGTTCGCCGCGCACCCAGCGCCGCGTGGACTCCTCGGCCCGCGCGAGCGCGTCGTCCGCGTCCACACGTACGAAGGCGTTGACCGCGGGCTCCGTCTCCTCGATGCGCCGCAGTGCCGCGCGCGTGGCGTCGACGGGGCTGAACTCCCCCTTGCGGTAGCCGTCGACGAGCTGTGCCGCGGTCAGGTCGGTGAGCTCGGTCATGCGCTCTCCCAGGGTCGGTGGCGACGGGCGGCGATGGGCAGTGCGTAACGATGGACGGAGTGCGTGACGACGGACAGAAGGCTTGATCAACGCCCCGGTACATACCCACGTTTCTTGTCCACCACGTTCAGCAGAGGCCTCCCCGCCTCCCACCGCTCGAACAGCTCGACGAACTGAGTTCCGAGGTCGTCCCGCCAGCCGATCGTGTCGCCGCTCATGTGCGGCGATACGAGCAGCCCGGGGGCGTCCCACAGCGGGTTGTCGGGCGGCAGCGGCTCGTGTTCGAAGACATCGAGCGCGGCGCCCGCGAGCCACCGCTTCGACAGCGCCTGGGCCAGGTCCTTCTCGACGACGAGTGCCCCACGGCCCACGTTGATGAACCGCGCAGAGGGCTGCATCACGCCGAACCGCCGCTCGTCGAACATGCCGCGTGTCTCGTCCGTGAGCGGTGCCGCGCACACCACCCAGTCGGCGCGCGCGATCAGCCGGTCCAGGTCCTCCGGGCCGTGGATACCGGTCCGCGGAGTGCGGCCCACCAGGGCCGTCATCACGCCCAGCGCCTTCAGCGTCCTCTCGATCGCCCGCCCGATCGGGCCGGAACCGACCACGCACGCGCGCGTGCCCGCCACCCGCTGTGTTTCACGGTGGCGCCACTCGCGCTCCCGTTGCAGGTCCCACGTCCGCGGGAGATCCTTGGCCATGGCCAGGACGAGAGCGGCCACGTACTCGGCGATCGGCTGGTCGAAGATGCCGCGCGCGTTCGTCACGACGGTGTCGGACGCGACGAGTTCCGGGCAGAGCACATGGTCCACGCCCGCGCTCGCGGTGTGCACCCAGCGCGGCCGCGGCCCGTCGCCGGGCCAGGCGCGGCGTACCGCGTGCGAGGTGAAGTCCCACACCAACAGCACGTCGGCGTCCGGAAGTTGCTTGGCCAGTGATGCCTCGTCGGCATGAATGACGCGGGCCCGTCCGGTCAGCCGTCCCAGCCGCGGCGGTGGCTCCGCGTCCAGGACAAGAAGGGTTACTTCGGACATCGGGGGGAAACCGTTTCGCAATGCCGGTCCGCTTCTCTGGATGGATTGCCGGTCATGGGGCCGTGGCCGGGGTCGTGGGAGATGTGCGGATTGACCACGCTGGCACCCGAACCTACCTTCGTCAACACAGGCCCGGCGCCGGCTGTCCGGTCCTGCACCCCGTGTACCGGCTCCCCGGCACGGATCCTCAGTCCCGACGTCCCGGCATGAGCCGGCTCCCGCTCCTCCTTCCGGCCGACGGCCGGCCCTTCCTCAGCACAACTGCTCACCTTCAGTGAACAGGGGCCTGGTTATGGACGTCTCCTTCCTGGGCGGCCCCCGCCCGCAACGCGGTGTCGGCGTCGTCGCACCCTTCGACTTCGCGCTCGACCGCGAGCTGTGGCGATGGGTCCCCGACGACGTGTCGCTGCATCTCACCCGTACGCCGTACGTGCCCGTCGAGGTCAGTCTCGACCTGGCGCGGCTGGTCAGCGAGCACGAGACGCTGGGGGAGGCGGTCCGGGCGCTGAGCGCCGCCGAGCCGGAGGTCCTCGCCTACGCCTGCACGTCGGGCAGCTTCGTGGGCGGCATCGCGGGTGAGCGCGCCATGTGCGAGGCGATGACACGCGCCACGGCCGAGGAGGAGCTCCCCGCGCTGACCACATCGGGTGCGCTGCTCGAGGCGCTGGACGAGCTTCAGGCCCGGCGCATCGCGCTGGTCACCCCGTACACGGTGTCGGTGACCAGGGCTCTGGAGGAGTATCTGGCCGAGGCGGGCGTGCAGGTGACGGGCCGGGCCTGCCTGGGCCTGACCCGGCACATCTGGAAGGTGCCCTACCGCGACGTGGTCGCCATGGCGAGGCATGCTGTACGGGGAGCGGCGGACGCGCTCTTCATCAGCTGTACGAATCTTCCGACGTACGACGTGATCCCCCAGCTGGAGGCCGAGCTGCGGATACCGGTGATCTCGGCCAACCAGGTGACGATGTGGTCGGCCCTGCGTCGTCTGGGTACGCGTGCCGTGGGGCCGTACCAGGCGCTGATCGATCCCGGCGCGAGGCCGGGCGCGGCTCAGCTCGACCCCCCTGCTCTGCCCGACGGACCTCCCCCCTTGCCCTGACGCCAGGGGGCTTCCCAGCGAAGGAGGCTGGACGTGACCGCACTCGGATTCCTGTACCCGGGCCACTCCGCCGAGGACGACTACCCGCGCATCGAGCAGCTGCTGGGCAGCGACATCCGGCTCGCGGTGATCCACACGGACATCGGCGAGGACGCTCACCGCGTCGACGCCCTGCTGGAGATGGGGTCGCCGGAGCGGCTCGCGGCCGGGGTGGAGGAGCTGCGACTGTCCGGCGCCGAGGCGGTGGTGTGGGCGTGCACCAGCGGCAGCTTCGTCCGCGGCTGGGAGGGCGCCCAGGAACAGGTGCGGTCGCTGGCGATGGCGGCGGGCCTTCCCGCGTCCAGCACGTCGTTCGCGTTCGCCCATGCCGTACCGGAGGTGGGTGCGGGACGCGTCGCGGTCGCGGCGACGTACCCGGACGATGTGGCCGCACACTTCGCCGCGTTCCTGAAGGACGCCGGCACCGAGGTCGTCTCGGTGCGCGGCAGCGGCATCATCACGGCGGCCGAGGTCGGCACGTGGGGCCGCGACGAGGTCCGGGAGCTGGCCCGGACCGGCGACCATCCGGACGCGGAGGCCGTCCTGCTCCCCGACACGGCCCTGCACACGGCAGCTCACATCCGCGACCTGGAAGAGGAACTCGGCAAGCCGGTCCTCACCGCCAACCAGGTCACGGTCTGGGAGGCCCTGCGCCTGGTCTCCCGCCGCGTGAACGCTCCGGCGCTCGGCGCACTGTTCACGAAGGAACCGATCGTGCAGGTGAGGGGGTAGCGCCGGGGCCAGGGAATAACCGGAGCTCCCCTCCTGTTAGTACGACCCGCCCCACGCGACGTACGGACAGGAAGGACCCACCGTGGCAGCGGACGACCCCAACGAGGCCCGAGACGATATCCGCGGAAAGGCCCAGGGCACGGCCCCGGTGCCGCTGTCCGTGCTGGACCTGGTCACCGTCGGCGCGGGCCGCACCGCCACCGACGCCCTCCGCACCAGCGTCGACCTGTCCCGCCTCGCGGAGACCCGCGGATTCCACCGCTACTGGGTGGCCGAGCACCACTCGATGCCCGGCGTCGCCTCGTCCTCGCCCGCCGTGATCCTCGCCCACCTGGCGGCCCACACGGACCGTGTCCGCCTGGGCTCGGGCGGCGTCATGCTCCCGAACCACGCGCCCCTCGTCATCGCCGAGCAGTTCGGCACCCTGGAGGCGATGGCCCCGGGCCGTATCGACCTGGGCCTGGGCCGCGCGCCCGGTACGGACGGCGCGACGGCCGCAGCCCTGCGCCGCTCGGACCGGCTCCCCGAGGGTGCCGACGACTTCCCCCAGCAACTCGCCGAGCTGACCCGTTTCCTGGACGACGACTTCCCGGACGGCCACCGGTACGCCCGCATCCACGCCGTTCCGGGCCCGGTACAGGCCACGTCGCCCGGCGGCGTGCAGTCCCCGCACCGGCCCCCGATCTGGCTGCTCGGCTCCTCGGGCTTCAGCGCGCGGCTGGCCGGCGTCCTCGGCCTGCCTTTCGCCTTCGCGCACCACTTCTCGGCTCAGAACACGCTGCCGGCGCTCGACCTGTACCGCGAGTCGTTCCAGCCCTCCGAGGTCCTGGACGCCCCGTACGCCCTGATCGGCGTCTCGGCGCTGGCCACGGACGACGAGAAGGAGGCCCGCCGCCAGGTGCTCGCCGCGGCCCTGAACATGGTCCGGCTGCGTACCGGCCGCCCCGGCCTGGTCCCGACCCCGGAGGAGGCGGAGGCGTACGCCTTCAGCTCCCTCGAACGCGACTTCATCGACAGCTGGAACGCGAACGTCGTCCACGGCACCGCCGATCAGGTCCGCACCGGCCTGGACGACCTCCAGAAGCGCACCGGCGCCGACGAACTGATGATCACGGCGAACGCGCACGGCGGGGATGTGCGGGTGCGTTCGTACGAGCTGATCGCGGACGCGTACGGGATGCCGCGCGCCTGAGGCGCGCGGGGGCTATTACGCGCCGGCGCCGGCCAGCAGCTCCGAGATGCGATCCGGCGCCACCGGCCGCGAGTACAGCCACCCCTGCCCCGTATCGCACCCGATACGCCGCAGCCGAGTCGCCTGACCGGAGGTCTCCACGCACTCCGCGGTGACCGTCAGCCCCAGCCGATGGGCCAGCTGCACCAGGGCCTCGACGATGACCTCGTCGGCGGGGTTGGGATGCGTGCCGTCGTCGTACCGGAATCCCCGTACGAAGGACCCGTCCAGCTTGAGCACGGACACGGGCAGTCGGCTGAGATACGCGAGGTTCGAGTACCCGGTGCCGAAGTCGTCGATGGCGATCCGCACGCCCATGTCGCTCAGGGCCTGGAGGGCCTGCAGCGGCCGTCCCGCGGAGCCCATCACGGCGGACTCGGTGAGCTCCAGCTGCAGCAGACGCGGAGCCAGGCCCGTCTCCGCGAGGATGTCCCCGACATCGGCGACCAGGTCGGAGTCCCAGACCTGGCGCACCGCCACGTTGACGCTCACGAAGACCGGCGGCACACCCGGGTGCTCCAGCTGCCACCGCCGGGCCTGGCGGCAGGCGGTGCGCAGCACCCAGCGGCCGAGCTGGACGATCGAGCCGTCCTCCTCCGCCAGTCCGATGAACCGATTCGGCGTCAACGTTCCGAACTGCGGGTGATGCCAGCGCACCAGCGCCTCGACCCCGTGCAGCTCCCCGTCCTCCATGCCCACCAACGGCTGGTACTCCAGGGCGAATTCACCCCGGTCGACGGCGGGACGCAGCGTGGAGGACAGCGCCTGGCGGGTCATCCGGTGGGCGTTGCGCTCGGGGTCGAAGAGCGTCCAGCGCGCCTTGCCGTCCGCCTTGGCCCAGTACAGCGTGGTGTCCGCGGCCTGCATCAGCCCCGTTGCGGTGGTCTCCGACGTTCGCCGCTCGACTACGCCGATGGACGCCGACACGGACAGCCGCTGCCCCGACAGGTCGAACGGTTCCTGCACGGCCTTCAGCACCGACTCGGCCAGGTCGGCGAGTTGTTCCGTGCCGGTCGAGTCCTCCACCAGCAGCGCGAACTCGTCGCCGCCGAGCCTGGCGACGAGGGGTGTGGCGGCCCGCGCGTAACCGGCCTCGTCGGCGCAGCGCGTGAGGCGTTCCGCGACGGCCGCCAGCAGCCGGTCGCCGACCCGGTGGCCGAGCGTGTCGTTGACCGCCTTGAACCCGTCGAGGTCGAGATAGCACAGCCCGATCCGCCCGGCGCCGCCCTCCTCGTACGGCCCCGGGTCCAGAGCACCCGAAAGGCGCTCGAAGAAGAGGGTCCGGTTGGGCAGCCGGGTCACCGGGTCGTGCATCTGCAGATGGCGCAGCCGCGCCTGGAGTTCGCGGCGGACGCTGATGTCCCGGACCGAGAGCAGCACCGCACCCCCGCCGTCGGCGTCCGGCAGCGGGGCGACGGTGATCTGGACCCATACCGAGTGCCCGTCGGGATGTTTGAGGCGGCGGGTGCAGCGCAACCTGGCCTGCCGGCCGCGCAGGACATCGCGATACGCGTGCCAGGTGCGGGTGTCGGACGCCAGGTCCACCAGTTCCTCGGCCGCCTGCCCGGCCAGTGCCCCGGGGTCCCCGCCGAACAGGGCGGCGAGCGCTTCGTTGGCGGAGCGGACGAATCCCTTGCGGTCGACGACGGCCATGGCGAGCGGAGCGGCGGCGAAGGCGGCCTGCGCAGATGAGGGGCGAGAGGAGTGCGGGCGGTCGGCCTCTGCGTCACGCTCCGTGACGGCCGGGCGCCCGAGATCCTCCGCGGGCGCCGGCCCTTCGGACGTTCCGCTCACCGCTCGCTCCCGCAGTGCAGTCGTTCTCGGTCAGGGCCGCGGGGCGTCCCCAAGCCGTTCCGGCTGTGGGGTGAAGGCGGTCGCTGATGGGGGAGGACCGCCCAAGCCCCGGTCCGCGCAGGAAATCGTGCCGATCATAGAGGCTGGCCTCCGGCCCGTTCCAGCCGCGATGCGGCGATACGCCGCACCCCCGCACGACGCCAGACCGCTTCTGCCCAGGTCCGGCCAGGGTTTCTTCGGCGGACGACCGCTTGTGACATTGCGTGAAAATCCGGGGTGTCGGAGCGCTCACCCGAGTGGTGCAGATAAACAGGGCGAACATCAACAAACACACACAGTCTGGGTGGGGTCTCCCGAATTCCCCACCCGGAGGTCGACTTGCCGCGTCAGCTCCCCCTCAGGGGGCTACTGCGCCTCCCGGGGGCTGCGACATCAGCGGCTGCCGTCGCGGGCCCCCGGGTCCTCCGGCGCGGGGGCGATCGGACCCGACTGCGCAGCACCACGGCCGCCCTCACCTCGCTGACCGCCCTTGCCGCCACCTCGCTGGTGGCCGGCCCTGTGTCCGCCGAACCCCTGGGCGGGCTGTGCGCCCTGGAGCGCACGGCGGCACACCACTCGGAGGGCGTGGACACCTGGAACTCGGCCTATCCGCGGCCGACCGGCACCCTCGACGCGGTGATGGTCTTCCTCTCCTTTCCGGACTCCAGACCCCGCGTCACCCCTGCGGCACTGGCGGCCGACTACTTCCCCGCCACCAGCCGCTTCTTCACGCACGCCTCGTACGGCAAGTTCACGCTGCGCCCGCACCCGCAGCCCGCGTGGATCGAGATGCCGCACGCCTCCACCTCGTACGCCATAAAGCGCGACTGGAACGCGTCGCGGCGCAGCGCCTATCTCCGGGACGCGATCAACGCCGCCAATCCGCGGGTCGACTTCCGCAAGTACGACATCGTGTACCTCGTCGCGGACCCGGATGCGCCGGGTGTCGACTCGGACGCCACCAAGGTGGTCAACTTCGAGCGCCCGATCGAGGCCGACGGCGCGGACATCAGGCGTGTGGTGACGGTCTTCGAGCGGCATCCGCCGGACCGCAACGTGCTCGCTCATGAGACGGGACACGTCTTCGACCTGCCGGATCTCTACCACCGTCCGTCCGACGGCAAGGGCGACTGGGACACCTACGTCGGCGACTGGGACGTCATGGGCAGCCAGTTCGGGCTCGCCCCGGACCTCTTCGGCTGGCACAAGTGGAAGCTCGGCTGGCTTCAGCCGAGGCAGGTCGCGTGCGTGCAGGGGCTCGGCACCACACGGCTGACGCTGGAGCCGCTCGCGGAAGGTCCCGAACCCGGCGGAGCGCTGGCCGGTCAGCCGTTCGGCTCCGGAGGCGGCACCAAACTGGCGGTGGTCCGCACCGGCCGTACCAGCGCGCTTGCCTTCGAGGCCCGCGGCCCGGCCGGGAACGACGAGGTGAGCTGCACCGAGGGCATCCTCGCGTACCGCGTCCGCAGCGGGACGGCGTCCGGTGGCGGCCCGATCGAGGTCGTGGACGCCCATCCGCACTCGGAGTCGTGCTGGGGCGACTCGGTGTATCCGCAGTTGGCGGATGCGCCGGTGCGCCTGGGGGAGACGTTCACGGTGCCGGGCGCGACGGTGCGGGTGGAGGCGGAGGACCGGACACCGTCGGGAGCATGGACAGTGAAGATCACGACGGGGTGAGGGTGGTCGGACTTGGGGCCGCTTCGACTCCGGCCGAGGGTGCCCGACCCAGGCCAAGGGGGTGCCCGACCCGGCCCAAGGGGGGTGCCCGAGGGAGGGGGGTGCCCGAGGCAGGGGGGTGTGGGTGGCGGAGCCCCCACAACGCGCGGCGAAGCCGCGCAGAAACAACGATGGCGAGGAGGTTCGCGCTTTCTGCGAACACGCCTCGCCATCGCCATCGTGCGCCGCCAGGGACTCGAACCCCGGACCCGCTGATTAAGAGTCAGCTGCTCTAACCAACTGAGCTAGCGGCGCCTGCTGACGTCGTAGACCTTAGCACCCTGGTCGGCGGGAGGAAAAATCGATATCCGCGGGGCCGTCGCAGGGTCCCGGCCGTCGCCCGCCACCGCCCTCGCCTGGGCTCCTCCGGGCCGCTCCGCGGTGTCGCGGGCCGCGCGCACACCGGCCCAGAGAAGGACCTCCGGCCCGGGGAGCCAGGGGTTCCGGGTGTCGGGCGCGACGAGCCAGCGGCAGTCGAGCCGGGCCGAGGCGGACGGCCCGCGCACCAGCGGCGGCACGGTGACGGCGTCACCGCGGCCGTGGCACAGCAGCGGCGGGACGCCGCGGCACCGGCCGGCCCATTCCTCCCAGGCCAGCAGCGAGGGCAGCCGCTGGGCGGTCCCCGGCGCGGCGAACAGCAGCATGCGTCCGCGGTACGCGGCGATGGGCCCCGATCCCGGGCCCTCGTCCCACAACCGGTCCAGCATGCGGCGGCCGAAGATCGCGGGGACGTTGACGACGTCGAACGCGTCACCGCAGGGCAGCACGATCGGAGCCTCGGGGCGCTTGTGCCATAACGCGAGTGTGCTGTGCGGATCGCTGCCTGCTGAGGCGAGCCAGGACGCCCCCTCGGATGTGATGTCCGAGACGTCGAACTGCTCGTGGGCGGACAAGGCGTGGACGGACAAGGCCACAGGAAGCTGGTTGCTGCTCATGGCATGTGTGTGTACCGGCAGTGAGCGTGACGCTTCTGTGAGTTGCGGGAAACCGGTCCGCCGGCGGAACGGAGCGAGTACCCTGCCCTCGGGCATATGCCGGAAGATCGTGCTCCGGCCTTTTGCCTCTCGAGCAATCGCGGGTCCTCGGGCGGCTGGCGGCTGGCGGCTCAGGCCTCTCGGGCGCTCGCGAGCGGCTCAGGCCTCGCCGTCGGTCCCGCGCAGCAGATCGCGCCCGTACTCGACCATCTTCTTCGCGTAGTCCTCCGTCCACTCGGCGCGGGCGGCGATGTCGGCGGGCGTCAGGCGGTCGAAGCGGCGCGGATCCGCGAGCTGTGCGGCGGCTATCGCCTGGTACTCGACGGCTCGGTCCGTCGCGGCCCGGAAGGCGAGGGTCAGCTCGGTGGCTCGGGACAGCAGCTCCCGCGGATCCTCGATCGACTCCAGGTCGAAGAAGTGCTCCGGGTCGGCGGCCACCTCCGCAGGCTCGAAGAGCAGCGGCGCGGGGCGCAGCCGCGGCTCGGTACGGGGCCGCTCGGGCTCCGCCATGGTTCTCCTCCTCGTACGGTTCCGTGGCCCTTGGGGGCCACGTTCCATTGTCCCGTGCCGCGCAAGTAGGCCCCCGGCCCAGGACGCCGGTCCGGCGGCGCGCCGGACTCCGTCCGGCGATTCAGGGGGTCCACGACACCCGGTGCTCGGACCAGTGGTCCCAGGTGGACATCATCGCTTCCCAGCCGTCCGGGAACTTCACCGTCACGCCCAACTGCACCGGCTCGGTCGACGGATGATCGTCGAGCAGCTCGGCGACTCCCGCCCGGCACACCACGATGCACGCATGCCGATGCCGGGAGGCCAGCACGCACAGCCGGCCCGTCTCCAGGTGGAACGCCGTCGCATCCGGCCGCCCCGACAGCGGATGTAGCACGACGGTCACGTCGAACTCCCGCCCCTGCAGCCGGTTCGCCGTGTCCACCGTGACATCCGCGACCCCCAGATCCGCGAGCGCCGAGCGCACTGCCGCGGCCTGGTCGCGGTGCGCCGTGCCGACCGCGATGCGGTCGGCCGTGAGCGGCACCGGGTCCGGCGACTGCTCGGAGACGGCCGCACCCCCGCGGTCCAGCAGCCGCCGCACGACCCGCGCCACCGCCCGTACGGCCTCGGGGTCCGTACGCGGCGTATGCCGAGCAGGAAGCTCCAGCAGCCCCCACCCCGCTTCGGCGGCCTCGTCGATGACCCGGTCAGGACCCGAACCGTCCGACGCCACCGCGAAGCTGAGCCGCCGGTCACCGTGTCCGGTGCCGCTGCGGAACCGCGTGTACGGATAGAAGGCGTCCGACACCAGCGGCGCCGCCGACGCGGGCAGCCGCCATGACACGGGCAGCCGGTGCTGCGGCAGCTGGGGGTTGTGGGCGAGCAGCGTCGTCACGGCGGACGCCGAAGGGTCGTACGACAGACCGGCCCACTGCTCGGCCCCGACGATCGCGAACGGATCCAACTGCCCCGGATCGCCCACGAACAGGGCCCGCTCGAACAGCCCGGCCACGGCGAGCAGTGCGTCGGAACGCATCTGGTACGCCTCGTCCACGATCGCGTACCGCCATGGCTCGACGCCCTTGACGTGCGCCCACTTGGCGGCGGTCGAGATGACCACGTCGAGCCCGGCGAGGTCGGCGGCCTTGGCGGACTTGCGCACGTTCGCCAGGCCGTCGAGGGCCTTGTCGTACGGATCCGCGTCGCTGCTGTGCAGCCGCCCCACAGGGAGGTCCGGGTCCTTCTCGGCGAGCCGCAGCACCAGGTCGTCGACCTGGGCGTTGGTCTGGGCGACGACCATCAACGGGCGCCCGGCGGCAGCCAGTTCACGCGCCGCCCGCACCACGAGGGTGGACTTCCCGGCACCCGGCGGAGAGTCCACGACGACCCCGCGGTGCGCACCGTGCATCGTGTCCCGCAGGATCGCGTCGGTGGCCCGGGTGGCCGCGGCGGCGGGATCGGAGGTCTCGGGTCGCGTGGCGTGCAGGCCATACGGGGCGTACGGGGCGTCGAAGCCGTCCGGGGAGGCCAGGCCGTCCGGGGCGGTGCGGCCGTCCGGGGCGGTGCGGCCGTCCCGGGTGGCCAGGTTTTCCGGGGTGGCCTGGTTTTCGCGGGTGGCGTGACCGGGGTGAGAGTCGGCCCCAGGCCCCAGGGAGGGGCGGGCGTCGGCGGTCACAGGACATCCTCCTCGGTCATCGGATCCGGAACCTCCGCGATGGCTGCACCCTCACCCGGCGGGCCGCCGTGCGTCCACGGCGTCTCCTCCGGGTCCGGCAGCGTGGGGCCGCCACGCTGATCGTGCTCGAACAGCGTGAAGCACAGCCGGTCGCCCTTCTCGGGCACCGAACCAGGCTCGGGCTCCCTGCCCCGCCCCATCTTGTCGAGTAGGCGCAGCACGAGCGTCACCCCTCCGCCGCCTTGGCCGGCGCACTCTCCGGCGCCGCTCTCTCCGTCGACGCCCTCGTCGTATCCGACGAACTCGGCGGTCTGTGGCTTGCCGTCCAGCGAGCGGTAGACCTTGGTGCGCTCGCCGAGGTGCGGGCGGTCGTCGGTGCGGACGGTGACGAGAGGCCGTGGGCTGGGCCGCTTGCTCTCGCTGTACGCCATGACGACATCCGTCACCTCGCCGGCGAAGGCCTCGCCGGCGAGCCGTCGCCCGGCCATCACCAGTGGGTCGTCGAGCGCCTCCTGCGCGTCCAGCCGGGCCTGTTCGCGCTCGCGCGAGGCGAGTTTGTTCGCGGCGGTGACGGCGTCGTCACGCCGCGGCTGAGGCGGCTCACCTGCGGCGACCCGGTCCCGGTGGCTGGTGAAGGACCAGCGGTCGCGGGTCCAGCGGTCGGCGACATGCGAGGCTTCGGGCAGGGCCCGCAGGAGGTCGATGCCGCGCCACACGGATTCCCAGGTGGGCCGTGTCCGGCTCTCGACCAGGGCACGGATCTGCTGCTCGGCGGCAGTGAGTTCGCCGAGTCGGACGTCCGCCTCGATGCCGTCCTCGGCGGCGGCCAGGGCGGTACGCGCGCGGTCGTAGCGCTCCATTGCCGGGGCCAGCAGCCGGTTGTCGAACGCCGGGTCGGTGGCTGGGCCCGCGGGCGGGCACACCAGCTGTCCCTGGGCGTCCCGCGCCAGCTCGGCCCGCAGAGCGGCCTCGGCGCCGGACTCGCCGTCGGGCGGGTCGATCCAGGCGAGCAGCGCACCGAGGTGCTGGTCCTCCAGGCTGCTCTGCCCGGTCGCCCAGTGCCGGGACAGCAGCTCGGTCATGGCGGGCAGCAACGAAGAGCCCGGTACGCGTGCGCGCTCCGCGAAGTGCGTCAGCCAGCGGCCGAGCAGCGGTACGCGGGCCGGGGCCGGGTACGGCGTCTCGGGGTCCTGCTCGGCGGTACGCCGGAAGCGCATGGAGCGCCCGAGCAGCCGTACGAACTCGACGCCGGCCCGGCTCGGCACGATCATCTGCGGTGCGTCCGTGCACAGGTCGACCTCGACCTTGACGCGCTTGCCGGTCTCCGGGTCGGTCTGGGTGCGCTCGGCGGCCTCGACCCCTTCCGCGTACTCGTCGATACAGGGCAGGACGACGTCGGCGAGCTCGGCGAGGAAGGCGAATCGCAGGTCGCGGTCGCGCGGCTGGGGCACGACGAGCAGGCGCGGCGCGTCGCGCTCGGTGCCGACGAGCGCACCCAGCGGGGCACCCGCCTCGCCGGCGGTGGTGAGCGGCACGAAGACGAGCGGACGCTCGGACAGATGCCGATGCCGGAAGGTGGCAGCGGGCTGCGCACGTCCGGTGCTGAGGGCTTCCAGCCGGGCGAGGGTGGAGATCAGCGACACGGGGCCTCCTTGCCGCGGGGCGGCGCCGGCCGGGCGCCTCGGGCGGGCTGGGGTGCCGTCTGACGCGGGGTGCTGTCCTGCGGAATCGCCGCGTGTGATGCACCTTGCGCCGCCGGGATCGCCGTCCGCCCCTGCGGCCGGTTCAGGGACGGGGCCGCCGTCTGCCGGGCGGCTGCGGCCGTTGAGGTCGCCGTCTCCCGGGCGGTTCCGTCCGATGGGGGCCCGGTTCGCGCCTGCGGCCCGCTCAGGGGCGGGGCCGTGCGGGCATGTGCGTACTCGGTCCGGCCCGGAGCCGTCGTCAGAGCGGGGTGCTCGGGTTGTGCGCCGGCCTCCCCCAGTGCCTTGAGGGCATGGGAGGTACCCCCAGCGGGCGCACATCCCGCCACGTGCCCTCGGGTGCGTTCGGGGCTGAGGCACGGCAGCGGTCCGGGGCCGGGCGTCGGGGCGGTGCCGGGCGCACGGGCGAGTGGCGTCAGCACGGGGCGCCCCCCAGGGCCTCCGCGCGCAGGGCGGCCGCTCTGCGGAGTGCCGTCACTGTCGGATCCGCCGGGTCCCCGGTCGTGCCGTGGGCCGCCGTGAGCACGGTGTCGGCCGTGGTCAGGGCACCGAGTTCGCCGCGGACCGAGCGGCCCAGGGCCGTCACGGCGCCCTCCGCGCGGGCGCGGTCGCGGCAGTGGAAGGCCAGCTCGCAGGCGGACAGGCACTCCGGTGCGTACGCCGCGGGGACGCATTCGACCGCCGACCGCAGGTCGTCGGCGGGCCGCTCCACGTCGAAGGTCGTGCCCTCGGGCAGGGCCTCCGCGATGTCCTCGATGCGGGTGAGCCGGGCCAGCTGGCGGCGGGTCACCGACAGCTGCTTGCGGACGTCGACGGCGGACGCGGTCGGCAGGTTCGAGAAGTCCTTGGGGCAGACCAGCAGGACGCGGTGGCGCACGGGCGGCACGGGGTCCATGCGCCCGGCGACCTGCTCCAGCGCCAGCACGTACACGCCGGACTGCCGGGCGGCCGCCCCGACCTTCGCCGCGTCCGCCGAACCGTCGATCACGGGGAACGACTTGATCTCCACGACCGTCCAGCTGCCGTCGGGGTGGACCACCACCGCGTCCGGCTCCAGGAACGCGGGGGAGCCCGCGACGTCCAGCGCGAGCATCGGGTGGTCGAGCAGGCTCCACGCTCCGGCGGCGGTCGCCTCGCGCAGCGCCAGTGACGTACGCGCCGCGCGCCCCTCCGGCCCCGCCGCCGACAGATCCGGCGTGCGGGTGCCGCCCGGCTCGGGCGGCTCGGCGGAGGAGTCCAGCCGCTCGTGCACGAGGCGCAGCAGCACGGCGCCCCCGTCGGCCTTGACGCGCGCCTCGAAGGCATTGCCCCGGATGAACGCGAACTGCGACTGCCCGAAGGAGAAAGGGGAGCCGAGGGCGCTCGCCAGCGCCGCCTTGTCCACCCCCGCGCCGTCCAGCAGCGCGCGCCGCCTGCAGCCGGGATTGGCCGCGAGCGCGGCCAGGGCGCGCGCGTCGAGCGGCTGCGGCGGCCGGGCGGGGCCGCGCAGCTCAGCGAGCCGGTGCCGGAGCGCCGTCCCCCGCGTCTGCGGGGCTGGCACTCGGCCCGGTGCTGGGCCTGCGCTGTCCGGGTCTGCGCTGTCCGGGAATTCGCTCACCCGCCGAAGTCTGGCATCCGGCACTGACAATCGAGGAACCTGCGGCCAGAGAGGCTGAGGAACCCCCGGCCCGGGAGGCGCCCGGGAGAGCCGGCCCGACCGGCTCGCGGAGCGCCCCCAGCCGGGTCCACGCGAGGTCCGCGAGCCGCATCACGGGCTGGGCGAGCAGAAGTCCGGCCCCCATCACGGCCGCTCCCGCGACCGCGTCGAGGAAGTAGTGGTTCGCGGTGCCCATCACCACGACGGTGGTGATGAGCGGATACGCCACCGCGGCCACCCTGGTGAGCCGGTTGCCGCCGTACCGCCACAGCATCACGCCGCACCACAGCGCCCACCCGACGTGCAGGCTCGGCATCGCCGCGTACTGGTTGGTCATGCCGCCCAGGCCGCGCGGCGCGCTCGCCTCGCCGGCCCACCAGCCGTAGTCGCTGTACTGGGCCATCGTGTCGACAAAGCCGTGGCCCGCAGCGAGCAGCCGTGGCGGGCAGGTCGGCAGCAGCGTGAAGCCGACGAGTCCGATGAGCGTGGAGGTCATCAGCCAGGTGCGGGCGGCGCGGTAGTGGACCGCGCGGGAGCGGAAGATCCACACCAGGATCGCGGGCGTGACCAGATAGTGCAGCGACGCGTACCAGAAGTCCGCGGGTATGCCGATCCAGGGCTCGGCGGTGAACAGCCGGTTCAGCGGGTGCTCGGCGTTGAGGTGCAGGGTCTTCTCGACACGGAGGATCGCGAGGCCGTGGTCGACGGCGGTCGACACGTCACCGCGGGCGAGCAGGCGGCCCGCCGAGTACAGGGCGTACAGCACCACGATCACGGGCAGTTCGGTCCACCAGCGTGGCCGGCTCGCGCCAGGCGTCCCCTCACCTGGTGCGTCGGTCTGCGCCATCCGATGGTCTCCCTCCCCGCCTCCAGCGGCCCGCTGAGGCCCGCCCACTTTACGGTGTATGTGAACCGCGTATGCGGACGATGTCAGCCGACCACTTCCGATCTTCAAGACGCAGAGATCCGTTGCGGGGTTGCTCGCCGAACCAGTGCGCGCCTTGCGCGGAGGCAGGCGCGGAGGTCGGTGAGGTGATCCGGACCGGGCCCGTTGGATCCGGACCCGGGCGCGACGATTCGTACCTGTGCGCGATGATGGAGGGGCGGGTGGACCCTGTCCCGAAAAGTCAGCTCATCCGCCCCGCCCTGCCCTGTTCGCCTCTTGGAAAGGCCCTCCATGGCACCGCGCATCCTGCTGGCCCGGCACGGACAGACGGAATGGTCACTGGCCGGAAAGCACACCGGCAGGACGGACATCCCGCTCCTCGAAGAGGGCCGGCGCGGCGCCAAGCTTCTCGGCGAACGTCTGCACCGCGCGCCGCTCGACGGGCTCCCGGAAGCCGAGGTACGCACGAGCCCGCTGGCACGCGCGCGTGAGACCTGCGAACTGGCCGGCTTCGGTGAGCGCGCCACCACCTGGGACACGCTTCTGGAGTGGGACTACGGCGCGTACGAGGGGATGACGCCCGCCGAGATACAGGCGATCAGGCCCGGCTGGCTGATCTGGCGCGACGGGGTGCCCGAGGGCGAGACACTCGCGGAGATGACCGCCCGCGCGGACGAGGTCGTCGCATGGGCGAGGTCGGCCGACCGTGATGTGCTCGTCTTCGCGCACGGGCACATCCTGCGGTCCATCGGAGCGCGCTGGCTCGGCCTCGACCTCGCCTTCGCGGCCCGCATCCGGCTCAACCCGACGTCGCTGTCCGTGCTGGGGTGGGCATACGGGGAGCCGGCGATCGAGTCGTGGAACGACAACGGACATCTGGCCCTCGCTGGTTAGCGACCGGACTCCCGGACACGGCCGGCCCCGGGCTCCCGGACACGGCCAGGCCCCGGGCTTCCGGCCACCCGCCGGAACCCGGGACCTCTGGGACGTCACGCTGAGCGCGACAGCTCGCGATGGCGCTCCAGGAACGTCGAGACGCCCGGCGCCCTGCGATGCGGGGCCAGCACACGAGCCGTCATCGCCAGCATCGACAGGACGCGCGACGACTGGACCTCGTTCAGCAGGTCCAGTACGCGCAAACCCGCCGCCGACGCCTCGTCCGGATGGCCGGCCCGCGCGAGGTCGTCGGCCAGCTCCGCCGTGTACAGCGCGGTGTTGCGCGTGAAGTGCGGGTCCTGCAACGCGGTCGCGCGGCGTGCATGGCGGGCCGCGCGGGCCCAGTCGCCCAGGGCCGACCAGCACTGCGCCTCGAGCCCTTCCAGTTCGGCCGCACCGTAGAAGCTCATCCACTCCGGGTCGGCGTTCGAGGGGCCGCAGTCGAACAGGGCCTGGGCGCGGCTGAGCGACCGCTCGCAGCCGGAGCGGTCGCCGAGCCCCGACCAGCCTCCCGCCTCGCGCAGCGCGAGCAGCGACAGCAGCCGCGGCGACGCCAGATTGCGGGCCACGCGCTGCGCCGCCTGCGCGGCGCGCACCGCCTCGCGCGGCCGGCCCGCGTCACGGGCGAGGAACGCCGTGTTGCAGAAGGCATGCGCCTCCAGGGCCGCATCCCCGGACATCCGCGCGGTCGCCAGCGCCTCCGCGTAGTGCGAGCGTGCGTCGTCGAAGCGCCCGGAGTCGTGCGCCAACCAGCCGACCGAGATGGCGAGTTCGCCCGCGCCCGCCTGCAGCCGCTGGGCGGTCGCCTGCCGGGCGGTGCCCGCGTCGAGCAGGGCGTAGGCGGCGCGCAGCGGCGCCGCGGCACGGCGGTAGAGGCCGTCGGCCCCATGCCGGTCGTCGAGCAGCCGGATCTTGCGTACGGCCTCCTCGACCGCGTTGGCCTCGGCGTGGCCGACCCTGCGAACGGGCCGGCCGGCTGCCGTGGCGGCGGCACCGCCGTCCCTGGTGAGCCCTAAGGGCGCGAAGGAGGCGGCGGCCACCGTGGCCGTACCGCCCGTCATGAACGCGCGACGCTGCACGTCGCTCTCCTTGTGGTTCTCGGTCTCGTGGTGCGGGATTTCCTGGTGCGGGATCTCGTGGGGCAGGAGCCCTTGGTGCCGGCTCCCGCGGTGCTCGGCCGTGAGGGGCGGCTGCGCCGCTTCCGGCCGGGCCCGCCCTCGGCCGCGTACCTCGGAACGAGGGACGAAGCCCAGGTCCGTGAGCGAGCGGCCGGGGAACATGTGCAGGAACACGCGCTCGTAGGCGTAGTTGGGGCAGCGGATCTCGCCTGCCTCGACTCGCCCGATGTACCGCGCGTCACAGCTGACGCGCTCGCCGATCTCGCGAGCGGCCCGCCGGACCGCGGCCGCGAACTCGCCGGGCGAGCGCTGTCCGCGCAGCTCCCGGAAGGCGAGATTCGGTTGGAGATCCCGTCGGCGGGACGGTGACGACGAGGTCGTCGGTGACGACTCCATGTCCGGGCCCTCTCATGCGCATCGAGCCGGACTCCGGGGGGAGTTGTACTCCCGGGCCGTACGTCTGCTGCCCCTGTTCCGGCGGGGCAAGAAGGTACCCCTTGTGACGGCACCGCCACGCAGGGTTTGACCACAAACCGGATAACTCGTACGGGATCTGCCATGAACTGCCATCCTTTGCGGCGGTGTCATGCCGTAGCCGTTGACGCGGGACGGACGTTGGACGATGCGGAGAGGGAGCTACGCGGTCCCGGAAGGGCCGCGTGGTGCCGAACCGAGCGACTCGAGCGTGGAGGGGTTCCGTGTTGGAGGCGGGAATGGAGAACAACGCACACGCACTGTGTCCGTCGCTGTCGACCGCGCAGCACCGGCCGACTCCGGAGGGCAGCGCACCGGCGCGCGGAATGGAGCCCGGGAGCTTCTCCCAGGACCTGCCAGGGGACCTCTGCCGAGACCTGCCCGGGGGCCCCTCCCAGGACCTGAAGGCATGGGACGAGGACACCTGCGACCTGGTCACCGTGCCGGCCCGCCAGGGCCTCGAGGCGGTCGACATCCTCCGGCGCGGTCCCTTGGAGGCCGTCGGTCCCGTTCTGCACGACGGGGGCTGCGACGTACTCGGTTTCCTTGTGCCGCCCGGCACCGCCGACGCCTGGGACGTCCCCGGCAGCGCCTGCACCCAGACCTTCGGCCGCGGCATCGGCACCGCGCCCGTACCGCCCATCGAGGGCACGCGCTGGCTGCTTCCGCCCGCCGCGGCTCAGCCGGCCGACTCGGTGCATCCGGCCGACGCGGAGGTCACCGCGCAGGTCACCGACCCGGACGTGCTCCGTGAGGCGCTGGATGAGGCGGCGCGCATGATCGCTGCCGCGGACAACTGCCGCTGAACGCTCGCGCTGGCTGGGGCGTGTTTTCTTCGCCGCTCCACGGCGGTTTTTCGTGTCGCACCGCGGCACCGGGCTCCCTGCCGCTCCGCGGCTGTTTTCTTCGCCGCTCCGCGGTGGTTTCCCACCCGCCCGCCCCTGGTGCCGCTCCGCGGCACCAGGCGCGTGCCCCCACGCGAGGCCACCTCTCCCCAGGCACCCGATAATGAGCAGGTGGCGCGGCCGAAAGAGAAAAAGGCGAGGGGCCGGCGGGACGCTGTGGCGGCCGTCGTGGCGGAGGTCGACGGCGGGCTCGCCGAGCTGATACCCGACCGGGACCGTGTGCGCGCCTGGACGCTGCTCGTCGACGGCGCCCCGCAGTCGCACGTCGATCTCGACGATCCCGCGTATCTCTCCTTCGAGTACCAGCGCAGGCTCGGCCACGTCATCGATCTCGTCGCGCCGCCGGGAAAGCCGGTGCAGGCCGTGCATCTCGGCGGAGGCGCCTTCACCCTCGCCCGGTACGTCGCCGCCACCCGCCCCCGCTCCACCCAGCAGATCGCCGAGCGTGACGCGGCCCTCGTACAACTCGTCCGTCGCGAGCTCCCGTTGGATCCCGGCGCCCGCATACGGGTGCGCTCCGCCGACGCCCGCGCCGCGCTCGCCAAGATCCCCGACGGCTGGGCCGACGTGGTGATCGCGGATGTGTTCAGCGGCGCCCGCACCCCCGCGCATCTCACCAGCACCGAGTTCCTGCACGACGTACGCAGGGTCCTCGGACCGGGCGGCTGGTACGCCGCCAACCTCGCCGACGGGCCGCCGCTCGCCCATCTGCGCGGCCAGATCGCGACGGCCGCGGCCGTCTTCCCCGAGCTCGCCCTCGTCGCCGACCCGACCGTGCTCCGCGGCAAGCGCTTCGGAAACGCCGTCCTCGTCGCCTCCGGCCTGCCCCTGCCGATCGCCGAACTGACCCGGCGCGCCGCGAGTGATCCACACCCTGGTCGGGTCGAGCGCGGGCGGGCACTCGCCGATTTCACCGGGGGAGCGGCGGTGGTGACGGACGCGAGCGCCGTCGCATCACCTGCGCCGCCGCCGTCCGTCTTCCGCTGAGGATCTTCGCCTGTCCTCAGCCGTGCCTTGTGTTCCTCAGCAGTGCCCTTTTGTTCCTCAGGCGGGCCCTTTGTTCCTCAGGCGTGCCCTTTGTTCCTCGGCCGTTTCCCCGGTCGCGCGGCGCCCCCGGAGGGACGCCGCACCGCGCTGCCGGGCCCCGGCTACTACTCGCCGCCCGTCTCCGCCGACGGCAGCGCCCCCGTCCTCGCCACCTCCCCGTACCACCGGGCGCTCGACTTCGGCGTACGGGCCAGCGTCGCGTAGTCCACGTACACCGCGCCGAACCGCTTCTCGTAGCCGTACGCCCACTCGAAGTTGTCCATCAGGGACCAGAGGTAGTAGCCGCGGACGTCGGCGCCGTCGGTGATCGCCTGCCGTACGGCCGAGAGGTGGCCCTGCAGATAGGCGATGCGCTCCGGGTCGTGGACGCGGCCGTCGGGGTCCGGCTTGTCGTCGTAGGCCGCGCCGTTCTCGGTGATGTACAGCGCCAGGCCCGGTGCCTCGTGGGAGTAGCGCATGATCAGCTCGTGCAGGCCGGTGGGGTCGATGGTCCAGCCCATCTCCGTGCGGTCGCCGGGGGTCTGGTGGAACGCCACGTCGTCGGCGGCCGGCCAGGGGGAGGCGTCGCTGGTGCCGTGGCCGTCCGCGCGCGGCCCCGCGGGGGCGTTCTCGGCGGCCGAGACCAGGGTGGGCGTGTAGTAGTTGAGGCCCAGCGCGTCCAGCGGCTGGTGGATGGCGGCGAGGTCGCCCTGCTGGACGAACGACCAGTCGGTGACCCGGGCCGTGTCGGCGAACAGCGTCTCGGGGTAGGCGCCGTGCAGCATCGGGCCGTGGAAGATCCCGTTGGCGAGGTTGTCGATGCGCCGCTTGGCGTCCAGGTCCTCGGGCGCGTCCGAGACCGCCCTGAGCACCGAGGAGTTGAGGCTCACCGCGACGCTGTTGCGGGCGGGCATCACGCCGCGCAGGGCCGTGGTGCCCAGGCCGTGGGCGAGGTTGAGGTGGTGGGCGGCGCGCAGGGCGGCCGCGGGGTCCGTGCGGCCGGGGGCGTGCACCCCGGAGCCGTAGCCCAGGAAGGCACTGCACCACGGCTCGTTGAGGGTGATCCACTGTTCGACGCGGTCGCCGAGGGCTTCGCCCACGATCGCCGCGTATTCGGCGAAACGGTACGCCGTCTCGCGCTCCGGCCAGCCGCCCGCGTCCTCGAGCTCCTGCGGGAGGTCCCAGTGGTAGAGGGTGACGGCCGGCTTGATGCCGTGTGCGAGCAGCTCGTCGACGAGGCGCCGGTAGAAGTCCAGGCCGCGCTGGACGGCGGGGCCGCGGCCGGTCGGCTGGACACGCGGCCACGACACCGAGAAGCGGTACGCGGTGAGGCCGAGGTCCGCCATGAGGGCGACGTCGTCGCGGTAGCGGTGGTAGTGGTCGACGGCGATATCGCCGGTGTCGCCGCCGTTCACCCTGCCGGGTGTGCGGCAGAAGGTGTCCCAGATCGAGGGGGTGCGGCCGTCTTCCCGCACCGCTCCTTCGATCTGGTACGCCGAGGTGGCGGCTCCCCAGAGGAAGGCGGGCGGGAAGGTCAGGGGTTCAGACATGGAAGCGCTCCCATGGGAAGGTCGTGGAAGACCGGACGGAAGGGATGGAGGAGGGGACCGAAGGGATGGGGAAGGGGAATCGGGGGGTGGCGGGGCGGGAGTCAGGGGGGTGGCGGCGTGAACGGGGGCAGGAGGCAGGCAGAGACCCGGGCAGGTGGAGGTGCCGGGGCTACGGTGACCCGGCACCTACGTACGGCGCGGACATCCGTGCCGTACGGCACCGCTCTACGGCCGTCTGAACGGACGCGGTCCGCACGGACCGGCCGTGCGGAGGCCGCCGGACGAGGGCGGCCCCGCACGTGGCACGGCCCGCACGGACGTCAGCCCTTGATGGCGCCCTGCATGATTCCGCCGACGATCTGCTTGCCGAACAGGAGGAAGGCGATCAGCAGCGGCAGCGTGCCGAGCAGCGCGCCCGCCATGATCACCGACTGGTCGGGAATGTAGCCGGTGCCGAGCTGCATGAGGGCGACCTGCACGGTGGGGTTCTGCTGGTTCAGGGCGATGATCGGCCAGAGGAAGTCGTTCCAGGCCATCACGAAGGTCAGCAGCCCCAGCACTGCCATTGCCGGCCGCGCTGCCGGGAAGACCACGTGCCACACGATGCGCAGACTGCTCGCACCGTCGACGCGCGCCGCCTCGATCAGCTCGGTGGGCAGCGCCTGCACCAGGTACTGCCGCATGAAGAACGTGCCGAAGGCGCTGACCAGGGTGGGCAGGATCACCGTCTGCAGCTGGTTGGACCAGCCCAGGTCGCTCATCCACAGGTACAGCGGCACGACGGCCAGCTGCGGCGGGACCATCATCGTGCCGATGGTCAGCAGCAGCAGCACGCTGGAGAACCGGAACCGCAGCTTGGCGAAGGCGAACCCCGCGAGCGTGGAGAACAGGACCGTACCGACGGTGATGGTCGCGGCGACGAACGTGGTGTTGAACATCGCGGTGCCGAGACCGGCCTCGCTCCACGCGGTCTCCAGGTTCTTGAACAGGTTCCCGCCGAACCACAGCGGCGGCGGTGTCTCGGCGAGCCGCTGGTTGGTGCGCGAGGCCGCGATGGCCGTCCACACCAGCGGAGCCAGCGAGACCAGTGCGAAGACGATCAGGACGACATAGGTGACCGGACCCGCGTGCAGCTGCTTGCCCGCGCCCATCACCCGGGGCCGCCGGGAACCCCGGTCACCCTTCACCTTCGCCTGAGGTGGCGTCAGTTCACTAGTGGTCATTGGGACTTCCTCAGACGGCGGGAGACCAGCATGTTGATCGCGGCGACGATCAGCAGGATCAGGAACATCGACCAGGCGATCGCGGACGCCTTGCCGAGGTTGCCGATGATCCAGCCCTGGTCGTACATGTACAGGCCGAGCGTCTGGTACTGGTGCTCGGAGCCGCCCTTCGAGCCGCTGACCCCGCCGAACAGCAGCGGCTCACCGAACAGCTGCGTCGCGCCGATGGTGGAGACGACCACCGTGAACAGGATCGTCGGCCGCAGCATCGGGATCGTCACGTGGCGGAACTGCTGCCAGCGGCCCGCGCCGTCGAGGGCAGCCGACTCGTAGAGGTCGGCGGGGATCGCCTGCATCGCCGCGAGGTAGATCAGCGCGTTGTAGCCGGTCCACCGCCAGATCACGATCGTGGAGACGGCGAACCTCGAACCCCAGTCGGACTCACGCCAGTTGACCGCGTCGATCCCGACGAAGTCGAGCAGCCAGTTGATCATGCCGCCGTCCCAGGAGTACAGCAGCACGAACACCAGCGTCGCCGCCGCCACCGAGGTGGCGTACGGGGTGAGCATCACGACCCGCCAGACGACGGAGCCGCGCAGCCGGTAGTTGAGCAGGTGTGCGAGCCAGATCGCCATCATCAGCTGCGGCACGGTCGAGATCACGCCGATGACGAAGGTGACCCACAGGGAGTTCCAGAAGAAGTCCGAGGACAGCAGGTTCGTGTAGTTGTCCAGGCCCGCCCAGGTCTGGTTGTCCAGCGCGGACAGCTGCACGTTGTGCAGCGAGTACCAGGCCGTGTACAGCAGCGGGACGAGCGAGAACGCCCCGAAGAAGATGAAGAAGGGGGCGATGAAGACGTACGGCGACGCCTTCATGTCCCAGCGGTACAGCCGGCTGCGCCAGGAATCGGTGCCGGCCGGCGGCGTACCGCGACCCTGAGCGCCCCGAGCCGCGCCCGGCTGATTGCCGGGCGCGGCGTCGGCGCTCGACGCGGGATGCGCGAGAGCCTGCTTGGAGCTGCTCACTGGCCGAGCACGTCCTTGATCTCCTTGGTGGCCGCGTCCCAGCCCTGGTCAGGCGTCTTGCCCTTCTGCTCGACCTGCAGGATGCCCACGTCGGTGAGGGCGGTGTTGATCGGCTGGTCCTTGACGCCGAAGTACTGCGTCGGGATGGTCTTCGCCGAGTCGGAGAAGATCTGGGTGATCGGCGCGCCGGAGAAGTACGCCGTGGTGTCGGCCTGCGGCTTCAGGTTCGCGTACGCCGACGGGGTCGACGGGAAGGTCGCCTGCTTGGCGAAGACCTTCGCCTGCTGCTCGGGCGCGGTCAGCCACTTCGCGAGCGCGATGGCCTCCTTCTGGTGCTTGCTCGCCGTCGGTACGCCGATGAACGAGCCGCCCCAGTTGGACGCGGTCGGCGCCGCCGCTACGTCCCACTTGCCGCTGCCGGAGGTACCGGACTTCTCCTGGATGTAGCCGATCATCCATGCGGGGCAGGCCACCGTCGCGAACTTGGCGTTGGCGAAGCCCTGTTCCCACGGCTTGTCGAACTGCTTCAGCTTCGCCGACATGTTGCTGGTCGCCACATCCATCGAGACGTCCCAGGCCTTCTTCACGCCCTCGGACTTGTCCCAGACGACGTTGCCGTCCTTGTCGTAGTAGCGCTCGGTCGCGCCGCCGAGCGCCGCGTTGTAGACGGAGGAGGCGGAGTCCACGAACTTGGTGCCGCTCGGCGCCTTCTTCATGTAGTCATTGCCGAGGGCGACGTACTTGGACCAGTCGCCCTTCCACAGCTCGGCGAGTTTGGTGCGGTCCGTCTCCAGGCCGGCCTTCTGGAACAGGTCCTTGCGGTAGCAGATGGCCATCGGGCCGATGTCGGTGCCGAGCCCGATCGTCTTGCCGTCCTTGGTGGTGGCCTGCCCCAGCTTCCAGTCGACCCACTGGGACTTGTCGACCTCCTTGCCGAGGTCGACGAACTTGTCGGCCTGCGTCTGCACGGCCTCGGTGATGTTGCCGACCTCGATCGCCTGGATGTCGTCGGTACCCGAACCGGCCTGCAGGCGCGTGAGCGTTTTGGGCCAGTACACATCGGTGCGGGTGGTGACGTTCTCCTTGATGGTGATGTCCGGGTGCAGCTTCATGTACTCGTCGTACAGACCGGCCTGCTTGTAGCCGAACTCGCCGAAGGTGCCCACGGTGAGCGTGAGCTTGCCCTTTGCGTCGCCGCCGCCGCTGGAAGAGTCCGACGGACCGTCGTCCGGGTCCTCGGCACAGCCGGCCAGCAGCCCCGTAGTCAGCGCGGCGACGGCCGCGAGGGCCATCATCCGGTGGGACCGGCGGGTACTCGTGCGCATTGCGTCCTCCTGTTGCCTGACGTGCCGACCCCCCGGCCAACTGCACTGTTGGGCCCGTATGTTCACGCTGCGGCTCGGGCGGGGAACGTGCGGGATGTGTAGGTGTCAGGTACTGTGGGAGCGCTCCCACAGGTGATGTGTTGAAGGGTCGCGGCTCGGCGCGGGGGTGTCAAGGGACCGGACAGCGAGATATGCCTTCAGTTATCGGGCTGTTAGGTACTGGACGGCTGGGCGGCGATGGACGGACCGCGGGCAGGGCTGAGGAGCGGACCGAGGAGCGGATCGAGGGCTGAAGTCCCCGCAGGAGATGGGACCTGACCCGGTCGTAGATCGGACTGTTAGATTCCTCACCTGGCACGGTGAACGGGAGGCGGGCAATGGCAGCGTACGGAGCACGGAGCCGGGGTGGCCGGCGGCCGACGCTGGAAGAGGTCGCCGCACGCGCGGGTGTGGGCCGCGGCACGGTCTCCCGGGTGATCAACGGTTCGCCACGGGTCAGCGACGCGACCCGCGAGGCGGTCGAGGCCGCCGTAGCGGAACTCGGCTACGTACCGAACACGGCGGCGCGCGCACTCGCCGCCAACCGTACCGACGCCATCGCCATGGTGGTGCCCGAGCCCGAGACCCGGTTCTTCGCCGAGCCGTACTTCTCGGACATGCTCCGCGGTGTCGGCTCGCAGCTCTCCGAGACGGAGATGCAGCTGGTGCTGATCTTCGCGGGCAGTGACCGGGAGCGCAGGCGGCTGGCCCAGTATCTGGCCGCGCACCGGGTGGACGGCGTGCTGCTGGTCTCCGTGCACGCAGACGACCCGCTGCCCGATCTGCTGGCGCAGCTGGAGATCCCGGCTGTGATCAGCGGCCGGCGGTCCGCAGATGAGACCTTGCCCTCGGTCGACTCGGACAACTACTCCGGCGCGCGCTCGGCCGTGGAGCACCTGTTGGCGCGCGGCCGATCGACGATCGGGACCATAACGGGCCGGCTGGAGGTCTACGGCGCGCAGCGCCGTGTCGACGGCTACCGGGGCGGTCTGCGGGACGCGGGCCACGAGGTGTACGAGGACCTGATCGTGGCGGGTGACTTCACCGAGGAGGGCGGCCGCCGCGCCATGGCGGAGCTCTTGCGGCGGCGCCCCGGCCTGGACGCGGTGTTCGCGGGTTCCGACGTGATGGCGGCCGGCGCCCGGCAGGTGTTGCGCGAGGCCGGTCGTCGCATTCCCGACGACGTTGCCCTTGTCGGCTTCGACGACTCGGCGATCGCCCGCCATATGGATCCGCCGCTGACGAGCGTGCGGCAGCCGATCGAGGAGATGGGCCGGGCCATGATCGATCTCCTGCTCGCCGAGATCGCCGACGGCCGCCCGGCCGCGTCCCGGGGCCTGGACCGTCAGCAGGTCGTCCTGCCGACACGGCTCGTGGAGCGGGCCTCGTCCTGAGGGGCGCGCCGGGTCTTGGACGGCGGGCGGATCACCCGGGCGTGCGGGGGTGTGTCCTTGATCATGTGTTCGCCTTTGACGCAGAAACGATCAGCCGGTGTCTGATATCTCGGTGATCTACGGTTTTCGCCATGACTGTTCGCGTCAGATTCGAAAATGGCGAATGTCTTGAATACGCAGATCAGGGTGGCGGAGCCGTCGTCTACTGCTACGCCACGGGCGCGAATGGCACGCTGCTGGTGTACGAGCGAAGCAAGGTCGGGCCTCCGGTGAAGGAGGCCCAGCCGCTTGTCGTGTACGGCCCCTCGGCATGGTTCAGCGTGAGCGGTGCCCCCTGTGTCTCTGCCGGGACTCCCGGGGCGCGGGACGCGTACCTTCTCGGCCGCTGCGATCTGCTCCCGTTCTGACACCATGCACGCGTTCACCGATCGATTCAGCCAGGTGCTTTCCAGGGTGCGGAACGGGGGCCTGGCGTGTGCCGTCGTGGCGACCATGACACGAGGTCACCGCGGAGAACACCCGTATCCCGCAGCCCCCGCCGCCCGTGGCCGGCACGGTCCGGATTTCGACGGCGGCGGGTCGGCCGGCTGCGTCAATCTCTCCCTCGGGGGTGCGAAGGCCCTGTGGAACGTGCTGCGGACGGGCGACCGCGTCTATGTGTGGGGCACCAAACCGGGAACCGCGGGTTGAGTACGGGCCCCAGCAGCTCGCACACGAAGAAGGCCCGGCCTGCTCTCGCAGGCCGGGCCTTGATCATTCAGGGTGAGTGACGGGACTCGAACCCGCGGCATCCTGGACCACAACCAGGTGCTCTACCAGCTGAGCTACACCCACCATGACCGGCGGTTCTCCGTGAGGATTCCCCGACCGGCCGAGAAAAAGTGTACAGGGTCCGGGGCGGTGCTCGCGCCCGCCTTTCCCGGCGCCCTACTGCCGGGGTGCGGCAGGGGCCCCTTCGGCGGGCAGGACGTGCCTGAGCGCGATGGTCTTCGCGGTCTCCGAGTCCGGTCCCGGCTGGGATACGAAGATCGCCTCGCGGTAGTAGCGCAGCTCGGCGATGGACTCGCGGATGTCGGCGAGTGCCCGGTGGTTGCCGTTCTTCTCGGGACTGTTGAAGTACGCCCGCGGGTACCAGCGGCGGGCCAGCTCCTTCACCGAGGACACGTCGACGATCCGGTAGTGGAGGTACTCCTCCACCTTCGGCATGTCGCGCAGCAGGAATCCGCGGTCGGTGCCGACCGAGTTTCCGCACAGTGGGGCCTTCCCGGGCTCCTTGACGTGCTCACGTACGTACGCCAGGACCTGCTCCTCGGCGTCGGCGAGCGTCGTACCGCCCGCCAGCTCGTCGAGGAGACCCGAGGCGGTGTGCATCTGCCGCACCACCTCGGGCATTGTCTCCAGTGCCGCGTCCGGCGGGCGGATCACGATGTCCACCCCTTCGCCGAGCACGTTCAGCTCAGAGTCGGTTACCAGGGCGGCCACCTCGATGAGCGCGTCGTTCGCCAGCGAGAGCCCGGTCATCTCGCAGTCGATCCACACCATGCGATCGTTCATGTGTCTTACCCTACGGCGCGCTCCGCGGGCCGGGCAGACTCGGGCGGGCCGATGCGTACGTATCCGAGCTGGGCTTGCCCGCCTCCGCTGGCGCCGACGAGGCTGATCCCAGCCCGTTCGTCCCGGCGGTGCGCCTGTTCTGCGGCGGCAGCGACGTCTCCGGAGCCGCGGACGTCCCGGCGTCCGCCGGCTTCTCGCCCCCCGGCCTGCGGGCGCGGTACGCGGCCCGGTAGGCGGCCGGGGACGAGCCGAGCTGGCGCCGGAAGTGGCCGCGCAGCGCGACGGGCGAACGGAAGCCGCAGCGGCCCGCGACCTCGTCGACCGAGTAGTCGGAGGTCTCGAGCAGCCGCTGCGCCTGCAGCACGCGCTGGGTGATCAGCCACTGCAGGGGAGCGCTCCCGGTGAGCGAGCGGAACCTGCGGTCGAAGGTCCGCCGGCTCATGTACGCGCGCGCGGCCAGGGTCTCCACGTCGAACTGCTCGTGGAGGTGCTCAAGCGCCCAGGCGACGACCTCGGCGAGCGGGTCGGCGCCGATCTCCTCCGGTAAAGACCTGTCGAGATAGCGCTCCTGGCCGCCGCTGCGGCGCGGCGGTACGACCAGGCGGCGGGCCAGCGCGCCCGCGGCCTCGTTGCCGTGGTCCGTGCGCACGATGTGCAGGCACAGGTCGATGCCGGCCGCCGTGCCTGCGGAGGTGAGGACGTCGCCGTCGTCGACGAAGAGCTCCCGCGGGTCCACGTGGACGGACGGATAGCGCTTGGCCAGCGTCGGCGCGTACATCCAGTGCGTCGTCGCCGGACGGCCGTCCAGGAGGCCGGCGGCGGCCAGCACGAACGCGCCGGTGCACAGCCCGACGATGCGGGCTCCCTCCTCATGGGCCCGGCGCAGCGCCTCCAGGGCGTCCGCGGGGGGCGGCGAGGTGATCGACCTCCAGGCCGGTACGACCACGGTGCCCGCCCGGGCTATCGCCTCCAGGCCGTACGGTGCGGTGAGTTCCAGGCCCCCCGTCGTGCGCAGCGGTCCCTCCTCGCCGGCGCACACCAGCAGGCGGTAACGGGGCACTCCGGCGTCCTGGCGGTCGATACCGAACACCGAAAGCGGAATGGAACTCTCGAAGATGGGTCCGCCACTGAACAGCAGCACCGCGACGATCTCCTTGCGGCGGCGCCCGGCGAGCTTCCGGGCTGCACCCTCCGGTGCGGCAGTGGAGTCGTGGCTCATGCTGCTAAGCCCCCCTCGGTGGTCGCGGCTCCCTGTTCGTGTCGGGCTTGTCGCTCCTGCACGTTTCCCCTCGGTCCTGCACGAGTCCCCCGCCGTAAGACAGTCATGATCGAATCTACTGTGTCCCGTGGTGCCGGCGTGACCAGTTCTGCATCCGACGTTATGTCGACATGGCAACTTGGCGTGAAGCATTCGATCACGAAGCGTTGCATTCCGGGAGCGCCCAGGGAAGTGTGCGTGGGCTCCGTGGCTGGTCCCCGTAGGGTGCGGGCCCCCTCCGGGGGTCTTTCGGCCCTGGTGGGACGGGGGTTGGGGGGCGGTTCGGTCAAGGGGGGCGGGGATGGGCGAAGTTGGCCGAAAAGAGGTGCGGGTGCCGGTGGTGTGCCGGTGGTTCACCGGCGTGTTTTGGCCGGTGTGAGGAGCGCCGGGGTGCGCCCCCAGGGGGGCGATGCGCCTCTGGTGTCCCTCAGATCACTCGGGTCACCGCTCATGTTCCCGTGACCGCCGTCGCGGGGTGGGCGCAACGTGATGGGTCAAGCGGCTGTACGGGGCAGCAACCATTGCCATACGGGCGCTGCTCATGCATGCTCCGGGGAACGCCGTCGCGAGGTCGGCGTGCTCTGGGCAGGAGAGGAGTGCCGCCGTACCCTTGGGGGTATGGGGTTGGGAAGATGATTCCCGGACACAGCTCCGGCGCCCACCACCGTCCCGCCTCGCACATCGCACATCCTTGACAGCCGACCCTCCCAAGAGGACTCCCTTCGCCGAGACACCCATGGCCGGTCACGAATTCTTCGATCCCGCGGACCGCAAGAGGCAGGTCGCCGATCACACGGCCGATCCCCTCGCGGCAGAGGAAACACGACACCCCTGCGATCCCGCCTTCAAGCACGGCGTCGTCGTCGGCTTCGACGGTTCGACCTCGAGCGAGCGGGCACTTGCGTATGCGATCGGTATGGCCCGCCGCTCCGGCTCGGGCCTGATCATCGTGCATGTCGCCAACCGGCTGCCGACCACCGTCTGGGCCGGCTGTGAACCCCCGGTCTTCGTGGACGTACCGGATCACCGCACCGAGGTGCTCGGCCTCGAGCTCGCCTGCGCGGACTATCTCGCCGAGGTGCCCTGGATCCTCGTCGAGCGCGGCGGCGACATCTGCCACGAGCTCGAAGAGGTGGGCCACGAGTACGCGGCGGACGCGATCGTCGTCGGCTCCACGCACGGCATCGTCGGCCGCATCTTCGGCTCCGTGGCGGGACGGCTCGCGAAGCGCGCCCAGCGGCCCGTCGTCGTCATTCCGTAACTTCCCGTTGTCCCAGGTGAGATAGAGCGGGAGCGGGGTCAACTTCCGCTTGGTCGCGGGCGAATCTACTCATGCGTAGAAGTGATTTGTGCCCTTGTGAAGGGTACATACCGGTCGCCGGGCCCGCACCGCACGGGCCGGCGTCACGCAGCACAACTGCACATGAAGGGAGCCCGTTGTGGACAACGACGTCTCTACGGGAAGCAGCATCTCGACTCTCGGCCATCTCGCCCTCGGTCTCACCCTGTTGGCCTTCGGCCTCGGACATGCCGATGTGATCGACGGCGTGACGCCGTCCGACGCCGTGTCCCTGGCCACCTACGTGGGCGGCGTCGCCCTCTTCGTCGCGGGCCTGCTGGCCCTCCGCGACCGTGACGCGACCACCGGCACGGCCTTCTCGGCCCTCGGGGCCCTCTGGTTCACCTGGGGCGTCACGGCCGGCGGCCAGGTCTCCGACAACGCAGCCGGGCTGTTCATGCTTCTGTTCGCCCTCGTCGCGCTGAGCCTGACGCTGGGCGCCGCGGGCGGCGGCGTCCTCACCCAGGGCACGTACGGGCTGTTCTTCGTCTCCCTCGTCCTTCTCGCCCTCGCGGGCTTCGCGGGCAACGACGCCCTGGCCAAGGCCGGCGGCTGGTTCGCCGTGGTGGCAGGCGCGGTGTCCTGGTACGGGGCCACGGCGGCCCTGGCCCACTGGCCCACCTCGCTTCCGCGGCGCGCTGCCGGCCGGGGGGTGACGGCCACCGGCTGAGGCAGCCACAGCCGGGGTGTGGGCAGCCCCGGCTCTCCCAAAGAAACGACCCCCTGTGTGCTTGGTGGCACACACAGGGGGTCGTTTCACGGGGTACGCACGGAAGGGGCGTACGGCCCGTCAGACATATGGCGCGGTGACTACTCCACCGTGACGGACTTGGCGAGGTTCCGCGGCTTGTCGATGTCGCGGCCGAGCGCCAGCGCCGTGTGGTACGCGAGGAGTTGCAGCGGGATGCCCATGAGGATCGGGTCCAGCTCGTCCTCGTTCTTCGGGACCACGATCGTGCGGTCGGCCTTCTCCTGCTCCTGGTGCGCGACGGCGAGGATACGGCCGCTGCGGGCCTTGATCTCCTCCAGCGCGGCGCGGTTCTTCTCCAGCAGGTCGTCGTCCGGGACGATCGCGACGGTCGGCAGCGCGGGCTCGATGAGCGCGAGCGGGCCGTGCTTCAGCTCCGAGGCGGGGTAGGCCTCGGCGTGGATGTACGAGACCTCCTTGAGCTTCAGCGACGCCTCGCGGGCCACCGGGTAGCCGCGCACGCGGCCGATGAACAGCATCGACTTGGCGTCGGCGTACTCGTCGGCCAGCTTCTTGATCTCGTCCTCCTGCTCGAGGATCTCCGCGATCTGCGCGGGCAGCTTGCGCAGGCCGGCGATGATCCGCTTGCCGTCGGACACCGACAGGTCGCGAGTGCGGCCGAGGTGCAGCGCGAGCAGCGCGAAGGCGACCGTGGTGTTGGTGAAGCACTTGGTCGACACGACGCAGACCTCGGGGCCCGCGTGCACGTACATGCCGCCGTCGGCCTCGCGGGCGATGGCGGAGCCGACCACGTTCACCACGCCGAGGACGCGGGCGCCCTTGCGCTTGAGCTCCTGCACGGCGGCCAGCACGTCGTACGTCTCACCGGACTGGGAGACGGCGATGTACAGGGTGTCCGGGTCGACGACCGCGTTGCGGTAGCGGAACTCGGAGGCCGGCTCGGCGTCGGCGGGGATGCGGGCCAGCTCCTCGATCATCTGGGCGCCGATCATGCCCGCGTGGTACGAGGTGCCGCAGCCGAGGATCTTCACGCGGCGGATCTGGCGCGCCTCGCGGGCGTCCAGGTTGAGGCCGCCCAGGTGCACGGTCGAGAACCGGTCGTCGATGCGGCCGCGCAGCACGCGGTCCACGGCGTCGACCTGCTCGTGGATCTCCTTGTGCATATACGTGTCGTGGCCGCCCATGTCGTACGACTCGGCCTCCCACTCGACGGTGGTCGGCGAGGCGGTCGTGCGGGTGCCCTCGGTGGTGTACGTACGGAAGTCGTCGGCCTTCAGCGTGGCCATCTCGCCGTCGTCGAGGGTGACGATCTGGCGGGTGTGGGCCACGAGGGCGGCGACGTCCGATGCGACGAACATCTCCTTCTCGCCGATGCCGAGCACGACCGGGGAGCCGTTGCGGGCCACCACGATGCGGTCGGAGAAGTCGGCGTGCAGGACCGCGATGCCGTATGTGCCCTCGATGACGCGGAGGGCGTCGCGGACCTTGTCCTCGAGCTTCTCGGCCTGGGAGCGGGCGATGAGGTGCGTGACCACCTCGGTGTCCGTCTCGGAGAGGAACTCCACGCCGTCGGCGGTCAGCTTGGCGCGCAGCTCGGAGGCGTTGTCGATGATGCCGTTGTGGACGACGGCGACCTTGCCCTCGGCGTCCATGTGGGGGTGCGCGTTCTCGTCGGACGGGGCGCCGTGCGTGGCCCAGCGAGTGTGGGCGATGCCGGTGGTGCCCTTGAAGCGGGCCGGAACCTTGGCCTCCAGGTCCCGTACCCGGCCCTTGGCCTTGATCATCTTCAGGCCGGAGGCCTTGGGGCCCGTGATGACGACGCCAGCGGAGTCGTAGCCGCGGTACTCCAGGCGCTGCAGGCCCTCGAGCAGCAGCGGCGCGACATCACGTTTGCCGATGTATCCGACAATTCCGCACATAAGTGTCCTCGTTCCCCTTGTCCCTGGTCCCTGATGCGTGATGTGTGTGTACGCCGAGCGTCGAGGGCTCAGCCGTACACGATGCGGCGCAGCTGTCTGAGCGAGAGCTCGGGCGGTGCGACCGCTCGGTATTTCAGGTCCGCCTCGATCCGTTCGAAGATCGCCGCGTTCACCAGGCCCTGACCCTGGAGCTCGCGATGGCGGCGACGGACGAATTCCTCGATCGTCTCGTCGAAGTAGGCGAGCACGTCCTGGATCACCCGCAGGGCCTCGCCGCGGCTCAGCGGCGTACTGCGCGTCAGATGATCTACAAGTTCGTCGTGCACCCGTTGATCCTGCGGTACGACCCTGTGATTCGCAAGAATCCTGCCCGCTTTCGGGCAGGACCGTGTCGAACCTGTGGCGTAAACGCCCCAAACATGTGTGACGTATACCTCAATCCCTCGTCACATGCGCCGCAGTACGGCCTGCTTGGCCGTGGTGAACTCCTCGTCCGTGAGGATCCCGGACCGGTGCAGTTCGCCCAGCTCGCGCAGGCGTCGCAGCAGGGCGTCGTGGTCGTCGCCTCCGCCGGCGGGGGGCGCAGGTGCGGAAGCGGGTGCCGATTCGGGGGCAGGCGCGGACGTCGGCTGCTGAGTGGACTCCGCCGCGGCGGCCGGTGCGCCCGGGTGGGGCAGGCGGGCCTGTACGGCAGCCGCGATCAGGGCCATCAAGGGGTCCTTCTTGAAGCCCCACAATTCCACCGAATTCGGGTCGTACTTGGGTGGAGTCTTGGCGGCGGGGGAGTTCCTCACGATGAAGCGGAGGTAGCCGTTCTCCAGGCCCACCGCGGGGTGCCACTCCACGGCCGCGACATCGGCCAGCGCGAGCGCCCGAGGGCCCGCGGCGGACTTGGCGTCCTCCGTCTTCCAGTTCCACTCCAGGTGGACATGCTCCCCGTCGAAGCTCGCCGTGCCGTCGCCCGCGGAGACCGACAGCGGCACGGACGGGCCCGGCAGCAGATACGAGCCGACGGCACCCGACGGCACCTGCTCGAGCATCAGCGCATGGCGTACCTCGTCCACGAAGTACTCGGCGACGCCGTACCGGTCGGACTCGACCGTCAGCTGATAGGGATCTGAGGCCTCCACGAGCCGGCCGCCCGTCGCCTGCAGCAGAGGGTCGGCGCCGTCGCGCAGCCGCAGCCTGAGCCGCCCGGACTTCTTGCCCTGCCAGAACGAAATGCCCGCCAACGCCTCCAGCGGGACGGCGAGTTCACCCAGCGTTCTACGGAGGAGGCTGACGCCCTTGTCGTTCCCCGGCACCAGCCGCAGCGTCTCTCCGTCGAAGGTCCACGTCCCGTCGCGCTGGATGATTTCCGCCATAGGGCGATTCTCGCATCCGGCTCCGCGACGAGTGGTCTATACCTCGACGGGCGCCCTCGGAGGACCGTACTCCGGGGGCGCCCGCCCGCTCATGGGCCGTCAGAGGCCCGCTACCGGGCCTTCAGAGGGCCGCGATGGGGTTTTTCAGGTCGCCCGCCAACTGGAGCGCGCCCGACGGATCCGCCAGGTCGACCATCTGCTCGTTGTTGCGCAGCTGCAGCCGGTTGAGGCAGGACAGGCCGAACTCGGGCGCGAACATGTCGTACTGCCGGAACTTGTCGGCCAATTCGGGCCTGGACTCCTGGTAGTCCCGTACGCAGTCGGCGACGGCCCTCCAGAAGGTGTCCTCGTCCAGTACGCCCTCCGTGACCAGGTTCGCGGCCAGGAAGCGGAAGAAGCAGTCGAAGACGTCGGTGAAGATCGACAGCAGCTTCAGGTCCTCGGGGACCTCGACCCGGATCCGCTCGACCACGGGCGGCAGCACCGCGTCCGGGTCCATGACCGCGATCTCCTCGGCGATGTCCTTGAAGACCGCCCGCTGCACGACGCCGTCCTTCAGGACCAGGATCACGTTCTCGCCGTGCGGCATGAACACCAGGTCGTACGCGTAGAAGCTGTGCAGCAGCGGGGTGAGGTAGGCCCGCAGATAGTGCTTCAGCCACTCGGCGGGCGTCAGGCCGGACTGCTCGATCAGCGCGCCCGCGAAGGACGCGCCCTCGCGGTCGGTGTGCAGCAGCGACGCCATGGTCGCGAGCCGCTCGCCCTCCTGCAGGGACGGCACCGGGCTCTCGCGCCACAGCGCGGCGAGCATCTTGCGGTACGGCGAATAGCGGTCGGTCGCGGCCTCGTACTCCAGGTGCCGGTAGCCGACGGCGGCGCGCTCGCGGATGATCGACAGGCCCGTGGACTTCAGCACCTCGTCGTTCTCGACGAGGCCCGCCAGCCAGTCGTTGATCGCCGGTGTCGCCTCCATGTACGCGGCCGACAGCCCGCGCATGAAGCCCATGTTGATGACCGACAGGGCCGTTTTGACGTAGTGCTTGGCCGGGTCGCTCGTGTTGAAGAACGTACGGATCGACTGCTGGGCCAGGTACTCGTCGTCGCCCTCGCCCAGGCACACCAGGTGGCGCTGGGCGACCTCTGCGGCGAAGGTCACCGACAGCTTGTTCCACCACTGCCAGGGGTGGACAGGGATGAGGAGGTAGTCGTCCGGGTCGAGACCCTGGTCGTCAAGCGTCCCCGAGAACCGCCTCAGCGTCTCCTCGCCCAGCTCCGACCGCAGGAACGACTCGTAGTCGAGGCCCACGCCCGCCGTGAACGCGGCCCGGGAGCGGTGGGCGGCGAGCCACACCAGCCGTACGGGGCTCGCGGTCTCCGGCGCGTACGAGAGGTACTCGTGCACGCCGAAGCCGAGCCGGCCGTTGTTGGCGACGAAACAGGGATGGCCCTCGGTCATGCCCGTCTCGATGGCCTGGAAGTCCGCGCGGGCCAGCTCGGCAGCGGGGACGGCCGGCTTCGTGAGCTTGTAGCAGGTGCCCGAGAGGGTGGAGGAGATCTCCTCCAGATAGACCGGCAGGATGGCGTCGCTCAGCCCGAGCGACTCCTTGAACTCGATGAAGAACTCCAGGGCGTGCAACGGGAGTTCCGTACCGTCCCGGTGGCGGGTGATCGACTCCGGGAAGACCTGCCAGTGGTCCAGGCGCAGACGGCGGGCGGTGAAGCGGTACTCGACCGTGCCGTCGTCGCTGCGGACGACGTACCGGTCGTCGCCGATCGACTCCGGGCTGAAGAGCCGCTCGTGGGCGAACTCGGCGAGCGCTTTACGGATCAGGAGGCGGTTGGCCTGCGCCCAGCGCTCGGGGGACAGGTGTGTCACGGCGTCGGACAGGGTCATATGGCCACTCCTTGTGCGTCCGCCGTCGCGGACGCCTGGGCGCCCGCTCGTGCGGCCTCGCGTATTGCTGCTTCTCGTACGACCGCTGCCTCGAACTGCGCGCGTGTGCAGAAGCTCAGCAGGGCCGTCTTCTCGGGCTTCTCGATTTCGCGTTCGGGTTCAAAGCCGACGGCCTCGTTCAGGGCGTGCACGGCCTTGTTGCGTACGTCGGGTTCGACGACGACGCGCTCCGTCGCCGGGTCGGCGAACAGGTGCTCCATCACCGCGGTGATCACGGCGCGGGTGAAGCCGTGCACGGGCGTGTCCGTCGGCGCGACCAGGAAGTGCATGCCGACGTCGCCGGGCTCCGGCTCGTACAGGCCGACCAGCTCGACGTGCGCCGGGTCGTAGCGCTCCATCAGGAACGCGGGCTCGCCGTTGTGCAGTCCGAGGAACGCGTCGTGGTGCTCGGCGGCTGCGATGGCCATGTACTCACGCTCGACGTCGTGCAGTTTCGCGTCCTGCATCATCCAGAAGGCCGCCTTGGGGTGGGTGACCCAGGAGTGCAGCAGCTCGGCGTCGGCCAGCGGGTCCAGGGGCCGGACGGCGAAGGTCCCGAGGTCGTGTGTGCTGCTCGTGCTGCTCGTGTCGCTCATACGGCAAACTCCTGGAACGCGATGGTCTTCTCGACGGGGTAGTACTCGCGGCCCAGCAGCTCGCTGATGATGTAGCTGTTGCGGTACGGGCCCATGCCGAGGTCCGGGCTCGTGATGCTGTGGGTGTGCACGCCCGCGTTCTGCAGGAAGATCCCGCGGCCCGTCGTGTCGATGGAGTAGTTGCGGGCGACGTCGAAGCGGCCCTGGGAGTCCCAGCGGATGCGGTCGCGCACGGGCTCCAGGAACGCCGGAGTGCTGTACTTGTAGCCGGTCGCCAGGATCAGGCCCTCGGTGCGGATCTCGTAGTCCTTGCCCTGCTCCTCCTGGCGCAGGCCGAGGGTGTAGGTGCCCTCCTCGTACGCGGCCGTGTGCAGGGCCGAGTTGGTGAGGAGCCTGGTCGGGACCGGACCGCCCAGGTTCTTCTGGTACAGCAGGTCGAAGATCTCGTTGATGAGATCGCCGTCGATGCCCTTGAACAGGCCCTTCTGCTGGCTCTCGAGGCGGTAGCGGGTCTCCTCGGGGAGCGCGTGGAAGTAGTCGACGTACTCCGGCGAGGTCATCTCCAGCGTGAGCTTGGTGTACTCCAGCGGGAAGAAGCGCGGGGAGCGGGTGACCCAGTTCAGCCGGTAGCCGTGGACGTCTATCTCGCTCAGCAGGTCGTAGTAGATCTCGGCGGCGGACTGACCGCTGCCGACGAGCGTGATCGACTCCTTGCGCTGCAGCTCCTGCTTGTTCTGCACATAGCGGGAGTTGTGGATGAAGTCGCCGCCCAGGCCCTGGCAGGACTCCGGGACGTAGGGCGGGGTGCCGGTGCCCAGGACGAGGCGGCGGCCGTAGTACGTCTCGCCTCCTGCCGTCCGTACGACGTAGATGTCGTCCTCGTACGCGACCTCGGTCACCGTCGTGTTGAAGCGGATGGAGGAGACCTTCGAGGCGGCCCAGCGGCAGTAGTCGTCGTACTCGACGCGCAGCGGGTAGAAGTTCTCGCGGATGTAGAACGAGTACAGACGGCCCGATTCCTTCAGGTAGTTGAGGAAGGAGTAGGGCGAGGTCGGGTCGGCGAGGGTGACCAGGTCCGACATGAACGGCGTCTGGAGGTGGGCGCCGTCGAGGAACATCCCCGAGTGCCACTCGAAGTGCGGCTTGGACTCCAGGAAGACGCCGTCGAGCTCGTCGATGGGCTCCGTGAGGCAGGCCAGGCCGAGGTTGAAGGGGCCGAGGCCGATCCCCACGAAGTCGTGGACGATGGGGGTACCTCCCATGCCCTTGAGGCGATGGGGGATGGGCTCAGGAAGCGCGGTCAAGGGACTCTCCCAGGTACTGCTCGGCGTGGCCGGCGATCAGATCGAGGACGGCCGCGATGTCGGCGACCGTCGTCTCGGGGTTGAGCAGGGTGAACTTCAGGTAGTGGCGGCCGCCCACCTTGGTGCCCGCGACGATCGCGTCGCCGGAGGCGAACAGCGCCTTGCGGGCGTACAGGTTGCAGCGGTCGATCTCCGCCGGGTCGGTGACGGAGGCCGGGATGCAGCGGAAGACGAGGGTGGAGAGCTGCGGCTGGACCACGACGTCGAAGCGCGGGTCGGCGGCCAGCAGTTTCCAGCCCTCGGCGGCCAGGTCGCACACCTCGTCGAAGAGCTCGCCGATCCCGTCGGCGCCCATCACGCGCAGCGTCATCCAGAGCTTGAGCGCGTCGAAGCGGCGGGTGGTCTGGAGGGACTTGTCGACCTGGTTAGGGATTCGTTCCTGCACCATGCGGCGCGGGTTGAGGTAGTCGGCGTGGTACGTGGCGTGGCGCAGCGTGGCCGCGTCCCGTACCAGGACCGCGCTCGAACTCACGGGCTGGAAGAAGGACTTGTGGTAGTCGACGGTGACGGAGTCGGCGCGCTCGATGCCGTCGAGGAGATCACGGCGGGCCCTCGACACCAGCAGCCCGCAGCCGTACGCGGCGTCGACGTGCATCCAGGTGCCGTACTGGGCGCACAGCTCGGCGATCTCCGGCAGCGGGTCGATCGAGCCGAAGTCGGTGGTGCCCGCGGTCGCGACGACCGCCATGGGGACCAGGCCCTCGCGGACGCAGCGCTCCAGCTCGTGGGCGAGCGCGAGCGTGTGCATGCGCTTGTTCTGGTCGCAGGGGATGGAGACGACCGAGTCGGCGCTCAGGCCGAGGAGTTTCGCGGACTTCTTGACGCTGAAGTGGCTGACCTCGGAGGCGAAGATGCGGAGCCTCGCGGTGTCGTCGCCCTTGGACTCCTCGCGGGCCAGGAGTAGCGCCTGGAGGTTGGACTGCGTACCGCCGCTGGTGAACACGCCGTCGGCGGCCGGGCCGAGGCCGATGCGCTCGGCGGTCCAGTCGATGAGCTTGCGCTCGATGAGGGTGCCGCCGGCCGACTGGTCCCAGGTGTCGAGGGACGAGTTGACGGCGGACAGGACGGCCTCGCCGAGCACCGCCGGGATGACGACAGGGCAGTTGAGGTGCGCGAGATAGCGCGGGTGGTGGAAGTAGACGGCGTCGCGGAGGTAGACCTCCTCGAGCTCGTCGAGGGCCGCGGTCGTGTCGCCCAGCGGCTGGTCCAGGTCGATCTTCTCGATACGGGGAGTGAGGGCGTCGACCGTGACGCCGGTGAACGGCCGATCGGTGGTGGCGAGTTTCGCCGCCACCCGCTCGACTCCTTCGGTCACGGAGCGGCGGTACCGCTCCGCGGTCGTGTCATTGAGCAGGTGCGAGCGCATGGGGGGTCCTCCGGACGGCTCAGGACGAGGGACGGGGTCGCGACGTGAACTTAGGTTAGCCTAACCTAACTCAGGCCTGCGACCCCGCCCCACCTGTGTCTTTATGGCGTGTTTCCTGTGCCTGGATTGCGAGTTTTGGCGTGATTGCGCCTGCGTGCATGGTTGTTGACGCCTGATCACGCCTGCGCGCGTAGCGGTTGCGGCTCCATCACGCCCACCTGCGCGGCTGTTGAGCCGGATCCGCCCGCCTAACGCGGTCGTTGAGGCCTGATCACGCCTGCTCGCGCAGTTGCTCCTCGGTCAGACCGCGGCGCCAGTAGCCGACGAAGGTGACGCGCCTGCGGTCGATCTCCCGCTCGCGTACGAGATGGCGGCGCAGTTCCTTGACGCACCCGGACTCGCCCGCGATCCAGGCGTACGGGGCGGTGGCGTCGGGGAGTTGGGCGGCCCGGAGGGCGCCGAGGGCCATGGGGGACCCCTCGACGCCCTCGGAGCCGTCGTCCCCCTTGTCGCGCTCGTCGCGCACAAGCCAGGTGATGTCCGCGTCGGCCAGGGTGCTCAACTCCAGGCGCTCCGCGGCGTGCTGGACCTCCAGCCAGACGCGGGCCCGAGTGCCGGGCGGCAGCGACTCCAGGATGGCCGAGGCGGCGGGCAGGGCAGTTTCGTCCGCCCACATCACGACGAGGTCGGTGTCGGCGGGCGGGCGGAAACGTACCGCCGTGTTGTCGGCGATCGCCGGGCCGAGTACCAGGACGCGGTCACCGGGCCGGGCGCCGGCAGCCCAGCGCGAGGCAGGACCGGCCGGGGTGGCGGCCCCCGGCTCCACGCCGTGCAGCGCGAAGTCGATGTCGATCTCGTCGATGCCGTCCGGGGTGCGCCGCTGGGCGCGCACCGTGTACGACCGCATCACCGCCCGTACGTCGTCGGGGAGTTCACGCCAGGCGTGCCACCAGTTGTCGCCCGCCTCGAGCGGCACGACGGGCGCGTCCTGGCCCGGGTGCGGCAGGAAGAGCGAGAGGCTCTGGTCGCGGCCGCCCGAGGCGAAGGCGTGTGCCTCGGGCCCGGTGAACGTGACACGGACCATGGACGGGCCGAGCCGCCTCGTCCGTACGACGTGAAGTGCGAAGAAACGGAACGGGGCGGCCACGGCTGTCGTCATCTCGGGCTCCTGGAGCGTCGATGAGGGCTGTTGAGGTATGTCGGGCTGCTCGGGTCGAACGCGTCAGCCGACCCTTCGGGCGGGGCCGGCTGAACCTGTCGGGCAGATCAGCCGGCCTGTCGCGACGGGGTCAGCTGACCTTCTTCGCCGTCTCGATGGCCTCGGCGAGGTTCTCGAGGATCGGTGCGCACTTGTCGTAGGACAGGATCGGCTCGGGCGTGCGGGCGATGACCTGGCCGGCCTTGACGGCGGGCAGCTTCTTCCAGGTCGCCTCGGTGATGTCGGCCGGCTGGATGGCCGACGAGCGGTCGTCCATGATGATGATGTCGGCCTTGTACTTGTCGACGTTCTCCCAGCTCAGGTTCTCGAACCAGCCGCCGCTGGCCTTCAGGGCCTTCGCTGACGGCTCGACGATGTTCACGCCGAGGGCCTTGAAGTACTCCAGGTCGATGGAGAGGTTCGAACCGGAGACATAGAAGATGTCCTGGCTAGCGGAACCGGCCAGCACCTTGATGTCGGGGTGGGCCTTGGCGGCCTTGCGGAGCCGGGCGGCCGCCTCCTCGAAGCGCTTCTTCGCCGCGGTGACCTTGTCGGACTTCACGTCGGCGCCGAGCGACTCGGCCAGCTCGTACATGCGCTGCAGCGGCTTGTCCATCTGGCGGTCGAAGACGGAGATGCCGACGCTCGGGGCGAGCTTGAGGATCTTGGACGCGGACTCCTCGGGGACGTACCAGAGGGTGCCCGCGTCGTCGAACATCGTGGAGATCAGCACGTCGGGGGAGAGACCCGCGTACTTCTCGATGTTGAACTCGCCCCAGGTGTTGCCGAGAACCGTGACCTTGCTGATGTCCATGTCGCCGGCCTGGACATCGGCCTTGCCGTCCTGGGTCTTGGTCGGGCCGAAGACGCCCTTGACCTCGATGCCGTAGTCGAACAGGGCGGCGGCGACACCGGTGAAGGCGACGATGTTCGCCGGGGTCTTGTCCAGCTTCACGGTCTCGCCGCGGTCGTCCTTGAAGGTCCAGGGGCCGGACTTCGTGGCCTCCGCTGAAGCGTCCGAGCCGCCGCTCTTCGCATCGGTGTCGCCGCAGGCGGTCAGCAGGGCGCCGAGACCGAGAGCGCCGCCCGCGGCGAGGATGCCGCGGCGGGAGAGGTGGGAGGCACGGGCGTTGGGCATGGGTGGGCTGCTTTCGTGACGGGGGCGGTCGCCCGCCTGGACAAGTTCGTGGGTAGGTTAGCCTAACCTCAGTGAATGTCCAGGGGGTGGGGGGCCGTTCGGTCGGACCCGTCGAGGCGGGCGCTGCGGGAGCCGCCGTGTCGGTGAGCGCGGCGGTTGCCGCCAGCACCCTGGCGACCTGCCCGGTGATGCCGCCGCCCGAGGTCGCCCACCAGCCCGACGAGGAGGGGCACTACCGCAGTCGGTGGGCCTTCGCCGAGCCGGACACGCGTGACCTCTGCGGGCGGGAACTGGCCCGTGTCCTGAGGGAGGAGGCCGTTCCGCGGATGGTACGGCTTCTGGACCGCAGGGCGCTGCTGGACGAGACGCGCACCAACCCGAACGACGGGCTCGTACGGCTGGGGGACGCGCGCATGAGCGAGATCCTGCTGCGCATCGACGACGACCCGGTCGCGGAGGTCGCGGCCCTGATCGACAAGGCCGAGGCCGAAGACGACTGGCCGCCGTTGGTCACCTGGGCGCGCGAACGGCTCGCCCGGCGCGCGGCCGGGGCGTAGGCGAAGGAGGACTCATGGGGTTCTGGAGATCCTTCGTCGTGGCCCGCAGCGACACTCCGCTCGACAGCCTGCGCGCGATGACCGAACGCCACGACGGCATCGAGGAGCACTGGCACCGGGCGGACGGCTGGCAGGTCGGCCAGTACCCCGGCCCCGAGCTCGCCGACCACGGCCCGGCCCTGCTCACCGAACTGGCCGAGGAGACCGGGGCGCCGGCGCTGACCGGCTTCGTGCTGGACAGCGACACCGTCTTCGTCGAGGGCTTCTCAGCGCGGGCCGGCCACTGGCGGGCCTGTCTCGTGCGGGAGGCCGCCGAGGCCTACTGCGAGGACGACGACGAGGATCGACGCCGAGTTCCCGCGCCCGGAGGCGGCCGCGCGCGCTGCGGCCGCCTGGGCGAGGGACGCGGGCCTCACGCCCCACCCGCCCGGCCTCCTCGAGGTCTTCGCCGTGGAGGACGCCGACTTCGCGGAGGAGCTGTTCTTCCGGCTCCTGTACGAACTGGGGATCGGGCCGGAGGGCTGACCTCAGCCCGCCAGCCCCAGCTCCCGCGCGATCAGCATGCGCTGGACCTCGCTCGTCCCCTCGCCGATCTCCAGGATCTTGGAGTCGCGCCACATACGTGCCACCGGATACTCGTTCATGAAGCCGTAGCCACCATGGATCTGGGTCGCCTCGCGCGCGTTGTCCACGGCGATCGTCGACGAGTAGAGCTTGGCCAGCGCGGCCTCCTTCTTGAACGGTTCGCCGCTGATCAGGCGCGATGCCGCGTCCCGCCAGGCGAGCCGGGCCGTGTGCGCCTTCATCTCCATGTCGGCGATCTTGAACTGGATGGCCTGGTTGTCGCCGATCGGGCGGCCGAAGGCGTGGCGCTCCTTCGCGTACTTGATCGACTCGTCCACGCAGCCCTGCGCCAGGCCCGTCGCCAGTGCCGAGATGGCGATGCGGCCCTCGTCGAGGATCCGCAGGAACTGGGCGTACCCGCGGCCGAGTTCGCCCAGCAGATTCGCGGCAGGCACGCGTACGTCGTCGAACGCCAGCTCCCGGGTGTCCGATGCGTTCCAGCCGACCTTCGAGTACGGCGGCGCCACCGTGAAGCCCGGGGTGCCCGACGGCACGATGATCGACGAGATCAGCGGCTTGCCGTCGTCCGAGTGGCCGGTGACGGCCGTGACCGTGACCAGGCCGGTGATGTCCGTCCCCGAGTTGGTGATGAAGCACTTGGTGCCGTTGATCACCCATTCGTCCGTCGCCTTGTCCAGGCGGGCCGTCGTGCGGGTCGCTCCCGCGTCCGATCCCCCGTCCGGTTCCGTGAGGCCGAAGGCGCCCAGGACCTCGCCTGAGCAGAGGCGGGGGAGCCACTCCTGTTTCTGGGCCTCGGTGCCGTAGCGGTGGATGGGCATGGCGCCGAGCGAGACGCCCGCCTCCAGGGTGATGGCGATGGATGAATCGACGCGGGCGAGCTCCTCGAGCGCGATCCCGAGCGCCAGATAATCGCCGCCCATCCCGCCGTACTCCTCGGGGAACGGCAGACCGAAGAGCCCCATGCGGCCCATCTCCCGCACGATCTCGTACGGGAACTCATGCCGCTCGTAGAAGTCGCCGATCTTCGGAGCGACGACGTCGTGCGCGAACTCCTCGACGGTGCGGCGGAGTTCCTCGTGTTCCGGCGACAGCCGGTGGTCGATCGTCATGGCTGGGACTCCTTGAGCATGGCTAGGACTCCTTGTGGGAGAGGGCACGGACCGTGCGGGACGGGCTGGGCCGACTGAGGTGGGCGGCCATCCACACGCTGGTGGCGGTGAGACGGCCGAGGTCGACCCCGGTCTCGATGCCGAGGCCGTGAAGCATCCACACGAGGTCCTCGGTGGCGAGGTTCCCGGTGGCGCTCTTCGCGTACGGGCAGCCGCCGAGGCCGCCCGCGGAGGCGTCGACGGTGGTGACGCCGTGCTGCAGCGAGGCCAGCGTGTTGGCGAGCGCCTGGCCGTAGGTGTCGTGGAAGTGCACGCCGAGCGTGTCCGTGGGCACGCCGGCCTCGTTCAGTGCGGCGAGCAGCGCCTGTACATGTCCCGGGGTGGCCACGCCGATGGTGTCGCCGAGGCTCAGTTCGTCACAGCCCATGTCGAGCAGCGCGCGGCAGACCCGGACCACTTGGGCGATGGGCACCGGGCCCTCCCACGGGTCGCCGAAGCACATCGACAGGTAGCCCCGGACGTGGATCTTCTGCTCCTTCGCGCGGGCCACGACCGGCTCGAACATGGCGAGGGCCTCGTCCACCGTCCGGTTCAGATTGGCCTTGGCGAAGGACTCGGTGGCGCTGGCGAAGACGGCGATACGGCGGGCGCCGAGCGCGAGGGCCCGGTCGAGGCCGCGCTCGTTCGGTACGAGCACGGGCAGGGCGACGCCTTCCAGGTCCCGTACGAGCGGGAACAGCTGCTCGGCGTCCGCCAGTTGGGGCACCCATGTGGGGTGCACGAAGCTGGTCGCCTCGATGGTGGTGAGGCCGGAGTCCGCGAGGCGGCGGATGAAGTCCGCCTTGATCTCGGTGGGCACGGCGGACTTCTCGTTCTGCAGCCCGTCGCGCGCGCCGACCTCGTGGATCCGCACCCGCGCGGGCAGGTCCTGGGCCGGGACGGCCATGGGCAGTCCGGCTGCGGTCATGAGGCCACCTCCTCGGATGTCGATGACCGCCCGGGTGTCGATGACGCCTCGGGTGCCGACGGCTCGTTGGCTGTGGGCGGAATCGCGGGTGAGGACGACTCCTCGGCGGAGGGCCCGGCTGAGGACGACTCCCTGGCTGACGGGTCGGCTGAGGGCGCCCCCTCGGCCGACGGGCCGTGATCAGGCGGCTCGTGCGGGTCGACCACGGCCAGCACCTGGTCCATCGCGACGGTCGAGCCGGGCGCCACGTCCAGCTCCCTGACCGTTCCGGCGTGCGGGGCGGAGATGACGTGCTCCATCTTCATCGCCTCGACCACCAGCAGGCTCTGACCTGCGGTCACCTCGTCGCCCACGGCGACCTTCACCACGGTGACCGTCCCCGGCATGGGCGCAGTGAGCGAGTCGGCCCCCGAGAGGGCGGCGCCCGTCAGTGCGGCGGCCACCGGGTCGTGGTCGCGCACGTGCCAGGCGTCCCCGTCGCGGCCCAGCCAGTCGCCCGCCCGGTGGAAAGTGTGCCGGATGCCGTCGAGGGTGACCGTGACGCGGTCGGGCTCGACGGTGTGGGTGCCCCGGGCGACGTACTCGACGGGGTCCAGGCCCGGGATCTGCAACCAGTGCCTGACCGGGGCCGGTTCGCCCCCGAGCCGCCAGCCGTTCGGCACCGAGAACGGGTCGGTCCAGCCCTCGCCCTGCGGCTCCAGGGCAGCTTGGCGCCCGGCTGCCGCGGCCTCGTACACCTCGTCGGGCACCGCCTGGTCCACGAGCGCGTCCGTCTCGCGCTCCACCAGGCCGGTGTCCAGGTCGCCCGCGACGACGGCCGGATGGGCCAGCAGCCGGCGCAGGAACCCGGCGTTCGTCTGCACGCCCAGGGTGACCGTCCCGGCCAGGGCCGCCCGCAGTCTGCGCAGTGCCGTCGCCCGGTCGGGTCCGTGCGCGATGACCTTCGACAGCATCGGGTCGTACAGGCTGCCGACCTCCGCGCCCTCGCTGAGCCCGGAGTCGGTGCGCACCCCATCGCCCTGGGGCTCGTGCAGAGCGAGCACCGTGCCGCCGGAGGGCAGGAAACCGCGCGAAGGGTCCTCGGCGCAGATACGGGCCTCAACCGCGTGACCGTCGAGCCTGATGTCCTCCTGTGCGTACGGCAGATGCTCGCCGGCCGCGATCCGCAGCTGCCACTCGACCAGGTCCAGGCCGCCCCCGGCGTCAGCCGGACCAAGGGACACAGTCAGCTCCGTCACCGGGTGCTCGACCTGGAGGCGCGTGTTCATCTCCATGAAGAAGTACGACGACGGATCCCCGCCCGGGACGATGAACTCGACCGTCCCCGCGCCCCGGTAACCGCAGGAGCGGGCCGCCTGGACGGCCGCCTCGCCCATCGCCGCGCGGGTCTTCTCGTCCAGGAGGACGGAGGGCGCCTCCTCGATGATCTTCTGGTGGCGGCGCTGCAGGGAGCACTCGCGCTCGCCGAGGTGGATCACATGGCCGTGCCCGTCCGCCAGGACCTGGATCTCGATGTGCCGGGGCCGGTCGATCCAGCGCTCCACGAGCAGCGTGTCGTCACCGAAGGAGGCGCGGGCCTCGCGGCGGGCGGCCGCGATCTCGTCGAGCAGCGCGGATTCGACACGGGTGAGCCGCATGCCCTTGCCGCCGCCGCCCGCCGACGGCTTGAGCAGCACCGGCATGCCGATCTCGCGTGCGGCCTCGGCCAGCTGGGCGTCGGTGAGGCCGCTGCCGGACGAGCCCGGCACGACCGGCACCCCGGCGGCCCGCACGGTCTCCTTGGCGCGGATCTTGTCGCCCATCAGCTCGATCGCGGAGGCGGGCGGCCCGATGAAGACGAGACCCGCGTCCGCGCAGGCCCGCGCGAAGCCGGCGTTCTCGGCGAGGAACCCGTATCCCGGGTGCACCGCCTGGGCCCCCGTCCGGTGCGCCGCTTCCAGCAGCCGTTCGACCGACAGATAGCTCTCGGCCGACGGCGGCGGACCGATCCGTACCGCCGTGTCCGCCTCCCGTACATGCCGGGCGCCCGCGTCCGCGTCGCTGAAGACGGCCACCGAGCGCACCCCGAGGGCCCGGAGCGTGCGGATGACGCGGACGGCGATCTCGCCCCGGTTGGCCACAAGAACCGTGTCGAACATTCCCACCCTCACATCCGGAAGACGCCGAAGCCGGCGGCGGTCGAGTCCCTCTCGGGAAGCGGGGCGTTGGCGCAGGCGGTCAGGGCGAGCCCCAGCACCTGCCGGGTCTCCAGCGGGTCGATCACGCCGTCGTCCCACAGCCGCGCCGTCGCGTAGTAGGCATTCCCCTGCGACTCGTACTGCGCACGGATCGGGGCCTTGAAGGACTCCTCGTCCCCGGCCGGCCACTCCTCGCCGCGCGCCTCCAACTGGTCGCGCTTGACGGTCGCGAGCACGGAGGCCGCCTGCTCGCCGCCCATCACCGAGATCTTGGCGCCCGGCCACATCCACAGGAAGCGCGGTGAATACGCCCGCCCGCACATCGAGTAGTTGCCCGCGCCGTACGACCCGCCGATCACCACGGTCAGCTTCGGGACGCGCGTACAGGCCACGGCCGTGACCATCTTGGCGCCGTGCTTGGCGATGCCGCCCGCCTCGTAGTCCCGGCCGACCATGAAGCCCGAGATGTTCTGCAGGAAGACCAGCGGGATGCCGCGCTGGTCGCACAGCTCGATGAAGTGGGCGCCCTTCTGGGCGGACTCGGAGAACAGGATGCCGTTGTTGGCGACGATCCCGACCGGATGGCCGTGGATCCGCGCGAAGCCCGTCACCAGCGTCTGCCCGAACTCCGCCTTGAACTCGGCGAAGCGGGAGCCGTCGACCATGCGCGCGATGACCTCGCGCACTTCATAAGGAGTGCGGGAGTCCACCGGCACCGCCCCGTACAGCCCGGCCGGGTCCACCTTCGGCTCCACGGCGGACTCGACCGGCCAGGGGAGCTCCCCGCGCGCGGGGAGGGTCGAGACGATGGTCCGCACGATCCGCAGCGCGTGCGCGTCGTCCTCCGCCAGATGGTCCGTCACACCGGACACGCGCGAGTGGACCTCGCCGCCGCCCAGCTCCTCGGCGGTGACCACCTCGCCCGTCGCCGCCTTCACCAGCGGCGGGCCACCCAGGAAGATCGTGCCCTGGTTGCGGACGATCACGGCCTCGTCGCTCATCGCGGGTACGTACGCGCCGCCCGCGGTGCACGAACCGAGCACGGCCGCGACCTGCGGGATCCCGGCGCCCGACATCCGCGCCTGGTTGTAGAAGATCCGCCCGAAGTGCTCCCGGTCCGGGAAGACCTCGTCCTGCATGGGCAGGAAGGCGCCGCCCGAGTCGACCAGATAGACGCACGGAAGGCGGTTCTCCAGCGCCACCTCCTGGGCGCGCAGGTGCTTCTTCACCGTCATCGGGTAGTACGTGCCGCCCTTGACCGTTGCGTCATTGGCGACGATCACGCACTCGCGGCCCGAGACCCTGCCGATCCCCGCGATGACGCCTGCCGCGGGGGCGTCCCCGCCGTACATCCCGTACGCCGCGAGCGGCGCCAGCTCCAGGAACGGCGAACCCGGGTCGAGGAGCGTGTCCACGCGGTCGCGCGGCAGCAGCTTGCCGCGCTGCACATGGCGGGCGCGGGCCCGCTCGCCCCCGCCGAGCCGCGCCTCTGCCAGCCGCGCGCGCAGCTCCTCGCCGAGGGCGCGGTGCGCCGCCTCGTTGACCCGCCAGGCCTCCGACGCGGGATCTGCCGCGCTCGTCAGCTCCGGTGCCTCGTACATCGCGTCGAGCCCCCTTGCCCGTACCGATGAAGCCCCTCAGCCGTAGCGGCAGCCCAGCCTGTGAAGCTGCTGGGGCCGCATGGCCGAAGTTAATGACCGTTAACCCACTTCCCTCAGGTTAACGAGCGCTAACCTCCCTGTCTAGAATTAATGCATGGTCGCCAGAACAGACGCCCCCACCCGGCGTGAGCAGATCCTCAAGGAAGCCGCCCGGCTCTTCGCCGAGCGCGGCTTCCACGGTGTCGGCGTCGACGAGATAGGGGCCGCCGTCGGCATCAGCGGCCCCGGCCTCTACCGCCACTTCGCCGGCAAGGACGCGATGCTCGCCGAGCTGCTCGTGGGCATCAGCGGGCAACTGCTGACGGGCGGCAAGCGGCGGGTCGCCGAGACCGACGGGGATCCCGAGGCGCTGCTCGACTCCCTCATCGAGGGGCACATCGACTTCGCGCTCGACGACCGCCCTCTGATCACCCTGCACGACCGTGAGCTGGACCGCCTCCGGGAGAGCGACCGCAAGCTGGTGCGGCAGCTGCAGCGGCAGTACGTCGAGCTGTGGGTGGAGGTCGTCCGCAAGGTCTATCCGGGCCTGGCCGAGCCGGCGGCGCGGGCCTCCGTGCACGCGGTGTTCGGGCTGCTGAACTCGACTCCGCATCTGAGCCGTCCGGGTGCGCTGCCCGGGCGCGCGGCCACGGCGGATCTGCTGCACCGGCTCGCGCGGGGGGCGTTCGCGGCGGCCAGGGAAGGGGCGGAGGGCCTGTCCTGACGTGACGTGGGTCTCTGGACGGCTGCGGTGACTGGCCGGTAACCTTTGTCTGAGCAAGCGCTTAGTCCGTTGTGGTGTCCGCTTGCCAGTCCACTGGTACCGATGGTCGCGAGCCGTAACGAAGGAGCATGTCCGTGCGCCGTACCGTTTTCAATGAGGACCACGAGGCGTTCCGGGAGACCCTGCGTGCCTTCATCGAGGCCGAGGTCGTGCCGGTCCACGACGAGTGGTTCGCCGCCGGCCAGGCGCCGCGCGAGTTCTACTACAAGCTCGGCGAGCTGGGCCTCTTCGGCATCAACGTTCCGGAGGAGTTCGGCGGCGCCGGCATGGAGTCGCACAAGTTCGAGGCCATCCAGTACGAGGAGACCGCGCGCGCGGGCGTCTCCTTCGGTGGCTCCGGCGTGCACGTGCTGCTCGCCCTGCCGTACATCAAGATGCTCGCCACCGACGAGCAGAAGAAGCGCTTCCTGCCGAAGTTCGTCTCCGGCGAGGAGATGTGGGCCATCGCGATGACCGAGCCGGGCACCGGCTCCGACCTTGCGGGCATGAAGACCACCGCCAAGCTCTCCGAGGACGGCACGCACTACGTCCTCAACGGCGCCAAGACCTTCATCACCGGCGGTGTCCACGCCGACAAGGTCATCGTCTGCGCCCGCACCGCCGCCCCGACCGCCGAGGACCGCCGCCACGGCATATCCCTGTTCGCCGTGGACACCAAGTCCGAGGGCTACTCCGTCGGCCGCAAGCTCGACAAGCTCGGCCTGAAGACCTCCGACACCGCCGAGCTGGCGTTCGTCGATGTGAAGGTGCCGGTCGAGGACCTGCTCGGCGAGGAGAACAAGGGCTTCTACTACCTCGGCGCCAACCTGCCCTCCGAGCGCTGGGGCATCGCCTTCGGTGCGTACGCGCAGGCCAAGGCCGCCGTCCGGTTCGCGAAGCAGTACGTGCAGGAGCGCACCGTCTTCGGCAAGCCGGTCGCCCACTTCCAGAACACCAAGTTCGAGCTGGCCGCCTGCCAGGCCGAGGTGGACGCCGCCGAGGCCGTCGCCGACCGCGCCCTGGAGGCTCTCGACGCGGGCGAGCTGACCGCAGCCGAGGCCGCCAGCGCCAAGCTGTTCTGCACCGAGGTCGCGCACCGCGTCATCGACAAGTGCCTTCAGCTGCACGGTGGCTACGGCTACATGAACGAGTACCCGATCGCCCGCCTGTACGCGGACAACCGCGTCAACCGCATCTACGGCGGCACCAGCGAGATCATGAAGACGATCATCGCGAAGGACATGGGTCTGTAACGACCGCGGGGACGGGCGCCCATGCATGAAGGCATGCATGGGCGCCCGTAGCTGTCTCTCACGGCGGTAGAAGGGCCAGGTCACCGCCGCGTGACGGATGACACGCGATCGTCGGGTGATCTTCACCCCAATATCTACTCGCGAGTAACATTCGGCGGCCCGGCGTAACAAGAGGCTGGGAGACTCACAGCATGAGTCAGGCACTTCAGTCTCTCCTCGATCTGCTCGACCTCGAGCGGATCGAAGAGAACATCTTCCGCGGCCAGTCCCGGTCCGCCGTCGTCCCACGTGTCTTCGGCGGACAGGTCGCGGCACAGGCGCTCGTCGCCGCAGGGCGGACGGTCCCCGAGGACCGGCTCCCCCATTCCCTCCACGCGTACTTCCTGCGCATCGGCGACCCCGGCGCGCCCATCGTCTACACCGTCGACCGCCTCCGCGACGGCCGCTCCTTCACCACCCGACGGGTCGTAGCGGTCCAGCACGGGCAGCCGATCTTCGGCCTGTCCGCGTCCTTCCAGACGTACGAGGACGGCCTCGACCACCAGGAGCCGATGCCGCCCGCGCCCGACCCGGCCACGCTGCCCACGGCCGAGGAGCGGCTGCCCGTGTACGGGAACCTCGACCCCAAGGTCGTGGAGAGGCTCCTGGAAGCCCGGGCCGCGGTCGATCTGCGCTACGTCGACGATCCGCCGTACGGCAGGTACGGCGAGCCGCGTGCACCGCGCTCCCAGGTCTGGTTCCGCACCAACGGCAAGCTCGACGACGATCCCCTGTTGCACATCTGCCTCGCCACGTATGTCTCCGACATGACGCTGCTCGACTCCGTGCTGCTGGCGCACGGGCGTGGCGGGTGGGCCGTCGGCGACGTGGTGGGAGCATCGCTCGACCACGCGATGTGGTTCCACCGGCCGTTCCGGGCCGACGAATGGCTCCTGTACGACCAGGAATCGCCGTCGTCGTCCGGCGGGCGGGGGCTCGGGCAGGCCCGGATCTACACGCAGGAGGGGCGGCTGGCCATCTCGGTGATTCAGGAAGGGGTCATGCGGGTGCCGAGGCCGAGCTGACCCGGCGGGGGCGGGGCTGTGCCCCGCTCCGCGGCGTCGCTCACGTCGTCTCGGTCAGGCCCGCCTGTGCCAGCAGGTACGCCGTCATCGGGTCGTAGTGGCGGGGGCTCGTGACATGGTCGTCCAAGGGGACCGTGACCTGGACGGTGCCCTCGGCCTCGCCGATGAACAGGGCCGGGTCGTTGCAGTCCGCGTAGCCGACGGAGTCGAGGCCGCGCTGGCCCGCGCAGCCCGCCCAGCCGTGGTCGGCGACCACCAGGTCGGGCAGCGGGCGGCCCTCCTGCTCCAGGCCGTCGAGGATCGCCGCCATCGGTTCGGGGGAGTGCGTGTGCCAGAGGGTCGCACCCCGCTCCAGCACCGCGACGTCCGCGAACTGCCAGACATAGCCCCCGTCCGCCTGCAGCCCCTCCGGGATCACCACGATCTCGCACCCGGCGGCGCGCAGGGCGTCGGCCGTCGCGCGGTGCACGTCGAGCAGGCCGCCAGGGTGACCGGTCGCGAACAGTACGCGCTGCTTGCCCACGGCGGCCTTGCGCAGCCGCGCCGCCATGCGCTCCAGGGCGTCGACCGTGAGCTCCGGGTCGATGGTGTCCTGCCCGTGCCGGTGATGCGGGTCGTCGATGACGCCGCACCGCTCGGCCATCACCGCGAGCACGTCCTGCTCGTCGGTCCAGCGGTCGCCGAGCTCCAGGCCGAGCCAGTAGTGGCGGTCGCCGTTCGCGAGCTTGCGGTAGTGGGAGAGGTTGTTCTCGCGGGGAGTGGCGACGTCGCCCGCTATACGGGTGCGGACGAGGTGGCCGACGAGGTCGGCGCGGCTGGGTGTCCCGGGTATCGGCATGGGGCCCATTGTGCCGTCGAGGGGCCGGATCGGCGGCGATGTCCCGAGCGCTGGGACGCGCCTCACGTCCGGGCCGCGCCCAGCTCAGCTCTGGCCCGTCTGCCGCAGCGCGAACCACAGCTCCATGCGTACGTCCGGGTCGTCCAGGTCCCTGTCCAGCAGTGCCGCGCAGCGGGCGATGCGCTGGCGGACCGTGTTGCGGTGGACCGAGAGGGCGACCGCTGTGCGGTCCCAGCTTCCGTGCAGGGAGAGCCAGGTGCGCAGCGTCTCGGTCAGTGCGGGGCCCTGGGGGGTGCCGGTGAGCGGGGCGAGCAGCACGCGCGCGTGGGCGTCGGCTTCGTCCTGAGGGACGAGCGCGGCGAGCCCTGAGCGGTCGCTGTGCGGCACGAGCGCGGTACGGGTGGCCAGGGCACGGATCAGCGCCCTGGCTGCCTGCGCGTCGGCGACGGCGAGTTCGTGTGCGCCGGACGGCGCGCTCACCCCGAGCGTCCAGCCGGGTTGCGCGGTGACCTGGTGGTCGGCGGGGACGAGGAGCCGTACGACGTCGTCGTGGGCGTCCACGAGTGCGGTGCCGAGCGCGGCACCCAGCGCTGCGGTGCTGACGGGGTCGGTGGCTGCGCGGTCGGTGGCTGTGCCCGCTGTGGCTGTGCCCGTTGTGGCTGTGCCGATCGCGCCCGGTGCGGCCATCGCGCCCGCTGCGCCGATCGTGCTGATCGCGGCTGCCGTGTCTGCTGCGCGGCCGCCGGGTTCGCATTCGGTAGCGCCGCACGGGACTTCCGTACCGCCGCGTCGGCCGCTCGTACCGCCGCCTTGGCCGTTCGTACTGCTGCCGCTGTCCGGTCGTGCGTGCACCACCACCCACCGTTCGCCACCGAGCAGCGGCGCCACTTCCTCCGCTGCGGCGCCCAGCAGCAGTCGGACCAGCGCCGTCGAGCGGGCGGCCCCCGTGGTGCTCTCGTGTTCCCCGGTGAGCAGGGAGAGCAGGACCACGGCGACGCCCGCGATCGTGTGGTCGCCGGGTTCGCGGCGGTCCGTGGCGATGCCGAGCGTGAAGCCCTGGCCGCCGCCGAGCGCGTACGCGGTGAGGTGCGTGCCGGACGCGGTGTCGGCGGCCGAGGACGGGCGCGCACCGGGGCTTCGTCTCCCGGGAGACTCCCCGGGACCCGACGCCTCCTTGCCGGTGCCGGTATCGACTGCCGGCCGTACCACTCCAGCCAGCTTGGACAGGGCGTGCAGCGCCTCACCGGCGGGCGGGCGTCCCGCCGTCGCCGCCTCCGTGCCGTCCGGGGCGAACAGCACGGCCCAGCCTCCGAGGCGCTGCGCCAACTGGCGCAGAACCGCCGGTACCGGGTCGGGTCGGGCCGCCGCGACCGCGAGGCCCTGCTGGGCCTCGGTCACCCGGCGCAGTTCCGCGTGCCGCACCTGGGCCATCAGGCCCCACACGGCGCGGGCGACCGCACTGAACGTCGTCCGCGGAGGCACCTCGATCAGCGGCAGCCCGTACCGGTCGCAGGCCGCGATCAGGGCGCGCGGCACGGTGTCGTGCACCGGCGCCACACCGAAGCCGAGCGCCGCGCCGCCCGCCTCGACGATCCGCGACACGTAGTCGTCGAAGTACGACCCCGTGCCCGCGGCCTCCGTGGCGTGCACGCCCGCCGTGAGCAGCAGCTCGCCGCCGAGCAGATACGGATAGGGGTCGGCCATCTCGGAGGTGTGGGCCCAGAGGATCATCGTCGGCTCGTCAGCGGGCGCGGGACCGGCGATCTGGCGCAGCCCGAGGTCCTCGCGGGCCAGCAGGGCGGCGAGCGGGACGGGCGGGGTCGGTGGGGCGGCGGGGTCCGGCACGATGGACGTTCCCTCCATTTCGTTCCGGAGGAATGGATGAAACGTACACTTCAGCGTCGCATTCCGGCCACCTAGTGTCGTGCCGTCGGCGTCCGCGGGTACGGGCGGATGTCCCCGCGACCAGTCGCCGGCCACAGGGTTCGCGAGCCGAGTGCGCTCGCCGCCCACCACATCCCCATCTGCACGACACGCCACCGAGGTGCGCGAAGGAGGGCCGCATGGCCGTCGACTACACAGTGATCGTGGTCTATCTGGCCGGGATGCTGGCCATGGGCTGGTGGGGCATGCGCCGCGCCAAGTCCAAGAGCGAGTTCCTGGTGGCGGGCCGCCGGCTCGGCCCGACCATGTACTCCGGCACCATGGCCGCGATCGTTCTCGGCGGCGCGTCCACCATCGGCGGCGTCGGTCTCGGCTACCAGTACGGTCTTTCCGGCGCCTGGATGGTGTTCACCATCGGGCTCGGCCTGCTCGCCCTCTCGATCTTCTTCTCCGCCCGTATCGCGCGGCTGAAGGTCTACACCGTCTCCGAGATGCTCGACCTGCGCTACGGCGGCCGGGCCGGTGTCATCTCCGGCGTCGTCATGTGGGCGTACACGCTCATGCTCGCGGTGACGTCCACGATCGCCTACGCGACGATCTTCGATGTCCTCTTCGACATGAACCGGACGCTTGCGATCATCCTCGGCGGCTCGATCGTCGTCGCGTACTCGACGCTCGGCGGCATGTGGTCCATCACGCTCACGGACATGGTCCAGTTCGTCGTGAAGACCATCGGCGTGCTGCTTCTGCTGCTGCCCATCGCGGTCGTCAAGGCCGGTGGCTTCAGCGAGATGAAGGCCCAGCTGCCCACCGAGTACTTCGACCCGCTGGGCATCGGCGGCGAGACGATCTTCACGTATGTCCTGATCTACACCTTCGGCATGCTGATCGGGCAGGACATCTGGCAGCGCGTGTTCACCGCGCGCAGCGACAAGACCGCCAAGTGGGGCGGCACGGTCGCGGGCACGTACTGCCTCGCGTACGCGCTCGCCGGTGCCGTCATCGGTACGGCGGCCAAGGTGCTCTACCCCAAGCTGGAGAGCGCGGACGACGCCTTCGCGACCATCGTCAAGGACGAGCTGCCCATGGGTGTGCGCGGCCTTGTGCTGGCCGCCGCCCTCGCCGCCGTGATGTCCACGTCCTCCGGTGCGCTGATCGCCTGTGCGACCGTGGCCAACAACGACATCTGGTCGCGGCTGCGGGGCGCGGTGTCCCGTAAGGGCGAGGAGCACGACGAGGTGAAGGGCAACCGCGTCTTCATCCTGATCATGGGTGTCGCCGTGGTCTGCATCGCGATCGCCCTCAACGACGTCGTCGAGGCGCTCACCGTCGCGTACAACCTGCTCGTCGGCGGGCTGCTCGTGCCGATCCTCGGCGGGCTGCTGTGGCGGCGCGGCACGGTGCAGGGCGCGCTCGCGGCCGTCGTGGTCGGCGGCCTCGCGGTGATCGGGCTGATGTGGGGGTACGGCATCCTCGCCAACGAGCCCGTGTACTACGGCCTGCTGTCCTCGCTCGCCGCGTACGTCGTGGTGTCCCTGGCCACGAAGCCGACGGACGCGGCGGTCCTTGCGCACTGGCGCGAGCGGCTGGCGGGGCGGGGCGGCGAGGCGTCGGAGGCGGCCGAGGCGGCCGCGCCGAGCGCCGCGGCAGCCTGACCAGTACATCCCCTCACCAGGACTGTCCGTTGGGACTGTCCCCGTGACCGGGACTGTCAGTGGGCCGCGCAACACTTGACCAAGCAGATCCGTAAACCCGGATCCGCACGACCTGGATCCGTACCCCTGGGTCCGTACCACTTGGAGGAGTTCGACCGATGAACAGCACCGACTACCCGGTAATCGGCGGCGACGGCCAGCCCCGCGGCCCCGTCGACTCCTCCCGTGTGCCGCGGTACGCCGGGCCCGCGACCTTCGCGCGGCTGCCGCGCATCGACCAGGTCGAGGCCGCCGATGTGGCCGTCGTGGGCGTGCCGTTCGACACGGGTGTCTCCTACCGGCCGGGCGCCCGCTTCGGCGGCAACGCGATCCGGGAGGCCTCGCGCCTGCTGAGGCCGTACAACCCGGCGCAGGACGCGTCGCCCTTCGCGCTCGCGCAGGTCGCCGACGCCGGTGACATCGCGGCCAACCCCTTCAACATCAACGAGGCCGTGGAGACGATCGAGGCCGCGGCCGACGAGATCCTCGGCACCGGGGCGCGGATGATGACGCTCGGCGGCGACCACACCATCGCGCTGCCGCTGCTGCGCTCGGTCGCGAAGAAGCACGGCCCGGTGGCGCTGCTGCACTTCGACGCCCACCTCGACACGTGGGACACGTACTTCGGCGCGGAGTACACGCACGGCACGCCGTTCCGCCGGGCCGTGGAGGAGGGCATCCTCGACACCTCCGCGCTCTCGCACGTGGGCACGCGCGGTCCGCTGTACGGCAAGCAGGACCTGACCGACGACGAGAAGATGGGCTTCGGCATCGTCACGTCCGCCGACATCTACCGGCGCGGCGCGGACGAGGTCGCCGACCAGCTGCGCCAGCGCATAGGCGACCGCCCGCTCTACATCTCCATCGACATCGACTGCCTCGACCCGGCGCACGCCCCCGGCACCGGCACCCCCGAGGCCGGCGGCATGACCTCGCGCGAGCTGCTGGAGATCCTGCGGGGGCTGGCCTCCTGCAACCTGGTCTCGGCGGACGTCGTGGAGGTCGCCCCCGCCTACGACCACGCCGAGATCACCGCCGTCGCCGCGTCGCACACCGCGTACGAGCTGACGACGATCATGTCCCGGCAGATCGCGGAGGCCCGCCAGGAGGGTGGGGCCAAGTGACCCACGACCACGACCTGGAGCTGCGGCCCACGGCCGCCCAGACCGAGGCCGCGCTCAACCCTCCGGCGGGCCGCAACGGCGGTGACCTCGTCATCGAGACCCTGCAGGGCCTCGGCGCCACCACCGTCTTCGGGCTGCCCGGCCAGCACGCGCTGGGCATGTTCGACGCGCTGCGCCGCTCCGCCCTGAAGTACGTGGGGCTGCGCGTCGAGAACAACGCGGGCTTCGCCGCCGACGCGTACGGCCGGATCACGGGCGAGGCGGCGCCGCTGCTGCTGTCGACGGGTCCGGGCGCGCTGACGTCCCTGGCCGCGCTCCAGGAGGCGGCTTCGGCGAGCGCCCCCGTGCTGGCGATCAGCAGCCAGATCCCGGTCGCCGGGCTCGGCGGCGGCCGCCACGGCTATCTGCACGAGCTGCCCGACCAGCAGGCGTCGTTCCGCGGGATCGTGAAGTCGGTGCACACGGTGCGTACGCAGTCCCAGATCCCCTCGGCGATCGCCGAGGCCTGGGAGTCCGCGCTGACCGCCCCGCACGGGCCCGTCTGGGTGGAGATCCCGCAGGACGTGCTGCTCGCCGAGACGGCTCTGCCCGTCGTCACGGCGGTCGACGCGACGCCGCACGACCTGGTGCCGCGTCCCGAGCTGACCGCGGTGGCGGCCGACCTGCTGTCGAGCGCCGAGCGTCCCGTGATCATCGCGGGCGGCGGTGTCGTACGGGCCGACGCGTCCGGGAAGCTGCGCGCCCTCGCGGAGAAGATCCAGGCCCCGGTGGTGACGACCTTCGGCGGCAAGGGCGCCTTCCCCTGGGAACACCCGCTCTCGCTCCAGTCCTGGCTGGAGGACCGGCACACGACCGACATCCTGGAGGACGCTGACGTCCTGCTGGTGGTGGGCTCGGGCCTGGGTGAACTCTCCTCGAACTACCACACGTTCAAGCCCCGCGGCCGCGTCATCCAGATTGAGGCCGACCTCGGCAAGCTCGAGTCCAACCACCCGGCCCTTGGCATCCACGCCGACGCGCGACTGGCGCTGTCGGCACTCCTCGAGACGGTGGAGGAGCGCCACGACCCGTCCGCGCCGGAGCGCGTGGCCACAGTGCTGGCGAAGGTCCGGGACCGGATCGCGTCCCAGGACCTCACCCTGGAGCAGCAGACGCTCGCCGCGGTGCGCGCCGCCCTGCCCGATGGGGCGCCCTCCTTCTGGGACATGACGATCCTGTCGTACTGGGCCTGGTCCGCGTTCGACGCCCGCCGGCCGAACACCATGCACTCGGCGCAGGGCGCGGGCGGCCTGGGCTACGCCTTCCCGGCGGCGCTCGGAGCCGCGGTGGCCGACCCCATGCGCCCGGTCTTGGCAGTCTCGGGCGACGGCGGCGCGCTGTACTCCATCGCCGAACTGGCCACGGCCAGGCAGTACGACCTGAACGTCACGTGGCTGATCATCGACGACGGCGGCTACGGCATCCTGCGCGAGTACATGACGGACGCCTTCGGCGAGGCCACGGGGACCGAACTGACGCGCCCGGACTACGCGGCCCTGGCGGAGTCGTTCGGCGTCCCGGGCATACGCACGACACCGGCCACTCTCGCGGACGACTTGGCGAAGGCCTTGTCGACCCCCGGCCCTTCGGTGGTGGTGCTCCCGGCGCTCCTGAGGATGTTCGCGCCGACGCATCTGTGACGAGGCCGGGACGGTCCCCCGGGGCGGACTGCGCCCCGAGGGTCACGCAGCGGAGTGTGCTTTGAACTCGACGACGGAGGTCTCCCCGTCGAGTTCAAGGCAGAGCGCCGCATCCAGCGCCCTGGCGAGCCGGGCCAGCAGCGGCAGCGTCGGCACGGTCCCGCCCAGCTCCAGCTTGGAGACCTGCGGCTGGGTCATACCGGCGCGCCGCGCGAGCTCGGTCTGGGAGATCCCGAGCGCGGTGCGGCGGTCGTAGACGGCTTGGCCGAGGTCGAACGCGAGCCGGATCTCCTCGCGCATGCGCTCGGTCTCGGGGCTCTCGGCGATGCCTTGGGCGATCTTCTTGTCCCTGCTGAGCTTCCACTGGAAGTCATCTGATCCGGTGAAAGCGCGTACCAAGGGCGACATCAGAAACACTGGGGACGGCGCCGCGCACTCGCACCGAGGCAGGCGTAGGACCACAGCCCGGGGCGGCCCAGGACTTTGGTCCCGATCCCGCGCCGGAATTGTTGCGGCGGGATGAAATCCGCAGTCAGACGCGTTGGGGCTTTCCGGCGGGACAGGACGAACGGGAGGCGCCGGCGTGGCAGCGGACAAGGGTGCGGTCGGGCAGGGGCAGGAGCCCGGCTGGGCGCGTCGGCTTGCCGGGTATGCGTGGCGGTACCCGAAGGACGTCGTGCTGGCGCTCGGCTCGTCGCTCGCCGGTATGGCCGTCCTGGCACTCGTACCGCTGATCATCAAGGTGATCATTGACGACGTCATCGAGGACAAGACGCGGTCCATGGGCGTCTGGGCCGGTGCGCTGGTCGGGGCCGCCGTCCTCGTCTACGTCCTCACCTACATCCGCCGCTACTACGGCGGCCGTCTTGCGCTCGACGTGCAGCACGACCTGCGTACCGAGATGTACGGGACGATCACCAGGCTCGACGGGCGGCGGCAGGACGAGCTCTCCACCGGGCAGGTCGTCGGGCGGGCCACCAGCGATCTCCAGCTCATCCAGAGCCTGCTCTTCATGCTGCCGATGACGATCGGCAACATCCTGCTCTTCCTGATCTCCCTGGGGATCATGGCGTGGCTGTCCCTGCCGCTCACCCTCGTCGCGCTCGCCGTCGCCCCCGCCCTCTGGTACATCGCCAGGCGCAGCCGCTCCCGGCTGCACCCCGCCACCTGGTACGCGCAGGCGCAGGCCGGGGCCGTCGCGGGCGTCGTCGACGGGGCCGTCTCCGGCGTGCGGGTCGTCAAGGGCTTCGGACAGGAGGACCAGGAGACCGGGAAGCTGCGCGAGGTGAGCCGGCGGCTGTTCGCGGGGCGTCTGCGCACCATCCGGCTCAACTCCAAGTACACCCCGGCCCTGCAGGCCGTCCCGGCCCTCGGGCAGGTCGCGATGCTGGCGCTCGGCGGCTGGCTGGCGGTGCGCGGCCAGATCACGCTCGGCACGTTCGTGGCCTTCTCCAGCTATCTCGCCCAGCTCGTCGGGCCCGTCCGCATGCTCGCCATGGTGCTCACCGTCGGCCAGCAGGCACGGGCGGGCGTGGAGCGCGTCCTCGAACTCATCGACACCGAGCCGAGCCTCGAGGACGGCACCAGGGAACTGCCCGCCGACGCACCCGCGACCGTCGAGTTCGACGACGTGTCCTTCGCGTACGCGGACGGCAAGCCCGTCCTCGACGGGTTGTCGTTCGAGATCAGGCCCGGCGAGACCGTCGCCGTCGTCGGCGCGTCCGGCTCCGGCAAGTCCACCGTCTCACTGCTGCTGCCGCGCTTCTACGACGTGACGCACGGCGCCGTCCTTGTCGGCGGCCGCGACGTACGCGAACTGACCCTCGACTCCCTGCGCGCCGCCATCGGCCTCGTACCGGAGGACAGCTTCCTGTTCTCCGACACGGTGCGCGCCAACATCGCGTACGGCCGTCCCGACGCGACCCAGGAGGAGATCGAGGCCGCCGCCCGCGCCGCCCAGGCCGACCGGTTCGTCTCCGAGCTCCCCGACGCCTACGACACGAAGGTGGGGGAGCAGGGGCTCACCCTCTCCGGCGGCCAGCGGCAGCGCATCGCGCTCGCCCGCGCCATCCTCACCGACCCGCGCCTCCTCGTCCTCGACGACGCCACCTCCGCGGTCGACGCGCGCGTGGAGCACGAGATCCACGAGGCGCTGGCGCACGTGATGGAGGGCCGGACCACCCTGCTCATCGCCCACCGCCGCTCAACCCTCGGCCTCGCCGACCGCATCGCCGTGCTCGACGGCGGCCGGCTCGCCGACATCGGCACGCACGAGGAGCTGCAGGAGCGCTCGGCCCTCTACCGGCGGCTGCTGACAGACCCGGACGAGCTGGGCGGCGTCTCGCCCGGCCACGCCCTGCCCGCGGAGCAGCCCGAGGACACGACGGTCCGGGATGAACTGGACGCGGAGTTCGACGCGGAACGCGGCATCACCCCCAGGCTGTGGACCGGCGACCGCGAGCCCCAGGACACCGCGCTGTCCGGTACACCCGCCACCCCCGAACTCCTCGCTCAGGTCGAGGCGCTGCCCCCGGCCACCGAAACCCCCGACATCGACGAGGCCCGCGCGGTCACCCCCGAGAAGTCGTACGGACTGCGCAGGCTGCTGCGCGGCTTCGGCAGGCCGCTGCTGTTCGCGCTGCTCCTGGTCGCCGTCGACGCGGGCATGGGTCTGCTGCTGCCGGTGCTGATCCGGCACGGCATCGACGAGGGCGTCACACGGATGGCGCTCGGCGCGGTGTGGGCGGCGGCCGGTCTCGGCCTCGTGACCGTGATCGTCCAGTGGGCGGCGCAGATCGGCGAGACGCGTATGACCGGACGCACCGGCGAACGCGTCCTGTACGCCCTCCGCCTGAAGATCTTCGCTCAGCTGCAGCGGCTCGGACTCGACTACTACGAGCGCGAGCTGACGGGCCGCATCATGACCCGCATGACCACGGACGTGGACGCGCTGTCCACGTTCCTGCAGACGGGCCTGGTCACCGCCTTCGTCTCCGTCGTCACCTTCTTCGGCATCATGGCCGCGCTCCTGGTGATCGACCTGGAGCTGGCGCTCGTCGTGTTCGCGACGCTGCCGCCGCTGATCGTCGGCACGTACTTCTTCCGCAGGCGGAGCGTGAAGGCGTACGAACTCGCGCGCGAGCGGGTTTCGGTGGTCAACGCCGACCTCCAGGAGACGGTGGCCGGGCTGCGGATCGTGCAGGCGTTCCAGCGCGAGCGGTCCGGCGGGCGGCGGTTCGCGGAACGCAGCGACAGCTACCGCCAGGCCCGGATCCGCGGCCAGTGGCTGATCTCCGTGTACTTCCCCTTCGTGCAGATGCTGTCGTCCGTCGCCGCGGCCGCAGTGCTGATCGTCGGCGCGGGGCGGGTCGACGCCGGCACCCTCACCACCGGCGCCCTGGTCGCGTATCTCCTCTACATCGACCTGTTCTTCGCGCCCGTGCAACAGCTCTCGCAGGTCTTCGACGGCTACCAGCAGGCGACCGTCTCACTCGGCCGCATCCAGGAGCTGCTGCAGGAGCCGACCTCCACGAAGGCCGCCGACGAGCCGCTCGAAGTGCTGTCGCTGCGCGGCGAGATCGCCTTTCAGGACGTGACCTTCGCCTACGGGGCCGCCGACGGAAACGGGGAGGCCGAAGACGCCCTCAGCGGCGTCACGCTGCACATCCCGGCCGGACAGACCGTCGCGTTCGTCGGCGAGACCGGCGCGGGCAAGTCGACGCTCGTCAAGCTCGTCGCGCGCTTCTACGACCCGACGGACGGCCGTGTGACGGTGGACGGCACCGACCTGCGCGCCCTCGATCTGACCAGCTACCGCCACCGGCTCGGAGTCGTCCCGCAGGAGGCGTACCTCTTCTCCGGCACCGTCCGCGACGCCATCGCCTACGGCCGCCCGGACGCCACGGACGCCGAGGTGGAGGCGGCGGGCCGCGCTGTCGGCGCGCACGACATGATCGCCACGCTCGACGGCGGCTATCTGCACGAGGTCTCCGAGCGCGGCCGCAATCTCTCCGCCGGACAGCGCCAGTTGATCGCGCTGGCCCGCGCCGAACTCGTCGACCCGGACATCCTGCTCCTCGACGAGGCGACGGCCTCCCTGGACCTGGCCACCGAGGCCCAGGTCAACCAGGCCACCGATCGCCTGGCAGGCAAGCGCACCACGCTCGTCGTCGCCCACCGGCTCACCACGGCCGCCCGCGCGGACCGCGTCGTGGTGATGGCCGACGGCCGGGTCGCCGAGGACGGTACCCACGACGAACTGCTCGCGCGGGGCGGGCGGTACGCGGAGTTGTGGCGGACCTTCATCGGGGAGCCGGAGAAGACCGTGGAGGTCGGTACGGCGACGTAAGGCCGCGTGGCTTCCGGTTCACCGCGTGGCCTCCGATTCGCCGCCTGGTGTCCGGTTCGCCGCGTGTCTTCCGGTTCGCCGCGTCCTCCGGCTCGCCATCTGGCCTCCGGCGCGTCCGTACGGCGGAGTGAATGCAACCACGGGCCCCGCTCGGCGCGTCCGTTCACCAGTACGGTGGTGCGGATGTGACGAGAGGGGCTGCAGTGGACAGTGGTGGCATAAGCCGGGGTTTCCGGCGCCGCAGCATGCTCGGTACGGCCGTACTGACGACGGCGGCGCTGCTGCTCCTCGCGGGCCCGGGCAGCGGCACCGCCGAAGCCGCCTCCTTCTGTCCTGGCCGCAAGGTCCGCACTCTCCCGTTCTCCACCGGTGAGGTACGCGTCTACAAGAGCCGCGGCTACGTCTGCGCCGTGACCTTCGCCGAGCGGTCCGGTACGCGCACGTCGATGTCCGTCAGCGTGCAGGCGCGCGGCAGCCGCCCGGTGCGGGACAAAGGGCGCTACATCCATCACGCGGGCCCGGTCACTGTTCATGCCGGCCACCGTTGCGTATGGATCAAGGGCGCAGTCGGCTCGGGCTCGGTGAGCTCGGGCTGGATCCTCTGCTGAGGCCTTCGCGATCCCTCTTTCTCCCCACTGTTCACAACCTCCCCTGGTGTAAGGGCAGTTGCTCCGCTAAGTTCCGGCGCACATCTGTGTTCCACCAGGGGAGGGTGCATGCGCAAGGCAGTCAGATGGCTGCTGTCGCTCGTGGTGCTGATCGGCACCCTGAGCACGGCCGGTGCGGCCACCGCCGCAGAACCGGCGGCCGCCGACACCGACATCAAGGACCGGCTTCTCGCCGTTCCCGGCATAAGCCTGATAGAGGAGAAGCCGTACGCCGGCTACCGCTACTTCGTCCTCGACTACACCCAGCCGGTCGACCACCGGCATCCGTCCAAGGGCACCTTCGAGCAGCGCATCACGGTGCTCCACAAGGACACCAGCCGCCCGACCGTCTTCTCGACCTCCGGCTACCACGTCTCGACCACGCCCAGCCGTTCCGAGCCGACACGCATCGTCGACGGCAACCAGGTGTCGATGGAGTACCGCTTCTTCACGCCGTCCCGTCCCGACCCGGCCGACTGGTCCACGCTCGACATCTGGCAGGCCGCGAGCGACCAGCACCGCATCTTCAAGGCGCTGAAGCCGATCTACGGTCAGAAGTGGCTGGCCACCGGCGGCTCGAAGGGCGGCATGACCGCCACGTACTACGAGCGGTTCTATCCGCGCGACATGGACGGCGTCGTCGCGTACGTCGCGCCCAACGACGTGGTGAACAAGGAGGACTCGGCATACGACGAGTTCTTCGAGACGGTCGGCACCGAGGAGTGCCGCGACAAGCTCAACGCGGTGCAGCGCGAGGCGCTCGTCCGGCGTGAGCCGCTGGAGGAGAAGTACGCCGCGTACGCCGAGGAGAACGGCTTCACGTTCACGACCGTCGGCTCCCTCGACAAGGCGTACGAGGCCGTCGTCCTCGACCTGGTGTGGGGCTTCTGGCAGTACCACCTCGAGGCCGAGTGCACCGACGTGCCGGACGCGTCGACCGCGACGGACCAGGAGCTCTTCGACTACGTCGACGCCATCTCAGGCTGGTCGTTCTACACCGACCAGGGCCTCGAGCCGTACACGCCGTACTACTACCAGGCGGGCACCCAGCTCGGCGCGCCCACGATCCAGCAGCCCTGGCTGGGGGACCTCTCCCGCTACGGGTACCAGCCGCCGCGGAACTTCGTTCCGCGGTCCATTCCGATGACGTTCCAGCCGTGGGTGATGCGGGACGTGGACAGCTGGGTGCGGCACAACGCACAGCGGATGCTGTACGTGTACGGGGAGAACGACCCGTGGGGTGCCGAGCCCTTCCGGCTCGGGGAGGGGGCGCGTGACTCGTACGTCTTCACGGCGCCGGGTGCCAACCACGGGGCGCGGGTCGCGGGGCTGAGCGAGGCCGATCGCGACGTTGCGACGTCGCGGATCCTTGCGTGGGCGGGGGTTCCGGCCGCGACGGCGGCCGAGGCGAAGCCGCTGGCCGCGTACGACGCGAAGCTGGACCGGCAGCAGCTCCGGCGAGAGCCGGCACTGCGGCCGTAGGCCGCCCGGTTTGTGGGCAGTCGTTCCGCTGGGGGCACCTCCCAGGCCCTTAAGGCACTGGGGGAGGAACGACTGCCCACAGCGCAGCGGTGCGTCAGACGCGCTTCGCGCAGCCCACCGGCTTGGGCCCGCCCAGGTCGACGTAGAGGGACGTCGACGGTGGGCACTTGGGGCGGGATGTGACCGCCTTCGTCACCCGGTATTCGGGTGCCTCCTCGCCCTTGCCGTCGCACGACGTCTCCCGTACCTCCCCGCGCCCCGCCGAGTACACGCAGTCGCCCACGATCGTCCGCGGCCCGCCCCCGCCCCCGGGATCCCCGGGATGCGGCGCCTCGAGGTTGCGCATGCAGGCGTACCCCTGCGGCACGCTCCCGTCGCCGTCCTCGTCCAGTGCCGGACTGTTCTCGCTGATGTGCAGCACGAAGTCCGTGCGCTCGGGGCAGGACGGCCCCTCCGACACACTGCCGTCGTAGCGCGCGACGACCCGCGCCGCCGCCTTCTCGCTGGTGCAGGACACCTCGGTGAACGTCTCACGCCCCCGCGAGCTGCACTCGTCGAGGGCGAGGAACACCGCGCCGTATCCCGACGGCCGGGTCGGCGACGGTTGTCCGCCGAGCCTGCCGTCCTCCGAACCCGTCCCCGAAGACGGGGACTTCTGACATCCCGTGAGCGCCGCTGCGGCGATCAGCAGCGACGCGCACACCACCCCCGCGGTCCGCGCGTTGTGCATGCCCAACCCCCCATAGATCCACCAAGCGTGACCTGCCGGAACGGGCACACGCCAGATGTACAGGGGATTTGCGTCTCTTGGGGGTGGCGCGCCGGGTGTCCGGCGTACGTCGCGTACGCCGGACTGCGCAGCTAGTACGTCAACCCGTAGCCGATCGGATACAGCACCTGCGCCGGGTCGTCCGCCCGCTGCACGGGGACCGGCAGCCTGCCCTCAGGCCGTGCGTGGCCCGCGATCACCCGTACCGCGGCGCGCAGTTCCACGTCCGTCCAGGAGTACGAGGCGAGGTACGCGCCGACGCCGGGCAGCCGCGCCACGTCGTACGGATTGCGGATCGCCACCGCGACGACCGGCACGCCTGTCGCGACCAGCGCGTCGACGAGGGTGCGCTGCGAGCTGGCGGCCGAGACGTTGTACGTGCCGACGACCACCGCGTCCTTGCCCCCGGCCGCCGCCACCGCCTCGTCGATCTTCGCCTGCGAGGGTGCCGTACCGGTGGAGAGTGCGGTGGCGGAGAACCCCAGCTCGGTGAGCGCGCCCGCCAACACGGCCGTGGGCGGGCCGGTCGTGCCGGAAGGAGAGGCCGGATCCGCGCCCACGACCAGCACGTTCTTGTGCGTGAGGCGCGACAGTGGCAGCAGGCCCTGCTCGTTGACGAGCAGCGTCGTCGTCTCCTCGGCGATCTGGTCCGCGGCCGCGAGATGCGCCTCGGTGCCCACGGTCCGGTCGACGCCCTCATGGGAGACGTACGGATCCTTGAAGAGACCCAGCTTCGCCTTGAGCCGGAGGATGCGAAGGATCGACTCGTCGAGCCGTGCCTCCGTCAGCTCCCCGCTCTTGACGGCGTTCAGGACCGCGTTCCAGGCGATGTCGAGGCTGGGCGGGTTCAGCAGCTGGTCGACGCCCGCCTTGAGGGCGAGGACGGGGACGCGGTCGTCGCCGTACTTCTGGCGTACGCCCGCCATGCCGAGCGAGTCCGTCACCACGACACCGTCGTAGCCGAGCTGTTCGCGCAGGATGCCCGTGAGGATGGGGCGGGAGAGCGTGGCCGGGTCGCCGGACGGGTCGAGCGCCGGGACCATGATGTGCGCGGTCATGATCGAGTCGATGCCGGCCGCTATCGCCGCCCGGAACGGCGGTGCGTCCAGCTGCCCCCACTGCTCCGTGGTGTGCTCGATGACCGGGAAGCCGTAGTGGCTGTCGGTCGCGGTGTCGCCGTGCCCCGGGAAGTGCTTGGACGTCGCGGCGATGTCGGAGGTCTGGTAGCCCTTGACCTGCGCGGCGACCAGTCCGGCCACGGCTTCCGGGTCGGCGCCGAAGGAGCGTACGCCGATGACCGGGTTGGCCGGGTTGACGTTCACGTCGGCGACCGGCGCGTAGTTCTGCCGGATGCCCATCGCCCGCAGTTCGGCGCCGGCGATCTGTGCGGCCCGGCGTGCGTCGGACCGCGATCCCCCCGCGCCGAGCGCCATCGCGCCCGGGAGCAGCGTCGCGGGCTTGCCCACGCGCGCGACTATGCCGTGCTCCTGGTCGGTGGAGATGAGCAGGGGCAGGCCGCCCGGGAGTGAGAGCCCCGCCTGCTGGATGCCGTTGGACAGATCCGCGATCTGGTGCGGATCACGGGTGTTGTGGGCCCAGGCGAAGTAGATGATGCCGCCCACGCGGTACTCGGCGACGAGCTCGGCGGCCGTCCTGACCCCGATCTCCTTGAGGTTGGCGTCGATGTCGGCCTGGTCGGGTTCGGTAGCGGAGTGGCCGTACACCCGCATCACGAAGAGCTGGCCGACCTTCTCCTCGAGGCTCATTCGGGATATGAGGGCCTTGAGCCTCTCGTCCTGGCCGCTTCCGGCGTTTGCGTCGGCGTTTGCGTCGGCGTGCGCTGTGCCGGCGCCCGCGGCAACGGCGGCAGCCGCGCCCGCGGTGGCGGCGAGGAGAGTGCGTCTGGAGGTTCCGGAGTGTCTGTACTGCACGTGCGCTCCTTCCGGAGGAGATCCCGGGGATCCATGGAGGGGCGTGGTGAAGAAGGCGATGAAGGAAACTTCCGAGACGCCACGGATATCCTGACAATTTCTTACAGTCAAGAGTGCGCGCGATCTCCCGGGCAGCACTGCACAGGTGTACAACTGCACTTGTGCGAATGCGCCGACGAGGCGGGGAGTGCCCGAGATGAGGGGCCGTCACCGGCGCAGTTGGAGGGGGGCGCGCCGGTGACGGCGTGCTGCCGGCCGCAGGCGGTGGAGAGGGTGGTCAGCGATCGCAGCCAGCAGCGAGGCCGACACCGCCCTGCGGAGACTCATCCGTCAGCATGCCGTTTGGACGCGCTCGCGTGGGCACAGGTTCCCCGTATCACGGAGATTCCGCGAAGTTGGTGCGCCGGCGCTCACAGGGGCGCGTGTGCAGAGACTTTCGGCCAGTGGGCCTGCAGGGCGCGGACCGTCTCAGCGATCGCGGGCCGCCGGACGGCCCCGGTCCGCCACAGCGCGTACAACCGCCGTACGGGCATGGGGTCGAGCCGTACCTCGACGACACCGTCGGGCAGCGGACCACGCCCCAGCCGGGGCAGCAAGGCAATGCCCAGCCCGGCCGCGACGAGCGCGACCAGCGTCGGATTCTCGTCCGCCTGGTGCGCGATGTCCGGCTCGCAGCCGGCCGCGCGCAGCGTGCGCACCAGCCAGTCGTGACAGACCCGCCCCGGTGGCTGGCAGACCCACCGCTCCCGCTTCAGGTCCTCACGGCGTACGGAATTCCGCCCCGCGACCGGATGCCCTGCGGGTACGAGGAGATCGCACAGGTCCTCGCCGATGAAGGCCTGTTCGACCCCCGGTGGGGCCGGCAGGGGTGCGATGTCCCAGTCGTGTGCGACGGCCACGTCGACGGCGCCCTTGGCCACCAGGTCGACGGAGAGATGCGGGTCGACCTCGGTCAGCCGGGCGTCCAGCGCCGGATGGCGTACGGCCAGGTCGGCCAGTACGCCGGGGAGGAGACCGCGTGCGGCCGAGGCGAACGCGGCCACGGTCAGCCGTCCGGCGGGCAGTCCGCGCCGCTCCTCGAGCTCGGTCTCGGCCCGCTCGACGATCGCCAGCAACTCCTGTGCAACCTGGGCGAGTTGGCGTGCCTCATCGGTGAGCCGGACCCCGCGGCCATGTCGTTCGAGCAGTACCGTCCGGGTCTCCCGCTCCAGCTTCGCCAGCTGCTGCGACACGGCGGACGGGGTGTAGCCGAGGGCGGCCGCGGCCGCGCCGACGGTGCCGTGGACGGAGACGGCGTGCAGGGCGCGCAGCCGCTGGAGATCGAGCATGGAGCCCCCTCGCGTCGGCTTAGGTCGGCATGCGCCTGAGTGATGCTTCACTCACGTAAGCGATGCTTCATCCAACCATGAAGAGACTTGCGCTGGTGCTTCACGGTCGTGGCCGACGATGCTCACTGCATGCGCCCCGTACACATCTGCCTCGCCGTCCTTGTCGCCGCCGTCTGGGGCGTGAACTTCACCGTCATCGAGGTCGGCCTCGACCACTTCCCGCCGCTGCTGTTCTCGGCCCTGCGCTTCCTGGTGGCGGCGCTGCCCGCGGTCTTCTTCGTGGGGCGGCCCAAGGTCGCCTGGAAGTGGATCGTGGCCGTCGGACTCGTCCTGGGCGTGGCGAAGTTCGGGCTGCTCTTCGTCGGTATGGACGCGGGCATGCCGGCCGGCCTGTCGTCGCTCGTCCTCCAGATCCAGGCCGTGTTCACGGCGCTGTTCGCCATGGTGGCGCTGGGGGAGCGGCCAGGCCGGGTCCGTGTGGTGGGCATGGCGGTGGCCCTCGGCGGTGTCGCGGTCGCCGCGGTGGACGAGGGCACGTCCGGGCCGCTCCTCGCCTTCGCGCTGGTCATCGCGGCCGCCGCCTGCTGGGGCGTCTCCAATGTCCTGACCCGCAAGGCGTCCCCGCCGGACCCGCTCAACTTCATGGTCTGGGTCAGCACCGTCCCGGTCCTGCCGCTGCTCCTGCTGTCCCTGCTCACCGAGGGCCCGTCCGCGGACCTCGCCGCGCTGCGCTCCCTCGACTGGCAGGGCGCGGGCGTCATCGTCTACGTCGCCTGGATCACCACGGTCTTCGGCTTCGGCGCCTGGGGCTGGCTGCTGCACCGCCACCCCGCGTCCACGGTCGCGCCCTTCTCGCTTCTCGTCCCCGTCTTCGGGATGTCGTCGGCGGCGCTGTTCCTGGGCGAGCCGGTGAGCCCGTTGCGGTGGTGCGCTGCGGCGCTGCTGGTGGGAGGGGTGGCGCTGACGTCGGTTACGCCCGGGCGACGGGCGGTCGTCCATCCCGTGGATATCCCGGCGCGCGAGGCCACCGTCGGCCGATCATGAGGGCATGCCCGTAGTCGACATCCCCGGTTCCAAGTCCATCACCGCCCGCGCTCTTCCTGGCCGCGTGGGCGCGCGCTTCGAGGGCGTACTGAGGAACTGGTCCCGCTCCTGGGCGCCGGGTGAGGAAGGTCGGCTGCGTGACTCCGCGATCTACTCGATCACAGCGGCGGAGTGGCCTCAGTGCCGGGTGCGGCTGGAGGAACGGGTGGCAGGGTGCGTGAGGAAGGCAGCCCAGGCTTCGGGGGAGACGGCGAGGTAGGGCCGATCCGGGGCCTTGGAGTCACGGATGTGGACGGCGGTGGTGGTGGCCACCTCTACGCATTCGCCGCCGCCCGAGTCGCTGTAGCTGCTCTTGAACCAGTCGAAGGCCGCTTCGACACAGTCGCCGCCGCCAGAGTCGCTGTAGCTGCTCTTGAACCAGACCAGATCGCTCATAGCTCACCCGCCAACTGCTCGATCAGTTCTACGGATTCCTCCGGCCGGAGGGCCTGGCTTCTGATCATTGCATAGCGGCGGGCGAGTACACCTACCTCTGCGGGTTTGGAGACCAGCAGGCTCTTGCCGAGGGCTTCCGTGTACACGAGCGTGGTTTGCTCGGGCGTCTCGACGAGCTTCATTGGGCCGCGTAGCCCGGCATGTGCACCTCGGTCTGCTGCCATAACTTGGACGACCAGGTTGGGCCGTTGCGAGCACTCAATGAGGTACTCGTACTGACTGCGCATCACCTCAACCCCACCGATCCGTCGCCGCAGTGCGGCCTCTTCGAGGATGACATTGATGACGCAGACCGGTTTCCGCTCGATCAGTGCCTTGCGCTCCATTCGCGCAAGTGTCAGTTGCTCGATTTCTGCTTCATCAAGGGGCGGGAAGTCGCAGCTCAGCAGCGCGCGGGCGTACGACTCGGCCTGCAGTAACCCTTCGATCAGCTGGCTGCAGTACGACGACACACTCAATGCCTCCTGCTCCAACTGCACGAACCCTTGGAAGTACTCCGGATACCGCTCCAACCGCAGGTACTTGGCCGCCGCCGCGACCAACCCCCCGGCATCCAGCGCCTTCTCCGCCGCCTCGATGAACTCGTCCGTCGCGGGCTTGGCGCAGGTCTCCACGGCGCTCACCGCCGCACCCGTGTAGTTCATGCGCTCACCCAGCTCGTTCTGCGACAGCCCCGCCTTCGTGCGCAGCATGCGCAGCACTTCCGCGAAGTACTGCGCGGCGGGTGAGGACGAGTTCTTCTTGGCCTGCCCCATGCACAGCCACCCCCTCAACACGGCTCAACGCCAATCAACGCCCACGCAAGGTGAATTGCCCGCATCGGGCGTCGACGCTCGGTCACTGGTGACGGTAGCGACGTGGGCCGACAGTGTTCTTATGAACACGGAAAGTGATGGAGCGAGCCCCGCCTCGCGCGCCTGGCGGCAGCGATTCGCGCCGGTGCCGAGGTCCGTGCCCGCAGCCCGCCGCGACGTGCGGGCCGCGCTGGCGCAGTGGTCCGTACCCGCCGACGCATCCGACATGATCGCGCTGATCGTCTCGGAGCTGTCCGCGAACGCGGTGCGCCACGGCCGCGTGCCGGGCCGGCTCTTCGAGGTGGTCCTCGCCTACGACGGGGAGAAGTCGGTGGAGATCGAGGTCTCTGACGCCTCGCGCCGCCGCCCGGTCCTGCCCGTGCTGCCCGGGTCGCCGCCCGCCCTCGACTCGGAGTCGGGCCGTGGTCTCCCTCTCGTGGCGGCGCTGTCCGACGCGTGGGAGGTCCGGGACCGCGGAGTCGGTAAGACGCTGTGGGTGCGTGTGCTCACAGCGTAGGGGCACCGCACCTGCTCGCCGGAATGTGACAGTCGCCGGTCAACTGTCACATTCCGGCGGCCAGGTGACATGCCCGCCGAGGGTCAGGCCGACTCGTTGAGCAACCGTGCCAGGTGTTCCCGGCCCGGCCTCAGCAGGCCGGGCAGCGGCGCAGCCGCCTCGTACCAGCGCTTCTCGTACTCCCAGCACAGCCAGCCGTCCCAGCCGTTCCGCATGAGGACCTCCACGCACTCGGTGAGCGGCAGAACGCCCGCACCGAGCGCCAGCGGTGTCTTGTCCTCGGCGGACGCGATGTCCTTGACCTGGACGTAGCCGAGATACGGCGACAGCGCGGCGTACGTCTCGGAGGGCTGCTCACCGCCGAGCCAGGTGTGCATCACGTCCCACAGGGCGCCCAGGCGGCGGTGGCCCACCTGGCCGAGGACGCGGGTGGCGGCGGCGCCCGTGCGGTGCGAGTCGTGGGTCTCCAGGAGGATGCGTACGCCCAGGTCGCCGGCGTACTCCACGGCGGTGCCCAGGCGGCGGGCGGCCGTCGCGTCCGCCTCCTCGGCGCTCTGCTTGGTGCCGCCGCCGGGGAAGACGCGGATGAAGGGCGCGCCGAGGTCCCGGGCGAGTTCCAGCAGCCCGCGGATCTCCGCGAGCACCGGCTCGTCCGCGCCGGGGGCCGCCACGCGCGCGTACCCCGCGATTCCCAGAATCTGGATGCCGGCCGACTTGAACTCGGCGGCGACGTCGGCCCGCTCGGTGAGGCCGATGCCCGGGTGGACCGGCTCCTCCTCGTGGGCGCGCAGTTCGACGCCGTGATAGCCGTGCTCGGCGGCGAGCCGCACCACGTCGGCGATGGGGAGCCCCGGCACGCCGAGGGTGGAGAAGGCCAGTTTCACCGCTGTTTCACCTCGCTGGGGCGGGCCGGGCGTGCGCGTCGACGGGCATGCCCGGCCGGAGTCCGTGAGCCGGGAAGGGCGGGCCCGGTGCGGACCCTACCCGTCACCCGGCGTCCTCGTGCAGATCCAGCCGCCAGTCCTGTCCGACCAGATCGGCCCCGAACGAACGGTGCGGCTTCTCCGCGACAAGGACGAAGCCGTGCCGCTCGTAGATCCTGCGAGCCGAGGCCAGGACGTCGTTCGTCCACAGCACCAGGTCCCGGTAGCCCACGCGCCGCGCGAAGTCGACGCACGCGCGCACCAGCCGGTCGCCGATGCCGAGGCCGCGCACGTCCGGTTCGACGAGCAGCAGCCGCAGCCGCGCCGTGGCGGGCGCCGCATCGCGTACGCACATCACACAGCCCACCGGGCGCCCGTCGAGCTCGGCGATCCACACCCGCTCCAGATGCGGGTCGTGGTCCTCGGCGAAGTCGGCGACGATACGGGCCACCAGGCCCTCGTAGTCGGTGTTCCAGCCGTACTCGGCGGCGTACAGAGCGGCGTTGCGCTGCACCATCCAGCCCAGATCGCCTGGGCCGGGCTCGCGCAGCACGACGTCCTCGGACCCGGGCGGGCGGCCGCCGGACAGCAACTCGCGGACCGTACGCATCGCTTCGGCGAGTGTCGGCCGCTCGGCGGCCGGCACGGTCGCAAGCAGGGAGGCCACGGCCTGGCTCGAACGCTCGTCGAGCAGCGCGGCGGTCTCGCGCCCGGGCACGGTCAGCGTGACCTGCCGCCGTCGCGTGTCCCGCTCCGACGGCGCCCGCTCGATCAGCCCCTCCTTCTCGAACTTCGCGAGGATCCGGCTCAGGTACCCGGCGTCGAGGGAGAGCTCGGCTCGCAGATCGGCGGCGTCGGTACGCGGCGAGTGCGCGAGTTCGTACAGCACGCGCGACTCGGTCAGGGTGTACGGCGCGTACAGGTGGCGGCCGTAGTCCAGCGCGCCGATGAGGTTCGTGTAGAAGCGGTTGAACGAGCGGATCTCGTGCACGGTCATGGGACACCTGCCCTGGGAGGCACCGATGGCCGGTCCGCCGTCGTCCCGGACGGCACGGCCCGGACGGAGAACAGTTGACTGAGTCAGAGATTAAGGCGCTCGTGCTGCGGCGTCCACGCCGACTCGGACGCGTCAGAGCATCTTGTCCCCGCGACTCGGAGGCCTCAGAGCACCTCGCGCGCGGACGACCGGTGTCATCGCTGGACCCCCTTGGAGTAGCGCCGCTCCAGGTAGCGCTGGAGCACCGTGGCGACGGTGGTCAGCACCACGTACCAGATGGAGACCGTGAGCAGCAGCTCGACGATCATCAGGTTGTTGGAGTAGATCTTCACGGCGGACTGGAGCAGTTCGCCGTACTGGATCGCGTACGCCAGTGAGCTGGTCTTGAGCATGCCGACGAACTCGTTGCCGGTCGGCGGCACGATGACGCGCATGGCCTGCGGCAGTACGACCCGGCGCAGGGTGAGCCCCCGGGACATGCCGAGGGCCTGCGCCGCCTCGGTCTGGCCCTTGTCGACCGAGTCGATGCCGGCCCGGACGATCTCGGCCATGTAGGCGCCCTCGTTGATGCCGAGGCCGAGCAGGGCCGCGACGAACGGAGTGATCAGCTGGTTGGTCTGCCAGCTGCCCAGGCCCGGGAGCGTCACGGTGTCGATGACCAGCGAGAGGTTGTACCAGAGCAGCAGCTGGACGATGACGGGCGTGCCGCGGAACAGCCAGACGTAGCCGGCCGAGAACGCGCGTACCTCGGCGTGCCGGGACCGCCCGAGGATCGCGAAGACCACGCCCAGCGCGATGCCGAGGGCCTGGGCGAGCACACTGATGACGATGGTGTTGCCCAGGCCGCTCAGCACGGTGTCGGCGGTGAGGAAGTGGAGGGTGACCGAGTAGTCGATGTCCGCGCCCGCGAACGCCCACACCGCCAGCGCGAGGAAGGCGACCAGCGCGACCAGGAACACCAACCGTCCGTAGTGGCGGACCGGGACCGCCCTGATCGGCTCGCTCATGTGCCTGAGTTGATCTTCGCCTCGGTGACCGCGCCCGCGGGGATCTCCCACTTGCCGATCAGCTTCTTGTACGTGCCGTCGTCGATGATCGCGTCGAGCGCCTTCTGGATGACATCGCGCAGCTCGGTGTCCTGCTTGGCGACCGCGATACCGAGCGGCCCGGCCTCGATCTGGTCGCCGGCCACCTCGAAGTCCGCGCCGTCGCCGGACGTACGGGCGTTGTAGCTGGCGACCGGGTAGTCCTCGAGACCGGCCACCGCGCGTCCCTGCTTGACCTGGAGCAGCGCCTCGGTCTCGCGGTCGAAGGAGAGGATCTCGATCTCCTTCTCGCCGTCCTTCTTGCAGGCCTTGCTCTGCTCCTCGGCGTATCCCTCCTGGGTGGTGGCGCGCTGCACCGCGATGGTCTTGCCGCACAGGTCGGCCAGCGTCTTCAGGTTCTCGGGGTTGCCCTTCTTGACCAGGAGCATCGCACCGGCGGTGTAGTAGTCGACGAAGTCGACGCTGGCCTGGCGCTCCTTGGTGTCCGACATCCCGGATATCACCACGTCGATCCGCTGGGACTTCAGCGAGGTGATCAGACCGTCGAAGGAGGCGTTCTTGAACTCGAAGGGGACGCCGAGCTGCTTGCTCAGGGCGTCGGTGAGCTCCTTGTCGAAGCCGAGGACGGTGGTCCCGTCGGTGTCGTAGTACTCCATCGGCGCGTAACTGATGTCCGAGCCGACCACGATCTTGCCGGCCTTGCGCTGCTGCTGCGGCAGTTCGTCATAGAGCGGGGCGGAGGAGTTCGCGGTGGTCTTGGCGGTGGGTTCACCGGAGTCGGCGGAGCCGCCGCAGGCGGTGGCCGATGCGGCGACGACCGCGGCCGTCAGGGTCGTGATGAGGAGCTTTCCGGGCTGGGAAGTCATGTCCTCTTCTCTTCTTTTCAGGCGTTCGGGGCGTGTCTGAGGGCGTGAGGAGGGACGCGCCGGGCGACGTTGCCGCGGCGCAGGCCGTTTCTCGGGGATGGGGCTGGGGGCGTACGGCCGTGGGGCTGGGGGCGTACAGACCGTGGAGCTGGGGGCGTACAGACCGTGGAGCTGGGAGCCTTCAGGCCATGGGGCATGGGGCGTTCAGGCCGTGGTGCGGGCGGCTTTCAGGCGCTGTGGTGCGGGGCGGCCTTCAGGCCGTGGGGACAGGCGGCTTTCAGGTTGTGAGCAGATCGCGCCGGGCGACGGTGACGCGGCGCAGGGCGTCCGGCAGCACGGTGGCGCCGGTTCCGGGTCCGTCGGGGACGGTCAGATGGCCGTCGTCCAGGACGAACGGGGCGGTGAGATCCTCCGCGTAGTAGCGCGAAGAGGCCGAGGTGTCGCCGGGCAGGACGAAGCCGGGGAGCGCGGCGAGCGCGAGGTTGGCCGAGCGGCCGACGCCGGTCTCCAGCATTCCGCCGCACCAGACCGGCACGCCGTGGGCGTCGGCGAGATCGTGGATGCGGCGGGCTTCCAGATAGCCGCCGACCCGCGCGGGCTTGATGTTGATCACGCGGCAGGCGCCGAGCGCGAGCGCGGCGGCGGCGCCCCGGGCCGAGGTGATCGACTCGTCCAGGCAGATGGGGGTGCGGACGACCTTGGCCAGTTCGGCGTGGCCCATCAAGTCGTCCTCGGCCAGCGGCTGTTCGATCAGTACGAGGCCGAACTCGTCCAGGCGGCGCAGATGTTCGGCGTCGCTGAGCGAGTAGGCGGTGTTCGCGTCCACCTGGAGCAGCAGGTCGTCGCCGAACTCGGCGCGTACCGCGCGGACGGCCTCCACGTCCCAGCGCGGCTCGATCTTCAGCTTGATCCGCAGATAGCCCTCGGCGAGATAGCCCTCGACGGCGCGCAGCAGCTCGGGAATCGTGTCCATGATCCCGACGGATACGCCCGCGGGCACTCGGTCCTTCACAGCACCGAGGTACGTGCCGAACGACATGCCGTACGAGCGCAGTTCGGCGTCGAGGATCGCGGTCTCCAGCACGGCCTTGGCCAGCGGATGGCCCTTGATCTCCTCGACGGCCGGCCCGACCTGCGCGGCGGTGACCTCGCGCAGCGCCATCACCCGCGGGATGAGGTGGTCGCGCAGCGCCAGTTCGGCACTGGCCGCGAACTCCGGGCAGTACAGCGGATCCGGGTCGCCCGCGAACTCCGCCCAGCCCTCGCCGGTGTCGGTGACGACGCGCAGCAGGAAGGTGTCCCGGACTGTGTCGGTGCCGAAGGAGGTACGGAACGCGCCGACCAGCGGCAGACGGACGTGGATCAGTTCGATGCGGTCGATCTTCACGGGGTGTCCTCGCGGTCGGAGCGGGTCAGGTGGTACCAGCCGTCGCGGGTCATCGATGTGGCGGTGAAGCCGTCGGCCAGCGCGTCCGCGAGCACGTCGCGTACCGCCGTGCGCCAGGCCAGGGCCAGTTCGGGCCGCTGCAGGCGGATCGCCGTGATGTCCTCGGGGACCCGGCACCACAGGGAGCGGCCGTCGCGGGCGGTGAACGGCTGCCCGTCCGGGCCGGGCAGAGGATCGGGCTCCGGCCGGGTGGGCGCCTCGGCGCTGCCGACGGTGTCCAGCCGCCAGACGGCGGTCAGCCGGTCGGTCTCGTCTCCCGCGTTGAAGCCGTCGTCCATCGGGCCGTAGAAGTCCACGGTGTACTCGCCGGCCACCGCACCCAGCTTGACCAGGTTGAACCAGGCGTTGCGGCGGACCAGCGGGTCGAACGTCCAGGTGATCGTCCGCGCGCCCTGCTCCAGCGCCCAGGCGCGCTGGGCCAGCTTGAGTGCGTATCCCACGCCCTGGCTGAGGCGGGTGGCGCCGGCGATCAGGCTGTAGAGGTCTGCTCTCCGCGGAGGGCCGAACACGGCGGCACTGGCGCCGAGCAGGCCGGTCGGCCCGAAGGCGGCGTGCACCGCGCCGCCCGCATGGGCCAGGGAGCGCAACACGTCACCGGCGAACGGCTCGTGTCCGGGATCGGTGCCCCATACCTCGGCGAACAGGCCGGACACGGCCAGCAGCCGCTCGGGGGCCTCGATGGTCTCGATCCGGACACCCGCAGCCCCGGCGGCGGCTTCGGCCTGCCGGGTCGCGGAATCGAATGACGGGGTGGTGGTGAACACCCTCCAAGCCTTGGGGACGCACCCGCCGTCCCGCTTCGGCTGATCTCCCAAGATCACATCACGCGGACTAGGAGATCGGCCAAATTCGATCTAGCATCCCGGCCATGCCCTCGTCCCTGCGGCACCTGTGCGATGCGCTGGGCCCGTCGCCCGTCCGGCTGGTGACCGCCCCGCGCGGCGCGGAGGGCCGGGTCTCCGGAACTCTGGTGTACGAACCGCGCAGCCCGCTGCCGCGCCGGGACGACGCCCTGCTGCTCGCGGTCGGCGTCCCGCCCTCCGGGGCTCCGCGGCTGGTCGACGCCGCCGCGGCGGCCGGGCTCGCCGGGATCGTCGTCAAGCAGTACGGGGAGCCGGTCGCCGACCTCGCGCTGGCCGCCGAGAAGGCCGAGGTGGCCCTGCTGACCGCCGACGACGATCTGGCCTGGCAGCAGCTCGACGCCCTGGTCACCTCGGCGCTGGCCGCCGTCGCGGGCACCGGCCAGGGCACCGCAGGGCCGGACATCGGCGACCTCTTCTCGCTGGCCAACGCCATCGCCGCGGCCGTCGGCGGAGCCACCGCGATCGAGGACCCGTACCAGCGGATCCTCGCCTACTCCACCCTGCGCGGTCAGGAGATCGACGAGGAGCGCCGCCAGGGCATCCTCGGTCTGCACGTCCCGTACGCGCCCATCAACGTGCCCCAGTACCGCGAACTCTCCCGCGCCACCGGGGTCCTGCGGTTCGCCGCCAGCCCCGGAGGTCTCGCCCGGATCGCCGTGGCGGTCCGCGCGGGCAGCGAACTGCTCGGCTCCATCTGGGTCGTCGACGCGCACGACGACCTCGGCGATGACGCCCTGCGGACGCTCGACGACGCCGCCCGTATCGCCGCCCTCCATCTGCTGCGCGCCCGTACGTCCCACGACCTGGTCCGCCGGCAGCGCGGCGACCTGCTGCGCCGCCTCCTGGACGACCCGGCCAGCGCCCCTCTGGTCGGTCCGCAGCTCGGACTGCCGGTCGACGCCCCGGCCGTGGTGGCCGCCTTCCACCTCACCGCGGCCGGCCCCGACGACGCGCTCACCGCCCGGGCCGCGCTCCAGCTCACCGACCTGGTCAGCCTGCACTGCGAGGCCCACTACAGCCACCACGGCTGCGCCCTCATCGACGGCACCGTCTACGCGCTGCTGCCCGCCGACGCCCACCGCGACTTCGTGGCCGACGTCGCAGGCCGCGCCCACCGCGCGCTGCACCTGCCTGTCCGCGCCGCCCTCGGCTCGGTGGCGCCCTCGCTGCGCGCCGCCCCTGCCTCCCGCCGCGACGCCGACACGGTGCTGCGCACCCTCGGCCCCGCCGACACCGCAGTGGCCGCCATCGATGACGTCCGCCCCACGGTCACCCTCGCCGAACTGGCTGAGCAGGCGCATCTGATACCCCGCCTCGCCGAGGGCGCCGGCCCCGCCATCCGCGCCCACGACGCCGCCCACCGCACCGCCTACGCCGAGACCCTGCTCGCGTACTTCGCCGCCGACAGCGACATCTCGACCGCGGCCCGCAGCCTCAACATCCATCCCAACACGTGCCGCTACCGCCTCTCCCGAGCCGAGTCTCTGTTCCACCTCAAGCTCTCGGATCCGGACACCCGGTTGGTGCTCTGGCTGCAGTTGCGGTTGGCGGAAGGCTCCTAAGGAGGAGATGGCAGACAGCGTTCAGCCGGCCTTGGGGAAGCCGCCGGTGTTGATGGTGATGTGGCGGCCGTCGGTGAGCGGCAGGACGAGATCCTGGCCGAACGGCACCTCGGCCTCGTCCTCGTAGGTGCCGATCCTGGTGGGGCGGCTGTGGACGGTGCACATGCCCTGCGAGGGGTCGATGATGACGTAAACGGGGATGCCGCACTCCGCGTACATGTGGAACTTCTTGGCGAAGTCGTTGTCCCGGCTGCTTTTCGAGACGACCTCGAGAACCGCCTCCAGATTGTGCCACTCGAAGCGGCCGCAGCAGTTGCGCTCGGAGCCGGGGGCGATGATCGCGAGGTCGGGTGCGTATCCGTACTCGCTGGACGGGAAGTCGATCGCGACATCGGACAGGATGTCGCCGTGCTCAGCGAGCTGCCGCTCGATCTGGGGAGCGGCTGCCAGTACGACCTTCCACCGGTCTTCGCTGTGCGGCGTCATGATGATCTTTCCCGCCGTGATCTCGACACGGTATCCGCGGGGAAGATCGACGCTGTCCAGCACCCTCCAGGCACTGGGCGCGTTCATGACTACGCCTGCCATAACGACCTCCGCTTCCGGCATGCTTCAGCGATAGCGAGTTGTCATCGCCCCGGCGCCGCCGTAGACCCCCGAACCATCAGTTCCCCCTGCACCGTCGCGATCCCGCCAGGCGGCGCACTCTCCCGCCCCATCGCGATCCTCCCCGCCCGCGCCCCCGCCGCGACCAGCGGCAACCGCACCGTCGTCAGTGCCGGCACCGCGTCGATGGCGAACGGCAGGTCGTCGAAACCCGCCACCGACACGTCGTCGGGGATGCGAAGGCCCTCGTCGCGCAGGGCGGCGCAGGCGCCCAGGGCGACGGTGTCGTTCGCGGCCACGATGGCGGTCAACGAGCGGTCGCGGCGCAGGAGTTCGCGCGTCGCGTCGTACCCGGAGCGGCGGTCGTACGGCCCGTGCACGGTGAGCTTGGGGTCGTCCTCGACGTCGTGCTCGGCCAGCGCCGCCCGGTGGCCCTCCAGCCGGTGCCGGGTGGTGGTGCGCTCCTCGGGTCCCGCGATGTAGGCGATACGGCGGTGCCCGAGCCCGAGCAGATGCTCGGTGAGCCGCTGCCCGCCGCCGCGGTTGTCGAAGGTGAGGGCGACCGCGTCGGTACCGGGGACGGGCGGCCGGCCGCAGAGCACCACGCGCGTGCCCGCATCCGCCAGTCTGCGCAGCTTCGCGGCCACGGCGGCGACGTGCCCGGCGTCCTCGAGCGCGCCGCCCGTGAGGACAACGGCGGCCGCGCGCTGCCGCTGCAGCAGGGTGAGATACGTGATCTCGCGCTCCGGCAGACCCCCCGTGTTGCACACGACGGCCAGCCGCTCACCGCCCGCCCGACCTCCCCCGAGGACCTCCGAAGAGCCCCGGTCCGGGGCGGATCCCCATGCCTGCCCGCCGATCTCCGACTGGACCGCGCCCGCCATGATCCCGAAGAACGGGTCGGCGATGTCGTTGACGAGGATGCCGACCAGGTCGGACGTGGCCGCGGCCAGTGCGCTCGCGGGACCGTTCAGGACATAGTCCAGCTCGTCGACCGCACGCAGCACCCGCTCCCGCGTCTTCGCGGCGACCGGGTAGTTGCCGTTGAGCACGCGGGAGACGGTGGCGGGGGAGACCTGCGCGCGCGCCGCCACGTCCGCCAGGGTCACAGTCATCTGGTCGTCCTCCGGTACTTGTCCGAGCCCCTGAGCACTGGTCCGCCTCCAGGTACTTGTCCGAGCCGCTGTGCAGAGGCTAGCTTCTTACCGTATAGAAAGCGCTTGCTACGGACGCTGGTCGTACGCGGACAGGGCGTACGCGGCCGTACGGAGGGAAACTCGTGACACGCAAGACGGTGCGCATCGCCATGAACGGCGTGACGGGACGCATGGGCCATCGCCAGCACCTCGTCCGTTCCATCCTCGCCATCCGCGAGCAGGGCGGCCTCGACCTCGGCGACGGCACGGTGCTGTGGCCCGAGCCGGTCCTCGTCGGCCGCCGCGAGCACGCGCTGAAGGCGCTTGCCGAGCAGCACGGCCTCGACCCGGCGAACATCTCCACCGACCTGGACGCCGTCCTCGCCGACGAGACGATCGAGATCTACTTCGACGCCCAGGTCACCTCGGCCCGCGAGGAGGCGATCAAGAAGGCGATCGCCGCGGGCAAGCACATCTACACCGAGAAGCCCACCGCCACCGGCCTGGACGGCGCCCTGGAGCTGGCGCGCCTGGCGGAGGCGGCCGGCATCAAGCACGGCGTCGTCCAGGACAAGCTGTTCCTGCCGGGCCTGCTGAAGCTCAAGCGGCTCATCGACGGCGGCTTCTTCGGCCGGATCCTCTCCGTACGCGGCGAGTTCGGCTACTGGGTCTTCGAGGGCGACTGGCAGGAGGCGCAGCGCCCGTCGTGGAACTACCGGTCCGAGGACGGCGGCGGCATCGTCGTCGACATGTTCCCGCACTGGGAGTACGTCCTGCACGAGCTGTTCGGCCGGGTGACCTCCGTCCAGGCCCTCACCGCCACGCACATCCCGCAGCGCTGGGACGAGCAGGGCAAGCCCTACGACGCCACGGCCGACGACGCCGCGTACGGCATCTTCGAGCTCGACGGCGGGACCATCGCGCAGATCAACTCCTCCTGGGCGGTCCGCGTCAACCGCGACGAACTCGTCGAGTTCCAGGTCGACGGCACCGAGGGCTCCGCCGTCGCGGGCCTGCGCAAGTGCCGCGTCCAGCACCGCAGCGCCACCCCGAAGCCGGTGTGGAACCCGGACATCCCGGCCACCGAGGTCTTCCGCGACCAGTGGCAGGAGGTCCCGGACAACGCCGAGTTCGACAACGGCTTCAAGGCCCAGTGGGAGCTGTTCCTCAAGCACGTCTACGCCGGTGCGCCCTACCACTGGGACCTGCTCGCCGGTGCCCGCGGCGTCCAGCTCGCCGAGCTCGGGCTGAAGTCGGCGGCCGAGGGCAGCCGCCTCGAGGTTCCGGAGATCTCGCTGTGACCATCCGCCTGCCCGATGCGACCGGCGCCCTGCGCGCCTACGAACCGCGCACCGAACCCTCCGTGTTCACCCCCGGCGGCGCGCCGCTCGCCTCTCGTACGGTCTTCTCCGCGGCCCACGTGGTCGCAGACCCGTACGCGGACGTGTCTCCGGACTCGCCCGCGGCCGTCGACTGGGACGCCACGCTCGCCTTCCGCCGCCACCTGTGGTCGCACGGCCTGGGCGTCGCCGAGGCCATGGACACCGCCCAGCGCGGCATGGGCCTGGACTGGGCCGGGGCCGCCGAACTGATCAAGCGGTCCGCGGCCGAGGCGAAGGCCGTCGGCGGCCGGATCGCGGCCGGCGTCGGCACCGACCAGCTCACCGCGCCCGCGACCTCGCTCGACGAGGTCGTGGCGGCGTACGAGGAGCAGCTGGGCGTCGTCGAGGAGGCCGGTGTCCAGCCTATCCTCATGGCCTCGCGCGCCCTCGCCGCGGTGGCGAAGGGGCCCGAGGACTACCTGGAGGTCTACGGGCGGCTGCTGCGGCAGTCCACGGAGCCCGTCGTCCTGCACTGGCTCGGCCCGATGTTCGACCCGGCGCTCGAGGGCTACTGGGGCTCGTCCGACCTGGACGCGGCCACCGACACCTTCATCGAGGTCATCGCCGCGCACCCGGACAAGGTCGACGGCATCAAGATGTCCCTCCTGGACGCGGGCCGCGAGATCGGCGTCCGCCGCCGCCTCCCGAACGGCGTCCGCTGCTACACGGGTGACGACTTCAACTACCCCGAGCTGATCGCCGGCGACGAGCAGGGCTTCAGCCACGCCCTCCTCGGCATCTTCGACCCGCTCGGCCCGCTCGCGGCCGAGGCCGTACGCGTCCTGGACACGGGCGACGTGAAGGGCTTCCGCGAACTCCTCGACCCCACGGTCGAGCTGTCCCGCCACCTCTTCCAGACGCCCACCCGCTTCTACAAGACCGGCGTGGTCTTCCTGGCCTGGCTGGCCGGGCACCAGGAGCACTTCACCATGGTCGGCGGCCTCCAGTCGGCCCGCTCCCTCCCGCACTTCGCACGGGCGTACGAACTGGCCGACTCCCTGGGCCTGTTCCCGGACCCGGCACTGGCCGAGGCCCGTATGAAGTCCCTGCTCAACGTGTACGGAGTCCAGCAGTGACCGAACCGCTGACAGATCTCAGCCGCTTCAGCATCAACCAGATGACGGTCAAGCAGCTGTCGCTGCCCGAGCTGGTCTCGGCATGCGTCGACCTCGGCGTGCCGGGCGTGGGCCTGTGGCGCGAACCGGTGCAGAAGTACGGCGTGGAGGCCGCCGCCAAGCTCGTACGGGACGCGGGCCTCAGCGTCACCACCCTGTGCCGGGGCGGATTCCTCACGGCGATCGACCCCGTCGAGCGGGCGGAGGCGCTGGGCGACAACCACGCGGCGATCGACGAGGCCGCCACGCTGGGCACGGACACGCTGGTCCTGGTGTGTGGCGGGCTTCCCGACGGCAGCAAGGACCTCCACGGGGCGCGCGAGCGCATCGCGGACGCGCTCGCCGTGCTCGGCCCGTACGCGGCCGAGCGCGGAGTCCGCCTCGCGATCGAGCCGCTGCACCCGATGTTCGCGTCCGACCGCTGCGTCGTCTCGACGCTCGCCCAGGCGCTCGACATCGCGGAACGCTTCCCCGCCGAGCAGGTCGGGGTCACCGTCGACACGTACCACATCTGGTGGGACGACCAGGCGCCCGCTCAGATCGCCCGGGCCGGGGCCGCGGGCCGGATCCACACCTTCCAGCTCGCCGACTGGACGACTCCGCTGCCCGAGGGCGTCCTCAACGGCCGCGGGCAGATCGGCGACGGCGCCATCGACATGCGCGAGTGGCGGGGCTACGTCGAGGCCGCCGGGTACACCGGGCCGATCGAGGTCGAGCTCTTCAACGACGGGCTGTGGGCGCGGGACGGGAAGGAAGTCCTGGCCGAGACGGCGGAGCGCTTCGTGCGGTACGCGTGACAGGCGTCGCGCCGGGACGGCGGTGACCGGGAGCGTCAGTAGTAACCGGTCTCGCCGTCCAGCAGCTCACGGATGGCGTCCAGGTGGCCGGCGTGCCGGGCTGTCTCCTCGATCATGTGGATCACCATCCACCGCAGGTTGGCGGCGGCCGAACGGAAGTCGGGATGGCGGCCCACCTCGTCCAGGGAGTGGGCCGCGATGATCTTGTTGGAGATGGCGCACTGGCGCTCGTACTCATCGAGCAGCTGGTCGAGGGGGACGCCGTCCACGCGCATGTCGGCGTCCTCCGGGTCCTCCTGGAACTGGGGGCCGTCGGCCGGCCCGCCCAGGAACAGCACCTCGAACCAGGTCTGTTCGGTCCACCGCAGGTGGGAGATGACGCCCGCCATCGTCATCAGCGGAGACGACGGGAGGACGGCGCGGTGGGCGTCCTTGTCCGACAGGCCCTTGCACTTCCACCGCACGATGGAACGCTGCAGGTCAAGCCAGCCGACCAGGGCGGTCCGCTCGTCCGCGGTGAAGGGGGGACGCTCATGGGAAGGCGACATGGGCGTCGACGTTACCGAGGCCCCGTCCCGGGCGCAGTTGGTTTTTCGCCTCCTGCGGGCTCGCCGGAATTTTCTTGTGGACCCGTGCAACCCTTCCCGGCGGTCGCGGGTCTACTTGGCGTCAGGACTTCCGGGAGGGGATCTGGGGGGATCGGGAGGTTCTGATATGGGGGTGGGAACGAGGGGGTCTGATCGACGGATCAGGCCCCCTCGAGAGTTTTCCCGGACAACTCGGTGCTGCGGTCGTCAGAAGAAGACACCGCAGCGCAGCAACACGTTCGCGTACGGCCGCGCCTCGCCGGTGCGGACCACCAGGCGGGCGTCCGCCGACATCGCCTTCAACTCCTCGTGGGAGACCAGCTCCAGCTCGGGGAACGACGTCTCCAGCAGCCGCGTCGCCGCCGGGTTCGTGCCCCGTACCTCGCGCGCGGCCACCGCGCCCTCCACGACCAGCTCGGCGAGCAGGCCGTCCAGCACCTCCGCGAAGGAGGGGACGCCGGCCCGGAAGGCGAGATCGACGACCCGGGGGCCCGCGGGGATCGGCATTCCGACGTCGCAGACGAGGACGCCGTCGCCGTGGCCCAGTTCGGCGAGGGCCCCGGACAGATGGCGGTTCAGGATTCCTGCCTTCTTCACAGGGCTTGGGTCTCCTCAAAGGTGGGGAAGGACGCCTGCGCGCCCTCCTTCATGACGGCCGCCGCACCCACGCGCACCGCGAAGGCGGCGGCCGTCCGCAGGTCCTCGCCGAGACCGAGGCGCCAGGCCAGCGCCGCCGTGAAGGCGTCGCCCGCACCTGTGGTGTCCACGGCGGCGACCTTCACGGACGGCACGCGAGCGGCCGACCCGCCGTCCGCCACCAAGGCGCCCTCGGCGCCCAGGGTGATGACGACCGAGCGCGGGCCCAGGGCCAGCAGGCCGGCCGCCCACTCCTCGGGAGCGTCGCCCCCCGAGCCGCCCAGGATCACGCGCGCCTCATGCTCGTTGACGACCAGCGGATCGCAGGCCGCCAGCACATCGGCGGGCAGCGGCGCCGGGGGCGAGGGGTTCAGTACGAAACGGGTGCCGTCGGCGAGGCTCCGTACCACCTCGGCGACCGTCTCCAGCGGGATCTCCAGCTGCGCCGAGACGACCCGCGCCGAGGCGAGCAGGTCCTTCGCGGCCCGCACGTCCGCGGGCGTCAGGCGGGCATTGGCGCCCGGCGACACCACGATGCTGTTGTCCCCCGACGGATCCACCGTGATCAGCGCGACCCCGGTGGGCGCGCCGCCGGTGAGGACACCGGCGGTGTCGACTCCGGCGGCGCGCTGCGAGTCCAGCAGCAGCCGTCCGTGTCCGTCGTCCCCGACGCGGGCAAGCAGGGCCGTACGGGCCCCGAGCCGGGCGGCGGCGACCGCCTGGTTCGCGCCCTTGCCGCCCGGATGGACGGCCAGGTCGGAACCGAGCACCGTCTCACCGGGGCCTGGACGGCGCTCGACACCGATCACCAGGTCGGCGTTGGCCGACCCTACGACCAGCAGGTCGTAGTCGTACATGAACCCTCTCCCTACGCAGGTCAGTTCAGCTTGCCGTCGGTTGCGCCCGCCGGTCGGTCGAGCTCGCCGGACGGACGGTCCGCGGACGTCGCCGCGGACCGCCCGTGGACGTCATCCGCTGAAGCCGTCCACGTTCTGCGACGTGACGACCTTCACCGGCACCTTCACCGTCTCCGAGACCGTCTCGCCCTCGGCCGCCTTCAGCGCGTTCTCGACCGCGATCCGGCCGAGTTCCTTCGGCTGCTGGGCGACGGACGCGTAGAGCGTGCCCGCCTTGACCGCCTTCAGGCCGTCCGGGGTGCCGTCGAAGCCGACGACCGCGACCGACGTGCCGGCCTTGCCGCCCAGCGCCTTGATCGCGCCCAGCGCCATCTCGTCGTTCTCGGCGAAGACGCCGTCCACGTCGGGGTGGGCCTGGAGCATGTTCGTCATCACGTCGAGGCCCTTGGTGCGGTCGAAGTCTGCGGGCTGCTTGGCCACGACCTTGATGCCCGGGTAGTCCTTGAGACCCTCGGCGAACCCGGCGCCGCGCTCACGGCTGGCGGACGTGCCCGCCTGGCCCTGCAGGATGACGATCTCGCCCGTGCCGCCCAGCTTCTCGGCGAGCGTCTTCGCGGCGAGCCTGCCGCCCGCGACGTTGTCGGAGGCGACGAGCGCGGCCGTGTCGGCCTTGTTGACGCCCCGGTCGACGCCGATCACCGGGATGTCGGCCTTGTTCGCGGCCCGCACGGCCGGGCCAGCGGCGTCCGAGTCCACCGGGTTGACGATGATCGAACCGAGGCCCTCGCTGGTGAAGTTCTGCAGCTGGTTGGCCTGCTGGGACGCGTCGTTCTGGGCGTCCGTGACGGTCAGATCGGCGCCCGCCTTCTTCGCGGCCTCCTGCGCGCCCTGCTTGATCTGTACGAAGAACGGGTTGTTGAGGGTCGACAGGGACAGGCCGAGCTTCTGGTTCGCCGGAGAGGAGCCGCTGTTGAAGAGGGACATCGCGCCCAGGACGGCCGCCACGAGGACCGCGGCGAGAGCGAACTTCACCGCCTGCGGGCCCTTCTTGCCGGAGGCACCCGCACCCGTACCGGCCGCGACCGGCGTCGCCCCGGCCTTGCGCCGCACCGTGTCGAGGAGCACCGCCAGCGCGATCACGACACCGATGACGACCTGCTGCCAGAACGCTGACACCGAAAGCAGGTTGAGGCCGTTGCGCAGCACCGCCAGGATCAGCGCGCCGATGAGCGTGCCGGACGCCTTGCCCGTGCCGCCCGCCAGGCTGGCGCCGCCGATGACGACCGCGGCGATCGCGTCGAGCTCGTAGCCCTGCGCGGCCTGCGGCTGCGCCGAGGACAGACGGGAGGCCAGGACTATGCCCGCGGCCGCGGCGAACAGACCCGACAGCGCGTAGATCGCCAGCTTCTGCTTCTTCACGCGCAGACCGGAGAGGCGGGCCGCCTCCTCGTTGCCGCCGATCGCGTACATGGAGCGCCCGATGTACGTACGGCCCAGGATCACGGCCGTGATCAGACCCATCACGATCATGATGAGGACCGGGACGGGCAGCCACCCGCCGAGCGTGTCACCGAGGTGCGACACCGAGTCGGGGAAGGCGATCGGGCTGCCCTGGGAGATCACCAGGGACAGACCGCGGGCCACCGACAGCATGGCCAGCGTCGCGATGAACGGCGGGAGCTTGCCGTACGAGATCAGGATGCCGTTGACGAGGCCGCAGGCGAGGCCCGTCGCGACCGCGAGTATCACCGCGATCCAGACCGGCAGGCCCTCGGAAGTCGCCGTCCAGGCAAGGACCGTGGCGGAGAGGGCGGCGACGGAGCCGACCGACAGGTCGATGCCCGCCGAGACGATCACGAAGGTCACGCCGAACGCGAGGATGGCGGTCACCGCCGCCTGGACGCCGACGTTCAGCAGGTTCTGGGTGGTCAGGAAGTCGCCGGAGAGCAGCGACATCGCGACGAGCAGGACGATCAGGGCGCTCAGCGCGCCGTTGTCGAGCAGGAGGCGGCGGACCGCCGAGGCGCCACTCGCGCCCGCCCGGCTCTTGAGCGTGTCAGTGGCCACGGGGGGCCTCCTTTTCGGTGTTGCTGCTGTTCGTGCTGCCCGTGTTCGTGCCGACGGCGAGCGCCATGACCGCGTCCTGGGTGGCCTCGTCGGCGGTGAGTTCGCCCGCGATCCGGCCCTGTGCCATGACCAGCACCCGGTCGCTCATTCCGAGCACCTCGGGCAGGTCGCTGGAGATCATCAGGACGGCGGCGCCCGCGGCGGTCAGTTCGTTGACGAGCTGGTAGATCTCGACCTTGGCGCCGACGTCGATGCCGCGCGTCGGCTCGTCGAGGATCAGCACCTTGGTGTCCGCGAGCAGCCACTTGCCGATGACGACCTTCTGCTGGTTGCCGCCGGACAGGGTGCGGACGTGCTGGCCGAGCCCGGCCATACGGACGCCGAGCTGCTCGGCGATCCGGGCGGCCGCGGTGCGCTGGGACTTGCGGTCGACGAGCCCGCCGCGGGTCGCCGCACGCATCGTGACCAGGCCGAGGTTCTCCTCGACCGATGCGTCGAGGACGAGGCCCTGCCCCTTGCGGTCCTCCGGGACGAGTCCGATGCCGGCGGTCATGGCCGCGTTGACGTCGTGGCGGGGCACGGGTGCGCCCGCGACCAGCACGGAGCCCGTGTCGTACGGGTCGGCGCCGAAGACCGCCCGGACGACCTCCGTACGACCGGCCCCCACGAGCCCCGCGATGCCGACGACCTCACCGGCCCTAACCTCGAAGCTCACGTCGTGGAAGACGCCGTTCCGGGTCAGCCCGCTGACAGACAGCAGGGCGTCGCCCGCGTCGGCACGCGCGCGTGGGTACTGCTGCTCGATGCTGCGGCCCACCATCAGCCGTACGAGCTCGTCCTCGGGGGTCGACGCGGGCACCTCGCCGACGCTCTTGCCGTCGCGGATGACGGTCACGCGGTCGCCCAGGGCGGCGATCTCCTCGAGGTGGTGCGTGATGAAGACGATGCCGACGCCGTCCTCGCGCAGCTGCCGCACGATCCGGAAGAGCTTGTCGACTTCTTCGGAGGTGAGGACGGCAGTCGGCTCGTCCATGATCAGCACGCGGGCGTCGAGGCTCAGCGCCTTGGCGATCTCGACCATTTGCAGACGAGCGATGCCGAGTTCACGCACCCGCGCGCGCGGGGAGACGTTCACGCCGACCCGCTCGAGGAGTACGGCGGCCTCGGCCTCCATCCTCTTCCGGTCGATCATCCCGAAGCGGCGCGGCTGGCGGCCCAGGAAGATGTTCTCGGCGACCGTCAGATCGGGGACCAGGTTGAACTCCTGGTAGATCGTGGCGATACCGAGGCGTTCCGCGTCCTGTGCGCCATGGATACGGACTTCCTCGCCGTCCACCAGGACGCGGCCGGAGTCCGGGCGGTAGGCGCCGGAGAGCATCTTGATGAGGGTGCTCTTGCCCGCGCCGTTCTCGCCGAGCAGGACATGCACTTCGCCGCGGCGCAGATCGAAGTCGACGCCGTCGAGCGCGACGACGCCGGGGAACGTCTTGCGTATCCCTTCGATACGCAGCAACTCGTCCGGGTTGCTCACGCGTTGCTCCTTCATGCTGGGGAGTTCTCTGGGGAGTTCTCGCCGCAGGAGCGGCGTACGACGAGACGGGCGGGGAGGGTGACCGACTCGGGAGGACGGCCCTCGATGCGGTCGACCAGCGCGCGGACCGCGGCCCGGCCCAGCTCGCCAGTCGGCTGGGCGATCGCCGTGATCGGCGGATCGGTGTGCACGAACCACGGGATGTCGTCGAAGGCGGCCAGCCCGATGTCCTGCGGAACGCGCAGCCCGCGCGCGCGGATCGCGTCCAGCGCGCCGAGCGCCATCAGGTTGTCCGCGGCGAAGACGACATCGGGCGGCTCGGGCAGCGCGAGGAACGCCTCGGTGACACGGCGTCCGCTGTCTGCCTGGAAGTCGCCCTGCCCTATCAGCTCGTCGGGCAGCGGAAGCCCGTGCTCGCGCAGTGCCTCGCGGAAGGCCTCGACGCGCTCGCTGCCGGTCGTGGTGGCCGCAGGGCCCGCGATGATGGCGAGTCTGCGGTGCCCGAGACCGTGCAGATGGGCAACCAGGTCGCGAACGGCCTGCCGGCCGTCGGCCCGTACGACGGGTACGTCGACACCGGCGATCCAGCGGTCGACGAAGACCATCGGGGTGCCCGCCCGCGCCGCCTGAAGCATGAGCGGGGAGCCGCCGTCGGTGGGGGAGACCAGCAGCCCGTCGATCCGGCGGTCGAGCAGCGTACGGACGTGGTGGTCCTGCAGGTCGGGCCGCTCGTCGGCGTTGCCGATGATGACGCTGTAGCCGAGCGCGCGGGCCGCCTCCTCGACGGAGCGGGCCAGCTCCGTGAAGTACGGATTCATCACGTCGCTGATGACCAGACCGAGCGTGCGGGTCTGATCGGTGCGCAGCGACCGGGCGACGGCGTTGGGGCGGTAGCCGAGCGTCTCGACGGCGGCGAGCACGCGGGCGCGCGCATCGGGGCTGACCGACGGGTGGCTGTTGAGCACACGGGACACCGTGGCGACGGACACGCCCGCCTCGGCAGCAACGTCCTTGATGCTCGCCATCGCGGTTCCACCTCCTCGTGGAATCGATTACAGGGAGGATTGGAATCGATTACATGAGGGGAGGCAAGACTTGGGGGACGTAGAGATCGGATCGTGATAGATCGCGCTCAGATGAGCGTCATCATTCGGCGAACTGAACGGGTACCGCGGTGCGGGTAGACGGACGCCGTTCATCGGCTTGGCCGTCGAGCTCGGAGGAACTGCTGGAGGAGCTACTGGTGGCGACCACTTAGCCGCCTCCGTGTGGGGCTCGGAGACGGCTCGGTGGACGCGGGTGAACTGGTGGCGGGACTACTCCTCCGTGAAGATGTCGTCCACGGAGGAGGCGGTGACGGCGCGGTCGACCCAGTGGTCCAGGGTGTCGAGGTCGGTGCAGGTCAGAATGCGTTCGCGGTCGCTGTCGGAGAGGGTGATGTCGCGGCGGTCCAGGATCCGGAGGAGGGCCTTGGCCTCTCCCTTGGCTAGACCCTTGGCGCGGCCCTCGGCCCGCAGCTCCTCGGCCAGAAAGGACTGGAAGAACGAGGTGTCGACGGCCACGAGATTCCTCCAGTGATCGGCGGCGGAGCCGGTGACCCGGATCCTGTGCGGTGAGTTCGACGCTTTGCCTTTGGGCGGCCCGGGGGCTACTCGCCCGTGAAGATCTCCTCGATGGAGGAGGCGGTGACGGCGCGGTCGATCCAGTGGTTGAGGGTGTCGATGTCGCCGCAGGATGTGATGCGTTCGCGGTCGCTGTCGGAGAGGGTGATGCCGCGGCGGTCTACGATCCGGAGGAGGGCCTCGGCCTCTCCTTCGGCGCGGCCTTCGGCCCGCAGCCCCTGTGCCAGCGGGGACTGGAAAAATGAGGTGTCCACGGTCAACAGTTGCCTCCAGTAATCGGCGGCCGAGCCGGTGCCCAGGCCCTGTGCGGTGAGTTCGATGAAGGTGTTGGCGGTGTCCTCGTCCCGTAGCTGCAGCCCACCGAGGGCGGCTGCCAGCGCCTTCAGTATGGCATCGGAGTTCCGGTCACGGCCGTGCAGAATCGCGGACAGAACCGCCAGCGGGATGTCGCGGGCCGCTGCGTCCGGGGTGTCGATCACGGGGACGTTCTCCGGTCCCAGGACCAGGGGCCGCAGCGTGAGCGAGGGCCACTGCGCCGGGCCGATGTGCACGTGACGGGTGGCCCAGGAGGCGGTGGTCCGGTCCCTGCAGACGACCACGAGTAGCGGGGGCAGCCGGTACTTGGCGTAGAGATGGGCCAGATAGTAGGCCCAGCTCGAGGGCTTTCCCGGATCCTTCTTCTCCTGGGCCTCCACAGCCAGGACGAAGCTGGTCCCGTCGGCGGCGTCCATGCGGAGCAGCGTGTCCACACGCCGCTCCAAAGGGCGGTTCTCGGTGAGGTCCGTCGGCAGCGGGGTGGCCGAGACGGGATCGTCGAAGGGGATGCCGAACGCCCTGACGGCGCGGGCGAAGACGCCGGGGTCCTGCTGGAAGACCCGGTGCATCGCCTCGTGGGGCGAGCTGACCATGCGGCTCCTGTCATGCGGGGTGGCGCGGAGGCGTAGCTGGCGGATTGCCTGTGACACATGCCCGGGGCGTGTCGTGTAAGAGCCAACCGCACAACTCATCCTCTTTTCAGTTGAGTTGATCGGATTCACCCTGCGGGAGTGAGGTGGGCCCGGCCGTTGACGCCGCTGAGTCGACAGCTCTACAGCGGCGACTCAGCCGAGCGGCCCCGTTGTCACTCCCCGGCGATACCGTCGGATCATGGCGAGTCGAGGGGCAGGCGGCGACGCGGAGAGCGGGCCGCGCATGGCGGTGCTCGAGGGGGTCCTCGAGCGGATCACGTACGCCAACGAGGAGAACGGCTACACGGTGGCGAGGGTCGACACCGGCCGCGGCGGCGGCGACCTGCTCACGGTCGTCGGCTCGCTGCTGGGCGCGCAGGTGGGGGAGTCGTTGCGCATGGAGGGCCGCTGGGGCTCCCACCCGCAGTACGGACGCCAGTTCACCGTGGAGAACTACACGACGGTGCTGCCCGCGACCGTCCAGGGCATCCGCCGCTATCTGGGGTCCGGGCTGGTCAAGGGCATCGGCCCGGTCTTCGCCGACCGGATCACGCAGCACTTCGGGCTGGACACACTGAAGATCATCGAGGAGGAGCCGAAGCGCCTGATCGAGGTGCCGGGCCTCGGCCCCAAGCGGACGAAGAAGATCGCCGACGCCTGGGAGGAGCAGAAGGCGATCAAGGAGGTCATGCTCTTCCTCCAGACCGTCGAGGTGTCGACGTCCATCGCGGTCCGGATCTACAAGAAGTACGGGGACGCGTCGATCTCGGTCGTCAAGAACGAGCCGTACCGGCTGGCCGCCGACGTCTGGGGCATCGGCTTCCTGACGGCGGACAGGATCGCCCAGTCCGTCGGCATTCCGCACGACAGCCCGGAGCGCGTCAAGGCGGGCCTGCAGTACGCGCTGTCGCAGTCCGCGGACCAGGGCCACTGCTATCTGCCCGAGGAGCAGCTCATCGCGGACGCGGTGAAGCTGCTCCAGGTGGACACGGGCCTGGTCATCGACTGCCTCGCCGAGCTCGCGGCCGACGAGGAGGGCGTCGTACGGGAGCAGATCCCGGCACCGGACGGAGGCGGCGAGACGGTCACGGCCGTCTATCTCGTCCCCTTCCACCGCGCGGAGGTCTCCCTCGCCGCCCAGCTCAGGCGCCTGCTGAATACCGGGGAAGACCGGCTGCCCGCCTTCCAGGACGTGGCCTGGGACAAGGCCCTGTCCTGGCTCGCGGACCGTACGGGCGCGGAGCTCGCCCCCGAGCAGGAGGCCGCGGTGCGGCTCGCCCTGACCAGCAAGGTCGCCGTCCTCACCGGCGGCCCGGGCTGCGGCAAGTCCTTCACGGTCCGCTCGATCGTCGAGCTGGCCCGAGCCAAGCGCGCCAAGGTCGTGCTCGCCGCCCCGACGGGCCGGGCCGCCAAGCGCCTCGCCGAGCTCACCGGCGCCGAGGCGTCCACGGTGCACCGGCTCCTCGAACTCAAGCCCGGCGGCGACGCGGCGTACGACCGGGACCGCCCCCTGGACGCGGACCTCGTCGTGGTCGACGAGGCGTCCATGCTCGATCTGCTGCTCGCCAACAAGCTGGTCAAGGCCGTGCCGCCGGGCGCCCATCTGCTCTTCGTCGGCGATGTCGACCAGCTGCCGAGCGTCGGCGCCGGCGAGGTGCTGCGCGATCTGCTCAGCGAGGGCAGCCCCGTCCCGGCCGTCCGCCTCACCCGCATCTTCCGGCAGGCCCAGCAGTCCGGCGTCGTCACCAACGCCCACCGCATCAACTCCGGCATACCGCCCGTCACGCAGGGCCTGAAGGACTTCTTCCTCTTCGTGGAGGAGGACACCGAGGCGGCGGGTCGCCTCACGGTGGACGTGGCGGCCCGGCGCATCCCCGCCACCTTCGGCCTGGACCCACGCCGGGACGTGCAGGTCCTGGCCCCGATGCACCGCGGCCCGGCGGGAGCCGGCAATCTCAACGGCCTGCTGCAGCAGGCGATCACCCCGGCCCGCCCCGACCTGCCCGAGAAGCGCTTCGGCGGCCGGGTCTTCCGCGTCGGCGACAAGGTGACCCAGATTCGCAACAATTATGAGAAGGGGCGCAACGGCGTCTTCAACGGCACGGTCGGCGTGGTCACCTCGCTCAGCCTGGACGACCAGCGCCTGACGGTGCTGACGGACGAGGACGAGGAGGTTCCGTACGAGTTCGACGAGCTCGACGAGCTGGCGCATGCCTACGCGGTGACGATCCACCGCTCCCAGGGCAGCGAGTATCCGGCGGTGGTGGTTCCGGTCACCACGGGCGCATGGATGATGCTGCAGCGGAATCTGCTCTACACAGCGGTGACCCGCGCCAAGAAGCTGGTGGTGCTGGTCGGTTCACGCAGGGCGCTCGGCCAGGCGGTGCGCACGGTGTCGGCCGGGAGGCGCTGCACTGCTCTGGATTTCCGCCTCTCGGGCGGGTGACTCTCGGCACGTGGGTGTTCAGTCGCGCAAGCGATACAAGGCGATACGTTTCTGCTGGCACTCTCCGCCTAAAAGCACCCGTACCGACCGGCCCATGGCGGTGATCCGACAGACATCCAGAATTTTGATCGATCAAACGAGTCGCAAAGGTCACACAAGGCTTCCAGAAGCGGGGCGAAGGGGGCAGGATGAGCAGGTTGGCGGCACTCAGTGCCGCTGACGGGCCTAACGGTCGACCCCGAGTGCACTCTCCTGAGCCAAATGGGGGAAGGTAGAGACAGTCAGGGCACCTCGAAGATGAGGCACTACGTCGGTGAGGGAAGACGTGAGCGACAACTCTGTAGTACTGCGGTACGGCGACGGCGAGTACACCTACCCGGTGATCGACAGCACCGTTGGCGACAAGGGCTTCGACATCGGGAAGCTCCGCGCACAGACCGGTCTGGTGACCCTGGACAGCGGTTACGGGAACACCGCTGCCTATAAATCCGCGATCACCTATCTCGACGGCGAGCAGGGCATCCTCCGCTACCGCGGCTACCCGATCGAGCAGCTGGCCGAGCGCTCCACCTTCCTTGAGGTGGCGTATCTGCTGATCAACGGCGAGCTCCCGAACGTCGACGAGCTGGCCACCTTCAGGAACGAGATCACGCAGCACACCCTGCTGCACGAGGACGTCAAGAACTTCTACCGCGGCTTCCCGCGCGACGCCCACCCGATGGCCATGCTGTCCTCCGTGGTCAGCGCGCTGTCGACGTTCTACCAGGACAGCCACAACCCGTTCGACGAGAAGCAGCGCTACCTCTCCACGATCCGGCTGCTCGCCAAGCTTCCGACGATCGCGGCGTACGCGTACAAGAAGTCGATCGGCCACCCCTTCGTCTACCCGCGCAACGACCTCGGCTACGTCGAGAACTTCCTGCGCATGACCTTCTCGGTCCCGGCCCAGGAATACGACCTCGACCCGGTCGTCGTCTCCGCGCTCGACAAGCTGCTGATCCTGCACGCGGACCACGAGCAGAACTGTTCGACCTCCACGGTGCGTCTGGTCGGCTCCTCGCAGGCGAACATGTTCGCCTCGATCTCCGCCGGCATCTCCGCCCTGTGGGGCCCGCTGCACGGTGGCGCCAACCAGTCGGTGCTGGAGATGCTCGAGGGCATCCAGGCCTCCGGCGGCGACGTCGACTCCTTCATCCGCAAGGTGAAGAACAAGGAGGACGGCGTTCGCCTGATGGGCTTCGGCCACCGGGTCTACAAGAACTTCGACCCGCGCGCGAAGATCATCAAGGCTGCCGCGCACGACGTCCTGTCGGCTCTCGGCAAGTCCGACGAGCTCCTCGACATCGCGCTCAAGCTGGAGGAGCACGCGCTCTCCGACGACTACTTCGTCTCGCGCAGCCTCTACCCGAACGTGGACTTCTACACCGGTCTGATCTACCGGGCCATGGGCTTCCCGACGGAGATGTTCACCGTGCTCTTCGCGCTCGGCCGTCTCCCCGGCTGGATCGCCCAGTGGCACGAGATGATCAAGGAGCCCGGTTCCCGCATCGGCCGCCCGCGCCAGATCTACACGGGCGAGGTCCTGCGCGACTTCGTCCCGGTCGAGGAGCGCTGACCGCTCCCCGCACCGTATGCGGAAAGCCTGACACTCAGGCGGAAAGCGCCCCGCTACCAGTCCCCCCACGGGCCGGCAGACGGGGCGCTTTCCTATGTCCCGGTGCGGATTCCCCCCACGGGATCCGGCCGGGCGTCTGCGGGGCAGCGCCAGCTGCGTCAGGTGTCGCCGGCTCTGTCAGGTGTCAGGAAACCGGTCGATACCTGTTGCGGTCCGCCGGGACGCGTACGCACGGGAGGGCCGCTCAAAGCTCCCCGGTGCACGTGTCCCGGCCAACGCTCCCCATGGCTTCGGCGCCATGGGGTACCTCCATCCAGGGACGTCCCCCAAGACGTCCCCCCGATGTTCAGAAACGCCCCCCAAGACGTTCCTGGCATCGCCTTCTTAGACTCGCGAGCCCCTTCGATGGTTACGTTCGAATTACTGTGACCTGCGTCTCTACTTGCATATGTCCTCTAGCCGCGCAAGAGCGCCGGTACGGCAATCCAGGCCCAAGCGTAAGGATGTTGGAGGGGCTCTGTGAAGACCTGATGTGACCTTACCCGCGGTTACCGGCCGGTTCACAGCGCGTTCTGACGAGCTGCCGGGTCGGGCGACGCGAAGCGGCGCCGTCCGAGCGGGAGCACCCAGGTCCGGAGCACCCCCTGGCGGGACGGGGCCGGTGCTCGGCGCTAGCGTGCGGGCGGTGAGTGTGACCGCGCAACACGGCAGGGTGGCGCGGTCGCGCGCCGGACCGGACGGAAGGCTGGCGGGACGATGCGGGCAGTGGTGTTCGAGCGGTACGGGGAACCGGCCGAGGTGCGGGACGTGGCGGATCCCGTGCCCGCGCCCCACGGGGTGGTCGTCCGGGTCGAGGCCACCGGGCTGTGCCGCAGTGACTGGCACGGCTGGATGGGGCACGACCCGGACATCACGCTGCCCCATGTGCCCGGCCACGAACTCGCCGGCGTCGTCGAGGCGGTGGGCGACCGGGTGGCCCGGTGGCGGCCCGGCGACCGGGTCACCGTGCCGTTCGTCTGCGCCTGCGGCAGCTGCGCCGCATGCGCGGAGGGCGACCAGCAGGTGTGTGAGCGGCAGACCCAGCCGGGATTCACACACTGGGGCTCCTTCGCGCAGTACGTCGCGCTGGAGCATGCCGACGTCAATCTGGTGGCGGTGCCGGAGGAGATGTCGTTCGTGACGGCGGCCGGGCTGGGCTGCCGGTTCGCGACCGCGTTCCGCGCCGTCGTGGCCCAGGGCAGGGTGGCACCGGGCCAGTGGGTCGCCGTGCATGGCTGCGGCGGTGTCGGCCTGTCGGCCGTGATGATCGCGGCAGCCTCCGGTGCACGTGTCGTGGCCGTCGATATCTCGCCCCAGGCCCTCGCACTCGCGCGGAAGTTCGGAGCCGCGGAATGCGTCGACGCCTCGGCCGCCGGTGACGTCGCCGAGGCGGTCCGCGAGCTGACCGGCGGTGGCGCCCATGTGTCACTGGACGCTCTCGGGTCGCCCGCCACCTGCGCCGCCTCCGTGGGAAGTCTGCGGCGCCGAGGGCGGCACATCCAGGTCGGCCTGCTCCCCTCCGCTGCGGGCGACCCGGTCGTGCCGATGTCCCGCGTCATCGCCCTGGAGCTGGAACTCCTCGGCAGTCACGGCATGCCCGCCCACGCGTATGCCCCCATGCTGGAGCTTGTGCGCGCGGGCGCGGTCCGCCCGGACCTCCTGGTCACCTCCACGATCCCGCTGTCCGCGGCCCCGTCGGCCCTGGCCGCGATGGGTACCGCGCTGGGAGCGGGGGTCACGGTCGTGGAACCGCAGCGGTGAGGCCGAGCCTGCCCGACGGGACGACGGTGGTACGAGAGGCGGGGTACGGGACGCGGGGCACGTCAGGTCAATCGGTTCTGCGGTTGCGGTTGCCGGGCCGGGCGGCCACCCAGGCGCGCACGGTGTCCGCGTACCAGAACGGCTTGCCGCTCTCGACATGGTCGGGCGGTGGCAGCAGCCCGTGCTTGCGGTAGGACCGGACGGTGTCCGGCTGCACCTTGATGTGCGCGGCGATCTCCTTGTACGACCAGAGTCTTCGGTCGGTCATCAGTGGCACCTCCCTGCGAGCGTCGCAGCAGCAGCCCGGCCGGCCGTCGGGGGAGCTGGACGCGACGCTGGCGATCACTCAGCCTGTGCGTGGTGAACGACAGCGAGTGGCCACAGGAGAACAGCTGTGGATCGCATGTGACACAGGCCCTGCGAACGCGGGACATGTGTGACAGAAGAGAGGTATTCGTAACCCGCGTGACGCATGCGGACTGAGGCGCGAGACGTGAGGGCGCAGCGGTGTGAGCCGCAACTCCCTGTGCATGGGTACTCGGCAGTCGCCTGATGACGGGGCCACCGGGCCCTCGGCGACCCGGACGCGCAAGCGTAGTGGACCGGCCCCGCTGCGCCGGTTCCGGTCCACCGCTCCCCGCTACCCTCTGGTTCCCCCCGGTCAGAGGGTTGCAAGGCCCCAGCGTGCCGTCAGTGTTGCCTATCGGTCTTGGAAAAAGGCGCACTTCGCCCTGGTGGCAGCACCAGGCTCGTGGCCTCACCGGTGAGCCGGTCCGTGGCGGGCGGACCCGACCGCTGGTCCGTCCGTCGGCTGCGGGCCGCGGTGAACTCGGCGGGTGTGCAGCCGGTCATCGCCCTGAACTCACCGCTCAGATGCGCCTGGTCGTAGAACCCGCAGGCCGCCGCCGTCTCGGCCTGGCTGCGACCGGCCACGAGCAGCCGCCGTGCGCGCTGCAGCCGCAGCACCCGGGCGGCCGCCTTCGGTCCGAGGCCGATCTGCTCCCGGAAGCGGTTCTCCAACTGGCGTACGCTCCAGCCGACTTCGTGGGCGAGGCGGCTGACGGGGATGGCGCCCCCGGTGCGGACGAGCTCGTTCCAGGCGCCGACGATCCGGGGCGAGCAAGGGGTTCCGGCATCCGCGCAGCGGGCCAGGACATCGTCCAGCAGGGCGAACCGGGCGCTCCAGGTGCTCAGCCCGGCGAGTGCGGCGACGAGTTCGGCGATGCTGCCCCAGCCGACGAGCCCTGGCGGTCTGCCGAGGTCGTCCGGATCGACGTACCGATTGGACAGTTCGTGCTGTGCGATGCCGAAGAGCGAGAACGCGGCCCAGGGGGTGAGCAGCACCGAGACACCGGACAGCCGCCCCTCGTGCTCGCCGACGGCGGGCGTGGTGCCCAGCCCCGAGTACACCGAGACGAGGGAGACGGCGGGACGCCCCGCACTGGAGATCCGTACCGGTTGCTCGAAGCCGAGCATCAGTGTGACCGCGCCGATCGGTGTCTCCAGCCGGCGCCGTGGACGGTCCAGGTCGTACCGGAAGCCGTGATAACTGATCACCCCCGGCCGTAGCCGGGGGTGGGGCAGCGCCCATGCGGCTTCCCAGGTGCTGGCGGCACGGTGGACCGGCCCTGGTGCCGCTGCCGGCCCCCTCACCGTCGTCATGGCGGTCAGCTTTCCGGCCGTGAAAGAAAGGTGTCAAGACGGTCAGGATGTCAGGACAATCCATTGACAGGGTGCTGGTATGCGACTAAACCCAGACTTCGAGACTCGACCGGAGCCCCCTTTTACTGCTGGGCCGGGCAAACGTGTTCAAGCGAGGCCGACGACCTCGCCGTCACGTACCGCTCGAAGCCCTGCACCGATCGCCTCCGGCGCGGGAGGCCACTTCGCCCTGGCAGGAGCGAAGTGCGAGCGCCGACTCCCCGCCCGCCACGCCCCCGCGCCGGAGGTTCAGCTCGGAGCTGCCGCATGTGTCGGGCGCCGGGCGCCACATGTGTCTACGCCGACCCCGAAATGGCAGACACAGTGTCCGGCGCGCTCCCCGCCGGGGCGTGGTGGGATGTGGCCATGGCCGAGGCCGGGACCCGCTCGTCGGCCATGGAAGCCCACGAGGTGTACGACCGGGACGTCCGGGCCCGACGCCGCCGTCTGCGAAGGTAGGGATCTTGTCATGACGAAGACCGTCAACCACTGGATCGGTGGGAAGACCGTCGAGGGTACGTCGGGTACGTACGGCCCGGTCACCGACCCCGCCACCGGCGCCGTCACCACACAGGTGGCCTTTGCCACCGTCGACGAGGTGGACGCCGCGGTCGCCGCTGCCAAGGCGGCGTACGCGACCTGGGGGACGTCGTCGCTCGCGCAGCGCACCGCGATCCTTTTCAGGTTCCGCGCGCTGCTGGACGCCAACCGGGACGCGATCGCCGAACTGATCACCGCCGAGCACGGCAAGGTCCACTCGGACGCGCTGGGTGAGGTGGCCCGCGGCCTGGAGATCGTCGACCTGGCCTGCGGCATCACCACGCAGCTCAAGGGCGAGCTGTCCACCCAGGTGTCCAACCGGGTCGACGTCGCCTCGATCCGCCAGCCGCTGGGCGTCGTCGCCGGCATCACGCCGTTCAACTTCCCGGCCATGGTGCCGATGTGGATGTTCCCGATGGCCATCGCGTGCGGCAACACGTTCGTGCTGAAGCCGAGCGAGAAGGACCCGTCGGCGTCCATGAAGGTCGCCGAGCTGCTCGCGGAGGCAGGCCTGCCGGACGGCGTGTTCAACGTCGTGCACGGCGACAAGGTGGCCGTGGACCGGCTGCTCGAACACCCGGATGTCGCGGCCGTGTCGTTCGTCGGGTCGACGCCGATCGCCCGGTACATCCACACCACGGCCTCGGCGAACGGCAAGCGCGTCCAGGCACTGGGCGGCGCCAAGAACCACATGCTGGTGCTGCCCGACGCTGATCTTGACGCCGCCGCGGACGCCGCGGTCTCGGCCGCGTACGGCTCCGCGGGCGAGCGCTGCATGGCCATCTCGGCCGTCGTCGCGGTCGGTGCGACCGGTGACGAGCTCGTCGCGAAGATCAAGGAGCGGGCAGAGAAGATCAAGATCGGCCCCGGCGACGACCCCGAGTCCGAGATGGGCCCGCTCATCACGGCCGCGCACCGCGACAAGGTCGCCTCGTACGTGAAGGGCGCCGCCGACCAGGGCGCCGAGGTGGTGCTCGACGGCACCGGCTACACCGTGCCCGGCTTCGAGGACGGCCACTGGATCGGCCTGTCCCTGCTCGACAAGGTGCCCACGGACGCCGACGCCTACAAGGACGAGATCTTCGGCCCGGTCCTGTGTGTGCTGCGCGTCGACACGTACGAAGAGGGCGTGGCCCTCATCAACGCCTCGCCGTTCGGTAACGGCACCGCGATCTTCACCCGGGACGGCGGCGCCGCCCGCCGCTTCCAGATGGAGATCGAGGCGGGCATGGTCGGCGTGAACGTGCCGATCCCGGTGCCCGTCGGCTACCACTCCTTCGGCGGCTGGAAGGACTCGCTCTTCGGCGACCACCACATCTACGGCAACGACGGCACGCACTTCTACACCCGTGGCAAGGTCGTGACCACCCGCTGGCCGGACCCGTCGGAGGCCCCGGCGGGCGTGGACCTCGGGTTCCCCCGCAATCACTGACCGACCGTCGTAGGCCCTGTGCGGGCGTCCGTATTCCGGACGCCCGCACATCTTCGTACCGCGCCTGCGGTATGCGGGCGGAGAGCCGTACTCCTCAAGGAGGTACGGGGGTTCAGACCGGTGGCTGCCGTGGATGTCGGTGCCTGCCCTTACCGTTGACGACATGGATCTCCGACTGCCCGAAATGCGCGGGCCGCGACGGTGGCTGGCCGCCGCGGCCGCTGTCGTGGTGCTCGCCGGTGCCGGGACGTGGACGGCCGTCGCCTCGGACGACGCCCCGGCCGTGCACCGCGAGGACCGGACGCTCGACACCGACGGCGCGAAGATCGACACATCCTTCTTCACGGCGACGTCCGAGGACAGCGGCGCCATCGAGGGCGGGCGCCCCGCGGTGCTGCTCGCACACGGCTTCGGCGGCAGCAAGGAGGACGTGCGGACGCAGGCCGAGGATCTGGCGCGCGACGGGTACGCGGTCCTGACGTGGTCCGCCCGCGGCTTCGGCAGATCCACCGGGAAGATCGGGCTGAACGACCCGAAGGGCGAGGTCGCCGACGTCTCCCGGCTGATCGACTGGCTGGCGAAGCGGCCCGAGGTCGCGCGCGACAAGGAAGGCGACCCGCGCGTGGGCATTGCGGGGGCCTCGTACGGCGGTGCGGTGTCGCTGCTGGCCGCCGGGTACGACCAGCGGGTCGACGCGATCGCCCCGCAGATCACCTACTGGAACCTGGCGGACGCGCTGTTCCCGGACGGCGTGTTCAAGAAGCTGTGGGCCGGGATGTTCGTCAACTCGGGCGGCGGCTGCGAACAGTTCGAGAAACAGCTCTGCGAGATGTACGAGCGTGTCGCGGAGTCCGGCACGCCGGATGCCGAGGCGCGGCAGCTGCTGGAGGAGCGCAGCCCGTCGGCCGTCGGCGACCGCATCAAGGTGCCCACGCTCATCATGCAGGGCCAGACCGACTCCCTCTTCCCGCTCGGCCACGCCGACGCGATCGCCAAGGCCGTCCGCGCCAACCACGCGCCGGTCGACGTCGACTGGATCGCGGGCGGGCACGACGGCGGCGACATGGAAGTGGACCGGGTGTACGCGCGCGTGGACGCCTGGTTCGACCGCTATCTGAAGGACGACAAGAACGCCGACACCGGGCCGGCGTTTCGCATCACCCGTACCGGAGGCGTCGACTCCACCGACGGCGAGGCCCAGCTGCGCGGCGCGAGCGGCGACCGGTATCCGGGCCTCGAGAGCGGGCTGCACAGCGTGCCGCTCACCGGCCGCGAGCAGACTTTCGACAACCCCGCGGGCGCCGGGCCGCCCGCCGTCTCCTCACTGCCCGGTCTCGGCGGCGCCGCCGGAGGCCTGTCCCTGTCGTCCCTCGGCGTCGGCGTCTCCCTCGACTTCTCCGGCCAGTTCGCGCGGTTCGACTCGGCGCCGCTGCGCAGCGATCTGCGCATCACCGGCGCTCCGACGGCCACGGTGCACATCGCTTCCACCAGCGACGACGCCGTGCTCTTCGCCAAGGTGTACGACGTGGGGCCGGACGGCAGACAGCAGGTGCTGCCCTCCCAGCTGGTCGCGCCCGTGCGCGTCGAGGGTTCCGGCGCGAAGGGTGGCAAGGACGTCACGCTGACCCTGCCCGCCGTCGATCACGAGGTGCAGAAGGGCCACCGGCTGCGTCTCGTCCTCTCCTCGACCGACCTCGCCTACGCCTCGCCGGTCCAGCCCGCCACGTACACGGCGTCCCTCAAGAGCGACCTGCACGTACCGACCGCGCCCGGAGTGACGACCGCCGCCGCGGCACTGCCCGCCTGGGTGTGGTGGCTGCCCCTCGCCGGAGCCGTCGCCGCGCTCGCGCTGGTGCTCACCGGCCGGCGTCGCACGGCGACCCCGCCCCCGGACCCGGAGCTTGCCGACGTGCCGCTCCAGATCACCGATCTGAGCAAGCGGTACGCGAAGTCGGCCGACCGGTACGCGGTGCGGGACCTCTCCTTCCGCGTCGAGAAGGGCCAGGTCCTCGGCCTGCTCGGACCCAACGGCGCGGGCAAGACGACCACCCTGCGCATGCTCATGGGCCTGATCCGGCCCGACGGCGGCGAGATCCGGGTCTTCGGCCACGCGATCCGCCCGGGCGCGCCGGTGCTGTCCCGGGTCGGCGCCTTCGTCGAGGGCGCGGGCTTCCTGCCCCACCTCTCCGGCCGCGAGAACCTGGAGCTGTACTGGCAGGCCACCGGCCGGCCCGCCGAGGACGCCCACCTGGACGAGGCGCTGGAGATCGCCGGACTCGGCGACGCCCTGCAGCGCGCCGTCCGCACGTACTCGCAGGGCATGCGCCAGCGCCTCGCCATCGCCCAGGCCATGCTCGGCCTGCCGGACCTTCTGATCCTCGACGAACCGACGAACGGCCTGGACCCGCCACAGATCCGCGAGATGCGCGAGGTGATGATCCGGTACGCGGCCGCCGGCCGCACCGTCATCGTCTCGAGCCACCTCCTCGCGGAGGTCGAGCAGACCTGCACGCATCTCGTGGTCATGGACCGCGGCAAGCTCGTGCAGGCGGGACGGGTCGACGAGATCGTCGGCTCCGGGGACACGCTGCTCATCGGCACGGCCCGGCCGCTCGACGATCCGCTCGTGGAGAAGATCGCCGCGCTGCCGGGAGTGGGCTCGGCGGTGCCTGCCGAGGGCGGACTCCTCGTCCGGCTGGACGGCGCGAGGACACCGCAGCTGCTCGCCGAACTCCTCCGCCTTGAGGTGCCGGTCGAGTCGGTCGGGCCGCACCGCCGGCTGGAAGACGCGTTCCTCACCCTGATCGGAGGCACCCCATGACCACGCTCGCCGAACGCACCGAGGTGGCGCACGGGTACCGCGCGGGACGGACGCTGCCGCTGCGCGTCGAGCTGGTCCGCCAGCTGAAGCGGCGGCGCACGCTGGTGATGGGCGCGGTGCTGGCCGCACTGCCGTTCGTGCTGGTCGTGGCCTTCGCGATCGGCGGTGAGCCGGACGGTCCCGACGACCGGGTGACGCTGATGGACACGGCCACGGCGTCCGCGGCGAACTTCGCCGCGACCAGCCTGTTCGTCTCGGCGGGCTTCCTGCTGGTGGTGCCGGTGGCGCTGTTCTGCGGTGACACGGTCGCCTCCGAGGCGAGCTGGTCGTCGCTGCGCTATCTGCTGGCGTCGCCCGTGCCGCGGGCCCGGCTGCTGTGGTCGAAGCTCGTCGTCGCGCTCGGCCTCAGCCTGGCCGCGATGGTGCTGCTGCCACTGGTTGCACTGGCGGTCGGCAGCGTCGCGTACGGATGGGGCCCGCTGCAGATCCCCACGGGCGGGGCGCTCGACGCGGGCACCGCAGCTCAGCGGCTGGTGATCGTCATCGCGTTCATCTTCGTGTCGCAACTCGTCACCGCAGGTCTCGCGTTCTGGCTGTCGACGAAGACCGATGCGCCGCTCGGTGCGGTCGGCGGCGCGGTCGGACTGACGATCGTCGGCAATGTGCTGGACGCGGTGACCGCCTTGGGCGACTGGCGCGACTTCCTGCCCGCGCACTGGCAGTTCGCCTGGGCGGACGCGATCCAGCCGGAGCCCGAGTGGGGCGGCATGATCCAGGGCGCGTCCGTCTCCATAACGTACGCACTGGTGCTGTTCGCGCTGGCCTTCCGCGGTTTTCGCCGGAAGGACGTGGTGTCCTAGGTCTCCGGAGGATCACCTACCGGTCTCAACCGCCGCCCGCCGTAGCCGCATTGAGATCCACCCGCAATGGCCTCGACAGCTCCTTCGGGCCCTCTCGGCCGTCACAGTCACAAGCGCTCCACCGTAAGTCGAACGAAAGAGCGCGCAGACGAGCTGACGGGCCGAGGGGGCAGGGATGGAGCACGAGGGAGAGCACGCCCGGACACGCCAGGCGGGGCAGACAGGCCGGGCGGGGAGGCGGAAAGGCCGGACGGTGCAGACGGGCCGGGTACTCCGCAGCAGAGGGACGAGGTGGCCGGGCGGTGCACACAGGGTGTGGACGCCGCATCGTGGCGCCCGACTTCGCGGTGCGGTCGTCGCCGTGATCCTGGCGGGCGGGATGCTGCTCACCGGCTGCGGCGCGGCGGACAGCTCCGGCGCGTCGGACCGCAGCGGCGGCAAGGCGTGGGGCGACGGTCCGCCGCCCGCACCCGCCCCGGCGCAATCCCAGGCCACCGGCGAGGGCGCCCAGGGTGAACAGCGGGACGGCGAGGAACGGGAGTTCACGCCGACACCGCCGCCCGACTATCTCTCCACGTTCGCGCTCGACGTGGACACCGCCTCGTACGGCTTCGCGCGCCGCACTCTCGCCGAGGGGCGGCTGCCGGACCCGGCGACGGTGCGGCCCGAGGAGTTCGTCAACAGCTTCCGCCAGGACTATCCGCAGCCCGAGGGCGACGGCTTCACCGTGACCGTCGACGGTGCCCGCACGGACAGCGAGGGCTGGTCGCTCGTCCGCGTGGGCCTCGCCACCCGGGGCTCCGCGGCCGGCGCCGAACGCCCGCCCGCCGCACTCACCTTCGTCATCGACATCTCCGGCTCCATGGCCGAACCGGGCCGGCTGGACCTCGTGCGGGAGTCGCTCGGCATCATGACCGACCAGCTGCGCGACGACGATTCGGTCGCACTGGTCACCTTCAGCGACGAGGCCGAGACGGTGCTGCCGATGACCCGCCTGGGCGGCCACCGCGAACGCATCCACTCCGTGATCGACCGCCTGGAGCCCACCGACTCCACCAACGTGGAGGCAGGCATCCGCACCGGCTACGACACCGCCGTCGAAGGCCTGCGCGACGGCGCCACCAACCGGGTCGTCCTGCTCTCCGACGCCCTCGCCAACACGGGCGAGACGAGCGCCGACGCGATCCTGGAGCGCATCGCCGACGCCCGGCGCGAGCACGGCCTCACACTCTTCGGGGTGGGCGTGGGCAGTCAGTACGGCGATGCCCTGATGGAGCGCCTCGCCGACAAGGGCGACGGCCACACCACGTATGTGTCCAACGTCGAGGACGCCCGCACCGTGTTCTGCGAGCAGCTCCCCGCCAACATCGAACTGCGCGCCCGCGACGCCAAGGCACAGGTCGCCTTCGACCCGGAGACCGTCGAGCAGTTCCGCCTCATCGGCTACGACAACCGGCAGGTAGCCGACGAGGACTTCCGCAACGACCGCGTGGACGGCGGCGAGGTCGGCCCCGGGCACACGGTGACCGCGTTGTACGCGGTGCGCACCAGGCCGGGCGCCTCCGGGCACGTCGCGACGGCGAGCGTGCGCTGGCTCGACCCGGGCAGCCGTGCCCCGCACGAGGCGTCGGGCCAGATCGAGTCCGGCGCGCTCGACGGGCCTCTGTGGCAGGCGGGCAGCGGTCTGCGGGTCGCGGCGGTTGCGGCGTACTTCGCTGACGCCCTGCGCACCCCGGCGGGCACGGGTCGTTGGGCCCCGCTGCCGGGCGCACCGTCAATGACCGAACTGGCCGACCAGGCCGAGGAGTTGGCGTACACAACGCGGGACGAGACGGTACGCGAGCTCGCGGACGCGGTACGGCAGGCCGACCGGCTGCGGGCGTGACGGGCCTGATGGAACGCACATCGGCCGGGACTCCTCGGAGTCCCGGCCGGTGTCACGCCTGGCTTGGTTCAGAGCGGTCTAGAACAGCGAGTAGAGCAGCCTGTTGGGCGAGCCGGTGCGCGGATCCGTCACCTTGCCGCTGGTCGCGCCGTTCACCAGCGCGTCCCGTACCTGCGCCGGGGTCGCGGTCGGGTGGGTGGCCAGATAGAGGGCCGCGACACCCGCGGTGTGCGGTGTGGCCATGGACGTACCGCTGATGGTGTTGGTGGCCGTGTCGCTGTCGTCCCACGCCGACGTGACGCTGACGCCAGGGGCGAACAGGTCGAGGCAGGTGCCGTAGTTCGAGAACGACGCCCGCCTGTCGGCGGAGTCGGTGGCGCCGACGGTGATGGCCTCCGGGACGCGGGCCGGGGAGTAGTTGCAGGCGTTCTGCGGCCAGCCGAGGATGTTGCCGTTGCCCGCCGCTATCGAGTAGCTGACGCCGGAGGCTATGGACCTCTTCACGGCGTTGTCGAGGGTGGTGTCCGCGCCGCCGCCGAGGCTCATGTTCGCCACGGCCGGCTTCACGGCGTTCGCGGTGACCCAGTCGATACCGGCCACGACGCCGGCGGTGGTCCCGGAGCCGTTGCAGTCGAGCACCCGCACCGCGACCAGCTTCACGCCCTTCGCCACGCCGTACGTCTTGCCGCCCACCGTGCCCGCGACATGCGTGCCGTGCCCGTTGCAGTCCTGCCCGTTCTGGCCGCCGCCCACCGTGTCGGTGCCGACGCTCGCACGACCGCCGAACTCGCTGTGCGAGGTGCGGATCCCGGTGTCGATGATGTACGCGGTGACGTTCGACGCGGTCGTGTTGTACGTGTAGGTCTTGCTCAGCGGAAGATCCCGCTGGTCGATGCGGTCGATGCCCCACGTCGCGTCGGACTGGGTGTCGTTGATGCGCAGGACCTGGTTCTGCTGGACGTACGCGACCTTGGGGTCCCGCGCGAGTTCGGCCGCCTCGCTCTTCGTCAGCTCGGCGGAGAATCCCTTGAGGGCGCTGCTGTAGACGCGGTCAAGGGCGCCGTCGTACTTCGTGGCGAGGCTCCTGGCCGTGGTGGGCGTCGCCGCCTTCGTGGTGGAGCCGTCCTTGAGGACGACGATCCAGCTGTCGGGAACGGCCGTCGCCTCGGGAGCGAGACGCAGGTCGGCCAGCGGCGCGCTGTGGGCGGGAGAGGCGGTGAACTGCAATCCGGCTGCGAGCAGCACGGCTGCGGGCAGAAGGGCTCCGAGCCGGCGGGTGGTTGCTCTCATAGGGCACCAGACCTTTCGTTGACCGGGTCGCGCTCATGTGGGGGTTGGGCTTCATGTGGGGTCGGTTGCGACGGCGCAGTACAGAGCGCGCCGAGACACCCGATGGGCACCCAAGGTGTTCATGGCATGCACAAGTCAGCATCAAACGCGCACGGAGGTCTGGGTGTTGGGGGAGTGCATGGGGGAGTTGCGGAGCTTGCGTGAAACCTGACGTGAGGTCAGCGGGTAGCGTGGCGGAGGTCGCTGTGGTGGCGGTCGGGGTCCTTGCCGCACGGCTGTCGGTCGCTCACCGTGAGCCGGTAGCGCTGCCCTGGCTCCAGTCGTCGCGGCCCGCGCAGGACGCAACCGCCACCGTCCTCCGTATGAGCCCACGAGGAGAGGGCGAACACCTGGTGCGCAGGACGGTCTCGCGCGCCCGTGTGTCCGCGCGGGGGCCGGTGGAGCGGCGGGATGTCCGTCCGGGCTTGTCTGGCGAGAGAAAACTCGGCACACTGGTCACATGGACCGAACGAACGGTCGGTTGGGGAAGCGGGTGTCGATGACCACGACAGACTCCGCCTCGTCCGCCGCGGGCTCCACCGACCCGCGCCTGGACGGGCACGATGAGCAGGACCTCGACCAGCACTTCGACGCGACGATCGCGAGGGATCAGCGGATCGAGCCGCGGGACTGGATGCCCGACGGCTACCGCAAGACGCTGATCCGGCAGATCGCGCAGCATGCCCACTCGGAGATCATCGGTATGCAGCCCGAGGGCGAGTGGATCACCAGGGCGCCGTCGCTGCGCCGTAAGGCGATCCTGTTCGCGAAGGTCCAGGACGAGGCCGGGCACGGCCTGTACCTGTACTCGGCGGCGGAGACGCTGGGCGCCGACCGCGCGGACCTCACGCAGCGGCTGATCGAGGGCCGGCAGAAGTACTCCTCGATCTTCAACTACCCGACGCTGAGCTTCGCCGACGTCGGCGTGATCGGCTGGTTCGTGGACGGCGCGGCGATCTGCAACCAGGTGCCGCTGTGCAGGAGTTCGTACGGGCCGTACGCGCGCGCGATGGTGCGGATCTGCAAGGAAGAGTCGTTTCATCAGCGGCAGGGTTACGAGCTGCTGATGACGATGATGCGCGGCACCGACGCCCAGCGGGAGATGGTCCAGGACGCGGTGGACCGCTGGTGGTGGCCGTCGCTGATGATGTTCGGCCCGCCCGACGACGCCTCGCCGAACTCGGCGCAGTCCATGGCCTGGAAGATCAAGCGGCACAGCAACGACGAGCTGCGCCAGCGCTTCGTCGACATGACCGTCCCGCAGGCCGAGAAGCTCGGCGTGACGCTGCCCGATCCCGAGCTGCGGTGGAACGCCGAGCGCGGCCACCACGACTTCGGCACGCCGGACTGGTCGGAGCTGCAACGGGTGATCAAGGGCGACGGGCCCTGTAACGCCCAGCGGATGGAGCGGCGCAGGTCCGCCCACGAGGAGGGCGCCTGGGTGCGGGAGGCGGCGAGCGCGTACGCGGCCAAGCAGAGCAGGCGAGCGAGGGAAGGGGCGGCGGCATGAGCAGCACCGAAGGCGTCAAGGACGAGTGGCCCCTCTACGAGGTGTTCGTACGGGGCAAGCGGGGCCTGAACCATGTGCACGTCGGCTCGCTGCACGCCGCCGACGACCGGATGGCCCTCACCCACGCCCGCGACCTGTACACGCGGCGCAACGAGGGCGTCTCGATCTGGGTGGTGCGCTCGGACCACATCGCCGCGTCCACACGCGACGAGAAGGACCCGTTTTTCGCGCCGAGCGCCGACAAGGTCTACCGCCACCCGACCTTCTACGACATCCCCGACGACGTCCCGCACATCTGAGGAGCAGGGCATGAGTGACGATCACGTCTACATGACCCTCGCCGAGGGACACGAGGACGACGCCCGCTGGGCGTACGGCACCGGTTTCGAGGACCCGCTGCACGGCGTGGACAGCGCCGTGCCCGAAGGGCTCGACGCCGGTGAGCTGGCCGCGTGCTGCCTGGCCCTGGGCGACGACGCACTGGTCAGCGCGCAGCGGCTGGCCGAGTGGTGCACCCGCGCCCCGGAGCTGGAGGAGGAGGTGGCGCTGGCCAACATCGGGCTCGACCTGCTCGGCCAGGCCCGCCTGCTGTACGGGCGCTGCGGGCAGGTCGACGGCACCGGGCGGGGAGAAGACGCGTACGCCTACTTCCGCGATCCCGGCGACTTCCGCAACGTCCGCCTCGCCGAACTCCCGGGCGGCGACTTCGCGTTCTCCATCACCCGGCTGCTGGTGCTCTCCAGCTGGCGGCTCGCGCTCTTCGAGCAGCTCACGGCCTCGCCCGACCCCGTACTTGCGGCGATCGCGGCCAAGGGCGTCAAGGAACTGGCGTACCACCGGCAGTACGCGGCCGAGTGGGCGGTGCGCCTGGGCGACGGCACCGAGGAGTCGCACCGGCGGATGCGTACGGCCCTGGAGCAGGTCGGCCCTTACATCGGTGAGTTGTTCACGGCGTACGACGTGCGGGACGAGGTCGTCGCGGTCCTGCGCCAGGTCACCGAGGCGGCCGGACTGCCCATGCCCGCGTGGAAGCCCTCCCCAAGCTCCTCGAGCAGGGGATACCCCCTGCCCGGCGCCGGCCGCGACGGCGACCACACCGAACACCTTGCCCCGCTGCTGGCCGAGCTCCAGAGCGTGGCCCGCGCCCACCCGGAGGCGACATGGTGACCACCGGAGGCGACACGGTGACCGCGCTCGCATCGGCCGACGCGCGGCGGGCCCGGCGCATCGCCGAGCAGGTGCCCGATCCCGAGCTGCCCATGCTCACCCTCGCCGACCTGGGCGTACTGCGCGGCGTGGAGATCATCGCCGACGGCACCGTGGTCGCCGGCCTCACGCCCACCTACTCCGGCTGCCCGGCGATGGCCGAGATGCGCGCCGACGTGGCCGCGCGGCTGCGGGATGCAGGATTCGACCGGGTCGAGATCCGTACCGTCCTCGACCCTCCGTGGACCAGCGACTGGATCACCCCCGCGGGCCGCCGCAAGCTCGCCGAACACGGGATCGCGCCCCCCGACGCCGCGCCCCGCCGCACCACCGGCCCCGTGCCGCTCGAACTGTCGGCCATCCGCCGCTCGGTCGCGTGCCCGCGTTGCGGCTCGGTGGACACCGAGGAGACCTCCCGTTTCGCCGCCACCTCCTGCAAGGCCCTGTGGCGCTGCCGCTCCTGCCTGGAGCCGTTCGAGTACGTCAAGGAGATCTGATGGACGTGCGTCAAGGAGATCTGACGGACGATGTGGCGGCCCCGACCCGGGCACCGTCGTCGGCCGAGGCGTCGGCCCCGACGCCGCCCCCGGCCCCGGCCGCCCCGCAGGCGTCGCCCGCGCGTTCCCGTCGCCGCCCGGCCTTCCACCGCCTGCGGGTCGCCGCCGTTCAGCCGCTGTGCGAGGACGCAGCCGCCGTCGGTTTCGACATTCCCGCGGATCTCGCCGAGGAGTTCGCCTTCGCTCCCGGGCAGGCCCTGACGCTGCGGCGGGAGGTCGACGGCCGGGACGAGCGCCGCTCGTACTCGATCTGCTCACCGGCCGGATCGTCGCCCCGCATCGGCGTACGGGTCGTTCCGGGCGGGCTGTTCTCGTCCTGGCTCGTGACCGGCGTACGGCCCGGCGACACGGTCGAGGTGATGGGACCGACCGGCGCCTTCACCCCCGACCTGACCCGGTCGGGCCACCACGTCCTGATCGCGGCCGGATCCGGCATCACCCCCATGCTCTCCATCGCCGAGTCGGTCCTCGCCGCCGACGACACTTCGCAGGTCACGCTCTTCTACGGAAACCGGCGCACCGACACCGTGATGTTCGCCGACGAGCTCGCCGACCTGAAGGACCTGTATCCGGCCCGGTTCCAGCTCGCCCACGTGCTGTCCCGCGAGCCCCGCGAGGCGGACGTCCTTTCCGGACGCCTCGACGCCGACCGTCTCGCCACGCTTGTCGACGCCCTCGTCGACATCGACGGCACCGACCACTGGTGGCTGTGCGGCCCGCACGGCATGGTCAAGGACGCCCAGCGGGTCCTCGCCGGTCTTGGAGTCCCCGATGACCGCGTCCATCAGGAGCTGTTCTACGCCGACGACGAGCCCGTGCAGCCGGTGCGCCACGAGGACGCGGCGCTCGAGGGGCCCGTCAGCCAGGTGACCGTCACCCTCGACGGGCGCTCCACCACGACCGCGCTCTCCCGGGAGCAGACCATCCTGGAGGGCGCGCAGCGCACCCGCCCCGACCTGCCTTTCGCCTGCAAGGGCGGGGTCTGCGGCACCTGCCGCGCCCTGGTGACCGACGGCAAGGCCGACATGCGCCGCAACTTCGCCCTCGAACCCGGCGAGGTCGACGCCGGGTACGTCCTGACCTGCCAGTCCTTCCCGGTCTCCGAGACGCTGACCGTCGATTTCGACAGCTGACGGACGAGCCGAAGGACGGGTCGGCTCAGCCCCCGCATCAAGGTCCCGCCGGTCCCCGCCGCGCCCCTGCCGGGCCCCGCCGGGCCCTCCGCCAGGCCCCGCCGGGCCCTCCGCCGGGCCTCGCCCGGTCACCGAGCGGAAGTACGGCCCCGGTGTGAGACTGCTGGTGTCGCGGGCCTCGACGGAGGGTCCGTGCGGCATACCCGCTGGTGGAAGACATGGGAGACGATGTGCCGGCACAAGAGGCCGGGGAGAGGCTTCTGGAGGACTTCCTCGCCGATCCCCGGAACGCGGCCCTGGACCTGTCCACGGCCGTGACCCGGTGCGCCACGGCCCTAGGCCTGAACCAGGTGGTGGTCTATCTCGCCGACGTGCAGCAGCGGCACCTGATATCCCTGACGGACGTGTCGCCGACGCTTCCCGTCGACGCATCGCTGGGGGGCTGGTCCTACCGCACACTCTCGCTGCGCGTGGAGGAGTCCCCGACGGGTGGGATGACCGTGTGGCTGCCGCTGATCGACGGCGCCGAGCGGCTCGGGGTCATCGCGGCGCAGACCATGTCCCTGGACGCGGAGCGCCTGCGGCACTGCCGGGCCCTCGCCGCCCTCGTCGCGATGATGATCACCTCCCGGCGGGCGTACCTGGACACCTTCGTACAGCGGACCCGCACCGAGCCCATGCAGCTGCCGGCCGAGCTGCTGAGGGCCGTGATGCCGCCCCGCACCATAGGCAACCTCCACGCCATCTCGACCGCGGTGCTCGAGCCGGCCTACGAGATCGGCGGGGACGCCTTCGACCACGCGCTCACCGAGACGACGCTGCACGCCACGATTCTGGACGCCATGGGCCACAACATGGCGTCGGGCCTGACCACGGCCGTCACGCTGGCGGCCTGCCGCAACGGCCGGCGGACGGGTGCCGATCTGCCCGAGCTGGTGGAAACGGTCGACCGGACACTCGCCGAGTGGTTTCCCGACCAGTTCTGCACGGGCGTCCTCACCCAGCTCGACCTCATGAGCGGCGCCCTGCGCTGGTGCAACTGCGGGCATCCGCAGCCCCTGCTCATTCGCAACGAGCGCCTGGTGCGCGGAGCCCTGGAACGCCCGGCCGATCCGCCCATGGGGCTGACCACCGCCTTCCTCGACGCGCCCCGCAACGTGTACGAGATCGACCTGGAGCCCGGCGACCGCGTCCTGCTCTACACCGACGGCATCACCGAGGCTCGCACCCAGGCCGGAGCGGAATTCGGCCTCGACCGCTTCGCCGACTCCATCATCCGCGCCACCGCGGCAGGCGAACCGGCCCCGGAAACCCTGCGTCACCTCATCCACGCGATCCTGGACGCCCAGAGCAACCGCCTGCGCGACGACGCGACGATCCTGCTCCTCGAGTGGCGACCGCCTCAGGCGCACGTGCCGTAGGGCTCGGCGGAACCCGGCCGGGCGAGGCGGCCCTGGGAGGCGGTCCGGGGGAGGCGCGGGAGAGGGCTGACAGGGGGTCAGAGTGGCCGGGAGACCGGCACGCTCGACCGGACGGGGGACAGCGGACCGCCCGTCAGGCCCGGACGGCGGCACGTGACCCTTTACCCCATAGTGATGACGCATCAGGGGCCGCTGTGTGCTGCCAAGCGGGTAATAATTCCGCCTCAACCACTCGATGGGCCCACTTAGTAGCTCAAATGCGGCGTTCTCCGGTGGTGCGGAGCCGCAATCCCGCTGAGGGTGATCACGTCGCTACTGCGATCCGAAGAGCCGGCGCCGGGTCGGCCGTCGCAGTCGTGGCGAAAGGAATTCCTCCCCATGCGAATTACCCGCACCCTGTTCGCCTCGGCCGCCGTCACCGCGGCCCTCGCGATCGCCGCTCCCGCCGCGAATGCCGTCACCGTGGCCGAGCTCTGGACGTCGCACACCGCCTCCTCGTACGGCGACGACGACTACGACAAGAAGGACGACGACAAGAAGGACGACTACGACAAGAAGGACGACTACAGCAAGGACGACAAGAAGGACGACGACTACAAGAAGGACGACTACGGCAAGAAGGAAGACGACTACAAGAAGGACTACGACAAGAAGGACTACGACAAGCCCAAGGGTGGCGTCCACGCCGGTGGTGGTGCCCTGGCCCTGACCCGGGCCGGTGACGACGACTACGACAAGAAGGACGACGAGAAGAAGGACGACTACGACAAGAAGGACGACTACAGCAAGGACGACGACAAGAAGGACGACTACGACAAGAAGGACGACGACTACAAGAAGGACGACTACGGCAAGAAGGAAGACGACTACAAGAAGGACTACGACAAGAAGGACTACGACAAGCCCAAGGGTGGCGTCCACGCCGGCGGTGGTGCCCTGGCCCTGACCCGCGGCGGCGACGACGAGTACGACAAGAAGGACGACGAGAAGAAGGACGACGAGAAGAAGGACGACTACGACAAGGACGACGACAAGAAGGACGACTACGGCAAGGACGACGACAAGAAGGACGACTACGACAAGAAGGACTACGGCAAGGACAAGGACTACGACAAGAAGGACTACGACAAGCCCAAGGGCGGCGTCCACGCCGGTGGTGGTGCGCTGTCGCTGACCCCGGCCGGCGACGACGACTACTACGACAAGAAGAAGGACGACGACTACGACAAGAAGGACAGCTACGGCAAGAAGGAGCACGACTACGACAAGAAGGACCACTACGGCAAGCCCAAGGGCGGCGTCCACGCCGGTGGTGGTGGTCTCGCACAGTCCGGAAGCAGCATCGCCGCGGGTTCCGCGCTGCTGCTCGCCGGCATCGGCGCCGGCACGTACATCCTGCGGCGTCGCAACGCCTCGGGTGTTGCGTAGGCCTGATCAGGTACCCCTCGCCAGTCGCTGTGCTGTCGCGGTCGCCCTCGGAGGGCGGCCGCGGCCGCGGCTTTTGACCGGATCACCCCGCCGCTCTCGCCTCACCGCCGCCCGTTCATGAAAGGCACCCTTCCATGGCCGCCCCGCAGTCGCCCGAGCCGGACAAGCCCCGGACCGCGCCCGCGTCCCGTACCGTCGTCCGCGCCATGCTGTGGCCCGTAGCAGCAGTGGTGCTGGGCGCTCTGCTCATTCACAACTCCCTGGAGCCGCCCGCGGATCTCAAGCCGCAGGCCCGGCCATCGGTGGTCGCCTCGGCTCCCTCCGCCAAGCCCAGCGCGTCCAGCACGCCGAGACCGTCTCCCTCTCCCACCGGCCCCGTACTGACCCGCTCGGCGCCCAAGCGGATCTCGATCCCGGCGATCTCCGTCGACGCGCCGTTCACCGCGTTGTCCCTCGGCGCCTCCGGGCGGCTCAACGCGCCGCCCGTGGACAACAAGAATCTCGTCGGCTGGTTCAAGGACGGTGCGTCGCCCGGTGAACGGGGCACATCGATCGTCGTGGGCCACGTCGACACCAAGACGGGCCCTGCGGTGTTCGTGGAGCTCAGCGAGCTCCAGCCCGGAAACAGGATCGACATCACGCGTGCGGACGGCAGCGTCGCGCACTTCGAGGTCGACTCCGTCGAGACCTTCAGCAAGGCGGAGTTCCCCGACGACCGGGTCTACGCCCACAGTTCGTCCCCGGAACTGCGCCTCATCACCTGCGGCGGCGCCTACGACAGGGTGGCCCAGGACTACGAGGACAACGTGGTCGCGTTCGCCCACCTCGACTCGGTCAAGCGCGCCTGAGCCAGGGTCCGTCGAGCGCGTCTGATTCACGATCGGTCGCGCGCGTCTGATCCACGGTTCGTCAAACGCGCCTGAACCACGGTCAGTCGAGGTCAAGCCGTCCGAGCCACGGGTGCCCGCCGGATCTTCCGCGGGCACCCGGCGCATGCTCCGCCGGAGGGGAGCATGCCGTCGGTCACTTGAGGTCCTTCGCGTCGATGTAGCCCGAATCGATGAGGACGTCCTTGTAGTTGTCCTTGTCGACGCTCACCGGCTTGATCAGGTACGCCGGGATGACCTTCTTCCCGTTGTCGTACGACGTGGTGTCGTTGATCATCGGCTTGCGGTGGTGGAGTACCGCATTGAGCATGCTCGACGCGACCAGGGCGAGGTCGCGGGTGTCCTTGTAGACGGTCTGGGACTGCTCCCCCTCAATGATCGACTTCACCGAGGGGGTCTCGGCGTCCTGACCCGTGACGACGGGCAGAGGCTTCGCGGCGGTGCCGTAACCCTGCTTCTTCAGCGCGTTGATGATGCCGATGGACATGCCGTCGTACGGCGAGAGGACGGCGTCCACGCGGTCGTCGGTGTACGAGCGGAGCAGCTTGGTCATACGTTTCTGCGCGGTGGCGCCGTCCCAGCGGAGGGTGGTGGCCTTCTCGTACTCGGTCTCGCCCGACTTCACAACGAGTTCCTTGTCGGCGATGTAGGGCTTCAGTACCTCCATCGCGCCGTCCCAGAAGAAGCGGGCGTTGTTGTCGTCGGGGGAGCCGGCGAACAGCTCGATGGTGAGGGGGCCCTTCGCGGTGCCGTTGACCAGTCCGAGATGTTCGGTGATGTACGTCGCCTGGAGCTCGCCGACCTGTGCGTTGTCGAAGGAGGCGTAGTAGTCGACGTCGGGGCTGTCCAGGATCAGCCGGTCGTAGGCGATCACGGCGATGTCGGCGGCGGCGGCCTTCTGCAGGACGTCCGTGAGCGAATGCCCGTCGACCGCGGCGATCACGAGTGCGTCCACGCCCTGGGAGATCATCTTCTCCACCTGTGCGACCTGGGTCTTCGGGTCGTTGTCGGCGTACTTCAACGTGCTCTCGTAGCCGTACTGCTTGAGCTCGTCGACCATGTTGTTGCCGTCGTCTATCCAGCGCTGGGACACCTTCGTCGGCATCGCTATGCCGACGGTCGCGCCCTCGCTGCTGGATGCGTCGCCGTCCTGGCCGCAGGCGGTGAGAGCGAGGGAGAGAACCGACGCGGCTATGGCCGCTGCGAGCGGAGTGCGGGCGCGCATGCTGTTCGTTCCTTACAAAGTGAGAGGCAGTCTGCGGAACGTGCGTGTTCGAGGAGTTCGGGGAGTTTTGATGCGAGGCCGTGCAGAGCCCCCCGCGCCAGAGGACGGGCGCCGCACCGGACCAGTCGCGGCGGCTCGTACGTTCGGTGATCGCCGCCCCATGACCGACACCTGGATGCGGGGACCATCCAGGGGCGGCCGTCTCACCGGATCTCGGTGAGGCGCTGAAGCGTCGGACCGGACGGTATGTGCGCCAAGCCGGCACTCGACTGATCCCGCACAGAGCAGGGCCGGGTTGACCGTGCCCGCTAGCGCGGCCCTCGGGTGTGGAGTGGCGGGCAGCCTACCGCAGACACACACAATCACCACAGCCCCATCGATCACCTGCGTATACGACGGCAAACAGAGTGTGCTCAGGGCTGATCGCCGCCTGACGCGAGCTGAAGCCGGCATCGGCCGATGAACGCGCCGGCCAGGCGAGTGCGTATGTGTGCGGGGCTCGCATGCCGCCGTGCCGGTCGCCCGGAGGTCTCCGCGAGGTGTCGCTCGCCTTCAGAGGCACGCGTCGGCGGCTGGAGAGGTCTCGTTGAGGCGCCCGCCGAACGGGTTCTCAGCGTTGCGAGGGCCTGGGCCGGTCCGGGGTCGTGCCCAGGGAGGGGTGGACTGCGCGTTCGGCGTCCCAAAAAGCGGAGCGCCCCCGGCAGGACTCGAACCTGCGGCCAAGCGCTTAGAAGGCGCCTGCTCTATCCACTGAGCTACGGGGGCCGGGTGGTGGCCGGTGGCCCGGGGCCCCGGGTGGGGCTGAACCGTGGCCTTGCCGGGGACAAGGATAGGGCTCCTGGATCCTTGACTCTCCTGCTTCTCCTCCGCGGTTCGATGTGGAGGTTCAGTGAAGCGGTCCCGATAATCGCAGGCAGGTACGAATCCTGCATCGCTTTTGGCCTCTCGCGCCCCGGGTGTTGTGCACTCGTTATGCCTGCGCCCCACTTACCCCTTCCGTCCCGGAGGTCTGATCGGCGCGCAGAAGCACCCATATGCTTCAGAAAGGCTCCAAAATTGGGCATTCTTCGCATGTGGTGACCTTCGACGTACGGCCTCAGCTGCTCGACGCACTCTCTGTCCTGCGCGACCGTGTCGCCGCCACGCGCTTTCCGCTGCCCGTGGCGGGGGCGGCACGCGCGCGTGCCAACCGGGAGGAACTGCTGCTGCAACTCGACGACTACCTGGTGCCCCGTCTGAAGGAACCCGAAGCGCCGCTGCTCGCGGTGATCGGTGGATCCACCGGGGCCGGGAAGTCGACCCTCGTCAACTCCCTCGTGGGGCGCCAGGTCACCGAGGCCGGGGTGCTGCGGCCGACGACGCGTACGCCGGTGCTCGTGTGCCATCCGGACGACCAGCACTGGTTCAGCGGGAAGCGGGTACTGCCGCAGCTCGCGCGCGTACGGGCGACCAAGCAGGAGACCTGGAGGGGCAGACGGCCGCTCGCCAGGCCCGGGGGGCGGGCGCTGCGGATCGAGACCACCGACACGCTGCCGCCCGGCCTCGCGCTCCTCGACGCGCCCGACGTCGACTCCCTCGTGGCCGAGAACCGGCTCCTCGCAGCCGAGCTGATCTGCGCCGCCGACGTGTGGGTCATGGTCACCACCGCCGCCCGGTACGCAGACGCCGTGCCGTGGCATCTGCTGCGTACCGCCAAGGAGCACAACGTGACGCTCGTCACCGTGCTCGACCGGGTGCCGCACCAGGTCGTCACGGAGGTGTCCCGGCAGTACGCGGCGCTGCTCACGAAGGCGGGACTCGGCGATGCGCCCCGTTTCACCGTGCCCGAGCTGCCCGAGTCCGCCGGGGGCGGCGGGCTGCTGCCCAGCACCGCCGTGGCACCGCTGCGCACCTGGCTCGTGCACCGCGCGCACGACATGGGAGCCCGCCGCCAGGCGATCGTCCGTACCGCCAACGGTGTCATGAACTCGCTGGGGGCGCGGATGCCCGAGCTGGCCGGCGCCGTCGCCGCACAGCACGCGGCAGCGCTGCGGCTCACGGCTGCTGTCGACGAGGCGTACGAAGAAGAGCACGCGCGCGTGCGGGGCCGTTTGCAGGCCGGGGCCGTGCTCGCGGGTGACGCTCTCAAGCGCTGGCGGGCCTACCCGCTGGACTGCACCCCGGAGGAGCTGCTCGACGCACTCGTCGAGAGCCTGGGAACGCTGCTGCTGAACGCCGTGGCCGCGGTCGACGAGCGCGTGGAGGAGGCGTGGCGGCACGAACCGGGCGGCCTCGCTCCAGGGCTGACGGTCCGCGCCCCGGGGCTGGAGAGCGCCGAACACCGGATCGGCATGACGGTACGACGGTGGCGGCGCGTCCTCGAGGAGTACGCCGAGGACGAAGTGCGCGGCCTCGATGCCGCACCGGATATGCGGCGGACGTCGCGTGGCGTCGCGCCGGACCCGGAGGCCGTCGCCGCTCTGCTCGCCACCGCACTGCTGGGCGGACGCCGGGGCCGCTCGGCGGGCGAGAATCTGGCCGAGCGCATCGGGGCGCATGGGGCGCTCCGGCTGCGCGACCGCGGCGGGCTCCTGCTCACCAGCTACGTGGACAAGGTGCTCAGCGTCGAGCGCGAACGGCGCCTGGCCCCCCTCGACGCCCTCGGAGTGCACCCCGAACCCCAGGCCGAACTCATCGCCGCTCTGTCCGTCATGCAGAAGGAGAGGTGACCGCGGTGACCGCTGTCACTGACCACAGGGATCACTCCGACCCCACCGGCGGGTCGGGCGAGGCTCGCGGTTCGGGCCCGTCCGGCACATCACGGGCAGAGGGTGAACCGAACCCCGGCAGATCGTCCCGGGCCACCGGTCGCGACACCGGGCACGCGCGCGTGGAGGACGACGATCAGGGCAGCGAGGACGCGCGCGGGAGTGGGCGGCCGGACCGTGAAACCGATGGTGCCTGGGACGACGGGTTGATCGCACGGCGTGTGTCCCAAGCGGGCGATGACGGAGCCGCCGGCGATACGGAGGGCGGAGCCGGGGGCGAGGGTGGCGCCCACGAGGGCCGTGGAGGTGCCCATGGCGGAGCGGAATCCCGTAGCGGTGCCGACGCCTCGCCGGGCAGCACCCTGTACGACACGCAGCTACGGGGCCGGCTCGACTCACTGCGCGAGCTCATCGGACTGTCCCGCACCCGGCTCGACAGGAAGACGCTCGCCGAGGCGGGCCGCGTCCTGGACGAGGCCGCCGCCCGGCGCAGACTGTCCGAAGAGCACACCGTGGTCGCCATCGCAGGCGCCACCGGCAGCGGCAAGTCGTCGCTGTTCAACGCCCTGGCGGGGGTGACGATCTCCGAGGCCGGGGTGCGCAGGCCGACCACCGCGGCCCCCGTGGCGTGCAGCTGGACGGACGGTGCGGCAGGGCTGCTGGACCGCCTCGACATCCCCATGCGGCTGCGCCGCCGGCCCGCGAAGAGCCCGGACGGGGAGGCGCAGCTGCGCGGCCTCGTCCTGATCGACCTGCCCGACCACGACTCGGCCGTCGCCGCCCACCGCGAACAGGTCGACCGCATCCTCGCGCTCGTCGACGCGGTGATCTGGGTCGTCGACCCCGAGAAGTACGGGGACGCCGTGCTGCACGAGCGGTATCTGCGGCCTCTGGCAGGGCACGCGGAGGTCACCTTCGTCGTGCTCAACCAGGTGGACCGGCTGCCCGGCGACGCCGCCGAACAGGTGCTCGACGATCTGCGGCGCCTGCTCGACGAGGACGGCATCGCGCTCGGGGAGTACGGCGAGCCCGGTGCGACCGTGCTCGCGTTGTCCGCGCTGACGGGCGAGGGTGTCGGCGAACTGCGCGACGCGCTCGACCAGTTCGTCGCGGAACGGGGCGCCGCCGTACGCCGTATCTCCGCGGATCTGGACGCCGCGGCGGCACGGCTGCGGTCCCTCTACGCGGCGGAGCGCCGCCCCGGGCTCAGTGAGGCGGCACGAGAGGAGTTCGCCGTCCGGCTCGCGGAGGCGGTGGGCGCCGAGGCCGCCGGAGAGGCCGCGGAACGGGCCTGGACCCGCAACGCCAACAAGGCGTGCGGCACACCGTGGCTGCGGCTGTGGCGGTGGTACGAGGCACGGAACGCACCCCTCGCGCTGCGGCCCCGACCGGGTCCTCAGGCGCCGGTGGACGAGGAGGCCGCGGCACGCCAGCGCGTCGAGCAGGCGGTACGCACGGTGGCGGACAAGGCGGCGTACGGGCTGCCGGCACCGTGGGCACAGGCGGTACGCGAGGCTGCGGCACGCGGCGGTCAGGGGCTGCCCGAGGCGCTGGACGAGGTTGCGGTGACCGCCGGGCCGCCTGCGGGGCGGCCGCCGCGGCCCGGCTGGTGGCCGCTGGCCGTGCTGGTCCAGGCGTCGATGACCATCCTCCAGGTCATCGGCGGACTGTGGCTGCTGGCGCAGGTCATCGGGATCACCTCGCCCAACCTGGGGGTGCCGGTGCTGCTCATGTCGGCGGGCATCGTGGGCGGCCCCTGCGTCGAACGGGCCTGCGGGGTTGCGGTACGCGGACCCGCGCGGCGATACGGAGCGGAGGCGGAACGGCGCCTCAGAGAGGCCGCCGCCGCCTGCGGCAAGGCGCACGTGCTCGATCCGGTGGGGGCCGAACTGCTGCGGTACCAGGAAGTGCGTGAGAAGTACGTGGATGTGATCGGGGTCGGCCGGGCCGGCGGGGTGACGAAGTTGTCCACAACCAGCCGGTAGCCCACAGGTCTCAGCGGGCCCGGCCCGGCGGATGCACTCTGAGATCGCTGCGGTCGCCGGTGGATCCGGCGGACGGAGCCGCACAGCGAGAGTGCAGCCGTACGGGACGGGCCCGTGCGCGTATCCGCATATCCGCGTCGGCCGGCGGGTGGGCCGGGGGAGTCGGACAGGGAGGGGTTCGGAATGAACGAGACGATGGTGACCGTGGTGGGGAACGTGGCGACGACGCCGGTGTTCCGGGAGTTGCCGACCGGGTCGGTGGCGCGTTTCCGGCTGGCGGTGACCGCACGCCACCGCGACCGCGTGAAGGAGACATGGGTCGACGGGCACACCAACTTTTTCACGGTGTGCGCCTGGCGCTTGCTGGGGGCCAATGTGATGGCGTCCGTGAACGTCGGCGACCCCGTCATCGTGCAGGGCAGGTTGAAGGTGCGGAACGAGGAGCGCGGCGGACAGCAGTGGATGTCGGCTGACATCGACGCGCTGGCGATCGGCCATGACATGTCGCGCGGGACCTCGGACTTCCGCCGCGGAGGGAAGCGCGAGTCGGCACAGGCAGCACAGGCGACACAGAGCGAGGCGGCACAGGGGGAGCGGGGCCCCGCAGAGAGTGTGGGCGAGCCGCCTTTCGGCGCGGGTGCCGATGCCGTGGCCTCGCCCGAGCCGGTCTTCGAGACAGAGGACGTCCAAGTCGCGCCGGAGCCAGCATCAGTGACGTAGCGTCACCTGTTTGTCGACGACGGTGGCAGTCGCCGTGTCGGCGATAACGATTCCGAGTCGGATCGGTTTATCCGACGGCATGACTGGGGATCACGTTGCGCCGCGTTCATAGGATGCCCGGCGTGGCCCGCGGGGCCATTGATTCTGCTGGTGGGACCGCACCCCCCATGTCAACGGGTCCCGCCTGAAGGGGAATTCTGTGTTTTCTGCGTTCTCTGTCCACAGGCGAGGTCTCGTCCGGCTCGTCGCCGCGGCCCTTGCGCCGGGGCTCGTGGCCGCCGGTGCCATAGCCGCGGCGACCCCGGCCGTCGCGGACGACGTCCCGCAGCACAAGGGTGGTGCGACCGCCACCCTCAGTGGGCTGAAGATCTACGGCCAGGCCGTCATCCGCGACAGCGGCGAGGAGCAGCAGGTCCCGGCGGGCCTCTTCGAGATGTCTGTCGACAACGGCGGCACTCTGCAGACGTACTGCATAGACATCCAGAACCCCACACAGAAGGACGCCGACTACCAGGAGACGTCCTGGAGCGGCACATCGCTGGGCGAGAACTCCGATGCGGGCAGGATCCGTTGGATCCTTCAGAACTCCTACCCGCAGGTCAACAACCTCGCCGAGCTGGCCAGGAAGGCGGGAGCGAGCAGCCTCAGCGAGAAGGACGCCGCGGCGGGTACGCAGGTGGCGATCTGGCGGTACTCGGACGACGCGGACGTGGAAGCGGTCGACCCGGACGCCGAGAAGCTGGCGGACTATCTGCACAAGAGCGCGCGGAACCTGGCGGAGCCGAAGGGCTCGCTGACCCTCGATCCGCCAGCCGTCTCCGGGCACCCAGGTGAGCGGCTCGGACCGGTCACTGTGCGGACCAACGCCGGCCGGGTCACCGTGACCCCGCCGGTGGACTCCGCGACGAGCGGTGTGACGGTCGTCGACAAGAACGGCAAGGCCGTCACCTCGGCGTCCGACGGCACCGAGCTGTACTTCGAGGTCCCCAAGGGCGCTGCCAACGGCTCGGCCGCACTGCAGGTGCAGGCGTCGACCACCGTGCCGGTCGGCCGCGCCTTCGCCTCCGAGACCCGGAGCCAGACCCAGATCCTCGCCGGCTCCAGCGAGTCCACGGTCTCCGCCACGGCGGCGGCCAACTGGGCGAAGAGGGGCGCGATACCGGCGCTCTCGGCCGAGAAGAACTGCGCCAAGGGCGGCGTGGACATCACGGTGAGCAACGAGGGCGACGAGGCCTTCACCTTCGAGCTGATGGGCCTCGAGCACACCACTGAGGCCGGCCGGTCGCAGACGGTGACGATACCGCTGCAGGAGGACCAGGCGTACGACTTCACGATCAAGGGGCCGAACGGCCTCGAGAAACGGATCAAGGGCGTGCTGGACTGCCGCACCGAGAGTGCTGCGGGCGATGACACGGTGCAGGTGGCGTCCGCGCCCAGCCCGGCGTCGGTCGGCGGCACCTCCGGCGGCAGCGACCTCGCGGAGACCGGCAGCTCCAACGCCACGCCGTTCGTCGCGGGGATAGCGGTGGCCCTGGTCGTGGTCGGCGGCGCGGCGGTGTTCCTGGTGCGGAAGAAGGAGACCCCGACCGATGAATGACGTCCGGCCGAGGAGTGAACCGAGGTCGACCGGGGCGAATCGCGGCCCGAACGTGAAGTGAGGGCGGCGCGACCCTGGGTGACTTCCCGGGGCCGGCGGCCTCTGCGGCCTGGGCATGTCCCCGTTGCGCCAGGGCCGCCGGGACCATCAGGCACCCGCCCCCGGCGTATCCGGTTTCCGTCGAGCGACGGCAGTACGGCAAGATGGGTGTATCTGCCCACTCCCAGAACCAGATGCCGGACGGTTTCTCTTGGCTGAGTACATCTACACCATGCGCAAGGCGCGCAAGGCGCACGGCGACAAGGTGATCCTTGACGACGTCAACCTGAACTTCCTGCCCGGCGCGAAGATCGGTGTGGTCGGTCCGAACGGCGCCGGTAAGTCGACCGTGCTCAAGATCATGGCCGGTCTGGAGCAGCCGTCGAACGGTGACGCGTTCCTCGCGCCCGGCTACAGCGTCGGCATCCTGCTGCAGGAGCCGCCGCTGAACGAGGACAAGACCGTCCTGGAGAACGTGCAGGAGGGCGTCGCCGAGGTCAAGGGCAAGCTCGACCGGTTCAACGAGATCGCCGAGCAGATGGCGACCGAGTACACCGACGCGCTGATGGACGAGATGGGCAAGCTCCAGGAGGAGCTCGACCACGCCAACGCGTGGGACCTCGACGCCCAGCTGGAGCAGGCCATGGACGCGCTGGGCTGCCCGCCCGGCGACTGGCAGGTCACCAACCTCTCCGGTGGTGAGAAGCGCCGCGTCGCCCTGTGCAAGCTGCTGCTCGAGCAGCCCGACCTGCTGCTTCTCGACGAGCCCACCAACCACCTCGACGCCGAGTCGGTGAACTGGCTGGAGCAGCACCTCGCCAAGTACCCGGGCACCGTCGTGGCGATCACCCACGACCGGTACTTCCTGGACAACGTCGCCGAGTGGATCCTTGAGCTGGACCGCGGCCGCGCCTACCCGTACGAGGGCAACTACTCCACGTACCTGGAGACCAAGCAGACGCGTCTGAAGGTCGAGGGGCAGAAGGACGCCAAGCGTGCGAAGCGTCTGAAGGAAGAGCTCGAGTGGGTCCGCTCCAACGCCAAGGGGCGGCAGGCCAAGTCCAAGGCGCGTCTGGCCCGCTACGAGGAGATGGCCGCCGAGGCCGAGAAGATGCGGAAGCTGGACTTCGAGGAGATCCAGATCCCGCCGGGCCCGCGTCTGGGCAGCATCGTCGTCGAGGTCGAGAACCTGAACAAGGCCTTCGGTGACAAGGTCCTCGTCGACGACCTGAGCTTCTCGCTGCCGCGCAACGGCATCGTCGGTGTCATCGGCCCGAACGGCGCCGGCAAGACCACGCTGTTCAAGATGATCCAGGGCCTCGAGCAGCCGGACTCCGGTTCGATCAAGGTCGGCGACACGGTCAAGATCTCCTACGTCGACCAGACCCGCGCCAACATCGACCCGAAGAAGACGCTGTGGGCCGTCGTCTCGGACGAGTTGGACTACATCAACGTCGGCCAGGTCGAGATGCCGTCCCGGGCGTACGTGTCGGCGTTCGGCTTCAAGGGCCCGGACCAGCAGAAGCCGGCCGGGGTCCTCTCCGGTGGTGAGCGCAACCGCCTCAACCTGGCGTTGACCCTCAAGCAGGGCGGCAACCTGCTGCTCCTCGACGAGCCGACCAACGACCTCGACGTGGAGACCCTGTCCTCGCTGGAGAACGCCCTGCTCGAGTTCCCGGGCTGCGCGGTCGTCGTCTCCCACGACCGGTGGTTCCTGGACCGCGTGGCGACGCACATCCTCGCCTACGAGGGCAACTCCAAGTGGTTCTGGTTCGAGGGCAACTTCGAGTCGTACGAGAAGAACAAGATCGAGCGGCTCGGCCCGGACGCCGCCCGTCCGCACCGCGCCACCTACAAGAAGCTGACGCGAGGCTGAGGCGCCCGTGGCCCGTCACATCTACAGCTGTCCCCTGCGCTGGTCGGACATGGACGCCTTCGGGCACGTCAACAACGTGGTCTTCCTCCGCTATCTGGAGGAGGCGCGGATCGACTTCATGTTCCGGCTGGCGCCGGGGGACGGCAGTCCTTCCTTCTCGGGCGGCTCCGTCGTGGCGCGCCACGAGATCGACTACGTGCGGCCGCTGGTGCACCGGCACGAGCCGGTGACCGTCGAGTCATGGGTGACGAAGATCAACGCCGCGTCGCTCACCATCGCGTACGAGATCAAGGACCCGGACCAGGTATACGTGCGGGCGTCGACGGTCGTCGTGCCCTACAACCTCGAGGCGCAGCGCCCGCGGCGGATCACCGCCGAGGAGAAGACATACCTGCAGCAGTACCTGGAGGGCGAGAAGTCGGAGGGCGACAAGTCGGAGGCGCTCGCCGCATGACGGCGCCACCGACGCTGCACTTCGCCGATGCCGGGGAGGCGGCGGACCTGGCCGCCTTCCTGGCCCGGCTGATCCACTACGACCGCGCGGCCGCCGTGCGCCTCCAGGCGTCAGGGAACACGCTCGCGGTCTTCGGGCAGCCGCCGTCGTTCGAGGTCCTCGCGATCCGTACGGCGCGGCTCGCGAAGCCGTACGAGGGCGGGCCCGACGGCCCGCTCGACGCCACCGTCTCGGCGGGTGAACTCCTCGAATCCATCGACGAGAAGGCCGGCACGGCCGCCGTGCCCGCGACGGTCACCGGCCCGCCCTGGGCGGGCCTGCTCCCGCCCCGCGGCGGCTGGCGGCAGGAGCCGGGACTGCCCGCGCCGGACGCCATCCGCTCCACGGTGGCCGGGGCGGTTGCCGAATTCAGGTCCCGCGTGGAGGAATTGACCCCCGGGCAGCGGACCCGCGCCCAGATCGACCGTATCGGCCGCGAGATATGGTCACGGCCGCTTGGCGACACGCACCTGCCGGTGCGGGCCGCCCACGCCGCACAGGCACTGGGATTTCTGCGCCCCGTCCGCGCCACCGCGACCGCCACGGCCATGTCAGCGGCAGCGCCCGACGTGGCGCAGCAGATGGCGCTGCTCTCGTCGGGCGCATGGCTGAGGCTGCGGACGCCTTACGGGTCGATCGCGGTACGCAGGGCAGGACTCGGAGCACTGAACGTCAGCGTGCGCTGAGCCTCTGCGGCAGGGCCCGTACCGTGCGCCTCCCCGTCCGAGGAGCCGCGCGGCTCCCCGTCCCGAGGAGCCTTGGCGTCCGGGCTGCTCAGCCGCTCAGCGTGGCGATGTGCCTCGCGCTCACGCTGCACAGCCGGACCCGAGTCGCGATGTGCCTGACGGCGTCGCTCACCCCGCCACGCGCCCCAGGTCAGTTGTACGAGACGGCGGTGATGCCGTCAGCCCGCCGTGTTCACCATCGAGGCCGCCGCATACGTGAGGTAGTTCCACAGCGTGCGCTCGTGTTCCTCGGAGAGGCCGAGTTCGTCGACGGCGTCGCGCATGTGCTTCAGCCAGGCGTCGTGCGCGGCCCGGTCCACGGTGAAGGGGGCGTGGCGCATGCGCAGCCGCGGGTGGCCGCGGCGCTCGCCGTACGTCGTCGGCCCGCCCCAGTACTGCATCAGGAAGAGCGCGAGGCGCTCCTCCGCCGGGCCCAGGTCCTCCTCCGGGTACATGGGGCGCAGGATCGGGTCCTCGGCGACGCCCTGGTAGAAGCGGTGCACCAGACGCCGGAAGGTCTCCTCGCCGCCGACCTGCTCGTAGAAGGACTGCTCCTGAAGCGTGCCGCGCGGAATCTCGGTCACGTCGGTTGGCCTCGCAATGGGTCTCTCGTCGGCCCCGGCCCGGTCGGCAGGGGGTTCGGGGCTCTCCCCCGGAATTGCAGCACGTATCCCATGGTCTCAGACACCCCGACGGAGGACCGAGGGCTTAGGACCCGGCACCCCCGCCCTGACCCGGCACCCCCGCCCTTGAGGACGCGCCCTCGAGGACGCGTCCATCGGTGGGTACGGCCTGGCCTCCCCGCCCATGCCGCAGGACAGTGGGTGTATGGCCCCGAGCCTGCCGATGAACGAGGACCCCGCGTCCGTGGAAGCCGCCGCGGCCGCGGCACGGGCCCGGCTCGTGCGCGAGATCGAGGCGAGCGGGGCGTGGGACGAGGACCCGGTCTGGCGGAGGGCGTTCGCGAAGGTCCCGCGCCATCTGTTCGTGCCGTACTACTTCGTGGGGGCGCCCGAAACCGCACGTGGCTATGAACGGCTGTGGGGCGAGGACCCTGATCCGAAACGGCGCGCCCGCTGGCTGCGCGGTGCCTACGAGGACGGGCCGCTGGCCACACGGGTGCAGGACGGCCGGCTGGTGTCGTCCAGCAGCCAGCCGTCGCTGATGGCGAAGATGCTGGCCGAGCTGGGGGTGCGGGACGGCGACTCGGTCCTGGAGATCGGTGCGGGCACCGGCGACAACGCGGCTCTGCTCGCCCACCGGCTCGGCGACGATCACGTCACGACGATCGATCTCGAACCGGAGATCACGGAGTCCGCGCGCAGACATCTCGCCGCCGCGGGCTACCACCCGGTGGTCGTCACCGGCGACGGGGCGCGCGGCTGCCCCGAGCGCGCCCCCTTCGACCGGATCATCGCCACGTGCACCGTGACCTCGGTGCCGCGGCCGTGGATCGCCCAGTGCCGCCCCGGCGCCCGTATCCTCGCGCCGCTAGCGACGGGGCTGGTCGCGCTCGACGTACAGGAGGCCGGGCATGCCGAGGGACGCTTCCTGCACACGCCCGCGTACTTCGTGCCGTTGCGCGGCTCCGGCCGGCAGGAGACCGGGCCGCCGCAGCCGGGCGGGCTGCCGCGCAGGGCTCTGCACAACGAGATGTTCCAGTTTCTGCTGGCGCTGTCCGCGGGCAGCCTTGATCCGATGGAGGCGCTCGCCCTGTGGCAGCGCGAGCGCCCGGGGCGTGAACGGTTCGGGATCACCGTCAGCTGCGACCAGGAGTGGGCCTGGCTGGACGACCCCGAAGGCCCGTACGCCTGGCCCATCCCGGTCTGAACCGGCGTCTTAACCGGTCTCTCCCGCTACGGACCGGTCTCTCCCGCTACGGAGCGGTCTGCGTCGCGACGGCTACGGAGCCGTCTGCGTCGCGACCGTGGCCCTCGGTGTCCCCGGCTGCTCTCCCCGGTTAACCCCGCCTGATCGTGATCGTCGTCCACGCGCCCACGTGCACCTGGTCGCCGTCCTGCAGCGGTACGGGGACGAAGGGCTGGATGGGCTCCTCGGCGCCGTTGACCGTGGTGCCGTTGGTGGAGTTCTGGTCGACGATCGCCCAGGAGCCGTCCGGCTGCTGCACGAGCACCGCGTGCTGGTGCGAGACGCCGGGGTCCTCCGGCGGCACCGACAGGTCGATGTCCGGGGTCTCGCCGGTGGAGTGGCGGCGCCGGCCGATCGTGATCTGGTTGCCGACGAGCTGACGCTGCTGCTCCGGCGAGTACGCGGGCAGGTTCAGCCCGGTGGCCTCGGGTCCCGAGCGCTGCATCATCGCCATGAAGTACGCGCGGTCGGGGCCGATGGTCGCGGTCCAGGTCGCCGGAGGCGCGTAGCTCGCCGGCGGCTGGGTCTGCCCCGGCGGCTGCTGGAACGAGGGCGCGCCTGGACCGCCCGCGCCGCCGCCCGTGGTCGACGGCGGGGGGAGCATCCAGTCGTCGTCACCGCCGCCACCGAAGGAGGGGCCGCCAGGGCCGCCAGGCCCACCAGGTCCGCCGGGCCCAGTCGGCGCCGGCCCTTGCGGCTGCCCCGTCTCCTGCGGGAACGCGGGCGGGGGCGGCGGACCGGGCTGCAGGAAGGCCTGAGGAACACCGGCCCCTCCCGGGCCCCCGGGCATACCGGGACCACCCGAGGTACCAGGACCGCCCGGCCCCCCGGGACCGCCCGGACCCCCAGGACCGCCCGGACCCCCAGGACCGCCCGGACCCCCAGGGCCGCTCGGGCCGCCAGGGCCGGGCGGCGCGACCTGCGCCGACGGATCGCCGCCGAAGGGCGGAATCGGTTCCGCAGGCCGGTTCATCTGCGAGGGACGGGAGCTCTGGTACTCGTACGGATCAGGACCGGGACCCGGCTGCTGCTGGAACTGCAGCGCCGGGCTGGGCCCGCCGGGACCCGGACCCGGACCCGGACCCGGGCCGGGGGCCGGCGGGCGCGGGGCGGCAGGGGTGTACGAGGTCGCCGTGTTCGTCAGGAAGTTCCAGCGGCACTCCTCGCAGAACGGCGCCCCGCCCTCGCGCGGGGTGCGGCACTGCGGGCAGAGCTCCGCGTCGGGTGCGGCGGCCCCAGGCGGTCGGCCCTGCTGAGCGCCGGGAGCCGGCGGCGGGAAGCCGTACCCGGGGGCCGGGGGCGGCGGAGGGGGCGGGGGCACGGCACCGGCCATGCGGTGACCGCAGACCTCGCACCAGTCGTCGGAACCCGACTGGTGTCCGTTCGGGCAGGTCGGCATGTCGGCGCTTCCCCCTCTCCTTCTCCGGCCCCAAGGCCGCTCTCGCTCCGGCCGCGTCGGCCGGTCTGCCGGTATGTGCGTCTTCAGCTACGGCAGTTCCTACGACTTCTTCACGCGAACCGTCTTCGTCGACCGAGTCTCGAGAGTCATCTCGTCGGCCTCCTCGACCTTCGCTTTCAGTCGCACAGTACCTGTCGCGGCATCGACCACGTCCACCACCTTCGCAAGGAGTTTCGCAGTATCCGCGTTTCCGGAGGCGCTGGCGAGCTGAACAGCGCGTCCCAGTTTGGCCGTTGCCCCGTCGACATCTCCCGCTTTGCGGGCATCCAGGCCCTGTTGGATGACTTGAGCCAGTTCCGCCTGGCCGGTGTAGTGGGCGACCTGCGCATTGATCGACGTCGACGCCGCCATGTCGTCGGTCCACACCGCCCGCACGAGACCCTGGGACAGCGCCTGCGCAGAGCCTCCCTCCCGAGGGATCACCAGCGATACGCGGGCGGCGAGCATCTCCTGGCCGATGCCGGCCGCGGGCACCTCGACGCAGACGTGGTAGTCGCGGGACTCGTCGCCCCAGGAACCGGTCGGATAGTCCCCGGCGCGCGGGCCCGCCTCCGTGCGGCGGTCGGTCAACTCCTCGACCGTGGGCGCGACCTGCTTCACGAACTTGATCTCCGCACCCATGGGCGTCCACAGGCGCAGCGAGACGTCGGCGATCTCCTTGCCCATCGCCGTCTCCATCATCTGCGTGAAGTCCTCGGCGAGGCCCGCAGGGTCGGCGACGATGTCGGCGGTGCCGAGCAGCGCGGAGGCGATCCCGGTGACCTCCCTCACCTCCCAGTCCGTGCCGACACCGCGGGCGTCACAGGTGAAGCGGCCCGCGCAGGTGTCGAGGGCGGCCTTCAGATCCTCCGGGGACTCGTGTTCGTTGCGGCCGTCGGTCAGCAGGATTCCGTGGCGAATGGCCACATCCGCGGAGGACAGCAGGCGGTCGGCCAGACGCAGCCAGGTGCCGATCGCGGTGCCGCCGCCCGCCGACAGCCTGCGCAGCGCCTGTTTGGCCTGGTCACGGGTCGCCGCATCGGCCACGGCCAGCCGGCCGCCGCCCGGATAGACCTCCTTGGCCACATGCGTGCCGCCGATCACCGCGAAGTGCACGCCGTCGCGCAGGGTGTCGATGGCGGCCGCGGTGGCGTCGCGGGCGTTGCGCATCTTCGTCGGCGGATAGTCCATCGAACCCGAACAGTCGACCATGATCGCCACCGCGGCGTCCGGGGCCTGACCCGCCGAGTAGCGGTGCGGGGCGGCCGTCGCGGAGCCGATCGTGCCGCCCCCGGTCGAGCTCACCGTGACGATCGCGTTCACCTCACGGCCGCCTTCGGGCAGGTACTCGTTCTGGTAGACCTCGACCGAGAACTGCGGCACGTTGGACTTCGAGAAGTTGGCCATGGACTCTGCTCCCCCCTGAGACTTCCCACGGCACGTGGGCGAGAAATGCGTACGTGAAGTGAATCGCCGGGCTCTGTCTCAGGCCGATCCTGCCCCTTGCGGCGGGGCCGGGAACGGCAGGACCGCCACCGTTACGTTGTCGTGGCCCCCACCGTCGAGCGCATGGCCGACCAGCACCTGGGCGCTGTGCAGCGGACGTTCGCCGGCGTCGGCGGGGATCGCCTCGGCCATCTCCTCCGCCGCTTCCGCGTAGTTCCACAGCCCGTCCGTGCACACCACCACTACACCCGGCCGGTCCGGCTTGAAGGAAGCCGTGTGGGGCTCGAGTTCGTACGCATCGGCGCCGAGCCAGCCCGTGATGGCGTGGGCGCGCTCGTCCGCATAGGCCTCCGCCTCGCTCATCAGACCCGCGGCGACCATCTGCGCGGCCCAGGAGTCGTCCTCGGTGAGCCGGGCCGCCGGGGCCGTGCGGTCGGCCGGCACCCAGTACGCGCGGCTGTCGCCGACCCAGCCGACGACCAGCAGGCCGCCCGCGACGATGGCTCCGACCAGAGTGCACGCGGGGGCGTTCTGGTGGTGCGGGGCGTGCTCCTGCGGTGAAGTCCGCACCTCGGCGAGTGAGTTGACGGCGTCGGAGGCCGCGATGATCGCCTCGTGCATGGCCTGCTGCGGGTGCGCACCGCGCGGCAGGCTCTCCAGGAGCGACTCGTTCGCGGCCCGGGACGCGGCAAGTGACGCCTCGTCGGGGCGGGTCGCCGACGATACGCCGTCGCATACGACGGCGACCACGGCGAGCGAGCCGTCGGGCAGGGCGGTCGAGGAGACGGCGAACGCGTCCTCGTTGCGGTGGTGGCGCAGGCCGCGGTCGCTGACCGCGGCGACCGCGCCCAACTCCTGCTCCATGTGGTCGCGCTCGCGCGGCTGGGCGTGCCCGCAGTGCTCGCAGTAGCCGTCCTGGTCGACGCGGCCCGTGCGGCAGGCGACGCACCGCTTCGTGTCGGTCTCGGGCGCCGACAGCTCGCCCGGTGGGACAGTCCGTGGATCGGTGGGGGCGTTACCGGGGTCGTCGTCCCCTGCGGGGTCCGGGGCGGCAAGGGTGTAGTCGCCGTCGGCGGAGGCGGCACCGGCAGGTCCCGGCCGTGCGGATGATCCAGGCGGTCCGGATTGCCCAGATGGTTCCGGCGATGCGGGTACTCCGTCGACGGGGGCACCCCCCATGCCCTGAAGGCCCTGGGGGAGGACGTCACGGGAGGGTGCCCGGCCTCCCGACTCGATGCCGCGGAGGTCGGTCGGAAGATGTACCGGCACGGGGGTGTCGGAACTGTCCACCTCGGGGGCGGTCGGCCAGTCCACGGAAGGGGCCGGGGACTGGGCCGGTTCCGCGCCGTTCATGGCGATCGTGGGGTGGTCCTCCGGCGCGGTCAGCGCCGACAGGTCGTACCCGCACGCACCGCAGAACCGGTCACCCGACTCCAGCGGCTCCTCGCAGCTGGGACACGTCGCCCCGGCAGCCAGCTGGTGCATCTGCGGCGTCACTCACTTCACCTCACCATTGCGTACGGGGCGCGTCCTGCTCGTGCTGCGGTCCGGGTGACGGGGGTGCGTCCCCCGGTACGGTGGCGCATCACACCCACGTCCGAGGGCGGAACCGGTTGGCCCGCTCCACGAGTTGAATCCTCTCCTCGCCGCCCTGGGCGAGGCGGGCAAGGGTCCGGTACGAACGCTCGAGACCGAGACGCAGTCCGCGTTCGTCCAGTTCACTGCCGAGCAGCGCCGTCCGGTCGCCGTTCAGCTGCCCGGAACCCTGGCTACCGGAGAGTACCCAGTCCAGGGCCGTGCCCAGAACCTCGGCCGACAGCTGCTCGCGGCGTACGGCATCCAGTCCGAAGGCGCCCAGTGCCTCGACCTGGCCCGCGGCCGCCGTCAGATCGTCGAGGAGGGGGTCGGCCTCCCCCAGTGCCTTCGGGGCCTGGGAGGTACCCCCAGCGTGCCGCAGCCGCGCCCGCACCGCCGCGACCCGCGCGGCGGTGTAGTGGATGGACGACTCCGGCACGGACTCCAGGGTATGCACGGCGCCGCGCCGGTCGCCCGCCGCGAGCTGCACACGCGCCAGCCCGAACGCGGCGCTCACATAGCTGGGATCGGTCGTCCATACGAGGCGGTAGTACTCGGCGGCGTTGTCGAGCTGCCCCAGGATCTCCGCGCAGAGGCCGAGCGCGAGCTTGGGTGCGGGCTCGCCGGGGAACGCGTCGTAGACCGCGTCGAACGACAGCGCCGCGACCTCGTGGTCCCCGGTGGCCAGCGCGGTGATGCCGCGGTACCAGACGACGCGCCAGTCGTCGGGGTGGTCGCTCTCCAGGTCCTCGAGGACGCGGGAGGCGGGCTCCTGCTCGCCCATCTCCAGCAGGGCCCGCAGTTCGCGCAGCCGCAGCTCCGGGGAGCCGGCCGGTGCCGCGCGCAGCGCGGTGATCAGCTCCGCGGGCGCGGAGGCCATCAGACCGGCGAGGAACCCGGCGTTGGGGTCGTTCGGGTCGACGCGGGGGACAGGCAGGGCGAGAGCCGTTGCGGAGCTCTGGACTGGTTTGACGATGGCCACGGGTGCGGTGGCGGCGCCATATGTCGCTGTGCCTCCGCTGCCCGCGCCGCCGGCCAGGATCCCGGCGGCTCCACCTCCAGGCATCGCGATGACCCCGCTGCCCGAGGGGACGGCCGCGCCTGAGGACAGACCCGCGCCACCCACGGCGCCTGCCTTCCGCCCCCACCGAGGCGCGGGCACCACCCGTGCCCCCAGCCGTGAGACATCCCCGGCCGGCTCGGCGAACAACTCCGTGTCGGTCACCCGCAGTTCGGGTCCGAACAGGGTGGACAGTGCCGGACGCGGGCGGCCCGTCTGGAGGGCGACGACCTCGCGCAGTACGCCGGTGAGCTGCTCCGACATCTCCTGCGCGGAGGCGAAGCGGCGGGCCGGGTCCGGGTCGGTGGCGCGCACGAGGAGCCGGTAGAACGACTCGTACTTGCGGAAGACCTCGATGTTGCCGGGGTCCGGCAGCGAGTCCACGAAGACGTTCGTGTAGCCCTGGAAGTCGAAGGTCAGGACGGCGAGGGTCCGGGCGACCGTGTACAGGTCCGAGGCGACCGACGGGCCGACCTCCGCCACCTCCGGCGCCTGGTAGCCCACGGTGCCGTAGATCGCCGACTCTTCGTCGTCCATCCTGCGGACCGCGCCCATGTCGATGAGCTTGAGCTGGTCCTCGGTCTGGATGGCGTTGTCGACCTTGAAGTCGCAGTACAGCAGGTTCCGGCTGTGCAGATGGCCGAGGGCCTCCAGGGCCTCGATGCCGTACGCGCAGGCCTGCTCGACCGGCAGCGGATCGCGCCGTCCGTCAGGCGTCCGGCGGCCGTTGGCGATCTCCTTGAGGGACTTGCCGCCCACGTACTCCATGACGATGTAGCCGTCCATGGAGCCGGTGCGCTGGTCGAGGTGCTCGACGAAGTTGTAGATGCGGACGATGTTGGCGTGCTCGATCTCGGCGAGGAAGCGGCGCTCGGAGATCGCGGCCTCCATCGCGTCCTGGTCGCCGGTGTCAAGGAGGCCCTTGAGGACCACCCAGCGGTCGGACACCGCGCGGTCCACGGCGAGATAGATCCAGCCGAGACCGCCGTGCGCCAGGCAGCCCGCGACCTCGTACTGGCCGTGCACGATGTCGCCCGCGCGCAGCTTCGGCACGAACGAGTACGGATGGCCGCACTTGGTGCAGAAGCCCTCCGTCCGTCCGGGCCTGTCCCCGCGCGGGCGCCCCACCGGCGCACCGCAGTCCGAGCGCGAGCAGAACCGCTTGCGCTCCGGCACCTCGGGGTTGTCGAGCACCATCGCGCGCGGATCCGGGCGGGGCACGTCCGGCACCTGGACCAGGCCCGCGCCGAGGCGGCCCCGCCCCGAGGATCCCGCCGCGGAACCCGAGCTGCGCACCGACACCGACCGCGACGTCGAGCGGCCGGACAGGGACCGGGACAGCCGCCCCGACACCGACCTGCGCGACGACGACGAGCGGGAGGACGTACGGGAGCTGCCCGAACCGCCGCGCACGCTGCTGCTGCCGGAGCCCTGGGAGCCGCGTGATCCCCGCGATCCCCTGCCGCCGCCCGTGATGCCCGTCGGCGACGACCCCACCATGCCCTTCTGCGAGACGACCGGCGCCAGACCGCACGTGTCGCAGTACAGTTCGCCGCCGCCCATGTCCTCGTACGAACCCGGGCAACCAGGTCGCTGGCACTGCTGCTCACTCACACCGCATCACCTCTGTCGCTCCCCGAGGGCCCCCTCCGGTCCACGGGCCCGGCCTGGCCGGGAACCCGCGGAGCCACCACCTCGACGGCCGCCTGCTGGTAGCGCAGCACCGCCGCTTCCGCCGCACGCAGATCGCAGGGCGCGCTCCACAGCATCCGGCGCGCCGTGTCGTACCGCTCGACCAGCAGCGGGTCCTCCGCCATGCCCAGCCGGGCGATCTTCGCCTTGTACGCGTCGAGGCGGCCGCGCAGCTCCGCGCGGACCGCGAGCGGCGCCGTGACGGCCGTCAACGACTCACGGGCGCGCAGCAGTTCGTCCTCCGCCTTCTGCTCAAGCGACTCAAGGAGCGGCGAGAGCCGGTTCCACTGGCCGTGCCTGCGGTACTCGGCGGCCCTCGTCAGCTGCTCCTGCAACGCTGTCGGCGGCCCGGACACGGCGGGCACCTCGGACGCGGCGATCTTGGCGAGCACCTCGCCGCGCGCGGACCGTGCCTCGGCGAGTGTGCGGTCCGCGCGCGAGAGCACGTCGCGCAGCTTCACCAGCCGGGCCTCCGCGTCCTGGCGGACGGTGAGCACCGCGTCGATCTCGCGGCGCACCTCCTCCAGGGCCTGCGCCTCACGGTCGTACCGCGCGGTGTCCGGCCGGCCGCCGCCGGGCGCAGAACTGCCGCCCGGTGACGCCTGCCAGAAGGCCAGCGGGTCCGAGATCACCTGTTCGCGCAGCTGGAGCAGCGCACTTGTGATCCGCTCCAGGTCGTCGCCCGCCGGATGCTCGCCCCGTCGTACGCCCACGGAGTGTGCGAGCTGGCGCGTGCGCTGCAGCTCCGCCGAGAGCAGGTCGATACGGGCGGGCAGCGCGGACCACACGGCGTCCGCCGCGACGACCATGTCGAGCGACTGCGCGTAGAGCTCGTTCATCCGCTCCACCAGTTCCTGGAGCGTGTAGCTCTCACTGAGCCTGGCCGGGCCGGTGATCGACGGAGAGGGGCCGCCCCCGGCCGCGGCGCCGCCGGACACGGTGACGCTCTCACCGCGCAGCAGCTCCGTCAGCTCGATCAGGTCCTCGCGGCTGGGCCAGCGCCGGCGCGCCCGAAGGTCGCGCGCGGCCCGCAGGGCCGCCGTGTAAGCGTCGAAGTACGACCACAGGACGGTGATGGCGCGCTCCGTGTCCGTCCAGCGGGACTGGGTGATGCCGGTCAGCCGGGCGCCCTCGAGGAGCCTGCGGCCCGCGTGGTCCTGCAGGGCGAGGAGCGAGGTCTCGATGGCCTCGTGCTCCGCACCGAGCCGCGCCAGCGCACGGTCCACCTCGTCCCGGTCCATCACCGGCCCGGGGGGCCCCGCGACGCCCATCAATCACCTCTCTGCTTCCGTCGTCGTCGCCCTCGCGTTCGGGGGCTGATCAACTCTCCAGTGGTACCAGGGCCGTTGCCCTCGCGCCTCAGTCGCTGTACTCCGGGGCGGGAGGTTCCGCCGTGTCGGCCATGCCCGGCACGTCGGCCAGCCAGTCCTCGTACGAGGCCTGCCAGCCGCCCTTGCGGTAGTCCACCAGTACCTGGTTGACGCGCCGGACCAGGTCCTCCGCCTCCTTCTTCATCGCCACGCCGTAGTACTCCTCGGTGAACGGCTCGCCCATGAGCATGACCGTCGGGTCCTGCGCGGCCTGGCTTGCGGCCAGGGCACCGTCGGTCACGACCGCGTCGACCTCACCGAGCTGGAGCCTTACCAGGCAGTCGAGTTGGTTCGGCACCTTGGTCGAGGTATCGGCACCGAACGAGTTCTCCTCAAGCTTGTCCTCCGCGGTGGAGCTCTTTGCCGAACAGACCTTCTTGTCCTTGAGTGTCTTGTTGTAGCCGGAGATATCGGAGTTCTTGGGGGCGAGCACCTGCTGGCCCGTCTTGAAATAGGCCGTGGAGAAGGCGACTTCGTCGAGACGCTCGCAGGTGATCGTCATGGTGCGCACCACCATGTCGACATCGCCGTTCTTGATGGCGGGGATGCGCTGGTTGGTGGGGATGGCGCGGAACCGGATGTCGGGTTCGGGGCCGAGGATCTCCTCGGCGATCGCGTTCACCAGGTCGATGTCGAAGCCCTCCAGCTTGCTCTCCGACTTGTTCGGGTCGCGGTAGCCCCAGCGGTAGCTGTTCTGGTCGACGCCGACGGTCAGATAGCCGCGCTTCTTGATGTCCTCGACGTAGGGTCCGTCCTTGGGCGACGGCCGCAGGCTGGCCTCGGGGTTGCAGTCGTCGGCCTTCACCTGGGAGCCCTCGGCCACGCCCTGTCCGCCCTGGCCCGTGCTGCCGTCCCCACGCGCCTGGGTCAGCGGCAGCAGCAGTGCGAAGACGGCCGTCAGGGCGCAGGCCACCGCCATCGCGGCCACGCCGCCCCAGCCCCGCAGGCTGCTCCGCAGGCGTCCCCTCAGCATCCTGGCGCCCCCATTCACCGGTACTCCGAAAGCCTGCGTCCGATGCCGAGCACGGCAGCCGCCGCGCCCAGGACGGCGAGCACCGCGGCGCCCACGGGAAGGCCGGTCATGGCATTCCGCCCGTCCTGCGCCGCCAGCTTGAACTCCTGCTGCTCGTGCTCGAGCGCGTTCTCCAGCGCGTCGTCGACATTCTCGAAGGACTCGTCCGTCGGGTCTTGGTCCTTGGCCCCGATCACCTTCTTCAGCGCGCCCTCGTAGTTGCCGGAGTCGTCCTCGCCACGCGCCTTCTTATGCCGGTTCTTCCAGTCCTTCACGTTCTCGATCGCCTCGGTCACGGGCTCCCTGCCCGCCGCGTCGTCGGCCAGCGAGGCCGCCGTACCCAGCAGACCCGTGCTGCCCTCGGCGCCGCCGAGCTGCTCCATCTGGCTCTGGTAATCGAGGTCGAACTTGTCCATGGGCACATCGCCCACCTCGCGGGTCTCCGCGCCCCGGCTGACCAGCGTCATATTCTCGTTGCCCCGCGCCTTGAGGGAGGCGATGCGGGCGTCGTTCAGCACGTTCAGGGAGCGGACGCCGTGGTCGTACGAATCGTCGAGTCCGGCCCTGGCCACCGTGTGGCCGACGAGGAGCCAGAGCAGGACCACCGCGGAGGCGGTCGTCGCGGCGACCAGGCCATGGTTGAACACCCGGTTCGTGCGGTGGTAGTTGCGTCGCTGGGCCCAGGCGAGCGCGGCGAGCGCGAGCACGCCGATGCCTATCGCCGCCCAGGGATAGGGAGTCGCGTCGTCGTAGTCCGCGCGGAGTCGCTCGTTTTCCTCTTTGTAGAGCTGTTCGGCGGCGTCCAGCATCGTCTGCATCTTGTCGTTCGCGTACCGCAGATAGGCGCCGCCCAGCGGCAGGCCCTGGCGGTTGTTGGCGCGAGCCCGCTCGATGAGGCCCGTGTACTCCGGGAGGAGCTTGTTCAGTTTGGCGATGGCGGCCGCCGATGCCGGGTCGGATCCGGAGTTCGCGGACGCCGTGGCCAGCTTCTCGGAGGCGGTCCTGATGTCTCTCTCGTACCGGTCGATGACCTCGGCCGGTTCCTGGCCGCCCGCCAGAAAGCCGCTGGACGCCGCGGTGTTGGCGTCGGCGAGGGAGCGGTAGATGTCGGCCGCGTCCCTGCTCAGGGGCTGGCTGCGGTTCAGCACGTCGTCGGCAGCGGCCGAGCGCTCGGACATCTCCCACGTGGCGACCGCGCCGAACGCCACGACCAGCAGGGCCAGTACGGCACCGATGATCCGCAGACGGCCGGGCTCGGTCGTCGCCGCCGTGCGCAGCCGGTCGACGCCCTCCGACCACGCGGTGCGCCGGGCGGGCACGGCGGCGAGCGGCCCCGTCGGGCCGGCCGGCGCCGGTGAGGCCCCCGGCTGCGGCGGGATGGCCGGCATGGTGGGCAAGGCCGGACCCGGCGGCGCCGCCCCTCCGTTCGGCGGGTATGTCACTTGACCTCCCCCATGGTCATTCGTCGGTCACTGCCGCCCGGTGCGCAGGGCACGCGGGAAGAAGTGCACGGCGGCAAGTATTGCCGCCGGGACTGACATCCGCACAGGCATTGACTGGATCTTGTTCGGATTGCAGCGCAGCGGAGCCTCCCCGCACCGCCCCCTCTCCCTTGAAACACGTGAGCGAGACGTCTTCGGTTCCCGGCCGCGCCCGCCCCGGCACCGGGACAGCCGCCGCGGTACCGGGCGCCGCATGGGGGTTCCCACCGCTGCAGTTGATGCGGGGGCAGCAACGGGGGAATCCTGAGCCGCGAAACGAGGGGTGGTCACGCCTGCGCGCGCATCACCCTACGGAGGAGGTGCGAGCGATTCGCGTTCCCTTTTCGGGTGGTGAGCCCGAAGCCCCGGCGGAGGCGCCCTCGACGCGCCTGTCAGCCCCCGTTCTCGAAATGCGCCCGCACGCGCGCGTGCACCTCCTCCGGTGCGCCCACATGGTCCAGGCCCAGCAACGCCGCGCCCAGCACCGGCCGTACGGCGACGACCTGGGGCACCGCTTTCGGTGCGCGTTCGGCCAGCAGCTCGCGGATGCGGCCGTCCAGCTGGCGATGCCGGGCCGCCAGGACGCTGCCCCCGAGCAGCACCGGTGTCTCCTCGTCCAGCAGGTCGAGCCGTTCGAGAGCGACCGTCGCCCAGGTCACGACCTCGTCCGCGAGGCGGTCGACGATCGAGCGCGCCATGGGGTCGCCGTCCGCCGCGGTGGCGAACAGCACGGGGGTGAGCTCGTGCGTCCGCGGTACGGCGATGTGCTTGAGGTGCAGCGCCTCGATCAGCGCGTACATCGAGTCGAGCCCGAAGTGGCCGGGCAGGGTGCGGGCCAGCGCGGTTGGGCCGCCCCGTCCGTCCTCGGCGCGTGCCGCATGCCACAGCGCCTCCTCGGCCAGCCCCCAGCCCCCGCCCCAGTCCCCGGAGATACGGCCGATCGCGGGGAAGCGCGCCACGCGCCCGTCGGGCCGCATGCCCACGCAGTTGATGCCCGCGCCGCAGACGACCGCGACGCCGCGCGGCTCGGCGATGCCGGCCCGCAGGACCGCGAAGGTGTCGTTGCGCACCTCGACGCTCCCGCCCCAGCCGCGCCGTCCCAGCGCGGCCGCCAACTGCTCCTCCTCCACCGGCAGATCGGCGTTGGCCAGGCAGGCCGAGACATGCCCGACCCGGTCGGTCCCGGCCTGCGCGAACGCCTGGCCGACCGCGTCGGCGAGGACGTCCACGGCCGTCTCGACGCCGACCTTCGGTGGCCGGAACCCGCCGCCGCGGGCCGCTCCGACGACTCTGCCGTCGGCGGCGACCACAGCGACGTCGGTCTTGCTGTTTCCCGCGTCGATGGCGAGAACGGACCCGGCGGTCCCGACGCCGGACTCCGGTGCGGTCATGCCCACGCGAGGTGCTCCCGGTTGTGCGCGACCAGCTGGTCGGTGAGGGCCTCGGCGTACTCGTACTGGCCGACCAGGGGGTGGGCGAGCAGGGCCCTGACCACACGGTCGCGCCCGCCGTGCAGCGCGGCCTGGAGCGCCAGGTCCTCGTATGCCGTCACGTTCGCGATCAGACCGGCGTACAGCGGGTCGAGCCGGGGCACCGCGAGGGGTGTGGCGCCCTTGGACCCCACGGCGGCCTGCACCTCGATCACCGCGTCGTCGGGGATGAACGGCAGCGTCCCGTTGTTGTACGTGTTCACCACCTGGTACGGGCTGCCTCCTCCGCCGAGCAGCGAAGCGGCCAGGTCGACGGCCGCCTCCGAGTAGAAGGCGCCCCCGCGCTTGGCGAGCAGCTCCGGCTTCTCGTCGAGTGCCGGGTCGCCGTACATCTCCAGCAGCTGCTTCTCCATGGCGGCCACTTCGGCCGCCCGCGACGGCTTCGTACGGAGCTCTCGTACGACCTCGTCGTGCGCGTAGAAGTAGCGCAGGTAGTACGAGGGGACGACGCCGAGGCGGTCGATGATCTGCCGCGGCAGGCGCAGGTCCGCCGCGATGGCGCCGCCGTGCTCGGCGAGCAGCCACGGCAGGACGTTCTCGCCCTCGGGGCCCCCGAGCCGCACACCGGTTTCCCAGGTGAGGTGGTTGAGGCCCACATGGTCCAGATGCACATTGCCGGGAGCGACGTTCAGCATCCTGGCGAACTTCCGCTGGAAACCGATCGCCACATTGCACAGACCGACCGCCTTGTGACCGGCCTGGAGGAGTGCCCGCGTCACGATCCCCACCGGGTTGGTGAAGTCGATGATCCAGGCGTCCGGGTTGGCGCGCCGCACGCGTTCGGCGATGTCCAGGACCACGGGGACCGTGCGCAGCGCCTTGGCGAGACCGCCCGCGCCCGTCGTCTCCTGGCCGACGCAGCCGCACTCCAGCGGCCATGTCTCGTCCTGCTCTCGGGCGGCCTGTCCGCCGACGCGTAGCTGGAGCAGCACCGCGTCGGCGCCGTCGACACCCGCGTCCAGGTCGGACGTGGTGACGATGGCCCCGTCGTGCCCCTGCTTGGCGAAGATCCTGCGGGCCAGCCCGCCGACCAGCTCGAGGCGGTCGGCGGCCGGGTCGACGAGCACGAGCTCCTCGATGGGCAGGGTGTCCCGCAACCGGGCGAAACCGTCGATCAGTTCCGGTGTGTACGTCGATCCGCCGCCGACTACTGCCAGCTTCACCCTTTGACTCCTGTCAGTGTCACGCCTTCGATGAACGCCTTCTGGGCGAAGAAGAAGACGGCGATGACCGGTGCCATGACGAGCAGCGTCGCGGCCATCGTGAGGTTCCAGTTGGTGTGGTGGTTGTCCTTGAACGACTCGAGGCCGTAACTGAGCGTCCAGGCGGCGGGATTGTCGCTGGCGTAGATCTGCGGGCCGAAGTAGTCGTTCCAGCAGTAGAAGAACTGGAAGAGGGCGACGGCGGCGAGGCCTGGCTTGGCCAGCGGCACCACGACGCGCAGCAGGGTGCGCAGTTCGCCGCAGCCGTCGACCTTGGCCGCGTCGAGGTACTCGTCGGGGATGGTCAGCAGGAACTGGCGCAGCAGGAAGATGCTGAAGGCGTCGCCGAACGCCATCGGGATGATCAGCGGCCACAGCGTGCCGGTCAGATGCATCTGCTTGGCCCAGAACAGATACATCGGAACGATGATGACCTGTGGCGGCAGCATCATCGCGGAGATGACCAGCATCATCGCGATCCGGCGGCCCCGGAAGCGGAACTTGGCCAGGGCGTAGGCCACCGGGAGGCTGGACACCACGGTGAGGAGCGTGCCCAGGCCCGCGTACAGCAGGGTGTTGCGCCACCAGGTGAGGAAGCCGGGGGCGCTCCAGACCTGTGCGTAGTTGTCCCAGTTCCAGGACCTCGGCCACAGGGCGCTGGTCAGTGCCTGCCGGTCGTCCATCACCGAGGTGAGGAGGATGAAGACGAACGGCATCACGAAGAACAGCGCGGCGGCGATGCCGAGGGAGTGCACGGCGATCCAGTGCAGCAGCGCCTTGCGGCGGGCGGTACGGGCCGCGGATCCGCGGCCGGCCGCGTCGGCCGGGCCGCGCGTGGTGGACACGGAGGGCGGTGCGGTGACGGTGTTGGTCATGGGGGATCAGTCCTCCACCGTGATCAGGCCGCCGCGGCGGCGCATCAGCAGCGCGGTGAACGCCATGGACAGGGCGAAGAGGACGAGCGCGACGACACAGGCCGAGCCGGTGTCGAAGCGCTGGAAGCCCAGGTTGTAGACGAGCTGGGGGAGGGTCAGCGTCGACTTGCCCGGATAGCCGGGCTCGTAGATCTGGCCGGCGCCGGCGCCGATGACGCCACTGGCCGTCTTACCGGCGATGAGCGGCTGCGTGTAGTACTGCATGGTCTGGATGACCCCGGTGACCACGGCGAACATCACGATGGGGGAGATGTTCGGCAGCGTGACGTAGCGGAACCGCTTCCAGGGCCCCGCGCCGTCGAGTTCCGCGGCCTCGTACTGCTCCTTGGGTACGTCCAGGAGTGCCGCCATGAAGATGACCATGAGGTCGCCGATGCCCCACAGGGCGAGCAGGGTCAGCGCCGGCTTGGACCAGGACGGGTCGTTGAACCAGCCGGGCTGCGGCAGGCCGAGGTCGCCGAGCACCTGGTTGACCGGTCCTGTACCGGGGTTGAGCAGAAAGGCGAAGGCCAGGGTCGCCGCCACGGGCGGGGCGAGGTAGGGGAGGTAGAAGGCCGTACGGAACAGACCCGCACCCGTCTTGATCTTGGTGATGAGCAGTCCGATGCCCAGGCCGAAGGCCACCCGGCACGCCACCATGATCACGACGAGCCACAGGGTGTTGCGCATCGCGGCCCAGAAGAAGGGGTACTGCGTGAAGACGTACGTCCAGTTGGTGAGGCCGTTCCAGGTGGGCGGCCGGAAGCCGTCGTACTTCATCAGCGAGAAGTAGACGGTGGAGACGAGCGGATAGACGAAGAAGACGCTGAAGCCGATGAGCCACGGGGAGAGGAACGCCAGCGTACGCATCCCCTCCCGGCGGCGCTTCGAGCGAAGCGCCGCCGAGTGGCCGTGAAGGATCGTCATGGGGCTACGTGCCTACTTCGCCTGGGCGATGTCGGTGTCGATCTGCTCGGCCGTCTTCTCCAGCCCGGCGTCCAGGTCCTTCTCCTTGCCCGACTCGTAGTCGTAGGCGAAGTTCTGCAGGGTGTCCTGGTAGGCGCTGCCGTTGATCGCGGCGGGTGTGGTGTTGCTGTTCGGGTTCTCGGCGATCTTCACGAAGGCCTGCATCGTCTGGTCGTCCTCGAGCTTGGGGGACTTCAGCGCCTCGAAGGTCGAGGGGATGTTGTTGATGGCGTTGGCGAAGGAGACGACCGCGTCGGTGTCGGTGGTCATGTACTTCACCAGTTCCCAGGCCGCGTTCTGCTTGCTGCTGGTGCTGGCGAGCCCGATCACCGTGCCGGTGAGGAAGCCCTTGCCGTAGGTGTCCGCCTGGTCGTCCGGCACGGGGAACGGCGCGACGCCCCACTCGAAGTCCACGCCCGCGTCCTCCATCATGCCGCCGCGCCACTCGCCGTCGATGTTCATGGCGATCTGGCCGGTGTGCAGCGGGTTCTGCGCTGACCACTCGTCACCGAAGGTGGAGCGGTACTTCTCCAGCTTCTTGTAGCCGCCGAGCGCCTTCACCATGTCCGACTGCCAGGTCAGCAGCTCCTTGAATGCGGGGTCCTTGGCGACGTTCGACTTGCCGGAGGCGTCGAAGTACGTGGGGCTCCACTGCGCCGCCAGGTGCGGCACGGTGACCTCGTAGCCGTGGAAGTTCGGCATCCAGCCGAGCTGGGAATAGCTGTCGCCCTTGGTCTTGGTCAGCTTGATCGCGTCGGCCTTGAACTCGGACAGGGTCTTGGGCGGGGACGTGATGCCGGCCTTCTCGAACGCCGTCTTGTTGTAGTAGAGGCCGTACGCGTCGCCGAGCAGGGGCAGTGCGCAACGCGTCCCCTCGAACTGGGTGTAGTCCAGCATGGGCTTGGGGAACGTCTTGGCGGTGTCGATCTTCGACTTCTCCAGGAAGGGGTCGAGATCGGCGAAGACACCGGACGAACAGAACTTGCCGACGTTGCTGGTCTCGGGGGATGCCACCACATCGGGGGCGTTGGCCCCGCCGGCGCGCAGCGCCTGGTTCACCTTGTCGGCGTCGACGTTGCCGACGACCTTGACCTTGATGTTGGGGTGCGCCTTCTCGAAGGCCGCGACGTTCGCCTCGATCGCCTTGACCTCGTTGGGGGCGCTCCAGGGGTGCCAGAAGGTGATGGTGGACGGCTTGCCGGCGTCGTCGGTCGCGCCGGAGGTGCTGGAACCGGTACACGCGGTGGCGGTCAGGGCCAGCGCGGTGAACGCACCGGCGAGGCAGACACGGGAGATTCTGGGCATGGGGAACTCCTTGGGAGCAGGGGCCGGATCGGGGAGGGGAAGGTGTGTCTGGGCGTGCGGGGTGTAGGGGCCGTACGGGTGTAGGAGAGGGAGCGTATCGGGATGTAGTGGTGCATACCGGGCCGTGCGAGGGTGCGCTGATACACGGACGGGCGGGCGATCAGGTGAGTTGATTACGTGAACAGGCGTGCGCGCGGCGGTGGTTGTCCGGGGGAAAGGGCGTTCGAGGGGAGGGTGCGCGTGCCCCGGGTCACGGGGCGTCTGAGGGTGCCGGGGTGAGGGGGACTGGGCCGTGCCCGCGGATCAGGGGGTGCGATCCGTGGTGTCGAAGACCTCGTCACGGGTGGCCCCGAGGGCGGACTGCAGGGCTCCGCACAGCACGGGATGGTCCGGCATCGTGCTGAGCCGGATGGCGGGTCTGGGTACGGCCAGTTCCGCCAGCTCGGACTGGATCAGGGAGCGCAGCTGCTCCCCTCCGGCGGTGATCACGGCGCCGGCCAGAACGATCAGTTCGGGGTCGACCACCGCGACGATCGCGGCGAGTCCGGTCGCCAGCCGGGTGGCGTACTCGGCAAGCACGGCTTCCCCTGCTTCGGGGGTACGTGCCGCTGCCGCGACCACCGCCGCGGCCTTCTGCGTGAGGCTTCCGCCGGGCGGAGGAGTCAGACCGTGGTCGCGGGCCAGCCGCAGGATGGCCCGGCGGCCCGCCAGCTCCTCGAAACCGCCCGCGTTGCTGCGGGCGACGTTGCGAACCAGCGGCGCCCCGGTCAGCGGGAGGAAGGCGACTTCGCCCGCGCCTCCGGTGGCGCCCCGGTGCAGCCGGCCGCCGATCACCACCGCCGCGCCGAAGCCCCTCTCCCCCCAGAGCAGGGTGAAGTTCTCGCAGCCACGCGCCTCGCCGATGCGCTGCTCGGCCACGGCGGCGAGGTTGACGTCGTTCTCCACCTCGAAGGGGATGGGGCCGAGCGCGGCGGCCAGCTCCTCGAGCAGCCGGGGGGAGTGCCAGCCGGGCAGGGGCTTTGCGTAGCGCAGTTTGCCGGTGGCGGGGTCGAAGGCGCCGGGTGTGCCGATCACCAGCCGGTGAACGTCGGAGCGGTGTAGGCCGGCCTCCTTGACGACCCCGTCCAGGGCCTCCAGCACCCGCTCGACGGCTCCCTGGGCGCTGCGGCCGGGTGTCGGCAGTTCGTAGGTGCCGACGGTGCGGCCGGTGATGTCGGCGACCGCGGCCCGGATGCCCGTGGGTGTGACATCGAGCCCGGCGACCCGGGCGGCGGCGGGATTCACCGCGTACAGCTGTGCGCTGGGCCCCGGCAGTCCCTCGCTGGTTCCGGTGGCGATCACCAGTCCTGCGGCCTCGAGACGGGCCAGCAGCTGGGAGGCGGTCGGCTTCGACAGACCGGTCAGCTTGCCGATCCTCGTCCGCGACAGCGGCCCGTGCTCCAGCAGGAGATCGAGCGCGGCCCGGTCGTTCATGGCGCGCAGGACGCGGGGAGTGCCCGGCGTACCGGTGGATACGGATCCGGTCCCTGCCATACGTGTCGCCACCTGCCTTTCGGCTGCCAGCTTCGCAGTGGTCGTGGCCGGAAGTCCATGCATGGATCTCCAGACCGGAGCACTGTTAGGAAAGTTTCCTATCGGTTGGCGATGAAGGTAGGACGGGGACGGATCGGGCGTCAAGGCGTCAAAAGAAAACCGCCCCGCAGGAAACGGAGTCGTTACCTGCGGGGCGGTGTGGCGGCGGTGTAGGGCGCTTGGGCGCTTTGGGTCGATGCGGCGGCAGCGGCCGAAACGAGCCTCAGTCCGCCAGGAAAGGGGCTGTGTCCAGGGTCGGGTACGGGGCGGGCAGCGTCAGGGGGTGTCCCAGGTCGACCTCGACCTTGGTGGCGTAGTGAGCCTCGGTCGAGTCGTCGGCCGGTGAGATCGGGTCGGAGTAGCAGTAGGCCTTGCGGTCGCGGCGGTGGACGAGGACGTAGACGGGAACGCCGGCGGCCGCGTAGGTGCGGAGCTTGGGGCCCGTGTCCGTCTCGTGGTTGGTGGAGGTGACCTCGCCGACCAGACTGATCATGTCGATGGGGTACCAGCCCTTGTGGGCCTTGCGGTACGACTCGTCGAGTTCGGTCGGCCTGCGGCGGCGGACATAGAAGTCCGGGATGAGCAGGGCCATGGTGCGGCCGTCCTTGTGGGCGGCCCGGTAGCCGTTGCCCATGCCCACGAGGCGGATTCCGGCTGCGCGAAACTGGAAGCTCAGTTCGAAGGCGCCGTCGTTGTGGTTGTCGTTCGGCTGCGGCGGCACGATGACCGTCCCCTCGACGTACTCGGGTCGAATCGGGATCGGCGACGCCTCTTCGAACGCAATCAGCAGATCGATGGGGTCCACCTGCGTCATGACCGGCTCCATGAGGGGTTCGGCGCTCATCGCTGGGTCTCCTTGTCACGCTGGTGCCAGGCTACGCCCCGGCTGGGTGCCCCAGCGGGAGCTTGGACCGCCCGGTCGGCATACGACGCGGAAAGTCGCACGACGTCACTCGAACGAGCGTGCTGAACCGTTCCGGCAGGTCATGGCCCCACAACGCCGGGAGGCGGCACCCGGGACACCCGGATACCGCCTCCTTGTAGAGCGCCTGCGTGCCGCGCCGGCCCCACTACTTCGTCGGCGCGATCGGCGAGGCCGCCACCGACTGCGGCGACGTCGTCGACGCGTACGCCGATGGGGCCGCCATGCCCGCCGTCGGGTCGGCCGTCGCGCCCTCGCCCTCGGGCTCGGCCGGGAGGCCGCCGACGATACGGATGCCCGCCTCGTCGAACGCCCGCTTGATCCGCCAGCGCAGTTCGCGCTCGACGAGCAGGGCCTTGCCCGGCATGGTTTTCGCGGAGACCCGGACGACCATCGAGTCGAGCATGACGCTGTCGAGGCCGAGGACCTCCACGGGGCCCCAGAGCCGCTCGTTCCAGGGCTCGTCCTTGGCCATGTCCTGGCCGACCTCGGCCAGGACCGTCTTGACCCGGTCCAGGTCCTCGGTCGGGCGGACCGTCACGTCGATGCCCGCCGTGGCCCAGCCCTGCGAGAGGTTGCCGATGCGCTTGACCTCGCCGTTGCGGACGTACCAGATCTCGCCGTTCTCGCCGCGCAGCTTCGTCACCCGCAGGCCCACCTCGATGACCTCGCCGGAGGCCACGCCCGCGTCGATGGTGTCCCCGACGCCGTACTGGTCCTCGAGGATCATGAAGACACCGGAGAGGAAGTCCGTGACCAGGTTGCGCGCGCCGAAACCGATCGCGACACCCGCGACACCGGCCGACGCCAGCAGCGGCGCCAGATTGATCTCGAAGATGCCGAGGATCATCAGCGCGGCCGTACCCATGATCAGGAAGGACGCGACCGAGCGCAGCACCGAGCCGATGGCCTGGGAGCGCTGGCGGCGCCGCTCCACATTGACCAGCAGTCCGCCCAGCGCGGTGCCGTCCACGGCCCCCACGGTGCGGTTCATGCGCTCGATCAGCTTGGTGATCGCACGCCGGATCACCACTCTCAGCACCGCAGCGATCACGAGGATCAGCAGGACGCGAAGGCCGATGCTGAGCCAGGTCGACCAGTTCTGCTCGACCCAGCTCGCGGCGTTGGTCGCTTTTTCCTGAGCGTCCTCGAGTGTGACCTTCTTCGGATCCGACGACGAGGATCCGGCGGCCGGCAGGACGGACAAGAACACGGCAGGTACCTCCAGGCGTAGCGGCCTGCCCGGGCCGTCCGGAGACAGCGGTCGCAGGGCGTTCTGGGACGACGGTCGCACGGTGCGCACCGCTCGGGCAGACACACCACACTAACGGGGCATCGTGTGTGGATCGTTGTGATGTTCGAGGGAGAGACTGTGCTCACCAGGGGATGAAGGAGGTGTGGCGACCGTGCGCCCCTGGCGGTGTGGCCGACTGCACACGGCCGCCCGCCCGGAAGGAGTGTGGCCGACCGCACACTTCCGCGGGACCGTCCCCGGAATCGCTGGCCGAACCACAGGCCGACGGGTTCGAGCGGCACCTGGAGCAGGGGGTGCGGGGAAAACTCCCTCATCCCGTTACCCGGACATGGTGGCGCTTCGACCAGGCATGAGGTCAGACTGACAACAGATCGTCCCGGCGCGAGCCACGCGCCGCCGGCGTACAAGGAGGCATCCGTGCCGCACGTCCTGGTCCTCAACGCGTCGTACGAGCCACTCGGCGTCGTACCGCTCCGCCGCGCGCTCGTCCTCGTCCTCGAGAACAAGGCCATCTGCCTCGAGGAGTCCGGCGCCTTCATGCACAGCGCGACCGTCACTGTCCCCGCACCCAGCGTGGTCCGGCTCAAGCGGTTCGTCCGGGTCCCCTACAGGGGGCCCGTTCCTCTGACCCGGCGGGCGCTCTTCGCCCGCGACGGCGGCCGGTGCATGTACTGCGGTGGCGTCGCAACCAGCGTCGACCACGTCATCCCGCGCAGCCGTGGAGGCAAGCACGTCTGGGACAACGTGGTGGCGTCCTGCCGCCGCTGCAACCACGTCAAGGCCGACCGGCACCTGCGGGAGCTCGGCTGGCGGCTGCGACACCAGCCCGCCCCGCCCACGGGACTCGCGTGGCGCATCATCGGGACCGGCCATAGGGACCCGCGCTGGCTGCCGTACTTGCAGCCGTACGGCGCGGAGGACGCGATGGCCCGGATCGACGGCATCTCTGCCTGACGGATCCGGGCCTTTGTCGTCCCTTCCGGCTTCCGTGTGAGGTACGGGCGCCGTGGCGGTCATGTCCGCCACGGCGTGCGCCTCGACAGGCCGCGCCTCGACATGGCCGCGCCTGTAGCCGGCGGATAGACCTGAACGGGCGGCTACGCCCGCACGGGGCCGGCTACGGTCGCACGGCGTATGCCTCCACCGACCACAGCGAGTAGCCGAAGCGCGTCGCCCGCTTGTCGCCCTGTACGCGGACGAAGCGGGTGGCCGGTGCGTCCATGCGAACCGTCTCGCGGCCGCCACGGCCGTGCCGCACGGTCGCCGCGGTGCGCCAGGTCCTGCCGTCCGACGAGACCTGGATGCGGTACGCCGAGGCGTAGGCGTCCTGCCAGTTCAGGACCAGCGCGCCCAGGCGAACCGGTCGCGCCAGCTCCAGCTGCCACCACGCGTCGTCTTCGGAGGGCGATGACCAGCGCGTTTGCGGGTCCCCGTCGATCGCAGCCGACGCCGGGAATTCCTCGGTCTCGTCGCCCGACGAGCGCGCGGTGGCGCCCTGCGCGAGGTCCGGCCCGCCGGTGCGCGGGCAGGCACGCACGGTGAGGGTGCGCGTCGCGTCCCCGAACGTGACCTGGATCCTGTACGTCCCGGAAGGCGTGCCGTCCGGGACGGTGACGTGCAGCGGCACGGTCACCGCTGTGCCACGCGGCAGTGTCGTCTCCCGCGGAGCCCGCACGACGACGCCCTGCGGTGCCCGTACGGTGATCTTCCCCCGGATGTCCGCGGGGCGCTGGGGCGTCAGTCGCAGGCTCACCCGCTGCGTTTCGCCGCCGATCACCGTGTCGATCTCGTCGGTGAGCTTCGCGTCGGCGGCGGGGGAGTCGGCGAACCAGGGGACGAGATGCTCCACACGCCCCCGCTGCCTCGCGGGCGCGACCCCCCTTTCCGCGGGTGCGGCGATCCGCACCGCGTCGGCGCGCAGCCCCCTCGGCGAGAGCTCCGTCCAGCCGCTGTCCGCCAGGTCGCCGATGCGGCGCCAGCCCGCGTCCGGGATATGTGCCTCCACGGTGCCGGGGGTGCCGGGGGTGGTCATCGCGGTCACCGCGGCCAGCGGGCGCACCCGGGAGAAGCGGACGGTGCGGCTGCCGGCGGCGTCCTGCACGTCCTGCCTGGAGTCCTGCGCGGTCCCCTTCGCGTCGTGCTCGGCGTCCTCCGAGTCCCGCTCGGCGTCCTCCGAGTCCTGCGTGGGGTCCTTGGCGTCCTCGGTGTCGTGCACGGCGTCCTCCGTCGCGGCCGGCTCCTGGCCGAGCCCCGACCACCTGGCGTACTCCTCCCCGGCGCGCCTCAGGAACGGGGCGATTACGCCCCCGCCGACCGTCACCCGGTCCGCGGCCACCCCGCCCTGCAGTCGGCCGAGCCCTGGTTCGTCGCCCAGCCCCGGCCCGACCTCCGGCTCGCCGCCAAGCTGCCCGAGCTCCTGTCCGCCGCCCAGCCGCGCGAGCTCCTGTCCGCCGCTCAGCCGCCCGAGCCCCCGCGCGCCGTGCCAGGCCGCCGCGCCGTCGCCGCGCGCCTGCGCCCGCAGCATGTCGACGGCCGTCTCGCCGGCCGCCCCGTAGCGCGCCAACTGCTCGATCCAGGGCCGCACTTCGCGGTTCAGCGCAGTGCCGGACAGGTGCCGCGGGGCCTGCCGCATCACCGAGAACGCCGCCCGCAGCCGCCGCGCCGCCGCCTCGTTCCGCGCGTCGTCCTGCACCGTACGGGCCTGCCAGAACTCCTCGATGAGCGGCCTCAGATACGTGGACTCGTCGGCGCCGAGTACGGACGAGGCGTTGTTCCGGGCCAGCGCGCGTACCGCCTCGCGGGTCTTCTCGTCGCCGCCGGCGAGGTCGTCGATCGCGGCCAGCCAGGACTCCTGCGGCCGGTAGTTCCGCGGGTTCCAGGCGTAGTCGGCGACAGTGAACAGCGGCAGGCGGGAGGCCGCGGGCTGTGCCATCGCGTTGGCGAGAAGTGCCGCGGAGCCGGTGGCCACGGCCGGTTCGCGACCGGTGTAGGGGCCGAGGAAGATGCGGTCCTGCGCGTAGTCGTTGACCGGGTAGTTGTCCATCGTGACGAGCGGATGCCGGGAGCCGAACGCCCGCCGCGCCGAGGTGAGTTCGGGCCCTGTGATGGTCCTGGGTACGACGCCTACGCCCGTCCAGGCCACCTCGACACCTTCGTCGAGGGCGCCCGACAGCGCCGTGCGGTAGGCGGTCCGCCCGTCCTGGTAGTACTCGGTCGGCATCAGCGACAGCGGGACGGAGCGCGGGTGGCCCTCCGCGAGGTGCCGGGCCATCGCGTTCGCCACGCGCGCGTGCGCCTTCGCGGCCGCTCGGGGCCCGGAGCCGAAGGCGGCGGCGTCCTGTTCGCAGTGCCACTCGCTGTAGCTGACGTCCTGGAACTGGAGCTGGAAGGCGCGTACCCCCAGCGCCCACATGGCGTCCAGCTTGCGGATCAGGGCGCCCAGGTCGCTGTCCGACGACAGGCACATCGCCTGGCCCGGCGCCACGGCCCAGGCGAGCGTCACATGGTTGCGGCGGGCCCGCTCGGCGAGCACGCGGAAGGCGGCGCGCTGCGCGTGCGGGTACGCCTCGCGCCAGCGCGTCTGGCGGTACGGGTCGTCGCCGGGTGCGTAGAGATACCGGTTCTGCTTGGTCCGCCCCATGAAGTCCAGCTGGGCCAGCCGCTGCCGGGTGGTCCAGGGCGTGCCGTAGAAGCCCTCGGTCATGCCGCGTACGGCGGTGCCGGGCCAGTCGCGCACGACCGCACCGGCGATGCGGCGCCCGGTCACCAGCTGGCGCAGCGTCTGCACCGCGTGGAACAGGCCGCCCTCGCCGGCCCCCGAGACCGCGACGGTGTCACGACCGCCGACGCGCCCCACGGCCAGCCGGTACCCACCGGCCGGCAGATCGCCGCGCTCGGCGGCACCCAGGGCCCGGAGGGTGCCCCCGACTTCCCCGGAACCCCCGCGCGGGCGGGCGGCGCCCGGCCCGGCGCTCGCGCGGGCCGGCTCCTCGCCCGCGCGGATCACCAGCCCGCGCCCGGCGGGGAGCACCGCACCGTCCCGAACCTCCGTGATGCGCCGGGCGCCCGCCTTGCGCAGCAGGGCGCGCACAGCCCGCATCGCGTACGGATCCGTGCCGCTGGGCGCGGCCAGGGCGACGTCGTCGGTGATCGTGGCCGCCGCGCCGCCGGCGCGCATCGACTGGGGGCGGGGCCGGACAGACGGGAGAGCCTTATCCGCCGGAGAAGCCTTCTCCGCCGGAGTAGACGTTGCCCTCTCCCGCCCGCGGTCCTCGGCCGAGGCTGCGGACGGCACATCCGGCCGTGGGGAAACCGTCGCAGCCTCCCGAGGCTGTGGGACCGTCGCAGCGTCCGGCAGCGACGAACCCGCCGTAGCGTCCCGCGGCGGAGGAATCGCCGCAACGCCCGGCGCGCCCGCTCCCAGCGCACCCGCGACGACGGCGCACGCGATGGCAGCCGCTCTCTTTCCGCGCCCCCTGCGGCCGAGCTGCACGGGCTTTCTCCTCGTCGGTCAACTGCGTTCCACTTACCGCTCATCGAGTCGTCACAGGCCCCGAGTGGTGACAGAGAGCCCACCATTCACCCACGCAGAGTGTCAACGAGCGTGGCCGCTGTGGCGCAGTTGCTCCAGGGAGTTACGGCCTCGGCGCCGCGCCCACTGGATCAACTCCCGCCCGCGGAACAGAATGTGACCAGGACCACGTTGATCGACCCAATACGTCTGCGGCCGCGCCCACGGGGTATGGGCTGCCTGACCATCCACTCCCGGCCATGCCGGGGAGATGCCCGGCCCACGACAAGGAGGCCCTTGTGGCCGCATCGGCGAACCTTCTGCTCTCCGCCCTCTCCAAACCCATGGACCTGTCAGAGGTCATCCCCGCCCCGGCCGGCGCGCCGGACGAATGCATGTGCTTCACCGCCGAAGGCGCCTGCGCGGAGGCGCCCCTCACCAGCGAACCGCCCCTCGCGGCTGCCGCACCGCTGACCAGCGAGCCGCCACTCGCCGACGTCGCCCCGCTCACCAGCGAACCCACCCCCACCGGCGCGGCCGCGTCCCAGGACCCCATGGGAGCGTAGATGCCCCTTGCCCGGCTCGCCGCGCTGCACGGCGTCGCCACCTCGTACTCCCCGTCGCCCGGCCGGACGGTCCAGGCGCCGGACTCCGCGGTCGTCGCCACGCTGGCGGCGCTGGGCGTCGACGCGAGCACGCCCGAGGCCATCGGGCACGCGCTCGAGGCCCGGGAGGCCGAGATACGGGAGCGGCTGCTTCCGCCGACGGTGGTGGCCCGGCCGGGACGCGAGCCCGCCGCCCTGGCGGACCTGCCGCCGGGCACGAGCCTGCGGATCGAGACGGAGCAGGGCGAGACCCGGGCATCCGCCCTGGGCCTGCCGCCCGGTGTCCACGCGCTGCACGCCACCGCTCCCGACGGCCGCACCGCCCGGGCGCATCTGGTCGTCGCACCGGAGCACGTGCCGGGTCCGTCGGGCCGGACGTACGGGCTGCTCGTCCAGCTGTACTCGCTGCTCTCGGAGCGCTCGTGGGGCATGGGCGACCTCGGCGACCTCACCGAGCTCGCCGCCTGGGCCGGCCGCTCGCTCGGTGCGGGGTTCGTCCAGGTCAACCCGCTGCACGCGGCCGTACCCGGTGCCCCGACCGACCCCTCGCCGTACCGGCCCTCGTCCCGGCGGTTCCCGGACCCGGTCCATCTGCGCGTCGAGGACATCCCCGAGTACGCGTATCTCGCGGGACCCGACAGCGAGAAGGCCCGAGGGGTGCTGGAGCGGGCCGCCGCCCTGCGCGCGTCCGTCCTGGACAAGGGCGCCCTGATCGACCGCGACGCGGTGTGGGCGCTCAAGCGGGAAGCGCTGGAGCTGGTCGGGAACGTGCCGCTTGGCCCGGGCCGGCGGGCCGCCTACCAGGACTTCCTCGCCGCCGAAGGGCAGGCGCTGGAGGACCACGCCACCTGGTACGCGCTGGCCGAGGTGCACGGCCCGGACTGGCACACCTGGCCCGAGGGTCTGAAGGACCCGCGCTCGGCGGAGACCGCACGCGCCCGCGAGGAGCTGCGGGACCGCGTCGACTTCCACACCCTCCTGGCCTGGCTCACCGACGCCCAGCTCGCCACCGCCCAGCGCACGGCGCATGACGCGGGCATGCCGATCGGGCTGGTCCACGACCTCGCCGTGGGCGTCCACCCCGGCGGCGCGGACGCCTGGGCGCTGCAGGACCACCTCGCGGCTGGCATGACGGTGGGTGCGCCCCCGGACGCGTTCAACGCGCGCGGCCAGGACTGGGGTCTGCCCCCCTGGCGCCCGGACCGGCTCGCCGCCTCGGGCTACGCCCCGTACCGCGACCTGCTGCGCGCCCTCTTCCGGCATGCTGGCGCCCTCCGCATCGACCACGTCATGGGCCTCTTCCGGCTCTGGTGGATCCCTCAGGGTCAACCCCCCACGGAAGGGACGTACGTCCGCTACGACGCGGAGGCGATGCTCGCCGTCCTGGCGCTGGAGGCCGATCGTGCCGGCGCCCTCGTCATCGGAGAGGACCTCGGCACCGTCGAGCCCGGCGTGCGCGAGACCTTGCACGAGCGCGGCATCCTCGGCACCTCGGTGCTCTGGTTCGAGCGGGACTGGGACGGTACGGGGCTGCCGCTGCCACCGGAGGAGTGGCGCGCCGACTGCCTGGCCACCGCCACCACCCACGACCTGCCGTCGACCGCGTCCCGGCTCACCGGCGACCACGTCGAGCTCCGCGCCGAACTGGGTCTGTTGACCCGCCCGGTCGAGGAGGAGCGCGCCGAGGCCGCCACCGACGTCGGCGAGTGGCTCGCGCTGCTGGCGCGGCTCGGGCTGCTGCCCGACGGCCCGGTCGACGAGGAGGAGCAGATCCGCGCCGTCCACCGTTTCCTGCTGCGCACCCCGGCCCGCATGATCGGCCTGTGGCTGCCGGACGCGGTCGGCGACCGGCGCCCGCAGAACCTGCCGGGCACCTGGGACCAGTACCCGAACTGGCGGCTGCCCATCGCGGACGCCGAGGGCCGCCCGGTCACCCTCGAGCAGCTCGCGGCGTCGCCCCGGCTGTATGCGCTGATCGACGTGCTCAGGGTCTGAGGATCGACGTGCTCAGGTCCTGAGAGCGCGCCGAGCGGGCTCGTACGGCACCCCGGGCGCGCGGCCCGTTCGGCGGTTCGCTACGTTGGCACCGTGGACAAGAAGAACGCCCTGCGCGCCGGCGCCCTGGCCGCCGGTACGACGCTCATGATGCTCCTGATGTCGTCCCCCGCCTCCGCGCTGGTCCGTGACGACGGCGACGACCCGGGCCCCGGCCTGAGCGTGATCGAGACGCTGGGCCTCTACGTCGTGCTGCCTATCGTCATCTTCCTGGCGATCGCCGGTCTTGTGATGGTGGGCGACAAGTCCCGCAAGCAGCAGAAGCAGGGCTGACCCCAGGGCCTCCGGCCCGCCCGACCGCGTTCGTCGAGGGCGCCCCTCCGCGTACACCGTGCGGAGGGGCGCCCTCGACGTGTCCGCACGCCCTCCCCCGTTCCGTCCTGCCGCCTTACGGCTTGTCCGCCGTCAGGTAGCGCTGCACCGTCGGTGCCAGCCAGTCCACGATCTCCTCGCGGCTCAGCGCGACGGTGCCCGGAAAGCGCAGCACGTAACGGGTCAGGGCCATGCCCAGGATCTGTGACGCCACCAGCGCGGCGCGGGCCGGAGCTCCCGCATCGGGGGAGGCCTGCCGTACGACCGGCAGCAGCTGCTCCTTGAAGATCTCCTGCATGCGCTCGGCGGCCGCCGCGTTGGTGACGCCCACCCGCAGCAGCGCCGTGAGCACCTCGTTCTCCTCCCACATGTGGAGGAAGTGGCTCACGAGCGTCCGGCCCACGTCCTCCGTGGGCGTCCCTTCCAGGCTCGGAAGGTGCAGGTCGAACGTGCAGGCCGCGAAGAGCCCCTCCTTGCTTCCGTAGTAGCGCATCACCATCGACGGGTCGATCCGCGCGTCCTTGGCGATGGCGCGGATGGTGGCGCGTTCGTATCCCTCGGCGGCGAAGCGCTCGCGGGCAGCCGTCAGGATGGCGGTACGGGTGGCGTCGGAGCGGCGCGGGCGCCCGGACGGGCCTGTGCCGGAGGGTGCGGGTGGGGGGACGCTTTCGGGCATGCCAACAACCGTAGGCCAACGACTGTTGACAGTCCATAGCCGGAGTCGTACGTTAGCCAACAAGCGTTGACCAACAGGTGTTGGCATCAGGGAGGCCGCCATGAACGGCAAGACCGGATCGACTCAGCGCAACGACCACGACCGCGACGACGACCGCCGGGTCATCGTCGTCGGCGCCGGCCCCACGGGTCTGCTGCTGGCCGGCGATCTCGCCGAGGCGGGTGTCCCCGTCACGCTGCTGGAGAAGCGGCCGCACGGCATCAGCAACCTGTCCCGTGCCTTCGTCCTGCACGCCCGTACGCTCGAACAGCTCGACGCGCGCGGCCTGGCGGACGAACTGGAGGCCAAGGGGCAGCGCCTCGACCAGCTCCGCCTCTTCACCCGCCTCACCATCGACCTCACCACCCTCCCGTCCCGTTTCAACCACCTCCTCGTGCTGCCGCAGTACGAGGTCGAGGCGGCCTTGGAGCGGCGCGCGGTCGAGGCGGGCGTGCGGTTCGCGTACGACACCGAGGTGACGGGTCTGACGCAGGACGCCGACGGAGTGACCGTCGAGGTGGGGGGCCCGGACGGCAAGCAGTCCACGCGGCGGGCCGCGTACGTCGTCGGCACCGACGGTCTGCGCAGTGCGGTCCGCAAAGCGATCGGCCAGCCCTTCCCGGGCAAGTCGGTGATCCGCTCGGTCGTCCTGGCGGACGTGCTGCTCGCCGAGAAGCCGCAGACCCTGCTGACCGTCAACGCCGTGGGGGACGCCTTCGCCTTCATCGCCCCCTTCGGCGACGGCTACTACCGCGTCATCGGGTGGAACCGCGGCCGCGACGTCCCCGACAGCGAGCCCGTCGACCTCGAGGAGATCAAGGAGATCACCCGCCTGGCCCTGGGCCGCGACTTCGGGATGCACGACGCCCGCTGGATGTCCCGCTTCCACAGCGATGAGCGGCAGGCGCCCCAGTACCGGGTGGGCCGCGTCTTCCTCGCCGGGGACGCCGCGCATGTGCACACCCCGGCCGGCGGCCAGGGCATGAACACCGGGCTGCAGGACGCCGCGAACCTCGGGTGGAAGCTCGCCGCGGTGCTGAACTGCCACGCTCCGGAAGGCCTGCTGAACACCTACCAGACCGAGCGGCACCCGGTCGGCAAGGCCGTGCTGCGGTCCAGCGGCGGAATCGTGCGGCTCGCGATGGCGAAGTACCCGTGGACGCTGGCGGCCCGGGCCGCGCTCACCGCGTTCCTCGGCATCGCGCGCCCCGCCCGCACCAAGATGGTCGGCCAGATCACCGGCATCGGCTACGCCTACCCGGCGCCGCGCGGCGCCCACCCGCTCACCGGCAAGCGCGTCCCGGACATGGCCCTGGAGCGTGGCCGCCTCTACGAGACCCTGCGGGGCGGGAAGTTCGTCCTGATCACCGCGGCCGACGCCACCGCCATCGACGGCGGCGACCGCAAGGACCGCCTCACGGTGACCCGTTGGGCGAGCGACCGCCGCACGACGCTGCTGGTGCGGCCGGACGGGTACGTGGCGTGGGCGTCGGAGTCGGCTGACGCGACGACGATCGAGGACGCGGTCGCCACAGCTGTGGGCAGGCGTTCCGCGGTGGGGGAACAGCCCACGACGGCGGGCGACTGAACGTCGTACGTAGGCGTCAGTCGCCGCTCGCGCCCGCGAGCAACTTCCGCAGCAGGTCGGCCAATTGGCCGGCCTGCTGTTCGTCGAGCGCCGACAGCGCCTCGGTCTGCACCTGAAGGCCCGCGACGACCGCCTCCTCGACCACCGACAATCCCTTCTCGGTGAGCGTGACCTGGAGCGCACGCCGGTCGTGCGGGTCGGGGGAGCGGCGCAGCAGCCCGGCCCGCTCCAGCTTGTCGAGGCGGCCGGTCATGCCGCCGGTGGTCAGCATCAGCGTCGCCGAGAGCTGGCGCGGCGACAGCGTGTACGGTTTGCCGGCGCGACGCAGCGTCGCGACCACGTCGAACTCGCCGCGCGAGATGCCGAAGCGGGCGTACACCTTCTCGATGCGGTCGCCCATCGTCCGCGCGAGCCGGTACACGCGGCCGAAGACCTCCATCGCGGTGGTGTCGAGATCGGGCCTGACGGCGGCCCACTGCTCGATGATCGCGTCGACGGCGTCCTTGACCTGCTCGGTCGCCTTGTCCTGCGGGGTGGCCTTCATGGGGAAAGTATCGGCGCCGGTTCGGCTCGACGGCAAGAAAGTAACTCGGCAGCAAGTATCTCTCTGTCAATCTACTTGCCAAAAAGTAGCTTAGCGCTAAGCTATCTGGTGTCGGGAGTCGAACCACGCGCCGGAGGGAACCGTCGGGATGAAGCGCGCCACCACCGTCCTCTTCACTGCCCTCGCCCCCGTCTCCTGGGGATCGACCTACGCCGTCACGACGGAGTTCCTGCCGGCGGACCGTCCGCTGTTCACGGGCCTGCTGCGCGCCCTGCCCGCCGGAGTCGCCCTGCTCGCGCTCACACGGGTCCTGCCGACCGGTGCCTGGTGGTGGAAGGCGGCGACGCTCGGCGCGCTCAACATCGGCGCGTTCTTTCCGCTGCTCTTCCTCTCCGCGTACCGGCTGCCCGGCGGGATGGCCGCGGTGGTCGGTTCGGTGGGCCCGCTGTTCGTCGCGGGTCTGGCCGCACTGCTGCTGGCCGAGCGGCCGACCCCGCGCACCCTGCTCACCGGCATCGCGGCGGCCTTCGGCGTCAGCCTGGTCGTCCTCAAAGCCGCGTCGTCGCTGGACCTCATCGGCGTACTGGCCGCCCTGGCCTCGACCGCGTCGATGGCGACCGGAACCGTACTCACCAAGCGATGGGGGCGCCCCGAGGGCGTCGGCCCCCTCGCACTCACCGGCTGGCAGCTCACCGCGGGCGGCCTGCTCATCGCACCGGTGGCGTTTCTCGTCGAGGGCGCGCCGCCCGCGCTCGACGGCCGCAACATCGCCGGCTACGTCTATCTGGCGCTCGCCAACACCGCGATCGCGTACTGGCTCTGGTTCCGAGGCATCGGCCGCCTGACCGCCACACAGGTCACCTTCCTCGGCCCGCTCTCGCCGCTGACCGCCGCGATCATCGGCTGGGCCGCCCTCGGTGAGGCGCTCACGCCGGTGCAGCTGGTGGGCATGGCGATCGCGTTCGGCGCGACGCTCGTCGGCCAAGTGGGCCCGCGTGCCTCGACTGCTCGGGGCGTCCTGCGAATCACATCCGCGGAGCAGAGAGTGGAGCAGGACGCCCGACGGATCCGCTCCTGATGACGAGTGGGGTGCCCCTCGGGCCGAGGGGCACCCCACTCACACACGTACGAGGAACTACGCCGCCGCGTCCGCAGCCTGCGCCTTCAACGCCCTCTCGATGCCCGCGCGGGACTCCGAGACCAGGCGGCGCAGGGCCGCGTTCGGCTCGGCGGACGTCAGCCAGGTGTCCGTCGCGTCCAGCGTGGACTGGTCCACCTGCAGCGCCGGGTACAGGCCGATCGCGATCTGCTGGGCCATCTCGTACGAGCGGGACTCCCAGACGTCCTTGACCGCGGCGAAGTACTTCTCCGTGTAGGGGGCCAGCAGCTCCCGCTGGTCCGTCTGCACGAAACCGGCGATCACGGCCTCCTGCACGGCGTTCGGGAGCTTGTCGGACTCGACGACCGACGCCCAGGCCTCCGCCTTGGCCTCGGCGGTCGGGCGGGCGGCCCGTGCGGTGGCGGCGTGGCGCTCGCCCGCGGCGGTCTTGTCCCGCTCGTACTCGGCCGCGATCTCCTCCTCGCCGAACCGGCCCGTGGCCGCGAGCCGCTCCACGAACGCCCAGCGCAGCTCCGTGTCGACGACCAGACCCTCGATCGTCTCCGTGCCGTCGAGCAAGGCGGCGAGCAGGTCGAGCTGCTCGTCCGTGCGGGACGTCGCGGCGAAGGCGCGGGCCCACGCCAGCTGGTGGTCGCTGCCGGGCGCGGCCGCCCGCAGGTGCTCCAGCGCCGCCTCGGTCCACTGCGCCAGACCCGTCTCGCGCCAGGCCGGGTCCGCGTACAGGTCGATCGCCAGCTTCACCTGGCGGTGCAGCGACTGGACCACGCCGATGTCCGACTCCTTGCCGATGCCGGACAGCACCAGCGACAGGTACTCGCGGGTCGGCAGTTCGGCGTCGCGCGTCATGTCCCAGGCGGAGGCCCAGCACAGGGCGCGCGGCAGCGAGGCCTCGAAGTCGCCGAGGCGCTCGGTGACGGTCTTCAGCGACTCCTCGTCGAGCCGGACCTTCGCGTACGAGAGGTCGTCGTCGTTGAGCAGCGCGACCGCCGGGCGGCGCTTGCCCACCAGCTGCGGTACGGCGGTCAGCTCGCCGTCGACGTCCAGCTCGATGCGGTCGCCGCGCACCAACTTGCCGTTCTCGTCGAGGTCGTACAGGCCGATCGCGATGCGGTGCGGACGCAGCGTCGGCTCGCCCTTCGCACCCGCCGGGAGCGCCGGGGCCTCCTGGCGGATCGCGAAGGACGTGATCACGCCGTTCTCGTCGGTCTCGATCTCCGGCCGCAGGATGTTGATGCCGGCCGTTTCCAGCCACTTCTTCGACCACGTCTTCAGGTCACGCCCGGAGGTCTCCTCCAGCGCGCCCAGCAGGTCGCTCAGCCGCGTGTTCCCGTACGCGTGCTGCTTGAAGTACGCCTGCACGCCGCTGAAGAACTCGTCCATGCCGACGTAGGCGACGAGCTGCTTCAGGACCGAGGCGCCCTTCGCGTACGTGATGCCGTCGAAGTTGACCAGGACGTCGTCCAGGTCGCGGATCTCGGCCATGATCGGGTGCGTGGACGGCAGCTGGTCCTGGCGGTACGCCCAGGTCTTCTCCGAGTTGGCGAAGGTCGTCCAGGAGTGCGGCCAGCGGGACTCGGGCGCGTACGCCTGGCAGGCCACCGAGGTGTAGGTGGCGAACGACTCGTTCAGCCACAGGTCGTTCCACCACTCCATCGTCACGAGGTCGCCGAACCACATGTGGGCCAGCTCGTGCAGGATGGTCTCGGCGCGCCGCTCGTACGCCGCGTCCGTCACCTTCGAGCGGAACACGTACTGGTCGCGGATGGTCACCGCGCCCGCGTTCTCCATCGCGCCCGCGTTGAACTCCGGCACGAAGAGCTGGTCGTACTTCTTGAACGGGTACGCGTAGTCGAACTTCTCCTGGAACCACTCGAAGCCCTGGCGCGTCACCTCGAAGATCGCGTCCGAGTCGAGGAACTGCGCGAGCGAGGGCCGGCAGTAGATGCCCAGCGGCACGCTCTGCCCGTCCTTCTCGTACACGCTGTGGACCGAGTGGTACGGGCCGACGATCAGCGCCGTGATGTACGTCGAGATCCGCGGCGTCGGCTCGAAGGCCCAGACGTCGTCCTTCGGCTCGGGCGTCGGCGAGTTGGAGATCACCGTCCAGCCGCTCGGCGCCTTCACGGTGAACTGGAAGGTGGCCTTCAGGTCCGGCTGCTCGAAGCTCGCGAAGACGCGGCGGGCGTCCGGCACCTCGAACTGGGTGTAGAGGTAGGCCTGGTTGTCGACCGGGTCGACGAAACGGTGCAGGCCCTCACCGGTGTTCGTGTACGCGCAGTCCGCGACGACCCGCAGCTCGTTCGGCCCCTGCAGCAGGCCCGCGAGCTTGATGCGCGAGTCGGCGAAGACCTCCGCCGCGTCCAGCGCGTCACCGTTGAGCACGACCTCGTGGACCGTCGGCGCCACCAGGTCGATGAAGGTCTCGGCCCCGGCATCGGCCGCGTCGAACCGCACCGTGGTCACGGACCGGTAGGTGCCGCCCTCCTGCGCGCCGGAGAGGTCGAGATCGATCTCGTACGAGTCCACGGTGAGCAGCTTCGCCCGCTGCTGCGCCTCTTCACGGGTCAGATTCGTGCCAGGCACGCGGTCATCTCCTCGGGTCCTCGGTGCGTCTTCACTTCCACCGTTTTCCGTTCATCCTTGCACGCCGGGGCGGGTTCACCCGATCGTGGCGAAAGACAGCTACCTTGGATTTGTCGGCCGCCGCCGTTCCTACGCTGAGCGGGAAAGGAGGCGCCGCGATGACCCTGATGCACCACGAAACTGTCGAGGACGTCATGCGGAGCAAGGACGGGCACGAACTGCTGCGCTTTCTGGAGACGCTCCCCGAGCTCGATCAGCTGAAGATCGAGCTCATCGACGGAAAGATCGTGATGCAGGCATCGGCGGCACCGTTCCACAACCGCATCGTGACCAAGCTGGCCACGCAGTTCGACGCGGCGGGCTGGGAGGCCCTCCCCGAGCAGGCCCTGATCTCCGAGATCTCCAGCTTCGAGCCCAAGGCGGATCTCACCGTCACCACTTCCGAGGCGATCCAGGACAACCCCAACCCGTTCCCCGCGTACCGGGTCGATCTGGTCATCGAGGTCGTCTCCTCGGACAGGGACAGCGACTACATCAAGAAGCGCATGTGGTACGCGATGAGCGGGATCCCGCTCTACCTGCTCATCGACCCCAACGAAGGCCTCATCGAGCTGCACTCCCAGCCGGAGAAGATGACCTACCGCAGGGTCGACCCGTACCAGTTCGGTGCTGCCATCGAGCTGCCGGAACCGTTCTCGTTCGCGGTCGACACCTCGCAGTTCAAGCTCTACCCGCCGAAGCTGCCGTGATGGGCGAAGACGAGGCCGCAAGGCAGCAGGCGGAGGCCTTCGCCGGGTGGGACGGCAGCGCGGACGACGCCGAGCTCTCGGGAGTCGGCCGTCGCGCACGGACCGGACGCCGAATGACAGGACGTTCATGGCGCGAGGTGCGTGCAGAGGCCATGGAGCGCCATCCGTGGCTGAACTCTCCCGAGGCCGAGCTGGCGCGGGCGCGGATGCGCGCCGAGACCACCGCCCGGATCTGTGGGGACGATGAGTGAGGGGAACGGCCACCGGTCGGTGGCCGCCCCCCTCACCGCGTACGACTAGCGGCCCAGCTCCGCCGCCACCAGCTCCGCGATCTGCACCGCGTTCAGCGCCGCGCCCTTGCGGAGGTTGTCGTTGGAGACGAACAGCGCTAGGCCGTTCTCGACGGTCTCGTCGACGCGGATGCGGCCCACGTACGACGGGTCCTTGCCCGCGGCCTGCAGCGGGGTCGGGATCTCCGAGAGCTCGACGCCGGGGGCGTCGGCCAGCAGCTCCGTGGCGCGCTCGACGCTGATCGGGCGGGCGAAACGGGCGTTGACCTGCAGGGAGTGGCCCGAGAAGACCGGGACGCGCACGCAGGTGCCGGAGACCTTGAGCTCCGGGATCTCCAGGATCTTGCGGGACTCGTTGCGGAGCTTCTGCTCCTCGTCGGTCTCGTTCAGGCCGTCGTCGACGATCGAGCCCGCGAGGGGGAGCACGTTGAAGGCGATGGGGCGCTTGTAGACGCCCGGCTCCGGGAAGTCCACGGCCTCGCCGTCGTGCGTGAGCTTGTCCGCGTCGGCGATGACCTTCTGCGCCTGGCCGTGCAGCTCGGCGACGCCCGCGAGGCCCGAGCCGGAGACGGCCTGATAGGTGGCGACGACGAGCGCCTCGAGGCCCGCCTCCTGGTGCAGCGGACGCAGGACCGGCATCGCGGCCATCGTCGTGCAGTTCGGGTTGGCGATGATGCCCTTGGGGCGGTTCGCGATCGCCTCGGGGTTCACCTCGGAGACCACCAGCGGGACCTCGGGGTCCTTGCGCCAGGCCGACGAGTTGTCGATCACGACCGCGCCCTGCGAGGCGACCTTCTCGGCCAGCGCCTTCGAGGTCGCGCCGCCCGCGGAGAAGAGCACGATGTCCAGGCCCGTGTAGTCGGCGGTGGAGGCGTCCTCCACCGTCACCGGGGTGCCCTTCCAGTCGATCGTCGAACCGGCCGACCGGGCCGAGGCGAACAGGCGCAGCTCGTCGACGGGGCTGTGTCCGTTCTTTCCGGCCCGCTCGTCGAGGATCCTGAGCATGACTGTGCCGACCTGACCGGTGGCTCCGACGATTCCGACCCTCACGAGGACTCCTTCGTGCATGTGTGTGGCTGAGCTGCGGGTGCGGCTCCATGATGCGTATGCCCCCGGCCGCTTTTCCAATCCATTGTCCGAGGGGCGGGACGGTTCGCGGACAGGGACGGTCACGCGAACGTTTCGGGGCGCTCCGGCGTCGTAGGGGAAATGCGGGGAGGGGAGGGTGGCATTGCTGCGGCGAAAAGTCCGAATGGTCCGTGACGCGGATCCGCTGGACGCGGCCCAGGAGGACCGGGTGCGGGCCGTGCTGGCACTGGGGGGAGTGCCGTACGTGGATCTGCCGGACGGGGTGCAGCAGGTCAGGCTCAGGCTGTTGGAACGGGCCGCGAAGGGGCAGGACGCGCCGCGCGACGTGTCCGCGTGGGCCGCGGTCGTCGCGTCGAACCTGGCCATGGACTGGCACCGGGCACGCCGCCGCCAGGAGCGGCTCGGCGAGCGGCTGGCCTCGCTGCGGCAGGAGCACCCGGTGGTCGAGGAGACCCGGGTGCTCTCGCTCGCCGTGGCCGAGGGCCTGGACACGCTGCCGGACGACCAGCGTCAGGTCGTGGTGCTGCGCTTCTACGCGGATCTGCCGGTACGGGGCATAGCGGAGCAGCTCGGCATCCCCGAGGGGACGGTCAAGAGCAGGCTGCACACGGCCGTACGGGCGCTGCGGGCACGGCTGCACGAGGACGAGGTGGTGTGACGTGGCCGGGGAGAATGCGTACGGGTCGTACGAGGACGCTCTGATGCTGGCGATCACCGACGCGCCCGTACCGGACGAGATCCGGGGGAATACCGACTTCATGGCGGAGTACGACGCCGCTGTGACGGATCTCGCACTGCTGAGGGAGCAGCTGCGGACGGCGGGGGACACGCTGGCTCGGCGTCCGGAGCCGCGTCCCGTGCAGCGCGCGGTGGGGGTCCGGCCCGGTCGCGTCCGGCGCGGCTTCACCCTGGCGCTCGGCGTCGTGGCGGCGACGGCCGCCGCCGCCATGGTCGTCGGAGCCGGCTGGCTGGTGACGCAGGCCGGGAGCGGGGCGAGCGACAGCGCTGCTGCCGACAAGAGCGCGGTACAGGAGGAGAACGGCGACGCCAAGGCAGGTGCCGGGAGCCACAGCCAGTCCGCCGAGGGGTACGTGGCCTGCGCCCGTCTGATCGTCGAGGGCACCGTGGAGCGCGTCGAGCCCGTCACGGGCTCTCGGCTCGACCTCATCCACCTGGACGTGGAGCGCTACTACAAGCCGAGCAGCGGGAAGGAGCAGATCTCGTTCCCGATGGACGTGGACGTGGATCCCCGTCTGAAACAGGGCGACCACGTGCTGATCGGCATCCCGCTCGGCCAGGCGACGCCGGACATCTGGTCCGTGGGCAAGGACGTCGCCGACGAGCGGGACTGGATCACGAAGGCGCTGCCCAAGGCCCGCGGCATGGAGTGCGGCGGCGACTGAGCCGGCGGGAGCGCGGGGGCCCGGCGGGGGACCCGGCAGCGGGGGAGCGGGAGCACGGGGGAAGGGGGAAACAGAAGGGGCGGGCGCCCGCAAGAGCGCCCGCCCCTCCCTGCGAGGGGGTCACCCCGTTACGGCGTGACCTTCTCGATCTTCACGCTGCCGACGCCCGCGACCGTGCCGCGCCCGTTCAGCAGCTGCACCTCGCCGAAGAACTCGCGTCCCTCGGGAGCCGCCGCGTTCGCGACGACCTCGGCCGTGACGTCCGTCGACGCGCCGTGGCCGAGCTGCACCGCCTTCGACTCGTCGACCTTGACCTCACCGAGCGACGAGGAGAAGAAGACGTCGAGGTAGTCGTACGCCGTCGAGCCGGACGGGATGCCGTAGCCGTAGACCTCGATGGTGTACGTGCCCGCGGCGGGCTTCGAGAGGCTCACGGACTCCTCCGAGTCCCCGTCGGCGGACGAACCGACCTCCTCGCCGGCCTCGTCGTAGACCACCAGGTCGAGGTCCGCCGCCGCGTCCGACACATTGCCGATCGCGACGTCGAGCCGCTCCGCGCCCTCGGGCACGACGACCGTGGTGGTCTGCGTCTCGCGCTCCGCGATGGTCGGCCGCGTGGTCTTCGAGGAACCGAGCGGACCGCCCTTGAGGGCCCCGTCGATCGCCGCGAAGCCGTTCGTCACCTTCCAGGAGACGGCGGCCGGGGTGCCGGCCTTGGCCTCCGGGATCGTCTGCACGGCCGGGTCGAAGGCCGCGCCGAGCACGGTGACGTCGAGCTTGTACGGGTTGTCGAGCAGCGGCGACGTGCGGCGCGACTCGACCTCGATCTCCCAGACGCCCGGCTGCGGGTTCGCGTACGAGCGCAGGTCGGGGCGGCAGCCGTTGCCGTTGAGGTAGTTGTTGTAGCAGTTCGGCGTGGAGGTCACATCGACAGGGACGCCGTACGGGTGGATCGCGATGAACCGGGTCTGGCTCTTGCCCACCAGCCCGCCGATCGCGACCTCGAGCGACGTGGCGCCTTCGGGCACCGTCACGAAGTACGACTTGGTGCTGTTGCGCTGCACCGAGCCGGAGGCGGCGAAGGTGTACGAGCCGCTCGTCAGGTCGTTGGACACGACGACCGTGTTGAGGATCTGCTTGTCGACACCCTCGGTGCTCGGGTCGTCCAGCTCCAGGATCGCGCTGCGGACGCCCGAGTAGCGAGGCTTCGCGGCGATCTTCACGGTGACCGGCTTGTTCAGACCGAGGCTGATCTCGTCCGGGCCGACGATCGAGAAGGTGTCACCCGAGTTGTTGGCCAGGTCCAGCTCGTGGCGGACCGCCCGGTCGGGTCCCGAGGTGCGGGTGACCGTGACCTCGTAGACCTTCTTCTGACCCAGCTTCAGACCGCCCTCGCGGTCGTAGACGCCGGTGCCGACGCCGGGCTCCGCGAGGAACTCATCGATGTTGGTGTCGACGGGCGCCTTGACCGTGTACTCGTGGGCGGTGGCTCCGTCCTTGACGGCCTCCCACGCGCCGGGCACGTTGACCAGGCCCGCGCCCTCCTCGTACGCCTGCACAGCGGTGATGTGGTGCGCGGTGCTGGTCAGCGCCGTGCGCAGCTTCGCCGGGGTGAGGTCGATGCCCTTCGCCTTGGCGGCGGACAGCAGCAGCGCGGAGGCGCCGGCGGCCTGCGGGGACGCCATCGAGGTGCCCTGCAGCATGCCGTAGCCGGCCGGAAGGCTGTAGCCCGACTCGGCGACCGGCTGGCCCGCCACCCAGGTCTGGATGGTGTTGATCGCGGCACCCGGCGCGGAGATGGTCGGTGCGAAGCCGCCGTCCTCACGCGGGCCGCGCGAGGAGAAGGGGAACATGGCGTACTTCTTCTCCACGACCGAGCCGTAGTTGGCGGCCCAGGTCTCCTTGGAGACGGTGGCACCGACGGAGAGCACCTTGTCGGCGAGCGACGGGTCGCCGATCGTGTTGGTACCCGGGCCGGAGTTGCCGGCCGAGATGACCAGCTGCACGCCGTAGTCGTCGATGAGGCGCGTGTAGAGGCGGGCGCGCGCGTTGTTGCCGTCGTTGAGCGCCGGCAGACCGCCGATGGACATGTTGACGATGTCCACGCCGCGGTTGATGACCAGGTCGGCCATGCCCTCGGTCAGCGCGATGTTGGTGCAGCCGCCGGACCAGGTGCAGGCACGGGACGACACCAGCTTGGCGCCGGGCGCCTGGCCGTTCATCTTCCCGCCGAACAGGCTGTTGGCCGCAGTGATGCCCGCCACGTGGGTGCCGTGGGAGCCCTCGATGACACCGATGTTGACGTAGTCGGCCTTGTCGCCGGCCGCGTTGTAGACGACGTCCTTGCGGATCTCGGCGACGAACGGGATGCGCTCGACGACCTCGGTGGACGGGTCGTCCGTGCCGAAGTAGCCGATCTGGAAGCCGTCCTTGTACGGCTTCATCGCCGTCTCGTCGGTGAAGTCCAGGTCGTCGTCGAGGTCGACGGTCATGGTGCCCGCGGCGGCGTCGTACAGCACGCCCCAGACGTCGGTGGTGTCGCCGTCGCGGTTGAGGTCACCGGCCATGTCGCCGCCGGTGGTGGCGGCCTCGGCGAAGTAGTTGAACTTGTAGCCGCCGGCGGGGGCGGTGAACTTCTCGGTGCCCTGGCTCGCCGTGGTGATCGTGAAGCTCGGACCGGACACCGAGGTGGTCATACGGCGCCAGGTGCCGTCACCGTCGGAGACCGGGTCCGTGGCCGTCACCCAGTCGACGATCTTGCGCTCGCCGGTGGTGGTCTTCTGCAGCGCCGGGTGGCCCAGGTCGACACCGGAGTCGAGGATGCCGATGGTGATGCCGCGGCCGTCGTACGTCGGGTGGTCCTGGACGAAGTCGACCGAGCCCGTCTCGAAGGACGGGTTGTACGGGTTCTTGGCCGGGGTGCTCTTGCCGGGGGCGGCGTAGGTGCCCTCGGCGGCGGTGCCGGCGCCCTTGGCCTTGTCGGCGGCCGGGGTCGGGTCGTCCAGCGGGATCTCCTGCTTGAGGTCGATCGCCTGGACGGAGGAAAGTTTCTGCGCGGCCGCGATGGCCTTGTCCGCCTTGGCGGTGGGCACCGTGGCGCGGACGTAGCCGAGCTTGTCGATGGTCTTGCCGACCAGGCCGCCGTCGACCGTGTCGAGCTGCTCGGCGACCTGCTCGGTATTGCCGGGGGTCGTCGCCACCATGAAGGTGACGTTCTTGTCGCCCTCGGCCTTGGCCTCGGCGAGGAGCTCGGCGTCGGCCGAACCAAGCTTGTCGTCGGCCGACTTGACGGGCGCGTCGGCAGGTGCCGACGTCGGGTCCGCGTCCGCGGAGAAGGCCATGGGTAGCGGCCCGGCCGCGGAGAGCGCGGCCACCAGGCCCGCGGCCACGACGACGCGGGCCACGCGTCTCGCACCGGACACGGGTGCGCGCTGGGAGTCGGAGGTCATCAGCATCCTTGTGGGTGAAGGTCCGGAACTCTCGTACGTCAGTCCGGAATTCGGTGCCTGATGGCCGCTCAGCTTTACGTATGAGACCACTGTTTGTGGAGTTTTTGCCTGTGGCGGATTGGGGTCGTGGCGTACTTCCGCCATACGCCATGGGCGGTAAGGCGGGTGATAGGGGGATTTGGGTCGTGTGACGCGCGTAGGCGACGCAGTGGCCCGGGGGCCCGACGGGTAGGTGTGGTGAGCCGACGCGGCCTAACGTCTGCGCATGCAGAAGGAACTGAGGGTGGCGGCCTACGCCGTGTGCGTGAGGGACGGTCAGATGCTGCTCGCCCGCTGGGTGGCGGGCGACGGCAGCAGGCACTGGACGCTGCCGGGCGGGGGCATGGACCACGGCGAGGACCCTTACGACACCGTGATCCGCGAGGTCGACGAGGAGACCGGCTACACGGTTCAGCCGGCGGCGCTGCTCGGCGTCCACTCGGTGCTGCGCCGCTATCCGCGCAGGCTCGGCACGGTCGCCGACTTCCACGGGCTGCGCATCGTCTACGAGGCGCAGATCACCGGCGGCGCCCTGCGGCATGAGGAGAACGGCTCCACGGACATGGCCGCCTGGCACGCGCTGGAGGAGGTCGAGCGGTTGCAGCGGGTCGAGCTCGTCGACATCGGACTGCGGATGTGGCGGGAGCGGCCGGCCGACGGCCATGCGGTGCCGGAGCGCCGCACGTAGCTCCAGCGCCCTCGAACCGGCTCAGCGCCGCTCAGTGCCCTGGAACCGGCTCAGCGCCCTGGAACCGGCTCAGCGCCCTGGAACCGGCTCAGCGCCCTGGAACCGGCTCAGCGCCCTGGAACCGGCTCAGCGCCCTGGAACCGGCTCAGCGCTCTAGAACCGCTCCAGTACCCCGGAAAGTGAACGCGGAGTGACTGCCTCCTCTCTGGCCGGAGAGGGCTCCGTGTCACGCTGGGTAGTCCAAGATCCACGTCCGGCGATCGGTGCTGCCCGTTGCCGCCGAGTTAACGCGCAGGTCATCCCCACTGCCAACGATCCAGGGGAAACGAGGAGTTCGCACTCCTGACTCCTCGTGCCCACTGCCGACGCGTTCGCACTCGGGGAGACCGCGCCATGTCGCGCATACGCTCAGTGGCCACAGCCGCTGCCGCCGCCACGTCCGTCAACCGCCGTACGCTGCTCGCCGCCACCGGAGCCGTGTCCCTCTCCGCAGGCATCGGCTACGCGCTCCGTCCCGCCAGCGCGGAGGCGGCAGCGGCCCCGACGGCGCTCCCGACGGCGGTCTCCGTGTCCTCCCGCAAGGCCCCCGCCGCACCGCTCGCCCCGTACGAGGAGGGCACCACCCTCGCCACGGTCGCCGCGCCCCGCTCGGGAGCGTCCGGCTACCGGCGGCTCGGCGACGGCCCGGCCTGGCAGCGCGTCGTACGGTCCGATCTGGCCGCCCCCAGGTCCGGCCGCACCGAACGGCGCACGGCCCTCGCCGCGTTCGTGCAGTTCACGGACCTGCACATCGTCGACGTCCAGCACCCGCTGCGCTACGAGTACCTGCGCTCGTCGACCGCCAGCGCCTGGCGGCCGCAGGAGGCCCTCTCCGTGGCCGGTGCGATCTCCCTCGTGGAACGCGTCAACGCGCTGCGCGGCGCCCCCGCCACCGGAGCGCCGCTGCACTTCGTCATGACGACCGGCGACAACACCGACAACAACGCACGCTCCGAGCTCGAATGGTTCCTGAAGACCATGAGCGGCGGCCGCATCACACCCAACACCGGCGACCCCCGCCGCTACGAGGGTGTCCAGGACTCGGGCCTGAAGCTGTACTGGCAGCCGGACGACGCCCTGCGGGACGCGGACAAGCAGCTCGGGTTCCCGCGCATCGACGGGTTCCTGGAGGCGGCCATCCGCGAGGTGCGCAGCCCGGGCCTCAACCTCCCCTGGTACTCGACGGTCGGCAACCACGACTCGCTGCCGGGCGGCTGCTACGCGCCCGGCGACTCCTTCTTCGCCGACTTCGCCGTGGGCGGGCGCAAGCTGATGTCGCTGCCCGAGGCGCAGGGCGCGGCCTTGTGGAAGAACGTCAAGCAGGGCGGCGACCCCAAGGGCGCGGTCTTCAAGGAGGTACTGAAGAGCGAGGCGCGGCGCATGCGTTCGGTCACGCCGGACGAGTCCCGGGCGCCCTTCACTCCGGCCGAGTACCTCAAGGCGCACCTCGACCCCGCCCACACCGGCCCCGGCCCGTTCGGCCACGGCTACACCGCCGCCAACCTCGCCTCCGGCACCCAGTACTACGCCTTCCGCATCGCCGACGACGTGCTCGGCATCAGCCTGGACACGACCGACCCGGGCGGCCACTACGAGGGTTCGCTCGGCACGGCCCAGCTCAAGTGGCTGGAGCGCACCCTGAAGGCGCACAAGGACGATTACGTCATCGTCTTCAGCCACCACACCAGCAAGACGATGCGCAATCTGAACCGCGACCCCGCGCGCGCGGGCGAGGCCCGGCACGGCGGCGACGAGGTCCTCGCGCTCCTGGGCCGCCACCGGGGTGTCCTGGCCTGGGTCAACGGCCACAGCCACAAGAACAAGATCACCCCGCACGGCACCTTCTGGGAGATCTCGACCGCGTCCCACATCGACTTCCCGCAGCTGGCCCGAGTGATCGAGTTGGTGGACAACAACGACGGCACCATCTCGCTGTTCACCACACTGATCGAGTCCGCGGCCCCGCACGGAACAGACTTCACGGACCTGTCCCAGACAGGCCTCGCCGCCCTCTACCGGGAACTGTCGTTCAACGCCCCGGGACGGCGCGACACCCTGTCCGGCACGGCAGGCGACCGCAACACGGAGCTGGTCCTCAAGAAGGCGTGACGCGCAACGGTGAAGGGACGGACCCGGTCCTGCGGGATCCGCCCCTTCACTCCCCTCCGGTTGGTTTCCATCCGGTACGTCAGCGGGGCAGCACCACCACATACGCCGCCGGTTCGCGGTCGGCGGAGGCCATGAGCGCCGTCCGTACCACCGTCGCCTGTTGCTCGAGCGAGTCACGCAGCTTCTTCGGCGTGAGGTGGACGACGGTGATGCCGAGCCTCTCCAAGTGCTCGCGCTTGAGGGCGTACTCCGACCACAGCGCGTCCTCGTCCTGGCGGGGCGCCCGAGTGTCCAGCTCGACGGCCACCGCCTGGTCGGGCCAGTACGCGTCCACGCCACCCAGGTGCGGCCCTCCCGGCAGCCGCAGGTCCACGTTCCACAGCGGGTCGGGCAGCCGGTGCTCACGCACCATCCGGTACAGCCGGTCCTCCGCGATGGCCCGTCCCTCGGCGAGCAGCGATTCGACGGCGTCCACGACGTGCGGCCGGTTCAGCAGCTGCGCCTCGGCCAACTCCCGTACGACGGCTGCCGGGTCGCAGTGACCGCCTCGTACCGCCTCGGTGAGCAGGCGGCGTACCGCCTCGGCGTCCGACAGCTCCGCGACCGCGTCGGCGAGCGCCCGCGGCACCGGCGCCACCGGCAGGCCGGTGACCTGCTCCGGTACGGGCAGCTCGGGCGCGCGGACCAGCCGGGCGAAACCCGTCGAGCGCAGCCGACGCGTGCGCGGCACCAGCACGTCGATGCGGTTGAGGGAGAGCAGCGGAGGAGCGGACGGGAGACGGTGCAGCGTGAGCGCCGCCAGGCCGGTGATCATCGCGTCGCCGTAGGAGATCCGCTGCTCTCCCGGGCCATGCGGCTCTCCCGGGGCGGGCTGCGCGGGGACGGTGAGCGCTGCGCGGCGGGGGGACGCGTTCCCGGCGTAGAGCAGCACGGCGTGCAGCCGTTCCTCGCTGGTGGGTGGCCCGGAGTGGAGCAGATGGACGCCGGGCAGGAGCTGCTGCCAGGGCCCGCCGGGCCGGCAGCGCGCGTTCGTCTCCGCACTGGAGACACCGTGCGCCCGCAGCTGCGCGGTGCTCAGCACGCGCAGCCGGACGTCGTAGAGCACGGGGCGGAGCGAGGGGCGGGGGGTGAGCGGGGCGTTGTGGTTCATGCCCCCGGACCTTCCCACCGCCTCTCGGCCCTTTAACCGCTGTTACGCAGCCGTCGAAAAACCCGGACAAGCTCGCCCTAAAGTACGAACGTTCGACACCCGAAACCCGCTGGTCCATTCGGGGTTACGGCCAGCCGTGCCTGCGTTCGGTAACCGCCGCAGCAAACACCCACAGAGGGGGCGCGCCGTCGCGTTGCGGCAAGGCGCGCCGCTCCCGTTGTGGGCAGTCGTTCCGCTGGGCTGGGGGCACCTCCCAGCGGTAGCTGGGGGAGGGTGGGCACAACCCCCGAGCAACGGCGCCCCGGGGTCGTACCCCGAGCACGAGCTACAGCGTCCCGCCGGCGGCACCTGCGGCACCGGCGTCACACGCCTGCCCCCGCAAGGCGCGAGCCAGATCGTCCCGTGCCTCCAGCACGAGACGCCTCAGCGCGGGAGGCGCGGAAAGGTGGCCCTCCAGCCACGCATCCGTGGCACCAAGCGTCTCCGGCGAGTCCTGCAACGCCGGGAACAAGCCCCGCACCACATCCATCCCGATCTGAATGGACCGCTCCTCCCACACCCGCTCGATCGCATCGAAGTACTTCGCGGCATAAGGCGCGAGAAGCCCCCGTTGCGACGGCTGCGCGAACCCTGCGATCGTCGCCTCTACAAGCGCGTTCGACAGCGCGTCGGACTCGACAACGGCCGCCCAGGCCTGCGCCTTGACGGCCGCCGAGGGCCGCGCGGCCAGGCACCGCACCTGGTGCCGCTTGCCCGACGCCGTGTCGTCGCGGGCGAGCTCCGCCGCGAGCACGGCCTCGTCGGCGACCCCGTACACGGCGAGCGGCTCCAGGAGCGACCAGCGCAGCTCCTGGTCGACCTCCAGCCCCTCCAGCTTCTCGGTCCCCTCCAGCAGATCCCGGAGGAACTGCAGATCGGCCTCGCTCGACGTGACGGAGGCGAAGAACCGCGCCCAGGTCAGCTGGTGCTGGCTGCCGGGCTCGGCGAGCCGCAGCTCCCGGAGTGCTCCTTCGGCGAGCAGCCGGCCACCCTCCTCGCGCCACGCGGCCGCCGCGTAGTGCATGTGCGCCGACTTCGTCCAGGCGTGCAGCATCTGCAGCACGCCGATGTCGGACTCCCGGCCCCCGAACCGCAGCACGAGCCCGATGAACTCACGCGCGGGCAGGAGCGCGTCCCGCGTCAGGCTCCACAGCGCGGACCAGCACAGCGCCCGCGCAAGGGGGTCGGTGATGTCGCCGAGGTGCTCCCGCAGCGTGGCGAGCGAGTTCTCGTCGAAGCGGATCTTGCAGTACGTGAGATCGTCGTCGTTGACCAGCACGAGGTCCGGGGCGTCCACCCCCGCGAGCTCGCCGACGACCGTCCGCGCCCCTTCGACATCGGTCTCCACGCGCGCGTACCGCTCCAGATTCCCTTCCGCGGTCAGCCGGTAGAGGCCCACCGCCACCCGGTGCGGCCGCAGGTCGGGGTGCGACTCGGGTGCCTCCTGGACGACGGCCAGCTCGCTGAGGCGCCCCTCGGGGTCCAGCAGCACCTGCGGGGTCAGGGAGTTGACCCCGGCGGTCTGCAGCCACGCCCGCGACCAGCCCGTCATGTCCCGCCCGGAGGTCTCCTCCAGGACCGACAGCAGATCGCCGAGCTGCGTGTTGCCGTACGCGTGCCGCTTGAAGTAGCGCCGGGAGCCCTCCAGGAAGGCGTCACGCCCGGCGTACGCCACCAGCTGCTTGAGCACGGAAGCGCCCTTGGCGTAGGTGATGCCGTCGAAGTTGAGCTTGGCGTCCTCCAGGTCACGGATGTCGGCCGTGATCGGGTGGGTGGAGGGCAGCTGGTCGGCGCGGTACGCCCAGGCCTTGCGGTTGTTGGCGAAGGTGATCCAGCCGCTCGTGAAGCGGGTCGCCTCGACCATCGAGAAGGACCCCATGAAGTCGGCGAACGACTCCTTCAGCCACAGGTCGTCCCACCACTGCATGGTGACGAGATCGCCGAACCACATGTGCGCCATCTCGTGCAGGATGACGTTGGCCCGCCGCTCGTACGCCGCCTGTGTCACCTTGCCGCGGAAGATGTACTCCTCGCGGAAGGTCACACAGCCCGGGTTCTCCATCGCGCCGAGGTTGTACTCGGGCACGAACGCCTGGTCGTACTTCCCGAAGGGGTACGGGTAGTCGAAGTGGTCGTGGAAGAAGTCCAGGCCCTGCTTGGTGACGAGGAAGACGTCGTCCGCGTCGAAGTACCGGGCGAGCCCCTTGCGGCACAGGGCGCCGAGCGGGATCTCCAGCGTCGTACCGTCCTCGAACGTACGCGTGTAGGTGTCCGTCACATGGTGGTACGGGCCGGCGACGACGGCCGTGATGTAGGTGGAGATCGGCTTGGTCTCGGCGAAGTGCCAGATGCCGTCCTTGTGCTCACCGACGCCGTTGGACCACACGGTCCATCCGGCCGGGGCCTGCACCTCGAAGCGGAAAGGTGCCTTGAGGTCCGGCTGTTCGAAGTTCGCGAAGACGCGACGGGAGTCGGCGGGCTCGTACTGCGTGTAGAGATAGACCTCGCCGTCCTCCGGGTCGACGAAGCGGTGCATGCCCTCGCCGGTGCGGGAGTAGGCGCACTGCGCGTCCACCACCAGCTCGTTCTCGGCGGCGAGATCCTCCAGTGTGATCCGGGAGCCGTCGAACACGTCCCCGGGGTCGAGGTCCCTGCCGTTGAGGGACACGGCCGTGACGCTCGGCGCGATCAGGTCGGCGAAGCTCGTCGCGCCCGGCTCGGCGCAGCGGAACCGGATCGTGGTGACCGAGCGGAACGTACGCGGCTCCTGCTCGCTCCCCCCGACCGCGGAGCGCAGGTCGAGCTCGACCTCGTACCCGTCGACGGACAGCAGCGCGGCCCGCTCGCGGGCCTCGTCGCGGGACAGATTCTCACCGGGCACGGGCACTCCTTCGAAGGTCGGCGGAACAGGGCCGATCCTCTCATCCGGGAATGCGGGGAGGGGCGGGAGCGTTTCCGTGCCCAGATGCCGAACGCGTGCTGATGAGGAGAGCCATGACCGAGAAGACCCCTGTCGACTTCTGGTTCGACCCGCTGTGCCCCTGGGCCTGGATGACCTCCCGGTGGGTCCTGGAAGTGGAGAAGGTCCGCGACATCGAGGTCCGCTGGCATGTGATGAGCCTGGCCGTCCTCAACGAGCCGAAAATCGACGAATTGCCCGAGGAATACCGCGAGATGCTCGCGACGAAGGCCTGGGGGCCTGTCCGGGTGGTCATCGCCGCGCAGCAGGAGCACGGGCCCGAGGTGCTCGGCGACCTCTACACGGCGATCGGTACGCGGGCTCACAACCAGGGCCAGGGCATCGAGAAGGACGTCATCGCCGCCGCACTGAAGGACGTCGGCCTGCCCGAGTCCCTCCTCGACCACTGGGACTCCACCCCGTACGACGCCGAGCTGCGCGCCTCCCACAAGGAGGGCATCGACAAGGTCGGCCAGGACGTCGGCACCCCGGTCATCGCCGTGCCCGGCGCGGACGGCGAGCAGATCGCCTTCTTCGGCCCGGTCGTCACTCCGGCCCCGAAGGGCGAGGAGGCGGCGAAGCTGTGGGACGGCACCCTCCTCGTCGCCTCGGTCCCGGGCTTCTACGAGATCAAGCGCACGCGCACCAAGGGGCCGGACTTCAGCAACCTCTGATCCCGAAGGGACGGGGCGCGTCTGACAACGCGGCTCAGTCGACTGCTCGCGATGAGACGGCCCTCGCACGGACATTCTCCGTGCGAGGGCCGCTCGCTGTCGGTGCGCAGTGCGCGGGTCAGTCCCTCGCCCGTGCCCTCTGCCACGCGTACCCGACGACCGCCAGCAACAGCGTCATCCCGCCCGTCGAGTACAGCTGCACCCGGGTGTCCGGCTGACGCGCCATCAGAATGAAGATCGCGGCCATCCCGGCCAGCGCGACCCAGGTCAGCACCGGGAACGCCCACATCCGCACGACCAGCTTCTCGGGTGCCTCGCGCTCCAGCCCCCGGCGCATCCGCAGCTGGGAGACGGCGATGAAGAACCAGACGACCAGGATGACCGCGCCGATCATGTTCAGCAGCCAGGCGAACACGTCGTCGGGCCGCCAGTAGCTGAGCACCACGCAGACGAAGCCGAAGACGCAGGACGCCAGCACGGCCGCGCGCGGCACACCGCCCGAGACCTTGCCCAGCGCCTTCGGGCCCTGGCCGCGCTCGACCAGGGAGTACGCGATGCGCGAGGAGCCGTAGATGTTGGCGTTCATCGCGGAGAGCAGAGCGACCAGCACGACCACGTTCATCAGCTGCCCGGCGCCCGGGATGCCCAGGTGGTCGAGCGTCGCCACGTACGGGCCCTTCTCGACGACCGCCTTGTCGTCCCACGGCACCAGCGTGACGATGACCGCCATCGAGCCGATGTAGAAGAGCGCGATGCGCCACATCGCGGTGCGCACGGCCTTCGAGACGCCCTCGACCGGCTTCTCGGACTCGGCGGCCGCGATGGTGACCGTCTCGATGCCGCCGTACGCGAACACCGAGGCGAGCAGGCCGATGACCAGGCCTTCGCTGCCGTTCGGCAGGAAACCGCCGTCACCGGTGAGGTTGCTCAGGCCGGGAGCGTCGTTGCCGGGCAGGACACCGAGGATCGCCAGGACGCCGAGGACGAGGAACAGCGTGATCGCGCCGACCTTGAGCGCGGCGAACCAGAACTCGAACTCACCGAAGTTCTTCACGGCCGCCAGGTTCGCCGCGCAGAAGACGACCATGAACAGCGCCACCCATGCCCACTCCGGCGTACCGGGCAGCCAGCCGCTGACGATCTTCGCTGCGCCGATGCCCTCCAGGCCCACGGCCGTGCAGAGCAGCACCCAGAACGACCAGCCCGCGGTGAAGCCGGCCCACGGCCCGATCGCCCGCTCCGCATGCGCGGAGAAGGAGCCCGACGACGGATACGCGGCGGACATCTCACCGAGCATCCGCATCACGAGCATGACAAGGAGACCCGACACCGCATAGGCGATGACGATGGACGGGCCCGCGGCCGCGATGCCCGCACCCGATCCGACGAAGAGCCCGGCGCCGATCACGCCACCGAGGGCGATCATCGACAGATGCCGCTGCTTGAGACCGTGCGAGAGCGAGTCGCCGGCAGGCGCGGCGCTCTCGGAGCGGGTCGGGGTGTCGGCCGGCGAGGGCTCGACGGACGGGGTGGTCCGAGACATGGGCGGGTTGTCCGTTACGTGAGACGGCGTTTCCAACGGCACAGTGTGAACACCAGCCCCGCTCAGACGAAGATCATGACCGATATTCGGACGATGGCTGTGCGGAGCGTGAGTAGCGGAGCGCTGAGCGCGATCAAGCGGGCTGCCGGTGGGCCATCCACCCGAAGGGTCAGGCGGCCCTCCGCTCCATCAACTCGCGGACGCCTGCACACACCAGCACCACCGCCGTCGCCCCCGCCGACCACAGCACCTGCGGCCGCGTCCCGTCGTCCGTCAGCATCAGCACGAGCACGGCCGCCATCCCGGCCAGCGCCGCCCATGTCAGCCACGGGAACGCCCACATCTTCAGCACCAGCCGCTCCGGCGCCTCCCGTTCGATACGCCGCCGCAGCCGCAGCTGCGACACCGCGATCAGCGCCCATACGAGCAGCAGCACGGCGCCGACCGCGTTCAGCATGTAGAGGAAGACCGTGTCGGGCCACTTCAGATTGAGCAGCACGGACACGAAACCGAAGGCCACGGACGCGAGTACCGCGCGCCGCGGGACCCCGCCGCGATCCACCCTGAGCAGCGCCTTCGGCGCCTCGCCACGCTCGGCGAGCGAGAAGACCATGCGGGACGAGCCGTACAGATTCGCGTTCAGCGCCGACAGCAGCGCGACGAACACCACGATGTTCATGATCGTGCCCGCGGACGGCACCCCGATCGAGTCCAGCACCTTCACATACGGGCTGAGTCCCGCCCGCTGCGCCGTCCAGGGCAGCACCGTCACGATGACTAGCATCGACCCGACGTAGAAGAAGAGGATCCGGTACACCGCGCTGCGCACCGCCCGCGCGACCGAGCGGGCCGGATCGTCGGACTCGGCCGCGGCGATCGTCACCACCTCCAGGCCGCCGAAGGCGAAGACGACCGCGAGCACACCGGAGACGACCCCCTCCCAGCCGTGCGGGAGGAACCCGCCGTGCCCCGTGAGATTCGTCAGGCCCACGGGATCGGTGTCCGGCAGCAGTCCGAGGATCGCGAGGACGCCCAGCGCGAGGAAGAGCACGATCGCGGCGACCTTCAGCGCGGCGAACCAGAACTCGAACTCGCCGAAGTTCTTCACGGCGGCGAGATTCACCCCCGTGAAGACCACCATGAAGATCAGCACCCAGGTCCACTGCGGTACCGACGGCACCCAGCCGTGCGCGATCGTCGCCGCGCCCGTCGCCTCCACGGCGAGTACGACGACGAGCATGAACCAGTACAGCCAGCCGACGGTGAACCCCGCCCACCGGCCGAGCGCCCGCTCCGCATGCACCGAGAACGCCCCCGACGCGGGCATCGCCGCCGACATCTCGCCGAGCATCCGCATCACGCACATCGCCAGCGCACCCGCCACCAGATACGACACGACGATCCCAGGACCGGCCACGGCGATCCCCGCCCCGGAGCCGACGAACAGCCCCGCACCGATCACGCCGCCAAGACCGAGCATGGTCAGGTGCCGCTGCTTGAGCCCGCCCGACAGGGGTTCCTGCTCCTGGCCCAGGGGTGCGGCGGTGGCGGAATGCGGCCCCGCGACCGCGGTCCGGGCCTGATCGGGCGGTTCGTTGTGCATGGTGCGGCTCGTGCCCTCGCGGCTCTGGGAGGTCCGGAACGGGTCCGGGAGGCCCAGCGGGGCTGGACCGTCGGGGAGTTCGTGCCTCCGTTGCGGTGTCCCGGCCGATTGGCGAGACCCTACAGTCTCTCCGCGCGCCACCCGCCGACGCAAAACGGGCCATACGCGGATGGCCACCAGTGACAAGCGTCACGCCGTCAGACGCATACCCGGGGCTCTTTGTGAGGAGCCCACGAAGCGCTTGTTCCACCCTTTGTCGGCCGCTGACGGTGATCGGCGACCGGGCGCTGGGATAGCGTCACCCTGTCCCACTGCCGTCACCCAGCGGAGTCCCCGATGAGCACTGCTGCAGTCTCCACCCGCCCCGGCGAGGTCCTCGCCGATCTGCTGCCCGCGTCCGCGTCCCGTGTCCGGGACATCGCGCTCGTGCTCGGCGGTGCCGCGCTCACCGGGGTCGCGGCCCAGATCGCGGTGCCCGTCCCCGGCTCGCCCGTGCCGGTGACCGGCCAGACCTTCGCCGCGCTGCTCGTCGGCACCGCACTGGGCGCCCGCCGCGGCTTCCTGTCGCTCGCCGTGTACACCCTCGTCGGCATGGCCGGCGTCCCGTGGTTCGCCGAGGGCGGCTCCGGAGTCGCCGCCCCGTCCTTCGGCTACGTCCTCGGCATGCTCCTGGCCGCCACCCTGGTCGGTGCGCTGGCCCGCCGCGGCGGCGACCGCTCCATGCTCCGCACCGCCGGCACGATGCTGCTCGGCGAGGCCGTCATCTACGCGATCGGCGTCCCGTACCTGGCCCTCGCCACCGGCATGACGCTGACCCAGGCCGTCGCCGCCGGACTCACCCCCTTCCTCATCGGCGACGCGCTGAAGGCCGCCCTCGCGATGGGCGCGCTGCCCACCGCCTGGAAGCTGGCCGAGCGCCGCGGCTGACGCCCGCTCACAGCCCGCCTGAACGCATACGAAGAAGCCCCCGCGGTGACCGCGGGGGCTTCTTCGTATGCCGTACGTCACTCAGTCGCACGGAAGGGAGCGGAACGGCGTCAGACCTTGGCCCGCTTGGCCTTCTCCCGGACCACCGCGATGCCCACGACCAACGCCCCGACCAGCAGCGACAGCAGCACCGTCTTGCGGCCGTCGTGCTCGGTGTCGGTGAGCATGTACCCGAGGACGAACACGATCAGCGCGATCGTCGCCCAGGTCAGGTACGGGTACAGCCACATGCGGACGACCAGCTTCTCCGGCGACTCGCGCTGGATGATCTTCCGCATCCGCAGCTGCGAGAAGCAGATCACCAGCCAGACGAACAGGGCGACGGCGCCCGAGGAGTTGACCAGGAACAGGAACACCGTGTCCGGGTAGGCGTAGTTGAAGAAGACCGCGACGAACCCGAAGACGACCGACGCCAGGATCGCCACCATCGGCACCCCGCGGCTCGTCGTCCGCGCGAAGGCCTTCGGCGCGTCACCGCGCTCACCGAGCGAGAACGCCATACGGGAAGCGGTGTACAGGCCCGAGTTGAGGCAGGACAGCACGGAGGTCAGAACGATGAAGTTCATGATCTGACCGGCGTTCGGAATGGCCAGCGAGTTCAGCGCGGCGACGTACGAACCGTCCTTGGCGATGCTCGCGTCGTTCCACGGCAGCAGACACACCACGACGGCGATCGAGCCGAGGTAGAAGACGGCGATACGCCAGATGATGCTGTTGGTGGACTTGGTGACCGCGCGCTGCGGGTCCTCGGACTCGCCCGCGGCCAGGGTGGCGATCTCGCTGCCCATGAAGGAGAAGACGACCAGCAGCATGCCGGTGAGGATCGCGCCGGGCCCGTTCGGCAGGAAGCCGCCGTGCTCGGTCAGATTGCCCAGGCCCGCGCTGTCGCTGTCCACGCCCGGCAGCACGCCGAAGATGGCGAGCCCGCCGATGATGATGAACGCCGAGATCGCGACGACCTTGATGCCCGCGAACCAGAACTCGAACTCGCCGTAGGAGGCGACCGAGCCCAGGTTGGTCCCGGTGAGCACCACCATCACGATCAGAGCCCAAGCCCACTGCGGCACGGACGGTATCCAGCCCTCCAGGATCACCGCGCCCGCGGTCGCCTCGACCGCGAGCACGACGACCCAGAAGAACCAGTACAGCCAGCCGATCGAGAAGCCGGCCCAGCGACCCAGAGCACGGTCCGCGTGTGCCGAGAAGGAGCCGGAGGTCGGGTTGGCGGCGGACATCTCGCCGAGCATGCGCATCACGAGGACGACCATCGTGCCGACCAGGGCGTACGACAGGAGGATGCCGGGCCCGGCCGTGGCGATGCCGGAGCTGGAACCGACGAACAGGCCGGCTCCGATGACACCGCCGATGGCGATCATCGAGAGGTGGCGGTTCTTGAGTCCGGCCTTCAGGCCGTCTCCGCCTTCGCCCTGCGGTTTACCGGGGTCGGCGGCCTTGGTGTCTGCCTTCGCAAGGGATGGTTGCGAGGTCATAGACGAATCCTTAAGTTCTCGGGGACGAGCCCTCGCATTCAAACGCAGGGATGTTACGCACGGAAGACGCGATTCCGGATTGTTGTGTTTCGCATAGCGGCACATGTTTCGGATATCGATGCCTCCCGAGGCGCTCGGGAGCGTGTCCCCGACCCGCACGCGGCCACCGGCACCACGGCATGCCACACTCGGATCATGCGCGTGTACCTCGGCTCGGATCATGCCGGCTTCGAACTCAAGAACCACCTCGTCGAGTGGCTCAAGGCCCACGGCCACGAGCCCGTCGACTGCGGGCCCCACATCTACGACGCCCAGGACGACTACCCGCCGTTCTGCCTGCGTGCGGCCGAGCGGACGGCCGCGGACCCGGAGTCCCTCGGCATCGTGATCGGCGGCTCGGGCAACGGCGAGCAGATCGCCGCGAACAAGGTCAAGGGCGTCCGCGCGGCACTGGCCTGGAGCGAGCAGACCGCCTCGCTCGGCCGCGAGCACAACAACGCCAACGTCGTCGCCGTCGGCGCCCGCATGCACACCACGGACGAGGCCGTGAAGTTCGTCGAGACCTTCCTCAACACGCCGTTCTCCGGTGACGAACGTCACGTCCGCCGCATCGACATGCTCTCGGCGTACGAGACGAAGGGCGAACTTCCCCCGATCCCGGCACACCACCCGCAGCAGTAACCGCGGACCGGGGGCGCCGCGCGTTGGTTCGCCGCGAGCGGCGGAGGAAAGACGAGAAGAGGGGAACCCGTGCCGGAGGGGCACACGATCCACCGCCTGGCCAAGGACTACCTGTCACGGTTCGGCGGCCGCCCGGCGCAAGCCGAAAGCCCGCAGGGCAAGTTCGCGGACGCCGCCGCCCTCCTGACCGGCACGGTCCTCACCGACGCGGACGCCCACGGCAAGCACCTCTTCCTCGGCTTCGAGGGCCCGGACTGGGTCCACATCCACCTGGGCCTCTTCGGCAAGGTCGGCTTCGGCGAGGTCCCCGCGCCCCCGCCGACCGAAACGGTCCGCCTCCGTCTGCGCAACGACACGGCGTACGTCGATCTGCGCGGCCCCACGACCTGCGCCCTCATCACGGACACCGAGAAGCAGGCGATACACGACCGCCTCGGCCCCGACCCGCTCCGCCCGGACGACGACCCCGGCCGCGCGTACCGGCGCATCTCCCGCAGCCGTACGAGCATCGCCGCCCTCCTGATGGACCAGAAGGTCATCGCGGGCGTCGGCAACGTCTACCGGGCGGAGGTCCTCTTCCGGCACGGCATCGATCCGTACCGACCGGGCAGGGACCTGACGTACGACGAATGGACCGCCATCTGGGCGGACCTGGTCGAGCTGATGCACGAGGGCGTACGCAACAACCGCATCGACACCGTGCGCCCCGAGCACACCCCCGAGGCGATGGGGCGCCCGCCGCGCGTCGACGACCACGGCGGTGAGGTGTACGTGTACCGCAGGGCGCGCCAGCCCTGCCACATCTGTGGCGGCGAGATCCGCACCGCCGATCTCGCCGCCCGCAATCTCTTCTGGTGCCCCGGCTGCCAGCCGCCCGGATGAACCGAGCCGTGGCTCCGCCGCGCCGCGCGGCGGCGAGCGCGGTCGGCGCGAGCCGGAAACCCCCCTGCTAGGGCCTGTGTCGGAAGTGGCGCCTGCCTCGCGACGCCTGGCACGCACTCCCCCAGCTAACGCTGGGAGGTGCCCCCACGCCGCGTTGCCGAAATGCCCTAGTAGCTCCTCCCCCATTGCCTTAAGGGCATGGGAGGTGCCCCCATCGAGGACATTCCGGCGCCTTGCGATCGCACGCACCAGACGCCGCGAGGCCCGCCCTTCGGGCGAACGACGCCACTTCCGACACAGGCCCTAGAACCCGTGCGGCAGCCACGGCGCCACCGCCGAGGAGAAGGCCACCGAAGCCTCCGTGACCGCACCCGCCCGCAGCTCCCGCACCCGCCCGGCGGCGGCCGGCGCCGACAGGGACACACCGCCGAGGTAGACCGCGCCCAACTCGCGTACGGACAGGACCAGATCGGCGTCCTCGTCCGTCCGCTTGCAGGATGCGCCCTTGCTGTCGCCTGTGAGCCGCCAACGCCCCTGGTTCCAGGGGCAGAAGCCGTCCTCTACCTCGAAGACGACGTCCACCGGCGTCTGGTACGTACGAGCCTCCAGCGCCGCGCCCACATCCACGAGCCGTACGTACAGGGAATCCCGCAGCCGAACCTGGCACCGGCGGATGTCGGACACCAGGTGCTGCCAGGCGTCGTCCACGGGACGGCTGCGCACCTCCAGCGTGGACGTCAGATCGATCTCGAACAGGAACCGCCACAGCGCCGCGTACGCCGCCGGATCGAGCGCTTCGAGGTCGCGCAGGACGATCGTCCCGTTGGGCCCCGCCGTGTCCCACTCGGGCTTGTTGTGGAAGCGGGCATAGCCCACGACCTCCCCGGCCCGCTCGGCCAGCACGCACTGCAGCGGTGAGGAACCCTGCCGGTCGCTCTCCGGGTCGAGCAGCGGAAGCTGTTCCCAGCCGGGCCGCCGGGCGAGCATCCCCGGCCGTCCCGGCACCCGCCGCGCATACACGGCCTCGCACGCCTCCACCACATCACCCGGGGCGGCGAACCGCAGACGTACGTCATCCGTGCCCGGCGGTACGGAGAGCCGGACCCGCGCCGTGTCGATCTCGGCGGACAACAGCTGGGTGGCGGCGCCGTATCCGAACCGGCCGTAGATCGCCGGCTCCGAAGCGGTCAGCACGGCGAGCGGCTCGCCCCAGGAGCGGACGTCGTCCAGCTGACGCCGCATCATGGCCGTGAGCACGCCGCGCCGGCGATGCGTCGCCGCCACGCTCACCATCGTCACGCCCGCCGCGGACACCAGGGCACCACCCGGCACCGTGAGCCTGAACGAGAAGGCCCCCGCCGTCCCCACGCAGTCGTCGCCGTCCCAGGCGCCGAGCGACCGGTCGAACTCGGTCAGGCGGTTCCACAGCGCACGCTCCTCGTCCGCCTCCGGCACTCCGCCGAACGCGAGCACCAGCTTCCCGTACCAGGTGTCCCACTCCGACGGTTGAAGCACCCGCAGGTCTGATGTCATATGCAATCAGTACCAGGGAGTTGAGGCCTGGGCGAGCCTATTTCGCCCAGCCCGCCGGAAGCCGCCACCGAGCCCTCTCAGGACAGCGACGACTGCTCTCAGGAGGGGGACAAGTGGGACCTCCCGTGCGCGGCGCCTGGCCTGATGGATAAGGTCCCGAGCAATGGCAGGACAACGCGCGGCAGCCGAGACGTTCCCGGCCCGGATGAAGAGGCAACTGCACCGGGTCCGCGTCGGCCTGCGCAAATCCGGCGTCGACTACTTCCGCGGAGACGGCTCCGACTGGATAGCCCTCGCCGGTCTGCTGCTGACCGTCCCGCTGATCGCGGGGGTCACGATCGCCAATCCCGTGTGGTGTGCCCCGGCCGTCCTCGTCCTGCCGATCGTGGCGGGCGGCCTGCTGCTGCGCCCCGCGAGCCTCCTCGGCCTGTACGCCGCGGCGGCGACCGCCCTGATCGTGGAGTCGGTGGAACTCGGTCCATACGCGGAGGGTCCCGCCCGGGTCACCCCCGGAACAGTCCTGGTGGTGGCCGCCTGCGGCTTCTTCGGACTGCTGATCGCCCAGTTCCGCAGCCGGGTGGGTGTGCCGTGGCGGCGCGGCGGCACCATGCTGTTCGACCTGCGTGAACGCATCCGCGTGCACGGGAAGCTGCCCGTCCTGCCGACGGGCTGGCACCGCGAGATCGCGCTCCGGCCGGCCGGCGGCCAGTCCTTCTCCGGCGACTTCGTCGTGGCGGCCCGCACCAACGGCGGTCGCACCCTGGAGGTCGTCCTCACGGACGTCTCGGGCAAGGGCATGGACGCGGGCTCCCGTTCCCTTCTGCTGTCCGGAGCGTTCGGCGGCCTCCTCGGGTCCCTGCCGCCGCACGCGTTCCTGCCCGCAGCGAACGGCTATCTGCTGCGCCAGAACTGGGACGAGGGCTTCGCCACCTCCATCCACCTCGTCCTGGACCTGGACTCCGGCGACTACGAACTCTTCACCGCGGGCCACCCGCCGGCCGTACAACTGCACGCGGGTACCGGCCGCTGGGAGGAGAAGGCGGCGGAGGGGCCGCTGCTCGGCGTCTACGACGGAGCCCAGTTCGACCCGGTCAAGGGCTCGTTGCGCCCCGGCGACGTCCTGATGCTCTTCACCGACGGCCTCGTCGAGACCGCCGACCGGGACATCTCGGAGGGCATAGACCGCCTCACCGGCGAGGCCGACCGCTATGTCGCAGGCGGCTTCCACGGGGCGGCCTGGCACCTGATCGAGGCGGTGGCGAAGGACGTCAACGACGACCGGGCGCTGCTGCTGATCTGCCGGGAGACGTGACCGCTCTGCCGGACCCTCGAGGTGCGGCCGCGGGACCCTCGTGGTGCGGACGAGGGCCACCGGACGAGCGAGCCCTCGAATTGCGGATGAGAGCCACTGGACGTACGAGCGCGGGACACTCGACATGTGACGCGGAACAACACCCACGAGATCATGACGCTGCCCGAGGTCGAGACCCTCGCCCGTGAGGCGCACGCGACCCAGACCGACAAGGCGGGCCGCCCCTACACCGAGCATCTGCGCGAGGTGGCCGAGGGCGTACGCGCCCGCGGCGGCAGCGACGAGCAGATAGCCGCGGCCTGGCTGCACGACGCCGTCGAGGACGACGCGCTGTCCGAGGAGTGGCTGCGCGCCGCCCCGCTGACGCAGCGCACCAAGGACATCGTGCTGGCGCTCACCAAGCGCGAGGGCGAGACCCCTGAGGCGTACGCGCGGCGCATTCTGGCCACCCCCGGCGCCCTCCTGGTGAAGGAGGCGGACCTCGCCGACAACGCGGACCCGGCCCGCCTCGCCCTGCTGGACGAGCCCACACGCGCCCGCCTGACACGGAAGTACGCGACGATGAGAGACCTGCTGGGCCTCGCGGCCCACTGACGGCTGGCTACGACGTGGCCTTCGCCCGCTCCCGCGCCAGCTCCGCCGCGTCCCTCTTGAAGGCCCACTCCATCTTCGGCTCCATCGCGAACCGGAACATGCGCTGCACGGGCGGTGTGCACAGCACGGTGACGACCGCGGCCGCGGCGAGCGTCACGAAGATCTCACCCAGCGGCTTGTGCAGCCACTCGTAGTCCTCGTACCAGCCCCAGAAGCGCGAGCCCTTGGCGAGGAAGCCGTGCAGCAGATAGCCGTACAGCGTGCCCGCGCCGAGAACCGTGAACCACATCCGCCGGCGCGGCACCCAGGCGAAGAAGCACGCGGTGAGCACCATCGAGCAGCCGAACAGCGCGAGCGTCATCACGGCACCGGCCCACCAGGGCGCGCCGAGTTCCTGTGCACTGTCCCGGTGGTAGAACCACGCCGACGACATGCGCGGGGCGGCCCAGTACGCCACCACGAGCGCGCCCGCGAAGACGGGGACGGACAGCAGCCGTACCTCACGCCGCCGCAGCATCTGGAAGTGCTCGGGCTTCATGAACAGGCCCATGACGAAGAACGGCAGGAACTGCAGGACGCGCTGGAGGTCCAGGTCGTCGCCGATGTCGGGCGAGACGGTGGCCAGCATGGCGATGCCGAGCGCGATCGGCACCGGCCAGCGGGCCACCTTCCACAGCGGGGTTGTGAGCCGCCAGACGAAGAGGGCGACCAGGAACCAGGTGAGATACCAGGGGTCGAGCAGGCTGATGGGGTGCGCCGGGTCGTCGTCCGCCCACCGCTTGAAGAAGGAATACGTCACTTCGAAGATGACGTACGGCACAGCGACGCCGGTCACCAGCCGCCTGAGCCGGTCCGGGCGCATGTCGAAACTGCGCGAGAAGTAGCCGGAGATCAGGATGAAGGCCGGCATGTGGAACGTGTAGACGGTCATGTACAGGGCCTCGGCGGCCCGGCTGTGATCCGTCAGCGGCTCCCACGCGTGACCCATCGCGACCAGCACGATCGCCAGGTACTTGGCGTTGTCGAAGAACGCGTCGCGTTGCTTCGCGGGCTTGTTGAGCGGAGCGCCGCCGCTCGGGGCCCGGCTGACCGGGGCGTTGGACCCGGGGGCGGGGGAGGTGTCGGCCGCCTGGGTGGTCCGTGGGGAGCGCGGGCTCGGCACTCCCGCCGCCGGTTCCTGTACCGGGGGAAGTGGCGCTCTGTGGTTGCCGTGCGGTCGCAGCGAGTTCGTCACAGGCCCTCCCACCAAGTGCTCGGCGAGACGGTCCTGGACCCCACTGCGCTTACGGGGGACGGGGCAGCGTGGAACATCTGAGGCACCCTAGCGTTGTCTGTGGGATTTCGTAAAACCACCAACTCGAATCTGCTTATGGCCTGCGAGTACCCCGGATTCAGCGAAGTCGACATGGTGGTCCGTATCTCTTCTGAGCAGCTGGCTGTTGACCGCTACGTCCACACTCATCCGTATTAATTAGGGCATAACGTCCGGGGGCGACTCTGGTGAAATGTCCGGTTCATTGGTCTTTTAGTGGATGGCTTTGACGTGTCGTCAGGCTCGCTGATGTGCCTGTGGCAACAATTCGAATTCCCTGCGCACACCTTGTGTGGGGATGGAAACGATCAAGCCGAATTCGTGACCGTGCGGGCCAGCTGAATTGCCGCACGCGCGCGTGCGGTTCATGGGGCCCAAGGGCGTCCGGCCGCAGGCGGCCGACGCACACATGGCCGACGATGCGTCACCCGTCGCATACCCCGGCCTGGTTGGTGGCACGATGGTTCTGGGCGGGGGTGTGCGGGGTCGCACCTCCGGGCCGGGAGAGCGGACCGACCTAGGGTGTGATCAGTTGTGGCCATTTCACTGTCAGTGGTGCTGCTGTTGGCGATCATCCTTGTGGTGTTGATCCGCGGGGGTTCGATCAAGGCGGGCCCCGCGATCGTCGCGGTGCTCTTCGGCTTCTTCCTCGCCTCGACAGGAATGGCCCCGTCGATCAACCGCTTCCTGAACTCGATAGCGGAGACGATCAACTCGATCAATTTCTGAGACCAAGATCGTGTCCCGGAGGGGGCGCGGGCTTCCGTAAGCCTGCAAAAACGGCTCCGGCCCGGTCCGCGTAAATCTGCGAACCGGGCCGGAGGCCACAGAGCGGGCGACGGGAATCGAACCCGCGTAGCTAGTTTGGAAGACTAGGGCTCTACCATTGAGCTACGCCCGCATGGCGTGCACCGCAGGTCACCGACCGCGGCACGGAAAGCATCGTAGCGGGTCGCACCCCCTCGCCGCACACCCCCGGGGGTGCCCCGGCCCTGCTTCCGGCCCCGCACGGCGCCCGGCCTGTAATTACGGGAAGCCGCACTGCGTGCGGGCATGTACTCTACGTGTCGCACCGACGGGGTGTGGCGCAGCTTGGTAGCGCGTCCGCTTTGGGAGCGGAAGGCCGTGGGTTCAAATCCCGCCACCCCGACCACCACCGGGATCCTGGGCCGGTTGACCGGCAGGGTCCTTGATCGCCTTTTGGGGCGTGTACCACCTGCCGTTACTATGCAGACTGCACGCCCGTGTGTCTCAGGTCTGATGTCTTCCGGGCGACGCGATCCGCTGAAGCCCTCTGGCTCAGCAAAACCAAGAAGTCAGCCACAAGGAGACCGAACCGTGAAGAGCGCCGTGGAGACCCTGAACCCGACCCGGGTTCGGCTCACTGTCGAGGTGCCCTTCGAGGAGCTCAAGGACAGCCTCGACGCGGCGTACAAGAAGATCAACCAGCAGGTCACGGTGAAGGGTTTCCGGAAGGGCAAGATTCCGGCCCGCATCATCGACCAGCGGTTCGGTCGTGGCGCCGTGCTCGAGGAGGCCGTCAATGACGCTCTCCCGAAGCTCTACACCGAGGCGGTCAACGAGGGTGAGCTGAACGTCCTCGGTCAGCCCGAGGTCGACATCACCGAGCTGAAGGACGGCGAGCTGCTGACCTTCACCGCCGAGGTCGACGTCCGCCCGACCATCGAGATCCCGGACTACTCCGGCATCGAGGTCGAGGTCGACGCCGTCGAGGTCAGCGACGAGGACGTCGAGAAGGCCGTGGAGGAGCTCCGCGAGCGCTTCGCGTCCACCTCCCCGGTCGAGCGCGCCGCCGAGGACGGCGACGTCGTGACGATCGACCTGGAGGCCAAGGTCGACGGCGAGGTCCTCGAGGACGGCGTCGCCGAAGGTGTCTCGTACACCATCGGCTCCGGCGAGCTGCTGGACGGCATCGACGACGCCGTGAAGGGCCTGGAGGCCGGGGCTGAGGCCACCTTCGCCTCCGAGCTCAAGGGCGGCTCGGCGGCCGGTAAGGAGGCCGAGGTCACCGTCAAGGTCACCCAGGTCGCCAAGCGTGAGCTGCCGGAGCTGGACGACGAGTTCGCTCAGCTCGCCTCGGAGTTCGACACCCTCGAGGAGCTCAAGGCGGACAGCCGCAAGCGCCTCGAGAACATGAAGCAGTACGACCAGGCCACCCAGGCCCAGGAGCGCGTGCTGGACAAGCTGCTCGAGCTGGTCGAGGTCCCGGTCCCCGAGAAGCTCCTCGAGGACGAGATCAACACCCGTAAGCACAACCTCGAGCACCACCAGCTCGGCCAGATGGGCCTGAACCTCGAGCAGTACCTGGAGATCCAGGGCAAGACGGTCGAGGAGTTCGACGCCGAGACCAAGGAAGCGGCGGTCAAGGGCATCAAGACCCAGTTCGTCCTCGACGAGCTGGTCTCCAAGGAGAAGCTCAACGTCAGCCAGGAGGAGCTCACCGAGCACCTCATGCGCCGTGCGGCCTCCTCCGGCATGTCCCCCGACCAGTTCGCCCAGGCCGTCGTCCAGGGCGGCCAGGTGCCGATGCTCGTGGGCGAGGTCGCCCGTGGCAAGGCGCTGGCGGTCGTGGTCGAGGCGGCCACGGTCAAGGACACGAACGGTGAGGTCGTCGACCTGGACGACGAGGAGGACGAGACGGGCGAGACCGTCGAGGCCACCTCTGACGCTGCCGCCGAGGCCTCCGGCGACGACGAGAAGTCCGAGGCCTGAGCCTCGCGTCTCCCGCGCTGAACGACGGGCCCTGGAGTGCTACGGCACCCCGGGGCCCGTCGGCCGTTACGGCGGCCTCTGAACGCCCTGAAGGGCACCCTCCCTCGTGGGCTGTGCCCACCCTCCCCCACTGCCTTAAGGGCGTGGGAGGTGCCCCCAGCCCTGCGGAACGCCTGCCCACGGCGGTGGGAACCTGCGCTCACAGCGAACAGTTCCGAATGCGGGATGGCACCCGCCTGCCTGCGCGTTAGGGTCCATGAATACGAGGGCAGGGGAGTCCCCACACGCCGTCGGCAGACGGTTACGCGGCGGGGTTCCCAGGCCTAGCAGAAGACGTGAGACGGCCCGGCGCCGTCGTAAGACGAGCAGGTGGATACGTGACGAATCTGATGCCCTCCGCCGCCGGCGAGCCTTCCATCGGTGGTGGCCTCGGCGACCAGGTCTACAACCGGCTGCTCAACGAGCGGATCATCTTCCTCGGCCAGCCGGTCGACGACGACATCGCCAACAAGATCACCGCACAGCTGCTGCTCCTTGCCTCGGACCCCGACAAGGACATCTACCTCTACATCAACAGCCCCGGCGGCTCGATCACCGCGGGCATGGCGATCTACGACACCATGCAGTACATCAAGAACGACGTGGTGACGATCGCCATGGGTATGGCGGCGTCCATGGGTCAGTTCCTGCTGAGCGCAGGCACGCCCGGCAAGCGCTTCGCCCTGCCGAACGCCGAGATCCTGATCCACCAGCCCTCCGCGGGCCTCGCGGGCTCCGCGTCGGACATCAAGATCCACGCCGAGCGGCTGCTGCACACCAAGAAGCGGATGGCGGAGCTGACAGCCTTCCACACCGGCCAGAGCGTGGAGCAGATCACCCGCGACTCGGACCGCGACCGCTGGTTCGACCCGCTGGAGGCCAAGGAGTACGGCCTGATCGACGACATCATGCCCACCGCTGCCGGCATGCCGGGCGGCGGCGGCACCGGGGCGGCCTGAGCCCCTTCAGCCCCCAGCCGACCGCCACAGCCTTAGGCCTTAGTAGGAGAACACCGTGAACGACTTTCCCGGCAGCGGCCTGTACGAGCGCACGCGCGCCGAGCGCGGCCAGGCCGAGTACACCGGCCCCCGCGCCGAGTCCCGCTACGTGATCCCGCGCTTCGTCGAGCGCACCTCGCAGGGCGTCCGCGAGTACGACCCGTACGCGAAGCTCTTCGAGGAGCGCGTGATCTTCCTCGGCGTCCAGATCGACGACGCCTCCGCCAACGACGTCATGGCGCAGCTGCTGTGCCTGGAGTCGATGGACCCCGACCGTGACATCTCGGTCTACATCAACAGCCCCGGCGGCTCCTTCACGGCGCTCACGGCCATCTACGACACGATGCAGTTCGTGAAGCCGGACATCCAGACGGTCTGCATGGGCCAGGCCGCCTCCGCGGCCGCCGTGCTCCTCGCGGCGGGCACCCCGGGCAAGCGCATGGCGCTGCCGAACGCCCGCGTGCTGATCCACCAGCCGTACAGCGAGACCGGGCGCGGTCAGGTCTCCGACCTGGAGATCGCCGCGAACGAGATCCTCCGGATGCGTGCGCAGCTGGAGGAGATGCTGGCCAAGCACTCCACGCAGCCGATCGAGAAGATCCGCGAGGACATCGAGCGCGACAAGATCCTCACTGCCGAGGAAGCGCTGTCGTACGGCCTGATCGACCAGATCATCTCCACGCGGAAGATGAACAACCCCTTGGTCGTCTGAGCAAGCGCAGTAGCATGTGCCGCCCTTGGCACGGTGTACGTCACAGTCAACCGTGCCAAGGGGGGCCCGAACGGGGGGCCCGGCAAGGTACCGTCGGATAGAGGCACCAGGAGCCGCTGAACGTGGCGTCTCCCAGGCGAAGGGGAAGCACCTCGTGGCACGCATCGGTGACGGCGGCGACCTGCTCAAGTGCTCGTTCTGCGGAAAGAGCCAGAAGCAGGTCAAGAAGCTCATCGCAGGCCCCGGTGTGTACATCTGCGACGAGTGCATCGACCTCTGTAACGAGATCATCGAGGAAGAGCTCGCCGAGACGAGCGAGGTGCGCTGGGAGGAACTGCCCAAGCCCCGCGAGATCTACGAGTTCCTCGAGGGGTACGTCGTCGGCCAGGAGGCCGCGAAGAAGGCCCTCTCGGTCGCTGTGTACAACCATTACAAGCGGGTTCAGGCCGGCGAGAACGGCGGGGGCCAAGGACGCGACGACGCCATCGAGTTGGCGAAGTCCAACATCCTGCTGCTGGGGCCCACGGGCTCCGGCAAGACACTTCTGGCGCAGACACTGGCCCGGATGCTCAACGTCCCTTTCGCCATCGCCGACGCGACGGCGCTGACGGAGGCCGGCTATGTCGGCGAGGACGTCGAGAACATCCTCCTGAAGCTCATCCAGGCCGCCGACTACGACGTCAAGAAGGCCGAGACCGGCATCATCTACATCGACGAGATCGACAAGGTCGCCCGTAAGAGCGAGAACCCGTCGATCACGCGTGATGTCAGCGGCGAGGGCGTCCAGCAGGCCCTGCTGAAGATCCTGGAGGGCACCACCGCCTCGGTTCCGCCGCAGGGCGGCCGCAAGCACCCGCACCAGGAGTTCATCCAGATCGACACGACGAACGTGCTGTTCATCGTGGGCGGCGCCTTCGCGGGCCTGGAGAAGATCATCGAGTCCCGGGCGGGCGCGAAGGGCATCGGCTTCGGCGCGACCATCCTCTCCAAGCGCGAGCTCGAGGCGAAGGACCAGTTCGAGGACGTGATGCCCGAAGACCTGGTGAAATTCGGGATGATCCCCGAGTTCATCGGCCGCCTCCCGGTCATCACCTCGGTGCACAACCTCGACCGGGAGGCGCTGCTGCAGATCCTGGTCGAGCCGCGCAACGCGCTGGTGAAGCAGTACCAGCGCCTGTTCGAACTCGACGGTGTCGAGCTGGACTTCGAGCGCGAGGCCCTCGAAGCCATCGCCGATCAGGCGATCCTCCGCCAGACGGGCGCCCGCGGTCTGCGCGCCATCATGGAGGAGGTCCTGATGTCGGTGATGTACGAGGTCCCGTCCCGCAAGGACGTCGCCCGCGTCGTCATCACCCCCGACGTCGTCCACTCCAACGTCAACCCGACGCTGATTCCGCGGGACGCGCGCGGGCGCGGACCGGGCGAGCAGAAGTCCGCGTAAGCGGCACGGCACAGTACGCCGAAGGGGCGCCGGGCGGATTTCCGCCGGGCGCCCCTTCGTTCGCGTACCGCCGTTCGCGGACTGCTACTTCGCGACGCGGATTTCGTCGCGCAGCTTCGTGGTGATGTCCACCGCGACGTCCTTCGTCACGTCCTGGGTGCGGTCACCGGGGGTGACCATGGCCATGGTGCTGTAGTCGGCCCACGCGCAGAACCAGTCGGTCTTCTCCTTCTTCGTGACCAGGTCCTGGCCCTTGGCGGCCTGGCACTTCATGACCGCGCCCTCGAGGTCGGCCTCCACGGGCTCGCCGACCAGCTCGGACTTGGTTTCGCTGCTGCTCCCGGAGCCGCTCTCCGACTGCTTCTTCAGCGTGGCGAAGAACTTGTCCAGGGCCGCCGCGGGGTCCGCGATCTCACCGTAACCACCGAGGAACGTCACGCCCTTCGCCGTTTCGATGCCGTCGGGCAGGGTGCTCGGGTCGCTGGGGTCGTAGTTGCTGAGATCGGCGGTGGAGTACATGCCGACGACGGACGTACCGTTCTTGATGCCGCTCTCCTCCAGCTCCTTCACGGAGTCGTCGCTCTCGCCGGCACCCGCGCCGTCGTCGGAGATGCGCTTGTAGTCGCTGAGCAACGTGGCCGGCGTCGCCAGCTTGTGCGGCCCGTCGTCCGCCAGACCGGACCCGCCCCCGGCGAAGACGAAGTACGCGCCGACCCCGAGCGCCACGACCACCGCGACCGCGCCGATGACGAGCCCCGCCTTCTTCTTGCCGTCCGCCGGAGCCGGCGGCTGCGGCATTCCGTACGGAGCGCCCGGAGGCTGCTGGCCGTAGGGAGGCTGCTGCCCGTAGGGGTTCGGCTGGCCGTAGGGGTTCGGCTGGCCGTAGGGGTTCGGCTGGCCGTAGGGGTTGGGCTGGCCGTACGGATTCGGCTGCTGCGGTACACCCTGCGGAGCCTGCTGCGGATAGCCGTAGCCGGGCTGTGGGGCGGCCTGCGGCGGCTGGCCGTAGCCGGGCTGCGGGGGTGCCTGCGGCGGCTGGCCGTAGCCGGGCTGGGGTGCCTGCGGCGGCTGGCCATAGGGGCCCGGCTGGCCGTACGGCCCGGGCTGCTGGGGCTGACCGCCGTACGGGCCCGGCTGGTTGTAGCTCATCGAGGTCTCAGTCCCCCTCTGTTGTTTATGCGTCCCTGACATCCTTGCCGAAGCCGTTGCGGCACGGGGGCGTCATGGCCCCCACCGTTACGAACCTTCCGGTTTCAGTGCGCTTCCGTGACACCACTAAACTGAGCCCCGTGACCGAGAACACTCAGCAGCAGCAAGCAGCGACCACCACCGAACTGCCGACCCAGTACGCGCCGGCCGAGGTAGAGGGGAAGCTGTACGAGCGCTGGGTAGAGCGCGGCTACTTCGAGGCCGACGAGAAGAGCGACAAGCCGCCGTACACCATCGTCATCCCGCCGCCGAACGTCACCGGCAGCCTGCACCTCGGGCACGCGTTCGAGCACACGCTCATCGACGCGCTCACGCGCCGGAAGCGCATGCAGGGGTACGAGACGCTGTGGCAGCCCGGCATGGACCACGCGGGCATCGCCACGCAGAACGTCGTCGAGCGCGAGCTCGGCAAGGAGGGCAAGTCCCGGCACGACCTGGGCCGCGAGGCGTTCGTCGAGCGGGTGTGGCAGTGGAAGGCCGAGTCCGGTGGGCAGATCTCCGGGCAGATGCGCCGTCTCGGCGACGGTGTCGCCTGGGCCCGTGAGCGTTTCACCATGGACGAGGGCCTGTCCCAGGCTGTCCAGACCATCTTCAAGAAGCTCTACGACGACGAGCTGATCTACCGGGCCGAGCGCATCATCAACTGGTGCCCGCGCTGTCTGACGGCCATCTCGGACATCGAGGTGGAGTACCAGGAGGACGACGGCGAGCTCGTCTCGATCAAGTACGGGGAAGGGGACGAGACTCTCGTCGTCGCCACGACCCGTGCGGAGACCATGCTCGGTGACACAGCCGTCGCCGTGCACCCCGACGACGAGCGGTACAGGCACCTCGTCGGCAAGACCATCAAGCTGCCGCTGACCGCACGGTCGATCCCCGTCGTCGCCGACGAGCACGTCGACCCGGAGTTCGGCACCGGCGCCGTCAAGGTGACGCCCGCCCACGACCCGAACGACTTCGAGATCGGGCAGCGCCACAACCTGCCGTCCATCACCGTGATGGACGAGCACGCGGTCATCACCGCACACGGCCCCTTCCAGGGCCTGGACCGTCTCGAGGCGCGCAGCGCCATCGTCGCGGCCCTGCGCGCAGAGGGCCGGATCGTCGCCGAGAAGCGCCCGTACACGCACTCGGTGGGCCACTGCTCGCGCTGCAAGACCACCATCGAGCCGCGGCTTTCCATGCAGTGGTGGGTCAAGGTCGGCCCGCTCGCGCAGGCCGCAGGTGACGCCGTCCGCGACGGGCGGGTCAAGATCCACCCGCAGGAGATGGAGAAGCGGTACTTCGACTGGGTCGACAACCTCCACGACTGGTGCATCTCGCGTCAGCTGTGGTGGGGCCACCGGATTCCGGTCTGGTACGGCCCTGAGGGTGAAGTCGTCTGCGTCGGGCCCGACGAGGAGCCGCCGAGCGGTGACGGCTGGACGCAGGACACCGACGTCCTCGACACCTGGTTCTCCTCCGGCCTGTGGCCGTTCTCCACGCTCGGCTGGCCCGGGCAGACCGAGAGCCTCAAGAAGTTCTATCCGAACTCCGTGCTGGTCACCGGCTACGACATCCTCTTCTTCTGGGTCGCCCGGATGATGATGTTCGGCCTGTACGCGATGGACGGCACCCCGCCGTTCCACACCATCGCCCTGCACGGCATGGTCCGCGACCAGTTCGGCAAGAAGATGTCGAAGTCCTTCGGGAACGCGGTCAATCCGCTGGACTGGATGGACAAGTACGGTTCCGACGCTCTGAGGTTCACGCTGGTGCGCGGCGCCAACCCGGGTGTCGACGTGCCGATCGGCGAGGACTGGGTGCAGGGCTCCCGCAACTTCGCCAACAAGATCTGGAACGCCACGCGGTTCGCGCTGATGAACGGCGCCACGGTCGAGGGCGACCTGCCGCCCGCCGAGCAGCTGTCCGCCACCGACCGGTGGATCCTGTCGCGGCTCAACGCGGTCGTCGCCGAGGTCGACGCCTACTACGAGGACTACCAGTTCGCCAAGCTGTCCGAGTCGCTCTTCCACTTCGCGTGGGACGAGGTCTTCGACTGGTACGTCGAGCTGTCCAAGACGACGTTCCAGGCGGGCGGCCCGGCGGCCGAGGTCTCCAAGCGGGTCCTGGGCGAGGTGCTCGACGTCACGCTGAAGCTCCTCCACCCGGTTGTTCCCTTCGTGACGGAGACGCTGTGGACCACCCTCACAGGTGGTGAGTCCGTCGTGGTCGCCGAGTGGCCGACCGCTGTGTTTGTTCCTGGGGCTGACGCCCCGGGCGGGTTCCGTGACGCCGCCGCGGAGAAGGAGATCGAGACCCTTCAGCAGGTCATCACGGAGGTCCGCCGCTTCCGCGCCGACCAGGGCCTGCAGCCCGGGCAGCGGGTGCCGGCACGGCTGACGCTCGACGGGACGGATCTGGCGCCGCATGAGGCCGCCATCCGGCAGCTGCTGCGGCTGCAGCCGGAAGGGGAGTCCTTCACCGCTACGGCGACCCTGCCGGTCGCCGGCGCCGAGGTCGCGCTCGACCTCTCCGGTGTGATCGATGTCGCGGCTGAGCGGAAGCGGCTCGCCAAGGATCTGGCAGCCGCCGAGAAGGAGAAGGCGCAGGCTACGGGGAAGCTGGGGAACGAGGCGTTTCTGGCCAAGGCCCCCGACCACGTCGTGGAGAAGATCCGCGTCCGCCTGGCAAAGGCGGACGAGGACATCGCGCGGATCAAGGCGCAGCTCGATCGGCTTCCGCAGGGCTGAGGGCGCCTGCGGCGGGCCATTCCCCCACCCCGCCCCTTCCCGTAACCATGGGGCTTCGCCCCTGGACCCCCGTTTATCGGCGGCTTCGCCGCCTCGTCCTCAAACGCCGGACGGGCTGAAAGACGACCGGGGTCTGGGGCGGAGCCCCCGTTTCGGGAAGGGGCGGGTGGGGGGACAAAGCACCCCTCGCCGCACCCCTCCGTAGACTGGACCCCGTGAGCGACCTCCCCCCGCACGACAACCTGCCCGACGACAGCGACCCCGACCCCTTGGCGCAGTTCGACGAGATCGTCGAGGCCGAGACCACCCGCGACCCCGACCTCGCGGTGATCGAGGCCGGCAGCCGCACCCTGCGTACCCAGGCCGGGCCGCCGGAGGGGGCCGACCAGGTGCCGGCCCGCCCCACCGACCCCGAGGTCGACAAGGCGCTGCGCGAGGTCGAGGCGGAGCTCGCCACCCGCTGGGGCGAGACGAAGCTCGAGCCGTCGGTCAGCAGGATCTCGGCGCTGATGGACGTGCTGGGCGAGCCCCAGCGCGCGTACCCGTCGGTGCACATCACGGGCACGAACGGCAAGACGTCCACGGCCCGCATGATCGAGGCGCTGCTCGGCGCCTTCGAGCTGCGCACCGGGCGGTACACGTCGCCGCACGTGCAGTCGATCACCGAGCGGATCAGCCTCGACGGCGCCCCCATCTCCGCCGAGCGATTCGTCGAGACGTACAACGACATCAAGCCGTACGTCGAGATGGTCGACGGACAGCAGGAGTTCCGGCTCTCCTTCTTCGAGGTGCTCACGGGCATGGCGTATGCGGCGTTCGCGGACGCGCCCGTCGATGTCGCCGTCGTCGAGGTCGGGATGGGCGGCAGCTGGGACGCGACGAACGTGATCGACGCGGACGTCGCCGTGGTCACGCCGATCGATCTGGACCACACGGACCGGCTCGGTGAGACGCCCGGGGAGATCGCCGGTGAGAAGGCCGGGATCGTCAAGCAGGGCGCGACCGTGATCCTCGCCCAGCAGCCGGTCGAAGCGGCCCAGGTGCTGCTGAAGAAGGCCGTGGAGGTGGACGCCACCGTCGCCCGTGAAGGGCTGGAGTTCGGAGTCGTCAGCCGCCAGGTCGCCGTCGGCGGGCAGCTGCTGACGCTGCGCGGTCTCGGCGGTGAGTACGCGGACGTGTTCCTGCCGCTGCACGGCGCGTACCAGGCGCACAACGCCGCTGTGGCGCTCGCCGCCGTGGAGGCGTTCTTCGGCGTCGGTGCGCAGCGCGCCCAGCCGATCGACATCGACGTGGTCCGCAAGGCGTTCGCGTCGGTCGCCTCGCCCGGCCGGATGGAGGTCGTACGCCGCTCGCCGACCGTCGTCCTGGACGCGGCGCACAATCCGGCGGGTGCCCACGCCACCGCCGAGGGGATCCGTGAGGCCTTCGACTTCAGCCGGCTGATCGGCGTGGTCGGTGCGAGCGGCGACAAGAACGTCCGCGGTCTGCTCGAGGCCTTCGAACCGATCTTCGCCGAGGTCGTGGTCACCCAGAACTCCAGCCACCGTGCGATGGACGCGGACGAGCTGGCCGCGATCGCCGTCGAGGTCTTCGGCGAGGACCGCGTACAGGTCGAACCGCGCCTGGACGACGCCCTGGAGGCCGCCATCACGCTCGCCGAGGAGGAGGGCGAGTACGCGGGAGGCGGCGTCCTCGTCACCGGTTCCGTCATCACGGTCGGCGAGGCCCGACTGCTTCTGGGGAAGGGCTGACTGCCGTGCGTACGCTCTGTGCTTCGACTCTGATCGGCGAGTTCTTCGTGATCGGTTTCGCCGGACTGGTCGCGATGAAGGACCCGGATCTGTCGATGGGGACGGTGTGGACGGTCTCCGGCGTCGCGATGGTGCTGTCCGTGCTGCTCTGCGGGATGATCACCCGCCCCGGCGGGGTGCAGCTCGGCTGGGCCCTGCAGATCGGTCTGATCGCGAGCGGTTTCATCGTCCCGGTGATGTTCTTCCTGGGCGCCGTGTTCGCCGTCCTCTGGGCGTGTTCGGTGCACTTCGGCCGCAAGATCGACGAGGCCAAGGCCCGCTTCGCGGCGCAGAGCGCGGCGGCACCGGCCCAGCCAGGGCCTGACGCCGCATAACAGATGCTCAGACCGGCCCTGTAGCCTCGGACCCCCGCACATCCAGCGACCTCGAAGGAGCCGCACACCATGTCCCAGCGCACCCTCGTCCTGCTCAAGCCCGACGCCGTCCGTCGCGGCCTGATCGGCGAGATCATCGGCCGTATCGAGCGCAAGGCCGGCTGGCAGATCACCGCGCTGGAGCTGCGCACGCTCGACCAGGACACCCTGGAGCAGCACTACGGCGAGCACCAGGGCAAGCCGTTCTACGAGCCGCTGGTCGCCTTCATGTCCTCCGGCCCGGTCGTCGCCCTGGTCGTCGAGGGCGAGCGGGTCATCGAGGGTGTCCGGGCCCTGGCGGGCCCGACCGACCCGATCGCCGCGGCCCCCGGCTCCATCCGCGGTGACTTCGGCACGATCACCCGTGAGAACCTGATCCACGCCTCGGACTCCGAGGAGTCCGCCGAGCGCGAGCTGAAGATCTTCTTCCCCGGGCGTGTCTGACGTCCGTCGACGCGCACGCGGCCGGCTCGGCCGCCGCACCCGGATTTTCTGACACACTGTCAACAGTCTGGGTGCTCTGACCGGGGACGGCAGGGAATTCCCCGCCGTCCCTTGGCATATGCGCCACGATCGGGGGAACCCGTGCCTCCGTTGGTACGTCTCCAAGAAGCGAGGCGGCACAGCATCTGCTGACATTGGCGACAGACCATCGCGCGATGTCCGCGGGGGCGAGACTACGATGGAAGCCTTCACGCCACAGCAGCACCCACCTCGCCTGCCTAACAAGCCATCAACGCTCGATTTAGGAAGGCCAGACGCATCCTCATGGGGAACAACATGTCGTTCATCGGCCGTGACATGGCTGTCGACCTCGGGACCGCCAACACGCTGGTGTACGTCAGGGGCCGGGGGATCGTTCTCAACGAGCCGTCCGTCGTCGCGATCAACACCAACACCGGTGGCATCCTCGCGGTCGGCGCCGAGGCGAAGAAGATGATCGGCCGGACTCCGGGCAACATCGTGGCGGTGCGACCGCTCAAGGACGGTGTGATCGCCGACTTCGAGATCACCGAGCGGATGCTCCGCTACTTCATCCTGAAGATCCACAAGCGGCGCTATCTCGCCCGTCCGCGGGTCGTGGTCTGCGTGCCCTCCGGAATCACGGGAGTCGAGCGCCGCGCGGTGATCGAGGCGTCCTCGCAGGCCGGTGCGCGCCAGGTGCACATCATCGAGGAGCCGATGGCCGCGGCCATCGGCTCCGGTCTCCCCGTCCACGAGGCCACCGGCAACATGGTCGTGGACATCGGCGGCGGCACGACCGAGGTCGCGGTCATCTCCCTCGGCGGCATCGTCACGGCGCAGTCGATCCGCGTCGCGGGCGACGAGTTGGACAACGCGATCATCCAGCACATCAAGAAGGAGTACTCGCTCCTGCTGGGTGAGCGCAGCGCCGAACAGATCAAGATCACGATCGGTTCCGCGTACGACCTCGACGGCGAGGAGCACACCGAGATCCGCGGCCGCGACCTGGTCTCCGGCCTGCCCAAGACCGTGGTCATCTCCGCGGCCGAGGTCCGCAAGGCCATCGAGGAACCAGTCAACGCGATCGTGGACGCGGTCAAGACCACCCTCGACAAGTGCCCGCCGGAGCTCTCCGGCGACATCATGGACCGCGGCATCGTCCTCACCGGCGGCGGCGCCCTGCTGCGCGGCCTCGACGAGCGGCTGCGCCGCGAGACCGGCATGCCGATCCACATCGCCGAGGACCCGCTGGACAGCGTCGCGCTCGGATCCGGCAAGTGTGTCGAGGAGTTCGAGGCGCTCCAGCAGGTGCTGGACGCCCAGCCGCGCAGATGACGCGTGCGTGCGGTGCCACGTGGCGCGCGTATCCGGGATGACACGCGTTGCTTCGTCCGTACGGGGCGCGCGCCCGGTATGACACGGGCGCTTCATCCGCCGTACGGAGCGCACGTGCTCTCCCGTGCGGCGGATCGTTGATATAGAGGCAAGAGCGACAAGGATTCCGACGAGGAAGGCACGGCCGCCGCACGTGAGGGACTCCAGAGAGAGCCGACTGCTCCTGGTGCTGCTGATCGCCATCGCGTTCGCGCTGATCACGGTGGACATCCGCGGCGGCGAGGACTCCCCGGTCGACGGCGCACGCCGGGCCGCCGCCACGGTGTTCGGCCCGGTGGAGAACGGCGTGTCGTCCGCCGTCGATCCGCTCGGCAACGCGATCGACGCGGTCCGCGACTCCGGCAGCCGGCACGACCGCATCGCGAGACTCGAGCGGGAGAACGCCGCGCTGAAGGCGAAGCTGGGCAGCGACGACCGCAACCGCAGCCGGGTGGAGCAGCTCGACAAGATGCTGAAGACCGCGGGCACCGGGCAGTACGGCATCAAGGGCGCCGAGGTCATCGCGATCGGAGCCGCCCAGGGCTTCTCCTGGACCGTCACCATCGACGCCGGCGCCGACGACGGCATCAAGCGCGACATGACCGTGCTCAACGGCGACGGACTCGTCGGCCGCGTCACCACGGTCGGCCCCAGCACCTCCACCGTGCTGCTCGCCACCGACCCGGACTTCACGGTCGGCACCCGGATGGAGAAGACCGACGAACTCGGCTTCGCCTCGGGCCAGGGCGACCGCCCCCTGCGCGTCCAACTGCTCAACGGCAAGGCCAAGGTGAAGAAGGGCGACCGTCTGGTCACCTTCGGCTCGCAGGCCGACAAGCCGTTCGTGCCCGGCGTCCCCGTCGGCGTGGTCTCGCGCGTCGACCCCTCCGGCGGCGACCTGACCCGCACCGTCTACGTCAAGCCGTATGTCGGCTTCACCAAGCTCGACATCGTCGGCGTCGTCGTCGAAGCCCCCCGCAAGGACCCGCGCGACACGGTCCTGCCACCCGAACCGAAGGCCACGCCCACGCCGACCGTGACGGTCACCGTCACACCCTCCGCCGAGGCGTCCACGGGCGCGGCCGCAGAGCAAGAGCAGTAGGAGCTGAGTCCCATGCGCTTCAACCGGATGCTGCTCTCCACCACGCTGGTGATCGTGGCCTTGGTGATCCAGGTGACCATCCTCGCCCGCCTCCAACTGCCCGGCGCCGTCCCGGATCTGATGCTCCTCACCGTGCTCGGCTTCGCCCTCGTCTACGGCCATGTCGGCGGCGCCCTCATCGGCTTCGGCGCAGGCCTCCTCGCGGACCTGGCGCCGCCCGCCGACCACGCCGCCGGCCGCTACGCCCTCGTGCTCTGCGTCATCGGCTATCTCGCGGGCCTCGTCAAACCGGACAACGGACAGCTCAAGTCGGCCACCGCACCCATGCTCGTCGTGGTCGCCGCCGCCATCGGCTCGACCCTGCTGTACGCGGGCGTGGGCGCCCTCGTCGGCGACACCGCCGCCCGCCATGTCGGCCTGGCCGGCCTGCTGTTCACCGCCGCGCTCTACGACCTGCTGCTGGCGCCGTTCGTCGTCCCGGCGATCATGGCCCTGGCCAGACGGGCCGAGCCTGATCCGCTCGCCGAGACCGGCGCCGCCGGCGCGGCGGGCAACCTCTCCTCCGGCTGGTTCGCCTCCGGCACCGGGCTGAGTATCGGCTCCCCGCGCGGCGGGCTGCGCGGCAACGGCCTGCGCGGCAGAGCGGCGAAGGCACGGGTGGCGCGCGCGGGACGCATCAAGGGGGTCAAGCGGCTGTGACGAACATTCCGGAGACCGGCCGGACTCCGCGGGTCCAGATCCGGCTCGTCATCATGCAGGTCCTCGTCATCTCCCTCCTGATGACCCTCGGCGGCCGCCTGTGGTACCTCCAGGTCCGCAACGGCGAGGAGTACGCCAAGGAGGCCTCCGGTAACCACGTCCAGCAGGTCGTCCAGCCCGCGGTACGCGGCTCGATCCTCGACGCCCGGGGGGTGCCGCTCGCCGACAACGAGACGCGGCTCGTCGTCTCCGCCTCGCGCACCGACCTGATGAAGATGAAGGACGACGGCAAAGGGGTCCTGACCAAGCTCGCCGGCGTCCTTGGCATGAAGCCCAAGGACGTCATGGACAAGGTCCGGCTGTGCAACGCCGAGACCCCGCAGCCCTGCTGGAACGGCTCGCCGTACCAGCCCATCCCGATCACGGACGAGGCCACGCCCCGGCAGGCCCTGCAGATCCGCGAGCGCTCCGAGGACTTCCCCGGCATCACCGCCGAACCCACCGCGGTCCGCCGCTACCCGAACCCCGGTGAGGCCAACACCGCACAGGTGCTCGGCTATCTGTCGCCCGTCACCGACGAGGAGATCGAGAAGGCCAAGGACTCCGACTCGCCGTACCTCCGCTCCGACCAGGTCGGACGCTCGGGCCTGGAGCGCGCGTACGACAAGGAGTTGCGCGGCAAGGCGGGCGTCACCCGGTACGAGGTCGACAACCTCGGACGTGTCATCGGCCAGGCCAAGCCCGACGAGGCCGAGCCCGGCGCGAACCTCGTCACGAGCATCGACGCGCGCGTGCAGCGCGTCGCCGAGTACGAGCTCAACGAGGCGATGAAGGCGGCCCGCAAGGAGTTCGACGACAACACCAACGAGAACTACAAGGCCGACTCCGGTGCCGTCGTCGTCATGGAGGCCAAGACCGGCCGCGTCGTCGCCATGGCGTCCAACCCGACGTACGACCCCAACGCCTGGGTCGGCGGCATCTCCGGCAAGGACTACGCCAGGCTCACCGGCAAAGACTCCAACTACCCGCTGCTCAACCGGGCGATCCAGGGCCAGGCGGCACCGGGCTCGATCTTCAAGGTCGTCCCGACCGCCGCGGCGATCAACGCCGGATACCCGTTCGACGGGAACTACGACTGCTCCAGTTCGTACTCGATCGGCGGCCAGGTCTTCAAGAACTTCGAGTCCCAGAGCTACGGCCCCATCAGCCTCGGCCGGGCGCTGGAGGTCTCCTGCGACACCGTCTTCTACCGCCTCTCGCACCAGGAGTGGCTGAAGGACGGCGGCATGAAGCCGAAGAAGGACGCCAAGGACTGGTTCTACAACACCGCCCACCAGTTCGGCCTCGGCCAGGAGACCGGCATCGACCTGCCCAACGAGGTCTCGGGCCGTATCCCCGACCGCCAGTGGAAGAAGGACTACTGGGAGGCCAACAAGGACGCCTGGTGCAAGTCCGGAAAGAAGGACGGCTCCTACGCCGAGAAGATCGCGTACGAGAACTGCCTCGAGGGCAACAGGCTGCGCGCCGGTGACTCCGTCAACTACTCCATCGGCCAGGGCGACACCCTCGTCACGCCGATCCAGATGGCCACGATCTACGCGGCCATCTCCAACGGCGGCACGCTCTACGACCCCACCGTCGGCAAGGCGGTCATCAGCCCCGACGGCAAGAGCATCCAGGAGATCAAGCCCAAGTCGCACGGCAAGCTGCCGATGTCGCAGAAGACCCGCGACGAGATAGACCAAGCCCTCGCGGGAGTCGCCACCCGTGGTACGGCCGCCTGGCGCTTCGGCGGCTGGCCGCAGGACAAGATCCCGATGCACGCCAAGACGGGTACGGCCGAGGTCTACGGCAAGCAGACGACCTCGTGGTTCGCCACGTACACCAAGGACTACACGGTCGTCATGACGATCTCCCAGGGCGGTACGGGCTCCGGCGCGTCGGGCCCAGCCGTACGCAAGATCTACAACGCCATCTACGGCCTGGACGAGGACGGCAAGCAGGACCTGAAGAAGGCCCTGCTGCCCGAGCCGGAGAAGAGCCTGCCGAAGATCGAGTCCGACGGATCGATCGACGCCCCGAAGATCGAGACGTACGACCCGTCCAAGGAGGAAAAGGCGAGCGAGGAAGGACAGCAGGCGGCGGACGACCAGCAGCTGCCCGCGGGGACCACGCCGTCACCCGAGGCCAGTAACCGCGACACCCGAAGGCGCAGCGGGCGACGGGGAAGTACGGGCGGCCGAGGACCGGTCGGGCCAGGACCGGGTGGCCGAGTCAGGAGGCGGAGGACCACATGAGCGGCACCAACGGCTTCTCCGTCTCCGGGTACGGGCCCGAGCGCTCCGCCTGGGCGCGTCTGATCGCCCGGGACTCCCTGGTCCGCAGGCTCGACTGGCCGATGCTGCTGTCGTCCCTCCTGCTCTCGCTCATCGGCACCGCGCTCGTCTTCTCGGCGACCCGCAACCGCACCGAGCTCAACCAGGGCGACCCGTACTACTTCCTGTTCCGGCACGTCCTCAACACCGGCATCGGACTCGCCCTCATGATCGGCACCATCTGGCTGGGCCACCGGACCCTGCGCACGGCCGTGCCGATCCTGTACGGCGTGTCCGTCTTCCTGGTCCTGCTGGTGCTGACCCCGCTCGGCGCGACCATCAACGGCGCGCACGCATGGATCCGCCTGGGCGGCGGATTCTCGCTCCAGCCCTCCGAGTTCGTGAAGATCACGATCATCCTGGGCATGGCCATGCTGCTCGCGGCCCGGGTCGACGCCGGCGACAAGGACCACCCCGACCACCGCACCGTCGTCCAGGCCCTCGGCCTCGCCGCCGTGCCGATAATGATCGTGATGCTCATGCCCGACCTCGGCTCGGTCATGGTGATGGCGATGATCGTGCTCGGTGTGCTGCTGGCCTCCGGCGCCTCCAACCGCTGGGTGTTCGGCCTGCTCGGCGCCGGCGCGGCGGGCGCGGTCGCGGTCTGGCAGTTGGGCGTCCTGGACGAGTACCAGATCAACCGTTTCGCGGCCTTCGCGAACCCGGAGCTGGACCCGGCGGGCGTCGGCTACAACACCAACCAGGCCCGCATCGCGATCGGTTCGGGCGGACTGACCGGCACCGGCCTCTTCCACGGCTCGCAGACCACCGGTCAGTTCGTGCCGGAACAGCAGACGGACTTCGTCTTCACGGTCGCGGGAGAGGAGCTCGGTTTCCTCGGCGCGGGTCTGATCATCGTGCTGCTCGGCATCGTGCTGTGGCGGGCCTGCCGTATCGCCCGTGAGACGACCGAGCTCTACGGCACGATCGTCGCCGCCGGAATCATCGCCTGGTTCGCCTTCCAGTCCTTCGAAAACATCGGCATGACGCTCGGCATCATGCCGGTCGCCGGCCTCCCGCTGCCCTTCGTCTCCTACGGCGGTTCGTCGATGTTCGCGGTGTGGGTGGCGATCGGGCTTCTGCAGTCGATCAGGGTGCAGCGGCCGATGTCGGCGTGAGTAGTGGCATCTACGAAAACTCGTGAGTAGTCGTAGATGCGACACCTTGGGTACTGACCACGGCCGTCTTCGCGTCTAGATTCAGTCCATGGCGGAGACGAAGCGTGAGATCGAGCGTAAGTACGAAGCCGACGAGAGTGCCCAGCTGCCGGATCTGAGCGGTGTCGCCGGGATCTCGACCGTCGTCGACAAGGGCGTCAACGAACTCGACGCCGTCTACTACGACACCGCGGACGAGCGGCTCGCCTCCGCCGCCATCACGCTGCGCCGCCGCACCGGAGGTGACGACGCCGGCTGGCATCTGAAGCTGCCCGTCGACACCGGAGTACGGGACGAGATCCGGGCACCGCTCTCGGACACGGTGCCCCGCGCGCTCTCCGGCCTCGTCCGCTCGCTGATCCGCGACGCCGAACTGGCTCCCGTCGTCCGGCTGCGGTCGGCTCGCGACGTACGTGACCTCCTCGACTCCGACGGTGCGCTGCTCGCCGAGGTCAGCATCGACGCCGTACGCGCGGAGCGGCTCGGCGGGGACGGAGACGGTGCCACGGCCGGCTGGACCGAGATCGAGGTAGAGCTCGCGGACGGCGGTGATCCCGGCTTCCTCGACAAGGTCGACAAGAAGCTGCGCAAGGCGGGGCTGCGGGCATCGGCGGCACCCTCGAAGCTGGCGAGAGCGCTGGCGGAGACGGCACCGGGGCGGTCCGCGTCGCCCGGACGGGAAAAGTCGCCCGGACGGGGAGAGAAGAAGGCCCGTGGGGACGGCGCACAGCCGTCGACCGCGGGCGATCACGTCCTCGCCTACATTCGCGCCCAGCGCGACGCCCTCGTCGTGCTCGATCCCGCCGTACGCCGCGATCTGCCCGACTCGGTGCACCAGATGCGGGTCGCCACGCGCCGGATGCGCAGCGCCTTCCGCTCGTACGGCAAGGTGCTGGACCGGGCGGTCACCCGCCCCATCGGCGACGAGCTGAAGTGGCTGGCCGGCGAGCTCGGCGTGGACCGGGACCAGGAAGTGCTGACCGAGCGGCTGACGGCGGCGCTCGGGGAGCTACCCCGGGCGCTGCACACCGGGCCGGTCCGCACCCGCCTGCGCACCTGGTCGCACGCCCGGCGCGGCGGTTCCCGGCGCCGGCTGATCGCGGTGCTGGACGGGAAGCGGTACCTCGCGCTGCTGGACGCCATCGACGCGCTGCTGGACCGGCCGCCGCTGCTGAAGGCGGCCGCCGGGCAGCCCGGCGACGTGATCGCCAAGGCCGTGCGGCGCGACTTCCAGCGGCTGTCATCGCTGGTGCAGCAGGCCCTCGACGCACCCCCCGGCGACGACCGCGACCTGGCCATGCACGAGGCCCGCAAGGAGGCCAAGCGCACCCGCTACGCGGCGGAGGCGGCGACCGCGGCACTCGACGGTCCCGCCCAGGACCTGGTCCGCTCGATGAAGTCCCTGCAGGGTCTGCTCGGTGAGCACCAGGACAGCGTGATGGCCCGCCTGGCCCTGCGCGACCTGGCGGCCGAGGCCCATGCGGCGGGGGAGAGCGCGTTCACGTACGGGCTGCTGTACGGACACGAGGAGCAGGCGGCCGCCGGGTACGAGGCGGCGCTGCCGGGGGAGTGGGCGAGGATCGCGCAGGCGGCGCGGGTGTGACCGGGCGGGCGCCGACTTCGTGCACTGGGCGGGTGCCCACTTCGTGCACCGGACGGGCGCCTCGCTCGGCGTACGAGGTGTTGCTCCAGCCGCGTTAGGCTGGATGGTCACCGCCGTCCGCTCACGAAAGTCCCCGCGATGTCTGTCGAGTCGGTTTTCCCGCAGCTCGAAGCCCTGCTCCCGCATGTGCAGAAGCCGATCCAGTACGTCGGTGGAGAGCTCAACTCCACCGTCAAGCCCTGGGACGAGTGCGACGTGCGCTGGGCGCTGATGTACCCCGACGCGTACGAGGTCGGGCTGCCCAACCAGGGCGTCATGATCCTTTACGAGGTTCTCAACGAGCGCGAGCGCGTACTCGCCGAGCGCACGTACAGCGTGTGGCCGGACCTCGAGGAGCTGATGCGTGAGCACGGCGTGCCGCAGTTCACCGTGGACAGCCACCGGCCGGTCAAGGCCTTCGACGTCTTCGGGCTGAGCTTCTCCACCGAGCTCGGGTACACCAACATGCTGGCCGCGCTGGACCTCGCGGGGATCCCGCTGGAGGCCAAGGACCGGACCCTCGACGACCCGATCGTGCTCGCCGGCGGTCACGCCGCGTTCAACCCCGAGCCGATCGCGGACTTCATCGACGCCGCGGTGATCGGCGACGGCGAGCAGGCCGTCCTCGAGATGACCGAGATCATCCGCGCGTGGAAGGCCGAGGGCCGTCCGGGCGGCCGCGAAGAGGTGCTGTTCCGCCTCGCGAAGACCGGCGGGGTGTACGTCCCGGGCTTCTACGACGTGGAGTACCTGCCGGACGGCCGCATCGGCCGTGTCGTACCGAACAAGTCCGGCGTCCCGTGGCGCGTGTCCAAGCACACCGTCATGGACCTCGACGAGTGGCCGTACCCGAAGCAGCCGCTGGTCCCGCTCGCGGAGACCGTCCACGAGCGGATGTCCGTGGAGATCTTCCGCGGGTGCACGCGCGGCTGCCGTTTCTGCCAGGCCGGCATGATCACGCGCCCCGTGCGGGAGCGAAGCATCACCGGCATCGGTGAGATGGTCGACAAGGGCCTGAAGGCGACCGGCTTCGAGGAGGTCGGCCTGCTGTCGCTGTCCTCCGCGGACCACTCGGAGATCGGCGACATCGCCAAGGGCCTCGCCGACCGGTACACGGACGACAAGATCGGCCTCTCGCTCCCCTCCACCCGGGTCGACGCCTTCAACATCGACCTGGCCAACGAGCTGACCCGCAACGGCCGCCGCTCCGGTCTGACGTTCGCCCCCGAGGGCGGCTCCGAGCGCATCCGCAAGGTCATCAACAAGATGGTCTCGGAGGAGGACCTGATCCGGACCGTCGCCACGGCGTACGGGAACGGCTGGCGCCAGGTGAAGCTGTACTTCATGTGCGGCCTGCCCACCGAGACCGACGACGACGTACTGCAGATCGCCGACATGGCGGCCAACGTCATCGCCAAGGGCCGCGAGGTCTCCAGGTCCAACGACATCCGCTGCACGGTGTCGATCGGCGGCTTCGTGCCCAAGCCGCACACGCCGTTCCAGTGGGCGCCCCAGCTCTCCGCCGAGGAGACCGACGCCCGCCTGGAGAAGCTCCGCGACAAGATCCGCGGCGACAAGAAGTACGGCCGCTCCATCGGCTTCCGCTACCACGACGGCAAGCCCGGCATCGTCGAGGGCCTGCTCTCGCGCGGCGACCGCCGCGTGGGCGCCGTCATCCGCGCCGTCTACGAGGACGGCGGCCGCTTCGACGGCTGGCGTGAGTTCTTCTCGTACGACCGGTGGATGGCCTGCGCCGAGAAGACGCTGCCCGCGTACGGCGTGGACGTCGACTGGTACACCACTCGCGAGCGTACGTACGAGGAGGTCCTGCCCTGGGACCACCTGGACTCCGGTCTCGACAAGGACTGGCTCTGGGAGGACTGGCAGGACTCGCTCGACGAGACCGAGGTCGAGGACTGCCGCTGGACGCCGTGCTTCGACTGCGGCGTGTGCCCGCAGATGGACACGCAGATCCAGGTCGGCCCGACGGGCAAGAAGCTGCTGCCGCTGACGGTGGTCAAGTAGCACTGTTCGCGGAAGGGCCCGGCACCGGCGGAAACGCCGTGGCCGGGCCCTCGCGCGTCACCGCACGCCGCGGCGGTGCATCCGTACCCGGCGTAGCTGCGTCTAGGCAGACATGGATCTGGAGAAGCCGGGGCCCGTGAAGCCCGGACCGCCTGTGGACCAGCGGCATCGGCAGCCGCAGCAGAGCGTCCGGGCCGAGGGCTGCCTGGCGGTCGCGATCCGCATTCCGGTGCGGATCGTGGTGCTCGTGCTGGTCGTGCCGGTGCGCATGGTGTGGGACGCGCTCGTCGTCGCAGGGCGATTTCTGAACGACACGGTGCTGCGGCCGGTGGGCCGGGCACTGCTGTGGCTCGGCAGGGCCCTGTTCGTGTGGCCGTGGGTGGCGCTGTGGCGGTACGTCGCCATACCCCTGGCCAAGGGGCTCGCCTGGCTCGGCAACGTGCTGCTCGTCGTGCCTGCCGTGTGGTGCTACCGGCGGGTGCTGACGCCCGTCGGGCACGGAATCTCCTGGGTGGTGCGGGGCATCGGCGCCGGGCTGGCCCGGCTGCTGGGCTGGATCGGCGCGGGTCTGGCCTGGGTGTACGCGCGGCTGCTCACACCCGCGGGCCATGGGGTCTCCTGGCTGCTCAGGGGCATCGCGACCGTGCTCGCGGCCATCGGGATCGGCGTGTACACCGCCATCGCCTGGCTTGTGCGGTACCTGGTCGTCGTCCCGGCCCTGTGGCTGTACCGCTGGGTCCTCACTCCGGTGGGGCGCGGAATCGCCTGGGCCGCACGGACGCTCGCCGCCGGCGTCGTCTGGACCTCGCGGATCGTCGGCAGCGGCCTCTACTGGACGCTGCGCGTCCTTCTCGTACTGCCCGCGCTCGCCGTCTGGCGATGGGTGCTCGCGCCGGTCGGGCGGGTGCTCGCCGTCGTCGCGCGAGAGGTCGGCGATGCGCTCGTGCACGCCTGGCGCGTCGCCGGATACCTCTCGCTGGCCGTCGGGCGCTTCCTCGGGCGACTTTTCCGGATGATCTTCGTGGAGCCGGTGCGCTGGATGTACCGGAGCGTTCTCACCCCGGTAGGGCACATGGTGCGCGACGCGGTGTGGCGGCCCGCCGCCGGGGCCGCGAAGAGCGTCGGCCGCGCGACCCGGCAGGCACTGGCCTCCGCACGTGAGTCGGCCCGGCAGGCCCGCGCGGACTTCCGGCGGATGCTCTTCGGGACGCCGCGGAAGCCCGATCCGGATCCGCTCGGCCAAACCCGGCGGGAACCCCCGGCCGCCGCGACACGTACTCTGGAGAGAAGTACGACGGCTCTCACGAAGGAATGAACGACACTGGGCAAGCGACAGCCCGAAGGCCCGCCGCCCGCACCAGCGGTGCAGCGCATCCGACTGCGCTACACCAAGCGCGGCCGCCTCCGGTTCACCAGCCACCGTGACTTCCAGCGCGCCTTCGAGCGTGCGCTGCGCCGCGCCGAGGTGCCCATGGCCTACTCGGCCGGTTTCACGCCGCACCCGAAGGTGTCGTACGCCAATGCCGCACCCACCGGCACGGGCAGTGAGGCCGAGTACCTGGAGATCGCGCTCACCGAGGCGTGTGACCCCGACAAGCTGCGTGAGCTCCTCGACGAGTCGCTGCCCACCGGGCTCGATATCGCCGAGGCCGTTGAGGCCCGCACCTCGGGCCTCGCCGACCGGCTCACCGCCTCCGTGTGGGAGCTGCGCCTCGATGGCGTGGAACCCGCGGACGCGGAGCGCGCCGTCGCGGCCTTCAAGACGGCGGACACCGTCGAGGTCCAGCGCAGGACGAAGAACGGCCTGCGCACCTTCGACGCCCGTCCGGCGGTCGCGAGCATCGAGGCGCACGACGGCCTCGCTGCCCACGACGCACGGGCTGATAGGCCTACCGACCAGCCCTGTGCGATACTGCGGCTGGTTGTTCGGCACGTGACGCCTGCCGTACGACCCGACGACGTCCTGTCCGGTCTCCGAGCTGTGGCCGACCTGGCGCCGCCGGTCCCCGCAGCGGTGACCAGGCTGGCGCAGGGGCTTTTCGATGAGGAGACCGGCACGGTGACCGACCCGCTCGCGCCCGACCGCGAGGCAGTCACGGCCGCCCCACCTGTCAGTCGAGGGGCCACCGGACCTGCCACCGCGACTGCTGGGGGCACCTCCCAGGCCCTTGAGGCACTGGGGGAGAAGCCGGAAGGTCCCGCGTAAGGACGGACGTCGTAGCGCCGCCCTCGTACTCGGGAGCCACCTGGGTCGGGCAGCGCACCGACCAGAAGACTTTCGCCAGGCCGTACGCAACATGGCGTACGGAACCGGCGAGACAAGACACAGAGAGCTCCCGAGCGGCGCCCGCGCCCCGGAGGGCGGCAACGCGCAGGACGCGCGAGCCGCGGACGTCACCGGACCAGGTGCGGCGCCCGGGAGCCTGACGGGAGAACCGCCCGCATGCTCGAGCCGATCGAACCCATCAAGGGCTCCGAGAACAACACCACACCAAGCGACACGCTGCCGCCGCGTCGTCGGCGCCGCGCCGCGTCGCGCCCCGCGGGTCCGCCCGTGGGGGCCGCCGAGGCCGCCGCCCCGGCCATACCGGCCGAGGTGTCCGCTTCGTCACCCCTGAACGAGACCGATGAGGCCGTCGAGGCCGCGCAGGCAGTAGCCGCTGCCGAGGTCGCCGACGCGCTTGAGGCCTCCGAGGCCGTGGCCGCGCAGGCAGCGACCGAGCCGGAGGAGGCCCTCGCCTCCGCTGCCGCCGCCGAGGAGGCCGAGCCTTCGGCCGCCGAACCCGCGGCTGCCGAGCCTGCCTCCACCGAACCCGCGGCTGCTGAGCCTGCCGCCGCCGGACGTACGCGTCGTCGGGCGACGCGCCGTGCCACCGCGCCCGCCGGGGCTCCCAAGGCCGTCGTGACCGCCGAGGCCTCCTCGCCTGCAGGTGAGGAGACCGTGGGCGCCGAGACCGTTTCGGCGACACCGGCCGCCGAGCCGGCGGAGGAGCCGGTCGAGGCCACCGCTCAGGAATCCGCGCCGGTCGCGTCGGGGCGTCGTCGTGCGACGCGTCGCGCCACCGCGCCCGCCGGGGCGCCGAAGGCCCCTGCCGAGGCGCAGACGGCCGCCCAGACCGAGGCGCTCCTTGCCGAGGCCGAGGCGCCGGCCGCGGAAGCCGAGGCCGTCGTCGCCGACCAGCAGGAGACGGAGCAGCCGGTCGAGGCGGCCGCGCAGGCGCCCGATGAGGGTGCCGCACCCCGGCGTACGCGCCGTCGCGCCACGCGCCGCGCCTCCACCCCTGCCGAGGAGGCCAAGGCCGACGAGACGGCCGGGCAGGAGGAAGCCGTCCCGGCTGCCGAGAAGGCGGTGGCGGTCGAGGCGGAGCAGATCCCGGCCGCAGCCTCCGCACAGGCCGCCGTCGCCGCGCCGCAGGCGCCCACCGCCGAGCCGGTGCAGATGCCGGCCGCGACCGCCCCCCTCGGGGCTGCCGCTCCGGTTGCCGAGGCGGAGCCGTCGGCCGAGGCCGAGGGCGCCGCTCCCCGGCGTACGCGGCGTCGAGCCGCCCGTAAGGCAGCCGTCGGCTTCACCGCGCCCGCTCAGCCGAGCGCGCGCCAGGCCCAGGCCCCCGGCGACGAGGCGGAGAGTGCGGCTGGCCCGCGGCGGCCCGCACGCCCCGCCGTCGCCGTCTTCCAGCCGCCCGTGTTCACCGAGCCGATGTTCCAGACCCCGGAGCGCGCCGCGGCAGCGGCCGCCGCCGAGGCCGCGGAGGAGTCCGCGGAGGCCGCCGAGGCGGGCACCGCGGAGCAGGAGGGCGCGGACACCGGTCCGCGCCGTCGCCGCCGCCGTCGGGGCGCCGACGAGGCACCGGCTGCCGCCGAGACCGTCGAGCCCGGCACGGCACAGCAGCCGGAGACCGCCGAGGACACCGAGGCGGAGGACATCGCCGAGGCCGAGGAGGCCGACGAGGCGGAGGAGACCGGCTCGCGCCGTCGCCGCCGCCGCGGTGGCCGCCGTCGCCGCCGTGGCGAGTCCGCCGAGTCCGAGTCGGGCGAGTCCCTCGACACCGACGAGATCGCCGCGGAGCAGGCCGAGCAGGACGCCGAGGACACGGCCGAGCAGGTCGAGGAGGACGCCGAGGAGCACGAGCACGACGAGGAGGCCGGGGGCTCCGGCTCCGCCGGCACCCGCCGTCGCCGCCGTCGCCGTCGCCGTGCCGGCGACGCGCCGGTCGACACGGAGCCGGGCGAGGACGACCCGGAGCGTACGGTCGTCAAGGTCCGCGAGCCGCGCAAGGAGAAGCCCGTCTCGGACGAGGTGCAGTCCATCAAGGGCTCGACCCGCCTGGAGGCCAAGAAGCAGCGCCGCCGCGAAGGCCGCGAGCAGGGCCGCCGCCGCGTCCCGATCATCACCGAGGCCGAGTTCCTGGCGCGCCGCGAGGCCGTCGAGCGCGTGATGGTCGTCCGGCAGAACGGCGACCGCACCCAGATCGGCGTCCTCGAGGACAACGTGCTCGTCGAGCACTACGTCAACAAGGAGCAGTCGACCTCGTACGTCGGCAACGTGTACCTGGGCAAGGTGCAGAACGTGCTGCCGTCGATGGAGGCCGCCTTCATCGACATCGGCAAGGGCCGCAACGCCGTCCTGTACGCAGGTGAGGTCAACTTCGAGGCGCTGGGCATGGCCAACGGCCCGCGGCGCATCGAGTCAGCCCTGAAGTCCGGCCAGTCGGTCCTCGTACAGGTCACCAAGGACCCCATCGGCCACAAGGGCGCCCGCCTCACCAGCCAGGTCTCGCTGCCCGGCCGCTATCTGGTCTACGTCCCCGAGGGGTCGATGACCGGCATCAGCCGCAAGCTGCCCGACACCGAGCGTGCGCGTCTGAAGACCATCCTCAAGAAGATCGTCCCCGAGGACGCGGGCGTCATCGTGCGCACCGCCGCCGAGGGCGCGAGCGAGGACGAGCTGCGCCGGGACGTCGAGCGGCTGCAGCAGCAGTGGGAGGACATCCAGAAGAAGGCCAAGAACGGCAACGCGCCGACGCTGCTGTACGGCGAGCCGGACATGACCGTCCGGGTCGTCCGGGACATCTTCAACGAGGACTTCTCCAAGGTCATCGTCAGCGGTGACGAGGCGTGGCAGACGATCCACGGATACGTCTCGCACGTCGCGCCCGACCTGGTCGACCGGCTGTCCAGGTGGACCTCCGAGGTCGACGCCTTCGCGACGTACCGGATCGACGAGCAGCTGATGAAGGCGCTGGACCGCAAGGTGTGGCTGCCGAGCGGCGGCTCGCTGGTGATCGACAAGACCGAAGCGATGGTCGTGATCGACGTCAACACCGGCAAGTTCACCGGCCAGGGCGGCAACCTCGAGGAGACCGTCACCAGGAACAACCTGGAGGCGGCCGAGGAGATCGTCCGCCAGCTGCGCCTGCGCGACCTGGGCGGCATCGTCGTCATCGACTTCATCGACATGGTGCTGGAGTCCAACCGGGACCTCGTCCTGCGGCGCCTGCTCGAGTGCCTGGGCCGGGACCGTACGAAGCACCAAGTCGCCGAGGTGACGTCGCTGGGCCTCGTCCAGATGACCCGTAAGCGGGTCGGCCAGGGCCTGCTGGAGTCGTTCTCCGAGACCTGCGTCCACTGCAACGGGCGCGGCGTGATCGTGCACATGGAGCAGCCGTCCGTCGCCGGGAACGGCGGCAAGCGCAAGAAGCGCGGCCGCGGCGGGGCCGAGCAGGTCTCCGAGGCCGTGGCGGAGGCCGTCGTCGTGACGGAGCCGGAGATCGAGGCGGAGACCGAGGCCGAGGTGGCTGCCGAGGCCGCCGTGCCGGTGGCACTGCCCTCGCCGGGCTTCGCGCCCGACGAGGAGCTGTACAGCAGCGCCGCCGAGGCGGAGGCCGCTGCCACCCGGGGCCGCTCGCGTCGTCGCACGACCCGGCGCGCGTCGGCTCCGGCAGGCTCGCCCAGCAGGGCGGAGACGCGGGCTCCTGAGGCTCCCGAGGCGGCGAAGGAGCCGGAGGTTCCTGCGGCCGAGGTCGCGGCTTCGCAGGCTGCGGCTGCTCCCGCCGCTCCGGTTGTGGAGGAGCAGGCCGTCGCCCCGTCCGAGGCGGAGGCTCCGGTCGCCGCGCAGGAGGAGGCCGCACCCAAGGGCCGTACGCGCCGTCGGGCGACCCGTAAGGCGACGGCTCCGGCCGGTTCGCCGAAGGGTGCGGAGGTCGCCGAGGTGACCGTCCCGGAGACGGCCGAGCGCAGTGCCGTGGACGCCCAGCCGCAGGCCGAACCCGGGCCGGTGGCGGAGCGCCTGCCCGAGCCGGTGGCCGAGAGCGTGGCCCCGGCAGCCCCTGTCCGGCGGCGCCGAGCGGTCCGTAAGGAGACCGCGCCGACCGCGCCCGAGGAGGCGGCCGTCGTGGTCGTGCCGTCGGCCGCGGAGCCGCAGTCGGCTGGCGAGCAGCCGGAGGCGGAGGAGGCCGCCGCGGGCGACGTGGCCGCCGAGGAGGCCGCACCGGCCAAGAAGACGGCGCGCAAGACGGCCAAGAAGGCGACCGCGAAGAAGGCTGCCACGAAGAAGACGGCGGCCAAGAAGACGGCCGCCAAGAAGGCCACGGCCAAGAAGGCGGCGAAGACCACCGCGGCGGCCAAGAAGACGGCGGCGGCCGAGCAGCAGACGCCGTCCACCGTCACCGCTTCTGCGAACGAGGCCTGATGGTCTGACGCCCCCGGTGCGGCGATGTCGCCGCACCGGGGGCGTCGGGCTGCCTGGCCGGGTGTCGTGGCTGCGCTCGAGTTCGAGATCTCGCACGCCCTCGCGAGCGCCGTTCTCGCACGTCAGGGCGCGCATGCCGCAAAGCGTTACATCTCTCCCGGTGACCCACCCCGCCACTTGGAGCACGGTGAAGTCCGTGTAAAACTCATCTGTCTAACGGAGAACGCGCATGCGCGAGTTGGGGAGAACACGCGCATGCGGCAGGGGAGGGGATGGTCGATGGCGCACGTGCGCCTCAAGGGCACCGGACGTCACCGCGCAGCGAAGCCGGTGAAGGGCGGGCGTCAGGCGGTGGCGCTGGCCACTGTGCTGTCGGCGGCGGGGATCCAGGCAGCCGGAACGGCGGGGACGGCCACGGCGGCGGACACGCCCACCTGGACCGAGGGCCCGATCTTCAACGACCCCCTGGTCCCCGACCAGCAGTTGACGATCCGCAACCGGCTGATCGAGCTCACCAACGCCGCCCTGCCCGGCTCGACGATCAAGGTCGCCGTCTACCACGTGTGGGAGGCGTCGGTCGTCAACGCCCTCGTCAACGCCAAGAGCCGCGGCGTGAACGTGCAGATCCTGCTGGACGAGTCGAGCATCAGCGACCGGCCCACGAACACCTCGTACAACACGCTCGCGGCAGCGCTCGGCACCAACACCAAGCTGTCGTCCTTCGTCACGACCTGCCCCGTCGACAAGTCCTGCATGGGAAACCCCAAGGACGGGGTGTCGATCATGCACAACAAGTTCTGGCTGTTCTCGGCGGTCCAGGGCGCCACGAACGTGGTCGTGCAGACCACCTCGAACTCCACGCCGTCGGCGCACACCAAGTTCTTCAACGACGCGCTGCTGCTGCCGAACAACCCCACGATGTACGACGCCTACTCGGACTATTTCGTGGAGATGGTCGGCAAGAACTGGGCGGCCTGGGACTACCGCTCGGTGAGCAACGGCCTGTACAAGGCGTACTTCTTCCCGCGGGCCGGCTCCACCAGGGACTCCGACACGGTCTACTCGGTGCTGAACAACGTGCAGTGCACGTACAAGAACTCCGCCGGAGTGACCCAGAGCACCAAGGTCCGCGTCGCGATCTTCAAGTTCACGCGGCAGGCCATCGCGGACAAGCTCGTCTCGCTGAAGAAGGCCGGGTGCCAGGTCAGCATCGTCTACGCCGAGACCGACAGCCTCAAGAGCTCGGGCTCCAAGGGCACCTGGGAGGCCCTCCACACGACTGGCGGCCCCTCCGTGAGCTGCTACAACGACGACCGGGACCCCTTGGACCCCACCAAGAAGATCTCGACGCCGTACATCATCCACTCGAAGTACCTGCTCGTCGAAGGCATGTACGACGGCAAGGTGAACAAGGTCAGCTTCGTCGGGTCGGGCAACTACACGGGACCCGCGCTGCGTGAGAACGACGAGACGATCGTCAAGGTCGACGACGACTCGGTGCACGACACGTACCGCGCCCACTTCGACCGCGTACGGTCGGTCGCCTGGCCGGGCACCGCCGATGCGACCGACCTGTGCAAGGGCGTCAAGCCGCTGCCGCAGGACGGCGAGAAGCCGGTCACCTGAGGCGGCGACGGGGCGCGACGTGGGGTGCGGGAAGGGCCGGGGGAGGGCCCGGTTTGACCCCTCACTTCGGGCCCCGTAACCTTGACCGTCGGCGTGTCCACTGATGCGCCCCACCCCTGTAAACCCTTTCCTCCCGGATTCCGGGGATTCCAAGGCTCTGCCGCGGATTCCGATATCCAGGGAGAGGCTGTCCGTGCGGGCGGCTGGACTGCGGGGGTCCCGTTCCGAGCGAGAGAGAGATGCGCGTGTACGCCATCGTGCGCAGCGGTGGTCGGCAGCACAAGGTTGCTGTCGGCGACATCGTTGAGGTTGACAAGATTTCCACCGCCAAGGCCGGCGACACGGTAGAGCTCTCTACCCTGCTGCTCGTCGACGGCGACACCGTGACCAGCGACCCGTGGGTGCTGGCCGGTATCAAGGTCCAGGCCGAGGTCGTGGACCACACCAAGGGCGCGAAGATCGACATCCTGCGCTACAAGAACAAGACCGGCTACCGCCGTCGTCAGGGCCACCGCCAGCAGTACACGGCGATCAAGGTCACTGAGATCCCCACGGCTGCGAAGTAAGGGACTGAGGAGAGATGGCACACAAGAAGGGCGCATCGTCCACTCGGAACGGTCGCGACTCGAATGCTCAGCGGCTCGGCGTGAAGCGCTTCGGCGGTCAGGTCGTCAACGCCGGTGAGATCCTGGTCCGCCAGCGCGGCACCCACTTCCACCCGGGCGCGGGCGTCGGCCGCGGCGGCGACGACACGCTGTTCGCGCTGCAGCCCGGTGCGGTGGAGTTCGGTACCCACCGTGGCCGCAAGGTCGTGAACATCGTTCCGGTCGCCTGACCTCAGGCACCCGAAGAACGGTTCTTTCGCGAGGCGGACCTCACTTCCCGTACGGATTCCGTACGGGAAGCGGGTCCGCCTTTCGCGTGTTGAGACGTAAGACATTCCCGTACGTACGTGACTGTGCGTAACCACAGTCGTAACTGGAGGCACATCCCATGACCACCTTCGTGGACCGCGTCGAGCTGCATGTCGCCGCGGGTAACGGAGGTCACGGCTGTGCCTCCGTCCACCGTGAGAAGTTCAAGCCCCTCGGCGGCCCCGACGGGGGCAACGGCGGGCGCGGCGGTGATGTGATCCTCGTCGTCGACCAGTCCGTGACGACGCTCCTCGACTACCACCACAGCCCGCACCGCAAGGCCACCAACGGCAAGCCCGGCGAGGGCGGCAACCGGTCCGGCAAGGATGGCCAGGACCTGATCCTGCCCGTGCCGGACGGCACGGTCGTGCTCGACAAGCAGGGCACCGTCCTCGCGGATCTGGTCGGCCACGGCACGTCGTACGTCGCCGCCCAGGGCGGCCGCGGCGGGCTCGGCAACGCGGCGCTGGCCTCGGCCCGCCGCAAGGCGCCCGGCTTCGCGCTGCTCGGTGAGCCCGGCGATCTCCAGGACATCGTCCTGGAGCTGAAGACCGTCGCGGACGTGGCGCTCGTCGGCTACCCGAGCGCGGGCAAGTCGTCCCTGATCTCCGTCCTCTCGGCCGCCAAGCCGAAGATCGCCGACTACCCCTTCACGACGCTCGTCCCGAACCTGGGTGTGGTGACGGCGGGAGAGACCGTCTACACCATCGCGGACGTGCCCGGCCTGATCCCGGGCGCCAGCGAGGGCAGAGGCCTGGGACTGGAGTTCCTGCGGCACGTGGAGCGCTGCAGCGTCCTCGTGCACGTCCTGGACACCGCCACGCTCGAATCGGACCGCGACCCCGTCTCCGACCTCGACATCATCGAGGAGGAGCTGAGGCAGTACGGCGGCCTCGACAACCGCCCGCGGATCGTCGTCCTCAACAAGATCGACGTACCGGACGGCAAGGACCTGGCCGAGATGGTCCGCCCGGATCTGGAGGAGCGCGGCTACCGCGTCTTCGAGGTGTCCGCAGTGGCCCACATCGGCCTCAAGGAGCTGTCGTACGCGCTCGCCGAGCTGGTCGGGCAGGCGCGTGCCGCGAAGCCCAAGGAGGAGGCGACCCGTATCGTCATCCGCCCGAAGGCCGTGGACGACACGGGCTTCACGGTCGTGCAGGAGGAGGACGGTCTCTACCGCGTCCGCGGCGAGAAGCCCGAACGCTGGGTGCGCCAGACCGACTTCAACAACGACGAGGCCGTCGGCTACCTCGCCGACCGCCTCAACCGCCTCGGTGTCGAGGAGGAGCTGATGAAGGCGGGCGCCCGCTCGGGCGACGGCGTGGCCATCGGGCCCGAGGACAACGCGGTCGTCTTCGACTGGGAGCCGACGATGATGTCCGGCGCCGAGATGCTCGGCCGCCGCGGCGAGGACCACCGGTTCGAGGCGCCCCGGCCCGCCGCGCAGCGCCGGAAGGACCGGCAGGCTGAGCGGGACGAGGCGGAGCAGGAGTACGACGACTTCGAGCCGTTCTAGGCGGCCTCAGGCCGTTCCCAGCTTCAAGAACGCCCTGGCCGGTGGCCAGGGCGTTCTCGTATCAGACCAGCGCGTTCTCGTAGAACAGGTTCGAGTGGCGGTCGCCCGTCGACGACAGCGTCGGCAGGCTCGGCTGCCTGAAGTCGGCCAGCCGTGAGCTGAAGTCGTCGTTGGCCGCGGCCGCGAGGTCGTAGACCGCGATGTGCTTGCCCGTCGCTGAGGTGGTAGCGGACGATCAGCCGGTTGTTGACGGGTCGATGGAGCACGTGTGCTCGGTCGCCGTCGACACCGGCGTGTACGGGGGGCCCTCCTGTGGCGGCAGTACAAGATCAGGCGTGACCCTGTGCGAAGGGCCCCGGGAGAGTGCTCCCGGGGCCCCAATCGGCTGTGACGGCCTAGGGCCTGTGTCGGAAGTGGCGTCGTTCGCCCGAAGGGCGGGCCTCGCGGCGTCTGGTGCGTGCGATCGCAAGGCGCCGGAATGTCCTCGGTGGGGGTCCCCCCTGGTCCTTAAGACCTTGGGGGAGGAGCTACTAGGGCATTTCGGCAACGCGGCGAGCGTGCGTGCCAGGCGTCGCGAGGCAGGCGCCACTTCCGACACAGGCCCTAGGCGTTGACGGAATCCTCGGCGCCGTTGACGGAGTCCTCCGCGCCGTTCGCATCCGTCTCGAAGTCCTCGGCGTCGGCCGCGCCGCGGGGGGAGGGGATCTCCGCGGCGAGGCGTGTGGCCATCCGGTCGCGCCGCTCGTCGGCCTTGGCGCACAGGGCACGCGCGGCCTCGTCGAAGCGGACCAGGGACGGTGGGTCCGAGGGGCCGAGCAGGTGCTGCTTGAGCTCCGTGCGCGCCTCCGTGAAGCGGTCCTTCTCGGGGGCCCGCACGGACTCCAGAAGCGACGGGATGCCGTCCGCCTCGGGGGCGAGGATCGTGGCGGCCCGCACCGTCGGGAAGCCCGCCCGGAACGCGACCTCCGGCATACCGGAGGTGTTGGCGACGGCGTACGGCTTCTCGCTGGACAGCCAGTCCGAGACCACGCTGGAGACGTCGCTGATCAGCAGGTCCGCCTGGTTGAAGCAGGCGAAGATGGCCGGCCGGGCGTCGGTGATGATCTGGTGCTCCCACTCGGGGAACGACGACCAGTACGCGGTCTCCCAGGCCGACGTCGCCTTGGCGATGGCGGCGTCGCGGTCGCCCTGCGGGGCGCCCTGGAGCAGCATGCGCTCCATTTCGTCGGCGCTGTCGCGGAAGGCGGTGGAGGTCAGCTTGTCCAGCTCGACCGTGCGGCGGGCCAGCTCGGCCGCGGCCTCCGGTCCGGGTCGGTCACCGGACCGCTTGGCGTTCGCCTCACGGATCATCGCCATGATCCGCTCGTTGGCGGCGCCCGCGCGCGGGTCGACGGAGCCGGTCATCGGGTGCGGCTTGTAGAGCAGGCGCACACCGTCGTCGGCCAGGAGCTGCCGGACGATGTTCTCGCCGGCGAGGACCACCGAGGTGTTGCCCGGGTTGCCGTCCCAGCCCTCCCACGTGGGGGCGTACAGCACGCTCGTGTACTCACCGGTGGGCGGGCCCGCGTACGGGCGGATCGGCGCGAGCTGCGGGCGCCCGACCTCCACGATGTCCTTGTCCTCGACGCCGACCTCGGCCAGCGCATAGCGCTCGCGGGCGGCGGGGCCCGCGACCCACACCTCGTCGTACGCCTTCGCGTACGGGTTGCAGGAGGACAGCTTGTCGCTCTCGCCGTGGTTGATGAATGCGTGCTTGATGGTGGGGATGCGCAGCACCTGCGAGGTCTTACCGGAGTTCGCCGGGTGCAGCATCATCTTCAGCGTCGAGTTCTCCAGGGAGAACATCGTGGCGACCTTGGGGAAGCAGATGATCGGCACGTCGGTGGCGTCGATCTTCTGCACCATGAACCGCTCGCGCAGCACGATCAGCGGCTTGGCGTCGAGCTGGGCGAGCGTGGAGAGCCACATGTTGGCCTGGTACGCCGAGGACGTGCCGCCCGAGAAGTACATGGCGACCGTCGGCTGGTAGTCGGCCAGCCACGTGTCCAGCCACTCCATGACCTTCTGCTCGCTCTTCGCCCGCTTCTTCGGGAGCAGCCAGGTGGCGAGGTGAAGCGTGCCGAGGAGCATCAGCGCGATCGAGATGCCGAGGCCGATGCCGCCCCAGTACGCGGCCGTGGTGCCCGCGGTGATCAGCAGGCCGGCGGTCGCGGGGATGGAGAAGACGAGGAGACGGTGGCTCGCGCGGCGGGCCAGGATGCGCGGCGGGGCGGCGGTCAGCCGCAGCGCCGAGGCGTCGATGTTGCGGGTGACGATCGGCAGCGTGCGTGTGCGGCGCACCAGCACGGCGACCGCCTGGCAGGCGAAGTGCAGCAGATAGACGCAGAGCAGCGCGATGGTGAGGGGAGCCTGCTCACGTAGCGGATTGATGCCGTCGATGCGCAGCAGGCCCACCACGATCAGCATGTCGCGCAGGAGCTGACGCACGGTGACGTCGAAGCGGACCTTGCCGAGGAGCGAGAGCAGCCCCGGCTGCCTGTGCTGCAGATACGTGTCGAGTGCGAGCCCCGCGGCTGAGGCGGCGACGAACACCGGGACGTTCGGCAGCAGTGCGCCGACTAGCTGCGCTGTGAAGAGCGCGAACATCGCGAACAGCGCGGAGAGCTGCACGATGCGGCGGGGGGCGAGTCCGGCAGAGGGCACGGGCTGGGCTCCTGGCGGGGGGTCGGATGGTGGGACGCGCGGTGGTCATGCCGGGCCGACATGACGAAAGGCTGACCACCGACCGTATGACTTTCGCACCCTGGCAAGCAATCTTGAGTGAGAACAATCACCGCAAAGCAGATGAAAACGACACTAGTTGGTGACGGCTTTCACTCTCCTCTCAGTGGACCTTCACGCGCCCTTCAGTCACCTCCACCGGGCCCCTCGACAACCGTCCCGTGCCTCCCGTCGCCAGTCCGCCCCTCGGAATGCAAGGGCGTCCCGGGGCGCTCTCACGTAGATTGCAGAAGAGAAGAGAGATCCGAGCACGTCGGAATGGTGGGGTAGCGCGTGTCAGCGGCAAGGCAGGAAGTGGCGGACGCCCGCAGGGTCGTGGTCAAGGTCGGTTCCTCGTCCCTCACCACCGCGGCGGGCGGGCTCGACGCCGACCGCGTCGACGCCCTCGTCGACGTCCTGGCCAAGAGCAGAAGCGGCGGGGAGAAGGAGATCGTGCTCGTCTCCTCCGGAGCCATCGCCGCCGGGCTCGCCCCGCTCGGGCTGCGCCGCCGCCCCAAGGACCTCGCCCGGCAGCAGGCCGCCGCCAGCGTCGGCCAGGGCCTGCTGGTCGCCCGCTACACCGCGTCGTTCGCGCGCTACGGCGTACGCGTCGGCCAGGTGCTGCTGACCACCGACGACACCAGCCGCCGCGCCCACCACCGCAACGCCTCCCGCACCCTCGACAAGCTCCTCGCGATGGGGGCGCTGCCCGTCGTCAACGAGAACGACACCGTCGCCACCGACGAGATCCGCTTCGGAGACAACGACCGGCTCGCGGCGCTCGTGGCCCATCTGGTCCGCGCCGATCTGCTGGTGCTCCTCTCCGACATCGACGGCGTGTACGACGGCGACCCCAGCAAGCCCGGCACCTCGCGGATCGCGGAGATCCGGGGGCCCGAGGACCTGGCGGGCGTCGAGATCGGCAGTGCCGGCAAGGCGGGCGTGGGCACCGGCGGCATGGTCACCAAGGTCGAGGCCGCCAACATCGCCACCGCGGCCGGCATCCCGGTCGTCCTGACCACCGCGATCGACGCCGGCGACGCCCTGGCCGGCCGCGACACCGGCACGTACTTCCACCCCACGGGGCGCCGCTCCGCCGACCGGCTGCTGTGGCTGCAGCACGCCTCGGCCCCGCAGGGCGCGATCACCCTCGACGACGGGGCGGTGCGCGCGGTCGTCGAGCGGCGCAAGTCGCTGCTGCCTGCGGGCATCGCGGCGGTCGAAGGCGAGTTCACCGCGGGCGACCCCGTCGAGCTGCGGGACACCACGGGCCGCGCGGTCGCCCGCGGCCTTGTGAACTTCGACGCCAAGGAGATCCCCCAGCTGATCGGCCGCTCCACCCGCGAGCTGGCCAAGGAGCTCGGACCCGCGTACGAACGTGAGGTCGTACACCGGGACGATCTGGTCGTACTGCACCCGTAAACGGCCGAAAGCCCGCCCCGCCGGTGGACGTTCCGTAAAAGCACCACACGACGGCTCTCGGCCTGCTCAACTTCTGTGCAGGAAGGTTCACACGACCACTGCGTGGAGGAGGCCGTCGTGAGACGAGTGCGCCCAGGAGCGGCGGCCCGCGGCGGGAGTGCCTCCCGTGCCTTCGGTCCGGTGGGCGAGGGGCGAGCGCTGACCAGCGTCGCGGCGGGGGAGACCTACGAGGACGGGCAGGCCGGCGAGGACGGGCAGGCCGGGGAGGCGCCCCGGCTCTGGCACGTCACGCTGAGCGTCTCGGGTGACGAGGCCCCGCTGAAGGACGTCCGCCGGAGCCTCGAGCAGCTCGCCCACGACCACCCCTTCCTGCTCACCAGCCGGTACGCGAACGACCACGCGGAGATCCGGTACTGGGAGGAGGCCCGCGACCTGCACGACGCGGCCGCGGTGGCGCTGCGACTGTGGGGCGAGCACCGGCAGAGCGCCCAGCTGCCGCCCTGGGAGATCGTCGGCCTCGAGGTCATCGACCGGGACACCTACCACCAGCGCATCGCAGAGGGTCAGGGCCCGCTGCCGGCGAGCCCGGTGGGGGTTCATCCGTTCTAGCTGGCCGGTGGCCGGTGGCTGAGGCCGAGCGGGTGTCTCGGTTTGTGGGACATCGGCTGGGATGGGCCCGTCGCCGCACTACCCTTCCCCCATGACCTCGCTCCTGCCGTACGACAACCTGTCCCCCGTCGCCCGGGCCGCCTACCAGGCCAGGGCCGCCGCCGAGCAGCTCGCGCCGCTGCCGCGCGCCGCGAAGGACGACGCGCTGCTCGCCATCGCGGACGCGCTGGAAGTACGTGCGGCCGAGGTCGTCGAGGCCAACGCCAAGGACATCGCCAAGGTCCGTGAGGCAGGCACCAGCGAGGCGATCATCGACCGGCTGACGCTCACCCCCGAGCGTGTGCGGGCCATCGCCTCCGACGTGCGCGACGTCGTCGCCCTGCCCGACCCGGTCGGCGAGGTCGTCCGCGGCTCGACCCTCCCCAACGGCATCGACCTGCGCCAGGTCCGCGTCCCGCTCGGCGTGGTCGGGATCATCTACGAGGCCCGGCCCAACGTCACCGTCGACGCCGCCGCCCTCTGCCTGAAGTCCGGAAACGCGGTGCTGCTGCGCGGCTCGTCCTCGGCGTACGAGTCGAACACCGCCCTCGTGCGCGTCCTGCGCGACGCCGTGGGCGGCGCCGGGCTGCCCGCCGACGCCATCCAGCTCGTCCCGGGCGAGAGCCGCGACTCCGTCCGCGAGCTGATGCGCGCCCGCGGCCTCGTCGACGTGCTCATCCCGCGCGGTGGTGCCTCCCTGATCAAGACGGTGGTGACCGAGTCCATCGTCCCGGTGATCGAGACCGGCACCGGAAACTGCCACGTCTATGTGGACGCCCAGGCCGACCTCGACATGGCCGTCGACATCCTGGTCAACTCCAAGGCGCAGCGGGTGAGCGTGTGCAACGCCGCCGAGACGCTCCTCGTCCACCAGGACATCGCGGACGCCTTCGTACCGCGCGCGCTGGACGCCCTGGCCGATGCGGGTGTGACCGTCCACGCCGATCAGCGGATCCTGGCCTACGCCGAACAGTCCAAGGCCACCGTCGTCGAGGCCACCGCCGACGACTGGGAGACCGAGTACCTCTCGTACGACATCGCGGCCGCCGTCGTCGACTCGCTCGACAAGGCCGTGGAGCACATCCGGCTGTGGTCCTCCGGGCACACGGAGGCGATCGTCACCACCTCGCAGCAGGCCGCCCGCCGCTTTACGCAGCTGGTGGACTCGACGACGGTCGCCGTCAACGCCTCGACGCGGTTCACCGACGGCGGCCAGTTCGGATTCGGCGCCGAGATCGGCATCTCCACGCAGAAGCTGCACGCCCGCGGCCCCATGGGCCTGCCCGAGCTGACCAGCACGAAGTACATCGTCACCGGCGACGGGCACACCCGCTGAGCGGTATCAGGCGGGGGCGCGCGCCCTGCGCATGAATTCTCATACCGTCTGCCCAAAATGACCCCCCAGGTCTACTCTGGATCCGTGCCGGAGGACGTGGGGGGCACGCCGTTTCCCGACGGCTGGGAGCCCGACGACGACCACGACCGCGGGGGCGCGGACGAAGAGTTCGCCTCCGTGGTCTTCGACGAGGACTTCATCCGCTCGGCAGCCTTCCACGAGCCCACCGCCGTGGAGCGGCTCGTGGCTGCCGCGCAGGCACGTGCCGAGGCCTCGGATGCCGAAGCGCGCCGGGCGGGCGGCAGGGGCCCGGGCGCCGACGACGACCTCTACGACGACGGCTTCGGCCCGGACGACGACATCGGGTACGGCCACGACCGCGACTTCGACGACGATCTGTACGACGCGGACCTCGTCGAGGAGCGATACGAACGGACGGGAACCTATACGGGCCACGCCCGCTGGCACCGCCCCGTCGCGTGGATGCTCGCCCTCCTGATGGGCATCGGCATGGTCGCCCTGGCCTTCACCGCGGTCTACCGGGGCGCCTCCACGGGCGGCAGCCAGGACATGCCTCCGCCGCCCGCGTCGACCGGACTGGAGCAGGGAGCGGAAGATCCCGCTCCGACAGGCCCTTCCGCGTCCGCCGACTACTCCCAGCCGGCCGTCTCGGCCGTGCCACGCACGCCCTGAGCCCGTTCCCCGAGGGCGGCAGCAGGCGCCTGTGCGCACCCGTCGGAATTCCTGGTGAGAACCTGTCAGAACTTGGCGCACAGCAGGGCGTTTACCTGGGAGCCCGGAGACCTACTCTGAATGTATGGGCGGGCCTGGAGACCCACCTGAGGGGGTACCCGAGGGAGCTCCCGGCGGTGGTGAGGACGAGTACCGATCCGTCGTGTTCGACGAGTCGTTCGTTCGTGCTGCCCGCCTCCAGGAATCCTCGGCACGGGAGCGGATGACCGACCACGCCCCGGCTGTGCGACGCCGCCCGGCACTGCGCCGCGGCTTCTCCCACCAGGCCCTGATCCTCGTCCTGCTGATCGCCCTCGCCTTCGGCACCGCGATCTACATGGGCGTACGCCACCCCTACCAGGCGCCGACGACCGCCCAGCACCCCGACCCGCTGCGCATGACGGTCATCCCGCTCGCCCCGCAGAACCCCGTGCCCGGCGCCGCCGACACCGAGACGCTGTTCGCGCACAGCAAGGCCGCGGACTTCAGGATCGGCGCCGACGGCATCACGCTGCCCGCGTCCCGGCGCACCTCGCACTTCTCCGACAGCCAGGTCGTGACCGCGCTGACCACCGCGAAGGACTATCTCGTCGAGTCCTCGCTCGACCCGGAAGTGCTCGGCGGCGGTCCCGTACGGTCCGTGCGGATACTGCTCGACCCGCAGCAGCTCGACCAGTTCGACCAGAGCTTCGACCACCCCACCGCCGACGGGCGGCATGCGGCCACCGGCTGGCTGGTGCGCTTCGACCCGGCCAAGGCGCAGCTCGCCGACCCGAAGATCCGTGTGCAGGGCACCCTGAACGCCGTCGAGACGGACTCGGGCACGCTCGAGGTGACCTCCGACCACACCTTCGTCTACGCCCTGCGGCCGGCCGGCTCCGAGGGCGACGACAAGGCCTCGCTGTTCACCGTCCGCCGTGAGCTGCAGTTCCGCTTCGACCGCGACGACCTGCGGATGCACCAGGCCGAGCTGGTCGTCTCGTACGTCCAGGCCGGCCCGCTGTCCTGCTCGGCGGACTCGGCGAGCCTGCTGCAACCGCTGCTCGCCGGCCAGACGGCGAAGGAGGGCGGCCCCGCAGCCGGTACCGATCCCTTCGCGACCGACAATGCGGCCTCGCTGTGCGGGACGCTGGCGCCGGGCGCCCAGCCTTCGCTGTGACGCGCCGCGACGCCCCGGCCCCTCCGGTTCCGGCCCTCTGGCGGCGGTAGGCGCGGTCAGTCCGCGCGGTCGCCGTTGCTGCCCCGGCCCCCGGCCCCGCGGAACGTGTCCCGCAGCTTCCCGCCGAGGTCGCCCGCGCCGCCCGCGATGTCCGTGACCAGCTTCATCAGCGGGTCCTTGGACTCGCGTACCTCGCTGGCGTAGCCCGCCGCCGACTCGCGGAAGGACTCCGAGACCGAAGTGTCCTTGTCCTCGCTGCGTCGCGGGTAGTGACCTTCCATGATCCGCTGGTAGTCGCGGGTCTCGGCCCACTTCTTCAGCTCGGCAGCGCGCACCGTGGTGAACGGGTGCGAGCGGGGGAGCACGTTCAGGATCTTGAGTACGGAGTCGCGCAGGTCGCCGCCCGCCTCGTACTCCTCGGCCTGGGCGAGGAAAGCGTCCACGTTCATCTCGTGCAGATGGTTGCCGCCCGCGATCTTCATCAGGCCGCGCATCGAGGCCTGCAGGTCCTGGCCCACCAGCAGCCCTGCGCGGTCGGCGGAGAGCTCCGACTTGCGGAACCACTCGCGCAGCGCCGTCACGATCGCCATGATCGCGAAGTTGCCGAGCGGGATCCAGGCGACCCGGACCGCCAGGCTGGTCAGGAACAGCAGGATCGTGCGGTACACCGAGTGGCCGGAGAGCGCGTGGCCCACCTCGTGGCCGACGACCGCGCGCATCTCCTCCTCGTCGAGCAGCTCGACGAGGCCGGTGGTGACCACGATGATCGGCTCGTCCAGGCCGATGCACATCGCGTTCGGCTGCGGGTCCTGGTTGACGTACATCGGCGGGACCTTCTCCAGGTCCAGGATGTAACAGGCGTCCCGCAGCATGTCGTTGAGGTGCGCGAACTGGGCGTCGGACACCCGCACCGAGTCGGACAGGAACAGCAGCCGGAGGCTGCGCTCGGGCAGCAGTCCGCTGAGCGCCTTGAAGACGGTGTCGAATCCGCTGAGCCTGCGCAGGGCCACCAGCGCCGAACGGTCCGCGGGATGCTCGTACGCCCGGGACGAGATTCCCGGGAAGCGCCTCCGCTGCCTGCCGGGCACGTTGTCGTGGCTGTCGTCGGTCATGCCGTCCCCCATGTCCTCGATGTCTGTCCGCCGACCGTCCGCCGCGGCGTACGGCTGCCCCCGAGATGTGTCCACAGTAGGCGGAGTTACCGTGGCTGGGCAGCAGACCGAAGGAGTCGCCCGTCATGGAGCACATCCCCGCAGCCGCCTGGCTCACCGAGGCTGCGAACGCGGCCGCACAGCAGGAACAGCAGGGCGCGGGCAATCTGCTGCGCACCGTGCTGGTCGTCGCGATCGTGGGCTCCGTGCTGCTCGCCTGGTTCCTGCTGCGGGGGTACCGCAGGGACGGCGGCGGCGACGGCGGGAGCGGCGACAACGACTGATCCGCGGCGCTCGGCGAGGTGGTCGGCGTGCCGTCCCAGGGCCCATGGGGCACGAGGCCGCGCGCCCTGCATCCGGCAACACCTGAGTCGGCGTGATCGCGAACGAGACCGGCGCTTACGATGGGCGCGAAGTCATTTCCGATCCCACCTCCGGATAGGTCCTGCCGACGATGAGCCTCTACAGCACCGCCGCCCAGCTGGTCCCCCTCGCTGCCGAGGGCGAGCACGGCGGCAACCACGAAAGCCTCAGCCCGTACCTCACCGGCGGCGGTGCGTTCCTCGTCCTGCTTCTGCTGCTGTGGATCACCACGCGCTTCAACCGGGACCGCTGATCCCCGGGCCCCGGGCCGTGACCCTCGCGGCCGGAGCCGGCCGACCGGGCCGGTAGGGTCTGCACGCATGGGAGAGCAGGACATGCCTACCGGTACCGGTCCGGCGAGTACGGCCAAGCGTCGCCTCGGCGTCATGGGCGGAACGTTTGACCCGATCCACCACGGCCACCTGGTGGCGGCCAGCGAGGTCGCCGCCCAGTTCCACCTCGACGAGGTGGTGTTCGTACCGACCGGGCAGCCCTGGCAGAAGACCGGCCGGCAGGTCTCCCCGGCCGAGGACCGCTATCTCATGACGGTCATCGCGACCGCCGAGAACCCGCAGTTCTCGGTCAGCCGCATCGACATCGACCGCGGCGGGCCGACCTACACGACCGACACCCTGCGAGAGCTCCGCGCGCTCAACCCCGACACGGATCTGTTCTTCATCACCGGCGCCGACGCGCTCGGTCAGATCCTGACCTGGCGGGACACGGACGAACTCTTCTCCCTCGCGCACTTCATCGGCGTCACGCGCCCCGGCCATCCGCTGGCCGATCCGGGCCTGCCGGACGGCGGGGTCTCCCTGGTGGAGGTTCCGGCGCTGGCCATCTCGTCCACAGACTGCCGTGCGAGAGTCGCCAAGGGCGACCCGGTCTGGTACTTGGTGCCGGACGGCGTCGTGCGCTACATCGACAAGCGCAAGCTGTACCGCGGCGAGTGAGCCGAGAGGGGCACCGGTGAACGACCGATACGACGGGTACGCGGCGGGCGGGGGCCACGGCGACCAGTACGAGCTCGTTGGCTACGACGAGTTCGGGCAGCCGGTCTACCGGCAGGTGCCCCCGCAACCACCACAGGTGCCCCCTCAGGGATACGGTTCGTACGGTTCAGGGCAGCCGCAGGGCTACGGCTACGACCCGTACGCCACGGGCCAGCAGCCGCCCGCCCCGTCGTACGACCCGGCGTCGACCGGGCAGCAGCCGCCCGTCCCGCCCTACGACCCGGCGTCGACCGGCCGGCAGCCGCCCGTGTCCCCGTACGGCTCCTACGATCCGTACGGGTCCGCCGGTCCCGGCGACGCGGGCCCCTCTTCCGCCGCGTACGACCCGTACGGGCGGGCCTCCGGCACCGGTCCGCAGCCGCGTGTGGAGCCGCGGGGAGCCGCGCGTACCGCCGAGCAGACCGCCTACATCCCGCAGCAGGGCCGGCCGACGCCGGAGTCCGGGCCGCGTGAGGACCGCGAGTACCACACCGGGCAGTTCTCCTTCGTGGAGGAGCCGGACGAGAACTCCGAAGATGTCATCGACTGGCTGAAGTTCACCGAGAGCCGCACCGAGCGGCGCGAGGAGGCCCGGCGCCGCGGACGCAACCGCATGGTCGCCCTGGTCGTCGTGCTCGCGCTGGTCGCCGCCGGCGGAGTGGGCTACCTCTGGTACGCGGGCAAGCTGCCCGGCATGTCCGCCGAGACCAAGGGGGGCGGCACGGCCGCGGCGGGAGCCCAGAACCGCGACGTGATCGTCGTCCACCTCCACAACACCAAGAAGGGCGGCACCTCCACGGCGCTGCTCGTCGACAACACCACGACCAAGCAGGGCACCACCGTCCTGCTGCCCAACTCCCTCGCCCTGGCGGACGACGACGGCACCACCAGCACGCTGGCGAAGTCGGTCGACGACGACGGCTCGGACGGTACGCGCGAGTCCCTCGACACCCTGCTCGGCACGGAGATCGAGGGCACCTGGCGGCTCGACACCCCCTACCTCAACAACCTCGTCGAGCTGGTCGGCAACATCGACATCGACACCAACGCCGACGTGCCGGATCCGGATGAGAAGGGCAAGAAGGGCGCCTCGCCCCTCGTGAAGAAGGGCGAGGACCAGACGCTGAGCGGCCCGATGGCCGTCGCCTACGCCACCTACCGGGCGTCCGGAGAGCCCGAGACCGCGCAGCTGCAGCGCTTCGGGCAGGTCATGCTCGGCGTACTGCGCAAGATGTCGTCCGACCCCCAGGCCGCCACGACCACCGTGCAGTCGCTCGCCCAGATCCTCGATCCCTCGCTGAACGACAAGGACCTGGGCGCCTTCCTCGCCAAGCTCTCGGATCTCGCCAAGGGCGGCGACTACAAGACCGCGCTGCTGCCCGTGCAGCAGGACGGCACGCTGAGCGAGCAGGCCACCGACAGCGTGGTCAAGGACGTGCTCGGCGGCACCGTGAAGAGCCCCGAGGAGGGCGCGGCCGTCCGGGTCGGCGTCAAGAACGCCACTGGCAGCAAGGACGCCAAGGAAAAGGCCCGGGTCGTCCTGCTCAACGGCGGCTACACCTTCGTCGACAGCGGTACCGGCTCCGTCGCCCAGGCGTTGTCGCAGGTCGTCTATGCGGACGCGGACCAGAAGGATGACGCCGTCGAGGTCGCGAAGACGCTGGGCCTGCCGACGAGCGCCGTGAAGAAGGGCAAGACCGCCTCGAACGCCGATGTGTCGGTGGTGCTCGGCCAGAACTACAAGGCCGAGTCGTCGAGCGGGACCAGTGGTACTGGCGCGACCGGCGGGACGGGCTGACGAGGGCGGACGGGCTTACGAGGGGGGCCGGGCTGACCTGCGGGACCAGCGGCTCCAGCGGTGATCAGGTAATCGTTTGGGGCGGTGTCCGCGGTCCGTGAGACCCTTGAGGTGCTGCCCTGTGCGAGGCGGCGGCCGGCCCTCTGACCGGCCGCGAGCCCCCGCGCGGTACCGCAGCCCCCGCACGAACCTCCCGACCGCCGACGGAAAGCCTTGTAGTGACCGCTACGGACCGATCTCTCGAGCTCATCACCACCGCCGCCCAGGCGGCCGCCGACAAGCTCGCGCACGATGTCATCGCGTACGACGTCAGCGACGTGCTGTCGATCACGGACGCCTTCCTCCTGGCCTCCGCGCCCAACGACCGCCAGGTCAAGTCGATCGTCGACGAGATCGAGGAGCGGCTGAACAAGGAGCTCGGCGCCAAGCCCGTTCGCCGCGAGGGCGACCGTGACGCACGCTGGATCCTGCTCGACTACGTCGACATCGTGGTGCACGTACAGCACAGCGAGGAGCGCGTCTTCTACGCCCTCGAGCGGCTCTGGAAGGACTGCCCCGAGATCGCCCTGCCCGCCGACGCGCAGGCCACCCGCGGCAAGGCCCAGGCGCACGCCAAGCAACTGGCCGCGGAGGAGGCCGCCGAGCTGCGCCAGCTGGGCGGTGAGCTGCGTTGAGCAGCACCTCCCAGGGCGCCGGCGCGCCCGCTTCCGAGCGCGCCGGTGTGCCCGCATCCGACAGTGCCGGCGTGGCGGCCGCCGCGCACAGCCCTGAGCCCGGGCCTTCGCAGAACTCCGGCCGTGGCCGCCGGGTCATCCTCTGGCGTCACGGCCAGACCTCCTGGAACCTGGAGCGCCGCTTCCAGGGCACCACGGACGTCGCTCTGACCGAGACGGGCGTCGGCCAGGCCCGCCGGGCCGCACGGCTGCTGGCCTCGCTGAAGCCGCACGCGATCGTCGCCTCCGACCTCACCAGGGCGGTCCACACGGCCCGCGAGCTGGCCGCGATCACCGGGCTCGAGGTGACGCAGGACGAGGGCCTGCGGGAGACCTACGCGGGCGCCTGGCAGGGCCTGACCCACAACGAGATCATCGCGCGGTACGGCGAGCAGTACGCCGCGTGGAAGCGCGGCGAGCCGGTGCGCCGCGGCGGCGGCGAACTGGAGACCGAGGTCGCCGACCGCGCCGCCCCGGTCGTGCTGCGTCACGCCGAGAAGCTGCCGCAGGACGGCACGCTGGTGGTGGTCAGCCACGGCGGCACGATCCGTACGACCATCGGGCGGCTGCTCGGCCTCGAGGCCCACCACTGGGAGGGGCTCGGCGGCCTCTCCAACTGCTGCTGGTCCGTGCTGGGCGAGGGCGCCCGCGGCTGGCGGCTGCTCGAGCACAACGCCGGCACGCTGCCGGAACCGGTGCTGGGCGACGACGACTGATGCCGTCCGGTCCCGGGGTCTGCCGGGACCCGGATTTCACTTTCCGGCAGGTCGCAGGCTAAAGTTCTTCTTGTTCGCCCCGCCGAGCGGGGCGAAACACCATGCGGCTCGACCGCGTGGCCACAAGGGGCTATAGCTCAGTTGGTAGAGCGCCTGCATGGCATGCAGGAGGTCAGGAGTTCAATTCTCCTTAGCTCCACGAGTGCGAGGGCGACCTGTGTCCGCGGAAAGCGCGGACCTGGTCGCTCTCGTCGTTTTTTGCGCGGCTTCGCCGCGCGTTGCGGGGGCTTTGCCACCCGCACCCCCCTGGGGGAGGTCGGGGTTGCCGTACGGCGAGGGGCGAGGGTCGTGGATCCCGTACCGATCACGGTGCGGGATCTTTTTCTTCATCGGGTGAGCCACTTGGTGCCGGGGGGCGTATACATCGTCGGACGCGCTCCCCCGGGCGCGTTCGCGCTGGCCACGGCGGGCCTACTCGGCAACGTGTCCGGACTGGTACGAAGGCGTCGCTGACCGTATTGCTCCGGCCGTGGCAGAATCGGACGGCCGGAAGGGGGCTGCGTCCTTCGCCGAGCGTGGCCCGACGGGAGGGAGAGCGCGATGCCTGCGAGCATCCTCGAGGAGGACTACGGCCTCCTCGGTGTAGCGGACATGGGGGACGACGCAACACTCCTCAACTGCCCGTCCTGCGGCTCAGGCCACGTCGCCCAGGTCCTCGGCGACAACGGCGGAGTCTCCTTCGTGTGCACGGCCTGCGGCCACAGCTGGAGCTGATAGATGGGTGCACACAGGCGGAAGTGCGACTGGTGTGGCAGCGGCACGCCGATCGTCCGCGACATGGAACCGGTCAACCCCGACTACCAGTACTGGTGCGAGGAATGCGCACGGGCGCTGATCATAAAGGGCGACCCGATCGAGACGTACCGCGAGCTCGAGGGCGAGCCGATCTACGGACGGCTTCTCGACGAGCACTGCACCCTCAAACGGTTCTACTCGTTCGCCACCGCGTGACCTTCAGGTTCGCCACCGGGTGACCTTCAGTGCGGTGAGGGCCAGAAAGGCGCAGGCGGCTGCCGCGTAGAGCGCGGACAGTGCCGACTGCCCGCCGCCCTGGTGCAGTTCGGGCCTTCCCGGCCCGTGCGGCACCCACCACAGGGCGTACGAACAGAAGACCAGCCCCAGGACTGCGGCCGCAGCCCGGTATGCCCGGCTGCCGTGACCCCGGGCTGCCGCCTCGCTGCCGAGCAGTACCACCATCGGCACGCACCACACCCAGTGGTGCGACCACGAGATGGGGCTGATCAGCAGACCGGTGGCCGCACAGGCGGTCGCGGCCCACGCCCGTTCGCCGCGCAGCGCGGCGGCCACGGCGACCGCCAGACCCGCCGCCGCGGCGACCGCGGCGGCCGCAGGCCACCAGCCGCCGGGATCCCCGGTGTGCAGAAGCCGCGCAAGGACGCCGCGCAGCGACTGGTTGGCGGTGTCCTCGGTGCGCCCGACCCGGCCCGTCTCGAAGACCATCCGCGTCCAGAAACGGCGTGAGTCGTACGGCAGGACGGCGGCCGCCAGCAGCGTCGCCCCGGCGAACGAGGCGGCCGCCACGCACGCGTGCCGCAGCCAGGCCCGCCCGGTGCCATGCCGTGCCGCCGCCACGACGCCCGTCAGCAGCAGAAAGACGATGAACAGCGCGGGTGTGAGTTTGATCGCCGCTGCGACGCCGATGCCCGCACCGGCCCAGCGGCGGCTGTCCCTCCGCGACAGGTCCCACAGCACCAGTACGGCCAGCAGCAGGTTGACCTGCCCGTACCGCAGCGTCGTCCACACCGGCTCGCACCAGACCGCGAGCGCCGCAGTCCACCAGGCGACCGCCACGCGCGCGTGCCCGACGAGCCGCAGAGTGAGCCAGACGAACGTGACGAGAAGCCCGAGGTTCCCGGCCGTTGCGAGCATCCGCATGCTCGCCGTGTCCAGAAGCGTCAGCGTCGTGAACAGCAGAGCTGCGAACGGCGGGTAGGTGGTGGGCAGACGGGCGTCGGTGGCGCGCAGCGCGTAGAGGTCCTCGCCCGCGCGTACCGCCTCGCCCTCGGCCCGGTAGACCATCAGATCGATCATCGAGACGTCGGCGACGCGCTGCGCGACGCAGAAGGCCGTGAAGGACAGCAGGCAGGCGCCGACGGCCACGGGCACACGGAGGTGGGTGCGAGGAAACGCGATCACGGTCACGAAGGCCGACAGTACCGGCCTTATCGGTACATCCCGGAAACGATTTGGTGATGCACCGGGAGGACCGTGTAATGTTGGCGGAGCCGCCGGGGGAACCGGGCGGCGCGGTCGATACGCGGCTCAGCCGCGTGGCCACAAGGGGCTATAGCTCAGTTGGTAGAGCGCCTGCATGGCATGCAGGAGGTCAGGAGTTCAATTCTCCTTAGCTCCACAAGTGCGAGGGCGATCTGTGTCCGCGGAAAGCGCGGACCGGGTCGCTCTCGTCCTGTTTGCGCGGCTTCGCCGCGCGTTGCGGGGGCTTTGCCACCGGCACTGCGGGAGCAACTGGCGCAGAAGCCACAAGACATGACAGGCGCGCCACCCCATCAGGTGGCGCGCCTTTCGCTGTGGGTCTTCGCCTCGCGTCATCCCCGTCCGCTGCCGAGTGCCCGGCGGCCCCCGCCCGGGGGCAGTGCCGGGAGGCTCGACCGCTTCGGAGCCGGGCGCTGCTCCTCCTCGATCCGCAGCGCGAGTGCGGGACAGCGGCGCACGGCCCGCATGGCGCGTGCCGCCGAGTACTGCGGCACCGACGCCTCCGCCACGGACGGGAAGCCGTCAGGACCCAGTTGGATGAGTTCGGGAACGATGTCCGCGCACAGGCCGTGGCCCTGGCACAGCGTCCAGTCGACCGCGAGCCGCTGCCCGGTCGGCGCGTCACCGGCTGAGCCTCCGGCACCTCCGCCCGTGGCTCCCTCCTCCTGGAGCGGCAGGACACCCGCGACCGGTCTGCCGCAACCGCCGCCCAGGACGTGTGCCGCGAGATCGTCCGTGAACGCCGAGATGGTGGAGTCGAGGAAGGCTGCCGAGCCGTCGGGGTGCTTGCATGCACCGCGCCCCTTCACGGCCTTGGTGACCTGGCGAAGGGCCTCCAGGGCCGCCGGGCCGCCGCCGTTCAGGATGTCCGCGAGCCCCCGGGCCGCCGCGGGCAGGCCGAGGTAGCACGGGCCGCACTGTCCGGCGCTCTCCGCGGCGAGCCAGTTCGCCACCCGCAGCGACTCGCCGAGCGGGCAGGTTTCGGGGCCGATCGGCAGGATGGCGCCCGCGCCCAGCGCACCCCCGAGAGCGTCCAGCGACGCACGCGAGACGACCGCGTCGTGCACAGCGGCCCCGTCCAGCCATTTGCCGTGGTAGCCGCCGGTGAGCACGCCCTGGGGCAGCGGAGGCGCGCCGGCCAGCTGCAGCACGTACCGCAGAGGAACGCCTGTGGGGACCTCCACGACCATGGGGCGCGCGACCGCGCCGGAGATGGTCAGCATCACCGTGCCCGGCTCGTCGTGGAGGCCGGTGTTGCGGTAGCGGTCGGCGCCGATCCGCGCGGCGATCGCCAGATGCGCGAACGTCTCGGCGTTGGACAGCAGCGTGGGCGCGCCGCCGACTCCGCTGTCGGAAGCGCGCACCTTGCGCCCGGGAGGCAGCGGCGGGCCGCCGTCCGCCGAGCGGATGAGCGCCGAGGACTCGCCTGTCACCATGCGCACCGGATTGCGCTGCACGCGCGCGCGGAGGGGTGCCCCGCGCCGGTTGGTGAGGCCGCGTTCCGTGAGAGCGGCCTGCATCGACGCCTCGGTGGAGTTGCGGGTCACGCCGACGACGAGCGTGCGGGCTCCCAAGGCCTCGGCGACCAGCAGGGCGCCGTCCAGGATCAGGTGCGGGGCGCGGTTGATCAGCACCGTGTCCTTGCGGCAGGCGGGCTCGTCCTCGCTGCCGTTCACGACCACCACGGGACGTACGCCGCGGCGGATCGCCGACTCCGCGACCGCCCGCAGCTTCCTGGCGAAGGGGAAGCCCGCTCCGCCGCGGCCCTTCAGGGAGATCTGCTCCGCGAGCGAGGCGAGCTGTTCGCCGCCCATCGGCTCAAGCGGGCCGTGCACCTTCAAGTGCATGGCGAGGTCCAGGCGTTCGACGAGGTCGAAGCCGGAGGTGAGCTGGGGGAGCCCGACGACACGGACCTCGGGGACGTCGGGCAGAGCGGCGTTCACGTCGTGCCTCCGGTGGGGGCGTTCCAGGGCTCGCCTGAGCTCGGCGCCTGGAAGGTGCCGGGGAGGGGCTCGGTGGCGGGGCCGCTGTCGTACGCGGGATCGGCGGCGCCCGCGTACGGGGTGCCGTTGTAGGGGGTGTCGTACGCGGGGTCGTAGGCCCCGCTGGAGGGTCTCTCGTACGCGTCGTGGCTCCTTCCGTACGAGAGGTTCGTGCCGTACTGGGTGTCGGACGGGCTGTGGGTGCCGGACGGGCCGTAGGCGTCCGATGAGCCGTAGGTCGACGGGGGAGCCTCGCCGGGTGGGGGCGGGGACGGAGTGGGCCAGCGGCCCGGCGTCGGCGTCGGTCCGGTGTAGTCGATGCGCGGAAGGGCCTCGGTCGGCCGGCGGTCCAGGGGCAGGTCCATGCGCTCGGTCGCGTCGCGCTCCAGGCCGTCCCGCGCGCGCGGGATCGACGACACCGCCCGGTAGGCGGCCGAGATCCCGGCGCCGGCACCGGGGGAGCGCGGGGTCGGCGACGGGCGCGGCGGGGCTTCGTAGAGCGGTGGGGAGGGGGGTGTCATGCCGCGCGGATCCGAGCGGGAGGGAAAGGCGGGCTCGGGGCGAGGCAGTGTGGTCGTGCCACCGAGTGTGGAGTCGCCGAAAGGCGCCCCGCCCAGGCCTGAGCCTCGCGGCGTCGGACCACCCGTCGTCATGTCGCTCAGCGAGCTGCCGGGCAGAACCGTGCCGGGCAGCGGGGAGTCCGCGGTGTCCCGGCGTATCCGCGCCTCGCCGGCCCCCCTGTCGTCCGGCTGGAGCACCGCGAGGATCCGGGCGGCGACCTGCCGCTTGACCGGGAGGGGCGCGGCGCGCAGCGCGATGGCGCCCATGACCGCGGCCAGGGCCAGGCAGTACATCACCGTGACCCAGGGGGCGGCGGGACGGCCCGCGTACAGCCCGTGCACCAGCGCCGAGCACCAGGCCGGATAGGCCAGCATGTGGACCGCACGCCAGCGGGCGGCCACCTGGACGGGGGATGCGAAGGCGCTCCGCAGAGCTCCTGTCAGCCCTGTCGTCACCATGAGCAGGGCGGCGAGGGAACCGAAACCGATGAGGCCCTGCGTACCGGTGAAGCCGAGTCCGAACGGGATCAGGGCTGCCAGCAGCGTGGTGTGGTCCAGCGCCAGCTTGACGGTGATGTGCAGGAGCAGAAAGCCCAGCGCGGCGACCGCGGTCGCGCGGTGCACGGCCTGGGCGAGCAGACGCTGACGGGAGTTGAGGAACAGCCGGTCCGTGGCGACCAGGCCCCAGATCACGGAGCTGGTCAGGGCGACGAGAGACAGTACGCCCGCGCCGAAGTTGAGGAAGTCGCGGAAGCCATCACCTCCGATGAACACGAGTACGGGTATGAGCAGCAGCGTCATCGCCGCCACCCCGCCCCGGGCCGTGGGGCTCGGAAGCGGAAGAGAACGGATCTTGCGACGAGGGTTCATGGGCGGCGACTCCGAATGGTTCGGCAAAGCGTTCCCACAGCCGCATGCTAGGTGTCAGCAAACCGTTGGGTACGTGGTTTGAGTTATTGCGTTGTTATAAAAGGGCGACCCGGGATTTCTGCTGTGCTGCCCCGATACCAGTACGCGGACCGGCCCCCGAGCCCTCAACGATGTGAGCCACGCCACGCGCGCGTGGCCGACGGTTCCGCCCCCCGGCGGAAGCTCGTCGCGGGGCGCACGAGGGCTGCGGTACCCTGACGCCATGCGTGCCGTACGCCTTCTGCTTAGCGGGCCGCGCTGATCAGTGCCGACGGATGAAAAGACCCGTCGGAATCGGCGCGGCGTCCCCTCCTGTGCGAGGGGCTTTTTCATTTCCGAACCGGTTGCGAACGGCTTCCGGACCGCTGGCAGAGACGATCGATGGAGCTTTGAGGATCATGAGCGAGACGAATTCCTCCCCCGCTGCCGAAAGCGCGGGAGGGGCCACCGCCGAGGTGGCCGCGCCGCACCGCTACACGGCCGCCATGGCAGCCGAGATCGAGGCACGCTGGCAGGACTTCTGGGAGGCCGACGGGACGTACGAGGCCCCCAACCCCACAGGTGACCTGGCGGGCGACCCCGCCCTGGCGGCCAGGCCCAAGAAGTTCGTCATGGACATGTTCCCGTACCCTTCCGGTGCGGGCCTGCACGTCGGCCACCCCCTGGGGTACATCGCCACGGACGTCTTCGCCCGCTTCCAGCGCATGACGGGCCACAACGTCCTGCACACCCTGGGCTTCGACGCCTTCGGCCTGCCCGCCGAGCAGTACGCCGTGCAGACGGGCACGCACCCGCGCGTGTCCACCGAGGCCAACATCGAGAACATGACGGCGCAGCTGCGCCGCCTGGGCCTGGGCCACGACAAGCGCCGGTCGTTCGCCACGATCGACCCGGACTACTACAAGTGGACCCAGTGGATCTTCCTGCAGATCTTCAACTCCTGGTACGACGAGGAGGCGAAGAAGGCCCGCCCCATCGAGCAGCTGGTCGCCCAGTTCGAGAGCGGTGAGCGTGCCGTTCCGGGCACCACGCGCGCGTGGAACGAGCTGACCGCCGCCGAGCGCGCCGACGTCCTGAGCGAGTTCCGCCTGGCGTACGCCTCCGACGCGCCCGTCAACTGGTGCCCGGGTCTGGGCACCGTGCTGGCCAACGAGGAAGTCACCGCGGACGGGCGCTCCGAGCGCGGCAACTACCCCGTCTTCAAGGCCAAGCTGCGCCAGTGGAACATGCGCATCACGGCCTACGCCGACCGGCTGCTTGACGACCTGGAAGCGCTGGACTGGCCCGAGGCCATCAAGCTGCAGCAGCGCAACTGGATCGGGCGGTCCGAGGGCGCCCGCGTCGACTTCCCGATCGACGGCGAGCGCATCACGGTCTTCACCACGCGCCCGGACACCCTGTTCGGCGCGACCTACATGGTGCTGGCCCCCGAGCACCCGCTGGTCGAGAAGTTCACCCCGGGCGCCTGGCCCGAGGGCACCCACGAGGTGTGGACCGGCGGCCACGCGACCCCTGCCGAGGCCGTCGCCGCGTACCGCGCGCAGGCCGCCTCCAAGTCGGATGTCGAGCGGCAGGCCGAGGCGAAGGACAAGACCGGCGTCTTCATCGGCGCGTACGCGACCAACCCGGTCAACGGCGAGCAGGTCCCGGTCTTCATCGCCGACTACGTCCTGATGGGCTACGGCACCGGCGCGATCATGGCCGTCCCGGCCGGCGACCAGCGCGACTTCGAGTTCGCGCGCGCCTTCGAGCTGCCGATCCACTGCATCGTCGAGCCGACCGACGGCCGCGGCACCGACACGTCGACGTGGGAGGACGCCTTCGCGTCGTACGACGCGAAGATCATCAACTCCTCCAACGACGACATCTCGCTGGACGGCCTGGGCGTCGTCGACGCCAAGGCGCGCATCACCGAGTGGCTGGGGCGCAAGGGCATCGGCCAGGGCACGGTCAACTTCCGGCTGCGCGACTGGCTGTTCAGCCGCCAGCGCTACTGGGGCGAGCCCTTCCCGATCGTCTACGACGAGGACGGCATCGCGCACGCCCTGCCCGAGTCGATGCTGCCGCTGGAGCTGCCGGAGGTCGACGACTACTCGCCGCGCACCTTCGACCCGGACGACGCCGACACCCAGCCGGAGACCCCGCTGTCCCGCAACGAGGACTGGGTCAACGTCACGCTGGACCTGGGCGACGGCCCGAAGAAGTACCGCCGCGAGACCAACACGATGCCCAACTGGGCCGGTTCGTGCTGGTACGAGCTGCGCTACCTGGACCCGCACAACAGCGAGAAGCTGGTCGACCCGGCCATCGAGCAGTACTGGATGGGTCCGCGCGAGGGCCGGCCGCACGGCGGCGTCGACCTGTACGTGGGCGGCGCCGAGCACGCCGTGCTGCATCTGCTGTACGCGCGCTTCTGGTCCAAGGTGCTGTACGACCTGGGGCACGTCTCGTCGGCGGAGCCGTTCCATAAGCTGTTCAACCAGGGCATGATCCAGGCCTACGTCTACCGCGACAGCCGCGGCATCGCGGTGCCGGCCGCCGAGGTGGAGGAGCGCGACGGCGCGTACTACTACCAGGGCGAGAAGGTCTCCCGGCTGCTGGGCAAGATGGGCAAGTCCCTGAAGAACGCGGTCACTCCGGACGAGATCTGCGCCGAGTACGGCGCGGACACGCTGCGTCTGTACGAGATGGCGATGGGTCCGCTGGACGTGTCGCGGCCGTGGGACACGCGCGCGGTGGTGGGCCAGTACCGGCTGCTGCAGCGGCTGTGGCGCAACGTCGTCGACGAGACGACGGGAGAGGTCACCGTCGTCGACGTCGCGGAGTCCGACATCGACGAGGACACGCTGCGCGCCCTGCACAAGGCGATCGACGGTGTGCGCCAGGACCTGGAGGGCATGCGCTTCAACACCGCCATCGCCAAGGTCACCGAGCTGAACAACCACTTGACCAAGGCGGGAGGTCCGGTGCCGCGCTCGGTCGCCGAGCGTCTGGTGCTGCTGGTCGCGCCGCTGGCCCCGCACATCGCCGAGGAGCTGTGGCGCAGGCTGGGCCACACCGACTCGGTCGTCCACCGCGACTTCCCGGTCGCCGACCCGGCGTACGTCGTGGACGAGACCGTGACCTGCGTCGTGCAGATCAAGGGCAAGGTCAAGGCCCGCCTGGAGGTCTCCCCGTCGATCTCCGACGAGGAGCTGGAGAAGGTGGCGCTGGGTGACGAGAAGGTCGCGGCGGCGCTGGGCGACGCGGGCATCCGCAAGGTGATCGTGCGGGCGCCGAAGCTGGTGAACATCGTTCCGGCGTAGACCTGCGTAGACCTGCGCAAACCTGCGCAAACACGGGCCGCTGGCCGCGGATCGGCGTGGGGCGATATCGACCCCGCGTGAAGGTCGACATCGACCCCGCGTGAAGCGGGTCGGGGTAGTCCCCTACGGGCAGGTTGGGGGTTCCACAGGAACCCCCGGCCTGCCTCCTCCGTTTACCTTGGGAGAACGGGAAAAGGCCCTGGGAGGAGCGTCATGGAAGCCGTGATCGCAGTCGTGGCGCTGATCTTCGTGCTGTTCCTGGCCGTGGCGGGGTACGCAACGGTGAAGGTGGTCGGTGCCGCGAAGCGCGGAGTGGACCGCACCATCACCCAGGCCCGGCGCACGGTGGAGGACACGACGCTGCGCGCGAGGACGCTCGCACAGCCGGGCGCGGTGGGTGAGCTGGCCCAGCTCCGGCTGCACCTGCGCACCTCGATGCGGGCCACCCAGGACGCGCTGCACGCGGCCGTGGCCGAGGACGCCTCGCTGAAGGAATCCCTGGGCCTCTTCGAGCGCCTGAGCGTCCATGGCCACGAGCTGGACGGCGAGCTCAGGCGGCTGGAGAGCGAGCCGGACAGGGCGCGACTCGCCGAGCAGCTGCCCGCGCTGCGGGAGCGCACGGAGCAGATCACGAAGTCGGCGGACGCGCTGCGCTGGGCGGCGCGTGACCGCGCGCGCCGCTTCGCGGACGACGACCTGGAGTCGTTGAGCGCACAGATCGACGTGGAGGCGGGCGCCCTGCGGCACTGGACGACGGAGCCGGAGCAGCCGCGGCATGCGGGCTCGTCGCCGGGTTCGGCGTCGCGTACCGCCGCATCGTGGCCGGAGGCCCCAGGGCCCGAGGAGGCTGCCTCCGAACAGACCTGGCGGGACGCCACGGCACAGGCAGACCAGGAGCCGACCCGGCCCGCGATCACACGGCCGGGCCCGAGGGTCACCTACTCGTGGCAGAAGAAGGCCCGCCCGGAGAACACGACTTGAGAGACCAGCCCCGACGCGATTGCCGTCGTGGCGATCGGGCAGAAGGCAGGAGTCCGGAGGGCGATTCGGCAGCGTGCCGGTGGGTGATCCGGTGGAAGGCCGGTGGGGCCGGGCTGCCGCCCGGGCGCCCCGACAGGTAATCTCCAGCTCATGTCCCGCCATGTCGCCATCGTCACGGATTCCACGGCCTACCTGCCGAAGCCGACGATGGAGCGCCACGGCATCACGTCGGTACCCGTGACGGTGGTCCTGGGCGACCAGGCGCTCGACGAGGGCACCGAGATCTCGGCACGTTCCCTGGCCCAGGCGCTGCAGGAGCGGCGGCCCGTGACCACCTCCCGGCCCAGTCCGGAGGCCTTCGCCGAGACGTATCGCAAGGTCGCCGAGGCCGGCGCCACGGGGATCGTCTCGCTGCATCTGTCGTCTGAGTTGTCGGGAACGTACGACGCCGCCGTGCTCGCGGCGGCACGGGCGGCTGTGCCCGTCCGTGTCGTGGACACCGGCATGGTGGCCATGGCGCTCGGCTTCTGCGCCCTGTCGGCGGCCGAGGCCGCGGAGGCCGGAGGTACCGTCGACGAGGCGGTCGCGGCCGCCGAGAAACGGGCCAAGGGCACGTACGCGTACTTCTACGTCGACACCCTCGACTATCTGCGCCGCGGCGGCCGGATCGGCGCCGCACAGGCGCTCCTCGGATCGGCTCTCGCGGTGAAGCCGCTGCTGAAGCTCGACGGCGGCCGCATCGAACTCCTGGAGAAGGTGCGCACCGCGTCCAAGGCGATCGCCCGCCTCGAGGAGGTCGTGGCCGAGCGTGCCGGAACGGGCCACGTCGACATCGCCGTCCACCATCTCGCCGCGCCGGAACGGGCATCGGCACTCGCGGAGAGGCTGCGGCAGCGGGTGTCCGGGGTGGCCGACCTCCATGTGAGCGAGGTGGGCGCGGTGATTGGGGCCCATACGGGGCCCGGGTTGCTGGGGGTTGTTGTCTCGCCTCGGTGAGGATGAGGCTGTGGGGCCTGGGGCCTGGGGCCTGGTCGGCGTGGGGCGTGGGGCTTGGTCGGCGTGGGCGCACGGCCTTGTGGGTGACGGAGTTATCCACAACTGCTGGGTAATCCACTGGATTTGAGCAAGATCAGCGGGTTGCTTTTGCGCGGCATAGCTTCGCGTCCATGGGACTTCGATCACCTTCCAGTCGCAGGGCCGCTGTCGTCACGAGCGGGCCGGGGCGCGGGCCCGCCTCCGACGTCCGGGCGCGTCGACGTCTTAGCCGACGGCACGGTCACGGTTATGGCTACGGGCACGACCGCGGCTATGGCTACGGCTACGGCTATGGCTACGGCTACGGGCGGGGGCGCGTCGGCCGCCGACGTGCCTCGGCTGAGGCGTTGCGCTTGCGGGCGGAGGCACTGTTCGCGGACGCGGAACAGGCGGAACAGGCGGAACAGGCGGAACAGGCGGAAAAGGTAGGGCGGCGGAGGGAGTCGGAGCATGGTCCGCCGCCCGGGGCGGACGGCGATACGGGCACTCGGCCGACCGCCGTCCCGAGCCGTGAGGCGGGTCGTACGGGCACGGCGGAGGGCACCGTGGCGACCGAACCGCGTGCGGCGAAGCCCGCGGAGGCCGGGTCGGCTGCGGAGTCTGCGGCCACGGGGCCCGCGGAACGGGTGGAGCCGTCGTGGCGTGGGCGGGCGGCGCTTGCCGTACGGGAACGGCTTCCGCTGTGGCTGCAGTTGAGGTGCGGGCTCGAGCGGCGCAGCGTGACTGCACTCGCGGTGGTCCTCGTCGCCGCGGCGGTCTTCGCGATGCAGCACTTCTGGACGGGGCGGACCCAGCCGGTGCGTGCGCCTGACGTCGTGCGCGCGGAGGCTCCGGCAGCCGCCGGGGAGGAAGTGGCGCCGGACCCCTCCGCCGGAGCGGTGGCAGGGAGAGCGGCAGGTGCCCTCCCGGCCGGAGGCGGCGGACAGATCGTCGTCGACGTCAGTGGGAAGGTGCGCAAGCCCGGAATCCATCACCTTCCCGCCGGCTCCAGGGTGGCGGATGCGCTGCACGCGGCAGGCGGTGTCCGCCCCGGCACGGACATCGGCGGGCTCAACCGGGCGCGTCTTCTCATGGACGGCGAGCAGGTCGTCGTCGGCGGGCCGCCGGGCGCCGCCGGAGGAGGGCCTGCCGTGCCGGGTGCAGCAGGGGCCGGCTCCGGCGCGGCCGCCGCCGGGCCCGTCAGCCTCAACACGGCCACGGCGGAACAGTTGGACACACTTCCGGGCGTCGGTCCCGTGCTGGCACAGCACATCATCGACTACCGCACACAACATGGCGGTTTCCGCTCGGTCGACGAGCTCCGCGAGGTCAACGGCATCGGCGACCGACGCTTCGCCGATCTGCAGAATCTCGTACGGCCATGAGGCGGCGGGAAGTTCGCGCACCCGGCACGCGAGGACCCGCGCCCTCGCCGGGGTCGAGGGCGCGGGTCCCCTCGGCGGAGGTGGCGGAGCGTAGGAGAGGCGACTCCCCGGCCTCCCCAGGGGTGCGGCCCCCCATGACCGACACCCGGCCGGGCACGGCAGCCCCGCCGCCGCGGGCGGCTGTGCACGCCGCGTCCGGGAACCGGCTCGGTGCGGCACATCCGCGTCAGGAAGGGCCTCCGGATCTCCGCCTGGTGCCGCCCGCGCTCGCAGCCTGGGCTGCGGCAGCCCTCGCGCTGGGTGCACCGCCGAGCTGGGCGGCATTCGCGGTGGCGCTCTGCGTGGCAGCGGCCGGGATGTTGGTGCTGCCAGGGGCGATGGGTAGAGCGAGGAGGCAGGCGCGCCTCGCTGGATCAGGGCACGCGTGGGGACGCCTGTCCGTGGCCGCTGTCCTCCTCTGCGCGGCCGCATCAACCGCCTCGGCGGTTCTGCACGGGGCGGACGTACGCCGCGGTCCCGTCCCTGCGCTGGCGGCGCGATACGCCGAGGTGACGGCGGAGCTGGAGGTGAGCTCGGATCCACGCCTCACGCGACCGCGCGTCACGGGGGATCATGTGGCACCGACCAGTGTGGTCATCGGCGCCCGGGTGCTCCGTGTCACGACGGCGGACGGAACGGAGACCTCGACCCGCACACCGGTCCTCCTGATCGCCGATGCGATCCCGCCCACCTCACGGAAAACCGACGGGTCACCGTCCACGGGCCGGCCCCCGGCACCGGGCCCTGGAGGGGGCTCCCCCTGGCAGGCGCTGCTTCCCTCGACACGGCTGCGTGTGCAGGCGCGGCTCGCACCGCCGCTGGACGACAGCGGACAGATCGCTGCGGTCCTGCGGGTGAGCAGAGGTGCAGTCCCCCGCGTGGTGGGCGCACCGTCCGGGCTGCAACGCTTCGCGGGAGAGCTGCGCGCCGGGCTGCGCGAGGCCACGGACGGGCTGCCGCCGGACGCGCGGGCGCTGCTGCCCGGGCTCGTGGTGGGCGACACCTCTCGCGTACCGGCAGACCTGCATGACGCGTTCAGGGCGACTGATCTCACGCATCTGCTCGCCGTCAGCGGGGCCAATTTCACGATCCTGCTGGCCCTGCTCATCGGACCGCCCGGGAGGGCCCACAGGGCGGAGCGGGGAGGTCTCGCCCCGCGCCTCGGGATCCCGCTGCGGGCGACCGCGCTCCTCGGCGGGGCCCTGGCCCTCGGTTTCGTCATCTTGTGCAGACCCGACCCGAGCGTGCTGCGGGCAGCTGCCTGCGGAGGCATCGCACTGCTGGCGATCGGCACGGGACGCCGCCGTTCCCTGATCCCCGCGCTGGCCGCGGCGGTGCTGCTGCTCGTGCTGTACGCCCCCTGGCTGTCGCGCAGTTACGGCTTCCTGCTCTCCGTGCTGGCCACCGGCGCCCTGCTCGCCATCGCGCCCCGGTGGAGCGTGGCACTCAGGAGCCGCGGTGTGCCGCCGCGGCTGGCCGAGGCATTGGCCGCGGCGGCCGCCGCCCAAGCCGTCTGCGCGCCGGTCGTGGCGGTGCTGGCTGCGCGGGTGAGTCTGGTGGCGGTGCCCTGCAATCTGCTGGCGGAGTTCGCGGTGGCACCGGCCACGGTGCTGGGTTTCGCCGCGCTGGCGACGGCACCTGTGGCGATGCCTCTCGCCAAGGCGCTGGCCTGGTGCGCGAGTTGGCCCACGGGGTGGATCGCGACGATCGCCCGTACCGGGGCGGCACTGCCCGGCAACGGGGTGGACTGGCCGGGCGGCTGGAGCGGCGGGTTTCTGCTCGCCCTCGCCACGGGCGTGGTTGTGCTGGTGGGCCGGCGTATGGTGCGGCACCCCTGGTGGAGCGCGGCCTGCGCCCTGCTGCTCCTGATCGTGGTGATGCAACCGCCGTCACTGACCAGGGTGATCACCGGATGGCCGCCGCCCGGCTGGCGCCTGGTGATGTGCGACGTGGGCCAGGGGGACGCCGCCGTGCTCTCGACAGGCGGCGGCAGCGCAGTGGTCGTCGATGCGGGGCCCGACCCGGTGCTGGCCGACCGCTGTCTGCGCTCGCTCGGTATCACTCGTATCCCGCTGGTACTGCTGACCCACTTCCATGCCGACCATGTGGCGGGACTGCCCGGGGTGTTGCGTGGGCGGCCGGTCGGGGCGATCGAGACGACCGGATTTCAGGAGCCGCTCGACCAGGCCGAGTTCGTCCGCAGACAAGCGGCCGCACGGCGCATCCCGGTGACCCGGGCCGTTGCGGGGGAGCTGCGGCGCGCAGGGCCAATCGAATGGCAGGTGCTGTGGCCACCACCGCGCCCGGCGCCCGTGCCGGAGGGGCCGAACGACGCCAGCGTCACGCTGCTCGTACGCACCGCCGGGCTGACCATGCTGTTCCTCGGAGATCTCGAACCGCCCGCGCAGCGGGAGCTGCTGCGGACCCCAGCGGGGGCGCGACTGGCACGCGTTGATGTGCTGAAGGTGGCCCATCACGGTTCGGCCTACCAGGATCCCGGGCTGCTGCGCCGCGCCGCTCCCCGTCTGGCTCTGATCTCATGCGGCGAGGACAACCCGTATGGGCACCCCTCACCCAGCACCGTCGCGGCGCTGCAGAGCGGGGGCGCCACGGTGCTCCGTACGGACAGAGACGGGGCCTTGGCCGTCATGGGCGCGGCGGAAGAGGGACTGCTGTGGGCGGCCGCTGACGCAGGGCCGACGACAGGCCGTGAGGCCGCCCGCGCGCCGCCGGGACGAGGGCTTGGCAGCGAGGACTGAGGCTCATCGTTGCCGTGGTTGAGGTGTCGTCGTGGGTGTTACCCGCAGAAACTTCATTTCACCTGACGAACGCCATCTCCACTGACGAATTCGGATTACTCGTGCCAGCTCGCATTACTTCCGCAGCATTCCCGCAATGTGAGCGTGAGTTGCCTCGAATGCCACATCGGTGGTCGAATGCATCATCGAAAATAGTGAGTCACGTCGCACAGGGGGATATTGCGCATGTTCGGCCGTCGGCGGGGAAATCACACAAGTCGGGCTCTGCGCTCGGGTCCATTCTCTGCGGTGCCGGTGCCGTCCTCGGCCGGCCTGGTCAGTTGCCGGGTGCTCGACCCGGTGAACGAGCCGGTGCGGAACGCCGAGTTCGCCCTCAACGACGAGATGGGGCGCACGGTGGTCAGCGGCAGCACTGACCCCTTCGGCTCCTTCGTCGCGACCGTACCGGCCGGCGACTACCGCCTGGCGGTCTTGGCGGAGGGCTTCACGCCGTACCACACGAACGCCTCGGTGGGTGAGAGCGCGCACGCGTCTCTCGGCGATATCACGCTGCACGTCGCCCAGCTTCCGGGGCTGCCGCAGCCCGGGGACTGGGAGATCGAGCCGACGCACTCCTCGATCGGCTTCACCGCGCGGCACATCGGGCTGGCTCGTATCCACGGCCGGTTCAACAGGTTCGCGGGCGTCATACGCATCGCCGAGCGCGTCGAGCACTCGGCCATGCATGTGGTCATCGACGCCTCCTCCATCGACACCAATGTCAAGATGCGCGACGACCACCTGCGGTCCGCGGACTTCCTCGATGTGGACCGGTTCCCGGTGCTCGAGTTCTACAGCGACCGGTTCGTGCACAAGGGCGGCAGCCGGTGGGCGATCACCGGTGCGCTCACGCTGCACGGTGTGACCCGCACGGTCACGCTCGACACCGAGTATCTCGGTGTCGGCACCGGTATGGAGGGCGAGACGCGCGCCGCCTGCCGCGCCACCACCGAGCTGCACCGCGACGACTTCACGATCAGCTGGCAGACGATGCTCGCGCGCGGCATCGCGGTGGTCGGACCCAGCATCAAGATCGACTTGGACGTGCAGGTCGTTCCCAAGGCCTGAGGCAGGGGCCCGACGGATCGGACCCTCGGCGGTACCGGAAAATGTGCGCGTGAGCGATGTGAGACATGTGCTGGTGCTGCCCGACCGGGATGCCGCGGAGGAGGCCGCCGAGGCGCTCGGCGAACGGTTCGGCGTGGACGAGGAGCCGCAGCTCGTCAGGGACTCTCTCGCCGGCGAGGACGACGCCGAGGACGCGCAGTGGCTCTTGGTCGTCGAGGACCCGGAAGACCGGCTCGCGCCCGCGGCACTGGACGAGTTCGCGGCCGAGTGGGACGGCTGGCGCGAGGAGCCGTGACGTGGCGTCCGGGAGGCCGCAGCCGGGCTGCGGCCTCCCGCGAATGCGGTCTTTCGTCCCGTGGCCTCCCGGACTGCCGGCGCGGTTCTGGGCGGCACATGACCGGAGCCCGTTGTCAGTGGGGCGTGGGATGCTTGGGCGCGATGGCAAGGAAGACTGAAACCGCCGGTCAGGCAGATCCGCTCGCGCCCGTCACGCTTGCCGTGGGGCAGGAGGATCTGCTGCTCGACCGTGCCGTGCAGCAGGTCGTGGCGGCGGCCCGTGCCGCCGACGCCGACACGGACGTGCGTGACCTCACCCCGGATCAGGTCGGGCCCGGCACGCTCGCCGAGCTGACGAGCCCCTCGCTCTTCGCCGAGCGCAAGGTCGTGGTCGTGCGCAATGCGCAGGACCTGTCGGCCGACACGGTCAAGGACGTGAAGGCGTATCTCGCTGCCCCGGCCGAGGAGATCACGCTGGTGCTGCTGCACGCGGGCGGCGCCAAGGGGAAAGGACTGCTGGACGCCGCGCGCAAGGCGGGCGCGCGGGAGGTCGCCTGCCCCAAGATGACCAAGCCCGCTGACCGGCTGTCGTTCGTGCGGAGCGAGTTCCGGACAGTGGGGCGCTCGGCGACGCCCGAGGCCTGCCAGGCGCTGGTCGACGCGATAGGCAGTGATCTGCGGGAGCTTGCCTCCGCCGTGTCGCAGCTGGTCGCGGATGTCGAGGGCGCGATCGACGAAGCCGTGGTCGGGCGTTACTACACGGGCCGGGCCGAGGCCTCCAGCTTCACGGTGGCCGACCGTGCGGTGGAGGGGCGGGCGGCCGAGGCGCTCGAGGCGCTGCGCTGGTCGCTGGCCACCGGGGTCGCGCCCGTCATGATCACGAGTGCGCTTGCGCAGGGAGTGCGGGCCATCGGAAAGCTGTCGTCCGCGCGCGGCGGCCGCCCCGCGGATCTCGCGCGAGAGCTGGGCATGCCGCCGTGGAAGATCGATCGGGTGCGGCAGCAGATGCGGGGGTGGACGCCGGACGGGGTTGCGGCTGCCCTTCGGGCGGTTGCGGAGGCGGACGCCGGCGTCAAGGGTGGGGGTGACGATCCCGAGTACGCCCTGGAGAAGGCGGTCGTCACGATCGCTCGGGCCGCGAGGGCCCGGCGGGGCTAAGACCGACCGGCAATTGGAGGGCGGCGGCGCGGCCCTGGGAGGGGTGGCTGCCTCGGACTACGCCCGTCGGTTCCCACCCTTCGGTGTGGGTCCCGCCCCCATTCGGCAAGGTGGCGGGTGGGCGCAACCCACGTCGGCTGGTGTGTGCCGTGGCCGTACGCCGAAGGCCCCGTCCACCGCCCGGGGAAGGGGCGGAGGCCGGGGCCTTCGGGTCAAGCAACTGTGGCGCCGCACCCGCGTGGCGAACGCAGGCCGCGTGCGGTGCCGGGTGCCGGTCGGGAGCGGATGAGAGAGGGCCCGCTCTGGGTCCTTCCGGCGGTCAAGTCAGGGGATGGGCCACGACGGCCCAGCCGACTCAGCCCTTGAGGGAAGCGACCTTGGAAGCCAGCGCCGACTTCTTGTTGGCGGCCTGGTTCTTGTGGATGACGCCCTTCGAGACAGCCTTGTCGAGCTTGCGCGAAGCCTCGCGCGTGTACTCGGTGGCCTTCTCGACGTCACCCGCGGCAGCGGCCTCGCGGGCCTTGCGGATCGCGGTCTTCAGGGAGGACTTGACGGCCTTGTTGCGCAGCCGGGCCTTCTCGTTGGTCTTGATCCGCTTGATCTGGGACTTGATGTTCGCCACGAATGAGCCTTTTCAGGTTCAGGCACGGGGCCGTGCAGGTCCCGTACCGGTGATTTCTCTTCCTAGTCTTGCTTCGTGCCTCGCGCAGAGAAGGGCATGAGACACAGCTGCCCAGGCTACCAGCGGCTCCCCTGGCGGCCCAAACCAGTCGCACAGCTCCGCCCGTGGGACCATGGAACCTGCGTATTGATCCGACTTGATCCGACCCGAGGCGACAGGCGCCTCAAGAGACAGGACCCTGCGTGCCCGCGATCACTGACCATGTGCCCGAGCCGAGCCGTACAGACCCGGCTCTGATCCGCAATTTCTGCATCATCGCGCACATCGACCACGGCAAGTCCACTCTCGCCGACCGGATGCTCCAGCTGACCGGTGTGGTCGAGCAGCGGCAGATGCGCGCTCAGTACCTCGACCGTATGGATATCGAGCGCGAGCGCGGCATCACGATCAAGTCCCAGGCGGTACGGCTGCCCTGGGCGCCCACCACGGGCGACGGCCAGGGCCGGACCCACATCCTCAACATGATCGACACCCCCGGGCACGTCGACTTCACGTATGAGGTGTCCCGGTCCCTCGCGGCCTGTGAGGGCACGGTCCTGCTGGTCGACGCGGCCCAGGGCATCGAGGCGCAGACCCTCGCCAACCTGTATCTGGCGATGGAGAACGACCTCACGATCATCCCGGTGCTCAACAAGATCGACCTGCCGGCCGCGCAGCCGGAGAAGTTCTCCGAGGAGCTCGCCAACCTGGTCGGCTGCGAGCCCGAGGACGTGCTGAAGGTCTCCGCCAAGACCGGCCTGGGCGTGGAGGCGCTGCTGGACAAGGTCGTCGCCGAGATCCCGGCCCCGGTCGGTGTCGCCGATGCCCCCGCCCGCGCGATGATCTTCGACTCGGTCTACGACTCCTACCGCGGCGTCGTGACGTACGTACGAGTCGTCGACGGCCAGCTCAGCAAGCGTGAGCGGATCCGGATGATGTCCACGGGCGCGACTCACGAGCTCCTCGAGATCGGGACGAACTCGCCCGAGATGCTGCCCGCCGACGGCCTCGGTGTCGGCGAGGTGGGCTATCTGATCACCGGTGTGAAGGACGTCCGCCAGTCCAAGGTGGGTGACACCATCACCCAGCAGTCCAAGGGGGCCACCGAAGCCCTCGGCGGCTACAAGGACCCCAAGCCGATGGTGTTCTCCGGCCTCTATCCGCTGGACGGCTCGGACTACCCCGAGCTGCGCGACGCCCTCGACAAGCTGCAGCTCAACGACGCCGCTCTCGTGTACGAGCCGGAGACGTCGGCCGCGCTCGGCTTCGGCTTCCGCGTCGGCTTCCTGGGCCTGCTCCACCTGGACGTGATCCGTGAGCGCCTGGAGCGCGAGTTCGGGCTCGACCTGATCGCCACCGCGCCCAACGTGGTCTACCGCGTGATCATGGAGGACGGCAGCGAGCACATCGTCACCAACCCGAGCGAGTTCCCCGAGGGCAAGATCGGAGAGGTGTACGAGCCGGTCGTACGCGCGACGATCCTCGCCCCGTCCGAGTTCATCGGCTCGATCATGGAGCTCTGCCAGAACCGGCGCGGCGTGATGCTCGGCATGGACTACCTCTCCGAGGACCGCGTCGAGATCCGCTACACCCTGCCGCTCGCCGAGATCGTCTTCGACTTCTTCGACCAGCTGAAGTCCAAGACCCGCGGCTACGCGTCCCTCGACTACGAGCCCACGGGCGAGCAGACCTCCAGCCTGGTCAAGGTCGACATCCTGCTGCACGGCGACAAGGTCGACGCGTTCTCCGCGATCACGCACAAGGACGCGGCCTACGCGTACGGCGTGCGGCTGGTCGCCAAACTCCGGGAGCTCATCCCGCGGCAGGCCTTCGAGGTGCCTGTCCAGGCCGCCATCGGCTCCCGGGTCATCGCCCGCGAGACCATCCGCGCCATCCGCAAGGACGTCCTCGCCAAGTGCTACGGCGGTGACATCTCCCGTAAGCGGAAGCTGCTGGAGAAGCAGAAGGAAGGCAAGAAGCGGATGAAGATGGTCGGCTCGGTGGAGGTCCCGCAGGAGGCCTTCATCGCGGTGCTGTCCAGCGACGACAGCGGCCAGTCCAAGAGCAAGAAGTAGGCCGGGCGCCGAGGGCGGGAAGCAGCTCCGGCCCATGGCAGGGGAATCAGTCCGGCCAATGGCAGGGGAATCAGGACGAGTGGGGGTACCTCCCAGGCCCTTAAGGCACTGGGGGGAGGGCCCGGCGCGCCACCACGGCGCGGCGGGCCCTTTCGTATATGTGCCGTATGTGCGCTGCGCTGTATGTGCCCTGTGCCGCATGTGCGCCGGTGCGCGGCTCCCGCCGCGCACCATGCCTGCGGGAAACGCCCCGTCTCTGTAGGAAGTGACAGGCCGCGGCCTCTTACGTGCAGGGCATCTCCCCTTTACCCTGATCACTGCTCGATGGTTACTCGTGAGTTAAACAACACCAGCCGCACTAGTCAGTCGCAGGCACTGTGAGTCAGTGGATCGCACTGTCGCGGGCCCGGAGGATGTCGTGAGCGACACACAGACCCTGATCGAGAACCGACCGCCGTCCGTGGCGACTCTCTTCTTGGAGCGCGTGGCGGCCACACCGGACGCCGAGGCCTACCGCTATCCGGTGCCGTCGCCCTCCGGCGAGGGGCCGGACGAGTGGAAGTCGCTGAGCTGGGCGCAGGCTGCCGAGCGGGTCTACGCCATCGCAGCAGGGCTGATCGAGCTGGGCGTGCAGCCCGAGGAGCGGGTGGCCCTCGCATCTTCGACCCGTGTCGAGTGGATCCTCTCCGACCTCGGCATCCTCTGCGCGGGCGCGGCGACGACGACCGTCTATCCGCAGACCAATGCCGAGGAGTCCGCATTCATCCTGTCCGACTCGGACAGCCGGGTGCTGATCGCCGAGGACGCGGCGCAGCTCGCCAAGGCGCGCGAGAAGCGTGCCGAGCTGCCGGGCCTCACTCATGTCGTGGTGATCGACCCGAAGGGCGTCGAGCCCGCCGCCGACGAGCCCGAGGGCTGGGTTCTCACGCTCGCCGAGCTGGAGGTGCGCGGCGCCGCGTATCTGGAGAAGAACCCGGACCTGATCAAGAAGAAGGTCTCGGCGATCACCGCCGACCAGCTTGCGACCCTGATCTACACCTCGGGCACCACCGGCCGCCCCAAGGGCGTGCGGCTGCCGCAGGACAACTGGTCGTACATGGCCAAGGCCATCGCCGCGACCGGCCTCGTCACGGCCGACGACGTGCAGTACCTCTGGCTGCCGCTCGCACACGTCTTCGGCAAGGTGCTGACCAGCGGCCAGATCGAGGTCGGCCATGTCACCGCCGTCGACGGCCGGATCGACAAGATCATCGAGAATCTGCCGGTCGTGCAGCCGACGTACATGGCCGCGGTGCCGCGCATCTTCGAGAAGGTCTACAACGGCGTCGCGGCCAAGGCCCGTGCAGGCGGCCCGGCCAAGTACAAGATCTTCCAGTGGGCGTCCGAGGTCGCCCGCGAGTACGCCAAGGTCACCCAGGACAACTTCCGCCGCACCGGTAGCGCGTCGGCGCCCTTCGGTCTCTCCGCCAAGCACAAGATCGCCGATGCGCTCGTGTACTCCAAGCTGCGGGAGGCGTTCGGCGGCCGACTGCGCGCCTGTGTCTCCGGCTCGGTCGCGCTGGCGCCCGAGATCGGCTACTTCTTCGCCGGCGCGGGCATCCACATCCTGGAGGGCTACGGGCTGACCGAGTCCAGCGCCGCGTCCTTCGTCAACCCCGGTGAGGCGTACCGCACCGGCACGGTCGGCAAGCCGCTGCCCGGCTGCGAGGTGCGCATCGCGGAGGACGGCGAGATCCTGCTGCGCGGCCCGGGCATCATGGAGGGCTACCACGGGCTGCCCGAGAAGACCGCCGAGGTCCTCGAGCCGGACGGCTGGTTCCACACAGGCGACATCGGTGAGCTGTCCGCGGACGGGTACCTGAAGATCACCGACCGCAAGAAGGACCTCTTCAAGACGTCCGGCGGCAAGTACATCGCGCCGACCGAGATCGAGGGCCAGTTCAAGGCGGTGTGCCCGTACACCTCCAACATCGTGGTGCTCGGCGCCGACCGTAACTTCTGCAGTGCGCTGATCGCGCTCGACGAGGCCGCGATCCTCGGCTGGGCCGCGGAGAACGGCCTGGGCGGCAAGTCGTACGCCGAGGTGGTCGCCGCGCCGGAGACCGTCGAGCTCATCGGCGGCTACGTCCAGAAGCTGAACGAGGGCCTGCAGCGCTGGCAGACCATCAAGAAGTTCAAGCTGCTGCCGCGTGACCTGGACGTCGAGCACGGGGAGCTGACGCCCAGCCTGAAGCTGAAGCGGCCCGTGGTCGAGCGGGAGTACCAGCACCTCATCGAGGAGATGTACGCGGGGACGCGCGAGGCGTGATGCATGCGGTGGGCGGGACGCGCTGCGGTCCGCCCACCGTACTGCCGTCGGCTAGCCGATCTCGCCCCGCATCATCTCCCTCACCAGGGTCTCCATGTGGCGGACATGGTGGCGCAGTTCCAGTACGTCGGTGAGGCTGCTGGCTGCCATGTGCTGCTCTACCGCGGCCAGGCGGGCCGAGAGTTCGTCGAACTGCTTGTGCTCGCGGGCCAGTATCCGTTCCAGCTGCCGGTTCTTGCGGTGCAGGTCCAGGAAGACGGTTACCTTGGCGCGCAGCACCCAGGGGTCGAACGGCTTGGTGAGATAGTCGGCGGCCCCTGTCGCATAGCCCCGGAAGGCATAGCCCGCGTCGGAGTCCGCGCCGGTCAGGAAGATGATCGGGACGTCCTTGGTCTGGTCGAGCCGTTTGATGTGCGTGGCGGTCTCGAAGCCGTCCATGCCTGGCATGCGGATGTCCAGAAGGACGACGGCGAACCGCCGGCGCAGCAGCGCCTTCAGCGCCTCATCACCGGAACGCGCGCGCACGAGCGGTTGGTTGAGTGAGCTCAGGACCGCTTCGAGGGCTATCAGGTTGTCCTCCATGTCGTCGACCAGAAGGATGCTCGCCTGGTCGTCGATGGTGGCCTCGGTGCTCATGGTGACGGGTGCCTCACTCGGTCGGCGGCGGGACGGCGGGCTCAGAGAGCGCTCTGAGCGCCCGGCCGTCCTGGAACAACGGATTCATCACGCGTGGCCGCGCGCCTCGGCGTCGGGGACCTCGGCGATGCGGCCCGTGGCGCCGTGCCCCTCGGCGCCCTCGCCCTCGGTGCCGTCGCCCTCTGCCCCGTCGGGCTCGCCGCCCTCGGGATCGAGGAGGGCGCACACGACCGTCAGCAGCCGGTCCACGTCCACGGGCTTCGGTACGTAGTCGTTGGCGCCCCGCGCGATGGATTTCTCGCGGTCGCCGGGCATCGCCTTGGCGGTGAGCGCGACGATGGGAAGGCCCGTCCAGCGGGGGGTGCGGCGGATGGCGGAGATCGTCTCGTAGCCGTCCATCTCCGGCATCATGATGTCCATCAGGACGAGCTCGACGTCCGGGTTGCGCTCCAGGGTCTCGATGCCCTCGCGGCCGTTCTCCGCGTACAGCACCGGCATGCCCACGCGTCCCAGCACATGCGTGAGGGCGAAGACGTTGCGGATGTCGTCGTCCACGATCAGCACCCGGCGTCCCGTGAGCAACCGGCCGGCGCGCCCCGCCTTCCACTCCTCCAGCTTGGTGGGCGTGGGCCAGTTGTCGTCCTGGTCGTGGACGGCCTGGGAGTCGCCGGCCTGCTGTTCGGGCAGAGCGAGTGTGCGCGCGTCCGGCGACGGGCCGGTCGCGGTGTGCCCGGGGCTGACGACCGGGACGTACAGCGTGAAGGTCGAGCCGGCGCCGGGCGTGGACTCGGCGACGATACGGCCGCCGAGGAGACCCGCGATCTCGCGGCTGATGGACAGGCCGAGGCCGGTGCCTCCGTACTTGCGATTGGTGGTGCCGTCGGCCTGCTGGAACGCCTCGAAGATCACCGGGAGTTTCTCCGGCGCGATGCCGATGCCGGTGTCGCTGACGGCGAAGGCGACCACTTCGTCGTGGTCGCGCACATACCGGTGCTCGGGGTCCTTGATGCGCGACACGCGCAGCACGACGCGGCCGTTGGCGGTGAACTTGATCGCGTTGGACAGCAGGTTGCGCAGGATCTGCTGGAGCCGCTGCTCGTCGGAGTACATCTCGCGCGGCACGTCCTCGTCGACCTTGACGTCGAAGGCCAGGCCGCGGTCGAGGGTGAGCGGGCGGAACGTCGCGTGGACGTAGTCGAGCAGCTTGATCAGCGGCAGCTTCTTCGGCCGTACGTCCATCCGGCCCGCCTCGATCTTCGACAGGTCCAGGATGTCGTTGATCAGCTGGAGCAGATCGGAGCCCGAGCGGTGGATCGTTGCTGCGAACTGCACCTCTTGGTCGGAGAGATGGCCGTCCGGGTTGTCGGAGAGCAGACGGGCGAGGATCAGGAGCGAGTTCAGCGGGGTGCGCAGCTCGTGCGACATGTTCGCCAGGAACTCGGACTTGTACTGGGAGCTGGTGGCCAGCAGCGCCGCCTTCTCCTCCAGCTCGGCGTTGGAGCGCTGCAGCTCGGCCTGCTGGCGCTGGAGTTCGTCCGAGCGCTCCTGCAGCTGCATCGCGAGCCGCTGGGACTCGCCGAGCAGTGACTCGGTGCGGGAGTTGGCGATGATGGTGTTGATCGCGACGCCGATGGTGTTCACGAACTGGTCGAAGAACGCCAGGTGGACGTCGGAGAAGCGCGAGAACGACGCCAGTTCGATCACGCCGAGCAGCTTGTCCTCGAAGAGGATCGGGATGATGACGACGCTGGCGGGCGCCGCCTCACCGAGCCCCGAGTTGATCTTGATGTAGCCGGGTGGGGCCTCCTCGACGAGGATCCGCTTCTTCTCGCGGGCCGCCTGCCGTACGAGGCCGTGGACCGGCATGCCGCCGGTGTCCACGACGGAGCTTTGCGCCGAGCCGTAACCGGCGATGAAGGCGAGGCCCTTGGCGGGGACGGGTGTGTGCAGCGCGGCGCCGTCCTCGTCCGGGTCGGCCAGGAAGAACGCGCCGTACTGCGCGTTCACCAGCGGCGTCAGCTCGCGCAGGATCAGGTCGGCGACCTCCATCAGGTCGCGGTGGCCCTGCATCAGCGCGGCGAGACGGGCCAGATTGGACTCCAGCCAGTCCTTCGCGCGGGTGGTCTCGCGGAGGTTGGCCACCATCAGGTTGATGTTGTCCTTGAGCTCGGCGACCTCGCCCTGCGTCTCCACGGTGATGGAGCGGGACATGTCGCCCTGGGCGACCGCGGATGCGACCTCGGCGATGGCGCGCACCTGGGTGGTGAGGTTGAGCGCGAGCTCGTTCACGTTCGTCGTCAGGCGCTTCCACGTTCCGTAGACACCCTCGACCCTGGCCTGGCCGCCGAGCTGCCCCTCGGAGCCGACCTCGCGGGCGACGCGCGTGACCTCCGATGAGAACGACGACAACGTGTCCACCATCGTGTTGATGGTGGTCTTCAGCTCGAGGATCTCGCCGCGTGCGTCCACATCGATCTTCTTCGACAGGTCGCCCTGGGCCACGGCCGTCGCGACCTGCGCGATGTTCCGCACCTGCGAGGTGAGGTTGTCCGCCATGTAGTTGACGTTGTCGGTGAGGTCCCGCCACACACCGGAGACGCCCAGCACCCGGGCGCGCCCGCCGAGCCGGCCGTCGGTGCCGACCTCGCGGGCCACGCGGGTCACCTCGTCGGCGAACGCGCGCAGCTGCTGCACCATCGTGTTGACGGTGTCCTTGAGCTCGAGGATCTCGCCACGCGCGTCGACGGTGATCTTCTTCGACAGATCGCCGTTGGCGACGGCGGTGGTGACCTGGGCGATGTTGCGGACCTGCGAGGTCAGGTTGGACGCCATGAAGTTGACGTTGTCGGTGAGGTCCTTCCATACGCCGGACACGCCGCGTACCTGGGCGCGGCCGCCCAACTGGCCCTCCGTGCCCACCTCTCGGGCGACGCGGGTCACCTCGTCGGCGAACGCCGACAGCTGGTCCACCATCGTGTTCACGGTGAGCTTCAGCTCCAGCAGTTCACCGGTCGCCTCGACCGTGACCGTACGCGTCAGATCGCCGCGCGCCACCGCCGTGGTCACCAGCGCGATGTCACGCACCTGTGCGGTCAGCCGGGAGGCCATGGTGTTGACCGCTTCGGTCACATCACGCCAACTTCCGGACAGACCCTGCACTTTTGCGCGTCCACCCAGTCGCCCTTCGGTGCCGACCTCGCGCGCGACCCGCGTCACCTCTCCCGTGAAGAGCGAGAGCTGATCGACGGTCTTGTTCACGGTGCGGCCCAGACGGCGCAGATCACCCCTCAACTGGCGGTTCCCGTCGTGCAGATCGACCCGCTGCGTCAGGTCGCCGCCCGCGACGGCGTCCAGGACGCGCGTGGCGTTCACCGCGGGCGCCACCAGGGCGTCGATCAGCGTGTTCGCATCGGCCACGTTCTTCGACCAGGTGCCCTGGCCCGGGCTCGCCGACAGCCGCTCGTCGAGCCGGCCGTGCCGTACGACCTCACGGCGCACGCGCCTCAGCTCGTCGCTGAGATGCTGCTCGCGGTCGGCGATCTGGTTGAAGACGGCGGTCAGTTCAGCCGTGATCCCGTCGGCTCCCTCGGGGGCCCGCACACGGAAGTCGCCGTCGCGCAGAGCCGTCATGGCGGCGAGCAGAGGACGCAGATCCGAGGGCGGAATCTGTCCTTTTTCGAGCATGCGCATAGCACTGTTCTCACTCATGACCGGCCACTTCGGTAACTCGGTGCTTATGGGCGTGGTCAGTCTGTCACTCTGTCCGAGTCGCCTGAGGCCTATTCCCCGAACTGCTCAGGAGCCGCACCGTGGGGCCCATCCCGAGGCAACGGAAGACCGCGTTCCGTGCCGCCGAGTCACCGGAGCACCGGCCTGGACCGCTGCCGGTCGCGCGTACGTCACTGCCCGGCAACCCGCTCGCACCGGCCGCCGCACGCCGCTTCGTGCGTGCGGTGCTGGAGGAGTGGGCGGGGGCGGCGGGTGCCGGGGCGGCGGAGGGCGTGTCGGTGGCGGCAGGTGCCGGGGCGGCGGAGGGCGTGCAGGTGGCGGGCGTGCCGGGGAGCTGCGGGTCCGCCGATGCCGCCGGGACGGGTGCTGCCGTGGCTACGGATGCTGTGCCGGCGGGATATGGGTCCGCTGGCGCGATGCCGGCCGGTTGTACACCGGCAGATGGCGTCTCCGCAGGCACCGTGGCCGCGGACGTCGTGCCGGCGGGCTGTGCGCCCGCCGATCCCGTCGCTGCGGATGTCGTTGCCGCCGAGGCCGTGGCCGCGGATGAGTGGGCCCCGCACTCCGTTCTCGCGGCGTCCGTCGCCGAACGTCTCATCGACGACGCGTTGGTCCTCGTGAGCGAGCTCGTCACCAACGCCGTCGTGCACGCGGGCACCGACGTGGAGCTGCTGTGCCGACTGGAACCGCCCGAGCAGCCCGAGCCGCCCGGCTCGTACGTCACGGGCGGCCGGGTCGCGGCCGCTGAGCCGGACGCGTACACGCGGGACGGCCAGGCAGCGGAGGCCGACGCGTACACGCGGGACGGCCGGGCACCGGAGGCCCCCGCGTACGCCCCGGACAGCCGGTTCGCGGAGGCCGTCGCGTACGGCACGTACAGCCACAGCCTGGTCGCGGAGCCCGATGCCTACGCGCTGGACTGTCAGGCCGCGGAAGGCGCCGAGTACGCACCGGACGAGCGGACCGCCGAGTCTGGTGAGCACTCCCCGGACCGTCGCACCACCGGCCCCGCCGACCACCCCGCCGACGCCGAGGCCACCGGTTCCCTGCTCATCGAGGTCTCCGACCACCACCCCGCACGCGCGGTGCGCGGTGACGACCTCCCGGTGGCGCAGGGCATCCCCGAGTTCGGGCGCGGGCTGCAGCTCGTCTCCGCGCTCTGCACATCCTGGGGGGTCACCTACCGCCCCGGCACCAAGACCGTCTGGGCGCGGCTGCCGATCGCCGGCATGCCTGCCGCGCAGGAGATCGAGGCGTACGCAGGTGAGAGCATCCTGCAGCGCGGGCTCAGCGCGGCCGACGTCCCGTCCCCGTCGCACGGGCGCATCCCCCGGGATCAGGACTGGGTCAACCGCGGCGCCCTCTCTTTTCTGGCCGAGGCGTCCGACCTGCTGGCCGGGCAGCTCGACGAGGACCTCGTCGCGGCCCTCGCCGGACAACTCCTGGTGCCGCGGCTCGCCGACTGGTGTGCCGTGTGGCTGAACGACGAGGACGGCAGGGTGGGCTGGGGCACGCACGGCAGAACAGGCGGCCGGCACGGCGGCGTCGGCGCCGGGGCGGGACCGTCCGCCTGGCCGCGGCTCGCCCGCGTCTGGCACGTCAGCGAGAACCGCATTGAGGAACTCCGCCGCATCCTGGAGAAAGAGCCGCCGATCCTCCCCGACACGCTGCGTTCCGGGGCCGTCCCGGTGCCGTGGCCCGGCTCGTCCGACGGCGCGTCGGACGGCTCGCCCGAGGCGACAGGCGCGGCCCTCGCGTACCGGCTGATCGCGGGCGGACGGCCGCTCGGCACCCTGGTCATCGGCAGGGCCGGTCCCGCCCGTTTCCCCGACGAGATCACCGGGCTCGTCGAGGACTTCAGCCGCCGCGTCGCGCTCGCCATCGGCGCGGCCCGGCAGTACGCCCGCCAGGCCACCATCAGCCGCGTCCTCCAGCGCGGACTGCTGCCCACGGCGGTCGCGAAGATCCCGGGCGTCGAGTCCGCCCTCGTCTACGAGCCGCGGGACAAGGGCGGTCCGGGCGGCGACTTCTACGACGTGTTCCCCGCCGGAGACGGACGCTGGTGCTTCGCGCTCGGCGACGTCCAGGGCAAGGGGCCCGAGGCCGCCGTCGTCATCGGTCTCGTCCGGCCGTGGCTGCGGCTGCTGGCCCGCGAGGGCTACCAGGTCTCCGAGGTCCTCGACCGCCTCAACCAGCTGCTGCTCGACGACGCCACGGAGGCGGCGGACGCGGCCGCGCGCGCCATCGCCGCCGTGGGCGGCCCGGAGGTACCGCCCGAGGGCTCCATGCCCCGCTTCCTCTCCGTCCTCTACGGCGAGCTGGTCCCCACTGGCGAAGGGGTGCGCTGCACCCTCGCCTCCGCCGGGCACCCGCTGCCGCTGCTGTTGCGGCCCGACGGTGACGTACGGGCGGCAGCCGGGCCCCAGGTGCTGCTGGGCGTGGTCGAGGACGTGACGTACCAGAGTGAGACCTTCGAGCTGCGTGCCGGCGACACGCTGCTGTGCGTCACGGACGGGGTGACGGAGCGGCGCTCCGGGCGGCGCCAGTTCGACGACGGCGACGGGCTCGCGGTCGCGCTGTCCGACTGCGCCGGCCTGAGCGCCCCCCTCGTGGCCGAGCGGATCCGGCGGCTGGTCCACGAGTTCGCGGACGGGCCTCCGGAGGACGATCTTGCGCTGCTGGTGCTCCAGGCACAGTGAGCAGCCTCGGCGATGATCCGCTTGTCGGTACGGTCCGGCGTGTTCCTCCGGTACGGGACAATGGAACGCATGCCTTCCGCACTCCCCGACGGCGAGCCCGTGCCCGAGGACGGCGCGCTGCCCGCGCATGCCCTTGCCGGCGCCGCCGACCGCCCCCTCGGGTTCTATCTGCACGTCCCGTACTGCGCGACCCGCTGCGGCTACTGCGACTTCAACACGTACACCGCGACCGAGCTGCGCGGCACCGGCGGCGTGCTCGCGTCCCGCGACAACTACGCGGCGACCCTGACCGACGAGATCCGCCTCGCCCGCAAGGTGCTGGGCGACGACCCGCGGCAGGTGCGGACGGTCTTCGTCGGGGGCGGTACGCCGACGCTGCTGGCCGCGGACGATCTCGTACGCATGCTGGGGGCGATCCGGGACGAGTTCGGGCTCGCGGACGACGCGGAGATCACCACGGAGGCGAACCCGGAGTCCGTCGACCCGGCCTACCTGGCGACCCTGCGCGAGGGCGGCTTCAACCGGATCTCCTTCGGCATGCAGAGCGCCCGGCAGCACGTGCTGAAGATCCTGGACCGCACGCACACCCCAGGACGCCCCGAGGCCTGCGTCGCCGAGGCCCGCGCGGCGGGCTTCGACCACGTCAACCTCGACCTGATCTACGGCACACCGGGGGAGTCCGACGACGACTGGCGTGCCTCACTCGACGCGGCCATCGGCGCCGGACCCGACCACGTCTCGGCGTACGCGCTGATCGTCGAGGAGGGCACCCAGCTCGCCCGCCGGATCCGCCGCGGCGAGATCCCGATGACCGACGACGACGTGCACGCGGACCGCTATCTGATCGCGGAGGAGGCACTTTCCGGGGCCGGCTTCGAGTGGTACGAGGTCTCCAACTGGGCCACGTCGGAGGCCGGGCGGTGCCTCCACAACGAGCTGTACTGGCGCGGCGCCGACTGGTGGGGCGCCGGGCCCGGGGCGCACAGCCATGTGGGCGGGGTGCGGTGGTGGAACGTCAAGCACCCCGGGGCGTATGCGGCGTCTCTGGTGGAGGGGCGGTCGCCCGGGGCCGGACGCGAGGTCCTCTCCGAGGAGGACCGGCGGGTCGAGCGGGTTCTGTTGGAGCTGAGGCTTCGTGAGGGGTGTCCGTTGGACATCCTTGCCCCGGCGGGGCGGGAGGCGGCCGAGCGGGCCGTAAGGGACGGGCTCCTGGAGACGGGTCCTTACGACAACGGGCGCGCCGTGCTCACCCTGCGCGGGCGGCTGCTCGCGGACGCGGTGGTCAGGGATCTGGTGGACTGATCACTCCCCGGAGTGAACCGGTGCGGACTCAGGTGGCGCTGCCTACGCTGTCCCCAAGCTGCCGCCGTACGCACGGCGGCAGGAAGTAGAGGGCACGGAGATGACCGCTGTGGACGAGCGCGGGATGACGAAGTTCTTTGAGGAGTTCGAGCCCCCCGAGGGTGTCAAGGTTGAGCTTCTCCGGGGGGAAATCGTGATGATGGTCAGCCCCGATCTGGTTCACAACCGAATCGTCGCTGATGTGCAGGACCAGATCCCGCGTAAGCGTTGGGAACGGCTCCAGACCCAGGACATCGACATCATCGACGAGGCCAGTGAGCCCGTACCGGACCTGGTAGTGGTGGAGCGTGCCATCAGCCCGGACTCGGGGCGCCTGCTGCCGTCCCGGTTGATCACGTTGGTGGTCGAGGTCGTTTCCAAAACTAGTGTCGACCGTGACTACGGGATCAAGCGCTTGATCTACGCCGCGGGCACGGTGCCCGCGTACCTGATCATCGACCCGATCGTGGCCCACTGCGTCCTGCTCACCGAGCCCGTCGGCAAGGGTGAGGAGGCCGACTACCGAGCACAGCGGGTCACGAAGTTCGGTGACCCTCTTCCGCTGGAAATGCTCGGCATCGAACTGGACACGAGCGAATTCGACACCTACCCGGGGGTCAAGCGTCACTCTCGTCCGTGACGAAGTCGATCAACTCCTCCACCCGCCCGAGGAGTTCCGGTTCCAGGTCCCTGTACGACCGCACACACCCCAGAATCCGACCCCACGCCGCCCCCGTGTTCTCCGCCCACCCCAGCGCCCGGCACACCCCCGTCTTCCAGTCCTGCCCCCGCGGCACCGTCGGCCACGCCCGGATGCCCACCGCAGACGGCTTCACCGCCTCCCACACGTCGATGTAGGGGTGGCCCACCACCAGCGCGTACTCACTGGTGACCGACTCCGCGATGCGGGACTCCTTCGTGCCCGGGACCAGGTGGTCCACCAGGACCCCGAGGCGGGCGTCCGGGCCGGGAGCGAAGTCCGCGACGATCGATGGGAGGTCGTCGACGCCCTCCAGATACTCGACGACCACGCCCTCGATGCGCAGGTCGTCGCCCCACACCTTCTCGACCAGTTCGGCGTCGTGGCGGCCCTCGACGTAGATCCGCCCGGCACGCGCAACCCGGGCCCGCGCGCCCGGCACCGCGACCGAACCGGAGGCCGTACGGGTGGGACGCACCGGCGTCGCTCCGGAGGGGCGGACGAGGGTCACCACCTTGCCCTCCAGCAGGAACCCGCGGGGCTCGAGCGGAAACACCCGGTGCTTGCCGAAGCGGTCCTCCAGCGTGACCGTGCCCGCCTCGCAGCGGATCACCGCGCCGCAGAAGCCGGTCCCAGGCTCCTCGACGACGAGTCCCGGTTCCGCCGGGACTTCCGGTGCCGCCTTCGGCTTCTTCCAGGGTGGGGTCAGGTCCGGAGTGTACTGGCGCATTCGGATGACGATAGGGAGAAGGCGCGGGCCGTGACTACGACACGCCGAACCGGGCCGCCAGCTGATCGCGTTGCGCCCGGACAAAGGCCGCATTCACCGCGGCTCCATGGCCGGGTACGTAGACCGCGTCCTCGCCGCCCAGGCTGAGCAGCCGGTCCACGGCGGCGGGCCAGTGGGACGGGACCGCGTCCGGACCCGCCTGGGGTTCGCCGGACTCCTCGACGAGGTCTCCGCAGAAGACGATCTCGGGGGTCGTGGCGGTGGCGGGGACGAGGACCGCCATGTCGTGTCCTGTGTGGCCCGGGCCCACATTCGCCAGCAGCGCCTGGTGGCCGCCGCCCAGGTCGAGCGTCCACTCGCCGCTCACCCGGTGACGCGGCGCGACGAGAAGATCCGCGGCCTCCGCCGCGTCCGCCGGGGCGAGTCCGTGCCGTACCGCGTCGGCCAGCAGATCCTTCCGGCCCGCCGAGAAGACCCAGTCGAGCCCCACCGCGCCGTACACCTCCACCCCCGCGAACGCTGCCGCGCCCAGCACATGGTCGAAGTGCGGATGCGTCAGCGCGAGATGCGTCACGCGCCGGTCGTCGCCGCCCAGGAGCTGCTGCGCCTCCCGGCGCAACTCGGCGCCCTCCCGCAGGCTCGACCCGGCGTCGACCATGAGCGCCGCCCCCTCGCCCACGACCAGGCCGACCGTGCAGTCCCACACCGGCAGCCGGCGCCGACCCACCCGGGGCGACAACCCCTCCCAGCCCTGTGTTCCCCACGCCACGTCCATCAGGTCCCCCACGTCATGTTCATCACGTCCCCCATGTCACATCCGCCATGATCCCCATGACCGGGCAGTCACATCCGCAGTCCGTTTCCTACCGGCGACGCTAGTCCCCGCGGCCCGGCGCGGCACGACACCGCAGCCCAGACCGCACATATCGGCGGCCCTGACGTGTGACCGCCCTTGCCGGGGCCATACCTACCGGCCGTACACTTGGCCCGGGAAGGCTGGCACTCGCGCACAGTGAGTGCCAGGCGAGAGGTCGCGGGGACGACGCGGGACGACACAAGCTGGAGGTGTGCGCGGATGCTCAGTGAACGCAGGCTGGAAGTGCTGCGCGCCATCGTCCAGGACTATGTCGGCACCGAGGAGCCGGTCGGCTCCAAGGCGCTCACGGAGCGGCACAGCCTCGGCGTCTCCCCGGCGACCGTGCGCAACGACATGGCGGTGCTGGAGGAGGAGGGCTATATCGCCCAGCCGCACACCAGTGCCGGGCGCATCCCCACGGACAAGGGGTACCGCCTCTTCGTCGACAAGCTCGCGGGCGTCAAGCCGATGACCCCGCCCGAGCGCCGGGCCATCCAGAACTTCCTCGACGGCGCCGTCGACCTCGACGACGTCGTGGCACGCACGGTGCGGCTGCTCGCGCAGCTGACCCGGCAGGTCGCGGTGGTGCAGTATCCGTCGCTCACACGGTCGACGGTGCGCCATGTGGAGCTGCTGTCCATGGCTCCGGCCCGGCTGATGCTCGTACTGATCACGGACACCGGCCGTGTCGAGCAGCGCATGGTCGACTGCCCCGCCCCCTTCGGTGAGACCTCGCTCGCCGATCTGCGGGCGCGGCTCAACAGCCGGGTGGTCGGCCGTCGCTTCACCGATGTGCCGCAGCTCGTGCAGGATCTGCCGGAGGCCTTCGAGACCGAGGACCGCGGCACCGTCTCGACCGTGCTCTCGACATTGCTCGAGACCCTGGTCGAGGAGACCGAGGAGCGGCTGATGATCGGCGGAACCGCCAATCTCACCCGCTTCGCACATGACTTCCCCCTCACGATCCGGCCGGTGCTCGAGGCGCTGGAGGAGCAGGTCGTGCTCCTCAAGCTGCTCGGCGAGGCCAAGGATCCGGGCATGACCGTACGGATCGGTCACGAGATCGCCCATGAGGGGCTCAACTCCACGTCTGTGGTGTCGGTGGGCTACGGTTCGGGCGGCGAGGCAGTCGCCAAGCTCGGCGTGGTCGGCCCGACCCGCATGGACTACCCGGGAACGATGGGAGCAGTACGCGCAGTGGCACGTTACGTCGGACAGATCCTGGCGGAGTCGTAAGTGGCCACGGACTACTACGCCGTACTCGGCGTGCGCCGCGACGCGTCCCAGGACGAGATCAAGAAGGCCTTCCGGCGGCTCGCTCGCGAGCTGCACCCGGACGTCAACCCTGATCCGAAGACGCAGGAGCGCTTCAAGGAGATCAACGCCGCCTACGAGGTGCTGTCGGACCCGCAGAAGAAGCAGGTCTACGACCTCGGCGGCGACCCGCTCTCGGCGAGCGGCGGCGCGGGCGCGGGCGGCTTCGGCGCCGGTGGCTTCGGCAACTTCTCGGACATCATGGACGCCTTCTTCGGTACGGCGTCCCAGCGGGGCCCGCGGTCGCGTACGCGGCGCGGGCAGGACGCGATGATCCGGCTCGAGGTCGAGCTGGACGAGGCGGCGTTCGGGACCACCAAGGACATCCAGGTCGACACGGCCGTGGTGTGCAACACGTGCAACGGCGAGGGTGCCGCCCCTGGCACCTCGGCGCAGACGTGTGACATGTGCCGCGGCCGCGGTGAGGTGTCGCAGGTCACGCGGTCCTTCCTCGGCCAGGTCATGACCTCGCGGCCGTGCCCGCAGTGCCAGGGCTTCGGCACGGTCGTGCCCACCCCCTGCCCTGAGTGCGCGGGCGACGGGCGTGTGCGCTCGCGGCGGACCCTGACCGTGAAGATCCCCGCCGGTGTCGACAACGGCACGCGGATCCAGCTCGCCGGTGAGGGCGAGGTCGGGCCCGGCGGCGGACCGGCCGGTGATCTGTACGTCGAGATCCACGAGCTGCCGCACGCGGTCTTCCAGCGGCGCGGCGACGATCTGCACTGCACGGTCACCATCCCGATGACGGCCGCCGCGCTCGGCACAAAGGTGCCGCTGGAGACGCTGGACGGGCTCGAGGAGGTCGACATCCGGCCCGGTACGCAGTCCGGGCAGTCGATTCCGCTGCACGGGCGCGGCATCACGCATCTGCGGGGCGGGGGGCGCGGCGATCTCGTCGTGCACGTCGAGGTGCAGACGCCGACGAAGCTTGATCCCGAGCAGGAGCGGTTGCTCCGGGAGCTGGCGCAGCTTCGGGGGGAGGAGCGGCCCCTGGGGCAGTTCCAGCCGGGGCAGCAGGGGTTGTTCTCTCGGCTCAAGGACGCGTTCAACGGGCGGTGACGGTGTTTGGGGTGCCCCCGCGCTTTTGGGGTGACCCCGTTGCACGGGGTGGGCATAGCGTTCGACGTTGCCGTACGTCGTGGGCTGTGCCCACCCGTTCCGCCCCAGCGGAACGACTGCCCACAGCAGTACCAGCGGCATCCGCATGCGGAAGGCCGGATTCGGTCTTGTTCGGGCGACGTGGCACCATGCGGGCATGGTCAGCGTACTGAGCGGTCTCTTTCCCGTTCCGATCGTGCAGGCCCCCATGGCGGGCGGCGTGTCGCGGCCGCAGCTCGCCGCTGCCGTCTCGGAGGCCGGTGGGCTCGGGTTTCTCGCGGCCGGGTACAAAACCGCCGACGGGATGTACCAGGAGATCAAACAACTGCGCTCGCTGACGGGCCGGCCGTTCGGCGTCAATCTCTTCATGCCGCAACCGGACTATGCGGACTCGGCGGCCGTCGATGTCTACCGTTGCCAGCTCGCCGGTGAGGCCGCCTGGTACCGCACCGAGCTCGGTGATCCCGACAGCGGCCGCGACGACGGCTACGACGCCAAACTGGCGATCCTCCTCGACGACCCGGTGCCGCTCGTCTCATTCCACTTCGGCTGTCCGACGCCCGAGGTGCTCGAGTCGTTCTCGCGCGCGGGCACGCTCACCATGGTCACCGCCACCACGGTCGCGGAGGCCCAGGCCGTTCAGCGGGCCGGCGCGGACGCGGTGGTCGTACAGGGGGTCGAGGCGGGCGGCCACCAGGGCACGCACCGCGACAACCCGGAGAACGACGCCGCGGGCATCGGGCTGCTGTCGTTGGTCACACAGGTGCGCGAGAGTGTGGAGCTGCCGATCGTGGCGGCCGGCGGGATGATGCGCGGCGTACAGATCGCCGGGGCGCTCGCGGCGGGCGCCCAGGCGGCGCAGCTGGGCACGGCGTTCCTCGTCACGCCCGAGTCGGGCGCCAACGCCCTGCACAAGGACGCGATGACCAACCCTCTCTTCACCCGCACAGAACTGACGCGCGCCTTCTCCGGGCGCCCGGCCCGCGGTCTCGTCAACCGCTTCATGCGGGAGCACGGCCCGTACGCCCCGGCCGCGTACCCCCAGATCCACCACCTCACCTCCGGCCTGCGCAAGGCGGCCGCGGCGGCCGGTGACCCGCAGGGCATGGCGCTGTGGGCCGGGCAGGGGCACCGGCTGGCGCGGGATCTTCCGGCCGGGCAGCTCGTCGAGGTGCTGGCCGCCGAACTGGCCGCGGCGAAGGCGGCGTTGTCGGCGGAGGCCGGCTCATGACCGCGCCGGTGTTCGTGGTGGACGAGGTCCCGGCCGGCCCCGAGTACGTCCTGGACGGGCCCGAGGGGCGCCACGCCGTCTCCGTGAAGCGGCTGCGGCCGGGAGAGGACGTCGTCCTCAGCGACGGGCGCGGGCGCTGGACGGAAGGCGTCGTGAAGGCGGCCGAGGGCAAGGACCGGCTCGTCGTGACGGACCTGACGGCCGTCCGGGAGGAGCCGCCGCCCACGCCCCGTATCACCGTCGTGCAGGCCCTCCCCAAGGGCGACCGGGGCGAACTCGCCGTCGAGACGATGACCGAGACCGGAGTCGACGCGATCGTGCCGTGGTCCGCGTCCCGCTGCATCACCCAGTGGAAGGGCGACCGGGGACTCAAGGCGCTCGGCAAGTGGCGGGCGACGGCGCGCGAGGCGGGCAAGCAGTCGCGCCGCGTGCGCTTCCCCGAGGTGGCGGACGCGATGACGACCAAACAGGTGGCGGCACTTCTGGCCGAAGCAGACCTCGCGGCCGTCCTGCACGAGGAACGGGACTACGACAGCGTGCCGCTGGCCACCGCCGAACTCCCCACCACGGGCGAGATCGTGCTCGTCGTGGGGCCCGAAGGGGGAGTGTCACCCGAAGAGCTGCAGGTCTTCGCGGCGGCAGGCGCCCGGACGTACAGGCTGGGGCGTACCGTGCTGCGTACGTCGACCGCGGGGACGGCGGCGGTCGCGCTGCTGCTCGGCCGCACCGGCCGCTGGTCCTGAAGCGTTCGGGCGTCCCGCCCCACGAAGGAGGCCGCGTTGGAACTCGCACAGGTGAGGCTGCTCGTCTCGGACTTCCCGGCCTGCTACCGCTTCTACGCCGATGTGCTCGGGCTGAAGCCCCAGTCGGGAGCGGAGAACGGCCCGTACGAGAAGTTCAGCCCGGCCGTCGGCTCGGCGGGCATCGCGCTGCAGGACCGCGCCATGATGGCCGAGGTCCTCGGGGAACTGGCCGACTCCGTGAACGGGCACCGTTCCCTGGTGGTCCTGCGCGTCGACAATCTCGACGCGTACTGCGCCGAACTCGTCGGCCGCGGAGCGATCCTGGAACACGGACCCACCGCCATGACGGACCGTATGCGCGTCGCCCACCTCAAGGACCCCGAGGGCAATCTCGTGGAGCTCCAGGAGTGGCTGCTGATGTGCGGCTGACGGACCCGGGGCGGCGCGGCGCTGCGGGGGTGGCCCGCGCGACAGGGCAGGTGACCGCGCAGGTCCGCGGCCCGAACTGGTCCCCGAACTGATCGAAAAAGCTGTCCGCGGCGGCGGTTGCTGCTTACTGTGATCGGGTGACACAGCCTGCGTACCTTCGGTTCCCGCATCTTCACGGCGAGTTGATCGCCTTCACCGCTGAGGACGACGTCTGGGTCGCGCCCCTCGACGGCGGCCGCGCCTGGCGGGTCAGCGCCGACAACGTCCCCGTGAACCACCCCCGGATCTCCCCGGACGGCACCACTGTCGCCTGGACCTCCACCCGCGACGGGGCACCCGAGGTGCATGTCGCACCCGTCGACGGCGGACCGTCCCGGAGGCTGACGTACTGGGGCAGCCAGCGCACGACCGTCCGCGGCTGGACCCCGGACGGGCACGTGCTCGCGCTCACCACGCACGGCCAGGCCTCGCTGCGCCGCAGCTGGGCGCGGGCCGTGCCGCTCGACGGCGGTCCTGCGGCCACCCTCCCGTACGGGCCCGTGGGCGCCGTCGCGTACGGCCCGGACTCCCAAGTCGTCCTGCTGGCCGCGACGATGGGCCGCGAGGCCGCCTGGTGGAAGCGCTACCGGGGCGGCACTGCGGGCAAGCTGTGGATCGACCGCGAGGGCGCAGGGGAGTTCGTCCGGCTGCATGAGGGGCTCGACGGGAACATCGAGTACCCCATGTGGGTCGGCGACAGGGTCGCGTTCCTCTCCGACCACGAAGGTGTGGGAGCCGTCTACTCCTCCCTCGCCGACGGCTCCGACCTGCGGCGGCACACCCCGGTGGACACCGAGACGGGCTTCTACGCACGGCACGCGTCGACCGACGGCACCCGCGTCGTCTACGCCTCCGCCGGCGAACTGTGGCTCCTCGACGACCTCGACGGCGCCGAACCCCGCCTCCTCGATCTGCGCCTCGGCGGGCAGCGTGCCGACCTCCAGTCGCACCCTGTCAGCGCCGCCCGCTGGTTCGGCGCCGCCGCGCCCGACCACACCGCGCGCGGCAGTGCCGTCTCCGTCCGTGGCGCCGTCCACTGGATCACCCACCGCGAGGGCCCCGCCCGCGCGCTCGCCGCCACACACGGCGTACGGGCCCGGCTGCCGCGCACCTTCAGGGTGGACGGCGAGGAGCACGTGGTGTGGGTGACCGACGCCGAAGGCGACGACGCGCTGGAGTTCGCCCCGGCCACCGGCCTGGCACCTGGCGCGACACCGCGGCGGCTCGCCGCCGGGCAGCTCGGACGCGTCCTGGCGCTCGCCATGGCACCGGACGGCAGCCGGGCCGCCGTCGCCTCGCACGACGGGCGGGTGCTGCTCGTAGAGCGGGAGAGCGGGGAGGTACGGGAGGTCGACCGCAGCGAACACGGCGACGCGAGCGGGCTGGTCTTCTCGCCCGACTCGGCATGGCTCGCCTGGTCCCACGCGGGCCCCGAACCGCTGCGCCAGCTGAAACTCGCCAACACCGCCGACCTGTCGGTCACCGAGGCGACCCCGCTGCGGTTCCGCGACTACTCGCCCGCGTTCACCCTGGACGGCAAGCACCTGGCGTTCCTGTCGGCACGGTCCTTCGACCCGGTCTACGACGAGCACGTCTTCGACCTGGCGTTCGTGGGCGGCTCGCGGCCGCACCTGATCACCCTGGCCGCCACGACTCCGTCGCCCTTCGGCCCCCAGCGGCACGGCAGGCCCTTCGACGCACCCGACAAGGACGAGACGCCCGACAGCGAGGGCGCCGCCGTCACCCGTATCGACCTCGACGGACTCGCCGACCGCATCGTGCCGTTCCCCGTCGAGGCCGCCCGTTACACGACGCTGCGCGCCGCCAAGGACGGCGTGCTGTGGCTGCGCCACCCGGTGCAGGGCGTGCTCGGCGCCTCCCGGGCCACGCCCTCCGACCCGGACCCGAAGACGGAGCTGGAGCGCTACGACCTCGTACAGCAGCGCATCGAGGAACTGGCGTCGGATGCCGACCACTTCGCGGTCAGCGGCGACGGCAAGCGCGTTCTGCTGTGGACCGGGGAACGGCTCAAGGTGGTGCCGAGCGACCGGCGCGCCTCGAACGACGACGACAGCGACACCAACATCACCGTGGACCTGTCGCGCATCCGGCGGACCATCGACCCCGCCGCCGAATGGCGGCAGATGTTCGACGAGACCGGCCGGCTCATGCGGGACAACTTCTGGCGGCCCGACCTCGGCGGCGTCGACTGGAACGGCGTCCTCGACCGCTACCGGCCCGTCCTGCAGCGCGTCGCCACCCACGACGACCTCGTCGACCTGCTGTGGGAGGTCCAGGGAGAGCTCGGCACCTCCCACGCCTACGTCACACCGCGCGGCGGCTGGGGCGGCTCCGGGACGCGGCAGGGGCTGCTCGGCGCCGACATCTCCCGGCATGAGGACGGAAGTTGGCGCATCGACCGCATCCTGCCGTCGGAGACCTCCGACCCGGACGCGCACTCGCCGCTCGCCGCGCCCGGCGTCGCCGTGCGCGCCGGGGACGCGATCGTCGCGGTCGGCGGGCAGCCCGTCGACCCGGTGACCGGGCCGGGGCCGCTGCTCGTCGGTACGGCGGGCAAGCCCGTCGAACTGACGATCTCACCGGCCGGCGGGGGAGACCTGCGCCATCCGGTGGTTGTGCCGATCGACGACGAGGAGCCGCTGCGGTACCACGCATGGGTCGCCGACCGGCGGGCGTACGTCCATGAGAAGTCCGGCGGACGGCTCGGCTATCTGCACGTTCCCGACATGCAGGCGCCCGGCTGGGCCCAGATCCACCGTGACCTGCGTGTCGAGGTCGCCCGCGAGGGCCTGGTGGTGGACGTCCGCGAGAACCGCGGCGGCCACACCTCGCAACTAGTCATCGAGAAGCTCGCCCGGCGGATCGTCGGCTGGGACCTGCCGCGCGGAATGCAGCCGTCCAGCTATCCGCTGGACGCGCCCCGAGGGCCCGTCGTCGCCGTCGCCAACGAGTTCTCCGGCTCGGACGGCGACATCGTCAACGCCGCGATCAAGGCGCTGGGCATCGGGCCCGTCGTCGGCGTACGCACCTGGGGCGGCGTCATCGGCATCGACAGCCGCTACCGGCTCGTCGACGGCACGCTCGTCACCCAGCCGAAGTACGCCTTCTGGCTGGAGGGGTACGGGTGGGGCGTCGAGAACCACGGGGTCGATCCGGACGTCGAGGTGGTCCAGGCGCCGCAGGACCATGCGGCGGGGCGGGATCCGCAGCTCGACGAGGCGATACGGATCGCGCTCGCCGCGCTGGCGGAAAACCCGGCGAAGGTGGCGCCGGGGCTTCCGGCGCTCGACTGAGTCGGCGCCACTCCGCCGGGCGGTGGCATCGTCCTGCGGTGGGCATGCGCGCCGCCGCCGCTGTGGGCAGTCGTGCCTCCCTCAGCGGCGGGGCGGCGGCGCCGGTCACGGCGGGGGAGGCCCGGGCGGTGTACGTGATGGATACGATGCCGTCGTAATGATCAGCGTCGTGAGGAGGCCGCACATGGCGGGCGAACCGCAGGCCGACTGCCTGTTCTGCAAGATCGTCGCAGGCGAGGTCCCGGCAACCGTCGTACGGGAGACCGAGACCACCGTCGCCTTCCGCGACATCAATCCCCAGGCACCGACCCACGTGCTGATCATCCCCAAGGTGCACTACCCGGACGCCGCCACGCTCGCCGCCGCCGAGCCGACGATCATCGCCGACATACTGCGTGAGTCCCGCGAGGTCGCCGCCGGGGACAAGGTCGAGGACAGGGGCTACCGGGTCGTCTTCAACACCGGTACCGGCGCGGGCCAGACCGTCTTCCACGCGCACCTGCATGTGCTGGGCGGCCGCGGCCTCCAGTGGCCCCCCGGGTAACAGCCGGTGTCCGTACGTGAATTGGTGGTGCTCGGCACCGCCAGCCAGGTCCCTACGCGGCACCGCAACCACAACGGCTATCTGCTGCGCTGGGACGGCGAGGGCATCCTCTTCGACCCGGGCGAGGGCACCCAGCGGCAGATGCTGCGCGCAGGGGTCGCCGCGCACGACCTGAACCGGTTGTGCGTCACGCACTTCCACGGCGACCACTCGCTCGGCCTCGCCGGGGTGATCCAGCGGATCAACCTCGACCGCGTGCCGCACGAGATCACCGCGCACTATCCGCGGTCGGGGAAGCGGTTCTTCGACAGGCTGCGGTACGCGACGGCGTACCGCGAGACGGTGGGCCTGACCGAGGCGCCGGTCGCCGCCGACGGGGTGGTCGCCGTCACGCCCTCGTACACGCTCGAGGCGCGGAAGCTCTCCCACCCCGTCGAGTCCTACGGCTACCTGCTCGTCGAACCGGACGGCCGCCGCATGCTGCCCGAGCGGCTCGCCGCGCACGGCATCAAGGGGCCGGACGTGGGCCGCATCCAGCGCGAGGGCGTCCTGAACGGCGTGACCCTCGAGGACGTCAGCGAGGTGCGACGCGGCCAGCGGTTCGCGTTCGTCATGGACACCCGGCTGTGCGAGAACGTGCACGCCCTGGCCGAGGGCTGCGACATGCTCGTCATCGAGTCGACGTTCCTCCACGAGGACGAGCAGCTGGCTGTGGAGCACGGTCACTTGACCGCTGTTCAGGCGGGACGGGTGGCACGCGACGCGGGCGTACGGCATCTCGTACTGACGCACTTCAGCCAGCGCTACAACGAGCGCGGCGGCGCTTCGGGAGCCGGGCCCGGGGAGGAGTTCGAGCGCGAGGCGCGCGTCGCCGGGTTCGACGGGGAGCTGACGGTGGCGGCGGATCTGATGCGGGTGCCGCTGCCGAAGCGCGGTGCGGGCGCGGGCACCGGGTGAGTGCGCACGCGCGCGTACTCCTGCATCTCGCTCGTCCCGGCCGTGCGGCTCGTCCGAGTCTGGCCTGTTTTCTCCGCTGTGCGGCGCTCCTCGTACGATGAAGATCTCGTGCCGCCATATGGCACGCACCCCACGACTCGACGTAAGGCGCGCCCGTGCCCCTCCCCAAAGCCGAACTCCACCTCCACATCGAAGGCACCCTCGAACCCGAGCTCGCCTTCGCGCTCGCCGCGCGCAACGGTGTGGAGCTGCCGTATGCGGACACCGAAGAGCTGCGCAAGGCGTACCAGTTCAGTGACCTGCAGTCGTTCCTCGACCTGTACTACGAGCTGATGGCCGTGCTCCGTACCGAGCAGGACTTCGAGGAGCTCGCGGACGCGTATCTCGAGCGGGCCGCCGCGCAGGGCGTGCGGCACGCGGAGATCTTCTTCGATCCGCAGGCGCACATCGCGCGCGGTGTCGGCATCGGCACGGTGATCGAGGGCCTGGCGCGGGCACTGGACCGGTCCGAGGAACGGCACGGCGTCTCCACCCAGCTGATCATGTGCTTCCTGCGCGACCAGTCCGCCGAGTCCGCGATGGAGACCCTCGAGGCCGCGAAGCCGTACCTGAACCGGATCGTGGGCGTGGGGCTCGACTCGGCCGAGGTGGGGCACCCGCCGGTGAAGTTCCGCGAGGTGTACGAGGCGGCTGCCGCGCTCGGGCTGCGGCGGGTCGCGCACGCGGGGGAGGAGGGACCGCCCGCGTACATCTGGGAGGCCCTCGACGTACTCGGCGTCGAGCGCGTGGACCACGGGCTGCGGGCCATGGAGGACCCGGAGCTGGTGGAGCGGCTGGTGCGGGAGCGCGTGCCGCTGACGCTGTGCCCGCTGTCGAACGTACGGCTGCGCGCCGTGGATGTCCTCGAGCAGCACCCGCTGGCGCGGATGCTGGCCGCCGGGCTCCTGTGCACCGTCAACTCCGACGATCCCGCGTACTTCGGCGGGTACGTCGGCGACAACTTCCACGCGGTTCGCGATGCGCTCGGCCTTGAGCTGGAGCAGATGCGGACGCTTGCGCGGAACTCCTTCGATGCGGCGTTCCTTGAGCATGACGAGGAGCGGCGGGGGCGGTATCTGGCGGAGGTGGAGGCGTACGAGTTCGGCGCCGGGTGACGCCGGTTGGGGCCCGTTTGGGAGCCTTTGCGCCGCTCCGCGGCGGGGGCTGTGCCGCTCCGCGGCGGGCTACTGCTCCGCCTCCGGCGATGGCGAGGCGAACCGCGCCACCGGGGGCAGGCCCAGGCCCCCGCCGCCGGCGCAGGCCGTTCAGCGGGCTGCCGTCGAGGCCTCCGCGCGCGTGGGTGTCTCTGGGCCTGCGGACCCGAAGGCCCGTTGGGCCAGGGGCCGTCGCCGGGTCCGTACCGTGATCTCCACGACCGGCTGCTCCGGAGTGCCGATCTGGGGAAGCGGGCCCGTCGGGGTGCCGGTCTTGGCGGCGAGTACCGCCGCGGGGGCGCCGCCCCGACGGCGGATGGCACCGGGTACGAGCGGGCGGCCGCCGGTGTGCAGGGCGACCGCCGTCAGCGGTGCCGCCAGGACCAGTAGCCCGGCACCCAGGAGGGCGCCCATCGCCGGGTAGCCGGCCCACGCCGACAGCAGGCTGCCTGCCAGCGGGCCGCACGCCGTTCCCAGGGAGCAGGCCGACCCCACCAGGACGGCCCAACGGCCGCGCTGGTCGAGCGATGCGGCGAGGCCGATGAGGTACGACAGGACCACTGGGTAGACGGTGTTCCAGGCGATCTCGCCGGTCGCGAAGGACGCCAGGTCGTCGGCGGATGCGCTGACCGCGATGCAGCACGCGATGAGCACGGTGCCCACCCCGATCGGCAGCGCACGCCCCAGCCGCGCGCCCAGCGCCCCCGCACCGATGACGCCGAGGAGCGCGGCGCCCAGTGCCGCCGCGAAGACCGCGCCCACGGTGACCTCGCCGAGCCCGGCCTGGCTGGTGCCGATACGGCTGCTCACGCCCCACAGCGCGTTCTGGGCCAGCGACCAGCACAGCATGGCGCCCGCGAGGACGAGGCCCGAACGGCGGTGGGGGAGAGGGGTGCCCGGTGCCGCCGCGTGTCCGGCCGCGGCGCTCGGCCCGGCCAGCCGGCCCGTCGCGGGCCACACCAGCAGCGCCGTGAGCGCGAGTGCGGCGAACGGCAGGCCGTGCCCGCCACCGAGGTGAGGGATCGTCAGATACAGCGCACCGGCCAGCGCCGACACGCCGAGCAGCCCGAGCGTCGAGGTCCGGTGCGGGTCGCGTTGGCCCGCGATCCCCGTCGCGGCCACCGTCGTCGCCGTACCGGATCCGAAGCCGCCCGCCGCCGCGCCTGCCACGACGAGCGGCACGGACGAGGACAGCGCGGCGCAGCCGTAACCGGTGGCCGCCAGCAGCAGCCCGGCCCGGGACACGCGTCGCGGGCCTAGGAGCTCCACACGGGAGGCGAGGACGAATCCCGCGGAGGCCGAGCACAGCAGCAGGGCGCTGCCGACGGCCCCGGCCTGAGCGGGGCCGAGTGCGAGGCCGGCGCCGAGCCGGCCCACCACGGTGGGCAGGAGATAAGCGGCGAGGTAGCCCGCCGTGAAGAGGGCTACGAGCGGCCAGGAGGCAGCGGACGGCCAGGAGTTGTGGCGCGGCGACACGGGCGTTCCCAGGGCATGCGAAAACGACAGACGGGGGGTGGAGAGGGGTGGAGCGGCTGTCGACGGACAGGAACGCGCGCCAATTTGTATCAAGCACGTAGAGCCGCGCAGAAGCCGGGGCGGCGTGATCTGCAGCACAGTGGGTTTGCGGAATCTGCGGCCGGGTAGCAGTGGCGCTCCGCGTCGCAGTTGGTCTTGTGGCCGGGTGTCGTGATCGGGGACTTGTGGGTGCTGAGCGAGGGTCCGGCTCAGCGCCAGTTCGGCGCGCCGTTCGCCGAGGGTGCCGTCGCCTCGATCTTGGCGCGGATCTCCTGCATCACGGCGATGATCTGCCGCTCGTGCTCGTCCGTGAGCCGTGCCACCGGTACGGAGCAGGAGATCGCGTCCTGCGCGGGTGCGGGCGCGTCGTAGCGCAGTGCGAAGCCGAAGCCGACGATGCCGAGGACACCCTCCTCGCGGTCGGTGGAGTAGCCGCGTTCGCGGGTCGCGGCCAGGTCGGCGGCGAGTGAGGCGCGGTCGGTACGGGTGTTCGGGGTGGCGCGTTCGTAGGGGCCGTCGGGCAGGTCGGTGTCCGGGCGTTCGGCGAGCAGCGCCTTGCCGAGCGCGCCCATGTGCGCGGGCAGCCGTCGGCCCACCCGGCTGATCGTGCGCAGGTACTCATGCGACTCGCGGGTGGCCAGATACGCCACGTCCGCCCCGTCGAGCCGGCCCATGTGGATGGTCTCGCCCAACGCGTCCGACGCCTCGTCGAGATAGGGGCGCACGAGGCGCACGCGCGGGTCGGAGTCCAGGTAGGTCGTGCCGGTGAGCAGGGCGTGGATGCCGATGCCGTAGAGGGAGCCGGTGATGTCCGTACGGACCCAGCCTCTGCCGATCAGCGTCTGCAGCAGGGCGTACATCGAGCTGCGCGGTACGCGGAGCTCGTCGGCGAGCTCCTGCAGCCGCGCCGGCCGGTCGCCGCGCGCGGCCAGCAGCTCCAGCAACTCCACCGTGCGAGCGGCGGACTTCACCTCGCGGACGCCGCGGGCGGGTTCGGACGCCGACGCGGCATCCGAACCGCGCGAGCCGACCCGGGAACGGGCTCGCGGCCCGGCTCCCGGCCCGGTTCCCGTCCGCGCATCCGATCCGGCGCCTGCCCCGGACCCTGGGCGCGCTTCCGGTCCGGCGTCTGTCTCGGATTGCGGGTGCGGTTCCGGTCCGGCGCCTGCCCCGAGCCCCGTGCGCGCTTCCAGTGCGGCGCCTGCCCCGGCCCCCGTGCGCGCTTCCGGCCCGGCGACTGAGCCGGCTGGCCGGTGGACTCCTTCCGACATGCGTCGATCGTAGTCGCGGGCGGCTGGGCGAGGACGGGCGCAGGCGTGGTCGGGGCCGTCAGGCGACTGCGCCCGTCGTCGCAGGCGCTGTGCACTCCGCGTCCGCTCGACCCCGTTGACGGGCCCCGTTCGCATCTCTAGCCTCCATTCTCATGTGCGATTGTCATCTACGTATGGAGATGGCAGGCACCTACACCTCGCCACCGCATTCGACCTCGTAGGAGCCGCCCTGTGACCCCTCCAGCCCGTCCAGTGAACCCCTCCGCGAACCGTGATCTGACCATCAGTGAGGTGCGGCTCACGCCGGTCCTCGTCGCGGACCCGCCGCTGCTGAACACCCAGGGTGTCCACCAGCCCTACACGCCCCGCCTGATCGTGGAGGTCGTGACCGCCGACGGGATCACGGGCGTCGGCGAGACGTACGGCGACGCCAAGTACCTGGAGCTGGCCCGGCCCTACGCCGACCGGCTCGTCGGGCGCCAGGTATCGGACCTCAACGGGCTGTTCACCCTCGCCGACGAGGTCGCCGTGGACGCCGCCCGCGTCGAGGACGCCGTCGACGTCGGTGGCCTGCGCGGCATCCAGACCGCCGACAAGCTGCGGCTGTCCGTCGTGTCCGGCTTCGAGGTGGCCTGCCTCGACGCGCTCGGCAAGGCCCTCGGCCTGCCCGTGCACGCGCTGCTCGGCGGCAAGCTGCGCGACGCCGTCGAGTACAGCGCCTACCTCTTCTACAAGTGGGCCGACCACCCCGCGGGCGTGACGAGCGAGAAGGACGACTGGGGCGAGGCCGTCGACCCCGCCGGGGTCGTCGAGCAGGCCCGCAGGTTCACCGAGCGCTACGGCTTCACGTCCTTCAAGCTCAAGGGCGGTGTCTTCCCGCCGGACGAGGAGATCGCCGCGATCCGCGCGCTCGCCGAGGCCTTCCCCGGCCACCCGCTGCGGCTCGACCCCAACGGCGCCTGGTCCGTGGAGACCTCGCTGAAGGTCGCCGCCGCACTCGGCGACGTGCTCGAATACCTGGAGGACCCGGCCCTCGGCACCGACGCCATGGCCCAGGTCTCCTCGCGGACCTCCATCCCGCTCGCCACCAACATGTGCGTGACCACCTTCGCGGAGATCAAGGAGGCGTTCACGCGCGACGCCGTCCAGGTGGTGCTCTCCGACCACCACTACTGGGGCGGGCTGCGCAACACCCGTGAACTGGCCGCCATCTGCCGCACCTTCGGCGTCGGCGTCTCCATGCACTCCAACACCCATCTCGGGATCAGCCTCGCCGCGATGACCCATGTCGCGTCGACCGTCCCGGGCCTCCACCACGCCTGCGACTCCCACTACCCCTGGCAGTCCGAGGACGTACTCACCGCGCGCATCGCCTTCGAGGGCGGCATGGTGAAGGTCACCGACACCCCCGGCCTCGGTGTCGAACTCGACCGCGGGAAGCTGGCGTTCCTGCACCAGCGGTGGCTCGACGACGACGGCACGATGCGCGACCGCGACGACGCGGCGGCGATGCGTGTCGCCGACCCGGAGTGGAAGGAGCCGGCCATGCCGCGCTGGTAGCGCACCAGCGCACCTCCGGGTGCCGGGCCAGGTGCCGGATGCCGGTCTCGTGACGGCTGCATGACGGGTACGGGTCGTCGGCCCCGGGTTCCGGCACACTTGGCTCACCAGCACCATTCAGGGAGCGTGTCGTGAGCGCGTACGACGGAGAGCCGCAAGGGGCGTACCACGGAGCCCATGTGGACCCGCTTGCCGGGCTGCGTACCACCGACGACCCGCCCTGGGACGTCTATCTCACGGGCACCGTCTTCCTCGACATCGTCTTCACCGGACTCGACTCCGCACCCGAGCGCGGAACCGAGTCCTGGGCGCGGGGGATGGGTTCCAGCCCGGGCGGCGTGGCCAACATGGCGACCGCGCTCGCCCGGCTCGGGCTGCGCACCTCGCTGGCCGCGGCCTTCGGCGACGACCACTACGGCGAGTACTGCTGGGACGCCCTGGACCAGGGCGAGGGCATCGACCTCTCGGCGTCACGCAGGGTGCCGGGCTGGCACTCGCCGGTGACCGTGTCCATGGCGTACGAAGGCGAACGCGCCATGGTGTCCCACGGGCACGAGCCGCCACCGGAGGAGCCCGCTCCGGAATGCCCGCCACGCGCGCGTGCCGCCATCGCCTCGCTCACGCCGGGCAGGCGCGCACCGTGGATCGCCGACGTCGCGAGCGAAGGGACCCTGATCTTCGCAGACGTCGGCTGGGACGACACCGGCCGCTGGGACCTGGCCGGGCTGACGGACCTGGAGCACTGCGAGGCGTTCCTGCCGAACGCCGAGGAGGCCATGCGGTACACGCGTACCGACTGCCCGCGCGCCGCCGCCCACGCCCTCACCGAGTACGTTCCGCTCGCCGTGGTGACCCTCGGTGCCGAGGGTGCGTACGCCGTGGACCGGCGGACGGGTGAGACCGCCGAGGTGCCCGCGATCGAGGTCGAGGCGCTCGACCCGACAGGGGCCGGCGACGTCTTCGTCGCCGGGTTCGTCACCGGGACGCTGGCCGGGTGGCCGCTGGCCGACCGGATCGCCTTCGCGGGGCTGACCGCGGCGCTCTCCGTGCAGGAGTTCGGGGGGTCGCTTTCGGCGCCCGGGTGGGCGGAGATCGCTGCGTGGTGGCGGCGGGTGGGGGCGTATGACGACCAGGATCCTGCGGCGCTGCGGCGGTACGCCTTTCTGGAGGCGTTGCTTCCTGACGTTGCCCGGCCCTGGCCCTTGCGGCGTGCCGTGCCGACGATCGGCTTTCGCGCCGGCCGGTAGTCGTCATTGCCGTACGAGTAGCGGCACCTCGGTCGTGGGCTGTGCCCACCCTCCCCCAGCTACCTCCCCCAGAACTCCGTCGGGAGGTGCCCCCAGCCCCGCGGAACGCCTGCCCACCGCGGGGAGCGGTATGAAAAGGCCTACGGCCATGTCCGTGGACCGTCGTACCCTGGGCAGTGCACAGGCTGCCGAAGCGGCAGGCAGGCGTCCCGCATTGAGGAGGATGAGCAGGCATTCAGAGCCGGCCCATGACTCAGACACCCACAGCTCACACCCCCGCGCAGGGGCAGGCACGAGCGCACTTCACCGTCCCGGCCAAGCACCCGATGGTCACCGTGCTGGGTTCCGGAGACTCCCTCCTGCGCGTGATCGAGAAGGCCTTCCCGGAGACCGACATCCATGTCCGGGGCAATGAGATCAGCGCCGTCGGCGACGCCCACGAGGTCGCCCTCATCCAGCGCCTGTTCGACGAGATGATGCTGGTGCTCCGCACCGGACAGCCGATGACGGAGGACGCAGTGGAACGCTCGATCGCCATGCTCCGCGCGAGCGACAACGGCGAGAGCGCCGACCAGGAGACCCCCTCCGAGGTCCTCACGCAGAACATCCTGTCCTCGCGCGGCCGCACGATCCGCCCCAAGACGCTCAACCAGAAGCGGTACGTCGACGCGATCGACAAGCACACGGTCGTCTTCGGCATCGGCCCCGCCGGTACGGGCAAGACCTATCTCGCCATGGCCAAGGCGGTCCAGGCCCTGCAGTCCAAGCAGGTCAACCGGATCATCCTGACCCGCCCGGCCGTCGAGGCCGGCGAGCGCCTCGGCTTCCTGCCCGGCACGCTCTACGAGAAGATCGACCCGTATCTGCGCCCGTTGTACGACGCGCTGCACGACATGCTCGACCCGGACTCGATCCCCAGGCTGATGGCCGCGGGCACGATCGAGGTCGCGCCGCTCGCGTACATGCGAGGCCGGACGCTCAACGACGCGTTCATCATCCTCGACGAGGCGCAGAACACGAACCCCGAGCAGATGAAGATGTTCCTCACCCGCCTCGGCTTCGACTCGAAGATCGTGATCACGGGTGACGTGACGCAGATCGACCTGCCCGGCGGCACCAAGAGCGGTCTGCGGCAGGTCCGGGAGATCCTCGAGGGCGTCGAGGACGTCCACTTCTCCATGCTCACCTCGACGGACGTCGTACGGCACAAGCTGGTGGGCCGTATCGTCGACGCCTACGAGAAGTACGACCGCCTCAACGGCACCGACCATGGTCCCCATGGCCCCCACGGCCCCCACCAGGGCCGCGCCTCCCGGGGCCAGTGACGGGGTCGGTGACATCCACCAGCAGGAGACCAGCACGACCATGTCGATCGACGTCAACAACGAGTCCGGCACCGAGGTCGACGAGCAGGCGATCCTCGACATCGCCCGCTACGCCCTCACGCGGATGCGCATCCACCCGCTCTCCGAGCTCTCGGTGATCGTCGTGGACGCCGACGCCATGGAGCAGCTGCACATGCAGTGGATGGACCTGCCCGGGCCGACGGATGTCATGTCCTTCCCGATGGACGAGCTGCGCCCGCCGTCGAAGGACGACGAGGAGCCCCCGCAGGGCCTGCTCGGCGACATCGTGCTCTGCCCCGAGGTCGCCGCCAAGCAGGGCCAGGAGGCCGAGACGCAGCACTCCATGGACGAGGAGCTCCAGCTCCTCACCGTCCACGGAGTGCTGCACCTGCTCGGTTACGACCACGAGCAGGCCGACGAGAAGGCCGAGATGTTCGGCCTTCAGGCGGCGATCGTCGACGGCTGGCGGGCGGAGAAGGGCCTGACCGGCCCGTCCCCGGCCCCGACCGTCTCATAGTGCCGTGAGCACCCAACTGATCATCGGCGCCGTCCTGCTGGTCGTCGTCGCCTGGCTCGCCGCCTGCGCGGAGGCGGGCATCGCGCGCGTCTCCAGCTTCCGCGCGGCGGAGGCGGTCCGCAGCGGACGGCGCGGCGCCGCCAAGCTCGCCCAGGTGGCGTCCGATCCCACCCGCTATCTCAACGTCGCGCTGCTCGTGCGTGTGGCCTGCGAGATGGCGGCGGCCGCGATCGTCACGTACGCGTGCCTGACGCAGTTCGACGAGACCTGGGAGGCGCTCACCCTCGCCATCGCGGTGATGGTGCTCGTCTCGTATGTCGCCGTCGGCGTCTCGCCGCGCACCATCGGCCGCCAGCACCCGCTGAACACCGCGACCGCGGCGGCGTACGTACTGGTCCCGCTGGCCCGCATCATGGGCCCCATCCCGTATCTGCTGATCCTCATCGGCAACGCGCTCACGCCGGGCAAGGGCTTCCGGCGCGGCCCGTTCGCCTCCGAGGCAGAGCTGCGCGCACTCGTCGACCTCGCCGAGCAGGAGTCGCTGATCGAGGACGACGAGCGCCGCATGGTGCACTCCGTCTTCGAGCTGGGCGACACCCTCGTACGCGAGGTCATGGTGCCGCGCACGGACCTCGTCGTCATCGAGCGCTTCAAGACGATCCGGCAGGCCCTGACGCTGGCACTGCGTTCCGGCTTCTCGCGCATCCCGGTGACCGGGGAGAGCGAGGACGACATCGTCGGCATCGTGTATCTGAAGGACCTGGCCCGCAAGACGCACATCAGCCGGGACGCCGAGTCGGAGCTGGTGTCGACCGCGATGCGGCCCGCGGCGTTCGTGCCCGACACCAAGAACGCCGGCGACCTGCTGCGCGAGATGCAGCAGGAGCGCAACCACGTCGCCGTCGTCATCGACGAGTACGGCGGCACGGCCGGCATCGTCACCATCGAGGACATCCTCGAGGAGATCGTCGGCGAGATCACCGACGAGTACGACCGCGAGCTGCCGCCCGTGGAGGAACTGGGCGAAAGCCGCTTCCGGGTCACCGCCCGGCTCGACATCGGCGACCTCGGCGAGCTGTACGGCCTGGAGTCCTACGACGACGAGGACGTCGAGACCGTCGGCGGACTGCTCGCCAAGGCGCTCGGGCGCGTCCCCATCGCCGGCGCCTCCGCGCTCGTCGAGCTGCCCGACGGCCGCGAGTTGCGGCTCACGGCCGAGGCCGCCGCGGGCCGCCGGAACAAGATCGTGACGGTCCTCGTGGAGCCGGTGAAGCCGGTCGCCCCCGAGGAGGACGACTCCCCCAGTGCCTCAGGGGCCCGGGAGGTGCCCCCGGCGTGAGCCCGGACGAGCTGCGCGCCTTCTGCCTCGCCTTCAACGCGGCGGTCGAGGAGTTCCCGTTCAATCCGGACACCTCGGTCTTCAAGGTGTGCGGCAAGATGTTCGCGCTGAGCGACCTGAGCGGGCGGCCGCTGACCGTCAACCTCAAGTGCGACCCGGAGGACGCGCTGCGGCTGCGCGCCGATCATCCCGGGCGGATCGTGCCGGGCTGGCACATGAACAAACGCCACTGGAACACGGTGACGGTCGGGCCCCTGCCCGACCGTCTGGTCCGTGACCTGATCGAGGACTCCTACGACCTGGTGGTCGCGGGCCTGCCGCGGGCGGAACGTCTCCGGCTGGACCGGCCGTAGCGGCGCACGCACCCTTATGGTGCCCACGTCCGGTGGCCCGTTGGTCCGCGCCCGCGGAGCGCTTCGTATGCTCGCCACATGACCGAGAGCACTGCGCTTGACCCCGAGGACCGCAAGATCGTCACCCTGGCCCGTTCCGCACGGGCTCGCAACGGTGTGCCCGAGGGGGCGGCCGTGCGTGACGAGACCGGGCGTACGTATGTCGCCGGGACCGTTGCGCTTGAATCGCTGCAGCTGAGTGCGCTGCAGACGGCTGTCGCCATGGCCGTGGCGTCCGGGGCGAAGTCGTTGGAGGCCGCGGCGGTCGTTACCGAGGCGGAGTCCGCGTCGGATGCCGACCTCGCGGCCGTCCGCGATCTTGGCGGGGCCGGGACGCCGGTGCTGGTGGCCGGGACCGACGGGACGGTCCGGGCCACCGTCAGCGCCGTCTGAGGCACCGGTCGGCGGCTCCGCCGCCCTGGTGCCTCCGGCACCACGGGCACTCCCCACGACTGCCCACAGCGGTCGCTACAGCGCGTCCGGGCCCCGTTCCCCCGTCCGGACCCGGACCACCGTGTCCACCGGTACCGCCCAGACCTTGCCGTCGCCGATCTTGCCGGTGCGGGCTGCTCGGAGTACGGCGTCGATGACCGGGTCCGCGTCCGCGTCCTCCACGACCACCTCGATGCGGACCTTGGGGACGAGGTCGACCTGGTACTCGGCGCCCCGGTAGACCTCGGTGTGGCCGCGCTGGCGGCCGTAGCCGCTGGCCTCCGTGACGGTCAGGCCGTGTACGCCGAGCTCCTGGAGCGCGGTCTTCACCTCGTCGAGGCGGTACGGCTTGACGATCGCGGTGATGAGCTTCATGCGGAGGGGCTCCTGTCCTTCGAAGGGGACGTCGGCACGGAGGCCGAGCCGGCCAGGGCCGCTGTCTGCGGGGCAGCGTGGCCCAGAACGCCGTGATCGTAGGCGCTCTCCGCGTGCACTGTCTGGTCCAGGCCCGTCAACTCGTCCTCCGCCGAGGCGCGGAAGCCCATCACCTTGTCGATGGCCTTGCCGATCCCGTACGTCACGAGGAACGTGTACGCCGCCACGACCACCACGGCCACGGCCTGCCTGCCGAGCTGCCCGAGACCGCCGCCGTAGAAGAGGCCCTCCTTGCCGCCCGTCATCGAGGCCGTCGCGAACAGGCCGATGAGCAGCGTGCCGACGACTCCGCCGACGAAGTGCACGCCGACCACGTCCAGCGAGTCGTCGTAGTCGAAGCGGAACTTCCAGGCGACCGCGTACGAGCAGACGACGCCCGCGGCGAGACCGACCACTGCGCCGCCGAGGATGCCGACCGTGCCGCACGCGGGCGTGATCGCCACCAGGCCGGCGACCGCGCCCGAGGCCGCGCCGAAGGTGGTCGGATGGCCGTCGCGGATCTGCTCGACGAGGAGCCACCCGAGGAGACCCGTGCAGCCCGCGACGACGGTGTTGAGGAGCGACGCCGCGGCCAGCCCGTTGGCGCCGAGAGCCGAGCCGCCGTTGAAGCCGAGCCAGCCGAACCAGAGCAGGCCCGCGCCGAGCACCACCATCGGCAGGTTGTGGGGGCGCATCGCGTCCTTCTTGAAGCCGATGCGGGGGCCGAGCACGAGGGCCAGGGCCAGGCCCGACGCTCCGGAGGCGATCTCGACGACCAGTCCGCCGGCGAAGTCGAGGGCACCGAGGGAGTTGGCGATCCAGCCGTCCGGGCCCCACACCCAGTGCGCGACGGGAACGTATACGAGCAGCGTCCACACCGGCACGAAGACCAGCCAGGCCGCGAACCTCGTGCGGTCCGCGATCGCGCCGCTGATCAGTGCCGCGGTGATGATCGCGAAGGTGAGCTGGAAGGTGGTGAAGAGGAGCGTCGGGACGGTGCCGGTGACACTGTCCGGGCCGATGCCCGCCATGCCGAGGTGGTCGAGACCGCCGATGATCCCGGCGAACGTGTCGTCGCCGAAGGCGAGGGAGTAGCCCGCGACCAGCCATACGACCGTGACCAGCGCGATCGACACGAAACTCATCATCAGCATGTTGAGGACGCTCTTCGTGCGGACCATGCCGCCGTAGAAGAGGGCAAGCCCGGGCGTCATGAGCAGGACGAGCGCGGTGGAGGCGAGCAGCCAGGCGGTGTCGCCTGTGTCGATGCTAGCCGCGGCCAGGGTCGGGGGAGGCAAGAGGGTCTCTCCTCGGGGATGCGGTGGGGGGACGTCGGCGACGGAGAGCCTCACCGGCACACGTTTCGCAATGGGTGCCTTCGCGTTTCTGGCATGTTTCGTGTTGCGCGAGAGTTTCCGGAACCTCACCGCGAAACCGCGGAGCCCGGCTGCGCACGACTGCGGCGCCCGGCTGCCTACGACCGCGCTGTACGACGGCGGAGCACGGCTCTGTACGACGGCGGAGCACGGCTCTGTACGACGGCGGAGCTCGGCTCTGCAGGACGACGGAGCTCGGCTCTGTACGACCGCGGTGCCCGGCTGTGTGCGGCCGGGCCTGGATGATCAGGGAGAATGGGCGCCATGAGCGTTCGCACCCCTGCATCCGAGGCATCCGAGCCGTCCGAGGCCATCCATCGGTCCGGCTTCGCCTGTTTCGTCGGCCGCCCCAACGCCGGCAAGTCCACGCTGACGAACGCTCTGGTCGGTCAGAAGGTGGCGATCACCTCGAACCGGCCGCAGACGACGCGGCACACGGTGCGCGGCATCGTGCACCGGCCCGACGCCCAGCTGGTGCTGGTCGACACTCCGGGCCTGCACAAACCGCGCACGCTGCTCGGCGAGCGCCTCAACGACGTCGTACGCACCACGTGGGCCGAGGTCGACGTGATCGGCTTCTGTCTGCCGGCGAACGAGAAGATCGGCCCCGGTGACCGCTTCATCGCCAAGGAGCTCGCGGGGATCAAGAAGACCCCCAAGGTCGCGGTCGTGACCAAGACCGACCTGGTCGACTCGAAGGCACTCGCGGAACAGCTCATCGCGATCGACCAGATGGGCAAGGACCTCGGCATCGAGTGGGCGGAGATCGTCCCGGTGTCGGCGGTGGGCGACAAGCAGGTGCAGCTGCTGGCCGATCTGCTCGTGCCGCTCCTGCCCGAGGGTCCGACGCTCTACCCGGAGGGCGACCTGACCGACGAGCCGGAGCAGGTCATGGTGGCCGAACTCATCCGTGAGGCCGCGCTCGAGGGCGTACGGGACGAGCTGCCGCACTCGATCGCGGTCGTCGTCGAGGAGATGCTGCCGCGCGAGGACCGCCCCGCGGACAAGCCGCTGCTCGACATCCACGCCAACCTGTTCATCGAGCGCCCCAGCCAGAAGGGCATCGTCATCGGCCCCAAGGGCAAGCGCCTGAAGGAGGTCGGCATCAAGTCGCGCAAGCAGATCGAGGCCCTGCTCGGCACGCCCGTGTTCCTTGACTTGCACGTCAAGGTCGCGAAGGACTGGCAGCGGGACCCGAAGCAGCTGCGGCGGCTCGGCTTCTGAGCTGCCCTCCAGCGCTACGCCCCCTCCTTCAGCACCCTCCTGATCAGTTCCCGCTGGTCTTCCGTCAGGTGCGGGTCTGCGCAGTGCACGGTGCGGTCGCCGACCGTGATCTCGTAGCTGAAGCCGTCCGGCACCCCGACCGATGGCGTGCCCCGGCCGGCGGCCAGGGCCCGCTCGGCCAGGGAACGCCACTCCTCGGCGTCGACCCGTCCGCTGACGTCCACCTCGGCCTGCCGCTCGATGCCGGCGAATCCGCCGGTGCGCGTGACGTGGATACGCATGGGTCCTGTCTAGTACGGCGGCGGCTCAGGCAGTAGTGGCCACGGCAGCGGCCACCCCGACCCGCTCCCACGCCTTGAGCACGGCCTGCCGCTCCTCGCCCTCGCCGTACCGGCTCGCCGCCGCCGCGACCGTCAGCCGCGCGAAGTCGGTGAACTGCGCCTGCGAGTCCAGTTCGCCGCCTGTCAGCACGTCGTACCAGATCTGCCCCGCCCGCTCCCAGGCGTTGCCGCCCAGCGCGTCTGCGACCAGGTAGAAGGCGTGGTTGGGGATGCCGGAGTTGATGTGGACACCGCCGTTGTCGCGGCCCGTGCGGACATAGCCGTCCATCGTCGCGGGCTGCGGATCCTTGCCGAGCACATCGTCGTCGTAGGCCGTGCCGGGCTCCTTCATGGAGCGCAGGGCCTTGCCGGTGACGCGGGGCGCCAGCAGGCCCGCGCCGATCAGCCAGTCGGCGTCGTCGGCGGTCTGACCGAGGGTGTACTGCTTGATCAGCGAGCCGAAGACGTCCGAGAAGTGTTCGTTCAGCGCGCCCGGCTGCCCGAAGTACGTCAGGTTCGCGGTGTACTGCGTGACGCCGTGCGTCAGCTCGTGGCCGATGACGTCGACGGGGATGGTGAAGTCGAGGAAGATCTCGCCGTCACCGTCGCCGAACACCATCTGCTCGCCGTTCCAGAAGGCGTTGTTGTAGTCCTCGTCGTAGTGGACCGTCGCGTTCAGCGGCAGGCCACCGCCGTCGATCGAATTGCGCGCGTAGGCGCTCAGGAACAGCTCGAAGGTCGCGCCGAGACCGGCGTACGCGCGGTTGACCGTCGCGTCGTTGCCGGGTTCGTCGCCCTCGCCGCGGACCTTGCGGCCGGGCAGCTCGGTGCCGTGACCGGCGTCGTGGATCGTGCGGTGCGGCTTCCCGGGTGCAGCCTCACCGGGCGGGGCCACCGAGGGTGTGCCGAGCACCGTGGTCAAACGTCGGTGCGTGCGCTCGAAGGCGTCTCGCTCCAGGGTGCGGCGGGCGGGCCCGGCGAGCGCGGGGTCCCCGTGCCGGGCGAGGGTGTCCAGGATGTGGGGCGGGACGATGGTGCAGAAGACGGGCTCGAAGCCTGTCGGGTGGGGGGTCATGGCGTTGGCGGTCATGGCGTGCAATGTGGCACCGGGTGATGCGGTTGTCACTAACTGCAACAGTGATTGCTGAAATAGAGTGACAGATCACCTCCTGCCCGTTACCGGCCGACGATCCCGCATACTGATACGGGCCCCGCAGACAGCGCTGTCTCGGCTAGGCTGCGGAGCATCATGCGTTTCGGGCTGCTTCTCCTTAGCTGCCGCGGCGAGGGCCTGTAGTCGATAGGCCGACCCCCTCCCCGCGGAGTTCGGTGTTGCGCTTCGACCCGTCGGCCGTCCCCCGCGGACCCCTGAGGAGCCCCACGCATCATGTCGAATCCCACGCCCATCACCAACGGGACGCATTTCCAGCGGCCGACCGCGATGCCGATCCAGAAGTACGGCCAGTACGAGGCCGTGGACATCCCGGACCGCACCTGGCCGAACAAGCGGATCACCAAGGCCCCGCGCTGGCTGTCGACGGACCTGCGCGACGGCAACCAGGCCCTGATCGACCCGATGTCGCCCGAGCGCAAGCGCCGGATGTTCGACCAGCTGGTCAAGATGGGCTACAAGGAGATCGAGGTCGGTTTCCCGGCCTCCGGCCAGACAGACTTCGACTTCGTACGCTCCATCATCGAGGAGCCCGGCGCTATCCCCGACGACGTCACGATCTCCGTACTGACGCAGGCCCGCGAGGACCTGATCGAGCGGACCGTCGAGTCGCTGAAGGGCGCCAAGCGCGCCACCGTCCACCTCTACAACGCCACCGCCCCGGTCTTCCGCCGCGTGGTCTTCCGCGGCTCCAAGGACGACATCAAGCAGATCGCCGTCGACGGCACGCGGCTGGTGATGGAGTACGCCGAGAAGCTGCTGGGCCCGGAGACGGAATTCGGCTACCAGTACTCGCCCGAGATCTTCACCGACACCGAGCTGGACTTCGCCCTGGAGGTCTGCGAGGCGGTCATGGACGTCTGGCAGCCCGGCCCGGGCCGCGAGATCATCCTCAACCTGCCCGCCACCGTGGAGCGTTCCACCCCGTCGACGCACGCGGACCGCTTCGAGTGGATGGGCCGCAACCTGTCCCGCCGCGAGTACGTCTGCCTGTCGATCCACCCGCACAACGACCGCGGCACGGCCGTCGCGGCGGCCGAGCTGGCGCTGATGGCCGGCGCCGACCGCGTCGAGGGCTGCCTGTTCGGGCAGGGCGAGCGCACCGGCAACGTCGACCTGGTCACCCTGGGCATGAACCTGTTCTCGCAGGGCGTCGACCCGCAGATCGACTTCTCCGACATCGACGAGATCCGTCGTACGTGGGAGTACTGCAACCAGATGGAGGTCCACCCGCGCCACCCGTACGTGGGCGACCTGGTCTACACGTCCTTCTCCGGCTCCCACCAGGACGCCATCAAGAAGGGCTTCGACGCGATGGAGGCCGACGCGAAGGCCAAGGGCGTCACGGTCGACGACATCGAGTGGGCGGTGCCGTACCTGCCCATCGACCCCAAGGACGTCGGCCGTTCCTACGAGGCCGTGATCCGCGTCAACTCGCAGTCCGGCAAGGGCGGCATCGCGTACGTCCTGAAGAACGACCACAAGCTGGACCTGCCGCGCCGGATGCAGATCGAGTTCTCGAAGATCATCCAGGCGAAGACGGACGCCGAGGGCGGCGAGGTCACCGGCAGCGACATCTGGGCGGTCTTCCAGGACGAGTACCTGCCGAACCCCCAGAACCCGTGGGGCCGCATCCAGGTCAAGAACGGCCAGTCCACGACGGACAAGGACGGTGTGGACACGCTCACCGTCGAGGCCGAGGTGGACGGCGTCGAGACGACCCTGGTCGGCACCGGCAACGGTCCGATCTCCGCGTTCTTCCACGCCCTGGGCGCCATCGGCGTCGACGCCCGCCTGCTGGACTACCAGGAGCACACGATGAGCGAGGGCGCCTCCGCGCTGGCCGCCTCGTACATCGAGGTCGCGATCGACGACAAGGTCCTGTGGGGCATCGGCATCGACGCGAATACGACACGCGCGTCGCTGAAGGCCGTCGTCTCCGCCGTCAACCGCGCGGCGCGGTAACCCCGTTCACCTGGGATTGTCCGGCCCCGTCCGCCTCGAGGCGGACGGGGCCGCGTCGTGTCTCGGCCATGTCGGCGCCATGTGGGTCCTACGTACTGACGCCACATCACCGATGTGGCTAACATCACGCCAACGCGACGATGGTGCCGCGGGGTTACGGAGGTGCGACGACGTGCTGCCAGGATGGGGACGAAACAGCCGTAGTGCTGCCATCGCGCGCATTCTCGGCAATCGCACCGTGTGGACCACCGTCGGCGACGGTGAGTTCTTCTGCCCCGGCTGCGGGGGCGATCGCAACTACCAGCGCAGGACCGGGCGACGCCGGTTCCTTCTGCTCGGTGTCCCGCTGCTGCCGCGCGGTGCCGTCGGACCGGTCGTCGAATGCACCGCATGCGGGCACCGCTTCGGCCCGGACATTCTCGACCACCCGACGACCACCCGCCTCGCGGCGATGCTGCGCGACGCCGTCCACACCGTGGCCCTGGCCGTCCTCACCTCGGGCGGCACCCCCTCGCGTGCCGCGCTGGAGAGCGCCGCCGCCGCCGTGCGCTGCGCCGGATTCGACGACTGCACCGAGGAGCAGCTCGCCGCGCTCATCGAGGCCCTGGCTGACGACACCGGCCGGCTGCTGCCCGAACAGTGCGGTTCGAGCCTCGCCGGTCTCGCCATAGAGCTCCACGAAGCACTCGATCCGCTGGCGCCCCACCTCGTCCCCGCGGGCCGCGAGTCGGTCCTCCTGCAGGCGGCCCGCATCGCCCTGGCCGACGGCCCGTACACACCGGCCGAGCGGGACGTCCTCAGCACGGTGGGGCGGGCGCTGACGATCCCCGAGGACGAGGTGACGCGCTTGCTGGCGGCGGCACGCACGCCGTTCTGACGCCGCGCCCGAGGGCGGTTGCCGTGAAAAGGTGCCTGCGCCCGGCGTACTCCCGTGGGCGTAACACCCCCTACGAGCCGCCCCCGGAAGTACCGGCGAACTCGCTCTCGCGCGCGACGAAGCGCCCTCCCGGCGACGGGAGTCTGGTCATGACATGACCGGACACCCGTCAGGAGGGGGGACCCCGACATGGGGGCCGCAACGCAAACGAACCACTCGCGGCGACGGCGCGCCGTGCCCTGGGCCGTGCTGGCATTCTGGATCGCGGTGCTCGCGGTCGCCGGGCCGCTCGCCGGAAAGCTCGGCGACGTGCAGCGCGACCGGGCCGTCGACTATCTGCCCGCGAGCGCCGACTCCACGCAGGTCGCGAAGATCCAGGACCAGCTGCCGGGCGGCGAGACGACGGAGCTTGTGCTCGTCTACCACCGCGACGGCGGCCTCACCACCGCCGACCGCGCCACGGCGGACGGCCAAGTCGACCGTATTGCAGGCGGGTTCGACCTCACCGGTACGCCGGAGGGGGTCCCGTCCGGTGACGGGACGACCCTGATGTACCCGGTCGCCAGCAACGCGCCGGGTCAGGACGAGAAGGCCAGGGACGCGTTCGTCACCGACGTACGGAAGATCGCCGAGGGAGGCGACGGCCTCACGGTCGACGTCGGCGGCCCGGGAGCGCTCGCCACCGACGCGAGCGAGGTCTACAACTCCCTCGACGGCCCGCTGCTCTACACCACGGTCGCCGTCGTCGCCGTCCTGCTCATTCTCATCTACCGCAGCCCGCTGCTGTGGCTCGTGCCGCTCGTCGCCGCCGGAGTGGCCGACTACCTCGCCATGGGCGTCGCCTACGGCCTCAACCAGATCTTCGACACACCGATCAGCGGCCAGAGTTCGGGCGTGATGACCATCCTCGTCTTCGGTGCGGGAACGGACTACGCGCTACTGATCGTGTCCCGCTACCGCGAGGAGCTGCGGCGTATCCCGCGCCCGTACGACGCGATGCGCGCCGCCCTGCGCGGCTGCGGGCCCGCCGTCCTCGCCTCCTCCGGGACCGTCGCCGTCGGTCTGCTGTGCCTGCTGGCCGCCGACCTCAACAGCAGCCGCGGCATGGGGCCGCTCGGCACCGTCGGCGTACTGTGCGCGCTCGCCGCGATGATGACCCTGCTGCCCGCGTTGCTGGTGCTGCTCGGCCGCCGCGTGTTCTGGCCGCTGGTGCCGGCCTTCGGCAGCGAACCCAAGCAGCGGCGGGGCATGTTCACCGCGATGGGCAGCTCGGCCGGACGCAGGCCCCTGGCCGTGCTGGCAACCGGCGCGGTGCTGCTCGGCGCGCTCGCGCTGGGCGCGCTCAACCTGCCCGGCGGCCTCAAGCAGGAGGACTCCTTCACCGACAAACCCGAGGCCGTGGTCGCGATGGAGACGCTGGCCGCCGCCTATCCCGAGCGCAGCACCCAGCCGATCACCGTGATCATGCCCAGCGCCAAGGCGGACGCGGCCCTGTCCCGGATCCGCTCCACGCAGGGCGTGGACGGCGCCGAACGCGGCCGCAATGGCGACGGCTGGACCGAGATCTCCGTCATGGCCGAGGACCAGCCCCAGTCCGCGGGCGAGACGGCCACGATCAAGTCGCTGAGGTCGCAACTCGACCGCGAGGGAGGGTACGTCGGCGGTCCCAGCGCCGAGCAGATCGACCTGCAGGACACCAACTCGCGCGACACCTCCGTCATCGTCCCGCTGGTCCTCGCCTCCGTCCTGCTGATCCTCATCGCGCTGCTGCGCAGCATCGTCGCGCCGCTGCTGCTGCTCGTCGCGGTCGTGGCGGTGTGGGGCGCCGCACTCGGCATCGCCGGCCTCGTCTTCGAGCCGCTGTTCGACTTCGAAGGCACCGATCCCGGGCTCGGCCTGCTCTCGTTCGTCTTCCTCGTCGCCCTCGGCGTCGACTACGGCATCTTCCTGATGCACCGGATGCGCGAGGAGTCCCTGTCGGGCGCGGAACCCGCGTCCGCGGCGCTGACCGCGCTGCGCACCACGGGCGGCGTGATCGCCTCCGCGGGCCTCGTCCTGGCCGCGACGTTCTCCGTCCTGATGAACATGCCGATGGTGCAACTCGTCGAACTGGGCTTCGTCATCGCCGTCGGAGTCCTGCTCGACACGTTCCTGGTGCGTACTTACCTGGTGACGTCGGCGAGTGTCCTGCTCGGCCGCATCATGTGGTGGCCCGGAAAGCTCTCCCGGGCACCACGGCCCCCGGAGCCACGCGCTCCGGAAGCGGTAGCCGTCCGTACGCCCTGAGCGCCTCTGACCACCCCCGGGCGCCCCTCCTCTCCCGGAGGGGCGCCCCTTGACGGAAGATGGAGCCGTGCAGGACCAGGGAACCTTCACAGTGTTACGGGACCGGGGGGACGACACCGTCGCCGCCCGGCCCTCGCTCGGCGAGCGCATCATCGAGGCCGTCAACCGCGACCCGAGCACCGCACCGCACGCCATGCGCAACGACGCGTTGCTCGCGGTCGGCCTCGCCGTGGTCGCGATCGGCCTTGCGCTGTTCACCGGCGACGGGCGCCGGCCCGACGCACTCGGCTGGACCCTGTTGCTCGCCGCCCATGTGCCGCTGGCATGGCGGCGGCGCAGGCCGCTGCTCGTCATGGCCGCGGTGGTGGCCTGCGTCGCGCCGTACCACGGCCTCGACAACAGCCATGCCGCGCCCACCCCGGCCTCGTTCGTCGCGCTCTACACCGTGGGCGTCACCGGCAGTCCGCTGCGCACGCTGCTGGTCGGCGCCGGTGTCATCGGCACCTCCGTGAGCGTCATGCTCACCGTCAACACCCATGAGGCGATGGAGCTGCTGCAAACCTCCGGCTGGGTCATCGCGGTGCTGTTCCTCGGGGTCGACGTCCGCTTCTACCGCCAGTACGTCGCCTCCATCGTCGAACGGGCCGTGCGGGCCGAACGCACCCGCGAGGAGGAAGCCCGCCGCCGGGTCGCCGAGGAGCGCCTGCGCATCGCCCGCGACCTGCACGATCTGCTCGCGCACAGCATCACGCTCATCGGCGTGCAGGCCTCGGTGGCCGCACATGTGCTGGCCGCCGACCCCGACCGCCTCGACCGGGACGCCGTCGCCGGGGCGCTGGACGACATCGCGGCGACCTGCCGTACCGCACGCGGCGAACTGCGCACGACCCTCGAGGTGTTACGGGACCCCGAGACCGGCGACGCCCGCGGGCCTCTGCCCGGCCTCGACGGCCTGCCCGACCTCGTGGAGGCCGCACGCGCCGCCGGTGCCAAGGTCGACGTGTCGCTGCACGCCGAGGACACCCCGCCGGCCGTGGGGGCGGCCGCCTACCGCATCGTGCAGGAGGCACTGACCAACGCCGTGCGCCACGCGGGCCCGGACGTCACGGTCCGGGTCGGGCTGCACACGGCTGAGGGCGCGCTCCATGTGGAGGTGACCGACGACGGCACTGCCTCGCCCGGCGGCACGCCAGGGTTCGGACGTGTCGGCACGCCCGGATTCGGGCTCGTCGGCATGCGCGAGCGGGCCCGCAGCGTGGGCGGCACGCTGGACGCGGGGCCGCGCCCGGAGGGAGGGTTCGCGGTCACTGCGGTCCTGCCTCTGCGCAGTCCGGGGACTCCGGGGACTCCGCGGACTCCGGGAATTCCGGTACGAAATGAGGACCGATGACTCCGCCCCATGACTCGCAGTCAACACGAACCGCATCGTATGAGGCGCCGCCATCCATCCGAGTCCTGCTCGCCGACGATCAGACCCTCGTGCGCGCCTCCTTCGCGATGCTCGTCGACTCGGCCCGCGACATGCAGGTCGTCGGGCAGGCGGCCACCGGCCGGGAAGCCGTCGAACTGGCCCGCTCCGCCCGCGCCGACCTGATCGTCATGGACATCCGCATGCCCGACCTGGACGGCATCGAGGCCACGCGGATCATCGCCGCCGACGAGGATCTGGCGGGCGTCAAAGTCCTGGTGCTCACGACCTACGACACGGACGAGCACATCATCGAGGCGCTGCGGGCGGGGGCTTCCGGGTTTCTCGTCAAGGACGTGAAACCCGCGGAACTCCTGGACGCCATCCGTACAGTGGCCGCGGGGGAGTCACTGCTCTCACCCGGGCCCACGGCCCGCCTGATCGCCCGTGTCCTGCGTGGTCCCGGGGCGGATACGTTCCCGTCAGCGACGGGCGGTCCCGGCTGCCTCTCCGAGCGGGAGCGGCAGGTGCTGACGCTGGTGGCGCGCGGGCTCAACAACACGGAGATCGCCGATGCGCTGGGGCTGAGTCCGCTCACCGCGAAGACGCATGTCAGCCGGATCATGGGGAAGTTGGGGGCGCGGGACCGGGCCCAGTTGGTGATCGTGGCGTACGAGTCGGGGCTGGTGACGCCGGGCACCACCGGCTGAGTCGTGCCGCCTCGAGCCATGCGGTACTCAATACCGACATGCATCCAGGTGTTCACGAGATGCATGTCAGCTACCTATCCGATCGCCGAAGCCCGAGGCAGGCTTGGCGAGCTCGCTCGCCGTGCGGCTCAGCACGAGCACATCACCCTGACAGATCGCGGAGTTCCTGCCGCTGTCCTCACGAGCTGCGTGCGGTCCATACGCAGCCTGACCATTTCCTCGGCGTACTCCTCGGTGGCGAGCGGGTTGCTCGCCAAGTAGATCGCGCGGGCGTACTCAGCGGTCTGGAGTAGGCCCGGGACAACCGAAGGGGCAAACTCACAGATTTTCGTGGCCAAAGCTTCCAGTTCTGCTACCGGCGCGAAGTAATCCGCATAGCGCCGGTCATTGACAAGCTTCCTGCACATCCGCTCGAAAAGGCCGCCGGTTTGCAGGACGTCGTCGATCTGTTGGGCGACGTCCAACTGGGGCTTGCGAATTGCCTGTTCGAATTGGCCGATGTATGCGCCGGATACGAAGACCCGCGCACCCAGCTCCACCTGGGTGAAACCCGTGTCTTCGCGGCGTCGTTTCAGTTCTGCCCCGAAGAACTCCCAAGCAGCCTGCCGTGAACCATTGGCCATGGCCAACCCCCTTGCCGAGCAACGCACTTGTAGAGATCGGGCTCCTTTCGAGTGTAGGTGCGCAGCGGCATCGTGGAGATGTGAAGTATGGAATGTCGATGGGAAAGGGAACCGGTGAAGGCGGAAGATAGAGGGCGACACTCGGCGCGGTGCGTCGAGGGGGCGGAGGAGACGGTGACGGAATTGCGCATGGCGCTTGCGCGGGCGGGAATTACATTGCCTTCCCTACGGATCGACCTGGTGACCGTGGCGCGCGATGCCCCATGTCCGCTGATCGAATTGGGCCGATGTTCCGTCGCTGTCGCCGCCCGCCTGGCGGCGGCCCTCGGCGGCCGTACGCAGGATTCGGCCCCCGCTGCGAACGGGGGCGCCGCACGATGAAGCCCCCCATCGGTTCGTACGCCGTCGACACCCGTACCGGCAAGGTGGGCCGGGTGGTGGGCCACGAGGGGCCGTACGTTCAGCTCAGACCCCTCGGTGGCGGCCGGGAGTGGGACTGCGAGCCCGGCGCCGTACGGGCCGCGACCGCCGCGGAGCGGTTGCGTGCGGCCACCGCGTACGCGAACGCGCGCAGCCGGGGCGAGGTGCCGTGACCCGCCACGGCACCCGGAGCCGTGGGAGAGAATGGCTCCATGAGTCTGTTCCGGGACGACGGCATCGTGCTGCGGACCCAGAAGCTCGGTGAGGCCGACCGCATCATCACGCTTCTGACCCGCGGGCACGGCCGTGTGCGTGCCGTCGCCCGCGGAGTGCGCCGGACCAAGTCGAAGTTCGGGGCGCGGCTCGAGCCCTTCTCCCATGTGGACGTGCAGTTCTTCGCGCGCGGCAGCGAGCTGATCGGCCGCGGGCTCCCGCTCTGTACGCAGAGCGAGACAATCGCTCCGTACGGTGGCGGGATCGTCACCGACTACGCCCGCTACACCGCCGGTACGGCCATGCTGGAGACGGCGGAACGCTTCACCGATCATGAGGGCGAGCCGGCTGTGCAGCAGTATCTGCTGCTCGTCGGCGCCCTGCGCACCCTCGCCCGCGGCGAGCACGCGCCGAACCTCATCCTGGACGCGTTCCTGCTGCGCTCCCTCGCCGTCAACGGCTATGCCCCGAGCTTCGGCGACTGCGCACAATGCGGAATGCCCGGTCCGAACCGGTTCTTCTCGGTCGCGGCGGGCGGTTCCGTATGCGCCGACTGCCGCGCGCCCGGCAGCGTCGTACCCTCGCCGGAGGCTCTCGTCCTCCTCGGCGCGCTGCTGACCGGCGACTGGGAGACCGCGGACGCGTGCGAGCCTCGGCACGTACGGGAGGGCAGCGGCCTGGTGTCGGCGTATCTGCACTGGCACCTGGAGCGCGGACTGCGCTCCCTGCGGTACGTGGAAAAGTAGCAACCCTCACTCAGCAAGCCCCAGCAAGCAGAAAGTCGAGAGCAGAGAGACGTGAGCCTCATGGCACGACGCGGGATGCTCGGACGCCCCCGCCGCGAGTACAAGGCCCCCGAGCCGCACCCGTCCGGGGCGCGTCCGCCGAAGCTGCCCGGCGAGCTGGTCCCGAACCATGTGGCGATCGTCATGGACGGGAATGGCCGGTGGGCGAAGGAGCGCGGGCTGCCGCGCACCGAGGGCCACAAGGTCGGCGAGGGCGTCGTGATGGACGTGCTCAAGGGCTGCCTGGAGATGGGCGTGAAGAACCTCTCCCTGTACGCCTTCTCGACGGAGAACTGGAAGCGCTCGCCGGACGAGGTGCGCTTCCTGATGAACTTCAACCGTGACGTCATCAGGCGCCGGCGCGACGAGATGGACGAGCTCGGCATCCGTATCCGCTGGGTGGGCCGTATGCCCAAGCTGTGGAAGTCCGTCGTCCAGGAGCTCCAGGTCGCACAGGAGCAGACGAAGGGCAACGACGCGATGACGCTGTACTTCTGCGTCAACTACGGCGGGCGGGCCGAGCTCGCGGACGCCGCGCAGAAGCTGGCGGCCGACGTCGCGGCCGGAAAGCTCGACCCGGCCAAGGTCACCGAGAAGACGATCCAGAAGTATCTGTACTACCCGGACATGCCGGATGTGGATCTCTTCCTCCGCCCGAGCGGCGAGCAGCGCACGTCCAACTATCTGATCTGGCAGTCCAGTTACGCCGAGATGGTCTTCCAGGACGTCCTGTGGCCGGACTTCGACCGGCGCGACCTGTGGCGGGCCTGCCTGGAATACGCCTCGCGCGATCGCCGCTTCGGCGGGGCGATCCCGAACGAGGAGCTGCTCGCCATGGAGGGCAAGCAGGCGTAGCCCGTCCGGCTCTCGATTTCGCAGGGCGGAACGGGACGTTAGGGTTCCGCCCATGGATCACCAGGGGCGGGACATCATCCAGGGCACGGACGCCGTCGAGCTGGCCTACCGGCCGACGCGCAGGGACATACGCACGGGCATCGGGGTGCGGGACCGCATCCGGCGCCTCGTGGTGCTGCGGTGGGCCTTGGTGACGATGTTCCTGGCGTTGGCCGTTCGGCATGTAGTGACCATGGACGCGGTGACCAGCGCGTCCGCCGCGTTCTCCTTGGCCCTGGCGGTCATGCTTCCGGTGCTGATCTGGTCCCTCCCGCACCTTCAGGCCCACCACGTGCTGAAACTCGTCTCCTGGCAGGGCGAATACCGCACGACGGTGACCGACGCCGGGATAGCTGCCGAGACCGAGCACACGACCCTGGTGCAGCGGTGGTCGCTGTTCCGCGGATACCGCGAGACGCGCGACCACATGGTGCTGCTCAGCCGCGACCCGAACATCCTGGTCCTGGAGGTGCTGCCCAAGCGCGGGCTGCGCTCCCCGGAGGACGCGGAACGACTGCGGGCCCTCCTCGACCGGCATCTGAGCCGGGTCTGAGAAGGGCCCGAAAGCACGGGGCGCTGGCTCAGTCCTCGTCGGACCGCGCCGCGCACTCCGCGCACGTACCGAAGATCTCCACCGTGTGCGCCACGTTCACATAGCCGTGCTCGGACGCGATGGCCTCGGCCCACTTCTCGACGGCCGGGCCCTCCACCTCGACGGCCTTGCCGCAGACGCGGCAGACCAAGTGGTGGTGGTGCTCACCGGACGAGCAGCGGCGGTAGACGGCCTCGCCGTCGTTCGTACGGAGCACGTCGACCTCGCCGGCGTCGGCGAGGGACTGCAGGGTGCGGTAGACCGTGGTCAGCCCGACAGAGTCGCCCCGGTGCTTGAGCATGTCGTGGAGATCCTGCGCGCTGCGGAACTCGTCCACCTCGTCCAGCGCGGCTGCCACGGCTGCACGCTGCCGGGTGGACCGGCCCCGTACTGGTCCAGCGGTCGTCACCGTTGCCTCCTCACATCAGCTGCCGGGCCATTGTGCCAGGTGGCCGCGGCCCGATGGGACGCTCGCCCTCGGCGAGCGCCCGGTCCCGGCGCCGGACGACGCTCACTTCGGCGCCGGGGTGCGGCTGCCCGGCACCTTCTCCGGAGCAGGCTGCGGGGCCGTTCCTGCCCCGGCCGCGGCCTCCGGAAGCACGCAGTCCGTCGCCCCCGCCTCGGCCCCGGCGGCGGCCGCCACGGCACGTGCCCTGCGCCGGGCGAGCGGCGTGGCCAGCGCGGTCAGGGCGATGAACACGGCGATCGTCAGCAGCACGATGGTCGCGCCGGGCGGCACGTCCTGGTAGTACGACGTGACCGTACCGCCGAGCGTGACGCCGACGCCGATCGTCACGGCGATGGCGAAGGTCGCCGCGAAGCTCCGGCTGAGCTGCTGGGCGGCCGCCACAGGCACCACCATCAGCGCGCTGACGAGGAGCAGGCCCACCACCCGCATGGCGACGGTGACCGTGACCGCCGCGGTGATGGCGGTGAGCAGGTTCAGGGCGCGCACCGGAAGCCCCGTCACCCGCGCGAACTCCTCGTCCTGGCTGACCGCGAACAACTGCCGCCTGAGGCCCAGCGTGACGAGCACCACGAACGCGGCGAGCACGCAGATGGCGAGCACGTCCCCCTGCGACACCGTCGACAGCGAACCGAACAGGTACGAGCTCAGGTTCGCGTTGGAGCCGCCCGGCGCGAGGTTGATCAGCATCACACCGCCCGCCATACCGCCGTAGAACAGCATGGCGAGGGCGATGTCGCCGCGCGTCCTGCCGTACCAGCGGATCAGCTCCATCAGCACCGAGCCGACCACGGCCACGGCCGTCGCCATCCACACCGGGGACGTCGACAGCAGGAAGCCGAGGCCGACGCCGGTCATCGCGACGTGGCCGATGCCGTCGCCCATCAGGGCCTGGCGGCGCTGGACGAGGTAGATGCCGACGGCGGGCGCCGTGATGCCGACGAGGACGGCGGCGAGCAGGGCCCGCTGCATGAAGGCGTAGTTCAGGATTTCCATCGCCGGGGTCCTAACTCAGCAGGCCGGTACGGACCGGCTCCGCGTCGGCGGTGTGCGGGTGGACGTGATCGTGGCCGGGCAGCGCGTGCTGGCCGACAGCGGCCGGGGGCGGCCCGTCGTGGACGACGCAGCCGTCGCGGAGCACCACGGCGCGGTCGATGAGGGGCTCGAGCGGGCCGAGCTCGTGCAGCACGAGCAGGACGGAGGCGCCGGCCGCGACCTGCTCGCGCAGGGTGGCCGCGAGCACCTCCTGGCTGGCCAGGTCGACGCCGGCCATCGGCTCGTCCATGATCAGCAGTTCCGGCTCGGATGCGAGGGCCCGCGCGATCAGTACGCGCTGGTGCTGACCGCCGGAGAGCGCGTTGACGGAGTCCTTCGCGCGGTCCGTCATGCCGACGTGCGCCAGAGCCCGGTGTACGGCCTCCCGGTCGGCCTTGCGCAGCATGCCGAAGCGGGCGCGCGAGAGGCGCCCGGAGGAGACCACCTCGGTCACCGTGGCCGGTACCCCGCCCGCGGCCGTGGTGCGCTGCGGTACGTAACCGACGCGCGCCCAGTCGCGGAAGCGGCGCCGCGGAGTGCCGAAGATCTCGATCTCGCCGCCGCTGACGGGCACCTGGCCGATGACCGTCCGGACCGCCGTCGACTTGCCGGAGCCGTTGGCGCCGAGCAGCGCGACGACCTCACCGCGGTGCACGGTGAGGTCGATGCCCCGCAGCACGGGGCGCGAGCCCAGCTCCGCCGTCACTCCCCGCAGGGATATGACGGGGTCGGTGGGGTTCTCGGGCCGGGTGGCCTTCATGGCTCGCGCCTTTCCGTGCTGCTCCGGCGGTGCGGAGGGGGGTGCCGGCGTCACTTGGCGCCGAGTGCCTTCTGCAGTGCCTGGAGGTTGGACTCCATCACCTGGAAGTAGTCGTCGCCGCGGGACTTCTCGGTGATGCCCTCGATCGGGTCGAGGACATCGGTCTTGAGGTTCGCGTCGTTCGCGAGGGTCTTCGCCGTGTCGTCGCTGACGAGCGTCTCGTAGAAGACGGTGGTGACCCCGTCGGCCTTGGCCATCTCCTGGAGCTCCCTGACGCGCGCGGCGCTCGGCTCGGTCTCGGGGTCGAGACCGGTGATGGCCTCCTCGATGAGGCCGTAGCGCTCGGCGAGGTAGCCGAAGGCGGCGTGGGTGGTGATGAAGACCTTGGAGTCGGTGTTCTTCAGCCCGTCCTCGAACTGCGTGTTCAGGCCGTCGAGCTTCTTCACCAACGCGGCGGTGTTCTTCTCGTATTCCGCGGCGTTGTCCGGGTCGGCCTTCTCGAAGGCCTTGCCGACGCCCTCGGCCACCTCGGCGTACTTCACCGGGTCGAGCCAGATGTGCGGGTCCTTGCCGCCCTCGGCCTCGTGATCGTCGTGGCCCTCTTCCTCGGCGTGCTCGTCCTGCTCCTCGGCGTGGCCGCCGACCTCCTCGCCGTGCTCCTCCATGCTGGTCAGCGAGGCGGCGTCGATCTTGGTCTTGACCTCGGACTGCTGCACCGCGTCGTCGACGGCGGGCTGGAGGCCCTTGAGGTAGAAGACGGCGTCGGCCTCCTGGAGCTGCGCGGTCTGCTGGGCGCTGATCTCCAGGTCGTGCGGCTCCTGGCCGGGCTCGGTGAGGGTGGTGACGCTCACGTGGTCCCCGCCGATCTGCTCGGCGAGGAACTCCATGGGGTAGAACGACGCCACGACGTCGAGCTTCCCGCTGCTGTCGCCGTCGGCGGCGTTGGAGGTGGAGCAGGCGGAGAGCGCCCCCAGGCCGAGCGCGGTGGCAGCGGCGACAGCGATGCTGGTGCGTATTCGGGAACCGGGTCGGGAGGTGGCCGGATTGCGGCGTACGTTCATGACAGTCATTTTCAACAAATCTGGAAACGATTGTCAATAAAGATCAGGGGAAGCCCTGTGCATGGTCACTGCGCGGTCACAGCGCGTCTGAGGGGCGAACCGATTTGATCCGGGGGGTGTGAGCGCCGGTAACCTGAATCATTCGCTGTGAAGCAATGCTCTGAAGCAGTCGCTTCGTCGCCCGTCGTCGTAATGAAGAGAGCACCGTGGCCGCCGACAAGATCGACACCATCGTCAGCCTGAGCAAGCGCCGTGGCTTCGTCTACCCGTGCAGTGAGATCTACGGCGGCCAGCGTGCCGCCTGGGACTACGGGCCGCTGGGCGTCGAGCTGAAGGAGAACCTCAAGCGCCAGTGGTGGCGCTACATGGTCACCTCGCGCGAGGACGTCGTCGGTATCGACTCGTCGGTGATCCTGGCGACCGAGGTCTGGCAGGCCTCCGGGCACGTCGCCACGTTCACCGACCCGCTCACCGAGTGCACCTCCTGCCACAAGCGGTTCCGCGCGGACCACCTGGAGGAGGCGTACGAGGCGAAGCACAACCGCCTCCCGGAGAACGGCCTCGCGGACATCAACTGCCCGAACTGCGGCAACAAGGGCCAGTTCACCGAGCCCAAGCAGTTCTCGGGTCTGCTGTCCACGCACCTCGGCCCGACGCAGGACAGCGGCTCCATCGCCTACCTGCGCCCCGAGACCGCGCAGGGCATCTTCACGAACTTCGCGGCCGTCCAGCAGACCTCGCGCCGCAAGCCGCCGTTCGGCATCGCCCAGATGGGCAAGTCGTTCCGCAACGAGATCACGCCGGGCAACTTCATCTTCCGCACCCGCGAGTTCGAGCAGATGGAGATGGAGTTCTTCGTCAAGCCGGGCGAGGACGAGAAGTGGCACGAGTACTGGATGCAGGAGCGCTGGAACTGGTACACGGGCCTGGGCCTGCGCGAGGAGAACATGCGCTGGTTCGAGCACCCGAAGGAGAAGCTCTCCCACTACTCGAAGCGCACCGCTGACATCGAGTACCGCTTCCAGTTCGGGGGCAGCGAGTGGGGCGAGCTCGAGGGCGTCGCCAACCGCACCGACTACGACCTGTCGGCCCACTCGAAGGCCTCCGGCCAAGACCTGTCGTACTTCGATCAGGAGGTCGGCGAGCGCTACACGCCGTTCGTCATCGAGCCCGCGGCCGGTGTCGGCCGCACCATGCTCGCCTTCATGCTGGACGCCTACAACGAGGACGAGGCGCCCAACGCCAAGGGCAAGATGGAGAAGCGCACGGTCATGCGCTTCGACCACCGCATCGCCCCGGTGAAGGTCGCGGTGCTTCCGCTGTCGCGGAACCCGGAGCTGTCCCCGAAGGCCAAGGGCCTTGCGCAGACGCTGCGCCAGAACTGGAACATCGAGTTCGACGACGCGGGCGCGATCGGCCGCCGCTACCGGCGGCAGGACGAGATCGGTACGCCGTTCTGTGTGACCGTGGACTTCGACACGCTTGAGGACAACGCCGTTACCGTGCGTGAGCGTGACTCGATGAAGCAGGAGCGGGTGTCCCTGGACCAGATCGAGGGGTATCTGGCGGCCCGGCTGATCGGCTGCTAGGCGCTGCGCTGTGCTTGTACGGTGCCCGGGTCCCTGTAGGGGGCCCGGGCACCGTCGTTCTCGCCGGGGCCGGCCCCATGTGATGCGCACCCGCCGTCGTGGGGTTGTGCCCACCGTCCCCCATTGCCTTAAGGATGGGAGGTGCCCCCATCGCCGCAGCGGACGATTGCCCACAACGGGAGCCTCCCGGCGGAACGTTTGCCCACAACGAAGGGAAGTGGCCCGCCGGGGCGTAGGTGTCGTGCACACTAGGCGCGACGCTTACTCAGGGGTGGGAGGCATGATGCCCTCGATGACCACGAGCAAGGTGAGCAGGTGGGACCAGCACGGGCGGGAGCACATCGTCCGGGTGCGGCGCGCGGGTGTCCAGCGGTCGCTGGTCTGCGACACCTGCGGCTGGCGCAGAGGTGCTCAGTTCCTGCCCTGGCTCAAGGCGGAAGAGCATCTCACGGAGGCGCACCAGGCGACCTTGGATCCGTCGGCCGAGTCGTAGCGGCCGTAGCGGCCGTTGCGACCCCCGCTATCGGGGCGTGAGGGTCAGCCGGCGGAACTGTGCGCGTCGGCGCCCAGCCCGCGTAGCACCAGCCCGAGTACCGACGCGAAGGCGGCCTCGATGCCGGGGCGCGACCACTCCGGCGCATACGCCGGGTCGTGGAAGCGGCCCGTCGCGTCGAACACCGCGCGAGCTGTCGCCGCGGCATCGGTGCCCGCGGCCGTGAACTCGCCCCGCTGCACGCCGTCTTCGACGATGTCGGTGAGCTGTCCCACCAGATCGGCGATGTGCTGCTCGACGACGGTGCTGTTCTCGTCGAGCAACACCTCGTACGTGGCGAATAGCTCAGGGTCGTCGCCCGCCTTGTGCCGCTTCGCGGCGAAGAGCTCCACCAGCCACTTCCGCAGCACTTCCGGTGTCGGTTCGCCCTCGGTCCGTGCGATCCGCTGCAGCGTCTCGGTCGTGCGGTCCAGCCAGCGCTTCGTCACCGCCTCGCGCAGCTCCGCCTTCGTGCGGAAATGGCGGTACACGCTGCCATGGCTGACACCCAGTGCGCGGGCCACGTCGACCACGGTGGCCTTGGCCGGGCCGTGGCGGCGCAGCACCTCCTCGGTCACTTCGAGGATGCGCTCAGAGGTCAGGGGCTCGGGTGCCATGGCCTTGACCGTACCGTTCGCGGATCAGCGCTCGCTGTCGAGGTGTCCCATCTGGGCCGCCGGATAGCGGTCGCCCGCGGCGGCTCCGGCCGGCACGGCATCCTCGATGGCCCTCAGATCGGACTCGTCGAGGACGACGTCCAAGGCGCCGAGCGCCTCGGTCAGCCGGTCGCGGCTGCGCGCGCCGATGAGCGGCACGATGTCCGCGCCCCGCCGGTCGGCTTGGGCCAGCACCCAGGCGATCGCCGTCTGGGCGACCGATATGCCCTTCTGTTCGGCGATCTTCCGCAGCGCGTCGACGAGGTCGAGGTTGTGCTGCAGGTTCTCGCCCTGGAAGCGGGGGCTCATGCCGCGGAAGTCGTTCGCGGCGAGCTGCCGGTCGCGGGTGAAGTGGCCGGAGATCAGGCCGCGGGACAGCACACCGTACGCCGTGATGCCGACGCCCAGTTCGCGGGCGGTGGGGAGGATCTCCTCCTCGATGCCGCGGGAGATCAGTGAGTACTCGATCTGGAGATCGGAGATGGGAGCCGCGGCGACGGCCCGGCGGATGGTGTGCGCGCCCGCCTCCGAGAGGCCGATGTGCCGGACGTGCCCCGCCTCCACCAGTTCGGCTATGGCGCCGACTGTCTCCTCGATCGGCACGTCCGGGTCGACGCGCGCGATCCGGTAGATGTCGATGTGGTCGACACCGAGCCGCTGCAGGGAGTACGCCGCGAAGTTCTTCACCGCGGCCGGGCGGCCGTCGTATCCGGACCAGCCACCGTCCGGATCGCGCAGTGCGCCGAACTTGACGCTGGTGAGGGCCTGTTCGCGCAGGGAGGCGGAGGCGGTGCGCAGAGCCTCGTTGATCAGCAGTTCGTTGTGGCCCATGCCGTAGAAGTCGCCGGTGTCGAGCAGGGTGATGCCCGTTTCGAGGGCGGCATGGATCGTCGCGATCGACTCCGCCCGGTCCGCATCGCCGTACAGCGCGGACATGCCCATGCAGCCGAGGCCGAGGGCGGAGGTGCGCGGGCCGGTGGACCCGAGGGTGCGGGTTTGCATGGTGACTCCATGGCTCATTTGCTGGAAAGCAGGACACCATCACCATGGCATGACAGCTGACAGATTTCAATATCTGTCAGCTGTCATGTTCGTGTATTGCCGTGCGTCACCCGATCGTGCGCGGCAGCCTGAGGCTCAGGGTCGTCGTCAGGGCCACGCCTGCCAGCTGCACCAGCAGAGTCGCCACCAGCGCGTCCCGCATGCCCATGCCCGGGACCAGCGACACGAACAGCGTGCCGAGCGTCGCGACGCCCAGGGCCAGCGCCGACTGCTGCGTAGTGATCATCACGCCGCTGCCCACGCCCGCGCGGGCCGCCGGGACCTCGGAGAGGATGATCCGGAAAAGCACCGGGAGCTGCATCGCCTGGCCCATGCCCGCCACCGCCGCGCCCGGCAGGAGCTCCACGAAGCCCAGGTGCGGCCAGCTCCGCCAGGTCGCGAGCACGATCAGCGCGATACCGACGGCCTGGATGAGCCCGCCCGCGGTCACGACACGCGTCCCGTACCGGGTGACGAGCCGCGGTCCCGCCAGCGATGTCAGGAAGAAGACGACCGCCATCGGCGTCAGCGCGAGCCCCGCCGCCACCGGCCCGACCCGCGCGCCCTGCTGCAGCGCCACCGCGATGACGAACATGAAACCGCTGAACCCGATCGAGAACGGGACGATCATCACCAGGCCACGCCGCAGCGACTCCAGTGCGAACAGGCTCGGCGGCACCAGCGGCGTACGCCCCTTGCGCTCCGCGCCGCGCTCCACCCGGTAGAAGGCGAACGCCGAGAACGGGAAGACGGCCAGCGCCACCCAGGTCCACAGCGGCCACCCGGCCGCGCGCCCCTCGGTCAGCGGCGCGAGCAGCGTCAGCAGAGACACGGCCAGCAGTACGGTGCCCGGTCCGTCGACCGGTTCCGGGCGCTGGGAGCGGGTCTCCGGTACGACGCGTGCCGCGAGCGGAAGACCGGCCAGCACGACCGGGACGTTCACGAGGAAGACCGAACGCCAGCCCGAACCCGCGATGTCGGCGGACACCAGGACGCCGCCGAGGATCTGCCCGGCGATCATGGAAAGTCCGGCGGTGGCGCCGTACAGGCTCATCGCCCGTGCGCGCCGCTGCCCGGACGTCGCCGCCTGGATCGTGGCCAGCACCTGGGGCAGCATCAGCGCGGCCGCGGCACCCTGGGCGGCCCGCGCCAGGACCAGCGTCCAGGCGTCCGGTGCGAGACCGCACGCCAGCGAGGTGAGGCCGAAGGCGGCCATGCCGCCGATGAAGAGCCTGCGCCGGCCGAACATGTCGCCGAGCCGGCCGCCGAGCACCAGCAGCACGGCGTACGAGACGCCGTATCCGGCGACGACGAGCTCCAGTACCGACTCGCTCGCGGCCAGGTCGTGGCCGATCGTCGGCAGGGCGACGTTGACGATGAAGAAGTCGATGAGGGGGAGTGCCGCACCGAGCAGCACGGTGAAGAGTCCGAGTTCGCCGAGTGAGGGTATGGCGGCGGTCGGGCTGCGGACTGCGCTTGCCAGGGTTGTTGTTCCGGATTCGCTCACGTACGCCAGACTGGTCCGGAACTCAGACTGGTACCAGAGTCTCTTTATCCTGGTAGAAGGAGTACCTGGAAACAGGCTCGGCGGTTCGGCAGGCTGGAGGCATGACGACGATGACGCCACGGACGACGACGCCGCAGGCGAGGAAGCGGGAGTCCGTGGTGGCGGCCACGGAGATCGCGGAGATCACGGAGACCGCGGAGGCCATGGAGGGTGCGGCCGAGGTCCGGCGCCACGAGCTCGCCGCGTTTCTGCGCAGCCGCCGTGAGCGGATCACGCCCGAGCAGGTCGGCCTTGCGCGCGGACGTCGTCGGCGCACCCCGGGCCTGCGGCGTGAGGAGGTCGCGCAGCTCTCCGCGGTCGGCGTCACCTGGTACACCTGGCTCGAACAGGCCCGCGACATCCAGGTCTCCGGCCAGGTCCTCGACGCGCTGGCCCGCACCCTGCTGCTGGATCCCAGCGAGCGCGCCCACCTCTTCAAGCTGGCGGGCGTCGCCGACCCCGCGCCCGGCACGCCCTGCCCCTCGATCACTCCGGCGCTGCGGCAGGTGCTGGAGCAACTCGAGCCGCTGCCGGCCTGCATCCAGAACAGCCGGTACGACATCCTCGCGTACAACCGCACGTACGGGCGGCTGCTGTGCGACCTCGACGCGATCCCGCCCGAGGACCGCAACAGCCTGATCCTCGCGTTCACCAACGAGGAGTGGCGAGCGTCGATCGTGATGCCCGACGAGACGATGCGGCTGATGGCCGCCAAGTTCCGGGCCGCGATGGCCGGGCATCTCGCCGAGCCCGCTTGGAAGATGCTGCTCAAGCGGCTGCAGGCGGAGTCGCCGGAGTTCCGCGAGGTGTGGGAGCGGCACGAGGTTGTGGGGACGCAGAGCAAGACCAAGCAGTTCCGTAACGCCGACGTCGGCCTGCTCACCGTCGACCACACCGACCTCTGGCTGGGCCCGGCGCAGGGCCCGCGCCTCGTGACGTACGCCCCGACGGACGCCGAGTCGCGCCAGCGGCTGGAGAAGCTGCACGCTCTGGCGCTCGCCGACGGGACGCGCCCGGGCGTCGGTTACGCGCGGTCTGGGACCTCTGCCACCTGCTGAATCTCTGCCGTCTCCAGGCGTCCCGCCGTGCGCCGGGCCGTACGACGTGCCCATGCGCCGCTCGTCAGGGCGCCCACGACCAGGACGGCCAGGCCGCAGGCCGTGATGATCCACCAGGCGGGACTGGCGGCGGCGACGAAGCTGTCGCGGTACGAGGAGCCGCTCACGCCAGAGGCGAGAACCGCGCCGATCACCGCTACGCCGAGCGTCGCGCCGATCTGCCGACTGGTGGAGGCCACCGCGGCGGCGACGCCGGCCTGGGCGCGCGGCATCCCGGCGACCGCGGTGTTCGTGATCGGCGCGTTCACGAAGCCGAAGCCGATGCCGAAGAGGACATAGCCGATCAGGAGCGTGGAGTTCGCCGTCTCCGCTTCGAAGGCCGCGAAGAGAACGCCGCTCGCCGTCATCGTCACGCCCGCGACCAGTAGTGACAGCCGCGGCCCCCGGCTGCCGACCAGTCGCCCGGACAGCGGTGCGCACACGAAGCACATCGCGGCCATGGGCAGCATCCACAGACCGGCGTGGAGGGCGTCCAGGCCGCGTACGTTCTGGAGGTAGAGCGTCGACAGGAACAGGAAGCCGCCGAGCGCAGCGAACGCGCTCACCGCGATCCCGACGGCCCCGCTGAACGGAGCGCTGCGGAAGAAGCGCAGGTCGATGAGGGGTTCGGTGCGCCTGGGCTCGTAGATCAGCAGGCCGATCAGCGCGCACAACGCGACCGCGGCGCAGGTCAGGATGAGGGGGGAGGCGAGACCCTCCGCGGGCGCCTCGATGATCGCGTACGTGAGGCTGCCGAGCAGCGCGATCACCAGCAACTGCCCGACCGCGTCGGGGCGCCGGGGCTTCGGGGCCCGGGACTCGGGGACGTACCGCGCGGTGAGCAGCAGCGCGGCGACGCCGACCGGCACGTTCATCCAGAAGATGGAGCGCCAGCCGACCGACTCCACCAGAAGCCCGCCGACCAGCGGCCCGGCCGCCATCGCTATGCCGACGACGCCGCCCCAGACGCCGATGGCGCGGGCGCGCTCACGAGGCTCGGTGAAGGTGTTCGTGATGATCGACATGGCGACCGGGTTGAGCATCGAACCGCCCACCGCCTGCACCATGCGGAAGACGACGAGCAGTTCGAGGCTGGGCGCGAGCGAGCAGAGCGCCGAACCGACGGTGAAGACGACAAGCCCGGCCTGGAAGATCTGGCGGCGGCCGATGCGGTCGGCGGTCGAACCCGCGAGCATCAGCAGCGAGGCCAGCACCAGCGTGTACGCGTCGATGGTCCACTGCAGTCCCGAGACGCTCGCGTCGAGGTCTCTCTGCAGGGCCGGCAGGGCGACGTTCAGAACGGTGTTGTCGAGGCTGACCATCAGCAGGCTCAGGCAGCAGATGGTCAGGACGAGCATCCGTCGGCGGTGGCTGAGCTCCGGCATGACGCAAACGGTACTCCTGTAGTACGCCTAACTAAAAACTTTCGGCCGACGCGGGACGCGTGGGCGACAATGAGGAAATGCCCACGCCGTCCACCGCACAGTCCGCGACATCCGCCATGGCCGCCTCCACGCTCTCGATCGGTCCGCACACGGTGCAGCCGCCCGTGGTGCTCGCTCCCATGGCGGGTATCACGAACGCGCCGTTCCGCACCCTCTGCCGGGAGTTCAGTGGCGGCAAGGGACTGTTCGTCAGCGAGATGATCACTACGCGGGCGTTGGTCGAGCGCAACGAGAAGACCATGCAGCTGATCCACTTCGACGCGAGCGAGAAGCCGCGGTCGATCCAGCTGTACGGCGTGGACCCGGTGACCGTCGGCAAGGCCGTCCGCATGATCGTCGAAGAGGACCTCGCCGACCACATCGACCTCAACTTCGGCTGCCCGGTGCCCAAGGTGACCCGCAAGGGCGGCGGTTCCGCCCTGCCGTACAAGCGGAACCTGCTGCGGGCCATCCTGCGCGAGGCGGTGGGCGGGGCCGGCGATCTGCCGGTGACGATGAAGATGCGCAAGGGCATCGACGACGACCACATCACCTACCTCGACGCCGGACGCATCGCCGTCGAGGAGGGCGTGACCGCGATCGCCCTGCACGGGCGGACCACCGCGCAGCACTACGGCGGCACCGCCGACTGGGACTCCATCGCGCGGCTGAAGGAACATGTGCCGGAGATCCCCGTCCTCGGCAACGGCGACATCTGGTCCGCCGATGACGCGGTGCGGATGATGAGCGAGACCGGGTGCGACGGGGTGGTCGTCGGGCGCGGGTGCCTGGGGCGGCCGTGGCTGTTCGGGGATCTCGTCGCCGCGTTCGAGGGGCGGGACGACCTTGCTCGTCCGACTCTCCGCGAGGTCGCGACCGTGATGGTGCGGCACGCCACACTGCTCGGCGAGTGGCTGAACGACGAGGCGCGGGGTGTCATCGACTTCCGCAAGCATGTGGCCTGGTACCTGAAGGGATTCTCGGTCGGGTCCGAGATGCGGAAGCGGCTTGCGGTCGCCTCTTCGCTCGCCGACCTCGAGGCGGGGCTCTTCGAGCTCGACCTCGGCCAGGAGTGGCCCGCGGGGGCGGATGGGCCCCGGGGGCGTACGTCCGGGAAGAACCGGGTGGCTTTGCCGGACGGGTGGTTGGCCGATCCGTACGAGTGCGCTGGGGTCGGCGAGGAGGCGGAACTGGACACGTCGGGGGGCTGACGCGCCGCCGCCCGCCCAGCTGTGCCCCGTTCCGCCCTGGGGGTACCTCCCAGGCCCTTAAGGCACTGGGGGAGGAACGACTGCCCACAGCGGGGCGAGCGGAACGCATGCCCACAGGCGGCTGTGGAGCCGTACGTCTACGCGCCGCCGACCGCCGTGAGCAGCGCCAACGGTGCAGCCGCCGAGCGGGACTCCCGTACGCACGCGTGCGGATACGGGACCGGCGACGGGTGCGTCGCCCGGTCGTAGCCGGCAAGGACCTCCGGGAGGCGGTGGCCGTCGGCCGTCGCCGCGTCGACGAGGGCGTGGGCGACCGCCCGCGCCTCGTCGTGCAGCCCGTACCGTGCGAGGCCCAACGCGATCAGCGCGTTGTCGTGCGGCCACACCGAGCCCCGGTGGTAGGACAGCGGATGGTAGGCGGGCTGGCCCGCGGCGACCGTACGGACGCCCCAGCCGGAGAAGAAGTCCGGCTCCAGCAGACGGCGGCCGACCAGCTTGCCGTACTCCTTGTCGAGCAGGCCCGACCACAGCAGATGGCCCGCGTCCGAGGCGAGCGCGTCGACGTGCCGGCCGCCGCCGTCCAGGGCGAGCGCCGGGAAGTCGTGGTCGGCCATCCAGAAGTCGCGCTGGAAGCGGTCGCGCAGGTCGGCGGCGGCCTGCTCCAGCAGGTCCGCGTACACCTCGTCGCCCCAGACGGTGCGGGAGAGCTGCGCGGTGCGGCGCAGGGCGTCGTACGCATAGCCCTGGGCGCCCGCGGCCATCACCGGCCCCGTGGCGCGGCTGCCGTCCGCCGAGCAGATGGCGCCCGGCGAGTCCTTCCAGTTCTGGTTGGCGAGGCCGCCCTCGTCCGCGCGGTAGACGAGGTAGCCGCGCGAGGTGAGCCCGCCGTGGTCCAGCATCCAGCCGACCGCGGCGCGCGCGTTCGGCTCGAGGCGGCGGGCCAGGGCCGCGTCGCCCGTCTGCTCGACGTAGGCGCCGAGAAGCACCAGGAACAGCGGGGTCGCGTCGACCGAGCCGTAGTACCGGCCGTACGGCACCTGGCCGAAGTGCGCCAGCTCGCCGTGGCGTACCTCGTGGACGATCTTGCCGGGCTGGGCGACCGTGCCCGCGGACGCCTCCGTGGCCTGCACCGCGGCCAGCGCGGGGAGCGTGGCGGCGGCGAGCTGCGGGCGGTAGGGGAGGGCGAAGAGCGAGGTCAGCAGCGCGTCGCGGCCGAGCAGCGTGAGGAACCACGGGACGCCCGCCGCCGGTACGCGCAGCTCCTCACCGTCGGGCCCGGTCGCAGGGACCTGCAGGACGGCCAGGTCGGAGAGGCCCCGCGCGCAGGCCGCGGCCAGCTCCGGCCAGGTGTCCGGGAGAGCGATGCCGTCGATGAACTCCCGCTCGGCATCGGCCAGTTGACCGGCTGCGGCGGACGGGGAGTGGGGCACGCGCGGTTCGGCGGCGCCATGCGGGCAGGCCGCGACGCGCAGGGTCAGTTCGGCCGTGGCGCCCGGCTCCAGCTCCAGCGTCCAGACGAGGCGCCGGGCGCCGGTCCCGGTCTCCTCGACCGCGTCCGGCGCCGGCTCGGACGTGACGGTGGTACAGGATCGCCACTCCCCGCGCCGGTAGCTGAACTCGACGCCGTCTTCCAGGATCTGGCGGCTTCGGACAGCGCCCGTCTTCGCGTACGTACGGTGGTCCGAGCGCAGCTCGAACTGGTCGGTGAAGTCGGCGTCGACGGTCAGCCCGACGCGGACCGTCGCCGGGACGGGGCGGTTGGAGGCGATGCGCAGCACCTCGACGAACGAACCGTCCGCGACGGCCTGTTCACGGAAGAGCGTGTACGCGGGCGGCTCCTGGCGACCGCCGCGCGGCACGAGCACGCAGCGCGCCGTGCCCGCCCCCTGCCCGGCGCCCCGGCCGTCCGGTGCGCGCAGCCCGTCCGGCCCGTCCGCTACCGGAGTGAGGACGTCCGGCACCGCCCCGTCGACCGTCAGCTGCCAGCGGCTGAGATGCCGGGCGTCGCGCACGAACAGCCCGTCGGGCGAGGTGCTGCCGCGCACCCCGCTGATGTCGCCGCCCTGGCCCACGGCCGCGAACGTCCCGCCGTGCACGAGCAGATGATGCCGATCCGTCATCGCCGGTCCCCTCCCTTGTCCTTGTCGAAGCGGTCGTGCTTGTCGAAGCGGTCGTGCTTGTCGAAGCCGTCGTGCTGCTGGAACCCGTCGTGCCGGCCGAGCCCGTCGTACTCACCGAGCCCGTCGCGCTGGAACCTCCTGGCGCGCGCGTCGCCGTGCAGCAGATCGAGGGTGAGCGCGGCCGTCCAGCTGAAGCCGCGCGCGCCGCACCCCTCGCCCGTGTACGGATCCACGTACTCCGCGAAGTCCGATTCGGCCGCCGTGGTCAGCAGTGCCGAGCGCAGCCCGTCCGCGAGCGGGCGTTCGCCGTGCAGGCGAAGGCCCCGCTCAAGCAGCCAGTTCGTGTTGAACCAGGCCGGGCCGCGCCAGTACCGGTGCGGATCGAAGGCCGGGCCCTTCAGGTCGTAGCTGGGCACCAGCCGGGCGCTGCCGCCGAGCTCGAAGTGGGGCCCGCGCGCGGTGCGTACCAGAGCCCTGGCGACGGGCCGGGGGAGTGTCGGCAGGATCAGCGGCAGCAGGCCAGCGACACTGCGTGCCGGTACGAGCGAGCCCAGGCCACCGGTGGCGGGGTCGCGCAGGTCACGGCAGAAGAAGAGCCCCTCGGCCGGGTCCCACAGCCGCTCCACGAGGGTGTGGGTCAGCCGCTCCGCGCGCGCGTGCCGCGCGGTCCCGGCCGCTCCCAGCTCGCCGGCGATCCGGGCCAGAGCGTGCTCGGAGGCGATCAGCAGGGCGTTGAACGCCGGGTCCTCGACCGCGAACTCTCCGGCCCCGTCGGCGTACCGCCCGTCGCGGTAGTCGGCCGCCAGCCGCACATACCGCCCGTAGTCCAGGTCGGTGGGGCGGTCCTCCGCTGCGCCGTGATCGAGGTCGGCGCGGCGGAACGTACGGGCAGACGCGGGCTCCACGCGCGCGAGGGGCGCGTCCCAGGCGGGGCTGTTGTCCATGCCCTGCTCCCAGGGGTGGACGACGGCCGCGAGACCGCCGCCGCCCAGGTCCCGGCGCTGCAGCAGATAGCGGTGCCAGGCCGCGAGCCGGGGATAGACCCTCGGGAGGAACGAGCGGGCGCGGGAGAGCTCCGGGTCGGCGCGGTGCACCAGCCAGGCGGCCAGGGCGTGCACCGGCGGCTGCACTATGCCGGACGTCTGTACGGCGCGCGGGGCGCCGGCGGCGCTGCCCGCTGTGGAGGAGCGCCAGAAGTCCGGGCTGGGGAAGTAGGCGTCCAGGGGGACGGCGGGGTTGAAGACGATGTGCGGGACCCGGCCGTCGTCCCACTGGGCGTCCAGGAGCGTCTCCAGTTCCACCTGTGCGCGGTACGGAGACAGATGGCGCAGTCCGATGGCGATGAACGCCGAGTCCCACGACCACTGGTGCGGATACAGGCCACGCGAGGGCACGGTGGACGTTCCGGTCCAGTTGGCACCCAGGACCCGGGCGGCGCTGAGGTGCAGTGACCGCGCGGAGTCCGATGGATTGAATCCAATCGCTCCGGTATGCGTGATCTCACCATGGCCGGAAACAGGGGGTGAGGCGGCGTTGCGCACGGTTCTTCCGTGCCCTCTGCGACGGGCGGTGAGCTGGGTTGTGCGGTCCACGCATGTCTCCCCGAAGACGTCCGGCCGACCAGTTCGGCAATGGGTACCGTAGGGTTACGTCTATTTAACACGCAAAACCCAATATGTAATGTGGAGTTGCCCAACGCAAGAGGGTTCAGAGGGAGGAAACATGGCCGGGGGCCAGGCGAGTGCCGGAGAGCTGCTGCATCTGGTGCGCAGTGGACGCGCGACGACGCGCGGTGCGCTGCAGCAGGTGACCGGACTGTCCCGGGCCACGGTCGGCCAGCGGCTCGACCGGCTCTTCAGGGCGGGCTGGCTGCGCGAGGGCGAGGGCGGCCCCCTCGACAAGTCAGCCTCGCCACTCGGCGGGCGCCCCTCCATACGGCTCGAGTTCGACGACTCCCACGCGGTGGTGCTCGCCGCGGACCTCGACACCCGTCACGCGCGCGTGGCTCTTCTCACCCTCACCGGTGACCTGCTCGCCGAGCACACGGGCCCGCTGCTCGTCGAGGAGGGCCCGGAACCCGTCCTCGCGGAACTCGGCGGCTGGTTCGCCGACTTGCTGAAGCAGACCGGCACCCACGCCGACCACGTCTGCGGCATAGGCCTCGCCGTGCCGGGACCGGTGGACAGCGACACCGGCCGCGTCGTACAGCCGCCGATCATGCCGGGCTGGGACGGCTACGACATACGGGGCCGGGTGCGCCGCGCCTTCGCTGAGCACGCGGGCGGCCCGGCGGACGTGCCGGTGCTCGTCGACAACGACGCGAACCTCATGGCGTATGGCGAACAGCGCACCGGGTACCCGGACTGCTTGAGCTTCGCACTTGTCAAGGTCTCCACGGGTATCGGCGCGGGCGTTGTCGTCGACGGCGCGATCTACCGGGGCATCGACGGGGGCGCCGGGGACATCGGGCACATCCGGGTTCCGGAGGGCGCGGACGCGCTGTGCAAGTGCGGCTCGTACGGCTGCCTGGCGGCGGTGGCCAGCGGGCGCGCCGTCGCCCAGCGGCTGACCGAGACGGGCGTGCCCGCGGCGTCCGGCTCGGACGTGCGCGCGCTGCTGGCGGCCGGTCACCCTGAGGCGGTGCGGCTGGCGCGTGAGGCGGGGCGCCGGGTCGGCGAGGTGCTGGCCACCGTGGTCACGCTGCTCAACCCCGGGGTACTGATGATCGCGGGGGATCTGGCCGGCACGCCGTTCCTGACGGGGGTGCGTGAACTGCTGTACCAGCGTGCGCTGCCGCGCTCGACGGCCCGTCTGGACGTGGTCACCTCGCGGCTCGGCGAGCGCGCGGGGCTCGTCGGGGCGGGGGCGCTGGTCGTGGAACATCTGTACGCGCCGGAGCGGGTCGAGGAGCGGTTGCTGGCCATGGGCCTGTGACGGCTTCGGCGACGCCCGGCCCGCGTGGAGGCCGCGTACCGAGACCGTCCACCGTGCGTACCGAGACCGCCCACCGTGCGCCGGAAGCCCGTCCGGATAGTGAAATCCGGTCCCTGTCTGTAGCGTGATTCTCGCCACCCTTGATAGCTGGTGCGCTCAGATGAGCGGATCTTGGGAGGCTGCACTTCTCCAAGGGGTGGCACTGAGTGCCACCCTCCGTGGATTCAAGAAGTGGAAGCATGTGTGATTTGAGGCGCTCACATGAGCGCAATAGGGCGTCTACGGGCGTTGATTCCTTCAAGATCTAAAAACATCCGCAATCATTCTGAAACCGCCCCATCACTTTCGATCTGCTGGCGGACGGGTGGTTACAGCCGTATGACGCGCAAGTGGACGTACCGAGGTGCCTTCGATCTGGGTATGTTCCTCGCCGTCAGGGCAGCCACCGCGTCCTCGAGGAGTCGAGTCCCGTGTCGGAAAACAAAGATCCCCACGTAGCTGAGGGCGTGAAGTTCGTTTACGACTTCACCGAGGGCAACAAGGACCTCAAGGATCTGCTCGGCGGCAAGGGCGCCAACCTCGCCGAGATGACCAACCTCGGCCTGCCCGTCCCTCCGGGCTTCACCATCACCACCGAGGCGTGCAAGGTCTACCTCGACAGCGGCGAAGAGCCGGCGGCACTCCGTGACGAGGTGAGTGCGCACCTCGACGCCCTCGAGCAGAAGATGGGTAAGAAGCTCGGCCAGGCCGACAACCCGCTGCTCGTCTCCGTCCGCTCGGGCGCCAAGTTCTCCATGCCCGGCATGATGGACACCGTCCTCAACATCGGGCTCTCCGACAAGTCCGTGACCGGCCTCGCCGCGCAGGCCGGCGACGAGCGCTTCGCCTGGGACTCGTACCGCCGCCTCATCCAGATGTTCGGCAAGACCGTCCTCGGCGTCGACGGCGAACTCTTCGAGGAGGAGCTCGAGAAGGCCAAGAAGACCAAGAAGGTCACGGTCGACACCGAGCTCGACGCGGCCGACCTGAAGAAGCTGGTCACGAAGTTCAAGAGGATCGTCAAGACCCAGGCCGGGCGCGACTTCCCGCAGGATCCGCGCGAGCAGATGGACCTCGCCATCCACGCGGTCTTCGACTCGTGGAACACCGACCGCGCCAAGCTCTACCGCCGCCAGGAGCGCATCCCGCACGACCTCGGCACCGCCGTCAACGTCTGTTCGATGGTCTTCGGCAACCTCGGCCCCGACTCCGGCACCGGCGTCGCCTTCACGCGCGACCCGGCCAGCGGCCACCAGGGCGTGTACGGCGACTACCTGCAGAACGCCCAGGGCGAGGACGTCGTCGCGGGTATCCGCAACACCGTGCCGCTCGCCGAGCTGGAGCAGATCGACAAGAAGTCGTACGACCAGCTCATGCAGATCATGGAGACCCTCGAGAACCACTACAAGGATCTCTGCGACATCGAGTTCACCATCGAGCGCGGCCAGCTGTGGATGCTGCAGACCCGCGTCGGCAAGCGCACCGCGGCCGCGGCCTTCCGGATCGCGACCCAGCTCGTCGACCAGGGCCTCATCGACGAGGCCGAGGCGCTGCAGCGCGTCAACGGCGCGCAGCTCGCGCAGCTGATGTTCCCGCGCTTCGACGAGGCCGCGAAGGTCGAGAAGATCGGCCGCGGCATCGCGGCGTCGCCGGGCGCGGCGGTCGGCAAGGCCGTCTTCGACTCGTACACGGCCGTCAAATGGTCGCGGTCCGGCGAGAAGGTCATCCTCATCCGCCGCGAGACCAACCCCGACGACCTCGACGGCATGATCGCGGCCGAGGGCATCCTGACCTCCCGCGGCGGCAAGACCTCGCACGCCGCCGTCGTCGCGCGCGGCATGGGCAAGACCTGTGTCTGCGGCGCCGAGGAGCTCGAGGTCGACACCAAGCGGCGCCGGATGACCACCGCCGACGGCACGGTGATCGAAGAGGGCGACGTCGTCTCCATCGACGGCTCGACCGGCAAGGTCTACCTCGGCGAGGTGCCCGTCGTCCCGTCCCCGGTCGTCGAGTACTTCGAGGGCCGCATGCACGCGGGCGCCGACGACGCCGACGAACTGGTCGCCGCGGTACACCGGATCATGGCGTACGCGGACCGGGTGCGCCGGCTGCGCGTGCGCGCCAATGCCGACAACGCCGAGGACGCCCTGCGGGCGCGGCGCTTCGGCGCCCAGGGCATCGGCCTGTGCCGCACCGAGCACATGTTCCTCGGCGAGCGGCGCGAGTACGTCGAGCGGCTCATCCTCGCCGACACCGACGAGGAGCGCGAGGACTCGCTCAAGGCCCTCCTCCCGCTCCAGCGGCAGGACTTCGTCGAGCTCTTCGAGGCGATGGACGGGCTGCCCGTCACCGTCCGCCTCCTGGACCCGCCGCTGCACGAGTTCCTGCCGGACATCACCGAGCTGTCGGTCCGCGTCGCCCTCGCCGAGTCCCGCAAGGACGCCAACGAGAACGACCTGCGGCTGCTGCAGGCCGTCCATCGGCTGCACGAGCAGAACCCGATGCTGGGCCTGCGCGGCGTACGCCTCGGGCTCGTCATCCCCGGCCTGTTCACCATGCAGGTACGGGCGATCGCCGAGGCCGCGGCCGAGCGGAAGAACGCCAAGGGCGACCCGCGTGCCGAGATCATGATCCCCCTCGTCGGCACCGTCCAGGAGCTGGAGATCGTCCGCGACGAGGCCGAGCAGGTCATCGCCGAGGTCCAGGAGGCGACCGGCGTCGAGCTGAAGCTCGCGCTCGGCACGATGATCGAGCTGCCGCGCGCCGCGCTCACGGCCGGTCAGATCGCCGAGGCGGCGGAGTTCTTCTCGTTCGGCACGAACGACCTGACGCAGACCGTCTGGGGCTTCAGCCGCGACGACGTCGAGGCCTCGTTCTTCACGGCCTACCTGGAGAAGGGCATCTTCGGGGTCTCGCCGTTCGAGACCATCGACAAGGACGGCGTGGGCTCGCTCGTACGGAACGCCGCGAAGGCCGGCCGTGAGACCCGGCCCGACCTGAAGCTCGGCGTGTGCGGTGAGCACGGCGGCGACCCGGAGTCCGTCCACTTCTTCCACGAGGTGGGCCTGGACTATGTCTCCTGCTCGCCGTTCCGGATCCCGGTGGCGCGCCTGGAGGCGGGGCGCGCCGCGTCCACGGCGAAGGGCAGCGACAACCGCTGATTCACCGGTGGTCGGCGACGGTTGCCGACCACCCTGATCCCCGGAGCCACTGTCGGTCCCCGACCCTCACCGACTCACGAAGGCTCCGGTGCACCAGGAGGGGCGGCACCCTGTGCGGGGGTGCCGCCCCTTTTTTTGGCGTGACGTGCCGCTGGTGCCGGGCGTGCCGCTGGTGCCGGGGCATGCCGCTGCTGTCGGGGCGCGTGCCGCTCTCACTCAGACCGCTCCCGGCCAGTCCAGGACATCGGCCGCCGACACTCGCGCGGACGCACCTGACTGCCCGCCGGCGGTGCTGCCCCCGCTGTGGCCGCCGTTCACGGACTCGGTGACAGGGCGCAGTACGACCGTCGCGTCCAGGCCCGTGCCCGGGGCGGGTAGGAGGAGGGCCTCTCCGCCGCTTGCGCGGGCCAGTTGGCGTACCAGGGGGAGGCCCAGGCCCGTGCCGCCCTTCGGGGCGTCCGGCGCGCGCCAGAAGCGGTCGAAGGCTCGTTCGCGTTGGGCGGCGTCGAGGCCGGGGCCCTGGTCGACGACGTGCAGCTCCACGATCGGCGGCAGTCCGCGGCGGGGCCGCCGGGCCAGCCGGTGCACGACGACGGTGCTGCCCGGGGGAGCCGCCCGCACCGCGTTGGCCAGCAGGTTGTCGAGGATCTGCTCGACGCCTCCGGGTACCGCCCACACCCGGCCGACCGGCCCGCCGCTCGCCGTCAGGCGTACCCCGGACTCCGCCGCCAGCGGCGCCCACGTCCGGACGTGTCGGGCCACCGCCGCGTCCAGATCGAGGGGTTCGGGCTCCAGTGACGCCTCGTCGAGCCGGGCCATCGCCAGCAGGGTCTCCGTCGTGCGGGCCAGTCGGTCGGTCTCGGTCAGCGCGGCCTCCCAGTCGGGGCGGGAGCGCGGGGCGACGTCCCGCTCCAGGTTCTCCAGGCGCAGTCTGAGCGCCGCCAGAGGGGTCCTGAGCTGGTGCGACGCCTCGCCCGCGAAGGCGCCCTGGGCCGTGAGCAGATACTGCAGTCGGCGGGCCGTGGTGCGCAGGGTCTCGGTGAGGCGGCGCAATTCGGGCGGTCCGGAGACGGTGCGCTCCGGGACGACGAGGTCGCCGCCGGCCGCGATCCGGGCCGCGGTCTCCTCCAGATACCGCACCGGCCGCCCGATCCAGCGGGCCAGGGCGACGGCGGCCACGGCTGCCAGCGCCAGCACGGCGGCGCCCACAAGGGCCAGGAACCCCCACACCCGGCCGCTGTTCCCGTCCACCGACGGGCCCGGCACGGTGAGCCGCACCGCGCCCCGGACGGCCGGTCCCTGCCGGGTCGGCACCGCGAGGTGGACCAGTTCACCGCGGCGGGAGCGCTCACGGCGTACTCCGGCGCGCGAACCGCCGCGCAGGGCCGTCGCGATCTCGGGGCGGGCGGACAGTCCCGCCGCCTCGCGCGGCTCCAGGGGCGGCCATGCCGCGAACAGGCGGCCGGTGCTGTCGACCACGACCACCCGGCCGCCGGTTCTGGCGGCGTTCTCGCGGGCCAGCCGCGGCAGCCGGTCCGTGGCGTCCGTTTCGATGAGATGGTCGGCGAAGGCGGCGAGGGCCTCGGCGTCGTGCTCGAGGGAGGCGATCGCCCGGGTCTGCTCCGACCGGATGTAGAAGTGGCCGAGCGGCCATACGAGCGCGACGAGGACCAGGGCGGCGAGCGTGAGATAGCTCCGCAGCAGCCGGTACGTCATGTCAGGCGCCGATTCCCGCGGTCGGGGCTCAGCCGCCGCCGGGGGCGCGCAGGCGGAAGCCCACGCCCCGGACGGTTTCGATCGAGCCGGGGTCGCCGAGTTTGCGGCGCAGCGCGGCGACATGGACGTCCAGGGTCCTGGTGGGGCCGAAGAAGCGCTCGGTCCAAGCCGTTTCGAGCAGGTGCCCGCGTTCGTACACGGCGCCGGGGTCCTGTGCGAGTACGGCCAGCAGGTCGAACTCCTTCGGGGTCAGGTCGACTCTCCGCCCGTCCACCAGGACCTGGCGGGTGCGGCGGTCGATGCTGAGGGCGCCGATGATCTGGGGTCGGCCGCTCGGGCCTCGGAACTGCTGGGGTCGGCCTGCCTGGGCTCCGGCCTGCTGGGCTCCGGTGTGCAGGGGGCCGGCGTGCACGGGTCCGGTGCCCAGGGGACCGGTGTGCAGAGGGCCGGTGCGCAGGCGGCCTCTGTGCAGGGGGCCGGTGTGCAGAGGGCCGGCGGTCCCCGCCCCGGCGATCCGCGTTCCGGCGTCCCCGGCCGGATCCTCCGCTACGAGCTCGGGAACGGCGTGGAAGCGCCGCGCCACCGCCCGCATCCGGGCGATCAGCTCGCGGATGCTGAACGGCTTGGCGATGTAGTCGTCCGCGCCCAGTTCCAGGCCCACCACACGGTCGGCCTCCGCGCCGCGTGCGGTGAGCATGATGATCGGCACCTGAGAGACCTGCCGGAGCATGCGGCACACGTCGATGCCGTCCATGTCGGGCAGTCCCAGGTCCAGCAGCACGATGTCGCCCGGTGGCATGCCGAGCGCGGCCGCGCCCGTGCTGCTCCGCTCGACCGTGAAGCCGTACCGGCGGAGCCCGTCGGCCAGTGGCTCGGCGATCGTGTCGTCGTCCTCCACCAACAGAACTCGCATGCCCCGGAAGGTACCTCAGGCCTCTGACACCTCAACTGCTTTCCGTAAAGCCTTGGTTAGGGGTCGGGAAGCAAGGCGAAAGGAGGGCGAAAGCGCTCCGCCAGAAGCCGGTCGAGGCGGCATCGGCGCTGGTTAGCGTCCTGCCACCCGATCCCGGAAGGAGCGTTGCCGTGCAGCGACTGCTGGACAACGCACGTGCGTTCAAGCGCAGGATCAGTGCCGAGAGTGACAAATATCGCAGGCTCGCCGAGGGCCAGTGGCCGGAGGTCCTCTTCATCACCTGCTCCGACTCACGGGTCCTCCCGTCCCACATCACAGGGGCAGGCCCCGGCGAGCTCTTCGAACTGCGTACCGCGGGCCACATCGTGCCCCCGTACGAGCGGCGGCTGATCTCCTCGGAGGCCGCCACCATCAGCTACGCGCTGGATGTGCTGGGCGTCGGCGACATCGTCGTCTGCGGTCACTCGCACTGCGGTGCCGTCGACGCGCTGGTGCGCGGGGCCGATCTGAGCGGACTGCCGGAGGTAGGCGGCTGGCTGGAGCTGGCCAGGCCCGCGCTCGCGCCCGTGATCGAGGGCGCGCCCGGCGACCCCGCCCTGACGGAGGCCGTACGCCGTCACGTCACCGCCCAACTCGCCTCTCTGTACGGCTATCCGCTCGTACGGGACCGCGTCGCCGCCGGTGAACTGCGGCTGCACGGCTGGTTCTACCGGATCGACACCGGAGAGGTGGAGGAGCTGGCCGCGGATGGTGCCTTCCGGCCGCCCCTGCCCCCGCGGAAGCCGCTCGGAGCCCGGTACCAGAGCCCCTTGAGCGGCGACCCGCTCGAAGGCCCGCCGCACGGTGGCCCGCACCCAGGTGCGCCCGGTGGCCCGCACCCAGGCCCGCTCAGCGGTTCCTGACCTCGCCTTCACCCTCACACCCCCACACCCCACACCCCGCTCCAGGAGCACCGATGGCCCGTCATGCCCGCCCTGCCCGAAGCCGTACGCGAACCCGAATCCGTACGAGCGCCCGTACCGGTGCCCCTCCCGGTGCGCGGACTCCGGCCGACCCGGGCACCCTCGTCACGGACGTCGTTGCCTCCCTCGTCGTCTTCCTCGTCGCCCTGCCGCTGTGCATCGGCGTCGCCGCCGCATCCGGCGTACCCGTGGAGCTCGGCATCGTCTCCGGGATCATCGGCGGCCTGGTCGTCGGCTTTCTGCCCGGCAGCAGCCTTCAGGTCAGCGGCCCCGCGGCCGGGCTCGCCGCGCTGGTACTCGAGGCGGTCGGCGCGCACGGTCTGGCGATGCTCGGCCCGATCGTGCTGGCCACCGGAGTGCTGCAGATCGTCCTCGGCGTGCTGCGGATGGGGCGCTTCTTCCAGGCGATCTCGGTCTCCGTGGTGGGTGGCATGCTGGCCGGCATCGGGCTGCCGCTGATGCTCGGCCAGACGTACGCGCTCGTCGACTCCGCACAGCGCGGCTCGGCCCTGAAGAACGCCGCGGGCCTGCCGGACCTGCTCTCGCGCACCCTGGCCAGCCAGGCGGCCACGCAGGCGCTGCTTCTCGGCGGGGCCACCGTCGTCCTGTGCTTCGTGTGGAAGAAGGCCCCGGCCCCGCTGAGCAAGGTGCCCGCGCCGCTGGTGGCGGTCGCGCTCGGGGCTGCCGTCGCCTCGCTGCCGGGCGTGCAGGTCAAGAAGGTCGTCTTCGGCAGTCTCGGCGATGCCGTACGTCTCCCCGGAGCCGAGCAGTTGGCGGGCCTCGCCGACCCCGCGGTGCTCGGTGTGGTCGTCACCTTCACCGTCATCGCCTCCGCCGAGAGCCTGTTCAGCGCGGCGGCGGTCGACCGGATGCACACCGGGCCGCGTACCCGCTACAACCCCGAACTGCTGTCCCAGGGCGTCGGCAACACGCTCGCCGGGCTCGCCGGCGCGCTGCCGCTGACCGCGGTCATCGCGCGCAGCTCCGCCAACGTCCAGGCCGGGGCGAGGACCAAGCTCTCCCGCATCCTGCACGGCGGCTGGCTGCTCGGCTTCGGACTGCTGCTGCCGGGAGTGCTCGGACTGGTCCCCGTGTGCGTGCTCGCGGGAATCCTCGTACACAGCGGCTGGAAGCTGCTGGACCCCGGCCAGTTCCCGCGCATGTGGCGCAAGGACCGCGGCGAGGGCGTGGTCATGGCGGTCACCACGGTCGCCATCGTCGTCGCCAATCTGCTGGAGGGCGTCCTGGTGGGCCTGGCGGTGGCGGTGTTGCTGGCCGCCGTGCGCATGTCCCGGCTCACCGCGGAGACGACCGTGGAGGGCGACAGCGCGCTGCTGGTGATGAGCGGCAACGCCACGTTCCTGCGGCTGCCGCAGCTGACGGCCACGCTGGAGTCCCTGGCGGGGCGCGAGCGGGTCCAGATGGATCTGACGGGCGTCACCCATCTGGATCTGGCCAGCCGGGCGGAGGTGGAGGAGTGGGCGGAGCGGCAGCGGCGGCGCGGGGCGGCGGTGGAACTGCTGCTGCCGGAAGCTGCGCAAGGGCGGGACGCCGCGCACCGGCCCGACGCCCCGCACCGGCCCGATGCCCCGCACCGGCCCGATGCCCCGCACCGGCCCGACGCCTCGCCCGGGCCGGACGCCTTGCTCCGGCCGGACGGCGAGGGGCGGCACCCGTACGCCACGGGCGCCGCCCACGCCGAGCAGGTCAGGAGCGGAACGGTCCCGTCACCTCGTACGTGATGCCGCCGGACGAGCTGCCCGTCGTGCCGCGCTGCGACGAGAAGTACAGGCGCTTGCCGTCGGGGGAGAAGGCCGGGCCGGTGATCTCCGAGCTCGACTGGCCGGTGATCCGCAGGAACGGAGCGACGATGTCGTCCGGCGTGATGATGCAGATCTCCATGTTGCCGCCGTCCTCGGCGACGAACAGGTCGCCGGAGGAGGAGCCGGTGACGTTGTCGACGCCGGTCAGGGGGGCGCCGCCACCGCTGACCAGGGAGTCGTCGTAGGCCAGCTCGTAGGTGCTGTTCAGCAGGTTGAGCTGCCAGACGCGGTTGTCGCCCTTGGTGGTGAACCAGACGGTGTCGTTGGCGTAGTGGCAGCCCTCGCCGCCGTTGAACTTCTTGGCGCTCGAGACCTGGCTGCGGGTCACGGTCGGGGCGCCGTCCGGGTCCGGCACGGTCGCCCAGGTGAAGCTGCCGGAGGTGGCGGTGCCGGCCACGAGGACCTGCAGGGTGCCGGAGGACAGGTTGCCCCAGGTGGTCGGGATGAAGCGGTAGAAGCAGCCGGTGCCCTCGTCCTCGGTCAGGTAGATGACCTTGCGGACCGGGTCGGCGGCGGCGGCCTCGTGCTTGAACTTGCCCATCGCGTCGCGGCGGACCGCGGCGTTCACGCCCTTCGGGTCGGTTTCGTAGACGTAGCCGAGGGACACCTCCTCGCAGGACAGCCAGGTGCCCCACGGGGTGGCGCCGCCCGCGCAGTTGTTGCGGGTGTTCGACAGGATGCGGCGGGCTCCGATGATGGCGCCCGAGGAGTTGAACGAGATCGAGCCGGCGCCACCGGGGGTGGTCTCCGAGTTGGAGACGTAGATCCAGCCGGTGCCGTCGGCGAAGCAGGCGCCGCCGTCAGGGGCGTTGTGCCATGTGTACGAGGTGCCGGAGACGGCCTGTCCGGACCGGGCGATGACTCTGCTGGTGAAGCCGCTGGGCAGCTGGATCCCGTTGGCGTCGGCCGCGCCCAGCGCCCCGTACGGGCCGGGGCCCTTCTGGGCCGGGGCCGCGTAGGCGGCGCCGTGCATGAGCGTGCCGCCGAAGGCGGCGGCCGAGGTGCCGATGACTGCTCCGCGCAGGAAGGTACGACGTTCCACTCTCGCTCCAGGGGGTGCCGTGACCGCCCCGGCACCGGGCGGCGCCGGGGTCGAGCGTGGGGGGCCGGTCATGGACCCTAGACGCGCCGAGTTGACGGGCCATGGACAACTCATGACGGCGTCCTGGCATCGGATGGCCGAGAAGTGATCGCCCCGCCGTCGTACGGTGAAGTGACCCACCATCGCCACAAGGGAGCTCCCTCATGACGGGCTGGAACGCGAGCGACATCCCGGACCAGGGCGGACGTGTCGCCGTGGTCACCGGTGCCAACAGCGGCATCGGATACGTCACGGCACGTGAACTGGCCCGTCGCGGCGCCAGGGTGCTCCTCGCCTGCCGCAGCGAGACGCGCGGCATCGAGGCATCGGACCGGATCCGGGCGGAAGTCCGGGACGCGGACGTGCAGTTCGTCCCGCTCGATCTCGGCTCGCTGGACTCCGTACGGGAGTTCGCGGCCGCCTACGACCGCGACCACGGCCGGCTCGATCTGCTGATCAACAACGCGGGCGTGATGGCCCTGCCGTACGGCCGGACGGCGGACGGCTTCGAGACGCAGTTCGGCGTCAACCACCTCGGCCACTTCGCGCTCACCGGACTTCTGCTGCCCCGGCTTCTGGCCGCCCCCGAGGCCCGGATCGTCACCGTCTCCAGCAGCGCCCACGCGTTCGCCAACATCGACATCAACGACCTGAACAGCGAGCGCGGCTACCGGCGCTGGATCGCCTACGCCCGCTCCAAGACCGCGAATCTGCTCTTCGTCCACGAGCTGTCCCGGCGGCTCGCCGCCATCGGCTCCGGCGTCGTCGCGGCCGCCGCGCACCCCGGCTACGCATCCACGAACCTGCAGACCGCCGGGCCGAGGATGGAGGGCCGCAAGGCGGTCGAGCGGGTGGTGGAGTTCGGCAACCGGGTCTTCGCGCAGTCGGCGGAGGCCGGTGCGCTGCCCACGCTGTACGCGGCCACGGCACCGGGCGTCGCACCGGACTCCTTCACCGGTCCCCGTTTCCAGGGCTGGCGCGGCGCGCCCGCGCCATCCTGGCGGGCACCGTGGACACTGAACGACACGGCGGGCGAGCGACTGTGGGCGGCGTCGGAGGAGCTGACGGGCGTCACGTACGACGCGCTCAAGGCGTGACGACTCCGCGCGGAGGGCTCAAGGAGCGACGGCCGCCTCGCAGCCGAATGCTCTACCAGTGACGGCCCCGTGGCAGACGCTCAACGAGCGACGGCCCCGCAGCCGAGCGCTCAACGAGTGACGGCCCCGCAGCGGAACCGCGGAGCCGTCACCCGATCGTCCGTGCTCAGACCGCGACGCCCGCGCTCCGCACCTCGTACGCCGTCACAGCGACCTCGTCGTCGTCCAGGCACTTCCCGGACTCCAGGTCGAAGCGCTGCTTCAGCAGCGGCGAGGCGACGAACGGGCGCCCCTGCGCCGAGCCGATCAGGCCCCGTGAGAGGACCGCGGCGCCCGTGAACGGGTCACGGTTGTCGATCGCGTACAGGCGACCGGACCGGTCGAGGAAGATCGCGGCCTGCCGGCCGTCCGGCAGCAGGGCCGCGACACCGCGGCCGGGTGTCAGCAGCGCCAGATCGCAGACCGTGAACCAGTCACCGGTCCCGTCGAGGAGCAGCTGCACCTTCAGATCTGTGGTTTCCGGGGCGAGCGTCATCGGGTGGCGGTTCCTTCCAGGGGTCGGGTGCCGATCGTCAGCAGCGGCAGATCCGGCTTGATCTGGTCGCGCTCCGGGACGAAGCTGACCGTCGGGTCGGGGGTGTCGGGCGCGTTCACGAACGAGACGAAGCGGGACAGCTTCTCCGGGTCGTTGATGGTCTCGGCCCACTCGTCGCGGTAGTTCGCGACATGGTCGGCCATCAGCTTCTCGAGCTCGTCGCAGATGCCGAGCGAGTCGTGGACGACGACGTCACGCACGTGCTCGAGGCCGCCCTCGATGCGCTCCAGCCAGGTCGAGGTGCGCTCAAGACGGTCGGCCGTACGGATGTAGAACATCAGGAAGCGGTCGATCAGCCGGATCAGCTCGGCGTCGGACAGGTCCTGGGCCAGCAGGTCCGCGTGGCGCGGGGTCGCGCCGCCGTTGCCCGCCACGTACAGGTTCCAGCCGTTGGCCGTGGCGATCACGCCGAAGTCCTTGGACTGGGCCTCCGCGCACTCGCGCTGGCAGCCGGAGACCGCCGACTTGAGCTTGTGCGGGGAGCGCAGGCCCCGGTAGCGCAGCTCCAGGTCGATGGCCATGCGGACCGAGTCCTGCACGCCGTAGCGGCACCAGGTCTGGCCCACGCAGGACTTCACCGTGCGCAGCGCCTTGCCGTACGCGTGCCCGGACTCGAAGCCCGCGTCCACCAGCCGCGCCCAGATCATCGGCAGCTGCTCGACGCGCGCGCCGAACATGTCGATGCGCTGACCGCCCGTGATCTTCGTGTAGAGGCCGAAGTCGCGGGCCACCTCGCCGATCACGATCAGCTTCTCCGGGGTGATCTCACCGCCGGGGATGCGCGGCACGATCGAGTACGAGCCGTTCTTCTGCAGGTTGGCCAGGAAGTGGTCGTTGGTGTCCTGCAGCGATGCCTGCTCGCCGTCCAGGACGTACCCGCTGGCGCCCAGCGTCGGCGCGAGCGAGGCGATGATCGAGCCGACCGCTGGCTTGCAGATCTCGCAGCCGTCGCCGCCGCGCGCACCCTCCCGGCCGTACCGGTCGAGGAGGTCCTGGTACGAGGTGATCCGCAGGGCGAAGACGATCTCGTACAGCTCCTGGCGGGTCTGACCGAAGCAGCCGCACAGGCCCTTGTCGACCTCGACGCCCGAGGCCTCCAGCTCGGCCGTGACCAGCTGGCCGAGCACCTTCACGCAGGAACCGCAGCCCGTACCGGCCTTGGTGCACTTCTTCACCTCGGGCACGGTCGTGCACTGGTGGTCCGTGACGGCGCCGCGGATCGTGCCCTTGGTGACGTTGTGGCAGGAGCAGATGACGGCCGAGTCCGGCAGTGCCGACGGGCCGAGCTGCACCGGGCCCCCCGCGCCCGCCGGGAGGACCAGCTGCTCGGGCGCGACCGGCGGGATGGAGCCGGTGAGCGGGCGCAGCGTGCCGTAGTTCTCCGCGTCGCCGACGAGGATGCCGCCGAGCAGCTCCCCGTCCCGGCCGATGACCAGCTTCTTGTACACGCCGGAACGCGAGTCCGAGTAGACGACGTCCAGGCAGCCCTCGGCCGTGCCGTGCGCGTCGCCGAAGGACGCCACGTCCACGCCGAGGAGCTTCAGCTTCGTCGACATGTCGGCACCGGTGAAGGAAGCGGTCGGGGAGTCGTCCGCGATCGCGGTGGCCGCTGTCTCCGCCATCTCGTAGCCCGGCGCGACCAGGCCGTACACGCGGCCGTCCACGGCCTGCGCGCACTCGCCGATCGCGAACACCTGCGGGTCGCTGGTGCGGCACTGCTCGTCCACCGTGATGCCGCCGCGCTCGCCGACCGTCAGGCCGCAGTCGCGGGCGAGCTGGTCGCGGGGGCGCACACCCGCCGAGAACACCACCATGTCGGTGGCCAGCTCGGAGCCGTCCGACAGCTTCATCCCGGTGACCGCACCGGAGTCGTTCGCGACGACCTCCTGGGTGCCGGTGCCGGTGTGCACGGTCAGGCCCATGTCCGTGATGGTGCGCAGCAGGGCGGCGCCGCCCGCGTCGTCGACCTGCACCGGCATCAGGCGCGGCGCGAACTCCACGATGTGCGTGTCGAGCCCGAGGCCCTTCAGCGCGCCCGCGGCCTCGAGGCCCAGCAGACCGCCGCCGACGACCGCGCCGGTCGTGGCGTGGTTCTTCGCGTACTCCTCGATCGCGAACAGGTCCTCGATCGTGCGGTACACGAAACAGCCGTCGGCGTCCTTGCCGGGCACCGGCGGCACGAACGGGTACGAGCCGGTGGCGAGCACGAGGTGGTCGTAGGTGACGGTGAACCCGGAGCGGGCCGTCACGGTCCGGCTGTCCCGGTCGATGTGCTCGGCCGGGTCGCCGACGCGCAGCTCGATGCCGTGCTGCTCCATGAAGCCGTCGGGCGTGAGCGACAGCTCCTCGGGCGTCCGGCCGGAGAAGTACGAGGTCAGCTGGACGCGGTCGTACGCGGGGCGCGGCTCCTCGCAGAGCACCACGACGCGGGACCGCTCGGTGACTCCCTTGTCCGCGAGGGCCTCCAGGAACCGCTGGCCGACCATCCCGTGGCCGACGACCACGATCGTGGGGGTGGACGTGGACATCTCAGAAGCCTCCATCATTGGTGAGCAGGTGGAGCAGCGGAGCCGACGGGGACTCCGTGAGCGGTTCGTCGCTCTCCCAGGCGCTGGCGAGCGCCCCGACACTGCGGAGCTCGCCGAGAAGCACCCCGCCGACCAGCCGGTTCCCGCGGACGACGACCTTGCGGTACGTGCGGCGGGTCGAGTCGGTGAGCTGCACGACGTCGTCGCCGGGCAGGGCTTCGGTCTCCCCGAAGGCGGCGACGTCCAGTGGGCCCGTGCCCTGTTCGGCGAGGGTGAGCCGGGTCAGGGCGCGGGTGCCGGTGTAGCGGGGTGCGGCGTCAGAGGTGAGGAGCGCCGCCAGGTGGTCGGCCTGGTCGAGGGCCGGTGCGGCCAGGCCGTATACGTGACCGTCGTGCTCGGCGCAGTCGCCGATGGCCCTGATGTGCGGGTCGGAGGTGCGCAGCTCGTCGTCGACGACGATGCCCTTGCGCACCTCGAGGCCCGCCGCGACGGCGAGACCGGTGCGCGGACGGACGCCACAGGCGAGGACGACCAGGTCGGCCGCGAGCCGGTAGTGGTCGGCGAGCTCCACGGACTGCACCGCGCCGTCGGCGCAGTGGAGGCCGCGCACGCGGCACTCGGTGTGGATCTCCACGCCCATTCCGGTGAGGTGGCGGTGCACCAGCTCCGATGCCTTGGCGTCGAGCTGGCGCTCCATCAGGCGCTCGCCCTGCTGGGCCATGACCACCTGGACGCCGCGCTCGGCGAGCGCCCGCGCTGCGGAGACCCCGAGGAGGCCGCCGCCGATCACGACGGCGCGCGTCCCTTCGCGTACCGCCGCGGAGAGCGCGAGGCAGTCGTCCATCGTGCGGAACGCGTGCACGCCCCTCGGGAGGTCGCGGGCGCCCGGCTCGAACAGGCCGCGCAGCGCAGGAAGCACCGGGTTGGAGCCGGTCGCCAGGACCAGCGTCTCGTATGCGATCACGCTGCCGTCGTCGCAGTGCACCAGCCGGTCCTCGCGGTCCACGCGGACGACGCGGGCATGCAGCTGGGCGCTCGACGGGGCGGGAAGCGCGATGATCTCGGGCGCGTACCTGCCCGCCAGCACCTCGGCGAGCAGCAGGCGGTTGTACGGGGCGTGCTCCTCCTCGCCGATGAGCAGGGCGTCGGGGCCCAGCCGCTGGGCGAGCCGTGCGCCCGCGGGGCCGGCGCCGATCACCACCACACGCGTTTTCGAGGTCATGCCTTGAGCGTGCGTCGTGGGTGTTACCCGTCGGCATCCCCTCTGTTTCCCGAGAGGAACGCTGCGCTCAGCAGGGGCCGGGGGCGGGTGTGAGGGTTTGGGCCTGGGGGTCCGGTGCGGGGCGGGCGCGGGTCGCTCGGGGAAGCCCTGATGTCCTGGTCACGGCCATGTTCGGTCGTCCCAACCTCAGATGGCCCTCAAGTCTCGTCGTATTCGATGGACGGCCCATGTATAGCGTGCCTAGGGTCGCGATCATGCCCGACATATCCCTGACGACCATGCTCGTGCTCTGCCTCGCCGCGGGCGCGGCCGGATGGGTCGACGCCGTGGTGGGCGGCGGCGGGCTGCTGCTGCTTCCCGCTCTGCTGCTGGGTCTGCCGGGCAGTACCCCGGCCGCGTACGCGCTGGGCACGAACAAGGCGGTCGCGATCGTCGGCACCACGGGCGCGGCGGTGACGTATGTGCGCAAAGCGCCCGTGGATGTGTGGACGGCGGTCCGTATCGGTCTCGCCGCCGTCGCCGGGTCGATGGGTGGCGCGTTCTTCGCGGCCGGGATGAGCACGGAGGTGCTGAAGCCGGTCATCATGGTCGTGCTGCTGGGCGTCGCGGCCTTCGTGATCCTGAAGCCCGCGTTCGGTACCGCACCGGCGGCCGGGCCCGCCTCCCGCCGCCGCATCCTCGCCGCCATCGGCCTGGCCGGTCTCGGCATCGGCTTCTACGACGGGCTGATCGGCCCCGGCACCGGCACGTTCCTCGTGCTCACGCTCACCGCTGTGCTCCACCTCGACCTGGTGACGGCCTCGGCCACCGCCAAGATCGTCAACTGCTGCACCAACGCCGGAGCGCTCGCGATGTTCGCCTGGCAGGGCACGGTGCTGTGGCAACTTGCGTCGCTGATGGCCGTGTTCAACCTGGCCGGCGGCACCCTGGGCGCGCACACGGCATTGAAGAAGGGCAGCGGCTTCGTCCGCATCGTGCTGCTGACGGTGGTCCTGGCGCTGGTCGCCAATCTGGCGTACGAGCAGTGGGTGGCCTAAGACTTCGGCTGCCGGGATCCGGATGTGCCTAAGCGCTCCGCTGGCTGTGCCGATGTGCGGCTCCGCCGCGGGGCCGCGATGTGCCGTCGGTTCGCTGCAGCGCGTCGTGGCTGGTCGCTCCCCCAAGTTCTCGGCTTCGCTCGAACAGGGGGGACCCCCATCGCGGCGGAGCCGCACAATGTCACAGCCCCGCGCCCCTTCAGGGCGCTGCCGAACCGCAGCCGACTTCATCCGACCTGCTTTAGCGGCTTCCGGTCAGATGTGCGAAGACCACGACGTTGCCCTGGTAGCCCGTCTTCTTCGCATAGCCGCCGCCGCAGGTGATCACCCGTAGCTCGGGCCGGCGGGCGGGGCCGTAGACCTTCTCGTCGGGGAAGTTCCGGCTGTCGTACACCTCGACGGCGTCGACCGTGAACACGGCGACCGATCCGTCCCTGCGGTCCATCTCGACGGTGTTGCCCCTCTTCAGCGCGCCGAGGTTGTAGAAGACGGCGGGGCCCTCGGCGTTGTCGACGTGTCCGGCCACGACGGCGGTTCCGGTCTCACCGGGCTTCGTCCCGGCCTCGTACCACCCGGCGACGTTCTTCCGCTCGGGCGGTGGTGCCTCGAGGCTGCCGGAGGAGGTCAGGCCGAGGCCTATGAGGGGCGCGTTCACGCGTATCGCGGGGATGCGTATGCGGTCGGGCGGCGACGGCGGCAGCGGGGGTGCCGCGGGCGCTTCGCCGTCGCTGCGGGCGTCGGCCTGCGCGGCGGACGGCTGCGGCGGCAGGTGGCCCTCGGTGCCGCTGCGCACCAGCCATATGCCGGACACGAGGGCGACAGCGGTCACGGTGGCTATCGCGGCGTCGGGTACCCCCCGACGGGGAGCGCCGCGCGCCGGCCGTGCCGACCGTGCCGGCCTTGCCCTGCTGGTCCAGCGCATGGGCACCTCCGGGTGGCTGATCCGGGTGGCTGATGGTTCCGCGTCCCCCTCCGGGCGCCGCGAGGGGCTACGGGCCCGGAGGGGGCGGGAGGAAGCGGTACCTGCGGACAGCGGAGGGCGTCCGTCAGATCCTGTCGCCTCTCGCCCGGCGATGCAGGAGCCAGGTACCGCCCGCGGCGGCCACGGCCAGCGCCGCCACACCCGCCGCGGTCTCCACGGGGTCGGGGCCTAGCGCGCCGCCGACCCCCGTTTCCACACGTCCTTTGGGCTGCTGCTGCGTCGCGGCGACGGCCAGGATGACCTTCAGATCGCCCGCCATCGCCTTGTCCCCGCGGAAACACTTCGCGACGATCTCGTACGTGCCCGGCTGTGCGGACGGCGGCACCTTGAACTGGCCGATCGCCTCCCCGTCGTGCGCGCTGGGCGCCAGCGTGAACATGCCCGCACCCACCGCGCTGGCGTCCCCCGTCGCCGTCTCCCCGGTGCCGCACGCTTTGGTGTTCACCGAGACCGTCGCGCCCGGGGCCGTGGTGGACGGATACAGGTCCAGGGTGGTCGCGTCGCCCGCGAGGGCAGGGGCGGCCGACAGGCCCGCCGCGGCGGCGGCGAGCACGGTACCGGTCAGCATGCGGCGTCTGCGCATGGTGCTTGCACCTCCGAGAGGGCGCGGCCCGCGGCACCCCCAATGTGCCGCCGAGTCGGTCGCGTCCCTGCCCTTCCGAGGTAAGTGGCACTCGACGGCACACGCCTGCTGATGAGCCATCAGAAATCCGGGGACGGGCCGTTCCCCGGTGCTCGAGCGCGAACGTTCCAGCAGGTCACCGGCGTGTCGGCAAAAAGAAACCCCAAAGGGCGCGGCGGAGGTGTGAACGGGTGACTCCCGGGCGCCGTCCGGCGCGTCAGAGCGCCTCCCACGGCACGGACGCGTACACGTCCGCCAACGCGCCCATCAGCTTCTCGTCGACTGTGAAATCCGTGGCGTCGATACGCCGTACGGGGGCGATGCCCAGTGAGTTCATCACGAAGGCGGACGGGTACGAGGCCAGGTCGGCGAGGCCCACGGGGGCACGGCGCGAGCGCAGTCCGGCGTCGCCCAGCCGCGGCTCGAGCAGCTGCAGCGTGGTGCCCGCCAGGCAGGGCGCGTCGGGCCACACGACATCCGAACCGTCGTAGAAGGCGATGTTCGCGACGGCGCCCTCGCTGACCGTGCCGTCGGGGCCGGTCAGCAGAGCGCCGTCGAAACCGGCCCGGCGGGCCAGCCTCCCGTAGTGGATCTGGCCGAAGCCGCCGACGTGCTTGATGTGCGGCACGGGCCGCAGATACGGCACGGACATCAGGGACTGCGCGTCCGCCGGCATCCCGGCGGGCGGCCGGACCGTGACCATGATCCGCGGCTCGCCGTCCGGCGCGTGCACATAGATCCGTATTGCGGCGTCCGTGATGTCGTCACCGAGCGCGTGCCGGACCAGCTCGCGCACCCGCCCGCCGTCAAGGCCGCGGTCGAACAGCTCGCGGGTGGCCGAGTCCAGCCGCGCCAGATGCAGCCCGAGCCCCCGCACCCGCCCGGCCCTGACCTGCATCGCGGTGAAGTGCCCGTCGTTGACGAGAGCGGGCCACAGCAACTGCTCGGCGGTGGCGGGCCGCCCCTCGATCTCGACGCGCTGGACGAGGGGCGGGCCGGGCTGTACGCGGGGGCTCGGTGACGTCGTCATGACGCAACGGTACGGGCGGTGGTCAGCCCACCGACACCGCCGACCACGCAGCGCCCACCGCGGCGTACTCCGCGCTCCCCGCCCCGTACAGATCCTTCGCCGCGTCGAGCGTCGCCGCCCGCGCGCCCGCGTAGTCGGTCGACGACGTCATGTAGACCGTCAACGCCCGGTACCAGATCTTGCCGAGCTTGTCCTTGCCGATGCCGCTCACCGTCGCGCCGTTGCACGTGGTGCCGTTGTGCTGCACCCCGCCGATCGTCTTCGGGCCGCTGCCCTCGGCCAGCAGATACGCGAAGTGGTTCGCGACGCCCGACGAGTAGTGCACGTCGAGCTTGCCGACCGAGGAGTTCCAGCAGTCCGCGGACTTGCCGTCCTTTGACGGCCGGTCCATGTAGCGCAGCGCCGACTTGCCGAAGCCCGGCTTCACGATCTTCTCGCCGATGAGCCAGTCGCCGGGATCGGATGCGTTGGCCGCGTAGAACTCCACCAGCGTGCCGAAGATGTCGGACGTCGCCTCGTTCAGGCCTCCCGGCTCACGGGAGTACGTGAGCCCCGCGGTCTTCGACGTGACGCCGTGTGTCATCTCGTGCCCGGCCACGTCCAAGGAGACGAGCGGCCCGAAGGTCGTTCCGTCACCGTCGCCGTACGTCATGCAGAAGCAGGTGTCGTCCCAGAAGGCGTTGTTGTAGTCGGTCCCGTAGTGCACACGGTTGTAGGAGCCCTTGCCGTCACCGGCTATGCCGCTGCGCCCGTGCACGTTCTTGTAGTAGTCCCACGTGGTGTCCGTGCCGTATTGCGCGTCGACCGCCGCGGAGGCGCGGTCCGAAGCGGCCCCGTTCCCCCAGTGGTTGTCGGCATCCGTGAAGACCGCCGCGGGCGCCCGTTCCAGGCAGATCACGAGGAGGCAGGTGTCCGTCTTGTTCTGCGCGTCGCCGGTGTAGGTGTTGCCGCGCGTGGCGTCCTTGAGCTGGTACGACGAGCCGGACTGGGTCGTCTGCAGCGGCACCGTACCGCTGTAGAGGGACTGGCCGTCTCCCGTCGCGGTCTCGATGCTGTCCCAGGCGTCGATCTGCCGGCCGGTGCGGGCGTCGGTGAGGACGACGCGGGCGACCGGGTTGCCCAGCGAGTCCTGGCCGGTGGCCTCGGTGCGCCAGGCGAGCGTGGGCTCGCCGTGGAGAGCGTCGACGACGAGCTGGGGCGTGGCGACGACCTTGCGCAGCGTCTCGCCGAGGTTCACCGCGCGCAGGGCGGCCGCGGCCAGGTCCGCGGCCTTCGGCGCGGTGAGCGAGGGCTTGACGGACGGCACGGCGAGGTCGCCGAGCACGGCCCGGTCAGCGCTGCGGTAGCCCCCGTCGGGGGTCAGATGGACGACGAAGTCGCCGCCGATGACGGGTAGTTGACGGTACGTACGGTCGTACCGGACGTGCTGGCTGCCGTCCGCGTCGACGACGACGTCGCGCACCGTGGTGGCCTGCGCGTCGGTGATGCCGAGCCGGCCGGCGAGCGAGGCGATCACGGTCTGCGCGTGGCCGATCGCATCGTCCCGGCTGGGGAGGGGCTGGTCGGCCGCGGCCGCGGTGGGGGTGAGCGCGCCGGCCAGGAGGGCGGTGGCCGCCGCAACTGTTCCGGCGGCGGTACGGCGCGATGCCGTCGGGGCGGGCGGGGTCGGCGGGGTCGGCGAGGCCGGGCGCATCGCAGTCGTCGGTCGTCTCATCGGTCTCCTCGGGAGTGAGGTCTGGCCGCCTGGCCTGGGGGAAGTGGCGCTGACGTGCGCTGATGACGTGCCGTCCGGTTTACGCGATCATGACATGTCATGTCCATAGCGATCCTGTGCCGCTGTCGTGGAGCTGTGGTGCGCAGGTAGGGAGGGGGGAAGGGCGAGGGCGAGGGGCGCACGGGGAAGGGGGCGCGGCTTGGCGGGCGCGCAGGCGACGGTGGACGGGCGACAATCGGTTCCGTCGGACTGGCTCTGAACTGGAGCCGACGGTTCTGTGGAGCCGGATGTCACCGGTTCTGTGGAGCCCGATGTGACCGGTTCTGTGGGGCCGGAACTGACGGTTACGTCGGCCCCGATCTGCTTGCGAAGGGAACCCGCACATGACCACGGCCGAGTGGCTGACCGTGCTGACCACGACAGACGACGAGGCGAAGGCGCAGCGGCTCGCCCGCGGAGCGGTCGAGGCGAGGCTCGCGGCCTGCGCCCAGATCCCGACGCCTGTCACCTCCGTCTACCGCTGGGAGGGCACCGTCGAGACCGCGGACGAGTGGCAGGTCCTGTTCAAAACGACGGCCGACCGGTACGAGGCGCTGGAATCCTGGCTGACCGAGGCCCACGACTATGACGTGCCGGAGATCATCGCCACGCCGGTGACGCGGGGGAGCGCCGCGTATCTGGAGTGGGTGACCCGCGAGACGCGGGAGGCCGCCGAGGCCGAAAAGGTCGGGGAGACCGGGGAGACCGAGGCGTGATACGCCTGCCGTTCTTCGTCTACGGGACGCTCCGGCCCGGAGAGTGCAACCACGACCTGTTCCTGCGCGGCCGCACGGTCACCGAGGAACCGGCCCGGCTCGCGGGCGCGGTGCTGTACGAGGGACCGGGCTATCCGTACGCCGTCGAGGAGGACGAGGGCGTCGTACGCGGGGAACTGGTGACGGCCGCGCCCGACGCGTACGAGCAACTGCTCGCCGCACTCGATCGGTTGGAGGACTACGCCCCGGGCGACCCCGCCAATCTCTACGATCGCGTCGCCCGCTCCGTGACGTGCGACGACGGCAGAGTGGTACGGGCCTGGGTGTACGTTGCGGCGCCGCCGGTCGCAGCCCACCTACGAGCAAACGGAAAGCCGCTCGACAACGGCGACTGGAGCGGCACCTGAGCGCCCGCCACGGCCGCTAGGCCCTGTCGTCAAACTCCCTCCCCCAACTACCGCTGGGAGGTGCCCCCAGCCCCGCGACGCCTGGCACGCACTCCCCCAGCTAACGCTGGGAGGTGCCCCCACGCCGCGTTGCCGAAAAGCCCTAGTAGCTCCTCCCCCAAGGTCTTAAGGACCAGGGGGGACCCCCACCGAGGACTTTCCGGCGCCTTGCGATCGCACGCTCCCCCAAGCTCTCGGCTTCGCTCGAGCAGGGAGGGACCCCCATGACGCCGCGGGGCCCGCCCTTCGGGCGGACGGCGGGAGTTTGACGACAGGGCCTAGGCCGTCGTCGTGGCGGGCGCGAGTTCGAGCCGAACCGCGCACGCCTTGAACTCCGGCATCCGAGACGTAGGGTCAAGTGCCGGATTCGTGAGCGTGTTGGCCCGACCCTCCCCCGGCCAGTGAAACGGCATGAACACCGTGTCGGGCCGTATCGCCGTGGTGATCCGCGCAGGCGCGATGGCCTTCCCACGCCGTGACACCACCGCCACGGCGTCCCCCTCCGCGGCCCCCAGCCGTTCGGCCAGCCGCGGATGCATCTCCACGAAGGGCCCCGGCGCAGCAGAGTTGAGCTCGTCGACGCGCCGCGTCTGGGCGCCCGACTGGTACTGGGAGACGACCCGCCCGGTCGTCAGCAGCACCGGGTACTCGGAGTCCGGCTCCTCCGCCAGCGGCCGGTGCGTGACCGGCACGAACCGGGCGCGCCCGTCCGGGGTCGCGAAACGGTCCAGGAAGAGACGCGGGGTGCCGGGATGGGCGTCGGGCCCCTGCGGGCTTCCGGCGTCTCCCGCCGGGTCGTCCGGTGAGACATCGAGCGCGGCGTCCTCGCTGTCCTCCAGCGCGCTGTCCGCCAGGAAGCTGTCTGCCAGGGAGCTGTCTGCCAGGGAACTTTCCTCCAGCGCCCTGTCCGCCGGCGGCCCGTCGGTCGCCGGGCAGGGCCAGAACACGCCCTGCTCGCGCGCCAGCCGGCCGTAGTCGATGCCCGAGTAGTCGGCGGGACCGCCCGCCGACGCACGGCGGAGCTCCTCGAAGACCTCCTCCGGGTCCGTCGGGAAGCCCTTCTCCACGCCCAGCCGCGAGGCCAGTTCGTTCATGACGACGAGGTCCGAGCGGACACCCGGCGGCGGCGTCAGCGCCTGACGGCGCAGCAGCACCCGACCTTCCAGGTTCGTCATCGTGCCCGTCTCCTCGGCCCACTGCGTCACCGGCAGCACGACGTCCGCGAGTGCCGCCGTCTCCGACAGGACCACGTCGGCGACGGCGAGGAAGTCCAGGGAGCGCAGCCGCTCCTCGACGTGCGCGGCGCGGGGGGCCGACACCACGGGGTTGGAGCCCATCAGAAGCAGCGACCGGACGTCGCGACCCAGCGCGTCCAGCAGCTCGTACGCACTGCGGCCCGGGCCCGGCAGGCTGTCGGGGTCGACGCCCCACACCTCCGCGACATGGCGTCGCGCCTCGGGGTCGTCCAGCTTGCGGTAGCCCGGCAACTGGTCCGCCTTCTGGCCGTGCTCGCGGCCGCCCTGGCCGTTGCCCTGGCCCGTCAGACAGCCGTAGCCGGACAGCGGGCGGCCCGCGCGGCCCGTGGCGAGGCACAGGTTGATCCACGCGCCCACCGTGTCGGTGCCCTTCGACTGCTGCTCGGGTCCGCGCGCGGTGAGCACCATCGACGACTCGGCGTCGCAGAACATCCTTACGGCCTCGCGGAGTTCGGGAACGGACACCCCCGTGATCCGCTCCACGAACTCCGGCCAGTGCGCCATCGCCGCCGCCCGCGCGTCCTCCCAGCCGGTCGTACGCTCCCGGATGAACTCCTCGTCCGTGCGGCCCTCCGCCACCACGAGGTGCAGCATCCCCAGCGCCAGCGCCAGGTCCGTCCCCGGGCGCGGCGCCAGATACAGATCCGCCTGCTCGGCGGTGCGCGTACGGCGCGGATCGATGACGATCAGCTTGCCGCCGTTCTCCTTGAGCTCCGTCAGGAAGCGCAGCGCCGGCGGCATCGTCTCCGCGAGATTCGAACCGACCAGGATCAGACAGCCGGTCCGCGGGATGTCCTCCATCGGGAACGGCAGCCCGCGGTCCAGGCCGAAGGCCTTGTTGCCCGCGGCCGCCGCCGACGACATGCAGAACCGGCCGTTGTAGTCGATCTGCGACGTGCCAAGGACGACCCGGGCGAACTTCCCCAGCGCGTACGCCTTCTCGTTCGTCAGCCCGCCGCCGCCGAAGACCCCGCACGCGTCCGGGCCATGCTCCGTGCGCGTGCGGGTCAGCCCCTCGGCGATACGGTCGAGGGCCTCCTCCCAGGTGGCCGGTTCGAGCTCGCCGGTGGCAGGGCGACGGACCAGCGGCTCTGTCAGGCGCACTCGGGAGGAGAGCAGTGCGGGCGCCGTGCGGCCCTTGCCGCACAGCGCTCCCCGGTTGACGGGGAACTCGATGCGCTCCACCACCTCTACGCCGCCGTCCTTGCCCGCCGACAAATTCATGCCGCACTGCAGGGAGCAGTAGGGGCAGTGGGTCGGCGTCAGCGCCGGCGTCGGCGTGAGCGCCTGCGTCGGCGTCGGGGTCGGCGTCGCGGGGGCAGAGTGCATGCTGCCAGCGTGCGTCGTGCGTGTTACGTGCTGCGGTGTTGCCCGTTACGCGGCCGGTACGGGGACCTCCCGGTGGGGTGGGCGGCGACGTGAGGTGCCCCCGCGGGCTTCGCCCGGGACGGAGGCAGCGCCCGCACCCACGCCATGGCCGGTCCGCCGTGGCCGGTCACCGCCCGCGGCTGCGGCCGGTGGGCGGCTGGTGCGCCACCTGGCGGTGGGTGGGTCGGGGCCGCGCCGGGATGTACGTCCTCGGTCTGGCCCACACTTTGCGCCAGCCTCCCCCAGTGCCTTAAGGGCCTGGGAGGTACCGCCAGCGGGCGCACATCCCGCCACGTCCCCTTCCGCCGGAGGGCGCCTGCAGGCCGATGGGGGGACTGGTGTGGGCGGGCGTGCCGCTTACCGTTGTGGGCAGTCGTTCCGCAGGGCTGGGGGCACCTCCTGGGGGCACCTCCCGGACGGAGTCTGGGGGAGGTAGCTGGGGGAGGGTGGGCACAACCCCACGACGTACGGCGCCCTCGCGTACGGCCTCAGCGCAGCTTCGGGTGGGCGCACCCGAAGACGTGGCTCAGCCGGGCGCCAGCGCGTCGGAGACCCCTGGTTCCCTGGGCCCCAGGAACCGGGGATCCGGCCGGAAGACGGCGTCCCACGCCGCCTTCCCGGCCGCGACCAGCTCCCGAGTCGCCCCGTAATACCACGTGACATCGTGCCGGTCGTCGACCCCGACGCCGTACGACGTGACCCCCGCCGCCCCGCACAGCGCGACCGCCCTCCGTATGTGGAAGCCCTGACTGATCAGCACCGCCCGGTCCACGCCGAAGATCTTCTTGGCCCGCACACACGAGTCCCACGTGTCGAAGCCCGCGTAGTCGCTCACGATCCGCCGGTCCGGGACACCATGAGCCGTCAGATAGGCGCGCATCGCGTCCGGCTCGTCGTACTCCACGCGGCTGTTGTCGCCCGTGACCAGCACCACCTGTATCCGGCCTGCGCGATACAGCTCGGCCGCCGCCTCCAGCCGGTGAGCGAGGTACGGCGACGGCTCGCCGTTCCAGAGCCCCGCGCCGAAGACCACCGCCACCGGGGTGCGGGGCACATCCGCTGTCGTACGCAGCCGGCCTTCCGCCGAGACGAACAACCAGGTGGCGGGCAGCAGCGCCAGCGCGCAGGCCAGGATCAGCGCCTGCACCGCCCGGCGCTGTCCCGTCCGTGTCCGAGGCGGCCGGAACCAGGACGGCAGCACCGGCCTCGGCGGCCACCGAAGACGCGTCTGAACCGCTTGGCTCAGCGTGCGCGTCCAACCTTGCCGTAGCATCCAAACCCCCGTATCCCCGTACTCGCCCGGCACCGGGCCAGCTGTGATCAACCGTAGGCGATCCCACCGACAATCCGCCGTCGGACGGACTTGGAGGGCGATCCGGCTGACACCGCCGTTCGGCGCAGCGTGAGCCCCGGGGAAATGAGCCGTCACCGTCGTGCAACGCAGCGGCAACCTACCGCCGCCACGATCGGTTCATGACGGCGTCGAACCCTCCTCGCGACGAGTCCACCCAGCCCTCGGGCAGCAGCCTGCCGCCCGGCACGGCACAGTCCGACGGCCACCTCGACAGTACGGCGCAACTCATGAACCGGATCACCAGCCAGCTCGGCAGCCAGCTCAGCCTCGTCGCGCTCGACGGCAGGCGTCGCCGCCCCGAGTCGCCGGCCCTCGTCCTCGTGGCGCACGGCAGCCGCGACCCGAGAGCGCTCAGCACCGTCGAGACCCTCGCCGAACGCGTGCGCGAGCTGCGCCCCGGTCTCTCCGTCCAGCTCGGCCACATCGAGCTGAACGAGCCGCTGCTCCCCGACACCCTCGCCGCTCTCCGGCCCGGACGCGCCGTTCTCGTACCGCTGCTGCTCAGCCGCGGCTACCACATCAAGCAGGACATCCCCGAGGCCGCCGCCGATGCGCCCCACCTGGACATACGGATCGCGGCACCGCTCGGCCCGCACCCGCTGCTCGCCGAGGCGCTGTACGAGCGGCTCGTCGAGGCCGGGTGGCGGACGCGGCTCAGCGCGGCCGACAGGCGCAGCAGCGCGGTCGTCCTGGCGGCGGCCGGGTCCCGCGACCCCGACGCCGCCACCGACACCAAGCGCACCGCCGAGCTGCTCGCCGAGCGCCTCGGAGTGCCGGTCGTCCCCGCGTACGCCTCAGCGGCCGCCCCCACCGTGCCGGACGCGGTGCGCGCCCTGGCAGCCCGCGGCCGCCACCGCGTGGCCGTCGCGTCGTACTTCACCGCGCCGGGACGTTTCGCCTCGGAGTGCGCGGAGGCCGCCCCCTGGATCGCCGCAGAACCGATGGGCGCGCACGCCGCGATGGCCCGTCTCGTCCTGCACCGCTACGACGAGGCCCGCATGTCCTCCGCCGCCGCGTCCCTGCACCTCGCCACGGCCTGAAGCTCGCCACGGCCTGAGCCTCCGGGATCCCCGGAGGCTCACTGTCCGTGTTCCGTCCGTTACCGCCTCTGTCACTGCGGGCGTTTACTGTCGGTGCATGGAAGGCACCGAACTGAGCGCGTACACCGAACCGAACGCGTACTACGACGAGGCGGCCGTCGAGCGCTGGGCCGTCGAGGCCGACAAGAGGCCCGGGCGTACGGCCTTCCAGCGCGACCGCGCGCGGGTGCTGCACTCCGCCGCGCTGCGCCGCCTCGCCGGAAAGACGCAGGTGGTCACCCCCGGCACCCGCAGCCAGGCCTGGGACCCCAGCCCGCGTACGCGCCTGACGCACTCGCTCGAGTGCGCCCAGGTCGGCCGCGAGCTGGGTGCCGCGCTGGGCTGCGACCCGGATCTCGTGGAGACCGCGTGCCTCTCCCACGACCTCGGCCACCCGCCCTTCGGGCACAACGGCGAGCAGGCGCTCAACGAGGTCGCGCAGAGCTGCGGCGGCTTCGAGGGCAACGCCCAGTCGCTGCGGCTGCTCACCCGTATCGAGCCCAAGCGCTTCGTGCGGGACGAGGAGAGCGGCGATCTTGTCAGCGTCGGGCTCAACCTCACGCGCGCGGCGCTCGACGCCGCGACCAAGTACCCCTGGCCGCGCGGTGCCCATCCCGCCGACCCGGCGTCGCCCAAATTCGGGGTCTACGAGGACGACCGCCCCGTCTTCGACTGGATCCGCAAGGGCGCCCCGGGCACCCGCGCCTGCTTCGAGGCCCAGGTCATGGACTGGGCGGACGACGTGGCGTACTCGGTGCACGACGTCGAGGACGGCCTGCACGCCGGACACATCGACCCGAACTGCCTGCACGCCGATCCCGAGCGCAGGGAGATCTTCGCGGTGGCCATCGGGCGGTACGTCCCCGCCGACATCGACCCCGAGGAGCTCGCAGAAGCCCTCGACCGCCTCCTCGACCAGGAGTGGTGGCCGCACGGCTACGACGGCTCGGCCGTCGCCCAGGCCCGGCTCAAGGACGCCACGAGCCAGCTCATCGGGCGGTTCTGCCTCGCCGCCGAGGGCGCCACGCGCGCGCGATGGGGCTCCGGCCGGCTCACGCGGTACGCGGCCGAGCTGGTGGTGCCCCGCGAGACCCGCCACGAGTGCGCGGTCCTCAAGGCCGTAGCCGACCGCTACGTCATGCAGCGCGCCGAGCAGGAGCGGCTCCGCGCCGACCAGCGGATCGTCGTCGCGGAGCTGGCCGAAGCGCTCACCGCGCGGGCGCCCGAAGGACTGGACCCGCAGTTCCGCGCGCTCTTCGACGCGGCGGATGACGACCGGGCGCGCGAGCGCGTCATCGTCGACCACATCGCGTCCCTGACCGACGCCTCGGCCCGCTCCCTGCACGACAGGCTCACAGCGCGCCGCACGTGAACCACGGCGCGCCGCCCATGAGCGCGTCACCGACGGCCGCCCGGCTGAGGGGCATATGCACACGGACGTGACCCAGCGTGGCCTGATCGGGCCACTCCCTCTTCCCCCCTCACGCTCCGTGCGGGACGCTCGAGTGGCGGCACCGTGTTGTTCCGGGCTCCGACATCCGCGGTTTCCGCCGATGTCGCCCGGTCCCGACGAGGAGGCATCAAGTGGTCGACGCTGATCAGACGTTCGTCATCGTCGGGGGAGGGCTGGCCGGGGCGAAGGCGGCCGAGACGCTCCGTGCGGAGGGATTCACCGGACGGGTGATCCTCATCTGCGACGAACGCGACCACCCGTACGAGCGCCCGCCCCTGTCGAAGGGCTATCTGCTCGGCAAGGAGGAACGCGACAGCGTCTTCGTGCACGAACCGGCCTGGTACGCCCAGGCCGAGATCGAGCTGCACCTCGGCCAGATCGTGGTGGACATCGACCGCGAGGCCAGGGCCGTGCGCCTCGGTGACGGCACCCTTGTCCAGTACGACAAGCTGCTGCTCGCGACCGGCGCCGAGCCGCGCCGCCTCGACATCCCCGGCACGGATCTCGCGGGCGTGCACCATCTGCGGCGGCTCGCGCACGCCGAGCGGCTGCGGGGTGTCCTCGCCTCGCTCGGCCGCGACAACGGCCACCTCGTGATCGCCGGCGCGGGCTGGATCGGCCTGGAGGTCGCGGCGGCCGCGCGCGAGTACGGCGCCGAGGTCACCGTCGTCGAGCCGCTGCCGACACCGCTGCACTCCGTCCTCGGCCCCGAGCTCGGCCAGCTCTTCGCCGACCTGCACCGCGAGCACGGCGTGCGGTTCCACTTCGGCCGCCGCCTCACCGAGATCACAGGCCAGGACGGCGTGGTGCTGGCCGCCCGCACCGACGACGGCGAGGAGCACCCGGCGCACGACGTGCTGGCCGCGATCGGAGCCGCCCCGCGGACCGCCCTGGCCGAGGCCGCGGGCCTCACCATCGCGGACCGGGCGCACGGCGGCGGCATCGCCGTCGACGCGTCGCTGCGCACGTCCGATCCGGACATCTACGCCGCAGGCGACGTGGCCTCCGCCCTCCATCCGCTCTTCGGCTTCCCGGTGCGCGTCGAGCACTGGGCGAACGCGCTGAACGGCGGCCCGGCCGCGGCCCGCGCGATGCTCGGCCAGGAGGTCACGTACGACCGCGTGCCCTATTTCTTCTCCGACCAGTACGACGTGGGGCTCGAGTACTCGGGCTGGGCGCCGCCGGGAACGTACGACGAGGTCGTGATCCGGGGCGATGCGGGCAAGCGGCAGTTCATCGCGTTCTGGCTTGCGGACGGGCGGGTGCTGGCCGGGATGAACGTGAATGTGTGGGATGTCACGGAGCCGATCCAGCGGCTCATCCGGTCTCGCGCTCGGGTCGGTCCCGAGGCCCTGTCCGACCCGTCCGTGCCGCTGGAGAGCCTCGTCGACTGACCGGTCCGGACCTCGCCCCCGCTCACCGGGGGCGGCCGCCGCCGCATGGGTGTCCGTCCGCCCCCGTAGAATTCCTCCGTGGCAGGCAGGATCAATGACGAGGACGTGAAGGCGGTCCGGGACGCGGTCCCGATCGACGCCGTCGTCTCCGAGTACCTCCAGCTGCGTAACGCGGGCGGCGGCAACCTCAAGGGCCTCTGCCCCTTCCATGACGAGAAGTCGCCCTCCTTCCAGGTCAGCCCCAGCAAGGGGCTGTTCCACTGCTTCGGCTGCCAGGAGGGCGGCGACACCATCACGTTCGTGATGAAGATCGACCACCTCTCCTTCTCGGAGGCGGTCGAGCGGCTCGCCGCACAGGCGGGCATCACGCTGCGGTACGAGGAGGGCGGGTACAACCCGAGCAACCAGCGCGGCGAACGCATCCGCCTGGTGGAGGCCCACAAGACCGCGGCGCAGTTCTACGTGGAGCAGCTCGACTCCTCCGCCGAGGCCGAGATCGGCCGGAAGTTCCTGGCCGAGCGCGGTTTCGACCAGGCCGCGGCCGCGCACTTCGGCGTCGGCTACAGCCCGGCGGGCTGGGACCACCTCACCCGCTATCTGCGCGGCAAGGGCTTCAGCGACAAGGAGCTGCTGCTCTCCGGGCTCTCCCAGGAGGGCCGCCGCGGCCCCATCGACCGGTTCCGCGGCCGCCTCATGTGGCCGATCCGGGACATCGGCGGCGAGGTCGTCGGCTTCGGTGCGCGCAAGCTCCGCGACGACGACAACGGCCCGAAGTACCTCAACACCCCCGAGACCGCGATCTACAAGAAGTCGCAGGTCCTCTACGGCATCGACCTCGCCAAAAAGGACATCGCCAAGGCCAGCCGCGCCGTGGTCGTCGAGGGCTACACGGATGTGATGGCCTGTCATCTCGCGGGCGTCACGACCGCCATCGCCACCTGCGGCACCGCGTTCGGCGGCGACCACATCAAGATCCTCCGCAGACTGCTGATGGACAACGGCAGCGCGCGCGTGATCTTCACCTTCGACGGCGACGCGGCGGGCCAGAAGGCGGCCCTGCGCGCCTTCGAGGACGACCAGAAGTTCGCCGCCGAGACGTACATCGCCATCGCCCCCGACGGCATGGACCCCTGCGACCTACGGCTCGCCAAGGGCGACGAAGCGGTCGCCGACCTGGTCGAACCCCGCACCCCGCTCTTCGAGTTCGCCCTCCGCCAGATCGTGAACCGCTACGACCTGGAGACCCCGGCCGGACGCGCGGCAGCACTGGACGAGGCGGCACCCATCGTCGCCCGTATCAAGAACAGCGCCACGCAGCACGAGGTCGCCGTCCAGCTCGCCGGCATGCTGGGCATCCTGGACATCCATTTCGTGGTGAAGCGGGTCGCGCAGCTGGCCCGCTGGGCCCGGGACCGCGGCGGCCGCGGCCCCGCCCCGGCGACAGCGGCGGCACAGCAGCGCGCGCCGCAGTCGTACGCCCCGGTGCGCGCACCGTCCGGCCCCGCCCTGAACCTTCGCAGCCCGGCCCACCGCACCGAGCGCGAGCTCCTCAAACTCGCCCTGCAGTACCCCGAGTTGGTCTCCCCGGCCTTCGACGCGTACGGAGTCGACGAGTTCACCGCCCCGCCGTACGCCGCGGTCCGGCAGACCATCGAGGAAGCGGGCGGCGCCGAACCGGGCGCCCAGGACACCTCCGCGTATCTCGCCCGCGTACGCGAGGCCGCGCCCGACGACGTGGTCCGCGCGATGGTCACCGAACTCGCCGTCGAGCCGATCCTGCGCAAGACGGTCGACGAGATCTATGCGGGAAGCCAGCTCGTCCAGGTCCGCCTCCGCGCCGTGGACCGCCGCATCCGCGAGATCCAGGGCACCCTGACCCGCCTCGGCCCACACGCCGACCCGGCCCATCTGGCTGCCGTCCAGAACGAGTTGTGGGTGCTGCAGCAGTACGGCCGGGCACTGCGGGAACGCGGCGCGGACGCGCTCTGATCGCATCCGCGCCTGAGGCCGGCTGAATCCGGTCTCCCGCCACGGTCCCGGGCCCAGCGGGCCGGCTGCGCGCCCCGACCGTAACCGACCAGTCACGGACCGGCCTCAAAAAGTCACCGCACGCCCCTCGTGGCAGTGATGTGTCGTACCCCACACTGGGTTCCGGTGCCTGAGTCCTCGGAGCGCGGCCGGCCCGCAGACAGCGGGCCCGACACCCCCGCGGTTCCGCTCATCGCGTACGGGACGGACAGCGGCAAGGCCGCCCACGCCGGTCCCGTCGTACCGCTGTCGCACGCCTCAGCAGCGATCACCCTGGAGGTCGCCCCCGTGCAGACCCAGACCCTCACCCAGACCGACACCGCCCTGGACTCGGAGGCGGACATCGATCTCATGACGGCGGTGCCGCCGCAAGGCAGGGCCCGCCGTCATCCCGACCACGGCACGGCGGTGATGAGCCCCGACCATCCGCAGGGGCCGGCCGAGCCCCCCACCGACCAGCCCCCCGCCCCTGTGGACGGGCCGCCAGAGCCGGACCTCGTGGACGTCGCCGAGCCCGTCGAGCTCCCGGTTCCCTCCGGCCGCACCGAGACCGCCGGCCCCTCCGCCGACCTGTTCCGCCAGTACCTGCGCGAGATCGGCCGCATCCCCCTGCTCACGGCCGCCGAGGAAGTGGAGCTCGCCCGCCGCGTCGAGGCCGGGCTCTTCGCCGAGGAGAAGCTCGGCTCAACGCCCGACCTCGACTCCCAGCTCGCCCTCGACCTCGACAAACTCGTCGTCATGGGGCGCATGGCCAAGCGCCGTCTCATCGAGGCAAATCTGCGGCTCGTCGTCTCGGTCGCCAAGCGGTACGTGGGACGCGGCCTGACCATGCTCGACCTGGTACAGGAAGGAAACCTCGGGCTCATCCGGGCCGTCGAGAAGTTCGACTACGCACGCGGCTACAAGTTCTCGACGTACGCCACCTGGTGGATCCGCCAGGCGATGTCGCGGGCGCTCGCCGACCAGGCCCGCACCATCCGCGTCCCCGTCCATGTCGTCGAGCTCATCAACCGCGTGGTGCGGGTCCAGCGCCGCATGCTCCAGGAACGCGGGTACGAACCCACGCCCGAAGAGGTCGCCGCCCACCTCGAACTGACGCCCGAGAGGGTCCGCGAGGTCCTGCGGCTCGCCCAGGAACCGGTCTCGCTGCACGCCCCCGTCGGCGAGGAGGACGACGTCGCGCTCGGCGACCTCATCGAGGACGGGGACGCGGCATCCCCCGTAGAGTCAGCCGCGTTCCTGCTCCTGCGCGAACACCTCGACGCGGTCCTGTCGACCCTCGGGGAGCGCGAGCGGAAAGTCGTCCAGCTCCGTTACGGCCTGGCCGACGGCCGCCCGCGCACCCTCGAGGAAATAGGCCGAATCTTCGGCGTGACCCGCGAACGCATCCGCCAGATCGAGTCCAAGACCCTGAACAAGCTCAGGGACCACGCGTACGCGGACCAGCTGAGGGGATACCTGGACTGAGACGCCGTTCCGCTGTGGGCAGTCGCGCCGCCGCCGCTGCTGCTGTGGGCAGTCGTGCCGCAGGGGCGGCACGGGTGGGCACAGCGGCAGCGGCACCCCGACGCCGGGCAACCCTTCTAGTCCACCTCAGCCACGGCCTGCGCAAACTGAGCCTGATAAAGCCGCGCATAAGCCCCGCCGGAGGCGAGCAACGTCTCATGCGAGCCCTGCTCGACAATCGCCCCGTTCTCCATCACCAGAATCGTGTCCGCATCCCGAATCGTCGACAGCCGATGCGCGATGACGAACGACGTACGCCCGTCCGCGAGCTTGGCCATCGCCTTCTGGATGAGCACCTCCGTACGGGTGTCGACGGAGCTCGTCGCCTCGTCCAGCACCAGGATCACGGGATCGGACAGGAAGGCCCGCGCGATGGTGATCAGCTGCTTCTCGCCCGCGCTGACGCCCGTGCCCTCGTCGTCGATCACCGTGTCGTAGCCGTCGGGCAGGGTGCGGATGAAGCGGTCCGCGTGGGCCGCCCGCGCCGCCTCCTCGATCTCCTCGCGGGTGACGCCCACCCGTCTCCCACCACCGCCCTTGCCCGAGACGCTTCGCGCCACCCCTCCTTCTGCCGCCCCGTACGCGATGTTCTCCGCGATGGTGCCGCCGAACAGCCAGGTGTCCTGGAGGACCATGCCGATGCCGGAGCGCAGTTCGTCGCGCGACATCTTCGCTATGTCGACGCCGTCCAGCGTGATCCGGCCGCCCGTCACGTCGTAGAACCGCATCAGCAGATTGACCAGTGTGGTCTTGCCCGCGCCGGTCGGGCCGACGATCGCGACTGTGTGGCCGGGCTCGACGGTGAGCGACAGGTCGTCGATGAGCGGCTTGTCGGGGTCGTAGCGGAAGGACACCTTCTCCAACGCGACGCGACCGCGAAGCTGTTCGGGCCGCGCGGCCAGTACGGGGTCCGGCTCCTGCTCCTCGGCGTCGAGGAGTTCGAAGATCCGCTCGGCGGACGCGATGCCCGACTGCACGAGGTTCGCCATCGACGCGACCTGCGTGAGCGGCATGGAGAACTGCCGTGAGTACTGGATGAAGGCCTGGACGTCGCCGATCGAGAGAGCACCCGACGCGACGCGCAGCCCGCCGACGACGGCCACCAGCACGTAGTTGAGGTTCGACACGAAGAACATCAGCGGCTGCATGATGCCGCTGTTGAACTGCGCCTGGAAGCCGGCCTCGTACAGCGCGTCGTTCTGCTCGGCGAACTGTTTCGCCGACTCCTCCTGACGCCCGAACACCTTCACCAGCGTGTGGCCGGTGTACATCTCCTCGATGTGTGCGTTCAGCTTGCCCGTCGTACGCCACTGCTGCACGAAGTGCGGCTGCGACCGCTTGCCGACCTTCGTCGCGATCAGGAAGGACAGCGGCACCGTCACGAGCGCGACCAGCGCCAGCAGCGGCGAGATCCACAACATCATCACCAGCACGCCGACGATGCTCAGCACCGAGTTGACGAGCTGTCCCATCGACTGCTGCAGCGTCTGGCCGATGTTGTCGATGTCGTTCGTGGCGCGGCTGAGCACCTCGCCGCGCTGCCGCTTGTCGAAGTACGACAGCGGCAGCCGCGACAGCTTCGTCTGGATGTCCTCGCGCATCCGGTACACGGTCTTGTTGATGGCGTACGTCGACAGCCGGGTGGCCACCAGCATCAGCAGACCGGACACCAGGAACGTGACCAGCGCGAGAAGCAGTACGGAGCCCACGGCGCCGAAGTCGATGCCCTTGCCCGGGGTGAAGTCGACCCCGGAGAGCATGTCGGCCATGCCTGAGTCGCCCCGCTCGCGCATGCCCTGGAGCGCCTGCTCCTTCGTGGCGCCTTCGGGCATCTGCCGCCCGATGATGCCCGCGAAGACCAGGTCGGTCGCCCGGCCCAGGATCCACGGGCCCAGCACGGACAGCGCGACGCTCAGCACACCGGCCGCCAGCATCGCGTACATCGTGGTGCGTTCCGGCTTGAACTGCGCGATCAGGCGTTTGCCCGACCCCTTGAAGTCCATCGAGCGCTGGTCCGGGCCGCCCCCGGCCATCATCCGCCCTCCAGGACCGGCCATCAGGCTGCCTCCGCTTCCGTCAGCTGGGAGAGCACGATCTCCCGGTACGTCTCGTTGTCCGCCATCAGCTCGTGGTGGCGGCCCGTGCCGACGACCCGTCCCTCGTCGAGGACGATGATCCGGTCGGCGTCGCGGATCGTGGCGACCCGCTGCGCGACGATCACGACGGTCGCCTCGGCGGTCTCCTGCGACAGAGCCGCGCGCAGGGCGGCGTCCGTCGCGTAGTCGAGGGCCGAGAAGGAGTCGTCGAAGAGATAGATCTCGGGCTTCTGCACCAGGGTCCGCGCGATGGCGAGGCGCTGCCGCTGGCCGCCGGAGACGTTGGTCCCGCCCTGTGCGACGGGCGCGTTCAGGCCGCCCTCGAGCCGCTCGACGAACTCCTTGGCCTGCGCCACCGCCAGCGCGTGCCACAGCTCCTCGTCCGTCGCGTCCGGGTTGCCGTACCGCAGGTTCGTCGCGATGGTCCCGGCGAAGAGGTACGGCTTCTGCGGTACGAGGCCCACCGTCTTCGCCAGCAGCTGCGGGTCGACGGTCCGTACGTCCACTCCGTTGACCAGCACTTCGCCGTCCGTGGCGTCGAACAGCCGTGGTACGAGGCCCAGCAGCGTCGACTTGCCGCTGCCCGTCGACCCGATCACGGCGGTCGTCTCACCCGGTTTCGCCACCAGGCCGACGCCCTTCAGGACCGGCTCCTCGGCGCCCGGATAACGGAACCCGGCCGCACGGATCTCGAGATGACCGTGGCGCCTGAGTTCCCGTACCGGAGAGGCCGGAGGCACCACGCTGCTCTCGGTGGTCAGCACCTCCTGGATGCGCTCGGCGCAGACGTCGGCCCGCGGCACCATCATGAACATGAAGGTGGCCATCATCACGGACATCACGATCTGCATCAGATACATGAGGAACGCCGTCAGCGCGCCGATCTCCATGCCGCCGCTGTCGATCCGGTGCGCACCGAACCAGACCACCGCGATCGACGAGACGTTCACCACGGTCATGACGATGGGGAACATCAGCGCGAGCAGCCGGCCCGTGCCGAGCGACACCTCGGTCAGCTCCTCGTTGGCGCCGCGGAACCGCTTCGTCTCGTAGGCGTCCCGGACGAAGGCGCGGATGACGCGGTTGCCCGTGATCTGCTCGCGCAGCACGCGGTTCACGGTGTCCAGGCGCTCCTGCATCGTCCGGAACAGCGGCCGAAGCCGGCGCACGATGAGGCTCACACCGATGCCGAGGAGCGGGACGACCGCCAGCAGCACGCCGGACAGCGGCACGTCCTGACCGAGCGCCATGACGATGCCGCCGACGCACATGATGGGCGCCGACGCCATCAGCGTGAACGACATCAGGACGAGCATCTGGACCTGCTGCACGTCGTTCGTGGTGCGGGTGATGAGGGAGGGCGCGCCGAAGTGCGCCACCTCACGTGCGGAGAAGGACTGCACGCGGTCGAAGATCGCGGCGCGGACGTCCCGGCCGAGCGCCGACGCCGTGCGTGCGCCGTAGTACACCGCGCCGATGTTGCACGCCATCTGGACCACGGCGACCGCCAGCATGAAGCCGCCGTAGCTGAGGATGTATCCCGTGTCGCCCTTCACGACACCGTTGTCGATGATGTCCGCGTTGAGGGTGGGCAGATAGAGGGTGGCGCTGGTCTGCAGTAGCTGCAGCACCACCAGCAGGGCGATGGGTCTTTTGTACGGACCGAGGTAGGTCCGCAGAAGTCGTATGAGCACGCTTCATCTCTCGGTGTCGGCAGGAAGGTCGGTGCACCGGCCACGGATCGGGTGCACCACCCCACTATCGTCCGACACTCCACCTGCGTTACCTCAAGCAATTACGCCGGTAGCGCCACCCATGATTGAGCCAAGAATGGGCCAAGTAGGGCAAAAGGAGTGGCCGATGCGAACAACCGACCGCTCGCACCGGGGCTCCGGTCAGCCAAACGCCGCCGGATGGGTCTGCTCCCGCACGGCCGTGAACTGCTGCCGCACCGCCTGACCGACCGCCAACTCCTCGCCCGGCTCGAACACCTGGGCAGCAGCGCCCTGCCAGGCCGGCGGGGTGCGGGCGTCGAGCGTGCCCTGCGAGACGCCCAGCGCCCAGGCGGCCTGCCGGGCCGCGCCGAGAGCCGCGTAGTCCGCGGGCTGTGGCACGACGACCTGCACGCCGAACAGCGAAGGCGCCGCGGCCTGAACGGCGGTCAGTTCCGCGGCCGCCCCCAGCAGAAAGACCCGGCGCACCTCCACACCCCGTCCGCGCAGCACGTCCAGCGCGTCGGCGAGCCCGCACAGCATGCCCTCGAACGCGGCACGCGCCAGGTGTTCGGGCTTCATCGACTCCCGGCGCAGCCCGGCGAGCGTGCCCGCGGTGTGCGGCAGGTTCGGGGTGCGCTCACCCTCGAGATACGGCAGCAGCACCAGCCCGTGCGAGCCCGGCGTCGACTTCAGCGCCAGCTGCGACAGCCCCTCGAGGTCCACGCCCAGCAGCTCCGCCGTCCCGCGCAGGACCCGTACGGCGTTGAGTGTGTGGACCACCGGCAGATGCCCGCCCGTCGCGTCCGCCAGCGACGTGATCATCCCGGTCGAGTCGGTCAGCGCCTCATGGTGCACGGCCATCACGGAGCCGGACGCCCCGAGCGACACCACCGCGTCGCCGAGCCCGACACCGAGCCCGAACGCGGCCGCCATCGTGTCGCCCGTGCCGGCCGAGATCAGCAGCCCCTCAGGCGTCGTGCCCGCGGCCTCGGCGGGGCCGATCACCTCCGGCACCGCGGCCTGCCGGCCGAGCGCCATCTCGACCAGATCCGGGCGGTACGCGCCCGTCGCCGCCGACCAGTAGCCGGTGCCGGACGCCCCGCCTCGGTCCGTGGTACGCCGCGAGGGCCGGCCGAGCAGCTGCCACACCAGCCAGTCGTGCGCCTGCATGATCACTGCCGTGCGCTGTGCGGCCTCGGGTTCCGTCTTCGCCAGCCAGCGCAGCTTGGTCACGGGGTGCCCGGCCTGCGGTACGCAGCCGACGGCCGCCGCCCACGCCTCGCGGCTGCCGAGCTGGTCGATCAGGTCGGCGGCCGCGACCTGGGCCCGCTTGTCGTTGCCCACGATCGCCGGCCGCACGATGCCGCCCTGCGCGTCCAGCGGCACCAGCCCGTTCTGCTGTGCGGAGACACCGATGGCCTGCACACCTTCGAGCAGCCCGCCGCCGGCGGCCTCGCCTAGCGACAGCAGCCACGCCTGCGGATCGATATCGGAGAGCCGGCCACCGTCACCGCCGTCCGGGACGGGATGAGGGGCATACCCCTGCCTGAGTACGGCCCCCGTGTCCGTGTCACACACGACGATGCGAGTGAAATCGGGCGAACTGTCCAGCCCGGCGACTATCCCCATGCTGAAATTCTGCCGCACCGCGAGACGTGTTCCGTACCACAGTGAACATCGGGGACCAGGGAGCGGTGCGCCGCCGGTCCCTGCGACCGGTGACGCCCGCGGGCGCTGCGAGTCCGGACGTCAGGTGTTGCTGGTGCCCCAGTCGTCCTCGCCGGTCCGGCCGCGCTCGCGCAGGGCCCGTACGCGCTGGGTCACCGAGTCCGGCAAGCGGTCGCCGACCTTCTCGTTCACCGTGTGCAGGGCCCTGCCCGCGTAGACACGGCTCTGCTGGGCCGCGGACTCGGCGGCGTTGCGCACGGCCGGGTTCTGGGTGAAGGAACGGGCAGACTTCTTCAGCTCCTCGTAGCGCTCCCGTCCGGCGCGGGTCCCGAGCACGTAACCGAGGGCCAGGCCGGCGATGAATGTGAGCCGGTAGCGCATGGCTGCCACCCTTCCCTTGCTCTTACGTCGGAGTCGGTCGTCGGAAGTACCGATTGGCGGAGCACCCCCCTGCTTGCGCTAATGTATGTGCTGCAGCGAGCGCGCGCCGCCTGGCGAATACCCAGGTAGGTACGTTCGATGCAACGAGGCGATCCTCCGTAGCTCAATTGGCAGAGCAGCCGGCTGTTAACCGGCAGGTTACTGGTTCGAGTCCAGTCGGGGGAGCTCGATCCTCCGTAGCTCAATTGGCAGAGCAGCCGGCTGTTAACCGGCAGGTTACTGGTTCGAGTCCAGTCGGGGGAGCAGCCGGGAAGGACCCCTCAGGGGTCCTTTTTCATGTCCGGTCCGGGTCCTGTCGGGTTCCGGTTCGGTCTCCGGGGCATCGCTGTCCCGTCCGCGGGAACCACGTGGGCATGCCGGAAGTCCTCATGGTCGTGGCTGGGCCGACCATGGGACGCAGGAGATCGTATGAACGGCTATGCTGCGGCAGACGGCGCGTACAAATGTGCGCGACGCGCCGTAACGGGGCGGTAGCTCAGCCGGTTAGAGCAGCGGACTCATAATCCGTCGGCCGTGGGTTCGAGTCCCACCCGCCCCACCAGCGCACACTGCAGCAGGATCGTTTCTAGCTGCGGCATTGAGAGAACGAGGGTCGCCACGCGGACGCGGCGGCTCTCGTTCACCGTTCTGGACCAAGACGGCTCGGCCGTCCCTCCGGATGTGGTCCTCCTCCCGCCCGGGCCAATGAGCTGGTCCCACACGGCGTCGTGCGGTTTGAGCGGACCCGTCAGGGTCACCCGCGCCGTGATGGCCGTACCTGCACCACACGGCATCCGCGGCATGCGGCATTCCGCATCCGGATGTCCGGTGGAAGCGGGAAGGTGATCTCCCAAGGGACGGAGGGGAGTGCCGTGAGCAGCGCGGAGACAGAGCGTGCCGAGGCGGCGAGGCTTCCGGAAGGCGACGTGGTCGGCATACTGCTGAATCAGCACGCCCGCATCCGGGATCTGTTCTCGGATGTGAAGAGCGCCGAGGGCGAGCACAAGCGGCAGGCCTTCGACGAACTGAGGGCCCTGCTGGCGGTGCACGAGACCGCCGAGGAGATGGTCCTCCGGCCGGTCGCGAAGGACGCCGCAGGCCAGGACGAGACCGAGGCCCGCAACCGCGAGGAGGAGGCGGCCAACAAGGTCCTCGCCGACCTGGAGAAGATGGACGTGTCCAGCGGAGATTTCGACACCACGTTCGCGAGGTTCGAGCAGTCCGTCATCGATCATGCCGAGCACGAGGAGCGGGAGGAGTTCCCCATCGTGGTCCGCGAGTGTGCCGAGGGCAAGCGCAAGGGCATGGGCACGATGCTGCGGGCGGCCGAGAAGATCGCCCCTACCCACCCGCACCCCGGAGCAGCCGGATCTCCGATGGCCCAGTGGACGGTCGGGCCGTTCGCTTCCCTGGTCGACCGGACGAAGGACGCGCTGAAGGCCGCGGCACCCGGCGGCTGACCAAGAGCAGGACTGATCTACGCGAGGGAATTCCGTTACGGTCCCGACGGCGGAACAAGGCGGGCAGGGGCCCGCTGTGCCTGGGGTTATTCGGCGTTTCGCCATCGCGTCTGTATCAAACGTTTAATGCCGAACGCCGTGGCGTATCCGAATGCGGGCGGGTGACGGGCATAGGTTGCGGAGTCGGCCGGGGTGCTTTTACTGCTCGTCCGGCCGGCTCACCGACCGTCTGTGCATCGAGGATTCCATGGCCACATCTACCGAGCCGGTAACCCCTGTTCCGGTAAAGGGTCGCGGACCTGGAGCGGTGATCGCGGCATGGCTGAGCACCACCGATCACAAGAAGATCGGTCACCTTTATCTCATCACTTCTTTCATCTTTTTCCTCTTTGCCGGGGTGCTCGCTCTTGTGATGCGTGCCGAATTGGCCCGGCCGGGAATCCAGCTCATTTCCAACGAGCAGTACAACCAGGCCTTCACCATGCACGGCACCGTGATGCTGCTGCTGTTCGCCACCCCGACGTTCGCCGGTTTCGCCAACGCGATCATGCCGCTGCAGATCGGCTCCCCCGACGTGGCCTTCCCGCGTCTGAACATGCTCTCGTACTGGCTGTTCCTCTTCGGCGGTCTCATCGTCGTAGGGGGCATGCTGACCAGCAACGGCACGGCCGACTACGGCTGGACGGCGTACACCCCGCTCAGCCGGGGGGAGCGCACCCCCAACATCGGCGCCGACATGTGGATCATGGGGCTGGCGATGTCCGGATTCGGGACCATCCTGGGCGCCGTCAACTTCATCACCACGATCATCGGCATGCGGGCGCCCGGGATGACGATGTTCCGGATGCCGATCTTCACCTGGAACGTGCTGCTGACCTCGGTGCTGGTCCTGCTGGCCTTTCCGGTGCTCGCGGCCGCGCTGCTGGTGCTGGAATCGGACCGCCGCTTCGGGTCTCACGTTTTTGCGGCGGAGAACGGTGGGGCGCTTTTGTGGCAGCACTTGTTCTGGTTCTTCGGTCATCCGGAGGTGTATGTCCTGGCGCTGCCCTTCTTCGGTGTGGTCACCGAGATCATCCCGGTGTTCGCCCGTAAGCCGATCTTCGGGTACATGGGGCTGGTCGGGGCCACCGTCTCCATCACCGGACTGTCCGCTACCGTCTGGGCGCATCACATGTTCGCCACCGGCGCCGTATTGCTGCCGTTCTTCTCCTTGCTGACCTTTCTCATCGCCGTACCCACCGGAGTGAAGTTCTTCAACTGGATCGGCACGATGTGGAACGGTTCACTGTCGTTCGAGACGCCGATGCTGTGGGCCATCGGATTTCTTGTGACGTTTCTTTTCGGCGGGCTGACCGGCGTGATCCTGGGGTCGCCCCCACTGGACTGGCATGTCACAGACACCTATTTCGTCGTGGGTCATTTCCACTATGTGCTGTTCGGCACCATCGTTTTCGCGATGTTCGGCGGATTCCATTTCTGGTGGCCCAAGATGACCGGCACCATGCTCGACGAGAGACTGGGAAAGATCCACTTCTGGACGCTGTTCGTCGGCTTCCACATGACCTTCCTCGTCCAGCACTGGCTCGGCGCGGAGGGCATGCCCCGCCGCTATGCCGACTACCTGGCATCGGACGGGTTCACGGCGCTGAACACGCTGTCGACGATCGGGTCCTTCCTGCTCGGCCTGTCGACGCTGCCATTCCTCTACAACGTGTGGAAGACCGCCAGGTACGGCAAGCGGATCGACGTCGACGACCCCTGGGGCTGGGGCCGCTCGCTGGAGTGGGCCACGTCCTGCCCGCCGCCGCGCCACAACTTCGTCGCCCTCCCGCGAATCCGCTCCGAGTCGCCGGCGTTCGTCATGAACCACCCCGATGTGCAGATCCAGCAGGAGGACATCACCCTGGGCAAGCGGGACGTCGTCGAGCCGGACAAGCGAGCTGCCCGGCCGCTGACCGGTGACGAGGACAGCCGATGAGCCGTCGCCCCCCGGAGGACGCCGAGGCGGCGGCCGGTATCGCGCAACTCGAGGGGTACCTGCTGTGCCAGGCAGAGATCCGCACGGCCCGGGCGGAGGGGGATGCCTTCGCCCGGCGTATGGCCTGGCTGACCACAGCCCAGCACGAAGAGGTCGCCCGACACTACGCCGACGAGCGGCTCGCGCTGTCCAAGGAACTGCTGGGGGCGGTGGCGGCTCGCTGCGCCGAACTGCAGGACGAGTACGAGGCGCGGTACCTGGCTCTTCGTCAGCGGCTGTTGTGCAGGTGCGTGGCCTTGCTGCTGGTCTCCTGTGCACTGTCGGCCGCGGCCGGCTTTCTCACCCTGTACCGCTGAGCCCGACGCCTCTACCGATCGCGCCGGTTCTGTCCGATCGCCTTACTGTGATGTCGAGGGCAGCCCGGTCCTTTGAGGTGTCGATCTGTGCGAAACCGAGACGGGAGCGGCACGGCGAATGGGCACAGCACCTGGTGGCCGAGCCGGACGGCACGTGCAGAGGCTTCTCCGGCGTACTGAGCGGGCCTACTCGGCCGGACACGAGCGGCCGCTGGGCGGTTACCTGGCGGCTTTGGCGGGGTTCGGCGCGTACACGGGGGCGTGGGCCGCGGTGGTCCGGCACCGTGGCCGGCCGTTGCCCGACCGCCCCGAGGACGGCCATGGGTGCGTTGACCGCGCTGGCCGGGGCGGATGCGCTGCAGTTGGCGTACAGCAGGGTCGCCGGCAGAGCCCCCGACACGGCCGCCGACAAGGCCACAACCGGCTCCGACCTGATCGGGGGCTGAAGGAACTGATCATGACCCAGGCGAAAATCGTCCGGCGAGGCGACAGCGCGTATGAAGCCATCCTGTCGGAGATGGTCTGGAACGACCTCAAACCGCAGCGGTTCCCCGAGATGATCGTCCGGGCCGAGTCGGAGCAGGACGTTCAGGAGGCCCTGCGGCTGGCCCGCTCCAGTGGGCTCCGCATCGCCGTACGCGCGGGCGGCCACAGCTGGATCGGTTCCCCGGTCCGCGACGGCGGCATGCTCATCGACCTGTCCGGGCTCCGCCAGTGCGTCGTGGACCCGGAGGCACGGACGGCCGCCGTGCAGCCCGGCGTCACGGGCAGCTCGCTCGCCGCTCAACTCGCCCCGTACGGCCTCGCCTTCCCGGCCGGGCACTGCGGGAGCGTGGCCGTCAGCGGCTACCTGCTCAGCGGCGGCCTGGGCTGGAACTCCGGCGCATGGGGACCGGGCTGCGCAAGCGTCCGGGCGATCGAAGCCGTCACCGCGGACGGGCACGGCGTCCGGTGCAGCGATCACGAGAACCCCGACCTGTTCTGGGCGGCCCGCGGTGCGGGCCCCGGCTTCTTCGCCGTCGTCACCCGCTTCCATCTGCGGCTGTGGGATCTCCCGGCAGCGATCATGGAGACCACCTACACCTTCCCGCTCGCGGAGCTCGGGGCCGTCGCGGCATGGGCCACCGAAGCCGCGGACCGGCTCCCGCCCACCGTCGAGGCGTCCTTCCTCCTCGGGACGGCCGATCCGTCCGACTCGGCCGCGCCGTACCGGCCCAAGGTGGTCAAGGTCACCGCCACCGCCTTCGCCGCCTCGCGCGACGAGGCGATCCGGTCCCTGGAACCGCTGCGGACCTGTCCCCTCGCCGACCGTGCCCTCTCCCGGCAGGTCGACAAGCCGACAACGTACGAATCCCTCTACGCCACCTCCGGGACCCTGTGGCCCGAGGGACACCGGTGCGCGGTCGACACCCTGTGGTCCGACGACACCTTCGAGACGCTGCTGCGCAGGCTCGCGCCCTTCGTCGCGGAAGCCCCCTCCGAGCGGTCGGTCGTCCTCGCACCCTTCCGGCCCGCGTCCAGGGACAGGGGCCTGTCGCGGAACATGGCCTTCTCGGCGCTCGGCGACACCTACGTCGCCCCGTTCGCCATCTGGAGCGATCCCGAGGACGACGACCTCAACATCCGCTGGCTTCGCGACACGATGGGCGCCCTCGAGCCCCTCGGCACCGGCCACTACGTCGCCGAGGCCGACCTCACCGCCGAGCCCTCGCGTGCCGAGCGCTCCTATACGCCCGAGGCGTGGCAGCGTCTGCAGGCCCTGCGGGCGCGGTACGACCCGGAGGGCCTCTTCCACACGTACCTCACGACGTGAGCAGCGGCGTACCCGGCGTGGGCCGTGTGGCCCCGGCCCTGAACCCGTGTGACGATGAAGCCATGATCAATGGCGCTCACGTCATCCTCTACAGCCGGGACGCGGTCGCCGATCGTGCCTTCATCCGGGACGTGCTCGGGTTTCCGGGAGTCGACGCCGGCGGCGGCTGGCTGATCTTCGCGCTGCCGCCCACGGAGGTCGCGGTTCATCCCTCCACGGAGCGGCCGAGCCACGAGCTGTATCTCATGTGCGACGACATCGAGGGCACGGTGGCGCAACTGAGGGACAAGGGGGTGACGGTGGGACCCGTGAATGATCAGGGGTGGGGGCTGCTCACCGCGGTGACGCTGCCCAGCGGCGCGCAACTCGGTCTGTACGAGCCGCGGCACACGGTCGCGCACGGCGGGGCCGACGCCTGAGGGCCGCCACGGCGGAGGGGCTGCCGTAGCCGTAGCCGTAGCCGTCAGCCCGCCAGTTGGTCCAGGACCAGCGGCCGGACCCTGCCCTCCAACATCGCGCCCAGGCCGAGGATCGCGCACACGTCGGGACGCTCCGCGATGTTCACCGGCATACCCGTGGCATCACGCAGCATCTGGTCGAGTCCCGGCAGCAGGGCGCTGCCGCCGACCATCACGATGCCGCGGTCGGCCAGATCGGCCACCAGGTCAGGCGGGCAGTCCCGCAGCACCTTGCCGATGCCGTCGAGTACGGCGGTCAACGGGGTGTGGATGGCGTCGCGCACGGCCGCGGTGTCGACGTACACGGAGCGGGCGAGGCCCGTGGCCACGTCCCGGCCGTGGATCTCCGTGGTCGTCGGGCCGTACGGCGTGAGGCCGTTGCCGGAGAGCGCGACCTGCAGCGGGCGCACCGACTGCGACGGCAGCATCAACTCGTGGTGGTGGCGCAGATGCTGCACGATCGCGTGGTCGATGGCCTCGCCGCCCACCGGGATCCGCTCGGCGGTCACGATCGAACCCAGTGAGAGCACGGCGACCTGAGTCGTGGCAGCCCCGCACACCATGATCATGGTGGCCTCGGGCAGTTCGACGGGCAGCCCGCAGCCGACCGCGGCGGCGATGAGGGTGTCCACCAGCTCCACACGGCGCGCACCGAGGCCCACCAGCGTCTCGACGGCGGCACGCTGCGCCAGCGGGTCGGCGTCGTGCGGGGTGCAGGCGGCGGCCCGCAGCCGGGGTTTGCGGCGCAGATTGCGGCGGAGCTTCTCGCCGATGAGGCCGCGCAGCATGCGCTGGGCCATGTCGATGTCGACGACGGTACCCCCGGAGACGGGACGCACTACACGGATGTACGAGGGTGTGCGGCCCGTCATCTGCTCGGCGAACGCGCCGACCGCGATCAACGCGCCGGTCCGGGTGTTGACGGCGGCGGCGCTCGGCTCGTCCACGACGAGGCCCGCCCCCTTCACGAACACCCGGGTCCTGGCAGCCCCCAGGTCGACGGCGACATGGCAGCGACGCAGCTGATCCAGATTGACGGTCATGGCGAGTCCTCCCGAGAGCACAGACCGTTCGGGCCGCCGGACGGCGGTCCTTCTCTGCATCGTCAGACGCTGGTGCGGGGTGCGCGCGCTGGGATGGGCCGGGCGAGTGGACGGCCGTACGGGTGGTCTCGAACGCGGTGCTTTGAGGCCGTGTGGGGGCGGATCCCCCGGTTCCGGACGGCAGGGCAGGAACCGCCTGGCGGAAAGCCGCCGGGGCGCCTTCCCGCCAGTACGCGTCAACTCCCTTGCAACACAAGCCTGATGAGACTGCTTCGCAGCACTCGGGAACCACCCCGTCCCGGGGCCGACGAAGAGAGGTTTCATGACCAGAGCAGCACCTGCGAGGCGCAGAGCGAGGCTGTTGCCGGCCGGACTCGCGCTCGTTCTGCTCCCGGCGGGCACGGTGGGACCCGCCGTCGCAGCCGGAACGGACACCGACGGCATCCCGGCTGCCGCGCGCACCAAGGCCGCCCGGTCCGCCCACACCGTGACCCTGGTGACCGGCGACAAGGTCACCGTCACCGAACTCGGAGACGGCAAGAAGACCGTCACCGTCGACCGTCCGGAAGGAGCGACCGGAGCCGTCCGTACGCAGATGTCCGGCGGCAGCATCACCGTCGTACCGGACGAGGCGCTGCCCTATCTGCGGGCCGGGACGATCGATGAGCGGCTGTTCGACGTGACCGAGCTGATACGGCAGGGGCTCGCCGACCGGAAGACCGACGAGCTGCCGCTGATCGTCACGTACAAGAAGACCGCCCGGGACGCGGCCGGGACGCCTCGCGGGGCCGAGAAGGTGCGGTCCCTGGCGAGCATCGGCGGGGCGGCCGTCGAGGCGGACAAGGGGCGGACGTTCTGGCGGGCCGTGGCGCCCGCTGCCGCCGAGCCGGCCCGGAGCACGGGGAGTCGGGCGTTCGCCCAGGGCATCGACGGCATCTGGCTCGACGGACGTGTCGAGGCCGACATGGCCGCGAGCAACCAGCAGATCGGCACGCCGAAGGCGTGGGAGGCAGGGCTCACCGGCAAGGGCGTCACGGTCGCGGTGCTGGACACCGGCGTGGACGCGGACCACCCCGACCTCGCCGACCGCATATCCGCATCCAAGAGCTTCATCGACGGGCAGGAGGTCGCCGACCGCCACGGGCACGGCACCCACGTCACCTCGACCGTCGGCGGCAGCGGTGCCGCGTCCGACGGCACCGAGAAGGGCGTCGCACCCGGCGCGACGCTCGCCGTCGGCAAGGTGCTCAGCGACGAGGGATCCGGCAGCGAATCGCAGATCATCGCCGGCATGGAGTGGGCCGCGCGGGACATCCACGCCAAGATCGTGTCCATGAGCCTCGGTTCGTCCGAGGCCAGTGACGGCACTGATCCCATGGCGCAGGCCGTCAACACCCTGTCCGCGGAGACCGGCGCCCTCTTCGTCGTCGCGGCCGGCAACTCCGGGGGCCCCGGCACCATCGGCTCGCCCGGCGCCGCCGACAGCGCACTCACCATCGGCGCCGTCGACTCCGGCGACACCGCCGCGTACTTCACCAGCCGGGGACCGCGCTACGGCGACAACGCGCTCAAGCCCGACCTGTCCGCGCCCGGTGTGAACATCCTCGCCGCGCGCTCCCAGTTCGACTCCGGCAGCGGCTTCTACACGTCGATGAGCGGTACGTCGATGGCCACTCCGCATGTCGCGGGCGTAGCCGCGCTGCTCGCCGAGAAGCACCCGGACTGGACCGGCGCGCAGCTCAAGGACGCGCTGATGTCCACGTCGAAGCAGCTCGATGCCTCGGTCTACGAGCTGGGTGCCGGGCGGGTGAGCGTGCCGGACGCCACCACAGCGCTCATCACCGCCACGGGCAGCGCCGATCTGGGCTTCTACAGCTGGCCGTACGAGGACGACAAGCCGGTCACCAGGACGGTCACCTACGCCAACTCCTCCGATGAGCCGGTGGAGTTGAGCCTCGCCGTGCAGGGTGCGGCCGACGGGGTCGCCACGCTCGCCGACCCGGTGCTCACCGTTCCGGCGCACGGCACCGCATCGACCACCGTGACCGGTGACGGCGCGAAGGCGCCCGTGGGCAACACCTCGGGGCAGATCGTCGCCTCCGTGTCCGGCATACCGGTGGCGCACACCGCGTTCGGCCTGGTCAAGGAGGAGGAGCGGTACACGCTCACCGTCCACGTCAAGGACCGCGACGGTGCCCCGACGCCCGCCGGGCTCGTCGTCCAGCGGCTGGCCGACGGCGCTGACCCGTCCCGGGCCCAGGTCGGCGACTCCGGCACCCTCAAGCTGCGGCTGAAGCCCGGCACCTACAGCCTGACGTCGTTCCTCGACGTGCGCGGCAGCAAGGGCGAGGACTCGCTCGGCCTCGGCTTCCTCGCCGCACCCGAGATCGACCTCACCCAGGACCGCGAAGTCACCCTGGACGGACGGGAGTTGCGGGAGATCAGCGCCGACGTCGGCCGCCGCACCGAGACCCGCCAGCTGGTGATGGAGTACGACCGGCAGGCGAACGGAGCTGACCTCTTCGACGCCGTCCAAGTGCCGCTCACCTACGACAGCATCTTCGCGGCGCCCACCTCCGAGGTGACCGAGGGCAGCTTCGAGTACCGCACGGTCTGGCGGTTGGGCAAGCCGCTGCTCGAGGTGCGGAACGAGGACGGGGAGCGGCTCGGCGAGGCTGTCGTGCAGCCCGGCGGCTCCCTGCTCGAAGGCCGAACCGAGCTCGCCGTGGTCGACGCGGGGACGGGGACACCCGCCGAGTACGCGGGCAAGGACGTGCAGGGCAAGGCCGTGATCGCACGCCTGGAGGCCGGTACCGAACCGGTGGAGCTCGCCCAGGCCGCCCAGGATGCGGGCGCGAAGGCGCTGTTCGTCACCGATGACGCGCCCGGCCGCCTCATGGCATGGTTCGGCACCGAGGACTACGCGGAACGTCCGCTGCAGATCGCCACGGTCAACGCGGCCGACGCGGCCCGGCTCGTCGCGGCCGCCGAGACCGGCACGCGCATCGAGACGACCGGGACGCGCAACACCCCGTACGTCTACGACCTGTCCGAGGGCCACCCGGGCGCGATCCCCCGGGACCTGGCCTACAGGCCGGGCCCGGGTGACCTGGCCGCCGTGAAGACGAAGTTCCACGCGGTCAAGCCCGCGGCCGGCAGCGAGTACCGGTACTCCCTCACCGACACCTTCTCCGTCGGCCTCGGCTTCCAGCAGAAGATCGACTACCCCGTCGAACGCACCGACTACGTCTCCACGGGCCCCGGCCAGCTGTGGCACGAGTCCGTGACGACCGGTCCCGGCGCCATCGAGCAGCGCGGCGGCCTGGTGACGTACCGCGGGGGCACGCACCCGGAGCTCGACTGGTTCAAACCGGTCTGGCACCCCTGGCTGGGCACCGGCCTCGGCTGGGGACAGCAGCGCAGCGGCAGCACGCTGCAGTTCAACACCCCCGGCTGGGGCGACTCCGGGCCCGACCACACCGGCTTCGGGGACGTGTGGAGCGACGACACCATGAAGCAGGTCACCGAGGTGTACGTCGACGGCGTGCGGGTCGACCGCCGCACCAGTTCGGGCGTGTACGTCCGGAACGCCTCTCCGGACGAACGCACGTACAAGGTCGTCACCGACACCGCCCTGGACGCCGAGCGCTGGAAGCTGGCGACGAAGGGCCACTCCGAGTGGACCTTCAAGTCCGCCGCGACCCCGAACGACCGGTGGACCTACCTGCCGCTGCTCAACCTCGGCTTCGACGTCGACACCGACCTCGCCGGTGATGTGCGGGGCGGGGAGCGCGTTCCTGTCGGTATCCACTCCGAGTATGTGAAGGGGGCCGAGGCCACCGGGACCATCGGGGGCGGCTCGCTCGAGGTGTCGTACGACGACGGCGCGACCTGGACGGCCGTCGACCTGGAACGGGATGGAGAGAAGGCCGCTTGGCAGGGCCTTCTGAAGGTGCCGGACAGTGCGGAGTTCGTGTCGCTGCGCGCGTCGGCGAGCGATGACCGGGGCGGGTCCGTCACCCAGGAGATCATTCGGGCGGTGGGGGTGAGGTAGCCCCGGCGCACATGGGTGTGCGGCGCCGTCCTCCTTCCGGCCCTTCGGGGTCCGGGTGGAGGCGGCGCCGCACGTGTCTCAGTGTGTCTGTTCCCGTTCCTGCTCCACGATGCCGCGTACGACACCGAGCTCGGCCAAGTCCTGGGGGCGCAGGCGGAGTTGGTCGGCCGTGGAGTGGATCTCGTCCCCCGGGCGCTTGAGTATGGCGGCCGCGAGCTCGGGGGCGATGACCGAGAAGTAACTGTCCGGAGTGGCCCAGGTGTTGTCGGGCGCCGCCAGCGCCAGCGCACCGCCCGAGCCGCCCTCGCCGATGACCAGGCTGGTGATCGGCACGGGTGACGCGGCGACGGCCGCGAACAGGTCCGCGATGGCCGCTCCGGCCGCGGCCCGCTCGGCCTCAGCGTCATTGGCGGCACCCGGCGTGTCCACCAGTGTCAGTACCGGGATCCCGAGACGCCCGGCCAGCCGGACCAGCCGCGCCGCCGTCCGGAATCCCGCGGGCCGGGTTGCCGTACCGCACTGCGCGGCGTACGCGACGGTCCGTCCGTCGTGCTCCCCGAAGCCGCACACCATGCCGGGATCGGCGCCGCCGCAGCGGTCGCCGCTGATGGCGGCCCGCCGGGTGAAGTACGCATCCAGGTACGCCTGGGCGCGGGGGCGCTCGGGGGCCCGGGCCTGCTGGACCGCGTCCCAGCCGGTGCGGGGGAGTGGGGTGGCGGCGAGGGCGTGGGGTGGGGGAGGTGCGACGCGTTCGGTCGCCGGGTCCACCGTCGTCAGCAGCTCCAGCCACAGGGCGACCTCGGCCCGGAGCCGGTCCGGGGCCACGACCGCGTCGATCGCCCCCGCCTCCAACTGCGCCTCGGCCGTGTACGCGTACGGGTCCGCGTCCTGCGGCCGTACGCGTGCGCCGGCGAAGCCCACCTGGGCGCCCGGGAGGGCCAGGATCACGTCGGCGCCCGCGCCGAGCGTGGCCCAGCCGCCGCCCGTCGTCGGGTCGCGGAGGACGGCGAGCTGGGCCAGGCGGGCCTCGCGGGTGAGGACGGACTGCCGGGCGACCCGCTGGAGTTGGGCCAGGGCGCGCATGCCCTCCTGCATACGACTGCCGCCCGTCGCGATGAGGGAGACGACGGGGAGGCGGTGCTCGCGCGCGTACGTGTAGGCCGCCTCCAGGCGGTCGCCGGTCCGCTCGCCGAGTGAGCCGCCGAGGAAGCCGAACTCGAAGGAGATCAGGACGCAACGCGTGCCGCCCACGCCGTTGTCGCCGCCCAGTCCCTCCGTGCCGCCCACGGTGGCCGTGCCGCAGACCACCGACTCCTGCTCGCCGGTACGGGCAGCGGCACGCGCGCGTGAGTCGTCGTAGCCCTGCCAGGAGAGGGGGCCGTCGGGAGCGTACTCGGCGGTGGGGGAGGCGAGTTCGCGGAAGTCGTCGGCCAGGAGGGCGACGGCTTCGCGGGCGGTGAGACGGGCGGGCCCGTCGCCAGGTCCGCTCCCGGGCCGCCCGGTGCCACCGTCAGGCATGGAGCGCCCGCTTCATGATCTTGCCCATGTCGTTGCGTGGCAGCGCGTCCAGATAGCGCACGATGCGCGGCCGCTTGTGCGGGGCGAGACGGCGGGCGACATGATCGGCCAACTCCTCCGAGGACGGCGGGGAATCGGGTGCGGCGGGGACGATCCACGCCACGATCCGCTCGCCCAGATCCTCGTCCGGTTCGCCGGTCACGGCCGCCTCCCGCACCCCTGGGTGCTCGAGCAGCGCGTTCTCGATCTCACCCGCCCCGATCTTGTAGCCGCCGCTCTTGATGAGGTCGGTGGCCTTGCGGCCGACGATGCGTACGTATCCGTCGGGATCGCGTACCGCCATGTCCCCCGTGCGGAACCAGCCGCCGTCCGCGAAGGCGGCCGCGGTCGCTTCCGGCCGGTTCAGATACTCCGTGAACAGGTTCGGCCCGCGCACCTGGATCTCGCCGACGGTCTCCCCGTCATACGCCTCGACGGCGGCACCGTCCTCGTCGACGAGCCGCAGCTCGACGCCCGGGAGGGGTACGCCGACCGTGCCCGGGCGCGGTTCGCCGTCCGCCCGGACGCTCGTGTTCATGAGGGTCTCCGTCATGCCGTACCGCTCGATGACGCGGCGGCCGGTCGCGGCCGCGATCCGCTCGTGGTCGTGCACCGGGAGCGCGGCGGACCCCGACACCAGTAGCCGGGCCTGGGCAAGGCCCTTGGCCAGCTCGGGCTCGGCGGGCAGCGCCTCGGCGATGCGGTGGTACATGGTCGGCACGCCGAACAGCATCGTGGCGCCGGAGTTCAGCTCCCGCGCGACACCCTCGGTGCTGAACCGGCCGAGATGCCGCACCGAGCCGCCCCGCCGCAGCGGACCGAGGATCCCGAGGATCAGACCGTGCACATGGAACAGCGGCAGCCCGTGCACCAGCACGTCGTCGCCCGTCCACTGCCAGGCGTCCTCCAGCGCGTCGAGCGTCGCGGCGACCGCGCGGCGGGGGAGTACGGCGCCCTTGGGCGGGCCGGTGGTGCCGGAGGTGTAGACGACGAAGGCGGGGGCCTCGTCGTCGATCTCGTCTGCGGGGCGTGATGCCGGGCCGTCCGCAGCCGCCGCCCGTACGTCGGCATCCACATCGATACGGGTCAGCGCGGCGAGCGCCGGGGTGAGCTCTTCTCCGGGCGCCGCGAGCACCAGCGACGGCGCGCTGTCGGAGAGGATGTGCGCGAGCTCCTTCTCACCCGACTTCGGGTTGAGCGGCACGGCCGCGACTCCGGCCTTCAGCGCGGCCACCACCCCGACCGCGGTCTCGAGGGCGGGCGTGGCCCAGACCGCGACCCGGCCCGCACCGCGGATGCGCTCGGCGAGGGAGCCGGTCACGGCGGCCAGTTCGCCGTACGTCAGGGCGCGGTCACCGAACCGCAGGGCGGGCCGGTCCGCACCGGCGCCCGAACCTGCGCTCATGGCCGGAAAGAGAGAGGACACGCGTCGTACTCCTTGCTGGTCGCTGTCGCTGTGGCTCTTGGGTGTGGCTCTTGGGTGGGTTGTCGCGGGCCGGTCGTCGGCAGGTGCCAGGTCTGCTCTACCAGTAATGTTCCGTGCCCCGGCGGGGCTGTGCCGTGCCGCAGGTCACCCGAACCCCGGCACGACCATCGCCAGCCACACCACGGCGGGCACCACGGCCACCACGATCCCCCCGTAGATCATCAACTGCCGGAAGAAACGCTCGCGATCGACGTCCGGCGCCGCGGCCAGGACCAGCGCGCCGTTCGTCGAGAACGGGCTGACGTCCACGACGGTCGCCGACACCGCGAGCGCCGCCACCATCCCGATCGCACCGATCTCGCCCTGCGCGAGGAACGGCACCGCGAGCGGGATCAGCGCGCCCATGATCCCCACGGATGAGGCGAACGCCGAGACGATCGCGCCGATGTAGCAGAGCAGGACCGCCGCCAGCAGCGGGACGCCGATGTCACTGACGCCCTCACCGGCCCATGTGATGGTGCCCATCTCGTCCAGGACGCCGACGTACGTGAGGACACCGCAGATCAGCAGCACCGTCGGCCAGGCGATCTGGCCCACCGCGTTCCGGCTGTCCGACGGCCAGCAGGCGCTGAGCAGTACGGCCAGGGTGATCGCCGTCAGACCGGCGTCGAGGTCGAAGGCGAGGACGGCGACGACGAGTGCGACCAGGGCGGCGAGCGTGGCGATGCGGGCCGGAGTCAGGAGGGCGTCATCCCCGGTCCCCGTCCCGGTTCCGTTTCCGCTGCCCGTAACCCCGCCCCCGCCGCCCGCAACCCCGCTCCCGCTCCCCGCAATCCCGCTTCCGCCGTTCGCGGCCCCCACCGCCGCGGGGACCTGCTCACCCTTCGTCACGCTGCCCTTCGCCCAGAGCTTGAGCCCGCCGAAGAGGACGAACACGATGCCCGCGATGACGAGATTGACCACGAGGGATGCCAGGAAGAGCGTGATCTCGCTGCCGGGCAGCTTCTCGCGCTCGACGATGCCGTTGACGATCGAACCGTAGATGCTGATCGGCGAGAAACCGCCGGCCTGCGCGCCGTGCACCACCATCGCACCCATCAGCAGCGGGCTGATCGAGTAGCGGGCGGCGAAGCTCAGCGCGATCGGTGCGACGATGGCGACGGCGGCCGGACTGACCGCGCCGATCGCCGTCAGCGCACCCGTGAGGGCGAACATCACCCAGGGGATCAGCGCCACGCGGCCGCGCACCAGCCGGATCGAGGCATGCACGAGCCAGTCGGTGGTGCCGTTGGCGCGAGCGATCGCGAAGAGATACGTGACGCCGACGAGGACGACGAAGAGGTCCCCGGGGAAGCCTGCGAAGATGCCGTCGGCGTCGAGGTCGGCAACAAGCTCACCGACCGCGAACGCAGCGGCGAAAGCGAGCGCGCCCATGTTGATGGAGCGGGTGGTGGCGATGACGAACACCACGACGAGCACGAGGATCGATATCAGTTCGGCGGACATGCGGGCTCCCGTCCCTGGGTCCCTTGTCTGAGGTGGACTAGTGGCTGAGCCACTGAGCCATTTGGCCAAGCGGTTGCCCCACACTGGGCGTCGTCCCGAGCGAGCGTCAAGGGGTCTGACGCAAATTGGCTCAGCCACTTGGCCAATGAGCCACTTAGCCACTGACCGTAACCCGGTGTTACGCTCGCGACGGGCGGATCACGCGAGGGGGAACCACATGACCGACGCACTGCGCCCGATGGCCAAACCGCGCCTGTACGAGCAGGTTCTCGAGCGGCTGCGCACTTACGTGGCGGAAGGCGGCCTGCAGTCCGGCGACCGCCTGCCACCCGAACGCGATCTGGCGCAGCGCCTGGGAGTCAGCCGTGCCTCCGTGAAGCAGGCGATCGTGGTCCTCGAGGTCCAGGGTCTGGTGGAGGTCCGCCACGGCGGTGGCACCTACCTGGTGCGGGACAGCCTCGACGCGGAGCCTGTGGAGCGGTTGGTCGAGCGGCGGCGGCGCCTTCCCGACGTACTCGAAGCACGCGAGGCGCTCGAGACCAAGCTCGCCGAACTCGCCGCGGAGCGCCGTACGGACGAGGATCTCGCCGCCCTGCGCCTCGCGCTCTCCCATATGGCCGACGAGATCGCCGAGGGTGCACCCGGTGTGGAGGGCGACCGCCTCTTCCACGCGGCGGTGACGGCCGCGGCGCACAGCAGCCTGCTCGCCGAGTTCATGCGCTCCATCGCCGACCAGATCACGGAGAGCCGTAACGAGTCGCTCCGCCAGCCGGGCCGCCCCGCCCGGTCCCTGACCCAGCACCGTGCGATCCTGCATGCCATCGAGGCCCAGGAGCCCAAGCAGGCGGCCGCGGCGATGCGCCGGCATGTACGGACGGTCGCGAAGGTGCGGTTGCTGGACTGGAACCCGGACGACGAACGCGCGCCTGTCGACTGACGGCCGCGTCGTGCGGGCTGCCGGCGGCTTCAGCGCGGTCGGCCTCGGCCCCCCTCCAGAACCTAGTCCTTGAGGTCGATCATGCGGACCGGCTGCCCTGTCGTCCGGGCGATCGTGTCGAAGTCGTGGTCGTAGTGGAGAAGGGTGAGGCCGGCCTCTTCGGCGACGGCGGCCACGAGGAGATCGATGGGTCCCGCGCTGCGGTGCTCGCCCTTGGCGATGAGCTGTCGCTGGACGACGCGGGCGCGCCGGTAGATGCCATCGGGGATGGGACACCACGCGTACTGGGTGCTGAACGTCTTCTCCATCCGTTCGCGGTCTCTGGCCGAGCGAGCCGAGTAGAGGACTTCGATCTCTGTGATGTCGCAGATCGCGACAAGACCGGCGGCGATCTTGTCGTCCCACTCGGTCGTGGTGTGGCCGAGCAGGACGCGAGCGAGGGCGGAGGTGTCGATGAGGTAGTCGGCGACGTTCACTCAGCTCCCCCCGTGCCGCCGACGTGCTCCGCTTCGCGAACGCCATCGCGGTACTTGCGCTTGTCCAGGAGGATGTCCATGTCCAGAGCGCCGTCGGCGACCAGCTGGCGCGCTTCCTCGAGGGCCCGCAGTCGCCGGTAGCGGGCGGTGACCTCTCGCAGTGCCGTGTTGATCGTGTCGCGCTTGGTCTTGGTTCCCAGCTCTATGGCGGCTGCTTCCAGGGCTTCGTCGTCGAGGTCGATGACGGTACGGCTCATGGCTGCCTCCTGAGATATACGGGGATCGATATCATGATACACAAGCTGCTGTATATCGGCGGCCGCCTGCTCGCCTCACTCCACCGACGTCAGCCGTTGCAGCAGCCCCCACGTGAACTCCGCGACGACCCGCCGTCGCACCCCGTCCTCGTCCGGCGCCGTGAAGGCGAGGCGCCAGCGCGTGGGGGCCGTGCCCTCCATCGGCCGGGCTGGCGCGAAGGCCCGTGCCACCTCGTCGACCGTGCAGGACCACGGGCGCAGGTCCTCGACCGTACGCAGCGCCGGGCCCGGGGCGCCGGGCGCGCGGATCAGCCACTCGTTCCACACCGCGCCGTTCGGGGCGAGGAGCACCTCGAAGCGGAGGTCGGGCCAGAGGGGGACCGGCCACAGCAGGGCTTCGCATTCGAGGTCGCCGATCCTGCGGACCGTGGTCGACTCGGGAGCGCCGAGGACGGAGCGGTACCGCGAGGCCGCGCCACGCGCGCGTGGGGAGCGGACCATCGCCTGCCAGCGGCGATTCGCCTCGCGCATGTCCGCGAGCGAGACCCCCAGCTTGCGCCGGGCGTCCTCGACGAGGTCCGGATTGTGGTCCGCCATGCGGCGAAGCAGCACCAGCTGGAAGTCGCGGCGCGTGAATGGGCTGCCTTTCGGGCGCCCGCCATGATCCGGACGGTCAGGCTGGTCACGACGGTCGGACTGATCGGGCTGATCCGGCTGATCCGGGTGCTCGGAATGCGCGGGCATGCCGCCTATCGTCGCGCACAGGCGGGCGCCCTGGGCCCGGGCGGGGAGCGACACCCGGCCCTCGGGGGGAGCGACGAGCGGCATCCGGCCCCCGCGGGGAGCGACACCCGGCCCTCGGGGGGAGCGACACCCGGCCCCACCGCGGGGAGCGGCACCCGGCCCCGCGCCGGGAACGCGCGGAGAGTGACACCCTGCCGCCCGCCCATTGCCCTGCAAAGAGCGCTCCGCATAACCTGTGTTCGTCATTCCGGTCGACCGTTGAAATTTCGAACATGAGGGAGGGGTCGTGGGCCGCCTCGTACCCGCCGTGACCCGGGCGCTCGACATACTCGAGCTCTTCCTGGACGGTGACGGCACCCTGTCCGCGCCGGACATCGTCCGCAAGCTACAGCTGCCCCGCACGACGGTGCACGAGCTGGTCACCACGCTCGCCGCCCGGTCCTACATCGTCCCGGTCCAGGGCCAGCCGGGCCGCTACCGGCTCGGCGTGCGCCCGTACCAGCTCGGCAGCCGGTACGCCGAGCAGCTGGACCTCGCGGCCGAGGGTCAGCAGGTGGCCCGTACCGTCGCCGAGACCTGCGACGAGACGGTGCACGTCGCGATCCTCGAGGGCACCGACGTCATCTATATCGCCAAGGTGGACTCCACGCACGCCGTCCGCATGGTCTCCGCCGCGGGCCGCAGGCTGCCCGCGCACTGCACTTCCGTCGGCAAGATGCTGCTGGCCTCCCTCCCGGACGACGAGCTCGCCTCCCGTGTCCCGGACGACGCGGATCTGGTCGCGATGACCGCCAACAGCATCACCGACCCGGCCGCGCTGCGCGAGGCCCTTGCGGTGATCCGCGAGCGCGGTGTCGCCGTCGAGAGCCGTGAGTCGAACCCGGACGTGAGCTGTGTCGCGGCACCGGTGCGCGACCGGACGGGGCGCGTCGTCGCCGCGCTCTCCATCTCCGTACCCATGATCCGCTGGAGCGACGAACGCCTCGGCGAGCTGGAGGAGCTCGCCGCCAAGGGTGCGGCCGACCTGTCCGAGCGTCTCGGCTACCGGGGGGTGTGATGGGCGTCGAGCTTGCGGTGCGCGAGTACGCCGAGCTGGGTGAGGGTCCCACGTGGGACGCCGACGCCGGGCGGCTGATCTGGGTCGACATCCTGCAGTCGCGTGTCCATACGTACGACCCGGCCGACGGCCGCCGGACGGTCATGGTCACCGAGCAGCACGTCGGTGCCGCCAAGCCCCGCGCGGGTGGCGGCCTCGTCGTCAACCTCCGGGACGGTGTCGGGCTCTACGGCCCGGACGGCCGTGACTTCCGCTGGCTGCACCACGACCCCGTGCCCGGCCGCCGCGCCAACGACGCGGCCGTCGCGTCCGACGGCTCCCTCTGGGCCGGGACCATGCGCTACGACGAGGCGCCGGGCGGTGGCACCCTGACGCGGATCACCGGCGACGGCACCACGCAGGTCGTCCTCGACGACGTCGCCGTCAGCAACGGCACCGGCTGGAGCCCCGACGGGCGGCTGATGTACTACATCGACTCGCCGACGCGGCGGATCGACGTGTTCGACGTCGAGGATGCCGAACGCGTCGTGAACCGGCGCCCGTTGGCCGTCATCGAGGACGGCGCCGGGTTCCCGGACGGGCTGACCGTCGACGCGGACGGGTGCGTCTGGGTCGCGCTCTGGGACGGCGGAGCGATCCGCCGCTACACACCCGCAGGCGAGCTGGACCATGTCATAGAGCTGCCCGTGCGCCGGCCCACGGCGTGCGCGTTCGGCGGCGCCGGCTTGACCGATCTGTACATCAGCACCGCCCGTACGGGACTTGAGGCACCGCATCCGCTGTCCGGCTCGCTGCTGGTGGTGCCGGGAGCGGGCAAGGGACTGGTCCAGCCCGCCTTCGACGGCTGACGATCTTCCCCCAAGCTCTCGGCTCCTCCCCAGTGCCTCAAGAGCCTGGGACGTACCCCCAGAGCAGGAGGGACCCCCACATCGAGGGGCCCTCGCCGCATACGCCGGCGAGGGCCCCTCTGTTGTCTGATGACGCCTCACCAGCGCTGAGCCCTATGGCGTTTGAAGTTGTTGGAAATTCGTGCACGACCCATTGACGCAAACACTGTTCGACTTTACGGTCCGGGTTCGAAGTTACGGGCATCATTCGGAATATCGAACAGTAAGGGTGGGGTATGGGACGACCTTCCCTGAGCCGTAGACAACTCCTGGCCGGCATCGGCGGGTTGGGCGTAGCCGGGAGTTTCGCCTTCGCGACGGGCGGCACCGGCGCGGACGCGCTCGCCTCGAGTGCGAGCACCCGGGTCCGCTACTGGAACCTCTTCAGCGGCGGCGACGGCTCCAACATGATCGCGATGCTGGACGCCTTCCGTAAGGCGAACCCCGCCATCGACGTGAAGGACTCCACCCTCCAGTGGGGCAACCCCTTCTACACCAAGCTCGCCATGGCGGCCGCGGGCAATCGCGCCCCCGAACTCGGCGTCATGCACGTGGGCCGGGTCGCCGGCTTCTCGCCGGGCCGCCTCCTCGATCCCTGGGACGTCGACCTGCTCGCCAAGTACGGCGTACGGCGGGAGGACTTCAACCCCGAGCTGTGGAACCGCGGCGTCATCGACGGCAAGCTCTACGCCCTCCCGCTCGACATCCACGTCCAGCTCTGCTTCTACCGCAAGGACGTGCTGAAGAAGGCGGACCTGCTCGGCGACGACGGCCGGATGATCCCGGTCACCTCCACCGACGAGTGGTTCGACGTCCTGAAGAAGGCCAAGCAGGCCCAGAAGAAGGGCCTGCAGACCATCGGCCTGTGGACCAACGACCAGAACTTCCAGTGGTGGTTCTTCGTCGCCTTCTACACCCAGCTCGGCGGCGAGTGGTTCGACGACGCCCGCACCGAGGTCCTCTTCGACGCTGACAAGGCCACCCAGGTCCTGGAGTTCCTCCGGCAGCACGTCACCGACGGCTACGTCATCCCCGGCGCCCCCACCGGCGAGCAGTTCATCAACGGCGCCCCCTTCACCTGGGAGGGCAACTGGTCCGTGCCGGTCTTCTCCGGCGCCAAGCTGGACTACGGCGCGACCCCGCTGCCGCCCGTCTTCGGCAAGCAGGCCACCCACGCCGAGTCGCACGCCTTCGTCCTGCCCCACCAGGCCGGCCGCGGCGGCGCCACCAACGAGGCCGCGCACCGGCTGGCCGCGTACGTCGTCCAGCACGCCCTGCAGTGGGCGGCCGGCGGCCACATCCCCGCCTACACGCCGACGCTCTCCACGCCCGAGTACCAGAAGCTCACCCCGCAGAACGAGTACGTGAGCGCCATGGACCACCAGGCCACCGAGCCGAAGGTGTGGTTCGCGGGCTCCACCGGCGTGCTCGCCCAGGACCTCGGCCCGGTCGTCGTCTCCTCGACGATGGGCTCCGCCAAGCCGGCCGCCGTCGCGCAGACGATGAAGAAGCGTCTCGCCAAGCTCCTCGCCTCGAAGAACCCGATGGACGGCAGGACCGCCGCGCAGGGAGGTACGGCCGCATGACGACCAGTGCTCAGACCGTCGTCGCGCCGGCGCGCGTGAAGTCCGCGACCGCCGTCGCGACCGTCCGCCGCAAGCAGGGCTTCCAGCACGGGGGCTGGTTCATCGCCCCGTTCCTGGTGCTCTTCGCACTGTTCGTGATCTGGCCGCTGCTGCGCGGCGTCTGGCTCAGCTTCACGGACGCCAACATCTCCGGAGAGGGCACGAGCTTCGTCGGCCTCGACAACTACCGCGAGGCCCTGCGCGACTCGGCGATGTGGGACGCCCTCGGCCACAGCGCGTACTTCACGCTGCTCGTCGTGCCGTGCATCACCGTCATGGCCTTCCTGCTCGCGATGCTCGCGCACCACATCGAGCGCGGGAAGTGGCTGTGGCGGCTGTGCTTCTTCGTACCGTTCCTGCTGCCGTCGACCGTCGCGGGCAACATGTGGGAGTGGCTGTTCAAGCAGGGCATCGGCCTGTTCAACGACACCCTCGGGATTGACACGCCCTGGCTGACCGACAAGTCGTACGCGATGCTCGCCATCGTCATCATGACCCTGTGGTGGACGGTCGGCTTCTCCTTCCTGCTCTACCTCGCCGCGCTCCAGGGCATTCCCGATCACCTGTACGAGGCCGCCAAGTTGGACGGTGCCAACGCCTGGCACCGCATGGTCCACATCACGCTGCCGATGCTGCGCAACATCACCGGCCTGGTGATCGCGCTCCAGATCCTCGCCTCGCTCCAGCTCTTCGACCAGGCCGTCGTGATGATGGACTTCGGGCCGGGACCGGAGCTCAGCACCAGGTCGTTCGTGCAGTACACCCTCGAACAGGGCTTCACCAGCTACCGCGTGGGCTACGCGTCCGCGATGTCCATCATCTTCTTCGTGATCATCGCAGTCGTCGCCCTGGCGCGGATGTGGCTGCTGCGCAACCGTGAGGAGGGCGGCCGATGACCACCGCCGCGACGACCGTACCCACCAAGTCCCGCAAGCCCTGGACGCCCAGCCAGATCGTCCTCACGCTGATCGGCGTCGCCGTCTCCGCCGTCTTCGTGGCGCCGATCGCCGCGTCCCTGCTCACCTCGCTCAAGTCCGAGGCCGAGGCGGCCGAGATCCCGCCGCACTGGCTGCCGAAGGTCTGGACGGGCCAGGCGTGGAAGGCCCTCTTCGAGACCGGAAACATCACCAACTGGTTCGTCAACTCCCTGGTCGTCTCCGTCTGTGTGACGTCCATCGTCCTGGTCGTGAGCGCGCTCGCCGGATACGGCTTCGCCCGCACGGAGTTCCGCGGCAAGGGCGTCCTGATGGGGGTCGTGATGAGCGGCCTGATGATCTCCCCGGCGGTCCTCGGCGTCCCCCTGTTCACCACGGTCCAGCAGATGGGGATGGTCGACACCTACTGGGGCATGATCCTTCCGCAGTGCGCGCCCGCCGCGATGGTCTACATCCTCTACAAGTTCTTCCAGGGCGTCCCCCGCGAACTGGAGGAGGCCGCCTTCATCGACGGCGCCGGCCGCTGGCGGGTCTTCTTCACCATCGTGGTCCCGCTCGCCCGGCCCTCGCTCGCCGCGGTCGGCATCTTCACCTTCATCGCGTCCTGGAACAACTTCCTGTGGCCGTACATGGTGACCAACAACCCCGACCTGATGACCATGCCGAACGGCATCGCGACCGTCATGAACTCCTACGGCATCCAGTGGGCCCAGCTCATGGCCGGCGGCCTGATGGCCGGACTCCCGCTGATCATCGTCTTCGTCTTCTTCCAGCGCCAGATCGTGGCGGGTGTGGCCCACACCGGCCTCGCCGGCCAGTAACGCCCGAGAGGAACCACGCAGTTGAAGCGCCTCAGATACGCGGCGGTCCTCGCCGCCGCCCTCCTCGCCCTCCTGCCCACCACCGCCCAGGCGGACACCGCCTACCCCGACCCCCTGCCGATCACCGGCCAGGAGATCATCCACGACCCCTCCGTCATCCACCTCAAGAACGGCCAGTACGTGGCCTACTCGACGGGTGGCGTGATCGGCGCCCGCCTCTCGACGGACCTCGAGCACTGGGCGGACTCCGGGAACGCCTTCGCCGAGCCGCCGAGCTGGTGGTACGAGTACAACGACACGGGTGACCCGTGGGCGCCCGACATCTCGTACCGCGACGGGAAGTACTGGCTGTACTACTCCGTCTCGTCCTGGGGCTCCAACCACTCCGCGATCGGCGTCGCCACCTCGCCGAGCGGACTGCCGGGGACCTGGACCGACCACGGCAAGGCCTTCAGCTCCGAGAGGGCCGACAGCTGGAACGCCATCGACCCGGCTGTGATCAAGGCCGACGGCAAGCTGTGGATGGCCTTCGGCTCGTACTGGACCGGCATCCGCATGGTCGAGCTCGACCCGGAGACGGGGAAGGCCGTGCCGGGCGAGGCCGTCCACCACCTGGCGACCCGCCCCGACGCCCCGTACGCGGTGGAGGGCCCGTACATCGTCAAGCACGGCCGCTACTACTACCTCTTCGCCTCGTACGACGCGTGCTGCTCGGGCGTGAACTCCACGTACAAGATCCGGGTGGGCCGGTCGGAGTCCGTCACCGGGCCGTACGTCGACAGCGACGGCACCCCGCTCCTCGAGGGCGGCGGCGACCTCCTGCTCGCAGGGCACGGCCGGTTCATCGGCACCGGAGGCGAGTCCGTCTTCCGCGACAAGGGCCGCGACATCCTCGCGTACCACTACTACGACGCGAACGACAACGGCACGCCCAAGCTGGCCCTGAACCCGCTGAGCTGGGGCAGGGACGGCTGGCCGACCGTCGCGGCCTGGGACTGAGACCGGCCCGGGACTGAGCGCGACAGATCAGGCGGGCGCGACCCATTGACCAGCGGTCGCGCCCGCCTTAGCGTCTGTCCGATGCCGTCCGATTTCTCGGTCAATGTACGTAATATCGAACGCAGTTGAGGGAGAAATGACCACACCCGCCCGCTTCACCCTGGACCCCGCCTTCACCGTCGGCGACGTCAACCCCCGTATCTTCGGCTCCTTCGTCGAGCACCTCGGCCGCTGCGTCTACACCGGCATCTACGAGCCGGACCACCCGTCGGCCGACGAGGCAGGCCTGCGCACCGACGTGCTGGAGCTGATCCGCGAGCTCGGCGTCACCGCCGTCCGCTACCCCGGCGGCAACTTCGTCTCCGGCTACAAGTGGGAGGACTCCGTCGGCCCGGCGGACGAGCGGCCGCGCCGGCTCGACCTGGCCTGGCGGTCGACGGAGACCAACCGCTTCGGCCTCTCCGAGTACATCGCCTTCCTGAAGAAGATCGGCCCCCAGGCCGAGCCGATGATGGCGATCAACCTCGGTACGCGCGGCGTGGCGGAGGCCCTGGAGCTCCAGGAGTACGCCAACCACCCCTCCGGCACCGCACTTTCGGACCTGCGCGTCACCCACGGGGACAAGGACCCGTTCGGCATCCGCCTGTGGTGCCTCGGCAACGAGATGGACGGCCCCTGGCAGACGGGCCACAAGACGGCCGAGGAGTACGGCCGCCTCGCCGCCGAGACCGCCCGCGCGATGCGCCAGATCGACCCGGAGCTGGAGCTGGTCGCCTGCGGTTCGTCGAGCCAGGGCATGCCGACCTTCGCCGACTGGGAGGCGAAGGTCCTCGCCGAGTCCTACGACCTCGTCGACTACATCTCCCTGCACGCCTACTACGAGGAGACCGACGGCGACCGGGACTCGTTCCTCGCCTCCGCCGTAGACATGGAGTCCTTCATCGAGAACGTGGTCGCCACCTGCGACCACATCGGCGCCCGCCTGAAGTCGAAGAAGAAGATCAACCTCTCCTTCGACGAGTGGAACGTCTGGTACCAGTCCCGGCCCAACCAGTACCAGGTCGAGGACTGGCAGGAGGCTCCGCGCCTGCTCGAGGACAACTACACCGTCACGGACGCCGTCGTCTTCGGCTCCCTGCTCATCGCCCTGCTGCGGCACGCGGACCGGGTGACCGTCGCCTGCCTCGCCCAGCTGGTCAACGTCATCGCGCCCATCCTGACCGAGCCGGGCGGCCCGGCCTGGAAGCAGACGACGTTCTTCCCCTTCGCGCAGGCATCCCGGTACGGCCGCGGGCAGGTCCTCGACGTACGCGTGGACTCGCCGACGTACGAGACGAAGAGGTTCGGCGAGGTGCCGCTGCTGCACGCGACCGCCGTCCGGGACGCGGAGACGGGCGCGGTGACGGTGTTCGCCGTCAACCGCAGCCAGACGGAGCCGCTGCCGCTCGAAGTGGGCCTGCATGGGCTCGAGCTGACGTCGGTCGTCGAGCACACCGCGGTGGCCGACGCCGATCCGGAGGCCAGTAACACGCTCGACGAGCCGGAGCGGGTCACCCCGCACGCGGTCGCGGGGACGGCCGTCCAGGAGGGCACGCTGAGCGCCACTCTGGAGCCGCTGTCGTGGAACGTGATCCGGCTGGCCTGACCGACCGACCCGACCTGAGGACAGGCCGGTCCCGGGCGCCGCGGAAATCGCTTGCCCGGGACCGGCAACTTTCCAGTAGTACGCGGCGACACGGATATGACGTTGCCTCACTACGGTAGGGACATCCGGAAATGAGCACGAACCTCAACACGCGCCGCTTCATGGTCATGTCCGCCGGAGCCGCCGCCGCCCTCGCCGCCCTCGGCGGCCTCCCGCAGTCCGCCTCGGCCGCCGAGACCGCCTCCATCGGCTTCGGCGCCGGCACCACGGGCGGCGGCAGCGCCGCACTGGTCACCGTCTGCACGAGCGACGTATCGCCCAGCACGGCCGCAGAGACCGATGAGGTGCACGCGGTCACGGGCTCACCCCTCACCCGGCCCGTCCCACCTCTGCCGCCGGCCGGCTCGGGGCCCCCGGCAGCGGCTGGGGCGGAGCGGCCAGGCCCGCCGACCGGACCTGCGCGGCCAGGCCTACCAGGCCCGCTCCATTCGTAGAACTGACGAGCCGGTCCACCGCCGCCGTGCCCGAGCTGTACTGGGTCCCTCGGCCCAGCTCGGGCACGGCGGCTCCCCTCCCGCCCCCGTAGAGCACCTGTTCAAGGCCGGACACCAGGCGCAGGACGTCCGGCTGGGGGCGCACCACGAGTCGCAGGAAGCGGCTGGAGCTGCCGATCTTGTTGCCGCACTCGCGGACCATGATCCGGTGCTCGGTCAGCAGGCGGTCGCGTACCTCGGTGCCGTCGGTGCCCACGGGCAGCCGTACGAAGAGGAAGTTGCCCTGCGACGGGTAGACGGTGAGGCCGGGCAGCGCCGCGAGAAGGCGGGACATCTCCATACGGTCCCGTCGGACCAGGTGGAGGCTCTCCGCGTACTCCCGGCCGTGCTCCTTGAGCATGAACACCACCGTCTCCGCGAATGAGTTGAGGTTCCATTTCGGCAGGGCGGCGCGGACCTTGCCCGCCAGCGTCGGATTGGCGACGAGATAGCCGAAGCGCACCCCGTGCAGCCCGAAGTTCTTGCCGAGGCTGCGCAGCACGATGACGTTCGGGCGGAGCATCGCGTCCTGCACGATGCTCGGTTCGGTCTCCGCGTCGGAGAACTCCAGGAACGACTCGTCGATGACGACCAGGTCGAGGTCCTGCAGCGCGTCGAGGAGGGCCAGGACGGCGCGGCGCGGCTGGTAGCCGCCGTCCGGGTTGTTGGGGTTGCACAGCACCGCCACGCGGGAGCCTCTGGCGCGTATGAACTGCACATACGCCGCCGGGTCCAGCGCGAAGCCGTCCGCCTCCGGCAGCGGGAACATGTCGACGCGCTTGCCGGTCTCCATCGGCTGGTCGGTCCAGCGGCCGAAGGTGGGGACGGGCACCGCGAGCGACTCGCGGACCAGCAGATGGTCGATCCAGGTGATGAGCTCGGTCGAGCCGTTGCCCATTGCGACGCACTGCGCGGGCAGCCCGAGCACCGCGCACAGCTCGGCGGTGATGGTGTCCGCGCTGCTCGGGTAGTACGTCAGGATCTCGCGCAGCCGCACCGACAACTCGTCGAACATGGCGGGCGACGGGAAGTACGGATTGCACGGGATGCAGAAGTCCGTCGGGCCGTCCCCCTCGCTCTCCCTGGTGAGCGCGGCGTACGAGGGGCTGTGCGCTGCGGTGGCGCGGAACAGCGAGGTGACGTTTCCTGCCGGTGCCAAGGGATCTGCCTCTCCGTCCGTGGGCGGCCCGCGGGGGGTGCGGGCCGCCCCTCCATACGGATACGGAAGGGGGCGCGTTCAACGCGAGGGGCGCATGAGGCGCACTGCGCCGCACATGCGCCCCGTCTCTACGCGATGCCGAATGAGTGCACCGTCGTCGACCGGTACGTCTCGCCCGGCCGCAGCACCGTCGACGGGAACGACGGCTGGTTGGGGGAGTCCGGGAAGTGCTGGGTCTCCAGGCACAGGGCGTCGCCCTGCCGGTAGATGCCGCCGCCCGTCCCGACCAGCGTGCCGTCCAGGAAGTTGCCGGAGTAGAACTGCACGCCCGGCTCGGTGGTGGCCAGCCTCAGCGCCCGGCCGGACGACGGGTCTTTCAGAGTCGCGATGTGCTCGGGCTCCGCCGTGACGCCCTTGTCCAGCGCCAGGTTGTGGTCGAAGCCCTGGGCGTACAGCAGTTGCTGGTGAGCGGCCCGGATGTCCTTGCCGACGGTCTTCGCACGCCGGAAGTCGAACGGCGTGTCCGCCACCTCCGCCAGGTCACCAGTGGGGATCAGGCCCGAGTCGACCGGCGTGTAGCGGGAGGCCGCGATCTCCAGCTCGTGGTCGTGGATCGAACCGCTGCCCTCGCCCGCGAGGTTCCAGTACACGTGGCTGGTCAGGTTGACCACCGTCGCCCTGTCCGTGGTCGCCTCGTAGTCGATGCGCCAGGCGCCGTCCGCGGTGAGCGTGTATGTGACCGTCGACATGAGCGTGCCGGGGAAGCCCATCTCGCCGTCGGCGCTGGTGCAGTGCAGGACGAGCCCGACGTCCGTGCCGGAGGCGAACGGCTCGACGTCCCACACCCGCTTGTCGAAGCAGCCGCCGCCGTGCAGCGAGTTCTCACCCTCGTTGGCCGACAGCTGGTGGCTCTCGCCGTCGAGAGTGAACCGGCCCTTGGCGATGCGGTTGCCGTACCGGCCGATGAGCGCCCCGAAATACGGGCTGGACGCCACGTAGTCGTCGAGGTTGCCGAAGCCCAGCGACACGTTCGCGTACTCGCCGTGCCGGTCCGGAAGCTCCAGCGACTGGACGATCCCGCCGTACGACAGGACCTTCATCCGCGTGCCGCCGTTGGCCAGCGACCAGCGGTGGACCTCAGTGCCGTCCGCGAGCCTGCCGAAGAGTTCCTTCACCGGGATCACCGGGCTCACCGGTCCCCTCCTGTCCTCTGTCCTTGTTGCTCTTGTCGCTGTGTTGCGTTGCGTACGCCGTGCGCGCCGCGGCGGCGGCAGCGAGACCCGCTGCCGCCGCCGCGACACCCTATTTGCGGCTCGGTTCGCCTGGTTACGAAACGCCCTTGCGCTTGTTCCACACGTCGAAGCCGACGGCCGCCAACAGGGCCAGGCCCTTGATGACCTGCTGCCAGTCGGTCCCGACGCTGAGCAGGTTCATGCCGTTGTTCAGCACGCCGAGGACGAGGCCGCCGATGATCGCGCCGAACACGGTGCCCACGCCGCCGCTCATCGACGCGCCACCGATGAACGCCGAGGCGATCGCCTCGAGTTCGTAGTTCAGGCCCGCCTTCGGAGAGGCCGCGTTCAGTCGGGCGGCGATCGCCAGACCCGCCAGGGCCGCGAGCACGCCCATGTTCACGAAGACCAGGAAGGTGACCTTCTTGTCCTTCACGCCGGACAGCTTCGCCGCCGGCAGGTTGCCGCCGATCGCGTAGATGTGCCGGCCGAAGACGGCGTTGCGCATGAGGTAGCCGTAGCCGACCACCAGCGCGCCCAGGATCAGCAGGATGATCGGCGTGCCCTTGTAGCTGGCGAGCAGCATCGTGACCACGAGGAGCGCGGCGACGATGGCGACGATCTTGAGCAGGAAGATGTTGCGCGGCACCACGTCCAGCGCGAACTCCTGCTGGCGCTTGCGGTCGCGGACCTCCTGGAGGACCACGAAGGCGATCAGGACGAAGCCCAGCAGCAGCGTGATGTTGTGGTAATTGGTGTTCGGGCCGACCTCGGGCAGGAAGCCGTTGCCCATCTTCTGCAGCCCGTCGGGGAAGGGGCCGAGGGTCTGCCCCGCGAGGAGGATCTCCGTCACACCGCGGAAGACCAGCATCCCGGCGAGGGTGACGATGAACGACGGTATGCCTAGATACGCGATGAAGAACCCCTGCGCCGCGCCCGCCACCGCGCCCGCCAGCAGGCAGAGCACCACGGCGACCGGCCACGATATGTGGTGCTGCACCGTCAGCACGGCCGCGAACGCGCCCACGAACGCCGTCAGCGAACCGACCGACAGGTCGATGTGGCCCGCGATGATCACCAGCATCATGCCGATCGCGAGGATCAGGATGTAGCTGTTCTGCAGGACCAGGTTGGAGACGTTGCGCGGCAGCAGCAGGTCGCCGTCGGTCCAGATCGCGAAGAGGGCGACGATCAGGCCAAGGGCGAGCAGCATGCCGTACTGCCGCATGTTGCGGCGCAGGCCGTCCAGCATCAGCTGCAGCAGGCCCCCGCCCGTACCCGATCGTGTCCCGCCCGGCGGCGCCGGGGCCGGGCTCTTGGCGGTCAGTTCCGTGCTCATCGCGTTACCTCTTTGTCCTTCGTCATCTGGCGCATCAGCGATTCCTGCGTGGCCTCGGCACGCGGGAGCTCACCGGTCAGCCGCCCCGCGGCCATCGTGTAGATGCGGTCACACATACCGAGCAGCTCCGGCAGCTCGGAGGAGATGAAGACGACCGCCTTGCCCTCGGCCGCCAGTTGGTCGATGACCGTGTAGATCTCGTACTTGGCGCCGACGTCGATCCCGCGCGTCGGCTCGTCCAGGATCAGCACGTCCGGACCCGCGAAGATCCACTTGCTGAGGACGACCTTCTGCTGGTTGCCGCCGGACAGCTTGCCCACCGGCTCGAACACGGTCGGTGCCTTGATGTTCATGGACTTGCGGAACCGCTCGGCGACCTGCCGCTCCTCGTGCTCGTCGACCACACCCCGCTTGGCGACCTTGCCGAGGGCGGTCAGCGAGATGTTGCGGTTGATGGTGTCGATGAGGTTGAGGCCATAGTGCTTGCGGTCCTCGGTGACGTACGCGATCCCGTGCCCGACCGCCTCGGAGACGGTCTTCGTACGGATCTCCTTGCCGTCCTTGAGAACCGTGCCGCCGGCGTACCGGCCGTACGTCCGCCCGAACACGCTCATCGCGAGTTCGGTGCGGCCGGCGCCCATGAGGCCCGCGATCCCGACGATCTCCCCGCGCCGCACGTTGATGGACACATCGTCGACCACCTTGCGCTGCTGGTCGATCGGGTGGTGCACGGTCCAGTTGCGGATCTCCAGCGCCGGGGCGGCGCCCGTCTCCGCCTCGTGCGGGGTGCGCTCCGGGAAGCGGTGGTCGAGGTCGCGGCCGACCATGCCGCTGATGATCCGGTCCTCCGTGGTGTCCGGCGCCTTCACATCGAGGGTCTCGATGGACTTGCCGTCGCGGATGATCGTCACCGAGTCGGCGACCTTGCGGATCTCGTTGAGCTTGTGGGAGATGATGATCGAGGTGATGCCCTGCTTCTTCAACTCCAGGATCAGATCGAGGAGTTTGCCGCTGTCCTCGTCGTTCAGAGCCGCGGTCGGCTCGTCCAGGATGAGGAGCTTCACCTTCTTCGACAGAGCCTTGGCGATCTCCACGAGCTGCTGCTTGCCCACGCCGATGTCGGCGACGCGGGTCTCCGGGTGGTCGGAGAGACCGACCCGGCGCAGCAGCTCGGTGGCGTGCCGCAGGGTCTCCCTCCAGTCGATGAACCCGCCCTTGGCGTGCTCGTTGCCGAGGAAGATGTTCTCCGCGAGGGAGAGGTACGGCGACAGCGCCAGCTCCTGGTGGATGATGACGATGCCGCGGTGCTCGCTCGCCCGGATGTCCTTGAACTCGCAGACCTCGCCCTCGAAGAGGATGTCCCCTTCGTAGGTGCCGTGCGGGTGGACGCCGGAGAGGACCTTCATCAAGGTCGACTTACCGGCGCCGTTCTCCCCACAGATGGCGTGGACCTCGCCCTGCTGGACGGTCAGTGTGACGTCCGAGAGCGCCTTGACGCCGGGAAAGGTCTTGACGATCGAGCGCATTTCCAGGACGGGTCCCGCCATGGTCTTGCCTTCCAATCAGTGGTGAATCGTCGGTTGGTGGCGGGGTTACTTGAGGTCGCTTGCCTTGATGTAGCCGGAGTCGACGACGACCTTCTGGTAGTTGGCCTTGTCGACGGCTACCGGGTCGAGCAGGTACGCCGGGACGACCTTGGAGCCGTTGTCGTAGGTCTCGGTGTCGTTGACCTCGGGCTTCTTGCCGCCGAGGACGGAGTCGACCATGCTCGAGGCCACCTTGGCGAGCTCGCGGGTGTCCTTGTACACGGTCATCGACTGCTCGTCGGCGATGATCGACTTCACCGAGGCGACCTCGGCGTCCTGCCCGGTGACGACCGGCAGCGGCTTGTCCTTGGAGCCGTAGCCGTCCGACTTGAGCGCCGAGAGGATGCCGATGGAGATGCCGTCGTACGGCGAGAGCACCGCGTCGACCTCGGCGGTCTTGTACGACTTGGTGAGGATGTCGTCCATGCGCCGCTGCGCGGTGGCGCCGTCCCAGCGCAGGGTGGTGACCTGCGTCAGCTTGGTCTGGCCGGACTTGACGACGAGCTGCTTCTTGTCGATGTACGGCTGCAGGACCTTCATCGCGCCGCCGAAGAAGTAGCGGGTGTTGTTGTCGTCGTTGGAGCCGGCGAAGAGCTCGATGTTGAATGGGCCCTTCTCGCTGCCGTCCTTCAGGCCGAGCTTCTCGACGATGTAGGTGGCCTGGAGCTCGCCGACCTTCTCGTTGTCGAAGGACGCGTAGTAGTCGACGTTCTCGGTGCCGAGGATGAGGCGGTCGTAGGAGATCACCGGGATGTCGGCGTCCTTGGCCTGCTGCAGGACGTTGTTCAGCGACTTGTTGTCGATCGCCGCGACGATCAGCGCCTTGACGCCCTGGGTGATCAGGTTCTCGATCTGCGAGACCTGCTGGTCGGGGTCGTCCTCGCCGTAGACCAGCTTGGTCTTGTAGCCCTTGGACTCCAGGTCCTTGACCACGTTGTTGCCGTCGGCTATCCAGCGCTCGGAGGACTTCGTCGGCATCGCGATGCCGATGGTGCCGCCCTTGGCGCTGTCCTTGGTCTCCTCGCTGCCGCCCTCGCTGCTCTGGCCACAGGCCGTGAGAGTGAGTGCCATGGCAGCGGTCACGGCGGTGGCGAGGGTGACGGCTCTGCGATTGCGCATGATCAACATCCTTGATGTGGGGTGATGCTCGGTCTGGCGAGAGAGTGCGACGAGCGAGATGTGGTGGACCCGTGTAGGTCGTGTCGGATTCTGCGCGGCTACGTCTTCTTCTGTGAAGAGGGTTTGGCCGGAACGTTATGTGGGAATTGCGAACCGGTTCAGCTGGCCGGGCAGTCGGGAGCCTAGCGGGGACATGCCACCGTCGGCGCCGTGTCGGGCAAGAAGATCGAGAACGAGACGGCCACGTCGCACCCGCTCACGCGCGGTCTCGAGAGTGGTGTCCCGCATATGGCCGCCGTACGGATAGATGCCGGGGGCCTTGGAGAGCCCGAACTTCAGGTACAGCGGGGCACCGCGCCGGATGAGCTCCGCCGCGTCGTACATCCGCACGTAGCCGCCCAGGTCGTCCGGAGCCTCGACATACAGGTCCATCGGCGCGCGACTGACCCGCCGGATCTCGGTGAGGTGCTGGAAGGTGAGGTCCGAGGGGATGTTGATGGAGTCGCCGCCCAGCTGCTCCCAGACCGAGTACGAGGCCGGGTTCACGGGGCCGACCAGCGCGGACACCTTGAAGGTGGTGTCGGCGGGCAGCACGCCCTGGGCGCGCATCCGGTGCAGCAGCCACAGCACGCCCTCGTCGGCGACGAGCAGGCACTTCACGCCCAACTCGGTGGCGCGCAGGGCGTCTTCGACACAGCCCGCGAGGGCGTCGTGGCCGCGCGCCCGCAGACCGGCGCCGCCGGACTGGGTGCGCGTCGCCGCCCCGATGTCCCAGGTGCCGCGCGGACCGGTGAACAGGCAGAGCTCGATGTCGCGTTCGGCGCAGGCCTCGACCATCTCGGTGATCTCGGCGTCGGTGAGCATCCAGACGCCGCTGCCCTGGCTGATGCGGTGGACCGGCACATCGAGCCGGGAGGTCTCCTTGAGGACCACGGCGAGCGCCTCGGGCCCTTCCACGGACGGGATTTCGGTGCGCCAGGTGCCGCCGTCCGGGAAGGAATGCGGTGAGGCGTCGGCCGGTTCCGGTGCGGGTGCGCCGAAGCCGAGCGGGCCGAGGGCGCTGTCGCCGGGGCGGCGGGGGGCGATGGGCTCGGGCACGGTTCTCCTCGATAAGTCGTTCAGCTGTGTTGATAGTCGATCAACGGCGCCTGTGCGGCCGCGTTTACGCGTTTGATATCTCGTACGAGGTTCGGAGCTGTGGGTGTACGCCGGTACGGGGGTGTCAGGAGCCCCGTACCGGCGTACGGTCTAGGCGGCCGGCTTGAGCAGGACCTTGCCGACCTTGGGGTCGCCCGAGCCCACCAGCTCGATCGCCTCGGCGAAGCCCGTGAGGGGCAGCTCGTGGGTGACCAGTGGCAGCGGGTTCAGCAGCCCGGCGCCGAAGGCCCGTACGGTGTGCGCCCAGGCGGCGGGCGGGGCGCCGAAGACGGTCTGCACCTCGAGCTGGCGCACGACGAGGTCTGTCGGGTCGAGCCCGTCGGCGCCCGGGGCGGGGATGCCGGTGAGGATGAGCCGTCCGCCGCGGCGCAGCAGAGCGGCCGACGTACGGGCGGCCGAGGCCGATCCCGCGGTCTCGATCACCACGTCGAAGTCGTCGGGAAGCTCCTGGTCCCGGGTGCGGAAATCGGTGGCCCCGAAGGACAGCGACATCTCGCGCCGGTCCGGGCGGGTGCCCACCACAAGGAGTTCGGCGGGCGAGCCCGCGGCGAGGAACTGCACGGCGAACATCCCGAGCGTTCCGGTGCCGACCACGGCGACCCGCTCGCCGGGCCGTGCGTTCGCTTTCAGCGCAGCGGCGGCGATGCAGGCGGCGGGCTCGAGGAGCGCGGCGGCCGTCAGATCGGCGTCGTCCGGCAGGATGTGGAGCAGTCGGGCCGGCAGCGTCAGCGTGGCGGCCATGGCGCCGGGCTGGGTGAACCCGGTCTCCTCGTAGCCCGCGGTGCACAGCGTCGTCTCGCCCGCGTGGCACCGGTCGCACACCTGGCAGTTGCGGAAGCCCTCGCCGACGACCTTCCGGCCGACGAGCCCGGCGGGCACGCCGTCGCCGACCGCCTCGACGGTCCCGGACCACTCGTGGCCGGGCGTGAGGGGAAAGCGCACATAGCCCTCGGGCCGGTTGCCCTGGTAGATCTCGCGGTCGCTGCCGCAGATCCCGCTCGCGTGCACGCGGACGAGGGCCTCGCCGGGCGCGGGGTCGCGCGGCGTGTGCGCGACCAGCCGGTAGGAGCCGGGCGCGTCCAGTACGACGGCGGTGCTCACTGCTGCCCCTTCTTCGGGTCCCGCTTCTCCCAGCCCTCGGCCCACAGGTCGAACCGGGCCTGCTGCTGCGGGAACTCGGCGGCCGCGTCGGTGTCGAGCTCGACGCCGAGACCGGGTGCGTCCGAGATGTGGAAGTAGCCGTCGACGACCTGCGGGGCGCCCTTGACGACCTTCTTGATCTCCGCGTCCGCGAAGTCGTTGAAGTGCTCCAGGATCTTGAAGTTGGGCGCGGTGAAGCCCACCTGGAGGCTCGCCGCCGTCAGCACCGAGCCGCCGACGTTGTGCGGGGCGACCAGCATGTAGTGCGTCTCGGCGGTCGCCGCGAGCTTGCGGGTCTCCCAGATGCCGCCGATGTGGCCGACGTCGGGCTGGATGATGTCCACGGCCTGGCTCTCGAAGAGCTCGCGGAACTCGATCCGGTCGTGGATGCGCTCACCGGTCGCGACCGGCATGTCGACCTTCGCGGCGACCTTCTCCAGCGCCTTGAGGTTCTCCGGCGGCACCGGCTCCTCCAGCCACGCGGGCTTGAAGGGCGCGAGCTCGCGCGCGAGCCGGACGGCGGTCGCGGGGGAGAAGCGGCCGTGCATCTCCAGCATCAGCTCGGAGTCCGGGCCGATCGCGTCCCGCACGGCCTCGATCAGCGACACCGCGTACAGGCTCTGCTCGTGGTCCAGCTCGAAGTGCCCCGTCCCGAACGGGTCGATCTTCAGCGCCTTGTAGCCGCGCGCCATGACCTCCTGCGCGGCCTTGTGGTACGCCTCCGGGGTGCGCTCGGTGGTGTACCAGCCGTTGGCGTACGCCTTGACCTTGTCGGTGACCTTGCCGCCCAGGAGCTGCCACACCGGCACCCCGAGCGCCTTGCCCTTGATGTCCCAGCAGGCCATCTCGATCACGGCGATGCCGGACATCACGATCTCGCCCGCCCGGCCGTAGTCGCCGTACTTCATGCGGCGGACCAGGTCCTCGACAGCGAACGGATCGGAACCGATGATGTGGTTGGCCTCGGCCTCGCGCAGATAGCCGAGCAGCGCATCGGTGTGGCCCAGCATCCGGGTCTCGCCGACACCTGTGATCCCCTCGTCGGTGTGCACCTGGACGTACGTCAGGTTCCGCCAGGGCGTCCCGACCACGTATGTGCTGATTCCGGTGATGCGCACGGCAATTGCCCCCAGTGCTGTTCGAAATTTCGGCTCACGTTCGAAATGCTGGCGAGACAGTAAGGACGGCGCAGGTCGAGTGTCAATGGTTCGGGCACATATGTGTTGCGGCGACATGCCGTAGAGGCCTCGCGCGGCGCACCGGAACGATCTATTCCCTACACAATTTTCACACCAGTCACTTTCTCCGTAACCGGCGCTACGCCTAGCCTGCGTGCGTCATGGACTACTGCCACCCGTGCCGAAGGCACCTCAATGGCGCCCTCGCCTGCCCGGGGTGCGGAACGCCCGCCGAAGCCTGTCGCCAGTATGCGGAGGCCGTCACCGCCCAGGAGGCCGCGGACGGATCGGGCGAGGCGTACGGCGAAGAGACGGAGTACGCCCAAGGAGGTCGCCGCGGCCGGGGAGGCCGCGCCTCCGTCCGGGCGCGCCGCCGCAGACGCCGCCGAACGCTGTTGATCACCGCGGGAGTTGTGCTCGCGGTCGGCGGCCTGAGTCTGGCCGAACTGGCCTCCGAGGCGCCGGGCGACAGTACGACCTCCGCGGCGTCCGACGGTGCGGCGGACGATGCCATGGACGACTTGCCGACTGCTGCGAGCACCGCGGAGTCGATCGGCGACGAGGTGGGCTCGGGCGCGGACTCGGCGGATGCAGAGCCCTCCAGTGCCTCGCCGTCGGCGTCGGCATCCGAGAAGGGTAAAAAGAAGAAAAAGGACGAAGGGGATAAGGCGGGGGAGGATCAGTCAGGCTCGGAATCCGGCTCGTCGGCCCCGGCCGCGACGCCCTCGTCCCAAGGCTCGACGATGACCAGGCCCCCAGCGTCGGCACCTCGGCCGACCGCTTCCGCGCCGACGCCGGACCCGGAGCCGTCGGAGACGTGCACACGCTTTCTGTGGTGGTGCGCCTGAGCTGATGGCGGGGTCGTGGGGCGTCGGCCGCATCGGCCCACGCCCCATGGCCGCAACGGTCAGCTCTCGAGCGTGACGATCATCTTCCCGGTGTTCTCGCCGCGCAGCACCCCGAGGAACGCCTCCAGGTTGTTCTCGATGCCCTCGACGACCGTCTCGCGGTACTTCAGCTCACCGGAGCGGACCCAGGCGCCGACCTCCTGGACGAACTGCGGCTGCAGGTCGTAGTGGTCGCCGACGAGGAAGCCCTCGATACGGCCGCGGGTCTGGATCAGGCGGGCGAGGTTGCGCGGGCCCGGCGCGGGCTCGGTGGCGTTGTAGACCGAGATCATGCCGCAGACGGCGATCCGGCCGCCCCTGTTGAGGGAGCCGATCGCGGCCTCGAGGTGGTCACCGCCGACGTTGTCGAAGTAGACGTCGATGCCGTCCGGGGCGGCCTCGCGCAGCTGCTGGGAGACCGGGCCGTTCTTGTAGTTGAACGCCGCGTCGAAACCGTACTCCTCGACGAGCAGCTTGACCTTGTCGTCCGAGCCCGCCGAGCCGATCACGCGCGCCGCGCCCTTGAGCTTGGCGATCTGACCGACCTGGCTGCCGACGGCGCCGGCCGCGCCGGACACGAAGACCGTCTCGCCCTCCTTGAACCCGGCGACGCGCAGCAGTCCCGCGTACGCGGTCAGGCCCGGCATGCCCAGCACGCCGAGGTAGGTGCTCAGCGGCGCCGCCTCGGGGTCGACCTTCACGGCGTACTTGGCGTCCACCGCCGCGTACTCGCGCCAGCCCTCGTAGTGCAGGACGTGGTCGCCGACCTGCAGGCCCTCGACGTCCGACGCGACGACGCGGCCGACGGCACCGCCCTGCATCGGCTCGTTGAGCTCGTACGGCGCGACATACGACTTGGCCGCGGACATCCGGCCACGCATGTACGGGTCCACGGACAGGACGAGGTTGCGCACGAGCACCTGGCCCGGGCCGGGCTGCGGCATCTCCACCTCGCGCAGGGCGAAGTCCTCCGGCTTGGGCCAGCCGTGCGGGCGGCTGACCAGGTGCCATTCGCGGCTGGTCGCGGGAAGCTGGTCGGGGCTCACGGACATGGGAGGCGCCTTTCAGAGATGTTTCATGTTCTGAAACAACCATGCTCCTGAATATTTCAGGGTGTCAAGTAAAGCGGTAGCCTGGGGGCCATGACCGGCCGGAACACCCGCACAGACTCATTGACCCTCGAGGTCGTCGAACTCATCGGCGCCGTCGTGGCGCGCTACCACGAGGAGTACGAGCAGGCGGCGGGCCGGCATGCGCTGACGGGCGCGCAGGCCCGTGTACTGGGGCTGCTGTCCCTGGAGCCGCTGCCCATGCGGCAGCTCGCACAGAAACTGAAGTGCGAGCCGTCGAACGTCACCGGGATCATCGACCGGCTGGAGGCCCGCGGCCTCGTGGAACGCCGCCCCGACCCCGCCGACCGCCGGGTGAAGCTGGCCGCACCCACGGAGGAGGGCCTGCGCACGGCGCGAAGCCTGCGCGAGTCACTGGACTTCGCACGCCGGCCCCTGGCGGGCCTGTCCCGGGACGAACGGGTGTCCCTGCGGGACATGCTGCGCAGGATGGTGGGCGCCGACGGTGACGCCGCCGACGCCGTCATCGTGGGTACGGACGGGGACAGCGACGCCTGACTGGGCCGCGGCGGGCCGCTGACGCCTGACTGGGCCGCGGCGGGCCGCTGACGCCTGACTGGGCCGCGGCGGGGGCGCCGACGTCTGGTCGGCCCGGCGGGGGGCGCCGACGTCTGACCGGGGCTGACGGGGTGTCGTGACGGGGCGTCGGCACCCCCCAGCGCGCTGTGGAGGGGGAGTCAGCGCGATGGCGCGAATGGCGGCGGGGCCGCAGATGTGGCCGCGCTGTCCGGAGATCCCGGCGGCGGGCTTGGCCGCCCGGCCCTGCCGAATGGCGGCCTGGCCCGCGCGCGTGGTGGCCTGGCCGGCCTGCGGCGCGTAGCCCACCCGCGCCGCGGCTCCCGCCGACGCCCGTCGTCCCGGCACGTGGACCGGCACGTCGCGTGGACGGTCACGTCGCGTGGACGGTCACGTCGCGTGGACCCTCACGTCGCGTGGACCGCCACCACCACCCCCTGGTCCGCCGCAGGCGCAGCCGCCGCCGTGACGCGGACCGCGGCGGCGCGGGCCAGGTGGCCCGTGCGGGCCGCGGTGGCGAGGAGGAGGGGCTGGAGCTGCTCCAGGCCGGAGACCAGGAGCTCCTCCCCTGCGATCAGGACCGGGCGGAACGTCTTCATGGCCTCGGCCGCGGCCTCGACGACGTCAGCGAGGGGTGGGAGCGCGGAGCGGACCACCCCGGCCCCGGCACCCGCCGCCCGTTCCGCCAGCGCGACCTGGAGCGGCAGCAGCGGGGCGAGCGCCGTCGTGAGCGCGTCGGCGATCCGGCGCAGCTCGGGACCCGAGTCGCGTAGTACATCGGCGGCGGCCAGCAGAACGGGTGTGAGGACGAGCAGCGCCCCGGCCGCCACCCCCGCCACGGCCGGCAGCAGCGGCGACGACGCCTCGACCAGCTCACTGATCGCGGCCGCGCACTCCTCGACCGCGGGCTCCACCGCGTCGAGCACCGGCAGCAGGCTGTCCCCGAGCGCGGTGAGCAGCGCCTGCGTGGGCTGACTCACGGGGTGAACGGCAAGCGGCGCACCGGTCGCGCCGAGCCGCGTGAGCGTGTCCACGATCCGGTAGAAGGCCTCCTGCGCCTGCGGCGACGCACTGGCCTCGGCGAGCTCCGCAGTGGTCTCCTGCAGCATGCGCAGCATCTGGGAGCCCGAACCGTCACGCGGATCAAGGGTGTTGACGACGATCCGCGTGATGTTCCCCGCGGTGTCGAGCAGCCGGCCGGAGAGCTCCCCCGTACTGCGCGCCATGCGCACCACGGACTCCACACCGGGGACGGACGGGATCTGGATCGGAATCGCGATCGGGATCTGAATCGGGATCTGACTCGGGATCGGGATCTGAATCGGGTTCATGGCCCTCCTCGTTGCTCCGGTGCGGCGCGTGGCGGCGGCCGGGTCCGCACTCAGCATGCCCTCCCCATGTGAACGTACGGGTTCCGTCGGGGCAGCCGTTGCCCCAAGGCCCTCTTGGTGCAGGTGAGTTGACTGAGTTGAATCGGCACCGACGCCGGTGACAGCTACGGGAAGCAGGTACCAGTCCAGGCACCGGCCCACCCAAGGCGCCCCGCCAGGTATCGTTCGGGCCATGCATGATCTTGGGGCGGGATTCGCATACCTGGCCAAGGGCCAACGCTGGGTTGCCCGACACCGGCGCCAGTACGGGTTCGGGCTGCTGCCCGGCCTGATCACCCTCGTGCTGTACGCCGCCGCACTGACCGCGCTCGCCCTCTGGGGCGGGGACTTCGTCGGCTGGGCCACACCCTTCGCCGACGACTGGTCCTCGCCGTGGCTCGGCCTGTTCCGCGGCTTCCTGACCGCCGTCCTGTACGCCCTGGGGCTGCTGCTCGCGGTCCTCACCTTCACGGCGGTGACCCTGCTCGTCGGACAGCCCTTCTACGAGGCGCTGTCCGAGAAGGTCGACCGCTCCGTGTCGCCCGACGGCTCCGCGCCGGAGTCGGGGCTGCCGCTCTGGCGGGAGTTGTGGATCTCCGCCCGGGACAGCCTCCGCGTGCTGGCCAGGGCCGGACTCTGGGGCGTACTGCTCTTCGCCCTCGGATTCATCCCGTTCATCGGCCAGACGGTGATCCCGGTGCTCGGCTTCTTCGTCACCGGGTTCTTCCTCTCCCAGGAGCTCACGTCGGTCGCGATGCAGCGCCGCGGTGTCGAACTCCGCGACCGGCTCGTCATGTTGCGCGCCCGCAAGGCCCTGGCCTGGGGTTTCGGGACCCCGCTGGTCGTGTCCTTCCTGGTCCCGTTTGTCGCGGTGTTCCTGATGCCCGGCGCGGTGGCCGGCGCGACGCTGATGGCGCGGGACCTGCTCGGCGAGAGCACCCGGGACGACAGCGACGACGAAAAGGCGGACAACGAGATGGCGGAAGGCGAATCAACCGCCTCATGACCGCGGGGCGGTACGGGTCAGCCGCCGCCCAGCAGCCGGAGGAAGTCCCGGAACACCTCCGGCATGTCCACCTCGTCCGGGGCCAGCAGCCACTGGAACTGCAGCCCGTCCATCACCGCCACCATCAGCGGAGCCGCCTGCTCTGGGGTCAGCCCTCCGGGCAGCCGGTCGCCGTACTCGGCGCGCAGCACCTGCGCCATGTTCCCGCGCACCGCCGCGTACCGCCGCGTGAAGAACTCCCGCGCGGGATGCCCCTCGGTGACGCTCTCGCCCAGCAGGGCCGAGAAGGTCTGCACGATGCCGGGGCGCATCGCGTTGTACTCGACGAGTGAGCCCAGCAGGTCGAGCCGCCACTGGGAGTCCGGCACCGAGTCCCACTGGTCGCGTTCCTCCAGTACGGCGACGAGCAGCGTCTCCTTGGTGGGGAAGTAGTGCAGCAGCCCCTGCTGCGTGAGCCCGACCCGCTCGGCGACCGCCGCCAGGCTGGCGCCCCGGTAACCGCGCTCGGCGATCACCTCCAGGGCGGCGCGCAGAATCTCCGCACGGCGCTCCTGGCTTCTGGCCCTGGCAGCCATGGTGTCGGTCTCCTTCCCTTGGCCTGCCGCTCCTCCTCGCTCGCTGGGGGCGGCTCAGCCGGACCAGTAGAACAGCTGCGGTCACTCGGACGCGGGCTCCGGCAGCGCCTCGCCCGTCTCCAGCAGCGTCTTGAGGCTGGACAGCAGCGCCGGCCAGCCGCCGCGGATCATGTCCAGGACGGTGCTGCCCGGGTCGAAGCCGTCGTGGACGACGGTCAGCTTGACCATCTGCCCGAGCGGTTCGATCTCGAAGGTCACCTTGGAACGGCGCTCGGCGGAGATCCTGGCGAGCACGTCGTCGCTCACCCCGGCGGACTTGGCCCATTCCGGTGTGAAGGTGTGCCAGGTGTAGGACAGGCGGCGGAAGGGCTCCGACTCGAGGACCACCTGAGCGGGATCGGCGGTCCTGTTCCCGCCCTCCTCCCAGACCATCGCCGAACCGGCGTTCCAGTCCGTCTCGAAGGCCATGCCCCAGTAGCGGCGGGTGAAAGCCGGGTCGGTCAGCGCCTGCCAGAGCCGTTCCGGTGTGGTGTTGATGTAGGTCGTGTAGACGAACTCGTCGCTGGTCATGGGCTCTTGCTCCAATGCTCGCTTCAGGTCGGCGAGCGCGCGCACCCGCTCACGGTCGTACTGGTGGATCCAGCGCTCGGCGAGGGCGTTGATCGGTGCCGCGTTGAGGTAGTGCAGCTTCTCGCGGCCGCGCCACACCGTGGTCACCAGGTTCGCCGTCTCCAGTACCGCGAGGTGTTTGCTGACGGACTGGCGGGCCATGGAGAGCCCGGCGCACAGTTCGCGCAGGCTCTGCCCGTTGCGGGCGTTCAGGCTGTCCAGCAGCCGGCGGCGACTGGGATCGGCCAGTGCCCTGAACACCTCGTCCATCGTCTCTCGCCACCCCATTCATGCAGCCGTATGGCTGCATGAAACATAGGCAGCCATACGGCTGCACGTCAACGGGTACCCCTGGTACTCCTGGCTCCAAAGCGTCGATGCTCCAAAATCCCGGGCAATATAACGAGATCATAACGAAACCTACCACCCTACAGGCCGCCAGGTGCAGGATGGGTGGGCGTCCAAGGGGCGTCAGGGACTTCAACGAGGAGGTGCCACCGTGGCGGAGACCCACGCAGACCAGGCCCGCGAGGCGGCGGTGCAGGCCGCGCTCGGCAAGCTCGGCCTCGACGCGAAGGCGCGGCTGCTCGCCGGACAGGACATGTGGTCGCTGCCCGCGCTGCCGGAGATCGGCCTCGCGTCGCTCGTGATGTCGGACGGTCCCATCGGCGTCCGGGGCGTCCGCTGGACCGCCGACGACCCGTCCATCGCGCTGCCGTCCCCCACGGCGCTCGCCGCCACCTGGGACCCGGGTCTCGCCCGCCGCGCCGGCACCCTGCTGGCGCAGGAGGCCCGCCGCAAGGGCGTCCATGTCCTCCTCGCGCCGACCGTCAATCTGCACCGCTCACCGCTCGGCGGCCGCCACTTCGAGGCGTACAGCGAGGACCCGTATCTCACGGGCCGTATTGGCACGGGTTATGTGCAGGGTGTGCAGTCCGGCGGTGTCGGCACCACCGTGAAGCACTTCGTGGCGAACGACGCCGAGACCGACCGCTTCACCGTGAACAACGTCGTCTCGCCGCGCGCCCTGCGCGAGCTGTACCTCGCCCCCTTCGAGGCCATCGTCGAGAACGCCCGCCCATGGGGCATCATGACCGCCTACAACTCGGTCAACGGCACGACGATGACCGAGCACCGCCACCTTGTGAACGAGGTCCTGCGCGGCGAATGGGGCTTCGACGGCTTCAACGTCTCGGACTGGTTGGCCGCCCGGTCGACGGCCGGTTCCATCGAGGGCGGCCTCGACGTCGCCATGCCCGGCCCGGTGACCGTGTACGGCGAGGCGCTGGCCGCCGCCGTCCGCGCGGGCGAGGTCGACGAGGCGAAGGTCGACGAGGCCGTACGCAACGTGCTGCGGCTCGCCGCCCGCGTCGGCGCCCTCGAAGGCGCCGACCCGGTCGTGACCGAGCCGCCCGCCGAGATCGACGGTGAGGCCCTGGCCCGCGAGATCGCACGCCGCTCCTTTGTGCTCGTACGCAACGAGGCCGTTCAGGGCGGCCCGGCTCTGCCGATCGACCCCGCCCGCGTACGCAAGATCGCGCTCCTCGGCGCCGCCGCCCGCGACGCGCGCGTGCTGGGCGGCGGATCGGCGAGCGTCTTCCCGAGGCGCATCATCTCCCCGCTCGACGGCCTCACCGCGGCACTGCCCGCCGCCACGCTGACGTACGCACTCGGCGCCGATCCGACCGAGGAACTCGCCGCCGCCGGGAAGGGTTTCGAGCTGCGGGCCGTGTGCCGCGACGCCGCGGGAGAGATCATCGGTACGGCGTCCGTGCCGGGCGGCCAGATCCAGTGGCTGGGCAACGACCTCCCCGAGGGGGTCACCTACGATGCTCTGCACAGCGTCGAACTCACCGGCACCTTCACCCCGCGCGAGAGCGGCGCCCACTCCTTCGGCACCCGCGGCCTCGGCGGCTTCCGGCTCACCGTCGCGGGCGAGGTGCTCTTCGAGGGGGCGCAGGGACTCGGGCCGGAGTCCGACCCGTTCGAGGCGTTCTTCGGCGCGCCGGTCGAGCGCGGCCGGACCGAGCTGACGGCCGGCGAACCGGTCGAGGTCTCCCTCCAGCACATCGTCGCCAAGATCGACGACGCCCCCATCCAGGCCGTCGGCTTCTCTCTCGTCCACCGCGAGCCGCAGCGCGACGCCGACGAGCTGATCGCCGAGGCCGTCGAGGCCGCGCGCGACGCGGACACGGCGATCGTGGTCGTCGCCACCACCGACCGCGTCGAGTCCGAGGGCTTCGACCGCACGGACCTGCGGCTCCCCGGCCGCCAGGATGATCTCGTACGAGCCGTGGCCGCCGTCAACCCGAACACGGTCGTGGTCGTCAACTCCGGCTCCCCGGTCGAGGTGCCGTGGCGCGAGGACGTCGCGGCCGTCCTGCTCAGCTGGTTCCCGGGCCAGGAGGGCGGCGCCGCGCTGGCCGACGTCCTGCTCGGCGCGTACGAACCGGGCGGCCGGCTGCCCACGACCTGGCCCGCGACGCTCGAGGACGCCCCGGTCACGGGGATCACCCCCACCGACGGCGAACTCCATTACTCCGAGGGCGTGTTCATCGGCTACCGGGCCTGGGACAAGGCGGGCACGACCCCCGCGTACCCCTTCGGCCACGGCCTCGGCTACACCGACTGGACGTACGAATCGATCGAGACGGACGGCACCACGGTGACGGTCCGCGTCCGCAACTCCGGCGAGCGCGCGGGCCGCGAGGTCGTCCAGATCTACGTCGCTCCCGCCGAACCAGGCGCCGACCGGCCGGTGCGCCAACTCGCAGGTTTCACGGGCGTCGAGGCGGCACCGGGCGAGACCGCCGAAGTCACCGTCGAACTCCCGCGCCGTGCCTTCGAGATCTGGGACGAGCAGTCCGGCGCCTGGGCGGCGGTGAAGGGGGCGTACGAGATCCAGGCGGGCCGGTCGGTCGCGGACCGCCGCCTGAGCACGACGATCGAGGTCTGAGCGAGACGATCAAGGTCTGAGCGTCAGCCCCGCACCCCGCACCCCGAACCCGTACACCGTCTCCGACCGGTACACCTCGCCCGGCCGCAGCACCGTGCTCGGGAACTCCGGCCGGTTGGGGGAGTCGGGGAAGTGCTGGGTCTCCAGGGCGACACCGGCGCCCGGGGCGTAGGGATCGCCGTCGAGGTGGTCCGCCGTGTACAGCTGGAGGCCCGGCTCGGTCGTGGCGACGGTCAGCACCCGACCCGATGCCGGGTCATACAGCTCCGCGACCGGCTCGGGAGCGCTCGTGACCCCCTTGTCCAGCACGAAGTTGTGGTCGTACCCGCTGCCCACCTTCCGCGGTGTGCGGAAGTCGAACCGGGTGCCGGCCACCTCCGCCAGCTCCCCGGTCGGGATCAGGTCCGCGTCGGCCGGTGTGATCCGGGACGCCTCGATGCGCAGCTCGTGCCCCGCAGCGGCGTCGGCACCGGCGTCGGCGCCGGACAGGTTCCAGTAGCTGTGGTTCGTCAGGTTCACCACGGTCGGTGCGTCGGTCACCGCCTCGTACGCGATGCGCAGCGCGCCCGACTCGTCCAGCGAGTACGTCGCCGAGACCTCCAGACGGCCCGGGAAGCCCTCCTCGCCGTGCGGGCTCACCCTCGACAGCCGTACGCCGTGCCCGTCCGGTTCCGCGTCCCACACGCGCCGGTCGAAGCCCTCCTCGCCGCCGTGCAGGCTGTTCGGCCCGTTGTTCTGCGCCAGGTGGTGGAGGGACCCGTCGAGCCGGAAACGGCCGTGCGCGATCCGGTTCGCGTAGCGTCCGACCAGGGCGCCGAAGTACGGCCCGGAGTTCTCCAGATATCCCTGGAGGCCGGGCAGCGCCAGCGCCACCTGGGCGGTACGCCCGTCCCGGTCCGGGACCTCGGCCGACTGCACGATCCCGCCGTACGTCAGGACGCGGACGCGCACACCGGCGCGCTCCAGGGTCCAGCGGTGGACGGGCGTGCCGTCGGGAAGCGTGCCGAAGAGTTCGCTGTGCATGATCAGGACCCTACGCCCGGGCCACGGGCGGCGCGTGATCAGGGCGCCCGCTGCCGGCCGGCACTACCCCCGCTGACCGGCGCTACTCGGGCGCGTTCTTCGCCGTCACCGTGCGGTAGGCGATGGAGGCCAGGCGTGACTGCCCGTCCTTGCTGGGATGGAACCAGTCCCAGTGGCTCAACTGCTGGGTCCCGAACCGGTACTCGAACACCGCCCCGCCGTCGAACCGGCAGCGGTCGTCCTTCGCGCATACGTCCCTCAGCACCTTGTTGTAGGCGACCACGCGCTTCTGCACCTTGTCCCGACGCTTCATCGCGGCCGCGTCCACCACATCGGCGTCTCCCAGCATCGACGGGCAGATGCCCAGCTTCCACACCTGCTTGCCCATCGGATTGGTGCGCCCCTGGGACCAGAGCCGCTTCAGGTTCGGCACGCTCGCCACGTACACCTGCGCCTTGGGCAGCTCGCGGCGCAGCGTCCGCATCGCGTCCTCGAACTGGTCGCGGAAGTCGCTCACCTTGGTCATCGCGGACGTCGACGAGCGGCATGCGTCGTTGGCACCGGCCATCACCGCCACCAGTGCGGGACGGCGCGCCGCCGCCTTCTCCATCTGCGCGGCCACGTCCGCCATCCGGGAACCGGTCACGGCGTAGTTCCAACTCTGTGTGGCTGCACGCTGCTTCCCCAGCAGCCGCACCGCCAGGCTGCGCACCGTCGTGTCACTGCCCGTCGCCCAGGACACCTCGGGGCAGTCGGAGAGAACCGAACACGCGTCGAACCCGCGGGTGATGGAGTCCCCGACGGCGGCCACCGAGGCCGGGCTGCGGTCCCAGGTCGGGGTGGGCTTGGGGGAGACAGCCGCCTGACGCTTCGAGGAGGCGCCCGGACCGGGGGAGTTGCCACCGCCGCTGCACGCGACCAGACCGGAGGCGCCCAGAAGAACCGCCGTCACCCCGGCGACGGCGGCATGCACGCGGTGGCTGCGCTTCCGCATCCCTGCTCTCCTCTGTCGTTCGGACCACCCCTGGAGAACGTCGTACCTGGGGCAGCCGTTCCCGGCGGACCGTATGCGACAGGATCCCCGGACCGGACGCGAGGGGACGCACCCGCCCCCCGGGCGGCGGCACCTGGGGGTCCCGCCGGGTGAATGCCGGGCGTTTCCCGGCAGCGGGACCGACGGTACGTCACACTCCTTGCCCCGCCGCACGGTAGCCTCGGCCCCGTGGCGCCCGGCCACTGCCCGCTCGGCAGCGACAGGGCGGCCGGTCGACCCAGCGGCACCCCGCGGTACCGGTTCCGCTAAATTACAACAAGTCTGCTCTGCCCCTTTTGAGGAATATCGCTCGGCACGGGCGCGAGGCCGCCGGGAACGGCGCACCTCGTCCCACCCTGGAGGTCCCGGTGACGACACGTGGAGTTCTGTACGTGCACTCCGCACCGCGCGCGCTGTGCCCGCACATCGAATGGGCAGTCGCGGGCGTGCTCGGCACGCGCGTCAACCTCGACTGGGTCAGGCAGCCCGCCTCGCCGGGCACGTGGCGGTCCGAGTTCTCCTGGCAGGGCCAGGTGGGCACGGCCTCCCAACTCGCCTCCGCGCTGCGCGGCTGGCATCTGCTGCGCTTCGAGGTCACGGCCGAGCCCTGCGCCACCGCGGAGGGCGAGCGCTACAGCGCCACGCCCGAGCTGGGCATCTTCCACGCCGTCACCGGCATCCACGGCGACATCCTGATCCCCGAGGACCGGCTGCGCGCCGCGCTCGCCCGCGCACAGCGCGGTGAGACCGACCTCGAGGCGGAGATCGCCAAGCTCCTCGGCAAGCCCTGGGACGACGAACTGGAACCCTTCCGGTACGCGGGCGAGGGCGCGCCGGTGCGCTGGCTCCACCAGGTCGTGTGACGGACCCCTCTTTGCGCCTAAACCGGCGCCGCTCTCGCGGACCTGGTTGCTCGCCGTGCGGGTTCCTCAATTGACGGTTTCGGTGTTCTTCGCTTTCAAACACCATGCGCAGCACGCAATACGTTGAAGGCCCACCCCGGGATGACGGGGCGGGCCTTCAACGTACGTACGTTGCTAGACCGTCCGGAAAGCCAGCACCACGTTGTGGCCGCCGAAGCCGAACGAGTCGTTCAGCGCCGCGATCCGGCCCTCGGGCAGGGCGCGGGCCTCGCCGCGGACCACGTCGGCGTTGACCTCGGGGTCGAGGTCGTCGACGTTGATGGTCGGCGGGGCGATGCGGTGGTGGAGCGCGAGGACCGTGGCCACGGTCTCCACGCCTCCGGCGCCGCCCAGCAGGTGACCGGTCATCGACTTGGTGCCGGAGATCGCCATGTGGTCGACGTCGTCGCCGAACACCTTGCGTAGCGCCTTGATCTCGGCGACGTCGCCCTGCGGCGTCGACGTGGCGTGCGCGTTGATGTGCGCGATCTCGGCCGGCTTGAGGTCGGTCCCGTCGAGCAGATTCTGCAGTGCCTGAGCGATGCCGTTGCCGGACGGCTCGGGCTGCGTGATGTGGTGGCCGTCGGCCGAGATGCCCTGGCCGACCGCCTCCGCGTAGATCTTGGCGCCGCGGGCCCTGGCGTGCTCCTCCGACTCGAGGATGACCACGCCGGCGCCCTCGCCGAGGACGAAGCCGTCACGGCCCGAGTCGTAGGGACGCGAGGCGCCCTGCGGGTCGTCGTTGTTCTTGGACATCGCCATCATGTTGCCGAACGCGACGATCGGCAGCGGGTGGATGGCCGCCTCCGTGCCGCCTGCGACGACGACGTCCGCGCGGCCGGTGCGGATCATCTCGATCGCGTAGCCGATGGCCTCCGCGCCGGACGCACAGGCGCTCACCGGCGTGTGGACACCGGCGCGGGCACCCACCTCCAGGCCGACGTTGGCCGCCGGGGAGTTGGGCATCAGCATGGGGACGGTATGCGGCGAGACACGGCGTACGCCCTTCTCCCGCAGCACGTCGTACTGGTCGAGGAGGGTCGTCACGCCGCCGATGCCGGAGGCGATGACCGCACCCAGACGGTCCGGGTTGACCGAAGCATCCTCGCCGGCCTTGCCGGTGAAACCGGCGTCCTTCCAGGCCTCCTGAGCCGCGATCAGCGCGAACTGGGCCGAGCGGTCCAGCTTGCGGGCCTGCGGCCGCGGGATGATCTCACCCGGGTCGACGGCGATCTGCGCGGCGATACGGACCGGCAGCTCGGCGGCCCACTCCTGCTCGAGGAGGCTGACGCCGGAACGGCCGGCGACCAGTGCCTCCCAGGTGGAGGCTGCGTCGCCACCCAGCGGTGTGGTTGCGCCGATACCGGTGACGACCACGGTGCGATTGGTCGAGCTCACAGGAATTCTTTCTCCAACGGATAAGAGGATTCAGCGGCGCCACCGCCGGGTGGCGGAGCGGCGGGCACTTGGTCCTTGATCCGGGCACAGCCCCTGATCACGGACCCAAGCCCTTGATCGGTCGATCAGGCCTGGTGCTTGAGGATGTACTCGGTGGCGTCGCCGACCGTCTTGAGGTTCTTGACGTCGTCGTCCGGGATCTTGACGTCGAAGCGCTCTTCGGCGGCGACGACGACCTCGACCATGGACAGCGAGTCGACGTCCAGGTCGTCGGTGAAGGACTTGTCCAGCTGGACGTCCTCGGTGGGGATCCCGGCGATCTCGTTCACGATCTCGGCGAGACCGGCGACGATCTCTTCCTGAGTGGCGGCCATGTTGGCGCTCCTTCGTATGTATCCAGAGGGTGTGGCGGTTTCCGCCCGGAAGATCCGGACGGTGCCTAGGGGAGGGTAACGACCGTTGCGGCGTATGCGAGACCCGCCCCGAAGCCGATGACGAGCGCGGTGTCGCCGCTCTTCGCCTCGCCGGTCGCCAGGAGCCGCTCCATCGCGAGCGGAATCGAGGCGGCCGAGGTGTTGCCGGTGGTTTCCACGTCACGGGCGACCGTGACATGCTCCGGCAGCTTGAGAGTCTTCACCATCGAGTCGATGATCCGCATGTTGGCCTGGTGCGGAATGAAGACGTCCAGGTCGTCCGGGGCGATTCCGGCCGCGTCCAGCGCCTGCTGCGCGACCTTCGCCATCTCGAACACGGCCCAGCGGAACACCGCCTGGCCCTGCTGGGTGATCGCGGGGAACTTGATCTCGCCCTTGTCGTCGAGCGGCAGCTGCGCGACATCGCCGACGCGGAAACGGTCCCACGGGACGGTCTGCTTGATCGTCTCGGACTTGTCGCCCTCCGAACCCCACACGGTGGGGCCGATGTTGGGCTCCTGAGAGGGGCCGACGACGACCGCGCCCGCGCCGTCGCCGAACAGGAAGGCCGTCGCGCGGTCCTCCAGGTCGGTCAGGTCGCTGAGCCGCTCCACGCCGATGACAAGTACGTACTCTGCCGAGCCCTCGACGACCAGGCCCTTGGCGAGCGTCAGGCCGTAACCGAAGCCCGCGCAGCCGGCCGAGATGTCGAACGCGGCGGCCTTGTTCGTACCGATCTTGTCGGCGATCTCGGTGGCGACGGCCGGGGTCTGGCTGAAGTGCGAGACGGTGGAGACGACCACGGCACCGATCTGCTCGGCCGTGATCCCGGCGTCGGCGATCGCCTTGCCAGAGGCCTCGATCGACATGGCCGCGACCGTCTCCTCGGGCGATGCCCAGTGGCGGGTCGCGATGCCGGAGCGCGAGCGGATCCACTCGTCGGACGAGTCGATCTTCTCGAGGATCACCTCGTTGGGCACCACCCGGGTCGGACGGTAGCCGCCGACACCGAGGATGCGCGCATACGGGGAACCCTTGCTGGGCTTGATCTTCGACATGCTCCGGGGCTCCTTCTCAGGCCGTCTGCGCGCTGTGCTCGGCGATGAGTTCGCGGGCAGCGTCGAGGTCGTCGGGGGTCTTCAGTGCCAGCGTCCGGACGCCGGGCAGCGCGCGCTTGGCGAGGCCGGTCAGCGTCCCGCCCGGGCACACCTCAAGCAGCGCGGTCACACCCAGCTTCTGGAACGTCTCCATGCACAGGTCCCAGCGGACCGGGTTGGCGACCTGGCCGACCAGGCGCGAGACGACCTCGGCACCGGTCTCGACCGTCTGGCCGTCCTTGTTCGAGACGTACGCGACCGTCGGATCGGCGGGCGCCAGGGCCTCCGCCGCCTCGGCGAGCTTGTCGACCGCGGGCGCCATGTGCCGGGTGTGGAAGGCGCCGGCGACCTGCAGCGGCACCACGCGGCGTACGCCCTCGGGCTTGTCATCGGCCAGCGCGGCGAGTTGCTCGGCGGTGCCGGCGGCCACGATCTGGCCCGCGCCGTTCACGTTCGCCGGCGTCAGGCCGAGCTTCTCCAGGTGCGGAACCACGGTCTCGGGGTCCCCGCCCAGCAGGGCGGACATACCGGTCTGCGTGATGGCGGCGGCCTCGGCCATGGCCAGGCCCCGCGTGCGTACGAGCTGGAGGGCGGCGGTGTCGTCCAGGACGCCGGCGAAGGCGGCTGCGGTGATCTCACCGACGCTGTGTCCTGCGACCGCGCCCGGCGTCACCTCGAGTGCGGAGGCCGACAGAAGACCTGCGGCGACCAGCAGCGGCTGCGCCACGGCGGTGTCGCGGATCGCGTCCGCGTCGGCCTGCGTGCCGTAGTGGGCGAGGTCGAGCCCGATGGCGTCCGACCATGCGGCGACGCGGTCGGCGGCGCCGGGGAGATCGAGCCAGGGGGTCAGGAAACCGGGCGTCTGGGCGCCTTGGCCGGGAGCGACGAGTACGAGCACTCTCACACTCTCTCTTGTGGACGGCCGCAGCCGCCCGTGGGGACAGGGACGAAGAACCGCAGGGGGAATTGTAGGCCCCCGACAATTGGCTACGACTGAGGATCGCCGTTGGTCAAGCGCCCGAGAATCAGGGCGATGCGCAATGTGAACGCGGAGCGTACATCGGAAGGCGACCAGCCGGTGACGTCAGTCACACGTCGGAGCCGGTAGCGGACGGTGTTCGGGTGAACGAAAAGCATCCGGGCCGCCCCTTCGAGGGAGCTCGCCTGCTCCAGATAGACGCTCAGGGTCTCCAGGAGCGCCGAACCGGCCTCCTCCAGCGGTCTGTAGATCTCCTCCACCAGTTGTTCGCGTGCGGAGGGATCCATGGCGATCGCACGCTCCGGAAGCAGATCGTCCGCGAGCACAGGACGGGGAGCGTCCTGCCAAGCGAGGCACGCCTTGAGCCCGGCCGCGGCGGCCTGCGCGGACCTGGTGGCGGCCAGCAGGTCGGGGACGATGGGTCCTGCCACCACGGGCCCCGGGGCATACGGCCCGATCAGCGCTTTCGCGACCCGCAGCGGATTGTCGTCGCCGCCCGCGATGACGACCAGGCGGTCGCCCAGTACCCCGGTGAGGACCTGCAGCTTGGCGTGGCGGGCCGCGCGGCGGATCGCCTCGACCGTCAGCTCGCTGTCACCGTCCGGTGCCGTGCCCAGCACCACGCACACATGCTCGGGAGAGTTCCAGCCGAGGGCGGCGGCCCGGGAGACGGCGCCCTCGTCGGCCTCGCCGGAGAGCACCGCGTTCACCACCAGCGACTCGAGGCGGGCGTCCCATGCACCGCGGGCCTCGGCCGCCTGCGCGTACACCTGCGCGGTGGCGAAGGCGATTTCCCGCGCATATACGAGCAGGGCCTCGCGCAGCACCGACTCGTCCCCGGGCGCCGCGACCTCCTCGATCGCGGACTCCATCACCTCGATGGTCGTACGCACCATCTCGACGGTCTGCCGCAGGGTGATCGCCCTGGTCAGCTCGCGCGGCGCCGTGCCGAAGACATCCGTGGAGATCGCCTGGGGCGCGTCCGGGTGCCGGAACCACTCGGTGAACGCGGCGATACCGGCCTGTGCGACCAGACCGATCCAGGAACGGTTCTCCGGGGGCATCGCCCGGTACCACGGCAGCGTCTCGTCCATCCGGGCGATGGCCTGCGCGGCGAGGCTGCCGGAGGATTTCTCCAGCCGCTTCAGGGTCGCGGCATGCGGATGCGGGACGGATGCGGGATGCGCAGGCAGCGCGGCTTCGGGTTCGGGCACATGGACAAGACTGCCTCATCCGGACGGACGGTCCGCCAGTCGGGTCTACCGTGGAATCCGTGATGGACGTACGGCGCGCGGGCGAGCGCTACCCAGGAGGGGACCCGGCCACCGGGATCGAGTCCCTGCACGCCTTCTCCTTCGGGCCCCACTACGACCCCGGCAATCTGCGCTTCGGCGCCGTCATCGCGTGCAACGAGGAGCGCCTCGCGCCCGGTGCCGGCTTCACGGAGCACCCGCACAGCCACACCGAGATCGTGACCTGGGTCGTAGAGGGCGAACTCACACACCGCGACTCGCAGGGCCACGAGTCCGTCGTACGGCCGGGCGACGTGCAGCGCCTCAGCGCGGGCGGCGGCGTACGGCACGTCGAGCGCAACGACGGCGCAGACCCGCTGGTCTTCATCCAGATGTGGCTGGCCCCCGAGGAACCGGGCGGCGACCCCGCGTACGAGGTCGTGCACGGCATCGCGGACTCGACGCCGTACGCGGTGCCGGAGGCGGGCGCGATGCTGCACGTCCGCCGCCTGACACCGGGCGAGCGCACCGCCGTACCTGACGCCGCCTTCGCGTACGTGCACGTGGTGCGGGGCGAAGTGCGCCTGGACGGAGTGCAGTTGGCCCCGGGTGACTCGGCCCGCATCGCCGACGCGAAGGGCCTGGAGCTGGAGACGGGAGCGGAGGGGCCGGCGGAGGTACTGGTGTGGGAGATGTCGCCCTGAGCCCTCGCTTGAGACAGCTGGGCGATGCGCCTTGCGATTCTTTCGAATTACGAGAATCCTTGCCCCTATGACCCTTATGACAGACCGGACGGTACTGCCTCCCAGCGTCCCGGAGGAGCGCCAGGAGCTAGACGAGCTGGCCGCGCTGGTCACCGACACAGCCGAAAGCGCGGCACTTGTCGGGCCGGATGGCACACTGCTAAGGCTGCCACCGGCCGTCCACGAAATCCTGGTGCAGGTCATCCTCGCCATGCACGCCGGCCGGGCCATCACCATCGCCCCACGCGCGCAGCGCCTGACGACCCAGGAAGCCGCCGACGTGCTCGGCGTCAGTCGTCCCACCCTGGTCAAACTTCTGGACGAGGGGAAGATCCCGTACGAGCAGCCTGGGCGCCACCGACGAGTGCGGCTCGACGATGTGCTCGCGTATCAGGAGGCGCGCAGGGCCGAGCGCAGGCGCCGCCTCGACGACCTGGTGCGTGAAAGCGAGGATCTGGGCCTGTACGAGAACGGGACCGATGGGTCGGAAGAGCCGAGCAGCCCTTCGCGATGATCAACGCCGTACTTGACGCCTGCGTGCTCTTTCCCAATGTCCTACGGGACACCATGCTCAGTTTGGCCGAGCGCGATCTGTTCCGCCCGCTGTGGTCCTTGGAGATCCTCAGCGAGGTGCGCCGCAACGTGCTGGCGAAGCGGCCCGTGGACGCGCAGGCACTGGACCGCACCATCGCGCTGATGAACAGCGCCTTTGACGACGCCCTCGTCGAGGATTGGGAGCCTCTCGTCCCCGATATCGAAGTCCGGGACCCGGACGACCGGCACGTTCTGGCGGCTGCGATCAGCGGTCGGGCCCATGCGATCGTCACCTTCAACACCAGCGACTTCCTCGGTCCGAAGCCACTGCCTGGCGACATCGAGATCTTCCATCCCGACGCGTTTCTGATCGATCGGTTCGACGAGTCCCCGACCTCGGTGATCAGCGCGCTGACCGACCAGAGCAAGCGCTACCGCAGACCGCCGATGGATCTGGGAGCCCTCTTGGCTCGACTGGATCGATGCGGCGTTCCTGAGTTCGGTGAGGAGGTGCGGAGGCATATCTGGTAGGGGGCCAGTCGCTGGTTCCGGGGTGCGGGCCGTTGGCAGGGGAGACGCCGATTGACGCGATATCCGCAAAAGGGACAGGCGCTATCTGATCAGGTACGTCTTAAACCGACGGGCGGGGCCGGTCGCCGTGCCACGAGTGCCAGAGTTCTGCATAGGGTCCGCCACTGGCGACAAGATCGTCGTGTGTGCCGATTTCCATGACTCTGCCTACCTCCATGACGGCTACCCGGTCGGCGTCGTGAGCGGTGTGCAGCCGGTGGGCGATGGCCAGTACGGTGCGGCCCTTGAGAACGGACGAAAGAGCGCGTTCGACATCGCGCGCGGTGGTTGGGTCCAGCATCGCCGTGGCTTCGTCGAGTATGACGGTGTGCGGGTCGGCAAGGACGACGCGGGCCAGTGCAAGCTGCTGGGCTTGCCCGGCATCGAGCCGGTGTCGAGTGGGGCTCAGCTCGGTGTCGAGGCCGTCGGGCAGGTCGTCCAGCCAGCCCGCGCCGACGGCGGCAATCGCTGCGTGCAGCTCGTCGTCGGAGGCCGATGGTTTGGCGATGAGCAGATTGTCGCGTACCGACGCTTGGAGCACATGGTGCTCCTGGGTGACCAGGATGATCTGGCGGCGCAACTGCTCGGGCGGCAAGGCTGCGACGGGGACCCCGCCCACGGTCACGGAACCGCTAAGCGGCGTGTCGATGCCAGCCAGGAGTCTGCCCAGGATGGACTTTCCCGCGCCCGACCGTCCGACGATCGCCAGGCGCTCTCCAGACCGTACGGTCAAGTCGACGCCGTGGAGCACCTCGGGCCCGCCGTCGTAGGCGTAGCGGACGTCAAGGACCTCGATGCGGTCGTCCGTAGGCACATCCGTGCTGGTGGGCCGGGAGCGCGGGAGCGTGCTCAGGCCTTCGAGTCGCGCGAACGACGCCGCACAACTCTGGAGCTGATCGATCCAGATCTCCATTGTTTCGAGCGGACCGGCGAGCTGCCGCAGGTAAAGGGCGCAGGTGACGACGGCCCCGAGGCTGAGGACGCCGTGCTCGTACAGCGCGGCGCCGACGAGCAGGACGCCGGCGATCGGGATGAAGTAGGAGATGTCGATGGTGGGGTAGAGCACGGTCCGCAGTGTCAGCGTGCGAAGGCGGCTACGTCGGGCGCGCTCAACGGCCGCGGCGGTCGCCTCAAGCCGTCGTTGCTCAAGACTGAGCGCCTCCACGGTACGGGCGCCGGACACGGTGGCAACGAGCTCTTCGGCGAGTGCCGAGTTGGCATCGCCCAGGTCGAGGTAGGCGCTTCGCGCCCGCTTCAGATACCAGCGGGTGGCGACCACGATGCCGAGGAGGCCGACCACACCGCAGGTACCGAGCAGGGGATCGACGAGGAAGACGGCGGTGAGGATGAGCAGGGCCTGGACGGTCGCGACGAGCACGTCAGGGGCGGCGGAACTCATGGTCATGGCCACGTTCCTGACGTCACCGGCGCCACGGGCTGTCAAGTCGCCGGTGACCACCCGCTCGACGGTGGCGGGCTCCAAGCCGAGAATCCGAGCGAGGAACTGCTCGCGCACATGTGCAGAGATCCGCTCCCCGAAGCGTGCGCTGAGGTAGCGCGCGTAGCGGGTCAAGGTGATCTGCAGCAGAGCGAATACCACCAGAAGCACTGCAAGACGATCGATCTGGTGAACATTGCCGGCCCCGGCCTCGATGGTGTTGACGATACGTCCGAACAGCCATGGCCCGGCCAGTCCAGCGACGGTAGCGAGCGAGTTGAACAGGAGTATCGAGCTGAACGGGCCCTTCTCGCGGCGGATGAGGCCGAACGCCGCGCGACGCGCCTCGGCCGGAGAAGCGGTGGGAAGCTGGTCACCTGCCAGCGCGGCGCCGCTCATCGCGCTGTGCTCGGTGCCGGCGGAATCCCGATGCCTCTCTGCGGACCAGGATCGTGCTCGTCTTCCAAGCCCCGGGATGCCAGTCGACGGTATCCGGGTTCCCGCTCCAACAGATCGTGGTGGGTCCCTGTAGCGGCGACGCGGCCCTCGACGAGGTAGTGCACGACGTCTGCCCGGTCCAGCAGCAACGGGGAGGTGGTGGTGACCATGGTCGTGCGGCCGCTGCGCCCGTCGTACAGTCGGGCCGCGATCGTCGCCTCGGTGCGCGCGTCCACCGCTGACGTGGGCTCGGCAGCGACGAGCACCTCAGGATCGGCAAACAGCGCGCGAGCGAGGCGGATGCGCTGCCGCTGGCCGCCTGAGAAATTCCGGGCCTGGGACTCGACGGTCGAGGAGAGTCCGTTGGACAAGCCCTTGACGACGTCCTCCGCAGCCGCCAGATGCAGCGCGCGTAGGACGGACTGATCATCCGAATTCAGCCGGCCGGCGACGACCTCGCGCAGCGTGCCTGCGAAGATGTCAGCTTCGTTGTCCGCCACCAGGATGCGATCACGAATCCGTCGAGGCGCTACGGCATCGAGCGGGATGTCGCCCCAGGCAGCCTCCGAGGGCTGAAACCGCCCCAAGCGGTCGACGACGGCCTGGGCGTCCTGCGGCCGCGCGCTCACCACGGCCGTGAATCGGCCGACAGCGACCTCGACGCCGGAGGCCGGATCACGCAGGCTGGCGGCTTCGCTCGGCCCGTCGCCCGTCGCGGGCACGCCCGCCGTGTCCTGTCGCAGGTTCAACAGCGCGATGACCCGCCGCGCGGACACCACGGCCTGAGAAAGGTACGAGCCGTTCTCGATCAGTTCCGTCACCGGGATCACGAGGAAGGCGACGTAACCGTAGACAGCGACGAGGTCTCCGATGGAGATGGTGTGCTGGGCGGCCATCCGGGCGGCCAGCCACGTCACGGCAGCCAGGAAAAGCAGCGGGAGCCCGACGCCGAGGGTGGGTACCCAACTGGCGACAGACGCGACCCGGAAGCCCTCATCACGCAACTGCCGGGATTCCCTCCGGTAGCGTTCGGCGAATCGGTCCTTCCCGCCGATGCCGTTGAGCAGACGCAGGCCCTCGACGATGTCGACCAGATGGCCCGTCAGCTCGCCTTGCCGCTGGCGGTAGTCCGAGCCGACCTCGCGCAGTCGTCCGAGCACCGGTCCCACGGCCGCCGCGACAACGGGAACCCCAAGCAACACGATCAGCGCCAGCAACGGCGAAATGGACAGCAGCATTCCCGCCACCACGATGTAGGCGACTACGGCGCCCACTCCAGGGCCGACGATGGTCAGACTCTGGCTGATGACCCACACGTCGCCGATCCCGATCGTGGTTATCTCACCGGCCGTGACCCTGCGTGTGAGCGAGCTCCCCAGCCTCGTGGACTGTTCGACAACCGCGTTGACCGTCCTGAAAGCGGCATCCATACGCACCTTCGTGAGTGTGCGGTGACGGGTGATGGCAACCACACCGTTCAGCACGCCCACCGCGAGAAGCACCAGGACCCAGCCCACCAGCGAGGAATAGTGCCCCGGTCGTAGCCCGTCGTCGACAGCGCGGGAGAGTACGTAGGGCGGCAACGTGAGGCCCAGCATCCAGAGGACCCCCAGCAGCATTGCGAGCAGGACCCGCCGACGCTGGCTTGTGACCAGCCACCAGATGTACCGCAGAGCTCCGCTGACATCCTGTTCACGAGGCCTCGTGTGCTGGTCTCTCACTGGTGCAGACCCCATTTCTCACGCGCTGGCGTGCAGCAGCTCGGCCTCACACATGCACGCGAAGAACACGTCGGACTCCGCCCAGATGCAACGTCCGCAAGGTGAGTTGCGGAACAGGCGCGCGGCGGGTGCACGCCGCGCCCATTATTACGAACGGCCAGCGGCAGGCCAGCGTCGTGCGTCCAGCCCGCAGCGGCACGCGAAAGCACAAACGAGACGTTCCGTATCGAAGCCGACGGCAGGCGCTCGACGCAGGTCCGCCCCCTATGGGCAGCTGCGTCTCAGCTTGGCCGAGGCTGAGCAGTTGCCGCCGAGCTGCGTCTTGCCTTCGGCGATGACGGGCCGGAGACCGTTCGACGTGCCGGACGCGGTGAAGCAGGCCGTCTCGGGTTTGTGGCGCGGCGTCATCAGCGGCGCAGTTCGGACAGAACCGCATCCGTAAAAGCAGGCCAAGCCTCAACCGCCCACGGCCCGAACGCCCGGTCCGTAAGGGCCACGCAAGCGACCCCCACAACGGGGTCGACCCAAAGAAACGTGCCGGACTGCCCGAAGTGCCCGAACGTCCGAGCCGAGGACGAACTCCCCGTCCAGTGGGGCGACTTGGAGTCCCGGATCTCAAAGCCGAGCCCCCAGTCGTTGGGGTTCTGGTGCCCGTACCCGGGAAGGACCCCCTTCGTCCCGGGATACTGCACGGTCATCGCCTCGGCCACCGTCCGAGGGTCGAGCAACCGCGGCGCCTGCACCTCCGCCGCGAACCTGACCAGATCGTCGACCGTCGAGACGCCGTCCTTGGCGGGCGAGCCGTCGAGCGTCGTGGAGGCCATGCCGAGCGGCTCCAGGACGGCCTGCCGGGCGTACTCGGCGAACGGGATGTCCGTCGCCTTGGCGACATGATCACCGAGCACCTCGAAACCCGCGTTCGAGTACAGCCGCCGCGTGCCCGGCGCCGCAGTCGCCCGGTGCTCGTCGAAGGCGAGACCGGACGTGTGGGCCAGCAGATGCCGGACCGTCGAGCCCTCGGGTCCGGCCGGCTCGTCGAGTTCGATCGCGCCCTCTTCGTACGCGACCAGCGCCGCGTACGCCGCGAGCGGCTTGGTGACCGAGGCGAGCGGGAAGCGGTGGCCCGTGGGACCGTGAGCCCCCAGGAGCGTTCCGTCCGCGCGGACGACGGCGGCGGCCGCGGTCGGGACCGGCCAGTTCTCGATCAGCGCCAGGCTCTGCATGCGTACGAGCGTAAGCGCCTTACAAGATCAGCCGCATCGAGGGGTCCGGCTTGCGTACGAAACCGAGCGAGGCGTACAGCGGCTCCGCCTCCGCGGAGGCGTTGAGGTCCACGCTGCCCGCCCCGCGCTCACGGAACCAGTCGAGCAGCGCGCCCATGCACGCGCGGGCGTACCCCTTCCGCCGCTGGTCCGGATCCGTGGCGACGCTGAAGACGTAACCCACCGCGCCGTGCGGATTGCCGGCGCGGCCGATCCGGTACTCCATCGTCCCGGCCACCATCGTCGCCAGCGCACCCGGCCGGTCCGGATGGTCGAGGACGAAGGCCGCGAAATCCCCGTCGGGATCCGTGAGTCTGCCCCGCAACGTGATGGCCGACTCCGCGTGCCAGTCGGTCCGCTCGCCCTCGGCGAAGGCTGAGTCGATCATGATCTGGCGCAGCCTTATCAGTTCCTCGGCGTCTGCGGGTCCGGCGCGGCGTACAAGATTCATGATCGGCACGCTAGCGACCGGGCTCCGCGCCGTCCTCCGATTTTCGCCGGGATTTGACCGGTCTGCGCTTGCTTGGAGTGCACTCCAAGGCCATAGCGTGGAGGCCATGACGGTGATGGAAACCACAGCCACACCCGTACGGACCACGACCAGAACCAGGACCAGTACCAGTACCGGAACCAAATCCGGCGGGACCGGCTCCTCGACCGCCGCAGCGAGCGACTCCCAGGCCGACACCAGGACCGACGTCTGCGCCTCGGCGCCTGAGGCGCATCCGCGTCCGGACGGCCAGGACCGCTACACGATCAGTGAGGTCGTCGCCTTCACCGGACTGACCGCGCACACCCTGCGCTGGTACGAGCGGATCGGTCTGATGCCCCACATCGACCGCTCGCACACCGGACAGCGCCGCTACAGCAACCGCGACCTGGACTGGCTCGCCTTCGTCGGCAAGCTCCGCCTGACCGGGATGCCGGTCGCGGACATGGTCCGCTACGCCGAGCTGGTGCGCGAGGGCGACCACACGTTCCACGAGCGGCAGGAGCTGCTGGAGTCGACCCGCAGGGACGTTCTGTCCCGTATCGCCGAGCTCCAGGACACGCTGGCCGTGCTCGACTACAAGATCCAGTTCTATGGCGGCGCCCGACCGGCGCCGGAGAGGGCTTGAGCCTGATGAGTGGTATGCCGACGATGCGACTGGGGACCGACGGGCCCGAGGTGGGTGCCCAGGGTCTCGGCTGCATGGGGATGAGCTTCGCCTACGGCCCGACGGACGCCGACGAGGCCCGGGCCACCCTGGAGCGCGCGCTGGAACTCGGGGTCACGCTGTACGACACCGCCGACGCGTACGGCATGGGTGAGAACGAGAAGTTCCTGTCCCCCTTCGTCAAAGCGCACCGCGACGAGATCGTCATCGCGACGAAGTTCGCCCTGTCCATTCCGCCGGACGACCCGACGAAGCGGATCATCCGCAACGACCCGCCGTACATCCGTGAGGCCGTCGACGCCAGTCTCCGGCGCCTGGACATCGACGTCATCGACCTCTATTACATGCACCGCCGCGACCCGAAGGCGCCGATCGAGGAGACGGTCGGCGTCATGGCGGAACTCGTCGCCGCCGGCAAGGTGAAGCACCTCGGGCTCAGCGAGGTCACGGGCTCCGAACTGCGCGCAGCCCAGGCTGTCCACCCCATCGCCGCGGTCCAGTCGGAGTGGTCGCTGTTCAGCCGCGACATCGAGGACGGCGTGGTGCCGACGGCCGCCGAGCTCGGAGTGACGCTCGTGCCGTACTCGCCGCTCGGCCGCGGCTTCCTCACCGGCTCGTTCGTGCATGCGGACAAGGACCTCACCGCCGACGACTTCCGCCGCCAGCAGCCCCGCTTCACCGGCGACAACGCGGCGGCCAACGCCGCTCTGCTGGAGCCGGTGCGCGCCGTCGCCGACGCACACGGTGCCTCGCTCGGGCAGATCGCCCTGGCCTGGGTGCAGCAGCGGGCCCTTGTCCACGGGCTGCCCGTCGTCCCCATTCCGGGCACCCGCAAGCGGACCCGTGTCGAGGAGAACGTCGCCGCCACGGGCATCACCCTCACCGACGAGGACCTCGCTCTGCTGGAGCCCATCGCCGCCAAGGTCGCGGGAGACCGCTACCCCGACATGTCGTTCACCTCGGCGGGGCGGGAGTAGCGCGGGCCGCGCCGAGCCGAAACGGCTCGGCGCGGACGGCTTCCGAGGTACGCGGGCCCAGTGCGCGGGTCCAAGGGGCGGCGGCCGGGCGAAGGGCCTGGGTGGGCCCGGGTCACAACTCGGCCAGTAGCTCGGCCTTCTTCGTCGTGAACTCCGTGTCCGTCACCAGACCCGCCTTGTGCAGCTCGCCGAGGTGGCGGATGCGCTCCGCGATGTCGGCCGGGTCGGGCCGCGGGGTCCGCACCCGGGCGCCCGGCAGGGACTCGGCTTCGGCCCCCGTGACCGCAGCCGGCCCGGAGGCCCGCACCGCGGCCAGTACCGACGCGGCGAAGGGCAGCGACTCGTGCACCGGCCCGTAGCCGAGCCCGAAGACGACCGACGCAGGATCCTGGTCCGCCTGCGCCGGCTGCGCGACCGACGCCTCGCGGCGCAGCAGCCGCAGATGGCCCTGGAAGACCTCGGGGGAGCGCCATTCGACTCCGCTCAGCTCTCCCACCCGGAAGCTCTGGTCGCCGGCCTTCCACTTCGCCGACGAAGCGCCCGTCCAGAACCACCGGAAGGCCACCGACTCGCCGTCGAAGGACGCCTTCCCGTCGTACGCCTTGAAGTGCAGCGGCGGCTTGGGCGCGGCCACGAGATAGCGCTCCGGGTGCCCGCCGTCGTCGCGTTCGTCGTCGGGTACGAGCAGGGCCCGCAGCTCGTCCGCGTAGTACTCGGCGAGCGTCTCCCGCTCTGCGGGAAGCACAAGCCGGTACGGGTCGCTGCTCTCCTTGAGCTGGCCCGCGGCCGCCTCCATGAGCGGGTCGGCGCCGGGTCTCGGCACGGCATGCAGGACGACGGTCCCGCGCTTCCCTGGAGTCAGGGTCACCGCCGCGATCGCCTCGTGGGGGATGCGGCGCTCGCCGAGCACATGGAAGAGCTTCGGCGCTCTGATCCCCCGTTCGAAGCGGATGAGCACGGAGTCGGACTCGAACTCCCAGGCGGCATGAAATCCGGCCAGTACGTCACCCATGCGGCTCATCGTATGCGGCACGCGCGCGTGCGTCCCTCCTGCGACGGGCCGGTGTTTCTTCGATTTCTACGCGCGTCGGGCCGTCGTCGCCCCGGACAAACCGCTCCCTGCCCCGGACAAACCGCTCAGGCACGTGTCGTCCTCGCCTGCGCAGCGCACCGCGCGGTACGCACCGACGCCGATCTCGGCGAAGTTGGCGAGGCTCTGGGTGCCCGGCTCGAAGTAGCCCGCGTGCCCCGTCGCGCCGTCCGCCGACAGGACTCGTGCGCCGAACCCCGCGGAGACCGGATCGGCGCCGTGACCGAGCCCGCCGACCTCCAGATACGGCACGTCCTGGATCCAGTCGTCGCTGTCCCGCATGGCCCAGATGCGTGCACCGGTGCCGAGCTTCGAGGCCTTGTCCGCACGCATGCCCGGACTGCCGGCGACGGCTATGTCGGTGACCCGGTCCGGCAGGTCGCGGGCGGCGACGCCGCACACCACGGAGCCGTAGCTGTGGCAGTACAGAGCGACGTGAGAGCGCCCCGGCAGCGCCCGCACGAGTGCGTTGAGGCGCACCGCGCCGCTCTCGGCCCGCATGGCGGTGGCCGCCTCCACGCCGAGCCCGGCGGGCGCGGTGTAGTCGGCCCACGCGATCACGGCGACGGGGGCACCCCCGGACGAAGTCCGGTGGTGGGTGCGGTGGCCGACCGAGCGCTCCGCGCGGTACAGGGCCCGGGCCATGCCCACCGGAGCCGAGTACTTGCGGTCGCTCCGCTGAAAGGTCAGCAGATTGGTGTCGACACCCGGTACCACCACGGACACCCGCTTGGCCCGGTCGAGATTCCCGAAGACCTCGGCCACGCGACCGCCGCCCATGGGGTCGAAGGCGAGGATCTTGCGTCCCGGCCGCATCAGCAACTCCAGCCGGTGCATCCGGCGTGCCGCTCCATGCTGACCGGCGGCGGACAGTCTTCTGTCCTGCATGCGCCCCCGTTCGACCTTGCGTGCCTGGTCAAGGGCGATGCGGTTCGCTCGATAGCGCAGCTTCACCGGGGCACCGTTCATATTGCCCACCGCGAGCGGGTAGCGCTGGGCGAGCCCGGTGCGCTGGTACGCGCTGAGCGAGGCGAAGAAGCGGGCGATCCTCCGGGGCGGGGAGTCGAGTCCCGGCAGCCGGCGCCCGTGCAGGTGACCGTGTTCCCAGGCCGACCGGGAGGCCTCGAGCGGCGACGAAGTGCCCCGGTGATGGCGTACGGCCGTCCAGCCGGTGGTGGCCAGCATGACGAAAACGACGGCGAGCGCAAGCAGTGCGCGCCAAACGTTGAGTTGCGGGTGCGAGTCCAAAGAAGTCACTGCGGGACACCCTAGGAGAACGGCGCGCCAACCCATGCAACCGGTGAGGGAGATCACGTTTCGCGAGGGGTAATTGGGTTAAAACGGGCACACCTTACACGGGGTCGTCACAGAGCGTGCACGCCACTTCAGTCTCGTTCGGGTCCTCGGCCGCTGCGGTTCCAGTCCTCCGCCAGCGCCGGTCCTATCTGGTCGAGATACGACTCGGTGACGCGGCGCATCGACTCGATGCTGGTGTCGTCGCCCGCACCCCACAACCGCCCGGTCAGTCGCATCACCCCGCTGAACGCGGCCACCACGACCCGGGGCCGGGGGTCGGTGTCCACGTCCAGGCCCTCACGCTCGGCGATCACGCGCGCGACCTCCTCCTCCAGCTCCGAGGAGCGGCGCAGATGGGCGGCGAGGAGCGTGGGTGTCGACTCGATCAACTGATAGGTGCGCATGTGCAGTTCGACCGGGATGACCTGCTCGATGACCTCGCCGAGTGTGTCCCAGCTGTCGAGGAGGGCGCGGCGCAGCGCATCCAAGGGGGCCTCGCGCGCGGGCCTTTCGCGCACGGCGGCGACGAAGTGGGACTCCATCATGTCCTGGACGGCGAACGTGGTCTCTTCCTTGTTGGCGAAGTACCGGAAGAACGTGCGCTGCGAGACGTCGACGGCGGCCGCGATCTCGTCCACGGTCGTCTGCTCGTACCCCTGAGTCGTGAAGAGCTCGAGCGCCGCGCGGAGCAGGGCGTCGCGGGTGCGCTGCTTCTTGCGTTCGCGCAGACCGGGCCGCGCCGCCGCGGCGGCTGGTTCCGCAGCTTCCGCCGCCTCTTGCCGCGTCTTCACTCCAAGGCCTCTTTTCGCCTGTTTTGGCAGCTCAGAATACCTCCGGGCAACATGACAGTTACCGACTTGTGAATTGGTTTGTCAACTGTCAGTGACTGTCATAATCTCGCCCGTATGACTAGTCAGACCACCGTCGACAAGACCGGTCCGGCGGACGAGGCCCCGGCGGCCGCGCCCGCACCGGCACCGGCCAAGGGGCTGCGCGGCCACCCATGGCTGACGCTCATCTCCGTCGCGATCGGCGTGATGATGGTCGCCCTGGACGGCACCATCGTGGCCATCGCCAACCCGGCCATCCAGAAGGACCTCGGGGCCTCGCTCGCCGACGTCCAGTGGATCACCAACGGCTACCTCCTCGCGCTGGCCGTCGCACTGATCACGGCGGGCAAGCTCGGTGACCGCTTCGGCCACCGGCAGACCTTCCTCATCGGCGTCGCGGGCTTCGCCATCGCCTCCGGAGCCATCGGCCTCTCCAACAGCGTCGCCCTCGTCATCGCGTTCCGTGTGCTCCAGGGCCTGTTCGGCGCGCTCCTCATGCCCGCCGCGCTCGGCCTGCTGCGGGCCACCTTCCCGGCCGAGAAGCTCAACATGGCGATCGGCATCTGGGGCATGGTCATCGGCGCCTCCACGGCAGGCGGCCCGATCCTCGGCGGTGTGCTCGTCGAGCACGTCAGCTGGCAGTCGGTGTTCTTCATCAACGTGCCGGTGGGCGTCCTGGCGGTCGCCGTCGGCCTGTGGATCCTCAAGGACCACCGCGCCGAGAACGCGCCCCGCTCCTTCGACATCCCCGGCATCGTCCTGCTGTCGGCCGCCATGTTCGCCCTCATCTGGGCGCTCATCAAGGCCGGCGACTCCTGGGGCTGGGGCAGCGGCAAGACGTGGGGGTTCCTCGTCGCCGCGGTGGTCTGCTTCGCGGTCTTCGCCTTCTGGGAGACCAAGGTCAAGGAACCGCTCATCCCGCTGGGCATGTTCCGGTCCGTGGCGCTCTCCGCGGGCACGGTGTTGATGGTGCTGATGGCCTTCGCCTTCATGGGCGGGCTGTTCTTCGTCACCTTCTATCTGCAGAACGTGCACGGGATGAGCCCCGTCGACAGCGGTCTGCACCTGATGCCGCTGACGGCCATGATGATCGTCTCCTCGCCGCTCGCGGGCGCCCTGATCACCAAGTTCGGTCCGCGTGTGCCGCTGGTCGGCGGCATGGTCCTGACGGCCGTCGCGATGTTCGGCATGACCACGATGACCATCGACACCGGCACACTGCCGATGTCCGTCTGGTTCGGTCTCCTGGGCCTCGGCCTCGCCCCGGTCATGGTGGGCGCCACCGAGGTCATCGTGGGCAACGCCCCGCTGGAGCTCTCCGGCGTCGCGGGCGGTCTGCAGCAGGCCGCGATGCAGGTGGGCGGCAGCCTCGGTACGGCGGTGCTGGGCGCCGTCATGTCGAACAAGGTCAACTCGGAACTGGCGGGCAACTGGAAGGGCGCCGGCCTGCCGGACGTGCCGCCCCCCGGCCTCGACAAGGCCGCGACCATCGGCTACGTGCCGGAGCAGATCGCCAAGGCGCAGGGCATGACGCCGGAGATCCTCGGCAGGATCACGGGAGTCATCCACGACACGTTCATGTCCGGCATGGGCCTGGCCTTCACGGTGGCCGGCATCGTCTCGGTGATCGCGGCCCTGGTCGCCGTGCTCACAAAGCGCGGCGCCAACACGGAGGCCGGCGCCGGCGGAGTCCACATCTAGGAGTCCACATCCAGTCCTGGCGCACCTAGGGCCTGTGTCGGAAGTGGCGCCTGCCTCGCGACGCCTGGCACGCACTCCCCCAGCTAACGCTGGGAGGTGCCCCCACGCCGCGTTGCCGGATTGCCCTAGTAGCTCCTCCCCCATTGCCTTAAGGGCATGGGAGGTGCCCCCATCGAGGACATTGCGGCGCCTTGCGATCGCACGCACCAGACGCCGCGAGGCCCGCCCTTCGGGCGAACGACGCCACTTCCGACACAGGCCCTAGGTACGAAGGCCCCGCCGCTCCCCGGCGGGGCCTTCGCCCGCCACAGCGGCACCCGCCGCCGTGGCGTCTCCCGCGTCCGACAGCGCCGCAACCTGCGCCCGCAGCGCCCTGACCTCCTCCGTCAGCGCCTGGATCGCCGCCGTCTGGCGGCGCTCCTCCACGTCGTCGTCGAACCGCGCGATGAACCACGCCGCGATATTGGCGGTCACCACACCCAGCAGAGCGATACCGGACAGCATCAGCCCGACCGCCAGCACCCGGCCGAGCCCGGTCGTCGGCGCATGGTCGCCGTACCCGACGGTCGTCATCGTCGTGAACGACCACCACACCGCGTCGCCCAGCGTCTTGATGTTGCCGTCCGGCGACTCCCGCTCCACCGACAGCACCGCCAGCGAGCCGAACATCAGCAGGCCCACGACAGAGCCCGCCACATACGTCGTGAGCCGTACCTGCGACGCCATCCGGGCCCGCCGTCCGACCAGCAGCAGCGTGGAGACGAGACGCAGCAGCCGCACCGGCTGGATCAGCGGCAGCACCACGGCACACAGATCCAGCCGGTGCGATCGGACGAACAGCCATCGGTCCTCGGCGAGTACGAGGCGTATGAAGTAGTCGGCGGCGAACGCGCCCCAGACCACCCACTCGACAACCGTGCACGCGACCTCGACGGTCCTGCCCGCATCCGGCTTCACGATCGGTACGGCGTACGCGACGGCGAACGCCATCGCGAGCGCCATCAGCGGCCGCTGTGTGCGGTGCTCCCAACGGATCTGTGCCGGTTGTACTTTCATGCGCGCATCGTAGGGAAAGCGGGCGGGACGCGCGGAACGCCGAAGGGGCGGCGGACCCGCGGCCCGCCGCCCCTTCGAGCGAACTGACGTGCTGGAACGTCCTACGCGTCGCCGCCGGCCGCGCCCGGATCGGCCGCCGCCACATCGAGCAGCTGGTAGCGGTCGATCGCCTGCTTGAGCACCGAGCGGTCGATCTTGCCCGCGTTGGCGAGCTCGGTCAGCACCGCGACCACGATCGACTGCGCGTCGATGTGGAAGAACCGGCGGGCCGCGCCACGCGTGTCGGCGAAGCCGAAACCGTCGGCGCCCAGCGACTGGTACGTGCCCGGCACCCAGCGCGAGATCTGGTCCGGAACCGACCGCATCCAGTCGGAGACGGCCACGAACGGGCCATCGGAGGCGGAGAGCTTCTGCGTCACATACGGGACGCGCTGCTCCTCCTCCGGGTGCAGCAGGTTGTACCGCTCCACGTCGACGGCCTCGCGGCGCAGCTCGTTCCAGGAGGTCGCCGACCAGACGTCCGCCCTGACGTTCCACTCCGAGGCGAGGATCTGCTGCGCCTCGACCGCCCAGGGCACCGCCACACCCGAGGCGAGGATCTGCGCGGGCAGCTCGCCCTGCTCACCGGCCTTGTAGCGGTAGATGCCCTTCAGGATGCCGTCGACGTCCACGTTCGCGGGCTCTGCCGGGTGCTGGATCGGCTCGTTGTAGACGGTGAGGTAGTAGAAGACGTCCTCGCCGTGCGGGTGCTCGGGCGACGAGCCGTACATGCGGCGCAGACCGTCCTTGACGATGTGCGCGATCTCGAAGCCGTAGGCCGGGTCGTAGGCGACACAGCCGGGGTTGGTCGACGCGAGCAGCTGCGAGTGTCCGTCGGCGTGCTGCAGACCCTCACCGGTCAGCGTCGTGCGCCCGGCGGTCGCGCCCAGGACGAAGCCGCGCGCCAGCTGGTCCGCCATCTGCCAGAACTGGTCGCCGGTCCGCTGGAAACCGAACATCGAGTAGAAGACGTAGACCGGGATGAGCGGCTCACCGTGCGTCGCGTAGGCCGAGCCCGCGGCGATCAGCGACGCCGTGCAGCCCGCTTCGGAGATGCCGTCGTGCAGCATCTGGCCGGTCGGCGACTCCTTGTACGCGAGCAGCAGATCGCGGTCCACGGCCTCGTACTGCTGGCCGAGCGGGTTGTAGATCTTCGCGCTCGGGAAGAACGAGTCCATGCCGAAGGTGCGGTACTCGTCGGGCGCGATCAGCACGAAGCGCTTGCCGATCTCCTTGTCCCGCATGAGGTCCTTCAGCAGCCGGACGAACGCCATGGTCGTGGCGATCGACTGCTGACCGGTCCCCTTCTTCACGCTCGCGTACGTCTTGTCTTCGGGGAGGGCCAGCGGCTTCGAGCGCACCACACGCGTCGGCACATACCCGCCGAGGCCCTTGCGGCGGTCGTGCATGTACTGGATCTCCTCCGAGTCGCGGCCCGGGTGGTAGTACGGCGGCAGGCCGTCCTCGAGCTGCTTGTCGGAGATCGGCAGGTGCAGCCGGTCGCGGAAGCGCTTCAGGTCGTCGACCGTCAGCTTCTTCATCTGGTGGGTCGCGTTGCGGCCCTCGAAGTTCGGGCCGAGCGTCCAGCCCTTGACCGTCTGCGCGAGGATCACGGTCGGCTGGCCCTTGTGGGCGCGCGCCGCCGAGTACGCCGCGAAGATCTTCCGGTGGTCGTGACCGCCGCGGCCCAGGTGCAGGATCTGGTCGTCGGTCATGTTCTCGACCATCTTGCGCAGCCGGTGGTCGTCACCGAAGAAGTGCTGCCGGATGTACGCACCGGTCTCCGTCGCGTACGTCTGGAACTGGCCGTCGGGCGTGGTGTTGAGCTTGTTGACCAGGACGCCGTCGCGGTCCTGTGCGAGCAGCGGGTCCCAGGAGCGGTCCCAGACAAGTTTGATCACGTTCCAGCCGGCGCCCCGGAACTGCGACTCCAGCTCCTGGATGATCTTGCCGTTGCCGCGCACCGGCCCGTCGAGGCGCTGCAGGTTGCAGTTGACGACGAAGGTCAGGTTGTCCAGGCCCTCCCGCGCGGCGATGGACAGCTGGCCGAGCGACTCGGGCTCGTCCATCTCGCCGTCGCCGAGGAACGCCCACACGTGCGACTTGGAGGTGTCGGCGATACCGCGCGCCTCCATGTAGCGGTTCATCCGCGCCTGGAAGATCGCGCTGATCGGGCCCAGGCCCATGGAGACGGTCGGGAACTCCCAGAAGTCCGGCATCAGCCGCGGATGCGGATACGACGACAGGCCGTACGGAGCCTTCGACTTCTCCTGGCGGAATGCGTCGAGCCGCTGCTCGGAGAGGCGGTCGAGCATGTACGCGCGCGCGTAGATGCCCGGCGACGCGTGTCCCTGGAAGAAGACCTGGTCGCCGCCGTCGCCCTCGTCCTTGCCGCGGAAGAAGTGGTTGAAGCCCACGTCGTACAGCGATGCCGAGGAGGCGAACGTGGCGATGTGGCCGCCGACACCGATGCCGGGGCGCTGGGCGCGCGAGACCATCACAGCCGCGTTCCAGCGTGTCGCGTTGAGGATCCTGCGCTCGATCTCCTCGTTGCCGGGGAAGAACGGCTCGTCCTTGGTGGCGATCGTGTTGACGTAGTCCGTGCTGCGCATCTCGGGCACGGCGACGCGCCTCTCGCGTGCGCGCTCGATCAGCCGGAGCATCAGATAGCGGGCGCGTTCACGGCCCCGCTCGTCGACGGCGGCGTCAAGGGAGTCGAGCCATTCCTGGGTCTCTTCGGGATCGAAATCCGGGACCTGGCTGGGAAGGCCGCCAATGATGATCGGGTTGCGATCGGATCCGGAAGCCACGCTGTTCCTTCACTGTCTGGGAGCCACTGACTGGGACCACTGCTGGGGCTTGGTTCTGCTGGTTGCGCGATCCCCATCGTGTACCTAGGGGACGGATACGTCATCTCTACCGATAGGTAACCGCTTGTCCGGCAGCCCTGTGGGGGCTCGTCCACATCGCAACGATACGCCCGTCTGCGCCTCCCCCAGTGCCTTGAGGGCCTGGGAGGTGCCCCCAGATCCGTAACGGAGTTCGGCCCTCTCTGGCACTCGTGGGGGCGAAGTTGGCAAACTCGGACAGAACAGTGGGTCACGGGCCGCCGGATGGCGCGATTTCCTGCCTGGAGTTGCGGCGAGACGGCCGGGAACGTCACCGTTTCGGCGGTCTCGGGGGCCGGGTACTTGCGCGATCCGTCCGGCCCGTGTGGACTACGGCCAATGCTTCGCGCACGCGCGTGGCTGGAAGACTTCCCCCAGGGCTCCGCAGGAGCCGGGGGAAACCCCCATAGGAAACATGATCAGGAGGCAACCCGTGAGCGCGACCGCGGACCACGCGGAGGAGCGGACTAACCCTGCCGCGAGGCTGGGGTTCCAGCCCGAGCAGGTGGTCCAGGAGATCGGCTACGACGATGACGTCGACCAGGAGCTCCGCGAGGCCATTGAGGAAGTCATCGGCGGCGAGCTCGTGGACGAGGACTACGACGACGTCGCGGATGTCGTGCTGCTGTGGTTCCGCGAGGACGACGGCGACCTGACCGACGCGCTGGTCGACGCCACCACGCTGATCGACGAGGGGTCTCCGGTGCTGCTGATGACGCCGAAGACCGGCCGCGACGGCTATGTCGAGGCGAGCGACATCAACGAGGCCGCGCAGACCGCGGGTCTGTCCCAGACCAAGAGCGTCAGCGTCGGCAAGGACTGGATCTGCAGCCGTCTGGTCACGCCCAAGGCGGCGGCCAAGAAGCGCTGAACCGGTCCCGGCCCGGCAGCTCGCCCTGCCGGGCCGGGCACGGCCGCCGCGAGGCCCCCACCGACGCACGTCGGGCGGGGGCCTCGCGCATCGCGGTGCACGGGCCACTGCGTAGGGTGGGCGTCATCCGAACAGCCCCATGGAAGGGATGCGTGACTATGGCGATCGAGGTCGGCACCAAGGCCCCGGACTTCGAGCTCAAGGACAACCACGGCCAGGCCGTGAAGCTCTCCGACTTCCGTGGCGAGAAGAACGTGGTGCTGCTCTTCTACCCGTTCGCTTTCACGGGCGTGTGCACCGGCGAGCTGTGCGCCCTGCGCGACGAGCTGCCGACGTTCGTCAACGACGACGTCCAGCTGCTGGCCGTCTCCAACGACTCCCCGTTCACGCTGCGCGTCTTCGGTGAGAAGGAGGGCCTGGAGTACCCGCTGCTGTCCGACTTCTGGCCGCACGGCGAGGTCTCGCGCGCGTACGGCGTCTTCGACGAGGAGAAGGGCTGCGCGGTGCGCGGCACCTTCATCATCGACAAGGAGGGTGTGGTGCGCTGGACCGTCGTCAACGGTCTGCCGGACGCCCGCGACCTGAACGAGTACGTCAAGGCTCTCGAGACCCTCTGACGCATCCTCGGCCCGCATGTCCCGGCCCCCGCGTCTCATGCCCGACACCCTGATTGTCAGGGCTCAGGGCCTGCGGAGGCCGGGAACCCGTCACTAGGATCCACTCGTTGATCCGATGCCAACGCACGACGGGGGCTCCCCGCCCCTGAACACCATTGGGAGGACTCGTGGGAGTCAGCCTCAGCAAGGGCGGCAACGTATCGCTGACCAAGGAGGCGCCGGGCCTGACGGCGGTCATGGTCGGCCTGGGCTGGGACGTCCGTACCACCACCGGTACGGACTTCGACCTGGACGCCAGCGCCATCCTGACGAAGGAGGACGGCAAGGTCAGGGGCGACCAGGACTTCGTCTTCTTCAACAACCTCAAGAGCGCCGACGGCTCCGTGGAGCACACCGGCGACAACCTCACCGGTGAGGGCGAGGGCGACGACGAGCAGATCAAGGTGAACCTCGCCGGCGTGCCGGCGGAAGTCACCAAGATCGTGTTCCCGGTGTCCATCTACGACGCCGAGAACCGCCAGCAGTCGTTCGGCCAGGTGCGCAACGCCTTCATCCGCGTGGTCAACCAGGCGGGCGGCGCGGAGATCGCGCGGTACGACCTCTCCGAGGACGCCTCCACGGAGACCGCGATGGTCTTCGGCGAGCTCTACCGCCACGGCGCGGAGTGGAAGTTCCGGGCCATCGGCCAGGGCTATGCGTCGGGCCTGCGCGGCATCGCGCAGGACTTCGGCGTGAACGTCTGAGCCAGGCCCGTCTGCTTTCCCGACCGGCGCCGCACACCGAGTGCGGCGCCGGACGGCTTGGGAAACTCAAGCGATCAGCAACCACCCCCGGCCGGGGGTGCGGGGGGCCTGCGGCGGACGGCCGCCGATGTCACGCCGCCCGGTACATGCAGCAGCTCGGGGAGGACCAGATCATGGGCGTCACGCTAGCCAAGGGGGGCAATGTCTCCCTCTCCAAGGCCGCACCGAACCTCACGAAGGTGATGATCGGGCTGGGCTGGGACGCACGCTCCACCACCGGAGCGCCCTTCGACCTCGACGCCAGCGCCCTGCTGTGCAGCGGCGGCCGCGTGCTGGGCGACGAGTGGTTCATCTTCTACAACCAGCTCAAGAGCCCCGACGGCTCGGTCGAGCACACCGGCGACAACCTGACCGGTGAGGGCGACGGCGACGACGAGTCGATCCTGGTGGACCTCCCCAAGGTGCCGGCCGGCTGCGACAAGATCATCTTTCCCGTCTCGATCCACGAGGCGGACAACCGCGGGCAGACCTTCGGCCAGGTCAGCAACGCCTTCATCCGCGTCGTCAACGAGGCGGACGGCCAGGAGCTCGCGCGCTACGACCTCAGCGAGGACGCCTCCACGGAGACGGCGATGATCTTCGGTGAGGTCTACCGGTACGGCGACGAATGGAAGTTCCGGGCCGTGGGTCAGGGGTACGCGTCGGGACTTCGGGGCATCGCTCTAGACTTTGGGGTCAACGTCTCGTAAAGCCGGGTACGGCGGGGGGAGACCCTCTCCGGATTTCGTCCGGGGGTAGCCCGGGGTAACCCCCCAACACACGATTGGGTAGCCAGTGGTTCTGAAAACCTTCGGCTGGTCGTTCGCGGTCACCGCGCTCGGCTTGGTCGCAGCGGTGTTCTACGGGGGATGGACCGCATTCGGGATCGTGGCGATCCTGTCCATCCTCGAGATCTCGCTGTCCTTCGACAACGCAGTGGTCAACGCCGGAATCCTGAAGAAGATGAGTGCCTTCTGGCAGAAGATCTTCCTCACGATCGGCATCCTCATCGCCGTCTTCGGTATGCGGCTGGTCTTCCCCGTCGTGATCGTCGCCATCAGCGCCAAGATCGGTCCGATCGACGCGGTCAACCTCGCGCTGACCGACAAGGACCAGTACCAGCAGCTGGTCACCGACGCCCATCCGGCGATCGCCGCCTTCGGTGGCATGTTCCTGCTGATGATCTTCCTCGACTTCATCTTCGAGGACCGCGACATCAAGTGGCTGGCCTGGCTGGAGCGGCCGCTCGCCAAGCTCGGCAAGATCGACATGCTGTCGGTCTGCATCGCCCTGATCGTGCTGCTGATCACCGCGATGACCTTCGCGACACACGCCCACCAGCACGGCGGCGCGCACGTCGACAAGGCGGAGACCGTGCTGCTCTCCGGCATCGCGGGCCTGATCACCTATCTCGTCGTCGGCGGTCTCTCCGGCTTCTTCGAGGACAAGCTCGAGGAAGAGGAGGAGCGCGAGCACGAGGAGGAGGAAGAGGCCAAGCGGGCCGGAAAGCCGGTCTCGGCCGTCAAGCTCGCCGGCAAGGCCGCGTTCTTCATGTTCCTCTACCTCGAGGTCCTGGACGCGTCCTTCTCCTTCGACGGCGTCATCGGCGCCTTCGCGATCACCAACGACATCGTGCTGATGGCGCTCGGCCTCGGCATCGGCGCCATGTACGTCCGGTCGCTCACCGTCTACCTGGTCCGCCAGGGCACCCTCGACGACTACGTCTACCTGGAGCACGGCGCGCACTACGCGATCGGCGCCCTCGCCGTGATCCTCCTCGTCACCATCCAGTACGAGATCAGTGAGATCATCACCGGCCTCGTCGGCGTCGTCCTGATCGCCTGGTCCTTCTGGTCGTCGGTGCGGCGCAACCGGGCTCTGGCGGCGGCCGAGGGAAAAGCTGAGGCCTCGGGCGAGAAGGCCGAGGTCTCGTCCGGGGTCTGATCCGACCGGCAGCGGCCCCGGGTCTGATCCGGCCTGAGCGGCCCTGGTCTGATCCGGCCCGCAGCGGCTGGGGCTTGTCCGGTTCCCGTGTGTGACCGGGGCCGGAGTGAGGAACGCTCAGTGCGGGGCGGCCATCGAGGACGAGTCCTCGTGGCCGCCCCGCGGTCATGTGTACGAGGCGCACATGCGTATGAGGCGCATAGGACGTGGGGGGCGGTATGTCCTTCTGGGACGGTCTGTGGCGCGGTCGCTCGACGCAGTTCGAGTCGGGCAGCGCGGCGAGCAACTCCATCGAACTCACCAAGCGGAACCCGTCGGTCTCGCTCACCCAGCAGGGCGCGGCAACCGGCAATCTGCGCATCAATCTGTCCTGGCAGATGCGTACGTCGGACATCATCGGCAAGCCGCGGGGGAGCGGCAGTCTGCGGCATCCGTTCAAACTGTTCAAGCCCGATGTGGTGCAGGCACACACCCAGGGTGTGGTCAATGTGGACCTCGACATCGGCTGCCTGTACGAGCTGATGGACGGGGACAAGGGAGTGGTGCAGCCGCTCGGCAGTTTCTTCGGCGCCCTCAACGCCCCGCCATTCGTGAAGCTCAGCGGCGACGACCGGTTCGGCTCCCCGTCGGGCGAGACGATCTACGTCAATCTCGACCACCGCGAGTCCATCAAGCGTCTGCTCGTCTTCGTCTACATCTACGACCAGACCCCGGCCTTCGACCGTACGCACGCCAAGGTGACGCTCTACCCCAACAACGGGCCCCGGATCGAGATCAGCCTCGACGAGCGGGCGCCCCAGGCCCGCTCCTGCGCCGTGGTGTCCATCGAGAACATCAAGGGCGAGCTCATCGTGCGCCGCGAGGTGAAGTTCGTCTACGGCTTCCAGGCGGAGCTGGACCGGCTCTACGGGTGGGGGCTGCAGTGGGGGCGGGGGTACAAGACGAAGACGGGCGGCCGCTGAGGCGCTCCGCTGGCAGGCCGGGAGTGCGTGCCGTACGCCGCCGGGCTGCTGCCGTGGGTGGCCGCGCGCGCACCTCTGTGTGTCGGGGCCGCGCCCCCTGTCTGCAGCTGCGGGCCGACGGGGTCACTGTTGTGGGCAGGCGTTATGCAGGGCGATGGGAGTCCCCCTGCTCTGGGGGCACCTCCCAGCGTTGGCTGGGGGAGAAGCCGAGAGCTTGGGGGAGGGCGGGCGCAACCCACGACGGCGGGTGCGTTCCGTACGGCCTGCGCTCGGGGGCCGTAAACGGCTGAGAGGGGCCCGGCCGCTCACCGGCCGAGGAACTGCGGACCCTGCGGCGGCAGCCTGAAGTTCGGATCCGGCACGGGGGCGATCGGCTGCGGATAGCCGTAAGCGGGCCCTGGCTGCGCGGCCGCGGGCTGCGCGGCCGCGGGGCCGGGATAGCCGTACGCAGGTTGCGGCGCAGGCACAGGAGCGGGCGCCTGCGGCGGATAGCCGTACCCGGGCTGGGCCGTCGGCTGGGCTGTCGTAGGCGCCGCCGCAGGCCGCGCGGCCGACGGCTGCACAGTCGTCTGCTCCGGCGGCAGCGGCAGCGACGCCGGAGCGTCCGGCTCGGCCTCGCCGGCACCCTCCGACTCGTCCACGGAGATGCCGAAATCCGTGGCCAGCCCCACCAGCCCGTTGGAATAGCCCTCGCCCAGCGCACGGAACTTCCACCCGTCCCCGCGCCGGTAGAGCTCGCCGCAGATCAGCGCGGTCTCCGCACCCGTCTCCGGCTTGACGTCGAAGTAAGCGAGCGGCTCACCGTCCGCGTCGGCGGCGTCGTGCAGCAGTATGCGCAGCGCCCGGACCTGGTCGAAGGACACATCGTCCGCCGACGCCACGAGCAGCACCCGGCTCACTTCGGCGGCCATCCCCGCCAGGTCCGTCTGGATCGTGTCCGTCAGGCCCTCGGTCACGCGCTTCTTGCCGAGCCGCCAGACCTTGCCCGAGGGGTGGCGGGGCTGGTTGTAGAAGACGAAGTCCTCGTCGGACCGCACGCGGCCGTCGGGGCCCAGCAGCAGTGCCGACGCGTCCACGTCCGGGACACCCTGGCCCGGGGTCCAGCGCAGCACGGCGCGCACCGCCGTGGCCTTGATCGGGACGTTCGAGCCCTTCAGCATCGCGTGCGTCATGCGGTCATCCTGCCCTCCCGGTACGGGTGGGGACAACGTGGGGTTCCCAGAGCCGACTTTCGTCTTGCGCACTTCCGACATGGGCGGGTTACCTGAATTTCATGGCCGACGGGAACCTCCGACATGGATGTCTACGTACTATTACCGGCCACCATCAACGGGCCACCTTGGCGATACGGGGAGTCACATGCGTCATTTCGGGCACATCGCCCCTGAGGTGCGTCAGCGCCTCTTCCACCAGGAGCCGTGCGACTTCACTGCCGGCTCTCCGGCGCGGATCCTCTCCGTGGCCCTCGGCGCGACCCTGTACAGCCCGGCGACCAGACCACGCCTGGCCGACGACATCGTCAAACAGGCCGGCCGGGGTGTCGTCTCCATGGTGGTGTGTCTCGAAGACTCGATCGGCGACGCGGATGTCCGGGACGCCGAGGAGAACCTCGTACGTCAGTTCAGCGACCTCGCGGAGCGGCCCGCCGTAGTGGCCACGGACCAGGAGCTGCCGCTCCTGTTCGTCCGGGTCCGCGCCCCGGAGCAGATCCCGAACCTCGTTCAGCGCCTCGGTGCCGCGGCACGGCTGGTGTCCGGCTTCGTGCTGCCCAAGTTCACCGAGGAGCGCGGCGTGCCCTTTCTCGAGGCGATCGCCGCGACGGAGGCCGCGAGCGGGCTCCGGCTCTTCGCGATGCCCGTGCTGGAGTCGCCCGAGCTTCTGCACCTGGAAACGCGCGTAGAAACGCTGACGGGCATCTTCCGCACCGTCGACAAGTACCGGGAGCGCGTGCTCGCGCTGCGGCTCGGCGTCACCGACTTCTGCTCGGCGTACGGGCTGCGCAGGTCGCCCGACATGACCGCGTACGACGTGCGGATCGTGGCCTCGGTGATCGCCGACGTGGTCAATCTGCTGGGCCGGGCCGACGGCACGGGTTTCACGGTGACAGGACCGGTGTGGGAGTACTTCCGGGTCCAGGAACGCATGTTCAAGCCCCAGCTGCGCCGCAGCCCCTTCCTCGAGGGCCGCGCGGAGAACCTGCGTGAGACGCTCATCGAGCACGACATGGACGGCCTGCTCCGCGAGATCGCCCTCGACCACGCCAACGGCCTGCTCGGCAAGACCTGCATCCACCCGTCGCACGTGCTGCCCGTGCACGCGCTGTCGGTCGTCAGCCATGAGGAGTTCAGCGACGCACAGGACATCCTGCGGCCCGAGCGGTGCGGCGGAGGCGTCATGCGGTCCGCGTACACGAACAAGATGAACGAGGTGAAACCGCACCGCGCCTGGGCAGAGCGCACCATGCAGCGCGCCGAGGTCTTCGGCGTCGTCAAGGAGGATGTCAGCTTCGTCGAGCTGCTCACCGCCGGTCTGGTCGACTGAGGAATGCAAGGAACTGTGAACAACGTGGTGTGGTCCGGGACGTGGGTAGCCCAGCGGCTCGGTGTCGAGCTCAAGGGCGACGAGAAGCTGCACGACCTGCTGGGTCTCGCGCTGCGGCGCAACCCCAAGCGGGCGCATCTGCTCGTGTCGAACGTCCTGGGCAAGCATGTGCCGCAGTCGCCGGCGGTGGTGTACGGCCAGGGGCTCGAGCTCGGCGAGCGGGTGCGGGAGCTGCTCGGCGCCGACGAGGCAGGGCGCGCCGTGGTCCTCGGGTACGCGGAGACGGCCACCGGGCTCGGCCACTCGGTCGCCGACGGGGTGGGGCTCGCCCCGTATCTGCACTCGACGCGGCGCTCCGTGCCGGGAGTAGCGCAGGCCGGCGGCTTCGAGGAGTCGCACTCGCACGCCACCTCGCATCTGCTGCTCCCCGAGGACCCCGCGCTGCTCGCAGGCGACGGCCCGCTGGTGCTGGTGGACGACGAGTTCTCCACCGGGAACACGGTGCTCAACACCATCCGCGCCCTCCACGGCCGCTACCCGCGCGAGCGGTACGTGATCGTGGCCCTGGTCGACATGCGGTCGGCCGGGGACCAGGGACGCCTCGACGAGTTCGCCCGCGAGATCGACGCGCGCGTGGACCTCGTGACGGCGGCGAGCGGGACGGTGCGGCTGCCGGAGGGGGTGCTGCAGAAGGGCCAGGAGCTGGTCGCCGCTTACGAGTCGGCGCAGCAGCAGGGCGTCCGGGCCGCACAGGCTGCTGCGGCGGCCACGCGCGTCGAACTTCACTGGCCGCAGGACGTCCCCGACGGCGGACGCCACGGCTTCACGCCCGCGCACCGCGAGCGCCTGGAGCACGCCCTGCCCGCCATGGCGGAACGTATTGCCGACGCCCTGCCCGCCGACGCCCGGCGCGTCCTCGTCCTCGGCTTCGAGGAGCTGATGTACGCGCCTCTCCGGCTGGCCGGGGAGCTGGAGCGCATCCTGGAGGCCGACGTCCGGTACTCCACGACCACCCGCTCACCCGTCCTGGCGGTCGACGACCCCGGCTATGCGATACGCAGCCGCATCGTCTTCCCCGCCCACGACGCCCCGGACGACGGACCGGGCGAGCGCTACGCCTACAACGTCGCGGGGGCGGGCTTCGACGCCGTCGTCGCCGTCGTCGACTCCGCGGCCGACACCCCCGAACTGCACGCGCCCGATGGGCTGTTGGCGCAGCTCGCCGCGCACGCCCCGCACGTCGTGCTGGCCGTCGTCCCGTCCTACGTCCCGTCGTACGCCGCCGCGTACGTTCCGTCGCGCGCCCCCGGGCGCCCGCGCGCCACCGAAAGGCACTCCATGCTGCCAGAGCCCCTCCGCGGCCCGGCCTTCTCCTCGTACGCACCCGACGAGGTCGGCTGGCTGCTCCAGGACCTCTCGGACGCCCCGCTCGAGGCGCCGACGGAGGAGCGCGAGGAGGCCATCCAGAGCGGCGGCGCGCACTACGCCGAGTCGCTGCCCGTGGAGTACCAGCCCAGCCCCGCGTACCAGGAGCTCTTCCACGCCGCCCTGGAGGCCTCGGCCACCCGTATCGCACAGGCGGTCGGCGTCGTGACGGAGACCGTGCTCGCCGAGCGGTCACCCCGCCCCGTGCTGGTCTCGCTCGCCCGCGCCGGCACGCCCGTCGGCGTACTGATGCGCCGCTGGGCCCAGCACCGCCACGGCCTCGATCTGCACCACTACGCCGTCTCCATCGTGCGCGGACGCGGCATCGACGCCAACGCCCTGCGCTGGCTGGCCGCCCACCACGACCCCGCCGACGTCGTCTTCGTGGACGGCTGGACCGGCAAGGGAGCCATCACACGGGAACTCGCCCAGGCCCTGGTGGAGTTCGAGAAGGCGGAGGGGGTCAGCGGGTTCGACCCGGAGATCGCCGTGCTCGCCGACCCCGGCTCGTGCGTCCGCACCTACGGCACCCGCGAGGACTTCCTCATCCCCTCCGCCTGCCTCAACTCCACCGTCTCCGGCCTGATATCGCGCACCGTGCTCCGCGCCGACCTGGTCGGGCCGGACGACTACCACGGCGCGAAGTTCTACCGCGAGCTCGCGGACGCGGACGTCTCGGGCGCCTTCCTGGACGCCGTCGCGGCCCGCTTCGACGAGGTCGCCGACGCCGTGGAAACGCAGGTCAAGGAGCTGCTCTCCGCGGACCGGACCCCCACATGGGAGGGCTGGGCCGCCGTCGAGCGGATCAGCGAGGAGTACGGGATCCACGACGTGAACCTCGTCAAGCCGGGGGTCGGCGAGACGACGCGCGTGCTGCTGCGCCGCGTCCCCTGGAAGATCCTCGCCCACAGCGGTGCGGGCACGGACCTGGACCACGTCAGGCTGCTGGCCGAACAGCGCGGCGTACCCGTCGAGGAAGTAGCCGAACTCCCCTACAGCTGCGTGGGTTTGATCCACCCCAAGTACACCCGGGGCGCCACGGGCGCCGACGGCAAGGCGGTGAGCAACTGATGACGGTACTCGTCGCCAGCGACCTCGACCGCACGCTCATCTATTCCGCAGCGGCCCTCGCCCTCGGCATGCCCGACGCCGAGGCACCGCGGCTGCTCTGCGTCGAGGTCCACGAGAGCAAGCCCCTGTCGTACATGACGGAGACGGCCGCCGGTCTCCTCGCCGAGCTTGGCCGGTCCGCCGTGTTCGTACCGACCACCACCCGCACCCGCAAGCAGTACGGCCGCATCCGCCTCCCCGGCCCGCAGCCGCGGTACGCGATCTGCGCCAACGGCGGCCATCTGCTCGTCGACGGCGTCTCCGACCGCGACTGGCGGCGGCAGGTCGATGCCCGGCTCGCCGACGAGTGCGCCTCGCTCGACGAGGTTCGCGCCCACATGCTGGCCACCGCCGATCCGTCCTGGCTGCGCAAGGAGCGCGTCGCCGAGGACCTCTTCGCCTATCTCGTCGTCGAGCGCCTCCTGCTCCCCGAGGGCTGGGTCAAGGAGCTCGCCGACTGGGCCGACGGCAAGGGATGGACCGTGTCCCTCCAGGGCCGCAAGATCTACGCCGTGCCGAAGCCGCTCACCAAGAGTGCCGCGGTGTACGAGCTCGCCCGCCGCACCGGCGCCGAACTCACCCTGGCAGCCGGGGACTCCCTCCTCGACGCCGACCTCCTGCTCGCCGCCGACCGGGCCTGGCGACCCGGCCACGGCGAACTCGCGGACACCGGCTGGACGGCACCCGGGATCACCGCTCTCGCGGAGCGGGGGGTCGCCGCGGGTGAGGAGATCCTGCGGCGGTTCGCTACGGGGGTCGGTGGGGCCGCTGCGGGCGACGGAGAGGTCTGAGGCTCTCTTCGAACGGGGCTGAGAATCTCTTCGAACGGTGCCTGAGGCTCTCCTTGCCCGCTGTTGCCCGCCGGGGGAGGACTACTCTCGCAGAGAGCCGGCGGTACTCCACCCTGCGAGAGCTGAGCGAGGAGATCCACGTGACCCACAGCAAGAGCACTCCGCTGACCGAAGAGCTGTACGCGTACATGCTCGGACACAATCCCCCGCTCGACCCGGTGCAGCGCATGCTCGTAGACGTCACCCACACCCAGCTCCCGCTGGTGGCGGGCAAACAGGTCGCTCAGGAGCAGGGGCCGCTGCTGGCGTTCCTCGTACGGTTGACCGGAGCCCGGCGGATCGTGGAGGTCGGTACCTTCACGGGACTGTCGGCCCTGTCCATGGCGCAGGCGCTGCCACCCGACGGCACGCTCCTGACCTGCGACGTCTCGGAGGAGTGGACCAAGCACGCGCGCGAGGCCTGGGCGAAGGCCGGTGTCGAGGACAAGATCGAGCTGCGGATCGCACCCGCGCTGGAGACGCTGGCCGCGCTGCCGGCGGAGCCGAGCATCGACATGGCGTTCATCGACGCGGACAAGGAGAATTACGTCGGGTACTGGGACGCCCTGGTGCCGAGGATGCGCCAGGGCGGGCTGCTCGTCGTGGACAACGTCTTCCTGCACGGTGGCGTGACAGATCCCGAGGCCACCGGGCCGGCGGCGGCGATCAAGGAGTTCAACGAGCGGGTGAAGGTCGACGAGCGGGTCGAGAGCGTGATGCTCGCTGTGGCGGACGGGCTGACGCTGGCCCGGAAGGTGTGAGCGACGCCGGGAAGGTGTCAGCCGCGTTGGAAGGCGTGAGCGTGAGCGACGCCTGGTGGCGGCGTCGGGCCCACACGTCGAGCGGCGCGGCGGTCAGCCGCAGCAGCCACCGCCGCAGCAACCGCCACCGGCACCACCGCCGGGGCTGGTACGGCCGGAGGCGGCCGACGCCGACGCCGTACCGCCGACCGCCACTGTCGAGAGCAGCTTGACGGTGTCCTCGTGCCCGGCGGGGCAGTCCGCGGGGTCGGACGACTCGGCCATCGGACGGCTCAGTTCAAAGGTGTCGCCGCAGGTCCGGCAGCGGTACTCGTAGCGAGGCATGTCCACAGAGTATCGGGCGGGTGCGGAGACGGCACGGAGTACCGCGGACGGTTATGGAGCGCGCTCGGCCGCCGCGTTCACGTCTGCATCGCCTCTGCGTCGCCTTTGCGTCTGCGTCGCCTCTGCGTCGCTCTGCGCTGGGTCACCGCTGCGGTGGCCGCCCTGGTGCGACGCCCATGCTGGTGCTGCGGTCGGCACCGGCGTCCAGCCTGGGGTCCAGCCTCAGGTGGCCGCGCCCGGGCAGCGAGCGCTGCCGCTCCTCCTCGGCCGCCTGTTCCGGATGGCGCTGACGCCAGTACGGGTTGTCGTGCGGCAGGGCCGATCCGACCCGGCCGTACATGCCGAAGAACATCAGCATCACCCCGACCACGAAGCTGAACAGCACGTTCGGGATGCGGAAGGCGAGGAAGTTGAAGCTCGTGTCCAGCAGGGCGAGGTTGACGAAGCCGCTCAGGATGAAGGCGACGCCGACGATCATGTTGACCGTCGAGGCGAAGTTCCCGCCGATCACCATCCCGACGAAGAGCAGAAGCCCGATGCAGATCGACAGCACGCTCAGCGCGCCGTTGGTACTCAGCCCGGCGACCGTGTCGCCGCGCGTGTCGAAGAAGCCGACCTTGCCGATGAGCCCGAAGATCCCGAAGGCGACCAGTACGAGACCCATCAGACCTGCGCCGACGCGGTAGAACTTGCTGAGGCGGTGGTCGACGGGCAGATGCTCGTCGAGACTGAAGTGCCGCTTGGTCTCCGGGTGAAGTATGTGCGTTGCCATGTCCGCCCTCCTTGTCGCTCGCGGAGGCCGCGCGTACGGGATGTATCGCGGCGAGGCGCGGCATGGCGCCGCGCCGCGTACGTAACACCAGGATCCGCCTGCGGCCCGGACATCGCCAATGCTCGTGCCGGACGCGCTGCATCCGGCACGGGTCACGGGCGGCCAGGAGCGTGGAAGTCGCGGCACGGGCTGTGGCGACATCGCCGCCCCGGGTCGCGCGGGCTCAGGCCCCCGCCGCCCCCCGTTCGTCCCGGATCTGGCCGACAACCCGCGCCACCGTACGCCGCACAGTCTCCGTCTCCGTCAGGAAGTGCCAGTAGTCGGGGTGGCGCCCCTCCAGCGTGGCGATGGCGCGTTCGAGACGGGCCACCGAGTCGTCCAGCGGTCGCGCATGCCGGGGATCGGGGGTATGACGGCCCGCCATCGCCAGTCGCTGGGCGTCGCGGATGGCGAACCGGGTGCGCTCGATCTCCTGCTGCGGGTCCTTGGCCACCGCGTTGAGGCGCTGCAGCCGGTCCCCGGCGGCCGACACCGCCTCGTCCGTCGCGTTCAGCAGCGCCCGTACCGTGGAGAGAAGCGAGGTCGCATCCGGCCAGCGCTGCGCCTCACGCGCCTGCTGCGCCTCCCTCAGCTTCGCCTCGGCCTGACGGACGTTCTCCTCCGCCTGCTCCGGCACCCGCTGCAGGTCCTGCCAGCACGCGGCCGTGAAGCGGCGCCGCAGCTCGCTCAGCACCGGGTCGACCTGCCCCGCGCGGGTCGTGAGGGCCTGCGCGCGCGTCCGCAGCGAGACGAGGCGGCGGTCGATCTCTGCGGCCCGTTCCGGCAGCCGCTCGGCCTCCGCCCGCACGGCCTCCGCGTCGCGCGCCACTCGCTCGGCCCGCTGCAGGGTCTCCGGTACGCCGTGCCGCCCGGCGCCCTGGTTGAGTTTGGTCAGCTCCGGCCCGAGGACGGCCAGCCGGGCGGCCAGATCGTCGGCCTTCAGCCCGGATCCGCGTACCGCGTCGAGGGCGTTGCTTGCGGCCAGCAGCGACTGCCGGGCCCGCTCGACGGCCGGGGCGAGGCGCGCCAGCTGCGTCTCGGCCTTGTCGAGCAGCGGCCCGAGTCCCTCGGAGAAGCGGTCGAGGTCCTTCTTGACCTTGCCCAGCTCGTCCCTGGCCCTGGCCAGCTCGGTCCGGGCACGCGCCGCCACCGAGGCCTCGAGATCGTCCCGGTCGAGGTCATGGGCGTCTACCGCGGTGATGTACTGCAGGCTGGCCTCGTCGATACGGCGGCCCAGCGACTCGAAGTCGGACACCGCCCGCCGGGCCGCGGGAGAGTCGTCGACCGCGGTGATCGTCTCGATCGAGATCCTCAGATCGCGCTGTGCCGTGTCCAGCTCGTAGAAGGCGGCCGCGGCGGCATCCTTCGCGGCCTGCGCCTCGGCCCGCTGACTCTCTCCACGCCCGCCGAACCACCGCCGCGTACCACCACCGGCGAACGCGGCCGGGAGCGTCGCGGCGAGGAGGGGGAGGGGGAGGAGGAGCAGGGTGGCCATGTCGCGGAAGGTGCCGGCCGTACCGGCCCTGGTCCCGGCGGCTGCTCTGGTCCCGGCGTCAGGCGTTGTCCCGGCGTCGGCCGTGGTGCTGTTACGAACACGGGGGCGCGCGTACTGACTGCGCGGCACAAACGGCGTGAACGGCTGTGGTGTGTACGGCTGTGAAGGTGTCGCCGTCACGTCCCTCTCCCCGTGCTGTCATCCGCAGTGCCCGGTGTCATTCTCCCACCCGTTAAGGACGAACACACGGGCCGTTTAGTTCGCACTCCGCACCGTGACTTTGCCGTCCTCGGTCCCCCGGCCTCGATACGGGTTTGCGGGGCAGGGGCGCAGGCAAGGTAGGCTGTCGAGTCGTCCCGGGCGCGTAGCTCAGCGGTAGAGCGCTGCCCTTACAAGGCAGATGTCGGCGGTTCGAAACCGTCCGCGCCCACAGCGCCGACCAGCGCAGCAGCAACGAGAAGGGCCCTCCGGATCAACTCCGGAGGGCCCTTCTCACGTGTGCGGGGACACAGCGGGGACGCAGTGCCAGGGGCTCGTCATGCAGCCTTGGCTGCCGCCGTGTCCGCGGCGTGGGCGACAGCCGCACGGGCCAAGGCGCTCACGATCGCGTGCGGGCGTGAACCGTCACTGTGCAGTTCGGGCTGGAAGAGGGTGGCCAGGAAGAAGGGGTGGCCGGGAAGCTCGGCGATGCGGACGTGGCCGTCCTCGTCCTCGCCGGTGAAGCGCAGGCCGTGCGCGCGCAGGGTTTCCAGGTGGCGAGAAGGCCCATACGCGCAGTGGTACCGCTCGACCGACCTGGTGGCGCCGATGACGGACTCGGCAAGCGAGCCGGGGCTGATCTGGACGGCTCCTTCGTGCCCCTTGAGGGAGCAGGCGAGCGGGGTGATCAACAGGTCCTCGGCATCGGCGGTGTTCTCGGCGTGTGCCACGCCCGTCAGGCCGCACACGTTGCGGGCGAACTCGAGCAGCATGTGCTGGAAGCCGGCGCACGTGCCAAGGAACGGGATTCCCTCCTGGCGTGCGGTGCTGACCGCGGCGAGCGCGCCCGCCTCGCTGCGGTACGGGCTGCCGGGCAGCAGCCACACAGCGTCGAACCCACGCACGGCACCCTCGGCCTCCGCGTCCTCGGTGGGAATCCAGTACGCGTCGAGGAAGAGGCGATCACGCTGCGCGAGCGCGTCCAGCAGGAGCGGTACGCGGGTGTGCGAGACGACGCTCGGCGAGCGGTCCCCGACGAGGGCGATCCGGGCAGTGCTATCTGAAGCGGTCCGAGTCATGCGGCCATCATCAGCGCGACCCGTGATTCACGTCCAACGATGGTTTCTGAACCATCCATAAGTGCTGCTGATGTCCTGTGCGACGCTGTGCGGCATGGATCCGCATCTGCTGCGTACCTACGTCACGGTGAGTCGGCTTGCCTCCTTCTCGGAGGCCGCACGGGAACTGGGCTACACGCAGTCCGCCGTGTCCCAGCACATCGCGGCGCTCGAACAGGACCTGGGCACACCCCTGCTCACGCGCCGGCCCGTCGCGGCTACTCCGGCGGGCGAGCGGCTGCTGGAGCACGCGCGCCCCCTGCTGTTGCGGCTGGATGCCGCGCGCGCCGACATCGTCCGCATGGCTGGCGCGGCCGAGCAGGGGCTGACCCTCGCGGCCACGCCGACCGCCCTTCGGCCCCGCACCGTCCAGGCACTGCCCGCCGTCGGCGTCACCCTTCGCGTGCTGCCGCGAGAGGGCATCCCCGCCGAGGTGGCAACAGGCGCCGCCGACTTGGCCCTTGTGGACGGGCTTGCCGCACCCAGTGATCCTCTCCGCATCCCCGACGTGGCGCCGCTCACGGCGCGCGGCGCGGGCGAGGAGCCCGTCTGCGTCCTGCTGCCGGAGGGCCATCCGCTGGCGCGCCGCGCCGGGCTGAGGCTCGCCGACCTCGTCCATGCCCGCTGGCTCGACGCACCGGGCGCTGGCCTGCCCCTGGAGCAGTTGCGTGCCGCGAGCGGCAGTGACGGGTTCCGCCCTACCCTCCGCTACGAGGGCACGGACGTCCGCACCCTCGTGGCCTTGGCCGCCGCCGGCCATGGGCTCACGCTGCTGCCCCGCTCCGCGGTCACCAATTCGGCCGGAGTGGCGGCAGTCCCCCTGATTGCGCCCCGTATCGTCCACCGAACGGAGCTGCTCTACGGGGCGGCTCTGAGAGGCGCGGCCGCGACGCTGGCCCAGCGGATCGCGGTTGCCGAGGCCGAGTAGGCGGCTGCCTCGGTGGGGACGGCATTGGTGTCCTCGCACTTCACGCACTCTCCGCTCGGCGCTGCGGATTCTCCGGTGTGGGCCGCGGCTGCGTCGTCTGGCCTCGAGGTACGAGTGCGACCGGGGCGTCTGCTGCGGCCTGTTCGAGCTGCGGCAGCACGCTGGTGTAGGTGTCGGCCGTGAGCTGGTACGAGGAGTGCCCGAGCAGGGCCTGGATTGTCTTCATGTGGACGCCGGCGGCGAGGGAGAGCGTGGCTGCGCAGTGCCTCAGGTCATGCAGTCGTACAGGCGGGAGATCGAGCTTGGCGATGAGACGGGTGAAGACCTGCGAGAGGTATTCGGGGTGGTACGGACGCCCGTCTTCCCACGTGAAGACGCGCCCCGAATCGACGTAAGGGCCGTACTTCTTCGGTTCCTTGCGGTGCTTCTCCTCCCACTCCGCGCGTTCGGCCTGCTGGCGTCGCCGCCAGAAGAGGAGCAGCTCGCGGCTCTGGGTGTCGAGGAGGATGGTGCGGGCGCCGCTGTCGCTCTTGGGGGTGTCTTCCCAGAGCTCGTAGGAGTACGAGACGAGCTGTTCGCTGATGCGGATGACGCCGGTCTGCAGATCGGTCTCTGTCCAGGGCAGCCCGGCGGACTCGCCACGGCGTGGGCCCCTGAAGACCATAAGGTGGAACATCGGGTAGAGCCGGTGTTCGGCGACGGCGTCGAGGAACGCACCGGTCTGCTCCGGTGTCCAGACCATGACGGGGCCGGGTTTCTCGCCGGTCTCGCGCCAGCGTGCGACGCGTTCGTCGGTCCAGATCATCGGCTTGGGCAGGGAGTACTTGGGCAGGACGACGTGCTTGGTCCAGTTCTCGCTGATCAGCTTTTCGGTGAGCAGTGCGTAGTCGAGTGCGGCACTTAGCTCGTTCCTGATCTTCAGTTGGGCGCCGGGGCCGGTGATGTTGCGGGGCTTGCGCCTTACCTCGCGCAGGGCCTGCTTGGCCTCGTTCCAGCGGTGGCGTAGTTCGGGTGGGCGGGGCCTTGCCGCAGCCTTCCAGTCGGCATGTGCGGCGTCGACTCTGTCCTTGGCCTGGGCGGCGGCGAGTCGGTTCGCGGCGTGCTGTTCGTTGTCTCGCCAGATGTGCTCGAACATCTCCTGGATGTGCCTGGTGCGCAGGTCACGCATCTTGAGATGGCCGAGGTGGGGGATGAGGAAGCGGTCGACGTGATCCTTGTAGCCGATCCAGGTGGAGCGCTTCAGGTCCACGCGTTTCTTGAGCCAGCGCTGGAGGAAGTCGGCGACGGTCTCGTCGGAGAGGACGTCGATGCCGTCCTGCGCCTCGTCCCAGAGCCTTTGGGCCGCTTTCTCGGCCTTGTTCTTGGTGGCGAAGCCTCCCTTGCGGGGTCGGCGTCGCTTGCCTCCGGGCCCGGGTGGCAGCTCGACGTAGTAGTACCAGCTGCCGTGGTCACGCTTGCCGAGATCGGGGCAGTCGGCGCCGAGTTCGCGGAGCTTGGGTTCCCCGTCGGCTGCGAGTACGGGCTTCCCTAGCTCGTCGACGACTTCGGTCCGGCAGGTGCAGCGCCGGTAGACGGAGCCCTTGAACACGCATCCCTCCCATGGTGTGTAGGTGCTTCGAAAGCGAGGCGATCATATGTGGAGACAGATCCTGTGTCCTCACGTATGCAACTGTGGCCTCTCTGGCGCCCTGCTGCCGATTTCTGGATCACAGAGGTGTGTGCGTTCGAGCGCACACAACAAGCTATGTGGAGACAATCGTGTAGAAGCTGCGGTTCTGCTCGGCCTGGATCTTGTCGCCTGCCTGAGGAGAATCTAAGGTCTCCAGAGGCGATCCGGGAGGCGCGGGGGCAGAACGGGAGTGCCTGAAGATGCTTGATCGACGCTTTTCGGCCAGCCACCGCGCCGTGTTGGCGGTGGTGTCCGTATGACGCGCGAAGAGCTGTTGGCCCTGCCGGTGACCGTCGACGTGGTGACGGCCGGCAAGGCGTTCGGTCTGGGGCGGAACCTGACGTACGACTTGATCAAGACTGGGGAGTTCCCCGTGCCGGTGCACCCGTGGGGCGGTGTGAAGCGGGTCATCACTGCGGACTTGTGGGCAGCGTTGGGTATCAGTCCCGGATAGTCGGCGGTGCCGGAGTGCGGGGCGGCACCCCGTGACGCCGCTCGCGCCTCACGGGGTGTTCGTCAGTTTGCTACAAGGGGCTCGGTCTGGACGGGAGGTGCTTCGTGGTCTCTGCCTCCACGGAACTCAGTACGCATGTGCGTGATATCTGTCATGCCGCGTAAAACTTGAGGGCGCAGAGCCGTCCACTCTGCTCTCCATGTTCGAGGTACCGCAGACGCCCCCTCTCGCCTTCCACGGACTGCCTCCCACCTGCGCAATTGCGGCATGGTGTTGTTGACATGTCAGATCTCGCGCCTGACCTGCGCGGATGAGGCTCGCAAGCGACCAATGGGGGGACTGGCCGCATGTAGATAGACGGACGTGCGTGACGTCACTACAGTCCCGCTTCGGGGGTCTAGCTAGCTGGACAGGCGTGACCGCATCCAGGGGTGACAGTGGAGGGACTCGTCATACCCTTAGTCGTGATGTCCGAAGTATGTGGGCTGGAGAGGGCATGAGGGCGTACGGCCACGAGAACGATGGAACGACAAGGGTGCCGCATGAGGCCGAGCATTTGGTTGCTGCGGCGCGCAGGCTGCTCGAGGTGGAGGGGGCGACGCTCGGGAACACGGCGGAGTGGATGACCGAGACGGCGGGGCCGACGGTTTTTGGGCGCCCGTGGTCGGCGACGACGCTGCGGCGCCGGTTGCGGAATCCGGCGATCGCCGGCCTGAAGCGGAACGCCGAGGGGGAGCTGGTGGAGGGCCCCGCGGAAGCGCTGATGGACCGTGAGCTGTTCGACAAGCTGGACGAACACTTCTCGCAGAAAGAGCGGGGTCAGCGTCCGCAGCATGTGTACCGGCTGTCGGGTGGGACGGTGGTGTGCGACCTGTGCGATACGCCGCTGGTGTCGCGGTCGAGCTCCAAGGGGGCCCGTGGCTACATGTGCGAAGCCGAAGGGTGCGGGAAGATTTGGATCTCCGCGCCGCCGCTGGACGCGTACGTCTCCGATCGGGTTCTGGCCAGGCTGGCCCGGCCCAACACTCTGCGGAAGCTCGCGGCGATGCGTGATCATCTCAAGGAGCAGGCCAAGGAGGCATCACGCACGCTGGCTGAACTGGACGTACGCAAGGAGGAGTTGCGCAAGGCACTCGGTGCGAACGAGCTGACCGTGCAGGACTTCCAAGCCGCGAAGAAGGAGCTGGACCAGCGCAGGCGAGCCGCGCTCGAGGTACAGCGACGCGGCAAGCACCTCGATGAGTTCCCGGAGCTCACCCACGAGGGTCTGACCGAGTGGTGGAACACGACGGCAGACGAGGAGCAGCGGCGCGTGCTGATCCAGCTGGTGGTGGCCGAAGTGCGGGTCGAGCCAGCAGCCCGAAGGGGATCCAACAGGTTCGACGAGGACCGCTTCACCATCGGCTACCGCTAAGGAAGTTCACAGGAACAGATGCGCTGCTCATCACACGCAGAATCGTTCTCAGGAATCTTGATCAAATGTTTGCGCGCCCCTCATGGACCGTCATAACCTGACGCGACCCCGCCCGGTTACGCCAAAGTAACTTGCCGCAGGTAAGTGCCTCTGGGTCCGTCTCCGTTCCGGGTGGCGGATCACAGCGCGGACCCGAACTCCGCGCATAGCCAGAGGAGTTGAGACGTGGAAGCGCGTGGCTCGTCGGCGAAGAAGAGGGCCGCCTCGGCGGCCGACGAGCGGAAGATGCGGGGTGATCCCGCCCGGGGGTCGGAACGCAGCGAGGCGGTTGACGTGAGAGTCGTCTTCAGGGAGCCGCTCGACATAGATGCCGCCTTCGATGCCCTCCTCGGCGTGAACCGGGAGGCTGACAGGACCGTGGATGAAGGCGGCTCTTCTTTGCCTCCCGGCTCTGTCTAGACAGTGTGAAGGTCTGGCGCGACACCCCTACCTCTGTGAGGCCGGGTAGGGGTGCCCGCTTACTCCGATCAATGACATAAAAGACTTGACGCTAAAAGTTGTTGAATAATAAAGTGATGTCATCACCTCAAAGAAGCCCACTTCTTTGAGACCTCAGAGTGCGAGGAGAGCGACATCATGAGCGCCACCAAGTCCCGGGTCTCCGTCAGGAACGTCCCCCTCGAGGACATCGAGCCCAACCCGGACCAGCCCCGGAAGTTCTTCGACGAGGCCAAGCTCCAGGAGCTGGCCGCCCAGTTCCGCACAGTCGGCCAGCTCCAGCCGATCGTCCTCCGGCCGGCTGCTGAGGGCAGCGAGAAGAAGTTCCAGATCGTAATGGGCGAGCGGCGGTGGCGCTCGATGCACCTGGTCGAGGGCGCCACCACCATCCGGGCCGAGATCGTCCAGAGCCTCGATGACGAGCAGGCGTTCATCTCGGGCATCTCGGAGAACATTGGCCGTGCCGACATGACGCTCATGGAGGAGGCGCAGGCGTACGCGGACCTGGTCGGGTTCGGGTACGAGGCCGAGCGCATCGCGGAGATGTTCGGCAAGAGCGCCGACTACGTGAAGTGGCGGATGGACCTGCTCAACCTCACCACCGACATCGCGGCGCTCGTTTCGGACGGCAAGATCAAGCCGGACTTCGCCTGGCATCTGTCACGGCTCACCCCGGCCAACCAGAAGGCTGCCGTAACCCGGTACATGAAGGGTGACTTCAAGTCGGAGACCGAAGCGTCCACGTTCGCGCAGGCCATGCGGATGAAGGAAAAGCAGGAGGGTTTCTTCTCGGAGAAGGAGCTCTCCGACAAGGAGAAGGAGGAGCAGGCAAAGGAGCGCAGGCAGGCCAAGGGCAAGGTCGACCACGTCGAGCGGGCCGGGGCGCTCCTGGAGGAGCTGGCGAAGAAGACGCCGGGCGAGCTGGCCGAGCTGTTCGAGGGCGAGGTCGGCAAGCACCTGGACGCGGTGGAGCGGGTGCGCAAGGCCGCGGCCGAGGTGGTGAAGAAGCTGCGCAAGGCGAAGGCGATGTCCGAGGCGAAGCAGCTGACGGTACGGCCTGAGCTGGAGGTCGAGCCGAACGCCGAGGGCGGCGAGTCCGCGGAAGCTGCGGCTTCGGTCGAGGAAGAGCCGACGGAGGCGGAGCTGGCCGAGGCAGCGGCGGAGTTGGCCGAGCTGACGGCGGCGGCCGAGCAGGAGTCGGAAGAGCGCGAGGCCGAGCCTGCAGCCGCCTGACCACCCCGCGCGCGAGGGCCAGGATCCCGACGGGACCCTGGCCGCTTGCGTGTCCCGGCAAAGCGCCTTCGGGTGGTGTCGGTGGGGCGGAACTGGGGTGAGAGTGGGGCGGTTCAGCGCCCGGCAGCCCCTCGGGACCCTCGCCTTCAGCACCAGCAGCACATGATAGATCATGCTTGATAGGAGAGTAATTGTTGATAGAATTTAATTGTCTGAGCTGCGCAATAGCAGCGGGTTTCGGCAAGGAGGAGCATGTTCGAGTTGTTCACGTGCCGCTACCAGGGGTTCGAACCCGCTATGGGGACCCCGGTACGCATCACCCTGGCCCCACCCAGGTGGACCCTGCCCTACCCACTGAAGCACCAGGTACGGGAGTTGGCGCCGAGCCGGACGTACTTCGGGTCCGCACGACCGGAGTTCGAAGCGGCCTACCGGACACAGCTCGACTCGCACGGCATCGAGGAACTGGCTGCGAGGTTCCAGCAGATCGCGGTCGCCGGGGGCGATCTGCGGCTGGTACTGCTGTGCTTCGAGGATCTGGCTAAGCCGGGCGAGTGGTGCCATCGACGGATGTTCGCTTCGTGGTGGCTGGAGCGGACCGGGGCGCAGGTGAGGGAGCTCGGCCCTGTGGGGCCGGCGTACGAGCAAGGAGTGTTGATGTGAGCGAGCAGGAACCTTTGCGGAACTGGGTGGAGATGAAGCCGGAGGACTTTGAGAAGCGGCCGGAACCAAAGCCCGCGCCGCCCGGACAGGGTGAGTTGTTCGAGCCGCCGCCGGCCCGGAGGAAGGCGCGGCGGACTCCGCCGGTGGAGCCGTGCCCGTACGGGACGATCGACATCATGAGCCTCGCCGAGCCGGACGAGTAGCAGCTACAGGTGGGGGTACGGATCTACGGCAAGCACTGAAGAGCGTCTCGAGCATCTGTGGAGACAGTAATCCGTCTGATAGCGTTCAGGCGTCGGTGAGGGCCCGCCCTTCGGGGCGGGTGCCGCCGCGCGCCGGTAGTGCACCTGGCAGCACGCCCCGCCCCCGGTGGGGAGCAGCCCGTTCGAGTCGGGCCCGGCGCTCGAGGATGTGTCCGCACGGGTATGTGGTGCGGAGCGCTTGTTCCCTGACGGAGCCAATCCCTCCAGGCGTCCCCCGCGCCTCCTGGTTCCCCCAGGCGGCCCGGCACGGCAGGCTTCAGCCCCCTGCCCCTCCGGGCCCACATCCCACCCCAGTTCTGTACAGGTCAAGGCGATGGCGGGGAGGCCCGGTGTTCCACGGCTCGATCCCCGCCGACCTCCGGGCGATCATCCACGAGCACACCGCCACCTGGGCCGGACAGGCCGAGGACATCTACGTCGGCTGCTCGGGGAACTTCACCATCGAACGCGTCCTGCACGATGCCGGGTTCCGGTTGCACGGCTGCGATGTTCAGCTGTACTCGTCGGCGATCGGCTGGTACCTCGCCGGGCAAGAACTGCCCATCACCATCCGGCCCGAGTCGGCGGACGAACTCTCCTGGCTGGCCCCGTACATGGACGGCCAGGCCGGGACGTTGGCCGTGGTGCTGCTCGGGTCGCGGTTCTTCCAGTGGCTCGGGCGCGAGGGGCATCCGTATTACGGGCGGATGCTGGCCGCGTACCGGCAGCAGTTCCCCGAGCTGCACGCGAAGACGGTCGCCAAGATCGAGGCGCTGCCGCTACGGCTCGCCTCGTACGCGCCGATGGACGTCAACCAGTGGCTTGCCGAGGAGGTCCCGCCGGACGCGCCGGTGGTGGCCTTCCCGCCGTTCTTCGCCGGGGACTACGAGTCGCAGTTCGCCGCCCTTGACCAGCATCTGGAGTGGCCGGCGCCGGAGTATCCGATGCTGGACGACGAGGCGAAGCAGACGCTGATCGAGCGCATCACGGACCGGCCGCACTGGGTGCTCGGCCTGCACTTCGACGTCGACGAACTCGCGGACCACCTGCGCGGGCAGGTGCAGACCGCCAACCGCGGCCTGCCGATCAACGTGTACTCGTCGGTGCCGCGGTCGCGGATCGTGCGGCCGAGCCAGCGCCTTGAGATGGTCAAGGCGCCGAGGCTCGTGCCCGGGCTGGCTCTGGGGGAGCGGCTGACGCTCGCGCCGCTGAGTATGGGGCAGTTCGCGACCCTGCGCTCTCAGTACATGAACCACAACATCCGGCCCGGCACCCCGACCATGGCGCTCGCGGTCCTGGTCGACGGGGTGGTGGTGGGTGCGTTCGCGTTGTCCACGCCGAAGTACGACCCGCACAACGTGTACCTGCTGTCCGACTTCCCGGTCGCCCCCACCTCGTACGGGCGGTTGGCGAAGCTCGTGCTGTACGCGGCGCTGTCGACGGAGGCGCAGTTCCTGGCGCAGCGGACCATGAACACCCGCCTCACCCGGCTGAACACGACGGCCTTCACGCAGCGGCCGGTGTCGATGAAGTACCGCGGCCTGCTGCGCCTCAACTCCCGCAAGGACTCTCCGGATCTGCTGTATCGCTACCAGCTCGACTATGGCTCCGAGCTGGGCCGTTGGACGCTCGCCGAGGGGTTCGCGCAGTGGAGGAGCAAGCACGGCCGGGCGGAAGGACTCAGGGAGGAATAGGCCCGTTGAGTGAACAACTCAAGCCTCAGATGGTCGAGGGCGACCCTCGGGAGCTGACGCTGCTGGACGTGAACGCCCGGTTCATGCGGCACGAGCAGTTCCAGCGTCTCGTGGCCAACATCCGGGCGGACGGCACGCTGACATCGACACCGCTGGTGTGGAACGACGCCGAGACCGGCCGCCGGATCGTGCTGTCCGGCAACCACCGCACCAAGGCCGCGATCGAGGCCGGGCTGGAGCGGATCTGGTGGATGGAGATCACCGAACCGCTCCCACGGCAGCGGCAGATCGCGCTGCAGCTCTCCCACAACGCGATCACCGGTGAGGACGACCCGGCCACCCTCAAGGCGCTCTACGACGAGCTCGAAGACGTCTCGATGCGCCTGTACTCAGGGTTGGACGACAAGACCCTGGAGCTGCTCGAAGAGGTCAGCGTGCCGAGCCTGGCCGAGGCCAATCTCGACTTCGCCACCGTGCAGATCGTCTTCCTGCCCGACGAGAAGGAGGCGGCGGAGAAGGCTCTGGAGGCGGCGCGCAAGGCGGCTTCCGCAGATGCCCGCTGGCTAGCGCGCCTCGACCAGTACGAGAGCGTGCTGGACACCCTGGACACGGTGAAGGGCGCGCACAACATCGGCAACGTCGCCGCCGCTTTCGCGATCCTCCTCACGGTCGTCGAGCGGCACCTTGGTGAACTTGCCGAGGGCTGGTACGACCCCGACGAGCAGCTCGCCAGCCGCAAGGGCAGTGCCCCTATCGAGACGGTGTTGGCCACCCGCACCATGCCGGCCGATGCCGCCGCGGTCGTCCAGCAGGCCATCGACCGCATGGAACGCGACGGGGAGATCGACACCGGGCAGCGGTGGCGGGCCCTGGAGCTGTGGGCCGCCGACTGTCTCGCGGGGGCCGCGTGACGCTCCCCGACGTACGGCCCGGCCAGGTCTGGGCCGACAACGACAGGCGCTGCGAAGGCCGCACCTTGTGCGTGGAGGCCGTATCCGCCCGGCATGCCCAGTGCGTTGTCCTCACCGCGGCCACTCCGGGCGGCCGTACCGGGCACACGGTTCGGATCCTGCTGGAGCGGATGAAGCCGGTGAGTACCGGCTACCGGCTGCTCACCGACGCCGATCCTGACGAGGGTGGATCGGAGGTTCTCGAGTGACCCCGGCCCTGCGCGCCGATCAGCAGTTGTACGAGAAGCTGCTCACCGAGCGGTACGGACCGCTCAATCGCCTCGAAGCCGAGCGCTTCCCTGCCATCGATGCCGTCCCGGGGCTGGCCACTGGGGCAAGCGAGGAGCAGTGGCGCCGTCAGGTCCGGGAGATCGCCACCCGCTACGGCTGGAAGCTCCAGTACCACACGGCAGACTCGCGCCGGTCTGATGCGGGCTGGCCGGACGAGGTGTTCGGGCATATCGGGCAAGGCCGGACGCTATTCGTGGAGTTCAAGACCAACAGCGGACGGATACGTCCCGATCAACGGTCGTGGCTGGCGCACCTGTCCGACTGCGGCTTCGAGGTGGCCCTATGGCGGCCCCGTGACCTGCGCACCGTGCTGCGCGTCTTGGGCCCGGCCAGGCAGCGTGCCGCCCTGCCGCCGAACTTCCGGAGGCCGCCATATGCGTAGCCCGTATGCTGCAGAACTCAACCGGCTGCACGCTGAGATTGATCACCTGGTCACCGTGCACCGCACCGCAGCCCGCTTGGCTCGTGCGCTCAGCGAGCACCTTGCTGACGATCCGTTCCGTCTTGCGGACCAACTCGCCGGTCTCCTCGAAGGACGCCTGGAGCCCGAAGACCTGGACGCGGGAGGTTTGGGGTGAATCTCGCGAGGGACAACGCGAACTGGCAGCAGACTCTCTCCGTCACCCCGCTACCTGTAGAGGTGCGCCGGAAGGCGGCCCTGTACGTGGCCGGCCGCGCCGTGGGGCGCAGCCGTTCCCAGCGCCGGGACGATGTCCGGTCTCTTCTGGCGCATCTCGGGCTCCTGGACCCGGAGCTGCGGGCCACCACCCGGTGACGCACGCGTACGACATCGGAACTGGTCAGACACGAGGAGGCATCGGAGGGCGGAGGAAGGCAGGAGCAGCGAGCGGTCATGGCAGAGCGGGCCGAGGAGTGGGAGCGGCAGCCGGGTGAGTCGGCCGCCGCGTGGGAGGCGTTTGCCTGCTACCGCGATCTCGGCCTGCCCCGCAGCATCAGCAAGGTCGCCGAAACCCTCCGCAAGGCCCGCAGTCTCGTCGAGCGGTGGTCGGTCGCCCATCAGTGGGTGCTCAGGGCAGAGGCGTTCGACCGCGAACAGGACCGGCTCTGGCGCACCGAGCGCCAGCAGGCGGCCCGAGAAGTCGCCCGCCGCCACGCCCGCCTCGCCTCCGCCGCCCAGGCCAAGCTCGTCGCCCAGCTGCAGCAGCTCGATCCGTCGAGGCTCAGCCCCGCCGATGTGATCCGCTGGCTGGAGGTCACCGTCCGCATTGAGCGCCAGGCATATGGCATCGACCTCGCCGAGTCCGCCACAGGGCCCGCGGCCCTTGACGTGGCGGACGTGACCGCGCTGAGCGACGAGGAACGACGGGCACGCATGGAGCAGCTGCGCCGCGAACTCGAAGCCCGCATCGGCACCTTGAACGGAGAGTCGGGGTGAGCGCACAGCGTCCCGCCCTTCCGAACCCGGCCGGCATGTCGGACGCCCAACTGCACGCCGAGGTCGCGGCCCTGCTGGAGGCAGATGCCCAGGCGGCCCGCCGCTGGGCCTGCGACCGGCCCGGCTGCAACGGTCTCCCGCACGAGGGCTGGCTGCACCACCACGCCCGCGCCAGCCAGCGCCTGCCGGACGGGGATTGGACAGCGTGGATGATGCTGACGGGCCGCGGTTGGGGCAAGAGCAAGTCCGCCGCCGAAGCCGTACGAGCCTGGGCCACTACTAGCGGCACGATGATCGCTGTCGTCGCCAAGAACGCCACCTTGGTCAAGGAGATCTGCTTCGAGTCCCCCAAGTCCGGTCTCCTCGCGGTCATCCCGCCCGAGGACATCCGCCGCTACAGCCCCGGCAACGGCCTGACCACCCTCCGACTCACCAATGGCTCCGCGATCTACGGTTTCGGCGCCGAGACCCCCGACAACCTGCGCGGCTTCGCCTTCGACAAGGGCTGGCTGGACGAATACGCAGCCTGGAACCGCCACACTGCCCAGTCCGTATACGACATGCTGTGGTTCTGCCTGCGTGAGGCTCCGTCGCCGCAGGTCGTCATCTCTACGACTCCCAAGCCGCTGCCGCACGTCATCCGGCTCGTCGAGCGCGGCCGTCTGGCGAACTCGCCAGTGGTGCTGACCATGGGCCGTACGGAGGACAACCGCGCCAACCTCTCCCCGGCCGCGCTCGCCGAACTCGACTCCGAATACGGCGGCACCCGCCTGGGTCGCCAGGAACTTGACGGCGTACTCCTCGAAGACGTCGAAGGCGCTCTGTGGAAGCAGTGGATGTTCGAGGTCGAGGGCTTCCGCATCGCCCTCCACACCGTGCCGCCGCTGGAGCGCCTGGTGATCGCGGTCGACCCGGCGGTCACCACCACCGACACCGCGGACTTCACAGCTTTCACGGTGGCCGGCCGCTCGTACCCCCTGGAGCAGATGTACGGCGATCACCGCCCCCGCGGTTACGTCCTGCACACCGAACAGGACCGCTACACCCCCACGGCTGCGATGCGCCGCGCCGCCATGCTGTACCACGAGCACCAGGCCGACTGCGTGGTCATCGAGGCCAACAACGGTGGCGACTACCTCCCCGCCCTCCTCACCGAACTCGACCCCACCGTCCAGTGGCGCATCGTCCACGCCACCCGCAACAAGCGAGCCCGAGCCGCCCCGGTCGCGATGCTCTACGAGCAGTCCCGCATCAGCCACGCCGGGCCGCCGCGCACCTTCACCACGCTCGAGGAGCAGATGACGACGTACGTCGGGGCCTCCGAGCAGGAGGAGAAGTCCCCAGACCTTCTCGACTCGTGCGTGTGGGCGCTCACGGATCTGTTCCTCGACGCCACGGTGCCGGGGTCTCCAAGGACCGCAGCGGACCACCGCCTCCGAGGCCGCCGATAGTCCTCAAAGGGGCGGCGTGAGCCACGGCCGCGCGGCAGGCCAGTCCGATCAGAGGCTCCCGACGAGGAGCGCTATTGATATGGCGACCAGCAGCACCCCGAGAACGATGTCGGTGTAGGCGCGACCGCGCACCCCATGACCGTCGACCACAAGCTGCTCTGGATCGTTTGGTTCATGGAACAGCGTGATCTGCTCGCCCACGCTGACCCGTATCGGCCTTCTTCTGCTGCCGATCCCCTGCTGGATCGTCCGACCGTCGGAGGTCGTCCAGCTGACCAGCGGGTTGATCACCCAACCTGCTCGGATCCGGGACTGCGAGGCGGGAGCGTTCGGCTGCGGGCCGACGACCTCGGCCTGGATCCGAACCCCATGCTGTCGCAGGTTGTTGATGGTCATCAGCTGCAGAATCCCAGCGCCGGCCCAGAAGCAGCCGACAATAAGCGGGACTAAGAATGGCAGCGCGACGTCGTTCGAGTGCACGGTCGCGTCCTTCCCCGTTTGCTTCTCATGCACAGACCACGTACCTCGGCTAGGTTAGTCAACGCGGTCGGACGAGTCGATGGCGCGTGCTCCCGGAACCTGGGCTTGGCGTGGTCCGGGGCTGCGCCTTCTTGAACTCGCGGATGACGGCGTCGGACATCTCAGCGAGTGCGGCGAGCTGCTGGGGTGATGTCCTCGCGGCCGTCCTCCCGTTGGACTCGAAGGCGTCGTACACGCTCGTGTCGCGCAAGCCGTCGGGATTCGACTCGAGGCCCTGACGGATCTGCTCCTCGACTCCTCGGTATCGGTTGCGCCTTCACGGGCAACGGACGGTCGTCTGACCGATCGCCGGTAGGAGCCTGGCCCGCCCAGATGTCCTCAAGGACAGATAGCGCCAGTAGGGCTCCGTCGGGTCTTCCCGATCACGCGGGTAGGGAGCATGCCGGTCGAATGCGGCTGTCGGACGGTTTGACGGAGATTGGGATGGGTGCAGTGACGCCGGAGCGCGACGGGGACGTCCTGGAGGGCGGGGCCCAGCTCGGCGACCCCTGGCAGGGGGTGGACAGGGACGCCCTGTCGCGGGCCGTCCGTGAGCAGTCCGAGCGGCCGGTGCCCGGCGTGGAGGACATGGCGTCCTATCTCGCGGCCCAGGTGTCGGACACCTCGCACCGCGAGGTGGTGGGCCCGCTCCTCGACGGTCAGGGGGCCAGCGGCGTCGTGGTCCGGCGTGGCGTGGTCATCGCCTCGTGGGGCGACCCGACGCGCGAGGAGATGGCCTACAGCGCAACCAAAAGCGTCCTGTGCCTGGTGGCGGGCGTCGCCTTCGATGACGGGCTGCTGCGCCTGGACGAACCTGTGTCCGCGTCGGTCGACCTGCCACAGTTCGCCGACTCCCATGGGCGCGCGATCACGTGGCGACATCTGCTCGACCAGACCAGCCAGTGGGAGGGCGAGCTATGGGGCAAACCGACACGAGTCGACGCGCAGAGCACCCGTGAGGGCACGGAGTCGGCGGGCGGCCCGCCCGGCGAGGGCTGGGCCTACAACGACGTACGCGTGAACCTCACCGCCCTCGCGCTCACGGCCTTGTATGGCCGCTCCCTGCCGGACGTACTGCGCAACCGGATCATGACAGCGATCGGCGCATCCGACCGGTGGTCCTGGCACGGCTACAAGAACTCGGCGGTCGAGATCGACGGTGCCCAGGTGCCCGTGGTGTCCGGCGGCGCACACTGGGGCGGCGGCCTGTGGATCAGCGCCCTCAGCCTGGCTCGCATCGGCCATCTCTGTCTGCGCGGCGGACTGTGGGGCGAGCGCCGGGTCGTCTCACAGCGGTGGATCGAGGAGCTGTGGACGCCCTGCCGCGTCAAGCCGAACTACGGCCTGTCCTGGTGGTTGAACGACGACCGCACAGTGTGGCCCGCAGCGCCCGCGACCGGGCGCTGCGCCCGCGGCAACGGCGGCAGCCACCTGCTGTGGGTCGACCCGGCACGTGACCTGGTGATCAGCTCGCGCTGGGGGGCGGAGGTCGAGTCGCTCCTGGCGGGCGTCTCGCGGGCGGTGCGCTACCAGTCGAGGCCGAGCATCGCCCAGACCAGGAGTCCTACTAGACCGACCTAGGAAAGCATGCCCTTTGGGCTCTGGACGCCGGTCTCCACACAAGGAGGGTCGGCCGACTGCACTCCATTCTCTGACACCGTCGGGTCTCTTCTGCAGCGTTTCTTTCAGATCATCTGATCGTTGGTCTGGTCGTGTCATTGAGCGATGCCCCCATGGGCGTGGATCGACGGCGGACCGGTGGTGGCTATGTCCCACGACACGAAAGGCGGCCGCTGCCCCGCTCTCAATTTGTCCGATGCCTCCCTGCCCTACTGTGTCCCGAGGGCATGCGAAGGAGAGCCCTGTGCGAATGACCGACATCCAGCGTTGCGAGATCCGGCCTGGACGTCTCGTGGAATGGATGCTGCACCCGACGACGGTCGAGGCCGCGACCAGCTTGCCGGAAGATTCCCGACCGCCCGCGTACGTCCAGGAGTCCCACGTCCGAACGGCACGATCGGTACGCCAAGATGGCCTTTTCGTACCGACCTGGCTCGGCACAGCATTCGATATCCCGGGACAGGCCGATCTCGACGTCCTCCAAGGCGCGCTGCGGGCCTGGACACTTCGACACGAAACGCTGCGCAGCGGTTTCCGCTGGGTCGGCGACGAAATGCGGCGCTTCACGCTGGACGCCGATGCCGTCACACTGCATCGCGAGGACATCGGCGACTTTCACGACGCGGTGACGCTGACCCGGTATCTGCAGGATCGCTTCGACGTCGCGGCGGACGCGCTCACTTGGCCGAACTTCATCTACGCCGCGGTCGTCAGGGACGACAGCACAAGTGTCTACATGGCGTTCGACCACAGCAACGTCGACTCGTACTCGATCCAGCGCATCACCGCCGAGATCCACGAACTCTACGCGGCCGGCCTCGAAGGCCGGGTGGTGGATACGACACCGGTCGCCAGCTACGTCGACTTCTGCGCAACCGAGCGCACGAACGCCGATCAGATCGACGACACGCACGGGATCGTCGCTCGCTGGCGGGAGTTCATCGCGCAGTGCGACGGGAAGCTGCCGAACTTCCCCGTCGACCTCGGCCTCGACCCCGAAGGGCCGCTGCCCACCCAGAAGTTCATGCACGAGATGCTCGTGGACGACGCGGACGCGGCAGCCTTCGAGGCGTACTGCCGCCCGTACGGCGGAAGCTTGATCGGCGTCCTCGCGGCCACCGGCCTCATCGTCCGCGAGATCAGCGGGCAGCAGGTGTACCGCACCGTCGTGCCGTTCCACACCAGGGCGAAATCCCAGTGGTCGGACTCGGTGGGCTGGTACGTGGGCGGCGCGCCGATCGAGATTCCCGTGGCGCAGGCACCGGATTTCGACAGCGCACTGCGGATGGTCCGCGCCGCGCTGCGGGCGAACCGGCCGCTGTCGCGGATGCCCATCGCCCGCGTGCTCCGTCTACTGGGATCCGACTTCCGGCCCACGTCTCCGGACCTGTACTCGATCGTCTCGTTCGTCGACGCGCGCGGCATCCCGGGATCCGAGCGGTGGCAGGGCCTGAAGGCGTACGGGCTGATCCGTGTTTCGTACGGCGATCAGGTGTGTGCGTGGATCACTAGGCTCCACGAGGGCTTGCAGTTCGCCTGCCGCTATCCGGACACCGATGTCGCGTACAAGAACATGCGGCTGTACGTCGAGCAGCTGCGGGAACTCATCGTTTCGGTGGCGCGAGAAGACTTGGCCGTGCGCGCCTAAGCGAAGGGTTGTCCCGCAACTGCTCGCTCGATGGGCTGATGGCATGATCGCGGCGTGACCAGCGAACTTGCAGAGCCCGTTCCGGGGAAGTTTGTCCTGTTTGATGTCGACGGTACGTTGATCGACGCTGTGGAGAACCAGCGCCGTGTCTGGGGAACGTGGGCGGCGCGATACGGACTCGACCCTGATGAGGTGTACCGGGTGGCGCTGCGGACGCGGCCCATGGAGACCTTCGGGGCCGTTGTCCCGGAGCGGGACCCGCGTGAGTGTCTGGCTGTATTGCATGAACTGGAGGACGAGGATGTCCGCTCCGGCGTGTATACCGCCTTCGAAGGCGCGTCGGAACTGCTGTCCGCCCTGCCGTCAGGGCGCTGGGGGCTGGTGACCTCGAACTACGAGCATCGTGTGCGTGGACGATTCGCCCGGACCGGTCTGCCCGTTCCGGACGTTCTCGTGGATGCTGCCGCTGTCGACGAGGGCAAGCCGTCGCCGGTCCCTTATCTACTGGCGGCCAAGCGCCTGGGTGCCGAGCCGGAGGATTGCCTGGTTGTTGAGGACGCGCCTTCTGGGGTGATGTCCGGGATGCGTGCCGGCATGACGGTGTGGGGAGTCAACCTTCCTATCGCGGTGGATGGCGTGCACCGCCACTTCGAGAGCCTGCGTGAGGCAGCGCCCGCAATCCTCGCTTTTGCGTCTGGCACGATCATGGATTCCGTGACCTGAGCGATTCGCCTCCCGAGGCCCGCCAAGGGAACCGGCCGCTGTGACACGATCTTGACGTACGGCGTCGGAGCCGTCCTGTGTAGCCCCATTCGCCGGGCTGAGTCCGCGCTGCTTCGGCAGCGCGATCCGGCCGGTACCGATGCCGAGTTCGAGCGCACCGCCGTCGTGGGCGAGCTCGGCCAGCACGGCGACCGCCGGGTCCACCACGTCCGGCTCGAACATGTCCACCGCCGACTCGTCATAAGTGTCCGCGACGTCCTCACCGAAGTAGCCGCCCTCATCGCGCATCCCCGGACCGTGCCGCTCGCGGCCCAGCCGGCGCCCCCGGTTTCCCCGGGGCCGACCCCTTGGAGATCCATAAGGCAGCACACCCAGCGCCGCGGAGTGACCAACGGGTCTCACGGAGGACATCCGATGTGCTGGTCGCACGCCCTGCAGCGGCGGGCAGGCGGTGGAACGCGAAGAGGGGATTCAAGGTCCCATGGCTGGGATCCGGCACCCTGAGGAGTTGTCTTAGGCTGCCCGCCCCTGAAGTTGACACGGCCGGAAGTGGGCGCGAAATGCGGCGTTGGCAGAAGCTCGTCATCGACACATGGGGTGCGCTCGCCTACAAGCCGGCCTTCCAGGCCGCAGTCGAGGGGCGGCCGTCGCGTCTGCCTGGGTCTGCCGCAGCCTCGTGGGTGCCGGAGGAGGACCGCCGTCGTCTGGCGGCGTACACCGTGCTGGCCGCGTACGACACCAACCAGGCAGCGGCACTGTTGGGAGAGGACGGTGCGGACCGGCGCGAGTACGGCGACCCCTCGTTGATCGTCGACCAGACCCTGGCCCATCTGTTGGGGGAGACCCAGAAGATCACGGTGCCGGACGCGGTCGGTGAGGAGCCAGACGTGCCTGGCACGGGGGCGGCGACCGCGCGTGAATCCCTGCTGGAGGAATGGGCGGAGTCTGAGCACCTGTGGCTGCGCATGCAGCACGCGGAACGGGCCGCCGTCCTCCTCGGCGACACTGTGTACCTGCTGGCCTGGTCACGGGCGAAAGGGCGCCCGGTCCTGGAGACCATCGACCCCGGCTTCTACTTCCCCGTACTGGCGGACGGCGCGATCGGCGCCGACACCTACCCGGAGCGCATCCACCTGGCATGGGAGATCCCGGCCGACCCGGCGACTGGTCGCAAGGGCATGCTGCGCCGGGTGACATACGAGCTCGGCTCGATCGGTGACAGCAGCGACGTCGGCGAGGGCGGCACCGCTACCCGCCGCTACCCCTGGTCGACCCGCCCCAGCTCCCGAACCTGCTATCTCACCGACGCCGAATGGGACTTGGAGCACGTCAACCGCGGCGAGGGCATCGACACGCTATCTCTGAAGCACGCCCACTTTCGCAAGAACGCTGACGGCGACCTCCTCAACCGCCTCGACCTGCAAGTGGACTTCATCCCGATCGTCCACGTCCCCAACACCGTCAGCGGCCCAGAGCACTACGGGCAGTCGAGCCTGATGTCCGCTGCCCAGCTCCTCGACGACCTTGGCGCGGCCGACACCGACAGCCAGCGCGCCGCTGCCACGACCGGCTCGCCCATCATCGGCCTGTCCGGGGCCCGACTGGCGGTCGACCGGAAGACCGGCCAGCCGCTGCCAGTCCGGGTGGAGCCCGGAATGGTGTGGCCGCTGGGCGAGAGCGGGCAGCTCAGCACCGTCGACACCTCCGCCCAGCTCGCCGAGATGCGCGCATACGTGGAGGCACTACGCGACCGCCTGTCGATGGTCACCCGGCTGCCGGGCAGCGTGCTGGGGACGGTCGACCCGTCGCAGGTGCCCTCCGGATACGCGATGCAGCTCAGCTTCGGACCGCTGAACGCGATGGTGCGGTCCATGCGACTGGCCCGCGCGGGCAAGTACCCGCTACTACTGAAGATGGTGCTCCGCTTGTACCAGGCGGGCGGGGTGCTGCCTGCCGGGGAGAACCCGCGGGCGGAGGTGGCCTTCGGCTCGTACCTGCCCAGCGACCAGGCCGGAACCCTCGATCTAGTGACGCGCGGCGTTCAGGCCGGAGTGCTCTCTCTGGAGACAGGGGTCAGGATGCTGGCGGACGCGGGCTTCCCGATCAAGGACGCCGCGCAGGAACTGGAGCGGATCCGGGCGGAGAAGACCGCGGCCGCGGCCCGACAAGCTGCGACGCTGAATGGGGCCAGTGCTTCAGGGGACGACGACCAGGAGGATGAGGGAGTTAGCGGAGCAGCGCAGACGCCTGACGCAGAGGCGGCCTAGCGATGGCGAGCCAGGGAGGGTTTAGACTCCGTCGGCGCGGGGGCGGCTGGGCAAGGAGAGTGTGCCCATGAACGCGCGTCCGACACGGCCGCCGCTTCCCCTCGCGCCCCTGGGCTACCGCCGCGATGGCCGGCCGATCCTGCCGATTCTCGGTGCCTCCGGTGACGATCCCGACGAGCAGCGTACCGAGGACACCGCCGACCCCGGCACCACGCCTTCGGCCGAGACAGGGCAGGTCACGCTCTCTCAGGATGAGCTGTCTCGGCGCTTCACTCGGGAGAAGGACCAAGGCCGCCGGGCGGGTATCCGAGACCTGCTGGCCCAGCTCGGCTTCGACTCCACCCGTGCACTCGGTGACTTCGTACGGGCGCAGCGCGACGCCGAGCAGTCGAAACTGTCGGACCTGGACCGCCGCGAGCAGGAACTCACCACCCGCGAGCAGCAAGCCGCTGAGCGAGAAGCAGGTGCGGCCGCCAGGGAGCGCGACGCCGCGCGGCGCGCGGTCCTGGTTGGCCTCGGCGCCGCCGGAACGGAACTGGAAGACGCGGCCCTCCTCCTGACCCGTACGACCGAGGAGGACGCCGACGACGCAGCGCTGCAGAAGGCCGGCGAGCGTCTCAAGGCCCGCCGCCCGGAGCTCTTTGGGCAGCAGCCCCCCACACCTCCGCCATCCGGGAGCCCCGACGGCGGTGTACCCGCGCGCTCAGGCAAGACCCCGCCACGCCCTGGAGCCGCCGGCCTCGACATGGCGCGCCGCCGCGGACATCTGACCAGCACCTGACTGATCACAGATCGACACACCGGGGACCGTGCCCACTTTCGAGACCACGGACGACGCCACCACCCCCGTGGCGCCCGCCGCCAACCCGTGTACCGGGTCTCGCGTAAGGACACCGTCCCCATGGATCTCCAGCCGATCACCATCTGCGAGCACGTCACCGCCGACCGGCCCTGGCTGGTCTCCCGCCACGGCCTCGATACGCCGCTCTCCATCACCCTGGACATCGCGCTGTTCACGCCGGGCGAGCACTACAGCCCCGGCCACGAGACGCAGCCCCGGTGTTGCTTCACGTCCGGCATCCCCCTCGGCCGGGTGACGGCGACCGGCCTGTACGGCCCGTGGGATCCGGAGGCGTGCGACGGCCGCGAGGTGTTCGCCGGCGTCCTGCTCGCCGAGGCGCATTTCGCCCCAGGCTCCCGCCGCGTGGCAGGCGCCCTGCACTGGCACGGCGTCATCGCAGCCGCCCAGCTCCCATGCGGCTTCGACCCGGCCACCGTCACCCGCTCCACCGCCCAGCTCCACTTCGTGTAGCCGACGGGAGCCGCCACAGCCATGCTGGACACCCTGCTGCGCGACATCGACGCCACGGACATCAACGCGTTCGCGCGCACCATCACCACCCCCGCCGACTTCGAGCTGACCCGCACGGTCATGCCCGAACGGCGCCTGAACTCCGTCAAGTTCCGCATCAAGAGCGGCAAGCGCCGCGTGAACGCGGCGAAGTTCCGCGCATACGACGCCCAGACCGCCGTCGCCCGCCGCCAGGCCGAACGCATCATCACCGAGGGCATGCTCCCGCCTCTGGGCCAGAAGCTGATCGTCGGCGAACTGGAGCAGATCCTCCTCGACACCTCCCGCGGCGCGGACGCGAGCGAGTTCGTGGAGCTGCTCTACGACGACATCGAGCGCCACGTCGAATCGATCCACAACCGCATGGAACTGGCCGCTGGCGACCTCCTGGTCGACGGCGTCTTCACGCTCAACGGCGAGAATGGCCTGCACCTGGAGGCCGACTTCGGCGTCCCGGCCGCCAACATGCCCACCGCCGCCAAGCCCTGGTCGGATCCCACAAGCGACCCCATCGCCGACGAACTCCGCTGGATCGAGTACCTGCGCTCCATCGGCGCCCCACTCCCATCCCGCGTGATCACCTCGTACAAGGCCCGCGCGACCCTGGCAGCGAACGACGCCTACCGGGCTGCGTACTACGGAAGCGTCAACGGCTCCACCACCCCCACTGCGGTCCTCGCCCCCAACGAGGTCGAGGTCGTCCGCGCCCGCTACAACCTCCCCTCGATCACCGTCTACGACGTCCAAATCTCCGTCGACGACACCTTCCAGCGCGTCATCCCCGAGGATCGCTGGATCCTCCTCCCACCAAACCCGCAGTCCTGGGCGGAGACCCAGTACGGCATCACCGCCGAGTCACTGGTCCTCGCCTCCGGCACGAACCCGGCGATCCTGCGCGAGGACGCCCCCGGCATCGTCATCACCAACGGCCACCAGGACGACCCGGTCCAGGTCTGGACGAAGGGCGCCGCCGTCGCCATGCCGGTCCTGTACGTTCCCGACATCCACATCACCGCGAAGGTCCTCTGACCATGGCCAACCAAGCCGCACCAAAGCCGCTGAGCCGCCGCCTTGCGGAGACGGTCTTCGTGACCGACCCGGCCACGCACGACACCATCCTGCTCAAGGCTGGCAGCGAGGTCTCGGACCCTGCGCTCGCTGATCAGATCACTCACCCCTCCGCCTGGGCTGGGGAAATTGTCGATCAGGCAGCGGCGCCGGAGCCGGTGGAAGTTCCGCAGGATGCGTCTGCCGCCGCTTCCGAGGAGGAGACGTCGCCGTCTCCTCGTGGCGGGCGCCGAACCCGTTCAAACACCTGACCCAGCTGGCGGGCGGCCAGCGCTCCGCTTGCCTGCGTTCTCTGCAGAGGCGTTGATTTCATGCGACTCAGCGATGATGACTTCGCCTATCTCCGCTCCGAGCTCGGGGAGGTTGAGCGGCAGGACCTTGACCAGCGTTTCGCGCGGCTGAGAGATATCCGCGACGTGGCTCTGGAGGTGCTCCGTGAGCGCAGAGCGTCGCTTGTCGCGGACCCGCTGACAGTCACCGTGCAGGGCGTGGCGACCGTCAACAACACGGAGAACGTCAAGGCGCTGGAACGCCAGATGGCCGACCTTGTGGAGATTGAAGAGACGCCTTCGCAAGCCGTCCTTCCGGTGGCATTGGAGCGTTGCCGGACCCGATAAGGGTCGGGAAACTGGCGACCTCGCGTAATCGGCTGTCGCATATTCCTCGGTGTGTGCGGTCTCGTGGCCACCGTCTGCTGTCGCGCTGGCCGAGTTGATAGACATGGGGAGCGAGGGGCCATCACCGCAGCTGTCCCAGGTTCGGGTAGGCGTTGGGCGCGGTGGCACCCCGCCAGCCCGAACCTGGGACGCGTGCCTATCCGTTCCAGCTACTTGACGCCAATGTCAGGCAGCAGGCGAAGGCGTGACGTCACCCACTGGTGGGTTGAGGCGGGCGAAGCCTTCCTGGCGTTGGTAGGGGAAGTATGGGTAAGTCGCTGTCTTGCCGCTCGCCGCATCGAGTTTCGCCATCTGGTCGGGCGTGAGCGTCCAGCCGACGGCACCGAGGTTCTGACGGAGCTGCTCCTCGTTGCGGGCGCCGATGATGACGGAGGAGACGGTCGGTCGCTGCAGCAGCCAGTTGATGGCGATTTGCGGAATGTCTTTGCCGGTCTCCTGCGCGATCTCGTCGAGGGCGTCGACCACGCGGTAGAGGTGTTCGTCCTCGACCGGCGGGCCGTAGTCCGCGGTGTGGTGCAGTCGGCTGTTGGCCGGTAGCGGCTGGTCGCGGCGTACTTTGCCGGTGAGCCGTCCCCAGCCGAGGGGGCTCCAGACGAGGGCTCCGAGGCCCTGATCGAGCCCGAGGGGCATCAGCTCCCATTCGTAGTCGCGGCCGATGAGGGAGTAGTAGACCTGATGTGCGACGTAGCGCGGGTGGCCGTACCTCTCCGCGATCGCGAGGGACTTCATCGCGTGCCATCCGGAGAAGTTGGAGACTCCCAGGTAGCGGACCTTGCCCGCTCGAACGAGATCGTCGAGTGTGGACAGGACTTCCTCGATCGGCGTGCCGGCGTCAAAGGCGTGCAGCTGGAACAGGTCGATGTAGTCGGTGCCGAGCCGGCGCAGCGCGTCCTCGCATGCGGTGATCAGGCGCGAACGGGAGGAGCCCGCATCGCCTGGGCCGTCGCCCATCGGCAGGCTGGTTTTGGTGGACACGATCACCTGGTCCCTGCGGCCTTTGATCGCTTCGCCCAGTACTTCTTCGGAGGCGCCGCCGGAGTAGACGTCGGCGGTGTCGAACATCGTGATCCCGGCGTCGAGGCAGATGTCCACGAGGCGGCGCGCTTCTTGCGCATCGGTGTTGCCCCAGGCGCCGAACAGCGGTCCTTGGCCGCCGAAGGTGCCGGCGCCGAAGCTCAGTGCGGGGACCTTGAGGCCGGATGCACCCAGCCGCCTGTATTCCATGGCTGTTTCCCTAAGAATGTTGGCCGGTCCGGGAGGACCGGGTATGGCTGATGGCTGTTTGCCGTTGATGGCTCGGAAGGAATGGCCGCCCGGTCCTCCGGGACGCTCCGACCACTGATTGAGAACTGCGGTCATCGCTGGTTAGGGACCTGTCGGCGGAGTGTTCCTCGGGCCACTGAAGTGCTGGTCACGGAGGAACGGAGCCACGGGCTTGAGCACGTCTCACGCGCGGATATGGGTCGGCATCGATGCCGGCAAGGGGCATCACTGGGCAGTTGCGATCGACGCCGACGGCGAGACGCTGTTCTCGACGAAGGTGATCAACGACGAGGCCCAGATCCTCACGCTTATCGAGACCGCCCGCGGACGGGCCGGTGACGTGCGGTGGGCGGTGGACATCTCCGGCCGGGCCTCCACCCTGCTGCTGGCCCTGCTGATCGCACACGACCAGCAGGTCGTCTACGTGCCCGGCCGCACAGTCAACCGCATGTCCGGCGCCTACAAGGGCGAAGGCAAGACCGACGCCAAGGACGCCCGGGTCATCGCCGACCAGGCCCGCATGCGCCCACGGGACTTCGCCCCGCTGGACACGCCTGCGGAACTGGTCTCCACGCTCCAGGTGCTGACCAACTACCGGGCCGACCTGATCGCCGACCGGGTGAGGCTGATCAACCGGCTCCGCGACCTGCTGGTCGGTATCTGCCCCGCGTTGGAGAGGGCTTTCGACTACTCCGCGGCCAAGGGCCCGGTCGTCATGCTGACCGAGTACCAGACCCCGGCCGCCCTGCGCCGGCTCGGTGCCAAACGGTTGACGACCTGGCTGGAACGCCGCAAGGTCCGCGGCGCCAACACCGTTGCCACCAAGGCGGTGGACGCGGCCCAGTCCCAGATGACCTCGCTGCCTGGCGAGAAGCGGGCCGCCAAACTGGTCTGCGACCTCGCCCACCAGCTTCTGGCCCTGGACGAGCGGATCAAGGACAACGACCGGGAGATTCGCGAGACGTTCCACACCGACGAGCGCGCCGAGATCATCGAATCGATGCCCGGCATGGGCCCCATCCTGGGCGCCGAGTTCGTCGCCATCGTGGGCGACCTGTCCGGTTACCGTGACGCGGGCCGTCTCGCCTCGCACGCTGGCCTGGCCCCGGTCGCCCGGGACTCCGGCCGACGCAGCGGCAACTACCACCGGCCCAAGCGCTACAACCGGCGCCTGCGGCACATCTTCTACCTGGCCGCCCAGACCGCAATGATGCGCCCCGGCCCCTCCAGGGACTACTACCTCAAGAAACGGTCCGAGGGGCTGCTGCACACCCAGGCCCTGCTCGCGCTCGCCCGCCGCCGCGTCGACGTGCTGTGGGCGATGCTGCGTGACAAGAGGCTGTTCACCTCCGTCCCGCCGGTCACGCAGGCGGCTTGACACGATCATTGAGATTCCTCTCTTGTTGCCGAACTAGCTAATGGTTCTGGAGTTCCGTTAGCGTGTCCTCAACGTAGCAGAAGCAAGCGACTAACGAAACTGGAGTCCCGTTATGGGGTTTGAGGGTGCGGATCCAGGGACCGTCCGTCCCGGAGGGCGCACGGCGCGGGTGCGGGCGGCGGTGCTGCAGGCGGCTGGGGACGCCTTGGCGGAGCGGGGCTTTGCCCACCTGGACCTCGCCGACATCGCGCGCCGGGCCGAGGTGGGCAAGACCACCGTCTACCGCCGCTGGGGAACCGTGACCAGCCTGGTGGCCGACCTGCTGATGGACATGGCCGAGCAGTCACTGCCACGTACCGAGACCGGCTCGCTGCTCGGCGACCTCAAGGCCAACGCTGGGCTCGTGCAGCGCACCTTGGCCGACCCGCGGCAGGGAGCGCTGTTCAAGGCAGTGATCGCGGCTGCCACCTGCGAGGCGAAGACGGCCGAGGCCCTGCACCGCTTCTACGACATCCGCGTCAAGGAGTGGGCACCCTGCGTCCAGCAGGCCATCGACCGGGGCGAGGTGCCTGAGGGCACCGATGCCCACGAGGTGATCCGTGCTGTCTCCGCCCCCCTCTACTACCGCCTGCTGACCAGCGACGACCGCCTCGACGAAGCCGCCGCAGACCGGGCCGCCGAGGCCGCCGCGGCAGCGGCGCGCGCGGGAGCGTACCTGCGGGGCGAAGGGGGCCTTGTGTAACCGGCTTCCCGCATCCGTCGCTGAGTGCAGGTCACTGCGCGTGATCTCCGGGGGCGTAGTGGCGCCAGGCCCCGCCGGCCTCGGCGGCGAGCTGGGCGGCGGTCTCTAGCCGAGCATGCCGGGCGACCACGAGGGCGGGAGCCTGGAGGACGAGGTGGGGGATCGCTCGCTCGCGCGCCCGCCGCTCACTGGACGCTGTTCCGGGGGGTCGGTCCTGGCGACAGGGTCCAGGTGAGGGGTGCTGCGAGCAGGGCGGCGGCGCTGATGGCGTTGAGGGCGGCGGTGAGGCCGAGGGCCGCGACGAGGGCGGGTGCGGTGAGTGCGCCGACGATGGCGGCGAGGGAGTCCGTGGCGAAGAATAGGGCGCCGACGCGGCCGAGCATGTCGGGTGGGGCAGTGCGCTGGATGTGGGTCTCCACGGAGATCAGCAGGATGCTGCCGGGTAGGCCGATCAGGACCGCGGCGGCGACGGCGGCTGCCGGGGTCGGTGCGTTAAAGAGGGCGAAGTATGCGATGCCGTTGGCGAGTTGGGTGGCGCCCAGCACTTGTCGGATGCCGAACCGGTCGAGAAGGGTGCGGCTGACGATGGAGCCCAGGACGAAGCCCACGCCCAGCCCCGAGATGATGTAGCCGACGCTGGCTCCGGGGGCGTTCAGGGGGCCGGCGACGAACGGGACGAGGAGTGCGGTCAGGGCCGCGTTCGCGGTCAGGAACACGCCGTTGCCGATCAGTGGACCACGCAGTAGTGGAGAGCGGGCGACGTGGGCGAGACCGGCGCGTAGGCCGGCCGGTGTGTTCCGCTCATCCTGGGGTGGTGCATTGGGGATGGTGAGGTGGCGTCCCACCCGCGCGATCAGGCTCGCCGATGCCAGATAGCTGGCGACGTCGATGAGCAGCACCCAGGTGATGCCGGGCCCTGCCAGTAATAGGGTGCCGAGGGGAGGGGCCGCCAGGCGGAGCACGCTGCCGGAGACGGCGTTGAGCGCGTTCGCCGCGGTGAGTTGGGGCCCAGTGCCGACGACGGCGGGCGTCAGTGCGCGGGCAGCCGGTCGGAAGACCGTGGTCGCCAGGTTCTCGCCGAGGATGGCCAAGTAGAGCAGCCAGACGTGGTCCGGGCTGTCCACGAGCAGGATCAGGGCGACGCTCCCGGCGGCGGCGAGGTCGGCTAACCACATGGCGCGGGCCGGGTTCCAGCGGTCCAGGAGCGCGCCGGCCCAAGGGCCTACCAGCAGCGCCGGCAGGGCCTCCAGCGCCAGGGCGAGTCCGGTCGCGGCCGGGGAACCGGTGAGCTGGAAGACGTGGACGGGGAGGGCTACGACGAGCAGCCACGAGCCGAGTCCGGAGACGATGCCGCTGGTCCAGAGGTGGCGGAAACCGCGGTTCTTCAGCACGGAGAGGTTCACGCCGGGCAATGTGTCTCTGTAGAATACTTCTCGAAAATATTATTCTACAGAGATAATGGGCGAGGTTGGCGTGGACGGGGTGCAACTTGGCCGGGAGCTGCGGGCGCGGCGCCAGGAGGCTGGGCGGACGATTGCGTCGGTGGCGGTGGACGCCAGCTTGTCGGTGCCGTACATCGCGAATCTGGAGAACGGCCGGGGCAATCCGACGCTGTCGGCGCTGCAGCAGCTGGCCGCCGCGCTCGGCACTCGTCTGGAGATCGGCCTGCGCGGTGACAACGGAGGCCCGGACGAGTCGGAGGTGCCGGAGGCGGTACGTCGGCTGATGGGCTCGCCGCGTGCGCTGGCCGTGGCCCGGCGACTGGCCAGGAGAAACCGGGTGGACGTGTCGATCGTGACGGAACGTCTGCGGGAAGCCTTGGTCGCGCTGGCGGCGGTGGCCGGTGGCGACCTCGGTGAACGGGATCTGGGCCGCCTCCTCGATTTGCTCCTGCTGGCGCGGTCAGGGCTTGAGGGAGAGGGGTGAGGTCGCGCGTGCGGCGGTGGGCGCCTCGCCCGCCGGGCGGGCTTCGACGACGCGCTGCTGATCGGCCCCGACGGCACCGTCAGCGAGGGCGCCGTCGCGAACACCCCCTTCTACGACGGATCGGATGTCGTGTGGCCCGACGCGCACTGCCTGGCGGGCATCACGCTGCAGCTGCTCGAGCCGCGGCTCGGTGACGCGGGACTGCGCTCGCGGCGCGCTCCCGTACGCCTCGGCGATCTGGCCTCGTACCCGTCCGCCTTCGTGATGAACTCGCAGGGCATCGCTCCCGTACGGCGGATCGACGCCACGGAGTTCATGGTCGACGAGAAGCTGATGGGGACGGTGGCGGACGTGTACGCGTCCGTGCCGTGGGAGGCGCTCTGACGCGCCGGGCTGCGCAGGTCGGTCACCCGGTGGGAGGCGATCGCCTATCGCCCTCCCCGCCCGGCAGGAACAGTGAGGGTTTCGCGCAGTCGCCCATCCGTGCTGACGCGTCTCACGCCCCTGTGACCCCGTCAATGCTTTCTCGAAGCACATCGGCATGACCGTTGTGTCGCGCGTATTCTTCGATCATGTGAACCATGATCCAGCGCAGTGAGACCCCATCACCGCCTACATGGCCGGCTTCCTGTTCAGACAGGTGGCCGGAGTCGTCCAGCGATGCGGCGGCGATGAGCTCGCGACCTCGAGCGATTTCCGCCTGCCAGACAGCCATCACCTCGTCGAGTCCTCGGTCGGGCTGAAGAGCAAAGCCGTCGGCATTGCTCTCCCCGAAGACCGCTGGCACGTCCTGGCCTGCGAACACACGCTGGAACCAGTTGCGTTCAACCTCTGCCATGTGCTGGACGAGGCCCAACAGCGTCATCGACGAGGGCGCCGCCGAGGCCAGACGTAATTGATCACCTTTAAGGCCGGAGCACTTGAGGACGAGAGTGGCACGGTGAAAGTCCAGCCAAGCTTCCAGCATGGCGCGCTCATCGGCATGCGCGGGCGGGATAGGGCGCCCATCCGGTGTCATAGTCATGACCGCACCCTTGCATAAGCAGCCGAGCGCCGACGAGTCTCTCAGTCGAGTCCACCTGCAGCCCCAGGGAGCCAGCGCGGTGAGTAACTGGTCGGTGTGCATGGGCTTTTCGTCGGGCGCCATGCGCACCAACGTAGCTACTTGCTGATACGCCACGTGTGCCGTGCCGTTGAGGACACCCACGCTTCCCGGCTCCGCGGCATGTCCGCTGCGGGTCGCGGGGACAGGTTCGTTCCTTACGTGACGAGGGCGCGGTGGAGTGGCGATTGTACCTACTGGTATGTACGATCACCCGCGGTCATGGACACGACGGAACGACTCGTCAAGAGCATCCGTAAGTTGCTTTGGGGGCGCGGCTACGTGGCCGCGAGCCCGAAGGCGATCCAGGAGCGAACTCACCGGTGACGAGTCATTGATCCAGGCGCTCTGGAAGGAGAACCGCCGACATGCCATTTGTTCGTATTGACGCGTTGAGGGCCGACAGTGATCGGCTCGACGCGCTCGGCCGCGCCGTGCACGACGCCTTGGTCGAGACGATTGGCTTCCCACCCGACGACCGGTTCCAAGTCCTGGTCAGTCATGACGGCACCAACAGCACCCTGCGCTACGACAATTACCTCGGTGTGCACCGTGATGACGGCATCGTGTTTGTCGCGATCACGATGCGCTCCGGGCGCACGCCCGCGCAGAAGCAGGCGCTGTACTGGCGGATCGCCGAGCTCGCCCACGAGTACGCGGGAACCGAGCCGCGGAACATGTTCGTCACCGTGACCGAGAACGAGTCGATTGACTGGTCGTTCGGCGACGGGGTAGCGCAGTACGTCGCTTCCTCCGATGTGGCCAGCTCGCCATCGGCGGTCGCCAGGAACTAGAGCAACAGCGAGATCGATGTACGAGCCATGCCTGATCAGGCCGAAGACATCGCCGTTGTCCTTACGGTCATGGACTCGCCGGGCGGATGAAGGCGGTCAGTCGGAAGTACGGCGGTTGCCGTTGAGGGCGGAGCGCTTGCTCCCGGCGAGCGCCTGGGCGGGGGCGTAGGGGGTGTAGTGGGCGGGCGGGTGGTTGATCGGCAGGTCGGGGCGCCAGGCTGTCAGGATCTGGGCCGAGCACTCGAACAGCCCGTCCGGCAGGGCGCCGAGCGACCACCACCGCCAGTTGCCGATGGTCGCCTCGCGGGTGACGGGGGTGCCCTGCCAGGCTGTGACCTGGGCGGCGACCGTCGTACGGACAACGTCCTGGACGTGGTCGAGCAGGGAGCCCAGCAGGACGACGTCCTCGGGACGGGCGACGAGCCCGGCTTCCTCGGCCAGCTCTCGCACGACCGCCGCGTGCAGGCTTTCCCCGGGCTCGACGGACCCGCCCGGCAGATCCCAAGTGCCCAGCCGGTGTTGGCCAAGGAGTAGGCCCTGCGGCCCGTGAACGATGGCCCCCACCCCAAGGGCCGCATGAGGCTTCGGGGCCCGAGTACTGCGCGGGCGGCTGGTGATGCATGCCGTACGCACCGGATCAGTACGGCGCGCGTGGAAGAGGCGGCAGGAGACCGGATTATGAGACTCCGGCGCATCCAGCACATCGATCTTCTCGACGATGAAACCGCTGTCGACAAGCAGGTCCTCCCACAGCTCCGCGCTGAGGATCCACATCCGTACGGGCAGATTGCGCTCCGTGCCCAGCGGGAGTTCCTCGGTCCTCGGCTCGACGCAGGTCGAGGGCGCCGCGCCGGTCTTGGTGGTGTGGATGACCGAGAAGACGAGCTTTCCGCCGGGCCGGATGGCCCGCGCGAGCACGGGCAGCACCGCATGCGGGTCGAGGTAGCCCATTCCGTGCCGCGAGTAGATGACGTCGTAAGGGGAGTCGACCGCCTTGAGGAAGTCGACGGCGTCGGACCGGACCAGTCGCAGGTTGTCCAGGCTGGCGTAGCGGGCGAGGGCCCGCTGGTGCTGGGTGGGTGAGGACTCGATCGCGTCAACGAGGGCGGTGTGGTCGCGCGCGAGGTGGGCCGCGTGGCGGCCCAGGCCGGAGCAGAGGTCCAGAACGCGCCGTCCCGCCACACAGCCCAGGACCTCGCTGCCCGGGCCGGTGTTCCAAAACCCCCAGTGGATCTGGTCCACTTCTGCGATTTCTGTCCCGTGCGTCAGGTGGTGGTCGCCGTAGGTCATCCAGCTCGCCGTGTTGATGTCGTGGCTGTTCACCGTGTTCGTACTCCTGGGCAGGCGGCGGAATGGTGCTGTAGGGTCCGCGGATTAGTCAGCAGCGGCGGGCCATTGGCCTGCGGTGTTGCCGACGTGCGCAGTGCGGGGGCGTGGGGCTGTCGGCGGTTGGTGCGCAATCGGCGGCTGAGCGACGTCTTCGGGTGTCACGCTCGGTGAGACGCGGCCGGTGCTTGGTCCTGTGTTGTCATCTGGCGGTGTCGGTAGCGTAGTTGATGGCGGATGCGGCGTCGTCGGTGGTGTGGGTGGGCCGGTATGCCGCTTCCGTCCATGGCCGACTGCCCGACACCCAGACGCTGTGTGCGCCGATGCTCGTCGCGCCGCCGATGTCGGCGTGCGGTGAGTCACCGATCACCCAGGCGCCGGGAAGGGAGGCGTCGGTGGCGGCCGCTGCCGCGTGGAAGATCTCCGGTGCGGGTTTCTTGTGGCCGATGGCCTCTGAGATCACCCAGCCGTGGACGATCCGATCCAGTCCGGTCTTCCTGATCTTCGTTTCCTGTTGCGCGACGCGGCCGTTGGTGACGATCGCGCAGGTCCAGCCATCGGCGATCGCCTTGCCGAGTGCTTCGCGGGTGGTGTCAGGCAGGACGACGCGATCGGCGGCGCCATGGTCGAGAAAGGCCCGGACGGCGCTGTCGCGAACGGCGGAGCCGTAGCGGCTGGTCATGGCGTGGGCGACAGCCTGTCGCGGCGTGTAGCCGCTGGCGTCGAGGGACATCAGCCATGCGAGGTCGTCTTCCGGCAGTGCGTGCTCGGCCAGGAAGGCGATCGCCGCGTCTCGGAAGGCGGCGTCGCGGTCGACCAGGGTGTTGTCGAGGTCGAGCATCAGCAGCGGCATGGGCGGCAGTAGATCATGTCCTCACAGCCGATGCTCGTGACCTTCGGCAGAAACCTCCAGAGGACGTCGATTGCCGCCTCGGATGCCTGGGAGCCGCTTCCTGAAGCGTGCGGGGTCGAGGGGTGACGCTTCGGAACAAAATCGTTCGGCGTTGAGCGGTGGCCCGCGTAGGGTGCCCCAGTTGTTGAACCGGAAAGGCGGGTTGTGGACGTGGCACCTCGGAAAGTGACGCGAGACCAGTTGGCGGGGGCGGCGCGGGCTGCGCTGGGTGGCGGGCGGCGGCTGGAGGTGGTCGAGCGGCTCGCGGGCGGCAGCAAGAAGGGCGTCTACCGTCTGACGATGGACGACGCTGCGACGGCGATCGCCTATCTGTGGGAGAGGTCGGAGAACTACTGGCCAGCGACCGAGGGCGACGACGACCTCACCGATCCGTTCTCGCCCGGTGTCGGGCTCGACCTGTTCGAGGCCGCCCACGCGCGGTTGGGCTCTCTGGGCCTTCGGGTTCCTCAGGTCCATCTGGTCGACCGCGACCGCACCCACTACCCGGCCGACCTCGCGATCGTGGAGGACTTCCCCGGCGAGGACCTGATGGACCTGCTCAACCGTGACCCGCGCGCCGCAGAGCCGACGATGGCGCGTCTTGCCGATGCACTGACAGCGATGCGAAGTCACCGGGCGCCATCTTTCGGCAAGGTAGCTCTGATCGACGGAGGCGGAACGTCGCGGGGGAGGTCCTGCGAGGGCGCCGTGCTCGACTTCGCGCTGCGTAATCTCGCCGAGGCGGCTTCGCGCGACCGCAGGGTTGCTGGTGCCCGCGGCCGGCTGGAGGAGCGGCTGCGAGAGCTCGCCGCAGCGGTGCGGCCGCGTGCCGAGTACTCGGTCGTTCATGGCGAGCTGGGGTTGGACCACGTGCTGGTGGACCGGGATGGCAATCCGGTTCTGATCGACATCGAGGATCTGATGTACTTCGATGTCGAGTGGGAGCACGTGTTCCTGCGGATCCGCCATCCCGACAGCCACTACCGGCGGTTGGCGGTGGGTGGCCTCGACGAAGACCGACTCGCGCTCTATATGCTCGCTCAGCGGCTGTCACTGACGGCGGGTCCGCTCCGGCTGCTTGAGGGGGACTTCCCTGACCGGGCGTTCATGCAGGGAGTCGCCGAGCACAACTTGAACGAGGCGCTGGCGCTGGTCTCGGCGGTTTGAGCGCGGCGCTGCGGACCGCGGCCGAGGGCTGTCTTGTCCCCGTCGTGCCGGTTGGACTCGACGATCTCCGCCAGGTCCTCGTGCAGAGCGACCAGCTGCGGGGCGTTGTACTCAAGGCGGCAAGGCGCCGGACCGACGGCAGCGATGCGACCTCGTCCTTCTCGTCCTTGGGCGCCTCGTCCTCGCCGACCACCCGCAGCCGCTCCTGCGACAGCCGCACCGCCATGCGCCGCTCAGTGCGGTTGGCCGCCAGTCCAGCGCCCCACCGCTGTAGCAGGCCCACTAGAGCGCGCTTGCTGTCCGGGAACCGGTGCGTCCTGGCCGCGAGCCTGCGAGCGCGTAGAGATCATTTCCCACCCAGGTTGATCATTTCCCAGTGGGGAGCGACTGCTGGGCGGACTGTCAGTGGCGCCGGGCATGATCGAGCGCATGACACATGGATCCTCCGATGCCCTGCGCGTCCTTGCTCTGCGGCATCTGTCTCCTGACACAGCCGAGCAATGGCTTGGTCTGCTGCGCCCCGGTGTGCGCCTTGACGCTGCCGCAGGCTCGGACAAGCGGGTCGGGCAGCTCGGTGGTCTGCCGAAGCTTCCAGCCGCTACGGACTGGCCGAGATGGGAGGGGCACGGGCCACTCGCGTTCATCGCTTCGATCGACTGCGCGGCGCTGCCCGTCGATGCTCTGGACATCGAGCTCCCGAGCGACGGGATGCTGCTCTTCTTCTACTTCGACGGCCAGCTGGATGACGGCGAGACTCTTGTCCTGGCCGAGGACCAGGAGAGCTGGGCGGGCGCCCGCGTGCTCTACGTACCGGCCGGAGGGCAAGTGTCGGAGCGTGACACACCCGGGGAACTCAAGCCGTACCCGCTGGTGCCGCTGGCCGCGCGGGTGGAGATGACGGCGGCCGAGCCTTGGCATCCACAGATCCGCGAGACCTTTGCGCCGGGTACTCCGCTCGGGCAGCGGTACGACCACCCGGTGTGTGCTCAGGAGTTCCTCGACGCGCTGTGGGAGTTCGACGACGCCGTGGGCCACCAGATCGGCGGCCATGCGCACTCGATTCAGAATCCAGTGGAGATAGAGATAGCGGAAGCGGTCCTCGACGGAGCGGCGTCCTGGGACGACCCTCGACTGTCCGACGAGGCGGGCAGCTGGGTGCTCCTGGCTCAGTTCGACAGCGAGGACGCCGCGGACATGATGTGGGGTGACTGCGGGGCCTTGTACTGGCTGATCCGTCCGCAGGATCTGGCCGAGCGGCGTTTCGACCGGGCGATGTTCACCTGGCAGTGCAGCTGATGGCCGCCAGACCACCCACCTGGGGTGTTCAGTACACGCTGTGTCTGCCCACCGAGGATGCGGCAAGGGCTGCCGCAGTCGAGCTGGCCGGCTGGGGGCACCGTCTGACTGCGGTGCGGGTTCACGATCACTTCCGGTACGTTCCGTCGAACTTCTGGTACGGCAGACCGTCGATGGATCCCGAGCTGGAAGGCTGGTGGCAGGTCTTTTCGCTGGCCGTCTACAGCGGTCACGACCGAATGGCTCTTGAGCCCTTCTTCCGCAGTGAACGGGTACGGGTGGCCCGCGTTGCCCGTGCACATGGTGGTTTCCAGCAGGGCTGCAGCGAGGGGCACGCGGAGACCCTTGAGCGGGTCTTTACGAGGGACGGCCTGGTGCACGAACAGGTAGCGGCCGAGGTGCTCCTCCCCAACGCCCTGCCCACGGAACCAGCGCGGCCTCCGGCCGGTCCGCCGTGGTCTTGCGCCGGGGCGGGTGAGCCGACGGCGGTGGTCCGGGCGGTGGTGGCGGCCGCCGAGCGGATGTACGGCAGCGCGGAGGATGCTCCGGATGCAGTGGGGTGGCTGCTCGGCGAGGAGTTCGCCTTCGGCGAGCCGTACGAGACCACGGGCGAGTTCCTGGGAGATCTGGCGGACGCCGTTGCCCACCAGGGCACTTGCACCGACGGTACGGTCGAGGCCGTTCCGTTCCTGGCCGAGCTGGTCTGCGACGACAGCGTTCCCGCCGGCACTCAGGTGATCCTGCTCGGTGATCTGCTGCGGCTCGCTGCCAGCGGGCCCGCGGCGGCCGTCTCTCTGACCGACCGCATCGCCGCCCTCGGCGGCGCATGGCAGGAGTCTGCCGCCGACTACCTGACACGGAAAGCCATCGGCCACGAACTGCCGCGCCTGCTGTCTCGCTGGGAGGCGGAGAGTGACGCTGCCCGGTTCGTTCTCGCCGCCCTTACTGCGGTCTGTGACCGACGTGCCTCCCACATGCTGTCCAGGCTGGAAGAACTGCCCGCCCCGATGGGCACCGGTCGTGCCGACGTAGCGGCTCTGATGGCAGCGCTTCTCAGCGGAGACCAAGACCGTTTGGAGGCAGCGCTGAACCGACTGTCCTTGTGGCTGCCACGCGTTGCGGAGAAGATCGCCAGCCCAAACGTCGCCCTTCGGGATTTGGGGCTGGCCATCCTCCCGGACCTCGTCATGGAGGATGTCGGGGCGGCCGCCTATGGCTGACCCTCAGCAAGCAGGGCGAAGGGGCTACCGCTCGTCGAGGAGTGTGAACAGCCGCTTCGCCTCAACGCCCTGACCGGCTTTCGTGGCTGTGATGGGCGGTGGCGATGGTTGATGACCTGGAAGCTGGCAGCCGTCTCGATGACGCGCGCGGCCCGCTGGTGGAGCGTAGTGCGGGGGTGCCCAGGCTGATGGCGGCTGCCGGCGTGTGCGGTGTCCGGGGAGCTGGACTCGGAAGTGCTCCCCAGCAGATCACCACTGACCGTCACCGTTGCTCAGGCAGTCGCGGATTTGCTGATCCACTGCTAACGAACCGCCTTCATTGCCAACGAAGCCGCGGATCCTAGAGGTGCGGCACCGGTGGTCAGCGGTCTTTGGAGAGGGTGAGGAGTTCCGCGAAGAGGCCGTGAGCCCTGGCCAGGTCCTCGTAGCGTCCCTGTTCGGCGATCCGGCCGTGTTCCATGACGACGATCCGATCTGCGACTCGGGTGTTCTCCAGCTGGTGGGTGATCACGATGGTGATGCGGTCGGCGGCGATCGCCTTGATCTCCTCGAGGATTGCGTGCTCGCCCCGAGCGTCCATCTGGGAGGTCGGCTCATCCAGGATCAGAAGAGCGGGCCGCCGGTACAGGGCGCGGGCGCAGGCCAGGCGCTGCCACTGCCCGCCGGAAAGCTCGGTACCCCCGAACAACTCGCGAGCCAGCAGGGTGTCCAGACCATGTGGGAGTTCCTGGATCGCAGTGCGCATGCCGACCGCGTCGATCGCCTCCCACACCGGATGGTCGTCGTGCGTGCGGGGCTGGCCGAGGGTGACGTTCTCCCGTGCGCGCAGCGGCCATTGGGCGAAGTTCTGGGGCACCAGGCCGGTGTGCGCCCAGATGCTGTTGGGGTCGACGGCAGCGAGGTCGAGGCCGTCCCAGGCCACTCGCCCCTTGTCGGGGAGATAGATTGCGGTAATTAGCCGCGTCAGTGTGGATTTTCCGGATCCGTTTTCTCCGACGATCGCCAGGATCTCGCCCCGCCGCAGAGTGAGGGAGACGTTGTCGACAGCGGGGCTCTCCTTGCCTGGGTACTGGTACACCACTTCGTCCAGCCGGATTTCCTCCACTGGCGCGGACACGGTCAACTCGCCACGTTGCGGCGTGCGTTCGTTGGCAAGATCGAGGAACGCTCGCATGTCCGCGAGGTACAGAGATGTGTGGAACATGGCCGCTCCGTAGATGACAACCTGGCTCAGTGCGGCCAGGGTGGTCTGCACCGCTACGACGGCGGTTGCGGCAATGGCGAGATCCACGCGCCCGGTGATCGCCAGCCAAGCCAGCGCGGCCCAGGTCGCGACGAGGAAGACACCACCGAGCGCCGAGCTGGCCAGGACGATGCGGAGCATCCGGGGCGCGACGGTCAGGGTGCGCTCGTCGATGCGTTCTGAGACCGTCCGGTACCAATACAGCAGGTAGGCGGTCATTCCGTTCGCGCGGACCTCATCCGTGTATTTCGGCGTGGTGGACCACCAGCGCATCATGTGGCGCACGTTGCGGTCGCCGACGTTGGCGTAGTGGGTCTCGTAGGTGACCCGGGCGGAGAGCACCGCCCCGATCCCGGCCGGGACGACGGCGAGGAGGAGCAGGGGCAGCATCGCCATGTGAAGGACGGAGAGCACGCCGGTGGCGGTGACCATGCGGACCAAGGAGGTGGTGAAGCGCGTCGCGTCCTGCACCATCAAGTGCGAGCGGACCACGCCCATCTCTGCGGCCTCCTGCCGGTCGGCGAAGCCATCCTCCGCGTAGGCCGTGGCCTCCACCCGGCACACGGCCTCAACGAGCGCGGTGTCGGCGGCGGTGGTCAGCCGTGGGGTGATCCGCCCGTCCGCGTAGGAGGACACGGCGGTGGAGATCCGCCCAGCGGCGGCCGCGGCGGACACGACGAGCAGTGCGGGCAATGCCGTTTGCAGCCGCTCCGCGACAGGGCCGGCGCCGAGGATGGGCTGCATGGCGCGGGCAGTGAAGGCCAGCAGGATGGCGGCTGCGATGCCGGTCAACAGCTGACAGCCCAACAGCACTATGACGGCCCGGCGGTCGATGGCCCACGCCATTCGGGCGGTTTGCTGCAGCACTGAGGGCAGCCGGGCGCACATCGCTTTGAAGGACGCATCGCCCAGCGGGTTCTTGCCGTGGTGGCCCTCGAAGCTGAAATCCGCAGGTGGCGGCATTGGTGGGGTGTCGGGAGCGGTCTGGTCGGTCGTCTCGGCGCCCCAGCGACGGGTGTGGTTGATCACGCTGCTTCCCCCGGGAGATCGGCAGGCCAGTTGATGTTCGCGTACAGCTGGCCGGTGGCGAGCGCCCGCAGGACGGCGGCGCTGTAGGGGTGGCAGTCGGCAGGCGGATGACCGGGCTCCACCCACACCAGGGCGGTGTGCTTGTCCGGCTCCATGTTGCGGGGCTGCCCGTGCCAGCGCTGTGCGGTGAACACTGCCCCGATACGGCCGCCAGTGTCCCCGCTGAAGTAGTGCATGAGCCCGCAGAACTCCGTGTCGTGCGGCTCGACGATGACGCCTACCTCTTCCTGCGCCTCTCGTCGGGCGCCGGCGTCGGCCGGCTCGCCGCTCTCCAAGTGCCCGCCGACGACCACCAGCGCGCCCTCGGCGTGGGTGTCGGCCGCCCGGCGCAGCACCAGTACCCGGCCGTCGTCGCGATGCAGCAGCATCAGCACATCCACGATGCTGCGGTAGCGGTCGCTGATCTCGGTCATGCGAAGTCCCCCCTCATGAGACTGTCCAGAGTGCGCCGGCCACGTTCGACGACCTCGTGGTCCTTGTTCGGTACGCCCCAGGAGATGGCGCTTGCCGCATCCAGCGCGGCCAGGCACTTGAGCGCGATCTCCTCGGTCTTCGTCAGAGAGCGGCCGAAGCCGTCGAGGAAAGCCGTGCGTAGATCACTCCGCTCCAGCCACGGTCCGCAGGCGAGGCGGACGATGTCGTGCACGGCGGCGTGCGGCCGGGCTCTCTCCAGGTCGATCACTGCAAGGCGACCGGTCTGGTCGTCCCACAGCCAATTGCGCTCTTGGAAGTCGCCGTGGACGAAGCCGATAGGCAATGCCTCCAGTAGTTCCAGCTGGGCGGCATGGCGGCGCACGAGCTTCTGTTCTTGTTCGCCGATCAGGTCTCCGGCGCGTTCCAGGTGTGTCTCCGCGCCCTGGGTGGCGCGTGCGAATTCGGCTTCCGCCTCGGCGTGGTCTTGCGGGGCCAGATCATGGGCGCCGTGGAAGCGGCGCAGCCAGGCACCGGCCTGACGGTGCACCTCACGGTGCGTGGTCGGCGAGAGCGAGAGTGTCTTGACAGCCCGGCCGGGCACGGCGGTCAGCAGCAGCGCGAGGTGCTGCGCGTTTGTCTCCAGGAGGTGCGGGACTTCCCCTGGGGGCAGGGCGGGGGCTGCGTGCCGGTAGGCCCGCGTCTCGCGAGCGAAGAACTTCGGGGTCGGTGAAGCCTTCAGATAGACGAGACGTGAGCCGCACGTGAGCCGCCATACCCGAGAGTTAGGACGATCGTGCGACACATCTCGTACGTCATCCACCGTGGTGACGATCCGCTCGGCCCAGGCGAGCAGTTCATCCGGGAGGGCCTTGCCCTGGCTCATGAGGCCCACCCCATCGGGGTGTAGAAACGGCCGGCTTCCATGCCCTCCAGGGCGCGCCGTCCGAGGAGCACGAAGCCGTCCTTTTCGAACACGAGATGAACACCAACGACGTTGGTATGGGGTTCCATGTGGGCTCCTCAGTCGACGTCGATCCGGACAGGTGCTCGGAGAACGGGGCCGATCGGGGGTGCGTAACGGTGTCGCAGGGGCTATTTGCCGATCGAAAGTTCGAACAGGCGGGACGGGCCCTTCAGGGCGGGGAGGGGCGGTCGTGATCTAGTTTTCGAACCACCCGAGTGGGGTTGGATACCCGATTCGGGGATTGCGCTCAGCCCGGAAATCGGTCATGCCGGTGGGGCGGATATTCCTTTCTGCCGTGGCGTTGTGGAACCAGAAGAGTTCGCTGATGCGACGGCACGCTGGATCAGGACGCGCGCGTATTGCTCGGGGCTGAGACGTGCGCGGGTGGCGCGCCGTACCAGTGCTTCGTGATCGGCGGCATCGAGCCGTAGGCGAAGGTCGACGAGAGGCCCGAGCGCGAGATCGGCCGGGGTCATGTGCTCGCCGAGGTGCTTGCTGAGAAGCGCGGCCAGCAGTTCCGGGACAGGGGAGCGGGGTCGCTCCCCGTCACGCAGCCAGCGGCCTATGCGAGAGGCGTCGACGGCGATGCCGGTGATGTTGCGCTCGAGGGCGTAGGCGTTGAGGCGCCGGGCGGTCTCCCCGTGGCTCCATCCGGTGCGGGTGATGGCGTGTGCAAGCGGGAAGTTCGGGCTCTGCGTCATGCCGGCTCCTTTGTGGGGGGCGGGCGGGTGTTGCGGTCGTGTTCGCAACACCGCAGGCGGTAGCGGCGGTGACGGCGGGGCCGAGACGTTGGCGGGGCGGCGCTCGCTGTGGGGCGCCGGCCGGTTGTGGTGGCCCGTGGCCGCCTGGAGGAGGACTCTCATGGCTGAGACGGCAATCCCGAAGATCACCCCTACCGTGCTGTCCGGGGTGCCCGATCTCCGGCGCGTGCACTTCGTCGGCATCGGCGGCCAGGGCATGCAGACGTTGGCGCGTCTGTGCGCCGAGATGGGACACACGGTGTCCGGCAGCGACATCAAGGAGAGTGCCGCGATCCGCGCGCTGTCCGAGCTCGGCGTGCGGGTGCACATCGGGCATGCCGCCGAGCAGGTACCGGTCGACGCGACCGCGGTGGTGTTCACGCAGGCGGTCGGCGAGGAGAACCCCGAGGTGACGGCCGCGCGTCGGCGCGGCCTTCCGCTGGTGCACCGCTCCACCGTGCTGGACGCCCTGATGGTCGGCCGGACGGCGGTCGCGGTGACCGGTACGCATGGCAAGTCCAGCACGACCGGGATGCTCGGCACCTCGCTGTCCGGTGCCGGGTATGACCCCACGTACGCGGTCGGCGGTGAGCTGGCCGGGCCGGCCAGCGGGGCCCGGCTCGGCAGGGGCGGCCTGTTCGTCGCCGAGGTCGACGAGTCCGACCGCAGTTTCTACGACGTGAGCGTGAACGTCGCGGTGATCACGCGCATCGAGCACGACCACCCCGAGACGTACTCCGGTCTGTCCGAGCACATCGACGCGTACGAGAGGTTCCTGCAAGGGCTGCGGGTGGACGGCATCGCGATCCTCAACGCCGACGACCCCGCCAGCCGTGAACTCGCCGCCCGGGTCAGGGGAATGGAGGAGCCGCCACGGTTGGTGACCTTCGGCCAGGCCGAGGATGCGGCGTGGCGGTTGAGCGCAGTGCGCACCGCGAACGGCACCAGCACCGCCACCCTTCACGGCCCAAACGGCATCGCGTATGCCCTCGCGCTGAGCATTCCGGGCGTGCACCAGCTCCACAACGCGGCCGCCGCTGTGGCCGCCGCCCATGTGCTCGGCCTGGATGTCGCGGCCGTGGTGCGCGAGCTGACGGCGTTCGGCGGGGTCAAGCGGCGCTTCAGCCCGGTGGAGGGCGCCCAGGCGCAGGTGCGGGTGTACGACTCCTACGCCCACCACCCGACTGAGATCACCGCTGACCTGGTCGCCGCCCAGTCCTTGGCGGGGACCGGCCGCGTCCTGACGGTCTTCCAGCCCCCGGCCCAGTCCCGACTCGCCGCGTTCTGCGGTGACTTCGGCCAGGCCCTGGCGGCGGCCGACGAAGTCGTGATCACCGACAACCCTTCGGCGCTGGTGCCCGCCACGCTCCAGGAGCTGGCAGCCGGAGTGATCGACGGCGGCGGCGCGGTGCGGACCGTGGAGCCCGACCGGGCGGCCGCCGTGCAGGCAGTAGCCGAAGCGGCTGAGCCCGGGGACGTCATCGTGCTGATCGGCACCGGAGACCTCACCGAGTACGGCGCGCACCTGACTGCCGACCTGGTGACGAAGATGGCACGGGCTGCTGCGGCCGCAGCCTAAACGGCTGGCAGGTCCCCATCGGGGTCCGGCGGCAGCAGCGCCTGAGCGAGCTGCTGCAGCTGGACCCCACGTGACGCCTTGATCAGGACAACGTCCCCGGGGCGCAGGATGGAGTTCAGCAAATGCAGGGCGGCGTCCGGGTCGGGCACGTGGTGCGCTGTGATCGCTCCGGCCTCGGCAGCGGCTTTCTGCATCCATTGGGCCTCGTCCCCTCCGACGGTGATGAGTTCGTCCAGGCCGAGCTGGGCGGCGATGCGTCCGACGCCTTCGTGAGCAGTGCGGGAGGCATCACCGAGTTCGTTCATCTGCCCCAGTACGGCGATAGCCCGCTTGTTCTTGCCTCGGCCGATGCGGGCGAGGGCCTCGAGAGAGACCCGCATGGAGTCCGGGTTGGCGTTGTAAGCGTCGTTGATCACCGTGACGCCGTCGTCGCGGAGGTGAGTCTCCATCCGCCAGCGAGACTGTGCCTTGGCCGAGTTGAGGAGTTCCGCGATCCGCTCGACGGGCAGACCGGCTTCGCGGGCGACGGCGGCCGCGGCCAGGGCGTTGTGGACGTGGTGTTCCCCTACGAGGTGCAGGGCGATCGGCGCCTCTCCTTCGGGGGTGTGCAGGGTGAAGCAGGGCTGGCCGTCGTCGTTGAGGCGGGCGTCGAGGGCGCGAACAGTGGCGGCCGGATCCAGGCCGAACGTGACGATGCGGGCGTGGGTGCGGTTGGCCATGGCCCGGACGAGAGGGTCGTCGTGGTTGAGGACGGCGAGCCCGCCGGGCGGCAGGGATTCGGGAAGCTCGCCCTTGGCCTGGGCGATCTTCTCGCGCCCGCCGAACTCGCCGACGTGCGCGGTACCAACGTTGGTGACGACCGCGACGTGAGGCCGCGCGATGCGGGTCAGGTCATGGATGTGCCCAATCCCTCGGGCCCCCATCTCGAGCACCAGGTGGCGCGTCGTGGTGTCGGCGCGTGAGACCGTCAGCGGCAGGCCGATCTCGTTGTTGAAGGACTGGTAGGTCGCGATGGTCGGCGCGTCCGCCTGCAAGAGCCGGGCGATGAGGTCTTTGGTGCTTGTTTTGCCCGCCGAGCCGGTGATGGCGACGACCTTCGTGTGCGGGAGCCGGGTGATGAGGTGATGGGCAAGCTTCCCGGCGGCGTGAAGGACGTCGGGAACGACGATGGCCGGCACGCCGACCGGGCGGGTGGTAAGGGCGGCGGTGGCTCCATTGGCGACTGCTTGGGCGGCGTAGGCATGTCCGTCGGCCTGGGTGCCGCTCAGCGCAAGGAACAATCCCCCGCGGGGGACGTTGCGGGAATCGAATGCGGCGGGTTCGGTGACACGAGCCTCTGGGGCGGGGGCATCTGCGAGCGAGCCGTTCACGACGTCGGTGATCTCGCGCAGCGACATGGGCAGCATGGTCTTCTTCCTGTTCTGGTGGGGTCTGTGACGCTACTGACGGGATACGACGGAAGCGTCGCGGGCACGCCCGGCGCGCAGCGAACACCCTGGGTCGAGGGAGACGCCGCGCCCGGCGAAGAACGACTCGAAGGCGGTGACCGGCTCGGCGGCGTTCTGGGCAGCGGGTGTGTGCCCGGACGGGTTGCGCCAGTGCAGGCAGCCCTCGGAGTCCGTGCCGATCAGGAGCACGAGGTGACCGCCACGCCCAGGTGCGGTGCGGTCGATGCGGCGGATCTCCTTGTGCACGGAGGCGATGACCATCCGCCCGGCCTCCAGGAGCTGGAGAAGCTCGTCGAGGCTGAGGCGCGGGTGGACGATCGCGTCGAGCTGGTGGATCGTCTTGGCGTAGTCGGCGAACGGCGCGTAGATCATGCCGGAGCTGGAGCCGTCCTCGTTTTCGCGGTACGCGCCGTAGCTACGGGCCCCCGCGAGCAGCTCGAACAGCGGTGGGGCGTGCCCGTCGCGGTGCATGAGGATCATGCGCAGGCAGGCCATGCCACAGATCCGCCGACACCACGTCGCGTACGTGTCCACATCGGGGGCCCCGGACACCGCCCAGGCAGGGTCGGTGTCCGGCGCCAGGTTGTCGTACGCGATCTGGGCAATCAGGTCAGGGCTGGCGTACTGGGTGATGAGCGGTACACCGTCATGCAGTTGAGGCCCCGGTGGCCTCGTGGGGCTGCATGCCGGACAAGGAGCGGGAGAGGGCACGGCCGAGTTCCATTCGGTCGAGGGCGAGGCCGGCGAAGTGCCGGAAGGTGGACCAGTCGACGTTTCCGCCCGACAGCACCACGCCTATGCGGCCGTTCGGCAGCCAGCGGGCGGCGGCCGCGGACAGCATGCCGGCGAAGGCGATGGCGCCGGAGGGTTCGGCCACGGTGCGGTAGTGGCGCCACAGGTGGGCCATCGCCTCGGAGATGAGCTGGTCCGGCACCGTGATCACATCGTCGAGAAGCCGCTGATTGATACGGAACGTCTCCTCGGTGGGCGTGGTGTGCCGTAGCCCGTCAGCGATGGACTCCGGGGTGTCGATGATGACGCGCTGGCCTGCAGCCAGGGACCGGCGGGTGTCGTCCCCGTCCTCCGGTTCTACGCCGATGACCCGGACCTGCCCGGGATGGGCGGATGCGGCCAGTGCCGCGCCTGCGGCGAGGCCCCCGCCGCCGACCGGCACGAACATCACTTGCAGGCTGGGGTCTGCGCGCAGCAGCTCCCAGGCGACTGTTCCGGCCCCGGCGATCACGTCGGGTGCTCCGGCCGAAGGCACCACGGTCAGGTGGTGGGCGTGGGCGTACTGGGCGACGATCGCGTCCCTGCGTTCGGTCTCCCGGTTGTAGGTGACGACCTTCGCGCCGAGCGATGACAGCTCGGCGAGCTTCACGTCTGGCGCGTCGTGGGGGACGACCACGGTCACGGGGACCTTGAAGAGCTTTGCGCCGAGCGCGAGAGCCAGGGCGTGGTTGCCGGATGAGGCGCCGATCACGCCTCGCTCGCGCTGTGCATCGGGCAGTTGCTGCAGGGCGTGGTAGGCGCCGCGGAACTTGAACGATCCGGTGCGCTGGAGGTTCTCGGCTTTGATCAGCACGCGCCGTCCGAGTCTGCGATCGATGGCCTCCGAGGTCAGGATCGGTGTGGGGACAGCGATACCGCGAAGGCGTTCAGCCGCGACGGCCACGTGCTGCGCGGACAGGTCGGTGAAGGACGACACGGGCGGGCTCCCTTGCGAGGGCGTACGCAAGTCAGGGTGGGCGAGATCAGGACACAAGCAGCGCGGATGTGACCGTGGCGGGGGCGCGTCGGTCGGTGTGTGCTCCACGAGTGATGAAGGCGATGAGCTGGTCGTAGCTGAGGCCGTAGGCCCGTGCCATCTGCGCGAGGTTCCCGGTCTCGGACAGCCCCGGAAGCGTGTTGACCTCCAGCCACAGGGGCACGTCGGCCTGGTCGATGATGAAGTCGTGGCGGCTGTAGCTGTGGCAGCCCAGCGCCCGGTGCGCGGTGATGGCCTGGTGGCGTAGGAGGTCCAGGGTCTGCGAGGGCAGGGGCGCAGGGCATAGGTAGTGGCACTCGGCCTGTGCGCGCTTGGCCTCGTAGGTGTAGAGCCCGCTTGGTGTGACGGCTTCCAGCGGCGGCAGAACGCGCAGTGTGCCGTCTTCTTCGAGGACGCCGACGCTGACCGGTCGGCTGGCATGGAATCGCTCGACCATCAGGGCCTCGCCCTCAGCGGCATGCAGGGCAGTGGCGAGTTCGTCCCCGTCGCGAGCGAGGCGGAGGCCGATCGAACCACCCTCGCCGGAGGGCTTCACGATCAGAGGCAGCCCGAGCTGGTCGGTGATGCGCTGGGCTTCATCCGATGTGCTTCGGGCCGGGTCGACGACCGTTCCCTCGGGGACGCGGATGCCGGCGGCCGCGACGATGGTCTTAGCGAGCGGCTTGTCCATGCCGAGCGCGGAGGCGCGTACCCCGGAGCCGGTGTAGTCGATGCCGAGGGTTTCCAAGAGCCCTTGGAGGGTTCCGTCTTCGGCGCCGCGTCCGGCGATCGCGAGGAAGGCCAGGCTGACGCCGACGAGGTCTTCGAGGAGCGTGATGTGGGCTTCCTCGAGGTCGATCTGGGTGGTCTTAATGCCTTGTCGGTTCAGGGAGTCCAACACGGTGCGGCCGGAGAGCAGCGAGCGGTCGCGTTCTCGTGACCAGCCGCCGGTGATGACCGCGATCGGCTCGGAGAAGTCTGCAGGGTCGAGCAGGGGCACGTTCACGTCGGTCTCCTGGTCAGTGGGGTCGGCGCAGTGCTTGCATCTGTGGCGCGCATCGAGCAGCGCGGTCTCGGTCGGTGTCACGACTCAGCCCCTGCGATTCGTAGACCTCACGGAGGACGGAGAGCAGGAAGCGGCAGGAGCGGGCAAGCGCCTCCAGGCTGGGGGCGGTCCTCGCGTCGTCAAGGTCGTTGCGGGCGGCGTCGATTCCGGTCTGGATGAGGTACCAGCGCCGGTCGCCCTTGTAGAGGCGGTCCGCGTACGCCTGTGTCTCCGGGATCAGGAGCCCGATGTGTCCACGCAGCAGCAGCTCAAGGCGCTGGGCATCCGCGGTCGGCAGGCGTGACGCGGAGCGATCAAGGACTGTGTCGATGGTGTTCTGGATCGTTTCCCGGTCGATCGGGGGACCGGCGGCTTCGGCGCCAGGACCAGTCATGGTGTGGCCTCCCACGCCCGGCGCTGGGGGATGGATAGGAAGCACCAGGTCGCCTTACCGGTCTCGTACGGTCGCCAGCCCCATGTCTCGGCCAGTGCCGCTACGAGCTGTAAGCCGCGGCCCTCTTCGGCCTCCTCGTCGCGGCAGCAGAGGCGCGGCGGGCGCGGTGAGGTGTCTCGAACTTCGAGGAGGACCGCGCCGTCGTGCTGCTGGAGCACGAGGGAGCTGGATCCGCCGACGTGCTGGACGCTGTTGGCGACGAGCTCGGAAGTGAGGAGCGCCATGTCCTGTGCCAGCACCTCCAGACCCCATGCGGTCAGCGAGCCGTGAACCAGCGTCCGTGCCCGGCGGACCTCGCTGAGGTCGGGCCGGATGCTGAACGAGAGCGCTCTGGTGACATGGTCACCGTCCACGGTCGTGCTCTCTGGCGACGCGGTGGATGCTGTTCTCACAGGAACTCCAGGGTCATGGGCAAGGTGAGTGCGACCGGCTCGGGAGCGAAGCCGCGGGGGAGGGAGAAGCGCGGATCGCCCAGGGCTCGCCAGCACAGGCGATCGCCGGTGAAGGCGGTGCGTGCGTGCAGCCACCGTTCGTTGTCGAGCAGGTAGCCCTGGCCCGCGGTAAGCGGAATGCGCAGCTGGTGCTGCGTGATCGCGGCGCGCAGCCGCGGCAGATGGGGTTGCACGATCGGGCTCCAACGGGCCAGTCCATCCAGACGCAGCCGCAGCGACACCCGGCCGTCCTGGGCAAGGGTGAACACCTGGGTGGCGTGGCCGTCACCCGCACCGAAGAAAGCGGTACGTGGCCGGGAGAGGTCGGCGGTCGCCTCGCGCTGGTGAGTGCTCAAGTCGGCGTGCACCGCGCGACCGTCCGTCAGCAGGCTCTCGCCGCCCTCCGCGGCAGGGCGGCCGCACACCAGCAGCATCAAACGGGGCGGCGTGGGAGTGCCCGACCGTTCGGTGTGCGGGGCGAGTTCACCGTTGCCGAGGCCGGCGAACCCGGGGCGGTGGGCGTGACGGCCGGTGTCGCGGATCGTCGTCAGCCCGTCGGTGTCGCTGTCCCGGTGAGGGGTGATGTTCATGATCCGGGCGGCGAGGGCGAGAACAGCGGTACGGGACGTCAGCCCGTCGAAGGTGACCAGCCCGGTATCGCGAAGCCGCACGGCGATGTGGGCTTCTGCCTGTGATGAGGTGAGTTCCACGCGGTGGGGCGTGAATACGTCGTCGGGGTGCTGTAAGGCATGTCGCATCGCGGGACTCCTTCGCTGGTCGGGGCTCTCACTGTTCGGGCCGGCACGTCCGGCGGTAAAGCGACAGACTGTCGACTCGGGCAATTCGCCCGTCCGGGACGGCTGCCAGCAGCCTGCGTGCTACGTTCCGAACGTCCGGGTCCGGCCGCGAACGACGAGGACTGTCATGGCGTACACACCCCCCACCTGGCCCGTCTCCGTCAAGGGCGTGGCCCTGGACGGCCGCGGCAGAGTGCTGCTGCTCAAGAACGAGCGTGATGAGTGGGAGCTGCCCGGCGGCCGTCTCGAACCCGCCGACGAAAGCCCCGAGTCGGCCGTCGAGCGCGAACTCGCCGAGGAGACCGGCTGGGTCGTCAAGGCCGGACCGCTGCTGGACGTGTGGATCTACCAGCCGCTCCCGGAGACGATGCCGGACCGTCGCGTCCTGATCGTCACGTACGGCTGCACCGTCCTCACCCCGGACGCCGAACCCGCGCTGAGCCACGAACACAAGCAGATCGGGCTGTTCGGCGCGGATGAGGTGCCCACGCTGAGGATGCCCGACGGCTACAAGCAGTCGATCAACGCCTGGTACGGACGGGGATAACCCGCCGTGCCCAGGGGTGACTTGCAGTCTCGACCGACGGCCCAGCATGCCGTGTGGCACTGGGCGACTCCGCAGGCCGAACGCGTCCTGGCCACTGGCGACCTTGGTGCGATCCTCCGCTTCTACCGCGCCGTACGCGGCATGAACCAGACCCAGCTCGGGCTGCTCCTCGGCTATGACAAGACGTATATCTCGTCGCTTGAAATCCGGAAGCGGAGCTTGGACGACGTGGCATCGAGGCGCCGCGTCGCCGAGCGGCTCTGCCTGCCGCCGCACATCCTGGGCGTCACCGATCCGGCCGATACCGACCACCGCGCGATGCTGCAGTTCGGCGAGTCCACCGTCCGTCTCGCGGAGATCGCCCGGCAGACCGGTCACGCCTCCGAGGCCGTCGCCGAGCTGTGGCCCCTGGTCGCCCGGCTGGAAGCCCGCCTCGAGGACGGCCACACAGAACGCGATGTCCTGCGGCTGCTCGGCCGCGCCCGGGTCGGACTCGGTGTGGCGCTCGGCAACGTACTGCCGGAGGAACGCCTGAGCACCGCCGCCCGCTGGACGGCCAAGAGCCTGGAGATCGCCCGGTACTTCGACGACCCGCGCTTTTCGTCGTACGTCCTGCGCATGCACGGCAACGAACTGCGAAAAGCCCGCATTCATGGCGCCGCGGTCGAGCGCCTGCGCCGCGCCGTCGCCCTCGCCCCTGACCGGGACGCCCGCGCTGCGGCGCTTCCCCTGCTCGCGCGTGCGGCCGGAGCGATGCGGGACCGGGAGATGTTCGACGCGGTGATGCGGGAGACCGACGCCCTGCTCGAGGAGGCTGAGCACACCTCGCTCTTCAACCCGTACGCCTTGCATGAGATCAGGCTCCGCGGTCTCGTCGCGACGGGGCGTACCCACATCGCCATACGGCTGGCCGAGGACAGCCCGGTCCCGGCTACGACCGTGGCGCCGCAGTGGCGCGTGATCGAGCTGGTGACCGTCGCGCACGTGCGGTTGCTCGCAGAGAACCGGAACGGGGCCGCTGAGTCGCTGGATACCGCGGTGCGCGAAGCCGTGGCGCAGAGACTTCCGCACCAGCTGCAGCGAATCATGCGTACGGCGGGGGAGCGGCTGCCCGACGTACAGGGCGCTGCGGCGCAGGGGCTGGACCAGCTGCGTCAGGAGATGGCGGCCTAGCAATCGCCTGTTTTGACCTGTCACGACCTGCCTCTCGGATGTGGGAAGGGATGGCTCTTGGTCACCAAGAACACCCGCCCGGCCGTGCGCTAGACAGCCGCCCGACCGGTCAACTCGGTCAACTTGCACGCAGGTTGATCAGGCGTGGTGCAGGCTGGGAATGTCGTCTACGCGCACGTGTCGTCTGCGAGACGATCCACGGGGAGGCGGTGTCGCATGCCGAGAGCACCGAGGGAGCGCAACGAGGCGCTGGCTGCCTGCCTGGATGAACTCGGCTGGAACCCGAAGGTGCTCGCCCGCAAACTGAACCGAGCCTTCGGAGCGGGCACAGTCGCTGAGTCGGCTCCGTACCACTGGCGCGACGCCGGACGCGTGCCGAGGTCACCGCTTCCGGCCATGGCCGCGTACGTCCTCTCTCAGGCACTCGGACGGGTGATCTCCGCAAACCAGTTGTGGCAGGGCAAGGCTCCCGACGCGCCGCTGCTCGTGCCGGCTGACGAGAGCCTTGAACATCCCTGGACCTACCAGGGGCTGATGCACATCGTGGAGGACTGGGTGATCGGCGGACTTGTTGACCGGCGCCGCTTTCTGGCGATCTCGGGGGCTGGGCTGACGACCGCGGTCGCGAGGTACTTGGACGGTATGGCTAGTCCCGGTCGCGGTTCGTTCAGCCCGCGGATGACGGACGACATGTCCGGGGATCCGCTCGTGACCCAGGTCGAGCAGAACCTTCCGCTCCTCCAGCGCCTTGACGATGAGCATGGCGGTGCTCGTCATCTCCCGTATGTCGGCGCCCAGTTCCGCGCCGTGGGTCTGCTCCTGCACGACGGGGGGATCAAGGAGGCCGTCATGGTGCGGCTCCTGAGGGCACTCGCAGAGGTGGGGCAACTCGCGGGGTGGATGGCCTTCGACGCAGCCGATCACGGACTCGCGCAGCGATACTTCCTGACCGCCCTGCGCGCCGCACACCAGATCAACGACCGGCCGCTGTGTGCACACATCCTGGCCGACATGTCCTTCCAGGCGGCGACCAGACAGCAACCTGCCGACGCCGTCGCACTGGGCGAAGCCGCCCGACGCGCGAGCGAGGGCGGGCCGACATCCGTACGCGCATCGGTCCTGTCGCGGCTGGCACACGGGTACGCGGCGGCTGGGCGAACCAGCGACTTCGAGCGCACCCGCGACCCCGCCAGAGAGCTGATCGAACAACGGTCCGACGGCGAGGATGATCCCCGGTGGATGTACTTCCTCACGGCCAGCCACCTGGACTGCCAGGCTGGTTACTCGCTGATCAGCCTCGGCCGATCCACATCCCGTGACGGCAGCCGAACTCTCGGGCGGAAGTACGTCAAGCAAGGGCAGGCGCTACTGGAGTCAGGAGCGTACGCGGTGGCGAAGGGCCACCCAAGTCAGCGCAGGGCCCTCTTCGAAGGGGCTTGGCTGGCCTTGGGATACAGCGCGTCGGGTGAACTCGAGCGGTCCTGTGAGGTCGGGCGAGTGGCTGCGGCGCGCCTGGAGACGGTTCGCTCCCCGCGCAGCGCTGCGCTCCTGCAGGAGCTGGCCGCCGAGCTGCGCCGCAGGGCCCGGAATGCGCATGCCCGGAGCTTCCTTCCGGAACTGGAGGAGGCACTGAATGCGCACGCGGGCTCTGCCCCGGGCCGGACGGCGGCTAGGTTCGGAGTATGAGCAACATGGGGACGGTCGTCATCGTGGGCGGGGGTGTCTCCGGCCTGACGACGGGAGTCGCGCTGCTCGAGGCCGGTCTGTCCGTTCATCTGGTGGCGGAGGAGATCCCCGGGCGTACGTCGCTGGCGGCGGGGGCGATGTGGGGCCCCTATCTGGCCGAGCCGTGGGTAAAGGTGCGGGGGTGGAGCCTTGTGTCGCTGGGCGTCTTCCAGCGCCTCGCCTCAGACCCTGCGACCGGCGTGCGCATGGTGAGCGGCGTCGAGGCTGCCCGGCACCCGATGGCCGCGCCGGAGTGGAGCGACCTGCTTCCCGACTTCCGGCGTTGCACGACGGATGAGCTGCCGCCCGGCTTCCACGAGGGCTACCGATTCACAGTCCCGTTGATCGACATGCCGCGCTATCTGGACTACCTCCTTCGCCGCTACGAGGCGCTGGGCGGAACCTGCGAAGAGCGCAGGTTGAAGACCCTTGACGAGCTCGAAGTCCTGCAAGCGTTCGCCGTTGTGAACTGTTCCGGCCTGGGTGCCCGCGAACTCGCCGCCGACATCGACCTGCGTCCCGTCCACGGACAGAATGTGGTCGTCGAGAACCCCGGGATCTCGGAGTTCTTCTCCGAGGACACCGGCCTGTCTCCAGAGCTGCTCTGCATCTATCCGCACGGAGACACCGTGGTGCTTGGCGGCACTGCCATGGACCGCGCGGAGGCCCCGCAGAACGCCGACGGAGCGGCGGCGGGCGGCATCGTCGAGCGGTGTGTCGACGTCTTCCCTCGCCTGTCCGGTGCACGGGTCCTCGCGCTACGTGCGGGGGCCCGGCCCATGCGGCCGGAAGTCCGGGTAGAGAGGGAACAGCGCCCGGACACGTCCCCCGTGATCCACAACTACGGACACGGCGGCGCCGGAGTCACTCTGTCCTGGGGCTGTGCACGAGAGGTCGTTTCTCTCGTCGCCGCGTCAAAGAGGGACCGGCGCGGGACCGCGACTGACGGGGCGAAGCCCACTGGAGAGACATGAGCGGAGAGGGAGCCTGGCGATCGGCGCCTTCGTGGTGGGGCAGGTGGGCTGGGTGTGCCCGGGCGCTCAATTGCCCAGTTCAGCGGCCCACGTATTGAACTGTGCTGTCCATCGGCGGATGTCGGTCTCGGACTTCTTGTCCGCCGCCAGGAGGAGCTGGCCTCCGGCAGGGTTCTCGATGACGACGAAGACGTGCCGGTCGTCGACCTTCTTCTGAACGGCGAGACCTGCAATCACGGCACCGATCGGCCCTGCAAGAAGTGCCCCGGCGGTCATGCGTGTCGCCGTCGCCCGGCGGTGTACCGAGCCCGAGGTCTCGACCGTAGCGCGGGCGCCCTTGATGTCGATCGCGTCCTGGCCCGGAGCTGAGGCTCTGCTGCCGAAGACTTCAAGCTGCAGGAGTCGCTTGGCCTTCGCCGGAATCGATGCCCCGCCCCCGCTCGTTCGTGCCACGACGTGTGGTGCTTGTGTGGCCCGAGCCTTCGCACTGTGACGCGCCTGCGCTGCGCGGCCCTCGGGGGACAGGGCATACAGGATCGCGCCCGCAGCGAGCGCGAAAGCGCCGATGACCCCCACCATGTCTCCTCCCCATCCCGCCACGAGGAGTAGGAGTCCTCCAGGCACGGCGGTACAGATCCCGGCGTAATAGAGAGAGGAGTGCTCGTCCTGGCGGGAGTCAGCCATTGGCCATCGACCTTCATGGGCTCGCGACGGATACAACTCGGCGTATAAAGCGGGAAGTTGATCGTACGCGGCGTGGGGCGTGGGCGCAGGTTGTTGACCTCTCGGGGCATGGAATTAGGCTCCGCCGATGACCATGCCGAACCGGTTTCAGATGACCATGGACGGCCGCTCTCCCGCGGTCGTCGTGGACGGGAACGACGTGAGCGACCTCGTGACGTCCGTCGATGTGCACGCGGAGCCCGACCAGCTGCCTGTCGTCGTGCTGCAGCTCGCGTCGGCGAAAGCACGCCCGGCTGTCCTGGATCTGCTGGCCCGCGTGCAGATCGGGGTACCGCCGGAGCCCGGCCCTGCAGCCGCCGAGTTCCTTGAGGCCATGGACCCTGTCGAGGTGGAGAGAGCGGCGCTCGCTCGCGCTGACCTAGAGAGCGTGCCAGGTGGTGGAACCGCGGCAGTGATGCGGCAGTTGGCGGAGTGGGCCCGTGGGGCTTGATCTCTCCGGAGTGCGACGGGCGGTGGAGGACCTCCTTGAGGACTCCCTGCAGCTGTGGCGTGACCCCCAAGGGGAGGCCGATGACGTGCTCGATGAGGAGTCTGGGGTGCTGACTCCCGCCCCGGCCGGGGCCTCACTGGTCTGGGAGGGAGCGGGAGCGGTGCTCCTGTCCGGACTGCCGACCGGCTCACCACCACTGGACGGTGCGATGGCGAAGCTGCCCTTCGACTCTGCGTATCAGGGCATGCTGCCCCTCAGCGTGCCCCGCGTACAGGCCGGTGACCTTCTTGTGGTGGCGGATTCGGCTCGGGATGCCCAGCTCTCAGGTTCCCGCTTTCGGGTTACCGGAGTTGGTTCAAGCTCCTTTGTGGTGGTGCGAATAGTTCGATTGCAGTTGCTCGGTGCGCGATGCCGTCCGGGGTCCGGTGAAGTCGATTGACGGGCGGTGTCCCAGTCGCGGAGTCATTAGGCTCCGCCGGTGACGACGCCGGTGAACCCACATCCGAACGCCCATCCCGACGCTGCCGCCTTCCGTGACCCGATCGCACTGGCCACCTCGCTGGCCCGGATGGTCCCCGCGGTGCGGGCACGGACGAGGGCGATCTCGCGGCATCACGCGATGTTGTTGCGGGCGCGGATTCAGCGGAACGCCTCGGGACGGCCGGGCCCCAACGTCATCACGGGGCAGTACCGGGCGTCGTGGGATGTGAAGGTCACGGTCAGCGGGGGCCGGGTGACGGCGGTGGTGTTCACGGAGGCGCCGCAGTCGCGGCGGTTGGAGTACGGGTTCGTCGGGGTGGACCGGATTGGCCGGCAGTATCGGCAGCCGCCGTATCCGCATATCGAGCCTGCCTTCCGGCAGACCGAGCCTGGCTATCTCGATGCCTTGGAGAAGGGGGTGTTGGGGTGAGTCTGCCAAGGCTGCCGCTGACTCGGGCGCTCGTCGAGGTACTGGCGGCGGGGACGGGGCGGCCGTGTGGGCTGGGGGTGCTGCCTCGGGCTGCCGATGGTGGGCCTGTGGCGTTTCCGTACGCGATCCTCGACAGTCTGGCCGGGGAGTTCTCTGGGCCGCCGCTCGCGGACTGGCATGCGGATGCGGTGTGGACGTACCAGGTCACGAGCGTGGGCGAGCGAGCCGATCAGGTGCAGTGGCTCGCCGACCGGGTGCGCGCGGTGGTCGTCGATCGCGCGGACGGGCGCTGGTGCTGGGAACTGGGCGTGCTCGGAATGGCAGTGGTAGACCGGGAGTTGACTGCCGATGCGGGCGGGGATCCGGTTGACGGTTCGCAGGGCGATATCGTTACCTACGTACAGCGGTTCGCGATCACTGTGAGCCCTGCCTGAGCTTCTCCTTACCGCGGAGGTCCTCGCGGACGCCCGGCCCACCTGCTGGCCCGGCGGTCCCCTCTGGACCTTAAAGGGGCGGTGATTCGCTGCGAGTTGCTGCCCCAGAAGCGGGAGCAGCCCCCATGTCCCAGCAGCGTTTCATGCGGCGCGGTATCACCAAGATCTTCTGGCTGAGGGAGATCAGCGCCGAGTCCAAGAGTCCGACGCGCGCGGAGCTGTCCGAGCCCAACGCGACCGAGCTGTCGGAGGCTATCTCTGACGTCGAGGGGTGGGCGCTGACCAACGAGGCGATCGAGACGCCGGACATGGCGTCGACGTTCACCAGCTCCATCCCGGGTGAGGACAAGGCGGAGGATTCGTCGTTCACCTTCTACGAGGACAAGGTCAACGACGCGGTCGAGCAGCTGCTGCCCAAGGGCGCGAAGGGCTGGGTGGTGTTCCTGCGCAAGGGCGATGTGCCGGGCTCGAAGTCGGTCGATGTCTTCCCGGTGCAGGTCGCCTCGCGGTCGGCGCAGTACAGCACCGGAAATGAGGCGGCGAAGTTCCAGGTCTCCTACACGATCACCGCGCCGCCCGCGCTGGATGTCGCGGTCCCGCCGGCCACCCCGAAGACGCTCCCGGCGCCAGCCGAGGACGGGGACTGCGAGGACGACGAGCACGTGGACATCGCGGTCGTCGCCGCCGCGGCGGTGACCGATCACGGCGGCCAGTGAGGTGGCCGGTACGGAGCCTGCCGAGGATCTGTGGGCAGAGAAGATGCAGCGGCTGCGGGAGCGTCCGCTGCCGCAGCACACCGTACGGATCTGTGACGACGACGAGCTGCGCAGGGCCGATGCCCGTGCAGAACAGGCCGCCGAGGGCACGCGATACCTGGCCAACGCCAACCCCGACGACGAAGACCTCGCGAAACGCGTCACCGAGACCGCAGAGCAGCAGGCCGCCGCCCGAGCGGCCCTGGATGCCGCCTCGATCGTCCTCACCTTCCGGGCCCTGCCCCGCCCGGTGATGGAGGAGCTGCTCGGCCAGCATCCGCCGACCGACGAACAGGCGGCGGAGGGCGCGGCGTTCAACCCGGACACCTTCCCGGCCGCATTGGTGGCCGCCTCCTCCGTCGACGGGATGAGCGAGGCGGAGGCCGCGGAACTGCTCGGCTCGTGGTCGGCCGCGGATGCGAACGCGCTGTGGGAGGCGGCCTGGCAGGTACAGCAGGTCAGCCGGGCCGATGTGGGAAAAGGCTGAGCGCGGATGGGCGGCTGCGGGCCGAGCTGGAGCTTTGTGACCGCTGGGGCATCCCCCATTCGCGCTTCCTGGGCGGGGATGGCCGTTGGTCGGAACTGGACCGTGCGAAGGCTCTGGCCTGGCGGTCCTGGCAGCACAGCCTGTGCCCGGAGTGTCGTACGCGGCTGGAGGAGTGGGACCCGCAGCAGGGCGGCGATCCGCACGCGTACGTCCCGGACACCGTTCGCTGCCCCGGCTGCGAGGTGATCGAGCAGGAACGCGACCAGGTCCCGGACGGCCGCGCCGGGTACGGCGTGAAGATCCAGCTGCTACCTCGTGCTGAGCACGTATGGCTGCACGGCGGTGGCGACGCATGAGCGGGTACGTGATGACGGTCCAGATGCGGGCCGAGGTCAACGGCCTGATCCGTGGCTTGCGCGCGGCCTCCCGCGAGGCGCGCACGCTGGCAGACCGCACCGCGGCCGCCAATCGCGCGCTCGCCCGACTCACCTCCACCAGCACACATACGTCCAGGCAGTTCACCACGCTCGGCACCAGCTCGCGCCGCGCTGCCGCGGGTCTCAGCACCATCGCCACGCGCGCGGGTTCGATGCGTACGCGCCTGCGCGCGGCCGGCCGGGATGGCGTGACCTCGCTGCGGCAGCTGGAGCGGGCCATGGCCACGCTCAGCCGCGGTTCCTCCGGCATGACCGGGGTCGCGGCGGTGACCGGACTGGCCCTCGGTGCCGGGCAGGCGATGGAGGACGGCAACCGCTACCAGCGGCAGATGAACGTATTCCGCGCGGTCACCTCGGCCACCGCCACCCAGATGCAGCGCGCGGCCTGGATGGCGCAGCAGCTCGGCAACGACCTGAGCCTGCCGAGCGCGACGGCCGCCGATGCTGCGGAGGCGATGGTCGAGCTGGCGAAGGCGGGCTTCCGCACCGACCAGTCCATTGACGCGGTCCGCGCCTCCCTCCAGCTGTCGGCCGCAGCAGATGTGAACGCCGCGGACTCCGCGAAGTACCTCGGCGACATCATGGACCAGTTCGGCCTGGGCGCCGACCAGGCCGCCCGTGCCTCCGACATCCTGGCCGCCACCGCGAACAACGCCTCCGGCGGCATCATCGACATCTACTACGCGATGCGGTACGCCGGGCCGGTCGCCGCCGGCCTCGGCGTCTCGATGGAGGATGCGGCCGCCGCGGTCGGCATGCTCGGCAAGGCGGGCATCCTCGGCCAGACCGCCGGCACCTCGCTGCGCGGGATGATGGCCAACCTCGCCGCCCCGACTCCGCAGATGATCAGCGCGCTTCGGCGGCTCGGCATCGAGGCGTGGGATGCCCAGGGCAACTTCCGCGGCCTGCGCACCGTGATCGAGGGCTTGTCGAAGGCCCAGCACACCATGTCGCAGCAGGACTTCACGGGCGCGGTGAAGGAAGCCTTCGGCAAGCCCGCGATGTCCGGCGCAATCGCGATGGCCCACCAGGGCACCGCCTCCTTCGACGCCCTGTCCCTCGCCGTGCGGCAGACCGGCGCTGCGGCCGACATCACCGCAGCCCGCGGCGAGGGCCTGTCCGGTGCGATGGTGCAGCTCAACACCCAGGCACGCCAGACCGGCATCGCCCTGTATGAGGGGATGGCCCCGGGGCTTGAGTACGTCGTACGGCTCCTCACCCGCGGCCTCGCCGGGGCGACCCCGCACCTGACGGCGGCGCTGGAGTACGGCAACGACCTCGCCACGATCTTCGGCCCGGACCTCAAGCGCGAGGCCGCCCAGGGCCTGGGCGGCCTGATCGACGAAGCTAAAGCGCTGCTCGGACCGCTGCGGGAACTCGGCGAGGACGCCCTGGCCACCGGGCTGAACCTGTTGATCAATGTGGCGGAGACCTTCGGCGACGTGCTCGGCAACCTCGTCGGCGGCGTGGAGCCGGTGGCCTCGTCCCTGGCCGGGCTGGGCGAGGACTCCGGCGGGGCCGCGGGAACGCTCGACGTCCTGGCTACCTCCGCGAACCTGGTTCTAGACGCGGTCGCCGGTCTCTCGGTGGTGCTCGTGCCGGTCGGCCACCTCGTCGGCGGGATCGTCGACGCCTTCGCCGCATTGCCGGGGCCGATCCAGTCCGCGGCCCTGGCGCTGCTGCTGTTCACGCGGATGCGCCCCGCGCTGACCGGCCTGGCGACCACGGTCACCGGTCCGGTGCGCGGCGCGTTCCAGGGCTTCGCCCAGCAGATGCAGGTCCAGCGGGCGCTGGCGGCGACGGCCGGAGTATCGCTGACCCGGTACGGGGCGGCCTGGGCCACGCTCCAGGCACGGGTCGGCTTCCTGGGGCAGATGACCGCTGCCTTCCGTACGGCGAACGGCCAGGGGGCCACCTTCATCGGCACCCTCAACGGGGTGGGCCGCGCGGCCGGCTCGGCCGTCGCCTCGGCAGGCCGCGGCCTGGTGAACGCTCTCGGCGGCCCGTGGGGCGCGGCGCTGGCCGCAGCCTCCATCGGACTGGGCATCTACACCTCCGTCCAGCAGCGTGCCGCCCGGGCCGCGGCCGAACACGAGCAGCGCATCGCCAACCTCACCCAGGCCCTGCGCGACTCCAACGGGGTCATCGACCAGAACGTCCGCGCCCAGGCCGCGCAGATCCTGATGGACGCAAAGACCGCTGACGGCAAGCAGCGGCTGGTGGACGTCATGAAGAACGCGGGCGTCTCCCTGTCCCAGCTGACCGACGCCTACCTCGGCCAGGGCACCTCCCTGGGGACCCTCCAGCGGCAGCTGCAGTCGGTCGCCGCCGCCCATGGCGACGTGTGGCAGACCAACGAGTACGGCGACACCTGGCAGGGCTACGACGTGGTCGGCCGCCAGGCGAAGGACGCCGCTGACGAACTTGGCCGGGTCAAGGGCGAGATGGGCGAGTCGGTCAAGCGCGCCAAGGAACTCGCCGAGGCGCAGCGCGGCACGGGTGCCGGCACCTCGGCGTACGACCGGCTGAAGACCGCGGCCGGCGACCTTGCCGACGAGACCGCCGACGCCGACCAGCGCACCCGCGCCCTCAAGGACGCCCTCGACCTGCTCTCCGGCGGACAGGTCTCCCTGCAGGCTGCGAAGGCGCGGGTCAACGCGGCCGTCCTCGACATCAACGACTCGGCCCAGAACGTCAACCGCGACGACGGCTACGGCGGCGGGCAGCTGGTCAACAAGGACAAGACGCTCAACACCACCACCCGCAACGGCCAGCAGCTCTACACCCAGATGACGTCGCTGTCGGATGCCGCGGCCGAGGCATCGACGGCGATCTACTCGTTGGCGCAGCAGAACGGTGAGGAACTCCCCGTCGCCCTGGCGAGGGCGCAGGCCGAGATGGCCCGGGCCCGGGAGGAAGCGATCAAGGCCGCGCGCGGATACGGGCTGACGAGGAGCGAGGCGGAGAAGGTCGCCGACAGCCTCGGTCTGCTGCCCTCGAAGGTGTCCCTGCTCCTTCAGACCGAGGGGATGGACTCGACCCTCGCCAACCTCCTCGCGGTGCAGGCGGAGTTCGACCGTTTCCCGGAGAAGAAGACCATCAAGGTGGACTCGGTCAGCGAGGGCGCCCAGAAGAAGCTGAGGGAACTCGGCTTCACGGTGGAGACCGTCGCCGGAACGCGGCAGATCAAGATCACCGCCCCTACCGACACGGCGCGCAAGAGCCTGGCGGAGCTCATCGCCGACCTGGGGAAGACTCCGAGTTCGAAGAAGGTGACCGTTTCGGCGGCGACCGCGGCTGCGATCAGCAGCCTCCAGGCGGTCCAGAAGCAGATCCGGGCGACGCCGGGCGCGAAGACGATCACGGTCAAGGCGCCGACGGCGGCGGCCCGCAAGGAGCTCGCGGCCCTCGGCTTCCGGATCAAGGACGTTCCCGGCAGCAAGAACGTCAAGATCACCGTCCCCACCAAGCAGGCGAAGACCGCGGCGGACCAGATCCAGCAGCGCATCAACGCGCTGAAAGGCAAGACCCTCCCCATCTCCGTGCAAATCCAGCAGGCGCAGCAGGACATCGCGGACGCCAGCAAGAACCTCGTTCCCTTCCAGTTCGGGCAGGCGAAGGGCGGGGTGATCGACTACTACGCCCAGGGTGGGCTGCGACGCCCCACCGAGCAGCACGTCGCGCAGATCGCCCCGGCCGGCTCATGGCGGGTCTGGGGTGAACCGGAAACGGGCGGCGAGGCGTATGTACCGCTCGCGCCCGGCAAGCGGCAGCGCAGCAAACAGATCGTGCAAGAGGTCGTACGACGCTTCGACGGGAAGGTGCAGTGGTTCGCCGACGGCGGCACCACCGGCCGTACGGTCACCGATCCCACGGCCCCGATCACCGCGGCCGCCCGCGGCGCCACCATGGCCCGAAGTCTGGCCGACATCGTCCGCCGCTTCGAGATCCGCCCCGCCGCCGACACCTTCTCGGCCACCGCCCGGGTGGATGCCCGCGCAGGCCGCGGCGTGCAGGTCGTCGTCGTACGCGAACAGCAGCCGCTGATCGGCACCATGCCCGTCACCGTCCACGACAGCAGCGCCACCCCCGAACAGATCGGCACCGAGATGATGCGCCGCCTGCGCAACGCCCAACGCGGCGGGAGGATCCGATGACCCCCACAACCACCCCCAACACCACCGCATCCAACGACGACCGCGCACTCGCCGACTGGCAGGTCGAGATCGGCAGCCTCGCCCTCCTCGGCCCCGGCACACCGATTCCCATCGGCGAGCTGGAAGGACTCGGTGCCCCGGACGTGCGTCCACAGGATGTGGATAACCCCATCGGGGACGGCACGCTGCCCGGCATCGACTTCTACGGCCCGCGCACGGTACGCATCGAGGCCGGCATCAAGACCCCCGGCGATCCCGCCGCCGCGGCCCACGTCCTCACCCGACTCCAGGCCGCGGCTCGGGCGGAGGGCGTGCGCACCAGCACCGGGAGGCTGAGTGTGCTGCGGGCCCGCTGGCCCGGCCACCAGACCCGCCGCCTGTACGGGCGGATCCGACGCATGGAGGCCACCAGCACCGCCAGCGCCGTGCACGGCTGGATCCCCCTCGACATCGAGTTTGTGGCGATGGACCCACTCTTCCACGCCGACACCGCTACCTGCCTCAGCCTCGGCCTGGACCAGGCCGCGCGCCCTGGCCGGATCGTCAGCGACGGTGACGCGGCCGCCTGGCCGAGCCTGCGGATCAACGGCCCGGTCGTGGACCCGAAGGTCTGGAACACGGCCACCGGCCAGGCCCTGGAACTGGATGTGACGCTCCGTTCCGGCGAGTACATCGACATCGAAACCCGGCCCGGTACCCGCTGGGTCAGGCGCAACGGCCGCACGAACGCCGCCAACGCGCTCAGCCCGGCCTCCCGACTCGACCGCTTCGTCATCCCGCCCGGCCGTTCCGAGGTCGCCTGGAGCGGCACCGATCCCACGGGAACCAGCCGCCTCGACATGTCGTGGCGCTCGGCCTACACCACCCTGTGAAGGAGAGGGAGTTGACGCTTCAGCAGCCCCCGCTGATGGTCCACGGCGCCCGGCATCCGGCCCGCGCCGCACGCCTGCTCATCCGCGACCTGGTACGCGGCGGCCAGGGCATCGCTGAGCCAGGCGACTTGAAGGTCTCCCCGCTGCAACGCCCGGCCTGTGGGGTGCGCGTGGCGGACGGCTCGGCCATCATCCACGGCTCCCGCCCCTGGCAGGGCTCCTACGGCCAGAGCAACATCGGCGACGCCCTGGTCGACATCGAGCCGACCGGCCCGTTCGCCCGCACCGACCTGCTGGTGCTGCGCATCGAGGACCCCGAGTACGAAGGCGATCGCGACCCCGCTTGCGGGGATATCGGCTACTTCCACGTCATCCAGGGCGTCGACGCCGAGACCACGAGCGCGCCGGAAGGGATGTCCGCGATCCCGCTCGCCCGGATCACCCTGCCCCGCGACACCGGCACCGTCACCGCCGAAATGATCACGGACCTGCGGCAGCTCGCCAACCCCCGCGACCAGCACCGCGCTTACACCGCCCATCCGACCACCACGCAGCAGCTCCCCGGGGAACGAGGCACCTGGCAGTCCTGGCCGGCCGAGGCGGCCTGGGACGTGGAGATCCCGTCCTGGGCGACGCAGGCCGTGGTCACGATGACTGTCTCGGGACTACGGATCGAGGGCGGCAGCATCTGGGCCGAACTGCGCCCCGTTCTCGGCGGTACGACGGGGACGGCGACGGTGGTCGACGACAACCAGAGCCCAATCCACCGCGTGAGTAGCACTCTCGCCCACACCTACTCCCTGACGGCAGCCCTGCGCGGCACCACTCAGAGACTGGCGGTGCAGACGAACCAGAACGCGAAGTACGGCAAGGGCAATCCGTACGTCGCCAAGGGCACGGCGATCGTGGCGACCATCGACTTCACCGAGAGCCCGGAGTGAGCCCGGTGCCCGACTACCGCTACATCGCCGCCCACGCCCTGACCGGCGACATCCTGTCCTGGAACCTGCCTCTGACCGGCGTCGAATTCGGCCCGGAGCTCTCCGGCCCCGGCAGCCTGACCGCCACCCTCGAGCCCGGCCTTGAGCGCCCCGTGTCCGAGATCCTCGACCCGGGCAACACCGTCCTGTACGCCGAGCGGAACGGGAAACTGCTGTGGGGCGGACTGGTCTGGCGCGCCGAACCCCAGGGCGCTGCGTACCCGATCGAATCGGCCGGCTTCGGCTCGTACCCGCACCGCCGCAACGACCTGCACGGCAACCTCGACGGCCGCGGCCCCTACATCGACGCCGACCCCTGCCAGGTCATCCGGGACGTATGGGCGTACCTGCAGGACCAGCCGGACGGCGACCTCCAGGTCGTCGTCGACGACACCAAGTCCGAGGCGACCGTCGGCACCTCCAAGACGCCCTACGCCCTGGCCAAAACGGAGGCGCGCAACCTCGGCGAGGTGATCGACGAAATGGCCGACATCGACGACGGTCTGGAGTGGACCGAAGCCGTCACCTGGAGCGGAAACCGCGCCGAGCACCGCATCCTCCTCGGCGCACCCCGCCTCGGCCGCCGTCGCGAGGACATCAGCTTCACCTCGGGCATCAACATCGCCTCCACCCCGCAGGCGGTGCAGGACGCCGACGCGTACGCGCAGACCGTCATCGCGCTGGGCGCGGGCGAGGGCAGCAAACGTGTGAACACCGTCGACACGGCCCGTGACGGCCGCCTGCGCCTGGAACACGTCTTGGAGACCAACGAGAAGACGGCCTCCGCGCTCCAGGCACGGGCCCGCAAGGAACGTCTGGCCCGCCAAGCGCTGACCGACCTCACCGAACTCGACGTCCTTGACCACCCATCCGCCCCGCTCGGCTCGTTCGCGGTCGGCGACGACGTCCTTGTACGTCTCCACGAGCAGCACATCGAGTACGAGGGCTGGCACCGCATCACCGGCTGGACCCTGCACGCGTCGCAGAGCGAGGAGCCCGAGCGGATCACGCTCGCCTTGGAGCGCACCACCAAGCCCGAGGACTCAGACGACATCGACGAGGAGGCGTAGAAGTCCGTCATGCCGGACACCATCAGCAAACTCGCCAAGGAACTCGTCCGCCTGGGCCGCCGCGTCACCGCCCTGGAACGCGCCCGCCGCATCCAGCCACCCACCTGGCGCGACCTCCCGCTCACCGGCAACACCGCGGTCGCCGACGATGAACCCGCACCACAGATGCGGATCACTGAACAGAACACCCTGCACCTCAGCGGCCAGATCAGCATCCCCGACCAGAAGGCCAGCGACGAGGCGGTCCTCGCCCTCCTGCCGGAGGACTACCGCCCCGCCGCTCTGCACCGCCTCCCGATCGCCTCCGACGCGGCCCGTAAGACCCTCCACCTGGAGATTCACCCCGACGGGCAGATGTTGCTCCGCCTCTCCTCCGGGAGTACCACCAAGGCCAGTTGGATCAGCCTGGACGGGGCCAACTGCCGCCTCGACGACCCGGAGACGGCCTAGCTTGGGCCATGCCTGTCAGGTGTGGTCCACATACCAGTCGCCGCACTTTGAGTCGTCGGAGTCGGCCGGCCGGATACACGCCCGTACGGCATAGCTCCACGGGTTATCGGCCTGAAGGTTCACGCCGTCGGTCACGCTGTAGTTCGCGATGTCGTCCAGCAAGCTCGCCGTGAAGGGGCCGCACTGCTTCCAGGCCCCGTTGGCTTCCACGACATCCGTATCTGGATGACCTGGCTTGTCGCCCATCAAGAAGACGTTGATGCTCCGGTCGATCCAGAACTTGTCCCCTCGCTTCACGTTCCAGACACGGGCGACGGCATAGTTGTCGCCCACCTTCTCCGTCAGGAGGGTTACGGTTCGGCCCTCGTGCTCGAAGCGCCCAGAGTTGCCGTATACCCCGACAAGGTGGGCGGCGGACGAGTCGCACTGATCCTTACCTGACGGAATGTCCGGCGAGGCGTGGGCCGGCGCAGAAGTGAGGGCGAGCGCGAAGGCCGCCCCCGTCGCACACAGAATTCGTGCACCTCTCATGTTTCCCCTCCCGTTTCTGTGCCGCATCTCCCCCGGGTGGCACAGTCCCCCGTGGCCGCACCTGGCGGCTCGTGCCACACGGTACGCAAGCCCATCTCCTGTCGGGAACATGACTTCCGGGACAGTCCGTTTGCGTGCTTGGCGTGGTGCGTCCAGCACCACCCATTCACGCAAAATCGATGTATCCAGGCGGGTTCGCCCGGCCGTCACGGAATCTCCCGGACTCGCTGGCTCCGATCGTGGAGCCCTTCGCCCATCAGCCTTACGCCGGGCGGCCGGAAGTCGTTCCCCGAAGCCGATAGACTCGGCCCGGCAGTGGACGACCCTCCGCCCACTTGAAGAGCCAGCGCCAGACCTCCCTGAGGGACCGGCCCGGACAGCCCGGGTACGGCCAACTGCCGTGAAGGCACCGGGTGAAGGTGAACTGAGGATGGCCACCCCTCTGTCCGCGGACAAGTTCCTGTCCGTGCTCAAGAACGCCCGCCTCGGCGTGGTCGAGCACGGCAAGTGGCGCACCCACAACCGCAACCAGCACGGCAACTGGGGCCCGGTGAACGGGGTGATGATCCACCACACCGGTGCCTACTCGTCCGAGGACGACATGGTCGAGCTGTGCCGCACCGGCTACAACGACCTCCCCGGCCCCCTCTGCCACGGCGTCATCGACCGATCCGGCACGATCCATCTGGTCGGCTACGGCCGTACCAACCACGCTGGCATGGGCGACACCGACGTCCTGCTCGCCGTCATCGCCGAGAAGGAAGACCTTCCGGCCGACAACGAGGCCGACACCGACGGCAACCGGCACTTCTACGGCTTCGAGGCCATCAACACCGGCACCGGCCAAGCCTGGCCGGCTGCCCAGCTGGACGCCATGGCGCGCGCCGCCGCCGCGGTCTGCGAGGCGCACGGCTGGAACGAGCACAGCGTCATCGGCCACAAGGAGTGGCAGCCCGGCAAACCAGACCCCCACGGCATCGACATGGACAAGTTCCGCGCCCGCGTCGCCAAGCACCTCACCAGTAGCGCGAAGTCGTCCACGTCCTCGGCGAAGAGGACGTCCAGCACGAAGCCGAAGGAGTCGGACAAGAATGGCGACGAGCAGCCCAAGACGATGTACGCCACCTTCCCCGGCGCCGACTACTTCCGTACCGGCCGCGAGTCCCCGCTGATCGCCGCGATGGGCAAGCGCCTGGTCGCCGAGGGCTGCAACACCTACCCCACCAAGCCCGGTACGGCATGGAACGCTGCGCACCGCCGCTCGTACGCCGCCTGGCAGCTCAAGTGCGGCTACAGCGGCCCGGACGCGGACGGCATCCCGGGCCAGACCAGCTGGGACAAGCTCCGGGTTCCCCAGCAGACAACCACCGCAGAAGACGAGGAGGAAAAGGCGGAGAAAAGGGTGACGCTGCCCCAGTCCCTGGCCGACACCGCCGAACGCACCGTGATGACGTACGCCGAATCCTTCCTCGGCCTGCTGATCGCCACCAAGACCACCGGCCTCGTCGACCTCTCCACGCTGGGCGCGGCGGCAGTGTCCACCATGCCGGCCACCCTCGCCGCGTTGAAGAGCACCGCCGGAACCCTGATCGGGCGCCTCGGCACCGCCTCGTGGCTCCCGTTCAAGCGAGATCCCGCAGCATGACACCCCTGCCCGCCCCCACTCACCGTCCGACACGACAGGAGTACCGGTATGCCAGAGGGAGAGGTCGCCTTGGCGCTCGCCGAGCTGCGCCGCCTCCTGGAGGTGGGACTGACCAGCATCGACGGACAGCTCGCCCTTCTCGTGCAGCGCTCGGACCAGACCGACAAGGATCTCGCCGACCTCGAGGCCCGGGTCACCTCGCTGGAGAAGACACGCTGGCCGCTGCCCACCCTCTCCGTCCTGGCAGCCATCACGTCGGCCGTCATCGTGCTGGTACAGAGCCTTGGAACGTAACGATGCCCCTGAATCTCTACGGCGGGACAGGAAGCGAGCGGTGGTGACAGTGGCCAACATCATCTGGGCTGCACTGCTGGCTGCCGGCCTCATCTACGAGGTGTATGCGCTGACCAACGGTGCCCCGGGCGACACGATCTCCGAACGCATCCGTGCCTGGTTCGCCGTCCACACCGAGCCCGGCCGGGCCATCTTCCTGATCACCTGGATCAGCTTTGCCGCCTGGTTCGCCGCCCACATCAGCGTCAAGAAGCCATAGGAGGCACCGGATCCCTCGCCGAACCGCCTGACCGCAGCGGTCACGCCCACGCTCGATGCAGGCACCGCGCTTGATTGCATGGTGCACACGCCCAGCGTTCGTTATAGTGAACACATCGTTTAGTGTTATGGAGAGCGTGATGCAGGTCAGGACCTATGTCGATGACACCTATGCAGAGCAGGCCGATACACGGGTGATCGCCGTGGGGCACCAGGAGGGGCGGCCCTGGGCGGCCGTGGAGCACTGCCTGTTCCACCCCCAGGGCGGCGGCCAGCCCGCCGACCGGGGATGGCTGGAGGAGATCGAGGTCGTCCCCGTCCGGGACGAGCAGTCGGGGCTGATCGTGGCCGTGCCCGCCTCCGAGGAAGGCGGGTGGCCGGATTTCACCGACGGGCAGCCGGTGCGGGCACGCATCGACCTGGAGACGCGGATGACGCACGCGGCCCTGCACACCGCCGGGCACCTGGTCGAGGCAGCGGGCCGCGCCCAGGGATGGGAGCTGGCCGGGAACAACCACTTCCCCGGCCAGGCGCGCATCGAGTTCACCGCCCCGCAGCCGGATCCTCGGCTGGCCGAGCCCGAGGGCCGGGAGGAGGTGCTCGCCGAACTGCGGAAGACGGTCGAGGCGGCCATCGCCGAGGACCTGCCGGTGACCGCGCAGGTCGACGAGCAGGGGATGCGCGTGGTCTCCCTGGGTGCCCTGCACTCCGCACCCTGCGGCGGAACCCACGTGCGCAGCCTCGGCGACCTCCACGATCTGGTCCTGCCCGCGCTGAAGGTCAAGCGGGGCCGAATCCGCGTGTCGTACTCCGCCGCGCACGGGCCACTCCGATGACCCCGCCGCCCGGGCAGTCGACGAGCAGCACCGCCGCCGCGGTGGGGGCGCAGATCCGCCGGCGTCGTGAACAGCGAGGGATGAGCGGCTCGGAGCTGGCGCGGCGCGCGGGCCTGAGCAAGGCGACGCTGTCGCAACTGGAGGCAGGCAAGGGCAACCCGACGATCGAGACGCTGGACGCGCTCGCGATCGCGCTCAGGATCCCGCTGACCGACCTGCTGACCCGCGACACCGACCCCGGCCCGGTGTTCGTCGCCGGCACCGAACTCGCCGAGGACGAGGTCGGCCGGGAACTGCTCCGGCGGATCAGCAGCGGCCACAGCCTGGAGATCTGGCGGCTGCGGATGCCTCCCCGCACCGAGCTGGCGGGCGTGCCGCACGCGACCGGCACCGTGGAGCACCTGCTGGTCGCCTCGGGCCGGCTGACCGCCGGACCCACCGACACCCCGCGCCTGCTGGGGGCGGGCGATCTGCTCGCCTTCGCCGGAGACGCCCCCCACATCTACCGCACCGACACCGAACCGGCGGACGTCACCGTCGTCATCGCCTCGCCCATCGTCAGCTGAAAGACGCCCACACCATGAGCACCACCACTCCCTACGCCCACGCCTTCACCAGCGACAACGTCGCCGGAGCGTCTCCCGAGATCATCGACGCCGTGGCCCGGGCCGCATCCGGACCGGCCGCACCCTACGGCGCGGACAGCATCACCGCCGACGTCCGGCGCCGCCTGTGCGAGATATTCGACTACGACGTCGACGTGCTGCTCGTCTCCACCGGTTCCGCGGCCAACGCCCTGAGCCTGGCCGCCCTGACCCCGCCCTGGGGCAGCGTGCTGTGCCACCGCGACAGCCACATCAACAACGACGAATGCGGCGCACCCGAGTTCTACACCGCGGGCGCCAAGCTCGTCCCGCTCCCCGGCGACGACGCCAAGATCGACCCCGACGCACTACGGGCGGATGCCCGGCACAAGCGGGGGGACGTGCACAGCGTGGAGCCGTCCGTGGTGAGTATCACCCAGGCCACCGAGACCGGCGCCGTCTACACCCTCGACGAACTCCACTCCCTCGGCCCCATCGCCAAGGAGGCGGGCCTGCGCCTCCACATGGACGGCGCCCGCTTCGCCGGAGCCGTCGCCGCGCTCGGCTGCACCCCCGCCGAGATGACCTGGCAGGCCGGCGTCGACCTGCTGTCCTTCGGGGCCACCAAGAACGGCACCATGACCGCCGACGCCGTCGTCGTCTTCGACCGCTCCCTCACCCCCGAACTCTCCTTCCGCGCCAAGCGCGCCGGCCAGCTCGCCTCCAAGATGCGCTTCCACGCCGCCCAGCTCGACGCCTACCTTGCCGACGATCTGTGGCTGTGCAACGCGACCCACGCCAACGCCATGGCCGCCCGCCTCCAACAGGGACTGAAGGCCCTGCCGGACATCCACCTCCCCGGCACGGCCGAGGCCAACATCGTCTTCTGCCGCCTTCCCCAGCACGTCATCGACGGACTCCTGTCCGAGGGCTACGCCTTCTACCACGACCGCTGGGAGCCGGGAGTCGTCCGCTTCGTCACCTCCTTCGCGACCACACCGGAGGACGTCGATGGTCTGGTGAACGCCGTCCGCCGACTTACCGCCTGACAGGCCCCGTTCAGTCATGGACTGCTGTGGCCGGAGGAGATCCGTGACCCCGGCGACCTCTCCAGCCCAGCCCCAGTCATTGACAGGGAGTTGCAGCTCGCCGAGCTCCTCATGGACCAGCAGGCCGGCGTCGACATCGATCAGCTGCATGACGAGTACGCGGCAGCGCTCGAGCAGCTGGTGACGGCCAAGGTCACTGGCGGGAAGCTGGTGGAGCCCCCCGAGCCGCAGCCCGCTGTGGACCTCATGGCCGCGCTGGAGGCAAGCATCCAGAATGCTCGGGACCAGAGGCAATGAATCACATGCGCTCGGATGGAGTAGGACCAGGTCACGACGGAGGAGTGGTGTTGCCTGGCAGCTTGCCGGTCCTCTCGTTCTGCCCCGGTTGACCTTGGTCTCCTGCTGACCTCGGCGCTCGGAGTTCGGCGCGGCGCAACACCGGGACGGAGATGCCGAGCACAGCGGCGAGCAAGCAGATCCCGCCGCATCCGGTGAAGAACACGGCCGCTCCCCATACGGCCACCGTGATGCCGACGGCGGGGAAAAGCACTGGGGCGAGGCCCAGTACGCACAGGGTCGTGACTGAGGTAACCCGGCCGAGATACCGGGGATCGGCCTCCGTCTGGATCAGCGCACTGGTCACCGTCGTGGTGATCCCGCTGGTCAGGCCGATCAGCGCGCCGACCATGGCGGCGGCGGGCAAGGAGGGCGCATGCCCCAAGGCAACCGCCCCCGCGGCCGTGACGAACAACGCGCCGGACATTGCCAGTCCGGCGCGCGGTATGCGGGCGCACACCGTGATCAGCAGCGCGGCGGCCGCGGCTCCGACGCTGAATGCGCTTGCGATCCAGCCCATGCCCGAGGCGCCCCAGCCGCGTTCGTCTGCCAAGAGCACCAGGCCGGCGGCGACCGGACCGCTGAAGCACATCTCGCTCAACCCGATCACGGTGACCAGTGGCGCGAGCATCCGGTGTTGGCGGACGTAGCGCAAGCCATCACGTAACTCACGCCAGGCCGAGGTCGGTTGACGTATTGGTGGCGGAGATGTCATCCGTACGGTGAGCAGGAGGGCCAGCGAGGCGGCGAAGAGGACGCCGGCGGATGCGAACGTACCGGCCGCGCCGCCGACTGCCAGTACGGCTCCCGCGAGAAGGGGGCCTATGGCATTGCTCAGCCGGATCGAAAGGCCGCGCATCCCCTGGACCCGGGAGAGTTGCTCCGGTGCCGTGATGCGTGGTGGAAGCGCGCCCACCGCCGGCATGAATACTGCGTCGAGCACGCCGAAGATCAACGCCACTGGGATCAGCAGCCACAGGTTCGGTGAGACCAGCATGATGGCCGCGGCCGCGGCGAGGATCACGATGCAGCGGGTCGCGTCGCTGGCGACAGCCACCCGGCGCGGCCCGAACCGGTCGGCCACTACGCCTCCGCCGAGCATGAGCACCGCGCGGGGAAGTGCCCCGACCGCGATCACAAGGCCGACCTGCGACGGCCCGGCAGTGCGAGTGGCGGACCAGGAGAGGGCGAGGAAGTACACCACGTCGCCAGTGACGGAAGCGGTATAAGCGGCGAGCCAGCGCAGGACATTGACGTCCCGGTACGCAGGCCGTGCGGACGCGGCTATGTCGTGCGCGGTCATGCGTCACCCACGCCCAGCTCGACGGTGCCGGGCACCGGAAACGCCTGTACTTGCAGCGACACCGGTGCGGATCCCTGCGGCGCTTCGGCCTCACTGCGCCGATAACGGGAGATCACCTCGAAGATCTCGGCCCGCATCCGGTCGACGTCCTCCGGAGTCAGCCACAGAAGGAAGTCGCTGTAGGTACTGGCCTCGTACCACTCCTCGGGAAGCAACGGCACCTCTTGCGCAGCCCTTCGCAGGCGATCGATGCAGGCCAGGGCGACCGCGTGCGCGTACGCGCGTCCGGCTTCGCCCTGCTGCACGGGGGCGGACGCTGGGTCGTGGATGGATTGGCGGTGCGCGGACTTCCACCATCGCTCGCGACCGGTACCGCGATCCGGTTCCTCCACGATGAGCCCGCCTGCTGCAAGGCGACGCAGGTGGTAGCTCGCGGCGCCCGGGTTGATGCCGAGTTCGTCGGCGATTTGACTTGCGGTGGACGGGCCGCGTTGGCGCAGCAGGGTGAGCACGTTCAAGCGCAAGGGGTGGGCGAGCACGCGCAGCCTGGCGGTGTCGAGTTGGATGTCCTGTTCCGTGGCGGGCTTGGCCGGTGTCGCAGACGAAGCGGTCATGGAGCCGAAGCTAGACCTACAACAGTTGTTTCAAAAGAGATGTTGCGAAGAATCCCTGCCTGTGAATGCCGCCCTGTTCCGCCTTCGGTGCTCGCGGAGCGGACCGGGAGATGCAAGACGCCCCGGGCCAGAGTGCGAGTCAGAATCCCGGGGCGCCTTGTTCCACGAAGGAAAGAGAGGGAGCGAGCCTACGGCGCAGTACACGACGACGCCAACCCGCAGCACTCCTACGTCCCGACGAGGCACCACAGAAGCGGTATCAACTACACTTGACGCGCTGATTGGCACGCAAGAATGGTTCTCAGTGGAAGAGGCGGCGATGGCGGCGGGCAAGTTCCCCTACCTGCTCGGACACGGGGAGATCTCCTTCCTGTACGGGGTGGAGCGTCAGACCTCCCAGCTGTGGCGCACCCGCGAAGTCCTTCCGCAGCCGGACGCCGTGATCTCCGGCAACCCGTACTGGTTCCTGCCGACCGTGCTGGGCATGGCCGAGGACGGCATACGAGAAGTCGAACCGGAGCGCCTGAAGCAGTTCAAGGCCGAGCGGCGTGGCTGGTACGTCGTCGACGACCCGGCCGACCTGCCGCCGGTCATCGGGCTCAAAGAGATCCCGTGGCTGTTCGGCAAGAAGTACATGGACATCTATCAGTGGCGTACCCGCAACAGCCTGGCTGAAGAGGATGCGGTCGTCTCCGGCTCCCCGCTGTGGCTGCTGGACACGATCCTGGCTGACGCCGAGGCCCGCGGCCGCACTGTCCTGCCCGACGCTGTCGAGCGGATCCGCGCTGGCGAGCGGGAAGGACTCAAGCCCCGCGGCCGCAAGAAGTCCACCACCCCCAAGCCGCCGCCTCCAGAGCTGCCTCCCACCCGCAGCTACAAGCCGGGTGACGCCAGCCTCGATGAGGTCACCGCCTTCGTCCAGGAGATCTGGGCGGCCGGGCTGACGGTATCGGTCCGCGCGAAGCGGTAGAACCTCATGCGCGGGTCTTCGCGCGGAGGATGGCCGCGCCGGTTGCCAGGGTCAGGGCGACACCGCTGACGCACGCCAAGGCGGTGCGCAGGTTCGTCACGGATGCCGTCATGCCGATCGCTGCGGGACCGATCAGAAAGCCTGCGTAGCCCAGGGTGGTCACGACGGAGACGGCGGAGGCGCGGGAGGCTCCCGTTGGGGTTTGGTCGATGAGGGAGAGGATCGTGGGCGCGCATACGGAGGTGCCCAGCCCGGTAGCCACGATGCCTGTCAGGGCCAGGGCGGTGTTCGGGGCGAGGGCCGCGGGCAGGGTGCCTGTGGCAGCCACGAGCGCGCCCGAGATGAGGAGTCCGTACCGCGAGGCATCTTTGAACGCCCGATGGCTCAGTGCGCGCCCGATAGCGGCGGAGGCCGCGAAGAAGGCGGGACCCAGTGAGGCGATCTGGGGACTGCAGGCGAAGGATGAGCGCAGGTGCACGGCGGCCCAGCTCTGCCAGGCGTTCTCCACCAGGTAGGCCATTGCGCAGAGCACTCCCAGCACGATCAGCGGCCGGGTCCAGACAGGCCCTCGTGCACGAGGGCCCGAAGAAACGTCGATCCCTGTGGCGGGGGCTGGCCCTTTACCGGCCACGAAGGCGATTACGACTCCCAGACAGCAGACGACCGCCAACCCAGCACTCGGGCCGGCTCCTTGGGCGAGGGCGACGCCGGAGAGCAAGGCGGAGGCGACGACTGCGGTCGAGAAGCACGCGTGCGCGGCATGCAGGATCCGTCCTGTCCGTGCCTCCTCCTGCACCGCCAGCGTATTGATGGCGACATCCATGGCTCCGGAGGCGGCACCGGTCAGAGGCAGCAGGGCAATGAGCCATTCCCCTGACGTGGCCAGTGCGGGCAGGAACCCGGCCACGGCCATGGAGAGCAGGCTGCATAAGACGGCCCTGGCTCCGAAGCGGTCGATGGCGGCACCGGCCAGGCGCATAGAGCACAGTGCGCCCAGACCGATCATCAGCACCGCCACACCGAGTACCCCATCACTGGCACGCGCCTGATGCTGGATCTCCGGGACCAAGGCGCCCCATGCACCCCAGAACGCGCCGAAGGACCCGAAGGCTGACAAAACTCGGACACGTCCACTGATCACGCGGCGATCCTTCCCCAGCGACGAACTGGCCCGCTGAACAGGCATGGAAACGGGGAGCCTTCGGGCGGCTCCGTCCCCTAGGTTTCACCCCATGGCCTCATCCGTCGGTCCTGAAGGCCGAGTTGCCGAGGCGCGGCCGCGTCTGGTGACCCGCCCGCTGCTTTTGCGCTTTGTGACGGTCGTCGGCTCCTCGGCGAGCTTCTTTCTGCTGTTGTCGGTCGTCCCGGCGTACGCGCAGAGCGCGCCGGGCGGGGGCAGCGAAGGGGCGGGCCTGGTCACCGGTGCGCTGATGCTGGCCACGGTGGCCGGCGAGCTGATAGCCCCATGGCTGGCTGCACGCTGTGGCTATCGCGTGATGCTGGGGGCGGGGTTGTTGTTGCTGGGTGCTCCGGCACTGGCCCTGACCGTGTCGCAGAGTATGGCGTGGATCGTGGCGGTGTGCCTTGTCCGGGGGCTCGGCTTTGCGTTCACCTTGGTGGCGGGTGGGGCGCTGACGGCGTCGCTGATCCCGCCCGAACGCCGCGGGGAGGGGCTGGCCCTGATCGGTGTCATGGCCGGTGTGCCGTCGCTGGTGGGCCTGCCGCTCGGGGCCTGGCTGGCATTGCACACGGGGTACGGGTCCGTCTGCTGGGTGGCGGCACTGATCGCCCTGGTCTCCATCGCCGCCGTCCCGGGCCTGCCCGGCCGGGAAGCGGCGTCGGGGCCGCCCCTGGGGATCTTCGCTGGGGCCCGTTCCGGCACGCTCGGCCGCCCCGCGGCCGTGTTCGCGGTGACGGCGGTGGGCGCGGGGATCGTCGTCACCTTTCTGCCACTGGCCGTGGCGCCGGGCTATTCCGGCGTGGTCGCCGCGGCACTCTTCGTGCAACCGGCCGCCGCGACCGCATCCCGCTGGTTCGCCGGTCGGCGCGCCGACCGGCGCGGAGCCGCCGGGCTGGTCGTGCCGGGGCTGGTCGCCTCAGCCGCCGGCATCCTCGTCGTTGCCCTCACTGGCGTCCCCGTCGCGGTCGTCGTGGGTGCGGCCGTGTTCGGGGTCGGCTTCGGCATCACCCAGAGCGCAACCATCACGCTGATGTACTCCCGGGTCCCGGCCTCCGGGTACGGGACGGTGAGCGCCCTGTGGAATGTCGCCTACGACGCGGGTATGGGCATCGGCGCGGTCGGCTTCGGCGCGGTGGTCGGCTTGACCGGCTACCCCTGGGCATTCGTCCTGACCGCGCTCCTGATGCTGACAGCCCTCGTCCCGGCCTGGTGGGACCAAACGGCAGCGTGCAAACAACGTGCGACGACCAGGGAGGATCGGGCGGTGACGGAGGAGGGGCACGGTGAGCGATTGCCTGCACCCTCATCCACTACCGCAGACTCGCCGAATGAGATGACTTGTAAGAGAGCTGGCCAGAGTGGGCCAGGCTGTCGTGCGACGAGCGGATCGCGTGACCTCGCCCTGGTCGAGTACGCGATCACCCTCTACAGTGTGACCCCATCATCCGTGGAGACAGTTACTCCATCGTGGGGGAGTGGATTGTGTACCGCCAGGAGGAACTTCCTTTCAGGGAGATAGTCGACAACGAGGTGACCGCATCTCAACGCCCGCGGTCGTCGCTGGATGAGCGGTTCGCCGCCTTCCACGCCACACACCCGTGGGTATTCGAGGCCCTGGAGGAGCTCACCGCCCAGTGGGTCGAGCGCGGCGGCGGTCGCCTCAGCGTCAAGGCGCTCTTCGAGCAACTCCGCTGGTCGTCACCGGACCTCGAGGGCGACACTCCGTTCCGACTGAACAACGTCTTCACTTCTCGGTACGCGCGCCTCCTGTGCCACGAACACCCCGAGTGGGCGGGCGCGTTCGAGCTGCGCCGCCTACGCAGCGCCCGCGTCGACCTCGACGATGAACGCTTGACGGAAAAAGTTCCAGTGGAATAGAGTTTTATCAATGTCATTTGCTCTCTGCATCCGTGGAGACAGATGTCAGACCGACTGGGGAATTCGTTGACAGGAGGGGATGTGGCCGACGTTCCGGTTACCTGGCTCGCGATCCGCGAGGACCAGAAGGCGTTCGAGGACCAGCAACTGCGCGCTCTGCGTGCGGCGTTCCCGGACCTGGGGGAAGCCGCCCCGGCGCAGCTGGGGATCTTCTTTCATTACTGCAAGGCGTCCGGGCTTGATCCGTTCGGCCGCCAGATCTACATGATCAAGCGCAAGTCCCGCGGGGAGATCCGCTGGACGATCCAGACGGGTATTGACGGCTATCGGCTCATCGCCCGCCGGGCTGCCGACCGCGCCGGGCAGAGCATCGACTACGACGACTTCGTCTGGTACGACGCCGACGGCGGTGAGCACACGGTGTGGCTGCGCGAGGAGCCTCCGGCCGCCTGCAAGGTCGTCGTGTGGCGGGGCAACGGCCGTTTCCCCGCGATCGCGCACTGGCGCGAGTACGCGCCGAAGGTGTGGGACTACGAGGCCCAGGAGTACAAGCTCGGCGGGCTGTGGCCGCAGATGCCCGCCAGCCAGCTCAGCAAGGTCGCCGAAGCCCTGGCCCTGCGCCGCGCCTGCCCCGCGGATCTGTCGGGTCTGCATGTGGACGAGGAGATGCACGCGGCCGACGCCGCCGAGTCCCGCGAGAACGTCGAGACTGCGGCCGCACGTATGCGTGGCGGCACCACGAGCGGCAAGAGCGGCACGACGGAGGCCGCGGAGGAGAAGGCTCGCGCCGCGCAACGGCCTGCACCCCAGGAGTCGGACGCGGGGCAGCAGGAGGTTGTGGACGCCGAGGTCGTCGAGACGCCGGCCCCGCCGGACACCCCCGCTCCGCAGGCCGTAGCGCATCAGCAGCCCTCATCCGGGACCGGCGAGGTGGAGGACTCATCGCCGTCGCTGTCCCCGCTGGAGTTGGCCCGCCAGGAGGTCGTACGCGTCGCCGACTACCTGGGAATCCTGTACGGCGAGGTCAACGACGTCTGCTTCGGGCTCAACGATGTCTCCTACCAGGACGCCGATGCCCAGCAGCTGGCCGACCTCGCTGAGCTGTTGGGCAGCTCCGACGAGCACCTCGGCACCCCACGCATGGCGACCCGCATCGCCGAGTTCCGCAGGCGGCGGGAAGAGGGGCAGGCCGAAGAGCCGGAGGCGGCGCCGCGCAAGCGGGCCCCAACGAAGAAGGCCACAGTGAAGAAGACCGCGCCCCGCAAGGCGACACCAGCGAAGTCCACGGCCCGCCGCAAGACCGCCCCCGCCAAGACCGCAACTCGTAGCGCGAAGTAGCCACCCGGCGCCCCACCGCGGCGCGGTGAGGCTCCCCGATCAGCAGAGTGCGAGAACCTGCCATGCCCACCGACATCAGTACGATTGAAGTCCCTGACCTGTGGAAGGCGGCCCACCGCGACGACCGCGCCCGGCCCCGCTCCCGCCAACAGCTGCTCGGTCCCTCCTCCATCGGCCTGTGCAGACGCCGCGCCGCCTACGAGGTGCACGGCGCCTGGCCCACCGACCTGGCCGACACCATGCACGCGGCGATCCTCGGCACCTGGCTGCACGAGGGCATCCTGCGCGTCCTGGCTCAGCAATACGGCGCGTTCACCGAACTGGAGCTCACCAACGGCACCCTGCTCGGCCACGCCGACGCCTACTGGGCACCCGCCGACCTCCTCCCGGACAGCGCCCGGCAGGTCGGCGAGGTGGGGGTAGTGGAGGACGTGAAGACCAAATCCACCCGCGCGCTTGACGTCGTCGTACGCCAGGGCCCCAGCCAGCACGAGTGGTTCCAAGTCCACCTGTACGCCCATCTGTTGCGCACCGGCGGGCTCGCCGAACACCCGCATCTGCCTGCCGGTGAGGCGTTGCCCGTCGATGTCGTACGCCTGCGCTATGTGGGCCGCGAGTACGGACAGATCGTCGTCCACCAGCGCCCGTACGACGAGGACATCACCGCCCAGGCCCTGGCCTGGACCGAGGACGTCCTGGACAGCCCCACCCCCGAGGCGATGCCCCGCGACCTCGACGGACCCGGCCTGTCGATCATCTGCGACAACTGCCCCTTCAAGACCACCTGCTGGAACCTCGACACCCTCCAGCCGGATAGGGCACCGCAGACGATCCTCGCCGCGAACAGCGACGACATCACCGCAGTCCTCGGCGCGTACGCGGAGGCTGCGGAGATCGAGAGCACCGCGAAGAAGCGCAAGGCCAAGGCCCGAAAGATCCTGGACGCCGCGGACCCCGGCACCTACGGCGACTTCACCCTTTCCTGGTCCGGCGGCAACCCGCGCCCGCCCGTCCCGGACCCCGAGGCGATGATCCGCATCCTCGAGGGCCTGAACCTGGAGATCCCACTGAAGTCCGGTGGCCGCTCCTCGCGCACCATCAGCGTCTCCCGCGCCCCCGACACGCCCTGACCCCGCATCCGTCGGTCACCGGGGCCTATATACGGCGGGCCCCGGTGGCCGGCCTGCACTGAGCCCCGCGCACTCCCGCTGGAAGGGTCCGTGGTGCTCAGTGCCCTCTCTCGCCCACACCATCCGTGGAGGAAATTCAATGATCACAGACAGTCTCGCCAGTTCGACCTGCCAGAAGTCGGATGCCGAGGCCCAACTGGCCCAGGCGCACACCCGCATCGCCGCCGCTCTGGAACGTCTGACCCGCCCCGCCGACGAGGAAGCGGGGGAGGACCCGGTCCGGCTCACTCTGGACCTGCTGCTGATCCTCGACCCGCTGCCCAAGTCCCTCGCTCACGACCTCGACGCACCGTCCACCGGACCCACGGCGGACACCCTCCGCCAGCGCCTTGCCGAGCACCTCGCTGACCGCTGGCCGCGTCTGGCGTACGGGGACTTCGCCGACGAGCTGGCCCGGGACTCCATGGACGTCGTCATCCCCGTCGTCGACCAGCTGCAGCGCACCGTGACCCACTGGCGCCGCCACGCCGTCAACGCACTGAGCGAACGGGAGCAGGCCCGCGGCCTGGCGGTCACCCTGGAGCAGCTCATCGCCGCCGCACAGGACAAGCTGCGTGCCGGGCGCCCCGGGGAGGCCCTGGCCCTGCTGGAGAGTGCCGGGCAACCGCTGGGCGCCTGCGGAGTCCTGTCCTTCGCCGACGGCACCCCCTGCGCACGCCCGGCCGGTCATGACGGCGTCCACAGTGACAACCCGGCGTACCTCGATCCGCCGCACGCCTGCCCCGAGATGCCGCAGAAGCTGTTCGTCGTGGTCGCCGAACACGGCACCGGCGATGACCCGCACACCGAGCTCGACCTCGACGGCGCCTACACCGACCACGACGCCGCCATGGCCCGCGCCCGGGACCTGGGCACACAGCTTTCCGCCAGCAGCGGACTGGAGAGGGGGAAGGCCACGCCGCACCCCATCTCGCTGAAGTTCGCGCCGCACGGCGACTTTACCGGCGTCGTCACCGCGGTCGCGCTGGAACTCGACCCGCACCTCGCCGACGCAAGGTCTGACGCGGAGCGCGAGGCGGCAGGTGTCGACTACGACCCGGACTACGGCCGTGACCTCGACGGCTTCGACGGCGGGGAGTGAGCGTGCCCGGCACCTACACCCGCCCCCATGGCCCGGACAGGGCGTACACGCTCGGGGGGTCCGATGCGACCCGCCAGCCCCGCCGCTACGCGCACGCCAGCACCACCGTCACCCACCAGGCGGGTGTCGATTTCCTGGCCGTCGAGCGGGTCGTCAACGGCGATCTGCCGCTGCCCGCGCTCAACGAGGCCGAACAACAGGCCGCCGCCCGCTTGATGACCGGCCAGGGCTACGGAGCCGCAGTTATCGCCGACCGCATCGGCGCCGAAGGGCGCACTGTCACCCGCTGGCGTGCGCAATGGAAGAAGGAGCAGCGTTGAGTATCGAGGCCATGGCCTGGGGGTTCCGCCAGAACATCCCCAACTCGGGAGCAAAGCTCGTCCTGCTGGCGCTGTGTGACTTCGCCGACGAATCCTGGTCCTGCTTCCCCGGGCAGCAGACCCTCGCGGACAAGACCAGCCAGGGCGAGCGCACCGTACGCCGGCACCTGGAATGGCTGGAGCAACAGGGCTACGTCGCCTCCAGGGCACGGTTCGCCCACGGGCGCCGTACCAGCAACCGCTACACCCTTCACGCACCGCGCCCGAGCGTGCCCCCGCCCCCACCGCCCGCCGTGGAGCCTCCGGAGCCGGACACCGCGGACGGCGCAGACGGCGCGGACGGGGCGGACGGGGCGGAGGACGACGACTCGGAGCCGGAGGCGGACACAGATAGGGATGAACCCACCTCCGCAGAAAGTGATCCGGCCCAGGAAGAGCCCTCCGCCGGCGGCGCACCCAAACAGGGTGATGAGGAGTCGAAACAGGCGGCCAATATGACCGGCGGTCAATCTGGCCAGCGGTCAGATCGTGCAGAGGAACCGGCCAATTTGGCCGGGGAACCGTCAGAGAACCACCAGCACAAACACCCCCTGCCCCAGGCCGGACGCGACAGTGACGGCTCGGACCAGCCTGGCGGCTGCGCCGCCCACCCGCTGCGTCGCCACGGCAACTGTCGCGACTGCGGCACGAACCCGAGAGCCCGATGGCGCGCCGCCGCAGAGGCCGCCCGCCGCCAGGCGTCCGACCGTGAGCGCCAGGACACCCGGCTGTGGCTGCAGGCGATGCGCCAGCGCCGCGGCTGGGTCGAGCGGCAGGAGCGCGACGGCACGCTCGCCGAGGCCCGCCGCGCGGTCCGCGAGGCCCTGCACCGCCCTGGGCGGAACGCCGGACCCACACCGCCCGATGATAAAGAGATCTTGACGGGAAATGATCAAGATTGATAAAGTAATATCAGTTCAATTCAATCAACACCCTATCCACCACCGGAGGTTAAATCCGTGTTCCAGCCCGTCTCCCCGCACATGCGAAAAGCCCTCGAAGACAGCCTCGCCAGCCGGGGTGTCACGCCTGAGCAGTTTCAGCAGGCCCAGCAGCTGGTCAAGGAGGCGGGCGAGAAGATGGCCGCCGCCTACAGCGAGGCCGTCGGCCGTGCAGTCGAACCGGCCGAGTTCGCCCGCACCGTTCTCGGCGTTGAGAGCGCGGGCCGACTCCTGATCGCCGCCCTGCGCGAGATCACGGGCAAGACCGACCTCTATCGGGAGCTGGACTGACCCGAGGGCGCCTTTTCGCATCCTCGGCATCCGTGGAGACAGTCAATAGTCGGCCGTGCCCCTTGTGGGCCGGTCGCGCAGAGTGCAAGGAAGTCGATGAACACCTCCGAGATCGCCGCAATAGTCCTCGCGGCCCGCGTCCGCAGCGCCCCCACCGTGCGCCAGGCGGCGGGCACCACCGTCACCGTCCTGTCCCTGCACGGCCAACACCGCGGCCACATCTGGGATTTCACCCTCGACCAGAGCCACCGCCGGTGGCGCCTGGAGTCGGTGACCGACGACCACGGCGTACACCTGCAGATGCGCACCCTCGGCAAGCGCCTCTCGGCCCGCCTCAACGCCCTCCACGCCCAGGCGAGCGCGCACTTCACCGACCGCCCGACCTCCCCCTGAGCACCACCGACCCTGCCCATCCATCGGCTAGGGGTCGTCACCGACGAAGGAGAGAGAGCCGTGGACCAGTCCACACGTGAACAGCTGCTGTACGCCGAAGCCGCCAGGCATGGCATCAGCCCCGCCCAGATCCACCAGGCCGTGAGCCTGATCGCCGACGTCATCCACCGCGACCTCGCCATCCACGAGAAGGCCACCGGTCGGCCGATGACCCCGGACGAATGGATGGCCCAGCACTCCGTGACCGAGTTCCGGCTGCTGTGCCAGCGCGCCGCCCACGCTGCCGGACTCGGCGACAACGGGGAGCTGATCCAGCGGATCGTCTCGGCCGTCGCCCCGCGCGAGGACGGACCCGGCCCGGACGAGCGCCCCTGGCAGTACCAGGCCCGTCCGCTCACTCACCCGGCTGAGGTCACGTTCCCCGCGTACGCCGTCACCTACCGAGCCCCCGCCGCGTTCCCGCACGCCCGCCCCACGTCGGTGATCCGCTCCGGCGGCCGCGTGCGCATGGCAGTCGTCCGCGCCGTCACCGCGAGCCGTGGCGCTGCGAGCCTGGAGGAGGTCACCGGAGTCGTGGCCTTCACCCACGCCGGCCTGCACGGCGTATTCCTCGCCACTCCGGTCCCCGACCCCGGACACCAAGGCTGCGGACAGTGCGGCCAGTGGGCCGCCGAGCACCAGATCCCCGGCAGTGACGCCTGCGCCCAGTTCCAGGCCACCACCACCTTCCGCGCCGCGCAGACGCTCCTGCCGGTCTAGCCGCGCAAGACCATCCGGGGCCGCGCTGGTGCGAGCAGCCCGGCCCCGGACGACCCCAACATCCGCCTTCCGCAAAGCGAAAGAGGAGCACACCCATGCCCAGCCCCTTGTGGCTGACCGGATCGGCGCAGAGCAGAGGCCGCAGAGAGATCCAGGCCGACGCCTACGCGATCACCCGAGACGACGACAAGGGCCGTATCGCGGTCGCTGTCACCGACGGCATCGGCGACAGCGACGAGTCCGCCACCGTCGCCCAACTCGCCGCCCGCGCCGCCTCGAAGGCCACGCTGGCCCGCGATCCCGAGCACGGCTGCCAGGCGGCGCGGGAGCGCCGCGCCGACCGCTACGGCCCGCACCACCCCTTCGCCAACACGCAGGCTGACGCCTCCATCGTCACCGCGCTGATCTGCGCCGACCACAGCCGCCTGCGCGTTGCCTGGGCCGGGCTGTGCCGCGCCTACGTCCTGACCGACTCCGGTGACCTGCTGCGCGCCACCTATGACCACTCCCTTGGCGAGCACATCCGCTCCACCACCCACAGCAACGAGCCCTCGCCGCTGTACGACCGCAAGGTCTCCCGCACCGTCGCCCGCAACGAGTTCACCACCGCCCACCTGCCGCTGCGCGGCATCCGGCGCCTGCTGCTGTGCAGCGACGGCATCCACCTGCACCTGGCCGAGGCCGCCATCGCCACCGTGCTGCGCGACACCAGCACGGATGCGACCGAGGCCGCCAACATCCTGGCCCGCGCCGCCGGCCTGACCGGCACCGACAACGCCACCGCCGTCATCCTCCAGCCCGCCCGCTGACCAGCCGATCGCCGACAAGGAGCACCCGATCATGACCGAACCCACCCGGCGTGCCACCGAAACGCCCCTGGGGCAGCTCAGCACCGATTACGTACGCGCTGGCCGGGCCCTGCACCTTGCCTTCGCCGACGACATCGCCGCCCGCGTCCGAGCCCTCTACCCCGACGCCGGACACCTCGAAGTCACCGTCGACCCCGAGACCGACGACATCCGCTTCCACGCTGTCTGGTCCACCCAGCCGGAGGGCGTGGGCAGCTGCCGTCTCCTGCTCGACCTCGAGAAGGCGACCGCCGACGACTGGCAGGAGCATCCCCTCGACCTGCACCAGCTCGTCTACGACCTGGAAGCCACCCTGGGCTCCGACTACCCCCAGGAGCTGGGCCTGGTCGAACCGCACCCCAACTACGAACACCGCGACCGCAGTTGGATCACCCTGCCGCCCGCCGACCGCGTGCAGCACGTCGCCGGCCTCGTCCGCGCGCACATCCCCGACGCGGCGGGGCTCGTTTGCGCGTTCTTCGACCACGGCCCTGCCTACGGCGTGTCCCTGGAGTCCGTCGTCCTCGGCGACGGCACCCACCGCGACCTGCCGTGCGCCGCCTGCAGCCCGCTGACCCACCCGCGCCCCTGGCCGCACGAGGTCAGCCACGCCCTCGCCCGGACCCTCTCCCAGCTCTACGCGCTGCCTCACCTGCGCGATCAACACCTGCACCTCTGCGGCCCGACCGACGACGGCATCGTCCGCCACCTGGTGCACTTCCCCGCCTCCGACACCACCCTCGCCACCTCCTGACCGAAGGAGTCCGTAAGCCATGACGCATTCCCTGTCGAGCGCGGTCGCCGAAGCCCTGCACCACCGCACCACGGCCGTCACCGCCTACAACCAGGCCCAGGCACGCTACGAGATCGCCGTCCTCGACCACCTCGCCGCCCGCATCCGCTCGGCCTTCCCTGAGGCCACGCACGTCACGTTCGCCCACTACGCGCGCTGCCGGGATGCCGACCTGCGCACCCTGTGGACCACTGCCGACAACGGCACTGAGCAGCCCATCCCCGACGAGAAGGCCACCACTGCCCTGGACCTGGCCGAGCTCACCGACGACCTGACCGAGGCCCTCGCCGGGCTCAAGTCGGCAGCCTGGAGCGCGGTACGACGCGGGGCGCCCCGGGACGGTCTGTGGGTCCTCGACCTCCCGCCGGCCGACCGGGCCCGCCGCATCGCCGAGCTCGTACGCGCCCACCATCCGGACGCGATCCTGCTCACCCTCGACTTCGGCGACGGGAGCGCATGGGTACGGGACGTCACCTGCCACCACGAGGACCAACCAGACCGAGACGCCGGCGAGTCCATCGAACCCCTGCCGGACAAGCCCCTGTGGCCCTCGGAGACCGAGCGGCAGATCACCGCCCTCGCCGTACAGATCCGCGCCCTGCCCCACCTGCGCGAACGGCACCTGATCCCCATCGACACCCCCCACGGCCGCAAAGCGATCCTCGCCCTCCCCGCCCCCAGCACCGTCACCGCCGACACCGCCGACACCGCCAAGGAGCTGACATGACCCTGACCATTGAGACGATTCCGGTGCCCGCGGTCCCGGCCCAGCACGCCCAGGCCCTCGCCGCCACCGCGCTCAAGACGTGGCCCATGACCGTGGGCCTGACCGTCGAGCACCTCGCCCACCACGACCAGGGCCCGCACGGCGCGGTCACCTTCGCCGCTATCCGCACCATCGCCCCCACGCCGGAGCAGATCCTGCTGCGCTGCGACGGCTACGGGCACGTCACCCGCGGCTGCGAACACCTCACCCCCGACGGCCGCCCCTGCTGGCACCCGGCAGCCTCCCACCTCTCCCTGCGCGATCCCGGCGTGTGCGCACAGCACCTGCCCCCGCTCACCACCGGCGACTGGGTCCGCCACCCCGACCAGCCCGCCTACGGCCGCATCACCGCGACCGAGCCCGAACTCGGCACCGTCACCGCCGACTTCGGCCACGGCGATGTCCACATCCCCGCTGTCCGCGTCCGCCGCGTACCGCCCCACATCGCCGCCGAACTCGACCACGGCCCCCTCAACGTCCCCGCCGCCGTCCTCGACGAGTAACCCCACCCGCCCCCTGTTGCGCAAAGGAAAGAGACCTGATGAAAGCCATGCACCGCGCAGTGGTCACCGTCGGATTCGAGCGGCCGGTCCACGTCCGTGAACTGCTCCCCGGAGACGTGTTCACCTTCCCCGACGCCCCGCACACCCCGCTCACTGTGAGCTGGAAGGAAGACCTCCAAGTCGCCCCTGCGCTCACGCTCGTGAGCATCGCACTGCCCGGCAACGCGCCCCGCCTGCACCTCCCGCCAAGCACCCCCGTCCGCCCGCACCGGATGGTCCGCACCGTCACCCTCGACTGCCTGCTGTGCAAGTGGAATGAGGACATCGAGGTCGACCTGCCCCGCGACGGCGAACCCATCTCCCTCGTCTGCGCCCGTCACTTCCCCCAGACCGAGACCGACGAGACCCGGACGGAGAAGTAGCGATGACGCTCACCTACACCAGCGCCGTCGACCTGCTCCGCCAAGCCGACGAACACAAGGCCCGCGCCCTGTACGCGGACGTCATCGAAGCCCTCGAAGAACACTGCACCGACGTCGACGTGGACTTCAGCGGCAACGAGCTGAACATCACCATCCAGCTCAGCGCGGACGGCGAGCAGTACGTCGCCATCGCCGGCCGCTACTCGCTGCCCTGGCACGACGACCGCAGCGAACTCGGCGGCTGGAAAGCCCTCCACATCGACAACATCTACGGCAAGACGAAGCTCCTCTACGACACGACGACGCCCGACGGCGACCCCTGCGGAGACCTCACCGTGGAGCCCCTCGTCGAGGAAGTCGCCTCGTACGTCAACGGTTGGCACGCCGAGCACAGCTAACCGGCGCCCACACCACCCCACCCCGCCCACATCCCCGGGGCCCGCGCCTGTGCGAGCGGCCCGGCCCCGGGGCTCTTACCCATGCCACAAAGGCAAAAGAGAGACACGATCATGCTCAGTTTCACCATCGGCACCGGCCCAGATCTCGACGTCGCCGAGTTCGCCGACTTCACCACCGGATGCGCCCTCTACCGCATCACCGGCATCGGCACCTTCACCCTCGACTGGGACCCCAATCACCACCCCGACACCGAAGACCCCCACGCCCAAGAGCACCTGCGCGTCACCTACGGCACCGGCACCGACTTCCGCTGGCACCCGCCCCTGCCCGACGCACCCGTCCTCTTCGGCATCACCCTCGCCGGACAGGAGACCTTCACCCAAGCCGCCCTCAACGACGACAACCTTCACCTCCGCCCCCACCGACTGATCGCCACCGCCCCCGCCTACGCACCCGTCGGCACCCGACGCCGCGCCAACGAAATCGTCCAGGCCATGGCACGGCACTGGCTCGCCCAGCCCTGGACACCCGACCTGCGCCTCGCGCACGAGCACCACTGGGCGCCGCGCACCCTGAGCACGTTCAGCTTCCGCCTGGCCGACTGCGAGCAGCGCTTCAAAGACCTCGAACGCGACCAAGCCTTCTACCGCGACGTCGTCGATCGCGCCTCCACGGTCCTCAAGACCGGCCCCATCCCCGCCCCGGCCAGCGCCCCACCTCCGCCCATCACCGGCACGGGCACCGCGGGCATGGCGACGGGCGGGCGGTGACCGCCATGGTCCAGTTCGACCTCTTCGGCGAAGTCGAGCAGAAACTCACCGAACGTGCCGAGCGAAAAGCAGCTGCGGCCGCCAAGCCCCTACGGTTGCCCACCGCTCCCAAGCGCCGACAGCACGTCTTCCCGGCCGACCCGCACCAGCACGCCAACAAGATCGCCGAGAACGTCATCCACGCCTGGTTTAGCAACTACGGCGGAGGCCGCATGGACATCCCCCTCGGCACGGTCGCCGCCCTGACCTTCTTCCGCGAACCCCTCATCGCCGACCCGCTGCTCGCCCTGACGCCCGAGCAGTTCATCCCGGCCCTGAAGGAGATCTGGGGCGTCCAGTGGTGGTTCCGCCCCGACCTCATCGAAGTCGCTCTGCCCCTGCACAGCTGGCTGGACGAGAACCCCGACGAACACCAGCTCAAGGCCGTACAAGCCGTCGTGCACGCGGCGGTGAACACCGGCCTGTTCGACCTCACCGCCCAGGACGACGCCTACCTCCGCTCCTCCGCCGACGTCCTCAGCCCGCTCCTCACCGGCCTGCGCCACAAGAGCGACAAGAAGTGGCGCGGCGAGTACCACACCCCGCCCTGCATCACCGACCTGATGGCGCACATCCTCGTCGACGACGACACCTGCGGACCGGGCATGTCCGTACGCGAACCCGCCATCGGCAGCGGCGGCATGTTCCGCTCCGTCGCCCAACGAATGCGCGAACTCAACCTCAACCCGCACGACTTCCGCTGGTTCGGCAACGACCTCGACCCCCTGTCCACCGCCTGCGCCGCGGTCAACGCGATCGTGTGGGACCTCGGCCCAAGCGTCGCCATCTGGTGCGCCAACACCTTCACCGAGGACGGCGACGTCGCCAAAGCCCTCGCCGGACGCGCCGCGATCATCAAACACCGCAACGCCGTCGTGGAACAGGCCCGCTTCGAACACAAGGCCCGACGGATGCTCGACGCCGTCGACCGCCTCCTCGAGGGAGCGGCCGCATGAATACAGACAACGCCACGACTCACGAACCCGAAGCCCTGCGCATCGACGTGAACGGCGCCACCCGACAGATCCCCCTCGGCCTCGATCCGCGCCAACAGGCACGAGCCGTAGCACGCGCCGTGCTCGACGCCCCCACGGTGATCTGCCGGATCGACCGCCCCGACGGCGTGATCGCGATCATCGGCGGCCGACACCGCAACCAGCACCCGCCGAACCTCTACGCCGGCCTCCTCGCCGAATCCCTCGGTGCACCGCCCGCAGACCTCCAAGGGCCTCTGCTCTTCGCCACCGTGACGCCCACCGACCGCCTGGCCTCCCTGCCCGCCGACGTACGCGAAGCCGCCCGCGAGATCTGCCCCACCAGCCCCGGACGACTCCCGGCGATCACCGGCCTCCTCGACACGACCCCGACCGTCACGGACACAGCACGTCCCACGAACAACAAGGACGACGAACAGTGAGCGGCAAGAGCCCCGAGAAGAAGAAACAGACCATCGACCTCCCCGGCTTCAAGCAGTTCGCCCAGAAGACCGCCGAGCACCTCGGCGACGACTGGACCGTGGACACCGACACCAGCTCCGGCCCCGTCGCCTTCCTCACCCACCCCACCGGCCACCACATCGGACTACGCCGCCTTTGGCGCGGCCAAGCCGTCCAGACCTGGGCCACCGACGTCCCACCCCGCGAATACGCCAACGAGAACGACGCCAAAGTCATGGCCGCCAACGCCCAACACCTCACCGAAGGCCACCGCTACAACGTCGGCGTCACCTTCACCCACAACCCACCCGCCGCCACCACCGCGAAGAACATCCGCACCCGCCTCCTCCCCGCATACGACGGCAACCGGCCCGTGCTCCGCGCCTTCCCCAGGAAGCGCCCCCGCCCCGCGGCCAAGGACCAACCCGCCCCGACCGCCGCACCCGCCGCCCCCAAGCCCGCCAAGAAGCCGAGTACCCGCAACCAGACCCGGACCACGCCACCGGCCAAGAACACCCCGGCCCTGCCAACGCCGCGCACCCGGCGCACCAAGAAGGCGCAGCCGACGACGAAGAAGACCGCGACACCCACGCAGTCCCGCAGTGCCAAGACGGGGGCCACTCCAGGGACGCCCATGACGTCGCACCCCAGGCAGCCGCGCACCACCAAGCCCGAGACCACCACGCCCACCGACACCGGCTGACCCCCTCAGCTCCACGGTGCGGGGCCGCTTCACCGGCGGCCCCGCACCCCTCCATCCAGAACAGACAAACAACTGCCATGACACACAGACGAACTAAGGAGACCGACATGCCCATCGAGAAACACACCTGCGTCGTCAAGAACGCTCCAGTCCCGAAAGACGAGCTGTGCCTGTTCGGCGAAGTCGTCGGCCACGGCACCGACCCGCTCACCGGCGACCGCCTCGTGATGGTCCAGTGGCCCTACGCCCCCAAGCCCCTCCCGTACCGCGAAGACGAACTCGTCATCGTCGACTGAAGCCCAGGAGGAGCACCCCAATGACCCCCACCAACCCGGAACGCACCTTCCCCGTCGGCAAGCTCACCGTCACCCTCCGCACCTCCACCCGCAGCACCAAGGATCTCTCCGTCACCCCCGACGGCCGCATCCTCGTACGAGCCCCACACGGCACCAGCAACACCGAAGCCGCCGCCCTCGTACGCCGACGCCGCGAGTGGATCTACCTGCAACTGCACCGGCTTCAGCAGCACAGGCCAAAGCCCGTCACGAAACTCCTCACCGAGGGCGAGGAGCTCACCATCTTCGGCACGCGTACGCGCCTCCACCTGGTCGACATCTCCGACGACGACCCGCCCCTGACCCGCCACGACGATCCCGACACCGGCGTCGCCCTCCACATCGACAGACGTCTCATCAGCCGCCCCGCCCACGCCCGGAACGTCCTGATCCACTGGTACGCCCAGCAGGCGCAAAATTGGCTTGATCAGAACGGAGCAGAATTCATCACAATCACGGACGAATCGAAGATGCGCCTTCGTGCCTCCGTACGGCTGTCGACCGCACTCATCGCCCACCGGCCCGGCCGCGAGCTCGTCCTGTCCTGGACAGCCGCTCAGCTCGATGACTCCGACCTCCGAGCCCTCGTCGCAGACGCCCTCGGCATGGCAACGACCCCGGCCGCCCTCCGCGCTCTCCGCGAAGCGCACCGCCAACTCTGGCGTGGTGACCTGGCTGGGGCGTGCGCAGGGCTGACGTGGCTTCGATGACTTCAAGTGGGCTCTGGCTCAACTACCGGAAGTTGAGCCAGAACCTTCAAGTGACAGCGTTTGTCGATGACTCAGAGCAGCAGTTAGCGATCACCGGCTGCGACGATGTGCACGAGTTTTGACGCACTGCCGACGGATGCGGCCTGACCAGTGCTGGCCATTCGAGTGGTGAGGCATGGGATACTTGATCATGCCTGTGACCAACCCGTGGCTGGCCGGCCCGGCACCGAAGAAGCGGCTCGATCGAGAGCGGCTGGAAGAGCGCATACTCAACCTGCTGTCCTCGCAGAACATGTGCGTGCTGGCGACGGCAGGACCGGAGGGGCCACTGGCGACCCCGGTGCGTTACTTCCATCTCGACTTCGCGGTGATGTTCACCGCCGCGCCAGGTTCGCCGAAGATGAGGAACCTGGCTGCGGACCCCCGGGTGTCAGTGGGGATCTTCGCTCCGCTGGTGGGGCAGGCCAGCAGCCGAGGAGCTCAGGTCTTCGGGCGGGCTCGCACGCTGTCCGATGACGAACCTGACTTCGAGCACTACTGGTCGGCCTTCCGCTGGCAGTCCGACCACGTCGAGAGTTCGCGTTCTCTCGACGAACCGCCCTCGGGGCCTGTTGTCGTGATCGAGGCCGAACGGATCGTTTATACCGAGCACTGGCTGCGGCGCGAGGGTTTCGCGCCGCGTCAGTTCTGGACCCGGTCGGGCCAGTAATTCGGCAGCATCCAGCCGCCCGGCTGGGCGGTCATCCGGCCTTGGCTGGTTCCTCGGCTCGTGCTCGGGTGGCTAGGGCGGCGCCATTTGGCTCCACCCGGGGCGACTCCAACTGGACCCACTGAGAAGGGCGTTCGGAGGTACGTGGGGGTGGTGGCGAGGTGAAGTGGCCCCACCCCCCTGGGTCTTGCGGTGGGACAGTGGATGCGGTCCGCCGAGGGTGGGTGCTGCCGAGGCTGTCGGCTCGCTGATCCGCGTTGCTCAGCCGCCCGGTCCAGCCAACGTGAGCGGGCGTACCGCCGGTTCGAGCAGCGACAACGTTCGCTGCTGCGCGTCGAGGGCAACGCGGATGCCGACCGGCATCGGCAGATTCGGGCCGGCGTGTCCGAACTCGACGTTGCCCAGGACCGGGATGTCACGGTCGCCGAGGACGTCGAGGACGATCTCGGGCAGGGTCGGGGACGTGTCGGGCGAGTCGAGTCCGTCGATCGCGTACGGGACGCCCACAACCATGCCGGAGATTCGATCGAGGATGCCGGAGTGCCGCAGTACCTGTAGATAGCTCCACACATGCGATGCTTGGCCGCCCATCTCCTCCCAGAACAGCACCGCGCCGTCGAACCATTGGAGCGGCAGCGCGAATCGCGTCGCCTGCGCTAGCACGATGCGATTGAGCAGCCCGCCGATCAACCGGCCTTCGGCGCGACCGGCACGCCAGCACTCCCACGACGGGGTGGCCGGCAGCGCACCGATCGGCTCCCTAGAGGTCAGCAGCGTCGAATAGAGCTTTTCAAGTTCCGCTCTGCGTGCTGCGGGCGCGGTCTGCCAGTGCCCGCCGAGTCCAGGGGTGGCCACGTCGGCATGGAATCCGACCAGACCCGTGCGCGCATAGAGCACCAGATGCAGCAGCGAGATATCGCTGTAGCCGAGGATCGGCTTGGGGTCGGCAGTGATCGCCTCGACGTCGATCAGGTCGAGGTAACCGAGCGCCGTCTGGCCGCCGTCATGCGCGATGATCGCGCGCACCTCAGGATCACGCAGAAGAGCATTGAATTCCCCGGCGATCTCCGTCGGCGTAGCCGCGCTCCACCAACGGTGCCGCCCTGCTTCGAGGAGCGGTGCCCGACGCACGCGGAATCCCATCCGCTCGAGCACGACCACCGCCTGCTCGAGGTCGGGCTCGTAAACGGCATGGAGTGGCCCGGACAGCGATGCGATAACGACGAGATCTCCGGGCCTCAGGGCACGAGGTCGAAGCGGTTGAGGCAGCGTAGTAAGGGGCACCGAGGCAGTATCCCGACACCCTCAGCACCACGCGACACATTTACCGACCGACCGACGGGCCAGCATGCCTTGCCTACATGCCCGGCCCTGGGCCCAGAGCAAGCCGCCCTCCGGGGCCACTTCATGGCGCCTGATCTTCGCGAATTATCCCCAAACTGGGGCCAGTTGGAGTCGCCCGGGTGGAGCCAAATGGCGCCGCCCTAGCCATGCTCGGGTGCTGCCACTGACGCGATGATTCGCGCGCCCCGCCGTCGAGCTGCGTACAGAACGCGATGGGGGAGCGGTGCTCACCGAATGCGAACTCCCGCGGGAGCTGCACGTTCGGCGAGCCTCGCTCAGCTCGGTCGTCGAGCGAGTCTCAGCGGGGACGCTGCGGGGACAGACAGGGACTTGCGGGGACGCCGCGGGGACGTACTGCACGAGACGGCGAAGGTGGCAACGGGACGGACCGGGACTTGAAGGGACTGTATAACAGCTGGTCAGAGCGGCCTTGCATGGTCCGACTGCCCGGAAGCGCTGATCAGCGGATCAAGGCGGTTCGCTTCTTGATCATCCTTACAAGGCAGATGTCGGCGGTTCGAAACCGTCCGCGCCCACCAGCGCAAAGACCCCCAGCCGATCGAGGCTGGGGGTCTTTGACATCCGGATCTGACATCAACGGCGATGGTCAGGAGCGGTCGAGCCGCCTCCTGAGCAGCCGGTCCATGTGGCTGACGGCCTCGCGTTGGGTGTCCACCGTGGCCTCTACGAGGAACTCGTCATCAGCCGATGCCGCTCATGTCCAGCACCTTGGCCTTGTCCGGGGGCTGCACGTCCAATGGCTCATCGAAGGCACTGAACGACGTGGTGGTGTCGAATTCGTCGTCCTTGTAGACGACCTTGAGGATGTAGGGCTTGCCCTCGGTAGCGACGTAGAGGGTGAAGGAGCCGTCCTTCTCGTCGGTTACCTTCAACGGAATCGCTGGGGCGCCGTTGACCTTGGTCGGTTCGCCCTTGTCCACCTGACCGAAAGAGGCGAACTCATACGTGCACTGGGAGAGCCCGTCTCCCGGCTGCGACTTGCTGGCAGGAGTTTTGACCCAACGATCCTGCTTGTCCGCGCCGACCATGTGCCGGCCCGACTCCTCGAGGTAGGTCCGATTCGGGCGGTAGTCCGTCCCATCGATCCGGATTTGTTCGAGGCTGGCACCTGTGGCCGAGGTCGACTTGAACGCGCACTTGCCCTTGAGGTCGGTTGTCAGACGGCTGGAGCGGTCATCACCCCCGGTCACCTTGGTGACCGTGTCGATGGTCACTGACCTCAGAGCGCGCATCGTGGCATTCGCGTCGTCAAGCATCTGATCGGCGGAGAGGGGCTCCGCCGCGCTGCCGTCTGCGCAGCCAGTCACGGCGACCCCCATGACCAGGCACGCCAGGGCCGCCGTCACGGCGGTCGGTACCGTTCGCACGAGAACCCCCCTCAGGTCTGAACCGGATCATGCTACGGGACTCGGGCCGCCCCGCAGCCGTCGGTGGACGGCTGCGGTACAGCAGCGCAGTACAGCAACCACCGTGACCGCAGCAGACCTTCAACGCCCTCAAGCAGCCGCCTGGCCCCCCTGGCGGACCTCGGCAACCGCGACGCCCGTAGTTCGCATCGAGGGGCGGCCTGACAAGAGCGGCCGTGCCCCAGCCGTGCCCGATCCAACGGGAAACACCGGGGAACAGCGGCCACTCACGGGCAGCTACCCACAGAAGGGCCCCTGACCGATTTACCTGGTCAGAGGCCGTTTACCTGCGGTGGGTGTGGGATTTGAACCCACGGTGACATCGCTGCCACGACGGTTTTCAAGATCGTCGACTCATGGGCGCTCGACTTGCTTCAGACTTGCGGACGTGGATGAGACGGTGCTGACCGAAGGCGGAGTCCGGCTGTGGGCAACCCGAGGCGGCGAGGGCACTCCCGTGGTCTTCTGCCACGGCGGACCCGGCATCTGGGACTTCTTGGGCGACTTGGCCGAGCTCTTGACAGACCGGGCCACCGTGCACCGCTGGGACCAACGGGGATGCGGGCGGTCGCAACGGCGCGGGCCGTACTCGGTCGCCCAATCCGTGGCCGACATGGACGCCGTCCGCCGCCACTTCGGGCTGGACCGGATGGCGCTACTGGGCCACTCGTACGGCACTCAGCTGGTACTGCAGTACGCGCTGGACCATCCCGAGCGCGTGAGCAAGCTGGTCTACGTCTCCGGCACCGGAATCGACAACCGCGACACCTGGCGGCCGACCTACCAGCAGAACCTGCGCGCCAACCTCGGGAAACTCCTGAAGCGCTGGGAAACGCTGGACAGCCGGAAGCGCACCGAAGCGGAAGACCGGGAACTCTGCGTGCTGCAGTGGTCCGCAGACTACGCCGACCGCGAGCGGGCGCTGGAACAGGCCGAGGCCGCGGCCACACCCTGGTACGGCGTGAACTTCGAGTGCAGCGTGACCATCAACGCCGAGGTCAATCGCACCTCGGGAACACCGGAACTGCGGGCGGCATGCGAAAAGTTGGACGTACCCGTGCTCATCGTGCACGGAGCCGAGGACATTCGACCGACCTGGGCGCTTGACTCACTGGAACAGGCCCTGCCCCGGGTCTCGCGGAAGACGCTCAACGGCGCAGGGCACCTTCCCTGGGTGGAAGACCCGAACGGCTTTCGGACCGTGGTCGGCGACTTCCTCGTCGACCACAGGTAGCTGTCCGATACAGCAACCATCGCGACCGCCGGTGCCCGAGGGTGGTCCTTGGGCGCCGCCTCGCGGCCGTCGTGACCGCCTATGACCGTCCTGCCTATAGCTACGGATCAGAAGGTCACACCGCGAGGCGGCTCGGCTCTCATGCTGGGGCCGCCTCTGGGCCGTCCGAGGCCGATCAGCAACGGCCAACGATGACCAATGACGGTCTCGACGGCCTGCCCCCGTACCAGCGACAATGCAGGTCGCCCAGATCCGTCGCAAGAGCCAGGGCAATAAGAAGGCCGCTGAAAAGGCATAGGCGTGCACGACATCCCTGGGTCAGGATGCAGCCGTGACCTTCATGATTGTTCGCGGCAGTGTCGAGGACGGGCCGTACCGCTGCCCGTGCTGCGGCTTCATCACCCTCGCCGAGCGTGGAACCTTCGAGATCTGCGATGTCTGCTACTGGGAGGACGACGGCCAGGACGAGCACGACGCCGAAGTGGTCCGCGGCGGCCCGAACCACGGCCTCAGCCTGCGGCAGGCGCGCCAGAACTTCGAAGCCAACGGAGCCTGCAACGAGTACTGCGCCCAGTTCGTACGCGACCCCTTGCCCGAGGAGCACCCGGACAGCGGCACGCCGTACGGAACCGGCACCCTCTACTCGTGGTCGTGACATCCATCGCTGACATCAACGACGTTGAACAGCAGCGAACTACGTCGGGCACGGACGGCTCAGCCAGCATGCTCGAAGCACGCCCGACCGCACCTCCGAGGCCCTACAGATGGAACTCCTAATGCGGTGGTCTGCGAGGGGCGCCGCCGTTCGGCTGGCAGACTGGCCGCTTGCCGTGGGGACTTCGGGCAGGGAGCGTGATGAGCAGGCGCACGAAAGGGTGGCTGATCGGCGGTTGGCTCGTGTTGGTTGTCGTCAGCTGGTCATTCACGGAGTCGATCAACGACGGGATTGAGCCAACGTCGGGTCCGAGGCCGGAGCCGTCGTCATCGAGTTCCTCTTCGGGATGTTCGGCGCCGACACCGACACCGTCGGCCGATGCGGAGCGCGACGTCATTGCCTACGCCGACGCGGAGCCCGATTTCGTTGCCAAAGGGGTCTCCTGCAAGACGTCAGACTGACGCCATAACCGCGATGAGGCGTACACGGCCCTTGCCCTCGCGACAGAGGTGAGTGTCTAACTGCGTGACAACGCCGACGCACAGCGGCGGACAACCACGCACACCTGTGGACCATCGCAGCAGGTGAGCGGCACACCTGCCCAAGGTCGAGCGCCCATCCAAGTTGCTTCGGGACGAAGAGGTAGCTTGCCCAAGAGCTGGAGCTATTGATCCGAGGAGGCCCCGCCCGTGGCACATAGCTTTGCAGGCCCACCGTACGACTTGGATGACCTGATCCCCGAGCTCGCGGCTCTCGGCCGGCGGACGACGCTACTGTTGCCGAAGAGCGGGTCTCCCGAGGTCCGGGAGAGTTCCCTGGGCGGCCCCTTGCTCTGGCCCGCTGATGAAGCCTGGCCCTCCTGCGAACAACCGGGACACTGGGCTTGGCCCAACGAGAAGAACCCGGCCGGGACGGTCTCCATGGTGCCGGTGGTCCAGCTCTTCGCACGAGACGTGCCGGAGCTCTCGTTCCCCGAAGGCATGGACGTACTCCAGCTGGTCTGGTGCCCGTTGATCCATCCTCGGGACCAGGCCTGCGCCGCACTGCCGAAGCTCTACTGGCGCAGCGAGGCGGACGTGCTCACCACCGGCATGCTCCAGGACGTCCCCGCCCCGCAGGAGGGAGAGTACGAAGAGGAGTTCATGCCCAGTCCGTGCGCTGTGTCCCCCACCCCGGTGGTGGAGTATCCGAACTGGGACCTGCCGCAGGAGCTTCGGCAGACCTTGCGGCCCCGCATCGAGGAGCTCGAAGAGCGCTTCGGTATGGAGTACACACTGTTGGCGTGTGCGCTGCAGAACAAGGTCGGTGGGTATCCGGCCTGGAACCAGCCGCCCGATTGGCCGGTCTGCGAGCGCGGTCACCGCATGGAGCACCTGCTCAGCGTTACCCCAGAGGAAGACCTGGACATGGTCATGGGCGACCTCGGAGGCATCTATCTCTTCCTCTGCCGCCTGTGCCCCGAACTGCCCTACGCGCACCGCTACGACTGCTAGAGCGCAGCCACGGTGCCTACGAGAGGCGTGCCAGACACGTGCCAGATCATGCGGGCAGGCTCGTGCATTTCCAGGGCGAGGGCCCTCGACCTCTCAGGTCCAGGGCCCGTTCGCATTTTTCAGGTCTGGCATGTCCTCAGCCGGCGGCCTTGGCGATGATGCGATCCATCTCCTCTCGGCCAAAGGCCCGCAGGGTCGTGGTACGGACGTTGCCCACCCCGCCGAGCTGCAGGAGGGCCGCGGTGGCGGTTTCGTCGTCGGGCGCCTCGACGACGGCCACGAGGTCGTAGGGACCGACGGTCCAGTAGATGTTCAGGAGCTTCGCCCCGAGCTTCTGTGCCGCTGAGGTGAAGGCCTCGGCACGCTTCGCGGTGTCCTTGTAGTTTCGGATCCCTTGATCGGTCCAGTTCAGCAACGTGACATACGTCGGCATGATCTTTCACCTTTCATGAGGGAACACATCGAGGTTAATCCTGGGCGTAACCGCCGAAACATGCACAAGATGTGCGCCCGGCGAGCCAGAAGGCCCAGGTCATCCAGTACGAGTCCGGAGGCCTGGTCCCCTTGTCTTTCGCGCCCCTGAGGGGCGCGAGCCACTTGTGGGCCAGATGGGACAGGAGGGGCCGCACAAACCCCCGATCTGATCGTCATCGCGCTGCGGCGCGCCTGCTGGCGGGCCCTGTGACACCTCTGTGACAGATCGCGGACGCCGTCATGAAGTCGCCCGTGCAGGCTTTTTTGAAAGAGGACAAATGACCTTATTCGGACATTTGCCTCCTGCTTCCGAGGGTGTGAGCAGCGATGACCGAGCCGATCCGCCGGAGAACATCCCATGAGCCTCACAGACACCATGCCGAACGTCGAAGCTTCCGCACCTTCGCTGGCTCCGCGTGAGCGGGAGACGCTGCGGCATATCGCCGAAGGGCGCACCTACGTGCAAACGGCCCGCCACATGGGACTCTCCAAGCACACGGTCGACGCGTATCTCCGCCGTATCCGGGCCAAGCTCAACATCAACAGCACGGCCGAACTCACCCGAGTGGCCATCTCCCTGGGGCTGTAACGCCGGCCATCTCGTGACGGCGGTGCGCAACCGTCCGCGCACCCACCAGTACGAACCCCGGAAGATCCATCAGTGCGAAGACCCAGAAGACCCGCCAGTGCGAAACCCAGAAGATCCACCAGTGCGAAGACCCTCAGCCGATCGAGGCTGGGGGTCTTTGGCATCCAGGCTGGGGGTCTTTGGCATCCAGCCCGGGCTCTTTGGCGTTCAGAGCAGGGCGAGTTGGTCGAGCAGTGCTTCGCGGTCGAGTCGGGTGTCGCGGGCGATGGTGCCGGCGGTGACGGATTCACCGGGGTGTGGTCGCGTCTAGGCCTACCGGCTTACCCGACAAGCCAGGCGCATCCCGGGCTTGTAATGTCGGCCGCAGGCGCCGAGCTGCACCGAATTGCCAGAATCGATACTTACCAACCTTGCTGTGGACGATATCGGGCCGGGTCTGCTGTCGTGAAGCTGAAGCTCGCTGGTGGGCCGGAAGATACGGAAAGGGAAAGAATTGGCGCTCAGCAAGATGGCTTCAAAGGTGACATTAGGAGTAGTCGTCGCGGCGGTCTCCACTTCGGCCGTCGCTCCTGCTGCCACGACAACCGTATCCCGTGAGACACGGCACATAATATTCGCGTTCCAGCGACTCAAGGGCGGGCTCGTTGAATGCTCATCCGCAAAACCCGGACTGGCGAACCTTCTCACTCGGGACATAGCGAAGTCGCTGGTGAGTCGCGACAGTCGCGCCTCGCTGGCGCTGTATGACCGAACCACCCGTACCTCCTGCACGTACGGCGCGGACAAGCACTACGACTCTGCGAGTATCGTCAAGCCGATAATACTGGGGGCACTGCTCCTGGAAAAAGGCGTCGACCTGTCCGAGGGTGAGCAGGACCTGGCCAGGGAGATGATAGTGAGCTCCGACAACGATGCGATGTACACCCTGTGGGAAAACCTGGGCCGCAAAAGGATCCAGAGATTTCTGGACAAGGCCGGAATGAAGAACACCATCCTCGACGAAGAGGATTTCATGGGCCTGACGCAGGTCACAGCAAGGGACCAGGCCAGACTTCTTGAGCTGCTCACCGCCGACGACAACTCGGTCCTGAACGCGGAAGAGCGCACCTACCTCCTGGGCCTCATGCACGACGTGCAGAAGGATCAACGGTGGGGAACTCCCGCCGGGGCTCCCCCGGACGCTGCCGTACAAGTCAAGAACGGGTGGCTTCAGCGTTCCCAGACCGGGCGCATGGATCCCTGGGACCGAGGGGACTGGAAGGTCAACAGCATGAGCGCCTTCACCGGCCGTGCCTACGACTATGGCCTCGTGGTCCTCACCGAGAACAACAGGGTCCCTGAAGGCGAGTCGGCACAAGTGGGTTGGGACTACGGCATGAAAACGGTTGAGCGCGTGGCAAAGGCCATTCACCATGACTTGTACCCGGATCGGACTCCCCGGGTCTCCCAGGCAGTCAAAGTCGATAGGTGAACCGCCGTAGGCGCAGGTGAACTTGGGATTCGCGAACTTGGGATGCGACGTCAATGCGGGCTCACGCGATAGGCGTGAGCCCGCATCGAGGGTGTGGCCCTTCGGCGGCTCCGGTTACCTGGGCCGTGAAGGGCCAGGGACCGGGGACCGGTGGCGACGTTTCGGTCGTTGCGAGACGGGCAGTCGCGCACCGGTCGATGCAGTGCCGATGGGCGCGTTAGTCCAGGTCCCGTTCGATCTGCTGCTCCCGGACCTGCTCCTGGCGCTGGGTCTCGAGGTTCTGCACGGTGTAGCGCGCCTGCTGCCCGCTGCCCTGGACGTCCTGGATCACGCCCGACTGCTTCTGGTTCATCTCGTCCCGGTATTCCACCCGGTCGCCCTGGCGGTGCGGCATGGTTGCCTCCCAGTGTGATGTAGGTCGGAGAGGGCTGGCCCGGCTTGTCACGGCCGGCCGCCCCGTCCGTGCGCCTGCGGCTCCGAGGCGCCTTGACCAGGACACCTCCGCGTCGATGGCGCGGCAACCGGTGTCGGCCGAACAGGGGAAATCTCGGGGACATCGCGCCGTGTCGGTTGCCTTTTCCCAACCGGAGGGCTATTAGTCCGCGTTCGGCTCCCGCTCCTCGTGTGTGTGCTTCAGCTTCATGCGGGCATCCACCGCGTCCGGGCCCGACACTTCCGACCAGAAGCGGTGGCACGTCACGAACACCGCGAGTTCTCGTTCGCGTTGGCGGAGCTTCTCCACCTCGGCCTGTTCGTCCGCCGTCCAGCCGGGGGAGGCAGGGCGCTCCACCTTGCGCCAGCCGGTGTCGTCGCTGAAGCCGTCCAGGGGTTCGACCGACCAGGGCAGCCGCTTCAGCAGGGCCAGGAGTTCTGCCCGGACCTGATGCAGCTCCTCCTGACCGGCTAGGAGGTCGCTCGGGAAGTCATGGGTCACAGACACGCCGCAATGCTACGCCTGTTCGATTTTTGGATGCGAGTTCCTTCTGGGACTTCATGCGAACGTGTCGATCCGGGCGTAAGCCGCTCGTACAGAGCTCGTACAGAGGGTGAGAGGCGGGCAGCGGGAGACGAGGCCCGATGCCGTCGTCGGGCCGTTCCCTGGTGGCCGCACCGCGGCTGGGCGTGTCCCGGCACCCGAAAATCAGGAGACTTCCGCCGCCGTCCGCCGGTAGCCTCTCGTGATCATGGAACCGATCGACGAGAAGGCCATACGGGCATCCTTCGCCAACTGCTCGAAGGGCGAGGCGAAACGCATCAGCCTTCCTCGGGGACTGTCCGAACTGCCCTGGGCGGACATGGACTTCCTGGGCTGGCGCGATCCGGGCGCGCCGGACCGCGGCTATCTCGTCGCGGTACGTGACGACCGGCTGGTGGGGGTCACGCTCCGTGCACCGCAAGGCATCCGGCGTGGTTTCACCAAGACGACCGTGTGTTCCCTGTGCCTGACGGGACATCCCGGCACCGGAGTGTGTCTGCTGGTTGCGCCGCGGGCGGGGGTGGCGGGGCGGCAGGGAAATACCGTCGGGGCGTACGTGTGCGCCGACCTGGCCTGTTCGCTCTACCTGCGGGGCAAGAAGCAGACAGGGCTGCGTGTGCCGTACGAGGAGACCCTGCCGCTCGAGGACAAGATCGAGCGCACTCTCACCAACCTCGATGCCTTCCTCGACAAGGTTCTCGCCGGCTGAGTCCAGAGCTGAACCTGCTGCTGAGTCCAGAGCTGAACCTGCTGCTGAGTCCGGGAGCTGAATCCGGCCGCTGAGTCCGAGAGCTGAATCCGGCGCGCTGGGCCCGGGAGCTATCCGAGGCCGCTGATTCCGGCCGTTGGATCCGAAGAGGACTGCCGCCGGGGTTCCGGGCCGATTGTCAGTGGCCGGGGTGACACTGGACGCATGTGCCGCAGCATCAAGACGCTCCGTCCGCCCGTACTCCCCGAAGAGGCCACCGGGGAGGAGATACGGGCCGCCGCGCTTCAGTACGTGCGGAAGGTCTCCGGGTTCCGTGCCCCGGCCGCCCACAACCAGGAGGTGTTCGAGCGCGCCGTCGACGTGATCGCCGAAGCGACCGCGGAGCTGCTCGCCGGACTGGAGGTACGGGGGCAGGGGCGGCGCGCCGAGGGGACCGCGCCGCGAGAGGCGGCCGCGGTGGCAGACACGGCCTGACGCGCGCTGCTACGTACGGGTCCGCCGCAGCTTCAGCCTGCCGGGACCTCTTCTGCCTCAGCGGGCCGCCGCATCACATAAGCCGCCACAGCACCCGCGCCGACCAACGCGGCGAACGAGACCGCCGTGGCGAGCCATGTCGTGCCCAGCCACTGGGCGCCGAAGTAGCCGAGGCCGACGCTGTAGGCGGCCCAGGCGGTGCCTGCCAGGGCCGACCAGGGCAGGAACTCGCGGACCTTGCGGTGGGCCGCGCCTGCGCCGAAGGAGACGACCGAGCGGCCTGCCGGGGCGAAGCGGGCGAGGACGACCAGGGCGCCGCCGCCGCGGGCGAGTGCCGAGCCGAGTCGTTCCTGCGCGCTGGCGAGACGGCGCGAACGGGCGATGGCGCGGTCCAGGCGTTCGCCGCCGCGCCAGGCCAGCCGGTAAGCGACCAGGTCGCCCAGGACCGAGGCGGTCGCCGCGGACAGGATGAGGACCAGGATGTCGGGGACCTGCCCCGCCTGCTCCGTCTCGGCGCCGGAGCCGGCCGCCGCGGCGGTGGCTGCGGCGATCACCAGGACACCGCTCGGCAGGACGGGGAGGAACACGTCGAAGAGGATGGACAGGGCCACCACGGCATAGATCCATGGGCTGCCGGTCAGCGACCCCACACTCTCCAGCACCGAAACTCCCCAGTCGACAGAACAGCGCCGCGATGTCGCGGGGAGCGGCAGGGGCGGCCTGATGACAGCCATACAGCGTACGCGTGAGCGTCAACCCGGATTAACCGGGGCTCGCTTGTCCGTGACGGCCGGGAACGGCGACGGCACCCGATCCCGCGTATGTGTACGCGAGCGGGCGCCGTCGTGACGCGATGAGCCGTTCCGTCAGGCCGTGACCGGTGAGCGCTTCTCCGAAGCGTTCGCCGTCTCCTGCGCGTCCGTGCCACGGGACGCGAAGAGGCGGTCCAGGCCGAGCGCGCCCGAGCCGGTGAAGACCAGCAGGAACATCGACCAGCAGTACATCGCCGCGAGCTCGCCGTCGTTCTGCAGAGGCCACAGCGCCGACGGCTGGTGGACCTTGAAGTACGCGTAGGCCATCGCGCCCGACGAGATGAAAGCCGCCGCGCGGGTGCCAAGGCCGATCGCCACCAGGCCGCCGCCGACGAGTTCGATCACGGCCGCGTACCAGCCGGGCCACGTGCCCGTCGGGACAGTGCCGCCGCCCATCGCTCCGCCGAGGACGCCGAAGAGCGACGCGGCGCCGTGGCAGGCGAAGAGCAGGCCGACGACGAACCGGAACAAGCCGAGGGCATAGGGCTGGGCGCTGTTGAGACGTCCAGTCATGGTGGGTGGTCTCCTTCGGTTGGGGACGAACCGAGCGAGCCCATAGGTTAGGCGGGCCTTACCGATGCTTGCAACTTCAACATTCGGCCACCGGTCCGCTGCGCAGGCAACTCCGCTTTCGCTTCCGGTTCCGCGTCGCCGCGCAGGCCGGCCGCCGTGCGCAGCACCTCGCGGGCCACGGCGTCGGCGTCCGACAGCGTGACCGAGTCCACACCCGGCCTGGCCCCGGCCGCGGTCACCCAGTGCACCCCCTCCGTGGGCACCCCGAAGGCGAACCGTCTGGGGTGGGGCCGGCCCTGCCGGTCGATCAGACGGTAGGGGCGCGGTGTTACGTCCAGCCCCCCGGTTTCGTAACGGCCGACGGAATGCGGCCGGCACTGGGCCGTCTTCAGCAGGCGTGCGAGCAGTTCGTCGGCCGTACGTCGCAGGTCCGGTTCCGGTAGCCGCGCCTCGACGAGCGTCGTGACGCGGACGACGGAGCCGGGCACATCGGGGGAGTGTGCGGCGAAGGCGCCGTCCACCGGGCGCACCTCCAGGCGTGGGCCCAGCACCTCCAGCACGCCCGCCTCGATCAGTGCCGCCATCTCCTCGATGCGCCGCCGGGGCGGGCCGATCGACAGGAAGGCGTTGAGCGGGGTGTACCAGCGGTCGAGGTGGTCGCGGCGGGAGGAGTCGGCGAGGCCCCCGTGGTCGATGATCTGACGCAGTTCGTTGCGCAGGTCGCGCAGCACGTCGAGGGCCGCCTTCACCGGGCCGGCGACATTCCCGAGCGCCGCCTGCGCCGCGTCCTCCCGCAGATACGCCAGCAGCCAGTCACGGAAGTCGCCGGGGCCGGAGAAGTCACGGTCGCCGTACGGGCGCGAGATCCTGTCCCACGACCAGCGGTCGGCGGCCGCGATCCCGAACTCATCGAGCACGAGGGCCTCTTGGGGTCCCCGGTGCGCGGTGGCGAGAAATCGATCGCGGAATTGTTCCGGGGACCGGCGGGGGGAGTGCCCCGGGGGCCGGCCGGGCGGGCATCCCGGCGTCCCGCCCGCAGAGTTTCCCGGCCCCTCGCCCACGGGGTCTCCCGGCGTCCCGCCCGTGGACCCTGGTGTCCCGCCCGTGGACCCTGGTGTCCCGCCCGTGGACCCTGGTGTCCCGCCCGTGGACCCCGGTGTCCCGCCCGTGGACCCCTCCGTCGCCCGGCCCGTGGAGCCCCCCGGTGTCCGACCCCCGGTGCGCCGCCCCAGGCCGGTGTCGTCCCCGCCCCCGTACCCCTGCCGGTACCCGCGCCCTTCGCCGCGCCCGATCCGGCCCGCGTCCGGGTCCCCCCAACCCGGTCTCCGCGCCAGCAGCGCCTCGTAGTAGACCGTCTCCACTTCCTTGGCGACCAGCGGCCATATCTCCGTCAGGAAGTCCGGCGGATCGCCGGAGGCCGCGCGTTTGCGGAAGCCCGCTATCGCGTCGGGCGTCAGGACGGCCGGCTGGTGCCGACCGTAGGGGCCCTTGGCGTTGTCGCCGCGGGCCTGGTACGGGATGCCGCGCCGCGACCCCGCGTACAGCCGCGGCTCGCGGCCGGACGGCAGATAGCGCAGCCCGCGGTCGCCGGGCACGTAGCGGCCGCCGCGGCTCTCGGTCAACAAGGCCATGTGATCGAAGAAGTTGAGGCCCAGGCCGCGCAGCAGAACCGGTTCGCCCGGGGCGACGGCCGACAGGTCCAGGTCGGCGGGGTTGGCGGGCGCGAAGTGGCGCAGGTCGTGCCGCCGCGCGTGCTCCGCCAGCCGCTCCTGGGCCGGGCCGCCGACGACCGGCAGATGACCCTGGGCCAGCACGACGGCAGAGAGGCCACGCAGCTCGACGCCGCTGTCGAGTACGAGGCACTGGCGGCCGTCCGGTTCGTCGTCGAGCTTGACCGCGCGCGCCGTGTGCACCTCGACCCGCACCGCGGGCGGCGCGCCCCGCACCACCTCGCCGAAGACCCATTCCAGGTAGTGCCCGTAGCAGGCGCGCGTCGGATAGTCGTCCGGTCCGAGGCCGTACGCCGAGCCGCTGCCTCCCTTGCCCCCGCTGCCCCCCATACAGCCGCTGCCGCTGCCGCCGCCGCTCTCGCCGTCGCCGCCGCTCTCGCTGCCGCCCCGAACGTCTCCCCGGTCTCCCCGGTCGCCCCGGTCGTCGCGGTCGCCCCGGCCGTCGCGCTCGGCGGCCCACTCGTACAGGCTGGGGCCCGGTCGCACGGGCCCGGAGCAGTCCACGCTGTCGTCCGTGAAGAGCGTCACCTGCGAAGCGACCGTGTTCATCAGCAGTTCGGACGGCTGTGCGGTCCGCCAGACGCGGCCGGCGCCGGGCGGTGACGGGTCGATGACGTGGACCGTCAACCGCGTCCCCGGCGACAGCAGCTCGGGCGCGGAGGCGCAGAGGCGCTCCAGCACACTCGTGCCGCGCGGTCCCGCCCCGACGAGGGCGACGGCCGCGCGGGTCTGCCGGGGACCGGGGCCGTCGGGAGGTCCTGAGGGGTGGGGGGTCGCGGCGGTCAAAAGCGTGGCTCCCGGAGCATGTGCGGCTGCTTGTGTTGCGGCTGTGCTGCCTGTGATGTGGTGGCTGCTGTCGTACAAGAGGTCCGCCGGAAGCGGACGGTCCGGCTCATCATGCCGTCGGAACCCGGGGCAGCCCTACCGATTGGCAGATGCCCGGCCCTCGGTGTGGGCCGTGTCACGGGCAACACACAGCATCGCAGTCATCGCACTCAACTCGGGCGTTAACGCGTGAGTTCGGACTCCTCCACCCGTTCCAGACGCGGCACGCCGCCACGCCGCCCCGTACGCGCCTGTTCCAGCCGCAGCGCCGCCGAACGGCCGCGCAGAGTGAGCGTCATCAGCTGGTTGCCGAACCAAGGACCACCGGTTTTCCGCCAGTTGATCGTCGTCTGACCGTTACGTGCGTGCCGTGCGAAGCGCCGCCCCAGCGCCTGTCCCATGCGGCTCCAGCCGAACCGGAAACCGATCCTGATCGACGCAGGGATGGAGTTGTGCACGGGCGAGCAGGTCAGCTGCAGCACCCGGGCGTCCGGACCGCGCCCCTCCTGCCAGGACGGCTCCGCGGCATACGCATGGTGGACGTCCCCGGACAGCACGCAGACCGTGGCCGGCGCTCCCGGACCCGTACCCGCCTCGGCGATCAGCGCGGTCAGCGCATCGAAGGACGCGGGAAAGGCCGCCCAGTGCTCCAAGTCGGCGCGCCTGCGCAGGTCTTCCGCCATACGGGCCCAGCGCGCGCCCCGCTCGCCGCGGCAGAGCGCGGCGTTCCACGCCTCGGCGTCATGGACGAGAGGGGGCAGCAGCCACGGCAGCGACGTGCCGATCAGCAGGTGGTCGTAGGACCCGTGGGCGTCCAGGGCCTGTTCGCGCAGCCAGTTCGCCTCGTCGGCGTCGTGCATCGCGCGGTTGGCCTCGTCCAGGACGCGTGCCGCCCGTGTGTCGACCATCAGCAGGCGTACGCGGCCGAAGTCGCGGCGGTAACTCCAGCGGACCGACGAGGGGTGGGAGTCCGCACGGGCGGCGAAGGACCGCAGCACCTCGGTGCCGTCGGGCGTCGCGCGGACCGCCGTATACAACTCGTCCCGCTCCAGTTCGTCCGGCGGGAGATTGCCCAGGTGCTGATGGACCCAGTACGACATGAGGCCGCTCAGGAGGCGCTCGCGCCACCAGGGCGTGGCCCGCATCGCGGCGAGCCAGGACTCGCTGGTGTTCCAGTCGTCGATCACGTCGTGGTCGTCGAAGATCATGAGGCTGGGGACGGTGGACAGCAGCCAGCGCATCTCGGGGTCGAGCCACGACTCGTAATAGAGGTGCGTGTACTCCTCGTAGTCCGCGACCTCGGTGCCGGGCGGTTCGCGCAGATCCCGGCGGGCCGCCAGCCAGCGGCGGGTGGCCTGGGAGGTCTCGTCCGCGTACACCTGGTCGCCCAGGAGCAGCAGCACATCGGGCCGCTCGGCGGCGGGGTCCGCGGCGAGGCGGGCGGCCAGGGTGTCCAGTGCGTCCGGTCCCACCGGGTCCTTCTCGTCCGCAGGCGCCGCGGCCCACCGGCAGGAACCGAAGGAGACCCGGAGCAGAGAGGCCTCGGCCGCGGAGTCGTCGGGCGTACGGATCGTGCTCGGCGGGAACGGCGAGTCCGGCAGCGGCCACACGGGGGTGCCGTCCAGCGTCACCTCGTACGCCGTCTCCGTGCCGGGTGTGAGGCCGGTCACCTGGACGAGCGCGTAGTGGTGCCCGGCGATCTGGAACGTGCGCGCGCGGCCCGACGACCCGTCGGCGCAGCGCACCTCGGCCGTGCACGGACGGCTCGCCTCGACCCATACGGTCGCCGACGAGCCGTCGACATATCTCAGCAGCGGTCCCAGGCGCAGCCGTGCCATGGTGATCACCCTCCTCCGTCGCCCCGTACGGTACGGAACGACGGAGGCCGGCGGGGAGGTTCCGGTGAACGGCTGCCGACGATCTGCGGCCGCTCAGGGTGATCGATTCAGCAGCCGCTGAGGACGAACGGTGATCGAATCAGCGGCCGCTGAGAACGAACGGTTCAGCAGCCGTTCAGGGTGCTCTGCAGTGCGCTCTTCTCCGCGGAGTCCACCGAGAGGCCGTAGTAGTACTTCACCTGGACCCAGGCGCGGGCGTAGGTGCAGTGGTACGAGGTGCGGGACGGCATCCAGGTGGCCGGGTCCTGGTCGCCCTTCGACTGGTTGACGTTGTCCGTGACGGCGATGAGCTGAGGACGGGTCAGGTCGTTGGCGAAGGCCTGGCGGCGGGACGTGGTCCAGCTGTCGGCGCCGGAGTCCCAGGCCTCGGCGAGCGGGACGAGGTGGTCGATGTCCACGTCGGACGCGGCGTACCAGGTCGCGCCCTCATAGACGGAGTACCAACTGCCGCTGGTCGCGGCGCAGCTGGAGTCCTGCACGACGTTCGTGCCGTCGCGCTTGAGGACGACCTCACGGGTGTTGCAGGTCCCCGACTGCGTGATCCAGTGCGGGAAGAGGTCGCGGTTGTAACCGGTGCGGTCCTCGGTCGCGACGGTGAGAGAGGCGAGGTAGGTGCGGGCTGTGGTGGCGCTCACAGGGGTGGGGAGGGCGGCCGAGGCTGCCGGACCGTTGAAAAGTCCGGTCATGGCTATCAGCCCGGTGAGTCCGGCGAGTATGCTGAGTCGTCGACGCGCGTAGATCTTGGGCATGCGAACTCCCTTGTAGTGGGGGGTTGTTGACCGTGCAGAGCGCGTTCAGGGTGGCGGCGCCAGGTTTCGAACGGATGCGCGCCAGGTTAGAAAATAGTGACGCGAACATGACACAACAAGGGGTGTGTCGTTCCCGTTGCGGTCACCTCGGGACCAATGGCCCATGCACCCAATGCCTCGACGTCCCGTACGATGGACGGCGCAGAAGGGGAGTAGCCCGATGCCGGACCGTCGACATACTGCTCAGCTCGTCTGAGCCGGCGCCCGGAGGCAGGCCTTGCGGCCGGCCGGCGAGACCTTCGGCAAGCAGTGCCCGTGCACACAACCGTGTGCGTCCATGTGCGCTGCCATGCCGAGGTGTCGCATGTGAGCAACCTCTCGGCGGGCGGCCCCGACCGATTGAGGAATCTTGATCAGCATCAGCGTGATGGCGCTTGTCTTCGGCGTCGTCTTCCTTGCCGAACTGCCGGACAAGACCGCACTGGCCGGACTCGTCCTCGGCACGCGCTACCGCGCGTCGTACGTCTTCGCCGGTGTCGCCGCCGCCTTCGTCGTCCATGTCGCGCTGGCCGTCGCGGCGGGCAGTGTCCTGACCCTGCTGCCGGACCGGATCCTCCATGCCCTCACCGGTGTGCTGTTCCTCGGCGGCGCCGCCATGCTGCTCCTGCAGAAGGGCGGGGACGAGGGCGACGAGATCCGCAAGCCGGAGAACCAGGGCTTCTGGAAGGTCTCGGGCGCGGGCTTCATGCTCATCCTGGTCGCGGAGTTCGGCGATCTGACGCAGATCATGACGGCCAACCTCGCCGCCCGCTACGACGACCCGCTCTCCGTCGGACTCGGTGCCGTGCTGGCGCTGTGGTCCGTGGCCGGCCTCGGCATCCTCGGCGGCCGGGCGCTCATGAAGCGGGTGCCGCTGGCGCTCATCACCAAGATCGCGGCTCTGCTGATGCTGGGGCTCGGCGTGTGGAGTCTGTACGAGGCGGTGGCGCCCTGACGGATTCGTTTTGTATCGTGGAGGAACAAAGTGGCTCCGCCCGCTCACCCTGACCGGCGGGCGGGGCCGCTTGACCTCCCGGACTCGTCCGGAACCCCCTCTCCCTTGGAGCTCTGCCGATGACGGCGCACCCCACCACCGTTCTGACCGCACGTGCCCTCCTCTTGGACATGGACGGCACCCTCGTCAACTCGGACGCGGTGGTCGAGCGCTGCTGGCGGCGCTGGGCGGACGGGCACGGGCTGGACTTCGACGAGGTCATCAAGGTCGTCCACGGGCGGCAGGGGTACGCGTCGATGGCGCTGCTGCTGCCGGAGCGGCCCATGGAGGAGAACTACGCGGACAACGCCCGCGTCCTGGCCGAGGAGACCGCCGACGTCGAGGGCATCGTGGAGATCGCCGGGGCCGGCGACTTCCTCGCCTCCCTTGCCGGGCTGCCGCACGCGCTCGTGACGTCGGCGGATGTGGCTCTGTCCACGGCGCGGATGGCTGCGGCTGGGCTGCCGCTGCCGCCGGTCCGGATCACCGCCGAGTCCGTCGGCGCGAGCAAGCCGGATCCCGAAGGGTTTCTGAAGGCCGCCGCCGAGCTGGGTGTCGACCCCGCCGACTGCCTGGTCTTCGAGGACTCCGAGGCGGGGATCCTGGCGGGACGCTCCGCGGGGATGCGGGTTGTGGGGGTCGGCCCTCGGGCAGCCCAGTACGGGCCGACGGTGCATGTTGCGGATCTGTCCGGGGTGCGGGTCGAGGGTGGGGCCGATGGGGTTGTGCGGGTGCGGGTGAGGTGACGGCGCTCGGCCGTCGGCCGTTCGGCCGTCGGCCGCCGTCCGGCGGCCCGTGCCGGGCCGGGTATCACCGTGCGGTGCCGTACGCCCCCGGGGGCGGCCCTGTCCGACGGGCGCAGGTAACACCGCACGTTGTCGTGCGTCGTGGGTTGTGCCCACCCGTTCCTCCCCCAGTGCCTTAAGAGCCTGCGGGGACCTCCACCGGAACGATTGCCCACAACGGGCCAACGGGGTGCCCCCGCGACGCGAAGCCCCACCTGCCTCCGGGCGCCACGCCACCTGAGGGACGTGCCGGTGGCTTCGGAGCCGTAGGGGAACCCGACGGCGTCGGGTTCCCCTACGGCTCCGACGTCTCGCTTTCCAGGCTTCGCCGCGTCTGCGGCCCATACGTCCCGTTCTCGTGGATCCCGCGCGCCCGCTGGTAGCGGCTCACCGCGTCCTCGACCGGCCAGTCGTACTCCCCGTCCGCCTCCCCTACGTACAGCCTCAACTGCTGCAGGCGCTTCTGCAGTTCCACGACCTCCGGCCCCTCGTCGCCGCGCCGCAACACCTGCGAGCCCCCGTCCCGTTCCGTGGGCGTCGAGCTGTTCGTGGCCGTCGCGCTGGTCGCCGACGGTGACGGTGCCGCCGTCGCGCCCGCCGCCGACCGGGACGACGATGACGTACTGCCGCTCTTCGACGGAGACGGCGACGAGTCCGGAGACGAGGAGCGCGCCGGGGACGGGTCCGCCGACGCCGAGGCGGACCCGGAGACGGACTCGGACGCGGCGCGCGACGTCGGCGCCGGGTCGACGACGTCGGGCACGCTCATGCGGGTGTCGTCCGGCAGGGCACTGCCCCGGTCCGGCTTCTCGTAGGAGAACAGGCCGCTCGCGACGGCGCCGGTGGCCAGCACGGCGACCACCGACCCCACCGCGCCGACCAGCGCGAGACGCCGACGCGTCCGGGGTCTGCCGACCGGTTCGCCGTACGGCTCATCCTCATACGGTCCAGCAGCCGCGGCAGACGCCCCGCCCGACAGCGCGGCCGGCTGTCCGGCCGAGAGCGCGGCAGGCTCTCCGGTCGGGTGTCCGGCCGACTCGTCGGCCGGGTACTCCGCGAACACCTCCGCCGCCGCGAACAGATCCACATCCGCCGGACTCGGCGCCACACCCGCTGCACCCGGCTGGAGCGTCGTGCCCACCCCTGGCGCGGCGCCCGAAGGGCCGGCAGGACCGGAGGCCGGCGAGGCGACGGGCCCGGAGTCCCGAAGGGCGTCGTGGCCCGAAAGCGCGACGTAGGGGCGGATGCGCAGGGGATGGAAGTCCTCCGCCGCAGCCACGTCGGCGGACCTGGCCTCCCGTACGGCGTCCGCCGACCGCTCGGCGCATGTGCAGGCGGCCGCCCCTTCCTCGTCTCGTGCCATGCCGCATTCAGGACACTGCTGTCCGCTCGTGCTCACCGTCCGGACCCCTCCCTATGAGCTCCAGCGATTATGCAGATCCTGTGGAGGGCGGCGCAGGCGCTTAGGAGGACTCAACAGGCCATAACGGGTGACACCGACCACGATGGAGAGGAACAGGCCCCAGGCCGCCGCAGAGAAGCAGGCCCCAGGCCACCCCCAGGCCATCGGAGAGAAACAGGCCCCCAGGCCACCAGGAGGTGTCCATGTCCCAGGACGTGAGCGACACACACCCCGCCGGGCATGGCATAGGCCAGGAAGGCCATGTCCAGGGCGGGGTGCTCGCCTCGATCGGCGCGTTGCTGCTCGGCATGCTGCTCGCCGCGCTCGACCAGACCATCGTCTCCACGGCGCTGCCGACCATCGTCAGCGATCTCGGTGGGATGGAGCACCTCTCGTGGGTCGTCACCGCCTATCTGCTCGCCTCGACGGCAGCGACCCCGCTCTGGGGCAAGCTCGGCGACCAGTACGGCCGCAAGAAGCTGTTCCAGGCGGCCATCGTGATCTTCCTGATCGGCTCGGCGCTGTGCGGCATGGCGCAGAACATGCCGGAGCTCATCGGGTTCCGCGCGCTGCAGGGGCTCGGTGGCGGCGGGCTGATCGTGCTGTCGATGGCGATCGTGGGCGACATCGTGCCGCCACGGGACCGCGGCCGTTACCAGGGGCTGTTCGGCGCGGTCTTCGGCGCGACGAGCGTACTGGGGCCGCTGCTCGGCGGGCTGTTCACGGAGCACCTGAGCTGGCGCTGGGTGTTCTACGTCAATCTGCCGGTCGGGATCGTGGCGCTGCTCGTGATCGCTGCCGCGCTGCACATCCCGCGGCGCGCCACCCCGCACACCATCGACTACCTGGGCACGTTCCTCATCGCCTCCGTCGCCACCTGCCTGGTGCTGGTCGCCTCGCTCGGCGGCACCACGTGGGCCTGGGACTCGGCGCAGATCATCGGTCTTGCCGTGCTGGGCGTCGTGCTGGCCGTCGCGTTCGTGGCCGTGGAGCGCAGGGCCGCCGAGCCGGTGCTTCCGCTGAAGCTGTTCCGGATCAGGACGTTCACGCTGTCCGCGGTGATCAGCTTCGTCGTCGGGTTCGCGATGTTCGGGGCGATGGTCTATCTGCCGACGTTCCTGCAGATCGTGCACGGCATCTCGCCGACCCTGTCGGGCCTGTACATGCTGCCCATGGTGGCCGGCCTGCTGCTGGCCTCCACGGCGTCCGGTCAGATCGTCAGCCGCACCGGACGCTGGAAGGTCTTCCCGGTCGCCGGCACGGGCATCACGACGCTCGGACTCCTTCTGCTGCACCAGCTCGACGAGAACAGCGGTACGGGCGAGATCAGCGCGTTCTTCTTCGTGTTCGGCTGCGGACTCGGCCTGGTCATGCAGGTGCTGGTGCTCATCGTGCAGAACGCGGTGTCGTACGAGGACCTGGGCGTCGCGACGTCAGGGGCCACCTTCTTCCGCTCCATCGGCGCGGCGTTCGGCGTCGCCATCTTCGGCACGATCTTCGCGAGCCGGCTCGGTGACAAGCTGACGAGCGCGTTCGCCGGCCGCCAGCTGCCGCCCGGCATCACCCCGGAGACGCTCGAGGCCGACGCTCGCGGCATCGCGCTGCTCCCGGCCGCGCTCCGGCCCGCCGCCCTGCAGGCGTACGCGTCGGCGATCACGGACGTCTTCCTCTACGCGGCGCCGGTCGCCCTGGTCGCCTTCGTACTGTCCTGGTTCCTGCACGAGGACAAGCTGCGCGGCTCGGTGACGGCGCCCGACACGACCGAGACCCTCGCCAGCAACCCCGTCGAACGGTCGTCGTACGACGAGGTGGCACGCGCCCTGTCCGTGCTCGGCACGCGCGAAGGACGCCGCGAGATCTACGAGAAGATCACCGCGAAGGCCGGCTACGACCTGCTGCCCGCGGCGAGTTGGCTGCTGCTGCGCATCAACCGCTACGGCTCCGCCGAGCCGGGCGTGCTCGCCGAACACAGCGCCGTACCGCTGAACATCATCACGGCCGCGGCCCGCCAGATCGAGGAGCGGCACCTCGCCGTACGCGAGGGCCTGACGCTCCACCTGACGGAACAAGGGCGCAGGGTCGCCGAGAAACTGGCGCAGGCCCGCGAGGAGTCCCTCGCCGAGCTGCTCGGCGACTGGTGGACCCGCGACCGCCCCACCGACCTCGCCCAACTCGTCCGGGAACTCAACAGGGAGCTGTGCGGCAGCGATGCGGAGCGGCCGCACGACGGACCGGTCCAGAAGCGGCCGCACGGCGTCGAGGCGGGCGTCTGAGCCGCCAGTTGCCGCCAGTTCCGGGTGCCCCCGGCCGGGACTCCTGGCCGTCAGCTCCCGCTCGGTCCGACCGGTCAGCCCTCGGCCGCCAGCCTCTTGCTGAACCAGTGCTCGGCGTATTCGCTCGTGTTGTACGCCTCGATCTCCTCGTAGCCGTGGCGGGCGTACAGCGCGCGGGCCTCCACCAGGTCGTGCCGGGTGTCCAGGACGACGCGGTCGGCGCCGAGTGCGCCGGCAGCGTCCTCGGCCGCCGCGAGCAGGAGGGCCGCGCCGCCCTTGCCGCGCATCTCCTCGCGTACGAAGAACCGCTTGAGCTCTCCCGTCGAGGCGTCCAGCAGCCGCATCCCGGCCATGCCCGCCGGCTCCCCGTCGTACCGCGCGACCAGCAGTACCCCGCGGGGCGGGACGAAATCGGACCCGGGGTCCGCCGCGATCTCGCGCTCCAGCTCGTCGGGCGGCGTCGAGTGCCCCGCGTGGAGCTCGTACCAGCGGTCGCTGACCTCCGTGTAGTACGCGCGCCAGAGGGCGGCCGACACGGGGGAGTCGAACGCCTCCGGAGCGATGGTCCACGGCCCCTGTGCCATGTCGGCCGTCTCCGGCGAGTGAGGCGTTGTGCCCGTGATCCTGTGGGCCGTCGTGCCCGTGATCCTGTGGGCCGTCGTGCCCGTCGCGTCGCTCATGGCGCTCATTGTCGGGGCGGGCCCGGCGGCGGGCGCAAGCGGATTACGGACGAGGTGGCCTGCCTGGACCGGCGCCCGGCGGGACTGCGGGCCGGAGACGGGCGGGCGCCGTTTGAGTGCGGGTATCCGGGCAACCCGGCGCAGGGACAGGAGCTACGACAGACCATGCGAAAGACCCAGGAGGGCAGCCGGCCATGTCAGGCCTGACCATCGCGCTGATCGTGATCGCGGTCGTGATCGTGCTCGCCGCCATCGGAGCCTTCGCCGCCACCGCCGTGCTCGGAAGCTCGCGCGGACTGAAGCGGCGCTTCGGACCGGAGTACGAACGGACGGTCGCCCGTCACGACGGCGACACCAAAGCAGCGGAACGGGACCTCACGGACCGCGTGAAGCGGCACGGCTCACTCCGTACGCGCCCCCTGGAACCCGCCGCGCGGGAGGCGTACGAAACCCGCTGGACGGATGCGCAGGAGCGCTTCGTCGACTCGCCGGGCGACGCGGTGACCGAGGCGGACCGGCTGCTCGCGGAGGTTGCGACGGCGCGCGGGTTCCCGGACGGCGTGCACTACGAGGAGCAGGTGGCCGCCCTGTCCGTGCACCACGGCACGCACGTCGACGGCTACCGACGGGTGCACCGGGTGGCGCGGGCCGGGACCACCGGCGGCACGCAGAGCAGCCTGTCCGGCACGGAGGAGATGCGCGCCGCCATGCTCGACGCGCGCGCCCTCTTCGACGACCTGGTGGCGGAACACGGCACCCGCACGGGCCGGTCCGAGGGACACGGCACCGGCCGCAGCAGCGCCGCGGACGCCACGGGCCGGTCTCGCGAGGACCGCGGGGGCGGGCGGTTCCACTCCCTGTGGGCCTTCAACCGGCATCACCCGAAGAGGAGTTGAGCGGCATGGCCGACTACGAGGGCACGGGGGCGCTGCTACCGCCTGATGAACGCGACAAGCTGACCGCCCGTCTGCAGCACGCTGTCAACGCGTTCGTCGACAGCCCGAGGGGCGCGGTCGAGGAGGCCGACGAGGTCCTGCACGAGGCGGTCAACCGCGTGACGAAGACCCTCGCACACCGCCGCCGTACGATCCGCACCGCCTGGCAGTCCATGGGCGAGGGCGAGGAGCGCACAGCGGACACGGAGCAGCTGCGCCTGGCGTTGCGGGACTACCGGCAGACGGCGGAGCGGCTCCTCCGCCTGTGACGGGCGAGCGCCCGCGCCGACGGTTTGCGCCGACGGCCCGGGCAGCGCTCCGGACAGCGGTCCGCCGGTCGGTGGCGGCGGCCGGCGGACCGCCCTCGAGCGGCCCCTGCTTGTTGGCAGGGGCCGCTTTGTCGTACGAGCTCCTGCCAACGGCCGAGCTCACCGCTGCCGGCGCTCGTGCCAGTCCCTCACCACGGCCTCGACGTCGAACGGCGCCAGACCCAGCAGAGGGCCGGGCGGCGGCCGGCGCAGCGCTTCGCTGATCTTGTCGTTGATGTCGGTGATGATCCGCCGGACCACGTGCTCCGACGGTGCCGCGGCGGCCGCGGCGCGGGCGTCCTCCGCCTCCTTGCGCAGGGCGAGGGTGGGCGGTAGATGGGAGAGGCCCTCGCGGGCCATCTTCTGCTTGACCCACCACATCTCGTCGTACGAGGTGTCCGGGCCGGCCGGCAAGGGCTTGCCGGCCCCCGGAAGGCGGGCGAAGTCGCCGCGCTCCTCCGCCTCGCGAATCTGCTTGTCGATCCAGGACTCGAAGCTGACACCGGGTGGCTTGCGCTCGGTCATGTGTTCATTGTCTCAGAGGTGAAGCTTCGTCCCGGAGGGGCGGCGGGCGGCTGTGTCCTGTGTCACCCCCACGGGCCCGGGTGCTCGCCAGCGGCCTATCATGCGGCCGCGGCGCGGCAACCGTGCCCGGACTTCGGCGATTTGAAGGAGCGCACGTGCTCGAGCTCACCATGGCCTCGGTGTCGGACGCGGACGCAGGGGCTACCGCGGGCATGACCATCGCCGAAGCGCCGAGCGCCCCGGGCGCCGTGCTGCGCGTGGGGCGGGACAAGAGCGTGTGCCGGCTGGTCACGCCCGACGACTGGCTGTTCGTGTCGCGCGTACACCTGGAGTTCGTCTGCGGACCGGACGGGACCTGGACGGTCACCTGGCTGCGCGGCTCGCAGCCGGACCCCTCGTCGGAGATCCGGCTGGTGATGGGCGGGGCAGCCCAGCCCGTCGGGTACGGCGCGACGGTGTCGCTGCCGCGCGGCGGCTCCGGCGAGCTGATCATCGCCGACCGGAGCAGGCCGCGCAGTGTGAACGTGGGGTTCTACCACGAGGGCTGAGGCGGCCGGAGGCTTCAGTTCACTCCTCCACACGGGCCAGCACGAACCCGTCGTAACCCTTGCTGCCGACGGGCCCTTGGACCGGCCTGGGGGCTGACTTCCATCACGGGCCTTGGGCGGAAACCCATTCGCCGCGCATCATCGACATCCGGTCAAATGTCCGGAGGCAGTCAGGTGAATCGGGGGTGGCGTGCGTCTCACTCCCAAGGTGATGCGAGGCTCCTCGGGGGCCCTGAGGCTCTCGGGGGCCGGACAGGTCCGGGACAGGAACCGGGCGCGGGGGGCGTGCGGTCCCGTGCAGCAAGGCACGGGGCGACGAGGCACGAGTTGACGGACGGGGCGGGAGGGCCGACGCGGCGTGGCGAACGTGGAGCACGGTGGAGCGGGTAACGCCTTGGGGGCGGGGGCGTCCGGAGTGGCGACGGCGCGACTTGGAGCGGCCCGCGCCGCCCTGTGGGTGATCGCCGCCGTCTTGGCGATACGCCAGGTCGCGGCGGTGCTGCGGCTGCCTCCCGGGCAACGGCTGACCGACCTGGAGACCTGGACCGGGCCCGGCGGTGTCCTTCATATGGAGGGCTCGCTGTACGCCGCGGACAAGTTCACGGGCAGCCCGTTCGCCGGCCTCGTCCTCAAACCGCTCACCCGCGCCGCCGAGGAGGCGCTCGGCTGGGGCTGGACCTTCGGCACCCTGCTGCTCGTCGTGGTGCTCGGCCTGGTCGCTGCCCGCGCCCTGCCGCAGCCGGTGTCCCGGCGCACGTCGCTGCTGGCCGCGCCCGTGGCGATCTGTCTGCTGATGATCTCGCTGCCGGTGCGCAACACCCTGTATCTCGGGCAGACCAGCATCCTGCCGGTCCTGCTGGTGCTGCTCGGCTGCTTCGCGGCCCGCGGTGAGCGCCTCAGCGGGGCGCTCATCGGTGTCGCTGCGGCCCTCCAGCCGACCGTGCTGCTGTTCGCGCCGCTGCTGTGGCTCACCGGACGCAGACGCGCCGCCGCCTCCACCGGCGTCACGTTCGCCGCCTGCACCGCGCTGGCCTGGGCGGCCCTTCCGCATGACTCCCGGACGTACTGGGTGCACCATCTCGCCGGCGCGGGCCTCGGCGAGCGCCCGGACAGCCTCGCCAACCAGTCGCTGCACGGCGCGCTGCTGCGGCTCGGACTCCAAGGGCCGCTCGAAACAGCGCTGTTCCTCACGCTGGGCGCGGCCGTCGCCGTCGTCGGGCTGCGCCGCGCGGTGCGGTACGCGCGCGACGGGCAGCTGCTGCTCGCCGTCGCGCTGACCGGCTGTGTCGCTGCCGTGGTGTCGCCGACGACCTGGCAGCACCAGCTGCTGTGGGTGCTGCTCGCCGTGGTAGGCCGGGTCGGCAGGCGGGAGCCGGACCGCTACGTCTGGCCGGTCGCCGTCGTCCTGGTGATGACGCTGCCCGCGAAGATGATGCTGCCGAACATGGCGATGCTCCATCCGCTGCGGGACAACGTGGTGCTGATCGCCGCGGTCGCCGCCGCCTGCGCCGTGCCGTTCCTGTCCCGCACGTCGCCGTACTACCGGACACCGATCCCGACCGACTACGCGGAGCCCGCCCCGTCCCGGTGGCGCCGCGTGCCGCTGCTGCCCTTCTGGCGCCGGGTGCTCAGCCGCCCGAACCTGCTGCTCGAACTGCTGCTGATACGCGTCGGCTACTCCGCCTACTCGCACGTCCGCCTCGCCGCGACCGGCGGCCGGGCCGCCGCCGAGGAACACGGCGAGCAGATACACGCGATGGAGAAGGCCCTCTTCATCGACATCGAGCACTGGGCCAACCACACCGTCGTGAAGGTGCCCTGGCTGGAGGGCTTCTTCAACTTCTACTACTCGTCGTTCCACTTCGTCGTACCGCTGACGATCCTCGGCGTCCTCTATGCGCGCCGCCCCGCCGACTACCGCTGGGCGCGCTCCGCGCTCGGCTTCGCCACACTCCTCGCCCTCCTCGGCTTCTGGCTCTACCCGCTCGCGCCGCCGCGCCTCATGCCGGACCTCGGCTTCGTCGACACGGTCCACGGTGTCCAGGACTTCTCCCAGCCGGACTACGGGGCGCTGACCGCGCTGACGAACCAGTACGCGGCGATGCCCTCGCTGCATTTCGGCTGGTCACTGTGGTGCGGCATCGTCATCGTCGTCCTGGCGCCGAAGTGGTGGATGAAGGCGCTGGGGCTGCTGCACCCGCTGTTCACGGTCTCCGCGATCGTCGTGACCGCCAACCACTGGGTGCTGGACGCGGCCGGCGGCGCCGCCGTCGTCGGCGCGGGCTTCGCACTCACCCATGTGCTGTCCGGGCCGCGTTCCCGCATCCCGCTGAAGGCCGCAGGCGCAGTCAGCACCGAGCCGGAGAAGGCGCCCGACCGTACTCCGAGCTGATCCGGTACTCGCCCGGCGCGGACACCGTCAGCCGCGTGAACTCGCCGTACCGCTCCAGGCATCCGCCCTCCGCCCGGAGCCACGGCGAGTACGCGACGCGCACGGTCACCACGCCCGGCCGCGGAACCCGGACCACGATGTCCGAGCTGGTCGTACGCACGACGGTGGCGGGTGTCGAGACCAGCGGCACGGCGTCCTGGACGCGGTAGACGCGCCAGTGCGCGTCACTCCACACGGGTTCCAGCCAGGACGGTCCGCTGCGCACGAGGCGCGCCTCCTGCTCGGCGGGGCCGTCCGGTTTCCCCGCCGACAGCACCACGAACCCCACCGCCCACCGGTCCAGCCAGGCCCGGTACGTCGCCGCCGAGAAGGACCCGTCGTAGAAGAGCCGCCCGCGCTCGACGTCGAGCTGGCGGTTCCAGCCGCGCGCCATGTTCACATGCGGCGCGAGTGCGGTGGCCTCGCGATGGTTGCGTGCCGGGACCACCTCGACCCGGCTACGGTCGGCGCCTAGCCGCCGCAGAGCCCCCACCACACCTTTCGTATCGGCCGACCAGGCGGGCACGGTCGTCGACACCACCAGGTCGTCCCAGGTCTTCTGCACCACCCACCCCGAGGACAGCACCAGCGCCACCGCGAGCACCAGGCTGCGGACGACGGGCAGCCCCGGCACGAGCAGCGCGCCGCGCACGGCATGCAGCCCGGGTGCGGACACCACGCCGCGTACGGCGGGCAGCCCGGATGCGAGCAGCGCGGCGAGCAGCACGGCCGGGGCCAGCAGCTCGGTGAGCCGCTCGACGTTCGTGCCGATCGGGGACGGAATCAGATACGTGAGCACTGTGCCGGCGGCGTACACCGCCGCGCCCCACCGCAGCACCCGCCACGAGCGCGGCGCCGCCACCACGACGGCCAGGCTGTACAGAACGGGCGGCCAGATGCGGGAGAACGGCATGGGCTGCTCGCCGCTGAACGGAAACAGCAGCGTCGTCACCCCGACCACGACGACCGGCGGCACCAGCAGCACGACGGCCCGGACACGGTCGCGTACGAAGAGCCAGCCTGCCCCCGCGACCATGACGAACAGCCCGGCCACCGGACTCGCCATGGCCGCCAGCCCCGCGCACACGGTCGCGAGCCACGCGCGCCGTTCCGACACCAGCAGCAGACAGGCGGCGAGCCCGAATGCCACGCCCAGTGCGAACGTCGTACGCCCCGACGCCACGTTGCACCACAGGGCGAGCGAGGCGAGCAGGGCAGGCCCCAGCGGCCGTCGTATCCCGGTGCGTACGAAGATCACCGCGGCCAGCCAGCCCGCCGCGAGCCCGGAGAGGACCGTCACGGTGCGCACGCCGAGGCCAGCCATCAAGTACGGCGATATGAGGCTGTAGTTGGCCGTGTGCATCCCGCCGTACCAGAACAGGCCGTACGCCGACCCGCCGTGCCGGGACGCGAACTCGGCCCAGGCCTCCTGGGCCGCCAGGTCGCCGCCGCCCGTGGCGAGGAAGATCCACCACACCGCGTACAGGGGCAGCGTGGGGACCGTCGCGATCAGCGGGATGCGATGGCGGCGGACCAGGCCGAGAAGCCCGCGGGGTGGCCGGGGGAGTTCCTTACGGGGCGATGACCCACCTGCTGTGCGGGGGCCGGACAGCTCGGCGGAGACCAAGGCACCGTTTCCGTTCGAAGGCTACGAGGGGCAAGTGAAGCAGGTGACACTTGCCTGGACGCTGCCCAGGACGGATTCGTTCACGCGGTCCGGCCCCCGGGAGGCAGGGGCGGGGCGTAGGGGGGATGCCCCTGCCTCCCCGGAGGCAGGTCAACGGGCCGGTCGGGAGGCCGGTCACGCGGTGCTGACCTGGAGCTCCTTCACGCCGTTGAGCCAGGCCGAGCGCAGCCGCCGCGGGTCGCCGGCCAGGCGCAGATCCGGCATGGCCTCCGCTACGGCGTTGAAGATGAGGTCGATCTCGAGCGTGGCGAGGGACTTGCCGAGGCAGTAGTGGGGGCCGCCGCCCCCGAAGCCGAGGTGCGGGTTCGGGTCGCGGGTGACGTCGAAGACGCCGGGGTCGGTGAAGACCTCCGGGTCGTGGTTCGCGGACGAGTAGAAGATGCCGACCCGGTCGCCCTTCCTGATCTGCTGCCCGCCGAGCTCGGTGTCCTGCGTCGCGGTGCGCTGGAAGGAGACCACGGGCGTGGCCCAGCGGACGATCTCCTCGGCGGTCGTCGCGGGCCGCTCGCGTTTGTACAGCTCCCACTGGTCCGGGTGGGTCAGGAAGGCGTGCATGCCGTGGCTGATGGCGTTGCGGGTCGTCTCGTTGCCCGCGACCGCGAGCATCAGCACGAAGAAGCCGAACTCGTCCGAGCCGAGATTGCCCTGGTCCCCCGCGGCCACGAGCTGGGTGACGATGTCCTTGGCCGGGCACTCCTTGCGGGCGGCGGCCATGTTCATCGCGTACGAGATGAGCTCGGTGGCAGCTTCGGCGGCCACGTCCTCGGTGATGGCGAACTCGGGGTCGTCGTAGGCCACCATCTGGTTGGACCAGTCGAAGATCTTGATCCGGTCGTCCTGGGGGATGCCGATCAGCTCGGCGATGGCCTGCAGGGGAAGCTCGCAGGCGACGTTGGTGACGAAGTCGAAGGAGCCGTCCGGGCCCGCGCTCGCGAGGGCCGTCTCGACGATCGAGCCGGCGCGGGCGCGCAGGGCGTCCTCCAGCGAGCGGATGGCGCGCGGGGTGAAGCCGCGCTGCACGATCTGGCGGACCCGGGTGTGCTCGGGCGGGTCCATGTTGAGCATGATCAGCCGCTGGACCTCGATCTGGTCGCGGTTGATGTGCTCGTTGAAGCGGATGATCGCGGTGTTGAGGTTCGAGGAGAAGAGGTCGGGGTGCGTGGAGACGTACTTGACGTCCGCGTGCCGGGTGACGGCCCAGTAGCCCTCGTCCTGGAAGCCTGCGATGCCGGGCTGCTGGGCGATCCAGCGGACCGGTTCGGCCTTCCGCAGCTCGGCGAACTCCGGGAGGGGTACACGGTGGTGGAGCACATCGGGATCGGTGAAGTCGAACCCTTCGGGCAGCGCTGGACAGGGCATCGGCAACTCCAGGTGTCCTGGTCTGAAGGCTCTGACGGCCCAACCGTCCCCGGGTCTGACGGTCCATCAGAAAATGAAGGTGTCGGCAAGGTAGTAACGGGTTCTACAAGTCGCAAGGGCCGCGACAGGGTGAATTGCGTGCAGGAGGGGTGCAAGGTGCTGCAAGGTGCGTGCACGACCCTTGCGGCGCGGGGTCCCGGCTCAGCAGACTGCGGGGAGAACTGGTACGCGTTCTAGTTCTTCGATTGTTCGTTGACCGCGACCATCAATTGAGGAACCGACGCGGCGAGCAACCAGGTCCACGAGAGCGGCTGGGGGCACCTCCCAGCGTTAGCTGGGGGAGGTTCAGCCGCAAAGAAGGGAGCCCTCATGGCCGCGGAACCCGTCATCGTCGAAGCCGTACGCACCCCCATCGGCAAGCGCGGCGGCGCGCTCGCCAATCTCCACCCCGCCTATCTCCTGGGCGAGACCTACCGCGAACTCCTCGCCCGTACGGGCATCCAGGCCGACTGCGTCGAACAGATCGTCGGCGGCACCGTCACGCACGCCGGCGAGCAGTCCATGAACCCGGCGCGCACCGCATGGCTCACGATGGGCCTGCCGTACGAGACCGCGGCCACCACCGTCGACTGCCAGTGCGGCTCCTCGCAGCAGGCCTCGCACATGACCGCCAACATGATCGCGGCGGGCGTCATCGACGTCGGCATCAGCTGCGGCGTCGAGGCGATGTCCCGTGTGCCGCTCGGCTCCGGCTCCAAGCACGGTCCTGGCAAGCCCTTCCCCGACGAGTGGAACGTCGACCTGCCCAACCAGTTCGAGGCGGCCGAGCGCATCGCACGGCACCGCGGACTGACCCGCGAGAACGTCGACTCGCTCGGCCTCATCTCGCAGGAGCGGGCCGCGATCGCCTGGTCCGAGGAGCGCTTCAAGCGCGAGACCTTCGCCGTCCAGGTGCCCACGACCGAGGAGGAACAGGCCGGAGGCCAGGGCATGTGGCGGCTCGTCGACCGTGACGAGGGGCCGCGTGACACCTCGATGGAGGCGCTGGGGCGGCTCAAGCCGATCATGCCGACGGCCGTGCACACCGCGGGCAACTCCTCGCAGATCTCGGACGGCGCCGCCGCGATCATGTGGGCGTCCAAGCGGATGGCGCGGGCGCTCAAGCTCAGGCCGCGCGCCCGTATCGTCGCCCAGGCCCTCGTGGGCGCCGACCCGCACTTCCACCTCGACGGCCCCATCGACGCCACGCGGGCCGTGCTCGGCAAGGCCGGGATGTCCCTCAAGGACATCGACATCGTCGAGATCAACGAGGCCTTCGCGTCGGTGGTGCTGAGCTGGGCGCAGGTCTTCGAGCAGGACCTGGAGAAGGTCAACGTCAACGGCGGGGCGATCGCGCTGGGGCACCCCGTGGGGGCGACCGGGGCGCGGCTCATCACCACGGCGCTCCATGAACTGGAGCGGCGGGACAAGGAGTTCGCGCTGATCGCGATGTGCGCGGGCGGGGCGCTGGCGACGGGGACGATCATTCAGCGGCTTTAAGCGGTCGTGGCCCTCGTTGTCACCACCCCACGACGCGGCAACTTTCCGGCGGTCCAGCAGTAGCCCCTGCCGGAAAGGCGCACCGTGGCGGATCTGCGCCAGGGCACGATCCCGCCACCGGCACCCGGGGTCTCCGCCGGCGGCCCGTGGAAGAGTCCCGATGATCTCCCACAGCGCCAACGTCCCGTCCGGGCGCCCCGATCCCGGCCGCCTCTGGGAGATCCGCCGGGAGGCGGCCCCCGGGAGGACCGTTCATGCCCCACGTTCGCCGCAGACCCGTCCGGCCGCCGGGCCGCCGCCTGATCGCCGCCGCACTGAGCGCCACCGTCATCGCCACCGCGTCGCCCGCCCTGGCCGACCCCGCCGGCTCCGACTCGGCCTCCGCCGGCTCCGGTACGACACCATCGACCACGGCGGCAGCCGGGGCCGCCACCAGCCCCGGCTCCTCCACCGTCACCCTGGTGACAGGTGACAAGGTCGCCTACACCGGCCGCGGCGCGGACCTCCAGGTCACGGGCGTCACCCCGGCGCCCGACCGTGAACGGATCGGTTTCACCCGCTACCGCCTGAACGGCCATGAGTACGTCCTGCCCACCGACGCCGAGGAACTCATCGGCGACGGCACGGTGGACGAGGCGCTGTTCGATGTCACCGGCCTGGTGTCACTCGGCTACGACGACGGACACAGCGACACCGTCCCGGTCCTCGCGGCGGGGACCGCCGGCAACGACGACGGCCTCGGCGGCAAGCCCTTGGCCTCGGCGCCGACGGGAACCAAGCTCACCCGCTCCCTCCCCCGGCTCGGCGTCACCGCGCTCAAGGTCGACAAGGACCGTGCCGCGACCGCCTGGACCCGGCTCACCGGCCGAGGCACCGGAAAGGCCCGCAGTGAGAGCGCCGCCGCAGAGCGGCTGTGGCTCAACGGCAAGGTCAAGGCGACCCTCGACACCAGCGTCCCCCAGATCGGCGCGACCGAGGCATGGAAGTCCGGCCTGACCGGCAAGGGCGTGAAGGTCGCGGTGCTGGACACCGGCTACGACACCGGCCACCCGGACCTGGCCGGCCGGGTCGTCGCGGAGAAGAACTTCGTCGCGTACGCGGACGGCGTCCAGGACGGCAACGGCCACGGCACCCATGTGTCGTCGGCCATCGCCGGCTCCGGCGCCGCATCCGACGGCCGTCTGAAGGGCGTTGCCCCGGACGTCGAGCTGATCGAGGGCAAGGTCCTGGACGACAGCGGCCTCGGCGACTACGCCGAGATCCTGGCAGGCATGGAATGGGCCGTCGCTCAGGGGGCCGACGTCGTCAACATGAGCCTCGGCGGCGATGCGACCGACGGCACCGACGTCCTGTCGGCCGCCGTGAACCGCCTCTCCGCGGACTCCGAAAGCCTGTTCGTGGTGGCCGCGGGCAACGCCGGCACCGCGTACACGGTGGGCTCGCCCGGTGCCGCCGACGCGGCCCTGACGGTCGGATCCGTCACCAAGAAGGGAGCCGTGTCGTCGTTCTCCTCGCGTGGCCCCCGGGTCGGCGACGACGCGATCAAGCCCGAGATCGCCGCCCCGGGCAGCGGAATCGTCGCCGCCCGGGCGAAGGGGACACTCGCGGAGGAGGCCGTGGACGGCTCCTACGCCAAGCTGTCCGGTACGTCGATGGCCACTCCGCATGTCGCGGGAGCCGTCGCCCTCGTCAAGCAGGCGCACCCCGACTGGTCGGGGGAGCAGCTGAAGGCCGCCCTCATCGGGTCGGCGGGTGAGGTCGAGCAGGCGGACGTATTCGATGTCGGGGCGGGAATCGTCGACGTCCCCGCCGCACTCGACGCCCCGGTCACCGCGGAACCGGCCGTGCTGCGGACTGTGCAGGCAGCCCAGCCGGTCGCGGACAGCAAGCCCACGGTGCGCCGGATCACCTACACCAACAGCTCGGACCGCACCCTCCAACTCGCCGTGAAGGCCGAGACCACCGGCCCCGACGGCAGCGCCGCGCCGGCCGCACTCACCGCCCTCGACACGGAACACATATCCGTCCCGGCGCATGGCAGCGCCACCGTCGAGCTCACGTCGTCCCCGGCCGCCGCCACGAAGGCCGGCGTCCACAGCGGCATCGTCACCGCTTCCGGCAACGGGCAGAGCATCCGCACCCCGTACGCGCTCACGGTCGCGCAGACCAGCCACACCCTCACCCTGGTCGGAGCCGCCAACCGCCCGGGGGTGGACAAGAGCACCACCAACGCGGTGATCCAGAACACGGCGACCGGTGAAGCCGTACGGACCTCCGTCGCCGCGGGGAAGACGAAGAAGCTGGTCCTGGAAGAGGGCGACTACCGGGTCATCGGCCATGTCTGGGAGCAGCAGCTCAGCGGCACCACCGAAGTCGCCTCGGCCGCCGTGCACTACGCGCACCAGGTGTCCCTGGACGCCGATCGCGAACTGACCGTCGACATCGCGGACGCCAAGCCGGTGACCCTCGACATCGACCGCGACGACGCCGTCTCCTCCACGCACGCCGGGACCGGCCTGGTCTCCAGCGTCGGCGGTGCCCAGGACGCGTCAGGGACCACCTCGTCAGGGACCACCGGCCTGATCGCCCCGTTGAACGCGTATGCCCACTCCGTCTACGCGGCCGCCAGCACCGGCCCCGACATGCCCGGCCTCACCTTCTTCGGCGCGGGCAGCTTCCAGCAGCACTGGATCACCGCCCGGGACACCTCCACCGGTGAGCCGATCGACGTGGAGTTGCTGCCCTACTACTTCGCCGGCTGGTACGGCGACGTCACCGGCGCCGTGGTCGACGTGGGCAACGGAGCGGACATCAGCGGCCTAGACCTGGCCGGGAAGATCGTGCTGTTCGAGCCGGGCTACACCGGCACCCCCGCCCAGCGCACCGCCCGCTACAACGCCATCAAGGCCGCAGGCGCCGGGCTGATCATCCTCAGCGGCTACATCACCGGCTCCGAGTCCACGGACCCGGTCCTGCGCGTCGACACCCCGAACACCAAGCGGCTGCGCGCGCTGCTCGCCGCCGGGCCGCTGGAGCTGCGGGTCAAGGGCACGAGGGCCAGTGAGTACCACTACCTGACCTTCCACAAGGTGGAGGGCCGGGTCCCTGGCGGTGTGAAGTGGACGGACCGGGCCGCGGACCTCGCCAAGGTCCGTACCTCCGCCTGGGCACCGGGGTACCCCAACGACACCAAGGGCCTGTACGGCTGGATCCAGCATGACGGCCTGGTCTGGGTGCAGCAGTACACCGTGCTGCGCTCGCCCTTCACCACCGATCTCTACCTGTCCCCGGACGTGCCCTGGACCACAGCGACGTTCCACATCCTGGATGCCGAGGACACGGTGGTGGGTGCGCAGTACACCAACGCGACCGAGTACGAGGCCGGGCGCACCTACTCGGAGGAGTGGCTGAAGGCTCCCTTCAACCCCTCGCTCTCGGTGCGCGGCGCGGACGGCGAGCCCCAGGTGACCCGTACCGGCGACGATCTGTCGATCGACCTGCCGATGTTCTCCGACGCCGCCGGGCACCTTTCCGAGTGGCTGCCGGGCACGGACACCGGCAACACCGTTCTGACCCGCGACGACGGCACTCCCGTCGCGGACAACGACCAACCGGGCAAGGGCGAGTTCAGGCTCCCGCAGAGCGACGCGTGGTACCGGCTGAAGGTGTCCGCGCATCGCGACGGCGGCTGGATCGAGGAGGGCAGCAACTGGCCGATGTCCGACTCGGTCACCGACGAGTGGCGCTTCCGCTCCGGGCATGTGGCCGACGGCAGGGCGCAGGCCGCGGCGCTGCTGGACATCGGCTACGACCTGCCGCTCAACGGACGGGAGGAGATCGAGGCCGGTGAGCCGGTCACCTTCCATGTCTCCGTCGCCCGGCAGACCGGTTCGACCGACGGAGCACCGGTGAAGGAGGTCGGTGTGGAGTACTCCGTGGACGGCGGCACGACCTGGACCGCGTCCCAGGTGCGGGCCGACGGTGACCGCTGGGCGGTGTCGCTCCCGGCCCTCGACCAGGGCAGGGTCGCCCTGCGTACCCATGCGGTGGCCGCGGACGGCAGCGAGGTGACGGAGACCGTCGTCAAGGCGTTCGAGGTCGGCTGCGTCGAGTGGTGGTGCGGGCTCGCAGGCTGACGGCCTCTCCAGCGTCGGGTACGACGAAGGCGGCGGCACCCCGCAATGGGGGTGTCGCCGCCTTCGTATGCGACGGGCCTCAGGCCCGAGCGGTCGTCGGCTCAGTACCAGCCGTGCGACTGCCAGAAGTTCCACGCGGCGACCGGGCTGCCGTAACGCGAGTTCATGTAGTCCAGGCCCCACTTGATCTGCGTCTGGGGGTTGGTCTTCCAGTCCGCACCGGCGGAGGCCATCTTCGAGCCCGGCAGCGCCTGAACGAGACCGTACGCCCCCGAGGACGCGTTCGTCGCCGTGACGTTCCAGCCGCTCTCGTGCTCCACGATCTTGCTGAAGGCCTTGTACTGCGCGGCGTCCGGGATCAGCTTGTGCGCGATCGCCTGGGCCTTGCCGGTGGACGCAGCCGCGGGAGCGGCCTGGGCGGGAGCGGCGGCGAACAGCATGCCGGTGGTGGCGGCGGCCACGGCGGCACCGGTGAGGGCCTTCTTCGGGGAAGCGATGCGGCGGAAGAGAGCGACAGTCACAGGGGGAACCTCTTGGTTGGGGGCAGGGCGTCGCACGCAGCCCACAGCCGTGCACGGGAGCCGTGCGGGAGGCGGGGGAAATGCGTCGGCGCCGCGACCCGTGAGGGCACGTCGGCGCCGTGCGACACATCCAGAGAAGCAGGGCCGCCGAAACGCCGCAACCACCCCTTTTACTAGTGGAAGTCGCATTCGAGAAGAAGGTCCTTTGTGTGACCCGGCTCTCAATCCCCAGGTCAGGCGGGGGAAATGACGCGCTCACGTCATGGACTTCGGCTACGAGGCCGTCTAGTAAGTGACCAAGGCCACGTGAAGGGCCTCACTTGCTTGGGGCCCTTCTCGTCACGGACTGCGTGCGAAGCCGCACACTCCGCATATGGCTAATCCGGCGAAATGTGACACAAGCCCCAGGTCGCATGTGACGGAGTTCGCATGCAGGTACTGCCGGTCGGCGCCGGGAATGTGTCCGACGCCTCGCAGGCCGCCCACTGGGGCAGAACGTGACCGGACGCCCACGAAGTGGCTAGGAGCGACCAGGCGCTTCGAACGTGACCGTCGCCTCGAAGGCGGCCCGCCGCGTGGCGCGTCGCAGCGCCTTGAGCAGGGCGGGCCCGAGCGTCAGCGTGAGCACCACGGTCACCGCCGCCCGGCCGAGGTCCCAGCCGAGCGAAGTGGCCAGGCAGTACGCGAGGAAGCGCGCCAGGTTCCCGGCGAGCGTGCCGTCCGGGTCGAACGCGACGCTCGACGCGAGCGAGCCCAGGAACGGCCAGCCGGCCAGATTCATGATCGTGCCGTACCCGAAGGACGCCACGAACCCGTACGCGGCGAGCATCAGCAGCTCACCGCGCCCCCGCAGCCGGTCCGGGCCCGGCAGCAGACCGGCCCCCATCGTGAACCAGCCCATCGACAGCATCTGGAACGGCATCCACGGGCCGACGCCCCCGGTCAGCAGGGCCGAGGCGAACATCGTCACGGCGCCCAGCACGAAACCGAAACCGGGCCCGAGCACACGGCCGCTGAGCACCATGAGAAAGAACATGGGCTCGATCCCGGCCGTCCCTGCGCCGAGCGGCCGCAGCGCCGCGCCTGCGGCGGCCAGTACGCCCAGCATCGCCACCGCCTTCGGGCCGAGACCCGACTCCGAGATCGTCGCCGCGACCACTCCCACGAGCAGCACGAGCAGCGCCGCGAACAGCCAGGGCGCGTCCTGCGCGTGCGCGCTGAGCCCCGACCCGGCCTCGGCGAACAGGGGCCACCCGAAGGCGGCGATCCCGACGGCGCTGACGAGTGCGAGGGCGCCCACGGAACGGCGGCCCAGACGGACGGCCCGGGCCTGGGGCTGGCTCTGGTCGTGGGTCTGGGCGTGGGTCGGACCAGTCATGCCAGTGCCTCCCTGACCTGGGACACCGTCAGCCACCGCTCCGGTGCGAGCACCTTGGTGACCTGGGGCGCGAAGGAAGGGGATGCCACGACGACTTCGGCGGTCGGGCCGTCCGCCACGATCTCCCCGTCGGCCAGGATGACGACGCGGTCCGCCAGCTCGGCCGCGAGTTCCACGTCGTGCGTGGCCAGCACGACGGCATGGCCCTCGACCGCCAGCCCGCGCAGGACGGACACCAGGCGGGCCTTCGCCGCGTAGTCCAGACCGCGGGTCGGCTCGTCGAGAAGCAGCAGCGGCGGCCGGGCCGTGAGCACCACGGCCAGGGCGAGCGCGAGCCGCTGCCCCTCCGAGAGGTCCCGCGGATGCGTGTCGTCCGCGATGCCGGGCAGCAGCTCGGACACCAGTGCCCGGCACGTACCCGGCGCCGCGCCCGCGTCGCCGTCGGCGGCCGCACACTCGGCGCCCACGGTGTCGGCGTACAGCAGATCGCGCGGCTCCTGCGGTACGAGGCCGACGCGCCGGACCAGCTCACGCGGCCCCGCACGGTGCGGTACCACGCCTCCGACCCGCACCGAGCCCGACGTGGGGGCGACCAGGCCGACAAGAGTGGACAGCAGGGTGGACTTCCCGGCGCCGTTGCGGCCCATCAGCGCGACCGTCTCGCCGGGGACGGTGGAGAAGTCCACGTGACGCAACGCCTGGACCCTGCCGCGCCGGGCACCGAGCCCCTCGACGACCGCGACGGGCTCGGCGTCCGGGGCGGGCAGGTCGGGTGCGTCGGTGACGTCCGCTATATCCCGCTTTCTGCGCCAGGGCCGCCACCGCGTGAGCCATGGGCGGTCCTGGCGCGTGTCCGAGCCGGGCCGGGACGACGGCGTCGGGTGGGGAGGGGCCGCGTCCACGCGGCCGTGGGCACCATCCAGGCGATCGTGGGCCCGGTCCGCACGTCCGCGGGACGGATCCGGCCCGAGCCCCGCCAGCCGTTCCCGCAGCCCCCCGGCCTGCCGCCGGGCGTCCCGCACCGTGAGCGGCAGGGGCGACCAGCCGGCGAGCCGCCCGAGGTCCACCACCGGCGGGTACACCGGCGAGACGGCCATCATCTCGGCGGGCGTACCGAGCACGGGCGCCGCGCCCGGTTCGGCGAGCAGCAGGACCTGGTCCGCGTACTGCACGACCCGTTCCAGCCGGTGCTCGGCCATGAGCACGGTCGTACCGAGGTCGTGGACGAGCCGCTGGAGCACGGACAGGACCTCCTCCGCCGCCGCGGGGTCGAGAGCGGAGGTCGGCTCGTCGAGGACCAGCACCTGAGGATGCGGGGTGAGGACCGAGCCGATGGCCACGCGCTGCTGCTGCCCGCCGGACAGCGTGGCGATGGGCCGGTCGCGCAGATCGGCGAGGCCGAGCAGGTCGAGCGTCTCCTCGACCCGCCGCCGCATCACCTCCGGCGGCAGCCCCAGCGACTCCATGCCGTACGCGAGTTCGTCCTCGACCGTGTCCGTCACGAAGTGGGAGAGCGGGTCCTGGCCCACGGTTCCCACGACGTCGGCGAGTTCGCGCGGCTTGTGGGTGCGGGTGTCCCGCCCGGCCACGGTGACGCTGCCACGCAGCGTGCCGCCCGTGAAGTGCGGCACAAGCCCGCTGACGGCCCCGAGCAACGTCGACTTGCCGACCCCGGACGGCCCGACCACGAGCACCAACTCGCCCTCGGGAACGGTGAGTTCAACCCCTCGTACGGTGGGCGCCGAGGCGCCGTCGTACGTCACGGAGACATCCTCGAAACGGATCATGAGGGTTCCTTGGGGAGGTCGGACCTGGGTGCGGGGGAGGGTTCCGGCGGGGCGGATCCCGCGGTGCCTGCGGAGGCGGGCGGGGCTGGAGCCGGAACAGGTGCCACGAGCGCCGGAAGCAGTCCCAGCAGCACCGCCGCCGCGGGCAGCAGCGGCAGCCTGGGGGCGGACAGCGGTACGACGCCGGGGCGGAGGGCCGCGGGATCGTACGAACCGGAGACGATCAGCGCTGCCGCCACCACCACCCCCGAGCCGGCGACCAGCCAGGCCCGGACACCCCACACGTCCGGCCGGTACCGGGTGCGCACGGACCGCCGGCCGCCCAGCCACAGTCCGGCCAGCGCGGCCACGAGCCCGGCGAGCAGCACGGGCACGCCGTAGGTCGCTCCCTCGGCGGTGAGCAGCCCGTACGTTCCGGCGCACACACCGATGAGCCCGCCCAGGGTCAGTACGGCGGTGGTGCGCCGGACGGCGGCCGGAACCTGCGCGGTCCGCCCGTACCCGCGGGCGTCCATCGCGGCCGCCAGTGCCACCGACCGCTCCAACGCGCCCTCCAGAACCGGCAGTCCGACCTGCAGCAACCCGCGCAGGCCGCGGTCCGGACGCCCGCGCAGCCGCCGCGCGGCCCGCAACCGCTGCACATCGGCGATGAGATGCGGCGCGAAGGTCAGCGCGACGACGACGGCGACCCCCGCCTCGTACAGGGCACCCGGCAGCGACTTGAGTAGCCGCGCAGGATTGGCGAGAGCGTTGGCCGCGCCCACGCAGATCAGCAGCGTGGCGAGCTTCAACCCGTCGTACAGCGCGAAGACCAGGCCCTCGGCTGTCACCCGGCCGCCGACGCGCACTCCCTGCGCCCACTCGGGAAGCGGGACTTCGGGCAGGCTGACGACGGTGTGCGTGCCGGGGATGGGCGATCCGAGGAACACCGCGAACACCAGCCGGATCCCGATCACGGCCAGTCCGAGCTTGACGAAGGCGCCGTACGACCGCGCCCAGGGCGCCTCCGTCCGCCGTGCCACGACGACGTACCCCGCGACCCCGATGAGGAGTGCGAGCAGCAGCGGGTTCGTGGTCCGCGACGCCGCGGTGCCGAGCCCGAGCGCCCAGATCCACCAGGCGCCGGGATGCAATGCGTTGCTGCGGTCCGCTTCGGGGGCGAGCCCGCGGCGGAGCGCGGTGCTGGTCATCGTCGTGGCCCCGCTCAGCCTCGGCGGCGGCGTGCCTGCCAGATCACGGCGACGCCCAGCACGGCGACCACGGCGATACCGGCGACCAGACCCAGCGAGGGCCCGCCGCCCGCCCCCTTCGTGCTCACCACCGCGTCGTTCCCGTCCGACGGCGTCGCGTCGCCGAAGGGCGGGGCAGTGGCGGCGGAGGTCGCGGCCGGCGACGCCGACGCGCCGGGGCGCCCGGCGCCGGACACCTGCTCGCCGCACCCCGTCTCCGGATAGCCCGCGATGGCGCACAGCAGCGCGTTGCTGTCGTACCGCAGCGGCCCGGCCACGGCGGCGAGCGCGTCGGCGGTGGTCGCGTCCTCGGCGATCCGCGCGCAGGCGGTACGCGGCTTCGGCGGCGTCTCGCCGTCCGGCGCGTCCTCGGCCGTGCCGAAGTCGAGGACGAGCGCGACCCGCTTGGTGCCGTCCTTCGCCGGGGTGTCGGCGCAGATCGCGGCGAAGCCGGCGTCCCCGCGCGGCTTCGTGGAGTCCTGCGAGTCCTCGCTCACGGCGAACCGGAAGCCCTGCACAGCCCCGTCCTCGGGGCGCACGAACGACGGCCCCTGGCTGGCGTACGCCCATGCGCCGCCGTCCCGCTCCCAGAACGACCAGTAGCGGTAGCCCACGGCCTGCGCCTGCCCGGCACCGAGCAGGACGCCCAGCACGGTGAGCAGCAGGCCGAGGGCCAGGGCGGCGAGCCGGTGCCGTATCACAGCTGCTGCTTCTTGTTACGGCCGCTGAGCAGGAAGCCGATGCCGATACCGGCGACGAGACCGACGCCGATGATCCACCAGACACCGGGACCGCTGTCGCCGTCCTTCTTCTCGTCCTCGGCGGCGTTATCGGTCTTGCTGGTGTCGTCGGTGGCCCGCGGGGCCGGGCCGGTGGCGTTCAGCTGCTGGACGAGGTCCTGGCCACCGAACGCGCGCGGGTCCGCACCGGCCGCGTGGGCGGCGAAGACCAGCTGGGCGTACGCCGCGGGCCCGCTCTGCGCGGCCCAGTCGGCGGAGTTCTTCGCCAGCCAGGCGAGCGGCTTCTCGGTGTCCGTGGTGCGGCCCGCGGCGGCGAGCGCGACGACCGCGTCGGCGGTGTTCGCGTAGTCGGGCTGGTCCTCGGCACCGGCCAGCGCGGACTTCAGGTAGCTGCCGTCGGTGAGGGTTTCGGCGAGATAGGCGGCGCCGTTGCCGGCGGCCCGCCCGGCCGTGAGGGTGCCGCCGTCACCGCAGCCTTCGCCCTCCTCCTGCGCTTTTCCGGCGGTCGTCACGAGCCCCTCGCCGAGCCCGCCCAGCACACCCGCGGCCGTGGCGTCCGCGTTGGCCGCGAGCTTGCCCTTCTTGTCGGGCTGGTACGCGAAGGCGCCGCCGCCGTCCTCGTCGCACGGGATGGAGAGCCGCACAAGCGCGTCGTACGGGGACTTGCCGCCCTTGGACTTCACATCCGCCGGCTTCTCACCCGCGGCGGCCAGCGCGCCGACAACCACACCCGTGGAGTTGGTGTCGCTCGCCCCGCCGGGCGCGTACCCCCAGCCGCCGTCCTCGTTCTGCACGGACTTGAGCCACGTCACGGCCTTGCCGACCTGCGTGTCGTGGTCGCCGAGCGCGGCGAGCGCCTGGACGGCGGCTGCCGTGCTGTTGCTGTCGACGGCGGTCTTGGCGTCGCACGCCTTGTCCGCGTCGGCCCGGTACGCCGCGAAGCCGCCGTCCGCACACTGCTGCCCCGTCAGCCAGTCGACGGCCTTCGTGGCGGGCTTCACGCCCACGGTGTCCTGCGCCAGAAGCGCGAGGGACTGCCGCCACACACCGTCATACGTCGGGTCGGACGTGCCGTAGAGCCCGGAGGGAAGCGCCACGGACGGCGACGGGGACGCGTCGTCCGCGAGGGCGGCCGGAGCCGTGGCCGTGCCGATCACGGCGATGGCTGCCAGTACCGCGGCGCTGCGGCGAACGTTCATGATCGGCGGGTGCCTCTCCCTGCGGGGAGCCGGGCAGCACGGGCACACGCGGGCACCGGGCGGCTCCGGCTCCGTATGCCTCGACGGTGCCGGTCACCGGCGGGTGCCGATGACGCGAGCCGGTCACGCTCGACGGGGCATTCCGACTCGCCGACGAGGGTCACGCTTGGCGACGACGACGGCTCACGGCTGCGGGTCAGCGCCGGAATTGCACCGGCTTCCCCCCGTACGAGCATGATGACGACGGGCCCACTCTACCGGCCCGTACGCGGAGTCCTACTGGCCCGTAGGGGGAGGCTTCCGGCCCGCTCGTTCCTTGATCTGCTCGTAGATGGCGTCGTCCATGCCCTCGGACGTCAGTGCACGTCCGCTGTTGAAGACGGGGAGGGGGCGGCTGTGCCGGTCTTGAGGCGTGGGTATCCCGTGCAGCAGCGCCCCGACCCGCGCGGCGACGGCGGCGGTGTCCACCGGGCCACTGGTATCGACGATCGCAGTCGGCCCGCCGAGCCGCAGCGGCCCCGGATACGACTCCCGCAACGCTGCGACCCTCTTGGCGACCTGCTCGTCGCTCAGGTCGGGGTCGAGATGCCCGGGATGTCGTCGCCGGGCCCGGAACCGCTGGGCCGCAAGCCCCGGATCGCAGTCGAAGTACACCTCTACGAGCCGTGCCCCGAGACGGTGCAGCCCCGCGGGCGCGGTGTCGTGGTGCCACCAGTTGACGAGCACGGCTTGACCGGCCTCCGCCGCGAGTGCGAAGAGCACCTCGTCGGCAGCCCGGCTCAGTCGCTGTCTCCACACGCCGTCACCGATGCCGAGCGAGTCGTAGAGGGCTTCGAGGCATACCGCACTTCGATCTGAGATCGCCCTCGCTGGTCACGACCCGGGTTCAGCGCTTCCTGACGGGAGTTGGCGGGGTGGAGCACATGCGGTGCAGGGCGGGGCGGGCGAAAGGCAGGCGTGCAGGGCCGACCGTAGCCGGGTGTCGAGCCGGGTGCGCTCGTCGCGGCTCTTGGGAGAAGGCGGGAGGAGCGCGAACGGAGCGGCGACAGTGAGGATGACTCGTCCCGTGGACTCCAGATCTATGTGACAGCGCAGCGCATCGAGTCGCTCGTACAACCAGTGCAGTGCCTGCGTGTGCAGGGGCGTGGCCGGCCCGGTGAGCGCCTCGAGGAGCAGGTCGGGAGCCGTCCGGGCGGCTGCCTCCGTCACCGGGTGTTCCCGTATCAGGCGTGCGGCGCGTACAACCTGCTCGACCGCCAGGCAGAGCCGGGGTAACGGGTCACCGACCTCGGCGGCCGCGTTCAGCACGCGTCGCAGCTCGCCTTCGCATGCCTGCCGGACCAGGGTGCTGGTGCGGGGCCAGTTCCGGTACAGGAACTGGCGGTTCGTTCCGGCCAGCCGCGCGACGTGGGCCAGCGGTACGCGACGCGGGCCGTACATGGCCATGGTGTCGAGGACCGCCCGGTGGACCTGGGTCATTCCTGGTGGTGCGTGGTCGGGCATGAGGGCACCCTGCCGTGAACCGGCGGGGTGAGACACCATCTCGCAGGAATGTGACACTTGGGGGTGAGAGTGTCACGTTGTGGCGACGTGGTGGTCAGGGGAGCCAGGTGAGGAACGCCGACCAGGCCACGGAATTCAAGGCGAGGGAGGGACGTTCCGGGTCCTTGGAGTCGCGGATGTGGACGACCGTTGGCCCCGAGTCGGGCCCTTCGAAGGCTATCTCTACGCATTCGCCGCCCGCACTGCTGCTGTAGCTCGATTTGCGCCAGTCGAAGGCGACTTCGACGCAGTCGGCTCCACCACTGTCGCTGTAGCTCGACTTGAACCACCGCAGGGTGCCGAACTGCGCAGGATACTTGTCCAGTCGGACATACGGCCGGGCCTTCTCGAAGAGCCCGAGCCCGCCCCGATCGCACCCTCAAGCTTCACGAGCATGTCGTCGCTCGCGGACTGCGCGCACGTCTCCATCGCGCTCACCGCCGACGTGATGGAGCGACTGTCCGGGCCGACCATGCTGGAGGCGTTGGCCGGTGGCGTGCTGACCGCGGCAGAAGCGGGGGCGACGCTCGCGCGGCTGCTGCGCGAACTGCATGCCCTTCCGGCCCGTGTATTCGCGTCCGTCCGGGCAGCCGGGTCCGCGCAGTCCCAAGCGGTCCGGCCAGTGCCTCGTGGGCCATCTGCGACTGCAGGGGCCTACACCAGGCCGTGGAGCGGCGGGCGGCCAATCCCACCATGAGCCGACGCGAGGTGGAACTCCTTGACGAGGCACAGACCTTGATACGCGGACTTCTCACTCGGCCCGGTCGCTGAACCGCCAGGGGGCCTGGGAACGGCCAAAGGGTGCCGCGGCCGCGTACAGCGAAGGTCACACCGCCGCATACGCCACCGGATCACTCCCCGCCACCGCCTCCGCCCGTCCGAGCTTCACCAGGCGGCGCAGATGGGCCTCCGCCTCCGAGACCGCGATGGTGCGTGAGCCGTAGGGGATCTGGTCCCAGGGGCGGTTCCACTCCATGCGTTCGGCGAGCTGCCAGGGGGTGAGGGGGTGGGCGAGGTGGGTCAGGAGGTCGGTGAGGCGGTCCTCGTGATGGGTCAGCAGCTCGCGTACGCGTGACGCGGCGTCAGTGAAGGCGTGCTGGTGGGCGGGGAGGACCTCTGCCGCGCCCAGGCGGCCGATCCGCTCCAGGGAGTCGAGGTAGTCGCCCAGAGGGTCGGTGACGGTGGCGTCGTCCGGGTCCTCGTGCAGGCCGATGTGCGGGGTGATCTCGGGGAGCAGGTGGTCGCCGGAGAAGAGGCGGCCGCGGCCGGGGAGGCCCGCGGGGTGATTCTCCTCCAGGTGCAGGCAGACGTGGCCGGGGGTGTGGCCCGGTGTCCAGATCGCGCGGAGGCGGCGGCCGGGCAGGTCGAGGAGTTCGCCGGGGGCGATGTCGCGGTCGGGGACGGCCGCGTCGAAGCCCGGCAGGGTGGGCATCCGGCCGGAGGCGCGGACGGCGAGCAGCGGGGCCACATGCTCCTCGGGGGCGCCGGCGGCGATGAGCTTGCCGGTCATGTAGGCGTACCAGCGGTCTGGAGGGTTCTCGCGGGTGCGGCGTACGACGGAGGCGTCCGCCGCGTGCATGGCGATCCAGGCGCCGGACGCCTCGCGGACCCTGGCCGACAGGCCGTGGTGGTCGGGGTGGTGGTGGGTGATGACCACACCGTGGACCTCGGCGGGCGAGGTGCCGCAGGCCGTGAGGCCGTCCGCCAGCGCGTCCCAGGAGGACGGGTCGTCCCAGCCGGTGTCGATCAGCACCGGGCCGCGGTCGGTGTCGAGGACGTAGACCAGGGTGTGGCCGAGAGGGTTGTCCGGGATGGGGACCCTGAGGGACTGCACACCCCCGCGGTGGTCGGTCACCTGTGTCATCGGCTCCCCACTCCCTGACGCCTCATCAGTTCTGCTTGGAACAGGACGTTCAACTCCAACTGTAGAATAGAACAAGTTTCATTGGTCGCTCGAGACGACCGACTTCGGGGGCGCCCCAGGGTGTGCCGGGCGCCTGGCGGGCGACCCGTCAGGTGTTCCTGTGCCGCCCGTGGACTCCTCCGACTGGAACTGGTATCAGTTCTGATGCAGTGTCAGGTATTGGCGTGCACGCCCAGGATCGCCCAGCTCCCCAGGAGGCAGTCGGCCATGACCGAGCTCGTGGAACACGGACAGCTGTTCATCGGCGGAGAGTTGACCGACCCCCTCGGCGCGAACGTCATCGAGGTGATCTCGCCGCACACCGAAGAGGTCATCGGCCGCGTGCCGCACGCCGCGCCCGCCGACGTCGACCGCGCCGTCGCCGCCGCCCGCACGGCGTTCGACCAGGGGCCCTGGCCTCGTATGACGCTCGACGAGCGGATCGAGGTCGTCGGCCGGATCAAGGACGCGATAGCGGTGCGCCACGAGGAGATCGCCCGCGTCATCTCCTCCGAGAACGGGTCCCCGTACTCCTGGAGCGTCCTCGCGCAGGCGCTCGGCGCGATGATGGTGTGGGACGCCGCGATCACGGTCGCGCGCTCCTTCACGTACGAGGAGGAGCGCGACGGCGTTCTCGGGAAGATCCTCGTCCGGCGTGAGCCCGCGGGCGTCGTGGCGGCCGTGGTGCCGTGGAACGTCCCGCAGTTCACGGCCGCCGCGAAGCTGGCACCCGCGCTGCTCGCCGGCTGCACCGTCGTCCTGAAGCCGTCGCCCGAGTCGCCCCTCGACGCGTACATCCTGGCTGAGATCGTCAAGGACGCCGGGCTGCCGGAGGGCGTCCTGTCGATCCTCCCCGCGGACCGCGAGGTCAGTGAGTACCTGGTCGGTCACCCCGGCATCGACAAGGTGTCCTTCACCGGGTCGGTCGCCGCCGGCCGGCGCGTGATGGAGGTCGCGTCCCGGAACCTCACGCGCGTGACGCTGGAGCTCGGCGGCAAGTCTGCGGCCGTGATCCTGCCGGACGCCGACCTCGACACCACCGTGCAGGGCATCGTCCCGGCCGCCTGGATGAACAACGGCCAGGCCTGCGTCGCCCAGACCCGCATCCTCGTGCCGCGCTCCCGCTACGACGAGTTCGCGGACGCCTTCGCCGCCGCGGCGAGCGGCCTCGTGGTCGGCGACCCGCTCGACCCGGCCACCCAGGTCGGCCCGCTCGTCGCCCGGCGCCAGCAGCAGCGCAACCTCGACTACATCCGCATCGGTCAGGAAGAGGGCGCCAAAGTCCTTACGGGAGGCGGCCGCCCGGCGGGTCTCGAGCGCGGCTGGTACGTCGAGCCGACGCTCTTCGGCGACGTCGACAACTCCATGAGGATCGCCCGCGAGGAGATCTTCGGCCCTGTCATCTCCCTGCTCCCGTACGGCGACGAGGCCGAGGCCGTGAAGATCGCCAACGACTCCGACTACGGACTGAGCGGCAGCGTCTGGACGGCGGACACGGCCCACGGCATCGACGTCGCCCGCCAGGTCCGCACGGGCACCTACTCCGTCAACACCTTCAGCCTCGACATGCTCGGCCCCTTCGGTGGCTACAAGAACTCCGGCCTCGGGCGGGAGTTCGGGCCCGAGGGATTCAGCGAGTATCTGGAGCACAAGATGATCCACCTGCCTGCCGGATACGAGGGGACAGGGGCGGGCCACGAGGGAGCGGGTGCCTGATGGGCGACCGCTGGCACGTGGAGGTCGACCGTTCCCTCTGCATCGGCGCCGCGATGTGCACCAACCATGCCCCGGACGACTTCCGCCTCGACACCGCCCGCCAGTCACACCCCGTCGACCCCGACACGGACGCCAATGAGCGGGTGCTGGCGGCGGCGGAGGGCTGCCCGGTGGAGGCGATCACGATCACACTCGTCGGATCGCGGGAACCGGTCTTCCCACCCGAGGAGTAGGTACGGGCCTTCCCGGCGGAGGGGTAGGTGCGGGCCTTCCCGCGGAGGAGTAGGCAGGGGCCCGCCCGCCCGCCGGAGGAGCAGGCAGGGCCTTTCCGGACCGAGGAGCAGGCGCCGTCAGCGCGGTGGCGACGTGATGTCGATCAGCCGGCAGACCGTCTCGATGTCGATCTTGACCTGGGCGATCGAGGCGCGGCCCGAGAGCCAGGTGATGAGCGCCGAGTGCCAGGTGTGACCGATGACGCGGACCGCGGAGAGCTGTTCGGGGGTCGGGTCGTCGATGCCCATGGCGTCGAGGATGATCGCCGTCGTCTGGCGGGAGACCTGGTCGACCTCGGGGCTGACGCTGCGGTCGGCGAACGTCAGGGCGCGCACCATGGCGTCCGCGAGGTGCGGTTCCCGCTGGAGGGCGCGGAAGGCGCGCATCAGGGTCTCGGCGACCCGATCGGCGGGCGACTCGCCGGCCGGCGGGCGCTTGCGCAGTGTCGTGTGCAGATGCTGCAGCTGGTCCTGCATGGTGGCGACCAGCAGATGGACCTTCGACGGGAAGTACCGGTAGAGCGTGCCCAGCGCGACCTGCGAGGACTCGGCCACCTCGCGCATCTGCACCGCGTCGAAGCCGCCCCGGCTGGCCAGTTGCGCGCTGGCGTGCAGGATCCGGCGGCGGCGTGCCTCCTGGCGTTCGGTGAGCGGAGGGGTCGCCGATTGCGCGATCTTGACTTCCGCAGGCATAGGTCCCGTTCCATGACGTTCAGCAAGAAGAGCGAGGAAGAACACGGAAAAGCGATGACACAGCATGGCAGGGCGCCCGCGCGGTGCGTGCCGGCCGTGGTGCGAATCACCTGATCCGCCGCTCACAGCGCGGCTACCTGCCGGTAAATTCAGTGGTCCTTGAGCGATCAAGTCTGAAACTTGTTCTAGATTACCGCCCACGCGTAGTCTCGCGTGAAAGTGTCGTGAGAAGGGGGCCCGGAGTGACCGCTGAGGCCATGGAGACAGGCCCTCGTGCGGGCTCCGCCGCCGACTCCGCCCCGCAGCCGTCCAGAGGCCCCGCAGCGCGCGCCGACCGCCGCGCCGGAAGCACCGGCGCCGGTGACGGGCCGCTGCGCATCGCGCTTCTCACGTACAAGGGGAACCCGTTCTGTGGCGGCCAGGGCGTCTACGTACGCCACCTCTCGCGCGAGCTCGTCCGGCTCGGCCACCAGGTCGAGGTGATCGGCTCCCAGCCGTATCCCGTGCTCGACGAGGGCGAGGGGCTCGAGGGCCTCACGCTCACCGAGCTGCCCAGCCTCGACCTGTACCGGCAGCCGGACCCCTTCCGCACCCCGAAGCGCGACGAGTACCGCGACTGGATCGACGCCCTCGAGGTCGGCACGATGTGGACCGGGGGCTTCCCCGAACCGCTGACCTTCTCGCTGCGCGCGCGGCGCCATCTGCGCGCGCGGCGCGGCGAGTTCGACGTCGTCCACGACAACCAGACCCTCGGGTACGGGCTGTTGGGCGGCGCCCAGGCGCTCGGCGCGCCGCTCGTCACGACCATCCACCACCCCATCACCGTCGACCGGCAGCTGGAGCTCGACGCCGCAGCGAACTGGAGGCGGCGCGCGTCCGTCCGCCGCTGGTACGCGTTCACGCGCATGCAGAAGCGCGTGGCCCGGCGCCTGCCGTCGGTGCTCACCGTCTCGGGTACGTCGCGTCAGGAGATCGTCGACCATCTCGGTGTGCGCGGGGACCGTATCCACGTCGTGCACATCGGGGCCGACACGGACCTGTTCTCGCCCGATCCCTCGGTGGCCGAGGTGCCGGGCCGGATCGTGACGACGTCCAGCGCGGACGTGCCGCTCAAGGGGCTCGTGTACCTGATCGAGGCACTGGCGAAGCTGCGCACCGAGAACCCCGCCGCCCACCTCGTCGTCGTCGGCAAGCGCGCCGAGGACGGGCCGGTGGCCCAGGCCATCGAGCGGTACGGGCTCGAGGGCGCCGTCGAGTTCGTCAAGGGCATCTCCGACGCCGAGCTCGTCGACATCGTGCGGTCCGCCCAGGTCGCCTGTGTCCCTTCCCTGTACGAGGGGTTCTCCCTGCCCGCCGCGGAGGCCATGGCGACGGGGACGCCCCTCGTCGCGACGACGGGCGGAGCCATCCCGGAGGTCGCCGGGGCCGACGGCGAGACATGCCTCGCCGTGCCGCCGGGCGACGCGGGCGCGCTGGCCGCCGCGCTCGCGCGGCTCCTCGGGGACCCCGAGCTGCGGCTGCGGCTCGGCTCCGCCGGGCGGGAGCGGGTGCTGCGGCACTTCACATGGGCGCAGGCGGCACGCGGTACCGCCGAGCGGTACCGCGAGGCGATCGCAGAGTCCGCGTCCGCCGGTCTCAGCCACTCCGCGGCCGGCGGCCCCCACGGCTCCCCGGGCCAGGTCCTCCAGGCCGCCCCCGAAACCCCCACGACCCCCACCCCCGACCGCGAAAGCAGGGCCACGTGCTGACCGTCGACTTCTCCCGGTTCCCGCTCGCCCCGGGTGACCGTGTGCTGGACCTCGGGTGCGGGGCCGGGCGGCACGCCTTCGAGTGCTACCGGCGCGGCGCGCAGGTCGTGGCCCTCGACCAGAACGGCGAGGAGATCCGCGAGGTCGCCAAGTGGTTCGCGGCGATGAAGGAGGCGGGGGAGGCCCCGGCGGGGGCCACGGCCACCGCCATGGAAGGGGACGCCCTCGCGCTGCCCTTCCCCGACGAGTCCTTCGACGTCGTGATCATCTCCGAGGTCATGGAGCACATCCCCGACGACAAGGGAGTGCTGGCCGAGATGGTCCGGGTACTGAAGCCCGGCGGCCGTATCGCCGTCACCGTCCCCCGGTACGGGCCTGAGAAGGTGTGCTGGGCCCTGAGCGACGCCTACCACGAGGTCGAGGGCGGCCACATCCGCATCTACAAGGCGGACGAGCTGCTCGCCAAGATGCGCGAGGCCGGACTCAAGCCGTACGGCACGCACCACGCCCACGCCCTGCACTCACCGTACTGGTGGCTGAAGTGCGCGTTCGGTGTCGACAACGACAAGGCGCTGCCCGTGCGCGCGTACCACAAGCTGCTGGTCTGGGACATCATGAAGAAGCCCCTCGCCACCCGGCTCGCGGAGCAGCTGCTCAACCCGGTCGTCGGCAAGAGCTTCGTCGCGTACGCCACCAAGCCGCACCTGCCCAAGGCCGCGGCGGCCCAGGACACCAGCGCGGTCGCCGGGGCGGCCCAGGCGTGACGAGCCCCGAGAGGACCGAACACCTCGTCCTGCCCGGCGTCCTCACCGCCGAGCAGGCCGCCGCCACCGTCCGCGCCCTCCTCGGCGTCCAGCGCGAGGACGGAGCGATCCCGTGGTTCCGCGGGCACCACCTCGACCCCTGGGACCACACCGAGGCGGCCATGGCGCTGGACGCGGCCGGTGAACACGAGGCCGCCGCCCGCGCCTACGAGTGGCTGGCGCGCCACCAGAACCCGGACGGCTCCTGGTACGCCGCCTACGCCGACGGCGACCCGGGCGACGTCACCGACCGCGGCAGCGAGTCCAACTTCTGTGCGTACATCGCCGTGGGCGTCTGGCACCACTACCTCGCCACCGGCGACGACACCTTCCTCGACGGCATGTGGCCCACGGTCCGCGCCGCGGTCGAGTTCGTACTGAAGCTGCAGCAGCCCGGCGGCCAGATCGGGTGGAAGCGGGAGGCCGACGGGACGCCCGTCACGGACGCGCTGCTCACCGGCTGTTCCTCCGTCCATCACGCGCTGCGCTGCGCGCTCGCCATCGCCGAGCAGCGCGAAGAGCCGCAGCCCGACTGGGAGTTGGCGGTCGGGGCGCTCCGCCATGCGATACGCCGCCACCCCGAGCGGTTCCTCGACAAGGACCGCTACTCGATGGACTGGTACTACCCGGTCCTCGGCGGCGCGCTGACGGGGGTCGAGGCCAAGTCCCGTATCGAGGAGGGCTGGGAGCGCTTCGTCGTCCCCGGCCTCGGCGTACGCTGCGTCGTCCCCAACCCCTGGGTGACGGGCGGTGAGTCGGCCGAACTCGCCCTGGCGCTCTGGGCGGTGGGCGAGTCCGACCGGGCCCTGGAGATCCTGCAGTCGATCCAGCATCTGCGCGATCCGGAGTCGGGCCTGTACTGGACGGGCTATGTCTTCGACGACGGGGTGATCTGGCCGGAGGAGCTGACGACCTGGACGGCCGGTTCCGTGCTGCTCGCCGTCGCGGCCCTGGGCGGGGACGAGGCGACCTGCGCGGTGTTCAGCGGGGAGCGCCTGCCGGCCGGGCTGGACCCTGACTGCTGCGAGTAGGGCCTGCCTGGCGTACCTAGGGCCGGCCTTCCTGGCGTACCCAGGGCCTGCCCGGCGTGTCAGGCCGGGCAGGCCCTGGTGCGGCAGACGGATTACGGCTGACGGCCGCCGCCGTCAGTGTCGGTGTATCCGGTTGGCGATCGCGTGGCCCGCGAAGAGGTACACGATGGCGGCAAGGCCGTACCCGGCCACCACCCGCGCCCACGCTGCGTCGAACGTGAACAGGTCGTGCGACCAGCCGGCCAGCCAGCGGGCCGCGTCATGGATGAACTGCACCAGATCGTTGGCACGGTTCGCGTCCAGCAGGTACATCAGGATCCACAGGCCGAGGATGACGGCCATGATGTCCGCGACGATCGCGATGACCGTCCCCGCCTGGTTGGCGCTGTTGCGATATCGAGGGGACATGCCTCACGGGTAGCCCCTCGATGCGCGACGAAACCCAACAGACACTCAGGAGCTCGCCCGAAGGTTCCTCGGACGGTTCCTCATTCGACAGTCCTTCGCGGTGAATTCATCGTTCCGCGCCTGGGCGTTCAGGTCCGAAACCGACGATCCTGCCCCGATCAAGCAGGAGAGCCGGTGCCCGCGAACAGAGCCGAAGCAGAGGAACCACGCTTACCCGTCGGCAGACCCACGCCGTCATGGCGCTCGTGGCGGCTGTGGCCGAACATCCGCCGCCCACTCCCACTCGTCGCCGTCCTCGCCCCCGTGTTCTGCTTCGTCCTGGTGCTGGCCAACGGCCACACCGCGCTGCCGTTCCAGCGGATCGTCACGATCGAGGCCAAGATGGCCTCCAAGTCGGACTTCTTCGAGGACCCTCAGGTCCAGCGGCTGCTCGCCCAGCACGGCTTCAAGGTGCACATCACGCGCATGGGTTCCCGCGGCATCGCCACCCAGAACTACGACGGCTACGACATCGTCTTCCCCTCCGGCCAGCCCGCCGCGGACCTGATCACGAAGAAGCAGGCACAGAAGGGCCGCCCCGCCACCACGCACCGGCCGTTCGTCAGCCCGATCGTGCTCGGCACCTATCGCGAGTACGCCGAGACCCTCGTGGACGACGGGACAGCCGCAGCGCAGCCGGGTGCGCCCGACGCCGCAGCACCGCTGGACTACACGCTGAACATGGAGAAGTTCCTCGGACTCGCCAAACGGAACGGCGGGAAGGGCGCGAGCTGGAACGACCTCCGCATCGGGAAGCACGGGGCGACCAACGGCAACAAGATCCTCGCCCAGACCTCGGACGTCTGCGAGTCCAACTCCGGCGGCACGTACCTCGGTCTCGTCGCCTTCGTGGAGAAGGGCAACGACATCCCCAAGGACAAGGCGGAGGCGGCGGAGCTCGCGGAGCGGATCAAGCCGCTCCTCATCAGCCAGGGCCTGCCGTCCTCCGAGAAGAACGAGACGTACATCTCCGCCGAGGGCAAGAGCATCTCGCCGATCGCGGTCATCTACGAGCACCAGTTCCTGGCCCACCAGATCCAGTACCAGGCCCAGCACGGCAAACCGGACACCGAACGCGTCCTGCTCTACCCGTCGACGCGCTTCGTCACCGAGCCCCAGCTCATCGCGTTCAGCGACGACGGCGACCGGCTCGGGAAGCTGATCTCCACCGATCCGGCGCTGCAGAAGCGTGCGATGGAGCTGGGATTCCGGGTGAGGGACCCCAAGAGCGAGTCGACCAGTGGCCGGTTGACCGAGTTCCTGAAGGAGCGTGGCATTCAGGCGCCGGTCACGTCGGGCGACGAGACCAAGGCCGTCCTGCCCGATCTCGACCTCCTGGAGCGGATGATCGAGATCGTCGGCGAGTGCCGGCCGGTGCAGTCGACGACGGCGAAGGAAACTCCGTGAAGGCGCGGCCCGGCGTCCTCACGCTGTGCCTGGTGCTCCTCGCCGCACTCGGCTCTCTCACCGCATGCTCCGGCGGGGACGACGAGACCACCACCCTGCGCGTACTGGCCAGTTCCGAACTCGCCGACATGGAGCCCCTCCTGGACGAGTTGCGCCGCGATACCGGTGTCCGGCTGGAGATGGACTACCGGGCGACGAACGACGCCAGTGACACCCTCGCCGGGGGCCGGCACTCGTACGACCTGGCCTGGCTCTCCTCGGACCGGTACTTCCGGCTCAAGCTCAAGGAGTCGGCGAGGTCAGGGGCGTCGGCCGGGGCCGCGGCTCCGGTACAGCGAACCGCCGTCATGCGCTCGCCCGTCGTCGTCGGCCTGACCCCGGACGTCGCGAAGCGGCTGCGGGACGGCACTGCCGACGGGCGGCTGTCGTGGGCGGACATCGCCGACGGAGCCGCCACCGGCACCGTCCGCTTCGGCATGGCCGACCCGCGGCACACGAACAGCGGTCTGTCCGCGCTCGTCGGTGTCGCGACCGCCGCGGCCGGCACCGGCAGCGCACTGCGCCGCGGCGACGTCTCCTGCGACCGGCTGCGCGGCTTCCGCTCGGGCCAGACGCTCACCGCGGACACCTCACGGGAACTGATCGACGCCTTCGTGGACCAGCCGGGCAAGGCCAACGCACTGATCACCTACGAGTCCGAGCTGCTCGCCCTCAACAACGGCGATCGGCTGAAGGAGCGGCTGGAGGTGGTCTATCCCCAGGACGGGATGGTGCTCTCCGACTATCCGCTGCTACTGCTCGACCCCTCCCGGCGCGACGCGTACGACAGGGTGGTGGACTGGCTGACGGACGACGACCACCAGCAGGACATCATGCAGAGCACGCTGCGCCGCCCGGTCAGCGCGACCGTACGGCGTGACGAGCGCTTGAGGGCATCGGTGGGCAACGCGCTGTACTTCCCCGACGAGCTGGCGATCGTCGAGCAGCTCATCGAGGACTACGGCGATCCCGGGCGTCGTATCGCGGACCAGGTGATCTTTCTGCTGGACTTCTCCGGCTCGATGCGGGGCTCCCGGATGGTGTCGCTGCGGGAGGCCTTCGCGGGGCTCAGCGGCGCGGACTCCTCGTCGACGGGCAAGTTCGCCAGGTTCTACCAGGGAGAGCGGCTGACCGTGATCCGTTTCGGCGGCCGGCCCCTCGGCGCGCGCACCGTCACCGTCGAGGATCCCGAGGATCCCGAGGAGCTCCAGGCCTTCGTGGCCCGCGGCGGCTTCGACGACTCCACGGCCGTCTGGACCGCCCTCGACCACGGCTACGGCACGGCGTCCGCTGCGGTGGCCGAGAATCCCGAGCGCGCCGTGTCCATCGTGCTGATGACGGACGGCGAGAACAACGCGGGTATCGGCTACGACGAGTTCGTACGCCGATACGAGGCTCGGGCGCCCGAGGCCCGCGCGGTCCACACCTACCCCGTGCAGTTCGGGGACGCCGACGCGCGCGAGCTGCGGCGCGCGGCTGCGACGACCGGCGGGCGCATGGTCGACGCGAATGAATCATCCCTTTCCGAGGCGTTCAAGGAGATCCGTGGCTGTCGTTAACGGTGACTGGTGGGGCGCATGGTGGGGGTGGATGGCGGCCTGGCTGGTGGCGGCCACCGGGGCGACGGCACTGGCCGTCCTCCTGGTGACAGCGGCCTACCAGCGGCTGCGACGGCCCCCCGGGGAGCACTCAAGCCTCAGCATCTGCATCTACCTGCACAAAGGGTCCGTCATGGATCTCTACGAGCTGGGCAACTACACGGCGGCTCTGGAGAAGGCCGTGGAGGAGCGCCGCAACGTCAAGACGTCCACCGGAATCCTGGCCAGACTGCCCTTCACGGTGAAGGCGGACCGGGACGACACCCATGAGATGTTCACCAGCTATGTGCAGACGAGCACCCCTCTTTCGGTGATCGGCATGCTCCGGGACGTGTTCGAGCGGAAGGACGCCATCGTGTACGTCGACCTGCTGACCGGCAGCATCACGCCGAACCGGGCACTCGACAAGAAGCTGCGGGCAGCCGGCGGCAGCGGTGGCGCGCCGGGTTCGGGGAGCATCGCGCTGAGCGACATCACCCAGTTCGTCTCCGTCGAGGGACGCTTCCGGGCAGGGCCCGAGGACGGAACGGGCTTCGTGATGCGCGCCCGCTACGAGAGCCAGGGCCAACCCGCGCAGCTGAAGGTCCCCTTGGCCGCCGAAGGACTGCGCATCGACAGGATGTACGACGGAGAGTTCCAGGCCCGCTGCCTCGGCAAGATGACGACGTGGAACGCCGAGACCCGAGAGGTCACCCTGGACGCGATCGCCATATTCCGCTGACGCCCCTCAGGTGTTGAGTTCGGCCAGGACCCGCAGCGTGTGCGGGTCCGGCGCCAGGACGAGAAGGTCCGTGACCGGACCCTTGCGCCACGACTCCAGCCGTTCCCCGATGCGTTCGCGCGGTCCGACCAGCGAGATCTCGTCCGCGAACGCGTCGGGCACGGCGAGCACGGCCTCCTCACGCCGCCCCGCGAGGAAGAGTTCCTGAATGCGCCGCGCCTCCTCCTCGTAGCCCATACGGGCCATCAGATCGGCGTGGAAGTTCCGCGAGGCGTGCCCCATGCCGCCGATGTAGAAGCCGAGCATCGCCTTGACGGGCAGCAGACCCTCGGCGACGTCGTCGCAGACCTTCGCGCGGGCCATCGGCGCGATGAGGAAGCCCTCGCGCAGACCGGTGAGCGACGCCTCGTACACCTCGGTGCGGGTCGGCGACCAGTACAGCGGCAGCCAGCCGTCCGCGATCCGGGTGGTCTGTGCGATGTTCTTCGGACCCTCGGCGCCGAGCAGGACCGGCAGATCGGCGCGCAAGGGGTGGGTGATCGGCTTGAGCGGTTTGCCGATCCCGGTGCCGTCCTCGCCGCGGTACGGGTGGGCGTGGAAGCGCCCGTCGAGCTCGACCGGGGCCTCGCGCCTGAGGACCTGCCGGATCACGTCCACGTACTCCCGGGTCGCGGTCAGCGGCGACTTCGGGAACGGCCGTCCGTACCACCCCTCGACGACCTGCGGCCCGGACAGGCCGAGGCCCAGCATCATCCGGCCGCCCGAGAGGTGGTCGAGCGTGAGCGCGTGCATCGCCGTGGTGGTGGGGGAGCGGGCGGCCATCTGCGCGACGGCGGTGCCGAGCCTGATACGTGACGTGTGGGCCGCGATCCAGGTCAGTGGAGTGAAGGCGTCGGAGCCCCAGGACTCGGCGGTCCACACGGAGTCGTAGCCGAGCCGTTCCGCCTCGCGGGCGAGTTCGAGATGGCGGGGGTCCGGGCCGCGGCCCCAGTAGCCGAGTGCGAGTCCGAGGCGCATGCCGGGCCCCCTCCGGTCGCGGTGTACGTAGCTGACGATGCGTCAGTTTCGATGACCGGTGACTGTACGGCAACGGCCCCCCGCCCGGAAGGGCGAGGGGCCGGCGAGTGGGGCTCAGTGCTACGGCGTCAGCCGCGCTGGATCCCCGTGGTGTCCTGCAGCACGCCGCGGCGGCCGTCCTGCGTCTGGGCCACCAGGGCCGGGCCGCGCTGGTCGACCGCCAGATACCAGGTGCCGGGAGCGAGTTCGGCGATCGGCGTCTGCGAGCCGTCCTCCGCGAACAGCGGACGCGGCACCGGCACGGCGAACCAGAACGGCGAGAACTCCGCCGGCGGCTGGGCCTGCGGGTGCGGCTGCGGCTGCGGGGCCTGGGCCTGGGCATGCTGCGGCTGACCCGGCTGCGCACCGTACGGCTGGTGGGGCTGGCCCGGCTGGCCGCCGTAGGGCTGCTGCTGGACGCCCGGGTAGCCGTAGCCACCCTGAGGCTGGGCGCCGTAGGGGCTCGGGGCCTGCGGGCGCGGGGCGGGGAGGAGGGCGCCCTTCAGGGCGGGCACGAGCGGGGTGGCGATGGCGGCGCCGGCCAGGACCAGGGCGGCGATCAGGCCGAGGATGAGTCCGGCGCCGGCGGTCTCCGCGTCGATGATCCACCAGAACGCGCCCCACGCGGCGGCGAGCGTCAGCGCCACTCCCAGCTGCCCGAGGTCCAGACCCGCCACCTTGCGCGGTTGCGGCAGCGCGCGGGCGACCACGATCAGGGCGGCACCGATCACACCGGTCATGTACGTACCGAGCGCGAGCGAGAGGAGTTCCCAGGAGTTCGGGGAGTCTGGTGCCGCGTCGCAGAAGTCGCCGCTGCAGCCGGCTACGTCGAGGAACGAGGCGACGAACAGCAGCACCGCTGCTCCGATCACCACGCCGTCGCCTCTAGTGAGGGAGCGGATATTCACTTCAGATCCTTCGTCGTCGTCTCATCGGTCGTCGGTGGGCGTCGCTGTCGCCATGCCGGCGCGCTGTCGGCCGCCGTGGGCCGCGAGGCTCGCGGTGCGCAGCGCGGGGATGGCCCCCCAGATCGTACGGTCGACATTATCGTCCGGCCGCTCGGGGTGTCGTCCGGGACGGCAGCTACCGGGATCTACCCGCGCAGGAAACTCACGATTCCCTCAGAGATCCCCTGCGCCGCCTTCTGCCGCCATGCGCCGCTCGTCACGAGGGCCGCGTCCAAGCTGTCGCGCATGTTGCCGCACTCGATGAACACCTTGGGAACAGTGGAGAGATTGAGCCCGCCCAGGTCCCGGCGGACGACGAGGCCCGTGCCGTTGCCGACGTAGTTGGAGGGGGCACTGCCGGTCGCCCGGACGAAGTTGCCCGCGATGCGTTCGCCCAGCTCGCGCGAGGGGCCGACGATCGCGCGCGTGTCCGCGGCACCCGCCTTCACGGACCCGGGAAGGATCACGTGAAAGCCGCGGTTGCCCGCTGCGGAGCCGTCGGCGTGCACGGAGACGACGGCGTCGGCGCCCGCCTTGTTACCGATACGGGCGCGCTCGTCGACGCACGGTCCCCAGGCGCGGTCGCCGTCCTGTGTGAACCTGACGGTCGCCCCCTGCTTTTCGAGCAGCGCGCGCAGCCGACGGGAGACGTCGAGCGTGAACTGCGCCTCGGTGTAACCGCCGTTGGTGGACGTGCCGGTCGTGTCGCACTCCTTGCGGTGGGTGCCGATGTCCACGAGGCGGCTGATCTCGGCCGTGTGCCGGAAGTTCCCCGGGTTGTGGCCCGGGTCGATCACGACGACCTTGCCCTTGAGCGGGCCGGTGGCGGCAGGGGCGGAGGACGAGGCCTCGTCGCCCTGGTTCCCGTCGTTCTTGTCCCCGTCCGTGCCGTCGTCGGCGTCGTCGGGCTTGTCCCGGTCGGACGCGGTCGGGGACGCGGGCGCTGTCGTGCCCGCCGCCGCGGACGACTGCTGCTGCGACGGCGGCACGGCCTTCGGAGTCCCGCCGTCGCCGGAGTCGGCCACCGCCTGCCAGACGAGCCACCCCGCGAGAGCCGCCGCCAAAGGGGCGACGACCGCCACGGTCAGCGGCCCGCGACGGGACCGGCGCGGCGGACGGGGATCGCTGTCCGGGAATGCGTACGACACGGGGCGACTCTAACCGCGAGGTCAGCTGCCGGGACCGGTTCGACGCAGGACGCGCAGCGAGTCGGCCACCGAGACCTCAGTGAACCCGCCCGACTCCAGGGCCCTGAGGTAGATGCGGTACGGGGCCTGGCCGGTGAACTCGTCGGCCGGGTCGGGGAACACGTCGTGGATCACCAGCAGACCGCCCTCGGCCACGTGCGGCGCCCACCCCTCGTAGTCGGCGGTCGCGTGCTCGTCCGTGTGGCCGCCGTCGATGAACACCAGGCCGAGCGGGCTGTTCCAGAGGCGTGCGATCTGCGGCGAGCGGCCCACCAGCGCGATGACGTGGTCCTCGAGGCCCGCCTTGTGGAGGGTCCGGCGGAACAGGGGGAGCGTGTCCATCCGGCCGATCTCGGGATCGACGGTCTCCGGGTCGTGGTACTCCCAGCCCGGCTGCTGCTCCTCGCTGCCCCGGTGGTGGTCGACCGTGACCGCGGTGACGCCGGCCGCGCGGGCGGCGTCGGCGAGCAGGATGGTGGAGCGGCCGCAGTATGTGCCGACCTCGAGGAGCGGAAGCCCGAGCCGCCCCGCCTCGACCGCCGCCGCGTACAGGGCGAGCCCCTCGGACACCGGCATGAAGCCCTTGGCCGCCTCGAACGCGGCGAGGACGTCCGGCTTCGGTGCCGGTGCCTGGGCGTGTGCCTGGGCCGGGGCCTGTGGGGTGGGCTCGGCTGCCATGCGGGGTTCCTCCGGGTTGGGGCGCCAGGTACGTCTCGTACGTGCGTGTGGGTGCCCCCATGCTGCCGTACACCTCCGCTGCCTGGGGCGACGGGGTGCGAACCTCGCTTCTGACCTTCCGTCGGATTGAAACGTGTTCTACCCTGTCGGCGGCTCGGACGACCCAGTCGCGGCGACCGGTGAGCGAGGATTCACATGGGGATCGGCATCACGGCGGAGCAGCGGGAACTGGCCCAGGCCGTGCGCGGCTGGATCGCGCGCACCGTGCCGCCGGAGGAGGTGCGGGGGCTCCTCGACGCACCGCCGGGCGCCGGTGGCCGTCCGGCGTACTGGGACGAGCTGGCCGGGCAGGGGCTGCTCGGCGTCCACCTTCCCGCAGAGTACGGCGGCGGGGACGGTGATCTCGTCGACCTCGCCGTCGTCCTGGAGGAGGCCGCGCGGGGCGCGCTACCGGGGCCGTATCTGTCCAGCGTGCTGGCGTCGGCCGTGCTGCACCGGGCAGGGGCGGGTGAGCTGGTGCGTGCGCTGGGTCGCGGGGAGCGCATCGGGGCCGTGGCGCTCGGCACCGGCACGATGACGGCTGTCCCGTGCGAAGGTCCGCTGGAGCCTGCCGGTGCCGAGCGCGGTTATGTGCTCGAGGGCACCGCGCCGCCCGTACTGTCCGGAGCCGACGCCGATCTCCTGCTGCTGGAGGCCGAGGCGGCGGGCGGCACGCTCTGGTTCGCCGTCGACGCGGCCGACCTCGTGGTGCGCCCGCACGACAGCGCCGACCCGACGCGGCCCACCGCCGAGGTCACGGCGGACGGTGTACGTGTGCCGGCGGACCGGGTGCTCGCCGTGGACTCGGCGCTCGTACGCGACCTCGCGGACCTCGTCCTCGCCGCAGATGCCTGTGGCACCGCGGCATGGGCGCTGCACACGGCCGTGCAGTACGCCAAGGTGCGTGAGCAGTTCGGGCGGCCCATCGGGCGGTTCCAGGGCGTCAAGCATCTGTGCGCGGACATGCTGGTGCGGGTCGAGCAGGCGCGGGCGCTGGTGTGGGACGCGGCACGTGCGGCGGACGAGGCGGCGGACGGGGAGCCGTCCGGTGAGCGAGACGGGTCCGACCGGCCAGGCGTCCGTGGAGGCAGCGGCGTGGTCCGCGGTGTCAGGAGCCTCGTCACCGCGCTCGCCGCCGGTGCCGCGCTGGACGCCGCGTGCTCCTGCGCCAAGGACTGCGTCCAGATCCTCGGCGGCATCGGGTTCACCTGGGAACATGACGCGCATCTGTATCTGCGCCGGGCGCTGGTCGCGCGGCAGCTGGCCGGGAACGGGGACGCACACCGGCTGCGGGCCCTGCGGCCGGCCGAGGGCGGGGCGCGCCGCGAGCTGCGGCTGGAGCTTCCGGAGGAGGCGGAGCCGCATCGGGCGCGGGCGCGGAAGGTGATCGAAGGAGTAGGCGGGCTGGACCCGGCCGCGGCCCGCCGCGCGCTCGCGCCCACCGGCTACGCCGCCCCGCATCTGCCCGAGCCGTACGGTCTGGGCGCCGGGCCCGTCCAGCAGCTCGCCGTACAGGCTGAGCTCACGGCAGCAGGTGTGCGCCTCAGCGACCTCTCCGTCGCCACCTGGGTGGTGCCCTCGCTGATCGCGTACGGGACGGAGGACCAGAAGGAGCGCTATCTGCTGCCGACCCTCCGCGGCGACCTGCTCTGGTGCCAGCTGTTCTCCGAGCCCGGTGCCGGGTCCGACCTGGCATCCCTGCGGACCAGGGCCGAGCGGACGGCGGACGGGCGGTGGCGTATCAACGGGCAGAAGGTGTGGACGTCGGCGGCCCACCGCGCCGACTACGGCATCCTCCTCGCCCGTACGAATCCCGAGGCGCCCAAGCACAAGGGGCTCACCTACTTCGTCGTCGACATGAAACGCACCGACGGGATCGGTATCCGCCCGCTGAAGGAGATCACAGGCGAATCGATGTTCAACGAGGTGTGGTTCGACGACGTGCTGCTGCCTGCGGACGCCGTGGTCGGCGCGGTCGACGAGGGGTGGAAGGTCGCCCGCAACACGCTCGGCAACGAACGCGTCCACATGGCCGACCAGTTGACGTTCGACACGGACCTCGAGGCGCTCATCGCGCGCGCCGACGGCCTCGACGGAGCCGGCAGGGCCCGTATCGGGGCGCTCATGGCGGAGGCACACGCGCTGGCCTGTATCGGGCTGCGCACGACCCTGCAGCAGGTGTCGGGAGTGGAGCCGGGCGCGGGCGCGTCCGTCCGCAAGCTCGTCCAGACCGCCCACCAGCAGAAGGTGGCGGAGCTGGCCCTGGAGCTGCTGGGCCCGGCGGGCGCGGTGCGCGAGGGCGCGGGCGAGCGGGCCGTGCACGGCTTTCTGCTGTCGCGCTGTCTGACCATCGCGGGCGGTACGACGCAGGTGCAGCTCAACGTGGTCGCCGAACGGATCCTCGGCCTGCCGCGCGACTGACGGACGGCGGTGAGGCGAGTCCTGGTTCCTGTCGCCGATGAGGTGAGCCGAGTCCTGGTCCCTGTGGCCGATGTGGTGAGGCGAGTCCTAGTCCCTGTGGCCGATGTAGCGTGCAGCGAAATCCCGATGCCCTGAAGGCCGGACGATTGAGAGCATGGCACCCATGTCCCGAGCCGTCACAGACACTTCCCCGTCCGTCCGCCGCAGCGCCCCGCCGACCTGGCTGGTGGTCGCCGCGGTCTGCGCCGGACAGTTCCTCGTGGTCCTCGACGTGTCCGTCGTCAATGTGGCGCTGCCCTCGATGCGGGCCGATCTGGGGTTGAGCGCCTCGGGACTGCAGTGGGTGGTCAACGCGTACTCGATCGCCTTCGCCGGGTTCATGCTGCTGGGCGGCCGGGCCGGGGACCTGTACGGGCGCAAGCGCATGTTCCTGATAGGCCTCGGCCTGTTCACGCTGGCCTCGCTGGCGGGCGGAATCGCGCAGGAGGGCTGGCAGCTGCTCGCCGCGCGCGCCGCACAAGGGCTCGGCGCGGCCGTGCTCGCTCCGTCGACTCTGACGATCCTCACGTCGGCCGTGCCGGAAGGAGCGGCACGCGCGCGTGCGATCGCGACGTGGACCGCCGTGGGAGCGGGCGGCGGGGCGGCCGGCGGTTTTGTCGGCGGCCTCCTGGTGGACACGTTGTCCTGGCGGTGGGTGCTGCTGATCAATGTGCCTGTCGGCGCCCTCGTGCTGGCCGGGGCCGCGCTCTGGATCACCGAGAGCCGGGGCGAGGACGGACGGCGGCTCGATCTGCCGGGCGCGCTGCTGGTGACGGCCGGGCTCGGCACCTTCTCGTACGGCATCGTGCAGACGGAGGCCGAGGGCTGGGTGGCGGCCGCGACGCTGGTGCCGCTGTGCGCGGGGCTCGTGCTGCTGGGTCTCTTCCTGCTGACCGAGGCGCGCAGCCGGACGCCTCTGATGCCGCTGAAGCTGTTCCGCCTGCGCTCGGTGTCGTCGGCGAACGCGGCGATCTTCCTGTGCGGCGCGGCCATGTTCTGCATGTGGTTCTTCATGACCCTGTACGCGCAGAACGTGCTGGGCTACACGCCGCTCGGTGCGGGGCTCGCGCTGGTTCCGAGCTCGCTTGCCATCGTCCTCGGCTCGAAGCTCGCGCCGCGCTTCATGCGGCTCGTCGGCGCCCGGTACGTCGCGGTCGCCGGCACCCTGATGGCCGCCGCCGGATTCGGCTGGCAGTCGACGATGGGCGCCCACGGCGAGTACCTCACCGCGATCATGCTGCCGGGCATCCTGATGATGGCCGGCGCGGGCCTCTCGGCGACCCCGCTCGCCTCCCTCGCCACGTCGGCGGCGCCCTCCGGTGACGCCGGGCTGGTCTCGGGCCTGGTCAACACCTCGCGCGTCATGGGCGGCTCGCTCGGTCTGGCCGTGATGTCGACACTCGCGGCGTCACGTACCGCCGACGGCACATCCGCGGAGGCGCTGGCCGCGGGCTATGCACTGGCGTTCCGGACGAGCGCGCTGGTCCTGCTCGGTGGCGCGGTGCTGATGCTGCTGTGGCTGCCGCGGGCCTCGGGCGCCGCGCGCCGCACGGACTCGGCCTCGGCCGGTGGCCGCGCGCCGTCGCCCCAGTGATCGCTCGGTGTCCGCGGCGAGCGGGTGTACTTCCCTAGAGCCACCCCTGCTGCCGCGCCTCCCGAACCGCCTCCATGCGGTTGCGCGTCCCGGTCTTGCCGATCGCCGACGACGGACAGTTCCGCACGTCGTATCTGACATGACGTCAGGAGCCTTCACAACTACCGGCGCCTGGGCTATACATGGGGTCGCCGGACTGGAACGCGTTCTAGAACGGGCGGGTTTCACGGCCGGTCCGGACGGGCCCGGTCCGGCCCAGTGACGACCTCGGTGCGACCGACGGTGCGGACGGCCGCACCGAGGTCTTTCCCGCGAGGAGCAGGAGTTCCATGCCCATTGACGCCGCCAAGGCCACCGCCGCCGAGCCCCGGTCCGCGGAGATCGCCTGGGACCACAAGGACGTCCAGCTCTACCACCTCGGCATCGGCGCGGGCGCGAACCCCGACCGGGACAACCCCGCCACCGACCCCGACGAGCTGCGCTACGTCCTCGAGTCCAGGCTGCACGTCCTGCCCAGCTTCGCGACCGTCGCGGGCGCCGGCATGGGCGTCGTGGGCGGCCTCTCCACACCCGGCATCGACGTGAACCTCGCGAACGTCCTGCACGGCGGGCAGACCATCGAGCTGCACCGCCCCATCCCGGTCAAGGGCACAGCGGTGTCCACCTCGCGGGTCGCGGCCGTCTACGACAAGGGCAAGGCCGCCGTCCTCGTACTCCGTACCGAAGCGGCCGACGACGACGGGCCGCTGTGGACGAGCGACGCCCAGATCTTCGTACGGGGAGAGGGCGGATGGGGCGGCGACCGCGGACCGTCCACGCGCCTCGAACCGCCCTCGCGGGAGCCCGACCGGACCGTCGAGCGGGCCGTCCGCCCGGACCAGGCCCTGCTCTACCGGCTGTCCGGCGACTGGAACCCGTTGCACGCCGACCCCGAGTTCGCCAAGCTCGCCGGCTTCGACCGGCCGATCCTGCACGGTCTGTGCACCTACGGCATCACTCTCAAGGCGGTCGTCGACACGCTCCTCGGCGGGGACGTGGCACGCGTCCGTTCCTACAGCACGCGTTTCGCCGGTGTCGTCTTCCCGGGCGAGACCTTGCGCATCCGGATGTGGCAGCGGGACAGCAGCGTCCAGGTGTCGGTCACCGCGGTCGAGAGGGACGACGCTCCCGTGCTCGCCGACACCGTCGTCGAGCATTCGTGATCGCCTTCGTGATCGCCTTCTTCATTGCCTGATTCTTCGTAGCCGCCGAAACGCTCATAACAGCGAAACAGCCGTGACCATTCGTGATCGTCGGACCTCCTGAGGGGAGCCGCACCATGCGCGCAGCCGTACTGCACGAGATCGGCCAGGACAAGCTCGAGGTGCTCGACGACGTCGAGGCGGTGGGCTTCGGCCCCGGCAGGGTCAGGGTCCGCGTCAGGGCCGGCGGTCTGTGCCACTCGGACCTCTCCGCGATGGGCGGCGTGCTGCCGCAGCCCGCGCCCTTCATCCCCGGGCACGAGGGCGCCGGCGAGATCCTGGAGGTCGGCGAGGGCGTCACGAACCTCAAGCCGGGCGACCGTGTGGTGGTGTGCTGGCTCCCGGCGTGCGGCCAGTGCCCCTCCTGCAAGCGTGGGCAGACCGAACTGTGCCTCGCCGGGTTCATGAACGCGGGCACCCCCAACTTCAAGCGCCCCGGCGGTGACGTCTTCGGCTTCGCGGGCACCGGCACCTTCGCCGAGGAGGTCGTCGTCGACGCCGCCTGTGCCGTGCCCATCCCGGACGACGTGCCCTTCGACATCGCGGCGCTCATCGGCTGCGGTGTGACGACCGGGCTCGGCGCCGCGCTCAACACGGCCGATGTGGAGGCCGGTTCGTCGGTGGCTGTGATCGGCTGCGGCGGCGTCGGCATCTCGGCGATCCAGGGGGCGCGGCTCAAGGGCGCCGCCGAGATCGTGGCCGTCGACCCCGTCGCGTCGCGACGTGAGGCCGCGCTGAGGTTCGGCGCCACGCGGGCCGCCGCACCGGAGGAACTCGCCGACGCCAAGCAGGAGATCACCGGCGGCGAGGGCTTCGACTACGTCTTCGAGGTCGTCGGAAAGTCCGCGACCGCCCGGACCGCGTACGAGACGACCCGGCGTGGCGGCACGCTGGTCGTCGTCGGCGCGGGCGCCATGGACGACTTCCTGCAGCTCAACATGTTCGAGCTGTTCTTCGACGAGAAGCGGATCCTGCCGTCCATGTACGGCGGCGGGGACGTCATGCGCTCGTACGAACGCACCATCGCGCTCTGGCGCGCGGGGCGCATCGACCTGTCCGGGCTCATCACGCACCGCGTGCCGCTCGCCGAGATCAACGAGGCGCTGGACCAGATGCGCACGGGGGCGGCGCTGCGTACGTGCATCGAGATCTGACCATTCCCGAACCCCAACGTCTCCCGAACCCCAACGTCTCCCGAACCCCAACGTCTCCCGAACCTCCAACGTCTCCCGAACCTCCAACGTCTCTTGACCCCGACGTCCGCGATCGAAGGGACCGTGATGTCACTGCCACTCGAGGGCCTGTCCGCGATCGTCACGGGGGCGGGCCGCGGCCTGGGGCGGGCCGAGGCACTGGAGCTCGCCCGGCTCGGCGCGAGAGTCGTCGTCAACGACTACGGACGGCCGGGCAGGGACGGCTCCGGCGAGGGCTCGGCCGCCCCCGCCGAGGACGTCGCGGCCGAGATCCGGGCGGCGGGCGGCTCGGCGGTCGCTCACACCGGTGATGTCGGCGACTTCCAGGAGGCCGGTGCGCTGGTCGATCTCGCGATCGGCACGTTCGGCAAGCTCGACATCCTGGTCAACAACGCGGGCATTCTGCGCGACCGGATGATCTTCTCGATGACCGAGGACGAGTGGGACTCGGTGATCAGGGTGCATCTGAAGGGCCACTTCAACACGACGCACTTCGCGTCCGTCCACTGGCGCGAGCGCTCCAAGGCGGCGGGCGGCCCGGTCCACGGGCGGATCATCAACACCTCGTCCGAGGCGTTCGTCGCCGGATCGGCGGGACAGCCCAACTACGCGGCGGCCAAGGGCGGCATCGTCGGGCTGACGACATCGACGGCACTGGCGCTCGGCAAGTACGGCGTGACGGCCAACGTCATCTGCCCGCGCGCCCGGACCCGCATGACCCAGGACGTCTTCGCGGCCGTTCCACCTGATTCAGACGGCGGGCAGCCCGGTGAAGGCCGGCTCGACCCGCTGGCGCCCGAGCACGTCGCCCCGCTCGTGGGTTATCTGGCCTCGCCCGCGGCGGCCCGGGTGAACGGCCAGTTGCTCGTCGTCCACGGCGGCATGGTCGCCATCGTCGAACGCCCCAAGGTGGCCGCCAAGTTCGACACCGCGAAGGAGCTCTTCTCCTACGAGGAGCTCGACGAGTTGCTCTCGCCGTACTACGAGGGGCGTCCGGCGGACGAGACCTTCGCGGCGGCGGAGGTGCTGGGTCTCAAGCGCGGGTAGTTCCGAGCCAGATGCTGTCGCGAGCACGGGTCGTGCGAGGGGCCCGGCACCTGCGCACATTCCGCGCAGGTGCCGGGCCCCTCGTATCTGTCCGTCTCCGCGGGCCTCAGCCCTCGTCGGACGGCTTGCGGTGCCGGCCGCGCGGGGCCGGCGTCTCCGCCGTGCCGCCCTCCAGGGCGGACTTCGGGCCCCGGTGCCTGCCGTGGCCGTCGGGCTGCTGCGCGGCAGCCCGCGGGTCGTTGGTCGTCGTGTCCGTACTGCTTCTGGTTTCCGTCATCCGATAGGTCACCCCGTAACAAGATCTTTCGGTGCAGCGGGCGAGTCTAACCGGCGGCCTCACGGCCGTTGAGAGGTGCCTGCTGCAACGGGACCGGGCGTGGTCCCGCGGCCGCGGCGGGGTTCGTCTCCACCCTCTCCCACCGCGGCTTTCGCACCGTTGCTCCGGATCCGGGGGGCGAGCTCGCGTCCGAACCCGAGCCCGCGCCCGATGCCGTTCCTGAGGCCGAGTCCGGTCCTGAGGACGGTCCTCCGTCGGGGGCGGCGGGCCGGGGCGTCTCCGTCGGCGCGGGCACCCGCGCAACCCCGCACGGCACGGCATTCGTCGCATACGGCAGCCGGAGCACCCCGTCCCGCGTCCACAGCCCAGCCCCGGCCAACCAGCCCTCGGGGGCGGGGAGTTGGTGCACATGCTTCTGTGCGGGCCGCCACACGCCGAGCCAGCTGCCCGCCGCGCCGTCGATCCGCAGCGCCACCGCGCTGCTCTCCGGCATCAGCGCCTGCCCCGGCTGGATCGCGAACGGCGTCACCGCGCAGTCGGTCAGCCGCAGGCACTCGGGGAAGCGCACCGGCAGCGTGCTCCCCAGCACCCCCCAGCCCAGTCGGTCATGGCCCGGCGACGGGGCATCGGAGCGGATCAGCAGCAGCCCGCTGTCGGCGTCCGCGAGCAGCAACCGGTCGTTGCTCTCCTCGGTGATCTGCAGGAGCGGCGACACCTCGCCGCCGCGCTCCAGGTCGACCGCGACTGTCTTGGTGCGCCCGTCCAGCCGCCGGTCCAGGGCGAGCATCCGGCCCGTACGGTCGAGCCAGACGCCGCCCGAGCAGCGGCCCGGGATCTCGGCGACATGCTCGGGCCCGAACGTGCCGCCCGCCACCAGCCATACCGCCGTCGACTGTTCGCCCGCCGCGAGCGCGTACGCACGCGAGCCGCCGGGCGCGGGCGGCAGCAGGCTCAGATCTCCGCACTGCACGGTCCCGAGGCGCAGCTCGCCGGTCTCCGGACCGGTCGGATAGAGGAGCGAGAAGGCATGCCGTCCGGCCGTGACGCGGTGGATCAGCACGCGCCCGTCGGTGAGGGGGAGCACCTCGGTGCCGGGCTCCTCCGGCTGGTTCGCGGGCAGCGGCACCGCATAGGGCTCGGGCCCGTCCAGCGTCCACCGCTCGGGGAACCAGGACCGACCGTCGTACGCCAGCCGCGCGGCGTAGGAGCCGTCCGCGGCGATCATGCATGCCGTCCGCCGCATGCCGAACGCTTTCTGCTCGTTCTCCGCAACCGACTCGATGGCAAGGGCCGTCATCGTGGGTCACCTCCGGCGCCGAAGCTAGTTTTCGTACGCGTTGGCGTGGCACCAGCGGACACCCGCTTCACACCAAAGGGTGGCGATGTCCCGATTCGCCTGAGGAAGTGGTGGTGCTTGTGCTCCGCCGGGCGGGGTGCCAGAGGCCGGATCAAAGGTTAGGGACCCTAAACAACTGCCGTCCGGTCTCTGTTCGAACCAAGCAGCGCCCGCGGCGATCAGCCGGGCCCGCGGGAGCGGCGGCGGCTCGGCAGCAAAGACGAGCTAGCCTGTCCCTCGTGCCCCGTCTGTCTGAAGTCACCGCCGCGCTCGACGCACTCTGGCCCCCCGAGCGGGCCGAGGGATGGGACGCGGTCGGCACCGTCTGCGGCGAACCGGACACCGAGGTCTCGCGAGTGCTGTTCGCGGTCGACCCCGTCCAGGAGATCGCCCACGAGGCCGTGAAGCTCGGCGCCGACCTGCTGGTCACCCACCACCCGCTGTATCTGCGCGGTACGACGACGGTCGCGGCCTCCCACTTCAAGGGCCGCGTCGTGCACACCCTGATCAAGAACGACGTCGCGCTGCACGTGGCGCACACCAACGCCGACCGCGCCGACCCGGGCGTATCGGACGCCCTCGCGGGCGCGCTGGACCTCCGGGTCGTGGGACCCCTCGTCCCGGACCCGACGGATCCCGAGGGCCGCCGCGGCCTCGGCCGGGTCTGCGAGCTGGACCACCCGCTGACCGTGCGCGAGCTCGCCGAGCTCGCCGCGAGGCGGCTGCCCGCCACGGCGCAGGGCATCCGCGTCGCGGGCGACCCGGACATGCAGGTGCGTACCGTCGCGGTCAGCGGCGGCTCCGGCGACAGCCTCTTCGACGACGTGCGTGCCGCCGGCGTCGACGCCTTCCTCACCGCGGACCTGCGCCACCACCCGGTGTCCGAGGCCCGCGAACACAGTCCTCTCGCGCTGCTCGACGCGGCGCACTGGGCCACCGAGTGGCCCTGGTGCGAGCTGGCCGCAGCCCAGCTCGACGAGATCTCCGACCGGCACGGATGGGGACTTCGCGTCCACGTCTCGAAGACGGTCACCGACCCCTGGACAGCCCACGCGGCCTCATCCCGCCCGTCTCCCACCACCGCCCCTCCAGGGAGCGCTCCGCGCGCCCCTCTGGATCACACCCCTCCTGGAGCCCCCAACTGAACGCCGCGCCCGCCGACCAGATCCGACTCCTCGACGTCCAGGCCCTCGACGTACGCCTGCAGCAGCTCGCGCACAAGCGGAAGTCGCTGGCCGAGCACGCCGAGATCGAGTCGCTGAACAAGGACCTGACGCAGCTGCGCGACCTGCTCGTCGCCGCGCAGACGGAGGAGAGCGACTGCGCCCGCGAGCAGGACAAGGCCGAGAAGGACGTCGACCAGGTCCGGCAGCGCGCCGCCCGCGACCAGCAGCGCCTGGACTCGGGCGTCATCACCTCGCCGAAGGACCTGGAGAACCTCCAGCACGAGATCGCGTCCCTCGCCCGGCGCCAGGGCGATCTCGAGGACATCGTGCTCGAGGTCATGGAGCGCCGCGAGTCCGCGCAGGAGCGCGTCGCCGAACTGACCGAGCGGGTCTCGTCCGTCCAGTCGAAGATCGACGACGCGACGGGGCGCCGCGACGCCGCGTACGAGGAGATCGACGGCGAGACGGCGTCGGTCACCAAGGAGCGCGAGGTCGTGTCCGCCTCCGTGCCCGCGGACCTGCTCAAGCTGTACGACAAGCTGCGGGAGCAGCAGGGCGGCATCGGTGCGGCCCGGCTCTACCAGCGGCGCTGCGAGGGCTGCCGCCTGGAGCTCAACATCACCGAGCTCAACGAGGTGCGGGCCGCGGCCCCGGACGCCGTGGTGCGCTGCGAGAACTGCCGCCGCATCCTGGTCCGTACGTCCGAGTCCGGCCTGTAAAGCGCTGCCAGGGGCGGCTGCGCATGCGTGAGTTCATCGTCGAGGCCGACGGCGGCTCCCGGGGAAACCCGGGGCCCGCGGGCTACGGCGCCGTCGTGAAGGACGCGGCCACGGGGGCGACCCTGATGGAGGCCGCCGAGTACATCGGGACCGCCACGAACAACGTGGCCGAGTACCGGGGCCTGCTCGCCGGCCTCAGGGCCGCGCACGAGCTGGACCCGGCGGCGCGCGTACGCGTACGGATGGACTCGAAGCTGGTCGTCGAGCAGATGTCCGGCCGCTGGAAGATCAAGCACCCGGGCATGAAGCCGCTCGCGGCGGAGGCGAAGACGGTGTTCCCGCCGTCGCAGATCACCTACGAGTGGATCCCGCGGGAACAGAACAAGCACGCGGACCGGCTGGCCAACGAGGCGATGGACGCGGGCAGGCGGGGCGAGCAATGGGCGGCTACGCGCTCCTCGGCGGAGCTGGGCGCCGGCCCGTCCGGTACCACCGTGCTTACCCCGTCGGGACCGCCCGGGGACGCGGCAGCGGGGGCGGCCAGGGCTCGGGCGGCGATGGCGGGTGCGGCTGGTGCTGTCGCTGAGGTCCTTGCGGACGCGGCGGCTGAGGTGCGGGCGAAGGCCGGCGCTGACGTGCGGGCGGCTCGGAGCGTCGCCGTGGGTACGCCGCCCGTCGGCTGGGCTGCGCCCCCCGATCTGGGGGCGCCCGCAACGCTCGTACTGCTGCGGCACGGCGAGACCCCGCTGACCCGCGAGAAGCGGTTCTCCGGCAGTGGCGGCAGTGACCCGGCGCTGTCGGACGCGGGCCGCGCCCAGGCCGACCGTGTCGCGGCGGCGCTCGCCGCCCGCGGCACGATCCAGGCCGTCGTCTCCTCACCGCTCAGGCGGTGCCGCGAGACCGCGGGAATCGTCGCCACCCGGCTCGGACTCGAGGTGAGCATCGAGGAGGGGCTGCGCGAGACGGATTTCGGCGCGTGGGAGGGCCTGACGTTCGCGGAGGTACGGGACCGCTACCCCGACGACCTGAACGCCTGGCTCGCCTCGGTGAAGGCGGCACCGACCGGCGGCGGCGAGAGCTTCGCGGCGGTCACCCGCCGGGTCGCCGCGACCCGCGACAAGCTGATCACCGCGTACAGGGGCCGCACGGTCCTCCTGGTCACGCATGTCACCCCGGTCAAGACGCTGGTACGCCTCGCACTCGGCGCCCCGCCGGAGTCGCTGTTCCGCATGGAACTCTCGGCGGCCTCGCTGTCGGCGATCGCGTACTACGCGGACGGGAACGCCAGCCTCCGGCTGCTGAACGACACGGGGCACCTCCGGACGGGCTGATTTCAGCCCGTCTGGGGGCACCTCCCAGCGGTAGCTGGGGGAGTTTGAGGACGAGCCCGTTAGGGCGACAAGAGCTGCGGCCCCCGGAGGGCTACCGCAGCGCCGCCGCCTCCCGCGCCAGCGTCTCCACCCGGTCCCAGTCCCGGGCCGCGACCGCGTCCCGCGGCACGATCCAGCTGCCGCCCACGCAGGCGACGTTCTTCAGGGCCAGATACGCCGCCGCGTTCCCGAGGCCGACGCCGCCCGTCGGACAGAACCGGGCCTGGGGGAGCGGCCCGGCGAGGGACTTCAGATACGCGGTGCCGCCGGCCGCCTCCGCGGGGAAGAACTTCATCTCGTTCACCCCGCGCTCCAGCAGAGCCACGACCTCCGACGTCGTCGAGACGCCCGGCAGGAACGGCACGCCGGACGCCTTCATCGCCTCCAGCAAGCCGTCCGTCCAGCCGGGGCTGACCAGGAAGCGGGCCCCGGCGGCCAGCGAGTCGGCGACGTTCGCGGGGGAGATCACGGTGCCCGCGCCGACCACCGCGCCCGGCACCTCGTCCGCGATCGCCCGGATCGCGCCGAGCGCGGCGGGCGTTCGCAGCGTCACCTCGATCGCCGGCAGCCCGCCGGCGACCAGCGCCCGCGCCAGCGACACGGCGTCGGCGACGTCCTCCACGACGACGACGGGCAGAACGGGGGCGAGGTCCAGTACGGATGAGGAGAGGGGCGGCGTAGTCATGAGGCTCATCCTGCCGCGCCGTATGCAGCATGCGCAAAGCTTGTTGCGCATGCTGCAATGAAGGGACTTCGGGGTCTCACATGGACTTCGGGCTCAGTGGATCTCCGTCACCACCACATCCAGCGCCCACGCCCGCCCCGCCTTGGCAGGCGGCTCCGCCTCCACCACGTAGCCGAGGTCCCGCAGCGCGTCGACCAGCGCGGCCGGGTTCTCGGGCTGGGCACCGGACGTCAGCAGGCCCCGTACGATCCGGCCCTTCGTCGCCTTGTTGAAGTGGCTGACGACGGACCGCTTCTCCACGCCGTCGACCATCTGCGAGTGCAGCACCCGCACGGTCGCCGTGCGCTCGGCGACCTCGCCCTTCGGCTTCCACGCGGCCGCGTACGCCGACGACCGCAGGTCCAGGACCAGCCCGTCGCCGGCGGCCTCGGGCATGACCGAGGCCAGCGGCGCCCGCCAGTACGCGGCGAGCGCGCCGAGCGCCGGGAGCTTCACTCCCATCGAGCAGCGGTAGGACGGGATGCGGTCGCCCATCCGGACTGCGCCCCACAGCCCCGAGAACACCAGCAGCGAGCGCTTCGCCCGCCGCTTCGCGGCCGGGTCGAGGGACGCGAGGTCCAGCGCGTCGTAGAGGACGCCCGTGTAGATCTCCCCGGCCGGCCGAGCGCCCGCCGTCCGCAGCTCCGCGTTCTTGGCGATCTCGCCGCGCAGGCCCTCGCTCAGCCCGAGCACCTCGCGGGCCTTCTCGTTCTCGCCGGGGTCTCCCGCACACAGCTCGACGAGCTCCTCCAGCACCGCCTGTCGCGCCTCGGTGAGCCCCGGCAGCGACAACGAGTCCAGCTTCAGCGGCGCGCCGCGCCCGGACGGGGCCTTGCCTTCGGACGGCGGCAGCAGCACGAGCACAGCGGATCTCCTTCAGGGCGTGAGGGACAGCGGAACGGGCACGGTGCGATGCGGCCCCGGCGTCAGGGTACGGGGTGCCCTGGGGGCCGCCTGCGGCACCGGTTGCCCGCTTGGCGGCTTCCGCCGCTGCGCGGCCGCGCCGGCCGCCTGACCACCGCAGAGGTGACCGTCGGCCCTCGCCGGTACGACGGAGAGACGCGGACCGACGCGCAGCGAGGGGGGCGACGCCGGCTGACCGCGACGGTCACCGGAGCCGCCCCGCAGCAACGGGCACCCGGCCTGGTCCGGCCCGCGGCGGGTACGCAACCCGCCCCGCCGTCGTGGGGCGACGTCGCGCTCAGCCGTACGGCGGGCCGTCCGGGCCCCCGGACCAGCGACAGGGTCCGACCCCGGCCAGCCACGATGGACACCAGACCGGCCCCTCAGCAACGGGCCGGCACCCGGCCTGTCCGGCCCGCGGCGGGAACCCGGACCCGTCCCGCTGCCACGGCGAACCCGACCGCACCCCGCCGCGACAGCGGATCCACCCCGCCCGCCGCCCCGCCTACCACAGCATGCCGTCGCCCCCGCCCCGGCCTACGCTCGGTCCATGCCCCGCCGTCATCTGAAGGTGACCGCCGCCGTCGATGCCCCGTTGCGGGCGGCGCTGCGTGGGCTGCGTGTGGAACTCGCGGTGCCCGAGACCTTCCCGGTCGCCGTACTCGACGAGGCGGAACAGGTCGCGCAGGCGCCACGACTGCCCGATCGCGACGCGACGGACCTGCCCCTCTTCAGCATCGACCCGGCCGCGTCCCAGGACCTCGACCAGGCGATGCACCTGTCCCGGCGCCCCGGCGGCGGTTTCCGGGTCCGTTACGCGATCGCCGACGTCGCCGCGTTCGTCACCCCCGGGCTGGCCCTCGACACCGAGGCCCACCGCCGGATCACCACCCTCTACTTCCCGGACCGAAGAGTGCCGCTGCACCCGGCCCTGATCGGGGAGGGCGCCGCCAGTCTGCTTCCCGGTCAGGCCCGCCCGGCCGTCCTGTGGACCCTCGACCTCGACGCCGACGGCCGCACCGTCTCCACCGACGTACGCCGCGCCCTGGTCCGCAACCGCACCCGGCTCGACTACGCAAGCGCCCAGCGGCACATCGACGCGGGCACCGCGGAGGAACCGCTCGCCCTCCTCCGCACCGTCGGCACACTGCGCGAACGACTGGAGGCCGAACGCGGCGGCATCTCCCTCAACGTCCCCGAACAGCAGATCATCGAGAACCCGGCGCACGGGCCGGCCGCCAGAACCTACGCACTCACCTACCGCGCCCCGCTCCCCACCGACCGCTGGAACGCCCAGATCTCCCTGCTCACCGGCATGGCGGCCGCCGAGCTGATGATCACCCGCGGCACCGGCGTCCTGCGTACCCTCCCCGCCGCCCCCGACGGCGCCGTCGGCCGCCTCCGCCGTACCGCGAAGGCCCTCGGCATCGACTGGCCCCACCACGTCCCGTACGCCGAAATGGTCCGCTCACTCGACCCGCACCAGTCGCGTCACGCGGCGTTCCTACAGGAGTGCACGACCCTCCTGCGCGGCGCCGGATACACGGTCTTCAGCGGCGGCAGGGTCCCCGAGTTCCCCCTCCACGCCGCCGTCGCCGCGCCCTACACCCACTGCACCGCACCCCTGCGCCGCCTCGTCGACCGCTATACGTCCGAGGTGTGCGTGGCGGCCGCCGCGGGCCGGGAGCCGCCCGAGTGGGTGCTCGCGGACCTCGACGCACTGCCCGCGAAGATGGCGGAGGGGGCACGCCGCGCGGGCACGGTCGAGCGCGAGTGCCTCGACATCGTCGAGGCCGCGCTGCTCATGGACCGGATCGGCGAGGTCTTCGACGCCTGTGTGGTGGACGTCAAGGAGCAGGAACCGACCGTCGGAACCGTGCAGTTGACCGACGCGGCGGTCGTCGCCCGCATCGAGGGCGGTACGGAGCCGCTCCCGCTGGGGGAGCGGCTCCGGGTCCGGCTCAGGCAGGCGGATCCGGGGAGGGCGAAGGCGCTGTTCACCCCCGCGTGACGTCGCGGGGTTCGTGGAATCCGTGGGATTCGTCGATCCAGCACCTCGGCGAGGTCGCGCCCGGTGTCGTGCGCGAGCGCGTCCCGCACCTCGGCGCACCCGGGCCCCGGCTCCGTCAGCCGCCGGATACGGGCGAGAACGACGGCATGGTGATAGTGCCTGATGGTCCGCGTCGTCACCGCGAAACGACGGCGGCGATCTCTCCGATCCGCATGCGCCCAGGAGAAACGTCGACGTTGCGGCAGGGGCAAGGGAGCTGGCGGGGGCGACGTGACCCCGCAACCCCGACAACTTTGCGTGATCGTGTGCCACGATCGAGGGAACGGTTCCGATCTCACCGGCAGGTGGTCCACCGATGTCCCAGTCTGGCGAGGAACAGAAGGAGGGGCGTGACATGACTGCCGTGGCCCATGAGCCGATCACGCCGGCTGAGGGATTGCTGGAGATCTTCCTGTCCCTCGACACCCCGGAGGGCTTCCGGGCCGAACTGATCGAGGGGGAGATCGTTGTGACGCCGCCGCCGGACGGGGACCACGAGGACTACATCGGTCTGATCGTCAGCCAGGTGATCAGGCGGTCCACGGCCGACATGCAGTTTTCCGGGAACAAGGGCCTGAAGCTGAGAAGCGGGGGTGGCTGCCCGAAGGACCATGTGATCCCCGACGGCACTTTCGCCCCCGCGGAGCTGCGTCTGTACCGGGGCGCCGACTCCTGGATGCCGTGCGACGGCGTCGCCATGGTCCTCGAGGTGACGTCCACCAAACCCAGGATCGACCGCGAGGCCAAGCGGCGCTGCTACGCCCGCGGCGGCATCCCCCTCTACCTGCTGGTCGACCGCGAGGCCTCCTCGACCACGCTGTTCAGCGATCCCGAGAAGGACGACTACCGCCAGCACTGCACGCTCCCGTTCGGCAAGCCGCTCGCCCTCCCAGAGCCGTTCACCTTCGAGCTGGACACGACGGACTTCCTCTGACGTTGCCGCCGGGGCAGGGAAGCGGGGGTGGGCTCGGCGCTCGATAGCGGCGGCCGCCGGGACTGAGGGGGAGCGCACGACCGGTACCATGGTCCACACGGCAGACGAGCCGGGCGGACGGCCGCGTGAAGAGCCCCCTCGCGGGGACCTTCCCGAGGAACGTCCGGGCTCCACAGGGCAGGGTGGTGGCTAACGGCCACCCGGGGTGACCCGCGGGACAGTGCCACAGAAAACAGACCGCCGGGGACCTCGGTCCTCGGTAAGGGTGAAACGGTGGTGTAAGAGACCACCAGTGCCCAGGGTGACCTGGGCAGCTAGGTAAACCCCACCCGGAGCAAGGTCAAGAGGAGCCGCCGTAACAAGCGACTCTGCGCGGACGATCGAGGGCGGCCCGCCCGAGTCCGCGGGTAGACCGCACGAGGCCGGCGGCAACGTCGGCCCTAGATGGATGGCCGTCGCCGGAGGGCCCGCGAGGACCCTCCGGAACAGAACCCGGCGTACAGCCCGACTCGTCTGCCCTGTGGCCCTCACCAGGACAAAGTCTGGCCAGGGCCGCAGGCCTCCTGCTGTTGGAGCTCCCGCCCCTACCTGTGGTTTCCCGCGAGTTCCGGTCAGGTGCGCGTGAACACGTACGTCACCGACGGTGAGCCATACCGGATGTGGTCGTCGTCCACGCGCGCGACGTGCCAGCCGTCCGTCGCCTCCGAGGCACACTGGTGATCCTCGGGGGAGAAGTCGGTCATCTCCTGCTGGTCGAGGAAGATCCGGGTCGAGGTCACGCCGGTGATGGTGTGGACGTACCGGCACCAGCCCTCGTCGTCGTAGTACGTCACGGTCACCGTCTTGCCGTTGTCCGGTGCCGACGGGATGACGACCGTGTCCTGGCCGTCCGCCCACGTACCGGCGAACGCGGCCGGGAACTGCGCCCCCGAGTCCGGCGTCGAGTCATCGCCCGCCGGCGGACCGCCGGCCTCGTTGTTGTCGCCGTCCTCTCCGGCGTCGCGCGACGACGGCGACGGGTCCGCGCCTCCGCTGGAATCCGGCGGTGTGGCGCTGCTCGACCGCGATGCGGACGCCGAAGGCGACGCCGAGTCGGACTCCGAAGGCGATGGCGAGGCGGACTTCTGCGGCACCGCCGAACTCGCGGACACGGAAGGCTCGTCGCCGGGCAGCCGCGCACTCCCGTCCCCGCCGCCCGATCCCTCCCTCTCGGCCCAGGGCAGCAGTACCCAGGCCCCCACGCCCGTCACGACGACGGTCACGAACACGAGGCATACGACGAGCAGGCGCCGCGCCCGGGTACGGCCCCGCGACTGCTGCGAGGGGTCGGTGGGAGCGGCTGCGGCTTCCGGGCCGGTGCCGCCCGCCGTGCCCGCACCCCGTCCCCGCAGCACGACGGTGCCCGCGTCGTTCTCCCCGGCATCAGCAGCACTGGCGTCAGCGGCTGCCAACTCCTCAGCCGTACGCCGCGCCTGGCGCTCCAGCAGCTCCACCAGGTCGTCAGGAAGCCAACCGCCCTCATCCCCGTCAGCCGTCCCGGCCGAGCCGTCAGCCGTCCCGGCCGAGCCGTCAGCCGTCCCGGCCGAGCCGTCAGCCGTCCTGGCCGAGCCGTCGGTCTTCCCGGCTGTTCGTTCCAGCACCTCGTCCACACTGGGCCGTTCCTCCGCAGGCTTCCGCAGGCAGGCGACGACCAACGCGTGCAAATCCCCGTCCATGGAAGCGAGTTCACCGAGATCGGGCTCGCCTTCCACGATGCGGAACATCTGCGCGTGCGGCCCGATGGCCGGGTCCCCGAAGGGCGCGACCCCGGTTGCCGCGTACGCCAGCACCGCACCCAGGCAGAACACGTCCGCGGCGGGACCGATCTGCTCGCCGAGTACCTGCTCGGGAGCCATGTAGCCGGGTGAGCCGAGGGTGATGCCGGTGCGGGTGAGGGTCGTAGCGGTCTGGGCGACGTGGCGTGCGATGCCGAAGTCGATGACGCGCGGCCCCTCGGGGGCGAGCAGCACGTTGGACGGCTTGAGGTCGCGGTGGACCAGGCCGGCGGAGTGGATCGCGCGCAGCGCCCGCCCGAGCCCGTCCGCCAGCGCCCACAGGGACCGCGTGGGCAGCGGCCCGTACATCGAGCCGACGACTTCGGCCAGCGACAGCCCCGGCACGTACTCGGTGGCCACCCAGGGCGTCTCCGCCTGGGTGTCGGCGTCGAGCACCCGCGCCGTCCGCTCCCCGCCGACCGTCCGCGCGGCCCGCACCTCGCGCCGGAACCGATTGCGGAACTCGTCCTGGCCGGCCAGTTCCCGGTTGACGACCTTCAGCGCCACCGCGCCGCCGCCGTCGGCCGCGCGTGCCAGATAGACCCGCCCCATCCCGCCGCGCCCGAGCAACCCGAAAACCTGGTATCCACCGACAGCCCGCGGATCGTCCGCCCCCAGCGCGTCCATGACAGATCACCATACCGGCGGGCCGCGCCCTCCATGAACGCACCGCACGGCCCCAGAGCCGGCCCTCAACTCCACAGCGCACTAATCAAGTTGAGTGAATCGCGATTTGACAGCCTCGCTGCCGCCTCGCTAAATCTGGCCACATGACATTCATTTTCAGCTCGGGGGTCCGTGGTGCGCGTCGCGTTCGTCGGTAAGGGCGGGAGCGGCAAGACCACGCTGTCGGCCCTCTTCTCACGTCATCTGGCCCGCTCAGGCGCGCCCGTTGTCGCCATCGACGGCGACATCAACCAGCATCTGGCCCAGGCCCTCGGTCTCGACGACGGTGAGACCTTCGACGCGCCGCCCCTGAGCGCGCGACTGGCGGAGATCAAGGACCATCTCCGGGGCGACAACCCGCGTATCACCTCGAGTGCGGCCATGATCAAGACCACCCCGCCCGGCCGGGGCTCGCGCCTGCTGCGACTGCTCGGTGACGACCCGGTGCACGCCCACCACGTCCAGAACGTGGGCGGGGTGCCGCTGATGGTCACCGGTGAGTTCGACGAGAGCGATCTCGGTGTGGCCTGCTACCACTCCAAGCTCGGAGCCGTGGAGCTGTACCTCAACCATCTCGTCGACGGGCCCGGCGAGTACGTCGTCGTCGACATGACCGCCGGCGCTGACGCCTTCGCCTCCGGGCTGTTCACCCGGTTCGACATGACGTTCCTGGTCGCCGAGCCCACCCGCAAGGGTGTCTCCGTCTACCGCCAGTACCGCGACCACGCCGAGGAGTTCGGCATCCCGGTCGCGGTCGTCGGCAACAAGGTCACCGGCGAGGACGATCTGCTCTTCCTCAAGGAGCACGTCGGCGACCATCTCCTGGCGTACTTCGAGCAGTCCTCCTGGGTGCGGTCCCAGGAGCGGGGGCGGCCTCAGGGTGAGCTGGAGCCGCACAACGTCCATGCCCTGCGCCAGCTGCGGACGGCTCTCGACGCCCGTACCAAGGACTGGGAGGCCTTCCAGAAGCACGCCGTCGAGTTCCACCTCCGCAACGCCGCGGCCTGGGCCGACAAGGCCACCGGAAGCGACCTCTCCGCGCAGGTCGACCCCGGCTTCCGGCACGGCCCGGCCGCCCTGGCCCCGGCCTCTGCCTGAGCGCGGCCGCCCAGACTGCCCGCCCAGCCGGGGCAGCCGTCAGGGTGTGTCCAGGGCCCTCGGAGCACCCCGACCCCCTGCTCGACGGCGGCTCCGGCCGCCTGGGTCTCGCGCAGGGGGGTGAGCATCACGAAGTCGCGGATGATGACCTGGTACCGCCGACGCCGGGGGACGCGAACGAGCACCTCGTCCCAGGCTGCGCCCGCAGCGCGTCCGGCCACGACGGCGGATACGTCGAACGGGTGTTCACCGTGCGAGCACCCTCACGGCGCGATCCGAGGAGATTTCCGCCTCCATCGCGTCGTCACCGCTGCGCGGTGTGCCGGTTGTGGCCGTCGAGCCAGGCGTACAGGGCGTCGATGGATTCCCACTGGGACGCCGGGGCGGGCGCGTCCGGCGAGGGCTGCGTCGGCGTCTGGTGAGCGGCTTCGCGATGGTCCATGGGCGCAGCGTCCCTGATTGGTGTAGCGATCCCAAGTCATCCCCAGGATCCCGCACGGCGAAATGCCGGACGTACGCCAATCGTCTTCGTGCCCTGGTTCCGGTCGGCAAGCGGTCGGCCCGTGTGAGCACGTCCCTCCGGACGCTGGTTGGCCCAGCCTGCACAGCTGCCATGACCCCGACCGCCACCACTCGAACGGCCGCACGGGCCGGGTGCCGGGCCCGGTGTGATGCGACGGTGGGGAGGGCACTCGCGAAGCCCTGGACCCGTACGTCCCTTGAACCGCACGCCCCCGAGGAGTTGCCGTGACCTTTATCGACCGACGTGACCTGGGCCTTCTGCTGCTTCGCCTCGGAACCGGCGGTGTGCTCGCCGCCCATGGCACCCAGAAGCTCTTCGGCTGGTTCGGCGGCGGCGGAATCGAGGGCACCGGCGCCATGATGGAGTCCGTCGGTTACAAGCCGGGCAAGGCGAGCGCCGTCGCCGCCGGGCTCGTCGAAACGGGTGGCGGCGCGCTGCTCGCCCTCGGTCTCGCGACGCCCGCGGCGGGGGCGGCCGCGGCAGGCGGGATGGCCGGGGCGGCGGCCGTGCATGCGCCCAGCGGTTTCTTCGCCCAGAGTGGCGGATACGAGTACGCGGCGTTCCTCGGCCTTGTGCCGGCCTGCCTCGCCATCACCGGTCCTGGCCGCATCTCCCTCGACCATGCCCTGGGCCACCTCGTCAACCGCGACTGGATGGTCCCGGTGGCATTCGCGGCCACGGCCATCGGCACGATGGGCGTGATCGCGGCACGGAACAGGCAAGTACGGCTGGCCCAGGCGGCGCCCTCCGAGCAGGAGGTGAAGGAGGGACCGTTCGGCGAGGAGCCCGCGGGCGGAGCCGCGGCGCAGGGGGTATGAGGTCCCGGCCTCCCGACCTCAAGAATCGGGCCTGAGCCCGGCAGAGGCATTGCCTTCGCGTGCACTCCAACTCCTAGCGTTCAGAGGCATGGAGACCAACGAAGCGAACTCGTCGTACACAAGGACCCTCGGACGCAGCGGAATCGAGGTGAGCGCCCTCGGTTTCGGCTGCTGGGCCATCGGCGGCGAGTGGCAGGCCCCGGACGGGAGCCCGCTCGGGTGGGGCAAGGTCGACGACGAGGAGTCGGTGCGTGCCGTGCGCCGGGCGCTGGACCTGGGTGTGACCTTCTTCGACACCGCCGACGTGTACGGGACCGGGCACAGCGAGCGCGTACTGGGACGGGCCCTCGGCAAGCGCAGGGCGGACGTCGTGGTGGCCACCAAGTGGGGCAACCTCTTCGACGAGGAGAGCAAGGCCCTCACGGGCAGCGACGACTCACCGGCGTACGTACGGCGAGCGCTGACCGCCTCGCTCGCCCGGCTCGGCACCGACTACGTGGACCTCTACCAGCTGCACCTGTCCGACGCGGACCCCGAGCGGGCCGCTCTCCTGCGGGACGCCTGCGAGGATCTCGTACTCGAGGGGCTCATCCGCGCGTACGCATGGAGCACGGACGATCCGGCGCGCGCGGCCGTCTTCGCCGCGGGTCCGCACTGCGCCGCCGTGCAGCACCGCTGCAACGTCCTCCAGGACGCACCCGAACTGCTCGCCCTCTGCGAGGAGTACGAACTCGCGAGCATTAACCGGAGCCCGCTCGCGATGGGGTTGCTGACCGGCAAGTACGTGCCGGAGAGCACGCTCACCGCCGGTGACATCCGCAGCGCACCGCCGGCCTGGCTGCCCGGGTTCGCCGCGGGCGGTGGCGCCGATCCGGAGTGGCTGGCGCGCGTCGAGGCCGTACGGTCCGTCCTGACGAGCCGCGGGCGCACCCTCACCCAGGGCGCACTGGCCTGGCTGTGGGCGCGCAGCCCCCGGACGGTGCCGATCCCCGGCTTCCGGACGGTGGCGCAGGCGGAGGAGAACGCGGGGGCGCTGGCGTACGGGCCGCTGGCGAAGGAGGAGTTGGCGGAGATCGAGCGCGTACTCGGGGCTCAGGGATCCACGAAGGCGTGAACCAGAACAACCGCTCCGCGGCGGCCCAGGGCGTTCCCGCGCTCCCCATCGCGGGCCCCCCTTGGTCACCTGGTCGCCGCGGAGCGGTTGTCCACCCCCGTCGAAATGGTCCTGTGGGCCTTTGGCTACGCGGTCAGTGGCAGTTCTTGTAGCCGTCGTCCGACGTCGTCCAGGAGCAGGAGTCCAGCAGCGTGCCGTTCGGCTTGATCAGCCGCGCCTTGTCGCTGGTGTTGTTCCAGACGTACCAGCCGCGTCCCCAGTAGCGGACGCCAGCGGCGTTGGTGCCCTTGCCGGTGCGGACCTTGACGGTCTTGCCGGCCCCGATCCGGTAGCTGCCGAAGGTGTACGTGTAGCCGGTGTTGTCCTTGAGTTTGTAGCCCTTGAGCTGGATCGCGGAGCCGGTGTTGTTGTGGATGTTCACCCACTCCGCGTTCAGCGAGGAGTTGGAGCCGCCGTCCGAGCCCGGGCTGTCGTACTGGATGTAGCCGAGGTGCAGACCGCCCTGGTGTGCCGCCGAGGCCGCCGAAGCCGGGGCGACGATGAGCAGGGGTGCGGTCAGGGTGGCTAAGGCGACGGCGGTCTGGGCCAGGGAACGTATGCGCAAGTTGTGCTCCAAGTGTGAAGGTCCGGTGGAGAGGAGTTGAGCATAGGGGCTCCACCTGACCCAAAGGTGGCGGTGTCTCACATTCCGCTTGTGCAAATTCTTCTTGTGCGGGTGTGTGCGGATGTGAGTGGGTCTTATGCGGAACTCATACGTCCGCCATCTTCTTGTTGTGTACGTGACAGGCCTCGGTCGCCCCCCGCAAATTCAATGCCCCTGACAACAACCGTCAGGGGAGGGCCAGATGACACCCGCACGTCCGACGCCACCGTCCGAGCACGACCCCGAACTCCGCGCCGCCGCCCGCCACCTCGGCCGCCGCCGCTTCCTCACCGTCACCGGCGCGGCCGCCGCGCTCGCCTTCGCCACCAACCTGCCGGCCGCGGGCGCGGCGAGCGCCGCCGAGCTCGACGCGGCCCAGATCACCGAGAACCCGTTCACGCTCGGCGTCGCCTCCGGCGACCCGCTCCCCGGTTCCGTGACCCTCTGGACCCGGCTCGCCCCGGCGCCGTACGAGCCCGACAGCGGTCTTCCGCAGGAGCGCGTCACCGTCCACTGGGAGCTCGCCCACGACTCCGGCTTCCGCCGGATGGCCAGACGCGGCACCGCCACCGCGCACCCCGAGTTCCACCACTCCGTCCATGTCGAGGTCTCCCACCTCGACGCCGGACGTGTCTACTACTACCGCTTCCGCGCCGGAAGTTGGGTCAGCGAGACCGGCCGCACCCGCACCGCGCCCGCGGCCGGCAGCTGGCCCGGCGCGCTGACGCTCGCCGCGGTCTCCTGCCAGGCGTACCACGACGGGTACTTCACCGCGTACCAGCACCTGGCGAAGGACGACGTCGACGTCGTCTTCCACCTCGGCGACTACCTGTACGAGTACGCCGTGAACTCCGTGGGCGGCTACCGCAACTACACCGACCGCACCCTGCCCGCCCTCTTCAACCGCGAGACCATCACGCTGGAGGACTACCGCCTGCGGTACGCCCTCTACAAGTCCGACCCCGACCTGCGGGCCGCGCACGCCGCGCACCCCTTCGTCGTCACGTGGGACGACCACGAGACCGAGAACAACTACGCGGGAGACATACCCGAGAACTCCGTACCGCCGGAGGAGTTCCTGCTGCGCCGGGCCGCCGCCTACCGCGCCTACTGGGAGAACCAGCCGCTGCGCCGCCCGCAGCAGCCCGAGGGCCCGGACATGCAGCTCTACCGTCGTCTCCACTGGGGCCGGCTCGCGCAGTTCGACATCCTCGACACCCGGCAGTACCGCTCCAACCAGGCGTACGGGGACGGCTGGCAGTACCCGGGCCCCGAGTCCGAGGACCCCTCGCGCACGCTGACCGGCGAGACCCAGGAGCGGTGGCTGCTCGACGGATGGCGGAACTCGCAGGCGCTGTGGAACGTCGTGCCGCAGCAGGTCACCTTCTCGCAGCGGTACAACACCACGACCCTGCCGTCCAAGGTGTCCATGGACGCCTGGGACGGGTACCCGGCCTCCCGTGAACGCGTCCTCGCCGGGGCGGAGTCGGCCGGGATCGACAACCTGATGGTGCTCACGGGCGATGTGCACGTCGGCTACGCCTTCGACATCAAGCGGGACTTCGACGACCAGGCGTCGAAGACGGTTGGCACCGAGATCGTCGCGACGTCCGTCTCCAGCGGCCGGGACGGCGCGGACAAGCCCGCCAACTGGGACACCTACATGGCGGCCAACCCGCACATGAAGTTCTACAACGGACGTCGCGGCTATGTGACGGTCGAGCTGGGCGCCGAGTCCGCGCGTGCCGACTTCAAGACGGTCAGCGCGGTGACGACGCCGGGGGCGCCGATCACCACGGCCGCGTCCTTCGTGACGGAGGCGGGGAACCAGGGGCTCAACCCCGCCTGACCGGGCTCGAGCCCGCCTCACGCGGACGCTGAGGCGGGCGCCGGAACCGGCTCAGGCCGACACGGCCTGAGCCACGAGGTCCGTCTCGCCGGGATAGCGGACGCCGATGCGGTCACGTACCGCGTCGAGCGTCCGCATCACCGCGAGGGAACCGTCGAGCGGCACGAGCGGGGACTCGGTCTCGCCCGCGCGCAGACAGCGCATGACCTCCACGGCCTCGTGCTTGAGGCTGGCGGCCGTGCCGGCGGCCGGATCCGCCGTGAACTCCTCCGGGTCGCGGCCGTCGCGGTGCAGTACGAAACGGTCGGGGTGGAAGAAGCCGTACGGGATGTCGATGCGGCCCTGCGAGCCGGTGACGGACGCCATGACGGGGGTGCCCCCGATGATGGAGCAGTGCACCAGGGCGTGAGCACCGCTCTCCCACGAGAGCAGCATTCCCGTCTGGAGATCGACGCCCTCGTCGGAGAGCACCGCTCTCGCCGTGATGTCCGACGGCTCACCCAGCAGCAGCTGAGCGAACGACACCGGATAGACGCCCAGATCCAGCAGCGCGCCGCCGCCCTGTGCGGGATCCCGTAGCCGGTGCGAGGCGGGGAACGGGCCCGAGAGCCCGAAGTCGGCCTGGACGGTGCGGACTTCGCCGATCGCACCGTCGTCCACCAGCGCCTTGAGCCGCCGTATGAGCGGGTTGCAGTACATCCACATGGCCTCCATCAGGAAGAGGCCGCGCTCCCTGGCCAGGCCCACCAGTTCCTCGGCCTCGCGCCCGTTGAGCGTGAACGCCTTCTCGCACAGCACGTTCCGGCCCGCCTCCAGGCACAGGCCCGCCGCCTCGCGGTGCGCCGAGTGCGGCGTCGCCACATAGACGACGTCCACCTCCGCGTCCTCGGCCAGGGCGCCCCAACTGCCGTACGCCCGCGGGATGCCGAAGCGCTCCGCGAAGGCCTTCGCCGAGGCGTCCGTCCGCGAGGCCACCGCGACGACCTCCGCGTCCGGCAGGTCCAGCAGATCCGCGGTGAACGCGGCTGCGATCCCGCCGGTCGCCAGAATTCCCCACCGCACCGGTTGTGTCGTCATGAGGTTCCCTCCCTGTTCGCCCTCCGGCGGTCTCGACCACCGCGTTCGAGCTGAGAGCATATGGGGCGGAATCAAGGACCGGGAGGGGGGCCATGCGCGAGCGCGGCCGGAGGAAGTCAGCAGACGCAGGGGCGGACGGGCCCATAGGCCATGGCCCCGTAGAGGACGGCCCCATAGACGCGGGGCAGCGCGGTTCCAGAGGGGTGAAGGGCGGAGAGGGGCAGGCTGCCGGGCCCGTTGCCGCCCGCCGCACCGGACTGCTCGTCACCCTGGTGCTCGCCGGGCTCACCGCCGTACCGCCGCTCTCCATGGACATGTACCTCCCGGCGCTCCCGGAGGTCACCGACGCGCTGCACGCGCCCGCGGCGACGGTTCAGCTGACGCTGACCGCCTGCCTCGCGGGCATGGCGCTCGGGCAGCTCGTCGTCGGACCCGTGAGCGACAAATGGGGCCGCCGTCGCCCGCTTCTCGCTGGGTTGCTCGTGTACATCGTCGCCACCGCGGTGTGCGCCTTCGCGCCCACCATGGAACTGCTCATCGCTTTCCGCCTGGCCCAGGGCCTGGCGGGCGCGGCGGGCATAGTGATCGCCCGCGCGGTCGTCCGCGATCTGTACGACGGCGTGGAGATGGCCCGCTTCTTCTCCACCCTCATGCTGATCTCCGGCGTGGCCCCGATCGTCGCCCCCCTCATCGGCGGGCAGGTGCTGCGGATCACCGACTGGCGCGGCGTCTTCGTCGTCCTCACGGTGATCGGCGTCGCCCTCACCGCGCTCGTCTGGCGCGTGCTGCCGGAGACACTCGCCCCCGAACGGCGGCACGCGGGCGGCACCGCCGAGGCGCTGCGCACCATGCGCGGCCTGCTCGCCGACCGGGTCTTCACCGGCTACATGCTCGCCGGCGGCTTCGCCTTCGCCGCGCTCTTCTCCTACGTGTCCGCCTCGCCGTTCGTCATCCAGGAGATCTACGGCGCGTCCCCGCAGACCTTCAGCCTCCTCTTCGGCATCAACTCGGTCGGCCTGATAGCCACCGGCCAGATCAATGGAAAGCTGCTCGTCGGCCGGGTCAGCCTCGACAAGGCCCTCGGCTTCGGCCTCGCCGTCATCACCGCCGCCGCCACGGCCCTGCTGCTCCTGACGACCGGCGTCTTCGGACCCGACGCGGGACTCGTCCCGGTCTCCGCCGGACTCTTCGTGCTGATGTCCGCGATGGGTCTGGCCCTGCCCAACACCAACGCGCTCGCCCTCATGCGCACCCCGCACGCCGCGGGCTCCGCGTCCGCGCTGCTCGGCACGTCCTCCTTCCTCATCGGCGCGATCGCCTCGCCGCTCGTCGGCATCGCGGGCGAGGCCACGGCCGTCCCGATGGCCGTCGTCCAACTGGCGTGCGCACTGGTGGCGGTCGCCTGCTTCGTGGCACTGTGCCGTCCCTGGCAGCCGCGCGCACAGGAAACGAGCCTGCGCGCCGGAAGCGGGGCCCCGCAGCGGAAGAGCGCCCGGGAGGAGGCGGAGCACTGAGCGCACCACGACTGCGCACCGGCACCCCGGAGCGCGCAGGGCTCGATCCCGGCGAGATGCGGCGGCTGCTGGCCGAGGTGCGGGCGCTGCCCCTGTGGGAGCAGCCCTGGTGCGCGGGCGTGGTCGTGCTCGCCGGACGCGGCCCGGTGATCGCCGTCGAGGAGGCGTACGGCTGGGCGGAGCGCTACGCGGCGTACGACCCCGGGACGGACATGGGCGTCGAGCTGCCGCGCGAGAGGTGGGTGCCGATGACCACCGACACCCCTTTCGACCTGGCGTCGCTCACCAAACTCTTCACCTCCGTCGCCGCGGTGCAGCAGCTGGAACGCGGCACGCTCGGCATCGACGCGCGCGTGGCGGCGTACGTCCCCGAGTTCCGGGCGGCGGCCGAGCACGGCATCACCGTGCGGCAGCTGCTCACCCACACCTCCGGGCTGCGGCCCGAACTGCCGCTGTACGACTGCCCGGACCAGGCGGCACGCCTCGCCGCACTGCGCGCCGAGGCCCCGGTCACCGAGCCCGGCACGTACTGCTACTCCGACCTCAACATGCTGCTGCTCCAGCACGTGCTCGAACGCATCACACGCCGCCCCCTCGACGTCCTCGTACGGGACGGGATCACGCGGCCCCTCGGGATGACGGCCACCGGCTTCGGCCCGCGCCCCGGTGCCGCCGCGACCGAGGACCAGCGCAGGCCCTGGGCCAAGGCGGACCGCGGGATGCTGCGGGGCGTCGTGCACGACGAGAACGCCTGGGCACTGGGCGGTGTCGCAGGTCACGCCGGTCTCTTCTCGACGGCGCGGGATCTGGCGGTGCTCTGCCGGGCCCTGCTGGCGGGCGGCTCGTACGGTACGGCGCGCATCCTCGGCCCCGACTTCGTGGAGCTGATGCTGACGCCTCCGGGGCTCGGCTTCCGTATCGACCAGCCGTGGTTCATGGGGGAGCTGGCGAGGCGCGGTGAACCCGGCGGCCGGGGCGCGGCGGGGCACACCGGGTTCACGGGCACGTCGCTGGTCCTGGACCCGGCGACGGACACGTTTCTGGTACTGCTGGCCAATACCGTCCACCCGCGGCGGCGGGAAGCGGACAGCGGACCTCGGGCGGCTGCTGGCACACGGCTCGCCCGTGCCGCGCGGGGGCGCCCGTAGAATCGCTGGGTGAACGCCCCTGTTTCCGCTTCCCCAGCCGAGACCCTGCGCGCGGCCCTCGCCGGGCTGCTTGACGGCCTGCCGCCGACGCAGGCCGCGCAGGCCGTGGACCGGCTGATCGCCAACTACCGGGGGCGCACTCCCACCGACGCCCCGGTGCTGCGTGACCGCTCGGACGTCGCCGCGTACGCCGCGTACCGAATGCCCGCGACCTTCGAGGCGGTCCGCTCGGCGCTGGGCGCGCTCGCGGAGGCCGCGCCCGCCGAGTGGGCGCCGGACAGCCATGTGGACGTGGGCGGCGGGACGGGCGCGGCGACCTGGGCCGTGGCCGCGACCTGGGACGGCGAGCGGCCGGTGACGGTGCTGGACTGGGCGGAACCCGCGCTGGCGCTGGGCCGCGAACTGGCCTCGTCCTACGAGCCGCTGAAGTCCGCCGTGTGGCAGCGCTCTCGTATCGGATCGGCGCTCACCATCGAGAGCACCGATCTGGTGACGGTGTCGTATGTGCTGGGCGAGCTGACCGACGGCGACCGTCGCGCGGTGGTGGACGCGGCGGCGAGCGCCGCGCGGTCCGCCGTCGTGATCGTCGAGCCGGGGACGCCGGACGGCTACGCGCGGGTGATCGAGGCCCGCGACCGGCTCATCGCCGCCGGGTTCCGGATCGCGGCGCCGTGCCCGCACAGCGCCGCGTGCCCCATCGTCCCGGGCTCCGACTGGTGCCACTTCTCGGCCCGGGTGAGCCGGTCGTCCCTGCATCGCCAGGTGAAGGGCGGCTCACTGGCGTACGAGGACGAGAAGTTCAGCTACGTGGCGGCCACCAGGTTCCCCGCCGCCACAGCTGAGGGCCGTGTCGTCCGGCGGCCCCAGATCCGCAAGGGCCAGGTCCTGCTCGACCTGTGCTCGGCGGACGAGGCGCTGCGCCGCGAGACGGTGGCCAAGCGGCACGGGACGCTGTATCGGGCGGCTCGCGATGCCGACTGGGGGGACGCGTGGCCGCCGGCGGCCACCGACTGAGGCGGCACCCGTCCGGCCCCGCCGCGCCTACCTTCCTCCGGCCCTCGTCAGCAGCGTCGGTGCGTCTGTGATCACGCCGTTGCAGCCCAGCCGCAGTACGCGGTCGCGCTGTTCGCGGGTGTTCACCGTGTGCGCCCACACCCGGGGGATGCCCGAGCGCACGGCGCGTACGAGATCGGAATCACGCGCCCGGTAGTCGACGTCAAGGACGTCCACGAAGGACGCCCAGCGCTCCGGCCGGTCCGTGCGCATCTGCTTGTGCGAGCGCCACAGCTGGGAGACAAGCCCCAACCGGTGGGCGCGCCGGGCGACTTCGGGGTCGTTGGAGTTGACCAGCACCGAGCGGATCAGGCCGCGGGTGCGGATCATCCTGGCGAGCGTGTCGAGGCTGTCCGGGTCCTTGGCCTCCAGCATCAGTACGACGCGGCCGCCGAGGCGGTCGAGCACCTCGGCGACGGTCGGCGGCCGCTCGGCGCGCCAGTGGCCCGGCAGCTTCGGGTCGGGCCGCAGCCGTACCTTCTGCCACTCCCCGAGGGTGAGCCCGCGCACCAGGCCCTTCGTGCGGGTCGTGCGGTCCAGGGTGGCGTCGTGCATCGCCACCACGGTGCCGTCGCGCAGCATCCGCGTATCGACGTCGAGGGCGTGGGCCGAGCCCCGCCGGTACGTCGCCATCAGCCCCGACATGCTGTTCTCCGGCACCTCCAGGGCGCCGCCGCGGTGTGCGGTGTAGACGACGCGTGGGAGCGCGTCGATCGTCAGGGGGGCGCCTCCCCATTCCAGGGGGGTGAGGCCCGCGGCCGGGCCCGCGACGGTCAGCGTCGCCAGGCCGGCCAGCACCGTCCTTGTGACCATGGCGACCACGGTAGGCGGAGGTATGCACTAAATGTCCGCATTGACACCCGCGGTTGGTATCGCCCCACGTACCCCGGATGTGGACTGCGGTCACCGGGGGCTCAGGATGGTGGCACCATGGACGAAACGTCGGCGAGATGAGGGGATACATGGGCGCAGGGTTCGGCCACCGGTCCGGCGGGCAGGGCAGGATTTCCCAGTGGCTGCGCGCTCGTCGCCCGAAGGACACGGGCGATGACGCCGGTCGCGAGGCCCTGTTGCTGGCCGTCGCCTCGGGGGGACTGCCGCTCGCGCCGGCCGCGTACCCCTCGGGATACGGGTGTTCCTGCGACCGTATCGGCTGTCCCACGCCCGCCCGGCACCCCGTCTCCTTCGCCTGGCAGACCCAGTCCACGACGGACCGCGCCCAGATCGAGCGGTGGGCGCGGCATCAGCCGCAGGCCAACTTCATCACCGCGACCGGCATGGTCCACGACGTGCTCGACGTGCCCAGGGAGGCGGGGCTCGAGGCGTTGGAGCGGCTGCTCGCCGACGGGATCGACGTCGGGCCCGTCGCCGAGTCCGGCGGCGACCGTGTGCTCTTCTTCACGGCGACACGCGGTACGCCCGAGGACGAGGACGAGTGGTGGCCCTGCGAGCTGGACTGCCACCCCGAGACGATGGACGAGCACCCCGGCCTGCGGTGGCACTGCCGCGGCTCGTACGTCCTGGTGCCGCCGGCCCAGCTGCCCGGCGGGGCGAGCGTGACCTGGCTGCGCGGGCCGGAGCTGGCGCTCCCGGACCCGCTGACGTTGCTCGAGGCCCTGACGGATGCCTGTGCCCGCTATGCGGGGCAGGAGCCGGACCACCTGACTGCCTGGCCCCTGCGGGGCTGAGCTGCCTGCCTCGCCCTGCGGGGCTGACCTGACCGCCTGGCCCCTGCGGGGCTGACCGCCTGCCTGGCCCGGGGCTGACCCCTCCGGCCGTCACCGGCCCTCGCGGCACCGGCCCTTTGGCGCGCGGCATCGGTCAGGCGTCCGTTCGGCCCCTTCGAGGGGTGGCCCCGGCCGCCTACTCGCCCCTCGCCCCCGTCAGCCCCTGGACCCGGCTCAGGATCTTGATCCTGTCGTCCGAGGCGGTCTTCGCCGGGTCCAGCACCGCCTGGTTGGAGATCCACTCCAGGGTGAGCGACTGCTTGGGCTCGCCCGTCATCAGTGCCTCGATGTTCGCGTCGTTGACCGTGAGGGTGACACCCTGCGCCGCGGTCTGCTTCTCGTAGTGGTGCGTGGTGAAGAACACCAGCGCCCCGCCGTCGTCGATGCGCAGGCCCACCGGCGCGTAGTCGCCGGACGTCAGAGGCTCGTCGACGTACTGCCGGGCCAGGCCGGGCCTGCTGGCGTTCTTCTCGCGGGCGGCCCGCCACTGCGAGGTGTGCGTGCCGGGCGCGAAGGTGGTGCCGCCGTCCTTCAGATAGGTCGCGTACGAGCGGCTCAGATCCTTCGGCTCGACCGCCAGGTCCGCGGCGTTCGCGGTGACGGGCTCTGCCCAGCCGTCCTTGTCCTTCTTGAACTCCGGTATGTCGTCGGGGGAGAGGACCGTCAGATACGAGACCTCCCACACCTCGTCCGCGCCGCCCCGCGTGAACACCAGCAACCAGCGGGCGTTCTCGCTCTTGTTGGAATGGGTGTCGGCGACGAACCAGCGCGGCCAGCCCGCCTTCTTGGGGATGGTGAACTCCGCGTCGGTCAGCTTCAGCGGCACATGGGACGGGTTGCCGTCCGGATGGTTCGCATGGCCGGCCTTGTGCTTCGCGGCGTCGATGTCGGCGAGCGCGCCGGTCACACGATCCGCGTCCACGGACCGGTCGTACATCTTGTCGGCCTTGTTGTACGCGATCAGAAAGTCCTTGAGGGCGCGTGACGCTTCGGCCTTGGTCGCGGCCGGGACGACCTCCCGCTCCCCGTGCACCGTCACGCACCCGCTTGCCGTCACCGACAGGGCGCTCACCAGCGCCACCGACACGGCCGGTCGGCTGAGACTGCGAAGCTTAGACATCGGGTTCCCCTCACCTTCCCCTTCCCGGGGCCGAACCTTACCGGGGTCAGGAACAGCGCGAGTGCGGGGATCACGTACGGCGCCCGCACCGTGACCTCGGTCGCGGGAACCGGGGCGGCGGTGCGGGCACTGGGATCAGCGCGGGCCGATGATCAGCCGGCGATTCGTCCGGTCAGATCTCCTCGCCGACGGGACGGGCCTCCTTCGCCCTGGCGCGCCCTGACCCCACGCCCATCGGGGAGAGGAACAGCGCGAGCGTCGGGATCAAGTACAGCGCCCACACCGTGACCTGAAGCACCGTCGGGTTGGGCTGGAAGTTGAACACACCCTTCAGCAGCGTCCCGTACCAGCTGTCCGGCGGGATGGTCTCGCTGATGTCGAAGGCCTTGTTGGTCAGGCCCGGCAGGATGTCGGCCTCCTGCAGGTCGTGGAAGCCGTACGCGAGCACGCCCGCCGCCACGACGACCAGCATGCCACCCGTCCAGGTGAAGAACTTCGCCAGGTTGATGCGCAGCGCCCCGCGGTAGAAGAGCCAGCCGAGCGCGACCGCCGTGGCCAGACCCAGCACGACGCCGGCAAGCGGGGCGTACGTGCCGTCGTTCGAGGCGCGGACCGACGCCCACACGAACAGCGCGGTCTCCAGACCCTCGCGGCCGACCGCCAGGAAGGCGGTGGCGACCAGCGCGCCCGTGCCCATCTGCAGCGCCGCGTCCAGCTTCCCGTGCAGCTCCGACTTCAGATGGCGCGCGGTGCGGCGCATCCAGAAGACCATCCACGTGACCAGGCCCACGGCGAGGAGGGACAGCGAGCCGCCGAGCGTCTCCTGCGCCTCGAACGTCAGCTCCTGGGAGCCGAATTCCAGCGCGCAGCCGAAGCCGAGCGCCAGCGCGACGGCCACCCCGATGCCGATCCAGATGGGCCGCAGCGCGTCACGCCGCTCGGTCTTCACCAGATACGCGATGAGGATGCAGACGACGAGGCTCGCCTCGAGCCCCTCGCGCAGGCCGATCAGATAGTTGGCGAACATCTCACGCCTTCCCGGAGAACAGGGCCCGGCCCCACCAGTCGTCCTTGTCGCGGACGCCCGGCGGGATCGCGAATATCGCGGAACCCACGTGCTGGATGTACTCGTTGAGGGCGTCGGCACGCGCCAGGCTCTGCTGCACCGGGATGAAGCCCTTGCGGACGTCGCGCTGGTACGCGAGGAAGAACAGCCCGGCCTCCAGGCGGCCGAGGCCGTCGGTGCCATCCGTGAAGGAGTAGCCGCGCCTCAGGATCTTCGCCCCGTTGTTGGTGTCGGGGTGCGCGAGCCGCACGTGCGCGTCCGGCAGCATCGCCTTCAGGAACGGCTCGTCCCGCTCCTTCGCCTTGCCGACCGGCGCGCCCTCGCCCTTGTCCCGGCCGAAGATGTCCTCCTGCTCCTGCAGCGAGGTCCGGTCCCACGTCTCGATGTTCATCCGGATACGCCGCGCGACGAGATACGAACCGCCGGCCATCCACGCCGGTCCGTCCGACTCGGACACCCACACGTGCTTGGCCAGCTCAGCCGTGTCCGTGCCCGCGATGTTGCGCGTGCCGTCCTTGAAGCCCATGAGGTTGCGCGGGGTCTGCTCCTCGGGAGTCGTCGAGGATGTCTTGCCGAAGCCCAGCTGCGACCAGCGGATGGCGACCTTGCCGAAGCCGATGCGGGCGAGGTTGCGGATGGCGTGCACCGCGACCTGCGGGTCGTCCGCGCAGGCCTGGATGCACAGATCGCCGTCGCTGCGTGCCTTGTCGAGGTTGTCGCCGGGGAACTTCGGCAGGTCCAGCAGGGCCTCCGGCCGCTGCTCCCGCAGCCCGAACCTGTCGAACAGGGACGGGCCGAAGCCGATCGTCAGCGTCAGCCGTGAGGGCTTCAGTCCCAGCGCCTCGCCGGTGTCGTCCGGCGGCGACTCGGCGAGACCGCCGTACGCGCCCTCGCCCACCGTCCGCCCGGCGGTCATCCGGTCCGCCGCCTTCGTCCAGTCTTTGAGCAGCTGCACGAACTCGGCACGGTCGTCCGTCTTCACGTCGAACGCCGCGAAGTGGAGCCGGTCCTGCACCGGAGTGGCGATGCCCGCCTGGTGCGCCCCGTGGAACGCCACGGCGGCGCCGGACTCGGCCGCGGGCGCGGGGGAGTCCGGGGACCGCGCCACCGCGACGGCGCCGCCCGCCGCGGCGGCACCGAGCGCAAGCCCGGCACCGCCCCAGCCGAGCAGCGAACGCCGCGACGGGACAGTGGAGTCGGCCACCGGCGCCGACGCCGGTTCCTCCGCGGTCCCCGTCGGCTGTTCCGGCTGGTCGGACAGTTCCTGCTGTTCCTGCGCTACGGGCTGTTCCGCCATGGTCTTCCCTGCCTGACGTCCCTGGACCTGCTGCTGCCTACTTGACGACGACCGCGGCCGCGAGCTTGGACAGCGGCTCCGCAAGCGCGTTGACGGCGTCCGACAGCTCCTTGCGCTCGGCGTCGCCGACCTTGTCGTAGGAGATGAACTCGTAGGAGTCCTTGTTCTCGCGGTACTTGTCGAGCAGCGCGTCGAGCGCCGCGAACTGCTTGTCGAGCTCCTTCGTCAGCGCGGCTTCGTTCTCGGAGGCGACCGGCTTGAGCAGCTCGTACGACTTCTCGGCGCCCTCGACGTTCGCCTTGAAGTCGACCAGGTCGGTGTGCGAGTAGCGCTCCTCCTCGCCGGTGACCTTGCCGGTGGCGACCTCGTCGAGGAGCTCCTTGGCGCCGTTGGCCATCGAGGTCGGGGTGATCTCGGCCTTGCCGACGCGGTTCTGCCAGTCGGTGAGGTCCTTCACCAGCAGATCGGCGAGCTCCTTGTCCCGGTCGGTGATCTTCTTGTCCTGCCAGAGGGACCGCTCCAGGCGGTGCCAGCCGGTCCAGTCCTTCTCCAGATCCTGGCCCTCCTCGAGACCGTCCTCGCGGACGTCGACCTTCGGGTCGATGTCGCCGAAGGACTCGGCGACCGGCTCGGTGCGCTCCCAGCCGATACGCGAGTCGGCGTACGCCTTCTTCGCGGCCTCGATGTCACCACCCTTGACCGCGTCCGCGAAGACCTTCACCTTCGGCAGCGTCTCGTCGGCTTGCGCCTGCACGTACTTGCGGTACGCGGCGACGGCCGCGTCGAGGCGCGGGTCGCGCTTGGCGGTCGTACCGCTGCCGGTCGCCTTCACGTCCTGGCGGATGCCGTCGCCCTTCATGCCGGGCTTGCAGGCGATCCGGTAGTCGCCCGCCTTCACTTCAGCGGTGACCGTCTGCTTGGTGCCCGGGCCGATGTTCTCGCGCTCGGTGACGACGCGGTCGTCCGGGAAGAGGATGTAGACCTCGGTGACCTTGGAGCCCTTGTTCTCGATGGCGAGCTCGATGTGCCCGGCCGGGAACTCCTGCTTCGAGACCTCGCACTTGGTGTCGGTCGCGGTCACCGCGATGACGCTGTCATCGCCCTGTGCACTGCTCTTCTCGGTGCAGCCCGTGACGGCGGTCAGAGCGGCCGCGGTCGCGGCGGCGGTGACAACAGAGAGTCTTACGGCTCGCATTCGGGCTCCAAGGAGGTTCATGGAAAGGGCACAGATAAGGGGGTGAGGCGGCCCTAACTTATCTGAGGCTTACCTCACCAATACCTGCCCGTCCAGTGAATCTCCTCTCATTGCAGACGTACGAGCACGACTTGATCACGGTGGCCCAAAGCAAACCCCATACTCCGGTCAAGTGCGGGTCAAGAGTCCCGCTTTGGGCTGATCACGACGCCGCCGGTCCTGGGGCGACGACCTCGCGGCGCGGGTGATGTTTCAATGCGCGGGTGACTAGCTTCGACGTACTCCGGGTCTTCTGCGGGCCGGGTGGTGGATACGGCAACGAGCTGGGCGTCGTTCGCGACGGCTCCGTGCTGCCGGACCCCGACGACCGGCAGGCGTTCGCCGCCAAGCTCGGCTTCAGCGAGACCGTGTTCGTCGACGACCCCGAGCGCGGGGTCATCGATATCTACACCCCCACGCTGCGGCTGCCCTTCGCCGGGCACCCCTGCGTGGGCACGGCGTGGCTGCTCGACGTACCCGAACTGGTCACCCCGGCCGGGGTCGTCGGCGCCCGCCTGGACGGCGAGTTCAGCTGGATCGAGGCCCGGGCCGAGTGGGCGCCGCCGCGTACTCTCCGCCAGTACGGGTCGGCGGCCGAGGTCGACGCCCTTCCCGTCCCGCCGCCCGGGGAGTGGATTTATGCCTGGGCCTGGGAGGACGAGTCCGCGGGCCGTGTCCGCGCTCGGGCCTTCCCTGGTCGCGACGACGGTATCGACGAGGACGAGGCGACGGGGGCGGCCGCCCTGCTGCTCACCCATGAGCTGGGCCGCGCGCTGAACATCATCCAGGGGAAGGGGTCCCAGATCCTTACGGCTCCGGGGCCCGAGGGGTGGATCGAGGTGGGTGGGCGGGTGCGGCTTCTGCGGGGGTAGGGAGCCGGTCAGCGTCGCCGGACGGGCTGAAACGGCCCGTCCGGCGATTGAGGACGAGCCTGTCAGGGCGATCCGGGGTCTGGGGCGGAGCCCCAGTTACGGGAAGGGGCGGGGTGGGGCAGATCAAGCACTCAGCGGGAACTCTTCCCCCAGCGCCCTGAACACCGCCGTGTTCAGGGCGAACGCCCGCTTGCACTCCGCGACGATCCGCTGCTTCTCGAGGTCGTCCGCCCGCACCCCGTCGAGCAGCTCGCGATACCCCCGCTTGAACGCGGCCGGGTTGGTGATCCCCTCGAAGACGTAGAACCGCACCCCGTCACCCTTGCGCGAGAACCCCCAGGTCCTCTCCGCCTTGTCGCGGATGATCTGGCCGCCGGACAGGTCGCCGAGATAGCGGGTGTAGTGGTGTGCGACGTACCCGCCCGGCCATGTGCGCGCGCACTCGGCGACCCGCGCCGCGTACGCCTTCGTCGCCGGCAGCGCGGTCAGCGTCGAACGCCACCCCGCGCCCCGCAGATGCGCGAGGTCACGCTCCAGCGCGGACAGCCGCAGCAGCTCGGGCCGTATGAACGGACCCGCCACCGGGTCGTCCGCCAGCCTCTGCGCGCCGCTCTCCAAGGCCTCGTACACGAACCACAGCTGCTCCGTGTACCGCGCGTACGCGTCGACGCCGAGCCTGCCGCCCAGCATGTCGCTCATGAACGTCGTGGTCTCCGCTTCCGTGTGCGCATCGTGCGACGCGGTGCGGATGAGCGTCGAGAACGCCGTGGCCGGCGTGTCCGACGAGTTCATGAGGACCTCCGGGGCGAGGGGCGAGCGACGAGAGCCGGTCGACATCTTCTACGGTTAGGCTAACCTAAGTCAACGAGTTTCCCGACTCCCTGTCGGTAAAACCGTACCCCCGATTCCCGGTCTCACCCACATGGAAGAAGCCCGCTCTGTTCGCAGAGCGGGCTTCCCGGTGAGGTGCTTGAGGTGCGGAGCTACGGCAGCGTGAGGATCTCCGCCCCGGTGTCCGTGACGACCAGCGTGTGCTCGAACTGTGCGGTCCGCCGCCGGTCCTTCGTCACGACCGTCCACCCGTCGTCCCACATGTCGTACTCATGCGTGCCGAGCGTCAGCATCGGCTCGATCGTGAACGTCATGCCGGGCTGCATCACGGTCGTCGCGCGCGGGCTGTCGTAGTGCGGGATGATCAGGCCGGAGTGGAACGACGAGTTGATCCCGTGACCGGTGAAGTCCCGGACCACGCCGTAGCCGAAGCGCTTGGCGTACGACTCGATGACGCGGCCGATGACGTTGATCTGGCGGCCTGGCCGGACCGCCTTGATCGCGCGGTTGAGGGACTCACGAGTCCGCTCGACGAGCAGCCGCGACTCCTCGTCCACGTCCCCGACCAGGTACGTCGCGTTGTTGTCACCGTGCACGCCACCGATGTACGCCGTGACGTCCAGGTTGATGATGTCGCCGTCGCGCAGGACCGTGGAGTCGGGGATGCCGTGGCAGATGACCTCGTTGACGGAGGTGCACAACGACTTCGGGAAGCCCCGGTAGCCGAGCGTGGACGGGTAGGCGCCGTGGTCGCACAGGTACTCGTGTGCGACCCGGTCCAGTTCGTCCGTGGTCACGCCGGGCGCGATGAACTTCGCGGCCTCCGCCATCGCCCGCGCCGCGAGGCGACCCGCGATCCGCATCAGCTCGATTGTTTCGGTGCTCTGCACCTCCGGGCCTGTGTACGGCGTGGGGCCGGGCTTGCCCACGTACTCCGGGCGCCGGATGTTTCCCGGGACCGTGCGGGTGGGAGAGAGCTCCCCTGGTACGAGCAGTGACTGGCCAGACATATCAAGGAGTGTATCCAGCGGCCGTGGGGCACCATGGCGGCGTACTCCCAGGATCCACGAGGAACTCAGGCGATGAGGAGCCGGTGCGATGGCCCTGTTCAAGAAGCGAACGGTCGGGAAGCCGGGCGAGTGGTACTACTGCCTGGAGCACAAGAAGGTCGAAGAGGGGCCGGAGTGCCCCGCGAAGGACCGCTTCGGGCCGTACGCCACCCCGGCGGAGGCACAGCGGGCCCTGGACATCGCGGCCGAGCGGAATCTCCAGTGGGAGAACGATCCCCGATGGCATGACGCCGCCGCGCGGGGCGAGGACGACGACTGAGCCGCGTCGTCCTCAAGCGCCGGACGGGCTGAAAATTCAGCCCGTCTGGGGGCACCTCCCAGCGTGAGCCGGGGGAGCTTGAGGACGAGCCCGAAGGGCGATGCGGGGTCCGGGGCGGAGCCCCGGCGGCACCGAGACGTCACCAGCGTGACGGCGGCGGTGCCGTCAGCTGGTCCGCCAGGCGGGACAGGCGGTCGCGGAAGCGCCTGCGGCCCCGCGTCTGGGGCAGCGTGTTCTCGCCCGCCGCCGCGCTGACCAGGTGCTGGACGGTGTCCAGGTCGAGCTCGGGATTCTCCGGTACGGCGAGGGCCTCGTGCGCCATGGCGTGCAGGTCGCGGTCGCCGGAGTCCAGCGCGAACACGGTGGCCCCGGCCCGCCGCGCATCGTGCACCCGCTCCAGCAGCGGTGCCCCCGGTGCGTCCGGCGCCACCACGAGCAGCGTCTCGCCGCGTTTCGCCGCCTCGACCCTGCCGAGCCCGACGGAGAGGTGCGCCGGGTCGCCTGGGCGCACCCGGTGCCGTACGAGCGTCGGGGACAGCGCGGGCGTCCCCGACCACGCGGCCTCGTCCACAAGGTGCGCGGCCAGATGCCATGGCTCGTAGTCCTCCGTGCCCACCAGCAGCAGCCCGCCGCCGTGCGGTACGACGGAGGACCGCAGCGCGGCCGCGAAGTGGCGCGTGGTGCCGAGCCACTCGGTTCCGGCGAGCACTTCGCGCAGCAGCGCGACCCGTACGGCGTCCATGTGTCCGCATCCTGCCGCAACTGGTAAGTCGTCAGGCCGAGTTCACCGCGAATTCGCTCAAGGTGGGCAGCAGGCGGCGAAACTGAGCCGCTGATCAGTCGGCTGCGGGTTCAGTGCGGTGACCGAGCGGTCACCGAGAGGGGGAGGCCGTCATGGCAGGCGAGGTGTCCGTACCGTTCCGGGCCGGGCGTGAGGGGTACGCGAGTTTCCGGATCCCGGCAGTGGTCCTCACCGGGAAGGGCACGGTCCTCGCGTTCTGCGAAGGGCGTGTCGGTTCCCGCGCGGACCACGGGAACATCGACATCGTCCTCAAGCGGTCCACCGACGGCGGCCGCACCTGGGGCCCGCTCCAGGTGGCCGCCAGGAACGGCGATCACCTCTCCGGCAACCCGGCGCCCGTCGTCCTCGACACCGGCCGGATCCTCCTGGTGCACATACGGAACGCCGCCTCGGCGACCGAGGACGCCATCCGGCGTGGCAAGGTGACCGCCGCCGACGGACGCCGCGTATGGCTCCAGCACAGCGACGACGACGGGCTCACCTGGTCGAGGCCGCGGGACATCACCGGCCAGAGCAAGAAGGCGGCCTGGCGCTGGTACGCCACCACGCCCGGGCACGCGATCCAGCTGACGAGCGGCACGGCGAAAGGACGCGTCGTCGTCCCCGCCAACCACTCGCTCCCGCCCACCGCCACCGACAACGGCACCGAAGGCAAGTACAACGGCGGCCACTGCCTCCTCAGCGACGACCGTGGCGCCACCTGGCGGATCGGATACGTCGACGACAACACCAACGGCGTCGTCAACGTCAACGAGACGACCGCCGCCGAACTGCCCGACGGGCGTGTGTACTTCAACACCCGCAACGACTCCCCCTCCCCGGGCAACCGCGCGGACGCCCACTCGCGCGACGGCGGCCAGACCCTCGTCAAGCCGTTCCGTCCGCAGGCGGGCCTCACCGGGCCCGTCGTCGAGGGCAGCGTGCTCCAGCTCCGCGACCCGGACCTGCTGGTCTACTCCGGCCCCGCCGACGGCTCCCGGGCCCTGATGACGATCCGCAGCAGTACGGACGGCGGCACCACCTGGCGGACCGCCCACACGGTCGACGGGCTCCCCGCCGCGTACTCCGATCTCGTACGCGTCGACGCGGCGACCGTCGGGCTCCTCTACGAGACGGGTGACTTCAGCGCGTACGAGACGATCACCTTCCGGCGCGTGCCCGTGGCGGATCTGCAGGGAACCCTGTAGGCGCGGGCCGAGCTCCCCGGAGGGGCCGTACGGCGTGATCCAGCACACTGCCCGGGCGAGGTGATCCCTGCCGGGGCCTGCACGTATCGTCGCCGTATGACTTCCAGTGATGACGCGAAGACGGCTCCCGCCAAGGCTCCCGCCAAGGACCCCTGGGACCTGCCCGACGTGTCCGGTCTCGTCGTCGGCGTCCTCGGCGGCACCGGCCCGCAGGGCAAGGGCCTCGCCTACCGGCTCGCCAGGGCCGGCCAGAAGGTGATCATCGGCTCGCGGGCCGCCGACCGGGCACGGACGGCGGCCGACGAGCTCGGGCACGGCGTCGAGGGCGCGGACAACGCGGAGTGCGCGCGCCGCAGCGACATCGTCATCGTCGCCGTGCCGTGGGACGGGCACGCGGCGACCCTCGAGGCGCTGCGCGAGGAGCTCGCGGGCAAGCTCGTCGTCGACTGCGTCAACCCGCTCGGTTTCGACAAGAAGGGCGCGTACGCGCTGAAGCCGGAGGAGGGCAGCGCCGCCGAGCAGGCCGCCGTGCTGCTGCCGGACTCGCGGGTCACGGCCGCCTTCCACCACCTCTCCGCCGTCCTGCTCCAGGACCGGTCGGTCGAGGAGATCGACACCGACGTGATGGTGCTGGGCGAGTCCCGGGCCGACACGGACATGGTGCAGGCGCTCGCCGGGCGCGTCCCCGGCATGCGCGGCGTCTTCGCCGGACGGCTGCGGAACGCCCACCAGGTCGAGGCGCTGGTGGCCAACCTCATCTCCGTGAACCGCCGCTACAAGGCGCACGCGGGGCTGCGCGTCACGGACGTGTAGCCGCCCCTTTCCTGTGCACCGGGGGCATGGGGGACACTGGACGGCGTACCACCTCACGCCCCCGACAGGAGCCGACCCCCATGCCCCGCCTCGCTCTGTACACCCTCGCCGTCTGCCTCCTGTCCGTCGCCGCCGCCGTGGTGTCCTTCGTCCAGGGCAGCTGGCTGGGCATCGTGTGGGTGCTGCTGGCCGGGCTGTCGTCGAACATGACGTGGTACTACGCGCGCAAGGCGAAGGTCGAGAAGGCCGCGAGGGCGGCGGCGTCGGGCCCGGGGGAGCGGGGCCCCTCCGTCACGCACTGACGGAGCGGGGCCGTTACGCGCCGACGGAGCAGACGGCGTTCGTCTCCGTCCAGAAGCGGTACAGCGACTGGCCGCAGTAGCTCTGGAACTCGTTGATGCCCAGGCTGTCCAGAATCGCGTGGATCGCGTCGAAGAACAGGACGTTCACCTCCGGGATCCACAGGATCGCGAACACCGCAAGGAGCCCGAACGGCGCGAACGGCTCCACCTGCCGGCGGATCCGGTGCGACAGCCAGGGCTCGATCACGCCGTACCCGTCCAGGCCCGGAATCGGCAGGAAGTTCAGGATCGCCGCCGTCACCTGGAGCAGCGCCAGGAACGCCAGCGCATAGCGGAACGTGACCGGTACACCGTCCAGCGCGTCCAGCCAGAACGGCGCCGTGCACACGACTGCGAACAGCACGTTGGTGAGCGGCCCGGCGGCCGAGATCAGGCTGTGCTTCCAGCGGCCCTGGATCCGGCCGCGCTCGATGAACACCGCGCCGCCCGGCAGACCGATCCCGCCCATCATCACGAAGAGGACGGGCAGCACGATCGACAGCAACGCATGGGTGTATTTGAGCGGGTTGAGGGTGAGATATCCCTTTGCTCCGATCGAGAGGTCGCCGCTGTGCAGCGCCGTACGCGCGTGTGCGTACTCGTGCAGGCAGAGCGAGACGATCCAGGCCGCCGTCACGAAGAGGAAGACGGCGAACCCCGGCTGCTCGGCGAAGCCGGTCCAGGCCGCCCAGCCCGCGACCGCCGTAATAGCCGCGATCCCCAGAAAGACGGGGCTGATCCTCCGGTCGCTGCGGCGCAGGGTGGCGGTGGCCATGGGCGGTCTCCTGAGGCTCGGGTGAGGGTGGGGCGTGCGGGCGGCGGTCTGATCGACCGTATCGGTGGTGTGGAGGGAACGTCCTGCGGACGGGCTGGGGTTCCTGGACTCCTCCCCGTTCACTCCTCCCGGTTCCTGCCGGGTCCGAAACCCGGACGCGGCGCCGGGTCGTCCCCGGAGACAATGGACCCCGTGCGCTACCGCATCCTCGGCACCACCCAGGCACTCCGCGCCGACGGCACCCTCGTCCCGGTCGGCGGGGCGCGGCTGCGTGCGCTGCTGACGGTGCTGGCGCTGCGAGCGGGACGCGCCGTTCCTGCCGCCGTGCTGGTCGAAGACGTGTGGGGCGACGCCCCGCCGGCGGACGCCACGGGCGCGCTGCAGGCGCTGGTCGCGCGGCTGCGCAGGGCGCTCGGCGCGGACGCCGTCGCCTCCGTGGGCGGCGGCTACCGGCTGTGCGCGACGGCCGAGGATGTTGATCTGTACCGGTTCGAGCGGCTGGCCGGCGAGGGTGCGCGGGCGCTGTCCGACGGCGACCCGGCCAAGGCGGCGGTGGTCCTCGACGACGCGCTCGCCCTGTGGCACGGTCCCGCGCTCGCCGACCTCCCGGACGGCGCCGCCGAGTCGGCCCGCTGGGAGGCCCGGCGTCTCGACGCCCGCCGCACCCGCCTCACCGCGGCGCTCGCCCTCGGCCAGGCGGAACAGGTGCTCCCCGAGCTCGCCGCCCTGTGCGGCAGCCACCCACTCGACGAGCCCCTTCACCTCCTCCACCTCCGCGCGCTCCGTGCCGCGGGCCGCAACGCCGAGGCCCTCGCCGCGTACGAGTCCGTGCGCCACGAGCTCGCGGACCGCCTCGGCTCGGATCCCGGACCGGAACTGCGGGCCTTGCACGCGGAGCTGCTGCGGGGCGCCGCTCCGGAGGAGCGGGGCCGCGCCGTGGCCCCGTCGCCCTCGCCCTCGTATGCCCGATCCGCGGTACCCCGCGACCGTACGACGCCTCCCGCCCCGGACGGTCCGGCGCCTCCGCCCCTCGACCGTGCGACGCCCCCTCCCCCCGGCAACCTCCGCGCCCGTCTGACCTCGTTCGTCGGCCGGGAGGCCGACATCGACGCCATCCGGGGCGACCTCGCGGCGACCCGGCTCGTGACGCTGCTCGGGCCCGGCGGGGCCGGCAAGACGCGGCTGTCGCAGGAAGCGGCGGAGACTGTCGGGGACACCGCACGGGACGGGGTGTGGCTGGCCGAACTCGCGCCGGTGGACGATCCACGGGACGTGCCCGAGGCCGCGCTCACCGCGGTCGGGGCGCGGGAGACCGTGCTGCGCGGTGCGGGGGCCGAGGAGATGCGGGCCCTGGCCGACCGGCACGACGACCCCCTCGTGCGACTCGCCGAGCACTGCGCCAAGCGCCGCATGCTGCTCATCCTCGACAACTGCGAGCATGTCGTCGACGCCGCCGCCCACCTGGTGGAGTACCTGCTCGAACGCTGCCCCGAGCTGAGGATCCTGGCCACGAGCCGCGAACCCCTGGGCGTGCCGGGGGAGTTGCTGCGCCCCGTCGAGCCACTGCCCCTGCCGGTCGCCCTGCGGTTGCTCGCCGACCGGGGTGCTGCGGCCCGCCCCGGCTTCGGGATCGACAGCGACGAAGAAGCCGCGGCCGCCGCCGCTGAGATCTGCCGCCGCCTCGACGGGCTTCCGCTCGCCATCGAACTGGCCGCCGCCCGCCTCCGCATGCTGACGCTGCGCCAGATCGCTGACCGCCTCGACGACCGCTTCCGGCTGCTCAGCTCCGGAAGCCGCACCGTCCTGCCCCGCCAGCAGACACTGCGCGCCGTCGTCGACTGGTCCTGGGACCTGCTCGACGAGGACGAACGCGCCGTCCTGCGCCGCCTGTCGGTCTTCGCGGGCGGCTGCGACCTCGCCGCCGCCGAGGCCGTGTGCGGGTCCGCGGCTCTGCAGGCGATCGGCTCTCTCGTCGACAAGTCCCTGGTGGTCGCCGCGCCTTCGGCGGGCGGTGACATGCGGTACCGGCTCCTGGAGACGGTCACCGAGTACGCCGGCGAGCGGCTCGACGAGGCCGGTGAGCGCGAGACCGTCGCCCGCGCCCACCTCACGTACTACCGGGAGCTCGCCCGCCTCGCCGACCCGCTGCTGCGCGGCCCCGGGCAGAGCGCCGCGATCGAGCGGTTCGAGACCGAGTACGAGAACCTGCGCACCGCGCTGCGGCACGCAGTCGCCGCCCGGGACGAGCAGGAGGCCCTGTGCCTCGTCCACTCCCTCTTCTGGTACTGGCAGATGCGGGATCTGCGCATCGACGCCCGCAACTGGTCCCGGGACGTCATGGCGCTCGGCCCCGATCCCTTCACCTCGCCCGCGCAGCCCGTCCCACCGGTGCACGGACTGTGCACGGACGCGCCCCCGCCGATGAGTCCCGAGCTGCTCGAAGAGGCCCGGCGCGGTGTGCATCTCGTCCATCTCGCCTGCATGGACACGGAACTGGACGCCTGGAACACACCGCAGGCCCAGGGGAAACTGCGCGCCATCAGCCAGACGTACCGGCCGGGGCTGCCGCAGACCTGCCGCACCCCGGGCAGCCTCTGGTTCTATGCCGTGCTCCTGACCGGCGACATGGAGCGGATGCACGCCGTCGTCGACGAGTCCATCCGAACCTGCCGGGAGCTCGGCTACGAATGGGAGCTGGGCATGGCGTTGCAGATGCGGGCCAACATCCTCGCCAACCGCACCGACTGGGCGGGAGACGCCACCCGCGACGCCGACGAGGCCCTGGAGGTCTTCACCCGGCTCGGGGATGCGTGGGGCACCGCCGAGGCGCTCTCCGCCCGCGGCGAGGCCCATGAACGCAAGGGCGAGTACCTGGCCGCCGCCCAGACCTACGAGACGGCGATCACCTACGCACAGCGGCTCGGCGCCCGCGCGCAGGCGGCCGTGCTCCGCGCCCGCCTCGGTGCCGTCCTCATCGAGTCGGGGGAGCCCGAGCGGGGCGAGAAGATGCTGCGCGATGTCGTGGAGCAGAGCCGCGGAGCCACCAACGACGCCATGCCCGCGGCCCGCCTCTTCCTCGCGATGTGGCTCGGCCGCACCCGCCGCACCGAGGAGGCGCGGGAACAGCTGGAGGCGCTGCGCAGCGATTTCGGAGCCGCCGCGTTCGTCGTCTTCGCCGGGTTCATGCTCGGTGTGGAGGCCTGGCTGGACGTGGTCGACGGCCGGTACGAAGAAAGTCTGGTGAAGACCCGTCAGGCGGTGGAGCGGGCCCGCGACCCGCTGACCCGCATGGTGGCGCCCCACATGCCGTCGATCCATCTGACCACCGGAGCCGTCGCACTCGCCGGTCTGGACGGCGGCGCCCGCGCACACGACGCCGCCCGGCTGCTCTGCGCCGCCCGGGCCCTGTTGCCGCCCCGGCATTTCTCCACCCCCCTGGAGCGCGAGATGTGTGAGCAGGGCGAGTCGGCGGCACGCGCCGTGCTCGGCGACGATGCCTACGACGCCGCGTATGCAGAGGGCGGCGGCCTCACTCTCGACGAGGCCGCCGCCCTGCTCTGAGCCAGTGCCCCGACAGGCAACGTTCGCCCCGTCGCGACGCCCGGCACGCTCCCCCACTGCCTTAAGGGCGTGGGAGGTACCCCCCTCGCCGCACCGGCCGAAAGCCCAAGTACGTCCAGTACGAGGACTTCCGGCCGGCACTCCCCCAGCCTCCGGCCGGGGACCCCCAGAGCGGGGGCACCTCCCACGCCCTCAAGGCAGTGGGGGAGCACCGGACGCCGCTCCTTGACGGGCAAACGTTGCCTGCCGGGGCACTAGCTGAACTCGGACACTGAGCTCCGACGCGCACCGACCCGGGCCCACCGGGACGAGCTCAGCTCTTGGTGCGGAACTTGTGGATCGCGATCGGCGCCATCACCAGCGTGAGGAGCGCCGACCAACCGAGAGTCACCCACAGGTCGTGCGTCAACGGGCCCTGCACCATCAGTCCGCGCGCGGCGTCGGCGAGTGAGGACAGCGGGTTGTAGTCGGTGAAGGCCTGCAGCCAGCCGGGCATCGACTCGGTCGGCGCGAAGATCGACGAGCCGAACTGCAGCGGCATCAGCACCAGGAAGCCCATCGCCTGCACGGACTGGGCGTTCTTCATGGTCACGCCCAGCGTCAGGAACACCCACATCAGGGCCGAGCCGAACACCACCGACAGACCCACGGCCGCGAACAGGCCGGGCCAGTTGGTGATGTCGAAGCCGACGAGGACGCCGACGACCAGCAGGATCGCCGTCGCGATCAGCATGCGCATCAGCTCGACCACGATCTTGGCGATCAGCACGGAGCCGCGCCCGATCGGCAGGGACCGGAAGCGGTCCATGACGCCGCTCTGGAAGTCCTGGTTGAAGCCGGTCCCGACGCCCATGGAGATGTTCATGCTGGTCATCGCCATCAGACCCGGGATCACGTACTGCACGTACTGGTCCTGTCCGCCGCCCAGTGCCTGACCGATGGAGCCGCCGAAGACGTACACGAACAACAGCGTGAAGACGACGGGCATCAGGATGGCGTCGAACATCGACTCCGGGTCCTGGCGGATCCACAGCAGGTTGCGACGGACGAGGGCGCCGGTGTGGCGCAGATGGCCGCGCAGACCGATCCGGGCGTCGGCCTTGATGTCTGTGGTGACGGGGACGGTGGCGGCGCTCATACGGAGACCTTCTCGAGCTCGGTGGGCGTGGCGTCCTGCGGGGCACTGGCGCGGTGGCCGGTGAGGGACAGGAACACCTCGTCCAGACTGGGCAGTTCGGTGGTGATCGAGGCGATCGTGACGCCGCGTGCGACGACCGCTCCGGTCACGGCGGTCAGCTGCTCGTCACTGAGGATCGGGACCAGGATGGTGCCGCTGCCGGCGTCCACGGTCGTCGTGGCGATGCCGGTGATGCCCAGCTCGTCGAGCGCGGAGGCGAGCGGGCGCAGCTCCATCGGGTCAGCCGGGCGGATGCGCAGCGTACGGCCGCCGACCTTGGCCTTCAGCTCGTCGATGGCGCCGCCCGCGATGACCTTGCCGCGGTCGATGACGGTCAGCTCGTTGGCGAGCTGTTCGGCCTCTTCCATGTACTGGGTGGTGAGCAGGACGGTGACACCGTCGCCGACCATGCGCTGGACCTCGTCCCACACCTCGTTGCGGGTGCGCGGGTCGAGACCGGTCGTCGGCTCGTCCAGATAGAGGACCGCCGGGCGGCCGATCATGGAGGCCGCCAGGTCGAGGCGGCGGCGCATACCGCCGGAATACGTGCTCGCGGGGCGCTTGGCCGCCTCGGTCAGCGAGAAGCGCTCCAGCAGCTCGTCGGCGCGGGCCCGGGCCTCCTTGCGGGGCAGGTCGAGCAGGCGGCCGATCATGTAGAGGTTCTCCCAACCGGGGAGCTTCTCGTCGACGGAGGCGTACTGACCGGTGAGACCGATCACCCGGCGCAGCTGCCGGGGCTGTCGCACGACGTCGTGGCCGGCCACGGTCGCGTGCCCCGCGTCGGGCGTGATGAGGGTGGACAGGATGCGCACGAGGGTGGTCTTGCCAGCGCCGTTCGGCCCGAGCACACCCATGACGGTGCCCTCGCGGACGTCCAGGTCGACGCCGTCCAGCGCCTTGGTCTCGCCGTAGTGCTTGACCAGTCCCCGCACGGTGACGGCACTGTTCGCGCCGCTGGGGTTCTTGTCGATTCGCGTCATGCCGACGAGGGTGCCAGCCACCACTGACAATCCACCGACAGGCCGCCGACAGCCACCTACATCTCGCCGACAGCTCTGCACGGCGACGCCGCCCCCCATTTGCCGGTCGGTCTTAGCCCGTCCGGCGTTTGAGGACGAGGCCGTTCAGGCCGAAGGGGGTCTGGGGGCGCAGCCTCCAGGGACGGGCGGAGGCAACAAAGGGGCAGCCCGCCGACGGGGGAAGATCGGCGGGCTGCCCGTGGTGCGGCGATGGCTCAGCGGCACCGCTTAGTGGACGGAGTGCTCCTCCAACGGGAACGTTCCGCCGACGACATCCTCGGCGTACGCCTTCGCCGCGTCACCGATGACAGACCGCAGATCCGCGTACTGCTTCACGAACCGCGGCATCTTCCCACCGGTCAGGCCGAGCATGTCGGTCCACACCAGCACCTGCGCGTCGCACTCCGGACCGGCGCCGATGCCGACGGTCGGGATGTGCAGGCTCCGGGTGACCTCGGCCGCCAGCCCGGCCGGGACCAGCTCCAGCACGACGGCGAACGCGCCCGCGTCCTGCACGGCCTTGGCGTCGCGCAGCAGCTGCTGGGCGGCCTCCTCGCCGCGGCCCTGGACGCGGTAGCCCATGGCGTTGACGGACTGCGGGGTGAGCCCGATGTGCGCCATGACCGGGATGCCGGACTCGACAAGCAGCTCGATCTGGCGGTGGGAGCGCTCGCCGCCTTCCAGCTTCACGGCGCCGACCCCGGCCTCCTTGATCAGCCGGGTCGCGCTGCGCAGCGCCTGTACAGGGCCCTCCTGGTACGACCCGAAGGGCAGGTCGGCGACGATCAGCGCACGGTTCGTGCCGCGCGCGACGGCCGCGGAGAGCATCGTCATCTCGTCGAGGGTGACGGGCACGGTGGTCTCGTACCCCAGGTGGCAGTTGCCCGCCGAGTCGCCGACGAGCAGGACCGGGATGCCGGCCTCGTCGAAGACGGACGCGGTCATCGCGTCGTATGCGGTGAGCATCGGCCACTTCTCGCCGCGCTCCTTGGCGGCGGCGATGTCGCGGACGGTGATACGGCGAGTGCCCTTGCCCCCGTACAGCGCCTTGCTGCTGTCGGACGTGCGGCCAGTGTCCTGGCCGGGCTTCTGGGCAGCCGAAAGCTGCGTCATTGCAACGGCTCCTTCTGTCATCTCGTGGCGCCCTGACGGCGTCCCCGGATCAGGTCCATGGTGGCACTACGTGCCGCCCGACGGCTAGACGGCCCCCCTTACGGACGTAGGAGTCCCGTATCACCTACGGCCGTATGAGCCCGTACCACCGGCCCCTGGCCCACAGCTCACCGGCCCATTTGTCCACACCTCACCCGGCCCACTTGCCCACAGCTCACCGGCCCACGGCCGTAGGACCTTGTCGCCCCACCGTTCCGTAAGGTCTCCGTAAAGGTTTTCCAATACGAGACGGTCTCGTATCGAATTGCGCCTAGGCTCGGCGCCATGACTTCTCCTGCCGTTCCGGGCCCCCGAATACCGGAGGCCGTCCACCGGCGCCGCTGGGCGATTCTGGGCGTCCTCATGCTGAGCCTGCTGATCGTGGTGCTCGACAACTCGATCCTCAACGTCGCCATCAAGACCATCTCCACCCCGGCACCCGTCGGCCTCGGTACCACGCAGAGCGAGCTCGAGTGGGCCATCAACGCCTACACGCTGGTCTTCGCCGGACTGCTGTTCACCGCCGGCCTGCTGGGCGACCGGCTCGGCCGCAAGAAGGTCCTGCTCGCCGGTCTGGCCGTCTTCGGCATCAGCTCGGCGCTCGCCGCCCAGTCCGGGTCGCCGGAACAACTCATCGCCTTCCGCGCCCTGATGGGCCTCGGCGCCGCCTTTGTGATGCCCGCCACCCTGGCCGTCCTCATGAACGTCTTCGAGCGCGAGGAGCAGCCGAAGGCCATCGGCATCTGGGCGGGCGGCGTCGGCCTCGCCATCGCCATCGGTCCCATCACCGGCGGCGTGCTTCTCGACCACTTCTGGTGGGGCTCGATCTTCCTGATCAACGTGACGATCGTGATCCTCGCGGTCGCGCTGATGCTGTGGCTGGTGCCGGACTCCCGCGACCCGAACCCCGGCCGCATCGACCCCGTCGGCGTCGTGCTCTCCGTCATCGGGCTCGTCCTGCTCGTGTACGGCATCATCAAGGGCGGCCAGCTCGCCGACTTCACCGACGCCACCGTGCTGGCGACCATCGCCGCCGGCCTCGCCGTGCTCGTCGCCTTCGTCGTGTACGAGAAGCGCAGCGACCACCCGTCCGTCGACGTCACGTACTTCAAGAACAAGGTCTTCTCGGCCGCGATCGCCACCATCGCGCTGGTCTTCTTCGCGCTGATGGGCGTGACCTTCTTCTCGGTCTTCTACACCCAGAGCGTGCGCGGCTACTCGCCGCTGCAGACCGGTCTGCTGATGCTTCCGCTGGCCGCCGCGCAGATGATCTTCGCGCCGCGGGCCCGGCTGGTCGTCGACCGTTTCGGCAACAAGGCCACGACCACGGCCGGCATGCTGGTCATCGCCGCGATGCTGGCCGCGTTCGCCACGCTGGATGCCGACACGCCGATCTGGATCCTCGAGGTGATCTTCTTCCTCATGGGCGCCGGCATGGCGCACATCATGACGCCGACCAGCGTCGTCATCATGCAGGCCCTGCCGCGCGAGAAGGCCGGCTCCGCCTCCGCGCTCAGCAACACCTTCCGCCAGGTCGGCGGCGCCCTCGGTATCGCCGTCCTCGGCTCCGTGCTGTCTACGGCGTACCGCAACGGCATCGAGGACAAGCTCGGCATGCTCCCCGCCGACGCCCGCCACACCGCGGGCGAGTCCATCGAGGCCACACTCGGCGTCGCCGCGAAGCTCGGCGCACAGGGCAAGTCCCTGGTCACTCCGGCGAACGACGCCTTCCTGCACGCCATGCATGTCACGGCCCTGTGCGGGGCGGGCGTGGCGCTGCTCGGCGCTGTGGTGGTGGCCCTGTTCCTGCCGGGGCGCGCCCCGGCAGTGCAGAAGGAGGAGGAGACCGAGGAGCTGGTGGCCGCGGAGAACTGACGCCGGATCGGGTGCTCCTCCCTTGCCTTGAGGGCAGGGGAGGTACCCCCAGTGCCTGCGCACCCGACGTCCCGGACCCCGGCCCCGGATACAGGGAGAATCGGGAGCGGCGAAGGTGAAACGAAAGGGCGGAGCACATTGGTGGACCTCGCGGAACAGCAGGAGCAGCGGAGGGGCCGCCCCCGCAGCGAAGCGGTGGAGCGCGCCATCATCGACGGCGTCGTCGCGCTCATGGAGGAAGGCGTGCCGCTCGCCGAGGTCTCCATCGAACGGGTGGCACGCACGGCGGGCGTCGGCAAGGCCACCATCTACCGCCGCTGGAGTGGCAGGGAGGAACTCTTCTGCGACGTACTGCGCGCCGTCGAGCCCGAAGACCCCCAGCTGACCGGCGCATCCATGCGCGAGGACCTGATCGCCCTCCTGGAGTCGATGCGCCTCCGCGGCCTCGCGAACCGGTCGTCCGCGCTGCTGCACAACGTGTACGCCCAGATGAAGAGTCAGCCGAAAGTCTGGGCGGTGTACCACGCCACGGTGATAGCGCCGCGGCGCAGGCTCACTCTCGAGGTGCTGCGCCGGGGAGTGGAGAACGGCGAGATCCGCGGCGACGTCGACCTCGAGCTCGTCAACGACCTGTTTACCGGCCCGATGCTCGTACGGTCCGTGATGCGGCCCGATGCCGAGCTGGAGGCGGGGCTGCCGGAGCAGATCGTCGACAGCGTGCTGCGGGGGCTGCGCCCGTGACGTGAGGCCACGCCCGGACTGCCGGGTGCGTCCGTGCCCCGGGCTGCTTGTGTGAACGTGCGTAAGCGGATGTGAGCGTTTCGTCACAGAGAGCGGTTACGGTCAGCGCATCCGGAACCCGGGAAGCAGACTTGTTCGTCCTCGCGCCCGTACGGCCGTCAATGGCGGCAGGGAACGACTCCGTTCATCGCCTAGGGTCGTGAAGGGGCGGGCGAACGGTGTGCACGGCAGGTAGTGAGGCGACGGTATGGCGCAGGCGTACATGACGGAGACGGGCGGCGGCGGCTCGGGGCCCGAGCGCCAGGGATCCCGGCTTCGGCGCCTGGTGGACCGCTGGCGCGGCGACCGCGGTATCTGGCGGCGCGGCCTCGTCGTCGCCGCGGTCGCGGTCGTACTCGCGCTGGTGATGCTCTTCCACGCACAGATCCCGAACACGGTCGGCAACCTCGGCAGTCTCACGGAGACGTTCCTGCCCTGGCTCGGCGTCCTCGTGCCGCTGCTGCTGGTTCTGGCGCTGGTCCGCCGCTCGGCCACCGCACTGATCGCGGTGCTGGTGCCGGCGATCGTCTGGCTCAACCTGTTCGGCGGTCTGGTCACCGACAAGACGGGCAGCGGCGGCAACCTGACCGTCGCCACCCACAACGTCAACGCGGACAACGCGGACCCGTCCGGCACCGCCCGCGACGTCGCCGCCTCCGGCGCGGACGTCGTGGCGCTCGAGGAGCTCACCGACTCCGCGGTGCCGGTCTACGAGAAGGCGCTGGCGGGGACGTACAAGTACCACTCCGTCGGCGGCACCGTCGGGCTGTGGAGCAAGTACCCGCTGAGCGGTACCGAGCCGGTCGACATCAAGCTCGGCTGGACGCGGGCCATGCGGACGACGGTCACCACCCCCGAGGGTGAGGTCGCCTTCTACGTCGCGCATCTGCCGTCGGTCCGGGTCAAGGCCGACGCCGGGTTCACCGCCAACCAGCGCGACAAGAGCGCGGACGCGCTGGGCGAGGCCATCGCCGACGAGAAGCTGAAGCGGGTCGTCCTGCTCGGCGACCTCAACGGGACGATGAACGACCGCGCGCTGCGTGCGGTCACCTCGCAGATGCGCTCCACGCAGGGTGCGGCGGGCAGCGGCACGGGCTTCAGCTGGCCGGCGGCGTTCCCGATGGCGCGGATCGACCAGATCATGGTGAAGGGCGTGGAGCCGGTGTCGTCGTGGTCCCTGCCGCAGACGGGCAGCGACCATCTCCCGATCGCCGCCCGGGTCAAGCTCTGACAGGGCCCTTGGACCTCGATCCGGGCCGGGAGCCGGCGCGGGTCTGCTTTCGCGCGGCCGCCTCGATGCAACCCCCGCTTAACCGAGCGGAATACTGAGCCTGAGAGACTTTGTTCCGTACTTGAACATACGAAGGTCCCTCCCGCTCCGTTGAAAGGTCCCGCATCCCTCATGCCCCTGGCCCTGCTCGCCCTCGCCGTGGGCGCCTTCGGCATCGGCACCACCGAATTCGTGATGATGGGCCTGCTGCCCAACGTCGCGAACGACCTGCACACATCCATCCCCACCGCCGGGCACCTGGTCTCCGCGTACGCGCTCGGCGTCGTCATCGGCGCCCCGCTGCTCGCCGCGGTCACCGCCCGGCTGCCCCGCCGGCACGTCCTCATCGGCCTGATGGTGCTCTTCGTCGCGGGCAACGCGCTGTCCGCGGCCGCCCCCGACTACCACTGGCTGGTCGCCGCGCGCTTCGTCAGCGGGCTCCCGCACGGCGCCTTCTTCGGCGTCGGCGCGGTCGTCGCCACCGGCCTCGTCGCCCCCGAGCGCAAGGCCCGCTCGGTGTCGCTGATGTTCCTCGGCCTGACCGTCGCCAACATCGCGGGCGTGCCCGTGGCCACGCTCATGGGTCAGCACTTCGGCTGGCGGGCGACGTTCCTCGCGGTCAGCGCGATCGGGATCGCGGCCGTCGCGGCCCTCGCCCTCCTGGTCCCCGCCGACCGCAGCCACGCCACGAGCACCGGCCTGCGCGGCGAACTCGGTGCACTCGGCTCGCTCCCCGTCTGGCTGGCGCTCGCCACGACCGTCGCAGGCTTCGGCGCGCTCTTCGCCGCGTACAGCTACATCACGCCGATGCTCACCGGCACCGCCGGGTACTCCGAGGCCAGCGTGACGCTGCTGCTCGCCCTCTTCGGCGTGGGCTCCACGGTCGGCAACCTGCTTGGCGGCCGGCTCGCCGACCACTCGCTGCGCCGCACGCTGTTCGCCGGACTCACGTCGCTCACGGTCGTGCTCGCGCTCTTCCCCGTCCTCATGCGCACCGAGTGGAGTGCGGCGCTGGCCGTGATCCTGCTCGGTGTGGCGGCCTTCGTCACCGGGTCTCCGCTGAACATGATGGTGATGGAGAAGGCCGCGGCTGCGCCGTCGCTCGCGTCCTCGGCGAACCAGGCCGCGTTCAACCTCGCCAACGCGGGTGGGGCGTGGATCGGTGGCGTCGCCCTGGCCGCGGGCTTCGGTCTCACGTCGCCCGCGGTGGCCGGCGCCGGCCTGGCGGCGCTCGGGCTCGGTGTCGCGACGGTCGCGTACGCGGTGGACCGGCGCCGTGCGCCCGCCTCCACTGGCCGCCTGGTGGCGGCCCATGTCCCACAGCGGCGGGAGGCGGCCCGCCGCTGAGCGGCGCCCCCCGGCACAGGTACGAGGCAGACGCACCGTACATCGTGGGTTGTGCCCACCCGTTCCGCCCCAGCGGAACGACTGCCCACAACGGTTGCAACGGGGAGCCCCACCGAGCCGCATGCGCCCACGGACGTGAGGGGACGTGGCGGTATGTGCGCCCGCAGCGGCTGGCGCAATGTAACGGCGCCGCCAACGACGTACGGCTCGGCGCCAGACCGAGGACGTACATACCGCCGCGGCCCCGCCCCGAAGACGGAGGGGGGCGCGAACCCCCGACGAGAGAGTGAGCCCCGCGACCAAGGCGGGGCACCGACCGTCGGAAACGGTGGTGCCCTTGTCCGCTGGACCAGCGGACAAGGGCACAACCACCCCGCGTACCCGAGGCGTCAGCCGGATTCGCGCCAGCGGTTCGTGATCGGCAGCCGCCGGTCCTTCCCGAACCCCTTCGCGGAGATCTTCGTGCCCGGCGGGTACTGCCGCCGCTTGTACTCCGCCGTGTCCACAAGCCGCAGCGTCTTCGTGACCATCTCCCGGTCGAACCCGGCCGCCACGATGGCGTCGGCGCCCTGGTCGCGGTCCACGTACAGATCGAGGATCGCGTCCAGCACCGGATAGTCCGGCAGGGAGTCCGTGTCGACCTGGCCGGGCCGGAGCTCCGCGCTCGGCGGCTTGGTGATCGAGTTCTCGGGGATCGGCGGCGTCTGGCCGCGCTCGGCCGCCGCCCGGTTGCGCCACTCCGCCAGCCGGAAGATGGACGTCTTGTAGACGTCCTTGATGGGCCCGTACGCGCCCACCGAGTCCCCGTAGAGCGTCGAATAGCCCACGGCCAGCTCGGACTTGTTGCCGGGCGCGAGCACGATGTGGCCCTCCTGGTTGGAGATCGCCATCAGCATCGTGCCGCGCAGCCGCGACTGCAGGTTCTCCTCGGCGAGCCCGGTAAGGCCCAGTTCACGCATGTACGCATCGAACATCGACTCGATCGGCACGGTGCGGAAGTGCAGCCCGGTGCGCCGCGCCAGCTCGGCCGCGTCGCCCTTGGAGTGGTCCGAGGAGTACTTCGACGGCATCGAGACGCCGTACACGTTGTCCGCACCCAGTGCGTCGCACGCGATGGCGGCGGTGAGAGCCGAGTCGATGCCGCCGGAGAGGCCGATCAGCACGGTCTTGAAGCCGTTCTTCGCGACATACGCGCGCAGGCCCACGACCAGCGCCGAGTAGACCTCCTCGTCGTCGTCGAGCCGGTCCGCGTACCCGCCTGCGAGCTCAGGCTCGTACGCCGGAAGGGGCTCGGACGAGATCGTCAGGTGGTCGATCCGCAGCCCGTCGTCCACAACGCGTCCATGAGCGGCTCCGCCGCGGGCCGACGGCGGCTCGGGGCTGGCGGCCGGCAGATCGAGGTCGAGGACGACGCACCCCTCCGCGAACTGGGGGGCACGGGTGACGACCTCGCCGTCCGCGTCGACCACGATCGAGTCGCCGTCGAAGACCAGCTCGTCCTGGCCGCCGATCATCGCCAGGTACGCCGTGGTGCAGCCGGCCTCCTGGGCGCGCTTGCGCACCAGCTCAAGCCGCGTGTCGTCCTTGTTCTGCTCGTACGGCGAGGCGTTGATCGAGATCAGCAGCCCGGCCCCGGCGGCACGGGTTGCCGGGACGCGGCCGCCCTCCTGCCACAGGTCCTCGCAGATGGCGAGTGCGACGTCGACGCCGTGCACCCGAATGACCGGCATGGTGTCGCCGGGTACGAAGTAGCGGAACTCGTCGAAGACGCCGTAGTTGGGGAGGTGGTGCTTGGCGAAGGTGAGCGCGACCCGGCCGCCGTGCAGCACGGCGGCGGCGTTCTGCGGGGAGCCGGCCGGCTGTCCGTACTTCGGCTGGGCGCTGTCGCTCCGGTCGAGATAGCCGACGATCACCGGCAGCTCCCCGAATCCCTCCTCGGCGAGGCGCGCGGCGAGTGCCCGGAGCGCGCTCCGGGAGGCCTCGACGAAAGACGGGCGCAGGGCCAGGTCCTCGACGGGGTAGCCGGTCAGCGCCATCTCGGGGAACGCGACGAGATGCGCCCCCTGTTCGGCGGAGTGCCGGGTCCAGCGGACGATCGCCTCGGCGTTCCCGGCGAGATCGCCGACGGTCGAGTCGATCTGATTCAGGGCGAGGCGTAGTTGAGGCACGGCCTCAGTGTAATCGTCAGAGCGACACGATGTAGGGGTGTCCTATGTGGGCCGCCCCACTGCCGGGGCCACGCTGCCGCGGCTCGGAGCCCCGCGGCGGAGGCCTGCTGCCGGGTCCTGGGGCAAGGCGCCCGACGGCCGGCGCCATGGTCCGGGCAGCGGTGCCGGGGTTCACGGTCGGGGCGCAGCTGCCGGGCGCCCCGAACACGCGTCAGCGAGGTGACACTGCCGTCACGTGAGGTAGCCGAGGTTGGTCATCATGCCGGACTCGGAGTGGTACTGGTTGTGGCAGTGGAGCATCCACAGGCCCGGGTTGTCCGCGTCGAAGTCCATGACCAGCTTGCGGTGCGGCAGCACCGGGGCCGTGTCCTTGCGTGCGCCGATCGAGTCGATGCCGGTCAGGGCGAAGGTGTGGCCGTGCAGATGGATCGGGTGCCACATGTCGGTGGCGTTGATGACCGTGAGCCGGATCCGGTCGCCGAAGCGGATCGGGTGGCGCTGGCTCAAGCGGTAGGGAGTGTGGTCGAAGGACCAGTTGAACTTCCGCATGTTCCCGGTCAGCCGAAGGCGCATCTCGTGGTCCGGTTCGCGCCGGGAGAGGGCCACGGACTCGTCCGGCACCAGGCGTCTGGCCGGCACCAGCTTCCCGTTCAGCTCCGAGGGGCGTACGCCGTACTTCGGAGCGGTCCCGCCGCCGGTGCGCAGGAGGGCCAGCGCCGCGTCCTTCTTGCCCTCGGCGAGTGCGACCAGCGGGAACACCCCGTCCTTGGCGGTGACGCACACGTCGTACCGCTCGGCCATGCCGATCAGCAGCGCGTCCGTCTTCGTGTGCCGGACCGGGTAGCCGTCCGTGTGGGTCACGGTCATCTCGTGGCCGCCGAGCGACACCCGGAAGGCGGTCTCGCCTCCGGCGTTGATGATCCGCAGCCGGATGCGGTCGCCTGGGCGCGCCCGGAACTCCGAAGGCGCCGTCGGCAGCCGTCCGTTGATCAGGTAGAAGGGGTAGTTCACGGCGCCGCCCATGCCCTGCAGCAGCCTGCTGTGGCTGCCCTTGATGATGCGGGAGGGCCCGGCGGACTTCTTGCCGTCCGAGGATCCATGGCCGGATCCGTGGCGGGAGTGGTCGTCGCCGCCCTCCTCGCCCATGTCCATGCCGCCGCCCAACTCGGCGAGCACACCGTCAGGAGTGGAGCCGTCCACGCCGTCCAGCCAGTCGTCGATGACGACGACCCACTCCTTGTCGTAGGACAGGGATTCCTTGGGGTCCTCCACGATCAGTGGCGCGTACAGGCCCCGGTCCAGCTGCATGCCCGAGTGCGAGTGCAGCCAGTACGTGCCCGGGTGCTCGACCGCGAAGCGGTAGAGGAAGTCCTCACCGGGCTTGATGGGGCGCTGGGTGAGGTCCGGGACGCCGTCCATGTCGCACCGCAGGCGAATGCCGTGCGAGTGCAGCGTCGTCGACTCGGGCAGGTGGTTGGCGAGGGAGATCTCCAGCATGTCGCCGGCGGTGCACCGGACCTCCTTGCCGGGCAGCGAGTCGCCGTACGCCCACGACCTGACGGTTCGGCCGCCCAGGTCGATGGGGGTACGGGTGGCCGTGAGGTCGAACTTGCGGACGGGTCCGGATCCGCGCTTCTTCTCGGCGGCCAGAACCTCGGGCCCGCTCGGCTCCACGTATCCCTTGGGTCCTTTGGGGACGAAGGGCTCGATGACCTGTCCGCCGGGGCCGAGACCGCCGTCCGGGGTGCGCGAGCCGGAACGGGGGCGGGAGCCCGAGTCGGAACATGCGGCCAGGAGGCCCGAGCCGGCGACCGCGATCGATGCACCGAGCACGGTGCGCCGCGTGTGTGTACGCATGACTGGATAACACCTATTCGTGGGGGTGCGTATGAGGTGCGTATGAGCAGTGGAGGACAGGCGCGTCTGCTGCTTCCCCTGCATCGCCCGGACGCGGCGCGGAGGCGCGGCCGCTGTGTACGCGGACGGGGTACGGCGAAGCAGCCGATACGCCGGCCTGGATGCGCAGCACCGACAGACGGGAGACGAGAGCCCGGCGTGATGGCGGTTCAGGCCGCGGCGTGCGTGGCGGCCGCGTGCCCGGTGCCGCCTGGAAGAGCAGGCCCGGAGAGGGGACGCGGCGCCCCGGCCGTCAGCAGCAGGAGCGTGACGCTCCCAGCGTGGCCGTGCATATGGAGAGCGGGGCTCTGCTCGGGATCATGAAGGCGGGCACGCGCGCGTGGCCTCGCGCACCGCGCTCGCCCGGCCGCGCGTGCGGCTGTGCACCGTCCGGCGTACGAATGGTCGAGCGGCCGGAGAAACCGCCGCGGGACGCGTCACACGGCAGCAGCAACGGCATCAGCCGCTCGGCTGCTGTCGTACGCGCGCGTGGCGCACTGCTCCCGGTCGTCATGAGCCGCACACTATCCCCGCACCGAGGCCACGGCCCGTCGGCCTACGCCGACCGGGCCGATTTTGGGCTGATCTTGGCAGTGGTGCACCCGGACAGCACGGCGCCCGCCCCCAGGACGGGCCGGGCCATCAGGACCGCGCCTTCGCGCCACGCTCCGTCAGCAGGTTCGTCATCAGGTCGATCTCCGACTCCTGCGCCTCGACCATGCCCTGCGCAAGCCGCTTCTCCACGCCGACCGTGCACTTCTCCACACAGCCCTCCGCCATGTGGATACCGCCCTGGTGATGGGTCACCATCAACTGCAGGTAGAACACCTCGGCCTGGTCGCCGCTGAGCGTTTCCAGCTTCTTCAGCTCGGAGTCGGTCGCCATGCCCGGCATCAGCGCACCGTCCTCGCCCGAGGCCATGTCGCCCATGCCCATCCAGGTCATCGGCGGGTCGGCCGAGACCTTGGGCAGCTCCCACAGGTCCAGCCAGCCAAGGAGCATGCCGCGCTGGTTGGCCTGCGTCTGCGCGATGTCGTACGCGAGCCGCCGCACCTCCTCGTCGTCGGTGCGGTCGCGCACGATGTACGACATCTCGACGGCCTGCTGGTGGTGGACGGCCATGTCCCGGGCGAAGCCCGCGTCCGCGGAGTCCGCAGCCGGGGTCGCGGGACCGGCCGAGTCCCCGTCGGCGACCGCGTAGGTGATGGCCCCGCCCGCGAGGAGTACCGCAGCCGCGGTGCCGGCGATCCAGCCCGCGCGCCCGGCGGGGCGGGCGGGCGTCGCCGGACAGTCCGGGCGGGCGCGCGTGGCGGTATCCGCTGGGCTCACTGGGAGAGGCCGCCGGTGCAGGCGGCACCCGGCTCGGGCGTCTGCTTGCCCTGGACGTACGTCTCGAAGAACGTGTCCACGTTCGGGTCGCTCGCCCCGGTCACGGTGCGCTGCTTGCCCCAGGCGCTCAGCATGATCGGGTCCTGCTGGTCCTCGACCGGGCTCATCAGCGTGTACGGGGTCTTCTTGACCTTCTCCGCGAGCGCCGTCACGTCGGCCTCGGAGGCCTTGCTGTTGTACGTCACCCAGACCGCACCGTGCTCCAGCGAGTGGACGGCGTTCTCGTTCTTGACCGCCTTGGTGTAGACGTCGCCGTTGCAGTTCATCCACACCTGGTTGTGGTCGCCGCCCACCGGCGGTGTCATCGGGTAGTCCACGGCCGTGGCGACGTGGTTCTGGGACAGCTTGTCGCTCCAGGTCTTCACACCGTCCTTGTCCGTCGTGAAGCGACCCGCGCTCTTGGAGTCGCCCGCCGTACTGCCCTTGTCGTCGGACTGCGAGTTCACGAGGACGACACCGCCGACGACGAGACCGGCGACGACCACGACGCTGGCGGCGATGGTGAGCGCGCGATTGCGGCGTTCGCGGGCACGCTCGGTGCGCCGCATCTCCTCTATTCGTGCCTTGCGCGTCGCGGTGCTGCTGTTGTTGGCGGAACCCATGGGTCGAGTCCTTCGGGGAAAGGGACGATCGGGCCCGCTGATCGTAAGGGGGCAGAACGGCGGCGTGGGTGGTCGGGGCACAGGAAAGGCCGGATCGATACGCAGCCGCATACTCCGACGAATAATTTGAACCGCAAATGCGCATTATCTACGCTGCCGGTATGCGACTGCTCCGATCCACCGACCTGGCGCTGCGCGTGCTGATGCGGCTCGCCGTGGTGGGCGACGCCACGCCCACCACGCGTGACGTCGCGGCCGACATGGACGTCCCGTACACGCACGCCGCGAAGGTCGTGGCCGAGCTCCAGCACCTGGGCCTGCTCGACGCCCGCCGCGGCCGGGGCGGCGGACTCGCGCTCACCGAGAAGGGACGCATGGCGTCGGTGGGCGCCGTCGTGCGCACCTTCGAGGGCGACGGGGACGTGGTCGACTGCGAGGGGGCCTCGCCGTGCCCGCTGAACTCGGGGTGCCGGCTCCGCGGCGCCCTGCGCCGGGCCCAGGAGGCGTTCTTCGCGTCGCTGGACCCGTTGACCGTGGCGGACATGGTCGCCGAGCCCACAGGGCCGCTGCTGCTGGAGATCTCCCGGGCCTCCTAGCCCTGTGGCCTCCTGGTCCTGCGTCAGCCAGAGGTCCGGGCTAGTCCTGTGCCAGCCAGAGGTCCGGCCCGAACACCTCATAGTGGATGTCGGCGGGTGCCACGCCCCGTGCGATCAGCTGGGTCCTCACGGCCCGCATGAAGGGCAGCGGACCGCACAGGTACGCGCGCGTGCCTGACGCGATCGGCAGGGGCGTGAGATCGACCAGCCCGGCGTGGGCGCCCGCCGGGGCGTCCTCCTCGTACCAGAAGTGGACGGCCGCGTCCGGAAGCTTGCCCGCGTACGCCTCATGGTCGGCGCGCAGGGCATGGTCGGCGGGGGAGCGGTCGCCGTGGACGACGGTGACCGGGGCTCGGTGCCCGGCGTCCGCGAGCTGCGCCAGCATCGCGATCATCGGGGTCACACCGATGCCCGCTGAGGCGAGGAGCAGGGGCGTGTCGGCGTCGTCGTCGATGACGAGATCGCCGTACGGGTCGGAGAGCTCCAGGACGCTGCCCTCGTGCACGCGCGCGTGGAGGTGGTTCGAGACCTCACCCTCCGGTGTCGCACCGTCCGCACTGTCGTACACCCGCTTCACGCTGATCTGCCGCACCGTCGAGCCCGGTGCCCCGGAGAGGCTGTACTGCCGTATCTGGCGGGCGCCGTCCGGAAGTGCGACGCGTACGGACACGTACTGACCCGCGCGGAATTCGGCCACCGGCCCGCCGTCGACGGGCCGCAGGCGGAAGGTGGTGACGTCGGCGGTCTCCGCGAGGCGCTCGACGACCTCCCACGCCCGCCACGCCTGCCCTCCGCGCTCCTCGTACAGCCGCTTCTCGATCGCGATCAGCGCGTTCGCCATCAGCCAGTAGACCTCGTCCCAGGCGGCCGCGACCTCGGGCGTGACAGCGTCGCCCAGGACGGCGGCGATCGCGGCGAAGAGGTGCTCGTGGACCACCTCGTACTGCTCGGGGGCGATGCCCAGGGATGCGTGCTTGTGCGCGATACGGCTCAGCATCGCGTCGGGCCGCTGGTCCGGGTGGGCCACGAGGTGGGTGGCGAATGCGGCGACGGAGCCCGCGAGGGCCTGGCGCTGGGTGCCGGCGGCCTGGTTGCCGCGGTTGAAGAGGTCGCGCAGCAGCTCGGGGTGGGCGGCGAACAACCCGGCGTAGAAGCGCTCGGTGATCTCGTCGAGCGATGCGCCGACGGCGGGGAGGGTGGCGTGGACGGTGGCGGCGGACTGCTCGGACAGCATCGGGCTCCTCAGGTTCGGGCCGGCGGCGGGATGGGCGGATTGCGCCCTTCACGGCTGGGCGGCACGCTAGTAAAACTTGCATCTGAGATGCAAATTAAGTGCTGTCAGGAGAGACCGAGCAGGCGGCCATTACGTATGTCGGTCCGAGCAGGCAAGATGGGCGGCAGAGCAGTACCCCTGCCGTACACGAGGCGTTCAGACGGAGGTCGGCCGACCGATCAAGGTCCGCAACGCACGTGAAATGGTGTTGTGGTGGGATGCTCATGTGCCCTGGTGTCCCCGAGCGCGGGAGCAGGCGGCCTGACCAGCAAGGATGGGTGGAAGCGGAAGATGGACAAGCAGCAGGAATTCGTGCTCCGGACCCTGGAGGAGCGCGACATCCGGTTCGTACGCCTGTGGTTCACGGATGTGCTGGGCTTCCTGAAGTCGGTGGCCGTGGCACCGGCCGAGCTGGAGGGCGCCTTCGACGAGGGCATCGGTTTCGACGGCTCCGCGATCGAGGGCTTCGCCCGTGTATACGAGTCGGACATGATCGCCAAGCCGGACCCCTCGACCTTCCAGGTCCTGCCGTGGCGCGCGGAGGCCCCGGGCACCGCCCGTATGTTCTGCGACATTCTCATGCCGGACGGCTCCCCGTCCTTCGCGGACCCGCGCTACGTACTGAAGAGGGCCCTGGCCAAGGCCTCCGACCTGGGCTTCACCTTCTACACGCACCCCGAGATCGAGTTCTTCCTGCTGAAGGACAAGCCGGTGGACGGCTCGCGCCCCACGCCGGCCGACAACTCGGGCTACTTCGACCACACCCCGCAGAACGTGGGCATGGACTTCCGCCGCCAGGCGATCACGATGCTCGAGTCGATGGGCATCTCGGTCGAGTTCTCCCACCACGAGGGCGCCCCGGGCCAGCAGGAGATCGACCTGCGGTACGCGGACGCGCTGTCCACGGCCGACAACATCATGACGTTCCGCCTGGTCATGAAGCAGGTCGCGCTCGAGCAGGGTGTCCAGGCAACCTTCATGCCCAAGCCCTTCAGCGAGCACCCGGGCTCCGGCATGCACACGCACCTGTCGCTCTTCGAGGGTGACCGGAACGCGTTCTACGAGTCGGGCTCCGAGTACCAGCTCTCCAAGGTCGGCCGCTCCTTCATCGCGGGCCTGCTGCGGCACGCGGCGGAGACCTCCGCGGTCACCAACCAGTGGGTCAACTCCTACAAGCGCATCTGGGGCGGCTCGGAGCGCACCGCGGGCGCCGGCGGCGAGGCCCCCTCGTACATCTGCTGGGGCCACAACAACCGCTCCGCGCTCGTCCGCGTCCCGATGTACAAGCCCGGCAAGACCGGCTCGGCCCGCATCGAGGTCCGCTCCCTGGACTCCGGCACCAACCCGTACCTGGCCTACGCGGTGCTCCTCGCGGCCGGCCTCAAGGGCATCGAGGAGGGCTACGAACTCCCCGCGGGCGCCGAGGACGACGTCTGGGCCCTGTCCAACTCCGAGCGCCGCGCGCTCGGCATCGAGCCGCTGCCGCAGAACCTCGGCGAGGCCCTCGCGCTGATGGAGCGCAGCGACCTGGTCGCCGAGACGCTCGGCGAGCACGTCTTCGACTTCTTCCTGCGCAACAAGAAGCAGGAGTGGGAGGAGTACCGCAGCGAGGTCACGGCGTTCGAGCTGCGGAAGAACCTGCCGGTGCTGTAGGCGCAGATCCACCCGCGCTCATACGGAACGATGTGCGGGGCTCCCGATGACCGGGAGCCCCGCACTCGCTCTTTGGCGCGACCTCTGCCGCGGTGGTACACGTTGTGTACCATGAGGTTATGGCTCTTAAGCGCACCAACGTGTACGCCGACGACAGCGACCTTGCTCTGATCAAGGATGCCGCCGCCCGTCTGGGCGTCCCGGAAGCCGAGATAATCCGTGAGGGCATCCATCGCATTGCCCTCGCCCATCGCGTCTGGAATGAGCCGTTCGTCAGTGACGAGGAGACGTTCGACCTGGGCGGACCTGTAACCGGCGACGAGATCCGTGCAGCGGTCATCGAAGGCCACGAGGCACGGGAACGCGGGAACAGGGGACATGCGGCGTGATCGCTGTCGCCGACACGTCCGGACTCCTCACCCTCTTCAACCGTTCCGATCCCGACCACCACACCGCAAGGAAAGCCGCGGACCAGTGCGGGTTCCTCGTCGCAACGCCCTTGGCCCTGACCGAGGTGCATCAGGTGGCCACCAGCCGCGCCGGGCGAGCCGCGGCCGATGGAATCCTCCGCTCGCTCACGGCCCGTGTGCGGCAGATGCGTCTGGTCCTGGCCTCGATGACGCCGGAGATCCTTGATGCCGCTCTTTCCGTACGGGCGCGGTATGCGTCGCTTGACCTCGACCTGGTGGACGCGGTGAACGTCGCTCTCGCCGCCGAGTACGACACGGATGCTGTCCTGACCCGGGACATCCGCGACTTCCGGACCGTCCGTCCGCTGGGCGGCAGACACACCCACTTCCGGATCCTGCCTGACGATCTCTAGCTCCTCGGGCCGGCGTGTCCGTCCGTCCGGACGGTCTCAGATCGCATCGCGCAGCGGTCGCGTCTCCCGTACCCGGTACTCCTGGATCGCCCAGCCGTTGCCGTCGGGGTCCTTGAAGTACATGAAGGTGGCGCCGTCCTCCGGGGCGTACGTCACCGGGTCGGTGACCTCCAGGCCGCGTTCGACCAGCTCGGCGTGGGCCGCCTTGATGTCGGATACGCACAGCTGGAGGCCCTGGTACGAGCCGGGGGCGGGCGTCGGGCCGTCCATCGTGTTCCAGAGGCCGTCACTCAGTGCGATCGAGCAGCCAGAGCCGGGCGGGGTGAGCTGGACGATGCGCAGCCCCGGCATGACCTCCTGGTCGATGTCGACCGTGAAGCCGAGCTTGTCCCGGTAGAAGTCCCGGGACCGGTCGATGTCGCTGACGGGCAGCGGGATCACTTCGAGCGTGTATTCCATGCGGGTTCTCCTGGTCGGGGGAGATCGGTGGACGGAACAGGGGGAGTCTTCGACCCCGCAGTAGGTGGAGTCGCCGGTCCTTGACGTCAGCGGAACCGCCAGCGGGTCTGGCTGAACCGTTCGCCCTTGCCGAATCCGAATGCCGTGCGCGGAGCCACTCGGAAGACCAGGGCGCGGCCCGGACGGTGGTGAAAGTACCCGTCCCGCACCTCGAAGTGCCAGATGCTGCCGTACTTGCGCTCCCAGGCCTCCGCGAGCCGCCGCAGCCGGGCGTCGTCGCTCACGCGGACCGCCTGGCCCTCGACCACCAGGTCGTGGCCGGCATTCCAGGTGTTGGTGCCCGTGGTCAGGACCACCTGCGGGTTCTGCTCCAGGTTTCTCGCCTTGCGCTCCTCGGGGCCGGTGCAGAAATGCAGCGCGCCGTCGAGCCACACCGCGAGCAGCGGCGTGACATGCGGGCGCTTGTCCGGACGTACGGTCGAAAGCCAGAAGAGCTCCGCCGTCGCGAGCATCGCCTCCGCATCGGACCATTCGGCCGCCGTGGCCTCGGCATCGCTGTAGCGTGCGTCGAGCTCGGCGCGAGGTTCCTTGTGGGATTCGTTGCGGGCTCCTGTACGGGTTGCGTCGGGGGGTTCCTTGTGTGGCATGTTCCGGCCTCCTCCTCGATGGCGGCTGCCGAGTACAGACCGCGCATCGGGACGGAACTCATCGGTGCCCGCCGATGGCGCGCGGGAGGGCTCAGGGCGTACGGCCGCTTCAGCACGACGGCGACGGCGCGCAGGAGGTTCACGGCCGCTTCAGCTCGAACCACACCTGCTTGCCCGTGGCCGTCCGCTCCGCGTCCCACAGGTCGGCGACGGCCGCCAGCATGACCAGCCCGCGCCCGTCCTCGTCCAGGAGGTCCCCGGTGACCCGGATGTACGGCATATCCGGGCTTCTGTCGTGCACTTCGATTCGTACGGCGTCCGTCCCGAGGCACCGGAGGGTGACCGTGCAGGCCCGGTCCGGCACATGTCTCAGCACATTGGACAGCAGCTCGGTCACGCCCAGCTCGGCCGCGTCCGACAGCTCGTGCAGCTCCCAGTGGTGCAGATGCGCTCGTACGATGCGCCGGACGTGCCGCAAGCTGTGCTCGCCGACGGTCGGTAGGTGCAGGCGGTAGAAGTCGAGAGTCTTGATGTCAGTTTTCATGGCTCAGCCTCCGGCCTGACGGCAACGCTGTGCTGTGGGAAGGGATGAGGCCCTGATGCGGCGAGGGCGCACGCGGTGCGAGGCGTCGGCAGTTCACGCGGCCGGCCCCGTGATGCCACCACCCGGTGCCGGATGCTCGATGCGGACGCCCCCGCGGGCACACGCGGCAGAGCCGACCGAGGCGAAACCGGGCTGCCCGAGAAGACCGAGCCGGCGCAGCCGTCCAGCACCGCCGACCCGCCCGGGGCCGCCCTGGCGTGGGATGCGGTGCCCTCGCCGGGTACGCCGCGAGATGCGCCCAGGCCGTAGCCGCGCTGCCCCGGAGGGCGCGCGATCCTGGCACGCTTCGCGGATGTCTCGCCGGCCGTCAGTCCGGCGTACGACTCCTCGGGCGCGGCGACGTCACGGCGGGTGTTCCTCCGCCGACGAGCGTGGGCTGTCTCCCTGAGGGGCGCGGCATGTGGTCCAAGGAACTTCCTCTTCATGGGGGGTGAGGCGATTGACGGGAGCATGTCCGGCATATACCGGAGAAACGTTTCGTCATTCGCATGTTGGATTATCCGGAGCCCATTCACTCTTCAACAAGAGTCACTTTTCGGCCACATACCCGGATCATCCGACCGCGACCAAACGGATTCACGGATACCGACGGCGCACAAGCGCTTCCGCGCGGCGCTCCGGTTAGGCTCAAGTCGGACGACCTTGATCGAACGGGAGACCGCGAGATGAACGTGCCGCAGGGGCGGAGGAGCAGTACCTTCACACGGCTGCTGCGGCATGGTTTCACCGACCCGTCCGCCGCCGAGCGGCTGCTCGACAGCGCCGAACTGTCGCCCGTCCGCGCCGATCCCGTACTGCTGGACGCCCTCGGCGCGACCGCCGACCCCGATCAGGCGCTGCTCGGGCTCGTACGGCTGCTCGAGGCGCAGCCCGAGCGCACAGCCCGGCGGGAGCTGCTCGACACGCTCATAGCGGCGAAGCCGCTGCGTGACCGGTTGCTGGGGGTGCTCGGCGCCTCGGCGGCGCTCGGCGACCACCTCGCGCGGCATCCGCAGGACTGGCGCGCTCTCGTCATGTACGAGCCGGAGGATCTGCACCCGGGCGTCGAGGAGTTCGAGCAGGGGCTCGCGGAGGCCGTCGATCCCGTGTCGCTGCGCGTCGCCTACCGGCGCTGTCTGCTGTCGATCGCCGCGCGCGACGTGTGCGGGACGACCGATGTCGCGGAGACGGCCGCCGAGCTCGCCGATCTGGCGACGGCCACGCTGCGCGCCGCGCTCGCCATCGCTCGCGCCGCGGCGCCCGACGATGCGGCGCTGTGCCGGCTCGCCGTCATCGCGATGGGCAAGTGCGGCGGCCACGAGCTCAACTACGTCTCCGACGTGGACGTGATCTTCGTGGGCGAGGCCGCCAACGGCGCGGACGAGGGCAAGGCGCTGCAGGCCGCAACCCGGCTCGCCTCGCACCTGATGCGGATCTGCTCCGAGACGACCGTCGAGGGGACGATCTGGCCTGTCGACGCCAATCTGCGGCCCGAGGGGCGCAACGGGCCGCTCGTACGGACGCTTTCCTCGCACCTCGCGTACTACCAGCGCTGGGCCAAGACCTGGGAGTTCCAGGCACTGCTGAAGGCGCGGCCGGTCGCCGGGGACCTCGAGCTGGGGGAGGAGTACGTCGCGACGCTCTCTCCCCTCGTCTGGCAGGCGGCCGAGCGCGAGAACTTCGTCCCCGACGTGCAGAAGATGCGGCGCCGGGTGGTCGCGAACATCCCGGTCGCCGAGATCGAGCGGGAGCTGAAGCTCGGTCCCGGCGGGCTACGGGACGTCGAATTCGCCGTGCAGCTCCTGCAGTTGGTGCACGGGCGGTCCGACACGACGCTGCGCAGCGGTACGACGCTGGACGCGCTGAAGGCCCTGGCCGCGGGAGGGTACGTCGGCCGCGTCGACGCCGCGCAGCTCGACGAGGCGTACCGTTTCCTCCGCTCCATGGAGCACCGCATCCAGCTCCACCGGCTGCGCCGCACCCACCTCGTGCCGCAGGACGAGGCCGACCTGCGGCGCATCGGCCGGTCGCTGGGCCTTCGGACCGAGCCGGTCACCGAGCTGAACCGCGCCTGGCGGCGGCACAGCTCCGTCGTACGACGGCTCCACGAGAAGCTCTTCTACCGGCCGCTGCTCGACGCGGTCGCCCAACTCGCGCCCGGCGAGACCCGGTTGAGTGCCGACGCGGCGCGGGAGCGGCTGGTCGCACTCGGCTACGCCGACCCGGCGGCCGCCCTGCGCCACCTGGAGGCCCTCGCCTCCGGCGTGACACGGAAGGCGGCCATCCAGCGCACGCTGCTGCCGGTGCTGCTGGGCTGGTTCGCGGACTCCGCCGACCCGGACGCAGGCCTGCTGGGGTTCCGCCAGGTGTCGGACGCGCTCGGCAAGACGCCCTGGTATCTGCGGCTGCTGCGCGACGAGGGCGCGGCCGCCCAGAACCTCGCGCGGGTGCTGTCCGCCGGGCGCCTCGCCCCCGACCTGCTCATGCGTGCCCCCGAGGCCGTCGCCCTGCTGGGCGACCCCAGCGGGCTCGAACCGCGCGACCGGGGCCATCTGGAGCAGGAGATCCTGGCAGCGGTCGGCCGTGCCGACGACGGCGAGCAGGCGGTCACGGCGGCCCGCGGCGTGCGGCGGCGTGAGCTGTTCCGCACCGCGGCCGCCGACATCGTCGCCTCGTACGGCACGGAGGAGAGCCCCGCCGAGGCCGACGCCGGGGCGCTGGTGGACCGGGTCGGCGACGCCGTGTCCGACCTCACGGCCGCGACGATCGCCGGTGCGCTGCGGGCGGTGGTGCGCGACAGCTGGGGGGACGAGCTGCCCACTCGCTTCGCCGTCATCGGCATGGGCCGCTTCGGCGGGCACGAACTGGGCTACGGCTCGGACGCGGACGTGGTGTTCGTGCACGAGCCGCGTGACGGCGTGGACGAACGGGAGGCCGCCGAGGCCGCGAACACCGTGGTCGCCGAGATGCGGCGGCTCCTCCAGCTGCCCAGCCTGGACCCGCCCCTGCTGATCGACGCCGACCTGCGCCCCGAGGGCAAGTCCGGTCCGCTGGTGCGCACCCTGAAGTCGTACGAGGCGTACTACCGCCGCTGGTCGCTGGTGTGGGAGTCGCAGGCGCTGCTGCGCGCCGAACAGGTCGCGGGGGACGAGGACCTGGGCGGCCGCTTCATCGAGCTGATCGACCCGCTGCGGTTCCCCGCCGAGGGGCTCGGCGAGGACGCGGTGCGCGAGATCCGCCGTCTGAAGGCCCGCATGGAGTCGGAACGGCTGCCGCGCGGCGCCGATCGGACGCTGCACACCAAGCTCGGGCGCGGCGGCCTGTCCGACGTCGAGTGGACGGTGCAGCTGCTGCAGCTTCGCCACGGCTGGGCGGAGCCGGGGCTGCGCACCACGCGCACCCGCGAGGCGCTGGCCGCGGCGTGCGCGGCCGAACTGATCTCCAGCGAGTACGCGGCGATCCTCGACGACGCCTGGGTCCTCGCGACGCGCGTACGCAACGCCGTCATGCTTGTCCGCGGCCGCGCGGGCGACACGTTCCCGTCGGACGGCCGCGAACTCGCCGCGGTCGGGCGGTACCTCGGCTTCGGGCCGGGGCCCACGCGGCGGGAGCCGCATATCGGGCAGAGCGGGGACATGCTGGACCACTACCGGCGTACGACTCGGAGGGCTCGGGCGGTGGTGGAGGAACTCTTCTACGGGGCGTAGCGCGGTTCCACGGGTCGCGGAACCGCGCGGGTGTTTCTCCGGGCCGGGCGCGGCCCGTCGGCCGCTTGGCGCTGCGGAAGCCCGATGGACCGCCGGTTGAGCCGGTTCGGCGCCGCCGGACTCCACCGTCGTGGTTGCGCGCCGCTGCGGCGGGACATTCCTTCCCGCCGTGGTAGCGGGCGGGGACTTGCGGGCGTTGCCGCCGCGCCGCGGGCGGCGGCCGGCCGCCGAAGCGGCGAGCGCCGACTACGGGCGGTTCGCACTCGGTAGCGCCTGGGTGCCCCAGCGTTGGGGCTCCCCGGTGCGGTGGGACACCCACCGCGGCAGTGCATGCGGAAGCGCCCCGTACCACGTGCGTGCCACCGCGTAACCGAACGCCAGGCAGGCGATGCCGCCCACCGCGTCCAGCCAGAAGTGGTTGGCCGTGGCGACGATGACGACCAGGGTGCCGACCGGGTAGAGCAGGCCCAGGACCCGGGCCCAGGGGACCGTGGCCAGGGCGAAGATGGTCAGCCCGCACCAGACGGACCAGCCGATGTGCATCGAGGGCATGGCGGCGTACTGGTTCGACATGTTCTTCAGGTCGCCGGACGCCATCGAACCCCACGTCTGATGGACCAGCACCGTGTCCACGAAGTGGCCGCCGCTCATCAGCCGGGGCGGCGCCAGCGGATACAGGTAGTAGCCGAGCAGGGCCACACCCGTGGTCGCGAACAGGGCCGTGCGTGCCCCCGCATACCGGCCGGGGTGGTGGCGGTAGAGCCACACCAGCACTCCCAGCGTCACCACGAAGTGCAGTGTGGCGTAGTAGTAGTTCATGCCGACGATCAGCCACTTCACCGAGTTCACGGCGTGGTTGACGGTCTGCTCGACGGCGATCCCGAGCTGCCGTTCCATGCTCCAGATCCAGTCGGCGTTGCGCAGCGCCTGCGCCTTCTGCTCCGGTACGGCGTTGCGGACGAGCGAGTACGTCCAGTAACTCACCGCGATCAGCAGGATCTCGAACCAGAGCCGTGGCCGCCGAGGCGCTCGCGCCCGGTGCAGCAGACCCTGCTCCGCACGGCTCTCGGCCTCGCCCGCGACGGGTGACGGAACGGCCGCCCGGCGGCCCTCCGAAGTCGTCACGGTCGTCTCACCCATAGGGACAGAGTCTGCCAGAAACGACCCCCTGACCGATCATCCTCTGGTCGAGTTCCGTTCGTATTGTCTACGCCCTACGGACGACGGCGTGCCGTACGGGCTACTGCGTGCGTTGCGGCTGAACCGTGTGCCTCACCGGCGAGCCGCGTTCTCCGGGCGCCGAGGCGGTCGAGCCCCGCACCACCAGCTCCGGCATGAAGACGAACTCGCTGTGCGGAGCGGGCGTACCGCCGATCTCCTCGAGCAGTGTCCGGACCGCCGCCTGGCCCATCGCGGGGACCGGCTTGCGGATGGTGGTGAGCGGCGGGTCGGTGAAGGCGATGAGCGGCGAGTCGTCGAAGCCGACCACCGAGATGTCGTCCGGCACCTCCAGACCGTGCTGGCGCGCCGCGCGGATGGCGCCGAGCGCCATCATGTCGCTCGCGCACACGATCGCCGTGCAGTCCCGGGAGATGAGCGCGGAGGCCGCGGCCTGGCCGCCCTCCAGCGTGTAGAGGGAGTGCTGGACGAGTCGCTCCTCGACGTCGTCGGGGCTGAGGCCCAGCAGGTCCTGCATGGTGCGGACGAATCCCTCGATCTTCCGCTGCACGGGCACGAACCGCTTCGGGCCCAGCGCGAGCCCGATCCCGGTGTGCCCGAGCGAGACGAGGTGCGTGACGGCGAGCTGCATCGCGGCCCGGTCGTCGGGCGAGATGAACGGCGCCTGGACCTTCGGCGAGAACCCGTCGACGAGGACGAACGGCACGCCCTGGGCGCGCAGCTGCTCGTAGCGCTGCATGTCGGCGGTGGTGTCGGCGTGCAGCCCGGAGACGTAGATGATGCCGGAGACGCCGCGGTCCACCAGCATCTCGGTGAGCTCGTCCTCGGTGGAGCCGCCCGGCGTCTGCGTCGCAAGCACCGGCGTGTACCCCTGACGGGTCAGGGCCTGGCCGATGACCTGGGCCAGTGCCGGGAAGATCGGGTTCTCCAGCTCGGGGGTGATCAGCCCGACGAGGCCGGCGCTGCGCTGCCGCAGCCGCACGGGCCGTTCGTAGCCGAGGACGTCGAGCGCAGCCAGCACGGACTGGCGGGTGGTCGCCGCGACTCCCGGCTTTCCGTTGAGAACACGGCTCACCGTCGCCTCGCTGACCCCCGCCTGCGCTGCGATGTCGGCGAGCCGCGCGGTCACGGGAGTGGACCCTACCGGGCGGATGTCGGGCTGCCCACCAACCGGACGCCGTATCCGGGCACTTGGACCGCCCGCTCGGGGCTGCTGCGTCATCGTGCTCCCTCGTGTTCCTGGTGGGTGACCGGTGGGGGTATGGCGGCCGGCGGCTGTGCGCCATCCGGAGGGGTGTCCGGTGGATGGGGTGAGTGACCGGTGCCTGCGGTGACCGATGGGTGACCTCTGCAAGGACCGGACGGGGTGATGATTCCCGTATCGGACGATCCTGGCAAGGGCTTGCAGAGTCTTGCACAGCCCGGAGTGCCCCTCCGCAATCCCCTTGTCAGCTGCGCCGACCCGCCCTCGAAGGGGCCGCGGAAGTTACGAAGCGGTAACTCGTCCTGCGTTCCTTGCACTTTTTTGCTGCAAGGTCTTTCGCAAGGCTTGCAGCGCTGTTACGTTCTGCGTCGCCCGGCGGCCGCAACGGAGCAGTCGGCAAGTCGGCCAGGGGAGCGGGCGGGACCGCATCCCCCACCACACGGGCATTCACCCTCAAGGAGATCTCATGCGGCGTGGCATAGCGGCCACCGCGCTCGCGGCGTCCCTCGCCCTCACGGCGACGGCCTGCGGCGGAAGCGACAGCGGCAGCGACAACTCGGACGGACCCGTCACCATCACCTGGTGGGACACGTCCAACGCCACCAACGAGGCCCCGACGTACAAGGCCCTGATCAAGCAGTTCGAGAAGGCCAACCCGGACATCAAGGTCAAGTACGTCAACGTCCCCTTCGACCAGGCGCAGAACAAGTTCGACACCGCCGCCGGTTCCAAGGGCGCCCCGGACCTGCTGCGCGCCGAGGTCGGCTGGACCCCCGCGTTCGCGAAGAAGAGCTACCTGCTGCCGCTCGACGGCACCGAGGCCCTCGCCGACCAGGACAAGTTCAAGCCGAACCTCATCGAGCAGGCCCAGTACGAGGGCAAGACCTACGGCGCCCCGCTGGTCACCGACACCCTCGCGCTGGTCTACAACAAGGAGCTCTTCGAGAAGGCCGGCATCACCGAGGCGCCCGCCACCTGGGACGACTTGAAGTCCGCGGCCGCCAAGATCAAGTCGAAGACGGGCGTCGACGGCTACTGGGGCACCACGCAGTCGTACTACGCCCAGTCCTTCCTCTACGGCGAGGGCACCGACACCGTCGACGTGGACGCCAAGAAGATCACGGTCAAGAGCGACGCCGCGGTCAAGGCCTACAAGACCTGGCAGAGCCTGTTCGACGGCAAGGGCCTGCACAAGGCCGACACCACCGCCGACGCGTACGCCCACATCCAGGACGCCTTCGTCAGCGGCAAGGTCGCCGCGATCATCCAGGGTCCCTGGGAGATCACGAACTTCTACAAGGGCTCGGCCTTCAAGGACAAGTCCAACCTGGGCATCGCGACCGTCCCGGCCGGTTCCACGGGCAAGGCGGGCGCCCCGACCGGCGGCCACAACCTCTCCGTGTACGCGGGCTCGGACAAGGCCCACCAGGAGGCCTCGCTGAAGTTCGTGAACTTCATGACGTCGGCGAAGTCCCAGGAGCAGATCGCCCTGAAGAACTCCACGCTGCCGACGCGTGACGACGCCTACACCGCCGAGGTCAAGGCCGACCCGGGCATCGCCGGCTTCCAGACGGTGCTCTCCGCCGCCCAGCCGCGCCCGGAGCTGCCCGAGTACAGCTCGCTGTGGGGCCCGCTCGACACCGAGCTGCTGAAGATCGCCGGCGGCAAGTCGTCGCTGGACAAGGGCCTGAGCGACGCGGAGACCGCGATCGCGAAGCTGGTGCCCGACTTCAGCAAGTGACCTTCAGTGGCCGCCGGATCCGCCCGTCGAGGGGGCGGGCGGATCCGGCGGCCACCGGCACGCCCTCAGCAGAGCGGGCAGCACCCGGCAGCACCGGGCAGTCAGCGAGCAGATCTCCCTCAGAAGGTGTCGAACCATGACAGTCGCCGTCGAGAGCGCGGCCCCCAAGAGCCGCGGTGACCGCGGGCCGCGCACCGGCCCGCTGCAGCGCCTGAAGCGCTCGTACCAGAGGTACTGGTACGCGTACGCGATGATCGCCCCCGTCGCCGTCGTGCTCGGTGTGCTGGTGCTCTATCCCCTGGTGCGGGGGTTCTATCTCACGCTCACCGACGCCGACAGCCTCAACTCGGCGCGCACCATCGGCGTCAACCACATCGACGCCACGTACCAGTTCATCGGCCTGGACAACTACGCGGACATCCTGTGGGGCCCGACGTCCTACGACCGCTTCTGGTCCCACTTCATCTGGACCATCGTGTGGACGGCGCTCTGCGTCACCTTCCACTACGTCATCGGTCTCGGCCTCGCCCTGCTGCTCAACCAGAAGATGCGCGGCCGCACCTTCTACCGGATGCTGCTGATCCTGCCCTGGGCGGTGCCCACCTTCGTCACCGTCTTCTCCTGGCGGTTCATGCTCGCCGACTCCGGGGTCATCAACTCCATGCTCGGTTCGCTGCATCTGCCGCAGCCGCAGTGGCTTGAGGACACCTTCTTCCAGCGCTTCGCCGCGATCATGGTCAACACCTGGTGCGGTGTGCCGTTCATGATGGTCTCGCTGCTCGGCGGCCTGCAGTCGATCGACGCGTCCCTGTACGAGGCCGCGGAGATGGACGGCGCGACCCCCTGGCAGCGCTTCCGCTACGTCACGCTGCCGGGCCTGCGTGCCGTCAGCTCCACCGTCGTGCTGCTCGGCGTCATCTGGACCTTCAACCAGTTCGCCATCATCTTCCTGCTGTTCGGCGGCACCGCCCCGGAGGCCGACATCCTCGTCACCTGGGCCTACCAGCTGGGCTTCGGCCAGCAGCCGCGCGAGTACGCCGAGTCCGCCACGTACGGCGTACTGCTGCTGTCCATTCTGATCGTCTTCACCTCCGTCTACCGCCGCTGGCTGGCCCGCAATGAGCAGCTCGCCGTCTGAGGCAGGAGTCCCCATGAGCACCACGACCCTCGACACCCCGGCCGCGGCCACGGACAAGGCCTCCGCGGCGCCGGCACGCCGGGTGCGGCGGCGCGGCGAGCGCAGCACCGCCGCCTCCGTCCTCACGCACGGCATACTGATCGTCGCGAGCCTGATCGCGCTGTTCCCGATCGCCTGGCTGATCTTCCTGTCGCTCGGCCCCGACAAGGACGACTATCTGCACCCGGGGCGGATCCTCGACACGGCGAGCCTCTCCAACTACTCGTTCGTGCTGCAGCACACCAACTTCTTCAAATGGCTGGGCAGCACCCTGATCGTGTCGCTCGGCACGACGGTGATCGGCGTGCTCTTCGCCGCCACCACCGGCTACGCGGTCTCCCGCATGCGCTTCCCCGGTTACCGGAAGTTCATGTGGATCCTGCTGGTCACCCAGATGTTCCCGGTCGCCGTCCTGATGGTCCCGATGTACGAGATCCTCTCGGAGCTGGGCCTCATCGACAGCTACGGCGGCCTCATCCTCATCTACTGCACCACGGCCGTGCCGTACTGCGCATGGCTGCTCAAGGGCTACTTCGACACCATCCCGGTCGAGATCGACGAGGCGGGCCGGGTCGACGGCCTCTCGCCCTTCGGCACGTTCGTGCGGCTGATCCTGCCGCTGGCCCGTCCCGGCCTCGCCGTGGCGGCCTTCTACACCTGCATCACCGCATGGGGCGAAGTCGCGTTCGCGTCTGTCTTTCTCCTTGACGACACGAAGTACACCTTCGCCGTGGGTCTGCAGAGCTTCATCAGCGAACACGACGCGCAGCGCCACTACATGGCCGCCGCCGCTGTCCTGATCGCCGTCCCGATCTCGGCCCTCTTCTACCTCGTCCAGAAGAACCTGGTGACCGGCCTCACCGCGGGCGGCACCAAGGGCTGACGCACCCCTCGGCTCCCGTGCGCAGCGTCGCGCACGGGCAGGCGGCCGCGGCACTCATCAGACCCCGCCGCGCCGCGGCCGCCTCATCTTCCTCCTCCTCAAGCTTCTCAAGCTTCATGACCCGAATTCCGTTACGTATCAAGGACGCCATGAGCCAGCACTCCGCCGACCAGGCACCGACCGCCGCCCTCGCCACCGTCGCCCGGCACCGCGACTGGTGGCGCGACGCGGTGATCTACCAGGTCTATCCGCGCAGCTTCGCCGACAGCAACGGCGACGGCATGGGCGACCTGGAGGGCGTACGTTCCCGACTGCCCTATCTGCGCGACCTCGGCGTCGACGCCGTGTGGCTCAGCCCGTTCTACGCCTCACCGCAGGCCGACGCCGGCTACGACGTCGCCGACTACCGGGCCGTCGACCCCATGTTCGGCAACCTGCTGGACGCCGACGCGCTGATCCGCGACGCCCACGAACTGTCCCTGCGGATCATCGTCGACCTCGTGCCCAACCACTCGTCGGACCAGCACGAGTGGTTCAAGCGCGCCCTGCAGGAGGGGCCGGGCTCGCCGCTGCGGGACCGGTACCACTTCCGCCCCGGCAAGGGCGCGGGCGGCGAACTGCCTCCGAACGACTGGGAGTCGATCTTCGGCGGCCCCGCCTGGACGCGGGTCACCGAGCCGGACGGCACCCCCGGCGAGTGGTACCTGCACCTCTTCGCGCCCGAGCAGCCGGACTTCAACTGGGAGCACCCGGCGGTCGGCGACGAGTTCCGCTCGATCCTGCGCTTCTGGCTCGACATGGGCGTAGACGGCTTCCGCATCGACGTGGCGCACGGCCTGGTGAAGGCCGAAGGACTGCCCGACCTCGGCTCGCACGACCAGCTGAAGCTGCTCGGCAACGACGTCATGCCGTTCTTCGACCAGGACGGCGTGCACGACATCTACCGCAGCTGGCGCAAGATCCTCGACGAGTACGCGGGCGAGAGGGTCTTCGTCGCCGAGGCCTGGACGCCGACCATCGAGCGCACCGCCAACTACGTCCGCCCCGACGAGCTGCACCAGGCGTTCAACTTCCAGTACCTGAGCACGTCCTGGGACGCTGTGGAGCTGCGCGAGGTCATCGACCGCTCCCTCGACTCCATGCGCCCGGTCGGCGCGCCCACCACCTGGGTGCTGTCCAACCATGACGTCACGCGTCACGCCACCCGGTTCGGGAACCCGCCCGGCCTCGGCACGCAGATCCGCCTCGCCGGCGACCGTGAGCTCGGCCTGCGGCGGGCCCGCGCGGCCTCCCTGCTGATGCTGGCGCTGCCCGGCTCCGCGTACATCTACCAGGGCGAGGAGCTCGGCCTGCCGGACGTCGTGGACCTGCCGGACGAGGCGCGCCAGGACCCCGCCTACTTCCGGGGCGCCGGACAGGACGGCTTCCGCGACGGCTGCCGGGTGCCGATCCCGTGGACCCGCACCGGCTCCTCGTACGGCTTCGGCGAGGGCGGCAGCTGGCTGCCGCAACCCGCCGAGTGGGGCGAGCTGAGCGTCGAGGCGCAGACCGGCGTCGCGGACTCCACGCTGGAGCTGTATCGCAACGCGCTCGGCGCCCGCCGCGAGCACCCCGACCTCGGCGCCGGCGACTCCGTCACCTGGCTGGACGCGCCCGAGGGCGTACTGGCCTTCCGTCGCGGCGACTTCTTCTGCACGGCGAACACCACGGGCGAGACCGTGCGTGTACCGGCGCCCGGGCGCGTCCTGCTCGCCAACGGCGATGTCACCGTCGTGGACGACGAGGCGCAGCTGCCGGCGGACACCACGGTGTGGTGGACCATCGGCTGACCCTCAGCGTCCGTAGCCGCTTGCAAGAGATTGCTGCGGTCTTTCAGAGGCCTGCCGCCTGATCAGGTGGCAGGCCTCTGCCATGCTCCAGGCCCGACATTGCCGGGGTTGTGGCAGGTCATCGGCGTTTCAACGGCCTCTGCTGTGGGGCGATTTCGTAAATGTGACGAGAGCATGTCCAAAGGGTTGACCTGATGCCCCGGGGCTCATACCGTCTGCTCACTGCAATTATCTGACTGCTTGCAGCAAGAACCTTCAACCGCCCTCCGGGCAGTCGTGTCGCTCTCACCCCGAGGGCGGGTCGCCCCCCACGTACACGCAGAAGGAACCCGACATGGCCAGCAGAACCCTCTCCGGCGCGCTCGCCCTCGTGGCGGCCGCGACGGTCGCGGTCGCCGTCCCCGGTGCCACCGCGCAGGCCTCACCACCCGGCACCAAGGACGTCACCGCGGTGCTCTTCGAGTGGGACTTCGACTCCGTCGCGAAGGAGTGCACGAACCGGCTCGGCCCGGCCGGCTACGGCTTCGTCCAGGTGTCGCCGCCCGCCGAGCACATCCAGGGCTCGCAGTGGTGGACCTCGTACCAGCCGGTCAGCTACAAGATAGCCGGGCGGCTCGGTGACACCACCGACTTCAGGGACATGGTCGCCACCTGCCACAACGCGGGCGTCAAGGTCGTCGTCGACACCGTCATCAACCACATGTCGGCGGGCAGCGGCACCGGCACCGGCGGCTCCTCGTACACGAAGTACGACTACCCCGGCCTGTACTCGGCGCCCGACTTCGACGACTGCACCGCGCAGATCTCCAACTACCAGGACCGGTACAACGTCCAGCACTGCGAGCTCGTCGGGCTCGCCGACCTGGACACCGGCGAGGAGTACGTCCGCTCGGCCATCGCCGGCTATATGAACACGCTGCTCGGGTACGGCGTCGACGGCTTCCGGGTCGACGCCGCCAAGCACATGCCCGCGGCGGACCTCGCGAACATCAAGTCCCGGCTCGGCAACCCGTCCGTGTACTGGAAGCAGGAGGTCATCCACGGGTCCGGCGAGGCCGTGCAGCCGACCGAGTACACGGGCAACGGCGACGTCCAGGAGTTCCGCTACGCGTACGACCTCAAGCGGGTCTTCAACAACGAGAACCTCGCCTACCTCAAGAACTACGGCGAGGGCTGGGGCTATATGAGCAGCGGCGTCTCCGGAGTCTTCGTCGACAACCACGACACCGAGCGCAACGGCTCCACACTCAGCTACAAGGACAACGCCAACTACACCCTGGCCAATGTCTTCATGCTCGCCTGGCCGTACGGCGCCCCGGACGTCAACTCCGGCTACGAGTGGTCCAGCACGGACGCAGGGCCGCCCAACGACGGCACGGTGAACGCCTGCTGGCAGGACGGCTGGAAGTGCCAGCACGCCTGGCCCGAGATCGAGTCGATGGTGGCCTTCCGGAACGCGACCCGCGGCGAGTCCGTCACCAACTGGTGGGACAACGGTGCGGACGCCATCGCGTTCGGCCGCGGCAGCAAGGGCTTCGTGGCCATCAACCACGAGTCCTCGTCGCTGACCCGGACCTACCAGACCTCGCTGGCCGCGGGCACGTACTGCGACGTGCAGAGCAACGCACTTGTCACGGTGAACGGCTCGGGCCAGTTCACGGCGACGCTCGGCTCCAACACGGCGCTCGCGCTGTACTCCGGAAAGTACACCTGCTGACCACCGCGTTTCGGTCGCCCGGCGCTCCTTCCCCGCTCGCGCCGGGCGGCCTTTTTCCTGTATCTCCTCGCGCATCCAAGGGAGTTCCCGCCTTGCCCGCCTTGATACGCCCGTACTCGCCGCGTCCGCGCCTCGCGCGAAGAACCGCGGCCGCCGTCACGGCCGCGTTGTGCGCCGCGCTGGTGCCCGCTCTGCCGACGGCGGCTGCAGCGACTCCGCCGCCGCCCTCCGACGCGGCGCTGGCCGCCGAGCCCGCCCGCCACGACCTCACCCGTGAGCAGTTCTACTTCGTCCTGCCGGACCGTTTCGCCAACGGTGACCCCTCCAACGACCGTGGCGGACTGACCGGTTCGCGCATGGCGACCGGCTACGACCCGACGGACAAGGGCTTCTACCAGGGCGGCGACCTCAAGGGCCTCACCAAGAAGCTCGACTACATCAAGGGCCTCGGCACCACCGCCATCTGGATGGCGCCGATCTTCAAGAACCAGCCCGTCCAGGGCGAGGGCAAGGACGCGTCGGCCGGCTACCACGGCTACTGGATCACCGACTTCACGCAGGTCGACCCGCACTTCGGCACCAACGAAGACCTCGAGAAGCTGATCGACAAGGCCCACTCCAAGGGCATGAAGGTCTTCTTCGACGTCATCACGAACCACACCGCCGACGTCGTCGACTACAAGGAGAAGTCCTACAGCTACCTCTCCAAGGGCGCCTTCCCCTACCTGACGAAGGACGGCGAGCCCTTCGACGACGCGGACTACGCGGCGGGCGGCCAGGGCTTCCCCCGGACCGACGCGGGCACCTTCCCCCGCACGCCCGTCGTGCCGGACGCCAAGAAGGACCTCAAGGTCCCGTCGTGGCTCAACGACCCGTCGATGTACCACAACCGCGGTGACTCCACCTGGTCCGGCGAGAACGCCACGTACGGCGACTTCGTCGGTCTCGACGACCTGTGGACCGAGCGTCCCGAGGTCGTCGAGGGGATGGAGAAGATCTACCAGCGGTGGGTCAGGGACTTCCGTATAGACGGCTTCCGGATCGACACCGTGAAGCACGTCAACATGGAGTTCTGGACCCAGTGGGCCACGGCTCTCGACAAGTACGCAGCTCAGCAGGGCCGCGACGACTTCTTCATGTTCGGCGAGGTCTACTCCGCGGACACGTCCGTCACCTCTCCGTACGTCACCCAGGGCCGTCTCGACTCGACCCTCGACTTCCCCTTCCAGGACGCCGCCCGCGCGTACGCGTCGGGGGCCGGGAGCGCGAAGAAGCTGGCCGCCGTCTTCGGCGACGACTACAAGTACGCGACGGACAAGGCCAACGCGTACGAGCAGGTCACCTTCCTCGGCAACCACGACATGGGCCGCATCGGGACCTTCCTGAAGCAGGACAACCCGGACGCGAGCGACGCGGAGCTGGTGAAGAAGGACCGGCTCGCCAACGAGCTGATGTTCCTCAGCCGCGGCAACCCCGTCGTCTACTACGGCGACGAACAGGGCTTCACGGGCGCCGGCGGCGACAAGGACGCCCGCCAGACTCTCTTCGCCTCCAAGGTCGACGACTACCTCGACGACGACCAGCTGGGCACCGACCGTACCCACGCCGACGACGCGTACGACACGAGTGCACCGCTCTACAAGGCGATCGCTGCTCTCTCCGAGCTGCGCAAGGACAACCCGGCGCTTGCGGACGGCGTCCAGACGGAGCGGTACGCGGCCGACGGCGCCGGTGTGTACGCCTTCTCGCGTACGGGCGCGAAGAGCGGCACCGAGTACGTGGTCGCCGTGAACAACGCAGACGAGGCGAAGACGGCGACCTTCGCGACCGGGTCCGCGGAGATGACCTTCCGCGGGATCTACGGCACGGACGACTCGGTGACCAGCGACGGCGACAAGAAGGTCACCGTCACCGTCCCTGCCGGTTCCGCGGTCGTCTTCAAGGCGGCCGACAAGCTCGCCGCTCCCGCGACGAAGCCCTCCGTCACCCTGAAGGCCCCGGCCGATGGCGCCACCGGCACCGTCGAGATCTCCGCCGATGTCGACGGCGGGCAGCTCAACCGCGTCGTGTTCGCCGCCCAGACCGGCGACGGCAAGTGGAAGACGCTCGGCTCCGCCGACCACGCCCCGTACAAGGTCACCCAGATCCTCGACAAGGACCTGTCGGCCGGAACCGCCCTGCGCTACAAGGCGGTCGTCATCGACTCGGCGGGACGCACCGCGAGCGCCACGGCCAGCAGTACGACCGCGACGCCGCCCGCCGAGGAGATCCCGACGGCCTCCTCGCGGGACTACGCGATCGTCCACTACAAGCGCGAGGACGGCGACTACGCCGACTGGCGCCTCTACGCCTGGGGCGACATCGCCGACGGCGAGGCGACCACCTGGCCGGAGGGGCACGACTTCGTCGGCCGGGACGCGTACGGCGCCTTCGCCTGGGTGAAGCTGAAGCCCGGCGCGTCGAACGTGGGCTTCCTCGTCATCGACAAGGACGGCAACAAGGACGTCTCCGCCGACCGCTCGATCGACGTCACCAAGACGGGTGAGGTCTGGGTCGAGCAGGGCAAGGAGGCCGTACGGACGGAACGGCCCGAGGCCGAGTACCCGGCGCCCGACAAGACCAAGGCGACCCTGCACTACCACCGCGCCGACGGCGACTACGACGGCTGGGGCCTGCACGTCTGGACCGGTGCCGCAAACCCCACCGACTGGTCGAAGCCGCTGCAGCCGGTGAAGACTGATGCCTATGGCGCTGTCTTCGAGGTGCCGCTCGCCGAGGGTGCCACCAGCCTCAGCTACATCGTCCACAAGGGCGACGAGAAGGACCTGCCCACCGACCGGTCGCTGGACCTCACGGCGAACGGCTACGAGGTGTGGCTCTTGAACGGCCAGGAGAAGTACCTGCTGCCGGGGGCGGAGGGCTCCGCGGCCGCGCTCGACCTGACCACCTCCAAGGCGGTGTGGATCGACCGGAACACCGTCGCCTGGAACGGCAGCGATGCGGCCGCCTCCACCCAGCTGCTGTACTCCCGCACCGGTTCCATCGCCGCCGAGGACGGGACGCTGACCAGTACCGACGAGCGCTGGCTGCGGCTCGACAAGACCACGCTCACCGACGCCCAGAAGGAGAAGTTCCCGCACCTCAAGGACTACACCGCCTGGTCCGTCGACCCGCGCGACCGCGACCGGGTGCGTGAGGCGCTGCGCGGCCAGATCGTCGCCTCGCAGCGGGCGGCCAACGGTGCCGTGCTCGCGGCGACGGGCGTCCAGATCGCGGGCGTGCTCGACGACGTGTACGCCGATGCCGGAGCGACGAAGGCGGACCTCGGGCCGGTGTTCCACGACGGAAGGCCGACGCTGTCCGTGTGGGCGCCCACCGCCCAGAAGGTCGCCCTGGAGCTCGACGGCAACTCCGTACCCATGAAGCGCGACGCCTCGACCGGGGTCTGGTCGGTCACCGGCCCGAAGTCCTGGAAGGGCAAGCCGTACCGGTACGTCGTCGATGTCTGGGCGCCCTCCGCCCAGAAGATCGTCACGAACAAGGTCACGGACCCGTACGCGGTGGCTCTCACCGCCGACTCCGAGCAGAGCCTTGTCGTCGACCTCGGCGACCCGTCCCTCGCCCCGTCCGGCTGGTCGTCTCTGCGGAAGCCGAAGGCCGTGGCGCTGAAGGACGCACAGATCCAGGAGCTGCACATCCGCGACTTCTCCGTCGAGGACAGCACCTCGCAGCACCCGGGCACGTATCTCGCCTTCACCGACAAGGACAGCAAGGGCTCGAAGCATCTGCGGAAGCTCGCCGAGGCCGGTACCTCGTACGTCCATCTGCTGCCGGCGTTCGACATCGCCACGATCCCCGAGAAGAAGTCCGACCAGGCGACGACCGACTGCGACCTCGCGTCGTACCCCGCGGACTCCGAGAAGCAGCAGGAGTGCGTGGCGAAGATCGCCGCCAAGGACGCCTACAACTGGGGCTACGACCCGTACCACTACACGGTGCCCGAGGGCTCGTACGCGACCGATCCGGACGGGACCGAGCGCACCGTCGAGTTCCGGAAGATGGTCAAATCGCTGAACGAGGACGGCCTGCGGGTCGTCATGGACGTCGTCTACAACCACACCGCCGCGAGCGGACAGGCGAAGACCTCCGTCCTCGACCGGATCGTGCCGGGCTACTACCAGCGGCTGCTCGCCGACGGGTCCGTGGCCAACTCCACCTGCTGCTCGAACACCGCGCCCGAGAACGCCATGATGGGCAAGCTCGTCGTCGACTCGATCGTCACCTGGGCGAAGGAGTACAAGGTCGACGGGTTCCGCTTCGACCTGATGGGGCACCACCCGAAGGCCAACATCCTCGCGGTCCGCAAGGCCCTCGACGCGCTGACCCTCGAGAAGGACGGCGTCGACGGCAAGAAGATCATCCTCTACGGCGAGGGCTGGAACTTCGGTGAGATCGCCGACGACGCCCGCTTCGAGCAGGCCACGCAGAAGAACATGGCCGGTACGGGGGTGGCCACCTTCTCGGACCGGGCGCGTGACGCCGTCCGCGGCGGCGGCCCCTTCGACGAGGACCCGGGCGTCCAGGGCTTCGCGTCCGGCCTGTACACCGAGCCCAACTCTTCCAAGGCCAACGGCACCGAGGCCGAGCAGAAGGCCCGCCTTCTGCACTACCAGGACCTGATCAAGGTGGGGCTCTCCGGCAACCTTGCCGACTACACGTTCACCGACTCCGGCGGCCGCACGGTCAAGGGCTCCGAGGTCGACTACAACGGTTCGCCCGCCGGATACGCGGAAGCGCCCGGCGACGCCCTCGCGTACGCCGACGCGCACGACAACGAGACGCTGTACGACGCGCTCGCGTACAAGCTGCCCGCATCCGTGAGCGCCGCCGACCGGGCGCGCATGCAGGTGCTCGCCATGGCGACGGCCACCCTCTCGCAGGGCCCGGCCCTCTCCCAGGCAGGCTCCGACCTGCTGCGCTCCAAATCCCTGGACCGCAACTCGTACGACAGCGGGGACTGGTTCAACGCCATCCACTGGGACTGCGCCGACGGCAACGGCTTCGGACGGGGACTGCCGCCCGCGGCCGACAACAAGTCCAAGTGGCCCTACGCCCAGCCGCTGCTCACGGCCTCCACGCTCACGGTGGGCTGCGCCCAGATCAACGGCGCGTCGGCCGCGTACCAGGATCTGCTGAAGATCCGTGCGACCGAGGACGTCTTCGGACTCTCCACGGCCGACGAGGTGCAGTCCAAGCTCTCCTTCCCGCTGTCGGGGAAGGACGAGACGCCGGGCGTCGTCACGATGCGCCTCGGTGACCTGGTCGTCGTCTTCAACGCCACGCCTGAGCGGCAGTCCCAGCGCCTCGGCGCGCTGGCGGGGACGGAGTACGCGCTGCACCCCGTCCAGGCCGCGGGCTCGGACGACGTCGTCAAGAACGCCGCGTACGAGACGGGCTCGGGGACCTTCACGGTGCCGGGCCGTACGGTCGCCGTCTTCACCGCGGCGGAATAGACCGAGCCGTGTAGCCGGTGTGTCAGGAAGGGGGCGGGTCCTGCGGGGCCCGCCCCCTTCCTGCCGTTGTCGGCGGGATGCGCGAGGATGAACCCATGCCACAGATCACCGTTGACCATTCCGCGCAGCTGACCGACGTCTTCGACCGGCGGGGTTTCGGGCTCGCCCTGAATCCGCTGGTCGTCGAGGTGGCGGCCGCCAAGATCGAGAACTGCAAGATCACCTTCCGTCCCGCCGACGAGACCGTGGTCGGGGACACGGCGGACGGTCACGCCGTCGTGCACGTCACCATCGGCCTGCTCGCGGGCCGCTCGGAGGAGACCAAGGCGCGGCTCACGGAGGGGGTGCTCGACCTCATACGGCAGTTCCTGAAGCCGGCCGAGGGGCTGGCGCTGCATGTCTCCGCCGAGGTGCGCGACCTCGACGACTCGTACCGGAAGTACGAGGAAGGATGACTCAGGAGGGCTGAGGCGCCAGTGCGGTCAGCCGGCCGATCAGATCACCGAACGGACCGTCGGCCGGTTCGTCCGCCAGAAGGCGCCGCAGCACGTCCGCCATCTCCGCGTCGTACGCGGCGCTCACCGCCGTCAGTGCGGCGAAGTCGTGCACGAGCTGCATCTCCAGCTCGGGGCGCGGGATGCGGCGGCCGTCCAGCCATATCAGTGCGGTCGCCTCGGCGAGCGAGATCCAGGAGCGTACGACGAGTTCGAGGCGGGCGGGCGGTTCGCTGATCCCGAGATGCTCGAGGATCTGCTCGTACGCCGCCTGCCGCACGGAGTCGATGAGTGCGGTGGTGGTCGACGCCGAGTTCACCGCGGAGGCTTCGCCTGCGGGGACGGCCGGCCCGCCGCGCATCAGTGCGGAGAAGCCGGGCCCGTGCTCGTCGACGAAGTCGAAGAAGCGGCCCATGACCTTGTGCAGCCGTGTCCCGAGGGGGCCTTCGTGGGGCTCCGAGAAGCGGTCGGCGAGATCGTCGGCGGCACGCTTCAACGCCGCCTCGTACAGGCTGAGTTTGCCGGGGAAGTAGTGGTAGACGAGCGGGCGCGAAATGCCTGCCGCGGACGCGATCTCGTCGATCGAGACGTCGTCGGGCGAGCGCTGACTGAACAGTTCGAGTGCGACCCCGATCAACTGCCGTCGCCGCTCCTCGACTCCCATTCTGCGGCGCACCCCGGTTGTCATACGAACACCCTAGCGATCCGACCACCCTCATGTCCTCACGGGATCAGCCATAACCCCCCATGGTTCCGGCACGAGTTGTTCACTGTGCGACTTTCGCACGCCTCAGCGGAGCGCTGAGATGCCCCTGCCGTTCGCGAGTTGTCCCCTCAGGCCGACCTGGGCTCCCTGCTGCGTCCGTACGGACAGCACATGGCCCCGGGCGCTGCCGCTCACCGCTCCCGTGGCGCTGACGGACACCACCTGCCTGCTTCCCGCGGCCAGCAAATACCACGCGCCCGACTGCGACTTCCACAGCACGCCCGCCAGGACGTGCGGCTCGCGGGTGCCGCAGGCGGGGGAGTCCTCGGCCTTCGCCGCGACCGCCCCGGCGGCCTGGCCCGGCTCCAGGAAGTGGGCGAGGACGCGGCTGCCGGTGCCGCGCCATGTCTCGGCCCGGGCGCACATCCAGGTCGCGGCGCCGTTTCCCTCGGGCAGTTGCTGCCGGGCGTACTGCCAGAGGTTCACCGACCGCACGCCGTGGGAGCGCACCGCGGCGAGCGAGCAGGCGGTGCGCGCCCAGCCGGCGAGCGACAGGGGGCCGGTCGCCTCGCGCGGTGTCTCGGGGCGGCCGGAGGTGAGATGCGCGGGTACGAGTTCGCCGAGGTCGGTCATCAGCCGTGTCGACGCGTCGTGCTGCACCTGGAGCACGTTCCACGAGCGGCAGGCGCCGGCCCGCGTGGGGCCGGCGAGCGGATCGGTGATGCCGTCGGGGGAGCGGCCCAGTTCCAGCGGCTCGGCGGCGGGCTTCAGCAGGTCGCGCAGGGAGGTCGCGGACACCCAGGGCGCCGTGAGATAGCGGACGTTGCCGTCGGCCCTGGCGACCACCACGGCGTTCGCCTCCTGCGCGGTCGCCCCGTCGACCCGGGCGAAGTCCAGCGCGGCGCCGCTCGTGCCGTTCTTCGGCTCCGCGTACCGCACGATGCGCAGCCCGTCGTGCAGCAGCACCACGCGGGCCTGGTCCACCTCGCCCGCGTAGAGCAGTTGCGCAGGGCCCGGCGGCGCGCCTGACGGCGTGCCGGGCGTTGCGGACACCTGGACGGACGGGCCGGGCCGCGCCCACACCGCGAGGGCTCGGCGCAGCAGCGTCCGGTCGCCGGTGAGGTTGCCGCGCGCGGGCCACGCCGAGAAGTCCGTGCGCGCGGACCGCTTCCAGTCCGTGGGCGCGACCTTCGTGAGCTTGGCGGGATCGAGGGCGGCCTCGGCGGCGGGGTTCTGTGCGTACGGCGGAGCCGCCGCGCCGTCCGGGCCCCAACCGCTGCCCGGCATCGCGAGCAGCGCCACGCACACCAGCACGGCGGCCGTGGCCGCGGCGGCCGCCTTCATATGGTGCCTGCGCCGCACGAGATCCGTCGGCCGGGCCTGCAGGGAACACGGGTCGAACTCCGAGGACTCCAGCAGTTCGTACCTGGCCTCCAGCCCGTCGGCCTCCCTGAGCGCGGCGCCCGGGTCGGCGGCCCCGGCCGAGGCGAGCACCGCGACCACGTCGGCGTCGGTGAGACGCTCGAGTCCACGCAGCACATAGGCGGCGCGGGCGGGTGCGGAGAGCGCGGACAGGCGCTGGTCGAGGGCGAGTTCGGCGGCGCTGCCCGACCGGGGGAACAGCCGCAGCCCCCACACCTGCGGCAGCAGCGGCGGCAGGTGCGCACGCCTGGGCCATGTCCGCCAGCGGAACGGCCGTCCCGCCCTGAGCGCGGTACGCAGAACCTGGAGCCTCAGGTAGGCGTAGCCCGGATCGCCGTTGCGGCCCGTGCCCGCGCCGGACCGCGCTGCCTGCGGGGGTACCTCCCAGGCCCTCAAGGTACTGGGGGAGGCCGCGGGAGCGTCCGGCACGTCCGCGGCGCGGCCCCGGGGCAGCGCCCGCTGGGTGACCGCGTGGGCCGTCAGCACCCGGCGCCCCGGGCCCAGGCTCGGCGGCAGCACCAGATAGGCGAGTCTGACGAGCCGCGCATAGTGCTCGACGAGCGCGGCCTCGGCCTGCTCCACCGCGACGGCCTGGCCGCGGGCGTGATCGGGGAGGGTGGCGACGTCCTGTGGCTGCACGTTCAGCAAAACGAGCGAATCGTCGGATGGTCACCTTGGCGGGTTAACCCGGGCGTGTCCCTTGCCGCTGTGGCGGGCGTCCGCTTCTGCCGCGGCCCCATGGGCGGCGGGATGACCAAGAGCAGTCCGCGCCGGCGGGCCCCAGATCGTCGTCGCGGCTTGCGTCGTCGCGGCTTGCGTCGTGTCGTCCGGTGCTGGTCCGGTAGCGCGTCAGAGCACCAACTCGGGGTCCGTGGTGAGTTCGACGACGCTCCACGGTTCGTAGGGCAGGGCGGCGAGCCCGTCGCGCAGCGTCCGCCGTACGCGGTCCTCGTCCGCGACGTCCCAGCGACCCGGCGGCACCACGAAGCCGGCCTCGACGTAGAGCTTGTGGCCCACCTTGCTGGTGCGCAGCACCGGCTCGGGAAGCCCTTCGGCGGCCCGCACCCGTTCGACGACGTCGCGGATCAGCTGCTGCACGGCCGGTTCCGGCGCGGACTCCAGCAGCTCGGACGCGGCCTGGCGGAGCATGAGCACGGGCAGCCGGGCGAGCATCACACAGCTCACCAGGACCAGCACCGAGTCGGCGTACGCCTCCGCGCCGCGCCACGCCGTCCTGCCCAGGAGGAGCGCCACCACGCCTCCGACCGCGATGACAAGGCTGGTCACGGCGCCCGCGAGCCAGACCGCCGCCTCCGCCCGGATCAGGTCCGACCGCGGACCCCGCCGCACCAGGTAGCCATACCCAGCGAGGCATGCGAGTCCGCTCACCGCTCCGTACGCGGCCAGGTCCCCGGCCGCCACGTCGGACCCCCCGTCGAGGATGACCCGGATGGCCTCCACGCCGGCGTAGACGAGCGTCCCGAGCAGTGCAAGACCCTGCACGCCCACGACCAGCGGCACGAGCGACTCCCGGCCGAACGGGAATCGCGGCGTCGGGCCGGCGGAGGCGAGGCGGGAGGCGTGCAGCGAGAGCCACGACAGCCCCAGGCCGAGGATGGCGTAGACGCCGTCGAGCAGGATCACCTGCGAGCCGGCTGCGAGCCCCCACACCAGGGCCACGACCGAGAGTGCCACCGAGACTGCCATCGAGACCCTCAGCGCGCGCTGCTCGTGCTGCGCCGACCGGGTCGGCTCTCTATCCGCCATCACACCATGCTCACGGGGTCTGGCTGCTCCGCCAACCGGAGCTCGCACGAGCCTCATCGGCCGTGCCCGCGTCGTGGGCCCGTGCGCGCCGACTTGCGGCGCTGCCGCTCGGCGCTGTCCCCGCCGTCGGTTCTCCAGCGGGCAGGCCGCAGAGGTCTCGAACCAGGACTGCACCCACCAGTTCGATTACGCCCGCCTTCAATCAGGCGGAGAACGCGGTCACCAGGGAACAGCGGCTGCTGTCCTGGGTGCTGCGGCGAGCCGCAGGCCGACCTCCACGAGGGTCTTTTGCCGGCCGCGCCGCGGGAGATCTACGCGGCCGTCAGTCGCTGTCCGGTTCCACGAGCAGGCGCGCGTAGTTCGCCATCGAACGCTGGTAGCGGGGCAGATGCGGGGCCAGTGCGCCGAGCACGAGCGAGAGGCCCTCGCGCTCGCGGCCGAGGTTCGCGAGGCACAGCGCCAGGGTCGCGCGTACGGCGTCGTCCAGTTCGTCCGACTCGGCGTCGAGTTCGGGTGTGAGCAGTCGTACGCCCTCCTCCGGCCGGCCGATGTTCCGTAGGGAACTGGACAGCTGGATCGTGGCGCGGCGCCTGCGGATGCCGGTGAGGCCGCGCTCGAGGGCCTCCCGGTACAGCGGTACGGCCTTGTCGGAGTGCCCGGTCGAGTCGAAGGCGCAGGCCCGTTCGAAGGCGCCGATCGCGCTGTCCGGGGGCAGTTCGGCGACGAGCTTGTCGATCAGGTCGCGGAACTCCGCCTCGTCCAGTTCGTCGAGCCGGGTCCAGGCTGCGGCCGTTCGCTGTTCCCAGTCCGCGCTTGCGGGCTCGGGGGTCGGGCTCGCGGCGGGGGTGGGGCTCGCGGTGTCGGGGGCCGCCGGGTTCACTGGTTCTGCGGTCATGGGCTCACACTCGCACGCGCCTGTCCGCGAGTTCACCGGATTTACGTGCTCACGACGACCTGCTCACTGTTGACTGAGCCGGAACGGATCCGTATGCCCGGGAGGCAGTCGCCATGCCCGGGAGACGGTCGCCGATTGAGCGCGCAGCGCGCGGGAGCCGTATCGAAGGCGGGACCCTCGACGAGGGTCCCGGCGGCGTGGGCCGGTTCGGCCGCCCACGTCCGTGTCGCCGAACGGAAGTCGCCGGAGGGAAATCGCCGGACGGAAAGACGCCGGACGGAAAGACGCCGGACGGAAAGACGCCGGACGGAAAGACGCCGGACGGAAAGACGCCGGACGGAAAGACGCCGGACGGAACCGGAGGGAACGTATGAGGCTGACGCGGGAGAGGCTTGCGGCTGCCGGAGCCGTGGTACTGCTGGCGCTGACCGGCTGCGGTGCGGGCGGCGACGGGGACGGCGCCCCGAAGACCGCGACGGGGAGCCTGGAGCACCTGGCCGGCGAGGTGGACTGCAAGCCGGACATCCAGACGGACGCGGACGAGCTGCGCCAGGCGATCTGCAGGAACGGCGACGGCCGGTTCGTCCTCGCCACCTTCGCCACCGACCGGGGCCAGCGCGAGTGGCTCAACCAGGCGAAGGACTACGGCGGTTCGTATCTCGTCGGCCGTAAGTGGGTCGCCGTCGGTGAAGCGAAGGTGGTCACAGCGCTGCGCGGCCGGCTCGGGGGGACCGTGGAGACCGGGACCTCGCACCACTCGGGGAGCAGCGGTGGTGGGGGGAGCGAGGACGGGCACTCCGGTCACCACATGGGCTGACCGCGCAGGACCGGGGGGTGCGGCGGGCGGGAACTCGGGGAGCAGCCCGCCCGCCGTCACCTCGTAGCAGGTGCCGGATCAGCGGCAACGCCTGCCGCTGTTGATGCAGTTGACCATCTTGTTCATCAGGCTCTCGTCGAAGACGTTGATGAAGTCGTCGTGGTCCGTGATCGGCTTGTGGAGCTGCTCGGGGAAGCCGTCAACGGCGAACGGGTTCTGCACCTGCCCGTTCTCGACCACCGGCCGCTGCACGTCGTACACCAGGCGCATCGTCAGCTGCGGGATGGCCTTGAAGTTGGCCGGGCAGGCCCCGGTGGCCGCGTCCGCGAACGCCACATGCGTGCGGTGGTTGGCGCTGTCGATGTTCTGGCCGTCCCAGCAGCTCTGGAAGTCGAAGGTCCGCACGACCTTGCTGCCATCAGGGCAGAGCGGGTACTTGTCCGTGAGCTGACGGTCCTCGAATCCGGTGCAGCTCCAGGAGGCGTTGGCGTTCGCGTCGCCGTTGGTGAAGGCCTTGGCGTCACCGGTGATGATGCGCAGGAACTTCGGCATGGCGACGACCTTGCTCTGCGGGTTGCCGACGAACTTGATCTGCGCCTGCTCGGCACGCAGCACCCGGCCGACGTTTCCCTCCTTGCCGCCGCCGTCCGCGCCCGCGTCGAACTCGTTCGTACCGTCCTGCACGCGCAGCACCGGCCAGTAGTACGAGGACTTGTCGCCCTGGTCGGCGCAGCTCGTCTCGCCGTTCGCGAACGTGTCGTTGTTGGCGAAGGCGTCGTTCGCCTGGTTGCCGACGTAGTCGTGGAGGTGGTGCGCGCCGTTGCTGACGCCGGGCGCCACGATCACGTTGTCGGTGTTGAACTTGCCGTTCTCGTTGGTGCCGCAGGAACTCGTGAACGAACCCCGCGACGCGTTCTGCCCCCGCTGGGGCTTCTGGACATTGGGCTGGACGGTGGTGATGTCGACGAAGTCGTCGGCGACGGGTCCGTTCCCGGCCTGACCGCCGTTGCCCTGGTTCTGGTCGCCGTTGTCCTGGCCCTGGTCGCCGTCGCCCTGGTTCTGGCCGTCGCCGTCCTGGTTGCCGCCGTCCTGGTTCTGGCCGTCACCGTCCTGGTTCTGGCCGTCACCGCTCTGGTCCTGGCCGTCGCCGGCCTGCCCGTCGTTGGTCTCCGGCTGGTCCGCCGCGCGTCCTGTGCAGGGGGCGAGGGAATCCAGGTTGGCGGGCGGAGTGCCGCCGACGCGGCTGATGATGAGTTCGAGGCGGTCGATGACCGCCGCCCGCTTGTCCTTCAGCGGACCGAGAATGGCGTTCTGGACGAAGTTCGGGTCCCGGGACGCCGCGTCACGGGTCGTGGCGAGGCGGTTGTAGGCCTCGGTGATCTGGCGGTCGAGGTTGGCCAGTTCGCCGTCGACCCCTTCGCGTGCACCGTCCGGTACGTCGGTCAGCTGGTTGCCGACGTCCGGGCAGTCGATGGTGGCCACCTGTGCGGCCGTGGTCTGGCTTCTCCGTGTCGAGTTCTCCTCGTGTGCGGAGGCGTAGAAATTCGCCGCGATCAGTCCGCCACCGCCCAGCACGAGAGCCGCCGAGGCGGCAATCGCACGGTTGGCGACAGTGGAGCGGCGTTTTCGCGATGTGCGTCCCATGGAACTCCTCTGACTTCCTTGCGGGGGCATCGAGGCGCCCGACAGGAGTGAAGCGGCTCCGTTCCATACGGACGACATCCCTCGGGTGTTCAGCCGTCACAGAAATTGGCGGAGGAACGGGGGTTGCCCTCCGCCCGTTGTGGGCAGAGGCCGCCGCCCGCCGCTGTGGGCAGTCGTGCCTCCCCAGTGCCTTAGGGGCCTGGGAGGTACCCCCGGGGGCGGCACGGCGGGCACAGCGGCACCCCGACGGCGGGCAACGCTTCTGTCCGCGTCAGCCCGCGCCCAGTACCTTCGCCTCCACCACCGGATCCAGCCCCACCGCGGGGCGGTCCGGTCGCTGCGGAGGCGTGCCCCCGACGGACCGCAGCCACTCCCACGTATCGGCGACCGTCTCCGCGACGCCACGGCACCGCAACCCCGCACCCAGCGCCTTGGAGACATCGATCCCGTGCAGCGCGTCATGGGATTCGCTGCCCGGCGGAACCCAGACCGGCAGCTGCGTCCACGGTTCGATCCCGGCGCCGATGATCACCTCGGGATCCGTCCAGCGCAGCTCCGCCGCGGCCCCCGTGACCCGTACGCAGGTGTCGAGCAGTTCACCCATCGTGGTGTGCCCCTGCGGGCTCGCCAGGTTGTACGGGCCGCTCAACCCGGCCGCCGCCGCGTCGAGAATCCACTCGGCGAGGTCCCGGACGTCGACGTACTGCAGGGGCAGCGAGCGCGGGCCCGGCGCCAACACCGGCCCGCCCCGGGCGATTCGGGCCAGCCACCACGGGAGACGACCGATGTTCTCGTGCGGACCGAGGATCAGCCCGGACCGGACCAGCAGCGACCGGTCCTCGCCGAAGGCCGCCACCGCGGCCAGCTCGCCGCCCCGCTTGTCCTGCGCATAGTCGGTCTGCCCGGCGTCGGGCGAGCCGTCGGCCAGCGGAGCGTCCTCCGCGTAACCGGCCGCCGGCGGCCACGCGTACACCGAGCAGCTCGACACGTAGACGTAGGCCCCGGCACGGTCCGCGAGCAGCGTCGCGCTGTCCCGGACGACGCTCGGCGCGGCCGACCAGGTGTCGACGACCACGTCCCACTCGCCCTCGGCGAGCGCCGCGAGCCCGCCTGGCTCCGTGCGGTCGCCGTGCAGGACGCGCGCCCCCGAGGGAGCCGCATGGCGGCCGCGATGGAAGACGGTCACCTCCCAGCCCCGCGCCAGCGCCGCCTCCGTGACGGCGCGCCCCGCGAACTCCGTACCACCCAGCATCAGAAGTCTCATGCCGGTGACTCTGCCCCCGGCACCCGCCACGGGACATCGGATTCCGCCCGCAGGGAAACCATTCCGCTGAGGGACGAATCCCCGGGGCTGGGCCGGGGGAGAGGCGACCTGAGGGGGAGACTCAACCCGCAGTCGGCGGCGTGTACTTGTAGCCGACGCGCCGCACCGTCTGGATCGCCTGACGGTGCTGGGCACCTAGCTTGCGCCGGAGCCGCGCGATGTGGACGTCGACGGTGCGGCCGTCGCCCACATGCCCGTAGCCCCACACGGTGGTCACCAACTGGTCCCGGGTGTGCACCCGGTGCGGGTGCGCGACGAGATGGGCGAGCAGCTCGAACTCGAGATACGTCAGGTCGAGCGGCCGTCCGTCGACCTCGGCGGTGCGCTGGGCGGTGTCGATCCGCACGAGCTCGCCGCTCGGCTCGTGCGTGCCGAGCTCGGGCGCCTCCTGCGCGTCGTGCGGGTCCTGTGCGCCGGCCACCGCGGGCTGACCGACGAGGCGTCGGCCGGGCTGCTCGGCCTGGCCCTCCGGCACCGGAAACGGCAGGACGCCCTGCTGGTCTGCCGGTACGAGGACCAGGTAGCCGATCATCGGCGGGCGGCCCGGCAGCGTGGGCAGGGTGTGCTGAGGCGCGGGCAGCCATGTGGCGCCCGGCGGCAGGAAGTCGGCCACGTCCTTCCCCAAGCTCTCAACTCCGTTCGAGCAGGGGAGACCCCAATCCTCGTCCCGGTCGACGGCTCGCAGTCGGTGGCGGGCGGGGTGCTGTGCGGCGGCCGGAGCGGTGACCGCGGCGGCCGTGGTCGCGTTGGCAGTGGAGAAGGAACGGGTGTTCGCCATGGGAGGTCAGCTCTTTCGCGCGAGAAGTCGTCTTGGAGGCCCCTCCCAGGCCCGTAAGGCACTGGGGGAGTCGAGGACTGCGCGTCCGTGGCAGCAGTCGTCGAGGGACGTACGTCGTGCGCGCTGGCCGAAGGCCGGGGTGAACGGCTTTAGAGGGCCCGCGCGTTCACGCGCGGCAACACACCCGGTCGAAGTCGTGGTGCTGACGGGAAGGCCAGAAGGGCTCGAGGTCGCGATGACCCGTCGAGGTGTTCTGGAAGCCGTCCATGCCCCCATTGAAGCAGACGACGGGTGAGGGCAGCAGCCTTCCGGCCGGGGTTCTCGTCCTTTGATACGGACCTCGCCCACAAAGGAAAAGGGAAAGGGGCACCCGCCGATTCGGCGGGTGCCCCTTTCCGGAAGAGCTGTGGGATCAGACCTGGCCGGCCTTCTCCAGAGCGGTGCAGCAGGTGTCGACGATCAGACGCGTCACCGTGTACGGGTCGACGTTCGCGTTCGGGCGGCGGTCCTCGATGTAACCCTTGCCGTCCTTCTCGACCTGCCACGGGATACGGACCGAGGCGCCACGGTTGGAGACGCCGTAGCTGTACTTGTCCCACGGGGCGGTCTCGTGCAGGCCGGTCAGGCGGTCGTCGATGCCGGCGCCGTAGTTCTTGACGTGGTCGAGCGGCTTCGAGCCCTCGCCCAGGGACTCGCACGCGGTGATGATCGCGTCGTAGCCCTCGCGCATCGCCTTCGTGGAGAAGTTGGTGTGCGCGCCGGCGCCGTTCCAGTCGCCCTTGACCGGCTTGGGGTCGAGGGTGGCGGCGACGCCGAAGTCCTCGGCGGTGCGGTAGAGCAGCCAGCGGGCCACCCACAGCTGGTCGGAGACCTCCAGCGGGGACAGCGGGCCGACCTGGAACTCCCACTGACCCGGCATGACCTCGGCGTTGATGCCGGAGATGCCCAGGCCCGCCTTCAGGCAGTTCTCGAGGTGGGCCTCGACGATGTCGCGGCCGAAGATCTCGTCGGAACCGACGCCGCAGTAGTAGCCGCCCTGCGGGGCCGGGAAGCCGCCCTTCGGGAAGCCGAGCGGGTAGCCGTCCTTGAAGAACGTGTACTCCTGCTCGATGCCGAAGATCGGCTCCTGCGCGGCGAACTTCTCCGCGACCTCGGTGAGCGAGGCGCGCGTGTTGGACGCGTGCGGCGTGAAGTCGATGTTGAGGACCTCGCACAGGACGAGGACGTTGTCACCGCCGCGGATCGGGTCCGGGCAGGAGAAGACCGGCTTGAGCACGCAGTCCGACGCGTGGCCCTCGGCCTGGTTGGTGCTGGACCCGTCGAAGCCCCAGATGGGGAGCTCGGCACCCTTGGCGTCGTCCGCCAGGATCTTCGTCTTGGAACGAAGCTTGGCCGTCGGCTCGGTGCCGTCGATCCAGATGTACTCAGCCTTGAACGTCACGGGCCACATCCTCATTCGGGTCTTCTACGGCGCAGACATAGCGTGCTGCGGGTGCTGCGGTGATACTCGGCAGCCTGTCAACCGGCGATTTCCCGATCATTGCCCGATTGTGAACCCCGTGTTACCGGGTTCACCTGTGATCTGTGCGGTGCGGTGAGTCACCTCGCGATCGCGTATGCGCCACCTGTGAGCGGGGCCGGCTGGGGGCGCCGCCCGCTCGTATGCGATGGGCGCAGGTTCGTACCGGTCAGTGCGTAAGGCAGTCGGACGGCCCGCACGAAATGTCCCGTGGCCGCGCGAACCGGACGTGCCGGCCCTGTCGCCCCTCGCCCGGAGCGGCGGGACCGGCACGTCCGGCGGTCAGCCCGCCTTCTCGATCCGGGCGTTGCGGATCAGGAACTTGCCGGGTTCGCGGACCTGCTCGAAGGCCGCGTTGTTCAGGAGCGCGCAGCTGCCGGACACGGAGGTGACCTCGACGGTCGTGGACTTGTCATTGTCCAGGTTCGTCACCTTCAGTCGCGTGCCGACCGGGAACTGGTTGCTGGACGCGGCGGGCGCTCCGCCCTCACCGGAGAGCGTCACGGTGGAACCGGCGCAGACGACCTCGCCGGCGGCTCCGGCCCCTGACTCTCCGCCGCCACCGGCCTCTCCGCCGCCACCGGGTTCCTCGGGGGCGGCGGTCTCCTGAGGAGCGCCCGGCTCCGCGGGTACGGCGGTCTGCTCCGACGATCCGGCGCCCGCACCCGCACCTGCACCTGCACCCGTGCCCGCGCCCGCGCCCGCACCGGCATCCGCACCGGCGCCCGCGCCCGTCTCCGAACCGGCCGCCCCGCCCCCTGCCTCCGCCTCGCACCCCGAGGCCGCCTGCTTGCGCTTGATCTCCTCGATCACCGCGAGCCGGTTGGCGATCCGCGCCTCCGACTGAGCGTCGGGGTTGGCGCGTTGACCGTCGATGAACTTCTGGTTGTTGGCGAGCGCCGTGGCCAGTCCGTCGCAGACCACCGACGTCGGTGCCGCGTTGCTGGTGCTCGCCATGGCGAAGGCCCCGCCGCCGGCGACGGCGGCGGCGCTCACCAGGAGCGCGATCTTCTTCTGCGGGCTGAGCGTCTTCCTGCGCGACATACGTGCCTCCTGTCCCCGGCCGCCCCTGACGGCGGCCGGACGCGGGTACGTTCGGCATTACGTACGAGTAACCCGCCCGGGATGCTCAACAGTCACACCAGAAACAGGCACAACGGTCCAGCTGCTAGCGCGACAGCGCGTCCCGTACCGCCTCCTCCGTCCGCGCCACCACCGCCGTCCCGTCGTCGGCCGTGATGATCGGACGCTGGATGAGCTTGGGATGCTCGGCCAGCGCCTTGATCCACCGGTCGCGGGCGGAGGCGTCGCGCGGCCAGGCCTCACGGTCCTTGAGGTTCAGCTCCTTGGCGATCGCCTCCTGGGTGCGGGTGATGTCCCAGGGTTCGAGGCCGAGCTTGCCGAGCACGTCGCGGATCTCGTCCTCGGTCGGTACGTCATCGAGGTAGCGGCGCACCGTGTAGTCGGCGCCCTCCGCGTCGAGCAGGGTGAGCGCACTGCGGCATTTCGAGCAGGCCGGATTGATCCAGATCTCCATGCCGCACACGGTACGTGAGCCTCATCGGCACCACCCGGAGCACCATGCGCCGCAGCGCCGTACGAACCGTCACATCCCTTGTGGCCAGCGGCTTTTGTCAGTGCTGGGCAGTAGAATTGAAGAAGTGTTCGAGGGTGCCCGCCAGGGACCCTGACCGCGACAGGAGGATGCCCGTGCCCGCTGCCGCACTCATGCAGACGACCCTGCCGATCGACCTTCCGTACGCACCGCTACAGAAGAGGCCGCTGCCCGCCGGACGCCCGCGGGAGTGGTACATCACGCACAACCGCCGGCTCAAGGCCATGCGCCTCGCCATCGCCCTGCTCGACTCGGGCGTCTACATGCCGAACCAGGCGCACAACCAGCGGATCCGGAACACGGCGGAGCGCATAGGAATCCACCCGCCGTCGGACACCACGTGCCACATGGTGCGTGCGCTGATGCGGTACAGCCGCTGATCCGGCTCTGACGCACAGTGTCACAAGGTCCCGTGCGCCCGGAGCCGAGTGCGAGGGGGCACGGGACCTGCCGCGTCGTGGCCTGCGACAGGGCCTAGCCTGGGAGAATGCCCCGGACACATGGGGATGGCCCGGTCACCCTGTTCCTCTGCGGCGACGTGATGCTCGGTCGCGGCGTCGACCAGATCCTCCCGTACCCCGGAGACCCGGCACTGCGGGAGAGCTACATCCGGGATGCCCGCGGTTATGTCGAGCTGGCCGAGGAGCAGAACGGCCCGATTCCCCGTCCGGTCGGCTTTCCCTGGCCCTGGGGCGACGCCCTGCCGGTGCTCGAAGAGGCCGCTCCGGACGTCCGGTTGGTCAATCTGGAGACCAGTGTCACGCGGGACGGCACGTTCGCCCCCGGCAAGGCCGTGCACTACCGGATGAGCCCGGAGAACCTGCCCTGCCTGGCCGCCGCCCGCCCCGACGTGTGCGCCCTGGCCAACAACCACGTACTGGACTTCGGGCGCCGCGGTCTGGAGGAGACACTCAGCAGTCTCGCGGCGGCGGGGCTGCCGACAGCGGGCGCCGGGCGGAACGCGGCCGAGGCCCGGCGACCCGCGGTCGTCCCGCTGGCCGGGGGCGGCCGCGTCCTGGTCTTCTCCTTCGGCATGCCGTCCAGCGGCATACCGCGGAGCTGGGCGGCGGGCGAGGGCAGGCCCGGCGTGGAGCTGGTGGCCGATCCTTCGGAGGCCGCCGCGGACGCGATCACCAGCCGTGTACGGCAGATGAAGCGGCCCGGGGACATCGCGGTCGCCTCGATCCACTGGGGCCCGAACTGGGGCTACGAGGTCTCGGCAGGGGAGACACGCTTCGCGCACGCACTCGTCGACGGCGGCGTCGACCTCGTGCACGGCCACTCGTCGCACCATCCCCGCCCGATGGAGATGTACCGGGGGAAGCTCGTCCTCTACGGCTGCGGCGACTTCATCGACGACTACGAGGGCATCAGCGGCTACGAGCGCTACCGGGACGACCTCCGGCTGCTCTTCCTGGTCTCGCTGGAGCCGGAGACCGGCAGGCCGGCGGGCGTACGGATCGTGCCGCTGCAGGCCCGGCGGATGCGGCTGCGGCATGCTTCGAGCAAGGACTCGGAGTGGCTGCGGGCCGTACTCGACCGGATCAGCGAGGGCTTCGGCCTGCGTGTGGACCGCGAGCCGGACGGGGCGCTCGCGCTCCGGTGGTAGTCAGTGCCGGGCAGGGCAGGGTCCGTCTCATGCCGACCGACCGCCGCGCAGGAACTTGCGCAGCCGCCCGAGCGGCCAGGTGTTGATCACGTCATCCCCGGTGAGCCAGCCGCGCTGTGCCGTACCCACCCCGTAGCGCAGAAACGCCAGGTGGAGGACGGAGTGCGCGTCGGTGTCGATCACGAACTTCGCGCCGTACTCCTTGGCGCGCAGGATGTCCTCGTCGCAGAGGTCCAGGCGGTCGGGCTGCGCGTTGACCTCCAGTGCGGTGCCGGTGCGGGCGCAGGCGGCGAACACCTCGTCGAGGTCCGCGTCGATGCCCGGCCGTTTGCCGATCAGCCGGGTTGTCGGATGGCCGATGACGTTGACGTGCGGGTTCTCGCAGGCGCGTACGAGGCGGCGGGTCATCTCCTTCCGGCTCAGGTTGAAGTGCGAGTGCACCGAGGCCACGCACAGGTCGAAGCCCGCGAGGAAGTCGTCGGGCCAGTCCAGCTCGCCGTCGGGTCCGATGTTGAGCTCGGTGCCGTGCAGCAGCCGCATGCGGTGGTGCTTGCCGTCGAGCTCCCGCACCTGCTCACGCTGGGCCAGGATCTTCTCGTCGGTCATGCGCTGCATGTACAGGTTGGGGGCGTGGTCGGTGATCGCGTAGTACGCGTAGCCGCGCGCGGCAGCGGCCTCGACCATCTCCTCCAGCGGCGCGAGGCCGTCGGTGAGATCGGTGTGGGTGTGCAGGTCACCGCGGATGTCCCGCTCCGTCACCAGGTCGGGCAGCTCGCCGCGCAGCCCCGCCTGGACCTCGCCCCGGTCCTCGCGCAGGGTGGGCGGGATCCAGGGCAGGCCGAGCCTGGCGTACACGTCCTCCTCGGACCGGGAGGCGACGCTCTTGCCGCTCTCCGTCTCGAACAGGCCGTACTCGGAGAGCTTCAGTCCCTGGCGGACGGCGATCGTGCGGGTGCGGATGTTGTGCGCCTTGGAGCCGGTGAAGTACTGCAGACCGGCGCCCCACGAGTCGGGCGGCAGCACCCGCAGATCGATCTGGAGCCCTTTCGTGGTGCGGATCGAGGTCTTCTTCTCGCCGTGGGCGATGACCTCGGCGGTGGCGGGAAGCTCGCTGAGCGCGTCCATGAAGGGGGCCGAGCGACCGGCGGCGACCAGGATGTCGATGTCGCCGATCGTCTCCTTCATCCGGCGCAGGGATCCCGCGTAGGTGCAGCTCTGGCAGCCGGTCACCCGGGAGAGCTCGGCGACGACCTCCTCGGCCTGATCCATGGCCATGCTCAGCAGGATGCGGTCGCCCGCCTGCTGCAGGAGGGCGATGCCGTGCAGGATGTTCTGCTCGGTCTTCTCGCCGAAGCCCTTCAGATCGCGCAGCTTCTCCGCGTGGATGGCGTCGGCCAGCTCGCTGACTGAAGAGATGTGCAGGTCCTCGTAGAGCGTCATGGCCTTCTTGGGGCCGAGCGTGGGGATCGTGATGAGCTCCCGTACGCCGGCGGGGATCTTCGCCCGGGTCTCCTCGACCGCCGTGATCCTGCCGGTGCGGAAGTACTCGACGACCTTCTCGGCGATCGACTTGCCCACGCCCGGGATGTCCCGCAGCTCGGCGGCGTCCAGCTGGGAGATGTCTCGGGGGTGGCCGCCGATCGCACGTGCCGCCTTCTCGTAGACGCGTGCCTTGAACGCGTCTCCGTGAGTGATCGCGATGAGGTCCGCGTACTCCTTGAGGAGCGCCTCGACCTCTTCGTTGGGCCGGGCCACGTCTCCAGTCTAAGAGCGGGAGCGGCCCAGCAGATCGAACTGATGTGCAAAGCGGGCTTCCGTGCGGGAGTTCTGGACAAATCCCCGGGAATTTTGGCACCGTGAGGGGCGCCGGGCCGTAATCGAACACATGGCCGATACTTTTCCGGGGGTCTCCTTCATGTCATCCGCCCGCCTCTCACCGGACGTCGCCGCCTTCTACGCCACCCAGAGCGCATTCTCCGACCCGGGCGCGCTCGCCTCGCTCTACGCCGACCTGCCGGCCGATCCGCGGCAACTTGCCCGTATCGCCCGTGACCTGACGATCCATCGGGTCGAGGGGGAGCTCTACCGCTACGACATCCCGCAGGACCGCCTGCACAACGACGCCGAGACGCGCTACATCGACGACATCCTGCGCATCATCACCGAGCGGAACGACGCCCCGCTGACGCAGCGGCGCGAGCTCAGCGACCGCTTCGTCGGCATCTGCCGCGACTTCACGCTGCTGCACTGCTCGTTCCTGCGCCACGCAGGGATCCCCGCGCGCCTGCGGTCCGGGTTCGCCGACTACTTCGGTTCCGACGGCTTCCACTTCGACCACGTCGTCACCGAGTACTGGGACGACGAGCGGGGGTGGCTGCTCGCCGACGCGGAGCTGGCGGACCCGCTGGTCACCGATAACTTCAAGATCGAGTTCGACCCCATGGACGTGCCCCGCGACCGCTTCCTCGTCGCGGGCTCGGCCTGGCGGACGATCCGCGCGGGCGAGGCGGACCCGAAGACGTTCGGGCTCCACCTCCCGGACGGGCCGCTGGTGGGGGAGTGGTTCGTGGCGGGCAACATCCGGCTCGACCTGGCGGCGCTGAACAAGGTGGAGACACTGCTGTGGGACGTATGGGGCACGGGCGCCGGCGGCGACGAAGAGATGACGGACGAGATCAGGGAGCTGTACGACCAGCCCGCCCTGGTGACGTACGACGATGTGCCCTTCGACGCGGCGCGCAAGCTGTTCACGGAGAACGACGGGCTGCGGACGCCGAAGACGGTGCTGTCGCTGGCGCCGTTCAACGGGCCGAGCGAGGTGACGCTGAGGGGATAGGGCGTCGGCCTCCAGGCGCACGCACTGCCTGCCGCCGGGGACGCGGGTTCTGGTCCCCGGCGGCAGGCAGCTGCCTGACGTCAGTGGCTTCTACGAGGCGGCACGCCTCAGCAGCCTGTACGCCGTCACCGGGTCCCCGGCGAGCAGCGCATGATCGGTGTCCGCGATAAGCCGGGCCCAGTCGGCCGGGGCCGCACCGGCCACCGCACTGGCCTGCGCGGCGTCACGGGCCTGGGCGACGATCTCGTCGACCAACTCCGTATCGCCCTTGGAGCGGGCGGACTCCAGCGCCGCAGGACTGGCGACCGGACCGCTCCCGACCTTGGTACGCAGCCCCCAGCCGAACGGGTACAGCGGCCGGTAGTCGGAGTCACCCACGTTGACCGGCACCTGGTCGGCGCTCCTCGGCCAGCTGACCGGCAGCCGCCCGGTGAAGGGCCGCTCGCCGAACAGCACATCGGCCACGCCCGCGCCCTCGCTGCCGGGCAGCCAGGACGCGACCAGCGCGTCGATCTCGCCGAGCTGGTCCGTGATGATCTGCGGGCGGCCGGAGACCACCAGCACGACGCACTTCTCCACGGCCGAGCAGACCTTGTCCACGGCGGCCTTGTCCTCCGGCTGGAGCGACAGGGACTTCGACTCCTGCTGCGGCGTGGTGCACCAGCCGCACTCCGGCCCGCCGACGTCGCCGTATCCCTCGGCGTACGGTGTCTCGCCGACCACGACGACGCCGACATCAGACCCGTCGGTGGGCGCGGAGGCGTCCTCGCTGAAGGTGACGGCGGCGTCCGGGGCGACCTGCTTGATCCCGTCCAGGATGGAGGTGCCCCGCACGCCCTCGCCGGACACGCCCTGCCAGGTGATGGTCCAGCCGCCCGCCTGGTTGCCGACGTCGTCGGCGTTGCGCCCGGCCACGTAGATCTTCGACTTCGGGCTGAGCGGCAGCAGGTTCCCGCTGTTCTTCAGCAGCACCTGCGACTTGGCCACGGCCTCACGGGCGACGGCCCGGTGTTTCGCGCTGCCCACCTCGTCGACCTTGTCTGTCGAGGCGTAGGGATGCTCGAAGAGGCCGAGGGCGAACTTCTGGCGCAGGATGCGGGAGACGGCGTCGTCGATCCGCGCCTCGCTGAGCCCGCCCGCCTCGACCTCGTCCAGCAGCAACCGCATGAACTCGGGCGCCGTGTTGGGCTCCATGAACATGTCCACGCCCGCGTTGACGGCCGTACGGACCTTGTAGCCGGTCAGGCCGGCGTTGGCCGGGTCCGACGGGTCGGGGATCTGGTGGATGCCCTCCCAGTCGGAGATGACAAAGCCCTTGAAGTTCATCTTCCGTTTCAGCACGCCGGTGAGGAGGTCCTGGTGGGCGTGCATCTTCACCGGGTTGCCGACCCCGTCCTCGGTCCAGTCCACGCTGGAGAAGGACGGCATGACGGAGCCGACCCGGTACGTCCTGACGGCAGGCCCATACGGGGCGAGATCGACGGCGGCGAAGTGCTCCCGGCTGGTGACCGTGACGCCCTGGTCGATCGTGTACTTCTGCTCGTACCAGGGCTTGCCCTCATTGGCCGCGGCGGTGGCGACGTCGTACGCCGTGTCGCCGTCCCCGGCGAAGTGCTTGGCCGTGGCGAGCACACGGTCCGGGCCGATGCGGTTCGGCGTCGGGCCTTGCAGGCCATCGATCCCGGTCTCCATCGCCTTCACCAGGGCCGGATCCTCGCCGAAGCTCTCGTAGCCGCGGCCCCACCGCTCGTCGCGGGTGACGCAGAGGCAGGGCGCGAAATTCCAGGGGATGCCGGTGGCGCGGAGCTCCGCGGCCGTCACCTCGCCCGCCTTCTCGGTGAGTTGGGAGTCACGGGTGGCGCCCATGCCGATGTTGTGCGGGAAGAGGGTGGCGCCGGCGACGTTGCCGTGGCCGTGCACCGCGTCGATACCGTAGATGATCGGGATCTTGAGGCGGGTGCTGAGCGCCTGTTCCTGGAACTCGTTGACCATCTCGACCCACGCGGCCGGGGTGTTCTCCGCGGGTGTGGAGCCGCCGCCGGACAGCACCGAGCCGAGGCCCCACTCGGCGACCCGGGACGGGTCGTCGGCGACCGCGGCCCGTTCGGCCTGGGTCATCTGGCCGATCTTCTCTTTCAGCGTCATCCGGCCGAGCAGGTCGGCGACCCGCTTTTCGACGGGCTTCGACGGATCGAGGTAGAGGGGGCGGCCGGACGCGACCTGGTCGCCGGCTGTGGCTTGGGCGCCGGGCGCGGCCTGCGCGCCGGGCGCGACCGCGAGACCGGTGGCCACCGCCGCGAGAGTGCTCAGCGCGGCGACGGCGCGTCTGAACCGCCGGTGCGGGGGACGCGGACGTGCGGTCGGATGGTGTCGGCGTGTGACGTGCTGACGGAGTAACGAGAGCTGTGGACCGGGCGTACCGGAAGCAGACATGTCCGTCCCTTGTGAGATTTGAGTGCTTGTGAGTGAGCGGCTCGTGCACGGGATTCGCAAGGTGAACGTCATTCAGCGTGAGGATCGAGTCTCAGGCTGTGGCGGACGGGTGTCAATCGGTCGGCAGGGACTGCGACTTACGGTGTGGAAGCCCGGGTGTCGTTGTTGGTGCTGTCGAGTCGGTCCGCCAGGCAGGCCAGATAGAGCGCCATGGTGGACCGGTGGTCGCGCAGCGGCCGGCCGGTGATCTGCTCGATCTTGTTCATGCGGTAGACGACGGTGTTGCGGTGGATGTGCAGCGCCCGTACGAGGTTGAACCGCTCTCGCACCAGGCGGTGACCGTGTCGCGGAGCACCGGCCAGTCCGGCTGGGCACGCAGGTCCGCGGCGGTGCGGTCGAGCAGGCGGTTGCGGGTGAGCGTTGTCCTCAACGATCAGCACCCGCCGGCCCTCCACTTCGGCGCCCTCGGCGAGACGGCAGGTGCCATACGGCTTGGCCTGCTTACGCACGAACGCGCAGGGCAGACCCGTGTGTCGGCCGAGCGCGGTGACGACCGGGATGCCGCCCATCTCCAGGCCGGCCAGCACCTCCGTGTCGGACGGCACCAGCGGCGTCATCCGCTCGGCGATCTCGTCCAGCAGAACGGGATCGCCTTCGAACCGGTACTTGTCGAAGTACTCCGTGGCGGCACGTCCGGACCGAAGCGTGAAGTGACCTTCCAGATGAGAGACGGCATGGATACGGCGAGCAAGATCAGAATGTGTCACAGGCAGCCAGTCTTCCAGGCATCCCGCGGAGCCACGACACGGGCATGCAGCATGTCGGGCAACAGGCGTGCGCTGCGAGGGCCATGGCTCAAGCAGATCGCTGGATCGCGGACTCCGGCCCCTGGGCAGGATCGACGACGGCGACGGCGATTCGGAACCGTTCGTCGAGCGCGGACCAGATCTCGTCCAATAGTTCCTCGCCGTTCCTGGCGCTGACGGTGGCCTCGGTGAAGGGAGCGGCGACCGAGACCTGTTCGCCGTCGGAGTCGTAGGTGGTCAGTAGGACCGCTTCGCCCGGTTCCAGATCCTGCACGGCGAGGGTCATCACATTGCTGGTGAGGCGTGCGGCGCGACTGGGGTGGGCGGCTCCAAAGACGGTGGTGCGTCCGCCGTCGCGGCTGATCAGCGCGGTGAGGCGGGACGTCCGGATCGGGGGGTCCGGTTCGTACGTGAAGCCGCTGAGCGCGTCGGTGGGTGAGGCTCCCGCACGGAGTAGTTCCGCAGCCTGGGACACCTGCTCGCCGTTGCCCAGAACCAGCCAGTCGCTGGTGGTCGTGGCGGCGGCGTAGTGGCGCAGTGGATCGTGCTTTCCAGGAGTGAGGGGGCCGACCACGAGCTCACCGTCGATCAGTCTCAGAGCACGGTCGCGTGAGGCCGGGCTGCGGCCAGTGAGGAAGTAACCGCCCAGCACGGTTCCGGAGTGGGTGCGGGCGCACAGGACGCCGCGGCCAGGGTAAGGGTTGGCGGACAACAGATCCTGAAGGGCGAGCATGCTGATGCGCTTTCTGGTCGGTCCGAGGACTTCAGTCTCGGTTTGGCAAGAGGGGGAAGTGGGCAATCGGCAGCACCGATGACGACTCCAGCACGTCGAGCAGTGCCGTGCCTTCCAACCGCCAACGGGCCGGCGGGTAGTCGCTGGCTCGGCATCCCGGTGGACGCTTTCCTGACGCAGCACCCTGCGAGCGTCGTCGCGGGCCATGGTTCCTCAGTGGTGGAACAGCCTGAGGCCGGTGCGTGCGAGGGCGATCTGATGCTCGCGGCAGGTGTCTTCGATCTCTACGGAACGGATCGATCCGCCCGGCTCGGCGATGTAGCCGACACCATGCCGGTGTGCATGGTCGACGTTGTCGCGGAACGGCAACGCCCCGTCGGAGACGAACGCGACGCCCTTCAGCCCAGCCATCCATTCGACGCGCGAGCTGTCGGTCAACTCTTCTCCCGGCTGCGACAGCGCACGGGAAAGGCGAGTGCTCTCGTCCGGCGTGAGGTCACCCTCGACGAAGCGGATCTGCCAGTTGATCCGGTCCTGACGTCGGACGTCCGGCCGGAAGGCGAGCGCGCGAACCGCCGGATGGCGCCGCAACCACCAGGTGTCGGTCTTCGCGCCGGCAAGTCGCGTGCAGTCCACGCGAGACTGCTGCCCGGCACCGATGCCGAGGGTCACCCCGTCACGCAGGTAGCACACCGAGTTGGACTGGGTGTAGCGCAGCACCACCAGGCCAAGCAGGAGATCATCCGCGGCAGTCGTGGGCAGCGCGCCGCACACGACGTTCTCCAACAGCGTGGCTGCCAGCGGCACCTCGTCCCGTTGCTGGGCCAGGCGCAGGCCGAAGACTTCGCGCGTCTCACGCTCCGGCGGTACGAAGGCCGGGTCCGCTTCCATGACGAGGAAGCGGCCGTTCTTCTTCTTGCTGAGCGTCCCAACGGTACCCGGTGCGTAGCCCGGCGCGATGATGCCGTCGCAGACGACTCGGGCCAGCAACTCGGCGAGTTCCGCGTCGACCGGGTGCGAGACAGCGGCGAAGTCCCCGTAGGAGGACTTCGGGTCGGCGTCGCGAGCACGCAGATACGCACTGGTCAGGGGGCCGACTTCGTCCTGGTGAACCGCGTAGAGCTCCGCCGTCACGTCATCGACGGGCCCGGACACGGCAGCACCGGCAGGTGAGACATGCTTGAAAGAAGCAGCCGCCGGTCGATTCAGGCACCGGCTCGCCTCACACACCAGCTGCCAGCTGTTGAGCGCGTCCAGCATGTTGATGTACGACGGGTTCCCCTGCACCACCCGAACCGGCCACCGGCCCGGCCGGACCGGCGTGGCATCCGCCGCCCGTTGCTGGGGGTTCATTCCGTAACGCAGATCCACGTCGTGGCCTCCTCAGCGGACAATCACTGACGGAGGCGCCCAGGCGGTCGACGCTCACGCGGAAGAACGGCCGCTCCCCGGTGGTTGTCCACCCTCGCCAGTTGCGGCCGGACAAGACTCTATCGGCAAGAGCGCTTAGCGGGTCGGCCGATCTTGGATCGCTACCATCAGCGATTGCCCAGCTGGTGAGCCGATCGTGGCCAGAGCTGTCCGCACAGAGTCCGCAGGACACCCGATGAAGACCGTCGCACCCATCGCCAGCAATCATCAAAAGACCGGTCGGCGACCTGCAGCCACCATCGCCGCAGGTCGCCGCCCCAGCCCGTTACCAGGAGACCAAGAAGCCTGATCGTGGATACTGGCCCACTTTTCGTTCCTGCCGCGCGACCAAGCCAGCGAGGGCCGCCACCCCAGACAGGGTGGCGGCCCTCGCTGCTGTTCTGACAGCAAGTCAGGATCCTGGCGGTCCGGTGCACACCTGGTGCACAAGGCCCTGGAAAACAGCTGGGAACAGCGGGAAATGCTGAGCAGCATTTCCCCAGGTCACAGCATGTTCCCGGGCCCTAGCCCCAGGTCGCCCGACCCCGCCCTTTAGATGTCGAAGTACAGCTCGAACTCGTGCGGGTGCGGCCGCAGCTGGATCGGGGCGATCTCGTTGGCGCGCTTGTAGTCGATCCAGGTCTCGATCAGGTCGGAGGTGAAGACACCGCCGGCCTGCAGGTACTCGTTGTCCTCCTCGAGCGCGTCGAGGACGGCGGGCAGCGAGGTCGGGACCTGCGGGACGCCCGCGTGCTCCTCGGGAGCGAGCTCGTAGAGGTCCTTGTCGATCGGCTCGGCCGGCTCGATCTTGTTCTTGACGCCGTCGAGGCCCGCGAGGAGCAGCGCCGAGAACGCCAGGTACGGGTTCGAGGACGGGTCCGGGGCGCGGAACTCGACGCGCTTGGCCTTCGGGTTCGAGCCCGTGATCGGGATACGCATGGCCGCGGAGCGGTTGCGCTGCGAGTAGACCAGGTTGACCGGGGCCTCGAAGCCGGGGACCAGGCGGTGGTACGAGTTCACCGTCGGGTTGGTGAAGGCCAGCAGCGACGGGGCGTGCTTCAGGATGCCGCCGATGTAGTAGCGGGCGGTGTCCGAGAGGCCCGCGTAGCCCTGCTCGTCGTAGAACAGCGGCTCACCGCCGGTCCACAGGGACTGGTGGACGTGCATGCCCGAGCCGTTGTCACCGAAGATCGGCTTCGGCATGAAGGTCGCGGTCTTGCCGTTGCGCCAGGCGACGTTCTTCACGATGTACTTGAAGAGCATCAGGTCGTCGGCGGCGGCCAGCAGCGTGTTGAACTTGTAGTTGATCTCGGCCTGGCCGGCGGTGCCCACCTCGTGGTGCTGACGCTCGACCTGCAGGCCGGCCTTGTTCAGCTCGAGGGAGATCTCGGCGCGCAAGTCGGCGAAGTGGTCGACCGGCGGGGCCGGGAAGTACCCGCCCTTGTAGCGGACCTTGTAGCCGCGGTTGTCCTCCAGCGCACCGGTGTTCCAGGCGCCCGCCTCGGAGTCGATGTGGTAGAAGGACTCGTTCGACTTGGTCTCGAAGCGCACGGAGTCGAAGACGTAGAACTCCGCCTCCGGGCCGAAGTACGCGGTGTCGGCGATGCCGGTCGAGGCGAGGTAGGCCTCGGCCTTCTTCGCGACGTTGCGCGGGTCACGGCTGTACTGCTCGCCGGTGATCGGGTCGTGGATGAAGAAGTTGATGTTGAGGTGCTTGTCCTTGCGGAACGGGTCCAGGCGAGCCGTGGACAGGTCCGCGCGCAGCGCCATGTCCGACTCGTGGATGGCCTGGAAACCACGGATCGACGACCCGTCGAACGCAAGCTCCTCGGCCGGGTCGAACGCCTCAACCGGCACCGTGAAGTGCTGCATCACGCCCGGCAGGTCGCAGAACCGGACGTCGACGAACTTGACGTCCTCGTCTGCGATGAACTTCTTGGCCTCGTCGGCGTTCTGGAACATCCAGCTCCTCCTATCCCGGCCCGGACAGGGGACGCGGGGTTTGTAGCCTTTTCGTGAGCCAGTGCGGTGGCACACGCTGCACCCGACCTTAGGGATGCAGGATTTCTCTTGCGTGACCCATTTGTTTCGTCGAAGTTAACCGCCCCCGTCGTCTCCTCCCTCTCTACCACCCCGGCCCCCCGGGTGCATATAGGGGCCCAGTACCGTGGACGGGTGAACAACAGGCAAGCAATCGGATCGTGGCTCTCGGGACCGCGCCAGGCGGCCGAGGACATGGGCGTCGACCTTGGTTACCGGGGCGAGCAGCTGGGTCTGCCGAAGGAGGGGCCGGGCTCCGTGGCGCCGCTCGGCAGGCGCGTCGGCGCGATCGCCGTCGACTGGGGGCTGTGCGTGCTGATTGCATCCAGCCTGATCACGGGCAGCTATGACCAGGCCACAAGCTCCTGGGCCCTGCTGATCCTCTTCGTGCTGAACGTGCTCACCCTCGGCACCCTCGGTTTCACCCCGGGTAAGCGCTTCTTCCGGCTGCGCGTCGTGGCAGTGGACGGCGGCAGGCTCGGCGTGGGCCGCGTCATCGCCCGCAGCGTTCTGCTGTGCCTGGCGATCCCGGCCCTGATCTGGGACCGCGACAGCCGCGGCCTGCACGACCGCCTGGCACGCGCCGTCCAGGTACGGATCTGACCCCGCGCCCCGTACGCAATACGACGACGGGCACCTGGAACACGTCGATGACGGCGGGGCACCTGGAACACGACGACGGGGGCCCGGAACCACTCGGTTCCGGGCCCCCATCCACGTAGTAGGGCAAGCGACAGCGTTACCGCATCTTCGGGCCGCCGCGAGGCATCCGCATGCCCTTGGGCATGGGGCCCTTCGGCAGCGGCATGTTGCTCATCAGATCGCCCATCGCGCGCAGCCGGTCGTTGGTCGTGGTGACCTGCGGGCCGGTGAGGACGCGGGGGAACTTCAGCAGGGTCGTGCGGAGCTTCTTGAGCGGGACCTCGCCCTCGCCGTTGCCGACGATCACGTCGTGCACCGGCACGTCCGCGAAGATGCGGTTCATCTTCTTCTTCTCGGCGGCCAGCAGGCTCTTCAGCCGGTTCGGGTTGCCCTCCGCGACCAGGACGATGCCGGCCTTGCCGACGGCCCGGTGCACGACGTCCTGGCTGCGGTTCATGGCCACCGCCGGGGTCGTCGTCCAGCCGCGCCCGATGTTGTCCAGGACCGCGGCGGCCGCGCCCGGCTGTCCCTCCATCTGCCCGAAGGCGGCACGCTCGGCCCGGCGTCCGAAGACGATCGCCGTCGCGAGGAAGGCGAGCAGGACACCGAGGATGCCGAGATAGATGGGGTGACCGATCAAGAAGCCGATGGCGAGGAAGACACCGAAGGTGACGATTCCCACAGCCGAAAGAACAAGGCCGATCTTCTTGTCGGCCCTGCGGGTCATCTTGTAGGTCAGGGCGATCTGCTTGAGCCGCCCGGGGTTCGCAGCGTCCGCTGCGGTTTCCTTCCTCGCCATGTCCTGAAGTCTACGTGGCCCGGGAAGTGCCTACGACGTGCGGGTTGCCACGGCCTCCTCGAGCACGCGCTGGGCCTCGACCCGGTCCTTGGCGCGGCGCCGGTCCTCGAGCACCGAGGTCCAGGCGTTGCGGCGGGCGGTGCGCTGTCCGCCGCTCATGAGCAGGGACTCGACGGCGCGCAGTGCGGTGGTGAAGGACGGAATGGCGGTGGCGCGTACGGGCGCGGCCTGCATGGTGTGGGTCCCCCTCGGTAGCGGCATGGAAGCGGGTGTGGGCCCGGGTGTGCGGGCGACTGGCTGTGCGGTGACGACTTTGCGTAGACCCAGAGTCACTGATTGGTGTTACCAGGGCGTGACCGACCGGTCAAACGCGAATGAAACCCTGATGCGGCGGCACGGAACGCCGACGCGGCCCCGGCTGTGCCCCCCATCTGCGGGGACTGCCGGGACCGCGTCGAATCGGCCACTACCGGGCGGTAGCCTCTTGTGCTCGGATTCACACAGTCGCCTGATTCCGTGTCAGGCGAGCGCAACGCTCCGCCTGTCTCAACCGGGCCTTGCGAGCCATGCCTTCCGTGCGTGTCAGACGGCCTGCGACGCCACGTACGCGCCCCGCCTCTCGACGGCCATCTGGTACAGCCGGCCGGCGCGGTACGAGGAGCGCACCAGCGGGCCGGACATCACGCCGGAGAAGCCGATCTCCTCGGCCTCCTCCTTCAGCTCCACGAACTCCTGCGGCTTGACCCAGCGCTCCACCGGGTGGTGGCGGACGCTCGGGCGGAGGTACTGCGTAATGGTGATGAGCTCGCAGCCCGCGTCGTGCAGCTGCTGCAGCGCCTCGCTGATCTCGGCGCGCTCCTCGCCCATGCCGAGGATCAGGTTCGACTTGGTGACCAGGCCGGCCTCGCGGGCCTCCGTGATCACCTTCAGGGAGCGCTCGTAACGGAAACCGGGGCGGATGCGCTTGAAGATCCGCGGCACCGTCTCGACGTTGTGCGCCAGCACCTCGGGACGGGACGAGAAGACCTCGTCCAGCTGCTCCGGGACCGCATTGAAGTCGGGGATCAGCAGCTCGACCTTGGTGCGGCCCGCCTCGCGGTCGGCGGTCATGGTGTGAATCTGCCGCACCGTCTCCGCGTACAGCCAGGCGCCGCCGTCCTCCAGGTCGTCGCGCGCGACGCCGGTGATCGTGGCGTAGTTCAGGTCCATCGTGACGACCGACTCGCCGACGCGGCGCGGCTCGTCACGGTCGAGCGCCTGGGGCTTGCCGGTGTCGATCTGGCAGAAGTCGCAGCGCCGCGTGCACTGGTCACCGCCGATGAGGAAGGTCGCCTCGCGGTCTTCCCAGCACTCGTAGATGTTCGGACAGCCCGCTTCCTGGCAGACCGTGTGCAGGCCCTCGCTCTTCACGAGTTTCTGCAGGGCGTTGTACTCGGGGCCCATCTTCGCCCGGGTCTTGATCCACTCGGGCTTGCGCTCGATGGGGGTCTGGCTGTTGCGGACCTCCAGGCGCAGCATCTTGCGTCCGTCGGGTGTGACTGCGGACACGTCCGGCTCCCTGCGACTTTGATTCCTCGGCGTACACCAGCGTACGCCCGTGCTGTTGACGCCCTTGCCTCCGGGCAACCTCCGAGAACGGGGGTCCATTCCCGGGCGCGGGCCGCCTGCGGCTACGCCGGGGTGCGCTCGATCTCGCGCGGCCTGAGCTCCGCGTTCTCCAGGACCTCGCGCAGATGCTTTTCGGCCACCGGCAGGACGTCCGCGATGGTGATGTCGCGGCCCAGCTCGTTCGCGAGCGAGGCCACGCCCGCGTCGCGGATGCCGCAGGGCACGATGCGGTCGAACCAGGTGTTGTCCGGGTTCACGTTCAGCGCGAAGCCGTGCATGGTGACGCCCTTGGCGACCCGGATGCCGATGGCGGCGACCTTGCGGTCCTCGCGGCGCTGGCCGGCGTTGGACGGGGCGTACTCCGGGCCGTTCAGCCGCGGGTCGAACTCCTCGTCCTGCAGCCGCGGGTCGAAGTCGAGCGACAGACCGCCGAACGCCGGGCGCTGGTCCACGGGAGCGCCGAGTACCCACACGCCGCTGCGGCCCTCGACCCGGGTGGTCTCCAGGCCGAAGTCCGCGCACGTACGGATCAGGGCCTCCTCGAGGCGCCGTACATGGGCGACGACGTCGACGGGGCGGGGCAGCTTCATGATCGGATAGCCCACCAGCTGGCCGGGGCCGTGCCAGGTGATCTTGCCGCCGCGGTCCACATCGATGACCGGGGTGCCGTCGAGGGGGCGCTCGCTGTCCGCCGTGCGCCTGCCGGCCGTATACACGGGCGGATGCTCGAGCAGCAGGCAGGTGTCGGGGATCTCGTCGGCGAAACGGGCGGCGTGCACACGGCGCTGCTCGTCCCAGGCCTCCTGGTACTCGACGGCGTCCGCACCGAATCCCATACGGACGAACCGCAGTTCATTCACGGCAAGTGCCTCCTAAAACCTTCACCATGCACATATGCCCCTACGCCACTGTACGGGCATGTACGGCAGGGGATTCCGGTCGGTCCTCGCCTGAACACCGTCGGCCCTCGGCGCGCGTCCTCGTCCACCCCTCAGGCCGCCCGCCGTCAGGCCCTCCGGCCAATCCTCACACGATCGGATGAATGCAGGTCGTGGGTGGCAGGAGAGGCCCCGGGGATCGCTAAATTCGCGCCAGTTCCCTCTGCGATGTCATGAGGGTTCCTTATGTGAAGTCATGAGGGATGAATCGCGGCCCGGAAGGCAGGAGACCGCACAGCAGATGACGGAACGACCTCCGCAGCGCACCCCCAACCGCCAGCTCGCCGCGCTCATCGCAGAGGCAGGATTCTCCAACGCCGGCCTGGCCCGCCGTGTCGACCAGCTCGGTCTCGAGCACGGGCTCGACCTCCGGTACGACAAGACATCGGTGACCCGCTGGCTACGCGGCCAGCAGCCCAGGGGCACCACGCCCGCGCTGATCGCCGAGGTGTTCACCCGGCGCCTCGGACGGCGGCTGAGCGCCCAGGACCTCGGGCTCGACGCGTGCGCACCGGTCTACGCGGGCCTGGAGTTCGCGGCGACCCCCGAGGAGGCCGTCGACATCGTCAGCGGTCTGTGGCGCAAGGACTCCGGCAGCCATGCGGAGCTCCGCAAGATCGCGTTCACCCCGGCGGGGCTCGTGGTGCCCAGCCGGGACTGGCTGATCGGCCGCGCAGACGACCGCGTGGGCCGCGGCGACCCGCTGCCGCCCAACGGGCGCGTGCCCGCGCAGGGGCGGCCCCCGGGAGCCCGGCCGGTGCCCCCTGTCGTCGGACGGGCGGGCGCGGGCGCCGAGCGCGGCTCCGGACAGAAGGGCGGCTCCGGACAGAAGGTGAGCAGCGGCGACATCGCGGCGCTGCGCTCCGTCGGTGAGCTGTTCCGCACACTCGACCACGCCTATGGCGGCGGGCACGCACGGCAGGCCCTCGTCCGGTATCTGGAGCACGAGGTCGAGCCGATGCTGCGCGCGACCTACGGCGAGCAGACGGGCCGTCGTCTCTTCGCCGCCACGGCCGACCTCACCTGCCTCGCCGGCTGGACGTCGTTCGACATCGCGGCGCACGGCCTGGCCCAGCGGTACTTCGTGCAGGCACTGCGGCTGTCCCAGGCCGCGGGGGACCGGGCGTACGGCTCGTACGTACTGGTCACCATGAGCCGTCAGGCGGTGTATCTGGGCCACGGGCGCGAGGCCGTACAGCTGGCGAGGGTCGCCCAGCAGGGCGTCGGCACGTCCGCCCCGCCCGCCGTACAGGCGCTGCTGCACGCCGCTGAGGCGCGCGGGCACGCGGTGCTCGGCGAGGTGCGCGCCTGCACCGCCTCCCTCGTACGGGCCGAGCGCGCACTCGAGGCGGCCGGGGCCGGGGACGACGTGCCGCACTGGGCGCGCAGCTTCGACGAGGCGCAGCTCGCGGACGAGTTCGGGCACTGCCACCGCGACCTCCAGCAGTACCGGGCCGCGGCGCAGCACGCCGAGCGGGCGCTACAACTGCGCCCGCCCGGGTTCGCGCGCAGCCGCCTGCTCTGCCGCGTGGTCCTGGCCTCCGCCCGGCTCGGCCTCGGCGAACTCGACCAGGCCTGCAGGCTGGGCGCGGAGGCCGCGGGTCAGGCCGCGGAGATGCGGTCGGTACGGGCCGTCGAGTACGTACGCGACTTCGAGCGGCGCCTCGAGCCGTACCGGGATGCGGCGCCGGTGCGGGGATATCGCGACAAGGTGGCGGCGCTGGGGTAGGCGCGGGCGCCGGGCCGGTTCTGTGGCTAGTGCCCCGGCAGGCAACGTTTGCCCGTCAAGGAGCGGCGTCCGGTGCTCCCCCACTGCCTTGAGGGCGTGGGAGGTGCCCCCGCTCTGGGGGTCCCCGGCCGGAGGCTGGGGGAGTGCCGGCCGGAAGTCCTCGTACTGGACGTACTTGGGCTTTCGGCCGGTGCGGCGAGTGGGGGTCCCCCCTGCTCGAAGAGCTTGGGGGAGCGTGCCGGGCGTCGCGACGGGGCGAACGTTGCCTGTTGGGGCACTAGGTGCGGTGTGCTTCGCTCACGCGGCCTTGGAGACGGGGGCCGCGGTGTCCGACAGGTCCACACCGAGGTCGCCGGCCAGGACGTGTGCGGCGCGGCGGCCCGAGCGGAGCGCCCCCTGCACCGTGCTCGTGTCCCGGTGATCGCCGCACACGTACAGGCCCGCCAGGAGCCGTACCGAGCGGTGCAGGTCGTGCGGAGCGGGCATCGCGGGCACGGCTTCCGGATCGTGGTGGACGGCCAGCGTCTCCCAGCCGGAGGTCGACGTTCCGTACAGGTCGCCCAAGTGCGCGCGTACCAGGGCGTCCACGTCCGGCGGGGGAGGGCCGAGGACGGTCGACGAGACCAGGGTGCGGCCCGCCGGGGCGCGCGACGGGTCGACCTGGCTGACCACCGCCGTGTACGCGACGGGGCCGCTGCGGTCGGCGTCGAGCAGCAACGCGGGCTCGGCGAGCGGCGGTTCCAAGGTGGCGTGGTGCACCACCGTCACCGGGTGGAAGGACGGCACGCGCAGCCCCGGCAGCAGCTCGGCCGCGGCGCGGGCGCCGGTCGCCAACAGCACGGAACGGCACCTCACTTCGCCATGGTCCGCCGTCGTCACCGAGGTGGTGGACACCTCCGTGACGCGTACGCCGGTGCGTACCGTGCCCGGGGGCAGCGTGGCCGCCAGGAGTTCCGGCAGGGCGTCCGCGCCACCCTCCGGCAGGCACAGGCGGCCGCGGGCGAAGGCGTGCAGCGCGAGATCCGCACACCGGCTCGACGTCGTCAGGCCGGGGTCGCTCAGCAGGGCCGAGAGCAGGGGGCGCAGAAAGCCGTCGACGGTGCGGGACGGCAGGCCGCGCGTGGCCAGCGCCTGGGCGGCGGGGAGCTCACGGCGGGTCAGTAACCGCTCCACCGGGGTGACCGCGAGGCGCCCGAGGGCCGCGGAGAGCCGGGCCTGGTCCAGGGCGCCTCCGAGGGGGGTGGCCGGGCGTCCGGTGCGGGGAGCGCGAGGGGCACTTGCGAGCGCGCGCGCCCCGATGAGTGCGCCCCTTGCGCCGCTCCTTGCGCCCCTTGTGCTCCAGGCCGCCGCCGGCGGTTCGGCGCGATGGTGACGACCGTCGCTGTGCACCAGCACCCCTGGCGAGAAGGGGCGGAGGACGAGTGCGTCGAGTCCCGGAGTGCGGCGCAGTTCGGAATACGAGGTGAACAGCAACTGGCCGATCCGGTCGAGTCGGAAGCCGTCGACCTTCTCGGTCGACATACGGCCGCCCGCGTAAGGGGCGGCCTCCAGGACCACGGTCGTTACACCGGCCCTGGTCAGGTGGTGCGCGGCCGCGAGTCCCGCGACTCCGGCTCCCACGATGACGACGTCCGCAGAGTGCGCCGGCTCAAGCACGTGCCCCTCCCGAGTTGGGCGACTTGTGGAGACCTCATGCCCCCAACAGCGGCCCGGAATGCAGGAGTTCGGGTCGAGCATTGGCCAATGCCGGTGGTGTGTCGGTTCCGTTCTCAGGTCAGCGCCGCGCGTACCGCGTCTTCGATCCGTGGGAACGCGAAGGCGAATCCCGACTCCAGGAGCCGGGCCGGAAGCACCCGCTGGCTGGTCAGCACCTCGCGGGCCAGTTCCCCGAGGACGGCCCGCAGCACCGGCGCCGGTACGGGGAACACGGCCGGCCGGTGCAGGACGCGCCCCATCGCCGCGGTCACCTCACGGTTGGTGACCGGATGCGGCGCCGTCAGATTGACCGGCCCGGACAGTTCCTCCGTGTCCAGCAGATGCCGCAGCGCGGCCACCTCGTCGTGCAGCGCGATGAAGCTCCAGTACTGCCGCCCGTCGCCCAGACGCCCACCAAGACCGGCCCTGAAGAGCGGGAACAGCCGCCCCCACGCGCCGCCCCCGCGCGCCACCACCAGGCCGGTTCGTGCGAACACAGTGCGGACGCCCGCCTCCTCGGCGGCGGCCGCGGCCTCCTCCCACTCGACGGCCATCGAGGGCAGGAACCCCTCGCCCGGAGGGGCGCTCTCGTCCACCGGGCGTTCGCCCGTGTCGCCGTAGAAGCCGATCGCGCTGGCGGACAGGAACACGCGCGGCGGCTCGTCCAGGGAGGCGACCGCGTCGGCGAGCGCCGCGGTACCGAGGACCCGGCTGTCGCGGATCTCTCGCTTGTACGCCTCTGTCCAGCGGTGGGCGCCGATCCCGGCGCCCGCCAGGTTCACCAGGGCGTCGCACCCCGCGAGGCCCGCGGTGTCCACGTACTGCCGCTTGGGGTCCCACTGGACCTCGTCCGGCGAGCGAGGGGGCCGGCGCACCAGCCGTACCACCTCGTGGCCGTCCGCGGTGAGCGAGCGCGCCAGCGCCGTACCGATGAGGCCGGTCGAGCCGGCCACGGCAATCCGGGATCGCTGCATGGGCCCATCCTGCCGCCGGATGCCGCGGAGCGGAGGCCGGCCCCGGTCGTACAGTGCCCCCATGCCTGTGCCGCACATACGCTTCGCGCTGCCTGACGACGACGCGCTCGGCGAGGGGCTCGCCGTCGCCGACGAGGCGCGCGGCCAGGGCGTGGGCCGTGCGCTGGTCCGCGCGGCCGTGGACGAGGCACGCCGCCAGGGCGCCCGCCGCATCACCCTGCGCGTCCTCGGTCACAACACCCCCGCCCGGAAGCTCTACGAGTCGGAGGGGTTCGTGGTCGAGGGGGTTCAGCCCGGCGAGTTCTTCCTCGACGGCGAGTACGTGGACGACGTGCTGATGGGGCGCGGTCTTCAGGTGATCGGCCGACCGGGCGCGGCCCGGCGTGCGGCCGTGCCCCCGGCGTAGGAGCGTGAAGGGGGCGGCCGGAAGGAGTGCGGTGATGAGCGGGGCCGCGTCTCGGCGCCAGGACCGTGAGGAGCGCACATGGCTGCACGGCGCGCCGCCGCCCCGCTGGCTCCGCCTGCTCCCTCTCGTGCTGCTCGTCGGGCTCACCGCCGCCGGTCTCGTCACCTCGCGCACGTTCGACGTCGGTTTTCTGCTCGCCGCGATCCCGCCGCTGGCGGCGCTCTCGTACGGGCCCGCGATCACGGCCCTGCTCGGCGGCATCGTCCTTGTCCTGCTCGAGGTCCCGCCCATCGACCTCGGTCGACCGGGCGAGATCGACTTGGCCACCGTCGCCTTCATCGCCCTGCTCAGCGCGGCCATCGCCTGGGTGCGCAGTCGGCGCGACGCCCAGCTGGTATCGGTGCGCTCGATCGCCGAGGCGGTCCAGTTCGCCGTGCTGCCGCCGCTGCCCGAGCGCGTGGGGCCCGTGCGCTGTGCCGGCCTGTACCGGGCGGCGCAGAGCGGGACCCTGGTCGGCGGAGACCTCTTCGAGGTGCGTGACGGCCCGTACGGCGTACGGGCGGTGGTCGGTGATGTGCAGGGGCACGGCCTCGCCGCCGTCGGCACCGTCGCGGCCCTGCTCGGCGCGTTCCGGGAGGCCGCGCTCGACCAGCCGCACCTGGCCGGCGTCGCAGGGCGGCTCGACCGCAGGCTCGTCGTCGACGCGGCCGAGGTGGGGAACGCGGAACTGTTCGCGACGGCCCTGCTGCTGGAGTTCACGGACGACGCCCGGGCGGTGCGCATTCTCTCCTGCGGCCATCCCCGCCCGCTGCTGCTGCGCGGCCGTACGGCGACCGAACTGCGGGTGCCGGCCGGACTGCCGCTGGGCCTAGGCATCGCCGCCGACCCGCCCGAGGAACTCACCGTCCCGCTGGAGCCGGGCGACCGGCTGTTCGTCGTCACCGACGGGGTGACCGAGTCACGTGACGGTTCCGGTGCCTTCTATCCGCTCGCCGACCGGCTGCCCGTACTCAACGAGGGCGACCTGGCCATGACGACCGACGTGGTGTGGAAGGACCTGGTCCACTTCGCCGGAAGCGTCCAGGACGACGCGACGATGCTCGTTTTCGCACCGGAGGCCTTCGCACCGGAGGCCTTCGCACCGGAGGCCATCGCCCCGGAGCCGGGCCCACGCCCGCCGGGCGGTCGCTGAGGCCGCCCTCGCCTCGGATCGGCCCCAGCTCACCCGTGTGGCTTACACCGCATGTCGCCGGCGGTCCTGGCGGCGGAGAGTGTGGGACATGCGTGTCCTTCGCATCGTGCTGTGCTGCGTGCCCGGTGCCGTGGCCTTCGCGCTCCTCGTGCTCTGCGCGGTGGGCGTCGGCGGGCACTCCGCATCGCCCGGGCGGACCCAGACGGCACGCCCCAAGACGGCGCAGGGCGCGGCGTGGACCGCCCCGAAGCCGCAGATCATCCCCAGGGCGCAGTGGCTGGGCCAGAGCGGACAGGAGGCGTACAGCCGCCCGCCACCCCGCTTCGCCGACCGCGTCACGGCGGTGTTCGTGCATCACACCGACACACCGAACGACTACGACTGCGCCGACGCCCCGCGCACCATACGTGACATGTACACGGGCCAGGCCGGTGCTCGGCACTGGGACGACATCGGCTACAACTTCCTCGTCGACCGCTGCGGCACCATCTACGAGGGCCGCGCCGGCGGCGCCGATCAGCCCGTCGTCGGGGCGCACACCCAGGGGTTCAACGAGCGGACGGTGGGCGTCGCCGCGATCGGTACGTTCACCGCCGGGACGGACGTACCGAAGGTCATGACCGACGCCATCGCGGCGATCGCCGCCTGGAAACTCGGCCTGTCCGGCATCGACCCGCGCGGCCAGGTGGACCTGGTGTCCACCAACAACCTGAGCAAGTACCCCGCGGGCACGCGCGCCCGCTTCCATGCCGTGTCCGGCCACACCGACGGCAACCTGACCGAATGCCCTGGGGAGGCCCTGATGGCACAGCTGCCGTCGATCCGGGACGCGGCGGCGCGTATGGAGGGCCGCCGCCCGTAGCGCGGAACACCTGCCCAGAACAACACAGGCACGCCGTATCGGGCGCACAGCTTCCGCTGAGGCGAGCGCCCTAGCGTGAACGCACCGAACCGGAGGTGGAGATCATGAAGGAGCACGAGAAGATCGACGACTCCCCGGCGCAGACGTCCTGGCCGAGCGCGATGCTCCGCGGCCCGTGGACCGTCCTCTGCGTCGCCGCGTCCGTCGTCGTGGGGCCCACCGCCGCCACCGCCTCCGCCCTCGACCGGGCCAACGCGGCTCCGCCGCACCACTTCGCCGACCCGCACGCGACCGGCGCGCCGGATGCCGAGCAGTGGGGCCGGGCCGCGGCGTAGTCCGGACGGTGGGCCTTCGCGCCGCCGCTACGACCCGAACCGCTCCCACAGCTTCGGATACCGCTCCGCCAGCACCGCCTTGTTCTCGAAGTCGACCGGTGTGCCCTCGGGCTCCGGCGGCGCCGGCGGGATGCCGAGGTCGGGGGCGACGGTGCCGGTGAGTTCCTCGTACGCCTCGTCCGCCGCGTAGCCGAGCTCCTCGCCGTCCCCGTCGATCTCCTCGTCGAACTCCTCGAGAAGGCCGGCGAGCGAGTCGGGGTCGTGCATGGCGCCTTCGAAGACGTCGCGGCCCTGGCCGATCAGCCAGCAGCGGAAGTAGTCGAAGGCATCGTCGCTCGCACCGTCGAGCAGGACCCAGGCTGCGCCCCACAGGTCCCAGCGGTAGGCGCGGTTGTAGCGGGACTCGAAGTGCCGGGCGAAGTCCAGTACGGCGTCCGGATCCGACTGCAGCAGTCTTTCGACGAGCAACTCGGCGTGGTCCTCGGGGTCGCCCCCGGCCGCCTCGCGGGTGCTGTCCACGATCTCCCAGAACTCCGTCTCGTCCATCACGCCACCAGCATCGGCCCTGGGGAGGGGCGATGCACGCGGAGTGGGACGGATGCGGCTGTTCCGTTATGCGTGCATTGGGCGTTGAGAAGCCGGCGGGCAACGCGACAGACCTGGCGCGCAGTGTGCTTCGGAAAGCCTGACAGAAGATGTCGGCATTACACGGGACGCTCGTCGCATGGAGAATGCAAAGCCACTCGAGGGAAAGATCGCCCTGGTCGCGGGCGCCACGCGCGGTGCCGGGCGAGCCATGGCAGTGGAGCTGGGACGCGCCGGGGCCACCGTGTACGTGACGGGCCGTACCACGCGGGAGAAGGCCAGCGAGGTCGGCCGCACCACCGAGACCATCGAGGAGACCGCGGAGCTCGTCGATGCGGCCGCGGGCCGGGCAGGGGCGGGCGTCGCCGTACCCACGGATCATCTGGAGCCGGAGCAGGTACGAGCGCTCGTCGAACGCATCGACCGGGAGCAGGGGCGCCTGGACATCCTGGTCAACGACGTCTGGGGCGGGGAGCACCTGGTGGGGGAGGTCCTGGAGACCAAGCCGAAGATGTGGGAGTACGCCCTCGACAGGGGCATGCGGATGCTCGAACTCGGCGTCCGTACGCACATCGTCACCAGCAGCCTGGCCCTGCCCCTGCTGGTGCGGAACCCCGGCGGACTGGTCGTGGAGGTCACCGACGGCACCGCCGAGTCCAACAGGCGCTACCGCGAGAACTTCTACTACGACCTCGCCAAGAACGCCCCCATCCGGATGGCCTTCTGCCTCGGCGAGGAGCTGAAGGACCTCGGCGGTACGGCGGTCTCCCTCACTCCCGGTTTCCTGCGCTCCGAGCAGATGCTCGACGGGTTCGGCGTCACCGAGAACACCTGGCGCGACGCCGTCGCGAAGATCCCGGAGTTCGCCATCGCCGAGTCTCCCGTCTACATCGGCAGGGCCGTCGTGGCGCTGGCCGCCGACCCGGACAGGCAGCGCTGGAACGGGCGGTCGCTGTCCAGCGGGCAGCTCGCCCAGGAGTACGGCTTCACGGACACCGACGGCTCCCGGCCGGACGCGTGGGCGTACTTCGAGGAGGTCGTGTACGGCGGGACGGATGCTCCGGCGGAGGACTACCGGTAGGGCTTCCGGCACCGGCGGAGGATCACCGGTAGAGGACTGCCGGCAAGGATCACCGGTAGAGCCGGTGCATCCTGGCCGCCGTCTCTGCGAACCGCTCACGCAGGCCGGTGGGCTCCAGCACCTCCGCCTCCGGCCCCAGTGCCAGGAGCTGGCTATGGGCCACCTCCTCCGACTCGACGGGCAGGGCGACGGTGATCCGGCCCTGCCCGTCCGGCTCACCGGCGGCCTCCAGGGCCTCACGGGCGGCGGTGGGGTCGGTGACGTGCGGCAGCTGCCGGGCGCCTGGCTCGGTCAGCCGTACGACGACCTTCGAGCGCAGGATCGAGCGGGCGAACTGCGCGGCACGCTCGTCCCAGAAGGCGGGCAGATCGAAAGTTTCGTCCCGCTCGAAGCGCTGCTCGGCGGTCGTCACCGCCGTGAAGCGGTCGAGGCGGTACACCCGGAACGATTCGGTGCTGGTGCTGGTGCTGGTGCTGGTGCCGGAGTCGGGGCGTATGCGGGCGCACAGGTACCAGGTGCCCGCCTTCAGGACGAGGCCGTACGGTTCGAGCTCCCGCTCCACGTCGGTGTCGCCACGGCGGTAGCGGGCCCTGAGGCAGCGGTCGTCCCACACCGCGTCGGCGACCTCCGGCAGCAGCTCGGGCGTCTGCGGCTCCTTGAACCATGCGGGCGCGTCGAGGTGGAACCGCTGGGCCGCCGTGCGGGAGGCGTCGCGGAGGGACGGGAGCAGGGCCGCGGACACCTTCAGGCGGGCGGCCGACGCCGCGTCCTCCAGGCCCATCTCCCGCAGTGCGCCCGGAAGGCCGGACAGGAACAGGGCCTCGGCCTCGCTGCGTGCCAGGCCGGTCAGCCGTGTGCGGTAACCGCCCATGAGGCGGTAGCCGCCCACCCTTCCCCGGTTCGCGTAGACCGGGACACCCGCCTCCGACAGGGCCTGGACATCGCGGGTGACGGTCCGCTCGGACACCTCGAGCTCACGGGCCAGCTCGGCCGCGGTCATCGAGTGGCGGGACTGGAGGAGCAACACCAGTTTGATGAGCCGTGCAGCACGCATGCGCACATGATGCCCAGCTCCGCGCCGACGCCGTCTGCCCGCCGGCGGAACGGGAACGGTGCCCCACCCAACGAGGACGGTGCCCCCGTCCCCGGCGTGGGACCGGGGACAGGGGCACCGTCGCGGGGAGAGGCAGTGGCTACAGGCCGTACTTCTCGCGCGCTTCCTTCACCGCGGAAGCGGGCACCTCGCCCCGGCGGGCCAGCCGGCCCAGGGCCGCCGCGACGATCGACTGGGCGTCGATGCCGAAGTGGCGGCGGGCGGCGTCGCGGGTGTCGGAGAGGCCGAAGCCGTCCGCGCCCAGCGAGGAGTAGTCCTGCTCGACCCACTGTGCGATCTGGTCCGGGACCTGGCGCATGTAGTCGCTGACCGCGAGGACGGGGCCCTCGGCGCCCTGCAGTGCCTGGCGGACGTACGGGACGCGCTCCTCGCCCTGCAGCAGCGCCTCGTCGGCCTCCAGCGCGTCGCGCCGCAGCTCGCTCCACGAGGTCGCGGACCACACGTCGGCCGCCACGCCCCACTCCTCGGCGAGCAGCTTCTGCGCCTCGAGCGCCCAGTGGATCGCGGTGCCGGAGCCTAGCAGCTGGATGCGCGGGGCGTTGGCGGGCACCGTGAGCCCGGCGGACTCGGCGGTGTTGAACCGGTACAGGCCGCGCACGATGCCCTCGTCGACGCCCGCGGGCTTCGCGGGCTGCGGCATCGGCTCGTTGTAGACGGTCAGGTAGTAGAAGACGTCCTGGTCCTCGCCCGGCTCGGCCTCGCCGTACATCCGGCGCAGACCCTCCTTGACGATCGCGCCGATCTCGTACGCGAACGCCGGGTCGTACGTCAGTGCCGCCGGGTTCGTCGCGGCGATCACCGGCGAGTGGCCGTCCGCGTGCTGCAGGCCCTCACCCGTGAGCGTCGTACGGCCGGCCGTGGCGCCGACGAGGAAGCCCTTGCCGAGCTGGTCGCCGAGCTGCCACATCTGGTCGGCGGTCCGCTGCCAGCCGAACATCGAGTAGAAGATGTAGAAGGGGATCATCGTCTCGCCGTGCGTCGCGTAGGACGTGGCGGCGGCGATGAAGTCCGCCATCGAACCGGCCTCGGTGATCCCCTCGTTGAGGATCTGGCCGTCCTTGGCCTCCTTGTAGTACATCAGCTGGTCGCGGTCGACCGGCTCGTACGTCTGGCCCTTCGGCGAGTAGATGCCGAGGGACGGGAAGAGGCTCTCCATGCCGAAGGTGCGCGCCTCATCCGGGACGATCGGCACCCAGCGCTTGCCGGTCTCCTTGTCGCGGACCAGGTCCTTGACCAGGCGTACGAAGGCCATGGTGGTGGCGACGGACTGGCTGCCGGAGCCCTTGTCGAAGGCCGCGAAGGCCTTGTCGGCGGGGGCGGGCAGCGGGGCGACGGGGTGCACGCGGCGGGCCGGGGCCGGGCCGCCGAGGGCCGCGCGGCGCTCCTGGAGGTAGCGGACCTCGGGCGATTCGGCGCCCGGGTGGCCGTAGGGCACCTGGCCGCCCTCGAAGGCGCTGTCGGCGATGGGCAGGTCGAGCAGGTCGCGCATCGCCTTGAACTCGTCCACCGTCAGCTTCTTCATCTGGTGGTTGGCGTTCTTGGACGCGAAGCCCTCACCGAGGGTGTGGCCCTTCACCGTCTGGGCGAGGATCACGGTCGGGGCGCCCTTGTGCTCGACGGCCGCCTTGTACGCCGCGTACACCTTGCGCGGCTCGTGGCCGCCGCGGGAGAGGTGGAAGCACTCGAGGATCTTGTCGTCGCTCAGCAGCTTCGCCATCTCGGCGAGCGCGGGGTCGGCGCCGAAGAAGTCCTGGCGGATGTAGGCGGCGTCGCGGGTCTGGTACGTCTGCACCTGGGCGTCCGGGACCTCGCGCAGGCGGCGGACCAGGGCGCCGGTGGTGTCGAGCTGGAACAGCTCGTCCCAGGCGTTGCCCCACAGCGTCTTGACGACGTTCCAGCCGGCGCCGCGGAACTGGGCCTCCAGCTCCTGCACGATCTTGAAGTTGGCGCGGACCGGACCGTCGAGGCGCTGCAGGTTGCAGTTGATGACGAAGGTCAGGTTGTCCAGGCCCTCGCGGGCGGCCAGCGCGAGTGCCGCCGTCGACTCGGGCTCGTCCATCTCGCCGTCGCCGAGGAACGCCCACACGTGCGAGGCGGAGACGTCCTTGATGCCGCGGTTGGTCAGGTAGCGGTTGAAGCGCGCCTGGTAGATCGCGGAGAGCGGGCCGAGGCCCATGGAGACGGTGGGGAACTCCCAGAGCCAGGGGAGGCGGCGCGGGTGCGGGTAGGAGGGCAGGCCGTTGCCGCCCGCCTCGCGACGGAAGTTGTCGAGGTGCTCCTCGGTCAGCCGGCCGTCGAGGAACGCGCGGGCGTAGATGCCGGGCGACGCGTGGCCCTGGATGTAGAGCTGGTCGCCGGAGCCGTCACCCTCCTTGCCGCGGAAGAAGTGGTTGAAGCCCGTCTCGTAGAGCCAGGCGGCGGAGGCGAAGGTGGCGATGTGGCCGCCGACGCCGTATTTCGAACCGCGGGTGACCATCGCGGCCGCGTTCCAGCGGTTCCACGCGGTGATTCGCTGCTCCATCTCCTCGTCGCCGTCCACGGTGGGCTCGGCGGCGGTGGGGATGGTGTTGACGTAGTCGGTCTCGAGCAGCTTGGGCAGCGCCAGACCGGCGCCCTCAGCGCGCTCCAGGGTGCGGCGCATCAGGTACGCGGCACGGTGCGGGCCCGCCTCCCGGGCGACGGCGTCCAGGGAGGCCTGCCACTCGGCGGTCTCCTCCGGGTCCCGGTCCGGGAGCTGGTCGAGCTCGCTCGGCTGGATTGCGGTGGGGTCGGTCATTGCGCCGCCTTCCGTAGTACGAAGGGGGTTCCCTTGTCGGTAAGGGTTCGGGGGTGCCCTTGGTCTTTGGCAGGACAGGGCGGAGGGCTCTGGTGAAAGCCCGTCGATGACTGTAAGCCCCTGATCGATGATCGATCAAAGGGTGAGCGTGTATTTCTTGTCTCGATCGGAAAAGTCGGCACGGGGTGCCTTGGCGACAGGCACGGGGTGCCTTGTTTTCGCAGGTGGCGCCCCACTTCTGAGCGGCGAGTCGCTCCGCTGTGGGCCGCCGCCCGCCCCTGCCTGTGGGCATGCGTTCCGCCCAAGCGGAACGACTGCCCACAGCGGGGTGCGGGCTACGCGCGCGGCGCGCAGCCCAGGACGTGGGCCTTCACCAGGTCCGCGATGCGCGGGTCCCGGCGGCGGAAGGCCTCGACCAGGGCCTCGTGCTCCTCCGCGTACGACTGCTGCACCGTCCCCAGCCAGCGGATGGAGAGGGCCGTGAAGACCTCGATGCCGAGCCCCTCCCACGTGTGCAGCAGCACGGAGTTACCGGCCGCCCGCACCATCTCCCGGTGGAACGCCACCGTGTGCCGCACCTGCGCCGTCCCGTCGGAGATGCGGTCCGCGTCGTAGAGCGCCGCCACATGCGGCTCGAGCGCCGAGCAGTCCTCGGCGAGCCGCTCGGCCGCCAGCTCCGCGGCGATCGCCTCGAGTCCGGCCCGCACGGGGTAGCTCTCCTCCAGGTCTGCGGCGGTCAGATTCCGCACCCGTACGCCCTTGTTGGGCGCCGACTCGATCAGCCGCAGGCTCTCCAGCTCGCGCAGCGCCTCCCGTACGGGCGTCTGGCTGACCGCCAGCTCCGTCGCGATCCGTCGCTCCACGATCCGCTCGCCCGGCTTCCAGCGCCCGCTGACGATCCCCTCCACGATGTGCTCGCGGATCTGTTCGCGCAGCGAGTGGACGACGGGCGCGGTCATGCGGTGCTCCTTCGGCAGGGTGCCGTCCGGGTGGCGGGCGACCCCAAGGGCGTTGACGTCTGGCGACGGCAGACGTCGGTGACGGCTGACGTCTAGACAATACGGCGGCGCCCCCGCCCGGAAATGCTCCGGGCGGGGGCGTTCGCGCAGGTGTGGCGAGGCTTACAGCCTCGTCACCGCCGTCAGAGACCGAGCTCGACCTCGAACTCGCCGGCCTCCAGGATCGCCTTGACCGCGGTCAGGTAGCGGGCGGCGTCCGCGCCGTCCACCAGACGGTGGTCGTAGGAGAGCGACAGGTACGTCATGTCGCGGACGCCGATGACGGTGCCCTCAGCGGTCTCGATGACGGCCGGACGCTTGACGGTGGCGCCGATGCCCAGGATCGCGACCTGGTTCGGCGGCACGATGACCGTGTCGAACAGCGCACCGCGCGAGCCGGTGTTGCTGATCGTGAAGGTCGCGCCGGCGAGGTCGTCCGGCGTGATCTTGTTGGCCCGGACGGCACCGGCCAGCTCCGCGGTCTTCTTGGCGATACCGGCGATGTTCAGGTCGCCCGCACCCTTGATGACCGGCGTCATCAGGCCCTTCTCGGAGTCCACGGCAATGCCGATGTTCTCCGAGTCGAAGTACGTGATGGTGCCCTCGTCCTCGTTGATCCGGGCGTTGATGACCGGGTGGGCCTTCAGCGCCTGGGCCGCCGCCTTGACGTAGAACGGCATCGGGGAGAGCTTCACGCCCTCGCGGGCGGCGAAGGAGTCCTTCGCCGCGGCGCGCAGCCGCATCAGCTTGGTGACGTCGACCTCGACGACCGAGGTCAGCTGGGCCTGCGAGTGCAGCGCCTTCATCATGTTGTCGCCGATGACCTTGCGCATGCGGGTCATCTTGACCGTCTGACCGCGCAGCGGGGACACCTCGAGGGCCGGGGCCTTCTTGGCGGCGGCCGGGGCTGCGGCGGCCGGAGCCGGAGCAGCGGCGGCGGCCTTCGCGGCCTCGGCGGCGGCGATGACGTCCTGCTTGCGGATGCGGCCGCCGACGCCGGTGCCCTTGACGGTGGACAGGTCGACGCCGTGCTCGGCGGCGAGCTTGCGCACCAGCGGGGTCACGTACGCGCCCTCGTCCACGGGCGCCGTCGGAGCCGGGACTGGAGCCGGGGTCACCGGAGCCGGAGCGGCCGGCGCGGGAGCCGGAGCAGCGGCCTGGACCGGAGCCGGAGCGGGAGCGGCCGGGGCGGCCGGAGCGGCGGGAGCCGCAGGGGCAGCCGGAGCGGCAGGCGCAGCCGGGGCCGGGGCGGGCGCGGCGGCCGGGGCGGCCGGAGCCGGAGCCGGGGCGGCCGCCGGAGCGGCACCCGGGGCACCGATGACGGCGAGCTTGGCGCCGACCTCGGCCGTCTCGTCCTCACCGACGACGATCTCCAGCAGAACGCCGGACGTCGGGGCCGGGATCTCGGTGTCGACCTTGTCGGTGGAGACCTCGAGCAGCGGCTCGTCGGTCTCGACCGAGTCGCCGACCTCCTTGAGCCAGCGGGTGACGGTGCCCTCGGTGACCGACTCGCCCAGCGCGGGCAGGACGACGTCGGTACCGGCAGCGGCGCCACCGGCCGGGGCGGCCGGGGCAGCGGGGGCGGCCGGGGCAGCGGGGGCGGCCGGAGCCGGGGCGGGGGCCTCGGCGACCGGGGCCGGGGCGGCCGGAGCCGGGGCCTCGGCGGCGGCCGGAGCCGGGGCGACAGCGGGCGCGCCTGTGCCGTCGTCGATGACGGCGAGTTCGGCGCCGACCTCGACCGTCTCGTCCTCGGCGACCTTGATGGAGGCCAGCACACCGGCGGCGGGCGACGGGATCTCGGTGTCGACCTTGTCGGTCGACACCTCGAGCAGCGGCTCGTCGAGCTCGACGCGCTCGCCCTCGGCCTTCAGCCAGCGGGTGACAGTGCCCTCGGTGACGCTCTCACCGAGCGCCGGAAGGGATACGGAAACCGCCATGGTTTCGGTTGCTCCTTACGAAATTGCGGAAGTCTGTGGTCGTCGCGCCCTGATGAGGCGACTCGGTGACTGAAGGTCAGTCGTGAGAGTGGAGCGGCTTGCCCGCGAGGGCCAGGTGAGCCTCGCCGAGCGCCTCGTTCTGCGTCGGGTGGGCGTGGATGAGCTGCGCGACCTCGGCGGGCAGCGCCTCCCAGTTGTAGACCAGCTGGGCCTCGCCGACCTGCTCGCCCATGCGGTCGCCGACCATGTGGACGCCGACCACGGCACCGTCCTTGACCTGGACGAGCTTGATCTCGCCCGCGGTCTTGAGGATCTTGCTCTTGCCGTTGCCCGCGAGGTTGTACTTCAGAGCGACGACCTTGTCCGCGCCGTAGATCTCCTTGGCCTTGGCCTCGGTGATGCCCACGGAGGCGACCTCGGGGTGGCAGTACGTCACCCGCGGCACACCGTCGTAGTCGATCGGCACGGCCTTGAGACCGGCCAGCCGCTCCGCCACCAGGATGCCCTCGGCGAAGCCGACGTGCGCGAGCTGCAGGGTCGGGACGAGGTCGCCCACGGCGGAGATGGTGGGGATGTTGGTCTGCATGTACTCGTCGACGAGGACGTAGCCGCGGTCCATCGCGACGCCGACCTCCTCGTAGCCCAGGCCCTGGGAGACCGGGCCGCGGCCGATGGCGACGAGCAGCACCTCGGCCTCGAAGGTCTTGCCGTCGGCGAGGGTCACGCGGACGCCGTCCTGCGTGTACTCGGCCTTCTCGAAGAAGGTGCCGAGGTTGAACTTGATGCCGCGCTTGCGGAAGGCGCGCTCAAGAAGCTTCGAGCTGTTCTCGTCCTCGACCGGGACGAGGTGCTTCAGTCCCTCGACGACCGTCACGTCGGTGCCGAAGGACTTCCACGCCGAGGCGAACTCGACGCCGATGACGCCGCCGCCCAGGATGATCGCGGACTGCGGGACGCGGTCCAGGACCAGCGCGTGGTCCGAGGAGATGATGCGGTTGCCGTCGATCTCCAGACCCGGCAGCGACTTCGGCACGGAGCCGGTCGCCAGCAGGATGTGGCGGCCCTGGATGCGCTGGCCGTTCACGTCCACGGAGGTGGCGGACGACAGGCGGCCCTCACCCTCGATGTAGGTCACCTTGCGGGAGGCGACCAGGCCCTGCAGACCCTTGTAGAGGCCCGCGATCACGTCGTCCTTGTACTTGTGGACGCCCTTGATGTCGATGCCCTCGAAGCTGGCCAGGACACCGAACTGGTCGGCCTCGCGCGCCTGGTCGGCGATCTCGCCGGCGTGCAGCAGCGCCTTCGTCGGGATGCAGCCGTTGTGCAGGCAGGTGCCGCCGAGCTTGTTCTTCTCGATCAGGGCGACGTCCAGGCCCAGCTGAGAGGCGCGCAGAGCCGCGGCGTAACCGCCGCTACCACCGCCGAGGATCACTAGGTCGAAAACGGTGCTGGCGTCGTTCGCCACGTCACGTCCTCCATGCATGTGCGCCGGCGCCGGTCCCCTTCACCGGGGGTCGACCGGCCGGTCGGCTGGTGTTCGGCCGCTCTTTCTTCGGCCCTGTGGTGGGGGCCCTGTCCTGCCGAGAACCCATCTTCGCACCCTTCCGGCGCAGGAGGGACGCCGGGCCGGTGTGTGAGATGGCTCATCCCGGCCTCACGGGGGCGGGGGCAGGTCGGTGAGTACGGCCCGCCGACGCGTTGCGGGACGCGCCGCACGACCCGACCGGGGCGCGCGGCATACACCGCGCGCCCGGTGCGCCGCGTCAGCCGAGGTCGCCCGCCGCGGTGCGCTCAGCCAGCCGCACCAGCGTGCGGACAGCCGAGCCCGTGCCGCCCTTCGGCGTGTAACCGAAGGGACCCTGCTCGTTGAAGGCCGGGCCCGCGATGTCGAGGTGCGCCCAGGTGATGCCCTCGCCCACGAACTCCTTCAGGAACAGGCCTGCGACCAGGCCGCCGCCCATCCGCTCGCCCATGTTGGCGATGTCGGCGGTCGACGAGTCCATGCCCTTGCGCAGGTCCGACGGCAGCGGCATCGGCCAGGACGCCTCGCCGGCCTCCTCCGCCGTCTCGTGCACCGCCGTACGGAAGGCGTCGTCGTTGGCCATGACGCCGAAGGTGCGGTTGCCGAGCGCCAGCACCATCGCGCCGGTCAGCGTCGCCACGTCGATGATCGCGTCCGGCTTCTCCTCGGAGGCCTTGGCGAGCGCGTCGGCCAGCACGAGCCGGCCCTCGGCGTCGGTGTTGAGCACCTCCACCGTCTTGCCGCTGTACATGCGCAGCACGTCGCCCGGGCGGGTCGCGGAGCCGGACGGCATGTTCTCGGCGAGCGCCAGCCAGCCGGTGACGTTGACCTCGAGACCGAGGCGGGCGGCGGCGACGACCGCGGCGAACACCGCGGCGGCACCGCTCATGTCGCACTTCATCGTCTCGTTGTGACCGGCCGGCTTGAGGGAGATGCCGCCCGAGTCGTACGTGATGCCCTTGCCGACATAGGCGAGGTGCTTCTTCGCCTTGGAGTGCGTGTACGACAGCTTGACCAGGCGCGGCGGGGCGGCGGAGCCGGCGCCGACGCCGAGGATGCCGCCGTATCCGCCCTTGGCGAGCGCCTTCTCGTCGAGCACCTGAACCTTGATGCCGTGCTCCTTGGCCGCTGCCGTGGCGACGGCGGCGAAGGCCTCGGGGTTGAGGTCGTTCGGCGGCGTGTTGACCAGGTCGCGGGCGCGGTTGAGCTCCTCGGTCACGGCGGTGGCGCGCTCGACCGCCGCCCGGTGCGCCTTGTCGCGCGGCTTGGCGCCGAGCAGGGCGACCTCGGCGAGCGGGGCCTTGCCGTTCTTCGCGTTCCTGCCGTTCTGGCCGTTCTCCTTGTACGCGTCGAAGGCGTACGCGCCGAGCAGGGCGCCTTCGGCGACGGCGGCGAGGCCTTCGGCGTCCTCGAGGGGGAGCGCGAACGCGGCCTTCTTCGAACCGGCCAGCGCGCGCGCGGCGGCGCCCGCGGCACGGCGCAGCGTCTCCGGGGCGTACGCGTCGCCCTTCTCGCCCTGGTCGCCGTTGTCCGGGACCGCGCCGAGGCCGACCGCCACCACGACCGGCGCCTTGAAGCCGGAGGGTGCGGGCAGCTTCGTCACCTCACCCTCGCCGCCGGAGGCGCCGAGGGTCTCCAGGACGGACGCGAGCTTGCCGTCGTACGCCTTGTCGACGGCCTCGGCGCCGGGTGCGACGACCGGGCCCTTCGCGCCCTTTGCGACACCGACGACGATCGCGTCGGCGCGCAGGCCGGACGCGGCCGCGGTGCTGAGAGTCAGAGCAGTCACGGTGGTGATGTCTCGCTTCCGTTGTGTGAGGTCGAGAGGGGTGGTTCGACCGGGCGCGGCGCCAAGCGACCCCGGGGAGCCGCTTCGCCGGGCCGGAAGAGTGCCGGAAGTGAGCCTACGCGCGGGGTCGCCGTTCGCTCATGCCCGCGCGTGTTCATCCGGCTGTGGTGCCCGCGTCATCCACACGCCCGGTGCTGGTGTGGTCTGAGAAACGCACGGTGCCGGGCGTCCGGTTCCGTTGGGGCGGAGTTCACTGTTTCGACAGCCTCATTTTCGCAGGTTCGTCCTGTGATCGATCGCGAGGCCGGGGGCCGTAGGAGTGTGGTGCATGCTCCGGCAGACCGGGGTCATCCCAGCGCGAACACCAGCAGCGCGGCTGTCGCCGCGGTCTCCGCCAGCGCGCCGAAGACGTCGCCCGTCACTCCGCCGAGGCGACGGGTGCAGTGACGCAGCAGCAGTTCGGCGGCGGCGCACGCGAAGAGCACCGCGACGGCACCCCGGATTGCGGCGGGCGCCCCGAAGAGCGCGCCGGCGCCCGCGGCCGCGCAGACGACGGTGGCCGTCACGAGGAGCGCCGCGCGCACGGGCACCGTCGCCGCGACAGCGGCGCCCAGGCCGTCGGGGCGGGCCGCGGGGACGCCCGTGCGCGCGGCCAGCGTGAGGGCGAGCCGGGCTGCGGTCGCCGAGACGGCGGCCGCGACGGCGCCGCGGGCCCACGAGGCCTCGTACGCCTGGAAGAGCACCGCCACCTGGGCGAGCAGTACCAAGACCAGCGTGATGACGCCGAAGGGGCCGATGTCCGACTGCTTCATGATCCGCAGCGCGTCCTCGGCGGGCCTGCCGCTGCCCAGGCCGTCCGCGGTGTCCGCGAGGCCGTCGAGATGCAGGCCGCGGGTGAGCACGGCCGGTACGGCGGCGGTGGCCGCGGCGGCGAGCAGCGGGCCCGAGCCCACAAGCAGCAGGGCGCCGCCGACGGCCGCGGCGAACAGGCCTATGACCAGGCCCGCGACCGGGGCCCAGAGCATCCCGGCACGGGCCGCCTCACGGTCCCACCGGGGGACGCGGACGGGGAGCGCGGTCAGCGTGCCGAAGGCGAAGCGGAGGCCTGCCGGGCCGGGGGCGGGTGAGGGCGAGGTCTCGGACATTGGCGCAGGTTAACCGGGCACCGGGCGGCGGCACTTCGCGGGCTCGTCTCCCGAACCGCCACTAAATTACGTATATGGGGCAATGGTGGTACCGGAACGTCGTCGAGCCCGGCAAACTGCCGCTGCTGCTCGCGCTGCTCGCGTTCGTCGGGACCTTTCTCGCCGTCCGGATGATCACGCGGATGATCCGGGCGGGCAAGGGCCCCTTCCGCAACGTCAGTACGGGCGCAGTGCACATCCACCACGTCGTGCCCGGCGTCGTGCTGACGGTCATCGGCGGTTTCGGTGCCGTGGCCACCGGCGCACACGACGTCGGAGCTCTGCTCTCGGCGGTGCTCTTCGGGATCGGCGCGGGCCTGGTCCTCGACGAGTTCGCGCTGATCCTCCATCTCGACGACGTCTACTGGAGCGAGAAGGGCCGCATGAGCGTCGAGGTCGTCGTCCTCACGACGGCCCTGGTGGCGCTGGTGCTCGGCGGCTTCCTGCCGTTCGGCGTGAACGACCTGACGCCCGAGGAACGGCAGAACCGCGGCATCGTCGTCATCAACGCCGCGATGAACTTCTTCCTCGCCCTCGTCGCCCTCGGCAAGGGCAAGCCCAGGGTGGCGGTGCTCGGCACGGTGGTGCCGCTGGTGGCGCTGTTCGGCGCGATCCGGCTGGCCCGGCCCGGCTCGCCGTGGGCGAAGCGGTTCTACGCCCGACGGCCCCGCGCCCGGGCCAGGGCCGGCCTGCGCGCGTACCGCCACGACCGCCGCTGGGCGGGTCCCGGCCGCCGGCTCCAGGACTGGCTCGGCGGCAGACCGGACGGAGGTTGATGGCACTGCTGTGGGCAATCGTTCCTCCCCCAGTTAACGCTGGGAGGTGCCCCCAGGCGATGGGGGTACCTCCCATGCCCTTAAGGCAATGGGGGAGGGTGGGCACAGCCCACGACGCACGGCACATCGGGCGTTGGGCCCGCCCGGGCGAGACGTGTCCGCCGTAAGCCCGGGCCGGCAGGGCCTACTCGGCCTTGCCGTCAACCTCCGGCAGCTCCGCCGCCAACGCGGCAGCGGCCTGCACAAGCGGCAGCGCCAGCAGCGCCCCCGTACCCTCGCCGACCGACACCCCGTGGTCGAGGAGCGGCTCGATGGCCATACGGTCGAGCGCCTTCGCCTGGGCGGGCTCGCCGCTGGCCTGGCCCGCGAGCCACCAGTCGGGCGCACGGAAGGCGACCCGCTGCGCCACCAGGGCACACGCCGCCGAGACCACTCCGTCGAGAATCACGGGCGTATGCCGTACCGCGCTCTGCAGCAGAAAGCCCGTGGTGGCGGCCAGGTCCGCGCCGCCCACCGTGGCCAGCAGCTGCAGCTGTTCCCCGAGCATCGGCCGGGCCCGGCGCAGCGCGTCCCGTACGGCCGCGCACTTGCGCATCCATGCCAGGTCGTCGATGTGGCGCCCGCCCCGCCCGGTCACCACGGACGCGTCCGTGCCGCACAGCGCGGCGATCAGCGTCGACGCGGCTGTCGTACCGCCGACGCTCAGATCACCCAGGACGACCAGATCCGTGCCGGCGTCCGCCTCCTCGTCGGCGACGGCCATGCCCGCGCGGAACGCCGCCTCCGCCTCCTCGATGGTGAGGGCGTCCTCGATGTCGATACGTCCGGAGCCGCGCCGCACGCGGTGCCGCACAACGTCGGCCGGGAGGGCGTCCGGGTCGCAGTCCAGTGCCATGTCGACGACGCGTACGGGTACCCCGAGCCGCCGGGCCAGCACCGAGACCGCGCTCTCCCCCGCGAGCACGGCACGCACCAGCTCCGCCGCGCTTCCGGCAGGCCGGGCGGAGACGCCCAGCTCGGCGATCCCGTGGTCGCCGGCGAACAGCACCACACGCGGCTGCTCGATCGGCTTGACCGGCACGCTGGACTGCGCGGCCGCCAGCCACTCGCCCAGCTCGTCCAGGCGGCCGAGCGCCCCGGGCGGCACGACCAGCCGCTCCCGGCGTTCCTCGGCATCACGGCGCACGCCACCGTCGGGGCGTTCGATCAGATCGGTGAAGTCGTCGAGATTCAGCGAGCTCATTCGCCGAACAGTACCGGCAGCGATCGAACGGAGCTGCTGACGGGCTGCCCCAGGGCGGGCGCCGTGGCGGGGCGCCGTCCCGGGCGTCAGAGATGAGACCGGTCCGCGCGCCGTCCTCCGTGGCGCGGGTCATGAGTTACGCCATGTGCCCCACCCCCTCCGGCACCGTCGTTGCGACCGTGCCGGTGATCCCATACGTTCCGACTCATACGGAATTGTCGTATTGCTCGCTTTGCTCGTTACTCGCTTTATTCGCTCGCCCGGCCCGCGGTGATCCACGGAGTAGCCATGCCCTTCATTCAGCAGGCCATCCAGCACGCTGCCATCCAGCACGCTGCCATCCAGCAGGCCGCCATCCGGCAGACCGTCGCCGAGCGGCGTCCCGCATGTCTGCGTGAACTCGCCCAGGGCACCGACCGGTTCCACGAGCCGCGCCGCACCGACTGTCCGTGGTGCGGCTCGGAGCGGCTGCGCATCCGGCTCCGTACCACCGATCTCGTCCAGCACAAGCCCGGCACCTTCGTCCTCGAGGAGTGCCTGGACTGCTCCCACGCCTTCCAGAACCCCCGCCTCACCCCCGAGGGCCGGGCCTTCTACCGCCGGGACGCCCACGACGGGCCCGGCTGCGGCGACGGCGGGCCGGTCTTCGACGCCCGGTACGACGCCAGGCGCCATCGGGCCATCGCCCAGGCGATGCTGCCGTTCGGCGAGCCCGAGAGCTGGCTCGACGTGGGCACCGGGCTCGCCCGTTTCCCGGAGGCGGCCCGGGACGTCCACCCGTACACGGCCTTCGACGGGGTCGACGAAGGGGCGGCCGTCCATGAGGGCGTCCGGGCCGGGCGCATCGAGGAGGGCCACCGGGGCTCCCTCACCGAGCTGGCGCCACGGCTCGCGGGCCGCTACGACGTGCTCAGCATGCTCCATCACCTGGAGCGCACCGCCGATCCGCGCGAGGAACTCGCCGCCGCCCACGCCGTGCTCCGGCCCGGCGGGCATCTGCTGATCGAAGCGGTAGACCCGGACAGCCGGTACGCCCGGGTGCTGGGCCGGTGGTGGGCGGCGTACGTCCAGCCGCTGCACCTGCATCTGATCCCGCTGCGGAATCTGCTGCGGGGTCTTGAGCGACTCGGCTACGCCGTGGCCGCCGTCGATCGCCGCGAGGCCCATGTCCCGCTCGATCTCGGCACGGGGATCGCGCTGGCCCTCGACCACTGTCTGCCTGCGGCCGATCAGCCGTGGCGCACGCGCCCGCCGAGCGGCCTCCAGCGCACCGCGCGCACCGCCCTGACGTGGGCCTCCACCCCGCTGGTCGGCGCGGCCCGCGCTGCGGACCACCTCGTCGCGCCTCTGGCGAGCCGCACGCGGTTCGCCAACGCGTACCGGGTTGTTGCCCGCAGGAACGAGGACGGCTGAGCCCGGGCCGTATCCGACGCACACCGGCGGGGTGGCGCCGACGTCCCGGTTCATCCATCGGCAGGTGACGAACCACCCCCCAGCGGCGGGCAGTCGATCGCCGCGTCCGAAGGCGCCGTGGGCGCCGGGGCGAGTCTCGCCCCGGACGTCAGCCGCGCAGCACCAGTGCCTGACCCGCCACCACCAGCAGCACCTGCTCGCACTCGGCCGCGAACGCCGCGTTCAGGCGGCCCAGTTCGTCGCGGTAGCGGCGGCCCGACGCGGTGGCCGGGACGATGCCCGAGCCCACCTCGTTCGAGACGGCCACGACGGTACGCCGGGTGCGGCGCACCGCGTCCGTCAGCTCCACCACCCGCTTGCGCAGCGCACGCTCTCCGCCCCCCGCCCACTCGGCGTCGTCCCACGCGTTCACCGCGTCCATGGCATACGTCAGCCACAGCGACAGACAGTCGATGAGCAACGGCGGCCCAGTCTGCTCCAGCAGAGGCACGAGATCGCAGGTCTCGGTGGTGTGCCACGACCCTGGCCGCCGCTCGCGGTGCGCGGCCACCCGGTCCGCCCACTCGGCGTCACCGCCCCGCGCGCCGCCCGTCGCCACGTACAGCACATCCGGGAAGGACTCCAGCCGCCGCTCGGCCTCCACGGACTTCCCCGAACGCGCCCCGCCCAGCACCAGCGTCCGGCGCGGCACGTCCGGCACGTCCTCGTAGGAGCCGACCACGAGCGTCGTCCCGTCCGGAACGGCCCGCGCCCCCGCGGCCGCCAGCCGGCGCCGCAACTCCGCACCGGGCGGCACATCGTGGTCCAGATGGACCGCGATCACGTCGGTGGTGGGGGTCACCGCCCCCGCGGCCCGCAGCCGCGCCAGTGCGTCCGGCCGGCCGACCACGTCCGCCAGCACCATGTCGTACGGCGCGTGCCCCTCCTCCAGTCCCGCCGGCGCGGCCCCCGGCGGCATGTACAGCAGCCGCTGCCCGTCCGGGCCCGTCACCTCGTACCCGGTGCCCGGCGCGTCCATCGCCAGCGCATGCACCCGGTGGCCGGTCATCAGCGCCAACTCGCGTCCGTCGGGCACCCGGGCGGGCTGCGGCAGTCCGGCGGGGACCTCGACCGCCGGGCCCTCGTGGGGGTGGGAGAGCAGGACCTGGCGTACGCCCCCCAGCATGCGTCCCGCGCGGGCGGCGGCCAACGCCGCGCCCGGTGTGAGATCGAGCAGCAGCGTGCCGTCCACGAGCAGCGCGGTGGCGGCACGCGCCGCCTCGCCGAGCGCGGCAGAGCAGGAGGCACAGGGGCAGCCGGGGCGCGGCAGACCCTCGGGGCCTCCGGTGCCGAGCAGAGTCAGTTCCACGGACAGATCCTCCCGCGCCGTCGCCGCCGCTGCGCGTCCGGCTAGGCTTCAAGCGGCTTCAGCTGCTCCGAAGTCACTTCGGAGCAGCCTCGAAGCCGCTTTGCAGCAGCTTTGGAAGCACCTCTTACACCCTCGGGAGGCCGGCATGGCGGCGTGGACGTGGCGTTTCGAGAAGTCGGACGGGACGGAGGTCCAGCCGGCCGTGCAGCCGGAGGAGTTCACCACTCAGGGGGACGCCGAGTCCTGGATCGGCGAGCACTGGAGGGAACTCGCGGACGGCGGAGCGGACCAGGTGACGCTCTTCGAGGACGCGACCCTGATCTACGGCCCGATGAGCCTCCACGCGGAGGAGGCCCAGGCCTGACGGACCGTTGCGGGCAAAGGTGCGAGGCAGGCCCCAGCTCAGCCCCGCACCCCGCAAAGATGGAGCAACGCCGCCACCCGGCGGTAAGGATCCGTCCGCCCGGCGCGCTCCTCCGCGGAGAGGAGCGCGCCGAAGTCGTCAGGGACGGCGGCGTCATCGGCCGCCGTATCCGTGAAGACCCGCACCCCGTACCACGCACGCAGCGGCGCCCCGATCCCCGCCAGCGTGGCGGTGAGCGCGTCCAGCCGGTCGGCCCGCACACGCAGCCCCAGCCGGTTCGTATAGGCGTCGGTGTCGAAGGCCTCCATCGCCCCGGCCCAGTCGCCGGCCAGCGCCGGCCGCATCGCCAGCGCGTCGGCGTTCCGTACCAGCAGTGACAGCAGCCCGCCGGGGGCCAGCATCCGGGCGAGGCCCGCCAGCAGCGGGTCCGGCTCCTCGACGTACATCAGCACGCCGTGGCACAGCACCACGTCGAAGCTGCCCGGCAGGAAGTGCACGCCCGTGTCCCGGCCGTCGCCCTCGACCAGCCGCACCCGCTGCCGTATGCCCTCCGGCTCCGCAGCAAGCGCCTCGCGCGCCGTGGCGACCATCTTCGGGTCCTGCTCCAGGCCGGTCACCTTGTGCCCGGCTCGGGCCAGTCGCAGCGCCTGCGTGCCCTGGCCCATGCCGACATCGAGCACCCGCAGCCGCTGTCCGACGGGGAAGCACCCCGCCAGCTGCTCGTCGAGCTGCCGCGCCACCAGTTCCTGGCGTACGGCGTTGCGCAAGCCTCCGAGCCCCTGCAGCCAGGTGGCCGCCCCCCGTGTGAAAGCCTCTGCGCTCAGGGCCGCTCTCCGCGCTTGACCTGCGGCTTCGGCAGCCGGAGACGGCGCATCTGGAGCGTACGCATCAGGGCGTAGGCGACGGCGCCCCGCTTGGGCTGGTCCGCGAAGCGCGTGTTCAGCTGCTTCTTCAGCCGGATGGCAACGCCGATCGAGTCGACGACGATCAGGACGATCACGAACAGCCACAGCAGCAGCGCGGCGTTCTGGATGGCCGGCACGCGGACCATGCTCAGGACGAGGATGATCACCGCGAGCGGCAGGAAGAACTCGGCGATGTTGAACCGCGAGTCCACGAAGTCACGCGCGAACCGCCGGACCGGGCCCTTGTCGCGGGCAGGCAGATAGCGCTCGTCACCGCTCGCCAGCGCCTGGCGCTGCCGCTCCATCTGCGCACGGCGCTCGTCGCGCTGCCGCTTCGCCGCCTCCTTGCGCGTCATCGAGGAGTTCGCGACGCTGCGGCGCTGCGACTGGGCCTCGCTGCGCTTGGGCGTCGGGCGGCCCTTCGGGGCCTGCGGGTCACGGGTCTCGTTGGAGTTGGTCACCGGCGCCTTGGCGGCGGGTGCCTTCTCGTCTTTGGAACGGCTACGGAACACAAAACCCAAGGGTACGTGTTGCGTCGGCATGGACCCCAGCCCGGTGGGGAACGATCCGGCAACACCGTACGTCTGTACAGGCACCACCGTGCGTATGGAGTGGGGCAGACCGGACGTCGCCGGCGGTTCTCCTCAGTGATCCCTGGGAGACACCTACTCCCTACGCCGGAGCAGGGCCGTCAGCAGTCGTCCTTGGGGATGAGCGCATCGGTCCCCGAACAGTGCGGTAATGGAGGCAGGGCCCGTACTGTGGGTTCTGTTGAAGACCTGGGAGCTGGAGTCCGTCAGAAGGGGGCGCGCGAAGCCCATGAGCGGTGTCATGAAGCGTATGGGGATGATCTTCCGCGCGAAGGCGAACAAGGCCCTGGACCGGGCCGAGGACCCGCGCGAGACCCTCGACTACTCGTACCAGAAGCAGCTGGAGCTGCTTCAGAAGGTGCGCCGCGGCGTCGCCGACGTGGCGACCTCCCGCAAGCGCCTGGAGCTGCAGCTCAACCAGCTCCAGACCCAGTCGGCCAAGCTGGAGGACCAGGGCCGCAAGGCGCTGGCGCTGGGCCGTGAGGACCTGGCCCGCGAGGCGCTCTCCCGCCGCGCCGCTCTCCAGCAGCAGGTGACGGACCTGGAGACGCAGCACCAGACCCTCTCGGGCGAGGAGGAGAAGCTCACCCTGGCGGCCCAGCGGCTGCAGGCCAAGGTGGACGCCTTCCGCACGAAGAAGGAGACCATCAAGGCCACCTACACCGCGGCCCAGGCGCAGACCCGGATCGGCGAGGCCTTCTCCGGCATCTCCGAGGAGATGGGCGACGTCGGCCTGGCGATCCAGCGCGCCGAGGACAAGACCGCACAGCTCCAGGCGCGGGCCGGCGCGATCGACGAGCTGCTGGCCTCCGGCGCCCTCGACGATCCCTCGGGCATGGCCAAGGACGACATCCAGGCCGAGCTGGACCGGCTCTCCGGTGGTACGGATGTAGAGCTGGAACTGCAGCGCATGAAGGCCGAGCTGGCCGGGGGTTCCACCCAGCAGCAGGCGATCGAGGGCGGCACGGCCGGCAGCCAGGGACAGCAGCAGTCCCAGCAGCAGGACACCCCGCGCTTCGACAAGCAGTAGCCACCCCGCCGCCGCCATCACGTCCGAGGAGGGCGACATGATCGTACGGATCATGGGGGAGGGGCAGGTGAAGCTGGCAGACAGCCACTTCGCCGAACTGAACAAGCTGGACGAGGCGCTGCTCTCCGAGATGGAGAGCGGCGACGGCCCCGGTTTCCGCCAGACCCTGCACGCCCTCCTGGAAAAGGTCCGCGAACTGGGCACCCCGCTCCCGGACGACTCCCTGGAACCTTCGGAACTGATCCTCCCGGCCCCGGACGCCACCCTGGAGGATGTCCGGGAGCTGTTGAGCGACGACGGCCTGATCCCCGGCTGACTTCGGCTGTCCGCTCCCCGCCCACGACGGCGGCACCCGAATGTGAAGGGCGCCCCACCTCAAGCCCACCCGTTCCGCCGCCCGCCAGGGCCCCGTACCGTGGCTGGACGTGACCACCCCACAGAGCCCAGGCCCCTGGACCCGGGCAAGGACCTGGCTCCAGGCCCACCCCCGGGCCCTGGACGCCGCGCTCGCGGCCGCCGTTCTCGTCTGCATGATCGTCGGCTCCTTCGCCGACTCCGGCCGCCACGGCGGCCCCACGTGGGGCACGCACACGCCCGACGCCCTCAGCCTCACCCTGATGGTGCTCGGCGCCTGCACGCTGGTCCTCCGCCGGGCGCGCCCGATGATCGTGCTGGCCGCGACCGGAGCCCTGTCCCTGGTGGAGCTGGTCACCGGCGATCCGCGCACTCCCGTCGCGATGTGCGCGGTCGTCGCGCTGTACACCGTCGCCGCCCGCACCGACCGGTCCACCACCTGGCGGGTCGCCCTGCCCACGATGACGGTGCTGACGGCGGCCGGGATGCTGGCCGGCCCGCTGCCCTGGTACGCGCAGGAGAACATCGCCGTCTTCGCGTGGACCGGCATGGCCGCGGCAGCGGGCGACGCCGTCCGCAGCCGCCGCGACTTCGTGGGCGCCATCCGGGAGCGCGCCGAACGGGCCGAGCGCACCCGCGAGGAGGAGGCCCGGCGCCGGGTCGCGGAGGAGCGGCTGCGGATCGCCCGCGATCTGCACGACGTGGTGGCGCACCACATCGCGCTCGTCAACGTCCAGGCCGGGGTCGCGGCGCACGTCATGGACAAGCGGCCCGACCAGGCCAAGGAGGCCCTCGCCCACGTACGGGAGGCCAGCCGCTCCGCACTGGGCGAACTCCGCGCCACCGTGGGCCTGTTGCGGCAGACCGGAGACCCCGAGGCGCCCACCGAGCCCGCTCCGGGCCTGCACCGTCTCGACGAACTCGTCGAGACCTTCCGCCATGCGGGCCTGCCGGTGGAGGTGGCCCGCGCCGATCACGGGGCGCCGCTGCCCGCGGCCGTGGACCTCGCCGCATACCGCATCATCCAGGAGGCGCTGACCAACGTGCAGAAGCACGCCGGGAGCCAGGCCAAGGCCGAGGTCAGCGTCGTCCGCGTAGGCCCCGACCTCGAGGTGACCGTGCTGGACGACGGGGCGGGCCAGGACGCCCCGCCCCAGGACGGCGGCGGGCACGGGCTGCTCGGCATGCGGGAGCGGGTCACCGCGCTCGGCGGCAGATGCACCGCGGGCCCCCGTTACGGAGGCGGCTTCCGGGTCCATGCGATCCTGCCGGTCGAGAACCGTGCGCGCCAGGCCGCGGAAGAGACGCAGACAGGGGCTCGGACAGAGCCTCGGACACAGACGCAGACGGGGAACCGCGTATGACCATCCGGGTGCTGCTCGCCGACGACCAGGCGCTGCTGCGCAGCGCCTTTCGTGTGCTCGTCGACTCCGAGCCCGACATGGAGGTCGTCGGCGAGGCGTCGGACGGTGCGGAGGCGGTGCGGCTGGCGAAGGAGCAGGCCGCCGACGTCGTGCTGATGGACATCCGTATGCCGGGCACGGACGGCCTCGCCGCCACCCGCCTGATCAGCGCCGACCCTGCGCTCGCGCATGTGCGGGTGGTCATGCTGACGACGTTCGAGGTCGACGAGTACGTCGTGCAGTCGCTGCGGGCCGGCGCCTCCGGCTTCCTCGGCAAGGGGGCGGAACCCGAGGAGCTGCTCAGCGCCATCCGGGTCGCGGCCGGGGGAGAGGCCCTGCTGTCCCCGGCGGCCACCAAGGGGCTGATCGCCACATTCCTGGCACAGAGCAATGGTTCGCAAGGCGGCGGCGACCCCGTCCACGCCGAACGCCTCGGGGCCCTCACCGGCCGGGAACGCGAGGTGCTGGTCCAGGTCGCGGGCGGCCACTCCAACGACGAGATCGCCGCGCGCCTCGAGGTCAGCCCGCTCACCGTCAAGACCCATGTCAACCGCGCCATGGCCAAGCTCGGCGCCCGCGACCGGGCACAGCTCGTCGTCATCGCGTACGAATCCGGGCTGGTCCGCCCGAGGGTGACGTGATGTGACATCCGGGTGCGCCCGGGGACGTTCAGGGCCGTCAACGGACATCCAGGCGCGACCAGGGATGTCCATGACACCGGGTCCGGGACGCTGGAACCGCGAGGTGGACCCTCGGGTGGACGGCGTGTACTCCGACCGCAGTATGCGCCGGATAAGGAATGGGCACCTGGGGGCGACGGATCGGGCCTCGCGGATGCCGCAGGGTGTATGACGGGCGCTGATCTGCGCCCTCTCCTGCCGCGTAAGCCACAGAAGAGAGACCGTCCCCATGTCCTGGCTGTCCAGGTTCAGCCTCGCCCAACGGGCCCTGATCGGGCTGATGTCGATCGTCGCGATCGTCTTCGGCGCCATCGCGATCCCGCAGCTCAAGCAGCAGCTGCTGCCGTCCATCGAACTGCCCATGGTGTCCGTGGTGGCGCCGTACCAGGGCGCGTCTCCGGATGTGGTCGAGAAGCAGGTCGTCGAGCCGCTCGAGAACACCATCAAGGGCGTCGACGGCATCACCGGCATCACCTCCACGGCCAGCGAGGGCAACGCCCTGATCATGGCGTCCTTCGACTACGGCAACGACACCCAGCAGCTCGTCGCCGACGTCCAGCAGGCCGTGAACCGGGCCGGCGCCCAGCTGCCCGACGACGTGGACCCGCAGGTCGTCGCCGGTTCCACGGACGACATCCCGACCGTCGTGCTCGCCGTCACCTCCGACAAGGACCAGCAGGCGCTCGCCGACCAGCTCGACAGCACCGTCGTCCCGGCTCTCGAGGACATCGACGGCGTCGGCCAGGTCACGGTCGACGGTGTCCGGGACCTCCAGGTCACGGTCACGCCCGACAACGGCGAGCTGGCGCGCGCGGGCCTGAGCCCGGCAGCGCTCGGCCAGGCCCTACAGGCGGGCGGCGCGACGCTCCCGGCCGGCTCCTTCGACGAGGACGGCGCCAACCGCACCGTCCAGGTCGGCGGCGGTTTCACCTCGCTGGAGCAGATCAAGGACCTGATGGTCACGGGCGAGGGCGCCAAGAAGCCCGTACGCCTCGGTGACGTCGCCACCGTCAAGCAGGAGCCCTCCGCCGCGACCTCCCTCACGCGCACGAACGGCGAGCCGAGCCTCGCCGTCATGGTCACCATGGACAACGACGGCAGCGCCGTCACCATCTCCAACGAGGTCAAGGGCAAGCTGCCGGACCTCCGCAAGGACCTCGGCTCCGGCGCGGCGCTGACCGTCGTCAGCGACCAGGGCCCGGCCGTCTCCAAGTCCATCGAGGGCCTGACCACCGAGGGTGCGCTGGGTCTGGTCTTCGCGGTCCTCGTCATCCTGGTGTTCCTGGCGTCGGTCCGCTCGACGCTGGTCACCGCGGTCTCGATCCCGCTGTCGGTGGTGCTCGCGCTCATCGTCCTGTGGACGCGCGACCTCTCCCTCAACATGCTCACGCTGGGCGCGCTGACCATCGCCATCGGCCGCGTCGTCGACGACTCGATCGTCGTCCTGGAGAACATCAAGCGGCACCTCGGTTACGGCGAGGAGCGCCAGGAGGCGATCCTCAAGGCGGTACGCGAGGTCGCGGGCGCCGTCACGTCCTCCACCCTCACCACCGTCGCGGTCTTCCTGCCGATCGGTCTGACCGGCGGCATGGTGGGCGAGCTGTTCGGCTCGTTCTCGCTGACGGTCACGGCGGCGCTGCTGGCCTCGCTGCTCGTGTCGCTGACGGTCGTGCCCGTCCTGTCGTACTGGTTCCTGCGCGCCCCCAAGGACGTGCGGGACGCCGACCCGGCGGAGGCCCGCCGCAAGGCCGAGGAGAAGGAGGCCCGCAGTTGGCTGCAGCGCCTCTACGTCCCCGTGCTGCGCTTCGCGACGCGCCGCCGCCTCACCAGCCTGGCCCTCGCCGTCGTGATCCTCATCGGCACCTTCGGTATGGCACCCCTGCTGAAGACCAACTTCTTCGACCAGGGCGAGCAGGAAGTCCTCACCGTCAAGCAGGAGTTGAAGCCGGGTACCAGCCTGGCGAAGACCGACGCGTCCGCGAAGAAGATCGAGAACATGCTCGCCGGCGTCGAGGGCGTCGAGGACTACCAGGTCACCATCGGCTCCTCCGGCTTCATGGCGGCGTTCGGCGGCGGTACGGACACGAACCAGGCGTCGTTCCAGGTGAAGGTGGCGGAATCGGCGTCGTACGACGACGTCCAGAAGCGCATCGACGAGGGTCTCGGCAAGCTCTCCGGAATCGGGACCACCACCATCGCGGCCGGGGACGGCTTCGGCAGCCAGGACCTGAGCGTCGTGGTCAAGGCCGCCGACGCGGACGTCCTGCGGGAGGCCGCGGACGAGGTCCGCGACGAGGTCGCCACGCTCGACGACGTCACGGACGTCACCAGCGACCTGTCCCAGTCGGTACCGCGGATCTCGGTGAAGGCGAACGAGAAGGCGGCCGCGGCCGGGTTCAACGACACGACCCTCGGCCAGGCCGTCGCCCAGGCGGTGCGCGGCAACACCACCGGCAAGGCGGTCCTGGACGACACCGAGCGGGACATCGTCATCCGGTCGGCGAAGCCCGCGGACACGCTGGCCGAGCTGAAGAAGCTGCAGCTCGGTCCGGGTGTGAGTCTCGCTGACATCGCGGACGTCAAGCTCGTCGACGGCCCGGTCTCGATGACCCGTATCGACGGCCAGCGCGCCGCCACGATCACGGCCAAGCCGACTGGCGACAACACGGGCGCGGTCAGCACCGAGCTCCAGACGAAGATCAACGCGCTGGACCTCCCGGACGGCGCCACCGCGGCGATCGGCGGTGTCTCCGAGGACCAGGACGAGGCGTTCGCGTCGCTGGGTCTCGCCATGCTGGCGGCCATCGCGATCGTCTTCATGCTGCTGGTCGCGACGTTCCGGTCGCTCGTCCAGCCGCTGATCCTGCTGGTCTCCATCCCCTTCGCGGCGACCGGCGCGATCGGCCTGCTGATCGTCACGGGCACCCCGATGGGCGTCCCGGCGATGATCGGCATGCTGATGCTCATCGGCATCGTGGTCACCAACGCGATCGTGCTGATCGACCTGATCAACCAGTACCGGGCCCAGGGCTACGGCACGGTCGAAGCGGTCATCGAGGGCGGCCGCCACCGCCTCCGCCCGATCCTGATGACCGCCCTGGCGACGATCTTCGCGCTGCTCCCCATGGCGCTCGGCATCACGGGCGAGGGCGGCTTCATCGCCCAGCCGCTCGCGGTGGTGGTGATCGGCGGACTGATCACCTCGACGCTGCTGACCCTGCTTCTGGTCCCGACGCTGTACGCGATGATCGAACTCCGCAAGGAGCGCCGCGCGAAGAAGAAGGCGGCGAAGAAGGCGAAGAAGGCCGGGGTCCCGGCCGCCGAGCAGACGGACGCGGAATCCGGCGAACCGGAGCCTGCGGGCGTGTAGGAGACGCAACAAAGAGAAGGGGTGCCCCTCATCAGAGGGGCACCCCTTCCGCGTATCAGAGACGCTTACGGAAGCGCCAGCATCCGCTCAAGCGCCAGCTTCGCGAACTGCTCCGTCTCCCGGTCGACCTCGATCCGGTTGACGAGGTTGCCCTCGGCCAGCGACTCCAGGGCCCACACGAGGTGCGGCAGGTCGATGCGGTTCATCGTCGAGCAGAAGCACACCGTCTTGTCGAGGAAGACGATCTCCTTGCCCTCGTCCGCGTAGCGGTCGGCCAGGCGGCGGACCAGGTTCAGCTCCGTGCCGATGGCCCACTTGGAACCGGCCGGGGCCGCCTCCAGCTTCTTGATGATGTACTCGGTCGAGCCCACGTAGTCCGCGGCAGCGACGACCTCGTTCTTGCACTCGGGGTGGACCAGGACGTTGACGCCCGGGATGCGCTCGCGCACGTCGTTCACGGAGTCCAGGCTGAACCGCCCGTGCACCGAGCAGTGGCCCCGCCACAGGATCATCTTCGCGTCCCGCAGCTGCTCCGCGGTGAGCCCGCCGTTCGGCTTGTGCGGGTTGTAGACCACGCAGTCCTCGAGCGACATGCCGAGGTCGCGGACGGCGGTGTTGCGGCCCAGGTGCTGGTCCGGCAGGAAGAGGACCTTCTCACCCTGGGAGAAGGCCCACTCCAGCGCCCGCTTGGCATTGGACGACGTACAGATGGTGCCGCCGTGCTTGCCGGTGAACGCCTTGATGTCGGCCGACGAGTTCATGTACGAGACGGGCACGACCTGCTCGGCTATGCCCGCATCGGTCAGCACGTCCCAGCACTCCGCGACCTGCTCGGCCGTCGCCATGTCGGCCATGGAGCAGCCGGCCGCGAGGTCCGGCAGCACGACCTTCTGGTCGTCGCTCGTCAGGATGTCGGCGGACTCGGCCATGAAGTGCACGCCGCAGAAGACGATGTACTCGGCCTCCGGGCGCGCGGCGGCGTCCTTGGCCAGCTTGAAGGAGTCACCCGTGACGTCCGCGAACTGGATGACCTCGTCGCGCTGGTAGTGGTGGCCGAGCACGAAGACCTTGTCGCCGAGCTTCTCCTTGGCCGCCCGGGCGCGCTCCACCAGGTCCGGGTCGGACGGCAGGGGCAGGTCGCCGGGGCATTCCACGCCGCGCTCGCTCCTGGGGTCGGCCTCACGGCCGAGCAGCAGCAGTGCGAGCGGCGTCGGCTGGACGTCGAGCTCCTGACGGGTTTGGGCGGTGGTCACGACACGCACCCTTTCTTTTCTGCGGCTCGCTTGGATCGGTTGGATCAAGCGGGATTGCGGGACTGCAGCCTTTTCGTCGAAATGACGCTATCTATCATAACCGGTTCACGTCAGTTTGACGATGGCCATCGCGTCGATGTGACGCATTCCAAGGAGGCCGCCTGAAGACCACCCCGGGGTTGCCCGGTGGCCGCCTGGCGGTCACCCGGCCGGCCGCCGGCCGACTGTCCACAACGTCCCATGCCGCTTCGCAATTCCATGTGCGAGCATGAGGAGAGCAAGCGAAGGACAAGTCGAAGACAAGCACTCGGCCCGGAATGAATCCGCGGCCCCGCCGGTTGCAACCGTCGGCAAGCAGTCTCCGTACAACCCGGGAGAGATGTAGATGTCCGTATCGGACGAGACCACCACCGTCACCGACGGCATCATCCTGACCGACGCCGCCGCGGCCAAGGTCAAGGCCCTGCTCGACCAGGAAGGCCGCGACGACCTGGCGCTGCGCGTCGCCGTTCAGCCCGGCGGCTGCTCCGGCCTGCGCTACCAGCTCTTCTTCGACGAGCGCTCGCTCGACGGCGACGTCGTCAAGGAGTTCGGCAGTGTGAAGGTCGTCACCGACCGGATGAGCGCTCCTTACCTGGGCGGCGCCTCGATCGACTTCGTCGACACCATCGAGAAGCAGGGCTTCACGATCGACAACCCGAACGCGACGGGTTCCTGCGCCTGCGGCGACTCCTTCAGCTGAGCCTCCGCTCCGGCCGTACCGCGAACGATCCGGCCGGACGAGGACCACGAAAGGGCGGCGGCACCCCGTACAGGGGGCCGCCGCCCTTTCGCGTCCGCCGAAGTCCCTCGCGTCCGCCGAAGTCCCTCGCGTCCGCCGAAGCCCCTCGCATCCGCCGAGGGCTTCGCGTCCCCCGAGGCGCTTCGTATCCGCCGAGGCCGCCAAAGGCTGCCGTGGGCCGAGGCGCCGCTACTTCCGCGGCACCGTCTCGCCACCGGTCGCGTCCACGACCTTCCGGTCGCCGAGCGGCTGCTCCAGCGTCACCGTCTCCTTGAGCTCCTTTGCGATCATGATGCAGACCTTGCCGGGCTCCTGCGGCGTCTCGGTGACCGTCACGGTCACCTGGGCCGCGCTCTCGCTCGCCGACGCCGAGTAGTCGCTGCAGACGCCGCCCCAGAAGTGCAGCGTCAGCGACCGCCCGTCCGCGCTGTACGACTCGACGTGCACGCCCCGCGTGGTGCTGCCCGACTCGTCCTCGCTGTCCGGAGTGCTGGGCCGCGGGCTCGGTTCAGCCGGCTCCGGGCTGAGAGGCTCCGGCGCCTTCAGGTACTCGGGGTCCACCGCCGGATGCGTGATCGTGAAGCTGTCCTCGGCGCCCTTCGGCCGCGCCTCGAAGAGCCAGGACGGCACGAGGGTCTGCCGCCCCTCCACAAAGTGCACCGCGAGCCCGAACGTCGCGTCCCGCACGGCGACGGTCCTCGGCACGGCCGGGGAGGCGGTGCTGTCACACGGCGCGTCCTTCGCGTCCTGCCCCTCCAGCGGTACGGCGCTGGCGCAGCCGCCGATGCCGACGCGCCCGCCGCCCGTGGCGGACCTGTTCAGCAGTTCCAGCGTCTTCTGGGCGCTGATCAGGGGATACGTGTCGCCCTTCACCGGCTTCTTCAGCTGGCCGCTGCCGCCCACCACCTGGCCGTCCGCGCCGACCTGGATGCCGGTCGACCAGCCGTACGTCGGCAGGCCGCCGACCTTCGGGTCCGCGTTGACCACGCGTACCGCCCCCATCAGTTGACGCGCGTCAAGCTTCGCGTCGTCCTGGCCGAGCGCTTTCAGCACGGGAGCGGCGGCCTTCTTCGCGACCTGCTCGCTGACCGCGTCGCCTTCGCCGCCCGGGGCAGTGCCGGTGCACTGCTTCGCGGCGCTCTCGCAGTTGTCGCTCGCCCCGGGTGCGTACCGCGAGAACGTCCAGGAGCCGGGTGCCTGCTTGGTCACCTGCAGAGACGGGCCCGAGCCGTCCTTCTCCGGGCCCAGCTTCCAGGCCCCGGCCGACACCTTCGGAGTGCCCTCGACGCCGAGCGCCTTCGCCAGTCGCGTCACCTCGGAGGCGCTGATCTCGCCCTGCGCGCGGTACACGGCGGCCGCATCCGGTCCCTCGGGCAGCTTGCCGGTCGCCCGGTACGCCGGACCGTTCGGGTCGGGCTCACCCGTAGCGATGCCCTCGCCGGGGCTCTCGGTATAGCCGTCCAGTGCGAGCGGGGGCGGATTGCTGCCGTCTCCGGCCGGGGCACCGGTCTCCGTACCGCCGCCACCGCCGCCGGATGCGGTCGCGGCGAAATACGCCCCGCCGCCACCGGCCAGCAGCACTGCGGCCGCGACCGAGGCGACGGCCAGCGGGTTACGCCGCCGGCGCGGGACGGCCGCGTCGTTGTCGGGTCCGTCGGTGCTCACCGCATCGCTCCTTCGACTTCACTGTCGTCCCTGGAGCCCCTCTGGCCGGCCGGAATCGAGGCCGGACCGGGGGAGGGTCGTAGTCCGCATCCCCTTCACGGGGGACAGCGATGGGACGCAGCGGATGAGCGGGCGGTTCCCTCCCCGTCGCTTGGGTGTCGCTCGGTTCCGTTCCGTGTCGCTCGGTCGCCGTAAGCCGTCGCTCAGTCGCCGTAATCGGACATCGCGTCCAGCAGCCGCGCGGACTTCGGAGGTACGACGACACCATGGATATGGGACGGCGGCACGGGCCGCGGAGCCTCCTCGGCGGGCGCCACCCAGTGCGGCACCATCCGGGCGCAGTCGCCGCGCAGCGAGGCGAGCCCCCCTTCGAGGTCGAGCGGACCGTCGAGCGGAGCGGATTCCCTGACCTTGAAGTTCGTCATAACGGAACCGTAAGCAGCGCGAGCCTCGGCGACAAAGCCCTACTATCCGGTAGTTTTGCCACTTCAGCACTGGTGCGCGAACCCGGTAGCGTGAAGCCAGCGCCCACCGTCGCCCACCACCACCTTGCCGAGAGCGCCTGAACGCGCTCCCATCGAATCCCGCAGGAGCGTGTCCTCGCCGTGCGTATCGCAGTCACCGGCTCCATCGCCACCGACCATCTGATGACCTTCCCCGGCCGCTTCGCCGACCAGCTTGTCGCCGACCAGCTGCACACGGTCTCTCTCTCGTTCCTGGTCGACGCCCTCGACGTACGCCGCGGCGGGGTAGGCGCCAACATCTGCTTCGGCATGGGGCAGCTCGGCACCAAGCCGATCCTGGTCGGTGCCGCCGGGGCCGACTTCGACGAGTACCGGGCCTGGCTGGACCGGCACGGTGTCGACACGGCCTCCGTCCGGATCTCCGAGATGCTGCACACCGCCCGCTTCATCTGCACCACCGACGCCGACCACAACCAGATCGGCTCCTTCTACACGGGCGCGATGAGCGAGGCCCGGCTGATCGAGCTCAAGGCGGTCGCGGACCGCGTCGGCGGCCTCGACCTGGTACTGATCGGCGCCGACGACCCGGAGGCGATGCTGCGCCACACCGAGGAGTGCCGCAGCCGCGGCATCCCCTTCGCCGCCGACTTCTCGCAGCAGATCTCCCGCATGGACGGCGAGGAGATCCGGATACTGCTGGACGGGGCCGCATACCTCTTCTCCAACGAGTACGAGAAGGGGCTCATCGAGTCCAAGACCGGCTGGACCGACGCGGAGATCCTGTCCAAGGTCGGCCACCGCGTCACCACGCTCGGCTCGCGGGGCGTGCGCATCGAGCGGGACGGCGAGGACCCGATCGAGGTCGGCTGCCCCGAGGAGGAGGTCAAGGCCGACCCGACCGGCGTCGGCGACGCCTTCCGCGCCGGCTTCCTGTCCGGCCTGGCCTGGGGTGTCGGCCTGGAGCGGGCGGCCCAGGTGGGCTGCATGCTGGCGACGCTGGTCATCGAGACGGTCGGCACGCAGGAGTACCAGCTGCGCCGCGGCCACTTCATGGACCGCTTCACCAAGGCCTACGGCCACGAGGCGGCAGTCGAGGTCCAGGCGCACCTGGCCTGATTCCTTAGAGCTCGGGCCTGGGCCGGACCAGGTTGCAGCGGCTCAGCTCAGGCGGCGTACGACGTACGCCGCCCCCCGCTCGGCCGGTTCCTCGCCCACGTACTCCTGCCCCCGCATCTCGCACCACGCGGGAATGTCCAGGCGCGCCGCCTCGTCGTCGGCGAGGACGGTGACGGTGCCGCCGACCGGCACATCACCGATCACCTTGGCCAGCTCGATCACGGGGATCGGGCAGAGCTTGCCGAGGGAGTCGACGACGAGGGACGCCGATCCGGTGCCCCGGGCGGCGGCCTCGGGCGCGCCCAGCTTCCGGCGGACGTCGGAGACGACGCCGGGCAGCACGTCGAGGAACCGCTCGACGTCCTCCTCCGGCGTCCCCAGCGGCAGCGACACCCGTACGTTGCCCTCGCTCAGCACGCCCATCGCACGGAGCACATGGCTCGGGGTCAGCGTGGAGCTCGTGCACGACGAACCGGACGACACGGAGAACCCGGCCCGGTCCAGCTCGTGCAGCACTGTCTCTCCATCGACATAGAGACAGGAGAACGTCAACAGATGCGGCAGTCTGCGCACCGGATCGCCGACCACCTCGACGTCCGGCACCAGCTCGGGCACCCGCGCGCGGATCCGCTCCGTCAGTTCCCGCAGCCGGGGGGCCTCCGCGGCCGCCTCGGCCCGTACGGCACGCAGCGCGGCCGCGGCCGCGACGATGGCCGGGATGTTCTCGAAGCCCGCCGCGCGCCCCGACTCCCGCTCGTCCGGGGGCCCTTGGGGCGCGAACCGGACGCCCTTGCGCACGGCGAGCAGCCCGACGCCCGCCGGGCCGCCCCATTTATGGGCGCTGCCGGTGAGCACCGACCAGTCGCCCGGCGCGGGACCCCACGTCAGCGACTGCGCCGCGTCCACGAGCAGCGGCACCCCGGCATCCCGGCACGCCTCGGCCACCTCGGCGACCGGCTGTTCGGTCCCGACCTCGTGGTTGGCGGACTGCAGACAGGCCAGCGCCGTGTCCTCGCGCAGGGCATCGGCGTACGCCTCCACCGTGACCGACCCGGCGCGGTCCACCGGCACTTCGGTCACCGTCCCGCCCGTGCCCTCGTGGGTCGCGGCGGCATGGAGCACCGACGAGTGTTCGACGGCTGACACGACGAGATGACGTCCGGCGCGTCGGCGCCCGGCCAGCACCCCCGCGATCCCGGAGTGCACCGCGCGCGTACCGGACGAGGTGAAGACGAGCTCGTCGGGGCGGCATCCGACCGCCTCGGCGGCCGCCTCGCGCGCGGCGTCGAGCAGCAATCTGGCGCGCCGCCCCTCGCGGTAGAGCCGGGCGGGATCGGCCCACCCCTCGTCGAGTGAGGCCTGCAGGGCCTGACGGGCGACGGGGTGGAGGGGAGCCGAGGAAGCGGCGTCGAAGTAAGGCACGTAAACACGCTAACTCCTGTGCCGGAGAGGGCGTCAGGCCATGCCCGGAGCAGGGCGTTCCGGGGGTCCCGCCCGTGGCGGATCCGCAGTCCAGGCAGGGTCCCGCAGAGGAAACAGCACTCCTTCGGGGAGTCGGGCGGCGCGTTGGGCACCCTCCCCGCGCGGCCCAAAAAAGCGTCCAGTAGGGTTTGGTCCGCATAAACATCCAAACCCCTGCCCGACGCAGGGCGGCGACCGACCAGCGAGAAGGCCGCAGCCAACAGCGCGGGCGAGACTCTCGGGAAGGCGCTACGTGAGTCCCAACGGCTCCGACCGCTCGCCGCGGCGCCCGATGCGGCGGAAGCTGCTGCAGGCACTGACTGCGGGCCTGGTCCTGGCGACCGCCACCGGTTGCACATACAAGGACTTCCCCCGCCTGGGTATGCCCACCCCGGTCACGGAAGAGGCTCCGCGGATCCTCTCCCTCTGGCAGGGCTCGTGGGCGGCCGCGCTCGCCACGGGCGTGCTGGTCTGGGGTCTGATCCTGTGGAGTGCTTTCTTCCACCGGCGCAGCCGCACCAAGGTCGAAGTTCCCCCGCAGACCCGGTACAACATGCCCCTCGAGGCGCTCTACACCGTGGTCCCGATCATCATCGTCTCGGTGCTGTTCTACTTCACCGCACGCGACGAGTCGAAGCTCCTCGCGCTCTCCGACAAGCCCGCTCACACCATCAACGTGGTGGGCTTCCAGTGGAGCTGGGGCTTCAACTACGTCGAGAACGTGCCGGGTTCGACGGGCAACGCAGCGACCGACGAGAACCTGGACGCGATTCCGCAGAAGTTCAAGGACGACTTCCCGGCCAACGCCGGCGGTGTCTACGACGTCGGCATCCCGGGCGACGAGAACCCGCAGACGAAGAACCCGGGCCCCACCCTGTGGCTCCCCAAGGGCGAGAAGGTCCGCTTCGTCCTCACCTCGCGTGACGTCATCCACTCCTTCTGGGTGGTGCCGTTCCTCATGAAGCAGGACGTCATCCCGGGCCACACCAACACCTTCGAGGTGACCCCCAGCCAGGAGGGCACCTTCCTGGGCAAGTGCGCCGAGCTCTGCGGCGTCGACCACTCCCGGATGCTCTTCAACGTGAAGGTCGTCTCTCCCGAGCGCTACCAGCAGCACCTCGAGGAACTCGCGGAGAAGGGCCAGACGGGTTACATCCCGGCCGGCATCGAGCAGACGACGCACGAAAAGAACCGCGAGGTGAAGACCACGTGAGCATCCTCAACGAACCCCAGGGTGCCGCAGCAGCCGAGTCGTACGCGAACGAGCTGCCGGTACGCAAGAAGCAGCCCGGCAACGTCGTGGTGAAGTGGCTGACGACCACCGACCACAAGACGATCGGCACGCTGTATCTGGTCACGTCGTTCGCGTTCTTCTGCATCGGCGGTCTGCTGGCGCTGCTCATGCGCGCCGAGCTGGCCCGCCCAGGCACGCAGATCATGTCGAACGAGCAGTTCAACCAGGGCTTCACGATGCACGGCACGATCATGCTGCTGATGTTCGCGACGCCGCTGTTCGCCGGATTCGCGAACTGGATCATGCCGCTGCAGATCGGCGCGCCCGACGTGGCGTTCCCGCGGCTGAACATGTTCGCCTACTGGCTGTACCTGTTCGGCTCGCTGATCGCGGTGGCCGGCTTCCTCACCCCGCAGGGTGCGGCCGACTTCGGCTGGTTCGCCTACTCGCCGCTGTCCGACGCGGTCCGCTCGCCGGGCGTGGGCGCCGACATGTGGATCATGGGTCTGGCCTTCTCCGGCTTCGGCACGATCCTCGGCTCGGTCAACTTCATCACCACGATCATCTGCATGCGCGCGCCGGGCATGACCATGTTCCGCATGCCGATCTTCACCTGGAACGTGCTGCTCACCGGTGTGCTGGTGCTGCTGGCCTTCCCGGTCCTCGCGGCGGCGCTGTTCGCGCTGGAGGTGGACCGCAAGTTCGGAGCGCACATCTTCGACGCGGCCAACGGCGGCGCACTGCTGTGGCAGCACCTCTTCTGGTTCTTCGGCCATCCAGAGGTGTACATCATCGCCCTGCCGTTCTTCGGCATCATCTCCGAGGTCATCCCGGTCTTCTCGCGTAAGCCGATCTTCGGTTACATCGGTCTGATCGCGGCGACGATCTCGATCGCGGGTCTGTCGGTGACGGTGTGGGCGCACCACATGTACGTCACGGGCGGTGTGCTGCTTCCGTTCTTCGCCTTCATGACGTTCCTGATCGCGGTGCCGACGGGTGTGAAGTTCTTCAACTGGATCGGCACGATGTGGAAGGGCTCGCTGTCCTTCGAGACACCGATGCTCTGGTCGATCGGCTTCCTGATCACCTTCCTCTTCGGTGGTCTGACGGGTGTCATCCTGGCCTCGCCGCCGCTGGACTTCCACGTCTCGGACTCGTACTTCGTGGTGGCGCACTTCCACTACGTGGTGTTCGGCACCGTGGTGTTCGCGATGTTCGCCGGCTTCCACTTCTGGTGGCCGAAGTTCACCGGCAAGATGCTGGACGAGCGGCTCGGCAAGATCACCTTCTGGACGCTGTTCATCGGCTTCCACGGCACGTTCCTGGTGCAGCACTGGCTGGGTGCCGAGGGCATGCCACGTCGTTACGCGGACTACCTCGCGGCCGACGGTTTCACCGCGCTGAACACGATCTCGACGATCAGCTCGTTCGTGCTGGGTCTGTCGATCCTGCCGTTCTTCTACAACGTCTGGAAGACGGCCAAGTACGGCAAGCCGGTCGGCGTGGACGACCCGTGGGGCTACGGCCGCTCGCTGGAGTGGGCGACGTCCTGCCCGCCGCCGCGGCACAACTTCCTCACGCTGCCCCGGATCCGTTCCGAATCGCCGGCGTTCGACCTGCACCACCCGGAGATCACTGCTCTCGAACCGCTCGGTCACGCCGGTCACGGTGCCAGCGCCATCTCTGTCGAGAAGGAGACCGGCAAGTGAAGATCCAGGGCAAGATGTTCATCTGGCTGAGCGTCTTCATCCTCGTCATGGCGATCGTCTATGGCGTGTGGTCGAAGGAGCCGGCCGGTACCACGGCGCTCTTCCTGGCCTTCGGCCTGTCCATCATGATCGGCTACTACCTGGCCTTCACGGCCCGGCGGGTCGACGCGGGTGCTCAGGACAACAAGGAGGCCGACGTCGCGGACGACGCCGGTGAGGTCGGCTTCTTCAGCCCGCACAGCTGGCAGCCGCTCGCCCTCGGCATCGGCGGCTCGTTCGCCTTCCTGGGCGTCATCTTCGGCTGGTGGCTGCTGTACTTCTCCCTGCCGATCATCCTGATCGGCCTGTGGGGCTGGGTCTTCGAGTACTACCGCGGCGAGAACCAGAACCAATAACACGATCACAACACCGAGGGGCCCGGACACACCGTCAGGAGTGTCCGGGCTCCCTCGTATGCAGCAACGGACACACCCGTACGGGTTACATGACGCGCTCCGGATGACGAAGCTTTCTAGCGTGGGTCCATGAGCCACACATCGCGAATCCGCTCGGTCATAAGCTGCACTGTGCTGGTGGTCGCGTTCGGCGCCACCTCCGTCTCGTGCAGCTTCGACGGCAACCCGCTCTCTGCACAGCCGTTCGACGCAGCGGACCAGATCGTCTTCAACGGACCCTCGGGGAACGAGAAGGCGGACCCCGACAAGCCCCTGGAGATCACCACCCAGGGCGGGTCGGGACGCATCACCGACGTCACCGCCACGGACGCGTCAGGACGCTATGTCCCGGGCGAACTGTCCGCCGACGGCACGCGGTGGCACAGCACCACCCCCCTCGCCGCAGGCACCCGCTACACGGTTCGGGTGAGCACCGAGAACGGCGAGGGCGCACCGGGCCGCAAGGTCCTCACCTTCGACACGGGCCCGGCCGACCAGAAGAAGCGGGTGCAGGTCACCTTCGGGCCCGAGGCGGGAACCTACGGCGTGGGCCAGCCGGTCACCGCCGAGCTCAGCGCCCCCGTGCAGGACAAGGCCGCCAGGGCCGTCGTGGAGCGCGCCCTCAAGGTCGACGCACGCCCCTCGGCGGAGGGCGCCTGGCACTGGGTCGACGACAAGACGCTGCACTACCGGCCCAAGGAGTACTGGGCGCCGGGCACCACCATCGACGTACGCAGCACCCTGGAGGGCATCAAGGTCGGCGACCGCCTCTGGGGCGCGGCATCGGCGCCGCTGAGTCTGACCATCGGCGACCGCCTGGAGGCCGTGACGGACGCCCGGACCCACACCATGACGGTCTACCGCAACGGCAAAGTGATCAACACCATCCCGATCACCACCGGCAAACCGGGCTTCGAGACCCGCAACGGCGTCAAGGTGGTGCTCGAAAAGGCTTACTACGTCCGGATGCAGAGCAGCACAGTGGGCATCGCCGCGGGCAGCTCGGAGTCGTACGACCTGCCGGTCTACTACGCGACGCGGGTCACCTGGAGCGGCGAGTACGTGCACGCCGCGCCCTGGTCCGTGGGCTCCCAGGGATCCGCCAACGTCAGCCACGGATGCGTCGGCATGAGCACCTCCAACGCCTCCTGGTTCTTCCGGACGTTCAACCAGGGCGACATCGTCAAGGTCGTCAACAGCAACGGCAGCGAGATGGATCCGTTCGGCAACGGCTTCGGCGACTGGAACCTCAGCTGGAAGGACTGGCGCGCCGGAAGCGCCGTGCTCGGCGGGACCCCCGACGGCCCCGGTCCGGCGGAAATGGCGCGGCTGCGCCCGGGCGTATGACAACCGCGGGCGCCTGACGCCCGCGGTCAGTCACTACCTACGGGGCCCTCAGGCCCCCACAGACCGCTTGCTGCGTAGGAGACCGGCCAGCGCCTCAGCGAACTCCACCGGATCCACCGGCAGCGTCACCGCGGCGTCCGCACGGCTCCAGGTGGCCAGCCAGGCGTCCTGCGGCCGCCCCATGAGCAGCAGCACCGGCGGGCACCGGAAGACCTCGTCCTTGATCTGGCGGCACACGCCCATGCCGCCCGCCGGCTTTGCCTCGCCGTCCAGCACGCACACATCCACTCCGCCCCGGTCCAGCTCCTTCAGGACAGCGGGAAGCGTCGCGCACTCGACGAACTCGACGGCGGGAACGTCTGCGGCCGGCCTGCGGCCGGTCGCCAACCGGACCTGTTCGCGGGTGCTCGCGTCGTTGCTGTAGACCAGCACCGTGGCCGTCGGCTGCATTGTTCCTCCGCGTCTTTGGTCGGGAACTCTTCGGATGCCGTTGCGCCGGATGCTACTCCCTCGCACCGCCCGTCAACACCTGTTGCAACCGCCCGTCAACACCTGTTGCCAGGGGCCCTCCAATGGGCCGTATGGGCTGCACACACGCGGGGGACACTCCGAACGGCACCCCCCGTAGTGAGGGCGGGATAAGCGACCGACATAATGTCGGTCGTGGCGACAGCAACGACAGTAGAAACCGGGCACGCGCACCCGTCGGTCAATCGGCCGAACCTCACCAGCGTCGGAACCATCATCTGGCTGAGTTCCGAGCTGATGTTCTTCGCGGCCCTCTTCGCGATGTACTTCACCCTGCGATCGGTGACCGGTCCGGACTTCTGGCATGAGAAGGCGGACGCCCTGAACTTCCCGTTCTCGGCGACGAACACCACGATCCTGGTGCTCTCCTCCCTCACCTGCCAGCTCGGCGTGTTCGCAGCCGAGCGCGGTGACGTGAAGAAGCTCCGGATGTGGTTCATCGTGACCTTCATCATGGGTGCGATCTTCATCGGCGGTCAGGTCTTCGAGTACACGGAGCTGGTCAAGCACGAGGGCCTCTCGCTCTCGTCCGACCCGTACGGCTCGGTGTTCTACCTGACGACCGGCTTCCACGGCCTGCACGTGACGGGTGGCCTCATCGCCTTCCTGCTGGTCCTGGCCAGGACGTACATGGCCCGGAGGTTCACCCACGAGCAGGCGACCGCAGCCATCGTCGTGTCCTACTACTGGCACTTCGTCGATGTCGTCTGGATCGGCCTCTTCGCCACGATCTACATGATCAAGTAATCGGATCGTCCTCGAGACCGATCCATCCCAGAAGCATCGACGCAGAAGATCCTGACACCGGGGTAATCCGTGAAAAAGCTCTCCGCACGACGACGCCATCCGCTGGCGGCGGTCGTCGTCCTACTCCTCGCGCTGGCATGCACCGGGGGGCTGTACGCCGTGTTCGCGCCCGCGGACAAGGCACAGGCCGAAGAAACCTCCCAGTCCCTCGCCATCGACGAGGGCAAGAAGCTCTACTCGGTGGGCTGCGCCAGCTGCCACGGGACGGGCGGTCAGGGCACCTCCGACGGCCCGAGCCTGGTGGGTGTCGGTGCCGCGGCGGTCGACTTCCAGGTCGGCACCGGCCGTATGCCGGCCCAGCAGCCCGGCGCCCAGGTGCCGAAGAAGAAGAACATCTACACGCAGGCCGAGATCGACCAGCTCGCGGCGTACATCGCATCCCTGGGTGCCGGTCCTGCCGTCCCCACCGAGGAGCAGTACAGCCCCGAGGGCGCGAACATCGCCAGGGGCGGTGAGCTTTTCCGTACCAACTGCGCCCAGTGCCACAACTTCACCGGCAAGGGTGGCGCGCTGACGCACGGAAAGTACGCCCCGGCCCTGGATGACGTGGACCCCAAGCACATCTACCAGGCCATGCTGACCGGCCCGCAGAACATGCCGTCCTTCCCCGACACGACGATGTCGGAGGAGAACAAGAAGGACATCGTCGCGTACCTCGACGCGGTCAACAGCGGTGAGACCGTGGAGCCGGGCGGCCTCAACCTGGGCGGCCTCGGGCCGGTCACGGAGGGCCTGTTCGGCTGGATCTTCGGTCTCGGCGCCCTGGTCGCCGTCGCCATCTGGGTCGCCGCTCGGACCGCAAAGGCCAAGAAGTCATGAGTAGCCAAGACATTCCCGAAGAGAACCTGCCTACCGCGCAGGACGAGCACGGTGCCGTAGCGCTCGCGGACGAGGAGAACCCGTTCGCGGACCCGGGGCTGCCGCCTCACGAGCACCGCATCCAGGACATCGACGAGCGGGCCGCCAGGCGCTCCGAGCGCACGGTCGCCCTCCTGTTCACGCTGTCCATGGTGGCCACCATCGGCTTCATCGCCTCGTACGTGGCCATCCCGATCGACCAGAACATCTTCGTCTGGCCGATCGGGCACATCAGCGCGCTCAACTTCGCGCTGGGCCTGACGCTCGGCGTCGCCCTGTTCGCCATCGGCGCCGGCGCGGTCCACTGGGCCCGCACGCTGATGTCCGACGAGGAGCTCGTCGACGAGCGTCACCCGATCGAGGCAACGCCCGAGGTCAAGGCGAAGGTCCTGGCCGACTTCAAGCAGGGTGCCAAGGAGTCCGCGATCGGTCGGCGCAAGCTGATCCGCAACACCATGTTCGGCGCGCTCACCCTGGTGCCGCTCTCCGGCCTCGTCCTGCTGCGCGACCTCGGTCCGCTGCCCGAGGACAAGCTCCGCCACACCCTGTGGAAGTCGGGCAAGCTCCTGATCAACCAGAACACCCACGAGCCGATGCGTCCCTCGGACATCGCCGTCGGTTCGCTGACCTTCGCGCAGCCGGAGGGTCTGGAGGAGCACGACCACGATTTCCAGAGGGAGATCGCCAAAGCGGCCCTGATGCTCGTCCGTATCCAGCCGGACAACATCAAGGACAAGCAGACCCTGGAGTGGTCGCACGAGGGAATCCTGGCGTACTCGAAGATCTGCACCCACGTGGGCTGCCCGATCTCCCTGTACGAGCAGCAGACGCACCACGTCCTCTGCCCGTGCCACCAGTCCACCTTCGACCTCGCCGACGGCGGCAAGGTGATCTTCGGCCCGGCCGGTCACGCGTTGCCGCAGCTGCGGATCGGTGTGAATGACGAGGGCTACCTCGAGGCGCGCGACGACTTCGAAGAGCCCGTCGGCCCTGCCTTCTGGGAGCGCGGATGAGTACTACGACGACCAAAGACGCACGGGGCAAGGCACCGGCCGGCGAGCGGGTAGCCGACTGGGCCGACGGCCGGCTGGGGATCTACTCCCTGGCCAAGGCCAACATGCGCAAGATCTTCCCGGACCACCCGTCCTTCATGCTGGGCGAGATCTGCCTCTACAGCTTCATCATCATCATCCTCACGGGTGTGTACCTGACGCTGTTCTTCCACCCGTCGATGAACGAGGTGGAGTACACCGGCAGTTACGTCCCGCTGCAGGGCCAGCTGATGTCCGAGGCCTTCAACTCGACGATGCACATCAGCTTCGACGTCCGCGGCGGTCTGCTCATCCGGCAGATCCACCACTGGGCGGCGCTGGTCTTCCTCGCGGGCATGTTCGTGCACATGATGCGCGTCTTCTTCACGGGCGCGTTCCGCAAGCCGCGTGAGATCAACTGGGTGTTCGGCTTCCTGCTGTTCGTCCTCGGCATGTTCACCGGCTTCACCGGTTACTCGCTGCCGGACGACCTGCTCTCCGGCACCGGTGTCCGCTTCATGGAGGGCGCGGTCCTGTCCGTGCCGATCGTCGGCACGTACCTGTCGTTCTTCCTGTTCGGCGGCGAGTTCCCCGGCGGCGACTTCGTGGCCCGGTTCTTCGCGGTCCACGTGCTGCTGCTGCCGGGCATCATGCTCGGCCTGGTGGTGGCCCACCTGATCCTGGTCTTCTACCACAAGCACACGCAGTTCGCGGGCCCCGGACGGACGAACAACAACGTCGTCGGCATGCCGCTGCTGCCGGTCTACATGGCCAAGGCCGGAGGCTTCTTCTTCCTGGTCTTCGGTGTCATCGCGGTCATCGCGGCGCTGGTGCAGATCAACCCGATCTGGGCCATGGGTCCGTACCGGCCGGACCAGGTGTCCACCGGCGCACAGCCCGACTGGTACATGGGCTTCTCCGAGGGCCTGATCCGCGCCATGCCGGGTTGGGAGATCGATCTCTGGGGCCACACGCTCGTCCTGGGCGTCTTCGTGCCGCTGATGATCTTCCCGCTGGTTCTGGTCGCGATCGCGGTCTACCCGTTCATCGAGTCCTGGGTCACCGGCGACAAGCGCGAGCACCACATCCTGGACCGCCCGCGCAACGCCCCGACCCGTACGGGCGTCGGTGTCGCGTGGATCACCTGGTACGTGGTCATGCTGATCGGTGGTGGCAACGACCTGTTCGCCACGCACTTCCACCTGTCGATCAATGCCGTCACCTGGTTCGTCCGGATCGCGTTCTTCGTCGCACCGGTCATCGCGTTCATCGTCACCAAGCGGATCTGCCTCGGCCTGCAGCGCCGCGACCGGGACAAGGTGCTGCACGGACGCGAGTCCGGCATCATCAAGCGCCTGCCGCACGGTGAGTTCATCGAGATCCACGAGCCGCTCAGCCAGGAGCAGCTGCACACGCTCACGGCGCACGAGCAGTACGAGCCGGTCGAGATCGGCCCGAAGGTCGACGAGCACGGCGTGGAGCGCAAGATCCCGGCCTCGGAGAAGCTGCGCGCCAAGCTCTCGAAGAACTACTACGGCGAGGGCCACCAGATCCCCAAGCCCACCGCCGATGAGTTCAAGGAGATCACGAGCGGCCACGGCCACCACTGATCACCGAGCCCTGGCCTGAAGGTCGCCACGGCTGGGGTCAGCGTCAGCTGGGGAAGAGCCCCGTCCATTGCTTGGACGGGGCTCTTTGCCGTGCCCGGGCCTGGATAGGGTGGGTCCCATCCGTATACGAGACCCGGGGCGGGGCCTCGTACGGGGCCTGTGCGGTATCTCCGCCGGGATCTCCGTGTACGAGCGCCGTCCGCGTCCGGGAAAGAACCCAGGAGCGGCATATGAGCGCTGTGACCCCCGCAGGAGGCGACACCGCGGCGGGCCGTTCCTGGCCCGAGGTACTGAGTGCCCTGCTCGGCGGGCAGGACCTGAGCGCCGGTGACACGGCGTGGGCGATGGACCGCATCATGAGCGGCGAGGCCTCGGACGCCCAGATCGCGGGCTTCATGGTGGCGCTGCGGGCCAAGGGAGAGACCGTCGAGGAGATCACCGGTCTCGTCGAGGCGATGTACGCGCACGCGCAGCCGCTCGACATTCCCGGGCCGGCCGTCGACATCGTCGGTACGGGCGGCGACCGCGCCAGGACGGTCAACATCTCGACGATGTCGTCCATCGTGATCGCGGGGGCCGGGGCGAAGGTCGTCAAGCACGGCAACCGGGCGGCGTCCTCGGCCAGCGGGTCGTCCGACGTTCTGGAGAAGCTCGGCATCAACCTGGACCTGTCACCCGAGCGTGTGGCGCAGGTGGTGGAGGAGGCCGGGATCACCTTCTGCTTCGCGGCCAAGTTCCACCCCGCGATGCGGTTCGTCGGTGCGGTCCGGCGGGATCTGGGGATCGCGACCTCGTTCAACATCCTCGGCCCCCTCACCAACCCCGCCCGGGTCACCGCCTCCGCGATCGGCTGCTTCGACACCCGGATGGCGGGGCTCATGGCCGGGGTACTGGCCGAGCGGGGCTCGTCCGCGCTGGTGTTCCGCGGAGACGACGGGCTCGACGAGCTGACGACGACCTCCACCTCGCGGGTGTGGATCGTGCGGGACGGGGCGGTGCGCGAGGAGAGCTTCGATCCACGGGACGTCGGGATCGAGCTGGTACCGGTGGAGGCGCTGCGGGGCGCTGACGCGTCCTACAACGCGGACGTGGCCCGTCGGCTGCTGGCCGGCGAGACCGGGCCCGTACGGGACGCCGTGCTGCTCAACTCGGCGGCGGCCCTGGTGGCCCTCTCGCCGGGCGAGGGATCGCTGGCCGAGCAGATCGGTGCCGGGATGGAGAGGGCCGCGGAGTCGATCGACTCGGGGGCGGCTCGGCGGGTGCTGGAGCGGTGGGTGGCTGCGAGCAACTAGCCGTTGGGGCGGGCGGGGGTTGGGTACCCCCTGGCCTGCGGCCGGCCGGATGGTTCGCCAACTGCCGGTGGAGGCTGGGCGTGCGTGGCGGCTTTCCGCCCGTGGGTGGTTCGCCACCTGACGGTGGGTGGGTCGGGGCCGCGCCGGGGTGTACGTCCTCGGTCTGGCGCCGAGCCGTACGTCGTTGGACGGCACCGTAGGTTTGCGCCAGCCGCTGCGGGCGCACACCCCGCCACGTCCCCTTCCGCACGTATGCGGCGCTCGGCCGGCGGCCGGTTCCGCCCTTGCGGCGGGGATGGGTGGACAGGCGCGCCGCTCCAGTTGTGGGCAGGCGTTCCGCAGGGCGGAACGGGTGGGCACAACCCACGACGGCGGGTGCCCTCGCGTCGGACCTGTGCGCAGCATCGGGTGCCGTACGGCGGTGCAACCGCGTCCGCGATGCGGACAGTGGTTGCACCGGCGCGATCATCTGGCATAGTTCTCAACAGGTCATGAGTGACAGCGAACAGGCCCCGGCCCGCTGTCCGGCAACCCTCCGTCCGTGGCGGGGTGCCCCGGGTGAAGACCAGGCCGCAGGCAGCGAGGTCTGCGGCAAGCGCGGACCCCTTGTTCGGTTCCTGGGGTCCTGGTCCTCGAGGAGCTGTCTCGTGAGCAAGCGAATGCGATAGGGCGTCAAGCCCCTTCTCGCACACCCCTTTTCATCTTTCACCCTTTTCTGCGCTTGAGCTGTCATGCCTGCTCGCGCAGTCATTTCGCTTATCTCTCACGGGAGTTCGCCATGCCTGTCTCCACCGCTGCCGCCGACCAGTCCGTTTGCCGTGACATTTCCGGGGCCCTGCCCGTTCTGGGGCGCGATGTCCTCGTCCCGCTCGTCACCGGCGGCGAGGTCACGTACGCCGCCCTCGACTACGCCGCGAGCGCTCCGGCGCTGCAGCGGGTCTGGGACGACGTGGCCGCGTACGCGCCGTACTACGGCAGCGTGCACCGCGGCGCCGGGTATCTGTCGCAGCTGTCCACGGAGCTCTTCGAGAACGCGCGTCACGCCGTCGCCGAGTTCCTCGGCTGCCGTGATGGCGACCAGGTGGTCTTCACCCGGTCGACCACCGATTCGCTCAATCTGCTGGCCGCCGCCTTGCCTGCAGGGTGCGAGGTGTTCGTCTTCGAGACCGAGCACCACGCGTCCCTGCTGCCGTGGCGCGAGGCGCGGGTGACGTATCTCGACGCCCCCCGTACGCCGGAAGAAGCCGTGCGGGCGCTGGAGCGGGCCCTTGCCGACCGGGACCCCTACGGGCCGGCGCTGGTCTGCGTCACCGGGGCGTCCAATGTGACCGGTGAGCTGTGGCCCGTACGGGAGCTGGCCGCCGCCGCGCACTCTCACGGCGCGCGGATCGTGCTGGACGCCGCCCAGCTCGCCCCGCACCACCCCGTGTCCGTACGGGAGTTGGACGTCGACTGGGTCGCCTTCTCCGGTCACAAGCTGTACGCACCGTTCGGATCGGGCGTGCTCGCCGGGCGCGGCGACTGGCTGCAGGACGCCGAGCCGTACCTCGCGGGCGGCGGCGCCAGCCGCAAGGTCGCGCGGCGCGCGGACGGGGGTGTGGACGTGGAGTGGCACACCACCGCCGCGCGTCACGAGGCCGGTTCTCCCAATGTGATCGGCGCCTATGCGATCGCGTCGGCGTGCAAGGCGCTCACCGAGGCCGGATTCGACACCCTCGTCGCGCGGGAGCAGCAGCTGGTCTCGGCCGTGCGGGCGGGCCTGGCCGAGGTGCCCGAGGTGCGGGTTCTCTCGCTGTTCGGCGACGATGCGCCGCGTGTGGGTGTTCTTTCGTTCGTCGTCGACGGGTGGAACAGCTCCCACTTCGCGGCCGCGCTGTCCGCGGAGTACGGCATCGGCGTACGCGACGGGCTGTTCTGCGCCCACCCGCTCGTGCGCACCCTGCTCGGCACCGAGCCGCAGACGCAGGGCGAATGCGGTGCCCCCGAGGCCGCGCCCGGCGAGAAGTCGCTCAACGCCATCCGCGTGAGCTTCGGCGCGGGCACGCCGGACGAGCACGTCGAGCGATTCGTACGGGCGGTGAAGGAGCTCGTCCGGGACGGCGCCAAGTGGAACTACCGCACCGAGGACGGGCGCTGCGTCCCTGACACCTCCGCCTGAGGCAGAGGGTCCGGGCGGTACGGCAGCCGGGCGCCCAGAAGGATCATGCGCAGGGCGCGCTCCGTCGCGTCGGTGAGGAACTCGCCGCCGCGGCCGAGCGCCTCGTGCAGGGAGACCGGCGCGGGCAGGATCGCGCTGTACGCGTCCACGCCCGAGGCCCGCACCCGGTGCGCCCCCTCACCGATCGTGCCGGCCAGGACGAGGACCGGGCGCCCGAACCGCTTGGCCCGCCGTGCCACTTCGGCGGGGACCTTGCCGCGTGGGGTCTGGTGGTCCAGCGCCCCCTCGGCCGTGATGACGAGGTCGGCGCGGGCCAGCCGGGCGTCCAGGTCGAGGTGGTCGAGGAGGACGTCGAAGCGGGGGAGGAGGCGGGCGCCGACCGCTGCGAGACCGGCGCCCAGGCCGCCGGACGCGCCCGTGCCGGGGCCGCGGTAGAGGTCCGTGCGCACGTCGAGGTCGCGGGTGAGGACGTCCGCCCAGCGCTCCAGCGCGGCTGAGAGCTCCTCCACCTGCGCGGGCGTCGCGCCCTTCTGCGGGCCGAAGACGCGGGCGACGCCGCGCTCGCCGCACAGCACGTTGAACGGGTTACAGGCGACCAGCAGTTCGGCGTCGTGCAGGCGCGGGTCCAGGCGCGACGGGTCGATGCGGTGGAGACGGGACAACGCACGTCCTCCCGGGGGCAGTTCCCAGCCGTTCGCGTCCAGCAGCCGGGCGCCCAGCGCCTGGAGGGCTCCCGCGCCCCCGTCGGACGTACCCGAATCGCCGCAGCCGACGAGGACCCGGCGTGCTCCCGCGTCCAGCGCGGCGCGGATCAGCTCGCCGACCCCGTAGGTCGTGGTGGTGCCCGGGTCGCGCAGGCCGCGCGGGACGAGGGACAGGCCCGCGACCGCCGCCATCTCCACGACGGCTGTGTGTGCGTCGAGGAGCGCGAAGTGCGTGCCGACCGGCTCACCGACCGGGCCCGTCGCGGGCAGTGCGACAAGCCGGCCGGCACGGGCCGCGGCGAGTGCGGCGGCCGTGCCCTCGCCGCCGTCCACCAGCGGGATGAGATCGACCTCGGCGCCGGGGACGACACGGCGTACGCCCGCCGCGATGGCCTCGGCGGCGTCACGCGCGGACAGGGACTCCTTGAAGCCGCTGGGCGCGACGGCGATACGGGTCAGCATGGGGGCTCCTTGGGGTGGTCAGCGGACGGGGACGCCGAGCAGCGGCCAGACGGCCAGGGCGAAGAGCAGGACGAGCGCGGCGGTGAGCGGGGCCAGCACTGCGGACAGGCGCAGCAGGTCGCGCGGGGTGTACGTGGGCGTACCGGGTATGTCGGCGAACAGCGCCACCGGTTTCGCCGACGCCGGGAGCGTGTGGCAGAAGCCTGCTGCCGCGGTGGAGGCCAGGGCGGCCGCGACCGGGTTGACTCCGGCTGCGGCCGCTGCGGCGACGACCAGCGGTACCAGTACGGACGAGCGCGCCGAGCGGGACTGCAGGACCAGATGCGCCGCGGTGCTGACGGCTACGACAACCGCCAGGAAGAGCCAGGGCGACACATCGAGGGGAACCCCGGCCACCAGCCATTTCGCCGCCCCCGAATCAGCGAGCGCCACGCCCATCGCCATCGTCGCCGCCATGAAGAGCAGCAGCGACCAGGGCACGGTCTTCAGGGCGTCCTTCAGGCGTACGGTGCCGAGCGCCGGAGAGGCCGCGACGACCGCTCCGATCAGGGCCACGACAGCGGGCGGCACCTGGTGCAGCGGCTCGCTGCACCACAGGGCGACGACCGTGCCGAGCAGCACGAGACAGCGCGTCTCCGCGGGCGCCCAGGGACCGGTGACCGGGTCGTCGCTGTGCTCCTGGATCTGTTCGGCGGTGATTCGGACAGGGACGCGACGGTCGGCGCGCCGGGTCGTCGTCAACAGCACGGCTTCCGCCGCCAGATGGGATGAGGCGACCGCCAACGGCAGTCCGAGCAGCAGCCACTGCGTGAAGCCGATCCGCTCCCCTGTCGCCTCCCACAGCACCGACACGGTGATCAGATGCGCTCCCGCACCGATCAGCGTCGCGACCGCGGACAGCAGGATCACCGTCGGGAACAGCAACGCCAGCATCACGACCAGGCGTTTGCGGTCGCCCAGCGCCTTGGCGAGGGCGAGGAAGACGGGCAGCGCGAGCGCGGCCCGGCCCGAAGTCGCAGGCACCGCGAAGGCGGTGACGACCAGCGCCGCGGTGGTCAGATGCACCAACTGCCGTACGCTGCGGGCACCTCCGACGAGAAAGGCCGCCGCGCGTCCCGCGAGTCCACTGCGCGCCACGGCCGAGGCGAGCACGAAGGCGCAGATCAGCAGCCACACCGTCGCGTCGCCGAGGGTCCCGAAGAGCGTCTCGCTGCTGATCACGCCGGTGGCGGTGAGTGCCAGTCCCGCGCCCAGCGCGATGTACGTGTCGTCGACCGTCGTGCCGATCCAGGCGCAGGTCGCGAGGGCGAAGACGGCGAGCGTCAGACGGGCGTCACCGCTGAGCCCGGGGAAGTTGCCGGGCACCAGCAGCAGTGCGCAGAGGGACAGCGCGACGCACAGTGTCGCGGTGTTCCGCAGGTTCAGGGTCACGCCATCGAGCGTTCACGTATGGGGTGAGTCCTCGATGAGCCGTACATGAAGGGAATTTCATGACACGCGTCAGATCGGCGGTCAGACCGCCAGCCGGTACCCCATCCCGCGTACCGTCTCCACCTGCTGCGCCCCCAGTTTCTTGCGCAGCGCCCGCACATACACATCCACGATGTTGGAGCCCGGGTCGAAGTCGTATCCCCACACGTGCGACAGGATCTGCTCGCGCGAGAGCACCTGCCCAGGGTGGCGCAGGAAAAGCTCCAGGAGCACGAACTCACGAGCCGTCAGGTCCACCGTCCGCTCCCCGGCCCGTGCCCGGCGGGTGCGCAGGTCCAGCGACAGGGTGCCGCTGCGCAGCACCGTCACCTCCGGCGCCCTGGCCGCGGTACGCAGCCGCAGCCGCACCCGCGCCAGCAGTTCCTCGAAGCGGAACGGCTTGGTCATCCAGTCGTCGGCGCCGCCCTCCAGGCCCGCCACGGTGTCCCGTACGGAGTCACGGGCGGTCAGCACGAGCACCGGCACCGTCACCCGTGCCTCGCGGAGTTCGCGCAGGACCGTGAAGCCGTCCCGGCCCGGCAGCCCGATGTCCAGCACCACCAGGTCGAAGCCGCCCGTCACCGCGTACTCGTAGGCGGTGTCGCCGTCTGCGACGACCGTCGTGGTGAAGCCGTTGGCGCGCAGCCCCTTCTCCACGAAGGAGGCGATGCGCTCCTCGTCCTCGACGATGAGTATCCGGTTCACGTCTCGTCCCTCTTCGTGGTCAACGTCCCGTGCCCGTTCATGGGCGTTCCTCCTCCAGTACGAGCACGAACGTCGCGCCGCCGCCCTCCGTGCCGTGCAGCCGTACCCGTCCCCGGTGACCCTCGGCGATCGCCTTGACGATGGCGAGGCCCAGCCCCGCCCCGGTGGCGCGGGCGCCGCGTCGGGCCGTGCCGCGGCGGAACCGTTCGAAGATCACCTCGGTGTCCTCGGGGTCCACGCCGGGCCCCGAGTCCGCGACGTAGAGCTCGACTCCCCGGCCCGTGCTGCGGGAGCCGATGCGTATCGGCTGCCCGGGCGTGGTGTGCTGCACGGCGTTCTGCGCGAGCTGCACCATCGCCTGCGTGATGCGCTGCGGATCCAGCCGCACCTCCCGGTCGGCCGTCTCGGCCAGCTCCCAGCGGCGGTCGCCCAGAGTGCGCGCCTTGACGAAGACGTCCGCGGTGAGCTCGGCGAGCTGTACCGGCTCGGGCCTGACGAAGTCCGGGCGCTCGGCCTTCGCGAGCAGCAGCAGGTCCTCGACGATCCGGCTCATCCGGTCCAGTTCGTCGGTGACAAGGCGAAGGGTCTCATCGCGCTCGGCCGGGTCGTCTCCCATGAGCTCCAGATGGCCGCGCACGATGGTGATGGGTGTACGCAGCTCATGGCCGGCGTCGTCGACGAACTCGCGCTGGGCGGCGAAGGCGCGCTCCAGCCGGTCGAGCATCGCGTTGAACGTCTCGGCGAGCGCGGCGACGTCGTCGCGGCCGCGGACCGGGATGCGCCGGGTCAGGTCCTGCTCGGTGAGCTGCGCGGCCGCGGTGCGCACCAGCCGTACCGGCTTGAGGATCCGTCCCGCGACGACCCAGCCGATACCCGTCGTCATCAGCAGGGCCACCCCGGAGATGGCGAGCAGGATGCGGAACACCTCGTCCGCGCCCGCCTGTTCGCGCCCCGGATGGAAGGCGACCACGAACGCCGCCTCCGCCTCACCGTCGTGCCGGGCCACGGTGACCTTGGCCCAGCGGATCTCGCCCGATGCGCGGTGCAGGGTGCCGGTGGACCGCGGCGACTCGAAGATGCGGCGCCGGGCGTCGGAGTCCTCGTGCAGGGGCCGCTTCACGTCGATCTCGCGCGGCTGGGTGAGCTGCGCGGGTGTCGCGCCCGGCCGGCCCACCAGGCCGATCAGCTCCTCGTCCGGATCGGCGTACTGCCGCTCCAGGAAGACCCGCAGCAGCCGCGCGGGATCGGTGAACGGGCGACCGGTCTCGGGGTCGACGCCACGGTCCTCGAAGTGCGCGAACTCGCCGGTCTCCTGGGCGAGCAGCCGGTTCACCCGGTGGTCGACGTCGCGCAGCAGGATCGAACGGGTGGTCGCGGCGACCGCGGCCAACGCCACCGCCATCACGAGCAGCAGCCAGAGCAGGATGCGGACCCGGGCGGATATCCGCCCGCGCGCGGCCTCAGCCGTCGTCGCCGGGTCCGTCGTCGTCTCCCTCTCCCGTGCCGCCGTCGTCGTCATCGTCACCCGTGGGGTTGTCGCTGACCGGAGGCCGGGACACGACCTCGTCGCTCGGTGTCGGCTCCGGGCTGGTGGGCGTGGCCGAGGGCGAGCCGCTGTCCAGTACCACCTTGGGCGGCACCGGGGGCTCGTCCGGGCTGTCGGTCAGGGCGTAGCTGGTCGCGGCGATGCCCAGCGGTATCGCCACGACGGCGGCCAGGGCGGCCATGCGGTGGGAGAAGACCATGGGGCGATCCTGCACGCCCCGAGACGCCGCGGGGATGAGCCGGAGATGAAGAGCTCTTCATCTGCGAGTCACCGGGCCACCGCACCACCCCGCGCGGCGGCACGGTTACGAATCGAGACCGATCGCGAACGCCGCCTCCAGGTCGTGCTGCGAGTACGTACGGAACGCGACATGCGTGTCCGTGGCCTCCACGCCCGGGATCTTGCTGATGCGGCCGGGGATCACGTCGGCCAGGTCGTCGTGGGCCTTGACCCGGACCATGGCGATCAGGTCGTAGGTGCCGGTCACCGAGAAGACCTCGCTGACGCTGTCCAGCGCGGCGATGGATTCGGCGATCTCCGGGATCCGGTCCACGCTGGTCTTGATGAGCACGATCGCGGTGATCACGGTTTGCTGTCTCCCTCAGTGGCCGCGGGCTGGGGTTTCACTCTAGCCCTGCCATACGTTCCCTCCCGCCGCCCGTACCGCGCCCACGCATAGAGAAAGCCCAGCGAGAAGCCCACCAGGTGGGCCAGATACGCGACGCCCGGGCCCTGGCTCGGGCGGCTGACCGCCATCCACTGCAGTGCGACCCAGAAGGGCAGGACCACCCAGGCCGGGAAGCGCAGCGGCAGGAAGAACAGGAACGGGAAGAGGCTGGTGACGCGGGCCCCTGGGAAGAGGAAGAGGAAGGCGCCGAGGACCGCGGAGATCGCCCCGGAAGCGCCCACCAGCGTCTGCTGCGACCCCGCGTGCGCGGTGGCATATCCCACCAGGGCGAGATAGCCGCAGCCGACGTAGAACAGCGTGAACTCGATAGGGCCCATGCGCTCCTCGGCCATCACGCCGAAGACGTACAGGAAGAGCATGTTCCCCAGTAGATGCAGCCAGCTGCCGTGCACGAAGAGCGCCGTGGCGGGAGTGAGGACGGCCCGCGGCGCCCCGCTGAACAGCTCCGCGGGCACCACGCCCCAGCGCTCGAAGTACGCCGCCTGGGCGGCGATCAGCTCGTCGCCGCTGCCGTACACGGGGTTCATGGCGGCGGCCGGCCCGGTGACGAAGATCAGACAGCACAGGGCCATCACGCCGTATGTCACGGGGGCCGTCCGGCCCCGCATCGCCCGTCGTGCCGCCGCACCCAGGCCACCACGCCGTTTTCCCATCACGGTCAGAGCATGACGTAACGGGAGCAACCCGTGCGGACCGCCTCGCCGCGACCGGGGCCCGAGCACGGGGTACCCGGCAGGCCGTAGGGTTACGTGCCATCCGCACCAGGTAAACGGACGCACCATGGATACAGGTGCATCCGGGAAACAGGTGCATCCGGGAAACTCGAAGGAAGCGACAGCACGATGACGGTTCCCCTGCCGACGGCCCAGACCCGCTGGCGCTGCACGCTCTGCGGCAATCTCACGCGTTTCGACGTGACCCGTTCGTCGAAGGTCGTCGAGTACGTGCATCTCGATCTGGCCGGGGAGCCCACCGTCGAGGAGCGCCAGACCGTGAGTGAGACCATCGAGTCGGTGCGCTGCCGCTGGTGCAACGCGGTGGACCAGGTGGAACTCGTCGACAGGCCGGGCGCCGGCTCCTGACGGAGCGGGCTTTCGCACAACCAATTGGGGTGACGGATGGTGGAGACCACAGGCGGGGAGCCGGCCGACGGCACCGCTGAGGTGCTCGACCGCCCGCTGCCCGACGGAGTGCGGCGCCGGGTCGTCCAGATCGTCTCGGACGGCTTCGGCGGACTGACCCTGACCGAACTGCCCGCGCAGCTCCGACAGTACGCGCGCTTCACGCCGAGCCGCCGCGCCAAGTTCGCCGGCAACGCGATGGCGGCGGCCGTGGAGGCGGACCCCATCTTCCGCCAGCGCATCGCGGAACGGCTGCGCGAGGCCCAGCCCGAACTCGCGGGCGCCCTCGACTCGGGCGCACCGCCCCCGGCCGCGGACCCGCTGGACGTCGCGGCCGCGGCCTATGTGCTCCGCCCCGCGGGCTGGGTGAAGCTGGTGACCGCCGCGGGCGAGGAGGCCCAGCGGGCGAACGCCGAGCGCGCCGACGAGGAGACCAGAGCCGAGCTGGAGCGGCTGCGCGAGGAGCTCGCCGCGGCCCGCGACCAGACCAGGATCGACACGGAACGGCTGCGCACGGAGCTGGAGTCGGCCAAGAAGGAGGCCGATTCGCTGCAGCGCAAGCTGCGCGCGGCCCTCAGCGACGTCAAGCGCGGCGAGGCCGCACTGCGCAAGGCACGGGCCGAGACGGATGCCGTACGGGCCGAGAGTCAGGCGCAGTTGTCCGCGGCGGAGAGCGAGGCGCGGCGGCTCAAGGCGCGACTCGGTGAGACCGAGGCGGCGCTGGAGGCGAGCCGCCGGGCGGCGCGCGAGGGCCGCAGCGTCGAGGACATGCGCGTACGGCTGCTGCTCGACACCGTCCTCGACGCTGCACAGGGGCTGCGCCGCGAACTGGCGCTGCCGCCCGTCTCCGGGCGCCCGGCCGAGACCGTGGATGCGGTGGAGCCCGGCCGGATGACCCCCAAGGACATCGCGGCCCGCGCGCTGTCGGACAGCGACCCGGCCGTCCTCGACCAGCTCCTCGCGCTGCCCCAGGTGCATCTCGTCGTGGACGGCTACAACGTCACCAAGACCGGCTATCCGCAGATGCCGCTCGAGAAGCAGCGGTTGAGGCTGCTCGGCCAGCTCTCCCTGCTCGCCGCGCAGACCGGTGCCGAGGTCACGTGTGTCTTCGACGGGGCAGAGCTCGCCGCGCCCGTGCTGCTCGCGCCGCCGCGCGGGGTCCGGGTGCTGTTCTCCAAGCCCGGTGTGACAGCCGACGAGCTGATCCGCCAGCTGGTGCGCGCCGAGCCGCCGGGCCGGCCCGTGGTGGTCGTCTCGACCGACCGCGAAGTGGCCGACGGCGTCGCGAAGGTGGGGGCGCGGCCGGTCGCCTCGGCGGTGCTCCTGAAGCGCTTTTCGCGCGGGTAAGCGGAATAAGCGAGTCCTGTTCTCATAAGCGACGTAGGTCGCATAGGCCCCATCAGTAACTTCTGGGCGCAATGCCCGAATTCGCGAAATCTTCACGCAACGTAGTGTCAGACCCACATCACTGCACGTGAGTTCGCGGCAAAGAATGCGCTGTGTGACGGAGATTTTTATGAGGATGATTTGAACTGATCACAGTTGGGTCACTAGGGTCTGGCGTCGAACCTCCACTCGGGTGATCGCTCATTGGGAGCGACGGTGGAGGGGCACCGCCCACCTCGTTCGGTAGGCGGCTGGAGGAAGAGGAGCTCGCCTTCGTGGCGTCCCACCGTCGACCCAAGCAGCCGAGCCGCACCCGCGTGACCGTGCTCACCGCAACCGCCGCCGCAGCCGTGGCGCTGACCTCGCAGGCCGCCAACGCGGCCCCGAGCGCCAAGCCCAGCAAGGACGAGGTCAAGGCCAAGGTCGACAAGCTCTACGAAGAGGCAGAGCACGCGACCGAGAAGTACAACGGCGCCAAGGAGAAGCAGCAGAAGCTCGACAAGCAGATCGACAATCTGCAGGACAAGGTCGCACGCGGCCAGGACGAGCTCAACGACCTGCGGGACGGCCTCGGTTCGCTGGCCAGCGCCCAGTACCGCTCGGGCGGTATCGACCCCTCCGTCCAGCTCTTCCTCTCCTCCGACCCGGACGACTACCTCGACAAGGCGTCCACGCTCGACCAGTTGAGCAGCCAGCAGGTCGATGCGCTGAAGAAGATCCAGGAGAAGCAGCGCTCGCTCGCCCAGCAGCGCCAGGAGGCCTCCGACAAGCTCGCCGACCTCGCGGCCACCCGCAAGGAGCTCCGCGAGAACAAGGAGAAGGTCCAGGCCAAGCTGGCAGAGGCGCAGAAGGTCCTCAACACCCTGACCGCAGCGGAGAAGGCGGCCCTGGCCGCCGAGGAGGAGCGCGCCAGCCGCGCCAGCGCCCGCACCGCCCTCGGCGGCGGGCAGGCGGCCTCCGGCCGTGCCGCCGCGGCCTACTCCGCCGCCCAGAGCAAGCTCGGCTCGCCGTACGTCTACGGCGCCAGCGGCCCCAGCTCCTTCGACTGCTCCGGCCTCACCTCCTGGGCCTTCGCCCAGGCCGGCGTCTCCATACCGCGCACCTCGCAGGCGCAGGCCAGCGCCGGCACGCGGATCTACTCGCAGAGCGACCTCAAGGTCGGCGACCTGGTCCTCTTCTACGGCGACCTGCACCACGTCGGCTTCTACGCGGGCAACGGCCAGATCCTGCACGCGCCCCGGACCGGCACGGTCGTCCGCTACGAGTCGATCAACAACATGCCGTTCCAGTTCGGCGTCCGTATCTGAGTCGTCGTACGAGCAGTCCGGGAACGCCCCCGATCGGGGGAATTCCGGCACCTCCCGCTTACCCCGCGCCCCGTCGGTGACCTGCGTCTCCGGCGGGGCGTCGCGTTGTTCGACTCGCCCCGGCCCTTTGGACCCCGCGTGGTCGCCCGGCTACTGTCTGCCCTCGTTTCCCCCGGGTACCGGGGGTCCGTCAGCGGAAGGGAGAGCGGTCACCCGTGGGGTCCCATCGCCGCCGCGCACACTCCGGCCTCGACCGGAGCGGGCGCGGCGCCACCGTCACCGTCCTGTCCACCGCAGCCGCCACCGCGGCGGCGGCCCTCGCCGCCGCACCGGCCGGCGCCGCGCCGCGGGAGACCCCGCAGGACGTCGGCGCCGAGGTGGACCGGCTGTACGAGCAGGCGGAGAAGGCCACCGAGGCGTACAACACCGCGGACGAGCGGGCCGAGAGCCTGCGCGCCCAGGTGAAGACGGCCCAGGACCGGATCGCCCGCGGGCAGGAGCGCCTCAACACCATGCGCGGCGCGCTGGGCGCGCTCGCCGGGGCGCAGTACCGGTCGGGCGGCATCGATCCCGCGCTGGCCCTGGTGCTCTCCGCCGACCCGGACGGCTATCTCGACAAGGCGGCGACCCTCGACCGCGTGAGCGCCCGGCAGGCCGACCGGCTCAAGGACGTCCAGGAAGCCCAGCGCGCCCTCGCCCAGGAGCGCACGGAGGCCGCCGACCGGCTCGCGCAGCTGGAGCACAGCCGCAAGGAGGTGGCCCGCCACAAGCGCAGCGTCGAGCACAAGCTCGCCGAGGCCCGGCGGCTGCTCAACGCGCTGCCGGCCGCGGAGCGGGAGGCCTACGACAGGGTCTCGCGCGACACCGGTCGGACCCCGCTTCTGGATCTGTCCGGCTCCGCCCTGCCGTCGTCGGCGCGGGCCGCGGCCGCCGTCGCCGCCGCCCGCTCGGCAATCGGACTGCCCTATGTGTGGGGCGCCAACGGGCCCTCGGGCTTCGACTGCTCGGGCCTCATGCAGTGGTCGTACGCGCAGGCGGGCGTGGGGCTGCCGCGCACGTCGCAGGCCCAGCGGTACGCGGGCCGCCAGGTCTCGCTCGCCGAGGCGCGGCCCGGCGACCTCGTGGCGTACCGCTCGGACGCGAGCCACATCGCGATGTACGTGGGCAACGGCCAGGTCATCCACGCGCCCTACCCCGGCGCCCCCGTGCGCTACGACCCCGTGGGGATGATGCCGGTCTCGTCGGTGACGCGGGTCTGAACCGCTGCCGTCCGGCGTCACGCGGGTCCGATCCCTGCCATGCCGCCCGTACGATCGGAAAGGTGGCTGGTCGACGGCGTGGTTCCCGGGTAGTGGTGCTGTGGTGCGCGCTGCTCGGCCTGCTCTGCGGGCTCGTCGGATGCGGCGGGCCCGTGGCGCGCGACACGGCGGCGACCGAGGTGCAGCGTCTCCTCGACCGGCGCGCGGACGCGGTGCTGCACCGGGACGAGAAGGCGTATCTGGCCACCGGCCAGGGCGGCGTGGGACGCGCGGAGTTCGAGAACCTCGAGGACGTCCCGCTGGCCGCCTGGGAGTACCGGCTGACCCGCCTCGACCGCTCCGGCCCGCGCGCCACGGCCGATGTCGATCTTCGCTACCGGCTGGACGGCTACGACCACGGCACGGTGGACGCGGCCCGCGCCCTCCGGCTGGAGCGCCGTGACGGCAGCTGGTACGTCACCTCGGAGCGCCCTGCCAAGGACACCGCCGAGCAGCTGTGGGAGCAGGGCCCTGTGCGGGTCGCACGCGGCGCGCACAGCCTCGTCCTCGGCGTGGGGCAGGCCGGGGAGGAACTGCGGCGGTACGCGGACCTCGCCGACCGTGCGGTGCCCGCCGTGCGGGACGCCTGGGGCGGCGAATGGGCGGGGCGCGTCGTCGTCCTGGTGCCGAAGTCGCTGAACGGCATGGCGGCGCTGCTCGGGGCGCCCGCGTCCGGATACCGCGGGATGGCGGCTGTGACCACGGGCGAGGCCGGAGCCTCGGCGAAGGCGCCGGCGGACCGCATCGTGATCAATCCCGAGGCGTACCGCGTGCTCGGCGCCTTCGGCCGCCAGGTCGTCCTCACCCATGAGACGACCCACGTGGCCACCCGTGCGCACACATCGGCTGCGACCCCGCTGTGGCTCTCCGAGGGCTACGCCGACTGGGTCGGCTACCGCGGCACGGGACGTACGGCCGATGAGGCCGCGCCCGAGCTGGCCCGCGCGGTGCGCGCGGGGCGGCTGCCTGCCGCGCTGCCGGACGACGAGGACTTCGGCTTCGGGGGCGACGCGGCGCGCCTCGCGGAGGCGTACGAGGGCGGGTGGCTGGCCTGCCGGATGATCGCCCGCGACTGGGGCGAGGAGCGGCTGAACGACTTCTACCGCGCGGTGGGCGCGCACAAGGACCGGCAGGACGCGGTCGAGGCGGCCCTGCGGGACGTACTCGACACCACGCCCGCCGGGTTCACCGAGCGGTGGCGGGACTATCTGCGGGACGAGCTGGGCACGTGACGTGTTCTCCGGCGCGAGCGGCCGTCGCGTGCCGGCGTGCGGCCTTCAGGAGGGTCTGAGGACCTCCTTGTCGCGGGCGGCCTGGGCGGGCAGCGGGCGGAGCTCGGGGGAGGGCGGCTGCGACACCGTGTGCCGCCACAGACGCACGGCGGCGGTGACGGTCGCGGCGACCAGCAGGCCGTTGCGTACGTAGAGCAGGGTGACGCCCAGCGCGTCGCTGGCCACCACGTGCGAGAACCAGACGGGGAACTCCAGCAGCGTGACCAGGGTGGCGGCCAGCACCAGCCAGGCCGGTACCGTCATCCGGCTGCCGCGGAAGAGCAGGCACACGGCGGCGAGACCCACCAGCCACACCATGTACTGGGGGCTGATCACCCGGCTCGTGACCGTGAACAGCAGGACGGCCGTGAAGGCCGCGTCCGCGGGTGTGCTCGCCGACCAGGTGCGGGCGCGCAGCCGCCACACCACCAGCCAGCCGAGGGCCAGCACCGACAGCGCCTGCGCGAGCATGCTCACCAGCGGCACGTACGGGCCCAGGAACTCCACCGATCCGTAATTGAGCAGCACCTGGCCCGACCAGCCGAAGTGCCGTGCCGTGTGGAAGGCCAGCGCGCCGAGCGACTCGACCTCGGTGCCGCGGTCCCGCTGGAAGGTCAGAAACGCCAGGGCGCCCGGCATGGCGGCGATGAACACGAGCGCGATCAGACCCCCGGTGACGGCCGCCGCGGACCAGGCTCGCGGCCACCTCGGGCGTCCCTCACCGCCGACGGGGTCCTCGCGCACCGCACCGACCAGCAGCAGCACCGGCCACACCTTCAGCAGCGCGCCGAAGCCCGCGAGCGCGCCCATCATGCGGGGACGCCGCGCGCCCGCCAGCAGGGCCGCCACCGCGACGGCCGTGACCATCAGGTCGTAGCGGGCGTACGCGGTGGGCCCGAGCAGCGCCACGCCCGCGACCCACACCCAGACGCCGCGCAGGGTCTTGCCGGGCCGTCCGCCCGCATAGAGCAGCAGCGCCAGCACCAGCGCGTCGGCGAGGAAGGCCAGGACGAAGAACGCCGACGCGTAGTCGAGGAAGGGCAGCAGGGCGGGGGAGAGTACGGCGAGCGCGGCGGCCGGCGGGTACTGCCAGGTGACGTCGTCGAGCGGGAAGGTGCCGGTGCGCAGCACCTCGTACCAGCCCTGGTAGATCACCGAGATGTCGCTCGTCACATCGGGTCCGGGGAAGACGAACACCTTGAAGACGAAGAGCAGAAGGAGCGTCCGGCTCAGCCCCCAGGCCGCCAGGATCCAGACGTATGCCGGAATCCGGGTCCCACGTGCTCCAGCCATGCCCACCTCGTCCGTGTTCGCCTTGCCACAGCAGCCATGATGCCGGGCTGACCTGTGCGAGAGCCATGATGCTCGACCGTTCGGTACTGTCGCCACGATGCACAAGACCCTGATCGTGACCAACGACTTCCCGCCCAGACCGGGCGGAATTCAGGCATTCCTGCACAACATGGCGCTGCGCCTGGACCCGGAGCGACTCGTCGTCTACGCCTCCACCTGGAAGCGGAGCCGCGAGGGCGTCGAGGCCACGGCGGCCTTCGACGCGGAGCAGCCCTTCACCGTCGTACGCGACCGTACGACGATGCTGCTGCCGACGCCGCGTGTGACGCGGCGCGCGGTGTCGCTGCTGCGGGAGCACGGCTGTACGTCGGTGTGGTTCGGGGCGGCCGCGCCGCTCGGCCTGATGGCGCCGGCACTGCGCCGGGCCGGTGCGGAACGGCTGGTCGCCACCACGCACGGCCACGAGGCGGGGTGGGCGCAGCTGCCCGCGTCCCGCGGGCTGCTGCGCCGGATCGGCGACTCCACGGACACCCTGACCTATCTCGGCGAGTACACGCGCTCCCGGATCGCCGCCGCGCTGACGCCCGAGGCGGCAGCGCGCATGGTCCAGCTGCCACCTGGCGTGGACGAGAAGACCTTCCACCCCGGCTCGGGCGGCGACGCGGTCCGCGAGCGGCTGGGTCTGACCGACCGCCCGGTCGTGGTCTGCGTCTCCCGCCTCGTGCCGCGCAAGGGGCAGGACACCCTCATCCGCGCGATGCCGCAGATCCTGGCGAAGGAGCCGGAGGCCGTGCTGCTCGTCGTGGGCGGCGGGCCGTACGAGAAGGAGCTGCGGCGGCTCGCGGACGAGACCGGCGTCGCCCCGTCCGTGCGGTTCACCGGGGCCGTGCCGTGGGAGGAGCTCCCCGCCCACTACGGCGCGGGCGACGTCTTCGCCATGCCGTGCCGGACGCGCCGCGGGGGCCTCGACGTCGAGGGGCTCGGGATCGTGTACCTGGAGGCGTCCGCGACCGGGCTTCCCGTCGTGGCGGGGGACTCCGGCGGGGCGCCGGACGCGGTGCTCGACGGGGAGACCGGGTGGGTCGTCCCCGGGGGCGCCCCCGATGCCGCCGCCGAGCGCATCGTCACCCTGCTCGGCGACCCGGAGCTGCGGAAGCGGATGGGGGAGCGGGGGCGGGAGTGGGTCGAGGAGAGGTGGCGCTGGGACCTGCTGGCGGAGCGGCTCGAGGCGTTGTTGTAGGCCGGGTCCGCTGCCCCGTGCCGGGGCCGCGGACGCCTGCCCACACGGAGCGGTGTGGGGAGAGTGGGGGGTGGAATCTCCCCCCACCCACCGCAACCATCAATTGAGGAACCCCAACGGCGAGCAACCAGCTCCGCGAGAGCGGCGCCGGTTTAGGCGCAATAGAGAGTCTCGATCTCGTCCGCGTAGTCCTTCGCCACCACGTTCCGCTTCAGTTTCAGCGAAGGCGTCAGGTGGCCCGAGTCCTCCGTGAACTGGGCCGTCAGGATGCGGAACTTGCGTACGGACTCGGCCTTGGAGACCGCCGCGTTGCCGTCGTCCACGGCGTTCTGGATGGCGGCGATGAGGTCCGGGTCCTCGTGCAGGGACGCGGCCGTGGAGCCGGCCGGCTTGCCGTGGTCCGCGGCCCAGCGGGCCAGGAACTCCTCGTCGATCGTGACGAGCGCGCCCACGAACGGACGGCCGTCGCCGACGACCATGCACTCGGCGACCAGCGCGTGCGCCCGGATGCGGTCCTCGATCACCGCCGGGGCCACGTTCTTTCCGCCCGCGGTGACGATGATCTCCTTCTTGCGACCGGTGATGGACAGATAGCCGTCCTCGTCGAGCGTGCCGATGTCGCCCGTGTGGAACCACCCGTCGGCCAGGGCCTCCTCGGTCGCGCCCGGGTTGTTCCAGTACTCCTTGAACAGGTGCTCGCCGTGCAGCAGCACCTCGCCGTCGTCCGCGATCCGCACGACAGAGCCCGGCAGCGGCTGCCCGACCGTGCCGATCTTCGCCCGGTCCCAGGGGTTGAAGGCGGTGGCCGCGCAGGACTCCGTGAGGCCGTAGCCCTCGAGGACCGTGAAGCCGATGCCGCGGAAGAAGTGGCCGAGGCGCTCACCCAGCGGCGCGCCGCCCGAGATCGCGTACTCGCCGCGCCCGCCGAGCACGGCGCGCAGCTTGCTGTAGACGAGCTTGTCGAAGGTCTTGTGCTTGATCCTCAGGCCCAGCGACGGGCCTGACGGGGTGTCCAGGGCGCGGCTGTACGCGATGGCCGTGTCCGCGGCCTTGTCGAAGATCTTGCCCTTGCCGTCCGCCTGCGCCTTGGCGCGCGCCGAGTTGTAGACCTTCTCGAAGACGCGCGGCACGCCGAGGATCAACGTCGGCCGGAAGGAGGCGAGTTCGTCGGTCAGGTTCTTGATGTCCGGCACGCAGCCCAGCTTGATCGGCGCCATCATCGGCGCCACCTGCACAAGGCGTCCGAAGACATGCGCCAGCGGCAGGAAGAGCAGCACCGAGCACTCGCCGGTACGGAACAGCGGCCGCATCCGCTCCACGAGGTTGCCGCACTCCGCGAAGAAGCTGCGGTGCGACAGCACACAGCCCTTCGGGCGGCCCGTCGTGCCCGAGGTGTAGACGATCGTCGCCGGGTCGTCGGCCTTGGCGGTCGAGCTGCGCTCCTCGACGGTGGCGTCGTCGACGTCCTTGCCGACGCGCCGCAGCACGTCGAGGGCGCCGGCCTCGATCTGCCAGACCGGGCCGAGGGCGGGCAGCCGGTCGCGTACGGACTCCACGGCGGCCGCGTGCGTGTCGAGCTCCACGATGCAGGCGACCGCGCCCGAGTCACCGAGGATCCACTGCACCTGCTCCGGCGAACTGGTCTCGTACACCGGCACGGTGACCGCGCCCGCGCTCCAGATCGCGAAGTCGAGGAGGGTCCACTCGTAGCGCGTACGGGACATCAGCCCGACGCGGTCGCCCGGGCGCACACCGGAGGCGATCAGGCCCTTGGCGGCGGCCTGCACCTCGGCGAGGAAGGCCGCGGCGGTGACGTCCTGCCAGACACCGTCGACCTTACGGGCGATGACGGCGACGTCCGGGTGCTGTGCGGCGTTTCTGCGGACGATATCGGTCAGATTGCCGTCTGCAGGGACCTCGTACAGGGCCGGAAGGCTGAACTCGCGCAAGACTGCTGCTCCTCATAGGGCACCGGCGCCACGACAGTGTGCGTATGCGACGGTGCGGTCCAAGGCTAGGGCAGGGCGTGCTCATCGGATTCGGTAGTTGAAACCCTGAGCACAACTGGACTGCCCGGACGTTACCGATCGGTACGGCCTCTCCGATAGGGGGTCCCGGCCAGATGTTCGCTGCGTCACATGTGCATGGCGATGCTTCGGGCACAGTAGTCCAAGCAATTCCCGACTGGGAAGTTACCGCAGGTCCGGGACCCTCTACCCACGTTTGACCGCCAGCTCTAGGGTGATCACCATGGCAGCTACACACGTCGGTTACAGCAGGACCAGAATTCACGTGGTCAGCGATGTGCACGGCAACGCCCGCGATCTGGCGAGAGCCGGCGACGGCGCCGACGCGCTGGTCTGCCTGGGAGACCTCGTCCTCTTCCTCGACTACGCCGACCACTCGCGCGGCATCTTCCCCGACCTCTTCGGCCGCGAGAACGCCGACCGCATCGTCGAGCTGCGCACCGCCCGCCGCTTCGAGGAGGCCCGCGCCCTCGGCGCCCGGCTGTGGGCGGGCATCGGCACGGACCGCGCGACGGCCATCGAGAAGGCGGTACGCAAGCAGTACGCCGAGATGTTCGCGGCCTTCCCCACCCCGACGTACGCGACCTACGGCAATGTCGACATGCCGGACCTCTGGCCCGAGTACGCAGGGCCCGGCACCACCGTGCTCGACGGCGAGCGCGTCGAGATCGGCGGCTTGGTCTTCGGCTTCGTCGGCGGCGGACTGCGCACCCCGATGCATACGCCCTACGAGATCAGCGACGAGGAGTACGCCGCCAAGATCGAGGCCGTCGGCGAGGTCGACGTGCTGTGCACGCACATCCCGCCGGAGGTGCCCGAGCTCGTCTACGACACGGTGGCGCGCCGTTTCGAGCGCGGCAGCCGCGCCCTCCTGGACGCGATCAGGCGTACCCGGCCCCGCTACTCGCTCTTCGGCCATGTCCATCAGCCGCTGGTGCGCCGCATGCGCATCGGCGCCACGGAGTGCGTGAACGTCGGGCACTTCGCGGGGTCGGGGCGGCCTTTCGCGCTGGAGTGGTGAGGGCTCGCCGGGGTGGGCTGGAGACGGTCCCCGGAGCGGTCGGGCCGAGAAGACGCGAGGACGGGTGACGGCCTGCGGACGTGTGCGCGGTAGCCTTCACGCTGCATGGACATCTGTCCTGACCGGACCGTATCTGGAGGAGCCACGGCGATGGCGGAACACACCAGCTCGAGCATCACCATCGAGGCGGAGCCGGCCGACGTCATGGCGGTGATCGCGGACTTCGCCCGCTATCCGGACTGGACGGGCGAGGTGAAGGAGGCCGAGGTCCTGGCCACCGACGACAAGGGCCGCGCCGAGCAGGTGCGCCTCGTCATGGACGCGGGCGCCATCAAGGACGACCAGACACTGGCGTACACCTGGACCGGCGAGGACGAGGTCAGCTGGACTCTCGTCAAGTCCCAGATGCTCCGGTCCCTGGACGGCTCGTACATCCTCAAGCCCGCGGGCAAGGGCGGCACCGAGGTCACCTACCAGCTGACCGTGGACGTCAAGATCCCCATGCTCGGCATGATCAAGCGCAAGGCGGAAAAGGTCATCATCGACCGCGCCCTGGCAGGCCTGAAGAAGCGGGTCGAGTCGAAGTAACCGCCGGTCCCGTTGTGGGCAATCGTTCCTCCCCCAGTGCCTTAAGGGGCCTGGGAGGTGCCCCCAGCGGAACGGGTGGGCACAACACCACGACGGCGGGTGCCCCTGCCCAGTACCTCGGCCCTCGCTAGGGAGCCCATGCGCACCATCCTCCTCACAGGCCCCGGCGGCTCAGGCCGCACCACGGTCGCCGCGGCCACCGCGCTGGAAGCGGCCCGCAGCGGCACCCGCACCCTCGTGATCTCCGCCGACCGGAGCGACACCCTGGGCGCCGCGCTCGGCGTGCCCACCGGCGCGGACCCGGTCGAGCCCGAGCCGGGCCTCACGGCGCTGCGGCCCGACCCGGCGGAAGGCTTCCGGGACGATCTGCTCACCCTCCAGGACCGTGCCGCCCCGGCGCTGGACCTGCTGGGCGCCGCCCGCCTCGACGAGGAGGAGCTCACCCCGCTCCCCGGCAGCGGCGAACTGGCCCTGCTGCGCGCCCTGCGCGACGCGGCCGCCGCACCGTACGACCTGCTGGTCGTGGACCTCCCCCCGACCCCGGAGGCCCTCGCCGTCCTCGCGCTGCCGGAGCAGCTGCGCCGCTATCTGCGCCGCCTGCTGCCCGCCGAGCGGCAGGCCGCCCGCGCCCTGCGCCCCGTGCTCGGCCGCCTCGCCGGCGTGCCCATGCCGGGCGCATGGCTGTACGAGACGGCCGCCCGGTGGGACCTCGAACTCGCCGGTGTCCAGGCCGTACTCGAGGATCCCGAGACGACGGTACGGATGGTCGCCGAGCCGGGCCCCGCGGGCGCCGACGCCGTGCGCACCGCCGCCACCGGCCTCGCCCTGCACAGGCTGCGCACGGACGTGCTGATCGCCAACCGCGTGCTGCCCGAGGCCTCCGCCGACCCCTGGCTCGGCGGCGTCGCCGCCCAGCAGCGCAAGGTGCTCGCCGAGTGGGACGGGACGTACGCGGTCCGTGAGGTGGCGCACCTGGGCCGGGACCCGCGCGGCGCCGACGATCTCGCGGCCCTCGACGCGCCCCTGACGTCGGCCGCCCCCACCCCCGTGAGCTGGCCCGTCGCCGACCGTCTCGCCGACGACGGCGTGCTGGTCTGGCACATCCCGCTCCCCGGCGGCGCCCGGGACGAGCTCGAGCTGATCCGGCGCGGCGACGAACTCGTCATCACCGCCGGGCAGTTCCGCCGGGTCGTTCCGCTGCCGTCGGTGCTTCGCCGCTGCACCGTCGCCGGGGCGGGGCTGCGCGACGGCGAGCTGCGCATCAGGTTCGTCCCGGACCCGGATCTATGGCCCAGTGCGGTGAATGGCGTACCTCCGTTCGGGTAACGTCGAAGACATAAGCCCCGGTCCCTGCAGGAGTCTGTCCTCATGAGTGACGCCACCGACCCCCCGCATAGCCTTAATGGCATGGGAGGTACCCCCGACGCATCCGGACCCGCCGACGAGGCGCATATCCCGGGCGACGATGCGCAGGCCGCCGGACCGTTCGACCCCGACGCCTGGGCGAAGGCCTGCGCCGAGGATCTTGAGGCCGAGAAGGCGCGCCGCCGCGCCGAGCACGGGGCGCAGCCCGGTTCGGCCGCCGAGGAGCTGCGCAAGCTCGTCGACGCCGTGGCCGACAAGCTCTCCGGCCTCCAGTCACCGCTGTTCGGCGCGGCCGCGGGAGGCGCCGCACAGCAGGTGGTCAACCAGTTCGTGCAGCAGGCCAAGGCCGCCGTCGAGCCCGTGATCGAGCGCAACCCGGAGGTCTTCGACCACCTGGCGGCCGCCGGATCCGAGCTGCTGGCCGCCTACCGCTCGGCCGTCGAGTCGCAGGAGCGGCGGTGGACCCGCGGCCCCGGCCCCGGGGACGAGGGTCCGGGCCCCGGAGAACACATCGACCTGGACTGAGCGCGTCCCCGGCAAGCGGTACGGTTGGCCTTAGCGGGGCTCGACCGAAAACTGAGGGACACATGGGACTCACCATCGGCGTCGACATCGGCGGCACGAAGATCGCGGCCGGCGTGGTCGACGAGGACGGCAACATCCTCTCGACCTTCAAGGTGCCGACCCCCACCACACCGCAGGCCATCGTGGACGCCATCGCCTCCGCCGTGGAGGGCGCCCGGGCAGGACACGAGATCGTCGGCGTGGGCATCGGCGCGGCGGGATACGTCAACCGCCAGCGCTCCACCGTCTACTTCGCCCCCAACATCGACTGGCGGCAGGAGCCGCTGAAGTCCGAGGTCGAGGACCGCGTGGGCCTCCCGGTCGTCGTCGAGAACGACGCCAACGCGGCCGCCTGGGGCGAGTACAAGTTCGGCGGGGGCAAGGGCCACCGCAACGTCATCTGCATCACCCTGGGCACCGGCCTCGGCGGCGGCATCATCATCGGCAACAAGCTGCGCCGCGGTCACTTCGGTGTGGCCGCCGAGTTCGGGCACATCCGCATGGTGCCGGACGGCCTGCTGTGCGGCTGCGGCAGCCAGGGCTGCTGGGAGCAGTACGCGTCCGGGCGCGCCCTCGTGCGGTACGCGAAGCAGCGGGCCAACGCCACGCCCGAGAACGCCACGGTGCTGCTGTCGATGGGCGACGGCACCCCCGACGGCATCGAGGGCAAGCACATCTCGATGGCGGCCCGCCAGGGCGACCCGGTCGCCGTCGACTCGTACCGTGAGCTGGCCCGCTGGGCCGGCGCGGGCCTCGCCGACCTCGCCTCGCTGTTCGACCCGTCGGCGTTCATCGTCGGCGGCGGGCTCTCGGACGAGGGCGAGCTCGTCCTCGACCCGATCCGCAAGTCCTTCAAACGCTGGCTCGTCGGCGGCAACTGGCGTCCGCAGGCCGAGGTCATCGCCGCCCAGCTCGGCAACAAGGCCGGCCTGGTCGGCGCCGCGGACCTGGCTCGGGAGCCCGACCCCATCATGTGACACAAGGCGTCACGCGCCGTCCGGCAGCGCCCGCCGCGCCCCATTGGGGGCCACGGCGGGCGCTGCCGTGTCGGGGACGGCGCGTCGTGTCGTGTCGAGGGCGGCGCGTGGTGTCGTGCGGGGAGGGCGCGTCGTGTCCCATCGGGAATGGTCGCCCTGCCGCGTCGAGGACGGCCGCCCTGTCGTGTCGAGGACGGCGCGCCCTGCCGTATCTTGATCGCCATGCCGACGAGCCCACCCGCCAGTCCGCTGCCCAACTCCCGCACCGAGGCCGACGGTTCGGCCGTCATCCGGGTGCTCAGCTACAACATCCGGTCCATGCGCGACGACACCGCCGCGCTCGCCCGGGTGATCAGCGCCTGCGCGCCCGACCTCGTACTGATCCAGGAGGCGCCGCGGTTCTTCCGCTGGCGCAAGAAGCTGGCCCGGCTCGCGGCCGCCTCCGGTCTCGTGACCCTTTCCGGCGGGGCGACCGCGGCCGGCCCGGCGCTGCTGTGCTCGCTGCGCGCCACGGTCGAGCGGACCGAGGACGTCCTGCTGCCGCTCACGCCCGGCCTGCACCGCCGCGGCTTCGCGACCGCGGTCGTACGCTTCGGCGACGCCGCCCGGCTCGGCGTACTGAGCTGCCATCTGAGCCTGCAGCAGGACGAACGGTACGAGCAGGGCGGGATGCTGCTCGACCGGCTCGCCGGGATGGGCGTGCCGCACGCCGTCGCGGGCGGCGACATCAACGAACGCCCGGACGGACGCACCTTCCGCCGGCTCGCCGCGGAACTCCAGGACGGCTGGGCCACCAGGCCGTGGGGCGCCGAGTACACGTCGACCCCGGCCGATCCGCACCAGCGCATCGACGCGATCTTCGCGACGTCCGGCGTGGAAATCCTCGGCTGCGGGGTTCCTGTGGGTCACCCTGGAGTCCACGAGAGGGACCTGAGGGCGGCCACGGACCATCTGCCGGTCCTGGCCGCCCTCAGGATTGCCCCTTTTTGCGCCTAAACGGGCGCCGCTCTCGCGGACCCGGCTGCTCGCCGCTGGGGTTCCTCAATTGATGGTGCGGTGTTCGTCGCCTTACACACAACACGCGCGCCGGGACGCACATCAACGCCAGGATGGCGCCGGGATTCAGACCACCGCCCCGCGCCCCGGGTCGTCGTCCTCCTCGTCGTCGTCTCTCATCCGCACCACGAGCGTGGCGAAGCCGCCGAGGAAGCCGCCGATGCCGAGTGTCGTCAGCCACCAGGTCATGTCCCAGCCGAGCAGTATGGCGAGGAGCAGCAGCACGGGGCCGCCGACGACGGCGAGCCAGGCGAACTTGGCCGTGGTGTCGGCGGCGGGCAGGGGCGGCGGCTCCGGGGGTACGAAGTGCCCCTCGTCGTCCGCGTCGAAGTCGTCGTCGGACGGCTCCGGCGCCACGTAGTCGCGAGGGCCGACGCCGGGGGCGAAGGCGATGGAGCTGCCCAGGGGCTTGCCGGTCTTGTCGGCCCCGTCGGGCTTGTTCCGCGCGTCCGGGGACTCCTCCTCGGCCTGGTCCGCGTCGGCATCCTTGTCCGCGCCGGCCGGCGCTGGGTCGTTGTGCTCGATCTCCAGCAGCGCCAGGTCCTCCACCGACTTGAACGGCTTCGCGCCCGGCGGGTCCGGCGGCTCCTCCCCGTACCCGGCGACGATCGCCGCCCAGGCGGCCTCCTCGTCGAACGGCACGCCCCGCTCCTCCGGCTCGCGGCCCTCGTCGCGGTCCGCGTCGTGCTCAGCCACCGGTGGCCGTCCCTTCCCTGTCCCCGACCGGGTCCTCTGTTCCGCCGGCCTTCTCCGAGATCCCCGCCGCGACGGAGGTCACGCTTTCGCCCGGCTCCGTGCCGGCGCCGGGAGCGAGCCGGCCGATGAAGGCACGGCTCTCCTCGAAGATCCGGTCCGCGTCATGGTCCAACGTCGCCACGTGGTAGCTCTGTTCCAGCAGGATCTCCGTGACGTCCGTGGACGAGACCCGGCTGAGGATGCGGGCCGAGTCGGCAGGCGGCACCACATGGTCCTGCGGGCTGTGCAGCAGCAGCAACGGCTGCGTGACCTGCGGAAGCTCGCCGTCGACCAGCCGGAAGAAGATCCGCAGGGAGTGCGCGGCGTGCAGGGGCACCCGGTCGTAGCCGATCTCCTCGACGCCTTCCTTGGCGATGTCGCTGGTGATCCCCTTCGTCGTCCTGACGAGGTGCCGCGCGACCGGCAGCGCGTACGCCGAGAGGCCGTGCACCTTGTTCGCCGGGTTGACAAGTGCGATGCCCGTGATCGCGTCCCCGTGCCTGGCCGCGAGCCGCAGCGCGAGCGCGGCGCCCATGGACAGGCCGAAGACGAAGACCTGCTTGCACCGCTCGAGCAGCGCGCGGAGCTCGCGGTCCACCTCCGCGTACCAGTCCTGCCAGGTGGTGAGCTGCATGTCCTCCCAGCGCGTGCCGTGCCCGGGCAGCAGCGGCAGCGAGACCGTGAGCCCGCGACCGGCGAGATACTGGGCCCAGGGACGCAGCGACTGCGGGGAACCGGTGAAACCGTGACAGAGGAGGACGCCGACCTCTCCGCCCTCGTGGCGGTACGGCTCGGCTCCAGGAAGGACCGGCACCTTCGGTCTCCAGTTCATGAGGCTCGGACGGGGTACCCCCGGCAATAGTCCGGCGACTACGTGCGTGGAACCGCTTCGGAGGCGTACTTCACCGTACGCGACCGTACTGACACCGACCAGATCCGGGCGCGGTCGAGCCCGCCTGCTCCAGGCGGAGCCAGGACCCCCGCTCCAGGCGGAGCCAGGACCCTCACGGGTTAAGGTCTGATCCACGGAAACAGGAGGCACCCGGGTGATCTACGAGGCAATGAAGTTCTCCATCGGAGGGCCGCTGAAGCTTGCCTTCAGGCCCTGGGTGGAAGGGCTCGAGAACGTGCCCGCCGAGGGCCCGGCCATCCTGGCGAGCAACCATCTGTCGTTCTCGGACTCCTTGTTCCTGCCCGCCGTCCTCGACCGCAAGATCACCTTCATCGCCAAGTCGGAGTACTTCACCACGCCCGGCATCAAGGGACGCCTGACCGCCGCGTTCTTCAAGGGCGTCGGCCAGCTTCCGGTGGACCGCTCGGGCGCGCGGGGAGCGGGTGAGGCGGCCATCAAGAGCGGCATAGGGGTCATCGAGCGCGGTGAACTGTTCGGCATCTACCCGGAGGGCACCCGTTCGCCCGACGGGCGCCTCTACCGCGGCAAGCCCGGAGGCCTCGCGCGCGTGGCGCTCGCCACCGGTGCGCCCGTCATCCCGGTCGCGATGATCGACACCGAGAAGATCCAGCCGCCGGGGAAGGTGGTCCCGAAGCTGATGCGCCCGGGCATCCGCATCGGCAAGCCGCTGGACTTCAGCCGCTACAGCGGCATGGAGCACGACCGGTTCGTGCTGCGCGCGGTGACCGACGAGGTCATGTACGAGATCATGAAGCTCTCCGGCCAGGAGTACGTCGACATCTACGCGACGGCCGCGAAGCGGCAGATTGCGGAGGCCGCGAAGGCCGAGAGGGAAGCGGCCAAGGCGGAGGCCAGAGCGGTGAAGGACACCGGCGACAAGGGCGGAACGGAGCAGGAGCGGTCCGGCTCGTAGTGGCGCCGCCGCCGGCGGCGCCGAGGGTGGGGAACCTTAGGGGTGGGGAGCATGGCCAAGCGCGAGCGAGTCATGAGGATGTCGGTCGAGCAGCCGCTGTGGCGTGCGCTCACCGCGTACCGCATCCTCACCATGCTGTACGCGATCGCGCTCTTCCTCTCTGCGTACGACGAGTTCGTCCGCCCCTGGGTGGCCGTCGCCTACTTCGCGGTGCTCCTCGTCTGGACTCTGGCCACGCTGCGCCAGGTCGCGAGCGCGGCCAGCTGCACCAGGTGGTTCCTCGTCACCGATCTCACCATCGCGCTCACCGGCATCCTGCTCACACCGGTCGCCGACGCGCACGAGCGGATCGTGGCCGGCGGACCGACCCTGCCGACCATATGGACAGCGGGCGCCGTCCTCGCGTACGCCCTCAAGGGCGGCTGGCGCTGGGCGGCCGTCGCCTCCGCGCTAGTAGGCGTCGCCAACATCGTCCAGCGGGGCGCGCTCAGCCAGGACACCTTCCACAACGTCCTGCTGGTCTGGGTCGCCTCCATCGCCATCGGCTACGTCGTCGAGGTCGCCCGCGCCTCCGAGCGCACCCTCGCCCGCGCCCTGGAGATCGAGGCCGCGACGCGCGAGCGCGAAAGGCTCGCCCGGGACATCCACGACGGCGTGCTCCAGGTCCTCGCCATGGTGCAGCGCCGCGGCTCGGCGCTCGGCGGTGAGGCCGCTGAGCTCGGCCGCATGGCGGGTGAGCAGGAGGCCGCCCTGCGGGCGCTGGTCGCGGGGGGCCTGGTGCCCGCCTCGCACGCGTCGGAGGACGCCTCCCAGGGGGCGGTCGTACGCGTGGTGGAGGTACCGGACGACGAGGACGCCGCGGACGCGCCGTGCGACCTGCGCTCGCTGCTCGCACCGCACGCCGGAGCGCGGGTGACCCTCTCGGAGCCGGGCGCCCCGGTGCTGCTCGCACCCGCCGCGGCGAAGGAGGTGGCCGCCGCTGTCAGTGCCGCCCTGGACAATGTCCGCAACCATGCCGGCGACGGCGCGCGGGCCTGGATCCTGGTCGAGGACGAGCCGGACGCGGTGATCGTGACAGTGCGGGACGACGGGCCCGGCATCCCCGAGGGGCGGCTTGCCCAGGCCGAGGGGGAGGGCCGCCTCGGTGTGGCCCTGTCGATCCGGGGCCGGCTGCGGGACATGGGAGGCACGGCCGAGGTGATCTCGGTACCGGGTCAGGGCACAGAGGTCGAACTGAAGGTTCCACGGGGGAAGGCGACACGGAGATGAGCGAGAAGAACGAAACGGCCGCACAGGCGCAGGAGTTGACGCAGAAGCAGGGGCCAGGACAAGAGCATGGGCGTATCAAGGTGATGGTGGTCGACGACCACCCGATGTGGCGGGACGCCGTCGCCCGCGATCTCACCGAGTCCGGCTTCGACGTGGTCGCCACGGCGGGCGACGGTGAGCAGGCCGTGCGCCGCGCCCGCGCCGTCGAGCCGCATGTGCTCGTGCTCGACCTCAACCTGCCGGGCAAGCCGGGCGTCCAGGTGTGCAAGGAGCTCGTCGGGACCGACAAGACGCTGCGCGTGCTCGTCCTGTCCGCGAGCGGCGAGCACGCCGACGTCCTCGAGGCGGTCAAGTCCGGTGCCACGGGCTATCTGCTGAAGTCGGCGTCCACGGAGGAGCTGATCGACGCGGTGCGCCGCACGGCGGTCGGTGACGCCGTCTTCACGCCCGGCCTCGCCGGCCTGGTCCTCGGCGAGTACCGCAGGCTGGCATCCGAGCCCGCGCCCTCCGCCCCGGACGAGCCCAAGGCGCCGCAGCTCACCGAGCGCGAGACCGAGGTGCTGCGGCTGGTCGCCAAGGGCCTGAGCTACAAGCAGATCGCCGAACGGCTCGTCATATCGCACCGCACCGTGCAGAACCACGTGCAGAACACCCTCGGCAAGCTCCAACTCCACAACCGCGTCGAGCTCGTCCGGTACGCGATAGAGCGCGGCCTCGACGACGAGTGAACCGCGTCCCTCATCAAGCCCGTCAACCTCACCCGCACCGGCAGCCGCTCGTTCGAGTGAAACGGTCTCGATCAATCCCTCGATAATTCACCGGAATTGACCCTCCGCCCTGTCCCGAAGTGACGTGGATCACCATTAGCGTGACCCGCATCGGCTCATACCGGAGCGAAGGGACATTTCCATGCGGGTCGGAGTACTGACCGGGGGCGGCGACTGCCCCGGGCTCAACGCCGTCATCCGGGGCATCGTCCGCAAGGGCGTGCAGGAGTACGGCTACGACTTCACCGGCTTCCGCGACGGCTGGCGCGGTCCGCTGGAGGGCGACGCCATGCCGCTCGGCATCCCCGCGGTGCGCGGCATCCTCCCCCGGGGCGGCACCATCCTCGGCTCGTCGCGCACAAACCCCCTCAAGGAGGAGAACGGCATCCGCCGGATCCGGGAGAACCTCGCCAAGCACGAGGTGGAGGCCCTGATCGCGATCGGCGGCGAGGACACCCTGGGGGTCGCGGCGCGCCTCGCCGACGAGTACGGCATCCACTGCGTGGGCGTACCGAAGACCATCGACAACGACCTGTCCGCCACCGACTACACCTTCGGCTTCGACACGGCCGTCGGCATCGCCACCGAGGCGATCGACCGCCTGCACACCACGGCCGAGTCGCACATGCGCGTGCTCGTCGTCGAGGTCATGGGCCGTCATGCGGGCTGGATCGCGCTCCACTCCGGCCTCGCGGGCGGCGCCAACGTGATCCTCATCCCCGAGCAGCGCTTCGACGTCGACCAGGTCTGCGCCTGGGTCACCTCCCGCTTCAAGGCGTCATACGCACCGATCGTGGTCGTCGCCGAGGGTGCGATGCCCAAGGACGGCGACATGGTGCTCAAGGACGGCTCGCTCGACTCCTTCGGCCACGTCCGGCTCTCCGGCGTCGGCGAGTGGCTGGCGAAGGAGATCGAGCAGCGCACCGGCAAGGAGGCCCGTACGACAGTGCTGGGCCACGTCCAGCGCGGCGGCACCCCCAGCGCCTTCGACCGCTGGCTCGCCACCCGCTTCGGGCTGCACGCGATCGACGCGGTGCGCGACGGCGACTTCGGCAAGATGGTCGCCCTCCGCGGCACGGACATCGTCCGCGTACCGCTCTCGGAGGCCACGGCCAAGCTGAAGACGGTGGACCCGAAGCTGTACGAGGAGGTCGGGGTGTTCTTCGGCTGACCTGGGGCGCTCTCTCCCCGCACGGCACGGCCGGGCTATGGGTCGTATATTCGCGATGTCGGCCCATAGCCCAGCAATCGGCCCATAGCCCAGTAAGACGGGAGAAGCCGTGCAGATCATTGCCTTCGGAGTGCAGTCCGATGAGAAGCCGCTGATCGAGAAGGCATTCGCGGGTCATGACGACATCCGGTGCCTCGATGTCTTCCTCAACGAGGACACCGCCCCCATCGCGGCGGGCCACGAGATCATCTCCACGAGCGTCAACGCCGACCTGAGCGGCCGCGTCCTGGACACGCTCGCCGCCGGTGGAACGCGGATGGTCGCCCAGCGCTCCACCGGCTTCAACAACATCGACCTGGAGGTCGCCGAGCGCCTCGGCATCACCGTGGCCCGGGTCTCGTACTACTCGCCGTACTCGGTCGCGGAGTTCGCCTGGTCGCTGGCGATGGCGATCAACCGGCGGATCGTCCGCGCCTCCACCCGCACCCGCGATTTCGACTTCCGGCTCGACGGCCTGATGGGCCGCGACATGCACGGCCGCACCGTCGGAGTGCTCGGCACCGGCAAGATCGGCGAGGCCTTCACTCGGATCGCCCACGGCTTCGGCATGAACCTGCTCGGCTGGGACGTCGTCGAGAACCCCGCCTGCGTCGAGCTCGGCATGAACTACGTCGAGAAGGAGCGGCTCTTCGCCGAGGCCGACCTGATCAGCCTGCACGTACCGCTGCTCCCCGCGACCCAGAACGTCATCGACGCGACGGCCCTGAAGAACATGAAGGACGACGCGATCCTGGTGAACTCCAGCCGCGGCGGCCTCATCGACTCCCGGGCCCTCGTCGACGAGCTGCGCAAGGGCCGCTTCACGGGCGTCGGCCTCGATGTGTACGAGGCGGAGGCAGGGCTGTTCTTCCTCGACAAGTCCCTGGAGATCGTCGTGGACGACACCCTGGCCCGCCTCGTGACCTTCCCGAACGTCCTGGTCACCTCGCACCAGGCGTACTACACATCCGACGCCGTCGGCCAGATCATCGACACCACGCTGCAGAACGTCCTGGACTACAAGGCGGGCCGCCGCTCCGACAACGTCCTGGTGCCGTCCGCCCCCAAGAGCTGACCCACCAGCTCACGCACGATCGCCGCCCCGCGCAGCGACAGCACGGACTCGGGGTGGAACTGCAACCCCACGACTGCGTTCATCGGCGCGCCTCCGGCACGACGTGGCCCGCGCAGCGCGTGCACCTCGCCCGTGGCCGCGTCCCGGCTGACCTCGACGCCGTGCGCCGCCAGCTCCAGGGCCGCGTCGTCGTCGCACGCCGCCACGAAGCTGTTGTAGAAGCCCACGGTCTCCCGGCGCCCGAAGAGATCGATGTCCGTCTGCGCGCCCTGGTACGGCACCTCCTTCCGGACGATCTCCAGGCCCAGCTCGGCCGCGATCAGCTCATGGCCGAGGCAGACGCCCAGGACTCCGTGGCGGTGGGTCCCGATCACCTCGGCGGTGAGGGCCCGCAGGAACCGCATCTTGGGGTCGCCCGTGTCGCCCGGATCGCCGGGCCCGGGTCCCAGCACCAGCGGACCCTCGTGCGCGAGCACCGCATCCCGCAGCCCCGGCTCGTCGTACCGCCGCACCGTCACCTCCAGGCCCGAGGCGCGCAGCACATGCGCGAGCATCGCCGTGAACGTGTCCTCGCCGTCCACGACCAGCGCATGGCCCTCCAGGGCCGCCGACCTTCCCTGCATCCGCAGCCAGAACGGCGCGAGCGCGGCCCGGCGGCCGTCGAGCGCGGCCTGGACGCGCGGGTCCTCCGCCAGCCCCGGCCGTTCCCGCTCCTCGCGCGGCCGGCCCGGACGCACCCCGAGAGCGGCCAGCACCCCGGCCGCCTTGGCGTGCGTCTCGGCGACCTCGCCCATCGGGTCCGAGCCGCGCACGAGCGTCGCGCCGACCGGGACCCGCAGCCGCCCGGCGGGGTCGATGTCGGCGGTACGGATGAGGATGGGCGAGTCGAGGGTCTGGGCCCCGCCGGCGTCCCGGCCGACGAGGGCCAGGGCCCCCGCGTAGTAGCCGCGCCCGCCGACCTCGTGGCGCTCGATGACACGGCACGCGTTCTGCACCGGCGAGCCGGTGACGGTCGCCGCGAACATGGTCTCGCGCAGCACCTCGCGGACGTCCAGCGACGACCTGCCCCTCAACTCGTACTCGGTGTGCGCGAGATGGGCCATCTCCTTCAGCCGCGGCCCGATGACGACACCGCCCATGTCGCCGACCGTGCACATCATCTTGAGCTCCTCGTCGACGACCATCGAGAGCTCCTCGATCTCCTTGCCGTCGGCCAGGAACTCCAGCAGGTCCTCGGCGGTCGGCCCCTCGGCCGGGTAGCGGTAGGTCCCGCTGATCGGGTTCATCACGACCGTCCCGCCGGACATGCGCACGTGAACCTCCGGGCTGGCCCCGACCAGGATGCGGTCGCCGGTGTGCACGACGAACGTCCAGTACGCGCCGCGCTCGCCGACCAGCAGCCGCCGGAACAGCGCGAGGGCATCGGCCCTGGTGAAGCCCGGGATCTCACCCTCGTACGTCCGCCGGATGACGAAGTTCGCGCCCTCGCCCTGCCCGATCTCCTCGCGCAGCACCCGGCCGACGATCTCCGCGTACTCCTCGTCGGCCACGTCGAAGGCACCGCCCTCGACCCGTACGTCATGGGCGGGCAGCCGCAACAGGGCCTCGGCGAGCGGCAGTTCGTACGTCTCCTCGGCGGTCAGCACCGCGAGCGGGGTGCCGTCGTCCGTCACGTCGAAGCCGCGCTCCCGGATCTGCCGGAAGGGGACGAGCGCGAGCGACGGCCGGTCGCCCACGGGAATGTCGGCGAGGCGCTCGACCTCGCGGACGGGGCCGAGCAGCACCTCGACCGTGTCCGAGTCGCCGGCGGCACGCCCCGGCGTGCGGCGGCGCAGCAGGGCGAAGGGCGGGCAGTCGTCGTCGAGCAGTCTGTGCAGGTCCACGGCGGGGTTCCTTCCCTAGGGCGGGTGCTGGGAGGAACGGCCTGTGGAAACACCGAAGGCCGCCCCTCGGGCGGCCTTCGCGAGTCTTCGAGTACGCGCAGTCAGTGGGCCGCCGAGTGAGCGGTCCACCACCAGTTCTGGATCGTGTGCGCGAACATGCCCGGCACCCTACCCGAAGACGGGGAGCGGTGGGCCCTCAAAACAGGGGCCAAGGCACAAGCCGCACGCAACTGCGGCTCACACTGCGGGACGCGACTGGCCCCTCCACCACCACGCGTGTGGGCAGGGGCCTCCCGTACCCGCAGGTCGGGGCCCTGGACCCCTCGCCACGGGCGTCGTCGAACGAGCGCGCACCGTCTCACTTGGTGAGCGGGCTCGGGGGTGCCCGACACGACCCCGTAATGTGGGGGACGTGACCGTGAACGCTAAGTCCACCGCTGCCGGTGGCAACACCTGGCGAGACCTTCCCGCGGCGCAGCAGCCCGAGTACCCCGATGCCGAGGCTCTGCGCGACGTCGTCGCGGAGCTCGAGTCGTATCCGCCGCTCGTCTTCGCAGGCGAGTGCGACCAGCTGCGCGCCCGGATGGGAGCCGTCGCCAGGGGCGAGGCGTTCCTCCTCCAGGGCGGCGACTGCGCTGAGGCCTTCGACGGCGTGTCCGCCGACCACATCCGCAACAAGCTGAAGACGCTGCTCCAGATGGGCGCCGTGCTGACGTACGCCGCTTCCGTGCCGGTCGTGAAGGTCGGCCGGATCGCCGGCCAGTACTCCAAGCCGCGCTCCAAGCCGACCGAGACCCGCGACGGCGTGACCCTGCCGACGTACCGCGGCGACTCCGTCAACGGCTTCGACTTCACCGAGGAGGCCCGCGTCCCGGACCCCCAGCGGCTGAAGCGGATGTACAACGCCTCCGCATCGACGCTGAACCTGGTGCGCGCCTTCACCACCGGCGGCTACGCCGACCTGCGCCAGGTGCACGCCTGGAACCAGGACTTCGTGAAGTCGTCTCCCTCGGGCCAGCGCTACGAGCAGCTGGCGCGCGAGATCGACAACGCGCTGAACTTCATGCGTGCCTGCGGCACGGACCCGGAGGAGTTCAAGACCGTCGAGTTCTACTCCTCGCACGAGGCCCTGCTGCTCGACTACGAGTCCGCGCTGACCCGCGTCGACTCACGCACCGGCAACCTCTACGACGTCTCGGGCCACATGGTCTGGATCGGTGAGCGCACCCGCCAGCTGGACGGGGCGCACATCGAGTTCGCGTCGAAGATCCGCAACCCGATCGGCATCAAGCTCGGCCCGACCACGACGGCCGAGGAGGCGCTGCAGTACATCGAGCGCCTCGACCCCGAGCGCGAGCCGGGTCGCCTGACCTTCATCGTGCGGATGGGCGCGGACAAGATCCGCGACCGGCTGCCGGAGCTGGTCGAGAAGGTCACGGCCTCGGGTGCCGTGGTGGCCTGGGTGACCGACCCGATGCACGGCAACACGTTCGAGGCGGCCTCCGGCCACAAGACCCGGCGCTTCGACGACGTGCTCGACGAGGTCAAGGGCTTCTTCGAGGTCCACAAGGCGCTGGGCACCCACCCGGGCGGCATCCACGTGGAGCTGACCGGCGACGACGTCACCGAGTGCGTGGGCGGCGGCGACGAGATCTTCGTCGACGACCTGCACCAGCGCTACGAGACGGCCTGCGACCCGCGGCTGAACCGCAGCCAGTCGCTTGACCTGGCCTTCCTGGTCGCCGAGATGTACCGGGACCAGTAAGCGGTCCTCTGCGCATGCCTCTACGCATGCCTCTGCGCATGAAGGTGGGGCGCGGATCCATGTGATCCGCGCCCCACCGGTGCGTCCGGGGCTTTTACGCCCTCGACGTCCCGGGTAAGGTTAGGTTAGCCTCACCGACGAATCGGGACGGCGCTACGAACGATCCCGAGCATCACCGGGGAGGTGAACCGCGTGTACGTCTGCAACTGCTTCGGTGTGACCGAGGCGCAGGTGAGGAAGCACGCGGAGGACGGTGCCTGCACCCCCCGCCAGATAGCGTCGGCCTGCAAGGCGGGCACGGACTGCGGCTCCTGCGTACGCCGCATCCAGGCACTGCTCGGCCGGGGCGCATGCCCCCGTCGCGAGCTGGTGGACCAGGGCATGGGCGTCGCCGCACTGACCACGGAGCCGGAGCTCGAGGGCGCGGCGTAGCCGCCCTGCTCAGCCGGCCTGGCGCGGCCCCGCAGAAGCCTTTCTGCTGCATTACCGCTCGGTCCGTGGGCCAGCTCTCGCCGACTGTCGGCCGGCCCTCGTCCGACTGCCCGGCTAGCTCTCGTCCGGCTGCTCGATGACCTGCGCGATGTAGAGCGCCTCGCCGAGCTTGTCCACCAGGTCCAGCTGCGTGTCCAGATAGTCGATGTGGTGCTCCTCGTCCGCGAGGATCGACTCGAAGATGTTCGCAGACGTGATGTCGCCCTTGGAGCGCATCACCTCGATCCCGCGCTTGAGGCGGTCGATCGCCTCCACCTCGACCTGTCGGTCGGCCTGGAACATCTCGGTGACGGTCTGCCCCACGCGGACATGGAAGAGCCGCTGGTAGTTGGGGAGGCCTTCGAGAAAGATGATCCGGTCGGTGAGTACCTCCGCGTGCCGCATCTCGTCGAACGACTCGGCGCGGGTGTACTTGGCGAGCTTCGTCCACCCGTAGTTCTCCTGCATCTTCGCGTGCAGGAAGTACTGGTTGATCGCCGTGAGCTCGCCGGTCAGCTGCTCGTTCAGGAATTCGATGACCTCGGGGTCGCCCTGCATCGCAGAGGCTCCTTCCACATGCGTGACTGGCAGTGCAGATGGCGCGCATCCTTGCACCGGCGCGGTAGATCGTCCAGTAAGTGCACGCTTAGTAGGAGTTGCCCGAATCGGTGCGGGGCCGGTCAATTGCACTCCCTCCGGTCTGTCAGGATGGAGGCATGGGTCATCCTTCGGGTCGCGAATCTCGGGAAGCAGTGCAGTCCGAGCTGCCGCCGGGACAGCGACTGCAGAAGGGCTGGCCGGTCACGCACTACGGTCCCGTACCCAAGTTCCGGCCGGAGCGCTGGGATTTCCGGGTCTTCGGCGCCACCGCCGACGGGGACAAGCACTGCTGGACGCACGAGGAGTTCTCGGCCCTGCCGTACTCCACGGTCATGGCCGATCTGCACTGCGTCACGAAGTTCAGCATGCTCGGCGCAGAATGGGGCGGCGTCCGTGCCATGACGATCCTGGAGCTCGCGCCGCCCGCGCCCCATGTCACCCATGTGATGGTCTGGGCCGAGTACGGCTTCAGTTCGAATCTGCGCCTGTCCGACTTCATGTCGGACCGGACGATCTTCGCCACCCACAAGGACGGCGAGCTCCTCACCGCCGAGCACGGCTTTCCGCTGCGGCTCATCGTGCCCCATCTGTACGCCTGGAAGGGCCCCAAGTGGGTCCGCGGCGTCGAGTACATGACCGCCGACCGGCGCGGCTTCTGGGAGGAGCGCGGCTACCACAACATCGGCGACCCCTGGCGTGAGCAGCGCTACTCGTACCAGGAAGAGCCCGGGGACGGGCCCGAGCTCTGAGCTTCCTGCTGTGAACCCCCCCGCTGTGAACCCCCCGCTGTGAACGCTCCCGCTGTGAAGCCTTCCCGCTGTGAAGCCCCCCGCCCTGAGCCTCACTGCCGGCAGGCGGGCGTCAGCCGTCCCTGAGTTTCTTCAGGCGCGCCACGTCCGCCGCGTGGCCCTCCTTGCGGCCCGGTGTCTCGATGATCAGCGGTACGCCCTGGGTCGCGGGATGGCTGAACAGCTCGCGGAACGGGTCCTCGCCTATGTGGCCGCTGCCGATGTTCTCGTGACGGTCCTTGTGCGCGCCCACCACATCCTTGGAGTCATTGGCGTGGATGAGCCGGAGACGCCCCTCGCCGACCGTGTCGACCAGGAGGTCGAGAGTCTGCCTCATCCCGCTGGGGCCGGTCAGGTCGTGGCCCGCCGCGAAGATGTGGCAGGTGTCCAGGCAGACGCCGAGCTTCGGGTGGGCGTCGAGAGCCTCGAAGTACGGGCCGAAGTCCCAGGTGCGGGAGCACAGCGAGGCGCCCTGGCCTGCGGTTGACTCCAGCAGGAGGTACGGATCGTCGTCGGTCAGCTCGTCGAGCAGCGGCAGCATGTGTGCGCGTACCTGCTTGAGCGCGACCGCGCGGTCCCGTCCGCCGGTCGCCGAGCCGGTGTGCACGACGACACCCAGGGCGCCGATCTCGCGGCCGCGGCGCAGTGAGTGCCGCAGCGACTCCACGGACCGCTCGACGGTCGCCTCGGTGTGCGAGCCGAAGTTGATCAGATACGGCGCGTGCACATACGCGGGAATCGACTCGGCGGCGCACGCCCCGCGGAACTCCTCGTCCTGCCTCGGATTGCCGACGGGCGTCGCCCAGCCGCGCGGATTGGCGACGAAGACCTGGACGGTCTCGGCGCCGATCTCACGTGCGTACGACAGACCGATGGTGGAGAGGCCGCCGGCCACGGGGACATGGCTGCCGACGGGATTACGGGACTGCTGGCTTGTCACACCCTTCAGGGTGTCACGAGGCCGGGGGCGCTCCGGCAGCGGATGGGCGGCCTAAGCAGGTCGGATGAAGTCGGCTGCGGTTCGGCAGCGCCCTGAAGGGGCGCGGGGAACTGCGCGACCAGCCACGACGGCGCTGCAGCGAACCGACGGCACATCGCGGCCCCGCGGCGGAGCCGCACATCGGCACAGCCAGCGGAGCGCTTTAGTGCCCCGGCAGGCAACGTTTGCCCGTCAGCCGACCTTGAGAGTGATCGTCGACCCCTTCGGGGCCTCGTCGCCGCCGTCCACCGACTGACTCCTCACCGTGTCGCCGAAGAACCCGAACAGGCCCCGGTCCTCCTCGACCTCGAACCCGGCGTCCTCGAGCTTCTGCCGGGCGTCGTCGACGTTGTCGCCCACCACGTCGGGGACCTCGACCATCACCGGGCCCTTGGAGATCGTGAGGGTGATCGTGTCGCCCTCCGCGACCTGGCGGTCCGCGGCCGGCGACTGCCTGGCCACCGTGCCCGCGTCGAACTCGGAGTTGACCCGGACGGAGGCGATCTTGACCTTCAGGCCTTCCTCCTCCAGGTCGGCGGTCGCGTCCTCGACGGACTCGCCCGTGACATCGGGCACGTCCACCGGGCTGCCCCTGCTGACGGTCAGCGCGACGGCCGAGCCGGCCCTGCGCACCGTGCCCGCCCCCGGGTCCGTACCGATCACGGAGCCCCTGCCGACTTCCTCGCTGAACGCTCTGGTCACCATGCCGGGCTCCAGACCGGCGTCCTTCAGCGCGGCCTTCGCCTTCGCCAGGGTCACGCCCTGCAGATCGGGGACCTTCACGGTCTCCGGGCCCAGTGAGAGCGTCAGCGTCACGCCGTCGTTGTGGCGGATGCGCGCCCCGGGCTCCGGGTTGGTGCTGATGACGGTGCCGCGCGTGACGGTGTCGCTGTACCGGCGCTTGACGCCGTTCACCTCGAGTCCGGCGTCCGCGAGCTGCTGCCTTGCCTGGGCCTCGGTCTTCGCCAGCAGCGGCGGCACCTTCGTGAACTGGCCGGAGTTGATGTACCAGACGCCGGCACCGAGCCCCAGCGCCAGCAGCACCGCGGCGATCACCGCGAACATGCCGCGCCGGTCGCGCCTCGGGCGCCGCGGAGGAGCAGGAGGCGGGGACTCGAACCGGCTCGTGCGGTTGAGCACGGCTTCGTCAGGGGCGTCGTCATGGACGGGCAGCGGCCGCGGCATGGACAGCCCGCGGGGAACCACGCTCGTACGGTCCCCGGAGATGTCACGCCCGTCGTGCCCATCGCCGCGGGCCCCCGGCGGCACCGCGTCCAGCTGTTCGCCGGTGAGCCCGGCCCGCGCCTCCCTGACGGCGGCCAGCAGCGCCACCGCGTCCTGCGGGCGCACACCGGGCGTACGGGCGGTCGCGGACGCCACGAGCTCGTCGAGCGCGTAGGGCAGGCCCGGCACGGCGGCCGACGGCGGCGGCACGTCCTCGTTGAGGTGCTGGTAGAGCACCTGGGCCGGGGACTCGCCGGAGTGCGGCTTGCCGCCCGTCAGCATCTCGTAGAGGACGACACCGCACGCGTACACGTCGACGCGCGGGTCCGCGGTGCCGTGCTCGATCTGCTCCGGCGCGAGATACGAGACGGTGCCGAGGACGGCGCCGGTGGTGCTGGTCACGGTGTCCACGGCCCGTACGAGACCGAAGTCGGCGACCTTGACCCGGCCGTCGTCCCCTATCAGGACGTTCTCCGGCTTCATGTCGCGATGGACGAACCCGGCGCGGTGGGCGGCGCCCAGCGCGGCCAGCACCGGCTCCAGGATGTCCAGCGCGGCCCGCGGCTGCAGCGCCCCGCGCTCGCGCAGCACGTCACGCAGGGTGCACCCGGCCACGTACTCCATCGCCAGGTAGACGTAGCCGCCGTCCGTGCCCTGGTCGTAGACGCCCACCACATTGGGGTGCGAGAGGCGCGCCACCGACTTCGCCTCACGGATGAAGCGCTCGACGAACGACCCGTCCGCGGCCAGCGCAGGGTGCATCACCTTGAGCGCGAGGACACGGTCGAGGCGGGTGTCCACGGCCCGGTAGACCGTGGCCATCCCGCCGACCGCGATACGGGCGTCGATGCGGTACCGCCCGTCGAGCATCTGCCCGACGAGGGGGTCCTGAAGGGTCGTGTCCACGGAGGCGAGTGTACGAGCCGGGACTGTCACCGCCGTCCGCCGCGGGAATTCCGGGCAGGGAATGCAGCAGAGCTGTGACCCTTGCCACCGGAGGTTCCCGCCGTCCCTGGAACGCCGGGCGCACCGGTGTCAGAACGCCGGCCGCTCCGGGTCCAGCCGGGCCAGACCCTCCGTGGGAGAGGACGCCTCGGCGAAGTGCCGCCGCGGAATCCGCCCCGCCCGCCGCGCCAGTCGCCCCGCCTCGACCGCATGCCGCATGGCCTCGGCCATGAGCACCGGCTCCTGCGCACGCGTGACGGCTGAGGCGAGCATCACACCCGCGCATCCCAGCTCCATCGCCAGCGCGACGTCCGACGCCGTGCCCGCGCCCGCGTCCAGAATCACCGGCACGCGCGCGTGCTCAACGATCAGCTGGAAGTTGTGCGGATTGCGGATGCCGAGACCGGACCCGATGGGCGAACCGAGCGGCATGATCGCCGCGCAGCCGACGTCCTCGAGCTTCTGCGCGAGGACGGGGTCGTCGTTCGTGTACGGCAGGACCGTGAAGCCGTCGTCGACGAGCGTCTCGGCTGCGTCCAGAAGCTCGATGGGGTCGGGCAGCAGTGTGCGCTCGTCCGCGATGACCTCAAGTTTGACCAGATCGGTGCCGAGGGCCTCACGCGCGAGGCGGGCGGTCAGTACGGCCTCTCCGGCGGTGAAGCAGCCCGCTGTGTTCGGCAGTACGCGGATGCCGAGGCGGTCGAGGACGGAGAGCACCGAGCCCTGGACGCCCGGGTCGACACGGCGCATGGCGACCGTCGTCAGCTCCGTTCCGGACGCGACGAGGGCCCGTTCCAGCACGTCGAGGCTGGGCGCGCCGCCGGTGCCCATGATCAGGCGGGAGGAGAGGGACAGCCCGCCGATGACGAAGGGGTCGTCTGCCATGAGTCTGCTCAGCCTCCCTGGACTGCGGTGAGGACCTCGATGCGGTCCCCTTCGGTGAGCGCGGCCGTGGGCCACTCCGCGCGCGGGACGACGGTTTCGTTGAGCGCCGCGGCGACCCCGGACGGTGCGGTGGTGAGCGTCGCGACGAGTGTGCCGAGTGCGGTGCCCGCGGGGACCTCCCGCGGCTCGCCGTTGACCGAGATGCTGATCGACATGCTGACCGGGCGGCTCATGCGGGCTGCTCCGTGAAGGTGGCGGCCGGCTCTGTGGCCGGCTGAGGGGTCGGCTCTGTGAGTGCACTGCGCGCCGTGTGGGCGGTGAGCGCCGGGCCGAAACGGGCGGGGGTGAAGGGGCGTGCCTCTTCGGGCAGTTCGCCGGTCGTCAGGGCGTGCGCCAGCACATCGCCGGTGACCGGTGTGAGCAGCACGCCGTTGCGGTGGTGGCCGGTGGCCAGCAGCAGGCCGGGCAGGGCCGTCGGGCCGAGCAGCGGCGCGTTGTCCGGTGAGCCGGGCCGCAGTCCGGCGCGCGTCTCCGTGAGCGGCAGCTCGGTGATGCCGGGCACCAGCTCGTGGGCGTCGCGCAGCAGCTCGTACACGCCGCCCGCGGTCACCGTCGTGTCCCAGCCGAGCTCCTCGCTGGTGGCGCCCACGACGAGCTCGCCGTTCTCACGCGGCACCAGATAGACCTGGCCGCCGCGGACGACGGCGCGCACCGTGCGGCTCAGGAACGGCGCGTACTGCCGCGGCACGGCCAGCCGCAGTACCTGGCCCTTCACGGGTCGCACGGGCGGCAGTACGTCGTCGGGGACGCCGTCGAGTCTGCCGCTGAGGCTTCCCCCGGCGAGGACCACCTGGCCGGCGGTGAGGCGGGTGCCGTCGTCGAGGACGACTCCTGCGGCCCGGTCGCGTACCACCGTCAGGCGGTCCGCCCAGAGCCGGTGGAAGGTCACCCCGGCCCGCTCGCAGGCCGCCACCAGCGCCTTGGCGAGGCGCCGCGGATCGACCTGGTGGTCGCCGTCGACCCTGAGCCCCCCGCGCACGCCCGGCGCGAGCATCGGCTCCAGGCGTCGGCACTCGCGCCCGGTGAGCCATTCCGACTCGAGGTCGCACTGGCGCTGCAGTGCGTGCAGTTCCCGGAGGTGGGCGCGGTCGTCGGCGTCCAGCGCGACGGCGAGCGTGCCGGACCGGCGGTAGCCGAGGTCCTGTCCGGTCGCCTCGGTGAGCTCCGCGGCGAAGTCCGGATAGCGGCGCGCGGATTCGAGGTTGAGGCCGAGCAGCGTCTGCTCGCCGTAGTGCAGTTCGGTGACGGCGGCGAGCATGCCCGCGGCCACCTGGGCGGCCCCGCCGCCCGGCTCGGGGTCCACGACGGCGGTGGACAGCCCGCGTTGCGCGGCCCGCCACGCAGTGACGAGCCCGATGATGCCGCCGCCGACCACAAGGACGTCGGGTGAGGAACCCGGACGGATCGGAGAATCGGGACCGGAAGCGATCGGTGCTGAATCGGGTGAATTGCGCACATCGCGTGCTGGCATGGGCGTCGAGCCCCTCCCTTCGCCGGCATGACCCGGATCAGGTTCGTACGGTCGGAGGCCGTCCCAGCCTCCCTCTCAGCCCGGTACGTCCGGGCTCCCGCGAGTACGGTGGCCACCCTAGCCCTTCGTCCCGCACCTCAGTAAGGGAGCCTTCGCCCATGCACCGCCCGTCCGTACGGTCCCTCGACGGTCTCGTCCTCGCTCCGGTAGCCGACCAGGCGCCGGGTCAGGTCGGTACGCGGACCCGGTTCACGTACCACGAGAAGGACGGGGAGGTCTGGGCCGAGTATGCGGGCGGCGATGTCGTGCGCGGCCATCTCGTGGGTACGCGAGAAGGTGACCGCCTCGACTTCCGGTATGTGCAGTTGAAGCGGGACGGTACGACCTCCTCGGGTCACTGTGTGTCGACCGTCGTCGAGTTGGCGGACGGCAGGGTGCGGCTGGAGGAGTCCTGGGAGTGGGAGTCGCAGAACGGCAGCGGGACGAGCGTCGTGGAGCAGATACCCTCCAGGCTGATGTCCTCCACGCCCACTGACTGACAGAACGTCAGTTGATTATGGTGATCGGGTGAACGAGCAGACCCCGGCGGGCAGCCGGACAACACAGGACGCCCCGGGCGGGAGTTCCGGGCAGGCGGAGCGCCGCGTCGTCATCGTCGGCGCGGGCATGGCCGGCGTACACACCGCTGTTGCGCTGCGCGAGCAGGGCTTCGCCGGCGAGATCACGCTGATCGGCGCGGAACCGCACCAGCCGTACGACCGGCCGCCCCTGTCCAAGGCCGTGCTGCTGGGCAAGGCCGAGGGGTCGGCCTTCGACGTCGACTTCGAGGCGCTCGGCCTCGCACTGCACCTGGGCCGCGAGGTCACCGGCCTGCGGCCGGTCGAGCATGAGCTGGACACGGAGCAGGGGCCCGTCCCGTACGACGTGCTGGTCGTGGCCACCGGTGCCGAACCGATCCAGCTGCCCGGCGCGGTGGGCGTCCCGGGTGTCCATCTGCTGCGCACGCTGGATGACGCCGAGCGGCTGCGGCCCGTACTGGCCGAGCAGCACGACATCGTGGTCGTCGGCGCGGGCTGGATCGGCGCGGAGTTCGCCACGGCCGCACGGGAGGCGGGCTGCGCGGTGACCGTGGTCGAGGCCGCCGACCGGCCGCTCGCGGGGGCGCTGCCCGCGGAGGTCGCCGCGCCGATGGTGGCGTGGTACGCCGATGCCGGTGTGGATCTGCGCACGCACGCGCGCGTGGACCGCGTCGAACCCGGAACGGTCGTCCTCGCGGACGGAACCCGGCTGCCCGCGGACGCCGTCGTCGTCGGTATCGGCGCGCGGCCCGCCACGCGGTGGCTCGAGGGATCCGGGATCGAGCTCGGCAGTCACCGGGAGGTCGTGACGGACGACCGTCTGCGGACCTCGGCGCCCGATGTGTACGCGGTCGGCGACTGCTCCTCCTTCCCTTCGGGAAGGTACGAAGAGCGCCTCATGGTCCACCACTGGGACAACGCCCTCCAGGGCCCGCGCACCGTGGCCGCCAACATCATCGGGGAGACCCCCGAGACGTACGACCCCGTGCCCTACTTCTGGTCGGAGCAGTTCGGGCGTTTCGTGCAGTACGCGGGGCACCACGCCGCCGCGGACGCGATGGTGTGGCGGGGTGATCCCTCCGGGGCGGCCTGGGCGGTGTGCTGGCTACGCGACGAGCGCCTCGTCGCACTCCTCGCGGTGGGCCGCCCACGCGACCTGGCCCAGGGCCGCAGACTCATCGAGGCGGGCACCCGAATGGACGCCACGCTGCTGTCGGACCCGTCCCGACCGCTCAAGGCGGCGACGGCTTGAACCTGTGTGCGTACGGCAACGGCCGACTTCGCGCGTTGTGGGGTGGCGCCCGCGTGCAGGCGCCACCCCGCCCGTGGCGGGCGACGCGCCCACGTCGGCAGGGCAGCGCGGCGCGCCGTGCGCCCCGGTCAAAAGCGAGTCCCGCCGGCCCGGCGGCCCCCCGCCGGGAGGCGCCTGGCTTCCGACTGTCAGTCGGGGATGGCAGGCTTGTCCCGTGACCGAGATTGACGCAAAGATCGATGCTCTCGTCCCCGCATGGCTCACTCTCCCCGACATCGCCGAAAGGATCGGTGTCGAGGTGACGCGTGTCCGGCAGCTGGTCAAGGAGGGCCAGCTGATCGCGGTGCGCCGCGGTGAGAACCGGGCACTGCATGTGCCTGCCGCCTTCATCGACGGCGACAAGGTCGTCAAGGGCCTGACCGGCACCCTGACGCTCCTGAGGGACGACGGCTTCACAGACGAAGAGATGCTCGAGTGGCTCTTCACCCCGGACCCGAGCCTGCCCGGCACGCCTGCCCAGGCGCTGAGCGAGAACCGTGGCACCGAGGTGAAGCGCCGCGCGCAGGCGCTCGCCGTCTGACATCCAGGGGCTCCCGAGCCCGGCGCTCGGGAGCCCGCGGCCACCCAGATCGATCGCCGCAACGCCGCCACGTCGCCACCGGGGGACACGTATGCCCAAGAACGACACCGCTCGCCCAGCCACGGCCCCGGCCACCGACCCCCCGGCCGCCCTGCGGGCGCAGCTCGCCGACGCGCGGGTCTACCTCTGCACCGACGCGCGCAAGCGGCAGGGGGACCTCCCGGAGTTCCTCGACGCCGTCCTCGAGAACGGCGTCGACATCGTGCAGCTGCGCGACAAGGGCATGGAGGCCGGTGAGGAGCTCGAGCACCTCGCCGTCTTCGCCGACGCCTGCCAGCGGCACGGCAGGCTGCTCGCCGTGAACGACCGTGCGGACGTCGCGCACGCCATCGGCTCCGACGTGCTGCATCTGGGCCAGGGCGACCTGCCCGTGCCCGCGGCCCGTGCGATCCTCGGCGACCGCGTACTCATCGGCCGCTCCACCCACGCCGAGCCGGAGGCCGCGGCGGCCGCCGTCCAGGACGGAGTGGACTACTTCTGCACGGGCCCGTGCTGGCCGACGCCCACCAAACCCGGCCGCCATGCACCCGGCCTTGACCTGGTGCGTTACACGGCGGCACTCGGCACGGACCGGCCGTGGTTCGCCATCGGCGGGATCGATCTGGGCAACCTGGACGAGGTGCTCGAAGCCGGCGCCAGCCGCGTCGTGGTCGTCCGCGCGATCACCGAGGCCGACGACCCGGCGGCAGCGGCGGCGGAGTTCGCGAAGCGACTGAGGGCGGCCTGACCGACGCCCCGTGATCGATTGGCGAAATGATCGATCGGCGTCATCGGATTGGCTGATCTGCGCCCGCCGTCCGATACGTGGACAACAGTCCGGCAAAAAGGGCAATTTACCCTGCTCTGGTTGGGGGACCGCCAGTGCCTGGCTAACCTGCGAGTATGGCCCTCGGAACTGCCTCCACCAGGACTGATCGCGCACGAACCGTGCGCGACATGCTCGCCACCGGCAAAACCACGTACTCCTTCGAGTTCTGGGCGCCGAAGACCCCGAAGGGCGAGCGGAACCTGTGGAACGCGCTGCGCCGTATCGAGGCCGTCGCACCCAGTTTCGTCTCCGTCACCTACGGTGCCGGCGGCTCCACGCGCGCCGGCACGGTGAAGGCGACCGAGCAGATCGCCGCCGACTCCACACTCACCCCGGTGGCCCACCTCACCGCGGTCAGCCACTCCGTCGCGGAGCTGCGCAACATCATCGGGCAGTACGCCGACGCCGGGATCCGGAACATGCTCGCGGTCCGCGGCGACCCGCCCGGCGACCCCATGGGCGACTGGATCCCGCACCCGCAGGGCCTGACCTACGCGGCCGAACTCGTGCGGCTGATCAAGGAATCCGGCGACTTCTGCGTGGGCGTCGCGGCCTTCCCCGAGATGCACCCGCGGTCGGCGGACGAGGACACGGACGTACAGCACTTCATCGACAAGTGCCGCGCCGGCGCCGACTACGCGATCACACAGATGTTCTTCCAGCCCGAGTCCTATCTGCGCCTGCGGGACCGGGTCGAGGCCGCCGGCTGCACGACCCCCATCATCCCGGAGGTCATGCCCGTCACCAGCGTGAAGCAGCTCGAACGGCTGCCGCAGCTCAGCAACGCGGCCATCCCGGACTCTCTGAAAGAGCGGATCCTCACAGCAAAAGACGATCCGGCCGCTGTACGCTCCATTGGCATTGAGTTCGCAACGGAGTTCTGCGCGAGGCTGTTGAGCGAAGGCGTTCCAGGACTGCACTTCATCACCCTCAACAACTCCACGGCGACGCTGGAGATCTACGAGAATCTGGGCCTGCACCACCCACAGGCCTAGACCGGCCGCATCCAGAGGGGCGGCGGCCGCAGGAGAGGGGCGTACATGGGCTGGACGGTCCTCTACATCGCATTCGGCATCGTCGCGCTGTGGTTGCTCGGCGAGGTGCTGCTGCAGTACAAGGCACGGCTTCGCTGGCGGCTGCTCGCCTTCGTCGGCTTCCTCGGGGTCGTCCTCGGTGTGCTGATGCCCTCGGTGGTGGTCATCGGGATCGGGGCGGCCGCCTTCGCCGTCGGGCAGACGTACGTCACGCTCTCGTTCCGCCGCGGCTTCTCGACCGGCTGGGCGCTGGGCGGCGTACCGGGTATGAGCAGGCGCCGCGAGGCGGAGCCGCCGTCCCGCCAGGAGCCGACGCTCGAGGTGTCCGGCCTCGAGGAGGGTGAGTCCGCCAGGCCCGGCTACGCGTACGCGGAGGCCGACGCCCAGGCCCGTGCACAGGCGGACGAGGGCGCGTTCGCCTACGGGTACGCGGGCGACGGAACGTACCAGCAGCCGGGCGAGGGAACGTACCGCCAGGGCGACGGACCCGCCGTGTACGAGCCGCAGCCGATGCCCGACGACACCGGGCAGTACGGCGTGTACAGCGACCCGGTGTACGAGCCCGCCGCGTCCGCGCAGCAGAACGCGGGCTACGGCTACGACGGCTACGCCGGATACGGCCAGCAGCAGTACGACGGGTACGGCGGCCAGCAGCAGTACGACGGGTACACCGACCCGTACGCCGCGACGGGCACGTACGGCGGCCAGCAGCAGTACGACGCATACGGCCAGCAGTACGGACAGGGCGGTTACACCCAGGATCCGTACGCGGCTCCCGCATACGGCGGGGAGACGCCTCCCGGCGGTGTGTGGGTGCCCCAGCAGCGCGACGGCGACCAGCAGCCGTACGGCGGTGAACTCCCGCCGGAACAGGGCTATCCGCAACAGGACCAGGGCGGCTACGACACCGGGTACAACCAACAGCAGTACCGCTACTGAGCCCGGGCCCACCGGCCCACCGGTGGCTCCGTGGCTCCGTGGCTCCGCACGACGGGTGCCCGGGGCCGCCTGGTCTCACTGCGAACCGCGGAAGTCCGGCCCCTCCACGATGAGTCCGGCGACCAGCGCGCCCGACATGCCTGCGTGCGGCAGCCCGCCGCCCGGGTGCGCCCAGCCGCCCACCGCGAACAGCCCCGGTATGCGTGTGCTGTTCGACGGGTGCAGCAGGCGGCCGCCGGACGAGGCCAGCGCGGGCGCCGGGACGGAGCCGCCGTCGGCGCCCGTGGCCGCCGCGACGTCCGCAGGGGTGCGCACCTCGTGCCACAGAAGCCGGTCCCGCAGGCCGGGCACGGCCCGTTCGCCGACCGTCAGCACCCGCTCCACGTCGGCCTCCGAGACCTCCGCGCGCGCCGGGACCGTGACGGTCAGCGTCACGGCCTCGTGCTCCGCGTCGGGCACCAGCGCGGGGTCGCCCGGGCGCAGCACTGTCACGGACGGCGAGACCGCGACGGCAGGCCGCGGTCCGAAGAGGCGGTCGAGCTCGTCCTGACGGTCGCCCGCGTGCACCACCGTCCGGTACGGAGTGTCCTCGGGACGGCCGCCTCGCAGGGCGAGCAGCACGGTCAGCCGGCTGGGCAGCCCGGCCTTCGCCTGCGACGGGACCTCGCCCGTCGTGCGGATCGGGGGCCCGGGCAGCAGGCCGTCCAGCACCCCAGGCGCGACGCCCGCGACCACGAAAGCGGCGTCCTCGGCCGACTGATCGGACAGCTCCACGCCCGCCGCGCGGCCGTCCTTCTCGACGATCCGGGTCACTTCCGCGCCGAAGCGGAACTCCACCCCCCGGGTCAGGCACCGCTCGTACACCGCATCCGCCAGCGCCCTCAGCCCTCCGCGCACGGACCAGGCGCCGAAGGTCTGCTCCATGTAGGGCAGGACGGCCGCGCTCGGCGGCGTGGTCCGCGGGTCCATGCCGTACGCCAGGGCATAGTGCTCCAGCAGCGCGCGCAGCCGCGGCTCGCCGCCCATCTCCAGCTCGGCGACCTCCGTGAGCGTCGTCGCCACCCGGTCCCTGCGCAGCAGGCGCCGCTGCACTGCTGCCGGATACGGCTCCCGCTCCGCCAGGACCTGCCAGTTCGGCCACAGCGGCTCTTCGAGCAGCGGGCGGCGGGAGCGGTCCCAGGCCTCACGGGCACGGTTCATGAACGCCGCCCAGCGCGCCCCCGCGCCCCCGCCGAGCGCGGCGTCCAGCGCCTCGCGTACGCCCGCGCGTGACGCGTTCGGCAGGGACACCTCCGTGCCGTCCGCGAAGACATGCCGCACCGCGGGCTCGACCTGGGACAGCTCGACGCACCGCTCCAGGGGCTCCTTGCCCGTCTTGAGGAACAGATCCCGGAACACCGCGGGCAGCTGCAGCAGGCCAGGGCCCGTGTCGAAGGCGAAGCCGTCGCGTTCGACACGGCCCAGCGCCCCGCCGTACGTCGCCGCGCGCTCGTACACCACCACCCGGTGGCCTGCGACGGCCAGCCGGGCAGCAGCCGCCATGGCGCCCATCCCAGCGCCGATCACCGCAATCCGTGCCATGTCAGGGACTTTATCGGCCCCCACTGACAGTCCCGTCCGGCAGCCACCGGGAGTGCCGCTCCCCGGGTCCCGCCCGGCGGCCGAGGGCGCCACCCGGCGCCGGGCGAGTACGGGAACGGACGCGATCGTCACCAGCAGGCGACGCTCGCTCCTGAGGATGAGCACACATGTCTGAGTATCCGTACCTAGGCGGCGAGTTGAGTAGGTATGCGGATGGGGTGCGACCTGCGCAGACGGAAGAGTTAGGGCACGGAAAGGGGCGCCGGCGCCGGACCGCCGACACGGGGCGGCGGAACGGTGCGGCGCCCTTGGCCGCTCCTCCTGCCGAAGGCAGGACGGGGACGGGGGACGGGGGAAACCGGCGGGGGAACGGGGACGGGGGACCACGGGGATGCGCCGGTCCGGTGAGGCCTCAAGGGGGATGAGGCCGCGCCGGACCGGCGCGCTTTTTGTACCGCCGCGCTTCTTGTGATGTACGACGCCGGCTCAGCGCCCTCCGGCCACGCGCCCCTGCAGCAGCCGGGACAGTGCGGCGTGCACATCGTCGAGCGAGCGCTCCGGCTGGAACGCCTTCCAGTCCAGCGCCGCCACCAGCACCATCCCGAACAGCGCTGCCGCCGTCAGCGGGACGTCGATCTCCTCGCTCAGCTCGCCGCTGTCGACGCCGTCGTGCAGCACCCGTTCCACCACCGCGACGGCCTCCTGGCGGAGCACCATGAGCGTGGACTGCCAGGCCCGGTTGGTGCGCCACAGCTCGGCGACGTACAGCTGGGTGAAGGCCGGATAGCGGTCGATGAAGACGAGTCCGGCGCGGACCATCGCGTCCAGTGCGTCGACCTTGCTGCCGCCGTCCTTCGCGGTCCTCTCGGCCGCCTCCCGCAGGGAGGCGGTGAGGAGTCCCACGCCGTGCCGCAGCAGCTCCTCGAAGAGGACCGACTTGCTCGCGAAGTTGTAGTAGACCGTGCCCTTGGCGACCCCGGCCCGCTCGGCGATCTCGTCCACGGTGGTCGCCGAGAAGCCCTGCTCGGCGATGAGGCTCACGGCGGACTCGTAGAGCTTCTGCCGGGTCGCCTGGCGCCGTGTGCCGCCGCCGTCCACGGCCTTGCCGCCCCCCGTGGCTCTGCTGCCGTCCACGGCGCTGCCGCTATCGCCGTCCATGGCCTTGCTGCTTTCCATGGACCTGATTGTCACAGGCTCAGCTCCGGGTGCAGCCGGTCCAGCGTCCAGACCTGCCTGCGTCGCGCCGAGACCGCGGTGAGAGCGAGGGCGCCCGCCGTGAACGCCGCGAGCACGGCGCACGCCTCCCAGACGGGGCCAAGGCCACCACCCGTGATGAGCCGCCTGAGCGCCTCGACGACGTAGGTCATCGGCAGGAAGGGATGGACAGCGCCGAAGAACTGCGGGCTGGTCTGCACGGGGTACGTGCCGCCCGCTGACGTCAGCTGCAGCATCAGCAGAGCCAGTACGAGGATGCGCCCGGCGGCCCCGAAGCGTGCGTTCAACCACTGCACGATCGCCGCGAAACACCCCGTCACCAGGCACAGGAAGCCGACGGTCCCAGCCGCCCGTACCATCTCCAGGCCCAGTCCCCAGTGCAGGACCGCCATCAGGGCGGCCGTCTGCAGGACGCCCAGCGCGGCCACCGGCAGCCAGCCCGCGAGCGCGATGCGCCACGCGGAGGCGCCCGCGGCGAGCGCGCGCCGGTTGAGGGGCTGGATCAGCATGTACGCCACCATCGCGCCGACCCAGAGGGACAGCGGGATGAAGTACGGGGCGAAGCCGGTGCCGTAGTTGGGCGCCTTGTGGAGCGACTGGGAGGCGAGCTGGACCGGGTCGGCCATGACCTCGGTGCGCCGGTCGCGGTCCTGCTTGTCGTAGTCCGGGATCTGGTCCGCGCCGTCGTGGAGGCCGCCGGCGAGTTCTCCGGAGCCGTCGGCGAGCCTGAACAGGCCGCCGTCGAGGTCGCTCGCGCCCGTCGTCAGCTCGCCGACGCCCGCGTCGAGCTCGGCGGAGCCGGACTTTGCGGTGGTCAGGCCGGAGTGCAGTGCCGCGGCGCCCTTGGCGACCCTGGCGGCTCCCTCGTTGAGCTCGTTGATCTTGGCTACGGCCGTGTCGAGGTCTTCGTCGAGGTGCGGTGCCGCTTTGGCGAGCGCGTTGGCCTGCCTCTGCAGCGTCGCGAGGTCCTTGTCGAGGGCGGCGATGTCGCCGTCGTAGCCCTGCACCACCGTGTTGACGTCCTTGGCGAGCTCGGCCGCATCGGCCGCCGCGTCCTTCGCCTTCCTCAGGTCCCCGCAGGCCGGGTCGGCCACCAGTGGCCTCTCGCAGCGCCTCTCATAGACGGCGTCCAGGGTCGCGGAGGCCTCGCGGGTGCCCTTCTCGGCGAGCGGCGCGGTCCTGACGAACGTGTCCAGGTGGCTGCGGACCACGCCCGCCGAGTCCGCGACGATCCGCGCGGTGTCCGCGATCGTCTTTCCGTTGTCCTCGAGGAACGGACGGACCTGGTCCGCCGCCTTGTTGACCTTGTCGGCCAGCTTCTGCGTGCCCTCCGCGACCTGCTGCGAACCGACCTCGAGATCACCCGCGCTCCTGTCGAGCTGACTGACGCCCTCGGCCAGCTCGGAGCTGCCGTCCTTGGCGTCCTTCAGCCCGTCCGCGAGATCCTCCGCACCCTTCTTCGCCTTGCCGATGCCGCCCTTGAGCTCGTCGGCTCCCTCTGCGGCCTTCTCGGTCGCGTCATGGATGTCCGAGAACGAGATGAAGATCCCGTCGAGGAACGACCGCGAGGCGCTGGTGGAGGCCGCCGAGCGCACCTCGGAGAAGACCGTCCGGGAGATCTGCCCGACGATGTAGTTGTTCGCGTCGTTCGTACGCACCTGGAGTGCGCCGGTCTGCGGACCGGGGCTGGAGCGGGAGCCGGTGGCGGAATCGGCGGGGTTGGCGTCGGTTGTGGAATCGGCGGAGTGGGTGCCGGTGGCGGCGCTGGAGGCGATGCGCCGGCTGAAGTCGGACGGCATCGTCAGCGACAGGTAGTACGTCCCGTTCTCGACGCCCGCGCGGGCCTCGGCGGCACTCACCTCGTGCCACTGGAAGACTTCGCTGTCCCGCAGCTGCTCGGCGATCTCGTCGCCTGCCGCCACCTTCTTGCCCGCGGCGGTCGCCCCTTCGTCCTCGTTGACGAGCGCCACGGGTATGCGGTCAAGCCGGCTGTACGGATCCCAGAACGACCACAGATACAGCGCGCCATACAGCAGGGGGAGCAGCAGCAGCGACGCGAGGGCCGCGCGCGGAAGCCTCCCCCTGCCGAAGCGCCTGAGCTCAAGCGCGGCCAGCTTCGGCGAGCGCATCCGCCGTCTCCTTCTCGTCCTCGTCTGTGCCTGCGGCTGTGTCTGGGCCTGTCGCTGTGTCGCGGCCTGCGGCTTCGTCGGGGTCCGCGCCTTCGTCGGGGTCCGCGCTTTCGTGGGAGTCCGCGGCTTCGTCGGGATCCTCGGTGCGGGCTGCCGTGGACACCGTCAGGACGTTCTCGGGGGCCTCGCTGCACACCGCCACGACCGTGGTCCCCGCCTCGGCGATCGACTGCAGCAGCGCCCAGGCCTCGGCGCGTTCCGTGTCCGAGAGCTTCAGGTCCGTGTCGTCGACGCCCAGCACGCGCGGGTGGCCGATCAGCGCGAGCGCCACCGACAGCCGCACCGCCTCCAGCCGCTCCAGATCCCGTACCGCCGTGCGGGAACCCTTGGGCAGAGCCGAGGTGTCGAGACCGGCGGCCGAGAGCGCCGACTCGATCCGCAGACCCGCCTCGGCCGCCCTCTCCGCGCGCGGGCGAAGCAGCGCCCGCAGCGATCCGTCGAAGCGGCGCTGCAGCAGGGCTCGTTCGCGCAGGTGTTCCGCGACGGTCAGGGCAGGGTCGAGATCGGTGACGCCGGGGACAGGACCGAGCGCGCTGATGCGCCGCACCGCCGTCATCTGCTTCGGCAGCAAGAAGCTACCGACGGTCGCCCGTCCCTCCGTCGGTTTCATGCGTCCGGTGAGCGTGAGCAGCAGGCTGGTGCGGCCGGAGCCGGACGGGCCCTCGATCGCGATCAGCGACCCGGGCTCCGCGTCGATGCCGACGCCGCGGAACGCCCATCCGCGCGGGCCCCGAAGCCCGAGCCCTTGGGCACTGACGGCAACGCCGTGCGAACCGTCCACGGATTCCCCTCCCCGAACCGTGCCCGTTGGGCCGGCTTCTTCGACCCGGCTGTTCGCCAGGCCGTTGAACCTTCTCCTTTTTGAACTGACTGGTCAGTGCAAAAACTTAGCCCGAACCTGTCTTCGAAGCAAAGTCCCAGGTCAGAGCCGATTGTCAGTGGCGTACTCCACGATGGGCACATACGGCCACAGTGCCGTCACACAGACGACAGGAGGTTCGTCATGGCCAGTTCGTCCGCAGCCGCCGCACCGCGGCGCCGCGCCTCCGGCCCTGCCCCCTCACTGACAGGCCCGGCGAGCGATGTGCACCCCGTGCTGCGCCGGGCCACGGCCCCGCCCGCCGCGCTCGACCTGCTCGCCCAGGCCCGCGCGGGACTCGAAGAGGCGGCCCTGCTGGAAGCCCCGAACGAGCGCTACGCGACCGCCCACCTCGCGGCCCTGCGCACCGCGGCCGCCGTTCTCGCCGTGCGCGGCCGTCCGGAGCCGACGGCGCGACGCCGCGCCAGGATCCGGAGCGCCTGGGAAGTGCTCCCCGAAATCGCGCCCGAACTCACCGAGTGGAGCGCCCTGTTCGCCTCCGGCGCCGGCCGCCGGGCCCGCGCGGAGGCGGGCATACGGGGCGCGGTCAGCCGGCGTGACGCCGACGACCTGCTGCGCGACGTGGCGATGTTCCTGCGCCTGGTCGAGCGGATGCTGGTGCTGCAGCCCGTACTGCCCCAGCCCAGGCCGGACGGCGAGGGAGGCGAGGTCCCCGACGCGAGCTGAGACCGGACGCGCATGCGCTGCCACTCACCCGGCGGACCACCGGGCAGGGGGCCGCCCAGGGGACTCACCACCGGGTGGGGGACGGCCCGGGGCCTCCCTGATGCGGCGAACCGGGCAGCCGGTACGGATGCCGGGGCACCGCGCGGAAGGCAATAAGGTGGAGGCGCCTGCACCCTTCCCGTGCCCGACCGGGCGCGGAAGGCACGCCCATCGCTCCGCCGCACACGAGGCGGTGCCGCGCCGAGGAGTCAACTGCCGTGTCGGACCCGATGCGCCCCCGCGCCTCTCTCCGTACCGCCGTGGTCTGGGAGGTCCTGAAGGACGCCCTCGAGGACCGGGTGAAGGCCACGGGACGGGAGTCGCTCGACGTCCTCGACACGGGGGGCGGCAGCGGCAACTTCGCGGTGCCCGTGGCCCGTCTGGGCCATCAGGTCACAGTCGTCGACCCCAGCCCGAACGCGCTGTTCGCGCTCGAGCGCCGGGCGGCCGAGGCCGGTGTAGCGGACCGGGTGCGCGGCGTCCAGGGCGACGCCCACGGGCTGTTCGACGTCGCCGAGCGCGGTGGATACGACGTCGTGCTCTGCCACGGAGTCCTGGAGTACGTGGACGACCCCGCTGAGGGCGTACGCAACGCGGTCGAGGCGCTCCGCCCCTCCGGCGTGCTGAGCCTGCTCGCCGCAGGCCTCGGCGGCGCGGTGCTCGCCCGGGCGCTGGCCGGCCACTTCACCGAGGCCCGGCACGCGCTCACCGACCCGGCCGGGCGCTGGGGTGAAGGCGACCCCGTGCCCCGCCGGTTCACGGCCGATCAGCTCACCGGACTGGTAGCGGATGCGGGCGTGTCCGTCGGCGCGGTGCACGGCGTGCGGGTCTTCGCCGACCTGGTGCCGGGAGTGCTGGTGGACACGGAGCCGGGCGCCCTCGATGCACTGCTCAAGCTCGAGGCGGCCGCCGCGGAGATGCCCTCCTTCCACTCCGTCGCGACCCAGCTCCATGTGCTCGGTGAGAAGCAGGAGCGCGACGAGGTCTGAGTGCGCTGTGGTGCGCGCGCCGCTGATCAGCGGCGCAGCCGCAGATGGAGTACGCCACAGGCCCCCCGATCGGGCGTCTCGGGCCGTATGATCGAGGGAGACGGTTCCGGCATGACCCGTCGGCCGCTGGGGAATGCACGCTTCAGCGAGCCGACGCGCCGTGGCGGTCTCGCATGGCGAATTGGCGTAGAGGGGCGGGTTTCACGGGGGCGATTCCCTGCCTATCCTGAAGGGGACCCCCGGTCGCCCCGGCGACTGCACGATGAGGAGGACTCCGTGCCGCTCTCGGAGCACGAGCAGCGAATGCTCGAGCAAATGGAGCGAGCGCTGTACGCCGAAGATCCCAAGTTCGCGACAGCGCTTGAGGGAAGCGGGCTGCGTACATACACCCGGCGACGGGTCTATCAGGCGGTCGCGGGCTTCCTGGTGGGTATCGCGCTCCTCATGGCAGGAATGGTTGCACAGCAGATCTGGATCAGCGTGGTGGGATTCCTCGTCATGCTGGGCTGCGCAGTGCTCGCCGTCACCGGTTGGCGCAAGGCGCCGAAGCCGGGTGAGCAAGGTGCCTCCGGAGCGCCGGGCGCGGCCGCTCCGACGCGCCGTCAGGGCAGGCAGCGGCGCTCCATGATGGACCGCATCGAAGAGCGCTGGCAGCGCCGCCGCGACGAACAGGGCCACTGAGCTCCACCGCCCTTCGGCACCTGCCCCCTTGGGGGCCGGTGCCGAGCGGTTTTTGTTGACGACGGGCGGACGTGGAGAGACGGACGTACGTAAGGGGTGCCCAGCTTCGGGTGGACACCCCTTTGGCGTACGACGGCCTTGGAGTATGACGGCTCTGGCAACGACGGTCCGCGTTCCGCGCGGGCGGAGCCGGTCGGTGGCAACCGCCGCGCGGTGCGGGTTCCGCGCAGGCCGTGCCAGGCGGCAACCTCACGTGGCCCGCCTTCCCTGCAAGCCGAGCCGGGGTAGCAACCGCCACGCGGTCCCCGTTCCCCGCAGGCCGAGCCGGGCAGCAACCGCCAGCGGCGCGGGTCATCGCGCGGACCGCCAGGCGACCGAACCCGAGGCTCGGAGCCCAGCAGCTTCGAACCCGAAGGCTCGGAGCCCAGTAGCTTCGAACCCCCGGGTCTCACCCCAGGCTCAACTGTCCTGGCGGGGCGACCACGGCCGCCGCAGTGCCGGGCGGCGCGTCGACCACCGTTCCGTCCAGGCCGCCCTGAGCGTCGTCCAGCGGTCGGAGACGGTCCACAGCACCCGGACAGCTGAACGCGGGGCGAACACCGCTCGGAGCCGCGTGCCCCTGCTCACCTTGGTGCCCAGCTCGTCCCTCACGCGACGTACGTCGTCGGCGAGTCCCGCCGAGGGCTGAGGACGCGGTGCGTAGAGCACCTGCTCCACCCCGGCCGCCAGCCGGTGGACCGATTCCGCTGCCTCCGGACCGAGCTGTCCGAGCCGTACGATCCGGGCGGCCGCCTTGCGCGGGGTCTGGGAGTCGTCCGGTGTGATGCCGTGGTCCCACGCCGTGTCCGTGGCTTCCAGCCATGCCGCGAGCGTGCGGGTGGCCGCGTCCGCCTCCGTGCGCCCGGGGGAACCGAGCCGGGCGCCGCGGACCCGCAGCCGCCACAGCATCGGCAGCAAGGGCACGATGAGCACGGCGAGCACGGCCAGTGTCACGCCGAGGATGAGACGCCATGGCGGGCCGCCGGCGTCGGAGGTGTTCGTCGCCTGCGGGGCCGTGCTGGCGCAGCCGCCCTCCCGCCTCTCCTGAACCGGGCAGCTCTCGGAGGCCGACGGCGCTGCGGACGGTGCGGTCGACGTGCTCGGCTGGGGCAGCGCCGAGCTGCTCGGGCTGCCGACCGGGGTGTCCGAGCGGGTGTAGTCGGGCACGGTGCCACGGTTCGGCGTCGGCTCGAAGCGGGTCCAGCCCACGCCCTCGAAGTACAGCTCCGGCCAGGCGTGCGCGTCCCGCAGGCCTACCGACATCGAGTTGTCGGTCTCCGGTGATCCGGGGGTGAAGCCCACTGCCACGCGGGCCGGTATCCCCAGGGTCCTGGCCATCGCCGCCATCGCGAACGAGAAGTGGACGCAGAAGCCTTCCTTCTGCTTCAGGAAGCGCGCGATCGCGGCGGAACCGCTGCCCGCCTGCACCTGGGTGTCATACGTGAAGCCGCCCTCGTAGGCGAACCAGTCCTGGAGCTCGACGGCACGCTCGTAGTCGTTCGCCGCACCCTCGGTGACCTGGCGGGCCGTGGCCGCCACCACCGGAGGCAGCGACCCCGGCACGCGGGTGAACTCGCGCTTCAGGTCCGACGGCGGCTCCGGCGCCGCGGCCAGCTGCTCGGCCGTCGGCTGCACTATCAGGCTCTTCACGTTGTACTGGGCGCCGCGCGTGGTCTGCCCGCGGTCACCGACGAGCGTGCGGCCCTTCGGCTCGTACCGCCAGCGGCCCTCGATGTCCACCTGGCTCGCCGGATACGGCATCGGCAGCCAGTCCTGCGCGTACCAGTTGGCCGCGTTGATCCTCGTCTCGATCTCGGTCCTGCGGACGTCGCCGCCGAGGCCCTGCGGGTTCGGGAACGACTCCGGCACAGCCGTGATGGTTCGTACGGAGGGCTTCCACGCCGTGCCGTCGAACTCGTCGAGGGAGACGATTCGCAGATACAGGTCCTGTGTGTCCTCGCTGTTCGTGCGGTACGACATGACCTCGCGGTCCTCGGGCTGGTTGAGGCTGTCCTGCAGCGACACCAGCGGGTTCACCGCCGAGATCGTGCCTCCGCCGCCCGGGCCCGTGCCGGTGCCGGTTCCGGTGCCGTCCAGCAGGCCGCCGTCCAGCGCGGGCAGGGCGAGCGGCACCACGAGCGCGATGCCCAGGGCCAAGGCGCCGATGCGCCGCCCCGTACGGACCGGGGAGACCGCCCCGCCGCCCGGGCTCTCCAGACCGCCGGCGAACCCGCCCGAGCGCGGCGCGCCGCCGAAGACCCGGCCCCACTGCGAGAGCCGGTCCCGGCCCTCGGCCAGGAGCAGCAGCAGATACCCGGCGGCCGCCAGCAGGAACCACACCCATCCCGCGCCGCCGTCCGACAGGCCGGCGGCGACCGAGTACAGCGCGAGCAGCGGCAGGCCCGCCGGGGCCGCGCTGCGGAACGTCACCGCCAGCGCGTCCACCATCAGGCCGATCACCAGGACGCCGCCGACGAGCATCAGCCGGATGCCGTCCGACAGCGGTGCCGGTATCGAGTACTGACCGACGTCCTCGGCGCCGTCCTGCAGCAGCAGGCCGAACTCCCGGAACACCTCAGGCCCGGGCAGCACGCCCGCGATCGCCTGCCCGCGCGCGAAGACCACCGTCAGCAGCAGGAGCGTCACGAGCGCCTGGGCCGCCACCGTCAGCGGCCGTGCCAACGGCACCCGCCGGGCCAGCGCGCCCACCCCGGCCTGGATCGCCAGCAGGAGCGCGGCCTGCACGATCCACGTCGACGATCCGACCAGCGGCAGCAGCGCACACGCGGCCATCAACGTGGCCGCAGTCGCACACAGCGCCAGCCGCGCTCGTCCGCTCATGAGGGTTCCTCCGTGGTTACCCCCGCCTTCAGGCGGGGGAGGGATCGGACTCCTGCGGAGCAGGGCTGGCTGGGCCTGCCACCGGGCTGGCGGGATATCAGGTCCCTGGAGCCGGCGTAAAACTGCTGGGCGTACCAACAGTCCCTTGCCGTTGGTTCGGGGCAACTGCTGTCCGAGAAGCCGAAAGCTCAATCCGCGAGGGTCGGATCCCCCCGCTTCAGCTGGGGGAGAGGTCAAGACCATCCCCCTGTCGTGCTCCCCGACGGCGCGGACGCCGCCGAGGCGTGGTGCTGGTCTGCCTGGCGCCACAGATCGGCGACGCTCGTGCCCGGCCCGGCCGCCAGGGCCGTCCAGCCCGCCTCGCGGAGCAGCCGCAGCCGCTCCTCGGTGTCGCCGGCGGACGGCGTGGTGCCCGGGCCTTGGGCCCACGTCGTGCTGTCCAGGTGGAAGGCGACCGCGGCGCCGCTGCGCCGGCGCATCTTCGCGACGATCGTCGCCTGCTCCTCGTCCAGGTCGCCGAGGAAGGCGACCAGCAGCCCTTCGTTCCCGCCGCGCAGGAGGTCGTATGCCCGGGAGAGTCCGGCGCCGTCCGAGTGGTCGATCACCGCGAGGGTGTCCATCATCAGGCCCGCCGCGTCCGCCGACTCCTGGGCGGTGCCCGCGAAACCGTCCGAGCCCTCGCCGGGCACCGAGTTCCCGGTGTCCGTCAGCAGCCGGACCGAAAAGCCCCGTTCGAGCATGTGTACAAGGACGGACGCGGCGCCGGACACCGCCCACTCGAACGCCGAGTCGGGGCCCGCGCCCTGGAAGGCCAGTCCGCGGGTGTCGAGCAGCACCGTGCAGCGGGCCCGCCGCGGCTGCTCCTCGCGGCGCACCATCAGCTCGCCGTACCGCGCGGTGGACCGCCAGTGCACCCGGCGCAGATCATCGCCGTAGCGGTATCCGCGCGGGATGACGTCGTCCTCGCCGGCCAGCGCGAGCGCGCGCTGCCTCCCGTCCCCGTAGCCCCTGGCCTCGCCGGTCAGCTTCACCGGCGGCAGCGGCTCCACTCGCGGGATCACGGTCAGCGTGTCGTACGTCGAGAAGGAGCGGGTCAGCTCGCACATCCCGAACGGGTCCGTCAGACGCAGCTGGAGCGGGCCCAGCGGATAGCGGCCGCGCAGGTCCGAACGGACGCGGTACGACACCTCGCGGCGGCCGCCCGCCTCCACGCGGTCCAGTACGAAGCGGGGCCGCGGCCCCAGCACGTACGGCACCCGGTCCTGCAGCATCAGCAGGCCGGTGGGCAGCCGCGAGACGTTGTCCATCCGTAGATGGACGCGCGCCTCGGACCCCGCGGACACGCGGCCCGGGGAGAGACGCCGGCTGCCCGCGACCCGGTAGCGGGTGCGGTAGAGCACGAACGCGCTGACGAGCGGCAGCACGGCGAGCAGCAGACCGACACGCAGCAGATCGCCCTGGCCGAGCACGTAGGCACAGATGGCGGCAGCGACGCCCGCCGCCAGGAACGAGCGCCCGCGCGTGGTGAGCCCGGCGAGTGCCGTGCGCAGGCCGCCCTTCTCCGCGCCCTCCTCGGGCGCTGCCGTCGGGGGCCCCGCGGCCGTCATCACAGGCTCCGGGTGCCGGGCGGCTGCTGGCCGTAGACCGGGGAGCCCTGGCCGCGGCCCGTGGCGAAGCCACCACCGGGCTGCGGAGCAGCGGCGGGTACGGGGGTGCGCTGCAGGATCTCGAGGACGACCTGCTCGGCCGTGCGCCGGTTCAGCTGCGCCTGGGCCGTGGGCAGCAGGCGGTGCGCCAGGACCGCCACGGCCAGCGCCTGCACGTCGTCCGGCAGGGCGAACTCCCGGCCGCTGAGCGCCGCGGCCGCCTTCGCCGCCCGCAGCAGATGCAGCGTCGCTCGCGGCGACGCGCCGAGTCTGAGGTCCGGGTGGTTGCGGGTCGCCGCCACCAGGTCCACCGCATAGCGGCGCACCGCCTCGGCCACGTGCACCTGGCGCACCGCGTCGATGAGCTTCGCGATCTCGTGCGCATGCGCCACCGGCTGGAGGTCGTCGAGCGGCGAGACGCCGCCGTGCACGTCCAGCATCTGCAGTTCGGCCTCCGGGTTCGGATAGCCGATCGACACCCTGGCCATGAAGCGGTCGCGCTGCGCCTCGGGCAGCGGGTAGGTGCCCTCCATCTCGACCGGGTTCTGCGTGGCCACCACCATGAAGGGGCTGGGCAGCTCGTACGTGTGCCCGTCGATGGTGACCTGGCGCTCCTCCATCGACTCGAGCAGCGCCGACTGCGTCTTCGGCGAGGCACGGTTGATCTCGTCGCCGATCACGATCTGCGCGAAGATCGCGCCCGGCTTGAACTCGAAGTCCCGCCGCTGCTGGTCCCAGATGGACACACCGGTGATGTCCGACGGCAGCAGGTCGGGCGTGAACTGGATGCGTCGCACCGAGCAGTCGATGGACCGCGCGAGCGCCTTGGCCAGCATGGTCTTGCCGACGCCCGGGACATCCTCGATGAGCAGATGCCCCTCGGCGAGCAGTACGGTCAGCGAAAGCCGTACGACCTCGGGCTTGCCCTCGATCACACCCTCCACCGACCTGCGGACACGCTCCGCTGTGGTGGTCAGATCTGTGAGGCTCGCTCGATCGTCATAGGTCGTCACCCGGCCCTCCTCGGCCCTTCCCCGCGCTCCGTCAGGAACAGGGGACCATTCCAGGGCCGACGCTCTGCGATGCGGACCGGCCCACCCCGAAACACGGACACCACACGCGAAAAGTTCCGCGCGGTGCCACAAGGGCATTCTTGTTGCCGTTACCGGTTCGTGTCACTCGACTGTGGACAACTGGCGCCGTTATGTCAGGGCTTGAGACTGTTTCCGGGGTGGGCGCGGCCGATGTGTGCGTCAGACGCGCCCGACCCGCGGGTCAGGCGCGTGCAGTCGCGCGTGCAGTCGTGAGAGCGGTCAGGCGGGGTCGATCTCGCGCAGCAGACCCGTGTGCACGTCGAAGACGAATCCGCGTACGTCGTCGGTGTGCAGCAAGAAGGGGGACGTACGCACCCGCTGCATCGACTGGCGGACGTCCTGGTCGACGTCCCGGAACGCCTCCACCGCCCAGGCCGGACGCTGGCCGACCTCCATCTCCAGGTCGTGCCGGAAGTCCTCGGTGAGGCTCTCCAGGCCGCAGCCGGTGTGGTGGATGAGGACGACGCTGCGCGTGCCGAGCGCGCGCTGGCTGATCGTGAGGGAGCGGATCACGTCGTCGGTGACGACACCGCCGGCGTTGCGGATGGTGTGGCAGTCGCCCAGCTCCAGGCCGAGCGCCGCGTGCAGGTCGAGCCGCGCGTCCATGCACGCGACGACGGCGACGTGCAGGACGGGCCGGGCGTCCATGCCCGGATCGGTGAAGGCGGCGGCGTACCTGTGGTTCGCCTCGACGAGCCGGTCCGTGACGGTGCCGCCGCCACGTATGGCGCCTTGGGGCTCTGTGGGTACGGATGCAGAAGTCGTCATGTGTATGAAGGTACTGGTCACGACCAGATCAGGCCCGCTGTGAGGCGGGACAAAGAACGTCAATGAACGTTGTTGTGACCTACCCCATAAGCCAGGCCCCCCGGTGCATCCGTACGAGTGACTCCGCCCGGGGTCGCGTCCTCGTCCACGTCGCCGCCGGGCACCGGCTCGCGACGCGCAGGCCGGTTGATTGACCGCGAGACAGGGTGGACTAAAGTGACGCGAAGCGGGAGGCGAGAGGCTCTCCCTGCTGGACTGTTATCCACGGAGACGCCCGGTGACCACCGGAAATCTCCCCGCGTGCGCGGCGCGTACGTGCGGCTCGGCCTCCTCCCGCTCCCGGTCGGCTGACGCCACCTTCCCGGTGCCGGCCCGCTCCCGTTCCGGGGGCACCTGCCAGCGTCGGCTGGGGGAGGGCGGGGACCCGGCGGTGCGTGCGGCGGCCGCGCCGGACCTGAGAGGGCGCGCCGTGAGCGAGCGTAGCGAGCGAACCAGAACGAGGGGCGCCTCCGACGACTGCCGGCCCGCGCGGAGCACAGCATGAACCCCGACCAGACCCGGCACGTCCCGGTGATGCTCCAGCGGTGCCTGGACCTGCTGGCCCCGGCCCTCGAGCAGCCGGGCACCGCCGAACCCGTCGTCGTCGACTGCACCCTCGGCCTTGGCGGACACAGCGAGGCGTTGCTGACCCGCTTCCCCTCGGCGCGCCTGATCGGCCTCGACCGGGACAAGGAGGCGCTGCGCCTGTCCGGCGAGCGGCTCGCTCCCTATGGCGAGCGGGCCACGCTGGTGCACGCCGTCTACGACGAGCTGCCCGACGTACTCGCCCGGCTCGGCATCCCGCGCGTCCAGGGCATCCTGTTCGACCTCGGTGTCTCCTCCATGCAGCTCGACGAGGCGGACCGCGGGTTCGCCTACGCCCAGGACGCCCCCCTCGACATGCGGATGGACCAGTCGACCGGCATCAGCGCGGCCGAGGTACTCAACACCTATCCCGCCGGTGAGCTGGTGCGGATCCTGCGTAGTTACGGCGAGGAGAAGCAGGCCAAGCGGATCGTCTCCGCCATCGTGCGCGAACGCGAGAAGGAGCCCTTCACCAACAGCGCCCGGCTCGTCGAGCTCATCCGCGACGCCCTGCCGCAGGCCGCCAAGCGCACCGGCGGCAACCCCGCCAAGCGCACCTTCCAGGCCCTGCGTATCGAGGTCAACGGCGAGCTCTCCGTCCTGGAGCGGGCCATTCCCGCGGCCGTGGCGGCCCTCGCGGTGGGTGGCCGAATCGCCGTGCTGTCGTACCACTCGCTGGAGGACCGGCTGGTCAAGCAGGTGTTCGCGGCCGGGGCCGCCAACACCGCGCCGCCGGGCCTGCCCGTCGTGCCGGAGCGCTACCAGCCGCGGCTCAAGCTGCTGACGCGCGGCGCGGAACTGCCGACCGAGGAAGAGGTCGCCCAGAACCGGCGGGCCGCCCCGGCGCGGCTGCGTGGTGCGCAGCGCATCCGCGAGGAAGCTGAATGAGTGGCGTCCGCAGTGCGACGCGGACGCCGCGCGCACGCGGATCCGTACGCCGGGGGAGGGGCGAATGAGCAGGAGACCGGAGTTGAGGGGGAGGGCCGCCAGGCTCGCGCGGCTGCTGCCGGCGGGCCCCAGCCAGGCCGCGCGCACCCCGTTCGTCCTGCTGGTCGTGGTGCTGCTGGGCGGCGGGCTGATCACGCTGTTGATGCTGAACTCCGCGCTCAATGCAGGGTCGTTTCGGCTGAACGACCTCAAGAAGGAGACCACCGCCCTCACCGAGGAGGAACAGGCCCTTCAGCGGGACGTGGACGCCTATTCCGCTCCCGAGGCCCTGCAGCGCCGCGCGCGTGAGCTCGGCATGGTGCCGGGCGGCAATCCCGCGTTCCTGAACCCCGACGGCACCGTCAAGGGCATGCCGGGGGCCGCCGCCACCCCGTCCGGCTGGCGCCTGCCGACCGCGACCCCGCCGGAGGCGGTGGCGGGCAACACGGTGCCGCCGTCCCCCGCCGCATCGGGGACCCCGTCCGGGGCGGCGTCCGCCAAGCCCTCGTCAGCCGCCCCTTCCGCGCCTACGGCCAAGCCGTCGGCAACCGCCCCTTCCGCGCCCACGGCCAAGCCCTCGGCGGCCCCCTCCCGGACCGCCACGCCGCTCGCCGGTACGGTCCCGGCTCCCGCAGGGACGGCCCCGGCGCCCGCATCGCCCCCGAAGCCCGCGCCCACGACCTCCGGCAGGTGACGGACGTGACCGACAGGGAACCCCCGCGGCGCAGGGTGCCAGGACCCGCCAGGCCGGAGCGCCCCAGCGCTCCACGGCGCCCGGGACCAGGAGCGCGCCCCGCCGGGCGCCAGTACCACTCGGCCGCCCCGAGGCCCCGCCCCCGGGCGAGCGCGCCCGGTCCTCGCACCATCCGCCTCGGCAGCCCCCGCCCACGGCTGCGCATGGTCAGCCTCGGGCTGACCCTGGTGATGCTGGCCTTCGTGGTACGGCTGCTCCAGGTGCAGGCTGTCGACGCGAGCGCGTACGCCGCGAAGGCCGAGAAGAACCGGTACCTCAGCCACACGCTCACCGCCGAGCGCGGCGGGATCACCGACCGCAACGGCGTCGAGCTGGCGACCAGCGAGGACGCGTACGACATCACGGCCGACCCCACGATGTTCACGCTGAAGCAGACGAAGGTCGCGGACGCGCCCGAGCAGGCGGCCGCGCTGCTCGCGCCCATTCTCGACAAGGACCAGGCGGATATCGCCGCGAAGCTCCGGACCCCGAAGACCCGCTACGTCCGACTGGCCTCCCGGCAGACCCCGCAGGTCTGGAAGCAGATCAAGGATCTGAAGAGCGCGCTCGAGGAGAAGGCGCAGACGGACGGCAGGACCGTCAACGTCCTCGCGGGCGTCTTCCAGGACCCGAGCAGCAAGCGCGTCTATCCGAACGGCGAGCTCGCCGCCGGGATACTGGGCTGGGTCAACGCCGACGGCAAGGGCGCGGGCGGCTTGGAGGAGAAGCTCGACAAGGACCTGTCCGGCGAGAACGGCAAGATCACCTATGCCCAGTCGGGCGGCCGTCAGGTCCCCACGGCCGGGACCAGCGAGGTGCCCGCCGTGCCCGGATCCGAAGTCGAGCTCACCATCGACCGCGACATCCAGTGGGCCGCGCAGAACGCCATCGCCGAGCAGGTGAAGAAGTCCAAGGCGGACCGCGGCTATGTGATCGTGCAGGACACCAGGACCGGCGAGGTCCTGGCCATGGCCAACGCCCCGGGCTTCGATCCGAACGACCTCTCGCAGGCCAGTTCGGCGGACATGCACAACTTCGCCCTCGAGGACGCCTACGAGCCGGGGTCCACCGCCAAGGTCATGTCCATGGCCGCCGTACTGGAGGAGAACGCCGCCACACCCGACACCCATGTGACGGTGCCGAACCGGCTGCACCGCGGTGACCGGCTCTTCCAGGACGACGTGGACCACCGGACCTGGTATCTGACGCTCAACGGCGTCCTCGCCAAGTCCAGCAACATCGGCACCATCCTCGCCACCGGCCAGCTCGGCAAGACGCAGGCTGAGGCCAACCAGGTCCTCTACTCGTATCTGCGCAAGTTCGGCATCGGCGGCGCCACCGGGCTCGGCTTCCCGGGTGAGACGGCCGGCATCCTCGCGCCGCCCGACACCTGGTCGACGTCGCAGCAGTACACGATCCCCTTCGGCCAGGGCGTCTCGATCAACGCGATGCAGGCCGCCTCCGTCTACTCGACGATCGCCAACGGCGGCGTACGCGTCGAGCCCACCCTGGTGCGCGGCACCACGGGACCCGACGGGCGCTTCACCCCCGCGGCCAAGCCCAAGAAGACCCGGGTCATCAGCGAGAAGACCGCGAAGACGCTGTCGCAGATGCTCGAGTCGGTCGTCGACGACGAGCAGGGCACGGGCGTCAAGGCCCGTATCCCGGGCTACCGGGTCGCGGGCAAGACCGGAACCGCCAACCGTGTCGATCCGGTCACCGGCAAATACCGCGGCTACACCTCGTCGTTCGCCGGCTTCGCGCCCGCCGACAATCCGCGCGTCACCGTCTACTGCGCCATCCAGAACGCCACGAAGGGCAGCTATTTCGGCGGTCAGATCTGCGGACCCATCTACAAGACGGTGATGGAATTCGCTCTGAAGACACTCCAGGTGCCGCCCACCGGAGCGGAGCCGGCACGGCTGCCCGTCGAGTTCAAGCCCTGAGAGCGACCAGGAACCGCCCGTGAGAACCATCACCCCCGATTCCGGGAACCAGCGCACCCCGCCGATCCCATTTAGCTCCGGCGGGGGTGGTCCCGGTACGCTCACCGCCGTGCCACATGCTGATCAGTCCCACATCACCCAGAAGGGCGCTCCTGTGACATATCCAGGGCCGCCACGACCGGTCCAGGTCTCCGCCACACCGCTCGCGGAGCTCGCCGATCAGCTGGGCGTGACCGTCCCCGGCGCCGCGGAGGTCAGTGGCATCACGCACGACTCCCGCGCTGTGCGCCCGGGCGACGTCTACGCCGCGCTGCCCGGCGCCCGCTTCCACGGCGCCGACTTCGCGGCGCAGGCCGCCGGCCTCGGCGCCGCGGCGATCCTCACCGACCCGACGGGTGCCGAACGTGCCGCCGCCACGGGCCTGCCGGTCCTGGTCGTCGACGACCCGCGCGGGCGCATGGGCGAGCTGGCTGCGACGGTCTACGGCCACCCGGGCCGCGACCTGCTGCAGATCGGCATCACCGGTACGTCCGGCAAGACCACGACCGCGTATCTGATCCGGGGCGGGCTCGCAGTCTCCGACGGGATGCCCGGACTCATCGGCACGGTCGAGACGCGCATCGGCGACGAGCGCATCAAGTCGGAGCGCACCACCCCCGAGGCCACCGACCTGCAGGCGCTGTTCGCCGTCATGCGCGAGCGCGGTGTGAGGTCGGTCGCCATGGAGGTCTCCAGCCACGCTCTGGTCCTCGGCCGGGTCGACGGCTGCGTCTTCGACATCGCGGTCTTCACCAACCTCAGCCCGGAGCACATGGAGTTCCACTCCGACATGGAGGACTACTTCCGGGCCAAAGCGCAGCTCTTCACGCCGAAACGCAGCAGACAGGGCGTCGTCAACGTCGACGACGAATACGGCCGCAGGCTGGCCAAGGAGGCGTCCGTACCGGTCGTCACCTTCTCCGCCGAAGGTCATCCCGACGCCGACTGGCGCGCCGAGGACGTCGTGGTGGGGCCGATGGACTCCCACTTCACCGCCGTCGGCCCGCGCGGCGAGCGCATCACCGCGAAGTCGCCGCTGCCGGGCCCCTTCAACGTCGCCAACACGCTCGCCGCGATCGTCGCCCTCGCCGCCGCAGGACTCGACCCGCAGAGCGCGGCGGACGGCATCGCCGCCGTGCCGGGCGTCCCCGGCCGCCTGGAGCGCGTCGACGCAGGCCAGCCCTATCTCGCGGTCGTGGACTACGCCCACAAGACCGACGCCGTCGAGTCGGTCCTGCGCGCCCTGCGCAAGATCACCGAGGGCAGGCTGCACGTCGTGCTCGGCTGCGGCGGCGACCGGGACAAGACCAAGCGCGCGCCGATGGGCGCCGCCGCGGCCCGCCTCGCCGACACCGCCGTACTGACCTCCGACAACCCCCGCTCCGAGGACCCCCTGGCCATCCTGGCCACCATGCTCGCCGGCGCCGCCGAGGTGCCGGCCCACGAACGCGGCGAGGTCCAGGTCTTCGAGGACCGGGCCGCCGCCATCGCCGCCGCCGTCGCCCTGGCGCGGCCCGGCGACACCGTGCTGGTGGCCGGCAAGGGCCATGAGCAGGGCCAGGACATCGCCGGAGTGGTACGTCCCTTCGACGACCGCCAGGTGCTTCGCGAAGCTATCCAGAACACCCAGGGATGAAGTTGTGATCGCCCTCTCCCTCGCCGAGATCGCTGAAATCGTCGGCGGGCAGACCCACGACATACCGGATCCGTCCGTGCAGGTCACCGGACCGGTCGTCCGGGACTCCCGCGAGGTCGAGCCCGGCAGCCTCTTCGTCGCCTTCGCCGGCGAGCGCGTCGACGGCCACGACTTCGCCGCCGACGTGGTCGCCGCGGGCGCGGTCGCCGTACTGGCGTCGCGTCCGGTCGGCGTCCCCGCCGTCGTCGTCGACGACGTGCAGACGGCGTTGGGCGCTCTCGCCCGCGCCGTCGTCGAGCGGCTCGGCGCGACCCTCGTGGCCCTCACCGGCTCCGCGGGCAAGACCAGCACCAAGGACCTCATCGCGCAGGTGCTCCGGACCAAGGCCCCGACGGTCTTCACACCCGGCTCCTTCAACAACGAGATCGGGCTGCCGCTCACCGCGCTCAGCGCCACCGAGGAGACCCGCTACCTCGTCCTGGAGATGGGCGCCCGCGGCATCGGCCACATCCGCTACCTCACGGGCCTGACCCCGCCGGGAATCGGCGTCGTGCTCAATGTCGGCACGGCCCACATCGGCGAGTTCGGCGGCCGGGAGCAGATCGCAGAGGCGAAGGGCGAGCTCGTCGAGGGCCTCCCCGAAGACGGCGCGGCCGTCCTCAACGCCGACGACCCCCTCGTACGTGCCATGGCATCGCGTACGAAGGCGCGCGTGATCCTCTTCGGAGAGTCGGACGACGCGGACGTACGCGCCGAAAACGTCCGGCTCACAGAGGCAGGACAGCCCTCGTTCAGCCTCCACACACCCTCCGGGTGCAGCGATGTGACCATGCGCCTGTACGGTGAGCACCACGTGTCGAACGCGCTCGCCGCGGCCGCCGTCGCCCATGAGCTGGGCATGTCCGCGGAAGAGATCGCCCTCGCGCTCTCCGAGGCGGGCTCCCTCTCCCGCTGGCGGATGGAGGTCACCGAGCGCCCGGACGGCGTGACGGTCGTCAACGACGCCTACAACGCGAATCCCGAGTCCATGCGGGCCGCTCTGCGCGCGCTCGCCGCGATGGGCGAGGCCGCACGGGCCAAGGGGGGTCGCACGTGGGCGGTGCTCGGTCAGATGGCCGAGCTCGGTGACGAGGCGCTCGCCGAACACGACGCGGTCGGACGGCTCGCCGTCCGGCTGAACGTGGGCAAGCTCGTCGCGGTCGGGGGCAGGGAAGCCGCCTGGCTGCAGATGGGCGCATACAACGAGGGTTCGTGGGGTGAGGAGTCGGTGCACGTGTCCGACGCACAGGCGGCCGTCGACCTGCTGCGCAGCGAGCTGCGCCCGGGCGACGTCGTACTCGTGAAGGCCTCCAGGTCGGTGGGCCTGGAGCGGGTTGCAATGGCGCTCCTCGAACAGGACACGGCCGCCGCCGAGGGTGAGGTTGCCGCCCGATGATGAAGCAGATCCTGTTCGCGGGAGTCATCGGGCTCTTCCTGACGCTGATCGGCACCCCGCTGCTGATCAAGCTGCTCGCCCGCAAGGGCTACGGCCAGTACATCCGCGACGACGGCCCGAAAGAGCACCACAGCAAGCGCGGTACGCCGACCATGGGCGGCATCGCCTTCATCCTGGCGACGATCGCCGCGTACTTCCTGTCCAAGATGATCACGGGCTACTCGCCGACCTTCTCGGGTCTGCTGGTGCTCGGCCTGATGGGCGGCATGGGCCTGGTCGGCTTCCTGGACGACTACATCAAGATCGTCAAGCGGCGTTCGCTGGGCCTCAGGGCCAAGGCGAAGATGGCCGGCCAGCTGACCGTCGGCATCGCCTTCGCGGTGCTCGCGCTCCAGTTCGCCGACAACCGCGGCAACACCCCCGCCTCCACGAAGCTCTCCTTCGTGCAGGACTTCGGCTGGACCATCGGCCCGGTGCTATTCGTGATCTGGGCGCTGTTCATGATCCTCGCGATGTCGAACGGCGTGAACCTGACCGACGGTCTCGACGGTCTGGCCACCGGCGCCTCCGTGCTCGTCTTCGGCGCCTACACCTTCATCGGCGTCTGGCAGTTCCAGGAGTCCTGCGCCAACGCGACGACCCTGACCAACCCGGAGGCCTGCTACGAGGTGCGAGATCCCCTCGACCTCGCCGTGGTCGCATCGGCGCTGATGGGCGCCTGCCTCGGCTTCCTGTGGTGGAACACCTCGCCCGCCAAGATCTTCATGGGCGACACCGGTTCGCTCGCCCTGGGCGGCGCGCTCGCCGGCCTGGCGATCTGCTCCCGCACCGAACTGCTGCTCGCCATCCTCGGCGGCCTGTTCGTCCTGATCACCATGTCCGTTGTCATCCAGGTAGGCTCGTTCCGCCTCACCGGAAAGCGCGTCTTCCGGATGGCACCGCTCCAGCACCACTTCGAACTCAAGGGCTGGTCCGAAGTCCTCGTCGTGGTCCGCTTCTGGATCATTCAGGGCATCTGTGTGATCGTCGGACTGGGTCTCTTCTACGCGGGATGGGCGGCCGACAAGTGACCGACTGGCAGGGCAAGCACGTCACCGTCGCAGGGCTCGGGGTCTCCGGGATCCCAGCGGCGCGGGTCCTGCACGGTCTGGGCGCGATCGTCACGGTCGTCAACGACGGCGACGACGAGCGGGCCCGGGCGCAGGCCGCGGAGCTGGAGGCCGAGGGCATCACGGTCCGGCTCGGCGACGGGGCGACCCTGCCGGAGGGTACGGAGCTCATCGTCACGGCGCCCGGCTGGAAGCCGGACAAGCCGCTGTTCCACGCCGCCGCCGAGGCGGGCGTGCCCGTCTGGGGCGACGTCGAGCTGGCCTGGCGGCTGCGCGGCCCCGACGCCGCCCCCTGGCTCGCGGTCACCGGCACCAACGGCAAGACCACGACCGTCCAGATGCTCGCGTCCATCCTGACGGCCGCCGGGCTGCGCACGGCCGCCGTCGGCAACATCGGGGTCTCCCTGCTGGACGCCGTCCTCGGCGACGAGAAGTACGACGTGCTCGCGGTCGAGCTCTCCAGCTACCAGCTGCACTGGGCTCCCTCGCTGCGCGCCCACTCCGCGGCCGTGCTGAACCTCGCCCCCGACCACCTCGACTGGCACGGCTCCATGGAGGCGTACGCCGCCGACAAGGGCCGCATCTACGAGGGCAATCGCGTCGCCTGCGTCTACAACGTCGCCGACAAGGCCACCGAGGACCTGGTGCGCGAGGCCGACGTCGAGGAGGGCTGCCGGGCGATCGGCTTCACGCTCGGCACGCCAGGACCGTCCCAACTCGGCGTCGTGGACGACATCCTGGTCGACCGCGCCTTCGTCGAGAACCGGCAGAAGCAGGCACAGGAGCTCGCCCAGATCTCCGACATCGCTGCGTCTTCCCGGGGGACATCCCCCGGACCCCCGAAGCCGGCCCCGCACAACATCGCCAACGCGCTGGCCGCCGCCGCCCTGGCCCGCGCCTTCGGCGTCGAGCCGGCCGCCGTACGGGACGGCCTGCGGGCCTTCCGGCCCGACGCCCACCGCATCGCGCATGTCGCCGATGTCGACGGCGTCGCCTACATCGACGACTCCAAGGCCACCAACACCCATGCCGCGGAAGCCTCGTTGGCCGCGTACGAGTCGATCGTGTGGATCGCGGGCGGGCTTGCCAAGGGCGCGACCTTCGACGAGCTGGTCGCGAACTCGGCGAAGCGGCTGCGTGGTGTCGTGCTGATCGGCGCGGACCGGGCGCTGATCCGCGAAGCGCTCGCGCGACACGCGCCCGAGGTCCCGGTGGCCGACCTCGACCGGACGGACACTGGGGCGATGTCCGAGGCGGTACGGGAGGCGGCGCGGCTCGCCGGGCCGGGGGATACGGTGCTGCTGGCGCCGGCCTGTGCGTCGATGGACATGTTCACCAACTACAACAAGCGCGGTGAGGCGTTCGCGGAGGCGGTTCGCGCCCTTGGCGCCGTAGGCGCCTGAAACGGGGCCCCGTGGTTCGCGGGTGCCCCGGAAATCCCCGGGAGGGACGCGTGGGTGCGTCGTGGCTGAGGTTTCGTTGGCGGGTGTCCGCCGGTGGTCGTTGGCGGGGGTGCTGTTGATGCCTGCTAGCTCCAGTCGTGCTCCTGCCAAGCGGCCCGCCGTACGCCTCACCCCTCCCCGCCCCCCGCGCGACAACCCCCTCCGGCGGCTCCACACCCAAGTCCGCCGTGCCTGGGACCGGCCGCTCACCGCGTACTACGTGATCCTCGGCAGCAGTCTGCTGATCACCGTGCTCGGCCTTGTGATGGTGTACTCGGCGTCCATGATCAAGGCGCTGCAGTTGTCGCTGCCCGCCTCGTACTTCTTCCGGAAGCAGTTCGTGGCCGCCGTGATCGGTGCGCTGCTGCTGCTCATCGCCGCGCGGATGCCCGTCAAGCTGCACCGTGCGCTGGCGTATCCGATGCTCGCCGGCTCGGTCTTCCTGATGGTCCTCGTGCAGATTCCGGGGATAGGGATGGCGGTCAACGGCAACCAGAACTGGATCTCGCTGGGCGGCCCCTTCCAGCTCCAGCCCAGCGAGTTCGGCAAGCTGGCCCTGGTGCTGTGGGGGGCCGATCTGCTGGCCCGCAAACAGGACAAACGGCTGCTGAGCCAGTGGAAGCACATGCTGGTGCCGCTGGTTCCGGTGACGTTCATGCTGCTCGGGCTGATCATGCTCGGCGGCGACATGGGCACGGCCATCATCCTCGCCGCGATCCTCTTCGGACTGCTCTGGCTCGTGGGGGCTCCCACCCGGCTCTTCGCCGGCGTGCTCTCCGGGGCCGCCCTGATCGGCGCGATCCTCATCAAGACCAACCCCAACCGCATGGCCCGGCTCTCGTGCATCGGCGCCACCGAGCCCGGCCCCAACGACATGTGCTGGCAGGCCGTACACGGCATCTATGCCCTGGCCTCCGGCGGACTCTTCGGTTCCGGCCTCGGTGCCAGTGTGGAAAAATGGGGTCAACTGCCCGAAGCGCACACGGACTTCATCTTCGCGGTCACCGGGGAGGAGCTCGGCCTCGCGGGGACGCTGTCGGTGCTCGCACTCTTCGCGGCTCTAGGCTATGCGGGTATCCGCGTGGCCGGACGCACGGAGGACCCCTTCGTGAGGTATGCCGCGGGAGGCGTGACCACATGGATCACGGCCCAGGCCGTGGTCAACGTCGGTGCGGTGCTCGGCCTGCTGCCGATCGCCGGAGTCCCGCTCCCGCTGTTCTCCTACGGTGGGTCCGCCCTGCTGCCGACCATGTTCGCCGTCGGGCTGCTGATCGCGTTCGCACGCGAGGAACCCGCCGCACGGGCGGCGCTTGCGATGCGGCAACCTGTCTTTGGTAGAAAGCGGGCTGCGGTGAGAGGCTCCGAGAGTGTTCGGGGGCCTCGGAGATGGAACACGATGCGACGGCGCGCCACGGCGCGTACGTCCGGAGAGCGGTGAATTTCGGTGCATGTCGTACTCGCCGGTGGGGGGACCGCCGGCCACATCGAGCCCGCGCTCGCCCTCGCGGACGCCCTGCGCAGGCAGGACCCGACCGTGGGGATCACGGCCCTCGGCACGGAGCGTGGACTCGAGACCCGTCTGGTACCGGAGCGGGGTTACGAACTCGCGCTGATCCCCGCCGTCCCGCTGCCCCGTAAGCCCACGCCCGAGCTGATCACCGTCCCGGGCCGGCTGCGCGGCACGATCAAGGCGGCGGAGCAGATCCTGGAGCGCACCAAGGCGGACGCGGTCGTCGGCTTCGGCGGCTATGTGGCGCTGCCCGGCTATCTGGCGGCCAAGCGGCTCGGGGTGCCGATCGTGGTGCACGAGGCCAACGCCCGGCCGGGCCTGGCCAACAAGATCGGCTCGCGGTACGCGGCCCAGGTCGCCGTCTCCACGCCGGACAGCAAGCTGCGCAATGCCAGGTATGTCGGCATCCCGCTGCGGCGCTCCATCGCCACGCTGGACCGCGCCGCCATGCGCCCCGAGGCCCGTGCCGCCTTCGGGCTCGACCCGAACCTCCCGACGCTGCTCGTCTCCGGTGGCTCGCAGGGCGCCCGCCGCCTCAACGAGGTCGTCCAGCGCGTCGCCCCGTTCCTCCAGCAGTCCGGTATCCAGGTCCTGCACGTGGTCGGCCCGAAGAACGAACTGCCGCACGTGGACAACATGCCGGGAATGCCGCCCTACATCCCGGTACCGTACGTGGACCGGATGGACCTCGCGTACGCCGCGGCGGACATGATGCTCTGCCGCGCGGGCGCGATGACCGTCGCCGAGCTGTCCGCCGTCGGGCTTCCGGCCGCATACGTCCCGCTGCCCATCGGCAACGGAGAGCAGCGGCTCAACGCCCAGCCGGTGGTCAAGGCGGGCGGCGGGCTCCTCGTCGACGACGCCGAGCTCACGCCCGAGTGGGTGCAGGGGAACGTCCTGCCGGTGCTGGCGGACCCGCACCGGCTGTACGAGATGTCCCGCGCCGCCGCCGAGTTCGGCCGCCGGGACGCCGACGAGCTGCTGGTCGGCATGGTGTACGAGGCGATCGCCTCGCGCCGCTAGCGCCCCGGAGGCGAACGGAGCCACAAAAGGAGGGTGCGTGGCCGGAGCGACTACCGCCGAGCATGGTGAACGGCAGCCGCCGGCGTCCGGCCCGCCCCGGCCGCCGGGGTCCGGCGGAGGGCCGGGGCTCCGGGTGCGACGCCTCCGTGTCCTGGTCCTGCTGATCGTCGTCGTCGCCCTCCTCGGTGCGGGAGCCGTCTGGGTGCTCTACGGCTCCCAGTGGCTGCGCGTCCAGAAGGTCACGACCTCGGGCACGCAGGTCCTGACGCCCGGAGAAGTGCGCGAAGCAGCCGCTGTTCCGGTCGGTTCGCCGTTGATTTCAGTCGACACCGATGCCATTGAGGATCGGTTGCGCCGGAAATTGCCCCGAATTGACTCGGTTGATGTCGTCCGTTCCTGGCCGCACGGAATCGCACTCAAAGTGACCGAACGCAAGCCGGTACTCCTTATTAAAAAGGGTGAAAAGTTCATCGAAGTGGACGCCGAAGGGGTTCGATTCGCTACCGTCGGCAACGCCCCCAAGGGCATCCCGATGCTGGAATTGACGGCGGATCAGTCGGCGAGCAGACAGCGCTTCGGAACGGACCGTCTCGTGCGGGAGGCGGTACGGGTCGCCGGCGACGTCCCGGCCGCGGTGGCCCGCATCACCCGGGTCGTCAAGGTCCGTACGTATGACTCCATCTCGCTGGAGTTGACCGGCGATCGCACCGTCGCCTGGGGGAGCAGTGAGAGGGGTCGCGCGAAGGCTGCCACACTCTCCGCCCTGATGAAAGCAGCCCCAGGGGCCCGGCACTTCGACGTCAGTGTTCCCACCACCCCTTCCGTGTCAGGGAGTTGACGGACGTCGTCGCAGGCCAGCACCCTGGTTGTTCATCGCTATGGGTGATCACATAGGGTGAAAAGAAAAACGGGAGGTTCGGCGTGTTCGTTGAACGTGCGCCACTTGTCGACTTAGTGTCCTGTTCGTAAGGGTCAAACGAAAACCAGCAACAGGCACACGGGTAACCCTAAACTTCAGGCTTAGGGTTCGGGTCGGCGTTCGGACCGTCCCATTCGGCATCAGTCGTCGGATCGCAGCACTCGCGAGGCGGCGACACGTAACTCGAGGCGAGAGGCCTTCGACGTGGCAGCACCGCAGAACTACCTCGCAGTCATCAAAGTCATCGGTGTCGGCGGCGGTGGTGTCAATGCCATCAACCGGATGATCGAGGTCGGTCTCAAGGGCGTCGAGTTCATCGCCATCAACACCGACGCGCAGGCGCTGTTGATGAGCGACGCCGACGTCAAGCTCGACGTCGGCCGCGAACTCACGCGCGGACTCGGCGCCGGAGCCAACCCGGCCGTCGGCCGCAAGGCCGCGGAGGACCACCGCGAGGAGATCGAGGAGGTCCTCAAGGGGGCCGACATGGTCTTCGTCACCGCCGGCGAAGGTGGCGGCACCGGCACCGGCGGCGCACCCGTCGTGGCCAACATCGCGCGCTCCCTCGGAGCCCTCACCATCGGCGTCGTCACGCGCCCGTTCACCTTCGAGGGCCGCCGCCGCGCCAACCAGGCCGAGGACGGCATCGCCGAGCTCCGCGAAGAGGTCGACACCCTCATCGTCATCCCCAACGACCGGCTGCTGTCCATCTCGGACCGCCAGGTCAGCGTGCTGGACGCGTTCAAGTCCGCCGACCAGGTGCTGCTCTCCGGTGTCCAGGGCATCACGGACCTCATCACCACGCCCGGCCTGATCAACCTCGACTTCGCCGACGTCAAGTCCGTGATGTCCGAGGCCGGTTCGGCGCTCATGGGCATCGGCTCGGCCCGCGGCGACGACCGCGCGGTGGCCGCGGCCGAGATGGCCATCTCCTCGCCGCTGCTCGAGGCGTCCATCGACGGCGCCCGCGGAGTGCTGCTCTCGATCTCCGGCGGCTCGGATCTCGGTCTCTTCGAGATCAACGAGGCCGCCCAGCTGGTGAGCGAGGCCGCCCACCCCGAGGCCAACATCATCTTCGGCGCCGTCATCGACGACGCTCTCGGCGACGAGGTCCGGGTGACCGTGATCGCCGCCGGGTTTGACGGCGGGCAGCCCCCGGCCAAGCGGGACAACGTCCTCGGCGCGTCCTCCGCCAAGCGCGACGAGCCCACGCCGGCCCGCCCCTCCGAGACCCGCCCGGCCTTCGGCGGACTCGGCAGCGTCACCCCGCGCGAGGACAACGCCTCCGCCGAGCCCGAGCCGGTCGCGGCGAGCGAGCTCCCGCCGCCGGTGCCGCCGTCCCGGACGTACTCGGACAGCGCGGCCGAGGAACTGGACGTACCGGACTTCCTGAAGTGACGGACCGGACACGCTGAAGTGATAGGACAGCACGACATCGTGGGCGGCGCCCACTTCGCCTTCACCGACAGGTGGGGCGGGGTGAGCGCCGCTCCGTACGAGGAGCTCAATCTCGGCGGTGCGGTTGGCGACGACCCCGACGCCGTACGCACCAACCGCGAACTGGCGGCCAAGTCGCTCGGGCTCGATCCTGCTGGTGTGGTGTGGATGAACCAGGTGCACGGGGCCGATGTCGCCGTGGTCGACGGGCCGTGGGACACCTCCCCCGTGCCGTCGGTCGACGCGATCGTCACCGTCCGGCGCGGCCTCGCACTCGCCGTACTCACCGCGGACTGCGTCCCGGTCCTGCTGGCCGACCCGGTCGCCGGAATCGCGGCCGCCGCCCACGCCGGACGGCCGGGTATGGTGGCCGGGGTGGTCCCGGCCGCCGTCGAGGCGATGGTGAAGCTGGGCGCCGAGCCGGACCGCATCACCGCCCGTACCGGCCCCGCGGTCTGCGGGCGCTGCTACGAAGTGCCCGACGCGATGCGCGCCGAAGTCGCCGCCGTCGAACCGGTGGCGTATTCCGAGACGAGTTGGGGCACCCCCGCGGTCGACGTGACCGCCGGTGTGCATGCGCAGCTCGAGCGGCTCGGGGTGCGCGACCGGGAGCAGACGCCGGTGTGCACGCTCGAGTCGGGCGACCACTTCTCGTACCGCCGCGACCGCACAACCGGGCGGCTCGCGGGCTATGTCTGGCTGGACTGATGGGCATGACGGACCGTAAGGCTCAACTCGCCGCGAATCTGGCGAAAGTCGAGGCGCGTATCGACGCGGCGTGCGCGGCGGCGGGCCGCAAACGCGAAGAAGTGACCCTGATCGTGGTCACCAAGACCTATCCCGCGAGCGATGTGCGGATCCTGTCGGAACTCGGTGTGCGGCACGTCGCCGAGAACCGCGACCAGGACGCCGCCCCGAAGGCCGCCGCATGCTCGGATCTGCCCCTTGCATGGCACTTTGTCGGCCAGTTGCAGACCAACAAGGTCCGTTCTGTGGTCGGTTATGCCGATGTGGTGCAGTCCGTCGACCGTTCCCGGCTTGTCACGGCGCTCTCGAAGGAGGCCGCCCGGGCCCAGCGCGAAGTCGGCTGTCTCATCCAGGTCGCGCTCGACGCGGACGAGGGCGGCCGCGGGGCGCGGGGCGGCGTGGGGCCGGACGGAATCGAAGAGTTGGCCGACCTCGTTGCGGGCGCGCCCGGGCTCCGGCTCGACGGACTGATGACCGTCGCGCCGCTCACCGGACCGTACGCGGGCCACCAACGCGCTGCGTTCGACCGGCTGATGGAATTGGCAACCCTCGTGCGCCGGAGTCATCCGGCTGCGAACATGGTGTCAGCAGGGATGAGTGCGGACCTCGAACAGGCCGTGGCGGCCGGGGCGACACATGTGCGCGTCGGTACGGCGGTACTCGGAGTCCGACCCAGGCTCGGGTAACGTCGCCAAGAAGTCGGACCACAGCAGAAAATATGGTCATTCCCGCCGATAGCGGGGCGGACTTGTGGATCGCGGGCACTTGGTTGGCGTCAGCCGATCCACCACGCCGATCCACCACAGAGCGGAGGATTCAGAGCATGGCCGGCGCGATGCGCAAGATGGCGGTCTACCTCGGCCTCGTGGAGGACGATGGGTACGACGGCCGGGGCTTCGACCCTGACGACGACTTCGAGCCCGAACTGGACCCGGAGCCCGAGCGCGACCGTCGGCGGCATGAGCCGCCGCACCAGTCGCATCAGCCCCAAAGGGAAGAATCGGTACGAGTAGTACAACCTCCGGCACAACGGGAACCGGTCGCGATTCCGGCAGAAGCGGCGCGTCCGGCACGAATTGCCCCCGTGTCATCCATCACACCTGAACGTCAGAGCCTGGAGAAGAACGCGCCGGTGATCATGCCCAAGGTTGTGTCCGAGAGGGAGCCCTACCGCATCACCACACTGCACCCGCGGACCTACAACGAGGCCCGTACCATCGGGGAACACTTCCGTGAGGGCACCCCGGTGATCATGAATCTGACGGAGATGGACGACACGGATGCGAAGCGACTTGTCGACTTTGCCGCGGGTCTGGTCTTCGGTCTTCATGGCAGTATCGAGCGCGTGACGCAGAAGGTGTTCCTGTTGTCGCCTGCTAACGTCGATGTCACGGCGGAGGACAAGGCCCGCATCGCAGAGGGCGGGTTCTTCAACCAGAGCTGAGACGCAGGCCGACACGAGGCACGAAAACAGGGGAGAGGGAAGCACGGTCATGAGCGTGGTCTTGGACGTTCTCTACATCGCGCTGATGTGTTTCCTCATCGTGCTCATTTTCCGGTTGGTCATGGACTACGTCTTCCAGTTCGCCCGCTCGTGGCAACCCGGCAAGGCGATGGTGGTCGTTCTGGAGGCCACCTACACTGTCACCGATCCACCGCTGAAGCTTCTGCGGCGGTTCATTCCGCCGCTGCGTCTCGGGGGCGTGGCGCTCGACCTGTCCTTCTTCGTCCTGATGATCATCGTCTACATCCTGATCTCCATCGTGAGCCGGCTGTGAACGATACGGTCTTGCCGAATGCCGACGACTACGTTGAGGTGAAGAGATGCCGTTGACCCCCGAGGACGTGCGGAACAAGCAGTTCACGACCGTCCGCCTCCGAGAAGGCTATGACGAGGACGAGGTCGATGCCTTCCTCGACGAGGTCGAAGCCGAGCTGACCCGCCTGCTCCGGGAGAACGAGGACCTGCGCGCCAAACTGGCCGCCGCGACGCGGGCCGCTGCCCAGAACCAGCAGCAGGCCATGCGGAAGCCGCCCGAGCAGCAGGATCGTCCCGGCGCTCCGGTACCCGCTGCCATATCGGGACCGCAGCCGGTGCCGCCGCAACAGCAGCATCAGCAGCACCAGATGGGCGGACCGCCCCAGCTGCCCAGTGGCGCACCCCAGCTGCCTGCAGGTCCCAGCGGCCACGGCCCCGGCCCCCAGGGTCCCGGTCCGATGGGCCAGGGTCCGATGGGCCAGGGTCAGATGCCGGGTCAGATGGGCGGCCCGATGGGCGGTCCCATGGGTGGTCACGGACCCCAGCTGCCCGGCCCCGGTCAGGGTCCCGGCGGTGACAGCGCCGCGCGCGTCCTGTCCCTTGCGCAGCAGACCGCCGACCAGGCGATCGCGGAGGCCCGTTCCGAGGCCAACAAGATCGTCGGCGAGGCGCGCAGCCGTGCCGAGGGCCTCGAGCGCGACGCGCGCGCCAAGGCCGACGCGCTTGAGCGGGACGCCCAGGAGAAGCACCGCGTGGCGATGGGCTCCCTCGAGTCCGCGCGCGCGACGCTGGAGCGCAAGGTCGAGGACCTGCGCGGCTTCGAGCGGGAGTACCGCACGCGTCTGAAGTCCTACCTGGAGTCGCAGCTGCGTCAGCTGGAGACCCAGGCCGACGACTCGCTGGCTCCGCCGCGGACCCCGGCGACGGCCTCTCTGCCGCCGTCCCCGGCGCCCTCCATGGCACCGGCCGGCGCGAGCGCCCCGTCGTACGGCGGCAACCAGACGATGGGTGGCAACCCGTCGCCGGCCGGCCCCTCCTACGGCGGTCAGCAGCAGATGTCGCCCGCGATGACGCAGCCGATGGCGCCGGTGCGGCCGCAGGGGCCTTCGCCGATGCAGCAGGCTCCCTCGCCGATGCGTGGGTTCCTCATCGATGAGGACGACAACTGACGGCGGCGTGATTACGCCATAGGCGTCGGCAACGCTTCAAAGGGCCGGGCCCCCGGAGAATCTGGGGGCCCGGCCCTTTGGTGTGCGCTTCTGCCGCCGGGTTCCCACTGGCGTGGGGGCGGTTCCGCCGTCCCGCTGTCACGCCGTCCCGCCGTGGGCAATCGTGCCGATGGGGCGATGGGGTCCCCCTGCTCTGGGGATACCTCCCAGGCCAGGGTGCTCGCCGTCGTGGGGCTGTGCCCGCCCTCCCCCCACTGACTTAAGGGCGTGGGAGGTGCCCCCAGCCCCTCGGAACGCCTGCCCACAGCGGCGGAACGCCTGCCCGCAGCGGCGGAGCGCCTGCCCACAGCGATGGAGCGGCTTCCCGCCGCGGGATACGGCGCGACGCCGAGGCTGTGGTGGGGGCGGCTGCCCACGGCGGTGGCGGTGTAGTCGGCGCGCAGCTGTGCGGTGGTACAAAACGCCGAAGGGCCCGGTGCCCAAGATTCTTTGGGTGCCGGGCCCTTCGGTTGCCCGTCAGGGGCGTGCGGCCTACGCCTTGTGGAGGCGGAACGTCAGGGTCAGCGACTCGTCCGTGAACGGCTCGCCGTACGTGGCGTCCGGCTCGCCCTGGGCGAAGTCCGTCGCGAGGACCTCGTCCGCGATGAGCGACGCGTGCTCGGACAGGGCGGTGACGACCGCCGGGTCCGTCGCCGTCCAGCGCAGGGCGATGCGGTCCGCGACGTCCAGGCCGCTGTTCTTGCGGGCCTCCTGGATCAGGCGGATCGCGTCACGGGCGAGGCCCGCCCGGCGCAGCTCCTCCGTGATCTCCAGGTCCAGCGCGACCGTGGCACCCGCGTCCGAGGCCACCGACCAGCCCTCGCGGGGCGTCTCGGTGATGATCACCTCGTCCGGGGCCAGCGTCACGGTCTCGCCGTCGACCTCGACCGACGCCGTGCCCTCACGCAGAGCGAGGGACAGCGCGGCCGCGTCGGCGTTCGCGATGGCCTTGGCGACCGCCTGGACGCCCTTGCCGAAACGCTTGCCCAGGGCGCGGAAGTTGGCCTTGGCGGTCGTGTCCACCAGCGAGCCGCCGACCTCCGAAAGGGAGGCCAGGGACGAGACGTTGAGCTCCTCCGTGATCTGCGCGTGCAGCTCGCGAGACAGGGACTCGAAGCCCGCCGCCGCGACCAGCGCGCGGGACAGCGGCTGACGGGTCTTCACACCCGACTCGGCACGCGTCGCACGCCCCAACTCCACCAGCCGCCGCACCAGCACCATCTGCTTCGACAGCTCCGGGTGGATCGCGGACAGGTCCGCCTCCGGCCAGGACGAGAGGTGCACGGACTCGGGCGCGCCCGGCGTCACCGGCACGACCAGGTCCTGCCACACCCGCTCGGTGATGAACGGGGTCAGCGGGGCCATCAGGCGCGTGACCGTCTCGACGACCTCGTGCAGGGTGCGCAGCGCCGCCGCGTCGCCCTGCCAGAAACGGCGCCGGGACCGGCGTACGTACCAGTTCGACAGGTCGTCGACGAAAGCCGACAGGAGCTTGCCGGCGCGCTGCGTGTCGTATGCCTCCAGGGACTGGGTGACCTGGTCGGTGAGCGCGTGCAGCTCGGACAGCAGCCAGCGGTCCAGGAGCGGGCGGTCGGCCGGGGCCGGGTCGGAGGCGGACGGCGCCCAGTTCGACGTACGGGCGTAGAGCGCCTGGAAAGCGACCGTGTTCCAGTACGTGAGGAGGGTCTTCCTCACCACCTCCTGGATCGTGCCGTGGCCGACTCGGCGCGCCGCCCACGGGGAGCCGCCCGCTGCCATGAACCAGCGGACCGCGTCCGCGCCGTGCTGGTCCATCAGCGGGATCGGCTGCAGGATGTTGCCCAGGTGCTTGGACATCTTGCGGCCGTCCTCGGCGAGGATGTGGCCGAGGCACACCACGTTCTCGTACGACGACTTGTCGAAGACGAGCGTGCCGACCGCCATGAGGGTGTAGAACCACCCTCGCGTCTGGTCGATGGCCTCCGAGATGAACTGCGCCGGGTAGCGGCTCTCGAAGAGCTCCTTGTTCTTGTACGGGTAGCCCCACTGCGCGAACGGCATCGAGCCCGAGTCGTACCAGGCGTCGATGACCTCCGGGACGCGGGTCGCCGTCAGCGCGCAACCGTCCTGCGGGCAGGGGAACGTGACCTCGTCGATGTACGGCCGGTGGGGGTCGAGGCCCGACTGGTCGGTGCCGGTCAGCTCCGTGAGCTCCGTGCGGGAGCCGACGCAGGTGAGGTGACCTTCCTCGCAGCGCCAGATCGGCAGCGGCGTGCCCCAGTAGCGGTTGCGGGACAGCGCCCAGTCGATGTTGTTGTTGAGCCAGTCGCCGTAGCGGCCGTGCTTGACCGAGTCCGGGTACCAGTTGGTCTTCTCGTTCTCCTCGAGCAGGCGCTCCTTGATGGCGGTGGTGCGGATGTACCAGGACGGCTGCGCGTAGTAGAGGAGCGCCGTGTGGCAGCGCCAGCAGTGCGGGTAGCTGTGCTCGTACGGGAGGTGCTTGAGGAGCAGGCCGCGCTCCTGCAGGTCCTTGGTCAGAGCCTCGTCCGCCTTCTTGAAGAAGACGCCGCCGACGAGCGGCACGTCCTCCTCGAAGGTGCCGTCCGGGCGGACCGGGTTCACCACCGGCAGGCCGTAGGCACGGCAGACCTTGAGGTCGTCCTCACCGAAGGCCGGGGACTGGTGGACCAGACCCGTACCGTCCTCGGTCGTCACGTACTCGGCGTTGACCACGAAGTGGGCCGGGGCCGGGAACTCGACCAGCTCGAACGGGCGCTGGTACGTCCAGCGCTCCATCTCGGCGCCGGTGAAGGTCTGGCCCGTCACCTCCCAGCCCTCACCCAGGGCCTTCGCGACGAGCGGCTCGGCGACGACCAGCTTCTCCTCGCCGTTCGTCGCGACGACGTACGTCACCTCGGGGTGCGCGGCGACCGCGGTGTTCGAGACGAGCGTCCAGGGCGTGGTCGTCCAGACCAGGAGTGCGGCCTCGCCCGCGAGGGGGCCGGAGGTGAGCGGGAAGCGGACGTAGACGGACGGGTCCACGACCGTCTCGTAGCCCTGGGCCAGCTCGTGGTCCGACAGGCCCGTGCCGCAGCGCGGGCACCAGGGGGCGACGCGGTGGTCCTGGACCAGCAGGCCCTTGTTGAAGATCTCCTTGAGCGACCACCAGACGGACTCCACGTACTCGGGGTCCATCGTCCAGTACGCGTCGTCGAGGTCGACCCAGTAGCCCATACGGTTGGTGAGCTCGGTGAAGGCGTCGGTGTGGCGGGTCACGGACTCGCGGCACTTGGCGTTGAACTCGGCGATGCCGTACGCCTCGATGTCCTGCTTGCCGCTGAAGCCGAGCTCCTTCTCGACGGCCAGCTCGACCGGGAGGCCGTGGCAGTCCCAGCCGGCCTTGCGCGCCACGTGGTAGCCGCGCATGGTGCGGAAGCGCGGGAAGACGTCCTTGAAGACGCGGGCCTCGATGTGGTGGGCGCCCGGCATGCCGTTGGCGGTGGGCGGGCCCTCGTAGAACACCCACTCGGGGCGGCCCTCGGACTGCTCCAGGCTCTTGGCGAAGATCTTCTGCTCGCGCCAGAAGTCGAGCACGGCGTGCTCGAGCGCGGGCAGGTCTACCTGGGCGGGTACCTGGCGGTACTGGGGCGGCGTCATCGAAGAGCTCCTCCAACGGACTGCTGTCTTCCGTCGGAGGGACGAGAGGCGCTGTGCGCTCCCGCGGTACCACCCTCCTTGGCCCCTCGGCGCGTGTGCGTACGCCGATGAGCCCCCTCATTGGGGTCGCGATGCCGGGTCTACTGGCGTCCGCTCGCGTGCTGCGAGGCTTCGGCGTTCTTCCGGCGGCTCCGGGGTGATCTTCACGTCGCGCTCGCCCCCGGGCTCACACCGTCCCCGGGTCGCTCATGGCTGCGTACGCCGCTACTCGTCCCCATCCACGCTTTTCGCTCCTCCCCCAAGCTCACGACTGCCTCGAGCAGGGGGACCCCCATAGTGTACGGCGCCCCGGGAGGCGCGGCCGACCGGTTTTCCGGGACCCGGGGCGGGCGGGCCCCGGCAGGCGGGTCGGCAGGTGTGGGCCAGTCGGCCCCGGGCTGCGCGCGCTCTGCGCCAAATGGCCATGTCCGGCCGTCCGCGGACCACCGTTTCCCGGCTCGGCCTGCTCGGCGGAATACCTGGCGATGAGCTGGGCACAACGCATGCAGGCTTGCCGCGCGGACCCGCGGGGCGGGCGAATCGGGCGGCGTGCCCCGTTGCCGCGGGCCGGAAGTCGATTTATCGTCCCAGCACGATTCGCGAGCAAGATCACAAAATGTGAAGGGGCCGCGGCCATGGTGGCGAAGAAGACCGCCGTACAGGACTCGGCGTCCGTCAGATCGACTGGTATGGCTGGCGCGGCGGCCAAGGACACGGGCGGGAAGAAGAGCACGGCCGGACTGTGGGTCTTCCGGGCGGCGGTCGACGTCGCCAGGAGGACCATGGGTTCCATGGGCGTGAAGAGCATGGCCCGGGAGGCCGCGACAGCCCAGGGGCTCGGTGAGAAGGCGCACGTCAAGGAGGCGCCGGCCAAGAAGGAAGCCGTCGCGAAGACGGGCGCCAAGGCGACGGCATCCTCGGCGGCGGCCAGGAGGGCTGCTGCCGGGGAAGTGCCTGCGATGACGGGCGCGGCCGAGGAGACGGCGGGCGGGCCGCGGAAGAAGAGCCCTAGTGGACCCGGAGCGAAGGGTACGGCCGGGAAGGCGGCCGTGTCCGGTGGGAAGTCCGGCGGCCGGAAGGCGCCGGCGAAGAGCACGCCTGCCAAGCGGGCGACGGCGGGGACGACGGCCAAGAAGACGGCCGCGGCGAAGGCGGTGGAGGCGGTGGCCGGAACCGCCGCTGCGGAGGCGCCGGAGGACAGGGCAGCGGCCGGGAAGGCCCCCGCGAAGGAGGCGGCCGCAAGGAAGAGTCCCGCGAAGAGGGCGTCCGCCAAGAAGGCGACTGTGGCACAGACGCCGGCGAAGAAGGCTGCGGCAGGAAAGGAAGCAGCCAAGGAGTCGGTCGCGGCGAAGTCGCCGGTGAAGAAGGCTGCCGCGAAAAAGGCGGCGGGGAAGAAGACGGCCGCTGCGGGGGCGTCGGCGAAGAAGACGGCGGCCAAGAAGACGGTCGCGAAAAAGGCGGCCAAGAAGACGGTGGCCAAGAAGACGGCTGCGGAGGTACCCGCCGCGAAGAAGGCCGCAGAGGCACCCGCACCCGCGAAGAAGGCCACCGCAAAAACGACTGCGGCAAAGAGGGCTCCCGCAAAGAAGGCACCCGCAAAGAAGGCCCCCGCAAAGAAGGCCCCCGCAAAGAAGGCGGCCGTGGCGAACGGGCCCGAGAAGAAGAGGGCGCCCGCCAAGAAGGCGTCCGTGAGGCAGGGCCCAACCGAGACGGCCGCCAAGAAGGCCCCGGCCAAGAAGGCCCCGGCGACGAAGGCGGTGGCCAAGAAGGCCCCGGCGACGAAGGCGGTGGCCAAGAAGGCCCCGGCCAGGAAGACCGCGGCCAAGAAGACCGCGGCCAAGAAGGCGCCCGCCACGAAGGCCCCGGCCAAGCGTGCGGCGGCCAGGACCTCCGTACCCGCGAGGACGGCGGCCAGGAAGACGGTCACCGCGGAGGCTGCCAAGAAGACACCGGGCAGGAAGAAGGCTCCCGGCAAGGACGCGCCAGGCGAAGGGGCACCGGCCAGGAAGTCGCCGGCCGCGATAGATGCCGAGAAGGCGCTGGCCGAGGAGGCCGCAGTCAGCGAGGCGGCGGTCAGCGAGGCCGCAGTCGACGACGCGCCCGCACAGCCCGTACAGGAGGTCGCTCAAGGCGCCGCCGCGGAAAATATGGCAGGAACGGGCACGTCCGCGGAGGCCTCGGCCTCGAACAGCACGGCCAAGAAGACGGTCGCGTCCGCGGCCGAGGACGCGGCGCAGGCCGCGACGACGACGGGAGTCACGACTGTGGTTGCGAAGAAGACTCCGCACACGGCCACGGATCCGGCGAAGGCCACCGCGGTGCCCAAGGCACGTGGCGTGGAGCCGGGAGAGCTCCCGGTACGGCCGGGGGAGGACCCCTGGACCCCGGAGGAGGTCGAGGAGGCCCGGGGCGAGCTGCTCAGCGAGGCGACGCGGCTGCGTGACGAGCTCGAGTCGTCGGAGGCGTCCCTCGTCGGCCTGATGCGTGATTCCGGTGACGGCGCGGGCGACGACCAGGCGGACACCGGTGCGAAGAACATCACCCGCGAGCACGAGATGGCGCTCGCCGCCAATGCCCGCGAGATGCTCGTCCAGACCGAGCACGCCCTGCAGCGCATCGAGACCGGGACGTACGGGCTCTGTGAGAACTGCGGCAACCCCATCGGCAAGGCCCGTATGCAGGCGTTTCCGCGCGCCACGCTGTGCGTGGAGTGCAAGCAGAAGCAGGAGCGGCACCAGTGAGCCCTCGGCCGCCGTACCGCTCCGTGCTCTCGCGCGCCGCCAAGCGGCTCCTCAGCACGTGGGGCCGTACGCGCGTGTCGTACTCTCGTCCTCAGTCAGGCACCTAGGTTGAGGGACTCACGTGGCAGAGGCGGAGCGCATCATCGGTACGCCGGATACCCCAGAGGCGGCGGGGGCCGTGCAGCCGGAGCAGTCCGACGGCGATGCGGCATCGGAGCGGCAGGGCGGTTCCGAGGAGACCACCGGGTCGTCCGCCGAGGAGCGGCCCAGGGGCAAGCGCAAGATGCTCGTGCTGATCGCGGTGGCCGCCTTCGCCTATGCCCTCGACCTGGTCAGCAAGATGATCGTGGTCGCGAAGCTGGAACACCACGAGCCGGTGGAGATCATCGGGGACTGGCTCAGGTTCGAGGCGGTCCGGAACGCGGGAGCCGCGTTCGGGATCGGTGAGGCCTTCACCGTGATCTTCACGGTCATCGCGGCGGCCGTGATCGTCGTGATCGCGCGTCTCGCCCGCAAGCTCTACAGCCTGCCGTGGGCGATCGCGCTCGGCCTGCTGCTCGGCGGGGCACTCGGCAACCTCACCGACCGGCTGTTCCGTTCGCCGGGTGTCTTCGAGGGGGCGGTCGTCGACTTCATCGCGCCGAAGGGCTTCGCGGTGTTCAACCTCGCGGACTCGGCGATCGTGTGCGGCGGCATCCTGATCGTGCTGCTGTCGTTCCGCGGGCTCGACCCGGACGGGACCGTCCACAAGGACTGACGTACGGCTCTGGTCAAGGGCTGTCGGACCCGTCCGGCATACTCGACGGGTGAGCACGATTCCCGAGATCCGTACCCTGCCCGTGCCCGACGGCCTGGAGGGCGAGCGCGTCGACGCCGCCATCTCCCGCATGTTCGGCTTCTCCCGTACGAAGGCCGCCGAGCTGGCGGCGGCAGGCAAGGTGCTGGTCGACGGCGCGGCGGTCGGCAAGTCCGAGCGGGTGCGCGGCGGTGCCTGGCTCGAGGTGGAGATGCCGCAGGCACCCGCGCCCGTGCAGGTGGTGGCCGAGCCCGTCGAGGGCATGGAGATCGTGCACGACGACGATGACGTGGTCGTGATCGTCAAGCCGGTGGGTGTGGCCGCGCACCCGAGCCCCGGCTGGAGCGGCCCGACGGTGATCGGCGGGCTCGCGGCCGCGGGGTACCGGATCTCGACCTCCGGCGCCGCCGAGCGCCAGGGCATCGTGCACCGGCTGGACGTGGGCACGTCCGGGCTGATGGTGGTGGCCAAGTCGGAGCGGGCGTACACGTCGCTGAAGCGCCAGTTCAAGGAGCGTACGGTCGACAAGCGATACCACACGCTGGTGCAGGGCCACCCCGATCCGACGAGCGGCACCATCGACGCGCCCATCGGGCGCCACCCCACCCACGACTACAAGTGGGCGGTGACGGCCGACGGCAAGCCGTCCGTCACGCACTACGACCTGGTCGAGGCGTTCCGCGCGGCCTCGCTGCTCGACGTCAAGCTGGAGACCGGGCGGACCCATCAGATCCGCGTGCACATGGCGGCGCACCGCCACCCGTGCGTCGGGGATCTGACGTACGGCGCCGACCCGACGCTCGCCAAGCGGCTCGGCCTCACGCGGCAGTGGCTGCATGCGGTGCGGCTCGGCTTCGATCACCCCGGCAGCGGGGAGTGGGCCGAGTTCGAGAGCGCCTACCCCGACGATCTGCAGCAGGCCCTGGACCAGGTGCGGGCGGAGACGTACGCATGAGCCTTCCGTCGTACGAGATCCTCCCGTCGTACGTGGTGCGTGTGGCCGAGGACGCGACGGACCTCGAGGCGTGCTTCGCGGTGCGCAAGGAGGTCTTCGTCGTCGAGCAGGGAGTCCCGCAGGACATCGAGTACGACGCGTACGACGCCGACGCCGTGCATGTGCTCGCCGTGCGCGACGACGGGGTTCCGCTGGGCACGGGGCGCCTGCTGTACGGCGAGGCGGCGGCCGCCAAGACCGGCGGTGATCCGGCCGTGGGCTCCCTGGGGCGGCTCGCGGTGGCCAAGGCCGCGCGGGGGCTCGGCGTCGGGGCGGCCCTGGTGCGCGCCATCGAGGACGCGGCGCGGGAGCGCGGGCTGTCGGCGGTGGACCTGCATGCGCAGACGCATGCGCTGGGCTTCTACGAGCGGTTGGGGTACGTGGCGTACGGGGCGGAGTTTCCCGATGCGGGGATTCCGCATCGGGCGATGCGGAGGGTTCTTTAGGCGGCCTGTCGGGGCCGCCTCCGGCGGGTTCTTTCCCACCCACCCGCCCTCTTTGCGGGGGGCAAGCCCCCACGTACCCCCGGGGGCTCCGCCCCCTGGACCCCCCGCAATCGCCCTTCGGGCTCGTCCTCAAACTCCCCCAGCTAACGCTGGGAGGTGCCCCCAGACGGGCTGATATGGGTGCCCCAGACGGGCTGATACGGCACCCCAGACGGGCTGAAACACCCCCGGTGGCGGAGCCCGGTTCCGGCCATGCCCGCATGGCACGCTTGATGCCTCGTCAGTCAAGAGTGGTCGGAGCTGCTCCGTGGATCAGTTGGCCCTGCTGTTCGTCGTGTTGCTCGGGGCCGTGGTGAGCGTGCCGTTGGGGGACAGGCTCGGGCTTCCCGCGCCTGTACTGATGACGCTCGGCGGAATCGTTTTGGCGCTCGTGCCCGAGGTGCCGAATGTCGACGTCCCTCCGGAGCTGATCCTGCCCGCCGTGCTGCCGCCGCTGCTCTACGCCTCCGCGCAGCGCACCTCCTGGCGGCAGTTCGCGTCCAACAAGCGGCCGATCTTCCTGCTGGCCGTGGCTCTCGTGTTCGTCACCACGGCGGCCGTCGCCGCCGTCGCCCACGCCATCGTGCCGGGCCTGCCCATCGCCGCCGCCGTCGCGCTCGGCGCACTCGTCGCCCCGCCAGACCCGGTCGCGGCGACCGCCGTCGCAGGCCAGTTGGGCCTGCCGCGCCGCATGGTCTCGATCCTGGAGGGCGAGGGCCTGTTCAACGACGTGACCGCCATCGTGCTTTACCACGTCGCCATCACCGCCGCCGTCAGCGGCTCCTTCTCGCTGCCCGACGCCGTCCTCGAACTGGTGCGGTCCGCCGTCGTCGCCGTCGTGGTCGGCCTGGCCCTCGGCTGGGCGGCCAACAAGCTCATGGGCCTGCTCGGCGACGCCACCCTCCAGGTCGGCCTGACCCTGATGGTGCCCTACGTCTCGTATGTCCTGGCCGAGGAGCTCCACGGCTCCGGGGTCCTGGCCGTACTCGCTACGGCGCTGTTCCTCGCCGAATACGCCCTCGACGCCGACGACGTGCTGACCCGCCTCACCGGGCGCACCTTCTGGAACGTCGTCGACACCCTGGTCACCGGTGCGGCGTTCGGCCTGGTCGGGCTCGAACTGCACAACGCCGTCAGCACCGCGTCCGGCCGCTGGGGCGAGATGCTCGGCTGGGCAGCCGCGATCGTCGGCGTGGTGATCCTCGTACGACTGCTGTGGCTGCTGCCGGCGACCTGGCTGGCCAAGCGCTTGCACGCGCGGCGCTCCGACGAGGACATCCCCCTCAGCATGCGCGAGACCGTCGTCATGTGGTGGGCCGGAATGCGCGGTGTGGCCACCGTCGCGCTGGCCCTCGCCATTCCTGCGCAGATGAACGACGGTTCGCCGTTCCCGGACCGTGACGAGATCGTCTTCATCGCCTTCGGCGTCGTCATGGCGACCCTCGTCGTGCAGGGACTCAGCCTCCCGTGGCTCGTCAGGAAGCTCGGGGTGCAGGCGGACACCGAGACCGAACGGGCCCTCGAGAAGGAGCTCGCGGTGCGCGCGGCCAAGGCCGCCCGGCAGCGGCTCGAGGAGATCCAGGAGGTCGAGGAGCTGCCGGAGGAGGTGAGCGAACAGCTGCTGCGCCGAGCGCTCGACATCGGACTGAGGGTCAGTCCCGACATGGGCGACGAGGAACGGCGCGAGGCACAGGCCCACCGCGTGGAGCGCATCAAACGCATCAAACGCATCCAGGGCGAGATGCTCTCCGCCGCACGCCACGAGGTGCTCTCCGCGCGCAGCGAACCGGGTGCCGACCCGGAGATCGTCGACCGTGTGCTGCGGCATCTGGACGTGCGCAGTCTGAGGTGAGACGGCGCCCATGGAGACGGCACCCGTGTGAACTCTCTGATAAGTACGCCCACTTGGCCCGCTGTGGCGCGGCCGCGCTGGAATCGCGAGGTAACGTCGCCGCATGACTCGGAACGTGGTGATCAGCGGTGGCGGTACGGGCATCGGTCTCGCGGCGGCCCTCGCCTTCGCGGGGGACGGGGACCAGGTGCTGCTGCTCGGGCGCCGCGCCGAGGTGCTGGAGAAGGCCGGGGTGCCGGGCGCGCTGACGTATGCCGCGGACCTCTCCGAGGTCGAAGAGGTACGCGGGGTCGCGGAGTTCGTGGCGGCCGAGCTCGGCACCGTGGACGTGCTGATCCACAGCGCGGGCGGCAGCGGCCTGCTCGAGCCGGGGCCCGGGCCCGAGGCCGACGACCCGCTGGCCGCCGTCGCGCACGCCTGGAACGTCGCCTTCCGGCTCAACACGCTCACCGCCGCCCTGCTCACCGAGGCCCTGGGCGACCGGCTGGCCTCACCCGGCGGCCGGGTGTTGTTCCTCAGCTCCATCGCCGCCTACCGCGGCTCTGGCTCCGGCGCCTACGCGGCGTCCAAGGCCGCCCTCCACCCGTACGCTTTCGACCTCGCCCGCAGGCTCGGGCCGCGGGGCATCACGGTCAACGTCGTCGCCCCCGGCTATATCGAGGACACCGACTTCTTCGGGGAGCACATGACCGAGGAGCGGCGGCAGCAGTTGATCGCCGAGACCTCCACGGGGCGGGCCGGGACGCCGGGGGATGTCGCCGCCACGCTTCACTGGCTGGCCTCGCTTTCGGCCAGCCACATCACGGCGCAGGTTGTGCAGGTGAATGGGGGTGCGGAACGGGGGCATTGACGAGCCCACACTGCGACGGGCACTTACCCCCGCCCCTTCCTCGGCGCCACCCCATCCGTGGACAGAGACCCTGGCGTACGGACCTGGTGTGGGATCGTCGGTGGTAGCGAAGCCTGGGCGGTGGTGATTCGCGGTAGTGCGTACGGGTGTTCCTCCGTCAGCCACTGGATCAGGCGCTCGCGCACGGTGACCCGTACCGTCCAGATGTCGTCCGGGTCCTTGGCCGTGACCAGAGCCCGTACCTCCATGGTGGTGGGCGTGGTGTCCGTCACGTCCAGGCCCCAGGCACGGCCGTCCCACGCGGGGCAGTCGCGCACGATGTCCGCGAGCTTCTTGCGCATCTCGGGCACCGGAGCACGGTGGTCGAGGTGGAAGAAGACCGTGCCGGTCATCTGGGCGCCGCCGCGCGACCAGTTCTCGAACGGCTTGCTGGTGAAGTACGACACCGGCATCGTGATCCGCCGCTCGTCCCAGGTCCTCACGGTCAGGAACGTCAGCGTGATCTCGTCGACCGTGCCCCACTCGCCGTCCACGACGACCGTGTCGCCGAGCCGCACCATGTCGCCGAACGCGATCTGCAGCCCCGCGAAGAGATTGCCCAGCGTCGACTGCGCGGCGATACCGGCGACGATGCCGAGGATGCCCGCCGAGGCGAGCAGCGAGGCACCCGCCGTCCGCATCGCCGGGAACGTCAGCAACATCGAGGCCGCCGCCACCACACCGACGATGGCGGAGACCACCCTCTGGATGAGCGTCACCTGCGTACGCACCCTGCGGACCCGCGCGGGGTCCCGGCGCGCCGCGGCGTAACGGGCGTACGAGGACTCGACCACCGCCGCCGCGATTCGGATCACCAGCCAGGCGGTGGAGCCGATGAGCACCAGGGTCAGAACACGGCCGATCGCCGCCGCGTGGTTCTCGGCGACCCTCGCCTGCGCGTACGACCCCCGCAACAGCGCCGTACAGAGCACGACCTGCAACGGAAGGCGGCAGCGGCGCAGCAGTCCCCACAGCGGTGTCTCGCTGTGCCGCGCGTCGGCCCGGCGCAACAGCCGGTCCACCGCCCAGCCGACGAGCAGCGTGAGTACAACCGAGCCACCGACGACGATCAGCGGACGCAGTACGTTCTCCATGCCTACGACCGTAACCAGTCCTGGCGACCCTGAACATGCCGCCCTGGCTGGCACCATGGGCCCCATGAACATCATGCTGTTTCACTCGGCGTACGGGCTCCGGCCCGCGGTGCGCGCGGCCGCGGACCGGCTGCGCGAGGCCGGGCACGAGGTGTGGACGCCCGATCTCTTCGAGGGCCGCGTGTTCGACACCGTCGAGGAGGGCAGGGACTTCAAGGACGAGATCGGCAAGGACGAGCTGCTCAAGCGCGCCGTGCTGGCCGCCGCGCCCTACTCGGAGCGGGGCCTGGTGTACGCGGGCTTCTCGCTCGGCGCCGCGCTCGCCCAGACGCTGGCGCTCGGCGACGAGAAGGCGCGCGGGCTGCTGCTTCTGCACGGCACGTCCGACATCGCCGAGAACGCGTCCGTGGACGAACTTCCCGTCCAGCTGCATGTCGCCGAGCCCGACCCTCCCCCACGGCCTTAAGGGCGTGGGAGGTGCCCCCAGAGCCCGACGACTGGCTGAGCGCCTGGTATCTGCAGATGCGCAAGGCCGGCGCGGACGTCGAGATCTACCGGTACGCCGGGGCCGGGCACATCTACACCGACCCCGGCCTGCCGGATTACGACGCGGAGGCCGCGGAGGCGACGTGGCGGACGGCGCTGGGGTTCCTGGACAGCTTGTAGCCAACCCCGGTCATACGGGGTTCGGCGCCGCCCGCCTCTGCGTCACGTGTGCGTCAGCCCGCCGCGCGGTACGCCGCCCAGCTGTCCTGCATCCGCTGCACCTGGCCCGCGGTGAACTGGTACATGCAGGCGTCGTACGTGTAGTCCATGAAGTTGTGGATCGGGTCGACGCCCGTCTGCTTGGTGCAGGTGTCGCGTCCGGTCGGGCACTGGAACGCCGGGCTCGCCTCGGCGGGGGTGTCCGACACGTAGTCGCCCTTGCCGTTACAGCCGCCCTGGAAGGTGTGGTAGAGCCCCAGCCAGTGGCCGACCTCGTGGGTGGCGGTGTCGCCCTCGTCGTAGTTGGTGGCCGAGCCGCCGGGCAGTGAGGTGTCGAGGACGACCACGCCGTCGTCCGACGGCTTCGACTTGTACGAGGACGGGAAGGTGGCCCAGCCCAGCAGGTCGTCGCCCAGGTTCGCCGTGTAGAAGTTGAGCGCGTTGGCGCCGCCCTGGTGGAGGGCGGACTTCATCGCCGACTCGGCGGTGGAGCCGGGCGTGATGCCGTTGTACCAGGCGGCGTTGTCGGTGTAGTCGGTGCCGGCCAGCGTGAACTGGAAGCCCGAGTCGGTGTTCCCGGTGCCCTGTCCGCCGAACGCCGAGTTCAGCACGTTCATCTGCTGGCTGATGTCGGTCGCGGTGAGCTTGCCGGTGGTGCCGTCGTGGACGACGTGGAAGTACACCGGGATCGTGGTGACCGCGGCGGCGGAGAGTCCCTTGCCCTCCGTGCGCAGCTTCTCGAGTCTCTGCTTCAGATCCGCGTCCATGGCCTTGGCCTTGGCCTCGCTGATCTCGTTGGGCTCATGGGCGTGCCCGGCTTCCGACGAGTAGGCCTTGCGGGCGGTGGCCTGTGTGTCGTCGGCGCATTCCTCGGCGGCGGTGGGCGCCTTGGCGGCGGCAGCCGTCCCCGTGGCCGTGGAGAGCGGGGCCAGGGCCAGGGTTCCGGCCATGATTGCCGTACCGATGAAGCGCCTGCGCAGACGCGGAGATATGTGGGCAAGAGCGCGCATGGTGACTGACTCCTCGCGGACGCGGGCGAGGAGGTCTTCCTCGCCGTCCGGGGGAGATTACGTGCCCATGCCAGGAACAACAGAGAATCGATCTGGCCCAATCGCTCGGGCCGCCCATCGCACCAACCGGTAGAAATCCCATGGCACATCCCGGAGTTCGAGACGTGCGCGTAACGGCCGGCGCTGCCGGGGCGGGTGGTGTGTCCGCATTCGGAACGCGGCGCGCAGCACCCGCCGTAGCGGTGTGACCTGTCCTTAACAGACGTGACCTTGGCCGGATCTGATCGGCCGGTTCTTCGGCAGAGGGCTTCGGGCGCTGACCCGGGAGACGGGCTCAGCGCACCGGCGCGTAGACCCGCTCGACCTTCTGTGTGCCGCTGAGGGTGCGGTACGAACGCTCCCAGGACGCCGTCGCCCTGGGGTCGGTGCGGTCGGACAGTACGTAGTAGTCCATCTGGGAGCGCTCGGCGGTGACATCGAGGACTCCGTAGCCGTGGGAGTCCATGTCCAGCCACTTCACATGGCGGTTGGCGCCCTTGATCGCGGCCTCCGCGACCAGCGACACCGTGTTCGGGGCGACATGCAGGATGTCGTCGAGGTTGTCCGAGGTCACGGAGGTGACCACGAACTCCGTGGCCGCCGATGCCGAAAGGGGATACGTCGACGCCTTCACCGGCACGTCGTTGGCCCAGGCCATGTGGATGTCGCCGGTCAGGAAGACGGTGTTCGTGATGCCGTGGTCCCGCAGGTGCGCGATGAGCTCCTTGCGGTCGTCCGTGTAGCCGTCCCACTGGTCGACGTTGATGGCCAGGCCCTCCTTGGGCAGGCCGAGCAGCTCCGCGAGCGGGCCGAGCAGATCGGCGGACAGCGACCCGAAGGCGACCGGCGAGATCATCACCGACGTACCGACGAGCTTCCAGGCGGCGTCGGACGCGGCCAGGCCCGACTTCAGCCAGTCGAGCTGGGCGCGGCCCGTGATCGTACGCTCAGGGTCGTCCACGTCGCCGTTGCCGACCGTCGACTGCTGGGAGCGGAACGAGCGCAGGTCCAGCAGATGCAGGTCGGCCAGCTTGCCGAAGCGCAGCCTGCGGTAGACAGTGCCCTCGGTGGAGGGGCGCACCGGCATCCACTCGAAGTACGCCCGCTTGGCGGCGGCCTGCCGCTGCGCCCAGTCGCCCTCGGTGCCCGGCGTGTGGTTCTCGGCACCGCCCGACCAGGCGTCGTTGGCGAACTCGTGGTCGTCCCATATCGCGACGACGGGATGGGCGGCGTGCAGGGCCTGGAGATCCGGGTCCGTCTTGTAGTTGCCGTGCCGGGTGCGGTAGTCGGCGAGCGTGACGATCTCGTGCTGCGGCTCGTGCTTACGGACCCCGTACTGGGCCGCCGGATACTCGCCCGTGCCGTACTCGTAGATGTAGTCGCCGAGATGCAGCACCGCGTCCAGGTCGGTGCGGCCCGCGAGGTGGCGGTACGCGGAGAACCAGCCCGCCTCCCAGTTGGAGCAGGACACGACCCCGAACCGGACGCCGGAGGCGGCGGACTCGTACGCGGGTGTGGTGCGCGTACGGCCCACGGGAGAGACGGCGTTGCCCGCGCGGAAGCGGAAGTAATAGACGCTCGCCGGGCGCAGGCCCCTTACATCGGCCTTGACCGTGTGGTCGGAGCCGGCCTTCGCGGTGGCCGTGCCCCGGCCCACCACCGTGGTGAACCCCTTGTCCTCGGCGATCTCCCAACTCACCTCGGTGTCCGGGCCCTTGCCGGATCCCGGCACGGCCTCCGCGACCGGGGTCACCCGGGTCCACAGCAGGACGCCGTCGGGCAGCGGGTCGCCGGAGGCCACCCCGTGCAGAAAGGCGGGGCCGTCGGCGGCCTCGGCCGTGGTGGCGGCGGCGAGCGGGGCGAGCGCGGCGGTGGCGGCCGCGGCCTTGACGACCGTACGGCGGCGCGGCGCGGCGGAGTTGGGGGAGTTGTGAGAGTGGGGAGAGCTGAGTCGTCTGGTCACGGCCGATCAGATTACTGATCGGTATAAACGAAGAGCGGGCGAACTCGAAAAGTTCGCCCGCCCTTCGGCGGCGCGCCATCTGGTGACGTCCGCGCCGGACTTCGCTGGGCGCGCCCGTACCTCCGGGGCGCCCTCGCCGCTACTGCGTGACGCCCGCCGTCTTCAGCGCGGTCTCCCACTCGGCAACGGTGCTCGGGTTCTCGATCTTCTTGTCGTTGATCTTGATGGTCGGCGTCGATTCGACACCCTCGGCGTTGTCGAAGGACTCGCTCATCTTCACCGCCCAGGCGTCGTAGGTGCCCTTCTCGACGGCGTCCTGGAACTTCTTGTTGTTCTTCAGCGCGTCCACCGTGTTCGCCACCTTGATCAGGTAGCTGTCCTTGGCGAACTCGTCCGTCGACTCCGCGGGGTGGTACTTCGACGAGTACAGCGCGGTCTTGTAGTCGATGAACGCGTCGGTGCTGACGTTCAGCGCGGCGCCGAGCGCGCTCAGCGCGTTCTTCGAGCCCTCGCCGCCGAGATTGCCGTCGAGGAAGGTGCCGAGGGTGAAGGAGAGCTTGTACTCGCCGTCCTCCATGCCCTTGTTGACCGTCTCGCCGACGGTCTGCTCGAAGGAGGCGCAGGCCGGGCAGCGCGGGTCCTCGTAGAGATGGACGGTGTTCTTGGCGGACGACTCGCCTACGACCACGGTGGTGCCGTTCGTGCCCGAGGTGTTGGCCGGGGCGACCACCTTCGCGTCGGCGGCCTTCTCCCAGGTCGAGGGCTCGTTGGCCTGCACGATGGCAAAGCCGACGCCGCCGGCTATCGCGAGCACGCCGACGGCGGAGCAGGCGACGATGATCTGCCGCCTCACCTTCGCCTTCTTGGCCTCCCGCTCGCGCTCGGCACGCAGCCGCTCGCGGGCCGCCGTCTTCGCCGCCTGGCTGTTCCTCTTGCTCATGGTGGTGTTTCTCCGTGTGATGACTGATGGCGTGGCTGCGTACGTCCTGCGTACGCGGGGATTGAGGCGGCTGACCGCTCAGGGGCCGACCGCTCAGGGTCGACCGCTCAGGGGGCCGACCGCGCTGCTCTGACCGCTCTGATCAGGCGAAAGCAGGCGAGCGCGGCGGTCCGCGTCGTCCCACGGAGTGCACCAGCAGGCGCGTGAGCGCGGTGCCCACCCGGTGCGCGGGCCGTGCCCGGCGGTGCCCGGGTGCCGGACGCGACGTCACGGCGGCGACCGCGACCAGCAGCGGCCGGAACGTACACGCCGCCACGGCCCGCAGCAGCTGCGCCAGCGCCCGCTCGCCGCGCCGCAGCCACGCGGCCGCCAGCAGACCGACGCCGACATGGGCGCCGAGCAGCAGCCAGGCGGTGGCCGGGTCGGCGTGTGCCAGCAGCGCAGCGGCCCGGCCGGTGTCCCCGCCCGCCACCTGCGCCAGCGGGGAGCCCACATCGCCGCCGCCGCACAGCACGTCGAGCCCGACCGAGCGCAGCGGTCCGGCGACCGGGCCGCCCGCCCTGCCGTAGCAGACGTGCTGGCCCGCGGTGAACACCGTGTCGGCGGCCAGCTCCAGTGGGATCAGCAGGGCGGCGATCTGCCCGTACCCGCGCTCGCGGCCCGCGAGCGCGTAGGCGACGGCGAACACGACGGCGGCGATGATCGCGACGGTGGCCAGCGGCAGCGGGGTCCGGGACAGCAGGACGTGCGACGCGACGGAGAGCATCACGACGAGTGCCGTGAAGACCGTCGCGCGCACGGTTCTGAGCGCTGTCTCGGATATGCCCACGAGGATCGGTTTCTTTCTGGCCGGGGGTCCGGGGGTTGTCCCCCCGGGAATTGCAGCCGGGCAGGGGGTCCGGGGGTAGCCCCCGGGAAATGCAGTATCGCGGAGGAGTGTGCCATGGGATCTCATAAGGGACCCCTAAAGGATCCCTGTGAGCGTCCCGGCGGCTACAGAGCCGATGCCTAAAGACCCGGAATCCGGCCGTTACGGAAAAGGTCGAGGAAGATCTGGTGGTCGGCACGCGCGCGTGCGCCGTAGCTGTGCGCGAACTCCACGAGCAGCTCGCCGAAGCCGTCCTCGTCGGCCGCGATCGCCGCGTCGATGGCCCGCTCCGTGGAGAAGGGGACCAGGGACTCGCCGGACTGGTCGTCGGCGGCCGAGTGCATCGTGGCGGTGGCGCGGCCCAGGTCGGCGACCACGGCGGCGATCTCCTCCGGGTCGTCGATGTCGGACCAGTCCAGGTCGACGGCGTACGGCGAGACCTCGGCGACCAGCTGGCCGGCACCGTCCAGCTCCGTCCAGCCGAGCCACGGGTCGGCGTGCGCCTGCAGGGCGCGCTGCGAGATCACCGTGCGGTGGCCCTCGTGCTCGAAGTAGTCGCGGATCGCCGGGTCGGTGATGTGCCGGGACACGGCCGGGGTCTGGGCCTGCTTGATGTAGATCACGACGTCGTTCTCAAGGGCGTCGCTGTGGCCCTCGAGGAGGATGTTGTACGACGGCAGGCCGGCCGAGCCGATGCCGATGCCGCGGCGGCCGACGACGTCCTTGACGCGGTAGGAGTCCGGGCGGGCCAGCGAGGTCTCCGGCAGCGTCTCCAGATAGCCGTCGAAGGCGGCCAGCACCTTGTAGCGGGTGGCCGCGTCCAGCTCGATGGAGCCGCCGCCCGGCGCGAAGCGGCGCTCGAAGTCGCGGATCTCCGTCATCGAGTCGAGCAGCCCGAAGCGCGTCAGTGAGCGGGCGTCGCGCAGCGCGTCGAGGAGCGGGCCCTCGGCGGTGTCCAGCGTGAACGGCGGCACCTCGTCGCTCTTGGCGCCGGTCGCCAGGGCGCGGATGCGCTCGCGGTACGACGCCGCGAAGACGCGCACCAGCTCGGTGATCTGCTCGTCGCTCAGCGCCTTCGCGTACCCGATCAGCGCCAGTGAGGCGGCCAGGCGCTTGAGGTCCCACGTGAACGGGCCCACATAGGCCTCGTCGAAGTCGTTGACGTTGAAGATCAGGCGGCCCGTGGAGTCCATGTAGGTGCCGAAGTTCTCCGCGTGCAGGTCGCCGTGGATCCACACGCGCGCGGTGCGGTCGTCCAGGTACGGGCCGCCGTGCTTCTCGGATTCCAGGTCGTGGTAGAAGAGGCACGCCGTGCCCCGGTAGAAGGCGAAGGCGGAGGCCGCCATCTTCCGGAACTTCACGCGGAACGCCGCGGGATCGGCGGCCAGCAGCTCGCCGAAGGCGGTCTCGAAGACGGCAAGGATCTCGTCGCCGCGCTGCTCGGCGCTGGGCTGCGGGACCGACATCGCTGGGTGCCTCCTGGTACGGCTGGTGTGCGTGGTGTCTGGGACGGCGTTCCGTCCACTTCCAACGGACGACAGTACGCGTCAGTGCCCGCCCTGTGGTCACTGCTGCGGTACGCGGGCGTGGCCGGTGTGTGTCCGGCGGTGGTACGCGGCGCGTGCCCGCGAGCGTCCGGCGGTGGTGCGCGCGCGTGCCCTGGCGTGTACCTCGCGCTCGTACGCGGGCGTGCCTGGCGTGTGCCTCGCGGTCGTACGCGCGTGGCCCGACACGTGTCGCGCAGTGGTACGCGCGCGTGCCGCCCGGCGCCGCCGGATCGCGTCGCTCGTGTCCCGGGAGTGCCCTCGTCTGTCGGTGCCCGGGCATAGACTTCGAGGCTGTCCCCGGAACTGTCGTCGATCCTTGCCCTGGAGGCCAGACCGTGTCGAAGCCGCCGTTCACGCACCTGCACGTGCACACCCAGTACTCGCTGCTGGACGGTGCGGCGCGGCTCAAGGACATGTTCAACGCGTGCAACGAGATGGGCATGACGCACATCGCCATGTCCGACCACGGCAACCTCCACGGCGCGTATGACTTCTTCCATTCCGCGAAGAAGGCCGGGGTTGTCCCGATCATCGGGATCGAGGCATATGTCGCCCCAGAGTCCCGGCGTAACAAGCGCAAGATCCAGTGGGGCCAGCCGCACCAGAAGAAGGACGACGTGTCCGGTTCGGGTGGTTACACGCACAAGACGATCTGGGCGGCGAACGCGACCGGTCTGCACAACCTCTTCCGGCTCTCCTCCGACGCGTACAAGGAGGGCTGGCTGCAGAAGTGGCCGCGTATGGACAAGGAGACCATCTCGCAGTGGTCGGAGGGGCTCATCGCGTCCACCGGCTGCCCGTCGGGCGAGCTCCAGACCCGGCTGCGCCTGGGCCAGTTCGACGAGGCCCTGAAGTCGGCCGCCGAGTACCAGGACATCTTCGGCAAGGACCGGTACTTCCTGGAGCTGATGGACCACGGCATCGAGATCGAGCGCCGCGTCCGTGACGGCCTCCTCGAGATCGGCAAGAAGCTCGGCATTCCGCCGCTGGTCACCAACGACTCGCACTACACGCACGCGCACGAGGCGGGCGCGCACGACGCGCTGCTGTGCATCCAGACCGGCAAGAACCTCTCCGACCCGGACCGCTTCAGGTTCGACGGCACGGGCTACTACCTGAAGTCCACCGACGAGATGTACGCCATCGACTCGTCGGACGCCTGGCAGGAGGGCTGCCGCAACACGCTGCTGGTCGCCGAGCAGATCGACACCACCGGGATGTTCGAGAAGCGCGACCTGATGCCCAAGTTCGACATCCCGGAGGGCTACACCGAGGTCACCTGGTTCCAGGAGGAGGTGCGGCGCGGCATGGAGCGCCGCTACCCCGGAGGCATCCCGGAGGACCGCCAGCGCCAGGCGGACTACGAGATGGACGTCATCATCCAGATGGGGTTCCCGGGCTACTTCCTCGTGGTCGCCGACTTCATCATGTGGGCCAAGAACAACGGCATCGCGGTGGGCCCGGGCCGTGGTTCGGCCGCAGGCTCGATCGTCGCGTACGCGATGGGCATCACCGACCTCGACCCGATCCCGCACGGCCTTATCTTCGAGCGGTTCCTCAACCCCGAGCGCGTCTCGATGCCCGATGTCGACATCGACTTCGACGAGCGTCGGCGCGTCGAGGTCATCAGGTATGTGACGGAGAAGTACGGCGCCGACAAGGTCGCCATGATCGGCACGTACGGCACCATCAAGGCCAAGAACGCGATCAAGGACTCCGCGCGCGTCCTCGGCTACCCGTACGCGATGGGCGACCGCCTCACCAAGGCCATGCCCGCCGACGTCCTCGGCAAGGGCATCCCGCTCTCCGGCATCACCGACCCGCAGCACCCGCGGTACAGCGAGGCGGGCGAGATCCGCGGGATGTACGAGAACGAGCCGGACGTGAAGAAGGTGATCGACACCGCCAAGGGCGTCGAGGGCCTGGTCCGGCAGATGGGTGTGCACGCGGCCGGCGTGATCATGTCGAGCGAGACCATTACCGACCATGTCCCGGTGTGGGTGAGGCACACCGACGGCGTGACGATCACGCAGTGGGACTACCCGAGCTGTGAGTCGCTCGGCCTGCTGAAGATGGACTTCCTGGGCCTGCGCAACCTCACGATCATGGACGACGCCGTCAAGATGGTGAAGTCCAACAAGGGTATCGACATCGATCTGCTGAGCCTTCCGCTCGACGATCCGACGACGTTCGACCTGCTCCAGCGCGGTGACACCCTCGGTGTCTTCCAGTTCGACGGCGGCCCGATGCGGTCGCTGCTGCGGCTGATGAAGCCCGACAACTTCGAGGACATCTCCGCCGTCTCGGCCCTGTACCGGCCGGGCCCGATGGGCATGAACTCGCACACCAACTACGCGCTCCGCAAGAACGGCCAGCAGGAGATCACCCCGATCCACAAGGAGCTGGAGGAGCCGCTCCGGGAGGTCCTGGACGTCACCCACGGCCTGATCGTCTATCAGGAGCAGGTGCAGAAGGCCGCCCAGATCGTTGCCGGCTACTCGCTCGGCGAGGCCGACATCCTCCGCCGCGTGATGGGCAAGAAGAAGCCCGAGGAGCTGGAGAAGAACTTCGTCATCTTCCAGGCGGGCGCGCGGAAGAACGGCTACAGCGACGAGGCGATCCAGGCCCTGTGGGACGTGCTGGTCCCCTTCGCCGGATACGCGTTCAACAAGGCGCACTCCGCGGCGTACGGCCTCGTGTCGTACTGGACCGCCTATCTGAAGGCGAACCACCCCGCCGAGTACATGGCGGCGCTGCTCACGTCCGTCAAGGACGACAAGGACAAGTCGGCCGTCTACCTCAACGAGTGCCGCCGCATGGGCATCAGGGTGCTGCCGCCCAATGTGAACGAGTCCGAGCACAACTTCGCCGCGCAGGGCGACGACGTGATCCTCTTCGGCCTGTCCGCGGTGCGCAACGTCGGCACCAACGTGGTCGAGTCGATCATCCGTTGCCGCAAGGCCAAGGGGAAGTACACGTCCTTCCCTGACTACCTCGACAAGGTCGAGGCGGTCGTCTGCAACAAGCGCACCACCGAATCGCTTATCAAGGCGGGCGCGTTCGACACCATGGGGCACACCCGTAAGGGCCTCACCGCGCAGTACGAGCCGATGATCGACAACGTGGTGGCGGTCAAACGCAAGGAGGCCGAGGGGCAGTTCGACCTCTTCGGCGGCATGGACGAGGACACCAGCGAGCCGGGCTTCGGCCTCGACGTCACCTTCTCCGAGGACGAGTGGGACAAGACGTATCTGCTCGCCCAGGAGCGCGAGATGCTCGGTCTGTACGTCTCCGACCACCCGCTTTTCGGCATCGAGCACGTCCTGTCCGACAAGACCGACGCGGCCATCTCCCAGCTCACCGGAGGCGAGCACGCCGACGGCGCCGTGGTCACGATCGGCGGCATCATCTCCGGCCTGCAGCGCAAGATGACCAAGCAGGGCAACGCGTGGGCGATCGCGACCGTGGAGGACCTGGCCGGCTCCATCGAGTGCATGTTCTTCCCTGCCACGTACCAGCTGGTGTCCACCCAACTCGTCGAGGACGCCGTGGTGTTCGTCAAGGGCCGCCTCGACAAGCGTGAGGACGTGCCGCGGCTGGTCGCGATGGAGCTGATGGTCCCGGACCTGTCCAACGCGGGCGCCAACGCCCCGGTGGTCATCACCATTCCGACCACGCGCGTGACCCCGCCGATGGTCAGCCGCCTCGGCGAGATCCTCAGCCACCACAAGGGCAACAGCGAGGTGCGGATCAAGCTCCAGGGCGCCCGCAAGACGACGGTGCTGCGGCTCGACCGGCACCGGGTCCAGCCGGACCCCGCGCTCTTCGGCGACTTGAAGGTGCTGCTCGGCCCGTCCTGCCTGGCGGGCTGAACCGAGGCACGTCGGAACAGGAACAGTTGAGGGGCGCACCCGACATCGGGTGCGCCCCTCCTGGCGTGCCTACGGCCGCGTGAGCCTTACGGAAAGGCGTCAGTTGTGGCCGAAGCGGCGCTGCTGTTTACGGGCAACATCAGCGGGGTTGCCCTGCGGTATCTCCGAGTGCGCTTCGGTCGCGACCGATTTCGCCTCCTGCGCCGCGTGCTCGGCCTGCGAAGCGCGACCCTGCTGGGCACCCTGCTTGCGGTTCTTGTTCTTGGCCATGGTGATCTGCCTCCTGTGGGGGATCTGGGGGCCAGAGACGGGACCAGATTCACATACGATGACAAGCGCCGCATTTCAGAGAATTACCGTGCGTAATAAGGGATGCAGGGAAGCGATCCGCCGATACGCCACGCCGAAGATCGAGTTCGGGCCGTTAACACCCGTATGGTCGGGCAGACTCGAAGGAAACCCGAAGCAGACCCGCACTCGTGTCAATTGCGGGCCTCCGAAGAACCTTGAGGGAAACCTCGAGGAAATCCCCAGGGAAAGAGGGTGGATCGCGTGGACCGCTGCATCGTCCTGGTGGACGCCGGGTATCTGCTGGGGGCCGCCGCGAGTCTCCTCGCCGGGGAGCCGTCCCGGTCCCGGATCACCGTCGACCACGCGGCCCTGATCCAGGGCCTGCGCGAGCGCGCCGAGTCGGATACGGAACGGCCGCTGCTGCGCATCTACTGGTTCGACGGCGCCCCCGACCGCGTGCCGCAGCCGGAACACCGCAGGCTGCGCGTGATGCCGCGGGTGACCGTCCGGCTCGGCGCCCTGACCCGCAGCGACGGGCGCTGGGCGCAGAAGGGCGTGGACGCCGCGATGCACGCCGAGCTCACCGAACTGGCACGCAACCGTGCCTGCTCCGATGTGGTGCTGGTGACCGGCGACGGGGATCTGCTGCCCGGCATGATGGCGGCGAAGGAGCACGGGGTCGCCGTGCACCTGTGGGCTGTCCAGGCCGCCGACGGCGACTACAACCAGTCCGAGGACCTGGTCGCGGAGGCCGACGAGCGGCGCGTCCTCGACCGGGCCTGGATCACCAAGGCCGTACGGGCGAAGGAGCTCGGCGGGATCTGCACGACGCCGCCCGCGCCCCGACCCGAGATCGCCGCGATCCTCTCCGCGCCGCTGCCCGAGTCGGCGCTCGCCGCGGCGGGCGAGCGGCCTGACGGTGAGCCGTCCGGGGTGCAGCACCCGCCGGCGGCCCGTACGGGAAACGGGACGGGCGAACGCGGCCCGGCCGCCGCCAAAGGGGTGCCCACACCGAAGGACCTGGCCGCCCTGCGCGGCCCCGGCACGCAGGCGGCGCAGCATCCCGCGACCGCGACGCTGCGCTGGTCGTCCGACAAGGGTTGGGTCGACCGCACCGGCATCGCCGAGCCCGCGGAGGCGGCGTCGCTGCCGACGCTGGCCCAGCTCACGACCGCGGAGCAGGGGTGGGCCGACCGCGAGGAGGACATCACGACGGTCGGCGGCGACCCCTACGAGGTGGGACAGGTCTTCGCCCGCCGCTGGATGGAGCGGCTGCCGGACCAGAACCATGTGCAGAGGCTGTCCACCATGTATCCGCGGATCCCGCACCGGATCGACGGGGAGCTGCTGCGGTATGCGGCGCGTTTTGGGCTGCTCGCCCATAAGGATGACCAGATCGATGAGCATGACCGGTATGCGATTCGGGCGGGGTTCTGGCGGGAGGTCGATACGCGGACTGCGGCGGAACACGCTCCCGCTGGGGACTGAAGGGCAACCCCGGCGGGGGACGTCGGCCCCGGCGCAACCACTGGGGCTTCGACCCCTTAGGCTCGTCCCTTGTGAGTACGCGCACCGCACTGTCAGGACACGGTATCGATGCCGTGTGCGCCGTGCGGGGGCTGGTGAAGACCTATCCCGCCACGCGCGGGCGGCGCGGGGCGCCCGCGACGCCCGAGGTGCGGGCCACCGACGGCATCGACCTCGACATCCGGCGCGGTGAGATCTTCGGGCTGCTCGGGCCGAACGGCGCCGGCAAGTCGACCCTCGTACGCCAGCTGACCGGGCTGATGCGGCCCGACGCCGGAAGCATCGGCATCCTCGGGCACGACATCGTGCGCCACCCCGAGCGGGCAGCGCGGATCCTCGCCTACCTCGGGCAGGAGTCCACCGCCCTCGACGAGCTGACGGTGTCGCTCGCCGCCGAGACCACGGGGCGGCTGCGTGGACTCGACGCGCGGAGTGCACGGGCCGAGCGGGACGCCGTCCTGGACGAACTCGGTCTTGGCGGCCTTGCCGGGCGTCCGCTCAAGAAGCTCTCCGGCGGACAGCGGCGCCTCGCCTGCTTCGCCGCCGCGCTGGTCGGCGAGCGCCCGTTCCTCGTACTCGACGAGCCGACGAGCGGCATGGACCCCTTGGCGCGCCGCGCCGTGTGGGCCGCCGTCGACAGGCGCCGCGCCGAGCGCGGCACGACGGTGCTGCTCGTCACCCACAACGTCATCGAGGCCGAGACGGTCCTCGACCGGGTCGCGGTCCTCGACCGCGGCCGCGTCATCGCCTGCGACACCCCCGCGGGGCTGAAGGAGAAGGTCGCCGGGGAGGTCCGGGTGGAACTCGTGTGGCGCGAGCGGGCGCCGCTCGACGTACCGGAGGTCGCCGCGCTGCGCGGCTTTGCCGTCGAGTCCGGCCGCCGCTGGGCGCTGCGCCTGGCCCCGGACGAGGCCCGTGCCGCGGTAGCAGCGGTCACCGGCGGCGCCGCCTTCGCGGCCCTCGACGACTTCACGCTCGCCACACCGAGCCTGGAGGACGTCTACCTCGCCCTCGGCGGCAGCGAGAACAGCGTGAAGGGCTTGGTGAAGTCGTGACGGCTGCCCACCGTGTGACCTGGGCCGATGGCGCACACAGCGCACATGGGAGCGTCGACGGCCCGGACAGGAGTGGTGTGCGATGAGTGCCGTGCCCTTGGAGGCCCCCGTCCATGCGGGCGGCGGCAGCGACGGTGGCGGCGGAGAGGCCGTCCGCGGTGCCGCCGCGGTGCTCGCACCGCCCGCCCGCCTGTTTCCCGCCCTCGCGGCCGTATACAAAGCGCAGCTCTCCCGGGCGCGGGTCGCCCGGATTCCGCTTCTCTTCGTGGCCACGTTCCAGTCCATCGGGATCATGATCCTGATGCGGGGCGTCGTCGACGGCGGGGGAGAGGCCAGGGCAGTCGTGGCCGGGTCGTCCGTCCTGGTCGTCGCGTTCGTCGCGCTGAACCTGCTCGCCCAGTACTTCGGGCAGCTGAGGGCGGACGGCGGGCTCGACCACTACGCGACGCTGCCCGTGCCGCCCGCCGCCGTCGTGCTGGGCGCCGCTGCCGCGTACGCCTCCTTCACCGTGCCCGGCACGGTCGTCACCGCCGTCGTCGGCTGCACCCTCTTCCAGCTGCCGCTCGCGCACCTGTGGGTGCTCGTCGCGGTGATCCCGCTCGCGGGTGCCGCGCTCGCCGGGCTCGGCGCCGCCCTCGGGCTGCTCGCGCCCCGGCCCGAGCTCGCCACTTTGCTCGGACAGCTGGGCATGTCCGCCGCGCTGCTGCTCGGCGTGCTCCCTCCGGACCGGCTGCCGTCCGTCGTGCAGTACGCGCGTGACCTGCTGCCTTCCACGTACGGCGTGGAGGCCTTCGCCCGCACCTTCGGTCCACACCCCGACTGGGCCGCGGTCCTCCTCGACCTCGCCGTCTGCGCGGCTGTCGGCGTCGTGTCGCTGACCGTGGCCACCATGGCGTACCGCCGGGCAGCCGTCCGGTGACGCGTCCGGCGGCCCGGACTGGCACGATGTCAGGGTGACCGCACCGCTGACGCCACCGCCGCACCAACCGCCCCCGCACAACCCCTGGCAGGCTCCGCCCGCCGGAGGACATGCGGTGCCTCCTGTCTCGTACGCATACGAAGAGGACGGCCCCGGGATGAAGACCGAACTGCGGCAGGCCGCCGTGATCACGGTCGCGGTGGCCGTCGGCGGTGTCCTGCTGGGACTGCTGTGGCTCTGGCTTGCGCCGCGTGTCCCGCTGGTCGCCGACGACAGCGCCGTCTATCTGAAGGACACCGAGGGCGAGCAGGCGATCGCCGTCGACGGCACCTTCACCCTGCTCGCGCTCGCCTTCGGTGCGGTCAGCGGGCTCGTCGTCTTCGCTGTACGCAGGCGCGGCGGCGTCCCGCTGGTCGTCGGCCTCGCCCTGGGCGGGCTGCTCGGCTCGGTGCTGGCCTGGCGGCTCGGTGTCTGGCTCGGACCGGCGCAGGACGTGGTCGCGCACGCCAAGGCCGTCGGCAAGGGCGTCACGTTCGAGGCTCCGCTGAAGCTGAACGCCAAGGGGGCGCTGCTGGCGTGGCCTGTTGCGGCCATGGCCGTGCATCTTGGGCTGACCGCGCTGTTCGGGCCGCGGGATCCTGAGCCGTACCCCGGGCCGTACGGGGCCCAGCCGCAGCCGTAGGAGGCACCCGCCGTCGTGGTGTTGTGCCCACCCTGCCCAGCTACTGCTGGGAGGTGTGCCCCCAGCCCTGCGGAACGCGTGCGCACAACCACGTCAACGGCGGTGCGTCACGCGCGGCCGATCGGGGCCACCACCGCGTCCGTGAGCGTCGCCAGATCACCCGGGGCGAGTTCGATCTCCAGGCCCCGGCGGCCCGCCGAGACGCAGATCGTTTCGTGCTTCTCCGCGGACGCGTCGAGCACCGTGCGCAGCTTCTTGCGCTGGCCCAGGGGTGAGATGCCGCCGCGGACGTACCCGGTGGTGCGTTCCGCGGCCGCCGGGTCGGCCATCGCCGCGCGCTTGCCCGACACCGCCGACGCCAGTGCCTTCAGGTCGAGTGAGCCGGAGACCGGCACGACGGCGACCGTGAGCTCGCCGTCGACCTCGGCGACGAGGGTCTTGAACACCCGCTCCGGCGACACCCCCATGGCCTCGGCCGCCTCCTCACCGTAGGAGGGGTGCGCCGGGTCGTGCTCGTACGCGTGGACCGTGAAGGACGTGCCCGCGGCGGTGAGGGCCACGGTCGCCGGGGTCCCCCCGGACTGGTTCTGCTTCTTCGACTTCTTCGCCATCCGGCTTCTCCACTGCGGCAGTTGAGACTTGTCGTCCGTCGTCCGTCGTCCGTCGGCCGTCGTCGACGCCCGTACGCGTCAGTTGAGGCTGGTCGGCGCGCGGGTCAGCTCCGTCGCGGGCAGCGACGGCAGATGACGGATGATCGCCGTCTCGGTGCGCAGCAGCCTCAGTTCGTCGCGCAGCCGCGACGCCGTGTCCGGCGCCTGCAGCAGCCGCTGCTTCGTCGGGGTGTCGAGCATCGCGGCCGCGGCCACCAGATACGACACGACCGACGGCTCGTCCGGCAGCTCCGCGCCCGTCGACAGCGACCGCTCGCGCGCTCCGGCCAGCCGCTTCTGGTACGTACGGAAGGCGCGCAGCACCCCCTCGGCCAGGGCGCCTGCCTCGTCGCCCGGCACCTCCGGCAGCTCCTCCAGTTCGGCGGTCAGAAACGCCCCAGAGGCGTCGACCGAGCGCAGCCGGACCCGCGTGGTGCCGGTCGCCAGCAGCTCGAAGGTGCCGTCCTCGCGCTCCCGTATGGTCGCCGCGTCCGCGATGCAGCCGACGCCGTGGAACGCCTTCACCGGGTCGTCGCCGAAGCCGGCGGCCGGGCCGCGTTCGGGCTGTGCCGTCTGGTCGGGCAGGCCGGGTGCGCTGGGCGCCACCTCGTGGCCGTCGCGGATCGCGACGACGGCGAACCTGCGTGGTTCGCCCTCGGGCGTCTTGAGAAGCTCGCGCATCATGGCGCGATAGCGCTCCTCGAAGACGTTCAGAGGCAGGACGAGCCCCGGGAACAGCACCGAGTTCAGAGGGAAGAGCGGGAGCCGGACGGTGGTCACGACGTTAAAGACTAATGGTCGCCGGGGGCTATTGACCGCCGGTGCCCCTCCTGCACGGGGCGGCTGCGGAGCGGCATGGCGGACGCGACCGCTATGCGGACGCCGTCACGCAGCTCCAGGAACTGTCCGAGCGGATCGTCGGAGACCCGGTCCCAGGGGAACGAGGTCGCGTACGGGCCGGTCAGCCGCAGCTGCTCCAGGGCGTCGTCCCAGCGCTCCAGCCGGACGAGGACGTAGACGAGGAGATTGCGGACCTCCGCGGGCCAGGGGTCGGCGGCCGCGTACTCGTACGACAGGGCGATCGCGAGGTCGGCGGCCGCGTCGAGACGCTCGCGGGGCACCAGCGCGGCGAGACCGACCGGGCCGCCGCTCGGATCGCTCGTCAGATACGCGAAGGCGGCGCGCACGGGAAGCGCCTGCACCAGGGAACCGGGCAGCGCGTCCTCGGCCGCCCGCTCGGCGAAGTCGAAGCACTCGCGGTGCGAGCCGTACCAGGCGGCCGACAGGTACTTGAGCGCCGCCACATGGCAGCCGTAGTGGTGCGGCGAGCGGCGCACCGCCTCGGCCCACAGCTCCTCGAAGACGGTGTGCGGGGCGTTCGTGCCGCGGGCGTGGTCCAGGGCGATGCGCCAGGGCACCGGGTCGCGGTGGTCGCCGTCCGCGGCGGCGGCGATCAGCGGGGCCACCTCGCGCAGCAGCTCGGCGCGGGCCGGGGACTCCCAGCCGCGGGCGACCGCGAGCTGCGCCTTCACCAGCAGCGCGTCGGGGTCGTGCGGCGCGGCGAACTGCCAGTACGTGAACCACTCGGGGCGGGACTGCGCGAAGCTCGCGAGACGCATCACGTACCGGTCGCGGTTCTCCCACTCGGCGGCCTCGCGGGTCCCGGCCAGCAGCTTGGCGGCCATGTCGTACTCGCCCCGGCCGGCGGCGACGAGGGCGGGTGCGAGGCGGTCGTCGGGTGCGTCGAGGAGCACCTCGTCGTCGGCGGGCAGACCCGCGGCGAGGCGCGCGGTGTGCCTGGCCATCCGGGCGGCGCGAAGCAGCGCGTGCAGCAGTGCCATGGTGCGGCCACACCTCTCTTTGCGCCTAAACCGGCGCCGCTCTCGCGGACCTGGTTGCTCGCCGTTCGGGTTGCTCAATTGCTGGTTGCGGTGTGAAGACCGCTGAAATGCAGCGATGGTTGTCCGCGCCCGATAACGGTTCAGCCTCTGCGCAGCAGCCGCGTTGCCCCCGCCGCCACCGTCGTCGCCAGGATCCAGCCCACGATGATCAGCGCCGCCGCGGCCCACTGCCAGCCGCCGTGCAGCTTCCAGTAGCCCTCCTGGCCGAGGTCGATGACGGGCAGTAGCAGGTCCAGCGCGAACAGCGAGGCGTTCCAGTCGGGATGCTCCCCGCCGCCCTTGAGGGGCGGATGGTCGGTCTGCGAGAACGCCACCGCGCTCACCGCCCACAGCACGGTCATCCACACGGCGGCCCGCCCGGGCCGGTACCCGTACGCGACCGTCCAGTCCTGCACGTATCCCCACAGCTTCCCGGCGAGCGGCAGCGTCTCGCGGCGGCGGCGCTGCTTGGCGAGCAGCACCTCGCGGGCGTCGGCGTCCTCACCGCTGTTGCGCAGCACCGTCGCAAGCCGCTCATACGGCTCCGGGTTGTACTCGGGCGTGGCCGCGGCCACCCAGTCCAGCCGGCGTGCGAGGGGGAAGCTCCGGCGCGGCACAAGGTTCTCGTACGCGAAGCCGCCCATGGCGAGACCGCCGGGGCCGGGCCAACTGGCCGCCATGTCCACGAGATTGACGATCCTCGCCCCGGACAGCACGACCCGGCCGCGCTCCGGCCGGCGGCCGAGGAAGCGCAGCTCGGGCGTCTGTATGCGGCGCAGCGACAGCTCCTGATCGTCCTCCATGACGAAGTGCGCCTGTTCCAGGTCGACGGCGTCACCGAACCGCCCGTCGTCGAGCCGGATCCCGCCCAGGCACTCGAAGTGCTGGACCCGGGTGCCGCGGGCCGGCGTCGTGCCGCTCGTCAGCACGGGATTGCCCAGGCCCGCCGGGGTCAGATAGAGGGAGCGCTCCACAGTCAGCTGGGGGGCGTTCAGCGCCCTGCGGCCCTCGGGGTTGGCCAGCCGACTGCCGCGCAGGCTCAGCGAGACGCCGACCTTCGCGCCGCGCAGGCTCAGCTCGCCGTGCGCCTGAAGCATCTCGGCCTGCAGATCCTGGCCCACGGTCAGCCCGTCCGCCATGATCGAACGCCCGCGCCGGTCCCGGTGCACGACTGCCTGGTTGAGCAGCAGATCCGTGCCGATCTGGGCGTCCGTCAGACGTATCCCGTTGTGAAAGCGGCACCGCGGCAGATGCAGATCGCCCTCCGTGTGCACACGGGCCGCTTCCAGCCGGGGGATCGAGCAGTCGACCAGCCGGACCGTGGTGAACCGGGCCTCCGGCAGCAGGATCTCCTTGTCGAACCGGCACGCGTTCATCTCGACATACGGGACGACCGTCCCGCCCGCGAGATCGAGAAGGTCCGTGATCTGCACCCCCACCAGCTTCAGCGCGGAGACCCGCCCGGCCAGCGCGGGCGGCCCGTCCAGCAGCAGCCAGCACACGATCCGCGCCCGCACACTGCGCTCCGGGCCCCATGCGTGACCGCCGTGCGGATCGTCGACGGTCCGGTCGCCGCTGCTCAGGTCGTACACCGCGCCGCTGCGGAACGCCTGCCACATCCCGCGCTCGACGTCTGTGAGACCCTCCGGCGGCTCGCCTGTGCCCGTGGTGTCGACCACGTCTCTACTTCCTCCCCGTATGCCCGGAACCTCAGCTACTCGTGGGTTCGTACAACCGGTCATGCCCGCTCGGTGACCGGGTGAACGCCCGGAGTGGCGATTTCGTGTGCGAATACGGAGGGCCTGTACCGACCCGGCCAGGCCGCACGTGCGGGTAGCTGCGGATCATCCGTATCAGTGAATGCCGACCTGCGTATCAGTCACTGATACAGGCGTCCGGGCGCCGGCGCCGGTCTGAGAGAATTGGCCATGTGATCTCCCGAATCGATCTGCGCGGCGACGCCCTTCCCGAGGGCCCCGCCCTGCGCGACCTGCTGCCCCGAGCCGACTTCGACGTAGCGGCCGCCCTCGAGAAGGTGCGTCCGATCTGCGAGGCCGTGCATCATCGGGGCGACGCGGCGCTGATCGACTACGCGGAGAAGTTCGACGGCGTACGCCTTGACCAGGTGCGGGTCCCCGCGGCCGCGCTGAAGCGGGCCCTCGACGAACTCGACCCCGCCGTGCGCGCGGGCCTGGAGGAGTCCATCCGGCGCGCCCGCATCGTCCACCGTGAGCAGCGGCGCACCACACACACCACGCAGGTCGTGCCCGGCGGCACGGTGACCGAAAAGTGGGTGCCGGTCGAGCGCGTCGGCCTGTACGCGCCGGGCGGCCGGGCTGTCTACCCCTCTTCCGTGATCATGAACGTGGTCCCGGCACAGGAGGCAGGCGTCCCGTCCATGGCCCTCGCCTCACCGGCGCAGAAAGACTTCGGCGGCCTCCCGCACCCGACGATCCTCGCCGCGTGCGCGCTCCTCGGCATCGACGAGGTGTACGCGGCCGGCGGCGCCACGGCCGTCGCCATGTTCGCGTACGGCACGGAGTCCTGTGCCCCGGCCAACATGGTCACAGGACCCGGCAACATCTGGGTCGCCGCGGCCAAGCGGTACTTCACGGGGCGTATCGGCATCGACGCCGAGGCCGGGCCGACCGAGATCGCGATCCTCGCCGACGACACCGCCGACCCGGCGCACGTGGCGTCCGACCTGATCAGCCAGGCCGAGCACGACCCGCTCGCGGCCGCCGTCCTCGTCACCGACTCCCCGGACCTCGCGGACGCGGTCGAGAAGGAGCTGGAGCCGCAGGTCGCCGCCACCAAGCACATCGAGGACCGGATCGTCCCGGCCCTGAGCGGCAAGCAGTCCGCGATCGTGCTGGTGGACGGCCTGGACGAGGGCCTGCGGGTCGTCGACGCGTACGGCGCCGAGCACCTCGAGATCCAGACCGCGGACGCGGCAGCCGTGGCGGACCGGGTGAAGAACGCCGGCGCGATCTTCGTCGGCCCGTGGGCGCCCGTCTCGCTGGGCGACTACTGCGCCGGCTCCAACCACGTCCTGCCGACCGGCGGCTGCGCCTGCCACTCCTCGGGCCTGTCCGTGCAGTCGTTCCTGCGCGGCATCCACATAGTGGACTACACGCGCGACGCCCTCGCGGAGGTCGCGCACCACGTGGTGACGCTGGCCGAGGCGGAGGATCTGCCCGCGCACGGCGCCGCGGTGAAGGCGAGGTTCGGATGGAAGGTTCCGGAGAGCAAGTGACTGACGTACGCATCGACGACCTGCCCGTCCGGGACGAGCTGCGCGGCAAGTCCCCGTACGGGGCGCCCCAGCTGGACGTGCCGGTCCGGCTGAACACCAACGAGAACCCGTACCCGCTGCCGGAGCCGCTCGTCGAGCGGATCACCGAGCGTGTGCGCGAGGCCGCGCGGAACCTGAACCGCTACCCCGACCGGGACGCGGTCGAGCTCCGCACCGAGCTCGCCAAGTACCTGACGCGCACCGGCAAGTACCCGGTGGGTCTCGAGAACGTGTGGGCCGCCAACGGCTCCAACGAGGTCATCCAGCAGCTGCTGCAGACCTTCGGCGGCCCCGGCCGCACGGCCATCGGCTTCGAACCCTCGTACTCGATGCACGGGCTGATCGCCCGCGGCACCGGCACCGGCTGGACCTCAGGACCGCGGAACGACGATTTCACGATCGACGTGGCCGCGGCCGAGAAGGCCATCGCCGAGCACCGGCCCGAGGTCGTCTTCATCACCACGCCCAACAACCCCACGGGCAACGCGGTCCCGCCCGAGACGGTCCTCGCGCTGTACGAGGCCGCGCAGGCGGCCAAGCCGTCCATGGTCGTGGTCGACGAGGCGTACATCGAGTTCAGCCACGGCGACTCGCTGCTGCCGCTGCTCGAAGGACGGCCGAACCTCGTCATCTCGCGGACGATGTCCAAGGCGTTCGGCGCGGCCGGGCTGCGCCTCGGCTATCTCGCCGCGCACCCGGCGGTCGTGGACGCGGTCCAGCTCGTACGGCTGCCGTACCACCTGTCGGCCATCACCCAGGCCACCGCGCTGGCCGCGCTCGAACACACCGACACGCTGCTGAAGTACGTCGAGCAGCTGAAGGCCGAGCGCGACCGGCTGGTCGCCGAGCTGCGCGCCATCGGCTACGACGTGGTCGAGTCCGACGCCAACTTCGTCCAGTTCGGGCGGTTCGAGGGCGACGGCGGCGCGCACGCGGCCTGGCAGAAGATCCTCGACCGGGGCGTCCTGGTCCGGGACAACGGAGTACCGGGGTGGCTGCGGGTCAGCGCCGGCACCCCCGAAGAGAACGACGCGTTCCTCGACGCGGTCCGTGAACTACTGAGTTTTGTGGGGGACACCCCCACACCCCCGAAGGAGCAGAGCGCATGAGCCGCGTAGGCCGTGTCGAACGGAACACCAAGGAGACCTCCGTCGTCGTCGAGATCGACCTCGACGGCAGCGGAAAGGTCGACGTGTCGACCGGGGTCGGCTTCTACGACCACATGCTCGACCAGCTCGGCCGCCACGGCCTGTTCGACCTCACGGTGAAGACCGAGGGCGACCTGCACATCGACTCGCACCACACCATCGAGGACACCGCGCTCGCCCTGGGCGCCGCCTTCAAGCAGGCCCTCGGCGACAAGGTGGGGATTTATCGATTCGGGAACTGCACTGTTCCCCTGGACGAGTCGCTCGCCCAGGTGACGGTCGACCTCTCCGGCCGCCCGTACCTCGTGCACACCGAGCCCGAGAACATGGCGCCGATGATCGGCGAGTACGACACGACGATGACGCGGCACATCCTCGAGTCCTTCGTCGCCCAGGCGCAGATCGCCCTGCACGTCCACGTGCCGTACGGGCGCAACGCGCACCACATCGTGGAGTGCCAGTTCAAGGCCCTTGCGCGGGCGCTGCGTTACGCCTCCGAGCGCGACCCGCGCGCGGCCGGCATCCTGCCGTCCACGAAGGGCGCGCTGTAATCCCATGAACGGACTCTCCACCGTCCTGATCGTCGTCGGGCTCTTCCTTCTCGGCGGCATCTACTCCTTCGTCAAGCAGCAGATGCCCAAGAGCCTCATCGTGCTGCTGTCCATCGGCGCCGCGTTGTGTCTCGTGTCGGGCGTCCTCCGGCTGGAGGTGTGGAATTGAGTACTTCTGCGACCCCTTCGACCTCCCCTGCAAAACGAGTAGTCGTCTTTGACTACGGCTTCGGGAACGTACGCTCCGCCGAGCGTGCCCTCGCCCGCGCGGGCGCCGATGTCGAGATAACGCGTGACTTCGACAAGGCCATGAACGCCGACGGGCTCCTCGTCCCCGGTGTCGGAGCCTTCGCCGCCTGCATGAAGGGGCTGAAGGAGGCCCGCGGCGACTGGATCATCGACCGACGTCTCTCCGGCGGGCGCCCGGTGATGGGCATCTGCGTCGGCATGCAGATCCTGTTCGCGCGCGGCATCGAGCACGGCGTCGAGACCGAGGGACTCGACGAGTGGCCCGGCTCCGTCGAGCCGCTCCAGGCCGAGATCGTCCCGCACATGGGCTGGAACACGGTCGACGCCCCGGCCGGCTCCGAGCTCTTCAAGGGCCTGGACGCGGACGCGCGCTTCTACTTCGTGCACTCCTACGCCGTGCACGACTGGTCCATGGAGACCGCGAACCCGGCCATGCGCGCCCCGGTCGTCACCTGGTCCACGCACGGCAAGCCGTTCGTGGCGGCCGTCGAGAACGGCACCCTGTGGGCCACGCAGTTCCACCCCGAGAAGTCCGGCGACGCCGGAGCGCAGCTGCTCAAGAACTGGATCGGAACCCTCTGATGCCCTCGAAGTCTTCCTCTTCCGCTTCCGCGAAGCTCGAGCTCCTCCCCGCGGTGGACGTCCGCGACGGCCAGGCCGTCCGCCTCGTGCACGGCGAGTCCGGTACGGAGACCTCGTACGGCTCCCCGCTGGAGGCCGCCCTCGCCTGGCAGCGCTCCGGCGCCGAGTGGCTGCACCTGGTCGACCTGGACGCCGCGTTCGGCACGGGCGACAACCGCGCGCTGATCGCCGAGGTCGCCAAGGCGATGGACATCAAGGTGGAGCTCTCCGGCGGCATCCGCGACGACGACACGCTCGCCGCCGCCCTCGCCACCGGCTGCACCCGCGTCAACCTGGGCACGGCGGCCCTGGAGACCCCCGAGTGGGTCGCCAAGGTCATCGCCGAGCACGGCGACAAGATCGCCGTCGGCCTCGACGTACGCGGCACGACGCTGCGCGGCCGCGGCTGGACCCGCGACGGCGGCGACCTCTACGAGACGCTGGAGCGCCTCAACAAGGAGGGCTGCGCGCGGTACGTGGTCACGGACATCGCCAAGGACGGCACACTGCAGGGTCCCAACCTGGAGCTCCTGAAGAACGTCTGCGCGGCCACGGACCGCCCGGTCGTGGCCTCCGGCGGCGTCTCGTCCCTGGACGACCTGCGGGCGATCGCCGAGCTCGTCCCGCTGGGCGTGGAGGGCGCGATCGTGGGCAAGGCGCTGTACGCGAAGGCGTTCACCCTGGAAGAGGCCCTGGAGGCTGTGGCGTCATGACGTCCGATGCCGTGCGGCGCGTGCAGAGCGGAACCCCCTGGGAGGACTCCATCGGCTTCGCACGCGCCGTCGCGGCGGGCGACCGCGTCCTGGTCGCCGGCACGACGTCCTTCAAGGGCAGCGTGCTGTACGGCGAGGGCGACCCGTACGAGCAGGCCAAGGTGGCCTTCTCGCACGCACTCGAAGCGATCGGCGAGTTCGGGCTCGGCATCGAGTCCGTGATCCGTACGCGTATGTATCTGACCCATGCACGGGACGTGGACGAAGTGGGCCGGGCCCACAAGGAGCTCTTCGACTCCGTCCGCCCGGCCGCGACCATGCTGGTCGTGGAGGGTTTCGTCGACTCGCGCATCCTGGTCGAAGTAGAACTAGAAGCTTTCAGAGGAGCCTGAGGCCATGACCCTGGCGGTCCGAGTCATCCCCTGCCTGGACGTGGACAACGGCCGGGTCGTCAAGGGCGTGAACTTCCAGAACCTGCGCGACGCGGGCGACCCCGTCGAGATGGCGAAGGTGTACGACGCCGAGGGCGCCGACGAGCTCACGTTCCTGGACATCACGGCGTCGTCGGGCAACCGCGAGACGACGTACGACGTAGTGCGCCGCACCGCGGAACAGGTGTTCATCCCGCTCACCGTGGGCGGCGGCGTGCGCACCCCCGAGGACGTCGACAAGCTGCTGCGCGCCGGCGCGGACAAGGTCGGCGTCAACACGGCGGCGATCGCCCGCCCGGACCTGATCCGCGAGATCGCGGAGCGGTTCGGCCGCCAGGTGCTGGTCCTGTCGGTGGACGCCCGCCGGACCCCGTCGGGGAGCTTCGAGGTGACGACGCACGGCGGCCGCAAAGGCACCGGCATCGACGCCGTCGAATGGGCCCACCGCGCAGCCGAACTCGGCGCGGGCGAGATCCTGCTCAACTCGATGGACGCCGACGGCACCAAGGACGGCTACGACATCGAGATGATCGAGGCCGTCCGCAAGCACGTGACCGTCCCCGTCATCGCCTCCGGCGGCGCGGGCAAGCTCGCCGACTTCCCGCCGGCGATCGCGGCGGGCGCGGACGCGGTGCTGGCGGCGTCGGTGTTTCACTTCGGGGATCTGCGGATCGGGCAGGTCAAGGAGACGTTGCGGGCGGCGGGGCACCCCGTGCGGTGACGTTACCCTCCGCTATGTGGGCGATGTATTCTGACTATGTACATCGCCTATGAGGAGGTGGTTTCCCGTGTCCATCACGCAGATCGATCTGGACGACGAGGCGCTGGCCGAGGCTATGCGGCTCATGGGTTCCAAGACCAAGAAGGACACGGTCAACGCGGCCCTGCGCGACTACGTGGCCCGGGTGCGTCGACTGGAGGCCGCAGAGAAGCTTGCCGTGCGCGGCGCCGCGGGCGAGTTCGACCAGGCAGCGGCGGCCCTTGAGGCGGCCAAGCGTGCCCGGCGGGCGGCCTTCGAGTGATCACGTATCTCCTCGACACCTCGGCGATGTGGTACCTGTTCCGCACGCCCGGCGCGCTGTCCCCATGGGAGGGCTACATCGCCGCGGGAGCCTTTCACGTGTGCGAGGCGACGCGCGCCGAGTTCCTCTACTCGGCGACAGGTCCGGCGCACCGCGACGAGCTCGCCGAGGAACTGGACGACCTGTGCCAGTTGGCGCCGGCCCCGAAGAACGCCTGGCGCTGGGTGGACACGGCGCAGTACAAGCTCACCCAACGGGGGCAGCATCGCTCGGCGGGAGCCATTGACCTCCTGGTATGCGCCGTAGCTGTGCATCACGGGCACACGGTCCTGCACAAGGACGACGACTTCGCGACTGTCTCCAGGGTGATCAAGGAGCTCGACCAGCGGGACGTCCGGAGCTGAGAACGCGCGCGATCCGCTGCGGTAGCGCGGGCGCCCCTCCGGCAGTTCGAGGCGTCACCCTGACGGTGAACGCGAGAGTGATCAAGGTGTCGCCGGTCCTAGGCTCCTCGCATGTCTGGGATCACGATCGAATTCACCGACGAGGAAATCGCTGAACTGTATGCGGAGGCCGAGGAGCAGGGCGTCCCGATCGAGCGGCTGGCACATGACGCAGTGATCGAGGGGGTCAGGCGCAGGCGGCAGGCGTAGCGGTTCGCCGGGGGATCAGATCCCCAGCTGCTTCGTCTCGTGCAGCTTCGCGATCGCGTCCTTGTCGCCCTCCAGTTCCACGTTCGCCGCTTCCTGGCGGCCGAACGCGAACATCGTCAGCTCGCCCGGCTCCCCGGTGACCGTGACGACCGGCGTGCCGCGCTTGCCCACGGCCGTCTGGCCGTTCGGGCGGCGCAGGACCAGGCCCGACGTCGCACCGCGGCACAGGACGCGGGCCGAGCGCTCCAGGCGGGACCAGAGGGCGTCGGCGAAGACCGGGTCGAGCTCGCGCGGGGTCCAGTCGGGCTGGGCGCGGCGCACGTCCTCGGCGTGGACGTAGAACTCGACGGCGTTCGCCGCCTCGTCGATCTGCTTCAGCGCGTACGGCGAGAAGCGCGGCGGGCCCGTACGGATGAGCTGGATCAGCTCCTCGTACGGCTTGTCGGCGAACTCCGCCATCACCCGCTCCAGGCGGGCCGCCAGCGGCTTGATCAGGATTCCGCCCGCCGCGTCCGGACGGCGCTCGCGCACCACCACGTGCGCGGCCAGGTCACGGGTCTGCCAGCCCTCGCAGAGGGTGGGCGCATCGGGCCCGGCCGCCTCCAACAGGTCGGCGAGGAGCAGTCGTTCACGCTTGGCATGGGTCGACATGGGGCCAGCGTACGGCCGCGCCCCGGTGCGTGCCACGGTATGGGGCCGTGCGGGCCGGTATCGGACGGATCCGGGGGCTGCGGCATCGCGCGGCCCGCGACCGCCCGCACGCGTGGCGCCGCCGCCCGCGGGGACTGTCCACCGGGCGGACGGCGCGCCGCGTTGTCGTACCCATCCCGCACAATGGCACTCATGACCAGCACGCCACCTCCCAGCAGCCTGGACCCGGAGATCGCCGCGCGCCTCAAGCGCAGCGCGGACGGGCTCCTGCCCGCCATCGCCCAGCAGTACGACACCGGTGAGGTGCTGATGCTCGGCTGGATGGACGACGAGGCCCTGCACAGGACGCTGACCACGGGACGGTGCACGTACTGGTCGCGCAGCCGCCAGGAGTACTGGGTCAAGGGCGACACGTCCGGACACTTCCAGCACGTCAAGTCCGTCGCCCTCGACTGCGACGCCGACACCGTGCTGGTGAAGGTCGACCAGGTCGGCGCCGCCTGCCACACGGGCGCCCGTACGTGCTTCGACGCCGATGTCCTCCCTCTGAATCAGTAAGGTCGGCCGCCATGGACCTCGAGACGTTCCGCAAGCTGGCAACCGACCGCCGCGTGATCCCCGTCAGCCGCAAGCTGCTCGTGGACGGCGACACCCCCGTCGGGCTCTACCGCAAGCTCGCCGCCGAGCGCCCCGGCACCTTCCTGCTGGAGTCCGCGGAGAACGGCCGCTCCTGGTCCCGCTACTCCTTCGTGGGCGTACGCAGCGCCGCCACGCTCACCGAGCGCGACGGTCAGGCCCACTGGCTCGGCGCCCCGCCGGTCGGCGTACCGGTCGAGGGCGACCCGCTCGCCGCCCTGCGCGCCACCGTCGACGCGCTGCACACCCCGCACGATCTCGGCGCCGGGATGCCGCCGTTCACCGGTGGGATGGTGGGCTACCTCGGGTACGACATCGTGCGGCGCCTGGAGAAGATCGGCCCCGGCGAGCACGACGACCTGAAGCTCCCCGAGCTGACCATGCTGCTCACCAGCGATCTGGCCGTGCTGGACCACTGGGACGGCACCGTCATGCTCATCGCCAACGCGATCAACCACAACGACCTCGACACGGGCGTCGACGAGGCCTACGCCGACGCGGTGGGCCGCCTCGACGCCATGGAGGCGGACCTCTCCCGGCCGATCGCCCAGCCCCCGGCGGCGCTCCCGCCGTCCGAGCTGCCGGAGTTCACCGCGCTGTGGGGCGGGCCGGACTTCCAGGACGCCGTCGAGGACATCAAGGAGCGCATCCGCGCGGGCGAGGCCTTCCAGGTCGTGCCCTCGCAGCGGTTCGAAACCCCCTGCACGGCAAGCGCGTTGGACGTCTACCGCGTGCTGCGGGCGACCAACCCCTCGCCGTACATGTACCTGTTCCGCTTCGAGGGGTTCGACGTCGTCGGATCCAGCCCGGAAGCCCTGGTGAAGGTCGAGGACGGCCGGGCGATGGTGCACCCCATCGCCGGGACCCGGCCGCGCGGTGCCACGCCGCAGGAGGACCAGGCGCTCGCGGACGAGCTGCTCGCCGACCCCAAGGAGCGCGCCGAGCACCTGATGCTCGTCGACCTCGGCCGCAACGACCTCGGCCGCGTGTGCGAGCCCGGCTCGGTGGAGGTCGTCGACTTCATGTCCATCGAGCGGTACTCGCACGTGATGCACATCGTGTCGACCGTGACCGGACAGATCGCGGAGGGGCGTACGGCCTTCGACGTCCTCACGGCCTGCTTCCCCGCGGGCACCCTGTCGGGCGCGCCCAAGCCCCGCGCGATGCAGATCATCGACGAGCTCGAGCCCGCGCGCCGCGGCCTCTATGGCGGCTGCGTCGGCTACCTCGACTTCGCCGGCGACTCCGACACGGCCATCGCCATCCGCACGGCGCTCCTTCGCGACGGCACGGCATACGTCCAGGCGGGCGCCGGCATCGTCGCCGACTCCGACCCGGTCGCTGAGGACACGGAGTGCCGCAACAAGGCGGCGGCGGTGCTGCGCGCTGTCCACACGGCGAACCGGCTGGACACGGCTGTTTCGTAGGGTGCCCGCAGCGGCACCCCGACGGCGGGTAACGCCTCCGCCGGCCCATGGACGGCGGCCTCCCGCTTACGACGCGCGGCGCTGACCCTGTTGGGCGCCGCACCGGCAGGGGACCGGCACCCCGCCCCGTCGGTCGCCGATGGGCGTGGGGGATAGTGGACGGGTGACTTCTGCAGCAGTTCCCCAGCCCCGTCGCGAAGGCCGTGAAGGGGCGTCCGCGACCTCCGCCGCCCGCAGCGGCCGCCGCAGCCTCGCAGCCGCACTGCTGCTGGGCGCCGTCGGCGCGGCTGTCGTCCTGCTCGCCTCCAGGCAGGAGTGGGCCGGGGGCACGGCCTCCGTCGCGGGCGGTGACTTTCCGCTGACGGCCAAGGGCAGCGACGTCACCGGCGTACCGGCCGCGCTCGCGATAGTGGGCCTCGCCGCCCTCGTCGCGGTCTTCGCGGTGCGCCGCGCGGGCCGCATGCTCGTCTCGGTCCTCCTTGCGCTCTCCGGCGCGGGCACCGTCGCCGCGTGCGTGCTCGGTGCCGGCGACAGCTCGGCACTCGACGAGAAGGCCGCCGAGGTGTCCGGCAACACCGCCGCCACCGTGGATGCGCTGACCCACACCGCATGGCCGTACGTGGCGGCCGCCGGCGGCGCACTCCTGCTCCTCGCGGGCCTGCTCGCGCTGCGCTACGGCCGCGGCTGGCCCGCCATGTCCGGCCGGTACGAGCGCGACGGCACGCCCCGTCCCCGTAAGGCCCCGGCCGTCGACCCCGACCGGCCCGAGGACCTCTGGAAGGCCCTCGACCGCGGCGAGGACCCGACCCGCGAGGCATGAACCCGGTCGGACCCGGGCCGGACCGGACCTGTGCGGCTTGGACGCGGGGCGGGCCGGACCTGTGCGGCTTGGACCCGGGGCGGGCCTGACCAGTGAGGCATGAACCCAGGTCCGGGTCCGGGGCCGGACCGTTCCCGTGGCCGGAAGTCCCTGGGCCCTGAGGTCTTCGGGCCCGGAGGTCCGGGACCCCCGCGGCTCAGGCATATGTGCGAGTACGGGAGAATGGGTTCCGAGCGTCCGGCTCACCACCGCGTAGCACGTCACGCACACAGCCGCGTATCGCGCACACAGCAACGAGAGCAACGAGGAGCAAAGCAATGGCGGGCAGCCACGGACACGGACACACCCCGGCCGCGTGGACCGGTGTCATCATCGCCTTCATCGGTTTCTGCGTCGCGGGTGCCTTCATGGTCATGGCCAACCCGCTGGGCTTCTGGGCCGGCATGGTGATCATCGGCGCCGGTGCGATCGTCGGCGGCGCCATGAGCGCGGCCGGTCTGGGCCAGAAGCGGCCGCAGCCCCAGGCCGCACGGGCCGAGAGCTGACGCTCCCTGATCCTCCGCATCGAGAAGTCTCCGCACGAAGGAGGCGGCACCGGCTCCGCGCTGGCGCCGCCTCCTTCGTGTACCGGTGCATACCGCTGAGCCGGCGAGGATGCACTCCGGCGGGCGAGCCCGCCTCGCTCCAGGGGACAATGCCCGCGTGAATCCCGAACCCCGGAGCACACCGCCCACCGGTCGCGCTGCGCCCGCCGGCCATGCCGCGTCCGCCGGTCACGCTGCGCCCGCCGGTCACGCCGCGTCTGCCGGCTATGCCGCGCCCGCCGGTCACGCCGCGTCTGCCGGCTATGCCGCGCCCGCCGGTCAGACCGCGTCCACCGCTCACGCCGCGTCCACCGGCCACGCTGTGCCCGCCGGTCGCTCCGCACCCACCGGCCATGCCGCGTCCACCGGTCACGCCGCACCCACCGGCCATGCCGCACCCGCCGGCCATGACGCCCCCACCGGCCATGACGCCCCCGCGGGCCGTGGTGTACCACCCGGCCATGTGGCCGCAGCAGGTCACACCGCCCGGGCCACCTCCACCCCGGCCACATTCAGCCCGGCCACCTCCACCCCGGCCACATTCAGCCCGGCCACCTCCACCCCGGCGACCCCCATTCCGGCCCCTCGCCCGCAGGGCGCCCCCTCACCGGCCACCCCCCTCCGGCGCCTGCTCGTGCCCGTCGGTGTGCTCGGTTCGGTTGTCGCCGCCTTCGCCTACGTCGGTGTGGTCGACCCCAATGAGCCCGGGCACTACCCGGTCTGTCCGCTGTTCCGGTTCACCGGCATCTACTGCCCCGGCTGCGGTGGTCTGCGGAGTGCGCACGCGTTCGCGCACGGCGACTTCGCGACCGCTTTCGGCGACAACGCGCTGGCCGTCGCCGGCTATGTGCTCTTCGCCGTGCTGTGGGTGGTCTGGGCCGTCAGGGCGGTGCGGGGGCGGCCGGCGCGGATCGATCTCCGGCCGGTGCAGCTCTGGGGGATCGGTGTGCTGGTCCTGGCGTTCACGGTTGTCCGGAACCTGCCCTTCGGTGGCTGGCTGCGCCCTTGATCAACATGCGAATGTCCAGGTAGTGGGACCGAGGTCCGCTCGATGCAGGGCCTTCGCCCTCCTGCGGATACCATCGCAAGTGACCATCGGAATGCCGGTGCGTCAGTTCGAACAGCTTCAGTGCCGCAACCGTCAGGAAGGGGGCCGCTCGCGTGAGTGTGCTCGACGAGATCATCGACGGAGTCCGCGCCGACCTCGCGGAGCGGCAGGCACGCGTCACCCTCGACGAGCTCAAGGAGCGTGCGGCAAAGGCTCCTCAGGCCAAGGACGGCGTCGCCGCGCTGCGTGGCGACGGCGTCAACGTGATCTGTGAGGTCAAGCGCTCCAGCCCGTCGAAGGGCGCCCTCGCCGCGATCGCCGACCCGGCCGGGCTCGCCGCCGACTACGAGGCGGGCGGCGCGGCCGTCATCTCCGTCCTGACCGAGCAGCGCCGCTTCGGCGGATCGCTCGCCGACCTGGAGGCCGTCCGGGCCAAGGTCGAGATCCCGGTGCTCCGCAAGGACTTCATCGTCACGTCGTACCAGCTGTGGGAGGCCCGGGCGTACGGCGCCGACCTCGCGCTGCTGATCGTCGCGGCCCTGGACCAGCCCGCCCTCGAGTCGCTGATCGAGCGCGCCGAGTCCATCGGGCTCACGCCGCTCGTCGAGGTGCACGACGAGGAGGAGGCCGAGCGGGCGATCGACGCGGGTGCGCGGGTCATCGGCATCAACGCGCGCGACCTGAAGACGCTCAAGGTCGACAGGTCGACCTTCGAGCGCGTCGCGCCCGAGATCCCCGACTCGATCGTCAAGGTCGCCGAGTCCGGCGTCCGCGGCCCGCACGACCTGATCGCCTACGCGAACGCCGGTGCCGACGCCGTCCTGGTCGGCGAGTCGCTGGTCACCGGCAAGGACCCGAAGACGGCGGTCGCCGACCTGGTCGCCGCGGGGGCGCACCCCGCGCTGCGGCACGGCAGGGGCTGACCCCGACCGTGACCGTCAGCCGCGTCGCAGCCCGGCACCGGACGAGCCCCTGCTCGGCCGGTGCCGTCGCCTGCGCGCGGTCAGGCGGGGTCGCGGCGGCGCCCCGTGACCCGTACGCGCGCCTTGCCCGCGGCTGTCGGCCGCGTGGCTGCCGGGCGCCGGCCCGGAGGGTGCACGGGCGGCGTGTGCGCTATGTGATCGGCGACGAGCCCGGGCAGGTCAACGGCATGCGATGGCGCGGCCGCGCCGCGCGCCCTTGCCGGGCGCCGCGCCTAGCCGTCTGAGACAGCGCCCCCTCTGTCGAGCCCGGGCGGGACGTCGTCCCGTCGTGGGCAATCGTTCCGCCCTGGGGATACCTCCCAGGCCCTTAAGGCACTGGGGGAGGAACGCATGCCCACAGGCGGGCGGGCGGAAGGACGGCGCCCACGGCGGCCAAAGCGCGCGGCAGCGCTACCGTGATCATCGTCAACCCGAGAGACGGGGCACAACGCCCCTGCGAGGTTCGCATGCCCAGCGAGTTCTTCATTCCCGACCCGGAGGGTCAGGTCCCCAGCGCCGAGGGGTACTTCGGCGCGTTCGGTGGCAAGTTCATCCCGGAGGCGCTGGTCGCCGCCGTGGACGAGGTCGCCGTCGAGTACGAGAAGGCGAAGTCCGACCCGGAGTTCGCCCGCGAGCTGGACGACCTGCTCGTGAACTACACGGGGCGCCCGAGCGCGCTCACCGAGGTGCCGCGGTTCGCCGAGCACGCGGGCGGCGCCCGAGTGTTCCTCAAGCGCGAGGACCTGAACCACACCGGCTCACACAAGATCAACAACGTGCTCGGCCAGGCCCTGCTCACCAAGCGGATGGGCAAGACGCGCGTCATCGCCGAGACCGGCGCCGGCCAGCACGGCGTCGCGACGGCCACCGCCTGTGCGCTGTTCGGGCTCGAGTGCACCATCTACATGGGTGAGATCGACACCCAGCGGCAGGCCCTCAACGTCGCCCGCATGCGCATGCTCGGCGCCGAGGTCATCGCCGTGAAGTCCGGTTCCCGGACGCTGAAGGACGCCATCAACGAGGCCTTCCGCGACTGGGTCGCCAACGTCGACCACACCCACTACCTCTTCGGGACCGTGGCCGGACCGCACCCCTTCCCCGCGATGGTGCGCGACTTCCACCGCGTCATCGGCGTGGAGGCCCGCCGCCAGATCCTGGAGCGGGCCGGGCGGCTGCCCGACGCCGCGGTCGCCTGCGTCGGCGGCGGCTCCAACGCCATCGGCCTGTTCCACGCCTTCATCCCCGACGAGTCGGTACGCCTGGTCGGCTGCGAACCCGCAGGCCACGGCATCGACACCGGTGAGCACGCGGCCACCCTCACCGCGGGCGAGCCCGGCATCCTGCACGGCTCCCGGTCGTACGTCCTTCAGGACGAGGAAGGCCAGATCACCGAGCCGTACTCGATCTCCGCCGGACTCGACTACCCGGGCATCGGGCCCGAGCACGCCTACCTCAAGGACAGCGGTCGCGGCGAGTACCGCGCCGTCACCGACGACGCGGCGATGCAGGCGCTGCGCCTGCTGTCGCAGACGGAGGGCATCATCCCGGCCATCGAGAGCGCCCACGCGCTCGCCGGGGCTCTCGAGGTCGGCAGGGAACTGGGCAAGGACGGGCTGATCATCGTCAACCTGTCCGGGCGCGGCGACAAGGACATGGACACCGCCGCCCGCTACTTCGGGCTGTACGACCGGAACGAGGTCAAGGACCAGGCCGCGGTCGACGCGGCCGTCGAGGCGGACGCGAACGGCGGGGTCGCCGAGATCCGGGGGGACGCGAAGTGAGCGGCACTGCATTCATCGGTGGAAAGCGCCAACTGCTGAGCGACACCCTCGCGGCCGCCAAGACCGAGGGCCGGTCCGCTCTCATCGCCTACCTCCCGGCCGGTTTCCCGACCGTGGACGGCGGCATCGAGGCGATCAAGGCCGTCTTCGACGGCGGCGCCGACGTCGTCGAGGTGGGGCTGCCGCACAGCGACCCCGTGCTCGACGGTCCGGTCATCCAGACCGCGGACGACATCGCGCTGCGCGGCGGCGTGAAGATCGCGGACGTCATGCGCACGGTGCGCGAGGCATACGAGGCCACGGGCAAGCCGGTGCTCGTCATGACGTACTGGAACCCGATCGACCGCTACGGCATCGAGCGCTTCACCGCCGAGCTCGCCGAGGCGGGCGGTGCCGGCTGCATCCTGCCCGACCTGCCCGTCCAGGAGTCCGCGATCTGGCGCGAGCACGCCGAGAAGCACGGCCTCGCCACGGTCTTCGTCGTCGCGCCGAGCAGCAAGGACGAGCGGCTCGCGAAGATCACGGCGGCGGGCTCGGGCTTCGTCTACGCGGCCTCGCTGATGGGTGTCACGGGCACCCGCGAGTCGGTGGGCGCACAGGCGCAGGACCTCGTACGGCGCACCCGTGCCACCACCGACCTGCCCGTCTGCGTCGGACTCGGCGTGTCGAACGCCGAGCAGGCCGCGGAGGTCGCGGGCTTCGCCGACGGCGTCATCGTCGGTTCCGCGTTCGTCAAGCGGATGCTGGACGCGGAGGACGACGCGGCGGGCGTCGAGGCGGTCCGTGCGCTCGCGGGTGCGCTCGCGGAGGGCGTACGACGCGGCAAGGCGTAGCCGCGGCGGTCACCTGGCGGCGCGGCAAGCTCTGACCGGTCACGCGGGCCGGTGACCCGTACGAGGTGACCCCTCCGTACGAATCGCCCCTAAGGGTGCATAACCCGTTTGGGTGGTCCTGGGACCGGGGAGGCACGCTGGTGCCTCCCCGGTTCGTTTGGCGGTGTGTGAGTGACAAGAACCGTGAGGGAAAGCGCACCGCACGCGAGCGGATTGCGGTCGAGCGAGAGCGGCAGAAGGCGCGGGAGAGACGGCGCCGGACGCTGATCGTCGGGGCGACCGTGGTGTGCGTGCTGGCTCTGGCCGCCGTGATCGGAGTGATCGCCGCGAACTCCGGCGATGACAAGACCGACACCTCGGGCCCCGTCGCGGCGCCCACCGGCGCGTCGGGCCAGGACAGTCTGGTGATCCCCGTGGGCCAGGGCACCGCCAAGTCGACGCTCACGGTCTGGGAGGACTTCCGCTGCCCGGCCTGCAAGAACTTCGAGGACACGTACCGCTCGACGATCCATGAGCTGACCGAGGCGGGCAAGCTCCGCGTCGAGTACCGCCTGGCCACGCTCATCGACAAGAACATGGGCGGCAGCGGCTCCCTCCGCGCGGCCAACGCGGCGGCCTGTGCCCAGGACGCCGGCAAGTTCACCGCGTACCACGACGTGCTCTTCGAGAACCAGCCCGTGGAGACGGACGACGCCTTCGCCGACAACAGCAAGCTGATCGAGCTGGCACGCAAGGTGGACGGGCTGGTCACCCCCGCGTTCGAGAAGTGTGTGAACGACGGCACCCACAACAGCTGGGTCGCCAAGTCCAACCAGGCCTTCGAGGCCGGAGGCTTCGGGGGCACCCCGACCATCCTGCTCAACGGCAAGAACGTCTACGGCGACCAGCAGAACCCGCTGACGCCGGACAAGCTGAAGCAGATGGTGGAGGAGGCCGCCAAGGCCTAGCCGAGGCCCCGGCGGCACGTCTGGCCGAGGCCGCAGCGACACGTCCGTGCCGGCCCGCCCGGCACGGACCGGTGTCAGTGGACACCGACGTGACGGACCGGCGTTATGGACCCGTAGCCCGGTGGGTTGCCGCGACTCCCGTCCGGCACGGTAGCGTCGACCTTGCCATGGACCTTGCCTTCATTCCCAGCCCGTCGCGCGGTGTGCTGTACCTCGGCCCCATTCCGCTGCGCGGCTATGCGCTCTGCATCATCATCGGTGTCTTCGTGGCCGTATGGCTCGGCAACAAACGGTGGATCGCCCGCGGTGGGCGGGCCGGCACCGTGGCCGACATCGCCGTGTGGGCGGTGCCGTTCGGCCTGGTCGGCGGGCGTCTGTACCACGTGATCACCGACTACCAGCTGTATTTCAGCGAGGGTAGGAACTGGGTCGACGCCTTCAAGATCTGGGAGGGCGGCCTCGGCATCTGGGGCGCCATCGCGCTCGGCGCGCTCGGCGCCTGGATCGGCTGCCGGCGGCGGGGCATCCCGCTCCCGGCGTACGCCGACGCGATCGCGCCGGGCATCGCCTTCGCCCAGGCGATCGGCCGCTGGGGCAACTGGTTCAACCAGGAGCTGTACGGCCGGGCCACCGATGTGCCGTGGGCGCTGGAGATCACGTCGTCCGAGGACGGCCGGATCCCCGGCACGTACCACCCCACGTTCCTCTACGAGTCGCTGTGGTGCATCGGCGTCGCGCTGCTCGTCATCTGGGCCGACCGGCGCTTCAAGCTCGGGCACGGGCGGGCCTTCGCGCTGTACGTCGCCGCGTATTGCGTCGGCCGCTTCTGGATCGAGTACATGCGCGTCGACGAGGCGCACCACATCCTCGGTCTGCGGCTCAACGACTGGACCGCGATGACCGTCTTCCTGCTCGCGGTGATCTACATGGTGATCTCGTCGAAGCGGCGGCCGGGACGCGAGGAGATCGTGGAACCGGGCGCTGAGGGCTCCGACGAGGGCGAGAAGGCCACCGAGGAGGGCACCTCTGACGAGGGCGGGAAGGCCTCCACTGAGAGTGAGAAGGAGTCGGCCGGCGACGCTCGGCGGGACTCCGAGAAGGCGTCGGAAGCCCCGGAGGACGCCGCCGTACCTGAGCCGTCGGTCTCCGCGGAGGACAAGGACGAGGCCGGGGCGGCCAAGAAGAGCTGACGGGGCCGCGAGCACGACGAGCGGGGCCTGTACGTACCGAGTACGCACACGGGGCCGCCGGACGAGATGTCCGGCGGCCCCGTCGTGTGCGGCCCCGGTCCAGGGCCGTCCACCTCGCCGTGCAGCCGTAGGGGCCGGTCCGGGCGTGGACGCGGGCAGGACGGGACGGGATCACGCTGGGCCTGAGCCGAGCAGGGGTCGGCGGCAGAACGGGACCTGCCGGGCCACCGGGCGGCCCGGCCCTCCGGGCCGCTCAGCCACGTGCTGCGCCAGCTTCAGTGTGCGGTGGGCGCAGGCCCCGATTGCGGGTCGGGCGAAGCGGGCGTCCGCGTCCCGGCCGTCCGGGACCCGGACGGCCGGGCCGGTCAGTCCGCGTGCTGGGCCAGTGCCAGTGTCCGGTGCGCGCAGGCCACGATTGCCGGGTCGACGAAGCGGCCGTCCGGGAGGGCCAGGGCTCCGGAGTCCGACGTGGCGCTCTTGAGGATCTCCTCCGCTGATGCGATCTCCGCCGGGGACGGGAGGTACGACCGCTTGATCACCGCGAGCTGGCGCGGGTGGATCGCCATGCGGCCCAGGAACCCCAGGGCGCGGCCGTGGGCGCAGGAGGCCGCGAGCCCCTCGATGTCGCGTACGTCCGGGTACACGGACTGGGCGGGCGGCGCGAGCCCCGCCGCGCGCGCCGCCAGCACGATACGGCCGCGCGCCCAGTCGAGCCCGGCGTCGTCCAGCACCCCCAGGTCCGCCCGGAGATCGGCCTCGCCGAGCGCGATGCCGCGCAGCGCCGGATGGGCGCTGGCCACGGCGAAGGCGCGCTCCACGCCGAGGGCGGATTCCAGGAGGGCGTAGAGCGGGAGGGCACCGCCCTCCGCTGGCGCGGCGAGTTCCGCGATGCGTACGACGTCGTCCGGGGACGTGATCTTCGGCAGCCGCAGCGCGGAGAGTCCGGGCAGGGCGGCGACGGCCCGGATGTCGGCCTCGGCGAAGGGGCTGTCCAGCGTGTTGATCCGGACATGGACCGGGACGTGATGTCGTACGGAGAGCAGCTCTGCGGTGGCCGCCCGCGCGTACTCCTTGCGGTGCAGGGCCACCGCGTCCTCCAGGTCGATCACGACGACATCGGCGCCGGATGCAAGGGCCTTCGCCGCCACGTCGGGCCGGTCTCCGGGGGCGTACAGCCAGGTCAGCGGTGGCGGGGCGGGCGGCCAAGCGGCGGTGCCCCGCATGCCGTCGCTGCCGTCCATGCCGTGCATGCCATGCATGCCGTCCATGCCGTGCACCCCGTGCATGTCGTTCATGCCGTTCGTGCGGTTCATACGGCACCCTCCGAGCGCAGGGTCGCGATCTCCTGTTCCGTCAGGCCCAGTTCCGTCAGGACGGCGTCCGTGTCCGCACCGTGCGGCCGGCCCGCCCAGCGGATGCCGCCCGGGGTCTCGGTGAGGCGGAAGAGGACGTTCTGCATGCGCAGCGGCCCGAGTTCCGGGTCGTCCACGGTCGTGAGCGCATCGCGGGCCGCGTACTGCGGGTCGTCCATGATGTCGCGTACGTCCTGGACGGGAGCGACCGCCGCCTCCGCCTTCTCGAAGGCCTCGAGCACCTCGTCGCGGCTGCGCCGGGCGATCCACGTGCCGACCGCCTCATCGAGGACGTCGGCGTGGCGGGCCCGGTCCGCGCCCGTCGCGAACCAGGGCTCGGAGATCAGCTCTGGCCGGCCCACCAGATGCATCACGCGCTCCGCGATGGACTGCGCAGAGGTGGAGACGGCGACCCAGTGCCCGTCGGACGTGCGGTACGTGTTGCGCGGTGCGTTGTTCGCCGACCGGTTGCCGGTCCGGGGCTGGACGTGCCCCAGCTGGTCGTACCAGAGCGGCTGCGGGCCCACCACGGTCAGGATCGGCTCGATGATCGCCATGTCGACGACCTGGCCGCGGCCGGTGTGGTCGCGGGACCTCAGGGCCGTCATCACCGCGTACGCCGTCGTGATGCCCGCGATCGAGTCGGCGAGGCCGAACGGGGGCAGGGTCGGCGGGCCGTCCGGGTCGCCGGTGACGGCGGCGAAGCCGCTCAGGGCCTCCGCGAGGGTGCCGAAGCAGGGCTGGTGCGCGTACGGGCCGAACTGGCCGAAGCCCGTGACCCGCGCCAGAACCAGCCGCGGATTGACCGCCGACAGCTCCTCCCAGCCCAGGCCCCAGCGCTCCAGCGTGCCCGGGCGGAAGTTCTCGACGATGACGTCCGCGGTGGCGGCCAGGCGCAGGAGTGTCTCGCGGCCGCCAGCCGTGGACAGGTCGGCGGTCATCGTGCGCTTGTTGCGGCCGAGCAGCTTCCACCACAGGCCGATTCCGTCCTTCGACGGGCCGTGGCCGCGGGACGGGTCGGGTCTGCGGGGATGCTCGACCTTGATCACCTCGGCGCCGAAGTCGCCGAGCAGGGTGGCGGCCAGCGGCCCGGCGAAGAGGGTCGCGATGTCGAGTACGCGGAGGCCGGTGAGAGGCGGCGGCGATCCAGCGCCGGCGGGTTGCTGCGTCCCGGTGACCGGCTGCGCTGTTCCGGCGTGCACGCCGGTGTCGGCTGCGGAGTTCATGAGAGGTGCTCGCCCTGCTTGTCCTGCTGTTCATGCTGCTCCTGCTCCTCGTGCACGGCCAGTTCGTCGATCTCGCCACGGCAGGGCATGGCGGCCGACGCTCCCAGCCGCTGGACCGAGAGCGCGGCAGCGGACGACGCCCAGGCCAGGGCATCGGGCATCGTCCTGCCCTCGCCCAGGGCCACGGCCAGGGAGCCGACGAACTCGTCGCCCGCGCCGGTCGAGTCCACGGCCGTCACATGGGGAGCAGGGACGGTGATCTTGTCGCCGCCCCGGGAGGCGTAGAGGCAGCCCGACGAACCCAGCGTGACCACGACCTCCGGCACCTGCTCCAGCAGGGCGTCCGCCGCCTCGTACGGGTCGGTGACGCCGGTGAGCGCGGCGGCCTCGTGCTCGTTCGGTACGAGGAGGTCGGTGGCGGCGAGGAGCCCGGGCGGCAGGGGCTGGACGGGCGAGGGGGTGAGGACGGTGCGTACGCCGTGGCTGCGCGCGGCCTCGGCCGCGGCCAGTACGCCCTCCAAGGGGATCTCCAGTTGCAGGAGCAGCAGGTCGGCGAGGGCCATGACGGCCTCGTCGCCCGGGGCGAGGGATGTGACGGTGCCGTTGGCGCCGGGGATGACGACGATGGCGTTGCCGCCCTCGTCGTCGACGACGATGTGCGCGATGCCGGACGGGCCTTCCGCGGTGCGCAGGAGGTCGGTGTCCACGCCCGAGTGCTCGAGCGTGGCGCGCAGCTGCGTGCCGTAGGCGTCGGCGCCCACCGCGCCGATCATCGACACCGTGCCGCCCGCACGGGCCGCGGCCACCGCCTGGTTGGCGCCCTTGCCGCCGGGTAGCGCCCGGAACTCGCGTCCCGTGACGGTCTCTCCGCGCTGCGGGGCCTTCGCGACGTAGGCGACGAGGTCCATGTTCGCGCTGCCGAACACGACGATCTGGGTCATGGGTGACGTGCCTCCCGGTAGGTGACGCGGGTTTGGGTGGTGTGTGGGGAGTCCGTGAGTTGTACGTGGCCGACCTCGGCGTGGGTGAGCTTGGCGTGCGCCGGCCGGACGTGGGTCAGCTGGGCGTGCGTGAGCTGGGCAAGGGTGTCGAAGCCGATGCCGTCGAAGCCGGCGACGGACGTGGCGAGGCGGTTCTTGAGCGGGGCCGTCCAGCGCTCGGGTAGTGCATCTGGGCGGCCCGCGAGCAACCCGGCCAGTGAACCGGCGGTCGCGCCGTTCGAGTCGGTGTCCCAGCCGCCGGCGACCGCCCGGCAGATGGAGCCGGTGAAGTCGCCGTCCGCGTGGGTCAGCGCGGCGGCGAGCAGGGCGACGTTGGGGATGACGTGCACCCAGTGGTACGTGCCGTAGGTGGCGTGCAGCCGGTCGACCACGGCGTCGAAGTCGCCCTCGTCTTGGGCGAGTTGAATGCCGTGGCGTACGGCGCGGGCCAGGCGGGAGTCCGCCGGTACGACGGTCAGCCCGGCGTGCAGGCACTGGTGGACGTCGCTTCGCCCGCCCGCCGCCTCGGCGATCGCGGCGGCGGCGAACATGGCGCCGTACACGCCGTTCGCGGTGTGCGTGAGCACCGCGTCGCGGTGCGCCTGCTCGGCCGCGGCGGCCGGGTCGCCCGGGTGCGTCCAGCCGTGCACGTCGGCGCGGATGAGAGCGCCGATCCACTCCCGGAAGGGGTTGCGGTGGCGGGCCGTGTGCGGTGGCTCGATGCCGTCGAGGAGGTTGCGGTACGCGATGCGTTCGGCGGTGAACGTGCGGGCGGCTGGGAGTTGGTCGAGCCAGAGGCGGGCCACGTCCGTGGTGGTGAAGGCGGGGCCGTACCGCTGGAGCAGCAGGAGGTTGAGCAGGGGGTAGTTGAGGTCGTCGTCCTCGGGCATGCCGTCGATGTTCTCGGCGAGGGAGGTTGCTGCGGAGCGGCGGTTCCAGGGGTATGTGCGGGTCAGGGCGTCGGGGACGCCCTGGGCCGTGAACCAGGTGGTCAGGGGCCAGTTGCCCGTTGCCCGGGCCAGGGCTCGGATCCCTTTCAGGGGGAGTTTCTCCACCGGCTTGCCCAGGAGGCAGCCGGTGGCTCTGCCGAGCCAGGCGGCTTCGAGGCGGGGGAGGAGGTCGGCCGGGGGTGGGGGTTTTTCCTCCCCGAGCCCGCCCCTTCCCGCCGAGTCGATATGCGGCTCCGCCGCGTGGGGGGGAACACCCCCAGGCCCCCTTGTGAGTGGCTGGGGTCCGCTGTGCCCACCCTCCCCCATTGCCTCAAGGGCATGGGAGCTACCCCCATCGCCCTGGGGGTCCCCCCAGGCCCTTGAGGCATTGGGGGAGGAACGACTGCCCACAGCGTTCGTGACGGCGCATGCGGCCCTGATGTCGTCCAGGTCTGTTGGCTCAGTTCCTGCCAACCGTGATGGCAGTGCGGCCAGTTCCGCCAGGAGTTGCTCTGCCAGTGCCCGAAGGTGTGTGGGCGCCGGATCCGGGGACGCTCCCGCGCGGAGCGGGGCCTCCCGGCCGCCCGCAACTCGCCAGCGGGCCGCGATGGGTGAGGCCTCGCGGCCGTCCTCCGCGGCCTGTCGCAGTTCGTGGCCGAGCAGGTCCTCGGGCTGGACCCAGGTGAGGCGCAGCGCCGGGCTGCCCGGCTTCCGGGGCGGGACGCCCGTCATCGGAGGCCTGCGATCTGCGCGAACGCGGCCTCGTGGGCGCGGCGGCGGCGTACGTCGCGGGCGAAGACCTCGCGGGTCACCTCCGCGAGTGTCCGCGCCGGTGCGTGCAGGTCCAGGCGGCTGGCCTCGGCCACGGCCTTCGCCCACTCGTCCGGTACTTCGGAGCCCAGCGCGCCGGCGAGCGCGCCCGCCATCGTGGCGATCGAGTCGCAGTCCCGGCCGTAGTTGACCGAGCCCAGGACCGCCTGGCGGTAGTCGCCGGCGGCCACGACCAGCATCCCGAGCGCGATCGGCAGTTCCTCGATGGCGTGCAGCCGCGAGGGGCGGCGGGCGCCGAGCGAGGGCGCGCGGTAGTCGGCGCCGACCGTGTCGTACGGCTCGACCGCCGCGCGCAGCGGCGCCAGCGCGGACTCGAACTCCGTGTGACGGGCGGCCACTTCGCACACCGCCTCGATGGCTGCGCGCGTGCCGTCCTTCGCGAGGGCGAGGCACGTGTCGACGACCGACGCGGGCGTCGCGCCGGGCCGGCAGGCCGCGGCCACGGCGGCCGCGAAGACGCCCGCGGCCTCGCGCCCGTACGACGACTGGTGCGCGCCGGCGACGTCGATCGCCTCCGCGTACGCGCCCCGCGGATCAGCCGCGTTGACCAGGCCGACCGGGGCCATGTACATCGCCGCACCGCAGTTGACGATGTTGCCGCTGCCCGCTTCGCGGGGATCCACATGACCGTAGTGGAGCCGCGCCACCAGCCATTTCTCGGCGAGGAAGATCCGCTGGAGGGGGAGCGCCTCGGCCTCCAGTTCCGGGATCCAGACGGGACGGCTGATCAGTTCGGGGACCAGGTGCTCGGCGACCGCGTAGGCGTCGAGGTGGTCGCGGACGGTGGCGTAGACGCGCACCAGCGCGTGTGTCATCAGGGTGTCGTCGGTGATGTGCCCGTCGCCCTTGTGGTACGGGGCGATGTGGCGGGCGGTGCGCCAGTCGTCGCCGTGCCAGGGGCCCACGATGCCGTGTACGCGGCCGCCGTGGCGCTCCACGATCTGCTCGGGGGAGTAGCCCTCGACGGGGCCGCCGAGCGCGTCGCCGACGGCCGCGCCGACGAGGCAACCGGAGATCCTTTCCTCCAGGGTCACGTCACCGGTCACGTCACCGGTCACATCACCGGTCACGTCACCGGTTACGCCGTCTGTTACGTCACTGATGTCCTGCATGTGTGAATCATCCCTCCGTGGTGGTCAATTCCGTGTGTGCCAGGTGTTCGGCGAGTTCCACGAGGTCGGTGCCGGTGAGGCGGGGGAGGGCACAGCCGGGGAGGGTGCGGCAGGCGTCGCGCCAGGCGGGCGGCACGGCGTCGCCTCCGCCGAGCGCGCCGGCCAGGGCGCCGGCGAGGGCGGGGGCCGAGTCGGCGACGCGCGACAGGCACGCGGCCGCGGGCACGGCCTCCTGCAGCCGGCCGCGGGCGGCGCTGACGAGGGCGAGGGCGACGGGGACGGTTTCGGCGGCCGCGATGCCGTAGCTGTAGACGTGGTCGACGATCTGGTGCTCCAGGAGCGGTACGAGGCCGAAGGCGCTGTCGGCGTCGCCGGCGAGCTTCAGGGCGTGGCGCGCGTTGCGGCCGACCTCCGTGGGCTCGGGCAGCTGGGCGAGCGCCGCGTCCACGCAGGTGTCGACGTCCGCGCCGCCGAGCGCGGCGGCGACCGCGGCGGCCATGGCGCGGGCGCCGTGCACGCCGTCGCCGTCCTGGGTGTAGCGGGCGTCGAACTCGGCGAGGTCAGCGGCCTCCTCGGGGTCGCCGGGGTGGGCGACGGCGAGCACGCAGGCGCGTACGCAGGCCGCGTCGTCGAAGTAGTGCGGGTTGTCGTGGCCCGTGGCGGGCGGGCGCAGTCCGGTCGCGAGGTTGCCGAGGCCGGCCCGTACGGAGATGCGGGCGCGCAGCTGGAGCACGGCCGACTCGACCTCGGGTGCGCGGTCGGCGGCGGCGGCGACCTCGCTGGCGAGGGCGTTCCAGGACAGGTCGATGGCGGCGCGCATCCGGCGCCCGCTGCCGAGGTCGCCGAGGGCGCTGCTGTCGGCCGCGCACAGCACGGCCCCGGCAGCGAACGCGGCCCACTCGGCGTCGTCCGAGGGGCCGAGGCGGAGGGGCTCCGGGGGCTGGTTGAGCGCGATGGGGACGGGCAGCGTGGTGGTCGCGTTCTCCTCGGCGAAGGTGTCCAGCTCCCGCGTCAGCCGCCGCGTCCACTCGGGCATCCGAGCGGCCCGATGCCGAGCGGCCGGCCACCCGGCGGCGTCGCCTGCGGCGAGGCCGAGCAGGAGGCCTTCGATACGGCGGACGGGGGGCCGGGCGACGTTCGGGACGGAGGCGCGGTCAATGGCCGGGGCGATGCCCGTGACGGGGACGGCATCGGCCGGGGCGTGGCGTGGCCCGGCGGGCTTGCCTTCCGGGGCGAGGTCGCCGTCGGGGTCTGGGGCGCCGTCCGTGACGTGGGTGCCGTCGTCCGGTGCGCGGCGTGGGCCCGCCGGGCCGCCGGGGGACGCGGCCTCGCCGTCGGGTACGTAGCCGTCCGCCTCTGGTGTCGCCGGTGTCGTGCCCGCGTGGCGGGTGTCGCCCTCGGGCGGGTGGTGGCGGCCTCTGGGCCCGGTCGGTACGCCCATGTCGGTCATGGAGCCGCTCCCTCGTCGGCTTCGCCCATGGCCACCGGACCGCCGTGGGCAGGGTGAGGATCAGGAGGGCGGCGGGGCTCCTCGCGGGCCCCGTCAAGAACTTGATCACCGCGGGCCTGATCACCGCGGAGCTGATCACCGTGGACCTGATCACCCTGGGCCTGATCACGGTGGGCCTGATGACCGCGAGCCTGATCACCGTGGGCCTGATCACGGTGGGCCTGATGACCGCGAGCCTGATCACCGTGGGCCTGATCACCGCGGGCCTGATCACCGCGGACCTGATCACCGTGGGCCTGATCACCGCGGACCTGAACTTCACGATCTCGATGGTCGCGGCGTCGCTCGTCACGACCCCGCTCGTCACGAACGCCACGACCCTGATCGGCACCGCGCCCATGGAAACCGCCCGGATCCCGGCGCCCCGCCCCCAACCCAGCCGCAGACCCAGCCCCGGACCCCGCCACCGGCCCCAACCCAGCCCCGGACCCGGCAGCCACCGGCCCCAACCCAGATCCAGATCCAGCCCCGGTCCCGGACCCAGCCCCCGACCCCAACCCAGCCCCAGAGCCAGCCCCGGACCCCGCCCCCGGTTCCAACCCAGCCGCAGCCCCAGCACCAGATCCAGCCCCAGACCCCGCCCCAGCCCCCGACCTCACCCCCGCCCCCAGCCACCGCCCCAACCCGCCGCCCCTCGTTCGCCCCGCCGGGCGGTCCTCCGGTGTCAGCAGGTCCGCGACCTCCAGAACGTGGTGGCCCTTCATCGAGGGCAGGCACGTCCCCCTGGCCGGGCCGATGGCGGTCGCCCAGTCCGCGGGGATCGCGGAGATCCCGCACGTGGCGCCGGCCAGGGCGCCCGCGACGGCCGCCGTGGTGTCGGCGTCGCGGCCCATGTTGACCGCGGTCAGCACCGCCTGGACGAACGCGCCGTCGGCCGCCGCGTACGCGCCGAAGGCCAGCGCAACGGCCTCAGGAGCCAGATCCGTCCAGGGGTAGCCGCCGATGACGACGGCCCGGCGGACCGCCCGCTCGCCGCGGTGTGCGACGGCCACCGCGCGTCGCAGGGAGCGCGCGGTCCACGAGTCGTCGGGCACGACAGCGAGCGCGGAGGCCACGACCGCCACGGTGGGCGCCCCCGCCATCGCCGCCGCGACGCCCGCGGCCACCGCCTGACCGCCGTAGATGCCCTCCCCGTCATGGCTGACCGAGCCGTCGATCGCCACGAGCCGGGCCGCCTCGGCGGGGCGGCCCGCGGCGAAGACGCCGAAGGGCGCGGCGCGCATCGCGAGGCCGTCGCTCCACGCGTGCCGGTGCTGTGCGGAGATCGGGGCCGCGAGCCCGCGCCGGAGGTTCTCCAGCGTGCCGCGCTCGCTGAAACCCGCGCCGCGGAACGGGCCCTCGTCCCGGTCGGCGATCCACTGGTGCCAGGCCGCCTCCACCTGCGCCACGGTGAGCCCGGAGCCGTACCGGGCGAGGAGCAGCCCCGAGAAAATCGCGTACTCGGTGTCGTCCGTGCCCGACGGACGCTCGGCGACATACCCCGTGATACGGCCCCAGCGGCGGCGGATCTGGGACGGCTTCATGTTCTCCGCGGGCGCGCCCAGCGCGTCACCGACGGCGAGGCCGAGCAGGGCACCGCGCCCCCGTTCACGGAGCTCGGCCGCGCCACCCGGTGCCGGGACCGAAGGAATACGGGCAATGGACGCCATGCGAGCCTCTCAGCGGGTCTGCGGTCTGCGGTCGTCGTCGGTCTGCGATCTGGGGTCGCAGCACCTCCTGGACCGGTCCTTCCTGGACCGGCACGCGACGCTGCCCGCCGGCCCTTTCCTGGATCTCTGCCACGCCGGGCGGCGGGCAGGAGCCCCGGAGCCCCAGCGTCACCCCTTCGACATCTGCGCGCGACCTCGTACCGATGAGCGTCAGTGGTCCTCCGTGGCGCTCGTCCAGCGCCTCAACTACCGCAAAACCGCAGGTAAGTACGGCCTTCCTTGCTAGCGGGCGCCGTTTTTCGTGCGTACTTTCGAGGGTGTTGACGGCGTGAGGCGTGAAGGGTCGCCCACCTCAGCCATCAATGGAGAACCACGACTGAGAACCACGACGGCGATCAACCAGGTTCGCGAAAGCGGCGCCGGTTCAGGCGCACACAAGGGAGCACTGCGCGGCATGTCCATCATCGACACCGAAGCGGCACTGCACGAGGCGCACCGCGACAATCACACCCACCGTGACGTCAACGGTGGCTGGCTGCGCCCCGCCGTCTTCGGCGCGATGGACGGTCTGGTGTCCAATCTGGCCCTGATCACAGGTGTCGCCGGAGGATCCGTGGCGCCGGGGACCATCGTCCTCACGGGGCTCGCGGGACTCGCCGCGGGAGCCTTCTCGATGGCCGCGGGTGAGTACACCTCCGTCGCCTCGCAGCGCGAGCTCGTCCAGGCCGAGCTGGACGTCGAGCGCCGGGAGCTCAGGAAGCACCCGAAGGACGAGGAGAAGGAGCTCGCTGCGCTCTACGTGTCGCGCGGCGTCGAGGCCGGACTCGCCCGCGAAGTCGCCAGGCAGCTGTCGAAGGATCCCGAGCAGGCCCTGGAGATACACGCGCGCGAGGAGCTCGGCATCGACCCCGGGGATCTGCCCTCGCCCACCGTCGCCGCCGTCTCGTCCTTCGGGTCCTTCGCGCTGGGCGCCGTGCTGCCCGTACTGCCGTATCTGCTCGGCGTCACCGTGCTGTGGCCCGCGGTGGTGCTCGCGCTGGTCGGTCTCTTCCTCTGCGGCGCGGTCGTGGCGAAGGTGACGGCGAGGTCCTGGTGGTTCAGCGGCCTGCGGCAACTGGCCCTGGGCGGCGCAGCCGCCGGTGTGACGTACGTCCTGGGTAATCTGTTTGGTACGGCTCTAGGATGAGGTCATATGCAGGGGGCTGCATAACTAGTCGTTACTTGGCGGTTTCGGTTGCTTAACCGCTGGGTATGAGCCGCAAGCGCCACGGGCAAGGACGCCCGGCCGCCGTGGGCCGACGGTCATTGGATCTGTCCGCATTGGTCCCCTCTCCATCGCCAACCAGCGATGTCCGCATGCTGGAACGAGCTATCCGGTTTCCGAGAATCGCTCCATCATGTAACCTGCGTGAAATTTTGCAGAGGGCCAACGTCGTCCCTCGGCACCTGCTATACGCCACGACGACGACGGGAGAGCCGATGCGTACGCCGCGCCAGCCGTCCCTGCATTCCGCGACCGACGGGTCGACCATCCGGTCCGCCTGGTCGCACATGGATGCACGCCCTGCCGCGCAGGGTATGTACGACCCGCGCAATGAGCATGACGCCTGTGGCGTCGGCTTCGTGGCGACCCTCACCGGCGAGGCGAGCCACACGCTGGTCGAGCAGGCGCTCACGGTTCTGCGGAACCTGGAGCACCGCGGCGCCACCGGCTCCGAGCCCGACTCCGGCGACGGTGCCGGAATCCTGTCGCAGGTCCCGGACGCCTTCTTCCGCGAGGTCGTGGACTTCGAGCTGCCTGCCGCGGGCTCGTACGCGGCCGGTATCGCCTTCCTGCCCCTCGAGGACAACGCCGCCGCCGTCGCGCAGATCGACGCCATCGCCGCCGAGGAGGGCCTGACCGTCCTGGGCTGGCGCGAGGTCCCGGTCGCCCCCGAGCTGCTCGGCGCCACCGCCCGCTCGACGATGCCGGCCTTCCGCCAGATCTTCGTCACCGACGGCTCTGCTGTGCCTGCTACGGGTATTGCCCTCGACCGCAAGGCCTTCGTGCTGCGCAAGCGCGCCGAGCGCGAGGCCGGCGTGTACTTCCCGTCGCTCTCCGCCCGCACGATCGTCTACAAGGGCATGCTGACCACCGGCCAGCTGGAGCCCTTCTTCCCGGACCTGTCGGACCGCCGCTTCGCGTCGGCCGTCGCACTGGTCCACTCGCGGTTCTCGACGAACACCTTCCCGAGCTGGCCGCTCGCCCACCCGTACCGCTTCGTCGCGCACAACGGCGAGATCAACACGGTCAAGGGCAACCGCAACTGGATGCAGGCCCGCGAGTCCCAGCTGGTCTCCGACCTGTTCGGCGAAGGCCGGGACGGCAAGGATCTGGCGCGGGTCTTCCCGATCTGTACGCCGGACGCCTCCGACTCCGCGTCCTTCGACGAGGTCCTGGAGCTGCTGCACCTCGGCGGCCGGTCGCTGCCGCACAGCGTGCTGATGATGATCCCCGAGGCGTGGGAGAACCACGACTCGATGGACCCGGCCCGCCGCGCCTTCTACCAGTACCACTCCACGCTGATGGAGCCCTGGGACGGCCCGGCCTGCGTCACCTTCACCGACGGCACCCAGGTCGGCGCGGTCCTCGACCGCAACGGTCTGCGCCCGGGCCGCTACTGGGTCACCGACGACGGCCTCGTCGTCCTCGGCTCCGAGGTCGGTGTCCTCGACATCGACCCGTCCAAGGTCGTCCGCAAGGGCCGTCTGCAGCCCGGCAAGATGTTCCTCGTCGACACCGCCGAGCACCGCATCATCGAGGACGACGAGATCAAGGCCGCCCTCGCCGCCGAGCACCCGTACCAGGACTGGCTCGAGGCCGGGATCATCGAGCTCGAGGACCTGCCCGAGCGCGAGCACATCGTGCACACGCACGCCTCGGTCACGCGCCGCCAGCAGACCTTCGGCTACACCGAGGAGGAGCTGCGCGTCATCCTCGCGCCGATGGCCAAGGCCGGCGCCGAGCCGATCGGCTCGATGGGTACGGACAGCCCGATCGCGGCCCTGTCCGAGCGCCCGCGGCTGCTCTTCGACTACTTCACCCAGCTGTTCGCACAGGTCACCAACCCGCCGCTGGACGCCATCCGCGAGGAGCTCGTCACCTCGCTGTACTCGTCCCTGGGCCCGGGCGGCAACCTGCTCGAGCCGACCGCGGCCTCCTGCCGGTCGGTCACCCTGCCCTTCCCGGTGATCGACAACGACGAGCTGGCCAAGCTCATCCACATCAACGCCGACGGCGACATGCCGGGCATGAAGGCCGCGACCCTGTCCGGCCTGTACCGGGTCTCCGGCGGCGGTGAGGCGCTGGCAGCGCGGATCGAGGAGATCTGCGCCGAGGCCGACGCCGCCATCGACAACGGCGCCCGCCTGATCGTCCTGTCGGACCGCCACTCGGACGCCGAGCACGCGCCGATCCCGTCGCTGCTGCTCACCGCGGCAGTCCACCACCACCTCATCCGCACCAAGCAGCGCACCCAGGTGGGCCTGCTGGTCGAGGCCGGCGACGTCCGTGAGGTCCACCACGTCGCGCTGCTCATCGGCTACGGCGCCGCGGCCGTCAACCCGTACCTGGCGATGGAGTCCGTCGAGGACCTCGTCCGGGCGGGAACGTTCCTCCCCGGCATCGAGCCCGAGCAGGCCATCCGCAACCTGATCTACGCCCTCGGCAAGGGCGTGCTGAAGGTCATGTCCAAGATGGGCATCTCGACCGTCGCCTCCTACCGCGGCGCGCAGGTCTTCGAGGCCGTCGGTCTCGACGACGCCTTCGTCGAGAAGTACTTCAACGGCACCGCCACCAAGATCGGCGGCGTCGGCATCGACGTCATCGCCGAGGAGGTCGCCGCCCGCCACGCCAAGGGGTACCCGGCCTCCGGCATCGCCCCGGCGCACCGTGCGCTGGAGATCGGCGGCGAGTACCAGTGGCGCCGCGAGGGCGAGCCGCACCTGTTCGACCCGGAGACGGTCTTCCGTCTGCAGCACTCCACGCGCACGAACCGCTACGACATCTTCAAGAAGTACACGGACCGCGTGAACGAGCAGTCCGAGCGGCTGATGACGCTGCGCGGCCTGTTCGGCTTCACGTCCGACCGCCCCTCGATCCCGGTCGAGGAGGTCGAGCCGGTCTCCGAGATCGTCAAGCGGTTCTCCACCGGCGCCATGTCGTACGGCTCCATCTCCAAGGAGGCGCACGAGACCCTCGCCATCGCCATGAATCAGCTGGGCGGCAAGTCCAACACCGGTGAGGGCGGCGAGGACGCCGACCGTCTGTACGACCCGGCGCGCCGCTCCGCGATCAAGCAGGTCGCGTCCGGCCGCTTCGGTGTGACCTCGGAGTACCTGGTCAACGCCGACGACATCCAGATCAAGATGGCCCAGGGCGCCAAGCCCGGTGAGGGCGGCCAGCTGCCCGGCCACAAGGTCTACCCGTGGGTCGCGAAGACGCGTCACTCGACGCCGGGCGTGGGGCTCATCTCCCCGCCGCCGCACCACGACATCTACTCCATCGAGGACCTGGCTCAGCTGATCCACGACCTCAAGAACGCCAACCCGGCCGCCCGCATCCACGTGAAGCTGGTGTCCGAGGTCGGCGTCGGCACGGTCGCCGCGGGTGTCTCCAAGGCGCACGCGGACGTGGTCCTGATCTCCGGCCACGACGGCGGTACGGGCGCCTCGCCGCTCACCTCGCTGAAGCACGCGGGCGGCCCCTGGGAGCTCGGCCTCGCCGAGACCCAGCAGACGCTGCTGCTCAACGGCCTGCGCGACCGCATCGTCGTGCAGACCGACGGCCAGCTGAAGACCGGCCGCGACGTCGTCATCGCCGCGCTGCTCGGCGCCGAGGAGTTCGGTTTCGCGACCGCGCCGCTCGTCGTCTCCGGCTGCGTCATGATGCGCGTCTGCCACCTGGACACCTGCCCGGTCGGTATCGCCACGCAGAACCCGACCCTGCGGGAACGGTTCGCGGGCAAGGCCGAGTACGTCGTGAACTTCTTCCAGTTCATCGCCGAGGAGGTCCGCGAGATCCTCGCCGAGCTGGGCTTCCGCTCCATCGAGGAGGCCGTCGGCCACGCCGAGGCGCTCGACGTCACGCGGGCCGTCGACCACTGGAAGGCGCAGGGCCTGGACCTGGCCCCGCTCTTCCACGTGCCCGCGCTGCCCGACGGCGCGGTGCGCCACCAGATCGTCGAGCAGGACCACGGCCTGGAGAAGGCGCTCGACAACGAGCTGATCAAGCTCGCCGCCGACGCGCTCGCCGTGGACTCGGCGAACGACGCCCAGCCGGTGCGCGCCCAGGTCGCGATCCGCAACATCAACCGCACGGTCGGCACCATGCTCGGCCACGAGGTGACGAAGAAGTTCGGTGGCGCGGGCCTGCCCGACGACACCATCGACATCACCTTCACCGGCTCCGCGGGCCAGTCGTTCGGTGCGTTCCTGCCGCGCGGTGTGACGCTGCGCCTGGAGGGTGACGCCAACGACTACGTCGGCAAGGGCCTGTCCGGCGGCCGCGTGATCGTCCGCCCGGACCGGGGTGCCGACCACCTCGCCGAGTACTCGACGATCGCGGGCAACACCATCGCGTACGGCGCGACCGGCGGTGAGCTGTTCCTGCGCGGCCGCACGGGCGAGCGCTTCTGCGTCCGCAACTCCGGCGCCACCGTCGTCTCCGAGGGCGTGGGCGACCACGGCTGCGAGTACATGACCGGTGGCCGCGCGGTGGTCCTCGGCGAGACCGGCCGCAACTTCGCGGCGGGCATGTCCGGCGGTATCGCGTACGTGATCGACCTGGACCGCAACAACGTGAACGTCGGCAACGTGAGCGCCGTCGAGGCCCTCGACGACACCGACAAGCAGTGGCTGCACGACGTGGTGCGCCGCCACCAGGAGGAGACGGGCTCGACCGTCGCCGAGAAGCTCCTTGCCGAGTGGGACACCGCCGTGGACCGCTTCAGCAAGATCATTCCCGGCACCTACAAGGCAGTGCTCGCCGCCAAGGACGCCGCCGAGCGAGCCGGGCTCTCCGAGTCCGAGATCACCGAGAAGATGATGGAGGCGGCGATCAATGGCTGACCCCAAGGGCTTTCTGAACCACGGCCGTGAGGTCGCCAAGTCCCGCCCGGTGAACGAGCGCCTCAAGGACTGGAACGAGGTCTACGTCCCCGGCTCGCTGCTGCCGATCATCTCCAAGCAGGCGTCGCGCTGCATGGACTGCGGCATCCCGTTCTGCCACAACGGCTGTCCGCTCGGGAACCTGATCCCCGAGTGGAACGACTACGCGTACCGCGAGGACTGGCAGAACGCGTCCGAGCGCCTGCACGCCACGAACAACTTCCCGGAGTTCACGGGCCGTCTGTGCCCCGCTCCGTGCGAGTCGGCGTGTGTGCTCGGCATCAACCAGCCGGCCGTCACCATCAAGAACGTCGAGGTCTCGATCATCGACAAGGCGTGGGACAGCGGCGATGTCGCGCCGCAGGCCCCCGAGCGCCTGTCGGGCAAGACCGTCGCCGTGATCGGCTCGGGCCCGGCGGGCCTGGCCGCCGCCCAGCAGCTGACCCGGGCGGGCCACACGGTCGCGGTGTACGAGCGCGCCGACCGCATCGGCGGTCTGCTCCGCTACGGCATCCCCGAGTTCAAGATGGAGAAGCGCCACATCAACCGCCGCATCGAGCAGATGCGCGCGGAGGGCACCCGCTTCCGCACCGGCATCGAGATCGGCCGCGACCTGACGGCGACGGATCTGAAGAAGCGGTACGACGCCGTCGTCATCGCCGCCGGTGCCACCACCGCCCGCGACCTGCCGGTCCCCGGCCGCGAGCTCAAGGGCGTCTACCAGGCGATGGAGTACCTGCCCCTGGCCAACAAGGTCCAGGAGGGCGACTTCGTGGCGCCCCCGATCTCCGCCGAGGGCAAGCACGTCGTCGTCATCGGTGGCGGTGACACCGGCGCGGACTGCGTCGGCACCGCCCACCGCCAGGGCGCGGCCTCGGTCACGCAGCTGGAGATCATGCCCCGCCCGAACGACGAGCGGAACCCGGTCGCCCAGCCCTGGCCGACCTTCCCGATGCTCTACAAGGTCACCTCCGCGCACGAGGAGGGTGGCGAGCGGGTCTACTCCGTCTCCACCACCCACTTCGAGGGCGACGAGGACGGCAACGTCCAGTGGCTGCACCTCATCGAGGTCGAGTTCGTCGACGGCAAGCTGACCCAGAAGCCGGGCACGGAGCGCAAGATCCCCGCGCAGCTGGTCACCCTGGCCATGGGCTTCACCGGCACCGACCGCGAGAACGGCCTCGTCGAGCAGCTCGGCCTGGACCTCGACGAGCGCGGCAACGTCGCCCGCGACGCCGACTTCCAGACCAACGTCCCCGGCGTCTTCGTCGCCGGTGACGCGGGCCGCGGCCAGTCCCTCATCGTGTGGGCGATCGCGGAGGGCCGTTCGGCGGCCCGCGGTGTCGACCGCTTCCTGACGGGCGCGAGCGACCTGCCGGCTCCTATCCGCCCGACGGACCGCGCCCTGATGGTCTGACGGTCCGTCACTGAAACGTCCCGTACAAAGGCGTACGGAACACCACGCGGCGCCTGCCCCCTGTCCCCGACCGGACGTGGGCGGGCGCCGCGGCGCGTTTGAACGGGCTCGTCCTCAGGCTCCCCCAGCTCACGCTGGGAGTTGCCCCCGGACGGGCTGATTTCAGCCCGTCCGGCGCTTGAGGACGAGCCCGTCAGGGCGATAAGGGGTCTGGGGCGGAGCCCCAATTTCGGGAAGGGGCGGGCTGGGGGAGACTCAGTCGGTCCGGGGCCCGGCGTCATCCGGCCACACCCCGATATGGTCCCGCTCCAGCTCCAGCATCACCCGGTGCTCCATACCCAGCGCCGCCGTGTACTCGGCAGGCAACTGGAGCCGCCCGGCCCGGTCCAGCATCGCGTACTCCCGTGCCACCAGCGACTCCTGCCCCTCCGCATCGACCTCCGTGCGCCGCAGCACCTCCGCCGAGGTGCGCCCGTCGCGGATCGCGACCGTACGGCGGACCTCTCCGGCGACCGCCTGGTCGTGCGTGACGATCACGACCGTCGTGCCCAGCTCCTCGTTGGCCCGGCGGAACGCCGAGAAGACCTGCTGCCCGGTCGCCGAGTCCAGCTCGCCGGTGGGCTCGTCGGCGAGCAGCACGGACGGCGAGTTGGCGATCGCGACGGCGATCGCGACGCGCTGCTGCTGACCGCCGGACATCTGCTGCGGACGGCGGTCACGGCAGTCCGCGACGCCGAGCATCGCCAGTAGCTCCTCCGCCCGTTTGGCCCGCTTGCTCCTCCCGCCTCGGCCACCGCCACCCCGCAACTGCATGGGCAGGGCCACATTCTGGGCCGCCGTCAGATAGGGGAGGAGATTGCGTGCCGTCTGCTGCCATACAAAACCGACGACCTCGCGGCGGTAGAGCAACCGGGCCTTGGCGTCCATCGTGAGCAGATCGCAGCCCGCGACCTTCGCGGCGCCCGCAGTGGGCACGTCCAGGCCCGCAAGGATGTTCATCAGGGTCGACTTGCCGCTGCCGGAGGCGCCGACCAGGGCCATCAACTCGCCTTCGTGGACGAGGAGATCCAGCCCTTGGAGCGCCTGCACCTCCACCCCGGCGGCCGTGCCTTTCCTCCCCCGGGAGCCGTCCCCCGGCCCCCGGCCGGAGAAGATGCGGACCAGCCGGTCGCACACGATCAGCGCGTCCTGCCCGTACGAGGGCCGGTCGCGGTGCGCCGCCACCCGCTGCTCCAGCTCCGCGAGGGTCGTCCGCGAGGTCGTCGTACGGGTCATCGCATGCCTCCTGCCCTGAGTTCGATGATCGGTGCGCGTCGCCCCGCCCACCAGGCCCCCGCGGCGGCCACCGCGCCCGCGAGCAGCACCGTGCCCGCGGCGGGCAGCGCCAGCGACCAGGCGTCGGTGCGCAGCGACGCACCGTCCACCCGCGCGAGACCCGGTGCGGCGGCCAGGGCGAGACGGTCCAGGTCGATGCCGGGCGCGAGCAGCCGGATCGTGGCCCAGCCGACGGCCATGCCGCCCCCGGCCGCGAGCAGCGCCTGAGGGAGCGCCTCCAGGCCGATCAGCCGGCGGCCCTGGCGGGTCGTGAGACCCATGGTGCGCAGCCGGGCCAGCAGCGCGGCCCGTTCCGGCGCGGACTGGACGAAGGAGAGCAGCAGGGCCAGTACGGCGTAACCCGCACCGGACGCGACGGCGGCGGCGTAGACCCGCTCGGCGCCCGCCTGCAACGGCGAGTCGGAGAGCGCCGCCCGTTCCTCGCTGCGCAGCGTCACGGTGAGACCCTTCCCGGCGCCGCGCACGGCCGCCCGCAGCGCCCGCGCGTCGAGCGTCTCACCGGTGGTCAGCAGCGTCGTCGGGCTGGAGCGCTCCAGGCCCGCGGCGTCGACCAGCAGGAATTCGGCGCCGGGCGAGGCCGGGGTCCGGGACCGGACGGCGGCGATGCGGACCGTGACGTCACCGGCCAGGGACGTGATCCGGTGCGGTGCGCGGCCGAGTCGCTCCGCGACACCGGGGGAGGCGACGGCGTTCAGCACACCACCCCCCGACCCCTTCAACACGTCGGCCGGGAAAGCCCCGAGACCCAGGCGCCGGGCCAGCCGGGTGTACGACTCCGGGTCCACCGCGATCAGCGTCAGCGACTTCTTCTCCCCCTCGCCGGTCGACGAGAACTCGGCGGTGCGCTCGATCCGCACGGCCGTGACCTCCCGTACGCCCGCAACTCCCCGGACTGCCTGCTCCACTCCCGCCGGGAGCGCTGCCACATCGCCCGGGCTGGAGACCCGCGCGTCCGCGCCCGTGGCCAGCAGCGCGGCCCGGCTGCGGGCGTCCGCGACGCCTGCGAGCACGGAACCCCCGAACGCCGCCGTCGTCAGGGCCATCAGCAGGGCCAGCAGCGGCAGTGCGGTGCCCGTCGCCGGCGAGCGGCCCGCGCGGGCGAGCGACAGAAAACCCACCACCCCACGCAACCGCCCTGCCGGTCGGGCGGCCCATCGCAGCGGCAGCGGATACAGCCGTACCAGCACAAGCGCCGCAATAAGCCCCACCAGCACCGGAGCAGCGCTCACCAGTAGGTCGCCCGCGCCGGTCGCGCCGCGACGGCGAAGCGCCACGACCGAGCCGACGGCCAGCACCAGCGCGGTGAGTTCGGCGACCGTGCGGCGGCTGCTCGGCCTGGCGTGGGCGAGATCCTCACGCTTCCCGTGTGCCTGCGGCCCCCGATGGGACACGACCGCACGCACCGGCAGTGCGGCGCAGGCGAGCAGCGCGACGGCGGCCGCACCGAGCACGGCGGGCAGCAGCCGGGCCTCGTCCACGGCGAGTACGGCGAGCAGCAGACCGACGGCGGTAGCGGGCAGCGCCACCACCGCGGTCTCGGCGAGGAGCCGTCCGGCGATGCCGCGCAGCGAGCCGCCACGCGCGCGTAGCAGGGCGAGTTCGGCGGCGCGCCGGACGGCGATCAGCCCGCCGGTCATGGCCAGGACGACGGCCGCGACCGCGCCGATGCCGAATGCTGCGACCGCGACGACGGGCGTGATCGCCTCACGCGTCGCCGCGTACGAGCCGACGACCGTCTCCAGGCCGGTGCCGAAGACCGCGGTGTCACCGGCGATCTCACGCATCCTCAGCAGCTCGGGCCCGCCTTCGAGGGACGCGATCCGGTCGACGAGCTCTGGGACGTCCTGCGCGGTGAGCCGTCCGGTGGTGGGGGCGAGCCGCCAGTACCTCTCCGGTTTTCCCTGGCTGCCGAGGAGCGCCGGGGCGGCGCCGGGCGCCAGCAGAAGGCCCGCCTCCCAGTAGAACGGCGGCGGGTTGGACGGCAGGGCGGCCATGGCGGGGGTGCGCAGGACCGGTTCCGCGGACCAGTAACTGCCCTCCGGGTGACGCGGTTCGACGATCCCGGTGATCCGCACGGCCAGCGGACGGCCCGGGAAGCCGCCGAGGTTCACGACGGATCCGACACGCAGACGCATGACCCGGGCGGTCTCCGCGGTCGCGGCGGCCTCCACCTCCCTCGTGTCCTCCGTCATCTCCCGGGTGGCGGTGGGCAGCCGCCCGTTCCGTACGGTGGCGTGGCCGGCGAGCTCCGACTGCGCGGCCAGCGTGAACCGCGGCGGCGCATTCAGGTGCGGCAGCCATCTGTCCAGCCCGACGAGGCTCTCGGAGGTCCGCACTCCGTACGCCGACTCCGCGGTGTCCGCCCGCAGCGGTTCGGGCAGCCTGTCCAGCGCCTTGCGGTGGACGGCTGCGAGCGCTTGGGGCCGCATTGCCTGCTCCCGGGTGGGCCCTGGAATCTCCAGCCCGGGCTGCGGGGCGCTGAGCTCCAGCACGGTGGAGGCCGGGGACGCGTCGTCGATGTCCCGGCGCAGCCCTTCGGTCTCGTATGCGTCGACGGCCCGGGGCAGTACGGCCGCGAGGAACGCCGTGATCAGCACAAGCACACCGAAAGAGAGGGCTGTCCCGGGGGCGGTCCGCAGGCGCGTCCGCACCCAAGGCGCGACACTGCGCCGCCTGGGCTCCCTGCCCTGACGGCGCTCCTCGCGGTCAGGCGCCATGCTCATCTCAGTCCCCCTGGTGGCGAAGCGCGACAGCGGGGTCTGCGCGGCGGACGGCTGACACGGCGGTGATCAGCAGGGGCAGCGCCGCGACGCCCCCGAGGAGAAGGGCCACCTGGGACGCCGGGAGTTCGACGAGGAGGCCGGGGACCGGTCGTGCGGCCTGGGGCGTCAGCACGATCAGCGGTACGACGGCCCGCGTCAGGGCGGTGCCAAGCCCGAGACCGGCGAGCAGACCGGCCCCGATCAGCAGGCTCTGCTCCACGGCGACCAGCCTGGCGAGATCCCGGCGGGCCGCACCCAGAGCCCGTAGAACGGCGAACTCCGCGGACCGCTCCCGCCGTGCACCGGCAGCGCTCACCGCGAAGCCCACGGCGGCGAGGGCCGCAGCGGCCACCGCCACCGCCATCAGCGCCGCGCGCGGCCCGGCACCGAGCGGGTCGCCCAGCAGTTCGGCGGCGGCCTCGTCACGTACGAGCACCTGGTCCTGCTCGATGTCCGGGCGGGCCCGCAGCGCGGACGCGACCTGCGCGGCCCCGCCGGGGGCGGCGCTCAGCCACCACTCGTCGGGCGCGAGCGGATTGCTCGCGCGGTGGGCCAACGCCGCGTTGACCGCGCGTAGATCGAGCAGCAGCGCGCCCCCGTCCGCGGCTGCCCCGTCCGCGGCTCCGGCCTCGGCATCCGCCACGGGCCCGGCTCCCGCTCCGGCAGCGGACCCGGCCCAGGCTGCCGCACCGGCTCCGGTTGTCGGCAGTTCCTCGACCGATCGCACGATCCTCACCCGCAGTCGCTCCCCGGCCACCGTCACGTCGATGCTGTCGCCGCGCTCGGCCCCTGCCGCGCGCAGAAAGCCCTGGGTGGCGACGGCCGCGATCTCTGCCGGAGGCGCGTCCCGCGCGATGTCGACGCGGACGGTGAACGCCGGCTGGCCGGAGGACGAGTCGTCGGTCCCGTCCGCGGCACCAGTTCTGTACGAGACCGTCAGCGGCGCCGTCGCCGACGCGACCGGCCCCAGTGCCGTCGGTGGGCGCGCCTCCCCGTCGACCGTCTCGGTCCTGCTGCCCTGCCAGCGCACCCCGGCGGGCGCCACGACCGGCCGGGCCGCCCCGTCGGAACCGGTGGACAGCATCCGCTCGACGGTGAGCCGGTGCTGCTCGGCCCCCTCGGCAGGAGCCGTGCCGTCGAGCTGCAGCCCGGTCACACGCAGCGGCTCCGCCGGGGCGGCACGGCTGCCCGATGCCGACACGTCCAACTCCAGGGTGACCCGGTGGACCCGGCCGTCGACGGGTATCTCCCCGGCACTCAGCCGGTACGCGATGCCGTAACGGTCCTCGACGACGACGGTGACCAGCGGAGCGAGCCCGGAACGGGAACGGCCCTTCTCCGCCCCCGGTGATCCGCAGATCGAGCGCGAGCCGCCGGGTGCCGTCGGGCAGCAACACCGCAGGACCGGGGGGTGTCTGTTCCCGCGGCGCGACCGCCCGCAGCAGCCGTTCCACGGGCTCGTCGGCGAGATCGCCGCGCATCAGCATCCCCTCGCGGGCGTGCGCCGTGTCCAGCGCGAGAACCGTCGCCGTACGGCCGCCGGAGAGGTCCGCGGTGGTGCGGTGCGCGGGCGCGGCATCCCGTACCCCGGGCAGCGACGCGTACAGACCCGTCTGGCCGGGGCCGCCCGGCCTGCTGTCCAGCACCCGTACGGAAGCGCCCGTCCCGAAGTCCGCCTGATCGCCCTGCGACCGGCTCCACGACGAGCTCTGCCCGATCGCCAGCATCCCCGTCGTCACGGCGAGGACCAGCAGCAGCACCGGTCCCGCACCGCGCAGCGGGCGCCGGCTGAACTGCCAGCCCGCCAGCGCTGCCGGAAGCCCGCGCCCGCCCGCGGCCCGCCGCTCCGCGAGGCGCGCCGCGAGCGGCAGCAGACGCAGCGTCAGCACCGCACCGGCCAACAGCGTCAGGGCGGGCGCCGCGACCAGCAGCGGATCGATGCCCAGGCCGCCCTCGCGGTCACGACTGAGCGCGCCCCCACCGAACGAGCCGGTCTGCCGGTCCAGTTGCCAGTACGCCACCCCGGCGATCAGGAGCAGCCCGACATCGGCCCCGGCACGTACGGGCGCGGCGAGCGCCGCGGCACGGAGGCGCGGCAGCCGTAGCGGCCCACCCGCCGTCGCGGCCAGCGCGGGCGCGACGACCGCCGCCGCGCAGCACACCGCGACACCGCCCGCGACCAGCCAGACCCCGGCCGCCGGAGCATCCCCGAGCCGGGGCCCGATCCCGTCGAGCGCGGACCACCGGGCGAGCAGCCGCACCAGCGGCCCCGACAACAGGGCGGCGCAGGCCGCGGCCGGTACGGCCAGCAGCAGCGCCTCCAGCGCGGCAAGGCCCGCGATGTGGCGGCGCGAACCACCCCGCGCCCTCAGCAGATCGGTCTCGCCCGCCCGCTCGGTGTCGAGCAGTCGAGCCACCAGCAGCAACGCGTACCCGGCGAGCAGCACCAGCTGCACGGAGACGATCATCAGTGTGGACCGGGACACAAGCAGCGCACGCCCTGCCTGCTCGAGTACGTCGGGCAGCGCCGTGTGCACGGTTGCGCCGCTATCGAACGCCGGGTCCCTGCGCAGCACTTCGGGCCCGTGCACGGACGCCTCGCGCAGCGCGTCCATCCCGTCGGTGGTGAGGGTCCGGTAGTCGGCCGCCGCCACCCACCCGGTGGTGCCCGCGGAGGTCCGGCCGGAGGCAAGGACAGACGGGTCGGCGAGCAGCGGGCCGTAGGTGGTGAAGTGGACGGTGCGGACCCCGCGACCGCCGAGTGTGTCCAGCTGCCAGTACGGGTCGGTGCTGTCCGCCGGCCGGTACACGCCGGTGACCCGGACCGTCAGGGACGCGCCGCCCAGCCGGTCGATGAGCGTGATCCGCTCTCCGGGCCGCAGCTTCAGCCGGTCGGAGGCGGCCTCTGGCAGCGCGACGGGCACGGGAGCGGTCCGCGCCTCCGGGGCCGGGCCCGGCAGGGCGCCCGCGACCAGCCTGATCCGTGACCGGTCCAGGGCCGCGAAGAGGGTGAGGTCCGGTTCTCCCGCGCGGGCATCGGCGTCCTGGAGGGAGCGAGGCAGCGCGTACGGGCCCGAACGCTCCAGCTTCCGCACGGTCACCGGCAGCCCGGCGAAGGTCTCCCGCGCACTGCGGACCGCGGCCTCCTGGGCCGCGTCCCGTTTGTCCGCAGGAACGTTCGCGCTGATGACGAGTGAGGCGGAGGCCGCGGCCCGGCCGCGCAGGGTGTTCCGCAGCGCCGCGTCCCCGACGGAACCGGAGAAGGCGGTGAGCGCGGCGAGTACCGAGGTGGTCAGCAGCACCGCAAGAAGGGCGGCGGCGAGCAGCAGCCGATGCGCACGAACGCGCAGCAGTAAGAACCCCGTCACCTTTCCCCCCACGCGATGGCGAGCTGCCCTGCCCTTCTCGTCAACCCGGCATGCATATCACGGGGTTTGCGGCCCGGGATATGCGATCAACGGCAGAAGTGCTCTTGACGCTCCGGACCGGTTCCGTGTGGGATGCAGCGATGACGGAGAACGCCAGCGCCCAGTCCGGTGCCGCCCTCGCGGGCGATCCGTCCGGGGAGCCGATGGTGCGGGTCGAGAACCTGCACCATTCGTACGGCACCGGCGCCGTGGCCGTGCATGCGCTGCGCGGGGCCTCCTTCGACATCCGGCGCGGTGAGCTGGTCGCCCTCAAAGGCCGCTCGGGCTCCGGCAAGACGACGCTTCTCCATCTGATCGGCGGTCTTGACTCCCCGGACCGCGGCCGCATCGTCCTCGACGGCACGGACCTGTCCGAACTCGGGGAGAACGAGCTTCTGGAACTGCGGCGCGACCGTATCGGCTTCATCTTCCAGTCCTTCGGGCTGATCCCCATCCTCACCGCGGCCGAGAACGTGGGCGTGCCGCTTCGGCTCCGCAGAGCCGATCCACGCGAACGCGACGAGCGCGTGGCGTTGCTGCTCGCCCTGGTGGGCCTCGCCGACCAGGCGCCCCAGCGCCCGGCCGAACTCTCCGGTGGGCAGCAGCAGCGTGTGGCCATCGCCCGGGCCCTCGCCAACCGTCCGGCCCTGCTGCTCGCCGACGAGCCGACAGGGCAGCTGGACGCCCAGACCGGGCTGGCGGTGATGGAACTGCTGCGGGCGGTGGTCCGCAGCGAGGGCGTCACGGCGCTGGTCGCCACGCACGACCCTCAACTGCTCGGACTGGCCGACCGCGTACTGGAACTGAGCGACGGCGGGGTCATCGAGTGCTGACGGCGCCCGGGCAGTGGCTGCCCGGGAGGCGGACGGCGGGCGGCGGTCAGTCAGGGGGCGACGGCTACGGCACCCGGAACGTCTCCCCGTACACCTGCCACACCAGCGGAGTGTCCAGCTCGAAGTTGCCGTTGTAGAGGAAGCGCCGCTGCGCCGTGTCGATGCGGCTCGTGTCGCGGTCGGGCTTCTTGTGCTTCATCGCCTTCCGGCGGACGTCCAGGAAGATATCCAGGTACGCCTTCTCCTTGCCGCCCTCGGCAGGCGTGTCGGCCTCGGCCATGGCGGCCTCGCGCAGGCCGTAGAAGCCGCGCGGTCCGGTGCCGGGGCCGTGCAGCACCATCGCGTCGTAGTAGATGAGCTGGCCGAGCGTGCCGAGCCCGTCGAGCTTCGCGAGGCGCACGGCCGGGTCGAAGTAGATCTCGTCCCGGTGCGTGTCCTGGGCCTTGCGGAACTCGGCCTTCTGCGCCTCCTCCACCCAGGCGTCGGTGAAGCCGGGGTCCAGGCCCTTGTGGGAGCCGGTGCCGTCGACCTTGCGCAGGGCGGGCAGATAGCGGGTGAGACCGTTGTCCGGGTGGGACTTCGTGTAGCGCTCGACGAGCGTGAGCAGGTCATGGGTGCCGGTGGTGAAGCCGATGATGCCCGCCGTGTAGCCGCGGCCGTCGCCGATGTCCTCGATGTAGTCGTACTGGCCGCGCCAGTCGAGCGTGGAGTTCTCGGCGCTCGCCACGATCTGCTGAGCCAGCTCCTTCTTCTCGGGAGCGGCGAGGCCCGGCGGCAGCTTGGCGATCAGGCGGTCTTCCTTCGCCCGTTCCGAGGCCGACGACGCACCGGCTCCCTTGCCCGGGGATGCGGACGCGGAGAATCGCGGTCCTTTGTCGTCCTGCGAATCTTCCGAGCCCGAGTCGGTCCCGAAGAGAAAAACGGCCGCCGTGGCCACGGGGGCGACGGCGAGAAAGAGACAGCCAGCACGCTTCATAACGGGACAGGGTACGGGCGGCCCAGACGGGCACGGTGCCCAGGATGCCGCGCCCGGCCGCCGGTCGGTGCCGCAGGATGCCGCCGCCCGGCCGCCAATCTTCTCGACCTCGGGATGGCGGTAGCAAGTGGTGACGGAAGGCTCCACGACCGGCTCCTCGGAGACTTCGGGAATGAGGGCATCACAGAACAGAAGGCCGGTGGGGACGGCGGGCGATCAAAATAGCGGACCTGTAAGACTGTCGCGGCAGTGGGTGCCCCGGCCGCTCCTGGGCGGTGCCGTAGCCTCGACAGCCGGGACGCGCGGAACCAGCCGGGATGGGGGCAGGCGCGTCGAGGGGACCGAGCGAACGGAGAGCCCGGATGGGACCGGCCATCAGCCTCACCAAGGTGGAGCAGACCGCGCCCGCACTCGTCAGTCTCTACAAGAGCGCGGGCGTATCCCTCGTCAAGCACGGGCTGAGCGGCGAGCGGGCCGCCGTCTACCTGGTCGTCGACTACTCCGGCTCGATGAAGCCGTACTACAAGGACGGCAGCGTGCAGGCGCTCGCCGACCGGGTGCTGGGTCTGTCCTCGCATCTGGACGACGACGGCCGCGTCCCCGTCGTCTTCTTCTCCACGGACATCGACGCGGTCACGGACATCGCCCTCGCGGGCCACCGCGGGCGCATCGACGAGATCGTGGCCGGCCTCGGCCATATGGGCAAGACCAGCTACCACCTGGCGATGGACGCCGTCATCGACCACTACCTCGACAGCGGTGCGACCGCCCCGGCCCTGGTCGTCTTCCAGACGGACGGCGGCCCGATCAACAAGCTCGCTGCCGAGCGCTATCTGTGCAAGGCGGCGAAGCTGCCGATGTTCTGGCAGTTCATCGGCTTCGGCGACCGGGGCAGCAAGCAGTTCGATTTCCTGCGCAAGCTCGACGAACTGGCCGTGCCGCAGAAGCGGCCGATCGACAACGCGGGCTTCTTCCACGCCGGTTCGGACCCGCGGACCGTGTCGGACGACGAACTGTACGACCAGCTGGTTGCGGAGTTCCCGGCGTGGCTGGCGGCCGCCAGGGCGCAGGGGCTCGTGCGCTGAGGGCTACCGGTCGGTCGCCTGGTCGCCGGGTCGGGGCGTCTGGGGGCCCAGCACCCTCGCCCGGCACGCCCCCGGCGTCCCCCACGCGTCCCGCAGCGGGCGGGCCTTGCGGAGCCAGAGGGAGAGGTCGAGTTCCTCGGTGTAGCCGATCGCCCCGTGGAGCTGGAGGGCCGTGCGGGCGGCGGCGTACGTGGCCTCGCCCGCCGTGACCTTGGCGGCGGCGATGTCGGCCGGGGCCATCGACAGCGCGGCACCGAACAGCAGCGGGCGCGCGAACTCCAGGGCGAGCAGGGTGTCCGCCAGCCGGTGCTTGACGGCCTGGAACGAGCCGACGGGTGTGCCGAACTGCGTGCGCTGCTTGACGTAGGCGACGGTGCGGTGCAGCAGCTCCAGGCCGACTCCCAGGGACTGGGCCGCGGTGAGGAACGCCGCCCAGTCCGCCGCCCGCACCGCCGCCTCGCGTACGGCGGGGCCGCAGGCCAGCAGTTCCCCGCCGGCCTGCGGGCGGAACAGACGCCGTGCCGGGTCGGCGGACGACCGTAACGGGCCGTGCCCGGGCGCCAGCCGGAGCTCGTCACCGCTGACCGTGAACACCGCATCGGCGGCATCCGCGTCCAGCGCGTACGGACCACAGAGAACGTCTGCCTCGTCCAGCCGCAGCGACACCACCGCTTCGCCCGAAGCGATCCGAGGCAGCCACTCCTTGGCGACAGCCGGAAGATCACCGAGCAGGGCCGCGGCCGCCGCCGTCTCCACCATCGGACCGGGCATCGCATGCCGCCCCAACTCGACCAAGGAGACGGCCAGTTCGACCGGCAGAGGACCGCCCGGCCCCAGCCCGTCGTACGCCTCCGGGACCGCCAGCGCGAACACCCCCGCCTCCGCGATCCGCGACCACAGCGCGCGCCCCGGCCCGCGGTCCCCGGCCGCCCATGCGCGCACGACACGGGGGGTGTCGGCCGCGCCCAGCATCCGGTCCAGTGTCCGCCCGAATTCGGCCTGTTCGTCGTCGAGGAGGAACCTCATCGGGGAAGGCGTCCCTTCGGCAGGCCGAGCAGCCGCTCGGCGATGATGTCCCGCTGGATCTCGTTGGTGCCCGCATAGATGGGGCCCGCGAGGGAGAAGACGTACCCCTCGCTCCAGTCGGCGTCCGCCAGTTCGCCGTCCGGGCCGAGCAGGTCCAGCGCCGTCTCGTGTAGCGCGATGTCGTACTGGGACCAGAACACCTTGTTGAGGCTCGACTCGGCGCCGATGCTCTCCCCGGCCGCGAACCGCGACGCGTTGGCGCAGGTGAAGAGCTGGTACGCACGGGCGCCGATCACGGCGTCCGCCACCCGGTCGCGCAGTGCCGTGTCGGCGGGGTCGGCGGTGGCGCGCCACAGGCGCCCGAGCCGGTCGGCGGCGGCCAGGAAGCGGCCGGGGGAGCGGAGCGTGAGGCCCCGCTCGTTGCCGGTCGTCGACATGGCGATCCGCCAGCCCTGCCCCGGCTCGCCGATGACGTCCTCGTCCGGGACGAAGACGCCGTCCAGGAACAGCTCCGCGAACGCGGGCTTCCCGTCCAGCCGACCGATGGGCCGTACGGTCACTCCGGGCGCCCGCAGGTCGAACATCAGGTAGGTCAGGCCCTGGTGCGGCGATGGGGGCACCGCCCGCGCGAGCGAAGCCGGGCGTGGGGGAGCGTCGGGGTCCGTACGGAAGATCCCGAAGGCCCGGTCGGCGAACGCGGCCCGCGACGACCAGGTCTTCTGTCCGCTCAGCAGCCAGCCGCCGTCGGTGCGCTCGGCACGCGACCGCAGTGACGCCAGGTCCGAACCGGCCTCCGGCTCGGACCACGCCTGCGCCCACATGACCTCGCCGCGCGCCATGGGCGGCAGGATGCGGGCACGCTGCTCGGGCGTGCCGTGGTCGAAGAGCGTGGGCGCCAGCAGGTTGATGCCGTTCTGGCCGACCCTGCCGGGTGCGCCCGCCGCGTAGTACTCCTCCTCGAAGATCAGCCACTTGAAGAGGTCGACGCCCTGGCCACCGTATTCCTCGGGCCAGGACACGACCGACCAGCGGTCCGCGAACAGCCGGGCCTCCCACTGCCGGTGTGCTGCGAAGCCCTCCTCCGTCTCCAGCGAGGGGAGGGGGTCGGCGGGGACGTGCGCGGCGAGCCAGGCGCGCGCTTCCTCGCGGAACGCGTTCTCCTCGGGTGTGCATTCCAGGTCCACGGAGTCCCCGGCTCCCTTCGCCGAACGAAGGCGTCAATCTTCCCTAACAAGTGTTTGGTAGGTTAACGTGCTGACGTGACGGACAACAAGGCTCAGTACGTCGCCGGGCACGCCCTGCTGGCGGGCCGGACCGCCGTGATCACCGCGGCCGCCGGTGCCGGGATCGGCGGCGCCACCGCCCGCCGGTTCCTCGAGGAGGGCGCGCGGGTGCTGATCAGCGACGCGCACGCCCGCCGCCTCAAGGAGACGGAGGCGGTGCTGGCCGAGGAGTTCGGGGCGGACGCGGTCGGCGCGCTGCCCTGCGATGTCACCGACGAGGCCCAGGTCCAAGGGCTCTTCGCGGAGGCGGTACGACGCCACGGCGGCCTCGACATCGTCGTCAACAACGCCGGACTCGGGGGGACCTCAGCGCTTGTCGACATGACCGACGACCAGTGGTCGCGCGTCCTCGACGTGACCCTCAACGGCACCTTCCGCTGCACCCGGGCCGCTCTGAAGCTGCTGAAGGAGCAGGGCTCGGGCGGCGTCATCGTCAACAACGCCTCCGTCGTCGGCTGGCGCGCCCAGGCCGGACAGGCCCACTACGCCGCCGCGAAGGCCGGCGTCATGGCGCTTACCCGGTGCGCCGCCGTCGAGGCCGCCGAGTTCGGCGTACGGGTCAACGCCGTGTCGCCGAGCCTCGCCATGCATCCGCACCTGGTGAAGGTCACCTCGGCGGAGCTGCTGGAGGAGCTGACGGCCCGCGAGGCGTTCGGGCGGTACGCCGAGCCCTGGGAGGTCGCCAACGTCATCGTCTTCCTGGCCTCCGGCTACTCGTCGTACATGACCGGCGAGAGCGTCTCCGTCAGCAGCCAGCACCCGTAGGCCGACAATGGTGACGTGCCGAAGAACAGTCAGACCAAGTCCCCGGAGTCCCGGGTGACCCCGCCGCCCGAGCGGCGCCGTGAACTCCTCGCCACCGCGGCCGAGGTGTTCGCCGCGCACGGCTACAAAGCGACCACCGTCCGCAGGATCGCCGACGAGGCGGGCATGCTCGCGGGCAGCCTCTACTACCACTTCGACTCCAAGGAGTCGATCCTCGACGAGATCCTCTCCACCTTCCTCGACGAGCTCTGGGACGGGTACGACGCCGTGCTCGCCGCCGGTCTCGGGCCACGGGAGACCATCGAGGCCCTGGTCACCGAGTCGTTCCGGGAGATCGACCGGCACGGGTCCGCCGTAGCGATCTACCAGAAGGAGTCCCGGCACCTCGCGAGGCAGCCGCGGTTCGCCTATCTCGCCGAGTCCCAGGAGAAGTTCGAGAAGGCCTGGCTCGGCACCCTGGAGCGGGGTGTCGCCGACCGCGTGTTCCGCGCCGACCTGGACATCCGCCTCACCTACCGGTTCCTGCGCGACACCGTGTGGGTCGCCGCGTCCTGGTACCGGCCGGGCGGACAGCACAGCCCCGAGGAGATCGCCCGCCAGTACCTGTCGATGGTGCTGGACGGGGTCGCCGTACGAGAAAGCCCCGAACCGACAGCGAAAGCCCACAGCGACAGCTGACCAACGGAGGTCCAGCCATGCCCGAGGCCTACATAGTCGAAGCGGTCCGCACCCCGGTCGGGCGGCGCAGGGGAGGCCTCGCGGCCGTCCACCCCGCCGACCTGGGCGCGCACGTGCTGAAGGCGCTCGTCGAGCGCACCGGGATCGACCCGGCCGCGGTCGAGGACGTCGTCTTCGGCTGCCTGGACACGGTCGGTCCGCAGGCCGCGGACATCGCCCGCACCTGCTGGCTCGCGGCCGGGCTGCCCGAGGAGGTACCGGGCGTGACCGTCGACCGGCAGTGCGGCTCCTCGCAGCAGGCCGTGCACTTCGCGGCACAGGGCGTGCTCTCCGGCACGCAGGACCTGGTGGTCGCCGGCGGCGTCCAGAACATGTCGGTGATCCCCATCGCGTTCGCGTCGCGGCAGGCCACCGAGCCGCTGGGGCTGACCGAGGGCCCCTACGCGGGCAGCGAGGGCTGGCGCGCGCGGTACGGCGACCAGCCCGTCAACCAGTTCTACGGCGCCGAACTGATCGCGAAGAAGTGGGGCATCACACGCGGCGACCAGGAGGAGTTCGCGCTGAAGTCCCACCAGCGGGCGATCCGCGCGATCGACGAGGGCCGCTTCGCGCGCGAGACCGTGCCGTACGGCGACGTGACCGTGGACGAGGGGCCGCGGCGCGACACGACCCTGGAGAAGATGGCGGGCCTGAAGCCCGTGATCGAGGGCGGCACGATCACCGCGGCCTGCTCCTCGCAGGTCTCGGACGGCGCGGCGGCGATGCTCCTCGCCTCCGAGCAGGCGGTGCGCGAGCACGGGCTGACGCCGCGCGCCCGTATCCACCACCTCTCGGTGCGCGGCGAGGACCCGATCCGTATGCTCTCTGCGCCGATTCCGGCCACGGCGTACGCCCTGAAGAAGACCGGCCTCACGATCGACGACATCGACCTGGTCGAGATCAACGAGGCGTTCGCCCCGGTCGTCCTCGCCTGGCTCAAGGAGACCGGCGCCGACCCGGACAAGGTCAACGTCAACGGCGGCGCCATCGCCCTGGGGCACCCCCTGGGCGCCACCGGCGTGAAGCTGATGACGACGCTGCTGCACGAGCTGGAGCGCACGAATGGCCGATTCGGGCTGCAGACGATGTGCGAGGGCGGAGGCCAGGCGAACGTGACGATCGTCGAGCGACTCTGAGCCGTTCGGGGGACCGTCCGGGCGGTGTTCGTGGTTCTGCCGCCCGGACGTGCTACGGTGAAGGCGTTGCGGTTTTGGTACCCATGAACTTTGTGTGCGCCTGACGGAATGATCGTCAGGCGCATTTTGTTTTACCGGGCTTTCCGGCACGGGGTCATGACGCGGCGACTAGGAATCCACAGGTCGTGGATTTCCGCAGCACACCCGTTAGGGAGATTAAAAATGGCTACTGGAACCGTGAAGTGGTTCAACTCGGAAAAGGGCTTCGGCTTCATCGAGCAGGACGGCGGCGGCGCCGACGTCTTCGCCCACTACTCGAACATCGCCACCCAGGGCTTCCGTGAGCTCCAGGAGGGCCAGAAGGTCAGCTTCGACGTCGTGCAGGGCCAGAAGGGCCCGCAGGCGGAGAACATCCTCCCCGCCTGATCGCCGGGACGCGATTTTCGCAGCCGGGGCCCGCACCTTTTCGGTGCGGGTCCCGGTTTCTGCTGCCCTCAGGAAGGCAAACCATATGACTCGTTCCAGCTCAGAACGCCCGGCACGCCCCGCCCGCCGACGCCCCGTGGGCTCCCGCGCGGGGGCTCCGGCGAACTCGGCGAAGAGGTCCGGAAAGATTCCCGCCCGCCGGTCGGCGCCGCCCCAGGAATTCACGCTGCCCCGCAGCACCACCCCCGCGCTGCCCGCCGTCGAGGCGTTCGCCGAGCTGGACATGCCCGCCGCCCTGCAGAAGACCCTCGAGGCCCAGGGCGTGGTCGAGCCCTTCCCGATCCAGGCCGCCACACTGCCGAACTCCCTCGCGGGCCGGGACATACTCGGGCGCGGGCGCACCGGCTCCGGCAAGACCCTCGCTTTCGGGCTGGCCCTGCTCGCCAGGACCGCGGGCCGGCGTGCCGAGCCGAAGGCGCCGCTCGTCCTGGTGCTGGTGCCCACGCGTGAGCTCGCACAGCAGGTCACCGACGCCCTCACGCCGTACGCCACCGCCGTGAACCTGCGGCTGGCCACCGTCGTCGGCGGGATGTCGATCAGCAAGCAGGCCGGTGCGCTGCGGCGCGGCGCCGAGGTGCTCGTGGCCACGCCCGGACGCCTCAAGGACCTCATAGACCGGGGAGACTGCCGCCTCGGCGACGTGGCGGTCACCGTGCTCGACGAGGCCGACCAGATGGCCGACATGGGTTTCATGCCGCAGGTCACGGCGCTGCTGGAGCAGGTGCAGCCGAACGGCCAGCGCATGCTGTTCTCGGCGACGCTCGACAAGAACATCGACCGGCTCGTGCGGATGTTCCTGACCGACCCCGTGGTCCACTCCGTCGACCCGTCCGCGGGCGCGGTCTCCACGATGGAGCACCACGTCCTGTACGTCGTCGACGAGACCGACAAGAAGGCCGTGGCCACGCGCATCGCGGCGCGGGACGGGCGGGTGATCCTCTTCGTGGACACCAAGCGCGCCGCGGACCGGTTCGCCAAGCGCCTGCTGGCCAGCGGCGTACGGGCGGCGGCGCTGCACGGCGGCCGCTCGCAGCCGCAGCGCAACCGCACCCTCGACCAGTTCAAGAACGGCCAGGTCACCGCCCTGGTCGCGACGAACGTGGCCGCCCGCGGCATCCACGTCGACGACCTCGACCTCGTCGTGAACGTGGATCCGCCCACCGACCACAAGGACTATCTCCACCGCGGCGGCCGCACCGCCAGGGCGGGCGAGTCGGGCAGCGTGGTGACCCTCGTACTCCCGGACGAGAAGCGGGAGATGAGCCGCCTGATGAACGACGCGGGCATCACGCCGCGTACGGCAAGGATCAAGTCCAGCGACGAGGAGCTCGTCCGGATCACGGGAGCGCGCGAGCCCTCGGGCGTCGCGGTCACGATCGAGGTCCCGCAGCCGGTGCAGCAGCAGGCGGCCAAGCCGCGGGCGCGACGGGGCGGAGCCCGGCGGGCAGGCGGCGCGGGCCGGCCTGGGCGTACGGGTCAGGGGCAGGCGCCGGCCCATGGCGAGCAGCCGCGGAACGGAGAGCCCCGGGGCACGGCCAGGGGACGGCAGCAGGGTCGCGGCGCCGGGCAGAGCCAGGCCCGCACAAACCGCTCCGAGCGCGGGGGCCAAGGGGGGCGGCGGGCGGCCTAGGCTTCGACGCCGGGCTGTTCTTGGGCTCTCTGCACCGCTGTTCCCGCGGGCTTTCTGCTCGACTGAGTCGTCCCGGGAGCAGCTGGGGGTTCGCGCCGGGATCGATCCCCGAGGGGAGGACCACCCCGGCCGGACGGCACGCCGGGTTGTGGGCGGTCGCCCCTCCGTCACGCGTGACACGGCGGCCAGTGGCCGGTGGCCGGTGGCATGTCACCCCGGCCCGGCAGCGCGCTCAGCACCCGCTCGGCCTCGGCCATGACCCGGCGTACGAGCTCCTCGCATCTCGGCAGGTCCTCGATCACCCCCGCCACCTGTCCGGACGCCATGACGCCGAGGTCGGTACGGCCGTCGACCATGGCGGCCTTCAGCAGCATCGGCGTGTTCGCGGCCAGCAGCACCTGGCTCCAGGACAGGTTTTTGCCGTGCTTCATCACCAGGCCGTCGCGGACCATCCGGGACCAGCTCAGGCCGGAGATCCTCCGGAACGCGGCGGCGCGGCGCAGGGCCTGGGCGAGTGCCCTCGCGCGGCCCGCCCTCTCCAGCGAGGACACGAACTCCGTACGCAGCATGCGGTGCGGCAGCCCGTCCACGGCCGTCGTCACCGTCACGTCCCTGACCGTCGCCGCCAGGTACGCCGCCTTGACGGCGTCCGGGACGGTCGAGTCCGAGGTGAGGAGGAAGCGGGTGCCCATGGCGACGCCCGCAGCGCCGTAGGCGAGCGCGGCGATCAGGCCCCGCCCGTCGTGGAAGCCGCCCGCCGCGATCACCGGGATGTCCACGGCATCCACCACCTGCGGCAGCAGAACCGTCGTCGCCACCTCGCCCGTGTGGCCGCCGCCCTCGCCGCCCTGCACGATCACCGCGTCCGCACCCCAGGCCGCCACCTTCTCCGCATGGCGGCGCGCGCCGACGGACGGGATGACGACCACGCCCGCGTCCTTGAGCTCGGCGATCAGCTCCCGTGAGGGAGCGAGGGCGAACGACGCGACGCGCACACCCTCCTCGATGATGATCCGCACCCGTTCCCGCGCGTCCGCCGCATCAGCGCGCAGATTGACGCCGAAGGGCGCATCCGTACGGGACTTGACCTCCCGTACGGCCGCGCGCAGCTGCTCGACGGTCATGGTCGCGGAGGCGAGGATGCCGAGCGCCCCGGCGTTCGCGGAGGCGGAGACCAGCCGAGGGCCCGCGACCCAGCCCATGCCGGTCTGCACGAGGGGGTGCCGGACGCCGGTGAGCTTGGTGAGTGCCGTCTCCATCAGGGCCCCTTCGTCACTGCCGCACCTCGCGATCGCGGGCGCGGTCCGGGTCGATCACCTCGCGGATCAGGCGGAGCTCCTCGGCGGTCGGCTCGCGTGTGCCCGGGACGGCGTCGCCGATCACCAGGTCGAAGGCGGTGGCCTCCCGGATCTGCTCGACCGTCACCCCGGGATGGACGGAGACGAGCCGCATCGAACCGTCCGGCGTGGCGAAGTCGAACACGCCGAGATCGCTGACCACGAGCCCGAGGCCGTGGAAGCGGGTGGCGGAGGGGCCGGCGGCCGCCGCACGGTCGTTTCCGACCCCGCACACCATGTCGACCCGCTCGACGAAGACGCGCGGGGAGTGCTTCGGCACCCAGTAACTCACCGGATTGTTCAGCGTATTGACGGGCGCACCGCGCACACCGAGGAGCTGCCTCCGCGGCCGCTCCCAGTCACCGATACAGGAGATGTTCTGGTTGCCGAAGCGGTCGATCTGGCTTGCGCCCATCATCACGTGCCGCCTGCCGCCGGTCACCATCGTGAGATGGCGGCGGTACGGCAGCCAGCCCTCCACCGTCCCGTCGAGACCGACGAGCATCGCCTCGCCGTCGGTCAGCAGCAGGTCGGGGGAGAAGGTGCGCTTGGCCAGGCGCGCCCCGATGGACGGGATCAGGCCCATGGGGCCGGCCAGGATCTCGCCGTTGCCACGCCACGCCTCGGCACAGGCGATGACGCAGTACTCGGCACGGGTCACCGGGGCCGTGGTCGCCGTGGTCGTGGTCATCGCTTCTCCTCGTGCCAGGCCGCCACGGCCGACTGGTAGGCGTGCTCGTCCGGGCCGGACAGGAACCGCCCGGCGAACTCGGGCCAGGGCGTGGTGGCGTACAGCTTCTGGAAGGCCTCGTCCCGGCTGTAGTCGGGGGCGCAGGAGGTGAAGTGCGCGCCGTTCGGGGTCTCGATGACGCCGGTGACGCTGTGCCGGCTGATGAGGAGGGTCTGCGGGGCCGCGTCCTTGGTGAGTTCCGCCGTCTCGACGAGCTGCTCGCACGAGACGTACGCCGCGTCCGCCGCCTCGCAGAAGAGGTCGTCGAAGTACGGGTCGGGGCCCAGGTACTGGCCGTTGCCGAGGCGGTCGGCGCGGTTCATGTGGACCATCGCCGCGTCCATACGCAGGGCCGGTACGGCGACGAGCTCCTCCCCGTCCTCGTACGGCGACGTCACCGTACGCAGGCCGGGGTTGATCCTCATGACGTCCGAGCCGAGACCCGCCCGGACCGGCAGGAACGGCAGGCGGTTCGCGGCCGCGTGCAGGCCCCACATGAACATCGCCTCGTCGAGCTCCGCCATCTCGAAGGCGCCGCTCTCGCGGGCCGCGCGGAAGTGCGGCTCCAGGGGGATCGAGTCGAGGGTCGCGAAGGGCGCGATCAGCTTGCGGATGCGGCCGGCCGCGGCGAGGAGCCCGACGTCCGGGCCGCCGTACGAGACCACGGTGAGATCGGTGATCTCGGACCGGAGCAGCGCTCGCACCAGGGCCATCGGCTTGCGGCGCGATCCCCAGCCGCCGATGCCGATGGTCATGCCGCTACGCAACCGCCCGGCGACCTCGTCAGCCGTCATGGTCTTGTCGGTCATGGCAGCTGTTCTTTCGTGACAGCTGTTCCCTTCATGCCTGCTGCTCCTTCCCGAAGGTGTCGCGCACGCGGTCCGCCACGCCGCTGAGGCCCGCCTCGAAGGTGAAGCCCTGTTCGAAGCGGTAGCTGCGGCGTACGTCGACGGGGTCGATGCCGTTGATGGCGGCCTTGGCCAGCCGGATGAGGGTGCCGTCCTTCGCGGCGATGTCACGCGCCAACTCCAGTGCCGTAGCAGCGAGTTCACTGCGCTCCACGACCCGCCACACCGACCCGTGCGCGTGCAGCTCGGCGGCCGTGGCGGTACGCGAGGTGTAGTACAGCGCGCGCATCAGATGCTGCGGCACGAGCCGCGCGAGATGGGTTGCCGCACCGAGCGCGCCCCGGTCCAGCTCCGGCAACCCGAACACGGCGTCCTGGGATGCCACGATCGCGTCCGCGTTGCCGACCAGCCCGATGCCGCCGCCCAGACAGAAGCCGTGGACGGCGGCGATGACCGGCACCTCGCACTCGTACACCGCCGCAAAGGCCTCGTAGCAGCCGCGGTTGGCGCCGATCAGCGCGTCGTGCCCGCTGTCCCGCTGGAGCTCCTTGATGTCGACGCCCGCGTTGAAGCCCCGGCCCTCGGCGGTCAGCACGACGCAGCGGACAGCGGGATCGCGGCCCGCCGCCCGCACGGCGTCGGCGAGGTCGTACCAGCCGCGCACGGGCAGTGCGTTGACGGGCGGGAAGTCGACCGTGACGACGCGGACGCCGTCAGCGGGGCACGAGGTGGAGACACCCATGAATGGATCAGCTACCTTTCCACCAAACGTTTGTTAGGTGACGGTACGTCAGGAAGGTAGCACCCCATGGACCTGGACGGGAGGGTCGCGGTCGTCACCGGCGGCACCAGAGGCGTCGGCGCGGGCGTCGCACGTGCGTTCCTGGAGGCGGGCGCCCATGTCGTCGTCTGCGCCCGCAGACCGCCCGACGAGCCACTGAAGGGAGCCGAGTTCATACCGGTCGACCTGCGGGACCCACCCGCGGTACGGGACTTCTTCGACGGCCTGGATCAGGTCGACGTACTCGTCAACAACGCGGGCGGAGCGCCGTACCGGCAGCTCGCCGACGCGGAAGCGGAGCGACACGCGCGCGTGATCGAACTCAACCTCATCGCCCCGCTGACCGCATCGCTCGCCGCGTACGAGCATCTGAAGCGGGCCCGCGGATCCGTCGTGATGATCGGAAGCACGAGCGGGACCCGCCCGTCGCCCGGGACCGCGGCGTACGGCGCGGCCAAGGCCGGCCTGGAGAACCTGGCCCGTTCCATGGCCGCGGAGTGGGCCCCGCACATCCGGGTCAACACCCTCGTCGTCGGCTCGGTCCGCACCGAACTGTCCCATCTGCACTACGGGGACGAGGAGGGCATCGCGGCGGTGGGCCGCACGATCCCGATGGGGCGGCTCGCCGAGCCGTCGGACGTCGGCGCGGCAGCGGTCTTCCTCGCATCGGACGCCGCCGCGTACATCAGCGGGGCCGCGCTGCTCGTCCACGGGGGCGGAGAGCGCCTCGCCTTCCTCGACGCCGCGACCGCCAACCACCGGGACGCCACGACCGGCGGCCACCGGGATGCCGCGACCGGCGGCCACCGGGATGCCGCAACCGGTGGCCACCGGGATGCCGCGACCGGCAACCACCGGCCGCCCACCAGTCAGCCGTCCACGAGGCAGCAAGGAGACGCGAGATGACGGGAACCGGAGCCGGGCTCTGCCAGGGCCGTGTGGTGATCGTGACGGGCGCGGGCCGCGGGCTCGGCCGCGCGCACGCCCTGGCCTACGCCGCCGAGGGCGCCAAGGTCGTCGTCAACGACCTCGGCGTGGGCCTGGACGGAGCCCCAGGGCCGGACAGTCCCGCCCAGCAGGTCGTCGACGAGATCCGCGCGGCGGGCGGCGAGGCGGTGGCCCACGGCGGCGACATCGCCACGTCCGACGGTGCCGCATCGCTGGTCGCGGCGGCGCTCGACGCCTTCGGGCGGCTCGACACGCTCGTCAACAACGCGGGTTTCCTGCGCGACCGCATGCTCGTCAACCTGGACGAGGACGACTGGGACGCAGTGATGCGCGTGCACCTGAAGGGCCATTTCCTGCCGCTCCGGCACGCGGCGGCACACTGGCGCGCCGAGGCCAGGGCGGGCCGCCGGCCCGAGGCGCGGGTCGTCAACACCAGCTCCGGAGCAGGTCTGCTGGGCTCGGTGGGACAGGGCAACTACAGCGCCGCGAAGGCGGGCATCGTCGGCCTCACGCTGGTCGCGGCGGCCGAGATGGGCCGGTACGGCGTCCAGGCCAACGCCGTCGCCCCGGCGGCGCGCACCAGGATGACCGAGCGGACCTTCGCCGAGACGATGGCCGCCCCCGAGAGCGGTTTCGACGAGATGGCCCCAGAGAACGTCTCGCCCCTCGTGGTCTGGCTCGGCTCGGCGGCAAGCGCAGGCGTCACCGGCCGCGTCTTCGGGGCCGAGGCGGGCCGTATCACGGTCATGGAGGGCTGGCGCCCCGGCCCCACCGCCGACAAGGGCGCCCGCTGGACCCCCACGGAGGCGGGCGAGGCGACGCTGAAACTCCTGGCCGAATCGGAGGCACCACAGCCGGTGTACGGGGCGAGCTGACCGTCGTACGGGGCGAGCTGACCGTCGTACGGGGCGAGCTGACCGTCGTACGGGGCGAGTTGATCGACGTACGAGGCAAGTTGACTGGCGTACGAGGCGAGTTGACCGTCGTACGGGGCGAATTGGCCGATGTACGGGGCGAGTTGACCGGCGGACCACGGTGATGACCTGGGTGACGGGCGGCTTCCTGCTCTGCGCGGCGCTCTGCCTGGCGCTGCCGCGGAGGGCGGTGGCGGCGGGGGAGCAGTGACGGCCGGCGCTCGCCATGGCATGGGGCCGCGGAACCGGAGGATTCCGCGGCCCCTCCCACGACGACAGCCCTACGACGGCCCTGCGACAGCCCTAGGTGTCGCACTCCAGCACCGTCCGGCACAGCGCGCACCGCGCGCGGACGCGCCCCCGTACCGGCACCCTGATCCGCTGATGGCACGTCGGGCACGGGAAGGACACCCGCAGCGGCGTCCGTCCGTCGAAGGAGTACGGCCCCGGCTCCAGACCGGGCGGGGGCACGGGCACCTGATGGTCCTGGGCGAACCGGCGGTCCTTCGCGTACCGCCGCCGCCCCGCCCACCCGGCCGCCGTCAGCGGCGGCTGCTGCTCGTCACGGCGGGCCTGCGCCATGCCCTTCGTATACGCCGTGTACGCCTGCGGACTGGTGAACCACGTCGACGGGTCCTCGCCGAAGGCCAGCGCCCGCTTGGCCAGCACGTACCCGAACTCCTCCGGCGTCAGATAGCCCAGCTTCTGCGACGACGCGGCGTCCTCCCGGTACGCGTCGAGCAGCAGCCAGCCCGCGCCCAGATACGTTGCGGCGGTGTCGGTCAGGATCTCGTTGTCGCGGGTAGTGGGGAACGACAGGTCCAGGCGGTGCAGATAGACGTGCATCACCTCGTGCGCGAGCGCCGCGCCGATGTCCCTGCGGTAGTTACGAAAGCGGTTGTTCAGCTCGATGAAGTACTCGGGGCCCGCGGCGAGTTCGACGTACGCGGCATGCTCCATCTCGCGGAAGCTGACGATCATGCGGGCGTCCGGCAGCCGGTAGTGCCGCACGATCTCGCGGGCCACGCGCTGCACGCCGAGATGAAGATCGTCCTGGTCGCAGAACGCCACGTCGGCCGGGACTACGCTGGTGTCGAAGCTGTTGACCGTGTGGTACGAGAGTCTTCTGTACAGCGCGGTGATGGCCGACCGCACCATGTCCAGATGCGGATAGCCGTGCTCGACCGGTCCGCCGTCCGCCACGTCCGAACCCCCTTCAGACGCCAGAACAGATCTCCACCTGTGGCCTCCCTGCACTGCCCCCACTGTAAGCGGGACGGGCGCCGACGGGCCTGGCGATCGACCGGTCGCCGGCCCCCGTGCCGCCCCATCGTGGAGGCCACCGTGCCGCCCGTCGTGGAGGCCCCCCTGCCGCACCACCGTGCGGGCCACCGCGCCGCCCGTCGTACAGACCACCGCGCCGCCCGTCGCGCCCCAGCTGACCACCGCGCAGGCCGTCGTGCCGGTGGCCGACCGCCGGGGGCCGTGCCCCACCCTCCAGCTGCCACGTAGGGTGTCGCCCCATGACCACCAGCAACATCAACGAGCCCGGTACGCCGCACGGGCCCGACACGGCCGACGACATCGACCCCGCCATCCGCGCCGAGCTGTCCCGGCTGCGCGACAGCATCGACAACATCGACGCGGCCGTCGTACACATGCTCGCCGAGCGTTTCAAGTGCACCCAGCAGGTCGGCCACCTCAAGGCCGCCCACCAGCTCCCCCCGGCCGACCCGGCCCGCGAGGCCAGCCAGATCGCGCGGCTCCGGCGCCTCGCGGAGAGCGCCAAGCTCGACCCGGCCTTCGCCGAGAAGCTCCTGAACTTCATCATCGCGGAGGTCATCCGCCACCACGAGACGATCGCGAACGACTCGGCGGGCGGGGACTGATCCTCTTCGGCACGGCACACACGCGGGCGCTCACACTCGCGTGAGCCCCGCACCGCTCGCGCAGTCCCTGAGCCCCGCACCGCTCGCACCGTCCCTGAGCCCCGCACCGCTCGCACCGTCCCTGAGCCGAGTGCCCGCTCGCGGTGTCCCTGAGCCGAGCGCCCCCGTGCGCCGCCCCTGAGCTCCCCCGCACGCCCCCTCCCCGCAACGGCCGGCCTGGGAAGAAAGCCCCTGTCGCCCCGCCCCGACCATCAGGCAGCATGGCCTCCATGTCCGTACTGACGCGCGCCGAAGCGCAGAACCGAGCCGAGCTCCTCCACGTCCGGCGATACACCATCGACCTGGATCTGACCCGGGGCGAGGAGACTTTCGACTCCCTCACCGTCATCCACTTCACGGCCCGCTCGGACGCGGACACCTTCGTCGAGCTGAAGCCGGCCGAACTGCGCTCCGCCACCCTCGACGGACAGCCCCTCGACCCCGGCACCCTGGACGGCAACCGTCTCCCGCTGACCGGTCTGACCGCGGGCGAGCACGAGCTGCGGATCGACGCCTCGATGCGGTACTCGCACACCGGTGAGGGCATGCACCGCTTCACCGACCCGACGGACGGCGAGACCTACACGTACACCCAGCTGTTCCTGGACGACGTGCAGCGCGTCTTCGCCGCCTTCGACCAGCCCGACCTCAAGGCCGTCTTCGAGGTGACCGTCACCGCGCCCGACGGCTGGACCGTCCTCGCCAACGGCGTCACCGAACACACCGGTGGCGGCATCTGGAAGGCTGCCGCCACCCCGCTGATCTCCACCTACCTCGTCGCCGTCGCCGCCGGCCCCTGGCACTCCGTACGCACCGAGCACCGCGGCCTGCCCTTCGGCATCCACTGCCGCCGCTCCCTCGCGCCCTACCTCGACGCCGACGCCGACGAGATCCTCGACGTCACGCGCGCGTGCTTCGACCGCTACCACGAGAAGTTCGAGGAGCCCTACCCCTTCGACTCCTACGACCAGGCGTTCGTCCCCGAGTTCAACGCCGGCGCCATGGAGAACCCGGGCCTGGTCACCTTCCGCGACGAGTTCGTCTACCGCTCCGCCGTCACCGACACCGAGCGGCAGACCCGCGCCATGGTCATCGCCCATGAGATGGCCCACATGTGGTTCGGCGACCTCGTCACGCTCACGTGGTGGGACGACATCTGGCTCAACGAGTCCTTCGCCGAGTACATGGGCTACCAGACCCTCACCGAAGCCACCCTGGGTGGGTCTGGGGGGACTCCCCCCAGAAAGTGGGGCACCGATACGTGGGTCGACTTCGGCGTCGCCCGCAAGGCCTGGGGCTACGACGCCGACCAGCGCCCCTCCACCCACCCAGTCGCCCCCGAGGCCGTCGAGGACACCGCCTCCGCGCTCCTCAACTTCGACGGCATCTCCTACGCCAAGGGCGCCTCCGCGCTCCGCCAGCTCGTCGCCTGGCTCGGCGAGAAGGACTTCCTCGCGGGCATCAACACCCACTTCGCCCGCCACAAGTTCGGCAACGCCACACTCGCCGACTTCATCGACTCCCTCGCCGGCGCGACGGAACGCGACGTGCACGCCTGGGCCGACGCCTGGCTGCGCACCACCGGCGTCGACACCCTCGTGCCGAGCACCGCCGGCCACAACGGCAGCCACAGCCTCACCATCGACCACCAGGGCAGCCGCCCCCACCGCATCGCCGTCGGCCTCTACGACCAGGACCTCACCGACGGCAGCCGGCTCACCCTGCGCGAACGGTTCGAACTCGACGTACCGCAGAACCGGTCCGCGCACCCCATCGGCAGCCGCCCCGCGCTCATCGTCCTCAACGACGGCGATCTCAGCTACGCCAAGATCCGCTTCGACGACCGGTCCTTCGCCACCGTCCAGGAAGCCCTCTCCGGCATCCCCGAGCCGCTCACCCGCGCCGTCGTGTGGAACGCGCTGCGCGACGCCGTCCGCGACGGCGAACTGCCACCCGCCGCCTACCTCAAGGCCGCCCGCACACATCTCCCGCACGAGACCGACCTCGCCATCGTGCAGGGCGTCCTCGCCTTCGCCACCGGCCAGATCGCCGGGCGGTACGTGGCCGACGAGGACCGGCCCGACGCCCTCGCCACCCTCACCGACCTCTGCCGTGACCTCATCCGCCGCACCGAGGACGGCGACAACCCCGGCCTCCGGCTCACCGCCGTACGCCACCGCATCGACACGGCCTCGCGGCCCGACACGATCAGCGCCTGGCTCTCCGAGGGCACCGTTCCCGGCGGGCCCGAGCTCGACCCCGAACTGCGCTGGCGCATCCTCGGGCGGCTCGCCGTGCTCGGCGCGATCGACGACGCCGTCATCGAGGCCGAGCTCGTCCAGGACCCCAGCGCCAGCGGCCAGGAGGGCGCCGCCCGCTGCCGGGCCGCGCTGCCCGACCCCGAGATGAAGCGCAAGGCCTGGGACGAGATGTTCGCCGCCGACCATCTCTCCAACTACCTGTTCACCGCCACGGCCCAGGGCTTCTGGCAGCCCGAACAGGCCGCGCTCGTACGTGAGTACGTGCCGCGGTACTACGCCGACGCGGTCGCCGTCGCCGCCCGGCGCGGCCCCGCCATCGCCGACGCCGCCGGGCGCCACGCCTTCCCGCTCTACGCGGTCGACACCGACACCCTCCGCCTCGGCGAGGAGTGCCTCCGCGACGCGGACCCGATCCCGTCACTACGCCGCCGCCTCGCGGACCAGTTGGACGACTTGGCACGGGCGTTGCGGGTACGCGCTTCGGCCTGAGGCGGGTGCGCCACCTGCCCGTGGCGCTGACCGTTGTGGGCAGTCGTTCCGCTGGGGGCGGAACGGGTGGGCACAACCCACGACGGCGGGGGCGTCGCGTACGGCCCGGCCCCCGGCAGGGGTGGGCGCGCACCCCACACCGGCGGGTGCCCGACGTGGAACCTGCACCCCGGGTCGGGGGTGGCCCCCGCCACAACACGCGGCACGCCAGTACCACTTGCGTGTCCCGATCGTTGAGGCTGGTGCCCCCTGCACCCGTCGCGCCCACCGCCCACCCGAAGGACACCCCATGAGCACCCCGCCCCCGCGGGCACTGCCGTCCCCACCATCAGAGGAGGAGAGGACGGCAGTGCCGCCCCTCTCCGGCGGCCCCCAAGGCCCCACCGCCCTGCGCCCGTTGCTGACCACCGTCCTCGACGCCCTGCACGAAGGAGCCTCCGCCCGCCGCGGCCCCCTCCCGCCGGGAGGGCCGGAGGCCGTGGCCGCGCGCGTCCGCGAGGCCGTAGGCACCGCCCTGCCCCCACAAGGCACCGGCGCCGACGAGGCACTCCACACCCTCGTCCGCCTCCTGACGGAAGGCGCCGCCGACCCCGCCGAACCGCTCTGCGCCGCCCATCTCCACTGCCCGCCCCTGGCGCTCGCCACGGCCGCCGATCTCGCCGTCTCCGCGCTCAACCCGTCCCTGGACTCCTGGGACCAGGCCCCCGCCGCCTCCGCACTGGAAGCCCTTGTCACGGCGGCCCTCGCCGCCGAGGTGTACCCACGCGTCCGTACTGCCGACGCCCTCGTCACCACCGGCGGCACCGAGTCCAACCAGCTCGCCCTCCTCCTCGCCCGCGAACAGCACGGCACGGTCCAGCTCGTATGCGGTGAGAACGCCCACCACTCCCTGCACCGCGCCGCCTGGCTGCTCGGGCTGCCCGAACCCGTCATCGTGCCCGCACCGGCGGGCACCCTGAACCCCACCGCCCTCGCGGACACCCTCACCCAGCTGAACGGCCCCGTCCTCGTAGCCGCCACCGCCGGCACCACCGACGCCGGACTCATCGACCCCCTGCCCGAGATCGCCGACATGTGCGGCACCCACGGCGCACGTCTGCACATCGACGCCGCATACGGCGGCGGGCTCCTCTTCAGCGACCGGCAGCGCGCCAAACTGGACGGTCTCGACCGCGCCCACACCGTCACGCTCGACCTGCACAAACTCGGCTGGCAGCCCGTCGCCGCCGGGCTCCTCGCCGTACGCGACCCGCACGACCTCGACGCCCTGGCCCACCGCGCCGACTACCTCAACGCCGACGACGACACCGAAGCCGGCCTGCCCGACCTGCTCGGCCGCTCCCTGCGTACCACGCGTCGCCCCGACATACTCAAGACCGCCGTCACCCTCAGAGCCCTCGGCCGCACCGGCCTCGGCGCGCTCGTCGACCGGGTCTGCGCGGCCGCCCGCGAATTCGCGCAGCTCATCGACGCCCACCCCGGATTCGAGCTCTACGACACACCCACGATCAGCACCGTCCTGTTCCGGCCCACAGGGTCCGACGACGCCGAACTCGCCCGCGTACGACGGGCGCTGCTCACCGATGGCCGCGCCGTCCTCGGCCGTGCCCGGCTCGACGGCCGGCTCTGGTTCAAAGCCACCTTGCTCAACCCGCACACACGGCCCGGCGACCTCGCCGGCCTGCTGACACTGGTGGAAGGAAACACCGCCCGATGAGCCCGACGCCCCCCGACCCCGGCCGGCACGCCGACCGTCCGGCCCCCCGGCCCGCCCACCGCCGCGGCCCCGCCACTCACCGAGAGTGCGCCCACCCCACACCCCAAGCCCCCCGCGACCTGGTCGGCATCGGCATCGGACCCTTCAACCTCTCCCTGGCCGCCCTCGCGCACCCCCTCGCCGAGCTCGACACCGCCTTCTACGACCAGCGGCCCGCCTTCCACTGGCACCCCGGACTCCTCATCGACGGCGCCACGCTCCAGGTGCCGTTCCTCGCCGACCTGGTCACCCTCGCCGACCCCGCGAACCCCTGGTCGTTCCTCAACTACCTGCGCCACCGCGAGCGGCTGTTCCCCTTCTACTTCGCCGAGCGCTTCCACATCCAGCGCGCCGAATACGACGCCTACTGCCGCTGGGTCAGCGAGAACCTCCCCGGCCTGCACTTCGGCCACCAGATCGACACCGTCCGCTGGGACCCCGAACGCTCCCTGTTCGAGATCGACTTCACCCAGCTCGACACCGACGGAGAAGCCGAGGCACTCGGCCGCACCCACGCCCGGAACATCGTCCTCGGCATCGGCACCGCCCCGTATGTCCCCGAGCCCCTCAGAGCGCTCGCCGACGCACCCGCCGTACCCGTCGTGCACTCCGCCGAATACCTCCGGCACCGCGAGCGCATCCTGGCCGCCGGGCACATCACCGTCGTCGGCTCCGGCCAGTCCGGCGCCGAGGTGTTCCTCGACCTCCTACGACACCGCCCCGCCGGGCGCGAGAGCATCCACTGGCTTGCCCGCACCGAGGCCTTCGCGCCGATGGAGTACTCGAAGCTGGGGCTCGAGCACTTCACGCCCGACTACACCCGCTACTTCCACGGCCTGCCCCAGCCCGTACGCGACCGCCTCGTGCCACGCCAGTGGCAGCTCCACAAGGGCATCGACACCGACACCATCGCCGCCATCCACGACGAGCTCTACCAGCGCACCCTGCACGGCGGCTGGCCCGACGCCGTCCTCACCCCGGGCGTCCGCGTCCGTGCCGCGTCCCGCGTCGGGCAGGCCACGATCGAACTCGACCTGGAACACCGCCAGCAGGGCACGAGCTCCCGCCTCCGCACCGACGCCGTCGTCCTCGCCACCGGCTACCGCGAGCGGCCCCTCGACCGGCTCCTCGCCGACCTCGCCCCCCATATCCGTCGCGACACGGCGGGGCGCCTCCGCATCGACGAGCAGTACCGCGTGGACCTCGACCCCTCCATCACGGCAACCGGCTGCAACGTCTACGTCCAGAACGCCGAACGCCACACCCACGGCGTCGGCGCCCCCGACCTCGGACTCGCCGCCTGGCGCAGCGCCGCCATCCTCAACGCCGTCACCGGCAAGGACCCCTACCCGCTGCCCCGGCGCACCGCGTTCACCACCTTCGGCCTTGACGAGCAGCCGACGCCGGAACCCGGCCGGATGGGCGGGGCCGAGGTCGGCCGCACGGGCGGGATCGGCCGGGCGCGGCTGGCAGACCCGGCCTCCCTGTAAGACAGGCATCCCCAGAAGACGGGTATCCCTACAAGTCAGGAAGTTCCCAGAAGACCGGCAATCCTAGAAGACCGGCCATCCAAGAGGACAGGCATTCCTCCTAGAGGACAGGCATTCCTAGAGGACAGGCATTCCTAGAGGACAGGCATTCCTAGAGGACCGGCATTCCTAGAAGACCGGCGCCCCGTCCCGCGTCAGCTTCCAGTCCGCCGACGCGAACTCCGCCGGGTCGATGGATCCCTTCTCCTTCACCCACGCGATCATTGTGTTGCGGATCTCGTCGGAATTCGACCACAGCAGCTTGGCGGCGGCGACAAATGGGAAATTGCCGCCGCCATTGGCCCGGTAGTTGTTGACGGCCAGCACGAACTGCGCGTCGTCAGCCAGCGCCGCACCCTCGAACTGCACATTCGTCACCCGCGAACCGGCCGCCTTCGCGATGTCGATCTCATAGGTGAGACCGCTGACCACGTCGTAGTTGTAGTCCGGCGTACCGTTCGCGTTCGTCAGCTTCGCCGGGTCGACGTCGGCACCCGCGGCCGTCTGGACGAAATAGTTCGCCGAGAACTCCAGATACGCCTTGATCTGCGCACCCGTCATCAGCCGCGCCTCCAGCGTGTTCTCGAAGACATACAGACCCGCCACATCGCGGATCGTCACCTCACCCGCCGGAATCACCGCGCTCCGCGAGAAACACGCCGCCTGAGACAGCACCGGCAGCGACGCGTACTCGGTGCCCGCCAGCGCGTCCTTCACCGTCGCGGCCTGAATGTGGTTGATCAGATCGATGATCGGCACATCCTTGTACGGAGCCTCCGCCGACGTCATCTCCGCTGCGTTCGTCCCGATCACCTGATTGACGTAGGCCACGACCTTCTCGTGCTCGTCCTGCAGGATCTTCGTGATCTCCGGGTCCTCTTCCACCGTGTTGGAGTTCAGGACCTGCGCGGCCACGGTCTCCACCGTCCAGCGGCCCTTCTCCCACACCAGCCCGAAGTCGAACAGCGTCAGCCTCTGCCCCCACTTCAGCGGCTCCGACAACACCACCTGCTTGCCGGTCTCCTTGTTCGTCACGAAATACTCGGGGATCTCCGTGTGCGCATGCCCGACCAGAATCGCGTCGATCCCCGGCACCTGCTCCGCCACAAGACCGGCCGCATTCTCGATGTACGGCAGCTGGTCCCCGTACGACGACGTGCCCGACGAACCCGAATGCGCCGACACGATGACGACGTCCGCACCCATCGACCGCAGCTTCGGCACCCACTTGGCGGCCTGCTCCTCCAGACCGGGGAACGTCATCTGGCCCTGCACATTCGCCTTGTCCCAGATCGCGATTCCCGGGTTGGTGAGACCCAGGATCGCCACCCGCACATCATGGCCGTACGGAGTGCGCAGCCTCTTGATGACATACGGCGGGAAGGCGGGCTTCAGCGTCTTCGCGTCCAGCGCGTTGGCGCCGAGGAGCGGGAAACGGCACTGCTGCTCGAACTTCCGCAGCACCGGTATGCCGTAATTGAACTCGTGGTTGCCGAGCGCCGCCGCGTCATAGCCGATCGCATTCATGGCCTGGGCCATGGGATGCACCGGACCGTTCTCCGCCGTGATCGGATCGACCTTGGCGTAGTAGTACGACAGCTGCGTGCCCTGGATCGTGTCACCCGCGTCGATCAGCAGCGTGTTGCGCCGGCCCTTCTCCCTGCGGACCTGGTCCACCAGCGTGGAGATCTTCGCCAGACCCACGTCGTTGTGGGCCTTGTCGTCGAATTCCTTGTCCGTGAAGTAGTCCCAGTTGAAGACGTTGCCGTGCAGATCGGTCGTGCCCATGACCGTGAACGCGTACCGCTTCGGCGCCCCTCCGGCCGCCGACTCGGCCGTGGTGGCGGAGGCGGGAACGGCGGCCGCACCTGCGAGTGCGACACCCGCACCCGTGGCGGCGGACCGGCCCAGGAACGACCTTCTGTCGAACGGCATTTCGTCTCCTTGCTTGACTCAGCGGGCTTGCCCGACTCGGCGGGCCCGATCTACGCGCGATGACACAACGCGCGTAGAATTCTGTCCCACCGGCCCCAGTCGGCAACACCCCTTTCGCGTTTCGATCTGATGACCGCCAACTCCCGGACGCCGGTGCCACAGTGGGCCCATGACCGCTGAAACCCCACAGCCGCCCGCCCCCCACCCGCCCTACGGCACCCCCGACGCCCCCCGCATCGCGGTCCGCGGCGAAGCACACCTCGAAGCCGACCCCGAGATCGCCCGCATCGGCATCACGGTCAGCGCCCGCGGCACCAGCCGCCGAGAAGCCCTCGACGACCTCACCCGCCGCAACGCCACCGTCCTCGACCTCGTCAAGACGTACGGAGAAGCCGTCGAGAAACTCGAAACCGGCGCCTTCTCCATCGCCCCCGAACTCACCAAATACGGCCGCGGCGAACGCGTCCGCGCCTACCATGGCCGCGTCCACATCACCGCAGAACTCACCGACTTCACGGCACTGGGCGAACTCGCCACCCGCCTCGCCGACCTCGACCTCACCCGCGTCGACGGCCCCTGGTGGGACCTCCGCCCCGACTCACCCGCCCACCGTGAGGCCCGCCAGCAGGCCGTACGCGACGCCGTCCAGCGCGCCCGCGAATACGCCGCCGCCCTCGGCACGACCCTCGCCGCCCTCGTCGAACTCGCTGACATCGGCGCCGAGAGCCCCGCCCCCTACGGCGCCATGGGAGCCACTGCCGCACCGCGCATGCGCACAGCGGCCTACGCCGCCGAAGCCGCCGACGAAGCCGCACCCCTCGACCTGGAACCCCAACGGCAGCACATCCACGCCCAGGTCAACGCCCGCTTCACCATGACGCCACCCCGTCTGGAGCCCTAGGCCCTGTCGTCAAACTCCCTCCCCCAGCTACCGCTGGGAGGTGCCCCCAGCCCCGCACGTACCCGGGCGGACCCGCGAATGGACGTGTCCGGATCGGCGGCACCGACCTCCCGAAGCCCACGCGGAAACGACATGGAAGAACCACAGGAATACCCATACGGGGGCACATCGAATGCTCATCGGAGCGGCCCTGCGCACAATTCAACCTTTGTCAAGAGACCTTCACGTAAAGGTTGTTGAGTAGTCATGCGCGACCAATTCTCTACCCGCCGGTAAGGCATACGCTCAAACCATGCGCCGAGCAAAGATCGTCTGTACTCTGGGCCCCGCAACCGACTCGTACGACCAGATCAAAGCGCTGGTCGAAGCCGGAATGGACGTCGCCCGCTTCAACCTCAGCCACGGCACGCACGCCGAACACGAGGAGCGCTACCAGCGCGTACGAAAGGCCGCCGACGAGACCGGTCGCAGTGTCGGAATCCTCGCCGACCTTCAAGGCCCGAAGATCCGACTCGGCCGCTTCAGCGAAGGCCCCGTACTCCTTGAACGCGGGGACGAATTCACCATCACCGTCGAAGAAGGCGCCGAAGGTGACCGCCAGACCTGCGGCACCACCTACGGCGGCCTCGCCGCCGACGTCACCCCCGGCGAACGCATCCTCGTCGACGACGGCAAGGTCTGCCTCGAAGTCACCGCCGTCGACGGCCCCCGCGTCCACACCACCGTCGTCGAAGGCGGCATGGTCTCCGACCACAAAGGCCTCAACCTTCCCGGCGTCGCCGTCTCCGTCCCCGCACTCTCCGAAAAAGACGAAGACGACCTCCGCTGGGCCCTCAACACCGGATTCGACGTCATCGCCCTCTCCTTCGTCCGCAGCGGCGACGACATCCGCGACGTCCACCGGATCATGCGAGAAGAAGGCCGCCGCCTCCCGGTCATCGCCAAGGTCGAAAAGCCCCAGGCAGTCGAGAACATCGACGACATCGTCGCCGCCTTCGACGGAATCATGGTCGCCCGCGGCGACCTCGGCGTAGAAATGCCCCTCGAACAGGTGCCCATCGTCCAGAAGCGCGCCATCAAACTCGCCAAGCGCAACGCCAAACCGGTCATCGTCGCCACCCAAATGCTCGACTCGATGATCGACAATTCTCGGCCAACGCGCGCCGAGGCCTCCGACGTCGCCAACGCCGTCATCGACGGCACCGACGCCGTAATGCTCTCCGGCGAGACCAGCGTCGGCAAATACCCCATCGAAACCGTCAAGACCATGTCGCGGATCGTCGAGGCAGCCGAGGAGGACATCCTCGCCAAGGGCCTCCCGCCCCTGACCGACCGCAACAAGCCCCGCACCCAGGGCGGCGCCGTCGCCCGCGCGGCCGCCGAAATGGGCGACTTCCTCGGCGCCAAGTTCCTCGTCGCCTTCACCCAGTCCGGCGACACCGTCCGCCGCCTCTCCCGCTACCGCTCCCCGATCCCCCTCCTCGCCTTCACACCCGACCCGGCCACCCGCTCCCAGCTCAACCTGACGTGGGGCGTCGAAACCTTCCTCGGCCCCCACGTCGACTCCACCGACGCCATGGTCGACCAGGTCGACGAGCAGCTCCTCAAGATCGGCCGCTGCGAGAAGGGCGACATGGTGGTCATCACGGCCGGCTCGCCGCCCGGGGTTCCGGGATCGACGAACCTGGTCCGCGTCCACCACATCGGCGAGGACGACTCCCCGAAGTAGGGGAGCGGGACGGTTGTCTGTCGTCTTACGGGCCGAAGTACTGGGGTCAGTACTTCGGCCCTACGTGTGCGTCCATGAGGGCTACGGAGGCGCGGCGGGCGACGGAGATGTTGAAGGGGTCGCTGCCGCGGGCCAGGGTGGTCCACTCGACGCCGACCTTGTCGAGCGTATTGGTGAACAGCTTCCGGATGTCGTCGGACTTGTTGGCGAAGAAGTACCGGCCGTACTCGTAGCGCTTGCGCTCGCCGCCCACCAGGCGGGTGGTCCAGTTGGTGATCCTGCACCCGTCGGAGTGGACGAGCCCTCGTATGAACTCCCACGGGTAGGCGTCGACGATCTTTTGCTGCCAGGGCTCGAGGACGATGTTGCGCTCGTGCTTCTTCCCGGGGGCGTGCTGCGGGAACAGGCAGTGCAGGTGCTTCGAGTAGACCTTCACGTTGCGGCACCCCTTCCTGCGTACGCGGCAGACGGAGTTGTCGGGGAAGACCGCGCGCATGGCCTGCTCACATTCGTCCATAAGGCCCGGCCATGACTCAGTGCAGGTAATCATGAGGTTGGGCACTCGGTGCTCGGAGTAATGACTGATATGCCCGTCGCCGAGATAGAGCCCGAGCAGGTAGGCGTACGCCGCACCGTCCAGCTCGCGGTCGTCGCACCGGGGACAGTTTGGATCATGCTTCCCTGGGCACTCTCCGCGCTTGGCGCGGTCCATGTGCTTCCAGTAGCTGATGGTCCCTACGGGTACGTCGAGCTTTCGAGCGACATCTGCGTTCTTCGCGCCGCCGCGCAGCAGCGCGACGGCGGTCTGTCGGACCTGAGTCCCGTGAAAGATCATGTGGCTACTCTGTGCCACGCCGAGTGGCCGTACGTATCAAAAAGCGGATGTTCACAAGAACGTGAACATCCGCTTGTCAAGCGTGCCGGGTGCGGGAGTCGAACCCGCACGTCCTTTCGGACAGATGTGTTTGAGACATCAGCGTCTGCCATTCCGCCAACCCGGCTGGACGACCCGAGAGGGAGTGTACCGGGTCACCGCAGCTCGCCGCCGCTAGGTAGTCTGCATAGTCAGCAGTACCATGCCAGACCTGCGCAGCGAGGAGCCCACGTGACCGCCCCCGAGTCGCCCCAGCCCGTAGCCGATGACGATGACAAGTCGCATGTGCCTCCGCTGACGACGCGTGTCGTCATCGCCGAGGACGAGGCGCTCATCCGTCTGGATCTCAAGGAGATGCTCGAGGAAGAGGGCTACACCGTCGTCGGTGAGGCGGGGGACGGTGAGCAGGCCGTCGAGTTGGCGCGGGAGCACAAGCCGGATCTGGTGATCCTGGATGTGAAGATGCCGAAGCTGGATGGCATCTCGGCTGCGGAGAAGATCGGTGAGGAGTCGATTGCTCCGGTGCTGATGCTGACGGCGTTCTCGCAGCGTGATCTGGTGGAGCGGGCGCGGGACGCGGGTGCGATGGCGTATCTCGTGAAGCCGTTCAGCAAGAGCGATGTGGTGCCGGCGATCGAGATGGCCGTTTCTCGGTTCCAGCAGCTGAAGACGTTGGAGAACGAGGTCGCGGACCTCACGCAGCGCCTGGAGACGCGGAAGCTGGTGGACCGGGCGAAGTCGATTCTGCAGACGGAGTACGGGCTGACGGAGCCGGCCGCCTTCCGTTGGATTCAGAAGACGTCGATGGACCGGCGTATGTCGATGCAGCAGGTCGCCGAGGCGGTTATTCAGGATTCCGAGGAGAAGAAGGCCGCGAAGGGGCAGTAGGTCCGTTTCGAGCCTTTGTGTATGGGTGTGGCGAGGCCCGCCTCCCTTTGAGGAGGCGGGCCTCGTTCGTATGGGCGGGGGACAGCTGTGGGGCGTCAGTCCTCGCCGAGGTACGCCTTGCGTACGGATTCGTCGTGGAGGAGGTCGCGTCCGGAGCCGGAGAGGACGAGATTGCCGATCTCCATGACGTGGCCGTGGTCGGCGAGCGAGAGTGCGGCCTGGGCGTTCTGCTCGACGAGCAGAATCGTCGTGCCCTGGGACTTCAGCTCGGCGATGGTCGCCATGATCTTCTGCATCATGATCGGCGACAGGCCCATGGACGGCTCGTCGAGCATGAGCAGCTTCGGCTGGGACATGAGCGCGCGGCCCATGGCGAGCATCTGCTGTTCGCCGCCGGAGAGGGTGCCCGCGGCCTGCTTCCTGCGTTCCCCGAGGATGGGGAAGAGGTCGTAGGCGCGCTGTATGTCCTTTTCGATGCCTGCCTTGTCGCTGCGGAGGAAGGCGCCGAGGCGGAGGTTGTCCTCGATCGTCATGCGGGGGAAGATGTGCCGCCCTTCGGGGGAGTGGGCGAGTCCCAGGGAGACGATCTGGTGGGCGGGGATCTTCTTCAACGATTTGCCGTCGAACTTGATCTGGCCGCCGACGGGCTTCAGCAGGCCCGACAGGGTGCGGAGCGTCGTGGTCTTGCCGGCGCCGTTGGTGCCGATGAGGGTGACGACTTCGCCGGCGTCGACCTTGAAGGAGATGCCCTTGACGGCTTCGATCTTGCCGTAGGCGACCCGGAGGTCTTCGACTTCGAGCAGTGCGGTCATCGGTCGTTCTCCTTGCCGGGCGCGGCGTCGTTCGTGGTCTCGGCGTGTGCCTCGGCGGCTTCGACCTCCGCGACCTCGTCGGTGCCGGGGGCGCCTTCGAAGGGTTCGCCGAGGTAGGCGGCGATGACGCGCTCGTCGCCCTGGACGGTTGCGCTGTCGCCCTCGATGAGCTTTTCGCCTTGGACGAGGACGGCGACGCGGTCGCAGAGGTTGAAGATGAACCGCATGTCGTGCTCGATGACGAGTACGGCGATGCCCTTGTCGCGGATGGCGAAGACGAGTTCCTCGGTGGCGCGGGTCTCCTGGGGGTTCATGCCGGCGGTGGGCTCGTCGAGGAGCAGCAGGCCCGGCTCGCTGGCCAGTGCGCGTGCGATCTCCAGCTTGCGCTGTTCGCCGTAGGGGAGGTTGCGGGCGAGGTGGTCTGCCTTCTTCTCCAGGCCGACGAACTCGAGGAGTTCCATGGCGCGTTCACGGGAGGCGGCTTCTGCCTTGTGGAAGCCGGGGCCGCGCAGGAGTGCGGACCACAGGCCTTCCTTCGTGCGGGTGTGGCGGCCGACGAGTACGTTTTCCAGGACTGTCATGTTGGCGAACAGGCGGATGTTCTGGAAGGTGCGGGCGATGCCGGCCGCGGTGACCTTGAAGGACTTGGGTGGCAGGACGTTGCCCTTGTAGCGGACTTCGCCCTCGGTGGGGATGTACAGGCCGGTGAGGCAGTTGAAGAAGGTGGTCTTGCCGGCGCCGTTGGGGCCGATGAGGCCGACGATTTCGCCGGCGTTCACGGTGAAGTCGACGTTGCGTACGGCGGTGAGGCCGCCGAAGCGCATGGTCACGCCGCGGGCGTCGAGGACGGTCTCACCGGTGGGGGCGACCTTGGTGGTGTTGGTGGTCATTGTGGTCAGGCCCCTGTCTTCGTCAGGACGGTGGGCGCTTCCGCATCCTCGTGGAACTCGAGCTGGCGACGCCGGTTGGGGATCATGCCCTCCGGGCGGAAGCGCATCAGCAGGATGAGTGCGAGACCGAAGGCGAAGAGCTGGTAGTCGCCGAGGAACTGGAGCTTGTTGGGGATGAGGAAGAGCAGGGCCGCGCCGATGAGCGGGCCGCTGATGGTGCCCATGCCGCCGAGGACGACCGCGGCGAGCAGGAAGGCGGAGTTGGGGGGGATGGTGCCGGCGAAGAGGTACTGCTCCGGGGTCACCGTGTAGGTGACGTGTGCCTGGACCGTGCCGGCGAGACCGGCGAGGGAGGCGCCGACGGCGAACGCGATGAGCTTGACCCGGAAGCCGTTGATGCCCATGGCGAGTGCGGCGGTCTCGTCCTCGCGGATGGCGACCCAGGCGCGGCCGATGCGGGAGTCACCGCTGCGTCGGAAGACCAGCACGACGACGGCGGTGATGAGCAGCATCAGGAAGAAGTAGTTGGCGAAGCGGCCGATGGTGAAGCCACCGAAGGCGTGCTCGGCACCGAAGTCGAAGCCGAGGATGTTGAGGTTCGGGATCGATGCGATGCCGTTGGAGCCGTTGGTGAGGTCCGGTCCGGAGGTGCCGTCCAGGTTGTTGACGGTGATCCGGAAGATCTCACCGAAGCCGAGGGTGACGATGGCCAGGTAGTCGCCGCGCAGTCGCAGGGTCGGGGCGCCGATGAGGACGCCGAAGATGAGCGAGGCGAGGGCGCCGACGAGGACTGCGGCCCAGAAGGGGAACTTGACGTCGAACGGCGAGCTGGGGGAGCCGGAGACCAGGCCCGCGGCGTAGGCGCCGACGCCGAGGAAGGCGACGTAGCCGAGGTCGAGGAGGCCGGCGAGGCCGACGACGATGTTCAGGCCGAGGGCGACGGTGGCGAAGATCAGGATGTAGACGCCGATGGTCGCGTACTGGTCGTCGGTCTGGGTGAAGGGGAAGAGCGCCGCCGCGACGAAGGCGCCGCAGATGGTGATGTTCTGGTGCCGGGCGGTGATCTGGGAGGCCTGGGCGATGAGGCCGGCCTTGTTGAGGGCGGCGAAGCCGAGGCCGGCCATGATCAGGAAGCCGACGAAGAGCTCGTCGTACTCGGTGCCGATGCCGTATGTGAAGACGGTGAGGCCGAGGGCGAGTACGGCGACGATGATCAGGATTTCGGCGTAGGAGGGGAGTGCACCGACGCGGCGGGGGGTGCCGGAGGCGAAGAGCGCCTTGAACGTCTCCCACTTGTGGCCGGCTTGGTGTTTGAAGAGTTCCCAGCCGGTGTCGTCGGGGTCGATCGGGTCGGGCTCGGGCCGCTCGAAGGGCAGGGCGAGGGCGCCGAGGAGGGCGGCGAGGCTCGCGATGGCGACGATGAAGCCGCCGGGCTCGAGGTTGACGACGCCGCCGAGGGTGGCGCTGATCGCGATGACCGTGTACCAGGCGGTGGCGAAGGTGGCGAGGGTGGCGAGCCTGATGGCCGCGTCGGCGCCGGCGGGCACGAGCCAGCCGAGGCCCTTCACGCCGTAGGACGCGAGGCAGAGCAGGGTGGCCAGGGCGCCGCCGATGAGGACGAGGACCTGTAGGCCGCCCGGGTATCCGTAGACGGTGAGGTCGCCGGGGAAGGCTGCGGTCCAGGTCCAGGCGAGGAACGTGGAGATGATCGTCAGGACGCTGCCGCCGAGGGCGAGCGCGCGGCCGGTTTTCGGCGGGATGCCGATCAGGCCGGTGGGGGCGCCGGTGGTGGGGGTGGGGGTTTCGGGTGTGGTGGTCTGTGTGGTCATCGGTGTCACGCCCTGTCCGCGACGCGCTCGCCGAGCAGGCCCTGCGGCCTGAACAGCAGTACGAGGATGAGGAGTACGAAGGCCCAGACGTCGGCCCAGGCGTTGCTGCCGAACTGGTCCATGCCGGGGATGTCCGCGATGTAGGCGGTGGCCAGGGTCTCGGCGACGCCGAGCACGACGCCGCCGAGCATTGCGCCGTAGATGTTGCCGATGCCGCCGAGGACGGCCGCGGTGAACGCCTTCAGACCGAGGAGGAAGCCCATGCGGAAGTCGATCTGGCCGTACTTCAGGCCGTAGGCGACACCGCCGACGGCGGCGAAGGTGGCGCCGAGGGCGAACGCGATCACGATGATGCGGTCGGTGTTGACGCCCATGAGCTTCGCGGTGTCGGGGTCCTGGGCGGTGGCCTGCATACCGCGTCCGGTGCGGGTCTTCATGACGAAGTAGGCGAGGAAGGCCATGCTGATGGGGGCAGCGATGAGCAGGAACACATCACCGGTCTGGATGGTGACGCTGCCGATCTCGAAGGGACCGCCGTCGATCTGCGGGAAGACGAGGGCGGACTTGGCACCGGGGTACCAGGCCCACACCGCCTGCTGCAGGGCGAGCGAGAGGCCGATAGCGGTGATGAGGGGGGCGAGACGTGGGGCGTTGCGGAGGGGGCGGTAGGCGAATCGTTCCGCTCCCACGGCGATGGTGGTGGCGACCAGGGCGGCGCCGATGAGCATCAGCGGCAGGGCGATCCACATGGACGTGCCGTCGGGCAGCACGTACACATAGATCGTCAGAGCGCCGAACGCTCCGGTCATGAAGATCTCGCCGTGGGCGAAGTTGATGAGCTGGACGATGCCATAGACCATCGTGTAGCCGATGGCGACCAGCCCGTACATGGATCCCAGTAGCAGGCCGTTGACCAGCTGCTGCGGCAGTTCGTTCACCGCATGTCCTCCGAGACGGTTCGGATTTTTCGACGGATGTGCCGGACGTGAGTCCGCGCGGGGCGCCAGTGGACAGCGCCCCGCGCGGCTCAGCGAAGGTGCAGGGTGGGTCAGCCGGTGTAGGTACCGGTCTTGACCGGCTTCCAGGCACCGTCCTCGACGCTGTAGACGGTGAGCTGCTTGTTGGTGGCGTCACCGTACTCGTCGAAGGAGACCTTGCCGGTCACACCGTCGAAGGAGACGTTCTGCATGGCCTCCGTGACCTTGGCGCGGGCGTCGTCCGGCAGCTTGCCGTCGTTGTCCTCGACGACCTTCTTGACGGCCTCGATGATGGCCCAGGCGGAGTCGTAGGAGTAGCCGCCGTAGGCGGAGTACTCGTCCTTGTAGCCGGCGGCCTTGTAGTCGGCCACGAAGTCCTTGGCGGAGTCCAGGTCCTCGACCGGGGCGCCGACCGAGGTGGACAGGTCACCGGCGGCGGTGGAGCCGGCGAGCGGGATGTAGTCCGCGGAGTTGATGCCGTCACCGCCGACCAGCGGGATCTTGGCACCGGCGGCCTTGATCTGCTTGCTCAGCGGGCCGGCCTGCGGGTACTCGCCGCCGTAGTAGACGACGTCGGCGCCGGACTGCTTCACCTTGGTGGCGACCGCGGAGAAGTCCTTGGTGTCGGGGTTGATGTGCTCGGTGCCCACGACCTTGCCGCCGAGCTTCTTGAACTCCTCGGTGAAGGTGGCGGCGAGGCCGGCGCCGTAGGTCTTCTTGTCGTCGATGACGAAGACCTTCTTCTTCTTGGCGTCGTTGTAGACGTACTGGGCGGCGAACGGGCCCTGGATCGCGTCCGTGGTCGCGGTGCGGAAGTACGACTTGTACGGGCGGGCCTTGCTGGTCTGCCAGTCGGTGCCCTGGGTGAGCGCCGGGTTGGTGTTGGCCGGGGAGACCTCGACCAGCTTGGCGTCGTCGAAGACCTTCTGCATGGACTCGGCGACGGAGGAGTTCAGCGGGCCGACGACGCCGAGGATGTCCTTGTCGGCGACGAACTTGGAGGCGTTCTGCTGGCCGGCGGAGGGCTGGGCCTGGTCGTCGAGGGCTTCGATCTTGAAGGTGATGCCGTCGACGTACTTTTCCTTGTTGGCGGTCTTGGCGGCGAGGTCCGCCGAGTTCTTGATGCCGAGGCCCATGGCGGAGAGGTCACCGGTCAGCGGGGCGTCGACACCGATGACGACGGTGGTGCCGCTGTCGCCGGAGCCTTCGCCGCTGTTTTCGTCGCGCGAGCCACAGGCGGTGAGGGTGAGCGCACCCGCCGCCAGGGCGGCGGTCATGGCGATGAGCGAACGTTGACGCACGATCAGTCCTTTCGTGGCACGACGGTCCCTCTGTGGAACGCGCCGAGTCGAGCGCTGGACCGAAGCAGAGTTCGAATCCTGTGGCGCGGTGACTGGGCGTGACTCTAAGCGGGTGTGTGGGAAGGGAGGAGAGCCTGCCCGAGGCTGTGATGCTCTTGTTATGCCTCGGCGTATTGCAGAGCGGTACTCGATGGACGGATGGGTTGCGTTTCAGCCGGTTCGTCCAGTCCACATGGTGAGAACATGCAGGATTCCGCCCCCGCGACTATCAGGACTGTAAAGCGTTTTTGGTCATGACTTTTTCCCCTTAACGCAGGTGGCTTCCAGGGCACTTGAGAGGTCTTCGGCATAGTGCTCGCCGAGGATGAAACTGTGCTCCACTATTGCGCGCGTGTTACGTAACGTTACGGAGATGAACGGGAGCCTTGCCTTCCGCGGCGCCTTTCCGCATTCCCTCACATGAATGGTGAGGACGAGCCGACGGGAATGGCCGGCCTGTGTCCGGAAGGGAGGACGCGGGACGACGGTGAGCGAGAGCGCGGACGACGGCTGGGTGATCGACTGCACCGTGACGGGAGGGCCGGAGGACACGCTCAGCATCACGGCGAACGTGAACGCTCCCCGGGGTGCGCCGGGCGGCGGACTCGTCTTTCCGTCGTAGGTGATGTCGACGACCAGGGAGGGATACGGGGGTGCCGGCCCCGGCGGGGGCTCCGGCCGGGTGAGGTGCAGGTAGCCCAGGACGGCTGCGAGTACGGCGGCGGCAGCCGTTGCGAGGAAGCGTCGGCGGTGTCGCGCATACGCCCTGCGCAGGGGCCCGGCTGCGAACTCGGGTTGTGAGCCCGGGCCCGAAGAGTCTCCGGGGTCCGGAGGGCCTAAGGCATGGGTTTCCTCGCCCGGCTCGACGGGACCGATGCCGCTCACTGCCAGGGTCCGCCGGCCGGGGTGCCGTTGCGATAGCGCTCGGCACACAGCTCGCGGGACCTGCTGTCGATCAGCTCCTCCGCCGCCGTACGGCTGTTACGTTTCTTCGCGGCGCGGGCGGCGTCCACGACATCCATGAGGATCGCGTACTGCCCATTGGACAGACCCATCGACTGGTAGTCCCCATAGCCTTCACCGTCCAGCGCCTCCCGCGACCAGTGGGCCACGAGCCGGGTGCAGATGTCCTCGGGCGGTGTCGACCGCGGGGACGGGGAACCCGGGCTCGCCCCCGGGCGCGCCTTCGTCGTCGAGTTCGCGCACCCCGTGACCACGACGACGGACACGAGCAGCAGCCCGAGCACACGTCTGAACCCCGCCGTGGACTCGGGCACTGCTCCAGTTCTCATGCCATGACGCTAGGGCGCCGGGCGTATCGGGATCAATGGCTCCCCAGGGCCGGACTGCGCGTCCCGCGGGCCGACCCGGCGTCGACGGACTCGGCCCCGGCCCTGTCGTCGCCCGCCGCTTGTTGCCAGGCGCCAGAGGTCATGTGTCCGGCACCGGCCACATCCGGCGTGGTGCCGGGCCCCAGCTGTGCGCGCCCAGGGTTGCGTCGAGCGCACAGGCGCGGCGAGCGCGTCCTGCGGGCCGATCCGGCGTCGGCGGACTCCGCCGCGGGCCTGTCCTCGCTGGGCGCCAGAGGTCATGTGGCCCGGCACCGGGCCACATCCGGCGTGGTGCCGGGCCCAGCTGTGCGCGGCGCTCGGCGTTGCGTCGAGCGCACAAGCGCGGGGAGCGCGCCGACCTGGGCGCTCCGCACTCCGAGGGAAGTCCTGGCCTCCCGGGCGTGGCGCCCGGGAGGGTGACTCGTGGCGGGTGCCCGCCCGGCCATTCGCGGCGCCCGGTCTCACCGGGTGCGTGCCCGGGCTCGCTGGGCCGTGCGCGGCGACCGTCGGGCCCGGTGCCCGGCCACCCGGCCGCTGCGCACGGCGCCCTGCTGCTCCGCCTCCGGTCAGGGCAGGGCGACGAACGGAGCGAGGAAGGCCCGCGCGCCGGGTGTGTCCAGCCGGTACGTGACGTTCGTCGCGTAGCACGGGGTGTCGCCCGTGATGGTCGTGGCGGCGAGGACGTTCTTGCCGCCGATGACCGCGAAGTTGGGGCCGCCCGAATCGCCGTAGCAGGCGCCGCCGTTGCCCTGGGGTGCGGTCATGGCGAGGCGCACCCAGGCGTCGTTGAGGGCGTTGAAGGTCACGGGGGCCTTCATTCGGACGCCGCCGCCCGGGTGGGTCTGGCCGCCGGGGCCGTTGACGGCCTCCTGGGTGCCGTATCCGGCGACGAACCAGTCGGTGGAGTTCAGCCCCTGCGGGCCGAGCGCGCCCAGCTGGTTCGCGGTCGGCAGGGTGGCCGGGGTGAACGACCAGCGGGACTTGACCTTCGCGGCGGGCAGTTCGATCACCGAGATGTCGTGCGTGTCCGAGGCGGGTCCGGGGTAGCCGGGGTGGCTGTGGGCCGTGCCCTGGACGGCGACGGCGTTCGCCTGTGCGGCCGGGTCGCCCGGGTACTTCTTCGCGGCGGCGTCAAGACCGGCCTGCACGTCCTGGTCGAGCGAGACGTAGAACTTCACGTTGTCCGGCCAGTCGGTGGTGCAGTGCGCGGCGGTCAGGAACGTGTCGCCGTCGATCATGGTGCCGGAACAGACCCAGTCGACCCGGTCCGGGGTCGCAGGGTCGCCGTCGTTGTCCCAGGTGGCGACGAGCGCGCCGACCTCGGTGCGCTCCGGCGCGGGCGTCGCGTTGTAGGAGTTGATCGCGGAGGACGGAAGCGCGGTGGCGAGCACCGCGGCACAGGCCGCCGCGGTGACGGCGGTGGCGCGTATGACGGTCAAGAAGAACCCCTTCGATGGGTGGTACGGGTGTTCTCCCCGCGGGAGTTGAGCGCCAGTGAAGCGCCTGGGGCGGGCTGCCACAAGGGCATGCCCGCCCCGGAACGGAGCCTTCGCTGTCAGCCTGCGGCGCGGATGCGCTCCTCGTCGCTGGGGCTGACGTCCCGCAGCAGGCACGTCAGCCGCGCCGTGCAGACGCGCTTGTCCTGCTCGTCCGTGATGACGATCTCGTACGTCGCCGTGGAGCGCCCCTGGTGCAGCGGCGTCGCGACGCCGGTCACCAGGCCGGACCGCGCCCCGCGGTGGTGCGTGCAGTTGAGATCGACGCCGACGGCGATCTTCGTGCTGCCGCCGTGCAGCATCGAGCCGACCGAGCCGAGGGTCTCGGCGAGCACGGCGGAGGCGCCGCCGTGCAGCAGGCCGTACGGCTGGGTGTTGCCCTCGACGGGCATCGTGCCGACCACGCGGTCCGCCGACGCCTCCTGGATCTCGATGCCCATACGGGTGCCGAGGTGCCCCGCGGAGAAGAGCGCGGGCAGGTCGACGCCGAGTGAGGCGTACTCGTCGATGACCTCTTGCGGGAACTTCACTGTGTGCTGTTCGCCCATGGGATGGCCCGGCTCCGTTCGTTGTCTCGCCGCCGTACGGCGGTGCATGGCATGTGCACCGTTTCTTATCAGGACGACTGAGCAAACGCTTAGGCCGGGGTCCTCTGTTCCCGACGGGAGCATCCCTTCCGTTCCAGCCGTACCGCGACCGGCGTGCTGTCCGGCGCCCCAGTCGTACGGGGGACCGGCTCGCTCGTCGGTGCCCCGGTCACCCGGACCGACCTGCTCATCGGCGCTCCAGGCGTACGACGACGGACTTGCTCACGGGTGTGTTGCTGGTGTCGGCGGTCGCGTCCAGCGGGACGAGGACGTTCGTCTCCGGGTAGTACGCCGCAGCGCACCCGCGTGCGGTGGGGTAGTGCACCACCCGGAAGCCGGTCGCCCGCCGCTCCACGCCGTCCTCCCACTCGCTGACCAGGTCCGCGTACACACCGTCGGCCAGGTCGAGCGCAGCCGCGTCGTCCGGGTTGACCAGGACGACCCGGCGGCCGTTCGTGATGCCGCGGTAGCGGTCGTCCAGGCCGTAGATCGTGGTGTTGTACTGGTCGTGCGAGCGCAGCGTCTGCAGCAGCAGACGGCCTTCGGGGAGCGTCGGGTACTCGACGGAGGCGGCGGTGAAGTTGGCCTTGCCCGTGGCCGTCGGGAAGCGGCGCTCGTCGCGCGGGGCGTGCGGCAGCGTGAACCCGCCGGGGCGTGCCACGCGCGCGTTGAAGTCCTCGAAGCCCGGGACGACGCGCCCGATGCGGTCGCGGATCGTCGCGTAGTCCTTCTCGAAGTCCTCCCACGGGGTGCGGCTGTCCTCGCCCAGCACCCGCCGGGCGAGACGGCACACGATCGCCGGCTCCGAGAGCAGCAGCGGGCTCGCCGGCTCCAGCCGGCCGCGCGAGGCGTGCACCATGCTCATGGAGTCCTCGACGGTCACGAACTGCTCGCCGCTGCCCTGGAGGTCCCGCTCGGTGCGGCCGAGCGTGGGCAGGATCAGGGCACGCGCTCCCGTGACGACGTGTGAGCGGTTGAGCTTCGTCGACACGTGCACCGTCAGCCGTGCGCGGCGCATCGCCGCCTCGGTCACGTCGGTGTCGGGCGAGGCCGACACGAAGTTGCCGCCCATCGCGAAGAAGACCTTCGCCTCGCCGTCCCGCAGCGCGCGGATGGCCCGTACGACGTCATAGCCGTGCTCGCGCGGGGGAGCGAAGCCGAATTCCTGCTCCAGCGCGTCCAGGAAGGCGGGCGCCGGACGCTCGAAGATGCCCATCGTGCGGTCGCCCTGCACGTTCGAGTGGCCGCGGACCGGGCACACACCCGCGCCGGGGCGGCCGATGTTGCCGCGCAGCAGCAGGAAGTTGACCACCTCGCGGATGGTGGGCACCGCGTGCTTGTGCTGGGTGAGCCCCATCGCCCAGCACACCACGGTGCGCTGGGAGGCCAGCACCATGCGCAGGGCCTCCTCGATCTTCTCGCGCGGCAGACCGGTCGCGGCGAGGGTCTCGTCCCAGTCCGCGGCGTGGGCGGCGGCCGCGAACTCCTCGTAGCCATGGGTGTGCTCGCGCACGAACTCCTCGTCGACCGCGCCCTCCGTCTCGAGGATCAGCTTGTTGAGGAGCCGGAACAGGGCCTGGTCGCCGCCGATGCGGATCTGCAGGAAGAGATCGGTGAGGGCGGTGCCCTTGGTGAGGCCCTTGGGGGTCTGCGGGTTCTTGAACCGCTCCAGGCCCGCCTCGGGCAGCGGGTTGACCGTGATGATCCGCGCGCCGTTGGCCTTGGCCTTCTCCAGGGCCGAGAGCATCCGGGGGTGGTTCGTGCCCGGGTTCTGCCCGGCGACGATGATCAGGTCCGACTGGTAGAGGTCCTCAAGCAGGACGCTGCCCTTGCCGATGCCGATCGTCTCGGTGAGCGCCGACCCCGACGACTCGTGGCACATGTTGGAGCAGTCGGGCAGGTTGTTCGTACCGAACTCGCGGGCGAACAGCTGATACAGGAACGCGGCCTCGTTGCTGGTGCGGCCGGAGGTGTAGAAGACGGCCTCGTCCGGCGACGCGAGGGCCTGAAGCTCCTCGGCGATGATGTCGAAGGCCCGCTCCCACGGCACCGCCTCGTAGTGATCGGCGCCCTCCGCCAGATACATGGGGTGCGTGAGGCGGCCCTGCTGGCCCAGCCAGTAGCCACTGCGGGTCGAGAGGTCCGCCACCGAGTGCGCGGCGAAGAAGTCGGGCGTGACGCGGCGCAGCGTCGCCTCCTCGGCGACCGCCTTCGCGCCGTTCTCACAGAACTCCGCCGTGTGCCGGTGCTCCGGCTCGGGCCAGGCGCAGCCGGGGCAGTCGAAGCCGTCCTTCTGGTTCACGCGCAGCAGCGTCAGCGCCGTGCGGCGCACACCCATCTGCTGCTGGGCCATGCGCAGCGAATGGCCGATGGCCGGGAGCCCTGCTGCTGCGTGCTGCGGCTCGGCGACGCTCGGCGCGTCCTGCACCGGATCGCCCTGGGGCGGCTTGGTGGCCATCGCTGCTCTCCTTCGGGACCCTTGTCGGTCACCTGTGATCGCATCTGTGAGGAACGTCTCCGCATCCTCGCACGTCGTGCTGACAACGAGGGCGGGTGGGCCGGGCCGGACCTGCAAGCATTGCTTGGCTCGGCCGTCAGAGCGTGGCTCGGTTGTCAGTGGGCCGTGGCAGGATCGGGGGCGTGGCAGAGACAGCATCGAAGAAGACCGAGAAGACGACCGCCGGGGACCGGCCGCGCCTGATGCTCATGGACGGGCACTCGCTGGCGTACCGCGCGTTCTTCGCGCTGCCCGCGGAGAACTTCACCACCGCGACGGGCCAGCCGACGAACGCGATCTACGGCTTCGCGTCGATGCTGGCGAACACGTTGCGCGACGAGGCGCCCACGCACTTCGCGGTGGCGTTCGACGTCTCCCGCAAGACCTGGCGAGCGGAGCAGTTCGCGGAGTACAAGGCGAACCGCTCCAAGACCCCGGACGAGTTCAAGGGCCAGGTCGAGTTGATCGGCGAGCTGCTCGACGCGATGCACGCCGACCGGTTCGCGGTGGACGGCTTCGAGGCGGACGACGTCATCGCCACACTTGCGACGCAGGCCGAGGCGCAGGGCTTCGAGGTGCTGATCGTCACGGGCGACCGTGATGCGTTCCAGCTGGTCAGCGAGCACACCACGGTGCTGTATCCGACGAAGGGCGTCTCCGAGCTCACGCGGTTCACGCCGGAGAAGGTCGAGGAGAAGTACGGCCTCACCCCCCAGCAGTACCCGGACTTCGCGGCGCTGCGCGGTGACCCGTCGGACAATCTTCCGGGCATTCCGGGCGTCGGTGAGAAGACCGCCACGAAGTGGATCAACCAGTTCGGTTCGTTCGCCGAGCTCGTGGAGCGCGTCGACGAGGTCAAGGGCAAGGCCGGGCAGAACCTCCGCGACCACCTCGAGGCGGTGAAGATGAACCGCGTCCTCACGGAGATGGTGCGGGACGTCGAGCTGCCCAAGACGGTCGACGACCTGGCCCGCGCTGCGTACGACCGCAAGGCCGTCGCCCTGTTCCTGGACACCCTGGAGATCCGCAACCCGTCCCTGCGGGAGCGGCTGTTCGCCGTCGACCCCGGCGCCGAGGTGGCCGAGGAAGCCCCCGTCAGCGAGGGCGTCGAACTGCACGGCGCCGTGCTCGGCGCGGGCGAGGTGGCGCCCTGGATCGCCGAGCACGGCAAGGCGGTCCTGGGCCTGGCCACCGTCGACTCCTGGAAGCTGGGCAGCGGTGCGGTCGCCGAGATCGCGCTGGCCGCCGCCGGAGGCGCGGCCGCCTGGTTCGACCCGACGCAGCTGGACGAGGCCGACGAGACCGCGTTCGCGCAGTGGCTGGCCGACCCGGCCAAGCCCAAGGTGCTGCACAACGCCAAGGGCGCGATGCGGGTCTTCGCCGAGCACGGCTGGAGCGTCGAGGGCGTGACCATGGACACCGCCCTCGCCGCGTATCTGGTCAAGCCCGGCCGCCGCTCCTTCGCTCTGGACGCGCTGTCCCTGGAATACCTGGGCCGTGAGCTGGCACCGGCCGCCGCGGCCGACGGGCAGCTCGCGTTCGGCACCGACGAGCAGGCCGAGGCCGAGGCGCTCATGGTGCAGGCCCGCACCATCCTGGACCTGGGCACCGCCTTCGGCGACCGGCTGCGGGACGTGGGCGCCGCCGAGCTGCTGCGCGACATGGAACTGCCCACGTCGGAGCTCCTTGCCCGCATGGAGCGGCACGGCATCGCCGCCGACCGCGCGCACCTCGAGGCCATGGAGCAGATGTTCGCGGGCGCCGTGCAGCAGGCCATAAAGGAGGCGCACGCCTCCGTCGGCCACGAGTTCAACCTCGGCTCGCCCAAGCAGCTCCAGGAAGTCCTCTTCGGCGAACTCGCCCTGCCCAAGACGAAGAAGACGAAGACGGGCTATACGACGGACGCGGACGCCCTCGCTTGGCTGGCGGCGCAGACCGACCACGAACTGCCCGTGATCATGCTGCGCCACCGTGAGCAGGCAAAGCTGCGCGTCACCGTCGAGGGCCTGATCAAGACGATCGCCGAGGACGGTCGTATCCACACCACCTTCAACCAGACGGTGGCGGCGACGGGCCGGCTGTCCTCCACCGATCCGAACCTGCAGAACATCCCGGTCCGCACGGACGAGGGCCGTGCCATCCGCCGCGGCTTCGTCGTCGGCGAGGGCTTCGAGTCCCTGATGACCGCCGACTACAGCCAGATCGAACTGCGGGTGATGGCGCACCTGTCCGAGGACGAGGGCCTCATCGAGGCGTTCACCTCCGGCGAGGACCTGCACACCACCGTCGCCTCGCAGGTGTTCTCCGTCGAGCGGTCCGCGGTCGACGCCGAGATGCGTCGCAAGATCAAGGCCATGTCGTACGGCCTCGCGTACGGGCTGTCGGCCTTCGGCCTGTCGCAGCAGCTGAACATCGAGGCGGCCGAGGCGCGTGGGCTGATGGAGACGTACTTCGAGCGGTTCGGCGGCGTGCGGGACTATCTGCGCCGCGTCGTCGACGAGGCGCGCGCCACGGGGTACACGGAGACGCTGTTCGGCCGCCGTCGCTATCTGCCGGACCTCAACAGCGACAACCGGCAGCGCCGCGAGATGGCCGAGCGGATGGCCCTCAACGCGCCGATCCAGGGGACCGCTGCCGACATCGTCAAGCTCGCGATGCTGAAGGTGGACCGCGCGCTGACCGAGGCGCAGCTGAAGTCGCGGATGCTGCTTCAGGTCCATGACGAGATCGTGCTCGAGATCGCCCCTGGCGAGCGGGCGGCGGCCGAGGAGCTGGTCCGCCGGGAGATGGCGTCCGCGGTGCAGTTGCGGGCGCCGTTGGATGTGTCGGTGGGGGTGGGGGCGGACTGGGAGTCGGCAGCGCATTAGTCCTGCCGGACGGGCGGGAGGGGCGCTGTGGGCAGTCGTTCCTTCCCTCAGCGTTAGCTGGGGGAGGAGCCCGGCGACGCCGGGTACGCCGTCTTACCCCCGGGCGACCACGGCGCAGGGTGACCCTGCGCGGAGGGGCAACCCAGGTAGTTCACCTGAGGCTGCGAGTGCAGGCACCCGCCGTCGTGGGTTGTGCCCACCCTCCCCCACTGCCTTGAGGGTGTGGGAGGTGCCCCCAGCCCTGCGGAACGCCTGCCCACAACGGACGGAGCGCCTGCCCACAACGGACGGAGCGCCTGCCCACAACGGACGGAGCGCCTGCCCACAACGGGAGCGGCGCGCCTGTCGCATCGGGCCCCGCCCCGCCCGGGCCAAGCGCGATGCGAGCCGCTGCGGCGCCGGAGTCAGCGCGGTGGCGCGGGCCCCGCGTCCGCGCCCGCTGGGGCCGCCTTCTCCGTTGCCGCGGAGGCCGAGCCCGCCCCCTTCGCCGTAGAGGCGAGGCTCGAAGGGGACGCGGAAGCCGGGGCCACCCGGCGCAGTCCCCGGAGCCCCACGCCGTACAGGACGAGGCCCACGGCCAGTCCCGCCCCGGCCCCGAAGCACACCGTCGGAATGAGCTCCCACGGCTTGGCGGTCGCCCCCCAGTACGCCCACCAGCGAAGCGCCCGGTGCGCCGCTCCCACCGCCGCGCAACCGCCGATCAGGGAGCCCGCCAACCACCTCCCACCCGCCGACAGTTGAGGCAAACCGACGGGTTCGGCCGGCGGTACACGGCGCAGCGCGGAACCGACGAACACGGCGATCACCATCAGGGCCAGCGCCGAACCGCCGTACTGCGCGTACCAGTACAGCGGCGAGCCCGCGACTTCCTCGCCGAGCACCGGGAACACCCGCATCCCCCACCGGTCGAGATGCGTGAACGCGTCCCACACGACATGGGTGGCGGCCCCGAGCACCGCGGAGACGTACCACCACACGGCCAGGCGCGCCGACGGTGACGGTCGCCCCCGTCGTCCTCCGCCGCGCAGCAGCGTCTGCGTACGGCCCTGCCAGGTGCGCGGCAGCAGCGCCAGCAGCGGCTCGCGCAGCAGCAGCCAGATCCCGACGAGCGCCGCCGCGAGGAGGGCGTCGACCGTGAACACGCCCACGGCGGAGTGTGTGACATCCCCGAACTCCATGGCTCCGGGCAGCACACTCGCCGCGTAGTACGTCATGTCGGGCGCGAAGGAACCCGCGACCAGTGCCGACGGGATCAGCGCCCCCCGCCCTGTGCCGTCACGGCGGATCGCCGGCAGTACCGCGGCGGCATGGCTGAGCGTGAACGGCAAGAGGCCCCCTGGGTGAGTTCCGGCGCCCGCCCTGATCGGGCGCCCCGTAACCGTGGCGTGATCAATGCCGCCCAGTATGCGGGACGCGCCGATTGGGCCGATGTGGGTGGCCGGACGCGAACGATGGCTGAAATCGGGAGGTGGCCAACCGGTGAATATCGGGCACGAACAGGTTTCTGAGCGCCCCGAGTTGTCGTAGTGTCACGTGGGTCGACCGCGCTGGGGAGCGCGGACGGCCCGCACGATCGTCAATGGGAGGGGTTCTCGGAATGGCGGCGCTCATCGGCAGGAGACTGCGCAAGGGAGTGGCAACCGCCGCCCTGGCGGCGGCCGCGGTCGCAGCACTGTCCGCGTCCCAGGCTCCCGGCCTGACCGACACCGACACCGGTAGGCAGCGCACGGACACTCCCGCGGCCGATACCGACGCCGACCTGGGCGCGACCGGCAACGACCCTTACTACACGGATCTGCCGCCCCTCAACAGCCCTACCGAGTCGCCCAGCACCGGCGCCGGCGACGGCAACTCGGGCGAGACGGAAGCCGGCATACCCGCCACCGTCCTCGACGCGTACAAGAAGGCCGAGGCCGCCCTCGCGGAGTCCAAGCCCGGCTGCAACCTCCCCTGGCAACTGCTCGCGGCCATCGGCAAGGTCGAGTCGGGCCAGGCCCGCGGCGGACGCGTGGACGCGAACGGCACCACGACCGGCATCCTCGGACCGCCCCTCAACGGCAACGGCTTCGCGAAGATCACCGACACCGACGGCGGCGCGTACGACGGCGACACGGTGCACGACCGCGCTGTCGGCCCCATGCAGTTCATACCCTCGACCTGGGAGAGCTGGGGATCGGACGGCAACGGCGACGGCAAGCGGGACCCCAACAACATCTACGACGCGGCGCTCGCCGCCGGCCGCTACCTGTGCGCCGGCGACCGCGACCTGTCGGTCACCTCGCAGCTGCACGCGGCCATCCTCAGCTACAACCACTCGCGGGACTACCTGAACACGGTCCTGAAGTGGCTCGAGTACTACCGCAAGGGCACCCACGAGGTCCCGGACGGTACGGGCGTCCTGCCGACCGACCGCAGCGACGACAGCGACGGGCCGAGCCCCAGCCCGTCACCGACCACGCCCGGTGCGTCCAAGCCCAGCACACCGGGCACAACGAAGCCGGGCGGCAGTACGACGAGCCCCGCCCCGGCCGACCCCGGCACCGGATCCGAATCGCCCACGCCCAGCCCCACGCCCACCCCCACCGACACCGTGGCGCGCCTGGAGGACGCGGGCACCGGGGAGCTGACCGCGATGGCGGGCGACGCGTTCGGCGAGAGGGTGTCCGTACGGGCCGAGTCCGCGTCGGGCGTGGGCGTGCCGAAGGTCAGGGTGCGGTTCACGATCGTCGGCGACACGGACGCGACCTTCGCGGGCGGCGAGACCATCGCCACGGTCACCACGTCGGCCACCGGCACGGCCACGGCTCCCACGCTCCAGGCAGGCGAGAAGACGGGCGACTTCACCGTCCGCGCCGCCGTCGTGGGCCGTACGCTCTCCGGTCTCGACTACACGGCGACGGTCACCGAACGCCAGGCCGACACCCTCGTGCGTACCAGCGACACCGCGCTGACCTGCACGCCGGGCGGCGAGTTCGCGAACGACGTCGAGGTCAAGGCCACGTACAAGGGCGCCGCCGCGGACGGTGTCGCGGCCACCGCGACCCTGATCACGTCTGCGGACGACGCCGCGGCGAACGACAAGGGCCCCTACTTCAAGGACGCGGACGGCAACCCGGTCCGCACCCTCGCAAACCTGGAGACGGACGCGAACGGTCTGCTGAAGCTGCCCAAGCTGTACGCGGACGACACGACCGGTACGTTCCTGCTCCGCATCAACACCGCGGGCGGCGGGACCCTCACCATCGAGCTGAAGGTGGAGGCGGCCACCACCTCGTAAGAACGCCACGACCGTGGCCGGAGCTCCGTACACGCGGGCGCCACGGCCGCCTTCGGACGGTACTCCGCACACAGCGGCGCCCTTCTGCCATCACCGGTAGAGGGGCGCCGCTGTTCTGCATGTGCAACGTGTTCTCATCTCGCGCGGCCGTTGCTACGGTGCCCCAGCCCTGACGATCCATCAGTTACCGCCTATGAGCCTGCCGGGAGGCCCCATGCGAGCCCTCATAGCCGCTGCCACCGGTCTCGCCGTCGCGTTCGCCCTGGTCCTCACGCTCACCGCAGTCGGCTCACCCCCGGGCGAGACCTCACCGAAGCCGCTGCTCACCACCGTCCCCGCACACCCCTGACCCGTAGGAGGGCCGTCGAGATGCGCCGCAAGGCCAGCCTGGTCCTGCTCGCCCTCGCCGTGTTCTGCACGGCGCTGTCCCCGCTCGTGCGCTGGTACGCCTTCCCGCGGCTGGCGAAGATCCCGGCGCACCAGTACCAGACCATGGTCCTGGAGGCGAAGCCCGCGACTCTCCTCGACTACGGCACCATGCGGGCCAAGAAGGTCGACAAGGTCACCATCGTGCAGACCCTCAAGGGCAATGTGGAGGAGTCCGAGAAGATCGAGAAGAGCGCCGGCCGCGACGTCGTGGTCTGGGACGGGCTCTCCTACGTCCAGGGCCCGGACGGCAAGATGGTGTCCAAGATCCCCGAGCGCTACATCTTCGACGCGCACTCCCAGGAGCCCGTCCACGCACAGGGCGAGATGGTCGACGGGGACCCCGTGAAACGCGAGGGCATCGAGTTCAAGTGGCCCTTCCTGACCGAGAAGCGGGACTACGCGTACTTCGACGCCCAAGCCCGCATCACCGCTCCCATCCACTACAAGGGGACGCAGAGCTTCCGCGGTGTCGACGTGTACTACTTCGAGCAGACGATCCCCTGGACCAAGGTCAGCATGCCGAAGACGATGCCGGTCGAGGGCATCACCCCCGAGTCGATCGCCAAGACGGGCACCACCCGCTGGTACACGACCGTGCGGAAGTTCTGGGTGGAACCCGTCACCGGCGCCCCCGTCTACGGCGAGGAGATCCACAAGGAGGAGCTGCGGGGCGGGACGCTGCTCGGCGGCCGCGACAGGGTCACGGCGTTCTCCGGGCATGTCAAGATGCGCGAGGACTACATCCGGTCGACGGTCGACCTGGTCACATCCCAGCGCACGGTGGTCCTGCTGCTGACCTCGTATCTGCCGTGGGGCTTCCTGGGGCTCGGCGCCGCGCTGCTCACGTTGTCGCTCGTCCTGGAGGCGCGCGGCCGCAGGCCGGGGGACCCGGCGCCCGCGGGGGAGTACGAGCCGGAGCCGGAACCGGTCAACGTCTGAAACCTGCCAAGCCCTGAGCAGACCGTGTGCGCGGATTGCGCCCACGCACAAACAGGTTCGCGCCCGAGCGGCGTCACCGCCTGAGCCGCGCGTTCGTATGGCGGGTGGGCTCGGCGGTGGCCGGGTCCTCGGGCCACGGGTGCTTGGGGTATCGGCCACGCAGTTCTGCGCGTACGGACCGGTAGCCGTCGCGCCAGAAGGAGGCCAGGTCGGTTGTGACGGCGGCCGGGCGGCCGGCGGGCGAGAGCAGATGTACGAGCAGCGGCACTCCCGCCACGCGCGGGGTCTCGGCGAGGCCGAACATCTCCTGCAGTTTCACGGCGAGTACGGGCTGCTCGGGGTTGCCGTAGTCGATCCGGATCATGGATCCGCTCGGCACCTCGACACGCTCAGGGGCCAGGTCGTCCAGCCGCGCGGCCTCACCGGACGCCCAGGGCAGCAGCCGGGTGAGCGCCTGCCCGGCGTCGATGCGCTCCAGATCGGCTCGTCTGCGGGCGCGGCTCAGCTCGGGCTCCAGCCATTCGCCCACGCGCGCGTGAAGGGCATCATCCGAGACGTCGGGCCAGGAGGCGCCCTTGTGCCGGTGGAGGAAGGCGAGCCGCTGCCGCAGCGCTTCGGCGTCCCGCGTCCAGCGCAGCAGACCGAGCCCCTCGCGCCGCAGCCCCTCCAGCAGCGCCTCGCGTACGAGGCCGGGGTCGGCGTCCTTGAGCGGGCTCACGGCCAGCTCCACGGCTCCCAGCCGCTCGACACGCCGGGCGACGACGTCGCCGCCCGCCCAGCCGACCTCCTCGCCCTCGGCGTACAGGGAAGCGGCGGCCCGGCGCGCGGTCGCCTCGTCGATCACGGCGCCGAGCCGCACGCGCGCGTGCCCGGCGCCCACGGGCCGGTCGGCCACGGCCACCGCGATCCACGGCGCCCCGCGCAACGCGGAACCCTCACCGAGCTCGCCACCGGTCCCGGACACCATGCGATACGCCCCTTCGCCCCGCGCCCGCGCAACCCGCTCCGGAAACGCCAACGCGGCGACGAGCCCGGCTACGAGATCGTCGGTGTACCCGGCACGCGCCGTACCGCCGCACGAGGCCAGGGCGTGCGGGGCGGCACCGCTGTAGTCGTCCTTGCCGTCCGCGGCGCCGGCATGGGCGGCACTGCTGTGCCCGTCCTTGTCGGCAGGCCCGCGGAGGCCGGCCGGGCCACCGAGGACGCGGTGCACGCCCGGCCCGCGGACGGCCGGCTCGCCGACGGACCCCACGTCCGCCCTGCTCCCGCCCGCAGCGGCGACCGCGGACGTGAGTCGCCGCGCCTCCGCACGCCAACGCGCGCCGTAGGCGTCACCCCCGCGGCGTGCGGAACGCCATGCCGCGGCGAGGTCGTCGCCGTACTCGCGCGGCGGCTCCTCGCTGAGGAGGGCGACCACCTCGGCCGCACGCCGCGCGCCTACCTCGGCGGCCCCGTCGAGCAGGGCCCTCGCCAGCCGCGGATGGAGCCCGAGCCGCGTCATACGGGTGCCCCGCTCGGTGGCACGGCCGGCCGAGTCGACGGCCCCGATGGCGCGCAGGACCTCCCGCGCCGCGGCCATCGCCCCGCCCGGCGGCGGATCGAGCAGCGCGAGACCGGACGCGTCAGGGTCGCCCCAGCAAGCCGCCTGCAGGGCGAACGAGGCGAGGTCCGCCACTCTGATCTCGGGCGCCGGAAACCGCGGCAGGCGCCCGTCCTCCGCCTCCGACCAGCACCGGTACACGGCACCCGGCGCCTCACGCCCGGCCCGCCCCGCCCGCTGCCGGCCGGCCGCCTGTGAGGCCCGCACCGTGGTCAGCGCGCTGAGCCCGCGCGCATGGTCCACCCGCGGCTCCCGCGCGAGCCCGGAGTCGACCACCACCCGCACCCCCGGCACGGTCAGACTCGACTCCGCGACCGACGTCGCCAGCACCACCCTGCGCGTACCGTCCGCCGAGCCCGCCAGCACCGAGTCCTGCACCGCCGCCGGTGCCCGGCCGTGCACCTGCAGCACCTCGACCCCGTCCAGATCCCCCAGCCGGCCGGCCACCCGGGCGATCTCCCCGACCCCCGGCAGAAAACACAGCACATCCCCGTCCCGCTCGCCCAGCGCCCGCCGCACCACCGACGCCACATGCGACAGCAGCGCCGGATCCACCCGCATCCCGTGCGGCGGCCGCACCGGCTGCACGGGCGGCGCCCACACCACCTCCACCGGATACGAGACACCCTCGGCCTCGATCACAGGCGCCCCGCCCAGCAGCTGCGCCCATCCCTCCGCATCGGTCGTCGCCGACGCCGCCAGCAACCGCAGCTCCGGCCGCAGCGCGGCCCGTACGTCCAGGAGGAACGCAGCGACCGTGTCCGCGTCCAGGTGCCGCTCATGACACTCGTCGATGACCACCGCGTCGACGCCCGCCAGCTCCGGATCCCGCTGCAGCCGCTGCAGCAGGACACCGGTCGTGACGACCTCCACGCGCGTGTGCCGCCCCACCACGCGCTCACCGCGCACGGTGTAACCCACCCGCTGCCCGGTCTGCTCGCCCACCAGCCACGCCATCCGCCGGGCGGCGGCCCGCGCGGCGATACGCCTCGGCTCGGCGACGACGACACGCCGTACCGCACCCTCCGCACCCCCCGCATCCGCCGGAGCGTCGCCCAGCAGACCGGCCAGCGCGAGCGGCACGAGCGTCGTCTTGCCCGTCCCGGGCGGCGCGCACAGCACCGCGGTGCCATGCGCGTCCAGTGCGCCACGCAGGGCGGGCACGGCGGTACGGACGGGCAGCTGTTCCAGGGCGTCGGTACGGATCACGCCCCTAGTCTCGTACGCCCGTCCAAAACGGCCGACACGCCCGCCGAAACGGCCGACACGCCCGCCAAAACGGCCGGCAGGAGCAAAGCGGCCTGTACGCGTGCGTGCGTACGCAGACCAGCAGATCACTCGTACCGGCAGATCACTCGTCCCGTACGCAGACGAAGATCGCCGTCCCCGGGATCAGATTCCCGCGCAGCGGGGACCAGCCGCCCCACTCCTGGCTGTTCCAGGCCGGCCACTCCGGCTCGACGAGATCGACGAGCCGGAAACCCGCCGCGACCACGTCCCGCACCCGGTCACCGATCGTCCTGTGGTGCTCGACATACACGGCACGCCCCTGCTCGTCCTGCTCCACGTACGGCGTACGGTCGAAGTACGAGGCGGCCACCGACAGGCCCTCCGGGCCCGGCTCGTCCGGGAACGCCCACCGGATGGGATGCGTGACCGAGAAGACGAACCTCCCCCCGGGACGCAGCACTCGCCGCACCTCCCGCAGCACCTGCACCGGGTCGGCGACGAACGGCAGCGCCCCGTACGCCGAGCAAGCCAGATCGAAGGAGGCGTCCGCGAACGGCAGTGCCTCCGCATCAGCCTGGACAAGGCCGAGCCCCTCGGCGCCGATCCGCAGGGCGTGCTGCAGTTGCCGGTGCGAGAGGTCCAGGGCGACGGGCCGGGCGCCCTGCGCGGCAAGCCAGCGCGAGCACTGCGCCGCGCCCGCACCGATCTCCAGGACGTCCTTGTCCTTCAGCTCGGCCGCAGGGCCGAGCAGCGCCGCATGCGCCTCGTCGAGCCCCTCCGGGCCCCAGACGAAACGGTCGTCGCCGAGAAAAGCGCCGTGATCGCGCTGGTACTCGTCCGCGTTCCGGTCCCACCAGCCGCGGCTCGCGCGACTGCTCTCCGTGACATCCGTGTCACGTCGAGTGGCTTCCGGTTCGGGCAGCTCGGGCTCTTGGATGATCGGCTCCCTCGTCGTACTCTTCCGTCACCTGCCGCTGATCTGTCGTGACGGGTCTCGACGGCGGCGCGGCGCGGCGGCGTGCTGTCACGTCAGCCGTGACGCTGTGTGCGTGTCGCGACCGAGCGTTCTGCGGCCCCTGTGGCCTCAGACAACAGGTCTTGTGCCGGGAATGCGGCGATCCGCCCCGGGTGTGCGCGTTCGCGCATTGACCCTGCCCGGCTGCCCCCGTATGCTACAAGTTGCGCTGCGGGCCTGCGCTCCTCAGACATAGCAGGCTGCGCTCGCATCTGTTGTATGTCCCCTCGGTTGTCGAGGCGCTTTCCGTTTTCACATGGAAATCCGGAAAGCACGCCTCCTAAGCTGTCCGGCTTCTGCAGAGCGAAACGGGCTCCCGGCGTAAGCAGTACCTACGACTCAATGTCCGTACCGGAGCCCTTTCCCACATGACGAGCAGCACCGAGACCACCGCCACCACCCCGCAGGTTGCGGTCAACGACATCGGTAACGAGGAAGCCTTCCTCGCCGCGATCGACGAGACGATCAAGTACTTCAACGACGGCGACATCGTCGACGGCGTCATCGTGAAGGTCGACCGGGACGAGGTCCTGCTCGACATCGGTTACAAGACCGAAGGTGTCATCCCGAGCCGAGAGCTCTCGATCAAGCACGATGTCGACCCGAACGAGGTCGTCGCCGTGGGCGACGAGATCGAGGCCCTTGTCCTCCAGAAGGAGGACAAGGAAGGCCGCCTGATCCTCTCGAAGAAGCGCGCCCAGTACGAGCGTGCCTGGGGCACCATCGAGAAGATCAAGGAAGAGGACGGCATCGTCACCGGTACCGTCATCGAGGTCGTCAAGGGTGGTCTCATCCTCGACATCGGCCTCCGCGGCTTCCTCCCGGCCTCTCTCGTCGAGATGCGCCGCGTCCGCGACCTCCAGCCGTACGTCGGCAAGGAGCTCGAGGCGAAGATCATCGAGCTGGACAAGAACCGCAACAACGTGGTCCTGTCCCGCCGTGCCTGGCTGGAGCAGACCCAGTCCGAGGTCCGCCAGACCTTCCTCACCACCCTCCAGAAGGGTCAGGTGCGGTCCGGTGTGGTCTCGTCGATCGTCAACTTCGGTGCCTTCGTGGACCTGGGTGGCGTCGACGGTCTGGTCCACGTCTCCGAGCTGTCCTGGAAGCACATCGACCACCCGTCCGAGGTTGTCGAGGTCGGCCAGGAAGTCACCGTCGAGGTTCTCGACGTCGACATGGACCGCGAGCGCGTCTCCCTGTCGCTGAAGGCGACCCAGGAAGACCCGTGGCAGCAGTTCGCCCGGACCCACCAGATCGGTCAGGTCGTCCCGGGTAAGGTCACGAAGCTCGTGCCGTTCGGTGCGTTCGTCCGCGTCGACGAGGGCATCGAGGGCCTGGTCCACATCTCCGAGCTGGCCGAGCGTCACGTGGAGATCCCGGAGCAGGTCGTCCAGGTCAACGACGAGATCTTCGTCAAGGTCATCGACATCGACCTCGAGCGCCGCCGCATCAGCCTCTCGCTGAAGCAGGCCAACGAGGCCTTCGGTGCCGACCCGGCCTCGGTCGAGTTCGACCCGACGCTGTACGGCATGGCCGCGTCGTACGACGACCAGGGCAACTACATCTACCCCGAGGGCTTCGACCCCGAGACCAACGACTGGCTCGAGGGCTACGAGACCCAGCGCGAGGCGTGGGAGCACCAGTACGCCGAGGCGCAGGCTCGCTTCGAGCAGCACCAGGCGCAGGTCATCAAGTCCCGCGAGGCGGACGCCCAGGCGGCCGCCGAGGGTGGCGAGGCTGCGGGTGCGGCTCCGGCCGCTTCCGGTGGCTCGTACTCCTCGGAGTCCGCGGACAACTCCGGGGCGCTTGCCTCGGACGAGGCGCTGGCTGCGCTTCGCGAGAAGCTCGCGGGTGGCCAGAGCTGACTGCTCGCCGCTAGGGCTTAGCAGGTAACGCTGGGGCCCGCACCCTTCGGGGTGCGGGCCCCAGTGCGTTTCCCACGGCGGCACCCGAGAAATGTGGTGGATACACGAATCCCGTTGCCCTGTAACAGGTTCTTGTCAGGATCCCCTGGTCAGATCATGATCGATTAGGGGAGCCGAAGACACATGGCACAGCCTCAGGCCGGTTCGGGCGCCAGCCGACGCGCGTTTCTCCGCAATGTGGGTCTCACTGGTGGTGCGGGCGCGATGTTCGCCACCATGGGCGCCCTGGGCCTCGCACCCACCGCGCAGGCCGCGCAGCGTGAGCAGCCCTTCCGTGCCCCGCAGTCCGGGGACTTCACTCTCACCGGCCGCGGCGCGGCCAAGGTGGTCATCGTGGGAGGCGGCATCGCCGGGCTCGCCTCCGCGTACGAACTCGGTAAGGCCGGCTATGACTGTACGGTCCTCGAAGCCAGAGACCGTTCCGGTGGCCGCAACCTCACGGTGCGCGGTGGCGATTCCACCACCGACCTCAACGGCACCAAGCAGACGGCCCGGTTCAGCGACGGGCAGTACATGAACGCGGGCCCGGCCCGTCTCCCGCAGTGGATGGTCACCCTCGACTACTGCCGTGAACTCGGCGTGCCCGTCGAGGTGTTCACGAACACGAACGCCGACGCCTACATCTTCAACGAGTCCGCCGGCATGACCAAGCCGATGCGCTACCGCACAGCCAAGGCCGATGTGTACGGCTACGTCTCCGAGTTCCTGGCCAAGGCGACCGACAAGGGCGCTCTGGACCAGCAGTTGACCACCGCCGACCAGGAGCGGCTGATCGAGTTCCTGAAGGACTTCGGCGAGCTCGGCGACAAGCTCGGCTACGAGGGCGGTTCGCGCCGGGGGTACACCACCGTTCCGGCCGCGGCGGGAACCCCCGGTGTGCTCCTCGGCGACATCCCGTCCGCCTCCGACGTCTTCGCGACCGGCGTCGGGCGCTACTTCTCCTTCGAATTCGAATTCGACCAGGCGATGCTCATGTTCCAGCCGGTCGGCGGCATGGACGAGATACCCAAGGCGCTGACCGAGGCGATCGGCGCGCACCGGGTCCGTACAGGCGCCGCCGTCACGAAGATCACCGACAGGGGCGACGGCGTGACCGTCACCTACACACAGGGCGGCCGCACCCACACCGTCGAGGCCGACTTCTGCATCGCGGCGACGCCGCCCAATGTCCTCGCCAAGGTCCCGCACAACCTCGGATCCGGCGTGCAGAAGGCCCTGGAGGCCATCACGCCGCAGTCCGCGGCCAAGATCGGCCTCGAGTACAAGTCCCGCTGGTGGGAGCTCGATCACAAGATCTACGGCGGCATCACCGAGACCGACCTCGACGTCAGCCACATCTGGCACCCCTCGTACGGCTACAACGGCGAGCGCGGCCTGATGATCGGTTACTACAACTACGACGAGGACGCGGACTCGTACGGCGCGCTCACTCCGAAGGAGCGCGAGAAGCGTGCCGTTGCCGCCGGAGTGAAGATCTACGGCGAGAAGTACCGCACCGAGCTCGCCTCCTCCTTCTCGCATCACTGGCGGCAGACCCCCTATCTCGAGGCAGCCTGGCACGACACCCCAGACGGTCCCGACCACCCGCGGTACAAGCCGCTGAACGAGCCCACTGGGCGCGTCTACTTCGCCGGCGACTGGCTGAGCTACACCGACGCGTGGCAGCACGGTGCTTTCGCCTCGGCGCGCAACGCTGTTACCGCGCTTCACGCGCGCGTACTGGCGTCGTGAAGCACACGCGCGTGTCGGTGTGAGGAGGCACGCGCGCGTGTCGGTCTGGTGAGGTGTGCGCGTAACCGCCGTCCCCGTGTCCGGGTGCCCGGATACTGGGACGGCACGTAAGACGCACAGGCACGAGCCGGGTGTACACGGGCGCGGACGGGAATGCCCGCGCTCTGTTGCGCGTTCTGCTGTACGAACACGAGGAGGAGCGGTCACAGTGCTTGATCCGCAGGGTTTGTACGCATGGGAGCCCAAGGGGCTCACCGCCGTCGACATGGCGCTCGCACAGGAGTCGGCGGGACTGGTGATGCTCTACCACTTCGAGGGTTACATCGACGCGGGCGACACCGGCGACCAGATCGTCGACCGTCTCCTCGACTCATTGCCGAACCAGGTCGTGGCGCGCTTCGACCACGACCGCCTTATCGACTACCGCGCCCGTCGCCCGCTGTTGACGTTCAAGCGCGACAGCTGGACGGACTACGAGGTTCCCACGCTGGACGTGCGGCTCGTCCAGGACGCCACGGGGGCGCCCTTCCTGCTGCTGTCCGGCCCCGAACCCGATGTCGAATGGGAGCGTTTCGCGGCCGCCGTCCAGCAGGTCGTCGAGCGGCTCGGCGTGCGGCTGTCGGTGAACTTCCATGGCATTCCCATGGGTGTCCCGCACACCCGGCCCGTCGGGCTCACCCCGCACGGCAACCGCACCGATCTCGTCCCCGGCCACCGCAGCCCCTTCGAAGAGGCACAGGTGCCAGGAAGTGCCGAGTCGCTGCTCGAGTACCGACTCGCCGAGGCCGGACACGACGTGCTCGGCGTCGCCGCACACGTTCCGCACTACATTGCTCGCTCACCGTATCCCGACGCTGCACTGACCGTCCTGGAGGCGATCACGGCCGCGACCGGACTGGTACTTCCGGGCATCGCGCACTCCCTGCGTACCGACGCGCACCGTACGCAGACCGAGATCGACCGGCAGATCCGGGAGGGCGACGAGGAACTCGTCGCGCTGGTTCAGGGCCTTGAGCACCAGTACGACGCCGCGGCTGGCGCCGAGATCCGCGGCAACATGCTCGCGGAACCGGCCGACATCCCGTCCGCCGACGAGCTCGGCCGGCAGTTCGAACGGTTCCTGGCGGAGCGGGAGGGCGACGCCTAGCGGCATGCGGCACCGGGGGATTTTCAGCGCGGCCGCGGAACCGAGGCGGAAGACCGGGTCCCCGGGCGCTGTACCCGGGCCGAGCGGAGCGGTGCGCGAGGCGAGGGCCTAAGCTTCCGGACATGCTGAGAGTGGGCCTGACCGGAGGCATCGGTGCCGGCAAGAGCGTGGTGTCGCGGCTGCTCGTCGAGTGCGGCGCGGTTCTGATCGACTCGGACAAGATCGCACGAGAGGTGGTCGAGCCCGGAACTCCGGGGCTCGCCGCGATCGTTGAGGCCTTCGGCGAGGAGGTCCTGCGCGCGGACGGTTCGCTGGACCGCCCGAAGCTGGGCGCGATCGTCTTCGCCGACGCCGGCCGGCTGGCCGTGCTGAACTCGATCGTGCACCCGCTGGTGCGGGATCGCTCCGCGGAACTGGAGGCCGCCGCCCCGGACGACGCCGTCGTCATCCACGATGTGCCGCTGCTCGCCGAAAACACCCTGGCCCCCCTATACGACGTGGTGGTCGTCGTCGACGCGAGCCCGGCGACCCAGCTCGACCGGCTCGTGCGCCTGCGTGGCATGACCGAGGAGGACGCGCGGGCGCGGATGGCAGCGCAGGCGACCAGAGAGAAGCGGCTGAAGATCGCGGACATCGTGATCGACAACGATGTGCCCCTCGCTGAGCTGCGGCAACGAGTCCAGACGGTGTGGCGGGACCTGGCGGAGAGGGCGTCCGGCGCGGCCCAGCGCTGAAGTAGCCGGTCCCGGCACGCTGCGTCGTCCGCCTTCCGTGGAATAGCAAGGCATGCGGCGGGCGTTGAACACGTGCAGTCAGGGAAGGACTCAGCCGTGCCCGAACATGTCGAACGTACGCCGGAAACCGATGTCATCGACTTCCGTGCGGCCGAGCAACTGCTCGCCGCCCGTGATCCGCGTGGTGCGGTGAAGCTGCTGGACCGGGTCATCGCCGTGCACCCGGAGAACACCGCTGCACGGCTGCTGCGCGCGCGTGCGTTCTTCGCCGCGGCGCAACTGCGGCCTGCCGAGCTCGAGTTCACGATCGTCCTGGAACGCGAGCCCGACAACGCGTTCGCCCACTTCGCGCTCGCCCGTACCTATGAGCGCGCGGGCAAGCCCGAGCAGGCCCTGCGGCATTTCCGGCTCGCCGCAGCGCTCGACCCGCAACCGCAGTACGTCAAGGCAGCGCGGTTCGAGTCCTGACGCAGGACACACCGATCCGACGAGGAGCCGGCGCCGTCACCAGCGGTCGTCGGGCGGCGGGTACGGCGGAACGTCGCGTCCTGGCTGGTAGCGCGGACCCTCGCGGATGTGCCGGAGGATCAGCGCCATGTCGATGACCGTGATCAGCCACAGGGCGGCGCACGCGGCCGCCCATCCCGGACGCCCCGCCAGGGCGAACGCCACCGTGCCCGCGACCGTGATGATCAGGCCCCAGACGCTGAGCCAGAAGCGCATCCGCAGGGGACTGCGGGCAGTCACCGGTTCACTACCTGTACGCATCGCCATCACTACTCCCTCCGCGCGGGAGTACCCCTCCAGGGATGGGGCGAACGCGGGGCTCCGGGTGAGCGTGGTTTCACCCGTATGAGGTAGTCGCGGGCGGCACTCGCCGGGGATCGTGCACGTTGGTCCTGGCAGTGAGCGCGGAGGGAACTGGGGGACGACACCATGCCGGGCACATCGGATGTTCTGGACGCACTCAGGGGCGATGAGGGGACCGCCGACTGGCTGAAGGAAATGGAGAGCGCGGGCGAGCCCGGGGTGGAAGCCGTGATTCCGTCCGCGGAGGATCTCCCGGACATCCTCCTGGACCTCGCCGTGCCGCACGAGGACATCAACGAGCTGGTCGGGCTGCGGGAGCGGGTGGCAGGCGACCCGGCGGTGCGGTGGCTCCTGAAGCGGTGCGTGAGCGGTCTCGTGCGCGACGCTGACCATCTCCGCGCGGGCGGGCACTGGTACGGAGGGCACGGCTGGTTTCCGCTGTAGCGCCGGGCAGAGGGAACAGGCCGGGGAGGGGGCGTGGCAGGCCATGAGCGGCGAGACGCGCGAGGGAGTCGGCGAGACGCGCAAGGAAAGCGGTGAGATGCGCGAGGGATACGAGGGGACGGGGCCCGGCGCGATCACGCCGGACGGCTGCGCGGTCGAGCTGTATGCGCGGCTGCCCGTGGGTGACGAGCCGGACATCATCGCCGGGGCGGTGCCGGCGGGGGCGCACATCCTGGAGCTCGGCAGCGGTGTGGGGCGGGTGACGCATCCGCTGCTGGAGCGCGGCTTCACGGTCACGGCTGTGGACGAGTCGGCCGAGATGCTGGAGCGGGTCCGCGGAGCGCGCACGATATGCACGCCCATCGAGAGGATGGACCTCGGCGAGACGTTCGACGTGGTGATGCTCGCCTCCTTCCTGGTGCACGCAGGAGACGTGGAGGTGCGGCGCGGCCTGCTGAACACCTGTCGGCGTCATGTCGCCGACGACGGCTGCGTGTTGATCCAGCGGGAAGGGGAGGACTACCACACGAATCTGCCGAGGGAGCGGGTCGACCCGAGTGGTTTCACCGTACGGATGGTGTCCGCGGAGCCGGTCGGGGACGGCGTGAACTCGGTGCGCGCGGAGTATGTCTTCCCGGACGCGGCATGGACTCAGACGTTCCTGGCCCGACCGCTCACAAGGGAGGCCTTCGAGGGGGCACTTGCGGAAGCCGGTCTGACGGTCGACCGGTATCTGACGGACGACGGGACGTGGGTGCGGGCGCTGCCGGTCCGCTAGGTGTATCGATCACGAGCGAGCGTGGAAATTCGGTCCGCGACCGATGAGTTCGGTGGGCGGCGCCCGTCTGACCCGGTGACAGCCGAACTACCCGAACGGCACCCGTGTACCGAGGAGACCCTGATGTCCGAGACGACCACCCCCGCCGCTTCTGAGACCACCGCCACCCCCGAGACCACCGCCTCCGCCGGGGCCACCTCCGCCGCCGGGAACGACGCCGCCAGGCCCCGCGGCCGCCGTCTCCACCTCGCGCTGCTCACCCTTCAGGTGCTGCTCGCCCTGTTCTTCGCGTTCGCGAGTGCGCTGCCCAAGCTGATCGCGCATCCGTCGGCGGCCGAGTCCTTCGACAAGATCGGCTGGGGCGCGGGCGGCATGTACACCATCGGCGCCCTCGAACTAGCCGGAGCCATCGCCTTGCTGATCCCGGTGCTGTCCTCGGTGACATCCGTGGCCTTCGTCGGACTGATGATCGGGGCGTTCGTCACGCAGATCGTGGCCTTCGACGGCCAGTACGCGGCTACACCGGTGATCTTCATCGTGCCGTTCGCCCTCATCGCCTGGGCGCGCCGTCAGTACAACGCCGACCTGCTGCGCCTCATCCGGCGAGGCGCGCGGCCGTGAGCAGACCTACTGTCCGGTGGGCGGCCCGCCAGGGCCGCCCAGCCCGCGCAGTCGTTCCATCTCGCGGCGGTCGCGCTTCGTCGGGCGGCCGGTGCCCCGGTCGCGTACGCCTGCCGGGGCGACGGCCTCGCGAGGCGGAGGCGGCGGGCTGTTGTCGACATAGCACTCGACGGCGACCGGCGCACCCACGCGCTTGCGGATGACGCGCTTCACCACGACGATCCGCTCCCGCCCCTCGTGCCGGAGCCGTACCTCGTCGCCGACGCGTACACCGTGGGCGGGCTTCACGCGCTCGCCGTTGACCCGCACATGTCCGCCACGGCATGCGGCGGCCCCCATCGACCGCGTCTTGACCAGACGTACGGACCAGATCCAGCTGTCGACGCGCACGGATCCCTCACCGGCAGCGCCCGCCGCGCCGTCCGCAGACCCTGAAGCCCCTGAAGCACCTGAAGCCATGTCTCGACCAGCCATGTGTCGACCTTAGTGCCCCGTGGCGGCAGGCCCGGACCCATTTTCTCCGCGTATCGCTGCTCTCCTCGCTCCGCGTATCTCTGCGCTCTGCGCGCATCTCCGCGCGCTTACGGTGGAGGTGTGCGCACCCTCGCCGAGCTCGATGCCGCCCTCTCCGACTGCCGTGCCTGCCCACGGCTGGTGGAGTGGCGCGAGCAGATCGCGGAGACCAGGCGGGCGTCCTTCGCGGACTGGACGTACTGGGCCCGCCCGGTTCCCGGCTTCGGCCCGCCCACCGCGTCGCTGCTGATCATCGGCCTGGCGCCGGCCGCGCACGGCGGGAACCGTACCGGCCGGATGTTCACCGGAGACCGTTCGGGCGATGTGCTGTACGCGGCGCTGCACGACCTCGGCCTCGCCTCCAGCCCCGACGCCGTCTCGCGCGACGACGGGCTTACCTTGCGGGGAGTCCGCGTCACCGCACCCGTGCACTGCGCGCCCCCCGCCAACAAGCCCACGCCCGAGGAACGCGACACGTGCCGGCCGTGGCTGGTGCGTGAGCTGGAACTGCTGCGCCCGCATCTGCGCGCGGCCGTCGCACTCGGTGCCTTCGGCTGGGACGCCGCGCTGCCGGCGTTCGGCGCGGCCGGCTGGGCCGTGCCTCGCCCCCGCCCGGCCTTCGCGCACGGCGCCCGCCTGACCCTGCCCGGCGCGGACGCCGGCCCCCCTCTCGAACTCTTCGGCTGCTTCCACGTCAGTCAGCGCAACACCTTCACGGGGAAGCTCACCCCCGGCATGCTGCGGGACGTGCTCCGGACGGCCGCCCAGGTGGCAGGCCTGATGCCCGCGGGGTCACCGGGTGCGGGAGCGGCGGGGCGCCCGGACGACGCAGCGGCGGGGTCACCTCGTATGGAGTAGTAGATCGGGCTGCCCCGGACGGCTGTTTCTAGCGTGGGGGCGTGAAAGAGACCAAGACCACCGCCCCCTCGGTGGCCGAGGGCGGCCCGACGACTGCTCCCTCCGCGGCCGCGTACCGGAACCTGATCATGGCCACGATCGGGTTCGGGCTCACGTTCTGGGCCTGGAACCTGATCTCGCCGCTCAGCGGGGACTTCAAGGAGAATCTGGGCCTGAGTTCCTTCCAGCAGTCGCTCCTGGTCGCGATCCCGGTGCTCGTCGGCTCGCTGGGCCGCATCCCGGCGGGCGCGCTCACCGACCGCTACGGCGCGAAGCTGATGTTCCCGCTGGTCACGGCGCTCACCATCATTCCGGTGCTGCTGGTCATCCCTGCCCGGGGCAGCTACGGGGCGATGCTCGTCGTGGGATTTCTGCTCGGCCTCGGGGGCACGACCTTCGCGATCGGCGTTCCGCTGGTCAACTCATGGTTTCCGCCGGCTCACCGGGGCTTCGCGCTCGGGGTCTTCGGCATGGGCATGGGCGGTGTGGCGCTGTCCGGATACTTCACGCCGCGTATCGCCAAGCAGGGCGAGACGCTGCCGTTCATCGTGGTCGCCATCGCGCTCGCCGCGTTCGCCGTGCTCGGCGCGTTCCTCATCACCGACCGGCCCGGCCGACCGGTGCCGACCACCTCGCTCGGCACCCGACTCGGCCAGGCGGGGCGGCTGCGGGTGACCTGGGAGTTGTCCGCGCTGTACGCGATCGGGTTCGGCGGAATCGTCGCGTTCGGCGTGTACCTGCCGACGTATCTCAAGACCTGGTACGACCTGAGCGCCACGGAGGCCGGTACCAAGGCGGCCGGATTCGCCCTCGTCACGGTCGTCTTCCGGCCGATCGGCGGATGGCTCTCGGACCACATCCACCCCGCGATCGTCACCTGCGTCGCGCTCGGTGTCGTCGCGCTGTTCGCCATCGTCCAGTCCTTCGACCCGGCGCTCTATCCGGTCGGCACGCTCTGCTTCCTGCTGATGGCGGCAGGCCTCGGCACCACGAGCGGCAGTGTCTTCGCGCTCGTCTCCAGAGTCACGCCACAACCGCAGGTCGGCTCCGTCACCGGCATCGTCGGCGCGATGGGCGGCCTCGGCGGTTTCGTTCCGCCCCTTGTCATGGGCGCCATCTACAGCGCCAAGGACTCGTACTCGATCGGCTTCATGCTGCTGTCCGACCTGGCGCTCGCGGGCTGCGTGTACGCGTACGGGCGGATGAGAAATGTGCAGGCGACCCAGCCGTAGCGCGGGCTAGTGTGCCCGGATGCCTCTCTATCCGGACATCGAACCGTACGACCACGGCATGCTCGACGTCGGTGACGGCAACCACGTGTACTGGGAGGTCTGCGGCAATCCGCGCGGCAAGCCCGCCGTGGTGCTGCATGGCGGGCCGGGCTCCGGCTGCACGCCGTACTTCCGCCGTCTCTTCGACCCGGCCGCGTACCGCGTCGTCCTTCTCGACCAGCGCGGCTGCGGCCGTTCGACACCGCACGCGAGCGCGTACGACACCGACATGAGCGTCAACACGACGGATCGTCTGATCGCCGACCTGGAGCTGCTGCGCCGCCATCTCGGCATCGAGCGGTGGCTGGTGTGGGGCGTCTCGTGGGGCTCGGTGCTCGGTCTGCGGTATGCGCAGACGCACCCGGGCAGTGTGTCTGAGCTGGTCCTCACGGGTGTGGCCACGGGCTCGAGTCCCGAGGTGGCGCTGCTGACGCGCGGCCTCGGGCAGGTCTTCCCCGAGGCGTTCGCCCGGTTCCGCGACCACGTGCCGGAGGGCGAGCGCGACGGCGATCTCGCGGCCGCGTACAACCGGCTGCTGGAGTCGCCCGACGCCGAGGTGCGGGCGAGGGCCGCCCGGGCCTGGACCGACTGGGAGACGGCGATGGAGCCCGCACCGCCGCGCTCGGTCCCGCGCTACGAGGACCCCGTCTTCCGCGCCGCCTTCGCCCGCATCGTCGCCCACTATTTCGCGGGCGACCACTTCCTCGGCGAGGGCAACGAGAACGGCGTCGTCCTCCGCGACGCCCCGCTGCTCAAGGGCATCCCCGGCACGCTGGTCCAGGGCAGCCTCGACTTCGGCAACCTGCTGGGCACCGTGTGGCGGCTGCACCACGCCTGGCCGGACAGCGAGTTGATCGTCGTGGACGACGTGGGGCACAACGCGGGAGCGCCCACTGTCGCGGAGGCGCTGGTGGCGGCCACGGACAAGTACGCAGGCAAGGGCTCGGAGACGGAGACGTAGGCGGTCACGCGGGCCGACCGAGGTTGCGCCGACCCCGAGAACGGGTCGGCGCGCCCCAACCGCCCACCATCACGGCGGATGCCGGGCTCAGATGGTGAACTCGCTCAGCAGACCGGAGTACTTCTTGGGACGCGGTGCGGCGTATTCCCCCTGTTTGCCGGTCCGCAGGCCCAGGGCGACCAGGGACTCGACGAGCTTCACGGCGGCTGTCACACCGTCGATGACCTGTACTCCGATCTCCTGGCTGAGCGCGGGGCCCAGCGGTGCCATCCCTGCGCAGCCGAGGACGACGGAGTCGCACCGGTCCTTGGCCACTGCCTCCCGGCACACCTCCGTCAGAACCCTGACCGTCTCAGGGGAGGGATCGTCGAGATCGAGTACGGGGATCTCGCAGGCATACACGCCTCGGCACGCCCGTTCGAAGCCGTAGCGCCGCGTGAGTTCCCAGGTGTGTCCCACTGTTCGGGACAGGGTGGTCACCACGCTGAAGCCACGTCCGAGGAGGGTGGCGGTGTGCATCGCCGCCTCGGCGATCCCGACCACCGGCCCCGCCGCGAGCTCCCTCGCGGCGTCGAGACCGGGATCCCCGAAGCAGGCGATGACATAGCCGTCCGCTCGGTCCGCCGCTCCCGCCCCCGACGCGACCCCCGCCGACTCGCCCGCGGCGATCTCGGCGAGGACTCCGGGCACGGCCAGAGCCTCGTCGTAGTGGCTTTCGATGGACTCCGGGCCCATGCTCGGGCTGACGGCCGTGATCACCGTGGTCGGCGCCGCCGCAGCCCGAGCCTGGCGGCCGATGCTCTCGGTCATGGCCCAGCTGGTGTTGGGGTTGATGACTCGGACACGAGTCACGGAGCGGTCACCTGCGCCTCATCCCCGGCCTCGGCGGGCGGCGTCACGATGATCCGCGGCGAGCGCCGCTCCAGCGCGATGAACATCACGAAGCCGAGGGCGCAGCCCAGGAACCAGCTGTAGTCGGCGATCTCCGTCAGGTCGACCGTGGTCAGCTTCAGGTCGAGCAGCATCTTGGGCACGAGGACGGAGGCGATCGTCGGCACGCCACTGAGGATCGTCGCCCAGACCGCGTTGGGGTTGTAGCCGCCCTTGAACCAGTAGCGCCCGCCCACGTCGCGGGTGAACAGGTCGTCCACATGGACCTGCTGACGGCTGATCACGTAGTAGCCCGCGATCAGGATGCCGAACAGCGGTCCGATGAGGGCGCCGAGCAGGCCGAGGGTGTAGTGGATGGCGTCCGGGTTGCTGTACCAGTTCCACGGGGTGAGGATCACCGAGCCGACCGCGGCGATCATGCCTCCGGCGCGCCAAGTGATCTTCTGGGGGCTGACGTTGGAGAAGTCGAAGGCCGGGGAGATGAAGTTGGCGACGATGTTGATGCCGATCGTCGCGATGACGAAGGTCAGCCCGCCGAGCAGGATCGCGAACGTGGTGTCGATCTGTTCCACGGTGTGGATCGGGTCGGTGATGAGCTTGCCGAAGACCGGCACGGTGGCCGAGGCGGTGATCACGGTCAGGATGGAGAAGAAGAGGAAGTTGACCGGGAGGCCGAGCAGGTTGCCCCTCTTGACCGCGGCGAAGGACTTTCCGTACCGCGCGAAGTCCCCGAAGTTGAGCATGGGTCCGGAGAAGTACGAAACGACCAGGGCGATCGCGCTCAGCATGACGGGGATGGACGCGCCGAAGTCGAGGTGCTCGCCCTGGGAGAGGTTGAGGCTGATGTTTTCCCAGCCGGCCTTGCTGACCAGATATCCGGCGAGGACGATCATGACGACGTAGACGGCGGGGCCCGCCCAGTCGATGAAACGGCGGATCGACTCCATGCCGCGCCAGAAGACGGCGGCCTGGGCGACCCAGAGGATGGCGTAGCAGATGTAGCCGAGCGGGAGAGGCCGAGGAACGTGGTGTCGTTCAGCGAGGCGGACCAGCCCGGCCAGAACTTCATGAAGATGATGAGCAGCGCCTGCGAGGCGAGGTAGGTCTGCACGCCGTACCACGCGATCGCGATGGCGCCGCGGATGACGGCGGGGATGTTGGCGCCGAGCACACCGAAGATGGCGCGGTTGATCACCGGGTAGGGCACGCCCGTGACCTGGCTGGGCTTGGCGACCAGATTGCAGAACACCTGGACGATGACGATGCCCGCCAGCAGCGCGAACAGCACCTGCCAGCTCGCCAGGCCGAGGGCGAACAGGCTGCCCGCGGTGACATAGCCGCCGACGCTGTGCACATCGGACATCCAGAAGGCGAAGATGTTGTACGAGGACCAGGTCTGCTGCTTGATGGGCGCCAAGTCCTCGTTGGTCAGGCTGGGGTCGTAGTGCGGCTCGTGGCCCGACGGGGCCGGCTCGGCCTGCCGGACGGGCGCTTCTATGTGGTCGGTCATGACAGCTCCAGGGCGTCGGACTCGGGGAGGCTGGGGTGGAGCGACCGCCTTCGAGGGGGGAGGGCTGGAGTAGCGTGGCGGCGGGACTTCTGGCACGATCGTTAAGTGGACACTTAACAGCTGTGGCGTTCGTTAAGCTAGCCCTTCACACCCGGAACTGTTTTTCGGCCATGTAAACAATGGGTCGCATTTGGGGGAGACGAGCCGTGACCGCCAAGATGCCGGATTCCGGCACCAGCACCGACGCCGGCGCCGAGGCGGTGGCGGCCGGGCGTGCGGAGATCGAGGCGATCACCAATGAGCGCCTCGGGGAACGGCTGCGCGAACTCCGGCTCCGCTCAGGGAAGTCGTTGCGTGCTCTCGCCCGCGAACTCGGCATCTCGGCCAGCGCCGTGTCCCAGATCGAGCGGGGCACGATGCGCCCCTCGGTCAGCAGACTCATCGCCATCGTCTCGGCCATCGATGTGCCGCTCGCCGCTGTCTTCGACACCTCGGAGACCGGCGAGTACACCGCGACGGACGAGGGCGGCGTACCCGAGCCGCCCGTGGAAGGCTTCGCCGTCCGGCGTTCCTGGGAGGTGGCCCCCGTATTCCTCGACGGCGGCGTCGTCTTCCGGCGGCTGTCGCCCGTGCCCACGCCCGACGTCGAGTTCTTCGAGTCGACGTATCCGCCCGGCTCTGTCTCGAACGTGCACCGGCAGTTCCTCAAGCACGAGGGCTACGAGGTGGGGACCGTCACCCAGGGAGAACTCACCATCGAGTTCGAGTCCGAGACGGTCACCCTCGGCGCCGGTGACTCGATCACCTACCCGTGCCAGCGGCCGCACATCGTCAGCAACAGGTCGGAGACCGCGACGGCCGTCGCCACGTGGCTCATCATCCACCGCTGAGCGGGGGCCGGATACCGGTCGCTTTTCTCACCGCCGCCGAGCGCGCCCGCTGCGCCGGCGCCGAGGTGTGAACCGGTCGTTCTTGTGGGCGCCGTAGAGGTTCGGCCGCGGTGGAGGTGGCGGTGGCGCTTGGAAGCGGGACGCGCCCGAGGTGCGTTGGGAGTTCGGTTGGCGTGTGGCCTCGGGTTACGTGTGTCGTGAGGGGTGCTCTGCGTAGGCGGGCGGATACTCGGCGCGAGCCACCGGGATAACGTGGGCGTCGGCTGGAGCGGCGACGAGCGACAAGGGGGCTCGGTGGACGCGGAGTTGAGTGCACTGGCGGCAGCGGGGGCGACGGCGCTCGTGCAGCAGATGGTGACCGACCGATGGCCGCAGGCACGCGACCGGGCCGTCGCGTTCTTCTCGCGGCGTCGCGGCGGCGACCAGGCAGTGGTCGAGGGCGAGCTCGAGGCCTCGCGTGCCCGACTTATCGCGGCACGCGGCGCCGAGGACCAGGACGCCGAGGCCGCCGTGCAGGCGGAGTGGCGCAACCGGCTGCGGCGCACTCTGCGTTCGGACCCGGCGGCCGCTGCCCAACTGCGCGCGCTGCTCGATGAGTTGGGTCCCGTCCCGTCCGCGCAGCGGCAAGTGGCCGTGCACAATACGATCAAGGGTGGCGCGCAGCACCGCACCGCGATCCAGGCCGGATCGGTCGGAAACCTGACGATCGGCGCACCCCGGCCGCCCACCACACGATGAATGACGAAACCTTTCTCGATCACGTAGCGGACCACCTCGCCGCCCTCCCCAACCGTGCGCGCCGTCGCCCAGTGCAGTCGGCGGCGAAGGGCTGACGGAGACCGAGGGCTGACGGAGACCAAGGCTGAGGGAGACCAAGGCTGACGGTGACCGCGGGTCAGGGGCATCCGCTGCGGCTCTGCGGAGTGCGCCGCACTCCCGGTCGTTCGGCCGGTCGGTATTTCGGCCGTTCTCAGGATCCGGGACAGACCGGGACCCGGGAACACACATGAGCCGCGCAGCGCTGTCACATTACGGAAATCGTCACGTCCCGACCCCTTCAAAACCAGCCCCTATGGTCGGACCGACAGCCCAGGCCGAAGTCGTCCGAAGGCGCACCCCGCCCCGCCCGACAGGAGCCCTGTGCACGTCCCCGCCCGTTTCTCGTCCGCGATCCCACCCTGGCTCGCCCATGCCCTCCGCACCCAGCGCGGACCGGTGCCCTGGAGCGCCGTCGTCCGTGGCGCGCTGGCGGCCGGGCCCCTCCTGCTGGCAGCGGTGCTGTGGGGGCGGCCGTCGGCCGGTGTCGTCGCCGCGCTCGGGGCCATGCTCGCCGGGATCAACGACCGGCGGGGGAGCAGGCGTTCAGCCGTGCACCGGCTGGGGGTACCGGCCGTCGCCGGGGCGTGCGGGCTGCTCATCGGGTCGTACGGCGGGGGGTATGCGGAGAGCGCCGACGGACGGGCTGGCGCCGTCGCGCTGACCGTGGTGCTCGCCGTGCTCGGGCTCGTCGCGGGTGCCGTCAGTGCCGTGGGGCCCGTTGCCTCCGCGGCCGGGACGCAGCTGCTGGTGGCCGCTGCTGTCGGTGCCGGAATGGAGCTGCCTGAGCCGGGGTGGCAGCGCGCCCTCTGCTACCTCGCGGGCGCCGGCTGGCTGATCGCGCTGCGCCTCCTACTGCCGTCGCCAGGGGTCCCCGGAACCGCCGGGTCCTTCCGCTTCGACGGTGAGCGCACAGCCGTCGCCGACGTCTACGCCGCCATCGCCGATCTGCTCGAGGCGGCCGGAGGGCCCGACGCCCTCGCCCGCCGGGCCGCGCTCACCGCCGCCCTCGACCATGCCCAGGACGCCCTGTCCGGGCCGCGTCTGCGGGCCAGGCCCAGTTCGTCGGGCGAGCGCCGGCTGCATGCGCAGTACCTCGCGGCGCTCCCGCTCGCCGAGGCCGCGACCGCGCTCGCCTGGGCAGGCCGGACCCTTTCCGCCCAGGCCGCGGAGGGCCCGCGCAGGCTGGCGGCCGCCGTCCGCAGCGGGGAGCCCAGCGGTCCGCTCCCCGCGCCCGCCCGCTACGACGCCGGGCTGCGCGCCCTCGACGACGCCCTGCTGCACGCGGCCGAAGCCTTCGACAGCGGCACAGGGCACGTTCCGCGGCGCAAGAGCGGGCTCCTGACCGCCGCCCGCAAGGCCCTGGGACCAGGGGGCCGCGAGTACGGCGTGCGTGTCGCCCTCTGCCTGGGCGCCAGCGCCGCCGTGGCGCAGGCCCTGCATCACGTGCACTGGTACTGGTTGCCCGCCACCGCCGTCTTCCTGGTCAAGCCCGACCTCGGACCGCTTGCGTCGCGCGTCCTGTGCCGGGCCCTCGGCACCGTGCTGGGCGCCGCGCTCTTCGCCGCCCTCGCTGCGCTGCTGCCCTCGCCCTACGGGCTCGTCGGCCTGGTGGCCGTCTGCGGTGCCCTGATCCCGGTCGCCACGCGGCACTTCGCCGCACAGACCGCCGTCGTGACCGTTCTCGTGCTCGGCCTCGTGATGGTCGGGGGCGAACCACAGGCAGCCTGGAGCCGCATCGGCGAGACGCTGCTGGCCTGCGCGATCGTGCTGATCGTCGGGCATCTGCCGCTGCCCGGGCACGGCGGGAGCGCGGTGCGGACCCGCCTGGCCGCCGCCATGCGTGCCGCGGACGCCTACCTCGGCCACGTGCTGAGCGGCTCCGAGGACCGTGCGGCACGCTGGGCGCTGCGCCGCGCGGCCTACCGTTCGCTCGCCCAGGCCCGCGCAGCCAGCGAGGTCTCCGCCGCCGAGCTGCCCACGCTGGCCCGGCACACGGCGGGCGCGGCGGAGATCGCGGCCATGCTGGAACTGATCGTGGACACCGCGACGGCGTGCGCCGTGCACCTCGACGACACCGGCCGCCTGCCGGAGCAGCATGCCCGGCACCTGACCGCGCTGTGCGCGGACCTCGCCGAGCTGACCCGGCAGAAGGAGCTGGCGGAGCCCCGCACCCGGATCACGACGGCCTGATGGGGCGGCGCGGGCCCACCGCTTCCCACTCGCCGCCTGACGGGTTGGCGCGGGCCACCGCTTCCGACTCGGCGGCTCGGCGCGTCGGCGAGGCCCCTGTCGCTTCCCACTCGGCGGCCTGAGCTCGACCGACCCTGATCGGACACTGACCGTATGGGGATGCTCACGGTACGAGAGTGAACCCTGAGTACATTTGGCGTTTCAACTAGGTTTCAGTACCGTCACGTCGCAGACCGAACAGGCTCGCGATGCGTTCTAGTTCCTGAACGGTCCTCGAAGGTGTGGGCCGGGCACGAGAACAGGAGAGTGCGGTGAACGGACGCTTGGTACTGGAGCGCTTTCCGGCCGGTGGCCCGAGGGGATCCTGGCCGGCGGAGGAGTTCGCGCACTCACTCCGCTTGAAGGGGCAGCCCGCGGAGGTCGTCATGGATCTGGCGTCGGACGCCTTCCTGGTGGTCGTACGGCCACGGGAGGCCTCGGAGTAAGCCGCGGCCTGCGCCAGGCGGCGTACAGCGGCTCCTGTCCTTAAGCGGTGACCGGGCGGCGCGACCACGCAGGCATCGCCCCCGTGACCTGGCACACGGCGAGATAGAGCGGGATCGGCGGGGTGTACACGACGGATGTGCCGTCCGGGCGGTGGATCAGCCCTGGTTGGACACAGGTGTCCGGCATCACCGCTCCCGTGGCGTACTGCGCGGGCGCGGGCCACTCCATGGCGACGTCGGAGTCGGACGGTACGAGCCACCACCAGTGCGCTCCGTCGCCGTAGACGCACCCTGCCCGCGGCAACCGCGCCAGCAACTGCTGCCCGTACGCCGCCGGCACCGCGACCGCGTCGCAGCCCAGAGGTGCCGACATTCCGGACGGCACGGTCAGCCGCAGCGGCGGCACGCGGAGGGGCTGCCGCCGACGTGCCAAGTCGGTCAGCGTGTCGAGGGACAGTGCCCGAGGCCTCGTCACAGCCATGCGGTCCCCGTCCCGCGGGCTCCGTCCGTCTCGGCCTCCGTCCCGCGGGCAGCGTCGCTCGTCCGCGGCAGCTCCGCCCATACGAGCAGCCCGGGCGCCGCTTCCTGGGCTCCCCACGCGCTGCTCACGGCCTCGACGAGGAGCAATCCCCTCCCGTGCTCCTCCTCGGGCCGCTGCGGAGACGGGTGCGGCTCGCCGGGGGTGCATCCCTCGTCGCGCACCGATATCCGGAGCCGGTCGGCCTCGTCGTGCAGCTCGCACACGATCACTTGGGACGCGGTGTGGACCAGAGCGTTCGTCACCAGCTCGGAGACGACCAACGCGGCCGCCTCGCAGGTGTCCTCGCCGACGGACCAGCCGGTCAGCCGGGCGCGCGTCAGCCGTCGGGCCTGCCCTGCGGAGCGCGGATGCACTGCCAGTTCGAAGCTGAACCGGCGTCCCGAGGGCACGCCGACATTCACCCCGGTGGGTATCCCGGGGCTCGCTTCGATGTCTGTTCCTAACGGTGCGGACATAGTCACGCATGCAACTATCTCCCCGCCCTGAACACTTGGCAAGAGCCACTCTGGAAAGTGCAGAGTGCAGTGTGCCCCCTGGAGGGCCATGGCACACTTCTCGCAACGACTCGCCGGGCGGGCCCACTTGGCATGGTTTCATGCGGCTTGCCCCAGTGCGGCTGTGCGGATTTTCGGCCCAGTTGGGCTGTGGGGACTGTTGTCGGGCTACTTGGGACCGGAGAGAGGTACAGCGTGAGCGAACCGCGGTCCGCCCCGACGGTCGGGCAGGTCGTCCTCGGCCGACGCCTCCAGGACCTGCGGGAACAGGCCGGTCTCAAACGCGAGGAGGCCGCCCGCATCCTGCGCGTGGCCCCGGCCACCGTCCGCCGGATGGAGACGGCCGAGGTCGCGCTCAAGATCCCGTATCTGCAACTGCTGCTGAAGTCCTACGGAGTCCCCGACGGCGAGGCCGACGCGTTCGTCACGCTCGCCGAGGAGGCCAACAGGCCGGGCTGGTGGCAGCGGTTCCACGACATCCTGCCGGGCTGGTTCAGTATGTACGTCAGCCTGGAGGGGGCCGCGAGCCTCATCCGCTCGTACGAACCGCACTTCGTCCCCGGGCTGTTGCAGACCGAGGACTACACCCGCGCCGTCATGCGGTCCGGCGCGATCGGCCAGACCCGGCCCGACGACATCGACCGCCACGTGGACCTGCGGATGCAGCGTCAGCAACTGCTCACCCGCGAGGACGCCCCGAGGCTGTGGGTCGTGATGGAGGAGACGGCGCTGCGCCGTCCCGTCGGCGGCCCCGAGGTGATGCGGGCGCAGATCGACCGGCTGCTCGAGGCCATGCAGCTGCCCCATGTGACGCTGCAGATCGCCGAGTTCGCGTCCGGACCGCACCCGGGCACGTACGGGCCGTTCGTACTCTTCCGCTTCGCCGTGCCGGAGCTCCCGGACATGGTCTACAGCGAGTATCTGACCGGTGCGGTCTATCTGGACGCGCGTGCCGAGGTCGCCACGCATCTCGAGGTCATGGACCGCATGGCGGCTGGAGCCGCAACAGCACGACGCACAAAGGAAATCCTCCGGGATTTTCGCAAGGAGCACTGAATGGACCGGATCAAGGCCCGGATACGCGCCACCGACGGCATCCGCCGTGTCGATGGTGGGCGGATCTACAACGGCATGCCCGCCCGCGAACTCGGCACCGAGGGCTGGCACAAGCCGTGGAGCGGCGGCAACGGCGGCAACTGCGTGGAGGCCATGAAGCTCTCGGACGGCCGGATCGCGGTGCGCCAGTCGGCCGACCCCGACGGACCTGCCCTGATCTACACACCCGGCGAGATCAACGCGTTCATCGAGGGCGCCAAGGCCGGAGAAGCGGACTTCCTGCTGTCGTGACCGACCAGTTCGTCCATTCTCCCGGCACCGTGAACCGTACCGACCGTCCTTACGACTTATGGAGTTACTCATGACCGGGCAAGATGCCGTGACCGGGCAAGACGCTGCTGTCGCGGGGGAAGCCGCGGCTCCCCGGAAAGACCCGCAGATCGACACGAGCAAGCCCCATCCGGCGCGCATGTACGACTGGTTCCTGGGTGGCAAGGACAACTACCCCGTCGACGTGGAGATGGCCGAGCAGCTCGTGGCTCTGGAGCCGCGCGTGCCGGTCATGGCGCGCGTCAACCGGTCGTTCATGCAGCGCGCCACGCACTGGCTCGCCCTGCAGGGAGTACGCCAGTTCCTGGACATCGGCACTGGCATACCCACGGAGCCGAACCTCCACCAGATCGCGCAGCGGATCGCCCCCGACGCGCGCGTGGTGTACTGCGACAACGACCCCATCGTGCTGGCCCACGCCGAGGCGCTGCTGCGCAGCACGCCCGAGGGCGCCACCGAGTTCGTCCAGGCCGATGTGCGCGAGCCGGGCACGATCCTCGAACAGGCCGGAAAGCTCCTGGACCTGACGCAGCCCGTCGCCCTGTCGCTCGTCGCGCTGCTGCACTTCATCTCGGATGAGGACGGGGCGTACGAGATGGTGGACGGGCTCATGGCGGATCTGCCGGCCGGGAGCTATCTGATGCTGTCCCACGCGACGGCCGACTTCACGCCGGAGACGGCGTCAGAGGCCGGCGACATGTACAAGGCCCGGGCGCTCACCATGGCGCTGCGCAGCCATGCCGAGGTGACCCGCTTCTTCGACGGCCTGGACCTCGTGGAGCCCGGCGTCGTGGTCCCGACCGTCTGGCACCCGGAGCTCGGCGACCCGATCCCGGGGCAGGACGACGGGCCCATTCCGGGGTATGCGGGAGTGGCGCGGAAGAGGTGAGGTGGGCGGCGCCCAAGCAGTAAGGGGGCGGCGCGCAAGCGGTAAGGGGCCGGCGAGGACAAGGACGTGGGTACGCGGTGCTGCGTGTCAGGGAGCGTGCGGGCGCCCTCGCCGCACGTCGGCGGCGGACAGCAGTTCTCGGTGGAAGCCCAGGCCGTACGACTCCGTACGACTCCGTACGACTCCACGGCGAGCGCCCGCGCAGTACCCCGCTGCACATGGCCGCTGTCCGTCTGGGCGGCGCGCCCGGTGGCAACGTGCGTGCCGCAGGCAGCCGCCGTGCCCCGGTCGCTGCGCCCCAGAGAGTCGCCGTGCCCCACGGATGCGCGGTGAGACGGGGCGGGCGTCAAGCCGTGAGCGGGCGGTCGTACGGACCTATCGGGGACGGGAGGCGTTCCGAGCCCGTCAGATGGCGGTCCACAGCCGCCGCCACCGCGCGGCCCTCGGCGATCGCCCAGACGATGAGTGACTGGCCGCGGGCCGCGTCCCCGGCGGCGAAGACACCCGGGACGTTCGTCGCGAAGCCCGCGTCCCGCGTGATCGTGCCGCGCTCGTCGAGGGCCAGCCCCAGCTGATCGATGAGCCCGTCCCCGCGGTCGGGCCCCGAGAAGCCGAGCGCGAGAAGGACCAGGTCGGCCGGGAGCGTACGCTCCGTGCCGGGCTTGGGGCGGCGCGCCGCGTCCACCTCGACGAGGTGCAGGGCTCGCACATGCCCGGCCGCGTCTCCCGTGAAACGGAGCGTGGACGCCGCGAAGAGCCGTGCGTCCGCATCCGCCGCCGGCGCGGTGGCCAGGTCCCTCGCCTCCTCATGCGCGGCAGACAGCCGATAGATCTTCGGGTACGTCGGCCAGGGCTCCGTCTCCGTCCGCTCGGTCGCCGGCTGCGGATAGATGTCCAGCTGGGTCACGGACGCCGCGCCGTCGCGTACCGCCGTGCCCAGGCAGTCCGCCCCGGTGTCGCCGCCGCCGACGATCACCACGTGCTTGCCCCTGGCGGACAGCGGCGAGACGTCGAGATCGCCCTCGCACACCCGGTTGGCCAGCGGCAGATACTCCATGGCCTGGTGTATGCCGGTCAACTCCCGCCCGGCGACCGGAAGTTCGCGCCACGCCGTGGCACCGACGGCAAGCACCACCGCGTCGTACCGCGCCCGCAGCTCATCCGCTCCGATGTCCCGCCCGACCGCCGTGCCCGCCCGGAACTTGGTGCCCTCCGCCTCCATCTGGCCGAGCCGCCGCTCCAGGTGGTGCTTCTCCATCTTGAACGAGGGGATGCCGTACCGCATCAGCCCCCCGATACGGTCGTCCCGCTCGTACACCGCGACGGTGTGCCCCACGCGCGTCAGCTGCTGCGCCGCGGCTAGCCCGGCAGGGCCGGAACCGACGACCGCGACCGTCCGGCCCGACAGCCTGTCCGGGGGCCGCGGCGGTGTGAGCCCGTCCTCCCAGGCACGGTCCGCTATGGCCGCCTCGACGTTCTTGATCGTGACCGCAGGCTGGTTGATCGCCAGTACACAACCCGCCTCGCAGGGGGCGGGGCAGAGCCGCCCGGTGAACTCCGGGAAGTTGTTCGTGGCGTGCAGCCGCTCGCTCGCCGCCCGCCAGTCCTCGCGCGAGACCAGGTCGTTCCACTCCGGGATCAGATTGCCCAGCGGGCAGGCGTCATGGCAGAACGGTATGCCGCAGTCCATGCAGCGGTTGGCCTGCAGGCTGATGATCGGGAGCAGGGCGCCGGGGACGTAGACCTCGTCCCAGTCCCGGACGCGCTCCTCGACCGGGCGCCGCGGCCATTCCTGGCGGGTGGTCGTGAGGAAACCTTTGGGATCGGCCATGGCCGTCTCCCTTGCCTACCGGGGGGACAGCGTCTTCCCGCCACCATACGTCGCGCGGCCGCCGTGCGTCGCGGCGTCGTCTGCGGTGTGCGTCGTGGGTGGTGCCCGGAGTGCGTCGCGGCGTGGTGCCCGGTGTGCGGCGCGGCTCGTCAGCCTCGTCAGACGGTGAGGGCCAGAATGAACGAGGCGCTCGCGGCGAGCGACGCGACACTGCGTATGTGGTTCCACATGGTCCACTCGGCCACATACGTCCGCCAGTAGCCGGCGCTCTCCGCCGCCTCCGGATCGAGCTTGGCGAGCGCATCGTTGCGCGGGACGTTTGCCGCGATCGTCACCCCGAAGGTACCGGCGAGATACAGCGCGCAACCCAGCAGCAGCTCGACCGTGCCCTCGTCCGGCCACAGTACGAAGGTGACCACGGCCAGCACGGCGCACAGCCCGGCCGCACCTATGAACAGCACCATGAAGGCCGGGCGGACCGCCGTCACGTTGATCGCCTTCATCGCGGCGATGCCCTGAGCGGGAGGGAGCGCGGCGAGCCCCTTCATCACGAAGGTGGAGAAGGCGACGAAGACTCCGGCCACCAGTCCGCAGGCGAGCGCCCCCAGCAGAGTGAGCACGAAGTACGGTCCCTCGATCATGTCGACTCCCATATCCTTCAGGGTTGTTGGGGTGCATCCCGGCGTCGCGCGGGGGTACTGCCGGTGAGCCGCGAAAGATCCTGTACCGCGACCCCCGTCGCCACAAGTTGAAATTCCATACGGGGTCCGTCACAGACCAGGGCAGAGGGGGGCGGCCGTCGGGTCCACCGCCGCACTCGCAGGTCAACCGCATCGGCGCGCCCTTACACGGACTCACGCCCTTGCACGGCCTCACGCCCTTTCACGGCCTTACACGGCGGCTTCGCTCCCCGTATCTCCGGCCATGCCGGTAGCCGTGCCCGTAGCCATGCCCATGTCCGTGCCCATGCCCGTGTCTACGCCTGTGCCCGTGTCGGTAGCCGTACCCGCACGCCACGCCCGAAGCGTCGCCTCCACCGCCGGTCCGATCCTGCGACGTGCCTCCTGCCGCGGCACCCCACTCATCAGCAGGCCGTCGTACGGCGTGTCCGTGTGCCGTACCGCTGCCGCTACCGCCGCCGTCACCGCGGTCTCGGACAGTGCTCGGCCCGCCGCAGTGCGACCGACCCGGCCGCTGCCCCGCACCGATGCGTGAGCGGCGATCGCCCGTGCCCGGTCGGGCGGGCAACCGGGGAAGAGCCGGCGTATCTCCTCCGCGAACGCCGCGGTGAAGCGCACGTCTTCCGCCTCCCGCCGTTTCGCGTCACGCGCCCGACGCCGCGCCCGGACCTCCGCATCCGCCAGACATCGCTCCTCCGCCCGCGCGAGCGCGTCCTCCTCGACCAGGAGGCCCTGCCGCTCGTACCGCCCCTGCCGTCGGTTGAAGCGGACGACGACCGCGTACAGCGTGCTCCCCTCACGAGCACGACGCGTCAGCGCGGTGTCGCCGCGCGCGAGGAACACCAGATGGCCGAGGTCCGCACAGTCGAGGCACCGGGGCACGCCGCCCTCGAGCACGAGAAGCGACAGCGGTCCGCCACGGCACTCCGCACAGTGCCGCCGCCGCTTCACGGACTGGAAGACGAGAGGCCCACCGGGGCCCTGGAGAGTGGGGGAGGTCGCCATACGCGCTTCATTCCCCCCGCGGTTCTCACTGCCTACCGTGGACCTGCCGTGGTCGGCCGACGGAGGTCCGAGTGCCCGACGGGCCGCCGACGGAGGCGCGGCATGATGGAGCATGTGCGACTCGAAGCGATCACCTGGGAACGGCTCGGCGACTCGCTTGCCGACCGGCTGCTCGACCTGAAGCCCCACGACGGGAGCTCCTGGCCGCGGGTCGCCTTCGACGGAGCCCCGGCCGCCCGCCCCGGCGACCTTGCCCAGCAGGTCGCCGACGTCCTGCGCGCCCGGGGCCGGGCCGTGCTCGTCGTCGGCACCGAAGGGTTTCTGCGGCCCGCGTCGCTGCGGTTCGAGTACGGGCGCGAGGACGTGGACGCCTACTACGGCGGCTGGTTCGACACGGGCGCGCTGTGGCGGGAGGTCTTCGGGCCTCTCGACCCCGGCGGCACCGGCCGTGTGCTGCCCGATCTGTGGGACGCGGCCGCCGACCGGGCGACACGCAGCCCCTACGTGCAACTTCCGCCAGGTGGCATCCTGTTGCTGCACGGCCCCCTCCTCCTGGGTCGCTGGTTCCCTTTCGATCTGACCGTTCATTTGCGACTGTCGGCGGGCGCGCTCCGGCGGCGCACGCCCGCGAACGAGCACTGGATGCTGCCGGCCTTCGAGCGGTACGAGTCCGAGGTGGACCCGGGCGCGGCGGCCGACGTCCTCGTACGAGCGGACGACCCACGGCATCCGGCCTGGAACGGCTGAAGCAGCTCAGTCGGGTCCTGCCGACCGTCCGCGTCACCCGGCTCCTGGCCGACCCTCCGCCTTCACAGCCAGCCGCTCCGCCGGAACGCGCGGTACAGGACGAGACAGGCCGCGGCGGTCACCGTCACGACGAGCGGGTAACCGAACCGCCAGTGGAGCTCGGGCATGTGGTCGAAATTCATGCCGTACACCCCGCAGACCATCGTCGGCACCGCGATCATCGCCGCCCAGGCCGTGATCTTCCGCATGTCCTCGTTCTGAGCCACCGTCACCTGCGCGAGGTGAGCCTGAAGGATCGAGTTCAGCAGTTCATCGAAGGCGGCTATCTGCTCCGCCGCCCGCAGCAGGTGGTCGGAGACATCCCGGAAATAAGCCTGTATCTCCGGGTCCACCACCCGTATGGGCTCCGTGGCGAGTACCTGCACCGGCCGACTGAGGGGGACCACGGCCCGCTTCAGCTCGAGCAGTTCACGCTTGAGCTGATAGATGCGCCCGGGATCGGCACGCGCCCCGGTCTCGGCGAACACATCCGTCTCGACCTGGTCGATGTCGGCCTGCACCGCGTCCGTGCAGGCCAGGTAGTCGTCCACCACATGGTCGGCGATAGCGTGCAGCACCGCCGCCGGACCCTTGGCAAGCTGCTCCGGTGCCGCCTCCAAGCCCTCGCGCACCGGTCCCAGCGAGCCGTGCCTGCCGTGACGGACCGTGATGACGAAGTCCTGGCCGACGAAGACCATGATCTCGCCGGTGTCCACCACCTCGCTGGTCGCGGTCAGTTCGGCGTGATCGACGTAGCAGACGGTCTTGAACACGGCGAAGAGCGTTTCGCCGTATCGCTCCACCTTCGGGCGCTGATGGGCGTGGACGGCGTCCTCCACCGCCAGCGGGTGCAGGTCGAACAGCTCCGCTATCCCCGCAAACTCCCGCTCCGTCGGCTCGTGCAGACCCAGCCACACAAAGCCGTCGTCGGCCTTGCGGACGAGCTCGACCGCTTCGACCAGGTCGCGGCCTCCGGGCTGGCGGGTGCCGTCCCGGTACGTCACGCAGTTCACCACCGCGGAGCCCAGGGGGGAGCGGGCGGGGTGACTCAGATCGACACGCGGGCGTCGCCGCGCCAGGCGCGCCACCTTCCGGAGGCCGCCCACTGTGCGGAGACTGCCCACCTTCCGCAGGTTCCCTGCCATCGACATGCGGAGCTCCTTGCGCTGGACCCGATGACTTGACGAGCCAGTCTGCCAGGATGCGCCACACTCGGTGATTGGGCTGTGGGAACGGAATGATCCGCTTCGGAACGTGACTGTCAACTGCATGGGGCGAACCGGGCGGACTGTAATGATCAGCGCATGACCCAAACTGACGGACATTTCGTCGACGGCAGGCAGACACCGACAGAGACACAGACGCAGAGGCAGCCCCCGACGCAGGCGCCGACGCCGACGAAGACCGAGGCCGGGCGGCGATTCGACGCCCTCGCCGCCCTGTTCGACCCCACGACGTTCCGGCACATCGAAAAGCTCCGCATCGGCCCGGGCGGGCGTTGTTGGGAGGTCGGGGCCTACGGCACCTCCGTGGTCACCTGGCTCGTCAAGAAGGTCGGGCCCACCGGGAGGGTCCTCGTGACCGACACCGACATCTCCCGGGTGGCATCGGCGGCCCGCCCACCTGTCGAGGTCCGGCGCCACGACGTGGGCGCGGAGCCGCCGCCCGGCGAGAGCTTCGACCTCGTGCACGCCCGGCACGTCCTCGTTCATGTGCCGGACCACGCACGGGCGCTGCAGTCCATGGTCAAGGCCCTGCGGCCCGGCGGACACCTGCTCGTCGAGGACACCGACCCGGCCTTGCAACCTCTTCTCTGTCCCGACGAGCACGGGCCCGCCCAGGAGTTGGCGAACCGGCTGCGCCAGGCATTCCGTGCGCTGCTCGCCGAGCGCGGCGCCGACCTCTCGTACGGCCGAAGGCTGCCCCGGCTGATGCGCGAGGCCGGGCTGCGCCAGGTGGAGGCGGACGTCCACTTCCCGCTCGCCTCGCCGGCTTGCGCCGAGCTGGAGACCGCGACCGTCCAGGAAGTGCGCGCTCATCTTGTCTCCGCCGGACGTGCCACCGACGAGGAGATCGACCGACACCTCATGAATGTGGCCGCCGGCGAGATGGACCTCGCCACCGCGCCGATGATCTCCGCCTGGGGACGCAAGGCACGAAAGGCATGAGAAAACAGGCGCCGGGCGGTGCGCCTACCGCCCGTGCGCCGACAACCCCTGCCCCCAAACCGATCCCTCCTGAGCCGATCCCTGCTGAGTCGATGCTTCCGGAGCAGGACGCTCCGGAGCCGTACCCTCCGGAACCGGTCCCTGCGGCGCCGAGTCATCCGGCGCGGGTCCCGGCAGTGCCGACTCATCCGGCCTGGCGCCCACCTGCTGCACTGCCCATGCCCCCGCGTGGCATCCCTCGATGGCCGCCGTCTCCGCCTCCGCGCCCGTGAGCAGGGCGGCGAGGAACGCACCGGTGAAGGCGTCGCCGGCGCCCGTCGTATCCCGTGCGGTGGCGGGCACCGCGGGAATCCGGGCCCGTACCCCTCCCGCGCGCGCCACCACTGCGCCCTCGGCGCCCCGCTTGACCACGACCAGAGGGAAATGACGGCTCAGCGCGGCTGCCGCGTCCACCTCGTCCGGCACGCCGGTGAGCCACCGCGCCTCGTCCCCGCTGGGCAGCAGTACGTCGATGCCCTGGGCCAGTTCCAGAAACCGGTCCACTCCCAGCTCCCGGAGAAAGCCGGCCGAGGCTGGGTCCATGCTCACCGGCACCCCACGCGCGCGTGCCGACGACACAGCGGCCTTCACCAGGGCCCGGCTCGGCCTGGAGAAGCACAGGTAGCCCGACAGATGCAGCCGCGCGACGCCGTCCAGCAGCGATGGTGACCAGTCGGCAGGCGAGAGCCGTAGGGACGCCCCGCTATCCGTGAGGAAGGTGCGCTCCGCAGATGCGCCCGCGTCGACCAGACAGATCACCGTTCCCGTGGGTGCCTCCGGATCCACGACGAGGCGGGGGCGCACCCCCGTGGCCGTCAGGGCCCGCTCGTGCCACGTCGCGGATTCGGCACCGACCCGTCCCAGCAGTCGTACGTCCGCGCAGCCCCAGCGGGCCGCCCAGCAGGCGACATTGGCGCCCGCGCCGCCCGGCAGCGTCCGGATCGTCGCCGCCGTGTCCGTGCCGGGGGCGAGCGGCGCGTGGTGCTGGGCCACGACGTCCGTGATGACGTCGCCGACCACCAGCAGCGCACCCGGCGCACCGGGCGCACTCTGCTTCCCCAGCGCGCTCGGAGTCCCGGATCCCCGCGGCGCGCCCCGCGTTTCCAGCGCACTCGGCGCTCTCGACACCCCCGGCGCACCGGTGTCTGCGGCCGTCACGCCGGCCGCGTTGTGATCGGTTGCCGTCACGCCGGGGACCAGGCCGCCGCGATGCGTGCCGCCAGCCGTACGTTGCCGCGCACTGCCGACAGATTGGCGCGCAGGGAGGCACCGTCGGTGTGCCGCACCAGATAGTCCAGCAGGAACGGCGTGACCGCCTGTCCCGTGACGTGCTGCTCGTCGCAGGCCCGCAACGCCTCGGCGAGCACGCGCGCGTGCAGTGCGGGATCGAGTTGTTCGGTCTCGGGCACGGGGTTGGCGACGATCAGGGCCGACTCGGGGCCGCCGAGCGTGTCCTGGGCGCGCATCACGTCCGCGACCTCGGCGGGCGAGTTCAGCGTCCACTCGACCGGATGCCCCGAGTCGGACAGATAGAAGCCGGGGAAGCGCGCCGTGCCGTACCCTGCCACCGCCACACCCAGGGTCTCGAGGCGCTGGAGCGTCGCTGCCACGTCCAGGATCGACTTCACGCCCGCGCACACCACCGTGATACGGGTACGCGCCAGCAGCCCCAGGTCGGCCGATTCGTCCTGGGTCACCGTCCACTGGCGATGCACCCCGCCGAGCCCGCCCGTCGCGAACACCCGTACTCCCGCGCGCGCGGCGAGCAGCGCCGTCGCCGACACGGTCGTCGCCCCGCTCGCCCCAGCGGCGACCGCGAGGGCGAGATCCCGGTGTCCCAGTTTGCGGATGCCGCCCTCGTTCGCGATCCGCTCCAGCTGTTCTTTGTCCAGGCCCACATGGGGCCGCCCGTCCAGCACCGCGATCGTCGCGGGAACAGCGCCCTCCGTACGCACGACCGCCTCGAGCTCCAGCGCCACCTGCAGATTGCGCGGGCGGGGCAGCCCGTGCGCGATGATCGTGGACTCCAGCGCCACGACCGGCCGCCGTGCCGCGACCGCCTCCCGTACTTCCTCGGACACCACCAGCACGCGCCTGCCTCCTGCCTGTCGGACTCCCCCTCATCCCTGGCAGCCGCGGCGCCCGGTCAAACCCTTGTGCGGCGGAGGAGACCGCAGCAGCCTGGGGGCATGACAGACACCGCGCGCCTCGACCATGTCGTCCTGTGGGTGAGCGATCCCCTCGCCTCGGCGGAGTTCTACGAGAAGGTGGTGGGCCTGACACCGGTGCGACTTCCGGAATTCGCCGAGGGAAAGGTCTCCTTCCCGTCCGTCAGGCTCAACGAGGAGACCATCTTCGACCTGGCCCCACTGTCCCTTGCCGAGCGGATGAACGCAGTTCCGGGCGCGGCTGACAGCGCCGGGCACCCGGTGAACCACGTCTGTATCTCCCTGTCTGGAGACGACTTCGACGCCCTGCACGCCCGGCTGGAGGAGCGCGGCACTCCCGTGTCGGAGTTCTCCCACGGCGCGTTCGGCGCCCGTGGAAACGCCCGGCGCAGTTTCTACTTCCGTGACCCGGACGGCAACATCTTCGAGGCCCGGCACTACGACTCGGCATGACGCAGGGGGCGCGGCCGGGGTCATCGTGCCGCCAGGCCGCCGTGCCGTTGGGCCGGCGGCCCCTTGGGCCACCGCAGGGTGTCAGCGGCGAACGCGTCCGCGGTCGAGCATCGCGACCCCGAGCGCCGCCAGGCCGATCTGAATCAGCCACTCGGCCCAGTCGACACCATCGGTGTCGGCCACTCCGAGCCCGGCTGCGATGGCCGAGCCGAGCAGCGCGGCCACGATGCCCACCAGGATCGTCAACAGGATGCCGATCCGCTGCCGGCCGGGCAGCACGAGGCGCCCGAGAGCGCCGATGACGATGCCGATCACTATCGCGCTGATGATGCCGGAGATCTCCATGTCCCCACGACTCCCTCTGCGATCCGGCTGCATTGCGGCGAGCGGGCGGCATCAGGCTCACGTCCTGCTCCCGCCACGCCTTCCCGTGCCCGGTGCGTTCACCAACTGCCTTCCCCCTGGAGCGGGTTCCAGTCCGAGTGTGCGGGAGCACGACAGCGTTTCCCGGTACTGCGGGAGCACGACAGCGTTTCCCGGTACTGCGGCGGGCGCGCTTCCCGGCTCGGCGGTGAATGACGCTCCTCGATCGTTCAGCGTTGTGCGCCTAGGACAGCTCAGCGAGCGCGGGTGAACAGGGCGAGCGCGGCGAGCGGCAGCAGGAGGCCAGCGGCGATCAGGTTGAGCCAGCCGTAGCTTGCCTGCGCGACCACGAGACCGGCTGCCGCGCCCCCGAGGCCCGCCGCCGTGTTCATCGTCAGGTCCGAAACGCCCTGCGCAGCGGCCCGCGCCGGCCCCGGGACGGAGTCGGTGAGCAGCGCGGAACCGGAGACCAGGCCTGCCGACCAGCCGAGCCCCAGCAGAAACAGGCCCGCGGTGCTCTGCGCATGGCTGCCTCCCGCGGTGCCCGCGACCAGCGCCGCGCAGGCCAGAAGCCCGACGGACAGCCCGATCACGGAGAGCCGGCCGAACCGGTCCGAGAGCCGCCCCATCACCGGCGAGAACGCGTACATGCCCGCGATGTGGACACTGATGACCAGACCGATGAGGTCGATGCTCGCGCCGTGATGGCCCAGGTCCACCGGGGTCATCGACATGATCGCGACCATGGCGGTGTGGGAGACGGCGACCGTCGCCAGTGCCAGCCGGGCGCGTGGCGAGGCGGCGACCGCGGCGATTCCCGCCCGGATGGAGCGGCCTTCGGGGGACTGCTCATCGGCGGGGGAGAGGGCGCGGGCGGTCAGCAGCGGGTCGGGGCGCAGCAGGACCAGCACCAGCACCGCCGCGACCAGGAAGACGCCGGCAGCCCAGAGGAAGGGGCCCGCTGCCGGGGGTATGCCGAGTCCGGAGGCGCTGGCCCCCGCGGGCGCCGCGATGTTCGGGCCGAGGACTGCCCCGATCGTCGTCGCCCACACGACATTCGCGATGGCCCGGGCCCGCCGCTGGGGCTCCGCCAGATCCGCGGCCGCGAACCGCGCCTGCAGATTCGCGGACGAGGCGGCACCGAACCCCGCCATGCCCACCAGGAGGAGCGGAAAGCTCCCCACGACCGCAGCCACGACGACGATTCCCGCGCCCAGCGCCCCGATCACATAAGCCAGTACCAGACCGGGCCGGCGGCCGCGGGCGGTCATCAGCGCGGCCAGCGGCACCGACAGCAGCGCCGTGCCCGCGACGGTGGCCGTGGGCGCGAGCCCGGCCAGCGCCTCGGTGCCGCTGACCTGCTGGGCCAGTACGGCGGCCAGGGCGATGCCGGTGGCAACGCCCAGCCCGCCGAGTATCTGACTGGCGATCAGTACCACGGATATTCGGCGCCGCAGGGCGGCCATCGCGTCCGGTGCGATGGACGCGGCGGCGTCCCGCCGCTCTGTGGCGCTCATCGCACGTACCCCCGGTCGGCCGTCGAGCCGAGCGCGGCTGCGGAGACAGGTCCGGCGGGCAGCGGCAGCCGCATCCGGATCGGCAGCCGCCGGGCGTAGGCACCCGGCTCGAGCACGGTGGATGAGGAAGAGGTCACCGGCGCAGTGTGTCAGCCCGCACTGACATCCGGACCCCGGATGTCGCGCATATCGCTCAGGGCTCACTCCACCCCAGGAGCGGGGCGGCAGGGCTGAGGCGTCCACGGCAGGGCGGCGGCGCCCCCCCGTAGCGGTCGGAAGGTGATCGGAGCATCGCATCCGGCTCAGAACAGCGGCTGGGGCAGCACGCCCTCCAGGGCGAGGAGCTGCCGCTTGGTCTCCAGGCCGCCGCCGAACCCGCCGATGCCGCCGTCGCTCTCCACCACCCGGTGGCACGGCACGACGACGGGCAGCGGATTGGCACCCATGGCCATCCCGACCGCCTGTGCCGCGCCAGGCTGGCCCACCCGGGCGGCCAGGTCGCCATAGCCCACGACCGCGCCGTACGGCACGGCTGCCGCCAGTTCTCGCAGGACCTGGCGGTTGAAGCCGGAGGCCAGGGTCCAGTCCAGCGGAAGGTCGAAATCGTGCCGTGCACCGGCGAAGTACGCGGCGAGCTGACGTATGGGCTCGGCCAGCAGCGGCGAGTCGGGAGCCTCGGCCGGCTCGGTGCCGAGACGCGCGGCGAGCCGCTCGACCGCTTTGTCCCGCACCGCGTCCGAGGCGTGGAAGACGACGTTGACCAGGCCGTCCTCGGTCGCGGCCAGCAGCAGCGGCCCGATGTCGGTGCCGACGACGGTCCATACGACCTGCTGCCCGGACTGCCCCTCTTGCTGCTCGCACTGCCCATCGCTGTTCATGCGGACCACCGTACGACCCGGCACTGACAACGGCCCGGCACGGATCGTGGCCCAGGGCTGCGGACAGGTGCGGACGGGCATTGCACCGCCCGCACCCCGCGCACCGCCGTCCCCGGGACCGGCCTGATGGCAGTCGGCAGGGGCCGGACTCAGCCCTCGGCCACGGCCCTGCGGACGACGTCAGGGGCGTTCGTGATGATGCCGTCCACACCGAAGCCCGCGGCTCGCCGTGCGTTCGCCGCGCTGTCGACGGTCCAGGTGAAGATCTCCAGCGGCTTGCCGTGCGGTCCCTCGAGGGCGTGGATCGCGGACACGTAGTCGGCGGATATCGAGGTGTGCGTGGAGTTGATCTGGTCGGCGAACTCGGCGTACTTCGGCAGGTCCGCGGCCGCCGGCGTGCCGAGGAAGCCCGTCTTGATGTCGGGCCGCAGTGCGTGCACCGTCTGGACGCTCTGCGCGCTGAAGCTCTGGATGACGAGCTTGCTGCCGACGTGGGTACGGTCGAGCCAGCCCTCGTTGTCCAGCACACGCAGGGTCTGCTGCTCGATGCCCGCGTACAGCTCCGGCTTCTTGATCTCCAGAACGAGCTTCTGGTGGTGATGCGAGACCCGGTTCATGTACTGCTTGAGCGTCGGCACGCGCGCGCCGGCGTACTCGGGGCCGAACCAGCTGCCGGCGTCGAGCCGGGCGATCTCGGCCGCGGTGAAGTCCGCGACCTTCCACGGGGCACGGTCGGGGAAGACCTCCTCGACGTTCGTCGTCCGCTTCAGGTTGTCGTCGTGGATCACCACGAGCTCGCCGTCCCTAGTGCGCTGAACGTCGTTCTCGACCCAGCGGAACCCCATGTCGGCCGCACGGTCGACGGCTGCGAGAGTGTTCTCGGGGGCGTAGGCGGAGGCGCCGCGGTGGGCTATGACCAGCGGTTCATCGTGCTCGGCGGCGTGAGCGGAGGCTGTGGGGAGGATGAGTGCGCTGACTCCCAGGAGCGCGGCGGCGGTTGCTGCGGCAGGGCGTGCGTACACGTGTACTCCTCGCATTCGTCAGTTCACGGACTGAGATCACGGACTGCTCGAGCGTGACAGCAGAGGAGCAACGGAAGACAGGTGCAGGATGGCCAGGCGTTGAACAAAGGCGCCCGACGCCGGTTGTGCGCCCCGCACGCGCGCGATGGCTACCAATTCTTTGCAGGAAAATCGCTCGCCCATTCCGGGCGGGCCATACTCTCTGCCTCAAGTACGCCCGCTCAGGCGACCATGGGGCAGGGGCCGCACAGAGATCGCAGGGCATAAAGGGTGGAAGGGTTGCGCATGCAGGGCACGGTCGACGGATTCAGCTATGGACTCGTCACCCCGGTGGTGGCCTATCTGATGGCCTGTCTTGGTGGCGCGCTTGGTCTGCGGTGTACGACCAGGGCGCTCCGCACGCGGTCCTGGCGGCCCGGCTGGCTCGCCCTCGGCTCGGCGGCGATCGGGGCCGGAATCTGGACCATGCACTTCGTCGCGATGATGGGCTTCACCGTCAGAGGGATCCCGATCCACTACGACACGCTCACGACCTTCGCGAGCCTGGGCATCGCTGTCGTCATGGTCGGCATCGGGATCTTCATCGTCGGCTACCGGGGCGCGAAGGGCGCGGCCCTCTTCACCGGGGGCACCATCACAGGGCTGGGCGTCGCGTCGATGCACTACCTGGGAATGGCCGGAATGCGTCTGCCCGGAGAGCTGGAGTACAACACCGTCATGGTCGCCGTCTCCGTGGTGATCGCCATGGCGGCCGCCACCGCGTCCCTGTGGGCCGCCGGCCAGGTCAGGGGATTCCGGTGGAGCCTGGGCGCGAGCCTCGTCATGGGCCTCGCCGTCAGCGGCATGCACTACACCGGTATGGCGGCCCTCCGTGTCCAGGTGCACGGGTCGACCGGATCTCCGGTCGACCACTCGCCCGCCGAGCTGCTTGCGCCCATGATGATCGGCCCGCTGGTCATCCTCGTCGTGGCCGGCGCGGTCGTGATGCTCGACCCGCTGCTGGTGATGGGCAGGCCCGCCTGGCAGGGCGCCACCGGTGCGCCGGTCTCCGCACCCCGCACGGCTGCGGGCGCCGGCCACCGTCCGCCGCGCCCCGGCCGCCCCCGCACCCCGCAGAGCTGGTGACCAGTCCCTGACCTGCACAAATCTGCTGACTCTCCCCCGTTGTCAGTGGGGGGTCGTACGGTGGATTCCATGCGGCCCGTATCCAAGATCGAACGCACGGTGGCGCCCTTCGAGGTCGTCAGCCCCTACCAGCCCAGCGGCGACCAGCCGACGGCCATCGCCGAGCTGGAGCGGCGCATCAGCGCAGGTGAGAAGGACGTCGTCCTGCTTGGTGCGACCGGCACCGGCAAGTCCGCGACCACCGCGTGGATGATCGAGAAGCTCCAGCGCCCCACACTCGTGATGGCGCCGAACAAGACGCTGGCCGCCCAGCTGGCGAACGAGTTCCGCGAGCTGCTGCCCAACAACGCCGTCGAGTACTTCGTCTCGTACTACGACTACTACCAGCCCGAGGCGTACGTCCCGCAGTCGGACACCTACATCGAGAAGGACTCCTCGATCAACGAGGAGGTCGAGCGCCTGCGCCACTCCGCGACGAACTCGCTGCTGACGCGCCGCGACGTCATCGTGGTCGCCTCGGTTTCCTGCATCTACGGCCTCGGTACTCCCCAGGAGTACGTGGACCGGATGGTGCCGCTCAAGGTCGGCGACGAGATCGACCGGGACGAGCTGCTGCGCCGCTTCGTCGACATCCAGTACACGCGCAACGATGTGGCGTTCGCCCGGGGCACCTTCCGAGTCCGCGGCGACACCATCGAGATCTTCCCGGTCTACGAGGAACTGGCCGTCCGTATCGAGATGTTCGGCGACGAGATCGAGGCGCTCTCCACCCTGCATCCGCTGACCGGCGAGGTCATCAGCGACGACGAGCAGCTCTACGTCTTCCCGGCCTCCCACTATGTGGCGGGCCCGGAGCGCATGGAAAAGGCCGTCAACGGCATCGAGAAGGAACTCGAGGAACGCCTCGCCGAGCTGGAGAAGCAGGGCAAGCTCCTGGAGGCCCAGCGGCTGCGCATGCGCACCACCTACGACCTGGAGATGCTCCGCCAGATCGGTTCCTGCTCCGGCGTCGAGAACTACTCGATGCACTTCGACGACCGCGAGCCCGGCTCCCCGCCCAACACCCTCCTCGACTACTTCCCGGACGACTTCCTGCTCGTCATCGACGAGTCGCACGTCACGGTCCCGCAGATCGGCGCCATGTACGAGGGCGACGCCTCCCGCAAGCGCACCCTCGTCGAGCACGGATTCCGGCTGCCGTCCGCCCTGGACAACCGCCCGCTGAAGTGGGAGGAGTTCCAGGAACGCATCGGGCAGACCGTCTATCTCTCGGCGACCCCTGGTCAGTACGAACTCTCGCGCGGGGACGGCCACGTCGAGCAGATCATCCGGCCCACGGGCCTGGTCGACCCTCAGGTCGTGGTCAAGCCCACCCAGGGACAGATCGACGACCTGGTGCACGAGATCCGGAAGCGCACCGAGAAGGACGAGCGCGTGCTGGTCACCACGCTCACCAAGAAGATGGCCGAGGACCTCACGGACTACTTCCTGGAACTGGGCATCCAGGTCCGCTATCTGCACAGCGACGTCGACACCCTGCGCCGCGTCGAACTCCTTCGCGAACTGCGGTCCGGCGAGTTCGACGTGCTGGTCGGCATCAACCTGCTGCGTGAGGGCCTCGACCTCCCCGAGGTGTCCCTGGTGTCGATCCTCGACGCCGACAAGGAGGGCTTCCTGCGCTCGGGGACCTCGCTGATCCAGACCATCGGCCGCGCGGCGCGCAACGTCTCCGGCCAGGTCCATATGTACGCCGACAAGATCACCCCGGCGATGGAGAAGGCCATCGAGGAGACCAACCGCCGCCGGGAGAAGCAGATCGCGTACAACAAGGAGAAGGGCATCGACCCGCAGCCGCTCCGCAAGAAGATCAACGACATCGTCGCGACCATCGCGCGGGAGGAGGTCGACACCGAGCAGCTGCTGGGCACGGGGTACCGCCAGGCGAAGGACGGCAAGGGCGGCAAGGTGCCGGTGCCCTCGCGCGGCGGTGCGGCGGCCGAGGCCGGCAAGGGCGCCAAGCCGGCCAAGTCCGCCAAGGGCAAGGCGAAGGAGACCGTGCCCACCGACCGCCCGGCGGCCGAACTCTCCGGCCAGATCGAGGAGTTGACCGAGCGGATGCGTGCCGCTGCCGCCGATCTGCAGTTCGAGATTGCGGCGAGGCTGCGTGACGAGGTGTCGGAGATGAAGAAGGAGCTGCGGCAGATGAAGGAGGCGGGCCTGGCCTGACCTGACGTGCCGATCCTGCGGGTCCCGCTGTGACCACCGGGAGTGTTGCAAGACCGACACAAAGTGCTGCCCCGTGTGCGGCACTGTCAGTGGCCCTGCATAGGGTGCTCGGCAACCGCACTGAGAGCGGTTCAGGGGAGAGTTCGAGAGGGGAACAGCACGTGACGGTCAACATGACCAAGGGTCAGGCCATCAGTCTGCAGAAGAACGACGGGGGCACCCTGACCGCGGTACGTATGGGTCTCGGCTGGCAGGCGGCCCCGAGGCGCGGACTGTTCGGTACGCGCACCCGGGAGATCGACCTTGACGCCTCGGCCGTGCTGTTCGCGGACAAGCAGCCGGTGGACGTCGTGTTCTTCCGCCACCTCGTCAGCGACGACGGCTCCGTGCGACACACCGGTGACAACCTCGTCGGCGGTGTGGGTCAGGGCGGGGACGACGAGGCGATCCTCGTCGACCTGCAGCGCCTTCCGGTCCACATCGACCAGATCGTCTTCACCGTGAACTCGTTCACGGGTCAGACGTTCCAGGAGGTGCAGAACGCGTTCTGTCGCCTGGTCGACGAGACCAACGGCCAGGAGCTCGCTCGCTACACGCTCGACGGCGGCGGCGCGTACACGGCACAGATCATGGCGAAGGTGCACCGCGCCGGCTCGGGATGGCAGATGACCGCCCTGGGCACGGCGGCCAACGGCCGTACCTTCCAGGACCTGATGCCGTCGATCCTGCCGCACCTGTAGTCCACGGCGGGCACCACCCGCACGAGCACCGGCGGCACGCACACGCGCACCACCAGGTGAGCACCCACCGGCGCGGGATCTCCAGCTCGCACACCACGAGCTGGAGCATCCGCGTTCGCACGGCCGTGCACTGGCGCGCGACGGCCTCGCGGCGCCAACACCACCAGCCCACCAGTACGGACAGTACGCAGCCTTGAGCAGCCCTGGCTGCTCGAAGAGGGGGACGAAGGCGATGACGGCCGAGCTGGTCCGGGGGCAGAACCACCCCCTCACCCAGACCCGTCTGGAAATCCGGGTATCGGCCGGCAAGCCGGTCGTGGCGGGTGCCACGCTCAGCGACGAGCAGGGCAGGGTGCAGGGCGCGGAATGGGTGGTCCATCCCGGATCACCGACTCTGCCCGGGCTCGAGGTCTCCAAGCAGGCCGCGGCCGACCATCGTCTCGCGGTGGACCTGGGCGTGCTGCCCGAGTCAGTGCACCGGGTCAGTGTGCTGCTCGCGCTGCCCGTGGGTGTCGGAGGACCGGTCTGCTTCGGCGCCGTCGCCGCTCCCTTCGTCGCGGTCACCGGACTCGACGGCAGCGAGGTCGCCAGCTACACCATCACGGGACTGGACGCCGAGTCCGCCGTGGTCGCCCTGGAGCTCTACCGTCGGCACGGCGCCTGGAAGGTACGCGCCATCGGCCAGGGGTACGCGGGCGGCCTCGCCGAGCTGCTGTCCGATCAGGGCCTCACGGGAGCGGCTGGGCAGCTCGCGCAAGCGATCAACGATGCGGTGACGCAGGGCCTCGCCCGCTCGGTCGCGGCGCCGCCGCCGCGCCCGTCGGACGAGACCCGGGTGCGTACGGCATCGCCTGGCGCAGGGGCGACTGGAGCAGGAGGATCGGGTGGGCAGGGGGGACCCGGCATGGCTGAGCCTTCCGCTGGCTCTCCCGGTGCGGCACTGTCCGCCGGGTCGGCGAGCCCCATGGATCCGGAATCCGCAGCCTCCGGCGCCCAGCCCGCACCGGGTGGCGGCGGTGCACCCTCTTCCGGCGGGCCCGTCAACTACACGCATCCGCGCCGCCAGACCACCGCGCCTCCGCCGCCACCGCCCACCGCGACTCCGGCCGGACCCGGGCAGTCCGCCCAGCCGGTCGCGGGCGACGCCACAGGCTGGTCCATGGAGGAGCGGCTCTACAACCAGGTGTGGGGCATGTTCGAGGACCTCGCCCGCACGGCTGCCGCCTACCGCAGCGCCGTCGACTTCGCCGACTCCCGCATGGAGCAGGAGCTCGACAAGGTCCTCTCCGATCCGCGCAGCCGCATCGGCGGCGCCGGTGACGCGGCGCGGGAGGCCGCCCGGGCCAAGCACGCCCAACTTGTGGACCAGGCACGGGAAGTACTCGACCGGGACATCGCCCAGCTCCGGGCCGAGGCCGACGTCGTCGAGCCGGCCCTGCCCCCCGCCTACGCCCGCTGGGACAACCCGGTCTGGCATGCCTACCGCGCGCCGACGGAGATACCTATGGCCCTGCGCCTGGGCGACCTCCATCTGCCCGAGCGCACCGATCTTCGGATCCCGATGCTCGTCCGGCTGCCGCTGGAGCGCGGCCTGTGGATCGACAGCGGCCGGTCCTCTTCGGCCACCACCTCGTTCGCCGACTCCGGGCAGCTGCGCCGTCTCGCCATGGACGCGGCCGTCGCCCACGCCGCACGCCTGATCGCCGCGTATCCGGCGGGCGAGTTCACCGTGCACGTCATCGACGCCGCCGGCTCCGGTGCCGGTCCGCTCGCCCCTCTCGTGGCGGCCGGTGTCCTCGATGGACCGCCGGCCGTTGGTGCGGCGGGCGTCTCCGGTGTGTTCGCCAAGCTCACCCAGCGCGTGGACCTCGTGCAGATGGCGATCCGCAGCGGCGCCACGGACGCACTGCCGCCGGACCTGGACACCGCGCAGCAGCTGCTGATCGTCAACGACTTCCCGGGCGCCTTCGACGACCGCGCCGTGACCCAGCTGCGCTACCTCGCGGACGAGGGCCCGGACGTCGGTGTCCATCTGATGCTGGTGGCCGACCGCGAGGACGCCGCGGCGTACGGTCCGTTGCTCGACCCTCTGTGGCGGTCGCTGCTGCGCCTGACGCCGGTGCCCGACGATCACCTGGCCGACCCGTGGGTCGGTCACGCATGGACGTACGAACCGCCGCTCGTCCCGCCCGGCAGTCAGGTACTGCACCACGTGCTGAACCAGGTCGCTGCCGCCCGTCGGCCGTGGAACCGCTGAGGGGTCCTGAGGGCCCACTTCTGAGAACCCGCTGAGGACCGACGTGCCGCACCGGCGGTCGTCCCTGCCTGCGCAGGCCTGGTATCCCAAGTGCGGTAAGCACGCCTCTGACCTGCAGATTTGGTGTGTGCTTTACCTCACCCTTTACCTTTTCTTGGTAAATCAAGTACTGTTAGCTCTCGCGGAGGGGAGTACTCCTACTGCGGCGTACCCGTCAATACGGACCAGGCCAGGTCCCGGGGCGCCGGCCCGAGGCGCACGCGCATCATGCGCGACCACATGCCTCCTGGGTGGAAGAGACCTCCGGCAGCGACGCGCTGAGAAATGACGTTACGTACTGCCGGAGGCGCAGTGGATGTTTCCCTGACCCTATGGGTCCTCACGATCCTGGGCCTGAGTGCCCTGATCGCGGTCGACTTCTTCATCGGCCGCAAGCCCCATGACGTATCGATCAAGGAAGCCGGGATCTGGACCGTCGTCTGGATCGCCCTGGCGGCCCTGTTCGGGCTCGGCCTGCTGGTCTTCGGGGGCGGTCAGCCCGCCGGAGAGTTCTTCGCGGGCTTCATCACCGAGAAGTCGCTGAGTGTCGACAACCTCTTCGTCTTCGTCCTGATCATGGCGAAGTTCGCGGTGCCGTCGCAGTACCAGCAGCGCGTGCTGCTCGTCGGTGTGCTGATCGCCCTGGTGCTGCGCGCAATCTTCATCGCAGCAGGTGCCGCGATCATCGCGAGCTTCTCGTGGGTCTTCTACATATTCGGCGCGTTCCTGATCTACACCGCCTGGAAGCTGATCCAGGAGGCCAGGGCCGACGAGGAGGACGAGGAGTACGAGGAGAACCGGCTGCTCAAGGCCGCCGAGAAGCGCTTCGGCGTGGCCGACCGCTACCACGGCACCAAGCTGTGGATCGAGCAGAACGGCAAGCGCGTCATGACGCCGATGCTCGTCGTGATGCTGGCGATCGGCACCACGGATGTGCTCTTCGCGCTGGACTCGATCCCCGCGATCTTCGGTCTGACCGAGGACCCGTACATCGTCTTCACCGCCAACGCCTTCGCGCTGATGGGTCTGCGGCAGCTGTACTTCCTGATCGGCGGGTTGCTCAAGAAGCTGGTCCACCTCAGCTACGGACTGTCGGTCATCCTCGGCTTCATCGGCGTCAAGCTGGTGCTGCACGCCCTGCACGAGTCGGGCCTGCACGTCCCGGAGATCTCCATACCGGTCTCGCTCGGTGTCATCTGCACCGTCCTGATCGTCACGACCATCACCAGCCTGATGGCGACCAGGAAGCAGGCCGCGGCCGAGTCCGCGGAGGCGGCGGAGGTCGCCGAAGCAGCGGGGGAGACGTCGAAGAACAGCGTCGGCAGCTGACGGCAGCTGCGGAAGACAGCGGGTGCGGGCGATTACGCCCGAGATCGTCGGCGGCTGAGGAATCAGCCGCCGACGGTGTCACCGGCCGCGGCGGCGTGCGTGACCGCGCCCAACGGCCATCGCGCTGTCAGCCGGCGGCGGAAAGCCCCCAGCAGGCAGGAAGGCACTCGGCGGCGGGCGTTCGGCAGCAAAGCGCCCGCAGCTCGCCGCTCACGCCTGTAATGCACCATCTGTACTCGTCTGAAAGCATCGAGATCATGATCGTACGGCTCCGGGAACTGACGGCGCACTGGACGACCGTCATGCCTTTGTTCGCACTGCTGCTGCTGGTCGCCACCTGGGGACGCTCCGTTCCCGGAGCCGTCGTCGTACTCATGACGCTGGTGCTCGCCGCCGCGGTGCTCGCCGCGGTGCACCACGCCGAGGTCGTCGCACACCGCGTCGGCGAACCCTTCGGCTCACTGGTACTCGCCGTTGCGGTGACGGTCATCGAGGTCGCGCTGATCGTCGCGCTCATGGCGGACGGCGGCGCCAAGAGCGCCACGCTCGCCCGGGACACCGTCTTCGCCGCCGTGATGATCACCTGCAACGGCATCGTCGGCCTGACCCTGCTGGTGGGTGCGCTGCGCCATCGCGTGGCGGTGTTCAACCCGGAGGGAACGGGTGCCGCCCTCGCGACCGTGGCCACGCTGGCCACCCTCAGCCTGGCGCTGCCCACCTTCACGACGAGCAAGCCGGGTCCTGAGTTCTCCACGGCCCAACTCGTCTTCGCAGCGGTCGCCTCGGTGGTGCTCTACGGGCTGTTCGTGGCCACGCAGACGATCCGGCACCGCGACTACTTCCTTCCCTTGACCAGGAAGGGCGAGGTGATCGACGCGGACCAGCACGCGGAAGCCCCGTCCGCGCGGATCGCCGTCATCAGCCTTCTTCTCCTGGCCTGTGCACTGGTCGGCGTCGTCGGCCTCGCGAAGGGCGTGTCACCGACGATCGAGTCCGGCGTGGAGGCAGCCGGAATGCCGCACGCCGTGGTCGGCGTCATCATCGCGCTGCTCGTGCTGCTGCCCGAGACCATCGCCGCATTGCGTGCCGCCCGCCGCAACCGGGTGCAGACCAGTCTGAACCTGGCCCTGGGATCGGCCATGGCCAGCATCGGGCTGACCATTCCCGCCGTGGCGCTCGCCTCCTTGTGGCTGTCGGGGCCGCTCGTCCTGGGTCTCGGCTCCGTCCACCTGGTGCTGCTCGCCCTCACGATCGGGGTCAGCATCCTCACCGTTGTGCCGGGCCGCGCGACCCCGCTGCAGGGCGGTGTCCACTTGGTGCTGTTCGCGGCGTACTTGGAGCTGGCGATCACGCCTTAGGGCTTGCGATCAGCCATGGGGCAGGCGGCGCTCCATCCGCGCGTGGCGGCCCGTGAGCACCGTGATAGACCGGTCTCGACAGCACCGAACGCAGCCGCAGGACGCAGCCGCAGGCCCAGGCCGAACGCGGCCGCCCATCGGACACAGGAGGACCCGTGCCCCGCACCCTCGCCAGCGCCCCCGTCATGATCCTCAACGGGCCCAACCTGAACCTCCTCGGCCAGCGGCAGCCGGAGATCTACGGTTCGGACACCCTCACGGACGTCGAGGCACTCTGCGCCAAGGCGGCGGCCGCGCACGGCGGCACCGTCGACTTCCGTCAGTCGAACCACGAGGGCGAGTTGGTCGACTGGATCCACGAGGCCCGCCAGAACCACGTCGGCATCGTGATCAACCCGGCAGCCTACTCCCACACCTCCGTGGCGATCCTGGATGCCCTCAACACCTGTGACGGTATGCCGGTGTTGGAGGTCCACATCTCCAACATCCACCAGCGCGAGGAGTTCCGGCACCACTCGTACGTCTCGCTGCGCGCGGACGGCGTCATCGCGGGATGCGGCGTCCAGGGGTACGCCTTCGCTGTCGAGCGGGTGGCCGCGCTGGTAGCTCAGCGCGAGGCGTAGCGGCGGCGGGTGCACGGCACCGCGGTTCGGACACGACCGCAGCGGTGTCTGCGTCGCACCCGCCCGCGAGGCGTCGCACCCGCCCGCGTGGCGTCACAGCCGGCCCGCCCCGACGATCCGCCGCAGGAACCGTCTCTGCGCTCCTGCTGCGGGTCGCCGCAGACCTCGTCGGCCGTGCTGCGCTCAAGAAGCCCTCGGCGTCCAGACAGCAGACCTGATCCGCTGGAACGGGCGTTGCGGCCGTGTGAACGCGCTGTGTCGACGGGTCTGTTGCGGCCCCTGAGCCAGCCCACCTGCTCTCCCTTGACTGTCCCCCTACCTGCCGAGCCGCCAGCAGAATCCGTCCGTTTCCGTCCGTGAGCCCGAAAGGCCTTGCCTTCGCGTGCGCTCCAAGTCGCAGACTCCCGTTCATAGCCCGGTACGACGGGCCCGAACGGGAGGGGACGCCGTGAAATACCGCACCATAGGAACCGATCCGAAGACCCGCCGCGAGGTGAGCGTGCTCGCACTCGGCGCGATGCTCTTCGGTTCCGTTACCGACGAGAAGACGTCCTTCGCCATCCTGGACCGCTATGTCGAGGCCGGCGGGACGTTCATCGACACCTCCGACAACTACGCCTTCTGGATCGACGACAGTCAGGGCGGGCAGAGCGAGGAGCTGCTCGGACGCTGGCGGCGCAGCCGCGGCATCGGCGACGAGATGATCATCGCCACCAAGCTGGGGGCGCGTCCGCTCGCGCCCGGTACCGGCTACATAGACAACCCCGAGGGGCTGTCCCCGAAGGTGATCCGTGAGTCCGCCGAGCGCAGCCGGGACCGGCTCGGGGTGGAGAAGATCGACCTGCTCTACGCGCACATCGAGGACCGGACCGTTCCGCTGCGCGACACCGTCGAGGGCTTCGCCGAGCTGGTGGCCGAGGGGACGGTCGGGCTGCTGGGGGTGAGCAACCACGCGATCTGGCGCGTCGAGCGGGCGCGCGCCCTAGCGGCGGCGGCCGGGCTGCCCGGCTACGAGGTCCTGCAATATCAGCACAGCCACCTCCGGCCACGTACAGACGTGCTGCAGCCGCTCTTCCCGGAGGGCAACCTCGGCAATGCCGGTGCCGAGCTGCTGAGCTACCTGAAGGCCGAGCCCGGCCTGACGCTGGTCGCCTACTCGCCGCTGCTCACCGGCGCCTACGTCAGGCAGGACAAGCCGCTGCCGCCGGACTTCGACCACCCGGGGACCCCGGCTCGGCTCGCGGTACTGCGCGAGGTCGCGAAGGAGACCGGGGCGACGGTCAACCAGGTCGTGCTGGCCTGGCAGACAGGCGGCCGACTGCCGGTGATCCCGCTGGCCGGGGCGTCGTCGGTGGCCCAGCTGGACGAGAACCTGGCCGCGGTGGACCTGGAGTTGACGGAAGATCAGCGGGCCCGGTTGGACGCGGCGCACTAGCGCTCACCGACAAAGCCGGCACTGGCGGTGCGCAGTCCTCCGAAGGAGCCCCCGGGCACGGGTGCGGACCGCGCCGGGACGCGCGTCGGGCACGTGGCCCGCGATCACCAGCCTCGCGCGCGCCACTCCCCAAGATGCGGCCGCTCCGCGCCCAGCGTCGTGTCGTTGCCGTGCCCCGGGTACACCCACGTCTCGTCCGGCAGAGGTTCGAAGATCTTCGTCTCCACGTCGTGCAGGAGGCTGGCGAAGGCCTTCGGGTCCTTGCGGGTGTTGCCCACGCCGCCCGGGAACAGGCAGTCGCCCGTGAACACATGCGGGTGCCCGTGCGGGTCGTCGTAGACGAGGGCGATCGAGCCGGGGGTGTGGCCCACCAGATGGCGGGCGGTGAGCTCGACGCGGCCGACGCGGATCGTGTCGCCGTCCTCGACCAGCACGTCGGTCGGGACGGGGATGCCCTCCGCGTCGTACCGCCCCGCGTAGGTGCGTGCGCCCGTGGCCTCCACCACCTGCGCCAGTGCCTGCCAGTGGTCGCCGTGGCGGTGGGTGGTGACGACGGACGCGATGCCGTCGTCACCGATCAGCGTCAGCAACGTCTCCGGCTCGGCGGCCGCGTCGATCAGCAGCTGCTCGTCCGTGGCGCGGCAGCGCAGCAGATAGGCGTTGTTGTCCATCGGGCCGACCGCGACCTTGGAGATCATCAGGTCCTGCAACTCGTGCACATCCGCAGGTCCGCCGACCTTCACCGCTCCGCTGTACGTCATGTCGCTCAGCCTATAGCGGGGGGAGCGCGGGGAGCAGGCCGCCGTCGACGTGCAGGGCCGAACCATCGCGGCGGCCGCAGAGCCAGCCGAGGAGATCAGCCTGGCGGCCGCTGACCGTGAGCTCGAACCGGGGCTCGCGGCCGCTCTTGATCTCCTCCAGGGTGAGGCTCTCGACGGCTCCGGTGGCCAGTCCGCGGCCATCGTCCTGCCTGATCAGCAGTGCGGGCACCCCGGGGTGGTGACGGAACCGCTGGGCGAGGAAGTCGATCTCCCGCTGGGTGAACTCCGGCGACAGGTCCTCCAGCTCGTACCCGATGCCCAGATCCACGTGGTGGAGCTCGACCTCGATCCACCGCCGGAACGGCACCTGCGAGGCGAAATCCGTCACGCCATTGCGCAGTTCCACCATGCGCGACCAGTCCGCGGGCGCCGCGCACGCCTCCTGGAAGCGGGCGGCGCTCTCGCGTACGTCCGCGAGCTGTTCGTCCAGCCCGCGCGGGGCGTCCCGCTCGATGTCGGCTTCCCGCTGCTCGGCGGTCGCGTACATGGGGCGTCCGGCGAGGACGTTCACGAGCGCGTCCGCGTTGCGGGCGAGGTGGGCGAGGACGTGGCCGCGGGTCCAGCCGGGAAGCCGTGACGGCTCGGCGGCGGACGCGTTGTCCAGTTCGGCGGCTGCGGTCAGCAGCCGGTCGGTCGCGTCACGTACAGACGCCAGGTCGCGCACATGATCGTTCATGGGGCCGACGATAGCCCCGCCACACGTTCGGGTGAAGGTGGCAGAGCGCCGACCAAAATCGAATGCACGTGCTATAGGCTCGAGCGCGGCGTCGGGCATGCTGGAAGGTCCGGGATTGTTACCAACCAGCGAAACCCATCCGGCGCTGTCGGTGGCTCCCCCTAGTCTGTGAGAGACGGGGGCCCGCCCCTGTCGCTTCTCTCAAGAAAGGTGCGGACCGGCGTGGCCGACCGTCTCATCGTCCGTGGAGCGCGCGAGCACAACCTGAAGAACGTCTCGCTCGACCTCCCACGCGACTCCCTCATCGTCTTCACGGGTCTGTCCGGGTCGGGCAAGTCGTCGCTCGCCTTCGACACGATCTTCGCCGAGGGCCAGCGACGGTACGTCGAGTCGCTCTCCTCGTACGCCCGCCAGTTCCTCGGCCAGATGGACAAGCCGGACGTCGACTTCATCGAGGGCCTGTCGCCGGCGGTCTCCATCGACCAGAAGTCGACCTCGCGCAACCCGCGCTCGACGGTCGGCACCATCACCGAGGTCTACGACTACCTGCGCCTGCTGTTCGCGCGTATCGGCAAGCCGCACTGCCCCGAGTGCAGCCGCCCCATCTCGCGGCAGTCGCCGCAAGCGATTGTCGACAAGGTTCTCGAGCTGCCCGAGGGCAGCCGCTTCCAGGTCCTCTCGCCGCTCGTGCGCGAGCGCAAGGGCGAGTTCGTCGACCTCTTCAGCGATCTGCAGACGAAGGGCTACAGCCGTGCCCGCGTCGATGGCGAGACGATTCACCTCAGCGACCCGCCGACGCTGAAGAAGCAGGAGAAGCACACCATCGAGGTGGTCGTCGACCGCCTCACGGTGAAGGACGGTGCCAAGCGCCGACTGACCGACTCCGTCGAGACGGCCCTCGGCCTCTCCGGCGGCATGGTCGTGCTCGACTTCGTCGACCTCCCCGAGGACGACCCCGAGCGCGAGCGCATGTACTCGGAGCACCTCTACTGCCCGTACGACGACCTGTCCTTCGAAGAGCTGGAGCCCCGCTCCTTCTCCTTCAACTCGCCCTTCGGCGCCTGCCCGGACTGCACCGGCATCGGTACGCGCATGGAGGTCGACCCCGAGCTGATCGTCCCCGACGAGGACAAGTCCCTCGACGAGGGGGCCATCCACCCCTGGTCGCACGGCCACACCAAGGACTACTTCGGGCGGCTCGTCGGCGCGCTCGCCGACGCCCTCGGATTCCGTACCGACATCCCGTTCGCGGGGCTGCCGCAGCGCGCCAAGAAGGCCGTGCTCTACGGGCACAAGACGCAGATCGAAGTGCGGTACCGCAACCGGTACGGGCGCGAGCGGAGGTACACGACCCCGTTCGAGGGCGCCGTCCCCTTCGTGAAGCGGCGGCACAGCGAGGCCGAGAGCGACGCCAGCCGCGAGCGCTTCGAGGGCTATATGCGCGAGGTGCCCTGTCCCACGTGCGAGGGCACGCGCCTCAAGCCGATCGTGCTCGCCGTCACGATCATGGAGAAGTCGATCGCCGAGGTCTCGGCCATGTCGATCAGCGACTGCGCGGACTTCCTGGGCGAGCTGAAGCTCAGCGCCCGTGACAAGAAGATCGCCGAGCGGGTCCTGAAGGAGGTCAACGAGCGGCTGCGCTTCCTGGTCGACGTGGGCCTCGACTATCTGTCGCTGAACCGCGCGGCAGGGACGCTGTCCGGCGGCGAGGCCCAGCGCATCCGCCTGGCCACCCAGATCGGCTCCGGACTCGTCGGCGTGCTGTACGTACTCGACGAGCCGTCGATCGGCCTGCACCAGCGCGACAACCACCGCCTCATCGAGACCCTGGTCAGGCTGCGCGACATGGGCAACACGCTCATCGTCGTCGAGCATGACGAGGACACGATCAAGGTCGCCGACTGGGTCGTCGACATCGGGCCGGGCGCCGGTGAGCACGGCGGCAAGGTCGTGCACAGCGGCCCGCTCGCGGAGCTGCTGACCAACAACGAGTCGATGACCGGCAAGTACCTGTCCGGCAAGAAGTCCATCGTGCTGCCCGACATCCGCCGGCCCGTCGACCCGACCCGGCAGCTCACGGTGCACGGCGCCCGCGAGAACAACCTGCAGGACATCGACGTATCGTTCCCGCTCAGTGTCCTCACGGCCGTCACAGGCGTGTCAGGATCCGGCAAGTCCACGCTGGTCAACGACATCCTCTACACGCATCTCGCGCGTGAGCTGAACGGCGCCCGGAGCGTTCCGGGGCGGCACACGCGCGTGGACGGCGACGACCTCGTCGACAAGGTGGTGCACGTCGACCAGTCGCCCATCGGCCGTACGCCGCGGTCGAACCCGGCGACGTACACGGGCGTCTTCGACCACGTCCGCAAGCTGTTCGCGGAGACGATGGAGGCGAAGGTGCGCGGCTATCTGCCGGGCCGCTTCTCCTTCAACGTCAAGGGCGGCCGCTGCGAGAACTGCTCCGGCGACGGCACCATCAAGATCGAGATGAACTTCCTGCCGGATGTGTACGTGCCGTGCGAGGTCTGCCACGGCGCGCGCTACAACCGGGAGACCCTGGAGGTCCACTACAAGGGCAAGTCCATCGCCGAGGTGCTGGACATGCCGATCGAGGAGGCCCTCGGCTTCTTCGAGGCCGTGCCCGCGATCGCCCGCCACCTCAGGACGCTCAACGACGTCGGCCTCGGATACGTCCGTCTCGGCCAGCCCGCGCCCACGCTCTCCGGCGGTGAGGCCCAGCGCGTGAAGCTCGCGAGCGAGCTGCAGAAGCGGTCCACGGGACGCACGGTCTACGTCCTGGACGAGCCGACCACCGGTCTGCACTTCGAGGACATCAGCAAGCTGATCTCGGTGCTGTCCGACCTGGTCGACAAGGGCAACACGGTCATCGTCATCGAGCACAACCTCGACGTGATCAAGACGGCCGACTGGGTCGTCGACATGGGCCCGGAGGGCGGCAACGGCGGCGGTCTCGTCGTCGCGGAGGGCACGCCGGAGCAGGTGGCGGCGGTCCCGGCGAGCCACACGGGCAAGTTCCTGCGCGAGATCCTGGGCGCCGACCGCATCAGCGACGCGTCGTCGACCGAGACGACAAAGGCACCGCGCAAGACGGCGGCCAGGAAGACGGTGGTGGCCAACTCCACGGCCACGGCGAAGGCGACGGTCACCAAGGCGACCAAGAAGACCGGCGCCAAGAAGGCGAGCCAGGCCCGCACGGCCTGACCTGCGTCACCCCAGGCAACGCGCGACCGCGCCCCACGGGAGGAACTTCCCGTGGGGCGCGGCGTGTATACGGAGGGCGCGCGCCAGGGAGATGCGGCGGACGCACGACCAGGTCAGGTCGGACAGGTGGGGTCAGGCGCTCCGCGGCTCGACGAACTGCATGTCCAGCTGGATCTTCACCACGTCGCCGAGCAGCCCGGTCCCGAAGTCCAGCCCGAAGTCGCTGCGCCGGATCTCGCCCGTGGCCTCGAACCCGGCGTGCCTGCGCCCGTCCACGACGGAGTCCACGAGCCCGCCGAACTCGACGTTCAGCATCACCGGACGCGTCACGTCGCCGATGGTCAGCTCGCCCTCCATCGACCACTCCTCGCCCTTGCCGGACACCCGTGTCGAGCGGTACGTCATCGTCGGCCGGCTCTCGACGTCGAGGAGTTCGGGGGAGCGGACGTGTGCGTCACGGTCGGTGTTGCCGGTGTCGATGGAGGCGAGATCGATGGTCGCGCCGACCTTGATCCCGTCGACCGTCCCGCCGACGTACAGCTCGGCCTCCACGGTGCCGAAGCGGCCCCGTACCTTCGAGATCCCGAGATGGCGGATGGTGAAGTTGACGGCGGAGTGGAGGGGATCGAGCTCCCAGTTCCCGGACGGGAGCGGCAGGGCAGGAGCGGCGTTCACGGCTGTGGCGTTGTCATTCGTCATGTCTCCAACCTGCCGGGGCCGCCACCACCGAGGGAGACCGGGCTGAGACTGGTAGTGACAGGGCCACGATCAGACCCCCGGCGCATTGGTACGTTCTCGGGGTGGGCGACAACGAGATGGGCACCTTCCTGCGATCCCGTCGTGAGGCGGTCACACCGGCCGAGGTTGGGCTGCCCACCGGCCCCCGCCGCCGCACGCCCGGCCTCCGGCGCTCGGAGCTGGCCACGCTCGCCGGCATCAGCGTCGAGTACCTCACCCGGCTCGAACAGGGCCGCGACCGCAATCCGTCCCCGCAGGTCCTGGGCGCCCTTGGCGACGCCCTGCGCCTCACCGTGAGCGAACGGCTCCTGCTGCGGCGCCTGGCGAAGGAGAACGGCGGTGACGCCTTGCTCTGTTCGGCGGCCGTGGCGCCGACCCGCACGGTACGGCCCACCGTGCAGGCCATGCTGGACCGGCTGGAGCCCACCCCCGCCGTCCTGCTGAACTGGATCGGCGACATCCTCGCGTACACCGCCGGCTACCAGCGGCTCGCCGCCCCTCTCGGCGTACTCGACGAGGAGCACCCCAACATGCTCCGGTACGTGTTCACCGACACCCGCGCCCGCGCCGCACACCCCGACTGGGACCGCGTGGCCGACGAGCAGGTCGCCGTTCTCCGGCACGAGGCTCCGCTGCAGGACCCCCATGTCGCCTCGCTGGCCGACGAGTTGACGGTCACGGCAGGCGCCGCTTTCGCCGACCGGCTCGCCGCCGTGCCCGTCATGCCCCGGCGCGCGGGAGTACAGACCGTCGAACACCCCGGAGCAGGCGCCCTGCGCCTGGTGTACGAAACGCTCGCGCTCCCCGACGACGGCCAGCGGATGGTCGTCCATCTGCCCGCCGACGAGGCGACGGCCGCGGCCCTCGACCGCCTCGACGGACGCCGGCCCGGCGCGCTGCGCGCCGTCAACGGCTGAGCCACAGGGGCGCCGTCAACGGCTGACGTACATCCCCATTTCCGGACTTACAGGCCGAGTTCGGCGGCGTACGGCGGCTGCGCTCCCGGACGGGAGCAGGTGATCGCCGCGGCCCGGGCCGCGAAGCCGAGGATGTCGTGCCAGTCGTCCTCGCCGAGCGCCGCCATGGCCTCCACGGACAGCGCGTCGTGCGCGGCGAGCCGGTGCAGCAGCGCGGCGTTGACCGTGTCACCCGCACCGATCGTGTCGACGACGTCGACCGGGACGCCCGGCACCGCGTACTCCCCGCCCTCCCGGGTCAGCACCGTGAGGCCGTCGCCGCCATGGGTCAGCACGACCGCGGCGGGGCCGGCGGCCAGCCACTCCTTCGGTGCCCCGCCGAGCCACGCGGCGTCCTCCTCCGACAGCTTCACCAGCCCCGTGTGCGGCAGCCAGGAGCGGAACCGCGCGCGATAGGCGTCCGCGTCCGGTATCAGCACCGGCCGGATGTTCGGGTCCAGTGCCGTGAACACGCCCTGCCCGGCAGCGGTCCGCATCAGCTCCTCGTACGCGGTCGCGCCCGGCTCCAGGACCAGCGAACACGTTCCGAACGACACCGCGCGCGTACCGGGCGGCAGTTGGTCCGGCACGGCGAAAAGCCGGTCCGCCGTTCCCTCGACGTAGAAGGAGTACCCAGCCGAACCGTCCGCGCCGATCGAGGCGACGGCCAGCGTCGTCGGCTCCGTGCCGCGCTGCACGTACGACACGTCCACCCCCGCCGCGCGCAGCCCGCCCAGCAGCGCCTCGCCGAAGGCGTCGGCCGACACCCGGGAGCAGAAGGCCGTGGGCGAGCCGAGCCGGCCCAGCGCCACGGCGGTGTTGTAGGGCCCGCCGCCCAGGCGCGGGGCGAGGTCCGGCAGCCCGCCGTCGGCATTCGGCGATACGCGAGAGGGGCTCCCGTACCGTCCCGGTTGCGGGACGAGGTCGATGAGGGCCTCACCGGCGACGACGATCACGAGACGGTTCCTTTCTGGGCGCACCCTCATGAGGCGCAGTGATCAGGTGCTCAGGTCGGTGGTGGGTGCGGGCTCGGCCGGTCCTCGCCGGGCACGCCCGCCCCGGTTGCGGTGCCCGCGGGAACGTATCTCACCGTCCCGGTCGCGGTGCCCGCGGGAACGTATCTCATCTGCGCCCGAGCGTAAACGCCCGCGTGAACCCGGTATACGATGATTTGTCTCTTATATACGGGTTTCATGCCCCTGACGAGGGACGATGCCAGAATGGCGTGGTCCCGCGCGCGGCACCTTTTCCGGGGCTGGCGAGAGGTCCTCGGGCGGCCCTGTTGTCGGTCCCCGCCAGTAGGGTGTGAGGCATGGCAGACCCCTCCAGTTACCGCCCCAAGCCGGGACAGATCCCCGACTCGCCGGGGGTCTACAGGTTCCGCGACGAGCACCGTCGCGTGATCTACGTCGGCAAGGCGAAAAGCCTGCGCCAGCGCCTGGCGAACTACTTCCAGGACCTCGCGGGCCTGCACCCGCGCACCCGCACCATGGTCACCACGGCCGCGTCCGTGGAGTGGACGGTGGTGTCGACCGAGGTCGAGGCGCTGCAGCTGGAGTACTCCTGGATCAAGGAGTTCGACCCCCGGTTCAACGTCAAGTACCGGGACGACAAGAGCTATCCGTATCTCGCGGTGACCATGAACGAGGAGTTCCCGCGGGTCCAGGTCATGCGCGGCCACAAGAAGAAGGGCGTCCGCTACTTCGGGCCGTACGCGCACGCATGGGCGATCCGCGACACCGTGGACCTCCTGCTGCGCGTCTTCCCGGTGCGCACATGCTCCGCCGGCGTCTTCAAGAACGCGGCCAGGACCGGCCGCCCGTGCCTCCTCGGGTACATCGACAAGTGCTCGGCCCCCTGCGTCGGCCGCGTCTCCGCCGAGGAACACCGCGAACTCGCCGAGGAGTTCTGCGACTTCATGGCCGGGCGCACGGGCACGTACATCCGTCGTCTGGAGAAGCAGATGATGGACGCCGCCGAGGAGATGGAGTACGAGAAGGCGGCCCGCCTGCGCGATGACATAGGCGCCCTGAAGAAGGCGATGGAGAAGAACGCGGTCGTGCTGGCCGACGCGACCGACGCCGACCTCATGGCGGTCGCCGAGGACGAGCTCGAGGCCGCCGTCCAGATCTTCCACGTCCGCGGTGGCCGGGTGCGCGGCCAGCGCGGCTGGGTCACCGACAAGGTGGAGGCCGTCACCACCGGTGATCTCGTGGAGCACGCGCTCCAGCAGCTGTACGGCGAGGAGACCGGCGACTCCGTACCCAAGGAGGTGCTGGTCCCGGCGCTGCCCGACCCCGCCGAACCGGTGCAGGAGTGGCTGACCGGCCGCCGCGGGTCGAACGTCTCGCTGCGCATCCCGCAGCGCGGCGACAAGAAGGCCCTCATGGAGACCGTGCAGCGCAACGCACTACAGGCTCTCGCCCTGCACAAGACCAAGCGCGCCTCCGACCTCACCACGCGCTCGCGCGCCCTGGAGGAGATCGCAGAGGCGCTCGACCTGGACAGCGCCCCGCTGCGGATCGAGTGCTACGACATCTCGCACCTGCAGGGCGACGACGTCGTCGCGTCCATGGTCGTCTTCGAGGACGGCCTGGCGCGGAAGAGCGAGTACAGGCGGTTCCAGATCAAGGGTCGTGTCGGAGACACGCAAATCTGGCACGGCGCCGGCCAGGACGACGTCAGGTCCATGCACGAGGTGATCATGCGTCGCTTCAAGCGGTACCTGGCCGAGCAGGAGAAGACGGGGGAGTGGGCCGGGGACGGCTCCTCCGCGGAACTGTTCGCAGATGCCTACGAAGGATCTGTCGAGGGACCGGGCGAGGGACTGGGGCAGGGACCGGTCGAGGCGTCCCCCGGAGCGGTCGACGGCGCCGCACCCGAGGCCGACGGTGCCCGGGCACGCCTGGTCGACGACACCGGCCGCCCCAAGCGCTTCGCCTACCCTCCGCAGCTCGTCGTCGTCGACGGCGGCCAGCCGCAGGTCGCCGCGGCCAAGAAGGCCCTCGACGAGCTCGGCATCGACGACATCGCGGTGTGCGGCCTGGCCAAGCGCCTCGAAGAGGTGTGGGTGCCCGACGAGAGCGACCCGCTGGTCCTGCCGCGCACCAGTGAGGGCCTGTACCTTCTGCAGCGCGTACGCGACGAGGCGCACCGTTTTGCGATCACGTATCAGCGCACCAAGCGGGCCAAGCGCTTCAAGGCAGGCCCCCTGGACGAGGTGCCGGGCCTGGGCGACGCCCGGAAACAGGCCCTGATCAGGCATTTCGGTTCGGTGAAGAAGCTGCGTGCTGCGACCGTCGAGCAGATTTGCGAGGTCCCGGGCGTGGGCCGCAAGACGGCCGAGACGATCCTCGGGGCCTTGGCCCGTACGGCGCCTGCGGCACCCGCCGTGAACACGGCCACAGGAGAGATCATTGAGGACGAGGAGCCCGCACCCGCGGGTTCCGGGCAAGAAGCCGAGGCCGCGGGGGCCTCGGACGAAAGACGGGGGCAGGAGACATGAGCGAGCACGGCGCACACGAACAGGGCGCACACGGCCAAGAGAGCGATCAGCGTGCGCAGAGCGAACAGCGCGCACCGAGCGCACCGAGCACACCCAGCGCGTCCAGCCCACAGGAAGCACAGGAAGCACAGGACGCACAGGAAGCACAGGACGCACAAGCCGAACATGGAGCACAGGTGAGTACGGGCACGACCATCGACGCGAACGGGGTTCCCGACTCCGCGATCCCCGAGTTGGTGATCATCTCGGGAATGTCCGGGGCAGGCCGGTCCACGGCGGCCAAGTGCCTCGAGGACCTCGGCTGGTTCGTCGTCGACAACCTGCCGCCCGCGCTGATCCCCACCATGGTGGAGCTCGGCGCTCGCTCCCAGGGCAATGTGGCCCGGATCGCGGTCGTCGTCGACGTCCGGGGCCGGCGCTTCTTCGACAACCTCCGTGAGTCGCTCGCCGACCTGGAGGCCAGGAACGTTACCCGACGGATCGTTTTTCTGGAGTCGTCCGACGATGCCCTGGTCCGCCGCTTCGAGTCCGTACGCCGGCCCCATCCGCTGCAGGGCGACGGCCGGATCGTCGACGGCATCGCAGCCGAGCGCGATCTGCTGCGCGAGCTGCGCGGCGACGCCGACCTGGTGATCGACACCTCCAGCCTCAACGTCCACGAACTGCGCGCCAAGATGGACGCCCAGTTCGCCGGCGACGAGGAGCCGGAGCTGCGGGCCACGGTGATGTCCTTCGGCTACAAGTACGGCCTGCCGGTCGACGCCGACCTCGTCGTCGACTGCCGCTTCCTGCCGAACCCGCACTGGATCCCGGAGCTGCGCCCGTACACCGGCCTCAACGAGGAGGTCTCCGGCTACGTCTTCAACCAGCCCGGTGCCAAGGAGTTCCTCAACCAGTACACCGAACTGCTCCAGCTCATCGCCGCCGGCTACCGCCGCGAGGGCAAGCGCTATGTGACCATCGCGGTCGGCTGTACCGGCGGTAAGCACCGCTCCGTCGCCATGTCGGAGAAGCTCGCCAAGCGACTCGCATCCGAGGGAGTGGAGACCGTCGTCGTCCACCGGGACATGGGCCGCGAATGAGCGAACCCAATCTCCGGCTCCGCAGGCTGCGCCGGATCACAGGTGCCGGCGGGAAGGTACGCCGCCGGGGTGCCCAGCCCAAGGTCGTCGCGCTCGGCGGCGGCATGGGCCTTTCCGCCTCGCTCGCCGCGCTGCGCCGTATCACCGGCGACCTCACCGCCGTCGTCACGGTCGCCGACGACGGCGGTTCCAGCGGACGGCTGCGCCACGAGCTCGGCGTGCTCCCGCCCGGCGATCTGCGCAAGGCTCTCGCGGCGCTGTGCGGCGACGACGAGTGGGGCCAGACCTGGGCCCGTGTCATCCAGCACCGCTTCCAGTCCAAGGGGGACCTGCACGAACACGCGGTCGGCAATCTGCTGATCGTGGCCCTGTGGGAGCAGCTCGGCGACCATGTCCAGGCCCTCGACCTGGTCGGCAAGCTGCTGGGCGCGCACGGCCGCGTCCTGCCGATGTCCGCGGTGCCACTGGAGCTCCAGGCGCTCGTACGAGGCCATGATCCGGAGCAGCCCGACGAGGTCGACACGGTTCGCGGTCAGGCCACCGTCGCGCTCACCCCAGGTGAGGTGCAGTCCGTGCACCTCGTCCCGAACGATCCGCCGGCCGTCCCCGAGGCCGTTGAGGCGGTCCTCGACGCGGACTGGGTGGTGCTCGGCCCTGGTTCCTGGTTCTCCTCCGTGATCCCGCATCTGCTCGTGCCCGACCTGCTGGACGCCCTCATGCGGACCAAGGCCCGCCGGGTCCTCTCGCTCAATCTGGCTCCGCAGCCCGGCGAAACCTCCGGCTTCTCCCCGCAGCGTCATTTGGAGGTTTTGGGGCGACACGCCCCTAAACTCGCCCTGGACGTGGTGTTGGCCGACGAGGCCGCCGTGCCCGACTGCGAGTCGCTGACCGAGGCCGCCCAAAGGTTCGGCGCCGCGGTCGAGCTGGCGCCGGTCGCCCGGACCGACGGCAGCCCTCGGCACGACCCGGAGCTCCTGGCTGCCGCGTACGACCGTATTTTTCGGATGCATGGAAGGATCGGCCCATGGCGATGACGGCAGCGGTGAAGGACGAGATCTCCCGGCTACCCGTCACCCGGACCTGCTGCAGGAAGGCAGAGGTCTCGGCGATCCTGCGGTTCGCGGGCGGGCTGCACCTGGTGAGCGGCCGCATCGTGATCGAGGCGGAGCTGGACACGGCGATGGCGGCGCGCCGGCTGAAGCGGGACATCCTGGAGATCTTCGGACACAGTTCCGAACTGATCGTGATGGCTCCCGGTGGGCTGCGGCGCGGCTCCCGCTATGTCGTACGCGTGGTCGCGGGCGGCGACCAGCTGGCCCGCCAGACGGGTCTTGTGGACGGCCGCGGCCGCCCCATCCGCGGACTGCCCCCGCAGGTGGTCTCGGGGGCCACCTGTGATGCGGAGGCCGCCTGGCGCGGGGCGTTCCTCGCCCATGGATCGCTCACCGAGCCCGGTCGTTCCTCCTCCCTCGAGGTGACCTGCCCGGGCCCCGAGGCGGCGCTCGCGCTGGTCGGCGCGGCCCGCCGGCTGTCGATCGCCGCCAAGGCCCGCGAGGTACGGGGCGTGGACCGGGTCGTCGTCCGCGACGGCGACGCGATCGGCGCGCTGCTCACCCGGCTCGGCGCCCATGAATCGGTGCTGGCCTGGGAGGAGCGGCGGATGCGCCGCGAGGTCCGCGCCACCGCCAACCGCCTCGCCAACTTCGACGACGCCAACCTGCGCCGCTCGGCCCGCGCCGCCGTGGCCGCCGGGGCCCGCGTCCAGCGCGCCCTGGAGATCCTCGGCGAGGAGGTGCCCGAGCACCTCGCGGCCGCCGGCCGGCTGCGCATGGAGCACAAGCAGGCTTCCCTGGAGGAGCTGGGCGCGCTCGCCGACCCGCCGCTCACCAAGGACGCCGTCGCGGGCCGTATCCGCCGCCTGCTGGCCATGGCCGACAAGCGGGCGCAGGACCTGGGCATCCCGGGGACGGAGTCCAACCTCTCGGAGGAGATGGCGGACAACCTCGCGGGCTGACCGTCGGCTTCGCACCTCCAATGCACCGGTGCCCGCGCCCACTTGGGGCGCGGGCATCCTTCTTCGTCCGTCATCGTGGGCGCCGTTGACGCGCTGTGTCGGTGGCCGCGGGTGCACATCGGACCCCGGCGGCGGGTGTCGTCAAGGTGCTCCGAGGCGCGGTCGCCGAGGGGCAGATTCCGCTCATCGGAGCGGGCTGACTCTCGGCCGTCAGCCCTTGTAGCAGCGGCTCATAGCCCTACTGGCTGGTACGCATCGCACGTGTCGCGTCGGGGCCCTCTCGATGTCACTTCGGGGGCTTTGGAGAGGTAGGGTCGTAGGCGGTCGGGGACATCCCTATAAAACTCGCCGGCGTCGAAACCGGCGTACCTAACGAGGAGATCGGTTCGTGACGATCCGCGTAGGCATCAACGGCTTTGGCCGCATCGGTCGTAACTACTTCCGCGCGCTGCTGGAGCAGGGTGCAGACATCGAGATCGTGGCTGTCAACGACCTGGGTGACACCGCGACCACCGCTCACCTGCTGAAGTACGACACCATCCTCGGCCGCCTCAAGGCCGACGTGTCGCACACCGAGGACACCATCACGGTCGACGGCCACACCATCAAGGTGCTGTCCGAGCGCAACCCCGCCGACATCCCGTGGGGCGAGCTGGGCGTCGACATCGTCATCGAGTCGACCGGCATCTTCACCAGCCGCGACGACGCCGCCAAGCACCTCGCCGGCGGCGCCAAGAAGGTCCTCATCTCGGCCCCGGCCAAGAACGAGGACATCACCATCGTGATGGGCGTCAACCAGGACAAGTACGACCCGGCGAACCACCACGTCATCTCCAACGCGTCCTGCACCACCAACTGCGTGGCGCCGATGGCCAAGGTCCTCGACGAGAACTTCGGCATCGTCAAGGGCCTGATGACGACGGTGCACGCGTACACGAACGACCAGCGCATCCTGGACTTCCCGCACAAGGACCTGCGCCGCGCCCGTGCCGCCGCCGAGAACATCATCCCGACCACCACCGGTGCCGCGAAGGCCACCGCGCTGGTCCTCCCGCAGCTCAAGGGCAAGCTGGACGGCATCGCGATGCGCGTCCCGGTCCCGACCGGCTCGGTCACCGACCTCGTCATCGAGCTCGACCGCGAGGTCACCAAGGACGAGATCAACACCGCCTTCCAGAAGGCCGCCGAGGGCCAGCTCAAGGGCATCCTCGAGTACACCGAGGACCAGATCGTCTCCTCGGACATCGTCAACTGGCCGGCCTCCTGCACCTTCGACTCCTCCCTGACGATGGTCCAGGGCAAGTCGGTCAAGATCGTCGGCTGGTACGACAACGAGTGGGGCTACTCCAACCGCCTCGTCGACCTCACGGTCTTCGTCGGCGGCCAGCTCTGATCCGTATCTGATACGGCAGGCACTCCGATGTGAGCAGCAGGGCTCGGGCAGCGCAATGCCGCGCTACCCGGGCCCTGTTGTACGAGTCCAGAGCTTTCCCTTAGGAGTCACTCCATGAAGACGATCGACGAACTTCTCGCCGAAGGCGTCGACGGCAAGCGGGTCTTCGTCCGCGCCGACCTCAACGTCCCGCTGGCCGACGGCCGGATCACCGACGACGGCCGTATCCGCGCCGTCCTGCCGACCGTGAAGGCGCTCGCCGACGCGGGCGCCAAGGTCGTCGTCGCCTCGCACCTGGGCCGCCCCAAGGGCGCCCCTGACCCGGCGTTCTCACTGCTGCCCGCCGCCGAGCGGCTCGGTGAACTGCTGGGCAAGCCTGTCGCCTTCGCCGAGGACACCGTCGGCCCCGCCGCGCACGACGCGGTGAACGGCCTCGAGCCCGGCCAGGTCGCGGTCATCGAGAACCTGCGCTTCAACGTCGGCGAGACCAGTAAGGACGACGCCGAGCGCGGCGAATTCGCCGACCGGCTCGCCGCCCTGGCCGATGTGTACGTGGGCGACGGCTTCGGCGCCGTGCACCGCAAGCACGCCTCGGTCTACGACCTGCCGGCGCGCCTGCCGCACTACGCGGGCTACCTCATCGCCACCGAGGTCGGCGTCCTGAAGAAGCTCACCGAGGACGTCCAGCGCCCGTACGTCGTCGTGCTCGGCGGCGCCAAGGTCTCCGACAAGCTCGCCGTCATCGACCAGCTGCTCGGCAAGGCCGACCGTCTGCTGATCGGCGGCGGCATGGTGTTCACGTTCCTCAAGGCCAAGGGCTACGAGATCGGCAAGTCTCTCGTCCAGGAGGACCAGCTCCCGGCCGTCGCCGAGTACATCGAGCGCGCGGAGAAGACCGGCGTCGAGCTGGTCCTGCCCGTCGACGCCCTGGTCGCGCCCGAGTTCCCGGACCTGAAGACCAAGGCCCCGGCCAACCCCACCGCGGTCGCAGCCGACGCCATCCCCGCCGACGGGATGGGCCTCGACATCGGCCCGGAGACCTGCAACCTCTACGCCTCGAAGCTCGCCGACGCCGCCACCGTCTTCTGGAACGGCCCGATGGGCGTCTTCGAGCACCCCGACTACGCCGAGGGCACCAAGGCGGTCGCCCAGGCCCTCCTCGACTCCAAGGCCTTCACGGTCGTCGGCGGCGGAGACTCCGCCGCGGCCGTCCGCATCCTGGGATTCGACGAGAACGCATTCGGCCACATCTCGACCGGCGGCGGCGCCTCCCTCGAATACCTCGAGGGCACGACGCTCCCCGGTCTCGCCGCACTGGAGGACTGAACACCCGTGAGCTCCCGCACCCCGCTGATGGCGGGCAACTGGAAGATGAACCTCAACCACCTCGAGGCCATCGCGCACGTCCAGAAGCTCGCCTTCGCCCTGGCCGACAAGGACTATGAGGCCTGCGAGGTCGCCGTCCTGCCGCCCTTCACCGACCTGCGCTCCGTGCAGACCCTGGTCGACGGCGACAAGCTGAAGATCAAGTACGGCGCCCAGGACGTCTCGGCGCACGACGCCGGCGCCTACACCGGCGAGATCTCCGGCTCGATGCTGGCCAAGCTGAAGTGCACGTACGTGGCGATCGGCCACTCCGAGCGCCGGCAGTACCACGCCGAGAGCGACGAACTTGTCAACGCCAAGGTCAAGGCCGCCTACAAGCACGGCCTCACCCCGATCCTCTGCGTCGGCGAGGGCCTGGAGATCCGCAAGGCGGGCGACCAGGTCTCCTACACGCTCGCGCAGGTCGACGGCGCCCTCAAGGACGTCCCGGCCGAGCAGGCCGAGTCCATCGTGATCGCGTACGAGCCGGTCTGGGCGATCGGCACCGGCGAGGTCGCCACGCCCGAGGACGCCCAGGAGGTCTGCGGGGCGATCCGCGGCCGGCTCGCCGAGCTGTACTCGCAGGAGCTGGCCGACAAGGTCCGCATCCAGTACGGCGGCTCCGTGAAGGCCGGGAACGTCGCGGCGATCATGGCGCAGCCCGATGTCGACGGCGCCCTGGTGGGCGGCGCCGCGCTGGACGCGGACGAGTTCGTCAAGATCGTCCGCTTCCGCGACCAGTGAGTATGCGGTAGCGGCGATCCGTCGTACCCTTGCGGGGGCCGGAGGCTCTGGAAGTGAGCTTCGGCCCCCGTCGTCCATCAGAGTCCGAGGAAGTTGGTCCAGCCGTGGTTATGGGGTTCTCGATCGCCCTGATCGTCTTCAGCCTGTTGCTGATGCTGCTGGTGCTGATGCACAAGGGGAAGGGCGGCGGCCTCTCCGACATGTTCGGTGGCGGCATGCAGTCGTCCGTCGGCGGCTCCTCGGTCGCCGAGCGCAACCTCGACCGCATCACCGTGGTGGTCGGTCTGCTGTGGTTCGCGTGCATTGTCGTACTCGGCCTGCTGATGAAGGTCAGCAGCTGACGACGCCAGGACGGTACGACGGCACGTCAACAACTACACATAGCGACGTTAAAGCCCCATGCTTGGTACGCGTTCTTTAGGCGCGGCTTATCATGGGGCTTGCGTCTTGGGGTGGGGGTGTAACTCCAGTCACTGGACGCGCGTTGGGCCTTACGTAGACTGAGGCGCCCGCAGCGAAGCGACAGGCCATGTGCTTCGCGGCACCATCACGCAGGGAGTTACGACCGTGGCAAGTGGCAACGCGATCCGAGGAAGCCGGGTCGGGGCGGGGCCGATGGGCGAGGCCGAGCGCGGCGAGTCCGCGCCGCGGCTGCGCGTCTCCTTCTGGTGCTCGAACGGGCACGAGACGCAGCCGAGCTTCGCAAGCGACGCGCAGGTTCCCGAGACATGGGACTGTCCCCGCTGTGGCTTCCCGGCAGGACAGGACCGGGACAACCCGCCGGACCCGCCGCGCACCGAGCCGTACAAGACGCATCTCGCGTATGTACGGGAGCGGCGCAGCGACGCGGACGGCGAGGCGATCCTCGCCGAGGCGCTCGCCAAACTGCGGGGTGAGATCTAGGAGTTGTCGTCCGGCCGGGCACCCATGTGCGGTGTCCGGCCGGAGTCGTCTTCCGCCTTCGGATCCGGGCCGTGCTTCGGATGCGTTCAAGCCCGCGCTCGCGGCCGATTGTCAGTGGCGGCCTCTACGGTTCTGAATCTGGGGGTACCCCCAGGCCCTTGAGGCTCTGGGGGAGGACCGGGAGGGGACGTTGTGACGACGACCGAAGCCGTGGGTGCGTCTGCGCCGACGTGGCGCGGGGGATTCGGGCGCCTGTGGACGGCTGCCGTGCTGTCGAGATTCGGCGACGCGCTGCGGACGGCGGCCTTACCGCTGCTCGCCGCCTCGCTGACGGACGAGCCGATGCTGATCGCCTCCGTGACGGCCTGCGGCTATCTGCCGTGGATCATCTTCGGGCTGCTCGGCGGGGCCCTGGCAGACCGGGTCGACCAGCGGCGCGCCATGTGGAGCGTGGACGTGGTGCGTGGCCTGCTGGTGGCGGCCTTCGCGGCGGCCGTGGCGCTGGGGCAGGCGACCATAGGCCTGCTCATCGCGCTCGCCTTCGCGCTCACCACCCTCCAGACACTCTTCGACAACGCCGCCACGGCCCTGCTGCCCAACCTGGTGGACGAGAAGGCACTGGGCAGCGCGAACGCGCGTCTGCTCACCGGCCAGCAGATCGCGGGCGGTCTGCTGGCGTCACCCGCTGTGCCCCTGTTGATCGTCGGAGGGATGGCCGTCCCGTTCGCGGCGGACGCCGTGACCTACCTGGTGGCGGCGGCACTCGTGGCCTCGCTGCGGACCTCCGTGCCTCAGCGTGACCCCAGACCCGCGGGCAGCACCCTGCGCGGGGACATCACCGCCGGGCTCCGGGCGCTGTGGCGTGACCGTCCTCTGCGAGGACTGTGCCTCGCGACAGCACTCTGCAACATCGGGATGGGTGCCCTGATCGCCACGATGGTGCTCCTCGTGATGGGCTGGCTCGACGCGGGCAACGGCGGATACGCAGCTGCTATGACGGCGTACGCGGTCGGCAGCCTGGCCGGGGGATGGGTGCAGCGGAGGCTCGTCGCTCGGGTAGGCCGAATACGCAGTGTGGTCATCGCCGGCTCGGCGCAGATCAGCGCCCTGGTGGTGATGGGCACGGTGCGCAGCCTTGCCGCGGTGGTCGTGAGTCTGGCGGTCTTCGGTCTCATGGGCATGGTCTGGAACGTGAACACGACGACGCTGATGCAACAGCGGGCGCCCGCGGAGATGCTGGGACGCATCAGTTCGGCCTTCCGCACCCTGGCGGTCGCAGGGGCGCCGCTGGGTGCCCTGCTGGGCGGTGCCGTGGCCACGGCCTGGGGACTGAACACGCCCGCGCTGCTTGCGGCAGCGCTGTTCGTCCTGTCCGTCACCGCCCTGTTGCCTGCCCTTCAACCCGCCAACGGCGGACAGACCGCTCATGGCGATACCTGATCAATTAGGTTGGGAAGTGCAGCGGGGCAAGGTACGCAGGACGTACGCAGGTACAAGAGAAGGCTGAAGTCCCAGATGAACGCAGAACGCCGTACCAGGCTCAACCAGATGCCCGAGTGGACCGCTCTGGCCAAGCACCGGGAGCAGTCGGGGGAGGTGCAGCTGCGCGAGCTGTTCGCCGCGGAGCCGGGGCGCGGCGCGGGCTACACGCTGCAGGTCGGCGATCTCTACGTCGACTACTCCAAGCACCTGGTCACCGACGAGACCCTGGCCCTGCTGCGCGACCTGGCCGCCGCGACCGGCGTGTTCGAGCTGCGGGACGCCATGTTCCGGGGCGAGAAGATCAACACCACCGAGGACCGCGCGGTGCTGCACACCGCGCTGCGCGCCCCGCGCGACACGGTCATCGAGGTCGACGGGAAGAACGTCGTGCCCGCTGTCCACGCCGTCCTCGACAAGATGAGCGCCTTCGCCGAGCGGGTCCGCTCGGGCGAGTGGACCGGCCACACCGGCAAGCGCATCAGGAACGTCGTCAACGTCGGCATCGGCGGCTCCGACCTCGGACCGGCCATGGCGTACGAGGCGCTGCGGGCCTTCACCGACCGCGATCTGACCGTGCGCTTCGTCTCGAACGTCGACGGCGCCGACCTGCACGAGGCCGTGCAGGACCTGGACGCCGCCGAGACACTGTTCATCATCGCCTCGAAGACCTTCACCACCATCGAGACCATCACCAACGCGACCTCGGCGCGCACCTGGCTGCTGAACGAGCTGGGGGCCGGTCAGGAGGCCGTCGCCAAGCACTTCGTGGCACTGTCCACGAACGCCGAGAAGGTGGCCGACTTCGGCATCGACACGGCCAACATGTTCGAGTTCTGGGACTGGGTCGGCGGCCGCTACTCGTACGACTCGGCGATCGGCCTGTCGCTGATGATCGCCATCGGCCCGGACCGCTTCCGGGAGATGCTCGACGGCTTCCACCTGGTCGACGAGCACTTCCGCACGGCACCGGCCGAGTCCAACGTGCCGCTGCTGCTGGGTCTGCTGGGCATCTGGTACGGCAACTTCCACGGCGCGCAGTCGCATGCGGTGCTGCCCTACTCGCACTACCTGTCCAAGTTCACCGCGTATCTGCAGCAGCTGGACATGGAGTCCAACGGCAAGTCGGTGACGCGCGACGGTACGCCGGTGGAGTGGGAGACCGGGCCGGTCGTCTGGGGTACGCCGGGCACCAACGGGCAGCACGCGTACTTCCAGTTGATCCACCAGGGCACGAAGCTGATCCCGGCCGACTTCATCGGCTTCGCCAACCCCGTCGCCGACCTGCAGCCGGGACTGGTCGCCCAGCACGACCTGCTGATGGCCAACTTCTTCGCGCAGACCCAGGCATTGGCCTTCGGCAAGACGCCGGAGGAGGTGCGGGCCGAGGGCGTGCCGGAGGAGCTCGTGCCGCACAAGACGTTCAAGGGCAACCACCCGACGACCACGATCCTTGCGCGCGAGCTCACGCCCTCCGTGCTCGGACAGCTCGTCGCACTCTACGAGCACAAGGTGTTCGTGCAGGGCGCCGTGTGGAACATCGACTCGTTCGACCAGTGGGGTGTCGAGCTCGGCAAGGTTCTCGCCAAGCGCGTGGAGCCGGCCCTCACCGAGGGGGCCGACGTGCCGGGGCTCGACGAGTCGACCAAGGCGCTGGTCGCGAAGTACCGCGAGGTCCGCGGCCGTTAATCGGATGCGGGAGTGCCGTCCGGCGGGTGACACTGCTCCGGCTCTGTCACCTGCCGGGAGGACCTCCATGGACCAGTTGCTTGCCGCACTCGCCGATCCGGAACGACTGAAGCTGTACGCCCGGATCGTCCTCGACGACCTGCCTCCGCGCGGCGAGGACTCCGACGCCGCGCGCAAGCACCTCGGGCGGCTGCTCGCTACGGGGCTCGTCGAGCGGCTGCCGGACGGCTCGCTGCGGGCCGATCCCGCGGTGTTCCGGCGTACGCGGCCCCAGGAGCCGCAGTCCGGTGTCCCGCGCCGCCTGGCGGGGTTCTTCGCCGGCGGGCGGCTGACAACGATTCCGGTGCGTCCCGCCGTACGGCGTGAACTGCTCGCCCATCTGACCGGGACACTGTTCGAGAGCGAGCGCAGCTACAGCGAGCCCGAGGTCAACGAGGCGTTCCGCACTGTGCACGACGACACGTCGGCGCTGCGGCGCTATTGCGTGGAGAACGGGCTCCTTGTCAGGGAACGTGACGGCAGCAGGTACCGCCGGGTGGCGGCGTAACCGCTGTGGGCAGGCGTTCCTCCCCCAGCTACCGCTGGGGGTGCCCCAGGCGATGGGGATACCTCCCATGCCCTTAAGGCAATGGGGGAGGGTGGGCACGGCCACGACGGCGGGCGCCGTTCTGACGAGGAGGTGCAGGCCTGGTCCGGTGCAGGCCGCCCCGGTTCAAGCCACCGCGCTCAGCGTGTCCGCCAGCCTACGCCGGGCCGCGCGTGCCGCCGGCAGTGCCGCGAGCGCGGCGGCACCTACCACAGCGCCCAAGCCGAACAGCAGCAGCACAAGCGGGGACGGCGCCCGGGCGATTCCGGCGCCGATCCCGCTGGAGCTGCCCTGGGCGTCGATCAGCCACTGCGCGAGGGGCACTCCGAGCGCCGTACCGGCGAACACGGCGGCCAGGGCGGTGCAGCCGGTGGCCGTCACGGAGACGAGGGCGATCTGGCGCGGTGACAGCCCGATCGCCTTGAGCGCCAGCAGGTCCCGCTCGCTCTCGCGGACGGTTCCGCCGATCGCGGTCAGCAGTTCGATGAGCCCGATCAGGGCCAGCACGGCGATCAGCCCTGCCACCACCCCGCGCAGGGGTGAGAGCCCGTCGGCCGGGTTCGTCACCGCATGGACGTCCAGCCGCCCCTGCGAGGCGGCCGTCAGCTCGGCACCGACCTGCTCGGCGTCCGCACCGGGCCGCAACCGGAGCTGGTAGAGCGTCGGTTGCAGCTCGGGGTCGTTCTCGCGGAGCGTGTCCAGCAAGGTGGAGATGACCCGGCCGCCGTTCTCGGGTTCGATGCTGCGTCCGACGATGTGCAGGATCTGCGGCCGGCCGCCCACCGTCATCCGCACCCAGTCGCCGACGCGTACGTTCAGCAGATCCAGCAGCCCCTGTCCGGCCACCGCCTCGTCGGCCCCGCGCGCCGGGCGCCCCTCCGCCAGCGAGAAGGGATACGGATCCTCCCGGGTGCCGATCCCGCGCAGCGCGATCGTGCCGGTCTGGCCCGGCACCAGCGCCGCCACCTCGACGCCCGGATGGACGGCGGCGATCCGCGGGTCGTCCGCCAGCAGGGCCCGCGCCCGCTGATCGCCGAAGCCCTCGTCGGCGCGTGCAGTGAGCGCCGCCGCGAGACCGACCTGCTCAGGCCTGCTGTGAAAGCGGTCGATCGTGGTCCAGGCGCTCAGCGCGACGACGATGAGCAGCAGCGGCAGAGCGAGCCGGGCGGTGGTGGCCAGCGAGCGTGGCCGCCACGAGAACGCCTTGTGCCAGCCCAGCACCAGCGCGGGTGGCAGCCGCCGCCCGAGCGCCGCGCGGGCCACGCCCGACAGCGGTCCGCCCAGGGGCGCCGCGGCCCGCAGTACCGGCACGGGCGGCACCCGCCCGGCCCGCCACGCCGCGAGACACGTGGCGGCGCCGATGAACAGCACCGCCGCCACGGGCACGGAGAACAGGGGGGTCGTGTGCCCGGGCAGTCCCTGCCATACGCCGACCGCGTCACCCAGACGCCCGGGCAGCAGGTGGCTCCCGGTCGCCTGAATCAGCCCCGCGGCCGCCACGGCGCCGATGAACGCGAAGCCCACGTGCTGGAGCAGGAAGATGCGCACCACCTGACCGGGCGTGAAGCCGATGGCCTTCAGGACGGAGATGTTCCGCAGATGGCCGCGGATCCGGGTGCCGATCGCGCCGTACACGGCGAGTGCCGCGGCGAGCAGGGCGCCGAGCCCGAAGAGGCCGAGCACCTGGCCGAGCAGCCGGTTGTCGCCCTGTGCCTCGGCGCGTGCCTGCTGCCAGTGGGAGACCTGGGTGACCGCGCCCGCCCCCAGTGTGGTGACGGCGCGCTGGACCGCGTAGTCCGTGTCGTCGGGGTCGGCGAGGCGCAGCCCGATGACCTGCCCCGTGCGGGCGGTGTCCGCGCGGGGCACGGCGGCAGGCAGCGCCCAGACGACTCCGGGCCGCTCACCCGGGCGGTAGCGGGGCTCGGCGCTGTCGGCGACTCCCAGTACGGTCACCGTCCGGGAGCTGCCGGGCAGGGTCAGGGTGTCGCCGGGTTCCGCCCACAGCGCCCGGGCGAGGCTGCCCTCCAGGACGACGCCGTCGGGCGTACGGGCATCCAGCCACCGGCCGGAGGTGAGGAGCGGGCGCGCGGTCGTCGGCTGATCGCCGTCGGCTCCGCGGAGTTCGACTGAGGCCCTGGTGCCGTGCGACTCGACGGTGGTGGTGGCGGTGCGGTACGGGCCTGACACGGACGTGACGCCGTCCATCGACGCGAGACGGCCGACATCGACGGACGGGGCGGTGTGGATCCACACATGGGCGCCCCTGGACTGTGTGAAGACGCGCTGCCAGGGGTTGGTGGCGTATCCGAAGAGTGCCGTGGCCAGCAGCAGCGACGCGACGATCCCGGCGGTGGCGAGGACGATGAACAGCGCCTCACCACGGTGCGCCCGCAGATCGGCGCCTGCCCAGCGCAGGGTGGCCCGCACGTCGCCTCAGCCCTTCAGCTCGAGCACACCGGACGTGCCCGCGCGGGGCGTCGGCGCGCCGTCCAGCTCGGCGTCGTCGGCTATCCGCCCGTCGAAGAAGCTGATCACACGGTCCGCGGCGCTCGCGAGGCGTGCGTCATGGGTGACCAGCAGAATCGTCTGGCCGCGCTGGTGGAAGCGGGATAGCAGCCGCATCACCTCGCGCGTGCCCTTGCTGTCCAGGCTGCCCGCGGGCTCGTCGGCGAGGAGCAGTCCGGGGTGGTTGACCAGCGCCCGGGCCAGGGCCACGCGCTGCTGCTCTCCGCCGGACAGCTCGCCCGGCATGCTGCGCGCCTTGCCGTCCAGGCTCAGCTCGGCCAGCAGCCCCTCGCGTTCGGCGCGCGCCTGCTTCGGCGACACCCCGGCGAGCAGGGCGGGCAGCTCGACGTTGTCGGCGACCGACAGATTGGAGACCAGGTTGAAGAACTGGAAGACGATGCCGATGCGCCGCCTGCGCTCGACCGCCCAGCGCGCCTCGCTCCAGGAGTCCGTGCGCTCCCCGTCCAGCCACACGCTGCCGCTGTCCGGCCGCTGGAGTCCGCCGAGCAGATGCAACAGCGTCGACTTCCCCGCGCCCGACGGGCCGGTGACGGCCACGAACTCGCCCGGCCGCACGGCGAGATCCACACCTCGTACGGCGTGGGCCGGGGCGCCTTCGCCGTGGTGCGTCTTGACCAGGCCCTCGGCCCGCAGCAGGGGAGCGGGCGCAGAAGGGTCGACGGGGGTGCTCATTCCGGCTCCTCCTCCAGCTCCTCCTGGCAGCGCTCCAGCCAGTCCAGGTCGGCCTGCAGATGCAGCATGGCGCCCTCGATCAGCAGCTGGGCGATGCGGTTGTCCCGGTTCTCGGCCGCAGCGAGCTTCGACAGACTGCGCATGGTGTTCAGGTACTGGCGCCGCTGCTTGTTGATCAGGCTGATCCGGTCGGCGATGCCGGTCTGCGGGGCGAGGGCGAGCTTCATGAAGAACTCGTCCCGGACCCGCGGCTCGTCCGCCGTCTCCTCGTACCAGGCGTGCAGCGCTTCCCGCCCGGCGTCGGTGAGGTGGTAGATCTTCTTGTTGGGCCGGCTCGACTGCTCGACTTCCTCGCCCTCGATCAGCCCCGACTTCTCCAGCCGGCCGAGCGTCACATAGATCTGGCCGACGTTCGGCTGAGGGTACGCGGCACCCAGCAGTTGCTCAAGGTCCTGCTTGAGCTCGTAACCGTGGGCCGGGCCGCGCGCCAGGAGAGCCAGAAGGGGCAGGCGCACTTCGTGCTCTCCTCCTCCCCGTCCTCGTGATGTGCCGCAGGCCCTAGTATCGCCGATGCCTAACAGGTATACATGTCGGCTGTCCGCCGGACGACGATGCCCGGTGCCGTTGTACAGGGAGGAACCTATGCGGTGGATACGTGCCGCCGGTAGGGGTCTCCTGGTCGCCGCGGTGGTCCTGTCCGGATACGTCACGTCCGGCACCCAGGCTGACGGTGCGCGCGGCAGCGGGCGCGGGCCCCTCACGCTGGCGACCGCCGGCGACCTCACCGGCTATCTCGCTCCGCTGCTCGACGGCTGGAACCGGGCACATCCCGACGAGCGGGTCACGCTCGTCGAGCTCCCCGACTCCGCCGACGAGACCCATGCCCAGATGACCACCGATCTGCGCTCCGGCGCCGGCCGCTTCGACGTGCTCAACATCGATGTCGCCTGGACCTCGGAGTTCGCGGCGGCCGGCTGGATCTCCCCTCTGCAGCGGGACCGCTTCCCGCTGAAGAGCTTCCTGCCGCCGGTGGTGGACACGGCGACGTACGAGGGAAGGCTGTACGCCGTCCCGTATGTCACCAATGCCGGGATGCTGCTCTATCGCAAGGACGTGCTGGACAAGGAGGGCGTCGAACCGCCGCGCACCTGGGCCGAGCTGGAGCGCCAGGCCAGGACCATCGCCCCGAAGCACGGACTCGACGGCTACGCGGGCCAGTTCCTGCCGTACGAGGGCCTGACCGTCAACGCCGCCGAAGCGGTCTACTCGGCGGGCGGCACGATCCTCGGCGACGAGGGCGAGCGCGTCACCGTGAACTCGGCCGCCGCGCGGGAGGGCATCGGTTTCCTCGCCCGCGGAGTGCGCGACGGGTGGATACCGCAGAAGGCACTGACGTTCAAGGAGGAGGAGTCCCGGGAGGCCTTCCAGGACGGACGTCTGCTCTTTCTGCGCAACTGGCCCTATGCGTACGTGAGCGCGTCCGGCAAGGAGTCCGAGGTCGCCGGGAAGGTCGGCGCCGTCCCGCTGCCGGGGCCCGACGGTCCTGGCGCGAGCGTGCTCGGCGGCTCCAATCTCGCGGTCAGCACGCATGCGCGCCATCCGGATTCGGCGGCCGCCCTCATCGCGTATCTGACGAGTGAGCGGGTGCAGCGGCAGGTCCTCACCGAGGGTGCGCTGCCGCCGGTGCGGGCCGATCTGTACCAGGACCCGGAGCTCATCCGGGAGTTCCCGTATCTGCCCACGCTGCGGGCCGGCGTGCTCGCGGCGGCGCCCCGGCCCAAGAGCCCGCGTTACGACCAGGTGAGTCTGGCCGTGCAGGCCGTCGTGCACGACGCGATGACCCAGCAGCAGACGCCGGAGGCGGCGGTGCGGCGGCTCGCGCGGGAGTTGGCGGCCATCGCACGGCGCGGCTGAGTCCTTCCGCACCGCTTGCCGCTTGCTCTTCCCGCCCGGTGTCTCCAGTCGGCGATTCACTAGTTACGTGTTAGGTATCCGCGTGGACTCAAGATGCCCATCGAGACCGGAAATATCGGGGCATTACTTCCCCAATTACCCACTGCTTCCTGCCTACTCGTTGACATCTCCTCGTCATGTCTACCTAACATGCATGCATAACGGCGGCCGCCCGCACAGGGCCTCTCGGCCGCGACCACCCCTCCAGGCATGACATTTCAGAGACAGGTCAACGGGTGATGCTCAAAGCCCCGGCCGGCGACGGCCTCGCGCGCCCTCACACGCACCACTGGTGGCGCGACGCAGTGATCTACCAGGTGTACGTCCGCAGCTTTCTGGACAGCACCGGGGACGGCATCGGCGATCTCGCCGGGGTCCGGGCGGGACTGCCGTACCTGAAGAAGCTGGGCGTGGACGGCATCTGGCTGAGCCCCTTCTACCCGTCGCCGCAGCACGACCACGGCTACGACGTCGCCGACTACTGCGACGTGGACCCGCTCTTCGGGGACCTCGCCGAGTTCGACCTGCTGATGACGGACGCCCGGCGGCTCGGCATCAGGGTGCTGCTCGACATCGTCCCCAACCACTGCTCCAGCGAGCACCCCTGGTTCCGTGAGGCGCTGGCCGCGGCACCCGGCAGCGAGTCGCGCGCCCGTTTCCACTTCGCCGACGGACGCGGCCCGGGCGGCGACGAGCCGCCCAACAACTGGCACGCGATGTTCGGCGGCCCCGCGTGGTCACGGGTCACCGAGCCGGACGGCACGCCCGGCCAGTGGTACCTGCACATGTTCACGCCCGAGCAGCCCGACCTGAACTGGCGCAACCCCCAGGTCGGCGCGTACTTCGACCGGGTGCTGCGGTTCTGGCTGGACCGCGGCGTCGACGGCTTCCGCATCGACGTCGCCGCCGGGCTCTTCAAGCACCCTGACCTGCCCGACTCGCCGGACCCCGAGGCCGACGCGCGTACCCGCGACTCCGTCAACCCGCTGGCCTGGAACCAGCCCGAGGTGCACGACGTGTGGCGGCACTGGCGTTCGGTATGCGAGGAGTACGCCGCGCGCGACGGCCGCGAACGGCTGCTGGTCGGCGAGGTCTCCGTGCCGACCGCACGCGAACACGCCCGGTACGTACGGCCCGACGAGCTCCACCAGGCCTTCTTCTTCGACCTGCTCTCCGCGCCCTGGGACGCCGACGCGTTCCGCAAGGTCATCTCAGAGGCCATGCAGGACATCGCCGGCACCGGCTCCACCATCACCTGGGTCCTCAACAACCACGACCAGGTGCGTACGGTCACCCGCTACGGCGAGTCCGGCACCGAGGGCAGCGGCCTCGGCACCGCCCGCGCCCGGGCCGCCGCGCTCCTGATGCTGGCGCTGCCCGGCGCCGCGTACATCTACCAGGGCGAGGAGCTCGGCCTGCCCGAGGTCGTCGACCTGCCCGACGAGGTGCTGACCGACCCGATCTTCCGCCGCACCGGAAGCCGGGCGCGGATACGCGACGGCTGCCGGGTGCCGCTCCCGTGGTCCGGCCACGCCTCGCCGTTCGGTTTCACCTCCGGTGCCGAGGGCGCCAAGCCGTGGCTGCCGCAGCCCGACTGGTTCGCCGAGCACGCCACCGAGCGGGCGCTGGCCGACACCCGGTCGTTCTGGCACCTGTACCGCGACGGCCTGCACTTGCGCGCCGGTCTGCCGCAGCTCGGTGAGGGCACCCTGCGCTGGCTCGAGACCCCACCCGACGTGCTCGCCTTCGTCCGCGGCGACGGACTCGTCTGCGCCGTCAACTTCGGCACCGCACCGGTTCCCGCGCCGGTCGCCGGTACGCCCCTGCTGTCGAGCGGACCCTGCCCGGCCGGGGTGCTCCCCGGCTCCACGGCGGCCTGGTGGATCAGCGACTGCACCAACCCCTGAGCCGTCCTCACAACCCTGATCGACCGTCAATCCAGATCACCGCTCGAAGGGACATCAACGATGATGCGACGACGTACGACACTCGCGAGCTGCACGGCCCTGGTCGTGGCCCTTGCGCTCGGCACGACCGCCTGCGGCGGCGGCCCCGTCACCGCTGCGGGCGACGGCGACAAGCCGCTGAGCGGTCAGACGGTCACCGTGGCCGGTGTCTGGTCCGGCACCGAGCAGAAGAACTTCCAGAAGGTCCTGGACGCCTTCACCGAGAAGACCGGCGCCAAGACCCAGTTCGTCTCCACCGGTGACAACGTCTCCACCGTCGTCGGCAGCAAGATCGAGGGCGGCAACGCGTTCGACGTGGTGATGGTCCCGCAGGTGGGCGTGCTCCAGCAGTTCGCCGAGCAGGGCTGGCTCAAGCCGCTCTCCAAGACGACCCAGCAGGCCGTGGACGCCAACTACGCGAGCGTATGGAAGGACTACGGCAGCGTGGACGGCACCCTCTACGGCCTGTACTTCAAGGCCGCGCACAAGTCGACCGTCTGGTACAGCCCCGACGCCCTCGACCAGGCCGGCGTCAAGCCGCCGAAGACGTACGACGAGATGCTGGAAGCCGGGCACACCGTCTCCGACTCGGGCCTGGCCGCCTTCTCCGTCGCAGGCCAGGACGGCTGGACCCTCACCGACTGGTTCGAGAACATCTACCTCTCCCAGGCCGGACCGGAGAAGTACGACCAGCTCGCCGCCCACAAGATCAAGTGGACCGATCCGACCGTGGTGAAGGCGCTCACCACCCTCGGCGAGCTCTTCAAGGACAAGGAGCTGATCGCGGGCGGCCAGAAGGAGGCGCTGAACACCGACTTCCCGGGCTCGGTCGAGAAGGTCTTCGGCCCCGAGCCGGAGGCCGGCATGGTCTACGAGGGCGACTTCGTCGCCGGTGTCGCCAAGGACCAGTTCGGCAAGAAGATCGGCGAGGACGCGAACTTCTTCCCCTTCCCGGCGGTCGACGGCGGTGAGGCGCCCGTGGTCAGCGGCGGTGACGCAGCCGTCGCCCTGAAGGACGGCAAGAACCAGAAGGCCGCGATGGCGTTCCTGGAGTATCTGGCGAGCCCGGAGGCCGCCGCCGTCTGGGCCGAGGCGGGCGGCTTCCTGTCCCCGAACAAGAAGCTCGACCTCGCCTCGTACGGCGACGACGTGACCCGCGAGACCGCCAAGTCCCTTGTCGGCGCCGGGGATTCGGTCCGCTTCGACATGTCCGACCAGGCCCCCGCGGCCTTCGGAGGCACCAAGGGCACGGGCGAGTGGAAGCTCCTTCAGGACTTCCTGCGCGACCCGTCCGACCCGAAGGCGACGGCGGCCGAGCTCGAGGACGCTGCCGCCAAGGCGTACCAGGACTGACGGCCATGACCACCGCCCTCACCACCGCGCCAGGCAAGGCGCCGAGTACCCGCCCGCCCGGCGCCGCCGACCCGCGGCGCCGCGCCCGGCGGCGGGCCCGGATCATCGCCGTCGCGTTCGTCCTGCCCGCGCTGATCCTGCTCGGCGCGCTCGTCGTCCACCCCGTGCTGTTCTCGGTCGGCCGGAGCTTCTTCGACGCCTCGGGCACCCGGTTCGTCGGGGTCGAGAACTACGCCGAGATGTTCAGCGACCCGGCCACCCTCAAGGCCGTACGCAACACGGCGATCTGGGTCGTCGTCGCCCCGGTGCTGCTCACCGGGCTCGGCCTGATCCTCGCCGTCCTGGTCGAGAAGGTCCGCTGGGCCACCGCGTTCAAGCTGCTGCTCTTCATGCCCATGGCGGTCTCGTTCCTGGCGGCGGGCATCATCTTCCGCCTCGCGTACGACGAGGACCCCGACAAGGGCGTACTGAACGCGGCCGTGGTGGGCGTGCACGACGCCTTCGAGGGAACCTCCTCGTACCCGACCGCGCGCGCCCGGGACGGCCAGGGTCTGACGAAGAGTACGGACGGCTCGTACCGCACGTCCGCCGCGGCCTCACCCGGCGACACGGTCGCCCTCGGACTGGTCGGCGTACCGCCCAAGGAACTGCCCGCGGGGGCTGAACAGGCGTACGAGGCGGCAGGGCGGAAGGCGGGCGGGGACGAGCTGCGCGGCGTCGTCTACCTGGACTTCACGCCCGGTGGGGGAGGGGAGCAGGGCAAGGTCGACAAGGCCGAGAGCGGGCTGCCGAAGATGCGGGTCGAGGCGGTGCGCGACGGGAAGACCGTGGCGAGCACCACGACGGCGGCCGACGGGTCGTTCCACCTCCAGGGCCTGGACGCCGGTTCGTACACCCTGCGGCTGCCCGCGGCGAACTTCGCCCCGCCGTACGAGGGCGTGTCGTGGCTCGGTCCTGCGCTGGTCACCCCCGCCATCATCGGCGCCTACCTGTGGATCTGGACCGGCTTCGCCATGGTCCTCATCGGGGCCGGGCTCGCCGCGCTGCCGCGCGACACGCTCGAGGCGGCCCGGATGGACGGCGCGAACGAGTGGCAGGTGTTCCGCCGGATTACCGTGCCGCTGCTCGCACCCGTGCTGACCGTGGTCTTCGTGACGCTGGTGATCAACGTGATGAAGGTCTTCGACCTCGTCTACATCATCGCGCCGGGACCGGTGCAGGAGGACGCCACCGTGCTGGCCACGCAGATGTGGCTGGTGTCCTTCGGCGGCGGCAACAACCAGGGCCTGGGCAGCGCACTCGGGGTGCTGCTCCTGCTCCTTGTGATCCCCGCCATGGTCTTCAACGTCCGCCGTTTCCGCAGGAGTCAGTCATGACCGTCACCACTCCCGACGAGCGGACCTTGGCGAAGGGGCCGGCGGCCGTCCCCGCACCTGGGAGGTCCACCTCCCGACGGTCCGGGGGCCGGCTCGGGCGCTGGCTCGGCAGCAGCCTGGTCCAGGCGTTCCTCGTGGTCGTCGGCCTGATCTGGCTCACGCCGCTCGCCGGGCTGTTCCTCTCCTCGCTCCGTTCCGCGCAGGAGAACGCGAGCGGCGGCTGGTGGACCGCCCTGACCAGCCCGTCGCAGCTGTCCTTCGACAACTACACGGCGCTGCTCGGAAACGCGGGCATGACCCAGGCGTTCTGGAACACCGTGCTGATCTCCGTGCCGACCACCGCGCTGGTCGTCGTGATCGCGGCGCTCGCCGGATACGCCTTCGCCTGGCTGGACTTCCCCGGCCGCGAACCGCTGTTCCTGCTCGTGGTGGCGCTGCTGGTCGTGCCCGTGCAGATCGGGCTGCTGCCGGTGGCCAAACTCTTCGGCCAGCTGGGGCTGTTCGGCACGGTCCCGGGCGTCGTGCTCTTCCACGTCGCGTACGGGCTGCCGTTCGCGATCTTCCTCCTGCGCAACTACTTCGCCGAGATGCCGCGCGAAATGCTGGAGGCGGCACGCATGGACGGCGGCACCGAGTGGCGGATCTTCATCCGGCTCGTCCTCCCGGTGGGCCGCCCGGCCATCGCCAGCCTGGCGATCTTCCAGTTCCTGTGGGTGTGGAACGACATGCTGGTGGCCCTGCTGTTCGCGGACAGCTCGTCGCAGCCGCTCACCGTGGAACTTCAGTCCCAGATCCGCCAGTTCGGCAGCAACATCGACGTGCTGGCGCCCGGGGCGTTTCTCTCGCTGATCGTGCCGGTGGTGGTCTTCTTCGCCTTCCAGAGGCACTTCGTACAGGGGGTGATGGCGGGGTCGGTGAAGTGACCCTGCACGGCGCGCGCCCCGTCACCAGGTCGTACTGGTGACGGGGCGCTGTCGCTCAGGTCCGCTCAGGGCGAAGCCGGCGGATAGAGATCCCGCGGCAGCCGCGAAGCCGCCGCCGCGTCCAGCAGCCACAGCGTGCGGGCGCGCCCGTACGCTCCGGCCGCGGGCGCCTGGATCTCGCCCGCCCCGGACAGGGCGATGGCCGCGGCCTGCGCCTTGTCCTCGCCCGCCGCCAGGAGCCACACCTCACGCGCCGCCCGGATTGCGGGCAGGGTGAGGGTGATTCGCGTCGGCGGGGGCTTCGGGGCGCCGTGTACGCCGACGACCGTGCGTTCCGTCTCGCGGACCGCCGGAAGCTCGGGGAAGAGCGACGCGACGTGTGTGTCCGGGCCGACGCCGAGCATCAGGACGTCGAAGGACGGGACCGGACCGTGGTCCTCCGGGCCTGCCGCGGCGGCGAGTTCGGCCGCGTAGGCCGCCGCTGCCGCATCCGCGTCGTTGCCGTACGGCCCGTCGGAAGCCGGCATGGCGTGGACACGCTTGGGGTCCAGCGGGACAGCGTCGAGGAGGGCCTCGCGGGCCTGCGTGACATTGCGGTCGGGGTCGCCCTCGGGCAGGAACCGCTCGTCGCCCCACCACAGGTCGAGGCGGCCCCAGTCGACGGCGTCCCGGGCGGGTGCGGCGGCCAGCGCGGCCAGCAGGCCGTTGCCGTTGCGCCCGCCGGTGAGGACCACCGAGGCGAAGCCGCGGGCGGCCTGGGCGTCCACGATCTTCGTGATCAGCCGGGCCGCCGCGGCCTGTGCCATCAGCTCCTTGTCGCGATGCACGACGAGCTGCGGTGCGATGGTCACTTCGCGGCCGCCTTCTTCGCCGGGGCCTTGCTCGTCGTCTTCTTGGCCGGGCCCTTGGCGGGCGCCTCGGGCTTGGCGGGTGCCTCCGCCGTCACGGTGGGCTCGGCGGCCGTGGACGGCACATCCTCGGCCTCCGCCGACTCCGACGACGGACCGGCCAGCCGCTCCACCCCGTACTTGAGTGCCGACGCATACGTGTCGTCCGGGTCGAGCCGGCGCAGCTCCTCCGCGATCAGCTCGGCCGTGTCGCGCCGCTGGAGCGCCACCGCACGGTCGGGCTGGCCCTCGATGGACAGGGTCGCGAGCGAACCGTCCGCGCGGTCCAGCACGATCGAGCCGCAGCTCGTGCCCATCCGCACGGCCGTCAGGCCCGGGCCGGACGACGCCGACCGCCGGACCGGGACGTCCAGCCGGTCCGCGAGCCACATGGCGAGCAGCTCGCAGCTCGGGTTGAACTCCTCGCCCTCGACCTCGACCGACGTGACCTCGCAGGTCACCTGGTCCAGGGCGGCGGCCAGCATCGACCGCCAGGGGGTGATGCGGGTCCACGACAGATCCGTGTCGCCCGGCGTGTACGCCTCGGCCCGGGCGCTCAGCTCCTTCACGGGCTGCTCGGCGGCGTAGGTGTCGGTGACCCGGCGCTGGGCGAGGGCGCCGAGCGGGTCGTTCGCCGGGTCGAGCGGCGGGTTGACCGGCCACCAGACGACGACCGGGGCGTCCGGCAGAAGCAGCGGCAGCACCACCGACTGGGCGTGGTTCACGACCTCGCCGTACAGCCGCAGCACGACCGTCTCGCCGGTGCCCGCGTCCGCGCCGACCCGCACCTCGGCGTCCAGCCGCGAGCTCGTACGGTCGCGGGGCGAGCGCGAGACGCGCTTGATCACGACCAGGGTGCGCGAGGGGTGCTCGCGGGAGGCCTCGCTGGCCGCCTTCAGGGCGTCGTAGGCGTTCTCCTCGTCGGTGACGATGACGAGCGTGAGGACCATGCCGACGGCCGGGGTGCCGATCGCGCGGCGGCCCTCGATGAGCGCCTTGTTGATCTTGCTGGCGGTGGTGTTCGTGAGGTCGATGTTCATGGCCGACGCCAGCTCCGTCCGTCTCGTTCGAGCATTTCGTCCGCCTCGACGGGGCCCCACGTGCCCGCGGGGTACTGCGCGGGCTTGCCGTTGTCGTCCCAGTACTCCTCGATCGGGTCGAGGATCTTCCAGGACAGCTCGACCTCCTCGGTGCGCGGGAAGAGGTTGGCGTCGCCGAGCAGGACGTCGAGGATCAGCCGCTCGTACGCCTCGGGGCTGGACTCCGTGAAGGACTCGCCGTACGCGAAGTCCATCGACACGTCCCGGACCTCCATCGAGGTGCCCGGCACCTTGGAGCCGAACCGCACCGTCACGCCCTCGTCCGGCTGGACGCGGATGACCAGGGCGTTCTGCCCGAGCTCCTCCGTCGCCGTGTGGTCGAAGGGGGAGTGCGGCGCGCGCTGGAAGACGACCGCGATCTCGGTGACCCGGCGGCCCAGGCGCTTGCCCGTACGGAGATAGAAGGGGACGCCCGCCCAGCGGCGGTTGTCGACCCCGAGCTTGATCGCCGCGTAGGTGTCGGTCTTCGACTGCTGGTCGATGCCGTCTTCCTGCAGATAGCCGATGACCTTCGCGCCACCCTGCCAGCCGGCCTTGTACTGGGCGCGCACGGTGTCCTTGCCGAGGTCCTTGGGCAGCCGCACGGCGCCCAGCACCTTGGTCTTCTCGGCCGCCAGCGCGTCCGCGTCGAAGGACGAGGGCTCCTCCATCGCCGTCAGGGCGAGGAGCTGGAGCAGGTGGTTCTGGATGACGTCACGGGCGGCGCCGATGCCGTCGTAGTAGCCGGCGCGGCCGCCGATGCCGATGTCCTCGGCCATCGTGATCTGCACATGGTCGACGTACGACCGGTTCCAGATCGGCTCGAAGAGGGTGTTGGCGAAACGGAGCGCCAGAATGTTCTGGACGGTCTCCTTGCCCAGGTAGTGGTCGATCCGGAAGACCTGCTCCGGGGCGAAGACCTCGTGGACGATCGAGTTGAGTTCCTTGGCGGAGGCCAGATCGTGCCCGAAGGGCTTCTCGATGACCGCGCGGCGCCAGGAGCCGTTCTGCTGGTCGGCCAGTCCGTGCTTCTTCAGCTGCTGGACGACCTGCGGGAAGAACCTGGGGGGTACGGAGAGGTAGAAGGCGAAGTTCCCGCCGGTGCCCTGCGCCTTGTCCAGCTCCTGGATCGTGGCGCGCAGCTGCTCGAAGGCGGTGTCGTCGTCGAAGTCGCCCTGGACGAACCGCATCCCCTGTATGAGCTGCTGCCACACCTCCTCGCGGAAGGGGGTGCGCGAGTGCTGCTTGACGGCGTCGTGGACGACCTGCGCGAAGTCCTCGTCCTGCCACTCGCGGCGGGCGAAGCCGACGAGCGAGAACCCCGGGGGAAGCAGTCCGCGGTTCGCGAGATCGTAGACGGCAGGCATCAACTTTTTGCGTGACAAATCGCCCGTGACACCGAAAATGACCAGGCCCGACGGCCCCGCGATACGCGGGAGCCGTCGGTCTGCGGGGTCACGGAGCGGATTCGCTCCGTGTACTGCGGTCAAGGCGTCAGCCCTCCGAGGGGGCGAGGCGCTGAAGCTCCGCCTCGGTCGACTTGAGCAGGTCGTTCCAGGACGACTCGAACTTCTCGACGCCCTCGTCCTCGAGGACCTGCACCACGTCGTCGTACGAGATGCCGAGCCGCTCGAGGGCGTCGAGGTCGGCGCGGGCCTGCTCGTAGGTGCCGGCGATGGTGTTGCCGGTGATCTGTCCGTGGTCGGCGACCGCCTCGAGCGTGGCCTCCGGCATGGTGTTGACCGTGCCCGGGGCGACCAGGTCGTCGACGTACAGGGTGTCCTTGTACGCCGGGTCCTTCACACCGGTGGAGGCCCACAGCGGACGCTGCCGGTTGGCGCCGGCCTTGTCGAGCGCCGCCCAGCGGTCCGAGGAGAAGACCTCCTCGTACGCCTGGAAGGCCAGGCGGGCGTTGGCGAGCGCCGCCTTGCCGCGGGCCTCCTTGGCCTCCGGGGTGCCCAGCGCGTCAAGCCGCTTGTCGATCTCGGTATCCACGCGGGACACGAAGAACGACGCGACCGAGCGGATCTTGGAGAGGTCGAGGCCCGCGGCCTTGGCCTTCTCCAGGCCCGCCAGGTAGGCGTCCATGACCTCGCGGTAGCGCTCCAGCGAGAAGATCAGCGTGACGTTGACGCTGATGCCCAGGCCGATCACCTCGGTGATGGCCGGGAGACCCGCCCTGGTGGCCGGGATCTTGATCAGCGTGTTGGGTCGGTCCACCAGCCAGGCGAGCTGCTTGGCCTCGGCGATCGTCGCCGCGGTGTTGTGGGCCAGGCGCGGGTCCACCTCGATCGAGACCCGGCCGTCCTGACCGCCGGTCTCGTCGAAGACCGGCCGCAGAATGTCGGCGGCGTCCCGCACATCCGCGGTGGTGATCATGCGGATGGCTTCCTCGACGGTGACCTTGCGGGCGGCGAGGTCCGCGAGCTGCTGCTCGTAGCCGTCACCCGACGAGATCGCCTTCTGGAAGATCGACGGGTTGGTCGTCACGCCCACGACGTGCTGCTGGTCGATCAGTTCCGCGAGGTTTCCGGACGTGATCCGCTTGCGGGACAGGTCGTCCAGCCAGATCGCGACGCCTTCATCGGAGAGGCGCTTGAGTGCGTCTGTCATGGAAAATGCATCTCCTACTTGGTCGTATATAAGCGTCAGCGCTGGGCGGCGTCGATGGATTCCCGCGCGGCGGCGGCCACGTTCTCGGGAGTGAAGCCGAACTCGCGGAAGAGAACCTTGCCGTCGGCCGACGCGCCGAAGTGCTCCAGCGAAACGATGCGGCCGGCGTCACCGACGTACCGGTGCCAGGTCAGACCGATGCCGGCCTCGACGGCGACGCGGGCCTTCAGCGAAGGCGGCAGGACGCTGTCCCGGTACCCCTGGTCCTGCTGCTCGAACCACTCCACGCACGGCATCGACACCACGCGGGTGGGGACGCCGGCGGCCTGCAGCTGCTCACGGGCCTCGACGGCTACGTGCACCTCGGAGCCGGTCGCGATCAGGACCACCTGAGCGTCGCCGCCCTCGGCGTCGAACAGGACGTAACCGCCGCGCGCCGCATCCTCGTTGGGCTCGTAGACCGGCACACCCTGGCGGGTCAGCGCCAGGCCGTGCGGGGCGCCCTTGCCGAACTCCTTCGTCCAGCGCTTGAGGATCTCCCGCCAGGCGATCGCGGTCTCGTTGGCGTCGGCGGGACGGACGATGTTCAGGCCCGGGATGGCGCGCAGCGAGGCGAGGTGCTCGACCGGCTGGTGCGTGGGGCCGTCCTCACCGAGACCGATGGAGTCGTGCGTCCACACGTACGTCACCGGCACGTGCATCAGCGCGGACAGGCGGACGGCGTTGCGCATGTAGTCGGAGAACACCAGGAAGGTGCCGCCGTAGATACGCGTGTTGCCGTGCAGCGCGATGCCGTTCATCTCCGCGGCCATGGAGTGCTCGCGGATGCCGAAGTGGATGGTGCGGCCGTACGGATCGGCCTCCGGCAGCGGGTTGTCCGCGGGCAGGAACGAGGAGTTCTTGTCGATCGTGGTGTTGTTGGAGCCGGCCAGGTCGGCCGAGCCGCCCCACAGCTCCGGGATCACCGCACCCAGGGCCTGCAGCACCTTGCCGGACGCGGCACGGGTGGCCACGGCCTTGCCCTCCTCGAAGACCGGGAGCTTCTCCTCCCAGCCCGCGGGCAGCTCGCCCGCGGCGATGCGGTCGAACTCCGCGGCGCGCTCCGGGTTGGCGCTGCGCCACTCCTGGAACGACTTCTCCCACTTCGCCTTGGCCTCGCGGCCGCGGTCAAGCGCCTGGCGGGTGTGGGCCAGGACCTCGTCGGTGACCTCGAAGGACTTCTCCGGGTCGAAGCCCAGGACACGCTTGGTGGCGGCGACCTCCTCGTCGCCCAGCGCCGAGCCGTGCGCGGCCTCGGTGTTCTGCGCGTGCGGGGCGGGCCAGGCGATGATCGAGCGCATCGCGATGAACGACGGCCTGTCCGTCACCTTCTTCGCGGCCTCGATCGCGTTGTAGATCGCGTGCGGGTCGAGGTCGCCGTCCGGCTTCGGGGCGATCCGCTGCACGTGCCAGCCGTACGCCTCGTACCGCTTGACGGTGTCCTCGGAGACCGCGGTCTCGGTGTCGCCCTCGATCGAGATGTGGTTGTCGTCCCACAGCAGGATCAGATTGCCGAGCTTCTGGTGCCCGGCCAGCGAGGACGCCTCGGCGGAGATGCCCTCCTGGAGGCAGCCGTCACCGGCGATGCAGTAGACGAAGTGGTCGAACGGCGAGGTGCCGGGGGCCGCCTCGGGGTCGAACAGGCCGCGCTCGTAGCGGGCGGCCATCGCCATGCCCACCGCGTTGGCGACGCCCTGGCCGAGGGGGCCCGTGGTGGTCTCCACGCCCTTGGTGTGGCCGTACTCGGGGTGGCCGGGGGTCTTCGAGCCCCAGGTGCGGAACGCCTTCAGGTCGTCCAGCTCCAGGCCGAAGCCGCCGAGGTACAGCTGGGTGTAGAGGGTCAGGGACGAGTGACCCGCGGACAGGACGAACCGGTCACGGCCCGTCCAGTCGGTGTCCGCCGGGTCGTGCCGCATCACCTTCTGGAAGAGGGTGTACGCGGCGGGGGCCAGGCTCATCGCCGTACCGGGATGGCCGTTGCCGACCTTCTGTACGGCGTCGGCGGCCAGGATGCGGGCGGTGTCGACGGCCCGCTGATCCAACTCGGTCCACTCGAGGTCTGTCGTGGTCGGCTCGGTACTCACCCTGGGTCAGGGCTCCTCTCCACACGTACATGTCGAATGCCGGCGCTCTCGGGACTCGCCGGCCGGTGTCGAGACTACCGCTGTGAGTAGGCGCTTTTTGTCGGGCCATTCCAGACTGCCGGGCCCCGCGGGTATCCGCATCGCCGAGGCCGTATTCCGTATTCAGCAGGTGAATACGGAGCCGCTCATTTGAATGCTCATTCGAGAACATCCGTGCACGTTGCAGCGCCCCTACCCAACACGGTCGACCCCCCGCGGAAGGCGAGGACGGGCAACGTCTAAAGTGGCGTGGTACGCGCGAGCCTTTACCCGGCCTTCATGCCGAGGCTCGCTGGGATGTCTCTGTCAGGGGTGTGCGTGACGGCCGTTGAATCCCGTCCTGCGGGAGTAACCGGGACGAGCCCGAGCCACCGGCCGTTCGGGGCCCGTGTCAAGGCGTTCGTGGCGCTGACCAAGCCACGGATCATCGAGCTTCTGCTCATCACCACGGTCCCGGTGATGTTCCTCGCCGAGCAGGGCGTGCCGGACCTCTGGCTGGTGCTCGCGACCTGCCTCGGCGGCTATCTGTCCGCGGGCGGCGCCAACGCGCTCAACATGTACATCGACCGCGACATCGACGCGCTCATGGACCGCACCTCGCAGCGTCCGCTGGTCACCGGCATGGTCTCCCCGCGCGAGGGCCTCGTCTTCGGCATCACGCTCGCCGTCGTCTCCACACTCTGGTTCGGACTGCTCGTCAACTGGCTGTCCGCGTGGCTTTCGCTGGGCGCCCTGCTGTTCTACGTCGTCGTCTACACGATGATCCTGAAGCGGCGTACCGCGCAGAACATCGTGTGGGGCGGCATCGCCGGCTGCATGCCCGTCCTCATCGGCTGGTCGTCGGTCACGAACTCCCTGTCGTACGCCGCCGTCATCCTCTTCCTCGTCATCTTCTTCTGGACGCCGCCGCACTACTGGCCGCTGTCGATGAAGGTGAAGGAGGACTACGCGCGCGTGGGCGTGCCGATGCTTCCGGTCATCGCCTCGAACAAGGTGGTCGCCCGGCAGATCGTCGTCTACAGCTGGGTGATGGTCGCCGCATCCTTGCTGCTGCAGCCGCTCGGCTACACCGGCTGGTTCTACACGGTGGTGGCCCTGGTGACGGGCGGCTGGTGGCTGTGGGAGGCCCACGCGCTGCAGGCGCGCGCCCACGCCGAGGTCACGGGCGGCAAGCTCAAGGAGATGCGCCTGTTCCACTGGTCCATCACCTATGTGTCGCTGCTGTTCGTGGCGGTCGCGGTGGACCCGTTCCTGCGGTAGCCGCTGCCGCTTCTCACATAGCTGACCGTCCGGCGGGCGGGTGCGTGGTCAAGGCCACGCGGCCCGCCCGTCGTCAGTTGATCTACCGGTAGGTAGCATCGGGCCATGGCAGAGACCCAGCAGGTTGACGAGAGCAGCGAGAAGCCCGGCGGCGCGACCGGCGACCGCAGCCAGGCCGCCAGGGCCGAGCGCAAGACGGCCAAGCTCGCCAAGGAGATCGGCGCCTTCGCCAAGGCGCACGGCGGCGCCGAGGGACAGGTCGCCTACATCGGGCAGAAGGGCGCCCGCATCGTCCTCGTCGGTGAGGACGGCGGCTGGGGCGACCTGGTGGCCCCCACGTACGAGATCGCGGAGCGAGCCGTCGAGAAGTCCGGAATCACCCGCCACGAGGCCTTCGACGGTGAGTTCGCGGCGAAGGTGAAGACCGGGCCGTACGAGTGGACGCGCATGGCGGGGATCCAGCTCGGCGGGCCCAGCAACGGCTGAACCGGCCGGGCCTGTCTGAAGTCCCGGCCGCGGCGGTGGCCCCGCCGCGGCCGAAGAGCCTCGGGGGCCCAACTGATCATGGTCAGGGCAACACCTGGAGGCCGGTTCACCCGTTAGGACCGTGTAGGCGCGGTCTACTTCTCGGGGGATCCGGATGATCGAAACGCCGTCGCTGGTGGACCAGTACTGCCATGGCGTGCTGCGTACGGAACTGGGGCTCGGCACCTTCGAGGCCCGGCTCGGCCGGGGCGAGGGCTTACCCGCCCCCGGCACCACGTTCTTCGACACCCAGACCGGGTTCGCCGTACGCCGCTGGTGCCCGCCGCTGCTCGACCTCGAACCGCACTGTGAACCGGCCCGCTATCTCGCGCGGCGGCGCGAGATCGGCGTGCTCGAGGCGGGGCGCAGGCTGCTGCGAGGCAGCGGCATCACGACGTATCTCGTGGACACCGGGCTGCCGGGGGATCTGAGCGGCCCCCGAGAGATGGCCGCCGCCGGAAACGCCGAGGCGCACGAGATCATCCGCCTCGAGCTGCTCGCCGAGCAGGTCGCGGACACCTCCGGCAGCGTGGCGTCGTTCCTGGCCAATCTCGCCGAGTCGGTGCACGCGGCCGCCGCGCACTCCGTCGCCTTCACCTCGGTCGCGGGCGTACGCAACGGTCTGGCGCTCGCCCCCGAACCGCCCGGCCCCGGAGAGGTGCGCGGCGCCGCCGGCCGCTGGCTCGCCGGCCGCCGGGTGGGCGGCACCCTCACCGACCAGGTACTGCTGCGGCATCTGCTGTGGATGGCCGTCGCCTCGGGCCGCCCGCTGCAGCTGCACGCCGGTCTCGCAGAGCCGGGCATGCGCGTCGACCGCACCGACCCGGCCCTGCTGACAGACTTCGTACGGGCCACGGCCGGACTCGGCACCGATCTGGTGCTGCTGCACGGCTATCCGTACCACCGGCACACGGCCCACCTGGCTGCGGTCTTCCCGCACGTCTACGCCGACCTGGGCGCTGCCCTCGTCCGCACCGGAGCACGGGCCGCCACCGTCCTCGCGGAGATCCTGGAGCTCGCCCCCTTCGGCAAGCTCCTGTTCTCCAGCGGCGCACATGCCCTGCCCGAACTCCATGTGGTGGCGGCACGCCTTTTCCGGGAGGCGCTGAGCAGGGTGCTCGGCGGGTGGGTCGCCGAGGGGGCGTGGTCGCTGACGGATGCGCAGCGGGTGGCGGGGCTGATCGCGGCGGGGAATGCGCGGCGGGTGTACGGGTTGGGGTGAGCGCCCCTCCCACGCCCCTCCCATCCGCGGCTCAGCCTGAGTCCTCCTTGCTGTCCGAGGCCTTGGGCGGAGCGAAACGGGCGTGCATTGTCTTCTCCGCCCATTTCTTGTAACCGTCGCGGTGCGTTGCCCCAGTGATGCTGCCGTCGCTCCCGCGTTCGAGGACGTGGCTACAACCCCCGCAGTGACGTATGTCCGGGCCCTCGCTGGAGCCGGTGCCGCGCACCCGCTCATCGAACCGAGCCGCCTGGTCTCGATTCCGTTGCGCCACGGCGGCAACGACCAGGGCGGTAGGGAGAAGCAGGACCGCCATTCCGAGCCGTCCCCAACTGAAGTCACTGAACAAGGGGATCAGAGCGACTGCCGCGATCAGTACCGCAGCCGCGTATCCCGTTGTCGCCAGCTGGTTGCGCCTCAGCGGCATCTCATAACCGGCCTCGGCCAGGGCCTTGCCCTTGATGTGAAAGCACGCGGCTAGGTTCTCGCCGGAGCATGCACCCATGTCCCGTCCGCCCCCCTGTAGTCCGATGCGATCTCGACGCGATCTCATGGTGGGAGCGGACGCGCGTATTCGGCAGAACGCCCGGCAAGAATGGCCGGATCCGGATCAGGCCTGCGCAGGCCGGACGTGCGCAGGCCGGGGGGCCGTTCCGTTCAGGAGGCGGGCGATGCGACCGCGTGCCGTGCGGCCGGGGCCTCGGCCGCCGGCTCCTCGACGGGCCGCTCGCGCAGTGACAGCAGGACACGCAGCACCGCGATCCACATGACGGCCGAGCCCAGCATGTGCATGGCCACCAGGGCCTCGGGGAGGTCCGTGAAGTACTGGACGTAGCCGATCAGGCCCTGGGCGAGCAGGATCAGGAACAGGTCCCGGGTCCGCGCCAGAGGGCCCCGGGGGGCGTCGACCGCCTTGAGGACGAACCACAGGGCGAAGGTGAGGGTCACGACGATCCAGGCCAGGACGGCGTGGAACTTGGTGACGGCCTCCCAGTCGAGCGGCATGCGCGGCACGTCGCTCGAGTCGCCCGCGTGCGGGCCCGCGCCGGTGACTGCCGTGCCGACCATGATCAGCAGTACGGAGACGGCGACCAGGACCCACACCATCTGCCGGACAGGCTTGCCGACAAGGGGGCGGGGAGCGGCGTCGCCCTCGCGGGTGCGCTGCCACATCACCGTGGCGACCGCGATCAGCGCGGAGGAGAGCAGGAAGTGCGCGGCGACCGTGTACGGGTTGAGGCCCACGAGGACGACGATGCCGCCGAGGATCGCATTGCCCATGACCAGCCAGAACTGCGCCCAGCCGAGCTGTGTGAGGCTCCGCCGCCACGGCTTCTGCGAGCGCGCGGCGATGATCGCCCAGCCGACCGCGGCGCACAGCACGTAGGTGAGCATGCGGTTGCCGAACTCGATGGCGCCGTGCATGCCCATCTCGCTGGTCGCGGTGAGCGAGTCGTCGGTGCACTTGGGCCAGGTCGGGCAGCCGAGGCCCGAGCCGGTCAGCCGTACCGCGCCGCCGGTGACCACGATGACCACCATCATGATGACGGCGGACAGGGCCGCGCGCTGAACGGTCCGGGGCTCCGGGGTCCAGCGGTCGGCGATGTAGGCCAGCGGGTTGCGCAGGGCTTGAACGGCATCGGCTCGGGTCACTTTTGGCACGCGCCCATGCTAGGGCCGAGCTTGTGCATGAATTCACGCGGGTGGGCAATGTCGGGACAGACCATCTGCGGGCAGCGAAGAGCGGGGCCCGGCACACACCGGACCCCGCTCCAGGCCGAATTCACGCTGCTCGGCGGCCCCACAGCCACTCGGCGGCGCTGAGATCGTCGGCGGCGCGCCCCCGGAACACCTCGTCGCGCAGCAGCGCGGCGACGCCCTCGACGTGCCACATCTCACCCCAGATACGGGCGGTGGACTGCACGCGCGCGGTGCGAGGCGCCCGCTCCGCGGCGTACTCCTCCAGGGCCGACGGCCAGGCGACCGTACCGTCGGCGGCCGTGTGCCGGGTGGCCGCGGAGGCCAGCGTGGCCGCGTCCTCCAATGCCTGGCAGGCGCCCTGCGCCAGATACTGGAGCATCGGGTGGGCGGAGTCGCCGAGCAGGGCGATCCGGTCCTTCGTCCAGCAGGAGATCGGCTCACGGTCGGCCATCGGCCACCACCGCTGCCGTCCCAGTCCCGGCAGTGCCCGGCGCACCGGCTCGCAGGCGGCCGTGAAGACCTGCTCCATCTCCTCCGGTCCGCCCCACTTCTCCTCGCCGCGGTCGAAGCCGGGGCTGCGGAAGACGGCGACCTGGTTGTAGAGGGCGCCGGAGCGCAGCGGGTACTGCACGAGGTGCAGCTTCGGGCCCATCCAGACGAGGACGTCGCGCAGGTTCTCGCCGCCCTGCACGTCCTCGATCGGGATGGTGCCGCGGTAGGCGACGTAGCCGGACTGGATGGGCTCGTCGTCGGCGAACAGGGTGCGCGTACGCGAGTGCAGACCGTCGGCGGCGACGGCCGCGGCGCCCGTGTGCTCGGTGCCGTCGGCCGTGCGGACCGTGACCGATCCGGGGTGCTGCTCGATGTCCTCGACGCGCTGTCCGGTCAGCAGCTCCACGCCCGCCTCGTGGGCGGCCCGGACCAGGATGTCCAGCAGGTCGCTGCGGTGGACGACGACGTACGGGCCGCCGAAGTGCTCCTCGTACGCGGCGTCCAGGCGGACCCGCGTCAGCTCCTTGCCGTCGACCGCGTTGTGGAAGACGAGGTGCTCGGGGAGCACACCCGCCTCGACGACCTGGTCGAGGACGCCGAGGTCCCGCAGTACGCGGGTGGCGTTGGGTGCCATCTGCAGGCCGGCGCCGACCTCCGTGAAGGCGGGCGCCTGCTCCAGCACCGTCACCTCGCGGCCCGCGCGACGCGCCGCGAGGGCCGTCGCCACGCCGCCGATGCCGCCGCCGATGACGATGAGCCTGTCGGGGCTGCTCAGGCTGCTCATTAGCTTGCTTGCTCCTTTGCAAGATCGTGCGAGGGCTCGTCCGCGAGCTTGACGCTCGCCGGCTCTTGTGGGGGTGTACGAGCCCTCGCTGTTCGGCTCGTTCGCGCGCTCGTTCAGAGCCAGCGGGGCAGTACCGCCTGAGCGGAGCCCCGGGCCGTGCGGGCGCCCGCCGTGTCGCGGCCCAGCAGCCAGGCGCACAGCCCGGCGGCCGGTGCGGCCACGACCTCCGGCTCCGCGCCGTCCGGGCCAAGGCGGTACTCGGCACCGTCCCGGTCGGTGGGCCGCAGCAGCACCGCGGGGCAGTCGTCCTTGGCGCCGACCGTCGCGGACACCTCGGCGAGCAGCGCGTCGACCAGGTCGGCCGGGAACGCGCCGGTGTCGTCGCCCGCGCCGAGGTCCACCAGGTGCACCCAGATCTCGCGCGTGCGCATCCACGGCACCTCGCTCGCGGGGATGGTGCGGCCCAGCGCGCTGCGGACGATGGACTCCCAGGCGCCGGAGGGCAGCGCGTCGATGGCGGCGAGCAGCCGGGCGTCGGCGTCCCGGAAGTCCATGAGGACCACGGAGGCCGGGCGGCGGGCGCCCTGCTCGATGTCGTCGAGGCGCGACTCGGGGTTGGGGTACATCGGCGTCTCGACCCCGGTGCGGGCCCAGGTCAGCAGGTTGACCAGGGCGTCCGCGTTCCGCGCGAGATGCGTCAGGACGTGGGCCCGGGACCAGCCGGGCAGCAGCGACGGCCCTTCGGCCGCCGCCTCGCCCAGCTCGTCCAGGCGCTTGTGGAAGAGCGCCGAGCCCTCGTGCACCCAGCCGAGCGTGCGCGCGAAGCCTCGCTCAGCCATCGGTCTTCTCCGCGCGGCACACGTTGCGCAGCTCGCCGATCCCGGACACCGAGGTGGTCAGCGTCTGGCCGTCGGCCAGGTACCGCTGCGGCTTGCGGGCGTGGCCCACGCCGCCCGGGGTGCCGGTGGCGATCACGTCGCCCGGCTTGAGGGTGAGGATCGTCGAGATGTACGACACCAGGGTCGCCGCGTCGAAGACCAGGTCCGAGGTGTCGGCCTGTTGCACGGTCTCGCCGTCGACGGCGCCGGTGAGGGTGAGACCCGACGCGGGCTCGGCCTCGTCCGGCGTGACCAGGACCGGGCCGAAGGGCGTGGTGGCCTCGAAGGTCTTGCCCTGCAGCCACATCGGGGAGCGGTACTGCCAGTCGCGGGCGGTCACGTCGTTGAGGACCGAGTAGCCCGCGATCGCGGCGGCCGCGGTCTCCTTGTCGGCGTGGCGGACCGGGGCGCCGATGACGACGGCGAGCTCGGCCTCCCAGTCGATCGCGTCGGACGCGGCGGGCAGCACGACCTCGTCGTACGGGCCGACGAGCGCCTCCGGGTACTTGGCGAACAGCGTGGGGTACTGCGGCAGCTCGCGGCCCATCTCGAGGATGTGGTTCCGGTAGTTGAGGCCGACGCAGATGATCTTGCCCGGGTTGGGGACGACCGGCGCGTAGTCGAGGGAGTCGACGGCGTGCGTGGCGCCGGAGGCCGCGGCTGCGGTCTCCTTCCAGTTCGGGTCGGCGAGCAGGGCGCCCAGGTCGGCGTGGCCCGTCTCGACCGCGGTGTCGCCGTCGATGCGTACGGCGGCGGTGGTTCCGGCGGTGCGGATGGTGGCGAGCTTCATCAGTGGGTGGTCCTTTCGGCGACCGAGGCGGGCAGGGTGTGGAAGTGGAGCTTTTCGATGACGGGGGCGTCGCTGAAGCGGAACAGGTCGAGCTCGCCCGTACCGGCCTCGATGGACACCTCGGCCCAGGACGGGACGGTGACCAGGTCGCCGTGGGTGACGTCGATGCGCTCGCCGTTCACGACGAACGCGCCCTCGCCCTCGAAGACCTGCCACACGGAGGAGGCGACCTCGCGGGACGCGGGGACAGCAGCCCCGGCGCGCAGCCGGTGCATCTCCGTACGGATGGTGGGCAGCGCGTCGGCGCCGGTGGTCGGGTTGGAGAAGCGGATCGCCGCGTGGCCCGGGTGGGCGGTGACGCCCTCGTGGCCCTCGGCCTCCAGCTCCAACTGGCCGGCGAGGGCGGCGTCGGTGTGCTCCCAGCGGTAGGCGGCGAGCGGCGACTTGGGGGTGTCGGCGAGGCCGGACAGCGGGCGCAGACCCGGGTGGCCCCAGATCCGCTCCGCCTTGGAGAGCTCGGGCGTCGAGCGGTCGTCCAGCGTGTTCGGGCCGAACTCGAAGAACTCCGTGTTCAGCGCGGAGGACAGCGGGATGTCCAGGCCGTCGAGCCATGCCATCGGCTGGTCGGTGGTGTTGTGGTGGCCGTGCCAGGCCCAGCCCGGCGTCAGCAGCAGGTCGCCACGGCGCATCGCGACCGGGTCGCCGTCGACGATCGTCCACACGCCCTCGCCCTCCAGGACGAAGCGGAACGCGTTCTGGGCGTGGCGGTGGACCGGCGCGACCTCGTTCGGGCCGAGGTACTGGATCGCCGCCCACAGCGTCGGGGTGGCGTGCGGCAGGCCGTGCAGCCCCGGGTTCGAGAGGGAGATCGCACGGCGCTCGCCGCCCCGGCCGACCGGCACCAGCTCGCCCGCCTTGACGGCGGTGGCGTACAGCTCGGCCCAGCGCCAGCGGTGCGGGATCGCGGCCGGCTTGGGGTGCAGCGGCATCAGATCCTCGCGCTCGGTCCACAGCGGGATCAGCCCGAGCGCGTCGAACTCCTTGTAGAGCTCGGTGAGCCTGGGGTCCTGCGGCTCGGCGGCCGCTTCCTGTCCGGACATGAGGACACGTCCCTTTCTCCTACGGGCGCCGCCGGTTGCGGACGGCGCTGTCTCGCATGGCGATGACCATAGGGGGAGTTTTCTTCTGCGGAACACGTAGCGGTCTAGAATTCCGCTGTGAGGAACTCCAGGAACTCTCGGACACCCGCCGACGCATCGACCGGTACAAGAACCGGAACGGCCCCAGGGGCATCGACCGACGCGGCCGCCGACGCCGCGAACGCTTCCGACGCGCACCATGCCCCCGGCCTGGAATCCGTCGACAACGCTCTGACGCTGCTGCTCCTGCTCCGCAAGAACGGCCGTCTCCGGCTCAGTGACGCCGCCGACCACCTCGGCGTGGCCCGCTCCACCGCACACCGGCTGCTCGCGACCCTGCGCGGCCGCGGCTTCGCGGTGCAGGGCGCCGACAAGGCGTACCGGCCCGGCCCCGCCCTCTACCGCCTCGGCATGTCGCAGCGCTCCGACTACGAACTCGTCGAGACCGCGCGGCCGCACATGCTGTGGCTCAACGGCAAGCTCGGTGAAACCGTGCACCTCGTGGTGCGCTCCGGGGCCGAGGCGCGCTTCCTGCACAGCATCGAAGGCACCCACGCGCTGCGCGTCGGCAGCCGTGCGGGCGCCGTCCTGCCCGCGCATCTCGCCTCGGCCGGCAAGGCGCTGCTCGCCGAGCTGAGCGTCGCCGAACTCGCCGATATCTACGGGGGTAAGGGCGACCAGGGCGAGGAGACGGACCCCGAGACGCTGCACCGGCGGCTCGCGGCGGTACGCCGTCGGGGCTATGCGATCAACATCGGCGACACCGAGCGGGGACTCTCCGCGGTGGGCGCCGCCGTCCGCGAGCCCGGCGGGCGTGCCGTCGCCGCGCTCACCGTGTCGGCGCCCTCGCTGCGCTTCACCCGTGCGCATCTGAATGAGGCGGCGGGAGTGCTGCTGGAGGCGGTACGGCGGATGGAGGCGGCGTTCTGACGTCCCTGCCCCCGCGCAAGCGGTAGTGGCCATGATTCCGCCCTGCGGAACGTATGCCCGTTACATGTTGCTCTCTGCGTAACCACGCTGATTCCATCCCGGTCACCGACAGGCCGTCCGCGTGCCGCCGGAGGGACACCGGCAGACCGTGAACCGCGGCCTGCCGTTTCCCTGCTTCCTCGCAACAGGACGTGGCCGCATGACCATCGACGCTCAGGTTCCCGCCACCAGCCCCTCCGCCCCGCCGCGCTCACGCGCACTGACGTGGGCGGTCGTCGCCCTGTGCACGGCGGCGATCACCGTGGAGGGCTTCGACCTCATCGTCTACGGCGTGGCGCTGCCCGCGATGCTCGGTGACGGCTCACTGGGGCTCGACAAATCCCTCGCCGGCACCCTCGGCAGCCTCGCGTATGCGGGCATGCTCATCGGCGCCCTGATCTGCGGGCCGCTCGCCGACAGGCTCGGCAGGCGCCGTCTCCTGCTGGCCTCGGGCACCGTCTTCACCGTGTTCACGGTGGCCTGCGCGCTCGCCGCGCAGCCCTGGCAGTTCGGCCTGTTCCGGCTGCTCGCGGGCATCGGCATGGGCGGTGTGATGCCGTCGTGTGTGGCGCTGAGCAAGGAGTATGCGCCGCGCGGCCGTTCCGCGCTGGTGGCGACCGTGGTGCTCGCCGGGATCCCCGTCGGCGGGGTCCTGGCCGCGCTGACCGCGACTGTCTGGGGTGAAGGCCTGGGCTGGCGTGGTCTGTTCGGCGTCGGCGGTGCCCTGTCGGTGATCGTGTTCGCCGTCGCGTACTACCTGCTGCCGGATTCCCGGCCTGGGGCCCGGCCCGCCGCCGCGGTCATGCACGAGCCCGCGCGCGAAGCCGCCGACGAGGCCGTCCGCGAGGGCGCACGCGAATCCGCCGACGAGGCTGCGCGCGAGGCCGCCCGCGACGGCGAGGCGGCCGGTGTCCGGACCGTGCTCTCCAGCGCATACGCCCGGCACACCATCCTGTTCACCGTCGCCAACTTCGCGGTTCTGCTGGCCTGGTACGGCCTCAACACCTGGCTCACCCAGCTGATGCGCGAGATGGACTACCCGCTCGGCTCTGCCCTGCGCTTCACGCTGGTCCTCAACCTCGGTGCCGTCGTCGGCTCGTTCGCGCTCGCCGTCCTCGCCGACCGGATCGGACCGCGACTGGTCACCGCCGGCAGCGCCGTGCTCGCCGCGGTCGCCGTCCTTGCCCTGTCGCAGGGCGGCAGCACGGGCGTGATCCTCGGCGTCACCGCGCTCGCCGGCGTCGGCGCGCAGTCGGCGCTGACGATGCTCAACGACTGGGTCGCATCCAGCTATCCGGCGTCGGCCCGCGCCACCGCGCTGGGCTGCGTCTCCGGCTTCGGGCGTGGCGGCGCGATCGTGGCACCGCTGCTGGGTGGGTGGATTCTGGACGCCGCATTGGGGCCGGCCACGGTGTTCTACGTGTTCGCTGCAGCCGCGCTTGTCTGCGCCGTCGCTCTGCTGGCGATCCCGGCCGCCCGTCGACGCTGATGCTCTTTCCCCCAGTCCCGCCCCTTCCCGTAACCAGGGGGCTCCGCCCCCTGGACCCCCGGGATCGCCCTTCGGGCTCGTCCTCAAACGCCGGACGGGCTGAAAGAGTCACTCACCGGACGGGCAGAAAGGGTCACTCCCAGCGGAAGAACTTCCCCGCCGCCCCCAGCCCGACGACCGCCCACACCGCCAGGATCCCAAGGTCGCCCCACGGCATCCCGGCCCCGTGCTGAAGCACATCCCGCAGCCCGTCCGACAGAGCCGAGATCGGCAGCAGGCCGAGCACCGACTGCATGGCGTCCGGGAACTTGTCGAGCGGGACGATCACGCCGCCGCCGACCAGCAGCAGCAGGAAGACCAGGTTGGCGGCGGCCAGGGTCGCCTCCGCCTTCAGCGTGCCCGCCATCAGCAGGCCGAGGCCGGAGAAGGCCGCCGTGCCCAGGATCAGCAGGAGCAGTACGGCGAGGGGGTTGCCCTGCGGCGACCAGCCCAGCGAGACGGCGATCACCGTCAGCAGGACCACCTGCAACACCTCGGTGACCAGCACGGACAAGGTCTTCGCGGCCATCAGTCCCCAACGCGGCAACGGCGACGTACCGAGCCGCTTCAGGACGCCGTACCGCCGCTCGAATCCGGTCGCGATCGCCTGCCCGGTGAACGCCGTCGACATCACCGCGAGCGCGAGGACACCGGGTGCCAGGAAGTCCACGGCCTTGCCGTCGCCAGTGTCGACGATGTCGACCGTGCTGAAGAGGACGAGGAGCAGCGTCGGAATGACGACGGTGAGCAGCAGCTGCTCACCGTTGCGCAGCAGCATCTTCGTCTCGAGCGCAGCCTGGGCCGCGATCATCCGCGGCAGCGAAGCCGCTCCGGGCCTCGGGGCGTACGTACCGGCGCTCGTCGCCCGCGCTTCGGTTCCGGCGCTCATCCGCGCAGCTCCTTGCCTGTCAGCTCGAGGCTGTGCTTTCCCGGGGGGCGCTGTGCCCCATTGCGGCTGTGCCGCGGGCCGGACCCCCGGCCGAGAGGGTCGTGGCTCCGCGTCATGAGCGCAGCTCCTTACCGGTCAGCTCCAGGCTGTGTCTCCCCGGGGGGCAACCCCCGGACCCCCGGCCGAGAGGGTCGTGGCTCCGCGTCATGAGCGCAGCTCCTTACCGGTCAGCTCCAGAAAAACGTCTTCGAGGGTGTGCCGCTCCACCGAGATCTTCTCCGGCATCACGCCGTGCTGGGCGCACCAGGACGTGACGGTGGCCAGCAGCTGCGGGTCGACCTTGCCGGACACGCGGTACGCACCCGGGGTCAGCTCGGCCGCGGCGCAGTCCGACGGGAGAGCCTTGAGCAGCGAAGCGATGTCGAGGCCCGGGCGCCCGGTGAACCGCAGGGTGTTCTCGGCCCCTCCGCGGCAGAGCTCCTCGGGGGAGCCCTGCGCGATGACCTTCCCGGCGTCGATGATCGCGACGTCGTCGGCCAGCTGCTCGGCCTCGTCCATGTAGTGGGTGGTCAGGATGACCGAGACGCCGTCGGCACGCAGATCGCGTACGAGGTCCCAGGTGGCGCGGCGAGCCTGCGGGTCGAGGCCGGCGGTCGGCTCGTCGAGGAAGACCAGTTCGGGGCGGCCGACGACGGCCATGGCGAGCGCGAGCCGCTGCTGCTGCCCGCCGGACAGCCTCCGGTACGTCGTACGGCCGCAGCTGCCGAGCCCGAGCCGCTCGATGAGCGCGTCCACGTCCAGCGGCTGCGCGTGCAGCTTCGCGACATGGCGCAGCATCTCGTCGGCACGAGCGCCCGAGTACACCCCGCCGGACTGGAGCATCACACCTATCCGAGGCCGCAGCTCGGCGGCCTGCCGCACGGGGTCGAGGCCGAGGACGCGGACCGTTCCGGCGTCCGGCCTGCGATAGCCCTCGCAGGTCTCGACGGTGCTGGTCTTGCCGGCGCCGTTCGGGCCGAGAACCGCGGTGATGCCGGGCGCAGCCGTGAGGTCGAGTCCGTCGACCGCGGTCTTCGCACCGTAGCGCTTCACCAGGCCGTGGACCTGGACGACGGGCTCTACTCGCATGGCGGGAAGTCTAGGGAGTGACGCGCGGGTGCTCGGTGGGCGGGGTCGGGTCCGCCCGTCCCGGGCCGGTCTCGTTCCGGCTCACGGAGGCCTGCCTCGACGCCCGGGATCCACCGGGGAGAGAGGCCGTGCCACGCGCCTACTGCGCTGGTCGGAGGCGGTTTTGTCACGTTTCGCGAGTGTGCGCGACGGGGCCGGTGGACGCCTCGGTTTGATCGATCGGTGATCATTTCCGCAGGTCAGCTTAGGTAGACCTAAGTGACGCACCGCACCGTGGGTGATCCGGATGCCGCTTGTCAGGCTCTCGGGAATTACGCAACAATGGCGTTGTGAAAAACGGCACGCGATCGACTGAGCCTCCGCAGGAGGAACTCGCAACCGGGGAGCGGTCCACCCGCAACCGGGTCGCGCGCTCCATCCTGGATCACGGGCCCTCGACCGTGGCCGACCTCGCCGGGCGACTCGGCCTCACGCAGGCGGCGGTGCGCCGCCACCTCGACGCACTCGTCGCCGACGACGTCGTCGAGGCGCGTGAGCAGCGGGTCTACGGCGCGCGTACGCGCGGGCGGCCGGCCAAGGTGTTCGCGCTGACGGACTGCGGCCGGGACGCCTTCGACCAGTCGTACGACAAGCTCGCGGTGGAGGCGCTGCGCTGGATCGAGCGGAACGCGGGAGGCCAGGCGGCAGTCGTGGCCTTCGCCCGGGCCAGGCTCGCGGCGCAGGCCGAGGCCTACCGCAAGGCCGTCGACGCGGCGGCCCCGGAGGAGCGCACCGAGGCTCTGGCCAAGGCCTTGAGCGTCGACGGGTACGCTGCTACGGCGCGGAGCGCACCCGGTCGGGCCAACGGCGAGCAGCTGTGCCAGCACCACTGCCCGGTGGCCCACGTCGCGGAGCAGTACCCGCAGCTGTGCGAGGCGGAGACCGAGGTCTTCTCCCAGCTGCTCGGGACGCACGTCCAGCGGCTGGCCACCATCGCCCACGGTGACGGCGTCTGCACGACGTTCATCCCGCGGAGCGACCCAGCAGGGCACACCGAGGGACAGAGCCCGCACACCCCACAGACCACGAACAACCCATCTGCAAGCACGGCCGGGAGGAACCCCGCATGACTCTCCCCACGGAGACTGCTCACCCTGAGCTCGAGGGCCTGGGCAACTACGAATTCGGCTGGGCCGACTCCGACGAGGCCGGTGCCTCTGCCAAGCGCGGCCTGAACGAGGACGTCGTCCGGGACATCTCCGCGAAGAAGTCCGAGCCGGAGTGGATGACCAAGCTCCGCCTCAAGGGCCTGCGGCTCTTCGAGAAGAAGCCCATGCCGACCTGGGGCTCGGACCTGTCGGGCATCGACTTCGACAACATCAAGTACTTCGTGCGCTCCACGGAGAAGCAGGCGGAGTCCTGGGAGGACCTGCCCGAGGACATCAAGAACACGTACGACAAGCTCGGCATCCCCGAGGCGGAGAAGCAGCGCCTCGTCGCCGGTGTCGCGGCCCAGTACGAGTCCGAGGTCGTCTACCACCAGATCCGCGAGGACCTGGAGGAGCAGGGCGTCATCTTCCTCGACACCGACACGGCGCTGAAGGAGCACCCGGAGCTCTTCAAGGAGTACTTCGGCACCGTCATCCCGGTCGGCGACAACAAGTTCGCCTCGCTGAACTCGGCCGTGTGGTCCGGCGGCTCCTTCATCTACGTGCCGAAGGGCGTGCACGTGGAGATCCCGCTCCAGGCCTACTTCCGCATCAACACGGAGAACATGGGCCAGTTCGAGCGGACCCTGATCATCGTCGACGAGGGTGCCTACGTGCACTACGTCGAGGGTTGTACGGCCCCGATCTACAAGTCGGACTCGCTGCACTCCGCAGTCGTCGAGATCATCGTCAAGAAGAACGCCCGCTGCCGTTACACGACCATCCAGAACTGGTCGAACAACGTCTACAACCTGGTCACCAAGCGCGCCGTGGCGTACGAGGGCGCGACCATGGAGTGGATCGACGGCAACATCGGCTCCAAGGTCACGATGAAGTACCCGGCCGTGTACCTGATGGGCGAGCACGCCAAGGGCGAGACCCTGTCCATCGCCTTCGCGGGCGAGGGCCAGCACCAGGACGCCGGCTCCAAGATGGTCCACATGGCGCCGAACACCTCGTCCAACATCGTCTCCAAGTCGGTGGCGCGCGGCGGCGGCCGTACCTCCTACCGCGGCCTGGTCGAGATCGGCGAGGGCGCCGCGGGCTCGAAGTCCAACGTGCTCTGTGACGCGCTGCTGGTCGACACCATCTCGCGCTCCGACACCTACCCGTACGTCGACGTCCGCGAGGACGACGTGTCCATGGGCCACGAGGCCACCGTCTCCAAGGTCTCCGAGGACCAGCTCTTCTACCTGATGAGCCGCGGTCTCTCCGAGTTCGAGGCGATGGCGATGATCGTGCGCGGCTTCGTCGAGCCGATCGCCAAGGAGCTGCCCATGGAGTACGCGCTGGAGCTCAACCGGCTGATCGAGCTGCAGATGGAGGGCGCGGTCGGCTGACTCGCCGGCCCCGCTCCCCGCACAGCAGCCTGAAGACTTATTGACGTAGGAAGAGAGCACAACGACAGCCATGGCTGAGGCTCAGAACATTCCGGTGGGGTCCACCACCGCCGGGTCCATCGCGGTGGCCGCCGAGTCGACCGTCGCCACGCGCATGAGCGCGCCCCCGTCCTTCGACGTGGCGGACTTCCCCGTGCCGCACGGCCGCGAGGAGGAGTGGCGCTTCACGCCGCTGGAGCGGCTGCGCGGGCTGCACGACGGCACCGCGGTCGCCAACGGAACCGGTGTGAAGGTCGAGGTCGAGGCCCCCGAGGGCGTCACCGTCGAGACCGTCGGGCGCGACGACGCCCGGCTCGGCAAGGCGGGCACCCCGGTGGACCGCATCGCCGCCCAGGCATACTCGTCCTTCGAGAAGGCCTCGGTCGTGACCGTCCCCAAGGAGAAGGTCCTCGAGACCCCGATCCGTATCGCCGTGCACGGCGAGGGCGGGGTCGCCTTCGGCCACCAGGTGATCGAGCTGGGCAACTTCGCCGAGGCCGTCGTCGTCATCGACCACACCGGTGACGCCGTGCTCGCCGCCAACGTCGACTACATCCTGGGTGACGGCGCCAAGCTCACCGTCGTCTCCATCCAGGACTGGGACGAGAAGGCCGTGCACGTCGCCCAGCACAACACGCTGGTCGGCCGGGACGCGACCTTCAAGTCCGTGGTCGTCACCTTCGGCGGCGACCTCGTCCGTCTCCACCCGCGCGTGCAGTACGCGGGCACCGGTGGCGAGGCCGAGCTGTTCGGCCTGTACTTCACCGACAAGGGCCAGCACCAGGAGCACCGCCTCCTGGTCGACCACAACACGCCGCACTGCAAGTCCAACGTCGCCTACAAGGGCGCGCTCCAGGGCGACGACGCGCACGCGGTGTGGATCGGCGACGTCCTCATCGAGGCCAAGGCCGAGGGCACGGACACGTACGAGATGAACCGCAACCTGGTTCTGACCGACGGCGCCCGCGTCGACTCCGTCCCGAACCTGGAGATCGAGACCGGCGAGATCGTCGGCGCCGGCCACGCGAGCGCCACCGGCCGCTTCGACGACGAGCAGCTCTTCTACCTGATGGCCCGCGGCATCCCGGAGCAGGACGCCCGCCGCCTCGTCGTCCGCGGCTTCTTCGCCGAGCTGGTCCAGCAGATCGGTGTCGCCGACATCGAGGAGCGCCTCATCGCGAAGATCGAGGAAGAGCTGGAGGCGGCGGTCGGATGACTGACCCGTCGAAGTTCGTACGCGTCTGCGGCCTGAGCGAGCTGGAGCATGACACCCCGAAGCGGGTGGACATCGACGGCACGCCGGTCTCGGTCGTCCGTACAGAGGGCGAGGTGTTCGCGATCTACGACATCTGCTCGCACGCGAACGTCTCCCTCTCCGAGGGCGAGGTGGAGGACTGCCAGATCGAGTGCTGGCTGCACGGCTCCAGCTTCGACCTCCGTACCGGCAAGCCGTCCGGACTGCCCGCGACGCGCCCTGTCCCCGTATACCCCGTAAAGATCGAAGGGGACGATGTTCTCGTCTCCCTCACCCAGGAGTCCTGAGGCACCCATGGCAACGCTTGAAATCCGAGACCTGCACGTCACCGTCGAGGCCGACAACTCCACCAAGGAGATCCTCAAGGGCGTCGACCTGACCGTGAAGCAGGGCGAGACGCACGCCATCATGGGCCCCAACGGCTCGGGCAAGTCGACCCTCGCCTACTCGCTCGCCGGTCACCCGAAGTACACGATCACCAGCGGCACCGTCACCCTCGACGGCGAGGACGTCCTCGAGATGTCCGTCGACGAGCGCGCCCGCGCCGGCCTGTTCCTCGCCATGCAGTACCCGGTCGAGGTCCCCGGCGTCTCGGTCTCCAACTTCCTGCGCACCTCCGCCACCGCCATCCGCGGCGAGGCCCCCAAGCTGCGCACCTGGGTGAAGGAGGTCAAGGAGGCCATGGAGCGCCTCTCGATCGACCCCTCCTTCGCCGAGCGCAACGTCAACGAGGGCTTCTCCGGCGGTGAGAAGAAGCGCCACGAGATCCTTCAGCTGGAGCTGCTCAAGCCGAAGGTCGCCATCCTCGACGAGACCGACTCCGGCCTCGACGTCGACGCCCTGCGCGTCGTGTCCGAGGGCGTCAACCGCGTCCGCGAGACCGGTGAGGTCGGCACCCTGCTGATCACGCACTACACGCGGATCCTCCGCTACATCAAGCCCGACTACGTCCACGTCTTCTCGGCCGGCCGCATCGTCGAGTCCGGCGGCGCCGAGCTCGCCGACAAGCTGGAGAACGAGGGCTACGAGGCATACACGAAGGGTGGCCCCGTGACCGGAGGGAACTCAAAGGAGGAAGTCGCGTGACACAGCTGCCGGGCCTCCTCGACACCGAGGCGATCCGCAAGGACTTCCCGATCCTGGACCGCCTGGTCCACGACGGTAAGAAGCTCGTGTACCTGGACAACGCGGCGACTTCGCAGAAGCCGCGCCAGGTGCTCGACGTGCTCAACGCCTACTACGAGCGGTACAACGCCAACGTCCACCGCGGCGTGCACGTTCTCGCGGAGGAGGCCACGGCGGAGTACGAGGGCGCGCGCGACAAGGTCGCCGCGTTCATCAACGCGCCGAGCCGCGACGAGGTGATCTTCACCAAGAACGCCTCCGAGTCGCTCAACCTCGTGGCCAACATGCTGGGCTGGGCCGACGAGCCCTACAGGGTCGACCGCGAGACCGAGATCGTCATCACCGAGATGGAGCACCACTCCAACATCGTTCCGTGGCAGCTGCTGTCGCAGCGCACCGGCGCGAAGCTGAAGTGGTTCGGCCTCACGGACGACGGCCGTCTCGACCTCTCCAACATCGAAGAGATCATCACGGAGAAGACGAAGATCGTCTCGTTCGTGCTGGTCTCCAACATCCTGGGCACGGTCAACCCGGTCGAGGCCATCGTGCGCCGCGCCCAGGAGGTCGGTGCGCTGGTGCTGATCGACGCCTCGCAGGCGGCGCCCCACATGCCCCTCGACGTCCAGGCCCTCCAGGCCGACTTCGTGGCCTTCACCGGCCACAAGATGTGCGGTCCGACGGGCATCGGCGTCCTGTGGGGACGGCAGGAGCTCCTCGAGGACCTGCCTCCGTTCCTCGGCGGCGGCGAGATGATCGAGACCGTCTCGATGCACTCGTCGACGTACGCCCCGGCGCCGCACAAGTTCGAGGCGGGCACCCCGCCGATCGCGCAGGCGGTCGGTCTGGGCGCGGCCATCGACTACCTGACCTCCATCGGCATGGAGAACATCGCAGCCCACGAGCACGCGCTCACGGAGTACGCGGTGCAGCGCCTGCGCGAGGTCCCCGACCTCAGGATCATCGGCCCGACCACGGCTGAGGACCGGGGCGCCGCGATCTCCTTCACGCTCGGCGACATACACCCCCACGACGTGGGCCAGGTCCTCGACGAGCAGGGCATCGCGGTACGCGTGGGTCATCACTGCGCCCGCCCGGTGTGCCTGCGGTACGGAATTCCTGCGACCACGCGAGCGTCGTTCTATCTGTACTCCACGCCGGCCGAGATCGACGCTCTGGTCGACGGCCTGGAGCACGTACGGAACTTCTTCGGCTGAGGGGCTGCTGCCAGTGAAGCTTGATTCGATGTACCAGGACGTCATCCTGGACCACTACAAGCACCCGCACGGGCGGGGCTTGCGGGATGGCGATGCCGAGGTGCACCACGTCAACCCGACCTGCGGCGACGAGATCACGCTGCGCGTCAAGTACGACGGGGAGCGGATCGAGGACATCAGTTACGAGGGTCAGGGCTGCTCGATCAGCCAGGCGTCGGCCTCCGTGCTGAACGATCTGCTCGTCGGCAAGGAGCTTGCCGAGGCGCAGAAGATCCAGGGCGTCTTCCTGGAGCTGATGCAGTCCAAGGGCCGCATCGAGCCGGACGACGCGATGGAGGAGATCCTGGAGGACGCGGTCGCGTTCGCCGGGGTCTCGAAGTACCCCGCCCGAGTGAAGTGCGCGCTGCTCAGCTGGATGGCGTGGAAGGACGCGACGGCCCAGGCCTTCGCGGAGGAGGCGAAGACCGCATGAGCGAGACCGTTGAGATGAAGCCGGCCTCGGAGGAAGAGCTCCGTGAGGCCCTGATGGACGTCGTCGACCCCGAGTTGGGCATCGACGTCGTCAACCTCGGCCTGATCTACGGCATCCATGTCGACGACGCGAACATCGCCACCGTCGACATGACGCTGACGTCCGCGGCCTGCCCGCTGACCGACGTCATCGAGGACCAGGCGAAGTCGGCGACGGACGGCCTCGTCAGCGAGCTCCGTATCAACTGGGTCTGGATGCCGCCGTGGGGCCCGGACAAGATCACGGACGACGGGCGGGAGCAGCTTCGGGCGCTGGGGTTCAACGTCTGAGCGCCTGAACGTCTGAGGACCGAGGACCGCGCCCGGTCATGCTTGTCGAACGGCCCCTGTGCACACCGCACAGGGGCCGTTCGGGTGTACGGGTCCCGGCGATGGTGGCGGGAGAGCAGATCGGGGAGACTGCCGGACATGGCTGTTTCTCTGTACCACCTGGTGGTCGACACACACGATCTGCCGGCGCTGGCCCGCTTCTGGTGCCAGGTTCTGGACTGGCGCGTGCTCTTCGAGGACAAGGACGAGATCGTCATCGGGGCGGACGAGCACGCGATGCCCGGGATGTGCTTCCTACCGGTCCCCGAAAAGAAGACCGTCAAGAACCGGCTGCACATCGACCTGACCCCCGACGACCAGGCCGCCGAGGTCGAACGCATCATCGCGCTCGGGGCGCGCCGAGTGGACGTCGGCCAGGGCGAGGACGCCACCTGGGTGGTCCTCGCCGATCCCGAGGGCAACGAATTCTGCGTCCTGCGGCCCAAGAAGTCGCTGATCGACTGAGTGCGCGAGGTTACGACGACGGGGGTGCGGCTGTCGCCGTGGCTGCGGCTGTGGCTGCCGCTTCGGCCAGTGTGGGAGCCAGGCCCTCCTTGCGGATGCGCTGGTCGACGTAGAGCAGGCCGGTGACGAGGGGCGGGAAGGTGGTCTGGATGATGTACCCGATCAGCTGGGCCACGAGGGCGATCACGATGTAGACGGAGAAGACCGACAGCACCTCCGACGGCTCCGGCTCGGGACCGAGGCTCGCCGCACCCGCCATGGCGGGGAACATGCCGACGAAACTGAGCCCCTGCTGGATCACCCCGGCGATGAGCGCGGCCAGCACGTAAGCCAGCAGCGAGATGCCGAAGACGGGCCACCACCGGCCGCGCACCAGCTCCGAGGAGCGGCGCAGCGCCCGGACGGGCCCCTGCTTCTCCAGCACGACGGCCGCGGGAGCCAGGCTGAACTTCACCCAGAGCCACACTGCCGGCACGGCTGTCACCAGGGCGCCGAGCAGGCCGATCGCCACGAGCGCGCCTCCGCCTCCGCCCTCGCCGGAGCCGAGCAGCGACACGCCGATCAGGGCGCTCGCGAAGGCGATCATCAGCAGGACGGCCGGCACCGCGACGATCAGCCCTGTGAGCAGCGCGGTGCCGATCAGCGCGGGCACCCGGGGCAGGGCCTGCCGCCACACGGAGCCGAAGCCGGCGGGGCCGCCCACGACCGCGTTCTTGAGTACGGTGAACATGCCGCCCTGCACCAGCGCCGCGGCGAGGACGTACCCCACCAGGGCGACCAGGCCGACGCACACGAGGGCGACCACGAGCGGTTGGATCTGGTCCCATTCCGGATCCTGGCCGGCCGGCAGGTCGACCAGCTCGTAGACCGCGTCGTTGACGGCGAAGTAGGCGATGACCGCGGCGCAGACGACGAGTACGCTGCACGCCCCGAACACCGCCGCCGGCAGGCCGATGACCGGCTTCTTGTACCGCCCCATGGTGGCGAAAGCCCCGCTGAGGATGTCGCCGACGGTGAGCGGTCGCAGCGGGATCACGCCTGGATTCGGCGGTGGCGGCGCCCAGCCGCCCCAGCCCGGCGTTCCGGGAGCCCCCGGCGCGCCGCCGTACGGACTGCCGCCGTATGGACCGCTGCCGTACGGACCGCCGCCGTACGGACCTCCCGCGTGCGGTCCGCCGTACGGGCCCGCTCCCATGTTGTCCGACATGCCCCGCCCCTGAGTCTGTTCCCGCCCCATCTGACCGGAACACGGTAGCGGGCCAGGACATGCCAAGAACACGAGCCTGCTGTGTACGGCCGTACACATCGTTGTGTACGCTTGTCCACATGGGATATGGACTGCTGGCCGCGGCCATCGCGGCCGAGGTGGCCGGCACCACGGCGATGAAGTACAGCGAGGGGTTCAGCAGGCTGTGGCCGTCGCTCGCCACCGTGGCCGGATACCTCGTCGCCTTCGCCCTGCTGGCGCAGACGCTCAAGACGCTCGAGGTCGGCACGGCGTATGCCATCTGGGCCGGCGTCGGAACCGCTGTGATCGCCGCGATCGGCATGGTGTTCCTGGGCGAGACCATGACCGCGGCCAAGGTGGCGGGCATCGTGCTGGTCATCGCCGGAGTCGTGCTGCTCAATCTCGGCGGGGCCCACTGATGGCGGCGCGGCGCTACGACCCCGAGCGGCGGCAGCGCATCATCGACGCCGCGATCAGAGTGGTCGGCGAGAAGGGCATCGCAGGGCTCAGTCACCGGTCCGTCGCAGCCGAGGCCGATGTGCCGCTCGGCTCCACCACGTACCACTTCAGGACCCTGGACGAGCTCATGGTCGCCGCCCTGCGCCAGGCCAACGAGGGCTTCGCCAAGGTGGTCCGCAGCCGGGGCGCGCTCGAGGACCGGCGAGTCGACCTCGCCGGTGAACTCGCCGGGCTGATGGGGGAGTGGCTCGCGGGCGAGCGCACGGGCGTCGAGCTCGAGTACGAGCTGTATCTCGCCGCGCTCCGCCGCCCGGCGCTGCGGCCCGTCGCCGCCGAGTGGTGCCAGGACCTCGCCGAACTGATCGCCGACCGTACGGATCCGGTCACGGCGCGGGCGCTTGTCGCGCTGATGGACGGCATCTGTCTGCAGGTGCTGCTGACGGGCGCGGAGTACGACGAGGCGTATGCGCGGGAGATGCTGGCGCGGCTCATTCCCTGACGGCGGCGAGGGCCGCGGCGACGCTCGCGGTGATGTCCGTGACCGGATAGAAGACCTCCCGGACGGTCCGGTCCCGGTCGACGATCAGGGTGAGGCGCTTCAGCCGGCTCACGCCTGCCGCGCGGAACGTCGGCAGGCGCAGAGCAGCTGTCAGCGTCAGATCCGCGTCGGAGAGCAGTGGGAAGCGCAGCCGCTCGGCGTCGGCGAACCCACGCTGCTCGTCCGGGCGTTGGGTGGAGACGCCGTGCACGGTCGCGCCCGCCGCGGTGAACTCGGCGAGCCGGTCCCGGTAGGTGCAGGACTCCAGGGTGCAGCCGGGCGCGCCGGGGATCTCGGACCAGCCGGGCGGATAGGCGTCGCTGCGGGCGTAGGCGCCGGGGAAGAAGTACAGGACGGTGTACGAAGTGTCCGCCACCGGGTCGCGCAACGCGCCGTGCTGATCGGTGAGTTGGAGTTCCGGCAGGCGCGTGCCGCGCAGGCCGTGGATCCGCTTGGCCTCCCTGGATGCCTCCGCCGCCGTCGCGGTCGTCTCCCCCTCGCCCAGAAGCCAGGTGTCTCCCCAGTCCTGCAGGGCGATCAGGACGGGCAGCAGGGCGCGGCCGCGTGGCGTGAGGCGGTACTCGTGGCGTACGGGTCGTTCCTGGTACGGCATGCGCGCGAGGACTTCCGCATCCACCAGCAGATTGAGCCGTTCCGTCAGCACCTTCCGGGACAGGCCCAGTTCGCGCTGCAGATCGTCGAAGCGGTGCACCCCGCGGGCCGTGTCGCGCACGATCAGCAGGGTCCACCAGTCGCCGACGACGTCCAGGGCCTGTGCGATGGCGCAGTCCGCGTCGCCGAGAGTGGTCCGACGGGGCATGGTCCTGAATCCCTTCGCCGGTGGGGGTGTTGACCCGATTGACCCGAGACTGCCACGCTGCCATAGTCAGTTCCCAAAAGGAACTCACTGGAGCGTACAGGGGATCCGGGCCGACGAAGTAGCTGGTCTTGCCGATCCCGCCGATCTCGCTGGTTCCGCTGACACCGTGCTGGAGGCAGTCGCCGTGCAGGCGTTCAAGGACGTACCACGCACCGTATGGCTGCTGGCCGGCGGCGTGTTCTTCAACTCCCTCGTCAGCGTCACCTTCGTCTACCTCTTCCTGTATCTGACCGGTCCGCGCGGCCTGGGAATCGGCGAGGCCGGCGTCATCAGCGGCATCGGCGGAGTCGGCGTCGTCCTCGGCAACTTCACCGGCGGCTGGTTCGGCGACCGCTTCGGTCACCGGCGCGTACTGGTCGTCGCCGCCACCCTGGCAGGCGTGCTGCTCGCGGCGCTGCCCGTGCTGCCGACGGCCGCCCTGTACGTCACGCTGCCGCTGTCCGAGTACGCCACCGGAGTCGTGCGCGCCGCCAACTCCGCGCTCGTCGCGGTCATCGTCCCCGAAGGCGCCCGCCGCCAGGCGTTCGCCGTGATCCGTGCCGCGGGCAACGGCGGCTTCACCATCGGGCCGCCGCTGGGCGCGCTCGTCGCCACCCAGATCTCGTACGACTGGCTCTTCGTCGCCGACGGTCTCGGCACCCTCTTCTTCGCGTGCTGGACGGCCCGCGTCGTCCCCGCACGCGGTGCCACACGGGCGAACGGGGCAGGCGCCGGAGAGCTCTGGCCGGAGCTACGGGCACGCCCCGCCGTGCTGGTGCTGCTCGCCTCGATCCTCGTCATCGACCTGGTCTACCGGCAGCAGTACTCGACCTTCCCCCTCTTCCTCGCCGACCACGGCATGGACGCCCGCGTCTACGGCGCCCTGCTGGCCGTCAACGGAGGCGTCATCCTCTGCCTGGAACTGCCCGCCGCCCTCGCGCTGCGCCGCCGGTCGCCACTGGGCATCGTCGGCACCGGGCTGCTCCTCGTCGCCGCCGGCTATGCCGCGCTCCTGCTCGGCGCCGGCCTGGGCACGGCCATCGCGATGATGGCGCTGCTCACGCTGGGCGAGGTCCTGTACAAGTCGACCGCCACGGCATACGTCGCCGACCAGGCCCCCGCACACGTCCAGGGCCGCTTCCAGTCGCTGTACGCGGGCGCGTCGATCAGCGGCATGGTCCTCGCGGCGCCCCTCGGCGGCGCGCTCTACCAGGCGGCGCCCGGCGCGCTGTGGCCCGTCTGCACGGTGCTAGGCGCGCTCGCGGGAGTGGCGGTCCTGGGGGCGGGGCTGAAGCGGGGTGGCGAGCTGGGGGCGCCCGGGAACGTACGGAACGACATACCGGACGACGTGCCGAATGACGTACCGCATGACGTACCGAATGGCGCTGCGGCCGATGCACGGCCGACCAGGTGATCATGGCGCACGCGTCCGTCCCGCCCGGCACCTGAGACGCCGGGTCCACCGGTTCGCCTCCCCGGCCCCCCGCCGGTTAGGTTTCTGGCATGACCGACACGACTGCTACTGCACCTCGCACCACCGGCGCCGTCGCCGCCGGCCTCGCCACCGTCACCGCCGACGGCACCGTTCTCGACACCTGGTTCCCCGCGCCCGAGCTGTCCGACGAGCCCGGCCCGGCCGGCACCGAGCGGCTGAGCGCCGAGCGCGCCGTGGAGCTGCTCGGCGAGGGCGCCGCCAAGGCCATCGGCCCCGACGCCCGCCGCGGTGTCGAGGTCGTCGCGGTCCGTACGGTCATCGCGTCCCTCGACGACAAGCCGCTGGACGCCCATGACGTGTACCTGCGTCTGCACCTGCTCTCGCACCGCCTGGTGAAGCCGCACGGCCAGAGCCTGGACGGCATGTTCGGCTTCCTCGCCAACGTCGCCTGGACCTCGCTCGGCCCGGTCGCCGTCGACGACCTCGAGAAGGTCCGGCTGAACGCCCGCGCCGAGGGCCTGCACCTCCAGGTGACCAGCATCGACAAGTTCCCGCGCATGACGGACTACGTCGCGCCCAAGGGCGTCCGTATCGCCGACGCCGACCGTGTGCGGCTCGGCGCGCACCTCGCCGAGGGCACCACCGTGATGCACGAGGGCTTCGTGAACTTCAACGCGGGCACGCTCGGCACGTCGATGGTCGAGGGCCGCATCTCGGCCGGCGTCGTCGTCGGCGACGGCTCCGACATCGGCGGCGGCGCCTCCACCATGGGCACCCTGTCCGGCGGCGGCAACGTGATCATCTCGATCGGCGAGCGCTGCCTCATCGGCGCCGAGGCGGGCGTCGGCATCGCGCTCGGCGACGAGTGCGTGGTCGAGGCCGGTCTGTACGTCACGGCCGGTACGCGCGTGACGATGCCCGACGGCCAGATCGTCAAGGCCCGCGAGCTGTCCGGCGCCTCCCACATCCTCTTCCGCCGCAACTCGGTGACCGGCGCCGTCGAGGCCCGCCCGAACAATGCGGTGTGGGGCGGCCTCAACGAGGTGCTCCACAGCCACAACTGAGCCTCCGGGGCCCGGACGTTCCCACGTCCCCGGCGGGCGGCCCGCACCGAATTCCGGTGCGGGCCGCCCGTTTGTTTTTTGCGTGCGCACAGGCATAGCGGGGGACCGCCGCACACGTCACCAAGGACAGCAAGGTCCGTAAGAAGATCTCTGAAGATCTCTGAAGATCCAAGAAGTCCGAACAAGAAGTTCGAAGAAGAGCGAGCCAGAGAAGGTGACGATGGATGCCGAGGGCCAGGAAGACTTCCGCGAGTTCGTGGCGAACAGGTCGTCCGCGCTGCTGAAGACCGCTGTCCTGCTCAGCGGCGGTGACCGGCACGCGGCCGAGGACCTGCTGCAGAACGCGCTGATCAAGGCCGCGGGACGCTGGCACCGCATCGACGAGCCCGAGGCGTACGTCCGGCAGATCCTGTACCGGCAGCAGGTGAGCCGCTGGCGGCTGAAGTGGCCGCGGCGCGAACTGAGCGTGCCCGAGCTGCCGGAGACCGGATCGGGCACGGACGCCTCGTCCGCCGCCGAACTGCGCCTCGTGATGCGCGCCGCACTGGCCCGCCTCACCGCCCGCCAGCGCACCGTCCTCGTCCTGCGCTACTTCGAGGACCTGCCCGAGGCCGACGTGGCCCGTCTCCTCGGCTGCTCGGTGGGCACGGTGCGCTCCACCACACACCGCTCTCTTGCCCGGCTGCGGGGCCTCGCCCCTGAACTGGCCGCGCTCGGACCCGCCGAGCAGCAGCCGTCCCGTGACTTCTCGCCCGTGGAGGTGCGTCCGTGAACGTCGACGAGCTGGTGCGCGACTCGCTGCGGGAACAGGCCAAGGAACAGCTCCCGTTGAGGCCGGAATTCGCCGACCGGGTGCTGGCGGCCCGACGGCGCCGCAGGACCCGTACCCTCGCGTGCGCCGCGGCCGCCACGGCCGCGGTGGTCGCCGTTGCGGTGGGCGTGCCCCTGCTGGACGGCGACGACCAAGTGCGCACCGCCAGCGAAATGAACCACAGCGACATCATCGCCCACCCCGACCAGTCGCCGCCCAGGGGCCTGATCGCCGCGGGAGACACGGCACTTGCCGCGTTCTTCGTCCGAGACAACGTCAAGCAGCCGAACGGCGACGTGATCTCCACCCGTGTCTACGGGCTCCTCGACCAGAAGACCGGCAAGTACAGGAAGACGACCAGGTGGGCGTTCCTGGACGTCGCGCCGGGGATGCGGACCGCAGCCGTCCTGGAGAGCGAGCTGCCCGCCAAGCGCATCGGTCTGCTGAACCTGATCACCGGCAAGGTCGATCGCTGGATTCCGGTCGATCACGGTGTCGGCGGAGTCGCGTTCTCGCCCGACGGCACGAAGCTCGTCGCGACGACATACGCCAAGAACCCCGACCGCTCCTTCGCTGATCATCCGCAGAATGTCAACGGCAAGGAGCAGCCGGGACCGGTGCCGAGCCGGAACGGCTTCGCCATCGTGGACCTGGAGTCGGGCAGCTCCGAGTGGCACAGCGTGCCGCTCGTGCAGGATGAGTTCGGCTGGATGGGCAACTCGCGCCAGGACTTCGAATGGAGCCACGACGGCAAGCTCGTCTACGCGGACACCCCCATGGAGCCCTACCGGGAGTACTACGACCTGGACGGGCAGAAAGCCGACAGGCCGGCGAACGAGCAGCACCTCTCCTATGTCGAGGCGGGCCTCTCCCCCGATGGCAAGCTCGCGGCCGGGCAGTTCGCGGGTGACGGCGACGAGATCTCCTCCGAGATCATCGATCCCTTGACCGGCAAGCGCATCACCACTGTGCCCGGACAGCAACTCCTCGCCTGGGTCGACAACAAGCGGCTGATCGCCTGGGGCTGCGATCCGAAGAAGTGCAGCGGCACGGGGGAGTTCCGCAACCAGCTGCTGTTGCTCACCATCGGCAGCGAGAAGGTGGTGCCCCTGAGCGGCTTCCGCAAGGCGAGCGCCGATTATCCGGGGCGCTGGGTGCCGCTCTTCGCCGAGCGCTGAAACGCCGACCAACTGATCGATCCGCTGACGCGCTGATCAGGTCCCCGCCTTCCCAAGACGCTCGTACGCAGCCACCAGCCCGTCGGTCGCCTCGCGGCCGGCGGGCCTCAGCGGTGTCCGCACCGGGCCCGCCGGCAGCCCGAGCGCTCCGAGCAGCGCCTTGGCCGTGACCGTGCCGGGCAGCCCCGAGGCCATCATCAACTCGATGAGGGAAATGGTCTGTTGCTGAAGCCGCGCGGCGCCCGCCGTGTCGCCGGCGTCGTACGCGTCGAGGATCCCACGCAGATGGCGCGGCGCGACGTTGGCGACCGTCGACACATACCCCGCGCCACCCACCGCGTACAGCGGCAGGATGAACTCCTCGCACCCCGTGTAGTACGCGAGATCCGTGCGCGCGAGGACCTTCTGCGTGCCCAGCAGGTCGTACGCGCAGTCCTTCACGGCGGCGATCCGCGGATGCTCCGCGAGCCGCAGCATCGTCTCCGGCTCGATCCGGGTGCCGGTGCGGCCCGGGATGTCGTAGAGCATCAGCGGCAGCCCCGAGGCGTCCGCGATCTCCCGGAAGTGGGCCTCGACGGCGTCCTGGGGCGGCCGGCTGTAGTACGGCGTGACCACCAGCAGACCGTCCGCGCCGGCCTTTTCCGCCTCCAGTGCGAGCTCGACCGTGTGGCGGGTGTCGGAGCTGCCGACGCCCGCGACGACCGCCGCCCGGTCGCCGACCGCCTCGTACACGGCGCGTACGAGAGCCGACTTCTCGGCGTCGGTCGTGGTGGGCGACTCGCCCGTCGTCCCGGACAGGACCAGCCCGTCGCAGCCGTCGGCCACCAGCCGCGCGGCCAGCTGCTGAGCTCCGTCCAGGTCCAGGGCACCTGAGTCGGTGAAGGGCGTGATCATCGCGCACAGGGCGCGGCCGAAGGGAGCGCGTTCGCGTGAGGTCGTCATGCCTGGAGTGTCGACACTCTGTCGGTGAAGCTCCACTTAATTCTGCTACGCGATATGCGCAAGCAACACTACGAAATGATACGCCATGGCGAGTCGGCCGACGCGGCTCGGCGGCGGGCCTGACGGCACGGAGCAGGGGTAATGCGGCCCTTCGCGGGTACTCGGGCGTCCCAGACGGAGGGAGGCGTGACACATGACCGCGGCCACGGATCAGCGTACGGAACACTCGGTGGGAGAGCTGGTGAGCCGGGCGACCGGACAGCTCTCCACGCTTGTGCGGCAGGAGATGCGGCTCGCCACCGCGGAGCTCGCCTACAAAGGCAAGCGGGCCGGGCGGGGCGGAGGGTTGCTCGGTGCGGCCGGCGCCATCGCCTATATCGGGGTGATGGCCCTCGCCGCCACGGCCGCCGCCGCCCTCTCCCTGACGCTGCCGGTGTGGGCGAGCGTGCTCATCATCGCCGGGGTGCTCTTCGTCATCGCCGGCGTGCTCGCCCTCATCGGCCGCCGTCAGCTCCGCGGCGCGACTCCGCCGCTGCCCGAGCGGGCGATGCACAGCGTCAGGGCCGATGTCGAGGAGCTCAAGGAAAGGGCGCATCGATGACAGACGGCATGAGGGCCGGCGCCAAGGGGCCCGACGAACTGCGCCGGCAGATCGAGGAAACCCGCGCAGAACTCGGCGCGACGGTCGAGGAGTTGGCGGCTAAGACGGATGTGAAGGGCCGCGCCCGGCAGAAGGCCGCGCAGGTCCGCGGCCGGATGAGTGAACGGGCCACGCATGTGAAGGGACGGATGCGAGGGCGCGCAGGGCACGCCGAGGAACAGCTGCAGGCGCGCGCCACAGAAGCAGGCGAGCGGGAGCGGGTCGAGGGTGCCGCGACTCCGACGCAGGAGACAGCCACTCAGGCGGTGCACCGTGTGCGGCACGCCGCACCCGAGCCGGTACGCCGCGCCACGAGCACCGCGGTCCGGGCCGGACGGCGCCACCCGCGGCCGCTGCTGGCCGCGGGCGCCGGGGCCGGGGCGGCCGTGGCGGCGGGAGTCCTGTGGCAGCGCGGCGCGGGGGTCCATGGCGCGGGGGTCCATGCGGCCAGGGGCAACATCGGTACCCGCCTCGCCCGCAGCGACCTCGGTACCCGCCTCGCCCGTAGCGATCTCGGCACCCGCCTCGCCCGTAGCGATCTCGGCACCCGCCTCGTCCGCAGCGATCTCGGCACCCGCCTCGCCCGTAGCGATCTCGGCAGTCGCCTCGTCCGCAGCGACCTCGGCGCGCGCATGGTCCGGAGCGATCTCGGCACCCGCCTCGCCCGTAGTGACCTCGGCAGCCGGCTCGTCCGCAGTGGCCTCGGCAGCCGACTCGTCCGTGGTGGGATGCGCCGCCGTCCCCTGGTCCGGGGTATGGGCGGCCGTGCGGCCAAGGGCAACATCGGCACCCGCCTCGCCCGCAGCGGGCTGCGCCGCAGTCCCGTTGTCCGCGGCGGCCTGGCCGGCAGCCGTCTGATCGGCCGCCACCGGGGCCACCGCCGGGAGCGCGGCCACCGGGTCATCGAGAAGCTGAGCCGGTGGTGACGGTGGCGTCGCGGGGAACGTGCCGCACGTAGCGGCCGAACAACACGACGGCCCGCTGGACAAGCGGTCCGTTGAACGAGCGGTCTGTCGGCGGGTGGGACTCCGCCGGCAGACCGCTTCTCCGTGCCGACAGGCCGTGCGCGCGAGGGCCCGCGGGCGCCCGCGAACCGGTCCCGGCGCGCCTTCGTCACGTATGCGTACGCCCCGCGTCCCCCTCGGCATCCCCCTGGTCGTGCGGGCCGTGCGGGCCGTGCTGGCCGCGCGGGCCGTGCTGCTCACGTCGGCCGGGTTCGTCGCGCGGGTCGCGCCGGTCATGCTCATCGTGCTCGTCCCGCTGCTCGGCAGCCTCCCGGGCCTTCTCCTTCACGCGCAGGCTGCGCGGCCACTTCCGGGTGTCCCGCGGGGCCACGTACGGCTCCTCGGTCGGCGGCAGGCCGTGGGTGATCGCCCGCTCTCGGGCGAGCTCGGCGTCGAGCTCCAGGCCGAGCAGGATGGCCAGGTTGGTCAGCCACAGCCAGACCAGGAAGACGATGACACCGGCGAGGGTCCCGTACGTCTTGTTGTACGAGCCGAAGTTGGCCGCGTACACCGCGAAACCCGCCGACGCGAGCAGCCAGAGGACCGTGGCGAGCACGCTGCCGGGGCTCACCCAGCGGAAGCCGCGCCCGCGGACGTTGGGGGCCGCCCAGTACAGCAGGGCGATCATGAGGACGACCAGCAGAAGCAGCACCGGCCACTTGGCGATGTTCCACGCCGTGATCGCCGCGTCACCGAGGCCGATCATGGTGCCCGCCCGTGCCGCCAGCGGACCGGTGAACACCACGATCACCGCGCTGGCGGCGAGCATGAGCATCAGCGCCACGGTCAGCCCGAGCCGTAGTGGAGTGAGCTTCCACACCGGGCGGCCCTCGGGCAGGTCGTACACGGCGTTCGAGGTACGGATGAAGGCGGCGACGTAGCCGGAGGCCGACCAGATGGCGGCCAGCAGGGCGATGATCGCCAGCACGCCACCCGTGCCGCCCGTGTCCTTCAGCTGCGTCACCGCGTCCCGCAGGATGTCCCGCGCCGGGCCGGGCGCGAGGTTCCGGACATTGTCCAGCAGCGTGCTCGTGGCCCGTTCGCCGACGACGCCGAGCACCGACACCAGTACGAGCATCGCAGGAAACACGGACAGTACGCCGTAGTACGTCAGCGTGGCCGCGCGGTCCGGCAGTTCGTCGTCCTGGAACTCCTTCACCGTGCGGCTCAGCACCGCCCGCCAGGAGCGGCTCGGCAGCTCGGTCGGGCTGTCCATCTCGCTCATGCACGGACGAGTCACCCGATGGCGGCCGGTGAACCCCACGCCGTACAGCGCCGCCTACACCGACAACCTTCTGGACAAAAATTGCGCGCCTGAGCCCGCCGGATGCAGACACAGGCACGCGCGCGTGGCGGCACACGGCACACGGAGGGCCCGGCGGCGTACGAGAACGCCGCCGGGCCCTCCGCCTCTGCGCCCGCCCTATGGGCGGGACAGGTTCCCCGCCCTACGGGCGGAACCGCAGCACCTGCGGGTCGTGGTCGCTGTTCTGGTCCGCGAACTCCGCGTTGATGTGAACGCTGTCGTACGAGAAGTCCGTCCAGCGGATGGACGGGCTCACCAGGATCTGGTCCAGGACCTGGCTGTTGCCCTGGTAGTCGTAGGTGTAACGCTCGCTCTTCGGGAGGGACTTGATGGCCGAGTAGAGCGCGCCGCCGTCCTCCAGGAGCTTGGTGGTGGTGGAGAACTCGAAGTCGTTGATGTCGCCCAGCGTGACGACATCCGCGCTCTTCTGCGTCGTGAGGATCTCCTTCACGAAGGCGTTCACGGCCGTCGCCTGCTGGTGGCGCTGGGTCTCAGAGCTGCGCGTGGGCGGCTGGTGCTGGGAGTGGAGCGCCTGGTCGCCGCCCTTGGACGCGAAGTGGTTGGCGATCACGAAGACGGTGCGGCCGCGGAAGAGGAACTCGCCCGCGAGCGGCTTGCGGCTGTTCGTCCAGGCCCCGTTGCCCGGGTCGATACGGCCGGGCGACGCGGTGAGCGCGGCCTTGCCGTCCACCGCGGTGACGCCGGTCGCGGTCGTCGAGTCGCCGCCCGCCCGGTCGGTGAACGTGACCCGCTCCGGGTTGAACAGGAACACCTGGCGGATGTTGCCGCCGGGCTCACCGCCGTCCGCGTTGTTCGCCGGGTCGATCGAGCGCCACTCGTAGCGCGGACCGCCCGCGGCGACGATCGCGTCCACGAACTTCTGGACGGTCTGGTCGGAGGCGACCGTGCCGTCGTTCTTCGCGCCGTTGTTGTCCTGGATCTCCTCCAGGGCGACGATGTCGGGCGACTGCAGATGCGTCACGACGCCCTGCGCGAGCGCGTCGAACTTCGCCTGCCCGTCGGCCGGGTCGAGGTTCTCGACGTTGTACGTCGCGACGGCCAGCTCGCCGCTCCTCTGCTTGCGGGTGGTCTCCCGCTGCAGACCCCCGTCGACGACCGTGCCGAGCGTCCGGGCCGTCAGCGTGTACCCGCCGAACTGGCTGTAGTCCAGCGGCCCTTCGGTGGTGCCCTCCAGCACGTCGCCGACGTTCGCGGTGGGGAAGGGCTGCTGGGCGGTGGGCACCAGCGACTGGATCTGCAGGCGGCCCGTGTTCTGCGAGGTGTACGAGCCGTAGACGGTGCCGCCGCGGCGGGTGGGGTGCTCGTGCGGCTTGACCGTGACCCACAGCTCCGCGAACGCGTCGGTCGCGGTGACCACGCGGGACGAGCCGATGCGGACGTTCATGCCCTCCAGCGACTCGTAGTAGTCGAGGGCGTACTGGGCCGGCTGGAGCGTGAGGCCGTTGACGGAGCCCTGCGCGGCCGGGTCGCCGTCCGCCGTGTACGTGCCCGGCACGGAGCCGGCGTCGATGACCTCGGCCGCGGGCAGCGGGTTGCCGGACGACACGACCGTCACCGTCGGCCTGGTGATCTCGGTGAGGGACTGGTTGCCGGACGAGGTGCCCCCGGGGACGTACTCGGTGACCGTGCCGGACACCGTCACCGCGTCACCGACCGTGACCGTCGGCGTGGAGCCGGTGAAGACGAAGACGCCCTCACTGGTGGCGGCGTCGCCGTCGGGGTCCGGGTCCTGGATCCAGAAGCCTCTGGAGGAGCCGTAGGTCCTGGTGCCCGTCACCATCCCGGTCACACCCGTGACCTGCTGACCTGCGAGCGGCGATATTCGGGTGCTGCCCTGGATGTCGTGGACGCGCACCTCGGCGGCCTCGGCGGGCGAGGTGAGGACGACGGCGGACACGGTGGAACAGACAGCGGCGACGGTCAGCGCGGCGATGCGCGACGAGCTCTTGCTCGGCAAGGGATCCCTCCGGGGACGTGGTCAGAGCGCCGGGACCAGGGGATGAGCCCGGCATGACCCGGAAGACACCCCCTAGGTGGAACCGCGAACGAGACGCGGGTGGACCCCCGCACGGGACACGGGTGGAACCGTGAACGTGGAGACCCGGGTTCGTTCTCTACGCGCGTCAATCTCTTGTGCCGCCAAGGGACTTGTCAAGGGAAGACCGGGTAACGACCCCTGACAGAAACATGAACCGCAGCGGCGGGCGGCTTGATCCGGTTCCGGCCCGGGTGAAGGGAGGCGGTCGGGCAGGCGGCAGGCGGTCATATCCGTCTAGGCTGGGCCGGTCGGACCTTCGCGGACCGGCCGCCCCATACGTTTCGAGGAGAACCCACCGATGTCCGTAAGCCCCTCCACGCTGCCGCCGGTGCGGCTGCACTCCGAGGCGGAGCTGGCGAGGGACGCCCTCGCCGCACCGCTGCTCTCCCGCGCCGTGCGGCTCGCCCGCTGGGCGGGGCCGGACACCCGTGTCGGGGCGGGCGGGGAACTCGTGGACGAGCAGCTCCCGGCCGCCGCGGTGGAGCTGGGCCTCGCGGACGACGAGGACGGCACGGCGTATGCGAGCGAGGCGTGGCGCGTCGCCGTCGACACCGGCCTCGTCGAGATCACGGACGAGGAGGCCGGCACCGTCACCCGCGGTGACAACCTCGGCCTCATCACCTCCGGCGGCCCCCGGGACATCCTGGGCCTCTGGCTCGACGCGCTGGAGACCGTGCTGGCCGACGCGGCCGTGCCCGACCTCGACGATCTCGTCGACGCCGTCGAGGACGACGGACAGATCGACTTCGAGGGGCTGGACTGGGACCCCGAAGCGGAGGCCGAATTCCTCGACGGCGTGCTCGGCAACCTCTACCTGCTGACCGTCAGTGAGGAGGGACCCGTCGAAGAGCCCGTGCCGCTGCCCGCGCTCGCCGCGTCGATGATCGTGCCCGACGACATGGGCGAGCCCACCAACGACGTCCTCGAGCAGGTCTCGGACGCCATGATGCGGCTCGACGACCAGTTCCGGATGCTGGAACCCGTCGGGCTCGTCGAGTTCCAGCCGGTCGACGAGACGCTGCTGGCCGACGCCGACGGGCCGGGCGCTTCCGCCGACGAGATCGACGTCGCGCGGTACGGACTGGTCCGGCTCACCCCGCTCGGCCTCTACGGCATGCGCTCGCGCCTGCAGGAGGCGGGTCTCGAGGCGCCCGCCGTCGGCGACCTCGCGGACAAGGGCGCCGACGGCCTGCTCGACGGCACCGCCGGATTTCCTCAGGCCGCGGCGCAGGCCGAGATCGAACAGTGGCTCGCGCGGCGTGAACCGTTCGCCGCTGCCGAGGAGCTGCTGGCCGCCGCGCGGGGCACCGACGAAGGAGCGCCGCTGCGGCGGCTGCGCTGCCAGCAGGCGCTGTCGCTGGTCGGCAGTGCGGCCGAGCCGGCGCTGCGTGCCGTACTCGACGACCCGGAGCTCGGCGGACTGGCGCGGGTCTGGCTCACCGAGCACGGAGCGGCCGACGTGCCGCCGCCGCCCGAGTCCATGATCTTCTGGCTCACGGTCGACACGCTTGCCGCGCAGCTCGCCGCCGAGGGCAACTCGACGGAGCTCCAGGCCCTGGTGGAGGGCCTGGCCCAGCAGCACAGCGGCTTCTTCGACACGGCATGGCGCGTCGAGCACCCCGCCACGGCCGACGTCCTCGAGGCGATGGGCCGGCTGCACCCCGACAAGAAGGTGGCGAAGGAGGCCCGCAAGGCGGCGTTCAAGGCGCGGTCGGCGCACGGGGGCTGACGGCGGGTTGATTTCAGCCCGTCTGGGGGCACATCCTGGGGGCACCCCCAGCGTTGGCTGGGCGAGTTCGAGGACGAGCCCGAAGGGCGATTCGGGGGTCTGGGGCGGAGCCCCCAGCGGGGTCCAGGGGCAGCGCTACTGGTTGCGCGAAGGGGCGGGCTGAGGGAGAGAACGCTGCCGAGGCTCGGAGGCCGGCGTCCCGCGCCGCCCACGGACCGACGTCTCCAGAGGCCGGAGAAGTCGGGCGCCGTTCAACTGGCGTTTATGCGCGGGCGGCACGGTGACCCCGCAGACGGTCCCGCCGCGCCGCCCCCTCAGCTGCCCGCGCCTTCAGGCTTCAGGAGAAACCATGTCGCTCACCCGCAGGGACTTCGCCAGACGGTCCGCGATCACCGGTGCCGGTGTCGCGCTCGTCGGCGGCGTCGGAGTCTTCGCCACCACCCCCGGCGCCCTCGCCACCCAGGACGCCGAGACCGCGGAGGGCGCGGACCTCGAGGACACCGCCGACGCCCTCGGCGGCGTCGGTTACGGCCCCCTCGTCGAGGACCCCAAGGGCATCCTCGCCCTCCCTGCCGGCTTCTCGTACCGGATCATCACCTACAGCGGCAAGACGAAGCTGGAGTCCGGCGAGTTCACCCCGTCCAACCACGACGGCACCGGTACCTTCGCCGGCCCGCGCGGCACGACCCTGCTCGTCAACAACCACGAGCTCAAGGGCCCGCGCTCCAAGTGGAAGTACCCGGTTCCGCTCACCGAGGGCCTCGTCTACGACCCGGCCGCGTCCGGCGGCTGCACCGTCGTGGAGGTGCGCCCCGGCGGCGAGGTCGCGGAGTGGGTCGGCATCGCCGGCACCTCCACCAACTGCGCGGGCGGCAGCACCCCGTGGGGTACCTGGCTGACCTGCGAGGAGAACTCCGACCGGGCCGGCGAGAACGGCATGACCAAGGACCACGGCTACGTCTTCGAGGTCGACCCGCGCGACGGCCGTGCCAACCGCGACCCGAAGCCCCTGAAGTTCTTCGGCCGTTACGACCACGAGGCCGTCGTCATCGACCCCAAGCGCGGCCACGCCTACCTCACCGAGGACGACGCCGACCCCAACGGCCTCTTCTACCGCTGGGCCCCGCCGCAGGGCTTCGAGTACGGCCGCGGCAAGCTGCGCACCCTCGCCGACGACGCCGGCGTGCTGCAGGCCCCCAAGTGCTACGACTCCGGCGGCCGCTTCGTCGACGACCTCTCCCGCGCCACGAAGATCGGCACGGTGTACGGCGTGGACTGGGTGGACGTACCGGACCGCGACGCCAAGACCGTGGCCGTGCGCGAGCAGTTCGCCGACGGTGAGATCACCCGCGCCCGCAAGCTCGAGGGCATGTGGTGGGGCGACGGCGGCGCGTACATCGTCTCCTCGTACGCCCGCGAGGAGAGCCCCGTTCAGCACGACGGGCAGGTCTGGTTCTACGACCCCAAGCGCCGCACGCTGACGCTGAAGGTCCTGATCGGCGTGAACCCGGACCCGTCCAAGGACGGCGCGTTCGACGGCCCCGACAACATCACCGTCTCCCCCTACGGCGGCATCATCCTCGCCGAGGACGGCGAGGGAATCTCGCACCTCTTCGGCGCGACCGACAGCGGCCGTACCTACCCCATCGCGCGCAACGACCTGAACGTCGGCACCGAGGAGGAGCCGCAGTACAGCGAGTTCGCCGGGGTCACGTTCTCGCCCGACGGCAAGACGCTGTACGCGAACATCCAGACGCCGGGGATCCTGCTGGCGATCACCGGTCCCTGGAAGCGGCAGCAGCGCGGCTGACCGGCTGAACGACTCGCCGTGATGCGGCGCCTGTGCCCGGGGAACGCCCCGGCGCGTCCCTGAGGGCGGGCCGGGCCGGTCACCGGGCACAGGTCATCCGACGGCGACCCCCGTTGACCGCGACGACCGACCCGCTGGCAACAACTCTGGGCGCGAAGTCTCGCATGGCCGATGCCGGCGTACCAGCCGCTCGCATCGGCCGCGAGGCCGGCAATCGTGCCGTCCAGCGTCCAGTCGGAAGGGCAGGCTCGTCGTGTACGACACGGTAGAGCAGGGCGGCCGCGCCGCCACCGCCGAACGGGCCTCGCCCCGGACGCCGCGTACGCCAGCACCGCACCCAGCGGGGTCCGACCGCTCGAAGTTCGACCGCGCCGACGCGGGGCCCACGCTGGGCGATGCGTCACCTGTTCGGCCTATCGAGGCGCGGGTGCGTCCGCAGGGGCTGAGCAGGGTGGGCAGGGCTGGGCTAGGTGTCCGGGCTTCCCGCCCGGCCGGCTCACACGCTACCCCGGCCACGACAGACCTGGCGTCCTGCAGCCCGCGGGGCGCATACTGCGTTTAATGACAAAGCCACCAGGTACTCGACGCCACCTTCCCTCAAGCCCCTTCAATGTTCCGCCACCGCCGGCCCAGCCCATCGAGCAGTTCGCTGTGGGTGACCGGGTCTCACATGATCAGTACGGGCTCGGAAGGGTCAGCGGAATCGAGGGCGATCACGCCGTACTCGTCGATTTCGCGGGCCGACAGGGGAGGTTTCTGAGTCCCTTTCCCAAGCTCGTCAAGCTCTGACAGGCAGCTACGAGGGGCCCAGGCCCCCGGCGAACTGCGCACGGGGCACAGGCGGGGCCGAAGCGAGCGACCCGTTCGGCCTCGCTGTCCGCTCGCCTGTGCCCCGTGTCGTCGGCACCCCGCCGCCCCGCCGCCGGTGATCCACGGAACTCGCCGCCGGTGACCCACAGAACTACAGCGCCTGCGCCGCCGGCTTCACCATGCCGCGGACCGTGCGGGACTTCACGAAGTCGCCCATCGCCGTCATCTCCCACTCGCCGGAGAACTGGCGGATCAGCTTGGCCATCATCACGCCCGTCTGCGGCTCGGCGCTCGTCAGGTCGAAGCGGACGAGCTCCTCGCCGGTCGCCGCGTCCAGCAGGCGGCAGTACGCCTTGGCGACCTCGGTGAACTTCTGGCCGGAGAACGAGTTGACCGTGAAGACAAGGCCCGTCACCTCCTGGGGCAGCCGGCCCAGGTCGACCACGATCACCTCGTCGTCCCCGCCGCCCTCGCCGGTGAGGTTGTCACCGGAGTGCTTGATCGCGCCGTTCACGATCGACAGCTTGCCGAAGTAGCAGCTGTCGACGTGGTTGCGCTGCGGGCCGTACGCGATGACCGAGGCGTCCAGGTCGATGTCCTTGCCGCGGTAGGCGGGCTCCCAGCCGAGGCCCATCTTCACCTGCGACAGCAGCGGGCGGCCGCCCTTGACCAGGGACACCGTCTGGTTCTTCTGCAGGCTGACGCGGCCCTTGTCGAGGTTGATCTTCCCCGTGCCGGGCGCGGGGGCGGCGGGCGCGGCGGCGGCCGGGGAAGCGGCGGGCGCCGGCGGGGCCGCGATGCGCGGGTCCACGGGGGGCGCGGGCGGCGTCACAGGCGGCTGCACGGCCGGTGCCGGCGGCGCGGGCGGCGCCTGGACCGGGGCCGCCTGGACCGGGGCCGCCTGGGCCGGGGCCTGGGCGGGCTCCTCCTCGACCGACACCCCGAAGTCCGTCGCGATACCGGCCAGGCCGTTCGCATACCCCTGGCCCACCGCGCGGGCCTTCCACGCGCCGTTCCGCAGATAGATCTCGACGACCACCAGCGCCGTCTCGGCGCCGAGCTGCGGCGGGGTGAAGGTGGCGATGACCGAGCCGTCGTCCGCGTTGCGGATGGTGGCCGTGGGCTCGATGCCCTGGAACGTCTGCCCGGCCGCGTCCGGGCTCGCCGTCACGACGATCTTCTCGATGCCGGGGGGCACGGCGGCCGTGTCCACCGTGATCGCGTCGGGTGCGGTGCCGCCGCCGGACCGGTAGGTGACACCCGGTCCTGCCGGCTGGTTGTAGAAGATGAAATCGTCGTCGGAGCGCACCTTGCCGTCGGCGGTGAGCAGCAGGCCCGATACGTCGAGCCGCACCGGGGCGGCGACGTCGACCGCCACGCGGGGGGCGGTGAGAGGGATGTTCGAGCCGGGGGTCATAGCTGTCATGCCTGGGTAACGAACGGGTGCGTTTTGCCGTTCCCTTACCTGGGGTGTTCTTGGGGCGTTCTTTTCCCCACTCCCCCCAGACGGGCTGAAATTCAGCCCGTCCGGCGATTGAGGACGAGGCGGCGCAGCCGCCGATCAACGCTCACGGCACCACCACGATCTTGCGCCCCACCCCCGAAGCGAACTGCTCCAGTGCCCGCGGATACTCCGCCAGCGGCACCCGATCGCTGATGAACACCTCCGGATCCAGCACGCCGCCGGCGAAGAGCTCCGCCGCCCGTTCGAAGCTGTGGAGTACCGCCATCGAACCGGTGATCGTGATCTCCTGGTTGTAGATCCGGTACGGGTCGATCGTGACGCGCGTCGCGTAGTCCGCGACCCCGAACTGAAGGAACGTGCCCGCCTTCGCCACCCGCCCCAGACCGTCCTGGATCGCCGCCGCGTTCCCGGTCGCGTCGACGACGACGTCCCAGCCCTGGGGGCGGTCGAGCTCGTCGGCGTTCGCGGCGGAACCGGAGACGCCGAGGCGCCGTGCTGTCGTCAGTCGGTCCGCGTTGATGTCGACCACGTCGACGCTCGCCGCACCCGTCCGCTTGGCGAGCTCCAGCATCATCAGGCCCATGGTTCCGGAGCCGTAGATCAGAACATGGGCGCCGAGCCGGGACTGCAGCACGTCGTAGCCGCGTACCGCGCAGGACAGCGGTTCGACGAGGGCCGCGTCCTGGGTGCGTATGTGGTCGGGGAGCTTGACGCAGTTGGCGGCCGGGGCCACCGCGTACTGCGCCGCGCCGCCCGCCGTGGTGACGCCGATCGCGGCCCACCGTTCGCACATGTTGTTGTGCCCGTTACGGCACTGGCGGCACTCGAAGCAGTACAGCGACGGATCGACGGCCACCCGGTCGCCGACGGCCAGTTCGGTGACCGCGCTGCCCAGGCCGACCACTTCGCCCGCGAACTCGTGGCCCGGTATGACCGGCAGGGTGGGTGCGAACTCGCCCTGCAGGATGTGCAGATCGGTGCCGCACAGCCCGCAGGCGGCGACCTCGACGACGACCTCGCGCGGCCCGGGCGTCGGGTCCGGCACCTCGGCGACGACTGCCTTGCCGACGGACTCGATGACGGCGGCCTTCATTTGACGGCTCCCAGTGAGAGGCCCTGGACCAGTTTGTCCTGGGCGGCGAACCCCGCGGCGAGCACCGGCAGGGAGATGACGAGCGACGCGGCGCACACCTTCGCCAGGAACAGGCCCTGGCTGGTGATGAAGCCGGTGAGGAACACGGGCGCTGTCTGGGCGACGGTGCCGGTCAGCACCCGCGCGAAGAGCAGCTCGTTCCAGCTGAAGATGAAGCAGATCAGGGCGGTCGCGGCGATGCCGGGCGCGGCGACGGGCGCCACCACGCGCGCGAGGACGGTCGGCAGCCGGGCGCCGTCGATCTGCGCGGCCTCGATGATCGCGACCGGTACCTCGGCGAGGAACGACTGCATCATCCACACCGCGATCGGCAGGTTCATCGACGTGTAGAGGATGATCAGCAGCCAGATGTTGTCGAGCAGGCCGGTGTTCTTGGCGAAGAGGTAGATCGGCAGCAGGCCCGCCACGGCCGGCAGCATCTTCGTCGACAGGAAGAAGAACAGGACGTCGGTCCACTTCTTCACCGGGCGGATCGACAGCGCGTACGCCGCCGGGAGCGCCAGCAGCAGCACGAAAAGGGTCGAGACCACGGACGCCGTCGCTGAGTTGATCAGCGCGGGCCAGGGGCTCGCGCCGCCGCCCGCGCCGAAGAAGTCGCGGTAGCCGTCCAGGGTGAGCGCGGCGGCGAAGGACGGCGGGTTGGTGGCGGCGTCCTCCTCGGAGTGCAAGGAGGTCAGCGCCATCCACGCGATGGGCAGGAAGAACACGATGCCGCTCAGCCAGGCGAGGAGGCCGAGGGCCGCCCCACGGCTGCGTATGCCGTTGTCGCGGACGCCGCTGCTGCGTACGCCGCCCTTGCGTACGACGGTGAGTGTGCTCATACGCGGGACACCTCCTCGCGGAAGAGGGACGAGACGACCCGCAGGGCGAAGGTCGCGATGACGATGGAGCCGATGACGACGAGGACGCCGGCGGCGGAGGCCAGGCCGTTCTCGTGCGCCGCGTAGAAGGTCTGGTAGACGGTGTAGGGGAGGTTCGCGGTGCCGAGGCCGCCCTGGGTGATCGTGAACACCGCGTCGAAGTTCTGGACGATGTAGATCGAGCCGAGCAGCGCGCCCAGTTCGAGATAGCGGCGCAGATGGGGCAGCGTCATATAGCGGAAGATCTGCCAGTTCGAGGCGCCGTCCATACGGGCGGCCTCCAGGACGTCGTGCGAGCGGCTCTGCAGTCCGGCCAGCAGGATCAGCATCATGAACGGCGTCCACTGCCAGACGAGCGACGCCTCGATCGCCAGCAGCGGAGTGCTGGAGATCCAGTCCGGCTGCGGGCCGCCCACCAGGTGCAGCAGGCCGTTGAGGAGTCCGTACTCGGGGTTGTAGAGCACGTGCTTCCACAGCAGCGCGGCCGCCACGGGCACCAGCAGGAACGGCGCGATCAGCAGCGTGCGGACGAGGCCGCGGCCGCGGAACCTCCGGTCCAGGAGCAGGGCGAGGCCCAGCCCGAGCACGAGGCTCATGAGGACGACCGTGACGGTCAGCAGGATGGTCGTCAGCACCGAGTTCCGCAGCTCCGGCTCCGTGAGCACCTCGCCGTAGTTGGCGAGTCCGGCGAACCGGCGGGCGTCCGGATACAGCGCGTTCCAGTCGAAGAGGGAGATCACCAGGGTGGCCACGAAGGGGAGCTGGGTGACCACGATCATGAAGACCAGGGCGGGCAGGAGCGGGGCCCGGGTGGCCCAGGCCCGCAGCCGGCCCGGCGGCTTGACCGTCGGGGCACGGCGTGCGGCCGTCACACGAGGAGCGGTGGTCGTCGTCACTTGTACTGCTCCGCGACCTTCTCGGCGAGCTTCTGCGACTTCGCGAGAGCCGCGTCGACGGACTGGCGGCCCGCGATGGCCGCGCTGATCTCCTGCGAGACCTTGGTGCCCAGGTCGGTGAACTCGGGGATACCGACGAACTGGATGCCGGGCGCCGGCCGGGGCTGCACCCCGGGGTCGTTCGGCCGTGCGGACTCGATGGCCGTGCGTGTCACGTCCGCGAAGGCCGCAGCCTCCTTGCGGTACTCGGGCCGCTCATACGTCGAGGCGCGCTTGCCCGCGGGCACATTGGCCCAGCCGAGCTCCTTGCCGACCAGCGCCTCGTACTCCTTGCTCGACGCCCAGGACACGAACTTCCAGGCGGCGTCCGGGGACTTGGACGCCTTCTGCACGCCCCACGCCCAGGTGTAGAGCCAGCCGGAGCTCGCCGTCTTGTCGACCGGAGCGGGTACGTAGCCCATCTTGCCCTTGACCGGGGAGCCGGAGGCCTCCAGGGAACCAGTCGCGGCCGTGGAGTCGTACCACATGGCGGTCTTGGACTGGGTGACGTTGTTCAGGCACTCCGCGTACCCGGACTGCGCCGCACCGGCCTCCCCGTGCTTGCGTACCAGATCGACATAGAACTTCGTCGCCTTCTTGAACTCGGGGGAGTCCAGGCGCGCCGTCCAGTCCTTGTCGAACCAGGTGCCGCCCATGGTGTTGACCACGGTGGTCAGCGGCGCCAGCGCCTCGCCCCAGCCGGGCAGTCCACGCAGGCAGATGCCCTTCATGTCCTTCTCCTCGGCGTCCACCTTGGCCGCGAGGTCCGCCACCTGCTGCCAGGTCGGCTTCTCGGGCATGGTCAGGCCGTGCTTCTCGAAGATGTCCTTGCGGTACATCAGGAAGGAGGACTCGCCGTAGAAGGGTTCGCCGTACAGCTTGCCGTCCGCGCCCGTCAGGGACTGGCGCATGGGCGGCAGGACGTCGTCCTGGTCGAAGGCCTTGTCCTTCGCGACATACGCGTCGAGATCGTGCAGCCAGCCGTTCTTGGCGTAGATCGGTATCTCGTAGTTGCTGAGCGTGGCGACGTCGTACTGGCCCGCCTGGTTGGCGAAGTCCTGGCTGATCTTGTCGCGGACGTCGTTCTCCGGGAGCACGGTGAAGTTGACCTTGATGCCGGTCTTCTTGGTGAAGTTCGCGGCGGTGAGCTTCTGCAGCTCCACCATCTGCGGGTTGTTGACCATCAGCACGTCGATGGAGTCGCCGCCCTCGGAGCCGCCTCCGCCGGCTCCGGCACCCGCACAGCCGGAGAGCAGCAGCGCGCCCGCTGCGGCTGCGACGATCAGGGAACGTGGGCTTGGTCGGTTCTGGTTGCGCATGTCGGCTCCTGGGTTTGCATGTCGGCTGCAGAATTGTGCACGTGGACGGCTTGATTTATGGCGATATAACGGGTGTGAGTGGGTGTGGTGAACCACGTCCGGCGCGGGTCCGGTACGCAGACGGGGGTGAGTCAGACTCGGATGACCTGCGGCCCTTGCAGGGAGTAGCGATGGGCCTCGGATACGGGCAGTCGGGTGGACGTGACGATCGCCTCGAGATCGCCGACCGAGGCGAAGCGGCAGAAGCTCACGGCCCCGAACTTGGTGTGGACCCCGGTGAAGACCGTGCGCCGCGAGGCGCGTATGGCCTGTGCCTTCACCTCACTGACCGCGGGATCGGGCGTGGTCAGACCATGTTCGCGGGTGATGCCGTTGGCTCCGATGAACGCCAGGTCGATCACGAACCCGGCGAGCATCCGGGTCGTCCAATGGTCGACGGTCGCGAGCGTCCCGGCGCGCACCCGGCCGCCGAGCAGCAGCACGGTGGTGTTCTCGGCCTCCGCGAGCGCGCCCGCGGTCGCCAATGACGCGGTGACCACGGTCAGCGGCCGGTCCCGGGGCAGAGCCTCGGCGATCAGCTGCGGCGTGAACCCCTCGTCGATGAAGATCGTCTCGGCGTCCCCGAGCAGCTCGGCCGCGGCGGCGGCGATCCGGCGCTTCTCGGGTACGTGCATGGTGGTGCGGAATGCGAGGGTCGTCTCGAATCCGGCGCTCTCCACGGGATAGGCGCCACCGTGGGTGCGGCGCACCAGACCGTGGTCCTCCAGCACGCGCAGATCGCGGCGGACCGTCTCCCTGGCCACGCCCAGATCGGCGGCGAGTGCGGCGACGTCGACCGAGCCCGCCAGGCGTGCCGCACGGACTATTGCGCGCTGGCGCTCCTCCGCTGTCATGGTCACCACACCTCCTTGCCGCTTCCCGCATGCATGCCCGTTCGGGCTCCGGGGAACCCGTTCGGGCTCTGTGGGGAAGTTCTACAGCGGGGGAAAGGCGGTGACCAGGCTCGTTGCAGAGTCGATATCGCCCGTTTATGCCCGTTCGACAGGGGGCGTGCCCGCGGCGGACCAGGCAGGGAGCGTTGGTGCGAGTGGTTTCGGGCGCTTCACGTGCCCGAACAAGATGCCGGGCGGGCCCGTTTGGTGCCCGCCCGCGGTTTCGCCGGTGTTCGTCGGCGGTTTCGCTCCGGTGTCAGTCGGCGTCAGTGCGGCCAGATCGGCGGGTTCGTGCAGAAGTGGCCGCCCAGGTGGGCGTGGTCCGGGTTGTCCGGGTCGAGTTCGCCGTGCTCCGCGATGAGCTTCTCGGCGTACTGCTCGGAGTCGTCCTGCGGTTCGTAGCCCAGGGCGCGGGCCGTCGACAGGTCCCACCACAGCCGGGTGTTGGCGGAGGAGCCGTAGACGACGGTGTGGCCGACGTTCTCCGCGGTCAGCGCCGCATGGAAGAGGCGGGCACCGTCGCCCGGTGACATCCACAACGACAGCATGCGGACGTTCGTCGGCTCCATGAAGCAGGAGCCGATGCGCACCGACACGGTCTCGAGGCCGTGCTTGTCCCAGTAGAACTGGGCGAGGTCCTCGCCGAACGACTTCGACAGGCCGTAGAAGGTGTCGGGGCGGCGCGGGGTGTCGATGGGGATCAGGGGGTCGTCACCTTGGGGGCGAGGGGTGAAGCCCACCGCGTGGTTGGAGGAGGCGAAGACGATCCTGCGGACGCCCTCCTCGCGCGCGGCCTCGTAGAGGTTGTACGTGCCCTCGATGTTCGCCTTCAGGATCTTGTCGAAGGACGATTCCAGGGAGATGCCCGCGAGGTGGATGATGGCGTCGACCCCGCGCACCGCCTCGCGCAGCGCGTCCTTGTCCGTGAGATCGGCGGTGATCGCGTCCGGCTCGCCCTCGATCGGCACCATGTCGAAGAGGCGCAGCTCATAGCCGTAGGCAGGCAGCAGCCCTCGCATCAGCGTGCCGAGGCCGCCAGCGGCGCCGGTGAGCAGGACGGTGCGGGGGACGGGCATGCGGGTCTCCTCGGGGCACGACCGACGCAAACGGCCTTGTGCATGTACACGATTCACATCCTTGGACACGCTAGGGAGCGTCGAGTAGTCGAGTCAAGTGCCGGGCGAGGCTTCCGAGGTGTCCGGGGACGTTCCATGGATGGCGTAAATCCCCCTCCATGGAGGGGGATTTGACCACTTGACCGGCCCCAGGAGGCCGCCTTAGCGTGAGCAGGTTCAGAGATATGGACGTTAATCAGAAACGTGCACGCCAGCGTGTGCATGCCTCAGGACGCCCCAGGGAGAGCCCGTGACGTCAGCCCCACTCGCCGCTCGACTCCAGATCCCCAGCGGGCCGCTGTTCTTCCCGGTCACCGCATACGGCCCCGACGGCTCCGTGGACCTTGACATCTGCCGCGCCCACGTACGCCGCGGTATCGAGGCCGGTGCGGCCGCCGTCTTCGCCTGCTGCGGCACCGGCGAGTTCCACGCGCTCACCCCCGAGGAGTTCCAGGACTGCGTCGCCGCGGCCGTCGAGGAGGCGGCGGGCCGCGTCCCGGTGGTCGCGGGCGCCGGATACGGCACCGCGCTCGCCGTGCGGTACGCGAAGCTGGCCGAGGAGGCTGGGGCCGACGGACTGCTCGCCATGCCCCCGTACCTCGTCGTCGCCGGGCGTGAAGGGCTCGTGCGGCACTACGCGAAGATCGCCGACGCGACCTCGCTGGACGTCATCGTCTACCAGCGCGACAACGCCGTGTTCACGCCCGAGACGGTCGTCAAGCTCGCCCGGCACCCCCGGATCGTCGGCCTCAAGGACGGCGTCGGAGACCTCGACCTGATGCAGCGCATCGTCAGCGCGGTGCGCCAGGAGCTGGCGGGCCAGGATTTCCTCTACTTCAACGGCCTGCCGACCGCGGAACTCACCGGCCTCGCCTACCGCGGCATCGGCGTCACGCTCTACTCCTCCGCCGTCTTCTGCTTCGCGCCCGAGATCGCGCTCGCCTTCCACAAGGCGCTGAACTCGGGCGACGACGCCACCGCGGGCCGCCTCATCGACGGCTTCTACCGCCCTCTCGTCGAACTGCGCAACCAGGGCCGCGGATACGCCGTCTCGCTGGTCAAGGCGGGTGTCAGGCTGCGGGGCCTCGACGTGGGCGAGGTGCGGCCGCCGCTGCACGAACCCACCGGTGACCACGTCAAGCGCCTCGCCGAGCTGATCGAGCGCGGCTACGCCCTGCTGCAGGAGAACGACGCATGATGGACCGCTCGAAGGGCCGTCTGAAGGCCTCCGTGTTCGTCTACCCCTGGGACGTCATCGGCGACCCGGACGCCGCCGCCCGCATCGCGGACCTCGGCGTCCAGCAGGTGACCCTCGCGTCCGCCTACCACTCCACGCGCGCGTTGACCCCGCGCCATCCCCGCCACCGCATCGTGACCGCCGAGCACGCCGCCGTGCTGTACCCGCCTTCCCCCGAGCGATGGGAAGGGCGAACTCTGCGGCCGTACGCCGCCGGGGACTGGGCGCCCGGTGACGCCTTCGGAGAGGCCGCCGGGGCCCTGGCCGCAGCAGGCCTCGACGTGCACACCTGGGTGGTCCTCGCGCACAACTCCCGCCTGGGCGCCGAGCATCCGAAGACGTCTGTCATCAACGCCTACGGCGACCGCTACCCCTGGGCGCCCTGTATCGCGCAGCCCGCCACGCGCGCGTACCTCATCGACCTCGCGGCGGAGGCGGCGGTACGGCCCGGCGCGCGCGGCACCGAGCTCGAGTCGCTGGGCTGGTACGGGCTCGCGCATCTGCACGCCCACGACAAGACAGGGGGCGTAGGGCTCGGTGACGCGGAGCAGTACCTGATGTCGCTCTGCTTCTGCCCGTCCTGCCGCGACGGCTATACGCAACAGGGGCTGGACCCGGACGAGTTGGCGGCGGCCGTCCGGGGCGCCCTGGAACCCGTATGGCGGGGGGCCGCGCCGTTGGAGGCCGGCTGGCCCGCCATCGAGAAGCTCCTCGGCGCCGACAGGGCGGCGGCCACGCGCGCGTGGCGCGACGAAACGGCCCGCACGCTCCAGGAGGCCGCGGTCTCGGCGGTACGCGCGGCCGCCTCCTCGTCCGGTACGGACGACTTCCAGGTGCTGCTGCACGCGGACCCGGTCCCGTACCACTGCGGGGCGAACGCGGGCGTCGATCCCGCGCACATCCTGTCCGTGGCCGACGGCGTGGTGGTGCCCTGCACGGGCGGTACGGGCCTGCTGGCTCCCTTTGCCGAACACCGCGGGGAGCGCGGCGTCCTCGCGGCCAACTTCACGATCGTGTCGGGCATGGGCGGCAGCCCGGCCACCCTGGCGTCCGACGCCGCCCGGGCGGCCGAGACGGGTGCGACGGAACTGCGGCTGTACCACGCGGGGTTGGCGTCGGACGCGGATCTGGAGGAGGTTCGGGCAGCACTGGACTGATGTGCACCGTTGTGGGCAGGCGTTCCGCGGGGCTGGGGCACCTCCCAGCGGCAGCAGGGGCAGGGTGGGCACAACCCGCGCCGTACGGAGCCGCCGCGCCTCACCGCTCGCGGCGGCTCCGTACGGCGCGCCTCACCGCCCCAGCGCGGTCGGCAGGCGTGCCGGGGTGCGCACAAGCCACAGTGCGCACCCGCCCCCGACCGCACCCGCCACCGGCAGCAACACACGGTGGTCCACGACCGCGATCAGTCCCGCGCCCACCGCCAGGGCCACCGCGTTCGGTGCGAAGACCAGGGTGTTGGCGGTGGCTGCGGCCCGGCCGAGGAGCGCGGCCGGCGTCTCCCGCTGGACCGCCGTCAGCACCGCGATCAGCACGCAGGGCAGGCCGAGGCCGATCGCCGCGCTCGCGGCCAGCGCCACCGCGTCGTACGGCAGAGCGCGAAGCGCCACGGCCGCCGCGAACAGCGTGACGCCCGCCGCCGCGAACCGCCGCCCGCCGATGCGGCGCATCAGGGGCCCGGAGGCGAATCCCAGCGCCACCGAGCCCGTGCCCTGCACGGCGTAGAGCAGCCCCACGTACGCGGGCGAATGGCCCAGCCCCTCGTCGACCACCGCGAAGATCGCCGCGCCGTTGACGCCCGCCATGAGCATCGTCACGCCGGCCGCGGCGACGAGGGGCCGCAGCCGGTCGTGGCGCCACAGGTAGTGGGCGCCCTCAGCGGTCTGCGGCCACCAGCCCGCCGTGGGCCGGGCAGGCCGGGTCTCCCGTACCCGGAGCAGCGCGTAAAGGCACGCGGCCACCGCGAACGTGACGGCGTCCAGCGCGGCGACGGCGGGGCCTCCGTACACCGCGAAGAGGCCCGCCCCGGCGAGCGGCGCGACCAGTTTCACGCCCTCGTTGGCGGTCGTCCGCAGACCGTTGAAGTCGCCGAGGAGGTCCCTGTCCACGGCGGCGGCCACGAGGGCGGCCTCGGCGGCGTCGTGCACCACTCCCGCGGCCCCGTACACCACCAGCACCGCGAAGAGGAGCCACAGCCGCTCCGCCGAGTCGACGGTGAGGAGCGGCAGCAGCAGGGCGGCCAAGGCCAGGTTCGTCCAGATCAGCAGCGGCCTCCGGCGTGTGCGGTCCGCCAGCGTGCCGAGCAGCGGTCCGACGAGGGCCGGCGCCCACAGCGCGAAGGTGCACAGAGCGGCGAGACTGTCGGACCCCGTCAGGTCTTTCACCCAGACTCCCGCCGCCAGCCACATCGCCGACGACCCGAACCCCGAGACGACTACGCCCCCGAGATACAGCCCTGCGTCGCGGTCTCTCAGGACCCGTGCCACTGTCCATGTCATGGCAGGTCATCGTGGGTCTAAGGCCCTACGCCCGGGATCGGGAACGTGCCTTAGATCAGGAGTAGGCCGAAAGTACGAGGGATCCGCACCTGCAGACCGAAGCAGGCCGATGGCCTGCACGGCTGAGATGGGCGGATGGGCCTTCTCGAGCATCCGACCGATCCCGCCGTTCTGGACCGTTTGGCCAAGGACGAGAACGTCTGGCTGTGCAGCGTGCGTCCGGACGGATCACCCCATGTGACGCCTGTGTGGTTCGTCTTTCTCCAGGGCAGCTGGTGGATCGGTGTCGACAGCGGCTCGGTCAAGGTGCGCAATATCGCGAGGAACCCGCAGGTATCCCTGGCGTTGGAGGACGGCCGGTCGCCGGTCGTGGCGGAGGGAGAGGCTCAGCTGCACCGTGACGGCTTTCCCCCGGAGGTGACGGCTGCCTTCGCAGTTGAAGTACGAATGGGACGTCACTGTTCCGCACAGGCCGGATGGAGTACGCGTACTACTCCAAGTTCACGTGCGACGGTGGTTGTTACATGGCGTCGCGCAGTGACCGCCGGGAGTTCGTCACGCGACGGTGACGTGGATGTCGTGGCGGACAACAACTGCAATTGCCGCGAACGCGCGGGCGCCCGGACGCAGGTCCGCCGAGTGCCGTGCTGGACGCCGCCGAATGCCTGTGGGAGCGGCGATGAGTTTCGGGCCCCTCGTGGGTCTACTGAGGTGAGAGGCCCAGAAACGAGCAAGACAAGCGAGGAGAGCCCCATGACTGAGCCGACCGTCGACTTCGGACCGCAGACCAGGCTCGTGGCGCGGCTGGCCGAGCACGTGGCCGACGAGCAGCTGGGTGCCGCCACCCCCTGCCCGGACTACGCGGTGCACCACCTGCTGGGGCATGTCGTCGGGCTGACCGTGGCCTTCCGGGATGCCGCGCGTAAGGACTTCGGCCCGACGACCGACACCGATCCCGGGTCGTTCATGCCCGACGTGGAACCGGACTGGCGAAGCGCCCTGCCGAAGCTGCTCGGCGAGCTGGCCGACGCCTGGCGGGACCCGCGGGCGTGGGAGGGCATGACCCGCGCGGGCAGCGTCGACCTGCCGGGCGCTGTGGCAGGCGCCGTCGCCATGGACGAGCTCGTGGTGCACGGCTGGGATCTGGCCCGCGCCACGGGCCAGGACTACGCTCCCGACACCCCGAGTCTGGAGGCCGCCCACAGCCTCCTCGCCCAGGCGGCCGAGGACCCGACCGGCGGCGGCGGTCTGTTCGGCCCGGTCGTCTCCGTCCCTGCCGACGCCCCGCTCCTGGATCGAGTCATCGGGCTGAGCGGCCGCGAGCCGGGGTGGACGCCGGCCTGACTACTCGGACGGCGCGGTGACCGGGAAACCGAGGTCCTCGGCGGCCTTGGCCAGCTCCAGGTCGTAGGTGACGAAATCCGTGAGGTCTGTACGGAACGGGTCAGCGCTCGCGAGGTGGATCGCGTCCGGCGAGCCGAGCCGTCGCGTCTGGTACGCCATGGCGCGCGCCAGCACCGTGCTGGTGAGGTCGATGAGGTAGACGCCGCGGACGGCCTGTGCCACGTGGTACGGCACCCGCTGATGATCGACACCCGCCCGGTGCAGCGTGCGGGTGATCTCCAGCCGGGCCAGTTCGCTCGTGACGAGTTCGGTGCCTTCGGGCAGTGCCGCCCGCCATGCCCGCAGTGCCGACGTCTCCTTCTCCGCCTTGATGAACTTCAGAAGCGCACACGCATCGAGGTAGATCAACGCCGCCGCTCCCGGTCTCGTTCATCGATCAACAGGTCTGACAGGCTAGGGAGCTCGGGCGCGAGGTCCGGGTCCAGATCCGGCATCCCCTGCTCCGCGGGTGGGTGGGCGTCGCCGGACTCGAGCATGCGCTGCAGCACACTCGGAGCCTCGGTCTCGGGCACCATGCGCAGCACGGGCTTCCCCCGGTCGGTGACCAGTATCGGCACGCCGGATCTGACGAGTGCCACGGCCTTGGACGGGTTCTGGTTGAGTTCGCGCAGCCCGATGGTCTTCATGCGCTCCAATGTACCTACATAAGGTAGGTACATCCACGGAAACAGCGTGCGCGCAGGCGTGCGACCGCCTAGCCTCCCCGCATGCCCCTCACCCTCACCGTCCTTGGTACCGCCTCCCCCCACCCTCAGCCCGGGCGCCCCTGCTCCGGATATCTGCTGAGCGGCGGCGGGGCCGAGGTGTGGGTGGACGCCGGGCCGGGGACCTTCGCGGAATTGCAGCGGCACACCGATCCGGCGCGGCTGTCGGGGATATGGATCTCGCATCTGCACGCGGACCACAGTGCCGATCTGCTGTCAGCTGTGTACGGGCTCGCGTACGGCGGGCTCACGCCCAGCGTGCCCATCCCCGTGTACGCGCCGGCTGCCTGTGCGCGTCGCCTCGCCGGGTTCTTCGGTAAGGCCGACCCCGCGTTCCTGGACGGCGTCTTCGCCTTCGAGGCGCTGTACGACGGCCACGAAACACGCCTCGGCGGGCTTCGGCTGACCAGTCGCGCCGTCCTCCACGACACCGAGGCGTACGGGCTGCGGGCCGAGTGCGACGGGGCCGTGCTCGCGTACTCGGGGGACAGCGGGCCGTGCGCGGCGCTCGGTGAGATCGCCCGTGGCGCCGACCTTCTGCTCTGCGAGGCCGACATCGACCGGCATCACGAACGTGAACAGCAGCAGGTGCATCTCACGCCTGAAGATGCCGGCGCGCTCGCCCGTTCCGCAGGTGTCCGTGAGCTCCTCGTCACCCACGTCGGGCCCACGCTCACGCCCGAGTCGGCTACCGAGCGCGCCGCCGCGGCCTACGGCGGGCCGACGGCGACGGCCCGCGAAGGGGACGTCCGGAGCGTCAGGACGACATGTAACTCCTAGCAGCAGCACTCCGGTTCAGAAGTTTCGGCTGCCAAGGCCTGTTCAGGCGGTTGCCCCACACCTGGTCAAAAACTTCTTCTGTCCGAAGCGTTGACGAAACACAGGCCCCCTCCTACCTTCAACGCGTCGTACTTCGTACGTCATATATGAGACGCGATATGTGAGATCCGAGGGCGCCCATGACCTCCGTGCCGACTCCGATCCCCTCCCGCACGCAGTTCGTGCTGGAGGGGATCAAACACCGCATCCTCACCGGGCAGTTGACCCCGGGGCAGGCGCTGGTCGAGACCGAGCTCGCCGCGCAGTTCGGGGTGTCCAAGACGCCCGTGCGCGAGGCGCTCAAGACCCTGGCCGGCACCGGGCTCGTCGTGATGAACCAGTACAAGGGCGTCACGGTGCGCATGGTGGACGCGGACATGGCGCGCGAGGTCTACGACGTGCGACTGCTGCTCGAACCCGAGGCGCTGCGGCGGGCCGTCCGGCGCGGCGCAGCGCTGGACGCGGCACGCGACGCCCTCACCCGCGCCGACCAGGCCACCGACACCGCCGAACGCTCCCTCGCCAACCGGGAGTTCCACCGCGCCCTCTACGTGCCCTGCGGCAATCCGTTGCTCGGCCGCATGCTCGACGAGGTCCGCGACCAGGCGGCCCTGGTCTCCGCGGTCGCCTGGGCCGCCGACCCGTCGTGGGAGCGGGAGGCCGGCGAACACCGCGAGATCCTGCGGCTCGCCCTCGAGGGCGACGCGGACGGTGCCGCCGAGGCCCTGCACGCACACATCGCGTCGTTCGTGCAACGGGCCTTTCCCGAGTCCGAGAACGAGCAGGGAGAGGGTGAGCAGGCATGACAGCGACGTTCGAGCCCCAGCGGGCCGCGCTCGCCGACGTCGTGGCGATCCCCGTGACGCCGTTCGCCGAGGACGGCACGATCGACCACGCCGCGCACCGCGCCTTGCTGTGCCGGCTGCTTGACGGCGGCGTGCGGATCCTGACCCCGAACGGCAACACCGGGGAGTTCTACGCTCTCACCCCCGAGGAGCGGCACACCATCACCGAGTTGACGATCGACGAGGCGGGCGACCGGGCCGCGATCCTGGTCGGCGTGGGCCACGACGTGCCGACCGCGGTCGCCGCCGCCCGCCACGCCCGCGAGGCCGGCGCGCAGATGGTGATGGTCCATCAGCCCGTGCATCCGTACGTCTCCGACGGCGGCTGGGTCGACTACCACCGGGCGATCGCCGAGGCGGTCCCCGAACTGGGAGTCGTGCCCTACATCCGCAATGCGGTGCTGCGCGGCGAGCGTCTCGCCGAGCTCGGCGAGGCCTGCCCCAACGTCATCGGCGTGAAGTACGCGGTGCCGGACGCCGCCCGGTTCGCGGCCTTCGCACGGGACGCGGGCCTGGACCGCTTCGTGTGGATCGCGGGCCTCGCCGAGCCGTACGCGCCCTCGTACTTCTCCGCGGGCGCCACCGGCTTCACCTCCGGGCTCGTGAACGTCGCGCCTTCCGTCTCCATGAACATGATCGAAGCGCTTCGATCCGGCGACTACCCGGCCGCGATGAAGGTCTGGGAGCAGATCCGGCGCTTCGAGGAGCTGCGCGCGGCGCACGGCTCCGCCAACAACGTCACCGTCGTCAAGGAGGCCCTGGCCTCGCTCGGCCTGTGCCGCCGCGACGTGCGCGCCCCGAGCAAGGTGCTGCCCGAGGCCGAGCGTGCAGAGGTCGCCGCGATCGCTGCGGCGTGGTCGATATGAGAGCCGGCGAGAGGTGGTCGATGTGACCAGCGAGAACACGGCACGCGGCGAGAGCACGGCACGCGGCGAGAGCACGGCCCTCGGCGAGAGCACGGCCCTCGGCCGGGACACGGCCCCCGGCGGGGACACGGCCCCCGGCGGGGACACGGCCCCCGGCCGGGACACGACAGCCGGCGAGCCCGCGACCCGCGGCAAGCACGAAACGGCACGCGCGAACACGACCGCCGGTGCGAACGCCGCGACCCGCGAGAACACGGCACCCGACAAGCACGCCACCCCCGGCGCGAACCCGACGCGCACCCCCGAGCAGCTCCGCAGCCACCAGTGGTACGGCACCGACGGCCTGCGCAGCTTCAGCCATCGTGCCCGCACCCGCCAGCTCGGCTATCTGCCCGAGGAACACCTCGGCAAGCCGGTCATCGCGATCCTCAACACCTGGTCCGACATCAACCCCTGCCACGTCCACCTGCGCGACCGCGCGCAGGCCGTGAAGCGGGGCGTGTGGCAGGCAGGCGGCTTCCCCCTCGAGTTCCCGGTCTCCACGCTGTCCGAGACCTTCCAGAAGCCCACCCCCATGCTCTACCGCAACATGCTCGCGATGGAGACCGAGGAGCTGCTGCGGTCCTACCCCGTCGACGGCGCGGTGCTGATGGGCGGCTGCGACAAGTCGACGCCCGCGCTTCTGATGGGCGCGGCGAGCGTCGACCTGCCGGTCGTCTTCGTACCCGCCGGGCCCATGCTGCCGGGCCACTGGCGCAACGAGGTCCTCGGTTCCGGCACCGACATGTGGAAGTACTGGGACGACAAGCGCGCCGGGCTCATCGGTGACTGCGAGATGAGCGAACTGGAGAGCGGCCTCGCCCGCTCGCCCGGCCACTGCATGACCATGGGCACCGCCTCCACGCTGACCGCCGCGGCGGAGACGCTGGGCGTGACGATGCCCGGGGCGTCGTCGATCCCCGCCGTCGACTCGGGGCACGACCGGATGGCGGCCGCCGCCGGACTGCGGATCGTCGAACTGGTCCGCAACGACAGGAAGTTGTCCGACCTGCTCACACCCGAGGCCTTTGAGGACGCCGTGACGACCGTCCTCGGCCTGGGGGGCTCCACCAACGCCGTCATCCATCTGATCGCCATGGCCGGGCGCGCGGGGGTGCGGCTCACCCTGGACGACTTCGACCGCATCGCCCGTACGGTCCCGGTGCTCGCCAACATCCGCCCCGGCGGAGGCCCGTACCTCATGGAGGACTTCCACTTCGCGGGCGGCCTGCCCGGGTTCCTCTCCCGCATCACGGACCTGCTCCACCTGGACCGGCCCACGGTCGCCCACGACACCCTGCGCGAGCAGCTCGCCGGAGCCCTGGTCCACAACGACGACGTGATCCGCACCCGCGACAACCCCGTGGCGGCGGAGGGCGGAGTCGCGGTGCTGCGCGGCAACCTCTGCCCCGACGGCGCCGTCATCAAGCACATCGCCGCCGAGCCCCACCTGCTCAAGCACACCGGCCCGGCCGTCGTCTTCGACGACTACAAGACGATGCAGCGCACCATCAACGACCCGGCCCTCGGCATCACCCCGGACCATGTGCTGGTGCTGCGCAACGCCGGCCCCAAGGGCGGCCCGGGGATGCCCGAGTACGGGATGCTGCCCATCCCCGACCACCTGCTGAAGCAGGGCGTGCGGGACATGGTGCGGATCTCCGACGCGCGGATGAGCGGTACGTCGTACGGGACGTGCGTGCTGCACATCGCGCCCGAGTCGTACATCGGCGGACCGCTCGCCCTCGTACGGACCGGGGACCGGATCAGCCTCGATGTCGAGGCTCGCACCCTCCAACTGGACGTACCCGACGAGGAGTTGGCGCGGCGCCGGGCCGCGTGGACGCCGCCGCCCGAGCGGTACGAGCGCGGCTACGGCGCGCTGTACAACGAACAGATCACCCAGGCCGACACCGGCTGCGACTTCGCCTTCCTGGCCAGACCGGGGAAGGTGCCGGATCCCTACGCGGGCTGACCGAGCCGCCCCCCCGCTTCCCCAAACCGTCCGGCAAGCACCTCGACCATCGAGAAAGCGCTTGCCCGCCGAAGCCGCCGATTCCCAGAACCCCCAGAACGGAGCGCAGTCATGGCCCAAGCCGCAGCCGTGGCGAAACGACCACCCGGGGCACCCAGCCCGGCCCGGGTGCCCCGACGGCGCCGCACGGGCGCGACGCCGCGCCGGCTCCCGTATCTGCTGATCGCGCCGGCCGCCCTGCTGATGCTGGGCTTCATCGCCTACCCCGTGCTCAGCGTCTTCTACTACAGCCTGCAGCACTACAACCCCACCAAGCCGTGGCGGAACGGCTTCGCGGGCTTCGAGAACTTCGTCACCGCCTTCACCGAGGACCCGCAGTTCTGGTCGACCCTCGGCTTCAGCCTCCAGTGGGTGGTCGTCGAGGTCACCCTGCAGTTGCTCCTGGGCCTCGGGCTCGCTCTGATCGTCAACCAGACGTTCGTCGGCCGGGCGCTGTCCCGCGCGATGGTCTTCTCGCCCTGGGCCGTCTCCGGCGTCCTGACCTCGACGATCTGGCTGCTGATCTACAACTCCCAGACGGGCATCACCCGGTACCTGGCCGACATGGGGATCGGCTCGTACGGAACGTCCTGGCTGTCCGACACCAGCACCGTCTTCCCGGCGGTCGTCACCGCCGAACTCTGGCGTGGCGTGCCGTTCTTCGCGATCCTCATCCTCGCCGACCTCCAGTCCGTGTCGAAGGACCTGTACGAGGCGGCCGAGGTGGACGGCGCCAGCCGCATCCGGCAGTTCTTCCACATCACGCTGCCGCACCTGAAGGACGCGATCATCCTCTCCACGCTGCTGCGCGCGGTCTGGGAGTTCAACAACGTCGACCTGCTCTACACGCTCACCGGCGGCGGCCCCGCGGGCGAGACGACGACGCTGCCACTGCGCATCGCCTCCATCGCCGTCGACTCCCACGACTTCGGCTACGCCTCCGCGCTGACCTCCATCGCCTTCGTGATCCTCCTCTTCTGCTCGATGGTCTATCTGCGCCTGAGCAAGTTCGGAGGCGACGACAAGTGATCACCAAGGACGCCGACATGGTGGAAACCACCGCACCCGCCGCCCCCGCCGCGCCTCCTGCCATGAGCGGCCCCGCGCCCAGGCGCCGGAAGCGCGCCTGGGACGAGCCCCCGCGCTGGCAGATCTACGTCCCGCTCGGGATCTACCTGCTCTTCACGCTCGTCCCCTTCTACTGGATGCTGCTGTTCGCGATCCGGCCCGCGGGCTCCACCTCGCTGCTGCCGTGGCCGCTCACCTTCGAGCACTTCGAGAAGGTGTGGACCGAGCGCAGCTTCGGGGTGTTCTTCCAGAACAGCCTCCTCGTGGGCGTCGCCTCCATGCTGATGACCACTGTCGTGGCACTCGCCGGCGGCTACGCCCTGGCCCGCTTCGACTTCCGGATCAAGCGCGGCTTCATGCTGGCCCTGCTGTGCTCGCAGTTCATCCCGGGCGCGCTGATGCTGGTCCCGCTCTTCCAGATCTTCGCCAATCTGCGGATGATCAACTCGCTGGGCAGCGTCATCATCGCCGAGACCGTCTTCCAGCTGCCGCTGTCGATGATCCTCATCAGCGGCTTCATCAGGAACGTGCCGTACTCCCTGGAGGAGGCCGCCTGGGTCGACGGCTGCAGTCGCTTCCGCGGCTTCTGCGCCATCGTCCTGCCGATGCTGCGGCCCGGACTGATCGCCGTCGGCTCCTTCGCCTTCGTGCACAGCTGGAACCACTTCCTGTTCGCCCTGATGTTCCTCAGCAACCAGGAGAAGCAGACGATCCCGGTCGGCCTGGCCACGCTGATGAGCGCGGACAGCATCGACCTGGGCGCACTGGCCGCGGGCGGTGTCGTCGCCGCGGTGCCCGTCGTGATCGTGTTCGCGTTCATCCAGAAGTGGTTGGTCACGGGGTTCAGCGCCGGGGCGGTGAAGGGATGAGACTCATGCCGGTTTCACCGAGAGGCCGCCGCGCCCTCCAAGTCGCCCTCGGTATCGCCCTGCTGGCGGCGATCGGCGCTCCCGCATCGGCGGACGACGCCCGCGACCTCAGCCGCGAGACCCTGGCCGCCGACGACGGCTGGGCCGCCGCCGACGGAGGCACCACCGGGGGTGCCGCGGCCGACGACGCCCACGTCTTCACCGTACGAACCCGGGCCGAGCTCGTCCGCGCGCTTGACGGCGGCAGTGCGACACCGAAGATCATCCGGATCGCGGGAACCATCGACGCGAACACGGACGACGACGGCCGCCAGCTGGACTGCGCCGACTACGCCACCGACGGCTACAGCCTGAAGAAGTATCTGGCCGCCTACGACCCGCGCACCTGGGGGTCCGCCAAGCCGGCCGGGCCACAGGAGGAGGCGCGCCAGGCATCGGCCGCCCGGCAGGCGGAACGCGTCGAGATCGCGGTCGGCTCCCACACCACCATCGTCGGGCTCGGCGACAGTGCCGTCCTCGAAGGCGCCAGCCTCCAGATCAAGGACGCCGGCAACGTCATCATCCGCAATGTGGAGCTGCGTGACGCCTACGACTGCTTCCCCGTGTGGCAGCCCAACACCGGCGGCCTCGGCGACTGGAAGACGGCGTACGACAACCTCTGGCTGCGAGGCGCATCGCACGTCTGGATCGACCACATCACCGCCTCCGACGGCGAGCACCCGGACGCCGAGGAACCCACCTACTTCGGCCGCAACTTCCTGCGCCACGACGGACTTGTGGACATCACCAACGGCTCCGACCTGGTCACCGTCTCCTGGAGCCGGTTCGCCGACCACGACAAGGCGATGCTCGTCGGCAACGGCGACTCGGCCACCGGCGACCGCGGCAAGCTGCGCATCACCCTGCACCACAACGAGTTCGAGTCGGTCGTGCAGCGCGCCCCGCGCGTCCGCTTCGGCCAGGTCCACGTCTACAACAACCGCTACGTCGTCCCCGAGGACGCCCACGACTACCGCTACTCCTGGGGCGTCGGCACCGAGTCGGCTATCTACGCCGAGAACAACGCGTTCACCACGCCCGGCCATGTCGAGGCCGCGGACCTGCTGAAGAGCTGGAACGGCAGCGCCCTGCACCAGACCGGCACGCTCTTCAACGGCTTCCCGGTCGATCTGCTCACCGTCAACAACGCCTACAACTCCGGCAGTGAACGGGACCTCACCGCCGACGTCGGCTGGACCCCGGCGCTGGGCGCCCCCATCGACAGCGCGGCCGAGGCGGACCATGACGTCGCCCGCGGCGCCGGAGCCGGGAGGATCCGATGAGCACGGCACCCGCATCCGTACCCGCAGCCGTCCCCTCAGCCCAGGGGCCGCTCCCCGTCGTGCTCGCGGGCGCCCGCGGACATGGCCGCTGGCATCTGGAGAACATCCGCCGCCTCCAGGCGAAGGGCCTGGTCCGGCTCGCGGGTGTCTGCGAGTTGACGCCCCTCACCGCGGAGGACCTGGACGGCCACGGCCCCGTGGAGCAGTCCCCGGACCTCGCCGCCCTCCTCGCATCCACGGGCGCCGCCGCAGCCGTGATCTGCACCCCCATCCCCACCCACGCTGACCTGGCGCTGACCGCCGCTGAGCGAGGAGTGCACCTGCTCCTCGAGAAGCCACCCGCGCCCTCGTACGCGGAGTTCCAGCGGATGGCCGACGGTGTGGCGACGGCCGGTGTGGCCTGCCAGATCGGCTTCCAGTCGCTCGGCTCGCACGCGATCGCCGCCATCAGCGAACTCGTCGCCGAGGGCGCGATCGGCGAGCCGATGGGCATCGGCGCGGGCGGTGCCTGGGCCCGCGACGAGGCGTACTTCCGGCGCGCCCCCTGGGCCGGACGCCGCCGCCTCGACGGCGTGGACGTGATCGACGGAGCGCTCACCAACCCGCTCGCGCACGCCGTGGCCACCGCCCTCGCGCTCGACGGCGCCACGCGCGCCGACGACGTGGCGTCCGTGGAGACGGAGCTCTTCCGCGCCAACGACATCGAGTCCGACGACACCTCGTGCGTGCGGATCACCACCACACGCGGCAGCACCGTCGCCGTTGCCGCGACCCTGTGTGCGGAGCGGCCCGACGAGCCGTACGTCCTTGTGCACGGCAGCAGCGGCCGCATCACCTTCTGGTACAAGCAGGACCGCGTGCTCCTCCAGCGGGCGGGACACGGCCCCAGCGAGGTCCTGTACGACAGGACGGATCTGCTGGAGAACCTTGTCGATCACCTCGCCGGACGCGCCGACCTGCTGGTCACGCCGGAGTCGACGGGTGCCTTCATGCGGGTCGTCGAGGCGATTCGGCTGGCTCCCGACCCGATGCCGCTGCCATCCGGGGCGTGGCGCACGGAGCCGGGTGAGAGCGCGCCCCGCCGGATCGTGCCCGGTGTCGACGGACTGGTCGCGGCCGCCGCCGACACCCTCGCCCTCTACTCCGAGCTGGGCGCCTCCTGGGCGCTGTCCGAGGAGGTGACCGCATCATGAACACATCCGTGGCGACCACGTCGATGGTGCTGATGTGCGCCGGCCGGCCCGTCGGCCGCTACATCGTCCGGCCCGAACTGGGCCCGCGGCTCTCGCCCCGCCCGTATCTGCATCCCGTCACCACGCTGGGCGGCACGGCCGTCACGGAGCTCAGCCCGGCGGACCACAGGCACCACCTCGGCGTCGGTGTCGCCGTTCCCGACGTCGAGGGGTACAACTTCTGGGGCGGCCGCACCTTCGTGCGCAACCAGGGCCCCACCGAGCTGGACAACCACGGCGCCCAGCGCCACCAGGCGTTCCAGCTGCGCGACCCCGACGGGTTCGTGGAAGAACTCCGCTGGGTCGCGGGCGGATGCGAACTGCTGCGCGAGCGGCGCACTGTGGCCGCCACCGCACTGAACGAATCGGCCTGGGCGCTCGACTTCACCTTCTCCCTCACCAACACGACCGAACAGACGCTGTCGATCGGCAGCCCCGCAACGAACGGACGTCCAGGAGCGGCGTACGGAGGATTCTTCTGGCGGGCCCGCAAGGAGGCCGCCGCACCACAGGTGTTCACCGCGCACGCCGACGGCGAGTACGCGGTGCACGGCAGCCGCGCCCCCTGGCTGGCGCTGGCCGGCCGGGACTGGACGCTGGTGTTCGCCGGGGCCACCGAGGAGACCCGCCGCGACCCGTGGTTCGTGCGCACCGCCGAGTACCCCGGCGTCGGCTCGTCGCTCGCGCACGACGCGCGGCTGCCCGTCGAGCCGGGCGGCACCGTCGTACGCCGCGTCGTCACCGTGGTGGCCGACGGCCGCCTCGACCGGGACCAGGCCGCGGCCCTTGTCCGCAAGGCGGTGGGCGCATGAATTCGCCGGGCACGAGCTCCCTGAGTACGAGCCGGGCACCCTGGACGGCCGACCTCGGCGACGGCACATACCGCAACCCGGTCCTGAACGCCGACTGGTCCGACCCCGACGTGGTGCGCGTCGGCGACGACTTCTATCTCACCGCGTCCAGTTTCGGCCGCGCCCCCGGACTGCCGCTGCTGCACTCCCGCGACCTCGTCAACTGGACGCTGATCGGGCACGCGCTGGACCGGCTCGAACCCGCCGAGGCGTTCGCCGTTCCCCGCCATGACTGCGGGGTGTGGGCGCCGTCGATCCGCCACCACGACGGCCGGTTCTGGATCTTCTGGGGCGACCCCGACCATGGCATCTACCAGGTCAACGCCCCGGTGATACGCGGACCCTGGACACGCCCGCACCTCGTGAAGTCCGGCAAGGGCCTCATCGACGCCTGTCCGCTGTGGGACGACGAGACCGGTGAGGCGTACCTCGTGCACGGCTGGGCCAAGTCCCGTTCGGGGATCAAGAACCGGCTCACCGGGCACCGGATGCGCACCGACGGCACCGGGCTGCTCGACGAGGGCAAGGTGATCGTCGACGGCGACCGCATCCCCGGCTGGTTCACGCTCGAAGGTCCCAAGCTCTACCGGCACGACGGCTGGTTCTGGATCCTCGCCCCGGCCGGGGGAGTGGAGACCGGCTGGCAGGGGGCGCTGCGCGCACGGGACTTCTTCGGCCCGTACGAGGAGCGCGTCGTCCTCGCCCAGGGACGCACCGCGGTCAACGGCCCCCACCAGGGCGGCTGGGTGCGCACGGCGCGGGGCGAGGACTGGTTCCTGCACTTCCAGCAGCGGGGTGCGTACGGCAGGGTCGTCCACCTTCAGCCCATGCGCTGGGGAGCGGACGGCTGGCCGGTGCTCGGCGACGCGGGCGAGCCTGTCACCGCCCACCGCAAGCCCGACCTGCCCGGGCAGCCTGTGTCCGCACCTGCCACCGACGACGACTTCCCGGGCGGGCGGTACGGACCGCAGTGGCAGTGGACCGCCAACCCCCAAGGCGGCTGGACAAGGGCGCACCTGGGCGACGGACTGCGGCTGACCTGCGTACGCACGGAGGACGCGCATGACCTGCGGCGACTGCCCCATGTGCTGACGCAGCGGCTGCCGGCCACCGTCTTCACCGCCGAGGTGGAGCTGCGGCTCGACAGCGACGAACCGGGTGCGAAGGCCGGTCTTGCGGTGCTCGGCGACGCGTACAGCTGGATCGGTCTTGAGCGCGGCCTCGACGGTGCCGTGCACCTGGTGCACCGGTTCGCGGAGCAGACGTCCGACCGTGAGAGGGATGCCGCGCATCCGAGGCCGGCGCCGGGGGCCACGGCCCGGCTGCGGATCGAGGTCTCGGACGGCGCCCGCTGCCGCTTCCACGCCGACACCGGCGACGGACTCGAGGCGTCCGGGCAGGTGTTCGCCGCCACTCCATGGCGCTGGGTGGGCGCACTGCTCGGCCTGTTCGCCACCGCGCCGCCCGGCCAGGGACCCGCTGGGACGGTCCTGTTCACCCACTTCCGCACGACGAGCTGACCCCGTCCCCGGCACTGCTGGGGACTCCCGTTACGCCTGTTGGGAGCCGCAATGACGCACCTCCGTAGCAAGCGCTTGAGAGCGAGAGCCGTGGCAGCCGCCGGGGCCCTCGCGACCGCCCTGGGGCTGGGGGCTCTGAGTCCCGCACCGGCGGCCGTGGCCGCCGAGTCCGCAGAGGCGGCCGCTGCCCGGCCGGGGCCCGCCGACCGGCTGTCCGACACCCCGCACGGCTTCGCCTCCCTTGCCGGCGGCACCACCGGTGGGGCGGGTGGCAAGGTCGTCACCGTCACCGATCAGGCGTCGCTCGCCAAGTACGCGTCCGCAGAAGGCGCTTACATCATCCGGGTGAAGGGCTCGATCGCCGTCGAGCCGTTCGGTGCGGACATCGTCGTGGGGTCCGACAAGACCATCGTCGGCGTCGGCGACACGGGCGAGATCGTCCACGGCGAGCTGCATCTGAATCCCGGCACGCACAACGTGATCATCCGCAACCTCACCATCCGCGACTCGGCGATCGAGGGCGACTGGGACTGCAAGACCACCGACTTCGACGGCATCCAGATGGACTCGGTCCACCACGTGTGGATCGACCACAACCGGTTCTCGAGGATCTGCGACGGCCAGCTCGACGTCCGCAAGGACAGCGAGTACGTCACCGTCTCGTACAACCGCTTCGAGAACAACAACAAGACCTTCGGCATCGGCTGGACGCCGAACGTCAAGACCCAGGTCACCATCGACCACAACTGGTTCAGCGGCACCAAGCAGCGCAATCCGTCCGCCGACAACTGCGCCTACGCGCACCTCTACAACAACTACCTGACGGCCCAGGCGGACCCGGGTGACCCGGTGTGGACGTACGGCAACTGGTCGCGCGGCCGCACCAAGATGGTGATCGAGAACAGCTACTACGAGGACGTCCAGCACCCCTACCAGGCCGACGCCACCGCCGAGCTGGTGCAGCGCGGATCGATCCTCAAGAACACGACGGGCCGGCACGACGAGTGGGGCACGGCCTTCGACCCGCGCGACTTCTACGACTACCGGCTGGATCCCGCTGCCGCTGTCCCCGCGCTCGTGACGAAGTTCTCCGGCCCGCAGAAGACCATCGGCACGGACACCGACCTGACCGGTACGCACGGCTGAGCCCCGTACCGCCGGCGTCCCCGTCGCTCGCGGGGACCGTACACCCGTACCACCGCATCACACACCGTCAGATCCAGAAGAAGAGAGCCGACATGATCAGCATCCGCAGCAGCAGGGGTCGCCTTCGGGCGGCAGCCGCTCTCGCCCTGACCACCGCACTCGCGCTGACCGCCACCGCCTGCGGAGACGACGGCAGTGGTGCCGCGGGCGACAAGGGCAACGAGGGCTCCGGCAAGGGCGAGATCACCTTCTGGGACAACAACGGCGGTGTGCGCACCGACGTCTGGAAGGAGATCATCGCCGACTTCGAGAAGGCCAACCCGAACATCAAGGTCAACTACGTCGGCATCCCCGCCGAGAGCGTCCAGTCGAAGTACGACACCGCCATCCAGGGCGGCGGCCTGCCGGACGTCGGCGGTGTGGGCGCGGCCATGCTCGCCGGGATCGCGGCGCAGGGCGCGCTGGAGCCGCTCGACGAGCGCATCGACGGCAGCTCGCTCAAGGGCAAGCTGAACACGGGCATGGCGGAGAGCGTCCGTTCGGCGGGCGGTGGCGACGAGATGTTCACGGTGCCGACCTCCGCCAACAACGGCACGCTGTGGTACCGCACCGACCTCTTCGAGGCGGCGGGCCTGGACGCGCCCACCACCTGGTCGAAGTTCTACGAGGCCGCCGAGAAGCTCACCGACGCGAAGAAGAACAAGTTCGGCTACACCATCCGCGGCGGCGAGGGCTCCATCGCTCAGGCGATCGACGCGACGTACGGGCAGTCCGGCATCACCTCGTTCTGGAACGGCGACGAGACGACCATCAACGACCCGAAGAACGTCAAGGCGCTGGAGAAGTACGTCGCCCTCTACAAGAAGGCCACGCCGTCCGCCGACGTCAACAACGACTTCAAGAAGATGGTCGCCCAGTGGGACAGCGGCGAGATCGGCATGCTGAGCCACAACCTGGGCTCCTACCAGGACCATGTGAAGGCGCTCGGTGAGGGCAAGTTCCGCGGCATCCCGAACCCGACGCTCGACGACGGCACGCGCGTCCAGGTGTCGAACCCGGTGGACGGTCTCGGCCTGTTCAAGTCCAGCAAGAACAAGTCGGCGGCCTGGAAGTTCATCGAGTTCGCCGTCTCGCACGAGTCCAACAGCAAGTGGAACGAGTCGGCGGGCGCCATCCCGGCCAACACCGAGGCCGCGAAGGACGCCTGGGTGCAGAAGGCCGAGCCCACCAAGCTCGCGGCGGAGGCACTGAACGACGGCTCCATCAAGATCGTGCAGCTGCCGTACTACCTGCCTGACTGGAACACCATCAGCAAGGCCGACAACGAGCCGAACTTCCAGAAGGTGCTGCTCGGCAAGATGTCCGCGAAGGACTTCCTGGACACCCTCGCGGACCAGCTCAACACGGCGCAGGCCGAGTGGAAGGCGCAGCAGGGCTGAGTCCGCACCACTTCGAGGCGGCAGCCTTCCAAGCCGTCTGACGTACCGGGCCGGCGGCGGACCTCGGGTCCGAGCCCCCGCCGCCGGCCCCACCCCCGTGTGAAAGCGAGGCACAACGACGTGTCCCTCACCCGTAGACAGATCACCACGGCGGCCCTCGCCGCACTGCCCCTCGCCTTCGCGGCTGGGGGCACCTCCCAGGCCCTTGAGGCACTGGGGGAGGGCCCGGCATCCGCCGCCTCCTCCAGCCGAGGATCCCGCCGCATGCGCACCATCTACATCGCCGGTGACTCCACCGCCGCCCAGAAGTACGCCGCCGCCGCCCCCGAGACCGGCTGGGGCATGGCGCTCCCCTTCTTCCTGCACCGGGACATCGCGGTCGCCAACCACGCGATGAACGGCCGCAGTTCCAAGAGCTTCATCGACGAGGGACGGCTCGCGCCCATCCTCGAGGCGATCCGGCCCGGCGACCTCCTCGTCGTCCAGTTCGGCCACAACGACGAGAAGATCACGGACCCGACCCGGGGCACCGATCCCTGGACGACGTACCAGGACTATCTGCGCCAGTACCTGGAGGGCGCGCGGGCGCGCGGGGCGCGGCCCGTCCTCGCCACCTCCGTGGAGCGCAGGAAGTTCGACGCCGCCGGTAACGCCGTGCCCACCCACGGCGACTATCCGGCAGCGATGCGCGCCCTCGCCGAGGAGGAGGGCGTGGCGCTCCTCGACATCCAGGCCCTGTCCCTCGCGCTCTGGCAGAAGCTCGGCGTCGAGGAGACGAAACGGTACTTCAACTGGACCGCGGCCGAGCAGGACAACACCCACTTCAATCCCCCCGGGGCGATCGCCGTGGCCCGGCTCGTCGCAGAGCAACTGGTCGCGCGGCGCGTGCTGGCGACGCACGACGTGCGCCGCCTCGACGACGAGATCCCGGAGTCGTGGATCACCTGGCCAGAGGCGTAGGCGTTCCGCCGTAGGTCCGGTTTCACGCTGCGGCTCCGTGGCGGGCGCGCCCGCGCGGCGGAGCCTCACACTGTCACAGCCTTGCGCGCCCTGCGGCGCGCCACCTCACTCTGCCCGAAAGGAACCCGCACCCATGCGCAGACCGTCCTGGCATGCCCATGCCATCACAGCAGCCTCCTCGATCATTGGCTGCACCGCCCTCGTCCTCGCCGTCACCGGCACCAGCGCCCAGGCCCAGGGCCGCGACCTCGGCCGCGAGACCCTCGCCCCGAACGACGGCTGGGCCTCGGAGGGCGCGGGCACGACCGGTGGCGCGGCGGCCGACGCCGAGCACGTCTACACGGTCACCACCTGGGAGGAGTTCAAGGCCGCACTGAAGGACGGCGGAACGGCACCCAAGATCATCAAGGTCAAGGGCGTGATCGACGCCGTCGCCCAGGGCTGCTCGGCCTTCGAGGCCGAGGGGTACGACTTCGACCAGTACCTCGCCGACTACGACCCCGCCGTCTGGGGCTACGACACCCCGGTCAGCGGCCCGCAGGAGACCCTGCGCGCCGCCTCGGCCGCCCACCAGGACCAGGCGATCAAGGCGAACGTCCCTGCCAACACGACCATCGTCGGCGTCGGCAAGGACTCCGCGATCCTCGGCGGCAGCCTGCAGATCAAGGGCGTCGACAACGTCATCGTCCGCAACCTCACCATCGAGGCCCCCCTCGACTGCTTCCCGCAGTGGGACCCGACCGACGGCGCCACCGGAGCCTGGAACTCCGAGTACGACGCGGTCGTCGTCTACGGCTCCACCCACGTGTGGATCGACCACAACACGCTCACCGACGGCCGCTACCCCGACAGCACGCTGCCGTCGTACTACGGCGAGATCTACCAGCAGCACGACGGCCTGCTCGACGTCGTGCGCGGCGCCAACTACGTGACGGCCTCCTGGAACTCCTTCGAGAACCACGACAAGACCCTCTTGATCGGCAACAGCGACGGCGCCGCCTCGACCGACGCCGGCAAGCTCAAGGTCACGCTCCACCACAACCGCTTCAAGGGCATCGTGGAGCGCGCGCCACGCGTCCGCTTCGGCCAGGTCGACGCGTACAACAACCACTACGTGGTCACCGAGGACCAGCCGTACTCCTACGCGTTCGGCATCGGCGCCTCCTCCCAGCTGTACGCGTCGGACAACGCGTTCTCGCTGCCCGAGGACATCAGCGCGGCCAAGACGCTGAAGAAGTGGAGCGAGGCGCCGCTCACCGCCGAGAACAACTACGTCAACGGCGAGCTGACCGACCTCATCGCCGTCCACAACGCGGAGATCCCGGCGGAGACCCTCCAGTCGGGCGCCGGATGGACGCCCACGCTGCGCACGAAGGTCGACCCGCCGCAGGCCGTGCCGGGCATCGTCGGACACCGCGCGGGTGCCGGAAAGGCGTGCTGACGATGATCCGGAAACCACTGCCCAGCAGACGCTCCTTCCTGGTCGCGAGCGCGGGAGCCGCACTCGCGCTCGGCCTCCCGTCCGGCGCCCACGCCGCCGGGTACGCCGCTGAGGGCTCGCCCTTCGGCTGCTACGGCTCGCCGTCCGCCCGCCTCACCGAGCGGACCCTGTACGTGGACGCGGCGGGCGCCGGTGACTTCACCACCGTCCAGGCCGCCGTCACCAGCGTGAACGGCAGCGGCTACACGCTCGTGATCGCGCCGGGTACGTACCGCGAGACGGTGGCCGTGAGCGTGGCCCGGACCGACATGACGTGGATCGGCGCCTCCGAGGACGCGCGTGACGTCGTGGTCGTGTACGACAACGCGGCCGGCACCCCGAAGCCCGGCGGCGGCACGTACGGCACCACCGGCTCGGCCACCACCACCGTGCAGGCCGACGGCTTCACCGCCCGCTGGATCACCTTCTCCAACGACTGGCTGCGCGCCGACCACCCCGGGATGGCCGGAACCCAGGCCGTCGCCATCAAGGTGATGGGCGACCGGTCGGCGTTCCACCACTGCCGGTTCCTGGGGCACCAGGACACGCTGTACGCCGACTCGATCGCCCGCGACGTCTTCGCCCGCCAGTACTTCCGCAACTGCTACGTCGAGGGCGACGTCGACTTCGTGTTCGGCCGGGCCACGGCCGTCTTCGAACGCTGCCGGTTCCACACCCTCACTCGTACGGACCTGTCCGGCGCCCCGTACGGCTTCGTCTTCGCGCCGTCCACCCTCGGCGCCAACCCGCGCGGCTACCTGGTGACCAGGAGCCATGTCACCAGCGAGGCCCCGGACGCGTACTACAAGCTGGCCCGCCCCTGGGTGCCCAGCTCGGACACCACGGCCAGGCCCATGCTGACCGTCCGGGACACCCACCTCGGCGCCGGTATCGACGCGGTCGCGCCCTACACCAACATGTCGAGCGGCTTCCCGTGGCAGGACCAGCGGTTCCGCGAGTACCGCAACACGGGCCCCGGCGCCGAGATCACCGTGCCCGAGAACCGGCCTCAACTGACCGATGAGGAGGCCGAGTCGGCGACCCGCGAGGTGTATCTGGGCGACTGGACCCCCTGGAAGGCGGCCTGACGTGCGCCGCCGCACCCTGCTGACCGCGGCGGCCGCTTTGGCCGCCGCGGGTGTCCAGGTCACCGGACCGGCCCACGCGTCCGGCCGCCGCACCCTCCACGTCCGCCCCGGCGACTCCGTCCAGGCCGCCGTGGACGCCGTGTCCGGCCCCGGCTGGACGATCGCCGTCCACCCCGGGACGTACCGCGAGACCGTCACCGTCCCCGCCACCGCGGCCGGGCTCACCCTCGTCGGCGCCTCCGGGGACCCGCGCGACGCCGTCATCGTGTACGACAACGCCAACGGCACCCAGAAGCCCGACGGTTCCGGAACCTACGGAACGGCGGGCTCGGCCACCTTCACCTCGGCGGCTCCCGGCCTGACCGTACGCGGGCTGACGATCGCCAACGACTGGCTGCGGGCCGACCACCCGGAGATCACCGGGACACAGGCCGTCGCCGTGTACGTCACCGGCGACCGCTCGCTCTTCGAGCACGTACGCCTCCTGGCCCACCAGGACACGCTTTTCGCGGACACCACCGCGCTGGACGCCTTCGACCGGCACTACTACCGGCACTGCTCTATCGAGGGCGACGTCGACTTCGTCTTCGGGCGGGCCAGGGCGGTCTTCGAGCACTGCCACTTCCACACCCTGGACCGGGACGTCGCCTTCAAACCCGAGGGCATGGTGTTCGCGCCGTCGACGGCCCGTGCGAATCCGTACGGGTTCCTCGCCGCCCGCTGCCGCGTCACCTCCGGTGCCGAGGACGGCGCGTACAAGATCGCCCGCCCGTGGGTGCCCTCGTACGAGACGACCGCCTGGCCGTCGCTCGTCGTGCGGGACACCTGGCTCGGGCCGGGCATCGACGCCGTCGCCCCCTACACCAACATGCGCGAGGCCTACCCCTGGCAGACCATGCGCTTCCGCGAGTACCGCAACACGGGCCCGGGCGCGGAGATCACCGTGCCCGAGAACCGGCCCCAACTCACGGCCGACGAAGCCGGAGTGCACACCCGGGCGACGTACCTCGGTGACTGGACGCCGTACGCACAGCCGCACGCATAGAGGTCCCAACCGAGGCCCCATCCGAGGCCCCATCCGAGGTCCGAGGTTCCAAACCCCCCACGAAAGGACCCGCACCATGCAGCGTCGTACCGCAACCACCCTCGCCACCGCCCTGGCGCTCGGCGCCGGGCTCGCCGCGCTCCCCACGCAGGCCCACGCCGCCACCGTCGTGGTCGACACCAGCGCCGAGCTCTCCAGCGCCCTGGCGGGCGCCACGGCGGGCACCACCATCCAGGTGCGCGGCGGCACCTACTACCCCACGGCCACGCTCCAGTCCACCGCCAACGGCACCTCCTCCAGCCGCATCTACCTGCAGCCCTACGGCTCCGAGACCGTGAAGATCGACGGGTCGAACCTTCCCGACGGCGACTGGATCTTCAAGCTCACCGCCGACTACTGGACCGTCTCCAACATCACGTTCCAGAACTCGCCGGACAGCGCGGTCGTCTGCCAGTCGTGCGCCTCCACGTACTGGAGCAACATCAAAACGATCAACGGCGGCGACTCCGGGTTCACGCTCACCGGCGACAACACCACCAACAACACCGTCAAAAACCTGGACAGTTACGGCCACTACGACGCGGCCAACCACGGCGAGAACGCGGACGGTGTGGCCGTCAAGTTCGGCTCCGGCACCGGCAACCTCGTCACCGGCGCCCGTCTCTACAACAACTCGGACGACGGCATCGACCTGTGGTCGTTCTCCTCGCCGGTGACCATCGAGCACACCTGGGCCTTCGGCAACGGCAAGAACCGCTGGTCGGACGCGGCCTTCGCGGGCGACGGCAACGGCTACAAGCTCGGCGGCGACGGCGAGACGGTCGCGCACGTCGTCAACAACGCGGCGGCCTGGGACAACGCGGGCAACGGCTTCACCGAGAACAGCAACAAGGGCGCCATCGTCATCAACCGCACCACGGCCTACGCCAACGGCAAGTGGGGCTACTACTTCGCCACCAGCGCCGCCAGGCTCGGCAAGAACCTCGCCGTGAGCAACGGCTCCGGCCTGGTCAACAAGGGCTCCTCGGTCGTCTCCTCCGGCAACAACTGGGACTCCGGGATCTCCACCCCGTCCTTCATCTCGACGAACGCGTCGACCACGTACAACGCGCGCCAGTCGGACGGGTCGCTGCCGGCGACCACCTTCCTGACCACGGGAAGCAGCACCATCGGCGCGACGATGGACTAACCCGCTGTTTCGGCGCATTCCCGCGGCAACCCTTTCCGGCCGCGGCGGCGACAAGGGACCGGAAGCGGGCCGGGGGACCGACCACCCTCCAGCCCCCCGGCCCGCTTCCGTCCCACCCCCCAAGGAAAGGAACCGCAGTGAGCTTCCGCTCCGGACGCCACCGCCGGACTCGTACCCTCTCGATCGCCGCCGCCGTCGTGGTCACCGCATGTGCGGGCGGCGTCTACCTCGGCCTCGCGCCCGGCGACGCCGGCGCCGCGACGACCGTCGTCGTCTCCACCACCGCCCAGCTGCAGTCGGCGGTCGCGAACGCCACGGCCGGCACCACCATTCAGCTGCGCGCGGGCACGTACTACCCGACGAGCACCCTCAAGTCCACGGCCAACGGAACCTCGTCGGCTCGCATCACCCTCACGGCGTACGGCAGCGAGAAGGTGAAGATCGACGGCTCGAAGCTCCCCGACGGCTCCTGGCTGGCCGGGATCTACGGCGACTACTGGACCGTCTCCGGCCTCGCCTTCCAGAACTCGCCCGCCCAGGGCTTCGTCGCGACCTCCTCCGTCGGCGGAATCTTCAAGAATCTGGTGACCGCGAACAACGGCGACTCCGGCTTCACACTGCGCGGCGACGGCACGACGAACAACCTGGTGCAGAACCTGGACAGTTACGGCAACTACGACGCGGCGAACCACGGCCAGAACGCCGACGGCATCGCCATCAAGTTCGGCTCCGGAACCGGCAACAAGCTGACCGGAGCCAGGCTCTACAACAACTCCGACGACGGCCTCGACCTGTGGCAGTTCTCCAGCCCGGTCACCATCGAGCACACGTGGGCGTTCGGCAACGGCAAGAACCGCTGGAACGACAGTGCTTTCGAGGGCAACGGCAACGGCTTCAAACTGGGCGGCGGAGGCGCCAGCGCCGCGCACGTCGTCAACAACAACGCGGCCTGGAACAACACGCTCCACGGATTCACCGAGAACAGCAACCCCGGCGCGATCAACCTCAACCGCAACACCGCCTATGCGAACACCGCTTCCGGCTTCTACTTCGCCACCGGCTCGGCGCGGCTCGGCAAGAACCTCGCGGTGAGCAACAAGGGCGGCCTGTCCAAGTTCGGCCCGTCCACGGTCTGCGCGGGCAACAACTGGGACAGCGGCATCTCCACACCGTCGTTCAAGTCCACCGACGCGACGACCGCATACGGCTTCCGCAAGGCGGACGGCTCGCTGCCCGGCACCACTTTCCTCACGACCGGTTCGACCACCATCGGATCGACCATGAACTGACATCGGCCATGAACTGACGTCGGCCGTGCACCGGCCCGCGCATGTGGTGAGCCGCCGCCTCCACGGGGGGAAGAGGGAGGCGGCGGCTCGTGGGACGGGCTCGGGCGTCGGGGGGCGACGCGGGACCCGTCAGTCGTAGGTCAGATCGGAGGCCGTGTAGCGGCAGTACGTGCCGTCCGGGCCGCTGCCGATCTGAACCGGCTCATCACCTGTGTTGTTGCCCTTGAAGCGGATGCACGGCTTGATCTTCTTGCTGCTGTCGCCGTGGATCCGGACGTTGCGCAGCGCCGCCGTGTCGCCGTAGTTCGAGTTGATCCCGACGATCGAACCGCCCGGCGCGGTCACGTCCACGTCGTTGACGATGATGGACCGCTTGTACTGCGTCGAGCAGTTGCCGCACGAGCGCACCAGTTTGCCGAAGTCCGCCACCTGGAACTTGGTGACGACGAGCTTTCCGGCGCCGTTGAACTGGAACACCTTGTCCGAGGCCTTCTTCGCGCCGCCGCCGTACACCGTGTACACGGCCGACGACGAGGTGCCTCTGAAGGTGGCGGCGTCCTCGCCGACGTCCTCCCACCACACGTTCTGCAGCGTGCAGCTGCCCTGGCAGTGGATGCCGTCGGCGGCCGGCGTGCCGAGGATGACGTTCTTGAGCACGGCCCCGTCCTTGAGCTTGAAGATCGGGTCCTGGCCCTCGTCCTGCCCGTCGCCGCCGAGGGCGCCGCTGCCGTAGTACCGCTTCAGGCCGCCGTCGAGCGTGCCCGAGACCGTGATGGTGGAGGAGACCGCCTGGGTGCCCTTGGCCGTCGGCCACGCGGCGGCCGCGCCTGCCGAGGACAGCATCGAACTGGTCATGAGGGCGGCACCGGTCAGCGCGAACGCGCCGACCCCGGCGACGACGGCGCGCCTGCGGCTGGCGCGACGCCGATGGCGTAAGCGGCGTCCGGGGTTCGAGGTCATGATGCGTTCCTCCGGGGGTGCGGGAAACCGACGCTTGCGTCTTGTGGTTGCCGCTGCAGGAGGAAGGGGTTGCCCCGTCGGAGAAACTTTTTCTTCGCGCGCTGTGCTTTTCCGCGTCAGTCGTCGGAAACCGGCGCGAAGTCGCCCCGTACCTCGAACCGTTCGCCGTCCGCCTCGGCCGTCGCCGCGTACGAGTCGTCACCGGCGTCCCGTTGGCCGCGCTCGTGGTTGTACTGCCCCGCGAACACGTACTCGCCCGCCGGCACGGTTGCCCCGTCCTTGAGCGTCCAGCGGTAGACGAGGAAGCCGTCCTTCTCCTCCACCGTGTAGGTGAAGTCCTGTTCGGGCAGGGACCGCCAGCCGCCGGTCGAGGAGACGCCGGCGGTCTTGGCGACCCGCAGCTCGACGGTCAGCGAGGTAAGCACCTTGCTCGTCTTGACCGTCACATCGCTCTGCGCCCAGTACTCGCCGCTGCCCGGGTCGATCGACCCGTCCGACCACAGGGGCCCGTCCTCGGTGCGCGCCGGGGGCGGCGTCTGTGGGGCGCGCGACGGCTCGTGCTGCTGCCCCTGCGTGGGCGACGGCTTGGGGCTCGGCTTCGCGGTGCGTGAGGGGGACGGCTTGGGCGTCTCCTCCGGCGGCGATGCATGGCTCGTCGTCTCCGACGGGGACGGCTCCGGGGTCGGTGACACCGCCACCCTCTGTTCGGGGGTGTCGTCGCGTACGACGGAGGCGACCGCGTAGCCGCCGACGGCCATCACGCCCGCAACGGCCGCCGTGGCGCCGACGATCCGCGCCCAGGCCAGCACCGGACGCGGCGCAAGACGGTGGGTGCCGGACACGTCCGGGGCGGCCATACCGCGCTCGATACGCGCCAGCATCCGTGCCCGGTCGGGCTGATGAGCCTCGGCCGCCTCGCGCAGCCTGGTGCGCAGTTCGTCGTCCATCAGTCCCTCCCTCCCGCAGGCCGAGTCAGGCTCGGGGCAGTCGCCGCCGCGTGCATCCGCCGGGGCGCGTCCACCGCGCCCAGCGATCGTTCCAGTTCCGCCATGGCCTTCGACGTCTGGCTCTTCACCGTACCGACCGAGATGCCGAGGGCGAGAGCGGTGTCCTTCTCGGACAGGTCGAAGGCGTGTCGCAGCACGACGCAGGCCCTCTTGCGGAACGGCAGCCGCCGCAGGGCTGCTTGTACGTCGACGACCGCCGACACATCGGGGTTCTCGGTCCTTTCGTCGCGGTGCGACCAGAAGAGGGCGACTCGTCGCCGCTCCCGCACCGCGCTGCGTATGCGCGTGCGGGCGAGGTTCGCCACGACGCCCCGCGCATACGCCACCGGGTGGTCGGCCGCGCGCACCCGGTCCCAGCGATGCCACAGCGCCAATAACGCGTCGGCCGCCAGATCGTCGGCGGCATCGGACTCCCCGGTCAACAGACGGGCCAGCCGCGCCAGTTCGGCGTAGTGGTCCTCGAAGAAGGCATGGAACTCCGCGTCCGGGTCGTCGACACCAGTACCCACGGGTTCCTCCCCTTCCCCCTGCGCCGCGCGCGTACCTGCGCGTATACGTGTGCGGTGGTGTCCGTGATGTGTGCGGTCTGTGTTGCCCCCGTGCTCGCCGAGGCGAGAAGCGAGAGCGTACCAGTGAGTACACAAGGATTCGAACGACGTGCACAGCCTCGTACGATTCGCCGAACCCTTTCCGTAACACGGGGAAAACCCGAAACGGGTTCACGACGGGGACAATCCAGCCAGCATCCGCATGCATGATCCAAGGAGCCCGATCCCATGCCCGAGACCAGCAAGACGAGCCAGGTGACCGGCCGGCCACCGGCAGGCGGCGCGGCCGCCGACCCTGTGGACCGGTTCTTCCACATCACCGCCCGGGGCTCGTCGTTCGCCCGTGAGATACGCGGCGGCTTCGCCACGTTCTTCACCATGGCCTACATCCTCGTGCTCAACCCGATCATCCTGGGCAGCGCGAAGGACAAGTTCGGCCATCAGCTGGACGGGGCCGAACTGGTCACCGCCACCGCACTGGTGGCCGCCGTGATGACCGTGATCATGGGTGTCGGCGGAAACCTTCCGCTCGCGCTGGCCGCGGGTCTCGGGCTGAACGCCGTCGTCGCGTTCCAGATAGCCCCGCTGATGAGCTGGGCCGACGCGATGGGGCTCGTGGTCCTCGAAGGCCTGCTCATCTGCGTCCTGGTCGTCACCGGGCTCCGCGAAGCGGTCATGCATGCCATTCCGCAGCCGCTGAAGCAGGCCATCAGCGTCGGCATCGGTCTGTTCATCGCGTTCATCGGCTTCGTCGACGCCGGGTTCGTCACCCGTATCCCGGACGCCGCGAACACCACCGTGCCAGTTCAGATGGGCGGCACCGGCGCGCTCGCCGGGTGGCCGATCCTCGTCTTCTGTCTCGGTGTGCTGCTGACCATCGGGCTGCTGGCGCGCAAGGTCAAGGGTGCGATCCTCATCAGCATCGTGGTGATGACCGTGCTGGCCATCGTCATCAACACGATCGCCGACGTGAAGAACTGGGGCCTGACCACGCCCAAGATCCCCGACGACGTCGTCGCCGCACCGGACTTCGGGCTGCTCGGCGACTTCAGCCTCTTCGGCTCGTTCGCCGAGACCGGCGCCCTCACCGTGATCCTGCTGCTGTTCACGCTCATCCTGTCGGACTTCTTCGACACCATGGGCACCGTCGTCGGCGTCAGCGCCGAGGCCGGGCTGCTCGACGAGAACGGCAAGGTGCCGAACCTCGGCCGCGTCCTGCTCATCGACGGCGCCGCGGCAGTCGCGGGCGGTGCGGCCTCCGCGTCCTCCAGCACCTCGTACATCGAGTCCGCCGCGGGCGTCGGCGAGGGCGCCCGCACCGGCTTCGCCAACCTGGTCACCGGTGGCCTGTTCGCGCTGGCTCTGTTCCTGACGCCGCTGCTCACCATCGTCCCGCTGCAGGCGGCCGCCCCGGCGCTCGTCGCGGTCGGCTTCCTGATGATGACGCAGGTCAAGCACATCGACTGGGACCGCTACGACATCGCGATCCCCGCGTTCCTGACCATCGCGGTCATGCCGTTCACGTACTCCATCACCAACGGCATCGGCGCCGGCTTCCTCGCGTACGTCGTCATCAAGACGGTCCTGGGCAAGGCCCGCGAGGTGCACTGGCTGCTGTGGGGCGCGTCGGCACTGTTCCTCGTGTACTTCGCGATCGACCCGCTGGAGCAGCTGCTCGGCGTGAAGTGACGCCCGCGAAGTGACAAAGAGGGCCGCCCCCTCGGGGGGATGGGGGCGGCCCTCGCTTGTGGGGCGGCGGCTCAGCTTCGCAGCGCGGCCTGCATCATCGCCTTCGCGATCGGCGCCGCCAGGCCGTTGCCGCTGACCTCCGAGCGGGCCGCGTCCGACTGCTCGACGACCACGGCGACCGCGACCTCCTTGCCGCTGCTGTCGTCCTTCGCATACGACGTGAACCAGGCGTACGGCGTCTTGCTGTTGTTCTCGCCGTGCTGCGCAGTACCGGTCTTGCCGCCCACCGTCGCGCCCGCTATCTGCGCGTTGGTGCCCGTGCCCTCCTCGACGACCGTGACCATCGCCGACTGCAACTGCTCGGCCGTGGACGAGCTGACGATCCGCTTCGTGTCCGTGCTGTCGTCGTAGTCCCGCAGCACATTGCCGTCCGAGTCGCTGATCTGCGACACCATGTGCGGCGACACCAGCTTGCCGCCGTTGGCGATGGCCGCCGACACCATCGCCATCTGCAGCGGCGTCGCGGTGACGTCGAACTGCCCGATTCCGGACAGGCCCGTCTGCGCCTTGTCCATGTCCGACGGATAGACGCTCTCGTACGCCCGTACCGGCACATCCAGCTCGGCATCGTTGAAGCCGAACTTCTGCGCCATCGCCTTCACCTTGTCCTGGCCCAGATCGACGGCCATCTTCGCGAAGACGTTGTTGCACGAGTACTGCAGGGCGGTGCGGATCGTGGCGTTCTCGCAGGGCGCCGACGAGCTCTCGTTCCTCAGCACGGTGGTCGTGCCGGGCAGCGTGTACGGGTTCGGGCTGTCCGTCCTGGTGTCCACCGACGCGTACAGGCCGTCCTCCAGCGCCGCCGCCGCGACGACCAGCTTGAACGTCGAGCCGGGCGGCAGCGGCTGGCGCAGCGCACGGTTCGTCATCGGCTTGTCGCTGTCCTTGGTCAGCGCGCTCCACGCCGCGGAGTCCGTGGTGCCGCTGATCTCCGACGGGTCGTACGACGGCGTCGAGACCAGGCCGAGGATCTTGCCCGTGGACGGATCGATGGCGACGGCCGCGCCCTTCTTGCCGCCGAGCGCGTCGTACGCCGCCTTCTGCACGTCCGGGTCGATGGTGGTCACCACGTCGCCGGGATCGGCGCGCTTGCCCGTGACCGTGTCGACGGGGTTCTTCAGCCGGGTGTCCGTGCCGTCGAGCAGATCCTCGTAGATCCCCTCGAGCTGCGTCGCCCCGTACACCTGCGAGCTGTAGCCCGTCACCGCCGCGTACAGCGTGCCGTCCTTGTACGTGCGCTTGTACGCGAGGTCGCTGCCCGTCGTGCGCTCGGAGCCGGTGATCGCCTCGCCGGCCACGATGATGTCGCCCAGCGGGTACGCGTACTGCTCGATCGCGTTCCGCCGGTTGTTCTTGTTGTCCGCGAGGGCCTGGCCTTCGTAGAACTGCACCCATGTCGCCCTGACCAGCAGGGCGAGCACGAGGAGCAGGCTGAAGACCGAGGCGCGCCTGATCGTTTTGTTCATGCCGTCCAGAAGGACGAGCGGGGTGGAGGCGATCGTTCCCCGTGAGTCCCGTTACGACCGGTTTCTCACGGAGTTCTCATACTCTGCGTGGGCCGGTTCGTTTCGGGGGAGACGGGCGGGTCAGAGCCTCCGCGTCGCCAGGGTCAGGCGGTCGCGCGCGTCGAACAGGGCGTCCTTGACCATCTGCTCGTGGGCCGGGGTCAGACGGGCGACCGGTACGGAGCAGCTGATCGCGTCGCGCGCCGGTGTGCGGTAGGGGATCGCGACGCCGAAGCAGCGCAGGCCGAGCGTGTTCTCCTCGCGGTCCACCGCGAAGCCCTGCTCGCGGACCTGGTGCAGCTCCTCGATCAGCTTCTCGCGGTCGGTGATCGTGTGCTCGGTGAGCGCGGGCAGCGTCTCCGGCAGCAGCTTGCGGACCTGCTCGTCGGTGTGCGTGGCCAGCAGCGCCTTGCCGAGGGACGTCGAGTGGGCGGGCAGCCGGCGGCCGACGCGTGTGAAGGGGCGCAGATAGTGCTGCGACTGGCGTGTGGCGAGGTAGACGACGTTGGTGCCGTCGAGGCGCGCCAGGTGGATCGTCTCCGTCGTGTCGTCGGAGAGCCGGTCCAGCGTCGTCCGGGCGGCCGTCACGACCTCGTCGCCGTCGATGTACGACGTGCCGACGAGGAGGGCGCGGACGCCGATGCCGTACCGCGTGCCCGTCGCGTCCGTCTCGACCCAGCCCAGCTCGACCAGCGTGCGCAGCAGCATGTAGAGGCTGGACTTGGGGTACCCGACGGCCTCCTGGACCGCGGCGAGCGAGTGCATTCCGGGGCGGCCGGCGAAGTACTCCAGCAATTCCACCGTGCGCACCGCGGACTTGACCTGCGACCCGCCGCCCGTCTCGCCTGCCGACATCCGCTTGACCCCTTCGTTCGCCGGAAATAGTCTCCGAAGACACGTTCATCATCAGAGACAGTGTTCAGCATATCGAACAGCCCTGGTGAGTGGCACAAGAACTGCGGCATTACATCAGGAGGGACCCGCGGTGGCAGCAGCACCAGTCTGGAGTGTCGACCCCCGAACCGGGAAGCAGCGCGAGCAGGTTGCGGTGGAGGCCACAGCCCAGGAGGTGGACCAGGCCGTCCGCGCCGCGCACGCCGCCCGGGGAGCCCTGGCCGACCGCACCGTGCGCGCCGCCTTCCTGCGGACCGCGGCGGACCTCCTCGAAGGCGCCAAGGATCAGCTCGTCGAGGCCGCCGACGCCGAGACCGCGCTCGGCCCGGTCCGGCTCACCGGCGAGCTCGCCCGCACCTGCTACCAGCTGCGGGCCTTCGCCGGCATCGTCGACGAGGGCGCCTACCTGGGCGTCGTCATCGACCACCCCGACGACACCGCGACCCCGCCGGTCCCGGACCTGCGCCGCTACAAGGTGCCGCTGGGCGTCGTCGCCGTCTACTCGGCCTCGAACTTCCCCTTCGCCTTCTCCGTGCCAGGCGGCGACACCGCGAGCGCGCTCGCCGCGGGCTGCCCGGTCGTCGTCAAGGCCCACCCCGACCACCCGGCGCTGTCCGAGCTGGTCGCCGCGGTACTGCGCCGGGCCGCCGCCCAGCACGGCATCCCCGAGGGCGTCCTCGGCCTGGTCCACGGCTTCGAGGCGGGCGTCGAGCTCGTCAAGCACCCGCTGGTCTCGGCCGCCGGTTTCACCGGTTCCGTCCGCGGCGGCCGCGCGCTGTTCGACGCGGCGGCGGCCCGCCCCGTGCCGATCCCGTTCCACGGCGAGCTGGGCTCCCTCAACCCGGTCGTGATCACCGAGGCGGCGGCCGCCGAGCGCGCCGAGCAGATCGGCACCGGCCTCGCCGGATCGATGACGCTGGGCGTCGGCCAGTTCTGCGTCAAGCCCGGTCTCGTGCTCGCGCCGACCGGCACCGAGGGCGACCGCCTGGTGAAGTCGCTGACGGAGGCCGTCAGCAACACCGACGCGGGCGTGCTGCTCGACCACCGCATGCGCGACAACTTCGTCGCGGGCGTGCGCGAGCGCGCCGAACTGCCCGACGTGGACGCCCCGGTGACCCCCGGCGCGGGCGGCGAGCACACCGTCGCACCCGGCTTCCTCACCGTGCCCGCCGCGAAGCTGGCCGCCGAGGGCGAGCACGACGTCCTCCTGGAGGAGTGCTTCGGCCCGGTCACTGTGGTCGCCCGCTACGAGGACGAGGCGGAGGTCACCGCCGTACTGTCCCGCCTGCCCGGCAACCTGACGGCGACCGTCCACCTCTCGTCGGACGAGGTCGCCGGGCAGGGCAACGGCGCGGAGATCCTCGCCGAACTCACCCCGCTCGCCGGGCGCGTGCTCGTCAACGGCTGGCCGACCGGTGTCGCGGTCGCACCCGCCCAGCACCACGGCGGCCCCTACCCGGCGACCACGTCCACCTCCACCTCGGTGGGCGGCACCGCCATCGAGCGCTGGCTGCGCCCGGTCACGTACCAGACCACGCCCGAGGCGCTGCTCCCGCCGGAGCTGCGCGACGACAACCCGCTGGGGCTGCCGCGCCGGTTCAACGGGCGCATGGAGATCTGAGCCGCGTACTCCGACGCATGGCCGCGGGCACACCCGACGAGTGCCCGCGGCCCGCGCCGACGTATGCCCGATCCGTGGGCGGAACACCCCGCCCACCTGGAAGACTGTGGCGATGGATTTCGAACTCCCCGAACTCCCGTTCCCCTTGCGCACTTATGGCCCCGACGGCCACTGGTCGTACGAGGACGGCGCGCTCACCGGCTGGGCGGGCGCCCGCCAGGACCGGTTCGTGCCTCCGACGGGCGAGGCCCTGGACCCCGCATCGGACGCGCCCCGGCTGCTGGGTGCGCCGGAAGGCGACTTCCAGCTGATCGCCCATGTCACGGTCGGTTTCGCGGCGGCCTTCGACGCGGGCGTGCTGTACGTGCACGTCGGCGAGCGGGCGTGGGCGAAGCTCTGCCTGGAGCGTTCGCCAGACCTGCCCACCGTGTGCACGGTGGTGACCCGGGGCCACTCCGACGACGCCAACTCCTTCGTGGTGGACGGCAGCAGCGTCTGGCTCCGGGTCAGCCGCACCGGCAGGGCGTTCGCCTTCCACGCGTCGAGAGACGGCAAGGAGTGGACGTTCATCCGCCTCTTCACACTCGGCGACACCGAGGAATCGGCGGCAGCGCTCGTCGGCTTCATGGCGCAGTCGCCGGTGGGGGAGGGGTGCGTGGTGGTCTTCGACAACATCGAGTTCCGGCCCAACTGGCCGGAGGGGCTGCGGGACGGCACCTGAACCGTGCGGGGCACACCGCGATCACTTGCGGCTCAGCTCACGCCGAGCGCGTACCGGTCCCAGTTCAGCCGCATCGGAACCGCCGCGGCTCCGGGCACGTCCTGCGCTGCATGATCAATGCGCACGGGACCACCGGCCCCCTGACGATCAGGGCAGCCCTGCCCGCCGAAGCGGCGGCCGTCGCCGAACTGCACCGACGCGCCCGTTCCACGTACTACCCGAACGGCCTCCCGGACGACGGCGTCGACTGGCACGCCGTCTGGCGCGGGGCCATCGACCGCCCCGATGGTCATGTGCTGTGCGCGGTGCGCGACGCCCGTCTTTTGGCGGCCATCGCCTCTTTCCGCAGTCCCGAGGGCGCCCCAGCCGACACCGTCAAGCTCTTCCAGTTCCACGTCGACCCAGGCCAATGGCGCTCCGGCGTCGGTACGGCCCTGCACGCAGCGTGCGTCGAGCAGTGGCAGGCCGACGGCCGGCGGACGGCCGTGCTCGATGTGCACGTCGACAACCACCGGGCCCAGGCCTTCTACGCCCGCCAGGGCTGGATCCCGGACCCGGAGAACCCGCTTGCCGACGGGGACCACCACCTGAATCTGCGCTACAGCGTCGCCGGGGAATGACGCTGACCGCTTGAACGTTCACCTATCTGCCGGAGGGAGTCTCCGTACCCGTACTACCTGGAGAGAGCCGAGAGCATGCGCGTCGAAATCTGGAGCGATATCGCCTGTCCCTGGTGCTATGTCGGAAAGGCCCGCTTCGAGAAGGCGCTCGAGGCCTTCCCGCACCGCGACGAGGTCGAAGTGGTGCACCGCTCCTTCGAGCTCGACCCGCACCGCGCCAAGGGCGACACCGAGCCCGTCCTCGGGATGCTGACCAAGAAGTACGGGATGAGCGAGGCACAGGCGCAGGCCGGTGAGAACAACCTCGGCGCGCAGGCCGCGGCCGAGGGCCTCGAGTACCGCACCGAGGGCCGCGACCACGGCAGCACCTTCGACATGCACCGGCTGCTGCACCTCGCCAAGGAGCAGGGCAGGCAGGACGAGCTGATCAACGTGCTGTACCGGGCGAACTTCGCCGAGGACCGGTCCGTCTTCGGCGACGACGAGCGCCTCGTGGAGCTCGCGACCGCCGCCGGCCTGGACGCGGACGAGGCGCGCACCGTGCTCGCCGACCCGGCCCGGTACGCCGACGAGGTGCGTGCAGACGAGCGCGAGGCCGCCGAACTGGGCGCCAACGGCGTCCCCTTCTTCGTCCTCGACCGCAAGTACGGCGTCTCCGGCGCCCAGCCCGCCGAGGTCTTCACTCAGGCGCTTGAGCAGGCCTGGAGCAGCCGCGCGCCGCTGACTACGATCGCCGCCGCCACGGACGGGGACGGCGAGGCGTGCGGGCCCGACGGGTGCGCCGTGCCGCAGCGGTAACGCGCCGCAGCGGGCCGGCTGGCCCGCACCCGGTCGCTGGGCGGTCTGCGGGCCCGGTCGGGCGGCTTCATCGAGGGCGTATGCACGTTCGTGCGGCGGGCGGCGGCCCATGCGGTGGGCCACGGTGTGGCGGATGACCCGCCTGGGCCGCCCGCCGGTGATCTAGGCGAGTGATCGGGGCCGGTCATCCCGGCCGGTCATCCGGGTCATCCGGGTCGGTCATGCGAGCCGTTCAGCCATGCCGGTCCAGCGCAGATCAGCGGGCAAACATAAGGATCCCTTAGTGGTTCCCCTAAGAGAAACCCGATGGACCACGGGTTGGAGGGGCGGCACAGTGGCCCCATGGAGACTCTCGCAGGCAGTCTTGCCGCCACCGAGTTCGCGCCCCGTACGACGTATCTGAACACCGCCGCCATCGGGGTCCTCCCCGCCCGTACCGTCGCCGCCATGCAGCGGGCCGTGGAGTCCGTGGCGGCGGGCAAGCCGTCCGACATGTTCGCGGACGTGGAGGCCGCTCGCGCCTCCTTCGCCCGGCTCGCGGGGGTTCCCGTGACCCGGGTAGCGGCCGGGTCGTCCGTCGCCGTCTACAGCGGGCTCATCGCCGCCTCGCTGCCAGAGGGCGCCGAAGTCCTCACCGCCGAGGCCGAATTCAGCTCCGTCGTCAACCCGTTCCACGTACGACGGGACCTGAAGGTGCGCTCCGTGCCGCTGGACGGTCTCGCCGAGGCGGTGCGCCCGGGCACGGCTCTCGTCGCCGTGAGCGCCGCGCAGTCCGCCGACGGCCGGATCGCCGACCTCCCGGCGATCCGGGCGGCCGCGCGAGCGCACGGTGCGCGCACGTACGTAGACGTGTCCCAGGCCGCCGGCTGGCTGCCCCTCGACGCGGACGCCGACGACTTCACCTCCGCCGTCACCTACAAGTGGCTCGTCTGCCCGCGCGGCGTCGCCTTCCTCGTCGTTCCGAAGGACTTCGGCGGCCTGACCCCGGTCTTCGCGTCCTGGGTCGCGGGCGAGCACCCCTGGGACAGCTGCTACGGGCCCGTCGAGGAACTCGCCCACTCCGGGCGCCGGTTCGACGAGAGCCCCAGCCTCTTCTCGTACGCCGGTGCACGGCATTCGCTCTCGCTGGTCGAGGAGATCGGCGTCGAGGCGGTGCGGGCCCACGACCTGGCGCTCGCCGACCGGTTCCGCGCCGGTCTCGCCTCGCTGGGCCACGAGCCGGTGCCCGCGCCCGGGTCGCCCATCGTCTCCGTCCCCGGACTCGGCCGGCTGCAGCCGGAGCTGAGCCGCGCCGGCATCGAGGTCTCCGACCGGGCCGGAAATCTGAGGGCGGCCTTCCATCTCTACAACTCGGCCGCGGACGTCGACCGGTTGCTGGACGCCATGTCCGGCTGATCCACTCGCCGGTGTCATGCACGACGGGCCCGGCACCCGAAGGGGTGCCGGGCCCGCCGGACCTACGCCGTAGGCCGGGAGTTGCTCACCGCACTGGTGTGAAATCCCTCGCGCCGATGAACTCCGGCCGCCGGACAGGTGCCGCGAACGGCTCCACCGCCGCGTTCTCCACGCTGTTGAACACGATGAAGACGTTGCTGCGCGGATACGGGGTGATGTTGTCGCCCGAGCCGTGCATGCAGTTGCAGTCGAACCAGGTCGCCGAGCCCGCAGGGCCGGTGAACAGCCGGATGCCGTGCCGGTCCGCGAACTTCGTCAGCGCCTCGTCCGACGGGGTGCCCGCGTCCTGCATCTGCAGCGACTTCTTGTAGTTGTCCTTCGGCGTGGCGCCCGCGCAGCCCAGGAACGTCCTGTGCGATCCGGGCATGATCATCAGGCCGCCGTTGGTGTCGAAGTTCTCGGTCAGGGCGATCGAGACGGACACGGTCCGCATGTTCGGCAGCCCGTCCTCGGCGTGCCAGGTCTCGAAGTCCGAGTGCCAGTAGAACCCCGACGCGCCGAAGCCCGGCTTGACGTTGATCCGCGACTGGTGGACGTACACGTCCGAGCCCAGGATCTGCCGGGCGCGGCCCACCACCCGCTCGTCGCGCACCAGGCCGGCGAAGATCTCGCTGATCCGGTGCACCTCGAAGACCGAACGGATCTCCTGCGACTTCGGCTCCACGATCGACCGGTCGTCGGCACGGATCGCCGGGTCGGTGATCAGCCGCTCCAACTCGGCGCGGTAGATCGCGACCTCGTCGGGCCCGATCAGCTGCTCGACGGCCAGGAAGCCGTCGCGCTCGTACGACTCGAGGCCGGCCGGGGCGATCGGTCCCGGATCGCCCGGCGCCGACCAGACGACCGGGTCCTGCCGGGGGACCGCCACCTCCGAGGCGCCACGGGTCGGGTACAGGTCGGTGATGGTGGTCATGGGTTGTCAGACCTCCTCTGTCAGCAGCGGGTAGACGCCGTTCTCGTCGTGGTCCTCCCGTCCGGTCACGGGCGGGTTGAAGACGCAGACGCACCGGAAGTCCGTCTTCGGGCGCATGGTGTGCCGCTCGTGGCCGTCCAGCAGGTACATCGTCCCGGGCGTGATCCAGTGCTTCTCGCCGGTCTCGTCATTGGTCAGCTCGGCCTCGCCCTCCACGCAGAGGACCGCCTCGATGTGGTTCGCATACCACATGGACGTCTCCGTACCCGCGTACAGGATCGTCTCGTGGAGGGAGAAGCCCACCTTCTCCTTGGCGAGCACGATGCGCTTGCTCTCCCATGTGCCGGACTTGGCCTTCACATGGCGGTCTGTGCCTTCGATGTCCTTGAACGAACGGACGATCACGGTGAGTTGGTGCCTTTCTTGTTGTTCCTACTTCCCCACTGCCATGAGGGCGTGGGGATACCCCCGGTCAGGCCGCGGTTTCCCGTACCGCTCGGGTGAGGGTCCGCAGCCCCTCCTCCAGCTCGTCGGGCGTGATGGTGAGTGCCGGAAGGAGCTTGACGACCTCGCTCTCCGGGCCCGACGTCTCGATGAGCAGGCCGAGTTCGAAGGCCCGCTTCGCCACGGCGCCGGCTCGTGCCTTGTCGTGGAACTCGACGCCCCACACCAGACCGCGGCCCCGGTACTCCTTGACCTCGTCGCGGTGCTCGTCGGTGAGCGCGACCAGGGCCTGCTCGATCTGCTGGCCGCGGGCGAGGGTCTGCTTCTCCATGGCGGGTCCGTCGGACCAGTACGTCTCCAGGGCCGCGGCCGCCGTGACGAACGCCGGGTTGTTGCCGCGGAAGGTGCCGTTGTGCTCGCCGGGCTCCCAGACGTCCAGCTCGGGCCTGAACAGGCAGAGCGACATGGGCAGTCCGTAGCCGCTGATGGACTTGGACACGGTCACGATGTCGGGCGTGATGCCCGCCTCCTCGAAGGAGAAGAACGCGCCGGTGCGGCCGCAGCCCATCTGGATGTCGTCGACGATCAGCAGCATGTCCTGGCGCTCGCACAGATCGGCGAGGGCGCGCAGCCACTCGGGGCGCGCGACGTTGATGCCGCCCTCGCCCTGCACCGTCTCGACGATCACGGCGGCGGGCTGATTGAGGCCCGAGCCCTGGTCCTCGAGCAGCCGCTCGAACCACAGGAAGTCCGGGACCGTGCCGTCGAAGTAGTTGTCGAAGGGCATCGGCGTGCCGTGCACGAGCGGGATTCCGGCGCCGGCGCGCTTGAAGGCGTTGCCGGTGACGGCGAGCGAGCCGAGCGACATGCCGTGGAAGGCGTTCGTGAACGACACGATCGCCTCCCGGCCCTTGACCTTCCGGGCCAGCTTCAGCGCGGACTCGACGGCGTTGGTGCCCGTCGGGCCCGGGAACATGACCTTGTACGGCAGGTCGCGCGGGCGCAGCACCAGGTTCTGGAACGACTCGAGGAAGGCGCGTTTCGCCGTCGTCGACATGTCGAGCCCGTGCGTGACGCCGTCCCGCTCCAGGTAGTCGATCAAGGCGCGTTTCAGTACGGGGTTGTTGTGGCCGTAGTTGAGCGAGCCGGCGCCGGCGAAGAAGTCGAGGTACTCGTGGCCGTCCTCGTCGTACATACGGCTGCCCTGCGCACGGTCGAAGACGGTGGGCCAGCCGCGGCAGTAGCTGCGCACCTCCGACTCCAGGGTCTCGAAGACGCTCAGGTCGGGCTGGGTGATGGTCACAGCGAATCTCCTGGGAGATGGAGTGGGGGGAGTGTGATCGGTGTGTGCGGGGGAGTTGCGTGCGTTCAGTCGCCGAGTGGGCCGATCCGGTAGAGCACCTCCGGGTCGTGCCCGCCGTCGGGGAAGAGGGCCGCGTCGAACAGCACCTCCCGCGTCACGGCGGCCCCGTGCCGCTCGGCATACGAGGTGAACAGCCGCTCGGAGGCCGTGTTGCCGGGCGTGATGGTGGTCTCGAGGGAGCTGACCCCGCGCTCGGCGGCCACCCGGGAGGTGAGCCCCTCCAGGAGCGCGGCGGCGAGGCCCCGGCCGCGGTGCGTCTCGTCCACCGCCACCTGCCAGACCACAAGGGTCCCCGGGCGCTCGGGCCGGACGTAGCCGGTGATGAAGCCGACCGGTTCGCCGTCGGCCCCGCGCGCCACGAGTGAGGTGCCGGCGAAGTCACGGCACCACAGCAGATAGCTGTACGAGGAGTTGAGATCGAGGGTCTTCGAGTCTCTGGCGATACGCCAGATCGCGGCGCCGTCCGCCACCTCCGGACACTCGAGGCGGGGTACCGGCGGCAATTCCGCAAAGTCCTGTCGGGCACGTGCAAGGTCTGCTTGTGCAGCGGTCATGCGGAGTGAATTTACCGAGCAATTCTGTAAATTGCATCGCCGGACGGGGTTACGTCAGAAGCGCTTCTGTGTTATCGCGCGGGCGCGGGTGATCGCGCGAGACCGCTGCGAGAAGTCCTGTTTTGCCCGGGAAATAGGGGAGGAAGCGGACGTGATGTGGAGTGCGTCACACGGGTGTAACTCTGGCGAGATGTGACCGAATTAAGCAGGTTGGTGTTCGCGAAATCTTTGTGTTTAAGATCGAAGGAAGCGGGCAGAAGAATACGGGAAGCTGCACAGATTAATTGGGGAATTATGTGTGGTGGATCCATGCGCGCTTCACCGGTCGTAATTCCCGAAAAACGGCCCGTGAAATCGGTCCGGAGATATCGTGGCGGACCCGCCGTCGGGGCGGGGGCGCGGTCGGTCGGGAGTGGCACCGCACGCCGCACGGCCCGCCGCGTGCGGCGCCACCACCGCTTCCGAACGCCGCCCGGATGCCCCTAGCCCCAGGTCTCCGTGACCGCCCGCCGCGCCGCCTCCAGGTTCACCGTCAGGCCGGACTCGGCCAGTGCGCCACCCAGGGCGGCCAGCGCGGAGTGGACCACGCCGCGCGTCGCGTCCGGGCCGTAGTGGTTGACGCGGATCATCTCCTTGGACAGCGCCCCACCGCCCGCGACCAGCGGCAGCACCGGGTCCGCGGCCAGGGCGCGCGCCACCACCTCCGAGGCGTCCACGCCCGCAGGCGTACGCAGCGTCGTCGCCACCGGAGCCGCGTCCCGGGCCTCGTACACGTACGGCTCAAGCCCGCCGCCCAGCGCGAGCGCACCCGCGCGCGTGGCCGCCGCGGCCGTCGCATGGCGCGTCATGAGTGCGTCCAGACCCTCCGCCTCGATGCGCTCCAGGCACGCCTCCAGCGCCAGCATCTCCAGCTGCGCCGGGGCATGCAGCAGCGCCGTGCGGCCGGCGTCGATCCAGCGCTCCTTCCAGTCGAGGAGCGAGAGATACGAGCGGCGGGGCGCCTGAGGGTTGGCGGCCATGCGCTGCCAGGCCCGCTCGCTCACCGACACCGCCGACACGCCCGCGGGGCCGCCCATCGCCTTCTGCGCGCCGATCACGCACAGATCCACGCCCCATGCGTCCGGCAGCAGCGGCTCGGCGCCCACTGAGGCGACCGCGTCCAGCATGAACAGCGCGCCGTGCGCCCGTACGACCTCGCCGATCTCCGCGACCGGATTGGTGTTGCCGGTGGCCGCCTCCGCGTGCACCAGCGAGACGAAGTCGATCTCGGGGTGCTCGGTCAGCGCCTGCTCGATCTGCACTGCCGTCACCGCCGTGTGGAAGGGCACGGCAAGATCGATCACGGTGGCACCGCAGTCCCGCAGCCAGTTCCCGAAGGTCTGCCCGTACGGGCCGGTGATCACGTTGAGCGCCGTGGTCCCGGGCCGGGCGGCGCCACGGATGCAGCCCTCCAGCGGCAGCAGGGCCTCGCCCTGCGTGATCACCACATCCTGCTCCGTGGACAGCAGCCGCGCCACGCGCTGCTCGATCGCGGCGAAGTGCGCGGCGCTCAGCGGGGCCAGGTCGAGGAGGGGGTGGGTCACGGCGGTGCTCTCTTCCGGTCTTCCGGGGTGGGTGAACGGGGCGCCCGGCGACGTTCGTACGGGTACGTACGGTTCGTACGGGGGTTGTCTCCGGGCGAGCGTGCGGGGCTGTCCGAGGGTAACCGGCCACCTCCACGGCCCCGTCGACCGGTGGATCGCAGGGGGTGGGTACGGCCCACGACGGCAGGTGCCGCAAGCATGAGGGCAACCACCTACGGCCAGCGCACAGCGCAGCGCTAGGGTGCGAGACATGAGCGATCACGCCGTGCTCCACGTCAAGGGCCGCGTACTCGTCGGCCCAGAGGACGTCCGCGACGAACTCTGGGTCGTCGGCGGCCGCATCGCGTACGAGCGCCCCAACGGCGCCCGCGACGTCCGGACGGTGGAGGGCTGGGCCCTCCCCGGCCTAGTGGACGCCCACTGCCACGTCGGCCTCGACACCCACGGCCCCGTACCCGAGGACGTCTCGGAGAAGCAGGCGCTCACCGACCGCGACGCAGGCACGCTCCTGATCCGCGACGCCGGCTCACCCTCCGACACCCGCTGGATCGACGACCGCGACGACCTCCCGAAGATCATCCGCGCCGGCCGGCACATCGCCCGCACCCGCCGCTACATCCGCAACTTCGCGCACGAGATCGAACCCGACGAGCTCGTCGCCTACGTCGCCCAGGAGGCCCGCCGCGGTGACGGCTGGGTCAAGCTCGTCGGCGACTGGATCGATCGCGACGCCGGCGACCTCACCGCCTGCTGGCCGCGCGAGGCCGTCGAACCGGCCATCGCCGAGGCCCACCGGCTCGGCGCCCGTGTGACCGCGCACTGCTTCGCCGCCGCCTCGCTCCGCGATCTCGTCGAGTCGGGCATCGACTGCATCGAGCACGCGACGGGCCTGACGGAGGACCTCATCCCGCTGTTCGTCGAGCGGGGCGTCGCCATCGTGCCGACCCTGGTCAACATCGCCACGTTCCCGCGCCTCGCGGACGGCGGCGAGTCGAAGTTCCCGCGCTGGGCGGCCCATATGCGCCGGCTGCACGAGCGCCGCTACGACACCGTGCGCGCGGCCTACGACGCCGGGGTGCCCGTCTACGTCGGCACCGACGCGGGCGGCTCGCTGGCCCATGGCCTGGTCGCCGCCGAGGTCGCCGAGCTCGTCACCGCGGGCATTCCGCCCGTCGAGGCCCTCTCGGCCACGGCATGGGGCGCCCGGGAGTGGCTGGGCCGCCCGGGCCTCACGGAGGGCGCCCCGGCGGACCTCGTGGTGTACGACGGCGATCCGCGGGCCGACGTACGGGTGCTGGCCGCGCCGCGTCGGGTGGTGCTGAACGGGCGGGTGGTGGACTAGCCCGTGCCCTTCGAGGACTTTCGGGGGTTTCCGGGCGGGCTGTCCGTTACGTGGTCCGGGTGACGCAAGGGCACGTACGTGCCGCAGGAATCGAAGAGATGCGCGGAAAACCCACTTTGGAGTGAACTGGCTCAAGGTAGCTGACCGTTCACGTGCCGTGGGGGTGAAGATTCCCGCATCGGCGTCGTCGGTGCGCTTGCCGAAGTCCCCATGGCGGGTCGCCTGACGGCGCCGTACAACTCCATGCCGTCTCCGGCATGTGCGTCAACTCTTCATCTCTTCCTGTCTCTTGTAGGGGTCCCACCACCTTGAACAGCTACTCGTTCCGCATGCCCGCGCGCCGTCTCACCGCCGCCACCGCCGTCGGCGTACTCGCCGCGGGCCCCGCCGTCCTCGCCTCGGCGGTCCCCGCCCATGCGACCGGCGGTCACGGAGGCAAGTCGAGTGCCGTCGTGCTCCGCACCGGCCTCGACGTCTCCCTGCTCAACAAGTCCGTGAACGTCCCGCTCACGGTCTCGCTCAACGAGGTGCACGCCCCGCACAGCGCCGAGAAGACCGCGCTCACCGCCCAGTTGGACGGCGTCGACGGCGGCCAGCCGTTCAGCGTCCTGCGCGCGGACGTGGCCACCGCCAAGGCGACGGTCGACGAGCACAAGGCCGAGGGGTACACCAACCTCGCACACGCCAAGGTGCATGTGCCGGGTCTGCCGCTGCTGTCGTTGATCGAGGTCGAGAAGGTGACCTCGAAGGCGGTGTGCGAGGCCGGGAAGCAGCCTGTCGCCGAGTCCAATGTGCTGGGCGCGGTCACGGTGTTCGGCAAGAAGGTGACGGTGACTGCGGGCGGCACGTCGGAGGTGAAGGTGCCGGGCGTCGGCGAGGTGCGGCTCGACCTCTCGAAGAAGCACACGACGACGCATACGGCCGCTGCCACCGCGCTCGAACTCAAGGTGTCCGTGAATCCGTTGAAGCTCAACGTCGCCGAGGTCGAGGGCACCGTGACGCTGGCGGGCGCCACGTGCGAGGCGCCGTCCGCGCCTGCGGCCCAGGGGTCCGACGACCAGTCGTCCGGAGCGGGCGAGGACGCGTCCGGCACGTCGGGCGACGAGCAGGACGTACGGGCGCAGGGGGCTGCCGGCGAACCTGTGGAGCAGGACCTCGCGGCGACCGGGGGCAGCTCCGCGACGCCGTACATCGCGGGGGTCGCGGCCCTGTTGGTGGCTGCGGGTGGCGGTGCGATCGTGCTGACGCGGCGGCGTCGGCGGGGGTGAACCGCGGGCCGCGGGCCGGCCCGCGGAGCGGGCGGGACAGTCGGCGCCGGGCAGCCAGGACCCGTCGCAGGGGCGGCGGGTGCCAGGCCGTGCCGGCGCTGACGTCCGGCGGTCGGCGGCCGGAGAGCTGGGTCGCCGGGAGCGGGCCGGATCGGGCCGTTATCAGGCGGGCGGCGGGCTGGAGGGGGGCCCGCCGCCGGTTGTGTGGGCAGTCGTTCCTCCCCCAGCTACCGCTGGGGGTGGCCCCATGCGCTGGGGGTGTGCCTCGCATGCCCTTGAAGCAATGGGGGAGGAACGACTGCCCACAGGCAGCCGGACTACGGCCGCAGCGTCGGCCCGCGCACCCCGACGGGTGGGCCTGTAGGCCCACCGGGCTCAGCCCTGAAGCGCCTTGCCCAGGGCCAGCAAGAACGCGTCCGTCGTCGCGCGGTCCCGGACCGCCAGGCGGAGCCAGTCCGGGCCCAGGCCTGGGAAGGTGTCGCCCCGGCGGGCGGCGAAGCCGAGGTCGCGCAGGCGGTCCCTGATCCGGTCTGCGCCGGGGATGCGGACGAGTACGAAGGGACCTTCGGCGGGGCCCACGACCTGCCGTACCTCCTCGAACTCGCACAGGCCCGCGACCAGGTGGGCGCGGTCCGCGGCGATGCGGCGCGCGGCCCGCTCCGCCTCGGCCAGTGCGGCCGGCTCGCAGCACGCCTCGGCGGCCGCGAGCGCGGGGGACGAGACGGGCCACAGCGGCTGGGCGCGCTCCAGCGTGCTGATCGTCTCCGGGTCCGCGATGACGTAACCGATGCGCAGGCCCGCGAGGCCCCACGTCTTCGTGAGGCTGCGCAGCACGACCAGGCCGGGGACGTCCGTGCGACCCGCCAGTGCCTCCCGCTCGCCCGGTACCGCGTCCATGAACGCCTCGTCGACCACCAACGTCCGTCCTGGGCGGGCGAGTTCAGCGATGAGTGTGGCCGGGTGCAGCACGGATGTCGGGTTCGTGGGGTTGCCGATCACGACCAGGTCGGCGTCCTCGGGAACGGCCGCCGGGTCCAGGCGGAAGCCGTCCTCCTCGCGCAGCAGCACCCGGCCCACCTCGTGTCCGGCGTCGCGCAGGGCCGCCTCCGGCTCGGTGAACTGCGGGTGCACGACAACGGGGTTGCGGGGCTTCAGAGCCCGGGCGAGCAGTACGAAGGCCTCCGCGGCGCCCGCCGTCAGCAGCACCCGCTCCACCGGCAGCCCGTGCCGCTCCGCCACCGCGGCGCACGCGGCCCGGCCGTCCGGGTAGGCGGCCAATGAGTCCAGGGATGCCGCGATGCGCGCCTTGAGCCACTCCGGCGGGGTGCCCGCGCGTACGTTCACCGCGAGGTCTGTGAGCTCGGAGGCGCCGCGTACCTCCGCGTCCCCGTGATGCCGCAGATCCGGCCCGTCGGCGTCAGTGGGCGTGTGCATGGCCGCCATGGTGGTGATGTCCGTGTCCCTGGTGGTGGTGATGGTGGTGGCCGTCGTCGTCGGGGTGGAAGTGGGGCTGCTGGGGCAGGCCCACCTTGTCCTCGAAGCCGGGCAGCGCGATGCGGTACACGCACGAGTCGCAGTTCATCCGCAGATCGCCCTTGACCGCCTCCTCGTACCGCTCCATCACCAGGTCGAGCAGCTCCTCCTCCGGGCCGATGACGTCGGCCGAGCGCACCTCGATCTCCGGATGCGCCGCCGCCCAGCCCTCCGTCTGCTGCAGCACCCGCTCCGGCAGGATGCCGGTGAAGAGGAAGTAGGGGAGTACGACGATGCGGCGCGCGCCGAGTTTCACGCAGCGCTCGAGGCCCGACGGAACGTCGGGCGCCGCCAGCGACACGAACGCCGTCTCCACGCCTGCGTACCCGCGGCCCTCCCACAGAAGCCGCGCCGCCTTGTGCACCTCGGCGTTGGCGTCCGGGTCGGTCGAACCGCGGCCGACCAGCAGCACGGTCACGTCGGCGCGGTCCGCGGGCGTACGGGCCGTACCGCCCAGAGCCTCGTCGAGCCGCCGCTCGAGGACGGCGAGGAGGGAGGGGTGCGGGCCCAGCGGGCGCCCGTAGGTGTACGAGATGCCGGGGTGCCGCTCCTTCTCGCGGGCCAGGGCCGCCGGGATGTCGCCCTTGGCGTGCCCGGCGGACACCAGCATCAGTGGTACGGCGGCGAAACGGCGTACCCCCTGCTCCACGAGCTCGCCCACCGCCTCCGTGAGCGGGGGCGGCGACAGCTCGATGAATCCGCCCGCGACGGGCAGTTCGGGGTGGCGGCGGCCCAGTTCCCGTACGAAGTCGCGGAAGGCTTCGGCGCCTGCCTCGTCCCGGGTGCCGTGGCCGGCGATGAGCAGAGCGGGCGGGGTGGTCACGAGTTCTCCTTCGAAGCCTCTGATGAAGCGAGTGAAACTGGTGAAACAGGGTGGTACAGCAGGGCGTTGAGCGCCGCAGCGGCGACCGCCGAACCACCCTTCTCGGAGATGTTGCTGACGGCGGGCAGACCGCTCTCGCGCAGCGCCGCCTTGGACTCCGCCGCGCCGACGAACCCGACCGGCAGGCCGATGACCAGCGCGGGCGCGGCATCGAGCGTGAGCAGCTCCTCCAGAGCGGTCGGCGCACAGCCGATCACCCACAGCGCACCCGGCCCGACCTGCTCGTACGCGAGCCGGACCGCGTGCGCCGAACGCGTCAGCGACGGTGTCGCCTTGGCGTCCTTCAGTCGGCACACCGTCTCGCGGCGCGTGATGCCCGCCGCGACCATCTCCACGTCCACCACGACCGGCGCCCCGGCGTGCAGCGCGGCGTGCGCCTTCTCCAGTGCGCTCTCGTCGGTGACGAGGTCGGTCGCGTAGTCGAGGTCGGCGGCGGAGTGGATGACCCGCTCCACGACCGCCCGCGTCAGCGGCGGGAAGTGCGAGGTGTCGAGCCGGGCGCGCAGCCGCCGGAACGACTCCTGCTCGATGGGATGGACGACGCGGTTCACTCGGTCCCCTCCTGCCAGCGGTATCCACGCGGCGTGACCATGCGGCCCGCGATCTCACGGGTCGCCGTGTTGCCGACGGTCACCACGGTCATCATGTCGACCGTCGCCGGGTCCAGTTCGGCCAGGGTGGTCAGCCGGCTCGACTCGTCGGCGCGCGAGGCGTTGCGTACGACACCGACGGGCGTCGTGGGCTCCCGGTGCTCGGCGAGGATCGCGAGCGCCTTCGGCAGTTGCCAGTCGCGGCCGCGGCTGCGCGGGTTGTAGAAGGTGACGACGATGTCGGCCTCGGCCGCCGCCCGTACCCGCCGCTCGATGACCTCCCAGGGAGTGTGCAGGTCGGAGAGGCTGATGGAGGCGTGGTCGTGCCCGAGGGGGGCACCAAGGATCGCCGCGGCAGCGAGTGCCGCTGTCACGCCCGGTACGCCCACCACGTCGATGTCGTCGGACGCCTCGGCGAGTGCGGGCGACGCCATCGCGTACACGCCCGCGTCACCGCTGCCGATCAGCGCGACGGCCTGCCCGCGCCGCGCCTCCGCCACGGCGGTACGCGCCCGCTCCTCCTCCGCGCCGAGACCCGATTCCAGGATCCGGGTGCCGGGCCGCAGCAGATCGCGGATCTGGTCGACGTACTGGTCAAGACCCACGAGCACGGATGCCCTGCGCAGTTCCTCCTTCGCGCGGGGTGTGAGCAGATCCCGCGCACCGGGGCCCAGCCCGACGACGGCGAGCCGCCCGCGCGCGGGCCTGCGCACGACGGCACAGGTGGCCATGGCGGGCCGACCGTCGGGGCGCGAGGACTTCCGCTTGGGCACGAGGAGTTCACCCCCGCGTACGAGGGCTGCGGCCTCCGCCACGGACGGGGTGCCGATGGCGGCGAGGGGCGCCCCCGACGGATTCGGCACGTCGACGCCCGCCAACTCGTCGGCGCCGTACGTCAGGACGGGCACCCCGAGCCGCCGGGCCGCCTCGACGATCCCGGGCTCGCCGGCCTTGGCATCGACGGTGGCCAGCTCGGCGATGGAGAGGGGGGAGAGTCCGGCGTCACGGAGGGTGGTGTGGATCAGGTCGAGGATCTCGTCGGCGGGTGCGCCTTTGGACGCGCCGACTCCGACGACGAGGGAGGGCGGCCGGAGGACGACTTCGTGGTCGCCCGGATCGCGGAGCCGATCGGTGACGCGAATCGCTGACCGCGGTGGGCGCTCGTCGCCCACCGCTGTGGGCAGTGTCACGTTGGATGGCAGGGCAGGCAGCGGCCAAGCCACCTCCGCCTGAAGGGCAACGGGTTCCCCGTCGAGCATGGCCCGGGAAACCCCCGCAACGTCCCCCTCAACGGGAAAACCGAGCGTATCGAGCCCAGGCACCCCGACGGAGTCGGTCGCGGTGGTCACGACGGGCTGCGCACCAAGAACCTCGCCCACTTCCTGGGCGAGTCGGTTGGCGCCACCGCCGTGTCCCCCCACGAGGGACACGGCAAACCGCCCCGCCTCGTCGACACACACGACCCCGGGGTCGGACGCCTTGTCGCCCAGCAAAGGGGCGACAAGCCGAACCACGGCCCCCGTGGCAAGGAAGCACACAAGCTGCTCACACTCACCGAAGGCCCGCCGCACGGCGTCCCCCACGGCCCCCTCGTACACCCGGGTCCGCCCGGGCCACGCGGCCGCCAGCCGCTCAGAGCCCACGGCACCAGCCGCCGTCGCGGAGATCAGGCCGATCACTGGGACACTCCTTCAGCACGTGCCGCAGGACGCGTGCCCCACAGCAGAAAAACTGGATTGGTCGCCGCAAGCCGGGTCACATCACCCGGCAGCGGCACAAGCCGGGACGAGGACAGCAGCACCCCGTCGCAGGAGAACCCGGCCCCGGTCAGGGCGGCCCGCGCCGCCGGCACCCGGTCCAGCGCGGCCATCGCCACGACCACCGCGCGCCGCGCCCGCCGCGCGCACGCGGTGACGATCGCGGGCAGCTCCCGGCCCCCGCCGCCGACGAACACGGCGTCGGGATCCGGGAGATCGGACAGTACGGTGGGCGCCGCGCCGTGCACCGCCTGCACATCGACGCCGTGCGCCGCGGCGTTGGCCTCGATACGCGCGATGCCGTCGACCGTCTTCTCCACGGCGACGACGGCCGCGCCGAACCGCGCGCACTCCACGGCGACCGAGCCCGAGCCGGCCCCCACGTCCCAGACCAGGTCGCCGACGCGCGGCCCCAGCCTGGCCAGCGCCAGCGCCCGTACCTCGAACTTGCTGATCATCGAGTCGCGGTGCTCGAACTCGTCCTCGTCCAGCGCCCATCGGACGGGTCCGGGCCGGGGCCCCGCGACACTGCGCATCGGCGCGACGGCGCCGCGGGACTCGTCCAGGCACAGGACCACGTTCACCGCCGGACCCCAGTCGCGCGCGGCGGCCTCGGCGGCCGTGACCCGCTCGATCCGTTCGTGCCCGGGGTCGCCGAGCGCGGTCGCGACGACGAGGGTCCGCCCCCCCGAGGAGCGAGACGAGGAGCGGGCGAGCGCGGCGCCCAGCTCGGCAGGTCCCGCACCGGGACCGGTCAGCACCGCCACCTTCGGATGCGCCCGGCAGACGTTCACCGCCGTACGCAGATCGCGACCGTGCGCGCTCACGACCACCGCGTCGTCCCACGGCAGCCCGTTCCGCGCGAACGCGGCCGCCACCGACGAAACCCCCGGCCGTACGTCGAGCGCCGCGGACCCGAACCGCTCCGCCAGCGCCCGTACGATCCCGAAGAACCCCGGATCGCCCGAGGCCAGCACGACGACGCGGCCGGCGGCTCCGGGCCGCTCCCGGTACTCCTTCAGGCACTGCTCGACCGCATCCAGGGCCGGCGCCAGCGGACCCAGCACGATGCGCTGCGCCCCGTCCGGCAGCGAGTCCGAGGCCGCGTCGAGATGACGGCGCGCGCCGACCACCAGAGCGGCGCCGGACAGGGCCGCCTCGGCGTCCGGCGGCAGCGGCGCCCCCGTGCCCGTACCGACGACCGTGATCACACTCATGGTGTCGCGCCCTGCGTACGACGGTCCTGTGCCCGAAGGGCCTTGCGGGCCTCCGGATCAGCCTTGCGGAAGCCGTGGAAGTGGCCGGGGTGGTAGAGGTGCGAGCGGGTGCCGTGCGCGTCCAGCGCCGGGCCGACCAGGAACAGCGTGTGCTTCCACAGCTTGTGCACCTTGACCGTCTCCTCCAGCGTGCCGATGGTGCACTTGAGGACGAGCTCCTCCGGCCAGGTCGCCTGGTACGCGACGACGACCGGCGTGGTCGTCGGATAGCCGCCCTCCAGCAGCTCCCGCACCAGCTGGCCGCTGCGCGCGGCTGACAGGAACAGCGCCATGGTCGTGCCGTGCCGCGCGAACTCCCGTACTTCCTCGCCCGGGGGCATCGGCGTCTTGCCGCCGCCGAGGCGTGTGAGGATCACGGACTGGGCCACCTCCGGGATCGTCAGCTCGCGCTGCGCGATCGCGGCGACTGCCGAGAACGACGAGACACCCGGCACGATCTCCGTCTCGATGCCGATCTCCGCACACCGGTCCACCTGCTCCTGCGTGCCGCCCCACAGCGCCGGGTCGCCGGAGTGGATCCGCGCCACCTTCAGGCCCTCGGCGGCGGCACGCTCGTAGACGGCCACGACGTCCTCGAGGGACATCGTCGCCGAGTCGAGGATCTCGGCGTCCACGCGCGCGTGCTCGAGGACCTCGGCCTGTACGAGGCTCGCGGCCCAGATGACGACATCGGCGTCCGCGATGGCGCGCGCGGCACGGATCGTGAGCAGATCGGCGGCGCCGGGTCCGGCACCGACGAAGGTCACCTTGCCGGCGTTGGCATCGGCCACATCGGCCATGGGATGTCGTCCTCTCGGGTTGTTCAGGTGAAGCAGGGAGCGTGGCGAGGTCACAGCTTTCCGCCGCGGCCGCCGTCGCGCGGCGCGGGCGCGATGAGCGTCGACAGGTACGGCAGCACCGCGTCGGCGTCGAGCTCGGCGGCCTGCCTGATCGACTCCTCGGGCAGGCCGAGCGCGGAGCCCCACACCGCGTCGTCGATCCGCCCGGTCTCGCGCAGCGCGGCCGCCACCTCGCCGGCGAGCCGCCCGAACTTGTACGCCACGACGGTGCCGGGCCCGGACAACGCGTCCTTGAGAACAGCCGAACCGGCCGTGACGGGCACGAGCGTCAGCGGCTCCGTGCCCTCCGTAAGCACCGCGCCCGACCGTGCCGCGAGGTCCTGCATCGCGGTGATGCCGGGCACCGTCTCGATCACAGTCCCCGGCACCGACTCGGTGATGGTCTGCGCGAGATACGTGAAGGTGGAGTACACGTTCGGATCGCCGATCGTGGCGAATGCGACCGTGCCGTGCCGCCGCAGCAGCGCGGCCACCTGGTCGCCCGCCGCGTCCCAGGCGGCCTCGCGGCGGGCCCGGTCGGTGCGCTCGTTGAGGGCGAAGACGACGCGTACGACCTTCTCCTCGGGGACGTAGTGGAGCACGGTCGCCTCGGCGCGCCCAGGTTCGCCGCCGTCCCGCCCGTCGGGCGCGGCCATCACGGGTACGACGACGGCGTCGGCGACGCGCAGGGCGTTGACCCCCTTGACGGTCACCAGCTCGGGGTCGCCGGGTCCGACCCCCACTCCGATCAGCCTGCTGCTCATGAGCCAACGCACCTCTCGACGAACCGACGGGCGACACCGGGCTCGGCGGCCCAGTGCGTATGCAGATAACTGGCGTGCACGCCCTGCTGGACGAAGCCTTCGACGCGGCGTTCGGCCGCCGCGGGGGCGGTGAACCCCCAGGCGGGAGCCGCTCCGGCCCCCGGCTCCAGCACCGTGCGGTGGAACTCGTGCCCGCGCATCCGCGTACCGGCGGCCGCGAGCACACTGTCGGACACCGCCACGGCCTCCCGGTAGCCGAGCGTCAGCCGCTCGGACATCCGGGCATCGGCGTCCAGGACACCGCACATCGGCTTCCCGTCCAGGGACCGGGCGAGATACAGCAGCCCGGCACACTCGGCGGAGATGGGCGCCCCCGACCGCGCCAACTCGGCAACGGCCTTCCGCAACGTCTCGTTGGCGGACAGCTCGGGCGCGTACACCTCGGGAAACCCACCCCCGATGACCAGGCCCTGAGTGCCCTCGGGCAGATGCTCGTCCCGAAGAGGATCAAAGCTGACGACTTCGGCCCCAGCTGCGGCGAGCAGCTCGGAGTGCTCCGCGTAGGAGAAGGTGAAGGCGGCCCCGGCGGCGACGGCGACAGAAGGGGGGCCCGGGGCGGAGCCCCGGTTTCGGGAAGGGGTGCCCGCGCGCGGAGCGCGCTCAAAGGGCACAGCGGGGAAGGAAGCGCCGCAGGCAACAACCTCAGCCGGATCCCAAGCCGCACCGGACAACGCAGGCGCACTGCACGCCAACGCGAACAACCCCTCCAGATCACACCCTTGCCGAACCTGTTCGGCAAGGGCCCGCACAGAGTCCACGGCTTCGCCGTGCCGCTCGGCAACCGGCACGAGCCCCAGGTGCCGAGAAGGCGTCCGCACCTGGCGGGCACGCCGCAGCGCCCCCAGCACCGGCACCCCCGCCCCGTCCAACGCCTCCCGCAAAAGCTCCTCGTGCCGCTCAGACCCCACCTTGTTGAGGATCACACCCCCGATCCGCACCTCGGGATCCCAAGAGGCGAACCCGTGCACCAAGGCAGCCACCGACCGCGACTGCGACGACGCGTCGACGACGAGCACGACAGGCGCCCGCAACAGCTTGGCCACCTGGGCCGTCGAGGCCAGCTCACCCCACCCCGACGCCCCGTCGTACAGCCCCATCACACCCTCGACAACAGCGAGATCGCACCCACGCGCCCCATGCGCGAACAGGGGCGCGATCAACTCGGGCCCGCACAGATACGCATCAAGATTCCGCCCGGGCCGCCCCGTCGCCAGCGCGTGATACCCGGGATCGATGTAGTCGGGCCCGACCTTGTGCGGCGACACGGCGAGACCGCGCCCCGCGAACGCCGCCATCAGCCCCGTGGCCACGGTGGTCTTGCCGCTGCCGGACGAGGGAGCGGCGACGACCAGCCGGGGCACCCGGCAGCCCGAGCCGCTCCCCACGCCGCTCACCACTCGATGCCCCTCTGGCCCTTCTGGCCGGTGTCCATCGGATGCTTGACCTTGGACATGTCGGTCACGAGGTCCGCGAAGTCCACCAGCTTCTCGGGGGCGTTGCGCCCGGTGATGACCACGTGCTGAGTGCCCGGCCGGTCGCGCAGCACGGAGATCACCTCGTCGGTGTCGATCCACCCCCAGTGCAGGGGGTACGCGAACTCGTCCAGCACATACAGGCGGTACGTCTCGGCGGCCAGGTCCCGCTTGACCTGCTCCCAGCCCTCGCGGGCCTTGTCCTCGTTGCTGAGTTCGCCGTCGGCCGGGGCGCGCTGGATCCACGACCAGCCCTCGCCCATCTTGTGCCAGGCGACCGGCCCGCCCTCGCCGGAGGCACCCAGTACCTTGAGCGCGTTCTCCTCGCCGACCTTCCACTTCGCCGACTTGACGAACTGGAACACCCCGATCGGCCACCCCTGGTTCCAGGCGCGCAGCGCGAGACCGAAGGCGGCCGTCGACTTTCCCTTGCCGATGCCGGTGTGCACCACGACGAGCGGCCGGTTGCGGCGCTGGCGGGTGGTGAGTCCGTCGTCCGGTACGACGGCAGGCTGTCCCTGCGGCATTACGCGGCCCTCCTCTTGGTTTCCTGAACGTCCCGAGCGTGCTGGACGTCCCGTACAAGTCCGGCGATGGCGTCGGCCCTCAGCTCGTCGAGCGTGACGGCCGTCCCCCCGAGATCGCCCGCGACCTGCGCGGCGAGCCCGAGCCGTACGGGACCCGACTCGCAGTCGACGACCACGGATGCGGTGCCCTCGGCCGCGTGCAGCCGCGCCGCGCGCCGGGCCAGCTCCACAGGCTGGGGGCCGCCCGTGGCCCTCCCATCGGTCACCACGACCAGCAGCGGCCGCCGCGCCGGATCCCGCAACCGTTCCACCCGCAGCACGTCGTGCGCCTTGAGCAGCCCCGCCGCGAGCGGCGTACGGCCGCCCGTCGGCAGCGACTCGAGCCGCGCCGCGGCCGCGTCCACCGACGACGTGGGCGGCAGCGCGACATCGGCCGCCGACCCGCGGAAGGTGATCAGCCCCACCTTGTCCCGCCGCTGGTACGCATCCAGCAGGAGCGACAGCACGGCGCCCTTCACGGCGCTCATCCGCTGCCGGGCCGCCATCGATCCCGATGCGTCCACGACGAAGAGCACGAGGTTCCCCTCGCGGCCCTCCCGCGTCGCCTGCCGCAGATCGTCCCGCCGGACGACCAGCCCCGGACCGCTGCGCCCGCGCGCCCGCTGATGCGGCGCCGCGGCCTGCACGGTGGCCGCCAAGTGCAGCTTGGTGAGTGCCCCTTGGGGCCGCCGCGCCCCTGTCGTACGGCCGTGCTCGGTGCGCGCCCGCGACCGTCGCCCGGCGGCGCCCTCACCGAGGCCTGGCACGGTCAGCGTCTTCGTACGGAACGGCTCGGCGGCGCGTACAGGGGTCTGCTCGCGGCCGGGGCCGCCGCGGCCCTCGGCGTCGTCGGAGGCGTCGCCGGGGCGGTCCTCGGCGGATCCGGTGGCGGGAGCATGCCCCGCGTCTGGCTGCCCGGTGCTGCCGCCCTCCGACTCCGGGGCGTCGTCCGCGCCCGCCGGAGGCGGTGCGTCCGGCCCGCTGTCCTGCGGCGATTGCCCGCCGCCACCACCCGGCCCATCCGGATCGGGGTCGTCGTCCTCGCCGAACTCCTGCAGCGTCTCGTCGAGTTTGTCCTCGTCGAGGCCGGGAGCGTCGAACGGGTTGCGCCGACGCCTGTGCGGCAGCGCCAGCAGTGCGGCCTGGCGCACATCCTCCGCGAGCACCTCGGTACGCCCCGCCCAGGCAGCCAGCGCGGTCGCGGTCCTGGCCATCACGATGTCGGCGCGCATGCCGTCGACCTCGAACGCCGCACAGGTCGCCGCGATCTGCCGCAGCGCCCCGTCGCCGAGCCGCACGGACGGAAGCAGCTTCCGCGCCGCCACGATGCGTGCCCGCACCGCGGCCTCCTCGTCGGCCCAGCGCGCGGCGAAGCCCGCGGGATCGTCGTCGTACGCGAGGCGCCGCCGCACCACCTCGACCCGCTGTTCCGGGTCCCGCGACGCGGCCACTTCCACGGTGAGCCCAAACCGGTCCAGAAGCTGAGGTCGCAGCTCGCCCTCTTCGGGGTTCATGGTCCCGACCAGCAAGAAACGCGCCGCGTGCCGTACGGACACACCCTCGCGCTCGACGTACGAGGCCCCCATGGCGGCGGCGTCGAGCAGCAGGTCGACCAGGTGATCGTGGAGCAGGTTGACCTCGTCGACGTACAGGATCCCGCGATGGGCGTCGGCGAGCAGACCCGGCTCGAACGCCTTCACGCCCTCCGCGAGCGCCCGCTCGATGTCGAGCGCCCCCACGAGCCGGTCCTCGGATGCCCCGACCGGCAGTTCGACCATCCGAGCCGGCCGAGCGGTCCCGGCGCCCGGCTCGTGCGGCCCGTCCGGGCAGTGAGGGTCGGGCGCGGCGGGGTCGCAGGAGAACCGGCACCCGGCGACGACGTCGACATCCGGCATCAGGGCTGAAAGCGCCCTGACGGCCGTGCTCTTCGCGGTTCCTTTCTCACCGCGGACAAGGACGCCGCCCACTGCGGGGCTCACCGCGTTGAGGAGCAGGGCCAGTCGCAAATCGCCCTGTCCGACGATCGCGGAGAACGAGTAGGGCGTGCTCATGCGCCGATCACTCCTTCGAGTGGCTCGTGTGGGATCAGGATGGGTGCTGAATGCGAGGCCGCCATGGTGGCCTGCTCCCCGCCGATGCGGGGGTGATCCCGGCACTGCGAATGCGACAGCGGTCCGACCGCTGTGCTCCCCGCCCAGGCGGGGGTGATCCGGGAGGTCACTCGTCCCCCTCCAGATCTCCTTCAAGCTCGAGGTAGGTCGCCCGGAGCCGGTCCAGGGTCTCCTGGTCCGGCTCCGCCCACAGCCCGCGCTCGGCCGCCTCCAGCAGCCGTTCCGTGATGCCGCGCAGCGCCCAGGGGTTGGACTTCTTCATGAAGTCCCGGTTCTCCGGGTCGAAGACGTACTCCGCGCTGAGCTTCTCGTACATCCAGTCGTCGACCACGCCCGCCGTCGCGTCGTACCCGAAGAGGTAGTCGACGGTGGCGGCCATCTCGAAGGCCCCCTTGTAGCCGTGGCGGCGCATCGCCGCCATCCAGCGCGGGTTGACGACGCGCGCGCGGAACACGCGGTGCGTCTCCTCGCCGAGCGTGCGCGTCTTCACCTGGTCCGGTACGGCCGAGTCACCCACGTACGCCTCGGGGTTCGCCCCCGTCAGATGCCGAACCATGGCGACCATGCCGCCGTGGTACTGGAAGTAGTCGTCCGCGTCCGCGATGTCATGCTCTCTCGTGTCGACGTTCTTCGCCGCCACCGCGATCCGCCGGAACGCCGTCTCCATGTCCCCGCGCGCCGCCCGCCCGTTCAGGCCGCGGCCGTACGCGTAGCCGCCCCACACCGCGTACACCTCGGCCAGATCCGCATCGCTGCGCCAGTTGCGGGCGTCGATCAGCGGCAGCAGACCCGCCCCGTACGCACCCGGCTTCGAGCCGAAGATGCGGGCCGTCGCGCGCCGCCGGTCGCCGTGGACGGCGGTGTCCTCGTCGGCGTGCGCCCGTACGTAGTTCCGGTCCGCGGGCTCGTCGAGCTCGGCGACCGCCCGTACCGCGTCGTCGATCAGCCCGACGACGTGCGGGAACGCGTCCCGGAAGAAGCCGGAGATGCGGACCGTGACGTCGATGCGCGGACGGCCCAGCTCCTCGAGGCTCACCACCTCGAAGCCGGTGACGCGCCGCGACGCGTCGTCCCACACCGGGCGGCAGCCGAGCAGCGCCAGGATCTCCGCGATGTCGTCGCCCTGCGTACGCATCGCCGACGTGCCCCAGACCGTCAGGCCGACGGACTTCGGGTACTCGCCCGTGTCGCTCAGATACCGCGCGACCAGCGAGTCCGCCAGCGACTGCCCGACTTCCCAGGACAGGCGGGACGGGATCGCCTTCGGGTCGACGGAGTAGAAGTTCCGGCCCGTCGGCAGGACGTTCACCAGTCCGCGGGTCGGCGAGCCCGACGGGCCCGCCGGGACGTAACCGCCGTCCAGCGCACGCAGGATGTGGTCGATCTCGTCCGTCGTCCGGGCCAGCCGGGGCACGACCTCGCGGCACGCGAACTCCAGCACCGCGACGGCGTCCGCGAGTTCGACGCCGCCCAGCACCTCCCGTACGAGACCGCGAGCCTCCGCGGCCGCCCAGGCACGCTCCTCCATGCCCTCCGCGACCCGCCGGCACAGCTGCTCCAGCAGGTCGATGGCGTCGGCGGCGGTACGGGACGGCCCCTCCACCAAGTCCGACAGCTCCACCGGCACCTTCACCGCCGCGCCCGGCTCGCCCAGAAGCTCCTTCTCCACAAGCCCGAAGTGCTCGGCCAGCGCCGCCCGCAGTCCCGGCAGCGCGTTCGCCTGCCCGCCCCACACCTGCGAGGCACGCAGCACGGCCAGTACGAGGTTGACCCGGGGCTCGCCCACCGGACCGCCGCCCAGAATGTGCAGGCCGTCGCGGATCTGCACGTCCTTGATCTCGCACAGATAGCCGTCGATGTGCATGACGAACTCGTCGAACTCGCCGTCGTCCGGCTGCTCGTCCACATGCAGGTCGTGGTGGAGCTCGGCAGCCTTGACCAAGGTCCAGATCTGGGCGCGGACGGCCGGGGCCTTCGCCGGGTCAAGATCGCTGACCAGCGCGTACTCGTCGAGGAGCTGCTCCAGCTTGGCCAGGTCGCCGTAGGTGTCCGCACGGGCCATGGGCGGTACGAGGTGGTCGACCACCGTGGCGTGTCCGCGGCGCTTGGCCTGGGTGCCCTCGCCGGGGTCGTTGACGATGAAGGGGTAGATCAGCGGGAGGTCGCCGAGGACCGCGTCCGGGGCGCAACCGCCGCTCAGGCCGAGCCCCTTGCCCGGCAGCCACTCCATCGTGCCGTGCTTGCCCATGTGCACGATGGCGTCGGCCTGGAAGGTGTTGTCCAGCCAGCGGTAGGCGGCCATGTAGTGGTGCGAGGGCGGCATGTCCGGGTCGTGGTAGATCGCGATCGGGTTCTCGCCGAAGCCGCGTGGCGGCTGGATCATGACGACCACGTTGCCGAACTGCAGGGACGCCAGCACGATGTCGTCGCCGTCGACGTACAGGCTGCCCGGCGGCTCGCCCCACGCCTCAAGCATGCCGTCCCGCAGCTCCGTGTCGAGCTTGTCGAACCACGCGCGGTAGTCGGCGAGCGGCACGCGCGCGGGGGCCACGGCCAGTTGCTTCTCGGTCAGCCACTCCACGTCGTGGCCGCCCGCCTCGATGAGGCGGTGGATCAGCTCGTCGCCGTTGTCGGGGTGGCCCTCGACCACATAGCCCGCGTCGCGCAGCGCGTCGAGGACGCGGACCGCCGATGCCGGGGTGTCGAGTCCGACCGCGTTGCCGACCCGGGAGTGCTTGGTCGGGTACGCGGTGAAGACCAGCGCGAGCTTCTTCTCGGCGTTCGGCTTGTGCTTCAGCTGGGCGTGGCGTACGGCGATTCCTGCGACCCGCGCGGCCCGCTCGGGGTCGGCGACGTACACCGGGACCTCGTCCGGCCCCTGCTCCTTGAAGGAGAACGGGACGGTGATCAGCCGTCCGTCGAACTCGGGGATCGCGACCTGCATCGCGGCGTCCATGGGGGAGAGGGCGGCGTCCGACTCGTCCCAGGCGGCGCGCGAGGAGGTGAGGCAGAGCCCTTGGAGGACGGGGATGTTCAGGTCGGCGAGCGCGCCGATGTCCCATGCCTCCTCGTCGCCGCCCGCGGAGGCCTCCGACGCGTGCGTGCCACCCGCCGCGAGCACCGTGGCGACGAGCGCGTCGGCCTGCCCGAGGATCTCGTACAGGCCCTCGTCCGCGCCCCGCAGCGAACCGCAGTAGACGGGCAACGCGTTGGCGCCCCGTGCCTCGATCGCGTCGCACAGGGTGTCCACGAACGCGGTGTTCCCGGACAGCTCGTGGGCGCGGTAGAAAAGCACGCCGACCGTGGGGCGCCCATCGTGACGGGTGCGGGCGCCGTGGACGCCGTACTCGGGCATCTTCTGCGGCTCGGCACTGTGCCTGTTCTGCGCGCCTCCGGCACGACCATGCCCGGCGAGCAGCACGTCCTGGCTGAGGAAGCGCGCCAGCTCCGCCAGATTGGCCGTGCCACCCTCGACGAGATAGCGCAGAGCCTCGGCCACGGCACCCGCGTGAACGGTGGACTCGGCCATCAACTCGGCGTCGGGCACCGCCTCGCCGCCCAGCAGCACGGTCGGGATGCCGGACGACTTGAGTACGGCGAGCCCGTCCTCCCAGGCGCGTTTGCCGCCGAGGAGACGTACGACGGCGATGTCGCAGCCGTCGATGAGCGCGGGCAACTCGGTCGCCGCGTCGACGCGCGTCGGGTTGCCGATCCGGTACGGCGCGCCGGAGGCACGGGCCGCCAGCAGATCCGTGTCGGCGGTGGACAGAAGCAGGACGGTCATGAGGGTGCCCCCGGAGCAAGGAAGGGGAGACCGGAGGGTGCACCGGTCTCGATCAGGCGGAGCAGCGCACTTGTGTCCGCGTGCTCTTCGATCAGATCGCCGAGCAGGTCGAGCTGCTCCTCGCGCAGCGCCGAGAAGCTGGTGTCGGGCGCGGGTGTGAAGCGGCGGCCGGCGGCCCGCGCGACCTCACGCAGGAACGCGCGGCGGAAGCCGTCCGACTCCAGCGAGCCGTGCCAGTGCGTGCCCCACACCTCGCCGACCCGGCAACCGTCCAGGAACGCTTCGCCACCGGTCACATCCGCGACGCCGTGGTGGATCTCGTACCCCTCGACGGGTTCGCCGAGTGCCGTACCGGACGGCCGCGTGAGGGTCTTCTCCTTGGCGAACCGCACGCGCACGGGCAGCAGTCCCAGCCCCTCGACCCGACCCGCGCGGGACTCCACCTCGTCCTCGATGTGCTCGCCGAGCACCTGGAACCCGCCGCAGATGCCGAGGACCGGACGCCCCTCGGCGGCCCGGCGCGCGATCGCGTCCGCGAGACCGCGCTCGCGCAGCCACTCCAGCGCGCGTACGGTGCCTCGGGTCCCGGGCACGACGACGAGGTCCGCGTCGACGAGCTCCTCCGCACGGTCCACGAACCGCACGACGACGCCCGGTTCGGCGGCGAGCGCGTCCACGTCCGTGAAGTTGGACATCAGCGGGACCGCGCACACGGCGACCCGCAGCACGTCCTCGCCGACGGGCGGAGCGACCGTGGACTCCCGGACCGCCCCGCGGAGCGACACCCGCAGCCCGTCCTCCTCGTCGATCCCGAGCCCGTGCCGGAACGGCAGCACACCGAACGTACGGCGGCCGGTGAGCTGTTCCAGCATGTCGAGCCCCGGCTCGAGGAGGGACACGTCCCCCCGGAACTTGTTGACCAGGAACCCGGCGATCAGCGCCTGGTCCTCGGGGCTCAGCAGCGCGACCGTACCGAAGAACGACGCGAAGACCCCGCCCCGGTCGATGTCGCCCACGACGACGACCGGCAGCCGCGCTGCCCGCGCGATGCCCATGTTGACGATGTCCGTCCGCCGCAGATTGATCTCGGCAGGGCTGCCGGCCCCCTCACAGATCACCGCGTCATACGTGCCCCGCAACTCCTCGAGGCACTCCAGGACGGTGCCGAGCAGGGACTCCTGACGCCCACCGTGGTAGCCCCGGGCACTCAGCTCGCCCACGGGCTTTCCCATGAGGACGACCTGACTGCTGCGGTCGCTGCCGGGCTTGAGCAGTACGGGGTTCATGAGCGCCGTCGGCTCGACGCGCGCCGCCTGCGCCTGCATGGCCTGCGCCCGCCCGATCTCGGCACCCTCGCGCGTCACGAACGAGTTCAGGGACATGTTCTGCCCCTTGAAGGGCGCGACCTTGACCCCCTGCCGCACGAGCCACCGACAGATCCCGGCGGTGACAACGCTCTTCCCGGCATCGGAGGTGGTCCCGGCCACCAACAGCCCGCCACCGCTCATAGGTTCCCTCCCGGTTGGTACTGCTGGTGCCGCTGATACCGCTGTGGGCAGGCGTTCCGCAGGGCGGAACGGGTGGGCACAGCCCCCGACGTACGGCGCCCCGAAGCCAAGTTCCGCAAAACGGCACAGAGGGCACCCACCCCAAGGGCAAGCCAACCAACACGCCGAGAAAGCCGTACCGCACGCTCAATGTCGGCTACGACAACGGCTCGCCCAGAGCCGTTGAGCACAGGCCGGTGCTCAACCCTCCCCCCGTACGACAGGGTCCCCCCAAGCCGTACTCCGAGCGCCCCCGCAAACGAGGCCTCAACGACCCCCGCGTTGGGACTCGGATGCTTCCCGGCATCCGCCCGCCAAGCCCGCAGGGCCCCGCGCGGGTTGCCCCCGGCCACGGCCGCAAGCACAGCTGTGAGCCGCGCCCCCGGCCACCCCGCGACATCGTCGAGCCGCGCGGAAGCCCACCCGTACCGCCGGTACCGGGGCGACTTGTGCCCCACCATGGCGTCCAGCGTGTTGACGGCCCGGAACCCCACAAGCCCAGGCACGCCGCCCACCGCGCCCCACACGAGGGCGCCCACGACAGCGTCGGACGTGTTCTCGGCGACGGACTCGACCACGGCCCGCGCGATGCCGTCGGCATCCAGCGCCTGCGGATCGCGCCCGCACAGATGCGGCAGCCGCTCCCGCGCGGCCTCGATGTCCCCGGCGGCCAGCGCCCCGCCCACGGCCCGCGCCTCGCGGCCGAGCGAGGTGCCGCCGACCACGGCCCAGGTCGCGGCGGCGGTCAGCGTGACGGAGGCGGTACGGGAGGTGCGTACGGAACGGGCGGCCAGCGCGGCAAGAGCGGTCGCACCCCCGGCGCACACCGCGGTGTGCAGCGCGCCCCACCCGCGGTGGTCCCGCCACAGCGCACGCTCCACGGCGGCCGCGGCATGCCCGAACGCGGCGACCGGATGCCCCCGGCGGGGATCGCCGAGGAGCAGGTCGCCGAGGAGGCCGGCCGCGGCACCGTACGCGAAGACACGTCCGCGCCCGGCGCGTTCGGTATGCATGGGAGCAGCCGGATAGACGGGACCAGCGGAACGCATCGGATCAGCCGGATGCATGGGATCAGCCCGCCGATACGCCTGGAAGATCCCTCGTACTGCTCAACTCATCGGGCAACGGGCAGCCGCGCATGGCGATATGTCCTCACTCAGGGTCCGCGCCCTGGTTCGACGTGACCGGCGGTGAGAGTCTCCTGGCTCCCGGATCTACGCTTCCCCCGGCCTTCCAACCCGTCCGTACGGGCCGTGACTTCCGTGTGGGGGAGCGCTCCCCGGTGACAGTGGCGGGACCGCGCCGGATTCGCACCGGCTTCCTCTCCTGCCGCCGTATATGGCTCCGGCAGTCCACCACGCCCCGCGAAGGCCCGTCAACTCGCTGTTGACCTGCGACGGGGGAGTGTGCGAAGGCCCACACACCCCGGGTACGCGCGTGGGGTGCGGGACGTCCATACGTCCCGCACCCCACGCGAAGCCGGAGGCTGCTTCCGTCGCACGACGATCAGTCGCAAGCGATGATCCGTCGTCGGCGGCGACCTTCCTCAGGCGACGATCAGATAGATCCCGTAACCGACGGCCGCCGCGCAGAGCGCGAAGCACGCGTACGCGCCGCTGACCGCAAGGGCCGCGGAGCCGCCCTGCTCCGTCGCGCGCTCCCGCTTCGAGAGGCCGACGATGCCCAGGGTGAACAGGCCCACGAGGGCCACCGTGACCACGAGGCTGACTCCGAAGACGGAGCCGAGAGCTGCCCAGTCGATCTTCATGCTGGTCTTTCCTTACACCGAAGCGGTCTTGGCGGGCTCCGGCGAGGCGCCGGGCTGTGCCGGGATGGTGGCCTTCAGGTCGTCCGTGATCGCGGCGGTGACGGCGTCCGCGGGCACGGCGTCGAGGCCGGCGTCGGAGCCGCCGTCGACCTCACTGACGTCGTTGACGTTGTCGTGGGTGACGGGCTGGCGGCGCGACAGCCCCCAGATCACGGCGGACCCGACGACCAGCAGCGCACCGGTGAGGACGACGCCCCACGTGCCCTGCTTGGTGAGGAACTCGGCGCCCGCGCCGACGAGACCGGCTGCCGGCAGCGTCAGACCCCAGGCGACGAACATCCGCGTCGCGGTCGACCAGCGGACCACGCCGCCCTTGCGGCCGAGACCCGCGCCCATCACGGCACCCGAGCAGGACTGGGTGGTGGAGAGGGAGAAGCCCAGGTGGGAGGAGGCCAGGATGACCGTCGCGGCGCTGGTCTGTGCGGCGAAGCCCTGCGGCGGCGCGAGGTCCGTCAGGCCCTTGCCCATGGTGCGGATGATGCGCCAGCCGCCCAGGTAGGTGCCGAGCGCGATGGCGATACCCGCGGAGGCGATGACCCAGACCGGCGGGTTGGAGCCGGGGGCGAGGACGCCGCCCGTGACCAGGGCCAGCGTGATGATGCCCATGGTCTTCTGCGCGTCGTTGGTGCCGTGGGCGAGGGAGACGAGGCCCGCGGAGGCGATCTGTCCGGCGCGGTAGCCGGGGGCCGTCGCCTTGGCGTCGGCGCGGCTTCCGATCCGGTACGTCAGGCGGGTGGCCAGCGCCGCGGCGAGACCGGCGACGAGGGGCGCGGCGACCGCGGGGATCAGCACCTTGGTGACGACGGTGCTGCCGTTGACCGAGGACCAGCCCGCGGACATCACGGCGGCGCCGATCAGGCCGCCGAAGAGGGCGTGTGACGAGCTGGAGGGAAGTCCCAGAAGCCAGGTCAGCAGATTCCAGAGGATGGCGCCGACGAGCGCTGCGAAGATCACCTCGGTTCTGATGCCCTCCTCGTTGATGATGCCGCCGGAGATCGTCTTGGCGACCTCCACGGAGAGGAAGGCTCCGACGAGGTTCAGCACGGCGGACATCGCCACCGCCGTCTTTGGTCGCAGAGCGCCTGTCGAGATGGTTGTCGCCATCGCGTTGGCTGTGTCGTGGAAACCGTTCGTGAAATCGAACACGAGAGCGGTGACGATCACGATCCCGAGGAGAAGCGTGATGTGTTCCATTTACCCAGGCTTCTGTTGGACGTCATTGGCTCGTGGACCGTAGGCAATCTGAGTGAACGGAAGATGAACTGGGTGGGGCCGCAGGGTGGCCCGAATTGGTGCGCCGCCACTCCGGTTGCGTTCGAAGTGGCGGCGCAGTCGATCATGGTGACGGCCGGAGGCCCGGAATTGCGGCGGAAGCGCGGGTTCCGCCGCTGCGGGCCTACCCCCGCGCGAACTTCCCCAGTGCGGTCGTCGAGCCGTTGAAGAGATTCTGGTCACCCGGCAGACTGCCGCTGTTGTCGTACTGCCAGAAGGTCCAATACTGCCAGCCCGCAGGCAGGGCCCCGGCCGACGAGCTGTAGCGGGCCAGCCACAGGGCGTGGTTGGCGAAGGCGGCGCTGTTGCCGGTGCACTTCTTCCACCAGTTCGTGTTCGTGTAGATCACGGGCCGGCGGCCGGTCAGCCGTTTCACCTCGCTGCTGAAGGACCTTATCCAGGAGACCATCTTGGTCTTGCTCATGCCGTAGCACGTCTTCGAGCTGTACGGGTTGAACTCGATGTCGAGGGCGGGCGGCAGAGTCCAGCCGTCCGCCCGCCACGATCCGCCGTTGCGCACGAAGTACTGCGCCTGAGTCTTGCCGGACGACTTGTTGGGCAGCGCGAAGTGGTACGCGCCGCGGATGATGCCCGCGTTGCGGGCCCCGTTGTACTGCTGGCTGTAGTACGGGTTGCGGTAGGTGTGGGACTCGGTCGCCTTGACGTAGACGAACTTCGCCCCCTTGCTCTTCGCCTTCTGCCAGTCGACGTTCTTCTGGTGCGAGGAGACGTCGTGCCCCTTCGGCTTGCCGGCCGCGGAAACCGGAATCTCGGCAAGTGCGGTGGCCCCGAGCGCGAGCGTCGCCGCGGAGACCGCGGCGACGCGGGCACGGCGAAGAGACGGTTTGTGATCACGAGCCATATTTCCCCCCGGATGGCGACGTGCATGACAAATCCACCAGAGGGTATCGGAGGGCCCTTCGGGGACCGTCGATCTCCGGCCAAACCGCTTCCGTGAAGGCGTGTGGGCGCATATGCGGCCTAACGGGAGCCCCGGGGGCTGCGTTACACAGCGCGGCCTTGTCGGCACTGTGCGTGCTGGGGGGCAGCCCCGCGGGGCGGCCCGTGGGACGGCCGCGGGGGCGGCTGGCAGGGTGGGTGGCGTGGCGGCCGACGGGGCGGCGGATGCGGAACGGCGGATGGCGAGCGAGGGGTGACATGGGCGATTGTGCCGAGGCGGACGATCACGAGCCGAAGCGGGAGCAGGCGAAGGAGCAGGAGCACGAGCGGGAGGGTGGCGTGGGGCGGCCGCGGGACGTGCTGGGGCGGGCGTGGAGCCAACTTGTGGCCACGGCCCGGCGCACCGTGACGGACGGGCTGGTCGTCGGTACCTCGGGCAACGTGTCGGTGCGCGTCGGCGGGACCGTACTGGTCACTCCGAGCGGGGTCCCGTACGACCGGCTGACCGCGCAGGATGCCGTCGCCGTCGACCTGGACGGCAAGCAGCTCCTCGGCGACCTGGCCCCCACCAGCGAGCTGCCCATGCATCTCGCGATCTACCGCGGCACCGGCGCCGGGGCCGTGGTCCACACCCACGCCGTGCACGCCACCGCCGTCTCGGCCCTCGTGCCGGAGCTGCCGCTGATCCACTACATGGCGGCCGCGCTGGGCGGGCCCGTGCGAGTCGCCCGCTATGCCCTGTACGGCACGGACGAGTTGGCCGAGAATATGCTCCGCGCCCTGGAGGACCGCACAGGTTGCCTACTCCAGAACCACGGCACCGTCACATACGGCGCCACCCTCGACCAGGCATACGACCGAACGGCACAGCTCGAGTGGATGTGCAGAGTCTGGCTGACGGCGAGCGCCCTGCCGGGCCGGTCCCCCACCCTCCTGTCCCGCGATCAGCTCCGCGAAGTGGAGGAGAAACTACGCGGGTACGGCCAGCCGCGAAGCTGAACGATGACCGGTCCCGGCGCCCGTATCGCCCGCAATCCCCGCCCCTGTCGCGGTGTGTGCGGGTGATGACCGAGGCCCGGCCGGGGCGTGGCAGGAACGGAAGTGTCACCCCAGCCCTGCCTTCGGCTGGCCACCGGAGGCCCCCGCACCGACACTGGAGCCGTGCGCACCGCCAAAGCGACGGCAGTCGCCGTCACCACTGTGATCGGTGCCGGTGCGGCCGTGGTCGCCGCCGGCAGGTACGCCAGCGATGCCGCTCTGAAGGCGCCGCCCGGGCGGCCGCTCCCCACCGAGCCGCGGCTCACCGTCCACGGCACCGCCGCGGGACAGGTCACCCTGACCCGGGACCTCGCCTCACTGCGTCCGGGTGTCTACGGCCTGGCCGGCGAAGGCTGCCATGCGATCGTCGGCGAAGTGCTGGAAGCAGCGCCGCACCCCGCCGACACCGTCGTACGCCGCCTCGAACGCGTCACTCACGGCGAGTTGAGCCCTGGCGCGCGCGTCTGGCTCACTCCGCAGGTGCATATCGGCAACCCGAAGACGGCTCTCGGCCTCGAATACACCGATGTCGACATCCCCGGCGAACTCGGTCCGCTGCCCGCCTGGTTCGTGCCCGGTGCCCGCGACAGCTGGGTGATCACCGTGCACGGCCTCGGCACCACGCGTGAGCACCCCATGGTCCTCATGGAGTTCATGCACCGGCTCCGCTACCCGGTGCTCGACATCGCGTACCGCGGGGATCCGGGCGCGCCCCGGCCCCCGGACGGGCTCGGCCACCTCGGCGACACGGAGTGGCGCGACCTCGACGCCGCCATCCGCTACGCCCTGCGGTACGGCGCGGAACGCGTCGTTCTGCACGGCTGGTCCACCGGCGGTGCGATGGCCCTGCACGCCGCCGCACGCTCGTCGCTGCGCGACCGGATCGCCGGGCTCGTGCTGGACTCGCCGGTGCTCAGCTGGGAGGCCACGCTGCGCGCCCTCGCCGCCGCCCGTCGCACGCCGGGACCGCTGCTGCCGCTCGCCGTCCGCGCGGCACAGGGCCGTGCGAGCCTGCACGGCGGCGCCATCGAGGAGGCCCTTGACCCCGAGGCGCTGAAGCTGCCGACCCTGCTGCTGCACGGCCCCGACGACGCCGTCGCCCCCTGGGGCCTGAGCCGCCGACTGGCCGACCGCCGCCGCGACACGGTCACCCTGCACGCCGTACAGAACGCCCCGCACAGCGCCATGTGGAACGCCGACCCCCGGGGCTACGAAGAGACCTTGCGCCGCTTCCTCACGCCGCTGATGTAGCCGTCCTCGGCCCTCCTTCTGGAGGGGCTGTCCCGGGTCGCCACCGCCCTCACCGGCCATCGCAGCTGGAGCGGTCGGCGGGCCATCGCGGCCGTGGACTGTGCAAGCGCCTCCGTGGACCGTGCGAGCGCCCCGTGGGCGTTCGGAAGTCATCGTGGCCGTGTGTGCCCGCCAACTTCCGCAGCCGCCTCAGCCGCCAGCCGCCGCAGCCGCCTCAGTCGTAGCCGCCGCGGCGCCATGGCGTGCGTGGCACCGCGGCTGCGGCACTGCGGCTGTGGCACCGCGGTCGGCCCGGCCTGCCGGGGGGTCCGCGGTGGGACTCACCCGTCGGAGCACCTCCGCGCCCCTTCGCCGTATCTTCCGTTTTGCTGCTGCTCATGCGTACTTAACCGGCCAATGCGGCCTCCCTTTCTACTCGCGTGGCATTCCGTTTGGGTTTTCGGACCGTCAACCGGAAGACTGCTCCCGTGACGTCCCGTATCCCGCGCGACTCCAGGCTCAGACTCGTCCGCCCACGATCCCTTGCCGCCGCCCCGCGAGCGGTGTCCGAGCGGCGCTCCCGCCGCCCCGCCCCCAGGCCTCCCGAGGGCACCCCGCCACCCGCGGAACTGGCCCGCATGGCGCGCGGCGGAATGGCCGGCGCCGTCCGGGTCGCGCGCTGGGCCGACGCCGCGCTGCGCCCCGGCCGCGACGGCGCGACCCCCGACGACGGGGGCACCCTCTCCGACGCCACTGCCGAACGGGCCGCGGCCGACCTGGACCTGACGCCCGAACAGGTACGCGCCGACTGGGACACCGCACGGCTCGCCGGACTCGTCGAGGTACACGGCGACAGCGCCCGCCCCGGCTGGCGGCTGCGCGCCTGGGACCGGGACGACTCCGCCGTACTTCGCGGCTGGGTCGCGCTGTTCGACGCCTGGTCGCTGGCCCACCCGGCGCCGGACGATCTCCCGCCCGCCGCGGTCGCCGAGGTCGTCGAGGCGATGCCGCAGGTGCTGTCCCTGCTCCAGCTGTCGGCCGGGCCCGTTCCCGTGTCGCAGCTGCTCGATCTCCTCGAGCAGCGCGTCACTGAACTGCGCACCGAGCGCTGCGAGATCCCCTACGGCCCGCACTCCGCGCCCACGATCCCTGCGCCCACGACCCCTGCGCCCACGACCCCTGCGCCCACGACCCCTGCGCCCACGACTCCTGCGCTGACGACTCCCGTGGCCGCGGAACCCGTGCTCGCAACACCTGCGTCCATCAGCGCCGAGCCCGCAACCGCCGAGCCCGCAACCACCGGCCCAGATGCCGCCGAGCCCGACGCAGCCGAGTCCGCGGGCCCGGACGCCGTGAGCCATGTGGACGCCCCGCTGGCCGCACTGCTCGTCTGGGCCCTTGACGCGCTCGCCGTCGTCGGCGCACTGACCTGCTCCGGCGGGCAGGCCACGCTCACCCCCCTCGGCAGCTGGGCGGTCTGGGTCAAGCTCGAGCAGATCTGCGTGGCCGCGCAGAGCCCCGCCGGGCACATCGAGCAGCCCGCCGACGACATGCTGCGCGGCTGTGCGCGGCTGCGGCCGAACGCGGCCCGTGCCGAGTACCGCGCCTGGCTCGCCGCTCGCACCGTGGGCAGCGCCGTCACCGAACTCCTCGACGCCGCCCGAGGCGAGGACGCCCTGCTGCGCGGACTGGCCTTCGAGGCCCTGCGCGTGGTCGGCGCCCCGGCCGAGGCGGACGTCAGGGCGGCGGCGGAGGAACCGTCGCTGCGGCCCTACGCCCTGCTGTGGCTCGCCGAGCACGAGGGTGTGGACCCCGAGGACGCCCATGCGGTGCTCACCCGCGAGGAGTCGACCTGGTTGTGGGTGGACACCGCCGCGGCCGTCGCCGACCACGGAGAGGCCCAACTCCTCGTACGACACCTGGAGTCGGCGATGCAGCCCACCGTGCCGGCGCTCCTCGACGAGGTGCGCGCCGTCGGCCACCCGCGCACCGTCCAGGTGCTGGTGGCCCTCGCCGCGGCCCACCCCGACCCGGCGCTCGCCAAGGCCGTGCGCCGTGCCGCCTTCCAGGTGCACACGGGAGGCGCATAGCGAACCGGCGCACGGCGAGCAGGGGTCAGCCGGAGCCCTTCGTCTCCGGGGCGTACGTCCCGAAGCTCCATACGTTGCCCTCGGCGTCCCGGGCCATGTAGTCCCGTGAGCCGTAGTCCTGGTCCGTCGGGGGCATCAGGATCTCCACACCGTGCTCCGCGGCCCGCCGGTGGTGCGCGTCGGCATCGTCCACGACGATGTACACCCCGGCTGGGCCGGCGTCCTTCATCGTCTGGTCGAAGATGCCGCCGCGGCCCTTGGAACCGAGCATCACCACGCCGTTGCCATAGGCCAGTTCGGCGTGGAGCACCGAGCCGTCCTCACCCTCGTACACACTGACCTCCGTGAAGCCGAAGGCCTCGGTGAGCAGCCTGATGGCCGCCTTCGCGTCCGCGTACAACAGCGTCGGACAGATGCTCGGACTCCCGCCCTCACTGCCTGCCATACCGATCACCCCTTCTCTCGAATGTGACCCGCTCCACAGTCTTGCACCGGGCACTGACAACGCCCCGGAGAAGCCGACCGGCCTGGCGCGGCGGCCAAGACGCCGAACGAGGGACCGCTGCCCGCCCGTGCGCCGTGTCGGCACGCTCCTGCGGCCGCGCCGCAGAAGCCGCGGCTACGCTCTCCGCCTGATTCGCGGGCATTCCAGGGCATTTCGATGGCGGTGCGGAAGGGGGTGTTGCGTGGCGGCTCTGCCGTTCGACGCGACTGAAGTGAGCGCCTACGTCCGCCATCGGGCGCGGCCCGTCCCGAAGTCACCCGCCCCTGAATCGCCGGTCGCCCAGGCCCTCGCTCCCCAGCATCCTGCTCCCCCGCATCCTGCTCCACGGCGCCCTGGTTCCCGGCATCGTGATCCCCAGCCCCCTGCGCCGCAGCACCCCGCTCCCGAAGCCCCGTTGCCCGCCGGCCGCTCCCGTCGTGCTTCCCGCCTCGTCGTGTCCATGGTCCTCGGCCTTCTCGCGGTGCCCCTCATCGCCGCGGGCCATCTGTCGCGCCCCGAGCCCTACGGAGACCACCTCACGGTGCACGCGCGCGTGGAGAGCCCGGATGCCCCGGAGCCCCGGCTGCGTATGACGGGCCGGGCCGTCGAGGCGTACGACCCCGGAACGGGACGGACGAGATGGGCCTATACGCGCGAAGGGCGCAGGCCGCTCTCCGTGCTTCCCGTGCGCGGGCACGCCGTCACGCTCTGGAGCGACGGGCTGGTCACCGACACGGCCCGCCGTGACGGCCGCGCGGTCCGCTGGCACCGCGCCGCCCCCGCGGCCGCCGCCTGGCTGCGCTCCCCACGCGCGCGTGACGGTGCCGGTGTGCTGCAACGGCTTGCGCCCAGCTCCCGCATGCTCGCCGTCGTCACGCCGTACCGCATCGCCGCGTACCGCCTCGCGGACGGTGATCTGCGGTGGGTGCTGCCCGCCCGCCGGGGCTGCGCCTTCGAGCCCGCGCGCACGATGCGGCACGGCCGCGCGCTTCTCGTGGCCCAGCCGTGCCGCAGCCCCGGCGCCTCCTGGACGGCGGAGGTCGTGGCGGTCGACGAGCTCGGCAGGATCGTGCCGCGGCGCGCACCCCTCGCCAACGAGCTGCCCGGCGGCAGCGGTGACAGGAGCAACGCCGCCGCAGGCAAGGACGTCACAGGCGCAAGACGGACCACCGGCACAGTGCGCAACAACACAGCGGCCGGCGACGGATAATCGCCGCGCACAGAAAAACCGGTTGCACGGTCCCGTTAGAATCGCCGCATGGCCATTCTCCTCACGCATTAGACGGCGTGATCCGCCCCAGCCGCCCATCCCGCCGTCCACCCTGCCCAGGAGTCTGTCCGTGATCACCGCCTCCGGTATCGAGCTGCGCGCCGGTGCCCGCGTCCTCATCGAGTCCGCCACCTTCCGTATCGCCAAGGGCGACCGCATCGGCCTGGTCGGCCGCAACGGCGCCGGCAAGACGACGCTCACCAAGGTCCTCGCGGGAGAGGGCATCCCGGCCGCCGGCACCGTGGCCCGCTCCGGCGAGGTCGGCTATCTGCCGCAGGACCCGCGCACGGGTGACCTCGACATACTCGCGCGCGACCGCATCCTCTCGGCCCGCGGCCTCGACACCCTGATCCGCAAGATGCGCGAGAACGAGCAGCGCATCGCCAACGGCAAGGGCTCCACCCGCGACAAGGCGATGAAGCAGTACGAGCGGCAGGAGACGGAGTTCCTCACCAAGGGCGGATACGCCGCCGAGGCCGAGGCCGCCACCATCGCCGCCGCGCTGAACCTGCCCGACCGGGTGCTCGGCCAGCCGCTCCATACGCTCTCCGGTGGTCAGCGGCGCCGTATCGAGCTGGCCCGCATCCTCTTCTCGGACGCGGACACGCTCCTGCTCGACGAGCCGACGAACCACCTCGACGCCGACTCGATCGTCTGGCTGCGCGACTACCTGAAGACCTACCGCGGCGGCTTCATCGTCATCTCCCACGACGTCGACCTCGTCGAGACGGTCGTCAACAAGGTGTTCTACCTGGACGCCAACCGCTCGCAGATCGACGTCTACAACATGGGCTGGAAGCTCTACCAGCAGCAGCGCGAGGCCGACGAGAAGCGCCGGAAGCGCGAGCGGCAGAACGCCGAGAAGAAGGCCGCCGTGCTGAACGCCCAGGCCGACAAGATGCGAGCCAAGGCCACCAAGACCGTCGCAGCCCAGAACATGGCCCGCCGCGCGGACAAGCTGCTCGCCGGTCTCGAGGCCGAGCGGAAGGCGGACAAGGTCGCCAAGCTGCGCTTCCCCGAGCCCGCACCGTGCGGCAAGACGCCGCTCACCGCCGAGGGCCTGTCCAAGTCGTACGGCTCGCTGGAGATCTTCACCGACGTCGACCTGGCTGTCGACAAGGGCTCCCGGGTCGTCATCCTCGGCCTCAACGGCGCCGGAAAGACCACGCTCCTCAGGCTGCTCGGCGGGGTCGAGAAGCCGGACACCGGCCAGGTCGTGCCCGGCCACGGCCTGAAGATCGGGTACTACGCCCAGGAGCACGAGACGCTCGACGCGGACCGCACGGTGCTGGAGAACATGCGCTCGGCCGCCCCCGACATGGACCTGGTCGAGGTCCGGAAGGTCCTCGGTTCCTTCCTCTTCTCCGGCGACGACGTCGACAAGCCGGCCAGTGTGCTGTCCGGCGGCGAGAAGACCCGCCTTGCGCTCGCCACGCTCGTGGTCTCCTCGGCCAACGTCCTGCTGCTCGACGAGCCGACCAACAACCTCGACCCGGCCAGCCGCGAGGAGATCCTCGGCGCGCTGCGTACGTACAAGGGCGCGGTCGTCCTCGTCACGCACGACGAGGGAGCCGTCGACGCGCTCCAGCCCGAGCGGATCATTCTGCTGCCGGACGGCGTCGAGGACCTGTGGGGCGCCGACTACGCGGACCTCGTCGCGCTGGCCTGACCGGCTGCGGGCCCGTGTTTGAGCGGTTTCCAGGGCCCTACATGATCATTTTCCTCGCCGTTTCCTGCTCGGTTTTCGGTCAGGTTCCGCCGAGCCCTGCTTGATCGAATTCGCTGATCCACTGGCTATGGATCATTCGGCCGATCCGTGATCCATCATCTGTGTGAGATCTCCTCATACAGCGGTGTGTCGTACATCGATTTTGGGGGCGGATCAGGCATGGGGTGGAGCCGCGCCGTAACGCGGCTCTGACCTGCCGCTTAGCTCGTGGATTCGGGAAGCGCGGGCCGAAACGGTTCCCGGAACCTGAAATTCCGCTCGTGGTGATCTGTTCCGTGGGCCCAAACCTTGTCGCACGGACCTTGCCGAATGGGTGGCCAGGAAGCTCCGGAGGGGTGATCATGAGAGTCCAGAGCGCACTTCCCATGAGGAGGCACGGGTGGCCGAGACTCTGAAGAAGGGCAGCCGGGTGACCGGCGCCGCGCGCGACAAGCTCGCGGCAGACCTGAAGAAGAAGTACGACTCCGGTGCAAGCATTCGGGCACTGGCCGAGGAGACCGGCCGCTCGTATGGCTTCGTACACCGGATGCTGAGTGAGTCCGGGGTCACGCTGCGGGGACGCGGCGGGGCAACGCGAGGCAAGAAGGCCGCCGCGTCCTGACGACGGAGGCCTCCCGGCTCGCGGGATCCCCCTCGCTCCGGGGGTTCCAGGCTTCGGTGGTGGCCACCCGGTCGGTTTGCTGATCGACCGGGTGGTTACTGTGCAGTCACTTACGGGTGACCGGATACGGCACCCTGCCCGACTGCATTCCATCGGAGGCGCCCCATGGCTTCGCTCGACCCGGTTCTCGACAAGGACGGCGTGCGGCTCACCGTCGACGAGGCGATCGCCACGGTGACGTTGTCCAATCCAGCCAAGCGCAATGCCCAGAACTTCGCGCTGTGGCGGGCGTTGGCCGAGGCCGGACGGTCGTTGCCGGGCAGTGTCCGTGTCGTCGTGCTGCGTGGCGAGGGCAAGTCCTTCTCCGCGGGCCTCGACCGTCAGGCCTTCACGCCCGAAGGGTTCGACGGGGAGCCGTCGTTCATCGATCTGGCGCGGGGCTCGGACGAGCAGCTGGACGCGGCGATCGCCGAGTACCAGGAGGCGTTCACCTGGTGGCGGCGCAGTGACATCGTGACCATCGCCGCTGTGCAGGGCCATGCCATCGGAGCGGGCTTCCAGCTCGCTCTCGCCTGCGATCTGCGGATCGTCGCCGACGATGTGCAGTTCGCCATGCGCGAGACCAGCCTCGGCCTGGTCCCCGACCTCACCGGGACGCATCCGCTCGTCGGGCTCGTGGGCTACGCCCGGGCGCTGGAGATCTGCGCCACGGGCCGCTACGTCCACGCCGACGAGGCCGAGCGCATCGGCCTCGCCAACCTTGTCGTGCCCGGCGACCAGCTCGACGACGCGGCGCGCGACCTCGCGGCCGCGCTGCTCGCGGCGCCCCGGGACGCGGTGATCGAGACGAAGGCGCTGCTCCAGGGCGCGACAGCGCGCGACTACGACACCCAGCGCGCCGCCGAGCGCGCCGCTCAGGCCCGCCGACTGCGGGACCTGGCGGGGCTGGGCGACTGAGCTTGCCGCCGGCTCGCCGCACGGGCGGCTCGCCGCGCTGATGGCCGGCGCGTCGCTGCGGGTCGTGCCGTCTGCCGCCCACGTGCCCGCCGACCAGCCCCTCTGCCGCCCGAGGCCTCGTCGGTGGTGACGCCTGTTTGGCGACGCTTGCTTGTAGCGGCGGCGGCGTGCCGCGGGGTTGGCGGCGCGTGCTGGCTGTTGGCGGGTGTGGCCGTTGTCGGCGGGTTGCCGTATGTCCTCGCTGCTGGTCTCGGTGGGTCGGTGCTGCCTCGCTGCCTGGCTCGTCGGCTGCTCGGTGTGTGGGCTGCCCGCGCTGTCCTCCCTGTGCGGGTCTGCTCGTAGTGCCGTCTGCCTGCCGCGGGGTTGGCGGCGCGTACTTGGCTGTTGGTGGGTGTGGCCCCTCGCCGGTGGCGGCTCCGTGTCCTCGGCGCCTCCCCGGTGCGGCGCCTGCCCGCCGGTGGGACCGGCGGGCGGCGAGTGCCGGGCTTCGGGTGGGTCAGGCTGTCGCTGGTGAGGGCCGAGAATCCTCGGTGCTTGGTGCGTCGGTACCCCTGCCTGTGGTCACGTCAGTTCTGTCACCAGTACCGCAACCGTGGGGTGGTTCGGCAGGGCCTCGCTGACGGCCGCGCGGACCGCGACCGCCACGTCCAGGGTGCGGTGGTCGCGTGACGCCGCCAGCTCCACGCGTACGTGCCGGCGCGGCAGGACCGCCCCGGACGTCGCCCTCGGGTGCTCGTCGATATGGACCGCGCGCCCGCGGCCGCCGAGCGTGCCCGTCAGCCGGACCACACCGGGCACGGCCAGCACCGCCGCAGCCACCTGGGCCTCGTCACCGCCGGCATCCGACGTCTCCGCCGCCTCGGCGGCCTGCCCCTCGGCGGCACCTGAAGGCTGGCCCGACTCCGTGGCCTGCCCCTCGGCGGCACCCGAAGGTTGGCCCGACTCCTTGGCCCGCCCCCCGGCGGCACCCGAAAATGGTTCCGCGTCGAGGAGCGTCGTCACCCGTAGGTCCACTTCCGTGACGGTCAGGCCGATCGCCTCTGTTGCCGTGGTGAACAACGTCGCGCGCAGACGGTCGGCCGTGGTCGGGAGGGGATCGGTCGGTGCCGCGGCGAACTCCGCCGTGATACGGAGCGGGCCGGGCGGCAGGGCGCTCGGGGGCGGCGGTACGGCCGGTGTCTGTCCGGCGTCGGGGTCGGCCGGTGCGATGCGGAGGACGCCGAGGTGGATGCCCGGATGTTCGTCCGCCGCCGCGCGCAGTACGGAGTCCGCCGCCGATTCAGCCAGCCAAGCCCCGTCGCGCGGCCCACCGAGGGGCAGCAGTCTGCCCAGGCCCAGCTGCCGCCGCACCGCCTGTGTCCATCGGTCCGCCGTCATTGCTCCAGCCTGCCGCATCTCTGGCGCGCAGTAGGGAAACCGCGCTTAGTGTAGACAAAGGAGTACATCCCCTCCCAAAAGGTTCCTAAAAGGATGAGCGGCGATGACTGAGACGACACACCAGAAAGGCCCGGAGCCTCGCGAGAAGGCATCGCCGGACGAGCGGGGCAGGACGGGCGGCCCGGTGCGGCGCGGGGGCGGCGACCCCGGCACCCGGGGACGTACGACCATCGCCGACGGCGTCGTCGAGAAGATCGCAGGGCTCGCGGCGCGCGACGTCTTCGGCGTGCATGCCATGGGCAGCGGTCTCTCCCGTACCTTCGGCGCCATGCGTGAGCGGGTGCCCGGCGGCGGTGACAAGTCCGTCACGCGCGGGGTGAAGGCAGAGGTCGGCGAGGTGCAGACGGCGCTCGACCTGGAGATCGTCGTCGTCTACGGCGTGTCGATCGAGGACGTCGCCCGCGACGTACGGGAGAACGTGATCGCGGCTGTCGAGCGCATGACGGGGCTTGAGGTTGTGGAGGTCAACATCGCCGTCAGCGATGTGAAGCTCCCGGAGGAAGAGGAAGAAGAGCCCGAGACGAGGCTGCAGTAGCGAGCGTTCCTGGTCAGTGAGCGACGCCCGCCGTCGACGCGGGCGTCCCCCGCTGCCGCACGCTCTCGAGGCTCTCGCAGAGGAGCGCACAATGAACATGGCCATGATCGGCTTGATCGCCGGAATGGCGCTGGGGTTCGCCGGATACTTCGGCGGTTTCGGAGCCTTCCTCCTGGTGGCGGCGCTCGGCGCTGTCGGATTCGTCGCCGGGCGATTCGCGGAGGGGGACCTGGAACCCGGTGAATTCTTCCGTACCCGCGGCGAACGGCGGCGGTGACGTCGTTGCCCGGTCAGTCCGTCGAGCCTGCAGAGCGCGGCGCGACCCGGATCGCCGACCGGGTCGTCGCCAAGATCGCCGCGTGGGCGGCACGTGAGGCGCTGGACGCCGTTCCCGAGGGCGGTGAGCCGCCGCATGCGACGGTCACCGTGCACCAGGAGACCGGCCGCGTCCGGAGCGCCCGCGTCCGGATCAGCCTCGAGCTCGACTATCCGTCCGACATCGGACGCCAGTGCGGCGCCGTGCGTCGGCGCGTCGCCGAGCGGGTAAAAACGTTGGCGGGGATGGAGGTGCCCGAGGTGGCCGTCCAGGTGGAGCGGCTGCACTCGGCACACGCCGCACAGGGGAGGACACGGTGAGCGAGTCCCAGGGCCCGTCGGGCTCCGCCAGCGGTAGCACCCAGCGTCTTCCGGTCGTGGAGCGGGAGCCCGGCGCGACGCCGAGCGACCTCGACCAGTCCGCATCCGCGGCCGCGTACGAGCCGCTGCCCACCGCCGAGGGCGACGACGGCAGGCCACGACGCTTCTGGTCGGCCCGCCGCATCCCCGCGGCGCTGCTCGCGCTGCTGGTCTTCGCCGGTGCGGGGCTGATGCTGTACGACATCGCGGCCGTGCGCGCGGACCGGCCCGCGATGCAGTGGCGCAGAACCCTCGCCCGCGAGCTCGCCCAGCGTCCCCTCGACAACCTCTGGGTGCTGATCGGCGCCGGGGTGGCCGCGGCCCTCGGCCTGTGGCTGCTGGTGCTCGCCACCACACCGGGCCGGAGGGCGGTCCTGCCCATGCGGCGTGTGCACCCGGACGTACGGTCCGGACTGCACCGCGACGCCGCCGCCATGGTGCTGCGCGACCGGGCCATGGAGGTCTCCGGGGTGCAGTCGGCTCGGGTGCGGATGAGGCGCAGGAAGGTCGACGTCCGCGCGGTGTCGCACTTCCGTGAACTCGACGAGGTACGGGGCGACTTGGACACCGTACTCGCGGACGGCATCAGGGAGCTGGGGCTCGGCAGGGCGCCCGCCCTCTCCGTGCACGTCCGCCGGCCCGGTAAGAAGGGGTGAGTGCCGTGCTGGGGACGGTCAACCGCGTGCTGCTGGGGATCGCCGGTCTCGCGCTGCTCGTGCTGGGCGGTTCGGTCCTCGCCGTCGGTCTCGGCGTCACCCCGCCGTCGTGGTGGATCCACGACGGGAAGCGCGACGTGCTGCTGAGCGAAGCCGACCAGACCAGATGGCGGGACGAAGGCTGGTGGTGGCCCACCGTTATCGCCGTGCTCGCGGTGTCGGTGCTGCTCGCGCTGTGGTGGCTGTCGGTCCAGCTGCGCCGGCGCCGGCTGGCCGAGGTGCTGGTCGACACCGGCGACGGCGAGGGGGCGCTGCTGCGGGGCAAGGCCCTGGAGTCCGTCCTGGCGAGCGAGGCCGGGGCGCTCGACGGGGTCGAGCGGGCGCACGCCACCCTGACCGGGCGGCGCAGCGCGCCCGAGGCGCGGGTGCGGCTGGTGCTGGAGCCGTTCGCCGCGCCCGGCGAAGCGCTGCGGAGGCTCGCAGGCGAGGCGCTGGCGCACGCGCGCGGCTCGGCGGGGCTGGACCGGCTGCCCGCCGAGGTCCAGCTCCGCGCGGTCAGGCACCGCGCGGAGCGGGTCACGTGAGAAGCCCCTCGGCACTCCGTACCACTGTGACGATTGAGCCGGGCTTTGCCGCTCCGGACGCGAACCGAGCCCCAGAAAGCGCGTGTGTCAGAACCCGTGCCGTGCTCCGCCGTCCACCGGCAGCATGATCCCCGTCAGATACGACGCCGCCGGCGACAGCAGGAACGCCGCCGTGCGGCCGAACTCCTCCGGGGTGCCGTAGCGGCGCAGGGGGATGTTCGCCTCGTTGGCCGCGCGGGCGGCCTCCGGGTCGGGGGAGAGGGCGTCCAGCTCCCGGACGCGGTCTGTGTCGATACGGGACGGCAGCAGGCCTATGACGCGGATGCCGCGGGGGCCGAGCTCGTTGGCGAGCGACTTGGCGAAGCCCGCGAGCCCGGGGCGCAGGCCGTTGGAGATCGTCAGCCCCGGGATCGGCTCGTGCACCGAACCGGAGAGCACGAAGCCGATGACGCCGCCCTCGCCGAGCTCCGCCGCGGCCGCCCGGGCCAGTCGCACCGCCCCGAGGAAGACGGACTCGAACGCCGCCTGCCACTGCTCGTCGGTGTTGTCGGCGGCGGAACCGGGAGCCGGTCCGCCGACGCTGATCAGTACGCCGTCGAAGCCCCCGAAGTGCTCGTGCGCGGCCGCCACGAGGCGTCCGGCGGAGGCGGAGTCCGCGTTGTCGGCGGCCACACCGACGGCGTTCGGGCCCAGGTCGGCGGCGGCATCGGCGACGCGCTTCTCGTCCCGGCCGGTGATGACGACCTTCGCGCCGTCCGCGACGAGCTCGCGCGCCGCCGCGTTGCCCAGGCCCCGGGTGGCTCCGGTGACGACGTAGACACGGTCCTTCAGTCCAAGATCCATGGCCCTATCCTGCCTCCTCCGTCCCGAACAGGGTGAAAGCGGCCCCCACCAGGCCGATATGGCTGAACGCCTGCGGGAAGTTCCCGAGCTGCCTGCGGTTCACGGGGTCGTACTCCTCCGCGAGCAGGCCCACATCGTTGCAGAGCCCCACCAGCCGTTCGAACAGCTCCCGGGCCTCCTGCGGGCGCCCCGTCAGGTGCAGGGCGTCCGCAAGCCAGAAGGAGCAGGCGAGGAACGCGCCCTCGCTGCCGGGCAGTCCGTCGATGTCCGTCTGGTCATCCGTGCTGTAGCGGCGCAGAAAACCGTCGTGGCTGAGCTCCTTGCGTACCGCTTCGATGGTCCCGGTCACCCGAGGGTCCTCAGGCGGCAGGAATCCGACGCGCGGAATGAGCAGCAGCGCGGCGTCCAGTTCGCGGGAGCCGTAGAACTGCGTGAACGTGTTCCGGTCCGGGTCGTAGCCGCGCTCGCACACCTCGCGGTGCACGGCGTCCCGCATCGCGCGCCAGCGGTTGATGTCACCACGCAGCCTCGGGTCCGCCTCCAGCGCGCGTACGGTCCGGTCGGCGGCGACCCACACCATGATCTTGGAGTGCACGAAGTGGCGGCGGGGGCCGCGGACCTCCCACAGCCCGGAGTCCGGCTGCTGCCAGACGGACTCCAGGAACTCCAGCAGGCGGCGCTGCACCTGCCACGCGTGGGGCATGGCCGGCAGGCCCGCTTGGCGCGCCAGCATGAACGAGTCGACGACCTCGCCGTACACGTCGAGCTGCAGCTGCTGCACCGCTTCGTTGCCGATGCGCACGGGGACCGAGTCCGCATAGCCCGGCAGCCACGGCAGTTCGTACTCCGGGATCCTGCGCTCGCCGGCCAGGCCGTACATGATCTGCAGGTCGCCGGGGCTGCCCGCGACCGCGCGGAGCAGCCAGTCCCGCCACGCCTTGGCCTCCTCCTGGTAGCCGGCCGCCAGCAGCACCCCCAGGGTGAGCGTCGAGTCGCGCAGCCAGCAGTAGCGGTAGTCCCAGTTGCGTACGCCGCCGATCTCCTCGGGGAGCGAGGTGGTGGCCGCGGCGACGATGCCGCCGGTCGGTGCGTACGTGAGGGCCTTGAGGGTGATAAGGGAGCGGATGACCGCGTCCGCGTACGGGCCCTTGTACCGGCACCGGTCCGCCCAGGCCTGCCAGTCCTCGAGGCTGTCCGCCAGCGCCTTGTGCGGCTCGCACTGCGGTGGGCGCGGCTCGTGGGAGGGATGCCAGGTGAGTACGAAGGCCACCTTCTCGCCCTCGGAGACCGTGAACTCCGAGTGCGTGCCGAAGTCCTTGCCCCAGGTGCGCACTTCGGGATCGCTGCGCAGCCACATCGAGTCGGGGCCCGCCACAGCCACGCGATGGCCGTCGGACCTGCGCATCCACGGGATGACCGAGCCGTACTCGAAGCGCAGCCGGAGGGTGCTGCGCATCGTGACCTCGCCGGAGAGGCACTCGACGACGCGTACGACATCGGGGCAGCGGTCGCGCTGCGGCATCAGATCGGTGACGCGGACCGTGCCGCTGTCGGTCTCCCAGACCGAGTCCAGGACCAGTGTGCGCGGGCGGTACGCACGGCGGGTGCAGGGGCCCGCGTCCTTCGGCGCGATACGCCAGTGCCCGTTCTCCTCGTCGCCGAGCAGCGCGGCGAAACAGGCGGGCGAGTCGAAGCGGGGCAGACACAGCCAGTCGATGGAGCCGTCCCTGCTCACGAGAGCGGACGTCTGGTGGTCGCCGATCAGCGCGTAGTCCTCGATGGGTCGGTGCACGTCTGGCGGGTTCCCGGCGGGGACCGATGCCAACCCGAACGGGCGTCTGGCCGGGTGACCGGACCCGGCTGGAGCGCGCCCCGACCGCACGGCGGCATCGGGGCTGGGCTGGTTGCGGGGAGGATCGGCTGACATGGCGTCAGCCGGGTGCGCCCTCGGACCGGGTGACCGTGCCCCGGGCATCGGAGAAGATCACGCTCGGGTCGGACGGGGCCTGGTTGAGCACCCACAGGCCGATCAGCGTGGCGAGGGCGAAGACGACGGCGATCAGGACGGCGAGGACGAGACGCCGCCGGCGCTCGCGGCGCAGCCAGTCCCCGCGGGCCGTGCGGTAGGCGTCGGGGGCGGCCTGCACACCCCCTGCCAGCGCCGCCAGCGCTTCCCGCAGCTCTTGTTCGGTCCTGCCCGGTTCCGTCCGGTCCGGGGTGGTCTCGTTCATCGCCGGGCCTCCATCACCTGGGTCAGGGCGGCGATGCCGCGTGCCGTGTGCGTCTTGACCGAGCCGCAGGAGATCCCCATCGCCGCGGCGATCTCGCTCTCCTTCAGACCGAGCCAGTGGCGCAGCACGAGCGCTTCCCGCTGCCGGGCGGGCAGTTGCTGGAGTGCGTTGATCAGCACACGCTGGTCGTCGTGGAGGAGGGCGGTGCTCTCGGCGGAGGCGACGACGTCGGCCGGCGGCGTCTCCACGTGTTTGCGGGCGACCTGGAGGTGGCGTATGCGCATACGGGTCAGATTGCACACCGTGGAGCGCAGATACGCCGCGGCCGCCTCGGCGTCCCGCAGCCGGCGCCACTTCCGGTAGATCTGGTAGTAGGCCTCGGCCACGACGTTCTCGGGATCGTCGGCGCCGAGCAGTACGGCGAGGCGCAGCATCGACGCGTAGTGCACGTCGAACAGTTGGGCAAGGGCGGCCTCCCGCTCCAGTTCGTCCGGATCGACCACCGTGGGGGCCAGAGCGGGCGGCTCGGCAGGCGCCGTCTCCGGGGACGAGGCGCCGACCGGCAAGGTCGTGGCCGGTGTCGGCTGCTGCAGCGTGACGGGGGTGTTCTCGCTGGGTCTCACGGGTTGCTCGCTCCCGTCTCGGGGCGCCGCCTGAGGATCAGACGGGACGGTAGGTCGGTCGCGTCGGCGCCGCGGGGGACGCCGAGGCGTTCGAGAGCCGCGGAGGTGACCACGGCGACGATCAGGTTGAGCAGCAGGGCCACAAGCCCGGCGTAGATCTCGAAGGGCTGGTCGGCGGGGCCGAAGGGCACGACGGAGGAGAACCCCTCGCGCACCACCATGACGGTGCCGGCCGCCATGCCCACGGCCCACCCGGCGAGCAGGCCCCGGGGGTGCAGGCGGCCGGTGAACAGTCCGACGGCCACGGCGGGGAAGATCTGCAGGATCCATACGCCGCCGAGCAGTTGGAGGTTGATCGCGTCCTGGTCGCGCAGGCCGAAGACGAAGGCGACCGCGCCCACCTTCGCGGTGAGCGAGACCGCCTTGGCGATGCGCACCTGCCGCTTGGGCGTGGCCGTCGGATGGACGTACTCGACGTAGACGTTCCGTACGAAGGAGGTCGCGGCCGCTATCGACATCACCGCGGCCGGGACCAGCGCGCCCACGGTGATCGCGGCGAACACCAGACCGGCGAGCGGAGCCGGCATGAGCCGGTCGACGAGCATCGGCACGGCCGACTCGGCGCCGCCCTCCGGGGCGCGTACCCCCGCCGCCACGGCCGCGATGCCGAGCATGCCGAAGAGGGCGAGGAGGGCCGTCCAGGCGGGTAGCGCCACGGAGACCTTGCGCAGGGTGTCAGGGCCGGACGCTGCGAAGCCGGCGGTGAGCACATGCGGGTACATCAGCAGGGCCAGTGCGGAGCCCAGGGCGAGCGTCGCGTAGGCGGGCTGCTGTTCGGGGGACAGGAGCAGCGGGTCCTGACCCGCGCCCGCCTCGGTGAGCCGGCGTGCCGCGGTGTCGAAGACCGCTCCGGGCCCGCCGAGCCGGTTCAGGACCAGCCAGCAGACGGCGGTGAGCGAGACGAAGACGGCGACCGCCTTCAGGGCGGAGATGACCGCGGGCGCGCGCAGGCCGTGCCGGTACGTCGCCACGGCCAGCCCGGCGAAGAGCGCGACCATCACCAGATCGCCGGCGGCGCCCCGCGGATAGAGGCCGCCGGCGGTGAGCACCGCACGTATGCCCAGCAGCTGCAGCGCAAGATACGGCATCGTGGCGAGGATCCCGGTCAGCGCGACCACCAGGGCCAGCGGCGGTGAACCGTAGCGACCGCGGACGAAGTCGGCGGCGGTGACATAGCCGTGGCGGCGGGCCACCGCCCACAGCCGGGGGAGGAGCAGGAAGGCGAGCGGGCAGACGATCACCGTGTAGGGCACCGCGAAGAAGGCCGGTGCGCCGCTGCCGTACGCAAGGCCGGGCACGGCCGTGAAGGTGTACGCGGTGAAGATCGTGCCGCCGAGCAGCAGCCAGGTCCACACGGGCCCCAGCCCCCGGTCGGCCAGCGCCCAGCCGTCCAGGGACGGCAGCCGGTCGCTGGGGTTGAGCCGGCGGGAGGTGACGGCCAGCAGCGACGCCCCGCCGATGACGGCGAGGAACGTCGCGGTCATGGCGCCATCCGCCATGGGTCACCGTCCTTGGTGTGCCTGGGCCCTCGCGGGGGAGTTGCGCGGGGGGGCCGGTTCCGATGACAGAAAACCGGCGGAAATCTTCTGGAAATTCGCTGTCAACCGCTTTGGGCGGGTGCGCAACTCTATGCACAGACCGACAGCGAGCGGGAGAGGAGCGCAGGTCATGGCACGGACCGGTCACCACCGGACACGGAGCGTCGCGGCCGCTGTCCTGCTGCTCGCCCCTGCCGCCGGGCTGCTGTGGGTCCCCTGGTACGCCGGTGCGAGCCCGCGGCTGGCGGGGATGCCGTTCTTCTACTGGTACCAGCTCGCCTGGGTGCCGGGGTGCGGCCTCTGCCTGCTCGTCGCGCATCTGCTGACGAGGAACGAACGCCGCCGACCCTGATCCGGGCCCGCCCCGGTCGTCGTACCACCCCATCACCGATCACCGTCCAGGTGAGGAGCCGCCATGCCTGTGTCCGCCATGCCCGAATCCGGTCTCCCGGAGTCCCCGGAGCCGCATTCTCCTTCGCCCCGCGTCCGTATGACACCGCAGGCGATCCTGCTGTGGACCGCCGTCGCCATCGTCGGCGCGATCGGGTGGGGCGTGCTCGCCCTCGCGCGGGGCGAGGAGATCTCCGCCGTCTGGCTGGTGATGGCCGCGCTCGGCTCGTACGCCATCGCCTACCGCTTCTACTCCCGCTTCATCGCCCGCCGGGTCCTCCAGGTCGACGACACCCGCGCCACTCCCGCCGAACGGCTGGAGGACGGGGTCGACTACCACCCCACCGACAAGCGGGTGCTGTTCGGCCACCACTTCGCGGCGATCGCCGGCGCCGGACCGCTGGTGGGCCCGGTGCTGGCCGCGCAGATGGGCTATCTGCCGGGCACCATCTGGATCATCGCGGGCGTGATCTTCGGCGGCGCGGTCCAGGACATGGTCGTCCTGTTCCTCTCCATGCGCCGGGACGGCAAGAGCCTCGGCCAGATGGCCCGGGACGAGATCGGCAGGGTGGGCGGTGCCGCCGCGCTGATCGGTGTCTTCGCCATCATGATCATCCTGCTCGCGGTGCTGGCGATGGTCGTCGTCAACGCGCTGGCGGAGTCCGCCTGGGGCACCTTCTCGGTCTCCATGACCATCCCCATCGCCCTCTTCATGGGCTTCTACCTGCGCTACCTGAGGCCGGGCAGGGTCGTGGAGACCAGCGTCATCGGTGTGGCGCTGCTGCTGCTCGCCATCCTCGGCGGCGGCTGGATCCAGGACTCCTCCCTGGCCGAGTACTTCATCTGGAGCCCCGAGACCCTGGTCTTCTGCCTGGTCGGCTACGGCTTCGTCGCGTCCGTACTCCCCGTGTGGATGCTGCTGGCCCCGCGTGACTACCTGTCGACCTTCATGAAGGTCGGCACCATCGCCCTGATGGCCGTCGGCGTCGTGATCGCCGCCCCGACCCTCAAGGCCGAGTCCGTGACCGAGTTCGCCTCGACCGGGGCAGGACCGGTCTTCGCCGGATCGCTGTTCCCGTTCCTGTTCATCACCATCGCCTGCGGCGCCCTGTCCGGCTTCCATGCGCTCGTCTCCTCCGGCACCACCCCGAAGCTGATCCAGAAGGAGTCCCAGGTCCGGCTGATCGGCTACGGCTCCATGCTCACGGAGTCCTTCGTCGCCGTCATGGCCCTGATCGCCGCCTGCGTGCTCGAACCGGGCCTGTTCTACGCGATGAACTCCCCGGCCGCGCTGCTCGGCCCGACCGTGGACACCGCCGCCGAGGCGGTGAAGAACCTCGGCTTCACGGTCACCCCGGACCAGCTCACCGCGGCGGCCAAGGCCGTTGAGGAGGAGACGCTGGTGGGCCGCTCCGGGGGCGCGCCCACGCTGGCCGTGGGTATGTCGGAGATCTTCGCCGGTGTGTTCGGCGGCGCCGGGATGAAGGCCTTCTGGTACCACTTCGCGATCATGTTCGAGGCGCTGTTCATCCTGACCACGGTGGACGCCGGCACCCGGGTGGGCCGCTTCATGCTCCAGGACATGCTCGGCAACGTCTGGAAGCCGATCGGCCGGGTCACCTGGAAGCCGGGCATCTGGATCACCAGCGCCCTGGTCGTGGGCGCCTGGGGCTACTTCCTCTACGCCGGTGTCACCGACCCGCTGGGCGGGATCAAGCAGCTGTTCCCGCTGTTCGGCATCGCCAACCAGCTGCTGGCCGCCGTCGCCCTCGCCGTCACCACGACCATGCTCATCAAGGCCGGCAAGCTGCGCTGGGCGTGGGTGACCGGCATCCCGCTGGTCTGGGACGTGGCCGTCACCTTCACCGCCGGCTGGCAGAAGATCTTCTCCGACAACCCGAAGATCGGCTTCTTCGCCCAGCGTGACGTCTACGCGGACGCGATCGACGCCGGCAAACTGCTGCCGGGCGCCACGGACATGGACGACATGCACACCATCGTCCTCAACAACACCGTGGACGGCGTGATCATGGCGATCTTCCTGCTGCTGGTTCTCATCGTCCTGGTCAACTGCGCGGTGGTGTGCGTCCGCGCCCTCCGCGCCACCGAGCCGCTCCCGACGACGGAGGCACCGTACGTCGCGTCCCGTATCGACGTTCCGGAGCAGCGCAGCAACGACACGCTGGTGGGGGCGGGCTCATGAGCGTACGGAAGGTACTGGACACCGTGCTCTGGTACGCGCGGGAACTGACCGGCGAGACGGAGTACGACCGCTACTGCGAGCGGCACCGTCGCCACCACCCGCACGCACCGGTGCCGACCCGCCGGGAGTACGAGCGGATGCGCACCACGCAGCGCGAATGCGAGGCCCCCGGCCGCTGCTGCTGACGCCGGCACGGCGCACTGACCGCGGGGCGGGCGCCCCTCCCATGCCCTGATGCCGGCGCCCGCCCCGCACCGCCGCGCGGTCCGTACGTGCCCCGGCTCGTCAGGGTTGCCACTTCAGCCCGTCCGGCCCTTGAGGACGAGCCCGTTAGGGCGATCAGGGGGTCTGGGGGGCGGAGCCCCCAGCGGGGTCCAGGGGCGGAGCCCATGCCACGCGGCGGAGCCGCAACTCGGATGCTGCGGGAAGAGGCGGGGTGGGGGAAATCGCCCGTACGCAGCAGGGGGCCGCGGCGCTACACGGCGGCCGGCTCCGGCGCCTCCGTCGACTCCGCGGCCGCCTCAGCCCGATCCCGCCGCTCACGGCGAACCAGAACCACCCACCCGACGGGCACCCCGGCCGCGAACAGCCACCACTGGATCGCATAAGCCATATGCGGCCCGATACTGCTGTGGTCGGGCTCCGAGATCAGCTCGGGACTGTCCCCCTTGGGCTCGGGCGACACCTGCGCGACATAGCCACCGAGCACCTGCCCGCCGCCGAGGCTCTTCGCCACCTGCTCACTGTTGATCAGCATGATCTGCCGGTCGGGCAGCCCCTGGACGTTCTTGATGCCGCTCTCGGCGGTCGTCTCGTCGGCCATGAGCCGCCCGGTGACGGTGACCTCGCCCTTCTCGGGTGCGGGGATCTTCGGGAAGGCCGTCTGCGGACCGTTCGCGGGGATCCAGCCGCGGTTGACGAGGAGTACCCGGCCGTCCTTGAGGACGAACGGCGTCAGGACGTGGAAGCCGACCTCGTCGTCGGAGTTGGTGCGGCGCCGCACGACGACCTCGTGGGCGGTGTCGTACGTCCCGGTCGCGGTCACCGTCCGGTACAGCTCGGAGTGGGGCACGGTGTGACCCGGCGAGGTGAGCTGCTCCACGGGCACCGGCTTCGCGGAGAGCGCGTCGGAGATCAGCTTGTTCTGCGCGACACGGTGTTCGTGCCGGTGCAGCTGCCAGAAGCCCAGTTGGATCATCGTGGGGATGAGCGCCAGGGTCACAAGGGTGAGGATCACCCACTGCCGGGACAACAGGAAGCGGTACACCCCATTGACGGTACCTGGCACCGATCGGCCCCCTACGGGAGGGTCTCCCGTAGGGGGCCACGTACCCCAGCGCGGGCTCACACCTTGTCGACGATTCCCACCTTCCCCTCCGCGCGGGAGCAGTGCGCCCCGCAGAACCAGTGGCCGTCGACCTCGACTCCCTGGCCGATGATCTGGACCCGGCAGTGTTCACAGAGGGGCGCCATGCGGTGGATGGCGCACGCGAAGCAGTCGAAGACGTGCACCGCGCCCTGCGCGTGCACCTCGAACGACATCCCGTAGTCGTTTCCGCAGACCTCACAACGTGCCATGCGCCACAGCGTGGGGTGCGGGGGCGTAGGGGGCGAGCCATCCGGGGGCGAGTCGCCCGGCAATCACCCGGTCGCCCGGCAATCAGCCGTCCGACGCCGGGGCGACGTCGTGGAGGAGCTGCCCGAAGGCGGCCTCGTCCACGACCGGCGTGCCGAACTGCTTCGCCTTCGTGGTCTTGGAGGTGCCGGAGTCCGGGTCGTTCGTGACGAGCAGGCTGGTCAGCCGGGACAGGCTCGTCGCGACGTGCAGCCCGGCCTCGACCGCCCGGTCCTCGAGCAGCTCGCGCTCGACGGAGGTGTCGCCCGAGAACGCCACACGCATGCCCTGTTTGAGTGGCTTGCCCGGTTCGTAACGCCCGGGGTTGGGATAAGGGCACGGCGGCCGCTTTCGCGAGGGCCGCCAACCGCCCGGCTGGTACGAGGCCTGACGGCCGATCCGGGGCGTGGCCGGCCGGTCCGCCCACTCGGTGAGCGGCCGGCACTCCAGCAGCGGCAGCCGCACCCCGTCCCGCGCGGCGGCGTGCAGGCTCGGCCGGAACGCCTCGGCGAGCACGCGCGCGTCGTCCAGCGCATGGTGGGCGCGCTGCTGTACGACGCCGAAGTGCGAGGCCAGCGTCTCCAGCTTGTAGTTGGGCAGAGGCAGGCCCAGCTCCTTGGAGAGCGCGATGGTGCACAGGCGCTGACGCACCGGAGCAGTGCGCTCCGCGCGCGCGTACTCCCGGGCGATCATCGACCAGTCGAAGGCGGCGTTGTGCGCGACGAGGACGCGGTCGGCGAGCCGGTCCGCGAACTGCTCGGCGATGTCGCCGAAGAGAGGTGAGTCCGACAGCACGTCACTCGTCAGACCGTGGATCCATACGGGTCCCGGGTCGCGCTCGGGGTTGACCGTCGTGTACCAGTGGTCCTCGACCTCGCCGCGCGCATCCAGCCGGTAGACGGCGGCCGACACTATCCGGTCGTCCCGGGCGAGGCCGGTGGTCTCCACGTCGACGACCGCGTACCCCTTCGGATACGCGGCCGGCCATGGCGCCGTGGGCGCTGCGGTCGTGCGGTGGCGGTCTTCGAGCATGGTCACTGAGGATACGGGCCCTGACTGACAGTCCTCGTACGGGTCGTCACCAGCGGCCCTCGACGGGGCGTGTCCCGTCGCCCTGTTGACGGACCCGGCTCGCCTGTGGACGGACCCGGACGCCCCCGGTTCTCCGGATCTGTCCCATTTGCACTAGGCGGCGGCTCAATTGACGGTCGCTCCAGTCCCGGCTCAGCGGGGCGGCGCTTCGAGCAGCCCGGTCACCAGTGCCCGTATGGACGTGGTGAACACCTTCTCCGTGTCGATGGGCGCGGCCAGCGCGCGTGCCAGCGCAGGATCGTCGTCCGCCGTGCGTGCACCCCACAGCTCCTCCTCGCCGGGCCGCTGCACGGGTGCGCGCTCGCGGTTGCGCTCGACGAGGACGTGGCCGACGACGTGGAACTGAACGGCCCGTACCACCTCGGCGGCCCGAGCACCGTGAAGGCCCGCCGCGTGCGCCTCGCGCGCCAGTACCTCCTGCGCGGGCAGGAACATCTGCTCGGTCAGACCGCGTTCGTGCACCATCGCCACGAGGTGCGGGTGGTCGCGCAGCCTGCGGCGCAGGGCGAGGGCCACGGAGACGATGCGTTGGGCCGGAGTGCGGCCGGTAGGGCGGAGCTCGCCGAGGTCGGCGACGGTGCGCTCGACGAGGGCGTCGAGGAGGGACTCTCGGTTGCCCACGTGCCAGTAGATCGAGGTGACCGCCGTGCCGAGTTCGGCCGCGAGCTTACGCATCGTCAGGGCGCCCGGGCCGTGCTGTTTCACCAGGTTCGCGGCGGTGTCCAGGATCTCGTCGCGGCTGAGTGACGGTCTCGGCATGAATCCCCCCCAAGTCCCCGGCGCGCCGGTCGGCCAAGTCGTCAGGCCAAGTCGTCGGCGTGCACGCCTCTTTACCTTCATCGCGCGTCGCTGTAACTGTGTTACAGGCGGCTGCCTTCCGGCTGGTGACATCAGCGGCCGAGCCGCCGGGCCCCCGGCACGTCAGAGTCGACGAAGGGTGGTACCCCATGGCACGCGTACGGTACGGCGCGCGGACCGAGGCGGAGATCGCCGCCGCGCGCACCGCGAACTCCGCACTGCCCGACATCTGGTCCACCGGCGTGGTGGCCGTCTGGGAGAGCGACCCCGACGCGGTGGCGGCCGTGCTGCCGCCGCCCCTCAAGCCCACCGGGCGTCCTCTGGTGCGGGCGAACATCAGCAAGGTCGAGCTTCCCGGCTATCCGCTGGGCGCGGGCTCGGTCGCCGTCGCCGCCGCGCACGACGGCGTCGAGGGCTGGTATCCGCTGGTCATGCCGATGACCCACGAGCGGGCACTCATCGGCGGCCGGGAGGTCTTCGGCGAGCCGAAGAAGCTGGGCGAGGTGACGGTCGAGCGGGACGGCCTCGTCGTGCGGGCGTCGCTGGCGCGGCACGGCATCGCGTTCGTCGAGGTGCGGGGAGCGGTGTGCGGGGAACTGCCGGTTCCGGAGCCCGCTCAGAAGACGGACTTCTACTTCAAGTTCCTTCCCGCGGTGGACGGTTCGGGCCTCGAGGGCGATCCGGTGCTGGTGCACTGCGTGCGCAACGAGAAGGTGCGCAGGCTGGAGCAGATCACGGGAGATGTGGTCCTGCGCGAGTCGATGTACGACCCCGTCGCCGATCTGCCCGTGCGCCGGCTGGTCGAGATCACCATCGGCGAGAAGACCAGCGACCAGAAGGGCAGGGTCGCCGAGCGAGTGAGCGCGCAGGCGCTGCTGCCGTACATCCATCAGCGCTACGACGATCCGCAGCAGGTCCTCGACGGCCCGCCGGAGGGGTCGGCACAGGGGAGGAGGGCCTGATGGAGCTGCGGGCAGGGCAGGTCGCGGTCGTCACGGGGGCGGCGAGCGGTATCGGGCTGGCCATGGCGCGGAGGTTCGCGGCGGACGGCCTCAAGGTGCTCCTCGCGGACGTGGAGGAGGGAGCCCTGGAGAAGGCGGCCGCGGGGCTGCGCGAGGACGGGGCGCAGGTGCACGCGCGTGTGGTCGACGTCGGTGAGCGCGAGCAGGTGATGGCCCTGGCGGACGCGGCATACGAGACCTTCGGCGCCGTCCACGTCCTGTGCAACAACGCGGGCGTCGGCTCGGGCGCCGAGGGCCGCATGTGGGAGCACGATCCGAACGACTGGAAGTGGGCCTTCGCGGTCAACGTGTGGGGCGTCTTCCACGGCATCCAGGCGTTCGTGCCGCGCATGCTGGCGGCGGGCGAGCCGGGACACGTCGTCAACACGTCGTCGGGTGACGGCGGCATCGCCCCGCTGCCCACCGCCTCCGTGTACGCCGTCACCAAGGCAGCCGTCGTGACGATGACCGAGTCGCTGTACGCGCATCTGAAGGCGGAGCACGCGCGCGTGGGGGCCTCGGTCCTCTTCCCCGGCCCGCACATGCTGCGCACCGGCCTGTGGGAGTCGCACCGCAACAGGCCCGACCGGTACGCCAAGCAGAAGCCCCGCAGGACGCCCTACCGCAGCCTCGACCAGTGGGAGACGGCGATGCGGGAAGCGGGGCAGGAGGTGCAGTTCACGCCGGTCGAGGACGTGGCGGACCTGGTGGCCGACGGCATCAGGGACGACCGCTTCTGGCTGCTGCCGGCGAGCGAGCACAGCGATCAGCAGATCCGGGCGAGGTCGCAGTCCATGCTCGACCGCGCCAACCCCTCGTATCTCGAGAGCTTCATCCTGGACTGACTAGGGAGCCGCCATGACCGACGCGGGCACTGGCACGTACGGGAACGCAGACCCGGCCCGACAGGCACAGGACGCACAGGACCGGTCCGACGACCCGTACCTGATCATCTCCTCCGACTGCCACGCCGGGCTCCCCACCGAGGAGTACCGGCCCTATCTGGACGCCCGCTTCCACCGGGCCTTCGACGACTTCCTCGCCGGGCGGGACGCGCGCCGCGAGGAGGCGACGCGCCTGGGCATACGGAACGAGGCGTTCGCGAACAAGTGGTTCCAGGACAACGAGGAGGGACTGCGCGGCGGTTGGGACACCGCCCAGCGGCTCAAGGAACTCGACGGAGACGGTGTGGCGGCGGAGGTCGTCTTCCCGGACGCCGACGCCGTCGACAGCCAGACCGCCGCCCCCTTCGGTGTGGGTCTCGGACTCTCCGGCGACCAGGACCCCGAGCTGGGCATGGCGGGCGCGCAGGCCCACAACCGGTGGCTCGCCGACTTCGTCTCCGAGAACCCGGAGCGGCACTGCGGTGTGGCCCTGCTACCGGTCACAGCCGAGCCCGACAAGGTCGTCGCCGAGATCCACCGGGCCAAGGAGTCCGGACTCGGCGCCCTCATGATCCCGTCCATGTGGGTCGACAAGGCGCCCTACCACGACCGCCGTTACGACCCCGTGTGGGCGGCGGCGGCCGACTGCGGGATGCCGGTGGTCACCCACTCGGGAGCGGCGCCGCGCCACGAGTACGGCGACCACCTGGGCATCTATGTGAGCGAGGTGACCTGGTGGCCCGCCCGGCCGCTGTGGTTCCTGCTCTGGTCGGGCGTCTTCGAGCGGCACCCCGGGCTGAAGTTCGGCGTTGCCGAGTCGGGCTGCTGGTGGCTGCCGAACCTGCTGTGGTTCATGGACCGCCTCTACCTCGGCGCGCACGGCGGCAAGAAGCTCTCGCCGTTCGCCGAGCTGAAGCGGCCCCCGCACGAGTACCTGGACCGGCAGGTCTTCGTCTGCGCCACCAACACCAAGCGCCGCGAACTCGCCCAGCGCTACGAGATCGGTGTCGACAACATCCTGTGGGGCAGCGACTTCCCGCACCCCGAGGGGACGTGGCCCGACACGCGCGCGTGGCTCGCGAAAACCTTCCACGACATCCCCGTCGTGGAGACCCGCCGGATGCTCGGCCTGGCGGCGGCCGAGGTCTTCGGCTTCGACGTGGAGAAGCTGACGCCGCTGGCCGGCCGTATCGGCCCGACACCGGCCGAACTGGGCCAGCCCGCAGACCAGACGGCCGTCGAGGCGTCCTGGGCGCGCTCACGCGAGGTGGGCCGCCACTGGCTGACCGATCACGACTTCCCGGCCCTGGGGGTGACACCGTGACGACGACCGACCGAGTCCCCGTGACGGCCACGAGCGACCGAGACTCCGAGACGGCCACGACCGACCGCTACACGGTCATCTCCGCCGACTGCCACGCGGGCGCCGACCTCCTCGACTACAAGCCGTACCTGGAATCCCGGCTCCACGACGCGTTCGACGCCTGGGCGGCCACCTACGTCAATCCGTACGAGGACCTGCTCGCCGACTCCGCCGACAAGAACTGGAACTCCGACCGGCGCCTTGCCGAGCTGGAGCAGGACGGCATCGTCGCGGAGGTCGTCTTCCCCAACACCATCCCGCCGTTCTTCCCGTCCGCATCGCTGATGGCCCCCGCGCCGACCCGCGAGGAGTTCGACCAGCGCTGGGCGGGCCTGCGCGCCCACAACCGCTGGCTCGCCGACTTCTGCGCGGCCGTGCCAGGACGCCGCGCGGGCGTCTTCCAGATCCTCCTGGGCGACGTCGACGAGGCGGTGAAGGAGATCCGCTGGGCGGCGGCCGCGGGCCTCAAGGGCGGTCTGCTCCTGCCCGGCACCCCACCGGGATCGGGCCTGCCCGAGCTGTACTCCTCGGCGTACGACCCGATCTGGGCGACCTGCGCCGAGCTCGGCGTACCCGTCAACCACCACGCCGGCTCCGCCTCCCCGCCGCTCGGCGACGAACCGGCCGCCCGCGCCGTCTTCATGGTGGAGACGACGTGGTTCTCGCACCGGGCGCTGTGGCATCTGGTGTTCGGCGGAGCGTTCCGCCGCCACCCGGAGCTGAAACTCGTCCTCACCGAGCAGGGCTCGGGCTGGATCCCGGGTGTGCTCGACATGCTGGACTACTACCACGGACGGCTGGTGGCGGCGGCCACGCGCGCGTCCACCGCTGAGTCCAAGTTCGGTGCGGGCCTGGCGGTTTCGATGGGCAAGGGCCCGAGCGAGGTCTGGCGCGAGAACTGCTTCGTGGGCGCGAGCTTCATGCGCCCGCACGAGGTACCGCTGCGCGACCGCATCGGCCTTGACAAGATCATGTGGGGCAGCGACTACCCGCACGACGAAGGGACGTATCCGTACTCCCGTGAGGGCCTGCGCATCGCTTACGCGGGTCTGCCGCGCGATGAGATCGCGGCGATGGTGGGCGGCAACGCGGCCCGCGTCTACGGCTTCGACCTGGACCTCCTCCAGCCGATCGCGGCGAGGGTCGGCCCGACCGTGGAGGAGCTGGACGAAACCCTGAAGGAACCGCCGGCGGACGCCACCAGTCCGGTGTTCGCGCCCGGGGGATCGGTCCGCGTCTGGTGAGGGTGATGGCCTGTACATGGCCGATCGCTCACCCGGGGGCAAGATAGTTTCCCCGGGTGAGCGACCAGGCACCCGAAAGTGACGCTACGCCCGGCAGCGGTACTCCGCACGGCGAGGCCCACACGGGTGCGCCGGGTGAGCGCCTCGACCGGCTTCATGCCGGAGAGGACGACCGCCTCCGTGCCGGGAGGGCCGGCCGGAGATCAACCTGAAGATCAATGGCCGAAGCCACCAAGAAGTGGGGCCGTACCGCCGGTAATACTTGTCGGTAACAAGGTCTGGTCGCCGCACGCCCAGGCCTCTACGGTGCACCCATGCCGAACCTGCCCGATGTCGTGCTGTGGTCCATACCGGCCTTCGTCCTGCTCACCGTCGTCGAGATGGTGAGTGTCCGCCTCCATCCCGACGAGGACGCCGCCGGGTACGAGGCGAAGGACGCCGCCACCAGTGTCACGATGGGGCTCGGCAGTCTCGTCTTCGACTTCCTGTGGAAGATCCCGATCGTCGCGATCTACACGGCGGTGTACGAGCTCACGCCCCTGCGGGTGCCCGTGCTGTGGTGGACGGTCCCGCTGATGCTGCTCGCGCAGGACTTCTTCTACTACTGGTCGCACCGCGGCCACCACGTCGTACGGATCCTGTGGGCCTGCCACGTCGTCCACCACTCCAGCCGCAGGTTCAATCTCACGACCGCGCTGCGGCAGCCCTGGACGTCATGGACGGTCTGGCCCTTCTACCTGCCGGTCATCGCGCTCGGCGTGCACCCGGCGGCGCTCGCGTTCTGCTCGTCGGTGAACCTCGTGTACCAGTTCTGGATCCACACCGAACGCATCGGCAAGCTGCCCCGCGCCTTCGAGTTCATCTTCAACACGCCGTCGCACCACCGTGTCCACCACGCCTCCCAAGGCGGCTACCTGGACCGCAACTTCGGCGGCATCCTGATCGTCTGGGACCGGCTTTTCGGCAGCTTCGTACCGGAGACCGAGCGGCCCGTCTACGGGCTGACCAAGAACATCGCGACCTACAACCCGTTGCGCGTGGCCACGCACGAGTACGTCGCCATCGCCAACGACCTCCGCACGGCGGGTAGTTGGCGTGAGCGGGCGGGACGCGTGTTCCGCGGACCGGGGTGGCAGCCGGCGGAGCCCGTACCGCCCGCGGCGGCACAGCAGACGGTCGGGGATGGCGCTGCGGTCGGGGAGGGCGCCGCGTGAACGGCCGCCGCGAGGGGGCCGCCCGCGCGCTGTTGTGGGCTTTCGCGCTCGCGGCGGTCGCCGATCTCGTCGCCCTGGCAGCCGGGGCCGACGTGGTCCACACCGTCGTCAAGCCGCTGCTCATGCCGCTGCTCGCCGCCCATGCGGCCGCGCGAGGCGGGCCGCGGCTCCTGGTCGGGGCGCTGCTGTGCGGGTGGGCAGGCGACACGCTGCTGCTGTTCGAGGCCGATCCGGCGTTCCTCGCCGGGATGGCGGCGTTCGCGGTGGGGCACGTCTGCTACCTGGTGCTTTTCGGGAGGCTCGTGCCTTTCGCAAGGCTCGTGCCGTTCAAACGGCCTGCGATCTCGGAGTCGGAGTCGGAGCTGGAGGTGGCGGCGGAGCCGGAGTCGGAGCCGAACCGCGCCGCACGCGCGCGTGCCGTCTGGCTCCCGGTCGCATACGGCGTTGTGCTCATCGGCACCGTCACCCTGCTGTGGCCGGATCTGCCGGAGGAGCTGCGCGGGCCCGTCGCCGCGTACAGCCTGCTGCTGACGGCCATGGCGTACGGAGCGGGTCGGCTCGGGCTCGCGGCGGGCATCGGGGGAGCGCTCTTCCTGCTGTCCGACACGCTCATCGCGACCGGCGTCGCCGAGTGGCCGCAGCTTCCGCTCCCCGATCTGTGGATCATGGGCACCTATCTCGCGGCCCAGTACCTGCTCACCCGCGGGGTGCTCGACGCCCACGGCAGGCGGTGCCCGGCAGCTACCAGCGGATGGGCAACGGCAACGCCGTGAGCAGCGCCGACACGGCCACCACCAGGCCCAGTACGGCCACCTCCGCGCGCGCGGGGACGTACGCGCTGTACCGGTCGGCCGGGGTCGACCGCCCCAGGCGGCGCCTCGCGGTCAACGCGAGGGCGGTGACGACGGCCACGAGGAGGACCTTCGCCAGCAGCGCGCGCCCGTAGGCCGTCGTCACCAGCTGGTCGAGGACCGTGGAAGGCGGCATCCGCCGCAGGGTGCTGCACAGCCCCGTCGTCGTGATCGCGGCGAGCAGAACGATCGCCACGCGCGCGTACAGCCCGAGAAGCGCCGCACCGGCCTGGGGCGCGATCCGACGCCACAGCCGCATCCGGCGCAGCACGTGCAGCAGCCCGCCGGCCCACAGGGCGGCGCACGTGAGATGGACGAGGGTCAGGCCGGCTCCGATGAGCGGGGTGTCCTCCGCCGGAGGGTGGGCGCGCAGCGCCTCGGCGACGATGATCGCGGCCAGCGGCAGCAGCTGTGTCGCGGGCCGGCGCGAGCGTGCGCACAGCCCGGCGACGAGGAAGGCGTTGAACTCCAGCAGCGCCACCGCACCGTCACGGGTCTGGTAAAGCCCGCCGATGTCCATGTCGGAGAGCTGCTGCGGCATCAGGTTTCCGGTGGACGCGACCGAGGCGAGCCCCAGCGCCGCCACACATCCCGCACCCGCCGCGTACGGCGCCCAATTGCGCGGAGACGGCTCCTGCGGGGCCCCCGGCACCCGCCGGGCCAGCCACGCGGTGAACGCCTCACCGAGCTGCACACACAGGGCGGCGAACAGGACCATACGCAGCACTCCGATCCCGCCGACCCCGGGCGCCGCGGCCTCCCCGGTGCCGTGCAGGGTGGCCGACGGGCCGAGAAGCGGCACGAGCGCCGCGACGGCCACGAGAACGAGCACCGCGACGGCTCGCCCTGCGACCTCCCGCCGCACGAGAGCAGCGGGAGCAGGAACGGACGCAGCAGAAACGGACGCAGCAGGGACAGAGGCGGGAGGGACAGAGGCGGGAGGGACAGAGGCGGGCCCGGGTGCCTCTCGGACAGGTCTTTCGCCGTTGGGGCCGGCATCCGGTCGTATGGAGCTCACCGCAAGAGCTTCGCCAGCGAGCGTCGACCGGGGCAACTCCGGCAGGACAACTGGTTCGGAGCATTCCGGTAACGTCGGCGGGCCTCGGCTCTTTGGCGGTTCGGAGATTCAGAGCCACTTGGGAGCATCCTCGCCCCAACGGCTCGGTGCGTGTGCCCAGTTGTCCGGTCCGCCGCGGAAGCAGACCGGCGGCAGCGCATGCCCCAGCCGCCCCAGTGAGCTCTGCGTGACGGTGAGCCACGGGGTGGGGTTCTCCGGGTCGTATACGGCTTCCACGGCGGTGCCCTGCCCCGCCTCGACGGCGGCGATCCGGTGCACCAGCCACTGCGCCGTCTGAGCGAGGGCCAGCCGGACGAGCGTCGCGCCGCCTCCGTCCAGCTGCTCGGTGAGCGAGCGGAGCACCGCCGCGGCCAGCAGATAGCCGGTGCCGTGGTCCAGCGCCTGGGCGGGCAGCGCCCCAGGCCGCTCGACGGACCCCTCCACGGCCGCGATGCCGGAGGCGACCTGCACCAGGCTGTCGAAGCCCCGGCGTTCGCCCCACGGCCCGTAGTCACCCCAGGCGGACACCTGGGCGACCACAACGCCCGGTCGGCGCCGGGCCAGTGCCTCCGGTGTGAGCCCGAGCCGGTCCAGCCCGCCGGGCCGGTAGCCGGTGACGACGACATCGGCCTCGGCGAGCAGCTCATCGAAGGTGCGGCGGTCGGCGTGCGCGGTCAGATCGAGCGTGGTGGAGCGCTTGCCGAAGCCGGTGTCCGCGTGCTGGTCCGGGAGTTCGGGCAGATGTGGGGGATCCACGCGCAGTACGTCGGCGCCGAGCAGGGCGAGTGTGCGGGTGCCCACAGGGCCCGCGATGACCCGGGTGAGGTCGAGGACGCGCAGTCCGGCAGCAGGCAGCAGGGGATCTCCGGAGAGCTCCGGCAGCCGGCGGGGCCCGGGTCGGCGGTTCGCGGAGGAGTCCGGCTCCCCGATCTGCTCCCGGCTGAGCAGCGGCTGCCCGGCCACGGCGACGCCCTGCGGATGCGCTGCCCACTCCTCCGGGGTGCGCAGCGCGACGGCGAGGCCCCCGGCCGCGTATACGGCGTCCTCCACCTCCGTGGCCCGCAGCTCCGCGAGAGCCGCGGCCACCCGCTCGACCGAGGCCTCGCCGGCGCTCTCGCCGTCGCCTTCCTCCAGCCCCAGCGCGGCGAGCAACCGCGCCCGGTGATGCGGATAGTTCGCGTGCGTCCGCACCCACCCGTCCCCCGTCCGCCAGAAGCGCGACAACGGCGCGAAGTTGACCGGCGCCCTCCCCTCCACGAGCAGATGCCGCTCGCTCACGAACGCCGTGGCCACCGCGCCGTCGTCGACCCGCACCTCGGGCACGGGCCGCCCGGTACGGCGCGTGCGGCGCGCGGCGAGCTCGGCGGCGGCCAGCGCGCACGCCCCGACGCAGGCGCGGGCCAGCTCGACGACCGGCAGCCGCGCAGGCAACGCCCCCTCGCGGACGACGTGCGTCACACGGTCGAGCAGAGCCGGGCTCCCGCCGAGCGCGGTCCACGCCGCTCGCGTACCGCCCAAGCCGTCCAGCCCGTCCGGCCCGGCCAACCCGTCCGACTCGTCCAAAGGTGACTGCGTCATGCATGCACTATCCCGCACACAGCAGCGAGGGCCGTCCGGGGCACCCCCCGAACAGCCCTCAACGCCCTCGCGAGGTCCTGCTACTTGACGGCCTTCAGAGCGTTGACGATCCCGAAGCCGTAGAAGCCGTTCACACGGTCGCCACCCTCGCAGGTGGAGTCCACGACGCCGTTGCCGTCCGGGTCGTACGGCTCGGTCGGGCAGCCCGGGTTGTCGGCCTGCGCCTTGAGCAGCCACTGGAGCTGCGACGGGGTGGCGTCGGGGTGCGTCGACTTGAGCAGCGCGGCGACACCGGCGGCGTGCGGCGACGCCATCGAGGTGCCCTGCAGATAGGCGTACTCGCCGTTCGGCATCGTCGAGAGGATCCGGCCGTTCCCCGACGGGGTGTCCGGGATCTGGTACCGGTCGCCACCCGGCGCGGCGATGTCGATGACGCCCTTGCCGTAGGTGGAGTAGTACGACTTGAGGTTCTGGACGCCCGTGGCACTGACCGTGACCACGCCCGGCAGCTGCGTCGGCACGTCGAAGCACTCGCTCGGGTCGATGGTGCGGGTGACGGGAGTCGAGTCGTCGGGGCTCGACTCGTCGACGATCGCGTCGGAGGCGAGGTCGTCGTTGGAGTTGCCCGCGGAGGCCAGGTTGAGCGTGCCCTTCTTCTGGGCGTACAGCTGGGCCCGGTTGACCGCGTCGACGATGGCCCGCTGGTCGGGGTCGTCCATGCAGTTGTACAGCCACGGGTCCACGTAGTAGCTGTTGTTGGTGATCTCGACGCCGTGGTCGGCGGCGAAGACGAAGGCGCAGACCACGCTCTCCGGGAAGAACAGCTGGTTCTCGTCCGGCTGGGCCACCGTGATGCCGGCGACCTTGACGCCGGGTGCGACGCCCGCGACGCCGACGCCGTTGCGGGCCGCGGCGATCTCGCCCGCCACATGCGTGCCGTGGTAGTGGTCGGCGTCCACAGGACGCCAGGAGCCGTACGTGGTGTCGGGCTTGCCGCTCACGCAGTTCGCGGACTGCGAGGCGGAGAAGTTGGGGGCGAGGTCCGGGTGGGTGTCGTCGACGCCGGTGTCGATCACGGCGACGGTGACGTCCTTGCTGCCCGGGTTGATCTTCGCTGCCTTGTCGGCGCCGATCGCCCGGAGATCCCACTGCTCGGCCTCGAGCGGCTCGGCTTCCGCGTCCGCGGTCTGCGCCTGGGCATTGGCCGCCTCGGCCGCCGATATGTACTGGGGGGCACCGGCCTCCGTGGTTCCCGCCGCCGTGAGCGGCGCCGTGCGCGTCGCCCCCGCTGACTGCACCCCGCGCACCGCACGAATCTGCTTGCCGAAGTCCGGGTTGGACGAGTGGACGACGATGACGCCGATCTTCTCGTACGCGATGACGATCGAGCCGCCAGCCTTCGTGATCGCCTTCTTCACCGACTCGATCGTCTTGTGATCGGTCGAGGTGTTGACGACGTACGGATAGGTCGAGCTCTCCGCGGCCGCGGCAGTCGGGGTGTCGGGCGCTGCGGCCGTCGCGACGCCCGGCATCAGCGAGAGGGACGCCGTCAGCGCGATGCCGATCGGCACGGCCAGAGCGGCCTTTCGCCGTCCTGGGCGTCCCGTGCGTCTGGAAGGCAGATGAGCCATGGGGTCTCCACATCATCCGGAAACGTGAACTGCCCGAACGCGGATGCTGCTCGGGCAGGTACATGACGGTGGTTCAGGGTGAAGCTATATCCCGTCATCCCTGGCCAGCAACGAGTTCTGAAAGAAATAAAGACCGTTGAACCGAGCCGTGCGCGCCGCCGTGACGTTGGACAGGGGGTGCCAGCACCATCGAACCCCTGGCCGGATCACGTTCCGGGCCGCGGACGTATGTCCGCAACCGGTCCCTGATCCACATAACGTCAGATCACAAACCGGCAAAAACGGTACATACCGCTCTGAATACGTCCATGTCCCAGAACACCACCGCACCCGCATCGCGAGGAGACTCCGTGGCTACCGATGCTCCGCCGCCGTCCAAGGGCGGCCCGGCGACCAGTCCCGCAACACCCTCGGCGGAGGACTTCATCGAGGTGCAGGAGAGTGCGGAGTTCGGCGAACTGCGCCGCTCGTACCGCTCCTTCGCCTTCCCGCTCACCGTCGCGTTCATCACCTGGTACCTGCTGTACGTCCTGCTGTCCAACTACGCGGGCGGCTTCATGGGCACCAAGCTCTTCGGCAACATCAACGTCGCCTTCGTGCTCGGCCTCGCCCAGTTCCTCACCACGTTCCTGATCGCCTGGTGGTACGCCCGCCACGCCGCGGCCAAGCTCGACCCGAAGGCCGAGGCCATCAAGTCCCGGATGGAGGGCGGCGCATGAGCTCCGCAGTCGCACAGGTCCAGCTCGCACAGGTCCCGCTGGCCGCCGGTGAGGCGAGTGAGCACCGGCCGCTGATCATCACCCTGTTCGCGCTCTTCGTCGTCGCGACCCTCTTCATCACCGTGTGGGCGGGACGCCAGACCAGGGACGCCGCCGACTTCTACGCCGGCGGCCGCCAGTTCACCGGCTTCCAGAACGGACTCGCCGTCTCCGGCGACTACATGTCCGCCGCGTCGTTCCTCGGTATCGCCGGCGCCATCGCCCTCTTCGGCTACGACGGCTTCCTCTACTCGATCGGCTTCCTCGTCGCCTGGCTGGTGGCGCTGCTGCTGGTCGCCGAGCCGCTGCGCAACTCCGGCCGCTACACCATGGGTGACGTGCTCGCCTACCGGATGCGCCAGCGCCCGGTGCGTACGGCCGCGGGCACCTCGACGATCGTCGTCTCGATCTTCTACCTGCTGGCCCAGATGGCGGGCGCCGGCGTTCTCGTCTCGCTGCTGCTCGGCATCACCAGCGACGCGGGCAAGGTGGCCATCGTCGCGCTGGTCGGCGTCCTGATGATCGTGTACGTCACCATCGGCGGCATGAAGGGCACCACATGGGTCCAGATGGTCAAGGCCGTCCTTCTCATCGGCGGCACCCTGCTCATCACGTTCCTGGTGCTCCTCAAGTTCAACTTCAACGTCTCCGACCTGCTCGGCTCGGCCGCCGAGAACAGCGGCAAGGGCGCGGCCTTCCTGGAGCCCGGCCTCAAGTACGGCGCCACGGCCACGTCCAAGCTGGACTTCCTCTCGCTGGGCATCGCGCTGGTCCTGGGCACCGCCGGCCTGCCGCACATCCTGATCCGCTTCTACACGGTGCCGACCGCCAAGGCGGCGCGTAAGTCCGTGATCTGGGCGATCGGCATCATCGGCGGCTTCTACCTGATGACCATCGCGCTCGGCTTCGGCGCGGCGGCCCTGATCAAGCCGGACGAGATCATCGCCTCCAACAAGGCGGGCAACACGGCGGCCCCGCTTCTCGCCCTCCACCTCGGCGGCGTCGACTCGGCGTGGGGCGCGATCCTGCTGGCCACCATCTCGGCGGTCGCGTTCGCCACCATCCTTGCGGTGGTCGCCGGTCTGACGCTGGCCTCGTCCTCGTCGTTCGCGCACGACATCTACGCGAACGTGATCAGGAAGGGCCAGGCCACCGAGAAGGAGGAGGTCAACGCCGCCCGCTACGCGACGGTCGCGATCGGTGTCGTCTCCATCGGCCTGGGCGCGCTCGCCCGCGACCTGAACGTGGCCGGCCTCGTCGCCCTCGCCTTCGCGGTCGCCGCGTCCGCCAACCTGCCGACGATCCTGTACAGCCTCTTCTGGAAGCGGTTCACCACCCAGGGCGCCCTGTGGTCGATCTACGGAGGTCTGACCACGGCCGTCGCGCTGGTGCTCTTCTCACCGGTGGTCTCGGGCAAGCCCACGTCGATGTTCCCCGACGCCGACTTCCACTGGTTCCCGCTGGAGAACCCCGGCATCATCTCGATCCCGGTGGGCTTCCTGCTGGGCTGGCTGGGCACCGTCCTGTCCAAGGAGGCGGCGGACTCCGCGAAGTACGCCGAGCTGGAGGTGCGGTCCCTGACGGGCACCGGGGCGCACTGAGCCGGAGCCGTCCTGCCCTGCTCGACTTCCACGCGGCCGCCACACCCCCCCGCGCCAGCGGCCGCGTGGAGCCTGCGAACGGCCGCGTCGTGGATCCCGTGATGGGGTTCTACGACGCGGCCGTGCCGTTTCTCGTGGGGTCAGCCCGGTTTCTCGTGGGATCCAGCCCGGTTTCTCGTGGGGTCCAGCCCGTTTCTCGTGGGATCCGGCCGGTTATTCGTGGGGTCAGGCCGGTATCCCGTGGGATCAGGCCGGTGTCGATGTCAGTCTCGTCGCGTAGGCTCGCAAGTGACTGAGTGATCCGGACCAGGGAGGGGGCCGACGTGCTCATCGACACCTATGGCCGAGTGGCCACCGACCTTCGCGTGTCGTTGACCGACCGGTGCAATCTGCGCTGCGCCTACTGCATGCCGGAAGAGGGCCTGCAGTGGCTGTCGAAGTCCACCCTGCTCACCGACGACGAGATCGTCCGCCTCATCCGCATAGCCGTCACCCGGCTCGGCATCACCGAGGTCCGCTTCACCGGCGGGGAGCCCCTGCTGCGCCCCGGCCTCGTCGGCATCGTCGACCAGGTCGCCCGGTTGGAGCCACGCCCCCAGATGTCCCTCACGACCAACGGCATCGGCCTGGGGCGTACGGCGAAGGCCCTGAAGGAGGCGGGCCTGGACCGGGTCAACGTCTCGCTGGACACCCTCCGCCCGGACGTCTTCAAGACCCTCACCCGCCGCGACCGCCACCACGACGTGCTGGCGGGCCTCGAGGCCGCCCGCGCGGTCGGCCTCGACCCGGTCAAGGTCAACACGGTGCTGATGCCCGGGCTCAACGACGACGAGGCCCCGGAGCTGCTCGCCTGGGCCGTCGAGAACGACTACGAGCTGCGCTTCATCGAGCAGATGCCGCTGGACGCCCAGCACGGCTGGAAGCGCGAGGGCATGATCACCGCGGGGGACATCCTGCAGTCGCTGCGGACGCGCTTCGAGCTCACCCCCGAAGGCGCCGAGGAGCGCGGCTCGGCACCTGCCGAGCGCTGGATCGTCGACGGCGGCCCGCACCGCGTCGGCGTCATCGCCTCCGTCACCCGTCCGTTCTGCGCGGCCTGCGACCGCACCCGGCTCACCGCCGACGGCCAGGTCCGCACGTGCCTGTTCGCCACCGAGGAGACGGACCTGCGCGGAGCGCTCCGCTCGGACGCGTCCGACGAGGAGATCGCCCGCATATGGAAGCTGGCGATGTGGGGCAAGAAGGCGGGCTCGGGGCTCGACGACCCGTCGTTCCTGCAACCGGAGCGGCCGATGTCGGCGATCGGCGGCTGACCGGACTGACCCGGGCCGGCCACCGCAGCCCCGCTCGGTCTGCGCGGCGCCGGACAGGGCGCCTCAGCCGCCCTGTTCCTCCGTGTCCTCCGGCTCCTCCGTGTCCTCCGGCGCTTCCCACTCCTCGAGCTTCACCACGTCCTTGAGGAAACCGCGCACCCCGAGGAACTTCGACAGATGCTCGCGGTGCTCCTCGCACGCAAGCCAGGTCTTGCGGCGCTCCGGCGCATGAAGCTTCGGGTTGTTCCAGGCGAGGACCCATACCGCGGCGGCGCGGCAGCCCTTGGCGGAGCAGATCGGGGACTCCGGCGAGGAGGGGAGCGGGAAGGAGAAGTCGGGGACGTTCACCCCCCCGACCCTAACGCTCCCCCAGCTACCCCTGGGCAGTGCCCCCAGCTGCCCCTGGGCAGTGATACGGATCCCCTTGTCCGGCTCGCAGACCGGCGGGTCAAAAGGAGGGGGACAAAAGGCGACGCCGAGCAGCCACGGGGGGAGCTGCCCGGCGTCGGTCCGTCGCTCCGACGGGGGATGCGGAGCGCGTAGGAAGTATGTCACGGAGGACCCGGCGACTGGCAGCGGAACGTCATGATTGATCTGAGCTTTTCTTGAGCTTTGCGGAATTCCGGTGATCAGCTCTGGTCCGGCACCTCGTCGCCGGACCGGTCGCGTCTGTCCCCGGCGACGCCGGTGGAGGCTTCGGCGGCGGTGTCGCCGGTGTCGGCGACGTCTTCCGGGACCGATTCCGCGGAGCCGCCGTCTCGCTGCGGCGGCGCGATCATCGGCCGGGTGGGCGCCGTGATGAGAGACGACGGAAGCGAAGGGGCGTTCTCCCGCCCGGCGTTGGCGATCACCACGGAGATATAGGGGAGAACAGCACCGAGCACAAGAGCCACGATGGCGACATGCCGCTCCACGTTCCACAGCACCGCGGCGAGGATCACCGAGACCGTGCGGACCGACATCGAGATGACGTAGCGGCGCTGGCGCGCCCGTACATCGGCCTCGAGGCCCTGCCTGGCCGCTGTGATCCGGAAGACCTCGCCCCCGCTGTGCTTCCGCATCGTGTTCCACCACCTGAATGCCGTGTCGGACTCTCCCCCGGCCCGAACCTGACCGATCCGGCCGGAGCCCGGTCCGAACACCCCCCACGTTACGCCGCGGCTGCGCCGGGTTCGACACCAGGTCCCCGTCCCACCTGGGCGTACCCACTGCGCCGTCCGTCGTACGGGCGTCGCCGACATGCGCCGTATGGCCGACGGCCCGAGACTGGGATCAAGCTCGCGTCAAGCCGTACTAGGAGGCAGTCATGGGCTGGTTGTGGGCGATTATCGTTGGTTTTGTACTCGGTTTGCTGGCCAAGGCGATCCTCCCCGGCAAGCAGCACAGCCCACTGTGGCTGACGACTGTCTTCGGCATCATCGGAGCCGTCATCGGTAACGCGCTGGCGTCGTCCTTCGGTATCGCCGAGACCAGGGGCATCGACTGGGGCCGACACGTGCTGCAACTTGTCGCGGCGTTGGTGATCGTAGGACTCGGCGACATGCTGTACCTGTCGGTCCGGGGCAGGCGGAGAGCGTGAGGTACCGACTGCTGGACCTGCGCACAGACCTCTGAACCTGCGAACAGAAGGGGGCGGCTCCGCATGATGGCGGAACCGCCCCCTTCGGCATGCTTGCGCGTGGTCGCCCGGACGAGTGCCCGGGCGACGCACGGATCATCAGCCTGCTGCCACCTCGACAGCCGCCAGGTTCTTCTTGCCCCGGCGCAGCACGAGCCAGCGGCCGTGCAGCAGGTCCTCGGCCGCCGGTACGGCGTCCTCGCCGACGACCTTGACGTTGTTCACGTACGCCCCGCCCTCTTTGACGGTGCGGCGCGCGGCGGACTTGCTCGGCGCGAGGCCGGTCTCCGCGAGCAGGTCCACGACCGGGCCGAGCTCGGCGACCTTCGCGTGCGGCACCTCGGCGAGGGCCGCGCTCAGCGTGGCCTCGTCCAGCTCGCCCAGCTCACCCTGGCCGAAGAGGGCCTTGGACGCCGCGATGACCGCCGCCGTCTGGTCGGCGCCGTGCACGAGCGTCGTCAGTTCCTCGGCCAGGGCACGCTGGGCCGTGCGCGCCTGCGGGCGCTCCTGCGTGACCTTCTCCAGCTCCTCGAGCTCCTCACGGCTCTTGAAGCTGAGGATGCGCATGTATGTCGAGATGTCCCGGTCGTCCACGTTCAGCCAGAACTGGTAGAACGCGTACGGCGTGGTCATCTCCGGGTCCAGCCAGATGGCGCCGCCCTCGGTCTTGCCGAACTTGGTGCCGTCCGCCTTGGTCATCAGCGGCGTCGCCATCGCATGGACGCTGGCGTGCGGCTCCAGGCGGTGGATCAGGTCCAGACCGGCGGTCAGGTTGCCCCACTGGTCGCTGCCGCCCTGCTGCAGCGTGCAGCCGTAGCGCCGGTACAGCTCCAGGAAGTCCATGCCCTGCAGCAGCTGGTAGCTGAACTCGGTGTAGCTGATGCCCTGGTCGGACTCCAGCCGGCGGGCGACCGAGTCCTTCGTCAGCATCTTGTTGACGCGGAAGTGCTTGCCGATGTCGCGCAGGAACTCGATGGCGGACATGCCCGCCGTCCAGTCCAGGTTGTTGACCATGACCGCGGCGTTCTCGCCCTCGAAGGACAGAAACGGCTCGATCTGGGCCCGGACCCGCTCCACCCAGGCCGCGACCGTCTCCGGGTCGTTCAGCGTGCGCTCCGCGGTCGGCTTGGGGTCGCCGATCTGGCCGGTCGCCCCGCCCACCAGTGCCAGCGGGCGGTGGCCCGCCTGCTGGAGCCTGCGCATGGTGAGCGCCTGCACCAGATGCCCCACGTGCAGGCTGGGCGCGGTCGGGTCGAAGCCGCAATAGAACGTGACGGGACCGTTCGCGAGCGCCTTGCGCAAAGCGTCCTCGTCAGTGGACAGGGCGAAAAGGCCCCGCCACTTCAGCTCGTCGACGATGTCCGTCACGGTTGCTTGTCTCCTTGAACGGTTCAAACAGCTGGAAGGCTGCTGGAAGGGTCTGAACGGTGTGGACCGCTCCCCGCAAGTCTATGAGGGTCACACGCCCTGACTGACCGAGCTCATGTTGAAGTCCGGCACTCGCAGGGCAGGCATCGCGGCCCGAGTGAAATAGTCGCTCCATTCGCGCGGAAGTGTCTTTTCCGTACGGCCGGCCTCCACCGCCCGGCCCAGCAGATCGACGGGCGACTCGTTGAACCGGAAGTTGTTCACCTGCGCCGTGACCGCGCCGTTCTCCACGAGGTAGACGCCGTCCCGGGTCAGCCCGGTGAGCAGCAGCGTGGCCGGGTCGACCTCGCGGATGTACCAGAGGCAGGTCAGCAGCAGCCCCCGTTCGGTCGAGGCGACCATCTCGTCCAGCGAGCGGTCGTCGCCGCCGTCCAGGATGAGATTGCCGATCGACGGGGCCAGCGGCAGCTTCGTCAGGCCCGCGCTGTGCCGCGTGGTGATCAGGTGGGCAAGCGTGCCCTCCCGGATCCAGTCGGTGGGGGTCAGCGGCAGCCCGTTGTCGAAGACGGAGGCGTCGTCGCCGGAGGAGTGCGCGAGGACGAAGGGGGAGGATTCGAGCCCCGGCTCCTTCGGGTCGCTGCGCAGTGTCAGCGGCAGCTCGGACAGCTTCTCGCCGATCCGCGTGCCGCCGCCCGGCTTGCTGAAGACCGTCCGCCCCTCGGCGGCGTCCCGTCCCGACGACGACCACATCTGGTAGATGAGCAGGTCGGCCACTGCGGTCGGCGGCAGCAGCGTCTCGTATCGGCCCGCGGGCAGGTCGACACGCCGCTCGGCCCACCCGAGCCGCGTGGCCAGCTCCGCGTCGAGGGCGCCCGGGTCGACGTCCCGGAAGTCGCGCGTGGAGCGCCCCGCCCAGGCCGAGCGCGTCCGGTCCGGCGACTTGGCGTTGAGCTCCAGCGTCCCGTTCGGCTGGTCGTGCCGCAGCCGCAGCCCTGTCGACGTACCGAGATAGCTGGACACGAGCTCGTGGTTGGCGAACCCGTACAGCTCGCGGCCGCCCGCGCGGGCCCGGGCGAAGGCCTCGCCGAGAGCCGGGGCGAAGTCCGCGAAGACCGCGGACGACGTCTCGGCGGGCGCGTCCGTGAAGTCCGGCGAGGCCGGGACACCCTCGACGAGTGGCTGCGCGTCCTCGGCGGCCCCCGCTCCCTGCGCCGCGGCCTCGGCGGCCCGCACCAGCGGCTCCAGCTCGTCCGCGGTGACGGCCGAGCGGGAGACGACGCCTGATGCCGTGCCCTCCTTGCCGTCGACGGTCGCGATGACGGTGAGGGTACGGCCGCGCGTGACACCGTTCGTCGTCAGCGCGTTGCCCGCCCAGCGCAGGTTCGCGGTCGAGTGCTCGTCGGCGATGACGACGCAGCCGTCGGCGCGGGACAGCTCGAGGGCGCGCTCGACGACCTCGTGCGGCTTGTTCGTACGAGATGTACGCGTCGTCGTGCTCATCGCCCGGCCTCCTGCGTCGTATTCAGACTGTGCCTTCCCGGGGGGCGACCCCCGGACCCCCGGCCGGATACGTGGCTGACGCTCATCGCCGGGCCTCCTGGGTGGTGTTGAGGATGTTCACGCCCTTGAAGAGGGCCGACGGGCAGCCGTGTGAGACGGCCGCGACCTGGCCCGGCTGGGCCTTGCCGCAGTTGAAGGCGCCGCCCAGGACATACGTCTGAGGGCCGCCGACAGCCGCCATCGAGCCCCAGAAGTCGGTGGTCGTCGCCTGGTACGCGACATCGCGGAGCTGCCCGGCGAGCCGCCCGTTCTCGATCTTGAAGAACCGCTGCCCGGTGAACTGGAAGTTGTAGCGCTGCATGTCGATGGACCAGGACCGGTCGCCGACGACATAGATCCCGCGATCGATCCCGCCGATCAGATCCTCCGTCGACAGCCCTCCCGGATCCGGCTGCAGCGACACATTCGCCATCCGCTGTACGGGTACGTGGCCGGGGGAGTCGGCGTAGGCGCAGCCGTTGGACCGATCGAAGCCGGTGAGCTTCGCGATCCGCCGGTCCAGCTGGTAGCCGACGAGCGTGCCGTCCTTCACCAGGTCCCAGGACTGCGCGGCCACGCCCTCGTCGTCGTACCCGATGGTCGCGAGCCCGTGCTCGGCGGTCCGGTCACCCGTCACGTTCATGATCTCGGAGCCGTACTTCAGCTTGCCGAGCTGGTCGAAGGTGGCGAACGAGGTCCCTGCGTACGCCGCCTCGTAGCCAAGGGCCCGGTCCAGCTCCGTCGCGTGCCCGATGGACTCGTGGATGGTCAGCCAGAGATTGGACGGATCGACGACCAGGTCGTACACGCCCGCCTCGACGCTCGGCGCGCGCATCTTCTCGGCCAGCAGCCCGGGAATCTCCGCGAGCTCACTCTCCCAGTCCCAGCCCGTGCCCGTCAGGTACTCCCAGCCGCGCCCGACCGGCGGCGCCAGCGTCCGCATCGAGTCGAACTCGCCGCTCGACTCGTCGACCGCGACCGCCGTGAGCTGCGGGTGCAGCCGCACCCGCTGCTGTGTCGTGACCGTCCCCGCCGTGTCGGCATAGAACTTGTTCTCGTGGACGGTGAGCAGCGAGGCGTCGACGTGCGCGACGGCGTCGGACGCGAGCAGCTGCTCACTCCATGCGGCGAGCAGTCCGGTCTTCTCCTCGTCGGGTACGGAGAAGGGGTCGATCTCGTATGAGGAGACCCATGTCTTCTCGCTGTGCACGGGCTCGTCGGCGAGCTCCACCCGCTCCTCGGATCCGGCGGCCTCGATCACCCGGGCCGACAGCTTCGCCATCGCCACGGCCTGGCTCGCCACCTTCGCCGCGGCGTCCATCGTCAGATCCACGCCCGACGCGAACCCCCAGGTGCCGCCGTGCACCACACGGACCGCATAGCCGAGATCCGTGGTGTCCGCCGAGCCCGACGGTTTCGCGTCACGCAGTCGCCATGACGCGCTGCGCACCCGCTCGAAGCGGAAGTCCGCATGTTCCGCCCCGAGCGCCCGCGCCCGTGCGAGCGCCGCGTCGGCAAGTGCCCTCAGCGGCAGCGCGAGGAACGACTGATCAATGTCATGGGCCACGCGTGGCCTTCCTTCCCTCGTACCCTCCGTTTGCCAGTCCGAAGTGAAACATGACCGGCGGCCCGCAGGCGCCGGACTTTTCCAGGTCGCGGCCTCGCCCTCGGCGCGCCGCTCGCGACGTACCGCGGCCGGGCGTCTCCGCAGGGTGTCGTCGTGGGTCGTTTCTCTGGGGACCCGAGAGTGATTCTGTAGAGACCCGACAGTGTGTACCCGCAGCCACTGTGGGTGGCCGATTCTCCGCGGGCGGGTCGAAACGGATAGGTTTCCGAGGTACCAGACCCGCTATTCGAAAGGGTGATCCGTTGAGCCGCTCGGTTCTCGTCACCGGAGGAAACCGGGGCATCGGCCTCGCCATCGCCCGCGCTTTCGCGGAGGCAGGCGACAAGGTCGCGATCACGTACCGCTCGGGTGAGCCGCCGGCCGCCCTGACGGAACTGGGCTGCCTGGCAGTCAAGTGCGACATCACCGACAGCGAGCAGGTGGAGCAGGCCTACAAGGAGATCGAGGCCCAGCACGGCAACGTCGAGGTGCTCGTCGCCAACGCCGGCGTCACCAAGGACCAGCTGCTGATGCGCATGTCCGAGGACGACTTCACCTCCGTCCTCGACACCAACCTCACCGGCACCTTCCGGGTCGTGAAGCGCGCCAACCGCGGCATGCTGCGCGCCAAGAAGGGCCGCGTCGTGCTGATCTCCTCCGTCGTGGGTCTGCTCGGCTCGGCCGGTCAGGCCAACTACGCCGCGTCCAAGGCGGGCCTGGTCGGCTTCGCGCGCTCCCTCGCCCGTGAGCTCGGGTCGCGCAACATCACCTTCAATGTCGTCGCCCCCGGTTTTGTCGACACCGACATGACCAAGGCGCTCTCCGACGAGCAGCGCGAGAGCATCGTGTCGCAGGTACCGCTCGCCCGGTACGCGCAGCCCGAGGAGATCGCCGCCGCGGTGAGGTTCCTCGCCTCGGACGACGCCTCGTACATCACTGGAGCCGTCATTCCGGTTGACGGCGGACTGGGAATGGGTCACTGATCACCATGAGCGGAATTCTCGCCGGCAAGCGCATCCTGATCACCGGTGTGCTGATGGAGTCCTCCATCGCCTTCCACACCGCGAAGCTGGCCCAGGAGCAGGGCGCCGAGATCATCCTCACCGCCTTCCCGCGGCCCACGCTCACCGAGCGCATCGCCAAGAAGCTGCCCAAGCCCACCAAGGTCATCGAGCTCGACGTCACCAACGACGAGCACCTGGGCCGTCTCGCCGACATCGTGGGCGAGGAGCTCGGCGGCCTCGACGGCGTCGTCCACTCCATCGGCTTCGCCCCGCAGGACGCGCTCGGCGGCAACTTCCTCAACACCCCGTTCGAGTCGGTCGCCACGGCCATGCACGTCTCCGCGTTCTCGCTGAAGTCGCTGACCATGGCCTGCCTGCCGCTGATGCAGAACGGCGGCTCGGTCGTCGGCCTCACCTTCGACGCCCAGTACGCCTGGCCGCAGTACGACTGGATGGGCCCGGCCAAGGCCGCGCTGGAGGCCACCAACCGCTACATGGCGCGTGACCTCGGCAAGCAGAACATCCGCTGCAACCTGATCTCGGCTGGCCCGATCGGCTCGATGGCCGCCAAGTCCATCCCGGGCTTCAGCGAGCTGGCCTCCGTGTGGGACACCCGCGCCCCCCTGGAGTGGGACCTCTCCGACCCCGAGCCGGCCGGCCGCGGCGTCGTGGCCCTGTTGTCGGACTGGTTCCCCAAGACCACCGGCGAGATCATCCACGTGGACGGCGGTCTGCACGCCGTCGGCGCCTGAGGCCCGGCACCTCCGCAAGACGTACGTACGGCCACGGCCGGGCGTTCACAAGTTCACGAATAGGCGACGCCCCGTCTCCCGCACGCGCGGGGGACGGGGCGTCACCCGTTCGGCCCACCTGAGGGGCGGCCGGGGCGCGAAACCGCGCACTCTGGAGTACGAGAAGTCCTCAAAGTCGAGAAAGTCGAGAAGTCCGAGTTCTCCGGGAGGTTCCCCCAGGGTTCCACCGAGAAGGCATTCCCCCTTGTGGTGCAGCCGCGGCGGCCTCGTCGACTGCCGCAGTACGGCCGAGGAGGTACCCCTTGTGCGCGTGTTCCCCCGCCTGTCCGGGCACCGGTTCCGCTGGAGCGGCTACGCCGCGCTCCCTGGGGCGATTCTCGCCGCTCTCGCCCTCGTCGCCGTCCTGCCGTCCCTTGCCTCCCTGAACGCGTCCGAAGAGTCCATGCGTGAGCAGCACGCGCGCGTGGACGGCGACGATGGCGACAAACCCGTGCCGGAGACGTTCGGTGCGGAGTGCCGCACCAGCATCGACGGCTCACACGTGACGGTGTACTGCCACAACCCGTACCCGGAGACCGACCGGGTCCGGCTGCACATCGAGTGCGACCGCTGGTGGGACCTCGACAGTGACGGCGCCCCCGTCGCGGCGGAGCCGGCCATGACGGTCCGGCTCACCGGGCGGTGCTGGAAGGAGGTCCGCTCGGTGTGGGTCAGCCACGAGCGGTGACGGGGCCCTCCTCGCCGCCTGGACTGTCGTCGTCGGCACCGCTCCCGTCGCCGCCTCGGCGGTTCCCGCTATGGAGGCGACCCGGGAGGCACAGAAACGGATAACCGGCGGCCTCGGAGGCGGCATCCTCGGTGTCGCCCGCACGGATCGCGTCCACCAGCCGCGTGTGATCCATGTGGTTCTCCGGCGTCAGCTCATCGCCGACGTCCTCGCGCAGCCAGTCGCGCAGCACCTCGCCGAGATCCGCGTACATCGCCGTCATCACCTCGTTGTGCGAAGCGGCCACCACGGCCATGTGGAAGGTCGCGTCGGCCGTCACGAAGGCCTCCGCGTCGCCCGACTCCCACGCCTCCTCGCGACGCAGCAGCAGCGCGTCGAGCTGCTTGAGGTCCCGCTCGGTGCGCCGCTCTGCGGCCAGCCGTGCCGCGCTCGACTCCAGCGTGGAGCGGAGCTCGGCGATGTGCCGCGGATCGGCGTCCGCGAACCGGCGGTGCATCACACCGGCCAGCTCGCTGGTCGCGACGACATAGGTGCCTGACCCCTGGCGGATGTCGAGCAGTCCGTTGTGAGCGAGCGCGCGCACCGCCTCGCGCACGGTGTTGCGGGCCACCCCCAGCTGCTCGACGAGCTCCGGCTCGGTCGGGATACGGGACCCGACAGGCCACTCACCCGAGCTGATCTGGTTCCGCAGCGCGGCGATGACCTGCTCCGACAGCGCCGATCGGCGGGCGTGACTCAACGGCATGACGGTCCTTCGGGCGGATTCGGCCGGGCGGCGGCCGTGGCGGCCGTGGTGGCTGTTCCGACCGGCCCGGCGGGGCCGACCGGAGGGGCTGGACTGGCCTGATTGTGGCGCACCGCCCTGTGACGCAGAACAAGACGGCCCCAAGAGGGTGGACAGTCAATCATCCCATGATTCTATGATGTCGGGCATGGCTTGCGAGGAATCTCCGACGATGGCGTCGACCCCAGCGGCTCCTCCACGTATGGGCACAGCAAGTGCGCCAGTGGACACAGCCGATTCGCCCGCGGACTCAGCTGCTGCGGCCGCGGACACAGCGGACGAGCCCGGACGATCGGCCACGCGCGCGTGGCCGACGCGTCTGGTGATCCTCGGCCTCGTCCTGTCGGCCCTGAATCTCCGCCCCGCCATAACGAGCCTCGGTGCCCTCCTCGAGGAGGTGCGTGACGGCCTCGGCATGAGCGGCAGCATCGCGGGCCTGCTCACCTCCGTGCCGCCGCTCTGCTTCGCCGTCTTCGGCGTCATGGCCCCGCGCCTCGCCCGCCGCTTCGGCCCCGGCGCGGTGGTCTGCGCCGGCATGGCCGCGATCGCCGCCGGCCTGGCCGTCCGGCCGTACGCCGGCAGCACTGCCGGTTTCCTCGCGGCGAGCGCCCTCGCCCTCATGGGCATCGCCGTCAGCAACGTCCTGATGCCCGTGATCGTCAAGCGCTGGTTCCCGGACCGCGTCGGCTCGATGACCGGTCTCTACTCGATGGCGCTCGCCCTCGGCACCTCCCTCGCAGCCGCCGTCACCGTGCCGATGGCCGACGCACTTGGCGGCCGCTGGCAGTCCGGGCTCGTGGTCTGGGCCGTTCTGGCCGCGGCGGCCGTCCTGCCGTGGCTGCCGCTTGTAGGCGCCCGGGGAACCGGAGGGGCACGAGCCGGTGGCCTGGCAGCTGGAGGTGACGCATCCGGGGCGGGTGCCGCATCGGACGGAGCGGGTGCTTCATCGGGTGGACCGGGTGCTTCATCGGGTGGAGCGGGTCCTGCATCCGGTGTCGGCGCGCGGAGCGGTCCTGAGAACAGGTCCCCGGAAAGGCCCGCGGACACATCCGTGAACAGGCCCGTGAACGGACCCCAGAACGCGCCTGGTCCCGGGACCGAGCCCGACGCGCCCCGGATCACCCGGAGCCGTACCGCCTGGGCCCTCGCCGTCTTCTTCGGGCTCCAGGCCACCGCCGCGTACATCACGATGGGCTGGATGGCGCAGATCTTCCGCGACGCCGGCGTCCCGGCGGGCACCGCGGGCCTGCTGCTGGCCGTCACCATGGCGGTGGGCGTACCTCTCGCCATCGTCATCCCGCGCGTGGCCACCCGGCTGTCCCACCAGGGGCCCATCGCGGTCGCGCTAGGCGTCTGCGGTCTCGCCGGATACGCCGGCCTCTACCTCGCCCCGGCCGGTGGCGCATGGGCCTGGGCGCTGTTGCTCGGCGTCTCCAACTGTGCCTTCCCGTTGGCCCTCACCCTGGTCGGCATGCGGTCCAGAACCGCGGCGGGCGTCGCCAAGCTCTCCGCCTTCGCACAGAGCACGGGCTATCTGATCTCCATCCCGGGTCCGCTGCTCGTGGGCGTGCTCTACCAGCACAGCGGCGGCTGGGGCCTGCCCCTCGCGCTCATGACGGCACTGATGATCCCGCAGATCGTCATGGGCGTACTCGCGGGCCGCAAGCGGACGGTCGAGGACGAGTGCGGGTGGCGCGGGGCGGCTTGAGCCCGGTGGGCCGCCCATTGCCCGTTCACCCCGGCGGCGGCCCTTCGCATCGCGGGTGCGACACTTGCCGCATGCCTGTGCTCGATCCGAATCCCCAGAACGGTCAGAAGAAGCTGCTCCTCGTGTTCGGCGCGATGCTGGCCATCACCGTGATCATCGGCATCATCGCGTCGATCGCCTCCCCGTGACCCCGGGCGCCGTCCGTGGTGGGACCCGCTGCCGGCGCCCCGGCCCCCGAGCATCCCTCGGTGGGGTTGTCCCCACCATCCCCTAGGGGGTCAGTGTCAGGGTCAAGTGGGTGGATCACCGGATGGGCTGAAGCATGCGCACTCCGTAGTTTCGAGATGTGAACGCGACGACGCGGCAAGGACTTCTCGAGGACCACGGAGGCGGCATGTCGGTCCCTGCGCACACCCGGTCCCACCCGGTACGCACGGGCGGCGCCGCACCCCGGTTGCCCTGGTGGGCGCTCCTCCTGCCCGTGATCGCCTTCGCCGCGCTGCTGATGCTGGTGCTCAACCCGGCCGACGCCCAGGCGGCGAGCGGCGACCCCTCGTTCACCCACGTCTTCGAGCGCATGCAGCAGGCGGTCCTCAGGCAGGTCCCCTGAGGCGTCCGCGCCGCACCGGCTCCTGAGCGTCCAGCGTGCATCGGCTCCTGAGCGTCCAGCGCCGCAGCGGCTCGTGAGCGTCCGGCGTCGCGCCAGCCCCGCGCGCGGCATGCGTGCCGCGCCAGCCCTCACGGCATTCGCGCCGCACCAGCCCCCACGGCGTGCGTGCCGCACCAGCCCTTGGGCCACCTGCGCGCAGGCCGTCAACCCCGCCGGGTAGACCCCGTCAACTCCCTGCGCTCCATGGCCTGTTTCATGCGAAGCTGGGACCCATGAGCGTCGCAGAACCCCGCAGGATTGTCCTTTTCCGACATGCGAAGGCCGACTGGCCACAGGTGTCCGACCATGAGCGGCCGCTCGCCGAGCGAGGCCGCAAGGACGCCCCCGTCGCCGGTCGCAAGCTGGCCGACACCGGCATCCCCTTCGACCTCGCCCTCTGCTCGACCGCGGCCCGGACCCGCGAGACTTGGAAGCTCGCCGTTCACGAGCTCCCGCACCGGCCCAGGACGGTCTACGAGGAGCGGATCTACGAGGCCTCGCCGGGCGAGCTCATCGCCGTGCTCAACGAGATCCCCGAAGACGTGCAGAACGTCATCCTGATCGGCCACAACCCCGGCGTGCAGGGGCTCACCGAGATCCTCGCCGGTCAGTCCGAGGGCGACGCCCACAAGCGCATGAACCGCCGCGGCTTCCCGACCTCGGCCTTCGCGGTGCTCTCCGTCACGGGCCCGTGGAAGTCCGTCGAGCCCGGCGTGGCCACGCTCGTCGACTACTGGGCGCCGGGCGGGGCGTAGCCCCTCCACAACGGGTGCTGATACGCGTACACGTGGACGGACACCCTCCGACAGCGAACGAACGGGGCCGGCACCACACACCGGTGCCGGCCCCCACGGCTTTCGGGCGCGCCGCGCCCGCGTCGCTCCTCCGCCTCAGTCCTCGTGCATGTCCGCGGCCTCGACCTCTTCGCGCGTGACGCCCAGCAGATAGAGCACCGTGTCCAGGAACGGCACGTTCACCGCGGTGTGCGCGGCCTTGCGTACGACCGGCTTGGCGTTGAAGGCGACGCCGAGGCCGGCGGCGTTCAGCATGTCGAGGTCGTTGGCGCCGTCGCCGATCGCCACGGTCTGGGCGAGCGGCACCCCGGCCTCCGTCGCGAACCGGCGCAGCAGCCGCGCCTTGCCCGCCCGGTCCACTATCTCGCCGGTGACCCGGCCCGTGAGCTTCCCGTCGACTATCTCCAGCGTGTTGGCCTGGGCGAAGTCGAGGCCGAGACGTTCCTTCAGATCATCCGTGACCTGGGTGAAACCGCCGGACACCACCCCGACCTGATAGCCGAGCCGCTTCAGCGTACGGATCAGGGTGCGGGCGCCGGGCGTGAGCCGCACCTCGCTGCGCACCTTGTCCACGACCGACGCGTCGAGCCCCTCGAGGAGCGCCACGCGCGCGTGGAGCGACTGCTCGAAGTCGAGCTCCCCGCGCATCGCGGCAGCCGTGACCTCGGCGACCTTGTCCTCGCAGCCCGCGTGGGCGGCGAACAGCTCGATCACCTCGTCCTGGATGAGAGTCGAGTCGACATCCATGACGACGAGCCGTTGCGCCCGCCGGTGCAGCCCAGCCGCCACCACCGCGACATCGACGCCCAGCGCGGCGGCCTCGGTCACGAGCGCGGTGCGCAGCGGCTCGGTCTCCACTCCGGAGACCATCAACTCGACGGCCGTCACCGGGTACTTCGCGAGCCGGAAGATACGGTCGATGTTGCCGCCCGTCGCGGTGATCCGCGCGGCGATCGCCGCCGTCGACTCGGCGGTGAGCGGATGCCCCAGCACCGTCACGTGTGAGCGACCGAGCCCGCGCGGACGGTTGTCACCGAGACCGGAGATGATCTCGGCCTGCAGCTTCAGGGACTCCGCCCAGCTGTGGACGGTGGCCCGCAGGGAGCCTTCGAGGGCGGCCGGCGGCTTGGTCACGAGCGCGCACAGGACGATGCGGCCACGAGTGACGACCTGCTCGATGTCGACGACGTCGACCGAGTAGGCGGCGAGGGTGTCGAACAGGCCGGCCGTGATCCCTGGCCGGTCCTTGCCGAAGATCTTGACCAGAAGAGTGGGGATGTCAGAGGTCTGCGAAGCGCTCATGGTGCCACCACCGTATCCGGCACCCAGTGCCTGCCGCGCTTGCGGTCCGCGTACCGGACAGAGGCCGGAAACACGGCTCGGCACCTGGGTGCCTGCCGGGCGACTACCAAGTGAACGCCCCGCACTCAGCGACCGCGGCCCCCCGGCGTCCCTGGTGACGGCGGACCCTCCTCGGCAGGCGGCGGAGGCGGCGGAGGAGGTGGCCACCCCGCGCCATGGGGCCGCGGGCCCGGACGGGGAGGGGGCGGCGTGATCGGGCCCATCACCGTGGGCGCGCTGTACACGTCGCGGGGCGGGCTCGGCGCCCCGTCAGGCGGCCGGAAGGCCTCGTCGGGCGGTCGGAAGGCCTCGTCCGGGGGTCGGAGATACGGATTGGTCTCGTCGTGGGAGGGGCGATAGTGACTGGTGGGGCTGTAGGGACCCGAGTCGTGTGCGGGCTGCGGATACGTACGGTCCGGCGCCTCCCCGGAGCGCCTGTCCCGGCCGGGCAGCGCGAGGGGTGCCGCGCGCGTGCCGGCCTCCCCCGTGGCGTACGCGAGGAGCGCCCCCACCGCGCCCGCGCCCGCGCCCCACGCCGCGCCCAGGAGCAGCGCCATCGCCGCGTTCCCGTGCAGTTCGATCCCGGCACCGAAGGCGTCGAAGCCGAGCACGGACAGCGAGGCACCCACGGACACATCCGTCAGCCACACGAGCAGCGGGAGCCCCAGCGCCGTCACGACACCGAGCCGCAGCGCGCACTGCCCGGCGAACCCCAGGACGCCTGGTCCGCCGCGGCCGCGCACCGCATCCGTACCCGCACCGCTCATGCTGCCGACACCAGCTCCGTGGCCACCGCCGGCCGCCTCCGCAGGGCCCCTCGTCCTGGCCCCGCCGCCGGCCCCCACAGCACCGACGAAAGGCGTAAGCACAGCGGTCAGCACCCCCGCGAACAGCATCATCAGCGCAGCCCCGGCCCCCAGGAACCACACCGAGCCGTGCAGTTCCGCGAGACGCCCCAGCGTGATCGTCTCGTCGGCCGAGACGCGTAACAGCTCGTCCAGGGGATCCGGCAGAAGCTTCGCCAGCTCACCCGTCGCCCGGCCTTCCCACGGCACGAGGAGCCCCAGCGGGATGCCGAGCCAGACGCCGTTGGGCGCGCCCAGCAGCGCGGCGCCCGCGATTCGCCGCGGATGGTCGTCGCCGGTCATCGCGTACGCAGCCGCGGCGAGCCCCGCGGCAACGGCCACCAGCAACACGGTGACCAGCGCCGATGCGGCCGGGCGTACCACCCGGTGCACGGCGTCCCAGCCGCGCGGCAGCGGCGTCCGGCGCGAGGCCAGCACGGCGATCAACAGGACGCCGGCCACCCATACCGTGCCGCCGAGCAGGGTGGGGCCGGTGTCGACGGTGAAACCGACCGAGGCCTTGGCCTCGGCGAGATCGCCGAGCCGGTCCGGCAGGAGGCCGCCGATGTCCCCGATGTCACCGAGCCCCAGGCCGTCCCCGATGCCACCGAGGTCCTCCGGCAGGTCGCCGGCCGGCAGATCGTCCAGGCCGAGCGAGCCGCCGTCGATCGTGATGACGTCATGCCCCGCCCAGGCCAGCCCGCCCAGCAGCGCCAGGAAGAGCACGACCACCGACCCCGCGCGCGCGAGGAGTTCGGCGGGTGAGATCACAACACCCGCCCCACGCAAGGACCGCAGAAAGAAATGGGCCAGCAGCAGCGCACCCACGAGACTCACGCCGAGTGGCGCGATATCGATGGCCGTGTCCGCCTGGGCGCCCTCGAGGCCGAACGCCGACACGTCACCGGACGGCGTGACCGACCCGCCCGCGCCGAGCGCCACCACCGCAGCCGTCATCGGCCCGAGAGACCCCGCCGTATCGGCGCCGAGCAGATGCAGCCCCAGGGCGGCCGTCACCGCCATGCCGATCAGGGCCCAGCTCACGGCGGCTGTCGCGGAGAGCAGCACGTCCACCCAATGCACGCTCCGGGCACCGCTGTTGACATCGCCCTTGCGCCCGCCGGTCTCCATCAGGACCCCCCGATCCGTACCGCGATGCCCTGTTCGCTCCGGATGATCATGATCCATACGCACTCATGGGCGCTTACCACTCTCCGGGCCGGTATCTGCCCCGTCAACCGGGCGACCGCGGGGGCACGTACGCAGTCGCCCGGGGGGCTGTATGCAGTCGTCCCGGGGGCCTTGTACGCGCGCGCCCGGGAGCCCCGTACCGCTCCGGGCGCGGTACCCACTCTTCACAAGGCGCGGCTTTCGGGCGGGGGGATCAGCCTGGAATAGTTCCTCACGATGTTCGACATCCCTAGACTCCCCATCGACGGGGGCAAAACTCGGGGGACAACTCAGTGGGGCATGGAGTGCCTGAACTCGTACTGGAATTGAATGGACAAACCTGGACGCTCGACTCGTCCCGGTCCTACACCCTCGGACGTGATCCGCAGGGGGACATCGTGTTCGACGACGCCCGGGTCTCCTGGCGTCACGCCACGATCAGCTGGGGCGGGCGCAGTTGGGTCATCGAGGATCACGGCAGCACGAACGGCACCTATGTGCAGGGCCAGCGAATCCACCAGATGGAAATAGGCCCGGGCTCGGCCGTGCACCTCGGCAATGCGACGGACGGCCCGCTGCTGAACGTCCAGGGTGCCGCCGCCATGGCCACGCCGCAGCAGGCCCAGCAGCCCGCGCAGCAGGCGCCGGGCGCCGGTCCCGGCTGGGCCCAGCAGGCCCCGCCGCAGGAGCAGCACCCGCAGGAGCCGGCCGACCAACAGGCCTGGCAGAAGCCGCAGCAGGCAGCCACGGGGATCCCGCACCAGCAGGCACCGGGCGACGACGTCGCGAGCGCCCCGCCGGTCTACGGCGACCGCAGCCCCACGACGTTCCACCAGCTGGCCCTCGGCCGTGTGATGCGCATCGGCCGTGCGCTCGAGAACGACCTTGTCGTCTCCGACCTCCAGGTCTCGCGCCACCACGCCGAATTCCACGCGACTCCCGACGGACGCTTCGAGATACGCGACCTCGGCTCCCACAACGGCACGTATGTCAACGGTCAGCCGATCGCCAAGGGCGGCTCCGCACTCCTCGGCCCGAACGACATCGTCGGTGTCGGCCACTCGACGTTCCGGCTCGTCGGCGACCGCCTCGAGGAGTTCGTCGACACCGGTGAGGTCTCCTTCTCCGCGCGCCATCTGACCGTCACGGTCGACGGCGGCAAGCAGATCCTGAAGGACGTGTCCTTCGGCGTCCCGGAGAAGTCCCTCATCGCGGTCATCGGCCCGTCAGGTTCCGGCAAGTCGACCCTGCTGAAGGCGCTCACCGGTTACCGCCCGGCCGACCAGGGCGACGTCCTCTACGACAACCGGAACCTGTACAAGCAGTTCGCAGAGCTGCGCCAGCGCATCGGTCTGGTCCCGCAGGACGACATCCTGCACAAGGAGCTGACCGTCAAGAAGGCGCTCAAGTACGCGGCCAAGCTGCGCTTCCCCGCGGACACCACGTCGGCCGAGCGCGAAGCCCGTATAGACGAGGTCCTGCGCGAGCTGAAGCTGGACATCCACAAGGAAAAGAAGGTCACGTCCCTCTCCGGCGGCCAGCGCAAGCGCGTCTCGGTCGCCCTGGAGTTGCTGACCAAGCCGTCCCTGATCTTCCTGGACGAGCCGACCTCCGGCCTCGACCCGGGCATGGACCGCGACGTCATGCAGCTGCTGCGCGGCCTCGCCGACGACGGCCGTACGGTCCTGGTCGTCACGCACTCCGTGGCCGAGCTGGCGCTCTGCGACAAGCTCCTGGTCATGGCGCCCGGTGGCGCCGTGGCGTACTTCGGCCCGCCCGAGGAGGCGCTGAACTTCTTCGGCTACGAAAGCTGGGCCGACGTCTTCTCCGCCTTCGAGAACTACCGCGACTACGACTGGGCGGGCCGCTGGAAGGGCTCCCAGCACTACCAGATGTACGCCGCGGACATCGATGCCGTCGCCCCGCAGTCGATGCAGATGCCGCCGCCGCAGGCGGTGCGCCCGCCCAAGCCGCAGAGCTGGGGCTCCCAGCTGTGGACTCTGATCCGGCGCTACGTCTCGGTGATCGCGTCCGACAAGGGCTTCATGGCGCTCATGCTGATCCTGCCGGCGGTGCTCGGTGTGGTCAGCCTGCTCATCGAGCCCGACCAGGGGCTGCTGCCCAACCAGCCCCGCGCCAACGGCACCATCACCCCCAACGGAACGGCCACCACCGTCCTGCTGATCCTCGCGGTGGGCGCCTGCTTCGCCGGTGCCGCCAACTCGGTCCGCGAGCTCATCAAGGAACGCGTGATCTACGAGCGGGAGCGCGCCACCGGCCTGTCCCGCTCGGCGTATCTGATGTCCAAGGTCATCGTCCTCGGCATGATCACGGTCATCCAGGGCGGGATCGTGGGCGGCATAGGCTTCGCGCTGCGCGACATCCCCGACGAGGGGCTCGTCCTCGGCAAGCTGACGCTCCTCGAGTTGGCCCTGCCGATCATGGCGCTCGGCTTCACCTCGATGATGTTCGGCCTGATCATCTCCGCGCTGGTGAAGACCTCGGAGAAGACCATGCCGCTCCTGGTGATGTTCGCGATCGTCCAGGTCGTCTTCACCGGCTGCCTCTTCATCCTGCACGGCAGCCCCGGTGTGAACGAGTTCTCGTATCTGATGCCGTCCCGCTGGGCGGTGGCGGCCGCGGGCACCACGCTCGACTTCAACCTCGTCAGCCCCAACACCGACGACCCGGGGAGCACGGACCCGCTGTGGGACCACGAGGCGTCCCAGTGGTTCATCGACATGGGTGCGCTGCTCGCCCTGGGCGCGCTCTGCGGCTTCCTCGTGGCCCGCTTCCTGCGCCGCCACGAGCCGGAGGTCATGCGCAAGTAGGCACTGACCGGCACCGAACGGTATTGACCGGCACCGAACGGTATGTGCCGAGTGGGCCGCGGTCCGGACAACGCGAAGGGCGGCACCCCGCGGGGTGCCGCCCTTCGGCGTTACTTCGGCGTTTTCCTGAGGCCCAGAGGTCCCGAAGAGACTCAGTAGGCGCCGAAGACGTTGTCCATCGACCCGTAGCGGTCGGCCGCGTAGTTGGCCGCGGCGGTGATGTTGGCGACCGGGTCGTAGATGTTCCAGGACGTGCCCGGGACGTGGTACGCGTTGAACGTCGGCTGGATGACCTGCAGCAGGCCCTTCGACGGGACACCGTTCTTGGCGTTGATGTCCCAGTTGTTGATGGCCATCGGGTTGCCCGACGACTCACGCATGATGTTGCGGTACAGCCCGTTGTAGGTGCCCGGGATCTTGTTCTTCTTCATGACGTCGAGGGACTCGCGGATCCAGCCGTCGAGGTTGTTGGCGTAGGTCTTCGCCGCGACCGGGGTGGCCACCGCTGCGCGCTGCGTCGAGCGGCTCACGGCCGGGGCGACCTTGCGCTCCTGCTGGGCCTCCGCCTTGGCCTCCGCCTTGGCCTTGGCCTCGGCCTTCTGCTTGGCGGCGGCCTCCTGCTGCGCCTTCAGGCGGGCGGCGGCGTCCTGGGCCTTCAGGTTGGCGTTCGCCAGCTGGTCGGTGACGCTCGCCTTGATGTCCTTGGCGGTGCCGGTGGCGGCCAGGCCGACCGGGGCTGCCGCGGCAACGGCCTGGGTCTCCTGGACCTGGGCCTCGGACGACGCGGGCACGACGGTGAACGCGACGGCCGCGGCGCCGAGCGTGGCGACACCGGCGAGGGAGAACTTCTGGGTCTTCTTCAGACGGCGATCACCGGACTTGGCATGGAAAATCGACATGGGTGTAGGACCTCTTCGAGTAGCTGGAGTCGCTCTCGGCCGGCAGGGACGTGTTTCCGGCACAAACGCCGCGGGTAAGCTCCCGCGGCGCCGAGCGACGGCAGCCATTCTTAGCGGCCGCAAAATCCTGGGGCAAAGGTGTGACGTACGATCCGAGATAGTGGATCACGAAACGGACTTATGGCACCGAAAGGCCCTCTTACCCCAGTGATGGGACTTTCGTCCCCTACTAGGCCACTCCGTACGTGACGTGCGCCCTATGTGCGGGCTCACATGGCGCCCATAAGTTTCTCACCCATAGTTTCCGGGGCAACGCGCCCCGTGGTCGGACATTTCGGGCACCAGGAGGTGGGTGTCGCCGAACTCGTGCCACAGGTATCCGAGCCGCAGTGCTTCCCCGTAACCACGGCTGATCGTCCGCCGTCCGGCGATCGCCTCCAACATCAGCAGATGAGAGGCCTCCGGCTCGTGCAGTCCGGTCAGCAGGCCGTCGACCACGCGCACGCCGCGCTCCGGCGTGATCACCAGATCCGTCCAGCCCGATGCCGCCCGCACGATCCCGTCGGATCCGGCCGCGGACTCCGCCGCGCGCACGGCCGTCGTACCCACCGCAATGACCCGGCCGTCCCCCTGCCGCACCGCATTGATGAGCCGCGCCGAGTGCTCGGAGACGGTGAATCGCTCCGGATACGGCGGCTCGTGGGCCTCCGCCGATGCGACGCCTGTGTGCAAAGTGACAGGTGCGAATTGCACTCCCCGGCTCACCAGCTCCGCCACCAGCCGCGGGGTGAAGGGCCGGGCCGCACTCGGCATCTCCGCGCTCCCCGACCCGTCGGCCGACGGCCGAGCGAACACCGTCTGGTAGGCGGACAGCGGCTGGTCCCGCTCCGTATAGGAGTAGCGAATGGGCCGGCCATGCCGCCGCAGCAGCGCCGGCACGCCCTTCCCCGACACCCGGGCCCACCACAACCGCCCGCTGCCCGGGCTCAGCGGCTCCTCATATACGAGGCACGCGCCCCCGGACAGCTCCACCACTGCTCCCGCAGGTCCGCCCGCACGCGCGCGCGTAGTGCCCCCGCCGTCCGGATCGCGCAGCTCCACCGCCCACCGGCCGTCATCGCCCCGCGTCGAGAAGTGCGCCACCACGCGTGCGTGCCCGATCCGGCCGTCCACCGCTGCGGCCAGCGTCGGCGACGTGTTGACGATGAGTAGATCGCCGGCGCGCAGCAGCCGAGGCAGCTCCACGAAGTCGTGGTGGGACACCTCTGTGCCGCGCGACACCATGAGGCGCACCGCGTCCCGGTCGAGCCCGGGACCACGCTGCTCGGCCGGCACCCGCGCCGACAGCTCGTCGGGCACCTGGAACGCCAGATCCGGCGGCCGACCCGCGGTCAGGCCCATGGCATGGGCTCCATGAGAGAGGGAGCGGAGTACCGGCCGCTCGCCGGACGGTCGTCCAGCAGCCGCAGGAAGACAGGAGCGATCTCGTCGGGCGTGGGCGTCTGCGACAGGTCCTCGTCGGGCTCCGCGGCGGCCAGCATGTCCGTACGCATCCCGCCCGGATCCACCCACCAGACCCGTAGATCCGGCTCCTCCACCGCCAGTACGGCCGACAGCTGGTCCAGGGCCGCCTTCGTCGCTCCGTAGGCGCCCCACGTCCGGTACGCCTCCACCGCGGCGTCCGAACTCAGATTGATCACGGTACCGGCGGGCGCCACGCGCAGCAGGGGCAGTGCCTCCTGCAGCAGCCCCAGAGGCGCCACCACATTGGTCTCCAGCGCGGCCCGGAAGCCGTCCAGCGGATGGCTGTCGAGCCGAACCAGCGGCTCCGTACCCAGGATCCCCGCGTTGTTCACGAGCAGATCGAGGCCGCCGAGCCCGCGTGCGGCGGCCACCAGCGCACCCCTGTGTCCGGCGTCGGTGACGTCCCCCGCCAGGGCCACCACGTGCGTTCCGTGCTTCCGCAGTTCCTGCGCCGTCGTCTCCAGCGGTCCAGCGGACCGCGCATCCAGTACGAGGTCCCAGCCCCGCTCGGCCAGGGCAGCGCTCAGTGCACGCCCGAACCCCCTCGAAGCCCCCGTGGTGATCGCCACCGGCATGACGTCCGTCCCCTCGTCGCACCAGGCACCGCCGTCCCGGCGGCCGCCTCGGATCGGCCCTTCGGCCGCCTTCAACGTAGGAACGGACCCGCCGCCGGCGCCTCGTACCCGGGCCCGGGCATGCCAGGGCCCTTCGCCCTAAGCCCAGGGCCCTAGGCGGCTGCCGCCACAGGTCCGATACGCCCTGTCACACCGCGCCGGTACGGTGAAGGCATGAGTCACGGCCCCCGGTCCGGCCTGTACGCGGTGAGTTCCGCGCTGCTGGCCATGAGCAGACACCTCGAGGTGCGCGACGTCCTCAAGACGATCGTCGCCTCGGCCCGCGAGCTGCTCGACGCGGAGTACGCGGCGCTCGGCGTGCCGGACGACCACGGCGGCTTCGCGCAGTTCGTGGTCGACGGGGTCAGCGACGAGCAGTGGAAGGCCATCGGCCCGCTCCCGCGCCAGCACGGCATCCTCGCCGCGATGCTGCACGAGGCGAGGCCCCAGCGCCTCGCCGACGTACGTCAGGACCCCCGCTTCGAGGGCTGGCCGTCCGCCCACCCGGACATGTCCGACTTCCTCGGCCTGCCCATCCGCGACGGCGACGAGACCATCGGCGCACTCTTCCTCGCCAACAAGAGGTGCCCCAAGCCCCAAGGCGGCTGCGGCTTCACCGAGGAGGACGAGGAGCTGCTGTCGATCCTCGCCCAGCACGCCGCCATCGCGCTCACCAACGCCCGGCTGTACGAGCGCAGCCGCGAGCTCACCATCGCCGAGGAGCGCTCCCGCCTCGCCCATGAGCTGCACGACGCCGTCAGCCAGAAGCTCTTCTCCCTGCGTCTGACCGCCCAGGCCGCGACCACCCTGGTCGACCGCGACCCGTCGCGCGCCAAGGGCGAGCTGCAGCACGTGGCGGCGCTCGCCGCGGAGGCCGCGGACGAACTGCGCGCCGCCGTCGTCGAGCTGCGCCCCGCCGCCCTCGACGAGGACGGCCTGGTCGCCACCCTGCGCACCCAGGTCCAGGTCCTGGACCGCGCCCACTCCGCACGGGTCACCTTCGCGTCCGGCGGAGTGCGCGCCCTGCCCGCCGCGCAGGAGGAGGCCATGCTGCGGGTCGCCCAGGAAGCCCTGCACAACGCGCTACGCCACTCCGGCGCCGAGCGCGTGGACGTTCTCCTCGCCAAACGCGGCCCGGGCGCGGTGCTCCGGGTCACCGACGACGGCAGCGGCTTCGAGCCCCGTGCGATACGACGGGCGGGGCGCCACCTGGGCCTCGTGTCGATGCGCGACCGGGCAAGCGGCGTCGGCGGGGCGCTGACCGTGGAATCGGCGCCCGGCAAGGGCACCACGATCGAGATGGAGGTTCCCGGTGGCTGACCCGATCAAGGTCCTGCTCGTCGACGACCACCAGGTGGTCCGCCGCGGGCTGCGCACCTTCCTCGAGGTGCAGGACGACATCGAGGTCGTGGGAGAGGCGGCCGACGGCGCCGAAGGCGTCGCCCAGGCCGAGCAGCTGAAACCGGACGTCGTCCTGATGGACGTCAAGATGCCGGGCATGGACGGCATCGAGGCCCTGCGGAAACTCCGCGAACTCGACAACCCCGCGCGCGTGCTCATCGTCACCAGCTTCACCGAGCAGCGCACGGTCGTCCCCGCCCTGCGCGCGGGCGCCGCCGGGTACGTCTACAAGGACATCGACCCGGACGCGCTCGCCGGAGCCATCCGCTCCGTCCACGCCGGCCATGTGCTGCTCCAGCCGGAGGTCGCCGGCGCCCTGCTGTCCCAGGAGGAGACGGGCAACAGCCAGGGGAGGGGCGGCTCGCTCACCGAGCGGGAGCGGGAGGTGCTGGGCCTGATCGCGGACGGGCGCTCCAACCGGGAGATAGCCCGCGCCCTCGTCCTCTCCGAGAAGACGGTCAAGACGCACGTGTCGAACATCCTGATGAAGCTCGACCTTGCGGACCGCACCCAGGCCGCGCTCTGGGCCGTACGGCACGGCGTGACCGGCTGATCTCCGCAGCCGATCGTCCTGCTGACCTCGCATGGCAGGGCAGGCAGCGAGTGGTGACGCGGACGGTTCCATTCCAGGCTGAGATTCATACTGTCGTGTGGATGTCCCTCTGATGGCGTATCCCGCCTGGGCCCCCGGCCGTTCTCCAGGCGTGCTGCGGTACTTGGCCGCAGTGATCGCTAGGAGGGTCCAAGAAAGTGAAGAACCTGAAGAAGGCCATGGCTGTCACGATGGTGGCGGGGGGCCTGGTCGCCGCCGGTGCCGGTCTCGCCTCCGCTACCGAGGGTGCGCACGCGGGCGGCAGCGCCAGCCACTCCCCGGGTATCGGTTCGGGCAACCTGATCCAGGCGCCGGTGCACGTCCCGGTGAACGCGGTCGGCAACACCGTGAACGTCGTCGGGGCCCTGAACCCCGCCTTCGGTAACTACGGGTTCAACGGCTGACAAGCACCTCAGGTCAATCGCTGACCACCACCGGCCCCCAGAGGATTCAACTCGGGGGCCGGTCCGCGTTCCCGGGAGCATGATCCGCTTATTGGTCTGTTCCGTGCCGTTGTGTGCGCCTTCTGGGTACATCGACCGCCCCTCCCGTGCCATCGGGCCGACGGCTCCGTTCCCCAGTGCATGCGACCCCGTGGACGGGGTCGAAACGCTCAGCAGGAGGAACGCTTCCCATGAACATCGCCAAGAAGGCAGCCCTGACCATCGCCGTCGCCGGTATCGCCGCGGGCGCGTCCGCGGGGGCCGCGGTCGCGGACGCCAACGCCAGCGGCGCGGCCACCGGATCGCCCGGCATCCTCTCGGGCAACGTCATTCAGCTCCCGGTTCACGTCCCCGCCAATGTCGTCGGCAACAGCATCAACGTGGTCGGTCTGCTCAACCCGACGTCCGACAACCAGGGGTCGAACAGCTGACGCACCCCTCTCGGGTCTCGGGCCCCGCGAACCTCAGCGGGTTCGCGGGGCTCTTCGCGTCCAGAGCGGCCCGGGGAAGTTCAGGCACGCCCCCACGCCCCACGCCGCCCGGCACGCTCCCTCACTGCCTCAAGGGCGTGGGAGGTGTCCCCACTCGCCGCACCGGCCAAAGGCCCCAGTAGCTCCTCCCCATTGCCTTAAGGGCGTGGGAGATGCCCCATCGAGGACCTTCGTCCGGCACTCCCCCAGCCTCCGGCCGGGGGGACCCCCAGAGCACGCACCCGCTGTTGACACAAGCCGCTGCCGCGGCGGGCGCGGGAACGCACCCGCACTTCCCCGGCACCGCTCACCCCCGCTCCCGCTCCTCCACGTACGCGTTGTACGCCGCCACCTGCGCCCGGCGCGCCGTGCGCTCCACGGGCCGCAGAGCCTGGGCCCGCGCCGCCATCTCCGACGCGCTCACAGCCCCGCCGTGCCCGTTCTCGTAGGCCACCGAGATCAGCAGCCCCACGCGCTGCGCCAGCTCCAGGACCCGTACCGCCCGCGGCGGATACCCCGGCGCGAGCACCTCGCGACCCCGCTCGGCCCGCGCCCGGTACGCATCGATCGCCGCCTCCGCGACAGGACCCGAGCCGGCGACGTCGAGCCGCGACAGCACCGCCGTCGCCTCCCGCAGCGCCTCCGCCAGCTCCCGTTCGGCCTCCCCGAGCGAGGGCACATCGGCCGGCGGAGCCTCCCGTACGGGCAGGCAGTGCCAGACGACCTCCACATGGACATCGCCGTCGGGCCCCACCTCGTACACCTCCGGTACGAGGCCCAGCGCGGCGCCCTGGCAGACCACCGCCTCCTCCGCATCGAGCGCCCGCGCGTTGAACTCGGGCGGTCCGCTCAGCCCCAGCGGATGCCCGGGCGCGGGCAGCGCGACCCGCAGGCCCGTCGTACCCAGGGCGCGCAGCCGCCCCAGCGCGAGCGTCAGCCCGACCGGAGACGTCTCCCCGGGGAGCCCCTCCACCCGATGGATCGCGTCATCGCCGACAATCGCGTCCGCGGCGTCATCCGGTGCAACAAACCCGGCCAAAAGGGCATTTCCCCATGCGGCCAGCCGTCCTGAGCGTGGTTCCGAGAGCATGCACCCAGCCTAAGGACCGGGCTAGCGGCCGGACCGCACGACCGGTGGCGTAGGTTTTTCCCTGGGGGCTGCGCCCACAGGCGCACGCGACAGCCGAGACTGCAATGGGAGACAGTGCGCTCATGAGCGATGTACTGGAGCTGGAGGACGTATCCGTGGTCCGCGAGGGCCGGGCTCTGGTGGACCAGGTCTCCTGGTCGGTGAAGGAGGGGGAGCGCTGGGTGATCCTCGGCCCGAACGGCGCCGGAAAAACGACCCTCCTGAATGTCGCGTCCAGCTACCTCTTCCCGACCAAGGGCTCCGCCACCATCCTCGGCGAGACCCTCGGCAAGGTCGACGTCTTCGAACTCCGCCCGCGCATCGGCATGGCCGGCATCGCCATGGCCGAGAAGCTTCCCAAGCGCCAGACCGTCCTCCAGACCGTGCTCACCGCCGCATACGGCATGACCGCCGGCTGGCACGAGGACTACGAGGACGTCGACGAGCAGCGCGCCCGCGCCTTCCTCGACCGCCTCGGCATGAGCGACTACCTGGACCGCAAGTTCGGCACGCTCTCCGAGGGCGAGCGCAAGCGCACCCTGATCGCCCGCGCGCTGATGACCGACCCGGAGCTGCTCCTCCTCGACGAGCCGGCGGCGGGCCTGGACCTCGGCGGCCGCGAGGACCTCGTACGCCGCCTCGGCCGCCTCGCCCGCGACCCCCTCGCACCCTCGATGATCATGGTCACGCACCATGTCGAGGAGATCGCCCCCGGCTTCACCCACGTCCTCATGATCCGCCAGGGCAAGGTCATCGCCGCGGGCCCGCTGGAACTCGAGCTCACCTCCCGCAACCTCTCCCACTGCTTCGGCCTCCCCCTGGTCGTCGAGCAGAACGGCGACCGCTGGACCGCACAGGGCCTGCCCCTGTCCTGACCCGGCCGCGCGACCCGACCGGGCCCCTGTCCGCGGAAGACTCGCGGTCCTACCATGACCATGTGGACATCGATGCGTGGGTGTGGTGGCTCATTGGCGCGGCCGCACTGGGAATTCCGCTCGTACTGACCGCGATGCCCGAGTTCGGCATGCTCGCCGTGGGTGCCGTCGCCGCCGCCGTGACCGCGAGTCTCGACGGCGGCATCGTGCTCCAGGTCCTCGTCTTCGCCGTCGTCTCGGTCGCCCTGATCGCGCTCGTACGCCCGATCGCTGCCCGGCACCTGGCACAGCGCCCCCAACTGGCCACCGGCGTGGAGGCGTTGAAGGGCAGACAGGCCGTCGTGCTCGAGCGCGTGGACGGGTCCGGAGGCCGGATCAAACTCGCCGGCGAGGTCTGGTCGGCACGCGCCCTGGACACCGGGCAGACCTACGAGGTGGGCCAGGAAGTGGACGTCGTGGACATCGACGGCGCCACCGCGGTCGTCATGTGACGTGGTGATCCGGGGCGTGACCTCGAGTGTGATGTCACGTCATGTGACCGAACGCCTCCCGTCGCAGGCGGCGTTCTGACAGACTCGACCAGCAAGATCTTCAGGACCCCGAGGTACCTCAACACCCTTGGGATCCAGCGGACATGACGAGTCAAGAAGGGTACGGGGAGCCACGATGGAACCGATCATCATCGTCCTGATCATTCTGGTGGTGCTGGTCTTCATCGCCCTGATCAAGACCATCCAGGTCATCCCACAGGCAAGTGCCGCAATCGTCGAGCGCTTCGGCCGCTACACGAGAACGCTGAACGCGGGCCTGAACATCGTCGTCCCGTTCATCGACTCCATCCGCAACCGCATCGACCTCCGCGAGCAGGTCGTACCCTTCCCGCCCCAGCCGGTGATCACCCAGGACAACCTGGTCGTCAACATCGACACGGTCATCTACTACCAGGTGACCGACGCCCGTGCCGCGACCTACGAAGTCGCCAGCTACATCCAGGCGATCGAGCAGCTCACCGTCACCACCCTCCGCAACATCATCGGCGGCATGGACCTCGAGCGGACGCTCACCTCCCGTGAGGAGATCAACGCGGCCCTGCGCGGCGTCCTCGACGAGGCCACCGGCAAGTGGGGCATCCGCGTCAACCGCGTCGAGCTCAAGGCCATCGAGCCGCCCACCTCCATCCAGGACTCGATGGAGAAGCAGATGCGCGCCGACCGTGACAAGCGCGCCGCCATCCTCACCGCCGAAGGTATCCGCCAGTCGCAGATCCTCACCGCCGAGGGTGAGAAGCAGTCCGCGATCCTGCGCGCAGAGGGTGAGGCCAAGGCCGCAGCGCTGCGCGCCGAGGGCGAGGCGCAGGCCGTCCGTACGGTCTTCGAGGCGATCCACGCCGGAGACCCCGACCAGAAGCTCCTCTCCTACCAGTACCTCCAGATGCTCCCGAAGATCGCCGAAGGCGACGCCAACAAGCTCTGGATCGTGCCCAGCGAGATCGGCGACGCCCTCAAGGGCCTGTCGGGCGCCATCGGCAACTTCGGCCCGACGACCGGGGGTTCGGGCAAGCAGAACGGCAACGGCACAGGCACCGAGCGCCGAGAGCAGCCGCGCATCGACTAGGACATGAAGGTGCCCCGCCTCCAGGGAAGGCGGGGCACCTTCATGTCGTCTTCCTGCTTGCGGTCACGCAGCCGGCTGCGCCATCCACTCCGGCAGCGACTCCAGATCGTCATGCCCCAGCGCCAGCAGCATCGCGTCCGCAGGAGTCGGCTCGAACGGCTCCCGCAGCAACGGCATACCGGCCTGCTCCGGCGTACGGTCCGCCTTGCGGTGGTTGTCCTCCGCGCACGAGGCCACCGTGTTCAGCCAGGAGTCAGCGCCACCCTGCGACCGCGGCACCACGTGGTCCACGGTCGTCGCCCGCCTTCCGCAGTACGCGCACCTGTGCTGGTCCCGTACGAGAACACCGCGCCGCGACCACGGCGCTTGTCTTCGGAAGGGCACCCTCACATACCTGCAGAGTCTGATCACCCGCGGCACGGGAAGATCCACCGCGGCCGCGCGCATACGGAGTTCGGGGTGGGCCTGCTCGACGACGGCCTTGTCCTGAAGCACCAGAACGACGGCTCGGTTCAACGTCACCGTCGACAGCGGCTCAAAGCTCGCGTTCAGCACCAGCGTGTCCCGCATCCAGCCCACCTCCCGTGTGCACCGGCCCACCCCCTGGCGGGCTGGGATCAACTCTGGCCGGGCACGCCGAGATGGACAACGCAATATCTGTGCCTCCCGGGGGACTGCGACCACACCACTACCACCGCAGATCCCCGGGCCCCCGGCAACAAAAATGCCCGCCTCTGATCAATTCCAAGACCAGAGGCGGGCAAACGTTCTGTGAACCTTCAGTTCGACGGGGCGTCTGTCGCGTGACGGACGCCTGTCCCTCGGCGCGCGATGGTTATCCCTCGGCCTGGGGTGGTTATCCCTCGGCCTGGGACGCGTACTCACCGATCAGCTGTGCACGCGCCAGGGTGTGGAAGCGCAGGTTGAACCCGACTACGGCGGGCGACGCGTCGGAGTCCGGACCGAGCTTCTCCTGGTCCACCGCGTACACGGTGAACACATAACGGTGCGCCGGGTCCCCGGGCGGCGGCGCGGCGCCCCCGAAGTCCTTCGTCCCGTAGTCGTTCCGCACCTGGATCGCGCCCTCGGGCAGCCCCTCGAACTTGCCGCTGCCCGCACCCGTCGGAAGCTCCGTCACGGACACCGGGATGTCGAACACCGTCCAGTGCCAGAACCCGCTGCCCGTCGGGGCGTCCGGGTCGAAGCACGTCACGGCGAAGCTCTTGGTCTCCGGCGGGAAACCCTCCCACCGCAGATGCGGCGAGGTGTTCCCGGCCGCGTAGACCTGAGCGTCCTTCAGCACCGCGCCCGGCTCGACGTCCTCGCTCACCACCGTGAACGAGGGCACCGGCGGATGGAAGTCATGCGGAAGCGGCGGCCTCTTGAGCTCGGTCACGTCTGTACCTCCTGGATCGGCGATGTCTCCCGCCCGAGCCTAGAACCAGTTGCGACGGCTGCCGACCTGGGACAGCCACTCATTGAGGTACGCCGCCCAGTCGGTCCCCTGGAAGTCGTGCAGACCGACCCTGAACGCCTTGTACGAGTCGCTGCCCTCACTGAAGAGGCCCGGCTTCTTGTCCATCTCCAGGATGACGTCCATCTCACGGTCGTCCGCGACGAAGCTCAACTCGACCTGGTTCAGCCCGCGGTACTGCTCCGGCGGCACGAACTCGATCTCCTGGTAGAACGGCAACTGCTGCCGCGTACCCCGGATGTGACCGCGCTCCATGTCCGCGCTCCTGAACCGGAACCCGAGCTGCCCGAAGGCGTCCAGAATCGCCTGCTGCGCCGGCAGAGGATGCACGACGATCGGGTCGAGATCACCGGAGTCCACGGCCCGCGCGATCTGCAGCTCGGTGGTGACGCCGATGTTCATGCCGGGCAGCTGACGCCCGGCGAAGCTCGTGATCGGCGTCTCCCAGGGAATGGAGAGCCCGAACGGCACCGCGTGCACCGCGCCCGCCTGCAGCGAGAAGGCACCACCGAGCCGCATCTTCGTGAACTCGATGTCCTGCTTGACCTCCTGGTCACCCCCCTCGACCTCGACCCGGGCCTGAAGACCGACCGACAGCCCCTCGATCTCCTGGTCGACGGACCCACCCTGGATCCGCACCTCGCCCTGGACGACACCGCCCGGCACCACATTGACCTCGGTCAGGACCGTCTCGACCGACGCCCCACCAGCTCCCAGGCTCGCCAGCAGCCTCTTGAACCCCATATCTCTCCTCCCCGGGAGGCGCCTGTCGGCCAGACGCGATCCCTGATCACTGATCCTTGATCCTCGGGCCCTTGATCCTTAGAAACGCGACCGGACCCCGGCCGGTTCCGAGCCATCACCCTGGCAAGCAGCAGGGCCCATGGCCACCCGCGCGTGCACACCGGTTGCACTACGCTCGTACGCCATGATCACGGCCCCCGACCGTACGCCCCTCAGCCAGGAGTTCTTCGACCGCCCCGTCCTGCAGGTCGCACCGGACCTGCTGGGCCGCATTCTCGTGCGCAACACCCCGGAGGGCCCGATCGAACTCCGCCTCACGGAGGTCGAGGCATACGCGGGTACGGAGGACCCGGGCTCCCATGCCTACCGCGGCCGCACCGCCCGCAACGACGTGATGTTCGGTCCGCCTGGTCACGTGTACGTCTACTTCACCTACGGCATGTGGCACTGCATGAATCTGGTCTGCGGCCCGGAAGGCATGGCGAGCGCGGTCCTGCTCCGCGCCGGCGAGATCACGGAGGGCGCCGACCTCGCCCGCAAACGTCGACTCTCGGCCCGCACCGACAAGGAACTGGCCAAAGGTCCGGCACGACTGGCGACGGCTCTGGGCGTGGACCGGGCGCTCGACGGCAGCGACATATGTGCGGGCGCCGACGCCCCGCTCAGCATCCTCACGGGAACGCCCGTACGTCCTGACCAGGTCCGCAATGGTCCCCGTACCGGAGTCGCCGGCGACGGTGGCGACGGAGAGGCCCACCCCTGGCGCTACTGGATCGCCAACGACCCCACGGTCAGCCCATATCGGGCCCACACGCCGCGCCGGCGCCGAACTTGACTCGCCCCTGGGCGGGGCGTAACGTAGCCCGAGCCGCTTGAACCGGGTACGGCGTTCAGCCAGCAGCCGGAAGCGGCCAAACCCCACTACTCAGCAAGGACTCCCCATCAGCGGGTGCTTATTTCCTGTGCCTTTTGTGTGCCGGAATCTGAGCTCGCGAAGCTCAATTATGAGCAGCCGGGAGAATCGGCTAACGTAGTGAATGTCGAAAGGCCGCGAGGCCGAAAAGACACAGCGTGAATATCCCGCTTACGGGATGCCCGCCGACAGGGAATCGGATCGGAAAACGATCTGATAGAGTCGGAAACGCAAGACCGAAGGGAAGCGCCCGGAGGAAAGCCTGAGAGAGTCTCTCGGGTGAGTACAAAGGAAGCGTCCGTTCCTTGAGAACTCAACAGCGTGCCAAAAATCAACGCCAGATATGTTGATACCCCGTCTCCGGCCGGTTCGGCTGGGGCGAGGTTCCTTTGAAATAACACAGCGAGGACGCTGTGAACGGCCGGGCTTATTCCGCCTGGCCGTTCCGCTCTCGTGGTGTCGGCCCGCAGTCTTTAATTAGGCGCAGTCGGGAAAACATTCACGGAGAGTTTGATCCTGGCTCAGGACGAACGCTGGCGGCGTGCTTAACACATGCAAGTCGAACGATGAAGCCCTTCGGGGTGGATTAGTGGCGAACGGGTGAGTAACACGTGGGCAATCTGCCCTGCACTCTGGGACAAGCCCTGGAAACGGGGTCTAATACCGGATATTACCTGGGAAGGCATCTTCTCGGGTGGAAAGCTCCGGCGGTGCAGGATGAGCCCGCGGCCTATCAGCTTGTTGGTGAGGTAGTGGCTCACCAAGGCGACGACGGGTAGCCGGCCTGAGAGGGCGACCGGCCACACTGGGACTGAGACACGGCCCAGACTCCTACGGGAGGCAGCAGTGGGGAATATTGCACAATGGGCGAAAGCCTGATGCAGCGACGCCGCGTGAGGGATGACGGCCTTCGGGTTGTAAACCTCTTTCAGCAGGGAAGAAGCGAGAGTGACGGTACCTGCAGAAGAAGCGCCGGCTAACTACGTGCCAGCAGCCGCGGTAATACGTAGGGCGCAAGCGTTGTCCGGAATTATTGGGCGTAAAGAGCTCGTAGGCGGTCTGTCACGTCGGATGTGAAAGCCCGGGGCTTAACCCCGGGTCTGCATTCGATACGGGCAGACTAGAGTGTGGTAGGGGAGATCGGAATTCCTGGTGTAGCGGTGAAATGCGCAGATATCAGGAGGAACACCGGTGGCGAAGGCGGATCTCTGGGCCATTACTGACGCTGAGGAGCGAAAGCGTGGGGAGCGAACAGGATTAGATACCCTGGTAGTCCACGCCGTAAACGGTGGGAACTAGGTGTTGGCGACATTCCACGTCGTCGGTGCCGCAGCTAACGCATTAAGTTCCCCGCCTGGGGAGTACGGCCGCAAGGCTAAAACTCAAAGGAATTGACGGGGGCCCGCACAAGCAGCGGAGCATGTGGCTTAATTCGACGCAACGCGAAGAACCTTACCAAGGCTTGACATATACCGGAAACGGCCAGAGATGGTCGCCCCCTTGTGGTCGGTATACAGGTGGTGCATGGCTGTCGTCAGCTCGTGTCGTGAGATGTTGGGTTAAGTCCCGCAACGAGCGCAACCCTTGTTCTGTGTTGCCAGCATGCCCTTCGGGGTGATGGGGACTCACAGGAGACTGCCGGGGTCAACTCGGAGGAAGGTGGGGACGACGTCAAGTCATCATGCCCCTTATGTCTTGGGCTGCACACGTGCTACAATGGCAGGTACAATGAGCTGCGAAACCGCGAGGTGGAGCGAATCTCAAAAAGCCTGTCTCAGTTCGGATTGGGGTCTGCAACTCGACCCCATGAAGTCGGAGTTGCTAGTAATCGCAGATCAGCATTGCTGCGGTGAATACGTTCCCGGGCCTTGTACACACCGCCCGTCACGTCACGAAAGTCGGTAACACCCGAAGCCGGTGGCCCAACCCCTTGTGGGAGGGAGCTGTCGAAGGTGGGACTGGCGATTGGGACGAAGTCGTAACAAGGTAGCCGTACCGGAAGGTGCGGCTGGATCACCTCCTTTCTAAGGAGCATCTAGGCCGCCAAGCTTGCTTGGTGGTCCAGAGCCACTACGTCGGCGAACGATCGACGGTGGTTAGCTCATGGGTGGAACGTTGATTATTCGGCACACTTGATCGTCTTCTCCTTCCAGTACTGCTCTTTGAGCGTGGAACGTTGAGGGGAGCGGGGAGTGTGTCGGGCACGCTGTTGGGTGTCTGAGGGCACGGGCTGAATGCTCGTTCCTTCGGTATGCCGGCCCCGGTAAAGATCCGTTTCGGCGGGTTGTGACGGGTGGTTGGTCGTTGTTTGAGAACTGCACAGTGGACGCGAGCATCTGTGGCCAAGTTTTTAAGGGCGCACGGTGGATGCCTTGGCACCAGGAACCGATGAAGGACGTGGGAGGCCACGATAGTCCCCGGGGAGTCGTCAACCAGACTTTGATCCGGGGGTTTCCGAATGGGGAAACCCGGCAGTCGTCATGGGCTGTCACCCATGCCTGAACACATAGGGCATGTGGAGGGAACGCGGGGAAGTGAAACATCTCAGTACCCGCAGGAAGAGAAAACAACCGTGATTCCGGGAGTAGTGGCGAGCGAAACTGGATGAGGCTAAACCTTGTATGTGTGAGACCCGGCAGGGGTTGCATGCAGGGGGTTGTGGGATCTCTTTTCTACGGTCTGCCGGCCGTGGGACGAGTCAGAAACCGTTGATGTAGGCGAAGGACATGCGAAAGGTCCGGCGTAGAGGGTAAGACCCCCGTAGTCGAAACATCAGCGGCTCGTTTAAGAGACACCCAAGTAGCACGGGGCCCGAGAAATCCCGTGTGAATCTGGCGGGACCACCCGCTAAGCCTAAATATTCCCTGGTGACCGATAGCGGATAGTACCGTGAGGGAATGGTGAAAAGTACCCCGGGAGGGGAGTGAAATAGTACCTGAAACCGTGTGCCTACAAGCCGTGGGAGCGTCGGACAAGCACTTGTGCTTGTCTCGTGACTGCGTGCCTTTTGAAGAATGAGCCTGCGAGTTTGCGGTGTGTTGCGAGGTTAACCCGTGTGGGGAAGCCGTAGCGAAAGCGAGTCCGAATAGGGCGATATAGTAGCGCGCTCAAGACCCGAAGCGGAGTGATCTAGCCATGGGCAGGTTGAAGCGGCTGTAAGAGGTCGTGGAGGACCGAACCCACCAGGGTTGAAAACCTGGGGGATGACCTGTGGTTAGGGGTGAAAGGCCAATCAAACTCCGTGATAGCTGGTTCTCCCCGAAATGCATTTAGGTGCAGCGTCGTGTGTTTCTTGCCGGAGGTAGAGCACTGGATAGGCGATGGGCCCTACCGGGTTACTGACCTTAGCCAAACTCCGAATGCCGGTAAGTGAGAGCGCGGCAGTGAGACTGTGGGGGATAAGCTCCATGGTCGAGAGGGAAACAGCCCAGAGCATCGACTAAGGCCCCTAAGCGTACGCTAAGTGGGAAAGGATGTGGAGTCGCAGAGACAACCAGGAGGTTGGCTTAGAAGCAGCCACCCTTGAAAGAGTGCGTAATAGCTCACTGGTCTAGTGATTCCGCGCCGACAATGTAGCGGGGCTCAAGCGTACCGCCGAAGTCGTGTCATTGCAGTACATACCCCCAACGGGGACTGTGATGGGTAGGGGAGCGTCGTGTGCCGGGTGAAGCCGCGCCGGAAGGCAGTGGTGGACGGTTCACGAGTGAGAATGCAGGCATGAGTAGCGATACACACGTGGGAAACGTGTGCGCCGATTGACTAAGGGTTCCTGGGTCAAGCTGATCTGCCCAGGGTAAGTCGGGACCTAAGGCGAGGCCGACAGGCGTAGTCGATGGATAACCGGTTGATATTCCGGTACCCGCTGTGAAGCGTCAAACATCGAATCCAGTGATGCTAAGCCCGTGAAGCCGCCCTGATCTCTTCGGAGTTGAGGGGAGTGGTGGAGCCGGTGACCCGAGCTGGTAGTAGGTGAGTGATGGGGTGACGCAGGAAGGTAGTCCATCCCGGGCGGTGGTTGTCCCGGGGTAAGGGTGTAGGCCGAGTGGTAGGTAAATCCGCCGCTCATCAAGGCTGAGACCTGATGCCGAGCCGATTGTGGTGAAGTGGATGATCCTATGCTGTCGAGAAAAGCCTCTAGCGAGTTTCATGGCGGCCCGTACCCTAAACCGACTCAGGTGGTCAGGTAGAGAATACCGAGGCGTTCGGGTGAACTATGGTTAAGGAACTCGGCAAAATGCCCCCGTAACTTCGGGAGAAGGGGGGCCACACTTGGTGATCCAATTTACTTGGTGAGCTGGGGGTGGCCGCAGAGACCAGCGAGAAGCGACTGTTTACTAAAAACACAGGTCCGTGCGAAGCCGTAAGGCGATGTATACGGACTGACGCCTGCCCGGTGCTGGAACGTTAAGGGGACCGGTTAGTCATGATTCGTCATGGCGAAGCTGAGAACTTAAGCGCCAGTAAACGGCGGTGGTAACTATAACCATCCTAAGGTAGCGAAATTCCTTGTCGGGTAAGTTCCGACCTGCACGAATGGCGTAACGACTTCTCGACTGTCTCAACCATAGGCCCGGTGAAATTGCACTACGAGTAAAGATGCTCGTTTCGCGCAGCAGGACGGAAAGACCCCGGGACCTTTACTACAGTTTGATATTGGTGTTCGGTTCGGCTTGTGTAGGATAGCTGGGAGACTTTGAGACTCGGACGCCAGTTCGGGTGGAGTCGTCGTTGAAATACCAGTCTGGTCGTGCTGGATGTCTAACCTGGGTCCGTGATCCGGATCAGGGACAGTGTCTGATGGGTAGTTTAACTGGGGCGGTTGCCTCCTAAAGAGTAACGGAGGCGCCCAAAGGTTCCCTCAGCCTGGTTGGCAATCAGGTGTTGAGTGTAAGTGCACAAGGGAGCTTGACTGTGAGACCGACGGGTCGAGCAGGGACGAAAGTCGGGACTAGTGATCCGGCGGTGGCTTGTGGAAGCGCCGTCGCTCAACGGATAAAAGGTACCCCGGGGATAACAGGCTGATCTTCCCCAAGAGTCCATATCGACGGGATGGTTTGGCACCTCGATGTCGGCTCGTCGCATCCTGGGGCTGGAGTCGGTCCCAAGGGTTGGGCTGTTCGCCCATTAAAGCGGTACGCGAGCTGGGTTTAGAACGTCGTGAGACAGTTCGGTCCCTATCCGCTGTGCGCGTAGGAGTCTTGAGAAGGGCTGTCCCTAGTACGAGAGGACCGGGACGGACGAACCTCTGGTGTGCCAGTTGTTCTGCCAAGGGCATGGCTGGTTGGCTACGTTCGGGAGGGATAACCGCTGAAAGCATCTAAGCGGGAAGCCTGCTTCGAGATGAGGACTCCCACCCACTTGATGGGGTAAGGCTCCCAGTAGACGACTGGGTTGATAGGCCAGATATGGAAGCCCAGTAATGGGTGGAGTTGACTGGTACTAATAGGCCGAGGGCTTGTCCTCAGTTGCTCGCGTCCACTGTGTTAGTTCTGAGGCAACGACCGTTGCCGGCTTTGAGTAGAACATCCAACTGAAGAGTGTGCTTGTTCGCTCGAAACCAATAGGGTTTCGGTGGTCATAGCGTGAGGGAAACGCCCGGTTACATTCCGAACCCGGAAGCTAAGCCTTTCAGCGCCGATGGTACTGCAGGGGGGACCCTGTGGGAGAGTAGGACGCCGCCGAACAATCTTTGGAGGACCTCTGGTCCCAGCGTTCATGCTGGGACCAGAGGTCCTTTTTGTTTTTCCAAGCGCGCACTGAGTAGCCGGGTGCGCAAGAATGAATGCGGTACCGCAGACAGGAGCCACCGATGTCCACCAACTCTCCCGACGATCGACCGGAGCGCGACCAGCGCCGCCGGGACAGTGGTGACCGCGGCGGATACCGCGGGGAACCGCGCCGCGACGGTGATCGTGGTGGCTATGGAGACCGCGGGGGCTATGGCCGCCGTGACGACCGCGACCGTGGCGGCCGGCGCTTCGGTGAGCGCGGCGACGACCGCAGGGACGACCGGCGCGAGGGCGACCGCGGTGATCGTGGCGGCTTCCGTCGTGACGACCGGCGGGACGACCGACGTGGCGGTTTCCGACGCGATGACGACCGCGGTGGCTTCCGCCGTGATGACCGCCGTGACGTTCGGCGTGATGACCGTCGTGACGGCGAGCGCGGCGAGCAGCGTGGCGACCGTGGTGGGTTCCGTCGCGACGACAGCCGCGGAGGCGGTTACCGCCCCCGTGACGACCGCAGGGACGACCGCGGTGGACGTCCTGCGTTCCGTCGTGACGACCGGCCTGGCGGGTCGCGTCGTGAGGAGCGTCGCGACGACCGTGAGGGCGGCGTCCGCAGGGACGGCGACAGGCAGGGCTTCCGTCGCGATGACCGGCGGGACGAACGGCGTGAGGGTCATCGCGGTGACCGTGGTGGCTTCCGCCGTGACGACCGGCGGGACGACCGCCGCGATGGTGATCGTGGCGGTTTCCGGCGGGACGACCGGCGCGATGGTGACCGTGGCGGTTTCCGCCGTGACGACCGGCGCGACGGCGACCGCGGTGGTTTCCGGGGCCGTGATGACCGGCGGGACGACCGGCGTGACGGCGACCGTGGAGGCTTCCGACGCGATGACGACCGCGGTGGTTTCCGGCGTGATGACCGCCGTGACGTTCGGCGTGATGACCGTCGTGACGGCGAGCGCGGCGAGCAGCGTGGCGACCGTGGTGGGTTCCGTCGCGACGACAGCCGCGGAGGCGGTTACCGCGGACGCGACGAACGAGGCCGCGACGAACGAGGCCGCGACGAACGAGGCCGTGACGAACGAGGCCGTGACGAACGAGGCCGTGACGAACGAGGCCGTGACGACCGAGGCCGTGACGACCGCGCACGCGACGACCGCGGACGTGGCCCGCGTCGGGACGACAGTCGCGGCCGCCCCGGTGGCTTCCGTCGCGACGATCGCAGGGACGACCGCCGTGACGACCGGCGCGGCGGCGGCCGGTTCCGTGATGAGCGCGGCCGTGACGAGCGCGGTCGGGACCGCGACAGGGACCGTGACCGCGAGCCCATCAAGCGGCTGCCGATCCCCGAGGACGTCACGGGCGACGAGATCGACAAGGACGTACGGCAGGAGCTGCAGAGCCTGCCCAAGACCCTTGCCGAAGACGTCGCCAGGAACCTGGTGATGGTGGCCCGGCTCATCGACGAGGACCCCGAGGGCGCCTACGCGTACGCGAAGGTCGCGCTGCGGCTCGCCTCGCGTGTCGCCGCCGTACGCGAGGCTGCCGGCTTCGCCGCGTACGCGAACCAGATGTTCAGCGAGGCGCTCGCCGAGTTCCGGGCCGCGCGCAGGATGACCGGCCACGTGGAGCTCTGGCCCGTGATGGCCGACTGCGAGCGTGGTCTCGGGCGGCCCGAGAAGGCGCTCGACATGGCCGGTGCGCCCGAGGTGCACAAGCTCGACAAGGCCGGTCAGGTCGAGATGCGGCTCGTGGCAGCCGGTGCCCGGCGTGACATGGGGCAGCTCGACGCGGCCATCGTCACGCTGCAGAGCCCCGAGCTGGCCTCCAACTCCGTGCAGCCCTGGACCGCGCGTCTGCGCTACGCGTACGCCGACGCGCTGCTCGCGGCCGGACGTGAGTCCGAGGCGCGCGAGTGGTTCGCGAAGGCCGTCGAGTCGGACAAGGACGGCAGCACGGACGCCTCCGACCGGCTGGCCGAGCTGGACGGCGTCGAGTTCGTCGATGCTCTTGACGAGGAGGGGGACGAGGTCGTCGAGCGCGAATACGAGGGCGAGGCTGACTCGGACGAGCCCCAGGACGAGGTCACGCCCGAGGGCACGCCCGAGACCCTTACCGAGTCGCAGGACGACGAGGACGACGAGAAGACGGCGGGCAGCCCCGAAGCCGACTCAAAGGGCGAACAGGTCTGACGGAGCGCAGCTCGTAGGGGCGGGATCCCGGTAGGGGTCCCGCCCTTCGGCTTTGTGCGCGCGACGCCGAGTCCGCGCCTCAGTGCGTCAAGCTGCGCAGCACCAGCCCCGTCGCCGGTTTCGGCCCGAACGACGTGGACTTGCGCGGCATCGTGACGCCCTGCTGGGCGAGATCGCGTACGACGTCCTCGTGGACCGGATGCATCAGGACGGCCGTTCCGCCGTCGCGTTCCGCCTTGGCGATCGTGGCTGTCGTGTCGTGTATGTACGCGATGTGTTCCGGGGTGTCCGGGATCTGCCAGATGTGGTCGAGCAGGGTCGAGTGCAGGACCGTCGCGTCGAGGGCGCGCCAGGCTTTGGGGCGGTTCCGTGGGACCGTCGCGTCCAGGAGGTCGGGAGACAGGCGGTCGACGAGGTGGAAGCGGCCGCTTTCGGCGCCTGTCGCCAGGCCCGCACCCTCGCCTGCCAGGAGGAACGCGTTGCCCTCGCTCGCGGCCTCCGCCAGGGCGTCCAGTGCGTACGGCAGGGGGCCCTCGACCGTGCGTACGCGGACAGAGCCCGAGTGGCTGTCGAGGGCCCTGAGCGCTTCGGAGAGCGGCAGACGGTGCAGGAGGCGGTGGATCGCCCGGACGCGCAGCGGGTAGCGCGCCGTGTCCACCAGGAGGACCAGGCCGAAGTCCCAGGGGCCCGGGGACGGGTGTTCGGCGCGCAGCCGCAGGTACGTCGCCCAGCGGTGGTGGCCGTCAGCGATCACGGCCTGGTGACGGGCGAGATCCGACCGGATTTCGTCCACGTCGGCCGGGTCGGTCACGGCCCACAGGCGGTGGCTGAAGCCGTCCTCTGTGGTCGTGGCGAGCAGTGGCGGGCTCAGGACGGTGCGCTCGACGACGGCGGAGGTGCTGCCGTTTCCGTTGACGCCTGTCGTGCCCTGCGCGGTGCCGTTGCCGCGGTACGTCAGCAGCAGCGGCTCCAGATTGGCGGCCGTCGCGCGCATCAGGGCCGCACGGTCCGCGACGATGTGCGGCATGACGTCCTCGTGCGGGAGGACGATGCCTTCCGCCGCCTCCGTCAGGCGCAGCGCGCCGATGACGCCGCGCTGCAGCACGTCGCCGCTGTGCTGCTCGTAGACGTACAGGCCGGGCTCGGGGTCGGGCGCGAGGATGCCTTCCGACAGCCAGCGGGCGAGGGTGTCGGCGGCCTGCTCGTTGCGGGTCTCGGGGCCGTTCTGGGGAAGGATCAGCCGGACGATGTTGTGCGGGTCGGCGGACTCCAGGTGGTGCAGGCCGTCGGGCCGGACGACCACGTCGTACGGCGGTGAGGTGACGGCGGCCAGGCTGCGGACCCGCCCGGGGACATACCGCACGCCCCGGAAGGGGATCAGGTCGAGGCCGCCCGCTGCTGGAGGTGCCGCGTGGCCTGCAATGTTCATTGCTGCATCGTATGTGTGTCAGTGGCATGCGGGATGATCGGGGGAGTGGGACCGAACGAGGAGAGATGCGTAATGAGCCAGACCGTCCCGACCCCCAGGACGCGGCCCGAGGGAAGCCCGCGGGCGCTGAGCGAGGCGTACGACACGGCGCTGCTCGACCTGGACGGGGTGGTGTACGCGGGCGGGCACGCGATCGTCCACGCGGTGGAGTCGCTCGGCCGTGCGCGTGACGGCGGGATGCACCTCGCGTACGTGACCAACAACGCGCTGCGTACGCCGGACGCCGTGGCCGCGCATCTGACGGAGCTCGGGATTCCGGCATCGGCCTCGGACGTCATCACGTCGGCGCAGGCCGTGGCCCGGCTCATCAGCGATCAGGTGCCCCAGGGCGCGCGGGTGCTGGTGGTCGGCGGTGACGGGCTGCGGGTGGCGCTGCGGGAGCGGGGTCTTGAGCCGGTGGAGTCGGCGGACGACGATCCGGTGGCGGTGGTGCAGGGGTACGGGGGACCTGAGCTGCCCTGGGGGCGGTTCGCGGAGGCCTGTTACGCGATCGCGCGCGGCGTGCCGTGGTTCGCGTCCAACACCGATCTCACCATCCCGAGCGCCCGCGGCATCGCGCCGGGCAACGGGGCGGCGGTCGAGGTCGTACGGATCGCCACGGGTGCGGAGCCCCAGGTCGCCGGCAAGCCGCTTCCGCCCATGCACAGGGAGACGATCCTGCGGACGGGGGCCGAGCGGCCGCTGGTCGTCGGGGACCGGCTGGACACGGACATCGAGGGCGCGTTCAACGGGGGTGTGGACTCGCTGCTCGTCCTGACGGGGGTGACGGACGGCGCCCAGCTGCTGGCCGCCGTGCCGGAGCACCGGCCGACGTTTGTCGACACCGATCTCCGGGGGCTGCTCACCGGGCAGCCGGAGGTCGTCGCGGACAGTGGAGGGTTCCGCTGCGGCGGCTGGACGGCGAGGGCGGGGGAGGAGCTGGAGCTGGACGGTGGCGGTGAGGCAGTCGACGGACTGCGGGCGCTGTGTGCGGCGGCCTGGACGGTGGCCGGGGACGGAGCTTGCCGTCTTGACGGGGCGAAGGCGCTGGCGCGGCTGGGGCTTTGAGCAAGTCCAAGCGCCGAGGGTGAGTTGAGAGGGGGACGGAGGATCGAGAGGAATAGCAGGGTAGGCTAACCTAACCGGGTGTTGGTCGACAGTCCTCCCGAACAGCGCGCGGAGACCGCTCCCGCGCCCCCCAATCGCCGGGCGATACGTGCCGCCGGGCTTCTCGTCTCGCTCGGTGTGCTGCTGGCCGTCGCCGTGGCGAGCATCGCGATAGGCGCCAAACACCTGCCCGTGGACCAGGTATGGCACGGTCTGTTCCAGGACTCGGGGACGTACAGCGACGTCGTCGTCCGCGAGCGGCTGTCCCGTACCGTGCTGGGACTGCTCGTGGGGGCGGCGCTCGGACTGGCGGGGGCCGTCCTGCAGGCGCTCACCCGTAATCCGCTGGCGGATCCCGGACTCCTCGGCATCAATGCGGGAGCCTCGGCCGCGGTCGTCACCGCCATCACCTTCTTCGGGGTCACCTCACTGACCGGGTATGTGTGGTTCGCCTTCGCCGGGGCCGCCATCGTCGGCGTGCTGGTCTACTCGCTGGGCGGCAGCCGCGGCGCCACGCCCGTGCGGCTCGCGCTCGCCGGTACCGCGCTCACCGCGGCGCTCAGCGGCTATCTGCAGGCCGTCATGATCATGGACAATGCGGCGCTCGGCAAGATGCGCTTCTGGACGGTCGGTTCCCTGGGGTCGGCCACCAACGCGACCATCATGCAGGTCCTGCCGTTCCTCGCCGTGGGTACGGTGCTCGCGCTGGGCCTCGCCCGGCCGCTCAACGCCGTGGCCATGGGTGACGACACCGCCCGTGCACTGGGTGCCCACCTGACCCGGACCCGCGCGCTGTCCATGATCGCCGCCACCCTGCTCTGCGGGGCCGCGACGGCCGCCTGCGGGCCGATCGCGTTCGTCGGACTGATGGTGCCGCACGCGGTGCGCTCCTTCACCGGGCCCGATCTGCGCTGGATCCTGCCGTACGCGGCCGTGCTCTCGCCCGTGCTGCTGCTCGGTGCCGATGTGATCGGCCGGATCATCGCACGGCCCGCCGAGCTCCAGGTCGGCATCGTCACCGCGGTCATCGGCGGCCCGGTCTTCATCTATCTCGTACGACGGCGGAGGACGGCGCAGCTGTGAAGCCCACACGTAGCCAGGTCACCGGGTCCGCAGCCGGCGGGGGCAGCGGTTCCCCAGCTCGAGGGTCCAGCGGGTCCGCATCCGCGCAGCCGCTGCGCATCCGGGCAGTTCGTTCCCGCGGGCTCTCCGTCCGGCTGGACATCCGCGCGCTCACGGTCGTCGTGCTGCTGAGCGTGGCCGCACTCGTGGCGAGCGTCGTGCTCATCGGCACCGGCGACTTCCCCATACCCGCCGCCGATGTGATCCGTACGCTCATGGGGAACGGCGACGCCGGACAGGAGTTCATCGTCAACGAACTGCGGCTGCCGCGCGTCCTCGTGGGACTGCTCGTGGGTGCCGCGCTCGGGCTCGGCGGGGCGCTGTTCCAGTCCATCTCCCGCAACCCGCTGGGCAGTCCGGACGTGCTCGGCCTCGGACAGGGGTCGACCGCGGGGGCGCTCATCATGATCGTCCTGTTCAAGGGCAGCGCGTTCCAGGTCGCCGGGGGATCGCTCGCCGGCGGCCTTCTGACCGGTCTTGCCATCTATGTGCTCGCCTGGAAGCGAGGGGTGCACGGCTACCGGCTGGTCCTGGTCGGCATCGGTGTGTCGGCCGTCGTCACGGCCGTCAACGGCTATCTGCTCACGAAGGCCGATCTCGTCGACGCGGCCCGGGCCGTCGTATGGATGACCGGCTCCCTCAACGGCCGTGGCTGGGAACAGGTCTGGCCGCTGCTCACGCTGTGCGCCGTGCTCGTACCGCTCGTCCTCGCCAACGCGCGGCCGCTGCGCATGCTGGAGATGGGCGACGACGTCGCGTACGCGCTCGGGGTGCGCGTCGAACGTACGCGGATGCTGCTCATGCTGTCCGCGGTGCTGCTCACCGCGTCCGCGACCGCCGCCGCGGGGCCCGTGAGCTTCGTCGCGCTCACCGCGCCGCAGCTCTCGAGGCGCCTGACGCGCTCGCCCGGCCCCAACCTGGTGCCCGCGATGTGCATGGGCGCCGCCCTGTTGATCGTCGCGGACTGGGCCTCGCAGCGGGCGTTCGGCGCTGACCAGCTGCCCGTCGGCGTGGTGACGGGAGTGGTCGGCGGTGTCTATCTGCTGTGGCTGCTCGTCACGGAGCGTAAGGCGGGACGGATATGACGAGCGCGCCGCCCGGGCAGCCGGTCTCCCGGCTGCCGGTTTCCCGGCTGCCGGTTTCCCGGCTGCCGGTTTCCCGGCAGTCGGCATCCCGGCAGTCGGCATCCCGGCCCCTCGTATCCCGGCCGACGGACATGAAGACCACCTCTAGGAGTGCCTCAGTGAACCGGCTCATCGCCGACGACGTCACCCTCGGCTACGACCAGCGCGTCATCGCGGAGAAGCTGTCGGTGGAGATACCCGACAACTCGTTCACCGTCATCGTGGGGCCCAACGCCTGCGGCAAGTCCACGCTGCTGCGGGCGCTGTCACGGATGCTCAAGCCGGCGCACGGCCGGGTGCTGCTCGACGGGCAGGTCATCCAGTCGATGCCCGCGAAGAAGGTGGCCCGTACGCTCGGTCTGCTGCCGCAGTCGTCGATCGCGCCGGACGGGATCACGGTCGGCGACCTGGTCGCGCGGGGGCGCTACCCGCACCAGGGCCTGCTGCGTCAGTGGTCGTCCGACGACGAGCGGATCGTGCGTGAGTCGATGGAGTCGACGGGCGTCGCCGATCTGGCGGACCGCTATGTCGACGAACTGTCCGGCGGTCAGCGTCAGCGCGTCTGGATCGCCATGGCACTCGCCCAGCAGACGCCTCTGCTGCTTCTGGACGAGCCGACGACATACCTGGACATCCAGCACCAGATCGATGTACTCGACCTCTGCGCAGAACTCCACGAGGAGCAGGGGCGGACGCTGGTCGCGGTGCTGCACGACCTCAACCACGCGGCCCGGTACGCCACCCACCTCATCGCCCTGCGGGGCGGCGAGGTCATCGCGGAGGGCGCGCCGTCCGACATCGTGACCGCGGACCTCGTCGAGCGGGTGTTCGGGATGCGGTGCCAGGTCATCGACGACCCGGAGACCGGTACGCCGCTGGTGGTGCCGGCGGCACGGAGGCGGCGGGCAACCGCGACGAGCGGCGGTGCGGTTACAACAGGCTCCTGAGGCGGAACAGGTCGAACAGGCCCGCCTCCAGCTTCACCCTGCCGGACCCCCAGGCCTTCGCGAAGTTCAGCTCGCCGTTGACGAGGGCGACCAGGTCGTCGCCGGTCATGGCGAGCCGGATCTGAGCCTTCTCCGGCGGGCCGCCCTGCAGCGTGTCCAGCACCTCGATCCGGCCGCCCTTGAGGCGGCCGGTGAAGGTGATGTCCAGGTCGGTGATATGGCAGCTCAGCGAGCGGTCCAGCTCCGCCGCCTTGCGTACGGCACCATCGGCGCCCGCCATGTTGTCGGAGAGCTTCTCGAGCGCGCTGAGGCACTCCTCATTCGTGGCCATCGCGATCGACGGTACCCCAGCGCTTCGCGGTAGCGTCAGGGCATGAACGACTCAGTGCCGGGGGCCACCGACGTGACGCCTGAGACACACGGCGACGTAACCCATGAGACCCGTGAGACTCATGCGGCCGATGAGGCGGTTCCGGCAGAGACGTACGAGCCGTCCGGTCCCGCCCCCCTCGGCGTTCCCCGCACCCCCACCGGCAACGCCGACGTCGACGCGCAGCTGGAGCGGCTGGCCGACGCCGACCACCTCGCCACGGACGGGCACGTCGAGGTGTACGAGGATGTACACCGCGGGCTGCGCGACGCGCTGACCGCGCTCGACGCGCGCCCGGGACTTCCCGGGCCGCCCGGACCACCGGGACCGCGCGGACCCTCGGGACCTCCCCCAAGCTCTCGGCTTGGCTCGAGCAGGGAGGACCCCCATGGATCCCCGGCCTCCTACGGCAATACCTACGGACACAGGAGCTGAACCGAACGTGGCAGGAGTCGCACGCCGCCGCCTCGACGCCGAGCTGGTGCGCCGCAAGCTCGCCCGCTCACGCGAGCATGCGAGCCAGCTGATCGCCGCCGGGCGCGTGACGGTCGGCGGCAACACCGCGACCAAGCCCGCCACGCAGGTGGAGACCGCCGCGGCCATCGTCGTCGTGAAGGACGACAGCGACCCCGACTACGTCTCGCGCGGCGGCCACAAGCTCGCGGGCGCCCTGAAGGCCTTCGTACCGCTCGGCCTGGAGGTGGAGGGGCGGCGCGCGCTGGACGCCGGTGCGTCCACGGGCGGCTTCACCGATGTCCTGCTGCGGGCGGGGGCGGCTCAGGTCGTCGCCGTCGACGTCGGGTACGGACAACTTGCCTGGTCGCTCCAGAGCGATGAACGCGTCATCGTCAAGGACCGTACGAACGTACGCGAGTTGACGCTGGACGCGATCGATGGGGAGCCCGTGGACCTGGTGGTCGGTGATCTGTCCTTCATCCCGCTCGGCCTGGTGCTGCCCGCCCTGGTGCGGTGCGCGGCGCCCGACGCGGACCTGGTGCTGATGGTCAAGCCGCAGTTCGAGGTCGGCAAGGAGCGGCTGGGCAGCGGAGGCGTCGTACGCAGCCCGGAGCTGCGGGCCGAAGCGGTACGCGGAGTGGCGCGGCAGGCCGCCAAGCTCGGGCTCGGCGTGCGGGGCGTCACGGCGAGTCCGCTGCCGGGTCCTTCGGGGAACGTCGAGTACTTTCTGTGGCTGCGTGCCGGGGCGCCCGACCTAGACCCGGCCGATGTCGACCGAGCAGTGGCGGAGGGGCCGCGGTGACCGAGACCGGACGTACGGTGTTCCTGCTCGCCCACACGGGGCGGCCCGCGGCCATCCGCAGCGCCGAACTCGTCGTGAAGGGGCTGCAGCGCTGCGGCCTGGGCGTGCGCGTACTGGAGTCGGAGGCCGCCGACCTGCCGCCGCTCCCGCCCTCCGTCGAGCTGGTGCCGGAGGCCACGCCCGAGGCCCTCGACGGCTGTGAGCTGCTGATCGTGCTCGGCGGCGACGGGACGCTGCTGCGCGGCGCCGAGTTCGCCCGGGCCTCGGGTGTGCCGATGCTCGGCGTCAACCTCGGGCGCGTCGGGTTCCTCGCGGAGGCCGAGCGGGACGACCTGGAGAAGGTGGTCGACCGGGTGGTGACGAAGGAGTACGAGGTCGAGGAGCGCATGACCGTCGACGTCGTCGTGCAGAGCAACGGCGACATCGTGCACACGGACTGGGCCCTCAACGAGGCCGCCGTGCAGAAGATGTCGGCGGAGCGGATGCTCGAGGTCGTCCTCGAGATCGACGGGCGGCCGGTGACGGGCTTCGGCTGCGACGGCATCGTGTGCGCGACACCCACCGGGTCGACGGCGTACGCGTTCTCGGCCGGCGGGCCCGTGGTGTGGCCGGAGGTCGAGGCGCTGCTCATGGTGCCGATCAGTGCGCACGCGCTGTTCGCCAAGCCGCTCGTGACCTCGCCGGATTCGGTGCTTGCCGTCGAGGTGCAGACGCATACGCCGCACGGGGTGCTGTGGTGTGACGGGCGGCGGACGCTGGAACTGCCGCCGGGGGCGCGGGTTGTGGTGAGCCGGGGGGCGGTGCCGGTGCGGTTGGCTCGGTTGCACCATGCCTCGTTCACGGATCGGTTGGTCGCGAAGTTCGCGTTGCCGGTTTCTGGGTGGCGCGGGGCGCCGCATTAGCCCTGCGGGCGGCTCTTGGTGTCCCTAGGCGCTGTGCTTTTTCGGGGCACCCGCCGTCGTGGGCTGTGCCCACCCGTTCCGCCCTGCGGAACGTATGCCCACAGCGGTCGGAGCGCCTGCCCACAGCGGTGGGGTCCTCCAGCGGGTGATATAGGACTTCGCTACCTGCGGGTTCTCGGGAGTGGGGCAGGGGCCGTCGCACAGCCGGGCCTCGACCTCGTAAGGTCTTGTCCGTGTTGGAGGAGATGCGGATACGGTCGCTCGGAGTCATCGACGACGCGGTCGTCGAGCTGTCGCCCGGTTTCACCGCCGTGACGGGCGAGACCGGTGCGGGCAAGACGATGGTGGTCACCAGCCTCGGCCTGCTGCTCGGCGGGCGCGCGGACGCCGCCCTCGTGCGGATCGGCGCCAAGTCGGCGGTCGTCGAGGGGCGGGTCACCGTACCCGCGGACTCGTCCGCCCTCGTGCGGGCCGAGGAGGCGGGCGCCGAGCTCGACGACGGGGCGCTGCTGATCAGCCGTACGGTCTCCGCCGAGGGGCGGTCGCGGGCGCATCTGGGCGGACGCTCCGTGCCCGTGGGGGTGCTGGCCGAACTCGCCGACGAGCTCGTCGCCGTGCACGGCCAGACCGATCAGCAGGGGTTGCTCAAGCTGTCCCGGCAGCGGCAGGCGCTCGACCGGTACGCGGGCGACGCGGTCGCCGTGCCGCTCGCCAAGTACACGGCGGCGTACCGCAGGCTGCGTGCCGTCACCGCGGAACTCGACGAAATCACCACGCGCGCGCGGGAGCGTGCGCAGGAAGCCGACATGCTGCGCTTCGGCCTCGACGAGATCGCGGGCGTCGAGCCGCGCGCCGGCGAGGACACCGAGCTTGCCGCCGAGGCGGAGCGGCTGGGCCACGCGGAGGCCCTCGCCTCCGCCGCCACGGCCGCACACGCCGCGCTCGCGGGCAATCCCGAGGACCCCGAGGGCGTCGACGCCACGACGCTCGTCGCGGGCGCTCACCGGGCGCTGGAGGCCGTTCGTTCCCACGACCCCGCTCTCGCCGGGCTCGCCGAGCGGATCGGCGAGATCGGGATCCTGCTGGGCGATGTGGCGGGGGAGCTCGCCGGGTACGCCGACGACCTCGACGCCGACCCGCTGCGGCTCGCCGCCGTGGAGGAGCGGCGGGCCGCACTCACCCAGCTCACGCGCAAGTACGGCGAGAACATCGACGCGGTGCTCGCCTGGGCCGAGCAGAGCGCCGTCCGGCTCACCGAACTCGAGGGTGACGACGAGCGGATCGGTGAGCTGACGGCGGAGCGGGATGCTCTGCGCGACGAACTGGCGGGGCTCGCCGAGGCGTTGACGGAGGCCCGCGCGGAGGCCGCTGAGCGGTTCGGCGCCGCGGTCACCGCCGAGCTCGCCTCCCTCGCGATGCCGCACGCGCGCGTGACGATCGACATCCGGCAGACCGAGGTGGCCGAGGACGGGGACGGCGTCGAGGTCGGTGGGCGGACCGTCGCGTACGGGCCCACGGGCGTCGACGAGGTCGAACTGCTGCTCGCCCCGCACCCGGGCGCGCCGCCGCGGCCCATCGCCAAGGGCGCATCGGGTGGTGAGCTGTCGCGCGTGATGCTCGCTGTCGAGGTGGTCTTCGCGGGCACCGACCCCGTGCCGACGTACCTCTTCGACGAGGTCGACGCGGGTGTCGGCGGCAAGGCCGCGGTCGAGATCGGCCGCCGGCTCGCCAAGCTCGCAAAGTCGGCGCAGGTCGTGGTCGTCACGCACCTTCCGCAGGTGGCGGCCTTCGCTGATCGCCAGCTCCTCGTGGAGAAGACGAACGACGGTTCCGTGACCCGGTCGGGGGTCAAGGTCCTGGAGGGCGAGGACCGCATCCGCGAGCTCTCCCGGATGCTGGCCGGCCAGGAGGACTCGGAGACGGCTCGGGCACATGCCGAGGAGCTGCTGGCCACGGCGCGGGCGGACGGTTAGCCGGCAGGGCTTCGCCGGGCACCGCCGTGCCGGTGCGCGCCCTGTGCCCGCGTCGCCGGTCGGCACGCCGGTCTCCGTAAGGTGACGGGCATGATCGGAAGGTTCGGCAGGGCTGTCGCGTTCGGGCTTGGCGCGGGAGCCACGCGCGCTGTCTACGGGGAGTTGCTGCGACGTTCGCCCGGGGGTGCGTCGCGGTGGGAGCGTACGAACTACGCCGGGCGCACCGTGCATCTGGGAGCCGGGCCTGCGGTTGCCGTGGGGGCCGCTCTCGGCGCGCTGCCTGCCCGTACCAGGGGCGCCGCCGCGTTGGCCGTACTGGCGGCCGGGGCGTGCGGGGCGTACGACGACGTCGCCGGCGCCGGGGACACCCGACGCGGGTTCCGTGCGCATCTGTCCGCGCTCCGCGACCGTGAGGTGACCAGCGGGGCCGTCAAGCTGTTCGGTATCTCGGCGGCCGGGCTCGCCGCCGGGGCGCTGCTCAAGGAGCGGCCCGTGGACCGGTTCCTGGCGGGCATGGTGATCGCCGGCACTGCGCACTTCGTCAACCTTGTGGACGTGCGGCCTGGAAGGGCCACTGCCGCGGTACTCACCCTGGGCGCACCAGGACTGCTCAGGAAGGGGCCGGCCGGGGTGCTGTCCGCGGCATCCGTCGGGGCGGCCGCCGCCGTGCTTCCCGACGACGTCGCCGAGCGCACGATGATCGGCGATGCCGGAGCGCATGCGCTGGGTGCGGCGCTGGGTGCCGCGATCGTCGCGGGCAACGGCCGCGCGGGCCTCGCGGCGCATGCGGCCGGGCTGGTCGCGGCGGCGGTGTACGGCGACAAGGTGAGCGAGCTTGCGCGGCAGGTGGGAGAGACGGATCAGAGGACGTGGAAGGGGGCGCCGACAGTAGTGGGTTGATTCGGTTTTCAGACCAAAGCGGCCACGCCGTCGCCCAATTGGGTGATCCAATAGCGGCGTGTTGCCCGCTCCGACACGGTGGTGGTCATCGGTCGGTGCCGGAACGTCCGTACGGGCTGGCATCCTTGAGGCTGTACGTCAACCCATCACGCCCCGCCACTCAGGCAGTACGACCCTTCACCGCCGTCCCACGCCGCCCCAGGAGCCCGGCCACCGTGAGCAGCCACACACCGCACGGCAACTCGCCGCTGCGCACCGTGCAGGTGCTCGGCGGGGGCAGCGGGGGCAGCAGCGTCCACGTCCGCTCACTCGCCGCCGGCCTTGTCGCCAGGGGCGTGCGGGTCACCGTGTGCGCCCCCACCGAGGTCGCACGAGGGCTCGGTTTCCGGGACGTCGGCGCCCAGCACATCCCCCTACCGCGCCGCAGCGATCCGGCGTCCGTGGCGGCACTACGCCTGGCCTGCGCGGATGCCGACCTGGTGCATGCGCACGGGCTGAACGCGGCCGTCCGTGCCGCCCTCGCCCTCAGCGGCCGCCGCACCCCGCTCGTCGTCACCTGGCACACCCGCACACACGCCGAGGGGGCGCGCGCCCACCTTCTGCGCCTGCTCGAACGCCGGGTCGCCAGGTCGGCTTCGGTCGTGCTCGGCACGTCGTCGGACCTCGTCGACCGGGCCCGCCGCAGGGGTGCGCGTGACGCACGGCTCGCGGCCGTCGCGTTCCCCGGGCCCCGGCGGGCGGAGGGCTCGGCGGGTGCCGAGGAGGACGCCGACCGGCCGCATCACAAGGCACGCGCCGAACTCGGCGCCGTCGACCGGCCGTTGCTCATGGCTGTCGGCGCGCTCGAACGACACCGGGGCTACGAGACGCTGCTGGACGCCACGCGCGCGTGGCGGCACCTCGACCCCGTACCGCTCGTGGTCATCGCCGGAGAGGGGCAGTTGCGGGGTGCGCTGCAGAGGCGTATCGAGGACGAGGGGCTGCCCGTACGCATCCTCGGCCGACGTGACGACGTACCGGAACTGCTCGCGGCCGCCGACATCGCCCTGCTGCCCAGCCCTTGGGAGGCAGGCTCCGTCCTCGCCCAGGAAGCGCTCCACGCGCGCGTGCCGCTTGTCGCGACAGCCGTGGGCGGCGTGCCCGACCTTGTCGGGGACGCCGCGGAACTCGTCCCGCCCTGCGACGCGGAGGCGCTCGCGGACGCGGTCGGGCGCCTCCTCGCCGACCCCGGGCGAAGGGAACAGCTCAGGGCGCTGGGCGAGGCCCAGGCGGCGACCTGGCCGACGGAGGACGAGACGGTCGCTCAAGTCCTCAGCGTCTATGACGAGTTGACGGGGACGCTGACGACATAGCGAGCGTCGGCCGGCGAAGGGTTCAGGCCAACAGCGTCATGGTGCATACCTCCGGGCCCGCAGCGCCAGGCTCAGAGCCAGCACCGTCTGCGGGTCGTCCAGGTCCGTGCCGAGGAGTTCGCCGATACGGGCCAGACGGTTGTAGAGGGTCTGCCGGTTGAGGTGGAGTTCGCGGGCCGTCTCCGCCTTGCGGCCCGCATGGGCCAGATAGGTCTCCAGCGTCGGCAGGAGCGGCGGCTTCGAGCGGCGGTCGTGGTCACGCAGGGGCCCGATCGCGCGGTCGACGAACGCCGCGAGGTCCGGGTGGTCGCGCAGACGCCACAGCAGCAGGTCGATGTCCAGACGCCGCGCGTCGTACCACGGGCGGTCGGGCAGGCCCTGCGCCGCCGTCGCCGTCTCCGCGGCATGCCGCAGCCCCGCCGATGCGGCCGCCCAGCCGCCCGCAACCCCGACCACCACGACCGGCGGCTGCCCGCCGGCCCGCTGCATGCCCGCCCGCTCCACGCCGGCCCGCAGCGCCGCCGCGACCCGGTCCGCGACGGCCGTGCGCTCGGACTCGGAGCGCAGAGCCAGCAGCAGCGGCACACGCCCCTCGACCGGGCGTACACCGAGCAGCACCGGCACGCCCACCGACGCCAGTTCCTCCGCGACGGCACGCGCCAGGACCGCCCAGCCGCCGCCCGGCGAGAGCCCGGCATGCCCGTCCGGGAACCGCATCACCACGGGGAGCAGCGGCGCCTCGCCGGGCTTGAATCCCAGCACCCTCGCCTGCGCCGGGGCGTCCTCGGCCGCGATGCGGCCCTCCGCGAGATCGGTGAGGAAGTCGCCGCGGCCGCGCGCGGCCAGCTCTTCCTCCTGGCGGGCCTGCATCAGGACGACGGCGAGGATGCCCGCGGCGCGCTCCGCCGCGATCCGGTGTACGGGCGCGGTCGGGTTGGCGACCGCGAGCATCACGAGCCGGGCACGCACCGAGCCGGTCGTGACCGGCGCACCGCCGGGACCACCACCCCCGGGCCCGGCTCCCAGCCCGCTGCCGCCCGGGCCGGTCCCCAGACCACCGCTGCCCAGCCCTCCGCCGCCGGGGCCGCCCCCCGGCACGTCGACGATCACGGCACTGGCAGGCGGCCCCTGCTCCCGGGCGGCCTCACGAGCCGCCCGGCCGCCCCGCAGCCCGTCCCACACCTGCAGCGGATCCGTCCCCGCCGGCCCGGTCCCGGCGGCGTACAGGAGCTGCCCCTCCGGCGTCTCCAGGAACACCGGGTTGCCGCTGAACTCCGCCAGGATGCTCAGCACCTGGGGCACCCCGCCGCCGCCCAGCAGCGCCTCGGTGCACCGCCGGTGCACCTCCTCGGCCTGCTGGTGCAGCGCGTAGTGGAAGTTGACGATCTCGGTGTGCACCTCTTCGGTGACCGCCACGAACGGCACCTCGCGATGCAGCTGCACCAAGGGCAGACCGACCGCCCGCGCGGTCTCCACGACGGCCGCGGGGAGGCGCGTGAAGCGGGGGCCGAGTTCGACGACGAGCGCCGCGATGCCGCGCTCGGCGAGCCGCCGTACGAAACCGCGCTGTTCGGCGGGGCGGCTGCCGAGCCCGAGCCCCGTGGTCAGCAGGAGCTCGCCCCCCTTGAGCAGCGAGGCGATGTTGGGTGCCTCGCCCGCGTGCACCCAGCGGACGGTGCGCTGCAGCCGGTCGGCTCCGGCGAGGACCTCCGGAAGCCCGCTGCGCAGCCCCGGCAGCTCGAGTGCCCGCTGCACGGTGATACCGCCCTGCGTCTCCATTTGCCGGACGTTACCCGGGCTCGTGTTCCGAGGACATCTCCCTCTCGTCACACCGGGCCGCACCAGGCCTTACCGTGCGACATCTCGTCGTCCGCGCGCGGGAAACCGCGACCTCGTGTCGCTTGTGGCGTTCGTCATGCGGGCGCCGTCCTTGCCCCTCCGCGCGACGGCGCCGGTTCGATCTCCGACGTTCCACCGAAGGCCAAGGCCGGGTACCCCGAGCGGTACGAGAGCATCGGGCGGATCGTGCTGGACGATGCGGCGGAACGGGCGGAGGACGACGCAGAGGAGACGCCCGAGGCTGCGGCCACTCCTGCCTGAGCGCCTACGTCCGGTCCCTCACGGGCGCGTACGGGGCCTCGGCTGCCGTACGCGCCCACCTGCCTGTCGGGACCCCCCGTAAGCCCTTCAGCCCCCGTACGCCCCGGAAGCCGTCAGCCGCAGCGCCGTGTCGATCAAAGGCACGTGGCTGAACGCCTGCGGGAAGTTGCCCACCTGCCGCTGCAGCTTCGGGTCCCACTCCTCCGCCAGCAGGCCCAGGTCGTTCCGCAGGGACAGCAGCTTCTCGAAGAGGCGGCGGGCCTCGTCCACGCGGCCGATCATCGCCAGGTCGTCCGCCATCCAGAAGGAGCAGGCGAGGAAGGCGCCCTCGTCGCCCGCCAGGCCGTCCACGCCCGCGTCGTCGCCCGCGGTGGGGTAGCGCAGGATGAAGCCGTCCGGGGTCGACAGCTCGCGCTGGATGGCCTCGATGGTGCCGATGACCCGCTTGTCGTCGGGGGGCAGGAAGCCCATCTGGGGAATCAGGAGCAGCGAGGCGTCGAGCTCCTGCGAGCCGTAGGACTGGGTGAAGGTGTTGCGCTCCTTGTCGTAGCCCTTCTCGCAGACGTCGCGGTGGATGTCGTCGCGCAGCTCGCGCCACTTGTCCACCGGGCCGTCCACGTCGCCCGACTCGATGAGCTTGATCGTGCGGTCGACGGCGACCCAGGCCATCACCTTGGAGTGCACGAAGTGGCGGCGCGGGCCGCGCACCTCCCAGATGCCCTCGTCCGGCTCGTCCCAGTGGTCCTCGAGGTAGTGGATCAGCTTGAGCTGGAGCAGGGACGCGTAGTCGTTGCGGGACAGGCCCGTCATATGGGCCAGGTGCAGGGCCTCGGTGACCTCGCCGTAGACGTCGAGCTGCAGCTGGTTCGCGGCGCCGTTGCCGACCCGGACCGGGGCGGAGTTCTCGTATCCGGGGAGCCAGTCGAGCTCCGCCTCGCCCAGCTCGCGCTCGCCCGCGATGCCGTACATGATCTGCAGGTTCTCGGGGTCCCCTGCGACCGCGCGCAGCAGCCACTCGCGCCAGGCGCGCGCCTCCTCGCGGTAGCCGGTGCGCAGCAGCGAGGAGAGGGTGATCGCCGCGTCCCGCAGCCAGGTGTAGCGGTAGTCCCAGTTGCGGACGCCGCCGATGTGCTCCGGGAGGGAGGTCGTCGGCGCCGCGACGATGCCGCCGGTCGGCGCGTACGTCAGGGCCTTCAGGGTGATCAGGGAGCGGACGACCGCCTCACGGTACGGGCCGTGGTACGTACAGTGCGCCACCCACTCCTTCCAGAACTCCTCGGTCGCCTCCAGCGACTGCTCGGGCTCCGGCAGGCCCGGCGGCTCCTTGTGGGAGGGCTGCCAGGAGATGGTGAAGGCGACGCGCTCACCGGGGGCCACCGTGAAGTCGCAGTACGTCGTGAGGTCCTTGCCGTACGTCTCGACGGGGGTGTCGAACCAGACCGAGTCGGGGCCCGCGACGGCGACCGTACGGCCGTCGATCTTGTGCACCCAGGGAGTGATGCGCCCGTACGAGAACCGCATGCGCAGGGCCGAGCGCATCGGGACGCGGCCGCTGACGCCCTCGACGATGCGGATAACCTGGGGGGCTCCGTCACGAGGGGGCATGAAATCGGTCACACGGACCGTGCCGCGTGGTGTGTCCCACTCGGAGTCGAGGATCAGCGAGTCGCCGCGGTAGGTGCGACGGTTCGCGGTCGGGGGCTCGGCGCCTGCCGGGACCGCCGGTCCGAGGCGCCAGAAACCGTGTTCCTCCGTGCCGAGCAGGCCCGCGAAGATGGCATGCGAATCGAAGCGGGGCAGGCACAGCCAGTCGACCGTGCCGTCCCGGCAGACCAGGGCGGCGGTCTGCATGTCTCCGATTAGTGCGTAGTCCTCGATGCGCCCGGCCACGTACGTCTCCAGTCAAACGGCCACAGCGCCCTCAGGGGGCGCTCGCTCTGCGGTGAAGGGGGAAACCGATCTTCAACAACTGACTGACGAGCTCTTGTTCCGGGCGACGGGCTGGGGTGTGCCGTTTGCCGGGCTGACTCGGCAGCGAATGTCCGAGCAGGATACGACGCACGGTAGGTCCCCGCGTGCCGCACTGGTCAACCGTAATGAGCCGAAAGAGTGGGCGCGGGGTGACGTCTGTGGCGGACCGTGTGCGAACGGTGTGCGGAGCGTGGCCGGGAGCAGTCACGCCTCGCCGCTGATACCCTGGTAGCCCGTGGACCGGTGGGCATTCTCCGGCGTTGCGAGACCCCCGAACCGCAGCGACGGCACCCCGGAATTCCGATCTCCCGGAATCCGAGAAAGCCGGCACGCAATTCAGACCGCGACCACGGGAGTTCCGCCTTGGCCATGCCGAATCGATCCTCGTCACCCTCGACGACCAAGCACATCTTCGTCACCGGGGGCGTCGCCTCCTCCCTCGGCAAGGGCCTCACCGCCTCCAGCCTGGGCGCGCTGCTCAAGGCGCGTGGGCTTCGGGTCACGATGCAGAAGCTCGACCCGTACATCAACGTCGACCCCGGCACGATGAACCCCTTCCAGCACGGTGAGGTGTTCGTCACCAACGACGGCGCCGAGACCGACCTGGACATCGGTCACTACGAGCGCTTCCTGGACGTGGACCTCGACGGGTCCGCGAACGTCACCACCGGCCAGGTCTACTCGACGGTGATCGCCAAGGAGCGGCGCGGTGAGTACCTGGGCGACACCGTGCAGGTCATCCCGCACATCACCAACGAGATCAAGCACCGCATCCGCCGTATGGCGACCGACGACGTCGACGTCGTGATCACCGAGGTCGGCGGCACGGTCGGCGACATCGAGTCGCTGCCGTTCCTGGAGACCGTCCGCCAGGTCCGCCACGAGGTCGGCCGCGACAACGTCTTCGTCGTGCACATCTCGCTGCTGCCCTACATCGGCCCGTCCGGCGAGCTGAAGACCAAGCCGACCCAGCACTCGGTCGCGGCCCTGCGCAACATCGGTATCCAGCCGGACGCCATCGTGCTGCGCGCCGACCGCGACGTGCCCACCTCCATCAAGCGCAAGATCTCGCTGATGTGCGACGTCGACGAGACCGCGGTCGTGGCCTGCGTCGACGCCAAGTCGATCTACGACATCCCGAAGGTGCTGCACACCGAGGGCCTGGACGCCTACGTCGTGCGCAAGCTCGACCTGCCGTTCCGCGATGTCGACTGGTCGACCTGGGACGACCTGCTCGACCGCGTCCACAAGCCCGAGCACGAGGTGTCGCTCGCGCTCGTCGGTAAGTACATCGACCTGCCCGACGCCTATCTGTCGGTCACCGAGGCGCTGCGCGCGGGCGGCTTCGCCAACAAGACCCGCGTCAAGATCAAGTGGGTCACCTCTGACGACTGCAAGACCCCGGCGGGCGCCGCCGAGCAGCTCTCGGACGTCGACGCGATCTGCGTCCCCGGCGGCTTCGGCGACCGCGGCGTCAGCGGCAAGGTCGGCGCCATCCGGTACGCCCGCGAGAACAAGATCCCGCTGCTCGGCCTCTGCCTCGGCCTGCAGTGCATCGTGATCGAGGCCGCCCGCAACCTCGCGGACATCCCCGACGCCAACTCCACCGAGTTCGACGCCGCGACCGGCCACCCGGTGATCTCCACCATGGCGGAGCAGCTCGACATCGTCGCCGGTGAGGGCGACATGGGCGGCACCATGCGGCTCGGTATGTACCCGGCGAAGCTCGCCGAGGGCTCGATCGTGCGCGAGGTGTACGGCGGCAAGGAGTACGTCGAGGAGCGTCACCGCCACCGCTACGAGGTGAACAACGCCTACCGCGCGGAGCTGGAGAAGAAGGCCGGCCTGCAGTTCTCCGGCACCTCGCCGGACGGCAAGCTCGTCGAGTACGTCGAGTACTCGCGCGACGTCCACCCGTACCTGGTCGCGACCCAGGCGCACCCCGAGCTGCGCTCCCGTCCGACCCGGCCGCACCCGCTCTTCGCCGGCCTCGTCAAGGCGGCCGTCGAGCGCCAGCAGGCCGCCGGCAAGACGGGCAAGACCGGGAAGTAACACAAGGGCGATACGGTTGCCGGGGTACGCGCTTTTGAGCGACGTGCCCCGGTTTCTGTATTTGTTCTGTGTTTGCGCGTGCTGTTTGGCCGTACGCGTTGAGGAGGCAGGTCGACATGACGATCAAGGACACCGCCGAGGAGTGGGAGGTCCGGGCGACGGAGACCCCGTTCGTGGGGAACAAGACGTCCGTCCGCGCCGACGACGTCGTCATGCCCGACGGAACGGTCGCCCGCCGCGACTACCAGGTCCACCCCGGCTCCGTGGCCGTTCTCGCGCTCGACGAGCAGAACCGCGTCCTGGTCCTGCGCCAGTACCGGCACCCCGTGCGGCAGAAGCTGTGGGAGATCCCCGCCGGGCTCCTCGACGTCCCCGGCGAGAACCCCTTGCACGCCGCGCAGCGCGAGCTCTACGAGGAGGCGCACGTCAAGGCCGAGGACTGGCGGGTGCTGACCGACGTCTACACGACGCCCGGCGGCTGCGACGAGGCCGTCCGCATCTTCCTCGCCCGCGAGCTGTCCGAGGCCGACGGCGAGCGTTTCGAGGTCGAGCACGAAGAGGCCGACATGGAGCTGGCCCGGGTACCGCTCGACGAGCTGGTACGTGGTGTCCTCGCCGGCGAGCTGCACAACAACTGCCTGGTCGTGGGCGCCCTTTCGCTCACCGCGGCGCTGAACGGCGACGGCCTGGACAGCCTGCGCCCGGCCGAGGCGCCTTGGCCGGCGCGGCCGTTCGAGGCCTGACGGGCGACCCCGTTGCCGGCGGCTGCGCCGCCTCGTCCTCAAGCTCCCCCAGCCAACACTGGGGCTGCCCCAGCAGGTGCCCCCGGACGGGCTGAAAGCAGCCCGTCCCGCCGCCGATCCGAAGATCCGCTGATCCGATCGAGGGACCTCCCCGCCGTGCTCCCAGGGGATCGTTGCAGAGAGTGAACTACCCTCTGGAAACGCCCCGACGGAGTCCCGGCGGGATCGTGTGCGCAGTGTGACGGGAGCGTGGCCCGTGGCGGATCAGGCGGTGGACACCGACGGCGCGGAAGTGCCGGGGGAGGGGCAGCAACCGGCTGCCGGGTCCGCTCCTGCGGAGAGTCCCGCGAAGCCCCCTGAGACTCCTGCGGCGAATCCCGCGGTCAGTCAGTTCCTTGGCCGTACAAGGGAGTTGAAGGAACTCCGGGCGGACATCGAACGCGCCGGCCTCGACACCATCGCGGGTCGCAAGGCCCCCCGCGCGCGCGTGCTGCTGATCGCCGGAAAGCCCGGCTCAGGCCGCACGGCGCTCGCCGAGGAGCTCGTACGACAGGTCGCCGGCCGTTACCCGGACGGCGTCCTGCGTGCCCGGCTGACCGAGCCGGGCGGCACACCGGTGCCCGCCGAGCGCACGGCCCGCGGACTCCTCGGCGCGCTCGATCTGCCCGCCCCGCCCGGAGCGGCGGAGGACGACCTCACGGAGGCGCTGCGCGACGCCCTCGCCGACCGCCGCGTCCTGCTGCTCCTCGACGACGCCGCGGACGCCGAGCAGGTCGACGCACTGCTGCCGGACAACCCCGACTGCCTCGTCGTCGCGGTCTCCGGAGGGCCGCTGACCGGCATCCCCGACGTACGGCCCTGCACACTCGGCGGCCTCGACACCAAGTCCGCGGTCGAACTCCTCGGCCGGTTCACGGGATCGGTTCGTATCACCTGCGACCCGCACGCCGCCGAAGCCCTCGTCGAGCAGTGCGGGGGGCAGCCCGCGGCGCTGCTCCTCGCCGGGGGCTGGCTCGCGGCGCGTCCCCAGGCATCGGTGGCCGACCTGGCCAAATGGCTGTCCGGCGATACCGACGAGGGCCCGGCGCTGGAAAGGGTCTTCCGGCACGCGTACGTGGCCCTCCCGTCGGTCGCCGCACGGACGCTGCGCCTGCTCTCGCTCGCCCCCGCCGGCGTCGTCGACCCGCACACCGCGTCCGCGCTCGCGGGCTGCTCGGTCTCCACGGCACAGGCGAGGCTCGACGAGTTCGCCACCCTCGGACTGGTACGGCCCGTGCGAGCCGAAGGGGCGCGCCGGTGTCGAGGGCGCGAGCGCGCGGAGGCCCGAAGGGCTGAGCACGGTCGCGCCCTCGACACCGGCTGGAGCGCCCCGGAGGCGAGTCGCATGAATCCCGACTCGCCGCTGCCGCAGTACGAGGTGCCGGGCTGCCTGGTGCCGCTGCTGCGCGGGCTCAGCGAGACACTGGACCGCCCTGCCGAGGTCCAGCTGGCCCGCGCCCGGATGCTGGAGCGGACCGTACGCCTGCTGCAGTCCTGCCGCGCCACCACCGAACCCGAGGGCTCACTCGCCCGCAAGAAGCTCGCCGGACTGCCCCGCGCCCTGCGCTTCCCGAGCCCCGCGGCCGCCGCCGAGTGGCTGCGGGTCCGGCAGCCGGCGCTGCTCGCCGCGGCCCGGCTCGCGGTCGCCGACGGCGAGCTGGACACGCTCGCGCGGCGACTGATGGCGGCGCTGGTGCGCGCGCTGGTCGCCCACCGCGGCACGGAGGCGGCCGCCCCCGAGCTGTACGGCATCCACGGGCTCGTCCTCGATGTCGCCGAGCGCCGTGATCTTCACCGCGAGAAGGCCGCGGCGCTGCTGAACCTCGCGGACCTCGACGCACGGACAGGCCGTACGGAGCAGGCGCTGGCACGCTACCGGGCGGCCCTGGACGCCGGACGGCAGGCGAACGACCCGTATGCGACGGGCCGCGCGATGGAATCCGTAGGCGGTGCCCACCAGGAGCTGGGGGACTGGCACCGGGCCGCCGACTGGTACGGACGAGCCCTGGCGCAGCGGCTCACCAACGGCGAGCGCGCCGACGCGGCCCGGCTGTACGGGCGCCTCGGCACCGTGCACACCTACGCGGGCCGCTACGGCGAGGCGCTGCGCAACTGGCGGTCGGCGGTCGCCGCGTACCGCAGGGCGGGCGACGTGTCCGCCCTGGCCAGGGCTTTGAGCGAGATGGCACGGGTGCAGGAGTACGCGGGGCGGCCCGAGGAGTCGCTGCGTACCTGCCAGGAGGCCGTGGAACAGGCTCGACAGGCCCGCGACCTGCGGCTTCAGTGCGCGCTGCAGCTCCGGCTCGCCGACACGCTGGAGCGCCTCGGAGATCCCGCCGCGGCCCGGCTGCACCGGGGCGTGGCCGAGCGGATGCTGGGGCCGGAGAGCGAGGGCAGCGGCCGGACACGGCGCGAGGACCCGGAGAGCATCCAGGAGGGCGCCAGCCGCCAGGAGGTCCGCTCCGACCACAACCCGGCACACGAGGACACCCGGATCCCCGAGGGCAGCCCTGCGGATCCCGAGGTCGAGGACAGCCCTGCGGATATCGAGGTCGACGCCAGCCCGGCTGTTCCCGAGGACCAGGACGGGCAAGGGCGGGCAGACGGGGCGCGCCAAGCAGACCCCCAGCACGCGGGGCAGGGGGCCTGCAGGACGAGGGGCTGAACCGCCCGCCAGCCCGACGCATCAATGGAACAGACCTCTTACACCTACGAAATCCGTAGTGCATCCGCGAGAGATTGATGCATTGAAAGGCTAGACAGCCAGAAACCCTTCATTAGACTGGCTCTGCCGTGTACTTTTGCGGTGTCTCCCGATGCGCTCCTGTGCATCCGGGTATGTGTTGCATTGCCCGAGAAATCCCCAGAGCCAAGGACCGTGATCGACGATGAAGGTCGGCATCCCCCGCGAGGTCAAGAACAACGAGTTCCGCGTGGCCATCACCCCGGCCGGCGTGCATGAGCTCGTGCGCAACGGCCACCAGGTCGTCGTCGAGCGGAACGCCGGTGTCGGCTCGTCGATCCCGGACGACGAGTACGTGGCGGCCGGAGCGCAGATCCTGGAGACCGCCGACGAGGTCTGGGCGGCCGCCGACCTGCTGCTCAAGGTCAAGGAGCCCATCGCGGAGGAGTACCACCGCCTCCGCAAGGACCAGACGCTCTTCACCTACCTGCACCTCGCCGCGTCCAAGGAGTGCACCGACGCTCTCCTCGAGTCGGGCACCACCGCGATCGCGTACGAGACCGTCGAGCTGCCCAGCCGTGCGCTGCCGCTGCTCGCCCCGATGTCCGAGGTCGCGGGCCGTCTCGCTCCGCAGGTCGGCGCCTACCACCTGATGGCCGCGAACGGTGGCCGCGGCGTGCTGCCGGGCGGCGTCCCGGGCGTGCCGGCCGCCAAGGCCGTCGTCATCGGCGGTGGCGTCTCCGGCTGGAACGCCGCGCAGATCGCCATCGGCATGGGCTTCCACGTGACCCTGCTCGACAAGGACATCAACAAGCTCAAGGAGGCCGACAAGATCTTCGGTACGAAGATCCAGACCGTCGTCTCCAACGCCTTCGAGCTCGAGAAGGCCTGCCTCGACGCCGACCTCGTCATCGGTGCCGTGCTCATCCCGGGTGCCAAGGCGCCGAAGCTGGTCACCAACGAGCTGGTCTCGCGCATGAAGCCGGGAAGTGTCCTTGTCGACATCGCGATCGACCAGGGCGGCTGCTTCGAGGACTCGCGTCCGACCACGCACGCCGAGCCGACCTTCCGGGTGCACAACTCGGTGTTCTACTGCGTCGCCAACATGCCCGGCGCCGTCCCGAACACCTCGACGTACGCGCTGACCAACGCCACGCTGCCGTACATCGTGGAGGTCGCGAACCGCGGCTGGGCCGAGGCGCTGCGCCGTGACGCGGCGCTGGCCAAGGGCCTCAACACGCATGACGGCAAGGTCGTTTACCGCGAGGTCGCCGAGGCGCACGGCCTGGACCACGTCGAACTCGAGTCCCTGCTCGGCTGACCGTCAACACCGGTCGTCAACACCGCGCCCCCGGCCGGACCTTGCCCGACAAGGTCCGGCCGGATGTGTGTCGGCTCACTTTGCGAGACTCGCTCAACTTGCCTCGAACGTAGCGCTTCAACCGATTCGTACACCCGCGAAACGCGGCCAATGACTGCTGTACGCCCTTGACAGAGGGGTGTTCGGTTGCCGACACATCGGGCCGGGTCCGGTGGATTGTGTTGCTGCGGACCGGTGACACGCCATAGAGTCGCCAATCGTCGGCATGGTGCCACGCTGACCTATCTAGAAGTTTCCTGGTCACCAAGGAGGTAAGACGACTTGTGAATGAGTCGACATTTACTCCCGGGGGTGGTCAACCAGGAATGCCTGCGCAGGGCCCAGGGCCCACGGGGCTCGAGGCTGTCGGCTCCGTCGCTGTCCGTACCTTCGCAGCCCACCAGAGTCCCCGGATGACTCAGACAGCACACCAGAGCATGGATGGCCATCACGTGAACGCCATGGCCGGCAACGGAAGTGGCGAGAACCGCGACCACTTCGCCGACTACGACGAACTGCCCGAGGGGCACTTCTACGACCCCGACGCCGAGTACGAGCCAGACCCCGAGTACGCGGCCACGCTCGCGCCCGACGCCGCACGCCAGCGCCGCGAGCGCATCGGCCCGACCGGCCGCCCGCTGCCTTACTTCCCGATCCCGGGCCCGCTGACCGACCACGGCCCCGCGAAGATCATCGCGATGTGCAACCAGAAGGGCGGCGTCGGCAAGACGACGTCGACCATCAACCTGGGCGCCGCGCTCGCGGAGTACGGACGCCGGGTGCTGCTCGTCGACTTCGACCCGCAGGGCGCGCTGTCCGTGGGTCTCGGCGTGAACCCGATGGAGCTCGACCTGACGGTCTACAACCTGCTCATGGAGCGGGGAATGGCCGCGGACGAGGTCCTGCTGAAGACGGCGGTCCCGAACATGGACCTGCTGCCGAGCAACATCGACCTCTCGGCCGCCGAGGTGCAGCTGGTGAGCGAGGTCGCGCGCGAGTCGACGCTCCAGCGCGCCCTGAAGCCGCTCATGGCCGACTACGACTACATCGTGATCGACTGCCAGCCCTCGCTCGGTCTGCTGACCGTGAACGCGCTGACCGCGGCCCACAAGGTGATCGTGCCGCTCGAGTGCGAGTTCTTCGCGCTGCGCGGTGTCGCGCTGCTCACCGAGACCATCGAGAAGGTCCAGGAGCGGCTCAACCCCGAGCTGGAGCTCGACGGCATCCTCGCCACGATGTACGACTCGCGTACGGTGCACAGCCGCGAGGTCCTGGCCCGTGTGGTCGAGGCCTTCGACGATCACGTGTACCACACGGTCATCGGGCGCACGGTCCGCTTCCCGGAGACCACGGTCGCCGGTGAGCCGATCACCACGTACGCCTCCAACTCCGTCGGTGCCGCCGCCTACCGCCAGCTCGCCAGGGAGGTGCTCGCCCGGTGTCACGCCGAGTGAGTCTGCCCGGGGCCGACGAACTGTTCCGTACGACCGGGGGAATGGCGCTCCAGTCGTCCACCCCGAGGCGCCCGGTCAACGGCGAGGCCAGGGTTCCTGGTCCGGCGGGCGAGAGCGATGCCGTCGCCGCGGAGGACGCGTCGGCGCAGTCCGCGGGTACGACGGCGCAGGGCGGCGATGACCGCGAGAGCGCCGAGCACGCCGCCGCGGACGCCGAGTCCGAGGCGGGCGAGTCCCGCAGCCGGTCGGCTGCCGCGGAGGGCGAGAGGGAGGCGGGGCGCCGCCGGGCGCTCAAGGAGGGGTCGGGTTCCGGCGCTCCGGGGGCTGCCGGGTCGGCGGCGGGCGCATCTGCCGGATCGGGTGCGTCCGGGGCTTCTTCCGGGTCTGCCGCTGCGCGGCGGCGCGGGCGGGCCGCGGCGCGCAGGCCCAGTGGACGCGAGCGCCACGACGAGAAGATCACGGTGTACGTCTCCGCCGAGGAGCTGATGGACCTCGAGCATGCGCGGCTCGTGCTGCGCGGGGAGCACGGTCTCGCGGTGGACCGCGGGCGGATCGTGCGGGAGGCTGTCGCCGTTGTTCTTGCGGATCTCGAGTCGCGTGGGGACGCCAGCATTCTTGTGCGGCGGCTTCGGGGGCGGTAGGCGGTACGCGGTAGCCTGCGAGCTCGTACGCGGGCCTTGCCCGCGCTTCCCTCGCACCCCTTCCCTGGACCGTAATGCCGCCGACCTCTGACGACTCTGTTTCGTCGCCTCGGGCTGCCCGTAGGCGGATGCTGGGGCGTGGGCCGGGGGCGGCGCCTCCAGCTGATGAGCCTTTGGCTCCTCCCACGGAGGCTGCTGGGTCTCCTGCGGAGGCTGCTGCGTCTCCTGCGGAGGTTGCACCGCCTCCTGCGGAGGTTGCACCGCCTCCTGCGGAGGTTGCACCGCCTCCTGCGGAGGTTGCACCGCCTTCGGCGGAGAGCCCGGCTGTGGCTGAAGTTCCTGGGTCCGGTGCGGACCGTGGCGGGTTGTGCCCACCCTCCCCCAAGCTCTCGGCTTCGCTCGAGCAGGGGGTACCCCCATCGCCCAGCGGAACGCCTGCCCACAACCACACGGCGCCCGCCGACACTCCTGCGGCTCCCGTCAGTGAGCCGTCGGACGGGAAGTTCAAAGTTCGGCTGGCGAACTTCGAGGGGCCCTTTGATCTGCTTCTGCAGTTGATCGCCAAGCACAAGCTCGATGTCACCGAGGTCGCGCTGTCCAAGGTGACCGATGAATTCATGGCGCACATCCGGGCCATGGGGCCGGACTGGGATCTCGACCAGACGACCGAGTTCCTCGTCGTGGCGGCCACACTGCTCGATCTGAAGGCGGCGCGGCTGCTGCCCGCGGCCGAGGTCGAGGACGAGGCCGACCTCGCACTGCTCGAGGCCCGTGACCTGCTGTTCGCGCGGCTGCTGCAGTACCGCGCGTACAAGCAGATCGCGGACATCTTCAGCGGGCGGCTCGACGACGAGGCGCGGCGCTACCCGCGTACCGTCGGTCTCGAGCCGCACCACGCCGAGCTGCTGCCCGACGTCGTCATCAGCATCGGCGCCGAGGGCTTCGCCAAGCTCGCCGTGAAGGCGATGCAGCCCAAGCCCAAGCCGCAGGTGTACGTCGACCACATCCACGCCCCGCTGGTGAGCGTGCAGGAGCAGGCCGGGATCGTCGTGGCGCGGCTGCGGGAGCTCGGCGAGGCCAGCTTCCGCACCCTCGTGGAGGACACCGACGACACGCTCACCGTCGTCGCCCGCTTTCTGGCCCTGCTGGAGCTGTACCGGGAGAAAGCCGTGGCGCTGGAACAGGAGACCGCCCTCGGCGAGCTGCTGGTGCGCTGGACCGGTGGGGACGGCGACGAGCAGCCGAGGGTGACGGACGAGTTCGACCGACCGCCCGAGGAAGCCAAGGGCGCGGAAGCCAAGGGCGCGGAAGCCAAGGGCGCGGAAGGCAAGGGCCTGCGAGCCGGGGACGAGGAAGCCAAGGAGGAGAAGACGTGAGCGAGGAGACGACCGAGAGCCCGGCCGGCCTGCGCACCGTCGCGGATCTCGATCTCAAGCCCGCCCTCGAGGCCGTCCTCATGGTCGTCGACGAGCCCGCGACCGAGGAGCACCTGGCCAAGATCCTGGAGCGGCCCCGGCGGGCGGTCGCCGACGCGCTGCGCGAGCTGGCCGACGAGTACACCGTGCAGGGACGCGGCTTCGAGCTGCGGCTCGTGGCGGGCGGCTGGCGGTTCTACACGCGCCCCGAGTACGCCGCGGCCGTCGAGGGCTTCGTTCTGGACGGCCAGCAGGCGCGGCTCACGCAGGCCGCGCTGGAGACGCTCGCCGTCGTCGCGTACCGCCAGCCGGTCAGCCGTTCCCGGGTCTCCGCGGTCCGCGGTGTGAACTGTGACGGCGTGATGCGGACCCTGCTCCAGCGCGGTCTCGTGGAGGAGGCGGGCACGGAACCCGAAACAGGTGCGATCCTGTACAGGACGACGAACTACTTTCTGGAGCGGATGGGCCTGCGCGGCCTGGACGAGCTCCCGGAGCTCGCGCCCTTCCTCCCGGAGGCGGAGGCGATCGAGGCCGAGACGCAGGAAGGGGTCCCGTCGTTCGATCCGGATGCACCGGATCCGGAATCAGACTCACGCGACACGACGACGACGGAACTTTGATGCGAAGCAGCGGCAGGAACAGCAGCGGACGCGGTAACTACCGGGGGGCCGGTGGTGGCACCTCCCGGTCGGAGACTGGGGGACAGCGCGACGACAAGCAGAAGCGCGCGGGCCGCCCCCGTCCCGAGGAGCGCCGCTACGACGTGGGCGGTTCCGGCGGCGCGGGCGGCGACGGGCCCAAGAAGGGCCGGGGCGCGGCGGCCCGCGGAGGCGCCAAGGGCGGCCCCAAGCAGGGTCAGCCGCAGCGCGGCGGCCGTACGGCTCCGGCGCGCTCCCGTGAGTACGAGACCCGTGCCGAGGAGCGCAACCGCGAGCGGTACGCGGGCAAGAAGGACATCAAGCTGCCCAAGACCTTCCCGGGCGCCGAGCAGGAGGGCGAGCGGCTGCAGAAGGTCCTCGCCAGGGCGGGCTACGGCTCGCGGCGCGCGTGTGAGGAGCTGATCGAGCAGGCGCGAGTCGAGGTCAACGGCGAGATCGTCCTCGAGCAGGGCCTGCGCGTCGACCCGGAGCACGACGAGATCAAGGTCGACGGGCTGACCGTGGCCACGCAGTCGTACCAGTTCTTCTCGCTCAACAAGCCCGCCGGTGTCGTGTCGACGATGGAGGACCCGGAGGGGCGCCAGTGCCTCGGGGACTACGTCACCAACCGCGAGACGCGGCTCTTCCACGTCGGACGGCTCGACACCGAGACCGAGGGCGTCATCCTGCTCACCAACCACGGCGAGCTGGCCCACCGACTCACGCACCCGAAGTACGGCGTGAAGAAGACCTACCTGGCGCACATCGTGGGTCCGATCCCGCGTGACCTGGGCAAGCAGCTCAAGGACGGCATTCAGCTGGAGGACGGGTACGCACGTGCGGACCACTTCCGCGTCGTCGAGCAGACCGGCAAGAACTACCTGGTCGAGGTGACCCTCCACGAGGGCCGCAAGCACATCGTGCGCCGCATGCTCGCCGAGGCGGGATTCCCCGTCGACAAGCTCGTACGCGTCGCCTTCGGGCCCATCACGCTGGGTGACCAGAAGTCGGGCTGGCTGCGCCGCCTGTCGAACACCGAGGTCGGCATGCTGATGAAGGAAGTCGACCTGTAGGTCCTTCTCCTTCGGTCATGTGGCGGCCGGTTCCCGTGGTGACGGGAGCCGGCCGCCTTCTTGTGCCCGCGCGGCTCCGCTGTTTATAGTCATTGCGACTATTAAGGGGGTGGGCGGATGCAGGGATACGACAGGTACGCCTTCGAACCGTTCGCCGTCACCGTCGACCTCGCCGTCTTCACCGTCCGCGCGGGCGAGCTCCAAGTGCTGCTCGTCGAGCGCGGGCAGGCACCGTACGCGGGCCGGTGGGCGCTGCCCGGCGGCTTCGTACTGCCCCATGAGTCCGCCGAGACGGCCGCCCGGCGCGAGCTCGCCGAGGAGACCGGCATCGTGGACGTCTCCGGGCTCCATCTTGAGCAGCTGCGTACGTACAGCGAGCCCCGCCGCGATCCCCGGATGCGGGTGGTCTCGGTCGCCTTCACCGCGCTCGTCCCCGACCTGCCGGAGCCGCGCGGCGGCGGTGACGCGGCGCAGGCCCGGTGGCTGCCCCACGGTGGCGCCGGTGCGCTCGCCTTCGACCACGACCGGATCCTCGCCGACGCCCGCGAGCGCGTCGGTGCCAAGCTCGAGTACACGTGCCTCGCCACGTCGTTCTGCCCGCCCGAGTTCACGCTCGGCGAGCTGCAGCAGATCTACGAGACGGTCTGGGGCACCGGGCTCGACCGGCCCAACTTCCGGCGCAAAGTCCTTGCCACACCCGGCTTCGTGGAGCCGGTCCCCGGTGCCGCACGGCTGACAGGAGGCCGCGGCAAACCCGCCGCCCTCTACCGCGCTGGCACCGCCACCACGCTGCACCCACCGCTGCTGCGACCGGAAGGACGACCGTCATGACCTCAGCCACGCCCTCGGTACGGAGGACCGGCATGAAGCGCGCCGCCACCGGTTCCCTCATCGGGCTCGCCCTCGGGGACGCGCTCGGCTTCCCGACGGAGTTCAGCGACGTGCCGTCGATCCTCGCCAAGTGCGGGCCCTGGCGGGAGATGGAACTGCCGAAGCCCGCGATCGTCACCGACGACACCCAGATGACGCTGGCGCTCGGGCGCGGCCTGCGCACCGCCATGGACCGCGGCCCGCTCGCACCGCAGCGGATGGAGCGGCCGGTGCGCGAGGAGTTCGTGGACTGGTACCGCTCGCCGGAGAACAACCGTGCCCCCGGCAACACGTGCCTGGTCGCCTGCAACCTGCTGGGGGCGGACGACCGTATCTGGCAAGAGGCGAGCCAGATCCACTCCAAGGGCTGCGGCGCCAACATGCGGGTCGCGCCCATCGGACTCATACCAGGGCTCAGCGACGAACAGCGCGCGGGCGCCGCCCAGTTGCAGTCGGCCCTCACCCACGGCCACCCCACGGCGCTCGCCGCGTCCGACCTCACCGCGCACGCCGTTCGGCTGCTGGCGGGGGGCGCCGAGCCGACGGGCCTGGTGGGCCTGCTGCGCTCGTACGCCTACGAGAACCGCACCCGCTACCACGAGCGCTGGCTCGGCGGGCTGTGGACCAGGAGCCAGGACCCCAGTCCCGAGCACTTCATCGCACGCGGCTGGGACGACTGCCTGGCGGCCCTGGAACGCCTGCAGCACGCCCTGCGCAGCCCCTCGCCCGAGACCGACCCGTGCTTGGCCACCGGAGAGGGCTGGATCGCCGAAGAGGCACTCGCCACCGGCCTGCTGTGCTTCCTGCTCTTCGTCGACGAACCGGTCACCGCCCTGCGCAGGGCCGCCTGCACGTCCGGCGACTCCGACTCGATCGCCTGCCTGGCCGGCGCCTTCGCGGGCGCGCACCTGGGCGCCGAGGCGTGGCCGGCGGAGTGGGCGGACCGGATCGAGTACCACAGCGAGCTCGTGACCCTCGGCGCGCTCTGGGACGCGTGATCGCGGCCACGCACTGGCGGCTCTTCGAGAAGGTGCTGCACGCGGTGCCCGACGAGGCTCAGGCCGCGTCAGCGCTGCCGGACGCCACGAGTGCGTACGACGACGCCCTGTACCAACTCGTCGTCCGGGTCCGTCCGAAGGGCTGAGGCGCGGCGCACGCGTATCAGGAAGTCCTCCACCCGAGCCCGGTCCGGCTCCGGCGGGAGCGGGCTGCGGGTGGCGGCCTCGTCCGCCTCGGCGGCCAGGCGGGCCATGCGGGACTCGACCTCATGCCAGGGGACCTCGCCGCGCTTCACCGCGAGCAGCGGCTCGCGCTCGACGCCGACGTCGACCGTCAGCTCGCCCGTGCGGAGGAGGTCGCGGCAGCTCATCAGCAGGCGGAGCAGGTGCATCGCGTGCTTCCAGCGCGGGGCGCCGTGCTGTCGTACGTCCGCCTCGAGCTTCTTGCGCTGGCCGAGGGCGTAGCCGGTGAACGTCTCGTGGGCCTGGCGGGAGAGGAACGCGCCGCGGAGGGACAGCAGCTCGCGGCCGGTCTCGTCCGCGTACGCGACGAGCGGCGAGTGCAGGCACTCCAGGATGTTCGGATTGGCGCGCAGCGCGAGCTCGCAGAAGCGCTCCAGCTCCCATGAGAACTGCTCCTCCGCCGGGCCGTCGACGTGCGTCGGCGGCTTCTCGAAGCGCCAGAACAGCCGGGTCGGCGCGAGGAAGACCCCGCGGCGGTCCGTGTCACTGGTGTCAGTGGCCAGGCCGAAGGCGCGCGAGCCCATCACACAGGCGTAGACAGTGTGGTGGCGTACGAGGTCCTCGGGAAGCATGCCCGCGAGCGTACGCGCGGCCGCTACGCGAGGTGGATCGAATTTCCCGACACCGTGATCCTCCGCGGCTCCAGCGGACTCGGCGCGGGGCCGCCCGCCACCGAGGCATCCTCGACGCGGAACCTGCTGGCATGGCAGGGGCAGTTGATGGTGCCTCCCGTCACGTCGCGGACCGTGCACCCCTGGTGGGTGCAGACCGCCGAGAAGGCCCTGAAGTCGCCCTCGCTCGGCTGCGTCACGACGATCTTCCGGTCGGCGAAGACCTTGCCGCCGCCGACCGGGATGTCGGTGGTCCTGGCCAGTTCCTCTCCGTCGGGCGCATTGTTCCCCGGTTGTCCGCCGCCCGACTGCTGCCCGGACGGGGAGGCGCCGGACGGCTGCGGGCTCTGCTGCGAGGGGCCGGGCGCCTGCGACGTGGCCGGGGCCTCGGCCGACGCGCCGCCGTCGGCCCCGGATCCGCCGCCCTCGTCGCCGTACTTGCTGCATCCGGCCGTGACCACCGCCAGCGCGCCCGTCGCGAGGACGGTACGTCGCGACGCACGCGCGCGTGCCGACGTCATGTCGTCACCCCGAACGTCCGGAAGAACCACAGCGCCGACGTCAGCCAGACCACCGTCAGCACGGTGAAGACGAGGCCGCCGACGACCGGCAGCAGCCAGCCCGGCAGCCGTTCCGAGCGGAGCAGCAGCATCTTGGCGCTGAATGCCCCGAAGAAGAAGCAGCCCAGCAGCGAGTGCCACAGCACGCGCGGCTCGTGCGACTGGTAGCCGAGCGCGTAGAGGCAGTGAACGGCGACGGGCACGGAGACCAGGAATGCGATCCGGCCCGACCAGCGGTGCAGGGCAGGAGCCCAGGACGGCCCCGGCAGCCGTCCGTACACCATGAACGCCGACGCGACCTGCAGCAGCGCGAAGGCGAACGCCGTCGTCGCCAGCCATGACTTGACCGCACCCGTGCTGCTGAACCCGGCCAGGTTGAAGGCCGTGCCCTGAGGGTCGTGCACCTTTCCGTACACGCCGAGGCCCACCGCGACCGCCGCGGCGACCAGCGTCGGTACGAGATAACGCGCCGCGTGCGGGCGCCGGTGACCTGTCCCCGGATGGGGCGAGGGGAAGTCCTGTGTGACGGCATTGGGGTCGACGGTCATGCCGGCTCCCTGGGTCAGTGGGGACGAGGGGCGGGGGATCAAGGGGACAGATCGGTCAGGTGGCAGATCAGGGGACCACCGGGCGGGCGGTGAGGCGCTGTCCGTCGACCGTCACGGCACCGGTCTCCGGGTCGATCTCGGGAGCCGGCGCGGGCTCGCCGTCGCGCTTGAGGATGCCGACCTGGCGGCCGCCGGGCAGCACGATCCAGCCGCCGTCGATCTGCGCGCCGCGCACCTCGGCCGTCGCGCGGTAGAGCCCCGACGGCTTGATCGCCTTGTCGGCCGTGAAGGCCCAGCGCTGCTTGTCGATCTCTACGGTGCCGCGGATCTTCCTGCCGCTCAGGGTGCCCTCGAGCTTGGCGCCGTGCTTGCCGGTCAGCCTCATGCTGCCGTCGTCCTCGACATCGCCCTTCAGCCAGGACTCCTGGTCGCGCCCGTCGCAGAAGTACGCGATGGCCTTGCCGTCCCGCAGCGAGACGGCGACCGCGGAGGAATCGTCGTCGGTACGGCCCGCGTAGTCGGCGTTCGGCGGAGCACTCTTGGTGGGGCTCGCCGACGGGCTCTCGGAGGGCCCTCCCGACGGCGGCTGGGAGGGCGGTGTCTCCGAGGGCGACGGCGGAGTGCCGGACGGGCTCGGCGACGCCGTGCCGGGCGACGCGCCCCCGTACGACGAAGTCCCCGCCCCCGTCGTCTCGTTGAGCGACAGCATGAACAGGGCGAGCAACAGCCCCGCGAAGAGCGTGAAAAGGGGTCCGGAGCGCTTCATACCAGCCTCCCCCGAGGCGCACCGTGCGCGACCTCATCCATGCAACCGGACCCCGGCCACCGCGTCCAGAGCGGGCCGGGCCCGGTCCGGAACACGCCGGACACCGCGTACGTCCGCGTGCGTAGGACCATCGGTCAGCGCGCCGCGCCGTCTCGGGACGCGCCCGTCTCGGTGGGCGCCCGTCTCGGCACGCGGGCGTCGCGCACGCGCGCGTACCGCGCTGACTAGGCTGGCTGCACAGGCATGCGGCAGACGGCATGCAGGTGGCATCAGGCATGCAGCAGGTGGCATGCAGTACGTACGCGAGCAAGGAGCAACACCGTGGCGGTACGAGCGGTCCGGGGCGCCGTCCAACTTGAGCGGGACGAGGCCGGGCACATGGACGAGCAGGTCAGCGAGCTGCTCACCGCCATCCTGGAGCGGAACGGACTGACCGCCGACGATCTGATCAGCGTCTGGTTCACGGCCACCCCGGATCTGCACAGCGACTTCCCGGCAGCCGCCGCCCGCAAGCTGGGCATCGTGGACGTGCCGCTGATCTGTGCGCAGGAGCTCGACATCGACGGGGCCATGCCCCGCGTCGTCCGTGTCCTCGCGCACATCGAATCCGACAAGCCCAGGTCCGAGATCGCGCACGTCTACCTCGGCGCCGCGGCCGCACTCCGCAAGGACATCGCCCAGTGAGAACCGCCCTCGTCATCGGAACCGGCCTGATCGGCACCTCCGCCGGCCTCGCGCTCGCTGGCCGCGGCGTCACCGTCCATCTCGTCGACCACGATCCCGAGCAGGCCCGTACGGCGGCCGCGCTGGGCGCCGGTACGGACGACGCTCCCGAGGGCCCTGTCGACCTCGCGATCGTGGCAGTACCGCCCGCGCACGTCGCCGCGACGCTCGCCGACGCGATGCGCCGGGGCGCCGCCCGGGGCTACCTCGACGTGGCCAGCGTCAAGGGCGGCCCCCGCCGCGATCTCGAGGCGCTGGGCCTGGACCTGTCCGCGTACATCGGCACGCACCCCATGTCGGGCCGCGAGAAGTCCGGGCCGCTCGCCGCCACCGGCGACCTCTTCGAGGGGCGCCCCTGGGTGCTGACGCCCACCCGCGACACCGCCACCGAGGTGCTCAACCTCGCCCTGGAGCTGGTCGCGCTCTGCCGCGCCGTCCCGGTGGTCATGGACGCCGACTCCCACGACCGGGCGGTCGCGCTCGTCTCGCACATGCCCCACCTGGTGTCCAGCATGGTCGCGGCCCGCCTGGAGCACGCCGAGGAGGCCGCGGTACGCCTGTGCGGCCAGGGCATTCGCGACGTGACGCGCATCGCCGCGTCCGATCCCCGGATGTGGATCGACATCCTGTCCGCGAACCCCGGGCCGGTCGCCGATCTGCTCGCGGACGTGGCCGCCGACCTCGACGAGACGGTGCAGGCGCTGCGCGCACTCCAGTCCTCGGACGAGGCGAAGCGCCGCGAAGGCGTCACGGGCATCGAGGACGTCCTGCGCCGCGGCAACACAGGCCAGGTCCGCGTCCCGGGCAAGCACGGCGCTGCCCCGACCGTGTACGAGAGCGTCGTCGTCATGATCAGCGACCAGCCGGGCCAGCTGGCCCGGATCTTCGCGGACGCGGGGATGGCCGGGGTCAACATCGAGGACGTCCGCATCGAGCACGCGACGGGCCAGCAGGCGGGCCTGGTGCAGCTGATGGTGGAGCCGAAGACGGCGCCTGTGCTGACGGCCGCGCTGCGGGAGAGGGGCTGGGCGATCCGGCAGTAGCGGCTCGCCCGCGGTCTGCGGTTGCGGCCACGGGCTGCGGTTGCGGCCACGGACTGGGACCCTCAGCCCTCGTGTGCGCCCCTGGCAGGGGACCCGGCTCCCAGGCCCGGTCCGTAATGGCGGGTCCAGGGAGCCAGTAACCTTGTGCGGGGCACGATCGTGTCCCGCATCAGCCCACCACCCCGTACCAGGAAGGTGTCCTTCGCCGTGGAAACCGCCGCCCGGACTGCCCAGGCAGTGATCGTCGCCATCGACGGCCCCTCCGGCACGGGCAAGTCGAGCACGTCCAAGGCCGTCGCCGCCCAGCTCGGCCTCAGCTATCTGGACACCGGCGCCCAGTACCGGGCGATCACCTGGTGGATGGTGAACAACGGGATCGACATCACCGACCCCGGCGCGATAGCCGCCGTGGCCGGCAAGCCCGACATCATCTCGGGTACGGATCCGTCCGCGCCGACGATCTCCGTCGACGGCACCGACGTCGCCGGTCCCATCCGCACCCAGGAGGTCACCTCCAAGGTGAGCGCGGTCAGCGCGGTTCCGGAGGTGCGCGCCCGCATCACCGAGCTGCAGCGGTCCATCGCCGCCGCCGCCGAGAAGGGCATCGTCGTCGAGGGCCGTGACATCGGCACGACCGTGCTGCCCGACGCGGACCTCAAGGTGTTCCTCACCGCATCTCCCGAGGCCCGCGCCGCCCGCCGCAACGGTGAGCTCAAGGGCAAGGAGGCCGCCGACCTCGCCGCCACCAAGGCGGCGCTGATCAAGCGGGACACGGCCGACTCGAGCCGCAAGACCTCTCCGCTCGCCAAGGCGGTCGACGCGATCGAGGTGGACACCTCCGACCTCACGCTGCAGCAGGTCATCGAGTGCGTCGTCACCCTCATCGAGGAGAAGCGGGCCGCGAAGTGACCACGGCGGTGAGCGCGACGCCGTCCCGGCAGGGGGCCGAGGTCGGGCGCCGTATCGGCGTCGGACTCATGTACGGCTTGTGGAAGCCGCGCGTCCTCGGCGCCTGGAAGGTCCCCGCGACCGGCCCGGCGATCCTGGCCGTGAACCACTCCCACAACATCGACGGCCCGATGGTCATGGGCGTCGCGCCCAGGCCCACGCACTTCCTGATCAAGAAAGAGGCGTTCGTCGGTCCACTCGACCCGTTCCTGCGCGGTATCGGCCAGCTGAAGGTCGACCGCACGAGCACCGACCGCACGGCGATCACCCAGGCCCTCGGAGTCCTCGAGAGCGGCGGAGTCCTCGGCATCTTCCCGGAGGGCACGCGGGGCAGCGGCGACTTCGCCTCGCTGCGGGCCGGCCTGGCGTACTTCGCGGTGCGCAGCGGCGCGCCGATCGTGCCGGTCGCGGTGCTGGGAAGCGACGAGAGGCCCGGACGGTTGATACGGGGGCTGCCCCCGCTGCGCAGCCGCGTCGACGTCGTCTTCGGCGACCCGTTCGAGGCGGGCGACGGCAGTGGCAGGCGTACGCGCAAGGCGCTCGACGAGGCGACCGTACGCATCCAGGGACAGCTCACCGCCCACCTGGAAAACGCCAGGCGTCTGACCGGACGCTAGGCGACACTTGAGTAGTGGATCACCCATGGTTCACCCCACGGGGAGTCCACCGATCACCACGATGAACAACGAGGTACGGACTTCATGAACGACCAGATCCAGCCCGAGGGCTCGGCGGAGCACGAGCACGGGGCGCTTGGCGACGCCGAGTACGCGGAGTTCATGGAGCTCGCCGCGGAAGAGGGCTTCGACATCGAGGATGTCGAAGGCGCGATCGAGGCAGCCGGACACGGCCCGCTGCCGGTACTCGCCGTCATCGGCCGCCCGAATGTCGGCAAGTCGACCCTCGTGAACCGCATCATCGGCCGTCGCGAAGCCGTCGTCGAGGACAAGCCGGGCGTCACGCGTGACCGTGTGACGTACGAGGCCGAGTGGGCGGGCCGCCGCTTCAAGGTCGTCGACACCGGCGGCTGGGAGCAGGACGTCCTCGGCATCGACGCGTCCGTCGCCGCGCAGGCCGAGTACGCGATCGAGGCCGCCGACGCGGTCGTGTTCGTCGTCGACTCGACGGTCGGCGCCACGGACACGGACGAGGCGGTCGTACGGCTGCTGCGCAAGGCGGGCAAGCCCGTCGTGCTGTGCGCCAACAAGGTCGACGGGCCGAGCGGCGAGGCAGACGCGGCTGCGCTCTGGTCGCTCGGCCTCGGCGAGCCGCACCCGGTCTCCGCCCTGCACGGCCGCGGCACCGGCGACATGCTGGACGCCGTCCTGGAGGCGCTGCCCGAGGCCCCGGCCCAGACGTTCGGCACCGCGATCGGCGGCCCCCGCCGCATCGCCCTCATCGGCCGCCCGAACGTCGGCAAGTCCTCGCTGCTCAACAAGGTCGCGGGCGAGGAGCGCGTGGTCGTCAACGAGATCGCGGGCACCACCCGCGACCCGGTCGACGAAATGATCGAACTCGGCGGAAAGACCTGGAAGTTCGTGGACACGGCGGGCATCCGCAAGCGCGTCCACCTTCAGCAGGGCGCCGACTACTACGCCTCGCTGCGCACGGCCGCCGCCGTCGAGAAGGCCGAGGTCGCCGTCGTCCTCATCGACGCGTCCGAGACGATCTCCGTCCAGGACCAGCGCATCGTCACGATGGCCGTCGAGGCGGGCCGCGCGCTCGTCCTCGCGTACAACAAGTGGGACACCCTCGACGAGGAGCGCCGCTACTACCTGGAGCGGGAGATCGAGACCGAACTCGGTCAGGTCGCCTGGGCGCCGCGGGTCAACGTCTCGGCGCGCACCGGCCGTCATATGGAGAAGCTCGTCCCGGCGATCGAGACGGCGCTGGAGGGCTGGGAGACCCGCGTCCCGACGGGCCGGCTGAACGCCTTCCTCGGCGAGCTGGTCGCCTCCCACCCGCACCCGATCCGCGGCGGCAAGCAGCCGCGCATCCTGTTCGGTACGCAGGCCGGGACCAAGCCGCCGCGGTTCGTGCTCTTCGCCTCCGGCTTCATCGAGCACGGTTACCGGCGCTTTGTGGAGCGCCGGCTGCGCGAGGAGTTCGGGTTCGAGGGCACTCCGATCCACATCTCCGTGCGGGTGCGGGAGAAGCGCGGCAGGAAGAAGTAAGCGGAAGAAGCAGGCAGTAGACCGCAGAGAGCGCGGCGCCGAGATCAGCGCTCTCCGCGCGGAACGGAGTCAGCGCTCTCTGCGCGGAACGGGCGGCAGCGCGGCTGGGAGGAGACTCCCGAAGCCGTGCTGCCGCCCGACTGCTTGCCAGACGCCGGTGGTCGGGCTAGTCGGTCCGGCGTGCCCGCCGGCGCCCCGGGTGTCATGGCGCCGGGCGCCCGACCCCGTCCCGAAACCGGTGAACACCAGGTCCTCCTCGCCGCTGCGGTCGCCCGGCAGTGTCCTGAAGGACCTGCGGTACTCGGCGTACAGCGTGTCGTAGATCGGCGTGGCCGAGTGGCTGACCGTCGCCTCCTGAGGGGGGCGCATGGAGGGGATGGTCTGATACGGCTGGCGGGAGGGGTTGTAAGTGTGCACGTACGTGCCAACGACTCCCTACCCGAACAGATACTGCCTTTTGTGCCTAAACCGGCACCTCCCCAAGACTCCGTCCGGGGATACCCCCACTCGCGGACCTGGTTGCTCGCCGTCGTGGTGCCTCCATTGATGGTTGCCGCGGCGCCCCCGAGAGCTGTCGCTCAGGGACGCTCGACGTCCGCGACGCCCGGGTCGGGAGTCGAAGTATGCCGGCGCAGGCTCAGGTGCCGGCGAGAGGCATCGCCGCCGCGACCAGCCTGCCCGCGGCCGCGGCCCGGTCCAGGGCCTCGCGCAGCAGGTCCTCGCGGGGCTGGCGGCCGATCGTGCCGACCGGGGCCGCGAAGACCAGCACCTGCTGGAGCTTGTTGGCCGCCGTCCGCCAGCCGTCCGTGACCTGGAGCGGCTGGTGTGCCTGCCACCAGGCGACGGGGGAGCCGCCGCCCGCGCCCGGCTGGAGCACGGCGTGCAGCTGGCCCATGGCGAGCAGCACCGACCAGCCGTGCTGCACATGCGGCATGGTGTTCACCTCGGAGACCGGCATGAAGCCCTGCTCGATGAGCAGCGGCAGGAAGTCGTCGCCGCCACCCGTCGCGCCGGGGCGCGCGATGGGGCCGGTCGGCTCGACGACGAGCGCCGGGTGGAGCTCGCCCTCGATGAGGACCAGACCGCTGGTCACACCGAGGACGGCCGGCTCGGACGCGGAGCGGGGACCGAGGAGTTCGTCGCCTGTGGCCATCGAGCGCACGGCGCCCTGCAGCTGCTCCTCGCTGACCTGGACGACCTGGGAGGGCAGACACGTGGCGTGGGCGAAGGCGAGCACGGCGGTCTCGTCGCCGACGAACAGGACGGTGCTGGTGCGTTCCTGCTCCGAGTTGCCCGGGGTGCGGCAGGACGTGCAGTCGTAACTGCCGGGGGTGTTCTCTCCGGCAAGCAGCCGGTTCGCTTCTTCGTCGCCGATCTCGGCGCGTACGTCGTCGCTGACGTCGAGCATGCGCGGCACGGGTGGCTCCTCGGAATTCGCTTGGTACGGACACCGGGCGCTTCCCGGCTTGAGCCGGGCGGTTCCCGGCTCATGAATGAACAACGGACGATCTGTGGCCGGAGTCACGCCCGGATGTGAACGGAATCGAACCATCCGAAGCGCAGCGTGATGTCGTGCCCGGAATCGGTCACTCCATGCCAACTCTCGAAAGATGCAAGGGAGTTGGGCCGGTGAAGTGAGTCACAGATCCTCGTGGGGTGAGGTCGACAAATCCGGAAATCGGCGAATGAAGTGGGTGGCCGAAAATCGTCGATACCGCTGGTAATGGGCAACTGACCTCGAAAGACAAGGAGTTGGTTGATGTCGGGGCGAACAGCTGCCTAGATTCCTCCGCCGTGTGCATCGAGCACCGCTCGGGTACGTCCGCCGGCCGCACCAGCCAGATCGCAAGCCGGCCGTCGGCGGACGGGGTGGAGCGGCACAGCCCGGCGCCGTATGCGCTGGGCGGCCGAACCGCCTTGGGGGAGCCCGGGTCCGTAGAGAGGGATCTCTATGTCCGCACGTCCCGAGTCCACTCGTACGACGGCAGTTCTCGTCGGGGCCGCCCTGCTCGCCCCGCTGGGACTGCTCGCCGCCGCCACGGGCACCGCCCAGGCAGCGGACAGCGGAGTGTGGGACCGCATCGCGCAGTGCGAGAGCGGCGGGAACTGGCACATCAACACCGGCAACGGTTACTACGGCGGACTGCAGTTCTCCGCCGGCACGTGGCGCGCGTACGGAGGTACGGCCTATGCGGCCACCGCCGACAAGGCCTCCAAGGCGCAGCAGATCGCTGTCGCCACGAAGGTCCAGCGCGCACAGGGATGGGGTGCCTGGCCCACCTGCTCGGCGCGCGCCGGGGCGTCCGGAAGCGCTCCCGCGGCGTCGGCCACCACCGAGGCAGCCCCCTCGAAGCAGCCGTCGGAGGCGCCGGTTCGCTCGTCGGGTCACACGGACCGGGGCTCCGCGCGTGCGGACTACACCGTCAAGCGCGGCGACACCCTGAGCTCCATCGCCGCGAAGCACGGTACGTCCTGGCGTGCGGTCTACGCCGCCAACAAGGCGGTCATCGGAGACGACCCGAACCTGATCGTGCCGGGGCAGCGGCTCGACCTCTGACCCTCCTGGTGCGGATGCACGCGCGCGTGGCCCCGTCTGGTGCTCCGGCCCGACGGGGCCATGCGGCGTTCAGCTGCGCTCCACCTGCACGTATGCCCGAAGTCGCCGAATGGTTCCCCGATACCGCTTTCGATGGCGCAACTGTTCGGGCACAAGATGATGATGATGCCCAACCCACGCACCATGCCCCGGGTCTAACCCTGCGGTAGGCGGACGAGACGGGACTGTCCGCGAGGAAGCGTGGGATACGGGGCCGTATGCATATCTCTTTCCTGATTCACAACGCCTACGGAATCGGAGGGACGATCCGGACGACGTACAACCTCGCGGGCGCCCTCGCCCAGCAGCACGATGTGGAGATCGTCTCGGTCTTCCGCCACCGCGACGAGCCGGTCTTCACGCCCGCGGAGGGAGTCCGTGTCCACCACCTCGTCGACGTTCGTGAGGACGCCCCGGGGTACGAGGGCGACGACCCCGAGCATGCGCGTCCGGCGCGCACCTTCCCGCGCGCGGAGGGCCGCTACGAGCAGTACAGCGCCCTGACCGACCGGCGTATCGCCGGGCATCTCGCCGCGGTCGAGTCCGATGTGGTGGTCGGCACCCGGCCCGGGCTCAATGTGCATCTCGCCCTGGAGACCAGGCCCGGCCCCGTGCGGGTGGGTCAGGAACACCTCACGCTCGACAGCCACTCGAAGGCACTGCGCGCGCGACTGCGTGGGGTGTATCCGCGACTCGACGCGCTGACGACGACCACGGAGGCGGACGCGGGGGCGTACCGCCGCAAGATGCGGCTGCCCGGAGTGCGCATCCAGGCCCTGCCGAACCCCGTGCCGGAACCCGGTATAGAGCCAGCGGACGGCTCGCACAAGTGGGTCGTCGCAGCCGGCCGACTCGCCCCGGTGAAGCGTTACGACCTGCTGATCAGAGCGTTCGACAAGGTACGCGACCAGCGGCCCGACTGGCGCCTGAGGATCTATGGCGGCGGCAAGGAGAAGGAGGCACTGCGGGCCCTGATAGACGAACTCGGCCTCTACAACCACGTCTATCTGATGGGTCCCGCCAGCCCCATCGAGCCGGAGTGGGCCAAGGGCTCCATCGCCGCCGTCACCTCCAGCCTGGAGTCCTTCGGCATGACCATCGTCGAGGCGATGCGCTGCGGCCTGCCCGTGGTCTCCACGAACTGCCCGCACGGGCCCGGCGAGATCATCGTCAACGGAGTCGACGGACGGCTCGTCGAGGTCGGCAATGTCGACGCCATCGCCGGTGGCTTACTCGAACTGATCAACAACGACGAACTGCGGCAGCAGATGGGCCACGCCGCCCTCGAGGACTCGCAGCGCTTCGACCCGGCCCGGATCGCCGAGCGGTACGAAGCGATGTTCTCCGCGCTCGTCGCACGCGGCGGCGGCGCCGGCGGGGCGGGCCGGATGCGCGGCTCGCTGCATCGTGCCCGTGGAGCGCTGCTCGGGGGTGCGTACGTCGTTCGGGACGCCGGACGCGCAGCGCTGAAGAAGAGGCGTACGGCATGAGCGGCACGGCCCGGACCACCACTCCGGCACCGAAGAGAGGGCACGTCGTATGACCACCCTGGCACCCAACCCCGCTGGGGACCGGCACTCCGAAGCGGACCAGGTCGCGCCGCCCCGCGTCGACTGCCAGGCCGACTCCGCGGGTGGACTGACCTTCGACATCAGCGACCCGGGCACGCCCGGCCCGGTGCATCTGGTGCTGCGCCGCCGGGACTCCGGTCATCCCGCCGACGAGGTACGGCTGCCGCTGACCCCGGCGGCGGACGGCCGGCTGCGGGCCGCGCTGCCCAGCAGCGTCCGGCTGGCGGAGGGGCGGTGGGACGTCTACGCCCAGCAGGCGGGCGAGGAGCCGCAGCGTCTGGCGCCCGGCGTCAACGATCTGCGCTCGCTGGTCGACCGCGCCCCGGACAGCACCGGCGAACAGATCGCCGTGCGCATCCCCTACGCGACCAAGCACGGCAACCTCACCGTGCGCAGCTGGCTGCGCTCCCCGCACGCCGAAGCGGGCGAGATCCTCATCAGCGAGGCGTCGATCGACATCCGGGGCCGCGTCTACGGCACCCCACTTACCCCGGACGCCTACGCCGAGGCGGTCCCGCGCACCGAGCAGGACCGTGTCCAGCGGTCCCAAGTCACCGTCGCGGGCAGGGACTTCACCGTCATCCTTCACTACGGGCTGCTGACCGGGACCGGCCCCGGCCGGTGGAACCTGTGGCTGCGCCCGGCCGGTGAGAGCGGGCCGCGCGTACGGATCGCGCGACTGCTGGACGATGTGCCGGACAAGAAGGCGATCTTCACCTACCCGTTCATGCGCATGGAGACGGAGTACGGACCGGTCGAGACCGGCCCGTACTACACCCTGGACAACGATCTGTCGGTGCACGTGCGGGCGGCCGGGCCGGGCAAGGACGGCTGAGAGCCCTTGCGGACAGTGGTTGTCCGCATGGGCTGGCAGACTCGGACGCATGCTGGAGACTTCGGCTCGACTGCTGCGTCTGCTCTCCCTCCTGCAGACCCACCGCGAATGGTCCGGTGCGGACCTGGCCGATCGTCTCGGTGTCACGCCCCGCACCGTCCGGCGGGACGTGGACCGGCTGCGCGAACTCGGCTATCCCGTCAACGCGAGCCGCGGCACCGGCGGCGGCTACCAGCTCGGCGCGGGCGCGGAACTGCCGCCGCTGCTGCTTGACGACGACGAGGCCGTGGCCGTCGCGGTGGGCCTGCGCACCGCCGCCGGTCACGGCATCGAGGGCATCGGCGAGACCTCGGTACGCGCCCTGGCCAAGCTCGAACAGGTGCTGCCCAGCCGGCTGCGCCGCCGCGTCGGCGCGCTGAACGCCTTCACGGTGCCCATGCTGCGCGGCCCGGGAACCTCCGCCGTGGACCCCTCCCTCCTCACTGAACTGGCGGCGGTCTGCCGGGACTCCGAGCGGCTGCGCTTCGAGTACCGCGACCACGGCGGCTCCTCGTCCCGGCGCACCGTCGAACCGCTCCGGCTGGTGTGCACCGAGCGGCTCTGGTACCTGGTGGCCTGGGACCTGGACCGCGACGACTGGCGTACGTTCCGCGTCGATCGCATCACGCCCAAGCCGCCCCACGGACCGCGCTTCGAGCCGCGCACCCCGCCCGCCGCGGACCTCGCCGCCTATGTCTCCCAGGGCATCTCCACACGCGCGTACGCCACGCAAGCCGTCATCAGACTGCTCGTACCGGTCGAGGAGGCCAGGCTCCGGATCTCACCGACGGCCGGGGTGCTGGAGGCCGAGAGCGAAGGCACCTGCCTGCTGCGCACCGGGGCCGCGAGCCTCGACGTGATGGTGATCCACGTGGCGTTGCTGGGCTTCGATTTCGAGGTCGTCGAACCGGCCGAACTCACCGATCACATCAGGACGCTCCGTGACCGCCTCGACCGGGCTCTGGAGCGGCCCGGCTCTCCCGCCGGGTCGCCGAGTACAGGCAGCGTGACGAAGTTGTGCTGGGGCATGCCCTCCGCGCCCAGCCAGTCCAGAACGGATTCCCCGTGAGCGGTCAAATGCTCGTGAAGAGCACCTGACACGGAAAGGGAACGGGCCGCTGGCTTGCTCTCGGCGTCTTTTCCTGTGGCCTATTTCCGTCAGTGCCAAGAGGCCCCGGGGTTATCCCGACGGGAAGCCCGGAGACGGGCCTTGAGTAACGCGGATTCCGCCGCTGCGGGTAACGGAGTTCACGGTGATACCCGTAGTGATCCTGTGACAGAAGTGTGACAGGAGAGGAATGAGTGACGCCTGGTCACTTATGAGAGTGATCCTGAACGGCCTTTCGCCTGCGCGTCGGGCCGCCTAACGTGGCGGGCATGGCACCCATTCCCACTCCACCCGCAGAGCCCAAGGACAGCCCCGACTCGTATGTGGGCCTCGACGCCGAGTCCGCAGAGCGGCACGCCCGCGCGCGCGGCTGGTCCACGGTCAGGTCACTGCCGCCGGGCGCGATCATCACCATGGAGTACCGCGCGGGACGTCTCAATTTCGAGGTCACCAACGGCACGGTGACGCGCTGCTGGAAGGGCTGAGCCCCACTACCGCCGACATGGCGAAGGCCCCGGCACCTGCCTGAAAAGGCGGGAGCCGGGGCCTTCGTGGTGCGGGGAGCGGGTGTGCGTACCAGGACTCCGCCGCTGTCGGTCAGTTGCCCGTCAACGGGCGGCCGAACTCGCGCCGCGCGTCGGCCGGTCCGGGTGGGGCGGGCGTCGGCTGCCCACCGGAGTGACCGGAGTGCGCTCCGACCGTGCCGAGTGCGGTCCCGGCGCCAGGTGGACCGGGCCGCGCTGGGCGCCGACACGCGGGGAAGCGACCGGGTCGCGCACCGGCGTCGTCTCCTCGTCCGGCTGGGGACGCTGCGAGACCGGCTCCGGGGCGCCGACCGGGGCAGGTACGGGCGCCGTGCCGGCCCGACGGCTGCGCCAGGTGTCCCGCAGGCCGAAGATCCAGGCCTCGGCCCGGTTGATCAGCGGTTCGAACCAGGGCAGCGCCAGCAGGATCAGCAGACCCGCGGCCCAGCCGAGCAGGACGTCGCTCAGCCAGTGCGTACCGAGGTAGACGGTGGTCAGTCCGACGCCGAGAGCGATCACGGCGGAGAGGGCGGACAGCCAGCGCCTGGCCCGCGGCGTCGATGCCATGTAGGCGAGAATGCCCCAGGTCACGACGGCATTCGCGGTGTGGCCTGACGGAAATATATCGCCGCCGCGCCACATCTCGTTCGAGCCGATCGTGGTCGCGTAGTGCGGGCCGAGTCTGCCCATACCGAGTTTGGCGGCACCCACGGTCACATTGAGCAGCAGCAGCGATGCGCCGAGCGTCAGCAGCGGACGCAGCGTGTGCTGCCGCCAGGAGCGCCAGCCCAGCCAGGCGGCGACCATGACGGCGGTCGGGCCGCGCTGGCCCAGGACCACGTAGTAGTCGAGGAAGGCGTGGATCTCCGGCCACTGCTGGTACGGGCGGAAGAACATGACCTGCCAGTCGAACCGGACCAGCCACGAAGTGGTGACCACGGCCCACACGATGGCGGCGTAGAAGGCCAGAGTGAGCCCGAACAGCACGACCCGGTGCCGGCTCATATGCGGCATGTCGAGATGGGCCGGCCGTTCCGGCTCCCGGTCCAGCCGGGCGAAGACCCGGTCCACGCGGGTCAGGTTTTGTTCGGTACGCACCCAATCGACGTTACAGCGAGTGAGGTGCCGACCTGGTCGAATCCTCGCTTTTGTGATGACGATGTGATGTGGGATTGCTCTCAACGAGGGCTTTATTCAGTGCATTTGGGGAATCCGTCCGGCGTTTCTCCCGCAATTCCCTCAAGGACTGTGCTGGGGCAGTTTTATGACGGGCCGAATTCTGTTCACCGGGTGCTGGCGGGGAATTTCCCCGGCGCTCACCGGGTGTGCGAGCGTTCGGAGGGGCGTCAGCGGCCCCCGACCGCGTACGCGCAGCACGCGCGGCGGACCCCTGCCCGCGTGGCGCGGATCCGGGCCGGCGAGAGGGCGGAGCAAGATCGAGTCATCAACCCGATTATCGAGGACTCGGGGAACCAGGCCGCCCCTGGGGGCGTGGTGCACAGACAGAGGAGTGGCGTACGCCACACGCCGTCGTGTACATCCATGAGAGGTCCGCCACGTGCCATCGGTGGGATCTCGCGTACTCTGGCGGCTCACTCGTGTTGTGTAGCCGGGGCCCGGGAGCCGCTCCTCCGGTGCCGACGCTGCGGGATCCGTCCCCCACCCCCGCAGGCCCGCCGAGCGCGAGGGAACATTGGAGGTACGCCATGTCCGGGACGACCACGGCCGCTGCGCGCGGTCCCGCGGGCGCCCCCCGACATCACCACCGGGCGCAGGACACCAACCGCTGGCTTGTCCTCGTCGTCCTCTGCGTCAGCCTGCTGCTGGTCGCCGTCGACGCGACCGTGCTGCATGTCGCGGTCCCGGCCGTGACCGAGGACCTGAGACCCGGTGCCATAGAGCTGCTCTGGATAGTCGACATCTATCCGCTCGTCTGCGCCTCGCTGCTGATCCTCTTCGGCACGCTCGGTGACCGTATCGGCCGCAGACGCGTCCTGCTCCTCGGGTACGCGCTGTTCGGCGTGGCCTCCGCGGCGGCAGCGTTCGCCCACACCCCGGAGATCCTCATAGCGGCCCGCGCGCTGCTCGGCGTCGGCGGCGCCATGATCATGCCGGCCACGCTGTCGATCCTCCGACAGGTCTTCCCCGACCGTCGCGAGCGCGCCCTCGCGATCGGCATCTGGAGCGCGGTGGCAGCCGTGGGCGCCGCTGTAGGACCGCTGCTCGGCGGCTTCCTCCTCGAGCACTTCTGGTGGGGCTCGGTCTTCCTCGTCAACATCCCGCTGATGCTGGTCAGCCTGCCCGTCGGCCGCTGGCTGCTGCCGGAGTCCACCGGCGACGGCAAGGGACCATGGGACGTGGCGGGCGCGCTGATGGCGGCGGTCGGTCTCTTCGGCGTCGTGCTCGGTGTGAAGCGCGCGGGCGGCGGCGAGCCGCTGGTCAGCCCGATGACCGTGCTGCCGCTGCTGGTGGGTGCCGCACTGCTCGTCGGCTTCGTCCGCAGACAGCGGCGGCGGACGCAGCCGCTCGTCGATCTGAAGATGTTCGCCCGGCCCGCGTTCTCCACCTCCGTCGGCTGCATCGTCCTCGCGATGCTCGCCCTGGTCGGACTCGAGCTGATCGCCGCGCAGTATCTGCAGCTCGTCCTCGGACTCTCACCCCTGGAGACGGGACTGCGGCTGCTGCCGCTCACCGTCGCCGCGATGGCCGCGGGCCTCGCGGGCTCGAAGATGCTGCACCGCTTCGGGCCGCGCCGGATGGTCTGCTTCGGCTTCGGCCTCACCGCGGCAGCCGTCATCACCCTCACCGCGATGGGCGGCCACGACAACCCCGGGCTGCTGCTGGCAGGATTCGTCCTGCTCGGCTTCGGCCTGGAGACGACGCTGTTCGGTGCCTACGAGTCCATGCTCAGTGAGGCACCGCAGGAGCAGGCGGGCGGGGCGGCCGCGATCGGCGAGACGTCGTACCAGCTGGGCGCCGGGATCGGCATAGCGCTGCTGGGCAGCGTGATGAACGCCGCGTATGCGCCCGGGCTCTCCGCGGTGCCGGGCGTCCCGGCCGCGGCGAGCAACGCCGCGAGCCACTCGCTCGGCGAGGCGTACGAGGTGTCCGGCCACCTCGGCGGCACCGCGGGCCCGGCCCTGCGCGAGGCGGCCCGCACCGCGTTCGTACACGGTCTTCATGTGACGCTGCTGGTCAGCGCGGGTCTGCTGCTCCTCGGTGCGCTGATGGCGCTGCGGCTGCCGCGGGTCATGGAGTGCGGGGAGCCCCCGGCGGTCACTGAGGGGAACCCCGCGGAGGTTCCGACGGCGCGGGATGCGGCGCGTCGCGATACGGCGCCTTCGGCGGTGGCGCCTGGTGGTGCGCCGCGCCGGAATGCGACGCCGGGTGGTTCGACGCCCCGTCATGCGGCCCCCCATCATGCAGAGGCCCACCACGCGGTGTCCCATGACGCGGCGCCTCGCGACAGGGCGCTCCGGAATGTGCAGTCGCCGCAGGACACGGCCAGGGCCGGACGGATCGGCGCGGAAGCCGCGGGCTGACGGACGCCTGAATTTCCTGGGGGCACGCCCAGCGTTAGCTGGGGGAGTCGGCCGGGGGAGTTTGAGGACGAGCCCGAAGGGCGATGCGGGATACGCACTCGGCTCTGGGCCGGTGACCGGCGGGTGCGCCACCTGCCGCTGGCAGGCGGGCGCCACCTGGGGCGGGGCCACGCCGGAACGTACGTCCTCGGTCTGGGCGCCGAGCCCTTGTGGTTGACGGAGCCGAACGATTGCGCCGGCCTCCCCCAGTGCCTTGAGGGCCTGGGAGGTACCGCCAGCGGGCGCACATCCCGGCACGTTCTCTTCGGCATGTACGCGACTGCTGGCCGGTGGCCGGTTGTGCTGCGGCCGTTGCGAGGTGTACGTCGAGGCCGGGCCGAAGGCAAGGCACGCCAGGCGTGCCTTGCCTCAGCTCTGGTTGAAGAAACCATCCTCCGGGCGGCCCGCCGCCTCGCTGACGATCTGCGTGTGCGCGGGGGTGAGCAGGAAGACGCGATGTGCGACGCGGTCGATCGAGCCGCGCAGGCCGAAGATCAGCCCGGCCGCGAAGTCCACGATGCGCTTGGCGTCGCCGGGCTCCATGGCCGTGAGGTTGACGATGACCGGGACGCCCTCCCGGAACAGCTCGCCGATGGTACGGGCGTCACGGAAGCTGTCCGGCGTGATCGTGCCGATCCGGCGGCCCTTCTCCTCGGCCTCCTCCGTCGCCACCTTCACGCGAGGATCGGTCACCCAGACGTCTCCGGGCTCGTGGCCCTCGGCCGAGTCGTCGTCATAGCCGTCGTAGTAACGCTCGTCGTTGTTGTTGTCGTCGACGAGGCCAAGCCAGGCACTCGCCTTGCGCACCGATCCCATGGACGCCTCCTCTCACAGCGGTCTTTCTGTGTGCCGCACCCCTATGGTCGTCCATGATGCTGACTGTGCGCCAAGGGGATAGTCGCCGCGCGGGTTTTTCGTGACGGTTCTGGTGCACAGCAAACCCGTTGGTGACCTTGATTCCCAAGGGTCTTGCTGTGTAAGGCTGCTGACTGAGAGTGAAATAATATTCTTCTCGGCGTATGGGTGACGGTCGGAGCGTCCGGGTGAACGGCGCTTTCGGTAGGCTGCGGCGACTCAGCTCGTACGGCTCACGGGGGGACCGTCGTGTTCGGCATAGTCAGGCCCTGCGCACATCGTCTCGGTGAGGGACTGAAGACCCAGTGGATGGCGCATCTGTGCGGGCTGTGTCTCGCGCTGCGCGGCGACCACGGGCAGCTCGCGAGAGTCGTCACAAACTACGACGGTCTGCTCATCTCGGTCCTGACGGAGGCTCAGGCCGAGCGCACCACGGGATGGCGGCGAACGGCCGGCCCGTGTCCTTCCCCAAGCTCTTAAGGAGCAGGGGAGACCCCAACCGCGGCATGCGTACCGCCTCCGTCGCGCAGGGGACGGGCTGTTGGCGCGGAAGCCGATGGCGGCCGCTGCGCAGCGCGTCGCCGCGAACTTGGGGGCGGGCCGGGCAGCGCACCGGCGCCGAGGTCGGCTTCGACACGGCGGTCCTCGTCGACGCCGTCGACCGGCAGACCGGGATCGAGGCTCTCGCAGGGCCCGGCACACCCTTGTCGACGGTCACCGAACCGACCGAGACCGCGACTGCTGCGGCCTTCGCGCACACCGCCGTTCTCGCCGGCCGGCCGGGCAACGCAGAGCCGCTCGCCGAGGCCGGCCGGCTCTTCGGCCGGCTCGCCCATCTGCTGGACGCCGTCGAGGACAGGGAAGCTGACGCGGCGTCGGGTGCCTGGAACCCTCCCCCAGAGCTGAACGCCTGGGGGGACCCCCATCCGCCACCGGCACGGATCTCGCCGAGGCGCGCCGCCTCGCCGACGACGCCCTGCACGGCATACGGCTCGCCCTGCGTGAAGTCGACTTCACGGATGGCAGGCTGGCGCATGTGCTGCTCGCCCATGAGCTGCGACTCTCCGTGGACCGGGCCTTCGGTACGAGCAGCTGCTCGCACCAGGCGGAGGCGTACGGGCCACCACCCGGCGGACCGTACGCCCCCAGTGGGCCGGGCGGCCCGCCGCTTCCTCCCGAGCCCCCGCACCGCAACCGGCGCGGCCTGATCACCGGGTGCCTGGTGTGGGCGGGTCTGGCCTGCACGTGCCAGACGTGCTGCGGAACGTACGAGGATCCCTGGACCAGGGAACGCAAGGACGGGCTCTGCACCCAGTGCGACGGCAACTGCAGCGGATGCGGCGACTGCTGCAACTGTTGTGACTGCTGCGGCAACTGCTGTGACCGCTGCGACTGCGACTGCGGGTGCGACTGCTGAGACTGCTGGTGCGACTGCTGACGTCGGCCCGGCGCGACGTCGCGGTCGATTCACGGCTGCACGCACCCGCAGTAAAGGGCTGAAAACATGTCGGACATGAGTACTGACGCACAGCAGGAGTTCGCGCCGGACGCCGCCGACGCGGCTCTGCGGGACTGGAAGCTCTGGCGCGACCGGCGCACGGAGTCCGTGACGGCGCCCTACGGGCCGCTCTCACTCACCGGCACGTACTGGCTCGCGGGCCATGCGGAAGGTCGAATTCCGGCCATCGCCGGGCACTGGGCCGAATCCCCGCAGGGCGACGCGGTCGTCCTGACAGCGACCGAGGGTGACGGCCTCACCCTCGACGGAGAGCCTTTCGTCGGAGAGGTACGGCTCACCGCGGACGGCGGTCCCGCGGCCGACGCGAGGGTCGGGCTGGGCGAACGCCGGCTCGTCGTGATCGCGCGCGAAGGGCTGTGGGCCGTACGCGACTTCGACCCCGGCGCACAGGCGCGGCGTGACTTCCACGGCATCGAGGTCACCGAGTACGACGAGCGCTGGTCCGTGCCGGGGCACTTCACCCCGTACGGGGAGAGCCGCACCGTCCTGGTGACGAACGCCGACGGGCGGCGGCGCGGCCTGGGGCTCGGCGGGATCCTGGCCTTCGACCTCGACGGACAGGGCCACACCCTCCAGGTGGCGGTCGAGGAGGACGGCTCGCTGTGGGCGGTGTTCTCCGACTCCACCAGCGGTCGCGGAAGCTACCGCTTCCGGTTCCTGCGGCCGGCGGCCCCCGACCCCGACGGTCGTACGACCGTGGACTTCAACCGGTCGCTGCTGCCGCCCTGCGCCTTCGCCGACCACTTCGTCTGCCCCTTCCCTCCGCCCGGCAACGCGCTGGATGCCGCGATCGAAGCGGGGGAGCGGCGGCTCGCCGGCGGCTGAAGGGCGTGCTTCCGGCCGTGTGGAACCCGGTCGGGTGACGCCCAATCAGGCAGGGTCACTCCTTCGAGCGAAACTCGATCGGGCGGGAACCCTTTCGGCCGCCCGTACGTCAGAACCGTTGCCGATGACCAAGCCCCGGTGGCCTGTTGCAGGAACGCAGAGCTACCGGGGCCGGTTGGCGTGTATGCGCAGACGGCCGAAAGGCGCCCTTGTGCCAGGCAGTCCTCGCGCCGAATACTCCCGAGCAGCGCTTGTCAGGGGCACGGCTTATCCGGAATCCGGAGCAGCCGGGCTCTTTGGCTGCGCCTCACGGGCCCCGACCCCACAGGGGCCCCCGACTTCCCCTCGGGAGGAACGACCAGTGAGGATCAAGCGCACCACCCCCCGCAGCGGTATTGCGAGACGGACGCGGCTGATCGCCGTGGCCACCGGACTCGTGGCCGTGGCAGGCTTCGCCGTACCCACCGCGAACGCGGGCGAAGTCCAGACCTACAGCGCGTCCCAGCTCACCAAGGCGGGCGACTCGGTGCTCAAGGCCGATGTGCCGGGCACCGCCTGGGCGGTCGACCAGAAGACGAAGCGTCTTGTCGTCACGGTCGACAGCACGGTCTCCCAGACAGAGATCGCGAAGATCAAGGAGACGGCGGGCAGCACCGCCGGCGCCATCCAGATCAAGCGCACCCCGGGCAAGTTCAACAAGCTGATCTCCGGCGGCGACGCCATCTATGCGAGTAGCTGGCGCTGCTCCCTCGGCTTCAACGTGCGCAGCGGCAGCACCTACTACTTCCTGACAGCCGGTCACTGCACCGACGGCGCGGGCACCTGGTGGTCCAACTCCGGCCGTACGACGGTCCTCGGCTCGACCGCCGGATCCAGCTTCCCGGGCAACGACTACGGCATCGTGCGGTACACCAACACCTCGGTGACCAAGTCGGGCACCGTCGGCAGCGTGGACATCACCAGTGCCGCCACCCCGAGCGTCGGCACGACCGTCTACCGCCGCGGCTCCACCACCGGCACCCACAGCGGCCGCGTCACCGCCCTCAACGCGACCGTCAACTACGGCGGCGGCGACATCGTCTACGGCATGATCCAGACCACGGTCTGCGCCGAGCCCGGCGACTCCGGCGGCCCGCTCTACTCGAACAGCGGCATCGCCTACGGCCTGACCTCCGGCGGCAGTGGCAACTGCTCCTCCGGCGGCACGACCTTCTTCCAGCCCGTCACCGAGGCACTGAGCGCATACGGAGTCAGCGTCTACTGACCCGCGCACCGGCTACACGTAACGACACGCACGCGCGCGTACCACACGCACCACCCGGAAGACCTGCAGCCAGCAGCAGGAGAGCCCCCGCACGGAACTGCCGTGCGGGGGCTCGCCCTTGTTCGTACCGCGGCGTCACGGCGAACAGCGGAATCCGGACAGGACTAGTCCTCACACGCTGCCCACCCGACGCTTGCACGGGGTGTTTGCACCGGGAACCGACGCGGCGCGGTGGTGCCGCGATCAGCGGCGCTCCCGGCATACGGGCGGCGCTCAACGCGCGTGGACCGCAGGGCCCTTGCTGCGCGCGCGTCCAGAAGTCGACCTTGTGTGTTACCCGAAGGCCTCGGAATAGTGGGCGTCACGATTGGCATGGACGCGGCTTTTTGGTGTCTGCCGGGTCCATGCCCGTACGCCTTCCGGTCCCGCGCGTCCCCACAGCAACCGGGACCGACCCCCCACAGGAGGACGTGAGTTGAAGCACCGACGCATACCCAGGCGGCGTGCCGCCGTGGCAGGTGCGGGCATCGCCGCACTGGTCGCCGCGGGCGTCACCTTCCAGACCGCGAACGCGAGCACGGACACCCCCACTCTCACCCCGGAAACCCTCTCGGTGGCGACGGCCGGAAAGCTCGCCTCGTCGCTCACCGAGGAGCTCGGCGCCGACGCGGCGGGCACGTACTACGACGCGAAGGCCAAGCACCTCGTCGTGAACGTCCTCGACGAGGACGCGGCGGGGACCGCCGAGGCGGCCGGCGCCGTGGCGAGAATCGTCCAGAACTCCCTGGCCGAGCTGAAGAGCGCCCGGACCACGCTGAAGGACAAGGCGACCATTCCCGGCACCGCCTGGGCGGTCGACCCGGCGTCCAACAAGGTCGTCGTCACGGCGGACCGCACGGTCGAGGGCGCGGAGCTGGACAAGCTGACCGAGGTCGTCGAGAGCCTGGGCGGCACGGCCGAACTCAAGCGCACCAAGGGCGAGTTCAAGCCCTTCATCGCCGGCGGCGACGCGATCACCGGTGGCGGTGGCCGCTGCTCGCTCGGCTTCAACGTGGTCAAGGGCGGGGAGCCGTACTTCCTGACCGCCGGGCACTGCACCGAGTCGATCTCCACCTGGTCGGACTCGGACGGCAATGTGATCGGTGAGAACGAGGACTCCAGCTTCCCGGGCGACGACTACGGCCTGGTCAAGTACACCGCCGACGTCGACCACCCCAGCGAGGTCAACCTCTACGACGGCAGCGCGCAGCAGATCACCGGGGCGGGCGAGGCGACCGTCGGCATGCAGGTGACGCGCAGCGGCTCCACGACCCAGGTGCACGACGGCGAGGTCACGGGGCTCGACGCGACCGTGAACTACGGCAACGGCGACATCGTCAACGGGCTCATCCAGACCACGGTCTGCGCCGAGCCCGGCGACTCCGGCGGCTCGCTGTTCTCCGGCAGCACCGCGATCGGCCTCACCTCGGGCGGCAGCGGCGACTGCACCTCGGGCGGCGAGACGTTCTTCCAGCCGGTCACGGAGGCGCTGAACGCGTACGGGGCCGAGATCGGCTGACGGCGCGGACGGTCCCCCGCGAAGTCGTGAGGGTGCCGCGAAACGAGGGTCGGCCCGCCGTTGTGGCGGGTCGGCCTGTTTCGTCTGCCCGAGCGTCGCCTGCCGGGACGCGAACGCCTTCGCCTCGTCTGCACGGGCCGCGCCTGCCCGAGCCCGCGCGTCGCCTCGTACGTCTGTTCGAAAATGGTCTATGGTGGAGCTGGGGGTGGCGAGAGCAGGTGTGATCAGGAGGTGCGTGTGCCAGGGTTCACGCATCTGCACACCGTTTCGGGCTTCTCCGTGCGGTACGGAGCCTCGCACCCGGAGCGGCTGGCCGAGCGCGCCGCCGAGCGGGGGATGGACGCCCTCGCGCTCACCGACCGGGACACCGTGGCGGGCACGGTCCGCTTCGCCAAGGCGTGTGCGCGGGCCGGAGTGCGGCCGCTGTTCGGGGCGGAGCTGGCGGTCGCCGCGCCCGCACCGCGCCGGCAGGGGCGCGCTCACGCACGTACCCCCGTACGCGGAGGTGCCTTCATCGATGAGTCGACACCTCGTGTCACCTACCTCGCCCAGGACGGCGCCCGCGGGTGGGCCGCCCTGTGCAGCCTGATCACCGCCGCCCACAGCGCCGAGGGCCGCCGCATCCCCGAGGACCGCCCGGTCCTGCCGTGGCAGGAGAACCACGGCGAAGGGCTGACCGTGCTGCTCGGCCCCGCATCCGACGTGGGACTCGCGCTCGCCGCGGGCCGCCCGGACCGGGCCGCCGCACTGCTCGCCCCCTGGCGCGAGATCTACGGCGACGCGCTGCGCCTGGAAGCCGTCCACCACGGCCGGGAGGGTGCGGGCCCCGGCTCGCTCCGGCTCGCCGCCCGCACCGTCGGCTTCGCCGCCGAGCAGGGCATTCGCCCCGTGCTGAGCAACGACGTCCGCTATGCCGACCCGGGTCTCGGCCCGGTCGCCGACGTTCTCGACGCGGCCCGCCGCCTCGTCCCCATCGATCCCCGCAAGGAGCTGGACGGCGGCGAGCGCTGGCTCAAGGGCGCGGACGACATGCTGCGCGTCGCCGAGCGGATCGTCGATGCCGCGGGCTACCGCCGCGACACCGCGTACCGCCTGTTCGAACAGACGCAGGCCACCGCCGCCGAATGCCTCGTCGACCCCGAGGACGATCTCGGGATCGGCTCCGTCCACTTCCCCGAGCCGCATCTCGTCGGCGCCGGGCGGCGGAGCGCGCAGCGCGTGCTGGCGTCGCGTGCCGCGGCGGGCATGGTGCTGCGCGGCTACGATCGCCGCCCCGACGCCCGCGTGTACTGGGAGCGGATGCACCACGAGCTGGACATCATCGCCCACCACCACTTCGCCACGTACTTCCTCACGGTGGCCGGGGTCGTCGACGACATCCGGCGGATGGGTATCCGTGTTGCCGCGCGCGGCTCGGGCGCCGGGTCCCTCGTCAACCACCTGCTCGGTATCGCGCACGCCGACCCGGTGGAGCAGAACCTGCTGATGGAGCGCTTCCTGTCCAAGAAGCGGACCGCGCTGCCGGACATCGACATCGACGTGGAGTCCGCACGCCGGCTGGAGGTCTATCGCGCGATCATCGACCGGTTCGGCACCGAGCGGGTCGCGACCGTCGCCATGCCCGAGACCTACCGGGTGCGGCACGCCATCCGCGATGTGGGCGCCGCTCTGTCCATGGACCCGGCGGAGATCGACCGGATCGCCAAGTCCTTCCCGCACATCCGTGCGCGCGACGCCCGGGCGGCCATGGACGAGCTGCCCGAACTGCGTGAGGTGGCGGGGGAGCGGGAGCGGCATGGCCGCCTGTGGGAGCTGGTCGAGGCGCTGGACGCGCTGCCGCGCGGGGTCGCCATGCACCCGTGCGGGGTGCTGCTCTCGGACGCCTCCCTGCTCTCCCGTACGCCCACCATGCCCACCAGCGGCGAGGGCTTCCCGATGTCGCAGTTCGACAAGGACGACGTCGAGGACCTCGGGCTGCTCAAGCTCGACGTGCTGGGCGTGCGGATGCAGTCGGCGATGGCGCACGCGATCGCCGAGGTCGAGCGGGTCACGGGTGTCCATGTCGACATCGACGCCGTGCCCGAGGGTGATCCATCGACGTATCGACTCATCCGCTCCACCGAGACGCTGGGCTGCTTCCAGATCGAGTCGCCGGGCCAGCGCGATCTGATCGGGCGGCTGCAGCCGGAGACCTTCCACGACCTCGTCGTCGACATATCGCTCTTCCGGCCGGGCCCGGTCGCGGCCGACATGGTGCGGCCGTTCATCGCGGCACGGCACGGCCGGGCACCGGTCCGCTATCCGCACCCCGATCTGGAGGAGCCGCTCAAGGAGACCTACGGAGTCGTGGTCTTCCATGAGCAGATCATCGAGATCCTGCGCATCATGACCGGCTGCGGGCGCGACGAGGCGGACCAGGTGCGGCGTGGTCTCTCCGACCCCGAGTCGCAGGGGCGGATCCGCGCCTGGTTCGCGCAGGAGGCGGCGGCGAAGGGGTACGACGCCGAGACGATCGCCCGGACGTGGGAGATCGTCGAGGCCTTCGGCTCGTACGGCTTCTGCAAGGCGCATGCGGTCGCCTTCGCCGTTCCGACGTACCAGTCGGCGTGGCTGAAGGCCCATCATCCAGCCGCGTTCTACGCCGGGTTGCTCACCCATGACCCCGGGATGTACCCGAAGCGGCTGCTGCTCGCGGACGCGCGGCGGCAGGGGGTGCCGATCCTGCCGCTGGATGTGAACCGGTCCGGGGTCGATCATCGGATCGAACTGGTGTCTGGTTCTGGGGGTTCCCAGGGTCGTTCCGGGGGTTCCCAGGGTCCTCGTGACGGTGATGGCCGCGGCCGGTGGGGGCTCCGGCTCGCCCTCTCCGACGTACACGGCATCAGCAAGGCAGAGGCGCAGCGGATCGCCGACGGGCAGCCGTACTCCTCGCTGCTCGACTTCTGGGAGCGGGCCAGGCCCAGCAGGCCGGTCGCCCAGCGGCTCGCACAGGTAGGCGCGCTGGACGAGTTCGGCGCCAACCGCCGGGATCTGCAACTGCACCTGTCGGAGCTGCACCGCGGCGCACACGCGTCGGGCGCTCCTCAGCTGCCCCTCGCCGGCGGGCGGAAGACCGCCCCGGCCGGGCTGCCCGACCTGGGCGCCGCCGAGCGGCTCAGCGCCGAGCTCGGCGTCCTCGGCATGGACGCGTCGCGCCATCTCATGGGCGACTACCAGGAGTTCCTGGACGAGCTGGGCGTGGTGCCGGCGCGTCGGCTGCGGACGGCCAGGCACGGCGAAACGGTCCTGGTCGCGGGGGCGAAGGCGGCCACGCAGACGCCGCCGATCCGCTCCGGAAAACGGGTCATCTTCTCCACCCTCGACGACGGCACGGGCCTGGTCGACCTCGCCTTCTTCGACGACGCCCACGCCACGTGCGCGCACACGGTCTTCCACTCCTGGCTGCTGCTCGTACGCGGAGTGGTGCAGCGCCGCGGCCCCCGCAGCCTCAGCGTGGTCGGCTCCGCCGCCTGGAACCTCGCCGACCTGCTGGAACTGCGCCGCGAGGGCGGCCTCGACGCGGTGGCGCAGCGGCTGGCCGAGCCGGCGACGGCGGGGGCCCCGGCTACGGAGGGGCCCGGTGAGGGCGGCGGGGGAGAGGCGGAAGGCGACGGCCGTGAGGGCGGTGCGGACGGCCGTCGCATCCGTATGCCCACCGGATACGAGATGCATCCGTGGGCGGATCTGCGTCCGGCGGGTGAAGGCCCGGCGAGCGGGCGGAAGTTGTGGCACCAGAGTCCAGGGAGTGCGGGATGACCATCCTCTGTCTGCGTTTCCAGCTGCCCGCGGCGGGCGAGGCCGTCCTGCCGGGGCTCCTCACGCTGCTCGGAGAGTTCACCCCCGTCGTCGAGGCGGCCCCGCCCGATGCGGCACTCGCGGATCTGGGCGGAGCGGTGCGGTACTTCGGGCGCGACGCGGCCGAGCTGGCCGCGGTGATACGGGTGCGCGCGCTCGCCCTGTACGGCGTCGACTGTGCGATCGGGGCCGGTCCAGGGCCGATGCTGGCGCGGATGGCGGCACGCGACGCCGCGCCGGGCGTGACCCGGGTCGTGCCCGAACACCCGGACGCCATCGCCGAGTTCCTCGCCGGCAAGCCGGTCTCGGCGCTCCCCGGGGTCGGCGCCGCGACCGCCCGTACCCTCGGCTCGTACGGGCTCGACACCATCGGCAGGCTCGCCGCCGCACCCCTGTCCACCGTGCAGCGGCTCGTCGGGGCCCGCGCCGGGCGGGAGCTGCACGAGAAGGCACACGGCATCGATCGGAGCCGCGTCGTCCCCAACGCGGCTGCGCGCTCGCTGGCCTCCGAACGGACCTTCCCGCGCGACGAGCTGGACCCGTTCCAGCACCGGCGCGCCCTTCTCTCGATCACCGAGGAGCTGGGCGCCCGGCTGCGCGCCGACGAACAGGTGTGCCGGGTACTGGCCCTCACCGTGCGCTACGCGGACCGCTCGACGACCACGCGCAGCCGGACGCTCCCCGAGCCCACCGCCCACTCGTCCTCGCTCACCGACGCGGCGTACCGGATGTACGAGGCGCTCGGCCTGCAGCGGGCCCGGGTGCGCGCCGTCGCCCTGCGCGCCGAGGGCCTGGGCCCGGCCGAAGGCACCGCCCACCAGCTCAGCTTCGACCCGGCGGACGAGAAGGCCCGCCGTCTGGAGGAGGCGGCGGACCGGGCCCGCGCCCGGTTCGGCCCCGGGGCGGTCAGGCCGGGGACGCTGGCGGCGTAGGGCGTCAGTGCGCCTGGGGGGTTCAGTGCGCCCGGGGGGTTCAGGGCGTCCGGGGAGTCAGGGCGTCCGGGGGGTTCAGGGCGTCCCGGGGGTTCAGGGCGCCCGGGGCAGTTCAGAGCGCCCGGGGAGTGCAAAGCGTCCGGGGGAGTGCAGAGCGTCCGGGAGGCGACGGCCTCAGCCCACCCACCGGTAGCGCCGCTCCGGCCGGCCCGTCCTCCCGTACTTGAGCGTCACCTGCGCCCGGCCCGTGGACGCGAAGTACTCGAGGTAGCGGCGGGCGCTGACCCGGGACAGGCTGCCCGCCTGGGCGCACTCCGAGGCGGACAGGCCGTCCGGGTGGGCGCGCAGGGTGCGTTCGACCAGTTCCGCGGTGTGTGCCGCCAGGCCCTTCGGCAGCTCGCGTGAGCCGGGCGGGCGGGTGCCGAAGATCTGGTCGACATCCTCCTGGCGCGCTTCGTCGAGGCCGTCGAGACGTGCCCGCAACGCCGCCACGTGCCGCAACTGCTCCTGCAGCGCCGCCTGGTTGAACGGCTTGATCAGATAGTGCAGCGCCCCGGCGCGCAAGGCGGCCCGCACCACCTCCGCATCCCGCGCCGCGGTGATGAACAGGACGTCCACCTGAGCCCGTTCCGGATCGCGCTCCTCGGCGGCCCGCAGCTCGCGCAGCACGCCGATCCCGTCCATGTCGGGCAGATAGACGTCCAGGAGTACGAGATCAGGGCTCAGCTGCTCCACCGCACGCAGCGCCTCCACGCCGCTGTGTGCAACGCCGACGACCGTGAACCCGTCCGTCGCGGACACATAGCGGCTGTGCAGCTTGGCGACCATGAAGTCGTCGTCCACGACCAGCACCTTCGTCACCGCCGCAGGCTATGGGCCCGACCACAAGGACCACAACGTTCCTTGCTTGCGGAAGAGAGACAGCTCGTTAACACGCGGGCAACATGTGGGCCACCTCACTCGGATCCACGACTCCCCCGAGCGGATCCGGGTGAGGTGTCCCACACACGGATCTCCGTTCTCCCCGTTCACCACGGATTCCCCCACAGACGGAACCCGTCCCCATACCGACGACGTACCGACAGGTGGTGGCACACGTGCGGCTGCGCACTCCCCTCGCCCTGCTCGGGGCCGCGGTGCTCGTGCTCGCGGGACCGCCGCTGCTGACGACCGGCAGCGGCGCCGAGACCGGCACACAGATCCCCGGCCTGCGCTTCATGGTCCCCAACACGCCCGGCGGCGGCTACGACATCACGGCCCGCACCGCCGCCAAGAACGCCGAGGACGCCGGGCTCACCCACAACATCGAGGTCTTCAACCTGCCCGGCGCCGGCGGCACAGTCGGCCTCACCCGGCTCGTCGGCGAGCACGGCAACGGCAAGCTCGCCATGTCCATGGGCCTCGGCGTCGTAGGAGCCGTACGCTCCAACCACGCGCCGACAACGCTCGCCGAGACCACACCGATCGCCCGCCTCACCGAGGAGCAGGACGTCGTCGTGGTCGCCAAGGACTCCCCGTACCAGACGATCGACCAGCTGATCGACGCCTGGAAGAAGGACCCCGGCAAGCTGCCCGTCGGCGGCGGCTCCTCGCCCGGCGGGCCCGACCATCTGGCGCCCATGCTGATGGCGCGCGCCGCCGGGATCGCCCCGAAGGACGTCAACTACATCCCCTTCGACGGCGGCGGCGAACTCCTCGCATCCATCCTCGGCAACAAGGTCGCCTTCGGCGTCTCGGGCGTCGGCGAATACCTCGACCAGATCAAGTCGGGGGAGCTGCGGCTGCTCGCCGTCACCGGGCCCGAGCGGGTGGACGGGCTGGACGCGCCCACGCTCAAGGAGTCCGGCTACGACGTCGACTTCACCAACTGGCGCGGCGTCGTCGCCCCTCCCGGCCTCTCCGACGCCGAACGCGACAAGCTCACCAACCTCATCACCAAGCTGCACGACTCTCCCGAATGGCAGGAGTCCCTCAAGAAGAACGGCTGGGACGACGCCTTCCTGACCGGCGACAAGTTCGGCGCCTTCCTGGACGCCCAGGACAAGCGCGTGGTTTCGGTGCTGAAGGAGCTGGGACTGTGACGACGACGCAGACACCGGAACGTACCGAGGCGGGGGAGCGCCGCTCCTGGCTGCGCGAGCACTCCGAACTCGGTGTGTGCGCCCTGCTGCTCGCACTGGGCGTACTCGTCCTCACCGACGCCCTCACGATGGACGTCGACATCGCCCAGCGCGGGCCCATCGGCCCCAAGACCGTGCCGATCGTGGTCGGCATCGGCCTGCTCGTCATCGCCGCCCTCCTCGCCGTCGACGTGCTGCGCGGCGGCAGCGGACAGGCCGAGACCGGCGAGGACATCGACCTGTCCGAACCCGCCGACTGGCGCACGGTCCTGCTCCTGGCCGGGGTCTTCCTCGCCACGGCCGTCCTCATCGAACCGCTCGGCTTCCCCGTCGCGGGCGCGCTGCTCTTCTGGGGCGCGGCCTTCGCCCTCGGCAGCCGGCGCATCGACCGCGACCCGCTGATCGCCGCCGGGCTTTCACTCATCACGTACGTCGTCTTCAACAACCTGCTCGGAGTGCCGCTGCCCGGCGGCCCGCTGATGGGAGCGCTGTGAGATGAACGCCCTCAACTCCCTTCTCGACGGCTTCGGCACGGCCCTCACCCCGCTGAACCTGCTCTGGGCCGCCATCGGCGTGCTCCTCGGCACCGCGATCGGCGTACTGCCAGGCATCGGCCCGGCGATGGCGGTCGCGCTCCTGCTCCCCGTGACATACGGCCTGGACCCGACGGGCGCGTTCATCATGTTCGCGGGCATCTACTACGGAGCGATGTTCGGCGGTTCGACCACCTCCATCCTCCTCAACACCCCCGGCGAGAGCGCCGCCGTCGTCGCCGCGATGGAAGGCAACCCGATGGCCAAGGCCGGGCGCGGCGCCCAGGCTCTCGCGGCGGCCGCCATCGGGCACTTCGCGGGCGGCATGATCGGCACGATCCTGCTCGTCGCGCTCGCGCCGACGGTCGCCGACCTCGCCGTCGACATCGGCGCGCCCGACTACTTCGCCATCATGGTGCTTGCGTTCATCGCGGTGACGTCCGTGCTCGGCTCCTCCCGTATCCGCGGACTGGCATCGCTGCTGATCGGCCTCACCCTCGGCCTCGTCGGCCTCGACCAGATGACGGGCCAGCAGCGGCTCACCTTCGGCTCGCTCCAACTCACCGACGGCATCGACGTGGTGATCGTCGCGGTCGGCCTCTTCGCGATCGGCGAGGCCCTGTGGGTGGCCGCGCATCTGCGCCGCACGCCCGGCGAACCGATCCCCGTCGGCCGCCCCTGGCTGGGCCGCGACGACGTCCGGCGCACCTGGAAGTCCTGGCTGCGCGGCCCTGTCATCGGCTTCCCGTTCGGCGCGATCCCGGCGGGCGGCGCGGAGATCCCGACGTTCCTGTCGTACGTGACGGAGAAGCGGCTGTCGAAGCACAAGGAAGAGTGGGGGAAGGGCGCGATCGAAGGCGTCGCGGGACCGGAGTCGGCGTCGTCGGCCTCCGCGGCCGGAACGCTCGTCTCCATGCTGACACTCGGCCTGCCCACCACCGCCGTCGCCGCCGTGATGCTCGCCGCCTTCCAGCAGTACGGCATCCAGCCAGGACCGCTCCTCTTCGAACGCGAACCGGAGCTGGTCTGGGGCCTGATCGCCTCGCTGTTCGTCGGCATGGTGCTGCTGCTCGCCCTGAACCTGCCGCTGGCACCGCTCTGGGCGAAGCTGCTGCGTATCCCGCGGCCGTATCTGTACGCGGGAATCCTGTTCTTCGCGGCGGTCGGCGCGTACGCGGTCGGCGGCGAGGTCATCGACCTGGTGATCCTGCTGATCATCGGCCTGATCGGTTTCGGCATGCGGCGCTACGGGCTGCCGGTGCTGCCCGCCGTCATCGGCGTCATCCTCGGCCCGAGCGCCGAGCAGCAGCTGCGGCGCGCTCTGCAGATCAGCGACGGCAGCGTGACGGGCCTGGTCAACACGCCCTTCTCGGTGACGGTGTACGGCGTGATCGTGGTCATCGTCGCCTGGCCGCTGCTGAAGAGGCTGGTGGGACGACGCCGTACCGAGGCGGCCTGACGGACGGCATCGCCTCCGGCTCGCCTGCGAACCCGATGGGGCCCGTCACCGGTGGTCTGTTGACGGGCCTCCGGTGCTGCCGGCCCAGCCGTCGGCGGATCCGGTACCGCCTGAAGATTTTTTCGGCGGGGACGTCACAGCGGCCGGGGCGGCTGTGTCCAACCAAGTGAACGCAGATGCGGTTCACATCGGGAGGACACAGTGATCAAGGCAAGTGTCGAGGTCCACGATTCGTTCATGGCCTATGTCGAGGCCGGCACGGGCGGCGTCCCGGTCGTTTTCCTGCACGGTAACCCCACGTCGTCGTACCTGTGGCGCAAGGTCATCCCGCACGTGGCGGACCAGGCCCGCTGCCTGGCGCCGGACCTGATCGGGATGGGCGACTCCGGGAAGCCCGACATCGGCTACCGCTTCGACGACCACGCCCGGTATCTCGACGCCTGGTTCGACGCGCTCGGCCTGGAGGAGGTCGTGATCGTCGGTCATGACTGGGGCGGGGCGCTGGGCATGGACTGGGCCGTCCGGCATCCGGGGCGGGTACGGGGCGTGGCGCTGATCGAGACGTTTCTGCGGCCGTTGCGCTGGGAGGAGTTCCCGCCGCAGGGCGCCGAGTTGTTCCGGTCGTTCCGCTCCCCGGAGGGAGAGGTGAAGATCCTCGAGAACAACATGTTCATCGAGTTCAACCTCCCCTTCGGGGTGACCAGCGGACTCGCGGGCGAGGACCACGACGTCTACCGCGCGCCGTATCCCGACCCGGCCTCGCGCAAGCCGCTCCTGGTGTGGCCGCGCGAGATCCCCATCGACGGCGAACCGGCCGACGTGCACGAGCGCATGCTGTCATACGGCCGTTGGATGGGGGACACTCCCGAGGTGCCGAAGCTCGTGATGACCGTCGAGCCCGGTGTGGGGATGGGGTCGCCGGAGACGGCCGCGTGGGTCAAGGACACGTTTGCGAGCGTCGAGGTCGAGTCGGTCGGACCGGGCGGGCACCACGCCCCGGAGGACCAGCCGGACGCCATCGGATGGGCGGTCGCCCGCTGGCTGCGCCGACAGGAGGTGACGACGAAGCCGTGAGCAGCGAAGATGCCGTGCGCAGCGATGGAGCCATGAGTAGCGAAGACGCCGTGCGCAGCGAGGCCGAAGCGGTCGTGGACAGCGAACGGGAGCTGGTCGCGCGGGCGGTCGACGGCGACAAGGCGGCCCTGGAGGAGGTGGTCCACCTCCTCCAGGATCCGCTCTACCGGCTGGCCCTGCGCATGGCGTGGCGGCCGGCGGACGCGGAGGACGCGACCCAGGAGATCCTGATCCGGGTCATCACCCGGCTCGCCACCTGGCGTGCCGAGGCGAGGCTCCTCACGTGGGCGTACCGGATCGGTGTCAACTACCTGCTGAATCTGCGCCGCAAGACCCCGCAGGAGGCGAAGCAGCTCAGCCTGGAGGAGTTCCGCGAGAACCTGGCCGACGGGCTGGCGGCGGCCGACTACACGGGCCCCGAGGCCGAACTGCTGGCCCACGAGGTACGGCTCAGCTGCTCGCAGGCGGTGCTGCAGTGCCTGGAACGCGGCGAGCGGATCGCCTTCGTGCTCGGCGAGATCTTCGAGCTGCCGTCCCCGGACGCGGCGTGGATTCTCGACGTCACCCCGGCCGCGTACCGCAAGCGCCTCGAGCGCGCACGGCAGCGCATTCGCGCCTTCATGGGGTCGACATGCGGCATCGTCAACCCGAAGGCGTTCTGCCGCTGCGCCCGTCGGGTCGGGACGGCGGTCGCGCGCGGCCGCGTCGACCCGCGGCGGCCGGTGCTGGCCACCCACCCCGTCAGCCCTGGCGGACGCGGTGTGGCCGAGGCCGCCGCACAGATGCACCGCCTGCACGACGCCGCCGCCGTGCTGCGCGCGCACCCGGACTACGCCGCTCCGAGGGCCAGGACCGACGCGGTACTGGCCCTGCTGCAGTCCGGGAGGTTCCCGCTGCTGGAGTGAGGGGCCGTCGACACGGACGGAGTGGGGCTTCTTCCGGTCAGCCGTCCGGCCACCAGGTCCGCTGGATGTCCTTGCGGACCTCGGGACGCTCGCGGGGCTGCTGTTCTTCGGCCTCTTCCCGCGCGCGGCGGCGGACGGTGGTCTTTCCCAGGGGCTTCTGCACGGTCACACGGCGCATGGCTGCCTCCTTGTGCCTACCGGGTTCCGCAGAGGTGTGCGGAGGTAGACCCGTTGAGGGAGGGTGTCTCATCGGAGGCGGGATTGTCAGTGGCGGCTGTCACGCTGAGGGGCATGAATTCGGACCTGAGCTCCGAGCAGGAGAGCACCGTGCGCGCCGCCGTCGACTGGGACGCGGAGGCCGCCACCTTCGACGATGAGCCGGATCACGGCCTGCGGGACCCGGACGTGCGGGACGCCTGGGCGGGGCGGCTGAAGGAATGGCTTCCCTCCGCGAGATCTCACATCCTGGACATCGGGTGCGGCACGGGCAGCCTCTCGCTGCTCGCCGCCGAGCAGGGGCACCGGGTCACCGGGATGGACCTGTCGCCTCGTATGGCCGAGCGGGCCCGGGCCAAGCTCGCGGGGCACGACGCCGAGATCCTGGTCGGCGACGCGGCGGCACCCCCGGTCGGGGACCGCAGGTTCGACGTGGTGCTGGTCCGCCATGTGCTGTGGGCCCTGCCCGACCCCGAGGCGGTCCTGCGCCACTGGTGCGGGCTGCTGCGGCAAGGGGGCCGGCTCGTCCTGGTCGAGGGCGTCTGGGGCGAGACGTCCCCGGTCGGCATCCCCGCACACCGCCTCGCGGACATGCTCATGCCGCTCGCGGCCCGCGTCCACACCGAGCGGCTCTCGGGGGACGCCCGCCTGTGGGGACGGGCGGTGCACGACGAGCGGTACGCGGTGGTGGCGACGTTCCCGGACCCGCGGACGGCCGCCCGCCACACCGAGGTCGTCGACGTCCATCTGATCCTCCGCCGCGGCGACGAGGTGCTGCTCGCCCGCCGTGCCGGCACGGGATACGCAGACGGCCTGCTGCACGCACCGTCCGGGCACGTCGAGGACGGCGAGGACGTCCGCGCCGCCGTGATCCGCGAGGCCCACGAGGAGGTCGGCCTCGACCTCGCGCCGGACGACCTGCGCGCCGCACTCGTCATGCAGCACCGCGGGCCGGGCGGTCAGCCGCGCATGGGCTGGTTCTTCGAGGCCGAGTACGGGGCGGGCGGCGAGCCGGTGAACAGCGAGCCGGACAAGTGCTCAGGGCTGAGCTGGCACCCGCTGGCCGCGCTCCCCGACGACATGGTGGCGTACTGCCGCGCGGGCCTCGACGCCTACCGGGCCGGGCACCGCTTCGTTCTGCACTGGCATGAGGACGGTGACCCCATCGCGTACGAGCCGGGAGGGGTGAGTCGTGCGCAGGCGCTCGGGGAGACACGAGCAGACGGGGGAGACCTCAGGGGCTGACCAGGCCGGCGAGGCTCGCGCGGCCGCCTGGACCGGCCCCGCGGGCGAGGCGCTCCAGCTCGTCCAGGGCGCGGCGGGCGGCGCTCGCGGCAGCCGGGTCGGACTCGGCCAGGCCGCTCGCTGCGAACTCGTCCTCGTCCAGCCGGAGCACCGCCGTGCCGTCGCCGGACACCCACAGGTCGAGGTCCAGGTCCTCCACGACCAGCTCGCCGCCCGAGAGGACGGCGGGGCGGGTCACGTCGCAGTACCAGCCCTTGAGGGTGCCGTCAGCGGCCCGGACCTCCTTCACGGAGTACCACCGGTCGCGCCAGTAGTGCTCGGTGAAGACGTCGCCCGGCTCGAAGCGTACGAAGCCGAAGTCGCGGACGACCCCGCCCGCCCACGGGGCCTGGACCGTGATGCGGGTGCCGTCGTCGTGGACGAGCCGCGCCGGGTAACGGATCTTCGTACGGCCGGACTTGACCAGGACCACTTCGATGCGGGCGGCGGCGTCCGTCGGGCTCTCAGGCTGGGGGCGGCGGGTGCCGTCAGCCGAGTTCGCGGACATACCGGACCTCCGTCGCGCAGATCTCGTAGCCGAACCACTTGTTGATCGCCAGCATGGGGCCGTTCTCGGCGTCGTTCCCCGTGAAGGCCTCCGAGTAGCCGGCCGCGCGGGCCCGGTGAAGGGAGTCGTTCTTGGCGAGCTTTGCCAGGCCCCGGCCGCGGTAGGCGCGCGCCGTTCCGGTCATGCCGGTCGCGTACCGGGACACACCGTCCGTGCGGGCCGCCGTGAACGCCACGGGCCGGCCGTCCACCACGGCCACCGTGGTCAGCTCGCGGTCAAGCAGCGGATGGCCCCATGTCTGGGCCAGCCAGTGCTCGTAGTCCGTGAACTCGGCTTCGATGTCGCCGGGCTCGTCCTGCACGGTCTCCGCGTCCAGGTCGAACAGGGAGCGCGGGTCGTCCGCGAAATCCGCGGCGGTGCGGAGTTCGACGCCCGCCGGGGGCCGCTGGAGCGGCGGCAGGGTGCCTCCCGCCAAATCCAGGCGGAGGAAGTGAGCCGACCGGCTCGCGCGGTAACCGTGCTTCTCGGCGAAGGCGCGGTTGCCCGGCGCGTCCAGGACCCAGCTGTACAGCGTGGTGACGCCGTGCCCGGCCAGGTACTCCTCCGCCGTACGCACGATCAGCGAACCCGCGCCGCGGCGGAGCCGCTCCGGGTGCACATACACATTGGCGTACCCCTGCCCGGGCTCGGGGCTGTCGTAGGCGACGCCCAGCTGCGCCGTACCGATGATCTCGCCGTCCTCCTCGGCGACCAGCGGCCGGTAGTGCGCGTCCGGATGGGCGTGCGCCACGTCGAAGGCGACGGACTCGGCGGTGGACAGCATGAACGGCAGGGCGGCGCGCCGCACCCGCGCGAAGCCTTCGCAATCTTCGGGGCCAAAGCCGCGGACGATCACAGTCATGGGGCCGCACGCTACGCGGGAGGCGTCGTGCTCGCCTCCGAATTACCGCGCCGTGCGGGACAATCGGCACGTGACCTTGAAGATCGACATCGACCCGGGCGCCGCCATCGCGCCCTACGAGCAACTGCGCGCCCAGATCTCCGACCAGGCCCGCTCGGGGGCGCTGCCGGTGGGCTACAAGCTGCCGACGGTACGCGGCCTCGCGGAGGACCTGGGGCTCGCCGCCAACACCGTGGCCAAGGCGTACCGCGCGCTGGAGTCGGACGGGGTGATCGAGACACGCGGGCGCCACGGAACGTTCGTCGCCGCCGCCGGGGACGCCGCGTCGAAGGCCGCCGCCGCGGCGGCGCAGGCGTACGCCGAGCGTGTCCAGCGCCTCGGCCTCACGGAGGCCGCGGCACTGGACGCGGTACGGGACGCGCTGCGCGCGGCTTACGGCAACGGGGGGTGACCCTCGGGTCGGGGGACTGGCGCTCCTGCACTGCAGGTACGGCTACAGGTACAACCCCGCGTCCGCGCCCCCGCGAGGCTCCGGTACCGACGCCGGTGTCGTGCCACGCCGCAGTGCGTAGAGCTCGGCGAGCGACGCGCCGTCGCGGCTGATGCCGGACTCCAGGTCCGGGGCGTCCTGGCCGAGCCAGTTGACCGCCTCGGGGCGGGTCAGGGGGCCGACCTCGATGCGGGCCAGGCAGCGACCCGGGCGGACGACCGCCGGGTGCAGCCGCTCCAGGTCCTCGTTGGTGGTGACCCCGACGAGGACGTTGCGGCCCTGGCCGAGCAGCCCGTCCGTGAGGTTGAGCAGGCGCGACAGCGCCTGACCGGCCGTGTGCTTGGCCTCGCCGCGGATCAGTTCGTCGCAGTCCTCCAGCAGGAGCAGCCGCCAGCGCCCCTTCGCCGTGCCGTCGTCCTCGCCGATGGCGATGTCCATCAGATAGCCGACGTCCGAGAACAGGCGCTCCGGGTCCAGGACGCAGTCCACCTGGCACCAGTCGCGCCACGAGCGCGCCAGCGTGCGCAGCGCCGACGTCTTGCCGGTGCCCGGCGGGCCGTGCAGCAGGAGCAGCCGGCCCGCGATGTCCTCCGGTGTGGTCTTCATCAGCCGGTCCATGGCGTCGGCGACCGGCGCCGTGTAGTTGGGCCGTACCTCCTCCCACGTACCGGCCGAGATCTGGCGGGTCGTGCGGTACGGGCCGCGCCGCGGCGACACGTACCAGAAGCCCATCGTCACGTTGTCGGGCTGCGGTTCCGGCTCGTCCTGCGCGCCGTCCGTGGCCTGCTTGAGGATCTTCTCCGCCAGCTCCGCGCTGGTCGCGGTCACGGTGACGTCCGCGCCGCGGTTCCAGCGCGAGATCAGCAGCGTCCAGCCGTCGCCCTCGGCGAGCGTCGCGCTGCGGTCGTCGTCGCGGGCGCCGCGCAGCACCGTGGCGTCCGGCGGCAGCAGGGTGGCGCCCGAACGCACCCGGTCGATGTTCAGACTGTGCGAGAAAGGCTGCTCGCCCGTCGCGAAGCGGCCGAGGAACAGCGCGTCGACGACATCCGACGGGGAGTCGCTGTCGTCGACGTTGAGCCGGATCGGCAGAGCGTCGTGTGGGTTCGCAGACATGCCGACATGATCCGCCACGCAGGCGCCCCGTGCATCCGGTTTCCGCAGCGAGCCGTGCGTCCGGCGCACTGCGCGCCGATCGCCCGCTTCGCGGCGCGCCACGCGCCCGTCCTAGGCTGCGCCCGGTCCGTGAGCGCGCCACGTGCCCGTCCTAGGCTGGGCCTGCTCCGCGGCGAGCCCGCGCCTCGTCCTACGCGGCGCCTGCTCCGCGGCGCGCCCGCGCCTCGTCCTACGCGGCGCCTGCTCCGCGGCGCGCCCGCGCCTCGTCCTACGCGGCGCCTGCTCCGCGGCGCGCCCGCGCCTCGTCCTACGCGGCGCCTGCTCCGCGGCGCGCCCGCGCCTCGTCCTACGCGGCGCCTGCTCCGCGGCGCGCCCGCGCCTCGTCCTACGCGGCGCCTGCTCCGCGGCGCCACGCGCCCATAGCGAGACCCGTCCCGCCCGCCCCGTTACCGAGCTGTCGTCGCGGAATCGGTGCCACCGCCGACACACGCCACTACTCTTGCCCCTGATGGGACGTCATGGGTGGAATTCGGGGGCACGGCGGTGGCGGCTCACCGCGCTGCTCGGTGTCGGTGCGGCCGTGCTGGCCCTGGTGGTGACCCTCGTCAGCACGCTGCCTTCGGATGCCGGGGGCAGCACCACGGGAACGACAGCCGACGGCGACAAGGTGCACGGCACCCCCGCCGTCCCGTCCGGGAAGGCGGATCCCGAGGTCGGCTGGGGCTTCACCCACACCCAGTACAGCGCCGACCACGGGGAACCGGCGGCGGTCGAGCGCGCCGAGAAGCTGCTCTCCAAGCAGCCGCTGCCGCAGATCCAGCACATCATGGGCTGGGGCGCGAGCAACCCCGAGCCCACCAAGGGGCGTTACGACTTCGAGGACATGGACCGGCGGCTGGACTTCGTCCGCGCCACCGGCGGCACCCCGGTCGTCACCCTCTGCTGCGCCCCGGACTGGATGAAGGGCGGCAAGCCCGGTGCCGACAACACGGACTGGAGCCGGCAGGCCCTCGAGACCGCACCCGACCGCGCCCACTACAAGGACTTCGCGAAGCTCGCCGCGACCGTCGCCAAGCGCTATCCGGACGTACGGCACTTCATCGTCTGGAACGAGTTCAAGGGCTTCTGGAACAACGCCGAGCACCGCTGGGACTACGAGGGGTACACCGAGCTCTACAACCTCATCTACAAAGAGCTCAAGAAGGTCAACAAGGACATCCTGGTCGGCGGGCCCTATCTGGTCATGGACAGCGTCGACCCCCGCCAGGAGAACGCGTCGAGCGCGCTCACGGGCGAATGGGGCGCCATGGACCAGCGCGTCCTCGACGCCTTCGACTACTGGAACAAGCACAAGGCGGGCGCGGACTTCGTCGTCGTCGACGGCTCCAGCTACACGGTCGACGACGAGCTGGTCCCGGACGAGTTCAAGGCCACCGACAAGCTGACCGCCGTCAGCCGCTGGGTGCGGCAGCAGACCGGCGACCTGCCCCTGTGGTGGGCCGAGTACTACGTCGAACCGGGCGACGACGATGACGACCGCGACGCCTGGTCCGAGCCGCACCGGGTAGCCGTCCACGCCTCCGGCCTGATGGCCATGGCACACGGCGGTGCCGGCTCCGCCTTCTACTGGAACCCGCAGAAGAGGGGCGCCACCTGCCCTGGCTGCCTGTGGCGCTCCACCGAACTGTCCGACGGCGGCACCGGGCTGCCGATGCTCGGCCTGCTCTCCCGGTTCGCCAAGGAGTTCCCGCCCGGCACCCGGTACGAGAAGGTGTCCGTCGCCGCCGACGACGTACCCCGTGTGCGGGTGCTGGCCGACGACAAGGCGGTCCTCGTGGTGAACACCCTTGACCGCCAGATCAGCGTGAAGGTCGACGGCAAGCGGTTCGACATGAGGGCCTACGAGGTGAAGTGGCTGGGGCGCTGAGCCACTTCACCCGGCTGCCGCAGGCGCCGCTGTAGGCGCCCGGGCCGCACCGGCCTCACGCCATCGTCATGAACCGCTGCACCAGCGAGGCCAGCAGCACCGCCAGCAGAGGCAGCGAGAACCAGAAGGTGCTCTGCAGCCAGCGCAGCTGCCGTACGCTCGGCGCCACCGCGACCCGTACCACCTCGCGCGCCGCCAGCAGCAGGATCAGCGCCACCGCCGCCAGCGCGCCCACCACCGACCACGGCGTCCAGGTCACCTGCGGACCGATCGGCCCCGGATCGGCCTTCGCCGGCTCGCCGTCCGGCTCCCGGCTCAGCGTGTAGATGGTCGCGTCGTCGTTGGTGAAGACCTTCTTCAGCTCCTGCCGTTGGTCCAGGTTCTGTATGAGGCGCGTCTCCCAGTTCTCCGAATAGCCCGCGTCCATCCGGAGATAGACGACCTGGCTCTCGTTGACCATCAGGTACGAGTTCGGGCCCGCGTCCTTGAGCGCCTTGACCAGGCCGGACACCAGCACCGGATCGGTGGGCGCGAGCGTCGGGACGTAACTCACCTTCTCCATGTCGCGCGAGCCCCACGGCATGGCGGGCGTGACGTTCTCGAACGTGTCGTTGCTCAGCCACAGGAGGCGGACCGTCGGGTCGTCGTGGGCGTACACGTACTCCATGGCCGCGACCTCGCCCGTCCTGATGCGCTCGAAGGGCTCGTTGCCCCAGCGGGCGATCAGGAAGCCTCCCATCAGTACCAGGCCCGCCATGAGGGCCGCGAGCGGCGCCAGGCTGACCCGGTCGCGGTCCCGTTCCTCCGCGGTGACGCCCGCGCGCGGGAACAGCGCCAGTCCCGCGAGCAGCGCCGCGCCGGGCAGGGCGAACATGAAGACGCGCAGCGCCATCTCGCCGCCGTACGACTGCATGCCGAAGCCCAGGAACGGCACGAACGCGAGCACGAGCAGCGACCGCTCGCGGTACTTGGCGTCGCGCCGCCGCCACCAGCCCCAGCAGGCCAGCGCCATCACGCCGCCGGCGAGCGCCACGCGCGCGTACAGCACGAGTTGGTGGGTGGAGCTGCCGCCCTCGATACGCCCGGACACGGACGATTCCACATTGCTGCCGAGGCCGCCGATACCGCCGAACATCTCGTCGAAGTGCCCCGACCAGTAAGGCTCGGCGAGGAAGCCCACCCATACGGCGACCAGCACCGCGAACAGCATCGGCAGCCCGCGCAGCTCGCTGCGGCCGGCCAGCACCAGGACCGCGAGAACGCCGAGCATCACGAAGGGCGTGAGCTGGTGGGCCGGGACGGTGGCCGCGAACAGCGCGATCAGGACGAGCAGCAGCACGGCCCGCTGGCGGCGGTTGGTCGGCTCGACCTCCAGCTCGCCCGGGCGCCGCTTGGTCCACAGCACGCGCGGGGCGCGGAACCAGACCAGCAGTATGGCCACGAATGCCAGGTAGAGCAGGTAGGTGAAGCCCTGCGGCGAGAAGTAGTCCTGGCCGACCCAGCCGCTCAGCACGAAGATCCAGGCGCCGGTCCACTTGGCGCGCCAGCCCGCCCGCATCGACCGCATGAGCAGGAACATCGGTGCGAGGTAGAGCAGTTGCATGGTGAGCGGCCACCAGCGGATGACCTCGGTCATGTCCGTGACGCCGCACGCCTGCGCGATGAAGGTGGCCGCGGCGAAGAAGCCGGGCCAGCTCCAGCGCGCGTCCAGGTCGGGCACGGCCGAGCCCGTCCTGTCGATGTAGTCCATGAAGCCGAGGTGCTGCCAGGCCGTCGCGAAGCGCGGCTCGGTCTCGATGACCGCGGGCAGCGCGTGCAGCGACACGACGGTGGCGAGCAGGGTGACCAGCAGCAGGACCCGGTGCTGCCGGTTCGCCCACAGCAGCGAGGCGAAGACGACGACCAGCAGTGCGGCGCCCACCAACGTGGTCTGGGGCAGCACGGAGATCAGCCCGAGCCCGCCCATACGGTCGAGGTCGCGGTCGTCCAGAGCCGACGCGGGCACCCAGTACAGTCCGAGCGCGCTGACCAGCAGCATGGCCAGCACGACGACGCCGGGCGTCACGCGCGCGTGCCGGGCGGTTCGCGCGGAGTCCTCATGCACGGAGGCCCCTCGCGCAGAGCCCCCACGCACGGGAGCCCCCTGCCGTGAGGGCCCTGAGGGCCGTGACGCCTGCCTGGCTTCGTGCCCACCCAGGGCTTCCTTGCCGTTCCGGTCGTCCCGGCCATTCGGTTCCTGCTGCGCGCTCCGCGCCGACCGATCCGCCGGCTGCTTCGCCGACTTCTCCTTGCGCGACTCCTCGGCCCGTGGCCCCTCCTGTGCGCGGCCACCACGCGAATCCGTCCGCGACGGCGGCCCCTCCGAGGCCTCCGTGCTGCGCGACGCCTCCGTACGCGAGCTCTCCGAACTCGCCGTCGGAGAATCCTCCGCACTCTCCGCCGAAGGGGACTTCTCCGCGGAATCGCTGCCCTCCGCCGACGCGGGCACCTTCTTCTCACCGTCGCCCGGGTCGTTCACGGGAGCGGCCTCCGCATGCGCCTCCGTCCGCGGCCCGGGCAGCGCCAGCCGCGACCTCAGGGCCCACGTCGGCCGCTGCTCCGCGGCGTTCCCGCCGAGTGCGTCCTCGTCCCGCCGTGCGTCCCTGACCGCTGCCGTCCCGAAGGCGGGCGTGCCGGGCCCCGGCCGTACGTCCGGTCTGCGCTCCTGGTGGTCGAGGTTGAGCTGGACGCCGAGCGCCAGGGTGTCCGATCCGAGGGAGTTGCGCAGCGCCCAGGTGGGCCCGTGGTGATCTTTCTCCTCGCGCGGCAGTTCCGCCACGTCGGGCGTGCCGAGATCGGCCAGGTCACCGTCCGGCGCGGCAGACGCGGCGGCGGGCGTTTCGCCCGGTGCGGTCCTGACGATCCGGTACAGCTTGGGTGCGGCGATCGCCACGATCACCGCAAGGCTGGAGATCTCCGCGACACCCGCACCGGTCAGGCCCATCCGTGGGAGCAGCACCAGCGTCAGTCCCAGCACCAGGAAGCACAACAGGCCCTGCAAATAGGCCAGTCCGGAGGTACGACTCTGGGCGCGCAGCACCGCGAAGTACGTCTCGATGACGACCCGCAGTACCGCGCCTACCGCGAACAATCGCAGCAGGGGGGTCGCCGCGTCCGCGTACCCCTCGCCGAACACCCGCAGGATCCAGGGCGCGCCGATGAACAGCACCCCTGCCACCGGCAGCATGATCCGCGCCATGCGGTGCAGCGCCGCGCGGGTGTTCGCGGCCAGCTGCACCGGGTCGTGGGAGCCCTCGACGGTCAGGGACGCACCCATGTTGATGGCGAGCAGGTTGATGGTGCCGCCGATGGTGGCGGTGATGTAGAAGTACGCGTTGTCGGCCGAGCTCACCTGGGCGGCGACGATCACCGGGACCAGATAGACCACCGCGAGCGAGAACAGCGAGCCCGTGTAGTCGCCGGCGAGGAACCGGCCCAGTTCGCGCATCGTCGGCGGCCGGATATGGTCCTTCGTCGCCTTCACATGGCGTGGCACGAGACGGCGGAACACCAGCCAGCCGAGCGGCACCACGGACGCGGCGATCGCGGCCACCCACGACGCGAAGACGCCGGTGGTCGGGAGCGCCACGGCGAACGCGACCAGCAGCCCCAGCTTCACCGCGGAGAACACGGTGTTCCCGACGGGCACCCACAGCGCATTGCGCAGCCCGGTCAGCACCCCGTCCTGCAGCGTCAGCAGCGACCAGGCGACGACGGCCGCGATGAATCCCAGGCCGTTGACGGTTCCATACAGAAAACGGTACGACGGCCCCCACACGTCGAGGGTCAGCAGAAACGCGACAGCGGCGAGCGCCACGATCACCGAACTGCCCGCGTAGATATGGAAGATGAGACGCCCGGTGGCGCGGCCCGCCACCGGGATGAAACGGGCCAGCGCGCCCGTGAGCGTCACGGCGGTGAGTCCCGCAAGGAGCTTCATCGCGGCGATCGCCGCGGAGCCCTGGCCTACCGCGTCCTCCGAGTAGTAGCGCGCGGCGGCCAGCCAGAAGCCGAGGCCGAGCACCGCGCTGATCCCGGTGTTGAGCATCAGCGCATAGGCGTTGCGGAACAGCGGGTTGCCGCCGGAGCCCTTGCCCCGTCCGGGCAGCCGCAACCTGCGGCCGGCCGAGGGCTCCGGCTCGGCCGGGGGAGTCGCGGAGGAGTCGACCTGGGCGGTGGTCGTCGTGTCAGACACGGGAACGTGTTGCCTTCCGGCTGGCCTGTCGGGCTCTTCGGACCACGGCGTACCCCTTGGTGAGGGCGCGGTCCCTTGCGAACGTACGGGCGATGGCGCGGCCTTCCACCAGCCGCGCGAACTCGTCGATTCCGGTGTTGCGGCGCACTGTCACACGCTGCAGTGCGTACGGTCCCTGGCGGCGCCGGGCCAGGGCGTTGCCGACCGCGAGGGACTGCGCGAACCCGGCCTCACGAACCGCCTGACGCACGCGGCGGCTCGAGTAGCCGTACGGGTAAGCGAACGAGACGGGCCGCGTGCCGAGCTCATCGGCCACGATCTCCTTGCAGCGCAGCACCTCCGACCGGAGCGCGTCGTCCGCGAGCTGGTCCATCTGCGGATGCGTGTGGCTGTGCCCGCCGATCTCCACGCCGATGTCGGCGAGTTCGCGCACCTGGTCCCAGTCGAGCATGGTGTCCAGGGCGCCCCCCGTGTCGTACGCCCCGCGCAGCCAGCCCGTCGAGACGAACACGGTGGCCGCGAAGCCGTGTTTGGCGAGCACGGGCAGCGCATGCCGGTGCACGCCCTCGTAGCCGTCGTCGAAGGTGACCAGCACGGGACGCTCCGGCAGCGGACGCCCGGCCCGCCAGGCGTCCGCCAACTGCGCGGTGGTGAGCGGCGTGAACCCGCCGTCCCCGATCAGCGCCATCTGCTCGACGAACGCCTGGGGCGCCACGGACAGCGCCCGGGTGGCGTCGTTGGGAGCGTGCGCGATGGAGTGGTACATGAGGATGGGCACGGGGGTGTTCATGCGGCACCACCTCCGCGCCGCAGGCGGGCCGCGGGCCCGCGGCCGGGCACGGCGGCCCCACGGAACCGGGCGCCGGTGACGGGGCACTCCCGCGTGTGCGCCCAGGTGCCGCGCCCCGGCAACACGCCTCCTGACGTGTGCCGTCCGGCGCGGTGTGTCCTCAGGGCGTCGGCAGCGGTGTGTGCTCCGGCGCGGTGCACCCCCGGCCCGTCGGCAGCAGCGGTGTGTGGTCCGGTGCCGTGCGCGGTCAGGCCCTCAACGGCCGTACGCCATGCCGCGCGGCGCGTCCCCAGCGCGCCGCCCCCGCGCATCCGCAGCACGGCGGCGCACGCGTGCGGCCAGGCGCCGCGCGCCCCCCGCACGCACCCGCGCGCCTGCCATGCGCCCCTTTGATGCGCATGACCCGGCACGGATCTCCTGCTCATACCCCCGCCCCCTCGCCGTCCGTGCTCCCCCCGATCTCCGCCACGGAGAACGTGGCGCCACCCCTGCGCGCACGGACGCTCCCGAGTACGTACCCACCGGCCGCTGCCGCCACTCCGGCCACGATGGCGCCCGCGCGGCCCGCTCCGCCCGGGCGGGCCAGCAGGGCGTCGCGCAGGCCGCGGGCGACTCCGGCGGGCAGGACGCGCGTGGTGTAGCGGCGCTCCGACTCGAGGCCCTTGCCGGCACCGACGCTCCGGGCCACCAGAGCCTTGGACAGGCCCTCGGCGTACGTACGGGTCCGGAAGTAGCGGAACTGTTCACGCGCGGCCGGTACCCGGTGGTGGATCACTGCGCGGTCGTCGATCAGCAGGATCGCGTCCGGTCTGGCGCTGCTGAGCCGGATGCACAGCTCGGTCTCCTCGCAGCCCAGCGGCCGCTTGTCGCCGTCGCGGCCGATGCCGGTCGCGAAGCCCCCCGCCGCGTCGAACGCCGTGCGCCGGAACGAGGCGTTCCCGCCCAGGACGTTGCGCACCCGGGCCCGGCCCGGCGGCAGCCCCTTGTACGTACAGCCGACGACCCAGTCGAACTCCTCGGGGAACCAGGCCGGCCGGCGGCCGGACGCCCAGACGGGCATGGTCCGGCCGCCGACCGCCATGACCTGCGGGTCCTCGTACGCGGCCGCGAAGTGGCGCAGCCAGTCGCGCTCCGCGACGGCGTCGTCGTCGAGGAACGCGATGATCTCGCCGCTGGAGGCCGCGATGCCGGTGTTGCGGCCGGCGGACAGGCCGCGCGGGCCCGCGTTCGCGAGAACACGGACCCCTTCGGTCTCCTTGTACTCCTTGGTCAGGCGCTCGAGCAGCGGCTGGTTGTGGTCCACCACCAGCAGCGTCTCCAGCGCGGACAGCGACTGCGCCCGCACCGAGGCGACCGCCGCGAGGATGTCCTCCCAGCGGTCCTCGGTGTAGACGCAGATGACGACGGAGACGGTGGGGAGGGCGGCGGCGCGGCTCTCCGCGCCGCCGCGCTCCCGGCCCCCGCCCTCCTGAAGGCTGTACGGGCTCAAGACACCTCACCCCGGCCGGAGTTGAGTCCGGAGTGCAGCCCGGGGCCGATCCCCGTGTTGAGCCTGGCCTTGAGCCGCAGCGTATGCGCGCGGCGCCGCAGCGCACGCCGGTTGGAGCGCTCCTTGAGGATCACCTTGAGTACGCGCAGCCCGTCGCGTACGGCACGCAGATTGCTCGCGCCGTGGATCCGCAGGTACTCGTGGCTGGGGATCTCCTGCACCTTGAGTCCGGCCTTGACCACCCGGATGTTCATCAGGGTCTCGACCTCGAAGCCGGTGCAGTCGAGGTCGATCTCGTCGAGGCAGTGCCGCCAGAACGCGTTGTAGCCGTAGCACAGGTCCGTGTAGCGGGCGCCGAACTTGGCGTTCACCACGGCGCACAGCACGCGGTTGCCCAGCTTGCGGATCGGCGTCATGTCGTCCGTGCCGCCCCCGTTGGCGAACCGGGAGCCCTTGGCGAAGTCGGCGCCGGACACCAGCGCGGAGACGTACGACACGATCTCCTGGCCGTCGGCCGAGCCGTCCGCGTCGACCATCACGATGATGTCGCCCGTGCACGCCTCGAAGCCGGTGATCAGAGCGTCGCCCTTGCCCTTGCCGAGCTGCTTGACGACCTTGACGTCCGGCCACAGTTCACGCGCGACCTCGACCGTGTTGTCCGTGGAATTCCCGTCGACCAGAACCACTTCGTGGATCCACTCGGGAAGGGTCTTGAAAACGTGCGGGAGATTCTCCGCCTCGTTCATGGCGGGGATCACCACACTCACCGGCGGTGCGATCGCGAGGTGCGACGACACCGGGCGGTACTGCCTCGGAATTCTCGCCGTCGCTGTTTCGGCGGTGCTTCCGTTCGTGGACGGCTTGATCAGCGGATCTTCGCCTGGTATCGCCGGGCGCAGAAAAGCGCTCATGAGTCTGTTCCCTCTCGTCCGGTGGACCGCCCGCCCCTGGGCGGTCCGGCTCTGTGTCCGGTTCGAAAGGGGGGTTCTCACTTACGGCCATGCCGAAATCGATCTTCGTGCAGGCCGGGTGAGCTGGTAAAACTGGCCGACTGGCAAAGTCGGTCGCGCGGCCCGCGTCCCGGCAGACCACTGGTCACCGAACACGGCACCCCCCTACCGCGCCCCGCGCCGAAACCATCGCGGTCCTGAGCCCTCCCCTGGAGCCGCTATGAAGATGGACCGATGCGGGTGATGTACGACGGTATTGACGATTGAGACCCTATAGCAAGACCTAGAACCAGGTCTCACGTTTTTGTTGTTTTCGTCCCGCATTCGCGGGCACATCTGGAGCTCGTAATTCCGAATTCCCGTTATCGCTCAGTCCCTCGAGCGGATTTTCCCCATCCGTTTGAGAAGTCTGTCGGCCGGCTCGAAAAGTTCGGGCCGGGCGAGAACGGTGTTGCGCAGCGCCCGGACGGGGGCGCGCCGCGCCCGGTGTCCGATCGCCACCGGGTGACGGCGCGTCACCCAGCCCTCGGACACGGAGATCTCCCGTGTCTTGAGGGAGTCCTTGTATTCCTTCTGGCCCCGGCCGAGATCCAGGTACGCGATGCCGTCGGCGGCGGCCGCCTCGGCCATCCGCAGATGCAGGACCAGCCCGGGGGAGTACTTCGAGAACGCCGGGTCGTACGCCGGGAACCAGCACGCCAGCACCCGCTCGGAGCGCAGCCCGAAGTGTGCCGCGACGGGCCGGCCGTCGGCGTAGAGCACCGACAGCACGCCGGCGAACGACTCCGACCGGGTGTGGAAGAGATGCTGGACAAGCCGGTTGATCCACTCCTGCGCGAAGCGGTCGCTGCGCCCGGTCCTGCGGTACTGCGCGGACTTCCAGGCCATCAGCGCCCGCAGGGCCGCCGGGTCGCGCTCGTCGTGCACGTAACGCACGCCTTCGTGCTCCCGGCCGAGCTTGCGCTCCTTGGCGAGCGTCGTCCGCGTGAACTTCGGAGACTGCTGCCGCAGCCGGCTCAGATACGCCTCGTAGCCCTGGTCGATGTCCATGACGGGCGACGGGAAGGTGCCGGTGGCAGCTGTCTCGAACGGAGCCTGGCCTTCCACCAGGTGGTCGAACTCCCACACCGCCAGCCCGCAGGCCCGCAGCAGCTCTTGTGCGTCCCAGGTGAAGCCGGGCCTGTGCACGAGACCCTGGCTGTCGGAGACACCGAGGCCCACGGCCCGGCCGACGCCGGTGACGGACCTCTGGAACGGGAAGAACGCCACGGGCTCACCGTCCTCGCGGGCGACCGCGACGCGCACGCCGCGCCGGCAGCGGCCCACCGCGATCATGAACTCCGGGGACAGAAAGGGATTGGCCAGCTCGGGTGATCCGTCGAGGTGGGCCTTGGACTGCAGGGCCGTCCACGCCGCCCGGTCGGCGGTGGTCAGTTCGCCGGGGCGGTACACGTTGATGTCCACGTCAGGAAGCCCGCCTTCTCGCTGTACGGCCGCGCAGCCGACGTACCAGAACCAGCAGGAACATGAGGAAGCTCAGTACGGCGACGGCGACGATCCCGCCCTCGACGGACCAGCTGTGCATGGCGAGCATCGCCTGGGCCACGAGCAGATTGACCGCGACGGCCCCTGCTGACGACGCCAGGACGCGGCCCGCCGGTTCCAGGCCGCGCAGAGCGGCTCCGATGGCGGCTGCGGGCGCCGCGAGAAGGAAGAAGAGCGTGAACGGGCCGCGTAGCGGAGCGTCCACATCGATGAGTGCGAGAACCGCGCCGACCCCTCCGACGGCGACGGCCGCACCCGCGGCCAGCGGCAGCAGATCTTTCCCCCGACTCTGCTGCGGCCCTGATGACGGTGGCTTGACACCGATGGTCTGCATTGGCGACGTTTCCCCCCGAAGCGCCGGATGCCGGGCTTCAATGTCGCGCAGTCCCCCCGGCCGCGTCAAGATGCGGAGGGAGTGTGCAGATGTTCCCCGGAGACATGGTGCGTCTCCGGGGAACTCACTGACAGCTGAGCGCAGTTGGGATTACGGGACGATCTTGAGCAGCCTGTTCGGCGAGCCGCTGCCCGGGCTGGTGACCACGCCGGTGGTGGCGCCGTTCACGAGGGCCGAGGCGACCGTCGCGGGCGTGGCGGAGATGTGGCCCGCCAGGTAGACGGCGGCTGCACCCGCGACGTGCGGGGTGGCCATCGAGGTGCCCGAGATCGTGTTGGTCGCGGTGTCGTTGGTGCGCCAGGCCGCGGTGATGCTCGAACCCGGGGCGAACAGGTCCAGGGTGCTGCCGTAGTTGGAGTAGCTCGCCTTCGCGTCGGTGCTGGTGGTGGCGCCGACGGTGATGGCCTCGGAGACGCGGGCGGGGGACCTGGTGGAGGCGTCGGTCGTCTCGTTGCCCGCCGCGACGGCGTAGGTGACACCCGAGGCGATGGAGTTGCGTACGGCCGTGTCGATCGCGGTGTTGGCGCCGCCGCCCAGCGACATGTTGGCCACCGAGGGGCCGCTGTGGTTCTGGGTCACCCAGTCGATGCCCGCGACCACGCCTGCCGTGGTGCCGCTTCCGCTGTTGTTCAGCACGCGGACCGCGACGATCTTCGCGTTCTTGGCCACGCCGTACGTGGTGCCCGCGGCGGTGGAGGCGACGTGGGTGCCGTGGCCGTTGCCGTCCTGGGCGACGCCGTCGTTGCTCACGAAGTCGTAGCCGTTGACCGCACGGCCGCCGAAGTCGGAGTGGCTGATGCGTACACCCGTGTCGATGACGTAGATGGTCACGCCGCTGCCCGCGGTGTCCGGGTACGTGTACGTCCCGGAGAGCGGGAGCGATGTCTGGTCGATGCGGTCGAGGCCCCAGGGCGCGTTGGACTGGGTGGCGTCGACCGACACCTTGGTGTCCTGGATGACCTTGTCCACCGACGGGTCGGCAGCCAGCTGTCTCGCCTCCTGCGCGGAGAGCTGGACGGCATAGCCGTTGAGCGCTGCCTTGTAGGTCTGCTTCACCTCTCCGCCGTACTCCGATATGAGGCCCTTGCCCTGGGCCGAGGCGGCCTTGAAGCCCGCGCCCTTCTTGAGCGTGACGATGTAGCTGTCCTTCACGGCGTCGGCTGAGCCGGCACCGACCACGGTGCCCTCGGCCGGAGCGGCCTGGGCGGGGAGAGCGGTCACCGCGCCGATCAGGGTGGCGGCTGTGGCGACGGAGATCGCGGCGGCGATCCGGATCCTCTTGTTGCTGCGCTGCTGTGCCATTACGAGGGAGTCCTCCTCTAGGCGGTGCGTGCCCGGCGGGCGCGCAACTGTGGGGGGGTGTGCGGGATCGCACACGCGCCCGGGAACTGGGCGTTCCGTTCCCCGGCGATCAGCAAGGGTGACGGCTCTACGGGCGTAGATCAAGAGTCTTGAGGGAATGTCATATCCCTGACATGAACGTGAAACTGAGTGAGCGTCAGTGGCTCAGGAGGTTCTGTGCCGGAAGTTCTTGTCATGGACACTACCCGTCAATTAGGGGGAGTGCTATGACAGTTGAGGCAGAGATCCTGCTAAGGGAGGTTTCATGAGACAGTCCCGAACCGCGGCATATGTTTCCTCGTTCCTCCTCGCCGTCGTCTGCACCCTCACGGGGGCCGCGACGGCGCAGGCGTCCCAACAGGCAGCGGCCACCGGCTATGTGGCCCTCGGCGACTCCTACTCCTCCGGTGTCGGGGCCGGCAGCTACGACAGCTCCAGCGGCTCCTGCAAGCGCAGCACGCGTGCGTACCCCGTCCTCTGGGCAGCCGCCCATTCACCCTCGACGTTCGCCTTCACCGCCTGCTCCGGAGCTCGTACGAGTGATGTCGTCGCGAACCAGCTCGGCCCGCTCGGCTCCGGAACGGGCCTCGTCAGCATCACCATCGGCGGCAACGACGCCGGTTTCGCGGACGTCATGACGACGTGTGTGCTCCAGTCCGAGAGTGCTTGCCTCGCGGCCATCGCCCGAGCGGAGGCATACATGGACTCGACGCTGCCCGGCAACCTCGACAACGTCTACTCGGCTGTCCGCGGCAGGGCCCCGGCCGCCCATGTCGTGGTGCTCGGCTATCCGCGCTTCTACAAGCTCAACGGCTCCTGCGTGGCGGGCCTCTCGGAGACGGAGCGCTCCGCCATCAACAACGCGGCGGACCATCTGAACAGCGTGATCGGAAAGCGGGCCGCCGATCACGGATTCACCTTCGGGGACGTCAACGCGACGTTCACCGGCCACGAGATCTGCTCCGGCAGCTCGTGGCTGCACAGCGTCAACTGGGTCAACATCGGCGAGTCGTACCACCCGACCGCGACCGGGCAGTCCAGCGGCTACCTGCCGGTGTTCACCGCCGCGGCCTGATCCCGGCATTGGCCGTGTAGGAGGCCCCGCCCGTCGGGGCCTCCTTCTCGCAGGTCACTGAGAACGCCACGGAGGCGGACTCGGTCACCACCGGACTGCGGACCTCCACACTGATCTCGTTGTGGTACGTCCCGTCCGCCTCATACGTCAGCTCGACGTGGTTCACATGCTTCGTCCTCTCGCCGCCGGAGGGGAACGACAGCGTCTTCCAGCCCGGGTCGGACGACTCGCCGGTCTTGGTGACCCAGCGGTAGTCGACCTCCGCCGGGACCCGGCCCACCGTGAACGTCGCCGTGAACCCGGGCGCTTCGGCCTCCGGCGGCGGACAGGTGCCGGTGTAGCTGTCGCGGACCGCGGTGACGGTGACCTTCACGGACTGGGCGGGCGTGGTCGTCGTACCGCCGTGGCCGCCGTTCGTGGTTCCGCCGTCGTTCGACCCGCCGGTGGTGGACCCTTCGTTGGCCGACCCGCCGCTCGAACTCCCGGAGCCGCTGCCGCCCGTGGTGCTGCCGCCGCCCGTGCCGCTGCCGCCGTCCTTTCCTCCCGTGGTGCCTCCGGCCGTGGTGGTGCCGTTCCCGGAGTTGCCGCCCGGATCGTCCCGGTTGACCAGTGCGTAGGTGAGGCCTGCCAGGGCCAGGGCGAGGGCGGCCATGCCCGCGACCAGCACCACGACGGTGCGGCGTGGATGTGCCGGCGCCGTCGTGGTCGTCGTAGCGGGGCTCGCGGTGGACGAGGCGTACGAGGGTGATCCGGTGGGAGCCGGGAGGGGGCGCGGGGGCGTCGGTGCCGGACTGGGCTGCGGGAGGGCCGTGGCCGTCGGGAGGGATGACAGCGCGGACGACTGCGTCGTGCCCGTGCGCGGGGTGCCGCCCGCGGCCACGGTCCGCAGATCGCGCTCCGCGTCGACGGCGGAGGTCCGTTCCGCCGGATCCTTGCGCAGCAGCCCCTCGATGACGGGTGTCAGCGGACCCGCGCGGCGCGGCGGCGGCAACTCCTCGTCCACGACGGCCCGCAGTGTGCTCAGCGGGGTGTCCTGCCGGAACGGCGAGGCGCCCTCCACCGCCGCGTACAGCATCACGCCCAGCGACCACAGGTCCGACTCCGGCCCGGGCCGCCGCCCCAAGGCCCGCTCCGGGGCCAGGAACTCGGGCGACCCGATGACCTCCCCGGTCATCGTGAGCGCTGAACTGCCCTCCACCATCGCGATGCCGAAGTCGGTCAGCACGATGCGCCCGTCGTTCGCGATCAGTACGTTGCCGGGCTTGACGTCGCGGTGCAGCACCCCCGCCTCGTGCGCGGCGCGCAGGGCGGCCAGCACCTCGGCGCCCACACGGGCGGCGCGCTGCGGGGACATGGGACCCTCCGCCTCCAGTACGTCGGAGAGGGAGAGCCCACGGACGAGCTCCATCACGATCCAGGGGCGGTCCTCGTCGGTCGCCACGTCGTAGACCGTCACGACGTTGCGGTGCGGGATACGGGCGGCCGCCCACGCCTCTCGTTCCAGCCGGGTGTACAGCCGGTCCACGTCGCCCGCCGGGAGCCCCGCGGGGGCGCGTACCTCCTTGACCGCGACCTCGCGGCCCAGGACCTCGTCGAGGGCCCGCCACACCGTACCCATGCCGCCCTCGCCCAGTGGTGCGAGAAGGCGGTAGCGGCCCGCGATCCGCCGGGGTCCGCCCACCCCGTCGATGCCCGGCTGTGCACTCACGGGCGACCCCCATTCGCAGTGGTGCGATTCTCCACAAAAGTAGCTCAACCGAGCGCTGTTGCCGCCCCCTTCAGCACCAATCCGCAGCCGACGGCGACCACGAGGCATGCCGAGCCGAGCGGGACGAGGCGCCGTACGGCCGCTGACAGTCGGCCGGTGAGCCGGTAGCCGCCCCGTCCGCTGAGCCCGCCGCCGAGCCGTCCTCGGCCCCGGTCGGGACGGCTGACGAGCGCCTGCACCACCCGGCCGCCGACCCGTACCACGGCGAACCCGGCCGCCGTGAGAGTCAGGGCAAGCCCGGCGCCGTACGCCAGCACGAGCAGAAACCCGAACCATGCCTGCCCCAGCGCGGCCGCCCCGACGAGCACGACGACCGCGGACGGACTGGGCACGAGCCCACCGGCGAAGCCGAGGAAGAGGGTGCCGCGGAGGGTGGGAGGCCCGGCTTCCGGTGCCGCGCCCGTCCCCGCTGCCATCGTGGCGTCCGTGTCCGTGTCCGTGTGCCTGTCCGTGTGCGGGTGTTTGCGAGTGCCAGAGTGCGTTCCCTTGTGGTCGTGCGAGTGGGGCTGCGGGCTCGGGTCCGGGTGTTCCCGGGCGTTTGGCGCCGCTGCTGCCGCGTGGGGGTGGCTGCCGGTGCCGGTGCCCTCGTCCGGTTCGGTGCCGGTGTCGGTTCCGCTGCACGCATCCGCTCTTTGATGGCCTGCGGAGTGCGTGTGCCGGTCCGCGTGTTCGTGCGGGTGCCCGTGACCGTGCGGGTGCCAGTGCCCGGGTCCGTGTGAGTGGCCATGCCGGTGTGAGTGACCATGTGCGTGGGAAAGCCCCCGCTGCCGCCAGGCCCTTCGCAGGAGCCCCGCTCCGGCCACCGTGACGAGTGCTCCGCTCGCCACGCCCAGCCATGAGATCACCGACGGGGCGGCGGCCGAGCCGGCGGCGATGAGGAGGCCGAGCACGACCACGCCGAGCGTATGGGTGACCGTCACGGAGGCGGCGAGCGGGAGGACGTCGCGGAGGGTGGCGCGGCTCCGGGCGGCCGCCGTTGCGGCCATCAGGGTCTTGCCATGGCCCGGGGCGAGGGCGTGCATGGCGCCGAGCACGACGGCTGTACCGAAGGCCAGCGCCGCGAAGGCGGGTGTGAGGTCGTGCCGGGCGACCAGGCCGGTGAGGGCCTGCGTCCAGCGGTCCGCGCCCCGCGGGAGTACGGAGGCGGCGGGCGGGGCGGCCCGCTCCTCGGAGAGGGCCGGGCCGCCGGGAACGGCGCGCAGGGACGCGGACGTCCGGTCCGGTGGCGAGGACAGCAGGCGCTGCGGGTAGTCGGCCAGCCGCCGGGACACCGACTCCTCCGGCACGTCGGACCGGGCGAGAGTCCTGCGGTCGCCGCGCGCCGTGATCTCCCGCCAGCCCGGGCCGGCGTCACCCGCTGCCCGGAAGACGACGGTCACGGCGCGCCCCTCCGGCAGGGGAGCGGTGAGCCGGCACTCCAGGCGGAGCGTGGGCAGCCCGGCCTGACCGGGCCGCACGCGCGCGTGGCTTGCGCCGGCGGTGAGCCTGACGGCACGCCCGCCGATCTCGACCCGGCTCCCGTCGGCGGCCGCCCGGCACCGCTCACGGGCCCAACCGGCCATCCCCAGCTCCTTGATCCGCGGCTGGGCCTGCGTGGCCGGGATCTCCGCGAGATCCTCGACGTGATCGACTCGCAGCGCTCCAGGGGCCGCGACCAGGCCGTCGTACCGGTTGACGGTGAAGTTCCCGAGTGGATGCGCGCTTGCTGCAGTCGCGGGCAGCAGCACGAGGGTGGCGACCGCCACGAGCAGGGCCGCGCAGGCCGCGAGTGGGTGACGACAGATCACGATTCCCCCCGTGGGACGGGTACGGCTGTTGCGGGCAGCGCCCGCTGGGTGCGTGGACCGGTGCGTGGTCTCGTGCGGCCCGGTGGCCGGCCCACCCGTTCCGCTGTGCCCACCCCGCCCCCATTGCCTCAAGGGCATGGGAGGTGCCCCCATCGCCGTGCGGAACACCCGCCCACTGACCGGTGCGCTCACCGCGCACCCCCGAGCCCCGCCAGCGTCTCCCGCGCCACCCGGGAACCCATCGGCGAGAAGGCCGGGTTGAGGCGCAGGGCGGCCTCAAGTGAGCGGCGGGCCGCGGGCATGTCGCCCGTGGCGTGTTCGATCAGGCCGCGGTGGTACAGGAACGTCGCGTCGCGGAAGCCGGTGGTCGCCGCTCGGCGGGCGTACGGGAGGGCCTCCTCGTCGCGGCCGTTGACGTGCAGGGCCCAGGCGAGGGCGTCAGCCGTGTGGACCGTGTGGCGGCGCGACCACTCGGCGCGGGCCGCACGCAGCGCCGCCTTGCGGTCGCCGTGGTCGGCGGCCGCCAGCGCGGTGTCCAGGTCCGCGTTGACGCCGTTCGCGCGGGCGAGGCCGGTCCAGGCGTCGATCAGTGCGTACTGCTCACGGGCCTTGCCCTTCTCGCCCGCGGCCTCGTACAGCTCGCCCAGCTCCACGAGCGGGCCCGGCAGCGGATACCGGGCCACGACCTTCTCCAGGCCCCGGACCGCCTCCGCCGCCTCGCCGCGCGCCGCCTGCGCCCGCGCGCGGCCCTCCAGGGCCGGGACGTACGCCGGGTCGGCGCCCAGCGCCCGCGCGAAGTGCTTCAGCGCGGTCCCGTACTCGCCCTGCTGCCAGGCGAGCCGCCCCAGGGCCGTCGCCACGTACGCCACGTCACCGGGCGCGCTCGCCGAGGCGAGCGCCCGCTCCAACACGCGCCCCGCGGCCGGTACGTCGCCGCGCAGCTCCTGCACGTACGCGTACCGCGTGAAGACCGGGATGCCCGGCCGCCGCGCGTCCGCCTCCTCGGCCGCGCGCAGGGCCTGGTCGTACCGGCCGAGTTCGACGAGGGCGTCGATACGCGACGACAGCGCGCGCTCGTTGTAGGGGTTCTCGGCGAGCGCCCGCTCGGCGTGCCGCAGAGCGCCGCGGAAGTCGTGCCGGGCGGCGGCCAGCGCGGCGTGGCCCGCGAGCGCCGGGTCGTTACCGGGGCGCAGGGCCAGCGAGCGGTCCAGGGCCTGCTCCGCCTGCGGATAGCGGGACGGGTCGCCCTGGGTCCGCGCCTGCTCCACGTACGCGACGCCGAGCGTGGCCCAGGACGTGAAGTCCTTGTGCTGGGCGCGCAGATGAGACTGCAGGGCCGAGATCTGTGCCGTCAGGTCACCGCTCGCGAGCAACTGCGGTGCCGTCGCGGGCACGGAGGCCGTCGTCGCCGGATCGTCGGACCCGGTGCTCAGGACGACGGCGCCCGCGGTGAGCGCGACGGCCAGTGCGGCGGCACAGGCGGCCAGGCGTCCCGCTCGTCGCCGGGCCGCACCGCCTCCTTCGGTTTCCCCTTCGTGGGGCGTACTGCGCGGGGGCATGCCCCCTCCTTCGTCCGCATGCGGTCAGTCGGTCGTCAGTCGGTGGTTGGAGTGGCGCGGCCCGCGGGGCGTGGGGACGGAAGCGCGGGCCGCGCCGGCACATGGGGGGTGCGTCAGTAGCCGCGGCTCCGCTGCCGCCTGCGCCACCACAGCAGACCCGTACCGATCAGCAGGAAGCCCGCCCCGGCCGAGGCCGCCGAGGCCACGAGCAGCGTGTCGTCGGACAGGCCGGACGTGCCCGCGGGGCCGACGCCGAGCTGGGTCCGCACATCGCCGTTCTCGCCGCCGGCCGGCTTGGCCGTCTTGCCCCGCGAGCCCGCTGTCGGGTTGGCGACATACGGGAAGGACGAGCCGAACTTCTTGTCGTTCGCGTCGACCGCGTCGCCCAGGTCGTTCTTCTGCCCGACGAGCTCACCCTCGACGACCTGCAACGAGATGTCGATGACGTCGTCGGAGAGCCGGCGGCCGTTGGGGAAGCCCGCGTTGTCGCCGTCGAGCACCCCCAGCCGCTTGGGCTCGGCGGTGGGCTGGATCGAGGTGTTGAGCCGCAGGGCCTCCGCCGGGCGGACGTTCGGGGGCTGGTTGAGGCCCTGCACGCCCTTCAGGAAGACGTCGACCAGGTCGTTCCTCGGCTCCGCCGGAGCCTTGATCTTGTAGATGGCCTCGATGAGCTTCGGCAGCTCGGGCTTGGTCACGAAGGGCAGGAACTGCCCGTCGTTCCACGGCGATGACGCGTTGAACCGGTCCTTGGCCTTCTGCGGAACGACGACCTCGTTGACCAGCGGCATCCCGAGCCGCGACACCTGCGTCCAGTGCCCCTGGGCGTTCTTGCGCTGCGTCGTGGACCAGATGCCGACGACGGGCTGCTCGTCCGACTGCCGGATCCACTTGCTCGGCAGCTGCAGGGCCACGGTGTTGACGTTGAAGCCCTTCAGCGTGTCCCGGCCGACCTCCGACAGATCACCGCCGTACAGCAGGTCGAAGACCCGCAGATCCAGGAAGAAGGGGTCGTCGGCCTGGCCCGCGAACGCCTTGGCGCCGCCGGTGAGTTCCCGTACGGCCTGGTCGCGCAGGGTCTGGTAGTCGGGCATCGACGCCTTGCCCACGTTGGACGGCGCGACCGGCACGTCGTCGGCGAGCTTCGTCTTCGATACGAGCTTCTGGTGGCGCAGCTGCAGCACATCGATGTCGTACGTCTGCGTGACGTTGAGATCCGGGTCGTCCAGGCTCTCGACGGGCCCGGTGTTGTACAGGAAGGTGTTGCCGTTCTTCACATGGGTCCTGAAGGTCCACCGGTACAGCAGATCGCCCTGCGCGTCCCCGTCGCTGTCGATGTGGATGTCGTACTGGGCGTCCTCCGCGAACTGGTAGAAGTTCGGCCCGCCCGCCGGCTCCTCGAAGGGGATCCAGTTGGCCACGATCGTCGTCGTGTCGGGGTGGTCGGGGCTCACGAACGCGTACAGGTCCGTGTTGTCGTACTGCGGCTGCCCCGAGATCAGCGGGGCCTCCCGGTGGCTGGAGGCGCGGGCCGCCTCCGGTTCGAGCGCGGTCACGCCGGCGGCTGCGAGCCCCCCGGCGGCCAGCGCACCGCAGACGAGGGCCGCGAGACTCCTGCGCCCCGCGCCGCTCCTGGTGATAGCTGTCATGCCGTCCGTCCTGACGTCCCGGGCGGTGTCCCCGGTGGGGCCTCCTGGCGAGGGCCCCGCCGGCACGCGCCGCGTCCGTTGCCTGATGCACGCCATTCGGAGCGGTCGGCAGGGCGGATTGGTCGAACTTTCGCCCGCGTTTTCGGGCCGCCCGTCCGTACTCCCATCCGGATGCCGTCGCGCTCCGAATGACAGGCGGGACTTTCGGACGTACCGCCTGGGGTCCGGGCAGGCCGTGGTGGGCGGCCGGAGAGGGGGATGAGTGGAGCCGGAGGAGTTGCTGGTGCTGGTGGCCCATGGCGACCAACAGGCCTTCGAGGAGCTGTACGGCGTGGTGTCGGGACCGGTCTACGGGCTCGTACGGCGGGTGGTGCGCGATCCCGCCCAGTCCGAGGAGGTCGCCCAGGAGGTGCTGCTCGAACTCTGGCGGTCCGCAGCGCGGTTCGACCCCGAGCGCGGCAGCGCCCTCGCCTGGGTCCTCACTCTCGCCCACCGCAAGGCCGTCGACCGGGTGCGCAGCGCCCGCGCCGCCAGCGAGCGGGACCAGCGCATCGGCCGACGCGCCGACGGCCCCGCCTTCGACCAGGTCGCGGAGGCGGTGGAGGCCGGTCTCGAACGCGACTGGGTACGCCGCTGCCTCGACGGACTCACCCAGCTGCAGCGCCAGTCCGTCACCCTGGCCTACTACGAGGGCTACACCTACCGTGAGGTGGCCCAGCGGCTCTCCGTACCGCTCGGCACTGTCAAGACGCGGATGCGGGACGGACTGACGCGGCTGCGCGAATGCCTGGGAGGCGCGGTATGAGGCGCGACCTCCACTCGCTCGCGGCCCCCTACGCACTCAACGCGCTGGACGCCCGGGAACGGCGCCGCTTCGAGCGGCATCTCCGGCGCTGCGAGCGCTGCGCCGGAGAGGTGCGCGCCCTGGCCGAGGACGCGGTCCGCCTCGCGTGGTCGGCAGCGGCCCCGGCACCGCCCGCCCTCCGGGAGAGAGTGCTGACCGCCGTACGCACGACACCACAGGAGACGCCGCGGCAGGAGGCGGCATGGCAGCGGACACGCGCGCGTGGACCTGAGCGCACGCCACGCGCGCGTGCGCTGTTCGTCCCCTTCGCGACCGCCACCGCCGCCGCGGCCCTCGTCGTGGCCGCCCTGTTCGGCGTCCAGCTCGACCGCACACAGGACCGCCTCGACCGGGAGCGGGCCGCCGCGAGTGAGATCGCCCACGTCCTGGCGGCGCCCGACGCGCGGTCCACCGGGCAGCAGGACGCCCGGGGCCGCGGCATCAACGTGGTCGCCTCCGCGTCCCAGGACCGCGCGGTGGTGACCGTCACGGGCCTCGGCACTCCGCCGGACGACCGGGTCCACCAGCTGTGGGCCATGGACACGACCGGTTCGCCCCGCTCCCTGGGCCTCCTCGACGGCGACACGCCGAAGGTCGTCGGGGGCTTGAACACATCGGCCACTTCACTTGCCGTCACAACGGAACCTGCGGGCGGATCACATCAGCCCACCAGCGCCCCTCTTGTCCAACTCGCCCTGAAATAAGTTGGATTCGGAGAGTGACTCCCAACCCCCTTACGGGGGAAGTGAATCCAATGACCGGGATACACGGGTGTCCTGACGGGGCGATAGGGTTAACCTGCCCGGGCCGGGTGCCCGCCGTATGGGTGGGTTGACGCGTGGGGAGTGTCATGGAACAGATAACAGTGCGCAGCAGGGCGCGTGTCCCTGCGATCACGTGCGGGAGCAGCGCCACCAGTGCGCGCCTCGACCGACATCTCTCGGTCTTGGGCGGTCCCGCCGTCCCGCAGCGCGAGGCGGCTGAGGCGACGTCGCTGATGCGCGAGATAACCACACGGGATGTCGCGCACGACCGCAGCAGCAGGGGGGCACGCGTCAGGCGCCTCTCCCTCTTCGCGCCGCTGCGACGCCTGCGTCGTTCACTGTTCGGCAGCCACTGACAGAACACCGTCAGCGGCTTCCAGCGGCAGATACGTTCCGCGCGCAGGCGGACACACCGCTCCGGCGCCCCGCTGCGATCTCGCGTCCGTCATCCCCACGGCATGCGGCAGCGCCCTCGGTGTGTTCGCCCGCGCGGCCACGGCTTGCGCACGGCACCTCCCCAGTGCCGCGATCATCCGGAAGGTGTCCCCGACCTTTCCCGCGCGTAACACCTTTGTCATGCAGTGCTGTTGACGCAGCAATGTGGTGAGGCCAGTGTGGCTGATCGTTTGGCCATTACACATAACTTCACCCCGGAGGCGCCCGCGTGTGTGACCTGCACGATCACCATGAGCACGAGTCCCAGCCCGCCGACGGTCCCTCCCTGAGCCGGCGCCGCATCATGCAGATGCTCGGAGCGGCCGGAGTGACCACGGCCGTGATGGCCGCCGAGGCCGACCCGGCGATGGCCGCCGCGGCGGACGCCGGCAGCCCGGCCGAGTACCAGGCCCCGGAGGGCCTTGCCGAGGACAGCCCGGCCAAGTCCGAGGCGCTCGACTGGATCAAGTCCAACAGCGACCGCATCACCGGCCTGAACGCCGAGATCTGGGAGCACGCCGAGCTCAGCCTCCGCGAGTGGAAGTCCTCGATCGCCGAGGCCGAGTTCCTGCAGAAGGCCGGATTCGAGGTCGAGTTCGGAACGGCGGGCTTCCCGACCGCGTTCACCGCCACGTACGCGTACGGCAAGGACGGTCCGGTGCTGGGGTTCAGCGGCGAGTACGACGCGCTGCCCGGCCTCTCGCAGAACAAGGGCGTCGGACACCACGATCCGCGCGAGTACATCCACGACCCCTTCGCGCCGAGCTACGGGCCCGGACACGGCTGCGGCCACAGCGCGCTGGGCACGGCAGCGGCCGCCGCAGCGGCAGCGGTCGCGCAGGCGGCGGCGAAGCACAAGCTGCCGGTGACGGTGAAGTTCTTCGGCTCCACCGCCGAGGAGACCCTGATCGGCAAGACGTACGCGGTCAGCAAGGGCGTCTACGAGGGTCTCGACGCCTTCCTCGACTGGCACCCCTCGACGGCCAACGCGACCGGCTGGGGCACCAGTACCGCGATGACCGCCGTGACCTTCACCTTCCTCGGCGTGGCCGGCCACGGTGGCACCCCACTCGGCAACAAGAGCGCGCTGGACGCGGCCGTGATGATGGCGACCCTGTCCGAGTTCCTCCGCGAGGAGAACCTCGCCCCCTCGGGCCGCCTCCACTGGGTGATCAACAACGGCGGAGACATACCGAACGTCACCCCCGAGATAGCCGAGATCTCGTACTACGTACGCGAAGGCAGCCCGGCCCGCGTCCAGGTGCTTCTCGACAAGGTGATCGCCGTCTCCGAGGCGGCCGCCAAGGCCAGCCAGACGAAGGTGCAGCACCGCATCACCTCCGCCTGCTGGAACCAGCTGCCGTCCAAGTCCTTCGCTGAACTGCTGCACGAGAACATGCGGCAGATCGGACCGCCCGAGTTCAGCGACGAGGCACAGCGGCTGGCCAAGGAGCTGCAGGAGTCGCTCGGTCTGCCGACGAAGGGCATGCACGACACCGTCGCCGATCTGACCGCGCCCAACCCGGTCTTCATGGGCGGTGGTTCGACCGACGTCGCCGACATCAGCTGGAACGTGCCCACCGTGTCGATGGGCGCAGCCCTCGCCCCGATCGGCACCAAGATGCACACGTGGTCCACCGCCGCGTGCGCGGCTGCCGCCCCAGGCCAGGCCGCCGTGATCGCCGCCGCCCAGTATCTGACCGCGACCGCCGTCGATCTCATCACCCAGCCGGAGCGGCTGAAGGCGATCAAGGACGAGTTCGCGGAGCGCACGAAGGGCGTCGAGTGGAAGACAGCCCTGCCCGACGGCTATGAGCCGCCCATGTACGAGCCGCCGGCGTGGTTCCTGCGCAAGACCGGCCAGTCGTGGCCCCCGGAGAACATCACCTGGCCGCCCAAGCGGGTCGTGTCCCAGGAGAAGTTCGCCTCGCTCGGCCCGGAGCTCGCGGCTCAGAAGTAGCCGTACGCACGTCGCTCGCCGTCCGCCGTCCGCCGTTCGCGTAGCGGCGGACGGCGAGCGGCGCGAACACCGCGATCGGCATTCGATCCGCGGCCTGACGTATCCGGGTGCGCGGTGTGGCCGACAAGGTGCCCGGTGCCGGCTGCTGAGATCAGAGCAGCGCGAACTGCCCCTCCGGGCCCTCCTCGAGATGGTCCAGTACGGATGCGGGTTGCCGGGCCGTGGCGGGCACGGGAAGGACCCCCGATCGGTGCAGTTCGGTCGCCGTGATCGGTGATGCCAGAGCCTCCGACAACTCGGCCTGCTGCGGCTTGAGTTCGGCGAGGAGCGCGAGGACGGTGATGAGTTCGAGGAGCTCCGACGTCCAGGCCTGGGGCCACGCGCCGGGCCGGATCGCCTCCAGCGTGCCCGGCTCCGGCTGTCCGCTTCTCCGGCTGAACCAGAGTTCCAGTACGCGGGCGCCGCTGACGTGGAAGTCCCAGGCCTCGGCCGGTACGGGTGCGATGCGGCCATCGCCGACGAGCAGGGTCTCCTCGTCGCGGTCGTAGAGGAGCTCGGCGGGCCGGGCGGGGAGAGGGGCGCGGACGTAGGGGCGGCGGCCGCCGGGGAGTTTGGGCCGTTCGCCGGTGCCGTGCGTGACGCGGCCGTCCTTGATGTCGCCGTGGAGCATCAGCCACAGCATGCGGTGCCCGAGCCTGGTCCCGTGCGCCCAGACGTCGGCGTCGGCGGTCAGCGGGACCCGGCACCCCGAGGCGTCGGGTTGCGCGACGGCGAGTGTCCAGGCCAGGACGTCGGCCGGTTCCGCACGTGCACCGAGGCGGTGGGCGAGATGGTCGAGCAGGCCCGGTGCGAGGTTCGGTTCGAGGCCACCGGGGCGGCGGTACAGCGGGCGGATGCGGCCGGGGCGGCCGGCGGGGGAGCGGCCGTCGGGCAGCAGGGCCGTGGCCAGCAGGGCGGGACCGGACGCGTCCGGGACATAGCCCTGTTCGACGGCGAAGAGCTGGTGCTCGTCGGCGACCCGCCACAGCTCGGGGCGGGCCGTGTCGATCAGCCGGTGGTCCGGTATGAGCCACTGCTCGTCGAACGGCCCGTGCAGGACGCGTACCGGCTCGGGGCAGGGACCCGACTCGCGGGCCAGCCGCCCGGTGCCGCCCGGGTGTCCGGGGAGCTGCGCCACGGCGGTGCCCAGGGTGCGGGACCGTGTCGGCTGCAGCAGCGCCTCGCGCGCGGGCTCTTCGGCGCGTATGAAGGCGTCCCAACGGGCCTTCAGGGAAGGGGCGTCCGGCGCCATCGGCCAGGCGCGGCCCGGCCGCAGGGGTGCGACGGACCACGGCATGAGGTCCGCGAGCAGCGGAGCGTCGTCGTGCGTCACGCTCGGCATCGTACGTCGTGGTCAGTCGGCGTCGAGGGTGACCGTGAAGGAGAAGCGGTCGCCCCGGTAGTGGATGCGGGCCACGTCCAGGGTGCGGCCGTCCTGGTCGTAGCTGATGCCCGTGTAGTGCAGGATCGGGCTGAGCAGCGGCACCTGGAGCAGGCGGGCGGTCTCCGGGTCCGCGAGCCGCGCCTCGACGGTGTCGGTGATCCGGCTGATCCGGGCGCCCACCATGTCGCGCAGGACCCTCGTCATGGGCCAGCGCTCCAGATCGGCGGGGTCGATGCGTTCGGCGATGTCGGGCCGTACGTAGTTGCGCGCGTGGTTGGTGGGCTCGCCGGTCCCTTCGTCGCTGCGCAGCCGGTGGTACGTCATCACGTCCGTACCGTTCGGGAAGTGTTCGGCGAGGTCCGGTGGCACCGGTGACGTGCCGTGGTCGAGGAGACGGGTGCTCATGCCAGACTGCTGGGCGACGATCGCGTCGACGGAGCCCATCAGCCGTACGGGAGCGGCGCGCTGGGCGGCCGGCTCGATGAAGGTGCCGCGCCGCCGGTGCCGGCTGATCAGGCCCTCGTCCTCGAGTTCCTTGAGCGCCTGGCGCATGGTCAGCACGCTCACCCCGTAGTGACCGGCGAGCTGCTCCTCGGTGGGAAGCCGTAGCGGGGCGTCCTCGGGCCGGCCCAGTATCGATGCCCGTAGCGACTGCGACACCTGGTACCACAACGGCAGTTTGCGGTTCAGGACGATCGAGTCCGGGGCAAAAGCGGTCACGACATCTCCGGCATCGGTTACTGAGGGGCTCGGCAAGGGTTCTATCCAGCTCTACCCTCCGCCGGCGAGTCAAAGGGTCCGCGGGCCGCCCTCCGTGAAATGGCGCTCCAGACCCTGCCACACGTCGTCGTAACGGCTCTGCAGGTGCTCCGCCTCCGCCGCCTGCGCGGTGAGCGTCACCGGCCAGCGAGTCTCGAACATGAACGCAAGACCGTCGTCGAGCTTCTGCGGCTTCAGTTCGGCCGCGCTCGCCCGGTCGAAGGTCTCACGGTCCGGACCGTGCGCCGACATCATGTTGTGCAGCGAGCCGCCGCCCGGCACGAAGCCGCCCGGGCCGGAGGTCTTGGCGTCGTACGCGCCCTCGATCAGGCCCATGTACTCGCTCATCACGTTGCGGTGGAAGTACGGCGGCCGGAAGGTGTCCTCGCCCACCAGCCAGCGCGGCGCGAAGACCACGAAGTCGACGCTCGCGAGGCCCGGCGTGTCCGACGGCGACGTGAGCACCGTGAAGATCGACGGGTCCGGGTGGTCGTAGCTGACGGTGCCGAGGACATTGAAGGAGCGCAGGTCGTAGACGTACGGCACATGGTTGCCGTGCCAGGCGACGACATCCAGCGGCGAGTGGTCGTACGTCGCCTCCCAGAGGTTCCCGCAGAACTTGTTCACCACCTCCACCGGCCCCTCGACGTCCTCGTACGCGGCGACCGGCGCCCTGAAGTCACGCGGGTTCGCGAGGCCGTTGGCGCCGATCGGGCCCAGGTCGGGGAGTCGGAAGGGGGCTCCGTAGTTCTCGCAGACGTAGCCGCGGGCGGGCGGGGTCTGTCCGTCCGCCGCTTCGGTGTCGAGCAGCTCCACCCGGAAGCGCACCCCGCGCGGGATCAGCGCTACCTCGCCCGGCTCGGCGTGCAGCAGGCCGAACTCGGTGTGCAGCAGCAGCCCGCCGCGCTCCGGGACGATGAGCAGCTCGCCGTCGGCGTCGCTGAACACCCGGCGCATGGAGGAGTCGGCGTGGTACAGATGCACGGCCATGCCCGTGCGCTGGGTCGCGTCGCCGTTGCCGCCGAGCGTCCACAGGCCCGCGAGGAAGTCCGTCCCGGCGGGGGGCTCCGGCAGCGGGTCCCAGCGCAGCCGGTTGGGGTCGGGCACCGTCTCCGTGAACGGTGCCGTGCGGATCGTGCCGTTGCCGATGCGGACGAAGGCGGGGTGCGCGGCCGACGGGCGGATCCGGTACAGCCATGAGCGGCGGTTGTGGGCGCGCGGTTCGGTGAACGCGCTGCCGCTCAGCTGCTCCGCGTACAGCCCGAGCGGTGCGCGCTGGGGTGTGTTGCGGCCGAGCGGCAGGGCGCCCGGCACGGCCTCCGAGCTGTGCTCGTTGCCGAAGCCCGAGAGATAGGTCAGGCCCTCGGCTGTCTTCCTGGCGTCGTCCCGGCTCATCTTGGCTCCCTCGGCTCCTCGCCGGCGCGGTCGGTGCTCGGTGAATCGGTGCTGGGCTCGGTGCTGTCCGTGTATGCAGTCAGGATCCCTTGATTTCTATGCTTGACCATAGGAATAGGGGGGCATCTGCGCAAGAGCCGTCGGTGTGGCGCGGGAAGGTGTCGTCGCGCGGATCGTCAAGGGGGCGTGCTTCGTCGTAGGGGGCGCGAAAACCAGTACGGGAAAGGCATCATGAAGCCCGTGCCTCTTCCCACCTCGTTGCGCCGTGCACCCGTTCAGCGGCGCAGTGCCGAGCGGCTGACCCGCATCCTCGACGCCTGCGCCGAGCTCCTGGACGAGGTCGGCTACGACGACCTGAGCACGCGCGCGGTGGCGGACCGCGCGGGCGTGCCCATCGGCTCCGTCTACCGCTTCTTCTCCAACAAGCGCGCCATGGCCGACGCGCTGGCCCAGCGCAATCTGGAGAACTACGCGGAGCGGATCACCGAGCGGCTGACCGCGACCCCCGCCGGCGACTGGCGCCCGGTCATGGACGCCGTGCTCGACGAGTACCTCGCCATGAAGCGGACCGCCCCGGGCTTCTCGCTCGTCGACTTCGGCAATCAGATCCCGGTCGGCACGCGGGGCGCCGAACCCAACCACCGTGTCGCCGACCGCCTCACCGACCTGCTCGCGGCCCACCTTGGCCGCGATCCCGACGAGGCCCTGCGCCGCACCTTCCTGGTGGCCGTCGAGTCGGCCGACGCCCTGGTCCAGCTCGCCTTCCGGCTGGGGCCGCCGGGCCACGGGGACGAGCGGATCATCGAGGAGACGCGGGAGCTGCTGAGGGCCTATCTGGCGCGGACTCTCGACTGAGGGATCGCTTCCGTGCATACCGGTCGGTATGCTCGCCGGTACCCGCGGCGCCTGCTCCGCAAGCCGCCGCTCGTGTGCCATCGTTCCCGCGCGTCACCGTCGCCGCCCCGGGGGAGGACTCATGTCCCGTACCGCCCTGCGTATCTGCCCGCTCTGCGAAGCCACCTGCGGTCTCGTCCTCACCATTGAGGAGACGCCCGACGGCGAGCGGGTGACCGGCGCCCGTGGTGACCGGAACGACGTCTTCAGCCGGGGGTTCATCTGCCCCAAGGGCGCCTCCTTCGGGGCGGTGGACAGCGACCCGGACCGGCTGCGGACGCCGCTCGTACGCAAGGACGGCAGGCTTCAGGAGGCGAGCTGGGACGAGGCGTTCGACGCCGTCGCCGCCGGGCTGCGGCCGCTCATCGAGACCTACGGGCCGAACAGCGTGGGCGTCGTCCTCGGCAACCCCAATGTGCACACCATGGCCGGGGCCCTCTACCCGCCGGTGCTGATCGGCGCGATCAGGACCCGCAACATCTTCACGGCCAGCACCGTCGACCAGATGCCCAAGCACGTCTCCAGCGGACTGCTGTACGGCGACGCGCTCGCGATACCCGTGCCCGATCTGGACCGCACCGATCATCTGCTGCTCATCGGCGCCAACCCGCTCGAGTCCAACGGCAGTCTGTGCACCGCACCCGACTTCCCGGGCAAGCTCAAGGCGCTGCGTGCGCGGGGCGGCACGCTCACGGTGATCGACCCGCGGCGTACGCGCACGGCGAAGCTCGCGGACCGGCATATCGCCATCCGGCCCGGCACGGACGCCCTGCTGCTGGCGGCCATGGTGCACGTCCTCTTCGAGGAGGGGCTGACCGATCTCGGCGCGCTGACGGACCATGTGGAAGGGGTCGAGGAGGTCGCCGAGGCGGTACGGGAGTTCACCCCCGAAGCGGTCGCGGACGCATGCGACGTGCCGGCCGAGGCCATCCGCGCCATGGCACGCGAGCTGGCCTCCGCCCCGACCGCCGCCGTCTACGGCCGCATCGGCAGCTGCACCGTCCCCTTCGGAACCCTCGGCAGCTGGCTGGTCGACGTCCTGAACATCCTCACCGGGAACCTGGACCGGCCCGGCGGCGCGCTCTTCCCGCTTGCCGCCACCGACAAAGCTCCGCGCCCCGCCGGTCCCGGCAGGGGGTTCGCGCTCGGCCGCTGGCGCAGCCGGGTGAGCGGGCACCCCGAGGCCAAGGGGGAACTGCCCCTGGCGGCGCTCGCGGAGGAGATCGACACACCGGACGGCTCCGGCTCCGGCGCCGCGGAAGCCGGCCCGATCCGCGCCGTCATCGCCATCGCCGCCAACCCCGTCCTCTCCGCGCCCGACGGCGACCGCCTCGACAAGGCCCTCGAGTCCCTCGACTTCATGGTCAGCGTCGACCCGTATCTGAACGAGACCTCCCGGCACGCGGACGTCGTACTGCCCCCGCCCCCGCCCGCGCAGAGCCCGCACCACGACTTCGCCTTCAACGCCTTCGCCGTGCACAACCAGGTCCGCTACACCCGGGCCGCCATACCCCTCGAAGCGGGGAGGATGGCCGAGACCGAGATCCATGCGCGGCTGGTGCTCGCGGCCTCCGGCATGCACGGCGCGGAACCGGACGCCGTCGACGCCATGGTCATCGACCGGACGCTCGGCAAGGCCGTCACCGAACCGCACTCGCCGGTGCACGGCCGCGATCCGAAGGAGCTCGCCGCACAGCTCACCGGCGAGAGCGGTCCCGAGCGGCGGCTGGACATGATGCTGCGCCTCGGCCCGTACGGCGACGGATTCGGCGCCGACCCCGACGGCCTCACCCTCGACCGGCTGCTAGTGCCCCAACAGGCAACGTTCGCCCCGTCGCGACGCCCGGCACGCACTCTCGCCGCACCGGCCGAAAGCCCGAGTACGTCCAGTACGAGGACTTCCGGCCGGCACGCCGAGAGCACGCACCGGACGCCGCTCCTTGACGGGCAAACGTTGCCTGCCGGGGCACTAGCCCACCCGCACGGCATCGATCTCGGCCCGCTCCAGCCGCGGATCCCCGGGCCCCTCAAGACCCGCAGCGGCCGTATCGAGCTGCTGCCCGCGCCGATCGCCGAGGACCTGCCGCGGCTGAAGAAGAGTCTCGCCGAGCGCCCCGCGGAACTGGTCCTCGTCGGCCGCCGCCATCTGCGCTCCAACAACAGCTGGATGCACAACATCCCGGCCCTCACGGGCGGCACCAATCGCTGCACGCTGCACGTCCACCCCGACGACGCGGCGCGGCTCGGCCTCACCGACGGTGCGTGCGCGCTCCTCAAGGGCGCCGGGGGAGAGGTGAGCGCTCCCGTGGAGATCACCGACACGGTACGTCCCGGAGTCGTCAGCCTCCCGCACGGCTGGGGCCACGACCGTCCCGGCACCCGGCTGCGGGCCGCCGCAACCGACCCCGGCGTCAACGTGAACCAGCTGCTGGACGGCACCCTCCTGGACCCGCTGTCCGGCAACTCTGTGCTCAACGGGATCCCTGTTGGCATAACACCAACGCCGTGACCTGGAGTTTTGCGCTTATTGCTCGCGTGTCAACATCTTGTTAAGCCCAACTTGGGCGACCTAACGTCGTGCCACCCCCGGCCCCCCGAGGGGTGTTCAAGGGCGAACGTTAGGTATCCCACTCATGCTGACCATCCTCGGCTTCGCCATGATCGCGACCTTCCTGGTCCTGATCATGATGAAGAAGATGTCGCCGATAGCGGCGCTGGTTCTGATCCCCGCACTGTTCTGTGTGTTCGTCGGAAAGGGAGCGAAGCTCGGCGACTACGTCATCGAAGGGGTGGGCAACCTCGCGCCCACCGCCGCGATGCTGATGTTCGCCATCGTCTACTTCGGCGTGATGATCGACGTCGGCCTGTTCGACCCGATCGTCCGGGGCATCCTCCGCTTCTGCAAGGCGGACCCCCTGCGCATCGTCGTCGGTACGGCCGTGCTCGCGGCGATCGTCTCGCTCGACGGTGACGGCTCGACCACCTTCATGATCACCGTCTCGGCCATGTACCCGCTGTACAAGCGCCTCAAGATGAGCCTGGTCGTGATGACCGGTGTCGCCGCCACCGCCAACGGCGTCATGAACACCCTGCCGTGGGGCGGCCCGACCGCCCGCGCCGCCACCGCCCTCAAGCTCGACGCGGGCGACATCTTCGTCCCGATGATCCCGGCGCTCGCGGTCGGCCTGCTCTTCGTGATCGTCCTCTCGTACTTCCTCGGTCTGCGTGAGCGCAAGCGCCTCGGCGTCCTCACGCTCGACGACGTGCTGGTCGAGGAGAAGGAGCAGGAGTCCGAGACGGTGCTCGTCGGTGCCGGCGTCGGAGGCTCGGGCGACGAGAAGGTGCGCACCACCAAGGGCACCGGCGGCTCCGGCTCGGGTACCGACGCGGACGCGGCCGAGGACGCCGACGACGACGGCTTCAAGGGTCTCGACCCGAACCGGCCCACGCTGCGCCCGAAGCTGTACTGGTTCAACGCCGCGCTGACCGTTGCGCTGCTCACCGCCATGATCATGGAGTGGCTGCCGATCCCGGTGCTGTTCATCCTCGGTGCCGCGCTCGCCCTCACGGTCAACTTCCCGCACATGAAGGACCAGAAGGCCCGGATCGCCGCCCACGCCGACAACGTCCTCAACGTCTCCGGCATGGTCTTCGCCGCCGCCGTCTTCACCGGCGTCCTGCAGGGCACCGGCATGGTCGACCACATGGCCAAGTGGCTCGTCGACGTCATCCCGGACGCCATGGGCCCGCACATGGGTCTTGTCACCGGCCTCCTCAGCCTGCCGCTCACCTACTTCATGTCCAACGACGGCTTCTACTTCGGCGTCCTGCCCGTCCTCGCCGAGGCCGGCGCCGCCCACGGCGTCAGCCCGCTGGAGATCGCCCGCGCCTCGCTCGTCGGCCAGCCGCTGCACATGTCGAGCCCGCTGGTGCCCGCCGTCTACGTCCTCGTCGGCATGGCCAAGGTCGAATTCGGCGACCACACCCGGTTCGTGGTGAAGTGGGCCGCGCTCACCTCCCTGGTGGTGCTCGGCGCCGGAATCCTGTTCGGCATCATCTGATCCATGACTGACACCGACATACCCGGGCCCGGTGGGAACCGCGGCTGGCTGCTCCGCCTCGTCATCGCCTTCGCCTTCGCGCAGGGGGCCGTGTCGATGGCACGGCCCGCCGTCTCCTACCGGGCCCTCGCTCTGGGCGCGGACGAACGGGCGATCGGTGTGATCGCCGGTGTGTACGCGCTCCTTCCGCTGTTCGCCGCCGTACCGCTCGGACGCAGGACCGACCACGGCCGCTGCGCGCCCCTCCTGTCCGTCGGTGTCGTCCTGATCTCCGGTGGATGCGCCCTCAGCGGTACGGCCGGCTCGCTGCTCGCCATGGCGGCATGGAGCGGGGTGATGGGTCTCGGCCATCTCTGCTTCGTCATCGGCGCCCAGTCGATCGTCGCGAGGCAGTCCGCGCCCGCCGAACAAGACCGCAATTTCGGCCACTTCACCATCGGCGCCTCGCTCGGCCAGCTCGTCGGGCCCATCGCCGCGGGGTACGTGGTGTCCGGCCAGGGTGGTGCGGCCTCGGGGCAGGGCGGCGCGGTCTCCGGGCCGGCGGGCGCGATGGCGCACACCAGCGCCCTCGCGCTGATCGTCGCGGCCGTGGTGGCCGCGGTGTCGTTCACCTCACTGTGGCGCATCGAGCGGGGTACGCCGCGGGGTTCACGTAAGGCGGAGGGCCCGCGCGTTCCCGTGCACCGCATCCTGCGAACCCGGGGTGTGCCCGCCGGCATCTTCATCAGCCTCGCCGTGCTGTCGGCGACGGACATCCTCACCGCGTATCTGCCCGTCGTCGGCGAACACCGGGGCATCGCGCCGTCCGTGGTCGGTCTGCTGCTCAGCCTGCGTGCCGCGGCGACGATCGCGTGCCGCCTGGTGCTGCCCCCGATGCTGCGGCTGCTCGGCCGGGCCATGCTGCTCACCGTGACGTGCCTGATCGGGGGCCTGGTGTGCGCGGGCATCGCGTTCCCCGTTCCGGTCTGGGCCCTCGCCGTGATGCTCGCCGTACTCGGGTTCTGCCTCGGCGTCGGGCAGCCCCTGTCCATGACGACGGTCGTCCAGGCCGCGCCCGAGGACGCCCGCTCCACCGCCCTCGCCCTGCGGCTCACCGGCAACCGGCTCGGCCAGGTCGCCGCACCTGCGGGCGCCGGAATGGTCGCCGGGGTCGCGGGGACGGCGGCACCGTTCGTGATGCTGGGTGTGCTGCTGGTGGTGGCCTCCGGGCTGGGGCTCCGGCGAGGGGCGCCGGTCGCCGCGGAGGACGCCCCGGCGGCGCGTCGGGACGAGCGGGCCAAGGGGGCGGCGAGCCGCACGAAGTAAGCGGGGCGTGGGTTCCGACCAGAACAGCCGTTGTCTATCGGCCTGTTCATGCCGGAGTCGTTCCCTCTCGGTGAGTAACCGGCTAACGTTCCGGCACCGCCTGTTCACTCAGGTGGTATCCCAGCACTTACGTCGCAGCCGCATCTCGAATACTGGGCGGGACCCCAATGACTCGCGCCATATCGCTTCGCAACGTCACAAAGACGTACGGCAGGAACGTACGGGCCGTCGACCGTTTCACGCTCGACATCGCACCGGGGGAGTTCGTGGTCCTCCTCGGACCCTCGGGCTGCGGAAAGTCGACCGTACTGCGCATGATCGCCGGACTCGAGGACATCACCGAGGGCGAACTGCTGCTGGACGGCGAGCGCGTGGACGGTGTAGCGCCCGGCGAACGTGACATGGCCATGGTCTTTCAGAACTTCGCCCTGTATCCGCGCATGACGAACCGCGACAACATCAGCTTCCCGCTGCGGATGGAGAAATCGAGTGAGGACCCCCGTCCGCGCGTCGAGGCGACCGCCCGCATGCTGGGCATCGAGGACATCCTCGACCGCTACCCGAGCCAGCTCTCCGGCGGCGAGCGGCAGCGGGTCGCGATGGGCCGGGCCGTCAGCCGGCGCCCCTCGTGCTTCCTGATGGACGAGCCGCTGTCCAACCTCGACGCCAAACTCCGCAACCACCTGCGGGCCGAAATCTCCCGGCTCACCCGCGAGTTGGGCGTCACCACGGTCTACGTGACGCACGACCAGGCCGAAGCCATGTCGCTCGGCGACCGCGTCGCGATCATGCGCGGCGGTGTGCTGCAGCAGGTGAGCACGCCGCGCGACGTCTACGCCGTCCCGGCGAACATCTTCGTGGCGACGTTCATCGGCACCCCGCGCATCAATCTGCTGGAGGCCACGGTCCACGCCCCGCTCGACGGCCGTATGTCGATCGACCTGCGCCGGCAGCGGCTGCCCCTGCCCGAACCGCTCAGCCCCGACCACCAGTTGCTGCGCATCCAGCAGGGGCGGCGGATCGTGGTCGGCCTCCGCTCCGAGGCGGTCCGCATAGCGACCCCGGCCGAGGCGCGCCCCGGTGAGGTGCCGATCAGCGGGCTCGTCGAGCATATGGAGTACCAGGGCCATGAGGCGCTGGTCCACTTCAACACCGGCTCCCGGCCCGCCGTGGTGGCCGACCTGGAGTCGCCCCGGCCGGCGCCCGCCCCGCGTCGGCGGCGCAGGGCGCCCGGGGCCGGGGTGCTGAGCCGGTGGATGGAGTCGGCGGGCGCCAGGGCCGGCTCGGATCCGGCCCCTGCGATGGGACCGGTGGTCGCCGTGGACGACCCGGACCCCTTCGCCCGGGAGACACCTGCACCGGGGGCAGGTCGCCCCGCCACCGACACGAGCGACCTGGTCGTGCGCACCAGCCCCGACGTGCAGCTGCGCCCCGGAGCGCAGGTACCGCTCCTGGTCGATCTGGCCCACCTGTACGTCTTCGACGTGGAGGGCCGCCGGATCTGTCCGGCGCCTTCGGTGTTGCCGGGGCTGGATGTCTGACGGGGTGCGTGCGCGGCTGACCGGTGGGTCGAGGTGCCCAGGCGGCTTCCTGTAGGTGGCCGGTTCGCCACCTGCCGGTGGGCGGGGCGGGGCCGCGCCGGGATGTACTCCCCCAGTGCCTTAAGGGCCTGGGAGTTACCCCCAGGTCTGGCGCCGCACCGTAGTCGTCGAGGGAGCCCTGATGGGTGGGCACAACCCACGACGTACAGTGCGTCGCGTACGGCCTGTGCCCCTGGCGTCCAAAAACTAACGGCGCTAGTTTGGGCGCCGGACGACGGACGCCGGCACGGAGGTACGCGATGAAGGCCCACGACGGAATGTACATCGACGGATCGTGGCGGCCGGCCGCAGGCCGCGACACGATCGCGGTCGTGAACCCCGCCGACGAGCAGGCCATCGCCCACGTCCCGGCCGGCACGGCCGAGGACGTCGACGCCGCTGTGCGCGCCGCCCGCGCCGCGCTCCCCGCCTGGGCCGCGACCGTGCCCGCCGAGCGAGCCGCCCGTATCGCCGCCCTGCGCGACGTCCTGGCCGCCCGCAAGGACGAGATCGCCGAGACCGTCACCGCCGAGCTCGGCTCGCCCCTGCCGTTCTCGCAGAAGGTGCACACGGCCCTGCCGATCGCCGTCGCGGGCTCGTATGCCGAGCTGGCGGCGACGTACCCCTTCGAGGAGAAGACCGGCAACTCCACCGTGTTCCTCGAACCGGTGGGGGTCGTCGGGGCGATCACGCCCTGGAACTACCCGCTGCACCAGATCGTCGCCAAGGTGGCACCCGCCCTCGCGGCGGGTTGCACCGTCGTCCTCAAGCCCGCCGAGGACACCCCGCTCACCGCACAGCTCTTCGCCGAGGCGGTGCATGAAGCGGGTGTGCCCGCAGGGGTGTTCAACCTGGTCACCGGCCTGGGCCAGGTCGCCGGCCAGGCGCTCGCCGAGCACGAGGGCGTCGACCTGGTGTCCTTCACCGGCTCCACGGCCGTCGGCAAGCAGATCGGTGCGGTTGCCGGCGCGGCCGTCAAGCGGGTCGCGCTGGAGCTCGGCGGCAAGTCGGCCAACGTCATCCTGCCCAGCGCCGACCTCGCCAAGGCGGTCAGCGTCGGCGTCGCCAACGTCATGTCCAACTCCGGGCAGACCTGCAGCGCCTGGACCCGCATGCTCGTCCACCGCGACCAGTACGACGAGGCGGTGCAGCTCGCCGCGGAAGCCGTCGGCAAGTACGGCGACCGCATCGGCCCCCTCGTCAACGCCAAGCAGCACGATCGCGTGCGCGGATACATCGAGAAGGGCGTCGCGGAGGGCGCGCGGCTCGTCGCGGGCGGCCCCGAAGTGCCCCGCGAGCAGGGCTACTTCGTCAGCCCCACCGTCTTCGCCGATGTCACCCCGGACATGACCATCGCGAAGGAGGAGATCTTCGGCCCCGTCCTGTCGATCCTGAAGTACGAGGACGAGGACGACGCGCTGCGTATCGCCAACGGCACCGTGTACGGACTCGCGGGCGCCGTCTGGGCGGGCGACGACGAGGAGGCGGTCGCCTTCGCGCGGCGTATGGACACCGGCCAGGTCGACATCAACGGCGGCCGCTTCAACCCGCTTGCCCCCTTCGGCGGATACAAGCAGTCGGGCGTCGGGCGGGAGCTCGGTACGCACGGGCTGGCCGAGTACCTCCAGACCAAGTCCCTCCAGTTCTGATTCCCGCTGATCCGAGGAGCCTGAAGCCCACCATGGTCCGCGCCGCCGTCCTGCCCGCCATCGGCTCTCCTCTGGAGATCACCGAGATCGAGCTGCCTGAGCCCGGGCCCGGCCAGGTGCGGGTACGCCTCGCCGCCGCCGGTGTCTGCCACTCCGACCTGTCCCTGTCCAACGGCCGCCTGCGGGTGCCCGTGCCCGCCGTGCTCGGCCATGAGGGCGCCGGCACGGTCGTCGCCGTCGGCGAGGGCGTCACGCACGTCGCACCCGGCGACGGCGTCGTCCTCAACTGGGCGCCTTCGTGCGGTGGTTGCCATGCCTGCTCGCTCGGCGAGGTGTGGCTGTGCGCCAACGCGCTGACGGGCGCGGGCGATGTGTACGCGAAGAGGGCCCACGACGGTGCCGACCTCCACCCCGGCCTGAACGTCGCCGCGTTCGCCGAGGAGACCGTCGTCGCCGAGGGCTGTGTGCTGCCCGTTCCGGACGGCGTGCCGCTCACCGACGCGGCCCTGCTCGGCTGCGCCGTGCTCACCGGGTACGGCGCCGTCCACCACTCGGCGCGGGTCCGCGAGGGCGAGTCCGTCGCGGTCTTCGGCGTCGGCGGGGTGGGCCTGGCCACGCTTCAGGCCGCCCGGATCGCGGGCGCCTCGAAGATCGTGGCCGTCGACGTGTCCCCGGAGAAGGAGGAGCTGGCTCGTCGCGCGGGCGCCACCGACTATGTCGTCGCCTCCGAGAACACCGCCCGCGAGATCCGTGGACTCACCGGCAAGCAGGGCGTGGACGTCGCCGTGGAGTGCGTCGGGCGCGCCGTGACCATCCGCACCGCCTGGGAGTCCACCCGGCGCGGCGGCCGCACCACGGTCGTCGGCATCGGCGGCAAGGACCAGCAGGTCTCCTTCAACGCCCTGGAGATCTTCCACTGGGGCCGCACCCTCTCCGGCTGCGTCTACGGAAACTCCAACCCGGCCGAGGACCTCCCCGTTCTCGCAGGTCACATCCGCTCGGGCCGCCTCGACCTCGGCACCCTCGTGACCGAGCACATCGCTCTCGACGGCATCCCGGCGGCGTTCGACAACATGCTCGCGGGCAAGGGCGGCCGGGCGCTGGTCGTCTTCTAGCGGAGGGCCTCCCCGACTCGTCGTACACCCCGGCCGCGGTCGCGCGGCCGGGGCCCGCGTGCTGCCCGAGCCCGGATCGCGCCGGATCAACCCATGCATTGCACAGGCAAAACTGCTGCCGCACGACCCGTTGACGTACATACCGTCCGGTCAGTACGTTCCCGGAAATCGCGGCGCCGCCCCCTCTGTTCCGTCCCCCCACACCCCTGTTCCGTCCCCCCAACACCCCTGTTCCGTCCCCGCACCCACCGGAGTGTGCAGCATGGACACGGCACCCTCAGCAGCATCCGCTCACCCCCGGTCCGCCGCCCCGGCGGACGCCCGCAACCGCCGCAAGGTGGCGACCGCCGCCGCTCTCGCCTCGGCCGTCGAGTGGTATGACTACTTCGTCTTCGGTATCGCCGCCGCCCTCGTGCTCGGCGATCTGTACTTCCCCGCAGACAGCCCGTCCGCCGGGGTCCTGGCGTCCTTCGCGACCTTCGCCGTCGGCTTCCTGGCCCGTCCGCTCGGCGGTGTCATCGCAGGTCACCTCGGCGACCAGCGAGGCCGCAAGCCCATGCTGGTCCTCGCGCTCACCCTGATGGGCGTCGCCACCACGGGAATCGGCCTGCTCCCCACGTACCAGACCATCGGCATCGCCGCGCCCGTCCTGCTCGTCCTGCTGCGCGTCCTGCAGGGCATCGCCGTGGGTGCGCAGTGGGGCGGCGCGATGCTGCTCGCCACCGAGTACGCCCCGGAGGGCAAGCGCGGGATCTACGGCAGCTTCGTCCAACTCGGCGTCCCCATCGGAGTGGTGACCGCCAACTCCGTCTTCCTGGTGGCCGGCGCGGCCACCAGCGAGAGCGCCTTCGCCGCCTGGGGCTGGCGCGTGCCGTTCCTCATCGGCTTCTTCGTCCTGGGCCTCGCCTGGTACATCCACACCAGGGTCGAGGAGACCCCCGAGTTCCGCGCGGCCGAACGCGCCCTGGCGGAGAAGGAGAAGGGCGAGAAGAGTTCCCCGCTGCGGACGATCCTGCGCGGGCATCTCGGCACGGTGCTGCTGGCAGGCGGGTCGTTCGCCGTGAACACCGCCACCTTCTACATCCTCATCACCGGCATCCTGGACTACACGACCCGCGAACTCGGCATGGAGCGCAGCGCGGTCCTCACCGTCTCCCTCGGCGTGAGCCTCACCCAGCTCGTGCTGATCCCCGCGTCGGCCGCCCTCTCCGACCGGATCGGACGCATCAAGATCTACGCCTTCGGGGCAGTGGGCCTGGCAGTCTGGGCGGTGCCGCTCTTCCTGCTCGTCGACACCGCCTCGCTGCTGTGGCTGGCGGTCGCCTCGTTCGTGACCAGCTGCTTCCTGAGCATCATGTACGGGCCGCAGGCCGCGCTGTTCGCCGAGCTCTTCACTCCGGAGATGCGCTACACCGGTGCCTCGCTCGGCTATCAGATCGCGGCGATCCTCGGCGGCGGGCTCGCGCCCTTCATCATGGTGCTGCTTCTGGAGGCGACGGGCACGTCCATGGCCGTCTCGGCTTACATCGTCGGCCTGGCGCTGATCGCTCTGTTCTCGATCAAGGTCCTTGCGACCCGGGCGAGTTCGGGTTCGGAATCCGGGCCCGAATCGCGCTGACGCGGGATCACCTGCTCTCCGGTTCCGGTTCGGGCGCGGCTGTCGCCGTGGTCGGAACCGGAGCCGGAGCCGTCGTCCTCCGTCCGCGTGGGCGGGAACGCGACACCGCGACCCCGGCGAGGCACAGCACTCCGCCGCCCAGCGTCAGCAGACCCGGCACCTCGTCGAGAGCGATCCAGGACATCAGGACGACCAGCGCGGGCACGGCGTACGTGGTCGCGCCCATCCGGCTCGCGGTCGTACGGGCGAGGGCGTACGCCCAGGTCGTAAAGGCCAGGGCGGTCGGGAACACGCCCAGATAGAGCATGTTGAGCGTCGCCGAGGCGGGCGCCCGGGCAGCGTCATGGACCAGCTGCCCTGCGAACGGCAGACACGCGACGGCTCCGACGAGACACCCGAACGTCGTGACCTGCAGTGCGGTGGCGTGCCCCAGAGCGGGCTTCTGCCCCACGACTCCGCTCGCGTATCCGATCGCCGCGAGCACGCACAGTGCGACCCCGAGGACGGACGCGCTCCCGTCGCCCGACATGGAGAACCCGACAGCGATGGCACCCGCGAACGACACCGCCATCCCCGCGAGCAGGCGCGGCGGCATGGGATCTCCCAGCAGCCGCCACCCGAGCACGGCGACGAGGATCGGGCCGATGTTCACCAGCAGGGCCGCCGTGCCGGCGTCGACCAACTGCTCGCCCCAGTTGAGCACCACCATGTACAGCCCGAACCACAGCAGGCCGGACACGGCGATCCCCGGCCAGGCCGCCCGTGGCGGCCACCCCTCTCTCCGTATGAGACAGATGACGCCGAGCGTGAGCGCCCCGGCCAGCAGCCGCCCGAGAGCGAGCGCCCCCGGTGAGTACGCGGCCCCGGCGCTGCGGATCGACACGAAGGCTGAGGCCCACAGAACGACGGTCACCGTCGCCGCGCCGGCGGCGAGCAGTTCGGGGCGCCGGGCGGGCAGGGGGAAGGTCATCATGCTCCTGAGGCTAGGGAGGGCGGGGTGGGGTGGCTCGCGGTTTTCGGACGCCGTTCTGATAGCGGCTCCGCTACCTGGGTGCGAGGCCGTCGCCGCGTCATGGCGGGCGCTCCCGACCGGTCGGAGTTCGTCATTCCTCGAGGTTAGGGGGCGCACAGTTCGGCGGTCACCGCAATATCCCGGGCGCCGCCTTCGCCGTTGGAGGTGCTCCTGTCACCGCAGCGCCGTCGCCTCGATGCCCAGCAGTTCGGAGAGTGCGCGCGTGCCGACGTCCGTGACCTTGACCGCGCGCTCCGAGCCGATCCGTACGCACCAGCCTGCGTCCAGCGCGTGGTGGCACAGGGCAGCCCCCGCGACACCCGCGAGGTGCGGTCTGCGCTCCGTCCAGTCGAGGCAGCCGCGGGCGAGCGGACGTCGGCCGGTGCGTTCGAGTGGGATCGCCAGGCCGTCGAACCAGCTCAGCCCCGCGCTGGTCAGGGCGAACCCGGTGTCCTGACGCAGCAGACCACGCCTGGTCAGCGCATCCGTGATCTCGATGCCGAGCCGTCCCGCAAGGTGGTCGTAGCAGGTGCGCCCGCGCGCCATCGCGGACCCGGCGCTCGAGGCCCGCAGCGTCCGCGGCCACCGCACGCGCGGCGCGGCATGCGCGGCAAGATCTTCCACGAGCTGCGCCACCCGGTCGTCGGCCAGGCGCACATAGCGGTGCCGGCCCTGCCGCTCCTCGGCCAGAAGCCCGCCGGCGACCAGCTTTCCGAGGTGCTCGCTCGCGGTCGATGCCGCCACGCCCGCGTACCGCGCCAGTTCACCCGCGGTCCATGCCCGCCCGTCGAGCAGCGCGAGCAGACAGGCGGCGCGCGTCTCGTCGGCGAACAACCCGGCGAGGGCGGCGAGCTGCGGGGCGGCGGAGTCCCTGGACAGCTTCGTGGGTCTCATGGGTTCAGCATGCGGCAGGGAACGTTCGGCGAGTGCCGAAGGGTCGTGTGCCGTGCCGCTGCCGGTCTAGCCCTGGTGCGTCGCCGACGCCAGCTGTTCGAACTGCATGGCCAACCCGTCGAGCAGTGCCTGCAGTCCCGTCTCGAAGGCGCGCCCGTCGATCTGCTGCCTGCGCTCGGCGAGCAGATGCGCCTTGCCGAGGTGTGGATAGTCGGACGGGTCGTACGCCGTCTCGTCGTCGACGAAGCCCCCGGCGAAGGACCCCAGTGCGGAACCCATGACGAAGTACCGCATCAGGGCGCCGATCGACGTCGCCTGGGCCGGTGGCCACCCCGCCGCGACCATCGCGCCGAACACCGCGTCCGCGACGCGCAGCCCCGCCGGCCGTCGGCCGGGCCCCTGGGCGAGGACCGGCACGATGTTCGGGTGCTCGGAGAGGGCCGCGCGATAGGACACGGCCCAGTCGTGCAGCGCCGTCCGCCAGTCCCTGCCGTCCTCGAACATCGACAGATCGACCTGTGCGCTGATCGAGTCGGCGACCGCCTCGAGGATCTCGTCCTTCGTACGGAAGTGGTTGTAGAGCGATGGCCCGCTCACCCCGAGCTCGGCGGCGAGGCGCCGAGTCGACACGGCCGCGAGGCCCTCGGCGTCGACCAGCGCACGCGCCGTCTCGACGATGCGGTCGGTGCTCAGCAGGGGCTTGCGCGGTCGGGCCATGCGGCACATAGTAGGGCCGCTGCGGCAGAAACTAGCAGTGATAGTTAAAGTAGAAGCCGATTCGTCAAGTCGATTCCAGCGTGGAGCGTTCATCGATGAACCTGGAGCTCAGCGAGGAGCAGGCCGCGGTCCGGCAGCTCGCCAAGGACTTCGTGGCGCGCGAGATCGCCCCGCACGTCGTCGAGTGGGACCGCGCCGAGAGTGTCGACCGTTCGATCGTGAATAAGCTCGGAGAGGTCGGCTTCCTGGGTCTGACCGTCGACGAGGAGTACGGCGGCTCGGGCGGCGACCACCTCGCGTACTGCCTGGTGACGGAGGAACTCGGCCGAGGTGACTCGTCGGTGCGGGGCATCGTCTCCGTCTCACTCGGCCTGGTCGCGAAGACCATCGCGCACTGGGGCAGCGAGGAGCAGAAGCGGCAGTGGCTGCCGGGGCTGACGTCCGGCGAGTACGTCGGCTGCTTCGGCCTCACCGAGCCCGGTACCGGCTCCGACGCGGGCAGCCTCGCGACGAGCGCCGTGCGCGACGGCGACGAGTACGTCGTCAACGGCACGAAGATGTTCATCACGAACGGCACGTGGGCCGACGTCGTCCTCCTCTTCGCCCGCACCAACGACACTCCGGGCCACAAGGGCGTCTCCGCCTTCCTTGTGCCCGCCACCTCGCCGGGCCTGACCCGCCGCACCGTCCACGGCAAACTCGGTCTGCGCGGTCAGGCCACCGCCGAGCTGGTCCTCGAGGACGTACGTGTCCCGGCGTCGGCGATGCTCGGTCCCGAGGGCAAGGGCTTCGCGGTCGCCATGTCCGCGCTCGCCAAGGGTCGTATGTCGGTCGCCGCCGGCTGCGTGGGCATCGCGCAGGCCGCGCTGGACGCTGCGGTGCGGTACGCGACCGAGCGTGAGCAGTTCGGCAAGACCATTGCGCACCATCAGCTGGTCCAGGAGCTGATCAGCGACATCGCCGTGGACGTCGACGCCGCGCGGCTGCTCACTTGGAGGGTCGCCGACCTGATCGACCGCGGCCTGCCCTTCGCCACCGAGTCCTCCAAGGCCAAACTGTTCGCCTCGGAGGCCGCGGTACGCGCCGCGAACAACGCCCTCCAGGTCTTCGGCGGTTACGGCTACATCGACGAGTACCCGGTCGGGAAGCTGCTGCGCGACGCGCGGGTCATGACGCTCTACGAGGGCACCAGCCAGATACAGAAGCTGGTGATCGGCCGCGCGCTGACGGGCGTATCGGCCTTCTGAGGCGCAGCTCGGAACGATCCTGCGGCCGAGAGCGTAAGTACGAAGCTGAGTATCCGCGCGGATGTGTCCCGGGCCACGGGCCGCGACGCTGGACCGCATGAGCGAGACACCCGTCAAGCAGCAGAACACCGCCGCGTTCTACGGTCAGGCCGTCGCCTCCTTCGCCGTCGCCCTGGCGGCTACGGCCATCGGGATCTTCAATCTGCAGGCCGACGCCTGGGTCCGCGCCTTCCTGGGAGTCGCCGTTCTCTATCTGGTCACCTCGGCGTTCACGCTGGCCAAGGTGATCAGGGATCGGCAGGAGGCGGGGCAGCTGGTCAGTCGCGTCGACCAGGCCAGGCTCGAGAAGCTGCTCGCCGAGCACGACCCCTTCGAGAAGATCTAAGCGCCCGCTCAGCATTCCGGTATCGTGGTGCGTCCTGCCACTTCAGACGCGGTCCGCAGGGCCGTTTTCGTCGAGGATGGCGGCAGGCGACCGGTGGAAGGGGCGAGCGATGGGTGCGGCGGCTCAGACGGCCGATGGCGAGGACCAGCCGTGGGGTGAGGTCACCCCGGACGCGGCCAGGCGGCTGCTCGTCGCCGCCGTCGAGGCATTCGCCGAGCGCGGCTACCACGCGACGACGACCCGCGACATCGCGGGCCGCGCCGGCATGAGCCCGGCCGCGCTCTACATCCACTACAAGACCAAGGAAGAGCTGCTCCACCGCATCAGCAGGATCGGCCACGAGAAGGCTCTTGAGGTCCTGCAGACGGCGTCCGACCGCGAGGGCACCCCCGCGGAGCGGCTCTCCGGCGCCGTGCAGTCCTTCGTCCGCTGGCACGCCTCGCAGCACACCACCGCGCGCGTCGTGCAGTACGAACTGGACGCGCTCGGTCCGGAGGCGCGCGCGGAGATCGTCGCCCTGCGCCGCAGGACCGACGACGTGGTGCGCGGGATCATCAACGACGGTGTGCAGGCGGGGGAGTTCGACGTCCCCGACGTGAAGGGCACCACCCTCGCCGTGCTGTCGCTCTGCATCGATGTCGCACGCTGGTTCAACGTGGCCGGGCGCCGGACGCCCGACGAGGTCGGCGCGCTGTACGCCGACCTCGTGCTGCGGATGGTGGGGGCGAAGCGGTAAGCCGCGGCTGTTCGGCGCCGCGGTGAGCCCCGGCCTTACGGTGCCGCGGCAGAAGCCCCGGCTCTACGGTGCCGCGGCAGAAGCCCCGGCTCTACGGCGGCAAAACCCCGGCTCTACGGCTGCGTGTGACGCGACTCAGAAGTAGTAGCGGGACACCGACTCCGCCACGCACACCGGCTTGTCGCCGCCCTCGCGCTCGACGGTGACGGCCGCCGTCACCTGCACGCCGCCGCCCGCCTCGGTGACCTCCTGGAGAACGGCCGTGGCGCGCAGCCGCGAGCCGACCGGCACGGGGGCGGGGAAACGCACCTTGTTCGTGCCGTAGTTGATGCCCATCTTCATGCCCTCGACCCGCATGACCTGCGGGACCAGGCTGGGCAGCAGCGACAGCGTCAGATAGCCGTGCGCGATGGTGGTGCCGAACGGGCCGGCCGCCGCCTTCTCCGGGTCCACGTGGATCCACTGGTGGTCGCCCGTGGCCTCCGCGAACAGGTCGATCCGCTTCTGGTCGATCTCCAGCCAGTCGCTGTGGCCAAGCTGCTCGCCCACCGCTGCCTTCAGCTCGTCGGCGGACGTGAAGATCCTCGGCTCTGCCATTGTCCCTGACCCTCCCGGGCGTCGTTGTCTAAGCGCTTGCTCAGCATGGTCGGGTGGGGCGCCTCTGTCAACGAGGAGCCGGTGCGGGGGCCGGTAGGGTTCGAAGGGTGCCGCAGATTCCGGAGAAGATCCACGAGCTCACGGTCGGCCAGCTCTCGGCCCGCAGCGGCGCCGCCGTCTCGGCGCTGCACTTCTACGAGTCCAAGGGACTGATCAGCAGCCGTCGCACGGCGGGCAATCAGCGCCGCTACCAGCGCGACGCGCTGCGCCGCGTCGCGTTCGTCCGCGCCGCCCAGCGAGTCGGCATCCCGCTCGCGACGATCCGCGAGGCGCTCGCCGAACTCCCCGAGGGGCGCACGCCCAACCGCGAGGACTGGGCCCGCCTCTCCGAGGCCTGGCGCTCCGAACTCGACGAACGCATCAAGCAGCTCAGCCGCCTCCGCGACCACCTCACCGACTGCATCGGCTGCGGCTGCCTGTCCCTGGAGACATGCGTGCTCTCCAACCCGGACGACGTCTTCGGTGAGCGGTTGACCGGTTCACGCCTGCTCGCCGAACGCGGCCGCACCGGGAAGCCGGGCGGGACGCTGCGCTCGGGCGAGACGGAGCCCGATGAAGCGTCTGGTGCTGCATGCGGCCGCCCTGACACCAAGGACACCTTCCGATGACACCCAGGGCATCGGAGCGGAGCAAGCCCGGCTGAGCCAGCGCGACCACGGGCAGCGAAGGGCGTCCGGCACGGAGGGGTCTCGGCACAGGGAGGGGCATTCCGCGCACCTAGGGGCCTCCGTGTAGCGAGGGGTGTCTGCGCGGCGAAGGTCGTCCGCGCTGCGAAGGGTGTCCGTGTAGCGAGGGGTGTCTGCGCGGCGAAGGTCGTCCGCGTGGCGAGGGTCGTCCGCGCGGCCAAGGGTGTCCGTGCAGCGAGGGGCGTCCGCGCCGCGAAGGGTGTCCGCGCAGCGCAGGGCGTCCGCGCCGCGAAGGGTGTCCGCGCAGCGCAGGGCGTCCGCGCCGCGAAGGGTGGCCGGGGGCGGCGCGCCCCCTCCGCGCGCCGCCCCCGGCCTCCGCGAACCGCCCTGCCGTCCCCTGTGCGGCAGGGCGGAGCCATATAGCGGAACTCCTGGCTCCAGTCCCGCGCCCCCGGTCGGGCCTCAGCCGTGTTGCAGCCCCTACTGTCCCGGCGGCACATCTCTACAGCCAGCGATTTACGTCTGGTACGGCCCCGGGCCACCGATCCGGGCGCTGATCCGAGCTCCAGTGCGGCCGCTGATCCGAGCTCCAATGCGGCCGCTGATCCGAGCGCCAATGCGGCCGCAGATCCGGGCGCCAATGCAGCCGCAGATCCGGGCCGCAAGGCGTTCACCAACCCTCCGAGCCCTTACGGCCCCGCCCCCACCCTCAGCGCCTCCGCCACCAACTCCGCGTTGGACCTGGCCCATTGCCCGTCCGGCAGGACCAGCGTGTCCTCCAGGCCGATCCGCGTCGCCAGACCCAGCCCCCGGGCCATCCGCAACACCGGCCAGGCACCGCCCCCTTGACCATGCAGCAGCACCGGACGGCCATGGGCCGCGCCGATCGCCTCGAGCAGCTCCCGGGCCGTGTCCTCGGCGGTCTCGGGATCCCGATCGGTGACCTCGGCCAGTACCCGCAGGACCCGCGGTGCGAGAGGCGATGCGGCGAACCGGGCCGGGCCGTCCGTGCCCGACCACACCCCGGCCTCCACGCCCACACCCCGGTCGAGAAGGGCCGCAGCCACCTCCTCGGCCCCCGGCTCATGCCAGTTGACCGACGCATGATCGGGCAGCGCCGCCCACTCGCGGATGCGCTCGGCCCGCGCCCGCGGGTCCGGCTCGGCCCACGCGCCCGTCGTCACACCGACCGGAACGCGCACGGCGGAACGTATCGCTTCGAGCGTCGCCGCAACCGCGCGCGGCGAAAGAGTGTCCTGTCCACAGGGGGACTTGGGATGTACATGAACATCCTGGGCGCCGGCCGCGACGGCCCCCGCCGCGGACTCGGCCATCGCCCCCGGAGAAACCGGCACGGCCGCACCATCGCCGGCCCCGCGCGGGCCGTTCAGACACACCTGGAGCAAGAAGTCCATGTCGCCGATGGTGCCACCCGCCACTGACAATCCGGTCGCCAGCGACAGCGAGCGCCGGCCGGACACCGAGGAGGAGCCACCTATGAGCCTCGCCATCTGCTCACTCAAGTGGGAAGCAGCCCGCAGCGGCCCGCAGAAGATCTCGTACGACAGCGACGGCTACCACCTCGTGCGCTTTCCCTACGCGGTGGGCGAGGAGTCATACGACCCGTGGAAGATGCACGACCCGGGCCACGGTGGCGACAAGGCGTCCGCCTTCCCGGACCGCCGCTCGGGGCTGATATGGCCCAGCCACGACGGCTGGGGTGTGCTGTCCGCGCTTGTCTTCTGGGAGGCGGCCGCCGAACCCACCGAGTACCGGGCGCGGTTCGTGCGCGATCCGCTCGGCTCGTCGACGGGGTACGACTCGACCGCCACGACCGATGGGGCCGCCACCCGGGGCGGCCAGTACCGCTCTTACATGTGGCAGATGTTCGTGCACCCGGGCACACCGTTGGGGCTGAAGGTCTCGGCGCGCGGCGCGGGGGACAAGAAGCTGGGCACGCCGCTGATCCTGGCCGAGTTCAAGCTCGCCATTCACACGGATGTGATCACTCCGTAGTGCAGAAACGGTCCGGCGCTTCGCGCACGGGGGTGCGGCCGCGATGTCGCACCCCCGTCGTGCTCAGGCCGACACCAGCAACCGCGCTCGTCTCGCCTCCGCCAGGGCCACGGATGTCAGAACGGGCCGCGGCACCACTATCCCGCAGCCCGTGCAGACCGGACCCGACGAGGGCTCATGGGCCAGATCGCTTTTCCAGACGAGGCGCGAACCCGCGCACACCGGGCACACCGTGCCAGGCTCCCGCTCCAGGGCCGCTATCAGTCGCCGCAGTGTTTCGGCCAGCGGCCCGGCGGGATGGACACGGGGGTCGTCGCACCATGCGACCCCGAAGCCGCCCCAGGTGAGCCGGTGCCAGTCGTCCACGCTGCCCGGCCTGCGCAGTCCGTCGTGCTTCTCCCTCTTGCGCCGTTCGGCGAACTGGGCCTCGTAGGCGAGCCAGACCGCCCGTGCCTCCTCGAGTTCGTCGAGCGCGGCCACCAGCCGCGCCGGATCGGGTGAGCGGTCCTCCTGTCCGAAGCCCGCCCGGGAGCAGAGATGGTCCCAGGTGGCCCGGTGGCCGTAAGGGGCGAACCGCTCGAGGCACTTGCGCAGTGAGTACCGCCGTAGTGCCAGGTCGTTGCGGGGGTCACGCACCTGTCTCGCGAGACTCCGGAATCCGGCCATCGCTCTGCACCTCCGTCACATGTACTCCGGCTGATTCGGCGTCGTCGTACGGACGTCGCCGAATAGACGTATCGACACGCCATTCGGCTCCATCCGAATTCGGATGACATCCGCCGGTTGCTCTCGAGGGTCCCGGACGGGCCGTCAAGCGGCTGTCAATGACCGGTCTCTTTGGTCTCCTCGGACGGTCAACAACCGCTCTCGGCCCTGTGATGATTCGGAAAACGTGACGCATGTTCATCTTCAATCGTCGCTGTACCGGCGGTAACCTCCGGCTCACCCATCGTCGGGAGGAGCAGGAATGCCACGGCGTACCCCCCACCACACCTTCGCCAGATCCCTTCGCAGATCCGCGGGCTCACTGGCCGTCACGGCTGTATTCATCCTTACCGGGGGCCTGTTGGCCCCTGTCCCGGCAGCCGCCGCGGCGGAGCCCGCCGCAGCCGACTACTGCGAAGGCCAGTGCGTCGACATCCTGCCGCCCGGTGCGAACGGCAGTGCCACGCTCGCCGAGATCCTCGCCAACCAGCTATTGGGCACTCAGCCCGCGCACGCCGGCGACCAGTTGGGCCCCTATGACACGCTCTCCTCCGGGTACCCGACTCTCACGGACGACACCCTCACCCGGTACTTCAACGACGCCTCGTTCGGCGTCCCCGACGACCAGGTCGCCTCCGTCACCCGCCCCCGCGACGATGTGACGATCACCCGCGACAAGAAGTACGGCATTCCGCACATCAAGGGGACCACGCGCTACGGAACCGAGTTCGGCGCCGGCTATGCCGCCGGGCAGGACCGTCTCTGGCTCATCGACCTGTTCCGGCACATCGGGCGCGGTGAGCTCACCTCGTTCGCGGGCGGCGCACTCGCCAACCAGGGCCTTGAACAGCAGTTCTGGCCGCAGGCCCCGTACACCGAGGAGGATCTGCAGAAGCAGGTCGACCACCTCCGCAGCGCCTCGGGCGCGCGCGGCGAGCAGGCGATGGCCGATGCGCAGGCCTATATCGACGGTCTCAACGCCTATCGCGAACAGGCCAAGAAGGGCCGGTACTTCCCCGGCGAGTACGTCCTCACGGGCAAGATCGACGCGATCAGCAACGTCGGCCAGATAGATCCCTTCAAGATCACCGACATGATCGCGCTCGCCTCGGTCGTGGGCGGCCTCTTCGGCAACGGCGGCGGGGGAGAGGTCGAAGCCGCACTCTCCCTGCTCACGGCTCAGCAGAAGTACGGCATCGAAGAAGGCACCAGGGTCTGGGAGTCCTTCCGGCAGCGCAACGACCCGGAGAGCGTGCTGACCCTCCACGACGGCAGCAGCTTCCCGTACGCCGACAAGCCCGACAGCCCGCGCGGCACGGCCCTGCCCGACTCCGGATCGGTCGAGCGCGAGCAGCTCGTGTACGACCGCGAGGGCTCGGCGGCGAGCGCCACAGGTGTCCAGAGCGCCGACAGCACCCAGAGCGCGTCGAGCCCTCGGACGACCAAGGACCCCGTGAAGGTGAACGGCCGCCTCAAGCCCCTCCAGGGCATCTTCGACGACGGTGTGCTGCCCGCCGGCCTCTTCGCCGGCGGAGCGAGCAGGAAGGGCATGTCCAACGCCCTGCTCGTCTCCGGCGAGCACACCGCCAGCGGTCACCCCGTGGCCGTATTCGGCCCGCAGACCGGCTACTTCGCGCCGCAGCTGCTGATGATGCAGGAGCTCCAGGGACCCGGCATCAGCGCGCACGGCGTCTCGTTCGCGGGCGTCGGCATGTACGTCCAGCTGGGCCGCGGCCAGGACTACGCCTGGTCGGCCACCTCAGCAGGACAGGACATCACCGACACGTACGCCGTCGAGCTCTGCGAACCGGCCGGCGGCACACCCACCAAGCAGTCCACGCACTACCTCTACAGGGGCGCCTGCACCCCCATGGAGAAGCTGGAGAAGCGCAACGCCTGGAAGCCGACAGTGGCCGACTCCACGGCCGCCGGCTCGTACCGGATGCAGGTCTTCCGTACCAACTACGGCATCGTCACGCACCGCGCCACGGTCGAGGGCAAGCCCGTGGCCTACACCTCGCTCCGCTCCACGTACCGGCACGAGGCCGACTCGATCATCGGCTTCCAGATGCTGAACGACCCGTCCTACGTCACGGACGCCAAGACCTTCCAGCAGGCCGCGCAGCACATCAGCTACGCCTTCAACTGGTTCTACGCCGACTCGCGCGACATCGCGTACTACAACAGCGGCGCCAATCCGGTGCGTGCGGCGAACGTCGATCCGTCGTTCCCGGTGAAGGCCGAGAAGGCCTACGAATGGCGGGACTTCGACCCGACCCACAACACCGCCGCGTACACACCGCCCGACCAGCACCCCAACTCGGTGAACCAGGACTACTACATCTCCTGGAACAACAAGCAGGCCGAGGACTACAGCGCCGCCAACTTCAGCCTGGGGGCCGTCCATCGCGGCGATCTCCTCGACGGGCGCGTGAAGAAGCTCGTCGAGAAGGGCGGGGTCACCCGGGCCTCGCTCACCCGGGCCATGGCCGACGCGGCGGTCACCGATCTGAGGGGCGAACAGGTGCTCCCGGAGCTGCTGAAGGTGCTGCGCTCCGCACCCATCAGCGATCCCGCGCTCGCCAGGGCGGTGCAGCAGCTGGAGTCCTGGCAGGCGGCGGGAGCACAGCGCAAGGAGACCTCGGCCGGCTCGCACACGTACGCCCACACCGACGCGGTGCGGATCATGGACGCCTGGTGGCCGCTGCTGGTGGACGCCCAGTTCAAGCCGGGCCTGGGCGATGACCTGTGGGACGCGCTGACCGCGCAGCTCACGGTCGACGAGTCGCCGTCCGCCGGCCACGGTCCCACGGGCGGGCATGCGGGCTCCGCCTTCCAGTACGGATGGTGGGGCAACGTCGACAAGGACCTGAGGAAGGTCCTCGGGGAGCCCGTGGAGGGCGCGCTCGGCCGTGCCTACTGCGGCGACGGGGCACTCGACGCCTGCCGCGGCGTCCTGACCGACACCCTCACGCGGGCCGCCGCCAAGCCCGCCACCGAGGTCTACCCGGGCGACGACACCTGCGACGCGGGCGACCAGTGGTGCGCGGACGCGATCGTCCACCGCCCCCTCGGCGGCATCAAGCACCGCGCGATCCAGTGGCAGAACCGCCCGACGTACCAGCAGGTCGTGGAGTTCCCGGCCCATCGGTAGCGCACGTGGGCGGCGGGCCGGGGAGACACGGTCCGCCGCCGCACGGCGACTGTCGTCACCAATGGCCCGCCACGCGCGCGTGAGCCCGGTCCCGTACGGGCGCGTCAGCGGTAGAGCAGATAACCGGCGCGCACCCGCCGAAACGCCGCGAGCTCGCTCTGCCAGGCCGCCACCACCTCGTCCGCGTCCGCCCCCGCGTCGATCATCGTGCGGACCTGCGTACTGCCCGTCAGCTTGTCGATCCAGTTGTCGGAGCGCCACGCGAAGCCGCTCCACGCCTGCTTCGCGGTGACCAGCAGCGCGATGCCGGTGCGCACCGGGTCGTACGCCGCGCGGTCCCGGACATGGATCTGCACGCCGCCGATCGTCTTGCCCTGGAACTTGGAGAACGTGGGCGCGAAGTACGCCTCGCGGAAGTCGACGCCCGGCAGTTCGAGGGCGTTCGCGGCCTCGGCCCAGCGGCGGTCGATACCCTCCGCGCCGAGCAGTTCGAAGGGGCGCGTCGTGCCGCGCCCCTCGGAGAAGTTGGTGCCCTCGAAGAGGCAGGTCCCCGCATAGACGAGTGCGGTGTCGGGCGTCGGCATGTTGGGGCTCGGCGGGACCCAGGGAAGCCCGGAGGTGTCGTAGAACTCGGTGCGCTTCCAGCCGGTCATGAGCACGGCGTCCAGCGGAACCGGCGTCCCAAGGAACTCGCCGTTGAACAGGCGCGCGAGCTCCGCGACCGTCATCCCGTGCGCCTGCGAGATCGGCTGCCGGCCGACGAACGTCGCGAACTCCTTGTGCAGGACCGGCCCTTCGGCGCTGCGGCCCGTCACCGGGTTCGGGCGGTCCAGGACCACGAACCGCTTGCCCGCGAGCTGCGCGGCCTCCATGCAGTCGTAGAGCGTCCAGATGTACGTGTAGAAGCGCGCGCCCACGTCCTGGATGTCGAAGACGACCGTGTCCACACCGGACGCGGTGAAGATGTCGGCCAGCGGCCGCCCGCTCTTCAGGTACGTGTCGTACACCGGCAGTCCGGTCGCCGGATCGTCGTACCGGCCCTCCGAGCCGCCCGCCTGCGCCGTCCCGCGGAAGCCGTGCTCGGGCCCGAAGACCGCGATCAGGTTCACGCGCTCGTCCTCGTGCATCACATCGACGATGTGGCGTACGCCCCCGCTTCCGGTGCCCCCGCGGGTGACCCCGGTCGGGTTGGTCACGATGCCGACCCGTTCGCCGTCCAGCAGCCCGTAGCCGTCCGCGGCCAGCTGTTCGAAGCCGGTGCGCAGCGGGCAGCCGCCCTCCGCCGCGGCGGCCGGTCCGGCGGACAGCGGTCCTGCGACGGCTGCGGCTCCCGCGGCCGAGCCTGCGGCGAGCAGGCTGCGTCTGGACAGGTTGCGTCTGGACAGGTCGCGTCTGGACTCGTTGCGTCTGGACTGGTTCATGGTGCTACCTCCGTGTTCTGAGTGATCGCGGAAGATCGCATGGCCTCGCACGCTAGCGCGCATGCCGTTCGCCGGGAACAGGGCGTTCCCGGCAGCGGGGAGCGGCGTTCCCTCTTCCCGTACCCCTTCCGTTCCTCCTGACCGACTGCTTAGTCTGTACTTCGCAGTCGAGTCGAGGGAGACCGATGGTGGACACCCTGCAGGGGTCGGGAGTCGTCGTCACCGGAGCCGGTGGCGGCATCGGGGCGGCGCTGGCACGCAGATTCGCCGCGTCCGGGGCGCGCGTCGTGGTCAACGACCTGGATCCCGTGAAGGCGAAGGCCGTGGCCGAGGAGTTCGGCGGCATCGCGCTGCCGGGCGACGCGTCCGCGATCGTGGCGGACGCACGGGACGCGCTGGGCGGCACCGTCGACGTCTACTGCGCCAACGCCGGGCTCGCCTCCGGAGGCACGGAGAGCGCCGACGAGGAGGTGTGGGCCACCGCCTGGGACGTCAACGTCATGGCTCATGTGCGCGCCGCCCGGGAGCTCCTCCCCGGCTGGCTGGAGCGCGGCAATGGCCGCTTCGTCTCCACCGTCTCCGCCGCCGGACTGCTCACCATGGTCGGCGCCGCGCCCTACAGCGTCACCAAGCACGGCGCGTACGCCTTCGCCGAGTGGCTCTCGCTCACGTACCGGCACCGCGGCATCAAGGTCCACGCGATCTGCCCGCAGGGCGTACGCACGGACATGCTCACCGCCTCCGGATCGGCCGGCGAACTCGTGCTGGCTCCCACGGCGATCGAGCCGGACGACGTCGCGGACGCGCTCTTCGCGGGCATGGCCGAGGACCGCTTTCTGATCCTGCCGCACCGCGAGGTCGCCGAGTACTACCGGGTGCGGGCCGCCGAGCCCGATCGCTGGCTGACGAGCATGAACCACATCCAGCAGAAATGGGAGGCGGCCGGGCAGTGACGGCCGTTCCGCGCGTGCGGCGGGTTCGTCGGTCCGCGTGCGACAGAGCAACCGGTCGCGTGCGGCGGGTCCTGCCCGACACGCCGGAGTCGGCAAGTGGGAAGATCCTCCCGCGGGATGTGCGTTCCGGACCAGGGGACGCGTGACGCCCCGCGCGTGACGACACGGAAAGGCAGGTGGCGGCAGTGCCCAGGACGACGGACGGAGACGGCACGCCCGTCCCGCAGCGGCTGCTTGCCGCCGCCACCCGGCTCTTCGCCGAGCGCGGCTACGACCGTACGTCGGTGCAGGAGATCGTCGAGGCGGCCGGGGTCACCAAGGGCGCGCTCTACCACTACTTCGGTTCCAAGGACGACCTGCTGCACGAGGTGTACGCGCGCGTGCTCCGCGTCCAGCAGGAGCGCCTCGACGCCGTGGCCGACACCGACGCACCGGTCGAGCAGCGACTGCGCGACGCCGCGGCCGACGTCGTGGTCACGACCATCGAGAACCTCGACGACGCGGCGATCTTCTTCCGCTCCATGCACCATCTGAGCCCCGAGAAGAACAAGCAGGTACGGGCCGAGCGGCGCCGCTACCACGAGCGGTTCCGGGCTCTCGTCGAAGAGGGCCAGAAGAGCGGGGTGTTCTCCACCGCGACGCCCTCCGACCTGGTGGTCGACTACCACTTCGGGTCCGTGCATCACCTGTCCACGTGGTACCGGCCGGACGGACCGCTCAGCCCGCAGGAGGTCGCCGACCACCTGGCGGACCTGCTGCTGCGGGCGTTGCGGCCGTGAGCTGACCGCTGCAGACCTCATCGCTGTGCAGAACTAATCGCTGTGCAGAACTAATCGCCGTGCAGAACTAATCGCTGTAGAGAACCCCTGAGCCCCCAGCCGGACGGCCGGGGGCTCACGTACGTCCGGCTAGAGGTACCGCTTCAGCTCGCGCCGCGCCAGCGACCGCTGGTGCACCTCGTCGGGCCCGTCAGCGAGCCGCAGCGTCCGTGCGGCCGCCCAGAGTTCGGCGAGCGGGAAGTCCTGGCTCACGCCGCCCGCGCCGTGCAGCTGCACCGCCTGGTCGAGGATGTCCACGACCGCCCGCGGCGTCGCGATCTTGATGGCCTGGATCTCGGTGTGCGCGCCCTTGTTGCCGACCGTGTCCATCAGCCAGGCCGTCTTCAGCACGAGCAGCCGCAGCTGCTCCACGGCGACCCGCGCGTCCGCGATCCACTCCTGGACGACGCCCTGCTGGGCGAGCGGCTTGCCGAACGCCGTACGCGCCACCGCCCGCTTGCACATCAGCTCGATCGCACGCTCGGCCATGCCGATCAGCCGCATGCAGTGGTGGATACGGCCCGGGCCGAGCCGCGCCTGAGCGATCGCGAAGCCGCCGCCCTCCTCGCCGACGAGGTTCGACACCGGCACGCGCGCGTGGTCGAAGACGACCTCCGCGTGGCCCCCGTGGTAGTGGTCCTCGTACCCGTACACCTGCATCGCGCGCCGGATCTCGAGGCCCGGGGTGTCGCGGGGCACCAGCACCATGGACTGCTGGCGGCGGATGTCCGGGCCGTCCGGGTCGGTCTTGCCCATCACGATGAAGATCTTGCAGTCGGGGTTCATGGCGCCCGAGATGTACCACTTGCGGCCGGTGATGACGTACTCGTCGCCGTCCCGCTCGATGCGCGTGGTGATGTTGGTGGCGTCGGAGGAGGCCACCTCGGGTTCGGTCATCGCGAAGGCGGAGCGGATCTCGCCTGCGAGGAGCGGCTCCAGCCACTGCTTCTTCTGCTGCTCGTCGCCGAACTGGGCCAGCACCTCCATGTTGCCGGTGTCCGGGGCGGCGCAGTTCAGCGCGGTCGGCGCCAGCTGCGGGGAGCGGCCGGTGATCTCGGCGAGCGGGGCGTACTGGAGGTTGGTGAGCCCGGCGCCGTGCTCTGCGTCGGGCAGGAACAGGTTCCACAGCCCCCGCCTGCGGGCCTCGGCCTTGAGGTCCTCGACGACCGCCGGGGTGTCCCACGGCGAGGCGAGCCGCGCACGCTGCTCGTCCGCGATCGCCTCGGCCGGATAGACGAACTCGTCCATGAAGGCCTGCAGCTTGCCGCGCAGCTCTTCCGTACGCGCGTCGAATGCGAAGTCCATGGTCTTGGTCAGCCTTCCTGGAGGGTGGTGAGGCCGTGCTCGATGAAGACGGGGACGAGGTCGCCGATGCGGTCGAACCCGGCGCCGACCGTCTGGCCCAGCGTGTAGCGGTAGTGGATGCCCTCGAGGATCACGGCGAGCTTGAACCAGGCGAACGCCGTGTACCAGGGGATAGCAGACACGTCACGCCCCGAGCGCGCGGCGTACCGCTCGATCAGCTCGGCGGGGTCCGGGTGACCGGCCGCCGCGGCGGTCGTGCTGACAGGAGAGTCAGGCGTCCGCAGCGGCACGCTGTACATCACCAGCAGGCCCAGGTCGGTGAGCGGGTCGCCGAGCGTGGACATCTCCCAGTCGAGGATGGCCTTGATCTCGTCGGCACCATTGATTGGCTCGCTCGCCGCGCCGATCAGCACGTTGTCCAGCCGGTAGTCGCCGTGGACGACCGTCGGGGCGGGCGATGTGGGCAGCTCGCGGCCGAGTGCGGCGTGCAGTTCGTCGATCCCGGCCAGCTCGCGGTTGCGAGAGGCGTCGAGCTGCTTGCCCCAGCGGCGCAGCTGCCGGTCGAGGAAGCCCTCGGGCCGCCCGAAGTCGGCGAGGCCCACCTCGGCCGGATCGACGGCGTGCAGTTCGACGAGGGTGTCGACGAGCTCGAGCACCGCGGCCCGGGTCCGGTCGGGGCCGAGCGGGGCGAGCTGCTCCGCGGTCCGGTACGGGGTGCCGTCCACGAACTCCATGACGTAGAAGGGCGCGCCGACCACGTCCTCGTCCTCGCAGAGCAGCACCGGCCGCGGCACCGGCACCGCCGTGGGATACAGCGCGCTGATCACCCGGTGCTCGCGCTTCATGTCGTGCGCGGTCGCCAGCACATGGCCCAGCGGCGGGCGGCGCACGACCCACTTCGCCGCCCCGTCGGAGACCGCGTACGTGAGGTTGGACCGCCCGCCCTCGATCAGCCGGCCGGTCAGCGGACCGCTCACCAGGCCGGGCCGCTCTCTGTCCAGCCGCTGGCGCAGCCGGCCGAGATCGAGGCCTGGGGGGTGGTCTGAGCTCATCGTTCGCTCCTCCGTGCGCGGCTGACGGGATGTGTTCCCGAGGACACCACAGCATGATGCCGACCGGTCGGTATGTAGTCCAGGGGCGGAGCGGAACGTGATCCGTCTCGCTCTCGTGGGAGCGGCACCAGAGTCGTGGGCGACACCAGATTCGCAGGTCCGCGTCGTCGTCGTAAGGCGGTGTCAGCGTCGTGAGGCGTGTCAGCGACGTGATGCGTGTCAGCGCCGTAAGGCGTGTCAGCGTCCTGAGGCGGTGTCACAGGACGACCGCCGCCGCGAATGCCGCCAGGGCCAGCGTGCACGCCGCGGCCGCGACCGCATGCCGGGGCGTCAACGGAGCCGGGGGCGCCCCGGCCAGCGCGCGGATCCGGCGATGGGCCAGGGCCAGGAACCCCAGCCACGCGACGAAGCAGAGGGCGCAGGCCACCACCCCGACCGTCCGGGCCGCCAGCACCGCGGCCACCGTGCAGGCCAGCGTCGTACGCCGCCACGCGAGCCTCGTACGTTCCGGCTGCAGCCCCGGGTCCCGGGCCCCGGACGGGCCGGTCATCCTTCCCAGCCGACGAGCACGACCACCACCATCGCCACCGCGACGACCGCGACGGCGAGGCTCAGCAGCGCGGGGAACCGCGACACCGGCAGGTCCTCGCCACGCCGCATGGCTCGCTCGCAGCGCACCCAGTGGTTCACCGCCCGCAGCGAGCACAGCACCCCGGCCGCGAGCAGCGCGAGGGCGAGCCCCACGCGCCATGCCCACCGCAGGTCCGGCAGGAACTGGTCCACGGCGAAGCCGCCGCCGATGAGCGCGAGCGCGGTGCGCAGCCACGCGAGGAACGTGCGCTCATTGGCCAGCGAGAACCGGTAGTCGGGCGTCCGGCCCTCCTCCCGGATGGCCTGGGGTACGAACCAGAGCCGGAGGTTCCGTACGAACTCGATCACGCGCAGGACCCTACCGGGATGGGGGTACCTCCCAGGCCCTCAAGGCACTGGGGGAGGACAGGCCGCCGGTGCTCCGGCGGGCCACTCAGCTCGGGCGACCCGCCCGATATGCCTTCAGGCGCTCGTACGCCGCCAGACCGTCCGGCACCCACGCCCACTCGGTGAGCCGCCGCTCCAGCTCGGGGTCGGTGAGGAAGCCGTGCCAGGCGACCTCCTCGACCTGCGGGCTGACCGGCAGCTCGCAGCGGACCTCGTACACGGACGACCACCAGCTCTGCCCGTCGCCACCGTCGTACAGGAACTTGAACAGCGGCACAGGGCGCGGCAGCCCCGAGACGCCGAGCTCCTCCTCGGCCTCGCGCAGCGCCGCCGCGTCGTACGACTCGCTCGCCCCCACGACCCCGCCGACGAACATGTCATACATCGACGGGAAGACCAGCTTCGTCGGCGTACGGCGATGCACGAAGATCCGGCCCTCGGCGTCCCGCGCCTGAATGAACACGCAGCGGTGCCGCAGACCTCGCGCATACGCCTCGCCGCGCGGCACCTGCGCCACGACCCGGTCGTCCTCGTCGACGATGTCCAGCAGCTCGTCCGCGGCACTCATGGCGTCACTCACAGCGGCATCTTCTCAGGCTGCCACCACTCGCGTGGGCTGGGCTCAGCTGGGCTGCACATCCGGTACACGCTCCACCGGCGCCCCGCCCCGCGGCATGGCGGGATGGATCCCGAGCAGCACGATGCCGGCGACGACCGCCGCGAGACCCGCCGCCTGCCACGCCAGTGCGCCCGCGTCCGTGCGCAGCTGGTCGCCGAGGAAGCCGACGCCGCACGCGATGCCGGCCAGCGGCTGGGCGGCCGTCAACGCGGGCAGGGACATCCGCAGCGAAGCCGTCTCGAAGGCGCTCTGGACCAGGATGAGCCCGACGACGCCCAGTGCCAGCACGGCGTACGGCTGCCAGCCCGTGAAGAGGAAGAGCCAGCCGCCTTCCGTGAACCGCTGCCCGCTCACCCGGGTCAGCGCGTCCTGCACGCCGTACAGCAGTCCGGCCGCCGCCGCCAGCAGGGCCGGCCCCGCACGGAGCCACGACCGCTTCGCGAACACCGTCAGCACCAGGGCGGCAGCGACCATCAGCCCGATGATCAGCCACTGCCGCAGCGGACCGGCGACGTCGTCACCGCCGGTCGGCTGTCCCGCCAGGATGAACGCCGTCACGCCGCCTGCGAGCAGAGCGAGGCCCGCCCAGCCCTGGCGGCCCAGCGGCTGCCCGGTCTGCCGGCGGGAGAGGGCCATCGCGAAGAGCAGGTTCGTGGCCAGCAGGGGCTCGACCAGGGACAGCTCGCCATTGCCCAGAGCGAACGCGCCCAGCACCATGCCGCACACCATGAGCCCGATCCCGGCCAGCCATCGCGGCATACGCATCAGGTCGAGCAGGAGGCGAGGCGAGAGGAAGTCGCTCAGCGGGGCGTGCTGCGCCGCGTTCTGCTGCAGGACGTATCCGAGGCCCAGGCAGCAGGCCGCTGACACGGCGAGGACGAGAACCAGAACCGACACGCAGCACCTCAAGACTCGGGTCCGGCCACGGGCGCGTCACGGCCGTGCCGGGGTACCAGCCTGACGATAGCTCCCCTCCGGGCGCCCCGCAGTTGGCTCGGTCACGTCCGTCCCAAGACTCGGTCACGTCCGTTCCCCAAGACTCGGTCACCTCCGTTCCCGAAGATCGGACCGACCGGTAAGAATGTCGCCCACTGACATTCGACGAGGGGACGAGGCTCATGGCCTACGACGCAGATGTGATCGTGATCGGGGCGGGTCTCGCCGGGCTCGCGGCGACCGCGGAGCTCGTCGACGCGGGACGCAAGGTCATCCTCCTCGACCAGGAGCCCGGGCAGTCGATCGGCGGCCAGGCCCACTGGTCCTTCGGCGGCCTCTTCTTCGTCGACTCTCCCGAGCAGCGCCGCATGCGCATCAGGGACAGCCATGAGCTGGCCCTCCAGGACTGGATGGGCACGGCCGCCTTCGACCGTGACGAGGACCACTGGCCGCGGAAGTGGGCCGAGGCGTACGTCGACTTCGCGGCCGGTGAGAAGCGGGCCTGGCTGCACGGTCAGGGTGTGCGGTTCTTCCCGGTCGTGGGCTGGGCGGAGCGCGGGGGCTACGACGCGAACGGGCACGGCAACTCCGTACCGCGCTTCCACATCACCTGGGGCACGGGTCCCGGCCTCGTCGCGCCGTTCGAGCGGCGCGTACGGGAAGGTGTCGCGCGAGGGCTGGTGCAGCTGAGGTTCCGCCACCGCGTGACGGGCCTGTCACGCAGCGCGGGCGCGGTCGACACCGTCAGCGGCGAGATCCTGGAACCCTCGGACATCGAGCGCGGCCAGGAGAGCAGCCGGGCGGTCACCGGCTCCTTCGAACTCCGGGCCCAAGCCGTGATCGTCACCTCCGGCGGCATCGGCGGCAACCACGATCTCGTACGCGCCAACTGGCCGAAGCGCCTCGGCGAGCCGCCCGCCACGATGCTCTCCGGTGTTCCCGCGCACGTCGACGGCCTGATGCTCGGGATCGCCGAGAAGGCGGGCGCCCGCCTCATCAACCGCGACCGCATGTGGCACTACACCGAGGGCATCGAGAACTGGAACCCCATCTGGAACAAGCACGGCATACGCATCCTGCCCGGCCCCTCGTCCCTCTGGCTCGACGCGCGCGGCAACCGGCTGCCGGTGCCGCTCTTCCCGGGCTTCGACACTCTGGGCACGCTCGAGCACATCATGAAGACCGGGTTCGACCACACGTGGTTCGTCCTCGACCAGAAGATCATCGGCAAGGAGTTCGCGCTCTCCGGCTCCGAGCAGAACCCGGATCTGACGGGCAAGTCCGTCCGCGATGTCATCGGGCGGGCCCGCGCCGACGTCCCGGGTCCGGTCAAGGCGTTCATGGACCACGGTGTCGACTTCGTCGTGGAGAAGGACCTCACCGCGCTGGTACGCGGCATGAACGCCCTCACCGAGGAACCGCTGATCGACGAGGCGCACCTGCGGCGCACCCTCACCGCACGCGACCGCGAGATCACCAACCCCTTCACCAAGGACCTCCAGGTGACCGCGATCCGCGGCGCCCGCAACTACCTCGGCGACAAGCTCATCCGCACGGCGACCCCGCACCGCATCCTCGACCCGAAGGCGGGCCCGCTGATCGCCGTACGCCTGAACATCCTGACCCGCAAGACGCTCGGCGGCCTGGAGACGGACCTGTCGTCGCGGGTGCTGAGGGAGGGCGGCGAACCGCTGCCCGGCGTGTACGCCGCGGGCGAGGCCGCCGGCTTCGGCGGCGGCGGAGTCCACGGCTACCGCTCCCTTGAGGGCACGTTCCTCGGCGGCTGCCTCTTCTCGGGCCGAACGGCGGGGCGGGCGGCGGCGAGGGCGGTGGCCTAACGGATACCCGCTGGGGGCAGGGGTGCGTCCTACTCGTGTTGACCGGTGGAGCAAACCCGCCCAGTTGACACGAGTAGGCACCAAGGCGCCCTTGACGGAAAGAATCCCCTCCGCTTTGCTGTCCGTGATCACCGCTGGCACACCGTGCCATAACCGCGCGCAGCCGTGTCATAAAGGAACCCACGGTGTCCCCACCCCCCTTCGGCCGTGCCCGCAAGCGGACAGAACACGCATTCGACCCCGCGCTGGACGACACGGAACTCGCCTCCGCCCGTACCGCCCTGGCCCAGGGCCGCTGGACCGCCGTCCGCTCGCTGCTCGCGGCCACCGGCGACGACTGGGACCGCCGCGGCCACCGGATCACCGTCCTCGCCCAGGAGCCCAGCACCGCCGCCTGGTCCCGCGAGTGGCGGCTGGCGGAGCCCGAGTCGGCCGACGCGGCCCTCCTCCAGGCCTGCGCCATGGTCTTCCGCGCACTGAACGGCAAGGAGCGCCCCGACCACGTACGCAAGGCATGCCACGCCGCGGCCGCACTCGTCCCGGACGACCCGACGCCCTGGCTCTCGCTGCTGATCCTCGAGCGCGCGACGGGCCGCGAGGAGGATGTCGTGCGGCTCTTCGACGAGGTCCGCCACCGCCACCCGGACCACCACCATGCCCACCATCTGATGGTGGCCCGCCTGGCGGAACGGCACGTCGAAGCCGGCCAGGACCCGATGCACGAGGTGTACGACTTCGCGTCCTGGGCCGCCGAACAGGCGCCTGAGGACTCTCCGCTGGCCATCCTGCCCGTCGTCGCGCACGCCGAGCGCTACCGCGTTCTTGCCACCGCCGGCACGGAACCCCGCGACCCGGCGTCCTCCCGGCACTGGACGGGACGCCGGGCCCGCCAGGTCATGAAGGCGGCATTCGACTGGTGGCTGGAGTGGGAGCGCGACGACCACCCCCGCAACCGCATCGATCTGAACTTCCTCGCCCACGCGAAGGTCTGCGAGGGCCGTCCCGCCGAGGCGGCCGCGCTGTTCCACCGCATCGGACCGCATGCGACCCGGGCTCCCTGGTCGTACCCGGACCGGGATCCGTACGACGCCTTCCGCACCGCGCGCAACATCGCACTCGGCACCGCCTAGCCCGCACCCGCCCGCCGTTCCTTCCCAGCCGTTCCTCATCCGCAAGTCGTCTGCCGCGAAAGGACAACCCCCGTCATGACCACGGGCAGTTCGAGCACGAGCGAGATCAGAACCTACAAGGGGCAGGAGCGTGCCCTGCGCGCCGACCGCCTCGGCACGGCAGGGCTGCTGCTGTCCGTGCTCGCCGCCACGGCACCCCTCATGGTCGTCGCGGGTGTCATGCCCACCACATTCGGCGTGATGGGGATCGTCGGACAGCCCCTGCTCTTCGTCATTCTGGGCGTGGTGCTGGCGCTGTTCAGCTTCGGGTACGCCGAGATGAGCCGGCACGTCCACAACGCAGGTGCCTTCTACGCGTACATATCGCGCGGCCTGGGCGGCACGGCGGGCTCGGGAGCGGCGCTGGTCGCACTCGTCGCCTACAGCGCGCTGCAGGTCGGCGTCTACGGCATCTTCGGTTTCGAGGTCTCCGGGCTGTTCGCCACCTACCTCGAGACGGAGGTCGCCTGGTGGATCCCCGCCCTCGCGGCCGCGCTCGTCGTCGGCGCCCTGGGCTGGCTGAAGATCGACCTCAACGCGCGCGTGCTCGGCGTGCTGCTGGTCATCGAGGTGGCGCTCGTCGTGATCTTCGACATCGCGGCGGTCGCCGACCCCGCCAAGGAAGGCCTGTCGCTGCAGGCGTTCAACCCCGAAACCCTGACCGGTGCGGGCCTCGGTACCGCACTGTGCTTCTGCGTCGCGGCCTTCCTCGGCTTCGAACAGGCGCCTGTCTACGCCGAGGAGACAAGCCGTCCCCACGTCGTCGTGGCCCGCGTGATGTTCCTCGCGATCGGGTTCGTCGCCGTCTTCTTCGCCCTCAGCTGCTGGGCGCTCACCGTCGCCACGGGCCCGTCCGGCATCGTCGCGGCCGCTCAGAAGCAGAGTGCCGGCCTGCTGTTCTTCCTCACAGAGAACACCCTCGGCGCCACCTTCACCGACGTCCTGCACGTCCTGTTCGTCACCGGCATGTTCGCCGCGATGCTCAGCTTCCACAACGTCGTCGCCCGGTACGCCTTCGCCATGGGCCGCGAGGGCCTGCTGCCCGCCGCCTTCGGCCGTACCAACAGCGCCAGTGGCGCGCCCGGCACCGGTTCGCTGCTGCAGACCGCGATCTCCGTGGTGGTCGTCGGGGCCTTCGCGATCACCGACAAGGGCGCGGCCGGCGATCCGACGGCGCCCGTGCTGCACCTGTTCACCTGGATGGGCAACGTCGGCGCGCTCGGCGTCATCCTGCTGATGGCCACCGCGTCGCTCGCCGTCATCGTCTTCTTCGCCCGCCGGGGCGCCGCGCGCGCCCAGGCCTGGCGCCTGGCCGCGTCCGCGGTCGCCGGGATCGCCCTGCTCGTCATCGCGGTCTACACCGTCAAGGACTTCGACGTCCTCGTCGGCGCGGGCCCGGATTCGTCGCTCAGCTGGGTGCTGCCCGGCATCATCGCGCTGGCCGCCGTGATCGGGCTCGTCCACGGCGCGGTGCTCCGCAGCCGGAGGCCGGAGGCGCATGCGCGTATCGGCCTGGGGAACGAGGCGTTCCAGCTCGAGAAGGCGGCGGAGTACGAAGTCTCGCGATGACGCTGTAGCGAGATGACAGAAGTCCGACGAACACCCGCGGCCTCTGCTCTCCAGGGCCCGCGGGTGTTCGAATCGATGGGCGACCTCGGAACAACCCCCGAGCTCGAAGAGCTCGAAGAAGAGGGGCACGGGATGTCCTGGTGGCCCTGCGGATGCGGACAAGCCCGTGAGCCACTCGCACGGCGGTCCCGCCCGCTCTATGTGGCACCGATGTACGTCCACCTCTGATGTAGTGCCAGCCTGATCGGGAATACCGCCATATCTATCGGTCCGTATGGCATCCGGTACGCTCCGTGCTCGGTCAGGGGGCGACAGCCAAGTCTCCAACGACCCGAGCGAGACCCGCACTTGCTCCGGCGGCCGGGGGGGGCGTCGCCGTACAGGCATGACCTGTGAAACGCCCCGCAGCGATCCAGGGGAGAATCTCCCGGATCCGTCTGGGAGAAAGGGGGACCCCCACCACCCCGCTGGTGTGGCGCACCGGCGCGACCTTCGTCCACGACTGGCTCGCCCTGGCGATCGGCATCGTCCTGGCCGGCCACATCGGTATGGCCCTCGCCGACCCTGAGGCCCGCCGCGGACTGCGTACGGGTTCCGTGGACCGGGAGTGGGCGAAACGCGAACATCCGCTGTGGCGGCCGTAGGCGCGGTGGTCTCATCGCCCGTCATGCGAACGGCGACGGTGAGAACCCATCGTCGTGGGGTCTCACCGTCGCCGCGAACGCCGTGTCGGCCGGGCGCTAGATGATCAAGGACAGCAGCAGCACCAGGGCTCCCGCCACCACCGAGATGATCGTCTCCATCACGGACCAGGTCTTGACGGTCTGGCCGACGCTCAGCCCGAAGTACTCCTTGACGAGCCAGAAACCGGCGTCGTTGACGTGGCTGAAGAAGAGCGAACCCGCACCGATCGCCAGCACCAGCAGGGCCGCGTGCGTGGTCGACATGTCGGCGGCCAGCGGCGCGACCAGTCCGGCCGCGGAGATCGTCGCCACGGTCGCCGAGCCGGTCGCGAGACGGATCGCCACCGCGATCAGCCAGGCGAGCAGCAGCGCCGGAATCGACCAGTCCTTGGAGATGTCCAGGACCATCTGGCCCACGCCCGAGTCGATCAGCGTCTGCTTGAAGCCGCCGCCCGCGCCGACGATCAGCAGGATCCCCGCGATCGGTGCGAGCGACGTCTCGACGGTGGAGGAGATCCGCTCCTTGGTGAATCCGGCGGCGCGGCCCAGCGTGAAGATGCCGACGATCACTGCGGCGAGCAGCGCGAACATCGACGAACCGATGACATCGAAGACCCGCTGTACGGAGTTCTCGGGGTCGTCGATGACGATGTCCACCAGGGCCTTGGCCAGCATGAGCACGACGGGCAGCAGCACCGTGGCGAGGGTGATGCCGAAGCCGGGGCGCTTGTCCAGGTCCTCGGACGGGCGCTGCTGGGTCATCCGCTCCGGCACCGGTACGTCCACCCAGCGGGCCGCGTACTTCGAGAACAGCGGACCCGCGATGATCACGGTCGGGATGGCGACGACGATGCCGAGGGCCAGCGTCACGCCGAGGTTGGCCTTGACCGCGTCGATGGCGACGAGCGGGCCGGGGTGCGGCGGGATGAGGCCGTGCATCACCGACAGGCCGGCGAGCGCCGGGATGCCGATGCGCATCAGCGAGTAGTTGCCGCGCTTGGCGACCATCAGCACCACGGGGATCAGCAGCACGATGCCGACCTCGAAGAAGAGCGGCAGCCCGATCACGGAGGCGATCAGCACCATTGCCCAGGGCATGGTGCGCCCGCTCGCCTTGGCGAGGATCGTGTCGACGATCTGGTCCGCGCCGCCGGAGTCGGCCAGCAGCTTGCCGAGGATCGCGCCCAGCGCGATCAGCACGCCCACGCCCGCCACGGTGGAGCCCAGGCCGGTGGTGAAGCTCGCGATGGCCTTGTCGAGCGGGGCGCCCGCGAAGGCGCCGAGCGCGAGTGACCCGATGGTCAGCGCCAGGAACGCATGGAGCTTGAACTTCGTGATGAGCAGGACGATGACGGCGATGCCCGCGAGGACGGCTATGCCGAGCTGGGCATGGCCGGCCGAGGTGATCGGCTCGACGGCGTCCGCTGCAAGCGTCTCGACGCTGAGACTGGTCACGGTCTGATCCCTTGCATGAGTTGGGGGGTTCGGGGGTGGGGAGGTGTGGCGGTCCGAGCAGGCAGGCGCGGCCGCCCGCTCACCGGACCGGGAACGGGGTGAGGGCTGGTGCTACTCGGCCGGCTGCTGCCGCGCGAAGGCGCGGAGCGCTTCGACCGCCCGGTCGGTGATCTCGTCCGGGCTGCCCGACACATCGACGGCGACGCCCGCCTCGTCCGGCTCCAGCGGCTGGAGCGTGGCGAACTGGGAGTCCAGCAGGGCGGTCGGCATGAAGTGGCCCTGCCGGTGCGACATGCGGTCCTCGATGAGCTTCCGGTCGCCGGCGAGGTGGACGAAGACGACGCCGGGAGCGGCGGCGCGCAAGCGGTCGCGATAACTCCGCTTCAACGCCGAGCTGCTGACGACACCACCTAGACCGTCCCTGCCGTGCGCCCAGGCGCCGATGGCGTCGAGCCAGGGCCAGCGGTCGTCGTCCGTCAATGGCGTCCCGGCCGACATCTTGGCGATGTTGGACTCGGGGTGGAAGTCGTCGCCCTCGGCGTAGGGAACGCCGAGCCGGGCCGCGAGCAGGGGGCCGATCGTCGTCTTGCCGGTCCCTGCCACGCCCATGACCACGACGACCTGGGGGGTGCTCATCAGTTGCCTCGCTGTCTTCATCGACATCGTGTGTCGACGTAACTGAAGCTTAAAGGTCTGATGAATTCAAGGGAGTGTGACGTACAAGTCTGACTTTTGAGCGCGGCCCGGCGCCTCGTACGCTGACCGCATGACGACACAGGCCCAGGGGCTGCACGCACGCGTACTGGAGACCCTCGGGCCCGCCATCACCGCCGGGGAGTACCAGCCGGGCAGCGTGCTGCGCACCGACGAGCTGGCCGAGCGCCTCAAGGTGTCCCGCTCCGTGATGCGCGAGGCGGTGCGCGTCCTGGAGTCGATGCACCTCGTGGAGTCCCGTCGTCGCGTGGGCGTGACCGTGCGCCCCGTCGCGGAGTGGAACGTCTACGACCCCCAGGTCATCCGCTGGCGCCTCGCCGGCGCCGACCGCCCGCGCCAGCTGCGCTCGCTGACCGTACTGCGCTCGGCCGTCGAACCCATCGCTGCGGGACTGGCCGCGCGCAACGCCACACCCGAGCAGTGTGCGGAACTCACCGAGTGCGCCCTCGGCATGGTCGCCACCTCGCGCGGCCAGCAGCTGGAGGCGTACCTGGTGCACGACATCGCCTTCCACCGGGTGATCCTCAACGCCTCCGGAAACGAGATGTTCGCGCACCTCGGCGACCTCGTGGCCGAGGTACTGGCCGGCCGCACCCACCACCAGGTCATGTTCAAGGACCCCGATCCGCCGGCGGTCCGCCTGCATGTGCAGGTCGCTGAGGCGGTACGGGAAGGCGACGCGGCCCGCGCCGAGGAGCTCACCCGCGAGATCGCGGTGGGCGCGCTCCAGGAACTGGACATCCTGGCGCCCTGACGTCGGCCCGCCCCAGCCGGCTCCGACCGGGGCACCGGCAGTCGGGCGCCCCGCTATTCGGCGAACTCCCCGTCGACGTAGACCCACGCCCCATCGACCCGCGTGAAGCGGCTGCGCTCGTGCAGAACGCCCGGCCGGCCGCCGTCCGTGTAGTGCGCACGGAAGGTCACCGTGCCCGTGGTGTGGAAGGCCGACCCGTCGGTCGTCCCGACGATCTCCAGGCCCGTCCAGCGCATCCCCGGATCGAACTCCACCCGCGGCGGCCGCGTCTCCGGATGCCAGGTCCGCAGCAGATACGCCTCGTCCCGTACCGCGAACGCGCTGTACCGCGACCGCATCAGCGCCTCGGCGGTCGGCGCCGAGGTGGCCCCGGAGTGGAGGCGGCCGCAGCATTCGCCGTACGCGGTGCCGGAACCGCAGGGGCACAGAGCGGGGGCCGCCGGAGCGGAGGGACGGATCTTGCGTCGGGCCATGCGGCCATTGTGCCTGGCAGGGGCGCGGCACCCGCTCGGGCGTACGTGCCGTGCGGTCTGCACTCGAGGCCTCCGCAGGCCGGTAGGGCACATGCGGGCCGGCCTCGGAACTTCCTGCCATCGCCGTCTGCCGGTTGCAGTCGCGCTCCGGCCGACGTGGGCTGAGCACAGTCGACCAGCGCGACGAGGACGGCATCGTCGTGCTGCTCGTCGCCGACCCGCCCGCCGAGCACTGGGCCGACGTCCGGCAGGCCGCGGCGCAGTGCCCCGCCCTCGCCATCACGGTGGAGGAGTGACACGGTGGAGGAGCGACATCGAATGCCCGAGCACACGAAAAACTGCCGGTCACCGAAGTGACCGGCAGTTCGCCGATGTGTCCGAGGGGGGACTTGAACCCCCACGCCCGATAAAGGGCACTAGCACCTCAAGCTAGCGCGTCTGCCATTCCGCCACCCGGACTTGGTGGTCTCTCGCGGTTTCCCGCGGCGACGTGGAAAACCATAGCAAACATTCGGAGGTGCCTGATCACCCGACTGATCACCCACCTGATCACCAGGTGATCACGGGCACCGCCGCTGTTAACGCTGCATGACCGGGCCGGGACCGGCCTTGGGCCCCGCCCGTCCGAGGGGGAGGATGGGGTACCACCAGCAGCTACAGCGGGAGGAAGCAGCGTGAGCGAGTCGAGCGGCGCCAGCAGGGCCGGGTCCGTTTCCGGCGAGGACGAGGTCGTCGACCTCTGCCGCGACCTCATCCGGATCGACACCAGCAACTACGGAGACCACTCGGGGCCGGGTGAGCGAAAGGCCGCCGAGTACGTGGCCGAGAAGCTGGCCGAGGTCGGGCTCGAGCCGCAGATCTTCGAGTCCCACCCGGGCCGCTCCTCCACGGTGGCCCGCATCGAGGGCGAGGACCCCTCGCGGCCCGCACTCCTCATCCACGGCCACACCGATGTCGTACCGGCCAACGCCCACGACTGGACCCACCACCCGTTCTCGGGCGAGATCGCCGACGGCTGCGTGTGGGGCCGCGGCGCCGTCGACATGAAGGACATGGACGCGATGACCCTCGCGGTCGTGCGCGACCGGCTGCGCAGCGGGCGCAAGCCCCCGCGGGACATCGTGCTGGCCTTCGTCGCCGACGAGGAGGCGGGCGGTGTGTACGGCGCGCGCCACCTCGTCGACAAGCACCCCGGCCTCTTCGAGGGTGTCACCGAGGCGATCGGCGAGGTCGGCGGCTTCTCCTTCACCGTCAACGAGCAGCTGCGTCTCTACCTCGTCGAGACGGCCCAGAAGGGCATGCACTGGATGCGGCTCACCGTGGACGGCACGGCCGGCCACGGCTCGATGACCAACGACGACAACGCCATCACGGAGCTCTGCGAGGCGGTAGGGCGGCTCGGCCGGCACAAGTGGCCGGTGCGCGTCACCAAGACCGTACGGTCCTTCCTCGACGAACTCTCCGACGCGCTCGGCACCGAACTCGACCCCGAGGACATGGACGCCACCCTCGCCAAGCTGGGCGGCATCGCGAAGATGGTCGGCGCCACGCTGCGCAACTCCGCGGCCCCGACCATGCTCGGCGCCGGCTACAAGGTGAACGTGATCCCGGGCCAGGCCACCGCACACGTGGACGGGCGCTTCCTGCCGGGGTACGAGGAGGAGTTCCTGGCCGACCTCGACCGGATCCTCGGACCGCGCGTCCGGCGCGAGGACGTGCACGGCGACAAGGCCCTGGAGACTGACTTCGACGGCTCGCTCGTCGACGCGATGCAGTCGGCGCTGCGCGCCGAGGACCCGATCGCGCGGGCCGTTCCGTACATGCTCTCCGGTGGCACGGACGCGAAGTCCTTCGACGATCTCGGCATCCGCTGCTTCGGCTTCGCGCCGCTGCAGCTACCGCCCGAGCTGGACTTCGCCGGCATGTTCCACGGGGTCGACGAGCGGGTCCCGGTCGAGGGGCTCAAGTTCGGCGTGCGCGTACTGGACCGGTTCATCGACGCGTCCTGACGCGATGTCAACTCAATGTATGCGCCTTGTATTTGACCGATTCGCTTGGAGGGCCCTGAGGAATGGACACTCCAACAATCGGCCATACGTGCGCAGTTATCAGAAAGAGTGAATGGAACGATAAGGACGTAGCCCGATTACCGGCTCCTCGTTACTGATGATGCGGTCCGAGACCGGGACCGCATTGCCAATGAGGAGGAAGAATGATCAAGAAGGTCGTCGCTGCCGCGGCTGCCACGGGTGGTCTCGTACTCGCGGGTGCGGGTGTTGCCGCTGCCGACGCCGGTGCTCAGGGTGCCGCTGTGAACTCGCCCGGCGTGCTCTCGGGCAACGTCATTCAGGCCCCGATCCATGTGCCGGTGAACGTCTGTGGCAACACCGTCTCCGTGATCGGGCTGCTGAACCCCGCCTTCGGCAACACCTGCATCAACGACTGACGTTGTGCACCACCCCATGAGGGTCTGAGTCCTAGGCCCCGGAGTTCGCGGGACGAGCTCCGGGGTCGACGGATCTTCCGCGCACGTGCAAGCGGGCCCGTGCGCATTCCGGAAGGTACAAGGCAGGGAAAACCTATGCGACAGGTCACGCGCAAACGCCTCACCCTGGCAGCCGCGACCGGCGTAATCGCCATGACCGGCGGCTACGCACACGCCGACTCGGAAGCGAACGGGACCGCTTCCGACTCGCCCGGCGTGCTCTCGGGCAACAGTGTCCAGGTCCCCGTGGACGTCCCGGTGAACGTGTGCGGGAACACGGTGAACGTCGTCGGGGTCCTCAACCCCGCGGCGGACAACGACTGCGGCAACGTCTCCGACGACAACGGCGACAACGGCAACGGCCAGGCGTCCGGCGGCGGCTCGGAGGCGGGCGGTCACGCGAGCGACTCGCCCGGCATCGGCTCCGGCAACAACATCCAGGTGCCGGTCGACGTGCCGGTCAACGTCTGCGGCAACAACGTCACCGTCGGCGGCCTCGGCAACGCGGCGGCGGACAACGAGTGCGGCAACGCCTCGGACGGCAACGAGGCGGCACCGCCGGGCGGCAACACGCCCTCCGACCCGGCGCACCCGGACGAGCCGCAGGCGCCGGTCGGGGACCCGGGCGCCTCCGACCCCAACCAGCCGGAGACGCACATCGTGACGGCGCCCCAGGGCGCCGAGCAGCTCGCTGCGACCGGCAGTTCGCTGCCGGTGGGCATGGTCCTTCCGGTGGGCGCGGGTGCGCTGCTCGCCGGTGCCGTGCTCTACCGCAAGGCCCGGTCGGCCGCGTAACTGCGAGTAGCGCAGGCGTAACCGAGAGCGCGCACGTACCTGCGCAGCACACCGAAGACCACCAAGTGACGCATGTCACCGAGGTGGTGCACGGAACGGACGGAGCGGGCCCGCAGCTGCCGGGCCCGCTCCGTTCCGCCGTCTCAGGTCACCACGTGGCACGTACCTGGCGGATGATCCGTCGGCGCAAGCGCACCCTGCGGCTCCCGTCCGGGTGGAGCCGGAGACGGTCCAGCTCCCAGTGTCCGTACTCGGCATGGTCGGTCAGCAGACGTGTGGTCTCCTTACGGGACACCCCGCGCGGTACGTACACGTCGACAAATTCGTATTCCGGCATCGCATCTATTGTGCGGGCAGAGGCTCCGTACGGATAGCGTCTGCAGTATGTCTGATGCTGCGCAGCCCACCGCTGCCGAGGTACGCGCCGCCGCGGAGGCGGTCAAGGCTGCGCTCGACCGCCACCTGGCAGCGGTCGAGCGCAGGTCGGGAGAGGACGACCCGGCCGTCTACGAAGCGTTCAACGAGCTGGCCGCGGCGGCCGAGGAGTACGACGAGCTCCTCTACGACCGCTACGACGAGGTCACCCCCTTCGAGATCCCCGGCACGGAGGACACGCTGCCGCCGTACACGGGTCCCGAGGAACCGAACGCGCTCAGCGTGCTGATCCGCCGCGACTATGCCGTGGTGGAGCCGCAGCGACTGATGGCCCAGGCCCAGCGGGTCGCGGCCGTGGAGGAGGAATCCGCAGGGGGCGCGGCGAACGGCTCCGCCCACGGTGCGCTGGGCATCCTGTTCGGTGAGTTCGAACCGGATGAGATCGCATCGCGGCACAAGGAGTTCGGCCTCGAGGAGGGCGACTCCACGCTGTGGGTGACCGTCGCCGACGAGCCACCGGAGCCGGGGGAGTGGCTGGACGCCCCCTTCGAACAGGTCGACCCCCAGCGGGTCGTGTGCCGCTTCGACGTCAGCTCGGTCTTCGACGACGAGCCGGAGGACGACGAGGACGACGATCTGGAGCCGCTGGGCTCCGACGACGACCTTGAGGAGGATCTGCGGGCCGAGCCGTGATCCTTGGCATGGGCCTGGGAGACCCGGCCCACGCCAGGGTTTGCCTACAAGGGTTGCTTATGGGCATGGGAGGTACCCCATCGCCTTGGGTACGTCCCATGCCTGGCTAACCCCCGGCGGGAACCTGCATCCGCATCAGTGTCTGCAGCCGCGTCGTCCGTGGCTTCGCCGGGATCTCCGCCACCGCCCGCGGCAGAGCCTGGTCCGCCCCGTGCACCACGGACAGATGCCGGTCGGCGCGGCCGAAGGCTGTGTATACCCAGGCACGGGTCAGGGCCTGGGCCGCATCGCCGGGAAGGACGACGACCGCGGCGGGCCACCGCTGTCCCACCGCCTGGTGCGCGGTCAGCGCCCACCCGTGCCGCACGAGGCGCTCCACCTGCTCCTTCGGTACGACCACGGGCGTGCCCGCGCAGTCCAGGTGCAGCCCGTCCGCGTCGGCCTTCACCACGCGCCCCGGCACCGTACGGCCGAGGGCCGGCGAGTATGCGACGCGGTCGCCGGGGTCGAAGCCGCCGAACCGGCCGGGGCCGGGGTTCAGCCGCTCCTTCAGCGCCGTGTTCAACGCCCGCGTACCTGCCGCGCCGCCATGTCCCGGCGTGATCACCTGGGTGTGTTCGGAGGGCACCCCGATCGCCCTGGGCACGGAGTCGGCGACCAGCTGCACCGTGCGGTGCACCGCCTCGCCGGGGTCCCGCACCGGCACGATCACGACTTCCTTGCCGGGGGCCCCGACCTCGTTGAGCTCGCCGATGCCGATTCCGGAGACCAGCTCGCCGATGGGACCCGGGTCGGGCGTACGGGAGGCGATCTGCGGGCAGACGCGGGCGGCCAGCAGATCCCCGAAGACGCGGCCCGCGCCGGCCGACCACAGGACGGACGGGTCACCGCTCAGCACCAGCCGCGCTCCGTCCGGCAGCGACTCTACGACCATCGCCGCGGTCTCGACGTCCAGCTGGGGTGCGTCCAGCACGACCAGCAGATCGACCGCCAACGCTCCGTCGGCGTCCCGCCCGGGCCCTTCCGCACCGGCGAGGAGCCCGGCCACGGTGGCGACGGCGCCGTCCGGTTCGCCTTGTTCCGCTGCTACGCCCGCCGTCCCCGCGCCGGCCGCCGCCGAGCCCTCCGCGGCGGCGAGGAGAGCGGCGAAGCGGCGCCGCCCGTCAGGACTGTGGGTGGCAGCACACACGCGCAGGCCCATGGCCCGCGCGGCGGCGACCAGCGCGGCCGGTTCCGCCCGCGCCGCCTCGCCTCCGGTGTGCAGCACGAGACCGTGCCCGGCCACCGCGCGAATCACCTCCGCGGCGGAGCGTGACGCGGCACCGGCGGCACGCTCCCAGGCGGCGACGTCCGTCTCATCGGGCTTCACCAGGGAATTGATCACCCGTGCCAGACCGTCGGCCAGGCTCTCCTCGGCCAGTGCACAGCGCTCGAGGCCGATGAGGACCCGGACCGGCCGCTCGCCTTCGGCATCCTCCTCGCCCGCCGCGCCCCCTCCGGAGGGCGGGAGCGCGGCGGTGGAGGGGGATGCATCGAGTGCGTCCTGAAAGACGAGCACGTCGCCGTCCGCGATGGCGTTCTGCGCGGCGGCGTCCGGATCGGTCACCGAGCGTTGCGCGAGCGCGGCGCGGAGTTCGTCGGCGTCGAGGGCCGTGTGCCCGGCCAGGGCCGCCTGCTCCAGCAGCCATACGGTGATCGCGCGGCCCCTGCGCTCGTCGTCCGGGCCGCACTCGGCACCGAGCAGGGCCTGGGCGAACCCGTCGGCCTGCTCGGGCCGCACACCGGCGATCCGGAGCAACTGCCAAGGGTCGGCGCGCAGTTGAGTGGCCGCACCGTCGCCCAGAGCGGCGGCGGCCGGTACGGCGAGGGCGGCAGGGGCGCCGCCCGCGGTCAGTACCTCCCGTACCGCCTCGACGGTCTCCGGCGCGGGCGCCGCACCCGACGCGGGTGCCGCAGTAGACGCAGGCGTGGGTCTGCGCACCGGTTCCTGGGCCGGCTTGCGCGGCGCAGGTTCCGGCTCGTCGAAGACATGGGCGACGGGACGCTCACCGCTCTCCACTGCCCGCACCGCGGCCAGCAGATCAGCTGCCTTCCCGGTGAGCTTCGCCCCAGCGGTGACCGGCCCCTGCTTCTCGGCCTTCCGCTTCTCGATCCGCTCCCGAAGGGCCCGCTGCGCCGCCAACTCGGCCTCGGCATCGGACATCTCCCCGCCGACGCCCGCGCCCTCATCTCCACCACGACCCGCGCCACCCTCAGCGTCCACGGCCGCATCGCCATCCGCGCCCGCGCCGCGCGCAGTGTCCCCGGCCGGGGTGCGCTTCTCGGTCTCGTCCTCGTCGCCGCCGGCTCCCGATCCGCTTCGGTCTGCAGCCGGGGTCCGGTCGTGCTCCCCGGCCCCCGTAGCGCCGTCCGCCGCGGCCCCGGCTTCGGCGCGACTCTCGGCCTCGCCGTCGCCCGGGGCTGCGGGCTGTGCCGACGCAGCAGTGTCCGCGCCGGGCCGAGCCGCGCGCTCCTCCGAGGGCTCAGCCTCGCCATCGCTGCGGCCACCGCCCCTGGCCCCTGCCGCGCCTTCAGGCGGCCCTCCGGCCCTCGGGTCCCCAGGTCCTCCGACACGGGCAGCCGCGCCGGCCCCGGCGGAGGCGGCGCCGGAGTCGGCGGCCGTGCCGGGCCCGGCGGTCCGGACGCCGACGGCCCCCGCACCTCCGGCGCCCGGGCCCACCGCACCCTCGGGGTTCCCCGGGACGCCCGGGGAACCCCCCGGCTCGGTTCCCATCGCGGCAGCGGACTCCCGCTCCGTACTCACAGCGTGCTCCAGTCCTGGTCGGGATAGCGGTGCACCGGCGCCGACACGTCGTCGAGCGCCTCGCAGATCTCGTCAGGAAGACTAAGCGTCTCCACTGACAATGCCGCGGTGAGCTGCTGTGCGGTGCGGGCGCCGACGATCGGTGCGACGACTCCGGGGCGGTCCCGTACCCAGGCGAGGGCCACCTGCAGTGGCGTCGAGGCGAGCCCGTCGGCCGCCGTCGCCACCGCGTCGACGATGCGGCTCGCGGCGTCGTCCAGGTAAGGCGCGACAAACGGGGCGAGGTGTTCGGAGGCGCCGCGGGAGTCGGCCGGGGTGGCGTGCCGGTACTTGCCGGTGAGCACGCCACGCCCCAGCGGCGAGGACGGCAGCAACCCCACGCCGAGGTCCAGCGCCGCGGGCAGCACCTCCCGCTCGACGCCGCGCTGCAGCAGGGAGTACTCCATCTGCGTACTGGCCAGCCGCGTCCGCACACCGGGCCCCGCGAGCTGCCACGTCGCCGCCTTGGCGAGCTGCCAGCCGCAGAAGTTCGACACGCCCGCATAGCGCGCGCGTCCGCTGCTGACGGCGATGTCCAGGGCCTGCAGCGTCTCGTCCAAGGGCGTCTCGGGGTCGAACGCGTGCACCTGCCACAAGTCGACGTAGTCGGTCCCGAGGCGGCTCAGGGAGGCGTCGAGGGCCGCCAGCAGATGGCCGCGCGAGCCGTCGAAGCGCCTGTCCGGATCCGGCACACTGCCCGCCTTGGTCGCGATCACCAGATCCCGCCGCGGAACCAGACCTTCCATGAGCTGTCCGAGCAGATACTCGGCCTCGCCGTCGCCGTACACATCGGCGGTGTCGACGAGCGTGCCGCCCGCCTCCCAGAAGACCTTCAACAGGTCCGCGGCGTCGCGCTCGTCGGTGTCCCGCCCCCAGGTCAGGGTGCCGAGTCCGATGCGGGACACACGCAGGCCGGTACGGCCGAGATGCCTCTGCTCCATGGGCGCTGAGATTACTGGCCGGACGTCTACGTGTGTGGCCCTGTGGACAACCACCTGTGGACAACGCCGTCCGTGGACACTGCCGTGTGGACCCCGCCCTGCGGACATCGGCTCATGGACATCCTGCGCACGGGTTGTTCCCGCCCGTCTTGTTCCCGCCCGTCTTGCTCCGTCTTGCTCCACCCATCGCTGACGCAGGCCGCACCAGCGCGCTAGGGTCTCCGGCACAAGGGACGTTACTGATGGGTAAGGGGATTCGGCCATGAAGCTCGGTATCAACCTCGGCTACTGGGGCGCCGGGATGGACGCGGACAATCTGGCCGTCGCCCAGGAGGCCGACCGGCTGGGCTACGCGGTCTGCTGGGCGGCCGAGGCCTACGGCTCCGACGCCGCCACCGTGCTGACCTGGGTCGCCGCCCACACCGAGCGCATCGACGTCGGATCCGCGATCTTCCAGATCCCGGCCCGCCAGCCCGCCATGACCGCGATGACCGCGGCGACCCTGGACTCGCTCTCCGGCGGCCGCTTCCGGCTGGGCCTCGGCGTCTCGGGGCCCCAGGTCTCCGAGGGCTGGTACGGCGTGAAGTTCGACAAGCCGCTGGCACGCACGCGTGAGTACGTGGAGATCGTGCGCAAGGCCATGACGCGCGAGCGCCTGTCGTACGAGGGCGAGCACTGGACGCTGCCGCTGCCGGGCGGCCCGGGCAAGCCGATCAAGCTCACCGTGCACCCGCAGCGCGAGCACATCCCGCTGTACATCGCGGCGATCGGCCCGAAGAACCTGGAGCAGACCGGCGAGATCGCCGACGGCGCGCTGCTGATCTTCCCGTCGGCCGAGCACCTGGAGGAGACGGCGCTGCGGCACCTGCGGGCGGGCCGCGAGAAGGCGGGTCTGACGATGGAGGGCTTCGACGTCGCCCCGACCCTGCCGATCGCCGTGAGCCCGGACGGCTCGGACGAGAACGTGTCCGCGCTGGCCGACCTGTTCCGCCCGTACACCGCGCTCTACGTGGGCGGCATGGGCAGTCGCAAGCAGAACTTCTACAACCAGCTCGCGCAGCGCATGGGGTACGAGAAGGAGGCCGCCGAGATCCAGGACAAGTACCTGTCCGGCGACAAGGAGGGCGCGGCCGCCGCTGTCCCGCAGCAGCTGATCGACCAGACCACTCTGCTCGGCTCGGTGGACCGCATCGCCGAGCGGATGCGTGCCTACGCCGCGGCCGGGGTCACCACCCTCACGCTGGCCCCCGCGGGCTTCACGCTGGACGAGCGGATCGCGTCCCTGCGGGCCGGCGTCGACGCCCTGGAGCGTGCCGGGCTGGCGTAACAGCAGAGGCCGCAAGCGCGGGAGAAAGTTTCTGCGGCCGTGGTGGGGGCTCGGGGGTCTTCCCCGCCACGGCCGTCGCCCGGAACAACGCGTCAAGGCCCCCTCGGTTACGCGGTCTTCCGACCCTACGCGGCCCTTCTCCCTCTACGCGGCCCTTCCGACACAGGCGTCCTCCGTTTGGCGGAGTTGTCCGACACACCTGTTGCCCCTCGCGTGCCACCGCATTTGACTCGTTCTTTGCGGACCCCTGCACGGAGGTGGCAGTGATGCTTTCAGCGAAGAGCCTTTTCCAGGAGATCCTCGACAACGACGAGTCCTTCCGGCTGTTCTGTTCCATCGCCGCCAGCGGGGAGGCCCAGGGCGGCTGGGAGAACGGCCGTATCGCCGCGCTCGTGCCCGAGAGCGAGCGGGAGCTGGCGCCCAAGGTCGCGCGCCACGGCGCGGACGAGGACAAGCACGGGCGGATCTTCAACGCACTGCTGAAGAGGCGCGGTCTGGAACCGGTCGAGGTCCCGCACGAAACGGACTACACAATGCTCCTCGAGAAGCACGGCATCGGGCTCGCACACGAACAGCTCAAGCGCGACGAGCCCCTCACCGTCCAGGACATCGTCACGTATCTCGCCCACAGCCGGGTCACCGAACAGCGCGCCTCCGAGCAGATGGAACTGCTGCGCAAGCACTTCGCCGACCACCCCGACATCGGCCGCGCGGTCAAGATGATCTCGAGCGACGAGGACAACCACCTCGCGTACTGCCACGAGGAGCTGCTCCGCTTCGCGCGCGCCGGACACGGCCGCACCATCCAGCGGATCCTGCGCGAGAGCGCCCTCGCCGAGATCCGCATCTACCGCGACGTGAGCCTCGCCGTGATGGACCACATGGGCCGCATCCTGGGCTGGCCCCGGGCCAAGGCGGCCCTGCTCGCCGCGGGCATCCACGCCGTGTACGTGTACGAGCGGCTCGGCGGCTGGCGTCGGATGGTGTCCCTGAAGATGCCCGAGCGGCGCGACGCCCTGGGCGGGCCCGCGACGTCGGCACCGGAATTCGCGTAGGGCACGCGCGCGTGCGGGCTCGTTTCCTAGTGCTGTGCGTCCGCACGCGCGCGTGGAGCGCTGTCGGCGTGGTCTGTGGTGAGCCCTAGAGCCAGCCGCGGCTCTTGAACAGCCTGTACAGGCCGATCTCCAGCGCGGCCATGAGCAGGATCACCGCCGGGTACCCCCACGTCCACGTCAGCTCGGGCATGTGCTCGAAGTTCATGCCGTAGATCCCCGCGATCATCGTGGGGACCGCGGCCATGGCCGCCCACGACGAGATCTTCCGCATGTCGTCGTTCTGCCGGACGCTCATCTGCGCCAGATGTGCCGAGAGGACGTCCCCGACCAGCCGGTCCAGGCCCTCCACGGACTCGTTCACGCGTGTCAGATGGTCGCTGACATCACGGAAGAACGGCTGAGCGGCGTCGCTGGCGAACGGCACGGCCGCCGAGTAGGGGCCCGTACCCGCCAGCCGGGTCAGCGGCAGGGCCAGCGGACCGGTGGCCCGGCGGAACTCGAGTACCTGCCGCTTGAACGTGTAGATCCGGGGCGCGGTGTGCCGCGACTCGCCGCGCTCCGGCGAGAACACCTCCGCCTCGAGTTCCTCGAGATCGGTCTGGAGCTCCGTCGCGACCTCCAGATAGCGGTCCACGATCGCGTCGGCGACTGCGTACATCACGGACGTCGGGCCCTGTTTGAGCAGGTCCGGCTCTGCCTCCAGCCGCTGTCGTACCGCCCTCAGAGGCGCCCCTTCGCCGTGCCGGACGCTCACCACGAAGGAGTCGCCGAGGAACAGCATCACCTCGCCCGAGGACACGGTGTCACTCTGCGGCTCGTACACCACCGGCTTGAGGACGAGGAACAGCGAGTCGTCGTACACCTCGAGCTTCGGGCGCTGATGCGCCTTCAGGGCGTCCTCGACCGCCAGCGGGTGTAGGCCGAACTCCTTCGTGACGTGGTCGAATTCGCGTTCAGTGGGCTCGTGCAGTCCGATCCAGACGAACGCGTCCCCGGTGGCCCGCGCCTCGTCCAGCGCGTCGGAGAAGTCCGCGGGCCCCTCGGTCCGGCGCCCGTCGCGGTAGATGGCGCAGTCCACGATCACGCAGCGTCTCCTTCCCGGAGGCAGCCGAAGGCACACCCTCCTGAGGGAACTGAAGAGCGCGCACCCCGAGGCAGCCGAAGGGCACCCTCCTGGAGGCAGCCGAAGATGCACGCTCTCGCTCGGCCTAGGCTTGCGGCATGCCCACGCTGATCCTCGTCCGGCACGGACGCTCCACCGCCAACACCGAAGGACTGCTCGCCGGGTGGACTCCCGGAGTCGCCCTCGACGAGCGGGGCGCGGCCCAGGCGGCCGCCCTGCCCGCCCGGCTGGCCGGTCTGCCGCTCGCCACGGCCGTCACGAGTCCCCTGCAGCGCTGCCGGGAAACGCTGGAGCCACTGCTCGCAGCCCGCCCCGAGCTGTCTCTCCACACCGACGAGCGCATCGGTGAGTGCCGCTACGGAGACTGGTCCGGCCGCAAGCTCGCCGAACTCAAGGACGAGCCGCTGATGGAGGTGGTCCAGCAGCACCCCACGGCGGCCGCCTTCCCCGGCGGCGAGTCCATGCGCGAGATGGCCACCCGGGCCGCTGAGGCCGTACGCGAGTGGAACGCGCGCGTGGAGCGCGAGCACGGCGCCGACGCGGTCTACGTCATGTGCTCGCACGGCGACATCATCAAGTCGCTCGTCGCGGACGCACTCGGCCTTCACCTGGATCTCTTCCAGCGCATCAGCGTGGAACCCTGTTCCGTCACCGCGATCCGCTACACACGGTTGCGCCCCTTTCTCCTCCGCCTCGGCGACACCGGGGACTTCGCCTCGCTGGCTCCGCGCACGGAGCCGGAGAACGGAGGCGATGCCCCGGTGGGAGGCGGTGCGGGAGCACCGTGATCGTCAACCGCAGTAGGGTGAAGCGGTCGAAGTAGCGCAGCAGCCCCCACACCAGCGTTCCCTACCTGTTCAGCACGGTCGCCAGCCATCGCAAATACTGGTCGCACACCCCGCACCAGCAGCAGCAACCGCAGCCGATCCGGTCAGCGGCAACCGCAGCCGACCGGATCGCAGCAACCGAAGTCGATCCCAATGGAGACAGGACGTGTCCCGTCAGGTGTTCCTCTACAACCCGCCGGACCGCTTCGTGGCCGGTACGGTCGGGCTGCCCGGGCGCCGCACCTTCTTCCTCCAGGCCTCCTCCGGAACCCGCGTGACGAGCGTCGCCCTGGAGAAGACCCAGGTGGCCGCGCTCGCCGAGCGCATGGACGAGCTTCTCGACGAGGTCGTACGGCGCAGCGGGGGAAGCGCGGCCGTTCCGGCCGTCGCCCCCACAGAGGTCTCGGACAGCGCGCCGCTCGAAACCCCCATCGAGGAGGAGTTCCGGGTCGGCACCATGGCGCTGGCCTGGGACGGTGAAGAGCAGCGGATGATCGTCGAAGCCCAGGCACTCGTCGAGCTGGACGCCGACTCCGAGGAGGACCTCGCGGCCGCCGAGGAGCGGCTGTTGCAGGACGAGGAGAACGGCCCGCCGATGCTCCGCGTCCTCCTCACCGGCGCCCAGGCCAGGGCCTTCGCCAAACGGGCCCTGGACGTCGTCAACGCGGGCCGCCCGCCGTGCCCGCTGTGCAGCCTCCCGCTCGACCCGGAAGGACATGTATGTCCGCGCCAGAACGGATACCGCCGCGGAGCGTGACCGCGACCGAGCTGCTCGCCAAGGGCGAGCTGACGGTGCGCGGCCGCATCCGCGACGCCTCCAACGCGGCGCTCTTCTGCACGGTTTCGTACGAGGGCCAGGAGGCCACCTGCATCTACAAGCCCGTCGCCGGGGAGCGGCCCCTGTGGGACTTCCCGGACGGCACCCTTGCGCAGCGCGAGGTCGCCGCGTACGAGGTGTCCGAGGCCACCGGATGGGGGCTCGTACCGCCCACCGTGCTGCGGGACGGGCCCTACGGCGAGGGCATGTGCCAGCTGTGGATCGAGGCGTCCGTCGAGGACGGCGCGGAGCTTCTGGCCCTCGTGGAAGGGGATGAGCCGGAGGACGGCTGGAAGGCCATCGGTTTCGCGGAGGTGGGCGGCGGGCGCACGGCGCTTCTCGTACACGCCGACGACGAGCGGCTGCGGCGGCTCGCGGTGCTCGACGCGGTGATCAACAACGCCGACCGCAAGGGGAGTCATCTGCTGCCGACCGCCGATGGGCGTCTGTACGGGATCGACCACGGGGTCACGTTTCATGCCGAGGACAAGTTGCGGACGCTGTTGTGGGGGTGGGCGGGGGAGGCGCTGAGCGTCGAGGCGGTGGCGGTGCTCGGGTCCCTGCGGGACGCGCTCGGCGACGGTTCGGGGCTCGCGGTGCGGCTTCGTGAGCTGATCACCTCGGATGAGGTCGAGGCGCTGCGCGCGCGTGTCGAGGTGTTGCTGGTGTCCGGGCGGCATCCGGAGCCGTCGGGGGAGTGGCCGGCCATTCCTTGGCCGCCGGTTTGAGGTCCGCCGTCGTTCGGGTGCGGGTGGTGCGTGGCTGCGGCCCCTGTGGGGCGCTCGAGCCGCTGGGGCACTATTCCGCCTGTGCCCACCCTCCCCCAAGCTCTCGGCTCCGCTCGAGCAGGGGACGCCCATCGCCCTGAGGCACCTCCCAGCGTTGGCTGGGGGAGGAACGACTGCCCACAGGCGCGTGGGCAAGGCCCTGGCCATAGGCGGCGCCGTTGTGCAAGAGGGCCTTTCCGGTCGTCGGAGGCGGTCCGGTTCGTAGGCGGAACATCCGTCCGGTTAGGCTCAGGGCATGCATGCCTGGCCCGCTTCTGAGGTCCCCGCCCTGCCTGGCAAGGGCCGCGACCTTCGGATCCACGACACCGCGACCGGCGGCCTCGTCACACTCGACCCCGGTCCCGTCGCCCGTATCTACGTCTGCGGCATCACTCCGTACGACGCGACCCACATCGGTCACGCGGCGACCTACAACGCGTTCGACCTCGTGCAGCGCGTGTGGCTCGACACGAAGCGGCAGGTGCACTACGTCCAGAACGTGACCGACGTCGACGACCCGCTGCTCGAACGCGCCGAGCGCGACGGTGTCGACTGGACAGGGCTCGCGGAGCGCGAGACCACCCTCTTCCGCGAGGACATGACGGCGCTGCGCATGCTCCCGCCGCAGCACTACATCGGCGCGGTCGAGGCCATCCCGGGCATCGTCCCCCTCGTCGAGCGCCTGCGGGACGCGGGCGCCGCGTATGAACTGGAGGGGGACGTCTACTTCTCCGTCGAGGCCGATCCGCACTTCGGCGAGGTCTCGAACCTCGACGCCGCCGCCATGCGGCTGCTCTCCGCCGAGCGCGGCGGCGACCCGGACCGCCCGGGCAAGAAGAACCCGCTCGACCCCATGCTCTGGATGGCCGCCCGCGAGGGCGAGCCGAGCTGGGACGGCGGTTCGCTCGGCCGCGGCCGGCCCGGCTGGCACATCGAGTGCGTGGCCATCGCCCTGGACCATCTCGGGATGGGCTTCGACGTGCAGGGCGGCGGCTCGGACCTCGCCTTCCCGCACCACGAGATGGGTGCGTCGCACGCGCAGGCGCTGACCGGGGAGCATCCGTTCGCCAAGGCGTACGTGCACGCGGGCATGGTGGCGCTGAACGGCGAGAAGATGTCGAAGTCCAAGGGCAACCTCGTCTTCGTGTCGAAGCTGCGGCGCGACGGGGTCGACCCCGCAGCCATACGGCTCGCACTGCTCGCGCACCACTACCGGGCCGACTGGGAGTGGACGGACGAGGTCCTCGAGGAGGCCGTCGCGAGGCTCGCCCGGTGGCGGTCCGCCGTCTCCCGTCCCGACGGCCCGTCCGCCGAGGCCCTGGTCGAGGAGATCCGCGACGCCCTCGCGAACGATCTGGACGCGCCGGCCGCGCTCGCCGCGGTCGACCGCTGGGCGGTGCTCCAGCAGGAGCAGGGCGGTACGGAAGAGGGGGCGCCCGGCGTCGTGTCGCGCGCCGCCGACGCGCTGCTCGGCGTCGCGCTCTAAGTACGCGGGCCTCGGGCGTGCTCTAGGTACACGGCCCGTGGGCGCGCTCGGCGTCGTGTCGCGCGCCGTCGACGCGCTGCTCGGCGTCGCGCTCTAAGTACGCGGGCCTCGGGCGTGCTCTAGGCACACGGCCTGTCGGTACACGGCCTGTGGGCGCGCTCTAGGTACACGATCTGCGGCCCGCTCTAGGTACACGGGCCGCGGGCGCGCTCCAGGCATACGAGCCGTCGGCGCGTCGCGAGCCGAGGGCTCGGCCCCGGGTACCTGACGTCCGCCGAGGCCCCGGGGGACGACACGCCCGTCCGCACCGCGGACGGCCCCGCCGCCCTCGGCCCCGGCGGACGTCGGCGAGACCCGACGACAGAGGGGCGGTGCGCCTGTGGCGCACCGCCCCTCTCGCTCTTCCGGTCCGGCTCACTCCTCCGGCGAGTCCTCGGAGCCTCCGCTCGCTGCCCCGCCGCCCTCGTCGTCGCTCCCCGGCCGCTGCGGCTTCGGCGGCCGGGTGCGGTCGGCCGGGCCTTCGCGCAGATACGGGGCACCGTCGCCGCCCTCCGTGGCATGACCGCCGGCCTGGCCCGCGGCCGGGCCGCCACCGCCGTCCCGCCTGCGCAGATACCGCTCGAACTCACGGGCGATCGCCTCGCCCGACGCCTCCGGGAGCTCGGCGGTGTCCCGCGCCTCCTCCAGCGACTGCACGTACTCGGCGACCTCGCTGTCCTCGGCCGCCAGCTGGTCCACGCCCAGCTGCCACGCGCGCGCGTCCTCGGGCAGCTCTTCCAGCGGGATACGCAGGTCGATCAGGTCCTCAAGCCGGTTCAGCAGGGCGAGAGTGGCCTTCGGGTTCGGTGGCTGCGACACGTAGTGCGGGACGGCCGCCCACAGCGACACCGCCGGCACGCCCGCGTGCGTGCACGCCTCCTGGAGGATGCCGACGATGCCCGTCGGACCCTCGTACTTGGTCTCCTCCAGGTCCATCCTGCGGGCCAGGTCCGGGTCGGACGTGGTGCCGCTGATCGGGACGGGACGCGTGTGCGGTGTGTCGCCGAGCAGTGCGCCCAGGATGACCACGAGCTCCACGCCGAGTTCGTGAGCGAAGCCCAGCAGCTCGTTGCAGAACGATCGCCAGCGCATGGACGGCTCGATGCCGCGGACCAGCACCAGGTCACGCGGCTTGTCGCCGCCGATGCGGATCACCGAGAGCCGGGTCGTCGGCCATGTGATCTTGCGGACGCCGCCGTCCAGCCACACCGTGGGGCGGTTCACCTGGAAGTCGTAGTAGTCCTCCGCGTCGAGCGCCGCGAAGACCTCGCCCTTCCACACCTTGTCGAGATGCGCGACCGCGGTGGAGGCGGCGTCGCCGGCGTCGTTCCAGCCCTCGAACGCGGCCACCATGACCGGGTCGACCAGCTCGGGAACCCCCTCGAGCTCGATCACCCAGCGCCTCCTTCCGACGTGCCCTCGCTTACGGACCAACCTTACGGCGTCCGCGGGGGCCCTCCGCAGCCCCCTTGCACGAGGGAGTGAACCGATCACTGCCCCGGCGACGACCTGCGAACACCCGACAGTCATCCGAGCTGTATCCCGTCAACTTCGTCCAGTGGCCTAGACGTTGCCCCTGCGCCGCGCTATACATCGGATGATCTCAGAGGTCCGATGTTCAGCGATGGGGGCAACGCATGGACCAGAGCGTCACCGGCAGACTCCGTACGACGATCGCCGCGGCCTGTGTCGCGCTGCTCGCCACGACCGCCCTCGCCGCCTGCAACCGGGAATCGGACGGTGGTTCCGGGAGCGGCAAGGTGGGCATCGACGTTCCGCGCAACGACAGCGACTTCTGGAACTCCTACCAGGACTACCTGAAGAAGGACATCAAGGCCGAGGGCGTCGACGCGCTTCCGCTCACGAACTCGCAGAACGACATCGGACGGCTCGCGGCCAACGTGCAGACCTTCACGGACCAGGGTGCCAAAGCCGTGATCATGGCTCCGCAGGACACCGGTGCCGTCGCCGAGACGCTCAACACCCTGGAGGAGAAGAAGATCCCGGTCGTCAGCGTCGACACCCGCCCGGACAAGGGCTCCGTCTACATGGTCGTACGCGCCGACAACCGCGCGTACGGCGAAAAGGCCTGCAAATACCTCGGCGAGCAGCTGAAGGGCAAGGGGAAGGTCGCGGAGTTCCAGGGTGACCTGGCGTCCATCAACGGCCGTGACCGCTCCGAGGCGTTCAAGTCGTGCATGGACAAGAACTATCCCGGCATCAAGGTCTTCGAGCTGGCGACCGAGTGGAAGGGCGAGGTCGCGTCGGCGAAGCTCCAGTCCACACTGGCCGCGCATCCTGACCTCAACGGCATCTACATGCAGGCCGGCGGCGTCTTCCTGGAGCCGACCCTCGCACTGCTCGAGCAGAAGAAGCTGCTCAAACCAGCCGGTACCGAGGGCCACATCACGATCATCTCCAACGACGGCATCCCGCAGGAACTCGACGCCATCCGCGACGGCAAGATCGACGCGACCGTCTCCCAGCCCGCGGATCTCTACGCCAAATACGCCCTGTACTGGGCACAGCAGGCCTTGGACGGCAAGAAGGCCAAGACGGGCCCGACCGACCACGACTCGACCGTCGTCAAGATCCCGAACGGCTACGAGGACCAGCTGCCCGCGCCCCTCGTCACCAAGGACAACGTCGACGATCCCGAACTGTGGGCCAACCAGCTGGAGAAGTAGCCGTGACGACCGGAGAGGGAGCCATGGCTGCCGCGGCGGTGGTGCATGCGGAAGGCGTCGTCAAGCGCTTCGGGCCCACGCTCGCTCTGGACGGCGTCCGGCTGACCGTACGGCCCGGGGAGTCGCACGCCCTCGTCGGGCGCAACGGCGCGGGCAAGTCCACGCTGGTCGGCGTACTGACGGGGCTGCACCGGCCCGACGCGGGGACGGTGCACTTCGACGGCGCACCCGCTCCCGCCTTCGGGGACACCGCGGCATGGCGCTCCAAAGTGGCGTGCGTCTACCAGAAGTCGATGGTGGTGCCCGAGCTCACCGTCGCCGAGAACCTCTTCCTCAACCGCTTCCAGGAGGGCGAGCGTTTCATCCGCTGGGCGCAACTGCGGGCACGCGCGCGTGCACTGCTCGCCGAGTACGGCGTGGACGTCGATCCCGGAGCGCGGGCCAAGGATCTCGCCGTCGAGCAGCGCCAGTTCGTGGAGATCGCGAAAGCCCTCTCCTTCGGAGCCCGGCTGATCATCCTCGACGAGCCGACGGCGCAGCTCGACGCGCGCGGCATCCAGCGTCTGTTCGACAAGCTCAGGGACCTGCAGTCACAGGGCGTCGCGTTCCTCTTCATCTCGCACCACCTCCAGGAGGTGTACGAGCTGTGCACCGCGGTCACGGTCCTCCGTGACGCCCGCCATGTGCTCACGGCGCCCGTCCAGGGGCTGGCGAAGGGCGACCTGGTGGCGGCCATGACCGGTGAGGAGACCTCCGTCGTCCCTGACTGGGAACCTGCTCCCCGGCAGGTACGGGAGGCCGAGCCGCTGCTCCGTGCTGAGGGGCTCGCCCTGGAAGGCGTCTACGAGCCATTGGACTTCGCCGTACGCCCCGGCGAGGTCGTCGGCCTCGCGGGAGCCGCGGCGAGCGGCAACACCGCGCTCGGCGAGACACTCGTCGGCATGCGCGCGCCCACGGCCGGCGCGGTCCGGGTGCGCGGCCGGGAGGTACGCCCCGGAAGCGTGCCCGACGCCCTGGAGGCCGGTATCGGTTACATCCCCGAGGACCGCCACCGCCAGGGACTCGTCGCCGAACGCAGCGTCGCGGAGAACGCCACGCTGACCGTGACCGACCAGCTCGGCCGCTGGGGCACCGTACTGCCCTCCCGTACACGGGAGTTCGCGGCCTCGATGATCCGCTCGCTGGACATCCGGACCCGCGGCCCGGACCAGCCGGTCTCCGGGCTCTCCGGCGGCAACCAGCAGAAGGTCGTCGTCGCCCGAGCCCTGGCCCGGCGCCCGCACGCCCTGGTGGCGATCCGCCCCACCGCGGGCGTGGACGTCAAGTCCAAGGAGGCGCTGCTCGCCGTGGTCCGGCGGGTCGCGGACGAGGGGCGGGCCGCGGTCATCGTCTCCGACGAACTCGACGATCTGCGGGTCTGCGACCGGCTGCTGGTGCTCTTCCATGGGCGGCTGGTCGCCGAGTACGACACCGGATGGACGGACCGTGAGCTGGTCGCGGCCATGGAGGGCGTGGCCGAAGGAACCGTGGGAGGGGAAAGGGCATGACGGAGACGATGCGGCCGCCCACCACAGGCAAGGAGGGCGGCGGCGGAGGCCCGCTGCCGTATCTGCGGTACGTCCGCTGGAGCGACTTCTCACTCGTCCCCGTGATCCTCGTGCTGATGGTGATCGGCTACATCGTCTCGCCGGTCTTCCTGACCTCCACCAACCTCATCAACGTCGTCCAGCAGTCCAGCGAGCTGAGCCTGCTGGTGCTCGGCCAGGCGCTGATCCTCATCTGCGGCCGCATGGATCTGTCGCTGGAGTCGACGATCGGCATCGCGCCGGTCGTCGCCATGTGGCTCGTGCTGCCGACGTCCGGGGGCCGGTTCGCGGGCCTCGACCTGCTGCCCGTGTGGACGGCGATCCCCGTCTGCCTGCTGGCCGGGCTGCTGATCGGCGGCATCAACGGCTTCCTGATGCTCAAGCTGCGCGTCAACGGCTTCATCGCCACGCTCGGCATGCTCACCATGCTGCGCGGCCTTCACATCGGGATCACCGAGGGCAAGTCGATCACCGATGTCCCCGAGTCCTTCCGCTACCTGGGAAAGACGGACTGGCTCGGCGCGCCGGCCGCGGTCTGGATCTGCCTCACGCTGTTCGCGGTGGGCGGCGCGGCCCTGGCCTGGCTGCGCCATGGACGGGCGCTGTACGCGATCGGCGGCAACCCGGAGGCCGCGCGGGCGGCCGGTATCCGGGTCGACCGGCTCACGTGGATCGTGCTGGCGATCGGCGGCCTTCTCGCCGCCTTCGCGGGCGTGCTGTACACCGGCCACTACGGCTCGGTCGCCGCCACCCAGGGCAACGGCTGGATCTTCCAGGTCTTCGCCGCCGCGGTGATCGGCGGCATCAGCCTGAAGGGCGGCCGCGGCACGCTCTTCGGTGCGCTGACCGGCGTGCTCACCCTTCAGCTCGTCGTCAACGTGATGACGCTCGGCGGGGTCCCCGCGCTGTGGAACCAGTTCCTCAACGGCGCCATCATCATCGTCGCGCTGGTGATCTCGCGGTTCGCGAGCGGCGAGAAGCAGGACTGAGACCCGGGCGCCACCAGATCCGATGGCGGGCCGGCTGAGAGCGGGTCGGCTTTACAGAGTCGAACGCAGCCACTGCTCCACGCTCGCGATGTGCACCGTCGCCCAGGACCGGGCCGCCTCCGCGTCGCGGTCGCGCAGGGCGGCGAGGATGGCCCGATGCTCGTGGAGCGTGCGGCTGACCGCGTCCTCCTGCGTCAGACCGCGCCAGATACGGGCCCTGGTGGTGGGGCCCGACAGCCCGTCGAGCAGGGAACACAGCACCGAGTTCCCCGAGCTCTGTACGATGCCGCGGTGGAACTCCAGGTCGCAGGCGACGAGTTCCTCCACAGACGGCGACGTCCCGAGCGCGTCCAACTGGGCGGTCAAGGCGTCCAGTTCCGCCTCGCTGATGCGCGTGCTCGCCATCGCCGTCGCGGCCGGTTCCAGTATGCGGCGGACGGCGAGGAACTCCAGCACCGTGTCGTCGCGATGGAAGTCCACGACGAAGCTGAGCGCCTCCAGCAGGAGTTGGGGGTCCAGGCTCGTGACGTACGTTCCGTCGCCCTGCCGTACGTCGAGGATGCGGATCAGGGACAGCGCGCGGACCGCCTCGCGCAGCGAGTTCCGGGACAGGCCCAGCTCGGCCGCGAGCTCGCTCTCCTTGGGGAGCCGGTCGCCGGGGCGCAGCGCGCCGGAGACGATCATGCCTTTGATCTTCTCGATCGCCTCGTCGGTGACAGCCATGGCCGCCCTCCCTGTACCTCAGGCCCGTCGCTGAGACATCCGATGTCTTTCGACCATTATGCGGCTCGGACCCCCTGGATCAGCCAAAGCGCTCGATGCGGATCCGCTCAACAGGACCTGTCCCAGACCGGCGAGGAGCCGGGAGGCGTGCTCCTGGCGTCCGCACGCGGCGCAGCTGGACTGTCGGACGTGCTCCGGCCGCATGTGCCGCGGCTTGCCTCCCAAGCCGCCGCCGTCTTCTCTTCTCCGGCGAAGTGGTCAGAGAAGGCGGGCCACGGCATGGCGGAGGGGCGACTTCCCCCCCGTAGAAGCCGCCCCTCGGTCTTGCGCCGCCTACCCGGCCGGTCCTGCGCCGCCTACTCGGCGTTCCCCGCGTTCAGCAGGTCCTTCACCCTGGCCCGTACGTCCTCCGTGTCCAGGCCCCGGATCGTCAGCGTCGTCCGCCGGCGCAGCACGTCGTCCACGGTCTCGGCCCACTCGTGGTCGCGGGCGTAGACGACCTGCGCCCAGATCTCCGGAGCTTCGGGGTGGATGCGCTCGCCCAGCTCCGGGTTCTCGTTCGCCAGCCGTGCGATGTCGAAGGACAGCGAGCCGTAGTGCGTGGCGAGGTGCTTCGCCGTGTCGGCGGCCATGCGCGGGCCCGGGGTGCCGCCGTCCACCAGCAGGCGGTGCGCGACCGCCTGCGGGTTGGAGATGCCCGGCAGCGGGAGCTTCTTCGGCAGCTGCGACATGGGCTCCATGTCGTCGGCGAGCGGGTGTCCTGGCAGGGCCGCCAGCTTGTTCATGACCGTACGGCCGATGTGCCGGAACGTGGTCCACTTGCCGCCCGCGACGGACAGCATGCCCCCCTTGCCCTCCGTGACGACCGTCTCGCGCTTGGCCTTCGACGTGTCGCCGGGGCCACCCGGCAGCACGCGCAGACCGGCGAAGGCGTACGTGATCAGTTCCCGCTTCAGCTGCTGGTCACGGACGGAGAAGGCCGCCTCGTCGAGTATCTGGGCGATGTCCTGCTCGTTGACCGCGACATCCGCCGGGTCGCCCTCGTACTCCTCGTCGGTCGTGCCGAGCAGCAGCATGTCCTCCCAGGGGAGGGCGAAGGTGATGCGGTACTTGTCGATCGGCGTCGCCAGCGCGGCCTTCCACGGCGAGGTGCGCTTGAGGACCAGGTGCGCGCCCTTCGACAGACGGATGGAGGGGGCCGCGTTCGGATCCTCCATCCTGCGCAGGTGGTCGACCCAGGGGCCGGTCGCGTTCAGTACGAGGCGGGCGGTGACGCCGAACTCGGTGCCGTCCATGCGGTCCTTGAGCTCGGCGCCGGTGACCCGTCCCTTGGTGAGGCGCAGGCCGGTGACCTCGGCGTGGTTGAGGACGGCAGCACCGGCCTCGACCGCCGCGCGCACCGTCATCAGCGCCATACGGGAGTCGTTCATCTGGTCGTCGCCGTACACGGCCACGGCCCTGAGGTTCTCCCCGCGCAGCTCCGGCACGTCGCGCTGCGCCTTCGCCGGGCCGATCACATGGCCCACGCCGTCGCCGAACGCGGACAGCGCCGAGTAGGCGAAGACTCCCGCGCCGAGCTTGGCCGCGCCGTGCGGGCCGCCCTTGTAGACAGGCAGATAGAAGGTGAGGGGGTTGGACAGGTGCGGTGCCACCTGGCGGGACACCGCACGGCGCTCGAAGTGGTTCTCCGCCACCAGCTTCACCGCGCCGGTCTGCAGATAGCGCAAGCCCCCGTGGAGCAGCTTGGAGGAGGCGGAGGAGGTGGCGCCGGCGAAGTCACCGGCGTCCACCAGCGCCACCCGCAGACCCGACTGCGCGGCATGCCAGGCGGTGGAGATGCCCAGGATTCCGCCGCCGATGACGAGGAGGTCGTACGTCGCCTTGGACAGCTGCTCCCGGGTCTCGGCACGGCCGGGGAGGGAGCCGGAGACCGGGTGCGTACCGAGGGCAGGCGCGGTCTGCAGGGTGGGCTGGCTGCTCATGGGGTTTCTTACTCCTCGTCCTCGATCCAGCCCATGGTCCGTTCGACGGCCTTGAGCCAGCTCTTGTACTCGCGGTCCCGCTTGTCCGCGTCCATACGGGGGGTCCACTCGGCGGCCCGGCGCCAGTTGGCGCGCAGCGCGTCGGTGTCCGGCCAGAAGCCGACGGCCAGGCCGGCGGCGTAGGCGGCGCCGAGGCAGGTGGTCTCGGCGACCATCGGACGCACGACCGGTGCGTCCAGGAAGTCCGAGAGCGTCTGCATCAGCAGGTTGTTGGAGGTCATTCCGCCGTCGACCTTGAGGGCCGCGAGCTCGACGCCGGAGTCCTTGGTCATGGCGTCGGTGATCTCGCGGGTCTGCCAGGCTGTGGCCTCGAGGACGGCCCGCGCGAGGTGCGCCTTGGTGACGTACCGGGTCAGACCGGCCAGCACACCGCGGGCGTCGGAGCGCCAGTACGGGGCGAACAGTCCGGAGAAGGCCGGCACGAAGTAGGCGCCGCCGTTGTCCTCAACGGTCAGGGCCAGGGTCTCGATCTCGGCGGCCGTGCTGATCAGGCCCATCTGGTCGCGCATCCACTGCACCAGGGAACCGGTGACGGCGATCGAGCCCTCGAGCGCGTAGACCGGGTCCTGGTCGCCGATCTGGTAGCCGACGGTGGTCAGCAGTCCGCTGTACGAGTTGATGACCTTGTCGCCGGTGTTCATCAGCATGAAGGTGCCGGTGCCGTACGTCGACTTGGCCTCGCCCTCGCTGAAGCAGGTCTGGCCGAACAGGGCCGCCTGCTGGTCGCCGAGCGCGGACGCGACGGGGATGCCGCCCAGGAGGTCGCCGAGCTTGCCGCCCTTGACCTCGTCGTACACCTCGGCGGAGGAGCGGATCTCGGGCAGCATCTGCATCGGCACGCCGATGGAGGCGCAGATGCGCTCGTCCCACTGCATCTCGTGGAGGTTCATCAGCAGGGTGCGCGATGCGTTGGTGACGTCAGTGACGTGCACGCCGCCGTTGACACCACCGGTCAGGTTCCAGATGACCCATGAGTCCATCGTGCCGAAGAGGATGTCGCCCCGCTCGGCGCGCTCATCGAGGCCGTCGACGTTGTCGAGCAGCCAGCGGGCCTTCGGGCCGGCGAAGTAGGAGGCGAGGGGGAGGCCGGTCTCGCGGCGGAAGCGGTCCTGGCCGACGTTGCGGCCGAGCTCCTTGCACAGGGCGTCGGTGCGGGTGTCCTGCCAGACGATGGCGTTGTGGACCGGCTCGCCGGTGTTCTTGTCCCACAGCAGCGTCGTCTCGCGCTGGTTGGTGATGCCGATCGCCTTGATGTCGTCACGGGTGATGCCCGCCTTGGCGATGGCCCCGGCGACGACCTCCTGGACGTTCGTCCAGATCTCGGCGGCGTCGTGCTCGACCCAGCCCGGCTTGGGGAAGATCTGCTCGTGCTCCTTCTGGTCGACGGAGACGATGCGGCCGTCCCGGTCGAAGACGATGCAGCGGCTGGACGTGGTGCCCTGGTCGATGGCCGCGATGAACGGCCCTGCGCCGTGGGAGAGGGGGCCGGCGGTGTGTGCGTCGGTCACGGTGTGCTCCTGGAAGTCCGTATATGGGGGCTGGCGACATCTGTCGGGCTGGCTTACGACGTATTGCTTGCGGCTCTGGAAGCTCTGGGCGCGTGGCCGTGAAGCGCTGTGGTGCGGCGGCGCTGTGGCTCAGCGGCTCGGCGGCTCGGCGGCTCTACGCGAAAGCGACGTTGTAGATGCCTGCGGCGATCGCGCCGCCGACCAGGGGGCCGACGACCGGGACCCAGGCGTAGCCCCAGTCGGAGCCGCCCTTGTTGGGCAGGGGCAGAAGGGCGTGCACGATACGCGGACCGAGGTCGCGGGCCGGGTTGATCGCGTAGCCCGTCGGGCCGCCCAGCGAGAGACCGATGCTGACCACGACCAGGGCGGTGACCAGCGCTCCGAGGGTGCCGAGGCCCTTGCCGCTGTCGTTGAGGCCCTGGGTGAGGACCGCGAGGACCAGCACGATGGTGCCGAGGATCTCGGTGGCCAGGTTCTGAACCGCGTTCCGGATCTCGGGGCCGGTGGAGAAGATGCCGAGCACCGGTCCGGCCTGAGCCTCCTGTACCTCGACGGCCTTGGTGTCCTGCGCGCCCGGTCCGCCGACGATCTCGCGGTCGGTGAGGTGGGCGAGGAACTGTCCGTAGTACGCGACCCAGACCAGGGCGGCGCCGATCATGGCGCCGAGCAGCTGTCCCGCCCAGTAGGCGGGGACGTTGCTCCAGTCGTTGTCCTTGATCGCGAGGGCGAGGGTGACGGCCGGATTGAGGTGGGCACCGGAGAGCGGCGCCGAGGTGTAGACCGCGGTGAGGACCGCGAAGCCCCACCCGAAGGTGATGGCCAGCCAGCCGGCGTTGCGTGCCTTGGAGGCCTTGAGCGTGACGGCGGCGCACACGCCACCGCCGAGCAGGATGAGTACGGCGGTACCTATCGTCTCGCCGATGAAGATGTCGGAGCTGGACACCCGCGACTCCTTTGTCCTTCGTCCAGGGGAAGGCGAACCCCGGGTCCCTCCGGTGGTTCGCGCCCTCGGGGTGAGGGCGTTTGTGGCGGCCCTGGCGTCGGGCACTCTACCGCGTTTGCCGGTAGGTGTTCGACAATGCCGACCGATGGACGGGAGTCTTATCCGGGGCCGCTGGATCGTCAAGAGGTTCCGGCGCCGGAAAATCCGATCGTTATCCCGGCCTTGATCAGCGGGGCGGCGCGCGGAGTGCGCTCACCCCGCACGGGGCGTCGTGGAGGTGCGCTCACCTCGCACGGGCGGTCGGCGGCCTGCACGCCGAGGGCCCGCGCAGGCGCTGCACGGGCCCTCGTGGGGTACGTCGGTCACCGAGCCGCGTCGGTTCAGTGGTCCTCAGGCGGACCGGCGGCGAACGGTCAGAACGGTCAGAACCGGCTCGCGCCCAGATCCCGGGAAACAGCGCGGGCACAGTCCCGAACCGCCGCTATGAGCTCGTGACGCAGCTGCCCGTCCAGGCAGACCCGCTCCACGGCGCCGGTGATGCCCACCGCACCGACGGGCATGCGCCGCCGGTCGTGGATCGGGGCGGCGATCGACGCCACGCCCTCCCAGGTCTCCTCGACGTCCGCGGCGTACCCGCGCGCGCGGGTCAGATCGAGCACGCCCTCGAAGCCGTCGGAGTCGCTGACGGTCCGCGAGGTGAACGCCTTGCGCTCGGCCTCCATGACCTCGCTGTGCGCCACCGGGTCGTACGCGGACAGGACCTTGCCGAGGGCTGTGGAGTGCAGCGGCTGCATGGCGCCGACCTCCAGCACCTGGCGGCTGTCGTCGGGGCGGAAGACGTGGTGCACGATCAGCACGCCCTGCTGGTGCAGGACGCCCAGGTAGACGCTCTCGCCGCTGGACCTGGCCAGATCGTCCGTCCATACCAGGGCACGGGCCCGCAACTCGTGGACGTCCAGATACGTCGTGCCCAGCCGGAGCAGCTCGGCGCCCAGCTGATAGCGGCCCGAAGCGGCGTCCTGCTCGACGAAACCCTCCTGCTGCAGGGTGCGCAGGATGCCATGGGCCGTACCCTTGGCGAGGCCGAGGGAGGATGCGATGTCCGAGAGGCCCAGCCGGCGCTCGCCACCCGCGAGCAGACGCAGCATCGCGGCCGCCCTCTCCAGCGACTGGATGTTCTTCGCCATCGCAGCCCGCCCTCCCATCCCCTCGACCAACAGCGTTCGACAATGGCGAACATTATCGGTCGTTGCCGAACTCCGCGACCAGCCCTATGGCGCCCGGCCCGCCGGTCCGGGAGCGTAATCCGGCAGCCTGCCTGATCAGGCGGCCCGTCCGGCTCGTGGACGCGCGTACGGGCGGACGGCCGTCCCGGCTACCCTGGCGGAGTGCGTCCTCCACGAGAAGGGCGCAAAGCCGACAGCCGTCGCACTCCAGGGAGCACTACATGGCCTCGTTGCCGACCCCTTCCACCGTCCCCTCCGACAGCCGCGCCCGGGCCGGGGCCCTGCGCGAAGCACTCGCCACCCGCGTGGTGGTGGCCGACGGTGCGATGGGCACGATGCTCCAGGCCCAGGACCCGACTCTTGAAGACTTCGAGAACCTCGAGGGCTGCAACGAGATCCTGAACATCACCCGCCCGGACATCGTCCGCTCCGTCCATGAGGCGTACTTCGCCGTGGGCGTGGACTGCGTGGAGACGAACACGTTCGGGTCGAACCACTCGGCCATGGCCGAGTACGACATTTCCGACCGGGTGTACGAGCTCTCCGAGGCCGGGGCCCGCATCGCCCGCGAGGTCGCCGACGAGTTCGGAGCTCGCGACGGCCGCCAGCGCTGGGTACTGGGTTCGATCGGCCCGGGCACGAAGCTGCCGACCCTCGGCCACGTCGGCTACAGGACCCTGCGCGACGGCTTCCAGGCCAACGCCGAGGGTCTGCTCGCCGGCGGAGCGGACGCCCTGATCGTGGAGACCACTCAGGACCTGCTCCAGACCAAGTCCTCGATCCTCGGTGCCCGGCGCGCGATGGAGGCGACCGGCATCGAGGTGCCCCTGCTGTGCTCGATGGCGTTCGAGACCACCGGCACGATGCTGCTGGGTTCGGAGATCGGTGCGGCGCTGACGGCGCTGGAGCCGCTGGGCATCGACATGATCGGCCTGAACTGCTCGACCGGCCCCGCGGAGATGAGCGAGCACCTGCGCTATCTCACACGCCATTCCCGTATTCCGCTGCTCTGCATGCCGAACGCGGGTCTGCCGGTCCTCACCAAGGACGGCGCGCACTTCCCGCTCGGCCCGGAGGGACTGGCCGACGCCCAGGAGACCTTCGTACAGGAGTACGGCCTCTCCCTCGTCGGCGGCTGCTGCGGCACGACCCCGGAGCACCTGCGCCAGGTCGTCGAGCGGGTGCGGGACCTCACCCCGACCGAGCGGCAGCCGCAGCCTGAGCCGGGCGCCGCTTCGCTGTACCAGACCGTGCCATTCCGCCAGGACACCTCGTACCTGGCCATCGGCGAGCGCACGAACGCCAACGGCTCGAAGAAGTTCCGTGAGGCCATGCTCGAGGGCCGCTGGGACGACTGCGTCGAGATGGCACGCGATCAGATCCGCGAGGGCGCGCACATGCTCGACCTGTGCGTCGACTACGTGGGCCGCGACGGCGTCGCCGACATGGAGGAGCTCGCCGGACGCTTCGCCACCGCCTCCACGCTGCCGATCGTCCTGGACTCCACCGAGGTGGATGTGATCCGGGCCGGCCTGGAGAAGCTGGGCGGCCGGGCGGTCATCAACTCCGTCAACTACGAGGACGGCGACGGGCCCGAGTCGCGCTTCGCGAAGGTCACCCGCCTCGCGCAGGAGCACGGCGCCGCGCTGATCGCGCTGACCATCGACGAGGAGGGCCAGGCCCGCACCGTCGAGACCAAGGTGGCGATCGCGGAGCGGCTGATCGAGGATCTGACGGCGAACTGGGGCATCCACGAGTCGGACATCCTCATCGACTGCCTGACCTTCACGATCTGCACCGGTCAGGAGGAGTCCCGCAAGGACGGCATCGCCACGATCGAGGCGATCCGCGAGCTCAAGCGCCGCCACCCGGACGTGCAGACCACGCTGGGTCTGTCGAACATCTCCTTCGGCCTCAACCCGGCCGCCCGCATCCTGCTCAACTCGGTCTTCCTGGACGAGTGCGTCAAGGCGGGGCTCGACTCGGCGATCGTGCACGCGAGCAAGATCCTGCCGATCGCCCGGTTCGACGAGGAGCAGGTCACCACCGCCCTCGACCTGATCTACGACCGCCGCTCGGAGGGCTACGACCCGCTGCAGAAGCTCATGCAGCTGTTCGAGGGCGCCACGGCGAAGTCGCTGAAGGCGGGCAAGGCCGAAGAGCTGGCGGCGCTGCCGCTGGAGGAGCGCCTCAAGCGCCGCATCATCGACGGCGAGCGCAACGGCCTGGAGACCGACCTCGACGAGGCGCTCCAGGAGCGCCCGGCCCTCGACATCGTCAACGAGACCCTGCTCGACGGCATGAAGGTGGTCGGTGAGCTGTTCGGTTCCGGCCAGATGCAGCTGCCGTTCGTGCTGCAGTCCGCCGAGGTCATGAAGGCCGCCGTGGCGTACCTCGAGCCGCACATGGAGAAGTCGGACGCGGAGGGCAAGGGCACCATCGTCCTGGCCACCGTGCGCGGCGACGTCCACGACATCGGCAAGAACCTCGTCGACATCATCCTGTCCAACAACGGCTACAACGTCGTGAACCTCGGCATCAAGCAGCCCGTCTCCGCGATCCTGGAGGCCGCCGAGGAGCACAAGGCCGACGTCATCGGCATGTCCGGTCTCCTGGTGAAGTCCACGGTGATCATGAAGGAGAACCTGGAGGAGCTGAACCAGCGCAAGCTGGCCGCCCAGTACCCGGTCATCCTCGGCGGCGCCGCGCTGACCCGTGCGTACGTGGAGCAGGACCTGCACGAGATCTACGAGGGCGAGGTGCGCTACGCCCGCGACGCCTTCGAGGGCCTGCGGCTGATGGACGCCCTGATCGGGGTCAAGCGGGGCGTGCCCGGCGCGGCCCTGCCCGAGCTGAAGCAGCGCCGGGTGCGGGCGGCCACGGTCCAGGTCGAGGAGCGCCCCGAAGAGGGCGCCGTGCGCTCGGACGTGGCTGTCGACAACCCCGTCCCCACGCCGCCGTTCTGGGGCACCCGCGTCGTCAAGGGCATCCAGCTCAAGGAGTACGCCTCCTGGCTCGACGAAGGCGCGCTGTTCAAGGGCCAGTGGGGCCTGAAGCAGGCCCGTACCGGCGACGGACCGACGTACGACGAGCTTGTCGAGAGCGAGGGGCGGCCGCGGCTGCGGGGCTGGCTGGACGAGCTGCAGACCAAGAACCTGCTGGAAGCGGCCGTGGTCTACGGGTATTTCCCGTGTGTGTCCAAGGGCGAGGACCTGATCATCCTCGACGAGCAGGGCAACGAGCGCACCCGCTTCACGTTCCCGCGCCAGCGTCGCGGCCGGCGGCTGTGCCTGGCGGACTTCTTCCGTCCGGAGGAGTCAGGCGAGACCGACGTCGTCGGCCTGCAGGTCGTCACGGTGGGCTCGCGGATCGGGGAGGAAACGGCGAAACTGTTCGCGTCCGACTCCTACCGCGACTACCTGGAACTGCACGGACTGTCGGTGCAGTTGGCCGAGGCGCTCGCGGAGTACTGGCACGCGCGCGTGCGCTCCGAGCTGGGCTTCGCCGGTGAGGATCCGGCTGACATCGAAGAAATGTTCGCACTGAAGTACCGCGGCGCCCGCTTCTCGCTGGGCTACGGCGCCTGCCCCGACCTCGAGGACCGCGCCAAGATCGCCGAGCTCCTCGAGCCGGAACGCATCGGTGTCCAGCTGTCGGAGGAGTTCCAGCTCCACCCCGAGCAGTCCACCGACGCCATCGTCATCCACCACCCGGAGGCGAAGTACTTCAACGCGCGGTAGCACAGGCACTCGCAGCGCCTGCGGGTACTGCACCTCCTGCGGCATCGCACCGGTTGTGGGTGTTCGCCGCCGGGCGGGTGGTCGCGATCGCCGGGCAGGTACTCGCCCCCCGCCGGGCGGGTACTTGCGCCCCGAGCGGGTACCCGCAGGACATGCGGTGACACGCGGTGACACGCGCGAAAAAGCTCACAGCGCGCACATCGCGGACGAGTCGTACACTGGTCGATCCAGTGCAGGCCGGTTCCCCCTGGGAACCGGCCTTCTCGTCCCTCACGGAGGTGTGCGCGGATGACGAGTACGGTCCCCGTTGTCGGTACCCGATCGGCCGATGGCTCCGCCCTGCAGGCCGTACTCCTGGACATGGACGGAACCCTGGTGGACACCGAGGGCTTCTGGTGGGACGCCGAGGTCGAGGTCTTCGCGGGCCTCGGCCATCTGCTCGACGACTCATGGCGCCATGTGGTGGTCGGGGGGCCGATGACGCGCAGCGCCGGATTCCTGATCGAGGTCACCGGCGCCGACATCACGCTCCCGGAGCTCACGGTGCTGATCAACGACGCGTTCGAGGAGCGCCTCAACGGGAACCTGCCGCTGATGCCGGGCGCCGCCCGGTTGCTCGCCGAGCTGGCCGCGCACGAGGTGCCGACCGCCCTGGTCTCCGCGTCTCACCGGCGCATCATCGACCACGTCCTGAAGTCACTCGGGCCGGAGAACTTCGCACTGACCATCGCCGGGGACGAGGTGGAGCGCACCAAGCCGCACCCGGACCCCTATCTGCTCGCCGCCGCCGGTCTCGGCGCGGACCCGGCCAGATGCGCCGTCGTCGAGGACACCGCGACCGGCGTCGCCGCCGCCGAGGCCGCGGGCTGCCGGGTGGTGGCCGTCCCCTCGGTCGCCCCGATCGCACCAGTCCCGGGACGTACCGTGGTCACCTCCCTCGAGGAGGTCGACCTGCCCTTTCTCCAGGGCCTGATGATGGATGAACTCAAACCGTGATGCTGCTGGCCGAAATCCGATGGTCACCAGCACTCCTGAGGGTGTGACGTTTCCCACCCGACGCGGGGGTCGACATGTCATTTCCGTTGTGCTGAAGCCCTGATTCCGCGGGGCAACGGAAAGCGTTGTGTCCTATTTGTTAAGCACCGGATGAAAGCTCCCACTGGCGGGTTTTCGGTGTGTCCACGCCCGGTGCCGCTGCGTGATGGACCCTCAACTCCAGCCCGGTCGGGCCGCCCTGCGCTGCGCACTAATGTCGAGGCGAGAACATCGCCGTACTCGCTCGTGTCCCGTCAGCATCCACCCCCGTTGCCGGGCGGCACGGGTATTGAAAGCTCTGGAGAATTTCGAGCATGAACCGCAAGATCCTGGTTCTGGCGGCCGTCACCGGCCTGCTCGCCCCCGCCCTCGCCGCATGTGGCGGCTCCGACAGCGGAGGCGACGACGGTGGAGCGATCGTCGTCGGCACCACCGACCGGTTCAGCGCATCGGACGCGGTCCCCGCGCCCCTCGATCCGGCGTACGCCTACGACGTCGGTTCCTGGAACATCCTGCGGCAGACGCTGCAGACCCTGATGGCCCTGCCGCGCGGCGACGGGGAGCCGGAGCCCGAGGCCGCGGAGCAGTGCGGATTCTCCGACAACGGCAACGAACGCTATGCCTGCACCCTCCGCGAGGGCCTGAAGTTCGCCGACGGCAGCCCCCTCACGGCCGCCGATGTGAAGTACTCCATCGACCGCGTGCGCGCCATCAAGAGCGACAGCGGAGTGGCCGGTCTGCTCTCCAGCATCGACACCATCGAGACCAGGGGCGACCGCGAGGTCATCTTCCACCTCAACACCGCGGATGCCACCTTCCCGTACAAACTGGCCACGCCGGCCGCGGGCATCGTCAACCCGAAGGACTACTCCAAGAGCAAGCTGCGCGACGGATTCCAGGTCGACGGCTCCGGTCCCTACACCGTCGAGATGGAGACCAGGAACAACGAGCTCGTCAAAGCGGTCTTCACCAAGAACCCCGAATACACGGGTGAGTTGACGCCGCAGAACGAGACGGTCGAGGTGGAGTCGTTCGACAGCGCCGAAGCCATGGGCACGGCGCTCGACAAGGGCGACATCGACCTGATGACCCGCACCATGTCGCCCGAGCAGATCGAGAAGCTCTCCAACGCAGGACCGGACAGCAACATCAAGCTCGTCGAGATGCCGGGCCTGGAGATCCGCTACCTGGGCTTCAACACCAACGCCCCGCAGGTGAGGAGCAAGGCCGTCCGGCAGGCGATGGCACAGGTCATCGACCGTGGTCAGATCGCGTCCGACGTCTACGGCACATCCGCCGAGCCGCTGTACTCGCTCGTGCCGGCCACCATCACCGGCCACGCCAACTCGTTCTTCAACAAGTACGGCGACCCGAACATCCCCAAGGCCCGCTCCATTCTGGCCAAGGCGAACATCACCACGCCGGTGAAGCTGACCCTGAACTACACGACCGACCACTACGGTCCGGCCACCAAGAAGGAGTTCGAGCTGCTGCAGAAGCAGCTGAACGACAGCGAGCTGTTCGACGTCAGCATCAAGGGCGAGAAGTGGGCGGCCTTCCGCCCGAACGAGGCCAAGGGCGAGTACGCGGTGTACGGCATGGGCTGGTTCCCGGACTTCCCCGACGCCGACAACTTCCTCGCGCCGTTCCTCGACAAGGACAACTTCCTCGGCTCGCCGTACGCCAGCCCCAGGATCCGGAACAAGCTGATCCCGGACTCGCGCCGGGAGGCCGACCGCCTCACCGCGTCCGAGAGCATCGAGGAGATCCAGAACATCGTCGCCGACGACGTCCCGGTGCTGCCGCTGTGGCAGGGCAAGCAGTACATCGCGGCCCGCGACGACATCACGGGCACGGAGTGGGCCCTCAACTCCTCCTCGACCCTTCAGCTGTGGGAGCTCAGCCGCGGCATGAGCGACTGACCTGGCCCGTATCGAGAGCCAGAGCTTCCTTCGGAGAACGACGACAAGGCACACGTAAGTGAAAATGCGCAACCAGTGGCTGGTCCCGCCCCTCAGCGCCGGCCTGGCCGCCGCCCTGCTGACCGGCTGCGGCAGCTCCCAGGACGGCGCCTCGGCCGGCGAAGGCGAGGCCGTGGTGATGGGAATGTCGGACGACGTCCTCGCCACCGACCCGGCGTCCGGCTACGACCCCGGCTCATGGCTGCTGTTCAACAACGTCTTCCAGTCACTGCTGAGCTTCCCCAACGGCGCCACGGAGCCCGCTCCGGAGGCCGCGGAAGAGTGCGGATTCACCGACTCCGGTACCAAGGTCTACGAGTGCACCCTGCGCGACGGCCTGAAGTTCAGCAACGGCAACGCGCTCACCTCGGAGGACGTCAAGTTCTCCTTCGACCGCATGATGAAGATCGACGACGACGCCGGTCCGGCGATCATGTTCCCCATGCTCGACGAGGTCGAGGCACCGGACGCCAAGACCGTCGTCTTCAAGCTCAAGTACGCCGACGCCACCTTCCCGAGCAAGATCGCCTCCGGCGCCGGCTCGATCGTGGACCACCGCGAGTACGAAGGGACCAGCCTGCGCACCGACGGCAAGGCGGTCGGCTCGGGCCCGTACAAGCTCGACTCCTTCAGTGACAAGGAGGCGGTCTTCTCGGTCAACCCGGAGTACAAGGGCACCGCCGAGGTCAAGAACTCCGGCATGACCCTCAAGTTCTTCCAGGGCGACCAGACCGCCCTGAAGAACGCGCTGTTGAACAACAAGATCGACCTCGCTTACCGAGGCCTCGCCGCCCAGGACATCGCCGACATCCAGCAGAACACGTCCGGCAAGAGCGGGAACATCGAGGTCGTCGAGGGCTCCAGCGCCGAAGTGCAGCACCTGGTCTTCAACATGGACGACCCGGTCGTCGGCAAGCTCGGCGTGCGCAAGGCCATCGCGTACCTCCTCGACCGGGAGGCGCTCGTCAACGAGGTGTACGAGGACACCGCCGAGCCGCTCTACTCGATCATCCCGGCCGGCATCGGCGGCCACAACACCGCCTTCTTCGACACCTACGGCGCCCGGCCGGCGCCCGACAAGGCCGAGGCGGCGCTGCGCGCCGAGGGCATCACCGGCAAGGTGAAGCTGACGCTGTGGGCGACGCCCTCGCGCTACGGCCCGGCCACCGTGCAGGAGTTCAAGGCGATCGCCAAGCAGCTCAACGCCAGCGGTCTGTTCGACGCCGACGTCAAGTCGGTCGAGTTCGACGAGTACGAGAAGGACATCAAGGCCGGCAAGTACGGCGTCTATGTGAAGGGCTGGGTGCCGGACTACCCCGACCCCGACAACTTCACGCAGCCGTTCTTCGGCGACGGCAACGTCCTCGGCAACCGCTACGAGAACAGCACGATCACCGGGAAGATCATTCCCCGCACGGCGGCCCAGAGCAACCGCGCCGCGACCGACAGGCACTACGCCCAGCTTCAGGAGATCGTGGCGAACCAGCTGCCGGTCATCCCCGTGTGGCAGGCCAAGCAGTACGCGGTCGTCCACGACCGTGTGTACGGCGTGGAGAACTGCCTCGACGCGTCGACGGTCTTCCGGTTCTGGGAGATCAGCAAGGGCTGAGCCGGGCCAGAACCGGGCCGGTCAAGAGCTGAGCCCTGCTGTGAACCGGAACTGAGTGGGTGCTGTGTACCGAGGGCCGCTCTGGAGAGGGCGGTCCTCGGTCTTTCCGTCGGCTGGGGTCCGTGTCCGGTGAGACTTACTGGGCGCCCGGGCGGACCAGACCGCTCTCGTACGCGTACACCGCGGCCTGGACCCGGTCGCGCAGGCCCAGCTTGGTGAGTACATGGCCCACGTGCGTCTTGACGGTGGTCTCGCTCACGAACAGCTCCGCGGCGATCTCGGCGTTGGACAGGCCGCGGGCCACCAGCTTCAGCACCTCGACCTCGCGCTCGGTCAGCGTGTGCAGCGTGTCCGGCACCGGCTCGTCGCCGGACGGGAGATGCCCGGCGTACTTGTCGAGCAGCCGGCGCGTGATGCTCGGCGCGAGCATCGCCTCGCCCGCCGCGACCACCCGGATCGCCTGGACCAGCTCGTTCGCCGGGGCGTCCTTGAGCAGGAAGCCGCTGGCACCCGCCCGCAACGCCTCTACCACGTACTCGTCGAGGTCGAACGTGGTGAGCACGAGGACCTTCGCCGGTCCGTCCCGGCCGGGCCCGGTGATCTGCCGGGTCGCCTCGACCCCGTCCATACGCGGCATGCGGATGTCCATCAGGACGACATCGGGCTGGAGAGCACGGACCTGGTCGAGCGCCTGGAGGCCGTCCCCGGCCTCGCCGACCACCGCGATGTCCTGCTCGGCCTCCAGAATCATCCGGAACCCGGTGCGCAACAGGGGCTGGTCGTCGACCAGTAGGACGCGGATCGCCACGTAAGTCTCCTTCGCTAGTCCGGCCCCATTCTGCCCTGCGCGGCGCCGCCGGCCTCGGGCGCCCTGGAGGGTGGCTGATTGCTGTCGGCGCCCTGCGCGGCGGAGGGGGCGTGACGGCCGGCGGCCTGGGCCGTGGCAACCGGGACCTGATCGCCGATGGGTCCGCCCGACGCAACCGGGACCTCATCCCCGACGGGCCCTGCCGGATCCACCGGGAGGCGATCACCGGCGGACCCGCGCGTTCTGATCGGCAGCGGATACGGCGGGGGAGTCCCGCCGAATTCCGGGCAGTGCGCCTGGTGGTCGCACCAGCCGCACAGCTTCGTCGGCCGCGGCCGCCAGTCACCCGTCTCCGTGGCCAGCCTGATGGCGTCCCACAGCGCAAGCAGCTTGCGCTCCACACGCTCCAGATCAGCCATGACCGGGTCGTACGTCAGCACGTCACCGCTGCCCAGATAGACCAGCTGCAGGCGGCGCGGCACGATGCCTTTGAGACGCCACACCACCAGGGCGTAGAACTTCATCTGGAACAGGGCGCCCTCGGCGTACTCGGGGCGTGGGGCCTTGCCCGTCTTGTAGTCGACGATCCGCACCTCGCCCGTGGGCGCCACGTCGACGCGGTCGATGATGCCGCGCAGCTTCAGCCCCGAGTCCAGGGAGGCCTCCACGAACAGTTCGCGTTCCGCCGGTTCCAGGCGGGTCGGGTCCTCCAGCGAGAACCATCGCTCCACGAGCGCCTCGGCCTCGGCCAGCCACCGGGTCAGCCCCTCGCCCGCCGCCTCCTCGTCGGCGTCGGCGAAGAGCTCCGCCAGCTCCGGTCTCGCCTCGCGTAGCCGGTCCCACTGACCGGGGACCAGCGACTTCGCGCGCGGCGCCGTACGCTCGGCTGCAGGGGCGTCGAACAACCTCTCCAGCACGGCGTGCACCAAGGTGCCGCGGGTGGCCGCCTGGCTCGGCTTCTCGGGCAGCCTGTCGATCACCCGGAACCTGTAGAGCAGCGGGCACTGCATGAAGTCGCCGGCACGCGAGGGCGACAGCGACGCCGGTGGCGCGGCAGCCACGGCAGAAGGCTCGGCCGCCGTCGTCGCCGCGGCACCGTCGGAGCTGGTTTCCATGACAACAGACCTTACGACCCACCACTGACAGTTCCGTTCCCGCACAGCTCGGTAGCCGCATCCGTAGGTGCGGGCAACCCGGGCGCAGAGAGGGGGAGTCGAGGCGGAACGCAAAGGAGCGGCCGCATACCATCGACGAGCAGACCCACTCGCCCTGTATGACCGTGACCGGCGACAGCAGGGGCGAGGGACGCTTCGAACGAGGGGACACCGTGGACGAGAGCGGCGGGCGCGGACAGCCGCGGTCGGGCAACAGCGGAGCGGACCAGCGCCGCATCGCACCGTCACGCCCGGACGGCGCCGACGCCCCGCCCGAACGGCCGGCATCGCCCGTCGGCACCGGGCAAGACGCCCAGCTCGCGGACGGGGACCACACTCCGCTCGCAAACCAGCAGCGCCCCGACCCGAACGCCTCGAACACCGCCGAACCGGACGCCCACACTCAGCCGACCCAGCCGACCCAGCCGACCCAGCCATCCGGCCCCGGCGCGTCACCGCCTCCGGGTCCGTCAGCCCCTTCGCGTCCGGCGGCACCTACGGATCCGTCTGCCGCTTCCGGCCCCGAGTGGCCGGAAGGGCAGGCGGCGCGTGGGGACGTCGCGCAGCGGGCAGGGCACGACGCCGCCGTGCAGCGGCCGAGCGGCGGCTCCCAGGACCGTCCAGCGGATGCTTCCGCGACGCAGCCGTGGGGTGCTGCGGAGGACGGTGGGGCCGCGGGGCCTTCGGCCGCCGGGGCTGGAGGGTCTTCGGCTGGCAGCTCTGCTGCAGGGCCTTGGGCCGGTGGGTCCGGAGGGTCCTCGGGTGGCACGGCTGTGGATCGTGACGCCGGTGCCGGTGGGTCCGACGGCAGTCGGTCCGGCGCGTCTGCCGGGTCGCCGGACGGTGGGTCTGCCGGGTCGTCCGGCGGTGGGTCCGCGGGGCGGCCGGGCCAGGGGCCGCCGGCGGGGCCCGGCCCGGGTGGACCGGGCAAGCCGCCGCGGGGGCCCGGTGGCGGGCTGCTCATGGGGCGGCCCTTCGGCGTGCCCGTCTACGTCGCGCCCAGCTGGTTCCTCGTCGCGGCGCTGATCACCTGGGTCTTCGGCGGACAGATCGACCGCGTCCTGCCGGAACTCGGCGCCGTCCGCTATCTCGTCTCGCTCTTCTTCGCGGTCGCCTTCTACGCGTCCGTACTCGTCCACGAGCTCGCCCACACGGTCGCGGCGCTCCGCTTCAAGCTGCCCGTACGCCGTATCCAGCTGCAGTTCTTCGGTGGCGTGTCCGAGATCGAGAAGGAGTCGGAGACGCCCGGGCGCGAGTTCGTCCTGGCCTTCGTCGGGCCGCTGCTCTCGCTCGTACTCGCCGGGGTCTTCTACGCCGGCTTGCAGGCCGTCGAGCCCGGCACCGTACCCGGAGTGCTCCTCGCGGGCCTGATGATCTCCAACCTGATCGTGGCCGCCTTCAACCTCCTCCCCGGACTTCCGCTGGACGGCGGCCGCATGCTGCGGGCCGTCGTCTGGAAGATCACCGGCAAACCCATGAGCGGTACGATCGCCGCGGCCTGGGTCGGCCGCGCCCTGGCGATCTCCGTACTCGTCGGGCTACCGCTCCTCACCCAGTCCGGAGCCCTCGGCTCCGGCGCCGAGGAGATCAGCGGCATGGACACCGTCACGGACGCCCTGCTCGCCGCGATCCTCGCCGCGATCATCTGGACCGGCGCGGGCAACAGCCTCCGTATGGCCCGGCTCCGCGAACACCTGCCCGAGCTGCGCGCCCGCGCCCTGACCCGGCGGGCGGTCCCGGTCGCGAGCGACACCCCGCTCTCCGAGGCGCTGCGCCGCGCGAACGAGTCGGGGGCCCGCGCCCTGGTCGTTGTAGACGCGCACGGCGACCCCCTCTCGGTGGTGCGTGAGGCCGCCATCGTCGGCGTGCCCGAGCACCGCAGGCCCTGGGTCGCGGTGAGCAGCCTCGCCCAGGAACTGACCGACGGCATGCGGGTCTCCGCCGAGCTCGCAGGCGAGGAGCTCCTCGATGTACTGCGCGCGACGCCCGCCACCGAGTACCTGGTGGTCGAGGACACCGGCGAGATCTACGGAGTGCTGTCCGCGGCCGACGTCGAGCGCGCCTTCGTGAAGGCAATGGCCCGGCCCGCTTCATAGGGCTCGGTTCGCCTCCCGGGCCGCCCACGCGGTGAGCGGCCCCGGCCCCCGTGGGCCTCACCGACCCCGGCTGCACGTGGTCAGCGGCCCCGGCCAGGACCGGTAGGCTGGTCACATGTCCGAACCGACCGGTGCCGCCCGCAGGCGCGGGCCCTTCAAGGTCGGGGACCAGGTACAGCTGACCGACCCCAAGGGCCGCCACTACACGTTCACGCTCGAGGCCGGGAAGAACTTCCACACCCACAAGGGTTCCTTCCCGCACGACGAGCTGATCGGCGCTCCCGAGGGCAGTGTTGTCCGCACCACGGGGAACGTCGCCTATCTCGCGCTGCGCCCCCTGCTCCCCGACTACGTCCTGTCCATGCCCCGCGGCGCCGCCGTGGTCTACCCCAAGGACGCGGGGCAGATCCTGGCATTCGCCGACATCTTCCCCGGCGCACGCGTCGTCGAGGCAGGCGTCGGCTCCGGCTCGCTCAGCAGCTTCCTGCTGCGCGCCATCGGCGACCACGGCATGCTGCACAGCTACGAGCGCCGCGAGGACTTCGCCGACATCGCCCGGCAGAACGTGGAGCGCTACTTCGGCGGCCCGCACCCCGCCTGGCAGCTCACCGTCGGCGACCTCCAGGACAACCTGTCGGACACCGACGTGGACCGCGTCATCCTGGACATGCTCGCCCCCTGGGAGTGCCTGGAGGCCGTCTCCAAGGCGCTCGTCCCCGGCGGCATCCTCTGCTGCTACGTGGCGACCACCACCCAGCTCGCCCGGACCGTCGAGTCCATCCGCGAGATCGGCTGCTTCAACGAGCCGACCTCCTGGGAGACGATGATCCGCAACTGGCACATCGAGGGCCTCGCCGTCCGCCCCGACCACCGGATGATCGGCCACACCGGCTTCCTGCTGACCGCCCGCCGCCTCGCCGACGGCGTCGAGCCGCCCACGCGCCGGCGCCGCCCCGCGAAGGGCGCCTACGGCGAGGACTACACCGGCCCGAACGCCGACGGAGGCCCGCCCCGCTGACAGGGGCCGTCGACCGCACGACTCAAGGGCCGCCGCGCTGACACAGCCGGCGGCCCTTCGTCTGCCCTCTCCTCGCCCGGGGACCCCTCAACCGAGTGGCGCCGCCGCCCCCGACGCCGGGGCGCGAAGGACTGAACCAGGAGCTCCAGTCCCACGGAGATCGGCGATACGCCGACGGCACACTGCGACCGACCAGGCCCAACAACGCGGCGGGCCAGGCTCGAAGAAGAAGTTCGCCACACCGGCCCGGCCCAACGGCACTTCAACGGACAAATCCGCCTGCCCAGTTCCCGGAGAGGACCTGGGAACTCGTCTGCGCGGTCTTTTCCTTGACGTACCGGCAGCTCCACCGGACCCCGCCGTTCCGCCTCGGTGTGAGGTATGGCACCATGCTGGCCACCCCCACCGGCACAGCCCTCGCAGGAGACGCTCCTAGTGCAGCAATCCGCCGTCCCGGAACTGGCACACACCCAAACCCGCCCGATCCACTGGTTGGCCACCGCCACCGCCCTCGCCGCCGTGGTCGCGGGCTCCTCCTTCTTCCAGCCCGAAGCCGCCACCGCCGCCCAGCCGGGAAGCCACCACTCCACCCCGGTGGAAGCCCCGGACCCGGCCGCCGTCGACTTCGGCCTCAACTGCGGCGCGGCCAGGACCGTGGTGGAGAAGAAGGCGTCCGGGGACCTCGACGGCGACGGCAGACCCGAGACCATCGCCGTGGTGCGCTGCGACGCGGGCTCGGGCACCCCGCCCAGCGGCATCTACGTGATCACACAGCCCACCGATGCGAACGCCCAGCCCCGCGTCGTGGCCACACTCGTCGACCCACAGGACCACCTCACCGTCTCCGACTTCGCCGTCGAGGACGGAGCCGTCACCGCCACCCTGCTCGGCTATTCGTCGCCCGACGTACCCAGTTGCTGCCCGGACCAGCAGCAGAAGGCCAAGTGGCAGTGGAAGAACGGCACGTTCGTCCGCTCCACACCCGCCGGGGCCCTCGGCGTCTGACACTCAGCGGCACACGCGAGTGCGCCCCCCGGACGCCCGGCCGTCGATGCGGACAGCCGTCCGGCCGTCGACACCCACAGGCACCAGCAAGAAAATGTGACGCATCAGACACAGCGAAGGGCCCGGGCGGCGACACCGCAGCCCGGGCCCATGGCTTTTGCCACGCTACGCAGTAGCGAGGTCACTCAGCGTCGGGGCCGAATACCTCTACCTTGTCTGAAATGCGACGTACATGAATGCAGTCACCCGGACACTCCTTCGCGGAGTCGGTCACATCCCGCAGAAGCGGCAGTGGAACGGGCGTTGTGGCCCCCGGAGCCTGCAGAAGCTCGTCGGCAGGGCTCTTCACATAGGCCAGACCGTCGATGTCTAGCTCGAAGACCTCAGGCGCATACTGGGCGCAGATCCCGTCGCCAGTGCACAGGTCCTGGTCGATCCAGACCTCCAGAGCCTCGGTGCCGGCGCCGGCCTCATCCTGCACGGTCATATCTCCTGCCATTTCCCTTCGTCGAGATCACCGGCCCCGCGAGCAAGTCGGGCCAGGTCTGACGGGTGTTGAACGCTTCGACGATACAACCGCCCGCTTTCCCATGTTTGTGGGTGGGTATCCCCCTGGCGTGAAGGGCAGCGCAAGGGTGAAGATCGGACACACCCCGACCGTCTTTGTGATCTAGGGGTTTCAATCGACACCCACCCAGGTAGGGTCTGGAAGCGTCCAGCTCCCTTTGGAGGAGGTGAGGACCGTGGCAGCCCACGACGACGACATCAACCGCGGCATCCGCCCGGGTCGAGGGTCCGACGACCCTGCCGGTCAGATTGCCTATCTCGAGCAGGAAATCGCCGTCCTGCGCCGCAAGCTCGCCGACTCTCCGCGCCATACGAGGATTCTCGAAGAGCGGATCGTCGAGCTGCAGACCAACCTGGCCGGCGTGTCCGCACAGAACGAGCGGCTCGCGAACACGCTCCGTGAGGCCCGAGACCAGATCGTGGCCCTCAAGGAGGAGGTCGACCGGCTCGCACAGCCGCCGGCCGGCTTCGGTGTCTTCCTCACGGCGAACGAGGACGGCACCGCTGACATCTTCACCGGGGGCCGCAAGCTCAGGGTGAACGTCAGCCCCAGCGTCGAGCTCGACGAGCTCAGGCGTGGCCAGGAAGTCATGCTCAACGAAGCGCTCAACGTGGTCGAGGCCATGGAGTTCGAGCGAGTCGGCGACATCGTCACCCTCAAGGAGATCCTCGAGGACGGCGAGCGCGCCCTCGTGCTCGGGCACACCGACGAGGAACGGGTGGTACGGCTCGCCGAGCCCCTGCTGGACGTCACCATCCGCCCCGGCGACGCCCTGCTGCTCGAACCCCGATCCGGCTACGTCTACGAGGTCGTGCCCAAGAGCGAGGTCGAAGAGCTCGTCCTCGAAGAGGTCCCGGACATCACCTACGAAAAGATCGGCGGCCTCGGCGGCCAGATCGAGCTGATCCGGGACGCGGTGGAGCTCCCCTACCTCTACCCCGACCTCTTCAAGGAGCACGAGCTGCGCCCGCCCAAGGGCGTCCTGCTCTACGGCCCGCCCGGCTGCGGCAAGACACTCATCGCCAAGGCCGTCGCCAACTCCCTTGCCAAGAAGGTCGCCGAGGTGACCGGCCAGCCCGCCGGGAAGTCGTACTTCCTGAACATCAAGGGCCCCGAGCTCCTCAACAAGTACGTCGGCGAGACCGAGCGCCACATCCGCCTGGTCTTCCAGCGGGCACGTGAGAAGGCCAGCGAGGGCACACCCGTCATCGTCTTCTTCGACGAGATGGAGTCGCTCTTCCGCACCCGTGGCTCCGGCGTCAGCTCGGACGTGGAGAACACCATCGTCCCCCAGCTGCTCGCCGAGATCGACGGCGTGGAAGGCCTCGAGAACGTCATCGTCATCGGCGCCTCCAACCGCGAGGACATGATCGACCCCGCGATCCTGCGCCCCGGGCGCCTGGACGTGAAGATCAAGATCGAGCGCCCGGACGCCGAGGCGGCGAAGGACATCTTCGCCAAGTACCTGACCGAACGGCTCCCGCTGCACGGCGACGACCTGGCAGAACACGGTCATGACAAGGCCGCCACCGTGCAGGGCATGATCCAGTCCGTCGTCGAGCAGATGTACGCCGAATCCGAGGAGAACCGCTTCCTCGAGGTCACGTACGCCAACGGCGACAAGGAAGTCCTCTACTTCAAGGACTTCAACTCCGGCGCCATGATCGAGAACATCGTCGGACGCGCTAAGAAGATGGCCATCAAGGCCTTCCTCGAGGCGAACCAGAAGGGCCTCCGCGTCTCCCACCTCCTCCAGGCCTGCGTGGACGAGTTCAAGGAGAACGAAGACCTGCCGAACACCACAAACCCGGACGACTGGGCACGCATCTCCGGAAAGAAGGGCGAACGGATCGTCTACATCCGCACCCTCGTCACCGGAAAGCAGGGCGCAGACACCGGACGCTCCATCGACACGGTGGCAAACACCGGTCAGTACCTGTAAAAGACAGGACGGCTGCGGGTGTCCTCCACGGGTACCCGCAGCCGACTGCTTTCTTGATACTGACCGACCGCACACAGCTCCTCACCGTGGCGACACCCGAGCGAGAGCAAAGACGAAAATGATCTCCCCACCAGCGCAAAGGCGTTCTAGGCTCTTCGGTACCGCCGAGTCGCGCAGTGCGGGGACGGGCACCGCACACGCACCGGAGCAACAGCGGTACTTGAGCGCCGCCCCCGACCGAGGGCGCCGCCGGGCAAGGAGGGCCGCATGACCGTACGGCGAGTAATGGGCATCGAGACGGAGTACGGAATCTCCGTCCCCGGCCACCCCAACGCCAATGCCATGCTCACCTCGTCCCAGATCGTCAACGCATACGCGGCGGCGATGCACCGGGCGCGCCGCGCCCGATGGGACTTCGAAGAGGAGAACCCGCTGCGCGACGCGCGAGGATTCGACCTCGCCCGCGAGGCCGCCGACGCCAGCCAGCTCACCGACGAGGACATCGGCCTCGCCAACGTCATCCTCACCAACGGGGCACGCCTCTACGTCGACCACGCACACCCCGAATACAGCGCCCCCGAAGTCACGAACCCCCTGGACGCCGTCCTCTGGGACAAGGCCGGCGAACGCATCATGGCCGAGGCCGCCGAGCGCGCAGCACAGCTCCCCGGCGCCCAGCCCATCCACCTCTACAAGAACAACACCGACAACAAGGGCGCGTCCTACGGCACGCACGAGAACTACCTGATGAAGCGGGAAACCCCCTTCTCAGACATCGTGCGCCACCTCACCCCCTTCTTCGTCTCCCGCCAGGTCGTCACAGGCGCAGGCCGCGTCGGCATCGGCCAGGACGGCCACGAACACGGCTTCCAGCTCAGCCAGCGAGCCGACTACTTCGAAGTCGAAGTCGGCCTCGAAACCACCCTCAAACGCCCCATCATCAACACCCGCGACGAACCCCACGCCGACGCGGAGAAATACCGCAGGCTGCACGTCATCATCGGAGACGCCAACCTGTCGGAGATCTCCACGTACCTCAAGCTCGGCACCACCGCACTGGTCCTGTCGATGATCGAAGACGGCTTCATCGCCGTCGACCTCGCCGTCGACCAGCCGGTACGCACCCTGCACCAGGTCTCCCACGACCCCACGCTGCAGCGTCTCGTCACCCTGCGCAGCGGCCGCACACTCACCGCGGTCCAGCTCCAGATGGAGTACTACGAGCTCGCCCGCAAGTACGTCGAGGAACGCTTCGGCGCCGACGCCGACGACCAGACCAAAGACGTCCTCACCCGCTGGGAAGACGTCCTGGGCCGCCTCGAACACGACCCCATGAGCCTCTCCGGCGAACTCGACTGGGTCGCCAAACGAGAACTCATGGAGGGCTACCGGCGCCGCGACAACCTCGACTGGGACGCGGCACGCCTGCAGCTCATCGACCTCCAGTACGCCGACGTACGCCCCGACAAGGGCCTCTACAACCGTCTCGTCGCCCGCGGCAAGATGAAGCGGCTCCTCGACGAGGAAACGGTCGAGCGGGCCGAGGCGAAGCCACCGGAGGACACACGCGCTTACTTCCGCGGCCGCTGCCTCGAGCAGTACGCGGACGACGTCGCCGCCGCCTCCTGGGACTCCGTGATCTTCGACCTACCGGGCCGGGACTCGCTCCAGCGGGTACCCACCCTGGAGCCGCTTCGCGGAACGCGTAATCACGTCAAGGAGCTGCTGGACCGGTGCCGTACGGCGGAGGATCTGGTCAGGGTCCTCTCCGGCGGCTGACCGGCTGACCGGCTGACCGCGCCGGCAGCCCGGTCCGGGCTACCGGGGCTGAAAAGGACTGCGTCCGGGAATCATCGAGGTGGTCCCCGGACGTTGTAACAACGGCGGGGCCGATGTCGGACCCTGCTTGTAGGGTCTGATCTTGACCGATCGAACCTAGTCGGGCGAATCGAGCGGGGTGAGGGATATGGCGACCAAGGACACCGGCGGCGGCCAGCAGAAGGCGACGCGCTCCACGGAGGAGGTCGAGGAGCAGGCGCAGGACGCGCAGGCTTCGGAGGACCTCAAGGAGCGGCAGGAGAAGCTCAGCGACGACGTGGACTCTGTTCTGGACGAGATCGACGACGTACTCGAGGAGAACGCCGAGGACTTCGTACGCTCGTTCGTTCAGAAGGGCGGGGAGTAACCCTGCTTCTGCCTTCGAATCGAAGATAAGGGCGGGGGCGGTTCCAGCGCCTGAAGGGTGGGCGCGAAGCGCTGTTCGCGGTGCCGGAAAGTGCAAGCCGCGGGCAGCCTTCGCGCGCAACAAGGCGTTCCCGAAGGGGCTGCAATGCCTTCCGCCGTCTCTATGTGATCTGTCTCCAAAAGCCCTGGCCGTGCATGTGGATCACTGCCACAACACGGGTAGGGTCCGTGGCGTACTGTGCTTCAACTGCAATTCGGCCATCGGCAAGTTGGGAGACGATCCCGACACTGTTCGTCGGGCTGCCGCCTGATTGGAAGGAACCTCGTGGAAGCCAATACTCGTAGCACCGGGCGTCTACCAGCTGCCTTCCTGACGCCTGGATCCTCGTCCTTCATGGACTTCCTGTCCGAGCACCAGCCGGAGCTGCTGCCGGGCAAGCGGTCGCTGCCGCCCGTGCAGGGTGTGATCGAGGCGCCGCACGGCACGACGATCGTTGCTGTGACGTTCCCCGGTGGTGTGGTGCTCGCCGGTGACCGGCGCGCGACGATGGGCAATGTCATCGCGCAGCGGGACATCGAGAAGGTGTTCCCGGCCGATGAGTATTCGGCGGTGGGTATCGCCGGTACGGCCGGCTTGGCCGTGGAGATGGTGAAGCTGTTCCAGCTGGAGCTGGAGCACTTCGAGAAGGTCGAGGGGACGCAGCTCTCGCTGGAGGGCAAGGCGAACCGGCTCTCCACGATGATTCGTTCCAACCTGGGTATGGCCATGCAGGGTCTGGCCGTGGTGCCGCTGTTCGCGGGGTATGACGTGGACCGTGAGAGGGGGCGGATCTTCTCGTACGACGTGACGGGTGGCCGTTCCGAGGAGCATGGTTTTGCGGCGACCGGTTCGGGTTCGCTCTTTGCGCGTGGGGCGATGAAGAAGCTGTACCGCGAGGATCTGACCGAGGAGCAGGCGACGACGCTCGTGGTGCAGGCTCTGTATGACGCGGCTGACGACGATTCCGCGACCGGCGGTCCGGACGTCGCTCGCCGGATTTATCCGATTGTCACTGTGATCACCGATGAGGGATTCCGGAAGGTGACCGACGACGAGTCCTCTCAGATCGCGCGGTCGATCCTGGAGCGGCGCCTGGAGCAGCCCGACGGTCCGCGGGCCGCTCTGCTGTGATCCGTACCTGTCGGATCCGTATTGCGGGTCCTTTTGCGTGACTGACAGAACCACTGACAGAAAGGGACGGACAGCCGGTGTCGACGCCGTTCTATGTCTCACCCCAGCAGGCGATGGCCGACCGGGCCGAGTATGCCCGGAAGGGCATTGCCCGCGGTCGCAGCCTGGTCGTGCTGCAGTACGCCGACGGCATCGTGTTCGTCGGTGAGAATCCGTCCCGTGCGCTGCACAAGTTCAGCGAGATCTATGACCGGATCGGTTTTGCGGCCGCCGGCAAGTACAACGAGTACGAGAATCTGCGGATCGGCGGTGTGCGCTATGCCGATCTGCGGGGTTACACCTATGACCGTGATGATGTGACGGCGCGTGGTCTGGCGAATGTCTATGCGCAGACGCTGGGCACGATCTTCTCGAGTGCGGCGGAGAAGCCGTACGAGGTGGAGCTGGTGGTCGCGGAGGTGGGGGAGACCCCCGAGGGCGACCAGATCTATCGCCTGCCGCATGACGGATCGATCGTGGACGAGCACGGTTCGGTCGCGGTCGGTGGCAATGCGGAGCAGATCAGCAGCTATCTGGATCAGCGTCACCGGGACGGTATGTCGCTTGCGGAGGCCTTGAAGCTGGCTGTGCAGGCGTTGTCGCGGGACACCAACGGCAGTGAGCGGGAGATCCCCGCGGAGCGGCTTGAGGTGGCGGTTCTGGACCGTACGCGTCCGCAGAAGCGGAAGTTCAAGCGGATCGTGGGGCGTCAGCTGTCGCGTCTCCTGGAGGCGGATGGCGGGGCGGCGCCCACGGATGCGCCTTCGGACAACGAGGAGGAGTCCGAGGAGTAGGAGTTCGCGCTCGCTCGGTCACTTACTGTCGCGCCCCCGGCCATTGGGTCGGGGGCGCGATCGTATGTGGGCGCCTGTGTCAGGGCTGTGCGCGGGGCGGCGCTGTCGAGTCGCGTACGACCAGCTGGACCGGCAGGTCGTCGGCGCCTACGGGCCGCCCCTCGAGGATGGTGAGGAGTGCGGCCATGCCTCGCTCGCCCACGTGCTCTGCGGGGAGCCGCACGGTGGTGAGTTCGGGGTCGACGGCGGAGGCGAGGGTCAGGTCGTCGAATCCGGTGACCGAGATATCGTCCGGGACGCGTAGGCCCAGTCGCCGTGCTGCTTTGCAGGCGCCGACGGCGAGGAAGTCGTCGTCGCAGATGAGGGCGGTGGGGCGGGGGCCTGGTGCGGTGAGTGCCGCTTCGGTGGCGTCCCGTGAGGCGTCGATGCTCAGGGGTGTGGTCACGGTGCGGAGCTCGGTGCCGGGGACGTCTCTGAGGGCCCCGTGGAGGGCTCTGGCGCGTACCTCGAAGGTCCAGGAGCTGATGGCTGAGGCGATGTGCAGGAAGCGCCGGTGGCCGAGGCCGAGGAGATGGTCGGTGATCTGGCGCATGCCGTCGGCGAGGTCGAGGTTGACGGTGGCGGCGCCGGGGCTCTCGTCGGGGTCGCTGTCGAGCATGACCAGGGGCAACTCGTCGCCGCGGATGGCCGCCAGGGCGTCGGCTGCCATGGAGGAGGCGATGACGCCGTCGAGGGCGGCTGCCGCGGATTCGAAGGGGTCGCGGGCGGGGCCGATGCCTTCGGGTGAGGGGTAGAGGACGACGCCGAAGCCGTGTTCGGCGGCGACGCGGGCGGCGCCGGTGTAGACCCGTGCGAAGAACTCGTTGGTGAGGGCCGGTACGACGAGGAGTGCGGTTCGGGTGCGGCCGAGGCGGAGGTTGCGGGCGGCGAGGTTGGGCCGGTAGCCGAGTTGCCGGGCGGCGTCGCGGACGCGTTCGGCGGTGGTTTCCGAGACCCGGCCGCGCCATTTGTCGCCGAGGACGAGGGAGACCGCGGTCTGGGAGACTCCGGCCGCCCGGGCCACGTCCTTGCTCGTGGTCCGCGCCACGGGGGCTCCTTCCGTGCTGTGCCGCGCCGGTCGGCGCGCGTGTCGGGCCGCTGCCTCGCGTGCTCTCGGCTCGCTCGCTCCGGCGAAATCGAAGTGGACTGCGAACTGCGCACATGGTACGTATGACGGACGGCGTTATACGTAAAACTTCGATCACCTCGGGCAGGGCGGCGGGCGCCACGGTGCGGGGGAGAGGGCAGGGCTGGCATGGCCGCGGGATATGGGGAGATTCTCCGGACGAGACATGCGGCGAGGCTGCTCGTGGGCACGCTGGTGGGCCGCCTGCCGAATGCCACAGCGGCCATCGCGATCGTGCTGTTCGTGCGGGCGCAGGGCGGCTCGTACAGTCTCGCCGGGGCCCTCGCGGCGGTGTACGGGGTGGCGAACGCCGTGGGGCAGCCGCTGCTGGGCCGGCTCGTGGACCTGTACGGGCAGCCGCGCGTGCAGCTGCCCGCGGCGCTCGTGTCCGCCCTGGGCGCGGCGGTCTTCTCCTTCGCCGGCACCGACCCGCTCTGGCTCGCCCACGCGTCAGTGGTGGTCGCCGGCCTGTTCGCCCCACCCCTCGAGGGCGGTCTGCGGGCCCTGTGGCCGAAGGTGCTGCCGCGCGAGGACCAGGTGCACACGGCGTATGCCATGGATGCCGTGGCCCAGGAGGTCATGTTCACGATCGGCCCGTTGCTGGTCACGCTGTGCGTGTCGCTGTGGTCGGCGGAGGCGGCGCTGCTGGTCATCAACGCCGTCGGTGTCCTCGGTGCGCTGTCCGTGGTGGTGTCCGAACCGTCGCGGACCTGGCGCTCGGCGCCCCGGGAGGCGCACTGGCTGGGGGCGCTGCGCTCGCCGGGCCTGCTGGCACTGCTCGGCTCGTTCCTCTTCATCGGCATGGCGCTCGGCTCCATCACGGTGGCCGGGGTGTCGTACGCCGACGGGCACGGGGGCGACGCGGTGTACGGCTGGCTGATGGCGGCGCTGGGGCTGGGTGCCCTCGCAGGCGGTGCCGTGTACGGTGCGCGGCAGTGGAGTGGTGCACCCGAGCGGCGACTGCGGGGCCTGGTGGCACTGCTCGCGCTCTGTTATCTGCCGCTGATGCTGATGCCCGGCCCTGTCGGGATGACGGCGCTGACGGCCCTTGCGGGGGTGTTCCTCGCGCCGTGCATCGCGTCTGCGTTCATCATCGTGGACCGGCATGCGCCGAGCGGCACGGTGACGGAGGCGTTCTCGTGGCTGGTGACGACGTTCACGGTCGGTGCGTCGGTGGGAACGGCCGCTACGGGGCCGGTCGTCGAGTGGGGCGGAGCCGCCTGGGGCTTCGCGGTTCCGGGGGTCGTGGCGGCCGTCGCGCTGCTGGTTCTGCTGGCCGCGGGGCGGGTCCTCGCAGCTCCCGGCGGCACCCGGAAGTTGGCGGGCGCTTCGGAAAATGATCGAAACGGTGCTGTCGAACCCGGTTTCACTGCTGGGCATCAGGCGTAATGTTCACTCATGGACCGCCGCATTTTCGGGCTGGAGAACGAGTACGGCGTCACGTGTACGTTCAGGGGACAGCGCCGCCTGTCTCCTGACGAGGTGGCGCGGTACCTCTTCCGCCGTGTCGTGTCATGGGGCCGTAGCAGCAATGTGTTTCTGCGCAACGGCGCCCGCCTCTATCTCGACGTCGGATCACATCCGGAATATGCAACTCCCGAATGTGACAATGTGACCGAACTCGTCACGCACGACAAGGCCGGCGAGCGCATTCTGGAAGGCCTGCTCGTGGACGCCGAACGCCGCCTGCACGAGGAGGGAATCGCAGGCGACGTCTATCTCTTCAAGAACAACACCGACTCGGCGGGCAACTCCTACGGCTGCCATGAGAACTATCTGGTGGCACGGCACGGGGAGTTCTCCCGGCTCGCGGACATCCTCATTCCGTTCCTGGTCACCAGGCAGCTGCTGTGCGGTGCGGGCAAGGTGCTGCAGACGCCGCGCGGCGCCGTGTACTGCGTCAGTCAGCGTGCCGAGCACATCTGGGAGGGCGTCAGCTCCGCCACGACCCGCTCCCGGCCCATCATCAACACGCGCGACGAGCCGCACGCGGACGCCGAGCGCTACCGCAGGCTGCACGTCATCGTCGGCGACTCGAACATGTCCGAGACGACGATGCTCCTCAAGGTCGGCGCGACCGACCTGGTGCTGCGCATGATCGAGGCGGGCACCGTCATGCGGGACCTCACGCTGGAGAACCCCATCCGGGCGATCCGCGAGGTCAGCCACGACATCACGGGCCGCCGCAAGGTGCGGCTGGCCAGCGGCCGGGAGGCCTCCGCCCTCGAGGTGCAGCGGGAGTACTACGAGAAGGCGCTGGACTTCTGCGAGCGCCGCGGTATCCGCACCGGCACGGTCGAGCAGGTGCTGGAGCTGTGGGGCCGCACGCTCGACGCGATCGAGCAGGAGGACCTGGACCGGATCGGCACCGAGATCGACTGGGTGATGAAGTACAAGCTCATCGAGCGGTACCGGACCAAGCACAACATGACGATGTCGCATCCGCGGGTCGCGCAGATAGACCTCGCGTACCACGACATCCACCGTCGACGCGGGTTGTACTACCTGCTCGAGAAGAAGGGACAAGCGGCCCGTATCTGCAACGACTTGAAGATCTTCGAGGGCAAGTCGGTGCCTCCGCAGACCACTCGGGCCAGGCTGCGCGGTGACTTCATCCGCCGCGCCCAGGAACAGCGCCGCGACTTCACGGTGGACTGGGTCCACCTCAAGCTCAACGACCAGGCGCAGCGCACCGTGCTGTGCAAGGACCCGTTCCGGTCGGTCGACGACAGGGTGGAGAAGCTGATCGCCGGTATGTGACCGGGAACAGCAGTACGCAACGCGGGGCGCCGTACGTTCCTCGTACGGCGCCCTCGTCTGCCCGTAGAGTTGCGCGCACGTCAACTACAAGATCGACCGATACGAGGCCCCCACCGTGCGCCGACGCTCCCTGCTCCTTGCCGTTCCGGCCGGCCTGCTCACGCTTGCCGGCTGTGGTGACGACAAGGCCGACAAGGCCGAGACCAGCCCGTCCCCTACCGCCTCGGCGGGGCCGACCGCGAAGATCGTGTCCGGGCCGGTGCCCGATGTCACGGCGGGTACGGAGTTCGGCCAGAAGCCGACCGTCGCCAAGGGCTCGGGTGAGCCGTCGAAGGAACTCGCGGTGAAGGTCCTGATCGAGGGCAAGGGCGCGGAGGTCGCCAAGGGCGACTATCTGCAGGCCAACTACCTCGGCCAGATCTGGAGCACGGCCAAGGTCTTCGACAACTCCTACGACCGCGGTGCGCCCGCGATCTTCCCGATCGGGGTCGGCCAGGTCATCCCCGGATGGGACCAGGGACTGGTCGGCAAGAAGGTCGGCAGCCGCGTGGAGCTGGCCATTCCGCCGTCCCTGGGCTACGGCTCGGAGGGGAACGCGCAGGCGGGCATCAAGGGGACGGACACCCTCGTCTTCGTCGTGGACATCGTGAACTCCTTCGGCCCCAAGAGCTCCGCGAAGGGCGAGGTCGTCGCCCAGGACAACATCGACCTGCCCAAGGTCGGCACGAACACCGACGGCAAGGCCCCGTCCATCGACGTCCCCGCGAAGGACGCCCCGAAGGACCTCGTGGCCAACTACGTGATCGAGGGCGACGGCGAGGAGGTGAAGGCCACCGACAGCCTCCTCGTGCAGTACAAGGGCGTGCTGTGGGACGGTGGGAAGGAGTTCGACTCCACGTACTCGCGCGGCCAGCTCTCCTCGTTCTCGCTGCAGCAGGTCGTCAAGGGCTGGTCGCAGGGCCTGACCGGCAAGAAGGTCGGCAGCCGTGTCCTCGTCGTCGTCCCGCCGGCCCTCGGCTACGGCGACAACCCGCCGAGCGGCAGCGACATCAAGAAGGACTCCACGCTGGTCTTCTCCGTCGACATCCTGGCGAAGATGTAAGACTGTGCGCGTTGCCCATCCGTAACAAGCAGGAGCATTAACGTGAGCATCGAGAAGCCCGAGATCGACTTCCCGGGCGGCGAGCCGCCGGCGGACCTCGAGATCAAGGACATCTGGGAGGGCGACGGCCCGGAGGCGAAGGCGGGCGACACCGTCTCCGTCCACTACGTGGGCGTGGCCTTCTCCACCGGCGAGGAGTTCGACGCGTCCTGGAACCGCGGCACGCCGCTGCAGTTCCAGCTCGGTGTCGGCCAGGTCATCGCAGGCTGGGACCGGGGCGTGCAGGGCATGAAGGTCGGCGGGCGCCGCCAGCTGACCATCCCGGCGCACCTCGCGTACGGCGACCGCGGCGCCGGCGGCGGCCGCATCAAGCCGGGCGAGACCCTGATCTTCGTCTGCGACCTGGTCGCGGTCTGAGCCGGCCCGGACGGAACACCTCGCTGATCTCATCCGGTCAGCAGCGCTGATCACATCTGATCGGCAACCCTGATCACATCCGGTCAGGTGTGGGGCCCATGCCTTCTGGCATGGGCCCTCGGCTTTTGCCACGACACCACGGAGCGGTACGGTCGACGATCGAAGCATCATAGGGAAGGGCGTCGATGGCCATCTCCAAGGCCGAGCGGCTGATGAATCTGGCGCTGTGCCTGCTCGGGACAAGGCGACCGCTCAGCAAGCGCGAGCTGCGCGGCTCCATCGAGGCCTACCTGGAAGCCGGCTCCGACGACTCCTTCAACCGCATGTTCGAGCGGGACAAGGACGATCTGCGTGAGCTCGGCCTGGTCATCGAGACGGTGGAGAACCTCGACGGCGAGGTGGGCTACCTGGCCCGCCGCGACAGCAACCGGTTGCCGCCCGTCACGCTCGACGCCGAAGAGGCAGCGGCGCTCGGCCTCGCCGCCAAGGTCTGGCAGCAGGCGAGACTCGCCGGAGCCGCCAGCGGCGCCCTGCAGAAACTGCGCGCCGCGGGCCTTCCCGAGGACGTCGACCCGTACGGGGCGCACGGCGCGCTCGAACCCCACATCCCCGTACACGAGGCCGCCTTCGAACCCCTGATGCTCGCCTGCCGCGACCGCCGCCCCGTCGCCTTCGACTACCGCAAGGCCACCGCCGCCCGCCCCGAACTGCGCCAGGTCGAGCCCTGGGCGCTGGAGTGCTGGCGCGGCCACTGGTATCTGGCCGGCTGGGACCGCGAGCGCGGTGCCGAGCGGGTCTTCCGCCTCTCGCGGATCACCGGGAGGGTGCGCAACCGCCCCGGTAAGTTCACCGCCGCCGTGCCCGACGTCGTCACCGTGCGCGAAACCGTCGCGAGCTGGGCGGGCGAGACCGCCGACCGCAGCGCCCTGATCAGGCTGCGCGCGGGCGCGGGCTATCCGCTGCGCGCCAAGGCCGTCTCGGTACGGGAACTCGGCGACGGCTGGGACGAGTTGGAGATTCCGTACGGGCACGGCCTGGACGCCTGGCTGGTGGAGTTCGGGCCCGATGTGGTGGTCCTCGAGCCCGCCGAGTTGCGGGCCGACGTCGTGGACCGGCTGCGCGCCGTGGCCAAGGGCTGAGGGGGACGGAGCAAGCAATGGCAGCCAACGCCATCGACCAGACCCGGCGGATGCTCTCCCTGGTGACGTATCTGCGGGAGCGCCCCGGCGCACGCGTTGCCGACGTCGCCCGCGCCTTCGGGATCACCGAGGACGAGCTGATCTCCGACCTCGACGTACTGCCGCTGTGCGGGACCAGCTTCCGCGGCGGTGACCTGCTCGACATCGACACCGACGGCGATCGGATCTGGTGGCGCAACCCAGGCGCCCTCGCCGCAGAAGCTGCCGCGCCGCTGCGGATCGCCGCCGACGAGGCCACCGCGCTGCTGGTCGCCGCGCGAGCCGTCTCGACGCTGCCGGGGCTGCGCGAGAGCGACCGGCAGGCACTGCTGCGCGCCACCGCGAAGCTGGAGGCCGCGGCGGGCGAGGCGGCCGGCGCCAGCTCCCGGCTCTCCGTCACGTTCGAGTCCGAGGGCGGTGTCTTCGCGGACGTCGACCGGGCGATCTCCGAGCGGCGCCGACTGTGGATCCGCTACTACTCGCCCGCGCGCGACGAGCTCAGCGAGCGCGAGATCGACCCGATCCGGCTGGTGAGCGTCGGCCACACGTACGTGGAGGCGTGGTGCCGCCGCTCGGAGGCCCGGCCACCTTCCGGCTCGACCGGGTCGCGGAGATCAGGATCCTGGACGAGCCCTCCGCGCCGCCCGAGGTCGAACTGCGCGACCTCTCCGAGGGGCTGGTGCAGCCCGCGGCCGAGGATCCCGAGGTGGTCGTCGAGGTCGGACCCGGAGGCCGCTGGGTCGCCGAGTACTACCCGCACGACAGCGCCGAGGAACTGCACGACGGCGGCCTGCGCATCACGCTGCGCACGCCCGACCCCGCCAGCCTGCGCAGGCTCGCGCTCCGGCTCGGCCGGGACGGCCGGATCGTCTCCCCGCAGGATCTCGCCGACAGCGCTCAGCGGGCGGCACGCGCGGCGCTCGCGGCCTATGACGAGTTGGTCGACGGGCCCGCCGGGACCCCGGCCGGTGGGCGGGTCGGCACGCTGTACGGCAACGCCGACGGCCCGGCCGAGGCGCCCGTCGGCGGGCCGGTCGACAGGCAGGAGCAAGCGCTGTGAGCAGCTCTGTGACATCCAACACACAGGGAGCACCGGCCATATACGGACGATCGGGGCCGACTCCCGTGGTCTTCAAGGCCGCCTGCCCCGACTGCCGCGCCCGCTTCGAACTCGCCGCGGGTGCGCTGCGCCTCGCCATCGGTGCCAGCAGCCGCACCACGTTCTACTCGTTCACCTGCCCCGAGTGCGGCGCCGCGGTGCGCAAGCCCGCGGGCGAACGCATCGTCGAACTCCTCACCGGCGGCGGAGTGCGGACGCTGCGCCTGCACTCCACCGTCTAGGCTGACCGACATGTTCTGGCCGATGCTGGCGATCGCTGTGGGTTTCTGTGGGCTTGCTGTGCTCGGAGTACTGGCCGTCCGGGTCTTCGTGGAGGCCCAACGGCTGGGGCGCCAAGTCGACGATTCCGCACGTCGCATCCATCGCGCGGCCGAGGATCTGGAGCGTGCGGCGGTCGGTGTGGCCCACACCACCAGGGACGTCCTTTGAGGTTTTTCGAAAGTTCCTTGACTGCTGCTACCTGTCAACTTCCCAGGTTCGGCAGGTACGCTGCTGAATCGCGGCCCCGAGAGCGAGGCGCGGGCCCGCAGACTGGGAGTACGCACAGGGATTGCTTCGCGTTCACCCCTGAGCGTTACGATCGCTGCCAGCACGGTGGTCGGACGAATGTCCGACCTGCCGGGTATTCGGACTCCATGTCGCCTCGGTGAAGAAGGTAAACAGCTATGGGTAGGCTCGGCCCCACCGAGATCATTCTGATCCTCGTCGTCATCATCCTGCTGTTCGGTGCCAAGAAGCTTCCGGACATGGCCCGCTCCCTCGGCAAGTCGGCCCGCATCCTCAAGAGCGAGGCCAAGGCGATGAAGTCCGACGACCAGCAGGCGGCTCCGGCAGACCCGCCGAACAACGAGCAGCCCCCGGCACAGCGCGTCATCCAGGCCGCGCCCGGCGATGTGACCAGCTCTCGCCCGGTCACCGAGCCGACGGACACGACCAAGCGCTGAGAAAGGGCCGGTGAGGACCGGCCCGCCGCACGAGATGAGGACGTGGGTTGCTCAAGTCTGCCCGCAAGAAAGAGCAAGAGAAGGACCCCGAGGGGCGGATGCCCCTTGTGGAACACCTGCGTGAGCTGCGCAACCGGCTGGTGAAGAGCCTGTTGGCTGTTGTCGTGACCACGGTCATCTCGTTCATGTTCTACAAGGACATCCTCGAGTTCTTCACGAATCCGATTCTCCAGGCCGTGGGATGCAACCTGGGCTTTGCAGAGCTCCAGGAAACCGCCACCGAGACCTGCGCGCGCATCACGCAGAACGGCCTGCTCAGCCCGTTCACGCTGGCGCTGAGTGTCTCGTTCACATCCGGCCTGGTGCTCGCATCACCGGTCTGGCTGTACCAGCTGTGGGGCTTCATTGCTCCTGGTCTGCACAGGAACGAGAAGAAGTACTCGCTCGGCATCGTCGGTGCCGGTTTTCCGCTGTTCCTCCTGGGCGCCTACTTCGCGTACTGGTCGCTGCCGAAGATGGCGGCGGTGATGATCGAGTTCTCCATCATTGGCAGCGACAACCTGCTGCCGCTGGATGAACTGATCCAGCTCATCATGCGGATGATCATTATCTTCGGCCTCGCCTTCGAGCTGCCGCTGCTGCTGGTCGTGCTGAACTTCGGAGGCATCGTCTCCGGTGAGAAGATGCGTGGCTGGTGGCGTGGAATGGTCATGGGCATCACGCTCTTCGCGGCGGTCGCCACGCCCAGCACCGACCCGATCTCGATGCTGGCGCTGGCCGTGCCGATCTCGCTGCTGTACTTCGTCGCGACCGGGATCGCGCTCATGAACGATCGGCGTCGAGCACGGCGTGAGGCCGAGGGCCCCGCCGACGACGAGGCCTCCGAGCTGGACCTGACGCCCGAGGACATCGGCGAGATCGAAGCCGTCTCCGCCACCCCTGCGCTGCCCGAGCAGGCGAGCTCGGACCGGGACCGGGAGCGGATCAACGGGTTCGACGACGTGACGTGACCTGACCGGGCCCGATGAGGGCGGCACGCTGTAAGGTCCCGCCTCGTGACCAGCGAGATCACCCTCTTCGTCAATCCCACCGCGGGACGCGGCCGGGGCGCTCATGCGGCGCAGCCGGCCGCTTCTGCTTTGCGTGCGGCCGGATTCTCCGTGCGGACGATCCTCGGCGAGGACGCCGCTGACGGGCTGCGCAGGGCCCGGGAAGCCGTCGAAAGCGGCACTGGCGCGCTGATAGCCGTCGGCGGCGACGGCATGGCGAGCCTCGCCCTGCAGGCTGTCGCCGGGACCCGGATACCGCTCGGGATCGTGGCCGTGGGCACGGGCAACGACTTTGCGCGCGCCCTGGGGCTGCCTGTGCGCGACCCCGCGGCGGCGGGCAGGATCGTCGCGGAATCGCTCAAGGAAGAGCGGGTGCGCGACATCGACCTGGGGCGGGTGGACGGAACCTGGTTCGGCACCGTGCTCGCCTCCGGCTTCGACTCGCGCGTCAACGACCGGGGCAACCGGATGCGGCTTCCGGCCGGGCGCTTCAAGTACGACCTCGCGATGGTCGCCGAACTCGCCGCGTTCCGGCCCGTGCCGTACAAGATCACGCTGGACGGCGGGGTCGTCCACGAGGTCGAGGCGACCCTCGTGGCCGTCGGGAACGGGTCCTCGTACGGCGGGGGCATGAAGATCTGCGCCGGGGCCGATCTGAGCGATGGTCTCTTCGACATCACGGTGGTGGGGGACTGCAGCCGGAGGACGCTGCTGCGGGTCTTTCCGCAGGTGTACAAGGGCACCCACCTCGACCACCCCAAGGTCACCGTCCATCGGGCCGCCCGGGTCGAGCTCGTGGCCGAGGGGATCACGGGGTATGCGGATGGGGAGCGGCTCGGGGCGTTGCCGCTGGCCGCGGAGTGCGTGGCGGGGGCTGTGCGCATCCTCGGACCATGAATGGTCCGGGCGGGGCGCTGACCAGGGCCTGCGTGACGATACGGTTAATGATCGTCGGTTGTCAGTGGGTCCCGGTAGTCTCGAAAGCACGATGACAGAGGACCTCTCACCGGCCGAGCGGTACGCGGCAGCACGTAAGCGCGCTGCCGAGCAGGCCACCGCGCTCGCCTCCTTCCGCGAGATGTACGACTTCGGCCTCGATCCCTACCAGATAGAGGCCTGCCAGGCGCTCGAGGCGGGCAAGGGCGTGCTGGTCGCCGCGCCGACCGGCTCCGGCAAGACGGTCGTCGGCGAGTTCGCCGTGCACCTCGCGCTCCAGCAGGGCAAGAAGTGCTTCTACACGACGCCCATCAAGGCGCTCTCCAACCAGAAGTACACCGACCTGACCAAGCGCTACGGCCCGGGCAAGGTCGGCCTGCTGACCGGCGACAACAGCATCAACTCCGACGCACCGATCGTGGTCATGACCACCGAGGTGCTGCGCAACATGCTGTACTCGGGCTCGCAGACGCTGAGCGGCCTCGGCTATGTGGTGATGGACGAGGTGCACTACCTCTCCGACCGCTTCCGCGGCGCCGTCTGGGAGGAAGTGATCATCCACCTCCCCGAGTCGGTGACGCTGGTGTCACTGTCGGCGACGGTGTCGAACGCGGAGGAGTTCGGCGACTGGCTCGACACCGTGCGCGGCGACACCGAGGTGATCGTCTCCGAGCACCGGCCCGTGCCGCTGTTCCAGCACGTCCTGGCCGGACGCCGGATGTACGACCTCTTCGAGGAGGGCGAGGGCCACAAGAAGGCTGTCAACCCTGATTTGACGCGTATGGCGCGCATGGAGGACAGCCGCCAGACGTTCGGACGCGACCGGCGCCGCGGCAGGAACAACATGCGCGAGGCCGACCGCGAGCGGGAGCGGCGCCAGAGGTCGCGGATCTGGACGCCGGGCCGCCCTGAGGTCATCGAGCGGCTCGACGCCGAAGGGCTGCTGCCCGCGATCACCTTCATCTTCAGCCGCGCAGCGTGCGAGGCGGCCGTCCAGCAGTGCCTGTACGCGGGGCTGCGGCTCAACGACGAGGAGTCGCGGGCCAAGGTCCGCGAGATCGTCGAGGAGCGCACCGCCTCCATCCCCGGCGAGGACCTGCACGTCCTGGGCTACTACGAGTGGCTGGAGGGCCTCGAGCGCGGCATCGCGGCGCACCACGCGGGCATGCTGCCCACCTTCAAGGAGGTCGTCGAGGAGCTGTTCGTACGCGGCCTGGTGAAGGCCGTGTTCGCCACGGAGACCCTCGCGCTCGGCATCAACATGCCTGCCCGCTCGGTGGTGTTGGAGAAGCTGGTCAAGTGGAACGGCGAGCAGCACGCCGACATCACGCCCGGTGAGTACACGCAGTTGACGGGCCGTGCGGGACGGCGTGGCATCGACGTCGAGGGCCACGCCGTGGTGCTGTGGCAGCGCGGCATGAACCCGGAGCAGGTCGCGGGCCTCGCCGGCACGCGTACGTACCCGCTGCGGTCCAGCTTCAAGCCGTCGTACAACATGGCGGTCAACCTGGTCGAGCAGTTCGGCCGGCACACCTCGCGCGAGCTCCTCGAGACGTCGTTCGCGCAGTTCCAGGCCGACAAGTCGGTCGTCGGCATCTCGCGCCAGGTGCAGCGCAACGAGGAGGGCCTGGAGGGCTACAAGGCCTCGATGACCTGCCACCTGGGCGACTTCGAGGAGTACGCGCGCCTGCGCCGCGAGCTGAAGGACCGCGAGACGGAGCTGGCCAAGCAGGGCGCCGCGCAGCGGCGGGCCGAGGCGGCGGTCGCGCTGGAGAAGCTCAAGCCGGGTGACGTCATCCACGTCCCGACCGGCAAGTTCGCCGGCCTTGCGCTCGTCCTGGACCCGGGCCTGCCCGCCGGGCGGACCAACGGCCACCGCGGCTACGACCACTACGACGGGCCGCGCCCGCTCGTGCTCACCGCCGAGCGGCAGGTCAAGCGGCTCGCGACGATGGACTTCCCTGTGCCCGTCGAGGCACTGGAGCGGATGCGCATCCCCAAGTCGTTCAACCCGCGCAGCCCGCAGTCCCGCCGCGACCTCGCGTCCGCGCTGCGCACCAAGGCCGGGCACATCGTGCCGGACCGGCACCGCAAGAAGCGGTCCGCCGCGGCGGACGACCGGGAAATAGCCCGTCTGCGCACCGAGCTCCGCGCACACCCCTGCCACGGCTGCGACGAGCGTGAGGACCACGCCCGCTGGGCGGAGCGCTACCACCGGCTGATGCGGGACACCAAGCAGCTCGAGCGGCGCATAGAAGGCCGTACGAACACGATCGCGCGGACCTTCGACCGCATCGTCGCCCTGCTCACCGAGCTCGACTACCTGCGGGGCGACGAGGTCACCCAGCACGGCAAGCGGCTCGCACGGCTCTACGGCGAGCTGGACCTGCTGGCGAGCGAATGCCTGCGCGAAGGCGTGTGGGAGGGGCTCAACCCCGCCGAACTGGCCGCCTGCGTCTCCGCGTTGGTCTACGAGGCGCGGGTGGGGGACGACGCGCTCGCCCCCAAGCTGCCGTCGGGGAAGGCCAAGGCGGCGCTCGGCGACATGGTCCGCATCTGGGGCCGGCTCGACGCCCTGGAGGAGGACTTCCGGATCAACCAGGCGGAGGGCGTCGGCCAGCGCGAGCCCGACCTGGGCTTCGCCTGGGCCGCGTACATGTGGGCCTCCGGCAAGGGACTCGACGAGGTGCTGAACGAGGCGGAGATGCCCGCCGGCGACTTCGTGCGCTGGTGCAAGCAGGTCATCGACGTACTGGGCCAGATCTCGGCCGCCGCACCGGGCGACGGCTCCACGGTGCCGAAGAACGCGCGCAAGGCGGTGGACGCGTTGCTGCGGGGTGTGGTGGCGTACTCGTCGGTGGGGTGATCGTCTGTGGGTGATCGTCGGCGGGGTGACGCTGCGCCCAGGGTCCCACTTCGGCGGAGCCCGGGCTGGGTTCACCCCGCGTCGGGGCCTGACTCCAGGTAGCCGCGCCAGCCGCCGTACTCCGTGATGTCCGATGCCCCGTCGAGCGCGCCGGGTTCGCAGAGGAAGCCGGGGACGGAGGTGCCGTCGGCGAGTTCGACGCGGCCCAGGGCCATCGGGCGGGGGAGGGCGGCGAGCAGGCGTCCGAGGCCTTCGGCCGGGAGCTGCCACACCTCCGTCTCGATGGCGGCACCGCCCTCGCCGACGTGCACGAGGCCCGGCTTGGGCGGGGTGGTCCGCAGGGCGTGCAGCCGGTAGACGGGCGCGGTCTTGGTCGTACGTTCCAACTGGGCGCCGAAAGCGAGCAGTTGGGGATTGAGCGGCTGGCCCGACAGGTGTGCGCCGACCACGGCGAGATGCGCGGGAGGTGTGAGCAGCCGCGCGATCTGCGCCAGCGGTTCGTCCGTGAACGCCGGGCCGATCAGCATGACTCCGAACGGCAGGCCGTCCACCTCACCGGCCGGGACGGCGACGGCCGCGAGGTCGAAGAGGTTGGTGGAGTTGGTGAACCGGCCGAGGCGGGCGTTCGCGCCCAGAGGGTCCGCGGCGACGTCGGCGATCGTCGGGTGGCCGGGAGTCGTCGGCAGCAGCAGGGCGTCGGCGTCGCCGAGGGACGCCAGTGCCTTCGTGCGCAGCGCGGCGAGGCGCTCCTGGTCGGCGTAGAGGCGGTGGGCGGGGATGTCGCGGGCGCGGGTGATGATCCCGGCGACGGTGGGGTCGAGGTCCTCCGCTCCCGCGTCGATGGACTTGTCGATAAAGCTCCCTACGGCCGTGTACCGCTCGGCGACGAAGGCGCCCTCGTAGAGCATCGCTGCCGCCTCGGTGAAGGGCGTCAGATCCACGGTCCTCAACTCGGCTCCGGCGGAGGCGAGTTGGGAGGCTGCGGCTTCGTATGCCTCCGCCCAGCCCGGGTCCAGCTCGCCGAGCTGCGCGCGGTCGGGGACGGCGATGCGCCAGGGGCCCGGCGTACGTTGGGGGAGGGGCGGCAGTTCGCGGGCCGCGGGCGACGCCATGTACGACAGGGCCTGCTCGGCCTCCGGGAGCGTCCGGGCGAAGACGGTGACGCAGTCGAGCGAGGCGCAGGCCGGGACGACGCCGTCCGTCGGGACGAGGCCGCGGGTCGGCTTGAGGCCGACGATGCCGTTGAAGGCCGCGGGGACGCGGCCGGAGCCCGCCGTGTCCGTGCCGAGCGCGACGTCCACGATGCCGAGTGCCACCGCTACGGCTGAGCCCGCGCTGGAGCCGCCGCTGACCCTGGCCGGGTCGTGGGCGTTCCTTACCGCTCCGTAGGGGGAGCGGGTGCCTACCAGGCCTGTGGCGAACTGGTCGAGGTTCGTGGTGCCCAGGACTATCGCGCCTGCTGCGCGGAGGCGGGCTACCGCGGGGGCGTCCGCGCGGGGTTTGTACGCGTAGGAGGGGCAACCTGCCGTCGTCGGGAGGCCCTCGACGTCTATGTTGCCCTTCACCGCGAACAGCCTCCCGGCTAGGGGCAGGTTTTCGCCTGCGGCGGCTCGGGCGTCCAGGGCCTCTGCTTCTTTCTCGACCTCCGCTTGCGGGCGTAGGTCTATCCAGACCTCCGGGCGGTCCACCGCCTCTATGCGGGCGTAGGCTGCGCGGACTCTCGTGAGCGTGGGGGACGACATCGGTGCTCCTTGCGCTGGGGTGGGTTTGTCAGGTGCGAGCCGGTGGGCGGTGTGTGCCCACCCGTTCCGCCCCTGCGGAACGACTGCCCACACACCGCGCGTGCGGTCGTCAGGGCACCGTTGAACTCGCCGGGCCCACGATCACCAGCGCCGTTCCCGCCTCCACCTGGTCTCCCGGCTTCGCCAGCAGGTCCAGGATCACGCCGTCCATGGGGGAGTGCACCCTGGACTCCATCTTCATCGCCTCCAGGGCCAGCAGGGGCTGTCCGGCTGTGACCGCGTCGCCCGGCTTTACGTTCACCTGCCAGACCGACGCGGCGAATTCGGCCTCCACCAGGCGGCCGCCCTCCGGGACCGTCACCTCCGCGGGGGCCGCGGCCGGGGCCGATGCCGTCTCCGCACGCGTGAACTCGCCGGCCGCCTCCCAGGCGTCCCGTTCCGCGGCGAAGGCGGCGCCCTGGCGGGCGCGGAACTCGGCGATCGAGTCGGCGTTGTCGGAGAGGAACCGCTCGTACTCCGCGAGGGAGAAGACGCCCTCCTCGATCCTCGGTACGAAGCGGCCGGAGGTGATGTCCGCTCGGAGGGAGAGCAGCTCGTCCGCCTCGACCGGGTACCACTTGATGCGGTCGAAGAAGCGCAGCAGCCACGGTGAGCCAGGCTCGAAGGCGCCGCGCTGCTGCCAGCCCGACCACACCTGCGTTGTACGGCCCACGAACTGGTAGCCGCCCGGCCCCTCCATGCCGTAGATGCAGAGGTACGCGCCTCCGATGCCGACCGAGTTCTCCGCCGTCCAGGTGCGGGCCGGGTTGTACTTGGTCGTCACGAGGCGGTGGCGCGGGTCCAGCGGGGTGGCCACGGGTGCGCCCAGGTACACGTCTCCCAGGCCCAGCACCAGGTACTCCGCGTCGAAGACCGTCCGGTACACGTCGTCGACCGAGTCCAGGCCGTTGACGCGGCGGATGAACTCGATGTTCCAGGGGCACCAGGGGGCGTCGTCGCGGACGCCCGCCATGTAACGGGCGATGGCCTCGCGGGTCGCCGGGTCGTCCCAGGAGAGGGGCAGGTGCACGGTCCGGGACGGGACGACCAGCTGGTCGGCGGGCGGGAGGCCCGACTCGATCTCGCGCACCGCGTCGAGAAGTTCGTGCTGCGGCAGCACGTCCGGATCCGTCTGGATCTGGAGGGAGCGGATGCCGGGCGTGATGTCCGTGATGCCCGGCAGACCGACAGCGACCACCGCCTCCATCAGCGCGTGCACGCGCATGCGCAGCGCTAGATCCAGTTGCATCGGCCCGAACTCGACGAGCAGGTTGTCGTCGCCGCTGCGGCGGTACGTCACGTCTCCGTGCCTGGCCAGGACGCCGCCGTCCGTGATCTCCGAGCGGTCCGCGACCGGGGCGAGCGCAGGAGTCCGGCGCAGGCGCGCAGCCGCATCCACGGTCACCGGTACGAAGCGCACCACGTCCCCCGGCCGGAGCTGCCCCAGCTTCCAGCGCTGCCCCTTCGCCACCGTCGCCGGGCACACGAAGCCGCCGAGCGAGGGCCCGTCCGGGCCGAGCAGCACCGGCATGTCGCCGGTGTAGTCGACGGCTCCGACCGAGTAGGGCGTGTCATGGATGTTGGACGGGTGCAGACCCGCCTCGCCGCCGTCCGTACGCGCCCAGCGGGGCTTCGGGCCGACAAGTCGTACGCCGGTGCGTGCCGAGTTGAAGTGGACCTTCCAGTCGGCGGCGTAGAAGTCGTGGATGTCGTCCTCGGTGAAGAATTCGGGGGCGGCGTGCGGGCCCTCGACGGCGCCGATGTGCCACTCGGACGCGAACGCAGGGCGATCGCCCAACGCAACCGGGGCGCCCGATTCCGTGACCGTACCGCCGTGCAGCACATCGCCCGTGCGCAGCGCCCTGCCGCCGTGCCCGCCGAACCTTCCCAGCGTGAATGTGGACGCACTGCCCAGGAATGCGGGAACGTCCAGGCCGCCGCCCGCGAACAGCACATACGTGCGCAGGCCGTGCTCCGTCGGCGCCCCGATCTCAAGGAGGGCCCCGCCCGGCACGGTCACCGGCTCCCACTGGGCGACCGGCTCGCCGTCCACGGTCACCGGTGCGGGCGCGCCGGTGACGCACACCGTTGTCGGGTGCGTGAACCGCAGGGACGGACCCTGGAGCGTGCACTCCAGACCAGGCGCGCCCTCCTCGTTGCCGAGCGACCGGTTGCCCAGCCGGAAGGACAGGTCGTCCATCGGACCGCACGGGGGTACACCCACCTGCCAGTAACCGGTGCGGCCCGGCCAGTCCTGGACGGTGGTGAGCGTGCCGCCGGACACCACCTCGATCCGCGGCGTCGGGTCGCTCACCCCCGCCAGCGTCGCCGTCGAGTGCGAGGCCGACCGGAAGGCGTCGTCGGCCAGCGCGGCCCGCACCAGCCCGAGGTTCGTCTCGATGCCGTCGACGCGCGCGGCGTCGAGGGCGGCGTCCAGCTTGGCGAGGGCCTCCGCACGATCGTCGCCGTACGCGATGACCTTGGCCAGCATCGGGTCGTACGAGGCCGTGACCTCCGTGCCCGTCTCGACCCAGCCGTCCACGCGCACGCCCTCGGGGAACGACACGCGCGTGAGCAGGCCGGAGCTCGGCCGGTGGTCGCGCGAGGGATCCTCGGCGTACACACGGGCCTCGACGGCGTGGCCGCGCGGCGGACCCGGGTCCTGGACGATGCCGGTCTCGCCCTGTGCCAGGCGCAGCATCCAGGCGACGAGATCGACACCGTAGATCTCCTCGGTGACCGGGTGCTCGACCTGGAGGCGCGTGTTGACCTCCAGGAAGTACGCCTCCTCGCCGGCCGCGTCGTAGACGAACTCCACGGTGCCGGCCGAGCGGTAGCCGACGCTTGCGCACAAGTCCCTTGCGGCGGCTGCCAGTTGCTCGCGTATGTGGTCGGGCAGGCCCGGCGCCGGGGCCTCCTCGAGGACCTTCTGGTTGCGGCGCTGGAGCGAGCAGTCGCGGTCGCCGAAGGTCACGACGCGGCCCTCGCCGTCGCCGAAGACCTGCACCTCGACATGGCGGGCGTGCTCGACGAGCCGCTCCAGGAACACTCCGGCGGACGAGAACGAGGCCGCGGCGACCCGCTGCACCCGCTCCCACGCGTCGGTCAGCTCGGCGGCCGAGCGGCAGGCCGACATACCGATGCCCCCACCGCCTCCGGTCGCCTTCAACATCACCGGATAGCCGATGCGCTCCGCCGCCTCCAGGGCTTCCGCGAGATCTGCGAGCAGGCCCGTGCCGGGCGCCAGCGGCACGCCCGCCGCCTCGGCAGCGGCCCGCGCGGTGTGCTTGGCGCCGAACAGCTCCAGCTGCGCGGGCGTCGGCCCGACGAACGCGATCCCGGCGTCCTCGCAGCGCCGCGCGAACCCGGCGTCCTCCGACAGGAACCCGTACCCGGGATGGATCGCGCCCGCGCCCGAGTCCTTGGCCGCCTTCAGGACGAGGTCCGCGTCGAGATACGACTCCTGGGCGGGCGCGGGACCGAGCCGTACGGCCGCATCGGCGAGCCGGACGTGGGGCGCGGCGCGGTCCGGGTCGGAGTAGACCGCGACCGTGCGCAGGCCCAGCTCCCTGGCCGTGCGGATGATGCGGACCGCGATCTCGCCGCGGTTGGCGACCAGCAGCGTGTCGAAACTCATGCGGCGCCCGCCCGGCCGGTCTCGCCCGCTCCGTCGGCGGTCCCCGCCCCACCGGCCGCGGCCGACGGAGCCTCACCGATCGTCATCTCCACGGCCGTCGGCTCGAAGCCGTTGCACGGGTTGTTGATCTGCGGGCAGTTGGACACCAGCACGATCACCTCGCGCTCGGCGCGCAGCGTCAGCTTCAGGCCGGGTGCCGAGAGCCCGTCGACGATGCCCAGGGTGCCGTCCTTCTCCACCGGCACGTTCATGTACCAGTTGACGTTGGAGACCAGATCGCGCTTGCCGAGACCGTACTTGTGGCCCTCGGCGAGGAAGTTCTCCACGCACGCGTGCTGGGACCAGGTGTGGTGCCCGTAGCGCAGGGTGTTGGACTCCTTGGAGCAGGCGCCGCCGACCGTGTCGTGCCGGCCGACCTCGTCGTCCACGACCGTCATCAGCGGGGTGTGCTCGTTCGACATCAGCACGCTGCCCGTGGTCAGGAAGATGTTGCCCTGGGCGTGGATCGTGTCGGGTGCGCTGTAGCGGACGCTCGTGTCCCGGGCGTCGTAGACGAGGAAGTCGACGGCCTGGTTGCCGTGCAGATCGGTGATCGTGAGCGTCTCGCCCGCGGCGAGCACGGCCGACCAGGCGGACCGGGCCGGGACAACGGTGCTGTGGGTCATGCGATCCCCCTCGCGGCAAGGAACTCGGCGGTGTTGAGGAAGGCGCGGCGGCCCTCGGGTGTCGACTCCCACAGCGGGTCGCCCGGCTGCGTCGGGCCGGCCCGCCAGGCGAGCACCTCCAGCGGGGTGCTGGTGTATGTCTCGCGCGGGTCGGCCGGGTGCGGGACGTTCGCGATCAGCACGGTGACGTCCTGCTCGGTGCGGAGCGTCACGCTCGTGCCGGGGCCCGCGGACCCGTTGAAGTCGAGCGCGCCGTCCTCGCGTACCTCCACGCCCTGGAAGAAGGACAGCGACGGCGGCAGGTCCCGCGCGGACAGGCCGTTCTTCGCGGCGGCCAGCTTGAACAGCTCGCGGCCCGCGGGGGAGGCCGACTGCGGCGCCCCGTCCCCGTAGCGCTCGGTGTTCCGTACGAGCGTGGAGGTGCCGCACAGGGCGTCGTGGCGCCCTGAGGTGTCCGCGGTGATCGACGCGAGGACACGGCCCTGGTCCGACAGGAGCAGCTGTCCCTCGCCGAGGTAGGCGTTCCACTGGACCTTGACCGTGTCGGCCACGTTCAGCCGCTCCCACGGCCGGTCCGCCGCATACAGCAGGAGGTGGGCGCAGGCGTCGCCCGCCAGGTCCGTCAGGCGGAACTCGGTGCCGCGGGCCAGCACCCGGTGGGTGTAGTTTCCGCCCGCCACCGTCTCCGCCCACACCAGATGGCCGGCCTCGCAGGGCGGCGCGGGCCAGGCGCTCGCGGGCACGACGGGCATGGCGTCGGCGTGGGTGCCCTCCTGGGCGCGGGCATGGTCGCGGGCTCCGTAAGTGGTCGCTGTCGCCATCGCGGGACCTTCCGGCTCGGCCTGTGTGCTTTCGTCGCGCGACGGTGTTTCTGTCGCGCGACAGAAATTACGAGCGGGAGGCGTCACGGCGATTGCCCGACTGTTGCGCCGCGGTTACCGATCCCTCACCTCGACCGCCAGTTCTGGGTTGTACGGCGGTGTGCGACGATCGGGACCATGGGCACCACGGGAGGATCACGGGCACGGGTCGGCAGGCCGCGCGCCGCTCAGCGGCCGGACAGCGGGCTGTCCGCGCGCGATGAACTCCTCGCCGCCGCGGCCGAGTTGTTCACCACCCGCGGATACGCCGCCACGACCACCCGCGCCGTCGCCGAACGCGCGGGCATGCGCCAGGCGACCATGTACCACTACGTGTCCGGCAAGGAGGACCTCCTCGCCGAGCTCCTGGAGTCCACCGTCACGCCCTCGCTGACCCTCGCCCGCCGCCTCCTCGCGGACGACGCGGCCCCCGCCGAGCGCCGGCTGTGGGAACTGTGCCGCTCCGACGTGGAGCTGCTGTGCGGCGGGCCGCACAACCTCGGCGGTCTCTACCTCCTCCCCGAAGTGCGGTCCGAACGGTTCGCCGGATTCCATGCGGTACGGGCCGAACTCAAGGACACCTACCGCCAGTTGCTGGCCGCCACGGCCGTCGGGAAGACCCTCGGAAAGAGTGAGCTCGCACTCCGCACCGACCTCCTCTTCGGGTTGATCGAAGGCGTCATCCTGATCCACCGCTCCGACCCCGAACGGCCCGTGTCGGCTTTCGCCGAGGCGACTGCGGACGCCGCGCTGCGCATCGTCGGAGTCTGACCGCCCGCGGGGCCGGGGTGCCTCATGTGCCCCGTAGCCTGCAGAAACGGTCCGCCATCACCGCCTGAGGGTGCGCAATTCGCATACCGCCCCGCGATTACCGCACGTGTTCGAATGGCTGCCCAGCGTGCAAATGGGCCAGAGTGTATTCCCGCGCGGCATGGCATTTCAGGTGCTTGCGGAATATGACATGGCGATGATCCGGTCGGACTAAGCTCGCCCACAGCGCACCGAGTTGCGGCGTATTCGTGCGCTTGTTCCCAAAGATTCCTGGTGGTTCGAATGTTCCCCCCACGGGTCTCCGTAACCCGCCGCAACTCACGGCAAGTACGTACAGACCACTCTGAACCGACCGTTTTTAGAGGGCATACATGGTGAGTGTTCAATCGCCTCCCGGTGGCCGAGAAGTCCCCTACGCACGCGCGCTGTTGCTGCCCGCCATACTCATGGCCGCCGCGACCGGGGCCGCCGTCGCCGCCGTGCCGGAACCGGCCCGGATGGCCGTCGGCTGGTGCGGCGGCATCGCCGCTCTCATGGTGCTCGCGGTCGCCATCGAGGCGGTACGCCGAGGCCGTACCGTCAAACGGCTGCACCGGCAGTACACGGACCGGCTCGCGTACCTCGAGCGGCGTGTGGCCGTGTACGACGCCGAGACCGAACACCTGGGTGAGCAGCTCCTGCCGGACACGCTCTACCGGATGCGGCAGGGCGAGTCCCCCGCCGAGGCGATGCGCGTCGTCATCGACGAGGACCCCGACTACCGGGACCTTCCCCAGGCGCAGCGCAAGCTGCTGCGCGCCGTGCTCGAGATCCTGGACCGCGGCGATGCGATGCGCGACGCGTCGGCGAACGCCTTCGTCCACATCGCACGCCGAGTCCAGGCAATCGTCCACCAGCAGTCCGTCGAGCTCCGCGAGATGGAGGAGGACCACGGGCGCGCGCCCGAGGTCTTCGACGACCTGCTGCGCCTCGACCACGGCACCGCGCTCATCGGCCGGCTCGCCGACAGCGTCGCGGTGCTCGGCGGTTCCCGCCCCGGCCGTCAGTGGCCCAAGCCGGTCCCGCTGTACAGCGTCCTGCGGGGCGCGATGTCCCGCATCCTCGACTACCACCGCATCGACCTGGACTCGATCGCCAAGGTCTCCGTCGAAGGCATCTCCGTCGAACCCGTCATCCATGCCTGCGCCGAACTGCTCGACAACGCCACGCGCTACTCGCCGCCGCAGACCCGGGTGCACGTGACCGCCGTCGAGGTGCAGACCGGTATCGCCGTCGAGATCGAGGACGGCGGCGTCAGCCTCACCGAGGATGGCAGGAAGCGGGCCGAGACCATGCTCGCCGAGGCTCAGGAGGGCATGGACCTCAACAGCCTCAGCGACACCCCGCGGCTCGGCCTGGCCGTCGTCGGCCGCCTCTGTGCGATGTACGGCATGCAGGTCTCCCTGCGGCAGTCCGCGTACGGCGGCGTACGCGCGGTGCTGATCGTCCCGCGCAACATGCTGACCGGCGCGCCCGCACCGGCCCTCGCGCACGGCATCGGCGCATCCGCCGTGCCTCGGGTGGACAACGACGGCAATCCCATCCGGGAGCTCGAGCGCGCGCCGAAGAAGCGCCGCCCGACCTCGGGTCCGCCGACTCCTCTCTCCGCCCTGGAAGACGACATCCCCGTCGTCACCGAGTGGACGGCCACCGGCCTGCCGCAGCGCCGCAGCCGGGTCAAGACGCCGCTGAGCGAGCGGTACGCCGAGGCCCGCGCCGCCAAGGAACGGGAGGCCGAAGCAGCACGGGCCGCCGAGGCCAAAGCCGCCATCCCCGGCCAGCGGCAGGCACCGGCGCCGCGCGAGCCGGAGAAGGAGGAGCCCGCGCCAGGTCTGTGGGTCGAGGCGTTCATGAACGGCCTCAAGGGCGGCGGTGACAAGCAAGGCACGCCTGGTGCCGTCGAGTCGAAGGCCCGGGCAGATGACGACACCACCGAGGACGAGGGGGACCTCAAGTGATTCAGCAACGGGCCAATTTCGACTGGATGCTCAAGGAACTGGCCGACGGCGTAGGGGGGATCCGGCAGATCGTGGTCCTTTCCGCGGACGGGCTGCGCATCGCCCGCCATGGCGGTGACCCGGACGCCGCCGACCGGCTCGCGGCGGCCTGCGCCGGTCTGCAGAGCCTGGCCGGTGCCGTGGCCACCGAAATCCCCGACAGCGACGGCCAGATGCGCATGGTCATCATCGAAGTCCGAGGAGGCTTCTTCTACATGATGGCCGCGGGGGCCAACGCGTACCTGGCGGTGCTCGCGAGCGAGATCGTGGACGCGGGGCTCCTGAGCAGCCGCATGCGCGACCTCGTCGTCCGTATCGGGGCTCATCTGACCAGTCCGCCGCGGCGCGACGGGCAGGCCGTATGACTCCTCCGCAACGCGAACGACGCGCACACCAGCCGGGCGAGGAGCAGGACCCGGGACGGCTCTATGTGATCACAGGCGGCACCGACGGAAGCCAGCGGGCACCACTCGACCTGGTGGCACTGATCGTCGCACGGTCGGAACCGCCGCTCACCGCCCCGCCGGAGCAGACCGCACTGCTGCGTCTGTGCAGGACGCCGCTGTCCGTCGCCGAGATCTCGGCCTATCTCGGCCTGCCCTTCAGCGTGGTCACCGTGCTGCTGACCGAGCTCCTGGCGGCCGACCTCGTGGAGTCCCGCGCTCCGGTCGTCCGCTCCGAACTCCCCGAACGTTCCCTCCTCGAAGCGGTGATGCATGGACTTCAAAAACTCTGACACGATCGCGGGCCCACGCGCCGAGGACCATCTGCCGGACACGGCCACGACCGCGGTGAAGGTCGTGATCGTCGGTGGATTCGGGGTCGGCAAGACCACGATGGTGGGTTCGGTCAGTGAGATCCGGCCGCTCACCACCGAGGAGACGATGACCCAGGCCGGCATCGGAGTCGACGACAACTACGGCTCGGAGACGAAGACGGCCACCACCGTCGCCATGGACTTCGGCCGCATCAGCCTCACGGACGAGCTGGTGCTCTATCTCTTCGGCACACCCGGCCAGGAGCGGTTCTGGTTCCTCTGGAACGGCCTCTTCGAGGGCGCTCTGGGCGCCGTCGTGCTCGTCGACACACGGCGTCTGGAGGTCAGTTTCGACGTGATGGGGCGCCTGGAAGAGCGTGGCGTGCCCTTCGTGGTCGCGATCAACGACTTCCCCGACGCGCCCAGCTATCCGACGGCCGACCTGCGGACCGCGCTGGACCTCCCCCCGGAGGTGCCCATGGTCAGGTGCGACGCCCGCCGCAGGGCCTCGAGCCGCGACGTCCTGATGACCCTGATGCGCTACCTGCACTCCCTGACCATGTCCCGCGCATGACCTGAATCCCTACCGATCCGAAAGCGACACCGTGACGACCCCATCCCACTCCCATCGCGGCGCGGACGAACCGATCTCCCCGCCCCCGGGCTGCCCGGCCCACGGCCTCGGCCCCGGCGGCCTGCGCCGCCTGTACGGATCCGAGGCCGAGAGCGACCTGGCGGGCATCTACGAGAAACTGCGTGCCGAACACGGCTCGGTCGCGCCCGTCCTGGTCCACGACGACGTACCGATGTGGGCGGTCATCGGCCACACCGAGACCCTCCACATGCTCCGCACGCGCTCGCACTTCACGCGTGACTCGCGCCGAATGCGCGTGGTGCAGGACGGCACGTTCGCGCCTGACAATCCCCTGGCGCCGATGGTCACGTGGGCGCCTCTCATCTCCTTTGCCGAAGGCGCCGAACACCAGAGGGTGCGCGGTGCGATCAACGACGCCCTGGCGACCATCGACGACCGAGGCCTCAGGCGCTTCATCCACCGCAGCAGCCAGCGCCTGGTCAACGAGTTCTGCGAGAAGGGCACGGCCGACCTGGTCAGCCAGTTCGCCGAGCACCTGCCGATGGCGGTGATGTGCGAAGTCCTCGGCATGCCCGACGAGTACAACGAGCGCCTGGTGCAGGCCGGCCGCGACATGACCAAGGGCTCCGAGACCGCCGTCGAGAGCAACGAGTACGTCATGTCGGTCCTGTACAGGCACACCGCACGGCGCCGGGCCCAACCCGAGGAGGACTTCACCAGTCGGCTCATCGCCCATCCCGCGAAGCTCACCGACGACGAGGTCGCCCAGAACCTGCGGGTCGTGCTCATCGCGGCGTACGAGGGAACCGCCAACCTCATGGCCAACGTGCTGCGTATGGTACTCACCGACCCTCGCTTCCGAGCCCAGCTCAACGGCGGGCAGATGACGGTGCCGGAGGCGATCGAGCAGTCCCTGTGGGACGAGCCTCCGATGAACGCCCAGGTGGGCTACGTCGCCACTGAGGACGCGGAGTTGGGTGGCCAGCGAATCAAGGCCGGCGACGGGATCATGTACGTGATCGCCGCAGGCAACCTCGATCCGGTGATCCGCCCCGACCTCAAGGCCAGCATGGCGGGCAACCGCGCCCATCTCGCCTTCGGCGGCGGGCCTCATGAGTGCCCGGGCCAGGACATCGCCCGCTCCATCGCGGACGTCGGCGTCGACGCGCTGTTGATGCGGCTGCCCGATGCGGAGCTCGCCGTGGACGAGAAGGAACTGCGCTGGCGGCAGACGCTCATCGCCCGGCACCTCGTCGACCTGCCGGTGATGTTCACGCCGCGCCCGCCGCAGGACGTGAAGCTCCGGCCCACTATGGGCAGGGTGCCCTCGCCGCGTAAGGAATGGGAGGTGTCGTCCCCGCCGCCACGGCCCCAGGCCACGAGCCCGGCCGCCGCTGTCCCCGCCCAGGCCTCGGCAGCGGAGCGGTCCGACCAGCCCCTGGTCGCGACGCCGCCGCCCTCCCCCACAGGCGAGGGGGAGCGGCCCAAGGGAGCGCTGCAACGCCTGCTCCGCTGGTGGCGCGGTTACTGACCGTCGAACGGCCGACAGGCACCGGCCGACCGGCACCGGCCGACGTCGGCCGCGGTCGGTCGGCTGCGCCCATCGCAGGTCAGGCGGACCGGCCGTTGTCCTCGCCAGGCACGGCCGGTCGGCCATTTCAGTCGCCGGGGTCCGACCAGGCACCCAGCACACGCTGGCTGACGAACCGGTGCGACCGCCCCGCCACCGGATCCGTGAACTCCAGCAGCCGGGCGAGGAGTTGCAGCGGCTGCCCGAAGCCGCCGTCCGGCACCGGGTCGGCCACCACGGGATAGACGGGATCCCCGAGGATCGGCACCCCGAGCGCGTTCATGTGCACCCGTAGCTGATGGGTGCGCCCGGTCCTCGGCAGCAGCCGGTACCGCGCGAGGCCGTCCCGGTGCTCCACGAGCTCGATCAGGCTCTCCGCATTCGGCTCACCCGGCACCTCGCGGGCCGCGATGACTCCGCGTTCCTTCTCGATACGGCTGCGGACGGTACGGGGGAGTGTGAGGCCCGGATCGTACGCGGCCACGGCCTCGTACTCCTTGTGCACGCGCTTGTCGCGGAACAGCGTCTGGTACGCGCCGCGCTCCTGCGGCCGCACCGTGAACAGCACGACGCCGGCCGTCAGACGGTCCAGACGGTGGGCCGCGGTGAGCGTGGGGATGCCCAGATCGCGCCGGAGGCGCCCGAGCGCCGTCTCGGCGACATGGCTGCCGCGCGGGGTGGTGGCGAGAAAGTGCGGTTTGTCGGCGACGACGATGTGCTCGTCGCGGTACAGGACGTCGACGGCGAAGGGCACGGGCACCTCGGCCGCGAGCTCCCGGTGGAACCAGACGAACAGCCCCGGCACGTATGGCGCGTCGTGCGCCACGGCCCGTCCGTCCGCCCCCACGATCAGCCCGTCGTGCAGCATCCCGTCGATCACCCCGGGCCCGGCCGCCAGTCGCTCGACGAGGTGATCCCGCACGGTGCTCCAGGCCCCGTCCATGGGCAACCGGACCCGAACGGGATCGATACCGTCGCGCTGTGGCAGAGGGGCGGGGGGAATGCGGGGCCTGCGTCTCATCAGCTCGAGCGTAACCGTTGTGGGGAGGCGTTCCGCGGGCCTTCCAGGTCCCGGACGCCGTAGGCCCCGCGATGCCCTAGACCCCCGATGCCGCAGGCCCCCGATGCCCTAGGCCCCCGACGCCGCGGCGGCCGGCTGAGGCTCCGCGGTCGGGGTCCGCCGGACGACGCGGCTCCGGTAGAGCCGATAACCCGCTCCGGCCGCGAGCGTCACGCCCAGGAACAACACCGTGAACCACTGGAAGTACCAGTGCCCGCCCGCCGGGTCGTACACATCCGCGCGCGGCCACGCGAGGTTGACCGTCATGAACAGGCCGTAGATCAGGGCGAGTCCGTTGACCGGGACGCCCCAGCGGCCCAGGGAGAAGAGCGGTCGGCCCGCCTCGTCCACCGCGTCGGCCGCGGCACCGGGGAACTGCCCGCGCAGCCGCCGTACGAGCAGCGGGCCGGTGACCATGGCGTACGCGAGGTAGAGCATCACGATGCAGGTGGTGCCGATCGCCAGGAACGCCTCAGGCGACGCGAAGTTGAGCAGCAGAAGGGCAGCAGCGAGGGCGCCGACGACCAGGGCGGGCGCGTTCGGCATTCCGGTGCGCGGATTCACCTTGGCGAGCAGCCGCGAGCCGGGGAGCTGCCCGTCGCGGGCCATCGAGAAGAGCATCCGGCAGGCCGCCGTCTGGATCGCGAGTGTCGCCACCGCGATGGCCACCACCACGTCGGCGAGCAGGAACCGGCCGACGCCGTCGCCCAGGCTACTGGTGAGGACGTAGCTCAGTCCGTCGACGGCCAGGTGTCCGTCCGTGAGGCTGGGCGCGGCGAGCAGACCGCCGAGGACGATCAGGCCGCCCAGCAGGCCCGCTGCACCGAGCGCCGTGAGGATGGTGCGGGGCGCGGTGCGCCGGGGATTGCGGGTCTCCTCGCTCATCTCGCCCGCGCTGTCGAAACCGATCATCACGTACGCCGCCATGAACGAGCCCACGAGCAGCGCCCCCAACAGGCCGCCCTGGGCGCCGTCGCCCGTGTGGAACGTGATGCCCGGGGAGCGCTCGGAATGGGTGAGGAGCAGCACGATGATGAGGACGGCGCCGATGATCTCCGCGGTGACACCGACCCGGTTGACCACGGACATCACGCGGTTGTCGACGATGTTCACGATCGTGGTGAGGACCAGCAGGATCACGCCGAGCACCGCCGCGTTCGCCGCACCGGTGGGCGAGGTGGGCGCCGGGTCGCCGCCGACCAGCTGGAAGCCGGACCAGATCGCCGGCATCACCATCTGCAGGGCGAGCGCCGCCGCCGCGACCACCACGATCTGCCCGATCACCATGATCCAGCCGGCGAACCAGCCGAAGGTCAGGTTGGACAAGCGTGAGGACCACTGGTAGATCGCGCCCGAGATCGGGTAGCGGGCAGCGAGTTCGGCGAAGCACGCGGCCACCATCAGCTGGCCGAGCAGGACGGCAGGCCAGGTCCAGAAGAAGACCGGGCCGCCGAAGGCGTAGCCGAACGCGAAGAACTGGAAGACAGTGGTCAGCACGGAGATGAAGGAGAACCCGGCGGCGAACGAGGCATAGCGGCCGAGGCTGCGGTGCAGCTCCTGGCGGTAGCCGAACGCGGCCAGCGAGGAGTCGCCGGCGTCCGTGGGCACCGGCGGATCGGGACGGAGATCGGCAGGGGCGGGGGTTGTCATGGCGGCAACCTGCTTTCGCGGAGGCGGCGCGGGAGTTCTGTCGGTCCCTGTCGGAGCGACAGTCGGGGTGTCGACAGTCGGGGCGACATTCCCGTACGGCGACGTTCCTGTCGGACTGCATGACTTCCTGTCGGGTGACAGAAATTAGGGACGGCCTGTTTCACGGGCGTGACGCAGCCGTATCTGCTGGGGGCCGAACTCCTCACGGGCCTTGGGGCGGGCACCGCGTCGCGGTAGCTCGGGCCTCACGACGTGCCTTGGCCACGACGTCCTGCGCGCATCGCGGCCCGCCGGGTCCCGCCGACCCGCCGCTGCGAGCTCGTCGACAAGCTCGGCGTTGTTAAGCGGGTGCTGTGTGGGTGCGTATGCGGGCGGGGCGGCACTCGCGGACGTGACAGGTCGCCTGGCCCACGTGGGTGGGTGCTCGGCCGGGCGGGGGGCGTGGGTTGGCCGGAGACGGTGCGGCGGAGGGCTGCGCCACTCGGAGACGGTTCGTCACCGGCCAGGGCTGTGCGAGACGGTGCGTCACCGGCCCGCGCTGAGCCACCCGGAGACCGTGCGTCACCGGGGCGGGCTGCGCCATTCGGAGACGGTGCGTGCGTCACCGGCCCGGGCTGAGCCACCCGGAGACCGTGCGTCACCGGCCCGCGCTGCGACGCTCGGATGTGATGCGCCACCCGGACCATGTGCGCGCGGCGATCGGCGTCTGCCTGGCGCAGTCAACCCCCCCCAAACGCCGGACGGGCTGGAAACTCCAGCCCGTCCGGTCCGTACTCGTGCAGGGAAAGGTCTCAGGAGGCGGTCGCCCCGGCCGTCTCCTGCTCGGCCTCGATGCGGGCGTTCCACTCGCGCTTGGCGGCCTGCCAGCCGTCCTCGTTGTGGCCCAGTCGCCAGTAACCGGAGATCGAGAGGTCCTCGCGCGGAATTCCGCGCTCGACGCGCAGCAGACGGCGCAGTTCCTTCACGAAGGCCGCCTCGCCGTGCACGAAGGCATGGAGCCGGCCCTCCGGGAACTCCAGCTCCCGTACGGCCTCGACCAGCGCCTCGCCGATGGGGCGGTCCCCGCGGTGCAGCCAGACGACCTCCACATCGGTGTCGATCTTCTGCTCCTCCTCCGGGCCCGCGATCTCCACGAAGGCGCGGACGTCGGTGCCCTCGGGCAGGTTCTCGAGGGCGGCGGCGATCGCGGGCAGTGCGCTCTCGTCTCCGGCCAGCAGATGCCAGTCGGCATCATGGTCCGGGGCGTAAGCGCCGCCGGGGCCGAGGAAGCGCACGAGCTCGCCCGGCTGTGCGCGCATCGCCCAGGGCCCGGCAAGCCCCTCGTCACCGTGGATCACGAAGTCGAGCGTCAGCTCGCGGTGCTCCGGGTTCCACGCACGCACCGTGTACGTACGCGTCACCGGCCACTGGTCGCGGGGGAACTCGGCGCGGATCCGCTCCATGTCGAAGGGCTCCGGGTAGGTCACGCCCTCGGCCCCGAACAGCAGCTTCACATAGTGGTCCGTGCAGGTGTCCGCCGTGAATCCGGCCAGCCCCTCGCCGCCGAACACCACGCGCTGCATGTGTGGGGTGAGTCGCTCGGTGCGGACCACCCGCGCGGAGTGCGGCTTCGGAGCGCGACGTGCCGGACGTGCCATGACGGCCTCCCATGTAACGTGCTTAGGCAAGCCTAAGTTAACACTTCGGCGCGCGCATTACCTATACGTCGTACCTCACAAACCGCCCTTACTCCGCTGCCACCTCACTTCACAGGACTCTCCCGCAGAGTCGAGAGCAGGCGCTGCAGCGAACCTCCGAGACCCCAGCGCGCTGCGAGAATGTCCAGCTCAACCGGGTCGCGGGGGGCGCGAGGCAGTGCGAGCCGCACGTCCGGCAGCGGGACGTCCGCGGCGACGCGCACGACTGTCGGTGCGACGGCGAGGTACGGCCGTGCCTCGTCGAGCCGCTTGCGCTGCGCCGGCGTGAGCGCCGACGCCGGGTCGTCGACCGCGGCCATGATCCCGGCGAGATCGCCGTACTGAGCGAGCAGCTTCGCGGCCGTCTTCTCGCCGATCCCGGACACGCCGGGCAGCCCGTCGCTGGGGTCACCGCGCAGCAGCGCGAGATCCGCGTACCCCGGGCCGTCCACACCGTACTTCTCGCGCAGCCATGACTCGTCCGTGGCCTGCAGGGTGCCGACGCCCTTCAGCGGATACAGCACGCGCACGCCGCGCTTGTCGTCGACGAGCTGGTACAGGTCCCGGTCGCCGGTGACGATGTCGACGGGACCCGGGGCGTGCGTGGCATAGGTGCCGATCACATCGTCCGCCTCGTACCCCTCGACGCCCACGCGCGCGATGCCCAGCGCGTCCAGGACGGCCTCGATGACCGGCACCTGCGGCGAGAGCGTGTCCGGCACCTCCTCCACGTCCGGACCGACCTCGACCTCCTCCGCTACGCGGTGCGCCTTGTACGAGGGGATCAGCTCGACCCGCCACTGCGGGCGCCAGTCCGCGTCCATGCAGGCCACCAGGTCGTCCGGCTGATGGTCGCGGACCAGGCGGTCGATGAAGTCGAGCAGGCCGCGCACGGCGTTCACCGGAGTGCCGTCCGGGGCCTTCACCGAGTCCGGGACCCCGAAATAGGCCCGGAAATACAGGGAGGCGGTGTCGAGGAGCATGAGCCGTCGGGTTCGCTGAGTCACGTTCGCATCATGCCGCACGGCACTGACAGCCCATGCCTGTCCCGGGCCGACAGCCCATCCCTGCCCCGGCCGACAGCCCCGCCGTACGGCACGGCCGCCGATGCCCGCGAGATGCCACACCCTCTACGTGACAGAAGTGACGGGCCTGTGAACTGAACCACTCTTGCGTTTGACCTGCATAAGCCCGGGCAGGCGCGCTCCCGGAGCGGATCCGGTCGCAATTTCAACCAACTCGGTCGAACTCGGTCGGTCAGACGGGCAGACCCCGTGCCGCTCCACGGCCCGCCGGCGGGGGAGGCGGGCCGTGTTCGTTCTACCCGAGAGGTTTATGTGTCCAGGCTGCAAGCAGAGCACCTGTACAAAGTGTTCGGCAGACGACCCGATAGCGGGGTGGAGAGGCTTCGCCAGGGAGCCGACCGTGACGAGCTGCGTGCCGAGGGCACGACCGCCGCGGTCATCGACGCGTCCTTCACCGTCGAGCCCGGCCAGATCTTCGTCGTCATGGGTCTGTCCGGATCCGGGAAGTCCACGCTGCTGCGCATGCTCAACGGACTGCTCGAGCCGACGGCGGGGCAGGTGCGCTTCGACGGCCAGGACCTCACCGCGCTGAGCGCGCGCGAGCTGCGCGAGGTCCGCTCCAAGAAGATCAGCATGGTCTTCCAGCACTTCGCGCTGTTCCCGCACCGCAGCGTCCTCGACAACGCCGCGTACGGCCTGGAGGTGCAGGGCGTCCCGCGCGCGGAGCGCGAGAAGCGCGCCACCGAGGCGCTGGAGCTCGCGGGCCTGAAGGGCTGGGAGCAGTCCTGGCCCGACGAGCTGTCCGGCGGTATGCAGCAGCGCGTGGGCCTCGCCCGCGCGCTCGCCACGGACGCCGACCTGCTGCTCATGGACGAGTCGTTCAGCGCGCTCGACCCGCTGATCCGCCGCGACATGCAGGACCAGCTCCTCGAGCTGCAGAAGCGGCTGAAGAAGACCATCGTCTTCATCACCCACGACCTCAACGAGGCCATGCGTCTCGGCGACCGGATCGCCGTCATGCGCGACGGCCGCATCGTCCAGATCGGCACGGCCGAGGACATCCTGGTCACCCCGGCCAACGACTACGTCGCCGCGTTCACCCAGGACGTCGACCGCTCCCGCGTACTGACCGCGGGCGCGATCATGGCGGACCCTGAGACGGCGTACGGCACGAAGACGCCCGAGGGCAGGGAACTGCGCACCGCGCAGGACGTGCTCGACGCCGCACCCGCCACCGTCTCCGCCGACACCCCGATCATCGAGCTGTTCACGCCCTGCTCCACCAGCGGCGTGGCGGTCGCCGTCATCGGCGCCGACGGCGAGCTCGTCGGTGTCGTACCGCGCGCCCGGCTGCTGGCCGTCCTCGGCGAGCCGATGACGCCCGCCGACCAGAAGCAGGACGCCGCCGGTGTCCCCGCCCCCGCACAGGCCGCCGACGACGCGGCAAGCAGCGGCGACGAGGCCGAGGGCAAGGTGATCGCCGGTGCCTAGGATCCATCTCGGCGACTGGGTCAACGACGGCGTCGACTGGCTCGTCAACCACATGGCCTGGCTGTTCGACGCCATCAAGGCGGTCGTCGACGGCATGTACGACGGCATCAACGCCGTCCTGTCCGCCCCCGAGCCGCTGCTGCTCGTGGGCATCCTCGCGGTCATCGCCTGGTGGCTGCGCGGCCTCGTGCCCGGCGTGCTCACCTTCGCCGGGTTCGCGCTGATCGACTCGCTCGAGCTGTGGGACGACGCCATGTCGACCCTGTCGCTCGTGCTGGTGGCGACCATCATCGCGCTGGTCATCTCGGTGCCGGTGGGCATCTGGGCGGCCCGCTCCAACACCATCAGCGCCCTCGTACGGCCCGTCCTCGACCTCATGCAGACGATGCCGGCGATGGTCTACCTCATCCCCGCCATCCTCTTCTTCGGCATGGGCGTGCCGTCCGGCATCGTCGCCACGCTGATCTTCGCGCTGGCCCCGGGCGTACGGATGACCGAGCTCGGCATCCGCCAGGTCGACAAGGAGCTCGTCGAGGCGGCGGACGCCTTCGGCACGACCCCGCGCAACACCCTGCTGCGCGTGCAGCTGCCGCTCGCGCTGCCCACGATCATGGCGGGCGTCAACCAGGTGATCATGCTGGGCCTGTCGATGGTGGTCATCGCGGGCATGGTCGGCACCGGCGGCCTCGGCGGCGCGGTCAACGAGGCGATCGGCAACCTCGACGTCGGCCTCGGCTTCGAGGCGGGCATCGCCATCGTCATCCTGGCGATCTACCTGGACCGGATGACCGGTGGCCTCGGCAGCCAGCTCTCGCCGCTGGGCCGCCGCGCGGCCGCCAAGGCGCGCGCCGCTGTGGGCGGCCTGAAGATCTGGAACCACCAGCCGCGTCCCGCGGTCGCGGTCGTCGGCGTCGTCGTCCTCGCGCTCGTCGCGGGCGGCATGGGCGTCTTCGGCTCCGGTCCGGCCTCCGACACCGCCTCGGCGTCCACGGACGTCGGCAAGGGCAAGCAGGTCGACATCGGCTACATCCCCTGGGACGAGGGCATCGCCTCCACGTACCTGTGGCAGGAGATCCTCGAGCAGCGCGGCTTCGAGGTCGACACCAAGCAGTACGCCGCCGGGCCCCTCTACACCGGTCTCGCCCAGGGGCAGATCGACTTCCAGACCGACTCCTGGCTGCCGACGACGCACGCCGAGTACTGGAAGAAGTACGGGAACAAGCTCGACGACATGGGCGAGTGGTACGGCCCCACGTCGCTGGAGCTCACCGTCCCCTCGTACATGAAGGGCATCGACTCGCTCGAGGACCTCAAGGGCAAGAGCGGCGAGTTCAAGGGCAAGATCATCGGCATTGAGCCGAGCGCCGGCATGATGGGCATGCTCAAGGACACGGTCCTCAAGGAGTACGGCCTGGAGGGCGAGTACGAGGTCGTGGACGGCTCCACGCCCGCGATGCTCGCCGAGCTCAAGCGCGCGTACTCCAAGAAGGAGCCCATCGTCGTCACGCTGTGGTCGCCGCACTGGGCCTACAGCGACTACGACCTGAAGAAGCTCAAGGACCCGAAGGGCGCCTGGGGCGAGGGCGACGACATCCACACGATCGCCCGCAAGGGCTTCGCCTCGGAGAACCCCGAGGTCGCCGAGTGGCTCAAGAACTTCAAGATGACCGAGGAGCAGCTCACCGGTCTCGAGGCGCAGATCCAGAAGTCCGGCAAGGGCAAGGAGCAGGAGGCCGTCCAGACCTGGCTGAAGAAGAACCCCGGTCTGGTCGACAAGTGGGCCCCGGTCGCGAAGTCGGCCAAGGGCGCCAAGGGCCAGGGCGAGGCGGCCCGGACGCTGAACGTCGCCTGGTTCCCGTGGGAGGAGGACATCGCGATCACGTACCTGTGGAAGCACGTCCTCGAGGACCGCGGCTACACGATGAACCTCAAGCAGTTCGCCGTCGGCCCGATGTACACGGCGCTGTCCCAGGGCGAGCTCGACGTGCAGTTCGACGGCTGGCTGCCGTACACGCAGAAGTCGTACTGGGACAAGTACGGCGACGACCTCAGCGACCTCGGCAGCTGGTACGGGCCGACGTCACTGGAGCTCGCCGTCCCGTCGTACGTCAAGGACGTGAAGTCGCTCGAGGACCTGAAGGGCAAGGGCGACACCTTCAACGGCAAGATCATCGGCATTGAGCCCGGCACGGGCACGATGAACCTGCTCAAGAACGATGTGCTGCCCGGCTACGGCCTGGACAAGGAGTACGAGGTCGTCGACGGCTCGACGCCCGGCATGCTGGCCGAGCTCAAGCGTGCGTACGCGAAGAAGGAGCCGATCGCGGTCATGCTCTGGACGCCGCACTGGGCGTACAGCGAGTACGACCTGACCAAGCTGAAGGACGACAAGGGCCTGTTCGGCAAGGGCGACACGATCCGCACCATCGCCAGCAAGGCGTTCCCGGAGCAGTACCCGCAGCTGACGAAGTGGATCAAGGACTTCAAGATGAGCGAGGCGGAGCTCGCCGGCCTGGAGAACGAGATCAAGAACCGCGGCAAGGGCCAGGAGGAAGAGGCCGTCGCTGCCTGGGTGAAGGAGAACCCGGGGATCGAGGAGCGGATGGCTCCGCAGTAATTCGCGGTCGGACAGTAATTCGCAGTCGGACAGTAATTCGCAGTCGGACAGTGATTCTCAGTCGGACAGTGGTCCGGCAGTGATCCGACCGGAGTCCGAGCGGGCTTCGACCGGAGTCCGACCGGGCTTCGACCGGGCCTCGGCCGGAGGCCGACTGGATCTCCCGTGAGGGGTGGGCGTCGCCGTTGTGGCGAAGCCCACCTCTCATCTCGTTCCCGTGGCCGCCGGCCGTTCGTACGCTCGATGGCACGCCTGCCTCGCAAGCCCCACAAGTCCCATCCCGCCCCGTCCCGTCCCGCCGACCGTAAGACGACATCAGTGACCGCCGCTGCCCGCAGCCTCCTCCGGCACCTTCCCTTCGCCGCCGCAGTTGCCGTCGTCGTGGCCGCGCTGCTGGTGCTGGCGCAGATACCGAGGGCGAGTGCGGCGCCCGCCTCCATCGCCACCGCCCGGCTCGCGGAACTGGCCGGGGACATACGCACCGCGGACGGGTACCGCTACGGCGTGGCCGACCACACCGGCCGCTCCATGGACGCCGCGCAGATCGCTCAGGCGCCCGACGGCACCTACCTGGCCGTCTACCACACGTTCCTCGGCGACGGGCGCTTCCACGCGTCCGTCGCCACCTCCACGGACCTGCTGCACTGGCAGCGCCGCCACGACTTCGGCCCCGGCACCCACCAGGCGTCCCTCGCCCACGACGGGAGGGGCGGCTATGTCCTCGCCTACGAGAAGGATCCGGACAACCACATCGCCGTACGCGGTTACGACGACCTCGACGCGCTTCTCGCCGGGCAGGCCGACCGGGCGTACGACGCACCCCGCACCCTCTCGCGCTGCGCCGAGGGCACGCCCAGCATCACCGCCGTCCAGGGCGACACCATCCGGATCACCGGCACTACCGGGCGGACTGCGACACCGACCGCCAACTCCGCGCAACGCTCACGGACTTCACCCACTGGCGCGCCGAGCCCGACCGCCGCCTCGACCGGGCCGTCCAGTCATGGGGCAACGCCGGGAACATAGGCGATCGCGCCCCGTTGCGGCTCTACGGCCTGCGTGTGGTGCTTATCGAGGGCCAGAGGTGGCGTAACGATTTCGCCAGCTGGCAGACCTTTGCATACGATCCCGTCACGGGCCGCGCCGACCGGCTCGCCATCCGCACCCACGGCGGCAGCAGCGCCTTCGCCAACCCTTCGGCCACCCTGATCACTGCTCCGAACGGCCGTCCGGCACTGCTGATGAGCTTGTTCGTTCCCCAGGAGGGAGCGGCGCCCGGAGAGTCGGGCCAGCTGCTGTACTGGCGCGGGCTGTGAGGCCTCGGCCTGCGGCAGGGTGAGTGCTAACGACCCGCCATTGTGTTGACAACCATGTGACGGGCAGATGAAACCGTTTGCCGAACATGCGTAGGGTGCAGAGAACTCAACAGGGCCCGGAATCTCCACCGGGCTCGTAAGGTCACGTGGGCCGGACGAAACATCCGCCGGTGCCCGGAGACCGTGACAGGCCCGACCATGACGATGCACAGGAGGGAGCCGAAGCGATGGACGACAGCAAAGAGACCCTTCGGGTAGGCGCGGCCGTCCGGCGGCGGCGCAGGGCACTGGAGCTCACCCTCGCCGTCGTGGCCGAGCGCAGCGGTCTCTCTGTGCCGTTCCTGAGCCAGGTGGAGAACGAGCGTGCGCGCCCCAGCATGCGCTCCCTCCAGCGGGTCGCCGACGCGCTGGGCACCACGGCCGTGGAGCTGCTCGCCGCCGCCGACCCGGCGCGCAGTGTCGCCGTCGTCCGGGCCGAGGCGGCTCCCGGCCCCGTCGGCGAAGTCCACGTACGCCCCCTGGTGTCGGGCCGCCACCAGATGCACGCCCTGGAGTTCACCGGCGACCAGGACGCCGGGCGGGAGTTCCACCACCGCAACGACAAGTTGATGTACGTGGCCGACGGTGCGGTCGAGGTCGAAGCGGAGGGCAGGGCCTACCGGCTCGGCCGCGGCGACACCCTGTATCTGACCGGTGGCGCCCGGCACCGCTGGCGGGCCACGGTGCCGGACACGCGCGTGCTCGTCGTGGCCGTCGCGGAGTACATCGAGGCGGCGGAGGACCCGCGCCGCTGACCGGTTCTCCGCCGGCCCATCGTGCTCATCCGATTCAGCCAGTTCATCCGGTTCATCGGGTCCTGTTCGGAGAGCCGGATGCCGTTATCCGTTCGAGCGTTCGAGTGGAGCAAGTGGGGTGATCATGACCGGCGCACGCGTAGTCTCACTGGTGCCGTCGCTGACCGAGGCGATCGCGGCGACGCTGCCGGGAGCGCTGGTGGGGGCCACCGACTGGTGCAGCCACCCCGCGGACCTCGACGTCGTACGCATCGGCGGCACCAAGAACCCGAAGACCGACCGGATCGCCGAACTCGCCCCGGACCTCGTGATCGCCAACGAGGAGGAGAACAGGGAGCCAGACCTCGACGCCCTGCGGGCGGCGGGCATCGAGGTGCTCGTCACCGAGGTCCGCGGCGTGCCGGCCGCCTTCCGCGAGCTGGACCGCGTGCTGACCGCGTGCGGGGCGCGTACGCGGCCGCGCTGGCTCGACGAGGCGGAGACGGCGTGGTCGGACGGCGCCCTGCCGCTCGACTCCGGGGGCCCGGAATCCGGGCGCCGCATCCGGGCCTTCGTGCCCGTCTGGCGGCGGCCCTGGATGGTCCTGGGCCGCGACACCTTTGCCGGCGACGTACTGGCCCGCCTCGGCGTCGACAACGTCTACGCGTCCCACCCCGAGCGCTACCCCCGCATCCCCCTCGGGGAGCTGCACGCCTCAGCCCCGGACCTGATCGTCCTCCCGGACGAGCCGTACCGCTTCACCGAACAGGATGGCCCGGAGTCCTTCCCCCAGCCGGCGGCCCTGGTCAGCGGCCGCCACCTGACGTGGTACGGCCCGTCCCTCGGCGAGGCCCCGCGGGTCCTGACCGCAGCACTGCGAGCAGCGTGCGGCTAGCCGCCGCGGGCAGCGCGCCGCTTGACGGCCGCGGCATGCTGCTGTGGGCGCCGTGCCGTTACCACCCCAGGCACCGCGCCGATACCACCGCAGGCACCGCGCCGATACCACCGCAGGCACCGCGCCGATACCACCGCAGGCACCGCGCCGATACCACCGCAGGCACCGCGCCGATACCACCGCAGGCGCCGTGTCGCTACCGCAGCGGGCAGCGCGCCGCTACTGCTGTGGGCAGCGCGCCGCCTCCGCTGTGGGCGCCGCGCCGCCTCCGTGCCGCTACCGCTGTGGGCAATCGTTCCGCTGGGCTGGGGGCACCTCCCACGCCCTTAAGGCAGCGGGGGAGGGCGGGCACACCCCACGACGGCGGGCGCCCGGCATCGTTCCGTACCCCGAACGGCGTAACGGCAACGCCCCGCGGACCCGCACGCCTGAGGGGCCCCGCAGGCTGCGGCGCCCGCCGACGGGGGCGGGCACCCACCCCGCTCCACGCGCAAAAATGAGGTAGCGCGCGCCCAAGAGGGCGCGAATCATGGCGGACATGACTCTCACCGCCCCTCCGGCCGGCGGAGTCCGCACCCCCTGGGAGCACCTCCCGGTCCACGTGCGCGGCGCCGTCGCCAACGTGCTCGGCGCCCCCGTGATCGACGCGGCCACGCAGCGCGGCGGCTTTTCACCGGGCGTCGCCGCCCGCGTACGCCTCGCCGACGGCCGCCGCGCCTTCGTGAAGGCGGTGAGCGCCGAGGCCAACCCGGACAGCCCCGACATGCACCGCACCGAGGCCCGCAACGCCGCGGCCCTGCCCGAGACCATAGCGGCGCCCCGCCTCCTCGGCTCGTACGACGACGGCACCTGGGTGGCCCTCGTCTACGAGGACATCGTCGGGCACCAGCCCCATGTGCCGTGGCGCGAGGACGAGTTCCACCGAGTCCTCGAGGCCGTCAACGACCTCGCGCACGCCCTGAGCCCGTCCCCGGTCGAGGCCCCGACCGTCGCCGAGCGGGAGGCGGACGCCTTCCGTGGATGGGAGCAGTTGATCGCCGCGAGGGACACCCACGCGCTCGACCCGTGGGCCCGCCGCCATCTGCACGATCTCGCCGAACTGGCCGCCCCCTGGGCCGACTTCGCCGCAGGCGACACGCTCGCCCACGGCGATCTGCGCGCCGACAACATGCTGCTCACCGCCGACGACCGCGTCGTCTTCGTCGACTGGCCCCATGCGTCTCTCGCCGCGCCGTGGTTCGACCTCCTCGTCATGCTGCCGTGCGTACGCGCCCAGGGCGGTCCGGACCCCGAAGAGGTGTTCACCAGCCATCCGCTGGGCCAGGACGCCGACCCGCGGGGTGTCACCTCGGTGCTCGCCGCCCTCGCCGGCTTCTTCGTGCAGCAGGCGCGCCGGCCCGCCCCGCCCGGACTGCCGACGGTCAGGGCCTTCCAGTACGCGCAGGGCGAGGCCGCCCTCGAATGGCTCAGGAAGCGCCTGCGGAAGCGGCGGAGGAAACAGCGCTGAGCGCTCCGCTGGAAGTCCGGTGCGTCGACCGCGGGTCCGTTGTGGCTGGTCGCTCCCCCCAAGTTCTCGGCTTCTCCCCCAAGCTCTCGACTTCGCTCGAGCAGGGGACCCCCAGAACAGGGGGGACCCCCATCGCGGCGGAGCCGCATATCGATACAGCCGCGCGCCCCTTTGGGGCGCTGCCGAACCGCACCGGACTCCGCGGGACCCGCTTAGGCTGCGGAAGACGCAGCGCTGACCAGCGCCCGCATCACCCGCAGGTCCTCGCCCATCTCCGGATGCCACTGCACGCCCAGCACCCAGTGGGGACCCGGCAGCTCCACGGCCTCGACGGTGCCGTCCTGGGCGTGCGCGCAGACCCGCAGGCCTTCGCCCAGCCGGTCCACCGCCTGGTGGTGGTACGTCGGTACGGACGTCTCCTCCGGGACGGCGTTCGCGTACCGCGTGCCCGGCACCGGCGTCACCGGGTGCCGCCCGAACACGCCCACGTCCTTGGTGTGGCCCTCCAGGTGCTGGACGAGGTTGCCGCCGAGGGCCACGTTCAGCAGTTGCATACCGCGGCAGATGCCGAGCAGCGGCGTGCCGGACGCCAATGCCGCGTCGATCAGGGCGAGTTCCCATGCGTCCCGCTCGCGGGCGGGCGGCCCCGTGCGCGGGTCGCGTTCCGCCCCGTACCGCACCGGCTCGACATCCGGACCGCCCGCGATGACGAGCCCGTCCAGCCGCGCGAGCGCGGATTCAGCGTGCGCGGGGTCGTCCGGCGGCAGCATCGCGGCCAGTCCGCCCGCGGCCTGCACGAGCCGCGGATAGCCGGCGGGCAGCAGCGCCGCGTCCAGCTCCCAGGCGCCCCAGCGGGCCCCGGACTCGAGATAGGTACTGACACCGATCAGCGGCCTGCTACTCACCATGCACCCCTTCGACGTACGTGGCGCCTGTGTGCGACTGCGACCTGGCGCGCGGCGCGTTCAATGGAACAAAGTCAAACCTTTGCGGCACTCTCCAGCGGAAATCAAGCCCCGCGTCACAGTGCCGGTCAACCGCTGCTCACGTCAGGAAACCCCGCAGCAGCGCCGCCGTGCCCGCGCAGTGCTCACGCATGATCTCGCGCGCCCCGTCGGCGTCCCCGTCGAGCACCGCCTCCACCAGGGCGGTGTGCTGGTGCTGGGAGTGCTCCAGGTTCCGTACCAGCAGCGGAATGCAGTCCAGCAGGTCGTTGACCTGCGCGCGCACGGCCGCGTACTGGGCGGCCAGCGACGGTGACCCGCACAGCTCCGCCAGCGTCAGGTGGAGCAGCGTGTCGCGCCGCCGGTAGTCGGCGAGCGGTGCGTCTTGGGTCCCGGCGAGGGCGTCCCGCAGCCGCCGGGCCTGCTCGCCCGTCAGCCCGGGTGCCGCGCACAGTCCGGCGGCCCCGACCTCCAGCACCTCGCGGAACCGCAGCACATCCTCGACGTCGGTCTTCTCGATGCGCCGCCGCAGCTCGTCCTCGCCGGGTATGCCGGTCCGCGGTACGACGAACGTGCCGCCGTAGCGCCCGCGCCTGGACTCCACGAGGCCCTCGTCCTGCAGGACCTTCAGTACCTCGCGCAGCGTCACGCGGCTGATGCCGAGGCGGTCGGCCAGCTCGCGTTCGGACGGCAGCCGCCCGCCGCCGGGCACCAGACCGAGCCGGACCACCTGGAGGATCTGCTCCAGCGCCTCCTCGAAGCCGTTGCCGGCCCGCACCGGCCGGAGCACCGGTGCCAGCCGGTCGTCGGCGTCGGCCCCTGACATACGGGCGTACCCCCTTCCGAAGCCCTTCCCAAGCAATGGTTCCCAGGAATACCTTAAGTGGCCTCGGCTGACCGAAGGAGGCCCTCCCGTGGCAGACGGCACAGCAAAACGCACACCCCCGCTCAGTGTCGAGGAACTGCACGCACTCGTCGCGAGCGGCGAGATCGACACCGTCGTCCTGGCCTTCCCCGACATGCAGGGGCGGCTCCAGGGCAAGCGGTTCGCCGCGCGCTTCTTCCTCGACGAGGTCCTCGACCACGGCACGGAGGGCTGCAACTACCTTCTCGCCGTCGACACGGAGATGAACACGGTCGACGGCTACGACATGTCCTCCTGGGACCGCGGCTACGGCGACTTCGCCATGCACCCCGACCTGGCCACGCTGCGCCGCGTCCCCTGGAACGAGGGCACGGCCATGCTCATCGCCGACCTCGCCTGGAACGACGGCTCGCCCGTGGTCGCCGCGCCCAGGCAGATCCTCCGCCGCCAGCTCGAGCGGCTGGCCGAGCACGGCTTCAGCGCCCAGGTCGGCACCGAACTAGAGTTCATCGTCTTCAAGGACACGTACGAGCAGGCCTGGGACGCGAACTACCGTGGCCTGACCCCGGCCAACCAGTACAACATCGACTACTCGGTGCTCGGCACGGGCCGTATCGAGCCCCTGCTGCGCCGGATCCGCAACGACATGGCGGGCGCGGGACTGACCGTCGAGTCCGCCAAGGGCGAGTGCAACCCCGGCCAGCACGAGATCGCCTTCAAGTACGACGAGGCCCTCGTCACCTGCGACCAGCACGCCGTCTACAAGACCGGCGCCAAGGAGATCGCAGCCCAGGAAGGCGTCTCGATCACCTTCATGGCCAAGTACAACGAGCGCGAGGGCAACTCCTGCCACATCCACCTCTCGCTCGCCAACGCGGACGGCGACAACGCCATGGCCGGTGCCGGACCGGGCGGCATGTCCGAGGTCATGCGCCACTTCCTCGCCGGCCAGCTGGCCGCCCTGCGCGACTTCTCGCTCCTCTACGCCCCCAACATCAACTCGTACAAGCGGTTCCAGCCCGGCTCCTTCGCGCCCACCGCCGTCGCCTGGGGTTACGACAACCGCACCTGCGCCCTGCGCGTCGTCGGCCACGGCCGCTCGATGCGCTTCGAGAACCGGCTGCCGGGCGGCGACGTCAACCCGCACCTCGCCGTCGCGGGCCTGGTGGCGGCCGGTCTGTACGGCATCGAGCAGAAGCTGGAGCTGCCGGAACCCTGCGCCGGAAACGCGTACGCCGCGGACTACGAGCACGTCCCCACCACCCTCCGCGAGGCCGCCGAGCTCTGGGAGACCAGCCCCATCGCCAAGGCCGCCTTCGGCGACGAGGTGGTCGCGCACTACCGCAACATGGCGCGCGTCGAGCTGGACGCCTTCGACGCCGCGGTGACCGACTGGGAGCTCCGCCGCTCCTTCGAACGCATGTGAGGCCCTTCTTGTCGTACGAGTCTTGCGAGCTCCAGGTACTCAATCCGGCCACCGAGGAGGTCGTCGCAACCGTCCGGGGCGCCACCGCTCAGGACGTGGACGCGGCCGTCGTACGTGCCGCCGATGCCCAGGCGCGGTGGGCCGCCCTCGCTCCCGCCGACCGGGCGCGTGCGCTGCGCCGCTTCGCCGCCGTCGTCGACGAACACCTCGAAGAACTCGCCCGGTTGGAGGTCGCCGAGGCCGGCCACACCATCGGCAACGCCCGCTGGGAAGCGGGCAACGTCCGCGACCTGCTGGACTACGCGGCCGGGGGAGTGGAGCGGCTGAACGGCCGCCAGATCCCGGTCCCCGGCGGACTGGACGTCACACTCCTCGAACCCCTCGGCGTGGTCGGCGTCATCGCGCCCTGGAACTTCCCGATGCCGATCGCCGCCTGGGGCACCGCCCCCGCACTCGCGGCGGGCAACGCGGTGATCCTCAAGCCCGCCGAGACCACGCCCCTGACCGCGCTCCGGCTGGCCGGACTCGCCCTGGAGGCGGGGCTTCCCGAGCACCTCTTCCAGGTGCTCCCGGGGGAGGGACCGGTAGCCGGGAACGCGCTCGTCGAACACCCGGGAGTCGCGAAGATCGTCTTCACCGGGTCGACGCGGGTCGGCAAGCAGATCATGGCGAAGTGCTCCGACCGCGTGAAGCGCGTGACTCTCGAACTCGGCGGCAAGAGCCCCAACATCGTCTTCGCCGACGCGGACATCGAGGCGGCCGCCCTCAGCGCGCCGATGTCGTTCCTCGACAACTCCGGCCAGGACTGCTGCGCCCGCACCCGCATCCTCGTCCAGCGCACTGCGTACGACCGCTTCCTGGAACTCCTCGCCCCGGCCGTCGAGTCCGTCGTGGTCGGCGACCCCACCGACGAGAAGACGCAGATGGGCCCGCTGATCTCCAAAACCCAGCTGGAGCGGGTCACCTCGTACGTCGCTGGGGACGCGCCCGGAATCCGAGGCACCGCGCCCCAAGGCCCCGGCTTCTGGTTCCCGCCCACCGTCCTCACCGATGTCGACCCGCACGCGCGCGTGGCCGTCGAGGAGGTCTTCGGGCCGGTCGCGGTCGTCCTGCCCTTCGAGGACGAGGACGACGCGATCCGGCTCGCCAACGCCACCGAGTACGGCCTCTCGGGCTCGATCTGGACGCGCGACGTGGGCAGGGCGCTCCGCGTCTCCCAGGCGGTGCGGGCAGGCAACCTGTCCGTCAACTCCCACTCCAGCGTCCGCTACTGGACCCCCTTCGGCGGCTACAAGCAGTCGGGGCTCGGCCGCGAGCTGGGCCCGGACGCCCTGACCGCCTTCACCGAGACAAAGAACGTCTTCATCAGCACGGAGGCCTGAGCCACTCATGACCGAGCAGACTGAGCAGCCCATCTGCCGCCGCCTCGTCGGCCGTACCGCCGTCATCACCGGAGCCGGCAGCGGCATCGGCCTCGCCACCGCGCGCCGGCTCGCCTCGGAGGGCGCGAACGTCGTCTGCGGCGACGTCGACGAGGTGCGCGGCAAGGCCGCAGCCGAGGAGGTCGGCGGAACCTTCGTGAAGGTCGACGTCACCGACCCCGAGCAGGTGGAGGCGCTGTTCAAGACCGCGTACGACACCTACGGAAGCGTCGACGTGGCCTTCAACAACGCGGGCATCTCACCGCCCGACGACGACTCCATCCTGGAGACAGGCCTGGAGGCGTGGAAGCGGGTCCAGGAGGTCAACCTCACCTCCGTCTACCTGTGCTGCAAGGCAGCCATCCCGTACATGCGGCGCCAGGGCAAGGGCTCCATCATCAACACCGCGTCGTTCGTGGCCAGGATGGGCGCCGCGACCTCGCAGATCTCGTACACCGCCTCCAAGGGCGGCGTCCTGGCCATGTCCCGTGAGCTTGGCGTGCAGTTCGCCCGCGAGGGCATCCGCGTCAACGCGCTCTGCCCCGGGCCGGTCAACACCCCGCTGCTGCAGGAGCTGTTCGCGAAGGACCCGGAGCGTGCCGCGCGGCGCCTCGTCCACATTCCCGTGGGCCGGTTCGCCGAGGCCGAGGAGATCGCAGCCGCGGTGGCGTTCCTGGCGAGCGACGACTCGTCGTTCGTCAACGCCACGGACTTCCTCGTGGACGGGGGGATTTCGGGGGCGTACGTCACGCCGCTGTAGTCCCGTGTCCGGCCCGGTGAAGCACCCGCCACCGGCCGACGCGGTGACGCGGCGGCGGGGCGGGGCCGCCGGGCGACGGCTGGACGGCATTCCGCCTCACCATGTCCTTCCGCAGGGCGCCTCAGAGGAACGTGCGCCCCTCGCCCCGGTACGTCGGCACGGTCGCCGTCACGGTCTCCCCCTGGACCAGGTGCAGCTCCTCGAACCGTTCGCACAGTTCCCCGGCCTTGGCGTGCCGGAACCACACCTTGTCGCCGATCAGCAGATCGTCCGCAGGGCTACCCAGCAGCGGGGTCTGCACCTCCCCGGGCCCTTCCTGGGCGTCGTACCGCAGGCCCTCCGGCAGATACGGCACCGGCAGCCGGTCGGTGCCCGCGGCCCCCGACGCGGGGTACCCGCCGCCCAGCACGGTCACCACGCCCACCCCCGGCCTGCGGACGACGGGCTGCGCGAACAGCGCGGCCGGACGCCCGCTGAACGACGTGTAGTTGTCGAAGAGCCGGGGCACGTACAGCCCCGAGCCGGCCGCGATCTCCGTGACCGCGTCCTCGGCGGCGGTGTGCTGCACGCTGCCCGTGCCGCCGCCGTTCACGAACTCCAGATCAGGCGCCACGGCGCGCACCGCGCGTACCGCCTCCGCACGGCGCTCGGCGAGCTCACGCCGGGCCGCCGCCTGCATCAGCCGGACCGCACGCGACCGCAGAGGCCGCCCGGCGACCGAGTCGCCGACACCCGCGATGTGCCCCTCGTACCCCATCACGCCGACCAGCCGGAACCCCGGCCGACGAGCCACCACACGGGCCATCTCGGCGAGTTGGGCGGGGGAGCGCAGGGGGGAGCGCAGCGCTCCCACCCGTATCCGTCCGCCGAGCAGCCGCAGCGAGGTGTCCAGTTCCAGACACACCCGTACCTCCTCGCGACCGCCGTCCCGGGCGTCGTCGATGAGATGAAGCTGCGCCGGGTCGTCGATCATCACGGTCACGGCGCCCGCGAGCTTGGGGTCGCTCGTCAGCTCGGCGTACGCCTTCCGGTCAGCCGACGGATAGGCGAGCAGGATGTCGTCGAACCCGGAACGCGCGAGCCAGAGCGACTCGGCGAGTGTGAACGACATGATCCCGGCGAACCCCTCACGGGCCAGCACGCGTTCGAGCAGCGCCCGGCAGCGAACGGACTTGCTGGCGACCCGGATCGGCTTGCCTCCGGCCCGCCGTACGAGATCCGCGGCGTTGGCGTCGAAGGCGTCCAGATCCACGATCGCGACGGGGGCCTCGAGGTGGGCGGTGGCCCGGTCGTACCGGGCTCGGTCGCTGGCACGGGCAGTCATGGCCGAAGCCTGCCAGACTGGATTACCGCAGGGTAGGGGGATGTTCCGGGCAGATCACCCTGGCCCGTGGGACCGGTTCCCGTTCGAGCCGTGTCAGCCCGTAGAGTGACGCGCACGCAGGGAAGTACGCGACGCGCCTGTGCCTGAAGGGCGACGGGCCGCTCCCGGCCGGTCTGCCTCGGGGGCCGCGGCCGGGCACCAGGAAACGGGGGGTGCATGAGCGCCGAACCACGACGCGCCCCTACCCCGCCGCGCCCGGCGACACCTCCTCGTACACCTGCGGACGCGAGCCTGGACGGTGCCCGGTCCCGGGCTTCGGAAGAGCGCCCGGAACGGGGCGAGCCCCGGCTGCCGGAGACGGACGGGTCCCGGTCGGCTGATCCGGACCGGGCGGCGGCACAGGCCGGAGGGCTGCAGGGTTCTGCGGATCATGTGCGCTCGGTGGAGGGCGAGGCGGCGGTGTCCGCGGACGGTTCGGGCCGTCTCCCGGAAGGCGCGCAGGCAGCCGGGCGCAGTGGCGAACAGACGCAGCCGACGCAAGACGGAGCCCGCTTCCCGCTGCCGTTGCCCACCTCAGCCGCATGGGAGAAGGCCGCGCCTGCGGGCCCGCCGCCCCCGGCAGCTTCGGCGCGCTTCCCGGATGCACCACCACCCCCGGCGCCCTTCCCCGGGGCCCCGGCGGCACATCCGGGATCGGTGCGTCGTCCGGAAACGGCGCCGGACTCGGGGGGTTCCGTGAGCGGACCGGATGCCTCGTCGGCATCGGCGGGTTCCGTGCGCGCCCCTGATGCCTCGATGGCCTCGGGGGATTGCGTGCGCACCCCTGACGCCCCGTCGGCATCGGGGGGTTCCATGCGCCCCCCGGAAGCCCCAGCGGCACCGCCGGGATCAGTGAGCCCCCCGGACCCCTCGTCGGCATCGACGGGATCAGTGACCATCTCGGCCCCCTCGTCGGCACCGAGCGGATCAGCGCGCACCACCAACGCACCGCCGACACCGACTGGTTCGACGCGCCTCCCGGATGCCGCACCGGATGCCGCACCTGTCGCTCCCGCAGTTCCACCGCGCCCGCCGGTGGCTGTGCCGCCGCGACCGACGGTCGCTCCTGGAGCCGGCGAGTGGAGCGACGCAGGCGGGTCCGGCCGCACGGCGTCCGGCGACGGCGTACGGCCGGTCGAGGGGGCACGCCCTGCGGACGGCGTACGCCCGGTCGATGGGGCACGCCCCGGTGAAGGCGTAAGCCCGGTCGATGGGGCACTCCCCGGTGACGGCCCACGCCCCGGTGACGGCCCACGCCCCGGCGACGGCGTACGCCCGGTCGTACCGCCTCGGCCCACCGCACCTCCGAGCGCCGGTGCCCGGGACGCCGCCTTCCCGCCGCCCCCGCCGACTCCACCCGCGCGTCCGCTGGTTCCTCCGGCCCGGTCGGCGGCTCAGGCCGTGGTGCCCGCGCGGGCGGAGGACGACGTGGCCGGACGCGTGGCGTCGGGCCCGGCGTCCGAGGACGACGGGCCGAAGGGTGGGCTGCCCGGTTCCGGGTCGTCCGTGGCTTCCGCGGAGCGGCCCGCCGAGACAACCACCCGTCTGCGCCCCATCACGGACGACAGCCGACCGGGTAGCGCCGGAACGCGCGCGACGGCGTCGTCGTCCGCCGAGACTGCGGCCCCCCGAGCCCCGGTTGCCGCGTCCTCGGCCACGACCCCGGCCGCCGGTATGCCCATCGCCGCGTTCCCACACGCCACCGGCCCTACGCCCGCGTTCCCGACGGTTCCAGGGCCCTCACGTACTGCAAGTACCGCCCGTACCGCGAGCACCGGCACTGCGGATGGAACCGCCACCCACGCCGTCGGTCCGACGCCCGGCCCGGGAGCCGGACGGCCGTACGTCTTCTTCGCGCAGCCCGAGGCGTACGACGACGACACCACACGACTGCGGCCCATCGTGGCGGCGCGGAGCCGGACGCGGGCCGCGGCCGCCGTGGCCTGCGTCGTGCTCGGCCTGGGGCTCATCGGCGGCGCGGCGACCGGGAGTTGGCTGACCGGAGACAGCTCCGCGGCGGCCGGCGGCCAGAGCTCCTTCGCGGCGGCCGGCGATCTGTGGCACAGCGTTCCCGTCGACCAGCTCTTCCCGCCCGTCGTCAAGGGCGAGGGCACGGGCCCGGGCGGAGCCGACCGCGTCTGGACGCGGATCGCGGTCGCCCCGGACAGCGGGTGCAAGACCGCCTTCGACCCGCTGCTGCACAAGGCGCTGGCTCCCGTCGGCTGCCTGCGCCTGCTGCGCGCCACCTACACGGACGCCACCCGCAGCAACGTCACGACGGTCGGACTCATGTTCACCAAGGCCGATGCCGAGGGCATGGGCGCGCTGCACACCCGTTTCGAGGACGAAGGGCTCGACCGGCGCACCGACCTGATGCCCCATCCGTACCCGGCGAAGGGCACGGTCGCCGACGACTTCGGCGACGACCAGCGGGCGTCGTGGACCATCTCGGTACTCACCGACGCCCCGGTCGTCGTCTACGCGGTCTCCGGTTTCGCCGACGGCCGCACCGTCGAGGAACCGCAGCCCGCCGCTGCCGCCATGAAGTCCGGCGCCACCACGGCCCCCGCCCAGGCGGGTCTGGGCCACGAGGCGAAGGGACTCGCCGACCGTATCGAGCGGAGCCTGCGCAAGACCGTCACCGCGGCCACGGAGAAACCCTCATGAAGCGCATCGGGCCCGCCCTCCTGGCCGCCCCCCTCGCCTTCGTACTCGCCCTGCTCCCCGCCACCGCGGCCCACGCCGACACGATCCGCGCGCGCCAGTGGGGCCTGGAGGCGCTCCACACCCAGGAGGCATGGCGTACGACGAAGGGCAAGGGCATCACCGTCGCCGTCCTGGACACCGGTGTGGACGGCACGCACCCCGACCTCGCGGGGAACGTGCTCCAGGGCAAGGACATGGTCGGTTTCGGCGCGGAGCGCGGCGACAAGTCCTGGGCGCAGCACGGCACCGCCATGGCCGGGATCATCGCGGGCCACGGACACGGCGTGGGCAACGCCGACGGCGTGCTCGGCGTCGCTCCAGAGGCCAAGATCCTCCCGGTCCGGGTGATCCTGGAGGACGGCGACCCGTCCCGGAAGAGGGCTCGCAGCACCCGCGGCAACGCCCTCGCCGAGGGCATCCGCTGGGCCGCCGACCACGGCGCCGACGTCATCAACCTCTCGCTGGGCGACGACTCCAAGTCGGCCCACCCGGAACCCTCCGAGGACGCGGCCGTCCAGTACGCGCTCAAGAAGGGCGCTGCCGTCGTCGCCTCCGCCGGCAACGGCGGCGAGGAGGGCGACCACATCTCGTACCCGGCCGCCTACCCCGGCGTGATCGCGGTGACCGCCGTCGACCGCTACGGCACGCGCGCGTCCTTCTCCACCCGCCGCTGGTACGCGACCGTCAGCGCGCCCGGCGTGGACGTCGTCATCGCGAACCCGGACCGCGACTACTACGAGGGCTGGGGCACGAGCGCCGCAGCGGCCTTCGTCTCCGGCGCCGTCGCGCTCATCCGCGCCGCCCACCCCGGCCTGGACCCCGCCCAGATCAAACAGCTCCTCGAGGACACCGCCCGCAACCCTCCGGCCGACGGTCGCGACGACTCCCGCGGCTTCGGCCTCGTCGACCCCGCGGCCGCCATCCGCGAGGGCGCCGACCTCCCGCCGGACGACCTGCGCGCGGCGGCATACGGCAAGAAGTACTTCGGCCCGGGCCCCAGCGACTCCGGCTCCGGCGGAGGCTCGACGGACTGGATCGGCCCGCTCGCGGGCGGCCTGGGCGCCGTGCTGCTGGCGGCAGCGGTGGTGCTGTGGCGGGGACGAGGACGCGGCCCCGGCCTGGACGCGGCTCGCCGCCCGGGCGGCTGACCCGACGCCCGCGAGCGCCCTGCAGCCGGTCCGGCACATCGCTGTCGGCTCACGGCCCTGCAGCCGGGCGGGGCCATCGCCGTCGGCCCACCGCCCTGCAGTCGGTCCGGCGCACCGCCCGCGGCCGGTCCAGGCACATCGTCCGCATCTGCGCCCGGCGGCCGGGCCGGCACACCGCGGGTGCTCTACGCGTGCGGCTCCGAAACCGCGGATACCGCCGCCTTCGCCGCCCGTTCGACCAGGGAGACGCCCTTCTCCTTGGACGTGTTGCCGCCGGAGAGGACGGCGACGAGGTACTGCCGACCGTCCACCGTGACCCGCCCGATGCTGTTGATGTCCCACAGCGCGGTCGTGCTGCGCTGCAGCCAGCCGTTCTTCAGTGCCCACCCGGACCCTGCCGCCGCCGAGACACCCCAGTCCTGATCAGCGGCGATCTGCCCCATGAGCTCCTGGATGTACTCCCGTGACGCCTCGCTCAGCTCCGACGACGACCCGGACGACGCCAGGTCGGACGACGACCCCGACGATGTGTCGCCGAACGACGTCGAGCCCGTCGTCCCGAACACGGCCCGCAGTAGCGTCAGCTGGTCCTCGGCAGTCGTCTGCGTAAGACCCCAGCGGCCGTTCTCACCGGCCTCCGTCGAGGTCAGACCCAACCGCTCGTTCGCCGCGTTCAGACCCTCGGCACCGCCGATCGCGCGCCACAGCGCCGTCGCCGAGGCATTGTCGCTGTTCTCGATCATCGCCGTCGCGTACGTGCGTTCCTGCGCCGTCAGCTGCCGTCCCTCGTCCTGTGCCTTCAGCAGCAGCGCCGCCAGAATGTCGACCTTGACGATGCTCGCGGTGTCGTACGTCGAGCCGTCCCCGTACACCGCCGCGTCGCCGTCGTTCCCGGCATCGTCATCGTCCCCCGCCGCCTGGACGTCGCCGCCGTCCAGCGCGACGACGGCGACCGACAGCCGCGCCTCACCGTCCGACAGCACATCCGCGAGCGCCTCGGCGAGCCTGTCGTCGGGGTCCACGGTGGCCTCCTCGGTAGGGGTGTCCGACGGCGACGGGTCAGCTGACGCCGACTCGGTCGCCGACGTGGACGACGTGGCGGCCACGGGCTGTGCCATGCCGATCGAGTCGAGGACCGAGCTGCTGCAGCCCACCAGCGATCCCATGAGGACGGCGGTGGCGCAGACCGTGCGTATGTGCCGATGCATGCCCGGATGCTCGGCGGTCGTCCTGTGCGGACGGTAAGACCAGCCTCAGGGCCCACTGGGAAGACCATGAAGAGAAGACCATGAAGGCCGCCTGCCGAGGCAGGAGAAGCCGGACTCATGCCGCCTGCGGGTGCCGTCCGACGGCTCGGTAGGGTCGGACCGTGGCGAACAAGAACATCCCGGACCCCGGTTTCTCCGACGACGACGGCTCGGCCGACCCCGCGCTGAGCGCCGCGCTCGCCGCCTGGGCCGAGGACCGGACGGCCGAGCAGCCGGTGCTGGCGGCGCTCAGGGGCGCCCGGCTGCTGGTCCCCGTAGTCGCCGTGCTCGGCGAGGTCGAGGAGGACGAGAACGGCCTGCGCCGCGAGAAGACCAGCGACATGGCCGTGCCCACCCTCAAGGCCGGCGCGCGCACGGCACTGCCCGCCTTCACGTCCACCGACTCCCTGGCCCGGTGGGACCCGTCCGCCCGCCCCGTCGCCGTGCCCCTGCACCAGGCACTCCAGGCCGCGGCCCACGAAAAGGCCGACACGATCGTGCTCGACCTCGCGGGCCCCGTACCGTACGAGCTCACCGGAACCGCCCTGCTCGCGCTCGCCGAGGGCCGCACCACCACCGATCCGCTCGCCGATCCCGCCGTCACCGAAGCGGTGCGCGCCGCCGTCGCCGACGAGCCCGCGGTGCTCCGCGCCCACCTGGGCCCCGGTGACGCCGACGGCACCCTCGTCCTCGTCCTCGATCCCTCCGCCGCACCGGCCGAGGCGGTCCGGCGGATCGCCGAGCGCATCGCCGGCGACGACACACTGAGGGCCCGCCTGGTCCGCGGCCTCGATCTGGCAGTACTGCCGACCGGGACGACACCACCGGGCGAGCCCCTGTTTGTGCGTTCCTGACGCCTGTGTGCGGTTGTTGCTGACTGGTACGGGTTTCAAGCGTGCGGGCCCCATGCGTTGCGCGCTTCCGTGCCCGTCGGCCGGGGCCCGCGACGAGTCAGCCGAAGACCGGACCCGTGTACTTCTCGCCCGGCCCCTGGCCCGGTTCGTCCGGCACCAGCGACGCCTCGCGGAAGGCCAGCTGCAGCGACTTCAGCCCGTCGCGCAGCGGGGCCGCGTGGAAGGAGCTGATCTCGGTCGCGCTCGCGTCGAGCAGACCGGCCAGCGCGTGCACCAGCTTGCGTGCCTCGTCGAGGTCCTTGTGCGCCTCGCCGTCCTCGGTCAGGCCGAGCTTCACGGCGGCGGCGCTCATCAGGTTGACCGCGACCGTCACGATCACCTCGACCGCGGGAACCTCCGCGATGTCGCGGGTCATGGCGTCGAAGTCGGGGTTCTCCTCGGAAGCCACCGGAGAGGCGGCAGCCACCGCGGAGTCGGCAGGCGCCGAGGCGTCGGTCGTCGGGGTCGCGTCGTTCATGCCCCACACGATAGGCCCAGCCGCGGCGGCTCCCGCCGGGGGTGCGAGTCCGCGGGAGTCCGGTGCGCGGTGATTAGCCCCGTCACGGGAGAGCTGGTAGCCTTCCGTAATGACCGGTCGGACACCGACGTGCCCGACCCACAAGTGGAGGCTCCGATCTCCCACCTGACCGCCCCAGCGGGGCGGCGGGTCACCGGTCAGGCGGTTCGCCCTTCGGGCGATGTCCGCCCGATGCGCCCCGCTGTCACGCGACGGTGTTCCGGTAGTGCTAGGAGCCCCGCATGTGATCGTCCGGGGCATTTTTCATGCGCCGGCGCGGTTAGGTCTCACGAACAGAGACGTTACGCGGCTGTCCGCCAGACTGCCGCGTGGTGCTACCGAGGAGGATCCATCAGCGCCGAGCCCCGCATCAACGACCGGATTCGCGTTCCCGAGGTGCGACTTGTCGGTCCCAGTGGCGAGCAGGTGGGCATTGTGCCGCTTGCCAAGGCACTGGAGCTTGCGCAGGAGTACGACCTGGACCTGGTCGAGGTCGCGGCGAACGCCCGTCCGCCCGTGTGCAAGCTCATGGACTACGGGAAGTTCAAGTACGAGTCGGCCATGAAGGCCCGTGAGGCGCGCAAGAACCAGGCGCACACGGTCATCAAGGAGATGAAGCTCCGGCCGAAGATCGACCCGCACGACTACGACACCAAGAAGGGTCATGTCGTCCGGTTCCTCAAGCAGGGCGACAAGGTCAAGATCACGATCATGTTCCGTGGTCGCGAGCAGTCCCGGCCGGAGCTGGGTTACCGGCTGCTGCAGCGCCTCGCGGAGGACGTCCAGGACCTCGGTTTCGTCGAGTCGAACCCGAAGCAGGACGGCCGCAACATGATCATGGTCCTCGGGCCGCACAAGAAGAAGACCGAGGCGATGGCCGAGGCCCGTGAGGCCCAGGCGGCCCGCAAGGCGGAGGCAAAGGCCAACCCCGGCCGTTCGCAGAACGCCGCCGAGGAGATCGCCGAGGCCCCGGCCGAGGCTTCCGCCGAGGCCTGATCCCAGGACGCGAGTCCCGGGGGTCCAAGGGTCCCGGGACACCAGTCCAGGGATGTCAACCGAAACATCTGACGCTCCCCCGCATGCCCGGTTGAAAGACCGGGCATCGGAGCGCCACTGACGAGGAGAGAACGGCGCTATGCCGAAGAACAAGTCGCACAGCGGTGCCAGCAAGCGCTTCAAGGTCACCGGCTCCGGCAAGGTGCTCCGTGAGCGCGCCGGCAAGCGCCACCTGCTCGAGCACAAGTCGTCCCGACTGACGCGTCGCCTCACCGGCAACGCCGAGATGGCCCCGGGCGACGCCAAGAAGATCAAGAAGCTTCTCGGCAAGTGACGTCGTGGCCCCCGATGACCGGGGGCCGTGCGACGCCAGGACCGGGACCCATTCGATACCGGGTCGTGTGACGACACACCACGGCCCCGCTACAAGGAGTTAAGAAGTGGCACGCGTCAAGCGGGCAGTCAACGCCCACAAGAAGCGCCGGGCGATCCTCGAGCAGGCCAGCGGCTACCGCGGTCAGCGTTCGCGCCTCTACCGCAAGGCGAAGGAGCAGGTCACCCACTCCCTCGTCTACAACTACAACGACCGCAAGAAGCGCAAGGGCGACTTCCGTCAGCTGTGGATCCAGCGCATCAACGCCGCTGCCCGCGCCAACGGCATCACCTACAACCGCTTCATCCAGGGCCTGAAGGCCGCGGGCGTCGAGGTGGACCGCAAGATCCTCGCCGAGCTGGCCGTGAACGACGCGAACGCGTTCGCCTCGCTCGTCGAGGTTGCGCAGAAGGCGCTGCCGAGCGACGTCAACGCGCCGAAGACGGCGGCCTGACGGCTCGCCGAGCCCAGAGCGCTCCCGGACCCGCAGGCCTTGGGCCTGCGGGTCCGGTTGTGTCCGGGCCCCGTCAGCCCGCTCCCTCTAACCGTAAGAGGCACCGTGCGTCGTGGGTTGTGCCCACCCTCCCCCACTGCCTTAAGGGCGTGGGAGGTGCCCCCAGCCCTGCGGAACGCCTGCCCCCAACGGTTCGCGTCACTCGAAAGTGAGTCCATGCCCGGCCCCGAGCTGATCTCCGCCCGTTCGCCGCGTGTCGCCGCTGCCAAGCGGCTGGCCAGGCGCAACTTCCGTGGGAAGGAGCGCCGGTTCCTCGCCGAGGGGCCGCAGGCGGTCCGGGAGGCCGTGCGGTACCGGGACGGCGGTGAGCCCACGCTCGTCGAGCTCTTCGCGACCGTCGAGGCCGCCGAGCGGTACGCCGACATCGTCGGCGACGCCCGGGCCGTAGGGGCCCACGTGCACCTGGCCGCCGACGAGGTGATCGGCGAGATCTCGACGACGGTCACCCCGCAGGGCCTCGTCGGTGTGTGCCGGTTCCTCGACACGGACTTCGACGACATCCTCGCGGCCCGTCCCCGCCTGGTCGCCGTCCTCGCGCATGTACGCGACCCCGGCAACGCCGGCACCGTGCTGCGCTGCGCCGACGCCGCCGGAGCCGACGCCGTCGTCCTCACCGACGCCTCCGTCGACCTGTACAACCCGAAGGCGGTGCGCGCCTCCGTCGGTTCGCTGTTCCATCTGCCCGTCGCGGTCGGCGTCCCCGTCGAGCGGGCCGTCCAGGGGCTCAAGGACGCGGGCGTACGCATCCTCGCCGCCGACGGCGCCGGGGAGCACGACCTCGACACCGAGCTCGACCACGGCACGATGGGCGGCCCCACCGCCTGGGTGTTCGGCAACGAGGCCTGGGGCCTGCCGGAGGAGACACGCGACCTCGCCGACGCCGTCGTACGCGTGCCGATCCACGGGAAGGCCGAGAGCCTGAACCTCGCGACCGCCGCCGCCGTATGTCTCTACGCCTCCGCCCGTGCCCAGCGGGCCGCCGGCGGGTGCCGCGCCACGGCATCCGGGCAGAACCGCTGAGCAGCGGTGCGCCCGTGCGTCGACCGCACGCTTGTGCGGCGCGCGCTCACAGGGTGTCGTCGTGTCACCGACGCCTAGTAGGGTGACGCACTCGGGGGCCCACTGCCGGTTCGAGAGGTGGGGTACGGGGATGGTTGTCGGCACAGGCAGGACCGCGGAGGCAGGCAGGGCCTTCGCCCCTCCTTCGTGCGGCCCGGACGTCCCGGACGCCCTGGACGACCTGGAGAACCTGGGAATCGCCCCCGACGACCTGCCCGACGGCCTCGTCGTCGCCGACGAGGACGGCCGCGTCATCTGCTTCAACCGCGCGGCCTCCCGTATCACGGCGGTCCGCCGTGCCGACGCGATCGGCCGCCCTCTGGAGCGTGTACTCCCCCTGGAGGACCTCGAAGGCCGCCGCTGGTGGGGGCTCACCGATCCGTACGGCGGTCTCGCCACCCGTGTCGGGCAGCCCGAGCGCAATCTGCTGCTGCCGGGCGGCCGCGAGGTCCTGGTCTGCGCGCGGTACGTGCGTACCGCGCCCACCGGGCCCGTGCGCCGCGTCGTCGTCTCGCTCCGTGACACCGAGGCGCGCCGCCGCACCGAGCGCAGCCACGCCGAGCTGATAGCGACTGTCGCCCATGAGCTGCGCTCGCCGCTCACCTCCGTGAAGGGCTTCACAGCGACGCTGCTCGCCAAGTGGGAGCGGTTCACCGACGACCAGAAGCGGCTGATGCTGGAGACCGTCGACGCCGACGCCAACCGCGTCACCCGGCTGATCGCCGAGCTCCTCGACATCTCCCGTATCGACTCCGGACGGATGGAGCTGCGCCGGCAGCCCGTCGACATCGGGGCGGCCGTGGCCCGCCACATCCAGGCGCACGTGGCCGCGGGCCAGTCGGCCGACCGCTTCCTCGTACGGATCGAACACCCGCTGCCCGATCTGTGGGCCGACCCCGATAAGATCGACCAGGTGCTCAGCAACCTGCTGGAAAATGCGGTGCGGCACGGCGAGGGAACCGTCACCATCGAGGTGGCGTCCGCGCCCCTCAAGAACCAGTCGGCAGGAACGGCAGTCACCGTGAGCGACGAAGGTCCCGGCATCCCCGAGGAGTCGATGGGCCGCGTCTTCACCCGCTTCTGGCGGGGCAGCAAACGCGGCGGGACCGGCCTGGGCCTGTACATCGTCAAGGGCATCGTCGAGGTCCACGGCGGGACCATCACGGTCGGGCGCGCGCCCGGCGGCGGCGCCCAGTTCCGATTTACGTTGCCCGTGGGCGCCCCGGCCTATCTGCTCTGAGCCGGTCCAGCCGCCCGCGGGCTCAATCGCACACCTCACCCCGATAGACTCGGCCATTGGCACGTTTGTGTCCGCGTTCCTGGGCGACAGCGCCCCCCGAGTCGGGACGGGGCCTTCAGCCAGCCAATCGGAAGCACGGGAAGAGATGTCGGCACCGAACAAGTCGTACGACCCAGTCGAGGTCGAGGCACTGAAACCGGAAGAGATCGAGCGCATGCGGGACGAGGCGCTCGCCGCCTTCGCGGCCGCCGGCGACCTCGAGCAGCTCCAGGAGGCCAAGGTCGCCCACACGGGCGGCACGTCCCCGCTGGCCCTCGCCAACCGCGAGATCGGCGCGCTTCCCCCGCACGCCAAGGCCGACGCCGGCAAGCGCGTCGGGCAGGCCCGCGGCGCCGTCAGCAAGGCACTGGCCGCCCGCCAGGCCGAGCTCGAGGCCGAGCGCGACGCGCGCGTGCTGGTCGAGGAGGCCGTGGACGTCACGCTGCCCTATGACCGCGTACCGGCCGGCGCACGCCACCCGCTGACCACGATGATGGAGCGGGTCGCGGACGTCTTCGTGTCCATGGGGTACGAGATCGCCGAGGGCCCCGAGGTCGAGGCCGAGTGGTTCAACTTCGACGCGCTGAACTTCACGCCCGACCACCCGGCCCGGCAGATGCAGGACACCTTCTTCGTCCAAGGGCCGAAGGGCGGTGACAGCGACGGCGAGTCCGGTGTCATCCTGCGTACGCACACCTCGCCCGTGCAGGCCCGCGCGCTGCTCGACCGCGAGCCGCCCGTCTACATCGTCTGCCCCGGCCGCGTGTACCGCACCGACGAGCTGGACGCCACGCACACCCCGGTCTTCCACCAGATCGAGCTGCTGGCCGTCGACGAGGGCCTGACCATGGCCGACCTGAAGGGGACCCTGGACCACATGGTCCAGTCGCTCTTCGGAGCGGACATGAAGACCCGGCTGCGCCCGAACTACTTCCCGTTCACCGAGCCGTCCGCCGAGATGGACATGCTCTGCTATGTGTGCCGCGGAGAGTCGGTCGGCAACCCCGACAAGGCGTGCCGTACCTGCTCCAGCGAGGGCTGGATCGAGCTCGGCGGCTGCGGCATGGTCAACCCGCGGGTGCTGATCGCCTGCGGCGTCGACCCGGAGAAGTACAGCGGATTCGCCTTCGGGTTCGGCATCGAGCGGATGCTGATGTTCCGCCACAACGTCGAGGACATGCGAGACATGGTCGAGGGTGACGTCCGCTTCACCCGGCCTTTCGGGATGGAGATCTGATGCGGGTCCCGCTTTCCTGGCTGCGGGAGTATGTCGACCTCCCCGCCACCGAGACCGGTCGTGAGCTGCAGGCCAAGCTGATTGCGGCCGGCCTCGAGGTCGAGACCGTCGAGCAGCTCGGCGCCGACCTCAAGGGCCCGCTGGTCGTCGGGCAGGTCCTCACCATCGAGGAGCTGACCGAGTTCAAGAAGCCCATCCGGCACTGCATGGTCGACGTCGGCCAGGCCAACGGCACCGGCGAGCCCCAGGAGATCATCTGCGGCGCCCGCAACTTCGCAGAGGGCGACAAGGTCGTCGTGGCCCTTCCGGGCGCGATCCTGCCCGGCGACTTCCAGATCGCCGAGCGCAAGACGTACGGCCGTATGTCGCGCGGCATGATCTGCTCCAGCGACGAGCTGAACATGGGCGACGACGGCAGCAAGGGCATCATCGTGCTGCCGCCCGAGACCGAGATCGGCAAGGACGCCGTCGAGCTGCTCGAGCTGGTCGACGAGGTCCTCGACATCGCCGTCACGCCGGACCGCGGCTACTGCCTCTCGCTGCGCGGCATCGCCCGCGAGACCGCCACCGCGTACGGTCTGCCGCTGCGGGACCCGGCGCTCCTCGACGTGCCCGCCCCGAACCCGCACGGCTACCCGGTGAAGATCTCCGATCCGGGCGCCTGCGACCGCTTCGTCGCCCGCACCGTGTCCGGCCTGGACCCGGAGGCGCGCTCCCCGATCTGGCTGCAGCGCCGCCTGCAGAAGGCCGGGATGCGTCCACTCTCGCTCGCCGTCGACATCACCAACTACGTGATGCTCGAGCTCGGCCAGCCGCTGCACGCCTACGACCGGGGCCGCGTCCAGGGCGCCATCGGCGTGCGCCGCGCCGAGCAGGGCGAGAAGTTCACCACCCTCGACGGTGTGAAGCGCGTCCTCGACGCCGAGGACCTGGTGATCACCGACGACCGCGGCGCCATCGGCCTCGCGGGCGTCATGGGCGGCGCCAACACCGAGATCGCCGACTCGGTCACGGACCCGGAGACCGGCGAGATCCAGGGCACCACCGAGGTGGTCATCGAGGCCGCGCACTTCGACGCGATCGCCATCGCCCGCACGGCCCGCCGCCACAAGCTGTCGTCCGAGGCGTCCCGCCGCTTCGAGCGCGGCGTCGACCCCGCCGCCGCGTCGGCCGCCGCCCAGCGCACCGTCGACCTGCTGGTGCTGCTCGCGGGCGGCACCGCCGACGCCGGTGTCACCGAGGTCGCCGCGCCGTCCGAGCCGCGCACCATCACCATCCCGGCCGACCACCCGGACAAGGTCGCGGGCGTCCACTACGGCCGCGAGACCGTCGTACGCCGCCTGCAGGAGGTCGGCTGCGACGTCTACGGGCAGGACGAACTGGTCGTCACCGCGCCGTCCTGGCGGCCCGACCTGACCGACCCGAACGACCTGGCCGAGGAGGTCATCCGGCTCGAGGGCTACGAGAACCTGCCCTCGACCCTGCCCAAGCCCCCCGCGGGGCTCGGCCTGACCCCGCGCCAGCGGCTGCACAGCCGCGTCGGCCGCGCCCTGGCCGGCGCCGGATATGTCGAGGCGCCGAACTACCCGTTCATCGGTGAGGCGGTCCTCGACCAGCTCATGCTGCCCGCCGAGGACGCCCGCCGCCGCACGGTGAAGCTGGTCAACCCGCTCTCCGACGAGGAGCCCGCCCTCCGTACGACGCTGCTGCCGGGCCTGCTCGGTGCGCTGCGGCGCAACGACGGGCGCGGCAGCCACGACCTGGCGCTCTTCGAGACCGGTCTGGTCTTCCGGCCGACAGGTGAGGAGCCCGTGCCGGTCCGGCTGCCCGTGGACCGGCGTCCCACCGACGAGGAGATCGCCGGCCTCAACGCCGCGCTGCCGTCGCAGCCGCGCCGGGTCGCCGTCGTCCTGGCCGGGGCTCGGGAGCAGGCCGGCTGGTGGGGCAAGGGCTACCCGGCAACCTGGGCCGACGCGATCGAGGCGGCCCGCACCGTGGCCGGCGAGGCGGGCGTGCGGCTCGACATCCGCGCCGACCAGCACGAGCCCTGGCACCCCGGTCGCTGCGCCGCGCTGTTCGCCACGGTGGACGGCGAGGAGACCCTCGTCGGCCACGCCGGTGAACTGCACCCGCGCGTCGTGAAGTCCATGGGTCTGCCGGAGCGCACCTGCGCGATGGAGATGGACCTGGACCTGCTGCAGCGGGCGAGCGACGGCCTTCCGCAGGGCCCGCAGATCTCCTCGTTCCCGGTGGCCACGCAGGATGTCGCGCTGGTCGTCGACCAGGCCGTCCCGGCCGCCGAGGTCGAGAAGACGCTGCGCGAGGGCGCGGGTGAACTCCTCGAGTCCATCCGGCTGTTCGACGTCTTCACCGGTGAGCAGATCGGTGAGGGCAAGAAGTCTCTGGCATACGCGCTGCGCTTCCGCGCCGCCGACCGCACGCTGACCGTCGAGGAGGCCTCCGCGGCCCGCGACGCGGCGGTCGCGCTGGCGGCCGAGCGCACGGGGGCGGTGCTGCGCGGGGCGTAAGGCACTGCGCACGTGCGCAGTGCCACGTGCATAGTCCCTGGTGAGGGGCGCATCCGGAGGACTGGATGTGCCCCTCACTCATTCGGGTGGGAAGTCGCAGCGAGAGGTCTCGATCGGGGCGGCCGGTCGAAAGAATCGGTCCGGCCGCGGAGACGGCCTGCTCGCTGCTGCGCTCTCCCCAGGCGATCCCCGGGCCTGAGCCGACGGGCATGCCGCCTCCAAGGCACGGCAGGTCGACGTGAGGCAGACCGGGAACCAGGTCCTAGGCCTAGGGGGCGCCATGATCCGTTTCAAGGCTGGAGCTCCCTCCGCGGCAAGGACCCTGGTGGCCTCCTGGGCCAAGGGCCGGGCGTGCCTCACGCGCGGTCGCTGCCCGCAGTGGATACGACGGACCCTCACGCTCGGTCTGCCGACGGCGTGGGGCGCCCTCGCGATGCTGTACAAACTCACCTGCCCGCTCGCCCAGCAGAGCGACATGGGAGCGCGGATCGTCTCCAGCGCCGTCTTCTTCACCATCGGCACCGCGCTGGTACTGCACGTTCGCCGTGCCCTGCTGCGGGAGTTGCGCCAGGTCCGCAAGGTGGCGGGTGCCGCGCAGAACGTGCTGTTGCGTCCGCTGCCACCTCGTATGGACGGCCTCGCTCTCGCGGCCGGCCGGCTCTGTGCCGACCGCGGTGCCATGGTCGGCGGCGATCTGTACGAGGTGATGGCGACCGAGCACGGCGTACGGGTCGTCATGGGCGACGTACGAGGACATGGGCTGAGCGCGCTCGGAACTGTGGCCGCGCTGCTCGGGAGCTTCCGTGAGGCGGCGCACGACGAGCCCGATCTCGCCTCCGTGCTGCGTCGGCTGGAGCGCGCGATGGCCCGGCATCTGCGCGAGCGGGCGCGGGCCGAGCATCCCTCGTCCGGGCCCGCCGCATCCCCGGGTTGCGGCACCCCTGGCGCGACGGAACCGGACGGCCCCGCCGCCGAGGAGTTCGTGACCGTCCTGCTCCTGGAGATCCGCCGGGACGGCGAGATCGTTGCCCTCAACTGCGGGCATCCCTGGCCGTATGTGCTGCGGGGCGGGGGCGAGCGGGCGGTGGGTTCGGTGGGTCCTGAACGAGCAACCGCAGGAGCGGCGGAGGCCGTGAGCGGCTGCGTCGGGCCCGTCGTAGGTGCGGGCGGCTGCGTGGAGCCCGTCGCCGGTGGGGAGCCGATGCCGCCGCTCGGGCCGTTTCCGCTGCCGGACGAGCTGCCCGTACAGCGGTGCGGGCGGCTGCTGCCCGGCGAGGTGCTGTTCCTGCACACGGACGGTGTGGAGGACGCACGCGACGCCGCCGGCCGGTTCTTCCCCCTGCGGACCGTGCTCACCGAAGCCGTGCAGGCGGGGCAGGTCGCGCCGCAGGCCGTGATCCGCTCGGTGTATGCGCGGCTGCTGCAGTACACCCGCGGGGGACCGGCCGACGACGCGGCGCTCCTCGTGATGCGCAATGAACGCAAACACGCACCGAGCCACCGGGGCCCGGGCCCATCGGCCTCCGGGCCGCCCACGTCCTGGCCGGCCTCTTCCGGCCAACCGGCTTCCGGGACGCGTACGTCTGACGAGTCGCCCGCCGGTCCGGCGGCCTCTGAGGTCCCCGCCTCCGCCGAGCCGCCTGCTCACCGTCCCGCTTCCGGCGAACCGGCCGGAAGCCGGTAGGGGCGTCTGCCGACGGAAGGCCCGGCGGAGCAGCGGTGAACGCAGGACCCACCGCCGCGGCGCGCCGTCCGCCCTGCCGCGGAGTGTCGGGCAGTCGGCATGGGCGGACGGCGCGAAGACGGGCCGCCGCACTGTACGAGGGGGAGCCGGCGGCCCGGCCGGCCTCTTACGAGGCATTCCAGTCAAGCGAGTGGAAAGTGGCCGGAACAGAGCGCACACCACCCCGGATGCGGGCACTCCGTTCACACCCCGTGTGAAGTCCGGAGCCCTGGTCCGGATTCCATACGGGTCACGAACGGCGCCACCGCGCTAACCTGCCGGGCAAGACGGACGCCCTGCTGTCGGGCTGGGGGTCCGGGGCCCGCGGCGTGCCGCCGGTGGGCTCCCGGGCGGACGCAGCGTGCCGGCACCGAGCCACCGGAGGGCATCGATGCAGCCCAACACCCTGCTCGACGCGATTCTCGACGAGGCCGGCATCTCCCATGCGGGGCTCGCCGCCCATGTCAATCAGGCCGGCAAGGCGCGCGGCATCGCCCTCAGATACGAACACACCGCCGTCGCCCGCTGGTTGAAGGGCCAGCGGCCGCGCGGCCAGGTCCCCGACCTGATCTGCGAGGTCCTCGCCGCCCGGCTGCGCCGCCCCGTCACCCTCGATGACATCGGTCTCGGCGTACCGGGCAGACCGGCAGCGGTGAACGGCACCACGCTCTCCGGATTCGTGGACCGGGCCACCGCCCTGTGGCGCTCCGACGAGCAACAGCGGCCGCACATCCTCGGCGCCCCGGCTGTCACCGGCACGCCCGCGGTCATGCCCGTATGGGAGTGGGAGAACCCGCCCGAGGACGTCGACGTCTCCCGGGGCGGCAGGCACCCGGTCAGCACGGCCGACCTCGAGATGCTGCGCGCGGCCCGGGCGCACTACGAGCAGATGTACCGCAAGGCGGGCGGCGTCGCGACCCGCGCCCGTATCGTCGGCTTCCTCAACGCCGAGGCCGCGCCGCTGCTGCGCGGCAGATACGCGGACGCCACCGGACGCCAACTGCACCGCGCCACGGGCGGGTTGGTGGCCATCGCGGGCATCTGCGCCTACGACTCGGACGCGCACGGTCTCGCCCAGCGCTACTTCCACCAGGCCCTGCGTCATGCCAAGGCCAGTGGGGACCGGGGGCTCGGCGCCTATGTGATCGCCCTGCTCGTCAACCAGTCGCTGTTCATGCGCGAGTACCGCCAGGCCGTCGCCTTCGCGGAGGCGGCGCTGCGCGCGGCGGGTCGGCACATCACGCCGGCGCTCGCCTCCGACCTCTACGCGATGCAGGCCAAGGCGTACGCACACCTCGGCGACGGCAGCAGCGCACTGGCCTGCATCCGGCGTGCCGAGTCGGCGGCCGAACGTATCCGCCGCGGCCACGAGCCGGACGAGACCGGCTACGTCCAGCCGGGCCTGGTCAATGTTCAGGTGGCGGAGGCGCTCCTCAGCCTCGGCGATCTCGCGGCGGCGCGGGAGCACGCGGCGGCCGCGGTGGACACTCCGGCCCATGACCGGGGCCGCGTCCACCGGCTGGCCATGCTGAGCCACATCGAGCTGCGCCAGGGCAACGCCGAGCGAGCGGCCGCCACCGCGGTGGAAATGGCCGAACGGGCCAGGGGAATGGAGTCCCAGCGGCTGCGCGACAGACTCCGCGCGGTACGCGAACAACTGGTGAGCAGCGGCTGCGCGGGCACCGCCGAAGCAGCCGAACTCATCGACGGCGCACTGCGCGTACCGCTCTAGAAGGACCTCATCAGCGCGCGTACTACCACACGACGCCTTACCGCCCCTGCTGTGAGCACGCTCCTGCTGCGATATTGCCATCTATTCGGCGGAAGGTGGCAGAACCGTGCAGTGGACGAAACAGAGCGAACAGACCGTCTATGAGAACCGCTGGTTCAGCGTCAATCTGGCGGATGTCGAGCTGCCGGACGGCCGGCACCTCGACCACTTCCTGATCCGGCTGCGGCCCGTGGCCGTGGCCACCGTCGTCAACGAGGCCAACGAAGTCCTCTTACTGTGGCGGCACCGCTTCATCACCGACAGCTGGGGGTGGGAACTCGCCGCGGGCGTCGTCGAGGACGGCGAGGACATCGCCCACGCGGCCGCCCGTGAACTCGAGGAGGAGACCGGGTGGCGGCCCGGCCCGCTGCGGCACCTGATGAGCGTCGAGCCCTCCAACGGGCTCACCGACGCCGTGCACCACATCTACTGGGCCGACGAGGGCGCGTACACCGGGCATCCCGTGGACGCCTTCGAGTCGGACCGGCGTGAGTGGGTGCCGCTCAAACTCGTCCCCGACATGGTCGCCCGCGGCGAGGTCCCGGCCGCCAACATGGCGGCGGCGCTGCTGTTCCTGCACCACCTCAGGCTGGGCCAGGACGGTTCACCCCGTGTGCCGTAGCGGAGCTAGCCGCCGAGGGCCTGCCAGACCGCCGCGACCAGCGCTCCGACCGCGGCCAGGGCGGCTACGGCGGGCACGGGCCAGCGGGTGTGTTCGAGGGCGGCGACCCGGGCGGCCAGGTCGCCCAGATCCTTCTCGCTCTGTTCGTCGCGCTGCGTGAGCAACGCCAGTCCGCCATCGATGCGGGCCAGGCCCACCTCGAGGCAGCGGCGTAACTCCGCGAGTTCTTCCGGGACCACGGGATGCTCGGGGTCGGTGGTCACTGGTGCGCTCCTCTCCGTAGTCGTACATCCCTTGCATGCGCACGGAAAGTCAACCCTGCTGGTGGACGCGGCGGGAGAGTGTGCGAGGGGCATATGCGGGCCCGGGGCGCACACGGTGTGCGAACGGCGCGGGCCCGGCACTCCGAAGAGCGCCGGGCCCGAAACCGTTACAGTGCGTAAGCGTCACGCTGTGGCGTGCTGGGCCGTACGGGAACGCGGGGCGTAAGCGGAACGCCCGCGTACGGCGACGGTCAGGCGTATGTGTAGAAGCCCGACCCCGTCTTGCGCCCCAGCCGGCCCGCGTCGACCATCCGCTGCAGCAGCGGGGGAGCGGCGTACAGGGGCTCCTTGTACTCCTCGTACATGGAGTAGGCCACCGAGGCCACGGTGTCCAGGCCGATCAGGTCGGCGAGCTTCAGCGGGCCCATCGGGTGGGCGCAGCCCAGCTCCATGCCGTTGTCGATGTCCTCACGGCTGGCGATGCCCGACTCGAACATCCGGATGGCGGAGAGCAGATACGGGATGAGCAGGGCGTTGACCACGAAGCCCGAGCGGTCCTGGGCGCGGATCGCGTGCTTGCCAAGCACCTTCTCGACCAGGACCTGAGCCCGGCTGAGCGTGCCCTCGGAGGTGGTCAGCGCGGGGATCAGCTCCACCAGCTTCTGCACGGGTGCCGGGTTGAAGAAGTGGATGCCGATGACGTGGTCGGGCCGCGAGGTCGCGACGGCCAGCTTGACCAGCGGGATCGACGAGGTGTTGGACGCGAGGATGGCGTCCTGGCGGGTCACCACCTGGTCGAGCACCTGGAAGATCTCCGTCTTCACCTGCTCGTTCTCGACGACCGCCTCGATCACCAGGTCCCGGTCGGCGAACTCGCCGAGGTCGGTGGTGAAGCTCAGCCGCGCCTGGGTGGCGTCCCGCTCCTCCTCGGTGATCTTGCCGCGCTCGGCCGCCTTGGAGAGCGAGTTGTACAGCCGGGTGCGGCCGATCTCGAGGGCCTCGCCCGTGGTCTCCGCGACCTTGACGTCCAGCCCGGAGCGGGCGCACACCTCGGCGATGCCCGCCCCCATCTGGCCGCAGCCCACCACACCGACGCGTGCAATATCCCCCATAGGGTCCGTCACCTTGTGCCTTTCGCTCATCTTCGGGCGGCAGCGCCTCCATACTTTGGGGCCTGCCTCGGCCATGCACGTTACTCCGGATCCGCCGCTGCCCGGCGGGCCGGGGTCGCGACCCGGGCCGGGTGGACATGCGGGTACCTCCCAGGCCCTTAAGGCACTGGGGGAGGGACGGCCGACACACTGCACAGAGGGCGGGCAGATGCGACGTATGACACGCAGGGGATTCGCGACCGGCGCCGCGGTGGCTCTCACGGGTCTGGGGACCGCGGGGGACGTGGCGGCGACCGCGGCGGACGCGGCGGCGACACCGGGCGGCGGGCCCGGCTCATCGGCGGCAGTCACCGAGATGCGCGGCATGTGGCTCGCGACCGTCGCCAACCGCGACTGGCCCTCCCGCCCCGGCCTGACCGCCGCCCAGCAGCGCACGGAGCTGCTGAGGCACCTCGACAGGGCCGTGAGCCGCCGCCTCAACACCGTGATCATGCAGGTGCGCCCCACCGCGGACGCGTTCTGGCCGTCGTCGTACGAGCCCTGGTCCTCGTCCCTCACCGGGGTCCAGGGCAGGCACCCCGGCTGGGACCCGCTGGGCACCGCCGTCACGGAGGCGCACCGGCGCGGCCTCGAGCTGCACGCCTGGTTCAACCCCTACCGGGTGGCGAACCACGGGGACCTGGACCGGCTGTCCACGAGGCATCCCGCGCGCCAGCACCCCGGCTGGGTCGTGAAGTACGGCGGGAAGCTCTTCTACAACCCCGGGCTGCCCGAGGTACGGGACTTCGTACAGACCGCCATGCTCGACGCCGTACGCCGCTATCCCGTCGACGCCGTGCACTGGGACGACTACTTCTACCCGTATCCGGTGGCCGGGCAGGTCTTCGACGACGCCGCGGCGTACCGGCGGTACGGGTCGGGCTTTCCCAACCGTGCGGCCTGGCGGCGCGACAACACCGACCGGCTGGTGCGCGAGATGGCGGCGCGGATCAAGCAGGTCCGGCCGGGCGTCCGCTTCGGGATCAGCCCGTTCGGGGTGTGGCGCAACCGCAGCACCGACCGGCTCGGATCGGACACCCGGGCGGGCATTCAGACCTACGACGATCTGCACGCCGACACCCGGAAATGGGTGCGCAGCGGCTGGATCGACTACATCTGCCCGCAGCTGTACTGGCACATCGGCTTCGCCGCGGCCGACTACGCGAAGCTCCTGCCGTGGTGGACCGCCGTGGTACGCGGAACGGGCGTGCGGCTGTACGCGGGGGAGGCCCTGTACAAGGCGGGCGACCCGGCCCAGCCCGCGGCATGGCAGAACCCGGCCGAGCTCTCCCGGCACCTGACCTTCGGCAACGCCTTCCCCGAGCTGGGCGGGCATGTGTTCTTCTCGGCGAAGGAAGTGGCCGAGGACAGGATCGGCGCCATGGCGCGCGTCGTCCGCGACCACTACCCCGTGCGGGCCCGGGCGCCGCGCTGAGCCACCGTCCCGGGTTCCGCGCAGCGCCGAGCGCTCCTGGTTACTGCTGCTTCGGGTCCTTGTGCTGTACGACGGAGTCGGGGCCCGGCGACATCACGGCCTCGTGCCCGTCCTCGAACCGGACGCGGAAGGGCGGGTTGCCGTCCGCGCCCAGTACTTCGACAATCTCCGCGACCTTGTCGTGCTGGCCGACGATCCTGCCGTGCACCACCAGATGGTCGCCCTGAGTTGCGCGCATAGGAGTGACCTCCTCGTCCCTTCGGGGATCCCCCTCGGGTGGCCCGTCGAAAGCCGGGCGGCCCGTCGGGAGTCCCGTCCGGGGCCAGCGTTCCGTGGCGTGTCCGTGGTCGTCAGTCTACGACCGGTGGCGGTGCTTGGACCTCTCGACGGGCGCCCATTGTGTGACGGCGATGCACACGAGCACGGCGACGGCCGTGAGCGGGGCGGCCGGTGTGAGCGTCTCGCCGAGCAGGAACACCGACCAGACGAGGGTGAGCAGCGGCTGAGCGAGCTGCAACTGGCTGGCCTTGGGGATGCCGATCGCCGCCATGCCCCGGTACCACACCACCAGGCCCACGAACTGCGACCCGGCCGCGACCCACAGGACCCCCGCCACACTGTGTGCGGTGAGGTGGACGGGCTCGTACGCCAGGGCGATCAGGGCGCCGGGCACGGCGAGCGGCAGGCAGAGGATCAGCGCCCAGCCGACGACCTGCCAGCCGGGCATCGAGCGGGCCAGCCGGCCGCCTTCGGTGTAGCCGGCGGCACAGACCAGCAGCGCCCCGAAGAGATACAGATCGGCGGAGGTGAGCGCCCCGCCGCTCTGCTGCACGGTGAACACGAGCACCGCCGCGGCACCCGCGGCCGCCGCCACCCAGAAGCTGCGGGACGGCCGGGCACCGGTGCGCAGCGCTGAGAACACGGCCGTCGTCAGCGGCAGCAGCCCGACGACCACGGCCGCGTGGGCGGTGGTGGACGTCTCGAGGGCGAGCGTGGTGAGCAGCGGGAACCCGAGGACGACACCGGCGGCGACGACGGCGAGTCCCGCCCAGTGACGGCGGTCGGGCAGCGGGATGCGCAGGGCCAGCAGGCAGCTGCCCGCGATCAGGGCTGCCAGCACACTGCGTACCGTCACCAGCGACCAGGGACCGAAGCCCTCCAGGCCCCAGGCCGTGGCGGGGAAGGTCAGCGAGAAGGCGGTGACGCCCAGCGCGGCCTGCAGGGTTCCGGTGCGACGGGCCGAGTGGCCCGGTCCGCTGGGGCCGCCGCCGGCAGCCGGTCCGGTTCCGGTCTGCTCGGGGCCCGGACGGCTTGGAGCGCCGCCGTCGACCGCTATCGCAGTGGCTGAAGTAGCGCTATCGTGTGCTCTCATGCAAGAGCGTAGCAGTGTGGATGAGCTGGCGAAACAGCTGCGGGATGAGCTTGACCGCTACTCTCCAGGCGGAAAGCTGCCGTCGAGCCGGGTGCTCGTCGAGCGCTTCCGCGTGAGCCCGGTGACCGTGTCACGGGCCCTCGCGCAGCTCGTCGCCGAGGGGCTGGTCGTCACACGCCCGGGAGCCGGCGCCTTCCGCGCACAGCCCCGCACCGCCGCGGCCCCCGTCGGCGACACCTCATGGCAGGAGGTGTCGCTCAGCGCCGACGCCACCGCCGAAGCGGTACCGCGCACCGTCGATGCCTCGGGCGTCCTCGTCAGCCTCTCCGCGCCGCCGCCCGGAGTCATCGAGTTCAACGGCGGCTATCTGCACGCATCGCTGCAGCCCGAGCGGGCGATGGCGGCGGCGCTGGCCCGGGCCGGGCGGCGGCCCGGGGCATGGAGCCGGCCGCCCGTGGACGGAGTCGCCGAGCTGCGCGAGTGGTTCGCGCGCGGGATCGGGGGCGCCATCAGCGCCGCGGAGGTACTGATCACCGCAGGCGGGCAGTCCGCGCTGACCACCGCTCTGCGGGCGCTCGCTCCACCCGGCGCACCGGTCCTCGTGGAATCGCCCACCTACCCCGGCATGCTGGCCATCGCCCGCGCGGCCGGACTGCGGCCGGTGCCGGTTCCGGTGGACTCCGGCGGTGTGAAGCCGCGTCTGCTCGCCGACGCGTTCAGGGCGACGGGCGCGCGTGTGTTCGTCTGCCAGCCGCTGTTCCAGAATCCGACGGGCGCGGTGCTCGCTCCCGAGCGGCGCGGCGAGGTGCTGGGGATCGCACGAGAGGCGGGCGCGTTCGTCGTCGAGGACGATTTCGTACGCCGTCTCGTCCACGCCGACGCCGGGCCGCTGCCCCGGCCGCTGGCCGCCGACGACCCGGACGGAGTCGTCGTACACGTCTGCTCGCTGACCAAGGTCACCTCGCCGAGCTTCCGCGTCAGCGCCCTCGCCGCCCGGGGCCCGGTCCTGGAGCGGCTGCGCGCCATCCAGGTCGTCGACACGTTCTTCGTACCGGGACCGATGCAGGAGGCGGCGCTCGAGCTCGTCGGCTCGCCCGCGTGGCCCCGCCATCTGCGGTCAGTGTCGGCCGAGTTGAAGAACCGCCGCGACACGATGACCGCCGCGCTCAGCCTGCACCTGCCCGAACTCGCCCTGCCGCACATCCCGTCCGGCGGCTACCACCTGTGGCTCCGCCTGCCCGACGGCACGGACGAGGCAGCCCTGGTGGCGGGAGCCCTCCGCGCAGGCGTCGCCGTCACCCCCGGCCGCCCCTACTTCTGCGCCGAACCCCCTGCCGCCCACCTGCGGTTGAGCTTCGCGGGCGTCGCGGGGACGGCGGAGATCACCGAGGGGGTACGGAGGCTGCGGACCGCCTGTGACGAGGTGCTCTAGCGCACCGCGAGGCCAAGGCGGCGAGGCCAGGGCCGCGAGGTCGCCGCAGAGGTCAGCTGCCTGACAGCTTCTCCTGCAGCCAGTCGAAGACGACCTCGCAGTGCTGCTGCGGGGCCATCGGGGAGCAGTGCAGCTGGGCGCCGGTGGCCGCGGTGAGCTTCACGTAGTCCTTCGGGCCCGTCAGCTTGTCGAACATCTGGCGCGGCTGGCCCGGATAGAACTGCTCGTCGTCGTAGTCGAGGACCAGTGTGGGCATCTTGATGCGGCCCACGACGCTCGTGATGTCCAGCGACTCGATGAGTCTGGCGGGGGTGGAGAAGTCGGTGAACATCTTGCCCTCGCGGGCGTCGAGCATCGCCGGCACCGAGAAGGGCTCGATGCGCTTCTTCAACGTCGCGGCCGCGGACGGAGGCAGCTCGGGGACGACCTCCTTGTTCCAGATGGTGTTGGTCTCCTCCTTGTCCGGGGTGAGGATCTCCCGGATCTCCGGAGGAAAGCCCAGCCAGGGCGCGAGCACGCCGGGCATCGCCACCAGAGCGGCGATCCTGCTCTCGAAGGCGGCAGCCCTGGGGGCCAGGCATCCGCCCATGCTCAGCCCGGTCAGGGCGATCTTGCCCGTGTCCACGTCCGAGCGGGCGGCCAGCCAGTCGACGATCGGCGTGACCACCGTCTCCCAGCGCGGCGTGAAGACCACCCGGTCCACGAAGAGAAGCTGCCCCTGACCGGGCCCGTCGTACACGAGTGCGTTCCAGCCGCGCCGCAGGGCGGCCGCAACGCCGTAGGTCCACATGTCGACGTTCTGTCCGTCGCTGCCGTTGGTGAGGATCACGGTGGGACGCCGCTCGCCGGAGCCGTCCGGCCGGAAGAACCACACAGGCAGCGGGGTCCTGCCGTACGGGACGTTCGCGGTCACCGCCGCCGGGTCGCTCAGCTCGCAGAACCTGTCCCAGGCGCCGCGCCCGGACTTGTACAACTGCTCCTCGCTGCCGGGGTCGTCGGAGCCGAGTACGAAGAACAGCGCCTGGGCGTAGTACTGAGAGGCCCGCAAGGCACGAAAGCGTGTGGTCTCCGTCCCGGGCTTGGCGCCCTCAGGCGCCTCCTTCAGCTGATCGCCGAGTTTCCTGAAGGTCTCGGTGTACGTCTGCGCGGAGAGGCCGGCCTTGTTGATCGCGTTCACGGCGGTGAGCACCTCGCCCGCCTCGGCGGCGCCGAAGCCGGATCCACCGAGCGCGAGGAGCCCGTTGAAGTTGAAGGCCGGGTCCTTGAAGAGCGTCATCGCCCCGGGTGTGGCACCGGCCGTCGGGGCGGGCGCCGACGCCGTGGGACTGGGAGTGGGCGCATTCACGGGCGACGCGCCCGAGGGGGTGCACCCGGCGGGCAGCACGGCACCCGCCCCACCGACGAGCCCGGCAAGCGCGGTGCGGCGGCTGGTGCCCGAAGCGCGATCACTCGATACGTGCGTCATGCCAGCCGAAGGTACGAGCCGCGGTTCAGGGACCCTCACCGCGACACCGGCCCTTACCCCGAACGGCGCTTCACGCGGTCCACGCTGTCTCAGGGCACCCGCCGCGCGGTTTTCTCCACGGCCGCGCGGTGTTCTCTACGGAGTCCTGCCAGGCTCGAGCCCCTGGGCGGCCGCGCGCAGGCGTTTGCCCCGCCTGCCCGTGAACGACTTGACCGGGATCAGCACCGCCCACCACAACTTCGCGCCCGTCGGGGAGACGAAGGCGAGCGGCACGGCGACGGCGAAGACCAGCACCGTCGAGGCCAGATCGGCCACATCGTTGCGCGCGACCGGATCGGGCAGCGCCGCGCTCCCCAGCCACGGGCGCTTCCACACCGCGACCGTCAACGCGAGCTGTGTGGCGCCCATGGCCGCGACGGCACCGGAGTAGACGGCCACCGACTGCGGCAGGTCCCCGTACTCGGCCAGCAGGGTGGTGGGGAACGGCATGAGGGCGATCAGCCCCAGGCTCAGCAGCCCGAGCCTGACGATCGTCCCGTCCACATCCCGCACGTACCGGAAGATCTGGTGGTGGCCCCGCCAGAACGCCGCGATGACCAGAAAACTGAGGGCGTACGCCCACAGGTTGGGCATCACATCCCTGAGCGCCTGCTCGAAACCGGCCTCGTCCAGCCCGGCGGGCAGTGCGATGTCCAGCGCCAACAGCGTCATCGCGATGGCGAACACGCCGTCCGACAGTGCGAGGAGCCGGGGCGCGCTCCCCTCGTCGTCCCGCACTCGCTGGTGGCCGTTCACAGCCTCCCACCCTAGGGTCAGTAGCCGGTAATGCCCCACAATGTTCAGATTGAGCCATCGAACGTGTTGAGCCGTCCGCCGAAGTGCCGGGGCCGCCACTGACAACGGCCCTGCCCGCGACGGAAACCAGTCGTAGGGGTGCGGAAACGGGCGTATCAGCGCGCATGAGTGTGCACGGAAAGTAAGGCCTTGACCTGGGGATTGCGGCCCACCACGATCACCGCATGCAGGTTCGGGTCACGCTCATCGCCGCCGCACGCAGTTCCTCGCTGCTCGCGGAGCGTTTCGACGACGACCGGCCGCTCGACCAGGAGGGCTGGTACGCGGTGCAGCTCGCCGCCCCCGCCCTGATGCCGCTCGCCGCCGCGGAACTCCGCTACTGCTCCCCGACCCCCCGCTGCCGGACGACCGGAGACGTCCTGGGCCTCACACCACTGGCCCAGCCCGCACTGCGCGACTGCGACATGGGCCGGTGGCGCGGGCTCACCCTCTCCGAGGTGACGGCCCGGGAACCGGCCGCCGTCGACGCATGGCTCGCCGACCCGCGTTCCGCGCCGCACGGCGGCGAGTCCCTGCTCGAGTTCATCTCGCGTGTGGGCCGCTGGCTGGACACCCGGCCCGCGGACGACGGCAGCAGAATCGTCGCCGTGGCCGAGCCCGCGGTCGTACGCGCGGCCCTCGTCTACGCCCTGAAGGCGCCCCCGTCGACGTACTGGAACATCGACGTCCGGCCTCTGTCGACGGTCACGCTCACCGGCCGGGCCGGGCGCTGGAACCTGCGACTCGACCGCGAGAGCGGGCCGGCATGAACGTGACGGTGGGCCGGTGGACGCCATGGCACCCACCGGCCCGCCTGGGAGTACCTCCCATGCCCTTGGACCGACCGGCAAATGGGGGGGAGGATCAGACCTGCCGCATCACCTGCCGGCTGCCGGATCAAACCTGCCGGATCAGATCAGCCGGGTCAGACCTGCGCGGTCGTACGCGCCGCCAGGTCAAGCGCGACGTCCGTGATCATGTCCTCCTGGCCGCCGACCATGCCGCGCCGGCCGACCTCGACCAGTATGGCGCGGGTGTCGAGGCCGTAGCGGGCGGCCGCGGACTCGGCGTGGCGCAGGAAGCTCGAGTACACGCCCGCGTAGCCGAGGCTCAGCGTCTCGCGGTCCACGCGGACCTCGCGGTCCTGCAGGGGGCGGACGATGTCGTCGGCCGCGTCCATGAGCGGGAACAGGTCGCAGCCGTGCTTCCAGCCCATGAGGTCGGCGACGGCGATGAACGCCTCCAGCGGGCAGTTGCCCGCACCCGCGCCCTGACCGGCGAGCGAGGCGTCGACGCGCGTGCAGCCGTTCTCCACGGCCACCACGCTGTTGGCGACGCCCAGGGCCAGGTTGTGGTGGGCGTGGACGCCCAGCTCGGTGGCCGGGTCGAGGACATCGCGGTAGGCGCGGAAGCGGTCGCGCACGCCGTCCATGGTCAGGCGGCCGCCGGAGTCGGTGACGTACACGCAGTTGGCGCCGTACGACTCCATGAGCTTGGCCTGGCGGGCGAGTTCGGCCGGCTCGGCCATGTGGGACATCATCAGGAACCCGGCGACGTCCATGCCCAGCTCCCGGGCGGCGGCGATGTGCTGGGCCGAGATGTCGGCCTCGGTGCAGTGGGTGGCGACGCGCACCGAGCGGATGCCGAGCGCGTGGGCCTGCTTGAGGTCGTGCAGCGTGCCGATGCCGGGCAGCAGCAGGGTGGTGGGGATCGCGGTGCGGGAGACGTCCGCGACGGCCTCGATCCACTCCCAGTCGGTGTGGGCGCCGACGCCGTAGTTGATGCTGGAACCGGACAGGCCGTCGCCGTGGGCGATCTCGATGGCGGCGACACCGGCCGCGTCCAGGGCGGCGGCGATCGTACGGGCCTGCTCGACGGTGTAGCGGTGCCGGACAGCGTGCATGCCGTCGCGCAGGGTGACGTCCTGGATGTACAGGCTGGGTGCGGTCGTGGTCATCGGGCTGCCACCTTGCTGGAGCGGTGTGCGGCCATGCGCTCCGCGGTGCGCAGCGCGGCCGAGGTCATGATGTCGAGGTTTCCTGCGTACGACGGCAGGTAGTGGGCGGCGCCCTCGACCTCGAGGAACACCGACACCTTCACCGCGTCGGTCTCGCGGGCGCCTTCCGGGAGGAGGCCGCGCAGCGGGTCGTCGGCCGGGACACGGTCGAACTGCACCTTCTGCTTGAGGCGGTATCCGGGCACGTAGCCCTGGACGCGGCCGACCATCTCCTCGATGGAGGCGGTGACCGCCTCCTGGTCGCACTCCGAGACCAGGCAGTGCACGGTGTCGCGCATGATCAGAGGCGGCTCGGCCGGGTTGAGGATGATGATCGCCTTGCCGCGCGCGGCGCCGCCCACCTTCTCGATGGCCGAGGACGTGGTCTCGGTGAACTCGTCGATGTTGGCCCGGGTGCCGGGGCCCGCGGAGCGAGAAGAGATCGAGGCGACGATCTCGCCGTAGTGCACGGGCGTCACGGCCGAGATAGCGGAGACGATCGGGATCGTGGCCTGCCCACCGCAGGTGACCATGTTGACGTTGCCCGCGTCGAGGTTGTCGTCGAGGTTGACCGGCGGCACCACGTAGGGGCCGATGGCGGCCGGGGTCAGGTCGACGACGGTGCGGCCCAGGTCGCGCAGCACCTTGTCGTTGTAGCGGTGGGCACCGGCTGACGTGGCGTCGAAGACGATCTCCACATCGGCGAACTCGTCCATCTTGACGAGGCCGTCCACGCCCTCGTGGGTGGTGGCGACCTTGAAGCGGCGGGCGCGCGCCAGGCCGTCGGACTCCGGGTCGATACCGACCATCACGCCCATCTCGAGGGTCTCGGAGAGACGCAGCACCTTGATCATGAGGTCGGTGCCGATGTTGCCCGAGCCGATGATGGCCACCTTGGTGCGGGCGCCGGCTGCGGGTGCGGGAGTGGTGGTGCTCACCGGTTGTCTCCTTCGGGGGCGAACGCGACCCGGACCGTGCCCAGGCCGGAGATGGATGCCTCGAACGCGTCGCCCGGGGCCGCGACGGCCATCGGGCCGAGCGCACCGGTCAGGACGATGTCTCCGGCGCGCAGGGGGTCGCCCGCGGCGGCGAGGGTGGAGGCGAGCCACACGGCGGCGTTGAGCGGGCCGCCCAGGCAGTCGGCGCCGGTCCCCTCGGAGACCACCTTGTCGCTGCTGGTCATCGACATCCGGACGCCGCGCAGGTCCACCTGCGTCAGCGGTACGGGCGTGCCGCCGAGGACGAACAGGCCGGAGGAGGCGTTGTCGGCGACGGTGTCGACGATGGTGATGTCCCAGCCGGCGATACGGCTGTCGACGATCTCCAGGGCGGGCAGCGCGAAGTCGACCGCGCGCAGCACATCGGCCACGGTGCAGTCGCGGTGCGGCAGGTCGGCGCCGAGGACGAGGGCGACCTCGGCCTCCACCTTGGGCTGCAGCAACCGCCCGGCCTCGACCGTGCCGCCGTCGGCGACGGCCATGTCCGCGAACAGCGCGCCGAAGTCCGGCTGGTCGACGCCGAGTTGAGCCTGGACGGCAGGCGATGTCAGGCCGATCTTGCGGCCGACGATACGGCGGCCCGCGGCCACGCCGCGCTCGACGTTCAGCCGCTGCACGGCGTACGCGGACTCGACGTCCCCGTCTGCGAAGAGGGTGCGCACCGGCGGGCAGGCGACGCCCGTACGGGTGGCCTCCACCAGGGCGTCGGCGGCCTTGGTCGCCGCCGGGGAGACGGCGCCGGCGCTCATGAGCACCGCCGGGGGGTGCTGGACGTGGTGCGGGGCGCTGACATGCGACACCTCCGGGGACGGGACGGGACAGGTGCGGGATACGAGTGCGGGTTACGGCAGCCGGTGTGGGCAGCCCGTGCCTGCGACACCTCCGGTATAGACGGGGCGTCGTACATGCGCCAAAATTTGTTCCGTGACACGGAACAGCTCGGGCGGCAACATGCTGGACAAGGCCGTCACCCTCCTCGAAACCTTCCGTCCGGACGGCGGGACGTACCGCCTGACGGAACTCGCGGAGCGCACCGGCCTGACCAAGACCACCGCCTTCCGGCTCGCCGCCGACCTCGTACGGCTCGGACTCCTGGAGCGCACCGGCGACACCTACCGGCTCGGTGGGAAGCTCTTCGAACTGGGCTCGCTGGTCCCGCGCCGGCAGGACCTGCGCGAGGCGGCGCTGCCGTTTCTGCAGGACCTCTTCGAGGCCACCCGCGAGACCGTGCACCTCGGGGTGCGGGAGGGCCACGAGGTCGTCTACGTCGAGCGGATCCACGGGCACGACGTACTGCCACTGCCCTCCCGGATCGGCGGCAGGCTCCCGCTCACCTGCACCGGTGTGGGCAAGGCCCTGCTGGCCTTCTCAGGCGCCGACCTCACCGAGGAGGTGCTCGCCAAGCCCCTGCCCAGCCTGACCCCGCACTCGATCACCGACCCGGCACGCCTGCGTACGGCGATCGAGCAGGCCCAGGTGTCCGGCCTCGCGTACGAGGAGCAGGAGGCCGCCCTCGGGGTCAGCTGCATCGCCGCGCCCGTCTTCGACGGAGCGGTGGCCGTCGCCGCGCTCTCGGTGGCCGTGCCGAGGGCCCGGTACCGACCGGCGCAGCTCGCACCGGCGGTGCGGACGGCTGCGCTGGGGCTTTCGCGGGTGCTGCGGTCCGGCGCCTGACCCCTGTCCGCCTTAGACCGACCGGCAAATGGGGGGCGGCGTCGCGCGGCTGGGCACGCACATCTGCGGCGTTGTCGTCAGTCAACAACGCTCCGCGTTGCCTCCCTCCTCCGCCTTGCAGCTGCACGCACCCAGCCCCGCTCCTTCTCCCACCCCCCATTTGCCGGTCGGTCTCATTGCCGGCCGGCACTACCGCCGCGTGTACTCGGTGACGAGAAGCAGGTCCTTCGCCGGACCTGCCACCCGCCACACGGTCCGCCACCGTTCGGCGCTGTGCACGGTGAACTCGCCCCGGTAGAGGTCCGCTGAGCAAGGATGGTCCGCCACATGGCGGCCCGACCTCAGGTCCAGGTCGTGGAACGGGCGGCCGTCCGAGAACTGCACGAGGGCCGTTCCGGGTGGGTCGCCGGGCAGAAACCGGAGGGTGCGCTCGGCGGGGCGGGGCGTGCCCTGCCATACGAAGGTGCCGGACTCGTGGTGCACCAGGCCCGCGCCCTCCCCTTCGCAACCGCTGCTCGCCAGCCGCCCGAAGACGGTCGTGCCGGTGAAGGTCCCCTCGGCGCCGCTCGCAAGGTCCCGTACGGAGCGGGCCACACCCCAGCTTCCGGTCAGATAGGCCAGTACATCCGGCACCGGCCAGAGTTCGCCCATCGCCTGCCGCCTCCCTGTCAGCTGGACCGGATCCGAGCCTACCCGCGCGGGAATCGCGCAGGTCATCGCCGGTGCCTGCACCGGGTGACCGGGCCCGCCAGACCCCGGGGGCAGTTCCGAGACGTTCCGTCAAGGGCCTCCCGCGGCTGATGAGTTGGAACCGCCGTCCGCCACACCAGTCGCTGCGCGACCCATTGACCAACCCCCGCCCCCTCCCTATCTTGCCGTTCGAGTTGTTGACCGCCGTCCGATATTCCGAACAACGAGCCGCGGAGTATCCATGCCACGCAGCCGCACCCACACCCCCACCCGCACGCGCAATCGCTGGAGACTCGGCCTCACGGCCACCGCTCTCCTGACCGCTACCGCCGTCGTCCCGGCCCCCGTGAACGCCGCCACGGAAGACGCCGCCGACTACGCGATCACCGTCGACCCGAAGGGCTCGGGCGCGAAGATCGACGACACGATGTACGGGGTCTTCTTCGAGGACATCAACCGTGCCGCCGACGGCGGGCTCTACGCCGAGCTCGTGCAGAACCGGTCCTTCGAGTACAGCACCGATGACAACCGCTCCTACACGCCGCTGACCTCCTGGGCGACCACCGGTTCGGGCGCGGCGAAGGTCGTGAACGACGACGGCCGCCTGAACGAGCGGAACCGCAACTACCTCCGCGTGGACCTCGACGGCTCGACCGCCGGCACGGGCGTCGCCAACTCCGGCTACAACACCGGCATCAGAGTCGAGAAGGGCAAGAAGTACGACTTCTCCGTGTGGGCCCGCACCGACAGCGCCGACGGAACGCCCCTCACCGTGTCCCTCGCGAGCAGCGACGGCACCACGCTCGCCCCCTCCCTCGACCTCACCGCCCGGGGCGACACGTGGGCGAAGTACACGGGCACGCTGACGGCGGTCACCGACAGCACCGCCGGCCGCCTCGCCGTCACCGCACACGGCAGCGGCACCGCCCGCCTCGACATGGTCTCGCTCTTCCCGCGCGACACCTTCAAGGGCCGCCCGAACGGCCTGCGCAAGGACCTCGCCGAGAAGGTCGCCGCCCTGCACCCGGGCTTCGTCCGCTTCCCCGGCGGCTGCCTGGTCAACACCGGCAGCATGGAGGGCTACGACGAGGCGTCCGGCTGGCAGCGCAAGCGCTCGTACCAGTGGAAGGACACCATCGGCCCGGTCGAGCAGCGCGCGACCAACTCCAACTTCTGGGGCTACAACCAGAGTTACGGCCTCGGCTACTACGAGTACTTCCAGTTCTCCGAGGACGTCGGCGCGATGCCGCTGCCCGTCGTCCCGGCCCTGGTCACCGGCTGCGGCCAGAACCAGGCCGTCGACGACGACGCGCTGCTCAAGCGGCACATCCAGGACACCCTCGATCTGATCGAGTTCGCCAACGGCCCGGTCACCAGCGACTGGGGCAAGAAGCGGGCGCAGATGGGTCACCCCAAGCCCTTCCACCTCACCCACATCGGGGTCGGCAACGAGGAGAACCTGCCGAACGAGTTCTTCGCCCGGTTCAAGCAGTTCCGCGCCGCGATCGAGGCCGAGTACCCCGACATCACGGTGATCTCGAACTCCGGGCCTGACGACGCGGGCACCACCTTCGACACCGCGTGGAAGCTCAACCGCGAGGGCAACGTCGACATGGTCGACGAGCACTACTACAACAGCCCCCAGTGGTTCCTGCAGAACAACGACCGCTACGACTCGTACGACAGGAACGGCCCCAAGGTCTTCCTCGGTGAGTACGCCTCCTGGGGCAACGCCTTCAAGAACGCCCTCGCCGAAGCCGCGTTCATGACCGGCCTGGAGCGCAACGCGGACGTCGTGAAGCTGGCCTCGTACGCCCCGCTGTACGCCAACGAGGACTACGTGCAGTGGAGCCCCGACATGATCTGGTTCAACAACCACGCGTCGTGGGGTTCCGCCAACTACGAGGTCCAGAAGCTCTTCATGAACAACGTCGGTGACCGCGTCGTGCCCAGCACGGCCACCACCACGCCGAGCGTCACCGGCCCGATCTCGGGCGCCGTGGGCCTGTCGACCTGGGCGACCACCGCCGCGTACGACGACGTCAAGGTCACCGGCGAGGACGGCACCACGCTGCTCAGCGACGACTTCTCCGGCGACGCCTCGAAGTGGAACCACACGGGCGGCGGCAGCTGGAGCATCCAGGACGGGCAGTACGTGCAGACCGACGTGGCCGCCGAGAACACCATGGTCTCGGCCGGCGACCCGGCCTGGCACGACTACGACCTGCAGGTGAAGGCCACCAAGAAGTCCGGCAAGGAGGGCTTCCTCGTCGCCTTCGGCGTGAAGGACACCGGCAACTACTACTGGTGGAACCTGGGCGGCTGGAACAACACCCAGTCCGCGGTCGAGCAGGCCGTGGACGGCGGCAAGTCCACGCTCATCTCCAAGGCAGGCACGATCGAGACGGGCCGCACCTACGACATCCACATCAAGGTGCGCGGCCGCCAGGTGACCCTGTACCTCGACGGCCAGGAGTGGGGCAGCTTCACCGACGACAAGCCCGCCGAGCCGTTCCGCCAGGTCGTCACGCGCGACGCGAAGACCGGCGACCTGATCGTCAAGGTCGTCAACGCCCAGTCCGCGGACGCCCGCACCGCGATCGACCTCGGCGGGGCGAAGGTGGGAGACAAGGCCGCCGTCACCACGCTGAAGGCGGCGCCCGACGCCGTGAACACCGAGACGGCCACGCCGGTCGCGCCCGTGACGTCCACCTTCGACGGGGTCGCCGACAAGTTCACGTACACCTTCCCGGCCAACTCGATCACATTCCTGAGGATCAAGGAGGGCTGATTCCCAGGGGTCTCGCACCGCCCGCCGCCTGCGGGCGGTGCATGATCCGTTCCCACGGCAGCGGCCGCCCGGAGCGCAGTCGCTGCCGTGCCGTGCGGGGCCCTTTCGGCAAGAGCCCTCTCACGAGATATCTTGATGTCGAGCAATGTTGCAGACGTGGAGCGGAGCACCCGGTGACTGACTCGACCATCATCTATACGCACACTGACGAGGCCCCGGCCCTGGCGACGTATTCGTTCCTGCCGGTGATCCAGGCGTACGCCTCGCAGGCCGGTGTCACTGTGGAGACCCGTGACATCTCGCTGGCCGGGCGCATCATCGCCGTCTTCCCGGAGTACCTGGAGGAGGGTCAGTGCATCCCGGACGCGCTCGCGGAGCTCGGTGAGCTCGCGAAGACGCCCGAGGCCAACATCATCAAGCTGCCGAACATCTCGGCCTCCATCCCGCAGCTGAAGGCCGCGATCACCGAGCTCCAGGGCCAGGGCTACGCGCTTCCGGACTACCCGGACGACCCCAAGACCGACGAGGAGCGCGAGATCCGCGCCCGCTACGACAAGATCAAGGGTTCCGCCGTGAACCCGGTCCTGCGTGAGGGCAACTCCGACCGCCGCGCCCCCGCCTCGGTCAAGAACTACGCCAAGACCCACCCGCACCGCATGGGCGCCTGGACCTCCGAGTCCAAGACGAACGTCGCGACGATGGGCGTCGACGACTTCCGCTCCACCGAGAAGTCCGCGGTGATCTCCGAGGCCGGCTCGCTCCGTATCGAGCTGAAGGGCGACGACGGCTCCACCACCGTCCTGCGCGAGTCCGTACCGGTCCTCGAGGGCGAGGTCGTCGACGCGTCCGTCATGCGCGTGGCCGCGCTGCGCGAGTTCCTCGCCGCGCAGGTCGCCCGCGCCAAGGAGGAGGGCGTCCTCTTCTCCGTGCACCTCAAGGCCACGATGATGAAGGTCTCCGACCCGATCGTCTTCGGCCACGTCGTGCGCGCCTTCTTCCCGAAGACGTTCGCCAAGTACGGCGAGGTCTTCGCCGCGGCCGGCCTGACCCCGAACGACGGCCTCGGCGGCATCTACAAGGGCCTCGAGTCCCTGCCCGAGGGCGCCGAGATCAAGGCCTCCTTCGACGCGGAGCTCGCCGAGGGCCCGTCCCTGGCGATGGTCGACTCCGACAAGGGCATCACCAACCTGCACGTCCCGTCCGACGTGATCGTCGACGCCTCCATGCCGGCGATGATCCGCACCTCCGGCCACATGTGGGGCCCGGACGGCCAGGAGGCCGACACCCTCGCGGTCCTGCCGGACAGCAGCTACTCGGGCGTGTACCAGGCCGTCATCGACGACTGCCGCGCCAACGGCGCCTACGACCCGTCGACCATGGGCTCCGTCCCGAACGTCGGCCTCATGGCGCAGAAGGCCGAGGAGTACGGCAGCCACGACAAGACCTTCGAGATCCCGGCCACGGGTACCGTCCGCCTCGTCGACCAGGCCGGCAACGTCGTCCTGGAGCAGACCGTCTCCGCCGGCGACATCTTCCGCGCCTGCCAGACCAAGGACGCCCCGATCAAGGACTGGGTGAAGCTGGCCGTCACCCGCGCCCGCGCCACCGGCGACCCGGCCGTGTTCTGGCTCGACGAGACCCGCGCGCACGACGCCAACCTGATCGCCAAGGTCAAGCAGTACCTGCCGGAGCACGACACCGAGGGCCTGGACATCAAGATCCTGTCCCCGGTCGAGGCGACCAAGCTCTCCGTGGAGCGCATCCGCCGCGGCGAGAACACCATCTCCGTCACCGGCAACGTGCTGCGTGACTACCTGACCGACCTGTTCCCGATCCTGGAGCTGGGCACCAGCGCCAAGATGCTGTCGGTCGTCCCGCTGATGGCGGGCGGCGGCCTCTTCGAGACGGGCGCCGGCGGCTCCGCGCCGAAGCACGTCCAGCAGTTGGTCAAGGAGAACTACCTGCGCTGGGACAGCCTCGGTGAGTTCTTCGCGCTCGCGGCCAGCTTCGAGCACCTCGCACAGACCGCGGGCAACGCGCGCGCCCAGGTCCTCGCCGACACGCTCGACCGCGCGACGGCGACCTTCCTCAACGAGGACAAGTCGCCGACCCGCCGCGTCGGTGGCATCGACAACCGCGGCAGCCACTTCTACCTGGCGCTCTACTGGGCGCAGGAGCTGGCGAAGCAGACCGACGACGCGGACCTGGCCAAGGCCGTCGCCCCGCTCGCCGAGACGCTCACCGCGCAGGAGCAGACGATCGTCGACGAGCTGATCGCGGTCCAGGGCAAGCCGGCCGACATCGGCGGCTACTACCAGCCCGACCCGGCCAAGGCCGCAGCCGTCATGTGTCCGTCGAAGACCTTCAACCAGGCGCTCGCGACCCTCGCCTGACGAGGGCCCTCTGTCCGCACCGTTCCGCCCCGGCCGGTACTTCCGGCCGGGGCGGTCGCGTCTCTGTGTTCCGGCCGGGGCGGTCGCTGCAACGCGTGGCGGGCGGATCAAGCCTCAGCCCTTGACGGCCTCCGCGATCTGCAGGGCGGCCTGGGCGGGCGTGAGGTGCGTGGTGTCGACGACCTCGGCCTCGCCGTGCAGCCACGTGCGGGCCGCCTCGGCGTAGGGCTCGAGGTATTTGAGGCGGAAAGGGGAGGGGACAGGATGGTCCCCCTCGATGCGCCCGCGGAGGGTGTCCTGGTCAGCGTGGAGGACGAAGTGCCTTATCGGGATGTCATGTTGGGCGAGGCCCGTGCTGATCTCGCGCCAGTACTGCTCGACCAGGACAGTCATGGGCATCACCAGGGTGCCGCCGGTGTAGTCGAGTACGCGGCGGGCGGTCTCGACGACTAGCTGCCGCCACGGCGGCCAGTGCTGGAAGTTGTCCGTCTCCGGCAGCCCGGGCGTGATGTCCATGAGCGTCTCGCCGACCTTCTCGGCGTCGAACACCCGTGAATCCGGGAGGAGTGGCTGCACGAGTGCACTGGTCGTCGTCTTGCCTGCGCCGTGGGTGCCGTTGAGCCATACGATCATGGGCCCGACGCTAGCGGTGTGTGGGCCGCGGGCCCGTGCCGATCACGTCACAGAACGGCAATGAACCGCTCAGGCCCGCCAAGTCACGCGCTCATCCGCCATCTCAGAGACTCAGTCTCATGAGGTGCGTCCGCGGGCCCTCAATTGCATAAAAGTGCGGCACAGCGTATAGTCATGCCATCCAGGAGGAGGGTTCCATGACGGTACGCGCAGCAGTGGCAGGGGCAAGCGGATACGCGGGCGGGGAACTGCTGCGTCTGCTTCTCGTGCACCCGGAAGTGGAGATCGGCGCCCTGACCGGCAACTCCAACGCAGGTCAGCGACTCGGTGCGCTCCAGCCGCACCTGCTCCCGCTCGCCGACCGCGTCCTGGAGCCGACGACCGCCGAGGTCCTGGCAGGCCATGACGTCGTCTTCCTCGCCCTGCCGCACGGCCAGTCCGCCGCCGTCGCCGAGCAGCTCGGCCCCGATGTCCTCGTCGTGGACATGGGCGCCGACTTCCGGCTGAAGAACGCGGCCGACTGGGAGAAGTTCTACGGCTCCGCGCACGCCGGGACCTGGCCCTACGGCCTCCCCGAACTGCCGGGCGCCCGCGCAGCGCTGGAGGGGTCCAAGCGCATCGCGGTGCCCGGTTGCTACCCCACGGCCGCCTCGCTCGCGCTCTTCCCGGCGTACGCGGCGGGGCTCGCCGAACCCGACGCGGTGATCGTCGCCGCCTCCGGCACCTCCGGCGCCGGCAAGGCGCCCAAGCCGCATCTGCTGGGTTCCGAGGTCATGGGTTCCATGTCGCCGTACGGCGTGGGCGGTGTCCACCGGCACACGCCCGAGATGATCCAGAACCTCAGCGCCGCCGCCGGTGAGACGGTCACCGTCTCCTTCACGCCGACCCTCGCGCCCATGCCCCGCGGCATCCTCGCCACGTGCACCGCCAAGGCGAAGCCGGGCACCACCGCCGAGTCCGTCCGGGCCACGTACGAGAAGGCCTACGCCGACGAGCCGTTCGTCCACCTGCTGCCCGAGGGACAGTGGCCCGCGACCGCATCCGTGTACGGCTCCAACGCCGTTCAGGTGCAGGTCGCGTACGACGAGGCGGCAGGTCGCGTGATCGCCATCAGCGCCATCGACAATCTCGCCAAGGGCACCGCCGGCGGTGCCGTCCAGAGCATGAACATCGCCCTCGGCTTCGCCGAGGAGACTGGTCTTTCCACGATCGGAGTCGCACCGTGAGTGTCACGGCAGCAAAGGGATTCACGGCGGCGGGCGTCGCTGCCGGGATCAAGGAGAACGGCAACCCCGACCTGGCCCTCGTGGTCAACAACGGGCCCCGTCTGGCCGCCGCGGGCGTCTTCACCTCCAACCGCGTCAAAGCCGCGCCCGTCCTGTGGTCCGAGCAGGTGCTGAAGGGCGGGCAGGTGTCCGCCGTCATCCTCAACTCCGGCGGCGCCAACGCCTGCACGGGCCCGAAGGGCTTCCAGGACACGCACGCCACCGCCGAGAAGGTCGCCGAGGTCCTCGAAGGGCACAACGCGGGCGAGGTCGCCGTCTGCTCGACCGGCCTCATCGGCGTACTGCTGCCCATGGACAAGCTGCTGCCCGGCGTCGAGCAGGCCGCGGCCGCGCTGAGCGAGCACGGTGGCGAGAAGGCCGCCATCGCCATCAAGACCACCGACTCCGTCCACAAGACGGCCGTCCAGCAGGGCGATGGCTGGACCGTGGGCGGCATGGCCAAGGGTGCCGGCATGCTCGCCCCCGGCCTCGCCACCATGCTCGTCGTCCTCACCACCGACGCCGACCTGGACAGCGAGACCCTCGACAAGGCGCTGCGCGCGGCCACGAAGGTCACCTTCGACCGGGTCGACTCCGACGGCTGCATGTCCACCAACGACACGGTCCTGCTGCTCGCCTCAGGCGCGTCCGGCGTCACCCCGGAGTACGCCGAGTTCGCCGAGGCCGTACGGAAGGTCTGCGACGACCTCGGCCGGCAGCTCATCGGCGACGCCGAGGGCGCCAGCAAGGACATCAAGGTCGAGGTGATCAACGCGGCGACCGAGGACGACGCCGTAGAGGTGGGCCGCTCCATCGCCCGCAACAACCTCCTCAAGTGCGCCATCCACGGCGAGGACCCCAACTGGGGCCGTGTCCTCTCCGCCATCGGCACGACCAAGGCGGCCTTCGAGCCGGACCAGCTGAACGTCGCCATCAACGGCGTGTGGGTCTGCAAGAACGGCGGCGTCGGCGAGGACCGCGAGCTCGTCGACATGCGGTACCGGGAGGTCGTCGTCACCGCCGACCTCGCCGCCGGGTCCGAGTCCGCGACGATCTGGACGAACGACCTGACCGCGGACTACGTCCACGAGAACAGCGCCTACTCGTCATGACCAATACGACGCGGAAGCACACCGCACTCCCCAAGGCGCAGATCCTCATCGAGGCGCTGCCCTGGCTGACCCGGCACCACGGCAAGACCGTCGTCATCAAATTCGGCGGCAACGCGATGGTGAACGAGGAGCTGAAGGCGGCCTTCGCCCAGGACGTGGTCTTCCTGCGGCACGCCGGGCTCAAGCCGGTCGTCGTGCACGGCGGCGGCCCGCAGATCAGCGCCCAGCTCGACAGACACGGCCTGGTCAGCGAGTTCAAGGCCGGGCTGCGGGTCACGACGCCCGAGGCGATGGACGTCGTACGCATGGTCCTCGCAGGGCAGGTCCAGCGCGAGCTCGTCGGGCTGCTCAACCAGCACGGCCCGTTCGCGGTCGGCATGACCGGCGAGGACGCGCACACGATCACCGCCACCAAGCACCAGCCCGAGATCGACGGCGAGCTCGTCGACATCGGGCGGGTCGGCGAGATCACCGAGATCGACACGGGTGCGATCGAGGCGCTCCTTGCGGACGGCCGGATCCCGGTCATCTCCTCGATCGCCCGTTCACAGGACGACGGACATGTCTACAACGTCAATGCTGATACGGCGGCTGCGGCTCTCGCTGCGGCGCTGGGTGCCGAGACCCTGATGGTCCTGACCGACGTCGAGGGCCTCTACGAGGACTGGCCGAACTCCGACGAGGTCATCAGCCGGCTCACCGCGAGGGAGCTGGAGAAACTGCTGCCGGACCTGTCCAGCGGCATGGTGCCGAAGATGGAGGGCTGCCTGCACGCCGTGCGTAACGGCGTCAACACCGCGCGCGTGATCGACGGCCGGGTCCAGCACTCGATCCTGCTGGAGATCTTCACGGACGAGGGCATCGGCACGATGGTCGTGCCCGACGAGGAGGGGGACCCCGTATGACCGGCAATCAGGAGCTGACCCAGCGGTGGCAGGGCGCGCTCATGGACAACTACGGCACTCCGCGGCTGCCCCTCGTCCGCGGCGAGGGCGCCCGGCTGTGGGACGCCGACGGCAAGGAGTACCTGGACTTCGTCGGCGGTATCGCGGTCAATGCGCTGGGCCACGCCCATCCCGCGATCGTCGAGGCCGTCAGCAAGCAGATCGGGTCCCTCGGTCATGTCTCCAACCTCTTCATGGCCGAGCCGCCCATCGCGCTCGCCGAGCGGCTGCTGCAGCTCTTCGGACGCGACGGCCGCGTGTACTTCTGCAACTCCGGGGCCGAGGCCAACGAGGGCGCCTTCAAGATCGGGCGGCTCACCGGGCGTAAGCACATGGTCGCCACGCAGGGCGGCTTCCACGGCCGGACCATGGGCGCCCTGGCGCTGACCGGCCAGCCCGGCAAGCAGGAGCCCTTCCTGCCGCTGCCCGGTGACGTCACGCACGTGCCGTACGGGGACGTGGAGGCCCTCCGGGCTGCCGTCACCGAGGAGACGGCCCTTGTGATCATCGAGCCCATCCAGGGTGAGAACGGCGTCGTCGTGCCGCCCGTCGGCTACCTCAAGGCGGCCCGCGAGATCACCCGGGCCACGGGCACCCTTCTCGTCCTCGACGAGGTGCAGACCGGCGTGGGCCGGACCGGCCACTGGTTCGAGTACCAGGCACACGAGGGCGTCGAGCCCGACATCGTCACACTCGCGAAGGGTCTCGGTGGCGGACTGCCCCTGGGCGCGACCGTCGCGTTCGGCGAGACCGCCGAGCTGCTGAAGCCGGGCCACCACGGCACGACCTTCGGCGGCAACCCGGTGGCGTGCGCCGCCGGACTCGCCGTACTCGACACGATCGCCGCCGAGGGCCTGCTCGAGAACGTGAAGCGGGCGGGGGAGAAGCTGCGGGACGGAACCGAGGGCGCCGACGGCGGTTCTCGTCACCCGTTGATCGACTATGTCCGAGGCTCGGGCCTGCTCCTGGGTATCGTGCTCACCGAGCCGCTCGCACCGCAGGTGCAGCAGGCGGCTCAGGACGCCGGCCTCCTGGTGAACGCGCCCGCCCCGAACGTCGTACGGCTCATGCCGCCGCTGAACCTCCGCGACGACGAGGTGGACGCCTTCCTGCGGGCGCTGCCCGGTGTCCTCGACGATGCTTACGGGGACGGACGATCCGGGGAATGAGACGACGATGAGTCAGGCGCAGGACAACGAGCACGCAGCCGGGCCTGCCGTGCCGCAGACCCGCACCGCCCGCCACCGCCGGATCGTGGACATCCTGAACCGGCAACCGGTGCGCTCCCAGAGCCAGTTGGCGAAGCTCCTCGCCGACGACGGGCTGAGCGTCACCCAGGCGACGCTCTCCCGCGACCTGGACGAGCTCAACGCGGTGAAGATCCGCAACACCGACGGCGACCTCATCTACGCGGTGCCCAGCGAGGGCGGTTTCCGCACCCCGCGGGCGCCGCTGGGCGAGTCGGCGAAGGAGGAGCGGATGCGGCGGCTCTCCGCGGAGTTGCTGATCTCGGCGGAGGCTTCGGCGAACCTCGTCGTCCTGCGTACGCCGCCGGGCGCGGCCCAGTTCCTGGCGTCGGCCATCGACCAGGCCGAACTCCACGACATCCTCGGCACGATCGCGGGTGACGACACCCTGCTGCTGATCAGCCGTAATCCGACGGGTGGTCAGGCGCTGGCGGACCATCTGCTGCGGCTGGCGCAGAACCACCACTAGGCCTGGCTGGGCGGTTTTTGAGTCGGACGTAGGGGCCGGCGGTCTTCGTAGACCGCCGGCCCCTACGTCGTTGTGGCTCAGGGCCACGCCCTCGCCGTCACACCCGCTCTGCCCGCCGCGTCCGATGCGACATCCACGCCGCGACCACCGCGCCCGAGACGTTGTGCCACACCGAGAACACCGCGGCCGGCAGCGCGGCCAGCGGGCTGAAGTGGGCTGTGGCGAGCGACGCGGCGAGGCCGGAGTTCTGCATGCCGACCTCGAAGGCCATCGCCCGTGAGGCGGGCTCGCCGAGCCGGGCGACCCTTCCGGCGCCGTAACCCAGCGCCAGACCCAGGCCGTTGTGCAGCACGACGGCCGCGAACACCACCAGCGCCGCCGACTTGATCGCCGCCGCGCTGCCCGCCACGACGACCGCCACGATCACGGCGACCGTCGCGGCCGACAGCCACGGCAGCAGGCCGAGCACCCGGTTCACGTACCGGCCGAGCAGCAACCGCACGACGAGACCGCCGAGGACCGGCAGGAGCACGGTCTTGAGGATGTCGGTGACCATCGCACCCGCCTCCACCGGCAGGTACTCGCCCGCGAGCAGGAGCGTCAGCGGAGGCGTGACCAGCGGGGCGACCAGGGTCGAGACGGTCGCCACGGAGACCGACAGGGCCACGTCGCCGCGTGCGAGATAGGCCACCACGTTGGACGCGGTGCCGCTCGGGGCACAGCCGACCAGGATCACGCCCGCCGCCAGCTGCGGGGAGAGGTCGAGTGCGTGGGCGATCAGCCACCCCAGCCCAGGCATGATCACGTAGTGGGCCACCAGGCCCAGCGCCACCGCCCACGGCCGCTTCACGACACCCTGGAAGTCGGCGACCGACATCGTCAGGCCCATGCAGAACATGACGACACCGAGGAGGTACGGCACGTTCGTCTTCCAGCCGGCGAGGGCGTCGGGCACGGCGAGGCCGACGGCGCCGGCGAGCAGCACGAGTACGGGGAAGACGGTGACGGCTCGCCGTGCGGCACGATCGGTGCCCGAGGACTCCGTCACGGCGTCCGTGGTCATGACATGTTCAGTATGCACCTAGTTATGCAAACGCCGGGCGAACGGGACTGCAACAGCGTCTCGCGATGTGATCAAGCGCCTGGCCGCGCCCGGGCCCACGCTCATGCCGGACCGGCCCCGCCGACGGGGGTGGACCAGTTCTGATCTGTTCGATTGGGCTGCAGATGCGCTAGGGCTCCGTGCCGAATGGGCAGCCTGCGATGGCGGAAATTCCCTATTGGGGTACAGCATCTACGCTCTTGCTGTTTTCGCCACATTGAAAGACGGAAGCAATTCGAATGGAAGTGGCGGGAAGCGCGGAAATGGTAAGAAGGAGAAGGGCGATGATAGCGCAGATGCTCAGGCGAAGGGCAAGAAGAAGGGAGACGACGATGATGATTTGGTCCGTGTAGGTCGATGGATGTCACAGGATGAGTACGACAAGATGGTGCGGACCGGGATGGTGCAAGAGGGAGCTGGTGGCACGACGTACGTGGCAAGCCCCGCTGACCCGGCGGCATATCGCCGTCAGGCCGCACCGGGCACGGGTTATGTGGAGTTCGATGTTCCTAGTAGTTCCTTGTATCCGGCGGGCGAGCCGGGGTGGGCACAGATTCCAGGGCCGAACTCAATGCATGCCCGTCTTGCGGTTCGCCGTGGGGAGCCACGGCCAGAGTTTCCGGCTGCGGCGAACATCGAGTGGATCATGGAGAAGTGATGAGTGACCGTGGAATCCTGCTCCCAGCGCTGCGCGCCTGGACCTCTCGATGGGCAAAGGATGTTGCGCCCGAGGGGATCAAGATGCAACTGGACGACTCGCGATCGCAGTGGGAGAAAGCCAGTGCAACCCTGGTACTGGAAAGCTCAAGAGTTCTCAGTCAGCTCACGTTGTGGGAAACGGGAGAGGCCGAACTCGAGCGTGCCGATATTGCTACTGGTCGCGTAGAGTCCGAGCACTGGGGGCTGGTATCGGTTGATGACCTGCATCAGCTCCTTGCCGAGTTGGTTCGCTGGCAGCGTGCGGGCGGTGCAGGGCGATCATGAAGGCAACCGCGTGCAGTCCGTGATGAACGGCGAAGTACCCTGGCCTCGTTGATGAGGTCAACGTTCCGGTCAGTCGTGCGGACGGATCCACGCTGACCGACTTCGACATCGAGCTTAAGAACGCGGTCATTCAGGTAAAGGCAGGCCCGGGAAAGGGTGCGGGAGCCCAGGTGACGCGCACACAGCAGGGAACGGACAAACCGTTGATCGTTTACGGCCCGAAGCTACGGCCGAGCATCGTGAAGGAAGTGAATATCCGAGGTGGAATCGGTGTCACTTCGCTCGACGACCTGATGGCGGTGGTCGCGCCGTGAATTCGCTGATCCTGTGTGTGCCGAGTGACGTGACCATCCGGGATGTTCGAGACCAATTGCTCGATCGCGGGATTCCCGTGGACTTCAGGGACGGCCGGGTCACGGTGTCGCACGAAGGGTCCGTTGCGTGGGTCGAACCGGACTTGGAAGGCGAGTTGGACCGCGAGTACGACCTGGACGAGCGTGCGCTGATAGAAAGCCTCATCGGGGACTGGGGCGGTTTTGTCGTCGATTACCGGACCATTGAGGCCGCGGATGTTGTCGTGGCCGCGATGTGTACACGGTGGCCCTGTGTGGTGGACGACGATGATGAATTCATCGGTTTGGGGGAAGAGTACCTCGAGCGCCGAACCCAGGGGTAACACAAAGTTTGAAGGCAAAGCACAAGCGGATGCGCGCGGGGTGGCGAAATGCCTCACTTCGGGCAGTCCTGTCGACTCTCGTTGGGGGTACGGGGAGTATCTGAAGATGTCGCCAAGTCTGTATAAGTCATAGGGGGGCAGGTAATGGATTCCTTCTGGCTGACGTCCGCCGACGTCCCAATGCTTACGGAATCAAGGGTGGTTATCGGGAGTATGTTGCCTTTGTGAACGGTGCTAATTCTGCATCCGACGGGGTTCTGCTTGATGGGTTCTCTACTCACCTGGCCAAGAAGTTAGGTGAGGGTGGAAATCTCTATTGGGCGCTGCTTGTGGTGAGGTTGGCGCTCGCGCCCCGTACAATTCGAGACATTGATGAAATTGGAGAGAGCGAAGAGAGTGAGGTTAGTGATCTTCTTTTCCGTGAGCTCGCCGAGTTTCTGGCGCACCGTGCCCATGAGTGATCCTCGGCAGGTATGTCCGACGACAACGGCGAGTACTGGGTCGTCACCACCACCAACGGCACCCCGTACGTCTTCGGCAAGCACAAGCTGCCCGGCCGGCGCTCGGACAACCCGGCCACCGCCGACACCGTGGACCCCGACCCCACGACCGACACGCTCTACTTAGGCTGCGCTTGATGCGGCGCCGTATTTGCCGCCGCGGGCGGTGACGGGGCAGAAGGTCGTGGTCGCAGGCGCGGTGGTCGACGCGGATGCGGCGTTCGACGATGGTCCGATTCATTTGCGCTGTGGCGAGGCGGCGGCGTCAGCTCCCCGGCATCCTGGGCAAGACCATCGCGTCGTACAGGGGCGCGTCGGGGAACGGCAGCACCTCGCCAAACCATTCGTAGCCCCAGGCCTCGTACAGGGCGCGCACCTTCGGGTGGTCCCGTTCGACGAGCAGAGTTACCCGCTCCTCTGGTCGGCCACGCAGGAGCTCGTCGTGGATCTGCTGCGCCGCGCCAGTGCCGCGGACCTTGTCGACGATCATGAGCTCGGACAGAGCGAAGGTGCGCGCCCCCGTCTCAACCGTGGCGCCCTCGGCAACGGGTGTGCGGAGCCCGTTCCACCAGCGGGTGTCGGCCTGCAGCGTGCAGCCGTAGGCGTAGCCGACCGGGGTGTCCTCGAGGTAGCCGACGACTGCGGCGAAGCCGGGCACCTCGGTGTTCCAGCCGAGCCGCTCATCGAATCGGGCGACGCTGTGGAACTCCTCGCCAAGCCGGTCGGCGTAGATCTCCGCGTACACGTCGAGCAGTTGCTGCCGGATGTCACCAAGCCCGGTTGCGTCCCTGCGTTCCAGTCGCAGCCCGTCCACGCTCACGCTCCCGTCTGTCGCGTCTGCTTGAGGAAGTCTGCCGCCGCGGGTACGTGCGCGCGGCGCCGCATCTGGTGCCGCAGGTCGTCGAGCTTTCCCCGGATCCGATCGCTCTGCACCCGGCCAGCTATGGCGACCGCCTGCCCGGCCTCAGCCACGGCATGCTCGATGTCCCCTCCATCGAGGAGTGCCTGCGCGCGTTGGACGGTGTAGTAGACGCGGTTGCGTTCGAAGCGGGGCTCGAGAAGGTCAAGCGCGGAAGCGGTGAGTTGCTGCGCCCGCTGATGCCGGCCGAGTGCCTGGTGTGCGGCCCCGGCAAGGCCCATGAGCTCTGCGGGCGTGAGGAACGACAGCCACGCCGCAGGCTCGCCCCGGGCCCGGTCGTAGACCGTCTCCGCGCAGGCGAGAGAGCGCTCCGCGCGCGTGCGGTCGCCGGTACGGGCGTGTCCGACAGCCTGCCTGCAGTGCAGCAGCGCCATGAGCCACGGGTCGCTCTTCGCCTGGCGGGTGTCGACGGCGGCCCGGCCGATCCGCAACGCCTCCTGATCACGGTTGAGGAGCCGGGCCTGCATCGCGAGATTCGACCAGACGCGGGCCTGCAGCATGCCGTCGCCGGCGAGCATGCCCGCCTGCAGTGCCTCGTTGTACAGGCCGGTAGCGTCTTCCTGCCGTCCGGCGTCGTAGGCGAACCAGCCTGCGGAGGCCGCGAGATCACCGGCCGCCGAGTACAGGGCGCGTTCGACCCGCTCGCCGTAGGTGCAGTGATTGAGCACATGGTGCACCCGGCGTAGCGCCTGCGCGGCAACCTCGTGCAGGGCTCCCCCGCCTAGGGCGTGGTCGTGGTTGTACAGGGCCGGGACGATCGCGCGGATCCGCTCCACATCCCCTGTACCGAGGCGGCCGGCGGAGGGAATGGCGTCCAGGCCAAGGGCAGCGGCCAAGCCGACCGCGATGAACTCTCGTCGTCGCACGGGGCGCGGCTCCTTCACGGGCGCCGCCCGCCGGGGCATGGGTGGTACGCGTGATGACTTACGCGGGGCGAAGCCCATCGCCTCCGGACTCCGGCCGAAGACTTCCTGAAGGGGCAGAAGGTAGCGGGACCACGGCCATTGCACGTCGCCCGCGATCCAGCGGCGGACATGCCGGTCGGTGCAGTTGGTCGGCTTGCCGAACATCTCCTCAGCGGTCTGGTTGACCTCGTCGGCGAGTTGCTGGTGGGTGTAGCCGAACTCGATCAGTAACGCCTCAAGCTTGGTGTTCCGCTGCTGGGCCACGGACGTCCCCCATCATGTGCCTGCACCTCTCGACGGTAGCCTTACCGTCACTGAGCGCAAGGTAAAACTGTCCGGTCGCCTGTCGGTAACTCCGCGTGTTCTGTCCTGATGGGCAACCGGACACTTCCGGTTTTCTCGAAGTCATGAGCAGAGGACCCCAGGGAACTGACACAGCGACCGCGCAGGCCCATTCCGTGCCCCCGGCCAGAGGCTTGTCCGAGCAGCAGGTCCGAGGCGCGGCGTGCGTGTGGTGTGCGGTCGTTCTCGACAATGGCACGGCCGTCGACCTGGGCCCCTGGACAGTGACGGTCTTGGACGGCCACGCGACGTGGTTTCCGCGAGCCTGTCGTTGTTGCGCGGCCAACCGCACGTATCTGGCTCTGCTGGACCACATCCAGTCGTGCGAGCAGTGCGCAGACGACCAGTCGCAGTGTGAAGAAGGCGCAGCTCTGCGCGCTGCCGTGCGGCAGGCCCGGCGATGAGCGGGGACCGCTTGATCTGCTGCCGCTGCCAGAAGGAAATCACGCCCGGTGAGGCCTACGAGGCTCACGTGCACGACCGGCCTTCCGGACCACCGCTGATCAACTACAGCCACAAGCGGTCCTGCAAGCGCAGCTGAAGTTCATGAGGCGCCAGGCGCAGGCCTCGCCTCTAAGAGCTGCGGCACGCCGCATCGGAGCGCCAGCAACCCACCGCTCTCTTGAAAGGGGAAGGTATGGAAGCCTTCGAACGTGCTCGTCTCGACTCGTACTTCGCCCGCATAGCCGGGCAGTTCACACTGCCGGAACGGCCCGCGGCGTTCCTGATCACGCACCTTCTACCTGGTGTCGTGCGGTCCGCAGTCGGACCTGTCCGGGCGGAGGTTGCCATCGCGGTCGGAGGCGTCGTGGCGCTCCTGCTGGGTAAGGCGTCGTGGCGCGGCGCGGAGGCGTACACGCCTAGTGAGGCTTCACCCTCCGGACACCCGCTAGTAGCGAGTGATCGCAGTAGACCCGCTCTCCGTCCCGATGGCCATGTGCGGCCTGCGCCGCGGCTCGGCCCAGTCCAGGATCCGGCGCATCGCATCCGCGGAGACGGACACACAACCGGCCGTCGCGCCGCGCCCGTTCACGTGCAGGAAGATCCCGGCCCCACGCCCGCGCACGGGCCGGTCGTAGTTGAAGCCGATGACGAGCGCGTACGCGTACTCCGGGTCGTACGTGATCAGGTGCTCGGCCTGCGAGGCGCGGCAGTCGGCGGCGCGCGGCTCGGTCCAGCGGTTGTAGGACCGCGACCGGTTGTCCTGGCACCACCAGGAGTTCCGGTGCACGCGGCGGTACAGGGTGGTGGTGCCGACGGGCGCGCTCCGGATGCCGAAGGCGTACGGCAGGTCGTACAGCCCGGTGGGCGTGGTGTACGTGCCCTGTCTGCGCGAACCGCCCTCGGCCAGGCCCTTCGCACCGAACCGAGCCGGAGCGGAGCCGGTCTTCACCCAGCGTCCGCCGCGCAGATCCCACCAGACGACGGTTCCGGTCGTCGAGGTGGTGCGCGCGGCCTGTGCGGTGATCAGCTGGGTGCCGCCGCCGGTGTCCGCCATCCGCTCGGGCAGGGGCTCCTCGACGGCGCGCGGGGCGGCGCCGAGGGTTACGAGGGTGAGCAGGGCAGCGGACGCTAGGGCGACGACACCGGGACGCATGCCTCAGACCGTACTGGGCGGCAACGGCAACGGCAGCCCTGGTAGGCCGTCCAGACTAGTCGTCACATGGTCCTTCTTCGCGAAGTACTCGCTGAGGGACGCGTCGTCCTCGCGCGCGAAGCGCTTGCCGTGCAGATCGCGGTCTGCGTCGTACGTCATGAGGGGGACGGCGAATCCGCACGAGTCGCGGACGAGGTCCGCCGTCACCACGATGATCGCGCGCAGCCCGTGCTGTCCGGGATCGATGTCCGGGAAGTGGGTGAGCAGTTCGGGGAAGCGCGGGTCGTCGCGGAAGACGGCCTCGCCGCGGCCGTGCACCCGGACGATGTTCGGCGGTCCCTGGAAGGCGCACCACATGAGGGTGATGCGGCCGTTCTCGCGGAGGTGGGCGACGGTCTCGGCGTTGCTGCCCGCGAAGTCGAGATACGCCACGGTCTGTTCGTCGAGCACGGCGAGGGAACCGCTGAGGCCCTTGGGGGAGAGGTTCACCGTGCCGTCGCCCGAGAGCGGCGCGGTCGCGGTGAAGAAGAGAGGCTGAGCCTCGATGAAGGAGCGGAGCCTGCCGTCGATGCGGTCATAGGTCTTTCCCATATCCAGTGAGTATCGTCCGCGATACTTCGAGTGTCTAACGAAATGAAGGGCTCCGTTTCGGCTCGCGACGCCGGTGCCCGGCTGGACGATGGAGACATGGTCCGGAAATCCCGTAAGTCCGGCGCGGTGCGGATGCGTCGCGTCTACGACCCGGTCGAGGCCGAGGACGGCACCCGCGTCCTGGTCGACCGGCTCTGGCCCCGCGGTCTGTCGAAGGGCGCGGCCCGGCTCGATGCCTGGCTCAAGGAGGTGGCTCCCTCCGACGAGCTGCGGAAGTGGTACGGGCATGATCCCGAACGGCACGAGGAGTTCGTCGAGCGCTATGAGGCCGAGCTCGCCGATCCGGAGCGCGCGGCAGCCCTGGAGCAGCTGCGGGACCTGGCGGCGAAGGGGCCGGTGACTCTCCTGTCGTCCACGAAGGAGCTTCCGCTGAGCCACGTCCCTGTGATCGTTGAGGCGATGAGCGACTGAAGGCCCTGATCAGGCGCGTGAAGGCCCTGATCGGGCGCGCGAAGGCATCAGGCGCGTGAAGGCCCCGATCGGGCGCGTGAAGGCTCTGATCGAGCGCCCGGGTGCGGCCCGTGAACGGCGGAGATTGACGAAACATACGGACCAGTGCATACTCATGCATAACAGCGAATGCACTGTGAGGAGACACCCGTGACCGAGCGCGTCGTACTCGCCTACTCCGGCGGTCTTGACACCTCCGTCGCCATCGGCTGGATCGCCGAGGAGACGGGCGCCGAGGTCATCGCCGTCGCGGTCGACGTCGGCCAGGGCGGCGAGGACCTGGACGTCATCCGCAAGCGCGCGCTCGCCTGCGGTGCTGTCGAGGCCGAGGTCGCCGACGCCAAGGACGAGTTCGCCGACGAGTACTGCCTCCCGGCGATCAAGGCCAACGCCCTCTACATGGACCGCTACCCGCTTGTCTCCGCGCTCTCCCGGCCGACGATCGTCAAGCACCTCGTCGCCGCCGCCAAGAAGCACGGCGCCACCACGGTCGCCCACGGCTGCACCGGCAAGGGCAACGACCAGGTGCGGTTCGAGGCCGGCATCGTCGCCCTCGCCCCCGACCTCAAGTGCATCGCCCCGGTCCGCGACTACGCGATGACCCGCGACAAGGCCATCGCGTTCTGCGAGGAGAAGAACCTCCCGATCGCGACCACCAAGAAGTCCCCGTACTCCATCGACCAGAACGTCTTCGGCCGCGCCGTCGAGACCGGCTTCCTCGAGGACATCTGGAACGCGCCGATCGAGGACATCTACGAGTACACCGAGAACCCGGCCACGCCCCGCGAGGCCGACGAGGTGATCATCTCCTTCAAGGAAGGCGTCCCGGTCGCCATCGACGGCAAGCCCGTCACCGTCCTCCAGGCGATCCAGCAGCTCAACGAGCGCGCCGGCGCCCAGGGCATCGGCCGGATCGACATGGTCGAGGACCGGCTGGTCGGCATCAAGTCCCGCGAGGTCTACGAGGCCCCGGGCGCGATCGCGCTGATCACCGCCCACCAGGAGCTGGAGAACGTCACCGTCGAGCGCGAGCTGGCCCGCTACAAGCGGCAGGTCGAGCAGCGCTGGGGCGAGCTCGTCTACGACGGCCAGTGGTTCTCCCCGCTCAAGCGGGCCCTGGACGGCTTCATCAACGAGGCCAACCAGCACGTCAACGGCGACATCCGAATGACCCTGCACGGCGGCCGCGCCGTCGTCACCGGCCGGCGCTCCGAGTCGTCGCTGTACGACTTCAACCTCGCCACCTACGACACCGGCGACACCTTCGACCAGGCCGCGGCCAAGGGCTTCATCGACATCTACAGCCTGTCGTCGAAGATCGCGGCGCGGCGTGATCTGCAGGCATAGCCTGACGCAGACCTCGCCTGAACCCCTCCACGCGCTAGCGTGACAACCGCCTCCCCGTCCGTACGCGGTGGGGTGGGTGTCCCCCTGGCCCTCAAGGCCTCGGGGGAGGCCGCACATCCACACCCCTTTCGAGGAGCAGAGCAGTGAGCAGCAACACCGGTGACGTCCGGCTCTGGGGCGGACGGTTCGCCGACGGGCCCGCCGAGGCCCTCGCCAAGCTGTCGGCGTCGGTCCACTTCGACTGGCGGCTCGCGCCGTACGACATCGCCGGTTCGCGCGCCCACGCGCGCGTGCTGCACAAGGCCGGGCTGCTCACGGCCGACGAGCTGGAGCGGATGATCGCGGGCCTCGACCAGCTCGAGGCGGACGTGGCCGCAGGCGACTTCGTGGGCACCATCGCCGACGAGGACGTCCACACCGCGCTGGAGCGCGGCCTGCTGGAGCGCCTCGGCCCGGACCTGGGCGGCAAGCTGCGCGCCGGCCGGTCCCGCAACGACCAGGTCGCCACGCTCTTCCGCATGTACCTGCGCGACCACGCCCGGATCATCGGCGGCCTGATCGCCGACCTCCAGGAGGCGCTGTTCGGCCTCGCCGAGGCCCACCCGGACGTCGCCATGCCGGGCCGTACGCACCTCCAGCACGCCCAGCCGGTGCTCTTCGCGCACCATGTGCTGGCCCACGTTCAGTCGCTGACGCGGGACGCCGAGCGGCTGCGCCAGTGGGACGAGCGTACGGCCGTGTCCCCGTACGGCTCGGGCGCGCTCGCCGGTTCCTCGCTGGGCCTCGATCCGGAGGCCGTGGCGAAGGACCTCGGCTTCGAGCACGGGTCCGCCGCGAACTCCATCGACGGGACGGCCTCGCGCGACTTCGTCGCCGAGTTCGCGTTCATCACCGCGATGATCGGGGTCAACCTCTCCCGGATCGCGGAGGAGGTCATCATCTGGAACACGAAGGAGTTCTCCTTCGTCACGCTCCACGACGCCTTCTCCACCGGCTCGTCGATCATGCCGCAGAAGAAGAACCCGGACATCGCCGAGCTGGCGCGCGGTAAGTCCGGCCGTCTGATCGGCAACCTCACGGGCCTGCTTGCGACCCTGAAGGCCCTGCCCCTCGCGTACAACCGCGACCTGCAGGAGGACAAGGAGCCGGTCTTCGACTCCTGCGACCAGCTCGAGGTCCTGCTGCCCGCCTTCACCGGCATGATGGCGACCCTCACGGTCAACCGGGAGCGCATGGAGGAGCTCGCCCCGGCCGGCTTCTCGCTCGCCACCGACATCGCCGAGTGGCTGGTCAAGCAGGGTGTGCCGTTCCGTGTCGCGCACGAGGTCGCCGGTGAGTGCGTCAAGGAGTGCGAGGCGGGCGGCATCGAGCTCGACCAGCTCACCGACGAGCAGTTCGCCAAGATCTCGCCGCATCTGACCCCCGAGGTGCGGACCGTCCTCAACGTGCCGGGCGCGCTGGCGTCCCGCAACGGCCGCGGCGGCACCGCGCCCTCCGCGGTCGCCGTCCAGCTCACCGAGATCAAGGCCGACGTGGCCGCCCAGCAGCAGTGGGCCACCGCACGCAAGTAGGCCGTACGGCTTACTGAAGAACCCATCCGGGAGCCGCAAGGGCATCGCGGGTTACGTTGGTCGACAGCCGCAAGGAGCCGACCGAACGGAGCCCGCGATGCCCTTCTCCCGACTCGCTGCTGCCACCACTCCCACCTGCCACATCGGCCTCGGCCTGGCCGCCGTGGGCCGCCCGGGCTACATCAACCTCGGCCGCGACCAGGACCTCCCGCCCGTACGCAGCGTCGACGCGCTGCGCGCCCGCACCCACGAACTTCTCGACGCCGCATACGCGCAGGGCGTCCGCTACTTCGACGTGGCCCGGTCCTACGGCCGCTCCGAGGAGTTCCTCGCCGACTGGCTCCTCGCCCGCCCCGACATCACGGACGTCGTCGTCGGCAGCAAATGGGGCTACACGTACACGGCGGGATGGCGTACCGACGCCGAGGCGCACGAGGTCAAGGACCACAGCGTCGCGACATACGACCGGCAGCGCGCCGAAACCGCGCAGCTGCTCGGCGACCGGCTCGACCTGTACCAGATCCACTCCGTGACGCCGGACAGCCCGGCCCTCGAGGACAAGGAGCTGCACGCGCGCCTGGCCGAGCTGGCCGCCGAGGGCGTGACGGTGGGCCTGTCGACCAGCGGCCCGGCCCAGGCGGAGGCCATCCGCGCGGCCCTCGAGATCGAGGCCGGCGGCGAGCCGCTCTTCCGCACCGTCCAGGCGACGTACAACGCGCTGGAGACCTCGGCCGGCCCCGCACTCGCCGAGGCGCACGAGGCGGGGCTCACGGTCATCGTGAAGGAGGGCATGGCCAACGGCCGCCTCGCAGGCCCGCATGCGCCCGCGGTCCTGAACGCGGTCGCCGAGGAGACGGGCCTCGCCCCCGACGCGGTCGCCCTCGCCCTCGTCCTTCAGCAGCCGTGGGCCGGAGTCGTCCTCTCCGGAGCGGCCACCACGAACCAGCTCGCCTCGAATCTGCACGCGGCGGCCGTCGACCTCGACGCGGACCAGACGGCCCGGCTCGGCGATCTGGTCGAGGACCCCGAGACGTACTGGCAGCACAGGGCCCGGCTGCCCTGGAGCTGACGAACCCGGGGGTACCGGATCACGCCGTCAGGGCCTCCGCCCAGGAGGCGAGCGCGGTGAAGTGCTTCTGCGTCAGGCCGGTCCGCGGGTCGATCCACAGCAGCAGCGCGTCCGCGGGGTGATGGCGCTCGACCCAGTCCCGGTCCGCGTCCGTGACCTCGTCGTCGACCCAGGCGAAGGGCCGCCCCGCCGCGTACGCCACGATGTCCCGGGTCTTCCAGTACGTGCCGTCCTGCGAACCCCCGAACACCTCACGCCAGGCGACGTACGGCAGCCGGGGCAGCCCCAGATGGGGGCCGATCCACTCGTTGGCCTCGTCCATCCACGTGGTCGCCCAGACCAGGTCGTACGCCTCGGACAGATTCCGCAGCTCAGCGCCGTGCCCGGGATGGAGCAGGACGGGCAGAAACGGTGTCGCCGTCCACCCCTCCGGCCGGGTCAGATGAACCCCGTACCCCTCCGGCACGGGCCCGATCAGCGCCATGTACGGATTCAGCGGCCCGTCGATATCGAGGAACAGGAACGGCTTCATGGGACCAGCATCCCGTCCGCCTGCCGCTCCCGCTGTGGGTTGCGTCCGTCCGCCGCAGGCGGTAACCGGCCCCGGGGAACCGTTTACGCCGCCTTCGCCTTGGTCGCGTACATGTCCACGTACTCCTGCCCCGACAGCCGCATGACCTCAGCCATCACCGAGTCCGTCACGGCCCGCAGCACGTACCGGTCACGGTCCATGCCCTCGTACCGCGAGAACTCCATGGCCTCACCGAACCGCACCGTGACCCGCCCGGGCCGCGGCATCCCCGCACCTCCCGGCTGCAGCTTGTCCGTGCCGATCATCGCGAACGGCACCACCGGGGCCCCCGTCATCAGGGTCAGCCGCGCGATACCCGTACGGCCGCGGTAGAGCCGGCCGTCGGGGGAGCGGGTGCCCTCCGGGTAGATGCCGAAGATCCGGCCCTCCTCGAGCACGCGCCGGCCGGTCATCAGTGCCGCGACACCGCCGCTCGCACCGTCACGGTCCACCGGGATCATGCCGACGCCGGTGAAGAACCAGGCCATCAGGCGGCCCTTGAGGCCCTTGCCCGTGACGTACTCGTCCTTGCCGATGAAGACGACCTGGCGGTCGCAGACCAGCGGCAGGACGATCGAGTCGATGAACGTGAGGTGGTTCCCGGCGAGGATGACCGGGCCGGTGCCCGGGATGTGCTCGGCGCCCTCGACCCGTGGGCGGAACATCAGGCGCATGATCGGTCCGAGCACTGCCTTGATGAGCGCGAAGCGGGACAACGGGTCCTCCGGTGTCAAGGGTCGAGGGTGAGTCTCTGCAGGTGAGGACGATACTCGCGGGCCCCTGGTGGTTGCACACCGGGTTCACCGACTGGATACGCACTGTTGACCCATGTTTACCTGCAGTGGCGTGCCGTTGCACGGCCGACATCCCGTCGTCACGGTGTGACGGACATCGCGCCTTCTTCCTCCGCCAGCCGACCCTCCGTCAACTGGCAACGCTCGTACGACATCCAGCATCACCCGTGTGTTCCGCCCAAGGTCTCCCACGCGTCACACGAGGACACCTACGATCGATCCCGCTTTGGCAGGTGCAGGGCACCACAAGGGGAGGAGCGCTCAATGGCGACGCAGCGGACGCAGGGGTCGAAGGAGCAGCAGCCGGGAGCGGGCCCCGGCCGGCGTGCGGTACTGGGGGCCGCGGTCCTCGGCGCGGGCGGGGCCGTCGTCGGACTGCCCGGCACGGCCGCCGCCGCCGAACAGTACGGCGGCAGGGGCTACAAGGACCTCCCAGTGCCCACCGTCATCGCGCACCGCGGCGCCAGCGGCTACCGCCCGGAGCACACCTTCGGCGCGTACGAGCTGGCCCTCGACATGGGCGCCCACGTCGTCGAGGCGGGCGACCTGGTGCCCACCAAGGACGGGCACATCGTCTGCCGCCACGAGCCGGAGATCGGCGGCACCACGGACGTCGCGGACCACCCGGAGTTCGCCGACCGCAAGACCACCAAGGTCCTCGACGGGGTGTCCACCACCGGCTGGTTCACGGAGGACTTCACGCTCGCCGAGCTGAAGACCCTGCGCGCCAAGGAGCGCATCCCGGCCAACCGCCCGCACAACACGCTCTACAACGGCCGCTGGGAGATCCCCACCTTCGAAGAGGTGCTCCAGTGGCAGAATGAGCAGACCCGCAAGCGCGGCAGGCAGGTCTGGATCTACCCCGAGCTCAAGCACCCCACCTACTTCCGCAAGCTGGGCCTCGGCCTGGAGGAGCGGGTCGCCAGGCTGCTGCGCAAGTACGGCAAGGACAAGAGGAACTCGCCGGTCATCCTCCAGTCCTTCGAGCCGAGCAGCATCCAGCGCCTGGACAAGCTCGTCGACAACCCTCTCGTCGTGCTGCTGTCCTCGGCGAGCTCCCGCCCCTGGGACTTCGTCGAGGCGGGCGACCCGCGCACGGTCGCCGACCTCGTCAAGCCCGAGGGCCTGAAGTGGATCGCCTCCTACGCCCAGGGCATCGGGCCGACCCTCGACCTGATCATCCCGAGGGACACGACCGGCAGGCTCACCACGCCGACCACCCTGGTGGCGGACGCGCACGCGGAGGGGCTGATCCTCCACCCGTACACGATGCGCAACGAGAACCCCTTCCTGCCCGCGGACTTCAGGAAGGGCACGGACCCGGACGCCTACGGAGACGCCTTCGGCGCCTTCAAGACCTACTTCGCCACCGGCATCGACGGGGTCTTCACCGACAACCCCGACACCGGGCTGCTCGCCCACGGCGACTTCGTCAACGGCTGAGCGTTCCGCCCCTGATGGAATGACAGACGCCCGCCCCGGCAACCGCATGCCGGGCCGGGCGCGTTCTGCCCGGCATGACCCCCGCCACGCCGTACGACATGGTCGGCGCCCTGCGCCCCCTGCTTGCCGCCGAGGTATCGGCGGAAGCCGACGCCGGTACCGAGCCCGGCGACCTCGAACAGGCCGTCTGGCTGCGTCTCCTGGAGCACGTGGAGACCGAAGGCCCGCCCGGAGATCCGGCGTCCTGGCTGCGCGACGCGGTCCGCGCCGAAGCACACCGTCTCCGTCAGGTGACGCGGCACGAACTCCCGTACACCGCCGAGCCGGCCGACGACACACGGCCCGGCCCCGAACACCTCGCCCTGGCAGCCGCCCGGCGCCGTGCCCTGCGCAAAGCGGTGCGGGGGCTGTCCGGCCGCTGCGCCCGGCTGGTCGCGGCGCTGCTGTCGCCCCGCGACCTCACCTACCAGGAGATAGCGGGGGAGTTGGGTATCTCACAGGGCAGCCTTGGCCCGGAACGTTCCCGATGTCTGGGATGTCTACGCAGATTGCTGGCGGCGGAGGTTGCACCTCACGGCGCTCTGGGAAAAGAGTGAGGGACAACCGGCGGAGCAGGTGAGCGGGAGGCATGCACACATGGGCATGAGCGTGACCATCTCGGAGGCGACCGAGCAGGACGCCGAACAGATCCTCAAACTGCAGTACCTGTGCTACCAGAGCGAGGCCGAGCTGTACGGCGACTACTCCATCGAGCCGCTCACTCAGCCCCTCGCCTCCATCAAGGCCGAACTGCGCGACGGGAGCGTGCTGGTGGCGCGGCTCGGCGACGAGGTGGTGGCGTCGGTGCGCGCCACCGTGGCCACCGACGCAACGGCACACATCAACAAGCTGATCGTCCATCCGCGGATGCAGCGGCACGGCCTCGGCGGGCGGTTGCTGAACGCCATAGAGGAACGGCTCGGCGAGGACGGCACGGTACGGCGCTTCGAGCTCTTCACCGGCCACCGCAGCGAGGGCAATCTGCGGCTGTACCGCAAGCACGGGTACGCCCCCGTCGGCACCGAGCGCGTCCATGACCGGCTCACGATGGTGACGCTGTCCAAGGACGTGGAGGCGAACGCTTTCGTCGCCAGCGCCTGAGGGCGGGCTTTCGCTCGGCCGGCGAGGGCCGGCTTTCGCTCGGCTAGCTCTCAGCGCCCGTCGCCCCGCGAGCCCTGCGCAGCCAGAACATCGCGGTCACCGGCAGGAGCACCGGGATGAACAGATAGCCCATGCCGTAGTCCGACCAGACCGTGGCATCCGGGAAGGCGGACGGCTCCACCAGCGTCCACGTCCCCACGATCAGCACGCCCGCGAGCTCGGCGGCGCAGCACACCAGCGCCGCCCTGCGGGCCGTCTCCCCGCCGCGTACGAGCGAGTACGTGATGAAGCCGTACACGACGCCCGCGATCGCGGACAACGAGTACGCGAGCGGGGCGTGGTCGAACTCGGTCGCGATCTGGACGATCGAGCGCGACACCGCGCCGACCACCATCACGCCGTACAGCCACACCAGCAGCATGCCCGGGCCACTGATCAGCCGGGTGCGGGTCTTCTGCTGACCGGCCACGGTCCCGTTCTCCTCGGACACGGCCACCTCAGCCTCCCCAGATGTCGTAGAGCCGCACCTCGAGCACGACCAGCACCACGCCGCCCGCCGCCACCGTCACGGAACCCCAGCGGGTGCGCTCCGCCAGCGACATGAACCCCACGGCCGGAATGCACGCCAGCGCGCCCAGCAGATACCCCACGAAGATCGTCGTGCCCTGCTCCGGCTTCTCGCCGCGCACCAGCTGGACGATCCCGACGATCAGCTGGACGAGGGCGAGCAGCGACACCACGGCCATACCGATGAAGTGCCAGTCCTTGGTCGGCTGGTCACGATAGGCGGCGAAACCGCACCAGGCGGCCAGCGCGAGCGCGGCGACGCTGGTCGCGACCGTCAGGGCATCAAGCATGCGGCGAGCCTATTACGGTCCTGACGGCCCGATGCGGTCACCCCTGGGGTGCCTCCCGGCGGGCCACGTCCACCGGACGGCGATGGTGGCATTGACCACACCATGACCCGCACAGCGGCTTCCCGGACCCGCCGGGGCCATCGTCGTCGAAGCCGTTCCCGCCGCGTCCCCGCAGGTCATGCGCGGCGCTTCGGGGGGCGTCGCCGTGGCGGACCGGTGTCCAGCGCTGTCCGCTATTCGGACAGCACGCGCCGGTCCCCTCAATACGTCTGGTTTACTGGGTTCATGACCACGACGAGCTGCCGCACCCTTGCGACCGAGGCGATCACGACGCCCGGTGCTCGTTGTATGTGTCGAATGTGCGCCTTCTGAGGGCCCCAGCACCGCCGAGAGACTCGCGCCCCGAAGCGAGACTGCCCAGCCCATGTCCGTAGGTGACTGCACACGCTGATCCGCACGTCCTGACAGCAGCCTGCCACCACGCACGGACTGAGCCTGCCCCGCGCACACGCTTCTCCCCGGTTCCCATCGCCATGCGCGAGAACCGTGCCGCGTTCCGACCATGAATGCCCCGTGCCGGCCGCCATTTCGCGCCGCGCACTCGACAGTGACGGAAACACACGTGATCACCACATCGGGCCTCACCAAGGTCTACCGCTCACGCGGCCGCGAGGTGACCGCCCTCGACGGCGTCGACCTCCACGTCCGCGAAGGCGAGGTGTACGGCGTCATCGGCCAGAGCGGCGCCGGAAAGTCCTCGCTCATCCGCTGCGTCAACCTCCTGGAGCGTCCCACCGCCGGCACCGTGACCGTCGCCGGACAGGACCTCACCGCCCTGGCCGGCCGCGGCCCGCGCGCCGGCAAGGCCCTGCGCGAGGCCCGCAGCCGTATCGGCATGGTCTTCCAGCACTTCAACCTGCTGTCCTCACGCACCGTCCAGGACAACGTCGAGCTGCCCCTGGAGATCCTCGGTGTCTCCGGCAAGGAGCGCTCCCGCAAGGCCCTCGAACTCCTCGACCTGGTCGGCCTCTCCGACAAGGCGAAGGCCTACCCGGCCCAGCTCTCCGGCGGCCAGAAGCAGCGCGTCGGCATCGCCCGCGCCCTCGCCGGCGACCCGAAGGTGCTGCTCTCGGACGAGGCCACCAGCGCCCTCGACCCCGAGACGACCCGCTCCATCCTCCAGCTGCTGCGCGACCTCAACCAGCAGCTCGGTCTGACCGTCCTGCTCATCACGCACGAGATGGACGTCGTCAAGTCCATCTGCGACTCGGCCGCCCTCATGGAGAAGGGCCGGATCATCGAGTCCGGCACCGTCAGCGAGCTCCTTGCCACCCCCGGCTCGGAGCTGGCCGCGGCGCTCTTCCCGGTCAGCGGCGACGCCACCGGTGACGACCGCACCGTCGTCGACGTCACCTTCCACGGCGAGTCCGCGACACAGCCCGTGATCTCGCAGCTCTCCCGTACGTACAACATCGACATCTCGATCCTCGGCGCCGCGATGGACACCGTCGCCGGCAAGCAGGTCGGCCGCATGCGCATCGAACTGCCCGGCCGCTACGAGGACAACGTCGTGCCGATCGGCTTCCTGCGCGAGCAGGGGCTGCAGATCGACGTCCAGGGCGAGGAGCCCGTGCTGCTGAAGGAAGGTGCCAAGTGACCTGGTCGGAGATGCAGCCGCTGCTGTCCCAGGCGTGTTGGGACACGCTCTACATGGTCGGCTGGTCGACGCTCATCGCGATCGTCGGCGGCCTGCCGCTCGGCGTCCTGCTCGTCCTCACGGACAAGGGCGGGCTGCTGCAGAACACCGTCCTGAACAAGGTGATCGGGCAGATCGTGAACGTCGCGCGTTCGATGCCCTTCATCATCCTGATGGTGGCGCTGATGGGCTTCACCCGGTGGATCACCGGCACCACCATCGGCCGTGAGGCCGCGATCGTGCCGCTCGCGATCGGCGCCATCCCGTTCTTCGCACGGCTCGTCGAGACGGCTGTCCGCGAGGTGGACGGCGGCCTGGTCGAGGCCGTGCAGGCGATGGGCGGCAACACCTGGACCGTCGTACGCAAGGTCCTCGTGCCCGAGTCGCTGCCCTCGCTGATCTCCAGCGCCACCACGACCGTCGTCGCCCTCATCGGCTACTCGGCGATGGCCGGCACCGTCGGCGCGGGCGGCCTCGGCGACATCGCCATCCGCTACGGCTACCAGCGGTTCGAGACCGGGCTGATGTGGATCACCGTGGTGGTCCTCGCCGTGGTCATCTCCGTCATCCAGTTCGCCGGCGACTACGCCGCACGCGGGCTGCACCGGCGTGGCGGCCGCTCCGGATCCGCACCGAAGCTGAGGTTCCTCAAGACCGAGACCACGTCTGTCGGGGACACGCCCGCCGCCATCCCCGCCCAGGCCACGGAGGCCGACAGGGCCCCGGCGGCCGAGGTGACCAAGGTCCCCTGAGCCACGCAGGCCATAGCCACCTGGAGCCGCGCCCCCGGAGCCGGACGCCCGGCTCTCGGATTCGGAACCTTCGGTTCCTGTTTCAGACCCCCCGCCCACCCACGACGGGGTCGCACCACTCATGGAGAAAGGCACTTTTCGTGCGTAACACCGCCAAGATCACGACCGCCGTCCTCGCCGCCGGAGTCCTCACCTTCGGGCTCACCGCCTGCGGTTCGGACTCCGACTCGGGCGCCAAGGCCGACGCCTCCGAACCCCTGGTCGTCGCCGCCAGCCCGACCCCGCACGCCGAGATCCTCAACTTCGTCAAGGACAACCTGGCGAAGGACGCGGGCCTCGACCTCGAGGTCAAGGAGTTCACCGACTACGTCACGCCGAACACGGCGACCGAGGACGGGTCCGTGGACGCCAACTACTTCCAGAACCAGCCGTACCTCGACGACTTCAACAAGAAGAACGGCACCCACATCGTGCCCGTCGTGACGGTCCACCTGGAGCCGCTCGGCCTCTACTCGAACAAGATCAAGTCGGCCGACGACCTCAAGAGCGGCGCCACCATCGCCGTCCCGAACGACACGGTCAACGAGGCGCGTGCGCTCAAGCTCCTGGACGCGAACGGGATCATCACGCTCAAGGACGGCGTGGGCAACGAGGCGACCCCCAAGGACATCGCGAAGAACCCGAAGAACCTGAAGTTCAAGGAGCTGGAGGCGGCCCAGACCCCGCGCTCCCTGAACGACGTCGACGCCGCGGTGGTCAACGGCAACTACGCCATCGAGGCGGACCTCAAGCCGTCGGAGGACGCCCTGGTCCTGGAGTCCGCGGACAACAACCCCTACGGCAACTTCCTCGCCGTCAAGGAGGGCAACGAGTCGGACCCGCGCGTGAAGAAGCTGGCCAAGCTCCTCACGTCCGACGAGGTGAAGAAGTTCATCGAGGACAAGTACGCCGGCTCCGTCATCGCGTCGTTCTGAGCCCAGCCGAGCAACGGAGGCAGTCACACCATGCGCAAGACAGCGATCCCTGCCGCGGCCGCGGGCATAGCTCTGGCCCTCGGCCTGACGGCCTGCGGCTCGGGCTCCACGTCCGAGGGCGGTGACGACAAGGGCACCCTGGTCGTCGGCGCCACCGCGGTCCCGGCCGGCGAGGTCCTCTCGTACATCAAGGACAACCTCGCCGAGAAGAACGGCCTCGACCTGGAGATCAAGGAGTTCACGGACTACGTCCTCCCGAACACCGCGCTCAACGAGGGCACGCTCGACGCCAACCTGTACCAGAACAAGCCGTTCCTCGACGACTTCAACGAGTCCAAGGGCACGGACCTGGTCCCCGTCGTGCAGGCGTACCTGCCCCCCATGGGCGTGTACTCCAAGAAGGTCAAGGACGTCGCCGACCTCCCGGACGGCGCCACCGTCGGCGTACCCAACGACACCACCAACGAGGGCCGGGCGCTGAAGCTCCTCGCCGCCCAGGGCGTCATCGAGCTCAAGAAGGACGCGGGGACGGACGCTTCCCCGGCGGACATCGTGTCCAACCCGAAGAAGCTCGTGATCAAGGAGCTGGAGCCCGCTCAGCTGCCCCGCTCCCTGGACGACGTCGGCGCCGCCGTCATCAACAACAACTTCGCCCAGGACGCGGGCCTCAGCCCCACCGAGGACGCCATCCACCTGGAGTCCGCGGACAACAACCCGTACGCCAACATCCTCGCCGTCAAGAAGGGCGACGAGGACGACCCGCGGGTCGAGAAGCTGGTGAAGCTGCTCAAGTCGTCCGAGGTGAAGAAGTTCATCGAGGACAAGTACAAGGGCTCGGTCCTGCCGGTCACCGCCGGCTGAGTCCCGGTCGCCACCAGATCGCCACCATGGGGTCCGCTCCTGAACCGGAGCGGACCCCATGGTGCAGTTCTGCGCCGCGATGCTGCATGCTGGGGCATTCACACCAGGGCTTACGGTCAACAGGCTTACGGCCAAGAGGGCTTATGGTCTACCGGGCTCAAGGCTCTACCGGGCTTACGGTTCCTGACGGTTACGGAGCAGCGCATGACGACAGCCATCTCGGGGTTCCCCGACATCTCCATCAGCACGGAGCGGTTGGTACTGCGCCCGTTCGAGGAAGCGGACGTCCCCGCCCTCGCTGAGATGATGAACGACGAGCTCGTCACCGCCTGGACCTCCTTCCCCCATCCCTACACCGAGGCCGACGCCAGGGTGCTGATCACCGTGACGGCACCCGCCGAGCGAACCGAGGGCCGCGGCATCGTGCTCGCCGTCACCGAGTTCCTCACCCAGCGCCTGGTCGGCATCGTGCATCTGCACCACACCGACTGGCGGGTGCGCTCAAGTGAGATCAGTTACGTCATCGCACCCTGGGCCCGCGGTGAGGGCTATGCGTCCGAGGCGGCTCTCGCCACCGCCCAGTGGCTTTTCCACGACCAGAAGTTCGAGCGCCTGGAGCTGCGCACGGCGGCCGACAACACCGCGTCGCAGCAGGTCGCGCAGAAGATCGGCTGCATCAGCGAGGGCGTGCTGCGAGGCGCCTGGATAGCGCGCACCAGAACCGAGAGCGGCTGGACCGACGTCCGTACCGACCTCATCGTGTGGAGCCTCCTCCCGGAGGACCTGGACGGTGTCATCGACCAGCTCTCCGAAACGGGCGGTTTCACCGCGTTCTCCGACTGGTCCTGACCTGGCGCGCCAGCTCCCGCCACCTCCGAGAGCCGCCGGCCACGTCCACCAGGTACGCTCACGGTGCCCTCGGGCGCCGTCGTGCGCCCCCTGACGACCTGCGAGAACCCTCGGGAGACTGACGACGATGGCCGACCGGGTCACGGTGATCGGCTGGGACGGTTCGCCGCTGACCGACGCGGCGCGCTCCGCGCTCGCCGCGGCCACGCTCGTGGCCGGCGCGGGACACCATCTGTCGCTTCCCGAAGTGCCGGCGGCCGCCGAGCGGATCCGGCTCGGCAGCGTCTCCCTCGCCGCCCGCCGTATCGCCGCCCACCGCGGCACCGCCGTGGTACTGGCCGACGGCGACCCGGGCTTCTTCGGTGTCGTACGCACTCTCCGCGCCCCCGAATTCGGCCTCGAGGTCGAAGTGGTGCCCGCCGTCTCCTCCGTGGCCACAGCGTTCGCCCGCGCCGGAATGCCCTGGGACGACGCGCAGGTCGTGGTCGCCCACCCCCGTACCCTGCGGCGCGCCGTGAACGTGTGCCGCGCCCACACGAAGGTCGCCGTCCTCACCTCTCCCGGAGCGGGCCCCGCGGAACTCGGCCTGCTCCTCGAAGGCGTGCACCGTACGTTCGTCATCTGCGAGGAGCTCGGCACGGAGCGCGAACAGGTCACCGTCGTCACCTCCGACAAGGCCGCCGACCACACCTGGCGCGACCCCAACGTCGTCATCGTCATCGGCGGTCCCGTCACCGCGTCGGAGAACGGCAGCTGGATCGCCGGCCGCGACCAGACGGCCATCCCCGTGACCGAGGGCCCCGGCGGCCCTCCGTCGCGCGGCTGGGCGCTGCCCGCCGAGGAGTACGGCAGCGATCCCGACGAGGGCGAGACGGACCGCATGCGCGCCGCCCAACTCGCCCGCCTCGGCCCGCGCGTGGGCGACCTCGTCTGGGACATCGGCTCCGGCAGCGGCGCCTTCGCCACGGAGGCCGCACGTTTCGGCGCGGCCGTCATCGCCGTCGACCGCGACAGCGAGGCATGCGCCCGCACCCTCGCCGCCGCCCGCCGCTTCGGCGTCCAGCCGCAGATCGTGCACGGCGCCGCGCCGCACATCCTGGAGGACCTTCCCGAACCCGATGTCGTACGCGTCGGGGGCGGGGGAGTGGCGGTGGTCTCCGCCGTCGCCGACCGCCGCCCCGAACGGATCGTCACGCACGCCGCGACGCGCGACGAGGCCGAACTCATCGGCCGTGACCTGATGGAGCACGGATACGCCGTCGAGTGCGCACTGCTCCAGTCCGTCGAACTCGACACGCGCGCGTGGACCGAGAAAAAACGGACGGTTGCCTTCCTGCTCGCGGGAGTCCGTGAAGGGCGGATCGAGCCGCCTCGCTGAAGAGTGTCGGTCTTGTGACAGATGGGGCCGAACGGGCGCCCCCGTGCCCCTGTGACCAGACGGTGCGCGGTAGGCTGGCCGATCGTTGTACTGCACTCGGGTGACTGATGGTTCGTTGGTCAATGTCCGGAAAGCGCGCCCGTTTTGGGGGTGTGTGTGGTACGGCAGGGCCGGAGGGCGCGCGACGTGGCGCAGTCCACAGCGGGCCGTGGCGCATCGGGCTGCCGCGGTGGCGGTCCGACCGGAACAATGCCGGTTGACGGCATTGCCGGCGGTCCGTTCGTGCCGCGTGGCGCGCACGCTCGTTCTTCATGACGGGCGGTCGGTGCGCCGCTCCGGGCACAGGGGCTTCCCGGCCGAAGGCTGGGAACGGCCGAAGAAGCACTAACCGATGGGCGAGGGGTACGCATGACCGACACCGGCCAGGGCCCGGGCGAGGGACTGCCGGAGAGCGCAGGCATGGTGGAGCAGCCGGGCGTCTCCGCGCCCGGTGCGTACACCTACCTCGGTCCCTCCGAGAACCCCGCCGATGACGACGACCTGCTGTTGATGCCGGGCGCCCAGGGCGCATGGAGCGAGGGGCAGACGCCCGCGCCCGCCGCCGTCGCCCACGAGCCAGGGCCGCACGAGATGGCGGGCAGAGACAGCGGCTCGGTCGACCTGAGCGGCGTCCGTGTCCCCGCCCCGGCACCCTCGCCCTCGCCGGTGCGTCGCCCGCTGCACCTCGGCCCGCCCGTGCCGGACAGCAGCGCGAGCCCTGTACGTTCGCTCGCCGACCGTGGCCCGGCCGGCACGCCGCCAAGCCCGGTGTCCGGGCGCCACGCGGGCCCGCCGACCAGCGGTCCCGAATACCTCGACATTCCGGGTGCCGGCACCGGTTCCTCCGTGGCGCAGGCAACCGGTGAGACCGCGCCTGGCGCTGCCACGGCGTGGGCACCTCAGGCTCACCCCGAGGCAGTCGGCGCCGTCCATGGAACCCCCGCAGAAACGGTCGGTCCGGACACCTCCGCGCAGCCTGCGCCGACGGCCGGCGCCGATGTGCCGGATTCCGCGGACGCGGCCCTGGCCCCGTCCGTTACGGACGCGGCCCTCGACCCGGCCGCCACAGACGCGGCCCTCGACCCGTCCGCAGCGGGCGTCGGGCAGCCGACGCATGCCATGGACGCCGGGCAGTCAGCGCACGCCATGGACGCCAGGCAGTCAGCGCAGGCCATGGACGCCGGATCGCTTGCACCTGGCGCCGATGCGGCGGCGCAGATTCAGCACGGTGAAGAGGCAGTGCAGCCGCCGCAGGGCGCAGATCCCGCATATGCGCAGCAGGCCCCCGCGGAGTTCGCATACGCGCCGCACGGCGGACAAGACGTGCAGGCTCAGCACGCGGGCGTGGCCGCTCACGCGGGGTACGTCGCTCAGCAGGCCGCGGACGGGGCCCAGTTCGCGCACGCCGCCGACGCCCACCAGCAGCCGGGCCAGGCGCCCGCTCCGGATGCCGGGGCGCACACGTTCCCTGTCACGACCCCGCCCTCGGCCTCCGTGTTCACGGCCGAATCCGGCCAGTTCGCGTACGCGGACGAGTCCGCCCCGGCAGGCCCGCCGTCGACCGGTGAGCAGTTCTCCCTCGACCTCACGCGGGAAGCCGAGCCGGTGCATGTTCCGCACGAAGCGCAGGCCCTGAACACCCCGTTCACCTCGGACGCCGTGCAGGCGGAGCAGTCCACCGGGTTCTCCGACGCTACGCATGGCTCACACGAGCAGTCGTATCCGGGAACGCTGATGAACGAGGCGCTGCCGGTGGCGCAGGGCGATCCGCTCGCCCACGCCGACCAGGCTCAGCAGATTCCGGCCACGCGCGACGAGGGGCAGGCGGGTATCGCCCCCGCGGCCGCGGATGTCCAGGCCGCCGCCGAAACCCCTGCCGCGCCGACCGGCGTCGCCCCGCACACCGAGGGCGCCAGTACGCAACTCGAGGCGTCCGGCGTGCCCGAGGGGTCCGACGTACTGCCTGACGGGTCCGGCGTGCTGCCCGACGGGTCTGACGTACTGCCCGCGGCGTCCGGCGTGCTGCCCGACGGGTCCGGCGAGGTGCCGGTCGCGTCGGCGCTCGAGGCCCAGGGTGCCCAGCCGATCGGCGAGTTCGTGCCCGTCGAGGGTTCGGTGCCGACGACGCCGCACCTGGCGCCCACGCCCCCGCACGCCCTGAAGGTGCCGCCCGTGCCTCCGCTGGAGGAGCAGGCCGAAGCCACCGTCGTCGCGAACGCCGAGACGGTGGAGCCCACCGAGGAGGCGCCGCAGCCGGTCGCCGTGGCCCCGGAGCCCGTTGCCGAGCCCATCGCCGCCCCGGCCGACACGCAGGTCGGTGCCCCCGTCGCCGTGACGGTGGACGAGTCCGCCGTCGTACCGGCAGAGGAGCCGTCCGCCGTACAGGACGCGGACGACACCGTCGTCGTACCGGCCGAGGAAACACCCGCCGCACCGGCTGAGGAAACACCCGCCGCACCGGCCGACGGGACGCCGGTAACACCGGCCGGGGAGACGACCGTCACCCTGGCGGAGACACAGACTCCCGTCGCGCCGGCACAGGACGACATGGCCGGGCCCGCCGCCGGGACCGCGGAAGCGTCCTCCCAGGATGCCGAGCCCGAGCCCGAGCCCGAGCCCGAGCCGGAGTCCCGGCCCGAACCCGCGCCGGCCGTCGCCCCGGTCCCCGAACAGGGCACCGCCCCGGTCGTGCCCGAGCAGGAGCCCGTCAGCACCGTGCCCGAGCAGGAGCCCCTGGGCACCGTGCCCGCGCCGCGCGACGGCGAACAGCCCACACCCGTTCCCACCGCGGAGGCAGCACCCGTGCCGGACAGGGACGTCCAGGAGCCCGAGCCGCTCGTCGCGCAGAACGCGGACAGCCTCGACACACAGGGGGCCCCTGAGGCCACGGCAGGGGGAGGGGCCGAGGCCGTCGGCCTCGCGGGAATCCCGGGGCAGCAGGCCGGCCCCCCGGCCCCCGGTTACGAGGACGCCGAACGTGAGGCCGTCCTGCGCGTCATGCGCGAGCGCCGAGACATCCGCAACGGCTTCCGCAGCGACCCCATCCCGCACGAGGTCCTGCTCCGCGTGCTGGAGGCGGCGCACACCGCGCCGTCCGTCGGCCACTCCCAGCCCTGGGACTTCGTCGTCATCCGCTCCGCCGAGACCCGGCAGACGATGCACGAACTGGCCATGCGCCAGCGCGAGGCGTACGCCAAGTCGCTGCCCAAGGGCCGCGCCAAGCAGTTCAAGGAACTGAAGATCGAGGCCATCCTCGAGACCCCGGTGAACATCGTCGTCACCGCCGACCCGACCCGTGGCGGCCGCCACACCCTCGGCCGCCACACGCAGCCGCAGATGGCCCCGTACTCCTCGGCGCTCGCCGTCGAGAACCTGTGGCTGGCCGCGCGCGCCGAGGGTCTCGGCGTCGGCTGGGTCAGTTTCTTCGACGAGCGCGAGATGGTACGTACGCTCGGCCTGCCCGAACACCTGGAGGTCGTCGCATACCTCTGTGTCGGATACGTCGAGGAGTTCCCGGAGGAGCCGGAGTTGATGCAGGCCGGCTGGTCCAAGCGCCGCCCGCTGTCGTGGGTCGTCCACGAGGAGACGTACGGCCGCCGCGCCCTGCCCGGCGAGCAGCCGCACGACCTGCTCGCGGAGACCGTCGCGGGCATCCGTCCGCTGGACGCCAAGGCGCTCGGCGAGGCGTGGGAGCGCCAGAAGCGCATGACGAAGCCCTCGGGCGCACTCGGCATGCTCGAGATCATCTCCGCCCAGCTCTGCGGCCTGTCCCGGATGTGCCCGCCGCCGATCCCCGAGCCCGCCGCGGTCGCGATCTTCGCCGGCGACCACGGTGTGCACGCCCAGGGCGTCACCCCGTGGCCGCAGGAGGTCACCGGCCAGATGGTGGCCAACTTCCTCGGCGGCGGTGCCGTATGCAACGCCTTCGCCAACCAGGTGGGCGCCGAGGTCTGCATCATCGACGTGGGCGTCGCCTCCGACCTGCCGGCGACCCCCGGCCTGCTGCCCCGCAAGGTGCGCGCAGGCACCGCCGACATGACGACAGGCCCCGCGCTGACCCGCGAGGAGGTCAGGGCGGCCATCGAGGTGGGCATCGAGACGGCCCGCGACCTGGTGGCCGCCGGCAACAAGGCGCTGCTCACCGGCGAGATGGGCATCGCCAACACCACGGCGTCCGCCGCGCTGATCTCGGTCTTCACGGGCGCCGACCCGGCCGAGGTGACCGGCCGGGGGACCGGCATCAACGACGAGACTCTGGCCCGGAAGACCGAGGTCGTCCGTCGCGCACTGGAGCTCCACCAGCCCGACCCGACCGACCCGATCGGCGTGCTCGCAGCGGTCGGCGGACTCGAACACGCGGCGATGGCGGGCCTGTTGCTGGGCGGCGCGTCCCTGCGTACGCCCGTCATCCTCGACGGCGTGAGCGCGGGCGCCGCCGCGCTGGTGGCCCGTGCGATCGCCCCCGAGGTGCTGGCGGCCTGCATCGCGGGCCACCGCAGCGCCGAGCCGGGCCACATGGCAGCCCTCAACAAGCTGGGCCTGCGCCCCCTGGTCGACCTGGACCTCCGCCTGGGCGAGGGCACGGGCGCCCTCCTGGCCCTGCCCTTGGTCCAGAGCGCAGCACGGGCCATGCACGAGGTGGCGACGTTCGACTCGGCGGGCGTAACAGAGAAGTAGCGTTCGCGGCTGTGGGCAGTCGTTCCTCCCCCAGTGCCTTAAGGGCCTGGGAGGTACCCCCAGGGCGGAACGGGTGGGCACAGCCCCACGACATACCCGCACCGGCGGGGCCCGGGGGCTGAGCCCCCCACGCGGCGGAGCCGCATATCGATACAGCCGGGAAGGGGCGGGCTTGGGGAAAGGAAACCGCCCCACCCCCGCCGTATCGTGGACCCGCACCCTAAAATCCGCACGTCAAGGGCCGCTCCAGCGCCGCAGCGCCCATCGCACCGCCCGCAAGAGGAGCCGCACCTCCCATGGTCGAAAACCCCGCCTACCCCGTAGGCCTCCGCCTGACCGGCCGCCGAGTCGTCGTCCTGGGCGGCGGCCAGGTGGCCCAGCGCCGCCTCCCGGCGCTCATCGCGGCGGGCGCAGACGTCCACCTCGTATCCCCGGAGGCGACCCCCTCCGTGGAGGCCATGGCGGACGCGGGCGAGATCACCTGGCACCGCCGCCGGTACGAGGACGGGGACCTGGCGGAGGCCTGGTACGCCCTGATCGCGACCAGCGACGCCGAGGCGAACACCGCCGCCTCGGCCGAGGCGGAGCGCCACCGCGTCTGGTGCGTCCGCTCCGACAACGCCGACGCCGCCACCGCCTGGACGCCCGCGACGGGCCGTAGCGAGGGCGTCACCGTCGCCGTACTCACCACCGACGCCCAGGGCCGCGACCCACGCCACACGGCCGCCATCCGCGACGCTGTGGTCGAGGGCCTGCGCGACGGCACGCTGGTCGCCCCGCACCACCGCACCCGCACCCCCGGCGTGGCGCTCGTCGGCGGCGGCCCGGGCGACCCGGACCTGATCACGGTGCGCGGCCGCAGGCTGCTCGCCGAGGCCGACGTGGTGATCGCCGACCGGCTCGGCCCGCGCGACCTGCTGGCCGAACTGCCGCCGCACGTCGAGGTCATCGACGCGGCGAAGATCCCCTACGGCCGCTACATGGCCCAGGAGGCCATCAACAACGCACTCATCGAGCACGCCAAGGCGGGCAAGTCGGTCGTACGGCTGAAGGGCGGCGACCCGTTCGTCTTCGGCCGCGGCATGGAGGAGGCGCAGGCACTCGTCGAAGCGGGCATTCCGTACACCGTCGTGCCCGGCATCTCGAGCTCGATCTCCGTTCCCGGCGCCGCAGGGATCCCCGTCACGCATCGCGGAGTCGCTCACGAGTTCACCGTCGTCAGCGGCCATGTCGCGCCGGACGACGAGCGGTCGCTGGTCGACTGGGCGGCGCTCGCCAAGCTGCGCGGCACCCTGGTCGTCCTCATGGGCGTCGACAAGATCGGGAAGATCGCCGAGACGCTCGTGGCGCACGGCAAGCCCGCGGACACGCCGGTCGCCCTGGTCCAGGAGGGCACGACGGCCGCTCAGCGCCGCGTCGACGCGACCCTCGCCACGGTCGCCGAGACCGTACGGACGCACGAGGTGAAGCCGCCCGCGGTCATCGTCATCGGCGAGGTCGTGAACGTCTCCGCCGACGGGACCACGGCCGGCGTCGAGTAACCCCGGGTAACAGAAGTCGTTCCCAGCCGTTGGCACCACCTCCAGGACAAGGCAGTATCACCCTGTGGCCGATCTCATCACCGTTGAGGATCCCGCCGATCCGCGCCTGCGCGACTACACGGGCCTGACCGACGTCGAGCTGCGCCGCAAGCGCGAGCCCGCCGAGGGCCTGTTCATCGCCGAGGGCGAGAAGGTCATCCGGCGCGCGAGGCACGCGGGTTACGAGATGCGCTCGATGCTGCTGTCCTCGAAGTGGGTCGACGTCATGCGCGACGTCATCGACGAGGTCCCGGCCCCGGTCTACGCCGTCAGCCCGGACCTCGCCGAGCAGGTCACGGGCTACCACGTGCACCGTGGCGCGCTGGCCTCGATGCAGCGCAAGCCGTTGCCGACGGCCGAGGAACTCCTGGAGACGGCCCGCCGGGTCGTCGTCATGGAGTCGGTGAACGACCACACCGACATCGGCGCGATGTCGCCTTCGGGTCTACAAGCGGAACGTGCAGTTCGGCGCGTCGCCGTCTTCGAAGATATCGTCGATCACGCCAACATGGGGGCTGCCTTCAGAAACGCCGCAGCCCTTGGCGTCGACGCGGTCCTCCTTACCCCCCGCTGTGCCGATCCCCTCTACCGCAGGTCGGTGAAGGTCTCGATGGGGGCCGTCTTCCAGGTGCCGTGGACACGCCTGGAGTCCTGGCCGAAGGACGCCGAGCTCCTGCGGTCTGCGGGCTTCACGGTCGCTGCACTCTGCCTGAGTGACCGGGCGATCACCCTCGACGAGCTGGCCGCGCGGGAGTACGAGAAGCTGGCCCTGGTCTTCGGCACGGAAGGCGACGGCCTCACCCCCGAGGCCCTCGCCGCGGCCGACGAACACGTTCGCATCCCGATGGGCGCCGGTGTCGACTCCCTCAACGTGGCAGCCGCCTCGGCGGTGGCCTTCTACGCGACCCGCCCGAGGCACGCCTGAACCCGGCGTGCAGCACTTCCGCGGGCAGTAGCGGTCGGCGCCGCCCATCGGGGTTCCCCGGCGCCCTTGGAGTGGCGGGTGGCGTGCGTGTCCTACCGGCGACTGCGCATGAGCAGATGGAGGAAGTACGGCGTGCCGATCACCGCGGTCATCAGTCCGGCGCCCAACTGAGCCGGCGCGATCACGATTCGGCCTATCAGGTCGGCGGTGCAGACGAGCACAGCGCCGAGGAGCACCGCGACCGGGACCACCCGGGCGTGCTGGCGGCCCACCAGGGCCCGGGCCGCGTGCGGTGCCACGAGCCCCACGAAGCCGATCGTGCCCGCGGCTGCCACGGCGGTGGCGCTGAGCAGGACGCTCAACACCAGGAAGCCCAGGCGCCCTCGTGCCAGATCGAGCCCCAGGAGCCTGGGGGTGTCCTCGTCCAGCGATACGAGGTCGAGTTCGGTGCGCCGCAGCACCGCGACGAGCACGCCTACGGTGAGCACGGCCGCGAGCGGTGCCACGTCCGGCAGGGTTCGCCCGTAGGTGGAGCCCGACGCGCCAGCCAGGTGAGGGCCTTCGTCGCGTTGAACGGGTCGGTGAGGACGATGAGCAGGCTGATCAGCGCGGCGGTTCCGGTGGCGACGCCGAACCCGACGAGGACGAGCCGGTTCTGCTGGAATCCGTCTCGCGCGGCGAGCCCGAAGACGACGACGGAGCTGATCGCCGCGCCCGCGAACGCGGCACCGGCCACGCCCCATGATCCGGCCACGGGCACCGTCGTGACGAGGAGCACGGCGCCGAGCGCGGCTCCGCCGGAGACGCCCAGGATGCCGGGTTCCGCGAGCGGATTGCGGGTGACGGCCTGGACGAGTGTTCCGGCCAGGGCGAGGGCCGCGCCCGCGAAGAGCGCGGCGAGGACCCGGGGCACCCGGGTGTCCAGGACGAAGCCGACGGTGCGGCCCGCCCTGCCCTGGGCCCAGTTCACCACGTCGCCCAGCAGCAGCTTGCTGTCGCCCAGCAGCACGGCGGTGATGGTCACACCGACGAGCACGGCCGCCAGGACGGCCACGACGAGGCTGGTGGCAACGCCCGTCGGTACGGCGACCGCGGTGTCCGCCGGCACGATCGCGCGCAGGAGCACGTCCGAGCCGAGTACCAGCGCGGCACCGGAGGCCGTCCACGTCGCCACCGCGAACATCACGGCGAGGAAGCCGAAGAGCAGTGGGCGGGACCCGAGCGCCCACCGGACGACGGCCGCGACCGCGGCCAGCTGCACGGTCGCCCGAAGCCCGGCGGTGACGATCGCGCGGGTGTGCCCGAGGCTGGCCAGCGCTGTCACCGCTCAACGGCGTCACCGAGAGACGCGTCTGCGAGTACGCGGCCACGGCGGGACGGCGGGGCGCCCGTGCCGCGAGGCGCCGCGGGACGGCATCGGCTGCGGTGTGCGGTGGCCGGTTGCGGCTGAAGGAGTCGCAGGCTGAGCAGTGGCCGCAGAGGCTGGGCCGCAGGCTCTACTGCGGAGCGTCCCCGCCCCGGGCATCTCCGCCGTGCAGGTACTGCGCCGAACCCCGTGCCCCATCGCCCGCGGCACCGAGCCCGCGGGCCGGCCCCTGGCAGCCCTGCGCCGCCGCGATACCCAGCGCCACCAGCAGCGTCACCACCACGAACACGAAGAGCCGCTGGCGAAGCAGCCGCGGATTGGCGGGCCGACGGCCGGTCCCCGTCGTCCTGGGCGCCGGACGTCCGGCACCACTGCGCGGCGCCGGACGGCTCCCGGAGCGCGTTCCGTTGCGGGACGGCGTGGGCCGGGACCCGGCGCTCCTCGACGGGGTGTTCCGCGGCGGAGTACTACGGGCCGGCGTGCTCCGTGATGACGGGGTGTCCCTGGACGGCGACGGCGCGTTCCGGGACGAGGCGGAGCGGCCCCCCGAGCGCGAGCCGCCGTTGGAGCCCCGCGGGGGAACCCCCTGGGCACCCCGTTCGGTGCGCTGCTCCGTGTATCGCTCGGTGTACTGCTCGGTGAGCCGGCCCGTCGGGCGGTCGGCCTCCCCACGCGGCGCCGGCGACCGGGCGTCCGTCAGACTCTGCGCCTCCCTTGCCGCGATCTCCTTGAGCCTCAGCGACAGCTGCAGCGTGCTGGGGCGCTCCTCCGGGTCCTTCGCGAGGCACGCGCGGACCAGCGGAGCCAGCGCATCGTGCACACCGTCCAACTGCGGCTCCTCGTGCACCACCCGGTAGAGCATGACCTCCGAACTGCCGTGCCCGAAGGGCGAGTCGGCGGTCGCCGCGTACGCGAGGGTGGCACCCAGGGCGAAGACGTCCGTGGCGGGCGTGACGGCCGCGCCCCGCACCTGCTCGGGCGCGAGGAAGCCCGGCGACCCCACCGCCGTACCGACGTGCGTGAGCGTGCTCGCGCCCGTCGCCCAGGCGATGCCGAAGTCGATGATCCGCGGGCCCTTGGGGGACAGCAGGATGTTGGAGGGCTTGAGGTCCCGGTGCACGACACCCGCCTCGTGCACGGCGACGAGCCCCTCCGAGAGGGCGGCGCCGACGGCGGCCACATCGGCCGCCGTCAGCGGACCCTCCTCGGCGACCTTGTCGTGCAGCGAGGGCCCCGGAACATACTGCGTGGCGAACCACGGCCGGTCCGCCTCGAGATCGGCGGCGACGAGCCGGGCGGTGCAGCCGCCGCGGATACGGCGGGCGGCCGACACCTCGCGCGCGAACCGCGAGCGGAACTCCTGGTCCTCGGCGAGATCAGGCCGGATCACCTTCAGCGCGACCCGCTGGCCACGCCGGTCGGAACCGAGATAGACCACACCCATTCCGCCGGCGCCGAGCCGTCTGTGCAGCCTGAACGAGCCGACGACACGCGGGTCCTCGCGCCTCAGGCGCATCATCGCCATGTCCATCCCCGCTGCCCGGTCCGTCTGACGAGCCACAGCTTACGTTTCCGCGGCCGAGTGCGTGCAAAGGCCGCGCCTTCACGGCCCGATCGATTGTCAGTGCCGGGTGGGAAACTTGAAGAGTGGCCAGGGAAGGGGGATCCGTGGCCGCTCGTCATGGCCCGGATCCCCAACCATCCGTCGTCGAAGGGGGATTGGCCGGTGAAGGGTGATCGCGTGGAGATAGTCGTGGACGCGGGGGACACGACACATGGGGGTCCCCCCTGCTCTGGGGGTCCCTCCCAGGCCCTTAAGGCACTGAGGGAGAAGCCGAGAGCTTGGGGGAGTACGAGGTGGTGGCGAGCCGTGCAGGCCGCCGCGCGGAGACGGCTGTGCGCCGGGGCGTCGTCGAGGTGAGCGAGGTCACCCGGTGGGGGTACCGCCCACGCCCTTAAGGCTGTGGGGGAGGCTCGGTGGTGCGCACGGCCCGGTTCATGGCGAATCGTGTGCTCGCCCTGGTCGAGCAGCCCGTGCCGCGCGAGGACAGTTCGGAGCAGACCGGGCGTTCCCTCAGGGGAGACCCGGAGTCCTAGGTCCCCTTCTCCACCCAGGGGAGTATGCGGCCCGCGGCCGCTCATCCTGGCGGATGCCCGGCAATCGGTACGAGGGCATGACGCCCGGCATCGCCCGCGCGCCTAGATTTGAGGTCAAGCGGCGGGTGCAGCACTCGTCCCCCGAGGTCAAGCACCCGCCGCTTGCCAGGCTCGAGGCGGCTCGAGCCGCAGAGCACACAGACAAGCAAGCACAGAGAGATCTGGTCAGGGAGGGACCATGGCGGACACGGCACCGCGGACCATGATCCGCAGGCAGGGGCGCAGGGCATACCTCGCCGCGTTCGGCACCAGCCGGTCCGGCCAACGCCACCCGCTGGTGGCGACCGCCATGGTCCTTCCGCTGGCGACCCTCCTCGTGGTCGTCTTCGGCGGCTGGGAGGCAGTGGTCACACAGGCGTCGTCCGTGGGCGTGATGCTGGGGCGTTGAGAGGCGCCCCAGGCCCGGAAGAGCGGTCCGGGCGGGGACATCCGGCCATGAAACCCCGTGGGGACGGGGGTGCGGCGGACGGCACAGATGCCCGCGCAGCTGGGGAGCTGCGCGGGCACCTTTTTGCGCCTGAGCCGGCGCCGCTCTCGCGGGCACCTTTTTGCGCCTAAACCGGCGCCGCTCTCGCGGACCTTGTTGCTCGCTGCTGTGGTTCCTCAATTGATGGTTGCGGTGGGGTTCAAGGGATAGCCACCAGTCCAGCGTGGGCTTGCGTACGCTCATGCAGTGCCCGGCCCGTTCACCGCACACCAAGGGGACCTGTTGCCCGCAGACGTACTGCCCGCGCTGACCGCCAAGGCGCGGGCCGCCACCCACCAGAGGAGCGCCGTCTGCACCTGCACCACCCCCGACACCGTGCTGGCCGACCGCGCCGACGGCACAGTCGTCCGCCACGGGGACACGGTGGCCAAGGCCCACGCCCCCGGCACGGACCCCGTCGAACTCTCACAGCGCCTGGCAGTCGCCGCGCACCCCCACCTGAGCGGCATCCTCCTGCCCCCGCTCGGCCCGACGCCGCTCGCCCCGACGCCGGTCGACCTGCACGGCCGCCTGGTCAGCTGCTGGCCGTACGGCACCCCGGTCGACCCCGAGGCCCCCGAAGACGCCCCATGGGAAGAAGCCGCCACGCTCCTGGCCCGCCTCCACTCGACCCCGCCCTCCACGCTCCGGGCGGGGCTCCCGCCGATGCGGGGCCCTGCCAAGGCGGCCCGCGCGATCGCCAGGCTCCGGGCGGCGGGCCCCCACCCCGCTGCCGCGCAGGTGCTCCGCGCCTGGTCCTCCCTTCCCGCCTGGGCCCGCGCCGAGGCACCGATGCCGGGCGCCGGGGCCCTGTGCCACGGCGATCTGCATCTCGGCCAGCTCGTACGCCACCCGGCCCCCGAGGGGCCCTGGCTGCTGATCGACGTGGACGACCTGGGCCTGGGCGATCCCGCATGGGATCTCGCGCGCCCGGCGGCCTGGTACGCCTGCGGTCTCCTCCCGCCGGACGAGTGGACCCGCTTCCTGACCGCTTACCGGCGGGCGGGCGGCCCCGCCGTCCCCGTGGACGGCGACCCCTGGGCCGCGCTCGACGTTCCGGCCCGCGCGTTGACCGTACAGACCGCCGCCCTCGCCATCGTCAAGTCCGTCGCCGCTGATCGCCCGCTCGACGAGGTGCAGCAGGCCGTCGTGGAAGCCTGTGGCCGAATGGTTGCGATACCGAGCAGTTGATGCCCGAGGACGCGAAGTAGGGTGCAACGGACCGAAGCCGGGCAGAGTTCCGGCGAAGCGGCAGCGACCGGCGAGGAGTTGAGCCCACCATGCAGTGTCCGAAGTGCCATGCACGGATGCACACCTACAACCGCAACGGCGTCGAGATCGAGCAGTGCAGCGGTTGTCGCGGGATATTTCTCGACTACGGCGAGCTCGAGGCCCTGGCCCGCCTCGAGGCCCAGTGGTCGCAGCCGGGCCCGCCGCACCAGGGCGCTCCGCAGGCGTACCCGCCGGCCCCGCCCGCCGCGCCTGCCTGGGGTGCCCCGCACGGCGGCCATGGCGGTCACGGAAGCCACGGTCACTACGGGCACGGCCGGCACAAGAGCTTCGGCCACATGCTCTTCTCGTCCTGAGCAAGGGGGGCGGGCCCGGGCGACCCCGGGCCTTCCCCGAGAGCACGACGAAGCCCCCGGTCGCATGACCGGGGGCTTCGGTTGTGTGGACGATACTGGGATTGAACCAGTGACCTCTTCCGTGTCAGGGAAGCGCTCTCCCGCTGAGCTAATCGTCCGGGATCACGACCGGAGCCGTGAGCACTGCGTGCGCGATACTGGGATTGAACCAGTGACCTCTTCCGTGTCAGGGAAGCGCTCTCCCGCTGAGCTAATCGCGCGGGAAGATCCGTACGGATCCGCGAAGATCCTTGGGATCAGGCCGTCGGACGTCGATCCTTCGAGGACCGGACCGTGCAGACCAGTGGACGATACTGGGATTGAACCAGTGACCTCTTCCGTGTCAGGGAAGCGCTCTCCCGCTGAGCTAATCGTCCTTGGAGGTGGAGACGGGATTTGAACCCGTGTAGACGGCTTTGCAGGCCGTTGCCTCGCCTCTCGGCCACTCCACCTGGAGCGTAGGGGGTCGGGAAGATCCCCCACTTCGAGCGGACGACGAGGCTCGAACTCGCGACCTCAACCTTGGCAAGGTTGCGCTCTACCAACTGAGCTACGTCCGCCTGTCGTTTCGGTTCGCTTGCGCGTCCCGGCGACGTGTTGAACTCTAGCGGATTCCTGGGCCAGCACAAAAACGCGTTTACGCAGCGTGCTGCGCCGCGGCGCCCCCGGCACACCCGCAAGGCGCCGGGAAAGCACTTGCCGGGCAGCCACAGAGGGCCCCCAGACGTACGTGCAAGGGATGCACGAGGCACCGTCCCAGAACGCCCGACCTAGACTCTCAGCCGTGCACAGCCCCCCTCCACTCTCCTCCCGAACGGCATCGACGGCCCCGTTGGCTCGCTTCGGCGGCGTCGTCGCCCGCGATCTCCTCGACGTCACCAACGACCCCGCGGCCCTGGACTCCAGGGGCTTCTGGGCCGTGGCCGCCGACTTCGAGGGGCGGCTGGTCTGCGCCCGCTTCGGGGACGTACGCAGGGAGCCCGTGCCACTGCCGTCGCCGGGGGCCTGGCACGGGCCGGCGGCCGGTGACTGGACGTCGTCGCTCGACCGTGACGCGTACACGGCGGGTGTGCGCCGCATCCGCGAGTACATCGCGGCCGGCGAGGTCTACCAGGCCAATCTCTGCCGCGTCCTGTCCGCGCCCGTCGCGCCCGACGCCGATGTGGACGCGCTCACCTCGCTGCTGGCGCGCGGCAACCCGGCCCCCTATGCCGGAACGATCCGTCTGCCCGGCCACGGCGTGGAGATCGCCAGCGCCTCGCCCGAGCTCTTTCTGCGCCGCGACGGGCGCCTCGTCGAGTCGGGGCCGATCAAGGGCACCGGCCGCACCGAGGCGGATCTGCTCGACAAGGACCGTGCCGAGAACGTGATGATCGTGGACCTCGTCCGCAACGATCTCGGGCGGGTCTGCGAGACCGGTTCCGTGACCGTCCCCGACCTCTGCGTCGTCGAGAAGCACCCGGGTCTCGTCCATCTCGTCTCGACCGTCCGGGGTGAGCTGCGCGAGGACGCCGGCTGGCCGGAACTGCTGGACGGGACCTTTCCTCCCGGTTCCGTCACCGGCGCCCCGAAGTCCAGCGCCCTGCGGATCATCGAGGAGCTGGAGACGGCACCCCGCGGCCCGTACTGCGGCGGAATCGGCTGGGTCGACGCCGACCGGCGCACCGGCGAGCTCGCCGTGGGCATCCGGACCTTCTGGATCGACCGCGTGGAGGGCGTCCTCCGCTTCGGCACGGGCGCGGGGATCACCTGGGGCTCGGACCCCGAGCGCGAGTGGGAGGAGACCGAGCTGAAGGCGTCACGGCTGCTCGCGGTAGCGTCGGGGGAGTACCCGGCGGCGTAGTCCGGGGGTGTGGGACGTACGAGGCGAGTGGAGGACCCCCACGTGAAGATCTGGCTCGACGGTGGGCTGCAGGACCTCGACGCCGCCCGCGTCTCCGTTTTCGATCACGGTCTGACGGTCGGCGACGGCATCTTCGAGACGGTGAAGTCGGCCGACGGCCGGCTCTTCGCGCTGACCCGCCACCTCGACCGGCTCGCCCGCTCGGCACGCGGCCTCGGGCTGCCCGAACCGGACCTGGACGAGGTACGCAGGGCCTGCGCGGCCGTCCTCGAGGCCAACCCCATGCCGCTGGGCCGGCTCCGGATCACGTACACCGGCGGTCTTTCGCCGCTCGGGTCGGACCGCGGCGACCACGGCCCGACCCTGGTCGTGGCGCTCGGCGAGGCGGCCCGGCGCCCGGACACCACAGCCGTGATCACCGTCCCCTGGACCCGCAACGAGCGCGGCGCGCTCGCCGGACTCAAGACCACCTCGTACGCCGAGAACGTCGTGGCCCTCGCCCGCGCCCACCAACAGGGCGCTACCGAGGCACTGTTCGGCAACACGGTGGGGCAGCTGTGCGAGGGCACGGGATCGAACGTGTTCGTCGTCCTCGACGGCGAGATCCATACGCCCCCTGTGGCCTCCGGATGCCTGGCCGGCATCACGCGTGCGCTGACGATCGAGTGGACCGGCGCCCACGAGACGGACCTGCCGCTCGACGTGCTGGACCGCGCGGACGAGGTGTTCCTGACGTCCACGCTGCGCGACGTGCAGGCCGTCCACCGCGTCGACGGCCGGGAACTGGCGGACGGACCCGGCCCTGTGACCGCGAAGGCGATGCGGATCTTCGACGAGCGGGCCGCGGACGACCTCGACCCGTAAGGTCCCTCCTGGTCCCTCCAGGTATCTGCCGAGGTGTTCTCGGTGGCCTCGTAGGCGCCGGAATTCGGATGACCCGGGGTCCGGAGGTGGGTAGAACAGCCCTGATGACGACGACCCTGCGGCCGATCGAGCCGCTCCAGCACGATGCCGGCGGGGCACGCTCGCGCCGCTATCAGGTGTGCGTGAACAGCCGTCCCGTAGGCGCGATACATCTCGGCACGCACCCCGTCTTCGGACCTGCCGCGGCCCAGATACGCGAGCTGCACATCGACGAACGGGACCGCAGGCGCGGCCGGGGAACCGTCGCCGCGCTCGCGGCTGAGGAAGTCGCGCGCGGCTGGGGCTGCAGGCGAATCGAGGTCTCGGTGCCCGCCGACGCCGAGGCAGCGCTCCGGCTGGTCACGGCTCTCGGCTACGTGCAGCGCAACCGCGGCATGGAGAAACCGCTCGGCACCACCCCGCCCGCACTGCCGGAGGGAAGCCTGGGCCGGCCCATGACGGAGGCCGAGTACGGTCCGTGGCTGGAGCACGGCAAGAAGCACTACGCCCAGAGCTGGATCAAACGGGGCGTCTCGGAGGCCGAGGCCCGGGCGAAGTCCGAGAAGGATCATGCGACCCTGCTGCCCGACGGTCCGGCCACCCCCGACATGCTTCTCAGCGTCCTGGAACACCAGGGCGACGCGGTCGGCACCCTGTGGGTGGGGCTGCGCGACGACGACGCCTTCGTCTTCAATGTCGAGGCCGACGAGCGGTACCGCGGCCGGGGCCACGGCCGCTCGTTGCTGCTGCTGGCCGAGGCCCAGGCCATCGCCGCCGGAAAACCCCGCATCGGCCTCAACGTCTTCGCGGGCAACACCCCTGCCGAGCGGCTCTACGAGTCGCTGGGGTACGCACCGACGGTGTACGCCATGTACAAGGACCTGCTGTAGGGGCGGGGCGCAGCGTGGAAAGCGGGAGCCGGCAAGCCGCTGCCGGGCGACCCTCACGGGCCCGGGTGCTCGCCCGCCGGTGCCGGGGAGGAAGTCGCCTGGAGGCTACGCTTCCCGCTCGCCCAGCAGCCGGTCGGCGATCTCCTCGATGCGCTCGCGAAGCCCTTCCTGGCTCTTGCCGCCGTCCAGGCGCTCGTCGCCGATGACATACGTGGGCGTACCCGTCACACCGATCGCCTTGCCCTCCGCCTGGTCGGCGTCGACGATCAGGATGTGCCGGCCGTCGATCAGGGCGGTGTCGAACTCCTCGGCGTCCAGGCCCAGTTCACTCGCCACCTCCACCAGGAACGGCTCGCCCTTCCGCTCCAGTTCCTCGACGCGGCCGAGCACGGCCTCCACGTACGCCCAGCCCTGGCCCTGCACCTCGGCCTCCTCGGCCGCCTGGGCGCCGGCGAACGCGTACTTGTGCTTCTCGAGGGGGAAGTGCCGCAGCCGCAGCTCCAGCCGGTCGCCGTAACGGGCGCGCAGTGCGCGGAGATCGTCGAGGGCGGTGCGGCAATCGGGACACTGGAGCTCGCACCACACCTCCAGAACAGGGCGTGCCGTGGTGCTTGCGGGGGTGGAGTCGCTCATGACTCCAGTCTCCCAGCCGCCCGGGTGCCGCCCCAACCGGAGTCGCCCCCTCCGGCTCGACGGTGCCGCTGCCGCTGTGGGCGGTCGTGCCGCTGGGGCGGCACGGGTGGGCACAGCAGCAGCACCCCGACGGCGGGTTCGCCGCAGTCCAGGGTCAGGACCACCTGGTCCTGGTCCTGGGGACCTGGACCTGGGAAGGATCCCGTACCCGGAGATCTCCCTGAGGTCCCGACGCACCGTGGCCCCGGGGCCACGGCCCGGTGCAGGATGGGAGGGGACGAATCGCCCCAGCCCGACTGTCTGCCCTGCCTGGAGGACCGGATGATTGCTGAGACCGTCTGTTCCGCCGTCTCCGCGGCCGGCCTCGGCATTGCCGCGATCACGGCGTACCGCAAACGCTTCCTTGCGGCGGCCCGCATCGCGGCGTACTCGCTGGTCCCGCTCGGCCTGGTCATGACCGGGGCCGTGGAGTGGCTGGCCCGTACCGCGTTCAGCCCGGTGGCCTGGGCGGGCTTCGCGGTGCTCGGCGGTGCCTGGCTGCTGTTCATGACGACCCGGGCGGTCGAGCGGCGCCGCGGTGGGACCCGCAAGGAGCGCAATGAGGCGAAGGCCGCCGCCCGAGGAGCCGCGGTGGAGCCCTCGGCCTCGGTCCCGTCCCTCGGTCAGGCCGCACGTCCCGCCCCTCGGCCCAAGACCAAGTCCGGCGGCGCCGACGCCGCGGACGACTTCAGCGACATCGAAGCCATCCTCAAGAAGCACGGCATCTGACATCGCCCCCACGGCAGCCGTGACCCTCACCCTCCTCATGTCAAGGATTTCGGCGAACTACCGCTTCGCTCGGGCGTGTTGATCGCGCAGCGGGCATCCGCTGCGCCATCATCACCCCGAGATGCTGGACACATCACAGGGCGATGCCGCCCCTCCGACTCCGGCCGACGAGCGTCGCGGGTGCCTCTTCGCGCTCTCCCAGCCGCCCCTGATGATCTTCTTGGCGGTGATCGGCATTCTGCTGCTCATGGCATCAGTGCATGATCTCTTCCTGCTGTGACCGGTGATCAAGGGACCTGTGGCTGATGATCACAGGGCTGCGTCAAGGGACTGCCCTGCCTGGCATCAAGGACTGCCCTCCCTGGCCATCCCCGAGCAGGGTGTTTCAGCTCGCGGCTTCCTTACGCCGTGCCCGGTACGCCGCTACGTGCAGTCGGTTGCCGCAGGTGCGGCTGTCGCAGTAGCGGCGTGAGCGGTTCCGGGACAGATCCACGAAGGCGTGCCGGCAGTCGGGCGCCTCACAGCGCCGTAGCCGGTCCTGCTCCCCGGCCACGACGAAGAACGCGAGGGCCATGCCGCAGTCGGCCGCCAGATGGTCGGCGACGGACGCACCGGGCGCGAAGTAGTGCACATGCCAGTCGTAGCCGTCGTGATCGGTGAGCCGGGGCGTCGTGCCTGCCGCGGCGACCAGCTCGTTGATCAGGCCGGCGGCGGCCCGGGCGTCGGCGGCGGCGAAGATCCCGGCGAAGCGGGTCCGCACGCGACGCACGGCGGCCAGGTCGTGCTCGGTCAGGACGCCGACGTCGCTGATTTCGTGCTTTCGTACGAAATCGGCCAGGGCTGTGACCGTCGCGAGCCCGTCGGTCTCGTCGATCTCCGGCGCGGTGTTCACCAGATCGACCACGGTATCGAGGGCACACCGGGTGTCGTGGGTGATCAGCACGAGTCGCTCCCTGGCCTGGGGGTCGGGCAGAGCCCGCCGATGCAGGCCGATGCTAGCGGCTCTGGGTTGCGGACCATCAGCCCGGGACGCGGCTCTGGGTTGCGGGCATCAGCCCGGGAGGCCGAGCCGGACCTGGCCCGGCCCACGCGATCTGGCTCGGCCTGGCATCGCTGCCGCACCCGATCCCGCCCACGCGTCGGAGCCGCACCTGGTCCGCCCCACGCGTCGGCGCGGAACCCGGTCCGGCCAGCACGTCGTGGCCGTACCCCGCGCCGGCCACGCATCGCCGCCGTACCCGCATCGGCCCACGCGTCGGCGCGGATCCGGTCCGGGCAACACGTTGGCGCAGCACGTGTCCGGCCACGCTCCGGCGCCGCACTAGCGTCCGCACCGCATCGCGCCGCACTCGGCCCGGCCGCACGTCGGCGCCGCACTCGGCCCGGCCACCGGTCGCGCGTCGGCGGCGTACCCGGTCCGGTCGCGCGTCGGCGCCGTACCCGCGCCAGCCGCGCATCGCCGCCGTACCCGCACCGGCCCACGCGTCGGCGCCGCCCCGCGGTGCAACCCGTGGCGGCGGCGCCGGCGCATGCCCTATGCGGTTGTCGTGGCCCGAGCCGTCTCCCCGAGTGGACGGCGCCGGGCTGCTCTGAGTCCGGCCTCGTTAACTCTCCGCCAGGATGTGTGAGAGCTCTGTGTCGAGGTCGAAGTGGCGATGCTCCGTGCCCGGAGGCACCGCCGCGTCCGTTCGCTTCAGGAACGATTCGAGGGCCCGCGCAGGGGCCTCCAGGAGGGCCTCGCCTTCGGGCGAGCTGAGGGCGATGCAGACGACGCCCTGACCGTGGCTGCGGGACGGCCAGACGCGGACGTCGCCGGTGCCTGTGGGCCTGTGCAGGCCCTCGGCGAGGAGGTCGCGGGCGAACACCCACTCGACGGTCTCCTCGGCTCCGGTGTGGAAGGTGGCGTGCACGGCATACGGATCGGCCGTGTCATACCGCAGTCCTGCGGGAACAGGCAGTGAGGACTCGCTCGACACAACGAGGCGCAGGTGCAGCTCGCAGCTGACCGTGGTGTTCATAAGCGCCAGGGCCTTTCGCTCAGTGTGCGCTCGGGGATTCGCACGTCGGCGAATTCGACATGCCACCTACGGTGCCGTTGTAAACCCCTCTGAGTGTTTTGCGTGTCTTTAGGTAGCTCGTACGGCGGAGTGTCGGTTCGTCCGCAAGGGCCATTCCGGTGATTGACTTTTTCTGTCCGGTAGGGTTTCCCCGTATGAATACGGGGAGTGACGAACCGGGGGAGGCCGCCGTGGCATCCGACGCGAAGGCGACATCCGAAGAGTCCGAGCTGGGCTCGCGGGCGCCGCAATTCATCAAGGCGCGCCGAGCGCTGCACCTGAGCTGGCAGGTCGGCGTCTTCGTCGCGGGGCTCGCGGTGGTCGCAGCCGGCGTGATCATGCTTCCGCTGCCGGGCCCGGGCTGGCTCGTGATCTTCGGCGGCATGGCGATCTGGGCGACCGAGTTCGTCTGGGCACAGCTGGTGCTGCGCTGGACGAAGCGCAAGGTCACCGAGGCGGCACAGCATGCGCTCGACCCGAAGGTCCGGCGCCGCAACATCATCCTGACGACCATCGGACTGGTGATCGTTGCCGTGCTGGGCGGGATCTACGTGTGGAAGTTCGGCCTCGAGATGCCGTGGAACATCGACCAGTGATCGCCGGGCTGTGACCTTGGCGGTCGGCCGCCTGGGCGCCGGACGATGCCTTCCCGCGTCCCGCACTCGGCTGGGGCGGGTCCGCCGGCCGCCTGCGGTCGCTGGCGTCCGCGCTCGGGCCCGGCACCAGTCTTCGATCAGCCGGGCCCTCGGGTTCTCGGGCCCTCCGGCCCTCCCTCGTACTGCCTGCGGTCGTCGGCTGCCCGGGGCGCTCGGTCCGCCGCCACTCCTTGCCCTACGTCCGTCCATTGGTCTCCCTGAGGGTCGCCTAGGCTCGGCATCGACCGGTCTGCTGCCCGCGGCCGGACCTCAGCCTGCGCCGACCCTCATGCTGCTTCCGGCGACGGTCCGGCGACGGTCCGGCGGTGGTCGCCGACGCGCGTCCCGGCCCTCGCCTGGTGAAGTCCTCGCTACGCCTTCTCCGGCTGCAGGCTGCCGGCTGCCGGCGCCCAGCCCTCGGCCCGCCCCGTCCCGCTGCGTCTGCGGTCCTCCGATGCCTGCAGCCGTCGGACGTCCCGCGCTCAGCCTGTGGGCACCAATCCTTGGCCAGTCCCGCCGCTGCCCCACCCGTGGCGCACGCCCTGTCTCCGGTCCTCGGGCCGCCTCCGTGCCACCCGGCCGCGTGTCGGCGGACGCGGCACTCTCGGCTCGGGCGGAAGAAGGCTTGCGGGCGGTGCCCGGCCCGCAGCCGTCTGCGGCTCGCCTCACCGCCCCTCGCGGGCTGGTCGGAAGCACCCGCTGACATGCGGTAATGTTCTCTGTGCGCCCGGGCGATTAGCTCAGTGGGAGAGCGCTTCGTTCACACCGAAGAGGTCACTGGTTCGAACCCAGTATCGCCCACCCCAAGTCTGCGGCCCGGAGGCTCCCAGCCTCCGGGCCGCAGTGCATTTCACAGGTGACCTACGACTGCGACGCCGTGACGCGCACGGTGGGCAGCTCGGCTCCAGGGCCGGTCATAGGGCATGTCCACAGACCACTACGGCCACTGTGCTCCTGCTGGCACGCGTGACGACAGCAGGCCGGAGCCCCCGCCCGACGCCCCCGACCGTGCAGCTCGCGCCAGAGCCGGTCGCACGATTCCCGCGACGGCGGCGCATCCCGGCGCCCGACCCGTGCAAGTCCGCGGCCCCATCCGGTCGCACGATTCCGGCGACGGCGCAGCGTCCCGCCGTACGGCCCGCCGAACAGCCTGCACGCGGCGCAACCCTGTCGCGTGCAGGCGTTATTGAAACGCTTCGAGAAATCCTGTCCGAATCGTTGACGGGGCTCCAGCCTCTTCGTACCTTGTGCCAGCAAGCGCTTGCTTGAAACGATTCACGATAAGTCATGATGTGGCGGGGAGGCCCAACTGTGCGTGCCGACGAGTCTATTGGGAGGCGGAAGCTCCTCATCGCTGGAGGTGCTTCGCTGGCCACTGTGGGGCTGATGGCAGCCGGCTGCGGGGGAGAGAGCGGCTCGGGCAGCGGTGGGACCGTCACCCTCCGTCACGCCTGGTGGGGCGGCGAGCCGCGGGCGGTGGCGATCAAGAAGTGCATCGCGCTGTTCGAGAAGAAGTACCCGAAGATCAAGATCCAGCCGGAGTTCACCGACTACCAGGCGTTCTGGGAGAAGTTCCAGACCCAGGCCGCGGGCGGCAACCCGCCGGACGTCTTCCAGAACGCCGTCGCCTTCCTGCGCAAGTACGACAAGCGCGGTGTGCTGATGGACCTCAACTCCCAGATCAAGGCCGGGAACCTCAGCCTTGACGGCTTCCGCGCCGGCGTGGAGGCCAACGGCCAGGTGGACGGCAAGCAACTCGGCATCCCGGTCGGTGCCAACACCATGTCGCTCGTGATCGACAACAAGGTCTTCGAGAAGGCCGGCATCAAGCCCGAGTTCGGCTGGACCTGGGACGAGTACTTCGACGCGCTCCAGCACATCAAGGACACCCAGAAGATCGCCGGAGACACCGGCTACTTCGGGATCATGTACCTCTACGACCTGTACCTGCGTCAGAACGGCAAGGCCTTCTTCACCGACGAGGGCCTCGGATTCACCGAGGACGACCTCATCCCGTGGTGGGAGGACGGCTACAAGCGCATCAAGTCGGGTGTGATCTGTGACCCGAAGAAGGTCGCCCAGGTCGCACCCAAGTCCGCGCTGTCGGCCGGGCTCGCGGCCTCCGAGTTCACCTGGGACAACTTCTCCGTCCGCTACGCAGGCGAGGGCCACCCGAACATCGGCCTCGCGCCGATCCCGACCGTGGACGGCAAGGACACCGGCCAGTACCTCGGCTCCCTGATGCTGTCGATCTCCAACAAGACCAAGCACCCCAAGGAAGCCGCCCAGTTCGTGGACTTCATGGTCCACGACCCCGAGGTCGGCAAGATCATGGGGTACGACCGCGGCATCCTGCCCACCGACGAGCAGTACGCGGCTTACACGCCGTCAGACGACCAGAACAAGGCTATCGCCGCGTTCGAGGAGCAGTGCGCCAAGGAGGGCGTGCTGGGCAAGATCACCCCGCACCCGTCCGGCGCCGACGTCGCCGAGGCCGCCTTCCTGCGTATCGCGGGCGACATCGGCCAGGGCAAGACCAAGGTGAACGCCGCCGTGAAGCAGTTCTTCAACGAGGCGAAGGCCGCCTTCGCGGCCTGAGGGGACATCGCACCATGACGCTCGTCAAGGACGCGCCCGTCCTGGCCCGGAGCGAGCGCTCCACCGGTCCCGCCGCAGCCAAGCGGCGGGGCCGGCGGGAGAGCCTTGCCGGATATCTGTTCATGTCGCCGTGGCTGGCGGGCTTCCTGCTGCTCACCGCCGGTCCGATGGTGGCGTCGTTCTACTACGCCTTCACCAACTACAACCTCTTCACCTCGCCCCAGTGGGTCGGCTTCGACAACTTCACCGCGATGTTCGAGGACCCCCGCTGGCGCAAGTCGGTCGAGGTCACCCTGAAGTACGTGGTGATCGGCACCCCGCTGAAGCTGCTCCTCGCGCTCGGCGTGGCGCTGCTGCTGGCGCAGAGCCGACGCGGCCAGGGCCTGTACCGGGCGGCGTTCTACATGCCGTCGCTGATCGGCGCGAGCGTCTCGGTCGGCTTCGTGTGGCGGGCGCTGTTCTCCGACAACGCGATCGTCGACAGCGGTCTGAAGGCCTTCGGCTGGAACCTGGGCGGCTGGATCGGCGACCCGGACCTCGTGCTCTACGCCCTGGTGGCGCTCACCGTCTGGCAGTTCGGCGCCCCCATGGTCATCTTCCTGGCCGGTCTCAAGCAGGTCCCGCGCGAGCTGTACGAGGCGGCCGAGGTGGACGGCGCGGGACCGCTGCGCAGGTTCTGGAGCATCACGCTCCCGATGATCTCCCCGGTGCTGTTCTTCAACGTCCTGCTGGAGACCATCCACTCGTTCCAGATCTTCGGCTCCGCGTACGTCGTCTCCGACACGTCCTGCGGCCCGGCGGACGGCACCCTCGTCTACACCTGTTACCTGTACCAGAAGGCGTTCAAGGAGACGCAGATGGGCTTCGCGTCCGCGATGGCCTGGATGCTGCTGCTCGCGGTCGCGCTGGTCACCGCGGTGCTGTTCTGGTCGCAGAAGAAGTGGGTGCACTACGAGGAGGGCGCCAAGTGAGCACCGCCAACGCCACCGTGCGGACCAACGCCACCGAGGCCGCGACGAGTTCGCGCCGCAGGACCGGCTCCGTCGTCTGGCATGTCTCCGCTGTCGCGGTCCTGGCCGTCGTCCTCTACCCGGTGCTGTGGGTGGTCGGGGCCTCGTTCAAGCCCGGCGAGGACATCATCGGTTCGCTGGACCTGTTCCCCGCCGATCCGATCCTGTCCAACTTCTCCGGGCTCGCGGACGGCATGGCCGGCATCCCCATTTCCACCTTCTTTCTCAACTCGCTGATGTACGCGGGGCTCGCCGTGGTCGGCGTTGTCGTCTCCAGCTCGCTCACCGCGTACGCTTTCGCGAAAATCCAATTCAAGGGAAAGAACCTTCTCTTCACCCTGATGATCGGGACCTTGCTGCTCCCTTATCACGTGCTGCTCATCCCGCAGTACGTGATGTTCCAGAAGCTCCAGCTCACCGACACCTACGTGCCGCTGCTGGCCGGCAAGTTCCTCGCCACCGAGGCCTTCTTCGTCTTCCTGATGGTGCAGTTCATGCGCGGCCTGCCGCGCGAGCTGGATGAGGCAGCCCGTCTGGACGGGTGCGGGCACCTGCGGATCTACTGGTCGGTCGTGCTGCCGCTGACCCGGCCCGCGATCATCACCACGGCGATCTTCACCTTCATCAACGCCTGGAACGACTTCCTGGGTCCGCTGATCTACCTCAACAACCCGGACCGGGCCACGGTCTCGCTGGCCCTCATGATGTTCCGCGACCAGCAGGGCATCTCCGACTACGGAGGCATGATCGCCATGGCGATGGCGGCGCTCCTGCCGGTGCTCGCCTTCTTCCTCGCCTTCCAGCGCTATCTGATCGACGGTATGGCGACCTCCGGACTGAAGGGCTGAGACGGCCATGGCGTTCCGTACGGATACGGCATGGACGAGGGCCCGTCAGGCACGGCAGGCCCGCAAGGCCCGCAAGGCTCCCCACGAGTCCGTCCTCTCAGTTGGGGCCTCCCCTGCTCGAGCGGAGTCGAGAGCTTGGGGAAGTTTCGGTCTGTTCGCCGAGTGCCTGCTCACCGGGGTGTGGATCGCGGTGGCCGCGCTGCCGCTCGTCACCTACCCGGCCGCGTTCGCCGCAGGGGCGCGGCACCTGCGCCGGCGGATCGCCCACGAGGGCGGCGGTTTGCGGGAGTTCGCGGCCGACTTCCGGCACGCGGTGCGCCGCGGCTGGCTCGCCGGTCTCGCCGGGTGGGCCGCGGTGGCCGTGGTCTGGGTGGACGTCCAGGCCGTACGCGCGGGACTGCCCGGCGGCCGCCTGGTGGCTGCCATCGGGATCTTCGCCCTGATCGGGCTGGCCGTCGCGGGGCTGCGCGCCGCGGCTGTCTGGGAGCCCGGAGCGTCCTGGCGGGCCCTCCTCGCGACCGCGGGGCGCCGCACCGTGCTGGACCCCGCCGGATCCTTCCTGCTAGTCGGCGGGATGGCCCTGGTGGCCGTATCCGCCTGGGTCACCCCGCCGCTGGCGGTCCCCGTCCTGGGGGCCGTCGCGGCGGCCGCCGTCGCCGTCGAGGAGCGGCTCCGGCGTCGCTGACCCGCCAGCCGGTGCCCGCGTCGCCGACGACCCACCGGTGATGTCCCGCAGGCCGGCGCCCCCCGGGCGCCGCGCCCTCCTCTGTCATGCCCCTGACCTCCCCGCACGTCGAACGGAAAGGAATCTCAATGATCGTGTCAAGCCGCCTGCGTGACCGGCGGGACGGAGGTGAACAGCCTCTTGTCACGCAGCATCGCCCACAGCACGTCGACGCGGCGGCGGGCGAGCGCGAGCAGGGCCTGGGTGTGCAGCAGCCCCTCGGACCGTTTCTTGAGGTAGTAGTCCCTGGAGGGGCCGGGGCGCATCATTGCGGTCTGGGCGGCCAGGTAGAAGATGTGCCGCAGGCGCCGGTTGTAGCGCTTGGGCCGGTGGTAGTTGCCGCTGCGTCGGCCGGAGTCCCGGGCGACCGGGGCCAGGCCAGCGTGCGAGGCGAGACGGCCCGCGTCACGGTAACCGGACAGGTCGCCCACGATGGCGACGAACTCGGCGCCCAGGATGGGGCCCATGCCGGGCATCGATTCGATGATCTCGGCGCGCTCGTCGGTGTGGAACGTCTCGCGAATCTCCCGGTCGTTGTCCTTGATCCGCTCGTCCAGGGCCAGAAGCTGGTGGGCGAGGTCGCAGACCAGTTTGGCGGCCCGCTTCTCGCCAGGCAGCGAGGTCATCTGGGACTGGGCCGCGTCCACCGCCTTGGTGGCAACGGTGTTGGCGCCGCGGACCTTGCGGCGTTCCAGCCAGGTCGTCAACCGTTTGGCACCGAGCCGGCGCAGGGCGGCCGGGGTCTGGTACTCGGTCAGCATGACGACCGGGCCCTTGGCCGCGGAGTAGTCGAAAGCCCTCTCCAACGCGGGGCAGATACCGACCAGCAGGTCGCGGAGCCGGTTGATCAGCCTCACCCGGTCGGCGATCAGGTCGGCCCGGTAGTTGGTCAGCACCTGGAGCGTGGAGACCAGTTCCGCAGGCGTGTCCAGCGGGGCGAAGTCCCGTGGGCGCATGCGGGCCTGGTCGGCGATGACCCGGGCGTCCTTGGCGTCGGTCTTGCCTTCGCCCTTGTAGGCGCCGGACATGCGGTTGACTGTGCGGCCGGGCACGTAGACGACCTGCTGGTCGTGTGCGATCAGCAGGGCCAGCAGCAGGGTGGAGGCCCGGCCGGAGATGTCCACCGCCCACCGCACGTCACCGGCCCGTCCGCGGGCGGTCTCGATAAGCGTGAGGATCTGGGCCTCGTCGTTGATCACCTTCGTCGAGAACAGCGTCTCGCCGTCGGCGTCGATCGCAACTGCCCAGTGATGCCCCTTGCCGGCATCGATGCCGACCCATATCCGCGCGTGAGACGTGCTCAAGCCCGTGGCTCCGTTCCTCCGTGACCAGCACTTCAGTGGCCCGAGGAACACTCCGCCGACAGGTCCCTAACCAGCGATGACCGCAGTTCTCAATCAGTGGTCGGAGCGTCCCGGAGGACCGGGCGGCCATTCCTTCCGAGCCATCAACGGCAAACAGCCATCAGCCATACCCGGTCCTCCCGGACCGGCCAACATTCTTAGGGAAAGGCCATGTCTCCCATCCCCCGCAGGTCCGTGCTCAAGGCGGCCGCCGTCGCCGGTGCCGCCGCCCAGTTCAGCTGGGCCTTGGGCACACAGGACGCCGTCGCCGCGCCAAGAGCCGAGGCCGCGGACGCGGCACCCGATCCCGTGACGCTGAACTGGCTCGAGGACGGCGGCCTCGGCGCCGCCCCCGGCTCCACCGTCGGCGTGCCCTGGCCCAAGGGCGCGTACGACAAGGACCAGACCTTCGCGCTGGCGACCGCCGACGGCAAGGACGTGCCCGTCCAGAGCTGGCCCCTCGCGTACTGGCCCGACGGCTCGCTGAAGTGGACCGCGCACGCCATCGGCCCCCAGACGACCGCCGACAAGTTCACGCTCACCGCCGGGGCGCCCGCCGCGCCCGAGAAGAAGATCACGGTCGACAAGAGCGGCGGCACCATCGACATATCGACCGGTGTCATCACTGCCAAGATCGGCAACAGCGGGTCCACCCTCGTCAAGTCCGTCACGCGCGGATCGACCGAGATCGCCAAGAACGGACGCCTCGTCCTGCTGCGCCAGGGAGAGCTCGAGGACGGCGACCAGGGCCAGGAGAAGTACGAGCGGTTCGAGAGCGCGATCTCCGAGACCGTGGTCGAGCAGGACGGTCCTGTCCGTGCCGTCGTCCGCATCGACGGCAAGCACCGCCGCGGCGACCGCGCCTGGCTGCCCTTCTCCGTCCGGCTCTACTTCTACGCGGGCGCCGAATCGTTCCGCATGGTGCACACCATCACCTTCGACGGCACCCAGGAGCCCGGAAAGGCCAGCGGCGACTTCATCCGCGGCCTGGGCGTGCGCTTCACGGTGCCGATGCGCGACGAGGCGTACGACCGGCACATCCGTATCGGCGGCGACGACACCGGACTGCTGCGCGAGGCCGTCAAGGGCATCACCGGACTTCGCCGTGACCCGGGCGCTGCCGTACAGGCGGCACAGTTCGAGGGCAAGAAGCTCCCCGATCCCTCCACCTGGGACCAGCGCGTCACCACCCGCCTGCACCTCATCCCCACCTGGGGCGACTACACGCTCTCACAGCTCTCCGCCGACGGCTTCACGCTGCGCAAGCGCACCAAGAAGGGCCACGGCTGGATCGCAGCGGGCGGCGGCCGCAGGGCCAGCGGCTTCGGATACGTCGGCGGCGCGAGCGGCGGACTCTCCTTCGGCCTCCGGGAGTTCTGGGAGAAGTTCCCCGCCCAGCTCGACATCCGGGACGCGCACACCGACGAGGCCGAGGTCACGCTCTGGCTCTGGTCGCCCGAGGCGCAGCCCATGGACCTGCGCTTCTACCACGACGGCCTCGGCCAGGACACCTACGCCGAGCAGCTCGAAGGCCTCAACATCACCTACGAGGACTACGAGCCGGGCTTCGGCACCCCCTACGGCATCGCCCGCACCAGCGAACTCCTCTTCTGGGCCAACGACTCCACGCCCAGCCCCCAGGCCCTCGCCCAGCAGGTCAACGCCGTCCGCACCCCGCCGCAGCTCGCCGCGCCGCCCAAGCAGCTCATCAAGGCCAAGGTCTTCGGCGGCCTCTTCTCCGAGCCCGACCGCTCCACCGCCGCGAAGGCGAAGATCGAGGACCACCTGGACTTCCTGTTCACGTACTACAAGGACCAGGTGGACATGCGCCGGTGGTACGGCTTCTGGGACTACGGCGACGTCATGCACTCGTACGACCCGGCCCGCCACCAGTGGCGCTACGACGTCGGCGGCTACGCCTGGGACAACTCCGAGCTCTCGCCCGACCTGTGGCTCTGGTTCGCGTACCTGCGCAGCGGCCGCGCCGACATCTTCCGCTTCGCCGAGGCCATGACCCGGCACACCGGCGAGGTCGACGTCTACCACCTGGGGGAGTGGGCCGGGCTCGGCACCCGCCACGGTGTGCAGCACTACGCGGACAGCGCCAAGCAGCAGCGCATCGCCAACACCACGTACCGGCGCTACTACTACTTCCTCACGGGCGACGAGCGGGTCGGCGACCTCATGCACGCCAACGTCGACTCCGACGAGACGTTCCTCGTCCTCGACCCGATCCGCAAGATCCGCACCGAGCCGTACACGCCCGACCGGCACGCTCTGTCGATCGGCTTCGGCACCGACTGGAGCGGTCTGGTGTCGGCCTGGCTCACCGAGTGGGAGCGCAAGGGTCCCAAGTGGGAGAAGGCCAAGGCGCGCGTGCTCTCCACCATGGAGACGATCGCCGCCCAGCCCAACGGCTTCGTCCAGGGCAGCGGTCTGTACGACCTCGACACCGGCAAGTTCGCGATCGCCGACAAGCCCGTCGTCGGCGTCTCTCACCTGTCGGCGGTCTTCGGCCTGAACGAGCTGTGCGCCGAGCTGATCGACCTGGTCGACATGCCGAAGTTCAACGAGGCCTATTTCGACTACTGCCGCTACTTCAACGCCACCAAGGCCGAACAGGCGGCACGCTACGGCTCCAACTTCGGCTCCCTGCTGCTCTTCCAGGGCCACTCGCGCCTGGACGCCTACGCGGCCGTCCAGACCGGCGACGCAAAGCTCGCCACGCGCGCGTGGGACAAGTTCTACAACTCCGACGGCTACAAGGAATCGGCCCCCTGGAAGACGGAGAAGGTGAGCGGACCGGTCACCCTGGTGCCCGGCAGCGAGGCCAACTGGGTCTACACCAACGACACAGCGCTGTACGGCCTCGCCGCCATCGAGAACCTGGCACTCCTCGGCGACAAGATGCCGTAGCCAGGGGCTAAGCGGCGCCGGGGAAGTTCAGGCACGCCCCCACGCCGCCCGGCACGCACTCTCGCCGCACCGGCCAAAGGCCCAAGTAGCTCCGCTACGAGGACCTTCATCCGGCACGCCGAGAGCACGCACCGAACGACGCGGGAACGCACCCGCACTTCCCCGGCACCGCTTAGTTCATCTTGTCCAGCACCTCCCGCACCCGCCGGGCGTCCCGGATCCGCTGCTCGTAGGTCGCACCGACGGCGAGCAGCAGGAGCCCGGCGAGTGCGGGAGGTACCCAGCGGGGGAGCGCGCCCGCTATCTGGACGAGGTACGGGGCGAGTTCGTGCAGCGCGTCCAGGGTGAGCACGGCGCCGCCGATGAGGAGCGGTGCCTGGAGGTGGTGCCGGGCGCCCAGCAGGGTGACCAGCAGCGCCGCAGCGCCGAGCAGCAGCGGACGCAGCCAGTGCGGATCGCCCCAGGCCACGATGAGGCTGGGCACGAGCGTGGCGGTGAGTCCGGGGCCGTATGCCGTCCACGACGAGGCCCCCGCGTCACGGCGCCTGCGCAGGACGCCCACCAACAGCGCCGGGACGGTCACCGGCAGCGTGTACGCCTCCGGGGTTTCCACGTCCCAGGAGGCCAGCCGCACCCAGGTGGCCAGGACGAACAGGGCGGCCGCCGCGTAGCCGGCGAAGCGGCGGTCGGAGCGGACCGCGGTGCCTGCGGCGATCACACCGCACAGGGCGAGCACCAAGGCGAGCATCGGCGGGTCGGCGACGGTCAGTGCGACGGCGAGCAGTCCGGCGACGGCTCCCGTCACCTCGACCGGCACGGTCGCCGGGGAGCCGCCGAGCCGCGCGGCGAGCAGGGCCGCGGCCACGGGCACGGTCAGGACGAGCAGGGCCGTATGCTCCGGCCGCCAGCCCGCGGAGGCGCCCATCGCGCAGGCCAGCGCCGCGGCGTACGCGAGCGCGGCCGGGGCCGTGACGGGAGCCAGGCGCGCGAACCACGAGGCCGCCGCGAACAGCACGGTCAGGGCGACGAGGACCACCAGCGTCGCGCCCTCGGAGGCGAGGGACAGGAAGGCGAGGGAGAGGGAGGTGACCACCGAGAGGACGGTGGCGGCCGTCTGCGCGGTCGGGACCTGGCGGGCAGCGGCGGCTGCCGCGAGGGCGGCAGCCGTCGTGATGCCCTGGGCCGACAAGCCGACGCCGTAGGGGAGTTCGAGGACCGCCGGGAGGACGAGCGCGGCCGCCCAGGCCAGAACCAGCACACCGGTCAGGGCCCGCGGCCGCCAGGTCGCGTTCCGGACCGCCGCCAGCACACCGGCGATGACGGCCAGGACGACGGCGGCCGCCGCCGCGTACGGAGGCCACGGAACGTCGACCGTCACCGCGGCGCGGACGTCCGACGGCACGCCGGTCCAGGCCCGCTCCGTCCAGCCGACCGGACCCAGCAGCACGACCACGACGAGCGGCAGGGCCCAGAGCAGCGCCAGCGCCTGGCACGTGACGGAGGCCCACGCGAGTCCACGGCGCACCGGCTCGGGAAGCCGCCCGCGTACCGCCGCCAACAGCGCGACACCACCCGCCAGATAACCGAGGACCGTCCAGCCGCCGGGCAGGACCGCGCGCAGGACCCCGCCGACCGCCGCGACCAGGACGAGCCCGCCGACGAGCGCGGTGCCCATGGCGTTACCCGGTTTCGGCAGCTGCCGTGCGGCGCCCAGCGTGATGGCCGCCGCGAAGGTGAGGAGAGCCGAGGCACGGGCGGCGGCGTTCGGGTCACCCGCGTCCCAGGAGAGCCAGCCGGCCGTCAGTACGCCCAAGCCGCCCGTGCTGTGCGCGCCGACGGCGGCGACGATACGCACGGGCTTGGCGGTGGTCCGGAGCGCCACAATCGTGTCGAAACCGGCCGTCACCAGGAGCGCGGCAGTGATCCGGTCCGGACCCGCGTCGACCGCGATCGCCCAGAGAAGCAGCGGGAGCTGGGCAGCGGCCAGAGCGGCGGGCAGGGCCAGGCGCAGCGGGAGGGGTCGGGCCTCCTCCCGCGCAGAGTGGTCGGAGGCGTTTGCACTCAGGTCGGGCAGCAGGCCGAGCCCTCGGCCGTACGCCGCCCACACCCCCGCCAGCACCGCCGACGCGACCGCCGCGTACCCCGTGCCGTCCGTGCCCGTGAGCGCGGCCTCGTGCAGCGCGTAGGCGTCGAGGACCGTCAACGCGAGTCCGAGTCCCGCCACCGACTCGGCCGTCGAGCGCAGCCCGCGCTTCAGGAGCGGCACCGGCGCGGCGAGCACGGCCAGCGTGACCGAGCCGAGCACCAGGGCCCGCCCGGCGATCCCGAGGTGACCCCAGCTGACCAGCGTGAAGGCCGCCGCGGCCACGGTGAGCAGGACGCCGCCGAGCACGAGGAGCACGTTCTGGACGCGCGGCGCGCTGGTCTCGGGGCGTGGCGCGACAGGCACCGGTGCGACCGGCTGCGCTTGCAGCGCGGCGACCAGCCAGGCCCGCCGGGCAAGCAACTGGGCCCGGCGGGCATCGAGTTGCGACAGCTCGGCGTCGAGGAGCCGCAGCTCTTCGGCCGGAGGCGGGATGTGTGTCATGCCTCGGAGTGTGGTCCCCGTCACGTCGTACGGCATGAGTGTGAGTACTCAGAAGGTACTCAGCTCGCGTACGGGAAGGCTCCGTACGGGCACACTCGGTACATGGACTGGTGCCATTATCGCTTCCGCAGCCTCTGGAAGCTGCCGGCGCCGCCGGCCGACGTGTACGCCGTGCTGGAGCGAGCCCAGGAGTATCCGCGCTGGTGGCCGCAGGTGCGGGCGGTGACGCCCCTCGGAGAAGGGGTCGCCGTAGCCCGCTTCCGGTCCCTCCTGCCGTACGACCTCGTCGTCACGGTCCAAGAGCGGCGCCGGGACCCCACGGCCGGCGTCCTGGAGATCGCGATGACCGGCGATCTGGAGGGCTGGGCCCGCTGGACGCTCGGGCCGGCCCTCGGAGGGAGCGGCACGCGCGCGTGGTACGACCAGGAGGTCGAGGTGCGCAAGCCGATCATGCGGCGTCTCGCCTTGCCCGGCCGGGGCGTCTTCCGCCTCAACCACGCGCTGATGATGCGCAGCGGGCGTCGTGGACTGACCGCCCTGCTGAATGCGGTTTGAAGCGAGCCGCCCGGGACCTGTATGGTTCAGTGCGTTCCCGGGCGATTAGCTCAGTGGGAGAGCGCTTCGTTCACACCGAAGAGGTCACTGGTTCGAACCCAGTATCGCCCACGAATACGACAGGCGACGTGTGTCCGCGAAGAGCGCGGACCATGTCGCCTTCGTCGTTATTGCACGGCTTCGCCGCGCGTGGCGGGGGCTTCGCCACCCGCACCCCCTGAGCCGTGGTGGGCCGAAGAGGCGAGACGCGGCAGGGGACGGCGCAGAGTAGACACCCCCCGCCTCTTGGTTGCCGGAGCCGTCAGAGGGCTGTGCTCAGGCCGCCGCCGGAAGCTCCGGACGCAGCGGCCACGCCGGGTCCACCGCCTCCTGTGAGCCGCTCCGGGCGAACCAGGCCTGCAGCCCACGCGCCTGCGCCGCATGCCACACCGCCTGCAGCGTGTGCAGCTCGGCCGGCGACAGACGCTCCAGCCGGGCCGAGAAGCGCCGGCCTATCGCCCGTACGACATCCAGGGCGGCCAGTGCGTCGGCGGCAGCGTCATGTGCGCCGTCGAGCACCACGCCGTAGTGCTCGCACAGATCCGTGAGCGTGCGACGGCCCTTGCGGTAGCGGTCCAGGTGCTTGTCGAGGACCCGCGGATCGAGCACGCACAGCGGGGAACTTTCCAGATAGTGGGAGAGCGAGGAGGCCCGATGGCGCCTCAACTCCCGGTCCAGCAGCGTCAGATCGAACGGCGCGTTCATCACCACGAGCGGGCGGCCCGCCGCCACATGCTCGGCGAGCGTCCTGGCCACCTCCTCCATCACCGGGGCCGGCCAGCGGCCGTTGCGCCGCAGGTGATCCTCCGTCAGCCCGTGGACCGCCGTGGCCGCTTCGGGCACCGGCACTCCCGGGTTCACCAGCCAGCGGCTCACCCGCGCGCGGAGGCCCGCGGTGTCCTGGACGACGACGGCGGCGGACACGATCCGGTCGGTCTCGACGTCCACGCCGGTGGTCTCGGTGTCGAATGCAACCAGGGGTCCCTCGTACCAGCACGTCATGCGCACACAACTCCTCCTTCACACTTCGGCAGTTGACGTGCGTCCCCTGCCCGACCTGGTGATACCCGGCCGTTTGCGGCGTACGCAGGGGGGAGACAACACAGATACGGGCCATGCCACTTCAGGGCCCGAACGGGGATTCACCACAGCGGAAGGCTTGTTGGAGATGGCGCTCGCGCAGCCCGAAAGGGGCGGGCTGCTGCCCGAGCGGATGGCACCGCCGCGCGGCTCGCTCGCCACCACCGCCTGTATGGAGACGCTTCAGGTGGGCTATCTGCATGCCGTCGCGGCCGCCGCGGGCTGCTCGCTGTCCCAGCCCTTTCCGGACAACGGCATCGACTGGCACGTCAGCCACAGCGCCCCCGGGCACACGGTCGACGACGAAGTCACCATCAAGGTGCAGCTCAAGGCCACGTACCAGATCGCGCCGAACCCGCCGGGGCCCGCGTTCTCGTTCACGCTCGACAACGCGCACCTGGCGAAGCTCGCCCGCACCCCGGTCTCGGTGCACAAGATCCTCGTCGTGATGATCGTGCCCAGGTCCCAGGACGACTGGCTGCGCGCCGGCCACGACCGGCTCGACCTGCGGCACTGCTGCTACTGGATCAACCTCGCCGGGCACCCCATCACCGGCCGCCGCAGGACCACGGTGCGCATACCGACCGCGCGCATCTTCGACGACCGGGCGCTCTGCGAGATCATGACGCGGGTCGGGACCGGAGGGAAACCGTGACGCACCGCCCGATCGACGAACCACTGCGCCCGGTCGGCGCCGTGCGCGCTCACCCCGCCGACGCCGCGGCGCTGGGCGCGCAGCCGCCCGAGCCCGCCCAGGTCGACCCCGCCGTGCTGAGCGCGCTCCTCGACCGGCACGGATGGCAGCGCCGCGGCGGCGCCGCCGGGCGGTACGCGCGCTGGACCCCGCCGGGCCCTGGCAGCAGCCGTACGAGCCTGCTCGTACCGGAGAGCCGCGCCTTCCCCGACAGCGACGACCTGCTCGGCGAGGCCCTGGTCGCGCTGAGCAGGAGCGGCACGCCCGCCGCCCGCGAGGTGCTGGTCGGGCTCACCGTGCCCAGCGACGAGATCCGCTGGTGGCGCGATGTACCCACCGGGCCCGCGGGCGCCGCGCCCTGGACCGCCGAGGAACAGCTCCGCATCGCCGCGCGGCAGCTGCTGCTCGCCGGAGCCTTGGCGGTGCGCGGGCGCGCCGGGTACTACGGGGCACGCCACCGGCGGCCGGCCGCCGCGGCCCTTGAGAACGTCCTGGTGGGGCCGGCGCCGGGTGGCCGCCAGCTGACCGCCTTCGTGCCCGTGACCCCCGGGCGCCCCCTCGCCGTACGACTGCACCAGGCGCTGTACGCGGCCCGCGAGGCCATCGACTACCAGCGGGCCACCGGCGGCATGGACGCCTTCGACGGAGCCGTGGAGGCGGGTGTCAGCCATGAGCTGACGGAGGCGCTGGTCGCCCTCGTCCGTGGCTCGCAGGGCGCCCGTATCGCCGTGGAGTGGGCACCCGCCGCCGGGGTTCCCGAGGGATGTGCGACGCCCGCGGAGCCGGTCGAGTTCTCGCCCGGTGATCTGTCCGTACTGCGGGAGGCGAGCGCGCGCTACAGGCGCGTGGAGCCGTCGGTTCCGGTGCGCCTCACCGGGGCCGTGGTGCGTCTGCGCAGGTCAGGGCCGCGCGGCGACGGCACGGTGCGGCTGCGCGTCATCGCGGGCGCGGAGGTGCCGCACGTACGGCTCACGCTGGACGAGGAGGCGTACCGCATAGCCGGACACGCGCACCTCGTCGGGCTGCCGATCCGGGTGCACGGAAGGCTGGAGAGCCGGGGCGGGTTCCGCCGGCTGACCGGGGCGTCCGGGGTGGCGCCGGTGCAGGTGGACGAGGCGGAGCGGGACCGGCTGATGAAGTCCCTTCAGGAGAATCTGGACTTCCTCGAGGAGGCGTGCGGGGCCGAGGACTGAACCTTCGCCCTGGAGTCCCCGGCAGTGCCGGGTGTCAGGTCGCCGGACGGTGGGCGTACAGGTCCCGCAGGAGCGCGATCTCCGCGCCGTGGTGCAGCATCTCGCGGTTGATGTGCAGGACGAGCGTGGCCATGGGCTCCTCCGCGAACGGCCCCTCGGCTGGGCCGCAGGGGCGGGCGAGGCCGCTCTCGCCCAGGCCGCGCACGCCCGCCGTCCACTCCGCGTACGCCGCGTCCAGCCGCTCGAGCGCCGCCGAAGCCGTGCCCGGATAGGAGTACGTCGTGTAGTCCACGGGCGCCGCCCCGAAATGCGCGGCGTTACGGACTCCGAGGACGCCCACCAGGATGTGGCCCAGGCGCCAGGCGATCGTCGTCACCGGCGCGGGCTGCGGCTCCGGGTACGCGAAGTCGATGGTGAAGTCACCGGAGCCGGCCGCCATCGGCGCGGTGCTCGTGCCGCGCCTGCGCACGTTCCAGCAGTCCGGGACCGGCTCCCAGAAGTACTCGTCGTCGGTCAGCCCCGCCAGGCGAAGGCGCAGCTGGTGTCCCCAGTGCCAGGCGAGCTGGTCGATGAGGAGCTTGTTCCAGTCGAGTGCCATGCGGCTCACACTAGGACGCCGGGTGCGGGGCGTCTCGCTGACCGCGGTCCGGGAAACCGTTTCGCGAGCGGGCCCGGCGAGTCGGTACGATCCGTTAGTGCGTCGCTTATCTCGTGGCGTGCGAAATCCACCTTCAGGCAGGAGAGACCGGTGTCAGACGTCCGTGTGATCATCCATCGCGATTCCGAGCGGGAAGAGCGCGTGGTGACGACGGGCACTACGGCCGCCGACCTCTTCGCCGGTGAGCGCACCATCGTCGCGGCCCGCGTGGACGGCCAGCTCAAGGACCTCGCGTACGCGATCAAGGACGGCGAGAAGGTCGAGCCCGTCGAGATCTCCTCCGAGGACGGGCTGAACATCCTGCGCCACTCGACCGCGCACGTCATGGCGCAGGCCGTGCAGGAGCTGTTCCCGGAGGCCAAGCTGGGCATCGGCCCGCCGGTCAGGGACGGCTTCTACTACGACTTCGACGTCGAGCGGCCGTTCACCCCCGAGGATCTCAAGGCCATCGAGAAGAAGATGCAGGAGATCCAGAAGCGCGGGCAGCGCTTCTCGCGCCGCGTCGTCACCGATGAGGCAGCACGCGAGGAGCTCGCGGGCGAGCCGTACAAGCTGGAGCTCATCGGGCTCAAGGGCTCGGCATCCTCGGACGACGGCGCGGACGTCGAGGTCGGTGCGGGCGAGCTGACCATCTACGACAACCTCGACGCCAAGACCGGCGATCTGTGCTGGAAGGACCTCTGCCGGGGTCCGCACCTGCCCACCACCCGGAACATCCCGGCGTTCAAGCTGATGCGGAACGCGGCGGCGTACTGGCGCGGCAGCGAGAAGAACCCCATGCTGCAGCGCATCTACGGCACCGCCTGGCCGTCCAAGGACGAGCTCAAGGCGCACCTCGACTTCCTCGCCGAGGCGGAGAAGCGCGACCACCGCAAGCTGGGCAGCGAGCTCGACCTGTTCTCCATCCCGGACCAGATCGGCTCGGGCCTCGCGGTCTTCCATCCCAAGGGCGGCATCATCCGCCGCGTCATGGAGGACTACTCGCGGCGGCGCCACGAGGAAGAGGGCTACGAGTTCGTCTACACCCCGCACGCCACCAAGGGGAAGCTCTTCGAGACCTCGGGCCACCTGGACTGGTACGCCGACGGCATGTACCCGCCCATGCAGCTCGACGAGGGCGTGGACTACTACCTCAAGCCCATGAACTGCCCGATGCACAACCTGATCTTCGACGCGCGCGGCCGCTCGTACCGTGAACTGCCTCTGCGCCTCTTCGAGTTCGGGACCGTGTACCGGTACGAGAAGTCGGGCGTCGTGCACGGCCTCACCCGCGCCCGCGGCTTCACCCAGGACGACGCGCACATCTACTGCACCAAGGAGCAGATGGCGGACGAGCTCGACTCGACGCTCACCTTCGTTCTGAACCTGCTGCGCGACTATGGTCTGACCGACTTCTACCTGGAGCTTTCCACCAAGGACCCGGAGAAGTTCGTCGGCTCGGACGAGGTCTGGGAGGAGGCCACCGAGACGCTGCGCAAGGTGGCCGAGAAGCAGGGTCTCCCGCTGGTCCCGGACCCGGGTGGCGCGGCCTTCTACGGTCCGAAGATCTCCGTCCAGGCCAAGGACGCCATCGGCCGCACCTGGCAGATGTCCACCGTGCAGCTGGACTTCAACCTGCCGGAGCGCTTCAACCTCGAGTACACCGGGCCCGACGGCTCCAAGCAGCGGCCGGTCATGATCCACCGCGCGCTGTTCGGCTCGATCGAGCGTTTCTTCGCGGTGCTCCTCGAGCACTACGCGGGCGCGTTCCCGGCGTGGCTGGCTCCGGTGCAGGCCGTCGGCATCCCGGTCGGTGACGTGCACGTGCCGTACCTGCAGGAGTTCGCGGCCGATGCCAAGAAGCGTGGCCTGCGGATGGAGGTCGACGCCTCCTCCGACCGGATGCAGAAGAAGATCAGGAACCAGCAGAAGCAGAAGGTTCCGTTCATGATCATCGTCGGTGACGACGACATGCACGCCGGGACGGTCTCCTTCCGCTACCGCGACGGTTCGCAGGAGAACGGCATCCCGCGGGACGAGGCGCTCGACAAGATCGCCGATGTGGTGGAGCGCCGGATCCAGGTGTGAGGCGTAGCCCGCTCAAGTGAGGTCAGGACCCCGGGGGCTTCCCCGGGGTCCTTTCTCTGTCCGCGTGCGCCTCGGCTCCGCGCGCCTCGTCCTCACGCGTGAACACCTGGATGAGCCAGGACGAGAACGAGCGGTCACGGCGGCGAGCATTGCCAAGGCAGGCCATCGCCACGGCGAGGCAGGCGTCGCGCCAGGGCCGACTGCCCGAGCACCCACACCGCGTATCCGGCCAGATACGCCAGTGACGCCACACCGCGCGGGATCTCCGTCCGGCTCTCCCAGCGTGCCCGCCGGGTGCCGGCGTGTGACGAGCGGCTGTCGTGATCCGATCGGGCCAGCTTGGCGGGGTGCCGTGCGGGGCCGCCCCGGCGACACGTTCCGAACGGGCGAAGCCATATGCTGCACAGCATGACGAGTGAGCCGGAGCAGCAGATCGGAGTGGGGACGCAGGACGCGTTCCAGCGTTTGTGGACGCCCCACCGGATGGCCTACATCCAGGGCGAGAACAAGCCGACCGGTCCGGGGGCGGACGACGGCTGCCCCTTCTGCTCGATCCCGGGGAAGTCCGACGAGGACGGGCTCGTCGTCGCGCGCGGCGAGCATGTGTACGCGGTGCTCAACCTGTACCCGTACAACGGCGGCCACCTCATGGTCGTGCCCTACCGCCATGTGGCCGACTACACGGATCTGACCGGGCCGGAGACCGCCGAACTCGCCGAGCTCACCAAGCAGGCCATGGCGGCGCTGCGCCGTGCCTCCGGGGCTCACGGATTCAACATCGGCATGAACCAGGGCACGGTGGCGGGCGCCGGGATCGCAGCGCACCTGCATCAGCACATCGTGCCGCGGTGGGGTGGCGACACGAACTTCATGCCGGTCGTCGGCCATACGAAGGTGCTGCCGCAGTTGCTGGCCGATACGCGCAAGATGATCGCGGAGGCCTGGCCGGCGGCGTAACCGCGGCCCGACCGGCCTCCGCGAGCGGAGGTTCCCCGCCCCTACGCCTCGTACACGTCCGCCTCCGTCGGTGTCGGACTCTGTACCAGGTTGCTGAGGAACAGGGAGCGGGTGCCGAACTTTTCGGTGTCTACTCCGTTCTCGGCGAGGACCTTGATCGCTGCGGCGTGCACCACGCGCAGTACCGGCGTGGCGGTACGCAGCGCGTCGTCGGCCATGAAGCGGTGGCGCCACGGCTTGTCCGCCCAGGCGTGCCGCAGACCGAACGGCTCGGGAAGCTTGAGCTTGCCGCCCAGGAAGTCGAGCAGCGGCGGATACCAGGTGAAGGGGGCGCGCACCGCGAGGCGCACCACCTCGTCGGGCTCGACCAGGGGCAGCTTCTTCTCCTGGACTTCCCAGAACTTGATCGGCTTGGGGACCTCCTTCACCTTGGCCTTGGGCTTGGTGGTGAAGAGGGCGTGCACGGGCCCGAGCGCATGCCCGGTGACCTCGATGCGCAGCGTCTCGTGCAGCACCGTCACGGTGATCAGCATGGTGAGCACCAGCTGGCCGCCCCAGAGCGTGAACTGCACGCCCAGATAGTGGCGGTCGCCGCTGCCGAACTGCTGCTCGTTGCAGATGCGCTGGACCTCGTGCCCCCTGATCTGGAACGCCTCGACGTCCGTGCCGCTCGGCCGGGCCACCTCGTCGGCGTTCTCACCGATGGGCGAGACGATCCAGTGCCGTATGGAGGGCTTGGGGAAGCCGCCGGTGTGCAGCGGGCCGCGCTCCAGCATGCGCAGCTGGTCGTGGATGGACCGGATGACGTCCCAGCTGCGGAAGGGGTGGATCTCCGTGCCCTTCTCGCGGGGCACCAGCTCCTCGGCGAGCTGCCAGCTGCCCCAGCGGGTGCCCATGCCCAGGATGCCTTTGGGCCCGGCGTAGAAGACGACGTTGGACTGCTGCTCTGCCGTCAGCCGGGCCAGGCCCTGGCGGAGCCGCTCGGCCGCGGTCTCGCCGGGGCTGCCCGGCACCGCCTCGGGGATCTTGGCACCGATGCCCCCGCCGGCCAGCAGGCTGCCCCAGCGCTCGCGCATGTCCTTGGCGGTGCGCTCGCAGATCTGCCGTGCCCAGAACCAGCCGGCCACGGGTGCGACGATCGCCGCGCGTGTGTACCAGGCCCAGAAGCCGTCGAACGGCAGCCGGAGGAGGAAGATCACGGCCAGTACGCCCACGGCGACCAGCACGGCGGTGGCGAGCACCGAGGCGCGCTTGTCCTTGGTTTCGTTGATCGTCTTTCTGATCTGGAAGACCAGCAGCCACACCGCGAGCCCCGGCAGGAAGAGCAGCCCGCACAGCGCCATCACGGCCGTGAGCCAGCTGTCGCGCTCGCGGCGGATGCGGTTCGCCGCGAGGCAGTGCTCAACGACAGCCTGCGGTTCGGTTCCGAAGGACTGGATGAGCGGCTTGCGGGCGCCGCCGAGCATCCGGGCCTGGACCGCGCGCGCGTACGCCTCGCCGAGGTTCGGCTCGAAGAGGTCCCAAAGCCCCTTCTTCCACTCGGACTTGTGCCAGTCGCTGTTGGCCTTGAGGATCTCCTGGACCTTGTTGTCCCGGTACGCGGCCGACGCGAGGGCCTGCGTCGCCGCGGTCTGGCCCGCGGCGCCCGACAGCGGCACCTGTGCCCCGGGCCTGAAATCGAATACGTCGTCCGCCACCCCGCCCACCCCCATCGCCGCCGCGCCTTCGCTGCTGCGGCCCTTCCCGACTTCCTTACCCCGCACACCTGTTGATCAGCTCATCGGCTTGATCAGGTCATCAGCGTATCGGGGAGCACCGACATCCGTCAGTGCGCTTACGGGGCGCACACGCAGCACGCCATGGGTGGTGCGAGCAGGCCGAAGGCCGCCCGCCCAGAAGGGGATTGGGCGGGTGGCCTTCGGCCTTCGGGCCGCCCGGCCGGGCCTCGTGTGAGAGACCCGGCCGGACGCGTGCCGTCTGCAACTACGCGGCAGCGCCGGTCTTTTCGCGCACCTTGTCGGCGATCTGTGGCGGCATCGGTTCGTGCCGTGCGTACCTGCGGCTGAACCGTGCGGTGCCGTGCGACAGCGACCGCAGGTCCACGGCGTAGCGGCCGATCTCGATCTCGGGGACCTCGGCTCGTACGAGCGTGCGCCCGCCGGGCGTCTGCTCGGTGCCGACCACCCTGCCGCGGCGCCCCGACAGATCGCTCATCACCGGCCCGACGTAGTCGTCGCCGACGAGCACCTGAACCTCGGCGACCGGCTCCAGCAGATGGATCCTGGCGTCCGCCGCGGCCTCCCGCAGCGCCAGGGCGCCCGCCGTCTGGAACGCGGCGTCGGAGGAGTCCACCGAGTGCGCCTTGCCGTCGAGCAGCGTGACCCGCACGTCGATGAGCGGATAGCCGGCGGCCACGCCCTTCGCGGCCTGGGCGCGCACGCCCTTCTCGACGGACGGGATGAACTGCCGCGGGACCGCCCCGCCGACGACCTTGTCGACGAACTCGATGCCCGAGCCGCCCGGCAGCGGTTCGACCTCGATCTCGCAGATCGCGTACTGACCGTGGCCGCCCGACTGCTTCACATGGCGGCCGCGCCCGGCGGACTTGCTCGCGAACGTCTCCCGTAGGGAGACCTTGTGCGGTACGACGTCGACCTGGACGCCGTAGCGTCCGCGCAGCCGCTCCAGGGCGACGTCCGCATGCGCCTCGCCCAGGCACCAGAGCACCACCTGGTGGGTGTCCTGGTTCTGTTCGAGCCGCATCGTCGGGTCCTCGGCTACCAGCCGGGCGAGGCCCTGGGAGAGCTTGTCCTCGTCCGGCTTGCTGTGTGCCTGGATGGCGATGGGCAGCAGGGGGTCCGGCATGTCCCACGGCTCCATGAGCAGCGGATTGTCCCTGGCTGACAGGGTGTCACCGGTCTCGGCACGGCCCAGCTTCGCCACGCACGCGAGATCGCCCGCGATGGCCTGCGAGATGGTCCGCTGCTGCTTGCCGAACGGGGCCGACAGGGCGCCGATGCGCTCGTCGACGTCATGGTCCTCGTGCCCGCGGTCGGCCAGACCGTGCCCCGAGACGTGCACGGTCTCGTCGGGGCGCAGAGTGCCCGAGAAGACGCGCACCAGGGACACCCGGCCGACATACGGATCGGACGCCGTCTTGACGACCTCCGCCACCAGCGGCCCGTCCGGATCGCACGTGACGTCCGGCCGGGACTTGCCGTCCGGGGTCGTGACCGCCGGGCACTCGTGCTCCAGGGGCGTCGGGAAACCGCGGGTGATCAGCTCCAGGAGCTCGACGGTGCCCAGGCCCTGGCGGCCGCCCTCGGCGGCGGGCGCTGCGGCCAGCACGGGATGGAAGCTGCCGCGTGCGACTGCGCGCTCCAGATCCTCGATCAGCGTCTTGACGTCGATCTTCTCGCCGCCGAGATAGCGGTCCATGAGGGTCTCGTCCTCGCTCTCGGCGATGATTCCCTCGATCAGCCGGTTGCGTGCCTCCTCGATCAGCGGGAGCTGGTCGGGGCCCGGCTCGGACTCCTTCCGCTCGCCGGACGAGTAGTCGAACAGCCGCTGCGTCAGCAGGCCGATCAGACCCGTCACGGGCGCGTGCCCGTCCGGTCCCGGCTCGCCGCGCAGCGGCAGGTACAGCGGCAGTACGGCGTCCGGGTCGTCCCCGCCGAACGTCTCCGCGCAGATCCGCGTCATCTCCTCGAAGTCGGCCCGCGCCGCCTCCAGGTGCGTGATCACGATGGCCCGCGGCATGCCGACCGCCGCGCACTCCTCCCACACCATGCGGGTCGAGCCGTCGACGCCGTCGGCCGCCGAGACGACGAAGAGGGCCGCGTCCGCCGCTCGCAGACCGGCCCTCAACTCCCCGACGAAATCGGCGTATCCGGGGGTGTCCAGGATGTTGATCTTGTATCCGTCCCATTCGACGGGAACCAGCGAGAGCTGCACCGAGCGCTGCTGACGGTGCTCGATCTCGTCGTAGTCGGAGACGGTGCCGCCGTCCTCCACGCGGCCCGCCCGGTTCACCGCCCCCGCGGTCAGCGCGAGGGCCTCCACCAGAGTCGTCTTGCCCGATCCGCTGTGGCCGACCAGAACCACATTCCGTACGGACGCGGGGTGGTCGGCCGTCGCCGCCCTGCCGGCGGCTCCGGGGTGTGCATTCGCCTTGTCGCCCATTGTCCTGCCTCCCGGGTGTGTGCACGGTGAGGTCTCTCAGGGCGTGGACCTGCGGATTCCCTTCTCCAGCCTCTGGCCGGGGGCACCCCAGCGGTGGCGGCTCCGGCGACGCCCCGATGTTTTCGAGCTTTGCACTCCCGTCACGCTGCGTCCATACGTCGTACGAGATCGCCCGGCCTGGACGCCCGGCACTCGCGTCCACGCGCGCGTGGCTACGATGGGCCAGCCGGTGGCCAGCAGGGGCCACGCGGCCCACCGACCCTCGGGAAGGCCATGCTGAACAAGTACGCGCGTGCATTCTTCACGCGTGTCCTCACACCGTTCGCCGCGTTTCTCATCCGCCGAGGGGTGAGCCCCGACACGGTCACGCTCATCGGGACGGCCGGTGTGGTGGCGGGTGCGCTGGTCTTCTACCCCCGGGGCGAGTTCTTCTGGGGCACCGTCGTCATCACGCTGTTCGTGTTCTCGGACCTGGTCGACGGGAACATGGCGCGCCAGCTGGGCCGCTCCAGCCGCTGGGGCGCCTTCCTCGACTCGACGCTCGACCGCGTGGCCGACGGGGCGATCTTCGGTGGGTTCGCGCTCTGGTACGCGGGTACCGGCAACGACAACATCCTGTGCGCCGTGGCCATCTTCTGCCTGGCCAGCGGGCAGGTCGTGTCGTACACCAAGGCGCGCGGAGAATCGATCGGCCTGCCGGTCGCGGTCAACGGTCTCGTCGAGCGCGCCGAGCGGCTGGTGATCTCGCTGGTCGCGGCGGGCCTCGCGGGTCTGCACGCGTTCGGGGTGCCCGGCATCCAGGTGCTGCTGCCGATCGCGCTGTGGATCGTGGCCGTCGGAAGCCTGGTCACGCTCATCCAGCGCGTCGTGACCGTCCGCAGGGAGTCCGCGGAGGCCGAGGCCGCCGCGTCGTCCCAGGACTCGCAGGAGAGTGGGGCCGCGTCATGAGCCCTGTCCAGGACCGGCTCTCGGACGCGCTGTACGGACTCGGCTGGGCCACCGTCAAGCAACTCCCCGAGCCCGTCGCCGTGCGGCTTGGCCGGACCATCGCCGACATCGCGTGGAAGCGCCGCGGCAAGGGCGTGCAGCGCCTCGAGGCCAACCTGGCGCGCGTGGTGCCCGACGCGAGCCCCGAACGCCTCGCCGAGCTCTCCAAGGCGGGCATGCGCTCGTACCTGCGCTACTGGATGGAGTCCTTCCGGCTCCCGGTCTGGAGCAAGGAGCGGGTGAAGGCGTCCTTCGACCCGAAGGACGTCCACTACGTGACGGACGCCCTCGCCGCGGGCCGGGGCGTCATCGTCGCGCTGCCCCACCTGGCCAACTGGGATCTCGCCGGCGCCTGGGTCACCACACACCTCGGTGTCCCGTTCACGACCGTCGCCGAGCGGCTGAAGCCGGAGACGTTGTACGACCGGTTCGTCGCCTATCGCGAGAGCCTCGGCATGGAGGTGCTGCCGCACACCGGTGGCTCCGCCTTCGGCACGCTGGCGCGGCGGCTGCGCGCCGGCGGCATGGTGTGCCTGGTCGCGGACCGCGACCTGTCGGAGTCGGGCGTCGAGGTCCAGTTCTTCGGTGAGGCCACGCGGATGCCCGCGGGCCCGGCCATGCTCGCCCAGCAGACCGGCGCCCTTCTGATGCCGGCCACCCTCTGGTACGACGACTCGCCCGTCATGAAGGGATGCATCCACCCACCCATTTCTGTGCCGGAAACAGGTACCCGGGCCGAGAAGACGTCTGTCATGACACAGGCGCTGGCCGACGCCTTCGCCACGGGGATCGCCGAGCATCCGGAGGACTGGCACATGCTGCAGCGCTTGTGGCTCGCGGACCTGGAGCCCGGGAAGGGGCCGAGGGCATCCGCCGAGCCGGCGGAGCCGTCCGGCTCCGCCGATACGGGAAATCCTTCCGGCTCTGCCGGGGCGGGGGAGCGGGCGTGAGGATCGGCATCGTCTGCCCGTACTCCTGGGACGTACCGGGCGGCGTCCAGTTCCACATCCGCGACCTGGCCGAGCACCTCATCCGTCTCGGGCACGAGGTGTCCGTCCTCGCCCCCGCGGACGACGACACCCCCCTTCCGGGGTACGTCGTGTCGGCGGGCCGGGCGGTCCCGGTGCCGTACAACGGCTCGGTCGCGCGGCTCAACTTCGGCTTCCTGTCCGCGGCGCGGGTGCGGCGCTGGCTGCACGACGGCACCTTCGACGTCATCCACATCCACGAGCCGGCGTCGCCGTCCCTGGGTCTGCTCACCTGCTGGGCCGCGCAGGGCCCCATCGTCGCCACCTTCCACACGTCCAACCCCCGGTCCCGGGCGATGATCGCGGCGTATCCGATCCTGCAGCCCGCGCTGGAGAAGATCAACGCGCGGATCGCGGTGAGCGAGTACGCACGCCGGACCCTCGTCGAACACCTGGGCGGCGACGCGGTCGTGATCCCCAACGGCGTGGACGTCGACTTCTTCGCCGACGCCGAGCCCAAGGCCGAGTGGCAGGGGCAGACGATCGGCTTCATCGGCCGCATCGACGAACCCCGGAAGGGCCTTCCGGTGCTGATGAAGGCCCTCCCGAAGATCCTCGCGGAGCGGCCGGAGGCCCGGCTGCTGGTCGCCGGGCGAGGCGACGAGGAGGAGGCAGTCGAGACCCTGCCCGCGGAGCTGCGCGACCGCGTCGAGTTCCTCGGCATGGTGAGCGACGAGGACAAGGCCCGGCTGTTGCGCAGCGTCGACCTGTACGTGGCGCCCAACACCGGCGGTGAGAGCTTCGGGATCATCCTGGTCGAGGCGATGTCCGCGGGCGCGCCCGTCCTCGCCTCCGACCTGGACGCGTTCGCCCAGGTACTGGACCGGGGCGCGGCGGGCGAGCTCTTCACCAACGAGGACGCGGACGCGCTGGCCGTTTCGGCGGTACGGCTCCTCGGCGACGCCGATCGCCGGGCGGAGCTTCGCGCACGCGGCAGCGCGCACGTACGCCGCTTCGACTGGACGACCGTCGGTGCGGACATCCTCGCGGTCTACGAGACGGTCGCGGATGGAGCCGCCTCGGTGGCCGCCGACGAACGCAACGGGCTGCGGGCGCGGTTCGGGCTGGCGCGGGACTGAGCGTCGGGGGATGGCGCACGCGCGCGTGCGTCCCTCGCTCGTCCTTCCACGTGCGTCCCCTCGCGGAGGACGCTGCTACGCGTGTTTCGCGCCGCACAGCAGGACGGGTGTCTTGCCGCCGGAGGCCGCGCGCCGCTCGGCGGGGCGCAGATCAGCAGATCAGCAGGGTCAGGATCACCGCGCCCGCGCCCGCGCTGCCGCGCCGGGGTCCTGGTTCTGCCCCAGGGCGGTGTAGTGCAGCTGCGACGAGCGCCGTCCCCAGGCCGTGAAGCCGGCGGGCAGTGCGGGGCGAACGGCGCGCGCGTATCGGGCGCGTATGCGGCGCGTATGGGGTCGAGCGGTGCAGCCCTGCGCGGCTCGAGCGGCTCAACCGGTATGCCGCCCGGGGCGGGGTGCCATGCTGCCGGAGGCCGCGGGGCACTCGGCAGTGCGGGCCGTGCGGCGCGTGGCGCGTCACCGGGCCTTGACGCGGGCGCTACAAGGCCGAGCAGTTGGGGGCCGTGCGGAGTCGAGCGGTGCACGCGGCGTGGGCCCTGCCGTGCGGGTCCTGACATGCCGTGCGGGTCATGCCATGTCTGCGGTGAGCGGCCGTTTGCCGGGCGAGACCGCGCTGCCTGCGGCCCAGCGGCGCGGGCAGCGCGTTGCTCAGGCCCCGCCGCCCGTGCCGGGTGGCGAGCCGCCCCCCGGTAGCCTTGCCGCCCGTGACCTCCACACTGATCTGGATCCTGGTCGCCCTCGTCGCGATCGGCCTCTACCTGAGCTGGACCGCGGGACGTCTCGACCGGCTGCACGCCCGTATCGACGCGGCGCGTGCCGCGCTCGACGCCCAGTTGCTGCGCCGCGCGTCCGTCGCGCAGGAACTGGCCACCTCGGGTGTGCTGGACCCGGCCGCCTCGATCGTGCTCTACGAGGCGGCGCACGCGGCCCGGCAGGCGGAAGAGGAGCAGCGCGAGGTCGCCGAGAGCGAGCTCAGCCAGGCGCTGCGGGCGATCTTCGGCGAGCCGCAGCAGGTCGAGGCGGTACGGGAGGCGCCCGGCGGCGAGGAGGCAGCCCGTGAGCTGGCCCAGGCGGTGCGCCGGGTGCCGATGGCCCGGCGCTTCCACAACGACTCCGTACGGGCAGCTCGCGCACTGCGGCGGCACCGCAAGGTGAGATGGTTCCGGCTGGCGGGTCACGCCCCGTTCCCGATGGCCTTCGAGATGGACGACGAGCCACCGGTGGCCCTGGCGGACCGCGCGACGTCGTAAGTCCGCCAAGGCCCGTGAGGCCTGCCGAAGGCACGTGAAGGCCCGCCGGAGGTCCTTGAGGCCCGCCGGAGGTCCGTGATGAGGCCCGCCGGAGGCCGTCAAGCCCGCCGAAGGCCCGCTGTTTCGCTACGGCCCGGTCGTGCAGGGCGCAGGCCGCAGTGGGAAAATGAGCCACCGCGTCACCATTGGCCCTTGATGTGGCCTGCATTCCGACGGTTTCCTCAACGACGCAGAAACTCTCTTCACCGAGCGAGGTCATCCGTGTCCAGCACGCTTCCCCACACCACCCAGCCCGGCTCCGACACCGCCCCGGCGACCGGCACCGCGCGCGTGAAGCGCGGCATGGCCGAGCAGCTCAAGGGCGGCGTGATCATGGACGTCGTCACCCCCGAGCAGGCGAAGATCGCCGAGGACGCGGGTGCCGTCGCCGTCATGGCCCTGGAGCGGGTCCCCGCCGACATCCGTAAGGACGGCGGCGTGGCACGCATGTCCGACCCGGACATGATCGAGGGCATCATCGACGCCGTCTCGATCCCGGTCATGGCCAAGTCCCGCATCGGCCACTTCGTCGAGGCCCAGGTCCTGCAGTCCCTCGGCGTCGACTACATCGACGAGTCCGAGGTCCTCACCCCGGCCGACGAGGTCAACCACTCCGACAAGTGGGCCTTCACCACGCCGTTCGTCTGCGGCGCCACCAACCTGGGCGAGGCCCTGCGCCGTATCGCCGAGGGTGCGGCCATGATCCGCTCCAAGGGCGAGGCCGGCACCGGCAACGTCGTCGAGGCCGTCCGCCACCTGCGCCAGATCAAGAACGAGATCGCCAGGCTGCGCGGCTACGACAACCACGAGCTGTACGCCGCCGCCAAGGAGCTGCGCGCCCCGTACGAGCTGGTCAAGGAGGTCGCCGAGCTCGGAAAGCTGCCCGTCGTCCTCTTCTCCGCGGGTGGCGTCGCCACCCCGGCCGACGCCGCGCTCATGCGTCAGCTCGGCGCCGAGGGCGTCTTCGTCGGCTCCGGCATCTTCAAGTCGGGCGACCCCGCCAAGCGCGCCGCCGCCATCGTGAAGGCCACCACCTTCTACGACGACCCGAAGATCATCGCGGACGCGTCCCGCAACCTGGGCGAGGCCATGGTCGGCATCAACTGCGACACCCTCCCCGAGGCCGAGCGCTACGCGAACCGCGGCTGGTAACCACATGAGCGACGCACCTGTCATCGGCGTCCTGGCGCTCCAGGGCGACGTACGGGAGCACCTGATCGCCCTGGCCGCGGCGGACGCCGTGGCCAGGCAGGTCCGGCGTCCCGAGGAGCTCGCCGAGGCCGACGGTCTGGTCGTCCCCGGCGGCGAGTCCACCACCATCTCCAAGCTGGCCGTCCTCTTCGGCCTCATGGAGCCCCTCCGCGCGCGCGTGCAGGCCGGAATGCCGGTCTACGGCACGTGCGCAGGCATGATCATGCTCGCCGACAAGATCCTCGACCCACGCTCGGGCCAGGAGACCATCGGCGGCATCGACATGATCGTGCGCCGCAACGCCTTCGGGCGGCAGAACGAGTCCTTCGAGGCCGCGGTCGACATCGCGGGCATCGAGGACGGCCCCGTGGAGGGCGTCTTCATCCGCGCTCCTTGGGTGGAGTCCGTGGGTGCCCGCGCCGAGGTGCTCGCCGAGCACGAGGGCCACATCGTCGCCGTACGCCAGGGCAATGCCCTGGCCACGTCCTTCCACCCGGAACTGACCGGAGACCACCGCGTGCACGCCCTGTTCGTCGACATGGTGCGCGAGAATCGGAACCCCGGGGCCTTGTAGGATCTCTGGAGTTCGTTTTCAAAGATGGGTTACGCGAAGGAGACAGGCAGATGTCCGGCCACTCTAAATGGGCCACGACGAAGCACAAGAAGGCCGTGATCGACGCCAAGCGCGGCAAGCTCTTCGCGAAGCTCATCAAGAACATCGAGGTCGCGGCCCGCATGGGCGGAGTCGACCTGGACGGTAACCCGACGCTGTACGACGCTGTGCAGAAGGCGAAGAAGTCGTCGGTTCCGAACAAGAACATCGACTCCGCGATCAAGCGCGGTGGCGGTCTCGAGGCCGGCGGCGCCGACTACGAGACGATCATGTACGAGGGCTACGGCCCCAACGGTGTCGCGGTGCTCATCGAGTGCCTCACCGACAACCGCAACCGCGCGGCCTCGGACGTCCGCGTCGCCATGACCCGCAACGGCGGCTCGATGGCCGACCCGGGCTCCGTCTCGTACCTGTTCAACCGCAAGGGCGTCGTGATCGTCCCCAAGGGCGACCTCACTGAGGACGATGTCCTGGGTGCCGTGCTCGACGCGGGCGCCGAGGAGGTCAACGACCTCGGCGAGTCCTTCGAGGTGATCAGCGAGGCGACCGACCTGGTCGCGGTCCGCACCGCCCTCCAGGACGCCGGTGTCGACTACGACTCGGCCGACGCCAACTTCGTCCCGACCATGCAGGTCGAGCTGGACGAGGAGGGCGCCAAGAAGATCTTCAAGCTGATCGACGCCCTCGAGGACAGCGACGACGTGCAGAACGTCTTCGCCAACTTCGACGTCTCCGACGACATCATGGAGAAGGTCGAGGCCTGACGGGCGTCGCATTCGACTCTGTACAGAGGGCCGGTGGGACACGTCCCCCGGCCCGCTGTCGTTGTCAGTGGCACCGGATAGCCTGACGAAGACAGTCAAAGATCGTCGTACGCGGACCGCAACCATCAATTGAGGCACCCAGACGGCGATCAACCAGGTCCGCGAGAGCGGCGGCGGTTTAGCCGCAAAGAAGGGCGGGGCGGGTGCGCGTACTCGGCGTTGACCCGGGGTTGACCCGGTGCGGTGTCGGTGTGGTCGAAGGCGTCGCGGGGCGGCCCCTGACGATGCGCGGCGTCGGTGTCGTACGGACCCCCGTCGAGGCGGACCTGGGCCATCGCCTCGTCGCCATCGAACACGGCATCGAGGAATGGCTCGATGAGTACCAGCCTGAATTCATGGCCGTAGAGCGGGTGTTCAGCCAGCACAATGTCCGTACGGTCATGGGCACGGCCCAGGCCAGTGCGGTTGCCATGCTGTGCGCCGCCCGGCGCGGCATCCCCGTCGCCCTGCACACTCCGAGCGAGGTCAAGGCCGCCGTCACGGGCAGCGGCCGCGCCGACAAGGCGCAGGTCGGTGCCATGGTGACCCGCCTGCTCCGCCTCGGAGCGCCGCCCAAGCCGGCCGACGCCGCCGACGCGCTCGCCCTCGCCATCTGCCACATCTGGCGCGCCCCCGCGCAGAACAGACTTCGGCAGGCTGTCGCCCTGCACGCATCGAAAGGCCGTACGGCATGATCGCCTTCGTCAGCGGCCCGGTCGCCGCCCTCGCCCCGGACGCCGCGGTGGTCGAGGTCGGAGGCATCGGGATGGCCGTCCAGTGCACGCCCAACACCCTCTCGACCCTGCGCATCGGCCAGCAGGCGAAGCTGGCCACGTCCCTGGTCGTACGGGAGGACTCGCTCACCCTCTACGGCTTCGCGGACGACGACGAGCGCCAGACCTTCGAGCTCCTGCAGACGGCGAGTGGCGTCGGTCCGCGTCTCGCGCAGGCGATGCTCGCGGTGCACAGCCCGGACGCGCTGCGCCGGGCCGTCGCGACCGGCGACGAGAAGGCCCTCACCGCCGTTCCGGGCATCGGCAAGAAGGGCGCCCAGAAGCTTCTGCTGGAGCTCAAGGACCGCCTCGGCGAGCCCATCGGCACGGGCGCGGGAGTCGGCAGCCCTGTCACTTCCGGCTGGCGTGACCAGCTGCACGCGGCGCTCGTCGGCCTCGGCTACGCCACCCGCGAGGCCGACGAAGCGGTCACGGCCGTCTCACCGCAGGCGGAGGCGGCCGGGGGCAACCCTCAGGTGGGCATGCTGCTGAAGGCGGCGCTGCAGACACTGAACCGCACTCGATGAGCCGGGCGGACACCGTGACCGGCCTGGTGGGCTCGCCGCATCACCGGCCCCAAGCCACCACGGCGGCACACGCGACCGGCGGGGTGGCCGGTGCGGCGTCCGTCCTCCACCGGCGCGCAGCCGCTCACCTGCCGGGCCCGGGGTCGCTCCGACGGCGTCGGGGGCGCTCCGTGCTTGTGGGGCGTGCGGCGGCCCGGCTCTTGAGGCAGGGGTCGTTCGGACGGCACCGGCCGTTTCTCGGGCCTGTGGGGCGTGCGGCGGTCCAGGTGTTGGGGCCGGGGTCGCTCCGACTGCCCCGGCGGCGTCCCGGGCCTGCGGGGCGCCATGTCCAGGTGTTGGGGCAGGGGTCGTTCGGACGGCACCGGCGGCGTCCCGGGCTTGAGGGGCGTGCGGCGGTCCAGGTCTCGGGGCCTGAATCGCTCGGACCGCGTCGGTCATGTCTCGGGCCTGCGAGGCGCGCGGCCGCCCGTGTCCCCGAGCCGGAAACGCTGCAGCGGAACCGGCCGCGCCCCGGGCCCGCGGCCGTGGACCCCAGCGCTTCCACGCGCCGCCGGCCTCCGCAGGCCCCCACCACCCGTACAACAGGCGGCACGCCCGCCACCAACCCGTGAGGCGATCACCCGTGAACTGGGACGACACGTCACCCGTCACCGACGACACCCAGGCCGGCCGACTGGTCGGAGCCGTGGCCGATGGCGAGGACCAGGCCGTCGAGGCCGCGCTGCGGCCGAAGTCGCTGGACGAGTTCGTCGGCCAGGAACGGGTCCGGGAGCAGCTGGACCTCGTGTTGAAGGCGGCGCGGCAGCGCGGCGCAACAGCCGACCACGTCCTGCTCTCCGGCGCGCCCGGTCTCGGCAAGACCACGCTCTCCATGATCATCGCCGCGGAGATGGGCGCCCCGATCCGCATCACCAGCGGCCCGGCAATCCAGCACGCGGGCGACCTCGCCGCGATCCTCTCGTCCCTCCAGGAGGGCGAGGTCCTCTTCCTCGACGAGATCCACCGCATGTCCCGGCCCGCTGAGGAGATGCTCTACATGGCGATGGAGGACTTCCGCGTCGACGTCATCGTCGGCAAGGGCCCCGGCGCCACCGCCATCCCGCTGGAACTGCCGCCCTTCACCCTGGTCGGCGCCACCACGCGCGCGGGCCTGCTGCCGCCGCCGCTGCGCGACCGCTTCGGTTTCACCGCGCACATGGAGTTCTACGAGCCCGTCGAGCTCGAGCGCGTCATCCACCGCTCCGCGAGCCTGCTGGACGTCGAGATCGAGGCTGACGGCGCCGCCGAGATCGCGGGCCGCTCGCGTGGCACGCCCCGTATCGCCAACCGACTGCTGCGCCGGGTCCGCGACTACGCCCAGGTCAAGGCCGACGGCGTGATCACCCGCGACATCGCCGCCGCGGCCCTCGCCGTCTACGAGGTCGACGCCCGGGGCCTCGACCGCCTCGACCGCGCCGTTCTACAGGCTTTGCTCAAGCTTTTCGCCGGCGGACCGGTCGGACTGTCCACCCTCGCCGTGGCCGTGGGGGAGGAGCGCGAGACGGTCGAAGAGGTGGCCGAACCGTTCCTCGTCCGGGAGGGGCTGCTGGCCCGGACCCCGCGCGGCCGGGTGGCGACGCCTGCCGCATGGGCCCATCTCGGCCTCACCCCGCCACACCAGGCGACCGGCGGAAACGGACAACAGGACCTGTTCGGGGCGTGACGACGCGGGCACTGAGCCGGTCAGGAACTACGCTGCCATGCTGAGCGTTGTTCCATCGGTGCGGACTCGCCTAGACTCCGCCGATGCCGCCTCTGCGGGCGGCAGGCCCACCCCCATCCATCAGGCCGCCACACCAGCGCGGTCGTGCGAAGGAAATTCCGTCCCGTGAATATCGTGACCCTCCTCCCGTTCATCGTGCTCATCGGGGCCATGTTCCTGATGACCCGCTCTGCCAAGAAGAAGCAGCAGCAGGCCGCCAACATGCGCGACCAGATGCAGCCCGGTACCGGCGTCCGCACGATCGGCGGCATGTACGCCACGGTCAAGGAGGTCAACACCGACACCGTCCTCCTCGAGGCCGCCCCCGGTGTCCACCTCGTCTTCGCGAAGAACGCGATCGGCGCCGTCCTCGAGGACGACGAGTACAACCGCATCGTCCACGGCACCGGCGACGACCTGAAGGTCGACACCCCCGTCGTCCCCGACGACGCTTCCTCCCTCACCGAGACCGACGAGCCCGCCGACGCCTCCGACGACTCGCGCATCGACCTCGGTAAGAAGGACGAGGCCGCGCAGGCCGATGCCGCCGACGTCGAGCCGAAGAAGACCGACGGCGAGTCCGACGCGAAGTAGCCACGACCGGGGACCGCGGAGCGCTCGCCTGCGCACCGCGGTCCCCGGGGCGTGCGGATGTTCGGCACGTCTCGACACCATGTCATGGCCGGATGCGCGTAGATTCTCGCGCAGGACGGTTGGAGAGGAAGAACGAGAAGGTGGCAGCACCGAAGAAGGGCCGGAGGACGAGCGCCCAGAGCAGGCCGGGCCGCTCGCTGGTCCTCATCCTGATCGCCATCGTGGCGCTCACCGGGGGGATGTTCCTCTCCGGGCACACCACTCCGCGTCTCGGCATCGACCTCGCCGGCGGCACCAGCATCACGCTCAAGGCGAAGAGTGAGCCGGGTCAGGAGAATGCGGTCAACCAGACCAACATGAACACGGCCGTGGGGATCATCGAGCGCCGTGTCAACGGTCTCGGCGTCTCCGAGGCCGAGGTGCAGACCCAGGGCAACGACAACATCATCGTCAACATCCCCCGGGGCACCAACGAGAAGCAGGCGCGAGAGCAGGTCGGCACCACCGCCCAGCTCTACTTCCGCCCGGTCATCGCGACGGAGGTCAGCGCCGGCGAGGCGACGGCCAGCCCCTCGCCGAGCGCGTCCGGCAGCGCCTCCCCGTCGGCCGACAAGGACAAGGCGACCTCGTCCGACTCCTCCGCCACCCCCTCGTCCTCCGCGACCCCCTCGGCCTCCGCCACATCCCAGGGACGCGCGGTCACCGACGCACTCAAGGCGGACTCCACCGCGTCGCCGAGCGCTAGCGCCTCGCCGTCCGGCAGTGCATCCGCGGCGGCCAGCGCCTCCCCGGCCGCGACCGGCACGCCGGACCCCTCCAGCGACCTGCAGCAGCAGTACGCCGCGCTCGACTGCACCGACCCCGAGCAGCGGGCCAAGGCCGGTGACGGCGTCAAGCCGTCCGAGTCCACCGTGGCCTGCGGCACGAACTCGCAGGGCCAGTGGCAGAAGTACATCCTGGGCCCGGCCGAGGTCGAGGGCACCGACGTGGACGACGCCAGCGCCGTCTTCGACACGCAGAGCGCCGCGGGCTGGAAAGTCACGATGGAGTTCACCGACGCGGGTGCCAAGAAGTTCGCGGACATCACGGGCAAGCTCGCGCAGAACCAGTCCCCGCAGAACCAGTTCGCCATCGTGCTCGACGGCGAGGTCGTCTCCGACCCGTACGTCAGCCAGGCACTGACCGGCGGCAGCGCCGAGATCTCCGGCAGCTTCAACCAGGAGTCCGCGGAGAGCCTGGCCAACGTGCTCTCCTACGGTGCGCTGCCGCTCTCCTTCGAGGAGCAGAGCGTCACCACCGTCACCGCGGCCCTCGGCGGCGAGCAGCTGCAGGCGGGCCTGATCGCCGGCGCCATCGGCCTCGCGCTGGTCATCATCTACCTGGTGGTCTACTACCGGGGTCTGTCGCTCATCGCCATCTTCTCGCTGCTCGTCTCGGCCGCCCTGACGTACACGATCATGGCGCTGCTCGGCCCGACCATCGGCTTCGCGCTCAACCTGCCGGCGGTCTGCGGTGCCATCGTGGCGATCGGCATCACAGCGGACTCGTTCATCGTGTACTTCGAGCGCATCCGGGACGAGATCCGCGAGGGCCGCACGCTTCGCCCCGCCGTCGAGCGGGCCTGGCCGCGAGCCCGGCGCACCATCCTGGTCTCCGACTTCGTGTCGTTCCTCGCCGCCGCGGTGCTCTTCATCGTCACCGTCGGCAAGGTGCAGGGCTTCGCGTTCACGCTCGGCCTGACCACCCTGCTCGACGTGGTCGTCGTCTTCCTCTTCACCAAGCCGCTGATGACCATCCTCGCCCGCAGCAAGTTCTTCTCGAGCGGTCACTCGTGGTCCGGCCTGGACCCGAAGCGGCTCGGCGCGAAGCCCCCGCTGCGCCGCACCCGCCGCGTATCCGCCCCCGTCGAACCGAAGGAGGCGTGAGATGTCGCGACTCGGCACTCTCGGCGCCAGGCTCCACCGCGGCGAGGTCGGCTACGACTTCGTCGGCAAGCGCAAGATCTGGTACGGCGTCTCGCTCCTGATCACGGTGGCGGCCATCCTCGGCCTCACGGTGAAGGGGCTGAACATGGGCATCGAGTTCCAGGGCGGCGCCGTCTTCACCACCCCGAAGACCAGCGTGTCGGCCTCCCAGGCCGAGGAGAAGGCGGAGGAGGCTGCAGGGCACGACGCCATCGTCCAGGAGCTCGGGACCGGCGGTCTCCGCATCATGATCAGCGGTGTGGACACCGCCAAGTCCGACGAGATCAAGGCGGAGCTCGCCAAGGACCTCGGCGTCAAGTCGGACGACATCAACGCCGACCTCGTAGGCCCGAGTTGGGGTGAGCAGATCGCCAACAAGGCCTGGACCGGCCTCGCCATCTTCATGGTCCTCGTGGTGATCTATCTGGCGATCGCCTTCGAATGGCGCATGGCCGTGGCCGCATTGGTCGCGCTGATCCACGACATCACCATCACGGTCGGGATCTACGCCCTGGTCGGCTTCGAGGTGACCCCCGGCACCGTGATCGGTCTGCTAACGATCCTCGGTTACTCGCTGTACGACACGGTCGTCGTCTTCGACTCCCTGAAGGAGAGCTCGAAGGACATCACCAAGCAGACGCGGTGGACGTACAGCGAGATCGCCAACCGCTCCATCAACGCCACGCTGGTGCGCTCCATCAACACCACGGTGGTCGCGCTGCTGCCCGTCGCGGGTCTGCTGTTCATCGGCGGCGGTGTCCTCGGCGCGGGCATGCTGAACGACATCTCGCTGTCGCTGTTCGTCGGTCTCGCCGCCGGTGCGTACTCGTCGATCTTCATCGCCACGCCGCTCGTCGCCGAGCTCAAGGAGCGCGAGCCGCAGATGAAGGCCCTGAAGAAGCGGGTGCTCGCCAAGCGCGCCGCGGCCGCTCAGGGCGAGTCCGCGGAGGCCACGGCACCCGGCGGCGCCCCCGAACCGCGGGACGCCGAGCCGGAGGACACGGCGCACGCGGTCGTCGGCCCCCGTACGCAGCCCGTCTCCCGCAGCCGCGGCCGCGGCCGACCCTCGGGGAAGCGCCGATGACCGACCTCCAGCAGCTCCTCCTCAGCCGCATCCGCGATGTGGCGGACTACCCGAAGCCGGGCGTGATGTTCAAGGACATCACGCCGCTTCTGGCCGACCCGGAGGCGTTCACCGCGCTCACCGACACACTGGCCGACTTCTGCGTGCAGACCGGCGCCACGAAGGTCGTCGGCCTCGAGGCCCGCGGGTTCATCCTGGCCGCCCCGGCCGCGGTCCGCGCCGGCATCGGCTTCATCCCCGTACGCAAGGCGGGCAAGCTCCCCGGCGCGACGCTCCGCCAGGCGTACGACCTGGAGTACGGCTCGGCCGAGATCGAGGTGCACGCCGAGGACCTGGCCGCGGGCGACCGCGTCATGGTCATCGACGACGTCCTCGCCACCGGCGGCACCGCCGAGGCGTCGCTGCAGCTCATCCGCCGTGCCGGGGCCGAGATCGCGGGCGTGATCATGCTGATGGAGCTTGGCTTCCTCGGCGGCCGCGCACGCCTGGAGGGCGCCCTGGACGGTGCCCCGCTGGAGTCGCTGCTCATCGTCTGAACACCTGGTCGACCTCGTCGTCACAGGCAGAGGCGGGTCCCGGAGGAATCCTGGGCCCGCCTCTCGCGTTGCAGGGGTACGAGGCCGTCTCACCGGCCAAGGGCGAACCGGAGGCCGGGGATCGATACCATGGGCTTCCGGGGCCTGATCGGGGGACCCGGATCGCGCACGAGGAGCCCTCTTGCCAGACGAGGCCCAGCCACTCTCCCCCAGTGCCGAACGCCTGGGGGCGTCCCCAGCCGCCAAGGCCGACCAGAAGCAGCCCGGCCAGGCCGCGGCGGCCTCAGCCGCGCCCGCGAATGCGGCCCAGGGCCAGGCGTCCGCGGAGCACACGAAGCCCGCAGGCGCCCATGACACGGGGGCCGCGCAGACCGGCCGGGCAGCCGAACAGGAGCGGCCCAAGCCACCGGCGGAACAGCCGCGCCCCAAACCCGCGGCCGAACGCCCAGCCCCCGCGCCCACTCCGACGCCCGCGACCCGGCCCGCAGGGGCGACCGCGCGCTCCGGCTCCTCCAACCGTGTACGCGCCCGTCTCGCCCGCCTCGGCGTCCAGCGGTCCAACCCGTACAACCCGGTCCTGGAGCCGCTGCTGCGTATAGTCCGCAGCAACGACCCCAAGATCGAGACCTCCACGCTCCGCCAGATCGAGCGCGCCTACCAGGTCGCCGAGCGCTGGCACCGCGGCCAGAAGCGCAAGAGCGGCGACCCGTACATCACGCACCCGCTCGCGGTGACGACGATCCTCGCCGAGCTGGGCATGGACCCGGCCACGCTGATGGCCGGCCTGCTGCACGACACGGTCGAGGACACCGAGTACGGCCTGGAGGCACTGCGCGTCGACTTCGGCGACCAGGTCGCCCTGCTGGTCGACGGTGTCACCAAGCTGGACAAGGTCAAGTTCGGTGAGGCCGCGCAGGCCGAGACCGTGCGCAAGATGGTCGTCGCCATGGCCAAGGACCCGCGCGTCCTGGTCATCAAGCTCGCCGACCGCCTGCACAACATGCGCACCATGCGCTACCTCAAGCGGGAGAAGCAGGAGAAGAAGGCCCGCGAGACCCTGGAGATCTATGCCCCGCTGGCCCACCGGCTGGGCATGAACACCATCAAGTGGGAGCTCGAGGACCTCGCCTTCGCGATCCTCTACCCGAAGATGTACGACGAGATCGTCCGCCTCGTCGCCGAGCGCGCCCCCAAGCGCGACGAGTACCTCGCCATAGTCACCGACGAGGTCCAGTCCGACCTGCGCGCCGCCCGCATCAAGGCCACCGTCACCGGCCGCCCGAAGCACTACTACAGCGTCTACCAGAAGATGATCGTCCGCGGCCGTGACTTCGCGGAGATCTACGACCTGGTGGGCATCCGTGTCCTGGTCGACACGGTCCGCGACTGCTACGCGGCGCTCGGCACCGTGCACGCGCGATGGAACCCGGTCCCCGGCCGGTTCAAGGACTACATCGCGATGCCGAAGTTCAACATGTACCAGTCGCTGCACACGACGGTCATCGGCCCCAACGGCAAGCCCGTCGAACTCCAGATCCGAACGTTCGACATGCACCGCCGTGCCGAGTACGGCATCGCCGCGCACTGGAAGTACAAGCAGGAGGCCGTCGCAGGCGCCTCCAAGGTCCGCACCGACCTACCGAAGAAGGCCGGCAAGGACGACCACATCAACGACATGGCGTGGCTGCGCCAGCTGCTCGACTGGCAGAAGGAGACCGAGGACCCGAGCGAGTTCCTCGAGTCCCTGCGCTTCGACCTGTCGCGCAACGAGGTCTTCGTCTTCACGCCGAAGGGCGACGTCATAGCGCTCCCCGCGGGCGCGACCCCCGTCGACTTCGCTTACGCCGTGCACACCGAGGTGGGCCACCGCACCATCGGCGCCCGCGTCAACGGCCGTCTCGTACCGCTCGAGTCGACCCTGGACAACGGCGACCTGGTGGAGGTCTTCACCTCCAAGGCGGCCAGTGCGGCCCCGTCCCAGGACTGGCTCGGCTTCGTCAAGTCGCCGCGGGCCAGGAACAAGATCCGCGCCTGGTTCTCCAAGGAGCGCCGCGACGAGGCGATCGAGCAGGGCAAGGACGCCATCGCGCGTGCCATGCGCAAGCAGAACCTGCCGATCCAGCGCATCCTCACCGGCGACTCGCTGGTCACGCTCGCCCACGAGATGCGCTACCCCGACATCTCGTCCCTGTACGCGGCGATCGGCGAGGGCCACGTGGCCGCGCAGAACGTCGTACAGAAGCTCGTCCAGGCGCTCGGCGGCGAGGAGGCCGCCACCGAGGACATCGCCGAGACCGCACCGCCCCGTGGGCGCGGCCGCAAGCGCCGCTCCAGCGCGGACCCGGGGGTCGTGGTCAAGGGCGTCGACGACGTATGGGTCAAGCTGGCCCGCTGCTGTACGCCGGTACCGGGCGACCCGATCATCGGGTTCGTCACGCGGGGCAGCGGCGTATCGGTGCACCGCAGCGACTGCGTCAACATCGAGTCACTGTCCAGGGAGCCAGAGCGCATCCTCGACGTCGAGTGGGCGCCCACGCAGTCCTCGGTGTTCCTGGTCGCCATCCAGGTCGAGGCGCTGGACCGTTCGCGACTGCTCTCGGACGTCACGCGCGTTCTGTCCGACCAGCACGTGAACATCCTGTCCGCGGCCGTCCAGACATCCCGCGACCGCGTCGCGACATCCCGCTTCACCTTCGAGATGGGCGACCCCAAGCACCTCGGACACGTCCTGAAGGCGGTCAGGGGAGTGGAGGGCGTCTACGACGTGTACCGGGTGACGTCGGCGCGCAGGCCGTGACCTTCGCATACGCGAGAGGGGCTCCCGTACCGAGGTACGGGAGCCCCTCTCGCGTATCGGACGACAGCCTCAGCCGCCGAACTCCTGCAGGCCCTTCAGCGCCTGGTCCAGGAGTGCCTGGCGGCCTTCCAGCTCCCGCTCCAGCTTCTCGGCCTTCGCGGTGTTGCCCTGCGCCCGCGCGGCCTCGATCTGGCCCCTCAGCTTGTCCACGGCAGCCTGGAGCTGACCGGTCAGACCCGCCGCACGCGCGCGTGCCTCCGGGTTCGTCCGCCGCCACTCGGCTTCCTCGGACTCCTGGATGGCCCGCTCGACGGCGTGCATCCGGCCCTCGACCTTCGGCCGGGCGTCGCGCGGCACATGGCCGATGGCCTCCCAGCGCTCGTTGATGGAGCGGAAGGCCGCACGGGCCGCCTTCAGATCCGTCACCGGAAGGAGCTTCTCGGCCTCCTCGGCCAGCTCCTCCTTGAGCTTGAGGTTCTCCGCCTGCTCCGCGTCCCGCTCGGCGAAGACCGAGCTGCGGGCCGCGAAGAACACGTCCTGGGCGCCGCGGAAGCGGTTCCACAGATCGTCCTCGTGCTCGCGCTGCGCGCGGCCCGCGGCCTTCCACTCCGCCATCAGCTCGCGGTAGCGCGCGGCCGTCGGACCCCAGTCCGTAGACCCGGACAGCGCCTCGGCCTCCGCGACCAGCTTCTCCTTGGTCTTACGGGCCTCTTCGCGTTGCGCGTCCAGCGCCGCGAAGTGCGCCTTGCGACGCTTGGAGAACGCCGACCGCGCGTGCGAGAAGCGGTGCCACAGCTCGTCGTCGGACTTCCGGTCGAGCCGGGGCAGGCCCTTCCAGGTGTCCACCAGGGCGCGCAGCCGCTCGCCGGCCGCCCGCCACTGCTCGCTCTGCGCCAGCTCCTCGGCCTCGGCGACCAGCGCCTCCTTGGCGTGCCGGGCCTCGTCGGACTGCTTGACCTTCTGCGCCTTGCGCTCCTCACGCCGCGCCTCGACCGCCTCGACGAGCTTGTCCAGCCGGGCCCGCAGCGCGTCCAGATCGCCGACCGCGTGGTGCGCGTCCACCTGCTCGCGCAGATGGTCGACAGCGGTCTGGGCGTCCTTCGCGGACAGGTCGGTGGTCCTCACCCGACGCTCGAGGAGGCCGATCTCGACAACCAGGCCCTCGTACTTGCGCTTGAAATAGGCCAGGGCCTCGTCGGGCGAACCGGCCTGCCAGGAGCCGACGACCTGCTCGCCATCGGCCGTACGCACGTACACGGTCCCCGTCTCGTCGACGCGGCCCCACGGGTCGCTGCTCACAGCGCCTCCTCCACATGATGCTCGCGGCGGGCTCCGCGGCCCCCGGGCATCGTCCACAGTTTCGTCACGGCCAACATAGGCGACCGGCGGGGCGGCTGTCCGCATCCCGCGCGACCGAAATTAGGCACTCGGGCCTCAGGATTTGGTCACAGTCGCCTTGTTGATCACGACCGTTGCGGTCGGGGCGCCGTCGCCCTGCCCGGTGCTCTCGCCGGCCGTCGCGATCTTCTTCAGCACCTTCATTCCGGATTCGGAAATCGTGCCGAACGGTGTGTAGTCGGGCGGAAGCTGACTGTCCTGGTAGACGAGGAAGAACTGGCTGCCGCCGGTGTCGCGGCCCTGCTTCGTCGAGGAGTTGTACTGATTGGCCATCGCGACCGTGCCCGCCGGGTACACGTTCCCCTTCAGGCTTTTGTCCTTCAGGTTCTCGTCCGGGATCGTGTAGCCGGGGCCGCCCATGCCGGTGCCCTCCGGGTCGCCGCACTGGAGCACGTAGATGCCCATGGTGGTGAGCCGGTGGCACTTGGTGTGGTCCAAGTAGCCCTTGTTCAGCAGGAAGTTGAAGGAGTTGACCGTGTGCGGGGCCGCGGCGGTCTTCAGGTCGATGTCGATGTCGCCGCATGTCGTCTGCAGCTTCATCGTGTACTTGGCCGACGTGTCGATGGTCATCGCCGGCTCCTTCTTGTAGCTCAGCGACTTCACCTTGCCCGCGGCGGCCTTCTCGCACGGGTCCGGGGCCTTGCTGGGGGAGGCGCTCGGGGTCGCCTCGGCGGCCGCCGTGTCCTTCGAGTCGTCGCCCTTGAACACCCCGGTCGCGTACGAGACGACGCTGCCCACCAGGACCACGCCGAGCACCGATGCGATCACCGCGTTACGCGTGCGTGCCTTGCGCCGTGCGCTCCTGCGCCGCTCCTGCTGCCGCAAGAACTTCTCCCGGGCGAGCTGCCGCCGCCGCTGTTCCTGGCTGACCACCGGTGTTCTCTCCTCGTGCGTCTCATACGTCGGGGTGGGACGCCTGCGTCCTGTGGGGCGCCTGCGTCATGAGTCAATGGCCTTTCGTTGTGCCCCGTACCGTATATGGGTTCGCTGTGGAATCGGCAGCGCCGGTAGGCTCTGATCTGCTGCATCCTCTGCCGGAGAGCTTCGGACCATCCACCGAAGCGGTACGGGAGGGTGCGGCGGCCTCCCGCCGGACGAGAAAACGAAGGACGATCGTGCTCATTGCCGGGTTCCCCGCCGGGGCCTGGGGCACCAACTGCTACCTGGTCGCCCCCGCCGCAGGCGAGGAGTGCGTGATCATCGACCCGGGCCATCAGGCCACCCAGGGAGTCGAGGACGCACTGAAGAAGCATCGGCTCAAGCCCGTGGCGGTCATCCTCACCCATGGCCATATCGACCATGTGGCCTCGGTCGTCCCGGTGTGCGGAGCGCATGACGTACCGGCCTGGATCCACCCCGGCGACCGGTTCATGATGAGCGACCCCGAGAAGGCGCTGGGCCGTTCCATCGGGATGCCGCTGCTTGGCGAGCTGACCGTGGGGGAGCCCGACGACGTGCGGGAACTGACCGACGGCGCGGGGCTGAAGCTGGCGGGACTGGACTTCTCCGTCTCGCATGCGCCCGGCCATACCAAGGGGTCGGTGACCTTCCGGATGCCCGAGACCGCCGAGATCCCCTCGGTCTTCTTCTCGGGCGATCTGCTCTTCGCCGGCTCCATCGGGCGCACCGACCTGCCCGGTGGCTCCATGGACGAGATGCTCGCGTCGCTGGCCCGCGTGTGCCTGCCGCTCGACGACTCGACCGTGGTGCTGTCCGGCCACGGCCCCCAGACCACCATCGGCCAGGAGCGTGCCACCAACCCGTATCTGCGGCAGGTGGCCGCCGGCCAGGGAGCGGCCCCCGAGGCGGCTCCCCGACGAGGAATGTGACGAGACTTCACCCGTGAGCACCTTCAAGGCCCCCAAGGGCACGTACGACCTGATCCCGCCGGACAGCGCGACGTACCTCGCCGTGCGCGAGGCCATCGCCGCGCCCCTGAAGAACTCCGGTTACGGCTACATCGAGACGCCCGGCTTCGAGAACGTCGAGCTGTTCGCCCGCGGTGTCGGCGAGTCCACCGACATCGTGACCAAGGAGATGTACGCCTTCACGACCAAGGGCGGCGACGAGCTGGCGCTGCGCCCCGAGGGCACCGCGTCCGTGCTGCGCGCCGCGCTGGAGGCGAACCTGCACAAGGCGGGCAACCTCCCCGTCAAGCTCTGGTACTCCGGCTCGTACTACCGTTACGAGCGCCCGCAGAAGGGCCGCTACCGCCACTTCTCGCAGGTCGGCGCCGAGGCGATCGGCGCCGAGGACCCGGCGCTGGACGCCGAGCTGATCATCCTCGCCGACCAGGCGTACCGCTCGCTGGGCCTCAGCAACTTCCGCATCCTGCTGAACTCCCTGGGCGACAAGGAGTGCCGTCCCGTCTACCGCGCCGCGCTCCAGGAATTCCTGCGAGGCCTCGACCTGGACGAGGACACCCGGCGCCGCATCGACATCAACCCCCTGCGCGTCCTCGACGACAAGCGCGACGAGGTGCAGAAGCAGCTCGTGGGCGTGCCGCTCCTCGGCGACTACCTGTGCGACGCCTGCAAGGCGTACCACGCGGAGGTCCGCGAGCTGATCACGGCCGCGGGCGTCGCGTACGAGGACGACCCGAAGCTCGTGCGCGGCCTCGACTACTACACCCGCACCACCTTCGAGTTCGTGCACGACGGCCTCGGCTCGCAGTCCGCGGTGGGCGGCGGCGGGCGCTACGACGGCCTGTCCGAGATGATCGGCGGCCCCTCGCTGCCGTCGGTCGGCTGGGCACTCGGCGTGGACCGTACCGTGCTGGCGCTGCAGGCGGAGGGAATCGAGCTGGACATCCCGGCGGGCACCAGCGTGTACGCGGTGCCGCTCGGCGACGAGGCCAGGCGGGTCCTCTTCGGCGTGGTCACCGAGCTGCGCAAGGCCGGCGTCGCAGCCGACTTCGCGTATGGCGGCCGGGGCCTCAAGGGCGCGATGAAGTCGGCCAACCGGTCGGGCGCCCGGTACACGGTCGTGGCCGGTGAGCGCGATCTCGCCGAGGGCGTCGTCCAGCTCAAGGACATGGAGTCCGGGGAGCAGGAGGCGGTCCCCCTCGACGCGCTCCTGGAGAAGCTTCGCTCACGGCTCGCCTGAGCCGAGCGCGGAGGCCGGACGGCAGGCGCCGTCCGGCCTAGGCCCTGTCGTCAAACTCCCGCCTGCCCCGCGACGCCTGGCACGCACGCTCGCCGCGTTGCCGAAAAGCCCTAGTAGCTCCGCTACGAGGACTTTCCGGCGCCTTGCGATCGCACGCACCAGACGCCGCGGGGCCCGCCCTTCGGGCGGACGGCGGGAGTTTGACGACAGGGCCTAGGTGCGTCATAGCGAAGAGCGTCCCGCGGGACCGAACGTTCCGGGACCCTCGGTCGTTCTTGATTTGTGTCCATCGAACGGTGGACGCACGCGCGCGTGCGGCACAATGACGGTGCCCGCAGGCCACCATTCGAGCGACGGAACGGCGTGATGAGCAAGACGATGACAGCAAGGGACGGCGTCGCCTCCTCCGATCCCGCCGGCCAGAACCGGCCCGAGGGCCCCCGGACGGTCGGCGGGAGCCGCGCACTCGCGCTGCTGCTGGTGATCACGGGCGCGGCCGGGCTGCTCGCGGCCTGGGTCATCACCATCGACAAGTTCAAGCTGCTCGAGGCGAAGGTCGAGGGGAAGACCTTCACACCGGGCTGCAGCCTGAACCCCGTGGTCTCCTGCGGCAGCGTCATGGAGAGCAAGCAGGCCGCGGCCTTCGGGTTCCCCAACCCCATGCTGGGCCTCGTCGCGTACGGCATCGTGATCTGCGTCGGCATGAGCCTGCTCGGCCGGGCGCGCTTCCCGCGCTGGTACTGGCTGACCCTCAACGCCGGGACGCTCTTCGGCGTCGCCTTCTGCACATGGCTGCAGTACCAGTCGCTGTACAACATCAACGCGCTGTGCCTGTGGTGCTGCCTGGCCTGGGTCGCCACGATCGTCATGTTCTGGTACGTGACGTCGTTCAACATCCGTAACGGCCTGCTGCCCGCGCCCGGATGGCTGCGCGGTTTCTTCGACGAGTTCACCTGGGTCGTGCCGGTGCTGCACATCGGGATCATCGGGATGCTGATCCTGACCCGCTGGTGGGACTTCTGGACCAGCTGACCCCAGGGCCGGAAGAGCTCCGAGACCTTGCGGCGCAAGTGCGCGGAGGGACTGTCAGTGGGGTGACATAGGGTTCTCTGCGTGGAGCCCGACCTGTTCACCGCCGCCGCAGAAGCCCGCCAGGAGAAGGATCCGGCAAGCAGCCCCCTGGCCGTGCGGATGCGCCCGCGCACACTCGACGAAGTCGTCGGCCAGCAGCATCTGCTGAAGCCCGGCTCGCCCCTGCGCCGGCTCGTCGGCGAGGGCGATCGAGCCCACGGCGGGCCGAGCCCGGCCGGGCCTTCGTCGGTGATCCTCTGGGGCCCGCCGGGCACGGGCAAGACGACCCTCGCGTATGTCGTCTCCAAGGCCACGAACAAGCGTTTCGTCGAGCTCTCCGCGATCACCGCGGGAGTGAAGGAAGTCCGAGCGGTCATCGACGGCGCCCGTCGCGCCACGGGCGGCTTCGGCAAGGAGACCGTCCTCTTCCTCGACGAGATCCACCGCTTCAGCAAGGCCCAGCAGGACTCCCTGCTCCCCGCCGTGGAGAACCGCTGGGTGACCCTGATCGCGGCGACCACCGAGAACCCGTACTTCTCGGTGATCTCACCCCTCCTGTCCCGCTCCCTGCTCCTCACGCTCGAACCGCTCACGGACGACGACATCCGGGGCCTGCTGCGCCGCGCGCTGGCCGACGAGCGCGGACTCGGCGAAGCGGTCAGCCTCCCCGAGGACTCCGAGGACCATCTCCTGCGTATCGCCGGGGGTGACGCGCGGCGCGCGCTCACCGCGCTCGAGGCAGGCGCCGGGTCCGCCCTCGCCAAGGGCGAGCAGGAGATCACGCTCCAGACCCTCGAGGAGTCGGTCGACCGCGCGGCCGTGCGGTACGACCGGGACGGCGACCAGCACTACGACGTGGCGAGCGCCCTGATCAAGTCCATCAGGGGCTCGGACGTGGACGCGGCGCTGCACTACCTGGCGCGGATGATCGAGGCGGGGGAGGACCCGAGGTTCATCGCCCGCCGCCTGATGATCTCCGCCAGCGAGGACATCGGGCTGGCCGACCCGACGGCCCTGCCGACGGCGGTCGCCGCCGCCCAGGCCGTCGCCATGATCGGCTTCCCGGAGGCCGCGCTGACGCTGAGCCATGCGACGATCGCGCTCGCCCTCGCCCCCAAGTCGAACGCGGCGACGCTCGCGATAGGCGCGGCCCTGGAGGACGTACGCAAGGGCCTCGCCGGCCCCGTCCCGCCGCACTTGCGCGACGGCCACTACAAGGGCGCGGCCAAGCTCGGCCATGCGCAGGGGTATGTGTACCCGCACGATGTGCCGGGCGGCATCGCACACCAGCAGTACGCCCCCGACGCCATCGACGGCCGGCAGTACTACAAGCCCACGCGGTACGGCGCGGAGGCGCGGTACGCGGACGTGGCCGAGCGCGTCCGCGAGCGCCTCAGGGGCGAGCAGCCGGGAGCGGCCAAGGACGCGGGAGCGGCGGACGGCTGAGCGGCACGGCCGGTCCGCGGCACTGTCCGCGACCTAGTAGACTTCCCAGAAGCGCTGCGTTCCGCGTCCGGTTTCGGCCGGCACCACCAGAGCGGGACAAGCAGCCGGAGCCCCCAATGCCCTCGGGCGGGGAACTCCAGGAGCGTCGCGCACCGTCGAACGGTGTCGCGGGCAGCCCACCACCCCGGTAATACGGCGGTCGGTGGGCCACTCGCGTGCTGCACGTATGTGCCCAGACCAGGGAGCGGCTGCCCGCCGAGACCGCCGTGATCACACGATCGCGGCAGGCCCCGACGGGTCTCCCCGGCTGCGGATGCGACCTCCCCTAACCCTGGTGAAGCCGATTCACATAGATAGAGAGGTTTGGTTCGTGGCGAACCAGTCCCGCCCCAAGGTCAAGAAGTCGCGTGCGCTCGGTATCGCGCTGACCCCGAAGGCCGTCAAGTACTTCGAGGCCCGCCCCTACCCGCCGGGTGAGCACGGCCGTGGCCGCAAGCAGAACTCGGACTACAAGGTCCGTCTGCTCGAGAAGCAGCGTCTGCGCGCGCAGTACGACGTTTCCGAGCGTCAGCTGGTCCGTGCCTACGAGCGCGCCAGCAAGGTTCAGGGCAAGACCGGTGAGGCCCTGATCATCGAGCTCGAGCGCCGTCTCGACGCTCTGGTGCTCCGCTCCGGCATCGCCCGCACCATCTACCAGGCCCGTCAGATGGTCGTCCACGGCCACATCGAGGTCAACGGCAAGAAGGTCGACAAGCCGTCCTTCCGCGTCCGCCCCGACGACGTCGTGATGGTCCGCGAGCGCTCCCGCGAGAAGCACCCCTTCCAGGTCGCCCGTGAGGGTGGCTACGACACCGATGGTGAGACCCCGCGCTACCTGCAGGTCAACCTGAAGGCCCTGGCGTTCCGCCTGGACCGGGACCCGAACCGCAAGGAGATCCCGGTGATCTGCGACGAGCAGCTCGTCGTCGAGTACTACGCCCGCTGATCAGCCTCGCCTGATCCGGTCGTAGACACCGCGATTCAGCCCGCCGCGTCCCCGCCCTGCTGGGTGGGGGAAGCGGCGGGCTTTCGCGTGTCCGGAGCGTCGCCGGAGGCGTCGTCCTCCTGCATCGGCCCCCGTTGCTGCGGCAGCAACCCCCGCAGGTCGGCGCGCTGCCGGTCCAGCACCCGAGCCACCGCGGCATCCGTACCGAGCCGCCCTCCGGCGTCGAGGCACTCCTCATACCGCTCGGCACCGAGCTCCTCGCGGACCAGCTCCGCGCACAGCTGGTGCGGCGCGTTGAAGTGGCTCGAGCCGAACAGCGGCAGCCCGACCGAGGGCCAGATCCGGCCCGCCACTCCCTGCAGCAGAGCGGCCTCCTCCGGGTCCCCCTGGGCCACCGTGACCAGCGCGAGCAACTCGATCGAGAGCACCGAGCCCAGCAGATCGTGGAAGCCGTGGTGGATGGCGAGCGACTGCTCCAGCAGTTCCCGCGCCCGCTCCAGGCGGCCGTCCGCCCAGGCCGCGTACGCCAGCACGAACAGCGCATACGCCCGAGCCCAGCGCTCGCCGTGGTCCTCGCACACCAGGCGTACGTCCTCGCACAGCACGACGGCTGCCGGCAGATCCCCCTGGAAGGCCATCGCCAACGCCAACTCGACCTGGCACATCAGCACGTAGCTGCTGAGCTCGCCGATCTCGTGATAGCGGTCGAGGGCAGCGCGCAGCAGCTCCTCGGCACGGGGCATGTCGTCCGTCACCAGCGCCAGACACCCGGTGCGGTGCATCGCGCTGGCGAACGCCGTCGCATGACCGTGGTGCTCGGCCCCGTCCCGGCACTCCTGCAGCGCGGTCAGTGCGGGCGCCACGTCGCCCTGCAGGATCGCCACATAGCCGAGCGCCCACAGGGCCTTCAGCCGCGACTCCACATGGTCGGCGCCCAGCTCGAGACTCCGCTCCAGCCAGTGCCGGCCCTCGGACAGCCGCCCGCAGCCCGTCCAGTAGAAACACAGCGTGCCCGCCAGATACTGGCCCATGTGCGCCTCGCCCGGCTCCGACAGGCACTGGTCCAGCGCGATCCGCAAGTTCGGCAGATCCGCCTCGACGCGTGCCGCGACCTCCGACTGCCTGGGCGAGAACCACTCCATCTCGCACCAGGTGGCCAGGCCTATGTACCAGTCGCGGTGCCGGCGCCGCAGCCGGGCGCCGTCGCCCGTCGCCTCCAGCCAGTCGGCGCCGTACGCCCTGACGGTGTCCAGCATCCGGTAGCGCACTCCGGCCGGGGTCTCCTCGCGGGTCACCAGGGACTGCGCGAGCAGCTCACCCAGCACGTCGAGCACCGCTTCGTCGGACAGCCCGCAGCCACCGCAGACGTACTCGGCCGCCTCAAGATCGAAGTTCCCCGAGAACACCGAGAGCCGCGCCCACAGCAGCCGCTCGTCCGGCGTGCACAGCTCATGGCTCCAGCCGATGGCCGTACGCATGGTCTGGTGACGCGGCAGGGCGCTGCGCCCACCGCCCGTCAGCAGGCCGAACCGGTCGTCGAGCCGGGACACCAGCTGCGCCGGAGACAGGGCCCGCAGCCTGCCCGCGGCCAGCTCCACGGCGAGCGGAATCCCGTCCAGGCACCGGCACACCTCCAGGACGTCGGGAAGATTGCCGTCATGCAGCGTGAAGTCGGGCAGTACGGTCGCGGCGCGGTCCGCGAAGAGCTCGGCGGCCTCCTCCGCAGGCATGGGGGAGAGGGGAAACAGCCGCTCGCCGTCGACGCCGAGCGGCCTGCGCCCCACGGCCAGCACCCGTAGCCCCGGGGCCCGGCACAGCAAGTCACGCACGAGTGACGCGCTCGCCTCGACGAGATGCTCGAACCCGTCCAGTACGAGCAGCAGTTGGCGGTCCGCGAGATGGTCGAAGAGCACCTGGCGCGGCGGCCGGGTCGTGCAGTCCGTCAGTTCGAGCGCCTCGGCGACCGCGTACTCGACGAGCTCCGCCTCCTGCAACGACGCCAGCTCCACCAGCCAGACTCCGTCACGCGGCTCGGTCAGGGACGCGGCACGCGCCGCCAGCCGCGACTTGCCGACCCCTCCCACCCCGGTCACCGTGACCAGCCGCTCCGCCTCCAGCGCACCCCTCAGCTCCGCGAGTTCGGCCGCGCGGCCCACGAAGGCGTTGAGGTCGAGAGTGAGATTGCCGGGCTTGATCGACTTTCGTCCGGAGTCGCCCGGGCCGGGGCTTAAGCGCTCTAAGTGCCGCATGCAAACGCAGCGTACTCAGGCATATGCGATCCGTACAATCGCTTCACCCAAGTCCCTCCGGCCGCACGCAGGCCGCAGGGGCCCGTGCCCGAGCGGGTAATGCGGTACGGAGCGGCGCCACCGGCGCGATAGGCTCGGGGGACGACTTTTGGATGTTCACGCACGACGAACAGAGAGCGGTGCACAGTGTCCGGTGGAGAGGTTGCCGGGATCCTGGTGGCCGTCTTCTGGGCGATCCTGGTCTCCTTCCTCGCCGTGGCGCTGGCGAGGCTGGCCCAGACGCTCAGAGCGACCACCAAACTCGTGGCGGATGTGACCGATCAGGCCGTCCCGCTGCTGGCCGACGCCTCCGCGGCAGTGCGCTCCGCGCAGACCCAGATCGACCGGGTCGACGCCATCGCGTCGGATGTCCAGGAAGTCACGTCGAACGCGTCGGCGCTCTCCACCACCGTCGCGTCCACCTTCGGCGGCCCTCTGGTCAAGGTCGCGGCGTTCGGCTACGGCGTGCGCCGGGCCATCGGCCGCCGGACCGGCCCCGCCGAAACGCAGGTGACCGCCGAGCGCTCGCGGCGTACCGTGATCGTGGGCCGCACCCTCCCGTCCGCGCGACGCGGAAAGCGGAAGAAGGACTGACGCAGCGATGTTCCGCCGTACGTTCTGGTTCACCGCGGGCGCAGCCGCCGGTGTGTGGGCCACCACCAAGGTCAACCGCAAGCTGAAGCAGCTGACCCCCGAGAGCCTGGCGGCGCAGGCCGCGAACAAGGCGATCGAGACGGGCCACAAGCTCAAGGACTTCGCCCTCGACGTCCGCGACGGCATGGCCCAGCGGGAGGCCGAACTCGACGAGGCGCTCGGGCTGAACGCCACGACGGACCACGACCTCCCGGCCCCGCGGCGCCTCGCCGCCATCGAAAACCGCAACAACCCGAAGCACGCCGACAGGACGGCGTACTCGTACAACCGGAATGAGGACCACTGATGGAGTCGGCTGAAATCCGCCGCCGCTGGTTGCGCTTCTTCGAAGAGCGCGGGCACACCGTCGTGCCGTCGGCGTCGCTGATCGCGGACGACCCGACCCTGCTGCTGGTCCCCGCCGGCATGGTGCCCTTCAAGCCGTACTTCCTGGGCGAGGTCAAGCCGCCCTATCCGCGCGCCACCAGCGTGCAGAAGTGCGTGCGCACGCCGGACATCGAAGAGGTCGGCAAGACCACCCGGCACGGCACGTTCTTCCAGATGTGCGGCAACTTCTCCTTCGGCGACTACTTCAAGGAAGGCGCCATCAAGTACGCCTGGGAGCTGCTCACCACGCCCCAGGACCAGGGCGGTTACGGCCTGGAGCCGGAGAAGCTCTGGATCACCGTCTACCTCGAGGACGACGAGGCCGAGCGCATCTGGCGCGACGTCGTCGGCGTCCCGGCCGAGCGCATCCAGCGCCTGGGCAAGAAGGACAACTACTGGTCCATGGGCGTCCCCGGCCCCTGCGGACCCTGCTCCGAGATCAACTACGACCGCGGCCCCGAGTTCGGCGTCGAGGGCGGCCCTGCCGTCAACGACGAGCGGTACGTGGAGATCTGGAACCTCGTCTTCATGCAGTACGAGCGCGGCGAGGGCACCTCCAAGGAGGACTTCGAGATCCTCGGCGAGCTGCCGAGCAAGAACATCGACACCGGTCTCGGCATGGAACGCCTCGCCATGATCCTGCAGGGCGTGCAGAACATGTACGAGATCGACACCTCCCGCGTCGTGATCGACAAGGCCACCGAGCTCACCGGCGTCCGCTACGGCGAGGCCCACGCCAGCGATGTCTCGCTGCGTGTGGTCTCCGACCACATGCGCACGTCCGTCATGCTCATCGGCGACGGCGTCACCCCCGGCAACGAGGGCCGCGGCTATGTCCTGCGCCGCATCATGCGCCGCGCCATCCGCAACATGCGCCTGCTCGGCGCCACAGGACCGGTCGTCGGCGACCTCATCGACGTCGTCATCAACACGATGGGCCAGCAGTACCCGGAGCTCATCCAGGACCGCAAGCGCATCGAGAGCGTCGCCCTCGCCGAGGAGGAGCGCTTCCTCAAGACGCTGAAGGCCGGCACCAACGTCCTCGACACCGCCGTGACCGAGGCCAAGACCGCCGGCTCCGCCGTGCTGCCCGGCGACAAGGCCTTCCTGCTCCACGACACCTGGGGCTTCCCGATCGACCTCACCCTCGAGATGGCCGCCGAGCAGGGGCTGTCCGTGGACGAGGACGGCTTCCGCCGCCTGATGAAGGAACAGCGGGAGCGCGCCAAGGCCGACGCCCAGGCCAAGAAGACCGGCCACGCCGACCTCGGCGCCTACCGCGAGATCGCCGACGCCTCCGGCGCGACCGACTTCATCGGCTACAGCGACACCGAGGGCGAGTCCCGGGTCGTCGGCATCCTCGTCGACGGCGTCTCCTCGCCCGCCGCCACCGAGGGCGACGAGGTCGAGATCGTCCTCGACCGCACCCCGTTCTATGCCGAGGGCGGCGGCCAGATCGGCGACACCGGCCGCATCAAGATCGACACCGGTGCCGTCATCGAGGTCCGCGACTGCCAGAAGCCGGTCCCGGGTGTGTACGTCCACAAGGGCGTCGTCCAGGTCGGCGAGGTGACCGTCGGCGCCTCCGCCCAGGCCGTCATCGACGTGCGTCGCCGCAAGGCCATCGCCCGCGCCCACTCCGCCACGCACCTCACGCACCAGGCCCTGCGTGACGCCCTCGGCCCGACGGCCGCCCAGGCCGGTTCCGAGAACCAGCCCGGCCGCTTCCGCTTCGACTTCGGCTCCCCGTCCGCCGTACCCACGGCCGTGATGACCGACGTCGAGCAGAAGATCAACGAGGTGCTCGCCCGCGATCTGGACGTCCGGGCCGATGTGATGAGCATCGACGAGGCCAAGAAGCAGGGCGCCATCGCCGAGTTCGGCGAGAAGTACGGCGAGCGCGTGCGCGTCGTCACCATCGGCGACTTCTCCAAGGAGCTCTGCGGCGGTACGCACGTCCACAACACCGCCCAGCTCGGTCTGGTGAAGCTGCTCGGCGAGTCGTCGATCGGCTCGGGCGTGCGCCGTATCGAGGCCCTCGTCGGCGTGGACGCCTACAACTTCCTCGCCCGCGAGCACACGGTCGTCGCCCAGCTCCAGGAGCTGGTCAAGGGCCGCCCCGAGGAGCTCCCCGAGAAGATCGCCGCCATGCTCGGCAAGCTGAAGGACGCCGAGAAGGAGATCGAGAAGTTCCGCGCGGAGAAGGTCCTCCAGGCCGCCGCCGGTCTCGCCCAGGGCGCCCAGGACGTACGCGGCGTGGCCCTCGTGACCGGCCAGGTCCCGGACGGCACGACCGCCGACGACCTGCGCAAGCTGGTCCTCGACGTGCGCGGCCGCATCCAGGGCGACCGCCCGGCCGTCGTTGCCCTGTTCACGACGGTGAACGGCAAGCCGCTGACGGTCATCGCCACCAACGAGGCCGCCCGTGAGCGCGGCCTCAAGGCCGGCGAGCTGGTCCGTACCGCCGCCAAGACCCTCGGCGGCGGTGGCGGCGGCAAGCCTGACGTCGCCCAGGGCGGCGGCCAGAACCCGGCCGCCATCGGCGACGCCGTGGCCGCAGTCGAACGCCTCGTCGCCGAGACGGCGTGACGACGGACATGCGCCGCGGCCGTCGCCTCGCGATCGATGTCGGGGACGCCCGTATCGGGGTCGCCTCGTGCGACCCCGACGGGATCCTCGCGACGCCGGTGGAGACCGTGCCGGGACGCGACGTCCCGGCCGCCCACCGGCGGCTGCGGCAGCTCGTCGAGGAGTACGAGCCGATCGAGGTCGTCGTGGGCCTGCCCCGCTCCCTCCGCGGGGGCGAGGGCCCGGCCGCGGCCAAGATCCGGGCCTTCGCCCAGGAGTTCGCCCGTGCGATCGCGCCCGTTCCGGTCAGACTCGTGGATGAGAGGATGACCACAGTGACGGCCAGTCAGGGACTGCGCGCCTCCGGCGTGAAGTCCAAAAAGGGCCGCTCTGTGATCGACCAGGCGGCAGCGGTGATCATCCTCCAGAACGCACTGGAGTCCGAACGGGCGTCAGGTAAAGCTCCGGGCGAGGGCGTCGAAGTGGTCATCTGATCGCGATACGGTAACGTTCCGCGAGATGCGCCAGCGTTCGAACAGCTGCCGCACAGCAGAGAGGCGGGACGGGAGCCGTGCCACAAGCGCCGAGCAGCCGTCGCCTCGCGGCTCTAGGGGATCGATGACTGAGTATGGCCGGGGCCCAGGCTCCGAACCGTGGCATCCCGAGGACCCGTTGTACGGGGACGGCGGATGGGGAGGACAGCAGGCAGACGCCGGCCAGTCCCCCTACGGCGGCCAGCCGGGGCATTATCCGCAGCAGCCGCAGCAATCCCAGCAGTACGACGAATGGGGCACCGGCCAGCAGGCGGCCTACGGACGGCCTCAGCAGCAGTCCCCCGGCTACGACACCGGGAACCAGGGCGCCGGCTATGACCCCCGGAACCAGCACGGTGGCTACGGCGGGCAGCAGCAGCCCGGCGGCTACGGCCAGCAGCAGTACGGCGGTGGCTGGGACACGGGCCAGCACGGCCAGGTCCCGTACGCCGCCGATCCGGCGGACCCGTACGGCCAGCCCGCGTACGGCGGCGAGCAGCAGGACTACTACCGCACGTCCGAGGCGTACCCGCCGCCCGAGCCGCCCGCCCGTCGGCGCCCGGCGCCCGAACGGGAGACCGACTGGGACCCGGGCCCGGACCAGGGTGAGCACGCCTTCTTCGCGGGCGGCGACGATGACGACGACCGGGACGACGACGCTCCCGGCGGTAGAGGACGCGACCGGCGCGGCCGCGGCGGCGGGCAGAAGAAACGGCGCAGTGGATGCGCGTGCCTGGTCGTGGTGCTCGTCTTCGGCGGCGGCATCGGCGGGGTCGGGTACTTCGGCTACCAGTACTACCAGGACCGTTTCGGCCCGGCTCCGGACTACGCGGGTAACGGGACCGGCGACAAGGTGAACGTCGAGATCCCCAAGGGTGCCGGCGGCTACGAGATCGGTCAGGCGCTGAAGCGGGCAGGCGTCGTCAAGAGCGTGGACGCCTTTGTGGCCGCCCAGGCGGCGAATCCGGACGGGAACACCATCCAGGCGGGCGTCTACACACTCAACGCCAAGATGTCGGCGGCGAGCGCTGTCGAGCTCATGTTGAACCCGAAGAGCCGCAACAACCTGATCATTCCCGAAGGCCAGCGGAATTCCTGGGTCTACGCGCAGATCGACACACGCCTTGAGCTCAAGAAGGGCACCACGGCGAGCGTCGCCAAGAAGGAATGGAAGAGCCTGGGACTTCCGGACTGGGCCAACAACGACAAGGACATCAAGGATCCCCTCGAGGGCTTCCTCTATCCGTCCGCCTATCCGGTCGCCAAGGGCATGAAGCCCGACGTCGTGCTCAAGGCCATGGTCAAGCAGGCCACGGAGAAGTACGACGAACTCGGCCTCAAGGAGAAGGCCGACGACCTGAACCTCGAGAACCCGCTGCAGGTTCTGACGGTGGCGAGCCTGGTCCAGGCCGAAGGCAAGTACAAGCACGACTTCGAGAAGGTCGCGACCGTCGTCTACAACCGCCTGAAGCCGGACAACACCGAGACATGGGGCCTGCTCGACTTCGACTCGACCGTGAACTATCTGCGGGGTCAGTCGAAGCTGGCCACGGGTTCGGTCGACCAGCTGCGGAAGATCGACGATCCGTACAACACCTACAAGATCAAGGGTCTGCCGCCCGGCCCGATCAGTAATCCTGGTGAAGTGGCGATCAACGCCGCTCTCAATCCAGCGAAGGGAAACTGGTACTACTTCGTCTCGGTCAGCGAGGACAAGACTCTCTTCGCCGAAACGAACGAGGAGCAGAACCGAAACCGCGAGAAGTATCTCGAAGAGTTGAAGAAGAACGGACAGTGAGCGTCACCTCAACAAAGCACCGCGCCGCAGTTCTCGGCTCTCCCATCGCTCACTCCCTCTCGCCGGTGCTGCACCGCGCGGCGTACGAGGCGCTGCACCTGGGCGACTGGACGTACGACCGGTTCGAGATCGACGAAGCGGCGCTGCCCGGCTTCATCGAGAAGCTCGGGCCGGAGTGGGCGGGGCTGTCGCTGACCATGCCGCTCAAGCGCGCGGTGATTCCGTTGCTCGACGAGATCAGTGACACCGCGGCCTCCGTCGAGGCGGTGAACACGGTCGTGTTCACCGAGGACGGCCGGCGCCTCGGCGACAACACCGACATCCCGGGCATGGTCGAGGCTCTGCGTGAGCGCGGCATCGACCGCGTCGAGTCGGCGGCCATCCTCGGCGCGGGTGCCACCGCCTCCTCGGCGCTGGCCGCGCTGTCGCGGATCTGCGAGGGCGAGGTCGTGGCCTATGTACGCAGCGAGGCGCGCGCGGCCGAGATGCGCAACTGGGGCGAGCGGCTGGACGTCGAGGTGCGCACCGAGGACTGGGACGACGCCGCACAGGCCCTGCGCGCCCCGCTGGTGATCGCCACGACCCCGGCGGGCACCACGGACGCGCTCGCCGCAGCCGTGCCCGAGCGGCCGGCCACACTCTTCGACGTGCTGTACGAGCCGTGGCCGACCAACCTCGCAGCCCGCTGGTCGGCGTACGGCGGAGCGGTCGTCAGCGGCCTCGACCTCCTGGTGCACCAGGCGGTGCTCCAGGTCGAGCAGATGACCGGGCATGCGCCGGCACCGGTCGACGTCATGAGGAAAGCCGGCGAAGAGGCGCTGGCGGCCCGCTAGAGCCACGCCCTGGCGAGCGCCTGAAGTCCCATTCAGTCACGGAGTTCCCGTCGAACCCGTGGCACCCACCTGGTCTCGTACGCGCCCCAGGCCGCCCGGAGGACCGCCGGTCCTGACCGCCGCGCCGTCCGCCTTGTGGACCGAGGGCCGGGTCTGCCGCCCGACGTGGGAGGATCGGGGGTGGCGGGCCAGGGCCGCGCACCCGGTCGCGCCATCGCCGTACGCGAGGACGCGCGTAGGCGAACGCAGTACGCAGTTCCGGGCGCGAGCATGAGGAGCACCGTTGAGCAGGTTGCGCTGGCTGACCGCGGGAGAGTCCCACGGACCCGCACTCGTCGCGACGCTGGAGGGACTTCCCGCCGGCGTGCCGATCACCACGGAGATGGTGGCGGACCACCTGGCCCGGCGGCGCCTCGGCTATGGGCGCGGTGCGCGGATGAAGTTCGAGCGCGACGAGGTCACCTTCCTCGGCGGCGTTCGCCACGGCCTCACCCTCGGCTCCCCGGTCGCGATCATGGTCGGCAACACCGAGTGGCCCAAGTGGGAGCAGGTCATGGCGGCCGACCCGGTGGACCCGGCCGAGCTCGCCGAGTTGGCCCGCAACGCGCCGCTGACCCGCCCGCGGCCCGGCCACGCGGACCTGGCCGGCATGCAGAAGTACGACTTCGACGAGGCCCGGCCGATCCTGGAGCGCGCCTCCGCGCGCGAGACGGCGGCCCGCGTCGCGCTGGGTGCGGTCGCCCGCTCGTACCTGAAGGAGACGGCCGGCATCGAGATCGTCTCGCACGTCGTGGAGCTGGCCGCGGCCAAGGCCCCGTACGGCGTGTACCCCAAGCCCTCGGACGTCGAGAAGCTGGACGCGGACCCGGTGCGCTGCCTGGACGCGGACGCGTCGAAGGCGATGGTCGCGGAGATCGACCAGGCCCACAAGGACGGCGACACCCTGGGCGGTGTCGTGGAGGTGCTGGCGTACGGCGTGCCGGTGGGCCTCGGGTCGCACGTGCACTGGGACCGCCGCCTTGACGCGCGGCTCGCCGCCGCGCTGATGGGCATCCAGGCGATCAAGGGCGTCGAGGTCGGTGACGGCTTCGAGCTGGCGCGGGTGCCGGGCTCGAAGGCGCACGACGAGATCGTGTCCACCGAGGACGGCATCAAGCGCGCGACCGGCCGTTCCGGGGGTACCGAGGGCGGTCTGTCCACGGGCGAGCTGCTGCGCGTCCGTGCGGCGATGAAGCCGATCGCGACCGTGCCGCGGGCGCTCGCCACCATCGACGTGGTCACCGGCGAGGCGACCAAGGCGCACCACCAGCGCTCCGACGTGTGTGCCGTCCCGGCCGCCGGCATCGTGGCCGAGGCCATGGTCGCGCTGGTCCTGGCGGACGCGGTCGCCGAGAAGTTCGGTGGCGACAGCGTGGGCGAGACCCGCCGTAACGTCACCTCGTACCTCGAGAACCTGAAGATCCGGTGAGCGCCGTGAACGGGCGGCCGGTCATCGTCCTGGTCGGGCCCATGGGGGTCGGCAAGTCCACGGTCGGCCAGTTGCTGGCCGAGCGGCTGGGCTGCGGCTACCGGGACACCGACGACGACATCGTGGCCGCCGAGGGCAGGTCGATCGCCGACATCTTCGTGGACGAGGGCGAGCCCCACTTCCGCGCGATCGAGAAGCGTGCCGTGCACGCCGCGATCGCCGCGCACGACGGCGTGCTGGCGCTCGGCGGCGGCGCGATCCTCGACCCCGACACCCGCGCGCTGCTCGCACCGCACCGCGTCGTGTATCTGTCGATGGACGTCGAAGAGGCCGTCAAGCGCACGGGCCTGAACACCGCGCGCCCGCTGCTCGCCGTCAACCCCCGCCGCCAGTGGCGCGAGCTGATGGAGGCGCGCCGCCATCTGTACACCGAAGTCGCCGACGCCGTCGTGCCCACCGACGGCCGTACCCCCGAAGAGGTCGCCCAAGCGGTCCTCGACGCACTGGAGTTGAAAGAAGCATGACCGAGCAGGCAGTGACGCGTATCCAGGTCGGCGGCACGGCGGGCACCGAGCCGTACGAGGTGCTCGTCGGGCGGCAGTTGCTGGAAGAGCTCGGCGGGCTCATCGGCGAGAAGGCGCAGCGCGTCGCGGTGATCCACCCCGAGGCGCTCGCCGAGACCGGCGAGGCGCTCCGCGCCGACCTGGCCGAGCAGGGCTACGAGGCCGTCGCGATCCAGGTGCCGAACGCCGAGGAGGCCAAGACCGCCGAGGTCGCCGCGTACTGCTGGAAGGCACTGGGCCAGTCCGGGTTCACGCGTACGGACGTCGTGGTGGGCGTCGGCGGCGGCGCCACCACGGACCTCGCCGGGTTCGTGGCCGCGACGTGGCTGCGCGGGGTGCGCTGGATCGCCGTACCGACGACCGTGCTCGGCATGGTCGACGCGGCCGTCGGCGGCAAGACCGGCATCAACACCGCCGAGGGCAAGAACCTCGTCGGTGCCTTCCATCCGCCGGCGGGCGTCCTGTGCGATCTGGCCGCGCTCGACTCGCTGCCGGTCAACGACTTCGTGTCGGGTCTCGCGGAGATCATCAAGGCCGGTTTCATCGCCGACCCGGTGATCCTCGACCTCATCGAGGAGGACCCGCAGGCGGCCCGCACCCCGGCCGGGCCGCACACCGCCGAGCTCATCGAACGCTCCATCAAGGTCAAGGCCGAGGTGGTCTCCGGCGACCTCAAGGAGTCGGGGCTGCGCGAGATCCTCAACTACGGTCACACGCTGGCGCACGCCATCGAGAAGAACGAGCGCTACAAGTGGCGGCACGGCGCGGCTGTCTCCGTCGGCATGCACTTCGCCGCCGAACTCGGCCGTCTGGCCGGGCGGTTGGACGATGCGACCGCCGACCGTCACCGCACCATCCTGGAGTCGGTCGGACTGCCCCTCAGCTACCGCTACGACCAGTGGCCCAAGCTCCTCGAGACGATGAAGGTCGACAAGAAGTCGCGCGGGAACGTGCTGCGTTTCATCGTCCTCGACGGCCTCGCCAAGCCCACCGTTCTGGAGGGGCCCGACCCGGCCGTGCTGCTCGCCGCGTACGGCGAAGTCGCGGGCTGAACACGCGGCTTGTCCGTCCAGTTCTCCGGGTAGTCAGGCCCGGGCACTTCGCGACGTCCCCGGCCGTTCACACAACGGCGGCCGGGGAAGGTACCGTTCGGTAGCGAGCGGCCCGCAAGACCCGCTCGCCCGCACCAGTTGCCTGTACGAGACGGAGTGGCACCGGATGCAGCATGCAGTGGGGGCTCCGCTGCCGCCGCCCTATCGGCCGGGGCAGGGGCCTGCCGACGGCGGGTCGCCTGCAGCACGGCAGCCGGGATCGCATCCGGGTCCGGATGCCACGGGCCCTGCTCTTGCGGGCTCTGTTCCCGCGGGCTCCGTCCCCGCGGGTTCACCGGTCGCCGAGTCGGCGCCGCAGGGACCTGTTGACGGTCAGCTGCCGGCAGCAGAGCAGGGACCCGCCGACGGCCGGCTGCCGGCAGCAGAGCAGCCGGGATCGCATCCCGGCCCCGCCCCCGCAGGCCCTGTTCCCGCCGAGTCCGTGCCCGCGGGGCCATCGGCCAACCCGCCGGGCTTCGGTGGAGCGCCGATCGGCCCGACCCCCGCGCACCCGCCGCACGCCCGCAGAGGGCAGGCGTCAGACCGGCCGCTGGGCTCACCTTCAACAGCTGCCGTGCCTCCAGCAACTGCCGGGCACCCGAGCAGCCCCGTCGCGTCGCTCGCCACCGGCTCCCAGGGTCCGGCCGCCCCCCACCCCAACACGCCGATCCCCGCGCACGGGCCAGGCTCCCAGAGCTCGACCACGCCGCCCCCGCCCCCGACCACGCCGTCCCCGCCGCATGCCCATGTGCCCCAGGGCCCGGCCGCGCAGCCCCCACCTGGGCCGACCGCGCCGCATGCCCCCGTGTCCCAAGGGCCGGTCGCGCACCCACAGGGGCCCGCCGTGCCGCAGGCCCCGGGCCGACCGCACGCTCCCGCACCGCAGCACCATGTGGCCCCGCACCCCACGCCGATGCCGCCCACCCCGGACACCACGGGACATGTCCAGCTCCCCCCCGGCGGACCCGTGACCGTGCCGAGCGCGCCGCACGCCCAGGGAGCCGCCGACGCCACCTCCACCACACTCGCCGTGCTGCTCATCGGCCCCGCGGGCGCGGGCAAGACAAGCGTCGCCAGATACTGGGCGGACCAGCGCCGCGTTCCCACCGCGCACATCAGCCTTGACGACGTACGCGAATGGGTCCGCTCCGGCTTCGCGAACCCCCAGTCCGGCTGGAACGACAACTCCGAGGCGCAGTACCGCCTGGCCCGTCGCACCTGCGGCTTCGCCGCGCGCAACTTCCTCGCCAACGGCATCTCGTGCATCCTCGACGACGCCGTGTTCCCCGACCGCCCGGTCGTCGGCCTCGGCGGCTGGAAACGGCATGTCGGTCCCGGGCTGCTCCCGGTGGTGCTCCTGCCGGGGCTGGACGTCGTCCTCGAGCGCAACGCCGAGCGCAGCGGCAACCGACGCCTCACGGACGAGGAGGTGGCCCGTATCCACGGGCGGATGGCCGGCTGGTACGGCTCGGGCCTGCCGATCATCGACAACTCCCAGCTCGACGTCCCGGCGACGGCCCGCCTCCTGGACGATGTCCTCGCCCGCTCGATTGCGAGCCCGCCCCAGTGGTGAGCGGGCTGCCGGGCTAAGCAGGTCGGATGAAGTCGGCTGCGGTTCGGCAGCGCCCTGAAGGGGCGCGGGGCTGTGACATTGTGCGGCTCCGCCGCGTGGGCGCGACCAGCCACGACGGCGCTGCAGCGAACCGACGGCACATCGCGGCCCCGCGGCGGAGCCGCACATCGGCACAGCCAGCGGAGCGCTTAGGCCCCGTCCGGCCCCTCGGCGTCGGACTGCACCGCCGTCGTGGGCACATCGGCCGGCCGGATCCCGCCGCCCGACCCGGACGGCCGCGCACACCGGGCCGCCTCGCGTCCCCGCTCGTACGCTCGAGATATGTCAGAGGTGTACGCGGCCCGCCGGGAGCGGCTGCGGGAGCGGTGTGCTGCGGGCGGCAGCGCGGCGGCGCTCGTGTCCCGCCCCGCCAACGTCCGCTATCTCGCGGGCGCGGCGCCGCACGGCGCCGTACTCCTGCTCAGCAGGAACGAGGACGTCCTGCTGTACGCCGGCCCGCCCGTCGGCCGCCCGGAGGACGAGCGGCCCGACGAGGCGCTGCCCACGCAGGTGCTGCCGGGTACGGACGGCGACCCGGCGGTCGCCGCCGCGGATCTCGCCGCCGGCCACGGCGTCGACTCCCTCGCGCTCGAGGAGCACCATCTGACCGTCGCCCGGCATCGCGCGATCGGATCCGTCGCGCCCCGGCTGCGGCTCACGGACCTGGGCGGAGCGGTCGAGCAGCTGCGCCTGGTGAAGGACGAGGAGGAGATCGGCTGTCTGCGGATCGCTGCCGAGATCGCCGACCAGGCCCTGAGCGAGCTGCTGGAGTCCATCCTCGTCGGTCGTACGGAACGCCATCTCGCGCTCGAACTGGAGCGCCGCCTGGTCGACCACGGCGCCGACGGACCGGCCTTCCCCACCTCGGTCGGCACCGGCCCGAACTCCGGCCGCGGCGGTCACCGGCCCACCGACCGGCGCGTCGAGGAGGGAGATTTCCTCTCCGTCTGCCTCGGCGCCGCCTACCGCGGCTACTGCTGCGAGATCGGCCGTACGTTCGTGATCGGCACGTCGCCCGCGGACTGGCAGATCGAGCTCTACGACCTGGTCTTCGCCGCTCAGCGGGCGGGCCGTGAGATGCTGGCCCCGGGCGCCGCCTGCCGTGATGTGGACCGCGCGGTCCGCCAGGTGCTGGACTCCGCCGGTTACGCCGAGAGCCTCGCGCCACTCACCGGGCACGGGGTGGGGCTGGAAAACGACGAGGACCCGCAGCTCGGTCCCGCGGCCATGGGTAAACTGGACGCTTGCGTGCCGGTCACTGTCGAACCGGGGGTCCACCTCCCGGGCCGGGGTGGTGTCCGGATCGATGACACGCTCGTCGTCCGCCCAGAGGCGGATGGCGGACCCGAGCTACTCACCATCACGACCAAGGAGCTGCTCGCGCTCTAGCGACACCAGGGAAGTTCAGGCACGCACCGCACTTCCCCGGCGCCGCTCCGCGCGTGTCCCCTGGTCGTCACGTCAGTCCAGGAGATTCCGCAACCGTGGCTTCCACGAACGACCTCAAGAACGGCATGGTGCTCAAGCTCGAAGGCGGCCAGCTCTGGTCCGTCGTCGAGTTCCAGCACGTCAAGCCCGGCAAGGGCCCGGCCTTCGTGCGCACCAAGCTCAAGAACGTGCTTTCCGGCAAGGTCGTCGACAAGACGTTCAACGCCGGTGTCAAGGTCGAGACGGCCACCGTCGACAAGCGCGACATGCAGTTCTCGTACATGGACGGCGATTACTTCGTCTTCATGGACATGGAGACCTACGACCAGCTGCACGTCGACCGCAAGGCCGTCGGTGACGCCGCCAACTTCCTCATCGAGGGCTTCACGGCCACCGTCGCGCAGCACGAGGGCGAGGTTCTCTTCGTCGACCTGCCCGCCGCTGTCGAGCTGACCATCGCGGAGACCGAGCCGGGCGTCCAGGGCGACCGCTCCACCGGCGGCACCAAGCCCGCCACGCTGGAGACCGGCCACCAGATCCAGGTTCCGCTCTTCATCACCACCGGCGAGAAGATCAAGGTCGACACGCGCACCAGCGACTACCTCGGCCGGGTGAGCAGCTAACCGTGGCTGCCCGTAACACGGCCCGTAAGCGCGCCTTCCAGATCCTCTTCGAGGGCGACCAGCGCGACACCGACGTCCTCACGGTCCTCGCGGACTGGATCCGGCACTCCCGGACGGACACCCGGCAGCCGCCGGTCAGCGAGTACACGATGGAGCTGGTCGAGGGGTACGCGAAGAAGGCGAGCCGCATCGACGAGCTCATCGCGCAGTACGCGGTGGGCTGGACGCTGGACCGGATGCCGGTCGTCGACCGCAACATCCTGCGGCTCGGCGCGTACGAGCTGATCTGGGTCGACGGGACGCCGGACGCCGTGGTGCTGGACGAGGCGGTGGAGCTCGCCAAGGAGTTCTCCACGGAGGAGTCCCCGGCCTTCGTCAACGGTCTGCTCGGCCGGCTGAAGGACCTCAAGCCGACGCTGCGCCGAGACGAGGCGTGAGCGAGCCGCCGACTGAGAGCCGACGTCACGCCGGAGGGCCCGCAGCAACCGAGCTGCGGGCCCTCCGGCGTTCCTCCGGGCACTAGTGCCCCGAAAGGCAACGCCGGGGCACTCGATGCGGCGCACGGAGTCGCCGCCCCAGCCGCGCGGCGCCTGGCTGTCGGCCGCGCGCCGGTCCCTGGCATATGCGGCAAGGCCTTCGGGGAACCACATGCCGTCGGGGGGTACAAAAAGGCCGTCGGGGTAGCCGGAATCCCCATGGTCCCGGCCACCCCGACGGCACGTTTCTGCAGATATGCGTCAGCTGTCCTCGTGGGCAACGGCACGGCGCGCGTCGGCGTCGAGCACGCCCCAGCTGATCAACTGCTCGGTCAGGACCGAGGGGGACTGGTCGTAGATGACGGCGAGGGTGCGCAGATCGTCCTGGCGGATCGACAGCACCTTGCCGTTGTAGTCGCCACGCTGTGACTGGATCGTGGCGGCATACCGCTGGAGGGGGCCCGCCTTCTCGGCCGGGACATGGGCAAGGCGCTCCAGGTCCAGGACGAGCTTCGGCGGCGGCTCCGCGGCACCACCGGGGGTCGTGCCGGGCAGCAGCTCCTGCACCGGCACACCGTAGAAGTCGGCCAACTCGGCGAGGCGCTGCACGGTGACGGCGCGGTCGCCGCGCTCGTAAGAACCGACCACGACCGCCTTCCAGCGTCCCTGGGACTTCTCCTCGACACCGTGTAGGGAAAGGCCCTGCTGGGTGCGGATGGCCCGGAGCTTGGCCCCGAGCTGCTTGGCGTATTCGCTGGACATATAGCTCCCCGGACGCAGACTGGTAACTCACTGTGAGGTTACGCAGCGTTACGGTCCCCCGTCAAGCCGAATGGTACGGACCGACACTTCCGTGGAGCAGGTCATCACGGGTGTGCCAGGGGGTGCGGGGGGTGTGATCAGCGACGTCGGCGGCCTGGTACCGTTGGTGGCGCAAATCCGACGTCCTTTAAGGTCCGTCCCGTGAGGCGGAGAAGGAGGTCCGTTTCGTATGGACGCAACGACCCACGACAGCGGCTCCGCTGTCGATTCCGATGCCGCCCGCCCCGTTCTCGAGGGCCCGGACATCGCGCGGGTGCTGACCCGCATCGCCCACGAGATCGTCGAACGCGCCAAGGGCGCCGACGACGTGGTGCTCCTCGGCATCCCGACCCGGGGCGTCTTCCTCGCCCAGCGGCTCGCAGCCAAGCTCGAGGAGATCACCGGACGCAAGGTCCCGGTCGGCTCCCTGGACATCACCATGTACCGCGACGACCTGCGCCTGCAGCCGCCGCGGGCGCTGGCACGCACGGAGATCCCCGGTGACGGCATCGACGGCCGCCTGGTGATCCTCCTCGACGACGTCCTCTTCTCGGGCCGCACCATCCGCGCCGCCCTCGACGCGCTGAACGACATCGGCCGTCCGCGCGCGGTCCAGCTCGCGGTCCTCGTGGACCGCGGCCACCGCGAACTGCCCATCCGCGCCGACTACGTCGGCAAGAACCTGCCCACGTCGCTGCGGGAGACCGTCAAGGTCCAGCTCGCCGAGGAGGACGGCCGGGACGCCGTGCTGCTCGGTGCCAAGCAGACCTCCCCGGCCGGCCGGCAGTAGCAGCACTCGCTCTCCGCCGACGAGTGCGCTCCTGCGCGCCCGCATGCCCGCGTCCGGGGGGACACCCCGGGCCCCTCTCCCAAGCTCTCGGCTTCTCCCCCAGTGCCTTAAGGGCCTGGGAGGGACCCCCAGAGCAGGGGGGACCCCCACTCCTGAACCGCCTTACGGAGCCTTCCCAAGATGAAGCGACACCTCATCTCGGCCGCCGATCTCACCCGCGACGACGCCGTACGCATCCTCGACACCGCCGAGGAGATGGCCCGCGTCGCCGACCGGCCGATCAAGAAGTTGCCGACGCTGCGCGGCCGCACCGTCGTCAACCTCTTCTTCGAGGACTCGACCCGCACCCGTATCTCCTTCGAGGCCGCCGAGAAGCGCCTCTCCGCCGACGTCATCAACTTCTCCGCCAAGGGCTCGAGCGTCTCCAAGGGCGAGTCCCTCAAGGACACCGCTCAGACGCTGGAGGCCATGGGCGTCGACGCCGTCGTCATCCGGCACGGCGCCTCCGGCGCGCCCTACCGGCTCGCCACCTCCGGCTGGATCGACGCCGCCGTGATCAACGCCGGTGACGGCACACACCAGCACCCCACGCAGGCGCTGCTCGACGCGTTCACGATGCGGCGCCGCCTCATCGGCCGCGACGCCGGTCTCGGCCAGGACCTGAGCGGCAAGCGCATCACGATCGTCGGCGACGTCCTGCACAGCCGGGTCGCCCGTTCCAACGTCGACCTGCTGCACACCCTCGGCGCCGAGGTCACCCTCGTCGCCCCGCCCACGCTGGTGCCGGTCGGCGTCGACCACTGGCCGTGCGAGGTGGCGTACGACCTCGACAGCGTGCTGCCGAAGTCCGACGCCGTGATGATGCTGCGCGTGCAGCGCGAGCGCATGAACGCCGCGTTCTTCCCGACCGAGCGCGAGTACTCGCGGCGGTACGGGCTCGACGGCGACCGCATGGCGAAGATGCCCGAGCACGCCATCGTGATGCACCCGGGACCGATGGTCCGCGGCATGGAGATCACCGCCGAGGTCGCCGACTCCGACCGCTGCACCGTCGTCGAGCAGGTCGCCAACGGCGTCTCCATCCGCATGGCCGTCCTGTACCTGCTGCTCGGCGGCAACGAACCCGCCGTCACCCACACCCGCACCGAGGAGAAGTAAGAAACATGAGCAAGATCCTGATCCGTGGTGCGAAGGTGCTGGGCGGCGAGCCGCAGGACGTGCTGATCGACGGCGAGACGATCGCCGAGGTCGGTGCCGGACTGTCCGCTGACGGAGCGGAGGTCGTCGAGGCCGACGGCAAGGTGCTGCTGCCGGGCCTCGTGGACCTGCACACCCATCTGCGCGAGCCCGGCCGCGAGGACTCCGAGACCGTCCTGACCGGAACGCGGGCCGCCGCGAGCGGCGGCTACACCGCCGTGTTCGCCATGGCCAACACCTTCCCGGTCGCCGACACCGCCGGCGTGGTCGAGCAGGTCTACCGGCTCGGCCAGGAGCACGGCTACTGCGACGTGCAGCCCATCGGCGCGGTCACCGTCGGCCTGGAGGGCAAGAAGCTCGCCGAGCTGGGTGCGATGCACGAGTCGGCGGCCGGCGTCACGGTCTTCTCCGATGACGGCAAGTGCGTCCACGACGCCGTGATCATGCGGCGGGCGCTGGAGTACGTGAAGGCGTTCGGCGGCGTCGTCGCGCAGCACGCGCAGGAGCCGCGGCTCACCGAGGGCGCCGAGATGAACGAGGGCGTCGTCTCCGCCGAGCTGGGCCTGGGCGGATGGCCGGCCGTCGCCGAGGAGTCGATCATCGCCCGCGACGTGCTGCTCGCCGACCACGTCGGCTCGCGCGTCCATATCTGCCACCTGTCGACCGCCGGCTCGGTCGAGATCGTCCGCTGGGCCAAGTCCCGCGGCATCGACGTGACCGCCGAGGTCACCCCGCACCACCTGCTCCTCACCGACGACCTGGTTCGTACGTACAACCCTGTCTACAAGGTCAACCCGCCGCTGCGCACCGAGCGCGACGTGATGGCGCTGCGCGAGGCCCTGGCGGACGGCACGATCGACATCGTCGCCACCGACCACGCCCCGCACCCGCACGAGGACAAGGACTGCGAGTGGGCCGCGGCCGCCATGGGCATGGTCGGCCTCGAGACGGCGCTGTCCGTCGTCCAGCACACGATGATCGAGACCGGCCTCCTCGACTGGGCGGGCGTCGCCGAGCGCATGTCGTTCAAGCCGGCGAGGATCGGCCGCGCAGACGGCCACGGACGGCCCGTCTCGGCTGGTGAGCCCGCCAACCTCACGCTGGTCGATACCGCATACCGTGGAGCCGTGGACCCCGCGGGCTTCGCCTCCCGCAGCCGCAACACCCCCTACGAGGGCCGTGAGCTGCCGGGACGCGTCACCCACACGTGGCTGCGGGGCCGGGCCACGCTCGTCGACGGGAAGCTCGCGTGACAGCTCTGACATCTCTGGCGTACGCCTCTGCCGCGTACACCGCCGCGGAACAGAAGTCGGCGGAAGTGACCGACTGGGCCGCCCGCATCGGCTGGGTCGTCGGGCTGCTGCTCTTCATCGCCCTCGTCTACTGGCTGATGCGCGAGGGCTGGAAGTGGCGCGGCACGCTCCAGGGCGATCTGCCCGAGCTGCCCGGCGCGCCCGCCGACCCCGGTCCGGCGAAACTGACGATGAGCGGCCGCTACCACGGCTCTACCACCGCCGGACAGTGGCTCGACCGCATCGTGGCGCACGGCCTGGGCACCCGCAGCCGGGTCGAGCTCACGCTGACGGACGCGGGACTGGACGTCGTGCGCCCCGGAGCGACCGACTTCTTCGTCCCGGCCGCGCAGCTGCGCGAGGCCCGGCTCGACAAGGGCATTGCGGGCAAGGTCCTCGCCGAGGGCGGACTGCTCGTCGTCACCTGGGCCCACGGCGACAAGCTGCTCGACTCCGGATTCCGCTCCGACCGCGCGGCCGAGCACAACGAGTGGGTCGAGGCCCTGAACCAGATGATCAAGCAAACGGAAGGCGCACGATGACCACCTCCACAAGGGGAGCCTCAAAGGTTCCTGCCGTACTCGTCCTGGAGGACGGCCGGATCTTCCGCGGCCGTGCCTACGGGGCCGTGGGGGAGACCTTCGGCGAAGCGGTGTTCTCCACCGGCATGACCGGCTACCAGGAGACCCTCACCGACCCGTCGTACCACCGCCAGGTCGTCGTGATGACCGCCCCCCACGTCGGCAACACCGGCGTCAACGACGAGGACCCCGAGTCGAAGAGGATCTGGGTATCCGGCTACGTCGTACGCGACCCCGCGCGCGTGCCGTCCAACTGGCGCGCCAAGCGCTCGCTGGACGAGGAGCTCGCCGCGCAGGGCGTCGTCGGGATCTCCGGCATCGACACCCGGGCCCTGACCCGCCATCTGCGCGAGCGCGGCGCCATGCGCGTCGGCATCTTCTCCGGCGAGGCGGTTGCCGACGACGCGCAGCTGCTTGCCCGCGTGCAGGAAGCCCCCCAGATGAAGGGCGCGAACCTCTCCGCCGAGGTCGCCACCACCGAGACGTACGTCGTCCCGGCCATCGGGGAGAAGCGATTCACCGTCGCCGCCGTCGACCTCGGCATCAAGGGCATGACCCCGCACCGCATGGCCGAGCGCGGCATCGAGGTGCACGTGCTGCCCGCCACGGCGACCGCCGAGGACGTGTACGCGGTCAACCCGGACGGCGTGTTCTTCTCCAACGGCCCGGGCGACCCCGCCACCGCCGACCACCCGGTCTCCGTGATGCAGGCGGTGCTGGAGCGCGGCACGCCGCTCTTCGGTATCTGCTTCGGCAACCAGATCCTGGGCCGCGCACTCGGCTTCGGCACCTACAAGCTGAAGTACGGCCACCGCGGCATCAACCAGCCCGTGCAGGACCGTACGACCGGCAAGGTCGAGGTCACCGCGCACAACCACGGATTCGCCGTCGACGCCCCGCTCGACAAGGTCTCCGACACCCCCTACGGCCGGGCCGAGGTCTCCCACGTGTGCCTCAACGACAACGTGGTGGAGGGGCTGCAGCTCCTCGACCGCCCGGCTTTCAGCGTCCAGTACCACCCCGAAGCGGCAGCCGGCCCGCACGACGCCGCCTACCTGTTCGACCGCTTCACGTCTTTGATGAGCACAGTCCTGATGGAGGGCCAGCGTGCCTAAGCGCACCGATATCCAGTCCGTCCTGGTCATCGGCTCCGGCCCGATCGTCATCGGCCAGGCCGCCGAGTTCGACTACTCCGGCACCCAGGCGTGCCGCATCCTGCGGGCCGAGGGCCTGCGGGTCATCCTCGTCAACTCCAACCCGGCGACGATCATGACCGACCCGGAGATCGCCGACGCCACGTACGTCGAGCCGATCACCCCCGAGTTCGTCGAGAAGATCATCGCGAAGGAGCGCCCCGACGCGCTGCTGCCGACGCTGGGTGGCCAGACGGCTCTCAACACGGCCATCTCGCTGCACGAGGCGGGCACCCTCGAGAAGTACGGCGTCGAGCTCATCGGTGCCAACGTCGAGGCGATCAACAAGGGCGAGGACCGCGACCTCTTCAAGGAGGTCGTGGAGGCCGTCCGCGCGAAGATCGGGCACGGCGAGTCCGCCCGCTCGGTCATCTGCCACTCGATGGACGACGTCCTCAAGGGCGTCGATACGCTCGGCGGCTACCCCGTCGTCGTCCGCCCCTCCTTCACGATGGGCGGCGCCGGCTCCGGCTTCGCGCACGACGAGGAGGAGCTGCGCCGTATCGCCGGTCAGGGCCTGACCCTGTCTCCCACCACCGAGGTGCTCCTGGAGGAGTCCATCCTCGGCTGGAAGGAGTACGAGCTGGAGCTGATGCGCGACAAGAACGACAACGTCGTGGTCGTCTGCTCCATCGAGAACTTCGACCCGATGGGCGTGCACACCGGTGACTCGATCACCGTCGCGCCCGCGATGACGCTCACCGACCGCGAGTACCAGATCCTGCGGGACATCGGCATCGCCGTGATCCGCGAGGTCGGCGTCGACACCGGCGGCTGCAACATCCAGTTCGCGGTGAACCCCGAGGACGGTCGTGTGATCGTCATCGAGATGAACCCGCGCGTGTCCCGGTCGTCGGCCCTGGCATCCAAGGCCACCGGCTTCCCGATCGCGAAGATCGCCGCCAAGCTGGCCGTCGGCTACACGCTCGACGAGATCCCCAACGACATCACCGAGCAGACCCCGGCCTCCTTCGAGCCGACGCTCGACTACGTTGTGGTCAAGGCCCCGCGGTTCGCGTTCGAGAAGTTCCCGTCCGCCGACTCCACGCTGACCACCACCATGAAGTCGGTCGGCGAGGCGATGGCGATCGGCCGCAACTTCACCGAGGCGCTGCAGAAGGCGCTGCGCTCGCTGGAGAAGAAGGGCAGCCAGTTCACGTTCGTCGGCGAGCCCGGCGACAAGGCCGAGCTGCTGCGCGAGGCGGTCCGCCCGACCGACGGCCGCATCAACTGCGTCATGCAGGCCATCCGCGCCGGTGCGACCCCGGAGGAGGTCTTCGAGGCGACGAAGATCGACCCGTGGTTCGTGGACCAGCTCTTCCTGATCAAGGAGATCGCCGACGAGCTGGCCGCCGCCGAGCGGCTCGACCCCGAGCTGCTCGCCGACGCCAAGCGCCACGGCTTCTCCGACGCCCAGATCGCCGAGATCCGCGGCCTGCGCGAGGACGTCGTCCGTGAGGTTCGGCACGCCCTCGGCGTCCGCCCGGTCTACAAGACGGTCGACACCTGCGCCGCCGAGTTCGCCGCGAAGACGCCGTACTTCTACTCCTCCTACGACGAGGAGTCCGAGGTCGCGCCCCGCAGCAAGCCCGCGGTGATCATCCTGGGCTCCGGCCCGAACCGCATCGGCCAGGGCATCGAGTTCGACTACTCGTGCGTCCACGCCTCCTTCGCGCTGAGCGACGCGGGCTACGAGACCGTGATGGTCAACTGCAACCCCGAGACCGTCTCGACCGACTACGACACCTCCGACCGCCTGTACTTCGAGCCGCTGACGCTCGAGGACGTGCTGGAGATCGTCCACGCCGAGTCGCTCGCCGGCCCGGTCGCGGGCGTCGTCGTCCAACTCGGCGGCCAGACCCCGCTGGGCCTGTCGCAGGCGCTCAAGGACAACGGCGTGCCGATCGTGGGCACCTCGCCCGAGGCCATCCACGCGGCCGAGGACCGCGGTGCCTTCGGCCGCGTCCTCGCCGAGGCCGGTCTCCCGGCTCCGAAGCACGGCACCGCCACCACGTTCGCCGGTGCCAAGGCCATCGCCGACGAGATCGGCTATCCGGTCCTGGTGCGGCCCTCGTACGTGCTCGGCGGTCGCGGCATGGAGATCGTGTACGACGAGGCGCGACTCGAGGCGTACATCGCCGAGTCGACCGAGATCAGCCCGACCCGGCCGGTCCTCGTCGACCGCTTCCTCGACGACGCCATCGAGATCGACGTGGACGCGCTGTACGACGGCGAGGAGCTGTACCTCGGCGGCGTCATGGAGCACATCGAGGAGGCCGGTATCCACTCCGGTGACTCGGCGTGCGCGCTGCCCCCGATCACGCTCGGCGGCTTCGACATCAAGCGGCTGCGCGCTTCCACGGAGGCCATCGCCCGCGGTGTCGGGGTGCGCGGACTGATCAACATCCAGTTCGCGCTGGCGGGCGACATCCTGTACGTCCTCGAAGCCAACCCGCGCGCCTCGCGCACCGTCCCCTTCACCTCGAAGGCGACCGCGGTGCCGCTGGCGAAGGCCGCCGCCCGCATCTCGCTGGGTGCGACCATCGCCGAGCTGCGGGCCGAGGGCCTGCTCCCGGCGAACGGCGACGGCGGTGAGCTCCCGCTCGACGCGCCGATCTCCGTCAAGGAGGCCGTCATGCCGTGGTCGCGCTTCCGCGACATCCACGGCCGCGGCGTCGACACCGTCCTCGGCCCGGAGATGCGCTCCACGGGCGAGGTCATGGGCATCGACTCGGTGTTCGGCACGGCGTACGCCAAGTCGCAGGCGGGTGCGTACGGCCCGCTGCCGACCAAGGGCCGGGCGTTCGTGTCCGTCGCCAACCGCGACAAGCGGGCCATGATCTTCCCGGCGCGTGAACTCGTCGCCCACGGCTTCGAGCTGCTCGCCACGTCCGGCACGGCCGAGGTCCTCAAGCGCAACGGCATCAACGCCACGATCGTGCGCAAGCAGAGCGAGGGCGAGGGCCCGAACGGCGAGAAGACGATCGTGCAGATGATCCACGACGGCGAGGTCGACCTGATCGTCAACACCCCGTACGGCACGGGCGGCCGCCTCGACGGCTACGACATCCGTACGGCCGCCGTGGCGCGGTCGGTCCCGTGCCTGACGACGGTCCAGGCGCTCGCCGCGGCCGTCCAGGGCATCGACGCGCTCAACCACGGAGGCGTGGGAGTGCGTTCGCTCCAGGAACACGCAGAGCATCTGACCGCGGCCCGCGACTAGCAGCCCAGAAGAGGGGGACACCGGAAACGGTGTCCCCCTCTTCGTGAGGCTTCTCAGTCTCTTGAGGCTTCTTCACGAGGCTTCATGAAGCCCTTCATGAGGACATGACCATGTACAAGCTTTTCTTCCGGCTGGTCTTCCACCGGATGGACCCCGAGAAGGCCCACTACCTGGCCTTCCGCTGGATCCGCCTCGCCGCCCGCATCCCGGTGCTCCGCACCTTCGTCGCGGCCGCGCTCGCCCTCCGCTACAAGGAGCTGCGTACCGAGGCCTTCGGGCTGCGTATGCACGGCCCGTTCGGGCTCGCCGCGGGCTTCGACAAGAACGCCGTCGCGATCGACGGCATGTCGATGCTCGGCTTCGACCACATCGAGATCGGCACCGTCACCGGCGAGCCGCAGCCCGGCAACCCGAAGAAGCGGCTGTTCCGGCTGGTCCCCGACCGCGCCTTGATCAACCGCATGGGCTTCAACAACGACGGCTCGGCCGCCGTCGCCGCGCGCCTCGCCTCCCGCGTACCGGTCTTCAAGACCACCGTGGGCGTCAACATCGGCAAGACCAAGGTCGTGCCGGAGGCCGAGGCCGTCGGCGACTACGTGAAGTCGACCGAGCGGCTCGCCCGCCACGCCGACTACCTGGTCGTGAACGTGTCGTCGCCGAACACCCCGGGCCTGCGCAACCTCCAGGCCGTCGACCAGCTGCGTCCGCTGCTCAGCGCGGTCCGCGAGGCCGCCGACCGGAGCGTCCCCGACCGCCGCGTACCCCTGCTCGTCAAGATCGCGCCCGATCTCGCCGACGACGACATCGACGCCGTCGCCGACCTCGCCGTCGAGCTCGGCCTGGACGGCATCATCGCGACGAACACGACGATCGCCCGGGACGGGCTGGGACTCAAGTCCGACCCGGCCCTCGTCGAGGAGACCGGCGGTCTGTCCGGAGCGCCCCTCAAGGAGCGCTCCCTGGAGGTCCTGAGGCGCCTCTACGCGCGCGTGGGGGACCGGATCACCCTCGTGGGCGTCGGAGGCATCGAGAACGCCGAGGACGCCTGGCAGCGGATCCTCGCGGGCGCGACGCTCGTACAGGGCTACAGCGCCTTCATCTACGAGGGCCCGTTCTGGGCGCGCGCCATCCACAAGGGCCTGGCCGCCCGGCTGCGCACCAGCCCGTACGCCACCCTCGCCGAGGCCGTCGGCGCCGACACCCGAAAGGCATCCGCATGAGCCCTCTGGAACCCTTCGGCGCGCGTCTGCGCCACGCCATGGACACCCGCGGGCCGCTCTGCGTCGGCATCGACCCGCACGCGTCGCTGCTCGCCGGCTGGGGCCTGAACGACGACATCCAGGGCCTGGAGACCTTCACGCGCACCGTCGTCGACGCACTCGCCGACCAGGTCGCTGTGTTCAAGCCGCAGTCGGCCTTCTTCGAGCGCTTCGGCTCGCCCGGCATCGCCGTCCTGGAGAAGGCCGTGGCGGACCTGCGCGACGCGGGCGGCCTCGTCGTCATGGACGCCAAGCGCGGTGACATCGGCTCCACCATGGCCGCGTACGCGGAGACGTATCTCCGCAAGGACGCGCCGCTGTTCTCGGACGCGCTGACGGTCTCCCCGTACCTCGGGTACGGCTCGCTGAAGCCGGCCGTCGATCTCGCGCGGGAGAGCGGCGCCGGGCTCTTCGTCCTCGCCCTTACCTCCAACCCGGAGGGGGCCGAGGTCCAGCACGCGGTGCGCGCGGACGGCCGCACCGTCGGCGCGACCATGCTCGCGCACCTTGCCGACGACAACGCGGGCGCCGAGCCGCTCGGCTCCTTCGGCGCGGTCGTCGGCGCCACGCTGGGCGACCTCTCGTCGTACGACCTCGCCATCAACGGCCCGCTCCTGGCCCCCGGCATCGGCGCCCAGGGCGCCACCCCCGCCGACCTTCCGCGGGTCTTCGGCGAATCGGTACGCAATGTCGTGCCGAACGTCAGCCGGGCCGTCCTGAAGGCCGGCCCCTCTCCGGCCGCCCTGCGCGACGCGGCGGTCCGCTTCGCGGACGAGGTGCGCGAGGCGGTGGAGAGCGCGTAAGACGCCGGATGCACCGGGCGGGGCGGTGACCTCCTGGCGGTGACCTTCTGGTCCGTGGCCTGCACCCGCCTGTGGCCCGTGGCCTGCTGCGGCCCGGCCGGCGTGAGCAAAGTCTCCCTTCGACCGGGCCACGACCGCCGTCGGCTTCGACCACTACGGCCTCTGCCCCTCCCGGTACTGTCCCGCATACCCCGGCGCTCGCCGCCCGGCTCTGGTCCTGCGGCACGGCATCAGCGCCGGTTCGTCGCTCCGGGAGCCGGCGGCCCCTCGTGGCGGGCCGATCCGGCCGCTTCGGCCCGGTCCTGCCCCCTTGCCTGGCGCCCGCCCGCCCGGCCCTTGGCCTGAGTACGGGCGTCGGCGCACCGCTCCGGTGTCCCGTTCGTGGCGCCCGGCAACGGCACGATGGCCTTGTGCGGCCCGGTGCCGACCCGCATCGGCCGGGCGCTCCCCGGCCGGGCCCGGGGCTCAAGCGGTTCCACTCGCTGGCCGATTGCCCCCCGTGTCCGGCAGCGGCTGTCGGCCGCGGGACGGTCGGCTGCTGCGGCCCGTTCCGGCCCGCTTTGGCTCGGCGGTCGCCTAAGGGTGCCGCCCTTAGGCGCGGCACGGGCGTCGGCGCACCGCTCCGGTGTCCCGTGGCGCCAGGCGAGCGATGGGCCGGTGGTCCACCCCAGCAGCCCGGTGCCGGCCCGTTTCGGCCCGCCGGGCGCTCGCGGCCCGCCCCGGGCCCGAGGCGTGGCGGAGGGCGCCGGCACACCGCTCCACTGCCTCGTGGCGCCCGGCGAGCGATGGGGGTGGTCCACCGCAGCCCGGTGCCGGCCCGTTTCGGCCCGCCGGGCGCTCGCCGCCCGGCCCGGGGCGCGGCAAGGGCGCCGGCACACCGCTCCAGTGCCCCGTGGCGCCCTGCGGCCGGACGATCGGCCGCTGCGGCCACGGACCCGGGCTGCCCGCCGCCCTGCGTCGGGACGATCGCCCGCCGCCCGCCGCCCGCCGCCCGCCGCCCGCCGCCCGCCGCCCGCCGCCCGCCGCGCGCCGCGCGGCACACCCCCACCCCGCCCCGGCCCACCCGCACCGATGCCCCGAGGGAGCGTTTCTTCTGGGTCTGGGGGCCACCCCGCACGCCCCGCAGGGTGTCCAAGCCCCCCGTCACAGGGCCTCGCGGCCCGAGCTCCAGGCGAATACACCCTCAAATCCGGGGCAATATGCCCGTTATGTCGGGTTCAATGGAGGCTGACCAGGACTTTTCGTCTGTTCTCGCTGACTCCGGCGGACTTGGCCGCTAGTCTCCGTCGAGAGTGCACGGGCAAAGCGTTGCTCGTTGCTCCCCAGGTGTGGGGCGACTAGGTTCCTCACCGGTCCGTATCCGACAGTTCGACATCCGAGGTGACGTAGGCGTGGCTCTTCCGCCCCTTACCCCTGAACAGCGCGCAGCCGCGCTCGAAAAGGCCGCCGCGGCTCGCCGGGAGCGGGCCGAGGTCAAGAATCGACTCAAGCACTCCGGCGCCTCCCTTCACGAGGTCATCAAGCAGGGCCAGGAGAACGACGTCATCGGCAAGATGAAGGTCTCCGCCCTCCTCGAGTCCCTCCCGGGCGTGGGCAAGGTCCGCGCCAAGCAGATCATGGAGCGACTCGGTATCTCCGAGAGCCGTCGGGTGCGCGGCCTCGGCTCCAACCAGATCGCCTCCTTGGAGCGCGAGTTCGGCGGCGGCGCCGCCTGACGTTCTCGGGCACCCCTGAGAACCTGGATAATCACTGCATGGCTGCAACAACCCGGGGGGCGACCCCCGCACCCCCGGACGTACGTCCGCGGCTGACCGTGCTCTCCGGCCCCTCCGGGGTCGGCAAGAGCACGGTCGTCGCTCATATGCGCGCAAAGCACCCCGAGGTCTGGCTCTCGGTGTCGGCGACGACCCGCAAGCCGCGCCCGGGTGAGCGGCACGGCGTCCACTACTTCTTCGTCACCGACGAGGAGATGGACAAGCTGATCGCCAACGGCGAGCTGCTGGAGTGGGCCGAGTTCGCGGGCAACCGCTACGGCACTCCCCGCCGTGCCGTGGTCGAGAAGCTGGAGGCCGGCGAGCCCGTTCTCCTGGAGATCGACCTCCAGGGCGCGCGTCAGGTCAGGGAGTCCATGCCGGACGCCTTGCTGGTGTTCCTGGCTCCTCCCTCCTGGGAGGAGCTGGTGCGTCGGCTGACCGGCCGCGGCACCGAGCCGCCCGAGGTCATCGAGCGCCGTCTGGAAGCAGCCAAGGTCGAACTGGCAGCCGAGTCAGAGTTCGACACCACCCTGGTCAACACCTCCGTCGAGGACGTGGCGCGTGAGCTGCTAGCCTTGATGGCGGTGTCTTCTGGGGAATAGGGATCCACTCCCAGCGGGGAACGCCTCTCAATGGGGGGACGAGCCGCAGCGGGGAACAACCCCCGGATCCCAGCATCCCCGGACCCCAGTGTTTGATCTTTCTGGTTTTCCCATCCATCGGAAGGTAGAGCGTGTCCTCTTCCATCACCACGCCCGAGGGCATCATCAACCCGCCGATCGACGAGCTCCTCGAGGCAACCGACTCGAAGTACAGCCTCGTGATCTACGCGGCCAAGCGTGCTCGCCAGATCAACGCGTACTACTCGCAGCTCGGCGAGGGCCTCCTCGAGTACGTGGGTCCGCTCGTGGACACGCACGTGCACGAGAAGCCGCTCTCGATCGCCCTGCGCGAGATCAACGCGGGACTGCTGACCTCCGAGTCCGTCGAGGGCCCGGCGCAGTAAGGCGTTTTCCGAAGCGCCCAAGGGGGCGTTTCGCAGCACCACAGGCCCGGCAGCTCGACTGCCGGGCCTGTGGTGTGTCATGAGTGGGTACGCGTTCGTCACCGGGTCCGCAGGTCAGCCAGCAGATCAGCGGGCCGGCAGCCGGCAGGGAGAAGAGCAGACGGTGGACAAGCCGAAGGTCGTTCTGGGCGTCAGCGGTGGCATCGCCGCCTACAAGGCATGCGAGCTGCTGCGGCAGCTGACCGAGTCGGGACACGACGTACGCGTCGTGCCCACCGAGTCCGCGCTGCACTTCGTCGGCGCCGCCACCTGGTCGGCGCTCTCGGGCCATCCCGTGTCGACCGAGGTCTGGTCGGACGTGCACGAGGTTCCGCACGTACGGATCGGACAGGCGGCCGACCTCGTCGTCGTCGCCCCCGCCACCGCCGACATCATCGCCAAGGCCGCCCACGGCCTCGCCGACGACCTGCTCACGAACACCCTGCTCACGGCCCGGTGTCCGGTGATCTTCGCCCCCGCCATGCACACCGAGATGTGGGAGCACCCCGCAACGCAGGAGAACGTGGCGACGCTGCGGCGCCGCGGCGCCATCGTCATCGAGCCCGCCGTCGGCCGCCTCACCGGCGTCGACACCGGCAAGGGCCGCTTCCCGGATCCCGTGGAGATCTTCGAGCTCTGCCGCCGGACACTGGCCCGTGACACCCACACCGTGGACCTCGCCGGCCGCCACGTCGTCGTGAGCGCGGGCGGCACCCGTGAACCGCTCGATCCCGTCCGATTCCTCGGGAACCGGTCCTCCGGCAAGCAGGGGTACGCATTCGCCCGTACCGCCGCGGCGCGCGGCGCCCGTGTCACGCTGATCGCCGCCAACACCACCGGGCTGCCCGACCCGGCGGGCGTGGAGGTCGTCCCGGTGGGGACCGCCGTCCAGCTCCGCGAGGCGGTCATCAAGGCCGCAGCACACGCCGACGCAGTCGTCATGGCCGCCGCCGTGGCCGATTTCCGCCCCGCGACGTACGCCACGGGCAAGATCAAGAAGAAGGACGGCGAGGATCCGGAGGCGATCACGCTGGTCCGCAACCCGGACATCCTCGCCGAGATCTCCGCCGACCGGCCCCGCCCCGGCCAGGTGATCGTCGGATTCGCCGCCGAGACCGACGACGTACTGGCGAACGGCCGCACCAAACTGCAGCGCAAGGGCTGCGACCTGCTCGTCGTGAACGAGGTGGGGGAGCGCAAGACCTTCGGCTCCGAGGAGAACGAGGCCGTGGTGCTCAGCGCCGACGGCAGCGAGACCCCCGTGCCGTACGGCCCCAAGGAGGCGCTCGCCGACACCGTGTGGGACCTGGTCGCACAGCGCCTCGCCTGAGCCGCCTCGCCTGACAGAGGCCAGCGGCGTTGCGGCCCGCCTGTGGCGGGTGACACACCCAAGGCGCGACGGCAGCACATACGGTGACGCGACACGCCGAAGGATCCGCCCTCGGCCGTGTCATTCTTCATTCGAACAATGATGGGAGGCGCCGTTCACGCGAACGTCGCCTTGCGTTCCCCCGGACGTCGCGGACCCCGCATTTTCGGGGCCTGAAGCCCTGGTGTGGGCCGATCGTCGTACCGCAGAATGCCAGTGCCCCAGGTCACAGGGCTTCCATGTGTCGAGACACGTGGTCCGGCGGCCGGGCACGACCGATAAACTGGTCTCGGACGACGCCGGGCGCAGCCTCCGGCCGGTCCGTCAATGATCAGCCAGCAGCCGCTGCAACCACAGGGAGCGTTGTGTCCCGTCGCCTGTTCACCTCGGAGTCCGTGACCGAGGGTCACCCCGACAAGATCGCTGACCAGATCAGCGACACCATTCTCGACGCGCTTCTGCGGGAGGACCCGACGTCCCGGGTCGCCGTGGAGACGCTGATCACCACCGGACTGGTGCACGTGGCCGGTGAGGTCACGACCAAGGCGTACGCGGACATCGCGACGCTCGTCCGGAACAAGATCCTCGAGATCGGGTACGACTCCTCGAAGAAGGGCTTCGACGGCGCCTCCTGCGGTGTGTCGGTGTCCATCGGCTCGCAGTCCCCGGACATCGCGCAGGGTGTCGACACGGCGTACGAGTCCCGGGTGGAGGGCGACGACGACGAGCTGGACAAGCAGGGCGCGGGCGACCAGGGCCTGATGTTCGGCTACGCGTGCGACGAGACGCCCGAGCTGATGCCGCTGCCCATCTACCTCGCGCACCGGCTCTCGCGCCGCCTGACCGAGGTCCGCAAGAACGGGACCATCCCCTACCTGCGCCCGGACGGCAAGACGCAGGTCACCATCGAGTACGACGGTGACAAGGCGGTCCGTCTGGACACCGTGGTGGTCTCCTCGCAGCACGCGAGCGACATCGACCTGGACTCGCTGCTCGCCCCCGACATCCGCGAGTTCGTCGTCGAGCCGGAGTTGAAGGCCCTGGTCGACGACGGCATCAAGCTGGAGACCGACGGCTACCGGCTGCTGGTCAACCCCACCGGTCGCTTCGAGATCGGCGGCCCGATGGGCGACGCCGGCCTGACCGGCCGCAAGATCATCATCGACACGTACGGCGGCATGGCCCGCCACGGTGGCGGTGCCTTCTCCGGGAAGGACCCGTCCAAGGTCGACCGCTCCGCCGCGTACGCGATGCGGTGGGTCGCCAAGAACGTCGTCGCAGCGGGCCTCGCGGCCCGCTGCGAGGTGCAGGTCGCCTACGCGATCGGCAAGGCCGAGCCCGTCGGCCTCTTCGTGGAGACGTTCGGTACGAACACCGTGGACCCGGAGAAGATCGAGGCGGCTATCGGTGCCGTGTTCGACCTCCGCCCGGCGGCGATCATCCGCGACCTGGACCTGCTGCGCCCGATCTATGCCCAGACCGCGGCGTACGGCCACTTCGGCCGCGCACTGCCGGACTTCACGTGGGAGCGCACGGACAGGGTGGACGCGCTGCGCAAGGCGGTGGGTCTGTAAGGCCCGCAAGACCGAGCATGCCGCGAGGCCCGGACCCCACAGGGGTCCGGGCCTCGCGCCGTTTCCGGACACCGTCGGCCGGGAGCTCGGCCTGGGCCGGTTGTCGGTGGTGTCTGGTAGGAATGCTGCTGTGAGCAGCGACAACGGGCAGGATGCGGGCGCAGGGGGCGTGCCGCCGGAGCAGCTCGCGCTGATTCGGGAGAGTGTGCGGAGGGCCAGGACGCCGCGGGCCAAGCCGCGGACCTGGCGGGGCGCCGCGCTTGCCAAGGAGCGGCCGGTGGCGCGGGTGCTCGTCGACAAGGGCGTCCTGCACCTCGACCGGTACTTCGACTATGCGGTGCCCGAGGAACTGGACGAGCAGGCGCAGCCGGGCGTGCGGGTCCGGGTGCGGTTCGGAGCCGGGCGGCATCACGTGCGGGAGGGGCGTCGCGAGGGCGGCGGGCTCGTCGACGGGTTCCTCGTCGAGCGGGTCGCCGAGTCGGACTACTCAGGGCCGTTGGCCGCGCTGGCACAGGTGGTGTCCACCGAGCCCGTGCTCAGCGAGGAACTGCTCGGGCTCGCACGGGCCGTCGCCGACCGGTATGCCGGGAGCCTCGCCGATGTGCTGCAGCTGGCCGTTCCGCCGCGCAACGGGCGGGCAGAGGGCAAGCCCTCACCGGAACCCCTGCCGGCGCCGCCGGCGCCAGAGCCCGGATCGTGGGGGCGGTACGCGCAGGGCGCGGCGTTTTTGGAGGCGCTCGCCACGGGGGCCTCTCCGCGGGCGGTGTGGAACGCCCTTCCGGGGCCTGAGTGGGCGGACGAGCTGGCGCGTGCCGTCGCCGCGACACTCGCCTCGGGGCGCGGAGCCCTGGTCGTGGTGCCGGACGGGCGGACGGTCGCCCGGGTCGATGCCGCACTGACCGCGGTGCTCGGCACGGGACGGCACGCGGTCCTGACCGCCGAGGCCGGGCCGGAGAAGCGGTACCGGCAGTGGCTCGGCGCCCGGCGCGGGTCCGTGCGGGCCGTCGTGGGGACGCGGGCCGCGATGTTCGCTCCGGTCCGCGATCTGGGGCTTGTCGCGATCTGGGACGACGGGGACGGCAGCCACAGCGAGCAGCATGCCCCGCAGCCCCATGCACGCGAGGTGCTGCTGCTGAGGGCCGCGCACACCAAGTCCGCCTTCCTGCTCGGGAGTTGGAGCTGCACAGTGGAGGCCGCTCAACTGGTCGACAGCGGCTGGGCACTGCCCCTCGTGGCCGACCGCGAGCAGATACGCCGCGCGGCCCCTCTCGTACGCACGGTGGGGGACGCGGACCTCGCGCGGGACGAGGCGGCGCGGACCGCACGCCTGCCCACAATCGGCTGGCAGATCGTCAGGGACGCGCTCCAGCACGGGCCCGTGCTGGTGCAGGTGCCGCGACGTGGCTATGTGCCGAGGCTGTCGTGTACGCAGTGCCGGGCGCCTGCCCGCTGCCGGCACTGTGCCGGGCCGCTGGAGGCCGCCCCGGACGCCGGGCCGCTGCGGTGCGCCTGGTGCGGGCGGGACGAGACCGCCTGGCACTGCCCCGAGTGCGGGGGCTTCGGGCTCCGGGCCCGGATAGTCGGGGCCCGGCGCACCGCTGAGGAGCTGGGACGAGCGTTCCCCGCGGTGCCGGTGCGCACCTCCGGGCGCGAACACGTGCTGGACACGGTGCCGGCGGCGCCTGCCCTGGTGGTGAGTACGCCGGGGGCCGAACCCGTCGCCGAAGGCGGCTACGCGGCGGCGTTGCTGCTGGACGGCTGGGCGATGCTGGGGCGGCCGGATCTGCGGGCGGGTGAGGATGCGCTGCGCCGGTGGATCGGGGCTGCCGCGCTCGTACGGGACCAGGGCGCGGGCGGGACGGTTGTGGTCGTCGCCGAGCCGACGCTGCGGCCTGTGCAGGCACTGGTGCGGTGGGACCCCGTCGGGCATGCGGCGCGCGAGCTCGCCGAGCGTGCGGAGCTGGGCTTTCCTCCAGTGTCCCGGATGGCGGCGGTGTCGGGGACACCGGAGGCTCTGGCGTCCTTCCTCGCCGGCACCGAACTGCCCCCGGACGCCGAGGTGTTGGGCCCCGTGCCGCTGCCCGTGACGGGGCCCGGGCAGTCGCGCCGCCCGGGGGCGCCGCCGCCCGGCGAGCTCTGGGAGCGCGCGCTCATCCGCGTGCCGCCCGGCCGCGGAGCGGCACTGGCGTCCGCGCTGAAGGCGGCCCAGGCCGCGCGGATGGCGCGGGGTGGTGTGGAGCCGGTCCGGATTCGGATCGATCCGCCGGACATCGGGTGAGCCTCGCGGGGAGGACTCGGCACCTGAGGGGCCGAGAGAGCGCACTGCGGGACCGCGGGGCGGCGACCGACATGCTCGGCGCCTCCCGGCCAGGCGCTCGAGCAGGGCGGCGGAGACCTCGGCGAAGGGCGCTCGTCCCGAAGCGGTCGATCTTCCCCGCCAGGGCCGAGTCCCCGGCGGACGGCGTCGCGGAAGCGGGGCCGCCGCCCCACAGCGGCGGCCGGCCGCTGGCGCGGGAGGAAGGCGGCGATGGCGAAGCTGCGGCAGCACCGCGCTCGGGTTCACCCGAGCGCGCGCCGACCGGGATGGATGCGCAACCCGGCGCCGCGGGGGCTCGGCTGTGCCCAGCCCAGGGCTCTCGGCTCTCACGAGCAGGGGACCAGTCGCCCTGGGGGCCCCGGCGTTAGCTGGGCGAGGAGGAACGCCTGCCCGCAGCGGGTGCGGCGTATGCCCAGGCGCTCAGGGGCTCCACGTGAGCCCGCAGGCGAGCGAGAGCGACATGCGTCTGCCTCCCGACCACGCCCCGTCGCCGCGTGGTCGGGAGGCAGACGCTGGGGTCAGCCGTTGCGCGGGCCGGGGAAGGCCCCGGGACGCGCCTCGTCGCGGAGTCCGGGGCTGCCCGCCGTCGGCTGGGTCGGCATGGACCGGGCGGCGGGGACGGCCGGGATCGCCGTGCCGAGGGGCACGGCGCGGGCGCCCGACGGTTCCGCCGCGCGCTCCGCGTTGGCCGCCGCCTGAGCCGCGGCCCGCCGGGCACCGTACCGCCGGTGGACCGCCTGCTTCGTCACGCCGAGCGCCGAGCCCACCGCGTCCCACGAGAACCCCAGTGAGCGATCGAAGTCCACGGCGGCCGTGACCAGGGTCTCTACGCTGTCCCGCAGTTCCTGGGCGAGACGGACCGTGGGGGCGGGTGCCCGTCCGTAGACGACGAAGCCCGTGGCGGGGCCGGAGCGGCGCGGGCGGTAGACGTTGCCCAACTGGGCGGTGAGGGTGCGCAATGCGTCCACCTGCCGGCGGACCCGCTCGATGTCCCGCACCAGCAGGTGCAGGCTGGCCCGAGCCTGGGCGTCGTGGGTTGCATGGTCGGCCATGAACAAGCCTCTCGAACCGGCGTTGAAAGGGATCGGGCCGTGTCGGCGGCCCATGGTGTCAACTCTTTCTTGACCAACGCGCCGAACGGTGTGTGGTCACGCTGATAGGGCGTAAGGGCATATGCGCAGGGCGCACATCTGCGCGTACGCCCCCGCGACGCCCGCCCGAGGTCATCGGGTGCCCGCTCGGCGTCACCGACCGGGCCGATCCCTCGCCCACCCGCGGCCCATAGACTGGTGAGCTGCCGTCACAGACCCGGCCAGCGGCCGGGCATATGTGGGCCTGCACGAGAGATGCGAGGTATTTCCGAGTGAAGCTGGTCTTCGCAGGGACCCCCGAGGTCGCCGTTCCCGCTCTGGACGCCCTGATCGCCTCCGGACGGCACGAGGTGGCCGCCGTCGTCACCCGGCCGGACGCGCCCGCCGGGCGCGGACGCCACCTGGTCGCCAGCCCGGTCGCCGCGCGTGCCGAGGAGGCCGGGATCGAGGTGCTCAAGCCCGCGAAGCCGCGCGACGAGGACTTCCTGGCGCGGCTGCGGGAGATCGCGCCCGACTGCTGCCCGGTCGTCGCCTACGGGGCGCTGCTGCCCAGGACCGCCCTCGACATCCCGGTCCACGGCTGGGTCAACCTGCACTTCTCGCTGCTGCCCGCCTGGCGCGGCGCCGCCCCAGTGCAGCACGCCCTCATGGCGGGCGACGAGATCACCGGCGCGTCCACCTTCCTCATCGAGGAGGGGCTCGACTCCGGGCCCGTCTACGGCACCGTGACGGAACAGGTGCGCCCCACCGACACCAGCGGCGATCTGCTCACCCGGCTTGCCTTCGCGGGCGCCGGGCTGCTCGCCGCGACGATGGACGGCATCGAGGACGGCACCCTCAAGGCCGTGCCGCAGCCCACCGAGGGCATCACCATCGCGCCGAAGATCACCGTCGAGGACGCGCAGGTGGACTGGTCGGCGCCCGCGCTACGCGTGGACCGCGTCGTGCGCGGCTGCACGCCGGCGCCCGGTGCGTGGACCGTGTTCCGGGGCGAGCGGCTCAAGCTCGTCCAGGTCGCGCTCACCCCTGACCGGGACGACCTCACTCCGGGGGAGCTGTCCGTCGGCAAGAACAACGTGTACGTCGGTACCGGGTCGCACGCCGTGGAACTGCTGTGGGTGCAGGCCCAGGGCAAGAAGCCGATGCGGGCGGCGGACTGGGCCCGCGGCGTCAGGATCGCCACCGGCGAGCGGCTCGGGGGACAGGGCTCGCGGTAGGACGAGTTCGAGGCAGGGCTCGGGGGAGGGCGTGGGCGTGCCCGGCCTTGCGGTGCCCCTCGGTGCGCGGCGCCGGGCGTGCAGTGGCTGCGGAGCCCGCCCCGCCGCGACCCCCGACGCGGGCCACGTACGCTTGACGGGTACGTCATCCAGGATCCGGAGCACCTTTTTCGTGAGCGAGTCGTCTCGTCGTCGTCCCCGTCCGCAGGGCAAGCCGTATCGCCGTCCCCAGAAGGACCCCGTACGCATACTCGCCTTCGAGGCGCTGCGCGCCGTCGACGAGCGCGATGCGTACGCCAACCTCGTCCTGCCCCCGCTGCTGCGGAAGGCCCGCGAGAAGGACGGCTTCGACGGGCGGGACGCGGCGCTCGCCACCGAGCTCGTGTACGGGACGCTGCGCCGGCAGGGCACCTACGACGCGATCATCGCGGCCTGCATCGACCGGCCGCTGCGCGAGGTGGACCCGCCGGTCCTGGATGTGCTGAGCCTCGGCGTGCACCAGCTGCTCGGCACGCGTATCCCGTCGCACGCGGCGGTCTCCGCGACCGTGGAGCTTGCGCGGGTCGTCCTCGGCGACGGGCGCGCCAAGTTCGTCAACGCCGTACTGCGCAAGGTCGCCCAGCACGATCTTGACGGCTGGCTGGAGCGGGTCGCACCGCCCTACGACGAGGACCCCGAGGACCATCTCGCCGTCGTCCACTCGCATCCGCGGTGGATCGTCTCGGCGCTCTGGGACGCGCTCGGCGGGGGCCGGGCCGGGATCGAGGATCTGCTGGAGGCCGACAACGAGCGGCCCGAGGTGACGCTCGTCGCCCGGCCGGGCCGCTCGACCGCCGAGGAGCTGCTCGGCGGCCTGGGTGAGGAGGCGGCGCTGCCCGGCCGCTGGTCGCCCTATGCGGTACGGCTCACCGAGGGCGGCGATCCCGGTTCGCTCGACGCCGTGCGCGAGGGGCGCGTGGGCGTCCAGGACGAGGGCAGCCAGCTGGTGGCGCTCGCCCTCGCGAACGCGCCCCTCGAGGGGCCCGACCGGGCATGGCTCGACGGGTGCGCGGGCCCCGGCGGCAAGGCCGCGATGCTCGCAGGGCTCGCCGCGCAGCGCGGTGCCGTGCTCCTCGCCTCCGAGAAGCAGCCGCACCGCGCCGGACTCGTCGCCAAGGCGCTCGCCGGCAACCCCGGCCCGTACCAGGTCATCGCCGCGGACGGCACGCGCCCGCCGTGGCGGCCTGACACGTTCGACCGCGTCCTGATGGACGTGCCCTGCACCGGGCTCGGTGCCCTGCGCCGCCGGCCGGAGGCTCGGTGGCGGCGCCGCCCGGACGACCTGGAGGGCTTCGCGCCGCTGCAGCGAGGGCTACTGCGCACGGCGCTCGCCTCGGTCCGCGTCGGCGGTGTCGTCGGCTACGCGACCTGCTCGCCGCATCTCGCCGAGACCCGCGCCGTCGTCGACGACGTGCTCAAGCACGACGGCGGCGCCGAGCTCATCGACGCACGCCCGCTCCTGCCCGGCGTACCGGCGCTGGGCGAGGGACCGGACGTACAGCTGTGGCCGCATCTGCACGGCACGGACGCGATGTATCTGGCACTGCTGCGGCGCACCGGCTGACGGCAGGGCGAGGGCCGGCGGGCCGTGCACGTCACGGCGCCGCGGCGGCCTGATCCGGCCCTCGTCGTACTCGGGCGTCGTACTCAGGTACGCCGGGGGGAGCAACCAGCCTCGGGCATGGCAGGCTTGGGGCATGGCCGTGCAGATCAACCCCAGCATCCTGTCCGCCGACTTCGCCCGCCTCGCCGAGGAGGCCCGGGCCGTCGAAGGCGCCGACTGGCTCCATGTCGACGTGATGGACAACCACTTCGTCCCGAACCTCACGCTCGGCGTGCCGGTCGTGGAGTCCCTCAGCCGTGCGACGGACACCCCGCTGGACTGCCATCTGATGATCGAGGACCCCGACCGCTGGGCCCCGCAGTACGTCGAAGCGGGTGCCGGTTCGGTCACCTTCCATGTGGAGGCGGCGGCCGCACCCGTGCGTCTTGCGCGCGAGATCCGTGCGAAAGGCGCCCGGGCCTCCATGGCACTCAAGCCGGCCACGCCCATCGAGCCGTACGAGGACCTGCTCCCCGAGCTGGACATGCTGCTGATCATGACCGTCGAGCCGGGCTTCGGCGGGCAGGCGTTCCTCGACATCATGCTTCCGAAGATCCGCCGTACCCGTGAGCTGATCAGCAAGCACGGTCTGGAGCTGTGGCTGCAGGTCGACGGCGGTGTCTCGGCCTCCACCATCGAGCGCTGCGCCGAGGCCGGCGCGGACGTCTTCGTCGCCGGTTCCGCGGTGTACGGAGCCGACGACCCGGCCGAGGCGGTACGTGCACTGCGCACCCAGGCCGAGGCGACGACCGCCACCGCCGGGTGGGCGTGCAACCACTGACCGACGAGTACGTGAACGCCGCCCATCAGGGCTGATCAAATACGCCGGATCTGCAAGGATGAGCGGCGTATCCAAGAGTGTGAACAGCAGTGAGGAGAGCGCCGTGACTGGCATGTCGGCGGGACGGCCAGCCCTGCGGATGGGACCCGCTGAGCTGGTGCAGGCGGCGGCCATGGCCCGTCGCTTCTACCTCGAGGGCAAGTCGAAGATCCAGATCGCTGAGGAGTTCGGCGTCAGCCGGTTCAAGGTGGCGCGGGTTCTGGAGACGGCACTCGAGCGCGACCTCGTACGCATCGAGATCCGGGTGCCGGCCGAGCTGGACGCCGACCGCTCCGACGCGCTGCGCTCCCGGTACGGCCTGCGGCACGCCGTGGTCGTCGAGTCCCCGGCGGATGCCGAGGAGTCGCCCGACCCCGAGAACCTCGGCGAGGTCGCGGCGGACCTCCTCGGCGAGCTCGTCCACGAGGGCGATGTCCTCGGCCTCGCGTGGGGCCGCTCGACGATCCACATGGCGGCGGCGCTCGACCGGCTGCCGCCCTGCACCGTCGTGCAGCTCACGGGCGTGTACGACGCCGGGACCGCCGAGCGCGGCTCGGTCGAGGCGGTCCGGCGCGCCGCGCAGGTGTCCGGCGGGGACGCGCACCCGATCTACGCGCCGATGCTGCTGCCCGACGCGGCCACGGCCGCGGCGCTGCGCAACCAGACCGGTATCGCCCGAGCCTTCGAGTACTTCGACAAGGTGACCGTGGCCTGCGTGTCCATCGGCTCCTGGGAGCCGGGCATCTCCACGGTTCACGACATGCTCAGCGACGAGGAGCGCGCGCATTACGCGTCGCTCGGTGTCGCCGCCGAGATGTCGGCGCACCTCTTCGACGCCGAGGGGCGCCGGGTGGGGCGGGACCTGGGCGAGCGGTGCATCACCGTCGAGGCCGACCGGCTGCGGCGGATCCCCGAGGTCGTCGCCATCGCGGGTGGTCAGCGGAAGGCTGCGGCGATCGATGCGGTGCTGCGGTCGGGGCTGGTCACCAGCCTTGTCACGGACACCTCGGCCGCGGACTTTCTGATGGCCGCGGGGCCGACGCCGCGGCCGGCCCTGGACCGGGCGGACCCGGACGGGCCGTGACCCTTTGGAATTCCCCCACCCCGCCCCTTCCCGTAACTGTGGGCTCCGCCCCCAGCCCCCCTCATCGCCCTGACGGGCTCGTCCTCAATCGCCGGACGGGCAAATTTCAGCCCGTCTGGGGGCACCTCCCAGCGTTAGCTGGGGGAGATTGAGGACCGGCGGTCCAGGGGGCTGGCCCCCTGGTTACGGGAAGGGGCGGGGTGGGGGAAGGACGACCAAGGCGGTGCTGAGATGACCGAGCACGGTTGGGCCACCGTCCTCCTCGACCTCACCGGGGCCGAGGACAAGGCGGCGTTCATGGACCGCTGCGCGCGGGCGCTGGAGCTCCCGGAGTGGTTCGGGCGGAACTGGGACGCGCTCGCGGACAGCCTCACCGATGTCTCCGTATGGCCGTCGTCCGCCGCCGAGCGCCGGGATCGCGGCCTGCTGGTCGTCGTCACCGGCTGGCAGGGGTACGCCACGGCGCAGCCGGGGGAGTGGGCCGTCGCCCAGGAGGTGTTCGCGGAGGCCGTGGAGCGCATGCGGGAACGAGGCCCGGCGCTCTCGGTGATGCTGGCGCTCGGAGGATCCGACCAGCCCTTCACCGACATGACTGGATGATTGTCCCGCCCGCTGTACAGCCCTCCCATGGGACAATGAAGTACGTGCTTCTTCCCCTCGGCTGACCTGCCCGGGGGCCACCTCTGATCGACTGGGATGTGCAGCACGTGCGTTTCCTCAACGACATCCAGCCCCCGTACGACCTGACGTACGACGACGTCTTCATGGTGCCCAGCCGCTCCGCGGTCGGCTCGCGGCAGGACGTCGACCTTGCGTCCCTGGACGGCTCCGGCACGACGATCCCGCTGGTCGTCGCCAACATGACCGCCATCGCGGGCCGCCGGATGGCCGAGACCGTGGCCCGGCGCGGCGGTCTCGTCGTCATCCCGCAGGACATCCCGATCGAGGTCGTCGCCGAGGTCGTTTCCTGGGTCAAGCAGCGCGATCTCGTGCTGGACACCCCCATCGTGCTGGCCCCGCACCAGACAGTCGCCGATGCGATGTCCCTGCTGCACAAGCGGGCGCACAACGCAGGCGTTGTGGTGGACGAGAACCACAAGCCCATCGGTGTGGTGACCGACGCCGACCTCAGCGGCGTCGACCGCTTCACGCAGCTGACCGAGGTCATGTCGAAGGACCTGTTCCTCCTCGACTCGGACATCGAGCCGCGTCAGGCCTTCACCACGCTCGACGGCGCCAACCGCCGGTACGCGCCCGCCGTGGACGGCGACGGCCGCCTCGCCGGCATCCTGACCCGTAAGGGCGCCCTCCGCGCGACCCTCTACAAGCCCGCCGTGGACAACCGGGGCCGGCTGCGCATCGCCGCTGCCGTGGGCATCAACGGCGATGTGGCGGGCAAGGCAAAGCAGCTGCTCGACGCGGGCGTGGACGCACTCGTCGTCGACACCGCGCACGGCCACCAGGAATCGATGATCACCGCGCTGAAGGCCGTGCGGGCGCTCGACCCGCAGGTGCCGGTCGTCGCGGGCAACGTCGTCGCGGCCGAGGGCGTCAGGGACCTGATCGAGGCCGGCGCGGACATCGTCAAGGTCGGCGTCGGCCCGGGCGCCATGTGCACCACGCGCATGATGACCGGTGTCGGCCGCCCGCAGTTCTCGGCCGTCCTCGAGTGCGCCGCGGAGGCCAGGAAGTACGGCAAGCACGTGTGGGCCGACGGCGGTGTGCGGCACCCGCGTGACGTCGCCATGGCGCTGGCCGCCGGCGCGTCGAACGTGATGATCGGCTCGTGGTTCGCGGGCACCTACGAGTCGCCCGGCGATCTGCAGCAGGACGCCGACGGACGGCTCTACAAGGAGTCCTTCGGCATGGCGTCCTCGCGCGCCGTCCGCAACCGTACGAGCGAGGAGTCCGCGTACGACCGCGCCCGCAAGGCGCTGTTCGAGGAGGGCATCTCGACGTCCCGGATGTTCCTCGACCCGCACCGCCCGGGCGTCGAGGACCTGATCGACGCGATCATCGCGGGCGTCCGCTCCTCCTGCACCTACGCGGGCGCCAACTCGCTCGAGGAGTTCGCCGAGAAGGCGATCGTCGGCATTCAGAGCGCGGCAGGCTACGCGGAGGGCAAGCCGCTGCACGCCAGCTGGAACTGAGCCGGCGACACGCTGCGACGGCCCCCAGGGCACACATGCCGCGACGGCCCCCACGGCCCGGCCGTGGGGGCCGTCGGGCCGTGTTCTACTTGACTTCCTGTACGGCCACCGCCGCTCTCCACCCCGTCTTGCGACCGACCCGGCCGCCTGAGCCCTCTCCCGGAAAAGTGATCCACCCGCAGTGCTGAACGATCTCGACGAACGCATCGTGCACGCCCTCGCCGAGGACGCCCGCCGGTCCTATGCCGACATCGGCCAGCTGGTCGGCCTGTCCGCGCCGGCCGTCAAGCGGCGCGTGGACCGGCTGCGCGCCACCGGCGCCATCACCGGTTTCACGGTCCGCGTGGATCCGGCCGCGCTCGGCTGGGAGACCGAGGGGTTCGTCGAGATCTACTGCCGGCGCAACACCTCGCCCGAGACCATCCAACGCGGTCTCGAGCGCTACCAGGAGGTCGTGGCCGCTTCCACCGTCACCGGTGACGCCGACGCCGTCGTGCAGGTCTTCGCCTCCGACATGCGGCACTTCGAGCGGGTCCTGGAGCGGATCGCCGGGGAGCCGTTCGTGGAGCGCACCAAGTCCGTGCTGGTGCTGTCGCCGCTGGTGCGCCGGTTCTCGTCGGGTTCGCCGACCTAGGGCCCTCTCCGCAGGGCGCCATCTGGGCCGGACGGGGGAGCCCGTCTAACATCGGTCCCATGACCTGGCGACATTGATCCACCAGCCGTGCCTCCCGAGGGCCGCCTCGGGCGCCGTATCTCCGGCGTCCGAACTGTCCCTGCGGGAAGGCCTCATGACTCTTTCATCCGTGCGTGTGCCCGGCACCGGTGTCCGGCGGCTGACGGCCACGCTGTACGGCTACGCGTTCCTCGACGACTTCGTCCTGCTCTACCCGGTGTACGCGCTGCTGTTCCGCGACACCGGTCTCACGGTCTTGCAGATCTCCTCGCTGTTCGCCCTGTGGTCGCTGACCGGTGTCCTGCTGGAGATCCCCTCCGGTGCCTGGGCCGACGGCGCCTCGCGGCGCGTGCTGCTGTGGTTCGGGCCGCTGCTCACCGCCACCGGCTTCGTCCTGTGGGTGCTCACCCCGTCGTACTGGGCGTTCGCCCTCGGCTTCGTGCTCTGGGGCGCCAAGGGAGCGCTGAGTTCCGGTGCCTTGGAAGCACTGGTGTACGAGGAACTCGACCGGCTCGGTTCGGCCGACCGGTACGCGCACGCGATGGGCCGGGCCCGGGCGGCCGGGCTGGTGGGCGTGATGGCGGCGATGGGGCTGGCCGGGCCGGTGTTCGCGGCCGGCGGCTATCCGGCCGTGGGGCTCGCCAGCGTGCTGGCATGTCTGCTGGCCGCGGTCGCCGCGTCCCGGTTCCCGGAGCAGCGGACGGCGCCGACTGCCGCCGTGGACAAACCCTCGACCGACGCGCCCTCGGCTGAGGAGCCCTCGACCGACGAGCCGTTGGCTGAGGAGCCCTCGAGCGACAAGCCCTCGGCTGACGAGCCCGGCGACGGGTGGGCCCGGACCCTGCGGGCCGGACTCGCCGAAGCCCGCGGCAACCGGTCAGTACGCGGTGCCCTGCTGCTCGTCCCCGCCGTCACCGCCGTGTGGGGCGCGCTCGATGAGTACACGCCGCTGCTGGTGCGCGACACCGGCGTACCGGAAGGCGCCGTACCGCAGTTGCTGTTGCTGGTCTGGGCAGCGGCGACGGTCGGCGGTCTGCTGGCCGGCGCGGGACAGCGGCTGGGCACGGGTGGACTTGCCGGGCTGCTGGCGGGCTCCGCGCTGGCCCTGGCCGCGGGTGCGGTGGCGCGGACCCCGGCCGGCATCGCGCTGGTGGCGATCGCCTTCGGCGGTTTCCAGCTGGCGAGCGTCCTGGCCGACGCCCGGCTCCAGCAGCGCATCGAGGGGACCGGCCGGGCCACCCTGACCTCGGTGGCCGGTGTGGGCACCGACCTGACCACGGTCGCGGTGTACGGCGGGTACGCGGTGATCGGCTCGACGGCCGCGCACGGCACCGTCTTCGCCCTGTTCGCGGTGCCCTATCTGGTGACGGCGCTGATCCTGGCCACCAGGAGGACTTCAGCCCGGACGGCTCGCACAGCCGACACCTCGGCTCCCACGGCACCGGGGTGAGGCCGCCCGCGCCCGGCACGCGCTCCTGGGAACCCGCGCCGCCCCTACCCGCGTTCCCGGGACCTTGGCCTCTAGCCGAAAGGGGCCCTGACCTGCGCCTCTGGTGGAAAGGGCCCCCGCCGGCCGGGCGCGCAACGAATCGCTGCCGACCCCGGGTGGGACGCAACGATTCGTGCTCCGGTGCGCAACGGCTCCGCCTTGTCGGCCCGGATGCCGGACCGTACCGTCTTTGAGGCCCCCGAATCCCCGTCCCACGGTGAGGAACACGCATGCGCACCGCCCTGCTCCAGAGCTCCGGCCGACCCGGTTCGGTCGTCGAGAACCTCAAGGTCCTCGACGAGGCCGCGGGCCGGGCAGGGGCCGCTGGGGCGGGGCTGCTGGTGGCGCCGGAGATGTTCCTGACCGGGTATGCGATCGGTGAAGACATCGCCCGGCTCGCCGAGCCCGCCGACGGAGAGTCCGCCGACGCGATCGCGGGGATCGCCGGACGGCACGGCCTCGCGATCGCCTACGGCTACCCCGAGCGCTCAGGGGACCTGGTCTTCAACTCCGCCCAGCTCATCGCGGCCGACGGCACCCGCCTCGCCAACTACCGCAAGACCCACCTCTTCGGCTGCTTCGAACGGGACCACTTCACGCCGGGCGACGAACCGGTGGTGCAGGCGGAGCTGAACGGTCTCCGCGTCGGCCTGATGATCTGCTACGACGTCGAGTTCCCGGAGAACGTCCGTGCCCACGCCCTCGCGGCCACGGACCTGCTGCTGGTGCCCACGGCCCAGATGCACCCGTTCCAGTTCGTCGCCGAGTGCGTGGTCCCGGTGCGGGCCTTCGAGAACCAGATGTACGTGGCGTACGTCAACCGCGTCGGCCAGGAAGGGGAGTTCGACTTCGTCGGGCTCTCCACGCTGGCCGGGCCGGACGGGGTCGCCCGCACACGCGCGGGACGCGGTGAGGAACTGGTCTTCGCCGACGCCGACCCCGCTTTTCTCGCGGCCTCACGCGAGGTGAACCCGTATCTGAAGGACCGGCGCCCCGGCCTCTACGGGTCCCTCATCTGAACCAAGTCCCCTCTGAACCAAGCCCCGTCTGTTCCAAGCGCCGTCAGAACCAAGCGCCGTCTGAACCACCAGCACGCCCGCCTGCGCGCCGCCCGCCCCCGAGAGTCTTCACGCAAGGAGTCCGTACCCCATGACGTCCACGGTGCCCAACGCCGTCCAGCACGCAGACGACGCGCAGCCGCCGATCACCATGTTCGGGCCGGACTTCCCGTACGCGTACGACGACTTCCTCGCGCACCCCGCGGGGCTGGGCCAGATACCCGCGACCGAGCACGGCACCGAGGTCGCCGTCGTCGGCGGCGGGCTGTCGGGCATCGTGGCCGCGTACGAGCTCATGAAGATGGGCCTCAAGCCGGTCGTCTACGAGGCCGACCGGATCGGCGGGCGGCTGCGGACCGTCGGCTTCGACGGCTGCGACCCCTCGCTCACCGCCGAGATGGGCGCGATGCGCTTCCCGCCGTCCTCGACGGCGCTCCAGCACTACATCGACCTGGTGGGCCTGGAGACCCGGGCCTTCCCGAACCCGCTCGCCGAGGCCACACCGTCCACGGTCGTCGATCTCAAGGGCGAGTCGCACTACGCCGAGACCCTCGACGATCTTCCGCAGGTCTACCGAGACGTGGCGAACGCCTGGAACGCCTGCCTGGAGGAGGGCGCCGACTTCTCCGACATGAACCGGGCCCTGCGGGAGCGCGACGTCCCGCGTATCCGTGAGATCTGGTCCCGGCTCGTCGAGAAGCTCGACAACCAGACCTTCTACGGCTTCCTCTGCGACTCGGAGGCCTTCAAGTCCTTCCGGCACCGCGAGATCTTCGGCCAGGTCGGCTTCGGCACCGGCGGCTGGGACACCGACTTCCCCAACTCCATCCTGGAGATCCTCCGCGTCGTCTACACCGAGGCGGACGACCACCACCGCGGCATCGTCGGCGGCAGCCAGCAGCTTCCGCTGCGGCTGTGGGAGCGCGAGCCCGAGAAGATCGTCCACTGGCCCTACGGCACCTCGCTCAAGTCCCTGCACGTGAACGGCGAGCCCCGTCCGGCCGTGACGCGGCTGCACCGCACCGCCGGCAACCGCATCACCGTCACGGACGCCTCCGGTGACATCCGCTCCTACCGAGCCGTGATCTTCACCGCCCAGTCCTGGATGCTGCTGTCCAAGATCGCGTGCGACGACGAGCTCTTCCCGATCGACCACTGGACGGCGATCGAGCGCACCCACTACATGGAGTCCAGCAAGCTCTTCGTGCCCGTCGACCGGCCCTTCTGGCTCGACAAGGACGAGGAGACGGGGCGGGACGTCATGTCGATGACGCTCACCGACCGAATGACGCGCGGGACCTACCTGCTCGACAACGGGCCCGACCAGCCCGCCGTCATCTGCCTGTCCTACACCTGGTGCGACGACAGCCTGAAGTGGCTGCCGCTGTCGGCGAACGAGCGCATGGAGGTCATGCTCAAGTCGCTCGGCGAGATCTATCCGAAGGTCGACATCCGGAAGCACATCATCGGCAACCCGGTGACCGTGTCCTGGGAGAACGAGCCGTACTTCATGGGCGCGTTCAAGGCCAACCTGCCGGGCCACTACCGCTACCAGCGGCGCCTGTTCACCCACTTCATGCAGGACCGCCTCCCCGAGGACAAGCGCGGCATCTTCCTCGCCGGTGACGACATCTCCTGGACGGCGGGCTGGGCCGAGGGCGCCGTGCAGACCGCGCTCAACGCCGTGTGGGCCGTCATGCACCAGCTGGGCGGGGCGACCGACCCGACGAACCCGGGGCCAGGCGACGTGTACGACGAGATCGCGCCGGTCGAACTGCCCGAGGACTGACGGGAAGCGGGCGGGCGGGAAACCCGCGGATGCCGCGGATGCCGCGGAGCCTGAGGCACCTACGGGCTCCTGGGTTCCCGCCCCGGTCACCGGTCGGAGTGCCGCCGACCGGTCCGGCGGCTCAGACCCCGGCCGCCCGCGCCGTCTCGTACACCTCGGCCGCCACGTCCTTGAGCTCCTCCGCATCCCGCGCTGAGCCACTGAGCTCGAGGAAGATCTCGTCGAGACCGACCTCGGCGTGCGCCACGAGATCCTCGGAGATCTGCTCGGCGTTCCCCTGGAAGGGGGCACGGTCCTCGCCCTCGTACGCCTTCGCGGAGTACTGCGCGTTGACCCGGAGGACGCTCTGCACCGGCTCCGTGCGGCCCTTCTCCGCGGCCAGGTCCTGGACCTTCCGCCAGTCGGCGGCCAGCCGCTCGGCGCCCATGCCGACCGGCATCCAGCCGTCGGCGCGCTCCACGAGCCGGCGCAGGGCACGGGGGCTGTTCGCCGGGAGCAGGACCGGAATCGGCCGGGCGGGCTTGGGGCCCACCTCCGACGGCGCGATCCTGGTCAGCGATCCCTCGTACGCCACGGGGTCCGGGCCCCAGACCGCCCGGCACACGTCGAGCAGCTCGTCCAGGACCTTGCCGCGCTGCTCGAAGGGCGCCACCGACGCGGCCGCGTACTCGTCGAGGGACCAGCCCGTGCCGAACCCGGCCACCACCCGGCCGCCGCTCGCGGCGTCCAGCGTGGCGAGTGAACGGGCCAGCTGGAAGGGCACGTGCAGCGGGGCGATCAGCACGCTGGTGCCCAGCCGCGCCCGCTCGGTGACGGCCGCGGCCAGTGTCAGCGTCACCAGCGGGTCGGCCACCGAGCGGTACTCGTCGGGCCAGGCCAGGCCCGGGATGCCGTAGAGGCCCTGCGTCGCAGGCTCGGGGAACAGGATCCGCTCGAACACCCACAGGCTTTGGTATCCGATGTCCTCGGCGGCCTTCGCCACCGCGGGCACGTCGCGTCCAAGGTCGTACTGCTTCAGCTGCGGGAGTGCCAGTCCGAGGGGAATCGCCATGCCTGTGCTCCTTCGCATCGGGTCCGGTCGCGGCGCCGCGCGCCGTGTACGCCGGGCCGCTGCCCGGCGCGGTTGTGGTCCGCATCAGGTCCAGCTCGTCAACGTACAGCGGACGCACAGGAATTCCAGGCGTTGACGACCCGTCATGGCGGGATCAGTACAACCGCGCTCCTGCGGAGAGGGCCGCGATCCCGGTCAGTCCGGGAGCGGGGTGAGCAGCATGCGGCCGACCAGCCCCACGCCTGCGTCGAGCCGCTGGGTGAACTCCTCGACGACCTCCGGGAGTTCCCGCAGTGCCCAGAGTGCCCGGGCCGCCGCCCATGCGCCGTCCCGCGCTCGTTCCAGGCTCCAGGAGCCGAGCAGATGCGTCAGCGGATCGGCGATCTGCAGGAGATCGGGACCGGGCATCAGATCTTCGCGGATGCGCTCCTCCAGCGACACGAGGAGATCGCCCACACGGTCGAACTCGTCCTCCATCTCGGACGGTTCGCAGCCGAGCGTACGACAGGTGTCCACGACCGCGAGCGCCAGATCGTGCCCGATGTGCGCATTGATGCCCGCGAGTGCGAACTGCATCGGACGTACTCCGGGATGGCGCCGGTACTGGAACAGCGGCCGCCAGCACGCGGGCGGGCGGCGTTCCCCGGCCACCGCGTCGACCGCCGCGAGATAGCGCTCGGCGAACCGAACGTCCAGCGTGGCGGCGGCTCGCGGATCGGGGAACTGCCCTGTGTCGATGAGCCGGTCGACCTCCAGTGTGACGGCCAAGTAGACGCGGTTGAAGACCGCTACGCCGTCATGGTCCGGCCAGGCCGCGCCGAGCGCGCGCATCCGCGCCACCACCGCGTCGACCCCGTGGGGCGAATGTGTGAACTGTTCCAACTGCGCCATGGGGGCAGGGTCCCAGCCATAGGCTGACGCGCGTGCCGCCGGGCCACGGGCTTCCCCAGAACGGGGGAACGCCACCGGCACCGGCAGACAACGACTGTGGCGCAGGGGAGCGTCACGGAGAAGAGGGGGAACAGCACGTGTCAGGCCCACGCGCGCAGCGCCTGGCGGAACGCAGGAAGCGGCGCGGGCGCACCGGCCGCGGTGCCATGGCCGCGGCAGCCTCGGTCGTGGTCGCCGTCGGCACGGTCACAGGCTTGGTCAACGCCCTCGACCAGGGCGGCGGAACGGACGAGGCGCGGCCGACGGTGACGCGGTCGCCGAGCCTCCAGCCGCTGCCCGCGGTGCCCAGCGCGTCCCCGTCCACCACCTCGGCCTCACCGTCGCCCTCCAAGTCCTCGTCCAAGCCCTCACCCAAGGCCAAGGCCACCCCGAAGGCGCCCAAGACGACCGCGGCCGCCGCACCCGCCGTGTCGGCCCGCCTGTACCGGCACAACGACTCGCAGGTACTCGACTGGGTCCGGGCCAACCGCAGCGATCCGCGGCGGCCGCTCATCGAGTCGCGGATCGCCGACCAGCCGGCCGCGGTGTGGTTCGCCGACTACACGCCGTCGACGATCACCTCACGCGTGCGTGCGGTCACCTCGACGGCCGCGGCGAGCGGCCGGGTGCCGGTCGTCGTGCCGTACGCGATTCCGAACCGCGACTGCGGGGGCGCGTCCCAGGGCGGGGCGCCCGACCTCGGCGCGTACGACGGGTGGATCGACAAGTTCGCCGCCGGGCTCGGCTCCGGTGAGGTCATCGTGGTCCTGGAACCCGACTCCCTCGCCCTGATCGACTGCCTGTCGGCGGGCGACCGGGCGCGGCGGTACGCGTCGCTGGCCCGCGCGGGCCGCGTCCTCAAGGCGGCCAACCCGAGGGCCAGGGTCTACTACGACGCGGGCCACTCCGGCTGGAACGCGGCAGCCACGCAGGCGGCCCGGCTGCGGCAGGCGGGCGCGGCGTCGGCCGCCTCGTCCGACGGCGTCTTCACCAACGTCTCGAACTTCCACCGCACCGCCGAGGAGGCGGCCTACGCCCGCCAGATCCTGTCGGCGCTGGGCGGCCCGTCGAGCCTGGGCGCCGTCATCGACACCAGCCGGAACGGGAACGGTGCCCCACCCGAGGGCGAGTGGTGCGACCCGGCGGGCCGCAAGCTCGGACAGGTGCCGACGTTACGTACCGGACAGTCCCGTATCGACGCCTACCTCTGGGTCAAGCTGCCCGGGGAGTCCGACGGCTGCAAGGGCACGCCGGGCACCTTCACCCCGGGCTACGCCTACGACCTGGTGACGGGCGGCTGACCCTTCGACGCGTCGTCGCCCGCCTGCTGCCCAGCCGCTTCCTGCCCGGCCGTCTCCTGGCCGGCCCATCCTTCTCGGCGTCCTTGTCGTACGTCGAGGTGCCGGCGTCGAGCAGCGGCTCCTGCGTCTTGAGGTGGGCGGGGGCCATGGCGCGGAGCGCGTGGTAGCCGCTGATGACGACGAGCGTGCCGAGGGCGATGCCGCTCAGCTCGAAGTTGTCGGTGAACTTCAGTCCAGACGCCAGTGGTCGACGGCCTCGGTACCGCCGCTCACCGAGTGGATCTTGCCGAAAGACGCGGTCGAAGACCCACGAGATGCCGTAACCGAAGATCAGCCCCAGGAAGCGTAACCGAAGATCAGCCCCAGGAAGATCGCGATGCGCGACCAGAAACCGCGCAGGCACACCACGGCCAAACCGGTGAACAGCATGGTCAGCAGCGCCGTCCACTGGTCCTGCGGCCAGTACGTCGCGGACGTGACAGGCGCCAGGTTGAAGCCGATCAGCATGACCACCGCGCCGGTGACGATCGGCGGCATGGTGGCGTGGATGATCCGCGCCCCGAACCGCTGCACCGCGAGCCCGGCGAGGAACAGCGCGATGCCGACCACGAACACGGCACCGGTCACCACGGCGCTCGAACCGCCCTGCGCCCTGATCACCGCCGCCACGCCCACGAAGGACAGTGAACAGCCCAGGTAGCTGGGCACCCGGCCGCGCGTGGCCAGCAGGAAGATGACCGTCGCGAGGCCCGACATCATGATCGCGAGGTTCGGGTCGAGACCCATCAGGGCCGGCGCAACGAATGTTGCAACCTGTTTGCATCACTGAATGGGGGTGCGAACGAGCCCCCGTACCATTGTCGACGTGGAACCCGGTAGATCCCCGGCAAGCGGGCCAGGTCACGCGGATGGCGGACCGGCTGGGGGCTAGCCCGGGTTGGTGCGAACGGTTGACTGCTCATCTTGTACTTTCCGTTCGGTAAGTACACGAACGGAGAGTGCTAAATGGCGGGTTTTGGTTGGAAGCTGCACGGAGATGGCCGACACCTGAGACCAGGTGAGGTCGTCCGGCCGGACGAGCGACTTACCTGGACCCGGACGATTGGGCTCGGCGCCCAGCATGTCGTCTCGATGATCGGCGCCTGTTTTGTCGCCCCTGTGCTCATGGGTCTGAACCCGAGCCTCGGCCTTATGGCCTCGGGTGTCGCCACCCTGCTGTTCCTGGTGATCACGCGCGGACGGGTGCCCAGCTACCTGGGTTCGTCGCTCTCTTTCGTCGGCGTCGCCGCGGTGATCGGCAGCCAGGGCGGCGGCCCGGCCGAGGTGACCGGTGCGCTGTTCGTGGTGGGTCTCGCCCTCACCGTCGTCGGCCTCTTGGTGCAGCGCGTGGGTGCCAAGATCATCCATGCGGTGCTCCCGCCGGCGGTCACGGGCGCCGTCGTCATGCTGATCGGCTTCAACCTCGCTCCGGTGGCTGCGGGCACCTACTGGCCGCAGGACCAGTGGACCGCGCTTGCCACGATGTTGTTCACCGGCTTGGCGCTGGTCGTCCTGCGTGGTTTCTGGTCGCGTATCGCGATCTTCCTGGGCCTGGTCTTCGGCTACGTGCTCTCCTGGATCCTCGACGCCACCCTGGGCAAGATCCACTCCGCTGACGGCACCGGCAAGGTCGTCGACCACTGGCGCCTCGACCTGACCCCGGTCAAGGAAGCCGACTGGATTGGCTTCCCCGACATGCACGGCCCTTCCTTCAGCGCGTCGGCGATCGTCGTGGCCCTCCCGGTCCTGATCGCCCTGGTCGCCGAGAACACCGGCCACATCAAGGCCGTCGGCGAGATGACCGGCGACTCGCTGGACGACAAGCTCGGTACAGCCATCGCGGCGGACGGCGCGGCCACCATGGTCTCCACTGTCGCCGGTGGCCCGGCGACCACCACGTACGCCGAGAACATCGGGGTCATGGCCGCCACTCGCGTCTACTCGACCGCCGCCTACATGTGCGCCGCGTTCTTCGCCCTGCTCTTCGGTCTCTGTCCGAAGTTCGGCGCGTTCGTCGTGGCGATCCCGGGCGGCGTCCTCGGCGGCATCACCGTCATCCTCTACGGCATGATCGGCCTGCTCGGCGCCCAGATCTGGGTCCGGAACAAGGTCGACTTCGGCCAGCCGCTCAACCTGATCCCGGCCGCCGCCGGCGTCATCGTCGGGATCGGTGGCGTGAGCCTGAAGTTCACCGACAACTTCGAGCTCAACGGCATCGCCCTCGGCACCCTCCTGGTACTGACCGGTTACCATGCCCTTCACTGGCTCTCCAAGGCCGCCGGCACGCACGAGCCAGCGCTCCTGGACGGAGGACTGACGGAGTACGACGACCAGAAGACGTCGTAGCGGGCCAACGCGCTCACGGGCACGCACGCGCGTGAGCGGGGCTCTCAACGGCCCCCGCTCCTGCCCGTTCCCGTCTCCGGAGCTGGCGGTCCGTCCGTGTGAAACGGCCGGCCTCGCCTGCGACGGCGACTTCGACCGCCTCCGCGTACTGAAGCTGACGGGATACGTCCGGTGCGCCGGTGATTTCGCCGACCAGCCGCTCGTCATGAACGGTGCCTCCGACCTGCTGGTCCTGGTCCTGGGCGAACGGGGCCGCCACGTCCGCGCCGCGGTCGGGGCGGCGGCCCTGCCGCGGCGGGCGCCGGTCGAGATCGAGACGCTTTTCGAGGTGGAACAGTGACCGACGACATGGTGCCCGGCTTCGGCATCGATGCCATCTGCGAGGCCGCGAAGCGCCTGGCCGGCCACGTCGTGCGGACCCCCCTGTTGAACTCCCCGATGCTTGACAAGCTTGTCGGCGGCCGTGTCCTGGTAAAGGCCGAATGCCTGCAGCTGACCGGCTCGTTCAAGGTACGCGGAGCGCTCAACGCCGTGCTCACCGTGGACGAGGACGTGCGCCGCGCCGGGATCGTCACCTACTCCGCGGGCAATCACGGCCAGGGCGTGGCTGCCGCGGCCCGGCTCGCAGGCTGCCCTGCCGTCATCGTCATGCCGCGCAACGCGCCCCGCATCAAGGTCGACAACTGCCGTTGGTGGGGCGCCGAGACCGTCTTCTACGACCCGGAGACCGAGGACCGGGGCGAGGTTGCGGGGAAGATCCTTCAGGAACGCGGGATGACGCTGATCCCACCCTTCGACGACGTCAGGGTCATGGCGGGGCAGGGCACCGTCGGCCTGGAGATCGCCGAGCAGGCGCGCGAGCTGGGCCTGACACCGGACGCGGTCCTGGTGAACTGCAGCGGCGGCGGCCTGTCCTCCGGCGTGATCACCGCTCTCAACCACGCGTTCGAGGGCCTGTCGAACCACATCGTCGAACCGTCCGGCTTCGACAAGATGGCCCGGTCCCTGGCGACCGGCCGCGTCTGCTCCAACCCGCGGCCGCCGGGCGGGGTGATGGACGCGATCTCCGGCCCGGTGGCCGGCGCGCGCCCTCTGGCCGTCCTCAGCGGCTACGACGTGAGCGGCCTGACCGTCACCGACGAGGAAGCCCTGGCCGCCATGGGCGTGGCCCACCGCCTCCTGAAGATTGTGCTGGAGCCGGGCGCCGCCGCGTCCCTGGCGGTGCTGTTGTCCGGGAAGATGGACGTGCGGGGGAAGGTCGTGGCGCTCGTGGCGTCGGGCGGCAACGTCGATCCGGCGGTCTACCGCCGGGCCCTGTCCGGCTGAGCCACCTCAGGACGCTGTCCATATCGTCAGCAGTCACAATCAGACTTGGAGTCTATGGACAGCGTCTGATGGACTCGAAGTCATGGCAGTGATGAACGAACGCCTCGACCTGCGGGTCGACGGCGTGGATCTCGCCGTCGCCGCGGTCCGCCGAGACGGCAACGGTACCCCCGTCGTCCTTCTGCACGGGTTCGGCTCCACCAAGGAGGACTACGCCGACATCGCCCTGCACTCCGCGTTCGCCGGACGCCCGTTCCTCGCCTACGACGCGCCGGGCTGTGGAGAGACCGCGTGTGAGGATCTGTCCGCGATCTCGATTCCGTTCCTGGTGCGAACCGCCCAGGCGGTTCTGGCACGGGCGGGGATCATGCGGTTCCACCTGGTCGGGCACTCCATGGGAGGTCTGACCGCCCTGCTGCTGGCTCATCAGGAGCCCGACCGCGTCCTCAGTTTCGTCGACGTCGAAGGCAACCTGGCCTCCGAGGACTGCTTCCTGAGCCGGCAGATCGTCACGCACCCGGCGGACGACCCCGAGCACTTCCTGGCCGACTTCGCGGTTCGGGTACGCCGCTCACCGCAGTTCTCCAGCGCCCTGTACGCGGCGAGCCTGCGTCACAAGGTCCGTCCCGGCGCGGTCCGCGGCGTCTTCGAGTCGATGGTCGACCTGTCCGATCACGGCGACCTGATGACGAAGTTCCTCGCGCTGCCCGTCCCGCGCATGTTCCTGTACGGCGAGCAGAACTCCTCCCTGTCGTACCTGACGAAACTCGCCGCGAACGGCGTCGAGTTGGCTCAGATCCCGCACAGCGGCCACTGGCCGATGTACTCCAATCCCGTCGCATTTTGGGAACGGATCGCCGACTTCCACGCCCGCACCCAGCGCTGAAGATCCCGAAAGCACAGCCCGACGCCAGGAAGTCAAAGGCGCGGCGTGCCGCCCGTGAGCCTGTGGTGCTCCGGTGGCACGCCGCGCTCGGTGACGGCGGATCGCCGTCGGTTCAGCCTGCCGGCAGGCCGTAGTACTCGAGTGTCGTCACGCCCGTGCGGATGGCTTCCAGGGCTCGCTGCTCGGCGGTGACCCGGGCGTCGGCCCCATCGAGGGTCTCGTCGACCGCTTCCGCGGGGACGACCACCACGCCGTCCGCGTCGCCGACGACGAGGTCGCCGGGTCGTACGACGACATCCCCCACGCGTACGGGGACGCCGAAGTGGCCGGGGTGGTCCTTGCCGGTGCCGACCACGGTGACGTGCCGGGCGAAGAGGGGGAAGCCCAGCTCCGCCTGCTCCGCCGTGTCCCGTACGCCGCCGTCCACGACCAGGCCGAGAATGCCGCGCTGCTGGGCGGCGACGGCGAGGATCTCGCCCCAGTGCCCGTGCCGGGCGCCCTGAAGGTCGACGACGAGGACGCTGCCGGCGGGGGCCGTGGCCACCGCGCGGTGCAGGGCGAGGTTGTCGCCGCCGATGCCCTGCACCGTGAACGCCGGCCCCGCCACGCGCGCCCCCGCCCAGGCGGCGCGCAGGGACGGGTCGACGGCGTGCGCTCGGGAGGCGGATGCCTCGTGGAGGGTGGCCGTGCTGTGACCGCGGGCCGCGTCCGTCATGCCTGGGTCCTTGTCTGGAGGGTGTGGTAGCCGAACGTCTCCCGGGCCGCGCGCAGGGTGCCGCCGGCGCGCGCGGCCGCGACGATGTCCGCCTCGACCCGCTCGATCCGCTCGGCGGTTTCGGCGATCCGGTCTGCCTCGGCGGCGGGCACGGCGACCACGCCGTCGGCGTCGGCGCAGATGAGAGTGCCGGGGCGGACCTCGATGCCGTTCACGGGCACCGGCTCGCCGACGGCCACCAGGCGCACCCGGTCCTTGCCGGTCCGCATGAACCGGCCTCGGCTGAACAGCGGGTAGTTCTGCGCCAACGACGCCGACACGTCGCGGCAGACGCCGTTGATCACGGTGCCGGCGATGCCTCGGTGGGCGGCGACCTCGGTCATGATGCCGCCCCAGACGGTGACGTCGGTGCGGCCGCCGTTGTCGATGACGACGACCGACCCGGGCGGGACGTCGTCGAGGAAGTCGCCGACCGTGCCGCCGGCGGTGTTGTCGACGGGGGCGTAGCGGACGGTGAAGGCCGGGCCCACCGCGCGGAAGTCGTTCGACAGCGGGGCGAGGCCGTGCAGCGCGCCCTCGATGCCGGTTCGGTCGAGGGCGTCGGAGATCGCGGCGGTGGGCAGCGCGCGCAGGCGTGCCACGAGGTCACTCATCACTTTGCCTCCGTTCCGGCCAGGCGGGCGTCCCGCATCGCCTCCGGTAGTGGCGCCCCGGCCCGCACTTCGGCCTCGATGGCCGCCTCCCGGTCGGCGAGCCGCCGGGCGGCCCGAAGGACCTCGTCGGCGCGGTCGCGGGGCACGACCACGACCCCGTCCTCGTCCGCCAGCACCACGTCACCCGGGTTGACGGTCACCTCACCCAGCGACACCGGCTCACCGGCCGACTTCTGCCGCAGCCGGCCTCGCGCGGTCACCGGCACCTGGGCGCGCGCGAACACGGGAAAGCCGAGTTCGCGTGCCTGTGCCACGTCCCGGCAGGCACCGTCCGTGACGACACCGCGGACGCGGCGCACCGAGGCGCCGACGCTGACGATGCCGCCCCACGACGACACGTCCGTGCGGCCGCCGCCCGCCACCACGACGACGTCCTCGGGACCGGCCCCGGCGATCGCGCTCGTGAGGATGTGGGCACCGCCGTGCTCGCCGGTCAGAGGTTCGAGCTCGACGGTCCGCGCGAACCCGGCCACCTTGGGCGTGCCCCACATCGGACGCAGCCCGCCCTGTCCCGGCGGGAGTCCGCAGGCGTCGAGGGCATCGGACACGGTCGCGCTGTCCAGCGCCGCGAACCGCGTCAACAAGGAATCTCCAGCTGTCATGTCACGCAGTCAAGCAACGCAGCTTCATATACTGAAGGTCTGGTTTCATCTCTCACTGATATGCGGAGCGACTGATGATCGAGGTTCGCCAGGCCCGCTACTTCCTCGCCGTCGCCGAGACCCTCCACTTCGGCCGGGCCGCGGAGCAGCTGCGGATGTCGCAGCCGCCGCTGAGTCAGGCGATCCTCCAGCTGGAACGTCAGCTGGGCGTGCGGCTGTTCGACCGCAGTGAACGGCGGGTCAGGCTGACCGAGACCGGCCGGGCGTTCGCCGAGGAGTGCCGCAAGCTGGTGGCGGCCGCCCGGCACGCCCATGAGGTGGCGGCCCAGGCCGAGGCCGGCCTGGTGGGCATGCTGCGGATCGGGGTGGTGACCTCGGCCCTCAGCGAGCCCTTGTTGGGCACGCTGTCCGCTTTCCGGGACGCCCGTCCCCGTGTCGACCTGCATCTCACGGAGGTCGACACCGGGGAGGGCCAGGAAGCCGTCGCCCGGCACGAGATCGACCTCGCCGTCATCCGGCCCAGCGCGCCGGTGCGCGGCCTGCGCGTGCAGCCCTGGCGCCACGACCAATTCGTCATTGCGCTGCCGGAACGGCATTCCCTCGCCGGGGACACCGCAGAGCCGGTCGAGCTCGCGCGGTTCACGGACGAGCCCTGGGTATGGCTGCGGCGCGAGGCGTCCCCCGACTACCACGACCAGCTCATGGCGACCTGCCGCCGAGCCGGGTTCACCCCCGAGGCACGTCACATCGCCAACTCGATCCTGACCCAGCTGGCAATGGTGGCCTGCGGCCTCGGGGTCACGCTCGTACCGAACGTGGCGGTCCGCTCGATCCAGGGACCCATCGCCTACCGGCCCCTCACCGACTCCGCAGACATCGTCGAACTGTCCCTGGTCTCCCGGGCCGGCGCGCACGAGCCGATGGTGGAGGAGTTCCTGCTCCACGCATCGGCCCACCGGCAGGAGACGATCTAGGCACGTAGGGGGCGGGCGGTGCCCTCAATCAGCGCCCGCCCCCCTTCACACACCGCACGGGTCCCGCCGAGCCGGGGTGCGGATCCGGTCTCGGCGGGCGGCGTCAGCCTGCGGTGTGCGGCTCCTCCGCCCGGGCCAGGACGCCCCGCGCGCGTTCCAGCACGGGCCGGTCGACCATCTGCCCGTCGACCGTGGTGACCGACTCTCCGGCGTCGAGGATGCGGCGGGCCCAGCGCAGTTCGTCCGGTGTGGGGGTGAACCCGTCGGTGACGGTCGGCACTTGAGCCGGATGGACGCAGAGCTTGCCGGTGAATCCGAGGCGCCGGGCGTGCGCGACGTCGGCGTCGAGCGCATCCAGATCTCGTACGGCGGTGGTGACGCCGTCGACGGGAGGGTGGGCGCCCGCCGCGGCGGAGGCGAGGACCAGCCGGGAGCGAGCATGGGCGAGGGCGAGATGGTCGTCGTGGGCGACGCCCAGCTGCGCGGCCAGGTCCACGTTGCCGAAGGCCGCGCGGACGACTCCGGGGACGGCGCACACCTCGCCCGCTCGCTCGATGCCGAGGGCCGTTTCGACCAGCGGGATCAGCGGGCAGCGCCCGGCCGTGCGGGCGGCGATTTCCGCGAGGGCGTACGGGTCCTCAGCCTTGGGCACCATGAGGGGGCAGCCGTGGTCGGCCGCCCGTGCCAGGTCCGCCTCGAACCAGGGAGTGCCGGGCGGGTTGATCCGTACGACGGCCCTGTTGCCGAGGGCCAGCCAGGCGGCGGCGTTGTCGCGGGCGCTGTCCTTGTCGCCGGGGGCGACGGCGTCCTCCAGGTCGATGATGACGAGGCCGGCGCCGGAGGACGCTGCCTTGGCGAAGCGGTCGGGCCGGTCACCGGGGACGAAGAGCAGGGTCCGTGCGGCGGCGATACGGTCGCTGTCCGGGTGGCTCATGCGAAGGTCGCCTCGGCGGTGGCGTGCCGGGCTTCGCGGTGGGTGGCGATGTGCAGCCGGGCATGGTCGTCGGTGGGCGCGCCGTCGGCGAGGAGGTGCTCGCCCACGAACGCCGGCCGGTGCAGCCGGTAGGTCAGGGAGCGGATCTGCCGCTCGGGGGCGTTGCTGCGGACCAGTTCCAGCATGAGCAGGGCCAGCAGCGGGCCGTGGACGACGAGACCTGGGTAGCCCTCCACATCGCGTACGTACGGCGTGTCGTAGTGGATGCGGTGGGCGTTGGCGGTGAGCGCGCTGAACCGGAAGAGCAGGGTCTCCTCTGGTTGCAGACGCAGTTGCCACGGGCCTTCCGCCTTCGGGACGGCCGAGTCGGCGAGAGCGGCCGGGTGCCGCGGTGCGGAGCCGTCGCCCGACCGGTAGACGATGTCCTGCTCCTCGATCAGGCAGGTGCGGCCGTTCTGCCGGAATTCCTGCCGCTCGGTGACGAACAGCAGCTCACCGCTGCGCCCCTGCTTGGGGGTGATGGCGGCCAGGCTGCTTACGCGCTCGGCCGGCACGCCGAGCCGCAGGGGCTCGGTGATCTCGCACCGTCCGCCGGCGAACATCCGTCGACGGTTGGGGATGGGCGGCAGGAAGCGGGCGTCACGCAGGTGTCCGTCCGGGCCGAGGGCCCGTTGGGGTGCCCAGTGCAGGAAGTACAGCCACTGCCACAGGGGTGGCAGCGGGTCGCCGGTCTTCGCGGCGGCGTCGGGCAGGTTCAGCAGTGCCGACAGGGCCGCCGCCGGGTCGGGCGGCAGGGCGTCCTTGTCGGTGGTCGGTTCGGGATGCCATGACTCGACGTGGGAGGAGAGGGAGGCGGGCATGTCGTGTCCTCGTGGGGTGGTCAGGTCAGCGGGGCGGTCGTTGACGGGGCAGGCGTCGCGCTGGTCGCCCCGGCCTCCAGAAGGGAGGTGCGGGACGGTTCGCGTACGACGAGGGTGGCCAGGAAGGTCAGGGCGATGCATCCGGTGACGTACCAGAAGAAGGTGGTCTCGTGGCCGCCTTTCTTCAGGGCCAGCGCGATCGGTTCCGTCAGTCCGCCGAAGGTGGCGGTGACCAGGGCGTGCGGCAGGCCCACGCCCAGGGCCCGGACCTTGGTGGGGAACATCTCGGCCTTGATGATCGCGGCCAGCGCCGAGTACCCGCTGAGGAAGGTCAGGGCGAGCGTCATGAGGAGGAACGCGAGCCAGGGACTGTCGGTGCGCCCGAGCACGGTCATGATCGGAACCGTCAGGAACATGCCGCAGACGGAGAAGGCGAACATGACCGGGCGACGGCCGTATCGGTCGGACAGGGCGCCCGCGACCGGTTGCAGCAGCATGTAGACGAACAGGGCCGCGAAGCCGATGACGGCTTCGTGTAGGCGAAGTAGCCCTTCTTGTCCAGCGGCGGAACGGTGCCCTCGATCTTGTCGGCGAGCCCGCCGTAGTAGTGGAACCACTGGGGGATGTAGGCGACTTGGCCGTGCATCTCGGTGAACAGCTTGCCGTTGTCGCGGACTTCGAGCTCAGCCCGCTCACGGGCGTGGGCGGCGATCGTGTCGCCGAGCCGGTGCAGCAGGGCGCCGCGTGCGCTGGCGGTGAGTTCGGCCCAGGGGCCGGTGTGCATGGCGCGGTGGGCGGCGCGGACGGCGTCGTCTACGTCCTGCCCGGTGCCCTTGGCGATCTCGGCCCACGGGGTGCCGAGGTAGGGGTTGTCGGTGGGGAACCATTCACCGCCAGCGGCCTTGCGGCTCTCCCCGTCGATGAACAACTCGTAGCGGTGCATGGAAGGGGATCCCGTCGGCTAGAAGGTGCTCAGACCGAGCGCGGCGCGGAAGGAGTTCTTGTTGGCGACGCCGTCACGTGGCGGCAGGGCGCGCGGCGGCTCGGTGGTGTCGATCAGGACCTGGGCGTACGTCGTCGCCGAGCGCGCGCGGATACGGGCGGCGAGGTCCTCGGCCTGGGCGAGGTCGGTGATGCGCACCGCGTCCTGGATGCCGAAGCCCTGGGCGACGGCGACGAGGTCGGTTCCCAGGCCGGTGTGGCTGGGCTGCATGCCGGTCTCGCCGAAGTGGGCGTTGTCCAGGACGACGAGGGTGAGGTTGGGCGGGAGTTGGGCGCCGATGGTGGCCAGCGTGCCGATGCCCATGAGGTGTTCGCCGTCGCCGGTGATGGCCACGACCGGACGGTCCGGCTGGGCCAGGGCGAGGCCGAGGGCGAGCGGGGCGGCGGCGCCCATCGCGCCCCAGAGGTAGAAGGTGCCTGGGCGGTCGTCGGCGGCGAACACGTCGTAGCTCGGTGACCCGAGGCCGGTAACCAGCAGTGCGTCCTCGGGGAGGCGGGAAATCAGGTCGGCGACGAAGTGGCGCCGGTCGAGGCGGGGCAGGGTGTCGGTGGCGGTCATCAGTTGCGTGGCGGTCATCAGTTGCGCTCCCACTTCTTGCGGCCTATCAGCTTCTGTCCGAGCAGCACGGCGACGCGCTCGCCCGCCTCGAACACCGAGTCCAGAGCCGCCTCGACGGTCTCCTCGACGTCCTCGGGGAGGTCGGCGCGCAGGACGGTGATGCCCATGAGTTCCAGGGCCTGCTGGGTGGTGCGGCCCATGGGGCTCTGCCACGGGTTGAACTCGGCGTACTCGCCGCGCATCGTCACCAGCGTGAGGAAGGGGAACTGGCACATCTGCAGCAGGGAGAACATGTTGACGCAGTTGCCGACGCCGCTGCTCTGCATGAGCAGCACCGCCTTCTGCCCGCCCAGCCAGGCCCCGCTGACGACGGCGACGCCCTCCTCCTCGGTGGTGAGCACCACGTCGTGGATGGCGGGGTCGCGCTGCGCCTCACGGATGGTGTGGGAGTGGCCGGAGTCCGGGACGTAGGCGATCTGCTGGACGCCGCGCTTCTTCAACGCGGCGAACACGTCCTCCTGCCATGCAGGGGCTGGGGCATGTGTCTGACTCATCCGTAGCGACTCCGTGCTCGGTCGGCTCAAGGTACCCAGCATCATGAGCGCTGATGAGCGAGGTTGAACAATAGAAAGGCGTGATGCCCGTATACGTCGCGCGCATGTCGAGCGGTTGCAGCCCTGCGATCTGGGGTCGGCTACGAGTCCTCGTTGAGGAACGCCGCGACGAGAGCAGTGGCCTCGGTGCGGCATTCCTCGAAGTACGCGTGCCGGGCGCCGGGGAACACGTGGGTGCGGGTGTCGGGGATGCGGGCGCCGAGCAGCGGGAGGTTGTCCGGCGGGGTGAGCCGGTCCTGGTCGCCGTGCAGGATCAGCGTGGGCGCGGTGATGAGGGGAAGGGCGTCCCAGGCGTCGTGCCCGTTGCTGGCGAGCAGGTGGCCGCGGCGGGCGTGCGGGGGCATGTTGGGGTCGCCGAGCGTGGTGTAGGGGCCGGGGTGGGCGGCGAGCCAGTCGGGGGAGTACATCAGGTCGATCAGCGCCTCGCGGGCGGCATCCGGGTCGGCCTGCGCCAAGGCGCGCCGTACCGAGGCGTCGCGCTCCACGGCGTGCGGTCCGCCGGGGGAGGTGCAGCCCAGGACGAGGCGTCGGACCCGGTCCGGCTGGCGGGCGGCGATCCACTGAGCGACCCGGCCGCCCATGGACGTTCCGTAGACATCGGCGTGCTCGATGCCCAGGTGGTCGAGGACGACGATCACGTCCTCCGCGAACTGCTGTGTCGAATAGGGCGCTTGGGGTTTGTCGCTGGCGCCGGTGCCCCGGTAGTCGAGGGTGATGGTGGAGTGCGTGGCGTGGAAGTCCTCTCGTATGTGGTCCCACCAGTGATGGTTGTTCGCCTGTCCGGCAAGGAGGATCAGCGGATACCCGTCTCCCCGCTGCTGGCAGGCCAGCGCCGTGCCGTCCTGGGCACGGGCGACGGCGTCGAGCTGGTGACCGGTGTTAGTCATGGGTGTTCCCACAGGTTTCTAGGGCGGTGTTCTCGGGTGTCGGTGTTGGACGTCGTTCTTGGGCGTTGCGGCGGGCGAGTCACTCACCCTCGGTGTGGGTGTCGTCTCCCTGGACCTGGGACGAGGGCCATCTGCCCTGAGCCACCGCGGAGTTGATCTGGCGGACCAGCTCGCGTGCGACGACCTCCACGGCGGGAGGTGTACGCCCGGAGCGCGGTGTGCCGAGAACGACCGAGCGCCACACGTTGGGCTCGCTCAGCGGCGCGGCGCTCAGCGTGCCTCGCGCGACATCGTCGGCGATGCCCACGCCGGGCAGGACGGTCCAGCCGTGCCCTGCCTGGACGAGTTGCTTCTGCACGCGCATCGAGTTGGTCTGCACGATGACGTCCATGGCGGCCCCGGATCGCCCCGCCGCCGCGTCGATCAGCCGCCGCAGTGCATGCCCCGAGGCGGGCATGACGAGCGGGTGCTTCGCCGCCTCCGTGAACGGAACGGGATGGTCGGCGGGGAGGCCGGCCGACCGGGGGGTGACCGCCCACAGCCGCTCGCGCACCAGTGGGTGGGCGTTGAGTGAGGGCGTGCTGTCCAGGTTGTACAGCAGCGTCAGCTCCAGGTCGCCGTCGTCGAGCCACTGCTGCAGGTGCCCCGAGTAGGCGGTCATGAGACGAACCGGGACCAGATCCAGAGGATCAGTACATCGAACTCACGCCCACGGGCCAGCGCGATGATCTCGGCGATGCTGCGGTTGTCGAAGGCACGGCCGGACTTGCCGATGCCGACGACCGGATCGGGTACGACCTCGATGCCCTCGCGTTCCGCCGGCTTATGGGCGTGCTCCACCTGGAGTTCCGGGTTGATCATGTCCGGCCGCTCATGAGAGACCCGGACGTAGATGACGCCTCGCTTGGGGCGTTGCTCGGGAGGCTGGGGCTCGACGGGGGCCGCGACGCGGGAGGAGGGAGCCGGAACGGTGGGGCGGAGGCGGATCGGAGCGGGGTTATGCAATGCCGGTGATGTTAGTTCCGAGCCACGAAGGACGCGCCGAACATGGAGACCACGTGCTGGGCGCCGAGCCCCACCGTGCGCGGCCACGACAGCCTCTCGTCGGGTCGTCGGCAAGTGGCGGAGCGGCCGTCCAAGGCGACGCGGCCGCGTCCGCTCAGGGTCGCGGATCGGCCGTCGTCGCGCTCGTCGGTGCACCGGCCCGGGCACTCTCCCTGCCTCCCGTGCGCAGCACGCCCGCGAAGACGACCAGGCCGAACGCCAGCACCGTCACCAGCCCGAAGGACACGATCAGGCTGGTCGCCTGGGCGAGCGAGCCGATCGCCGAGGGCGCGATCAGACCCGAGGTGTACGTGATGGTGGCGACGCCCGCGATGGCCTGGCTCGGATTGGGCCCGCTGCGCCCGGCCGCGGCGAAGGCCAGCGGTACGACGACCGCGATGCCGAGGCCCAGCAGCGCGAACCCGGCCATCGCCGCAGCGGGGTGTGAGGCGGTCACGACGAGCAGACCGCCGAGTGTGGCCAGCACCCCGCCCACGCGCACGGTGCGTACGGCGCCGAACCGGTCCACCACCGCGTCGCCCGCGATCCGGGCGATCGCCATGGTGAGCGTGAAGCCCGTGGTGGACGCGGCCGCCAGGCCCGCCGACGTGTCGAGGACGTCGCGCAGATAGACCGCGGACCAGTCGAGGCTCGCGCCCTCCGCGAACACCGCGCAGAACCCGACCGCGCCGATCAGCAGCGCCGACCTCGGCGGCAGGGCGAACCGCGGCGGCGGCTCCTCGTCGTCGCTGGGCCGCAGGTCCAGTACGCCCTGGCACGCGGTCAGCCCCGCGACCGTGAGGACCGCCGCGGCCAGCAGGTGGTGGAGGCGGGCGTCGGAGCCCAGGTGGGCGGCGAGCGTGCCCGCCGCGGAGCCGATCAGGGCGCCCGCGCTCCACATGCCGTGCAGCCCGGACATGATCGACTTGCCGAGCCGGTTCTCGATCTCGACGCCCAGCGCGTTCATCGCGACATCCGCCATGCCGGCCGTCGCGCCGTACACGAAGAGCGCCACACACAGCGCGACCAGGTTGGGCGCGAGCGAGGGCAGCACGAGCGCGAGCGTCCAGAGGGCGAGCAGGCCGCGCAGCGCGGTACGGGCGCCGAAGCGGTGGCTCACCCAGCCGGCCACGGGCATCGCCACGGCGGCGCCGAATGCGGGGAAGGCGAGGGCAACGCCGAGCTGGCCCGCGCTCACCGACGCATGGTCCTGGATCCACGGCACACGGGTCGCGAAAGAGCCGGTGACCGCGCCGTGCACGGCGAAGACGGCGGCCACGGCGTACCGGGCGCGACTCACTTCGCGTTTGTCGTAGACCACTTCACTCATGCGGTGGTTCCTCCCCGATGCCCTGATGTCCCGATTCCCGTTTCGGGCCGCTGCCTCGCGCGCCGTAAGCTAGCAGAACTATCAGGGACCCTGCCTGATAATTGCGGGGAGGGGAAGCCTCATGCCCCGCCACAGGCAACAGTGATCTGGAAGGATCCCGGCATGCCCGCATCACCGAGCACTGCCCGGGCCATCAACGACCGGCTCGCCCTCCGACTGCTGCAGCGGCAAGGACCCCTGACGGCAGGCCAGTTGAAACAGCTGACCGGGCTGTCCAGGCCCACCGTCGCCGACCTCGTCGAGCGGCTCCAGAGCGCCGGACTGATCACGGTGGTCGGCGAGGCGGGCGCGGAGCGCAGGGGGCCGAACGCTCGCCTCTACGGGATCGTCGCCGACCGCGCGCATCTCGCCGCCCTCGACGTACGCACCGACGGCCTCACCGTCGTCGTCGCCGACCTGCTCGGCACGGTGCTCTCCGAGGCGTCCGTACCGATCGGCGGGGACACCGGCACCGGGCCTGCCGTCGAGCAGGCCGTCGCCCTCGTCGAGCGCACCGCCAAGGAGGCCGGCGCGGAGCGGCTGCACAGCGTCGGTGTCGGCGCGCCCGGGCTGATCGACCCGGCGACCGGCGAACTCCGCGACTCCAGTGGGCTGCCCGCCTGGCACCGGCGCCTGGCCGGCGCCCTCCAGGAACGGCTCGCGGCACGTGTGCTCGTCGAGAACGAGACCAACCTCGCCGCCCTCGCCGAACAGCGCGACGGTGTCGCCGTCGACCGCGACACCTTCGTCCTGCTGTGGCTCGGCCATGGCGTCGGGGCCGCCGTCGTGCTCGACGGCGCCCTGCGCCGGGGGGCCTCGGGCGGCACCGGCGAGATCGGCTTCCTGCCGGTCCCCGGCACGGACGGGCTCCCGTCGGCGACCGGGTGCGAGGGTGGCTTCCACTCGCTGGCCGGTGCGGCGGCGATCACCGAACTCGCCGCGCGGCACGGCCTGGTGCCACCCGCCGAGCCCCACTCGCACGAGCCGCCGGCCGCGACGGTCGTGCGGGCAGCGGTGGCGGCGATGGGCGGCACGCCGGCCGAAGGGAGCGAGGCACGCGCCGGATCGGCCCCAGACACGGCCCCTGACCGCGATGCCACGGACGCCCGCGCCGCTGCGGCCTTTCTCAATGCCCTCGCCGACCGGCTCGCCATCGGGGTGGCGTCGGTGACGGCCGTACTCGACCCCGGATGCGTCGTCCTCGGCGGCGAGATCGGACAGGCGGGCGGGGCGGCCCTGGCCTCACTGGTACAGGACCGCCTGACCACGATGTCGCCGCTCCACACAGAGGTACGGGCCGGCGCACTGGGTGGCGGGGCGGTCCTGCGTGGCGCGCTCTTCACGGCCCGCGACGCGGCACAGGACGAACTCTTCCCACTGTTCGCACCGCAGGCGTGAAAGCACGAACTCACCCCTGGCGTCACGTGCCCAGGGTGCCAGAGCGCCGGGACTGGATGCATCTGCCGCAAGGTGCCGGGCAGTTGCTCAGGACACACCGCCGGGCAAGTCCATCGATGGGGTGCAGCGAGTAGAGCGATGGGGTGCTGTGAGCAGGCCCACAGGAATCGCCCGCATGGCACGCGATCAGGCGTGGCACACTGTCCCTGTACCAGAAGCAGCGCACTCCGGGGTCGGTGAAAGTCCGAACCGGCGGTTACAGTCCGCGACCCGGCCGCATCCAGTGGCCGGTTGACCAGGTGAAATTCCTGGACCGACGGTTAAAGTCCGGATGGGAGGCAGTGCGCGGCGGGCGGACACTCATGTGTACGCCGCCGTCGGTCCGTCCACCGAGGACGGCCGCCGTCCGGCGTTACCCGTGGAGTCCCGCTCGTACATTCTGTCGTCATCGACAGCCCCGGAGTCCGTGCCCGAAGAGGCAGGAGGACCCGGTGGCCACCGGAGCAGCCGAAGCAGCAGCGATGCGTCGCGCCATCGCGCTCGCCGCGCGCGGACTCGGCTCGACCAGCCCCAACCCGGTCGTCGGCTGCGTCATCCTCGACGCCTCGGGCGAGACCGTCGGCGAGGGCTTCCACCAGCGCGCCGGCGGCCCGCACGCCGAGGTCCACGCCCTGCGCGCGGCCGGGGACAGGGCCCGCGGCGGCACCGCCCTGGTCACCCTCGAACCCTGCAACCACACCGGTCGTACGGGCCCCTGCGCCCAGGCCCTCATCGACGCCGGGATCGCCCGGGTCGTCTACGCGGTCGGCGACCCCAACCCCTCGGCGACGGGCGGCGCGGAGACCCTGCGCCGCGCCGGCATCGACGTCGAAGGCGGCCTCCTCGCCGATGAGGCCGAGGCGGGCAACATCGCCTGGCTCACCTCCGTACGCCTCGGCCGTCCCCATGTCACCTGGAAGTACGCGGCGACGCTCGACGGCCGGATCGCCGCCGCCGACGGCACCAGCCGCTGGATCACCTCCGCCGAGTCCCGCGCCGACGTGCACCGGCTGCGCGCCGAGTGCGACGCGGTCGTCGTCGGCTCCGGCACGGCCCGCACCGACGACCCGCACCTCGCGGTCCGCGGCATCGACGGCGTCATACAGCCGCTGCGCGTCGTCCTCGACACCCACGCCACGATCCTGCCGACCGCCCGCGTCCTCGACGACGCGGCGCCCACGCTGGTCGTCGTCGCCGAGGACGCCGACACGCGCCATCTGCCGGGCGTCGAACTGCTCCGGCTGCCCCTGCACGACGGCCGCATCGGCGTGCACGACCTGCTCACGCACCTGCACCTGCGCGGCGTCCGGTCCGTACTGCTCGAAGGCGGCCCGACCCTCGCCGGAGCCTTCGTCGCCGCGGGCGCCGTCGACCGCGTCATCGGCTATCTCGCACCCGTCCTGCTCGGCGCGGGCCCCGGTGCCCTCGGCGCCGCCGGAATCACCACCATCACCGACGCGTTGCGGCTCGACGTCACCGAGACCGTGCGTATCGGGCCCGATCTGCGCATCACCGCCACCCTCGCAACGAAGGAGCACTGAACGTGTTCACCGGAATCGTCGAAGAGCTGGGAGAGATCACCGCCGTCGAGAACCTCGGCGACGCCTCCCGCTTCCGGCTGCGCGGCCCCGCCGTCACCGAAGGCGCCAAGCATGGCGACTCCATCGCCGTCAACGGCGTCTGTCTGACGGTCGTGGAGCACGAGGGCGACGAGTTCACCGCGGACGTGATGGCGGAGACGCTGAACCGGTCCAGCCTCGGTGCCCTCGCCGTCGGCTCCCGGGTCAACCTGGAGCGGCCGACCGCGGTCGGCACGCGCCTCGGCGGGCACATCGTGCAGGGCCACGTCGACGGCACGGGGGAGATCATCGAGCGCAAGCCCTCCGACAACTGGGAGATCATCAAGATCTCGCTGCCCGCCGACCTCTCCCGGTACGTCGTCGAGAAGGGCTCCATCACCGTCGACGGCGTGAGCCTCACCGTCGTCGACGCGGGCCACGACTACTTCACCATCAGCCTCATCCCCACCACGCTCGCCCTGACGACGCTCGGCATCAAGCAGCCCGGCGACCCCGTCAACCTCGAGGTGGACGTCATCGCCAAGTATGTCGAGCGGCTGCTGGCCGCCAAGGACGCCGAGAACGCCGAGAGCAAGGAGAGCGCTCAGTGAACTGGCTGAACTCCGAGGCGTTCACCGTCCTCGGCCAGCACATCCGGTGGTCCGACATGATCGGCAACACCATCGGCCTGATCGCCCTGGCGCTCGGCTGGCGCCGCTCGATATGGACCTGGCCCGCCCAGCTCCTGTCCGGCGTCATCCTCCTCGCGGCCTTCGCGACCGCCCACCTCTCGGGAAGCGCCGGCAAGCAGCTGGTCGTCATCGTGGTGGCCGTGTTCGGCTGGCTGCAGTGGAACCGCGGTAAGCAGGCGCAGGACGGTTCGATCGCCGTACGGTTCGCCACCTGGCGCGAGCGCGGGTACCTGGTCGGCGGCGCCGCCCTCGGCACGCTCGCGGTCGGCGGCCTGTTCACCGCCTTCCCGACGCTGTCGTGGGACCCCTGGCCCGACGCGTACATCTTCGTCGGCACGATCGTCGCCATGTACGCCCAGGCGCGCGGCATGGTCGAGTTCTGGTTCGCCTGGCTGCTCGTCGACATCGTGGGCGTGCCGCTCAACTTCGCCAACGGCTTCGCCTTCTCCGGCTTCGTCTACATCGTCTACGGCGCCCTCGTCCTGTGGGGCATGCGCGACTGGTGGCTGCGCTCCCGTCAGGCCGGCCGGCCCATCCCGGAAGGAGCTCCGGCATGACATCGACTCTCTGGTACGGAACCGACAAGGTCGAGGACTTCACCCTCGACCCGGTCGAGCAGGCCATCGCGGACATCGCGGCAGGCCGCCCGGTCGTCGTCGTGGACGACGAGGACCGCGAGAACGAGGGCGACCTCGTGATCGCGGCCGAGAAGGCCACGCCCGAGATCGTCGCGTTCATGATGAGCGAGTGCCGCGGCCTGATCTGCGCCCCCATGGAGGGCGATGAGCTGGACCGCCTGGAGCTGCCGCAGATGGTGCAGCACAACACCGAGTCGATGCGGACGGCCTTCACCGTCTCCGTCGACGCGTCCGCCGCGCACGGCGTCTCCACCGGCATCTCCGCCGCGGACCGCGCCACCACCCTCCAGCTGCTGGCGGGCGGCGAGGCCGGCCCCGCCGACTTCGTGCGCCCCGGGCACGTCTTCCCGCTGCGCGCCAAGCCGGGCGGCGTCCTCGTCCGCAACGGCCACACCGAGGCGGCCGTCGACCTCGCGCGCCTCGCCGGACTGCGCCCCGCCGGAGCGATCGTCGAGATCGCGGGTGAGGACGGCACCATGCTGCGCCTGCCCGAACTGATCCCGTTCGCCCGCAAGCACGGCCTGTCGATCATCTCCATCGAGGACCTGATCGCCTACCGCCGCTCCTCCGAGCCGACCGTCCGCCGCGAGGCGGAGGTCCAGCTCCCCACCGCCTACGGCGACTTCACGGCGTACGGCTACCGCTCCACGGTCGACGGCGTCGAACACATCGCCCTCGTCCACGGTGACATCGGCGACGGCGAGAACGTCCTCGTCCGCGTCCACTCCGAGTGCCTCACCGGCGACGTCTTCCACTCGCTGCGCTGCGACTGCGGCCCCCAGCTGCAGGCGTCCATGCAGCGCATCACCGACGAAGGCCGCGGTGTCGTCGTCTATCTGCGCGGCCACGAGGGCCGCGGCATCGGCCTGATGTCCAAGCTGCGCGCCTACGAACTCCAGGAGCGCGGCCGTGACACGCTCGACGCCAACCTGGAGCTGGGCCTCCCCGCGGACGCCCGCGACTACGGCGCGAGCGCACAGATCCTCGAGGACCTCGGTGTACGGGGCCTGCGGCTGATGACCAACAACCCCGACAAGACCGACGCGCTCGTCCGCCACGGGCTCAAGGTCACCGGCCGCGAGCCGATGCCCGTCCAGGCCGGCGAGCACAACCTCCGCTATCTGCGCACCAAGCGCGACCGCATGGGCCACGACCTGCCCTGGCTCGACGCCGCCAAGGCGTCGTCGCCCTGCGGCAGCCAGTGATCCCGCACCACCGAGTCACACCCACATCGACACTTACGACACCTACGAGGAGCAGCGCGTGAGCGGCAAGGGCGCACCGGAACTGAGCGTGAAGAACTGCAGCGACCTGCGGGTCGCGGTCATCGCCGCCCAGTGGCACGAGAAGGTCATGGACGGACTCGTCGACGGCGCCCTGCGCGCCCTGCACGAGCTCGGCATCGACGAGCCCACCGTGCTGCGCGTGCCGGGCAGCTTCGAGCTTCCGGTCGTCGCCAAGGTCCTCGCGGGCCGTGGCTACGACGCGGTCGTCGCGCTCGGCGTGGTCATCCGCGGCGGCACCCCGCACTTCGAGTACGTGTGCCAGGGCGTCACCCAGGGCCTCACGCAGGTGTCGATCGACACCGGCGTGCCCGTCGGCTTCGGCGTGCTGACCTGCGACACCGAGGAGCAGGCGCTCGACCGCGCGGGCCTCGAGGGCTCCAACGAGGACAAGGGCCACGAGGCGGTCACGGCGGCCGTCGCCACGGCGATGACGCTGCGTACCGTCTCCGAGCCCTGGCGCTAGCGGGAGCGGGCGGCCGCGTAGAGTAGGCACCACCATGTCCAAGAAGACGTTCGAGGAGCTCTTCACCGAGCTCCAGCACAAGGCCGCAAACGGCGACCCCGCCACGTCCCGCACCGCCGAGCTGGTCGGCAAGGGTGTCCATGCCATCGGCAAGAAGGTCGTCGAGGAGGCCGCCGAAGTGTGGATGGCCGCCGAGTACGAGGGCAAGGAGGCGGCCGCCGAGGAGATCTCGCAGCTCCTCTACCACGTGCAGGTGATGATGGTCGCCCGCGGCATCTCCCTCGACGACGTCTACGCCCACCTGTAGCCCGCAGACACGCAGAACCAGCAGACCCGCACCCAGCTCCGTACCGAACGCCCCTTCGCACCAAAGGAATCCGACCTCATGCTGCGCATCGCCGTCCCCAACAAGGGTTCACTGTCCGGCCCTGCGGCGGAGATGCTGCATGAGGCCGGATACCAGCAGCGCAGGGAATCCAAGGAGCTGGTGATCGTCGACCCGGACAACGAGGTCGAGTTCTTCTATCTGCGCCCGCGCGACATCGCGATCTACGTGTCGTCCGGCCGCCTCGACATCGGCATCACCGGCCGCGACCTGCTGATCGACTCCGGCGCCAACGCCGAGGAGATCCTGCCGCTCGGCTTCGCCCGCTCCACCTTCCGCTTCGCCACCAAGCCGGGCACGGCGAAGGGCGTCGAGGACCTGGGCGGCATGACGATCGCCACCTCGTACGAGGGCATCGTAGCCAAGCACCTCGCGGACAACGGCGTGGACGCCTCGGTGGTCCACCTGGACGGCGCCGTCGAGACGGCCATCGAGCTCGGCGTCGCGCAGGTCATCGCCGATGTCGTGGAGACCGGGACGTCGCTGCGCAACGCCGGCCTCACCGTGATCGGTGAGCCGATCATGAAGTCGGAGGCCGTGGTCATCCGCCGCACCGGCGCGGACGCCGACGACCCGAAGGTCCAGCAGTTCCTGCGCCGCCTCCAGGGCGTCCTGGTCGCACGGACGTACGTGATGATGGACTACGACTGCCGCGCCGAGCACCTGGAGAAGGCCGTAGCCCTCACCCCCGGTCTCGAGTCGCCGACGATCTCCCCGCTGCACAACGAGGGCTGGGTCGCCGTCCGCGCCATGGTCCCCGCCAAGGAGGCGCAGCGGATCATGGACGATCTGTACGCACTCGGGGCGCGGGCCATTCTGACGACGGCCATCCACGCCTGCCGTCTCTGAAGGATTCGATAGCGATGACAGAAATGCGGGATATGTCGGCTATGCCAGATGTGCCTGCCGTGCCCGCGCTGCCCGTCACCTTCCGCCCGTCCCGCACCCGGGCCGTCCTGCTGGCCGCCGCAGTCGCGATCTTCGTGGTCATCACGGTGATCGCGGTGATGCTGCCGAAGCTCGGCACGGGGGAGCGGCTCAGTTTCGTCCTCATCGCCGCACTGCTCTCCGGTGTCCTCGTCCTGCTCAGCAGGCCCAAGGTCGTCGCCGACGAGTCCGGCGTCACCGTCGTCAACATCGTCACCCGGCGGCGCCTCGACTGGGCGGAGATCCTGCACGTCAACCTCCGGGTGGGCGACCCCTGGGTGTTCATCGACCTCAGCGACGGCACCAGCCTGCCGGCCCTCGGCATCCAGCCGGGTATCGCCAAGGAGCACGCGATCCGTGACGCCCGCGCCCTGCGCGCGCTCGTGGAGACGCGGGCCATCGGCAATCCCGAGCGGTAGCCGAACAGCTCGAAGTCGCAATCCGGACAAGTGGCGCAAATCACACCCCGGCTGACATGGGAACAGCCGACGTGAGGAACATCAGTGCCGACTTCGGGCGTTCACCCTGACGTTCCGGGGCTTGTCTTGATTAATCTGTTGACGAGGTGCGCCTCATGCCGCCTCGCCCCTCCGTCGGCCGCCCGGCCGCGCGGGGGGCTCCTGCTATCAGAGGAGTGACCCTCTCCGGCGATGGACGGTTCGTCCTGTAGTACCTGCGCCGCCCCCTACCGACCCCCCGCGGACCCCCTCCGCGTCGGTCCGGAGGCGGTGGCATGACCATCCCCCTGCTGCTCCTTGCGGCGGCCTTTCTCCTGATTCTCGCCAACGGATTCTTCGTCGCGGCCGAATTCGGCCTCGTCACCGTCGAGCGGCCGGACGCCGAGCAGGCAGCGGCCGCCGGCGACCGACGGGCCCGCAGCGTCGTGAACGCCCTCCGGGAGCTCTCCTTCCAGCTCTCCGGCACCCAGCTCGGCATCACCATCACCTCACTGGTCGTCGGCATGCTCGCCGAACCGGCCATGGCGGAGCTCCTCTCCGGCCCGTTCACGGCCGTCGGTGTGCCCGAAGGCGCCGTCTCCGGTGTGTCCGTGGTCGTCGGCATGCTGCTGGCCTCCGCCGTGCAGATGGTGATCGGCGAACTCGTGCCGAAGAACTGGGCGGTGTCACGTCCCCTGCAGGTCGCGCGGTTCGTCGCCGGCCCGCAGCACGTCTTCTCGCAACTGTTCAGGCCGGTGATCGCCGGGCTGAACGCGGTCGCCAACCGGCTCGTACGCGCCCTGGGCGTCGAGCCCGCCGACGAGCTGGCCTCCGCCCGCACCCCGGAGGAACTGGTGTCCCTCGCCCGGCACTCCGCACAGGCCGGCGCGCTCGAACAGGACACCGCCGACCTGTTCGTACGCACCCTCTCCCTCGCCGACCTGACCGCCCAGCACGTGATGACGCCCCGTGTGAAGGTCAGTGCACTGCAGTCCTCCGCCACCGCCCAGGACGTCGTCAACCTCACCCGGGCCACGGGCCTGTCCCGCTTCCCCGTCTACCGGGAGCGCATCGACGAGATCATCGGCATGGTCCACCTCAAGGACGCCCTCGCCGTGCCCTCCGCCGACCGGCTGCGCACGCCCGTGGTCAGCATCGCGCAGGCGCCGCTGCTCGTCCCTGAGACCCTGCCCGTACAACCCCTGCTCGAACGTCTGCGCAGTGAGCAGCCGATAGCCATAGTCGTCGACGAGTACGGCGGCACGGCCGGCGTCGTCACGCTCGAGGACATCATCGAGGAGCTCGTCGGCGAGGTGCGCGACGAGCACGACGGACACGACCTGCCCGAACTCGCCGCCGCGCCGCCCGAGGACGGCCGCCCCGCCTGGGACGCCGACGGCAGCTGCCGAGTCGACACCCTGCGGCGCATAGGACTCGACGTGCCGGAGGGCCCGTACGAGACCGTCGCCGGACTCGTCGCCGATCTGCTCGGCCGGATCCCCGTGCCCGGCGACCGCGCCGAACTACCGGGCTGGCGGCTGTCGGTGCGCCAGGTCGGGCACTACCGTGCGGAGCGGGTCCGCATCGTCCGGACAGCGGACGCCGACGGTACCTCCGATGCCACCGAGGCAGTGGAGCAGCCCGCGGTGGAGGCCGTCCGATGAGCCTGCTCCAACTGCTCTTCGCCGTTCTGCTCGTGCTCGCCAACGGCTTCTTCGTCGGCGCGGAGTTCGCACTGGTCTCCGTGCGCCGCAGCCAGATCGAGCCCCTTGGGTCCGCACGGGCCCGCCAGGTCCTCTACGGCCTGGAGAATCTGCCGCAGATGATGGCGGCCGCCCAGTTCGGCATCACCGTCTGCTCGCTGACGCTGGGCGCCGTCGCCGAGCCCACCGTGGCGCATCTGCTGGAACCGGCCTTCCACGCGATTCATCTGCCCGAGGGCATGATCCACCCGCTCGGCTATGTGATCGCGCTCGCCGTGGTCGTCTTCCTGCATCTCGTCATCGGCGAGATGGTCCCGAAGAACCTCGCCATGGCGGCCCCCGAGAAGACCGCGCTGTGGCTGAGCCCCGGCCTGGTCGCCTTCGCCCGGCTGTGCCGGCCGGTCACCGTGGGTCTCGGAGCCTGTGCACGGTTGGTCCTCAAACTCTTCCAGGTCGAACCCAAGGACGAGGTCGAGGCGGTCTTCACCAGCGAGCAGCTCAACCGGCTCGTGGAGGACGCCGGCCAGGCCGGCCTGCTCGACCCCGAGGAGCAGGAGCGCCTGGAGGACGCCCTGGAGCTGGGCTCCCGCCCGGTGACGGACGTTCTGCTGGACCGCGCCTCGCTGGTGACCGTGGGACCCTCGGTCACCCCCGGCCAGGTCGTCGCACTCACCGCCTCCACCGGGTACTCCCGTTTCCCGGTGTGCGCGGAGCGGGGCGCCTTCATGGGCTACCTCCACGTGAAGGACGTACTGGATCTGGAGGACAGCGACCGCGCCGTGCCGCAGCACATCTGGCGGCCCATGACGACGCTTCGGGCCGAGCTGCCGCTCGACGACGCGCTGACCCTGATGCGGCGCGCCGCGACGCACCTTGCGCAGGTCGCCGACGCGTCGGGGCGGGTGCTGGGGCTCGTGGCGCTCGAGGACGTACTGGAGTTGCTGGTGGGCGAGGTGCGGGATCCTGCACACCGGGCTGCCGCGGAGGCGGCGCCCGCGCCGCCCCGGGTCACGGAGCCGCGGACGACCGGGGCTCCTGAAGGGGCGCTGGCGGGCTGACGTACGTGCTCGTCTGCCGGCCGGTGGCCTGTTTGTGCCCACCCGTTCCGCCCCTGCGGAACGACTGCCCACAAACAGGCCACCTGCTCACACGCCCGTCGGCCCCCCGGGCCCCCGCCCCGACAGAACCTCCCCATACGCCTGCATAAGATCCGGCAGCCGCAATGTCGCCAGGTCGTCGCGGGTAGGCGTCGCCGCGTACCCCGACAGCCGCAGATCCCGGTACGCGCAGCTCTTCTCGTAGAGGGTGCGCAGGAAGCGGCCGTTGCCGAGCTCGTCGATCCAGCCCTGGTCGACGACATGGCCGCTGATGGAGCGCAGCTCCTCCAGTGCCTCCTCGTCCCAGGCGTCGCCGTTCTCGGCGGCCAGCACCTCGCCGATCGATGTCAGTTCGAGCGGGCGGTACGACGGGAAGTCCACGCGGGTGGTGAAGCGGGAGCTCAGCCCTGGATTGGCGGCGAGCAGACGGTCCATGCCCTCGGGATAGCCCGCGAGGATCACGACGAGGTGGTCGCGGTTGTCCTCCGCCCGCTTGAGGAGCACCTGCAGGGCCTCGTCGCCGTAGGCGTCGCCCTTGCCGTAGCCCGAGTTGGACAGGGCGTACGCCTCGTCGACGAAGAGGACGCCGCCGATCGCCGAGTCGATCAGCTCGTTGGCCTTGACGGCGGTCTGGCCCAGGTATTCGCCGACGAGATCGGCGCGCTGGGCCTCGACCAGATGGTCACCGCCGAGCAGCCCGAGCGCGTAGAAGACCCTGCCTAAGATGCGGGCCACCGTGGTCTTGCCGGTGCCAGAGGGGCCCGAGAAGACGAAGTGCCGTTTCGGCGGCTGGACCGGCAGGCCCTGTCCGGCACGCAGCCGCGCCATGTTCAACTGGGCCGAGAGTGCCTTCACCTGGCGCTTCACGGGCTCGAGCCCCACCATGCGCTCCAGCTCGGCGAGGGCTTCCTCGAGCAGCGCGGCGTCGGCGGGCCCGGTCGGCAGTTGCGGGGGCCCCGGCTGCACCGGCACCACGGCCTTCTCGCGCACCGCGTCGGTGTCGTCCTGCACCGTGCCGGGCGCCGGCACCGCCCCGGCAGGCGGCGGCAGATCGGGTTCGCCCACCCTGAGGTCGCGACCTTCCGTGCCGGCCAGCGGATCGGTGCCGTCGAGCCCGTCCACGGTGTCCTGACCGATCCCGGTGAGGGTGATCGACGCGAGGTCGGCCGTCTCGTCGTAGCCGTCCCCCTCCGCTATCGCCGCGAGCCGCGCCGAGGTGTCCATGAATGCGGGGTCGACCCGGTGCACCGCCCGGTACAGCGGCAGCGCCGCCGCGCTGCGCCCCGTGCCCTCGTGCGCCCGCGCCAGCCAGTAGCGCAGCTCCTTGCGCTGCGGCTGCTCGCTGCGACACCGCATCAGCGCGGCGGCCAGCAGCGGTTCGGCCTGGGCGTACGTCTCGAGGCGGACCCGCGCCATGCCGGCGAACAGGCCCGCCTCGATACCCAGGACGGGGTCGTCGATCAACGGATCGGTGTGGCGGACGAGTTGGTCCCAGTCCTTGACCAGATAGGCACGGCACGCGTGCAGGAACCGTACCTGCGGATCTGCGTCGACCGGCGGCAGCCCGGCCAGGGCCCGGTCCAGCTCGGGTACATGGCGGCCGTCGAGCCAGTGCGAGGCGTGCGCGAGCAGCAGGTCGCGCGGGGACTCCAGGACGGGCTGTACCCACCATCCCAGCCAGTACCAGGAGTTGAGCGCCCGGCGGTGCCTGGCGCGCTGTTCGCCGAAGCGGTCCCGGTGCCGGAACATCCGCAGCAGCGCCGTCGTCGTCTCGATGCGCAGCGCATGCAGTCCGAGCCAGCCGTCGGCCATGCCCGGGTCCATCCGTACGGCGTCCCGGAACTCCTCCTCCGCCTGCGGATACGCGCCCATCGTGTAGGCATCGACGCCGCGCAGCCAGGCGAGGTCCGCCGGTCCCGGTGCCCCCTGCGTGCCGAAGTCCATCACGTCCCCCACATACCGTGCCCGTGCCCCCGTGGTGCCGCCGGGCCGGTGCCCGCCGACAGCCCTCGTCGAACCGCATTGCCGTGGACGGGAGTTGACCCGGTGCGATGAGCAGCCGTCCGAAGGTCGCACCGAGAGGCATCGTACCTGCGGGGGATCGTCGGCCGAAGGGCGGCGCAACGCGGGATCGGGCAGGTGGGAGCAGAGAGGGCGCACACCCGAATGGTGACCGAGGGTGAGCGAATCACCGCGCCGCGCAGGCGCCGAAAGGTGAAAAGGGCAGAACGAAGCCCCCGATCACGGGGGAACAACCGGGGGCTTCGCGTCTGTGGTGCAGCCTCTGAAGGCTGCACAAAGAACGTAAGTCCTGTACGACGTGTCGGTCAAGCCGAGTTGAGGACACTCTCCGAAAGTCGAGGAAGCGGTTCTCCGCGGCTTCAGCGCACCGCAGACGGGTCATCACGAAGCGTGACGGCGCGAGGTGTCTCCGCGGCCGGGGCGGGTCCCGGCAGCACCTCATATCCCTCCAGGCACTGGCGTACCAGAAGGTCGGCGAAGGGCCGGGAGGGGTCTTCGGCGAAGTGCTTCCGCTCGGCGGCAACCCATCCTTCCCAGAACTCACTCTGCTCGGGACCGTCGCGTCGGCGGCCTCTGTCCCATGACTCGTCCGCCGGGTGCTCCATCCACAGCAGAAGTGCCAGCCGCGGCCGCAGTGCCCGGCGGCCCGCACCGACGCCCTCGACCAGGACCACCGGAGCGGGCTCGAGGACGCGTGCGACTCCGAACCGGCGGGCGTGCCAGTCGTAGGGGAGATAGCGCGCGGTCTCGCCGCGCGACAGCGGCTCGATCACCTGCTCGCCCAGCCGCTCCGTCCAGCTGAACAGCTCTTCGTGTGTCGCGATGTCGTCGAGGCGGAGCACCGGGGCTCCGCCCAGCGCCTCGGACAGCCGCGCGGCGAACGTGGACTTACCGGATCCCGCGTGCCCGTCCACGCCGACCACCCGGACGGGACCGCACGAAGGGGGCAGCGCCCGCAGGGTGCGGGCGAGCAGGGGGAGTGGCGATCGCATGGTCATCGCCTCCAGCGTACGGGCGCGCAGGCGCCGGAATATTCAGAGGTCAAGGCCAATATTGGTGGGCGTGGCGGCCTCCGAGGTGCTGGCAGAACGAGCTTGGCACCCGCCATAGTTGGCCACCTGTCGTGTCGTGAACCTGACCTACCTCTTCCGGATCCGCCGTCCACTGGGGGCCCCTGTCCATGACCAGATCCCACTCGATGTCCCGTAGGACCGTGCTCGCCGCCGCCGCCGCCGTCGCCGCCGCGGCGGCCGGGGGCACAGGCAGCGCATCGGCCGTCGGCAGCGCGTCCGCCTCCGCCGGTGCCGCGCAGGCCACGGCCACCGCATCCCTGGTCGACAACCGCGCCTGGACCTCGTACGCGGACTGGTGCAGCGGCACCTTCGCCGGCACCCGCGTGGTCGCGGGGGTCCGTCCCGGCGTGGTGATCGGCCGGGCCACGGGCACCACCGACTATACGGACCCGCACACCGGGACCACCGGGATCTGGGAGTACGCCGAGTGGACCTCGCCCGTCCACCGTCTCTCCGTGCCCTCGACCGAGGCCATCGCGTCCTGGAACGCGCACACTCCGGCCGGCACCTGGCTCCAGGTCGAACTGAAAGGCACCTACACCGACGGCACGGACACCCCTTGGTACGTGATGGGCCGCTGGGCCGCCGGTGACCAGGACATCAAGCGCACCTCGGTAGACGACCAGACCGACGACAAGAGCAGCATCTGGACGGACACCTTCGCGATCGACGCCCCGCAGTCCGGGCTGCGCCTCGTCTCGTACCGGCTGCGCCTCACGCTGTACCGCAAGCCCGGCAGCAAGGCCACGCCCACGGTGTGGCGGCTCGGCGCGATGGGCTCCGACATCCCTGACCGCTTCGCGGTCCCGGAGTCCACCCCGGGCCTCGCCAGGGAACTGACCGTTCCGCGCTACTCGCAGAACATCCACGTCGGCCAGTACCCGGAGTACGACAACGGCGGCGAGGCGTGGTGCAGCCCCACCTCCTCGCAGATGATCATCGAGTACTGGGGCCGGAAGCCGACGGCCGAGGACCTGGCCTGGGTCGACCCCTCCTACGCCGACCCGCAGGTGTGCCATGCGGCGCGATTCACGTACGACTACCAGTACGAGGGCTGCGGCAACTGGCCGTTCAACGCCGCCTACGCGGCGACGTACAAGGATCTGCAGGGCGTCGTCACCCGTCTCGGCTCGCTGACCGACCTGGAGACGCTGATCGGCGCGGGGATCCCGGCGATCACCTCGCAGTCGTTCCTCAAGGAGGAGCTCACGGGGGCCGGTTACGGCACGTCGGGGCATCTGATGACGGTGATCGGCTTCACCGCCGACGGCGACGTGATCGCGAATGACCCGGCGTCGCCGGGCAACGAGGCGGTACGGCGCGTCTACGACAGGCGCGAGTGGGAGACGATCTGGTTGAGGACCAAGCGGTACAACTCCACCGGAAAGGTGGTCTCCGGTACCGGCGGTGTCTGCTACCTGTACTTCCCTGCCCGGCTGACCCCGCAGCAGGCGAGGGCACTGGCCGCGGTGGGCGTGCGCTGAGCGCCACGGCTGCTGGTGCGGGACCTGTCTCGGCGTGCGTGACCGATGTCTCGGCCGTGAGGGCCCTTGGGGAGGACTTTTCGGTGGCAAAGTGGACGGATCAGTGGGGGGAGTCCACTGCCGTACGACGTCAAGCGAGATGCCATGACCTCGACCTCCGCCACCGCCGGCCGCGCCCGGACCCGCACCCGTACCGGCGGCCCCGACGACGGACCCAAGATCCTGGAACACATCCTGGGCTGGACCCTGGTCGTGGTTCTCGCGATGTTCGTCACGCAGGCCGGGCTCATGTGACTGCTGTGACTTCTGTGACTGGAGAGGCGTCTGGGCTCGACGGCCCCGCCTGATTCCGGGTCGTCCGGCCGAGATCCGTTCACCCCGTGACGTGCTGCCTCCGATCGGGCATACTCAACGCGCCACAGCCGCTGATCAGCCCGTTCCGCGACCCGGGAGGGCAGCATCGGCTGAGGCGTGCTGAGTCTTCCGGGGCCGGTGACCCGGCGGCTGCCGCCGTCGGACCCGGACCCGTCGGCGGCGCCGCCACACCCCGTGCGCGCGTCCGCCGCAGTGCCCGACAGGGAGGAGAGCGTCGCCATGCACGACCGCGCCCCGCAGCCGGTGGACCGTCAACTGCCCACGGACGAGGCCCGGGATCTGTTCTCGCTCGTACGTGATCTCGTACAGCGCGAGATCGCCCCGACGGCGGCCGAGGAGGAGGACGCCGGGCGCTTTCCGCGCGGAGTCTTCACCCTTCTCTCCGAGTCAGGACTGCTCGGACTGCCCTACGACTCCGAGTACGGCGGCGGTGACCAGCCGTACGAGGTCTATCTCCAGGTCCTCGAAGAGCTTGCCGCCGCGCGCCTGACGGTCGGCCTCGGCGTCAGCGTCCATTCCCTCTCCTGCCATGCGCTCGCGGGCTACGGCTCCAAGGAGCAGCAGAACGAGCATCTGCCCGCGATGCTCGGCGGCGGTCTGCTCGGTGCGTACTGCCTGTCCGAGCCCGCCTCCGGTTCCGATGCGGCGTCCCTGCGGACGAAGGCGGTACGGGACGGCGGGGACTGGGTGCTCACCGGCACCAAGGCCTGGATCACGCACGGTGGTGTCGCCGACTTCTACACGGTGTTCGCCCGCACCGGCGCCGAGGGCAGGCACGGCATCACGGCGTTCCTGGTGCCCGGGGACGCCGAGGGCCTGAGCGCCGCGGCACCTGAGAAGAAGATGGGCATGAAGGGCTCGCCCACCGCTCAGCTGCACTTCGACGGCGTGCGCGTGCCGGACACCCGCCGCATCGGCGAGGAGGGTCAGGGCTTCGCGATCGCCCTGTCCGCACTCGACTCGGGGCGGCTCGGCATCGCGGCCTGCGCGATCGGTGTGGCTCAGGCGGCACTGGAGGCAGCGCTGGCCTACGCCACCGAGCGCCGGCAGTTCGGCCGCCCCATCGCCGACTTCCAGGGGCTGCGGTTCATGCTGGCCGACATGGCCACGCACATCGAGGCGGGCCGGGCCCTCTACCTCGCGGCGGCCCGTCTGCGCGATGCGGGCAAGCCCTTCTCCAAGCAGGCCGCCATGGCGAAGCTGCTGTGCACCGACACCGCGATGCAGGTCACCACGGACGCCGTCCAGGTGCTCGGCGGCTACGGCTACACCACCGACTTCCCCGTCGAGCGCTACATGCGCGAGGCGAAGGTGCTGCAGATCGTCGAGGGCACCAACCAGATCCAGCGCATGGTCATCGCGCGTCACCTCGCGGGACCCGAGTCCCGTTGAACTGTCCGGCCCTGACCAGGGGCGCCGCGAGCCGTACCCACTCCGGGTCGTGGCGCCCCGGCAGCGTCTTGCCCCGGTTGGCCCAGGACGTCAGCAGGGCGCGATAGATGGGCGGGTCCTGCGGCTGGGGCGGCCGGGGAACCGATTCTGCGAGCGCGGGGACCACAAGGCGGCGACGGCGGCCTGTCGCGGAATGGGGAGGGGTCATACCGGGCCAACGCCCGGACGGGCGGACAGGTCACCGGCGGGAGGAATCGACTCTCCGTTCAGGTCCTGCCCGCGTCGGGCCGGCCGAGCTGTGGCACTGGACCCTCATCGTCCGTGATGCTGAGCGTCGCCTACCGCCACATGCAGCCATGGCGAAGTGGCCGTGCCCAGGGGTCCGGACACACTGATCCTGCACCACGGCAGGGTCACTGCGATGGCGCAGGACAGCTACGGGGGCCGATCGGCTACAGGGCCGATCGGCTGGGCGAACTGATCAGGTACTGAAACGGGCCGCTGTTGAGGCCGGATCAGGCGACCACCGGCGGGCGCGGGCCGCGGGACCGCGCCTACGCGGCAGGGCGGCGGATCGCCGGCATCCGGATCGGGCGCGAGCCCGGGCCGCCGACGTGCGAGAACGGCTGCGTCCGCCAGTTCAGCCCCTGAGGGAGCGTCAGGAGGAGGCCGGTCTCCTGTTCCTGAGCCTCCATCGACTCGTCGGCGGGCCGCGCGTCGGACGCCCAGCGCCCGGTGCCGGCGCAGACCGTGAGTCCGAACGGGTTCCACGGAGAGGCGCACAGCGCATGCTCGGGCAGGACGTCCTCGTCCGCCAGCAGGGCGATCGGCTGGGCGCAGTCCGGGCAGATCACCCGGTACATCTCCAGAGTGTCGTAGGTGTCGAGCTCGTCCTCGACCGGTTCGACGCCCTCCGGTGCGGGCTCGATGACCGGCTGCTGCCTGCTGCGGGCAGGGCGACCGGGACGCTTCAGACTCTGCATGAACTCCCCCTCGGGTGGGCCGGCAAGGCGCTGCGGCCTGGACCACAGCAAGCACTTCCCGCCTGGTCGTATGGGTAATCGCGCCCAACCCTCGGACACGGTCACAGTGCTGTGGTATTCGTCACATGCCGGTTGCAGATGCCGAAACCTCGAACGCCGCGAGGTGCCATGGGCGGCCGGGAGCCCGGAAACCGGGGGAAAAACGGGGGGATGGTCCGGTGGTTGGGCCATCCTCCGCATAGCCGCGCATGTATCCCGGGGGATCATGCGCACTGTAGCTTTTGCGCCATGGAGGAGCTGGACCGTCAGATTGTGCAGCTGCTCGTCAAGGACGGGCGGATGAGCTACACCGACCTGGGCAAGGCCACTGGTCTTTCCACGTCGGCCGTGCACCAGCGGGTGCGCCGGCTGGAGCAGCGCGGCGTCATCCGCGGCTATGCCGCGGTCGTCGACCCGGAGGCCGTCGGACTGCCGCTCACGGCCTTCATCTCGGTGAAGCCGTTCGACCCCAGCGCGCCGGACGACATCGCAGACCGGCTCGCGGGCGTCCCGGAGATCGAGGCCTGCCACAGCGTCGCGGGCGACGAGAACTACATCCTCAAGGTGCGCGTGGCCACCCCGCTCGAACTGGAACACCTCCTCACCCGCATCCGCTCCCTGGCCGGCGTCTCAACCCGCACGACGGTGGTCCTCTCCACCCCGTACGAGGCAAGACCCCCCAGAATCTGACCGGACACCGTCGCACTGTTGTGGGCAGTCGTTCCGCTTGGCTGGGGGCGCCTCCCACGCCCTTAAGGCAGTGGGGGAGGGTGGGCACAACCGCCACGTCGTAGGGCGCCCCGACGTGCAACCCGACGAAGGGGCCGGGGGCACAGGGGGAGAGACTGTCCCCATGAGCAAGAGCCCCACCAGTCGCAGAGACCATCGCACCGTGCTGCTGCGCCGCGGCGACATCCACACCCCTGCCGACCCCTTCGCCACCGCGATGGTCGTCGAGCGCGGACACGTCGCCTGGGTCGGCTCCGAAGGGGCCGCCGACGCCTTCTCGGACGGCGTCGACGAGGTGATCGACCTCGACGGCGCCCTGGTCACCCCGGCGTTCACCGACGCCCACGTACACACGACAGCGACCGGGCTCACCCTCACCGGCCTCGACCTGACCGGTGCCCGCACCCTCGACGAGGCGCTCGCACTCGTACGGGAGCACGCCGCCGCACGTCCACACGACCGGGTCCTCCTCGGCCACGGCTGGGACGCCGCCCGCTGGCCGGGCGGACGCCCGCCGTCCCGCGCCGAGCTCGACGAGGCGACCGGTGGCCGCCCGCTCTACCTCTCCCGCATCGACGTCCACTCGGCGGTCGTCAGCACGGCGCTGCTCGACCTCGTGCCCGGTATCGCCGAGCGGGCCGGATACGAGCCCGACGCGCCGCTCACGCGCGACGCCCACCACGCCGTGCGCGCCGCCGCCCACGCCGCGGTCACCCCCGAACAGCGCAGGGAGGCCCAGCGCGCGGCCCTGCGGCACGCCGCGTCGCTCGGCATCGGCTCCGTACACGAGTGCGGTGGCCCCGACATCTCCAGTGAGGACGACTTCACCGGACTGCTGCGGCTGGCAGCCGAAGAGCCCGGGCCGCGCGTCGTGGGCTATTGGGCCGAGCGGGTCGCGGACGCGCGGGACGCCGGGAAGGTCAGGGAACTGGGCGCGATCGGCGCCGCGGGCGACCTGTTCGTCGACGGCGCCCTCGGCTCGCACACCGCGTGCCTGCACGAGCCGTACGCCGACGCCGGCCACACCGGCGCCGCATACCTGGACGCCGCGGCCGTCGCCGACCACGTCACCGCCTGTACCGAGGCCGGGCTGCAGGCGGGCTTCCACGCCATCGGCGACGCCGCCGTCACCGCGGTCGTCGAGGGCGTGCGCGCCGCCGCCGACAAGGTCGGACTCGCCCGTATCCGTGCAGCCCGTCACCGCGTGGAGCACGCCGAGATGCTCACCCCCGAGACCATCGCGGCCTTCGCCGAACTCGGCCTCACAGCCTCCGTCCAGCCTGCCTTCGACGCGTTGTGGGGCGGCGAGGACGGGATGTACGCACAGCGCCTCGGCGCCGCACGCGCGCGTACCCTCAATCCGTTCGCGGCCCTCCTGCGCACGGGTGTCCCGCTGGCCTTCGGCTCCGACAGCCCCGTGACGCCACTCGACCCGTGGGGCACCGTCCGCGCCGCGGCCTTCCACCACACGCCGGAGCACCGGGTCTCGGTGCGCGCCGCGTTCACCGCCCATACGAGAGGCGGCTGGCGGGCCATCGGCCGGGACGACGCGGGGGTCCTGGTGCCGGGCGCTCCCGCGGACTACGCCGTGTGGCGCACCGGCGATCTGGTCGTCCAGGCGCCCGACGACCGCGTTGCACGCTGGTCCACCGATCCTCGCTCCGGCACCCCTGGCCTGCCGGATCTCTCCCCGGGCGCCGAACTGCCCGTCTGCCTGCGCACGGTGGTGTTCGGTCAGACGGTCTTCGTACGGCCGGACGAGTGATGTACGCGGAAGGCCCGCGGTCGATCTTGGAGCGCCGTCCCGTTGTGCGACCTGCGTATCCTCGCCATTGACCTGCTAATTCGGGGAATCTACGCAGCTCGCACGGCTGTTGACAGAGAGCTGCGGTCGGCCGGTAGGTTCTGCCGGGTCCACCACTGGACGTCCGACGGGGAACCTCCACGCAGTCGTCGAACGCGGCTGGGTCATGGGGTGGTGTGCCGCACCGGCGCACCACCACTGGGAGCCAGTCCCAGCGCCCGCGCCTCGGGGGCGAGGGAACGTTCCTGCCGGATGGGGGTCCCTCCCTGCTCCTCCAGAGCCTGGGGGAAGGTGCGACCCGGGTGGGGCCCGGATGCTCAGTAGACAACGGCTTTCGGTAGATCCGCAGCCAGCGGGTCCCAGGTCGGCCCGAAGGGCGCCGGGCCCCGATCCGCAGCGGGGCCCTACCGGGGATTTGCCGTTCTCTTTCCTGGTTCTTGTTCTCTTCCCTGGTTCTTGTCGTATCGACACCCCCACAACGGCCCGCTGACCACGACGGCGCAGGCAGTGGCCACTATGGTGGTGCTCTGCGTACAGATGTGAAGGGGCAGCAGTGAACGACGGTGATGAGAGCGCACGCGTGGCGGCGCAGGGCCGGAAGTTCGGTCCCCTCGGCACGGCCTTGGTGATCATCCCGACGTACAACGAGGCGGAGAACATCAAGTCGATCGTCGATCGGGTGCGAGCCGCCGTGCCCGAGGCGCACGTCCTCGTCGCCGACGACAGCAGCCCCGACGGAACCGGTGAGCTCGCCGACGAGATCGCCGCCGGTGACGACCACGTCCAGGTGCTGCACCGCAAGGGCAAGGAAGGTCTCGGCGCGGCCTACCTCGCCGGCTTCCGCTGGGGTCTCGAGCACGGCTATGGCGTACTGATCGAGATGGACGCCGACGGCTCCCACCAGCCCGAGGAGCTGCCCCGGCTGCTCACCGCGCTCAAGGGCGCAGACCTGGTGCTCGGCTCCCGCTGGGTGCCCGGCGGCCGCGTCGTGAACTGGCCTCGCTCTCGCGAGTTCCTCTCCCGTGGCGGCAGTACGTACTCGCGGCTGCTGCTCGACATCCCCATCCGGGACGTCACCGGCGGCTACCGTGCCTTCCGCCGCGAGACCCTCGAGGGCCTCGGCCTTCGCGAGGTCGCCTCGCAGGGCTACTGCTTCCAGGTCGACTTGGCACGTCGTGCGGTCAAGGCCGGTTACCACGTCGTCGAGGTGCCCATCACCTTCGTCGAGCGCGAGCTCGGGGACTCCAAGATGAGCCGGGACATCGTCGTCGAGGCGCTGTGGCGGGTCACGGCGTGGGGCGTGGGGGAGCGGGTCGGCCGCCTGCTGAGCCGTAAACACGCCTGAGCCTCTGCATCACCGTGTCCCGGCGGGGCCTCGGCGCCTCGTGCGGTCGGCCGGTCGCTCCCGTCGACCGGCCTCTTACGCGGGTCTGAGCCCGGCACCGGCACACTGGGGGGCATGACGACTGGCGCACCGCCTCCCACGAACCCCGCTCAGCCCCGCCGCTCCCCCCGGCCGCGTTCCTATCTGCCGCTCGGCATCGCCGCGTGGCTTGTGCTGGAGATCTGGCTGCTGACCGTCGTGGCGGACGCGGCAAGCGGGTTCACCGTCTTCCTGTTGCTGATCGCCGGGATCGTGCTGGGATCCTTGCTCATCAAGCGCGCCGGACGCCGGGCCTTCCGGCGGCTGAGCGAGGCGCTGCAGCAGCAACAGCAGACGGGTGCCGTCCCTGCGGGTGACCGGCGCGGCAGCGGCAATGCGCTGACGATGCTCGGCGGGCTCCTGCTGATCATGCCCGGCCTGATCTCCGACGCCCTGGGCCTGCTCTGCCTGCTGCCGCCGGTCCAGAAGGCGCTGAGCCGGCGCGCGGAGCGGACCTTCGAGCGGCGGCTGCGGGCTGCCCCGCCCGGCAGCCTGGGAGACGCCTTCCAGCAGGCCCGTATGCGCCGGCCGGACGGCAAGGTCGTCCAGGGCGAGGTCATCCGCGACGACGCACCGCCCACGTCTCACCCGGACGCCGGCCCCAGGCCGCCCTTGACGCCCTGACCGCAGCGCGGCCCGAACGCCGGCCCGCGGCTGCCGCTGGCGCCCTGACCGCAGCGCGGCCCGGGCGTCGGCCCGCCAGCGCCGCCGGCGTCCTTACCGCAGCCGGTAAGGACGCAGGTCCGCGACCTCGGCTGACACCGTGCCCGAGGTCGGGCAGACAGAAGCCGCGGCGGCCACACCAAGGTGTGGCCGCCGCGGCTGTGTGCCTTCGGCGGTCGCCTGGCCCCCTTCGGGTCAGGCGGACTTGCGGCTGTCCCGCGGGTGCACGGCGATGTTCATGGCGCCGGAGCGGAGAACGGCAAGCCGCTCCTCGAGAACCTCTTCCAGCTCCTCGCGAGTGCGCCGCTCCATCAGCATGTCCCAGTGCGTACGCGCAGGCTTCGCCTTCTTCTCCTCAGGGCCGTCGCCATCCACCAGGAGTGCCGTGGTCCCGCAGACCTTGCACTCCCACTCCGGCGGGATCTCCGCCTCGACCGAGAAGGGCATCTCAAAGCGGTGTCCCTTCTCGCATGCGTACTCCACGGCCTGGCGCGGGGCCAGGTCGATGCCGCGGTCCGTCTCGTAGCTGGTCACCACGAGGCGCGTGCCGCGAAGAGCTCGCTCACTCATGAATCGTGCCTCCCGGGCTTGTCGCCCACAGGACAGGTGTCGCTGTCGTCGTCATCCGGTCAACGTCCGGTCGGCGGTAAAGATTCCCGATCTGGGTCATGCGTCGCCGTCGTAGCCGCCCCTTTTTGTACCCACCGACGCCCGGTTTGTCACATCTGGCAGCAGATGTCACCCAGCGCTCATCAAGCTTTGTCGCGCAGTAACGGTCCGCCTGGCAGGCCAAACGCGTACACTACCGCCCTTTGCCGCCCGGTGCTAAATCCGCTCGGGAACGGGGTTGCCGACATCCTGGATCGCCTGCCGCACGGGAACCCGCGCGAGCAGCACGAAACCGAGCACGAAGAAGAGCACCAGCGAGATGATCGCGTCCCGATAACTGCCGGTCAGCTGGTACGTGAGCCCGAACAGCAGAGGGCCGAGCCAGGACATCCCGCGGTCGCTCATCTCGTACGCGGAGAAGTACTCGGCCTCCTTTCCGCGCGGCACGAGATGTGAGAAAAGCGACCGTGACAGCGCCTGGCTGCCGCCGAGGACCAGGCCGATGCCCGCCGCGAGCACGAAGAACCAGGCGGGCGTGCGCGCGGGCAGGAAGTAACCGGCGCCGATGGTGACGGTCCAGGCGACCAGCGAGCCGAGGATCGTCCGCTTGGCGCCGTACCGCTGGGCCAGCCGGCCCATGCCGAGCGCGCCCGCCACGGCCAGCACCTGCACCAGCAGCACCGCGACGATCAGCGTCGACTGGCCGAGCCGGAGCTCCTGGGAGCCGTAGACCGACGCCTGCGAGATCACGGTCTGGATTCCGTCGTTGTAGACGAGATACGCCAGAAGAAAGGCGAGCGTGCGGGGATGCCGGCGCATATGGCGTACGGTCGCGGCCAACTGCCGCCAGCCGTGGGTGGACGCCTGGGTGGCCGGCGCCCGGCGGTCGCGCAGCCGCCGCAACGGGATCAGCGTGAAGGCGCCCCACCACACGCCCGCCGAGGCCAGACAGATGCGTACCGCCATCCCCTCGGACACCCCGAAGCTGTCATGGGCCGAGAAGAGCACCAGATTGGCGACCAGGACGAGTGCGCCGGAGGCGTAACCGAAGGCCCAGCCGCGTGAGGACACGGCGTCGCGCTCCTCGGGCGTGGCGATCTGCGGCAGATACGAGTTGTAGAGCACCATCGAGACCGCCAGCGAGGCGTTGGCGACGATCAGCAGCGCCCCACCGAGCAGATAGCGGTCGCCGGCCAGGAAGAACATGCCCGCCGTCGCCGCCGCGCCCACGTAGGCGGCGGCCGCGAGCAGTGGCTTCTTACGGCCCGTACGGTCGGCGGCGGCGCCCGCCAGCGGCATCAGAAGGATCGACAGGATCACGGATGCGGACACGGAGTACGCGAAGAAGGAGCCGGCGCGGACCGGGATGCCCAGCGGATGCACGAAGCCGTCCGTGTCCGCGGCCGACTTGGCGACCTCGGTGAGATAGGGGCCGAGGAACACGGTGAGGACGCTCGTCGAGTAGACCGAGCACGCCCAGTCGTAGACGTACCAGCCGCGCTGCTCGCGCCGCCGTGCGGCTCTCTCGTCGTCGCCGTTCCCCGCCGTCTGCACGGCGTCGGCTCCCGGTCGTGTCCCCACCCGTGCCCTCGCTTCGCCCTCGGTCTCCCCGTACGCGGACGCCGGGCGCGCGGGGAACCGTCAGACCTGGGCCGCTCAGACCCAGATCCCGCGGTCCTTCATCACGTCGCGCAGCGTCTCGATGTGATCGGTCATGATGCCATCCACGCCCAGGTCCAGGAGCGCGCGCATCCGCTTCGCCTCGTTGATGGTCCAGACATGGACCTGCAGCCCGCGCGCGTGGGCCTCGCGCACGAACCGGTGGTCGACGACGCGCACACCGGACTGTGTCTCAGGGACCTGAGCGCACACCGCGGAGCGGCGCACCGCGGCCGGGACGCCGATCGACCGCAGGCGCAGCCCCAGCACACCCCGTGTGCCGTACGACGTCGCAAGACGCGGGCCCGCGATGCGCTGCGCCCGAGCCACCCGCGCCTCCGAGAACGAGCCGACGCAGATGCGGTCCCACGCGCGCGTGCGCTCGATCAGGTCCACCAGCGGGAGCAGTGCGGGGTCCGCCTTCATATCGACGTTCCAGCGCACGTCGGGGAAGGTCTCGAGCAGTTCCTCGAAGAGGGGGACCGGTTCGGTGCCCGCCACGCGCGCGTGCTGTACCTCGCTCCACGGGAGGTCGGCGATGCGGCCGCCCGCGTCCGTCACCCGGTCCAGCGTCGCGTCGTGGAAGGCCACGAGCCTGCCGTCGGATGTGGCGTGCACATCCGTCTCCATGTAGCGGTAGCCCAGTTCGACCGCGTGCCGGAAGGCGGCCACGGTGTTCTCCAGACCGCCGGCTGCTCCGCCGCGGTGGGCGAAGGCTATGGGCCCCGGATGGTCGAGATAGGGGTGGCGTGTGGCTGTGGTCACTGATGGAGTATCGCTCCGTTCGGTGGCGAACCGGCAACGACTGTGCTGCCCGCCGGTGCCGTGGGGACGGCAAAGACGCGCAGGAACACCTGGGCGAGAGGGCCGATCGACAGCGCGTACAGGACCGTTCCCACGCCCACCGTGCCGCCGAGGACGAAGCCTGTCGCCACGACCGCGACCTCGATGGCGGTGCGGACCAGGCGGATCGAGCGGCCGGTACGCCGGTGCAGGCCCGTCATCAGGCCGTCCCGCGGGCCGGGGCCGAACTTCGCCGCGATGTAGAGGCCGGTCGCGACTCCGTTGAGCACGATCCCTGCCACGAGCAGCGGAATCCGTACCGTCAGGCTGTGCGCGTCGGGTACCAGCGCGAGGGTTCCGTCCATCGCGATGCCGATCACGAACACGTTCGACACGGTGCCGAGGCCCGGGCGCTGCCGCAGCGGAATCCAGAGCAGCAGAACTGCGGCGCCCACGATGATCGACACGACGCCGATCGTCAGCCCCGTGAGCTCGGCCAGGCCCTGGTGCAGCACGCCCCACGGCTCCAAGCCGAGACCGGACTCCACAAGGAGCGCCGAGCTCACGCCGTACAGCGCGAGACCGACGTAGAGCTGGAGCAGCCTTCGTAGGAGATGCCGCGGCTTCGGCGTGAGATCCGTTGCCGGAGCCGGATCGGTGGGGCCGGGCCCCTCGGAGCTCTCGGGGCCCTGAGGGCTCTCAGAGCTCCCGCGTGCTGACGTCGTGGACAAAACATGCCCCCCTGCTGGTAGTAGTGGACCGGTCCGTGACACTCTGTGGCTTGGAAACGCATGCCATCCATGGCCAATTCGGGGAAGGTGGACTGGAAATCATGGCGCACTGGACTTCCGCAGTGGGGTCGGTGCAGCTCGCCCGGCTGCTCACCTCCCAGCAGGCCCGTCCTGCGGGCCCCGGCACCCGCAGGCCGCCCGCTTACCGTGCACTCGCCGACGGCATCCGGGTGCTGGTCCTCGAAGGGCGCGTTCCGGTCGCCGCGCGCCTGCCCGCGGAGCGAGAGCTGGCCCTCGCGCTGGCCGTCAGCCGCACCACGGTGGCCGCGGCCTACGAGGAGCTGCGCAACGAAGGGTTCCTGGAGTCCCGCAGGGGGGCGGGCAGCTGGACCGCCGTACCGGCCGGGAACCCTCTGCCCGCGCGCGGGCTCGAACCCCTGCCCCCCGAGGCGCTCGGCTCCATGATCGACCTCGGCTGCGCCGCGCTGCCCGCACCCGAGCCGTGGCTCACCCGGGCCGTCCAGGGCGCGCTGGAAGAGCTGCCGCCGTACGCGCACACGCACGGCGACTACCCGGCGGGTCTGCCCGCACTGCGCGAGATGCTCGCCGACCGGTACACCGCCCGCGGCATTCCGACCATGCCCGAACAGATCATGGTCACCACCGGGGCGATGGGAGCGATCGACGCGATCTGCCATCTCTTCGCGGGCCGCGGCGAGCGCATCGCCGTGGAGTCGCCCAGCTACGCCAACATCCTCCAGCTGATGCGGGAGGCCGGCGCCCGCCTCGTCCCGGTCGCCATGGCCGAAGGGCTCGCCGGCTGGGACATGGACCGCTGGCGCCAGGTGTTCCGCGATGCCGCGCCCCGGCTCGCCTACGTCGTCGCCGACTTCCACAATCCGACGGGCGCCCTGGCCGGCGAGGACCAGCGGCGACGCCTCGTCGACGCGGCGCGCGCGGCGGGCACCGTGCTCGTCGCCGACGAGACCATGAGCGAGCTCCACCTCGACCCAGGGCTCGAGATGCCGCGTCCCGTCTGCGCGTTCGACCCTGCGGGCTCGACGGTGATCACCGTCGGCTCGGCCAGCAAGGCGTTCTGGGCCGGCCTGCGCATCGGATGGGTGCGCGCCGCACCCGATGTGATCCGCAGTCTGGTGGCGGCCCGCGCCTACGCGGACCTGGGCACCCCCGTACTGGAGCAGCTGGCCGTGAACTGGCTGCTCAGCACCGGCGGCTGGCAGGAGGCCGTCGACCTCCGGCGCGGCCAGGCCCGGGAGAACCGTGACGCCCTTGTCGCCGCCGTGCGCCGCGAACTGCCCGGCTGGGAATTCGAGATCCCGTCCGGCGGACTCACGCTGTGGGTGCGCGCGGGCGGCCTGTCGGGGTCGCGACTCGCCGAGGTGGGCGAGCGGGTGGGGGTACGCGTACCTTCCGGGCCCCGCTTCGGCGTCGACGGCGCCTTCGAGGGCTACGTACGGCTGCCGTTCACCGTCGGCGGCGCCGTGGCCGACGAGGCGGCCACGCGACTGGCGGCAGCGGCGCGCCTGGTCGAGAGCGGCGCGACGACCGGGACGGAGGCACCGCGAACGTTCGTGGCCTGAGCCCGGGCGGGCTCGGCTTGGTGCTCGGGCGCCGGCTGGCCTGTGACGGGAGGCTGCCCGGCCCTTGGATCGGTGATCGCGGCATCGCTGGGAGACGGGTCGGTCGGACGCGCCCTTTCGAGCGAGGCGCGGCGATCTGGACTGAGGCGTGTGGACGCTTGGGTCGCAGCGTCCTCAGCGCTCGGCTCCTGCTGCCTCAGCGACGGGTGCCGTGGCGACGGCCGAATTGCCGATCGCGGGATCGTTGACGGCCGTTTCGGCGATGGCGGATTCGCTGACCGGGGCGTCGGCGCCCACCGGTTCGTTGAACACCGGTTCGGTGGCCGGCAGTCCGGAGACCTGGGATCCGGATACGGGCGAGCCGGACACTGGTGACTCGGTCGGCGATCCGGCGACCGGGGATCGCCCCCCGGCCACCGGATTTCCGGCCGCCGTCTCCCTGACGTTGCCCTGTCCTGCGGCCGCCCTGGTGGGGGCCGGCCCCGCCGGGCCGGTATCCGTGGTCCCAGCCTCTGTGATCCGGTTCTCGGCTGCGGCTGCGGCTGCGGCGACCGGCCTGGGCTCCTCAGCCGCCGGGCCACGAATCTGCGTGGCGGGGACGGCCGACCCGGCCCGGGCCGTATCCCTGGCCGCTGTTCCTGTGACGCGGCTAGGGGCGGCTGCTGCAGCGGCGACCGGCACGGGCTCCTCGGCCGTTCCCTCCCGCACCTGGATGGCTGTGGCGGCTGCCCCGACGGGCACAGTGTCTCCCGCGCGCTCTCCGGCAGCCGTCTCCGCGAGGGCTGACGCGAACGCCTCCTCCGCCACGACTGCCCCCACCCCGACAGGCTCCACCCCTCCAGCGGCTGTTTCGGGCGTGGCCGCCCCCGCCTCGTCCGCCCCCGCCTCGTCCGCCCCCGCGTCGTCCGCCCGCGCGTCGTCCCCTCCGACGCGCTGCGGCAGCAGATCCATCACCGCCCTCCGGTGGGACTCGCTGGTCGCGTCGTCGTACGGGTCGGGTGTGGCAGGGACCTGCAGGCGGTGTACCGAGCCTGCGCCCAGCCGGGCGTAGCCGCGGCCCGGGGCCATGTCCGTCGTCGGGGTGGTGTGCGGCGGCACTCCGAGGACGCCCTCGATCTGGTCCGGTGTGGCGGGGCCGAGGACGACCCGCGCGCGCGTGTGCTGGCGTACCGGCTCGCTCAGGGCGTCGAGACTGTCGAACTGGTCCGCGACGACGACCGTCACGTTGGCCGCCCGCCCGTGCCGGAGGGGCACGTGGAGCAGGCTCTGCGGATCCCTGCGGCCGTCGGCGGCCGCGAGGTGACCGAGGATGCTCGGCCGGTCGAGGAGGATCCACAGCGGGCGCTTCGTGTCGGCCGGGGCCGGCTGACCCGCCTGGCGTGCCCGATTGGCGGCGATCAGGCGCCGCTCCGTCTCGTGTGCAGCCCATTCCAGGCTCGCGGACGCCCCGGCGAGCCCGCACTCGACGGCCAGGACGCCGCGGCGTCCGGTCAGACAGGCGTACTCGCCCGTGCCGGTGCCCTCCACGATCAGCACGTCACCGTGTTGCAGGGCTTGCAGAGCGATCGAGCGCAGCAGGGTCGTCGTGCCGCTGCCGGGCTGGCCGACGGCCAGCAGATGCGGCTCGGTGGAGCGGATGCCGGTGCGCCAGACGACCGGCGGCACGTCGCGCTGCTTGTCCCCGACCGCCACGGGAAGCGTCCGCGGTACCCCCGACGGGTCGGTGAAGCCGAGCACCGTCTCACCAGGCGTCGTGACGAAGCGCTGAGCCGCGATGTGCGTCGGCAGCGGCGGCAGCACCGACACGGTCAGCTGGTTGCCCTCCTCGTCCCAGTCGAAGCGGTACTCGCGGCCACGGCCCGACTTCGCGTGCACCAGGTGCTCGATCCGCGCGCGGGACTCGGCCTCGCCGTCCGTGAAGTACGCCGGGTAGCGGATCTCGAGCCGCGAGAGACGGCCTGCCTCGTCGAACTCGTACGAGCCGAAGGCCTTGTTCCACTCGCCGCCGTGCGCGTAGAGCGGGCTCGGGTCCTCGGGGACCGAGAAGTACGGGACGAGCGCGTCGTACAGCGAGGTGAGCCGCTTCAGCTGCGGTGCGCCCGGGCCGTTCGCGGATGCCTGGCCGGCGCGGTCCCGGCCCGTCCAGGCCGCCGCTGCCAGCAGAACGACACCCGTCAGCAGCGGACCGTAGGGGATCAGCGCGACGACGAGGAGAAGAGAACTCACCAGGAACACGAGCGGCCCGCGACGGTCCTTCGGCGTCGCAGCCCACTTGCGACGCCCTGCCGCGGCCAGCCGGCGCAGCCCACGGGTGACCGTGATCAGCGGGTGGAGGACGTCGCCGACCCCGCGGGCCGCCGACCGTGCCAGCTCCCGGCCTCGGACGAAGTGGGCGCTGCCGCTGCTCAGCATGCGAGGGAGTACGCGCCGGGACACGTCTGTCTCCTGAGGGTGCGTTCGAGAGGGTGCGTACCGGGCGGGACCGTCAGAACTTGATCCCGCCCAGCAGGCTCGCCAGGCTCGCACCACCGGCCTTGATGCTGGGGGCGATGGCCGTGCTGGCGAGGTAGAAGCCGAAGAGGCCGCAGACGACCGCGTGCGTGCCCTTGAGCCCGTCCTTGCGGCAGAAGAGGACGACGATGATGCCGAGCAGTACGACGCCCGAGATGGAGAGGATCATGAGAGGTCTCCTGGTCAGTGGGGACAGTCAGGACAGTCACCATGAGTACTTCCAGGCTCACAGCATGTATCCATACGATAAAAGGTGCAACTGGGTGAAATTCCGTTGATTTCCATCGGTTGGCAGGGTCGGGCTGCGCCACCCGGGCGGGCCTCGGGATGCGAGCGGCCCTTGGATGATCTTTGCCTCGGTCCGGGCCGGGCATGTGCCCGAAGGGGCAGTACGCTGGCGATTCATCCGTACGAGTGCCCGGCCGTACATCCTCCGTGCACTCGAGGCGCGCACCCCTGAAGCGCGCGTTCGCACGGGCATCAGGAAGCTTGCACCCTGACGACCTTGCACATCCTGACAACGCACACGCAGCCGAAAGGTGGTCCCGGCCGATGAGCGCTGAATCCTCCCCCGGAGCAACCCCCGGATCGCCTGTCCCCGACCCGGAGGTCGTGGAGCTGGCGACGAAGATCTTCGATCTGGCGCGCCAGGGCCGGACCGAGGCGCTCGCCGCATACGTCGACGCGGGCGTCCCGGCCAACCTCACCAACGACAAGGGCGACACCCTCGTGATGCTGGCCGCCTACCACGGCCACGCGGACGCGGTCCGTGTCCTGATCGAGCGAGGCGCCGAACCCAACCAGGCCAACGACCGCGGGCAGACGCCGCTCGCGGGCGCCGTCTTCAAGGGCGAGGAGGCGGTGATCCGGGTGCTGCTGGACGCCGGCGCCGACCCCGCCGCCGGCACGCCCTCGGCTGTCGACACAGCCCGCATGTTCGGCAAGACGGACCTGCTCGAACTGTTCGGGGCGCACTGAGGCGCCTTCTCGGAGTGATCGGGGCGCACTCAGCCGCATGATCGGAGTGATCAGGGCACACCGAGCCGTCGGAAATGTGGTCGCGGGCGGCATAACCGCTGGGTCATCATGACGTCGTGGTTCACGGACGCGACGACTGGGCAGGTGTTGCCGCACCGCGCGGACCGTGAGCGGCCCCGCTCCCGGCGGGCCACCGACGAGAGGCAGAGGAAGATGGTCTACAGCAAGCAAGAGACGGCGGGCGCCCCGACGTGTTGTCGCGCAGCCAGGTAGTGCGGTATCCCCGGTTGCGTCGACGCTTGATGTGAGGCTCCTTCCATGTTCGATCCGGTCATAGCGCCCAGCGGTACGCTGCTCGGCCTGCTCCAGCGGGGCCGCGGCGACGGCACGCTCCACGCACTCACCGCCCCGCGCGCCGAGGCGCTCGCGGCGCTGAACCACTGCGTGCTGAATGACCCCCGCCACGACTGGCAGGTGGAGAACCGCTCCCTGTACTACGCCCGCCTCTTCCTCGACCTCCGTGGCGAGCTCGACGAGATCGAGCGGCACCTCTTCGCCGCGGACGACGTCCTCGAGACGGACGAGTCACGCACCGGGCTCTCGCTGGCGGTGCTCGGTCACCTCGCCTCGTACGGCAGGCGTGACGCGCTCGCACTGCTGCGGCGGTACGCGGCCTGCGGCACCAACTGGGCCTGGGCGCTGGACGAACTCGCGCTGCGCGACGACGACGCCGGGCTGCGCGCCCTCGCCCTGCCCGTCCTCGCCCGCTTCCCAGCGACCCCCGAGGGTGATGCCGAACTCGCCACCGCGGTCCGGGACGCCTTCGAACCGCGGCCGTGGCGGCTGTGGGCCGACGACCCGCGGGAAGCGATCGCAGCCCGGGTGCGGGCGGCGGGGGAGAAGGGTTCGTTCGACCGCTGGCAGCGGCAGCTGACGCCGACCGGACCGCGCCCCGGCTGGAGCGTGCAGGCGGTCTTCGACTGGGCCCAGCAGGGCATCGAGCGCGGCTCGATGCTGCACGTCCCGGCCGCGCGCTGCCTCACCGCCGTCGCCGGCCCCGACGACCGGCCGGCGATCATCGAGGCCGCGCGCAGCGGAAACGACGGAGCACGCTGCACGGCCCTGCGCTATCTGGCCTCCGCCCAGGATCCCGCGGCGCTCGACCTGATCGAGGCGGCCGTGGACAGCCCGTCGCGGCTCGTGGTGGACGCGGCCGTCGATGCCTTCGAACGAATGCGCAGCGTCGCCGCGGTGGAGCGGGCCAGGCGCTGGGCGGGCCGCCCGGACATCCTGGGAGCGGCCGCCGGGCGGATGCTCGCCTGCCGGGGCGGCATGGAGGACGGCCACCTGGTGCTCGGCGCGCTCCGGGAGGCAGTGCGCGGCGACGGCCCGGACGCCCCCACGCTCGGCAGCCTCATCGACGGGACCGGACGGCTCGGCATCGCCTGCGCAGCCCCCGTCCTGCGGCACATCTACCGCGAAACCGCCTCGTCCCATCTCCGCGGCCGCGCCGCCCGTGCGCTGGCCGCCACCGACCCGTCCTTCGCCGCGGGCTTCGCCGTCGAGTGCCTCTGGGACTGCGAGGAATCCACCCGCGAACTCGCCGCCCGGCACGCCGCGACCGGCGACGCGCGCGTCGTCGACCAGCTCAGGAGGCTCGCCTCCGACCCGGCCGAGGAGGCGGAGGTACAGACCGCCGTGCGCAGCAGGATCGGGCCGGACACGCCGGCCGTGTAGCTCCACCGGCTGTGGGCCGGCGCTCCGGCCGCATGGCACCACCGGCCTTGTAGCCCCACCGGCTGTGGGCCGGTCGCTCGGGCCGCGTAGCGCCGCAGGCCGCACGGTCACGGCACCGCCACGGCTTGTGTTGCGCCGCCGACCGCACGGTCACGCCACCGCCATCGCTCGTGTTGCGCCACCAGCCGCACGGGCACCGGTCGTGCACCGTCACCATCCGTGTTGGGCCACCGGTCGCACCTTCGCGGCACCGCCACCGCCCGCGATGCGCCACGGCCGCACCGTCACCGGCCGTGCCGTGCACCGTCACCGTCCGTGTTGCGCCCACCGGTCGCGCCGTCACGGCACCGCCACCGCCCGCGATGCGCCACGGCCGCACCGTCACCGACCGTGTCGCGCACCGTCACCGTCCGTGTTGCGCCCACCGGTCGCGCCGTCACGGCACCGCCACCGCCCGCGATGCGCCACGGCCGCACCGTCACCGGCCGTGCACCGCCGTCGGCCCCACCGTCACGCCACCGCCCGCGATGCGCCACGGCTGCACCGTCGCCAGCCGTGCACTGTCACCGCCCGTGCACTGTCACCGCGCGTGCAATGTCACCGCCCGTGCCGCGCCCCCGGCCGTGTGGCGCCGACGCACCAACTGTCCCAAGTGCCCGGCGTTCCCGCAGCGGTGCAGGCGAACGCTCATGGGACGTTCCCCGGCAGGAAAGATCCACGTTGACGTGACCACGCCCCGCGCGTGGAGAACACGGGTATGCGTGTCGTCATCGTCACCGAGTCCTTCCCGCCCGATGTCAACGGCGTGGCCCACTGCGCCCTGCAGACCGCCCGGCACCTCGCCGCACGCGGTCATGACCCGATCGTCGTCGCCCCGGCCACCGGGGCCGGCACCGGGCCCGACGCCTTCGCGCCGTGCCCCGTCATTCGGGTCCCGTCCCTTCCGCTTCCTGGGTATCCGCAGGTCAGGGTGGCGCTGCCGAGCCGTCGGGTGGCCGCGGCGCTGATCTCCCACCGGGCCGACGTAGTCCACCTGGCCAGCCCCTTCGTGCTGGGTGTGCGCGGCATGGCCGCCGCCGGGCGCCTGGGGATCCCCGCCGTCGCCGTCTACCAGACGGATCTCGCCGGGTACGCGCGCACCTACATGGGCGCCGGCGAGGCCGCCGCCTGGCGGCGCATACGCAGCGTCCACGCCGCGGCCGACCGCACCCTCGCGCCCTCCACGGCCGCCCTGCGCGACCTCGAGGAGCACGGAATTCCCCGGGTGCGGCTGTGGGCCCGCGGCGTGGACACCGAGCGCTTCCAGCCGTCGCTGCGCGACGAGGCGCTGCGCAGGGAGCTGGCTCCCGGTGGCGAACTGATCGTCGGATACGTGGGACGGCTCGCCCCCGAGAAGCAGGTCGAACTGCTCGCTGCGGCCTCCCGGCTCGGCGGTGTGCGGGTCGTCGTCGTGGGCGACGGGCCCAGCGAGACCACACTGCGCGAGGCCATGCCGAACGCCGTCTTCCTCGGTCGCCGCACCGGCGACGAACTGGCGCGGATCTTCGCTTCGCTGGACGTGTTCGTGCACACCGGACCGTTCGAAACCTTCTGCCAGACCGTGCAGGAGGCCATGGCGAGTGGTGTCCCCGTCATCGCCCCCGCGGCGGGCGGACCCCTCGACCTCGTCGACCACGGGCGGACCGGGATACTCGTGCCGCCGCGCGACGAGGCCGCCGTGCGCGACGCGGTGTGGTCCCTGGCCGCCGACCCCGAGCGGCGCGCGGCGTACGGGGCCGCGGGCCGCGCCACGGTCGAGGGCCGCACCTGGGCGGCCGTCGGCGATCAGCTCATAGACCACTACACCGACGTGCTCCAGGCACGGACGGCGGTGGCGGCATGACGGCCTCGGCATCGCCCCTGCGCATCGTGCGCCTGGCGAACTTCGTCGCACCCTCCTCGGGCGGGCTGCGGACGGCACTGCGGGAGCTGGGCACCGGCTACCACGCCGCCGGGCACGAGCCCGTGCTGATCGTGCCCGGCGACCGGACCGACGACCGCGACACCGACCAGGGACGTGTCATCACCGTGCCGGGGCCCCTGCTGCCCGGCACCGGCGGCTACCGGGTGATCACCGACCGCAGGCGACTCACCCGGCTCCTCGAACAGCTCGCCCCCGACCGGCTCGAGGTGTCCGACCGGACGACCCTGCGCTGGACGGGAGAGTGGGCGCGCCGCGCCCGCGTTCCCGCCATGATGGTCTCCCACGAGACCGCGCACGGCGTGCTGCGCACCTGGGGCCTGTCGGAGGGAGCGGCGCGGCGAGCCGCCGACGCCCTCAACCTCCGCACCGCGCGCGCGTACACGCGTGTCGTGTGCACCACGGAATGGGCTGAGCGCGAGTTCATACGCATCGGCGCGCGCAACGTCGTACGCGCCCCGCTCGGCGTGGACCTGGAGCGCTGCCATCCCGGTCTGCTGGATCCGCAGCTGCGCGAGCGGCACGCGCGCGCGGGTGAGGCACTGATCGTGATGTGCTCGCGGCTGTCCGTGGAGAAGCGGCCGGGCACGGCGCTGGACGCCCTGGAGGTCCTGCTCGGCAGGGGCCAGCGGGCGGTGCTCGTCGTGGCGGGCGAAGGCCCGCTGCGCGCCCGGCTCGAACAGCGGGCCCGTGAGCGCCGGTTGCCGGTGACCTTCCTGGGCCACGTCGGGGACCGCACGGCTCTCGGGGCCCTGCAGGCCTCCGCGGACGTGTGCCTGGCGCCCGGGCCCGCCGAGACGTTCGGGCTCGCGGCACTGGAGGCGATGGCCTGCGGCACCCCGGTCGTGGCCAGCGCGACGTCCGCCCTCCCGGAGATCGTCGGCGCGGCCGGCGCCACGGCGGCGGACACGGGAGCGGCCTTCGCGGACGCCGTGCAGGGCCTCCTGGAGCGCCCGGAGACCGAGCGCCGCGAGGCGGCACGCGCGCGTGCCGAGTGCTTCGGATGGGACATCGCTGTCCGGGCGTTCCTCACGGCGCACGACGCACCGGTCCGGGTACCGCGGGCCGGTGAGCGCGTGGGAGGCATGGCATGAGACGGGTCCGCTTCGCCGCGCTCGGGGACTCGCTCACCGAAGGAGTGGGCGACCGGGTGAAGGACGGGTGGCGGGGCTGGGCCGCGCTGCTCGCCGACGGGCTCGGCCCCGACGGAGCCCCGGTGGAATTCCGGAACTTCGCGGTCAGCGGTGCGCAGACTTTGGACGTCCTCGAACGCCAGACCCCAGCCGCACTCGCTCTGCGGCCGGACATCGTTTCCGTCCTGGTCGGCGTCAACGACACCCTGCGCTGCACCTTCGACATCCACGCGGTCGCCACGCGCCTCGACCAGGTCTACGCGGCCTTCGCGGCCCAGAAGGCGGTGGTGCTCACCGCCTGCCTGCCCGACCCCGGCGCGATGCTCGGCCTGCCCGGCGTGCTCGCCCACCCGCTCGCCCGCCGTCAGCGTGCGGTCAATGCGGTCGTGCACGCGCTGTCCGAGCGCTACGGCGCCGTCCATCTGCATGCCGCGGAAGGCGACTGGATCACCGACCGTGCGATGTGGAGCGCGGACCGGCTGCATCCCGGCGAGCGCGGTCACCGGGTGCTTGCCACGCGTTTCCACGCGGCGCTCGCTGCCAACGGAGTCGCCGTCGGTCGTCAGCCCTCGGTCGAGCCTGAATTCCCGCCGCCCACGCGGTCCGCCAGTCTGCTGTGGCTGGCCACCGCGGGGACAGGCTGGGTGGCGCGCCGGTGCACGGATCTGCTGCCGCAGCTCCTCAGGCTGGCCGCCGACGAGGTGCGGCACCGGGCGCGAGGCACGAGTGCCCGGCTGGATCTGCGGGCCTCCCATGCGGTGGCGGCCGCGCTGGCGGCGCTGTCGACCGCGGAGGCGGCGGATGCCGCGTGAGCATCCCTGGCGTCAGCCGGGGGAGTCGGCCTCGGATGAGCGATTACCTTCGGCGGGACGAGCGCGGCAGGCTCAGCGTCTGCGGACCGCCACGAACCGTACCGGTGTCCCCGGCGTCGCCTGGGCCGCGGCCGCCAGGTCCGGTTCCCTGACCACCGCGATCACCGGGTACCCGCCCGTGGTCGGGTGGTCGGCGAGGAACACCACCGGCCGGCCGTCCGGGGGCACCTGGACCGCGCCAAGCACCATGCCTTCGCTGGGCAGTTCACCGTCCACCGCCCGCTGAAGCGGGGGCCCGTCGGTGCGCAGTCCGATGCGGTTGCTCGCCGAGGACACCAGGTACGCGCGCGTGGTCAGCGTCCGCAGTGCCGCATCGGTGAACCAGTCGTGGCGAGGGCCGAGGGTCACCCGCAGCACCAGTTCGCGCGGGGGCCCCGGCTGCGGAGCGAGATCGGCACGCGCGCGTGCGGCAACCGGGTTGCCCAAGGGCAGGACGTTTCCATCGGCGAGCGGCGCCGGGCCGAGGCCCGACAGCAGATCCGTCGACCGGCTGCCGAGCACCGGCTCCACGGCCACCCCGCCGGCGAACGCCACATAGCTGCGCACGCCGGAGACTGCCGCCCCGATGTCCAGCACCGCCCCCGCGGGGACGCGGACCGGGGCGCTCCATGGCACCGGACGGCCGTCGACGGTCACCGTGCAGGGTGCGCCGCCCACCGCCACATCGACGTCGCAACGCGGCCGTACCGCACAGCCGTTGAGGGTCGTCTCCAGGACCGCCGCGTCCGGTGCGTTGCCCACGAGCCGGTTGACGAGGGCCGCGGCGGGAAGGTCGAGTGCCCCGGAGCGGGGTACGCCCAGGTGTGCGTGGCCATGACGGCCCCGGTCCTGGACAGTGGTCAGCGCACCGGCCCGGACGACGGCGACGGCACGGTCGGTCACCGCGTCCCCTCCGGTACGAACCGCACCCGTGCACCGGGCGCGAGCAGCGCGGCAGGCACGCGCGCGTGGTCCCACAGTACGGCGTCCGTCGTGCCGATCAGCTGCCAGCCGCCGGGCGACGAGCGGGGATACACGCCGGTATACGGGCCCGCGAGAGCGACGGCACCGGCAGGAACGGCCGTACGGGGCGTGGCCCTGCGCGGCACGTCGTAGCGCTCGGGCAGTCCCGTCAGATAGCCGAAGCCGGGTGCGAACCCGCAGAAGGCGACGCGGAATTCGGCCGCCGCGTGAATCCGTTCGACCTCCTGTTCCTCGACGCCCCACAGCGCCGCGACATCCGCGAGGTCAGGGCCGTCGTAGCGCACGGGCAGCTCGATCACGTCCTCCGCGCGCGCGGAGAGGGGCGGGACATCCCAGGCCGGGAGCTGTGCGGCCAGCCGGGCCGGGTCGTCGAGCCCGTCGAGCAGCACCGTGCGGGCCGCGGGCACGATCTCCCGTACGGACAACGAGCCCGCAGCGCGGCGCCGAAGAAGCTCCGCGTGGAGCGCCTGTGCCTCGGCGCCGCTCTCCAGCTCGACGAGCAGAGCCTGCTCGCCGACCGGCAGCGCCCTCATGCGAAAGCCTCCAGCCGGACGCCGGCCGACTCCAACTGGGCGCGCACGCGCCGGGCGAGGCCCACCGCGCCGGGCGTGTCCCCGTGCAGGCAGAGCGATCGGGCATGCACCGCGATCTCCTCGCCCGTGTGGGACCTGACGATCCCCGACCGTGCCAGCCGCACCGAGCGCTCGACGACGGCCTCCGGATCCGTGACCACGGCACCGTCCTGACGGCGCGGCACCAGCGTGCCCTGGGCGGTGTAGGCGCGGTCCGCGAACGCCTCGGTGACGACCGGCAGTCCGGCCTTCTCCGCCGCCTCCAGCAGGCGCGATCCCGGCAGTCCGAGCACGGGAAGCGTGCCGTCGGCGAGCAGCACACCGTCGACAACCGCCCGCGCCTGGTCCTCGTCGTGCACGACCCGGTTGTAGAGCGCGCCATGCGGCTTCACATACGACACGCGCGTGCCCGCCGCGCGCGCGAAGACCTCCAACGCCCCGATCTGGTACGCCACTTCGGCCGCCAGCTCGTCGGGCGGCACGTCCATCGCGCGCCGCCCGAAGCCCGCCAGGTCGCGGTAGGAGACCTGGGCGCCGATCCGTACGTCGCGTTCGGCTGCCATCGCGCACACGCGCCGCATGGTGGCCGCGTCCCCGGCGTGGAAGCCGCAGGCGACGTTGGCGCTGGTGACGACGGACAGCAGCTGTTCGTCGTCGGTCAGCTGCCAGCGCCCGAAGCCCTCTCCGAGGTCGGCGTTCAGATCGATCGAGACGGAGGCCATGTATCTCTTCTTCTCCTTTGCTGCTGTTTCTGCTGTTCAGCGCCGACCCTGAGCCCGGCGATCTCCGGGGTCAGGCCACCCGGTACTGCTCGTCCCGGGCGTCGGTGATGAACATCTGACCAGGTGCATGCGTGATGGCGAACGGCGGGCGCGAGGCCATCACCGCCGCCTGGGGTGTCACCCCGCACGCCCAGAACACCGGGATGTCGCCCGGCTCGGCGTCCACCGGATCGCCGAAGTCGGGCCGTGCCAGGTCCTGGATGTCCAGCACGTCCGCCTCGCCGCAGTGCACCGGACTGCCGTGCACCGCGGGCATCAGCGAACTCTCCCGGATAGCCGCCGCCAGGTGCTCCGGCGGGACGGGGCGCATCGACACCACCATGGGACCGTGCAAGCGCCCGGCGGGGCGGCAGTGGCGGCCCGTGACGTACATGGGGACGTTGCGGCCCTGTTCGACATGGCGCATCGGCACGCCAGCCTCGGAGAGCGCCCACTCGAAGGTGAAGCTGCAGCCGATCAGGAACGACACCAGGTCGCCGCGCCAATGCCCGACGACATCGGTGGGTTCGTCGACGAGTTCGCCGTGCTCCCACACGCGGTAGCGCGGCAGATCGGTGCGCAGGTCGGCGCCCGGGGCGAGCGGTGTGCTCCAGGAGCCGGCGTCGGTGACGTCCAGCACTGGACAGGGCTTGGGGTTGCGCTGACAGAACAGCATCATGTCGTACGCCCAGTCTGCGGGCACCGAGATCAGATTGGCCTGGGTGTGCCCGGCGGACCAGCCGGCGGTCGGCCCTGCGGCGCCCGAACGGAAGTGCGCCCGGGCCTTTTCGGGGCTCCACGCGCGCGTGCGCGCACTGACATGCTCCACGGGGCGGTCCGGTGTACGGCCTTCGGCGTGGTCCTCGGTACGACTTTCGGGGCGGTCCTTCGTACGGTTCACAGCAGCTCCCGTCCACGGGTCTCGGGCAGACCGAACAGTGCCAGGACGGCGAGGCCGTACCCCACCGCTCCGAAGATCAGCGCGCCGCCCACGCCCCAGCTGTCGGCCAGGAACCCGACCAGCGTCGGGAAGACGGCGCCCACCGCGCGGCCGGTGTTGTACGTGAAGCCCTGTCCCGTGCCGCGTACCGCCGCCGGGTAGAGCTCACTGAGGAACGAACCGAAGCCGCTGAAGATGGCCGACATGCAGAACCCGAGCGGGAAACCGAGGACGAGCACCAGGGTGTTCGCGCCGCTGGGGATGTTGGTGTAGGCGAGGATAGCGGCCGCCGACAGGAAGGCGAAGAGCGCGATGTTCCGCTTGCGGCCCAGTTTGTCCGTGAGATAGCCACCGGTGAGGTAGCCGAGGAAGGCGCCGGAGATGAGGAAGGTCAGATAGCCGCCGGTGCCGACGACGGAGAGGTTGCGCTCCGTCTTGAGGTAGGTGGGCACCCAGGTGGCCAGCGTGTAGTAGCCGCCCTGGACGCCGGTGGAGAGCAGCACGGCGAAGAACGTGGTGCGCAGCAGGCCCGGCCGGTCCGCCGTGCCGGGCTTGAAGATCGCGGCGAACGAGCCCTTCTCGGCGCTCTTCTGCCGGCGCTCGGCGGCCTCGGGGGCGTCGTGCACACTGCGCCGTACGTATACGACGAGCAGGGCGGGCAGTGCCCCGGTCCAGAACATCACGCGCCACGCCACGTCGTCGTCGAGGAACTGGAACACCAGCGTGTAGACGACGACGGCGAGTCCCCAGCCGACGGCCCACGAGCTCTGGATGGCTCCGAGGGTGCGGCCGCGGTGCTTGGCGCTCGCGTACTCGGCGACCAGGATCGCACCGACCGCCCACTCGCCGCCGAAGCCGAGGCCCTGAAGGGCGCGGAAGACCAGAAGCGTCTCGTAGTTGGGCGCGAAGCCGCAGGCCACGGTGAACACGGCGTAGGTGATCACCGTGATCATCAGGGCCTTGACCCGTCCGATCCGGTCCGCGAGCACACCGGCGAGGGCGCCGCCGACCGCCGAGACGACCAGCGTGACGGTCGTGAACAGCCCGGTCTGACCGCTGTTGAGTCCGAAGTACGCCGCGAGCGCCACCATGCTCAGCGGCAGCGTGAAGTAGTCGTAGGAGTCGAGCGCGTAGCCGCCGAAGGCGCCCGCGAAGGCGCGTCGGCCACGCGGCCCGAGGGCGCGCAGCCAGGCGAACGCGCCGCTGTCCTCTGAGTGTTCAGCCGCGCCGGGTTGCGCGTCGGTCGTCAGGGCCTTTGTCGGAGGGGTCGTACTCATGGGCACCTCGCATAAGGGGGCAAATGTTGCATGCGAACTGGGCTGCGCCGTGCGGGAGCTGAGTCGAGTCGGGTGTCGTGCCGTGCGAGAGCGAGTCGAGCCGGGGTGTTGTGCCGTGCCGGGGAGTGCGGAAAAGCGGTGGGCGTCGGTGCGGTGCCGTCGGCGCCCTGTCCGTAAGGTAGAGGATCGTTGAACGATCCCTCAATACCCGTGTTGTTTCGTTCTTGTATCTGGGGTTGAATTCCGGCATGGGTGCTGTGTCTTCCCGGGGCGGGAGCCCCGGAACTTCGGCCGGAGAGCCGGCAGGGCTGGCCGACGATCGTGCGCTGCTGGGCCGTACGAGCACGGCGGAGCGAGTGGCGGACATCCTCAGGAGCCGCATCGCCGACGGCTATTTCCGTCCCGGCACACGGCTGTCCGAGGACAGCATCGGCGGAGCGCTCGGCGTTTCGCGAAACACGCTGCGCGAGGCCTTCCGGCTGCTCACCCATGAGCGGCTGCTCGTCCACCAGCTCAACCGCGGCGTCTTCGTACGAGTCCTCACCGTCGAGGACGTCGAGGACATCTACCGCACGCGGCGCCTTGTGGAGTGCGCGGTCGTGCGCGGCCTGGGCAAGCCCCCGTACGAGCTGGAGGCGGTCGCCGCAGCCGTCGCCGAGGGGCGGCGGTCGGCGCGGGAGCGCGACTGGAAGGGCGTGGGGACGGCCAACATCCACTTCCACCGGGAACTCGTCGCCCTGGCCGGCAGCGAACGCACCGACGAGGTGATGCGCAGCGTCTTCGCCGAACTGCGCCTCGCCTTCCATGTGGTGGACGACCCTCGGCGGCTGCACGAGCCGTACCTGGCACGCAATCGCCAGATCCTGGAGACACTCCAGGCGGGTGACCGTGACAAGGCGGAGGCCCTGCTCGCCGAGTACCTCGACGACTCGCGCCGGGGGCTGGTCGAGGTGTACGGGCAGCGGGTGGGTGCGGGGGAGGACGACGGCGGCCGGACGGACGAGTGACCGGCGCGTGCCGGCCCCCGTCGGCTGCGGCCGGCCGAGAGGTGCCACGAGGCACGGCGGCTTGAGCGGCCGGTGCGGCGGCGACCTGGGTCGTATCTGCGCCGTTTGGGCTGTTGTCAGACTGAGGACCTAGTCTGTGCACCGTGACTTTGCCAGCATCGACGTACACCGTTCCGCCGCAGCTCAGCGCGGCGTCGCGGCCCGCCCCGGGCCCGGCCGCGGACGAGGGCCTGGCGCGGCGGCTGCGCGCGCTCGCCTGCACCGCGCCGCTGCACGACCTCGACGCGCGCAAGGCAAACCTGGCCGGTGAGTACTCGGTGTACGGGATGGCGGAGGTGGCCCTCGCCGCCATCGACCTCGTCACACTGAACATGGACTTCGACACGGGCGCCGACCACGAGCAGATAGTGGCCAGGCTGATCCCGCGCATCGCCGCCCAGGCCCCGGGGCGCCCCACCGCCGAGCACGAGCGCGTCGCCCGCTGGGTCCTGGAGAACCTGATCAACGTCGGCAGCGTCGACCGCGGCTTCCGCGCCGTGTACGGCACCTTCGCGCCCGACGGCAGCTATGTGCGCCGGGACTACGACTTCAAGCTGATCGAGGAGGTCCCGGGGCACGGGGGCGCCGTGTATCTCCGTACGACGGACGAGGCCGTCAACGTCCTGGTCGGCGCCCTCGACACCGATGTCACCAGCGCCCAGATCGCCGCCGAGGTCAAGCTGGAGGTGCTGATCAACCGCGGCCGGCTCGCCGACGCCCAGCTCGCCGCCGAACAGGCCCGCTACCGCACCGTGCAGTACTCGGAAACGCTCCGCAGGGCCCTCGAGGCCACCCGGCGCAACGTACGCGCGGTGGACTGGCTGGGCGCCGTCCCCGACATGATCGCCGAGGCCCTCGACCACGTCGCCGACCGCTACCGCCACGAGAACGCGATCCTCACGAACATCCGCAGGGCACGCGACGAGTCCGAGGACCCGGAGCACAAGCGCCGTGCCGCGGAGCTCGTCGACATCGTCAAGGACTGTATCCGCCGCCACACCCAGCTGCAGTCGCGGCTCCTGGAGGCGGGGCCGCTGTTCCGCGCCGAACAGGACCGGCAGGCCTTCGCCGCACCCTCCGCGCGCGCGGGGCTCGATCTCTACGGCCAGCTCGTCGCACCGGTCCTGCCGCTCCCTCTCGAGCAGGCGCACCGCGTGACGGATGCCTACTTCGCCCGCGGAACCGGCCTGCGTACGCCCGTGTCCGTGCGGGTCGCCGACCTCGTCGGCATACTGCTCACGCCGCCGATGGAGCGAGAGCACCTCGGCGCGGAGATGCCCGAGCCCGATCTGATCGCGACGCCCGACGACAGCAGATTCAGCGACGAACAGCTCGCGAGCGCCATGGAGCTGCTCGACCTGCCATCCGACGCACCGCGCCGGCTCTCCGGCCTGCTCGCCGAGGCGCGCCGACGCGATCCCGAACTGCCCTATCTGGTCGCCCTGCTGGCCGTGCACGCGGCCAGCCCCCCGGTCGGGACCGCCTACCGCCAGGGCGAGGAAAAGCTGCTGTTCGCCGTGGACGACGGCACCGAACTCGACGATCCCGAGTTCGGCGGCGCCGACCTGATAGTCGGGACGGCCCTGCTCGACGCCGCGGGCATGGCGGCCGGCCGGACGGAGGCGGCATGACCACGACCGACAAGCACATGCACCACCCCAGCAAGGAGCACCAGCCGTGACCGACGACCACGCAGACGGGACCGCGTGGGGCGAGCCGGATTCCGGGGCGGCCCCGGCCGGGGCCAAGGCCGCCGTGACGCCTGCCGACGCCGCCGACGCGGCACGCCTCGTCGCCTTCGGGCTGCAGCCCAAGCTGCAGCCCGCGCGCGACCAGGAGTACACGGAACTGCTGCGCCGTTACCGGGATGACCCCCCGTTCGCGCGGCTCGCGGACGCCGTCGCCGCCGGTCTTGGGCTGGTCGTCCTCGAGGTGTCCCCGCGCGCCGGGATGGCCGTGACAGCAGCCGAGGACTCCGTCTTCGCCGTCCGCATGGGCGACTACGCGCGCCGCGCCTCGGCCGACGCCGGCGACCGCTTCCTGCACGGCCTCGCCCACCTGGCCGTCGCCGCCATGGCGTTCCCGCGCCCGGAAGACCTCGCCGACGACGGCTACATCGGCCGTGTGACGGTCAACGGCGTCGACGCGTTCGTACGCCAGGCCTGCCGCCGCCTGGAGGAACGGGCCGCCGAACAGGGCGAGAACACCGACCCGGCCAGCGACGCGCCCGGGCTCGAGGCCGCCTGGCGGATCTGGGCGCGGCGGAGTGCGACCGGGGCCACCAAGGACGCCCGCCGGCTCGCCGGCTCGACCACCGGCATCGTCGCCAAGGCTGTCGCGTTCCTCACCGATTCGGGATTCCTGCAGCGCACGGGGGACGACTCAGGAGGGACGTACCGCACGACCGCCCGCTACCAGCTGCAGGTGAGAGACATGGCCGGCGACGCCGCCATGGCCGAGCTGCTGGAGCTGGGCATCGTGCCAGTGACCGACGGGACGGCGAGCCTGCTGCCGCCCGAGGACACCGACGACCTGGAGCTGGTGGCCGACGCGGGGCTGCCGTTCCACGCCTGACCGCCTGAACCTCTTCCTGACCGCCTGAACCTCGTTCACGACCTCCCTTTCACGACCTCTTTCACGACTACGAGAGTCCGCCGCAATGTACGAGTTGTCCCGGGTCCGCCTCTACTCCATCGGGCCTGCCGGTGCGCGCTACGCCGACACCGTGCTGGACCTGCGGGGTGTCGGCGAGCCCGTGCCGCACCCCGCGCCCACCCAGGCGGAGTTCTTCGAGGTGGAGCCCGTCGGACCGCCGCGACGGCCCGCGCCCGCGGGGGTGCTCTTCCTGGAGAACGGCGGCGGCAAGTCCGTGCTGCTGAAGCTGATCTTCTCGGTGATGCTGCCGGGCCACCGGAACACCCTCGGTGGCGCCAGCTCCGGCGTCCTGCGGAAGTTCCTGCTCGCGGACGACTGCGGGCATGTCGCGCTGGAGTGGCAGCACACGCTGACCGGTGAGTGCGTCGTCGTCGGCAAGGTCAGCGAGTGGCGCGGGCGGCAGGTCTCCAACGACCCGCGGAAGTTCGCCGAGGCCTGGTACTCGTTCCGGCCGGGCCCCGGACTGAGCCTGGACAACCTGCCGGTCGCCGAGTCCACCGGGGTGCGGCCGCCCGTCGAGGGAGCGTCTGGCGCGCAGGGGCGGCGCCGCACCATGAAGGGCTTCCGGGACGCGCTGACCGAGGCGGGAAAGGCGTACCCGCATCTGGAGGTGCACTGGGAGGAGATCCACGAGCGTTGGACCGAGCACCTCGGCGAGCTGGGCCTCGACCCCGAACTCTTCCGCTACCAGCGGGAGATGAACGCCGACGAGGGCGAGGCGGCCGGCCTGTTCGCGGTGAAGAAGGACTCCGACTTCACCGATCTGCTGCTGCGCGCCGTCACCGACACCCGTGACACCGACGGGCTTGCCGACCTGGTCAGCGGCTTCGGCAACAAACTGGGACGGCGCGGAGAACTCATCGCCGAGCGGGACTTCACCGCGGGCTCCGTCGACCTCCTCGGCAGGATCGTCGAAGCCGCCGACGCGCGGGCACGCGCGCGTGACATCCATGCGGGCGCGGAGCGGCGCACCCGCACCCTCGCCCGTCGCCTCTCGGCGCGCGCCGCCCAGGAGCGCGGGCGCTCCGCCGACCTCGCCCAGCAGGTCACCGCCGCAGCGCACACCGTCACCGAGACCGAGCGGGCGCGCGGCCGGAGTGGGCTGATCGCCGCCGAACTGGCCTACCGGCACGCCTCCTTGGCGCTCGCCGGCGCCGAGAAGGCCGCCGCCGCCCAGAAGCGCGAGCTGGCCGACGCACGTACCCTGCACTCCGCCTGGCAGGCCGCGGAAGCCGTGCTCCGCCACCGTGCGGCCGCCGACCGCTCCGCGCGCGTGGCCGCCGCCATCCGCGAGGCCGAACGGGACGCCGCCCCCGCTCTGGCCGCGCGCGCCAGGGCAGCCGCCGATCTCGTACGAGCCCTGCAGGGTGCCGCCGGGGACGCAGAGCGGCTGGCGAACGAGGGGGAGGAGCGGTCCGCGGCCCTTCAGGAGGCCGGGGAGGCCGCGCATCGTGACGCGACGGCCGCCGCGACCGAGGCGCAGCGCGCCCGCAGCGAGGCCGGCCATCTGCGCCAGCGGCTCACGGAGGTCGAGCAGGAGACCGCCGAGGCCGTACGGGCCGGGTGGCTCGACGACACCGCGCCGGACGCCGACCCGGCGCGCGCGGCGCTCGCCGCCAGCGACGCCGAGAAGACCGCCGTGGCCGCCTGGGACACCGCGCGCGAGGCGTCCCGCCGCGCCGCCGACCAGGCCCGGGAGGCCGCGTCCGCGGAGTCGCGCGCCGAACTGACGGCAGCCCGCGCCGCGGATGCTGCGACGGCAGCCGAGCGCGCGTACGAGGCGGAGCGGCGCACTGCCTCGTCCCTCGCGGGCGAGGAACGGCTGGCGGAACTGCTGAGCCTGCCCGGCGGGTCCGCCGCCTCGGCCGGAGCGGGGGTGCCGCGGCAGCGTGGGGGTGCGGGCGTAGCCGGGGTGCCGGGTGGCTCCGGGCAGCCGGAGCGGGGTAACGCGGTCGCGGGTGCGGTGGCGGGGGAGTCGGGCTCCGACGTGGTGGGGCGCGGGGACGCGTCAGGCAGGCAGGGAACGGGTGCCTCGGACTCCGGCGCCTCGGGCGAGCCGGGCGCGGGAGCTTTTGCCACTGGGCGTCCCGGCACTGGGGGCCCCGGCATTGGAGGTCCCGGCACCGGAGCTGCCGGTGGTGGGGCGGCCGCTGTCCAGCCAGGTGGCGCCGGGGATGTGCCGGGCGTCGACGCCGCCGGGCCTGGTGGTTCCGGACGTGTGGCGGAGGCGGCGGCCGTCGGACAGCGGTCGGGCGCGGCCGGTGACGGCGTGGCCGAGACGGCCGAACGCCCCCTGACCGCCGAAGTGCTGGATCGCTACGCAGACGAGCTGCGAGAGCTGCTCGACGACGCGGTCGCCTCCGCCGAGCGGCAGCTCTTCGAGCTGCGGACCGCCGCCGCCGACGACGCGCGGATCCTCGGGGCGCTCGGTGACGGCGGGCTGCTGCCGCCGGGCCCGGACGTACTCGCCACGGTCGAGTACCTCGGCGAGCACGGCATCCCGGCGCTGCCAGGCTGGCGCTACCTCGCCCAGGCCGTCGACCCTGCCGACCACGCGCGTGTGCTGGCAGCCCGGCCCGAACTCGTCGACGGCGTCGTCATCACCGACCCCGACACCCACACCCGGGCCCGCGAGACCCTGAGTAACGCCGCGCTGCTTCCCCGCTCCACCGTCGCCGTGGGCACCGCCGCCGCCCTGCTCGCCCCCACACCGGCCCCCGGCGCGGGCGACAGCGACGTGTTCCTCGTACCGCCGAACCCGGCCATGCACGACGAGCAGGCCGCCGACGAGGAGCGCGAGGCCCTGCGCACCCGTGCCACCCGGCGGGACGAGGACATCCGGGAGCTCGCCGCCCGCCTCGCCAAGGACCGCGAGCTCGGCGCGCGGCTCGCCTCCTGGCGGGCCGGCTGTCCGACGGGCCGTCTCGCCGAACACGCCGCCGCCGCACGCGACGCCCAGGCGTTCGCCGAGGAGGCCGAAGCCGAGCTCGCCGAGGCGCGCACCGCCCGGGCCGAGGCCGACGAGGCCGCGGCCGAGGCAGCACGCGTACGCGACGAGCGGCAGGAAGCCGCGCAGCGCGCCCGCCGCGCCGCCGATGCGCTCGCCGGGCTGGCGTTCCGGCTGCGCGAGCGTGCGGGATGGCAGGTGAAACTGCGTGAACTCGCCGACGACTCCGTCGAGTCGGAGGCCCGCGCCCAGGTCTGTCTCGAGCGTGCCCGCGCCGCCGACGAGGACCGCCGAGCGGCCCAGCGCGCCGCCGACGACGCCCGCCGTACCGCCCGCGCTCTCCGCGCGGAGCGCGCCGACATCGCCGGCGCCCCCGACGACGTACCGGAAGACGACACCTCGGGTGGCGAAACCGCGGGCGACAAGTCCTCGGGCGGCCAGAGCCGGCACGGCAAGGCGCCCAAGGCGTCGCTGCCCGCGTTGCGCGAGGCATACCGCGCGGCCTCCCAGGTGTACGAGAAGGTCGGCGTCGGCGCCGACCTGCGCGCCGAGCAGGCCCGCGCCGAGAGCGACGAGAGCGCGGCCCTCGCCGAACTCGACCGGCTCAGCAACAAGGTGCGCACGCGCGCGGCCCAGCTCCTGGAGTCGCCGGACGGCGCCGACGGCCCGTCCCGGCAGGCCGCCGCCGCCCGTGCCGAGGAGCTCGTCCAGCTTCTCGAGACCCGCGCCTCATCGGCCAGCGAGCAGCTCGGCAGGCTCCGGGCCGAGGCCGAGCGGCACGCGCCCGAGGACGGCGAGGCACACACCGACCTGCCCGACGACCTGGTCCCCGCCGACACCGAGCAGGCTCAGGCGCTGCTGCGCACGGCCACCGCCGAACTCGCCGCCCGCACAGAGGCGTTGAGCGAGGCCAGGGACACCCACGCCGAACTGCTCGCCGCCCATCGCGCCGCTGAGGACGCGGCCGGAGGCTTCGACGAGACGGCCGCCCAGCTGCGCGACCTGCTCCGCGAGCACTTCGGCGACGACTCGGAGGAGCCGGAGCCGTACCCCGGCAGCCTGCAGGAGGCCCGGCACGCCGCGGCGGAGGCACGCCGCTCCCTGCGCGGCTGCGCCGCTGATCTGTCCACCGCCGAAGCGGCGGTACGCGAGGCCAGCGACGTCCTCGTGCGCCACGCCAACTCCACGCGCTACGAACAGGTCCGCACCCCCGCCCGCCAGCAGATCCGCGAACTGCCCGCCTCCGCTCTGCCGGAGCACGCGCAGAAATGGGCCGACGCCTTCGCGCCTCGCCTCCGCGTCCTCACCGACGAGCTGGAGCAGCTGGAGCGCAACCGGGACTCGATCGTGGACCGGCTCCGGGGACTCGTGGAATCCGCCCTCGCCACCCTCCGCTCCGCCCAGCGGCTGTCCCGCCTTCCCGAGGGCCTCGGTGAATGGTCCGGCCAGGAGTTCCTGCGCATCCGCTTCGATGAGCCCGACCAGGCCGTGCTCACCGAGCGGCTGGGCGAGGTCATCGACGAGGCCACCCGCGCCGCGGTGAAAAAGAACTCCGACCTGCGCCGTGACGGCATGTCCCTGCTGCTCCGCGGCGTCGGCGCGGCGCTCCAGCCGAAGGGCGTCGCCGTCGAGATCCTCAAGCCGGACGCCGTGCTGCGCGCCGAGCGGGTCCCCGTCGGACAGATGGGCGACGTGTTCTCCGGCGGCCAGCTGCTCACCGCCGCCATCGCCCTGTACTGCACCATGGCCGCGCTGCGCTCGAACGACCGGGGCCGCGACAAGCACCGGCACGCGGGCACGCTGTTCCTCGACAACCCGATCGGCCGCGCCAACGCGACGTATCTCCTGGAACTCCAGCGGGCCGTGTCGGACGCGCTCGGTGTGCAACTGCTCTACACCACGGGCCTGTTCGATACGACGGCGCTCGCCGAGTTCCCTCTGGTGATCCGGCTGCGCAACGACGCGGACCTGCGGGCCGGACTCAAGTACATCAGCGTGGAGGAACACCTCAGGCCGGGACTGCCCCGGCAGGCCCCCGCGGGGGAGACGCTGCACGGCGAGATCACAGCGACGCGGATGTTCAAGCGGCCCGCACCCGCCCAGGGGTGACCGGCTCTTGCGCCCGCGGCACCCGCCCAGGGGTGACCGGCTCTTGCGCCCGCGGCACCCGCCCAGGGGTGACCGGCTCCGCGCCCGCGGCACTCACGCAGTGGTGACCGGCTCAGCGTCTGCAGCACTCACGCAGTGGGGACCGGCCCGCGCACCTGCCGGCCGTCCTCAGAACATGCTGCGTGCCGCCGGACTACGTGTGCGACAGCCGGACTACGTGTGCGACAACTGCCCCCGGCCGCCGCGCCTCCGTATCCGCTCCTGCTCCCGGGCCACCGCCCGGGCCTGCCTTCGAGCGCGGCGGCGCTCACGGCGCAGCCGGCGAGCCGTGCTGCTCGGCGTCGACACGACGCCGTGCCGCTGGTTCCACACCTGACGGGTGACCCACACGTCCAGCACGCCCCAGGTCGCCACGACCGTGCTGGCCACGCTGGAGAGCACCATGGGGAAGGCCAGCCAGGAGCCGGCGAGCGTGCACAGGAAGGCGACCATCGCCTGAATGAGCGTCAGGGCCACTATCAGCACGGCTCGGACGGCCGACGTACGCACAGGGTCGGGCATGCGCGGGCGCCGAGCGGGCTCCTCCACCCAGAGCGGTTTCCCGCGCCCGGCGGCATGCGCGTCCGGCGAGGCACGCTCCGCGTTCGCGGCCCCGGCGTTCTCCCGATGCCCGAACTCGGCCCTCTCCGGAGACGCCGAGCCGGACTTCCGCTGATGCGCCACCGAGGATTCGGCCCCCTTCTGCCTTCCGAGCGCTGCCGCCACTTCCCCGGATCCGTGCGTGGATCCGGCCGCGGCGCCGTCTTCGGACGCCGTGCGCCGCTCTGCCGTGCCCATCGACTCGTCACTCCCCTCGGCCCGCATGCCCATCGGCCCCGCATGCCTCTCGACGCTGCGCTGGTCCGATCCGGCTCCTCATTGGCTGCCCGGTTTGCACTGCCTTACGCCGCCGGATGCGCCCGGCACCCCATGCGGCCCATTCCGCCCGCAATTCCCATACGTAAGGACGAGCGGGGAGTGAAGAAGATTCCCAACTGACGTGAGAATCCAGCCAACTGACCGCCCGCCATGCCGCCCGCCATGGTCCGATGAGGTCGCGCGTCGTCCCGTGTGCGGACATTGCGCGGTATCCCCTGCACTACGGGATGCGGTCTCCTCACATTGCGGACTCCCGGACTCCTCTCATACGGACTCCCGGACTCCACTCATACCGGACTCCCGGAGCCACCGACCTGCAGGAGTCATGTGAAGGTATCCGGACAGGTCTTCGAGTTGTTCACGTGACGGTAGTAGGCTCACGCCGTTTGTTGACGCACATGTGCACCCCCTGCGCAGGGGGTTGATCTGGGGGAGGCCATGCGCTTTCGCGGGAAGTCCATCCGCCGGAAGATCGTGGCGTTGCTCCTCGTACCGCTGGTTTCCCTGACGGCCATCTGGGGCTTCGCGACGGTACTCACGGGGCGCGAGGCCAGTGATCTGCTCAGGGTCGGCACGGTCGTCGAGAAGATCGGCTATCCGGTCGAGGACGCCGTGCGGGTCGTCCAGCAGGAGCGCCGGCAGACCCTGGTCCACCTGGCCGACCCCCGCGATTCCGACGCACTCACCGCCTTGCGCCGCACCCGCGCGCAGACGGACAAGGTCCTGGCGAAGGTCCGCAAGAACGGAACAGACGCGGGGCTGCGCGACGAACTCACGTCCGACAACAGGAGACAGCTCACCTCCGTCCTGGACGCGCTCGCCGGGCTCGACTCCCTGCGCCGAGGCATCGCGACGGGCACCGTCACCCGCTCCGAGGCGCTCGGGCTCTACAACCACCTGATCGATCCCTGCTACACGTTCCTGGCGAACCTGCACGGCATCGACAACGTGGAGCTGGACAAGCAGGCCCGCGCGCTCGTCAATCTGGCACGCGCGCGTGAGCTGCTGTCCCGCGAGGACGCCCTGCTCGGCTCCGCCCTGGTCGCACAGCGCATCACCCGCGCAGAGGTCCGGGACATCTCCGACCTCGTGGCACAGCGCACCCTGCTGTACGACGTCAATCTGCCGCTGTTGCCAGCCGAGGACCGCGACCGCTTCCAGCGCTTCTGGAGCAGCGCCGCATCGGCCCCGCTCCGGGTGGCCGAGCAGTCCGTCATCACCTCCACGCCCGGCATGCCCCGTGGTGTCACCTTCACCACCTGGAACAGCGCGGCCGGCCACACGCTCGCTGATCTCGCCGCGTACAACACCGCGGCCGACGAGCGCTACCAGGACCGCGTCAGGCCCGCCGCCATCGGCGTCCTCCTGAAGGCCGGTATCGCGGGCGTACTCGGCCTGCTCGCCCTGCTCGTCTCGCTGGTTCTCTCCGTACGCATCGGCCGGAGCCTCCACCGCGATCTGCGCCGGCTGAGCCAGGAGGCCCACGAGTCGTCCGGTGTCCGGCTGCCCAGCGTGATGCGCCGCCTCGCCGCAGGCGAAGAGGTCGACGTGGAGACCGAGGCGCCCCGACTCGAGTACGACAAGAACGAGATCGGCCAGGTCGGACAGGCTCTCAACACCCTTCAGCGGGCAGCCGTCGAAGCGGCCGTGAAACAGGCCGAACTGCGCCATGGCGTCTCCGAGGTGTTCGTCAATCTCGCCCGCCGCAGCCAGGTGCTGCTGCACAAGCAACTCACGCTGCTCGACGCCATGGAGCGCCGCACCGAGGACGCCGAGGAACTCGCCGACCTCTTCCGCCTCGACCACCTGACCACCCGCATGCGGCGGCACGCCGAGGGCCTGGTGATCCTCTCCGGCGCCGCCGCCTCCCGCCAGTGGCGCAAACCCGTCCAGCTCATGGACGTGGTACGCGCGGCCGTCGCCGAGGTCGAGGGCTACGAACGCATCGAGGTACGCCGCCTGCCGCGCGTCGCCGTCACCGGCCCCGCCGTGGCCGACCTCACCCATCTGACGGCCGAACTCATCGAGAACGCCACGGTGTTCTCACCGCCGCACACCGCCGTGCAGGTCCTGGGCCAGCGTGTCGCCAACGGGTTCACGCTGGAGATCCACGACCGGGGCCTGGGCATGCCCGCCGATGCGCTCCTCGACGCCAATCTACGGCTCGCCGAGAGCCAGGAGTTCGAGCTGTCCGCCACCGACCGGCTCGGCCTCTTCGTGGTCAGCAGGCTCGCGCAGCGGCAGAACGTGCGCGTCTCGCTGCAGCCGTCCCCCTACGGCGGAACCACCGCGATCGTCTTCATCCCGGACGCCCTGCTCACCGACGACGTGCCCGACACCAACGGCGTCGGCTTCCGCCTCGACCGCCCGCAGGCCAAGGAGATCGCCCCCCGTGACGCACCCGGCGACCGCACGGCGGGACTCACCGCCCTGCCCATACCGATGCCGGAGATGTCACCCGCGGTCCTGGACGGTCCGGTGGAACTGGAGGCGCCGGTCGGGGAGGGCCTCGACGACTTCCCGGGCGCGCTCGGCGACGAGGACAGCGAGCGGGGCGGCATCTTCCGGCCCCGTCGCTCCATCGCCGCGCCCCAGGGAGAACAGCACCAGCAGGCGCTCGACGAGCATGAGGACCGGTTCGGCCCCGCACGCCCGGGCGACGAGGACCGCCCCGGTGCTCCCGTGCCGCTGCCGCGGCGCAGGACGCCCAAGCTCGTGAGCTCGCACGGCCGCCGTGTCGGGGAGCTGCGGCAGCGCGACACGGAGCCCCAGGCGGACCGCCCTCCGCAGCCACCGCTGCCCGGACCCGCAAAGGCACCGCAGGCCGGAGGCGCCGACGCCGCGCCTGAGCTCCCCCGGCGCCGTCAGTGGGCCGAGGCGGCAGCCCGCCCCGAGACGCGCTCGAGCGGGCACGGCGACACATCGACAGGGAACGCCGACGGGCCGACGCCGAACGGCGCCGGACCGAAGGGCAGCGGCCGCGCTGGACCGGGGTCAAGCGGCGGCGGTGGGCTGCCCCGCCGCGTACGCCAGGCCAGCCTGGCCCCGCAGCTCAAGAACGAGCCGGAGCGCCGTGCTGAGCGGGAAGCCGCTCGCGACGCCCCCGGACCCGAGACACGCGACGCCGAAGAGGTACGCAGCCGTATGGCCTCGCTCCAGCGGGGCTGGCAGCGCGGCCGTGAGGAAAACGCCGTGGGCGACGACGCCCCCGACGGCACAGCACAGGGAACGACATCTGAGGGGGACGGTCGATGACCGCACCGAAGGCCACCAGCCACACCGCGACGCCCGGGGTCTCGGGCGAGCTGAACTGGCTGCTCGACGAACTGGTCCAGCGCGTCGCCAGCATCCGCAAGGCGATCGTGCTGTCCGGCGACGGTCTCGCCACGGGCGTCTCGGCAGACCTGACCAGGGAGGACGCCGAGCACCTGGCCGCAGTTGCCTCCGGGTTCCACAGCCTCGCCAAGGGCGTCGGCCGCCACTTCGAGGCGGGCAGCGTCCGGCAGACGGTGGTCGAGCTCGACGAGGCCTTCCTCTTCGTCACCGCCGCCGGTGACGGCAGCTGCCTCGCCGTGCTCTCCGACAGCGACTCCGACATCGGCCAGGTCGCGTATGAGATGACGCTGCTGGTCAAGAGGGTCGGTGTGCATCTGGGCACGGCACCGCGTAGCGATCTTCACCCCGGTGGGTAGTGGGATGACATGAGCGCAGACGATGAGGGGACGCAGGGCACGGCCCACTGGTTCGACGACGACGCCGGACCGGTGGTGCGTCCGTACGCCATGACGCGGGGCCGTACCAAGAGCGCCGCGCAGCACCGCCTCGACCTGATCGCCCTCGTCGTCGCCGAGGAACCGACACTCGACCCGGAGACCGACCACGCGCTGTCTCCGGAGCACGTCGACATCGTCGCCCTGTGCCGTGAAGCTCCCCAGTCGGTCGCCGAACTCGCGGCCGGGCTCAACCTGCCCATCGGCGTCGTACGGGTCCTCATCGGTGATCTCGCCGATGAGGGCCTGGTGCACGTGTCGCGTCCCGTGCCCCCCGCAGAGCTGCCGGACGAGAGTATTCTGCGCGATGTGATCAACGGGCTCCGGGCGCTCTGAGCAGGGCGATGGGGGTACCTCCCATGCACTTAAGGCAATGGGGGAGGGTGAGACAAGTGACAGGCTGGCAGTTCTGGGTCGACCGGGGCGGCACGTTCACCGATGTCGTCGCCAGGGCCCCGGACGGCCGCCTGCTCACCCACAAGCTCCTGTCGGACACCCCGCGCTACGCCGATGCCGCCGTCGCCGGCATCCGCGAACTCCTCCGCGGCGCCGACGGCCAGGACGGTCTCCGCACCGCCGACCGCCAGGGAGGCGCCCGCGTCGCGGATGGCCAGGGCGGCGACACGGAGCAGGGTGACAACACCACGCAGCACAGCGACGCCCAAGAGGGCACGACGCAGCACGGCGACGCCCAAGACGGCACCACGCAGCAGCGTGATCCCGACGACGCGACGATCGACGTCGTCCGCATGGGCACCACCGTCGCCACCAACGCCCTCCTGGAACGCAAGGGCGAGCGCACCCTCCTCGTCATCACCCGCGGCTTCCGCGACGCCCTGCGCATCGCCTACCAGAACCGCCCCCGCATCTTCGCCCGCGAGATCGTGCTCCCCGAGCTGCTGTACGAGCGGGTCGTCGAGGCCGACGAGCGCATCGCGGCCGACGGCGAGGTGCTGCGCCCCCCGGACCTGGAGAGCCTGGAAGGCCCGCTCCAGGAGGCCTACGACGACGGCATCCGCGCCGTCGCAGTCGTCTGCATGCACAGCCATCTCCACCCCGCGCACGAGCGCGCGATCGGCGAACTCGCCGCCCGCATCGGCTTCCCGCAGATCTCACTCTCCAGTGAGGTCAGCCCGCTGATGAAGCTGGTGCCGCGCGGGGACACGGCCGTCGTCGACGCGTATCTGTCGCCGGTGCTGCGCCGGTATGTGCGGCACGTCGCCGACCAACTCGAAGGCGTACGGCTGATGTTCATGCAGTCCAACGGCGGGCTCACCGAAGCTGGCCAGTTCCGCGGCAAGGACGCCATCCTGTCCGGGCCCGCCGGCGGCATCGTCGGCATGGCCCGCATGTCGCAGCTCGCCGGATTCCACCGCGTCATCGGCTTCGACATGGGCGGCACATCCACGGACGTGTCGCACTTCGCGGGCGAGTACGAACGGGTCTTCACGACGCAGATCGCCGGGGTGCGGCTGCGCGCGCCCATGCTGGACATCCACACCGTCGCCGCAGGCGGGGGCTCCGTGCTCCACTTCGACGGCAGCCGCTATCGCGTGGGCCCCGACTCGGCGGGCGCCGACCCCGGACCCGCCTGCTACCGGAACGGCGGACCGCTCACCGTCACCGATGCCAACGTCGCCCTCGGACGCATCCAACCCGCCCACTTCCCCCACGTGTTCGGCCCCGACGGCGACCAGCCGCTCGACGCCGAGCTCGTCCACGAACGCTTCGCCGCCCTGGCACACGACATCAGGGACCAGACCGGCGACGACCGCACCCCCGAGCAGGTCGCCGAGGGCTATCTGCAGATCGCCGTGGCCAACATCGCCAACGCCGTGAAGCGGATCTCGGTCCAGAAGGGTCATGACATCACCCGCTACGCCCTCACCACCTTCGGGGGCGCGGGCGGCCAGCACGCCTGCAAGGTCGCCGACTCGCTCGGCATCCGCACCGTCCTGGTCCCGCCCATGGCCGGCGTACTCTCCGCGCTGGGCATCGGCCTCGCCGACACGACGGCCATGCGCGAGCAGTCCGTCGAGGCCCGCCTCGAGGCCTCCGCGATGCCCGCCATCCGCAAGACCGCCGACGACCTGGAGAGCGCGGCGCGCGACGAACTGCGCGCCGAGGACGTGTCCGAGGACCGCATCCGCGTCACCCGCCGCGCCCAGCTGCGCTATGACGGCACGGACACCACGCTCACCGTGGAACTCTCCGACCCCGACACCATGACGCGCGCCTTCGAGGACCGCCATCGCGCCACCTACTCCTTCACCCTCGACCGTCCGGTCGTCGTCGAAGCCCTCTCCGTGGAAGCCACCGGCCTCACCGAACCCCCCGATCTGTCCGCACTCGCCGAGCGGACCCCCTCCGCCGGCACCCCGGAGACCGTCAGGCTGCACACGGGCGGCGCCTGGTGCGACGTACCCCTGCACCGGCGCGAGGAACTGCCTCCCGGCCACCCCGTCGCCGGGCCGGCGATCATCGCCGAGTCCGGCTCCACGACGGTCGTGGACGACGGCTGGCAGGCGGCGATGAACCCCGACGGTCACCTGGTCATGAAACGGGCGGCGGTTACGGAGAGTTCCCGCGTCGGCACAGAAGCCGATCCAGTCCTCCTCGAGGTCTTCAACAACCTCTTCATGTCGATCGCCGAACAGATGGGCGCCCGCCTGGAGTCGACCGCCCAGTCCGTCAACATCAAGGAACGACTCGACTTCTCCTGCGCCCTCTTCGACCCCGACGGCAACCTCGTCGCCAACGCCCCGCACATCCCCGTACACCTCGGATCGATGGGCACCAGCGTCAAGGAGGTCATCCGGCGGCGCCGCGACACCATGCGCCCCGGCGACGCCTACGCCATCAACGACCCGTACCACGGCGGCACCCACCTCCCCGACGTCACCGTGGTCACCCCGGTGTTCGACACGGCGGGGGAGCGGATCCTCTTCTACGTCGCCTCGCGCGGCCACCACGCCGAGATCGGCGGCATCGCACCCGGCTCCATGCCCGCGAACAGCCGGACCATCGAGGAAGAGGGCGTCCTCTTCGACAACTGGCTGCTCGTCGAAAGAGGCCGTTTCCGCGAGGAGGAGACGCGCCGGCTGCTCACCGAGGCGCCCTACCCGTCCCGCAACCCGGCGACCAACCTCGCCGACCTGCGCGCCCAGATCGCCGCCAACCAGAAGGGCGTCGACGAAGTCGCCCGCATGATCGAGAACTTCGGCCTCGATGTCGTCCAGGCATACATGAAGCACGTCCAGGACAACGCCGAGGAAGCGGTACGCCGCGTCATCGACGCCCTGGAGGACGGTGAATACGCCTACGAGACCGACTCCGGGGCGGTAATCCGCGTCCGCATCCGAGTCGACCGTCACAACCGGTCCGCCACCCTCGACTTCACCGGCACGTCGCCCCAGCTCGACACCAATTTCAACGCCCCGTTCTCCGTCGTCAACGCCGCCGTCCTGTACGTCTTCCGCACACTGGTGGCCGCCGACATCCCGCTCAACGACGGCTGTCTGCGGCCCCTGCGCATCATCGTGCCGCCGGGCTCCATGCTGGCACCGGGGCCCCCGGCCGCCGTCGTCGCCGGAAACGTGGAGACCTCGCAGGCCATCACCGGCGCCCTCTACGCCGCCCTGGGCGTCCAGGCCGAGGGCTCCGGCACCATGAACAACGTCACCTTCGGCAACGAGCGGTACCAGTACTACGAGACCGTGGCCTCGGGCTCAGGCGCGGGCGACGGCTTCCCCGGCGCACCCGTCGTGCAGACCCATATGACCAACTCACGCCTCACCGACCCCGAGGTCCTGGAGTGGCGCCTGCCCGTCCTGCTCGACGAGTTCGCGGTGCGGCGCGGCAGCGGCGGGGGCGGCCGGTGGCGCGGTGGCGACGGGGCCGTACGCCGCATCCGCTTCCGCGAACCCATGACGGTGTCCACACTCTCCCAGCACCGCAGGGTGCCGCCGTACGGCATGGCGGGCGGGGAGCCCGGAGCCCTCGGCGCCAACCGCGTCGAGCGCGCCGACGGCACGGTCACCCGGCTGCGGGGCAGCGACTCCGCGGAGGTGCGCCCCGGCGACGTACTCGTGATCGAAACCCCGGGCGGCGGCGGCTATGGTCCACCGGCGCACGACCCCAGTGAACAGTGAGTCAGGAGAAGAGACCGATGATCCTCGGGCGCTCCGCGCGCGGCAAGACCCCCGTCGAGCCCGTCACGCTCAAGATCCTCGTGGCCGGCGGCTTCGGCGTGGGCAAGACGACCCTCGTCGGCGCGGTCAGCGAGATCAGACCGCTGCGCACCGAGGAGATGCTCACCGAGGCCGGCCGGCCGCTCGACGACACCAGCGGGGTGGAGGGCAAGCACACCACCACGGTGGCCATGGACTTCGGGCGCATCACGCTCCGTGAGGACCTTGTGCTGTATCTCTTCGGCACACCGGGGCAGGACCGCTTCTGGTTCCTCTGGGACGAACTCGCCACCGGCGCCCTCGGGGCCGTCGTGCTGGCCGACACCCGGCGACTGGAGGACTGCTTCGCCGCCGTCGACTACTTCGAGCGGCGCTCCATCCCGTTCGTCGTCGCCGTCAACTGCTTCGAAGGAGCTGAACGTCATCCGGCGGACCAGGTCCAGCAGGCGCTCGACCTCGACCCCGGGGTGCCCGTCGTCCTGTGCGACGCGCGCGACCGGCAGTCCGTCAAGGAAGTGCTGATCCACGTCGTCGAGCACGCCATGACGGTGGCTGCGGACCGCCGCCAGGCCGTCACCACGTGAGGCGGCCCGTACCCCCACCGACCGGGGTACGGGCCGCGGTCCACGCGCGCGTGCGGCGCGATTCAGCGGGAGACGGTCACCCCGCACTCTCCTCGTGCCAGCCGAAGCTCTTCTCCACCGCCTTGCGCCAGTTGTCGTACTCGCGGTCCCGTACCTGCGTCTCCATGGCCGGTGTCCACTCGGCGTCCCTCTGCCAGTGCGCCTTGAGCTCGTCCAGGTCGTTCCACACACCCGTCGCCAGACCAGCGGCGTAGGCCGCGCCCAGGCAGGTGGTCTCCGAGACCCGGGGCCTGATCACGGGCACGCCCAGGACATCCGCCTGGTGCTGCATCAGCAGATTGTTCTTGGTCATGCCGCCGTCCACCTTGAGGGTGGTGATCTGCACACCCGAGTCCTGGAACATGGCGTCGACGACTTCTCGCGTCTGCCAGCTCGTCGCCTCCAGCACGGCACGCGCCAGATGTGCCTTGGTGACATACCGGGTGAGCCCTGTGATGACACCGCGCGCGTCCGAGCGCCAGTACGGCGCGAACAGGCCCGAGAACGCAGGTACGACGTACGCACCGCCGTTGTCATCCACGCTCGACGCGAGGGACTCGATCTCGTCGGCCGTGCGGATGATCCCGAGCTGGTCGCGGAACCACTGCACCAGGGCACCGGTGATCGCGATGGCTCCTTCGAGGCAGTAGACGGGGGCCTCGCTGCCGATCTTGTAGCCCATCGTCGTCAGCAGCCCGTTCTTCGAAGGCACCGGACGGTTCCCGGTGTTGAGCAGCAGGAAGCTGCCCGTGCCGTAGGTGTTCTTCGCCGTCCCCGTGTCGTAGCAGGCCTGGCCGAACACGGCGGCCTGCTGGTCGCCGAGCGCCGAAGCGACCGGAACGCCCTCGAGCTGGCCCACGGCCGTGCCGTACACCTCGGCCGAGGACCTGATCTCCGGCAGGACCGCCTCTGGCACGTTCATCGCCGACAGGATCGACTGGTCCCACTGCAGAGTCTGGAGGTTCATCAGCATCGTGCGGCCGGCGTTGGTCACATCCGTGACGTGCACCCCGCCCTCCGTGCCGCCCGTGAGGTTCCAGATCAGCCAGGAGTCGATCGTTCCGAAGGCGATCTCGCCGCGCTCGGCACGCGCCCGCAGGCCCGGCACGTTGTCAAGCAGCCAGGCCGCCTTGGGCCCGGAGAAATAGCTGGCCAGCGGCAGCCCGGTCTGCTCACGGAAACGGTCCTGACCGTCCGAGCCGCCCAGCTCGGTGCAGAGGGCGGACGTACGCGTGTCCTGCCACACGATGGCGTTGTGCACGGGCTTGCCCGTGGCGCGGTCCCAGAGCACCGTCGTCTCACGCTGGTTGGTGATTCCGAGCGCGCTGATCTGGTCGGCGCGCAACCCGGCCTTGGCGATCGCCCCCGCGACGACGGCCTGCACCTTGGACCAGATCTCGGTGGCGTCGTGCTCCACCCAGCCGGGCTTGGGGAAGATCTGGCGGTGCTCGCGCTGGTCGACGGCGACGATCGCGCCGTCCTGGTTGAAGATGATGCAGCGGCTGGAGGTCGTTCCCTGGTCGATTGCGGCGACGAACTTGTCCGTCATGACGTCCCCTTCGTCAGAAGGCTGCGTTGTAGATCAGTCCCGACAGGGCTCCGCCGATGAGCGGCCCGACCACCGGAATCCAGGCGTAACTCCAGTCGGACGTGCCCTTGTTCGGTATCGGCAGGAACGAATGCACGATGCGCGGGCCCAGGTCACGGGCCGGGTTGATGGCGTAACCCGTGGGTCCGCCGAGGGAGAGGCCGATGCCGACGACCAGCAGGGAGACGATCAGCACGAGTGTGCCGGACTCGCCGAGCCCCTTCGTCAGCCCGAAGGCGAGGATCGGCAGAACCAGGCCGATCGTCGCGATGATCTCGGTGATGAGGTTGGCGACCGGGTTCCGGATCTCCGGGATGGTGGAGAAGATGCCCAGCGTCGGTGTCGGCTCGTCCGCCGTTCCCTTCGTCGTCCCCGACGTGCGGACGTTGGCCTGGAACTGCGCCAGGTACACAAGGTAGGCGAGGACGGCTCCCAGCATGGCGCCGACCATCTGGCCGAGCAGATAGACCCAGACCTTGTCCCACTTGCCGGTGTCGACGGCGATGCCGATCGTGACGGCAGGGTTGAGCTGGCCGCCGGAGAGCGGGGCGGCGGTGTACGCGCCCGCCAGTACGCCGAAGCCCCATCCGAAGGCGATGACGGTCCACCCCGACGCCTTCGCCTTGGAGTGGTTGAGGGTGACGGCGGCGCACACGCCGGCGCCGAAGAGGATCAGGATCGCGGTGCCGATCAGTTCACCTAAGAAGATGTCTCCATTGCTCATGGCGGCTCCTCGGACTGGCCCGCGGCGGGTTCTCCGCCCCGGTGCTCTGTGCAGGGTGCGTTTCCCGTGCCTGTGTGAGCCCAGTGCAGGGAGTCCCGTTCCCCGCCCGGCCTCTGTGATGAGCGTGCCCTCGCAGCCGAATCGCCCGTGGCGCCAGTGGAGATGGCCCGGGCCTGTGGCAATGGGGTAGCCGAGCCTGGCAGGGCCGTGCGCGGCCGGGCAGCCGATGTGCGGCGATGCCGACTGACACCCGGAAGTGTTCACCGGCGGTGAGGGGGCGTCAAGGTTGTGGACGCGAACCATTGGACGGTGGCGCGAACGGCAGGCAACCGGTGGGGAGCCTCCGGGGCCGTGCGTCGGCCGCTCGACCGGTGTGGGCGTCTCCCGCATGGCCGTGCGTCGGCCGCTCGACCGGTGTGGGCGTCTCCCTTACGGCCGTGCGTGAGCGGCCCCCGGTGCGGGGCATCTCCCGTACGGCAAGGCGCCCGCCTCACCGCACGGCTATCACCGAGGACCCGTGCCCGAACAGCCCCTGGTTCGCGGTGATGCCCACGCGCGCGTCCGCCACCTGCCGCTCACCTGCCGTGCCACGCAACTGCCAGGTCAGCTCGCACACCTGGGCAATGGCCTGCGCGGGCACAGCTTCCCCGAACGACGCAAGGCCTCCACTCGGATTGACGGGTATGCGGCCTCCGGGAGCGGTGGCACCCTCGCGCAGCAGCTTCGCCGCCTCACTCTCCTCGCACAGTCCCAGGTCCTCGTACCACTGCAGCTCCAGGGCCGTGGACAGGTCGTACACCTCGGCGAGCGACAGGTCCTCCGGGCCTATGCCCGCCTCCTCATACGCCGCGCGCGCGATGGACGGCCGGAAGGGCTCGGCGGGCGGGGCCACCGCCGCCGCGGAGTCCGTCGCGATATCGGGAAGATCGAGCACTGTGTTCGGAAAGCGCGGCGTGACAGTGGACACCGCGCGGATGCGCACAGGATCCGGTGCGCCGTGCCGCCGTGCGAACTCCATGCTGGACAGCACCAGCGCCGCTCCTCCGTCCGAGGTCGCACAGATGTCGAGCAGCCGCAGGGGGTCGGCGACGACCGCGGACGCGGCGACCTCCTCGGCGGTCACCCGCTTGCGGTAGCGGGCCAGTGGATTGAGCGCCCCCGCCGCCGCGTTCTTCACCTTGACCTGGGCGAAGTCCTCCAGTGTGTCGCCGTGCACGGCCATTCGGCGGCGCGCGTACAGGCCGAAGTACGCCGGATTGGTCGCGCCCAGCACCCGGAACCGCAGCCAGTCAGGATCGTCGGGCCGATCGCCGCCCGCCGGGCGGAAGAAGCCCTTCGGCGCAGCGTCGGCGCCGACGACCAGGACGACGTCCGCGAGACCGGAAAGAATCTGCGCGCGCGCCGTGGCGATCGCCTGAGCGCCCGAGGCGCACGCCGCGTAGACGCTCGCCACGCGCGCCCCCTGCCAGCCCAGCGCCTTCGCGAACGTCGCCCCCGCCACATATCCCGGATAGCCGCCGCGCACCGTGTCCGCGCCGACGATCGAACCTATGTCCCGCCACTCGACTCCGGCGTCCGCAAGTGCCGCGCGCGCGGCCGCCGTGCCGTACTCGACGAAGCTGCGGCCCCACTTGCCCCACGGGTGCATGCCCGCGCCGAGCACCGCCACGTCCGCCGTCATGCCTTCACCCCCGTCGCCCCCGTGGCGTCCGCCGTCTTTTCCGCCGGCCCCCTTGTCTCTGTGGGACGCCAATGCCACGTCGTCCAGGTCGTGTCCGCGTCCTCGTTGAGGACACCGGGGACGACCTCCACCTCCATCCCGATGGCCAGATCGGCGAGGGAGACGCCCGGAGCCCCCTGCCCGAGCACCACCATGCGCTCGGCTTCCAGTTCCACAGCGATCAACGTGCGCGGCTCCCACTCGAGTTCCGGGTCCGAGACGTACGGCGCGGGCGGTCGGTACCGGCTATCGGTGTACGACCAGATCCGGCCCCGCGGGGAGAGAGGCACCTCGGTCAGCTCACCGCCGGGGCAGCCGGGGTTGCGGCAGAAGACGTCCTCGCGGGGGAAGAAGACCGAGGCACACGAGGAACACCGCGTACCCAGCAGCCGGAAGCCGCCCTCTCGGTCTCCGCCGGCACTCTCCTCCGTGAACCAACCCACCACCACAGGTGTGCGTTTGCGCGACAAGGCGCCTCCTCGGCAGCTGATCTGACGAACCGTCAGAAGTGTGCCATGCCTGACGGGATCCCGGCAGGGCCCGCGAAGACACCGCCCGCTGCGCGGCTGCTTCGAGCCATCAGGGACGTGAACCGGACAGAATGCTGCGCCAGGCGATCGGATACAGTCCGCGGCGTGTCCGAATCCCAGCACTCTTCCTCCAACACCACGCCGGACTCGCACTGTTCAAGCTGCGGCACTCCGTACGGGGAGGCCGTGTCCGGCTGGCCGCGCACCTGTCCTGGATGCGGTGCCGTTGCCTACCGCAGCCCGCTGCCGGTGGCCGTCGCTCTTCAGCCCGCGTACGACGCGTCCGGCACCGGCCTGGTCGTCATCACGCGCACCATCGCCCCGGCGCGCGGGGGTGTGGCGTTGCCCGGCGGTTTCCTCGACCACCGGGAGGACTGGCGGCACGCCGTCGTCCGCGAGCTCAAGGAGGAGACGGGCATCGACGCGGCGAGCCGCGACGTGCGTCTGGCCGACGCGATGAGCTCGCCCGACGGACACCTGCTGCTGTTCGGTCTGCTGCCCGAGCGCCCGGCCCAGGAGCTGCCCCCGTCCGCTCCGACGGCCGAAACGGAGGGCTGGCACCTGCTGCGCAGGCCTGTCGAACTCGCCTTCCCTCTGCACACGCTGGTTGTCCGGGCATGGTTCGAGGGACGCTACGTCTGACGAACCGCCGGTCCCAGGACTCAGGCCGGTCCGAGCCCTCGCACTCGCACCGGGTACGAGGGCTCACGCCTGCCGGCGTCCCCCTCACGCTCGACCACGACGCGGCCGCGCTTCCAGCGAGCCGTGTACCGCTCGGACTCCGGCTCCCCCCGGCCGTCACCCGCATCGGGCACCACGAGACCGCGTCCCTTACGGCCCGGGGCGGGGGCCCAGACCTCCAGTTCCAGCCCGCCGTCGTCACCGCGTACCGGCAGCACCGCACCCGCCCGCGCCAGCACCGGAATACGCGACAACGGAGCTTCGAGCAGGACCTGCCCGGGACCCTCGTACGCCTCCTCGGTGACCGTGTCGTACCACCGGCCGTGCGGCAGCCGCACCGCCACCCGCTCCGCACCCCGCTCCAGCACCGGCGCAACCAGAAGACAGTCGCCGAGCAGGAACGCGTCCTCACAGTTGCGCAGCGCTCTGTCCTCGGGTGCACCCCACCACAGGGGCCGCACATAGGGCGCACCGGTGCGCCGCGCCAGATGCGCCAGCGTCACGAAGTACGGCAGCAGCCGCCGGCGCTCGGCGAGCACCACGCGCGCGTGCTCCAGCACCTCGGCACCGAACTCCCACGGTTCCCTGCGCCCGGCCCGCAGAGCCGCATGGGTACGGAACAGCGGCAGATACGCGGCCAGCTGGAACCACCGCAGATACAGCTCGGGTGAGGGGTTGCCGTCGAACCCGCCCACGTCGGGCCCCGAATACGGCACTCCGCACAGCCCGAGCCCCAGCACGAGCGACAGCGAGGCCCGCAGCCCCGGCCAACCCGTGGCCACGTCCCCGGACCAGGTGCCTCCGTAGCGCTGCATCCCCGCCCACCCCGAGCGCGAGAAGAGGAACGGCCGCTCCTGGGGCCGCAGTGCGCTCACCCCCTCGTATCCCGCGCGGGCCATGCACAGGCCGTACACGTTGTGCGCCTCGCGATGGTCCCCGCCGCGGCCGTCCAGCGCATGCCGTGCCGAGCGCGGCAGAGTCGCCTCCCCGAAGGCGGCGAACGACACCGGTTCGTTCATGTCGTGCCAGAAGCCCGCGAACCCCTGTCGCAGCCGCTCCTCGTACAGCCCGCCCCACCACTCGCGCACCCGCGGATCCGTGAAGTCCGGATACACCGCCTCCCCGGGCCATACGACGCCCAGCACGGGCCGCTCCGAGGCGTCCCGCACGAACGCGTCCGCAGCCGTCCCGGCGTCGTACAGGGCGTTGCCGGGCTCGGCCTTCACCGCCGGGTCGACGATGGACACGAGCCGGACGCCGTCCCTGCGCAACTCCTCGGCGAGCACCGGAAGCGTCGGGAACCGCTCCCGGTCGACGGTGAACACCCGGTGGCCGTCGTAGTGGTCGATGTCCAGATGGACGGCGTCGAGCGGAAGCCCTCGCTCCTTGTATCCGGCGACGATCCGCCGCACCTCCTGCTCGCTGCCGAAGCCCCAGCGCGCATGGTGGTGGCCGAGTGCCCACGCGGGCGGCACCGCGGGCGCACCCGTGAGCAGCGTCCAGACGTGCAGTACGCGCGCGGGAGAGCCCACGACGACCCAGCACCGCAGCGGACCACCGTCCATCCGCAGCTCGCACGAACCGGCCCGGTCGTGCCCGGACCCCGCACCGTCCTCGCCTTCGTGCAGCACCACGGTTCCGTCCCACGTGGAGTCGTGGAAGGCCAGGTGCGTGCCGGCGTCTGCCACCACCATCTGCACCGGCATGGTGATGTACAGCGGATCCTCAGCAGGCCCGAACGCCCGGCCGGGATCGGTGTTCCACAGCCGGTACGTCCCGTCCCGCAGCCGCGGCCCCGAAGCGCGCCCGCCGAGCCCGAAGAACCGCGCGTCCGCCGCCACTTCGGACCGCTGCACCCAGCGTGCGCCGCCTCCCTCGCGGGGTTCCCACCAGCGGGGCGGCAGGTCCCGGCGCAGCACCACGCCGCCGGGGGTGCGCACCTCGACGGCACCGTGCCGCGAGACGGCCACCGTGACGCGCTCCGCGACCACCCGCCAGCCGCCGTCCTTGTCCGGCTCCAGGACGGCCCGCGTGTCAGGCTCCGGACAGCGGCCCGCCAGCGCGTACGACGGCTCGGGACCGGCCCCCTCCCAGCCCCAGAACACCGCACCGGCCGCTGTGACCATCACCTGCAGCTCGGAGCGCTCGAAGTGGATCACCCCTCCGCCCGGCCCCGGATCGGCGCTTGTCACGGGCCCGGGAACACGCGCCCGCTCGGCCCCGCGTGCCGGCAGGCCTGCCGCGTCGGTACGCCGCCTTCGCCACGCCGCCCGCACCGCGCGCACCCCCTGCGCCGCGCCCACCACACCGACCGCCTTCACCGAACGCACGAGGCCACGACCGTCCATGGTGATCACCCTGCCACCGCGACGCACGCGCGCGTGAGGCGTTCAACTCCCGTTCACCCGTGGTGACAGTACTTCTTCACGATCAGGACCAAGCGGGACGAGCCCTGGTGCGGAGGGAGTCCCGTTCACCCGTGGTGACAGCACATCTTCACCATCACGACTATGTGGGCCGAGCCCTGGTGCGGAAGTCGATCACATGGCATCGTCCGTAGCAGCCGCGTGACGCGCACCACCGCCCGTGCGCGACAGACGCACACGACGCGCACAGCTTGGGAGCCGCCCCATGTCCTCAGCGAACCCCACACCACTCTGGCAGCCCGACCAGGAGTTCATCGCCTCGGCGCAGATCACCCGGTTCCAGGCCTGGGCGGCCGAGCACCACGGAGCACCCGCCGAGGGCGGCTACGCCGCGCTGCACCGCTGGTCCGTCGACGACCTGGAGACGTTCTGGAAGGCCGTCGCCGAGTGGTTCGGCATCCGCTTCTCGACCCCCTACGCGCGCGTGCTGGGCGACCGCTCCATGCCCGGAGCCCAATGGTTCCCCGGAGCCACCCTCAACTACGCCGAGCACGCCCTCCGGGCCGCCGACACGCGCCCGGACGAGCCGGCCATCCTCGCCGTGGACGAGACCCACGATGCGCGTCCCGTCAGCTGGGCAGAGCTGCGCCGCCAGGTCGGTTCGCTGGCCGCCGAACTCCGCGACCTGGGCGTACGCCCGGGCGACCGCGTCAGCGGCTACCTGCCCAACATTCCGCAGGCCGCCGTCGCCCTGCTCGCCACCGCGGCCGTCGGCGCCGTCTGGACCTCCTGCGCCCCCGACTTCGGCGCCCGCAGCGTCCTCGACCGCTTCCAGCAGGTCGAGCCCGTCGTCCTCTTCACGGTCGACGGCTACCGCTACGGGGGCAAGGAGCACGACCGCCGCGACACGGTCACCGAGCTGCGCCGCGAGCTGCCCACCCTGCGCGCGGTCGTCCACATCCCACTGCTGGGCACGGAGGCCCCCGAAGGCGCCCTCGAATGGTCGGCGCTCACCAGCGCCGACACGGCACCCGAGTACGAGCAGGTCCCGTTCGACCACCCCCTGTGGGTCCTCTACTCGTCCGGCACCACGGGGCTCCCCAAGGCCATCGTCCAGTCCCAGGGCGGCATCCTCCTTGAGCATTACAAGCAGCTCGGCCTGCACTGCGACCTGGGCCCCGGCGACCGGTTCTTCTGGTACACGTCCACCGGCTGGATGATGTGGAACTTCCTCGTCTCCGGCCTGCTCACGGGCACCACGATCGTCCTGTACGACGGCAGCCCGGGCCATCCCGACACCGCCGCCCAGTGGCGCGTCGCCGAACGCACCGGAGCCACGCTCTTCGGCACCTCCGCCGCGTACGTCATGGCCTGCCGCAAGGCCGGCGTCCATCCCTCCCGCGACTTCGACCTCTCCGGCATCACCTGCGTCGCCACCACCGGCTCCCCGCTGCCGCCCGACGGCTTCCGCTGGCTGCACGACGAGGTGCGCGACGACCTGTGGATCGCCTCCGTCAGCGGCGGCACGGACGTCTGCTCCTGCTTCGCCGGAGCAGTCCCCACGCTGCCTGTCTACATCGGCGAACTCCAGGCACCCTGCCTCGGCACCGATCTGCAGGCCTGGGACCCGGACGGCAAACCGCTCACCGACGAAGTCGGTGAGCTTGTGGTCACCAACCCCATGCCGTCCATGCCGATCCACTTCTGGAACGACCCCGACGGCAGCCGCTACCATGACAGCTACTTCGACACCTACCCGGGCGTCTGGCGCCACGGCGACTGGACCACCGTCACCTCCCGAGGCTCGGTGATCATCCACGGACGCTCCGACTCCACCCTCAACCGCCAGGGGGTACGCATGGGGTCGGCCGACATCTACGAAGCCGTCGAACGCCTCCCCGAGATCCGCGAGTCCCTGGTCATCGGAATCGAACAGACCGACGGCGGCTACTGGATGCCCCTCTTCGTACACCTGGCACCCGGCGCCACCCTCGACGACGACCTCAGGGCGCGCATCAAGCAGACCATCCGCGCGCAGCTCTCCCCGCGCCATGTCCCCGACGAGATCATCGAGGTCCCCGGCGTCCCGCACACCCTCACCGGCAAGCGCATCGAGGTCCCCGTCAAGCGCCTTCTCCAGGGCGCGCCCCTGGAGAAGGCCGTCAACCCGGGCTCCGTGGACAGCATCGACCTGCTCCGCTTCTACGAGGACCTGGCCCGCAGGCGCGGCTGATCACCGCACGATGCCGGCCTCCGACTCACCCGGCGCGGAGCCGAGAGCCGGAGGCCGACCGTCGTGATCGCCCAGGCGACCGGTATCCCCGACCGGCATTGTCAGTGCCGCCGGTTACGTTGAGTGAGCATTGATTCACCGCACACAGGGGGAACCATGGGGCGCACCCAGCACGCCGGCAAGCGGCACGGTCTGAACCGCGAAATCGCCGGCACCATCGGCCTGTTGACCGATGAGCACGACTTCACCGCGATGCGGCGCTATCGCACCTTCACCTTCGACGACCACGAGACCTACCTCAAGCAGGTCGAGGCCCTCCTCAGAACACTCGCAGGCCAGGGCCGGCACACCACCGTCGCCCTCTTCGACCCCGAGGAGTACGCGAGCTTCTGCGCCGAGACCGGCCTGGAACCCGACACACCCGCAAGCCGCTCCCGCTTCACCGCAGCACTCGCGTCCACCGGCGCGACCGTCCCGTACGACGGCCAGCCCCTCGCCGACCTGGTTCCGGACCTCGTCGACGAGGCCGTACGACAGACCACATGGGAGTACGCGACGACGTTGCTCGCCGGGATCGGCGCCTGCGCCTCCTGCGGAGAGGACATCGGGCGGGCGGCTTTCGTACGCGCCTCTGAGCTGCTCGTTCGGGTGCTCGACACAGCTGCGCCCGGCGCCCGGCACCTCGTATGCAGCGTCGCCACCGACACGGAACCCCTCCTCGCCGTACTGAGCACGGAAGGAGACACCGACGGCACTACACGGCTGGACGAGACCGAAGCCCTGGAGTTCACCACGGTCCTCGCGGCCGGCATCGCCACGGACAGCCCCGGGGGACTGGTGATGCGCACCAGTGGAAACGGCACCATCGACAAGGTCTACGGCTGGCGCCTGCAAGCAGGCGGCCTGCAGCCGCTCACCGAGGCCGAGGTCTTCGACGCCTACTGCACCGACATCGAATCCGGAGACCTGATCGGCCCTGAATCGGGAGTGGACTACTGCGCACCTCCGGATCTCGGAGAGCAGGATCCCGGAACCGCCCACCGGCACTGAACGGCGAGGGGCGCCCCACCCGGGCCAGCAGGTGGAGCGCCCCTCGCAACGGCCGTCCGGCGGCTCTGTTCGACTACTCGCCGGACAGCACCGCCTGAGCCGCGTTGCGGGCCTCGTCCGCGCTGTCCGCAGCACGCGCGGCCGCCGCGGCCCGCTCGCACTGCGCCAGCGTGTACTTGGCCAGCGTCGCGCGCACATAGGGAATGGACGCCGCACCCATCGAGAGCGAGGTGACCCCCAGACCGGTCAGCACACAAGCGAGCAGCGGGTCCGACGCCGCCTCACCGCAGACACCACAGCTCTTGCCCTCGGCCTTCGCCGCCTCGGCCGCCAGCGCCACCAGGTCGAGCAGCGCGGGCTGCCACGGGTCCTGCAGACGCGACACCGCACCCACCTGACGGTCCGCGGCGAAGGTGTACTGCGCGAGGTCGTTGGTGCCCAGCGACAGGAACTCGACCTCCTGGAGAATCGACCGCGCCCGCAGGGCGGCCGAGGGAATCTCCACCATCGCGCCGAACTTCGCCTGCAGCCCCGCCTCCCGGCACGCGTCCGCGAACGCCTTGGCATCGGTGCGGTCCGCGACCATCGGCGCCATGACCTCCAGGTACACCGGCAGCCCCTCCGCGGCCTTGGCCAGCGCGGTCAGCTGCGTACGCAGTACCTCGGGGTGGTCGAGCAGCGTGCGCAGACCGCGCACGCCCAGCGCCGGGTTCGGCTCGTCGGCCGGAGTGAGGAAGTCCAGCGGCTTGTCGGCGCCGGCATCCAGCACGCGCACCACGACACGGCCCTCGGGAAACGCCTCGAGCACCTGGCGGTACGCCTCGATCTGCTTCTGCTCTGACGGCGCATTCTTGCTGTCGTCGAGGAAGAGGAACTCGGTACGGAAAAGACCGACACCCTCCGCACCGGCCTCTACGGCAGCCGGTACATCCGCCGCGCCGCCCACGTTGGCCAGCAGCGGCACCTTGTGTCCGTCGGAGGTCGCACCCGGGCCGCTCGACGCGGCGAGCGCCGCCTTCCGCTCGGCTGCTGCTGCCTCCAGCGCCGCCCGCTTCTCCGCGCTCGGCTCGACGAATATCTCTCCGGTGCTGCCGTCCACGGCGATCAGAGTGCCCTCAGCCAGCTCACCGGCCCCCGGAAGAGCAACGACAGCCGGAACTCCGAGCGCCCGCGCAAGAATCGCACTGTGGCTGGTCGGCCCGCCCTCCTCGGTCACAAAACCGAGCACCAGCGTCGGGTCGAGCAGCGCCGTGTCAGCCGGGGCGAGGTCCCGGGCTATCAGCACATACGGCTCGTCACTGTCCGGCACACCCGGCATCGGAACACCGAGCAGCCGCGCGACGATACGGTTCCGCACATCGTCCAGGTCCGCCACACGCCCGGCGAGGTACTCGCCGGCCCCGGCCAGCAACGCCCGATAAGCGGCGAACGCGTCGTAGACCGCGCGCTCGGCCGTACTGCCGACCGCGATGCGCCGCTCCACGTCGGCCATGAGCTCCGGGTCCTGGGCCATCATGGCCTGCGCCTCGAGTACGGCCTGAGCCTCGCCGCCGGCCAGATTGCCGCGAGCGATGAGGTCGGCTGCCACAGCTTCCACGGCCTGACGGGCGCGCCCCTGCTCGCGCGCCGCCTCCTCCGCGGGAATCTGCTTGGCGGGCGGTTCGAGCACCGCCGTCCCCATGTGTCGAACCTCGCCGACAGCTACACCGTGGCTGACGCCGACGCCTCGCAGCGTTGTCTCCATGTCACCGTCTCCGATAGAGCGGCGGTGCTCTGCCCCGCCGCGGTGGTTGTTCTGTCTGGCGCCTACGAGGGCGCAGACGCCGCTCCCAGCCGGAGCAGACGTCACTTCCAGCTGAAGAGGGGCTGGCCGGCCTTTACGTCGCCGTCCTCTACTACGTCGGAGAGAGACTCTGTCGTGGCTTCGAGCGCCACGACCGGGGACACCGGGGACTTGCCGGCGGCCTCGACGGCGGCCGGATCCCATCGCACCACGGCCTGACCGCGCTGCACAGTGTCACCTTTGCTGACGAGGAGCTCGAAGCCCTCGCCATTGAGCTGAACGGTGTCTATACCGAGGTGGATCAGCACACCATGGCCCTGGTCGTCGACAACGACGAAGGCATGCGGGTGCAGCGAGACGACGATGCCGTCGACAGGCGCCACAGCCTCGGAGGGCTCACGTACGGGATCGATGGCAGTGCCCGGGCCCACCATCGCGCCTGAGAACACAGGATCCGGCACGGCGGAGAGTCCTATGACGCGTCCGGCAAGAGGGGACGTCACGCTGGTCATGGGCAAGCCTCCCAGGGGTGGAGAGTCAACCGCGCCGCCACTGGTCTGTCCCGGGCGGCACACTGTTCAGCAGGGTAGGTCATAAGAAGTGCCGGTTCCGCACGAGAGGCCTCGGTTGCCGGGCCTGGGCAAGGCCCCAATCGGTTTGCATGTGCTCCGCACACGGAGGTACAGTCGTAGACCGCCGGGGCGAGAGGACGTGCCGAACGTCCGGGGCCCGGCAGCCTCTACAGCGTCAGATCCAGTTAATTGGATCCGGTTCTGCATGTCCATGAGTGACTGTGGTCAGCGAGTCGAAAAAGACCTGATAGAGTCAAAAAGCCGAAAGGGAAACGCGAAAGCGAGAACCCGGAAAGCACCGAGGAAATCGGATCGGAAAACGATCTGATAGAGTCGGAAACGCAAGACCGAAGGGAAGCGCCCGGAGGAAAGCCTGAGAGAGTCTCTCGGGTGAGTACAAAGGAAGCGTCCGTTCCTTGAGAACTCAACAGCGTGCCAAAAATCAACGCCAGATATGTTGATACCCCGTCTCCGGCCGGTTCGGCTGGGGCGAGGTTCCTTTGAAATAAACACAGCGAGGACGCTGTGAACGGCCGGGCTTATTCCGCCTGGCTGTTCCGCTCTCATGGTGTCGGCCCGCAGCCTTTAATTAGGCGCAGTCGGGAAAACATTCACGGAGAGTTTGATCCTGGCTCAGGACGAACGCTGGCGGCGTGCTTAACACATGCAAGTCGAACGATGAAGCCCTTCGGGGTGGATTAGTGGCGAACGGGTGAGTAACACGTGGGCAATCTGCCCTGCACTCTGGGACAAGCCCTGGAAACGGGGTCTAATACCGGATAACACTCTCACGGGCATCTGTGAGGGTTGAAAGCTCCGGCGGTGCAGGATGAGCCCGCGGCCTATCAGCTTGTTGGTGAGGTAGTGGCTCACCAAGGCGACGACGGGTAGCCGGCCTGAGAGGGCGACCGGCCACACTGGGACTGAGACACGGCCCAGACTCCTACGGGAGGCAGCAGTGGGGAATATTGCACAATGGGCGAAAGCCTGATGCAGCGACGCCGCGTGAGGGATGACGGCCTTCGGGTTGTAAACCTCTTTCAGCAGGGAAGAAGCGAGAGTGACGGTACCTGCAGAAGAAGCGCCGGCTAACTACGTGCCAGCAGCCGCGGTAATACGTAGGGCGCAAGCGTTGTCCGGAATTATTGGGCGTAAAGAGCTCGTAGGCGGTCTGTCACGTCGGATGTGAAAGCCCGGGGCTTAACCCCGGGTCTGCATTCGATACGGGCAGACTAGAGTGTGGTAGGGGAGATCGGAATTCCTGGTGTAGCGGTGAAATGCGCAGATATCAGGAGGAACACCGGTGGCGAAGGCGGATCTCTGGGCCATTACTGACGCTGAGGAGCGAAAGCGTGGGGAGCGAACAGGATTAGATACCCTGGTAGTCCACGCCGTAAACGGTGGGAACTAGGTGTTGGCGACATTCCACGTCGTCGGTGCCGCAGCTAACGCATTAAGTTCCCCGCCTGGGGAGTACGGCCGCAAGGCTAAAACTCAAAGGAATTGACGGGGGCCCGCACAAGCAGCGGAGCATGTGGCTTAATTCGACGCAACGCGAAGAACCTTACCAAGGCTTGACATATACCGGAAACGGCCAGAGATGGTCGCCCCCTTGTGGTCGGTATACAGGTGGTGCATGGCTGTCGTCAGCTCGTGTCGTGAGATGTTGGGTTAAGTCCCGCAACGAGCGCAACCCTTGTTCTGTGTTGCCAGCATGCCCTTCGGGGTGATGGGGACTCACAGGAGACTGCCGGGGTCAACTCGGAGGAAGGTGGGGACGACGTCAAGTCATCATGCCCCTTATGTCTTGGGCTGCACACGTGCTACAATGGCAGGTACAATGAGCTGCGAAACCGCGAGGTGGAGCGAATCTCAAAAAGCCTGTCTCAGTTCGGATTGGGGTCTGCAACTCGACCCCATGAAGTCGGAGTTGCTAGTAATCGCAGATCAGCATTGCTGCGGTGAATACGTTCCCGGGCCTTGTACACACCGCCCGTCACGTCACGAAAGTCGGTAACACCCGAAGCCGGTGGCCCAACCCCTTGTGGGAGGGAGCTGTCGAAGGTGGGACTGGCGATTGGGACGAAGTCGTAACAAGGTAGCCGTACCGGAAGGTGCGGCTGGATCACCTCCTTTCTAAGGAGCATCTAGGCCGCCAAGCTTGCTTGGTGGTCCAGAGCCACTACGTCGGCGAACGATCGACGGTGGTTAGCTCATGGGTGGAACGTTGATTATTCGGCACACTTGATCGTCTTCTCCTTCCAGTACTGCTCTTTTGAGCGTGGAACGTTGAGGGGAGCCGGGGAGTGTGTCGGGCACGCTGTTGGGTGTCTGAAGGTGCGGCCGTATGGCCGGGAAGCCTTCGATGCCGACCCCAGTGCACTCACTGGATCTCCAGTGGGGTGATGGGTGGTTGGTCGTTGTTTGAGAACTGCACAGTGGACGCGAGCATCTGTGGCCAAGTTTTTAAGGGCGCACGGTGGATGCCTTGGCACCAGGAACCGATGAAGGACGTGGGAGGCCACGATAGTCCCCGGGGAGTCGTCAACCAGACTTTGATCCGGGGGTTTCCGAATGGGGAAACCCGGCAGTCGTCATGGGCTGTCACCCATGCCTGAACACATAGGGCATGTGGAGGGAACGCGGGGAAGTGAAACATCTCAGTACCCGCAGGAAGAGAAAACAACCGTGATTCCGGGAGTAGTGGCGAGCGAAACTGGATGAGGCTAAACCTCAAGCGTGTGAGACCCGGCAGGGGTTGCGCTTGGGGGGTTGTGGGATCTCTTTTCTACGGTCTGCCGGCCGTGGGACGAGTCAGAAACCGTTGATGTAGGCGAAGGACATGCGAAAGGTCCGGCGTAGAGGGTAAGACCCCCGTAGTCGAAACATCAGCGGCTCGTTTGAGAGACACCCAAGTAGCACGGGGCCCGAGAAATCCCGTGTGAATCTGGCGGGACCACCCGCTAAGCCTAAATATTCCCTGGTGACCGATAGCGGATAGTACCGTGAGGGAATGGTGAAAAGTACCCCGGGAGGGGAGTGAAATAGTACCTGAAACCGTGTGCCTACAAGCCGTGGGAGCGTCGGACAAGCACTTGTGCTTGTCTCGTGACTGCGTGCCTTTTGAAGAATGAGCCTGCGAGTTTGCGGTGTGTTGCGAGGTTAACCCGTGTGGGGAAGCCGTAGCGAAAGCGAGTCCGAATAGGGCGATTTAGTAGCGCGCTCAAGACCCGAAGCGGAGTGATCTAGCCATGGGCAGGTTGAAGCGGCTGTAAGAGGTCGTGGAGGACCGAACCCACCAGGGTTGAAAACCTGGGGGATGACCTGTGGTTAGGGGTGAAAGGCCAATCAAACTCCGTGATAGCTGGTTCTCCCCGAAATGCATTTAGGTGCAGCGTCGTGTGTTTCTTGCCGGAGGTAGAGCACTGGATAGGCGATGGGCCCTACCGGGTTACTGACCTTAGCCAAACTCCGAATGCCGGTAAGTGAGAGCGCGGCAGTGAGACTGTGGGGGATAAGCTCCATGGTCGAGAGGGAAACAGCCCAGAGCATCGACTAAGGCCCCTAAGCGTACGCTAAGTGGGAAAGGATGTGGAGTCGCAGAGACAACCAGGAGGTTGGCTTAGAAGCAGCCACCCTTGAAAGAGTGCGTAATAGCTCACTGGTCTAGTGATTCCGCGCCGACAATGTAGCGGGGCTCAAGCGTACCGCCGAAGTCGTGTCATTGCAGTACATACCCCCAACGGGGACTGTGATGGGTAGGGGAGCGTCGTGTGCCGGGTGAAGCCGCGCCGGAAGGCAGTGGTGGACGGTTCACGAGTGAGAATGCAGGCATGAGTAGCGATACACACGTGGGAAACGTGTGCGCCGATTGACTAAGGGTTCCTGGGTCAAGCTGATCTGCCCAGGGTAAGTCGGGACCTAAGGCGAGGCCGACAGGCGTAGTCGATGGATAACCGGTTGATATTCCGGTACCCGCTGTGAAGCGTCAAACATCGAATCCAGTGATGCTAAGCCCGTGAAGCCGCCCTGATCTCTTCGGAGTTGAGGGGAGTGGTGGAGCCGGTGACCCGAGCTGGTAGTAGGTGAGTGATGGGGTGACGCAGGAAGGTAGTCCATCCCGGGCGGTGGTTGTCCCGGGGTAAGGGTGTAGGCCGAGTGGTAGGTAAATCCGCCGCTCATCAAGGCTGAGACCTGATGCCGAGCCGATTGTGGTGAAGTGGATGATCCTATGCTGTCGAGAAAAGCCTCTAGCGAGTTTCATGGCGGCCCGTACCCTAAACCGACTCAGGTGGTCAGGTAGAGAATACCGAGGCGTTCGGGTGAACTATGGTTAAGGAACTCGGCAAAATGCCCCCGTAACTTCGGGAGAAGGGGGGCCACACTTGGTGATCCAATTTACTTGGTGAGCTGGGGGTGGCCGCAGAGACCAGCGAGAAGCGACTGTTTACTAAAAACACAGGTCCGTGCGAAGCCGTAAGGCGATGTATACGGACTGACGCCTGCCCGGTGCTGGAACGTTAAGGGGACCGGTTAGTCATGATTCGTCATGGCGAAGCTGAGAACTTAAGCGCCAGTAAACGGCGGTGGTAACTATAACCATCCTAAGGTAGCGAAATTCCTTGTCGGGTAAGTTCCGACCTGCACGAATGGCGTAACGACTTCTCGACTGTCTCAACCATAGGCCCGGTGAAATTGCACTACGAGTAAAGATGCTCGTTTCGCGCAGCAGGACGGAAAGACCCCGGGACCTTTACTACAGTTTGATATTGGTGTTCGGTTCGGCTTGTGTAGGATAGCTGGGAGACTTTGATACTCGGACGCCAGTTCGGGTGGAGTCGTCGTTGAAATACCAGTCTGGTCGTGCTGGATGTCTAACCTGGGTCCGTGATCCGGATCAGGGACAGTGTCTGATGGGTAGTTTAACTGGGGCGGTTGCCTCCTAAAGAGTAACGGAGGCGCCCAAAGGTTCCCTCAGCCTGGTTGGCAATCAGGTGTTGAGTGTAAGTGCACAAGGGAGCTTGACTGTGAGACCGACGGGTCGAGCAGGGACGAAAGTCGGGACTAGTGATCCGGCGGTGGCTTGTGGAAGCGCCGTCGCTCAACGGATAAAAGGTACCCCGGGGATAACAGGCTGATCTTCCCCAAGAGTCCATATCGACGGGATGGTTTGGCACCTCGATGTCGGCTCGTCGCATCCTGGGGCTGGAGTCGGTCCCAAGGGTTGGGCTGTTCGCCCATTAAAGCGGTACGCGAGCTGGGTTTAGAACGTCGTGAGACAGTTCGGTCCCTATCCGCTGTGCGCGTAGGAGTCTTGAGAAGGGCTGTCCCTAGTACGAGAGGACCGGGACGGACGAACCTCTGGTGTGCCAGTTGTTCTGCCAAGGGCATGGCTGGTTGGCTACGTTCGGGAGGGATAACCGCTGAAAGCATCTAAGCGGGAAGCCTGCTTCGAGATGAGGACTCCCACCCACTTGATGGGGTAAGGCTCCCAGTAGACGACTGGGTTGATAGGCCAGATATGGAAGCCCAGTAATGGGTGGAGTTGACTGGTACTAATAGGCCGAGGGCTTGTCCTCAGTTGCTCGCGTCCACTGTGTTGGTTCTGAAACCACGAACAACCCCGCGTTGCCTTGCCGCAGCGTGGTGCGGTTGACAGTTTCATAGTGTTTCGGTGGTCATAGCGTGAGGGAAACGCCCGGTTACATTCCGAACCCGGAAGCTAAGCCTCACAGCGCCGATGGTACTGCAGGGGGGACCCTGTGGGAGAGTAGGACGCCGCCGAACAATTCTTGAGAAAGCCCCCGTACCGGGAAGAAATTCCTGGTGCGGGGGCTTTCTGTATTTCCGCACGCCTCATGCACTTCCGCGTTCGGGCTGTTCGATACCCCTCTGCACAGCCGGACGGAGGGTGACGGTAAGGTCAGGAGGCATCGTAGGCACGTTCCCACAGGAGGCCCCCGGGTGGAGGTCCAGGAGACCCGCGTCCAGACAGACCGGGTCCTCACCATCCCGAACATCCTCAGCATGGCGCGTCTCGCCGGCGTGCCCCTCTTCCTGTGGCTGATCCTCAGGCCGGAGTTCGGCGGGCCCAAGAGCGACGGCTGGGCGTTGCTCGTCCTGGCGTTCAGCGGTGTCAGCGACTATCTCGACGGCAAGCTCGCGCGACGCTGGAATCAGATCAGCAGTCTCGGCCGGCTACTCGATCCCGCGGCCGATCGTCTATACATTCTGTCGACGCTGGTCGGTCTTACCTGGCGGGAGATTCTTCCGATCTGGTTGACCGCTGTACTTCTGGCGCGAGAGCTGGTTCTGCTGGTGATGGTGGGCATCCTCAGGCGCCACGGCTATCCGCCACCGCAGGTCAACTTCCTGGGGAAGGCAGCAACCTTCAACCTGATGTATGCCTTCCCGCTACTTCTTCTCAGTGACGGAAGTAGCTGGATCTCCTCACTCGCTGCTATTTTCGGATGGGCGTTCGCAGGGTGGGGTACAACGCTCTACTGGTGGGCAGGGATCCTCTATGTGGTTCAGGTCCGCCGACTAATCAGGGCGGACGCCGTAGCCGATTGAGCTCGCCTGCAAGGCGGCCGTAGAGGCTTGATGGCCCGTACCTGACATATGCGGGCCAATACGGACGGGTGCAGTCGGCTAGACCGTCGTCTCTTCAAGGAGGACGCTTCCGACATGAAGGCCGTCGTGATGGCCGGAGGCGAAGGCACACGCCTTCGCCCCATGACCTCGAGCATGCCCAAGCCGCTCCTGCCTGTGGCAAATCGCCCGATCATGGAGCATGTGCTTCGGCTGCTAAAGAAGCATGGGCTCACCGAGACCGTGGTTACGGTGCAGTTCTTGGCGTCGCTCGTCAAGAACTATTTCGGAGACGGTGAAGAGCTCGGCATGGAGCTCACCTATGCGAATGAGGAGAAGCCACTCGGTACAGCCGGGAGCGTGAAGAACGCCGAGGAGGCGCTGAAGGACGACGCGTTCCTTGTTATTTCCGGTGATGCGCTGACCGACTTCGACCTCACCGAGCTCGTCAATTTCCACAAGGAAAAGGGTGCGCTCGTCACCGTATGCCTGACGCGCGTTCCGAACCCGCTGGAGTTCGGCATCACCATTCTCGACGAGAACGGTAAGGTCGAGCGCTTCCTCGAGAAGCCGACCTGGGGCCAGGTCTTCTCGGACACGGTGAACACAGGCATTTACGTCATGGAACCGGAGGTGTTCGACTACGTCGAGGCGGACGTACCGGTCGACTGGTCAGGCGATGTCTTCCCCCAGCTCATGAAGGAGGGGAAACCGGTCTACGGGTATGTCGCGGAGGGGTACTGGGAGGACGTCGGCACGCACGAAAGCTACGTCAAGGCGCAGGCCGACGTGCTCGAGGGCAAGGTCGACGTCGATATCGACGGCTTCGAGATCTCACCTGGGGTATGGGTGGCCGAGGGCGCCGAAGTGCACCCCGACGCCGTGTTGCGCGGGCCGCTGTACATCGGCGACTACGCCAAGGTCGAGGCCGGTGCCGAGATCCGCGAGCACACCGTCGTGGGCTCGAACGTCGTCGTGAAGAGCGGTGCATTCCTGCACCGGGCCGTCGTCCACGACAACGTCTACATCGGCCAGCACAGCAATCTACGGGGCTGTGTGATCGGCAAGAACACCGACATCATGCGTGCCGCGCGGATCGAGGACGGCGCTGTCATCGGCGACGAGTGCCTCATCGGTGAGGAATCGATCGTGCAGGGCAATGTGCGGGTCTACCCGTTCAAGACCATCGAGGCCGGCGCGTTCGTCAACACCTCGGTGATCTGGGAGTCCCGCGGGCAGGCCCATCTGTTCGGGGCGCGAGGTGTCTCAGGCATCCTCAATGTGGAGATCACCCCCGAGCTCGCCGTGCGGCTCGCCGGAGCGTATGCGACGACCCTCAAGAAGGGCTCCACGGTCACCACCGCCCGCGACCACTCCCGAGGCGCCCGAGCGCTCAAGAGGGCGGTCATCTCCGCACTGCAGGCCAGCGCCATCGAGGTACGGGACCTGGAGAACGTACCGCTGCCCGTGGCCCGGCAGCAGACGGCGCGGGGCAGTGCGGGCGGCATCATGATCAGGACCACGCCCGGTGTGCCGGACTCCGTCGACATCATGTTCTTCGACGAGCGTGGGGCCGACCTGTCGGCGGGGGGCCAGCGGAAGCTGGACAGGGTGTTCGCGCGCCAGGAGTACCGGCGTGCGTTCCCCGGGGAGATCGGGGACCTGCACTTTCCGTCGAGTGTGTTCGACTCGTACACGGGCTCGCTGCTCCGGAATGTCGACACCACCGGGATCGCCGAATCAGGGTTGAAGGTCGTCGTCGACGCGTCGAACGGCAGCGCCGGTCTTGTTCTGCCGAGCCTCCTGGGAAAGCTGGGCGTCGACTCGCTGACCATCAATCCCGGGCTCGACGAGTCCAGGCCGACCGAGTCCGCGGAGGCGCGGAGGTCCGGGATGGTCCGGCTCGGGGAGATCGTCGCCTCGGCGCGTGCCGCCTTCGGCGTGCGGTTCGACCCGGTGGGTGAGCGGCTGTCGCTCGTCGACGAGAAGGGCCGGATCGTCGAGGACGACCGGGCGCTGCTCGTCATGCTGGATCTGGTCGCGGCGGAACGGCGGAGTGGGCGGGTCGCGCTGCCGGTGACGACCACGCGGATCGCGGAGCAGGTGGCGGCGTACCACGGGACGCAGGTCGCGTGGACCACGACGTCGCCGGACGATCTGACCCGCGTCGGGGCCGAGGACGGCACGATCTTCGGCGGTGATGGACGCGGCGGCTTCATCGTGCCGGAGTTCAGCAGTGTCTTCGACGGCACGGCCGCGTTCGTACGGCTGATCGGGCTCGTGGCACGTACGCAGCTCACGCTCAGCCAGATCGACGCGCGGATTCCGCGCGCCCACGTGCTGCGGCGCGACCTGGCCACGCCCTGGGCCGTCAAGGGCCTGGTCATGCGGCGCGTGGTGGAGGAGGCCGGTGACCGGTCCGTGGACACGACCGACGGTGTACGCGTCGTCGAACCGGACGGCCGCTGGGTGATGGTGCTTCCCGACCCCGCCGAGGCCGTCACCCACCTGTGGGCGGAAGGGCCCGACGACGCGTCCGCGCAGGCGCTTCTCGACGAGTGGTCGGCCGTCGTGGACAGCGCCGGCCGCTGACCGACGCATGTGCCGGACAGCTCTCGTACGGAGTGCTGTCCGGCACACCGGTGGGCCCGTTCGGAGGTAGCGGCGCCGACGTGCGACGATGTGCGGCATGCCGCAGCAGCCCCCCATTCGGAGCACACCCGCGCGCCCCTCGCGTCCGGACGCCTCCATGTCGCTGCTCACCAACGTCATGGACCACAGCCTCGACGACGGCTACGCCGAGGCGGCGGCCCGGAAGAACGCGACGGGTGACAGCCACATTCCGCGCACCTTGCGGGCAAGACTCGGACTCGCTCTGGGGCTGGTGCTCGCCGCGCTCGTAGTGACCGTGGGCGCGGCACAGGCCAGGGTGGCGGCTCCGGCCGCGGCGAAGGAACGCGAGGAGCTCATCGACCGTATCGAGCAGGAGACGGCTGCGGCCGACAAGCTCGAGAGCAGCGTCGACACGCTCCGCGACGACGTGAGCCGACGGCAGAGGGAAGCGCTGCGGACGCAGGGTGGCGACAAGGGCGAACTGGTCGGGCTCCTCTCGGGGGCGACCGCGGTGCACGGCCCCGGCGTGAAGCTGGTGGTCGACGACGCCAAGGAAGCAGAGACATCGGCAGGGGGCGGGCCGCGCCAGACCTCGGGCTTCTCCGACACCGGACGGGTACGCGACCGGGACATGCAGCGGGTCGTCAACGGCCTGTGGCAGTCGGGCGCGGAGGCCGTCGCGATCAACGGGCAGCGGCTCACGGCGCTGTCCGCGATCCGGGCCGCGGGTGACGCGATCCTGGTCGACAACAAGCCGCTGGCGCCGCCGTACACGCTGTTCGTGGTCGGGGACGGCAGAAAGTTGAGCACCCGGTTCCAGAACAGCGCCGACGGCCAGTATCTGCACGCCCTGCAGGAGAACTTCGGGATCCGGACCAGTATCTCCGTCGAGGACGACGTCCGGCTGCCCGCCGCACCGAGTGTGATCGTAAGAACAGCAGAGCCGAAGGCAGGGAAGGGCACATCGTGATCGCCGTACTGGGCCTCGTCGTGGGAGTCGTGGTCGGACTGTTGGTCCGCCCCGAGGTTCCGGCGGTGGTCGAGCCGTATCTTCCGATCGCCGTGGTCGCGGCGCTCGACGCCGTGTTCGGAGGCCTGCGGGCGATGCTCGACGGGATCTTCGACGACAAGGTCTTCGTGGTGTCGTTCCTGTCGAACGTCGTGGTCGCCGCGCTGATCGTGTTCCTCGGCGACAAGTTGGGCGTCGGCTCGCAGCTCTCCACCGGCGTCGTGGTGGTCCTCGGCATCCGTATCTTCTCCAACGCTGCCGCGATCCGCCGGCACGTGTTCCGGGCGTGAGGCCGATGAGCGCGGACAAGACGCCGGAGAACCAGCTGCGCAAGGAACTTCGTGGTGAGGCTGTGGAGGCTTCCGAGGCCAGGGAGGCAAGTGAGACGGCCTCCGGCACTCCGAACGGCCACCGGAGCAGTACCGGCGCCCAGCAGAACTCCGTCGCCCCAGAGAAGTCTTTTGTCGCACAAGCACCTCAGAACCCTGAGGCCGCACGAGCACCTCAAAACCCCCAAGTCTCTACGGACCCCTCGGCTCGACCCGAGGAGGCATCCGCAGAGGACGACACGCCGGAGCCGTCGCCGACCGGTCGGCAGCGGCTGGCGCAGAGCCTGTGGCCACCGCGCGTAAGCCGTGCCCAACTCATCGTCGCCCTGCTGCTGTTCGTGCTCGGTCTCGGACTGGCCATCCAGGTCCGCTCCAACAGCGACAACAGCGCGCTGCGCGGAGCACGCCAGGAAGATCTCGTACGCATCCTCGATGAACTCGACGACCGTACGCAGCGTCTTGAGGAGGAGAAGCAGCGTCTCGAGGACCAGCGCACCGAACTGGAGACCAGCTCGGACCAGGCCGAGGAGGCCCGCAAACAGACCGTTGAGAAGGAACGGCAACTCGGCATTCTGGCGGGCACGGTGGCGGCGCAGGGCCCCGGCATCACGTTGACCATCGGCGACGAGAAGGGGACGGTCGAGGCCGACATGCTGCTCGACGCCATCCAGGAACTGCGCGCGGCCGGGGCCGAGGCCATCCAGATCAACGATGTCCGGGTGGTCGCCAGCACGTATCTCGCCGATGCGGAAGGCGGTGGTGTGAGCGTCGACGGGAACAAGATCAGCCACCCCTATCGTTTCAAGGTCATCGGCAAGCCGCAGGACCTCGAGCCGGCGCTCAACATCCCCGGAGGCGTGGTGCAGACGCTGGAGAAAGAGCAGGCCACCGCGACGGTGACGCGCGCCGCGAAGATCATCGTGGACGCCTTGCGGCCCGCGAAGCAGCCTGACTACGCTCGGTCGTCCTCCCGGTGAATCCAAGGTGCATGGGGGGTGCCGCGCCAGGGCAGGAGGTTGCGGGGGGTCGGCGCACCGGATGGGTGGTGCGTGGTGGAAACTGTCTGGTGGATACGGACGTTGTGAGGATGTCCGGGTCGGCCGGTGTGTGCAGTCAGCGTTCGTCCTGCCCCACGGGCGGGTCTGTTTCGTTCAAGGGGAATCGCCCGTGAAGTTGTTTGCGAAGTTGTTCGGCAAGAGCGCGCGCGAGGAGGGTGGCAGTGCCACCGCCCGGCATCGCGCACCGAGCCATGGGGAAGTTCCGGAGCAGGGCGCCGAGCGCCCGCTGTTCCGCGACCAGGTCGCTGGTCCGGGTGGTGACATTTCGGGCGGTCAGGGCGCGTCTTCTGTTGACCCTGGCGCATCGGGCCGCATAGGTTTCGGGGAACCGTCACCCTCGAGTACGGGTGGAGGGTTTACCCCCGGTCCGTACGCACCCCATGCCCCTGCGGGCCAGCCGCGGCAGGAGGATCCGTCCATGTCGGCCTTGGTATGTACGAGGTGCGGGAACCGGAACGCCGAGGCAAGCCGATTCTGCTCGAACTGCGGCGCCCCACTGCGGGCCGGTGCGGGTGAGCGTCCGTCCGAGACGACCTCGACGATTTCCATCTCCGGAATCGAGGCCTATGACGCGGAGGTCACCGGCCAGACTCCGTCGCCGGCCCTGTCTCCCGAGGCACAGGCGGCGGTCGACGCGCTTCCGCTCGGCTCGGCGCTGCTGGTCGTCCGGCGGGGACCGAACTCGGGCAGCCGCTTCTTGCTGGACGGTGATCTCACGACGGCCGGCCGGCATCCGCAGAGCGACATCTTCCTGGACGACGTGACCGTGTCGCGCCGCCATGTGGAGTTCCGCCGTGGAGCGGACGGCTCGTTCACGGTCGCCGACGTGGGCAGCCTCAACGGCACGTACGTCAACCGGGAGCGGATCGACTCGGTCGTCCTGTCGAACGGCGACGAGGTCCAGATCGGCAAGTACCGGCTGGTCTTCTACGCGAGCCAGCGGGGCATCTGACCTGTCAGGAAGGTCCATGCTGCAAACACCGAGCGGCGGTGCCGGGAGTGGCACCGCCGCAGCGGAAAGTCGGCTGATGAGCATCGGCACCGTGCTGAACGCCCTGCGCGAGGAGTTCCCCGAAGTCACGATCTCCAAGATCCGCTTTCTGGAATCCGAGGGCCTCATCGAGCCGCAGCGGACCCCGTCGGGCTACCGGAAGTTCAGCCCCGAGGACGTCGAGCGGCTCGGTCACGTACTACGGATGCAGCGGGACCACTATCTGCCGCTGCGGGTGATCCGTGAGCATCTGGACGCCCTGGAGCGCGGTGAGCCGCTGCAGCTGCCCTCTGTGGGTAGGCCGCGTGAGGGCGGCGACGACGAGCTCCAGGCGGGAGTCCAGGGACCGACTGCTGCCCGCGTGGGCCGGGCCGAGCTCCTGGCGGCGGCAGAGATCGACGAGGAGCAGCTGGCGGAGTGGGAGTCCTACGGCCTCATCGCTCCGCTGCCCGACGGTGGATACGACGCCGAGGCGGTTACGGTCGCGTCTCTCATGGTGGAACTCGGCCGTTTCGGGATCGAGCCGCGCCATCTGCGGGCGATGAAGGCCGCCGCGGACCGGGACGCGGGCCTGGTCGACCAGGTCGTGGCTCCGTTGCGGCGACACCGTAATCCGCAGACCAGGGCCCATGCGGAGGCGCGTGCGAAGGAGCTTGCGGGGCTGACGGTGAAGCTGCATGCGGCGCTCGTGCAGACCGCGCTGGGTGTGCGCCTCCACTGATTTCGTACATGGTCGAACGGTGCACGTGGAGTGCTCGACTACCCAAAGGTGCCGGGCACGGCCTAGGGTTGCTGTGTGAACGAGCTCGACGTCGTAGGTGTCCGGGTCGAAATGCCCTCCAACCAACCGATCGTGCTGCTGCGTGAAGTGGGAGGCGATCGTTACCTCCCCATCTGGATCGGGCCCGGGGAGGCGACGGCGATCGCCTTCGCCCAGCAGGGCATGGCGCCCGCGCGACCGCTGACCCACGATCTGTTCAAGGATGTGCTCGACGCGGTCGGCCAGGAACTCAGCGAAGTGCGCATCACGGACCTGCGCGAGGGCGTCTTCTACGCGGAGCTGGTGTTCGCGAGCGGAGTCGAGGTCAGTGCCCGGCCCTCCGACGCGATAGCGCTGGCGCTGCGCACGGGGACGCCGATCTACGGCAGCGACGGGGTGCTGGACGACGCGGGGATCGCGATCCCGGACGAGCAGGAGGACGAGGTGGAGAAGTTCCGCGAGTTCCTCGACCAGATCTCGCCCGAGGACTTCGGCACCAACAGCCAGTGAAGCCGATGAGGGCACTCGCCCGCCGGGGCCGGGGCCGGAGCCGTTCGGGCCCTGCTCAGGGCCGCAGTTGGAGACGCCACGGTCGGTGGGTGGTCGGCGGCCGCTGTCCGTGCATTCGGCTAGCCTTTCCCCACGGTGAGGTGCGGGAAACCACTCGTAGGGTGATTATCACTCGGCGTGCCGAGTGTGGCGATCGTTGACGCACCCCTGGTGACTGCCTACCGTCGAGAAGGCAGGTCAAGGACGGAGGTCGGCGTGAAAAGCAGCGGCGACGGTACGGCTGGGGGTGGCCCCGGACGGGGTCCGGCGGAGGCGTACCCGCTCCACGGCAGCGCGGCCCACCACACTCCGCAACGGCGTGAAGCGGCGCTGGGTAACGGCGGCGCAGCAGTCGAACAAATTGGCTATCGCGGTCCAACGGCCTGCGCGGCGGCCGGCATCACCTATCGGCAGCTCGACTACTGGGCGCGCACGGGACTTGTCGAGCCGAGTGTGCGACCGGCGTACGGCTCGGGCAGCCAGCGCCTCTACAGCTTCCGGGACGTCGTCGTCCTGAAGATCGTCAAGCGGTTCCTCGACACGGGTGTGTCCCTGCAGAACATCCGCACCGCGGTGCAGCATCTGCGGGAGCGCGGGTTCCGGGATCTGGAGCGCATGACGCTGATGAGTGACGGTGCGACGGTCTACGAATGCTCGTCGCCCGACGAGGTCCACGATCTGCTGCAGGGCGGGCAGGGCATCTTCGGCATCGCCGTGGGCGTGGTCTGGCGGGACGTCGAGAGTGCCCTGTCGCAGCTGCAGGGGGAGCGCATCGACACCGGGGAGACGCTGGTCGGACACCACCCCGCCGATGAGCTGGCGAGGCGCCGCAACCGCGCTGTATGAGCGCATGGCCGCAGCGGTCAGGGTCCATGCGGGGTCGTTTTGTCCAGGCGAGGCCGGTTCAACGCGCTCGCGGCGGTCAGTGGCGAGGGCCGGCTCAACGCGCTCGCGGCTGTCACGCGCGGCCGCGGCATCATCGGGCATTGTCAGTGGCGTGAGGCAGCATCGGTGGTGTGAGAACCGCGCCCACCATCCTGCATCTGGACATGGATGCCTTCTACGCCTCCGCGGAGCAGGCGGCGAAGCCCAGTCTGCGCGGAAAGGCCGTGGTGGTGGGCGGGCTGGGGCCGCGCGGAGTGGTCGCCACCGCCTCGTACGAAGCCCGTGTGTTCGGGGTGCACTCCGCGATGCCCATGGCGCAGGCGCGCAGGCTCGCGCCGAATGCCGCGTATCTGGTGCCCCGCTTCGGGCTCTACCGGGAGATCAGCGAGCAGGTCATGGGCCTGCTGCACCGCCTGTCGCCGTTGGTCGAGCCGCTCAGCCTGGATGAGGCCTTCGTGGACCTGGAGGCCGGGGGCACGGGCTGGGACGAGGCCTCGGCGCGGGCCACCGGCGAACGGTTGCGTGCGGACATCAAGGCGCTCACCGGGCTGACCGGGTCGGTGGGGCTGGCGGCGTCCAAGATGCTCGCCAAGATCGCCTCCGAGCAGGCCAAGCCCGACGGCCTCGTGCTGATACAGCCCGGCACGGAGCGCGCGCTGCTGGGCCCGATGTCGGTGCGCGTGCTGCCGGGCGTCGGTCCGGCCACCGGAGATCATCTGCGGCGGACGGGGATCACCACGGTCGAGGAGATCGCCGAGGCGGGTGTGGACGAGCTCGTACGGCTGCTGGGCAAGGCGCACGGGACCGCCCTGTACGCGATGGCGCTGGCGCAGGACGACCGGCCCGTGGTGGCCGAGCGGGACGCCAAGTCGGTCTCGGTCGAGGACACGTACGACGTGGACATCCATGACCGCGTGCGGATCCGGCTGGAGGTGCAGCGGCTCGCGGACCGGTGCGTGCAGCGGCTGCGGGGCGCGGGGCGATCCGGGAGGACGGTGGTCCTCAAGGTGCGGAGGTACGACTTCTCGACGCTGACCCGGTCAGAGACGCTCCGCGGACCCACCGACGACCCCGCCGTGGTCCGGGAGGCCGCGGGGCGGCTGCTCGAAGCCGTGGACACCACCGGTGGGGTGCGGCTGCTCGGAGTCGGCGTGAGCGGGCTCGCCGATTTCACACAGGAGGACCTGTTCGCCCAGGCGGCCGGGGACCGATCGGAGGAAGCGGAGCACGAGGAGGGGCAGCAGCCGGAGGGGGAGGAGCCGGCGCCGGCCGAGCGGCACTGGCTGGCGGGCCGCGACGTGCGGCATGCCGAGTACGGCGCCGGGTGGGTGCAGGGGAGCGGTCTCGGACGGGTGACCGTGCGGTTCGAGACACCGGGCTCCCCGCCCGGCCGTGTACGCACGTTCAGGACCGACGATCCGGATCTGGAGCCGGCCGAGCCGCTGCCGCTTGTGCCCATCGTCGGCGGTCAGTCCCCGGAACCGGGCACTGGGCCGGATGGTGGGGAGCCAGACGGGACGGGAGGCGGCAGGGGGAAGGCGGAGGACGGCCGTGGCCGCGTCCAGCAGGGCGAAGAGACCGGGCTGCCCGCCGACCGCGAGGACGAGGGCGAGCACAGCGGCGGCGGGGACAGCATCGATGGCGGTGCCTGCACGCGGGGGGAAGACGGCGTGCACGGCGTCGATGGCGGCGGCGTCGTCGCCCTCGGTGCGGACAGGTCCGGGGGCATGGAGTACGGCGGGGGCGGAGGCAGGGAGTACGACGGGGGCGGAGGCGGAGTGCGCCGCGAACCCGCTGGGCCGGATCCTGCTCCGGACAGTCAGGCGGACCCCGCCGGGGAAGGGGCGGGGTCCGGGCGCGAGAGCCGGCGAGTTGGACCAGCGGGCGGGGAGAGTCAGGTGTCGTCCGAGTCCGCGAGGCGGCCGAAGTCGCGGTCCGGGGGCAGGGCGGCGGCGCCCGGGTCCGAGACGTCCAGGCCGTAGTGGTGGTAGAGCTGCAGTTCCTGCTCGGGGGAGAGATGGCGGCCCACGCCGAAGTCGGGGGCGTCCTTGATGAGGGCGCGTTCGAAGGGGACCCGCAGGCTGCCCTCGACCAGCTCGCTCGGCTCCAGGGGCACGAAGGCGTCCCGGCTGAACAGGCCCGTGCGGATGGCCGCCCACTCGGGGACGCCGGTCGCGTCGTCGAGATAGACCTCGTCGACGGTGCCGATCTTGTGACCGTTGCGATCAAATGCCTTGCGGCCTATCAAAGTGCGCGGATCGATGTCGGTCTGCACGGGCCCTCCAGCTCCTCGCAACTCATCCGTAAGCACTACGAAAGAGCACATTGGGCAAGGCGGCCACTCGAAGCCTCGGCCCAGGTCCCGGGCGAAGCCCTCGCTGGTAGGCTGACATCGGCTGCTGACCCCGTGCGGGAGAGTCCTCCGATCCCCGATCGGAGGCGCCGAAGGAGCAAATCCTCCCCGGAATCTCTCAGGCCCCTGTACCGCACGGACGAGGTCACTCTGGAAAGCAGGGCGGGCGTCGACGGCTTCCGCTCTCACCGACGGTGAAAGCCGGGCGACATGTGTGTACCCGGTGAAACTCTCAGGTTGAGATGACAGAGGGGGAGGCCGTCCGGGCACCCGCGCGTGGTGCCCACGAAGGTCGTGTCAGACCAGGAGGCCTCCGCACAATGACCGCCAACCGCATTCCGCTCTCCCATCTGGAGCAGGGCATCCCGTTCGAGCAGCGGCACATCGGCCCCGACGCCGGGGAGCGGGCCAAGATGCTCGCCCAGGTCGGGTACGGCTCGCTGGACGAGCTCACGGCCGCCGCCGTACCCGATGTGATCAAGAGCGCCGATGCGCTGGAGCTGCCGGGTGCGCGGACCGAGGCCGAGGTGCTGGCCGAGCTGCGCTCGCTCGCCGACCGCAACCAGGTCCTCGACTCGATGATCGGGCTGGGCTACTACGGCACGTTCACCCCGCCGGTCATCCTGCGGAACGTCATGGAGAACCCCGCCTGGTACACCGCCTACACGCCGTACCAGCCGGAGATCTCGCAGGGCCGGCTCGAGGCGCTGCTGAACTTCCAGACGATGGTCGCCGAGCTGACGGGACTGCCCACCTCGGGTGCCTCCCTGCTCGACGAGGGCACGGCGGCGGCCGAGGCCATGGCGCTCTCGCGCCGCGTCGGCAAGGTCAAGAACGGCGTCTTCCTCATCGACGCCGACACGCTGCCGCAGACCATCGCCGTGATCGAGACGCGCGCGGAGCCGACCGGTGTCGAGGTGGTCGTCGCCGATCTGTCCGAGGGCATCCCGGCCCACGTCGCCGAGCGCGGGGTCGTGGGTGTTCTGCTGCAGTACCCAGGCGCCTCGGGTGCCGTGCGCGACCTGAAGCCCGTCATCGACCAGGCGCACGAGCTCGGCGCGATCGTCACCGTCGCCGCCGATCTGCTGGCCCTCACGCTGCTGACCTCGCCGGGTGAGCTCGGGGCCGACATCGCCGTCGGCACCACGCAGCGCTTCGGTGTGCCGATGGGCTTCGGCGGGCCGCACGCCGGCTATATGGCAGTCCGCGAGAAGTTCGCCCGCAGCCTGCCCGGCCGTCTGGTCGGTGTCTCCGTCGACGCCGACGGCAACAAGGCGTACCGCCTCGCCCTGCAGACCCGCGAGCAGCACATCCGCCGCGAGAAGGCCACCAGCAACATCTGCACGGCGCAGGTGCTGCTCGCCGTGATGGCGGGCATGTACGCCGTCTACCACGGCCCGGACGGCCTCAAGGCGATCGCGCAGCGCACCCACCGGTACGCCACGATCCTCGCCGAGGGCCTGCGTGTCGGCGGTGTCGAGGTCGTGCACGGCGCGTACTTCGACACGCTGACCGCGCGGGTGCCCGGCAAGGCCGCCGAGATCGTCTCCGCGGCCCGTGAGCGCGGGGTCAACCTGCGACTGGTCGACGCGGACCACGTGGGCATCGCCTGCGACGAGACCACCAAGCGCGCGCAGCTGGGCGCCGTCTGGACCGCGTTCGGCGTGGAGGCCGACATCGAGGCGCTCGACGAGACGGCCGCCGAGGCGCTGCCGGAGTCGCTGCTGCGCACCGACGACTTCCTCGCGCACCCGGTCTTCCACCAGCACCGTTCCGAGACCGCGATGCTGCGCTACCTGCGCAGGCTCGCCGACCGCGACTACGCGCTCGACCGCGGCATGATCCCGCTGGGCTCCTGCACCATGAAGCTCAACGCGACCACCGAGATGGAGCCGGTCACCTGGCCCGAGTTCGGCCAGCTGCACCCCTTCGTCCCGGCCGACCAGGCGCAGGGCTACCTCACGCTCATCACGGAGCTGGAGGAGCGGCTCGCCGAGGTCACCGGCTACGACAAGGTGTCGCTCCAGCCGAACGCCGGTTCGCAGGGCGAGCTGGCCGGTCTGCTGGCCGTACGCGGCTACCACCGGGCCAACGGCGACGAACAGCGCACCGTCTGCCTCATCCCGTCCTCGGCGCACGGCACCAACGCCGCCAGCGCGGTCATGGCCGGCATGAAGGTCGTGGTCGTGAAGACCGCGGACGACGGCGAGATCGACGTCGAGGACCTGCGCGCCAAGATCGAGCAGTACCGCGACGAGCTCTCCGTACTGATGATCACGTACCCGTCGACGCACGGCGTGTTCGAGGAGCACGTCGCCGACATCTGCGCGGCCGTGCACGACGCGGGCGGCCAGGTGTACGTGGATGGTGCGAACCTCAACGCCCTGGTGGGGCTGGCGAAGCCGGGCCACTTCGGCGGTGACGTGTCGCACCTGAACCTGCACAAGACGTTCTGCATCCCGCACGGCGGCGGCGGCCCCGGCGTCGGCCCGGTCGGCGTCCGCGCGCACCTCGCCCCGTATCTGCCGAACCACCCGCTGCAGCCCGCGGCCGGCCCCGCCACCGGCGTCGGCCCGATCTCCGCGGCCCCGTGGGGCTCCGCCGGGATCCTGCCCATCTCCTGGGCGTATGTGCGACTCATGGGCGGCGAGGGCCTGAAGCGCGCGACGCAGGTCGCCGTGCTGTCCGCCAACTACATCGCCAAGCGGCTCGAGCCGCACTACCCGGTGCTCTACACGGGCCCCGGCGGTCTCGTCGCACACGAGTGCATCATCGATCTGCGGCCGCTGACCAAGGCGACCGGCGTGAGCGTCGACGACGTCGCCAAGCGCCTCATCGACTACGGCTTCCACGCGCCGACGATGTCGTTCCCGGTGGCCGGGACGCTGATGATCGAGCCCACCGAGAGCGAGGACCTCGGCGAACTCGACCGGTTCTGCGAGGCGATGATCGCCATCCGCGCGGAGATCGAGAAGGTCGGCTCGGGCGAATGGCCCGGGGACGACAACCCGCTGCGCAACGCACCGCACACCGCGGCCGCCGTCGGCGGAGCCTGGGACCACGCGTACTCCCGCCAGGAGGCCGTCTTCCCGGCGGGCGTCTCGGCCGCCGACAAGTACTGGCCGCCGGTGCGCCGCATCGACCAGGCGTACGGCGACCGGAACCTGGTGTGCTCCTGCCCGCCGCTGGACGCGTACGAGGACTGACACGTCCGAGGCGGCTGCACCGCAGCGCCGGGAACAGCCGTGCGACATGCGTCGGGGCCGGTTCGGAGATATCTGTCTCCGGGCCGGCCCCTCATGTGTCCGGACGGCTCGAACGGCCGTCCTCAACCGTGTGCGTGCCGCTCAGGCGGCCGTCACCACCCGAACCGTGCCCAGCGGCCGGTGCGGGGCGATGATCCGCCCGTCCGGCAGCAGCTCACCGGTGTCCTCGAAGAGAAGGACGCCGTTGCAGAGCAGGCTCCACCCCTGTTCCGGGTGGTGCGCCACGAGGACCGCGGCCTCGCGGTCGGCGGAGTCTGCTGTCGGGCACGTGGGCTGGTGCTGGCACATGGATGGGATCTTTCGCTGCGATGTGATGTCTGTCCTGCGGCTCGATGCGTTGTTCATGGCCGCCCCCCGTTTTCAGTTCGGTCCGGAACCAGTGTTGCCCCACGGGCGTGAATCCGCAGGGATTTGGCAGCACCTCTCCTCACAGGTTCATGACGCATCACCCGTGCGGACGGTTCACCCCAACTGCACTGTCACTTCGGGGGGTTCGGGGTGGCCCGACGGGACTAGTCCGGAAGGGCCGGTAGGCACGCGCGCGCCCCGCGGCCGGACTACGACGGCGGCGGGGTGCGGAAGGCGGATGCTCTTCAGGCGGCGGGCTGGGCGGGCTCGGTGGGCTGGGCGGGCTGGCCGAGCAGAGGAGCCCGGGTGAGCCGGTGGCTCAGGACGGGCAGCAGATCCGCCACGAGGTGCGGGCGGTGCGCGGCGATGCCGGGCGGTGCGGGCGCGATCGGGACCAGTACGTCCGTGGCGGCGGGCCGGCCCTCGGCGCCGTCCGCGGTGCAGTTGCCGTGCAGCCACAGGGTGAGCATGTACAGCTCGGGTACGGACAGCAGACGGGGCTGGTATGGCGTGGTCATGACCTCGGCCTGGCGCAGGGCCAGTTCGGTGGCCGCGATGTAGGGGCCCTCGAAGAAGTGCGAGAAGGCCCATCCGTCGGGTGTCAGCCTCGTCTCGGCCGCGGCCACCGCGCGGTCGCCCGCGCGGATCAGAAACCGCCAGCCGGTGAGCGTGGTGGTGGGCGAGTGACCGGCCGGGGTGTCCCGGTCCAGTACGTGTACGGGCAGGGGAAGTTCGGGGGTGACGGGTCCCTGGACGGAGCGCAGGGACGGGGTGTGGGCCTCACGGACGGCGGTGGGGGAACCGAGTGCCGTGAGGACGCTGCGAAGCGCGGGCGCGGGAGCCGGGGGAACGTGCAGCGGCATGGTGGGTCGCCTCTCATTCGACAGGCAAGGCTGAGCCAGGGGGGTTGCAAACGGCGTTGTGAGCTCGCGGGGTCAGAGGGGGCGGGTATCGACCGTGAGCGCCAACTCTCTGCCTCGTGAGCGGAGTTTATACGACAGTTGTTCACGCAGTGTTTCGCCTAGCCGTCACGCGCATTGCGGGCAAGGCGGTATTCGGCCGCTTTGATGAGGTGTTCGTCCCGATTCTCTGGGTAGTCGAGTCCGTGACCTCGGATTCTCCGGCGGAAGCGGACGGCTGAATCTCGTCGGCTATTTCACCAGACAACTACGAGGGGAATCTGCAGAGTGTGACATGCCCCGTGAATGTGCCCGCGTGACATCCGCGCCGAGCGTACCGGGTCATGGGCCGGTCGGGGAGCGTTATCGATCAATTGCCTGGGCATCATCCCCGGTGACACCGCGGCCGGTCCTTCGGCTGCCCGTCCGAGGAGGGACGCTTCGATGGGGGAGAAGGTCGAGGCAGCCGCGTTCGACCTGGCCGATCGGCAGGCGTACCGGAGGAAGCTCCGGCAGTGCCTGGCGGGGCTGGCGCGCCTCCTGGAGGAGAAGCGGTTCGACCGCCCAAAGAACCTGATGGGCCTGGAGATCGAGTTGAATCTCGTCGGATCCGACGGTCTGCCGAGAATGATGAATGCGGAAGTGCTCGAGCGCATCGCCAGCCGAGATTTCCAGACCGAGCTGGGAATGTTCAACCTGGAAGTGAACATAGCGCCGCACCGATTGGAGAGCCGCGTTCTCGACCGGCTGGGCGAGGAGCTGCGGACCGCACTCGCATATGCCGACCGCAAAGCGAACGAAGTCGATGCCGGGATCGCGCTGATCGGCATTCTGCCGACCCTCGGGCGCCATCACCTGGTCTCCGGAAACCTCTCCGACGTCGATCGGTACATGCTGCTCAACCAGCAGATCGTGGCGGCCCGCGGAGAGGACTTCACCCTCGACATCGAGGGCGTGGAACACCTCGTCTGCACCTCGGCGTCCATAGCCCCGGAAGCGGCCTGCACATCCGTGCAGCTGCATCTGCAGGTCACGCCCTCGCGGTTCGCGGACGTGTGGAACGCGGCGCAGGCGGTGGCGGCGGCGCAGATCGCCGTGGGTGCGAACTCACCGTTCCTGTTCGGCCGTGAGCTGTGGCGGGAGTCCCGGATCCCGCTGTTCCTGCAGTCCACCGACACCCGCCCGCCCGAGCTCCAGGCGCAGGGGGTACGGCCGCGCACCTGGTTCGGGGAGCGGTGGATCGACGACGCGTACGAGCTCTTCGAGGAGAACCTGAAGTACTTCCCCGCCCTGCTCCCCCTCCCCGACGACGAGGACCCGCTGAGCGTCCTGGACGAGGGCGGGGTGCCGCGGCTGGCCGAGCTCGTGCTGCACAACGGCACCGTCTACCGCTGGAACCGGCCGGTCTACGGGGTCGCGGACGGCGTCCCGCATCTGCGGGTGGAGAACCGCGTACTGCCTGCGGGGCCCACGGTCACCGACGTCATCGCCAATGCCGCCTTCTACTACGGCGTCGTACGGGCGCTCGCCTCGGACGCGCGGCCCGTGTGGACGCGGATGCCGTTCGAGGCCGCGGCCGCCAACTTCGAGGCCGCATGCCGTCATGGCATCGAGGCGCAGCTGGAGTGGCCGCGCCCCGGTCTGCGTGGCGGGACGGCCAAGGTGCCCGCAGTGACCCTCGTACGCGACGAGCTGCTGCCGCTCGCCGCCGCGGGCCTCGACGCGTGGGGTGTCGAGGCCGCCGACCGGGACTTCTACCTCGGTGTGATCGAGGAGCGGTGCCGCAGGCGGGTCAACGGCGCGAGCTGGCAGGCGGCCACGTTCCACCGCGCCCTGGAGAGCGGCCTCGACCGGGACGCCGCACTCGTCGCCACCACGCAGCGCTACTGCGAGCTGATGCGCGCCGGCGAGCCGGTGCACACCTGGCCGGTGGGGTTGCCCGCGGCGGTCCCTACGGGGTGAGGGCACCCGCCGTCGTGGGTTGCGCCCACCCTCCCCAGCTACTGCTGGGAGGTGCCCCCAGCCCTGCGGAACGCTTGCCCATAACGGTTGGCGTGCGGGCTCGAATGTGCCTGCCCGGCACAGCCCGTCCACGTCAGCCCCCGGCGCCCGCCTCCATGATCGCCTTCAGGATGACCGCGTGGATCTGCGACGGATCGGTGACCCGGTGGCCCGATCCGCCGGTGGCCTTCGCGATCGCCTGCAGCTCCTTCTCGTCCGCTTCGGGACCCACGGCGATCGCGATGAGCGGCACGGGATGCTTCGGGTCGGTGAGCTGCTGCAGCCGCGTGATCAGCTGGGAGCGGGAGATGCTCCCGGGGTCCTGGTTCACTCCGTCGGTGAGAAGCACGAGCGCGTTGAACTTGCCCGAGACATAGGAGGACGCGGCCGCCTTGTACGCGGCGAGCGTGGTGTCGTACAAGCCCGTCGCACCGCCCTGCACCGGCTGCAGGGCGGAGAAGGCGGCGGACAGTTCGTCCCGCTGCGTGCCCTTGCCCTTGCTGTCGCCGAGGCGTTCGGTCGGCACCAGCTCACGGTAGTCGCGGTCCCCGTCGAGGAGCGTGGAGAACTCCCACAGGCCGATCTCGTCCTCCGGCGTGAACTGCGCGAGAGCCTGCAGAAGCGACGCCTTCGTCACCTCCATGCGGGACTGGCCGCGCCCCGGGACGATCTCCGCCATCGAGCCCGAGGCGTCGACGACGGTGGTGAGCCGGGCGCTCTGGACCGTGATCGTCCACATCCCCAGCGCCTGCTGGAGATCCTTCTCATCGGGCGCTTCGGACGCCGCCTCGGCGTAGGGCTGCGGGGAGCGGCCGCCGGCCTGCGTGACGAGCTCCTCCGAGGCCTCGTCGTCATCCGTGCGGAACCCGCGTTCGGAGAGGATCCGCTGCCCGGGGTCCTCGCCGAGCAGGGTCATGAAGCGCAGCGCCGCGCGGCTCTCGTCCGTGCTCAGCCGTGTCTCGTCGACCATCGTGAACGGGTAGTCGAGCTGCGGCGATCCGTCCTCGGGGTAGAAGAGGTCGAGGCCGTCCCCGCCGTCGGCCGCGGAGTTGTACGCGAACGCGGCCTGTTCGGAGAGGAACAGCGCCTGGTTGCGGCGCGGGTTGCCCTCCTCGGTGCCCGAGGAGTCGCGGGCCAGTGTTTCCAGGACCTGCGAGTCGCTGTCGGACGTGCGCTGGGAGAGCACCTTCGCCATGGCGGCCACCTCGGTGTCCCCGTCCGGGCCGGCCTTCTTCGCGGACGCGCCCAGCTTCGTCAGCGCGAGCAGGCCGGTCGCGCTGCGCGCCGGGTCCGCGGCACCGAGCCGCAGTTTGTCGTTCTGCATCGCCGCACCCGTCAGCTCCGCCCACGTGTACGTCTTCTTCGGGAAGCCCAGGGACTCGGCGGCCGACGGGACCATGGCGACCCCGATCGGCGACGAGGCGATGTTGCCGACCGTCGTGACGGACGTGCCCCCGCTGTCGGCGGCCCGCTGCACCCACAGGTCCGAGTCCGGAACCCACACCTGGTAGTCCGGCTGGTCCTTGCCCGACTTCAGGACGGCGGAGACCTCGTACGCCTCGCGCGCGGTCACGCGGACGTCCATGCAGTTCCCGTCGGAGATGACGTCCTTGTCGCGGGCGTACGTGGCAGCGGCGCGCAGGGCCGGGGCCACATCAGGAGAGGCGACCACGTTGAGGCGCACCCTGTTGTCGTCGCACGAGCTGCCGAACGAGAGCAGACCGCCGCGCACCGCTCCCGCCGTGCCCGCGGCAACCCCCAGCACCAGGACCGTGGCGATGAGCACGGCACGGCGGCGGGTGCGAGGAGGGGACTCGATGTCGGCTGTCCCATACTCGTCGGGCAAGCTGTGACGTCCCATGGCGGTGGTGCCCCTCCTTGATAAGCCTTGAGCGGTAGAGCAAGGAAAGGGGGAGGTACGCCTCCACAGCGTCCGTCCCCCCGGCCGGTCGCGCACGATCTTCGTACCTGCTTTCGAGGACCCTAGCGGGACGACGGTGGGGATGAGACCGGATTAGTCAATTGGAGGCAGGAGTGCAGGCGGAGACGGGTCCGGTGGCCGGTTCCTTCCCGGCGGAGCGGCTCTCACGGCGGATTTTCCGGGACGAGACGCTTCTCGTGCTGGCGCTCTCGCTCGGTGCCAGCGGCGTGTCCGCACTGATCAGCTTTGTCGGCTCGGTCACGAAGCCGGGGGGTCTGAAGGACCAGGCGGCCACGATGAACGCCTCGGCGGCCCCGGGCCGTCCGTGGCTTGATCTCGCATGGCAGCTGTTCGGCATCACGACCGCCCTGGTGCCCGTCGCGCTGGTCGCGCACTTCCTGCTGCGGGAGGGCGCGGGCCTGCGCACGATCGGCTTCGACCGCACCCGGCCCTGGACCGATCTGGGGCGCGGCGCCATGATCGCCGCGGTGATCGGCAGCACGGGCATCGCCTTCTACCTGGTGGCACGCGGCCTCGGGTTCAACCTGACGGTGGTGCCGGAGGCGCTGCCCGAGGTGTGGTGGAAGTACCCCGTGCTGATCCTGGCGGCGATACAGAACGCCGTGCTGGAGGAAGTGATCGTGGTCGGCTATCTGCTGCGCCGGATGGGCCAGTTGGGATGGACGCCGGTCGCCGCGCTGGCGGGCAGTTCGGTGCTGCGCGGCTCGTACCACCTCTACCAGGGGATCGGCGGGTTCGTCGGCAACATGGCGATGGGCGTCGTCTTCGTGTTGCTGTACCGGCGGTGGGGCCGGGTGGGACCGCTGGTTGTCGCCCACTCACTGCTCGACATCGGGGCGTTCGTCGGGTACGCGCTGCTGGCCGGGAAGGTGGGATGGCTGCCTACGGCGTGACCGCGTGACGGTGACGTGCTGGGTGGGGGGCGTACGGAATTGCTCGTACGCCCCCCACAGTGCTGTCAGGTGCTGTGGGGCGCTGCGAGAAGTTCCCCGTCGATGACCGTGACCGCGCGGCCGGACAGCAGGGTGCGGTCGCCGCGTACTTCGGTGCGGACCAGGCCCGAGCGGGCCGACGCCTGCAGGCCCGTCAGCTCGGTACGGCCCAGGCGCTCGGACCAGAAGGGTGCGAGTGCGGTGTGCGCACTGCCTGTGACCGGGTCCTCGTCGATGCCGACGCGCGGGAAGAAGCAGCGCGAGACGAAGTCGTAGCCACGGGCCGGGTCTTCGGCGCGGGCGGTCGCGATGATGCCGCGTTCCGAGTGTTCGACCAGGCCTTTCAGGTCCGGGGCGAGTGCGAGGACCGCCTTCTCGTCGGCGAGTTCGACGAGCATATCGCCTGTCTGGGGCCCGGTGTCGTGCGCCGAGAGGGGCCCCGCACCCAGGGCCGCGGCCAGCGCTTCCGGTACGTCGATCGGGGTGAGCGGGGCGGTCGGGAAGTCCAGTGTGATGCTGCCGTCGTCGTGCGTGGTCGCGGTGAGGACGCCGCTGCGGGTGGAGAAGCGCACCGGGCCGCCCGCAGCGCCGGTGGTGTGCAGGACATGGGCGGTGGCCAGCGTGGCATGGCCGCACAGATCGACCTCGGTGGCGGGCGTGAACCAGCGCAGCGCCCAGTCGGCCTCGCCGCCCTCGGGCAGCGGGTGGGCGAACGCGGTCTCGGCGTGGTTGACCTCGGCGGCCACCTGCTGGAGCCACTCGGCGTCCGGGAACTCCTCCAGGAGCACGACTCCCGCTGGGTTGCCGCCGAAGGGGCGGTCGGTGAAGGCATCGACGATTCGAATCCGCATGGAGGCGACGTTAGGGGCGTCCTGGAGCCGGGCGCCAAGGCCAATCGCGGGAACTTGGCTCCTTGCGATGGCTCGCCCTGTGATGGCTCTCCTTGTGTGCCGGCCGAAGCTCGCTCTGGAAGGGCATTGCCATCCGAGTGTTTCCGATATATCGTTGACGCATCGCGACCGATCAAAGATAGAAGGAGTGATTGCGATGCGTTCCCATGGATACGAACACGGACATGGACGCGGGCCGGGCGGGCCCGGCGCTCACGGTCGGGGCGGCTTCGACGGGCGTCGTGCCGCCTTCGGCCCGTTCGGGCCGGGTGGTTTCGGACCCGGCTTCGGCCCAGGTGGACCCTGGGGCGGGCGCGGTGGCCGAGGAGGCCCGAAGGGAAGGGCGCGGCGCGGTGACGTACGCGCGTCGATCCTCGCCCTGCTCAAGGACCGTCCGATGCACGGCTACGAGATGATCCGGGAGATCGACGAGCGGAGCGGAGGGGCGTGGAAGCCCAGCCCCGGGTCGGTGTACCCGACGCTCCAGCTGCTCGAGGACGAAGGCCTGATCGCCAGTACGAGCGAGGGTGGCAAGAAGTTGTTCTCGCTCACCGAGCCGGGTCGCGTCGCGGCCGACGAGGGGCCCGAGGCGCCCTGGGAAGAGGCCGGGCGCGGAGTCGACTGGGAGTCGCTGAACGAGATCCGGCAGGCCGGCTTCGGCCTGATGGAGGCGTTCGGTCAGGTCTGGAAGACCGGCAGCAAAGAGCAGCGCGAGAAGGCGCTCTCCGTGATCAACGACGCCCGCAAGAAGCTGTACCTGATCCTGGCCGACGAACACTGAAGGTCCACTGATGTCGACGGCTGACGGACTGTACGGCGTGACGGCGCCCCGCACTTCGCAGTGCGGGGCGCCTTCGTGCGAGCCGTTCGGTGTCGGTTCGGCTCAGGCCACGAGCCCGCCCAGCTTGCGCAGTGACTCGTTCAGCGCGGCGGTTGCCGAGTCCTTGAGTTTGCCTGCCATCAGCGACACGGCCGCGCCGGTGAACTCACCGTCGATGCGGACCTTCGTGGCGTCGCCGTCGGGCGTCAGCGAGTAGCGGGTGGCGACGTTGACCGCCATTGGTCCCTTGCCGCGGATGGCCAGGGTGCGGGCGGTCTCCAGCTCCTCGATGGTCCAGAGCACCTCGGCGGGGAAGCCCATCAGCTTCATGTTCTCCTCGAACGTGCCGCCCACCTCCAGGGCGGCCGGGCCTCCCTTCGGGAAGCTCGTGTGCGTGGCGTTCCACTCGCCGTACGAGGAGAAGTCGGTGAGCTGCGCCCAGACTTTCTCGGCAGGCGCCTCGATGCGTGCTTCCGCGCTGACTTCGGCCATGCGACCACCCCATCTCGTCGTGCGCTGCGCCGGGCGCAGCAACGGTGTCGCGGAACGTAGCCGCAGGGCCTTGAACATTCAATACTGATGAACCGTCAGAAAGTGCGGAGGCGTGGAAGCGGTGTTGCCCGTCGGGTCAGGGCAACGCGGCGCGCCCCCATCCGGGAGAAAGGGCGTGATCTCATCCGCAAGGAGGAGAACCCGCTCAGGCTTGCCCAACCTGTGTCGGACGCGAAGATGCTTCCCGCCGTGGATGCCATCGGCCGCAGGGGCTGATGAGGTGGGAGATGTGCAACCTCGAATCCCCCGGCAGGCCGTGGACGGCGGCTCGAACCGTGCGGAACCCGGCGTCGGACTGAGCGCGGAGCTGGCCACCGTGGTCGCCGGCGCGCGGCGACGGGCGGTGCGGGACGGGGACCGGCAGATCGACACCGCGCATCTCCTGCACTCCCTGCTGGAGTCCGGCCCGGACGTACGGGACGTCTTCGAAGGAGATGCGCAGGTCGCGCGGCTGCTGGGGTATCTCGTGCAGCGCAGCATCGGGTACGGGCTGAGGTGGCAGAGCACCGTCGAGGATTCGGGCGCCCTGCCCGTGGTGGCGGGTGCCGACTGGTCGCCCGCCGCGGCCATCGCCATGGACAAGGCGTACGAACGCGCCCGGCTCCGCGGTGAGTCGGGCACGCGCTGCGTCGATCTCCTGGCCGCGCTGGCTGCGGATTCCGAGTGCCGCGCGGTCGAGGTGCTGGGACGGGCCGGGGTCGATGCCGGGCGGTTGCTCCTGCGCATCGAGGCCGGATCCGAGTGTGTCGGCGGCGCTGAGAGTGGGCGCTGAAGGCGCCGAGAGCGTGCGCTGTAGAGGCTGAGAGTGGGCGTTGCGCGAGCCGGGTCCACCGTTTGAGACAGGGGTCAATGGGGGTGACGGTCATGACGGCGCCTGTCATGATGTGCCGGTGCATGCGTCTCAGGGGAGTCAGGTCAATCAGGGAAGGGGCGTCGGCCTGGGCCTCGCCCTCGTATCGGCGCTCGCCTTCGGCGGGTCGGGGGTCGCGGCAAAACCCCTGATCGAAGCGGGCCTCGACCCACTTCATGTGGTCTGGCTCAGGGCGGCTGGTGCCGCGCTCGTCATGCTGCCCGTCGCCTGGCGGCACCGTTCACTGGTGCGCCGACGCCCCGCTCTGCTGGCCGGGTTCGGCCTGCTGGGCGTCGCCGGTGTGCAGGCCTGCTACTTCGCCGCGATCTCCCGTATCCCTGTCGGAGTCGCCCTGCTCGTCGAGTATCTCGCCCCGGCGCTCCTCCTCGCCTGGGTGCGCTTCGTGCAGCGACGGCCGGTGACTCGGGCCGCCGCGCTCGGTGTCGTCCTCGCCGTCGGAGGTCTCGCGTGCGTCGTCGAGGTCTGGTCGGGTCTGGGCTTCGACGCGATCGGCCTGCTGCTCGCGCTGGGAGCGGCCTGCTGCCAGGTCGGCTACTTCGTCCTGTCCGACCAGGGCAGCGACGCGGGCGACGAGGCGCCCGACCCGCTCGGCGTCATCGCGTACGGACTGCTCGTCGGCGCCGCCCTGTTGACGGTCGTCGCGCGCCCCTGGGGCATGGACTGGTCCGTGCTGGCCGGAACGGCGCACATGGACGGTTCACCCGTCGCCGCTGGACTGCTGCTCGGCTGGCTCGTCCTCGTCGCGACCGTCGTCGCCTACGTCACGGGGGTGCTGTCCGTGCGCAGGCTCTCCCCGCAGGTGGCGGGCGTCGTGGCCTGCCTCGAGGCGGTCGTCGCGACCCTCTTGGCCTGGGTCATGCTCGGCGAACACCTGTCGGCGCCCCAGATCCTCGGCGGGGCCGTGGTCCTGGTGGGCGCGCTCATCGCACAGTCGTCGGCCCCGGCGAAGTCCTCGGCGGAACCGGTCGCGGGAGCCCTGCCGGGTGCGGAGGGGGCCTCGGCCGAGGAGGGCAGGCCGGGCGAGCAAGGCGAGCCGGGCGAACAGGACGCGCCTACCGGCGACGTGCCGACTGGACTGTCGGCACGCGGGGGCGGCGCATAAGGAGACGATCCTGCCGGCGGTGGTGTCCGCCCCCGGATGGACCGGGGGGCGGCGTCACAGACCGGCCAGGTAGCCGGGGATCTTCACGGAAGGGGCCAGGTCCTCCGAGGGAATGAGCGCGTCGTAGCCCTTGCGCAGCGGGACCACGCCCGCCCAGTGGGGAAGGTCCATGTCCTCCGGCTCGTCGTTGGGGCCGCCGGTGCGTACCTTCGCGGAGACCTCCTCGAGGTCGAGGCGCAGTACCGCGGTCGCCGCGAGCTCCTTCGCGTCGGCGGGGCGCGAGTCGGCTGCGCGACCGGGCACGACGTGGTCGACGAGCGCGTCCAGGGCGGTACGCAGCTCCTCGGGGTCGGTCACCTGGTGCGCCACGCCGTGCACCACCACGGAGCGGTAGTTGATCGAGTGGTGGAACGCCGACCGTGCCAGGACCAGTCCGTCGACATGGGTCACGGTGAGGCACACGGGAAGTCCGGGATCGGTCTGACCGGCCATCCGCAGCGGCCGCGAGCCCGTCGAACCGTGCACGTACAGACTCTCGCCCACCCGGCCGTACAGGGTCGGCAGGACGACCGGAGCTCCGTCGCGTACGAAGCCGAGATGGCAGACGTAGGCCTCGTCGAGTATCGAGTGCACCAGCGCGCGGTCGTACGACGCGCGCTTGCGGCCCCGGGTGGGGAGGGTGCGCTCGGTGGGGGCGTAGGCGGTCTGGTCGGGCATGGCTCGTCTCCTTGCGGGCTGCGGGCTGCGGGCTGCGGGCTGCGGGCTGGGCTGAGGCCTGCGGGCTTCGGTGCCGGCTGGTCGGTGAATGGGCTTGCGAACGGGCTTGTCATGCCGATTGCTCTAGTGCATACTCGGCTTTGTGCTAGGAGAGTATCGGATCACGGGCCGGCGCGCAGCTGAGATCGCGGGCAGTGTCGAGCGCGCGGTAGGTTCCGGTGACCTGGAACCGGGTCAACTCCTCCCGCCGATGCGGGAGTTGGCGCAGCAGCTGGGGGTCAATCCCAATACCGTGGCGGCCGCTTATCGCACGCTGCGCGAACGCGGTGTCATCGAGACGGCGGGGCGGCGCGGTAGTCGTATCCGCCCCAAGCCGGCCACCACCGCGCGCGGGCGAGCCCGTGTCGTCGTGCCGCCAGGGGTGCGGGATGCGTCCAACGGCAACCCGGACCGCGCGCTGCTGCCGCCGCTCGCCGAGGCGTTCGCGGCGGCAGCAGCGCAGGGGGACGAGAAACCTGTGCTCTACGGGCAGGACGCCGTCGATCCGGAACTCGCCCGCCACGCGCGCGTGGCCTTCGATGTGGACGGCGTGCCAGACGGTCCTCTCGCCGTCACCTCCGGGGCGCTCGACGCCGTCGAACGGGTGCTCGCGGCGCACCTCAAACCCGGGGACGCGGTCGCCGTGGAGGATCCGGGCTGGGGCAGCATGCTCGATCTCGTCCCCGCACTCGGACTGCGTACGGTCCCCGTGGGTGTCGACGACGAGGGGCCGCTGCCCGAGGAGGTACAGCAGGCGCTGCGCGGCGGTGCGCGCGCTGTCGTCGTCACGGCCCGTGCGCAGAATCCGACCGGCGCCGCGGTGAGTGCCGCACGCGCGCGTGCCCTTCGCAAAGTCCTCGCCGCGCACCGAGAGGTACTGCTCATCGAGGACGACCACGGGCACGCCATCGTCGATCTGCCGCTGCACCCCCTGGCCGGTGCCACGCACAGCTGGGCGTTCGTCCGCTCCACCGCCAAGGCGTACGGGCCGGATCTGCGCCTCGCCGTGCTCACCGGAGACCCCGTCACCGTCGACCGCGTACGCGGCAGACAGCGGCTCGGGCCCGGCTGGGTGAGCCATCTGCTGCAGCGCGCCGTCGTGCACTTGTGGACCGGGGGAGCGGTCGACGAGGCAGCGGTGGCCGCCGCCTACGGGCGGCGTCGTGACGCGTTGATCGCCGCACTGGCCGAGCGCGGCATCGAGGCGCATGGGCGCAGCGGCATGAACGTATGGGTGCCGGTGCCGGACGAGACGGGGGTGGTGGCGCGCCTGCTGCACGCCGGGTGGGCCGTTGCCCCGGGGGCGCGCTTCCGGATGAGCGCGCCGCCGGGGGTGCGTATCACCGTCTCGGCGCTCGCCGAGGAGGACATGGGGTTGGTGGCCGACGCCGTCGCATCGGCCGTGGGTCCTGCGCCGGCGCGGCGCTACGACTGAGGGGCGGTCCGGGCGCGGGTCGGCGGTCCCTGTGTGGGCGGCGCCCGCAGTGCTGCGTGCGCCGTCCCGCTACGGTGCGCATGGCCGAGTCGTTGTGCCCGGCTGTCGCGCCACTAGGTCCGTATGCGAGCCCTCCGTATGCGGGTCCTCCGCATGCGAGCCCTCGGCTGTGTCAGTGCCGCGCCCGCCAGGATGATGAGCGCCCCGACGGGTGTCGACCACGACAGGGATTCCCCGAGCACGGCGACGCCTGCCGCCGTGGCGATGACGGGAACGAAGTACGTCACCATCTGGGCCGTCGTAGGGCCGACCTCGGCGACCAGGCCGTACTGGATGAGGAAGGCGAGGCCGGTGCCGAGGATGCCGAGTGCCGCGATCGCGAGCAGCGGCACCACCGCGACATGCGTCGGCAGTGTCGTGAAGGCAGGGGTCACCACGGCCAGTTGGACGGTCGCGAGCAGGAGTTGCGCGCCGGTCAGGGACAGGTTGGAGTAGCCCGACCCGGCGAGAGTGCGGCGCACATAGATCCAGCCGATCGCGTAGCTCAGCGACGCCGCAAGTGCCATCGCCGTGCCGGCGAAGTCCAGACCGCCGAAGCCCTGCCAGGCGCCGAGCACCGTCAGCACTCCGATGAAGCCGATCCCGAGCCCGGCGACCCGGCGCCGTGTCGGGCGGTCCTCGGAGAGCGCGACCAGCGACAGCGCCATGCCCCACAGCGGTGTCGTCGCGTTGCATATCCCGGCGAGCGTCGACGGAATGGTCAGCTCGGAGAACGCGAACAGGGAGAACGGCAGGGCGTTGAGCAGGAACGCCGCCACCATGAGATGCCCCCATGTGCGCGCTCCGCGCGGCAGCCGCTCCCGCTTGGCGATGAGCGCGACCGCGAGCACGGCGGTCCCGAAGAGCAGCCGCCCCAACGTCACCTGGAGCGGTCCGTACCCGTGCGTGCCCACCTTGATCAGTAGGAAGCTGAAGCCCCAGACGAGTGACAGAACGCCGAACCGGATCCGCCAGTCGAGTCCACCGCGGCGAGGCCGGGCAGCGGGCGCTGTGGACTCCTGGGGTGGGGCGGTGGCAGGCGGGGCAGCGCTGGGTGCCGAGGCCGCGCCGGACCTGGGAGAGGGAGTGACGGTGCTCATGGCCGCCACGATGTCGCAGGAGAACCTCTTAGTACAAGCGAGATTTCTTTCCGGGTATCGCGTAGCATTGCTTACATGTTGAACTTGGAGCGCCTGCGCACTCTCGACGCCCTGGCCCGGCACGGCTCGGTCAGTGGCGCCGCAGCGGGGCTGCACGTCACGACCTCGGCCGTCTCCCAGCAGATGTCCAAGCTCGAACGGGAGGTAGGGCAGCAGCTCCTCGCCAAGAACGGCAGGGGTGTGCGCCTCACCGACGCCGGCCGCCTGCTCGCCGACCATGCGGCGCGCATCCTCTCGCAGGTGGAGCTGGCCCAGTCCGACCTGGAGGCGCAGCGCGGGCAGGTCGTGGGGGAGCTGCGGATATCGGCGTTTCCGACGGCCGCGCGGGGCCTCTTTCCCGCGGCCGTCGCGGCGCTGCGCGCCGAGCATCCCGGACTGCGTGTGCGTACGCAGGAGCTGGAGCCCGAGCAAGGGGTGGCGGGCGTGGTCCGGGGCGACGTCGACATGGCGGTCGTCCTCGACTGGTACAACAAGCCGCTGCCGCTGCCCGACGGGCTCGTGAAGGCATCGCTCCTCGACGACCCGGCCGACGTCGCGGTGCCCGTCTCGCATCCTCTCGCCGACCGCCGCGAAGTGGACCTCGAGGAGTTCGCCGACGACGAGTGGATCACCTGGGCGGAAGGGGAGTTCTGTCACGAGTGGTTGATGTTCACCCTGCGTGCCAAGGGCATCGAGCCGCACATCGCCCATCGAGCCGAGGAGCACCACACGCAGCTGGCGCTCGTGGCGGCAGGTCTGGGTGTGTGCGTCGCACCTCGGCTGGGCCGCGACCCGGTGCCCGAAGGCGTGAGGATGGTGCCGGTCCGCCAGCGCGTGCGACGGCATGTCTACGCCGTGTGGCGCGCCGACGCCGACCGCCGCCCGTCGATCCGGGCGTCGGTGAAGGCCTTGCAGGCCGCGGGGGCGGCGGTCGGATGACGTTGCATCGGCCGGGATACAGGCGCCGTCGCCGTCGCCGTCCGGCGCGCTCGGTGGCGCCGTGAGAGGGCTCAATGTCTGGCAGGGGCAACACCGGTCGCCGTGAGCGAGCTTGGCCGCCCGGCGCGGCGGTGACCGTCCGGGGCGCGGCGGTGGCCGCCCGGCGTGGCGGTGCTCGTCCGGGGCGCGGCGGTGGCTGTCCGGCGTGGCGGTGCTCGTTCGGTGCGCGGTGGTGGCTGTCCGGCGTGGCGGTGCTCGTTCGGTGCGCGGTGGTGGCTGTCCGGCGTGGCGGTGCTCGTTCGGTGCGCGGTGGTGGCTGTCCGGCGTGGCGGTGCTCGTTCGGTGTGCGGCGGTGGCTGTCCGGCGCGGGGCGATTCCCCTCCGCCCCGCGCCCGATCCGGCTAGAGCGTTGCCAGTTTGCGGAAGTCCCAGGACGCGACCGCCTTCGGTGTCAGCCGGAGCCACGCGTGCCTGCCGTCGTGCGGCATCTGATCCATGCCGAAGTTCTTCTGCGCGAAGAGCCTCTCGGGTGCCTCCAGTTCGGGGAACGCCTCCTCGCCGGTGCGGGGCGCCTCGCCGACGAACTCCACGCTGCCCGTCAGTTCGACGCCGCGCAGCTCGCCGTACTCCTCTCCCGCGTCGACGACGACGGCTATCCGCGGATCGCGCCGGAGGTCCGCCCAGCGCTTGCTGCGCGTTATCGAGTACAGCCACAGTGACGTGCCGTCCCAGGCGAAAAAGAGCGGGCTCACATGCGGGGCGCCGTCCGGCGAGACGGTGGCCACCCGGCAGGTGCGCTGTGTGGACAGGAACTCGTCGAGCTCGGCCGGTGTCATCATGATCCTGCGGCCCCGGCGCTGTGTGACGGCCATGTGACTCCCTCTTCTGCGGCGTCGACTCGAGCGAAGTGTCCGAATCGACTCGGCAACAACAACCCTGACATCGCGCCAAAGAAGCATGTGCCGTCTTCCGTCCCGACGCAATGGTGGCTACTCTCGCCCGCCCGGACGCCGCCCCCCGACAGGAAGCCCATGCCGTCGTACGCAGAGCTCAGCGCACTCCTCGCCCCGGCGACCACCGTGCTGCTCACGGTCGAGTGCCAGCAGGGCGTCGTGGGCGCGGACAGTGCGCTGCCCGAACTGGCCGAGGAGGCGCGTACATCCGGGGCCCTCGCCAACATCGGGCGCCTCGTCGCCGCCGCCCACGAGAGCGGCGTACAGGTGATGCACGCCATCGCCGAGCGGCGCCCCGACGGACGGGGCGCCAACAGCAACGCCCGGCTCTTCCGCGCGGCGGAGCGGCTGCCCGTACAGCAGCTCCCGGGCACGAGCGCGGTTCGTGTCGCGGAGCCCATCCAGGTCGCCGAGGCGGACCTGGTCGTACGACGGCTGCACGGCCTGTCGCCCCTCGCGGGCACCGACGTGGACGCGCTGCTGCGCAACCTCCGCTGCCGCACCCTGGTCGTGACGGGCGTCTCGGCGAACGTGGCGATCCCCAACGCGGTCTTCGACGCGGTCAACCTGGGCTACACGGCCGTCGTGCCGGCAGACGCCATCGCGGGGGTGCCCTCCGACTACACCCCCGCGATGGTCCGCAACACGCTCGCCCTGGTCGCCACGATCACGACGACCGGCGACATCCTCGGCTGCTGGAGTCGCGCCCGCCGCGCCCGGTGACCGACTGTTCCCCCTACGCCAGCTTGATCTCGTCGCCCGTCACCTCGATCTCCATCGCGGCCAGCGGCTGCGTGGCAGGGGCCTTCTTGACGCTGCCGTCCTCGATGGAGAACTTGCTGTTGTGGCAGGGACAGTTGATGGTGCCGCCCTCGACGCTCGTCACAGGGCACTGCTGGTGGGTGCAGAGGCTCGAGAAGGCCTTGAACTGGCCTTCGGCCGGCTGGGTCACCACGACCTTCTCGTCCTTGAAGATCTTGCCGCCGCCCACCGGAATGTCGGAGGTCTTGGCGAGGACCGCCGCCCCCGCACCCCCGCCGGCAGCCTCGGAAGCTTCGGACGGCTCCGTGGCCGCCGTCGACTCGGCGGACCCCGTGCTCCCGGAATCGTCCGAGCTGCCACATGCGGCCAGCGCGGCGGTCAGTCCGGCTGCGCCCACCGCGGTGACGACGGTCCGGCGGGACGGCTTGGGGACGGACCCCTGCGAAACGGTCATTGCTCGGTTCCTTCCATGGTGGTGCTGGGGGATTCTGTGATCTCTATACGCGCCGGTGCGGCACGTGGTTCAACTGTTTCACCAGACTCTCCGGGCACAGAGCACCCACGGCGGACGTGGCGCGAGAAGGCTGATCGCAGCGTATGCGCCCGGCAGTAGCCTGGGGCAATGCTCACAGAAGTGACAGCAACTCGATATATCACTCCCTTGCGGGAAGGCGGCTCGCTCCCCGGCCTCGTCGAGGCCGACCGCCGCGGCACCTTCGGCACGTACGTGATCAAGTTCACCGGCGCCGGGCAGGGCCGCAAGACGCTCGTCGCCGAAGTGATCTGCGGAGCGCTCGCCCGACGGCTGGGACTGCGCGTGCCACCGCTCGTGGGCATCCGGCTCGACCCCGTGCTCGGCCTGGGCGAGCCCGACCCGGAGGTGCAGGAGCTGCTGAAGTCGAGCGGCGGCCTCAACCTCGGCATGGACTATCTGCCGGGCGCCATCGGCTTCGACTCGCTGGCGTACCAGGTGGATCCGCTCGAAGCCGGGCGCATCGTGTGGTTCGACGCGCTGGTGGGCAACGTCGACCGCTCCTGGCGCAACCCCAACCTCCTGGTGTGGCGCGGAAACCTGTGGCTCATCGACCACGGCGCGACCATGATCTGGCACCACAACTGGCCGACGGCCAAGGCCGGCGCCGCCAGGGCGTACGACGCGTCAGACCACGCCCTCGCGCCCTTCGGGCCCGACATCGCGGCCGCGGCCGCCGAACTCGCCCCGCGCGTCACCGAAGAGCTCCTCACCGAGGTGGTCGCCGACGTCCCCGACGTGTGGCTCACCGGCGAGGCCGGCTTCGACAGCCCGGACGATGTGCGCCGCGCGTATGTGTCCGCCCTGCTGCCGCGTGCCGCCTCGGTCCATGAGCGGATCACCCTCGGTGCACCTGCCGCGCGCCCGAGCGCGATGGCTCCAGGCTGGGTGACCGCCGATGGATCCTCGCGGAACGCATGCTCAGGGAAGGGGGAGGCGGCATGACGGACGTGTCCGGCCGGGAGGTGTTCGAGTACGCGGTGCTGCGTGTCGTGCCGCGCGTGGAGCGCGGAGAGCAGTTCAACGCGGGGGTCGTGGTCTACTGCCGCGCCAAGTCCTTCGTGGCTGCCCGCACCCATCTCGACGAGCGGAAGCTGGCGGTGCTGGACCCGGACGCGGACGTCACCGGCGTACGGGCCGCGCTGCGCGCCGTGGAGAGTGTCTGCCGGGGAGGCGAGGCCGCGGGCCAGGCCGCGGGCGACGACGCCGGACGGCGCTTCCGCTGGCTGATCGCGCCGCGCTCCACCGTCGTCCAGCCGGGCCCGGTGCACACCGGGCTCACCGCGGACCCCGAGGGCGAGGTGGAGCGGCTGCTCGACCTGCTGGTGCGCTGATCGCTGCCCATCGGCACCGGGGCCGCGAGGTAATCGGTCACAGGAGGCCGGGGCGCCGTTGACACCGAGTGCCAGGGCTTCTAGCGTCACGTCTGCTGAAGGTACTAAGCGGTTGCTCACCCAAAGGGCGTACCGCAGGAGCCGCAACCAGCGTTGTTCAGGCATTCGAGCCTCCGGGCTCCCAGGCCTCAAGGCTTTCCAAGGGCGAGGAGAACCAAGCATGTCCACCACCGAGCAGCGTGTCGCCGTAGTCACCGGGGCCGCGCGCGGCATCGGCGCCGCGACCGCCGTACGACTGGCCGCCGAGGGCCGCGCCGTCGCCGTGATCGACCTCGACGAGGCCGCGTGCAAGGACACCGTGGAGCAGATCACCGCCGCCGGCGGCAAGGCCATCGCGGTCGGCTGCGACGTCTCCGACGAGGCCCAGGTGGAGGCCGCCGTCGCGCGCATCGCCGAGGAGCTGGGCGCCCCGACGATCCTGGTGAACAACGCGGGCGTGCTCCGCGACAACCTGCTCTTCAAGATGAGCGCCTCCGACTGGGACACCGTCATGAACGTGCACCTGAAGGGCGCCTTCCTGATGGCGAAGGCCTGCCAGAAGCACATGGTGGACGCGGGCTTCGGCCGTATCGTCAACCTGTCCTCCTCCTCCGCTCTCGGCAACCGCGGCCAGGCCAACTACGCGACCGCCAAGGCGGGCCTGCAGGGCTTCACCAAGACGCTCGCCAAGGAGCTCGGCAAGTTCGGCATCACCGCCAACGCCGTCGCCCCCGGCTTCATCGTCACCGAGATGACCAAGGCCACCGCCGAGCGCGTCGGCATGGGCTTCGAGGACTTCCAGGCCGCGGCCGCCACCCAGATCCCGGTGCAGCGCGTGGGCAAGCCCGAGGACATCGCCAACGCCATCGCGTTCTTCACGGGCGAGGCGGCAGGTTTCGTCTCCGGCCAGGTCCTGTACGTGGCCGGCGGCCCGCTCAACTGACCGGAAGGCTCGCGACATCATGACTGTGCAGGACAGCGGCAAGGTCGCCCTCATCACGGGCGCCAGCCGCGGCATCGGCTACGGAATCGCCGAGGCCCTCGTCGCCCGCGGCGACCGGGTGTGCATCACCGGTCGGGGCGAGGAGGCGCTGAAGGAGGCCGTCGAGAAGCTCGGCGCCGACCGCGTCATCGGCGTCGCGGGCAAGGCCCACGACGTGGCCCACCAGGCCGCCGCCGTGGAGCGCACCATGGAGGCGTTCGGCCGGGTCGACTTCCTGGTGAACAACGCCGGTACGAACCCGGTGTTCGGGCCGATGGCCGAACTCGACCTCGACGTGGCGCGCAAGGTATACGAAACCAACGTCATCTCGGCGCTCGGCTTCGCCCAGCAGACCTGGAAGGCCTGGCAGAAGGACAACGGCGGCGCGATCGTCAACATCGCCTCCGTGGCCGGCGTCTCGGCGTCCCCCTTCATCGGCGCATACGGCATGAGCAAGGCCGCCATGATCAACCTGACCCTGCAGCTGGCGCACGAGTTCGCGCCGACGGTGAGGGTCAACGCGATCGCTCCGGCCGTGGTGAAGACCAAGTTCGCCACGGCCCTGTACGAGGGGCGCGAGGCCGAGGCGGCCGCCGCCTACCCGCTTGGCCGCCTCGGGGTGCCCGAGGACATCGGCGGCGTGGCCGCGTTCCTCACCTCCGACCAGTCGGGCTGGGTGACCGGACAGACCCTCGTGGTCGACGGCGGAATCTTCCTGAACGCGGGCGTCGGCTGATGAGGACCGCGTAACACAACCGCATCACGGAGCCCGTATAACGGAGCGACGCATCAGAGGTGACGTCGCCCCCTCGTGCCCCGCTGGGACGCCCAGATGGCCCGGCGGGGCACTGCGGTATGGTCTGCCGACCCATGGCATGGCTGATCGAGGAGCGTGCGCGTGTTCAACCGGATCCAATGTCTGCGGTATGTGGCGGCTTGTGCCTCCATATCCCTGCTCGCCGGGTGTGGTCTGGTGTCCTCCGGCGGCGACGAGGACGAGCAGAAGATCGTCGTGGGAACGACCAGTGCCCCCAGCACGCTGGATCCCGCCGCCTCCTGGGACGGTTCGTGGGAACTCTTCAGGAACATTTATCAAACTCTTCTGAGCTACCCGTCCGGAGCGTCGGAGCCCGAGCCCGACGCCGCCGAGAGTTGCGAGTTCACCGACTCCTCCAACCGCACGTACCGCTGCACTCTCCGTGACGGCATGCAGTTCTCCAACGGAGACGCCCTCGACGCCAAGGCCGTCAAGCACTCCATCGACCGGATCGTGAAGATCGATCTGGCGGGTGGCCCGGCCGGTCTCCTGGGCAGCCTGGACAAGGTCGAGACGAAGGGGGACCGGGACGTCATCTTCCAGCTCAACAAGCCGGACACCACCTTCCCGTTCGTGCTGGCCACCCCTGCCATGTCGATCGTCGACCCCGCCGAGTACCCGGAGAGCGCGCTCCGCAAGGACGGCCAGGTCACCGGATCCGGTCCGTACACCCTCGAGGCGTACGAGGACGGCAAGGAGGCTGCGCTGGCCAAGAACCCGAAGTACAAGGGGCTGGCCGACCGGAAGAACAGCGCCGTCACCATCCGCTACTTCCAGGACTCGAGCAAGATGTTCGACGCCCTCAAGAAGAAGCAGATCGATGTGATCCTGCGCGGTCTCGCGGCCAAGGACGTCGTCGAACTCCAGGGCAACGCCACGCAGGAGGACCTCCAGCTCGTCGAGGGTGCCGGCATGGAGATCAGCTACCTCGTCTTCAACCCCAAGGACCCCTGGGCGCGGAAGCCGGCCGTCCGTAAGGCCATCGCGCAGCTGATCGACCGCGGCGCGATCGCGAACAAGATCTACAAGAACACCGTAGAACCGCTGTACTCGATGGTGCCCCGCGGTCTTGCCGGACACACGACCGGCTTCTTCGACCGCTTCGGCGAGCCCGACGTCAAGAAGGCCGGGGAGATCCTGACCGCGGCAGGGATCACCCAGAAGGTTCCGCTGACCCTCTGGTACACCACCGACCGCTACGGCTCCGCCACCGCGCCGGAGTTCGAGGAGATCAAGCGGCAGCTGAACGACTCCGGCCTGTTCGACGTCACGATCAAGGGCCGCCCCTGGAAGACCTACGTGGAGGGGTACAGCCAGGGCGAGTACCCGGTGTTCGGCCGCGGCTGGTTCCCGGACTTCCCCGACGCGGAGAACTTCATCGCGCCCTTCGTCGGTGAGGAGAACGCGCTCGGCACGCCCTACCCGGCTCCGGAGATCACCGGTGAGCTGCTGCCCGAGTCGCGCAGGGAGAGCGACCGCGGCGCGGTCGTCAAGCAGTTCGAACGGGCCCAGGAGATCCTCGTCGACGACGCGCGGCTGCTTCCGCTGTGGCAGGGCAAGCAGTACGTGGCGGCCAGCGAGGAGATCGCCGGCGCCGAGCGCGCCCTGGACCCGTCGACGATCATGATGATGTGGGAGCTGCAGCGCAAGACGAGCTGGTAGCCGAGGGCCGGGAGCGCGCTGCTCCTGGCGGCCGCTGTTGACCGGGAGCTCGTGATCATGAGGTGATGGTCACGAGCTCCCGTGTGCATATACCCGTGATCATGAGCGGCGCCCTCGATGTCAGTGGTCGCAGGTAGGTTCTGCGGTGTGGAAGCGGCCGTACGTCATGCGGCTGCGAACTGACCGCTTTACGGAGGATGTTGACGTGACCGACACCGCCATGCTGCCCGAGTCCTGGCGCGGCGTTCTCGGCGAGGAGCTCCAGAAGCCCTACTTCAAGGAGCTCGCCGACTTCGTCGAGGAGGAGCGTGCGAAGGGTCCCGTCTACCCGCCGCGTGAAGAGGTCTTCGCCGCGCTGGACGCGACGCCGTACGACCAGGTCAAGGTGCTGATCCTCGGCCAGGACCCATATCACGGCGACGGGCAGGGCCACGGGCTGTGCTTCTCCGTCCGGCCCGGCGTGCGGACGCCTCCGTCGCTGCGCAACATCTACAAGGAGATGCAGGAGGAGCTCGGCCACCCCGTTCCCGACAACGGATACCTCATGCCGTGGGCGCAGCAGGGCGTGCTGCTGCTCAACGCGGTGCTCACGGTCCGCGCCGGTGAGGCCAACTCGCACAAGGGCAAGGGCTGGGAGAAGTTCACGGACGCGGTGATCCGCGCCGTGGCCGACCGGCCCGACCCGGCTGTCTTCGTGCTGTGGGGGAACTATGCGCAGAAGAAGCTCCCACTGATCGACGAGACCCGGCATGTGGTGGTGAAGGGCGCGCATCCGTCACCGCTCTCCGCACGGAAGTTCTTCGGCTCACGTCCCTTCACGCAGATAAACGAAGCGGTGGCCGCGCAGGGACACGCCCCGATCGACTGGCGGATTCCGGATCTCGGCTGAGGCCGACGGCGGGGCCGGGCCGTCACCGGCCCGGCTCGACGCCCGCCGAGGCGCCGCGCCTGACCGGGATCGGGGGTGTCGGCCGATACCGTCGCGATGCATGGGAACGATCGTCGTACGGGCGTGGAGGACGCGGTGGCGGAGCAGCAGGAGCAGGCGGCGGACGACGCCATGATGACCCGCATCGGCCAGGTGATCATGCTGCATCGGGGAGGCGACCGTGCGGAGGCCCGTGACCGGTTCCTCGGCCTCTGGTCGGAGATCGGTGAGGACGGCGATCCGCTCCACCGGTGCACGCTGGCCCACTACATGGCGGACACCCAGGACGACCCGGCGGACGAACTGGCCTGGGACCTGCGCGCACTGTCGGCGGCCGAGGAGCTGACGGACGGGCGGCTGGCCCAGCACCAGCAGTCCCTTGCGGTGCGCGCCCTGTATCCGTCGCTGCATCTCAACCTGGCGGCCGACTACTTCAAGCTCGGGCGGTCGGAGGCGGCGCGCACCCATCTGAGCCGGGCGCGGGGCGCGGTGGCTGCGCTGGCGGACGACAGCTATGGGGCGGGTATCAGGGCCGCCATCGGGAGGCTGGAGGTCAAGCTGGACGCAGGCGAAGCCGGAGGGGAAGGGCCAGAGGGGGGCGCGGGGCCTTCGCGGGAAGGGCCGCTGGGGCCGCCGCGCCAGGAGTCGCCTTAGCGGAGCAGATCAACGGCCGTACATGTCCCGGCAGACCGCATCCTCCAGGCTGTTCGGTTGCCAGCGGCCGTACTCCCTGCCCAGATCGCAGACGTCCTTGCCGGAGTGGCGGTCCGGCAGCGGCAGGGGGTGCCCGGACCAGGGCAGCATACGAGGGGCTTCGGGGCGTTCCGGCCGTGCGGGGTGGGAGCGGCGGGGCGCCGATTCCGGGGAGACGGGGGCGGGGGTGCGCGGGCCGGGGGACGGCGAGGCGCGGTGGGACGGCTCGATGAGTTCCAGCGCTTCACGGGCCGGCGCCTGCACGATCTGCGGCTCGGCCTTTCCGTCGGTCCCCGACAGCGGCGAGGAAACCGGCGAGGGGGCCGTCGCGGGCTGCAGGCGGGGGGTGGAGGGGTGGTTCACGGTCACGCAGCCGGAGACCGCCGAGGCCGTTGAGGCCGCCATCATCATCAGCAGCGCTGTAGTCGTCGTTCGATGCACTTGGGCAACTCTGCTGTGTCCGCCCTCTCTTCGGGAGCGGACGAGCGGAGGTTGCCCCGCATGGGTGATGGCCTGTGACCTGGGCCGCCCCGCCGCCCCGCCGCCGCCCGCCGCCGTCGCGGCCTCAGCCCGTGGGTCTCAGTCGCCCGTCGTCCCGTCGATGCATTCGCGCAGCAGGTCCGCGTGGCCGTTGTGGCGGGCGTACTCCTCGATCATGTGCACATAGATCCACCGGAGGTTGAAGGGTTCGCCGCTGCGGTGCTTGCCGGTGGCCAGATCGTCCAGGTCGTACTGCGCCGCCAGGGCGCGCGCCGCCTCGATCTCCGCCTGCCAGACCGTGAACGCCGCCTCGCCGGTGTCGGACTCGGTGACATGGAAGTCGCCGTCCGGGTCGGCGTCGGTGTAGTAGATCGGCGGGGCGTCCTCGCTGGCCATGACCCTGCGGAACCAGGCTCGTTCGACCTCGGCCATGTGCCGGACAAGCCCGAGCAGTGACAGGTCGGACGGCGGCACGGAGGCCTGCCGCAGCTGCTCGTCATCGAGCCCCTCGCACTTCATCGCGAGGGTGGTGCGGTGGAACTCCAGCCATGACTCGAGCATGGCGCGCTCACCTGCGGTCGTGGGCGTCTTGGTGCGGTGCGTGGACTGTGTCGTCATGGGCGTCATCCTTGCCGAACGACCCTTCGGCCACCAGCAGTTATACGTCCAGCATCCCCTTCAGCAGTTCCCGGAATCCCGCCCGCAGCTCCTCCAGGCTCGGCACCGACGCATGGAACGACCCCGCCACGCACGCGAACAGCAGTCCGTCGCACCACGCCACCAGCGACAGTGTGTGGCGCTCCGGATCCGGTGAACCCGCCGCCCGCAGGAGCGCGGTGACCGGCTCCCGGAACTGCCGGCCCGTCGCGTCGTAGAACGCGCGCAGCTCGGGCCTGCGGGTGGCCTCCAGCGCCAGCTCGTACCGGGAGACCAGCAGATCACGGTCGCGCGTCAGATAGCGGTGCAGCGCCAGTGCCAGTCCGTCGGTCATTGACTGTAGTCCTGCCGCCGGGTCGGGCAACTCGTCCGGCGTCAGGACCTGCGCCTCACGCTCCGCCTGGCGTCGTACGGCCACTTCCAGCAGCGCCTGGCGGGTGCGGGCGTGATTGGACGTCGAACCCTGGGGGAGCCCGGCCGCCTCGTCCACCGCACGGTGCGTGAGGCCGCGCAGACCGCGCTCGGCAAGCAGCGCGAGGGCGGTGTCGGCGATCAGTTCGGCGCGAGAGGAGCCGGGGGCGGTGCGTGCGGGCATGGGCTCAACCTATCGCGCTCACTACGGATGTAGTACGGTCGAGGCAAGTCACTACAAGTGTAGTTAGCGCGGCCGGCCGAGCACTCTGGAGGAGACATGACCACGTCCCACGCCGTCGTCATCGGCAGCGGTATCGGCGGGCTCACCGCCGCGGTCGCCCTGTACCAGCGCGGCTGGCAGGTCACCGTGCTGGAGCGGGCGGCCTCGCTGGAGCCGGTCGGCGCCGGGATCGCCCTCGCCCCGAACGCCCAGCGTGCCCTGGACGTCATCGGCCTCGGTGACGAGATCCGCGCACTCGCCGCCTGGCAGGGCGACGGCGGCATGCGCACACCCGACGGCCGCTGGATCTCCCGTACGAGCGCCGAGGCCGCTCGGGAACGTTTCGGCGGCCCGATCGTCCTGCTCCACCGGGCGACCCTCGTCGAACGCATCGCCTCCCGGCTGCCGGAAGGCGTCATCCGCACAGGCACCCCGGCCGAACTGAGCGAGCCCGGTGTCGCGGGCGGCCGCCGCGCCGTCGTCGCCACGCCGGACGGGGACCTGGAGGCGGACCTCGTCGTCGCCGCCGACGGCATCAACTCGGCCGTACGCGGCGCCCTCTTCCCGTCCCACCCGGGACCGTCGTACACCGGACTCACCGCATGGCGGGTGCTCACCCCGGCCGAGGACGCCCCCGACCAGCCCTTCGAACCGCACGAGACCTGGGGCCGCGGCGCGCTCTGGGGCACACAGCCGCTCAAGGACGGCCGGATCTACGCCTACGCCGCCGCCACAGCGCCAGCGGGCGATCACGCGCCGGACGGCGAACAGGCCGAGCTGCTGCGCCGGTTCGGCGACTGGCACGACCCGATCCCGGCGATCATCGCCACTGCGGCCGGCGGACCGGTGCTGCGCAACGACATCCACCACATGGCCACGCCGCTGCCCGCCTTCCACCGGGGCAGGACCGCCCTCATCGGCGACGCCGCGCACGCCATGGCGCCCACCCTCGGCCAGGGCGGCAACCAGGCGATCGAGGACGGCATCGTGCTCGCCCACCACGCCGTACCCGGCGGTGAGCTGGGCGCCGGTCTGGCCGCCTACAGCGCCGAGCGGCTGCCGCGCACCTCCACGATCGTCCGCAAGGCCGCACAGGTCGCGCGGCTGCAAGCCGTCGAGAGCCGCGCGGGTGCGGCGATGCGTACGGCACTCATGTCCGCCGTCCCCCGGCTCGGACCCGGGCTCGTCCTGCGCACCTTCGACGGCATCGCCGACTGGCGGCCGCCGCAGCCGTATGCTTCCGGAACACATGAGCGGGCCCGCACGGGGGCGTCCCCCACCGCAGGGCGAGCCGAACATCTGTAAACAACACGAACATCCGTGAACACGAGCATCGGTGAAGACGACATCGGTGAACACGCTGGGAGTACATCTGTGAAGGTCGGCTGCATCGGACTCGGTGACATCGCGCAGAAGGCGTATCTGCCGGTCCTCACCACGCAGCCGGGCGTCGAGCTGCATCTGCAGACGCGTACGCCTGCGACGCTCGAGCGGGTCGCCGGCATCCACCACATCCCCGCCGAGCGCTGCCACACCGACCTGGACGCCCTGCTCGCCCAGGACCTCGACGCGGCCTTCGTGCACGCACCGACCGAGGTGCATCCCGAGATCGCCGCGCGCCTGCTCGAGGCTGGCGTGGCGACCTATGTCGACAAGCCGCTCGCGTACGACCTCGCTGACTCCGAGCGGCTCGTCGGCCTCGCGGAAGAGCGGAACACCAGCCTCGCCGTGGGCTTCAACCGGCGCTACGCGCCCGGCTACGCCCAGTGCATCGAGCATCCACGCGATCTGATCGTGATGCAGAAGAACCGCATCGGTCTGCCGGGGCGCCCGCGCACGGTCGTGCTCGACGACTTCATCCATGTCGTCGACACCCTGCGCTTCCTCGCGCCCGGCCCCATCGACCACTTCGGGGTGCGGGCACGCCTCGAGAAGGGGCTGCTCCACCACGTCGTCCTGCAGCTGGGCGGGGACGCATTCACAGCGATCGGCATCATGAACCGGCTCAGCGGTTCCACGGAGGAGATCCTCGAGGTGTCCGGGCAGGACACCAAACGGCAGGTGCTCAACCTCGCCGAGGTCATCGACCACAAGGGGCAGCCGACCGTCCGGCGGCGCGGGGACTGGGTGCCGGTGGCCCGGCAGCGCGGCATCGAGCAGGCCGTACTCGCCTTCCTCGACGCCGTGCGCGCGGGCAAGGTGCTCAGCGCGCGGGATGCGCTGGCGACCCATGAGCTGTGTGAGCGGGTCGTACGTGCGGTCGAGGAACAGGGCGCCTGAGGACGAGTACGACCTCGGCCGCGCACAGCGCGATCAGTACGCCGAGGGCCGTGTGCACGGGCCAGTCGCCCAACCGGACATAGGGTGTCGTGCCCCGCGCCAGCGGCACGTCGTAGACCGCGGTGGTGCTCGCGCTTGTGCCGAGCGGGGCGCCGATCCGCTCGCCGCCAGGACCGTAAACGGCGGAGACGCCGGTGAGCGTGGCGTGCACCATCGGGCGGCCGGTCTCGGCGGCCCGGACCGCCGCCAGTGACGCGTGCTGCTGCGGCGCCCAGCTCTCCTGGAAGGTGGACGTCGCGGACTGGGCGAGCAGCACCTGCGCACCGTCGCGGGTGAGGGCGCGGCTCATGTCGGGGAAGGCCGACTCGAAGCAGACCAGCGGCCCGACCGTGGGCCCGCCCCTCACGGGCATCACCAACTGGCGGGTGCCGCGCATACGGTCCTCGCCCGCGGCCTCGCCCACGGACGTGGCCCAGCCCAGGAGGGAACGGGCCGGTATGTACTCGCCGAAGGGGACGAGCCGCATCTTGTCGTAGCGCGCGCCGGTCGGGCCGTCCGGTCCGACGAGGACCGAGCTCTTGTAGATGCCGGGCCGGTCGGAGCGGCGGGCGTCGACATTCACCAGGATGTCGGCGCCGACCTCCCGGGACAGGGCCGCTATTCGGTCCGCCAGGTCGGGTCGGGCGGACAGGTCGTAGCCCACACTGCTCTCGCCCCAGACGACGAGATCCAGCTCCTGGCCGGCCAGAGCCCGGGTCAGGGCCTCCTCCCGTGCGAAGCGTTTCTCGGGGCCGCCGACGCCGTTGATGACGCCCGGCTGCACGACGGCGATACGGGCGCCCCCGTCCGGCTCCGGGCGCGGCACCCACATCCAGGCCGCGGCGCCGGCGGTCGCCGCGGCGACCAGACCGGCCACGGCCGGAACCCGTGCGGCGCGCACCGAAACGAGCGCCGCGACCGCGGTGTTGACGGCGACGACCACCAGACTGATCAGCCACACCCCGCCCAGCGAGGCGAGCCGCAGCACGGGCGTGACCTCCCACTGGCTGGAGCCGAGCAGCCCCCAGGGGCCGCCCAGTCCCTGCCAGGACCGCACCAGCTCGATCATCAGCCAGCCCGACGGCACGACGACCAGCGCGGCCAGGACCCGTCCCGGCGACGGCCAGCCGCCCAGCACATGCCGCACCAGCCAGCCCCATGGCGCCCACAGCAGGCCTAGCAGAGCCGCGAGCAGGAACGTGAACACGTGAAGGTTGGGCAGTAGCCAGTGGTGCACGGCCAGCATGAAGCCAAGGCCGCCCAGCCATCCGTCGAGCACCGCCCGGCGCTCCGTACCGGCCGAGCGCGCCAGCAGGATCCAGGGCACGAGCGCGACGTAGGCGAACCACCACAACGACGGCGCGGGGAACGCCAGCGCGGGCAGTGCACCCGCCCCGAGGGCTGCCGCGCCGCGCCACCAGGGGGAGCGGAGACGCTCGCGCCACGTGTCCCTGCCGCCGAGCCGGCCGCGGAGCCGGGCGTCGAGTCGTCGTACGTCGAGGTGGCGTGCGCCGAGGTGGCGTGCGCCGAGGTGGCGTGCGCCGAGGTGGCGTGCGCCGAGCACATCCATGCCGCGCCTCCCAGCTCCCCTGCAGCCCGGCGCCGCCCCCGAGATCGCCGCAGCCCGGTGCCTGTGTCCAGTGTGCGCGACCTGGACGATCTCGGACAGGGCGCAGTTCAGACGGCGGTCGGTTCAGGAGGCGGTTCAGGAGCGGTGGCGGCGGGTGCATCCTGTGCCTGCGGGGTCCGGCGCCACTTCTCCTCCACGACGACCCGGCGCAGCCGCCAGCCGCTGTCCGTACGCAGGAGCGAGAACGCGTAACGGCCGCCGCAGACGAAATCCGGAGCCTGAGCCGTGGACCCCCCGTCGCCTCCCGCGAACCGCATCGGATTGACGTAGTCCGCCTGTACACGGGCGGCGTCGCCGGTGTCGTGGTCCAGGATCCCGAACCGCAGTCGGCGGTTGACGATCAGATGCTGCCGCATCGGGAAGAGCTCCATCGCGCCGGCCAGCCACCCGGCAACCTGCGCGACGTCTCCCTCGATGCCGCCGGCCGAACGGTAGTCCGCACGGCCGTCGGAGGTGAACAGCTCTCTGTACGCCGCCCAGTCACCGTCGTCGACGGCCACCGCGTAGTCGGTGATCAGTGCATCGATGGCGAGCCGGTCCATCACGGTCGCGAGTTCCATGCGCTGCGTCATCGCCACAGTCTTGAGCACACGACCGGCGGAGCCAAGGGGCATGCAGGGGGCGGCACGGTCCCGTGCCGCGCACATGGGTGGCAGTGACCCGACGCCGGGCAGCACCCGACAGCGGCCAGGTCCTTGGTGGCAGCCGTCCAAGGCCTTCGGTCGTGGCCGGCGCGCCCTCCAGACGTCGCGGCCGTAGGATCCCAGCGATGATTCACACCGTCGTGCTCGATGTGGGCGAAACCCTGACCAAGGACGACCGCTACTGGGCTTCGTGGGCCGACTGGCTCGACGTGCCGCGCCACACGCTCTCGGCCCTCGTGGGAGCTGTCGTCTCGCGGGGTGGTGACAGTGCGGAGGCGCTGCGGCTGGTGCGATCCGGTATCGACGTGGACGCCGAGTACTACGCCCGGGAGGCGGCAGGGCAGGGCGAGAACCTCGACGAGTCCGACCTGTACCCGGATGCCCGGCCCGCCCTCGCCGAGCTGCTGAAACTCGGCATGCGCCTCATCGTCGCCGGGAACCAGACCTCTCGCTTCGCGGAACTGCTGCGCGACCTCGACCTGCCCGTCCATCTCATCGTGACCTCGGGCGACTGGGGCGTGGCGAAGCCGGCCCCGGAGTTCTACGAACGCGTCCTGGAAGTGGCCCAGGCCGCGCCCCACGAGACCCTGTACGTCGGCGACCATCCGGCCAACGACGTCTTCCCCGCCAAGGAGGCGGGGCTGCGCGTGGCCCATATCCGCCGAGGACCGTGGGGGCACTTCTGGGCCGACGACCCCGCCGTCGTGGAGGCGGCGGACTGGCGGATCGACGGCCTCGGGGCGCTGGCCGAGATCGTGGCTCCCTGAAGGGTGCCCGACTCGATCGTCGCTCCCTGAAGGGTGTCCGAATTATTCGCCTCAGCCTGGCGACTCGCCCGCGTGCAGGCTGAGGACTGACCTCAGCCGGCCGACTCGCCCGCGTGCGGGCTGAGGACCCCCATCGCCACCAGGGCGAACAGCACGACGCCCAGCAGTATCCGGTAGTACACGAACGGCATGAAGCTCTTGGTCGAGATGAACTTCATGAACCACGCGATCACCGCATATCCCACCGCGAAGGCGATGAGCGTGGCGAAGATCGTCGGACCCCAGGAGACATGACCGCTCTCGCCCGCGTCCTTGAGTTCGAAGAGTCCGGAGGCGAGCACCGCGGGGATGGCCAGAAGGAACGAGTAGCGGGCCGCCGCCTCGCGCTTGTAGCCCATGAGGAGGCCGCCGCTGATCGTCGCCCCGGACCGGGAGACGCCGGGCACCAGTGCCATCGCCTGGCAGATGCCGTAGATCAGGCCGTCCCGTACGCCCAGCTCCTGGAGTGTCTTGCGCTCCTTCACCGCGCGGTGCCTGCCGCCGATCTCGTCGCGTGCCGCGAGACGGTCGGCTATGCCGAGGATGACGCCCATCACGATGAGCGTGGTGGCGATCAGGCGAAGGTCGCGGAACGGACCCTCGATCTGGTCCTTGAACGTGACCCCCAGCACACCGATCGGCAGCGAACCCACGATCACCAGCCAGCCCATCTGCGCGTCGTGGTCGCCGCGCATGGTCTTGTCGGAGAGTGAGCGGAACCACGCCGAGATGATCCGGGCGATGTCCTTGCGGAAGTAGATCAGCACGGCCGTCTCCGTGCCGATCTGGGTGATGGCCGTGAAAGCCGCCCCGGGGTCGTGCCAGCCCGCGAAGGCCGCGGTCAGCCGCAGATGGGCGCTCGAGGAGATGGGGAGGAACTCGGTCAGCCCCTGGACGAGTCCGAGGATGAAGGATTCAAACCAAGACATGAAGTGCGTGATCCAAGACTGATCAGGGGCTGACTCGCGGACTCGCAGGTCAGGGGCGGGTGTGCGGCAGGCGTGACAGTGCTGGTCGGTGGTGGGCGACTGGTGGGAGGACTGTGGCGGCGGCGATGCGCGCGCTCGCGCTGGTCACGCGCTGAGCAGCGCTCGCCGTGGGGCAGCGTAGCGTCCCTGGGTGACAGAGCTGCGACCGGGTGAGGCCTGTGAGGCCTCGTGGTACGGCACGTGGAGGTCGGCTGGGCGGGTCGTACGCGGGCTTCCTCTCACTCCATGTCGGCCTCGCTAACGTCCGCGCCCATCACTGTCGGCCTCGCGAACATCCGCGCCCCTCACTCCGCGGCGCGCCCGGGCCTGGCTCCGCTCGGTCCAGCGGTGCGCCGCGAGAGCCAGCAGCGGGCCGACTGCGAGCAGCAGTGCGAGGGTCGCGTAGCCGTAGGTGAGTGTGGCCAGCGTGGCGACGGCGGCGACCAGCAGCGGGCCGCCCGCGTCACCGAGCTCCCGGCCGAGTTCGGCGGAGCCCATGGTCTGTCCCAGCCGTTCGGCGGGTGTGGAGGCGGCCAGGGCGGCGAAGCCGAGTGGCGTGATCAGCCCAGTGCCGGCCCCGATCAGGACGGCGCCGCTCAGTACGCCCACCAGCCCGGGCAGCATCGCGCAGCCCAGGCCCGCGGCCGTGATCAGCAGGCCCGCTGTGAGGCCGCAGCGCACGGTCAGCCGTCCTTCGTCCAGCGCGCGGCCCGCCTTGGGCTGGACGAACGCGGCGGAGGCAGCGAGCACCGACACGGCGGCACCGGTGGCCACGGTGCCCAGTCCCGCCGCCGCGCCCGACACCGGCAGGAACCCCACGCCCACGGACAGCGCGGCCGTCGCCCCGGCCAGTGCGGCCGTCGGCCCCAGGAACACCGGATCGGCGAGCCGCCGGGCCAGGTCGAGCACCGTCTGCCGGGCCTTGGCCAGCGGCGGTACATGCGGCACGCACAGTGCCGCCCACACGGCGACCGCCGCCCCCAGCACGGCCAGCACCGCGAACAGCAGGCGCAGACCTCCGGCCCACACCAGCACGCCGCCGAGCAGCGGGCCGAGCGTGTAGCCGATCGACTTGTAGAAGCCGTAACTGCCGAACGCCCGCCCGTGCCTGGCCGCCGGGTTCAACCGTGCCACCAGGGCTGACGCGGACGGCGAGAACGCGGAGGCGGCGGCGCCCTGGCCGAGACGGGCCGCCCACAGCCAGCCGGGGGAGTCGGCCACCACGTACGCGGCGGACGCGGCGGCGAACGCCACGAGCCCGCCCAGCAGGACCGGCCGCGCACCGATCCGGTCGGCGAGCATCCCGAACAGCGGCTTGAGCAGCACCTCCGCACCGTCGTACAGGGCGAGCAGCCCGCCCAGTACGAGGAGGGACGTCACCGCGTCGTCGGAGAAGCCGCCGAGGTTCGCGGCGATGCCGTGCGCGCCGAACGCGGTGGTGAAGCCGGCGGCGTACAGGGGCCACATCTGCCGTCCCGGCGCCGCCTGACCGGGTGAAGTCGTGGTCATCGCCCGTATCCCGGTGCCTCGTCAGTCGTCACGCCTGGGAACGTATCGGTTCTTTACAACCGCAGTCACTGTGTAGATGAGCGGATCGGTGTCAGGTCTGGCGTGACAAGGGCCCGCAGTGACACACCGTGAGAGCAAAGGGGCGCCGGCTCGCCGGACGATTACGGTGCGTACATGGCATTCGGCGTGCTCCTGGCGCTCTGCGCTGCGGTTCTCATGGGCGTGGCGACGGTGCTGCAGGCCCTGGGGGCGCGCCGGGAGACTGCCGGCGGGCCTGTGCGGGCGATGTTCCAGTGGCCGTTCCTGGTCGGTGTCGGTGTGGACGCCCTGGGATTCGTGGCCGAGGTGGTGGCGCTGCGTTCGGTGCCGCTGTTCCTGGTGGAGGCGGCCCTCGCGTCGTCGTTGGCGGTCACCGCGGCTGTGGCGGCCGCCGTGCTGCGCGTGCGGCTGCGGTCGGCGGAGTGGGGCGCCGTGGTCGCGGTGTGCTGCGGTCTCGCGGTACTGGCTGTCGCCGCCGGGCACGAGGGCACGAGCGACGGCGATGCGCGACTGCGCTGGGTGACGCTGGCCACCTCCGTGGGGCTGGTGCTGCTGGGATGGGTGGTGAACCGCCGCGTCCACCGCGCACGGGCCGCGGTGCTCGGAGGCATCGCGGGGCTGAGCTTCGGGCTCACGGGGATCGGGGTGCGACTTCTGCCCGACGACATCACGGTGACGGGGGTGCTGGCCGCGCCGACGGCGTATGCGGTGGTCGTCTCCGGGCTCGGCGGGTATCTGCTGCTGATCGAGGCACTGAGGTCCGGATCGGTCACGGCGGCGACGGGGGCGATGGTGATCGGTGAGACGGTGTGGCCGGGGGTGTTCGGCGTGGTGTGGCTCGGTGACACGACGCGGCCGGGTTTCGCGCCGCTGGGCGTGGCGGGATTCGTGGTCTCCATCGCGGGCGCTCTGGCGCTGGCGCGGTTCGGGGAGGCGGAGCAGACACAGCTGCCGACAAGCGGAGCAGGGCCGCGGCAGGAGGAGTAACCAGCCCCGGAGGCGTTCGTGGCGGTGCCCACCCCTGCTGTGGAGGGCGTTGGTGGCCAGGTCTCGGCCGGGCTCGTCCCTGCTGTGGAGGGCGTTCGTGCCCAGGCCTCAGTCGGGGCCCATCCCTGCTGTGGAGGGCATTGGTGGCCAGGTCTCCGCCGTGCCCGCCCCCGCTGCGGACGCATTGGTGCCCAGGCCTCAGCCGTGCCCGCCCCGGCCGCCGTCATGCCGGGCGAGTGCGCGTTCCAGGCGGTCGAAGCGCTCGTGCAGGGCCAGGGCGGTCTCGTCGCACATGCGGTGTGCGGCGCGTTCGGCGGCCTCGGCCGCCGCCGTGAGGTGACCCTGCCGCTTCTGCTCCCGTCCCACGAACCAGGTGGCGATCGCGGCAGTCACCATCCCGTACGTCGTGATGCCGACGGCCATGACCACGGTGGCGACGATCCGGCCCCCCAGGGTCACCGGATACAGGTCGCCGTAACCCACGGTCGTCGCCGTCTCCACGGACCACCACAGGGCTTTCGGATACGTCGTGATGCCGGCCCCCGGAGCGCCCCGCTCGGCGGCGACCACAGCCCAGGAGCCCATGAGCATGGTGACGGCCAGCACCACGGTCGCACCGCCCGCCGCCTTGAGATGGAGCGAGCGGCCTTCCCGGCCGAGCAGCGACTCGACCACCTTGGCGAGGAACCCGGGCAACATGCCCGGGATCCTGCGGTACGGGGCTCGGTGCACCGCACGAGGCGCGCCTCCTGACCGGCGGCTGCCACCCGATCGGGCGGGCACGGCCACCACTCGTACGGACCCGCGCGGTGGTGGGCACCGGCAGCCGGTGGTGGGTTGGGACCAGACACCGCGCACGGAGGAGGCACCCGAGATGACCCACGCAGCCCGCGTATCCCGTGGCCTGGCGGCGGCGCTGGCCACAACAGCCCTGATGGCGACGGCGGCGTGCTCGGGCGCGAGTGAGGCCTCGGTTGTGGCCGCACCGACCCCGACGGCCTCCCCGCTCACTGAGGCCCAGGCGGAGACCGCCCTGATCGGCGCCTCCGACCTCGGGTCGCCGTGGGAGCAGACGGACGAGGACGCCGCCCACGACGGGCTGCTCGAGGGCGAGGCGGAGGGCAGCGAGGACTGCCAGAAGTTCCTCGACCGGCTGGAGGACGGCGATCTGCTGGGCGAGGAGACCTCGACGGACGCCTCCCGTGTGTTCTACGACAACGCGAACGAGTCGTACCTGGACTACAAGGTCGCGGCGTACGAGAACGCGGCCGACGTACAGAAGGAGATGGACTGGCTGAAGAAGCTGCCCCAGACCTGCGACCAGTTCACGGCCAAGGTGGGCGCCGACGACACGGACGCCACCGTGCAGGTCACCGAGTTCGCGCTGCCGGACGCCGGGGACGACCACATCGGCCTGCACACGACGCTGACCACGAAGGTGGAGGGCGTCGACGCCACCCTCACCCTCGACTCCGCGGCCGTGCTTATGGGCCCGAACGGCATCACCTTCACCAACGGCGGGCTGCAGGGCGCGGAGCGGAACGCCACCGAACAGGCCGCGAAACTGGGCAGTCAGCGACTGCAGCAGGTGATGGAGGGCAAGACACCGGCGGAGACCCCCGGCGAACAGGACTGACCAACGGACGGGCGGCCGCACAGGCACGCACTACCTCCGACGGGCACGTAGGAGACTGCCCGACGGGCACGTAGGAGACTGCCCGACAGGCACGTAGGACTGCCCGACAGGCACGTAGGACTGGCTGGCAGCACGTATAGGACTGGCCGGCAGGCACGTAGGACTGGCCGGCAGCACGTAGGACTGGCCCGGAGGCAAGACCGGCCACAGGCAGGGCTGACCGGCAGTCACGGCAGAGGCTGTTCCGTCCAGATGCTCTTGCCCTTCGCGAAATAGCGGGTGCCCCAGCGCTGTGAGAGCGCCGCGATCAGTTGCAGGCCGCGGCCGCCCTCGTCGGTGTCCCGGGCGCGGCGGATACGGGGCGTGGTCGGACTGCCGTCGGTGACCTCGCAGATCAGGGAACGGCTCTTCAGCAGCCGCAGCTGGATGGGGCCTCTCGCATGCCGGACCACGTTGCCGACCAGTTCGCTGGCGAGCAGTTCCGTGGTGTCGACAAGGCCGTCGAGGCGCCAGTCGGTGAGCTGCCGCCGGACATGGTCCCTCGCCTGGCCGGCGGCTATCGGGCCCTCCGGCAGCCACCACGACGCCACGTCACCCTCCGGCAGGGCATGCGTGCGGGCCACCAGCAGGGCGGTGTCGTCGCTGGTCTGCTCCTGGGCGGGGACGAGAGCCGAGGTGAGCGTGTCGCACAGCTGCTCAAGGTGCAGCGCCTCGCGTGACGGGTGTACGGCGGTCCGGTCGAAGCCTTCGGGGGGCGGGGCGGCGGTGGCGGTGGCGAGGACGCGGGAGAGGTGGCTCATGCCGCTGTCGATGTCGCGGTGCGCGGACTCCACGAGACCGTCGGTGTACATGACCAGCAAACTCCCGTCCGGCACCGTCACCTCGGTCGTCTCGAAGGGCGGCGTCGCCGCGCCGAGCGGCGGGTCCGTCGCCAGTGCGGGGAAGTGCACACTGCCGTCCGGATGGACGAGGGCCGGGGGCGGGTGTCCCGCGCAGCCGAAGGTGCAGACGCGGCTGACGGGGTCGTAGACGACGTACAGACAAGTGGCGTAGAAGTCGACGCCCAGATCGCTGACCACGTCGTTGAGGTGGGACAGCACCTCGTCGGGGGGCAGCTCGAGACCGGCCAGGGTGTGGACGGCGGTCCGCAGCCGCCCCATGGTGGCGGCCTCGGACAACCCGTGGCCCATCACGTCGCCGATCACCAGGCAGACCCGGTCGGCCGACAGCGGTATCACGTCGTACCAGTCGCCGCCCACGTCCAGCCCCGCGGTGGCCGGGAGATAGCGTGCGGCCACCGTGACGGCGGGCAGCGAGGGCAGCTCCTGGGGCAGCAGACCGCGCTGCAGCTCCTGCGCGCGGACGTGCTCCGCGTCGTACAGCCTGGCCCGCTCCAGCGCCTGGGCGACGAGTCCGCTGAGCGCGGTCAGCAGGGCTCTGTCCTCGTCGCCGAACCGGCGCGGCTGGGGAAAGGAGATCACACAGCAGCCGATGGGCTGCCCGGAGACGATCAGGGGCAGGAAGGCCCACGCGTGCTTCCCGCCCTCGAAGGCGGCCTCGGCGAAGTGCGGATAGCGATGGCGCATCTCCGCCCTGGAGGAGATGTACTGCGGAGCGCCGGCAAGGATGGCGTCATTGTTCGGCGTCGTCTCCCTGAGACGGATCCGGTCGGGGACTTTGAACAGGAACTCCCTGCCGTATCCGACGCCTCCCACGACCCGCAGGGAGTCGCCCTCCACCATTTGGACGACCAGCCCGTCGGCGCGGAACGGGGGCAGCACCCGCTCCGCGACGGCCGTCACCACATCCTGCACGCTGACCGCTTGGGCGAGCGCGGCGTTGAGCTGCCCGACGCGTGCGGTGCGCTCGGCGGCAGCGCGCTCGGCCGCCATGCGCCGCTCCTCCGCCAGCCGCTTGTCGGTCACGTCGGTGAAGTAGACCGTCAGGCCGTCCGGCACCGGAACCAGGCGCATGTGATACCAGCGATGGTCGGTCGGCCACAGGACGTCGAACCCGGTCGGGACCCTGTCGGCGACGGCCTGCCGGCAGCGTTCCTCCAGCCATGTGACCGGAATGCCCGGGAGCGCCCACAGCAGCTTCCCGATGAGGCTCTGCCAAGGGCCGAGCAGCCGCTCGGCCTGCAAGTTCACATACACGATGCGCAGGTCGTCGCCCATCGCCAGGAACCCGTCGCTCATGTGCCGCAGTGCGCGCCCCACGGAGTCCATCGCGATCCGCTTGTCGGTGGTGTCCCAGAGCGTGCCGGCCATGACCGCCGGCTCGCCGTCCTCGCCGAGCAGCACCTGGCCGCGCGCCTCCACCCAGCGGATGGTGCCGTCGGGGCGGCAGACCCGGTACTCCGTGACCGAGTAGCCGCGCTTCTCGATGGCTTCCCGGAGGTCACCCTGCACCCGCGCCAGGTCGTCCGGGTGCAGCAGCTCGATGAAGGTGTCCAGCTGCCCGTGGAAGGTCTCCGGGTCGAAGCCGAAGAGCTGCATCGTCATCTCGTCCCAGTTCAGCCGCCCGGTACGCAGATCCAGGTCCCAGGTACCGACCTGGGCCGTCCTCAGCGCCTGCTGGAACCGCGGATGTGTCCACTCCTTCTCGTCGCCGGACCAGGCCGGGTCCACCGTGCGCGCCGTGGCCGGGCCGGGATTCCGCAGCCGCTCGGACACCCACCCGGCGACCGCTTCCAGGAACGCACGTTGTACGGCCGAAGGGGGGCCGGGCGCGGTGGTGACGACCGACAGGACTCCGAACGGGCCGCCCGGCGCCGGCAGCGGCACGGCCGCCATCCCCGTACCGCCGGGGAAGGGGTCGGCGTCCTCCGCGGCGCGGAGCGCCGGAAGCCAGACGAAAGTGCCCTCGCGCAGGGCTCGCGCCGGGACGGTCTGGTCCTGCCGGGTGACGATCTCCCATGCCTTCGTGACCTCGCGGGGCAACCCGGTCACCGTCACCAGGTCCAGTCGGTCACTCTCGCCGGGAACCCGCTGCAGATGGACCATGCCGCCCAGCCCACCGAGATCGGCCACGGCATGGTGCAGCACCAGCCTCAGCACCTCGACGCCGGTGTGCTCGTCGCCGAGTTGCGTGAGCACCCGCATCCGGGCGGCCTCCGGCAACTCCGTCGCCGTCCGCGCCGGAGCCTGCGGAGATCCCAGGGGCCGGTTCTCAGTCATGTGACCGGCGCTCTTCCGGGCTCGCGATGACCACAGGATCACTATGCGCTGTGCGGGGACGAAGGGGGAACCTCCGGTGGTCCCGGGGTTCGGGGACGACCTGCGGGCTCCGGGGCGTGGACCTGCAGGTCGTCGCTGAATCCCGGATCTGCGGGTGCGGGGATTCGGCGGTGTGGGTTCGCTCGTCCGTTCGTGGGTTGGTGGCTCTGCGGTGGGTTCGCGGCGATGGGTTCGTGGGTTGGTGGGGCTGCGGTGGGTCCGCGGCGATGGGTTCGTGGGTTGGTGGGGCTGCGGTGGGTCCGCGGCGATGGGTTCGTGGGTTGGTGGGGCTGCGGTGGGTCCGCGGCGATGGGTTCGTGCGGCGGCGGGTCAGCGGCGGGGCGTTCGCGGCGGCGGGTTCATGGCGGTGCGGGCGCGACTCGGGGGGCCTCGGCGGCGCGGGCGCCACTCGGGACGCCTCGGCGGCGCGCCATCCTTTCCTGCGGCTCAGGGCCGTCTGCGGTCAAGGCCTTCCCGCGGCTCAGGGCCTTGCTGCGGCTCAGGGCCTATTGACCTGCTGCGGCTCAGGGCCCGCCAGGGCAACGCCGCATTCAGCGCCCGCGCAGGCGATGGCGCTTGCACCACGCCACCACGGCCCCGGCCAGGCCCGTCACCGCGATGAACCCCATCGCGATCAGGAAGACGGGCGACGTCGGCGTGGAGGCGCGGGCGCCCGCCACGACGTACGCAGCCGTGTTCGGGATCGATCCGAGCGCCGTGGCGAGGAGAAACGGTGTCCAGCCCATGCGGGACACGGCCGCGCAGTAGTTCGCGGCCCAGAACGGGATGCCGGGGAAGAGCCGAGCGGCCAGCATCGACCGGAAGCCGTGCCTGCTCAGCTGACCGTCGGCGGCCTTCAGCCAGCGGGCCCTGAGCAGCGGTCGCAGCGCGTCCTGCCCCAGCACACGCCCGAGCCCGAAGGCGGCGCCGGCGCCGATCACCGTTCCCACGAGCGCGGCGCCGAGCCCCAGCTCGGAGCCGAACAGCGCGCCCGCCGCGAGGTTGAGCAGCGGCCGCGGGACGAAGGCGATGGTGCACACGCCGTACGCCACCGCGAAGACGACGACCGCGGCCGCGCCGTTCACCTTCGGCGGCCAGCCGTCGGCCAGCAACCGGTGCGGCTCGAACAGCAGCACAGTCGTCCCCGCGGCCGCGAGCAGCACCACGAGCAGGGACAGCCGCGACCACGGGGACAGCAACACCCTGACGCAGCGCGTGGTGAGGGCCACGGGGCCGGGTGCGGCCAGGGCCGTGGGCCGGGTCGGGCCGACGGGCCCGGCGGCGTCGAGGGCCGTACGTCGTGGGGTCCCGTCCCGGGAGTCCCCGGAGCCCACCGCGGCGGAGGCCGCGGCGTGAGTGGCGGCGAGAGCGGCGGGCTGGGCCTCGGCGCGGTCTGCCGGAGCCGTGGGGTCGGGCCGGGGGTCGGCGCGGTCTGCCGGAGCCGTGGGGTCGGGCCAGGTGTCGGGTGGGGTGCTGGTGACGGCGATCGGCTGGGCGGCGGCGAGGTCCACCGGGCCCGAGCCGGGCAGGCTCGACGCGCTGTCGGTCTCCAGTCGTACGGGATCACCGGCGGCCCCGCCCGCGTGGCGGGCGGTGGCGAGGCCGGCTGGTCGGTCGGCTGCGGGGTCGGGGTCGAGCATCCGGGGAGACTAACCGACCAAAGTGAGCAAACGCCGTATGGTACGTCTCATGTGCGCCACAGGATCGGGAACGCGCATCGCCGTGCCCGGCAGTGGACCCGATCCTTGCAGCAGGCACTCACATGGCGGTCGCCGGTGAACAGGAAGCGTGGCGCGGGCACGCGCCCGCGGAAATTCGGTCGACGTGCCGCTAGCGCCTGAGCGATGATCGGCGACATGTTCCGGCACGCCTTCCTCGCAGCGCCGTCCGCAGTCGCGGACGCGCCGAAGGCTGCCCTCGTCGCCACCGCCTCGGCAACTGCCGCAGTCGCGGCGGCCGTTGCCGCGGCGGCCGTTGTCACAGCAGCAGCCGCAGCTGCCGTCGTCGCAGTCGCAGCTGCCGCAGCGCCCCTCGACGGCGCCCGAAGCTGACCCTTCCCGGACAGTCCGGCGGACCCCGCAGGGGGAGGGTCGGCGAGGCCCTGGGGTCCATGTCCCAACCCGCGCACAACGCGCCGAGTCGGGGCCACCGCTTCGCGTTCCGGAGAGGAACCACAGCCAGCCATGTCCAAGACGGCATACGTACGCACCAAACCGCACCTCAACATCGGCACCATGGGCCATGTCGACCATGGCAAGACCACCCTGACCGCTGCCATCACCAAGGTGCTGGCCGAGCGCGGCACCGGCACCTTCGTGCCCTTCGACCGCATCGACCGCGCGCCCGAGGAGGCGCAGCGCGGCATCACCATCAACATCGCGCACGTCGAGTACGAGACCGACACCCGCCACTACGCGCATGTCGACATGCCCGGCCACGCCGACTACGTCAAGAACATGGTCACCGGAGCGGCCCAGCTGGACGGGGCCATCCTCGTCGTCTCCGCGCTCGACGGGATCATGCCGCAGACCGCGGAGCACGTACTGCTGGCCCGCCAGGTCGGCGTCGACCACATCGTCGTCGCCCTCAACAAGGCCGACGCGGGCGACCCCGAGCTCACCGACCTGGTCGAGCTGGAGGTCCGCGAGCTGCTTTCCGCGCACGGATACGGCGGCGAGTCCGTGCCCGTCGTGCGCGTGTCCGGCCTGCGTGCCCTGGAGGGCGACCCGCAGTGGACGGCGGCGATCGAGGCGTTGCTCGACGCCGTGGACACATATGTCCCGATGCCCGAGCGGTACGTGGACGCGCCGTTCCTGCTGCCCGTGGAGAACGTCCTCACCATCACGGGCCGCGGCACGGTCGTCACCGGCGCCGTCGAGCGGGGCACGGTGCGGGTCGGCGACCGCGTGCAGGTGCTCGGCGCGGACACCGAGACCGTGGTGACCGGCCTCGAGACCTTCGGCAAGCCCATGACGGAGGCTCAGGCCGGGGACAACGTGGCGCTGCTGCTGCGCGGTGTGCCGCGCGACGCCGTGCGCCGCGGCCACGTCGTCGCCGCGCCGGGCAGTGTCACGCCGAGCCGTCGCTTCACCGCGCAGGTGTATGTCCTGTCGGCGCGCGAGGGCGGCCGTACGACGCCTGTCACGACCGGCTACCGGCCGCAGTTCTACATCCGCACCGCGGACGTGGTCGGCGACGTCGACCTCGGCGAGACAGCGGTCGCACGCCCCGGCGACACCGTCACCATGACGGTCGAGCTGGGCCGCGATATCCCCCTCGAGCCGGGCCTCGGCTTCGCCATCCGCGAGGGCGGACGCACGGTCGGAGCCGGGACGGTCACGACGGTCGGCGACGCGGACACGGTCGCGGCCGCACCGGAGGCGGTCTGACGGCGGATGCCGGGGATCCGACGGTCCGGCGGGTGACGGGTGACGGGTGACGGGTGACGGGTGACGGGTGGCGGGGGCCGAGGGTCCGGCGGGTGACGGGGGCCGACGGTCCGGCAGGTGGCAGGGGCCGACGGTCCGGCGGGCGGAAGTCGACAGTCCGGCGGGGCGGAGTCGACCTCGGCAGTCGGGAGTCGACAGCCCGTTGGCGGGTCTCGCGGCCTGAATCGCCTCGTCGCGCGTGGCGCCCTCGCCGGTGGCGACGAGCTGGTCGTTCTCGACCTGGTCGCGCCGGCGTGATGGGCTGCGCGCCCCGAGGACGAGGCGGCGCCCCACCCGTCCGTGCGCCGGACCGCCGAGACGGCGTGCCGTAGGAGACAGCGGCGGGAGCCGGCGCGCGCACAATGGAGCCGTGGAAGAGCCGATACCCGTCACCCGCTCCGTCGACCACGGTGTCGCCAAGCTGATGCCCGACGTGGACCGGGAGCGGGCATGGCTGCTGACGGTCGACGGCGCGCCTCAGTCGTACGTGGATCTCGACGAGCCGGAGCACCTGGAGTTCGAGTACGCACAGCGGCTCGGGCACGTTCTGGACACTGCCGAGGAACCGGGCCGCCCCCTCGACGTACTGCATCTCGGCGGCGGCGCGCTCACCCTGCCCCGCTATCTCGCCGCCACCCGGCCCGGCTCACGTCAGCACGTCGTGGAAGCCGATCGCGGGCTGCTCTCGTTCGTCACCGAGCACCTTCCCCTCCCCGACGGCGCGGACATCACGGTGCACGGCGCGGACGCCCGCGCATGGCTGGAAAGCGCCCCGCCCAACTCCGTGGACATTCTGGTCGGGGACGTGTTCGGCGGGTCTCGCGTCCCGGCGCACCTCACCTCGGTCGCCTACGCGCGCGCCGCCGAGCGGGTGCTGCGGCCCGGTGGCCTCTACGCGGCGAACCTCGCCGACGGCGCTCCCTTCGCCTTCCTCCGCTCCCAACTCGCCACGTTCTCCGCGGTCTTCGAGGAGCTCGTGATGATCGCCGAGCCGGCCGTCCTGCGCGGCCGCCGCTTCGGCAACGCCGTGCTCGTCGCGTCGCACGAGCCGATCGACATCGCGGCACTGTCCCGGCGCGCCGCCGCCGACGCCTTCCCCGCACGAGTCGAACACGGGCCCGCACTGCGCGCCTTCATCGGGGATGCGACGCCGGTGCACGACGAGGACGCGGTGGCGTCGCCCGAACCACCGTCAGGCGCCTTCAGCGTGGGTTGAGCCGCGCCTCGGACGCGTCTTCCGAAGCGCGTGGGCTGAGCCGCGCTTCCGATACGTCCTCCGAAGCGCGTGGGTTGAGCCGTGCCTTGGACACGTCTTCCGAAGCGCGTGGGTTGAGCCGCGCCTCGGACACGTCCTCCGAAGCCCCGCCGGCAGCCTCGGCCCGGCCGTCGGCCACGGTCCCGGGGCCGCCCACCTGTACGACCTCCTCCGTACGCCGCCTCAGATTCCGTACGTCCGGTACGAACAGCACCGCCGCCGTGACCAGGACCACCAGAGCCGCGCAGCCCCACAGGGAAGCCGTACGGCCGAAGGCGCTCTCCGCCGGGCCCGCCAGGGCCGTGGCCAGGGGAACCATGGCGATCGAGCCGAACCAGTCGTAGGCCGAGACGCGGGACAGCTTCTCCTCGGGGATCTCCTGGTGCAGGGCCGTCATCCAGGACACGCCGAACACCTCGATGGCCACGCCGCTGAGGAACATCACCATGGCCAGCCCCGCCACGGGCAGCGGCACCGCGAGCGCCGCGGACGGCGCGGCGAGCGGGAACACGCACAGCGTGCCGGCGAGCAGAAGCCGCCGCGGCTTCCACCGCATCATCAGCAGCGCACCCGCGACCGTGCCCGCCCCGAACGCGCCGAGCGCCAGGCCCCACGGGCCCGCCCCGCCCAACTCGTCCCGGGCGACCAGCGGTCCGAAGACCGACTCGGCGGCACCCACGACCGCCACCACGACCGAGAACTGGGCGACGATCGACCACAGCCAGGGCCGTCCGATGAACTCCCGCCAGCCGTCCCGCAGATCCGCCAGCATGCCCCCACCGGGCTCGCGCGGCGGGATGTGGCTCACGTCCAGGAACGACCGCAGTGCGCCGGCCACGGCGAACGCCGCCGCGTCCACCATGAGCACCCAGCCCGGCCCGACGACCGCGACCATCGCGCCGCCGAGCGCAGCGCCGCCCAGGCCGGCCCCCTGCATCGCCATGCGGAAGAGGGCGAACGCCCGGCCGGCCTGCTCCCCGCTGACCGACGACATCAGCATGCCCTCGGCTGCCGGATTGAAGAAGGCCTGGCCGACGCCGCCGAGCCCGCTCAGGAGCATCATGTGCCACAGCTGCGGGTCCCCGGCGAGGACGAGTACCGCGAAGGCGCCCTGCGACACGAAGTTGAGGGCGTTGGCGGCGACCATCACCCGGTGCCGCGGCAGCCGGTCTGCGACGGCCCCGCCGATCAGCAGGAACACCACGAGGGGGAGGGTGCGGGCCGCCGCCACCAGACCCACGTCGCCGCCGTCGCCACCCGTGTCGAGGACCGCGAAGGCCGCCGCGATCAGCGCGCCTTGACTGCCCAGGTTCGTCACGACCGCTGCGGCTGTCAGGAGGGTGTAGTTACGGCCCGCCCAGTCGGGGCGGCGGCGGAAGCGTCTCGGGGAGGCGGAGGCGGCGGCAGTCTTCACCGGGGGACTATCGCCGCCTCCCGGCCGACTTGCCAAACCGATTTTGCGCCGATACGGAGGCACGGCCGGAGAATCTCGCCGGCCGGGCCCGGCAGACAACGCCGGATACCGTCGAGTGAACCGTCCCTGGGCTAAGCGGCCCCGGGGAAGTTCAGGCACGCCCCCACGCCGCCCGGCACGCTCCCCCACTGCCTTAAGGGCGTGGGAGGTGCCCCCACTCGCCGCACCGACCAAAGGCTCAAGTAGCTCCTCCCCCATTGCCTTAAGGGCATGGGAGGGACCCCCATCGAGGACCTTCGTCCGGCACGCCGAGAGCACGCACCGAACGACGCGGGAACGCACCCGCACTTCCCCGGCACCGCTTAGTCCCTGGTCAAAAAACCCTACCCGTGGGTAACATTCGGCTTCATGAGCGCAGACCAGATGTCGATCGGCGAGATGCTCGCCGCCACGGTGCCGATGGCCCGCACGCTGAACCTCGAGTTCCTCGAGACCACGCCGGAGAAGGCCGTGGTGGCCCTGCCGGACCAGAGCGACTACCACAACCACGTCGGCGGCCCGCACGCCGGCGCGATGTTCACGCTGGGTGAGTCCGCCAGCGGGGCGATCGTGCTCGCCGCCTTCGGGGACCAGCTCACACGGGCGGTGCCCCTCGCCGTCAGCGCCGACATCGCGTACAAGAAGCTCGCGATGGGCCGCGTGACCGCCACGGCGACCCTCGGCCGTCCGGCCGCCGACGTGATCGCCGAACTCGACGCCGGGCAGCGGCCCGAGTTCCCGGTGGCGATCGCCATCCAGCGCGAGGACGGCGCCGTCACGGGCGAGATGACCGTCGTGTGGACCCTCCGCCCCAACGGGTGAGGTCGCGGCGACGCAGGGGTGCCAGGTACCTCCCGGGACTGCGCCGCGGTCGAGTGACCGAAGCCAGCAGGTAGGCTGCCCGCACGCGCGCCCGAAAGCGGGAGCGCAAGCCGGGTCGACGCAGAGAACGGGAGGGACCGGCGTTGCACGTCCAGGAGTGGCTCGAGACCGTACCGGCGGTCAGCATTTATGCCCTGGTGGGCGTCGTCATCGGTCTGGAGAGCCTGGGCATCCCGCTGCCAGGCGAGATCATCCTCGTCTCGTCCGCGCTGCTCGCCTCCCAGCACGGTGACATCGACCCCGTCGTCCTCGGCGCCTGCGCCACCGCGGGAGCGATCATCGGTGACTCCATCGGCTACGCGATCGGCCGCAAGGGCGGACGTCCCCTGCTGACCTGGCTCGGCCGCAGGTTCCCGAAGCACTTCAGCGAGGCCAACGTCGCGACCGCCGAGCGGTCCTTCGAGAAGTGGGGCATGTGGGCCGTGTTCTTCGGCCGCTTCGTCGCCCTGCTGCGCATCTTCGCCGGCCCGCTCGCGGGCGTCCTGCGCATGCCGTACTGGAAGTTCCTGATCGCCAACGTGTTCGGCGGCATTCTCTGGGCCGGCGGCACCACCGCGGTGATCTACTACGTGGGTGTCGTCGCCGAGTCGTGGCTGAAGCGGTTCTCGTGGCTCGGTCTCGTCCTCGCCGTGGGCATCGGTCTTACGTCGATGCTGATCCTCAAGAGGAAGACGAAGAAGGCCGCGGCCGAGACGGTGCGGGCACCGGAGTCCCACGAGCCGCAGCCCGTCCCCGCCGGCGACTGACCGCGTCACCGGGACTGACCGCGCCTCACCTGCCCGTTGTGATCTTCGCCCCAGCAGACGCCCGTACCGGCACGCGTCCCATACGGTGCTCTCGGCGTGGCGTACCAGCGGTGAGGAGTCGGAAATGACAGGGCAGGCAGGCCAGGCGGGCCGAGCGGCGCAGCACCAGCAGGCGCTGATTCGCGGAGTCGGCGGGCAGGAGCCGAAGGTCGCCGCGGACGCGTTCGCCGCTCCCACGTCCGTCGTGATCGGCGACGTCGTCATGGCCGCGGGCTCGAGCGTCTGGTACCAGGCCGTGCTCCGAGGCGACGGTGGCCCCATCGTCCTCGGGGCGGACAGCAACATCCAGGACAATTCGACCGTGCACGTGGACCCGGGCTTCCCGGTCACGATCGGGGAGCGCGTGTCCGTCGGGCACAACGCGGTCCTGCATGGCTGCACGGTCGAGGACGACGTCCTCATCGGCATGGGCGCTACGGTGCTGAACGGTGCGCACATCGGCACGGGTTCGCTGGTCGCCGCGCAGGCGCTCGTATCGCAGGGCATGCAGGTGCCGCCCGGGTCGCTGGTCGCGGGCGTGCCCGCGAAGGTCAAGCGCAGCCTCACCGACGAGGAGCGCGAGGGCATCAAGCTGAACGCCGCGGTGTACGTGGAGTTGGCGAAGCGGCACCGCGAGGCGTTCTCGGAGGACGAGGGCTGAGTCCCTGCGCTGCACGACGAGGGCTGAGTGCCTGCGCTGCACGATGACGGCTGAGTCGCTGCACGCCGCCTCGCCGCCCGGTGAAGAAGGCGGTGAGGACGCGCGTCGTGGGGTGAAGATCACAGCCGATCTCCCACTGGGCCGTACCCCGCGCTGAGTACCGTGTGCGGGTGCCGAAAAGCAAGAACATGTTCTCGTCCCTGACCGCGTGGCGGCGCCGCGTCGCCCAGCGCGCCGTCCACGCGGGATGGGCGTGGGTGCAGAGGACGGGGGCCGTCACCGCCGAGCGCCCCGGCAGGCTCCGCTTCGGCGCGCTCGGGCACGGCACGAGGCTCGCCTTCCCCCAGGGAACCGTCTTCGGAGAGCCCTGGATCCATCTCGGCGACCACTGCATCATCGGCGAACAGGTCACCCTGACGGCCGGGATGATGCCCGACCTCGATCTCGGGCCCGACCCGATCCTGCGCATAGGCAACGGAGTGGTGCTCGGCCGCGGCAGCCACGTGATCGCCGACACGACGGTGACCATCGGCTCGGACTGCTACTTCGGGCCCTACGTGTACGTCACGTCCACGAACCACTCGTACGACGACCCGCACGAGCCCATCGGCAAGCAGTGGCCGCGTATGGAACCGGTCGACATCGGTCCCGGCTGCTGGATCGGGACCGGCGCGGTGATCCTGCCGGGCGCGAGGATCGGCCGCAATGTCGTGGTAGCGGCAGGCGCGGTCGTACGCGGGTCCGTCCCCGACCACGCGGTCGTGGCCGGCGCACCGGCTCGTGTCGTACGCCGCTGGGACCCGGAACGGGGCTGGCAGCCGCCGTTGCGCACCCCGGCCCCGGTGCCGATTCCGGAGGGGGTCACTCCGGAGCAGCTGCTGGCGTTGGCGGAGCTGGAGCCTGGGCTGGAGGGCGGCTCGTCCGAGGTGGCAGCGGAGCACCGGGCGTCGGAGGCGGCGGAGCACCGGTCGTCTGAGGCGGCGGAGCACCGGTCGTCTGAGGCGGCGGGGCTCGGCGGTGGTGTCCCGGAGGCCCGGCCGACCGACGCTCCACGGGAACCGCGACCGGCCGGCAGTGCGCCGGCCGCGGAGTCAGGTGGCGCACCGTCGGCTTGAGGGCCGGACGGTGGGGCGCCGGTAGCGCGGCGCCATCGGCCGCATGATCCGCTCGCCGGCAGGACCACGAATCAGCCGCTCGCCAGCAGGACCGTACCGACCAGTGCCAGGCCCGCCCCCGCCGCCTGCACGCCGCGGAGACGTTCGCTGAGGACGCCACGCGCGGCGAGAGCGGTGACGACCGGATAGAGCGAGGCGAGGACCGCGGCGACGGTGACCGGGCCGTTCTGAGCCGCGAGGGAGTACGTGCCGTTGGCCGCGACATCCGCCAGACCGACGAAGGCGAGCGCCGGGACCGCCGACCACACGGCTCCCCATCCGGCTCCCTCCGGGAGCGCCTTGCCGCCGCGCCGCACGGAGACGTACAGGGCCGCACCGCCCGCGATCACATTGGTCAGGCGCTGCACGAACAGTGCCAGGAAGAGACCGGTGAGAGTCGTCGACGCCTCGGCGATCAGCACCATCACCCCGCCGAAGCCGAAGGCCGCGACCAGGGTCAGTGCGATCGCCTGCCGCTGCACCGGCGCCCCGCGCCACTGGGGCCCGCCGGCGAGCACGACGCCGGACACGGCCACGGCGATGCCCGCGTACTGCAGGACTCCGGGCCGTTCGCCGAGGACCAGGCCGATTCCCACCGGGACGGCGACACCCAGGGTCCCGAGCGGCGAGACGACGCCCATCGGCCCCAGAGCGAGCGCCTTGTAGAAGGAGAGCATGGCGACCGGGCCGACCAGGCCCGCGCCCACGGCGAACCACAGCTGAGGACCCGCCTCGCTCCAGCCGCCGGTCGCGATCACGATCACACCGAGGACGACCGTGGCGATCGTCTGCGAGGCGACGACCACCGTGAGGGCCGGGAGGCGTCGCGTCAGCAGCCCGCCGCCGAAGTCGGCCAGCCCCCACAGGAGGCTTGTGGCCAGGGCGAAGAGTGCTGTCATGGTCGACCTCGCAGTACAGTGCAGTGAACATCGGGTGCACCACACCGTAGTTCATTAGATTGAACTCTGTCATCCAGGATATTGGACGGAACGTGTCGGATCTCGACCTGCTGACTCAGTCACTGGCGCGCAACGTCAAGCGCTGTCGCAGCGAGCGCGGCTTCACCCTCGATGCCCTCGCCGCCCGCGCCGGAGTCAGCCGCGGCATGCTCATCCAGATCGAGCAGGCCCGCACCAACCCCAGCCTCGGCACCGTCGTCAAGATCGGGGACGCCCTCGGGGTGAGCATCACCACCCTCCTCGACTACGAGCAGGGACCCAAGGTGCGGATCGTCCCGCCCGAGCAGGCGGTGCGGATGTGGCACACCGAGGCGGGCAGCTTCAACCGGCTGCTGGCCGGTATGGAAGCGCCGGGTCCGCTGGAGATGTGGCAGTGGCGGCTGATGCCGGGGGATGCCAGCAGCTCCGATCCGCACCCGGTCGGCACCGTCGAGCTGATCCATGTGACGGCGGGTGAGCTCACCCTCGTCGTGGACGGCACGGAGTACCCCGTACCGGCGGGCACCAGCGCGTCCTTCGAGGCGAGCACCCCGCACGCGTACCGCAACGACGGAGGGGAGCCCCTGGAGATGACCATGACGGTCTCGGTGCCGCCTGTGCGCTGAGGCGGTTGCGGGTTCGCTTCGAGGCACTGCTTCGGCGTCGGTCGCCGCCGCGGCTGCGGCTGTTAGCGTGCGGCTATGCGTGCACCCATCGGAAACTTCGACGACGTCCGGACCGCTCCCGACTGCCTGGACCTGCTGACCGCACCCGTCGCAGAGGCCGTACGCCACTGGCGCGGCACCGTGCCCGCAGAACAACTGCTCTACGTCGACAGCGACCCGGCCGTCGCCGACACGGCCGTTTTCGTCGAGCACTACGGCCCCGACCTGCTGGAGACGTCGGCGAACTGCGTGGTGGTGGCCGGCAAGCGCGCGGGCGAGACCAGCCTTGCCGCCTGTCTCGTACTCTCCCGCACCCGCGTCGACGTCAACGGCGCCGTGCGCCGCCAACTCGGCGCCCGCAAGGCATCCTTCGCACCCATGGAGACCGCGACCGGCGAGACGGGCATGGAGTACGGCGGCATCACCCCGATCGGCCTGCCCGCCGACTGGCCGCTTCTGGTCGACGCGGCGGTCGTGGACCTGCCGCACGTCCTCATCGGCAGCGGCAGCCGCCGCGGCAAGCTCATCGTGCCGGGCAAGGTGTTCGCTGAGCTTCCGGGCGCGGTGGTGCTCGAGGGCCTCGGCGTCGGCTGAGCCCCGAGTGGCAGAACGGGCGGTCCTCGGCCGGGCCGCGACCTGAGCAGGGCCGCGACGTCAGCCTGGCGAGGACGTCAGCCGAGCCGTGGAATCTCGATGGCGGGGCAGTGCGGGTATATATCCCCATGTCGCTTAGCGTGCAGAGACCACGAACGGTAAGGGCCGGTGGATGAAGCGGGCAGACCTGACAGCTCTCAAGGCTCTGGGATTCGAAAATGAAGAACTCGTCGAACTGGAACTGGATCGCCCGGTGGGTGGGGATCCGGACCGCCTCGTCGACGCCTACATCCGTCGTTCCAAGAAGCGAGAAGACCTGACGACTCTCCGGGCCCACCTGAGGGACATCGTGCGCTGGTGCCGCACCGAAGGGGCTCGCACTTCGGCACGTGTGGTTCGAACAACGCAGCGCGAGCAAGATTCATGTGCGCCGGGACGAGTTCGAGAAGGCGAAGGAAGCAGTCCTGTCTGGTCGGTCCAGGACCCTCGCGGTTTGGAAGACCGATCGACTGGACCGGCGCGGCATGGGCGCTGTCGGGTCCCTGCTCGACGCCCTGGACCTTCGCCGCTCCCGTCTCGTTTCCGTTTCGGAGGGACTGGACAGCTCCAAGGGTGGGCGAATCGTCTTCGCCTTCCTCTCTGAGCGTGCCCGTGACGAGGCGAAGGACATCGCGGAACGAGTCCAGATCGGGCTGGACTCGCACCGCATCCTTGGCCGCGCACCCGGCGGACGACCTCCCTTCGGGGTCAAGAGCCTGGGTGATGGCAAGGTCGGCCCTGATCCCCATGAGTACCCGACTGCCCGTCGCATCGCCGATGCGCTTCTGAAAGGGGAGGCCTGCACCACATTGGCGCACCGCCTGACAGATGAAGGGCTCACGACGCGCACCGGGCGTCACTGGTCCGCGAACGCGATCAGCCGCATGGCACAGTCTCCTCTGTGGGCCGGCATCGTGCCCCACCGGGAGCGGAAGACCGATGAGTTCGGCAACCCGATCGAGAAGTGGGTCTGGAAGGCAGAGCCATTGATCGGGTCGGATGGCCACCCGGTCTCCTGCGGCACCGGCGTCGTCTCCCTCACCGAGTGGTACGCGATTCGAAGCCGATTCGCTTCTCGCACGGTCCAGGGCATGCGAGGTGGCCACGGCGCGAAACTCCCAGGCAAGCTCTTGACGGGCATCCTGCGCTGCCCTCGCTGCATGGTGGGCATGGTGTCCGGAGGCGAGTCGTATCGGTGCAGGACCCGAATGGAGGGCGGTACTGCCGCATGCCTCGGCGTACGTACGAAGGTTGATCGAGTCGACCAAGTAGTGGCGGGTGCTTGGATCCGGCGCGTGTCCGCCATGGAGCCGGATACCCCGGTTCTGCATGAGATCGCTCGCCGATGGCTCCGCTACCAGGATCCGGAACAGGACGAGAGACGACGCCAGGTGTCGGCGGCACTGGAAGACGCCGAGCGCAGAGCCTCCGCTCTCGACGACGCCTACTACGTACACGGTCGAATGAAGGCCGATCGGTACGAACGGCTTTCGGCTGCACTGATGGACCAGACACGTGCAATGCGAGCAGAGTTGACGGAGCTCAATCGCCAGTCGGACCTGACGCCACTGCTCGATGGCGAACTCCTAAGCGAAGCGTGGCAGGGCGCGCCGCTCGCGGACAGGCGCATGCTGCTGCGCTGCGCGCTCAACAAGGTGACGCTGATCCAGGCCAAGTGCCAGGGCGACCGCACGCCGATGCTGGACCGGCTCGAGTTCGACTGGGTGGAGGCTGAGCATGACTGACTTCGGATTCGCGTCGGCGGTTTTGGAACGACCCGGACCTGAAGCCGAATCAACGTTTAGGCGGTCTGGCTGCGAGCGGCTGTGCATCTGAGCCCTGAAACACAACGCGCGGGGTTGTGGTGCACGGCGCGTTCGGATCGGCAGGTTGTCACGCGTCCGCGCTGCTGGTGATTGCGAGTTCCGGCTACGGGATAGGGCAGTGCCGGGGCTCGGGATCTACCGTGAACCTGCATCAACTGATGTGGGCGGAGTTCGGGCCCGCGGGCCGCAGTTTGCGTTCAGTACGCGTTCCGTCGTCCGGGGCGGCGCTCACCAGCAGCGCAGCCTCCAATCACGAGAGCCGGGGGTTCACGACCGGGGCCGGGACACTGTTGATCCCCGTGGCGCAGCCGCCGCGTTGCTCAGCGCGCATGACTGTGGTCAGTCCCAGTAGTTGAGGGGTGCGACGCCGACGCTCCGGCCGCTGCGGTCGAGGATCCGGCCGACGTGCTTGACGGTTCGCAGCACGATCGCCCGTTCCGTGATGCGCAGTTGGTGGCGGGCAAGCTGGCTCTCCAGGTGGGCCTCCAGAGCGTGCACGTCTGCGAGGGTGCGTAGCCACAGGTCGAGGATGAGGTTGTTCGGGCCCGAGGTCACGCTGCACATGCGCAGCTCGGGGAGGGTGCGCAGGGCGGCGACGGTGTCGTCGAGGTGGCGGGCGGGCACGGAGGCGAAGCAGACCACGGATACGGGGAAGCCGGTGAGCGGCCGGGCCAGTGCGCAGCGTAGAGAGAGGCGTCGGTTGCCGAGGAGGGCCTTCAGCCGGCGGCGCGCGGTGGCTGGGCTGGTGCCGGCTTCGGCGGCGAGTTCACCAAGCGGCATCCGCCCGTCCCGTCCGAGCGCGAGTGCGAGCCTGCGGTCTACGGGCCGCAGTGGTTCGTCGGGGGCGTCCTCGCGGGGTGCGGTGAGGGCCTCCCGCTGGGCCCGGTTGAGGTTTGCCAGCCTCCACTGGGCGCCCTCGAAGGGCGCAGCGGTGATCACGTGGACGCGGGTGGTGCGGATGCCGGGGAGGCGGGACATGCGTGCGCCGACCAGGCGAGAGAGGTCGTCGAGGTCGGCGGCGCCGACGATGGCGAGCAGGTCCCGGCTCCCTGAGGTGTGCTTCAGGCTCAGGATGCGGCTGTCGCGGGCCAGTCGGTCCAGGGTGTCCTCGCGCATGAGGCCGCCCATGTCGATCTCGACCTGGGCGTAGACGCCGTCGTCGCGGCCCGGTGAGAGGTAGCCGTCGACCCAGGCGGTGCCGGCGCGCTGCAGGCGGGCCCAGCGGCGGGCGGCGGTGACCGGGTCGATACCGAGGACCTCGCCGAGCCGGGACCAGGGCACGCGGGGCTGTATCTGCAGTGCGTGCACGATGGCTAGATCCAGCTCGTCGGGGTGGGGCGTTTCCTGCGTCTCCATGAGGGTGTCGGAATCCTGCAATCTTTGGCTTGGCACGATTGATTCCGGCGATTTTACGGCGGTGTAATCGCGGATCTCGAAGGTCCTCGGCCATGAACCCTGTACTGCCTCCTGTGGCCCCTCTGCCCGCCTCCGCCTCGCTCCGGCTGGTCGGCGCCCGGCTGATCGACGGAACGGGTGCCGCGCCGGTGGCGGACGCGGTGATCGACGTCGACGACCGCGGTTTGATCGTCTACGCAGGCCCGGCCGCCGCCGCGCCCCCAGCGCCCGCCCGCGTCCGCACCGTCGACGTCGCGGGCCGTACCGTGCTGCCCGGCTTCGTCGACGCGCATGTCCATCTCGGTGTCGAGTCCCCGCGGCACATGGTGCGCCGCTATGCCGAGGATTCGACGCTGGAGGTGTTCCGCTCGGCGGGCCGGCTGCGCGCCACCCTCGATGCCGGTGTCACCACTGCCCGGGACCTCGGCGGGCTGCCGTCCGGTTTCCGCGAGGCCGTCGCACACGGCCTGACCGCGGGTCCGCGGCTGCACACGGCGGTGCGGATCCTCAGCCACACCGGCGGGCACGCCGACTTCCACACCGACTGCGGTTTCGATCCCACTGCCGGGGTGGGCGAGGTCGCCGACACGCCGGACGAGGTGCGCACAGCGGTGCGGCGGCTGCTGCGGGCGGGTGCCGACGTCATCAAGGTGTGTGCGACGGGCGGCATGTCCAGCCCGTACGACCAGCCCGACGACGAGGGCTTGACGGTCGACGAGATCCGCGCCGTCGTCGAGGAGGTGGACCGGCACGGCGGTCGCCCGGTCGCCGCGCACGCCCAGGGCGCTGCGGGGATCCTCAACGCGATCGAGGGCGGCGTCACCAGCGTCGAGCACGGCTACGGGATGACCTCCCAGGCCCGCGAACTGGCCGGGGAGCGCGGGGTGTTCCTCGTACCGACGCTGTCCACGCTGTTCGACGGCATCGACAAGGCGACCATGGAGCCCTTCCACTACGAGAAGAAGCTCCGCTGGTCGGACATCACCCGCACGAACATCTCCGCGGCCATCGCCGACGGCCTCCGGATCGCCATGGGCACCGACTCGGCGATGGTCCCGCACGGCCGCAACCTGCGCGAGCTGGTGCACCTGACGACGCTGGGCATGACCCCGCTGCAGGCGATCACCGCGGGCACCCGCACCTCCGCCGAACTCCTCGGCCTGGACGGGGAGATCGGCACCCTCGAGGCTGGCAAGCACGCCGACCTGGTGGTGTGCGACGGCGACCCGCTCGCCGACATCTCCGTGCTCGCGGACCCGGCGAACGTCGTACTCGTGGCGCAGCGCGGAGCGGTGCGCAAGGACTCTCTCGGACTGGGGGCGGACAAGTGAGCACGGACACGAGAACCGACGCAGGCGAGCTCGGCGGCACCACCCTGCTCGACAAGGTGCTGGGCGGCATCGAACGCGCGGGCAACAAGCTCCCGCACCCGGTCCTGCTGTTCCTCGGCCTCTTCGCCGTCCTCGGCGCCGTCTCCACCGTGCTGGCCGCGGCCGACGTCACGGTGACCGTGCCCGGCGACGACGAAGTCTTGCCCGTCAAGGGGCTGTTCACCGGCGAGGGCGTGACCTGGCTGCTGGAGAACTTCATCCCGAACTTCACCGGCTTCCCCTCGCTCGGCACCGTCCTGCTGATGATGGCGGCGGTCGGTGTCGCCGAGCGCACGGGCCTGCTGGAGACGGCGGTCCGCGCCTCGATCGGCCGGGCCCCGAAGGCGTTGCTGCCCTACCTGGTGGCTTTCGTCGCCGCCCAGGGGCACATGATGAGCGACGTCGCGATCCTCATCATCCCGCCGCTGGCGGCTCTCGTCTTCAAGGGGGCGGGCCGCAACCCCATCGCGGGTCTCGTCGGCGGCTTCGCCTGCGTGTGCGCGGGCTACGCGGCCGGCTTCTCGATCGGCGCCCTCGACGCGCTGTACACGGGCATCACGGAGAAGGCCGCTGCCGTACTGCCCGGCGGCGAGGACGCCCCCACACACATTCTCATCAACTACTTCTACACAGCCACCGCGAGCGTCATCCTCGCCCTCATCGGCGGCTTCCTGATCGCACGGGTGCTGGAGCCTCGCATGCCGACGCCGGTGGACACGGCGGCACACGGCGACGGCGCCACAACCGACGGCGCATACCAGCCCACGCTGGAGGTCACGCCCATCCAGCGCAAGGGCCTGCTACTCGCCGGCCTGACGGTAGCGGTGTACGCGGCCGTGGTCGTCGCCTGCTGGCTGCTGCCCGGTTCCGTGCTGCGCGGCGAGGGCGGCGCCCTGGTCCCGTCCCCCGTGCTGAGCGGCATCGTCCCGCTCCTGTTCGTCGCCTTCCTGCTCGCGGGCATCGTCTACGGGCGGGTCACGGGAGCCGTACGGCAGGCCGGGGACGTGCCGGCGATGATGGCCGAATCGATCACGGGCATGTCCTCGTACATCGTGCTGATCCTGGTGATCGCCCAGGTCATCGGAGTCTTCGACTGGTCGAACGTCGGCACGCTGCTGGCGGTGAAGGGCGCCGCGCTCCTGGAATCGGCGGGCCTGACCGGCTTCGTCGGCCTGACCGTCTTCGTCCTGCTGGTCTGCGTCCTGAACCTGTTCGTGACGTCGGGCTCGGCCCTGTGGTCGCTGGTCGCCCCGGTCTTCGTCCCCGCGTTCATGCTCCTCGGCCTCGAACCGGCTGTGACGCAGGCCGCTTTCCGCATCGGCGACTCGGCCACCCAGATGATCACGCCGCTGAACCCCTACGTCTTCCTGATGCTGACCATCCTCCGCCGCTACGAACCAGACGCCCGCCTGGGCACGGTCCTCTCCCGCCTGTCCATCTTCGTCGTCCCGTTCCTGCTCGCCTGGCTGATCGCCCTGGCCCTCTTCTACGGCCTCGACCTGCCGCTCGGTCCTGGAGCGGACATCACAAGGGGCTGACGCGCCAAGCGAACAGCTCCGGCGGCACAGCCGCCCCGCTCCGCGCAACCACCACGCCCCGCGCCCCGGCCCAGAAGATGCTGTTGGCGAATTGAGTCCGATCTTGGTGTGAGCCCACGCTCACTCCGAGATCGGGCTGCTTCAGGCACGTGCGGGGCTGCGAAGATGCGCTTCGTGGTTACGGATGCAGAGTGGGAGGCAATCCGGGGGAATCTGCGCTTCGGGCAGGTCTTCCGGGGCACCGTCGTGAAGGTGCCCAGACCTGGGACAATCGGGTTCTTCGTGGACATCGGATTGGACGTCGGCGGCTTCGTTGACGTCCTGCTGTTGCCGGAGCAGGAAAAGCGCTGGCCCGTTGAAGGCACGGTCGCTGATTTCGAGGTCTGGTGGGCGGATGGCCGTCAGCAGGTCCGGCTGAAGCCGTCCCATCCGCGGTATCTGCGGGAGGACTTCGCGGACTTCGTGGCGCTTGTCAGGCCCAGTTGGCCGTCCGATATCGGCTGCCCTGTTCGCGCCCTCGGGCCTGTCGGGCCGGATGAGCGTGCCTCACTGCCCGATCGGCAGAATTGCCGCGAAGCGTGAGACGCGGGTGCGGGCACGGGGCGCTTGGGTGAGGTGGGCGTAGATACGGGCGAGGTTGATCGCGGCGCCCGTGAGCTGGTGCTGGAGGCTCGTCTTGGCCAGGCCGCGGTAGCGGGATCTGCGCAGGCCGCAGCGTTGGACGCCTTGGGCGATGGTGCCGTCGACGCCAGCTCGGATCTTGTAGCGCTCTTTCCACTCGTCGGTCTTCTGGAGGCCACGAGTCTGCTGGAGGGTGTCGTACTCGTCGCGTGGCCGCAGGGTGAGCTGTCGACGCTGGGCCGTCGGCGTGCTGAGGCAGTCGCTCCGGCGTGGACAGGGACGACAATCCAGCACCGAGAAGGCGACCCGGATGACGGGCATGCGTCGCTGTGAGCTGTGCACGGCCCAGGCTTTGCTGGTCCGGCCGTTCGGGCAGGTGGCGTGCTGGTTGTCCCGGTCGATGGTGAAGGCGGCGTCCTGGCCCCAGGCGCCGTCACCACGCGCGGACTGGACACTGTTGACCGCCTGAAGCGGGCCGTGCAGCTCGACGCCGTAGTCGCGGCGGGCTCGCGGCCGTCATCCTCGGGGGCGACGTGGCCGCCCGGATCTCGGTGTCGAACCGCTTTGATTTCGACAAGAACTTCGAGGTGTGCGGCACCTCCAACGCCTTCGGCGCCACCGCGGTCGCGGGTCGGCTCATGGGCCTGGACCGGGCGACACTGAAGAACGCGTTCGGCATCCTGCTCAACCTGATGGCCGGCTCGTTCCAGGGCATCTGGGACGGGGTCCACTCCTTCAAGCTGCCCGGTGCCATGGCCGCGTTCAACGGGGTCATGGCGTGCCAGCTCGCGCAGCGCGGGTTCGGCGGCGTGCACGACGCGCTGGAGAGCCGGCTCGGGTACTTCACGCTGTACGCCCAAGAGCCCTCGCCCGAGAGCGCGGCGGCCGATCTACGATGCTGCCGAGTCCTGGTCCCACGACCCGTCCACGGACTGGTGGAAGACGGACCCGGTCCGCACGATCCGCACGAAGAAGGTCCCGCGCAACCACGTCAAGGCGGAGGCGACCGACAAGCACCCGGCGCAGGTCGAGGTGTACTACGAGGACGTGCCCATCGGGTATTGGACGACCGTGAAGTTCTCCGGGGCGCTTCCGGCGCGGCGGGTCAATGAACTGGTGGAGCGGGTCGAGAAGCTCCAGCAGGCCGTGAAGTTCGCCCGCGAGGAGGCCAACGGTGCAGAGGTCACCGACCAGCAGGTCGGCGACGGGGTGTTCGGCTATCTGTTTGGCTGACGCCGGCCACGGGTAGCATCCACGATCGCCCCCGCGTGCGAGCGCGGGGGTGCGCAACAGGCGCGGGCCGGATTGAGGACCGGTTCGCGCGATGAGCGCAAGCTGACACTGAAGTTCAGCCTGAAGAAGCGGTGACAGTGAAGGTTTGAGTCCTTCCCCCGGCATCACGACACCCCATCCGGGCCGGGGTAGCCCAACATGGCAGAGGCAGCCGCGATCAATCTCAGACTCTCGCTCCAGTCTCAGCATTGCCGCCGATCGCCGGATCGACCGAGGCCGGACGAACGCCGTCGGATGCGAGTTCGACTCTCGCCTGCACCTCTTGCGCGGTGCGGTAGTTCAAAGGAAGAACACGACGGCATGATGACTGATCCGTCCTCTTAAACGCCGCCGGCGTGCGCAATTGGGTGGCATCCCCAGGGGCCCGGGAGCTGGATATGACTCCCGGGCTCCGCCACGTTCCGGCTGCGCCGGGCAGGGCGCTTCGTCAGCACCAACGGACGGGGGCAGTTCCAGTCGCCCTCGCTGGACGAGCCGCCCCCGGAACTGCCCGAGCTGACTGGCAGGCCGTTCGGGAAGGTGCTGTTCCGGTTCCGGTCGCCGGGGAACGGGCCGCGGCTGTGGGGACTTCCAGAGATCCTCATCAGAGTGCCTCCCACCCGTCCCAACTGCCGTCCAGCCACGGGGATCCGCCCCACCGTCCTGCTTGCACGAGAGCACCCACCCCCCCCACATAGGTGCAGGTCATGGCCCGATCTGCCACTGCAGACCGGGCCGGCCTGCATATCGGTACATGCCCGTGTCCCGATCTGCTCACCGCAGCGGCCGGCCCCGTCCACCTCGCCTACCGGAACGTGCGTGGTGATCCTCAGCCCGTGGCGTGTCCGTCTTGTAGACCCTTCCTTTCGACAAGCCTTCACCCCCGTGGCAGCGGGCCCTGCCAGGCGCGTTGTCATGCGTTCACGAGTGAGGCGCGGCGTGCGCCTCGGCGCAGCCGAGGGTGCCGCCGCGCCGGGGGCCGCGCCGGGGGCCGCGCCGGGGGCCGCGCCGGGGGCCGCGCCGGGGGCCGCGCCGGGGGCCGCGCCGGGGGCCGCGCCGGGGGCCGCGCCGGGGGCCGCGCCGGGGGCCGCGCCGGGGGCCGCGCCGGGGGCCGCGCCGGGGGCCGCGCCGGGGGCCGCGCCGGGGGCCGCGCCGGGGGCCGCGCCGGGGGCCGCGCCGGGGGCCGCGCCGGGGGCCGCGCCGGGGGCCGCCAAGCGGTACCGGCGCGCCCAACGACCGACATGCCTTGCGAAACGTCGTGGTCCGCACCTCGCACGATACAAAGCGTCGAGCATTCCCAGAATCCTCTGAATTCACGTCGTCAATTCGCGAGAATTCCAGCATTATCAAGCCGCAATTCCGCTTCTCGACCTTAGCGATGCGAGCTATATTTAAATTGTTCCCGAAAGGTGGGAATGGAAGGCGCGAATGGTGACACGTTCGAAAGGAGAGGCGTCGACGTGTGTAGCCGCGTACTGAATGCAGTAGAGCTGCGCCAGGATGACGCGCTGAACTGGATCGAATTTGAAACGGTGTGTCGCGAGGAATGGGTGGATCTCGGATTCGGTGAATTCGGGAACCCGGTGAAAATTGCCGGGACGCTGATGGGGGTCGAGAACGGCATGACCGCGGGTCGCGCATGGTCTCGGGTCAGGGTGAAGGCAACCGCCCCTGCCACCCGTCAGTGCACCGAGATCGTCTCGGTTCTCGGCGCGCACCGCACGGTCACCCTGACCGATCTCGACTGATCGCCCCACGGCCCGCGGCACTCTCCCCGGGGCCGCCGCCATGCCACCACACCACACCCCACCTACCACGGCCTGCTCTTGCAGCGCCTGCACCGAGATAGGGGCTTGCCATGGATCCGAACATCGTGCTGCGTGCACTGCGCGCCCTCATCGCCCGTATCGACGAGATCTACGCCAGTCCGGACGCCGACTGGTACGACGAACTGATCGAGGCACTCGAAGGGTTCGAAGCCTTGGACGGCTGGATCACCCGCGGCGGAGCCCTTCCCGAGGCATGGTCCGCTCGCCGCTGAGACCCCCTGACACGACGGGGCGGCCGAGCTCGGCTCGGGGCCTCGTGGCACGAACCCCCTCCCGAATTCTCCTTATTCACTGAAAGGAGTGCTGCGCCATGCCCGAAACCGCCCGCTCCACCGCCCCCACCACGGCTGAGATCCCGGTGCACCCGCGCTATCTGGCCGGAAGCAACTGGTGCGGCGACGCCGCCTTCGCCCCGCTAACCGCACCAGCCTGGCACACCGGGGACGACGAGTACGGGAACTACCACGCCTCCGCCGAAGCGGGCCGCCTGTATGTGGGTTTCGTACCGGAGTTCTGCGAGTTCATTCAGCCGCGAGGGTTGTGGCACATCGAGGCCCGCCCCTACCGCTGCGCACCGCCCGCCTGGACCGCGGCGATGAGCGATCACGTCCCACCCGAGATCATCGCCGCCTTCACCACCGCCCTGGCCGCGGATGCGGACATCGGCGGCGACCGGCCGCCGTACCTCCATCGCAACGACCACCCGGACGCGGTGTGGAGGCCCCTGAGCGCCGCCGGTTGGGAGGTGAAGGGGGACGGCTTCGGCGCCCGTGCGACCGCTCCCGACCAACGGGCGTCGGTTGCCTACATCCCACCGCAGCCCGGCTACCGGCTGGCCGTGATGCGTGAGCAGGCCTGGGTGATCGAGGTCCACATCAGCGGCAGCGGCGGAACGCCGTGGTGGTGGGCGGAGTTCCACGCCGCCACCCCGGCCCACCTGATCGCCGCCTTCACCACCGCGCTCGCCGACCCGGGCCCGATCTGGCGCGAGCCGCAGATCCTTCCGCGCCAGGTCCGCCATCTCATCACCACCTGCTGATCGCGAATCGGATGCCGCCCGGCACCACGGGGCCGCAGCGGCAACCACCGCCCCAACACCGGCCATGAGCATCCACACCCGCCCCCGACTCGCGAAAGGCGGCACCGCCATGAGCAGCAGGTCCTACGCCCCCGACGACTGGCTGGGCACCCGGCTGGCCCGCGAACTCCTCGACATCCCCGAGCCGTACAGCCACCTGCTCCACGCACACGAGAGCCGCGACGACCCGCTCCTCAAGCTCGCGCACATCACCATCACCACGATCGCCGAACTGGACGCGCTCGATGAGCAAGCCGAACAGCTCCGCCAGCAGCTCGTCCATCGCGCCGAACACGGCAGCCGGTACACCGACGGGCCCTACAACGACGCGGAATCCGCCCACTCGCTCGCACACCGCCTGGAATCAGCCTGCGCCGCCCGCAACCTGACCACCACCTTCCTGCGCCGCCTCCTCATCGCCTACCAGACCGCCACCGCTCCCCAACCCCGCTGACCCTCACCCTGAGAAGGAGCCGACCACCATGGCATCGCTCGCCGAACGCGCCCACGCCTCCGCCGTGTTCATCCGTCACACCACCGCCACCAGCCCGCACGGCATCTACCGGGGCGAGGAACACGCCCGCATCGCCGTACGCCTGGCCGCCGCCCTCGGACTCGGCCTGGACCAGATCACCACCGCCCCGGACTGGCTGCGACGTCGCACCACCCCGGGCGAGCCGGTCCTGGCCACCGCCACCTGCCCCGACACCGGTGAGAAATACACCTTCCTCGCCCGCTTCCCCATCTACGACGACGAGGCCTTCGAACTTCTCGGGCGCTGCCCCGAATGCGCGGGCCAGGTCCCGCTCGCCTCCATCCGGCACCTGGCCGACCTCGGCAGCTACCTCGCCCAAGGCCCCACCCCGCTCGGCGAGGAGGCCCGGATGCCGGACAGCTACCCCGACACCTTCGCCGACGACGAAGGCCACACAGCTCACTGCCGCTACGGCGGCATCGCATAGCACCTGCCCCGGCTCCCGGTGCGAGGGCGCGCAGCCTCCACTCGGCCCAGGCCACACGCCGCCCTCGCCCACTTGCCCGTACGAGCAGGCCACCTACGGCCGCCGGTGCCACGCACCCTTCGAAAGATAGGACCCCCACCATGGCAACGCCGGACCTGCACGACCACCGTGCCTTCGTCCACCAGATCCTCGTCCACAGCCGGTTTCTGCTGGAGCACGAAAAGGACGACACCTGTCGGCCCCTGGCCGAGCTCCTGACCCTCGCGACCGAGAGCATCTGCGACCAGCACGCCAGTTGGCTATCGGCGCACCACGCCGCATGGCTCGAGGCCGAGGCCGCCTCGCACCTCATCACAGTCGCCGGAGGGCACACCACCGGGCTGACCGATCCCGCTCTGCCGCAACAGCTGGCCCGCCTCAGCCAGCACACTCGTGCCGCCCGACTGCGCCTCCTGGCAGTCGCCGTACGGCTCACCGACCCCGACAGCCCGGCCGCGAGCCGCACCGCACGAATCCCCAAACAGCGCGCTACGGCGCAGTCCCGCCTGCTGTCAGAAGGCATGCCGGGCCGTCGGCAGGCCGAGCCCTGCCCGTGTGCCTGCAACAACGGTGGCTCCTGCGGGGGCTGCGGACATGCCGGGTGCGGAGGAAGGCGATGAACGGCGCTCCCCTACCGGGTCATGGCCGTACGTCGCAGTCGAGCCTCGGAGGGCCCGCAGTGGAGCCTGGGAGTGACGACGCCGTAGAGGCCGAAGGCAATGAGCCGCACGTGGACGTCGCCGACCCCGCGCACCGGCACCGTACGGTTGTGCGCGTACCGATGCGGTGTCGCAGCCGGTGCGCCGTCCGGAAGTGTCCCTGCGGCGTTGAGATTTGACCGAGCTGTCGGGTGTCCGACCCGGCTCGGCGGGGGTCCGCCGCGGCGCGGTGGGTGCGCGCCGCGGCGGTGATCTCCGTGGGGGTGTCGGTCAGGGTGACTGCGGCGTCATACACAGGCTGGTGCCACTGCCGCTGGTCTTGAACCCGAAGCTCGGGCCGTCGGCCTCGACCCAGTGCTTGAGCGGCAGCACGATGTACTGGTCCCCGTCCTCAATCCCACAGTTGTTGAGGAACTGCTGGATGTCGTTGCCCTGCACCGACCCCTCGTCCTTCGGCACCAGCTTGGTGTCGGCCATCGTGCCCGAGAGGTCGCCCGCCTGGTCCGTCGAGTGGAAGGGGAACTCGTCGCAGACTGTCGGGTCCCCCGTCTTGCGCCCCAGACATTGGCTGCCCGGATTCTTGACAGGGCTGTAGTACCAGCCGTGCTTGAATCCCGCCTCGTCGGCGATTTTGCCGCCTTGGGAGTACTTCGGGGCGTGCCAGACCTCGCGCTGCAGGCCCGGGTACGGACGGCCGTCGAGGTTGGTCATGGCGTCCACGATGTGCTGCCCGGTCTCCGGCATCGGCTTGTTGTTGTAGGCCTTGGCCCCGGGCACGTACACGGCGATGCCTTCGTCGCATCCGGCGAGCCCGCCCACGTTGCCCTGCTGGGCGGCGCAGGCGTGGTCGATCGTGGCCTTGAGCTCCGAGTCACGGGCACCGTCCCAGCCGTAGAGGAGGTCGTGCCGGATCGAGAAGTCCAGCGTGGAATCGATCACTTCGCCGTATATCTGCAGGCTGGTGAACCACTCGCCGTCGCTCAGCCCCCAGTTGTCATAGGCCTCGAAGTCCGTGAGGTAGTCGATCGGGTACTCGAGGAGGCCGCCGACGGCGATCGTGTCGGGGAAGAGGAGGGCCAGCAGCGATCCCAGCGCCACGCCGATGCCGATGGTCGCGCCCGAGGCGCTCCCCACGGTCACGACGAGCCAGTAGACGAAGGATCTGGAGACGACCTGCTTGGCGATCGTGGGCGCCGCTTCCCGTACCGGCGTGATCACCACCGCGCAGGCACCCTGCACGCACCAGGCATACGGCTGGACCTTGGCGTTGTCGTCCGCCGAGGCGATCACCGGGCCGCCGCCGGACGGTGCCACGCTGCGGAGCAGCTCTGTGACGTCGTCCGAGCAGGTGAACACCTCGTTGCCGGACGGCGGTAGGTGACCGTCGACACAGTCGCTGTCCGCTGCGGTGTAGCAGCCGGCGAAGAGCTCGGTGCTGCCCGCGGGTACCGTCACGCTGCCGCGCCCGCCGGCCGTGATGTAGAAGTCGCCGCCCTGCCCGGCACACTGCGAACTCTCGCTGGCGGTCCGCTCCGTGGCGGCGGGGCTCACCTCGGGCGTGACCGTAGTGGTGGTGAACTCGGCGGTGAGGGTGCGCGCCACGGAACCGTCGGCGGCCACCTCTTCCACTTCGAGGATGTACGAGGTGGAGTCCTCCAGCGACAGCACCGGATAGCTGACCGTGGAGTCCGCGGTGCACGGGTCGGCCGGCTCACCCTCGGCGTCCTCGCAGTACTGCCCCAGCTCGAACTCCTCCATCTCCTCGCCGTCGAGCGAGACGCGGTAACGGGTGCCCTCCGCGACGCTTTGCGGGCTCCACGTGGCGGTGGCCGCGCCCTGCTCCGGCGCGATCTTCAACTCGCCTTCTGGGTCTGGCGGCTCCGGGGCGGCCTCGGTGGTGAAGGACACCGTGGCCGGCTTCTTGGAGACGTTGCCGGCCAGATCGACGGCGACCACGGAGACGGTGTGACTGCTCTCCGGCTCGAGGCCTGTGATGGTGTGCGAGCGGGTGCCGACGGTGGTGCGCTGCGGCTGACCGCCGTCGATACTGATGTCGTATCCGGCGAGTCCGTAGTTGTCGGTGGCCTCGCCCCAACTGACCTTCGCGGTGGTGTCGGTGACCGCGTCGACGGCCAGGCCCGGCACGTCGCTCGGCGGCAGCAGGTCGATCACCTTGATGGTGCCCAGGATCCGCGCGTACCGCTTCGGATCCCGCTCGGCGCGGGTGCACAGCAGGTTCTCGCCGAGCTCCGGCGGGCGCAGAGCGGTCTGCCAGGACGACGCCCACGCCGCCTCTCCCTCCGGCGGCGGGCCCACCGTGAAGGCGGTGGTGGTCTTCGAGCCCACGGAGACGTCGACCATGGTGGCCTGTTTGTGCAGTACGCCGCTGACCGTGATCTCGCCGCGCTCGTCGACCGCGAGCTCCGTTCCGTCCGCGGGCTGGTCGAGGCGGATGGACGCGTGGTTCTCGTTCCCACCCCCGTTGCCGTCCTCCGAGGGCGGTGTCATACCGGCACACGCGGCGGGCACCGGCGCCGGCTCGTCGGCGGCCGCCTCGTCGGCCGGCAGGTTCACTAACCCGATCGGCACCACGAGCGAAAGAGCCAGAGCCGCGGCACGCAGGCTCCGTCTGAAGTAATGCTTGCGCACAAGTCCCCCGTTATTCCTCTAGCCGGGCAATCGAGGCCGACTGTAAGCCTGTTTGCGTGTACCTGTCACTAGCGCCGAACGTCGGGGAGCGCCGGCGCCCAGGTCTCTGCCGCCGTTCACTACACGGGTCGACCCGGCTTGTGCCGCCGTGCCCGGCCGCTGCGTCGACGGGCCGTCAACCGGCCGACCGGATAGGGATGTTGAGCGCGGTCGGGCACTTCACGGCCATGCGCCGTCGCCGGTACGAAGACGGGCCGGGCCGGTCCCGCGTGGTGCGGGACCGGCCCGGCCGGGTGCGCGCGGTGCTACCCGGCGGGAGTGGACGCGGTCAGCCGGTAGGTGCGGGGACGATCACTGACCTGCTCGGCGATCTTCTGCTTGGTGAGGGTGACCAGGGCGTTCGCGATGGCTCCCGAGCTCCTCTCGATCACGCGGCTGATGCGCGTGGCCGTGAACGCCTCGCCGGGGTGCGCCCGAAGGTGCCCGATGACCATCTCCCGCAGTGCGCCGGGCGCGAGCCGCCCCCTGTGGGCAGGAGCGGGGGGCGTGGGCGGCGCCGCCGCGGCCTGCGGCTGGGCCTGCTCTGACGCGCCGGGGGCCTCAAGCTTGTCGTTCGCTTCGATGGTCGCCGACTCTTCCGGCGAGGGCTGGTCGGTCGAGGCCTCCGTGTCCTTCGTCCTTACGCTGTCCACAGCTGTGGATTCCGTCGTGCTGGAATCGCAGACGCTGCCGGAGGGGTTGCGGAACCAGCGGTCGGGGATGCGTCGCGCTCCGTCGTGTCCGCCGGGCTCGCGCACGGTCAGCCCTCGCTCCTCAAGGGCGACCAGGGCCTTTGCAGTGGTGGATCGGCCGATCCCGGCGGCCAGGGCGAGTTCGGCGACCGTGACGCCTCCGGTGAGGCCGGTCAGTTGGGTGTAGATCGCGGCAGGCGCACCGGTCAGCTCTGTCGGCGGCTCGGGCTCGGACGTGGGCGTGTTGGGCAGGGGCAGGACGGGGGTGGTGTCGTCGGACATGGTGGGGTCCTCGATTCCTTCTACGAGAGCGGAGGAGTAAGGCCCCCGGCCGGGGCACGACCGCTCAGAGCGGTCGCGGGTGCTCGTCGGGCGCGTGCGCATCGCGGGTATCCCGATCGGGCTCGTGGACCATGGACGCTCGCGAGCGGGTGACAAGTCAAGCGACCCGGCGATTGCGATCCGCTCGATCGCTGCAGGGGTATCGGCGCTGGTCACGGGTGTGGATGTGGGCTGGCGCGGCGGCGGGCGATGAGCTGGGTGCGGATCTGCCGGGCTCGGTCCGGACCGATGTGCAGATCCTTGCGCAGCCGCCAGATGCTCACAGGCCGACCGGTTGCCGATCGGGCCGCGTCGTCGAGCCTGATCGCCCGATCCCACACGTCGCGCCCTACCGGGGCGTCCGGGCCGCTGTCGCCCCCGACCCTCTGGTCGGCCATCACGGGTGCGACGGGCGCGCAGTCGGCTGTCGACGTGGGTCCAGCGGCCCCGCTGCGACCCGGTAACACGGGTGCCGGTGCCGCCCATTCGCCCGAACCCGCAGTCAGGTCGAGCGATCGGGCGGATCCGTCGGTCCGTGGTGTGGTTGCGTCTGGGAGGGAGTCGCGGTCGATGCGTCCCGTCCTGGCGAGGAGCGGCGTCACGGTGCGCCTGTAGGCGGCGATGGTCTCGGTGAGCAGGATCAGGAGCACGGTCGGCACGCCATGCAGGATTACGCCGGCCAGGTCGGCGCGGATCGGCCATCCGATCTGTCCGTCGGGCCAGATCGACGTCCACGTGTTCATCAGCGTGGCGGCGATCCCCGCAAACCAGCGCAGCGCCGCCGACCACATGGGCGGGCGGAGCCCCCAGGCGGCCAGACGTGCGTCGGCGTACAGAACCGTGGCGAGGGCCAACGCCACCATGGGATCCAGCAGGATCGCGATCCCTGGAAAGACGCCTTGCTCCACTGCGAAGAGCGTCACGTTGACCGCCGTGAAAACGAGCGCGAGCCCACCCACACAGGCCAGGGCGCGCGTGAGCGCCGACAGCAGGGCCCGGGCCTCGGCAGGAGCAGGCGGGGTCATGAGCGGCTCGGAAGGGCAGACGGGCCGGAAAACCGGTGGGCGGCCTGGGCGTGGGAAGCCATGATGGGCGGGTGATGGTCTTTCGCTGCCGCCGCTGTCACGGAGAGGTGACGGGCGCCGTGCGTGAGGTGCCGCTGCCCGATCCTGACTGCGCTCCTGTTCCGTACGAGATGAAGGAGGGCGAGGAGTGTCCGCCGCGGATGCTGCCGGGCACTTTCGCCTTCGACCCGCCCTCCGAAACCGCGCAGCGCGCCCTCCCCACATCGGACTGGGAACCGGTCGTCTTTCCTGCTTACGCCGACCTGGAGGGCATCGTGCTGGCGCGTGCCGACGTCCGGCATGTCGAGTACACCTCCAAGCACGGTCGGCTGAACGGGTGCTGCGGGCTGGACGGTTGTGATGGACCGAACTTGGTCTGCCGTTGGTGTCAGGCGGATATCGCCACGGAACGCTCGGACTGCTGGACGCCGCAGCAGGTCGTGCTCGTTCCCGCGGCGGTGGAGATCGTTCTCGCCGCCGAGGGCAGCAGCAACGACTGAGCTTGGCATCGAACTTCCCTGGTGGAACTGGGCGTTGTAGGTCTGGGCATGGGATGGCTCCTGTGTACGTGGAGCGGCGTGTTGCGTACGATGAGCGTGCGGAGCGCCGCCCGGCATCGAGGACCGGGCATCCCACGAGCCGGGGGTGGAAGGTGCGTGCCCGATGGGTCTCGGACTGGCGACCACGGTCGCCGGGGGGATCTACGTAGCGACCGTTGCGCTGTTGGCGCTCGTCTCGGCCTTCGCGCGCGATCCCGCCCGCAGGCGTGAGGCCCGCAGCACTCTGGTCCTGCTGGTGCCCGGCCGTGAGGCCCAGGATGCCGCCGCCGCTTCCTCATCGGAGTTCACCTCCTTGCCCCAGTGCGGGGCGGGTTGCGCCCTGGAAGTCGGCACGTCGGGCGAGTTCGATGGCGCGTTCTCGGACCACCGCGCCGGGGCGGGGTGCGTCGATCATGCGACCCGGTGCGCTGTAGATGCCGACATGGGTGATGGCACGCGGGCTGGTACCGAAGAACAGCAAGTCTCCCGGCGCGAGCGGTGAGTCGGCCGGGATGCGAGGGCCTGCGTCGTATTGGGCCTGAGCGACGCGAGGCAGCCTGATGCCGACCGCCCGGTAGGCGGCCTGGGTCAGGCCGGAGCAGTCGAAACCGCCGTCGGCGGGTCCGTCGCCGCCCCACACGTAGGGAGTGCCGAGCTGGGCACGGGCGAAGGCAACTGCCCTGGCCGCGGCAGCCGTCGGAGCCGGGGCGACAGCCGCGTACTCGTCGGCGACCTTCAGGACCTGCTCCACATACGTGTCGCTGTGGTTGTAGTGCCAGATGGCGCGGCGCACGTTGCGGCCGTTCTTCGCGCCGTTCGCGCAGAGGAGTCGTGCCGCGGCGTAGACGGCGTCGACTGGGTCCCAGGGGGTGGGCGGCTTCTTCCCGCCGGGCGGTACCGGATGCGCGTACGCCTTGAACGTGGACGGGATGAACTGCATGGGCCCGACCGCGCCCGCTGTTGACACCATCGTCGGGTGTCGTGCGTGATCGGACTCGACCTTCCCGATCGCGGCCAGGATCGTCCATGACAGGCCGGGGCACTCCGATGCCGCCCGCTGGTAGAGGCCGAGCATGTACGGCGGGATATCGGAGAGAGCGTGCTTGCTGGGAGATGCCGACGCACCTTCGCCCGGCAGCACTGCGGAAACCAGCGCGACCACGGCGAGTACGGCGAACATGGGCAGCGCGAGAACCGCGCAGCCTGTCCCGACGGCTGCCTTCGCGAGCAGGCTCATGATCCGGAAGCTGAAGGCCGCGGCGGTGTCGGCCGCCAGGGCAGAGAGGTGTGCTGCCCGGGTGGCGGCATGATCGTCTCCGGGGTGAGCGCGGGCGTGAGGCCAGGCCAGCGGGTGGCGAGTTGGGAGAAAGCGAGCCGTCCCGCTACGGCACTGGAGGCGAGGGAAGGACTGAGCGGGAGCCAGGCAGGTCCCGTCGGGGCGGCGAGTTGGGCGTTGCCGGTGGCGATGGGAATCTCGAGCCGTTCGGCGGTGTCGGCCAGGCGGTGGCGCAGGGCGGCTTCGCGGCGCGCGGTTGACGTGTGGATGAGCAGCGGGGTGCGGGTGCCGGTGGTGGTGGCCAGGGCGGCGTAGCCGGGGAGTTTGGCCTCGAGGCGGGCGAGGTTGTACGAGCCGGTGTCGTACTCCAGGAAGAACGGCAGCAGGTGGTCGTCGTGGCCGTGGTGGGCGTATGCGTCGGGGCGGATCCAGTCGCCCCACAGGCGGGTGGCGGAGCGTTCCGAGAGCCATACGGGAAGGTGGGCATCGGTGGCGAGGCGGACCAGGAGGGTGTTGACGCCGAGCGCGTGGTCCAGGGTGGGGGAGAAGGCGATCCGGGCGCAGGCGTCCTTGCGCCAGCCGGTGGCGGCAAGGTCGACGCCGGCACGGGCGGCGAGGAGTTCGGCGCCGGCTTTGCCGAGCGTGTAGTGCTCGGGTGCGGAGCCGGACTGCCGCAGGGGGCGGAAGGAGTCGACGACGCCCATCATGTACAGCTCGCGCAGGCGGCGGTTGGCGGTGCGATGACCGGTGAAGGCGAGCGCGGTGATGTGGTGCGAGGTGAGCACCTTGTGCTCGTGGAGCATCTCGACCAGCCACACATCGCGTGGGGTGAGCCGGGCGGCGAGCTGGGCCAGGTCGGTGCGGGCCCGGTTGGGTTGAGCGGGGCGGCGACGGCGTACGGCGGCGCGGGGGACGTAGCCGGGGTTGGAGCCTGTGGTGGGCGTGGGCATGACCATGTCCTCCTGGTTCAGAGAGGCAGGTGGGCGGAGCGGCTGGTGGTGCCGCCGACGCGGGCGGCTGCCGCGGCCCGCAGCTCGGTCGAGCGGCCCGGCGTCGCCGGCGGGAGCGAGCGGGTGGTCAGGGTGAAGGCGGCGGTCTCGGCGCCGGAAACGAGGAGACGGGCGGCGGCCTGGTAGGGGCCGAGATGGGCCAGGTCGTGCGCGGCGAGCGTGGGCAGGGTGTGGCGCTCCAGAGCGGTGGCGTCTTCGGGGGACGCGTTGAAGAAGACCTTGTTGCGCGCGTTGGCGGAGATGCCTTCGCGCAGGTCGCGGGGGAGCTGGGCGAGGTGCTGGTGCGCGAGGACCATGGACAGGCGATAGCCGCGGGCCTCGGCGAGCATGTCCTCCAGCGGGTAGGGGAGAGTGAGGAAGTTGTGCGCCTCGTCGACGTACAGGCCGGCGTCGATGCGGTCGCGTTCGGGGATGCGGGCGCGGGCGGCTGCGGCCTGCCAGGTCTTGGCGACGATGAACGAGCCCAGCAGCCGGCAGGTCTCCTCGCCGAGGGCGCCTTTTGGGAGGCGGGCGAGCAGGATGCCGCCGTCGAGGACGTCACCGAGGTGGAAGGTGGACTCGCCCGAGGCGATGGCCTGGCGGGCGAAGGAGCGCAGCAGGAAGGCGCGCAGCTTGTTCATCACCGTGCCGACGACCGCGGCGCGGGACGGTTCGGACAGCGACTCGTACCAGCTCCAGAACCCCTTGAGGACCGGGTCCTTGATGGCGGGGATCACGCGGAGGCGGTAGGCGGACTCGCCCAGCAGGCGGGGGATGTCGGCGAGGGTGACCAGCCGGTGGGTGGTCTGGGCGTGGCGTAGGAGGGTGAGGCAGGCGGCGCGCATGACGTCGTCGGTCCTGGGGCCCCAGAAGGCGGTGAAGATCCGGCGGAAGATGCCGGTGATGTTGTCGACGACGACGTCGATGTCCGCGCCGTCCAGGACGTTGAGGCACGGCGGGACGTGGGTGTCGTCGGGGTCGATGACGACCAGTCGGTCGGCGCATGAGAGCGGCAGGCGGTGCAGGAGGTCGGTGACCAGGTCGCCCTTGGGGTCGATGACGACAGCGCCGCGCTTTTCGCGCACATCCTCGAGCACGAGTTGCGCGATCAGGGTGGACTTGCCGGAGCCGGTGGCGCCCATGAGGTGCAGGTGATGACAGGCGTCGGGGACGGCGATTCCGACGCCGCGGCGGATGCCGGTGTCCGCTGCCCCGAGCGGCTTGACCCCGTCGCCGGGAAGCGGGACGGCGGGCGGGGGTGCCACGGAGCGGGCCCCGGCGCGGGCCAGGCCGGGGGCGTCCGCGTCGGCGGGCAGGTGCGCGAGCGCGGCGATTTCGGGCACGCAGAGCAGGTCGCCGCGGTGCGGGAAACAACGTGCGGTGAGCGTGGGGTGCGGGTCGCGCAGGCGGTGGCGGGCGAGCCAGTTGCGGGCCGCATAGAGCGAGAAGGCGGAGGCGAGGGCGTGGGCTCGGCCGCGCAGCCGGTCCTCTGCTGCCTCTGCCTTCGGCGGGAGTGCGACGGCGTAGCGGATGTGGACGTCCCACTGGGGACCGGTGAGTTTGCCGACGCTCTGGCGGACCTCGGCCCCATGGGAGGGGTCCAGAGAGGTGGCGGTGGTGCGCTGCGGTGCGTGGGAGAACAGCCGGAAGAGCGCTGAGAGGCGGGGCGCGGTTTGACCCGCCTTCAGGCGGCGTGCGGTGCGCTTGGCGCGGCGCAGCCGCGCTCCGGTCGCAGGCCGGGCGAGGATCTGTACGAGGGCGTGCTCGCCGTCGGCCATGCCGGTGGCGGCCTGGAGCAGGGCGCGCAGCGGATCGCTCTTGTGGTCCGTACGCAGTGGCAGGACCTCGGGACGGGCCAGGCTTAGGCGTCCGGCTGTGCACACGTGCGCGGCAGGAAAGAGCGGTTGGGCGTCGGTGACGGCGGTGTGAGCGCCCGGCCAGGCCGCCTCCACCGCGCGGCGTACGAGAGCGGTGGGTACGGAGCCGGGCAGCCACAGCCGCACCGTCAGCCCGCCGCCGTCCCAGGCGTATTCGAACCCTACGTGGGGTTGGCCGTGCCGCAGCCGCTGATGCCACGGGCGCAGCAGGCCCGCAAGCTGCGCCCAGAGCACTTCGCCGCCCTTGTCGGGCACCGTGGGCGGCGCCAGGACGGTGACCAGCCGGGCGCCGTCGGTGAGTGCCTTCTGCTGTCTCCTTCGAAGGGCGGTACGCAGGACGTGGGCGCCGACGCCAGACGCGGCCGCGGCGGGAGCGAGCCACGGCCACGCATCGGCGAGGAAGCGCGCGCCGTCGCCCAGCACGGTGTGGAACCAGCGGCCTGGGTCGGTCAGGAACGCGCCGAGCAGCCCGCCCGGCTGGGCGCGGCTCACAGCTCGATGCCCGTCAAGTCAGGCAGCCCGTATGGGTCGCTTGCTTTGTCCTCCTCGGCCTCTTCAGACGCCTGGAGTTCGACGGGATCTGTGGTGATCAGGTCGTGCTCGGTCTCGGAGGCGACCGGGCTGAAGGAGATCTTGGTGCGGCCCGACAGCAGGAGGGCGCAGCCTCTGGGGGCGGCCAGCAGGTGGTGCCGTTCGCCGCGGGAGAGGCGGAAGGCGGCGGCGATCTGGTCGATGGACTGCGGAGCCTGTCGCATCAGCAGCTGGGTGGCGGCATTGGCGACGATGGCCCGGCCGAGGTCGGAGGCGAGGACGTCGTCGGCGTCCTGCGTGACGACGGCGAGTCCGGTCCAGTACTTGCGGGCCGCCTTGGCCATGCGGAACAGGAAGCGGGCCCCGTGCGACTCGCGCATCAGCAGCCATGCCTCGTCCACTACGACCAGACGCCGGCGCATGTTGCCGGTGTGGGCTACCTGGCGCCAGACGGCGTCCAGGGCCAGCAGCATGCTCACGGTCTTCAGCTCTTCGGGGATCTCGCGCAGCGAGAAGACCACCAGGTGTCCGGAGGGGCGGGTGGTGGTCGGGCCTGCGAACATCTGCTGGTGGGAGCCGTGCACGTACGGGTCCAGGCGGGCGGCCAGATCGCCCGCGGTCTTGTCCTCCGTGCCGGTCAGCTGGGCGGAGAGATCACTCAGCAGCGACGCGGGGCGTGACCAGGTGGCGGGATCGGTGGTGATCCCGGCCTGGTGGTAAGTGGCCAGGACGGCCTTGTCCAGGACGGCGCGTTCGGCCGCGGAGAGTTCTCCTCCGAGTAGGACGGTCAGGAAGGTGTGCAGGAACAGCACCCGGCGGGTGAGGGCGTCGGAGTCTTCGCTGGTCTCGTAGGGCAGGTCGAAGGGGTTGAGCCGCACGTGGGGGTCGCCGAGGCGGATGACGGTTCCGCCGACGGCCTCGGCCAAGCGGACGTACTCGTCCTCGGGGTCGATGACCATGGCTTGGGTGCCGGTGAACAGCTGCCGCAGCAGCTCCAGTTTGGTCAGATAGGACTTGCCGGCACCCGAACGGGCCAGGAGGACGGAGTTGTAGTTGTCCTGCGCGAAGCGGTCCCACAGCACCAGTGAGCCGCTGGTGGTGTTGATGCCGTAGAGCACTCCGCCCGGGGCCATCGCCGCGTCGGCGGGCAGGTCGGGGGAGGCGAAGGGGAAGCAGGCGGCCAGTGCCTCGGTGTCGAAGGTGCGCCGCATATTCAACGTGTCGATGCCGAGCGGGAGGGTGGCCAGCCAGCCCGGCAGTGCCCGGTACGTCGCCGGGGCGGTGGTCACCAGGAGGGATTCGGCGATGGAGCGGACGCAGGCCACTTCGTCCGCGAGGTGCTCTTCGCTCTCTCCGTAGACGGTCATGTACAGGCCGAGCCGGAAGAGTCTCCCCTCGCCTCGCGCGAGCCGGTACGCCAGCTCGGCCGCGTCCTGCGCGGCGGCCTCGGTGTCCGGGTCGTCGAGACGGCCGCGGTCCCAGCCGGTGCGGCGGGAGGATTCCAGACGGGCGCGTTGCTTCTTGAGCTGCTGCGCGGCCAGCGCGCCGGCGACGGGTTCGATGTGGAGGGCGACGTCCAGTCGACCGGGATAGGTGAGCAGGGGATCGAGCCAGCCGGGCACCACCTCGGCCGGATAACCGGTCACTACGAGCGTGGCGGCGAGATGGCCGCCGATGGCGAGAGTGCGGGCGTGCACCTCTACGGCGTCGGGGCCGAGCTGGGCCAGGGCGTCGTGGGCGTCGACCGGTTCGTGGGATGCCGTCGAGCGGCGCAGGATACGGAGCATCACACTCCTCCCAGGGGCGTGGCATCGGGGTCGGCGGCGAGGCGGAGCACGTGGGTGGCTGTTCCGGTCTCCAGCGCCGTGACGGTGATCTCGGTGCCCTCCAGCGCACGGGCGGCCTCCGTGATGCGGTGGCCGGCCCGCGCTTCAGCGGAGCCGGAGGGGGACGGTTCGCGGGCGACGAGCAGGACCTGGCGGGTGAGCAGGTCCCGCTCTGCGGCCAGCTGGTCGAGGAAGTCGGCGTGGTCCAGCGCGGTCTGGGCCAGTGCCGGATGCGGGAGCGAGGGCGCGTCCTGGGTGAGTTCGAGGACGAGCGGGGCGACATCCAGGCGGTGGGCACGCACGAGAATCTGGGTAGGTCCAGTGAGGGAGTTGAGCCAGCGGGCGAACGCCTCGGTCAACGCTTGTTGTTCGCCACCGGTACGCAGATGGAAGTTGACTGTGCTGCACACCGCCAGCGCCGCTCTACCCTCCCGCCCGAGGTCCAGCACACCGGTGTCGGTGACCGTACGGCACGGCAGGTGCAGCGCCGCGGGGGCAGGCTGGGCTTGTGCCCGCCAGGGCGCGGGGACGAGATCCGGAAGCGGCAGGACACCGTCGGGTGCGGGTACGCGGCGTTTCGGGGAGCGGTGGAAGCGAACGGCTGCCAGCAGCAGCTGATCCATGCCGATTCCGTCCCGCCGCCCCACCGCGACCACGGTCACGACGACGGCAACCGGGGCGGCGAGCGCCAGGTACGCGAGCGGGGCCATGAACGGGCGCGTCAGCCAGTACCCGCCGTACAACACCAGCCCCCCGACAGCCAGGACGGCCGTCTGCCGCGCCGTGAGCGGACCGAGGATCAGATCGGACTTGCTCACGTCGGCCGGGATACGGGCCGAGGCGACGTACTCGTCATCCAGGTCGGCCATGGGTTCACCTCCGGGAGTGGACTGGGGGAGCGGGTGGTTCGAGCGGGAGGCGCAACTGGACAGGTCGGGCGGGGCGTCTGCGTACGCGGGCGGCGGCGATGGGCAGCGCCAACTGCCGAGCCCTCGGGGGTGTCGGGCTGCTCGCCGCGGTGACCGGGGAGGGCGAGGTGCCAGGTGTGGCCCGCTTTGCGCGGGGGACGCGCTGGGCGGCGATGGGCAGCCCCTGCTGGACCGGCCGTCCCGAGCGTGCAGGGACGCGACTCGCGGGAACCGGCAGGGCCAACTGCCGTCGGCGGCGGGCCTGAGCGGGATGGATCACAGTGCGAGGACCTCCCGGCGAGCGGACTTGTGGAGCGGCAGTGCCGGAGCGGCCATTGGGCTGCGGCCCACGAGGCCTTGGACCTGCCAATAGGGCCGGACCTCCTGCCGGGCCTGGTGTGCCCTGGGCGGGCGGTGGCGTGGCTGGTCTGCCGATGGCGGCGCGGCCTTGGGCCAGAAGGGCTCTGCCACGGCGGATCGCGAACCCGCCGAGACCGCCCGGCGTCGGTCGGCCGCCCCCGCCACCGCGGCCTCCGCCTCCTCGGCCGCCGCCGGGAGGTCCACCCCTGGGCCCTCCGCCGCCGGTTCCGAGACCGCCAGGCGTTCCACCGCCGGCACCACCACCGGGACGCCGCACTATCACCGGGCCGGGCAGACAGGTGTTCATCAGCCGCCACATGGCGACGGACTGGAGCATCCGCAGCGGGGCGGGAGCACGCATGCTCACGGGAGTGGAACGGAAGACGAACTGCAGGCACCAGCCGGGGATTTTGAACAGGATCCAGAACAGGGCCAGACCGGCGAGCATCGTGCCGAGCTGGCTGGGCTTGGGAAAGCCGAGCAGGGTGGCGCCGGGCGCGAAGAACATCTTCAGCGAGACGATGAACGTCATGGACTGGGCGACCTGGATCGTCAGGCAGCCCGTGAGCGCGCGCCACCACATGCGCGCCAGCGGGTCGGTGACGGGGTGGGCGTGGCAGGAGAGTGCCAACGGAGCGGAGACGGCAAGGAGCGCGATGACCGCGACGCGCACGATGTAGCCGATGAGGACCGCCAGGACGAGGACGACCATGACGATGGCGATCAGCAGCAGGTACAACTTCAGCCCGGCGACGCCGAACAACGCGAACGGGATGACCCGCTCCACCAGGCCCTTGCCCGCGTCCGACATGTCGGTGCCCATCACCGCGTGGGACAGAGCATTCGCAAAGCTGATCGCTTTACCCATGACCGTCAGGGACATCGCTGCCGCGATCATGCCGATCAGCAGCCGTGGGGCGATCTGCTTGAGGGCGTAGCGGGTCTGGACGGTCTCGTAGCCCATGAGGGTGACGCCGCCCGCGGTCACGAACAGCACGTAGATCCCGGCCGCGATCTCCAAGGAGCCGGTCCAGAGCCGTTTGATGTCCGCTTGCCGGGTGACGTCCGGCGTGGACAGCAGGGTGTCGGCCAGGAGTTCGCGGACCGGTTGCATGATCTGCTCGACGAGCATGCCGAGGAACGTGGTGATCGCGTTCACGATCATCCCGGGGATGTCGACGAGGGCACCCCAGCCCCATGTGGTGCCCTTGTCGCACTCTGTGCCGGTCGCCTCGCACGCCGGAGGGGTCGGTCCCGGGGCGGGCTCCGAAGGGCTGGGCCGTTCCGGCGCGGGCGAAGGCGGTCCGGGTGCTGGGGTAGGCCCGGGCGCGGGTTCCGGCCGGGGCGGCCCCGTCTCCGGCGAGGGGGCGCTCGGACCGGGACCAGGCTGCGGCTCTGGATCCGCGGGCACTGCCAGGGTGACAAGCGCCTGCGGCACGGCGTCGGCCGACGCGGCGGTCAAGGGACCGACGGCGACGGCGAGGATGACGGCGAAGCCGAACAGCGACGCGGTGCGGCGCACGGGGGCGGTCACTGCCCGCCTCCGCCGTCGCCGCCCGAACCGACGATGCCCTGGAGAATCGTGACGAGGACCGGGGCGAGGATCGCCAGCCCGTAGCCGATCGCCGCGGCTTTCAACGCCCGTTTGGCGGCTTCGACTTCACCTGGGTCGCCGCCTGCCATCAGATAGCGCAGCCCGCCGAAGGTGAGGAACAGGGTTGCCAGCCCGGTGAGCAAGCCGACGATCCAGTTCCGCAGGTTCTCGATCACCTGCGGGACGGTCGCCACCGCCCACGAGATCGGCGGGTCCGACAGGAGCACGGCCGATGCGAAAGCTCCCACGAACAGCACCCGGGCCGCGATACGGCCCGCGCGACGCAGAACAGGTCGGCGGGCCCCTGCCCGCAACCGGCACAGAAACGCGAACACGGACACACACCTCCTACGGGCGTGGCAGACAGCGGGAGGAACAAGAGGACGAGGAGAAGACGAGCGAGAGACTGCTTCGTCCCTGGGGTCGGGCTGGCCCGCGGCAGCGCTTCACCTCCTTCACGTCGAAGGGGAACCGCTGGAGCGGGAGTGGGGCGGATTCGGGTGTCAGCACGAGACGCCGTGCCCGAACCCCAGGGACGATTGAGACACGAGGGCTGCTACGGCACTGCGGGTGCCGCGGCTGCTCTCACTCTCCTAAGGAGAAAGACGGGGCCTGATCGTGCCACCGCTCCTGTCAGAACTCCTGCCGCCCCAGTGCGGCGGCTAGACGCTGTTCGGCCGCGGCCCGGCGCCGGAACGCGGAGCGCACACTCATCCCGACCGCGTTCGCGGCCTCGGCCATGACCTGTCGTTCCAGCCGTGTCTGCGCGATGAGTTCGGCCTCCTCCATGGCGAGGATCCCGGCATCGACGCCCCGCTCCAGCACCGCGTACACCTCCGCCTCACCACCGACAGGAAGAGGCTGCGGGACGGCGTTCTCGTCCAGCGGCACGCGGTTGGTGCGCCGCGCGCGCTGGGCCGCATACAACAGCCGATGTGCAGCACGGTCCCCGGCCCGCAGCAGCCGCAGCCCGACCTCAGGTTCCTCCACCGGAAGAATCGTCAGCTCGGCGGTCACCGCGGCGAGCACCTCCTGCTCCAGCTCACACGCCTCGACCTCTGCGAGCCGCGGCAAGCGCGCCAGCGTGCGCCGCAGTCCGGGAATGGCGAACCCGACCGCGACGGTGCCCCACGGCTCCCCATGCACGGCACGGCGGCGCAAGACCTCACCCCACACCCGGGCACGGGCCTGGCGGGTGCAGCTGGGGTGCACCATCTGCGACCGGACCTGCGCCACCGACAGCGACCCGGCTGCCGCCTTTTCGGTGAGCAGCGATGCTGGCAAGGTCAGCGGCCACGGCGCGGCCGCCAGCGCGAGGAACGCCGACTCGACCTCCTCCAGAGGCGAGAGGGACAGGGCCGGGCGGGCGGGGCGGATGGACGTTGGGCGCATAGCGGGCTCCTTGCCTTGATGCGTGGCGAATCGGACGTCGCCCATCGCGCCAACCGCCCCTGCCGCGGGCCCGCCGCCATCCATCCACGCCCCCGGCAGAGGCCCGCCATGGCCCTGCCGCAGCCCCGCCATGCTTTGGCAGATCTGCCGCTGACCAGCACCTTCGCCGTGAACGGGGGGCAGGAGAAATCCGCCGAAAAAGTTCTCAACCCCCGCTTGCACGGGCGCGCATCGAACCTGCCGCCGAATGCCGACCGGCTTCTCGGTGTGCCGACACGGCCCTCCCGGCCCGCGTGGCAGATCGCGCGCTGACCAGGCCCTTCTTGGGCGTCGGGCATGCGCCACACGAAGAAATCACCCCGACCGCCGGCACGATCGGCCCCCGGAAATCTCCTTAGATAGGCGTCAGCACCACTCGGCGCCCGGCCCGCTCAGCGCGCCCACCCGTGAACAAGCCCCTTACGACGGCGAACTCGTCGCCGCTGCCCACCACCATCTGGCTGCCCGGCCCCCGCGATACCGAGCCCTCGTCGTCCGCCCCATCCGTCCTGCCCGCCTGGGCTATCGACAAGATCCGCACCGAGTTCGCACACCGTCCCGGTCGCCTTCCCGCCCGCATGCTGCGGCTGACCATCAGCGACACGGACTCCGGCATGGACGCCCGCACTCCATGCGCCACGGACCATGCACCGGACGCGCACGCCGACTCGCGCAGCACGTCGTTGATCCTCGCGGAACTCCACCCCGACACCCTCCCCTCCACCGCACCGCGCAGCCACTACGGCATCGACGAGCAAGGTGCCATCGACGACGGCTGGCCCGGCTTCTTCCACCGAGCCCATCGCCTCCTCCGCGGCAACGGCCTCCTGCTGCTGGCCACCCGTCAGCGCCGCGACGCCGACCACCTCACCGATCCGCTCGGCCTGCTCATCGCATCAGCCCGCACCGCCGGGTTCCGGTACCTCCAGCACATCGTGATCGTCCACGGTCACGCGGTCGAAGACCGGATCGTGCCCGCCCCGCCGGACGACGCACCGGCCGGCCTCATCCACTCCGACCTTCTCGTCCTGAGCACAGAACGGAGCCATCTGTGAACAGGCACCCCGTCTCCGTGTGGAACACCGCACCCACCTCCGCCCCCGCTCAGCGCGCCGACCGCTACGTACGCCGCTCCGCCGCCCACCCCGCCAAGATGCTCCCGGCCATCGCCGCCCACGCCATCGCCACCTACACCGAGCCCGGCGATCTCGTCCTCGACCCGATGTGCGGCATCGGCACCACCCTCGTCGAAGCCGTCCACCTCGGCCGCCACGCGCTGGGCACGGAGTACGAGCCCCAATGGGCCTACCTCGCCGAGCAGAATCTCCGCCATGCCGACGCCCAGGGAGCCACCGGTACGGGGTCCGTCTACTGCGGCGACGCCCGAAACCTGTCCGCCCTGGTACCGGCGGAGTTCCACGGCTTGGTCGACCTGGTGGTCACCTCACCCCCGTACGGTGGCAGCGTCCATGGCCAGGTCCGCTCCTCCCGCGAGACAGGCGAGCCCGGCGTGGTCAAGAAGGACTACCGCTACAGCCGAGATCCCGGAAACCTAGCTCACGTCGGCCTGGAGCAGCTTCTGCAAGCCTTCACGGAGATCCTGATCCAGTGCCGCCACATGCTCCGCCCCGGCGGCCACGCCGTGATCACAACTCGCCCCTGGCGCGAACGCGGCGAGCTCGTCGACCTGCCTTCCGCTGTCCTCGCCGCCGCAGAGGCCGCTGGCCTCGTTCCCGTCGAGCGCTGCGTGGCCCTTCTCGCCGGCATCCGCGACGACCGCCTCGTCGCCCGCCTCTCGTTCTTCCAGCTGAAGAACATCCGCGACGCTCGCCGCACGGGCATCCCCCTGTCGGTCATCGCTCACGAGGACACCCTGGTTGCACGTCGGCCGGTAGTGCCGACGTCGCCGCAGCTCCTCAATTCCGGGCATCGACGATGAGAGGGACGGAGCGCCCTGCCTCCAGAGACGGCGTGAAGTATCTGCCAGGGAGTATCTCGGAGCGATTCGTTGGAAGATTCTCCGCCGTTGCTCAGTTTGACGGCCGTCCGGTAGTCCTGCCCGGATGGCGAGTCATTCTGAAGGACCACGTGGTTGCCCGACGGGTAGCGGATGCCCTTGGAGGTACTCCCCATCCGCAAGCCCACAGTGTTGATGTGGTGACAGAGCGAGACGACGTGGCGATCGCCATCGGCACGCCCGATGACATCTCGCTGCGCATGGTCCTGCACAATGGCGACAGCTCCTTGCGCGTCTGTGATGGCTCCACGTTGCTGTCGCCCGACAACGTCCGTGGCAGGCCATGTGGCTGCGCTCCCAGCTTGATGGAGCGCAAGGCTGCTGCAAGGGCGGGTCGTGGGCCGACTCCCGAAATCACCATCGCCTTTCGGCTGGCAGACGCAATCGACCTGGGCTCCTTCGTACTGCTGTCCTCTTCGTGGGATCTCGCTGCATCGATTCCGTCACTAATCACCGTCATGCAGGCTTCCGGCACCCACAGCCCCTGTGAGCTCAGACTCAGGCGAGAGGAGTTCACAACCTCGCACGGGATTTTCGTCACCTACAAGAGGCCAGAGATCTCCGTTATGCCAGCATGGGGGCCGAGCACGGGTGTTGACGTCCGCGATGAACCCGCCATCCGCTAGCGTAGGGAGTTAAGTTCAATCGCCGGGCAGCGGTCCATGACCATGTCGAGGCCCGCGGCGCGGGTCCGTTCGTACGCGGCCTCGTCGATCACCCCGAGTTGGAACCACACCGCCTTGGCGCCCTTGGCCACGGCTTCATCGGCGACCGCGCCGGCGAGCTCGCTGTTGACGAAGACGTCCACAACGTCGACTTCGAAGGGAATGGCTTCAAGGGACGGATAGCCCTGCTCCCCGTGGACGGTCTCGGCTTTCGGGTGTACGGGGACGATCCGCTTGCCGTAGCGCTGCAGTACGTCTGCGACTCCGTACGCGGCCCGCCGCTGATTCGAGGAGAGGCCGACGATTGCCCAGGTGTCGCCGAGTTCGGTGAGGATCTTGCGGACGGTGTCTGTCTCGCTGTGCACGCTGTGCCTCCCATGGGCCGGTTGTTCGCCGCAGGAGGGAACGACCGTCGGCTGCGCGCCATTCCCGGCGGTTCCCAGCGCGTGAGAAGAGGGGATCCAACCCTCTCTCGTACGCAGGTTCGACGCGGGCAGCCTGTTCATCGCTCTCTGCCCCTCCTACTCGTAGATCGGCGTCCTCGCACCGGCCCTGCTGGTCGTTGCCCGCCTGGCTCAGGGCCTGTCCACCGGTGGCGAGTACGCAGCCTCCGCGACCCTGTTGACCGAGTCGGCGCCGCCACGCCGCCGCGGCCTGTTTTCCAGCTTCTGGTACCTCAGCTCCAGCACCGGCAAGATCCGTTGCCTGGCGCTCATCGCCGCCTTCTCCGCCGCACTCGGTGATGAGGCGATGCGGGACTACGGCTGGCGCGTCCCGTTTCTGATCGGCGTGTTCGGGGCACTGGCCGGTTCGTGGGTGCGTCGTGGAGACGCATGATGTGGCCCGGGACATCAAGGACGGCCGCGCAACGCGCCCGCGTCTGTTCGAGTTTCTTCAGCGCCACCCGGGCAAGGCCGTCCAGGTCTTCGGTCTCTGCGTCGGCCCCGCCGTCTGCATCTACCTCTGGACAGCCTTCCTGCCCACCTACGCCGTCGTCACCGCGGGTTTCGACCAGTCCCGGGCGCTGGCCGTCGGCACTGTCGCCCTCGTCTTCTTCGCCCTGATCCAGCCCCTCGGCGGCTGGCTCTCGGACCGGATCGGCCGCAAACCGCTCCTGCTCTTCTTCGCAGCCGGCTCCATCCTCACCACAGTCCCGCTGTTGGGCACCCTCGGCCACGGCACCGGCTTCTGGGGGCTGCTACTGGTGCAGTGCGCCGGCATGCTGGTGCTGACCGGCTACACCGCGATCTTCTCCGCACCTCCGTCGAGCTGTACTCCAAGCGCGTCCGGGGCACCGGCATCCGCTTCCCGTACTCGCTGGCCATGGCCGTCTTCGGCGGCACGGCCCCCACGGTCGGCACCTGGCTGCACAGCACCGGACGCGACGGGCTGTGGTACATCGCCATCTGCGCCCTGATAACGCTCGTCACGGTCCTGACACTGCGTGAGGCCTATCGTGCTCCCCTTGCCGGAGTGACCCCGGTTGCGGGCGGCATATCCCCTGGGAGGTGCCGCCCGCGTTGCGTACGAAGAGCAAGCGGCAGCCGTCGGCGTCGGCCGCATCGCCGCCGGAGCCGTCGCCGTCTCCGAACTCTCGTCGCCGTACCCCGGCCCGGTACCTGCGCAGCTCGCGCCAGCGGAACGGACCGCTGCGCTGGGCTTTCGCGGGTGCTGCGGACGGGGGCCTGATCGCGCCGGACGAGCTGAATTCTCACCCCGCCGCAGACGGCGCCGCTGCGTCGGCGATGATTGCCTCGATCATGTCGACGATGACGTGGACGAAGGTCTCGAGGTCCCAGGAGTCCCCGACCTGCTCCGCGATGAACAGGCCGTCCGAGACGGCCATCAGCAACATCGCCAGCCGCGAAGGCAGTTCGGGGTCGCGGGCCGATGTCTCCTCGCCGAGGTTCGCGGAGAACCATTCGCCCATCGACTCCAGGACGCGGCGCCGGATGTCGAGGAACAGCACGCGGGCGGTCGGTTCGGTCGCGCGCTGCTCCAGCGTCAGCATGTGGCCGATCCGCATGAAGTCCGGCGCCGCGGCGAGGCTGCTCAGGGACCGGGTGAGGGTCGCGCGCAGACCCGCCGCCCGTCCGGCCGGTTCGACGACCGGCTCCCACGTGGCCTGCCCCGCCGACCACTGCTCGAAGCTGTGCTCAAGGACCGAGGCGAACAGCTCGTCCTTGTCCTTGAAGTGCCAGTACAGGGAGGAAACCGGCAGTCCCGAACGCTTGCAGACGCGCGCGATGCTCGTCCCCTCGTAGCCCCGTTCGGCGGCGATCTCGGCGGCCGCGGAAAGGATGCGCAGCCGGGAGTTGTCCCCCTCCGATGGCGACCAGGTCGTGGGCGAGGCTGCAGTCGTGGGCGAGGCTGGGGCGCTCCTGCCCGGGCCCCCGGCGGACCCGGCCGGGGGTGCGGCGCCGCCCCGCACACGCTCCACGAGCAGGCCGGCCGCGGCGTCCAGTCCCACCGCGAACATGTGCAGCAGCCGCGTGAAGTCCCAGTCGCCGTGGGCCCGGGTGGCGAGGAAGAAGCCGTCGGTGGTCGCGACGTTGAGCTGTGCGAGGATGCGCGGAATCGCCGGGGCGTCGTCGAGTACTTCTGCGGGCAGCACCCTGGCCCACCAGCCGGCCACCCGCTCCAGGCTCTCGCCACGGACCTGCAGGAACCGCGCCCTGGCGGCAGGCTCCTTGGCGTACTTGCCGAGAGCCAGCATCAGCCCGAGCCGCCAGAACTCCGGCTTGTCGATGAACGCCTGGTCGACCTGGCGCAGCAGGGCCTGCAGGGTCTCGCCGCGCCGCTCCGGCGCCGCGGCGGAGTCCCAGTCCGGCGCGTGCTCGCGCCACGCGCGGTAGCTGTGCTCAAGGACCGCCGCGATCAGCCCGTCCTTGTTGCCGAAGTGCCAGTAGATCGAGCTCGCGGGCAGGCCGGTCCGCTCGGTGACGAGTGCGACGGACGTGCCGTCGTAACCGCGTTCGGCGGCGATCTCCAGGGTCGCCTCGAGTATCCGCTTGCGTGACTCGTCGCCCTGCCGGTGGGTGCGCTCCGTCTTCCTGGCCACGTGCTTCTTCTATCACGTGGGTCCCTGGTCGAGCGGCCCTCCGGCGCTCTGCCGTGGCCTCGTCGGAGCGGCCTTCGGGGAGTTTCCGTGCAGGTCCTTCCGCCGGCCCCCTTGCCAAGCACTCCGAGCGGGTCTAGGTTTCCGGCTCGTGAACTCCCTGTAGCGATCGCTACAGGGAAACGTCTCTCACTACAGCGACGTGGTGAAAGGGGTCGTCTGTGACGATCGTCGAGAAGGTCCGGCAGCTCTCCGCGGAGTTGGCTGCCGAAGAGGCGCTGGGCTCGGAAGAACGGCGCCTCACCGATACGACCTGGAAGCACCTCCAGGAGACCGGGGTGCTGCGCGCCCTCCAGCCCGCCCGCTGGGGCGGCGGAGAGCTGCCGCTGATCGAGTTCCTCGACGCGGTCTTCGAGGTCGCCCGGGTCGCACCCGCGGCCGGCTGGGTCTCCGGGGTCGTCGGGTCCCACCCCTGGCAGAGCGCACTCTTCCCGGAGGAGACCCAGCAGGAGCTGTGGGGCGAGGACGCCGCCCGCATGGTGTCCTCGTCCTACGCGCCGACGGGGAAGGTCGTCCCGGTCGAGGGCGGATACCGGGTGAGCGGCCGCTGGTCGTTCTCCTCGGGCTGCGACCACGGACACGGCGTGATCCTCGGCGGCGTGGCCGGTGAGACCGAGATAGCGGACGGCGTCCGGGTCCCGGACTACGGCTCGATCATCCTGCTGCGGGACCAGTACCGCATCGACGACAACTGGCACACCGCAGGACTCAAGGCCACGGGCAGCAAGGACATCGTGGTCGAGGACGCCTTCGTCCCCGCCCGCCGGTTCCTCTCCCACATCCGCTACGAGTACGTACCGGGGGTCCGTGCACCGGGTCAGGAGACCAACCCCGGCCCGCGCTACGCCCTGCCCTGGGCGACGCTGTTCAACCTCGTGCTGGTGGCCCCGACGCTGGGCATGGCCCAGGGCTTCCTGGATGAGTGGACGGAGATCAACAGGACTCGGCGGGGCAACTGGGGCGGCTTCTACCGCGACGACCCGCTGACGCAGCGCCATCTCGCGCAGGCCTACTGGACGCTGGACGCCGCGATCATGAAGATGCGCCGCGCCGCCATCGAGATCAGCGAGGCCGCAGAGGCCGGGATCCACATCGGCAAGGACGTACGGGCCCGCTACCGCTGGGACATCACCCGCGGTTGCGAGCTGGTCGGTGACGCGATCGCCGATCTGTACCGCAACTCGAGCGGCCGGGTCGCCTACCTCGACCACCCGCTCCACCGCCGCTACCAGGACATCGTCACCGCTCTCGGCCACGCGTTCCTCGTCCCGGACGCGGTCGGCCTCGCCTATGCCGCCCGCGCGCTGGGCGCGACTCCTCCGGAGGTGCAACTGTGATCCACTCCCTCAGCTACATCGGCTTCTCCTCTCCCGGCTACGAGGAGTGGCTGACGTTCGGCCCCGAGGTGCTCGGCATGCAGGTGGCCGGGCGCGGCCCCGACGGTGCGGTGCGCCTGAAGGTCGACGATGCCGACTACCGGCTCGCCATCCACCCCGGCGAGGAGCACGCCAACGAATACCTCGGCTGGAATGTCCGTACGCCGGACAACCTCCACGCGCTGGTGCGCCGCCTGACCGATTTCGGCATCGAGGTGCACGAGGGCAAGCCGGACCTGCTGCAGGAGCGGGCGGTCGCGGGTCTGGCCTGGTTCATCGATCCGTTCGGCAACCGCCACGAGCTGACATGGGGCCAGTCACGCCATCCGGCGAGCTTCCGCCCGGGCCGGGCGATCTCGGGCTTCGTCACCGGTGAACAGGGCCTCGGCCACGCGGTTCTGGTCGTCCCCGACCTGCAGCAGGCTAATGACTTCTTCACCGACGTGCTCGGCTTCAAGCTGTCCGACCGGATCATCGACCCGCCGCTGAACGCGCAGTTCTACCACGTCAACGGCCGCCACCACTCGCTGGCCATCGCCGAGGTGCCGGGCGCCAGCGGCTTCCAGCACCTGATGGTCGAGGTCGCCTCGCTCGACGACGTCGGCACCGCGTACGACCTGTGCGAGGAGCGCGACGTGCCGATCGTGCTGACGCTCGGCCGGCACACCAACGACCTGATGACGTCCTTCTACCTCTACACGCCGGCGGGCTTCCACCTGGAGTACGGGCACGGCGGCCTGCAGGTCGACGACAGCCTCTGGGAGCCGGCCACCTACACCCAGACCAAGATCTGGGGCCACCAGGGCACCAAGCACCGCGACGAGCTGCCCTTCGCCCTGTTCAACAAGCCGAACTCGCCTGAGCCCAACTCCCCTGAGAGGAACGCGGAATGAACGCCCCCATCACCACCACCGACATCCCGGTCGGCGACTACACCCTCCACGTGAGCACCGCAGGCGACCCCTCGGCGGAGGCGCTGCTCTTCCTGCACGGCTCCGGCCCGGGCGTCACCGGCCTGTCCAACTGGGAGCAGCTCATCGGCGACCTGGGGGACCGCTACTACTGCATCGCCCCGGACACGCTCGGCTTCGGTGACTCCGACCACCCCAACCCGCCGCCGCGGGGCATGGCCGCCTTCACGGAGCTCCGGCTCGCGGCCACCTGGCAGCTGCTGGACAAGCTGGGCGTCGAGAAGGTCACCCTCGTCGGCAACTCCTACGGCGGCCAGATGTCGCTGGCCATGGTGCTGGAGCGTCCGGAGCGGATCAACAAGGTGATCCTCATGGGCAGTGGAGGCATGCCCGGCCTCAAGCCGCTGCCCGGCCTGGCGAAGCTGATCAACTTCTACGACGACCCGACCGAGGAGGCGATGGCAGAGCTGCTCTCTCTGTTCGTCTACGACCCCGCCTCCTTCGGCGACCGGCTGAACGAGATCGCCGCGGTCCGCGTCCCCCGCGCCACCCGTGAGGAGGTCAAGCGCTCACACCTGGCCACCTTCGACTTCACCGCCGGACCGAAGATCGGCTGGCAGCCGGAGGAGCTGGCGAAGATCGAGCAGGGCGTGCTCGTCATCGCGGCCCGCGAGGACAAGATCGTGCCGGTCGAGTGCAGCCACTACCTCGCCCAGCACATCCCCAACGCGCGACTGCACATCGTCCCCAAGTGCGGGCACTGGAGCCAGATCGAGTACCCGGAGATGTTCGCCAACCTGGTCTCCGGCTTCGTCCAGGGCACCTTCTGACGGGGCCGGCCGCACACTCCGGCCGCACACATCTCCCGACATCTCCTGAAGGGAATCGTAAATGCCCGAAACCCTGCAGCCTCCGACGCCGATCAGCCAGGATCGCGGCACGCGCCTGGCCGGCGAGATCGACCCTGCACACTTCCGGCGGGTGCTCGGCAACTACCCGACCGGCGTTGTCGTGGTCACCGCGATGCACGAGGGCGAGCCGGTCGGCATGGCCGTCGGCTCCTTCACCTCGGTGTCGCTGAGCCCCGCGCTGGTCGGCTTCTTCCCCGACTCGACCTCGACCACCTGGCCGCGCATCAGGGAGGCGGGCGCCTTCTGCGTCAACGTCCTGGGCGAGGACCACCAGGACGTCTGCCGGCTCTTCGCCACCCGTGGCGCCGACAAGTTCGGCTCCCTGGGCTGGGAGCCGGGCGCCTCGGGTGCCCCGGTGCTGGACGACGCCATCTCCTGGATCGATTGCCGGCTGGAGCGCGTGCACGAGGCCGGCGACCACTTCCTCGCGCTGGGGCGGGTCCTCGACCTGGGCGCGGAGCAGGCGGGCGGCCCGCTCATCTTCTACCGCGGGAACTACGGCGGTTACCGGGCGCAGCTCGCGTCCTGACCAGATATGCCGTCTGCGTTCTGATCCCCATGCCGTACGGCCAAGGGGCCACTGCGCCACTTTCGCTGTAGCGAACGCTCCATCCATACATGCGTTGCTCGTTCGCTCCTATCGCTCTTGAGGCAGGAACACATGTCCATCGTTGAAGCGGTGCGCGCCGCCGCGCCCGCCCTGGCCGCCGAGGACGCGGCCGGGGCCGGGCAGCGGCGCCTCACCGACGTCGCCTGGAAACAGCTGAACGAAACCGGCGTGCTGCGCGCATTGCAGCCCGCCCGCTGGGGCGGGGGCGAAGTGCCCCTGGCCGAGTTCCTCGACGCTGTTGTCGAGGTCGGCCGCGCCAACCCGGCCGCCGGCTGGGTCACCGCCGTGGTCGGCGTGCACCCCTGGCAGATCGCGCTCTTCCCGGAGCGGACCCAGCAGGAGATCTGGGGTGAGAACCCCGACCGGGCGATCGCCTCCTCCTACACCCCCACCGGCAGGATCGAGCGGGTCGACGGCGGCTACCGGGTCTCCGGCCGCTGGTCGTTCTCCTCCGGCAGCCTGCACTGCGACGGGGTGATCCTCGGCGGCATCGCCGGCACCCGGGAGTGGAACGGCCACGATGTCGCCGACTTCACCTCGGTGATCCTGGACCGCGACCAGTACCGGATCGAGGACACCTGGCACACCGCGGGCCTGGCCGCCACCGGCAGCAACGACATCGTGGTGGACGAGCTGTTCGTGCCCGAGCACCGGGGCCAGTCCCACGTCGACTACACGTACCACCTGGGTGCCCCGCTGCCCGGACGCGAGCTCAACTCCGGTGCGCTGTACCGGCTGCCGTGGGCCGTCGTCTTCAACCTCATCATCGCCGCCGGCGCGCTGGGCGCGGCACAGGGCTTCGTCGACGAGTGGGTGAAGGCCACCCGCACCCGCCGCTCCAACTACGGCGGCATGCTCCGTGACGACGCACTCATCCAGAACCATCTGGCCGAGAACCTCTACGCCGTCGATGCCGGGCGGCTCAAGCTGCGCCGCGCCGCCGTCGAACTCACGGCCGTCGCCGAGTCCGGCGAGTGGCCCAGCCGCGAGGCTCGCGCCTTCTACCGGTACGACGTCGCCCGCGCCGCCCAGGAGGCAGGCGCCGCCATCACCCGCCTGATGCGCGCCTCCAGCGGCCGGGTCGCCTACCTCGACCACCCGCTGCACCGCCGCTTCCAGGACGTCACCGCCGCGGTCGGCCATGCCTTCCTGCTCGCCGACCCGCTGGGCCAGGCCTTCAGCGCCCTGCACCTGGGCGCCGAGGACCGGCCGGGGGTCCACCTGTGACCACCCATGCGACTCTCCCTGGCCTCTCTGCCGAGCAGCGCCGCCGCGAGCTGCGCCGTCTGCTGACTGCGGGCGAGCCCCTGATCACCCCCGGGGTGACGGACGCCGCCGGGCTACGGCTGGTCGAGGAGGCGGGTTTCGCCACCGCGTACGTGACCGGGGCGGGTCTCGCCAACGCCCAGTACGGGCTGCCCGACATCGGGCTGGTCTCGCAGCGCGAGGTCGTGGACCACGTCGCCCGACTGTCCGCCGCGACCGGCCTGCCACTGATCGTCGACGCCGACACCGGCTACGGCGGACCGCTGTCGGTGATGCGCACGGTCCGCCTGCTGGAGGCCGCCGGGGCCGCCGCGGTGCAGCTGGAGGACCAGGTGCTCGCCAAGCGCTGCGGCCACTTCGACGAGCACCAGCTGGTCAGCGCCGATGAGATGCGGGCCAAAATCCAGGCCGCCGTCGCCGCTCGTGGCGACTCGGAGCTTGTCATCGTCGCGCGGACCGACGCCCGCGGGGTGCTCGGCCTGGACGAGGCGATCAAGCGTGCCCACCTCTATGTCGAGGCCGGCGCCGACGTGATCTTCATAGAGGCGCCGCGCAGCGTCGAGGAGATGCGCACCATCGGCACCGAACTGGCGGGCGTGCCGCTGGTGGCCAACATCGTCGAGGGCGGCAAGACCCCGGAGCTGACCGCCGCCGAGCTCGCCGAACTCGGCTTCTCCGTCGCACTCTTCGCCAACTACCTGATGCGCAGCATGCTGCAGTCCGGCCGTGAGGCACTCGCTCACCTGCGCACGGCGGGGGAGACCAGCAGCCGTACGCCGCATCTGCTGCCGTGGGCCGACCGGCAGTCCCTCTTCGGACTCCCCGAATACACCGCGCTGGAGAGGAGGTTCCGCGATGGCTGATGTGGTGGTGGTCGGTGCCGGACTGGCCGGACTTGCCGCGGCCGTGGCCGCAGCGGAGACCGGGGCCCGTGTCGTGATCTGCGAGAAGCAACCCGAGATCGGCGGCAGCACGGTGCTCAGCGCGGGCCTGTCCGCCTTCGCCGGCACCGAAGAGCAGGCCACCGAGAGCGTCGTCGACGATGCCGAGCTACTCCGCCGCGACCTACTGGAGACCGGGCAGCACCGCAACGACCCGGCCCTGGTCGACACATACTGCGCCGAACAGCTGACCACCTACCGGTGGCTTCGCGGCATGGGCATCGCGTACGGAGAGGTGCACGCCGCGTCGGGGCAGAGCGTGCCGCGCTCTCACCCCACCGACACGCGGGTACTGGTCCGGACCCTGCTGGACCGGGCACTGGAACGCGGCGCCGACTTCCTGCCCGAGACCCGGGTGCGGCGGCTGCTGGTTGAGGACGGCGGGGTGGCCGGGGTCGTCACGGATGGCGGGAAGCTGGCCGCCCGGGCGGTGGTCCTCGCCTCCGGCGGCTTCTCCCGGAGCCCCGAGCTGCTCGCCCGGTTCGCCCCTCAGATGGAGCGGGCGCTGCGCGGCGGCGGCGCGGGCAGCACCGGTGACGGGCTGCTGATGGCCTGGAAGGCGGGCGCCGGGGTGACGGACACCCCGTACATCAAGGGCACGTTCGGCATCCACCCCGAGCCCGGCGGCGCCGAGGGCGGTACCGGCATCCTCGCCGTCTACAAGGGCGCGATCGCGGTCAACGGCGACGGACGGAGGTTCATCGACGAGTCGCTGCCGTACAAGGTGATCGGCGACGCCTGCTTGGCCCAGGACGGCGGCATCGCCCACCAGATCTTCGACGACCGCGTGATGGCGCACGGCGACCCAAGCGTGCCGATCTACGACTTCGCCGCCCGGCTGGACAACGGCCTGCTGCTACAGGCCGACACCCTGGACGAGCTGGCGAAGCAGCTGGAGATCCCGGCGGAGGCGCTCACCGCCACGGTCACGGAGTACAACACCGCGATCGAGCAAGGCACCCCCGACCCCCTCGGCAGGCGAACCCTGTCGGGCGGGGTCGGGAGGCCGACCCCCATCGCCACCGCGCCCTTCTACGCTCACCCGTCCACCACCGTCGTACTGGCCACCTACTGCGGCCTGACCATCGACCCCCACGCGCGCGTGCTGGACGTGTACGGCGAGGTCATCCCCGGTCTGTACGCGGCGGGAGAGATCACCGGCGGACTGCACGGCGCCGGCTATGTCACCGGCACCTCCATCGGCAAGGCCGCGATCTTCGGCCGGATCGCCGGGCTGTCGGCGAGCGAGGAGTTGAAGTCCGCATGAGCGGCGACCTGTTCGATCTGACCGGGCGGCGGGCGCTGGTCACCGGCGCGGCGAAGGGCGGTCTCGGCGCGTACGCCGCACTCGCCCTGGCCCGGCAGGGCGCCGAGGTGGTGGTCGCCGACCTGCCGTCGCGCGGCGCCGACCTGGACGCCACCGTCGGCACCCTCCTCGCGGCCGGAGCGAAGGCCCGCGCGCTGCGCGTGGACGTCACCCGCGAGGACCAGGTGGAGACCCTGGTCGCGCACGCCGCCGACCCCGACGGGCGCCTCGACATCCTGGTCAACGCCGCCGGAGTGATGCTCCGCAAGGAGGTCTTCGAGACCTCCCTCGACGAGTGGCGGCGCGTGCTCGACGTCAACCTCACCGGAACCTGGCTGCTCAACCGGGCAGCGGGCCGGCTGATGGCCGGGCGGAGGCATGGCACGATCGTCAACTTCTCAACGGTGTACGCCGAGCGGGTCGGGCCCGTGCCCGAGTCCGCGTACTACGCCTCGAAGGCCGGCATCGGCAATCTCACCCGCTCCATGGCCGCCGAGCTCGGCCGGCAGGGAGTGCGGGTCAACTGCCTGGCCCCGGCCGTGTTCTACCCCACCGAGATGACCGCCGCCCTGGGCGACGACCCCGAACGGCTGGCCTGGTTCTCGGAGCGCACCATGCTCGGCCGGCTCGGCGTACCCGGCGAGGACCTCGACGGCCCGCTCCTGCTGCTCGCCTCCGATGCCGGCCGCTACATGACGGGCCAGATCGTCTACGTCGACGGCGGCTGGTCCGCATGGTGACCCGAACCCGTGCCCGTACCCGTACCCGTACTCCGCACGAAACGAAAAGAGTCCCGAGATGACCGAGACCCCGCCGGGCCGCACGGCCCTGCTGATGCTGGACTACCAGGTTGCCCTGTGCGAGCAGGGCGAGCACCTGCGGATGCCCGCCCTCGCCGAACAGGTTGCCGAGCGCGGCGTGCTGGCCACCGCCGAGAAGGTGCTGACCGCCGCCCGCGACGCCAACGCCTACGTGGTGCACGTCCGGCTCGCCTTCGACCCCTCCTACGAACTGCGTACCAACCGCTCCGTGCGCTTCGACGCCTACCCGCGCGAGCGCGCCATGCTGGCCACCGCGCCGGGCGCCCAGATCGTCAGCTCTCTCGCCCCGCTGCCCGCCGAGCCAGTGGTGGACAAGGGCGGGGTGGGCGCCTTCAACGGCACCCCGCTGCTGCAGATGCTGCTGGGCGCCGGAGTACGCCATGTCGTGCTGGGCGGCGTCGCCACCAACCTGGTGGTCGAGTCGACCGCCCGGTACGCCGTGGACAGCGGACTGCAGGTGACCGTCGTCGAGGACATGTGCGCCTCATTCGACCCCGAACTGCATGACATCGCGATGACCCGAATCCTGCCGATGTTCGCGGCCGTGCGTACGGCCGACGAGATCATCGCCGAGCTGAGCGGGAGGACCGCATGACCGCGCCCGAGACCGAGTACGACGTCGTTGTCGTCGGCTCCGGCATCGCCGGACTGACCGCCGCGCTCGCCGCCGCCGAGGCCGGAGTCCGGGTCGCCGTGGTGGAGCGGGCTCCGCGCCACGACGCGGGCGGCAACACCCGCCACACCGAGGCGTTCCTGCGCATGAAGTCGCTGGACGAGGTCTCCGACGACTTCGAGGAGCGGCTGCTCGGCGACTTCACTGGCTACCCGGACCCATCCCTGATGGTGGAGTCGCTGCGCGCGCCCGCCTCCTGGTCTGCGCCGCTGAAGTCGCTGAGCACCGCGAGCCCGGAGGTCGTCGGTGCACTGGCCGAGTCCGCGGGCCCGACGCTGCGCTGGATCGCCACCCACGGGGTGCGGTTCGAGTCCCTGCCGACCCCGTTCCTGACCACCTCCACCACCCGGCTCATGCCGGTCGGCGGCGGTCTGGCCCTGGTGGAGGCGCTCACCGCAGCCGCGGAGGCGGCCGGGGTGACGTTCTCGTACGAGACCACCGCGCGCTCGCTCGTGCAGGACGCCGACGGCACGGTCACCGGCGTACGGGCGGCCTCCGGCGGTACCGTCCGGGAACTGCGCGGCCGGGTCGTGCTCGCCTGCGGCGGATACGAGGGCAACGCCGAGCTGATGGCCCGCTACCACGGGCGCGGAGGCCGGCACACCCGCCCGGTCGCCCGCGGCGGCCACTACAACAAGGGCGACGGCCTGCTGATGGGCCTGGCCGTCGGGGCGGCCACCGCCGGCGACTTCAGCCTCTTCCACGCCGAGCCGGTCGACCCGCGCTCGGGCATCGCGGAGGCTGCCGTCTTCTCGTTCCCGTACGGCATCCTCGTCAACAAGGAGGGCCGCCGGTTCACCGACGAGGCGCCCGGCCCCATCGACGCCTGGTACGAGCGGGTCGCCCGGCGCATCCACGCCCAGACCGACGGCATCGCCTACGCGGTCTTCGACGCCCGCAGCGCGGACGTGCCGGGGCTGGCCGCGGCCGTGCGCAGCGACCAGCCCGCCATCACCGCGGCGACCCTGGAGGAGCTGGCGGCCAAGCTGGAGATCCCCGCGCGGGCGCTGGCCGACACCATCGCCGAGTACAACAAGGCGTGTCCCGGCGGCGAGTTCCGGCCGCTGGAGACGGACGGGCTGGCCACCGACGGGCTCGTCCCGCCCAAGTCCAACTGGGCCCGGCCGGTCGACGCCGCCCCCTACCACGCGTACCCGATCATCGCCTCGAACGTCTTCACCTTCGGCGGCCTGAAGAGCAACGAGCGGGCCGAGGTGCTGGACCTCGACGGCAACCCGATCCCCGGCCTGTACGCGGCCGGAGAGCTGACCGGCATGTACTACACCAACTACACCGGCTCGACCTCGGTGCTGCGCGGCGCGGTCTTCGGCCGCATCGCCGGCGGCCTCGCCGCGACGGCGGGTCCCGTGAATTCGGCGGGGAGCTGAGGAGCGGACATGCGAATCTGGCACCAGAGCTTCACCGTCCTGGACGACGTCCCGCACTACCGGGACGCGCTCGCCCGCCACCTGCAGGCCGTCGCCCGGCCGGGCACCACCGTGGAGCTGCACGGCATGGCACCGGGCACCTACCCGAGCGCCTATCCGGGCACCCACATCAGGCACCTCTACCTCACCAACCTGCACAAAGAGCAGTTCGTCAGGGCCGCCCTGACCGCCGAGGAGCAGGGCTACGACGCCTTCTTCATCGCCACCATCCCCGACACCGGCTTCGAGGAGATCCGCACCCTCGTCGACATCCCGGTCGTCGCCTTCGGCAACGCCTCGGTTGCGTACGCGGCCACGCTGGGCAGCCGCATCGGCATCGTCAACTTCATCGCGGAACTCGAGCCGCAGCTGCGGCGGAACATGGCGACGTACGGATTCGACCGGCTCGTCGGCCCGATCGTCCAGGTGGAGCGGGAGTTCACCGACGTGATGGCCGCGTACGCCGACCCGGGGCGGCTGCTCGAGGCGTTCCGGACGGCGGCCAGGAAAGCGATCGCGCAGGGCGCCGAGGTGATCGTGCCGGGGGAGGGGCCGCTCAATGTCTTCCTCGCCGACCAGGGCGTGTCGCGAGTCGACGACGTCCCGGTCATCGACTCGCTGGGCACCGGCCTGGCGCTTGCCGAGGTCCGCGCCGAGGCCTGGCACCGCACCGGGCTGCACCCGGCCCGGACCGGCCTGTACTTCTCGCGGCCGGACGCGGCGCTGATCAAGTCGGCCCGGGAGTTCTACTACGGGCCAGGAGCTGGAGCCGGAACAGAAGCCTCATCCGGAGCCGGACATGACGTCTGACGCCGACTACGAGGTGGACGTCGCGGTGGTCGGCGGCGGGGCGTGCGGCCTTGTCGCCGCCTTGCGCGCTGCCCGCAACCCCGACCTCCTCGTCGCCGTGTTCGAGAAGAGCACCAAAGAAGGCTGCAACTCCCAATTCTCCAGCGGCAGTCTGGCCGCCGGGGGCACCCGCTACCAACGGGCCGCCGGCATCGCCGACTCACCCGAGCAGCACGCCCGTGACATCCTCGCCGTCAACGGCGACCCGGACGCCGAGCCGATCGTCACCGCCCTGTGCCGGGTGGCACCCCGCTACGTGGAGTGGCTGGCCGACGAGCTGGGCCACCCGGTCGAACTGGGCGTGGACATGGCCCGATCAGGCCAGAGCGTGCCCCGGCTGCACACAGACACGGGCCGTGCCGGGGGAGCGCGGCTGATCGCCACGCTGCGGCGCGCCGTCGAGGCCCGCGACAACATCGTCTTCGTCGACAACGCGTCGGGCACCGGGCTGCTGACCGCCGAGGACGGCTCCGTGACCGGGGTGGAGGTGCTCGACGGCGGGGAGCCGCGCCGCGCCGGTGCCCGAGCGGTGGTACTGGCCGCCGACGGCTTCGCGGCGAACCCGAACATGATGGCGGAGTTCTGCCCGGACGCGGCCGGCGCCTTCTACGGCGGAGTCAGCACCAGCACGGGCGACGCCATCCGCTGGGGCCTCGAACTGGGTGCCGCCACCCGCAACATGGGCGGCTTCCTCGGGCACGGCCTGGTGGTCCCCGGCCACGGCACCCGGCTCAACCCAGTGCTGCCGTTCCTGGGCGCACTGCTGATAGGCACCGACGGCCGGCGGTTCGTCGACGAGAAAGCCCAGGGCTACTCCAAGCTGGGCCGCATCATCGCCGAGCAGCCCGGCGGCCGCGCCCTGCTCATCTGGGACGAACGCGCCCACAAGGCCGCGATGCACTCCGAGCTGATGCGCGAATCCGCCGCTGCCGGGGCCTTCCGCCGTCACGAAACCCTGGCCGCCCTGGCCACCGCCACCGGCCTCCCCGATTCCCGCCTCGCCGAGACGCTGGCCGGCTTCCGATCGGTCTCGGTGGTGGATGACCCGTCCGGCATCGACCACGGCCCGCTCCACTTCCCGCTGTACGCGGGGTGGGTCACCCGCGGCGTCCTCACCACCCAGGGCGGCCTGCTGGTCGACACCCTCGGCCGCGTCCAGCACCACTCCGGCCACCCGATCCCCGGCCTGTACGCGGGCGGCGGCTCAGCAGCCGGCGTCTCGGGCCCCACCTCGGAGGGCTACATGTCCGGCAACGGCCTGCTGACAGCCCTCGGCTTCGGCTGGATCACCGGCAACCACCTGGCCGCCGCTCTCGGCAGGCGCTGACCGCGCCCGAACACCCCGGCCGGGCACGGAAGGCCCGGCCGGGACCCCCAGGCACGCCCCCGCGCGAGCCGCACGAGTACACCAACCAGCACGATCGCCACAGGGAGATCGCCATGGATGTACCCAGCACCGCGGACACGGCCGACCCGACTCCGGACAGCACGTCTATCCCTGCCGACATCGCCCCCACCCGCACCGACCCCCGTATCGTGCTCGCCTCCGCGATCGGATCGCTCGTCGAGTACTACGACTTCAGCGCCTATGGCTATCTGGCCACGATCACGGCCACGGTGTTCTTCTCCGGCGACGACCCGACCTCGGCCCTGCTGGCGACGCTGGCCACCTTCGCCGCCGCGTTCGTCCTCCGGCCCGCGGGCGGCATGATCTTCGGTCACTTCGGCGACCGTATCGGTCGTAAGAAGGTGCTTGCCGCCACGGTGATCATGATGGCGGTGGCCAGCTTCGCCATAGGCGTGCTGCCCACCTACGCGGCCATCGGCACCGGTGCCACCGCCATGCTCGTCCTGGCCAGGTGCGCCCAGGGGATCGCGGCGGGCGGCGAGATGGCCGGCGCCGGCTCGTACCTGGTCGAGGCCGCGCCCGACCACCGCCGAGGCCTGCTGACCAGCTTCGCCCTGCTCGGCTCACACGCGGGCGCCCTGCTCGCCTCGCTGACGGTCGCGCTGCTCACGCACACCCTCACCACCGGGCAGATGCACTCCTGGGGTTGGCGTGTGCCCTTCCTCCTCGCGCTGCCGCTCGGCCTGGTCGGGATCTACATCCGCACGAAGCTGGAGGACACAGACCAGTTCAACCGGATCGCCGACCGCGGGGAGGTCGCGAAGGCACCCATCAGGGAGGTCGTGCAGCGCTACCCGCTGCCGCTGCTCACGGCCGTCGGGCTGTCCACGGCGACCTTCTCCGGCTACTACATCTCGTTCGTCTACATTCCCATCCATCTGCAGAAGACCATCGGGCTGCCGGCGGACAACGCCTTCTGGTCGACTGTCGCCACGCTGCTGGTGGCCTGCGCGGTGATCCCGCTGTTCGGGCTGCTGGCGGACATCGTGGGCCGTAAGCCGGTGCTGGCAGCCGGTTCGATCGGCTCGTGCTGCCCAGGGAACAGCGGTACCCCGAAGGGCTTCAACGACGCTCTGGCACGGATCAGGGCCGAAGCATCCAGCTGACCGTCGGCCGCAGGCCACGCTTGCGCATGCGTCTGATTCCGCCGACCGGGGGCACGAGGGTGTTCAGGCCAGGTCCGCGACCGTCCTCGGCAGAGCCCGCCTCCTCGTCGAGTCCTAAAGGGTCGCGCGGGCGTCGCCCGCGGAGCGCCGGACGGCCGTGTCGGTCAGTTCCCGCACCTTGTCGGCGGGCACCGGGATGCTGGGGGCCTCGGAGAACCAGCGCCATTTCTCCTGGTCGGTGGTCAGCCCCTCGGGCTGCGCCGACAGGTATGGCTGGACGTAGACCAAGGTGCCCGGCTCGCTGCGCCAGCTGTCGGCCAGCGTGCCGATGTCCACCGCGTCGTAGCCCAGCGCGTCCAGCAGTTCCGTTACCTGTGCCTTGGCGGCCGTGTCGTCACCGGCGATGGGCAGGGCACTGCGGTCGTCGGCGCCGGCGGTTCGGGCGGCGGTGAACAGGCGCACGAAGTCTATGTTGTTGAAGGCCTTGACCACCTGGGAGTCGGCAAGGTGCCGCTGCACCAGGGAGCTGGAGGTCTGCTCGCCCGCGTCCAGCTCGGCAATCCGGTCGTCGCGCTCGGGGTAGTAGTTCATGGTGTCGATGACGGCCTTGCCCGCCAGGGCGGCGGCGGGGAGCTGCTGATAGGTGCTCAGCGGGACGGTCGCCACCACCAGATCGCCGGCCTGCGCGGCCTCGGCGGGCGTGGCCGCACGCGCGCGCTCACCAAGTTCGGCGACGAGGTCGGCGAGGGTCTCGGGGCCGCGGGAGTTGCTCAGTACGACGTCCAGTCCGGCGGCGACGGCGAGACGGGCCAGCGCGCTGCCGATGTTACCGGCGCCGATGAGTCCGAGGGTTTTGGTCATGGCGTCATGTCTCCATTTCAGAAGGTGAATCGGTGGGAAAACGGGGTGGCGGTCTCAGCCGCGCAGGCTCATGCCGCCGTCGATCGACCAGGCCTGGCCGCTGATCCAGGCCGCGTCATCGGAGAAGAGGAAGGCGACGGCGGCGGCCAGGTCGGCGGGCTCGCCGAGGCGCGGGCTGCGGGCGTACTGCAATGCCATGGCCTGCAACTGCTGGTCGTTCTGCCCCTGCTGGGTCTCGCCCATGACCAGGCCGGGGGCGACCACGTTGCAGCGGATGCCCTCCTTGCCCCAGCGGGAGGCGATGTGGCGGGTCAGTGCGTTGATCCCCGCCTTGGACGCGGCGTACGCGGGGCGGGTGGGTTCGCCGCCCCACGCGGCTCCGGAGGAGGTGTTGACGATGACGCCGCCCCCCTGGACGAGCAGGTGTGGCAGGACCGCCCGGCAGGTGAGGGCGTAGCCGAGCAGGTTCACGTCGTGGGTGCGCCGCCACACCGCCGGGTCCATCTCCAACAGGTCGCTGTCACGGCCCAGGGTGTCGCCGGAGAGGTCGGCGCCGACGTTGAAGAGGCCGTCTACCCCGCCGAACTCGGTGACGGTCCGGTCGACCAGCGCCTGTACCGAGGGCTCGTCGGCGAGGTCGAACTCGACGGCGATCGCTGTACCACCCGCCTCGGATATGCCCTTGGCGGTCGCCTCCGCCCCCGACAGGTTGATGTCGCCCACAACGACCGAGGCACCCTCCTCGGCGAGCCGCTCAGCGGTGGCGGCGCCGATTCCGGTCGCGCCGCCGGCGACCACGATCCTCTTGCCCTGCAGACCCCGCATGGTTCTCTCCTCCCGCTGGACTCTATGACCAGATACGAGCGTGTGACTCTAATATGAAACTGAGTGTCACGTCAGCGACTGTATCCTAAGAGTGGGAGCCGGAACCGAGCGAGAGGTAGGATCGCGGCGTGAACGGAGCGACACGAACGAACACAAGAGACATCGCGCGGGCGGCCATCCAGTCCGAGCTCGCCAAGGTGGCCTTCGACCTGTTCCGCCGCGAGGGCTTCGAGAAGGTCACCGTCAACGACCTGGCCGCGGCCGCCGGCGTGTCCCGCAGCACCTTCCTGCGCTATTTCGGCACCAAGGAGGACGCCGTCCTGGGCGCCGTCGACGGGCAGGGCCAGCAGGTCGCCGACGCCGTACGTGCCCGGCCCGCCGACGAGGACGACTGGACGGCGCTGCGGCACGCACTGGGCACCGTCATCGAGGAGCACCGCCAGGACCCGGACGGCGCCCTCGCGATGTCCCAGCTGATCATGCGGACACCCGCGCTGTGCGCGCGCAGCCAGGAGAAGCAGAACGGCTGGCGCCCGGCCATCGCCCAGGCACTTGCCGAACGCGGCGGTCCCTCGCGGCCCACGGCGTTGGGTCCGCTGGTGCGTGCTGCCGCCGCGGTGGACTGCCTGAACATCGCCGTCAACCACTGGACCGCTTCCGACGGCCGCCTCGACCTCGATGACCTCCTCGACGAGGCCTTCGCAGCACTCGCACCGCGATAGGTACGACACCGGCGAGCCCCCTGGACTTGGCGAACGCGGACCATGGCCGGGCCTGCGGACCCCGGCTGCGGCAGGTTCAGGAGATCGGGCCGCAGTTCGGTGCGGCAGGGTCGATCGTGCCGCGCTGCACCTTCGCGTCGTGCGGTTCGTTGAGACCGGCGTGTACGCGCTGTGCCATGCCACCGGAGATCTCGTGCGGGTACTGGCGGAAAACCGCGACGGTGGTGCCGTGGGTGCTGTACCAACGCACCGGGGACCGCGGCGTATTGGAGCGGCAGCTGCCGAGCATGTGCGCCTGGGTGAACCGGATGACCGAACTCGCCGGCCCCGACCGGCTGTGGACGGGCGGCTTCCAGTTCGGCGACTGGCTGGACCCGACCGCACCGCCCGAGGACCCCTACCGGGCCAAGGCCGATCCCGACGTGGTCGCCACCGCACATCTGGCCCGCTCGGCCGAGATCGTGGCCGAGGCGGCTCGAGTGGTGGGACGGAGCGAGGTGGCGAACCACCACGCAGCCCTGGCGGCCGAGGTCCGCGAGGCTTTCACCCGTGCATTCGTCACGCCCGCCGGCCGTGTCCTGTCCGATGCGCAGACCGTCTACGCCCTGGCCATCGAGTGGGCACTGCTGCCCGGCGAGGAGCAGCGCAAGGAGGCCGGCCGACGGCTGGCGGACCTCGTACGCACCGGCGGCTTCCGCATCGGCACCGGGTTTGTGGGCACCCCGCTGGTGACCGACGCACTGACCTCGACCGGACATGCCGACGTCGCCTACCGCCTGCTGCTGCAGACGGGCTGCCCCTCGTGGCTCTACCCGGTGACCATGGGCGCGACCACGATCTGGGAGCGCTGGGACAGCATGCTGCCCGACGGCACCATCAACCCCGGCGAGATGACCTCCTTCAACCACTACGCGCTCGGCGCGGTCGCGGACTGGCTGCACCGGCGGGTCGCCGGCCTCGCCCCCGCCGCGCCCGGCTACCGCGTGATCACCATCCACCCCGTGCCGTCCGCCTCGCTGACCTCCGCCTCGGCCCGCCACCTCACTCCGTACGGCGAAGCCCGCGTGGCCTGGACACGCGCCGACGGCCGTTTCCGCCTGGAGGTGCGAGTTCCCGTCGGGGCCACCGCGCAGGTATGGCTGCCCGGCGCCGAGGCGCACGAGACCGTCGCGCACGGCGAGCATCGCTGGGAGGTGCCCGACCCGTTCCCGCTCTCACCCGAGCCGAGCACCCCAGTCACCGTCCGCGACGTGCTCGACGAACCGGCGACCTGGTCCGCGATTGCCGCTGCGGCTGTCCGGACCGGTGTGACCCCCGGCGGCGAGGCGGAGGCGGCCCGTCAGCTCGCCGCGCACCTCGACGCGCCCGCGTCGGATCTCGCTCGCGCCCTCGCACCACAGGAGTTCTCACCGGGCGCAGACGCCTTCCAGCATGAGGTCGACGCCGTCTTCGGATCGCTCCCTCACTGACTGACTGTCTCGATTCCGAACCACTCAGCACCGATCGGGTCGGCGAAACCGGTTTCCTTCACCCGTCGTTTGGACGCAGGATGTACCCCGCACCCCGGGTCGGCCCGCCGGCCCATGCCGTACACCCGCTCCGAGCGCCGCTCGGAGCACGACAGGAGAGTCCCGTGAAACCCGCCCCTTACCTCGCCGCGGACGACCGCTACTCCGGCATGCAGTACCAGCGCTGCGGCCGCAGCGGGGTGCTGCTGCCCAAGGTCTCGCTCGGTCTGTGGCACAACTTCGGTGACACCACGCCGCTGGAGACCCAGCGCGCCGTGCTGCGGCGTGCCTTCGACCGCGGCGTCACCCACTTCGACCTCGCCAACAACTACGGCCCGCCGTACGGCAGCGCGGAGGCCAACTTCGGGACGATCTTCGCGCAGGACTTCCGCCCGTACCGGGACGAGCTGTTCATCGCCACCAAGGCGGGTTACGACATGTGGCCCGGGCCGTACGGGGAGTGGGGTTCGCGCAAGTACCTGCTCGCGAGCCTGGACCAGTCGCTGGGGCGGATGGGCCTCGACTACGTCGACGTCTTCTACTCGCACCGCCCGGACCCCGACACCCCCATCGAGGAGACCGTGGGCGCCCTGGACACCGCGGTGCGCCAGGGCAAGGCGCTGTACGCGGGCCTGTCCAACTACAGCCCCGAGCAGATGGTGCGGGCCGCAGCAGTGCTGAAGGAGCTCGGGACGCCGCTGCTGATCAACCAGCACCCGTACAGCATGCTGGACCGCGGCATCGAGCGCAGCGGCCTGATCGCCGCGTCCGCCGAGGTGGGCGCCGGTGTCATCGCCTTCTCGCCGCTCGCGCAGGGCCAGTTGACCGACCGCTATCTCGACGGTGTGCCCGACGACTCGCGGATGGCCATCGGCCACTTCCTCAAGCGGGACGCCCTCACCGAGGAGAAGCTCGGTCTGCTGCACGCGCTCAACAAGTTCGCGGGCGACCGCGGGCACACGCTCGCGCAGCTCGCGCTGGCCTGGGTGCTCCGCGATCCGCGCGTCACCTCGGTGCTCATCGGGGCGAGCAGCGTCGCGCAGCTGGACCAGAACCTGGGTGTGCTGGACGTACCGCCCTTCGAGGACGATGAAGTCGCCCAGCTGGACGAGCTGTTGGGCTAGTCCAGGCGGGTTTCCTCGTCTCTGTCGGGAGAGGGTGGGCAGCGATCTGCTGCCCACCCTCTCTTGTGGGCCATGGAAACCGATCGCATGGATACCGATCGCGTGGAAACCGATCGCTGTCCGCCTTTGCGGCTGAACTGCCTGAATGTGCCCCGGTTCCCCCTTGTCGATCCGCTGTTTGCCGCATGCAAGCCCATTGACCCTCTGTTGAGCTCGCACCTAGCGTAGAGACCGGTTGCTATACCTCTACGACTTCCGCCGTCCTTGATCCCGAGCCGGAGGCCATTGCCTTGCCCGAGCGCCCGCTGGCACTGTTCGCGATGAGTGCCGAGACCCTGCCGCACGCCTTTCCGCCCGACGTGCTGGCCCGGCTTCGCGCCTCCGTGGACATCGACCCTGGGCTGATCGCTGACGGCGGCTTTGACGATCCGGCGGTACGCACGGTCCTGGCCGAGGCCGAAGTGCTGATCACGGGTTGGGGATGCCCCCCTATCGATGCCTCTGTGCTGGACGCGGCCCCGAAACTGCGGGCCGTGCTGCACGCCGCCGGCTCGGTGAAGTCGACGATCGCGCCCGGCTTGTGGGACCGCGGGCTGGTGGTCTCGTCCGCCGCGGACGCCAACGCCCTGCCCGTCGCCGAGTACACCCTCGGCATGATCATGCTCGTCGGCAAGGACCTGTTCACGGCACGGGAGCGCTACCGCACCCTGCGGACGTTCCCGCTCGCGGAGATCGTGCCGGGCATCGGCAACTTCCGACGGCGGATCGGCATCGTGGGGGCCTCCCGCATCGGGCGCAGGGTCATCGAACTCCTGCGGCCCTTCGACTTCGACGTGAGCCTCGCCGACCCGTATGTGGACGAGGCGGAGGCGGCCGCGCTCGGGGTGCGGCTGCGGCCGCTCGGTGAACTGCTCGCGGGCAGCGACATCGTCTCGGTCCACGCGCCGGCCACCGACGAGACCCGCCATCTCATCGGCGCGGCGGAGCTCGCGCTGATGCCGGACGGATCCGTGCTGATCAACACGGCCCGCGGCAGCCTCGTCGACACGGACGCCCTGGTCGCCGAGCTGCGGACGGGGCGCCTCAAGGCCGTACTCGACGTCACCGATCCGGAGCCGCTCCCGGCGGACTCCCCGCTGTTCGACCTACCGGGCGCCTTCATCACGCCCCACCTGGCCGGTTCCCAGGGCAACGAGGTGCAGCGCCTGGGCCTGTGCGTCGTCGAGGAACTGGAGCGACTGCTCGCCGGGAGGCCGCTGTCCCACCAGGTCGACCCTGCCGCGCTCGGACGCGCCGCATGACGATCTCCGCCACGGAACCCTTGATCGGACGGTGGGGGCACGACGCCCTCACCCTGCACTGAGTCCACGAGGGTGCGACGGTAGGTGCGGTACACGGCGACGGCGGCCGCGACCAGCCCGAGCTGCCGGGCGCTCAGCAGGTCGAGCCGGCCGCTGAGGTGGATGGAGCCGAGCATCGCGGTCACCATGGTGGAGGCGATCTCGGCGTCTGCGGGGCCGAAGCCCGACGAGCCGGACGGCGCCCCGGCCGCCATGGCCGAAGTGCCGTTCTGGCCGCTGGGCCTGCCCGGCCGACAGGACGAATGTCTCGCGTTCGCCCTCGACACAGGTACGTCCGCGCTGCTCGCGATGTGGCGGCGCGGCGGGGACGAACGAGACGCGGGGAGCTGCTCGCCGTCCCCCCTGTAAACGAGCGCCGTGACGCTGCTCCACGGCGCATCGGCGACGGCGGAACTCAACCACACGGGCTCGCGGGTGCGGGTGTCCCTGCCCGAACCGTACTCGGCGGTACTTCTCCGGCTGCACCACGCCCGAGCTGCACTATCGTGAGCGCCGACGGGGATGAGGCGGCTCAGGGGCGAGGAGACGGACGTGGAAGGGACAGCCGGAAAAACAGGGGGCGTGTCCGGCGGTGAGGCCTCGACGGTGCGCGATGTCGCCAAGCGCGCCGGAGTGTCCCCGTCGACGGTCTCCCGGGTCCTGGGCGGTACGTATCCGGTGGCCACGGCGACCCGCGCCAAGGTCCTCAAGGCCATGCGCGAGCTCGACTACGTGGTCAACGCCCATGCCCGTGCGCTGGGCGGCTCCACGAACAAGACGGTCGCCTTCGTCGTCGACGACGTGACCGGCCCCTTCTACGCCCATATCGCACGTGGAGTGGAGGAGCAGGCATCGGCCGAGGGCCGGCTGTGCATGCTCTGCACGACACACGGCGACCCCCAACGCGTCCTGGCCGTCGTGGAGTTGATGCGTGAGCAGCGTGCCGACTGCGTGATCGTCGTGGGCGGCGCCTGGGAGGACAAGGCCTACCAGGACCGGATGACGCACTTCGCGCACGCCCTGGACCGGGTGGGCTCACGGCTGGGTCTTGTCGGCCGGCCGCCGCTGGGGGATGGGGTGCCCGCGACGGTCGTCGAGTACGACAACGAGGGCGGCGCCTTCGCCATGACCACGCATCTGCTGAGCCAGGGCCACCGGCGGATCGCCTATCTGGGCCGGATCCCCCTCCTGTCCACCAGCAGAGAGCGCCTTCAGGGCTTCACCAGTGCCCACGAGATGCTGGGCCTCAGCCCCGACCCCCGGCTGATCAAGGACGGCGTCTTCTCGCGCAGCTACGGATACCAGGCCACCCGGGAACTCCTCGCCTCCAAGGCCGACTTCAGCGCGATCTTCGCCGCCACGGACATGGTCGCCGCAGGCGTGCTGCAGGCGCTGCGCGAGGGCGGTGTGCGGGTGCCCGAGGATGTCTCGGTGGCCGGGTACGACGACATCCCGGTGGCGCTCGACATGTATCCCCAGCTCACCACGGTGAGCGTGCCGCACGAGGAGCTGGGCCGTACCGCCGTGCGCCTCGCACTTCACCGCGACGAGCTCCCCGACAGCCAGCACCAGGTGCTGGGCACCCACATCGTCGTCAGGGGATCGACCCGGCGCCGAGGGAAGTGAAGCAGACCAGGCACGGTGGCCCCTGTCCGCACGGGCCGAAATTTTCGGTGCGGTACGGGAGGGTGCCGGTTGCGTGAGGGGCCGCCATGATGGACACCGGTTTCCCTCTGACGCTTGCATCTCTGGAGCATCACCATGCCGCACCGCCGGCCCCAGGTCCTGGTCTACTCCCGTACCACCGCCTACCGGCACGACTCCATCCCGGACGGCATCCGCGCCTTCCGGGATCTCGGTACGGAAAACGGTTTCGACGTCCATGCGACGGAGGAGCCGGAGGCGTTGGACGGCGGACTCGACCGGTACGCGGCTGTGGTGTTCCTCTCCACCAGCGGTGACGTCCTCACACCGCGGGGGAGGGAGGAGCTGAAGGGATACTGCGCCTCGGGCGGCGGCTTCATGGGTGTGCACGCGGCCGCCTGCACCGAGTACGACTGGCCGTTCTACGGGGAGCTGCTCGGCGCACGCTTCGCACGCCACCCCGAACTGCAGCCAGGCGTCCTCACCATCGAGGACAAGGAGCACCCGGCCACTTGCCACCTGGGCGCCACCTGGGCGTTCACCGACGAGTGGTACGACTTCCGGGCCAGCCCGCGCGGTGCCGTGCGCGTGCTGGCCTCCGCCGACGAGTCCTCGTACGAGGGCGGGGGGATGGGGGACGACCATCCGCTCGTCTGGTGTCACGAGTACCGCGGCGCCCGGGTGTTCTACACCGCGCTCGGCCACACCGCCGAGGCCTACGACGATCCCGACTTCCGCGCCCATCTCCTCGGCGGCCTCCGCCACGTGGCGCGCCTGCCCTGATCGTCTGGCGGCCGCAGCGCGCGGCAAGGACCGGCCACCCCGGTGTGATCTTGCGCTTCGCACCGGGGTGGCCCCCCCCACGGCACGTACGTCTCCGAACGTCCGACCCCCACCAGACAGGAGAGACACGTGAGCCGCACGAACAAGCACAGAACGCAATCAGCCAGCGGTATCAGCCGACGCGGGATGCTGAAGGCCGCCGGTGGGCTCGCACTCGCCGGAGCGGCGGGTGCCACCGCCACAGCCCTCACCACCGGCACCGCCGGCGCCGCCCCGGCCACCTTCACGCACCCCGGCATGCTGCACATCTGGGGCGACCTCAACCGGGCGAAGGTACGGGTGGCCGCAGGGGACGATCCCTGGCTCTCCGGCTGGAACCGGCTGACCGCCAACTCCCACTCCCAGTCGAGCTGGACGCCCAACCCGCAGGCCACCATCATCCGCGGCGGCACCGGCCAGAACTACGGGATCCTCTACAACGACATCCACGCCGCCTACCAGAACGCGCTGCGGTGGTGGGTCACCGGTTCCACCGCACACGGCGACTGCGCCAGGAACATCCTCAACGCCTGGTCGGCCACGCTGACCGAGGTCACCGGGAACGCCGACCGGTACCTCGCCGCCGGCCTCTACGGCTACCAGTTCGCCAACGCGGCCGAGCTGATGCGCGGCTACTCCGGGTTCGACCTGGAGCGCTTCAAGCGCATGATGCTCAACGTCTTCTACCCGCTCAACGACCGGTTCCTCCGCGAGCACAACGACGCCTGCATCACCAACTACTGGGCGAACTGGGACCTGTGCAACATGAACTCGATCCTGGCCATCGGGATCCTGTGCGACGACGGCGCCAAGTACGACCAGGCCGTCAACTACTTCAAGAACGGCGCGGGCAACGGCGCCATCAGGAACGCCATCCCCTTCGTCTACGACAGCCAGTGGCTCGCCCAGTGGCAGGAGTCCGGGCGCGACCAGGGCCACACCGTCATGGGCATCGGACAGATGGGCGCGTTCTGCGAGATGGCGTGGAACCAGGGCGAGGACCTGTACGACTACGACAACCGCCGCTTCGAGAAAGCGGCCCAGTACGTCGCGAAGTACAACCTCGGTGAGGACGTGCCGTTCACCAAGTACACCTGGGGCACCGGCCAGAACTGCGCGTACAGCGAGCACACCGTGATCTCGTCCGCGAGCCGCGGGCAGCTCCGGCCGGTGTGGGAGATCCTCCACTACCACTACGCCAGGCGCCGCAACCGGTCCGTGCCGTACATCTCCCGCATGGCGGCTCAGGTCTACCCCGAGGGCGGCGGCGGGGACTACGGCTCGACCAGCGGCGGCTTCGACCAGACCGGCTTCGGCACGCTGATGTACGCGAAGTGACGCCCCGGACCCTGCCCTGACCCCCGGGGCAGGTGCTGGTCGCGGCACGCGCGCGTGGCGACCCCCCATCGGCCACGCGCGCGTGCCGTCATCGTGGTGCCGGCTCCGGTCCGGGCACCGCATACCCTGGCCTGATGCAGGACGAGTACCGCACAGTGGCCCGCGAGGGCGTGCACGAGACCGAGATCAACCGCTCGCGCTTCCTGTGCGCGCTCGCGCCCGCGGCCACCGAGCAGGAGGCTCAGGACTTCATCGCCCGCGTCCGCAAGGACCACGCGGACGCCACGCACAACTGCTACGCGTACGTCATCGGCGCCGACGCGGCCGTGCAGAAGGCGAGCGACGACGGCGAGCCGGGCGGCACCGCGGGCGTACCCATGCTGCAGATGCTGATGCGCCGCGACATGCGTTACGTCGTCGCCGTCGTCACCCGCTACTACGGCGGGGTCAAGCTCGGCGCGGGCGGGCTCATCCGGGCGTACGGGGGAGCGGTCGGCGAGGCCCTGGACGCCCTCGGCACGATCACCCGCCGCAGGTTCCGGCTGGCCACCGTGACGGTCGACCACCAGCGCGCCGGCAAGGTCCAGAACGATCTGCGCGCGACGGGACGCGAGGTGCGGGACGTCCACTACGGCGATGCGGTCACCATCGAGATCGGGCTGCCGGACGCCGATGTCGAGGCCTTCCGGGCCTGGCTCGCCGATGCGACGGCGGGCACAGCGGGCTTCGAGCTGGGCGGAGAGGCGTACGGGGACGCCTGAAGCGGTGACCGGCGGACCGGCCGGCGGGGTACTGCCCGGCGGACCGGCCGACCGAGGCAGTGTTCCCGGGACCGGCCGACCGCCTGGGCAGTGCCCAGCGGGCGGATCAGAGCGCTCCCTGAGCCCACGGTCCGGTGATCGCGAACGTGATGCCGGGGGTCTGGATGTTCACGAAAAGCCAGTTGCCGTTCTTCGGCTCGAACACGGAGCCGGCCCACTCGGAGCCCCTGTGGTCCGCGGCCGGGACGTCCTTGCCCGCGGTCCCGCCGCGCAGGTCGACGTTGTTGGTGGCGAAGCGGAAGATCTCGCCGTCCGTGGTCAGCCCGTGGACGTACTCCGTGCCGCCGCCGTCCTCGCACAGCACCAGGCCGCCGCGGGGGCTGACGCACATGTTGTCCGGTGCGTTGAGCACGTCGGAGCCGGGGGAGGCGAAGAGGACCCGGAACTCGTCGGTGGCCGGGTCGAGTTCGAAGACCTGGCCCTGGCGGGCGGGGCCACCGTCGGTCGTGATCACGTAGATGCGGTCGTTGCCGTACCAGGCGCCCTCGAGGCGGCTGAACACCGCGGCGCCGTTCGCCTGTGCCTGGAGCCGCACCGTGTCCGTCGCCGGGTCGACGTCGTCCACGGGCACCCAGGAGACGGTGCCGTACGCCTTCTCCCCGTCGAGGCGGGTGTCGTACTTGGTGGTGCCGATGCGCAGGGCCTCGAGCCGGCCGCCCTTGGTCAGGTCGCCCTGCACCGCCGGAACGAACCGGTACAGCGATGCGTCGCCGCGGTCCTCGGTCTCGTAGACGTAGCTGGTCGCCGGGTCGACGGCGATGGCCTCGTGGTTGAACCGGCCCATGGCCGTGTAGGGCTCGGGGTTGCCCTTGCCCTCCGAGGCCACCTCGAAGATGTAGCCGTGGCGCTTGCCGGCAGTCGTGGAGAAGGTCTCCTCGCAGGTCAGCCAGGTGTTCCACGGGGTGGGCCCACCGGCGCAGTTGCGGATGGTGCCGCCGAGGCTGCCGTAGGACTCCAGCCACTGGCCGGCGTCCGGGTCGAAGACCATGGTGGTGGTCCCGCCGCCGGCCGCGGGGTTGTAGGCCGGGGCGGTGAAGGCCGTTCCTTCGCCGCGCTCGTGGTTGCGGACGAGGTGGACCCGGTCCCCGTAGCGGAAGGCCGCCATGCCGTCATGGGCGCCCGGGGTGCGCACCCCGTCGTCCATGAGGTCGTTCGTCCAGCCGTAGGAGATGTACTCGAACCCGCGCGGCAGCTGCAGCAGCTCCAGGCCGGTCGTCTGGTCCTTGACCGGGCTCAGCGGGCCGTACCCGGCGTCGAATTCACGCTTGACCGGCGCGGCTGCCGCCGTCCGCGCGGCGAGGGCCTGGAAGGGAACGGACGCGGCCGCGGCCACGGCAGCCCCGCGCAGGAGGGTACGTCGTTCGAAACCGGGACCGGTGGGTCTGCCGGCGGACGTGCCTGTCATGGGAGTCCTCTCGATGCAGCGAGCCGGGGGGCGGCGCGAGTCACACTAGGAGCGAACTCTTCGTCCGTTTCCCAACGGAAGATGAGCGTTGGGAGAACCTCTCTCAGTCACCGATCGGGGGATCGTTCGGGGCAGAGCACCGTCGAGGGAGCCCACGCGCAGACGGTCGTGGTCCCCGGGGGTACAGCCGTGGCCCCGCGCCCCCGTCGGCGGGCGCGGGGCCGGGTAGTGCGGGTGGGTCAGAGGGCTGCCGCGGCGCTGTGCAGGTTCTTGGCGGCCAGGGCGAGTCCTTCGGTCTGGGAGTAGGCGGAGTCCTCGTGCTCGATGTTCACGGCCATGTCCGGGTCGATCTCGGCGAGGGCGCGCAGGAACTCGGTCCAGAAGGGGACGTCGTTGCCGAGGCCGACGGCGACGAACTTCCACGCCGGATTCTCCGGCCAGGCGTTGCACCAGAACCCGTAGCCGGTGGGTACCTTGCCGGGCGCGTCGGCGGGCACGCGCTTGAACGACGTGTCCAGCACGCCGCGGATGTCGGCGCCGGGGCAGAGCGCCGCGTCCTTCGCGGCGGCATGGAACACCAGTGGGCCCAGCCACTTGATGGAGGCGACGACGTCCATGCCCTGCCACATCAGGTGGGAGGGGTCCATCTCGGCGCCGATGTTCGTGGCGCCGACCTCGTCGACGAGGCGCTTCAGGGTGACCGGGGAGAACACCACGTTGTGCGGGTGCATCTCGATGGCGACCCGGACGTCGTTCTCCCGGGCCAGCGCGTCGATCTCCTTCCAGAACGCGACGGCCACGCCCCACTGGTAGTCCAGGACGTCCATGTAGACGCCGTCCCACGGGTTCACGACCCATGAGGGGTACCTGGCGCCGGGGTCGGAGCCGGGGGTGCCGGACATGGTGACGACGTGCTTCACACCGAGCAGGCCGGCGAGGCGGATGGTGCGGCGCAGGTCGTCGGCGTGCTTCGGGCCGACTCCGGGGAGCGGGTTGAGCGGGTTGCCGTTGCAGTTCAGCCCGGTCAGTTCCATACCGCGGTCGGCGAAGGTGGCCAGGTACTCCTCGCGCGCGGTGGCCGAGGACAGCAGGAGATCGACCGGGCAGTGCGGGGAAGGGATGAAGCCGCCTGTGTTGACCTCCACCGAGGTCAGACCGTTCTCCTTCAGGATGTCGAGGGCCTCGGTGAGGGGCCGGTCGTGCAGGCAGGCGGTGTAGGCGCCGAGCTTGAGGGCCATGTGCGTACTCCTTGGGTGCGGGTGGTCAGGCGGCGGACGGAACCGGGGTGAGCGCGCCGTTGTTGCGGGACGAGTCGACGACTGCCTGGATGATCTCCATGGTTCGCAGCGCGTCGGCGAACGTGGCGCAGGCCGGCAGCGGGTCGGCGACGCCCGCGATCTGGTCGAGGAAGGCGCGGGCCTGGTAGGTGAAGTTGTCGGCGTTGCTGGCGCCCACACCCGGCGCCTCCATCGGGACCCCACCCGCGAAGTACGGCAGCTGCGGGCCGGCGATGATCTGACGGGCGCCGCGCGTACGGGCCTCGGGCTGGGCGTCGTCGAAGAGGTACTCGGCGGGCCGGTGCTGGTCGAACGCGGCCCGGCCGCCGAGGCCCAGGACGTCGAAGGAGAGCCCGTTGGGCAGGCCGAAGCCGGTGCGCGTCACCGAGAAGGTGCCGACGAGACCGGACTCGAAGCGGGCGGTGAAGGACGCGGTGTCCTCGTTCTCGACCTCGCCGACCTCGTCCGAGACGGGGGCCGCGTTGTGTCCGACGACCGCGCCCAGCGGCAGGGGCCGCTTGGGGATCTGCGTCGACAGCGTGGCACCGGAGACCATGGCGATGGGCCCGGCGACGTACTCGGCGGCGTCGATGATGTGCGAGCCGACGTCCCCGAGCGCGCCGGAGCCGGGGCCGCCCTTGAACCGCCAGCTCAGCGGGCCGTTCGGGTCGGTCGCGTAGTCGCACCAGTACCGGCCGCTGAACAGCGTGAGGTCGCCCAGCTCGCCGCGCTGGACGTGGCCGCGGATCGCGGCGATGGCGGGGGAACGGCGGAAGGTGTACCCGACGGCGGTCACGACGTCGGCGGTGTGCTCGAGCTCGGCCATCGCGCGGGCGTCCTCGAGCGATCCTGCCAGCGGCTTCTCGCACAGCACGTGCTTGCCCGCGGCGACCAGCGCCTCCGCGATCGGGCGGTGCAACGCGTTGCCTACGACGATGCTGACGGCGTCGATCGTCGGGTCCTCGACGACGGCCTCCCAGCTCGGGAGTGCCTTCTCGTAGCCGTAGCGGCGGGCCGCGTCCTCGCCGAGTTCGACGTTGGCGTCGGCTATCGCGGCCAGGCGGACCGGCGGCAGGCCGGCACCGAAGACCGTGTTCACGTTGCGGTAGCCGGCGGCGTGGCTGCGGCCGGCCATACCGGCTCCGATCACCGCGACGGAGATGGGCTTGCTTGACGTGGTCATGGGTGTGCCCTTCGGGGAGCGGACGGCAATGTCAGCTGGGGTGGGGAAGTTGAAGCGGGCGGTCGTCTGGTGGGGTGGGCTGGGCAAGCGCGTGGTGACGACCTTGGGGGCGGGCGTTGCCAATGGGTTGTCAGTACTGGATGTCGCGGACCGGTGAACGGCCACGCCGGCGAGGTACGTGCCGGGGTGGCCGCGCCCCGTCAGGACCAGCTGGACAGGTACTCGTTGATCTTCTCGCGCATGAACACCGAGGACTCCTTGGCTCGTTCCTCCCACGCGAAGACGCAGGCGGTCAGCGTGCCGTCGAAGCCGTTCGCGCGCAGTTCGCGGAAGAGCTCGTCGAAGTCGACCTCGCCCTGGCCGATGTCGAGGTGCTGGTGGATGCGGGCCGGGGTACCGGGCGGGTTCAGGATGTAACGGTTGCCGGAGGACGCGGTGTGGTCGAACGCGTCGGCCAGGTGGACGTGGGTCAGCAGGTCGCCCGCGTACTTGATGATGCCGGGGGCGTCGTTGCCGATGTGGAAGGTGTGCGGGGCGCAGTACAGGAAGCTGACGTTGGGGTGGTTGATGCCCCGGATGAGGTTGACCGCGTCGTAGCCGTTCTCGATGAAGTCGTCCGGGTGCGGTTCCAGGGCGAGGCGGATGCCCTCGCGCTCGAACAGCGGCAGCAGTTCGTCCAGGGACTTCCAGAACTGGGCCTCGCTGCTGTCGGGCTCCTCGGGCCGGCCGTTGAACTCGGAGATCATGCTGTCCACCCCGAGGTCGGCAGCTATCTGGATGGCGCGCTTCCAGTACCGTACGGCGGCCTGCCGGGCGTCCTCGTCGGGGCCGGACCAGCGGAACAGAGGCAGGAGAGAGGAGATGCCGACGCCCGCCGCGTCCAGGGCCTTGCGGAACTTCCGTACGGTGGCGTCGTCGACGCGCGGGTGCCGGAAGAACGGGATGAAGTCCTCCCGGGGTGACAGTTCGATCCACTCGTAGCCCAACTCGGCGACCACCGCGGGCAGTTCGAGCAACGGAACATTGCGGATCATGTACGGGTCGAGGGCGATCTTCACGAGGGGGTGCCTTCCGGTGTGTCCAGGGGATGCGGGTGGCTGATGCGTTCGCCGGTGTCAGGAGGCGCCTTCCGAGGGCGCCGCTACGGGGGCCGTGAGGTCCTCCTCCTCGGGGAGCCCCTCGACCCCGACGCCGCGGACCTGTGCCAGTTCGTGTTTGAGGGCGGCAGTGGGCTCGTCGAGGATGAGAACGCGGGCGCCGAAGTAGACGGCGCGGGCGATGGCGACGCACTGTCGCCGGCCGCGGGCCGGCAGTCTGCGGCCCAGGGACCGCTGGGCGGTGCGGCCGTCCTTGGGTGAGGCCGGCGAGACCGGCGACGAGGAACTCGTCGCCGGTGCCGTTGCTTGGGTCATCGTCATCACCGGGTGCCCTGCGTGGCGAACTCGGCGACGGCGTCGACGTTGCTCTTGTCGACGAACGCCGGACCGGTGAAGACGGGGGCCTCGCCGCCGCCCATGTAGTTGCCGTTGTTCTTGTAGAGCCACAGGGAGTCGACCGCCAGGTAGCCCTGCAGGTAGGGCTGCTGGTCCACCGCGAACTCGATGTCGCCGTCCTTGATGGCGCTCACCAGGTCCTTGTTGAGGTCGAAGGTGGCGACCTTCGCCTTGCTGCCGGCGTCCGACGCCGACTCGACGGCCGTCAGTGCGAAGGGCGCGCCCAGCGTGACCACCTGGTCGATGGAGGAGTCCTGCTTGAGCTTGGCGGTGATGGTGGACTTGGTGGCCGGCATGTCGTTGCCGTTGACGTAGAGGTTCTCCACCTTGCCCTTGAAGGTCTTCTTCACACCGGCGCAGCGCGCCTCCAGGCCGACGTGCCCCTGGACCTGGACGACACAGATCGCGTTCTTCGCCCCGGTCTCGTTGAGCTTCTCGCCGAAGGCCTCGCCGGCGACGGACTCGTCCTGCCCGAAGAACTCCAGCAGCCCCTGGTCCTTCCACTGGTCCATGCCGGAGTTGAAGCCCACGACGGGGATGCCCGCCTTGTGCGCCTTGGCGATGGCGTCCTTCAGGGCGTCCGGCTTGGCGAGGGTGACCGCGATGCCGTCGACCTTCTGGTCGATGGCGTTCTGGATCAGGTTGGCCTGGCCGCCCGCGCTCTCGTCGTTGGAGTAGATCAGCTTGACGTTGTCCTTGGCCGCGGCGGCCTGGGCGCCCTTGCGGATGATGTCCCAGAAGGTGTCGCCGGAGGGCGCGTGCGTGACCATCGCGATCGTCATGCGCGGGGTGTCGGCTTTGCCGGCGGAGACGTTGTCCGCGGCCTCCTCGGCCTTCTTGCCGCCGGAGTCGCTGGAGCAGCCCGCGAGGGTCAGGGCGGCCGCCGCGGCCACGGCCACGACGGGGGCGATTCTGCGGGAACGGGGACGGGGTGTGTGCTTCATGGCTTTGTGCACCTCACTGTGCGACTGGGAGGGGGAAGCGGATCGGCACTGTGCGACTGGGAGGGGGAAGTGGGTCGGCGGCCGCTGGGTGGGCCGGAGCGGTCGCGACGGCCGCGGTCAGGGTCGCGGCACGTTCCTGAGCAGGCTGAATGCGGTTCTGCCGGTCTCAGAAGCGGGTGGCGGCGCAGGTGGGCGCGGTGGCTCGGCAGCCGCTCAGGTGTGCGCGGCCGGACATGCCGCCGCCGATGACGCCGACCCCGATCGACTGCGTCCTCACTGAGGCTCCTCTCCGGCGCACAAGGCGCTCTGGCAGGGGAGTCGGAGAGCGCGAGTCGCAAGGTGTCCGTCGCACTCCCCGAGCTGGCTTCGTTGGAACAACAGGACAATTTAAAGCGCTTTAAGTTCTGGTACTATCGGCTCGTTTCGTGAGCGTGTCAAGGGTGTTGCGCGAGGAGATCTGCCGGGAGGTGCACGTGGACGACGACAGTGCCGAGCGTCGCCGGAACGGCACCAGCAAACGCCCGCGGCTCGAGGACGTGGCCGCCCGCGTGGGCGTGTCCACCGCGTCGGTCTCCCTGGTGCTGCGCGGTGTTCCCGGTCCCAGCGAGCGCACCCGGCAGAGTGTCCTGAAAGCCGCCGCCGAGCTCGGCTACCAGGTCGACCGTACCGCCAGCATGCTGGCCAGCAGGCGCACCCGGCTGCTCGGCGTCATGGTGGACATCCACAGCCCCTTCCACGCCGAACTCGTCGAGCATCTGCATACGGCCGCCGAGCAGGTCGGCTACGACCTCGTCCTCAGCACCCAGACCCGCACCCGCGACGAGCACAGTGCCGTCGAGACACTGCTGGCCTTCCGTAGCGAGGCGCTGATCCTGCTGGGCCCGACCGCCCCCGCCGACACGCTCGCCGCCCTGGACCGCAAGGCCCCCGTGATCACCGTCGGCCGCCGGATCGCCGGCACCGGCCTGGACGTCGTCCGCACCGCGGACGATGACGGCGTGGGCCAGATCGTCGACCACCTGGTCGGCCTCGGTCACCGCGAGATCGTCTACGTCGACGGCGGCAAGGGCGTCATCGCCACCGACCGGCGTCGCGGCTACCGCACGGCCATGCGCCGCCACGGCCTGGACGAGTACATCCGGGTCCTGCACGGCGACAACACTGAAGCGGCCGGCGAACGCGCCGCCCGCCACCTCCTCGACGGCCAGGGCCTGCCCACCGCCGTCGTCGCGTTCAACGACCAGTGCGCCATCGGGGTCCTGGCCGCCCTTTCACGCGCCGGCATCGCCGTCCCGGGCCGGGTGTCCGTGGTCGGCTACGACGACGACACCCTCTCCCGGCTCAGCTGCTTCAACCTGACCACCGTCAGCCAGGGCGCCCGGGAGCAGGCCCGACATGCGGTGGCCGCCGCCGTCGAACGCCTCGACCAAGGCCGCACCGAACCCCGCGAGGTCGTCCTCACCCCGCACCTTGTCGTACGCGGCACCACAGCCGAGCCCGCCTGAGCCCGTGACATCTACCCGCGGAAGATCGTGAACGCGATCCTGTACGTCAGCTCCGGGATCCCGTGAGCACCGGGATCCCGTGGGAGTACCTGCCGCACGACTTTCCGCCGTACGAGACCGTCTGGCGAGGCGACCACCCTCGAGCTCGCCCGGCGTTGTGCCCTCGCCTTCGGCCACGGAGGGTGGTGTGTCAGGTCACGAGCCGGAGGACTTCGGCCAGGCCCCGCTCACCGGTGCGCTGTTCGGCCGGGAGGATGTAGGCGCGCAGGCCGCAGGCGGTGGCGCCGCCGTCCCGTGACGGGTTGTCCCCGACCATGAGCGTGGCACGGGGATCGGCGCCGAGGTCCGCGCACGCCTTGAGGAACAGTTGGGGGTCGGGCTTCTCCCGGCCCACCTCACAGGAGATCACGCACGCGTCGACCAGGTCCTCCAGCCCGGAGCGGGCCAGGTGGACCCGCAGGTCCCAGGCGAAGTCGCTCACGATCCCGATGCGCAGGCCGCGGGCGCGCAATGCGCGCAGCGTGGGTTCGGTGTCGGGGTAGGGCAGCCAGGCGTCGGGTGCGGTGAGTTCCCGGTAGGCCATCTCCTCGACGCCTCGCAGGAAGTCCACGTGCCCCCACCATCCCCGCATGGCGAGGCGATGCCGTTCGGGAGACAGGTCGCGGCCCTCCTGCAGCGCGGCGACGGCGGGCAGCCGGAAGGCGTCCCGCAACTGCCGCGAGATCTCGGCCACGGCGCCGTCCTCCTCCAGCATGGCCCTACGGTCGCAGGCGCCGCCGACCCGCCGCAGCCACGTCTCCAGGTCGATCATTTGGAAGATCGTGTTGCTGAAGTCGAACAGTACGGCTTCGACCCGCGGTACCGGAGCGGCCATCTCCGCGGCGGTGGGGCGGTAGGCGCTGGGGGTTTCGAACAGGGCATGTATCACGGGGAGTGGTCTCCGGGGTCGACTGCTTCCACGGGTATACCGAAACCGCGGATGGCCGCGATCTCCGCGTCGGGGGTGCTGGTGTCGGTGATGACCGCGTCGTAGTCGGCCACGGTGCCGTACGCGTGGGTGGCGGTCTTGCCGAATTTCGAATGGTCCACGAGGAGCAGGGCCTGGTCGGCGGAGGCAAGCATGGCCAGCTTGACCTCGACGTACTCGCTCAAGGGATGGAAGAGCTGGCCCGAAAGGACAGCGGTGGCGGACATGAGGGCGAGATCGGCGCGGATGCGGGAGAGGGTGCGGGTGACCTGGGGGCCCGTGCAGGAGTTGAAGTCGCCGTGGTAACGCCCGCCGAGCAGGGTGACGTCCACGCCCTGGGCCGACCCCAGACGCTGCGCCAGGCCGACCGAGTTGGTGATGACGCTGATCTGGTCGAGCTGTGCGAGAGCGGGGGCCAGGGGGAAGAGGGTGGTGGAGTCGTCCATGAGCACCGTGCTGCCGGGCCTGATACGGCCGATCGCCGCGTGACACACAGCGGCCTTCGCAGAGATGGCGGTGCTCTCACGGAAGCGGGTCGCTGTTTCCATGGTGACCGCGGGGAAAGCGACGGCCCGGCCGCGTTCCTTGCGGAGCAGCGAACGCTGGGCGAGGTCGTCGAGGTCGCGGTGCATCGTCATCAGGCTGACGCCGAAGAGGTCGGCGAGATCGTCGATGCGGGTCTCGCCGTGTTCGACGACATGTCGCATGACGGCCTGACGCCGTTCCTCCACAGCGGCCTGCGACGACCGTGTCCTGGCGGGCACTGCGGCTCTCCCTTGTCTCCGTGTCCTCTGTGTCGCGCGGCTGGGGGCGGGCCGTGCTGTGACAACCTCTCGGTCCTGTACTGACGGCCGAGGCTTCGACCTCGAAGTCTCGCATACGGGCCGGGAGGCGTCGGGAGTCGTCGTCCGTCCATGGCGACCGGCCTTCACCCGGCCCGGCAGGCTACGCCACTCTCCCCGTCGGGGGGCGCTATGGCGCTTCCACCGTGACCAGGACCTTGACGTGGTCCGGCGCGATCGATGCGGCGAAGGCCTTGGCCGCCTCGTCCAGGGGGAAGGTGGCGGTGACGATCTCGTCGGTGTCGACGGCGCCGGAGGCGAGCAGGGCGACGGCGGTGCGGTAGTCGTCGGCCGTGTACATCAGCGTGCCCTCGATACGGATCTCGCGGTCCTGGACCAGGTCGAGGCGGATCGGGGTGGTTCCGGCGGCGCCCACGCCGACGACGATGATCGTGCCGCCCTTGGTGACCAGCTCGGTGGCCTGCGCCATCGACTGCTCGCGTGCCACGCAGTCGAAGACCACGTCGGCCGGTCCGCCGAGCGCCTCCCGGGCACGGTCGGTGAGGTCGGGGGCGTCGGCGGGCAGGGCGGCGTCGGCGCCGAGGCGCAGGGCGCGGTCCCGCTTGCCCGGCAGCAGGTCTGTGAGGGCGATCTTCGCGGCGCCCGCATGTCTGGCGGCGGCGAGGACGAGCAGGCCGATGGGTCCGGCGCCGAGGACGACCACCCTGCGCCCGGTGAGGTCGCCGGCCTTGGCCACGGCGTGCACCGGGGTGGCCAGCGGCTCGACGAGAGCGGCCTCGATGTCGGTCATGCCCTCGGGGATGCGGTGGACGCGGTCGGCGGGAATGGTGAACAGGTCCGTCATGGCGCCGGGGGTCTGGCAGCCGAACACCTTCAGCTCCTGGCAGATGTTGTAGCGGCCGGAGCGGCACTGGGGGCACTGCCCGCAGTAGAGGTTCGGCTCGATGATCACCCTGTCGCCCGGGGCGAACCCATCGGCGTTCGGGCCCGCGGCGGCGACGACGCCTACCGCCTCGTGCCCGGGGCGGTAGGGCAGGGGCATGAACGGATGGTGGCCGAGGGCGGCGTGGGTGTCGGAGCCGCAGACGCCCACCACGGTGGTGCGGACGAGGAGTTCGCCGTCGCCGGCCACTGGCGCGGGTATCTGCTCGACGGTGATGTCGTCGATGGACCGGACGAGTACGCGCCGGATCTGCTGGGACATGGGGTGGTGCTCCGTTCGGGTGTGGTCGGGCGAGGCGGGGCGGGGACGGAAGCCGCGTACGAGAGGCGTAGAGCGGTGCCTATGCGTCCAGAAGGCCGGGCTGGATCTGGATCTTGCGTCCGACATCTGCCTGGAAGCGGTTGATCGCGTCGGGGAACGACGCCGGCGGGAGGCGGTCACTGATGAAGACGTCCGGGTCGATGAGGCCGGTGGCGAAGAGATCGGCGGCGCGCTCGAAGCTGTGCAGGACGGCCATGGAGCCGGTGATCGTGATCTCCTGGTTGTAGATCCTGTACGGCTCGACGGTGGCCCGGGTGGCGTAGTCGGCCACGCCGAACTGCAGGTACGTGCCGCCCTTGCCGTGATCGGTGCCGCACAGTCCGCAGGCCGACACCTCGATGACAACCTCCCGCGGGCCGGGGGCCGGATCGTCGACGGTGGTGATCTCGATGCTCCCGGGCCGGGTGATGACGGCCGCTTTCACTTCACCGCTCCCAGGGAGAGGCCGCGGACCAGCTTGTCCTGGGCGGCGAAACCGGCGATGAGGACGGGCAGCGACACCAGCGTGGCCGCCGCGCACAGCCGGGCCAGGAACAGGCCCTCGTTGGTGATGAAGCCGACCAGGAACACCGGCGCGGTCGACGCCTGCGTCGCGGTGAGGTTGACGGCGAACATGAACTCGTTCCAGCTGAAGATGAAGCAGATCAGTGAGGTGGCGGCGAGTCCGGGCATGGCGACCGGCGCGACGACCCGCCACAGGACGGTGAGCAGGTTGGCGCCGTCGACCTCGGCCGCCTCCAGGATCTCCTTGGGGACCTCGGCGAGGAACGAGCGCATCATCCACACCGCGATCGGGAGGTTCATCGCGGTGTAGAGGACGACCAGCGTCCACACGTTGTCCAGCATCCCGACCTGCTTGACGATCATGTACACCGGCAGCAGAGCCGCTATGGCCGGGAGGAACTTGGTGGACAGGAAGAAGAACATCACGTCGGTCCACTTCTCGACCGGCTTGATGGACAGCGCATAGGCCGTCGGCACCGCCAGGGCGAGCACCAGCAGCGTCGAAAGGACGCTGGCCATGGCCGAGTTGAGGAGGAAGGGGGTGATGTCCCGGCTGAACAGTGTTTCGTACTGCTCGAAGGTGAACGGGGCGAAGGGGGTCGGCGGGTTGGTCGCCGCGTCCGCCTCCTGGTGGAAGGAGGTGAGCACCATCCATGCCACCGGCGCGAAGAAAGCCAGCGTGGCAAGCCAGGCGACAAAGGTCCACAGCGGTGACAGTCGCGGCGCACCGCCTTGGTCGTCCTGACGGCGCAGGAGCTTCTTGAGCCTCGCCCCGGGGGCGTCGACTGCTGCGTGAGCGGTCATCGGGATACCTCCTCGCGGAACAGTGACGCGATGGTGCGCAGCGCGAAGGTCGCGATCACGATCGAGCCGAGCACGACGACGACACCGGCGGCGGCCGCCTCGCCGTACTCGTACTTGCGGAACATGGTCAGGTAGACCTCGTAGGGCAGGTTGGTCGTTTCCGAGCCGGGGCCGCCCTGGGTGATGGTGTAGACCGCGTCGAAGGTCTGCACCACGTAGATCGTGCCGAGCAGGATGCCCAGCTCGAGGTACTGCCGCAGGTGCGGCAGGGTGATGAAGCGGAAGGTCGCCAGCGGCGATGCCCCGTCGACCTTTGCCGCCTCCAGAACGTCACCGGGCTGCGCCTGCAGGCCGGCCAGGAGGATCAGCATCATGAACGGGGTCCACTGCCAGACCAGCGAGATCACCACGGCCGGCATGGGGTAGGAGGACACCCAGTCGACGGTGGGGCCGTGGGCGGCTCCGAAGAACTGGTAGACGGCGTTGAGTGTGCCGTTGAGCAGTCCGTAGTCGGGGTTGTAGATGGCGTGCTTCCACAGCAGGGCAGATGCGACCGGCATGACGAGGAACGGGGCTATGAGCAGGGTGCGCGCCAGCCCCCGGCCGGCGAACCGGCGGTCGAGCAGCATTGCCAGACCGAGTCCGAGAACCACGCTGATGAGCACCACCGACGCGGTGAGCACGACGGTGTTGAGCACCGCAGTGCGCAGCCGCTCGTCGGTGAAGACGAACGAGTAGTTGGACAGACCGGTGAAGTGCCGGTCTCCCGGCTCGAGGATGTTCCACTGGAAGGTGGAGATGACGAGCGTGGCCACGAACGGCAGCTGCGTGACGACGATGGTGAAGATCAGCGCCGGCAGCAGCGGAATGCGCCGCTTCCACTTGGCTGTGCCCGTGCGCGTCCGCGGGCGGACGGGCGGCGGTGCTGTCTTGGGTTCAACGGTGAGCGTGGTCATGAACTTTCCTCTGCCGGATGGGGGTACCTCCCAGGCCCTTAAGGCACTGGGGGAGGCCGGGGCCGGTGGAGCGGTGCCCGGTCGGCTGCCGAGGCCGGCCGGGCATTGAAGGTCACTTGTGCTTCTTCGCGACTTCCTCGGCGAGCTTCTGGCCGTCGTTCAGCGCCTTGTCCACGCTGGTCTTGCCGGCGATGGCCGCGGAGATCTCCTGGGTCACCTTGGTTCCCAGGTCCTGGAATTCGGGGATGGCCACGAACTGGATGCCGACGGTCGGCCTGGGCTGGACGCCCGGGTTGGTCGGGTCGGCCTGCTCGATGGACTTCAGGGTGATGTCACCGAATGCCGAGGCGGCCTTCTTGTACTCGGGGATCTCGTAGGTGCTGGCCCGCTTGCCGGCGGGAACGCGCGCCCAGCCGAGCTCCTCGCCGACCAACTTCTCGTACTTCTTGCTGGACGCCCAGAGCATGAACTTCGAGGCGGCGTCGGCCTTCTTCGTGGTCTTCGGCATCGCCCACGCCCAGGCCCACAGCCAGCCGCTGCTCTTCGTCTTCGCCACAGGCGCGTACGCGTAACCGACCTTGCCGGCCACCTTGCTGGACTTGGCGTCCTCCAACGACCCGGCGGCACTGGTCGCGTCGTACCACATCGCGACCTTGCCCTGGCTCATGGCGTTCAGGCACTCGGTGAACCCGGCCTGCGGGGCACCCGCCTCACCGTGCTTCTTGACCAGGTCGACATAGAAGTTCGTCGCCGTCTTGAACTCAGGGCTGTTGACCTGAGCCTTCCAGTCCTTGGTGAACCAGGTGCCGCCGAAGGTGTTGACCACGGACGTCAGCGGCGCCCCGAGCTCACCCCAGCCGGGCAGGCCGCGCAGACAGATGCCCTTCATCCCGGGGCGGGCGCCGTCGACCTTGGCGGCGATGTCGGCGACCTGCTGCCAGGTAGGCCGCTCGGGCATGGTGATGCCCTTCTCCGCCATGACCTCCTTGTTGTACATGAGGAAGGAGGACTCACCGTAGAACGGGAGAGCGTAGAGCTTGCCGTCGTCGCCGGACAGGGACTGCACCATCGGCTTGAGCAGGTCGTTCTGGTCGAAGCTGGAGTCCTTGTCGGCGTAGGACCCCAGCTCGTGCAGCCAGCCGTTCTTGTTCCAGATGGGCACTTCGTAGGCACCGATGGTGGCGACGTCGTACTGGCCGGCCTGGGTGGCGATGTCCTGGGTGACTTTGTCGCGCAGCTCGTTCTCGGGAAGGATCGTGAAGTTCACCTTGATGCCGGTGTCCTTGGTGAACGTGTCCTTCGTCAGCTTCGCGATGTCCTCCATCTGCGGATTGCCGACCATCAGCACGTTGATGCTCTCGCCCGTGCCGCTGCCACCTCCGCCCCCTGCCCCGGCGCAACCGGTGGCCAGGACGCCGACAACTGCTATGCCCGCGATGAGGGTCTGTCTGGTCGATGGCATGGCGAGGTCCTCTTTCTCTGAGCGGTACCGAGGGGTACTGGGGGGATAAGCGGTACGGAGCGATAGGTGGAGAACACGCACCCGATGTGCGCCGCTGTATGCCGCCGCACCGGCGGCATACAGCCATGCGGCATCTGTCCTCGGGAGAGGCAGGCGCGAAGCCGACGGGGAGAATTGTTAGCAGAAGCAGTCCGCTCTGTTAACACTTCTTGCGAGATATTTCTCGGGAACCTATGGTGAGCCGACCCCACGGAGGCGCGGAGCCCAGGTCGGCCCGGCCCACGTCTACACCGCTGCCACGGAGAACAGATGATCACTGTTGTCGGAGAGAGCCTCGTCGATCTGGTACGCCCCGCCGGCGCCACCCGGGACCGCAGCGCACACCCCGGCGGCTCCCCGGCCAATGTCTCCGTCGGCCTCGCCCGGCTGGGCACACCGGTCACCCTGTTCACCCACTTCGGTGAGGACGACCACGGTCAACTGCTCCACGAGCATCTGACCGGCTCCGGAGTGTCGGTGCGACGGGTGCCCGGCAGCCCCCGCACCAGCACGGCGACCGCTGCCCTCGACGAGCATGGCGCTGCGCACTACGCCTTCCGGCTCACCTGGGACCTGCCGGAGCCGCCCGAACCGGCGGCCGGGACCAGATGTCTGCACACAGGGTCGCTCGCCACCTCACTGGACCCGGGCGCCGGAGTCGTCGAGAAACTGCTGGCCCGGCAGCGGGCCGAGGGTGCCGTCACCATCAGTCTCGATCCCAATGTCCGCCCTGTACTGCTGCCCTCGCGGGAGCAGGCACGCTTCCGCACCGAGTTCCAGGTCGGCCTCGCCGACATCGTCAAGGTCAGCGAAGAGGATCTCGCGTGGATGTACCCCGGGCGCGCACCGGAGGAGATCGCCACATCCTGGCAGCGCACCGGTCCCGCCCTGGTCGTGGTGACCCTCGGTGCCGCCGGCAGCCTGGCCGTCACCCGTGACGGCATCGTCCGCCGCCCCGCCCCCGCCGTCAGCGTCGCGGACACCGTCGGGGCGGGCGACTCCTTCACCGCCGCCATGTTGCACCGGCTGTACGACGCCGGGCTCCTCGGGGGCGATCGCCGCGCCGCTCTGCACGGCATCGGCCGCGAGGACGTAACCCGGCTCCTCGACCTGGCGGCGACCGCGGCCGCCATCACGTGCACGCGCTTCGGCGCTGAGCCGCCGACGCTGCCGGAGCTGCGCGCCGCGACCGACGGCGATGACGTGGCCTGCCCGACGCCATCGCCATCCCGGGCGTCTGCCGCCCCGCCCGGGACGCCCTCTTGATGGACGGCAGGATGCCGCGCTGAACCGTCATCCGACTCCCCACGCGGGTGGCAAACTAAGGTCCGTGGTGGACGCGGTGTCCGCCGGCACTGGCGTGGTCGGTGCCGACAAGGGTGCCCCCTGCTGGTTCGTGCCGGTTACGGGGCTGAGGAGCGGTAAACATGCAGGTCGGAGCGGTGCTGTGAGAATCCTGCACACCTCCGACTGGCACCTCGGCCGGGCGTTCCACCGCGTGAGCATGCTCGGTGCCCAGGCCGAGTTCATAGGTCACCTCGTCGCCACTGTCCGTGAGCGCGACGTGGACGCGGTGGTCGTGTCGGGAGATGTGTACGACCGGGCGGTGCCGCCGCTTGCCGCCGTCGAGCTGTTCGACGACGCACTGCACCGGCTCGCGGAGCTGGGCGTGCCCACCGTGATGATCTCCGGCAACCATGACTCCGCGCGCCGCCTCGGTGTCGGTGCCGGGCTCATCGGCCGTGCCGGTATCCATCTGCGCACCGAGCCCGCCGCCGTCGGCACTCCCGTGGTCCTCGGCGACGACCACGGGGACGTGGCGTTCTACGGACTGCCGTATCTCGAACCAGCGCTGGTCAAGGACGAGTTCGGGGTGGAGAGGCCCGGTCATGAAGCGGTGCTGGCGGCCGCCATGGACCGGGTGCGCGCTGATCTCGCCAGCCGTGCGCACGGCACCCGGTCCGTCGTCCTCGCACATGCCTTCGTCACCGGCGGCGAGGCCAGCGACAGCGAGCGCGACATCACCGTCGGGGGTGTCGCCGCCGTACCGTCCGGGGTCTTCGACGGCGTCGACTATGTGGCGCTCGGGCATCTGCACGGCAGCCAGACCATCACCGAGCGCGTGCGCTACTCCGGGTCCCCCCTTCCGTACTCCTTCTCGGAGGCCGACCACCGCAAGAGCATGTGGCTCGTCGACCTCGGGCCGGACGGTGAGCTGGACGCCGAGCGCATCGACTGCCCGGTGCCACGGGCGCTCGCCCGCATCCGGGGGCCGCTGGAGGAGTTGCTCGAGGACCCGCGGCTCGCGCGCTACGAGGAGGCGTGGGTCGAGGCCACCCTCACCGACGCCGTGCGCCCGGCCGAGCCCATGGGCCGGCTCACCGAACGCTTCCCCCACACCCTCAGCCTGGTCTTCGAGCCCGACCGGGCCCCCGAGGACCCGGACGTGTCATACGGGCAGCGCCTCAAGGGGCGCAGCGACCAGCAGATCGCGGAGGACTTCGTGGCCCATGTGCGCGGCGCGGGACCGGACGAGCGGGAACGCGAGGTGCTGCAGGACGCGTTCGACGCCGTGCGCGCCGAGGACGCGGTCCTGCAGGAGGGCGTGCGCGGGCGCCAGGATGACCACGGCAGGGGCAAAAACCTGCGTGAGGTCGCCCGGTGAGGCTGCATCGGCTGCGTATGACGGCCTTCGGGCCCTTCGGTACCACTCAGCAGGTCGACTTCGACGACCTGTCGACCGCCGGGCTGTTCCTGCTGCACGGACCGACCGGCGCGGGGAAGACGTCCGTTCTGGACGCCGTGTGCTACGGGCTGTACGGCTCGGTACCGGGCGCCCGGCAAAGCGCCGGCCAGGGGACGAACCTGCGCAGCGACCATGCGTCGCCCGCCACCCGCACCGAGGTCTGCCTCGAACTCACCGTCGCCGGGCGCCGGCTGGAGATCACCCGGCAGCCCCCGTGGGAGCGCCCGAAGAAGCGCGGCACCGGCACCACCACCGAGAAGGCCCAGAGCTGGCTGCGCGAGTACGACGCCGTGGCGGGCTCCTGGAAGGACCTCAGCCGCTCCCACCAGGAGATCGGCGAGGAGATCAGCCAGCTCCTCGGTATGAGCAAGGAGCAGTTCTGCCAGGTCGTGCTGTTGCCGCAGGGTGACTTCGCACGCTTTCTGAGGGCCGACGCGGAGGCGCGCGGCAAGCTGCTCGGGCGGCTCTTCGACACCGGCAGGTTCGCCGCGGTCGAGCAGCGCCTGGCCGAGCGGCGGCGCGGTGCTGAGGCCGAAGTACGCGAAGGCGACACGCAGTTGCTGGCCGACGCCCACCGTATGCAGCAGGCCGCGGGAGACACCGTGGAGCTGCCGCTGCCCGACCTCACGCCCGGCGATCCGGGCCTCGCCGAGGCCGTACTCGCCTGGGCCGCCGTCGCCCGCGCCGGCGCCCGCGAGCGGCTCACCATCGCGCACGCCGCCCTGTCCGCCGCCGAGTCGGCGGGGGGCGCGGCGCAGAGGCAGCTCGCCGACGCCCGGGAAGTGGCCCGGCTGCAGCGACGGCTCGCCGAGGCGCGCGAACGCTCCGAGCGGCTCGACGCGCGTGCCGACGAGTACCGCATGCACCGGACCCGGATGGAGCGTGCCCGCAAGGCCGAGTCCGTGGCTCCCGCCCTGGACCTGCGCGAGGCCGCCGAGCGCGAGCACCGTCGGGCCGCTGTGGAAGAGGCACGCGCGCGTGGCGCACTGCCCGAGACGTTCGCGGACACCAGTGCGTCGGGGCTCGCGGCCGCAGCCCGCAAGGCCGCCGAGGAGCTGGGCGGCCTCGAATCGGCCCGTCGAGCCGAGCGCCGACTCGCCGAACTGGCCACCGAGCGCGCCGAACTGGACCGCCAGGAGCGCGCCGACGAGGACTTCCTCCAGGACGCGGCGGGCTGGCTTGCCGCATGGGAGGAGACACGCACCGCCCTCCAGGCACGTATCGACTCCGCCCAGGAAGCCGCAACGCGCGCCGAGCACTTCGCCGGGCGGCTCGAGCCGGCTCGGGACAGGCTGGCCGCCGCCCGGCGCCGCGACCAGCTCTCCGCCGAGGCCACAGAGGCATACGAGCGGTCGATGACCGCACGCGAGCGTGCCACGGCCGCCCATGAGAACTGGTTGACGCTCAAGGAACAGCGCCTTCAGAACATCGCAGCCGAGCTCGCCGCGAACCTCACCGAGGGTGCGCCGTGTGCCGTCTGCGGCGCCACCGAACACCCGGCGCCCGCCCCGAAGGCCGCCGGCCACGTCGACCAGCAGGCCGAGGACGCCGCACTGGCCGCCCACCGCCACGCCGACGAGGCGCGCGCCGAAGCCGAGCAGCGGCTGAGTGTCGTACGGGCACAGCTCGCCGCCGCCACGGAGGCCGCCGGCGAGGCGCCCACCACCCAACTCGCCGAGATTTACGAGGACGTGCAGCGACAGCACACCGAGGCGCGTGACCTCGCGTCCGGGCTGCACGCGGCCCGCGAGGCACTCGACCAGGCCGAGCGCGAGCACGAGCGAAGGCTCGGGGCCCGTCAGGAGGCCGGGCAGCGTGCCGCGTCGCGTGCCTCCCGGCGTGAGCTCCTCGATCGTGAAAGGGCCTCGTTGGAGGAGGAGTTGGCGCAGGCGCGGGGTGCCGCGGTCAGCGTCGCGGCCCGGGCCGCCCAGCTGGAACGGCAGGCGGCGATGCTGACCGAGGCCGCCGATGCCGCCAGGATCGCCGAGGACACGGCCCAGCGGCGCAAGGACGCCGACGCGCGACTCGCCGACGCCGCCTTCCGGGCCGGGTTCGACACGCCGGAAGCCGCGGCGGCCGCCCTGCTCGACGACGCGGGGCACCGCGAGCTCCAGCACCGGATCGACGCCTGGCAGCAGGAGGAGGCGGCGGTACGTGCGGTCCTCGCGGAGCGCGACACGGCCGCGGCCGCGCAGCTGCCGCCCGCGGACGTCCGGGCCGCCGAACATGCCGCCGACCTCGCCGACCGGCGGGTGCGCGACGCCGCGTCCGCGCGGGACGCGGCCGCGCGGCGGTGCGCCGAACTGGACCGGTTGTCCGCGAGATGTGCGGCATCGGTCCGCCGACTCGCCCCGCTGCGTGAGGAGTACGACCGCGTGGCCCGCCTCGCCGGGCTCGCGGCGGGCACCTCCGCGGACAACGAGCGCAAGATGCGCCTGGAGTCCTATGTGCTCGCCGCACGCCTCGAACAGGTCGCGGCCGCCGCGACCGTGCGGCTGCAGCGCATGTCGTCCGGCCGGTACACGCTGGTGCACTCCGACGACCGTACGGGGCGCGGCCGTTCGGGCCTCGGCCTGCACGTCGTCGACGCCTGGACGGGGCGCGAGCGCGACACCACGACGCTCTCCGGCGGCGAGACGTTCTTCGCGTCGCTCGCGCTCGCGCTGGGCCTCGCCGACGTCGTGACCGACGAGGCGGGCGGGGTCCGGCTCGACACGCTCTTCATCGACGAGGGCTTCGGCAGCCTCGACGACCAGACGCTCGACGAGGTCCTGGACGTCCTCGACTCCCTCCGGGAGCGCGACCGCAGCGTCGGCATCGTCAGCCATGTCGCGGACCTGCGCCGCCGTGTCCATGCGCAGCTGGAGGTCGTCAAGGGCAGGTCCGGGTCGGTGGTGCGGCAGCGCGGGACGACCCGGGGCGGCGAGTAGGGGGCGGCTCGGGGCTACCCGGGTCGGCGAGTCAGGGGGCGACCCGGGTCAGCCAGTCAGGGGGACCGGGTCAGCGAATCAGGGGGCGGTGCGGGACGATCCGGGTCAGCGGGTCAGCGGGTCAGCGGGTCAGCGGGTCAGCGGGCGGCGCGGCAACGGCGAGGAGTAGACGACGCTCGTGGTGACCGACCCCAGGGTGCCGATCTTGCCCGAGATCTCCTCGAGATGGCGCATAGAGCGTGCGGCGACCTTGATCACGAAGCAGTCGTCGCCCGTGACGTGGTGGGCCTCGAGGATCTCGGGTGTCGCGTCGACCATGTCGTGGAACGGCTTGTAGTTGCCGTTCGGGTAGCGCAGCCGGACGAACGCGAGGATGGGCAGCCCGAGCCGATCCGGGTCGACCACGGCCGCGTAGCCCTGGATGACGCCCGCCTCCTCGAGCCGGCGCACCCGTTCGGTGACGGCGCTCGCGGACATGGAGACGGCCCGCGCCAGCTCCGCGTAACTCGCGCGCCCGTCGCGCTGCAGGGCCTCGAGGATGCCCCAGTCGGTGGCGTCCGTGGAATAACCGGTCATGGCCGAGAGATACCAGGGGAATCCCCGGCTGATCAAGGTGGATGCCGGGGATCGTGCCTTCAGCGCGACGATCATGGCCCGTAGATTTTCTGACACCAGCACCAGCGCCAGACCTTGCGAGGACCGAGACCATGACCGCGACCAGCCCCACCCCCGGCATCAGCCCGGCCGCCGCCAACCCCGTCCTGCGGGTCCCCCCGGCCTCTCCGGCCGCTGCCGCCGCCTACTTCGGCGCGAGCCTCGCCTTCCACGCCGACGTGTCCGACGTGGCCGCCGCGCTCGCCGGCGACGGCGATCCCGGCTTCGTCGTCGTCGACTCCCGGTCCACCGAGGCCTGGGACCAGGGCCATGTGCCAGGCGCCGTCCACCTGCCGACCGCCCTCATACCGCAGCAGGCGGAGCAACTGCTCGACCGGTCCGTGCCGGTCGTCACCTACTGCTGGGGCCCCGGCTGCAACGGCGCGACGCGCGCCGCCCTGGCCCTCGCCGAACTCGGCTTCCAGGTCAAGGAGATGCTCGGCGGCTTCGAGTACTGGGTGCGCGAGGGCTTCGCGTACGAGACCTGGGAGGGCCCCGACCAGCGCCCGGCCGACCCGCTGACGGCGCCGGTGGACGGGGACGACTGCGGGTGCTGAGGGCGCGCCGGGGCGGGCAGCCAGCGGCGTGCGGGCCCTCAGGGGCGTGCGTGCCCCCAGCGGCGCGTGCCCCCAGCGGCGCGTGCCCACGTCGGCCGTCGCAGAACGATGGCGGCGGGCGAAAATCGCGTGCCCGACGGCGGTACCGGAGCGCATCATGATCTGTCATGCCCCGACTTCCGCACCCCACCGCCGCACAGCTGCGCCGTAACCCGCTTCCGTTGCGCGGGCGTACCGCGCTCGTCACCGGTGCGAGCCGCCGCGGCGGCATCGGTTACGCCGTGGCCCGCCGCCTCGTCGCGTACGGGGCGAGCGTGTATCTGCACCACCACGTGCCGCACGACGCAGCCCATCCCTGGGGCGCCGACTGGCCGGAGGACGTCGTCACCGGGGTGCGGGAGGCTCGGGCCGACCCCGGCGCACGGGTTCTCGACGGGCCTGGGGATCTGTCCGACCCCGCGGCCCCGGCCGAGCTCGTCCGTACCGCCACCGAGGCGCTGGGCGGCCGGCTCGACATCCTCGTCGCCAACCACGCGCTCAGCGGTGACGACGGCACCCTCGACACCATCGACGCCCGGATGCTGGACGCACACTGGGCGATCGACACGCGCTCCGTGATCCTGCTCGTCCAGGCCTTCGCCCGGCTGCGCGCCGAGCCACCGCCCCGTACGCCCGGCGGGCGGGTGGTGATGATGACCTCGGGACAGGACATCGCGGGCGGTATGCCGGGCGAGATCGCGTACGGGCTGCAGAAGGGCGCCCTGGCGTCCGTCACACGTTCCCTCGCGACGACGCTCGCCGAGCACGCGATCACCGTGAACACGGTCAACCCCGGCCCGGTGGACACGGATTACCTGTCAGGCGAGGCTTACGAGAGCGTCGCCGGCATGTTCCCGGCGGGCCGGTGGGGCATGCCCGACGACCCGGCCCGCCTCATCGCCTGGCTGGCGACGGACGAGGCCGAGTGGATCACGGGCCAGGTCATCAACTCGGAGGGAGGCTTCCGCCGTTGAGGCCGGTGCCGGTGCCGGTGCCGGTGCCGGTTCCTTGGCCGAGCCACACCGCGCTTCCCGCGCGGCACTGCGCCGCAGCTCGCGCGCGGACCTGCGCCGCGCTTCCCGCGCGGAACTCCACCGCGCCTCCCGCGCGTTCGACCCCGAGCGCGGCGCGTGGCCCCCTGCACCCGGCGGCGGCCGCCGCGTCCGCGTCCGCGGACCGCGTCGGCCGCCGCCGAAGAGCAACCGGCTCAGAGCTTCGACAGCTCGTCCACCAGGTCGTCGAGTCCCAGCGACCCCTGCGACAGCGCCGCCATGTGCCAGGCCTTCGCGTCGAAGGCGTCACCGTGCCGCTTCTGCGCGTTCTCGCGGCCGAGCAGCCACGCGCGTTCGCCGAGCTTGTAGCCGATGGCCTGGCCCGGGATGGACAGATAGCGGGTCAGCTCGCTCTCGACGAAGTCCGCAGGGCGGCTGCTGTGCGCCGCGAAGAACTCCTGTGCCAGCTCCGGAGTCCAGCGCTCGCCGGGGTGGAACGGCGAGTCCGCCGGAATCTCCAGCTCCAGGTGCATGCCGATGTCGACGATGACGCGCGCGGCACGCATCATCTGCGCGTCGAGGTAGCCGAGGCGCCGCTCCGCGTCGGTGAGGAAGCCGAGCTCGTCCATGAGCCGCTCGGCATACAGCGCCCAGCCCTCGCAGTTGGCGCTCACGCCGCCGACGCTCGCCTGGTAGCGGGACAGGTCCTCCCGGACGTGCGTCCACTGCGCCAGTTGCAGGTGGTGGCCGGGCACGCCCTCGTGGTACCAGGTCGACACCAGGTCGTAGACCGGGAAGCGCGTCTGCCCCATCGTCGGCAGCCAGGTGCACCCGGGGCGGGAGAAGTCCTCCGACGGGGGCGTGTAGTACGGAGCCGCGGCGCTCCCCGGCGGGGCGATACGGGACTCCACCCTCCGTACCCGCTCGGCCAGCTCGAAGTGCATGCCGTCCAGCGCCTCGATCGCCTCGTCCATGAGGCCCTGGAGCCAGCGCTGCACCTCGTCGACGCCCTCGATGTGCGTGCCGTGCTCGTCGAGATGGGCCAGCGCCACCCACGGCGTGGCCGCACCGGGAAGGATCTTCTCGGCCTCGGTCTTCATCTCGCCGAGAAGGCGGTGGTACTCGGACCAGCCGTACGCGTACGCCTCGTCCAGATCGAGGTCCGTGCCGTTGTAGTAGCGGGACCAGCGGGCGTACCGCTCGCGGCCCACCGTGTTCGGTGCGCCCTCGATCGTCGGCGCGTACACGTCGCGCATCCAGTCGCGCAGGGCGACGACGGACGCGGTGGCCTTGCCCGCGGCCTCGTCCAGCTCGGTCCGCAGCTCATCCGGCCCTGCGGAGGCGAAGTCCTCGAACCAGCCGCGACCGGAGCCGTCCGTGTCCGCCCACTCCGACAGCTGCTCGATGAAGGTCGCGGTCGGGCGCGGACCGGCGTACAACTTCCGTTCCAGACCGACCGCGAGCGAGTCACGGTAGCCCTCCAGGGCGGCCGGGACGCCCCTCAGCCGCTCCGCGATGGCGGCCCAGTCCTCCTCCGTCGCCGCGGGCGTCACGGTGAACACCGTACGCACCGAGTGCGCGGGCGAGGACAGATTGCTGACGGCACGCAGGCCTTCGTCGGCGTCGTGCACGGCCAGCTCGGCGGTGAGCCGCTCGCGCAGCAGCTTCCCGCAGCGGCGCTCGATGCCGCTGTCGGCGCCAGGACGGCGCTCTGCTTCGTCGAGCCGGGCGAGGGTGCGCCGGGCGAGCTCCGCGAGCGCCTCCTGGCCCGCGGGGGAGAAGTCGGGCAGCTTGCTGGAACTCTCCTTCACACCGAGATACGTACCGGTCACGGGGTCGAGGGCGATGAGCTCGTCGACGTAGGCGTCGGCGACTTCGCGGGGCAGCGGGCTCTGGCTCTGGCTCGGGCTCGTGGTCTCTGACATACGGCCATCCTTGTACGGGGAAGCGGGCCGCGTCACGGGGATTCAGGCCTCACGGCGTCCGGGGGTGACGATGGTTCGGGGTCACGCGGCTTCCGGCGGGAGCAGCGGGCCGCACTCCCACTGCTGGAAGATCAACCGCGTCTCGACCCGCGCGACTTCGCGGCGCGCCGTGAACTCGTCCAGCACCAGCCGCTGCAGGTCGGCCGCGTCGGCCACGGCGACATGGACGAGGTAGTCGTCCGGGCCCGTGAGATGGAAGACGGTGCGCGCCTCCGGCAGCGACCGGATCCGCTCCACGAACGGCCCTACGAGCTCCCGCCGGTGCGGGCGCACCTGGACCGAGAGCAGTGCCTCAAGCCCGCGCCCCAGTTTCGCCGGGTCCAGACGGAGGCGGTGGCCCAGGATCACCCCGGAGCGGCGCAGCCGCGCCACCCGGTCCAGGCATGTCGAGGGCGCGACGCCTACCTGCGCGGCGAGGTCGCGGTACGTGGTGCGTGCGTCGTTCTGCAGAAGCCGCAGAATGTGCAGGTCAACCGGATCAAGTACGACGGATTCGGGCATCCGCCGAACGTAGCACGGACTGCGGCGTCATCACTCCGGCCCTTGTTCACCCTGTCGCCCATGGACACCGACATCGACGACGACACCGTACGTAGGGCCCCGGCGACCGGGCCCAGGGCCTACCGAGCGCTGGCCACCGAAGCCGTCCACGCGGGCCGCGACGACCTCGCCGGGCTCGGCCTGCACGCGCCCCCGATCGATCTGTCCACCACCTACCCGTCGTACGACAGCCGTGGCGAGGCCGCCCGCATCGACGCGTTCGCCGCCGACGGCACCGAGCCGTCCGGTACGCCGGTCTACGGGCGTCTCGGCAATCCGACCGTGGCCCGCTTCGAGACGGCACTCGCACGGCTGGAGGGCACCGAGAGCGCGGTCGCCTTCGCCAGCGGCATGGCCGCCCTCACCGCGGTGCTGCTCGTACGCAACTCCGTCGGCCTTCGCCATGTGGTCGCCGTGCGCCCGCTGTACGGCTGCAGCGACCACCTGCTGTCGGCCGGGCTCCTGGGCTCGGAGGTCACCTGGACCGACCCGGCCGGAATCGCGGACGCCCTGCGGCCGGACACCGGGCTCGTACTCGTCGAGTCACCCGCGAACCCGACGCTGGCCGAGATCGATCTGCGTGCCGTCGCGCACGACTGCGGCTCCGTGCCGCTGCTCGCCGACAACACGTTCGCCACACCGGTGCTGCAGCGGCCTGCCGAGTCCGGGGCCCGGCTGGTGCTGCACAGCGCCACCAAGTATCTGGGCGGGCACGGGGACGTACTCGGCGGAGTGGTGGCCTGCGACGAGGAGTTCGGGCGCCGCCTGCGGCAGGTGCGGTTCGCCACCGGCGGCGTACTGCATCCGCTGGCCGGCTACCTGCTGCTGCGGGGGCTCGCGACCCTGCCGGTACGCGTGCGTGCGGCATCGGCGACAGCGTCAGAACTCGCGCGCAGGCTCGCCGCCGACCCGCGCGTCGCGCGTGTCCACTACCCCCGCCTTGGCGGTGCCATGGTCGCCTTCGAGGTACGGGACGACCCGCACGAGGTGATCGCCGGGGTACGGCTGATCACCCCAGCCGTCAGCCTGGGCAGCGTCGACACGCTCATCCAGCACCCCGCGTCCATCAGCCATCGGATCGTGGCTGGCGATGACCGCCGGTCGTGCGGAGTCAGCGACCGGCTGCTGCGCCTGTCGGTCGGCCTCGAGGACGTCGACGACCTGTGGCACGACCTGGATCATGCGCTGAACGGGGCCCGGGGCGCGTGAACGGCTGGGCGGGGCGGCCTCGTCCGGCCGCCCCGCCCAGTGGTCCAGCGGTCGCTCCTGGTCGCGCCGGTCCCGTCAGTCCTGCCGGTCCCGTGCGAACTGGCGGTCCTGACCGGCACCGCTTTGGTGGTCGTACGGCAGACGCGAACGCACCGGCGTCGCGTCGAGGCGGGCCGTGATCACCAGCGTGCCCTCCTCGATCTGGTAGTCGAGGGGCAGACCGAGGCCGCGCATGGCGGCGACCATCCCCGTGTTGGAGGCCTGCGTCACCGCGTACACGCTCTCGGCACCCGCCTCGACGGCCATCGTGACCAGACGGCCGAGGAGTTCACTGCCGATGCCGTGGCGCTGCCACTCGTCCTCGACGAGCAGCGCGACCTCCGTCTCGTCGCCGTCCCACAGGAGATGGCCGAGGGCGACGATGCGGCCGGTGTCGGTCTGGACGGCGAGGGTGCGGCCGAAGCGCGGGCTGAGCAGGTGGCCCAGGTAGCGGTCGGCGTCGGGGACAGGGCCGTGGTACCGCATGCTCAGGGTGCGCTTGGAGCACCGCTCGTGCATGTCCTTGGCGGCCTCCAGATCGGCGGTGTCCGCCCTGCGTACCGTTATGGCGCTGCCCTGCGGCAGCGTCAGCACGTCCTTGCTGCGCGGCACGCGCGGGCCCAGCCGGGTGTCCAGCTCGACGAGCGCACGGGCGCGCGCGAACTCGGTCGGCGTGAAGGGCAGATACGGCCGCTCCACCGTGATCACACCGCCTTCGGGCGCCCGCAGCCGCATCACCGTGTCCTCGAGAGCGCCCTCGACAGGAGCGTTGTTCTCGCCGCCGCGGTCGTCCGGGGCCGCGGGCAGTGAGCGGATCGTGCACCGGCCGAGCAACTGGCGCAGTGCCAGCGGCAGTTCGGCGCCGTCCAGTGCGGTGCGCGTGGCCAGGCTCAGGACGCGTGTCGGCGCGTCCACCAGGTCGTGGGCGTCCGCCCGTTCGATCCAGATGCCGGTGCCGCCCGCGTGGGAGATGGCGCGGGTGACCTCGCCCGCGGGCAGCTCGGCGGGGGCGCGCAGCAGGAACTCGTCGACGGTGCCCTCGGCCAGCGGATGCGTCTGCAGGCTCAGGATGTCGACCTGGTGGTGGGCGAGCGCGGTGCACAGCGCGGCCAGCGAACCGGGCTCGTCACGGACGGTGGTCCGCATCCGCCACAGCGTCGTCGCGTCGGCGGACGGTGCCGCGGCGGTGGACAGCCCCGTGGCGGCCGCCGCTCCGGCTGCTGACGGCCCGGCCTGCTCGGCGGCGACGAGCGGCGGGGCGCCGGTATCGCTCGTGGGCGGAGCGTGACCGTGGCGTCGTGACCACCATGTGTGGAACGCCGCCGTGGCGATCAGCGCCACGGCCGAGACCGCGAGCAGGGCGGGGCCGTCGGGCCCGTGCCCGACCAGGTTCGCCACGGCGTCGGCCACCGCGACGGCCGTGAACAGTGCCGCCAGTTCGACCACGTCCCGCCGCCAGTGGTGTACGGGACGACCGTGCTTGGCACGGGTTACGTCAGACATCTCTCGCTTCATGCATCCACTGTGAAGGAGAGGTGTTGCGTGATCACGAACGAATTGTGACTGACGGGTAAAGCGGTAACTGTCCTTTTTGCAGTAATTTCACGTTCAATCGCCAGTGCAGCAAAGGCCCAGGTCAGGACAGTGTGGGGCAGTGTGAGCCTCGTACTGTGAGGCTCGCGAATCTGGTCGGCGAGGGTGCCGGACCGTCAGCCGGACGGAACAGCGGCGGCGGGCGCCCCGAGGGGGACGTCCCGCCGCACGCGTCGGTTGGAACGCGCGAGTCTCCTCGGCGCGAACCGGTTACGACGGACTACTGACCCACACGACCCGGCTGCAGCACCTTGGTGAACAGCACCGAACCCCCCGTGGCCCGCAGCCGGACCGTCAACTCGCCGCTCTCACCGTCGATGTCGACCTCGCCGAAGTACTGCGGCGACTCCATCGGCGACACGTTCGCCTTCGTGGGCGCCTGCACGAAGACCCGGTCGGGCCCGAAGGTGTTGTCCAGCGCGTTCGCGGGGAAGCCGCCCGCCGCCAGCGGACCGGAGACGAACTCCCAGAACGGCTCGAAGTCCTGGAAGGCCGCACGCGACGGGTCGTAGTGCTGCGCCGACGTGTAGTGCACATCCGCCGTCAGCCACACCGTGCCCGTGATCCGGCGGTATTTGATGAACCGCAGCAGCTCGGCGATCTGCAGCTCACGGCCGAGCGGCGCGCCCGGGTCGCCCTGCGCGACGGCCTCGATGTCCGTCGCGCCGTCGGGCACGACCAGGCCGAGCGGCATGTCGGCGGCGATCACCTTCCACACCGCGCGCGAACGCGACAGCTCCTGCTTCAGCCAGGCCAGCTGCTCCGCGCCCAGGATGCCCGTGGTGTCGTCGGTCTGCCGGCCGGGCGAGTTGGCGTTGCGGTAGGTACGCATGTCCAGGACGAAGACGTCCAGCAGCGGACCGTGGTGGACGACCCGGTGGACCCGGCCGTCCTCGCCCGTCGAGGGCAGCGTGGAGATCGGGAAGTACTCGCTGAAGGCCTGGCGGGCGCGGGTGGCCAGCGTGTCGACGTCCTTCACCGTGTAGCGGCTGTCGGTGAGGATCTCGCCCGGGTACCAGTTGTTGACGACCTCGTGGTCGTCCCACTGGGCGATCGTCGGCACCTGCGCGTTGAACCGGCGCACGTTCTCGTCGAGGAGCGGGTAGCGGAAGTTGCCCCGGTACTCGGCGAGCGTCTCCGCGACCTTGGACTTCTCCTCGGTGGTGACGTTCCGCCAGGTGCGGCCGTCGGGCAGCGTCACCGTCGACGACAGCGGCCCGTCCGCGTAGATGGAGTCACCGCTGCACAGGAAGAAGTCCGGGTTGAGCTTGCGCATCTCCTCGTACGCGTAGAGGCCGCCGATGTCCGGGTTGATGCCCCAGCCCTGCCCCACGATGTCGCCCGACCACAGGAACCGCACTCCCTCGCGCCGCTTGGCGGGCGCGGTGCGGAAGGTGCCGAGGACCGGCTCACCGGTGCGGCGGTAGTCCTCGGGGTCGGCCAGCGTGACCCGGTAGTGGATCTGCTCGCCGGGCGGCAGGCCGCGAAGCGGGACCGTACCCGTGAAGTCCGTGTCCGGGCCGAGGAGAGGCCCCTGCCATCTGTGCGGATTACGGAAGGACTCGGTGGCGGCGGTCTCCACGATCATCCGCGCGGGCCGGTCGGAACGCACCCACACCAGGCCCGAGGATGTGGTCACATCGCCCGCCTGCACGCCCCATGCGGCACGCGGTCGGCCCGACAGCGCCTGGGCGGGGGCCGCGGCCGCCAGGGCGCCCGCGGTGGGCAGGGCCAGCGCGGCGGACGCCGCGAGGGAGCCGCGCAGTACGGAGCGCCGGCCGGGGGACGGGTTGTGGGACATGGATGGCCTCCAGTGACGGGTCGGACCAAGATGCGATGCCACAACTACTCGTGCGCCGCAGCGCACACACAAACCCCAAGTGAACAACTGGCCGCAGGCATAGGGGAACCGGACACGCGGGGATCGACGCGCGCCGGTCAAACACCGGACGGGCTGGAAAATCCAGCCCGTCCAGGGGCACTTCGCGGCTTAGCGAGGTGGGAGACGAGCCCGAAGGGCTCAGCGGCTCGTGTCGAGGACGATCCGGGCCACGAGCGCGGGGTCGTCGTTCATCGGGACGTGTCCGCACCCGGGCAGCCGCACCAGCCGCGCGCCGGGGATGACGCGCTTGGCGCGGACCCCCTGGCGGTGCAGCAGCAGGCGGTCCCGGGTACCCCAGGCGACGGTGACCGGGACTCCTGGAACGTCGTCCTTGAAGAGCACCTGCCGCCCCGCCGTGAGCGTCGGCGCGAACCCGGTCGCGTTGCGCAGCGCCAGGGTCTCGGCGACCACGGCCTCGGCCGAACGGCGGCCCGGGCGCGCGTAGATGGTGCTGGTCAGGGCGGCACGCCCGGCCGCCGTGCGCGAGAGCCGTTCGATCAGCGGCACCGGCAGCAGCCGTGCCCCCTGCCGCATCGCCAGCAGCGTGCTGAAGGCGTACCGGCGCTCGGCCTCCGTCCAGAACCCCGCGGGCGCCAGCGCCGTGACGGACCGTACGAGCTTCTCGCGGCCCAACTCGAGGGCCAGCAGCCCGCCCAGCGAATTGCCCGCGACATGCGGGCGCTCGATCTCCAGCGCCTCGCAGAGCGAGGCGAGTGCGGGCACCACCGTCGACAGGTCGTAGGCCAGCCCGTCGGGCAGCGCGGGGGACTCGCCGAATCCGGGCAGGTCGACCGCTATGACGTCGCGCTCGGTCGCCAGGATGTCGATCACCGGGTCCCACGCCTGGCGGTGGTGGCCGATGCCGTGCAGGAGGAGGAGTGGCTCACCCGCGCCCACGCGTGTGTAGGCGAGGGACACCGTTTGGGGGCCTTGGGGGGATTCGACCGGGAAGGAGACCGTTTCGGCCATATTGCTGACTCCTCGTCTGGGGACGCACCGGGATCTCGTGTGCCCAGGCGTCATCGGCCCGTTGGGGCCGCGTGAAGCGCCGACGCGTAGACAGCTTGTCAGCAAAGGCTACTGGCGGGTAGTCCTCGTTCCAGGATTTGTGGCGGGATGCCGCTGCAAGGAGAACGCGTTGCTGGACAGGACCGGACCCGTCCGCTGGGATGGGGGCGTGGCAACCGACACCGCGACCGATGCCTTCGTAGAACACCGGCCCGTGCTGATGGGAGTCGCCTACCGCATGCTCGGCCGCGTGGCCGACGCGGAGGACGTCGTCCAGGAGGCATGGCTGCGCTGGTCCTCCGACGATCGGACGGACGTGCGCGAGCCACGCAGTTATCTGGTGCGGATCACCACGCGCCTAGCTCTCGACCGGCTGCGCCAAGTCCGGTCCCGGCGCGAGACGTACGTGGGGCCCTGGCTGCCCGAGCCCCTGGTGACGGACTTCGGCCCGACCGTCGCGGACACCGCGGAACAGGCCGTGCTCGCCGACTCCGTGTCGTTCGCCGTCCTCGTCGTCCTGGAGTCGTTGTCACCTCTGGAGCGCGCGGTGTTCGTCCTGCGGGAGGCCTTCGGATTCCCGTTCGCCGAGATCGCCGCCACTCTCGACCGTAACGAGTCCGCGGTGCGGCAGCTGGCGGCCCGGGCGCGCAGGCACGTCGACGAACGCAGGCCGCGCTACGACGTGGACCCCGGCGAGCGGCGCGACCTCACCGAGCGGTTCCTCGCCGCGGCGGCGGGTGGCGACCTGGAGGGGCTGATGTCCCTGCTGGCACCCGGCGTACAGCTGGTGGGCGACAGCGGCGGCAAGTCCAAGGCGCCCCTGCGCGTCATCGAGTCGGCCGACAAGGTGGGCCGCTTCCTCGCCGCGGTGGGCCGCGAGGGGATCCCGGATCTGGAGATCCGCTTCCTGGAGATCAACGGCGGCCCGGCGGCGCTTGTCCTGTCGGGCGGCAAGCCCGACACGGTCTTCCAGCTGGAGGTGGCCGACGGGCGGATCCAGCGTGTCTACGTGGTGCGCAACCCGGACAAGCTCGTCCCCCTCGCCTCGCGCTGATCGTCTGCCTGCCTCGACTAGCGCCTGATCAGCGTGTCGTGGCGTGCCCATGCCCTTCGTGGCGTCGCCGTTCCGTGCTCCCGCAGACCCGCTCCACGCGCGCGTGCCGATCACGAACAGTCCGTGAACTCTCCCGTCGATCTGACTTGCATGCCTGATGCGGATCGAGGATTGGTCTTGACCAAGGGTGGGGCCCGGCTTATCGTCGCAGGCATAGTGCAAGGACCTTTAATAAACAAGGCGCTGAAACGCCGCCGGGGACACGGCGATTGCGGAGGACAGGGTGGGGACCACTCAGCTGGAAACGGTGCCGGAGCCGAAGTACTGGCACCTCAAGACCGTGCTCAGTGAGGCACTCGACGCCGAGTTCTCGGTGGGGGAGATCCTTCCGAACGAGCGCGATCTGGCCGCCCGGTTCGGGGTCGCCCGCGCCACGCTCCGGCAGGCACTCGAGCAGCTGGAGCTGGAGGGACGCCTGCAGCGCCGTCGCGGAGTCGGTACCACCGTCGCGCCGCCGCGCATGGGTGTGGCCGTGGGGGCCGCCGAGCACGTGTGGCCGGGCGCCGTCGGTGACGTCTGGCAGCCGGCGGACTGCACCCGGTCGGTTCCGCCCGCGGCCGTGGCCCGCATCCTGGAGACCGGGGCCGACGAGACGGTGCACACGGTGCGCCGTATGCGCGTGACGCACGGCCAGCCGGTCGCCGCCGAGCTGCTCTACATCCCCGCTTCGTCGGTGCCCGACCTCTCCGCGATCGCGGCGCCCTCCGGTCCGGCACGCGCGCGTGCCGTGCTGCGCGAGCTGCAGCGGCTCGCGCTCGAAAGCCAGGACAGTGCCGTCGAACTCGGCTCGGCCCGCGCGGACGACGCCAAGGCGCTCGACCGGCTGCCCGGCGCGCCGGTGCTCGTCGTCACGACCCGTTTCCTTGCCGAGGGCCGTACCGCCGCGGTGTCCGTGGCCACGTACCGCGCCGACACCTGCCGTCTCACCTTCGGTGACTCCGGCGGCGTCGAGATCCACCACGATCCGGAGCGCCGCGCCTCCTGACGGGGACCCCGGACGCGACGGGGCACGTGGCGCCCCGCTGCCGTGCCTCTTGCATTCCCGCGAGCCACGCGCCCGTGGACTCCGCGAGCCGGGCTCGTTGGAGTCCCGCACGCCGTGCTCCTTGGAGTCCCGTAAGGCGTACGGCACTTGTGGCCCCACAGGCCGACGGGGTCTCGCGTGGTAGGCGGCCCTGCACCGTCGGCAACGGGCTCTCGCGTAGTCGGCGGACCCTCATCGCCGCGCCGTGACCGGCGGCCCCTCACCGCCGCGCCGTGACCGTCCCCTCCACCGCGAACAGCTGTTCCTCGACATGGTCGAGGGCAAGCCGTAGTGCGCCCGTCGCCACGGCCGCCTCGCCGAGCATCGACAGAGCGACCCGCGGCGGCCGCAGGCAGTAACGGGACAGCTCGCGGCGCAGTGGCTCCAGCACGCCGTCCAGACCGGCTGCCCAGCCGCCGACCACGACGAGCTCGGGATCGAGCGCCAGCACGAGCGCCGCGACGTCGTGCACGAGTCGCTGGATGAAGCGGTCGACGGCCGCCAGGGCCCGCTCGTCTCCTCCGCGGGCCTGTGCGAAGACCTCGGCGACCGCCTGCTCGTCCAGCGGATGCAGCGGCTCGTCCGTCGTCGACAGGAGTGTCTCCGGGGTGGCCTCACGGCCCAGCAGGTGCAGTGCGCCGATCTCCCCGGCCGCCCCGCCGTACCCCCGGTGCAGCCGCCCGCCGATCAGTGAGCCGGCGCCGGGACTCAGCCCCGCCATCACGAACACCATGTCGTCGGACTCGGTCGCCGCGCCCTTCCAGTGCTCCGCGACGGCGGCTGCGTTGGCGTCGTTCTCCACGAGCACCGGGCATTTGAAGGAGCGCCGGAGCCGCTCGCCCAGCTGCAGTCCCGTCCATTCGGGAAGGGCCGTACCCAGGCGTATGGTGCCGTCGGCTTCCACGATGCCGGGTGTGCCCACGCCGACGGCCCGCAGGGAACTGCGTGCGACGCCGGCCTTACGCAGCAGGTCGGCGACCGCGGTACGCAACCGCTCCAGCCGCTCGTCGGCCGGCGCGGTCTCGTCGACGTCCTTCGACGCCGTGCCGAGCATCCGGCCCTCCAGATCGGCCAGGACGGCGGCCACGCGGTGCGGCCCGATCTCCAGGCCGAGCAGATGACCGGCCTCCGCCCGGAACCGGAACCGCCGGGCGGGCCGCCCCTGCTTCCTGGTCGCCCCCTCGTCGGCGGCCGTCTCGACCACGAGGCCGGCCTCGACGAGCCCCTCGACGACGCCCTCGACGGTCGGCCGGGACAGCCCGGTCACCCTGGTGATCTCGGTGAGCGTGGCAGGATCCGCGGCGCGCAGCGCATGCAGCACCACGGCGGAATTGATACGCCGCAGCAGAGAGGGATCCCCGCCGGTCAGCAGCCCCAACGTCCGTCCTTCCAGCTCGTGCGCGTGTGGGGCGGATGGTACCCGCCGCTGTGGAACAGTGGTGAGACAGGGCCGCCTGGTCGGCGGCCGGGCCGTACCGGTGGGGCTGAAGGGACCCGTGGGACTCCCCGTGGCTCCCTCGCCCCTGGTCGACCCGGCTGTCAGATGTCGCAGCCGACGCCGTCCCCGTCACGGTCGAGGTGGCTGCCGTAGCCGGGCTCGCCGCGGTGCACCGGGGCGGCCCCGGCGGCGCGGGCTTCGCTGCAGTTGCCGTAGTACACCGACTCGTCGCCCGCACTGCTGCCGCCGGAGCCGTCGGCGGGCTGGGCGGTGACCGTCGCCTTCACGGTCCTGGTGGCATGGACGGTCACCGTGGCGGCCGGCTCCGGCTCGGCGGTCTCCGTGGCGGTCGCGGTGGTCGTGACGGTGGCGGTGGGCTGCGGCTGGTCGGCTGCCGTCTGCGCGTCGCCGCCGGTGTCGCCGCCTCCTGTGGCGCCGAGGCCGATGAAGAACGCGATCGCGAGGGCCGGAAGCACGAAGCGCTTACGGGCCCATTTCGGCGCGACGCGCGGTGGGATGCCGGATTGTGGCGTGTACGGGTTGGTCATGCCGTCCCCCTGGGATGGTGCGAGTGGGGATGACGGTAGGGCCGCGACCACAAGTGTGAAGAAGAAATGGAGAATTAGTGACTGACATGTGATCCGGTGGTCGGTGAGGGACGAGTGGCTCCGCCCGGTCGTTCACCCTGGTGAGACGAACCCCGACTCGTACGCCGCGATGACGGCCTGCGTGCGGTCCCGTGCCCCCAGCTTCGCCAGTACGGCACTGACGTGGGACTTGACCGTTTCCGTGCCGATCAGGAGGCGCTCGGCGATCTCCGCGTTGTTGAGGCCGCGGGCCATCAGGCGGAGTACGTCGGCCTCGCGGTCGGTCAGCGCGGCGCGCTCCATCGCCGCGCGGGCTGCCGCGTTGCCGTTGTCCTTGCCGTACTCGGCCGCCAACTGCCGTACCGCCGCCGGGAACAGCAGGGAGTCGCCCTCGGCGACCAGTCGCACGGCGTGCACGATCTCGGCGGGCCGCGCGCGCTTCAGCAGAAATCCGTCCGCGCCTGCGCGCAGCGCCCCGTACACGTACTCGTCGTTCTCGAACGTCGTGACCACAAGGATCTTCGGCGGCTCCGGAACGGAGCGCAGCACCGCGCGTGTGGCCTCGATCCCGTCCATCAGCGGCATCCGTACGTCCATGGCGACGACGTCCGGACGCAGCCGGCGCACCAGGGGGATCACGGCAGCCCCGTCAGCGGCCTCACCGACCACCTCGATGTCCGGCTGCGCCTCGAGAACGGCGCGCAGCCCCGCGCGTACGAGGGGTTCGTCGTCGACCAGCAGCACGGTGAGCGGCACGTGGTCAGCCTAGATCAGTACAGCGGCAGTTCGACGTGCACCTGCCACTCGCCGTCCGTCTGGCCCGCCCGTGTCTGTCCGCCGAGGAGTGCGGCGCGCTCGCGCATCCCGCGCAGACCGCTCCCGCTGCCACCGCCCGTGACAGGCCCGCACGTGGTGGGCAGGGGATTGCGTATGTCCATCCGCAGGCACGCGTGGTCCACGGTGATGCGGACGTGGACCGGCACCGGTCCCGCATGCCGCAGCACATTGGTGAGGCCCTCCTGAAGCATCCGGTACCCCTCCCGGGACACCGGCCCCGGCACCTGGTCCAGGGGGCCGGTCACCTCGGCGTCGACCTTCGCGCCGGAGGCGCGCGCCGAGTCGAACAGGCGGTCCGCCTCGCTGAGTCCGGGCCGGCTGCTCGCGGGCTGCTCCGCCTCACGCAGCACGAGCAGGACACGCTCCAGGTCCTCCAGGGCCGTCCGTCCCGTCTCCTCGATGGCGTCCAGCGCCCGGTCGGTGAACTCGGGGTCGGCTGCGGCGCGTGCGGCTCCCGCCTGGACGACGGCGACGGTCAGCGCATGCCCGATCGAGTCGTGCAACTCCCGGGCGATCCGGTTGCGTTCAAGGAGCTGCTCGGTGCGCTCCTCCAGCGCGGCCAGCCGCTCCTTCGGAGACGGCCCGAGCAGGCGGCGGGCTGCCGCGGTCACCACGGGCCCGACCGCCGCCACCACCAGCACCAGGACCAGAGGTGGAACGGGGACGAGCAGCGCGTACGCCCAGTGCTGCCCGGTGACCGGAATCAGGGTGTTCGCGTCGTCGCTGATGCCCGCGGCCGCGCCGACCAGTGAGAGGGACAGGGCCATGAACTGGCCTGACAGAAACGCGATGACACAGCCGACCTCCAGTCGCAGCACCATCCACACCGCGGTCCTGCCCCTGTCGCTCCACGAGGTGGACGGCGCCGCGGAGATACCGGGATCCCCGCTGCCGTCCTTCACGCGCGCGTGCGGCCCGGGAAACAGCATCAGCTGTGCCTGCAGCCCCTCGGCCCGCCGCATCGCGGGCACCATGGCCGCCGCCACGAGCAGGGGGACGGGAATGAGGGGAACCAGCGCCCACTCCGCCAACGACAGATCGACGAACCCCGGATAGACCAGGCCGCAGACGAACGCGATGAACGCGCCCACGAGCATGTGCAGCCAGCGGGTGTACGTGACGGCACGGGTCAGCGGTCGCAGAGGGCGGGGCAGCCGGGGCATGCCGTCATCGTGCCAGGGGGCGTCACGCGACGGCTCCCCCGTCAGGGGGAGACGGAAGCCACCCGCGGGGGAGGCCCGGCCCCCGCCCCGGCCGCGACGCTGATTCCATGACCAGCATCGACGTCAAAGACCTGACCAAGGAGTACGGAACCACCCGGGCCGTGGACCGGCTGACCTTCACCGTCGAACCGGGCCGGGTCACGGGATTCCTCGGCCCCAACGGCGCGGGCAAGTCCACAACGATGCGCCTCGTCCTCGGCCTCGACAGGCCCACATCCGGCACCGCCACCATCGGCGGACGGCCCTACGCCACGATCGACGAACCGCTGCGCCACGTCGGGGCACTCCTCGACGCCCAGGCAGCGCACGGCTCCCGCACCGCCCGGAACCATCTGCGCGCCCTCGCCGTCAGCAACCGCATCCCGGCACGTCGCGTCGACGAGGTGCTGGAAGAAGCCGGACTCGCCTCCGTGGCCGGCCGCCGCATCAAGACCTTCTCGCTCGGCATGCGCCAGCGCCTCGGCATCGCGGCCGCCCTCCTCGGCGATCCGCAGGTCGTCCTGCTGGACGAGCCGTCCAACGGCCTCGACCCCGAAGGCATCATCTGGATCCGCGAGCTGCTGCGCCGCCTCGCCCGCGAAGGCCGCACGGTGCTCGTCTCGAGCCATCTGATGAGCGAGACCGCGAGCTTCGCCGACCACCTCGTCGTCCTCGGCCGGGGCAGGCTGCTCGCGGACACCCCGATGCAGGACTTCCTCGACGCACACAGCCATGCGCGCGTGCGGGTGCGTACGACTGATCCGGCACGGCTGCGCGCCACCCTCGTACGCAAGGGGTACGAGGTCGCGCAGAGCGACGACGGCCGGTGGCTCGTCGACGGCGCCAAGGCCGAGGAGATCGGCGCGCTTGCCGCCGGCGAAGGCATCCCCATTCTGGAACTCACCGACGAACAGGCCTCCTTGGAGCAGGCCTACCTCGCCCTCACCGCTGACGACACGGAGTTCACAGCCGCGTCCCCGACGACCCCTCAGGAGGTCTGAAACCATGTCGACCACGGCCGTTCTCCACTCCGAATGGATCAAGATCAGGTCGGTGCGGGCCAGTTTCGGGTCGCTCATCGCGATCTTCGCGGTCACTCTCGCCATCACCTTGATGGTTTTCCCCACCGTGGGCCAGGCCGAGGCCGACAACCCGGGCGCCGAGCCGCTCTTCGACGCGTTCTACGCGCTGAACTTCGCCCAGATCGCGGCCATCAGCTTCGGAGCGACCGCCGTCTCGTCCGAGTACCTGAACGGCGCGCTGCGCATCTCCCTCGCCGCCGTGCCGCACCGAGGCCTGTTCTACGCCGCCAAGACGGCGATCGTGGGCGCGGCCGCGCTCATCGCCGGCCTCGTCACCAGCCATGCGACGTTCCTGGTGGGCCAGGCCTTCATGGGCGAGTACACCATCGGACTGAGCCATCCGGGGGCCCTGCGCGCCTGCATCGGGGGTGGGATCTATCTCGCCCTCATGGCACTCTTCGCCGCCGGGCTGACCGTCCTGCTGCGCAGCGCCGTCGCCGTACTGAGCATTCTCATCCCCTTCATCCTGATCGTCTCGTTCGTGGTCGGTGACGTGGCGGAGGGTGCCGCCGAGTATCTGCCGGACCGGGCCGGCCAACAGGTGCTCCACCAGGATCCGGTGGGCAGCCTCGGCCCCTGGAGCGGCCTCGCCGTCACGGCGGTCTGGGCGGGGGCTGCGGTGCTGGCGGGTTGGTGGGCCGTACGCCGGAGGGACGCCTGAAGTCAGCCCGGTTGGGGTGGAAGAGATCCACTGCCCCTCGACCAATTGTCGGTGCGTGCCGGTTTACTGGACACCATGAGCACCGCACAGCACCTGGACACCGTCCTCCTGCTGTGCTCCCGGGAGTTCCCGGCCGAGCACGGCAGGTGGCACGGTGGCTTCTGCGGTCCCGGGTATCACATAGCCGAATTAGTCGTTGTGGACGGATTCCGGGGCGGCGGCGGCTCTCAGCTGCTCGAGGCACGGGAGCAGTACGAGGCCGAGTGCGTCGCGCTGTCCGAGCGGTTGTCACATCGCTGGGGGCCGCCCGTTCCGGTCAGCCTCTACAGCGTGCTGCATCGCGCCATGGCCGACGGGGAGGACATACCGGAGCCGTGGCACATGCTCAGCACACGCGTGCAGGACGTGCAGGTGTGGCGGAGCGACGAGCGCTGGGTTGTGCTCGGTGGCTCCCCATGGGGTGAGGAGTCGCCCTTTCACCTTCTTGCCGCCGTGACCGAGGTCGACCCGCCATGACCTACGCGGCCCGGGGTGCAACTCCCGTGCCACCATTGGTCCTTGGAGCAGTCGAGCAGCCAGTACGGCGGCTGTCGGCAGGCCAGTAAGCAACGACCGTCAAGCCGGTACGGAAGCGGCCGTCAGGGCCCGTACGGAGGAGCAGCGAACGTGAGCGACAGCACCGGGCAGGCGCCGGAGGAGCGCATCGCCAGCCACATCGCGCACAACGCCCGTGTGTGGAACTACTGGCTGGGCGGCAAGGACCACTATCCGGTGGACGAGCAGGTCGGCGACCAGGTGACGTCGATGTACCCCAGCATCGGCGAGGTGGCGCGTGCCGACCGGGCCTTTCTGGGGAGGGTGGTGAGCCTCCTGGCAGGGGAGGCTGAGATCCGCCAGTTCCTCGACATCGGTACCGGACTGCCCACCGTGGAGAACACGCACGAGGTGGCCCAGCGCATCGCCCCCGACGCCCGCATCGTCTACGTCGACAACGACCCCATCGTGCTGACGCACGCCCGCGCGCTGCTCACCAGCTCGCCCGAGGGAGCCACCAGCTACGTCGACGCGGACGCCCACGAACCCGACGCGATCCTGCGGGCCGCGGCCGCGACCCTCGATTTCGACCGTCCCGTCGCGGTGATGATGCTGGGCATCCTGAACTTCATCCTGGACACCGACGAGGCCCGCGCCATCGTCCGGCGCCTCATGGACGCCGTGCCCTCCGGCAGCTATCTCGTGATCACCCACCCCACACTGGAGCTGGGCGGCGAAGGCAATGCCGAGGCGATGAAGTTCTGGAACGAGAACGCCACGCCGCCGATCACCGCCCGCAGCAAGGCCGAGGTCGAGAGCTTCCTCGAAGGCCTGGAGCTCCTGGAACCCGGCATCGTCTCGTGCGCCCGCTGGCGCCCGGACGCCGCGGCTGAGGAGGCGCCGGTGGTCGCTCAGTTCGGGGTGGTCGCGCGGAAGCCCTGAGTGTTGGCGGGAGCCTGGGTGTCTGCGGAAGCGCGGAAGCCCTGATCGTCAGCCGAGGCCCTGAGGGATGTCCGTCTGGGAGGCGGCGCGCAGGCGGCCGAACTCCTCCGCCATCGTCGCCGCCGTCCAGTGCGCGTTGAGCCCGCTCGGGTTGGGCAGCACCCATACCCGGCTGCCGCCGATCGTCCGTTCCTGCGGTCCGATCCCGGCCCGGCGCTCACCGAACGCCGCACGATAGGCGGTCACGCCCACCACGGCGAGCCACCGTGGCCGCAGCCGCTCCACCTTGCCGGCCAGGATGCGGCCGCCCTCGCGGTACTCCTCCGCGGTCAGCTCGTCGGCGCGGGCAGTGGCACGGGCCACCACGTTCGTGATGCCGAGGCCGTAGGTGAGGAGCTCCTCCTGCTCGGCCGGCTTCAGCAGCCGGGGCGTGAACCCCGACAGATGCAGCACGGGCCAGAAGCGGTTGCCAGGGCGGGCGAAGTGATGGCCGGTCGCGGCCGTCATCAGGCCGGGGTTGATGCCGCAGAAGAGCACGCGCAGGCCGCCCGTGACCACATCGGGCACGATGCGGTCACGGGCGGCCTCGAGATCCGCGGCAGTCAGCCGCGTCTGCCCATTACTCCTCCGCGTCAGAGGATCGCCCCCGGCGTGTAGCCGGCTGCCTCCGGGCGCGCCTTCACGATTTCCTCGATACGCGCGACCACCGCCGCCACCTGGTCGCCCGCGGCGCCGGTGAAGGACAGCTTGTCGGCCATCAGTGCGTCGAGCTGGGCCCGGTCCAGCGGGATGCGCGCGTCTGCGGCGAGCTTGTCCAGCAGTTCGTTGCGCTCGGCGCCCTGCTCGCGCATCGCGAGCGCCGAAGCCACCGCGTTCTCCTTGATCGCCTCGTGTGCGAGCTCCCGGCCGACGCCCGCCCGCACCGCGCCCATCAGCACCTTCGTCGTCGCGAGGAAGGGCAGGTAACGGTCCAGCTCACGCGCGACGACCGCGGGGAACGCACCGAACTCGTCGAGCACCGTCAGGAACGTCTCCAGCAGACCGTCGAGCGCGAAGAACGCGTCGGGCAGCGCGACCCGGCGTACCACCGAGCAGGAGACATCGCCCTCGTTCCACTGGTCGCCGGCGAGCTCGCCCGTCATCGAGGCGTAGCCGCGCAGGATGACCATGAGGCCGTTGACGCGCTCGCACGAGCGGGTGTTCATCTTGTGCGGCATCGCCGACGAGCCGACCTGGCCCGGCTTGAAGCCCTCGGTCACCAGCTCGTGCCCGGCCATCAGCCGGATCGTCTTGGCGAGCGACGACGGGCCCGCGGCCAGCTGGACCAGCGCCGTCACGACCTCGTAGTCGAGGGAGCGCGGGTAGACCTGGCCGACCGAGGTGAAGGCCTGCGAGAAGCCGAGGTGGTGCGCGATGCGCTGCTCCAGGTCGGCGAGCTTCCCGGCGTCGCCGCCCAGCAGGTCGAGCATGTCCTGTGCGGTGCCGACGGGGCCCTTGATACCGCGCAGCGGGTAGCGGGTCAGCAGCTCCTCGACCCGGCCGTACGCCACCAGCAGCTCGTCGGCGGCCGACGCGAAGCGCTTGCCGAGGGTGGTCGCCTGCGCGGCGACGTTGTGCGAGCGGCCCGCCATGACCAGCTCGCCGTACTCACCGGCGAGCTTGCCGAGACGCGCAAGCACGGCAACCGTACGGTCGCGCATGAGCTCCAGGGAGAGCCGGATCTGCAGCTGCTCGACGTTCTCCGTCAGATCGCGCGAGGTCATGCCCTTGTGCACGTGCTCGTGGCCGGCGAGGGCGTTGAACTCCTCGATCCGCGCCTTCACGTCATGCCGCGTGACCTTCTCGCGCTCCGCGATCGAGCCGAGGTCGACCTGGTCGAGCACCAGCTCGTAGTCGGCGATGATGCCGTCCGGCACCTCGATCCCGAGGTCCTTCTGGGCGCGCAGCACGGCGAGCCAGAGCTGGCGCTCCAGCTTCACCTTCTGCTCGGGGGACCACAGAGTGGCGAGCTCGGCCGAGGCATAGCGGCCGGCCAGGACGTTCGGGATGCGGGGCTTCGCAGACGCAGTCACGTGGAGGAATTCTACTGGCGATTCCTGCAGGCCAGTGCCGGGGCCCGATTCGTCGGAAGCTACGAGAGGGGTGCGGGGCGTCCGTTGCGCCGACTGAAGAGGCATCGCCTCCGGGGCGCCCGTCCGCACGAGCGCCCCTGGGGCCTACGCGATCGGGCCCTCGTACGGCAGCAGCTCCGGCCGCTTCGGGGGGCGTCCGTCGCCGGAGGAGCGGCCCGTGAGGCGGCGGCCGATCCACGGCAGGAGGTACTGACGGGCGAACCGCACGTCGGCGATCCGCTGCGTCGCCCAGTTCGGCGGCACGGGGGCCGGCAGCGGCGCCCGCCAGTCGTCATCGGGCTCGTACCCGAGCGCCTGCCAGACCGCCTCGGCCACCCTGCGGTGTCCTTCGGGCGTCAGATGCAGGCGGTCCACGTCCCACATCCGCTGATCGGAGAGGGCGGCCACGCCGAACAGATCGACCACGACCGCACCGTGTCGCGCCGCGAGCGTGTCGACGCAGTCGAACAGCTCTTCCATGCGGGGACGGAACCGCTCCAGCACCGGGCCGGTCCGGCCCGGGCTGCGCATCAGCACCAGCTGCTTGCAGTTCGGGGCGAGGCGCTCCACCGCCTCCTCCAGCAGCCCGCGCACCATGCCCATGTCGCACTTGGGGCGCAGCGTGTCGTTGAGCCCGCCCACCAGGGTGACGACGTCCGCCTGCATCGCGGCGGCCGCGTCCACCTGCTCGTCGACGATCTGGCCGATGAGCTTGCCGCGCACCGCGAGATTGGCGTACCGGAAGCCTGGCGTCCGCGCCGCCATCCTTCCCGCTAGGAGATCGGCCCAGCCGCGGTACGAGCCGTCGGGCAGGAGGTCCGACATGCCCTCGGTGAAGCTGTCGCCTATCGCGACGAGACTGGTGTAGTTTGCATTGATCTCCATGGCGGAGCGATGTTATCGCGCTGCGGGCGGGTGCCCGGCGCCTGGGTGCGCCCCTCCCGGACCTCTGCACAGGCTGTACGCGAGGCACCGTACGTCCTCCCACGCCACCGGGTGGCGAAGACACCCGGTGGCAGATGGAGCGCGGTCAGACCGGCTGGCCGAACAGTTCCCGCAGGACGTCCTCCATGGTCACCAGGCCCGCGAGGCGGCCGTCCGAGCCGATGACCGCCGCGAGGTGCGTGCGGCTGCCGCGCAAGGCGGTCAGTACGTCGTCCAGCGGCGTCGTCTCGCGCACCCGGGCGATGGAACGCATGTCGCTGATCTGGAAGGGCAGATCGCGCGGCGTCACATCGAGGGCGTCCTTGACGTGCAGATAGCCGACGATCCGGCGGCCGGCGTCGACCACGGGGAACCGGGAGAATCCCGACTCCGCCGCGAGCCGCTCCAGCTGCTCGGGGGTGACGCCCACGTGCACATAGACCAGCCGCTCGAGCGGCAGGACGACGTCGCGTACGGGACGTCGGCCCAGCTCCAGCGCGTCGTGCAGCCGCTCCCGGGCGCGCTCGTCGATCAGCCCCGCCTCACCGGAGTCCCGGACCAGGCGGGCGAGCTCGTCGTCCGAGAACGTCGCCGCCACCTCGTCCTTCGTCTCCACGCGGAGCAGCTTCAGCAGGGCGTTCGCGAAGGCGTTGATCGTGAAGATCACCGGGCGCAGCGCCCGCGCCAGCGTCACCAGCGGTGGGCCGAGCAGCAGCGCGGTGCGCACCGGCTCGGCCAGCGCGACGTTCTTCGGGATCATCTCGCCGAGCAGCATGTGCAGATACGTCGCGACGACAAGCGCGATCACGAACGAGATCGGGTGGACCAGGCCGTGCGGCACGCCGACCGCGTCGAACACCGGCTCCAGCAGATGCGCGATCGCGGGCTCCGCGACCACACCCAGCACCAGCGTGCACAGCGTGATGCCGAGCTGCGCGGCCGCCATCAGCGCCGACACATGCTCCAGTCCCCACAGCACGCTGCGCGCGCGCAGACTGTGCTGCTCGCGCCGCGCGCCCCGCTCCGCGTACTCCTCGATCTGGCTGCGGCGGACCGAGATCAGCGCGAACTCGGCGCCCACGAAGAAGGCGTTGACGACCAGTGTCGCCAGGGCGATCAGCAGCTGGACGGCGGTCATCGCCCCTCCTCCGTGTCATCGATGGTCGTCGGTGCGTGCAGCAGGACGCGGGCGGCCCGTCGGCCCGAGGCGTCGACCACGTCGAGGCGCCAGCCGTCGACGTCGACACGGTCCCCGACCTGCGGGATACGGCCGAGCTCGGTGGCGACCAGCCCGGCGAGCGTCTCGTACGGCCCCTCGGGCGCGTGCAGCCCGACGCGTACGAGCTGGTCGGTACGGGCGGCCCCGTCGGCCGAGTACAGCGGCCGGCCGTCTTCGTCCGTCCCAGCCGAGGCCAGGTCGGGCGTCTCGTGCGGGTCGTGCTCGTCGCGCACCTCGCCGACGACCTCCTCGACGATGTCCTCCAGGGTGGCGACGCCGGCCGTGCCGCCGTACTCGTCGATGACCACGGCCATCGTGCGCTTGCCGGACAACCGGTCCAGCAGCCGGTCCACGGTCAGCGACTCGGGGACGAACAGGGGCTCGCGCATCACTTCGGTGACGCGAGTACGTGCGCGGCGCTCGGCCGGCACGGACAGCACGTCCTTGATGTGGACGATCCCGATGACCGAGTCGAGGCTGCCGCGGTAGACCGGGAAGCGGGACAGGCCGGTCGCGCGGGTCGCATTGGCGACGTCCTCGCAGGTCGCCTGCGCCTCGAGCGCGATGACCTGCACACGCGGCGTCATCACGTTCTCCGCGGTCAGATCCGCGAGGTTGAGCGTGCGTACGAAGAGCTCCGCGGTGTCGGCCTCCAGCGCGCCCTCCTTGGCGGAGTGCCGGGCGAGGGCCACGAGCTCCTGAGGCCCGCGGGCGGAGGCGAGTTCCTCGGCGGGCTCCATGCCGAGGCGGCGCACCGCATGGTTCGCGGTGTTGTTCAGATGCGCGATGAACGGGCGGAACGCGGCGCTGAACCAGCGCTGCGGATTGGCCACGACCTTGGCGACCCCGAGCGGCTTGGAGATCGCCCAGTTCTTGGGCACCAGCTCGCCGACGACCATCAGGAAGACGGTCGACAGGGCAGTGCCGATGACCAGGGCCGTCGACGAGGCGACGCTTCGGGAGATGCCGAGGGACTGGAGCGGGCCGGCGATCAGCTTGGCGATGGACGGCTCGGCGAGCATGCCGACGACCAGGTTGGTGACGGTGATGCCGAGCTGTGCGCCGGACAGCTGGAAGGTGAGGTTCCGCGCGGCCTTCAGGGCACCGGCGGCGCCGCGCTCGCCTCGCTCCACGGCGCGCTCGAGTTCGCCGCGCTCCACGGTGGTGAGCGAGAACTCCGCTGCGACGAACGCACCGCAGGCCAGCGAGAGCAGGACGGCCACGGCGAGCAGGAGCAGTTCGGTCATCGGGTCACCTCCGTCCCATGGTCAGGCAGGGCCGGGGGCAGTGCACGATGTCTGGTACTGGGAGGCTCGCCCATGGGCGGACGCTCACACCTTTCCTGAGGTTCGAATGTTCCACCCATGGTAAAGGATCAGCAAAGTGATGCGCGTGTCCCCTTGGCGGGCTTACCTGGATGGTCCGGCCGGTGCTCGCGAGAGCAGGCCGGTGCGGCGGTCCGGAGTGCGGCCGGGGCCGGGCCGGCTCAGGCCAGCGGCTTGACCCAGCGCCGCCAGTGGTCCTCGCGGTGGTAGCCAGCCGCAGCCCACGTGTGGTGTGCCCGTTCGTTGGCTTCCAGGACCATGGCGTCGACCCGTCGACCGCCCAGGGCGATGAATCGTTGTTCTGCCGCTTCCAGCAGGGCGGTGGCGATGCCTTGCCGTCGGCAGTCCGGGCGTACGGCGAGTCGGTAGGCGGAGCATCGCCATCCGTCGAACCCGGCTATCACGGTCCCTGTGAGGACGCCGTCGCGCTCTGCGAGGAGCAGGGCTTCGGGGTCTCTTGTGATGAGTCGGGCCACTCCGTCGTAGTCGTCGCTGATGCTCGTTCCTTCCGCGGCTTCGCGCCAGAACTGCAACACGGTGTCGATGTCGGAGAGGGTGGCGCAGCGGATGTGAAGATCACTCATGGGTCGAGCCAAGCAGAGCGCCGGCCTGTCTGGCGAGCGGTTTCCGTGCCGAGGAACCGAGGCAGCAGATTTGCCGGTCGCCGTTGAAGTGGAGCTCGACCCAGCCGCAGGATGCCGTGCTCGAGGTGTGGATGCCCACGGCGTAGGTGTTCCAGGCGCCCGCCGAGATGCTGTGCGACCACAGCAGAGTCCAGCCGGCGGAGTCCGGCGGTGCGTTCCGGCGTTCCCGCTCCCTGCGCGGTCTGGACCATACGCTGGGCCGCACCAAGATCGTCACCTTCGGGGACCGGTTCGCCGTCGTCGGCACGACGTTCACTTGCGAAGTGGTAACGGGCGTGGCCCGGCCGTCGCGGGCATGGTTTTCCCGAGGGCTGGCGCGTCGTGGGCGCCATGTCACCCAGCGCCTCAGAGGCGCTCGGGATCACCGACACGAGGAGCAGCAAATGATCACTACCAAGCAGGAAGCCGCGGAGGCGGTCCGTGCGGCCAAGGTGCGGCTCGGGGTGACCTGGGCCCAGCTGGCCGAGGCGGTCGGCCGGCCCGTCGCGTGGACCACGGCCGCCCTCCTTGGCCAGCACCCGATGAGTCCGGCGGAGGCCGAGGCCGCGGCGTCACTCCTCGACCTCGGGAAGGACGCCGTCGACGCTTTCCAGCTCCAACCCACCCGTGGTGCGCTGGACGCCGCCGTCCCGGTGGATCCCACGATCTACCGGTTCTACGAGGTGCTGCAGGTCTATGGGCCGACCATCAAGGAGCTCATCCACGAGCAGTGCGGCGACGGCATCATGAGCGCCATCAACTTCCGTCTCGACGTACAGCGTGTCCCCGACCCCGCCGGAGACCGCGTCGTGGTGGTCCTCGACGGAAAGTTCCTCCCCTATCAGTGGTGACGCAGCCAGACCTCGCAGTTGCCGCGCTCCTTCTCACGGCCTGCCGGGCCTTGGGGGACATCGGTACTGCGGTGCACCGCAACCTCAGCGTGCTCGGCCGCTGCAGCATCACCGCGTCCGTCCCGCGCGAAGGACTGCGGCCCCTGCGCGGGACGGACGCGGTCGAGCTGGACGATGATGACAATGGACGCGACGGTGGCGAGGACGTGTAGGTGTCGTCAGTCCGCTGGTCGTGTCTTCAGCGCCTCCCGCGGTCGAGGGCATCGACCTCGTGTACGGCCTTGGCGATGGCCGGCGAGTCCTTCTTGAGGATCGCACCGTGGTTGCTGGCGACCTTCGCGCTGATCTGGATGTTCGGGTTGTGGGCGGTCACCGCATCGAGGCTGGTGCGTATCCGTTCCTGCTCATCACCGCGGCTTCCGAAGGACGTCCCCGAAGCGACCACATACCGCACCGGGACGGTGATGTTCTCCAGCACGGGGCCCAGCTCGCGCTCGCGGGAGAGCTTGCCGAGCTCGATGTTGCTGTTCGCCTGCTGTTCGGCGGTCATCCGCGGGGCCAGGCCCGTCGGGCGCAGCAGCGGCAGGAACCAGCCCAACCGCCGGAACAGCTTCCGGATCGGCTGTTCCATGGCCTCGTCGAGCCAGTCGTACGGGAACGCGCCGTCGACCAGGACCGCGCCCAAGGCACGGTCCGGATTCCGGCCGGCCCAGTGCGCCCCGACGAACGCCCCGTAGGACCAGCCCACCACCAGCGCCCGGTCCACACCCCTGGCCGCGAGAACGGCATCGACGTCCCGGACGGCTGCCTCGAAGGAATAGTCCGCCGAACGCTTCGATTTGCCGCGGGCCCGCTCGTCGTAGGTGATGTGCCGCCACCCCGTCCCCAGTTCGGCGATGACCCGCCGCCAGTACCCCTGGGTGGCGAACTGGCCGTTGAGGTAGACCACGGGGACACCGGGACCGCCGGTGTCGGTGACGGCCAGGGCCGTATCGTCAACCGGCACCATGCCGGTCCACTTCGAACTGGTCGAGGAAGTGCTGTTCTTCGCCATGTGTTCCCCCTGGTCGCGTGAGAGCGTCTTGTACGACTTCTCCAGGCCCTGCACCTGGATCGCAGGCCCCTCGGGACGGCCGGCCGCGCCCTCGGCGACGACCGACAGGATCTCGATCGCGGTGGGCCCGGCCGGACAGTCCTGGTTCTGCTCCTTCTCCCACCCCCATTTGCCGGTCGGTCTTTAGAGGCTGCGGGCGGTGATGTCGCCGTGGGAGGTGGTGGCGCGGATGTCGAGTTCCGCGGTGCCATCGTTCTTGAGGGCGTTGCTGATGCGGCCGTAGTCGGTGCCGGCGTCCAGGGTGGCCGAGACGCCGGCGGCGGCGGCGACCGAAATGTCGCCGGACTGGGTGCGGAGCACGACCGTGCCGCGCACGGCCTCGGTGATCCGGATGTCGCCCCTTGCGGTGCTGATCTCCGCGGGGCCGCCCAGCCGGCCGACCTCGACGTCGCCGTCGATCGCAGTGAGCCGGACGCTAGCGGCCTCATCGATCTTGATCTGGCGGTACGCGCCTTCGAAGGCGACGTCGCCGAGGCGTCCGACGCCCCGGAGCTCGGCGCTGGCGGCCTTGCCCTCGATGCGGGAGCCGGCGGGCAGTTGGACGGTGACCTCCAGGGATCCGGAGGGGCCGAAGAGCCGGTTGTCGGGAGTCGAGGCCGTGATCCGCAGGACGCCGTCGGCGTAGGCGACGGTGGTCTGCTCAGCGGCCTTGGTGTCGCGGCTCTTGGAGGGGTCGGCGGGCAGGACCTCGACGGTGGTGTCGGCGCGGTCTGCGGCGATGAACTGGATGCGTCCCGCGGGGATGTCCAGGACGGCGGAGATCGGGGCGGGGGTGTCGAACTTCTGCATCGTGCTCTCCCGTGCTCGCTCGTTGTTTCTGACACCGGAAACGCTACGTTGCTTTCCAGAAACCGGCAACATGCTTGTTGCATATAATCGGCATCTTCGCAGATGGCGACCCAGAAACTGTTGCAACAGTCTTGAAGGTAACGCAACGTCAACCGCTCTGATCATTGCAATGGGTGAGATGTGAACGCTATAGTGGGTGGACCAGGGACCGCCGTGAAGGATCACCAAGGAGATCGCGATGCCGGGAGGCAGGCTCACCCAGCAGGAACGTCAGCAGATCGCGCTGGGGTTGGCCGACAGCCTCCCCTACGCCGAGATCGCCCGACGCCTCGACCGTCCGACGTCGACGATCACGCGTGAGGTGATGCGCAACGGCGGCCCCACCGCCTACCGCGCCGACCTGGCCCATCGCGCCACCGAACGCCGCGCCCACCGGCGAAGGCCCGCCTCCTCCCGAGGACCGGAGTCGGTCCCCCAGCCGCACGGACGCGACGCCGAGGCCGTCGTCGAGTACGAGGAGACGTTCACCACCGTCCTCATGGCTTCGGGCCTGGCCAAGATGCCGGCCCGGGTGCTGACCTGCCTGTTCACCACCGACGCGGGCAGCCTCACCGCGTCCGAACTCGCCCAGCGCCTCCAGGTCAGCCCGGCGTCCATCTCCAAAGCGATCGCCTTCCTGGAGAGCCAGAGCCTCGTTCGCCGAGAACGCGACGAACGCCGCCGCGACCGCTACGTCGTCGACGACGAACTCTTCTACCAGGCGACGATCGCCAGCGCCCGATCCAACGACCAGCTCGTCGAAACCGCACGCCAAGGCGTCGCCATCCTCGGCCCCCACACCCCGGCCGCCACCCGCCTGGAGAACATCGCCCGCTTCCTCGACTTCATGAGCGAAAGCATCACCCGCGCCGCCGATCAGGCCCGCGAAGTCCTCCACAGCAAACCTGAAACGACCTCAAACGACACCGCCCCACCGAGTCCAGACCACGGATAGACAGCCGTCTCGATCGTCACAGTCATGAGGCGAAGCCGGCTGCGTCCTCGGGAAACATAGGGTTCCAGCACGGCGGCCGTCCGCGACAGTGCGCGGTCGCGAGGCGTCCTTGGAGGCCATCCGAATGCGGCCGAATGTCGTCTGCGTAAAGCGTTGACTAGAAAGCGCTTGCCTTCTACGGTCCGTTCAGCAGTGTGAACCGACCGACCATGGTGCACAGGGCATGGCGGCCACCGGAGCCTTCGCTGTCTGGGGAAACCTGCGGAAGTGCACGTCCTGGGCGCACCCAGGCCTCCGACTCGGGTCATGCTGCCCGCGCACAACGATCAGCAAGGCGTACGTCATTCACATAGATGGCCCATCAGTCCTGCTGAAGGGACACACCCGCATGCGTACCGACCCCCCACGTACACAAGCGCAAAGACCAGCCCTGGCGGCCGCACCGGCTGCCCTAGCGGCAGCCGCCGCCTCGCCGTGCCGCGGTCGGCCGGGGCTGCCGACACCACGCTGGTCGGATTCGGCGCCGGGACGACCGGCGGCGGAAACGCCACCGCGCCGCAACGACTACGTGTACGGCGCCGACACCGTCGGCCACGTGCGCGTGGCTGCCCAGACGCTCGTCGAGAACAACGTCTTCCGCTCGAGGAAGACCACGATCACCACGAACCGCAGCGGTGACCTCGACGGTCACGCCAACCCGCGCGGCAACGATCTCGGTGGAGCCGCCACCGGGATCTCGCGGGTCGGCACCGTCATCAACCCGCCCTGCAGCAATACGGCGGAGCCGGGCTCGTCCGTCGTCGCCTCGGTGACGTCCGGCGCGGGCGCCGGAAATCTCTGACACCCCCACACCACGACAGAAGGAATCGGGACATGACTTCTGCAACGCCACAGCGCGCCCGCAGGCGCGCACTGACCGGCGCGGTGGCCGCCCTTGGGCTTGGCATGATCATGACCACTCATGCCTCCTCGGCGAGCGCTGCCACCTGGCCGAGCCCCAACGGCAGCGAGGCCGTCTCCTCCACCATCCCGGTCTCCGGCACCAAGGACTACGGGATGAAGCGCCTCTACGGCACCGGAGACCTGGCCGGTGACGGCCAGGAGGAGGGCCAGGACCCGATCCTCCGGCTCTCGGACGGCGCGGTGCTCAAGAACGTCATCCTCGGCGCCCCGGCTGCCGACGGCATCCACTGCATGGGCAGTTGCACCCTGCAGAACGTCTGGTGGGAGGACGTCGGCGAGGACGCCGCCACCTTCCGGGGCGGCACCGGTGCCACGTATCACGTGATCGGCGGAGGTGCGAAGAAGGCCGCGGACAAGGTCTTCCAGCACAACGGCGGCGGGACGGTCAACATCTCGAACTTCGCGGTGCAGGAGTTCAAGACGCTCTACCGCTCCTGCGGTGACTGCTCCACGCAGTACACGCGCAAGGTCAACCTCAACACCATCGAGGTGACCGGGACGGGCACCACCGCGCGGATCGTCGGCATCAACGTCAACCGCAACGACGTGGCCACGCTCCGCAACATCACGATCCTCAACGACGCGAGCCGCAAGGTCATCCCCTGCCAGAAGTACAACAACAACACCGCAGTCGGGACGGGCCCCGACAGCACGAACTGCCTCTACTCCGGCTCGGACATCGTCTACCGCTGAGTCCGCTCCCGGCGGCCGGACGGGGCTCCCGCACGGGGCTTCGTCCGGCCGCTGGTGGTGTCCGGCGACGCCACCCGTGTGAGGGCCCACTACGGTGTGCTTACCGCGGCAACTCACGTGGCGCCATGGCCTTGTCGGCCCGTGTCACGGTCCGCGACGGCGCCGGGGACCTCACCGGCATGGTCAGCCTGGACGCCCCGCTCGCCCGCTGCCTGTGCCGCTCGGGGCCTGACCACGGCACGCGGACGGGCACCGCCCCACGGCCGCGGGACAGGACCCACGCGGATCACTCCCCGCGCAACCGCTCGATCACCGGGCCGAACGCCTCCATGTACGGCTCCAGAACGGTCAGGTACGAGAAGCCGTACCGCTCGCGTTGTGTTCGCAGCTGTGCGGTGATCTGTTCCAGCGTGCCGACCGCCACGATCGGCAGATCGAGCACCTGTTCCTCGGTGAGATGCGGTAGATGAGGCAGGGCGTCCTGCACCGCGGCCCGCCGGTCCTCGGTGAGGGCGACGATCTGCAGGAGCAGGTTCAGCTCGGCCTGTTCGGCGCGGCCGCCGGCCAGCTGCAGGTACCTCGCCACACGCTCGTCGAGCTCCTCCGCGTTGATCGCGGCGAGGGTCCCGGTGGTGCTCCCCGGCACCGAACGGGCGCCGGTGAACGCCGCGATGTCCGCGTGTTCGGCCGCGAGCTTCAGCATCCGGTCGCCGTTGGCACCGATCAGCAGCGGCACGCGGAGCTTCTGCACCGGCTGCGGCATGGGGGTCCCCCCGCTCGTAGGGGTCTCCCCGCTCGTGAGATCACGGGAGCCCAGCAGCCGGTCCAGTTCCTCGACGGTGTGCCGCAGATGGTCGACGCGCTGCCCCGGCGAACCGTACGGCAGCCCCGCGGTGTCGTGCTCCGCCTGGACGTATCCGGTGCCGAGCCCCAGTTCGAGCCGGCCGCCGGTCAGGGCATCCGTGGTGGCCACCTCACGGGCCAGCAACGCGGGGTTCCAGAAGCCCGCGTTCAGCACGAACGTGCCGACGTGCGGCCGCTCGGTGGCCTCGGCGGCCGCGACCAGCGCGGGGAACGGCGCCGGCATGCCCAGATGGTCGGGGACCAGGATCACGTCGTATCCGAGCTCCTCGGCCCGGCGGCACTTCTTGCGCCATTCGTCCCCGGAGGCGGAACTGAGTAGGTTGACGCCGAAACGGAACGGCCGCGCCATGAACTCTCCTCACTCGTAGGTGACTTGAGGGTTGAGGGGCTACTCGGGCGTACGTGTCGTGAGTACATCACTCGTGTGCGATGGCCGCCAGCACATTCATGCGCGAGGCACGCAGCGCCGGCAGGAGGGCCGCCACGATGCCGACCACCGCCGAACCCACCACGACCGCGACGATCGTGCCCCAGGGGATCGCGAACGCCGTCATGCCCTCGAGGGCCAGCACCTGCTGAATGGCGACACCCCACACCAGCCCGAGCCCAAGTCCCAGCACAGCGCCGAACACCGCGATCACCACCGACTCCAGCCGGATCATCCGGCGCAGCTGGCGGCGGCCAAGGCCGATGGCGCGCAGCAGTCCGATCTCGCGGGTGCGCTCGACGACCGAGAGCGCAAGGGTGTTGACCACCCCGAGCACCGCGATGATGATCGCCAGACCGAGCAGCGCGTACACGAGGTACAGCATCACGGCGATCTGGTCGCGGATCAGCGCCTTGTAGTCGGCCTGGTCACGGACCTGCACCTGCGGATACGGGTCGAGGGTCTGGTCGAGCCGGTCGCGCAGGGTGCCGGGGTCCGTGCCCGGAGCGGCGTTCACGTAGAGCGCGGATTCCTGGCCGCCGGGGACGTACTTCTCGAGAGTGCCGAGGCCGAGGAAGATCCCGCCTTCCATGCCGAAGCTGTCCGAGCCTTCCTGGTCCGTGAGGGCTCCGACCTTCAGGTCCGCCGTCCGCCCGGCCGGGAACTCCACCGGCAGTGTGGCGCCGACAATCACCCCGTGCTCCTCGGCGAAGCCCCGGTCCATGGCGATGCTCCCGGTCGCCAGGGCGGCGGCCGTGTTCCCTTCGGCGTACGTGACGTGGGCGACGTCGTCGAGCCGCGCATCGTAGCCCGCCGCCGTGGACTCGACCCGTTTGCCGTCCGGAAGCCGCAACGCGAGGGGCGCGAAGCGCTGGCGCACGACCAGGCCGGCCCCGTCGGTGGCGCGCACCTTGTCGGTGATCTCCTGCGGGAACGGAGTGAAGTTGCTGTTCTGCACGATGAAGTCGGCGCCCAGCGTCTTGTCGATCTGCTGGTCGAAGGACTTGGTCATGGACGCGCTCGCCACGGACATGCCGCCCACCAGGGCGAGCCCCACCATCAGCGCAGCCGCCGTGGCCCCCGTGCGGCGCGGGTTGCGCAGCGCGTTGCGCTGGCTCATCCGGCCGACCGGTCCGAACAGCGCGGGGAACGCGCCGCCGAGCACACGGATCAGCGGACGCACGAGCAAGGGGCCGGCGATCACGGTGGCGATGAGCGTGAGCACGACGCCGAGCCCGAGCAGCGGCGCGGCCTGACCGGTCTCCTCCGCCGTCGCGCATCCCACGAGCGCGGCGCCGCCGGCCACCGCGAACACCGAACCCAGCACCGCACGCAGCCTCAGCGGCCGTCCCACACCGGCGATTTCGGCATCGGCCAGGGCCGCCATCGGCGACACCCGCGCGGCCCGGCGCGCCGGAAGGTACGCCGCGACGAAGGTGACGCCGACCCCGACGACGTATGCGGCAACAGGGGTGCCCCAGCCGACGACCATCTCGGTGGACTTCAGGTTCATGCCGAGCCGTCCCATCAGCGCGATCAGCCCGAAGGCAAGCCCGATGCCGACGGCCAGGCCGATCGTCGAACTGACGAGTCCCAGCAGCAGCGCCTCGGTGAGCACGGACCGGCGCACCTGCCGTCGGTCGGCGCCCAGCGCACGCAGCAGCCCCAGCTCACGAGTGCGCTGAGCGATCAGCATCGAGAAGGTGTTCACGATCAGGAACACCCCGACGAGGACGGCGATGCCGGCGAAGCCGAGCATGACGAACTTGATGACGTCGAGGAATCCGCCCAGTTGGGCGGCATCGGACTCGGCCTGCTCGCCTGCGGTCCTCAGTTCGTACGCCGACCCCAGCGCGTCGCCGATGCGCGCCTTGAGCTGCGCGTCGCTCACTCCCGGGGCCGCGTCCACGGAGATGCTTGTGGCCGCATCCTCGCTGCCCAGCAGCTTGGTCTGCGCGGTCGGCGTGTCGAGGAACACCAGGGCGGCGCCCGGGTTGGTGGTCGTGAACGTGGCGATGCCGACGACCTCGACCTTGAACGAACCGGGCGCGGCGAGCACGGTGAGCGTGTCGCCGATCCGCACGTGCTTGGCGTCCGCGGTGTCCGCGTCGAGCAGCGCCTCACCAGGACCCTCCGGTGCCTGACCCGAGGTCAGTTCCACCGGACTGCGCTCGGTCACGTACCAGTTGGTGGCGATGGTGGGCGCGCCCGTGGTCGGGCCCACGGGCTCGTTCTTGTCGTCGACGACCGTGATGTTCTCGACGGCCGCGTCGACATGGGCGGCGGCTACACCGTCGATCTTGGCCACCCGGTCCACGAGATCCGCCGGCACCGTCGGGATGTTCCCCGAGGGCACGGCCTCGTCCAGGCCCTCCTTCGGGCCGACCTTCACATCCGCCGCGGTGGAGGCGAAGAGCCGGTCGAACGTGCGGGTCACCGTGTCCGAGAAGATCAGGCTGCCCGCGACGAACGCCACCGACAGCACGATGGCCAGTGCCGACAGCACCAGCCGCCCCTTGTGCGCGAGGAAACTCCTGAGCGTCGCCTTCAGCACGGCTGTCCGCCTCAGTCCTTGCGCAGCGGATCGAGTACGTCGCTCGAGCCGCCCTTACGCGGAGCAGCGGCCCGGATCGCGTCGGCGTCTGACTCCGACGGCTGGGGGGTTCCCCCGGAAAAGAGGCGCATGCGCTCCAGTACGGCCTCCGCAGTGGGCTCCGGCATCTCGTCGACGATCCTGCCGTCGCCGAGGAACAGCACCAGATCGGAGTGGGCGGCCGCGCCGGGATCGTGGGTCACCATCACCACGGTCTGCCCGAGTTCGTCGACCGCCTCGCGCAGAAAGCCCAGCACCTCCAGGCCCGACCGCGAGTCGAGGTTGCCGGTGGGCTCGTCCGCGAAGATCAGTTCGGGGCGGGAGGCGAGCGCCCGCGCGCACGCCACGCGCTGCTGCTGTCCGCCGGACAGCTGTGCGGGGCGGTGCTTGAGGCGGTCGCGCAGGCCCAGCGTGTCGATGACCTTGTCGAGCCACGCACGGTCGGGCGCGCGGCCCGCGATGTCCATCGGCAGCGTGATGTTCTCGGCCGCGTTGAGGGTCGGGATGAGGTTGAACGACTGGAAGATGAAGCCGATCCGGTCCCGGCGCAGCCGCGTCAGCTCCCGCTCCCTGAGGCCGGTGATCTCGGTGTCGCCGAGCCACACCTGGCCCGCCGAGACCGTGTCGAGCCCCGCCAGGCAGTGCATCAGCGTCGACTTTCCGGAGCCGGAGGGGCCCATGACCGCCGTGAAGCGGCCGCGTGCGATGTCGACGTCGACCGAGTCGAGGGCGAGCACCGTCGTCTCGCCGGATCCGTACGCCTTGGTCAGGCCGCGGGCGCGGGCCGCGACTCCGTTGGCCTCCGCGCGGTCCGGGGCCGTGTCTGCAACCGGTGTGGACAAGGCCGCCTCCTGTCGTGACCGTCCGTTTCCGTATGTCCGCCGAGCGTAATGGGATGTGGTGAACGTTCGGTATCCGTCCGAGGTCGGTGTCCCCGAGGCGCATGTAAGGGGCACCTTTATGTGCCCTTGCGGGTGCTAGCGCACACGCGCTAGCTTCGGGGTATGGCCAAGACGCAGTTGAACGTACGCGTGGACGAGGGCACCGCACGGGCCGCGCGCGAACGCGCCCTGGCGCGCGGGATGAGCGTGAACCGCTACATCGAAGAACTGGTCAAACAGGACACCGGCGAGGTCGGGCACACCTTCGTGGAGGCCGCGGCCGACTTCATGAAGCAGTACGAATCCGTCTTCGCGGAGGAGTTCGGCTCGGAGCGTGAAGGTCGTCGCTGAGCCGTTGAACGCGAAGATCGATCTTGCCTGGCTCCTCATGATCGCCGAACAGAAGACTCCCGGAGATCCCCAGGTCACCGACTGGGGAGCCCTCGTCGCCGCCGTCAGCCGGCACGAGGCGGAGATCTTCGGCATTCCCGTCTACGACGACCCGCACGCTCGAGCCGCCTCGCTGCTCCAGCTCCTGCTGCACATCCCGGCGCTCGAACGCTCCAACGCGATGTTCGCGTCGGCCGTCGCGTACGCCTATCTCGTCGCCAGCGGCCTCAAGGTCGTCACCTCGCCCGAGCAGGTCCGCGAACTGGCCCAGCTGGTGAAGAACGGTGACGCGACCGTGCACGACATCGCGGCCGAACTGCGGCAGTGGAGCCTCTAGCGCTCCGCTGGAAGCACGGTGATCAACCCGCGGGCCGGTGGGGGCTGGTCGCGCAGTTCCCCGCGCCCCTTACGGGGCGCGGTACCGCACCGGACATCGCCGCTGACGGAAGGCGCCGCCTAATCCTCGTCGTCGAGGACCGGGCGGCGTGCGCTCCCCAGGACGCAGTACGAGCTCGGCAGCCGCGGGCCCTTGGCCGGCACCAGCACCCGGCGGTACGGGCCGAGTTCGAAGCCCGCCGCCCGCAGAGAGCCGATCGGGTCCCGGCCGACATGGCAGCCGCCGAACAGCGCCGGCCACACGGTGCGGTCCAGGGTGCGCTGGGTGGCCGCCATCACCCTGCCGCCGCCCCGCCCGTGCTCGAAGAACCTCAGTTCACCGCCGGGCCGCAGCACCCTGCGGATCTCGGCGAGCGCCCGCGGTACGTCCCGCACGCTGCACAGTACGAGCGAGACGACGGCCGCGTCGTACGCCTCGCTCTTGACGGGCAGCGCCTCCGCCGCGCCGGGCACCACGTCCACCGGTACGTCGGCGCGCCGGGCCGCGGTCATCGCCAACTGCCGCAGCACACGCTCCGGTTCGATGGCCACGATCTCGGACACGGTGTGCGGATACCGCGCGAAGTTGAGGCCGTTGCCCGCGCCGATCTCGATGACCCGGCCGCTCAGCCCGGCGAGCAGCTCGTCCCGGTGCGGCCCGACCGAGGCCTCGGCCGCCACGCTGATCTTGGCGTAGAAACGGGCGAAGAGGGGATGGTGCACGGCATCCTTCGACGCCTTGGCGGAACGCTGCGGCATGGAGACCTCCTCGCGCGGACGGGCCGTTACGCCGATTGTGCCCCTTGGTTGAGCGCTTGGCGCCGTGCCGTGGCGGGCTCTGTCGGTCGGGTTGGTCGCCGGGGGTCGCATCTCCTGGGTGGGGGTGCTGCACGGCCTGATGGGATTCCGGCTCGCGCCGGTGCCCGGCGGTGCTGGTTGGCGGTGCCGATGCACGGCAGTCCGGCGGCGCTGTTCGGCGGTGCCAATGCGCGGCAGTCCGGCGGTGGAGGACGGCGGCCGGTCCTAGGCCCTGCCGTCAAACTCCCGCCTGCCCTTCGGGCGGACGGCGGGAGTTTGTCGACAGGGCCTAGCGGGGCCGCGGCCCGGCGGCCGGCCCGTGTTGCCAGGCGGCGGCGCGGGTGGGGTCGGCTATCGCGTCGATGCGCCCGACAGCGTAGGCAGCCCCGGTGCTTCCTGCGCCGTGAAGGCCCGCGCATCCCAGGTGCCGCCCAGCCGTGGCGCCAGCCACGTCCGCGCCGCCGCGCGGAACTCGGCGGCCGGACGGGCCGCTGCCCCGGCCGGTACCGCACCCAGCAGCGGGGACCCCGCCACGGCGAGGAGATCCGCGAGGTTGCACCGCGCGGCGAGGTCAGGGCAGCGCGGCCAGGAGCCGACGACCACCCCGGCGCACGTCAGGTCCCGCGCGCGCAGCGCCTCGGCCGTCAGCGCCGTCGTGTTGAGCGTGCCGAGTCCCGCGGCCGCGACCACCAGCACCGGCGCGTCCAGCAGCCGTGCCGCATCCGCCAGCGTCGAGCCCGAGCCGTCAAGGCGTACGAGCAGCCCGCCCGCCCCCTCGACCAGCACCAGGTCGTGCTCGGCCGCCAGCTTCTCCGCGGCCTCGGCGATGTCGGCAACCCGTACCGGCGGCAGGCCGGACCGCCGTGCCGCGGTGTCCGGGGCCAACGGCTCCGGGTACCGGGCAAGTTCGGCCGCCGTGACGTCGCCCGCCAGGCGCACCACCTCGTCGACATCGCCCGGCTCACCGGGCGCCACGCCCGTCTGCGCGGGCTTGAGCACGGCGACGGACCGCCCGGCGGCCAACGCGGCAGCCGCCACCGCGGCCGTCGTCACGGTCTTGCCGACCTCGGTGCCCGTCCCGGTCACCACCAGAACCGCCATGTCGTTCCTCCGCACCTTTCTTCGTTCGTACGAGCCCTGCCCCCGCCCGCCCGCCTCGGGCATGCACCCGCAGGCGGCCCTCAGCGCCGCCTTGTCGTGCCGACCCGCGTCGGCGGGCGGGGCTGACGGGCCAAGCGGCCAGGGCGGGGCCGAAGGCCCCTCACTCCGCCCCCGCCCCCACGGCCGCGCACACGCCCCGCCCGATCCGCGCGAGATCGTCGTCGCCCGTGATGTACGGCGGCATCGTGTAGACGAGATCCCGGAAAGGCCGCAGCCATACCCCCTCCGCCACCGCCGCGCGGGTCGCGGCTGCCATGTCCACCTCGTGGTCGAGCTGTACGACGCCGATCGCGCCCAGGACACGTACGTCCCGTACGCCCGGCAGGTCCGCGGCCGCCGCCAGGCCTTCGCTCAGGCCCGTCTCGATGCGCTTCACCTCGGTCGCCCAGTCCTGCCCGAGGAGCAGGTCGATCGAGGCGCAGGCCACCGCGGACGCGAGCGGGTTGCCCATGAACGTCGGACCGTGGGCGAGCACCGGCACCTCACCGCGCGAAATCCCGTCCGCCACACGGGAGGTGCACAGCGTCGCCGCCATCGTCATGTATCCGCCGGTCAGCGCCTTCCCCACGCACATCACGTCCGGGGTGACCCCGGCCTGGTCCGCAGCGAACAGCGTGCCCGTGCGCCCGAAGCCGGTCGCGATCTCGTCGAACACCAGCAGCACACCGTGGGCGTCGCACGCCTCGCGCAGCACGCGCAGATACGCGGGGGAGTGGAAGCGCATCCCGCCCGCGCCCTGCACCACCGGCTCCACGATCACCGCGGCGAGCTCGTCGGCGTGTCGCTCGATCAGCTCGTGGAGGTGATCGGCGTACGACTCCTCGTACGCGACCGGCGGCGCGTCCGCGAAGACCTGGCGCGGCAGCACGCCCGACCACAGCTCGTGCATCCCGCCCTCGGGGTCGCACACCGACATCGGCTGCCACGTGTCTCCGTGGTACCCGCCGCGCCACGTCAGCAGCCGCTGCTTGGCCGGCTGACCCAGCGAACGCCAGTACTGCAGGCACATCTTGACGGCGACCTCGACCGACACGGAGCCGGAGTCGGCGAGGAAGACATGCTCGAGGCCGTCCGGTGACATATCGACAAGTCGTTTGGCCAGCCGCACGGCGGGCTCGTGGGTCAGCCCGCCGAACATGACATGGCTCATCCGCCCCAGCTGATCGCGTACGGCCTCGTTGAGCACGGGGTGGTTGTAGCCATGGACAGCGGACCACCAGGACGACATCCCGTCCACCAGCTCGCCCGAACCGTCCGCCATCCTGAGCCGGACCCCGCTCGCCGACTCCACGACGAGCGGTTCCGCGCGGCCCGGCATGGGCCCGTAGGGGTGCCAGACGTGCCGCCGGTCGAGTTCCAGCAGATCGCGCACAGGCAGCTCCGGCATGGGGCGACGCTCAGGCATGGGGCGACGCTCAGGCATTGGGCGCGAGATCCGTTCCGGCGCCCCGGCGGCGTACCGCCACCAGATCCGTACGCGCCTCGGGAACCGACGCCTCGGGAGCCGACGCCTCCTCGAGAGTCGGCCCGCCGCACGGCGCGCACCCGCCGCCCTCGTGGGAGCCGCAGCCAGTGGCCGCGGCCCGGTGCTCCGGCAGCGTCACCGTGTCCGTGCCCTCGACCTCGAAACCGGCGTCCTCGATCATCTCCAGGTCCGCCTTGCCGGCCTGGCCCTCGCTCGTCAGATAGTCGCCGAGGAAGATGGAGTTGGCCAGGTGCAGCGCGAGCGGCTGCATCGTGCGCAGATGGACCTCACGGCCGCCCGCGATACGCACCTCCACATCCGGGCAGACGAACCGGACCATGGCGAGGATGCGCAGACAGCGCTGGGGCGTGAGGTTCCACTCCTTCGCGAGCGGCGTGCCCTCGAAGGGGATCAGGAAGTTCACGGGGACCGAGTCGGCGTCGAGCTCGCGCAGCGAGAAGACCACGTCCACCAGGTCCTCGTCCGACTCGCCCATGCCCGCGATCAACCCCGAGCAGGCCGAGAGCCCGGCCGACTGGGCCTGCTGCACCGTGTCCACCCGGTCGGCGTACGTGTGCGTCGTGGTGATCTCGCCGTACGTCCCCTCGGACGTGTTCAGGTTGTGGTTGTAGGCGTCGGCACCCGCCGCGCGCAGCCGCTCCGCCTGGCCCTGGGAGAGCAGCCCGAGGCAGGCGCACACCTCGACGCCCTCGTTCTGTTCCTTGATCGTCTCGATGGTCTTCGACACGCGGTCGACGTCCCGGTCCGTCGGCCCCCGGCCGCTCGCCACCAGACACACGCGCTTGGCGCCGCCAGCGACTCCTGCGGCCGCCGCCTGTGACGCCTCGTCGGGCTTCAGCCAGGTGTACTTGAGGATGTCCGCCTTGGAGCCGAGCCGCTGCGAGCAGTACGAGCAGTCCTCAGGGCAGAGGCCCGACTTGAGGTTGACCAGATAGTTGAGTTTCACCCGCCGCCCGAACCAGTGCCGGCGCACCTTGCCGGCCGCGGCCACTACGTCGAGGAGTTCGTCGTCGGAGGTGGCCAGCACGGCCAGCGCCTCGTCGCGGGTCGGCAGCTCGCGCCGAAGCCCCTTGTCCACCAGCGTGTTCAGCAGGTCCATGGCGCTGATCCTGACGTAAGCCGCCGCTCCGGCCAAGGAGGTTCCGTACAACAGAGACCGTTCGAGGTGTGGGTATTGCCACACCCTGACCTCGTGGTCGCACCGCTAGTGTCTGTGCACTGCCTACAAAACGACATGGCGCCGGAGGACCTCCATGGCGAGAACGCCGTTCGACTGGCTGGACGAGCAGGCGGACGTCCGCCGCCGTGCCGGACTGGTACGCACCCTGCGGCCGCGCCCGGCCGACTCGCCGCTCCTCGATCTGGCGAGCAACGACTACCTGGGACTCGCCCGCCACCCGGAGATCACCGAGGCAGCGGCCGCCGCGGCCCGCCGCTGGGGCGGGGGCGCCACCGGCTCCCGGCTGGTCACCGGCTCCACCGAGCTGCATGCCGAACTCGAGCACGAACTCGCCGACTTCTGCGGGTTCGAGTCCGCTCTCGTGCTGTCGTCCGGATACGCCGCCAACCTCGCCGCGGTCACCGCGCTCGCCCCGCATGGCTCGCTGATCGTGTCGGACGCGGGCAACCACGCCTCACTGATCGACGGCTGCCGACTCGCTCGCGGATCGGTACAGGTTGTGCCGCACGGGGACACCGAGGCCGTACGCAAGGCGCTCGACGCCCACCAGGGTCCCGCGATCGCCGTGTCCGACTCGGTGTTCTCCGTGGACGGCGACGCGGCGCCGCTGGCCCAACTCGCCGAAGTCTGCCGGGAGTTCGGGTCCGGGCTGATCGTCGACGACGCGCACGGACTGGGCGTACTGGGCGACGGCGGCCGGGGTGCGCCGCATGCGGCCGGCCTCGCGGGGGCGGCGGACGTCGTCGTGACCGTCACCCTATCCAAGTCCCTCGGCAGCCAGGGCGGCGCCGTCCTCGGCCCCGCCAAGGTCATCGACCACCTCGTCAACGCCGCCCGTACCTTCATCTTCGACACGGGCCTGGCCCCCGCCGCCGCCGGAGCCGCGCTCGCCGCGCTGCGTCTGCTTCGCCGGGAACCGGAGCGCGGCGCGCGCGCCCACGAGGTCGCGACCACCCTGCACGACCGGCTCACGGCCGAAGGCCTGCAGGCGGTACGCCCGGACGCGGCCGTCGTCTCCGTACGTGCCCCGTCGCCCGAACTGGCCGTGCAGTGGGCCGCGGACTGCCGCGGCGCAGGTCTCGCGGTGGGCTGCTTCCGGCCCCCGTCCGTGCCGGACGGCATCTCGCGTCTGAGGCTGACCGCCCGTGCGGACCTGACCGAGGAGCAGATCGCCGAAGCGGTACGGGTGATCAGCCGCACCGCACCCCCGGCAGCGGGTGAGTGACACAGAGGTCGCGTGTCCCTGGCGCATTGGGCGGGTGTTCGACACCGCGGTCAGGTGGGTGACCGCTCAGGTCAGGTGCCGGTGGGCTGAAGCGTGTCCAGGAAGTCGTTCCAGGTGGCTGCGGAGAACAGCAGAGCGGGTCCGGCCGGCTGCTTGGAGTCGCGCACGGCGAGCAGCCCGGCCAGCGGGCCGGCGCCGATCTCGGCGGTCTCCACGCAGTTGTTCATTCCCGTGCTGAAGCTGCTGCGCCGCCATGGGCCGCTGTGCAGCGAGGTGCTGGAAGGTATGTACCGAGGCAGAGCAGACATGGTGCCCTCCTAGGCGCCGTCACATGTCCCGGCGATGAATTCCAATGAGTCCTCGGGCGAAAGGGCCACTCTCTGAAGCGAGTTGAAGGCATTGGCGTACGCCTTCAGGTCCTGTGTCCCTTCGAGGTAGAGGCTACTCGTCAAGTGGTCGAGAACGACAACATCGAGATCGGAAATGTTCGAAAATGACAAGATAACGAAAGGGCCGGTGACCCCTATGTGCTCACCGGCGGCGAACGGCAGCACTTGAACGCGCACATGGGGCAGCCGGGCAGCCTCCAGTAACCGGTAGAGCTGCCGCTCCATCACGCCCGGCCCGCCCACGGCCCGCCGCAGCACTGCCTCGTCCAGTACGGCGCTCACCTGCAGCGGCGGATCCCTGCGCAGGACCTCCTGCCGAGCCAACCGCACCTCGACGAGCGCGTCCACCTGGGCATCCGGCAGGCCGACCAGCGCCGCCCGCGTCACGGCCCGCGCGTAATCCGGCGTCTGGAACAGCCCCGGCACCACGGTGGTCTCCAGGGTGCGCATGCGATCGGCCTGCGACTCCAAGCGGATGAAGTCCCGGTATTCGGGCGGCAGCAGATCCCCGTAGGCCTGCCACCAGTGCGTGCGTCCATCACCGCCTCCCGGGCCCGCCATTGCGACGAGCAGGTCCCGCAGCGCGGGATCCCGGACGCTGTACGCGTCGAGCAGCAGCCTCACGTCCGACGCCTTGACTCTGCTGCGGCCCGTCTCGATGCGGCTGACCTTCGACTGGTGCCAGCCGACGAGGCGGGCGGCCTCGCAGCTGGTGAGCCCCGCCCGGCTGCGCAGGGCGCGCAGTTCCGCGCCGAGTTTGCGGCGGCGGACCGCGGTACCGTATGGCATACCCGTCTCCTCCCGACCGGCGGTACCAGCCGATGCATGCGCCGACGGTAGAGGAGTGCGGCTCCGGCTCCAAATACGGTTGTCTCTAGCAGAGTTCACCGCTTCGAGCGACAGATATATGCATATCCAGGGGGATCGCCGCCTGTGACCCTCCAGGAGTGGCAGGCTGTCGCGCAGCACCGGACCGGGACCGTCCCCGAACCATCCGCGACGCGTCGGAGTCCGGCCCCGGTGGGAAAGGGACGACGCCGCCATGGCAGACCATCAGGAAGCATCCGTCACTCTGCCGAGCGATCCCGCCTCGGTCCCCGCGGCGCGCAAGTACGTCATCGAAGTCCTCGCGGAATGGGGACTGCCGGGCGATGCGGAGGTCGCCGATTCGGTCCGGCTCATCGTGTCCGAACTCGCCACCAACGCGGTTCAGCACACCTTCGGACAATCACCCACGTTCACGGTCGACGTCGAGCTGGAGCGCGACGAGCAGCTGCGCATCGGCGTCACCGACAGCCACCCGCGCCTGCCGAGGCGACTGCCCGCCGCCGTCCAGCAGGACAACGGCCGGGGCCTGGTCATCATCCGATGGCTCACGGCCGAATGCGGCGGCCGGCTCTCGGTCAGCCGCACCGCGGAGGGCGGCAAGACCGTGTGGATCGAACTGCCGTGGGAGGCCACGGTCCAGCAGTGAAGACTGCCGGTGGCGGTGCCGGTCCAGCTGTGAAGACTGCCGGTGGCGGTCACGGTCCAGCTGGGAAGACCACCGGTGGCGGTCACGGTCCAGCAGTGAAGACCACCGGTGGCGGTCACGGTCCAGCTGTGAAGACCACCGGTGGCGGTCACGGTCCAGCAGTGAAGACCGCCGGTGGCGGTCACGGTCCAGCAGTGAAGACCGCCGGTGGTGGTGCCGGTCCAGCTGTGAAGACTGCCGGTGGCGGGCGCCCGGCCAACCGCCAACGCGGGTAGTGGTGCGGTCAGGCTGTGAAGCGCGGGGAGCCGGGCCGACGCGACAGTCCGCTCAGGCCGATCAGGCCGCTGAGCGGCCGAACGCGCCGCGCAGCAACGCCCGGAACGTGTCCGCCGCGGGCGCCGTCTCGCCCGTCCGGTACACGACCGAGATCGTCCGGCGCAGACTCCCCGGCTCCAGCAGCCGCATCCCCACCGGCGTGGTCGCCGTGCGGGCCACCATCTCGGGCACCACGGCGACCCCGAGCCCCGCACTGACCAGTGCGCAGACCAGGGCGTAACCCGGATTCTCGACCAGCACCGCGGGCGTCGCGCCGGCCTGTGCCAGCGCGGCCTCGACCCCGCGTCGCGGCGGAAGCGTCGGCGCCATGCTGATCAGCGGCTGCCCCGCCAGCTCGGCCAGCGGTAGGCGCGCCGAGCCGGCGGCCAGCGCGTGCCCGGGCGCGGTCACCAGCACCAACTCCTCGACGAGCACCGGCTCCGCCGCCACGGTGGCGGGCAGCTGTACCGGCTCCGCCGGCTCGTAGGCGTGCGTCAGCGCCAGGTCGGCACGCCCGGCCGCGACCGCCGTGACGCCCTCCGGAGGCTCGTACTGCGAGACGGCCAGCTCGACGTCCGGATGGGCCCGGCGGAACGCGCTGAGTACCGGAGGCAGCAGATGGATGCCGGCCGTGGTGAAGGTGCCCACTCGCAGTCGGCCGCCGGACAGGCCCGACAGCTGCGCCAGTTCGTGGCGGGCCCGGTCCATTTCGTCCAGCACCCGCCGCGCCCGCGCCACCAGCAGCTCTCCCGCGCCGGTCAGTCGCGTCCCGCGGTGGTGGCGCACCAGCAGCGCCGCGCCCGCCTCGCGCTCCAGCTTGGCGAGCTGCTGGGACAGCGCCGGCACCGTGTATCCCAGCCGTTCCGCGGCCCGGGTGATGGAACCGGCCTCCGAGACGGCCACGAGTGCCGCGAGCCGTGTGGGGTCGTACACGCTGCACCTCCCGAGGTGGCCAGCCTCGCGGACACGCGGCCGAGTGCGCGTGACTGAGCGGCGTGGACGAGCGAGGCTAAAGGGCTCCTTAAGGCTAGCTGAGGAAAGTCTGCATACCTACTGAAGGCTGGGAGGCGGCAGGCTGGTCGTCATGGATGCCCAACTGCTCGCCTTCACCGGTGTCGCCGCCGGCATGGTCGCCATGCCGGGGCCGACTTCACCGTCGTGGTGCGCAATGCCCTGGTGTCACGCCGCATGGGAGTGGCGTGTGCGCTGGGCATCGCGGGCGGACTGCTGTTCCACACCGCGCTCGCCGTCGCCGGAGTCGCGGCGGTCCTGGCGGCCGTGCCCGCGCTCTTCCGCGTGCTCCAGCTCATGGGCGGCGCCTATGTGCTGTACCTGGGCGTCCGTACCCTGCAGTCCGTTGCGCGGCCGAGCCCTGCGGAGGACGCCGGGGAGGAGAAGGCCACCGCGGGCGGGGGTCTGCGTCAGGGGTTCCTCACCAATGCGCTCAACCCGAAGGCGCCGATCACCTTCTTCAGCCTGCTACCCCAGTTCGTGCCCGCGGGCAGCCCCGCGATGCCGCGGACTCTGCTGCTCGCGCTGATCGTCGTCGTCCTCGGCCTGCTCTGGTTTCCGATGGTCGCGCTCCTGGTGGACCGGCTCGGCCGATGGCTGCGCAGACCGCGTGCGGCGCGCGCCGTCGCGGCGGTCACGGGCACCGCGCTGACCGCCCTGGGGATCAGCCTTCTCGCCGCTCCGCTGATGACCTGACACCCTCCGATGCCCCGATGTCTGCCGACGGCCCTCGGCGCTCCGCCGGCCTGACGTCCTCTGATCGCCCGATGTCCTCGTCCTCGTCGTCGTCCGTGCCCTCGTCGTCGTCCGCGTCCTTCGGCATGTTCACCGCCGACGCCGCCGCGCGCGCAGGTACCAGCTCGCGACGGACCACCCGCGGCAGTGCGCCCCACAGCCCCACGCACACCAGCAGTGTGCCCGCGCCCGCCAGGAAGCCGCCGACCCGGCCGAGCGTCACATCCACCACGAGCAGGACCGACCCGGTCAGTGCGAGAGCCAGCACCACCATGCCGGCCCGTGCGAGGTCCGAGGACCACCGCACGATCTGCGGTTTGGCGTGCTGCTGGAACAGCGATCGGTGCAGCGCGGCCGGCGCCGTGAACAGGGCGGCGGCCAGTACGGCCAGCAGCAGCGTGGTCACGTAGGTGACGCGCTGCAGCGTGTCGAGCGACGGGAAGCGGGGCGTGAACGCGAGTGTCAGCAGGAACGCGAAGAGGATCTGCACGCCCGTCTGCGTGACCCTCAGCTCCTGCAGCAGCTCGCTGAAGTTGCGGTCGGCGCGCTCGAAGCGGGTCTCGCGGCGCGCCGGCTGTCCGGAACGGTCCTCAGCCATACCTGACGAGTGACCTCCTCGGCGCTTCTCACGCACCCGGCGGGCGGCGGCCGAAGCCGGTCGGCCGCCGCCCGCCCGGCCGGGAGTACGCCATGAGCGCTCCGGCCGCGGGATCAGCGCACCCTGCCGTACCAGACGCTCTTCGTCCAGATCTTCTGCAGGCGCACCACGTCCCCGGACTTGGGTGAGTGCCAGATGCGTCCCTTACCGGCGTAGATGCCGACGTGGTACACGTACTTGCCGGAGTGGAAGAAGACCAGGTCTCCGGGGCGCGCTTGTTTCGCGGACAGGTGATGGGTCTTGTTGTACTGCTGGGCCGCGGTACGCGGCAGCTTCTTGCCCGCCTTCTTGAACGAGTAGAGCGTGAGTCCGGAGCAGTCGAACCGGCGCGGCCCGGTGGCTCCCCACCGGTACGGGGAGCCCTTCTTGGAAGCCGCGATCTTGAGTGCCTTGTTTGCGACCGTTGCGGCCTCCGCCTCGGAGGCGATGCCCGGAACCACGACGGTTCCGCCCAATGCGGCGAGTGTGAGCGCCGATGCGGTGCCGGCGCGGGCCATCAGAGACGGAAAACGATTGAGCGCAGTCATGCGCAGCCCTTCGTCAGCCGCCTGTGAAGGATGACCTGTCGGGTTCGGACAGGCGAAGATGCCCGGCCGCGTGGTGCGGCTTCACCCCAAGGGCCTCCCGGAGCGTGTCCGGGCTGCCCGCCGTGCTGGGTCCTCCACTCCTGCCGATCCACCGATGTCGACCTGGCATCCGGACGGCGGCAGGACTCGGCGTCCGCCCGGACCGCCCCGCCGCGGCGGCGGGGGCTTGTCGTCGGAAGGGATCTTCACGCACACATGGCCTGAAATCCGAGTCGAACCGGCGATGTGTGAAGCTCCTCACCACGCACCCGTTCGGGTGGACAGGCGAGTTTGCGAATGACCGGCGAAGGGCCCGACGAACGCCGGACCAGCACCGAAAGGCAACATTCCGATCGTCGCGTACGCATGTTGCGCAAGTTTGCCGACCGAAAATGTCTATCGCTTTCTACGCCGATCGAGGGTAGCCCGACTGGGCCGTTTCAAATCCGGTCCGGACGGTCCCGCGAAGCATCACGGCGCGGTCGATGGGATGGTGAGGGCTCGTCGGGGCCACTGGGGGGTCCCTGCCGGGCATCGTGCGGTCACCGGTGGGGTGTCCTGTCGGGCATCGTGCGGTCACCGGTCGGGATCCGCTGTGGGGCACAGTGCGGTCCCTGGTCGGGCTTGTCCGGCCCTCACGCGGTCCGTGATCGGCCCTGACGCGGTACGCGATCGGCCCTGACCGGTCGTCAAACCATCTCGAATCGACGTGATCCGGTCCCGTGCCGGAATCAATCGCTCCTGGGCGGCGGCACGGTGACCCGCGCCGCGCGGCGTTCCCCGTCCAGCACCCGCAGGGCACGCGCAAGCGTCGGCGTATGCACCTCGGTCTCTCCCCGCTGATGCATCAGTGCCAACGCGTCCCGGAGCGCCGCCGCCGCGCCCACCAGCGCCTGAGCCGCACGCAGCCCGCCGTAGGTGTCGTGGGCGCGCGCCGGGTTGATCCGGCCCAGCAGGTCGACCACTTCGAGGTAACGGTCGATCAGTTCGCCCTCGGCGCGGGTCAGCGCGGGCAAGGGCGGCAGTTCGGGTGGCAGCATCGGCGGCTCACCTCGCGCCGTGTGGCGCCAGCGACGCCTTGCGGCTGGGGATGATCCGGTCCACGAGCCCGTACTCGACGGCGTCCCGCGCGTCGAGGATCTTGTCCCGCTCGATGTCCGAGCGGATGCGCTCCAGGCTCTGCCCGGTGTGGCGCTGCAGCATCTCCTCCAGCAGCTCACGCGTGCGCATCATCTCGCGCGCCTGGATCGCCAGGTCGTCCGCCTGCCCCTGCACGGGCTCCGAGAGCGACGGCTGGTGGATCAGCACGCGCGCGCCGGGCAGCGCGAACCGCTTGCCGGGCGTGCCGGCGGCCAGCAGTACCGCGGCCGCGGATGCGGCCTGGCCCAGGCAGATGGTCTCCACGTCGCAGCTGACGTACTGCATCGTGTCGTAGAGCGCCGTCATCGCGCTGAACGAGCCGCCGGGCGAATTGATGTACAGCGAGATGTCGCGGTCCGGCGCCGTGTACTCGAGGTGCATGAACTGCGCCATCACGTCGTTCGCGGACGTGTCGTCGATCGGCGTCCCGAGGAAGACGATCCGCTCCTCCAGGAGCTTCGAGTACGGATCGAGGGTCCGATGGCCCGCCGTCGTGCGCTCGGTGAACTCGGGCAGGACATAGCGGGCCGTCGGGCCGGTACCGGTCGGTCGGTTCATGGCAGGCGCCTCCTCATGGCGGGGCCTCGGCGGAGGTCTCGCCGCGACGTTGATCACGACGTTCATGTGGTGGCCATGCGGTCCCGTACGCAGGCCTGTGCAGCAGAACCAGCTCTGTAAAAAATGTACAGGACGTACATGACGTTATGATGGAACCATGGCCTATGAGATTCCGGTGACGCAAGCCCGGGCCGAGCTAGCCGACCTGATCAACCGCGTCGTGTACGGCGGCGAGCGCGTGGTCGTCACCCGCCACGGGAAGCCCCTCGTCGCCCTTGTCTCGGCCGCTGACCTGCAACGTCTCGAGGAGACGGAGGGTGCAGGAGAGGAGCAGGTGATCAGCTCGGTCTCCACCGTCCGCTCCATGCCGTCCGCTCCGGGCGAACGCCAGCGGTTCGGCATCGCCGCCGAGCACCGGGGGCCCAAACCGACGTAGCGCGGGGGTCGTTCAGGCGGACGCGCCTGGACGCGCCTGGACGCGCCATGGAAGCTGCCCCGACGACCACGTAAAAGACCGTGCGCCCCGGCAGATACTGCGGGGGCGCACGGTGGTTTTTCTGCGTGGGTGTTCGGCATCCGCGCGGAGTCGGGACCTGTTGATCCCCGTGTGGTCAGTGCGCGAGGGCCCGTTCCCGCTCGGCCGGGGGCTCGGTGACCGTCGGGCGGCGCTTCAGTGCGGCCCCGAGGAGGACGGTGCCGAGCCCGAGTACGGCCCACCCGGTAAGCACGAGGGCGGGGCCCGTCGCGGCGGCGCCGTCGAAGAAGGAGACCGACCGCAGCAGAGATGCCCCGGCGCCCGGCGGCAGCCACTGGCCGATCATGCCTACCGGCTCGGGCAGCATCTGAGGGGCCGAACTCGCGCCCGAGAACGGATTGCCGAGCAGCACGACCACGAAGGCGCCGACCCCCATGCCCGCCGGTCCCAGCAGCGAGGCGAGACCGGCGACTGCGGCGCTCACTGCCAGGGTCGACAGCCCCAGCGCCCCGACCTCCGTCCACCAGTCGCCGGAGAGCACGCCCAGCCAGCTGTCCGCGATGGAGACCGCGGCGACGCCGACCAGTACGGCGGATGCGACCAGTGCGGCGACGGCGCGTATGCCGCGCAGACCGAGCACGGTGACCGCGCCCCCGGCGGCCACGCCGGCCAGCGCCATCGGCAGCACGCTCGCGCCCAGCGCCGCGCCGCGCGGGTCCGTCGCCGGGGCCGGAACGACGTCGACGGTCTCGACGGCGACTCCCGACGGGGCCTGCTCGGCCACCGCCTGCTGGAGGAGCTGGGCGACCACCGGGCTCGCGGCCGAGGCAGTGAGCAGTTTCGGTCCCTGCTCCGTGGCGACGACCGCTCCGTATACGGTCCGGTCCTCGATGGCACCGCGGGCCGCCGCCTCGTCCGCGTAACGGTGGATCTCGAAGGCGCCGTCCCGCTGCTCGAGTTGGCGCTGCAGCGGGGCCGTGGCGGCCGCGGGACCGGCGACGCCGAGGGGCAGGTCACGTGGTGCGGTGCGGGCGGCCGGCCAGGCGAAGGCCCACAGTGCGAGGGCCACCACGACCGGGATCAGAACGACGACGGCGGCGATACGGCGCCGGGCGGTGGAAGCGGCCTCGGATGGCCGCTGCATCGGAGTCGGCGCCGCCGTTGCGGATGACGTGGACATCGTGCTCCTCCATTGGTTCGGCTGATTCGGCCTGTCGGGAGGTCCCGCGCGAACGCATCGGCGACCAAAGAGAATGATCGTTCGTTTTATTTCCTGGCCCAACTGTCCTTCCGTGCCGGTTGATTGTCAAGAAGGAATGTTCGTTTTAGATTGGGGGACATGGCTCGCGTATCTCAGGAACACCTCGACGCTCGCCGACGTCAGATCCTCGACGGCGCGGCGCGATGCTTCGCCCGCAACGGCTTCCACGCCACGTCGATGCAGGACGTCCTCAAGGAGGTCGACCTCTCGGCCGGCGCCGTCTATCGGTACTTCACCGGCAAGGAGGACCTGATCCGGGCCATCGTCACCGAGGTGCTGGGCGAACTCCGTGGCGCCTTCGAAGCGGCCGCCGTGCAGAGCCCGCCACCACCGCCCGACGAGCTCGTGGGACATGTCATGAAGGAGGTCCTGGGCAGGCGGAAGGGACTGTCGTACGAGGACGAGTCGGGTTTTCCCCGGCTGCTGGTGCAGGTCTGGACGGAGACCCTGCGCAACGACGAGTTGTCGGCCCAGCTCAGGGAGGGCTACGACACCGTGCGTGCTGCATGGTGCAAGGTCGTCGAGGCCTACCAGACGGCCGGGATGATGCGCACGGACATCCCGCCCGAGCATGTCGCCCGGACCATGATCGGAGTGGCGCAGGGGTTCTGCGCTCAGCAGGCACTGTTCGGGGCGGTGCCGGTCGAGGTGCTTCAGAACGGGCTGCGGGGGCTGATGAGTATGGGGCAGCAGCCTCGTTGAAGTCCGCCTGCTCCCTGCGGTACGCCCGCTCCCGACGGGGTGCGATCGATGGGCATGAAGGACCCGGAAGCCGGTTAACGTCCCTGAAACTCCGTCGAACTAGCCTGCACCACCATGTCACCAGGGGTTTCACGGTCGGAGGTGCGCAGGATCGCGTGTCTGGGCCGTGTACGACATCCAGCCCCGTCGTGGTGACCGCGGCAGCCGGACCCCGCACGGTCCGGCTCGAGACTGTGAGGTGGGACGCGTGCAACTGACGCCGCACGAGCAGGAGCGACTGCTCATCCATGTGGCCGCCGACGTGGCCGAGAAGCGCCGCGCCCGCGGGCTCAAGCTGAACCATCCCGAGGCGGTCGCCCTCATCACCTCGCACATCCTCGAAGGGGCGCGCGACGGCCGAACGGTCGCGGAACTGATGTCCTCCGGACGCAAGCTGCTCACCCGCGACGACGTCATGGAGGGCATCCCCGAGATGATCCACGACGTACAGGTCGAGGCCACCTTCCCGGACGGCACCAAGCTCGTCACCGTCCACGACCCGATCGTCTGAGGGGGCCCGGATGATTCCTGGAGAGATCCTCTTCGCGGACGAGCCCGTCGTCGTCAACGAGGGCCGCGAGGTCACGCAGCTCACCGTCCTCAACGCCGCCGACCGGCCCGTGCAGGTCGGCTCCCACTACCACTTCGCCGAGGCCAACCCCGGTCTGGAGTTCGACCGCGCGGCCGCGCGCGGCAAGCGGCTCAACATCGCCGCCGGCACCGCCGTGCGCTTCGAGCCCGGAATCCCCGTCGACGTCGAACTCGTCCCGCTCACCGGCGCCCGCGTGGTGCCGGGGCTGCGCGGCGAGACCGGAGGTGCCCTCGATGCCTGAGATCTCTCGTGCCGCGTACGCCGATCTCTTCGGGCCTACTGCCGGCGACCGTATTCGGCTCGCCGACACCGATCTGCTGATCGAGATCGAAGAGGATCGTTCCGGCGGGCCCGGGCTCGCCGGTGACGAGGCCGTGTTCGGCGGCGGCAAGGTCATCCGCGAGTCGATGGGCCAGTCCCGCGCGACCCGCGCGGAGGGCACGCCCGACACCGTCATCACCGGCGCCGTGATCGTCGACCACTGGGGCATCGTCAAGGCGGACATCGGCATCCGCGACGGCCGTATCACCGGCATCGGCAAGGCGGGCAACCCGGACACGATGGACGGGGTGCACCCCGACCTGGTCATCGGCCCGGAGACCGAGATCATCGCGGGCAACGGCCGCATCGTGACCGCGGGCGCCATCGACGCCCACGTCCATCTGATCTGCCCGCAGATCGCCGACGAGGCGCTCGCCTCCGGCATCACCACGCTCGTCGGCGGCGGTACGGGACCCGCCGAGGGCTCCAAGGCGACCACCGTCACGCCCGGCCCCTGGCACCTCGCCCGGATGCTGGAGGCGATGGAGGCGTACCCGCTCAACTTCGGTTTGCTCGGCAAGGGCAACACCGTCTCGCACGAGGCGATGCTGTCGCAGCTGCGCGGGGGCGCTCTCGGGCTGAAGCTCCACGAGGACTGGGGATCCACCCCTGCCGTCATCGACGCCGCGCTGACCGTCGCCGACCAGACCGGCGCCCAGATCGCCATCCACACCGACACCCTCAACGAGGCCGGTTTCGTGGGTGACACGCTCGCCGCGATCGCGGGGCGGACCATTCACGCGTACCACACCGAGGGCGCGGGCGGCGGGCACGCACCCGACATCATGACGGTCGTCTCCGAGCCGTACGTGCTGCCGAGCTCCACCAACCCGACCCGGCCCTACACCGTCAACACCGCCGAGGAACACCTCGACATGCTGATGGTGTGCCACCACCTCAACGCGGCCGTGCCGGAGGACCTGGCCTTCGCCGAGTCCCGGATCCGGCCCTCCACCATCGGGGCCGAGGACATCCTCCACGACCTGGGCGCGATCTCGATCATCTCGTCCGACTCCCAGGCGATGGGGCGTGTCGGCGAGGTGATCATGCGTACGTGGCAGACCGCGCATGTGATGAAGCGGCGGCGCGGTGCACTGCCGGGGGACGGACGCGCGGACAACCACCGGGTTCGTCGCTATGTCGCCAAGTACACGATCAACCCGGCGGTCGCGCAGGGCCTGGCCCGCGAGGTCGGCTCCGTCGAGACCGGCAAGCTCGCCGACCTGGTCCTGTGGGAGCCGGCGTTCTTCGGGGTCAAGCCGCATCTCGTCGTCAAGGGCGGCCAGATCGCGTATGCGCAGATGGGCGACGCGAACGCGTCGATCCCGACTCCGCAGCCGATCCTGCCGCGTCCGATGTACGGCGCGATCGGGCGCGCTCCGGCCTCCAACTCGCTGAACTTCGTGGCGCCCTGTGCGATCGAGGACGGGTTGCCCGAGCGGCTCGCTCTCGGCAAGAAGTTCGTGGCCATCGAGAGCACCCGGGGCGTGACCAAGGCGGACATGCGCGAGAACGACGCCATGCCGCGCGTCCAGGTCGACCCCGACAGCTTCGCCGTCCACATCGACGGAGAGCTCGTCGAGGCCACCCCGGCCGCTGAACTGCCCATGGCTCAGCGCTACTTCCTGTTCTGAGCCGGATCATGTCCAGAGCTGCACTTCTTGTCCTGGCCGACGGCCGCTTCCCCGCTGGTGGGCACGCCCACTCCGGCGGGGCCGAGGCGGCCGTCAAGGCCGGGCGCATCACCGGCGCCGCGAGCCTGGAGGAGTTCTGCCGCGGGCGGCTGCACACCTCCGGGCTCGTGTCCGCCTCTCTTGCCGCGGCCGCCGCGCTCGGTCTCGATCCGGTGGAGCTGGACGAGGCCGCGGATGCCCGTACGCCTTCGGCCGCACTCCGTACCGCTGCCCGGCGGCTGGGGCGGCAGATGATGCGGGCCGCGCGGGCGACGTGGCCGCATCCCGAGTTGGACACGGTGGCGCGGTTGTTTCCCAAGGGCACCCATCAGCCTGTTGTGCTGGGGGTGGCCGCTCGGGCTGCCGGGCTGGGGGCGGACGATGCCGCGTACTGCTCTCTGTACGAGAGTGTCAGTGGGGCGGCCACCGCGACGGTGCGGTTGCTGAGTCTTGATCCCTTTGATGCGACGGGGGTTCTGGCTCGGCTCGCGCCCGCGATGGACCTTGTCGCCCGGGATGCGGTCGATGCGGCGCGGCGGGCGGTCGAGGACGGGGTTGATGCGTTGCCTGCGGGGTCTGCGCCGTTGCTGGAGATCAGTGCGGAGGCGCATGCCGCTTGGGCTGTGCGGCTCTTTGCTTCGTAGGGGGTGGGTTGCTGGTTTTCTTCCCCCACCCCGCCCCTTCCCGCTGCATCCGATATGCGGCTGCCGCCGCGTGGCAGGGGCGCTGCCCCTGGACCCCGCTGGGGGCTTCGCCCCCAGACCCCCCTGTCGCCCTGACGGGCTCGTCCTCAAACGCCGGACGGGCTGAGATTTGGAGCCGCCCCATGCACCTCGACCACACCCACGACGGACCCTCCGCCCTCAGCGCCGACGCGCACCGGCCCGACGGCTCGCGCCGCGCGATCCGCATCGGCCTTGGCGGGCCCGTCGGATCCGGGAAGACCGCCACCGTCGCCGCGCTGTGCCATGCCCTGCGCGACGAGCTGTCGCTCGCCGTCGTCACCAACGACATCTACACGCGCGAGGACGCCGAGTTCCTGCTGCGGGAGGCCGTGCTGCCGCCCGAGCGGATCACCGCCGTGGAGACCGGGGCCTGCCCGCACACCGCGATCCGTGACGACATCTCCGCCAACCTCGAGGCCGTCGAGGATCTCGAGGACGAGGTCGGCCCGCTGGATCTCATCCTCGTCGAGTCCGGCGGGGACAATCTGACGGCCACGTTCTCCAAGGGGCTCGTCGACGCGCAGATCTTCGTCATCGACGTGGCGGGCGGCGACGACATCCCGCGCAAGGGCGGGCCGGGGGTCACCACGGCCGACCTGCTCGTCGTCAACAAGACCGACCTCGCGCCGTACGTCGGCTCCGACCTGGCCCGGATGGCAGCCGACGCCAAGGCGCAGCGGGCCGAACTGCCCGTCGTCTTCCAGTCCTTGAGGGACGACAAGGGCGTCGCGGCCGTCGCCGACTGGGTGCGCGCGCAGCTCGCCGCCTGGACGGCGGCATGATGACCTCGGCCGGCGTCCGGGCCACCGCCCGGATCGCCGCCACCGCGGACGGCCGGGGCGGCACCGCCCTGCCCGTACTCGACGGCGAGGGCCCGCTCGCCCTGCGCCGCACCCGTGCCGCAGGGTCCGAGGCGCGCGTCATGCTCGTCGGTGCGATGAGCGGTCCGCTCGGTGGGGACCACTTCACCGTCGAGGCGAGCGCACACGAGGGCGCGCGGCTGCACGTCGGTTCGGCCGCCGCAACCATCGCCCTGCCCGGGCAGGCCAAGGGCCCGGCGCGTTACGACGTCAGGCTCACCGTTGCCAATGACGCCGAACTGCACTGGCTGCCCGAGCAGCTGATCTCCGCGTGCGACAGCGAACTGCAGGTCAGAACGCGCGCCGAGCTGGCCGCGGGCGCGCGCCTCGTGCTGCGCGAGGAGCAGGTGCTCGGCCGTGCCGGAGAGGCCCCCGGCCGGCTCACCAGTCGGCTGACGGTGCGTCGCGCCGGGCGGCCGCTGCTCGACCAGGAGCTGGCGTGCGGCCCCGGTGCGCCCGGCGGCTGGGACGGTCCGGCCGTGCTCGGCGGGCATCGCGCCGTCGGACAACTCATCGTCGTACGGCCCGAGTTCGTACACGAGATGCCTCATGCGGCACTGCTCGGCGAATTCGCCGCCCTTACTCCGCTTGCCGGACCCGCCGTCCTGGTCACGGCCGTCGCCCCCGACGCCCGCCATCTGCGCCGCGTACTCGACGAAGCGGTGCGGGCGCTCGGCTGAGGAGAGGCGGGTCGCCGCTCGTCCCCCGCGCACCGCCCGCGTCAGCTGAGCGGCATGCGCGGGAACTTCCTGCCCTCCGGACCCTTCTGCCCCTCGCGACCGTCCGCGGCCTGCTTCGCCTTCTCGGCCTCCTCGGCCTTGACCACGGCTGCGTACTTGTCGACGTACTCCTGACCGGACAGGCCGAGGATCGCGTACATGATCTCGTCCGTCACGGCACGCAGCACCGCCTTCTCGTCCTCCATGCCGCTGTAGCGGGAGAACTCCAGGGGCTCGCCGAAGCGGATCGTCACGGGCCTGAGGCTCGGGACCACCTGACCGGGCGGCTGGGCCTCGAACGTGCCGATCATCGCGCACGGGATCACCGGCACACGCGCCTTCAGCGCCATCGCGGCGACCCCGACCTTGCCCTTGTACAGCCGCCCGTCGTGCGAGCGGGTGCCCTCCGGGTAGATGCCGAGCAGTTCGCCCTTGCTCAGTACCCCGAGCCCCTCCCGGATCGCGGCCTGGCCGGCCTCCTTGCCGGAGCGGTCCACGGGGATCTGCCCGGCACTGCGGAAGAACGCCGCGGTCAGCCGCCCCTTGATACCGGGCCCCGTGAAGTACTCGGCCTTCGCGAGGAAGGTGATGCGCCGTCTGAGGATCGCGGGCATCAGAAAGTGATCCGAGAACGACAGATGGTTTCCCGCGATGATCGCCGCGCCGGACTCCGGCACATGCTCGAGCCCCTCGATCCGCGGCCGGAACAGCAGCCGCAGCAGAGGCCCCAGAAGCACGTACTTGAGAACGTAATAGAACACGGCGCGGCTCCTCGCTCGGCGGGGTCGGCTCCAGGGACCACGAAGCGCCAGGTCCACCGGCATCTGGGGAGTGGTCGTCTCGCGAGCCAGTGTAGGGCGGTGCGACGCGTCTTTGATCGGAAAGATGCAGACCGGTTGAGCGAATATGTTCGCCGACGTGTACGGTGCCGCGGCCGTGCGAAGTGCCCCGGCTGACGGATGCACAGGAACCTCACGGAAGCCTGCCCCGGACACCGCCGGAGAGCCGTTCGGCGTCGATGAGGACCCCTCCTGGGCGACACGCCCGGCGTGTTCCCTTGGCCTCGGCGGCGGCGGGCGGTGCTCTTGGCCTCCTGCACAAGCAGAAACCTGTGACGGCCACGTGCCCTCACCGCCCCAGGAGGTCCTCATGCGCCCCCTCGCCATCGCCGCCACGGCCCTGATCGCGCTCGCATCGGCCGCTCCTGCCACGGCCGCCCCCGTGCCCACCCCCGGCACACCGCCCAAAGCGCAGAGCCGCCTGTTCCTGACCGTCTCCGGGGACCAGGACACCTGGATCCGCGGAGTGCTGCTGCGCTGCGCCCCCAGAGTGATGAGCGGTCACCATCCGCACGCGGCCGAGGCCTGTGCCGCCCTCGACGCCGCGCACGGCGATCTCGGCGCGCTGCCCGTCGAGAGGCGCATCTGCACCCACCGGTACTCGCCCGTCACCGTGTCGGCCACCGGCCTCTACCAGGGCCGCATCCTGACCTGGAAGAAGACGTTCGCCAACACGTGCGCGATGGAGGCCGCCACCGGGTACGTCTTCCGCTTCTGAGGCCCGCAGCCCGTACTTCCCAGGCCGGCGGGCCGTGCTTCCCAGGCCCGCGGCCCGTACAGTCGCGCAGCACCAGGTCTCCGTCAGGTGCTGCGCGACACCACCATCGCCAAGGTGATCAGACCGATCACGACCCAGCCGAACCACAGCCAGCCGCTGCTTCCCAAAGCCACCGTGTAGGCAGTCACGACGACCAGACCTCCGACGGTGAGCACCCCCATGACCTTCGTGGAACCGGGCATCGCAACACCCTCCTCGTGGCGGGCCCCGACGCGGGCCGGGGCCTTGGGCCATCCTCGCCCGGCCGGGCGCTGTCCGCCAGAGTCGGCCGGTCAACGGTTCTTGCGTCTCCATAGTGCCGTCGTCCCGGCGCGGAGGGCCCATTACGGCACACGTGCCGCAAGCAGAAGGTCCCGGCCGTCAGCGGCCGCGCGCGCTGAGGGACGCCAGATAGGCGTTGTACTCCTCGAGCTCCTTGTCACCGTCACGGTCCGCAGCCCGGTCCTTGCGGCGTGCCTGCCGTGCCTCGGAGCGCTGCCACTGGAACAGCAGCGCGATCAGCACAAGCACGGACGGGATCTCGCTGAACGCCCATGCGATGCCGCCCGCCGCTGTCTGGTCGCTGAGCGCGTCGATCCCCAGCGAGGCGGGCGGGTTCGCGTACGTGCCGATCATCGGGGTGGACGCCATCATCAGGGCGATACCGAAGAACGCGTGGAACGGCATGCCCGCGAACAGCTCCAGCATGCGCATCACGTAGCCGGGACGGTGCGGCCCGGGGTCGACACCCATGATCGGCCAGAAGAACACCAGGCCGACCATGAGGAAGTGGACCATCATCGCGATGTGCCCCGGCTTGGAGCCCATCAGGAAGTCGAAGACGGGCGTGAAGTACAGCGCGTACAGGCTCGCGATGAACAGCGGGATCGTGAACGCCGGGTGCGTGATGATCCGCATGTACCAGCTGTGCAGCAGCATCAGCAGCAGCTCGCGCGGTCCCTTGCGGCCGCGTCCCGCGACCGGCAGCGCCCGCAGCGCCAGCGTGATCGGCGCACCGAGCAGCAGGATGATCGGCGCCAGCATGCTGATCACCATGTGCTGGACCATGTGCACGCTGAACATGACCATGCCGTAGTCGTTGAGCTTGGTGCACGTCATGAGCAGCACGCTCAGCACACCGACGGTGAACGCCACGGTCCGGCCCACCGGCCAGCCGTCACCGCGCCGGAGCAGCCGCGCCACACCCCAGCCGTACAGGGCGAGCGCCACGAGGCAGCCGATGAGGAAGAACGGGTCCGCGGACCACTCGAGGCCTCGGCCCAGCGTGAACGGCGGCAGATCCATCGTCGTGCCGTGCCCGCTGTGATCCATCCAACGGCTCCTGATTCGTGGGGGGCCTCCCCTTGCCCGTCAGGAACCGGGGGAGGGTTTTGCGCTGTCTGTCCGCACCAGAGTAGAACTGCCCCCGGCCGTCTCCGCGGCCGGGGGCAGTTCCCGGGATGTACGGGGGTCGCCGTCTGGACACGACCCGGGTGTGCTACAGCACGCACTCCGCCTCGTCGTACCGGTGCGCCGGCACGGTCTTCAGCGTCTCGACCGCCTCGGCGAGGGACACCATCGTGATGTCGGTCCCGCGCAGCGCCGTCATCATGCCGAACTCGCCGCGGTGCACCGCCTCCACCGCGTGCCAGCCGAAACGGGTGGCCAGCACGCGGTCGTACGCGGTGGGGGTGCCGCCGCGCTGGACGTGGCCGAGAATCACCGGGCGGGCCTCCTTGCCGAGGCGCTCCTCGAGCTCGATGGAGAGCTGCCGGGCGATGCCCGCGAACCGCTCGTGGCCGTAGACGTCCTTGCCGCCCTCGTCGAACTCCATGCTGCCCGGGCGCGGCTTGGCACCCTCGGCGGCGACGACGATCGCGAACCGCTTGCCCGCGGAGAACCGCTCGCCGACCTTCTGCGCCAGCTCCTCGATGTCGAAGGGGCGCTCCGGTACGACGATGGCGTGCGCGCCGGCGGCCATGCCCGAGTTCAGGGCGATCCAGCCGGTGTGCCGGCCCATGACCTCGACGATCAGGACGCGCTGGTGGGACTCGGCGGTGGTCTTGAGCCGGTCGAGCGCCTCGGTGGCGACTCCCACGGCGGTGTCGAAGCCGAAGGTGACGTCCGTGGCCGCGATGTCGTTGTCGATGGTCTTCGGCACGCCGACGATGGGCAGGCCGTTGTCCGACAGGAGGCGGGCGGCCTTCAGCGTGCCCTCGCCGCCGATCGGGATGATCGCGTCAAGACCCAGCTCCGCGACATGGCCCTTCGCCCGCTCCACGCCGTCGCGCAGATGCTCGGGGCGCACGCGGGACGAGCCGAGGATCGTGCCGCCGCGCGCGAGGATGCCGCTGACCGCGTCCAGGTCCAGCTTGAGGTAGTCGCACTCGAGCAGGCCCTTCCAGCCGTCGCGGAAGCCGATGACCTCGTCGCCGTGGTCGACGACGGCACGGTGCACGACGGACCTGATGACGGCGTTCAGACCGGGGCAGTCGCCGCCGGAGGTGAGGACACCAATTCGCATTTGCCCGAAATACCTTTACTACGTGGGCCGAGGACCGGACCACACTGTCCGGCTGTGTCCCCGCCACCCTACCGGCGGGAGGGGGTGCGGCCGAACCGTGCGTCCGACTGCTGGACGCCCCTGCACAAGTGAGCGGACAGCCCGTCAGTCGGGCTGTCCGCTCACTCGTGTGGCCTACTGTGCCGCCGCTGTGCCGGGCCGGTCAGGCGGGCTGCTGCGCGGCGGCGATGCGCTCGGCGCGAAGCGCCTCGTACCACCGGTCGTCGGTCGGCGGCAGTGCGTTCACATCCAGCGCGAGCTTCAGCAGCAGGTCGGCGATCTGTGGGTTGCGGGCGAGCACCGGGCCGTGCATGTACGTGCCGAAGACCGTGTCGTTGTACGCGCCCTCAGAGCCGTCGCCCGTGCCGTTGCCGTTGCCGAGCCGGACCTGCGCCAACGGCCGTGCGTTCGGGCCGAGATGGGTGATGCCCTGGTGGTTCTCGAACCCGGTCAGCTGCGGCAGACCGAGCCGCGCGTCGATGTCCGCCAGTACGTCACCGACGCAGCGCGCGCCCTCGCCACGGGTCGACACGACGTCGAGCAGGCCGAGACCGGGCTCGCGCTCCCCGAGGTCGTTGATGAACTCGTGGCCGAGGATCTGGTAGCCGGCGCACACCGAGAAGACGATCGCGCCGTTGCCCACCGCGCGGTGCAGACCGCCGTCACGGCGCAGCCGCTCGGCCGCGAGCCGCTGCGGCCGGTCCTCGCCGCCGCCGATGAGGTAGATGTCGCCGGAGGTGGGGATCGGCTGGTCGCTGCGTACGTCGATGCGGGTCACGTCCAGGCCGCGCTGCCGGGCCCGGCGCTCCACGACCAGCGCGTTGCCCTGGTCGCCGTAGGTGCTGAGCAGGTCCGGGTAGACCCACACGAGACGCAGGCTGTTGTCGCTCATGCTAATTCGTCCTTACGCGGGGTCAGTTGCCGACGCGGCGGCGCAGGTCCTGGAAGGCGGTGTAGTTGGCGATCGTCTCGATCCGCCCGGCCGGTGCCAACTGCACTGCCTCGTCGAGGGACTCGCAGACCTGGAAGGTCTGGCCGGCCACCTCGAGGCGTACGGCGAGGTCGAGCCTGCGGTCGCCGACGACGAAGAGCGGGTGCCCGGTGAGACGGGTGTAGTCGACGTCCCACAGCCAGGACGTGTCGGTGCCGTCGGCGGCGCGGGCGTTGACGGCCAGGATCACCGGGGTCGGGGGCTGCTCGATCAGCGAGAACGTCTCGAGCCAGCCTGCCGGGTTCTTCGCCAGCAGGAGCCTGAGCTCGCGGCCCATGAACTGCACGACGTCGTACCGGCCGGCCACCGCCTGCACCTGGTACATGCGCTCCAGCGCGACCTGCGGCGGCACGCCGAAGACCGCGCCGACCGCGGCCGACGTGGTGGCGTTCGCCTTGTTGGCGCGGCCCGGCAGCTGGAGGTGGATGGGCCACGCGGAACCGTGCGGGTCCAGGACGTGGTCACCCGACAGGGCCCAGCTCGGCGTGGGACGGCGGAAACCGCACTGGCCGCAGAACCAGTCGTCGCCGGGGCGCTGCATCACGCCGCCGCAGGCCGGGCAGGACCAGGCGTCGTCCTTCCACATCTGCCCGGCGGCCACCCACACCACGTTGGGCGAGGAGGACGCGGCCCACACGACCAGCGGGTCGTCGGCGTTGGCGATGACCACGGCCTTCGTACCGGCCAGGCTCTCGCGCCAGTGCTCGGCGAGCATGCGGGTCTCGGCGGCGCGGTCCAGCTGGTCGCGCGAGAGGTTCAGCAGTGCGATGGCCTTGGGCTCGACGTCGCGGGCGACCGCGGCGAGGTACTTCTCGTCGACCTCGATGACACCGAAGCGGGACTCCGCTCCCTCGGCGAGGGCCGAGGTGATGCCGGCAGGCATGTTCGCGCCCAGGGCGTTCGACACCACGGGACCGGCGGCGCGCAGGGACTCCGCGATGAGCCGGGTGGTGGTCGTCTTGCCGTTGGTGCCCGACACCAGGACCACATCCAGGTGCTGGGCGAGCTCCCCGAGCAGGTCGGGGTCCAGTTTGAGCGCCACTCGGCCGCCGATCACCGAACCGCTGCCGCGCCCCGCGGCGCGCGATGCCGCCGCGACAGCCTTGCCCGCCGTCACGGCCAGCTTGGCCCGCGGTGACAGCGGGTCCGAGTTGCCTGCCATCGTTCTGGATCCTCCTTGCGTACTGCGCCGCGCGTTGCCCCGGGCAGAGTGTGGGCCTCAGCCTATCGACCTCGGCTCTCCGCCCCGAACGGCGGCACCTCCGAACCGCCGTTCACGGAGTGCATCCCCGCACAGCCGTTCACGCCGTGCACGGAACGTACCCGATCAGGACCGGCGGTCCGTTCGGTCTCCCCGCGGCGTTCACGCCGTGCACGGAACGTACCCTTGCGGCCATGCGACACGGCAAGATCCCGGGCGCCACCGGACGCGTACGGCCCCTCACCCTGCTCGGCGACCCCGTGCTGCACGCGTCGAGCCAGGAGGTCGCCGACTTCGGCCCCGCGCTGGAGACGCTGATCGAGGACATGTACGCGACAATGTACGCTGCCCGGGGCGTCGGCCTTGCCGCGAACCAGGTCGGCGAGGCGCTGCGGGTCTTCGTGTACGACTGCCCGGACGACGAGGACCAGCGTCATCTGGGGCATGTGGTGAACCCGCGCCTGGTCGAGGCGGACGGCGTCGTCGTACGCGGGCCCGAGGGGTGTCTGTCGCTGCCGGGGCTCGAAGCGGGGACGCCGCGCTTTGATCACGCCGTGGTCGAGGGCTTCACGATGCGCGGGGAGCCGGTGCGGGTGCATGGCACCGGGTTCTTCGCCCGTTGCCTGCAACACGAGTGCGATCACCTTGACGGGCGTGTCTACACCGATCGCGTCACGGGGTGGCGTCGGCGGCGCGTGCTGCGGGCTGCGGCGCGGGCGCCCTGGGGGCGGTAGGTACGTCGCACGGCTCAGGCCGTCGTGGGTTGTGCCCAACCTCCCCCCGGCTACCTCCCCCGGACTCCGTCCGGGAGGTGCCCCCAGGAGGTGCCCCCAGCCCTGCGGAACGCCTGCCCCACAACGGTTCGTGCAGCTCAGAAACCCGGGCCGCCCACGCGGTCCGCGACCGCGGCCAGGCGGCCCCAGAGGAGGTCCGCCAGGCTGCGTACCAGCTCGGCGCGGGTGCAGGGGCGTTCGCCGAGCCACCAGTCGCCCGCGGCGTGCATCATGCCGACGATCCCGTGGCCCCAGACGCGCGCCAGCTGCTGGCTTTCGGGGCCGATGTCGACCCGTTCGGCGATGACCGTGGCCAGCTCCTCGCCGAGCCGGCGCAGCAGGGGAGCGGAGTGGCGGCCCACGTCGAAGCCCTCGCCCGATGTGCCGCCCTCGGCGGGGTGCATCAGGAAGCGGTACACCTGGGGGCGCGCCTCGATCGCCGCGAGATAGGTGTCGAGCGTCGCCTCCACGCGCTCCCGGCGCTCCGCGGGGGCGTCCAGCGCGGCGCGCAAAGAGTCCAGAAGCGCGTCGGTGTGGCGCTTGGCGAGCGCCGCGTACAGGCCGCCCTTGTCGCCGAAGTGCCGGTAGAGGATCGGCTTGGTGATGCCCGCCTCCGCCGCGATGGCGTTCATCGAGGCGCCGGGACCGTCGCGGAGCACCACGCGGTCGGCCGCCTCCAGCAGCTCGCGCCGCCGCCGGTCGGCAGAGCGCTGCTGTTCGGTCCGCTGTGTGGTCTCCATATCGCCTCTCCCCGCCCGTGTGATCGGTCGCGCACGCGCAAAGTAACACTCGAAGTGCTGCCCGCATCGAACGGGCTGCCGGGAGTTGACATCCCCTACCGGCGGGTAACAGACTCGAGTTACCGTAAGTAACACATGCTGAGAACGCTGCTGGAGGGGTCATGGCCGAGTTCACCATGGAGCTCAACGACGAACAGAAGGAGGTCCGGGACTGGCTGCACGGTTTCGCAGCCGATGTGATCCGCCCCGCGGCCGCCGAATGGGACGAGCGTGAAGAGACCCCGTGGCCGGTCATCCAGGAGGCCGCCAAGGTCGGCATCTACTCCCTCGACTTCTACGCCCAGCAGTATTTCGACCCCACGGGCCTCGGTATCCCGATGGCCATGGAGGAACTCTTCTGGGGCGATGCCGGTATCGCCCTGTCCATCGTCGGTACCGGTCTGGCCGCCGTCGGCGTCCTCGCCAACGGCACCGAGGAGCAGATAGGCACCTGGATACCGCAGATGTACGGCGACGCCGACGATGTGAAGGTCGCCGCCTTCTGTTCGTCCGAGCCGGACGCCGGCTCCGACGTCGCCTCGATGCGCACCCGTGCCGTCTACGACGAGGCCAAGGACGAGTGGGTCATCAACGGCACCAAGACCTGGGCGACCAACGGCGGCATCGCCAACGTCCATGTCGTGGTCGCGGTCGTCGACCCCGAGCTCGGGTCCAAGGGCCACGCGTCCTTCATCATCCCGCCGAACACGCCCGGCCTGTCCCAGGGCCAGAAGTTCAAGAAGCACGGCATCCGCGCCTCGCACACCGCCGAGGTCGTCCTCGAGGACGTCCGCGTCCCCGGCTCCTGCCTCCTCGGCGGCAAGGAGAAGCTGGACGAGCGCCTGGCACGCGCGCGTGAGCGAGCGAAGAGCGGTGGCGAGCGCGTGAAGAACGCCGCCATGGCCACCTTCGAGGCGTCCCGCCCGGCCGTCGGCGCCATGGCGGTCGGCACGGCCCGCGCCGCGTACGAGGAGGCGCTGGAGTACGCCAAGACGCGTGAGCAGTTCGGCCGGCCGATCATCGACAACCAGGGCGTCGCCTTCCAGCTCGCCGACATGCGTACGCAGATCGACGCCGCCCGGCTGCTGGTGTGGCGGGCGTCCTGGATGGCGGTGAACGGCAAGCCGTTCACGGCGGCCGAGGGCTCGATGTCGAAGCTGTTCGCCAGCGAGACGGCCAAGAAGGTCACCGCTCAGGCCGTCCAGATCCTCGGCGGCAACGGCTTCACCCGCGAGTACCCGGTCGAGCGCATGCACCGCGACGCGGCGATCTACACGATCTTCGAGGGCACGAGCGAGATCCAGCGTCTGGTGATCGCGCGGACGCTGTCGGGCATGCCTATCCGATAGGCCGATCCGACAGGTCGGCGACCGCGCCGCGTCACTGAACTCGGCGTAGCCCGTTGGGCCGCTGCCTTGCGCTGTGGCTTCAAGGGCTGTGTCGCAGCGGTGTGAGCTGCTCGATGTCGTAGCGGGCGCGCAGCTCGGTGATCGCGGCGCGGTCCGGTGGTCCGCCGGAGGCGAAGATCTCGAGCAGCTCCTCGAAGTACCGCTCGTGGTCAGGCGGCGGAGATGCCTGGAAGAACATCTTCGCCGGGGCGTCGGTGGGATTGGCGAAGGCGTGCGGGCAGCCGGGCGGGACGACGATCACCGTGCCCGGCGTGGCCCGCACCACCCGGTTGCCCGAAGCGGACTGCCAGCGCTGCCAGTTGTCGGGAGTCCGTACGAGCGGCTCGAAGGCGAGCACGTCCAGCTCGCCTTCCAGCACATAGAAGAGCTCCTCGCTGCGCGTGTGGACATGCGCGCCGACGTCGAAACCCGGAGGCACCACCACTTCGAAGCTGGAGGCCATGCGGGAGTGCGCCCCTGTCACCTTGAACGTCACATGGTGGGCGGGGGTGTGCACCGTGCGGCCGTGCCCTGGCGGCACCAGCAGGCCTTCGGCACGCGGCGTCGGCATGTCGTCGGACGGATGGGACCCGTCCCCGTCCTCGGCCGGGATGTGTCCTTCGGGCTGGGTGAGCGTTGACATGGGACTCCTTGGGAGCGATGCCTCACCAGGCGACCGGCAGGGCTTCCCGGCCGCGGATCAGAGCGCCGCGGCGCCAGGGCACTTGTCGTATCCCGCGTCGAGCGGCAGTCGTCCTACGTCATGCGTACGGCAGCCGCTTCCAACGCCGGTTCACGGTCGCCCACGGACCAGCGGCCGAGCGACATCTCGGCCGTGATACCCGGACCGAAGCCGGCGAGCAGTCCGCGGGCGCTGTGGTCCGCGCCGCCGTCGTCGAACAGCCTGCGCAGGGCGTCCAGGACGACCGCGCTGGCGATGTTCCCGTACTCCGTGAGCGTCGCGCGGCTGAACCGGAAGGCCTCCGGCGGGACCTGCAGGAACTTGCACAGGTCGTCGAGGATCCTCGGACCGCCCGCGTGGATGATGTAGAAGTCCAGGTCGGAGGCGTCCCAGTCGTGCGCTGTCGCGAGCGCCTTGAGGGCGGGGGCGAGCGGCTCCATGGTGGTGGGCACCCGCTTGTCCAGCAGGAAGTGGAAGCCGGTGGCGCGCACGTCGTAGGCGATCCACTCCTCCGTCTCAGGGATGAGGTACGAGCCGTTGCGCTCGAGCCGGACCCCGGTGCCGCCGCGGCCGCGCACCACGGCAGCGGCCAGGCCGTCGCCGAAGAGTCCGTTCGACAGCAGTGAGCCGACGCCGAGGTCGGTCGGCTGGTAGCACAGCGAGCAGAACTCGCAGGCGACGATGAGGGCGTTCGCCTCGGGATACGCCGTGCAGAAGTCGTGCGCCCGGTTGATGGCCGCGCCGCCGGCGGCGCAGCCCAGCTGGGCTATGGGTATCTGCCGGGTGTCGCTGGAAAACCCCATGGTGTTGATCATCCACGCCGTCAGCGACGGCATCATGAAGCCGGTGCAGGACACATAGATGATCACGTCGATGTCCACGGGCTTCAACTCGGCGTCGTCCAGCGCCTGCCGTACGACCGCGGGCACCCGCGCCTTCGCCTCGGTCTGGTAGAGCTTGTTGCGCTCCTCGAACCCGGGATGCTTCAGCGTCTCCTCGATCGGCTGCACCAGGTGGCGGGTACGCACACCGGTGTTCTCGATGAGCCTGAGTGCCAGCGGAAGCTGAGGGTGGTCCGCGTGGCGGGATCGTGCCAGATCAAGCGTCTCCTCCATGGTGATGACATGTTCCGGAACGGACACAGCGGGCCTGCACAAAGTCGCCATGAGCCTGCGCCTTCTCTCGCCCCCCGGCTGAGGATTGGGCCACCCGGCTGAGGGCGGCTCATCCCACGATGGCCCGGACGGGCGTGGATCTCGCGCGGGATTACTCCAGATCGGGGACGCGCAGGGCACGGTCGGTTGGCCACGGGCCGACTTCGACGGTCATGTTTTCGCAGGTCAGACGCGTTTGTACGGGTGCAGGCACGCAGTGCCACTGCCAGAGGGGTGCGGGAGTCCTCGGGGGTGCGGGAGTCCTCAGGGGTGCGGGCGCCGGGCGCCCGGGGCCTCGGGGGCCGAACTGCTGTGTGCGATGCACGCCACGTCGATGCGGTCGGCGAGCTTGGCCAGTTCGATCGTGAGCGCCGCCACCGTGTCCTCGTCGAGCGTCTCGTGGCCGGCATGCACCATGCGCAGCCACTGACCGCCCACCGTGCGCAGCAGTTTGCTCACGTCGGCGGCGGACACATGCAGTCCGCCCTGCCTGTCGACGATCAGAGGCAGTGTCACTTCACGACCCACTGGGGCTCCCACAGATAGGGCGTACGGCTGGACCAGGCAGTCGTCCGGCTGCCGGGAACACGGCCGGCCCGCCTCGGCGACCTTCTGTGGATCGTAACCGGAGCCTTGGCCGGACGGAGGGATCGTGGCCGCGGCGGCCTGCCGAAGGCCCCGTGTCACGCGTGTCGGACGCGGTGCTCAGGCGCCCTGCCACACCGTGGTGATGTTGCAGAACTCCCGGATGCCGTGCCCGGACAACTCGCGCCCGTAGCCCGAACGCTTGACTCCGCCGAACGGGAACGCCGGATGAGAGGCCGTCATGCCGTTCACGTACACACCGCCTGCCTCGATGTCCCGTACGAAGCGGTCCACTTCCGCGTCGTCGCGCGTCCAGAGGTTCGAACTCAGCCCGAACGGCGTGTCATTGGCGAGCTCCACGGCCGCCTCCAGATCGGGGACCCGGTAGAGCGCGGCGACAGGGCCGAACGTCTCCTCCCGGTGGATGCGCATCCCGGGCGTGATGTCGGCGATCACCGTGGGCGAGTAGTACCAGCCGCGCTCGGCGAGCCCTTCCGGGCGGTGGCCGCCGCACAGCAGCGTCGCGCCGCGGCGCACCGCGTCGTCGACGAGCTCTTCGAGGTCCTTGCGCCCCTGCTCGCTGGAGAGCGGTCCCACCTCGGTGGACTCGTCCAGCGGATCGCCCACCTTCAGGGCGCGCATTCCCGCGGCGAAGCGGCCTGCGAACGCGTCGTACACATCCGCGTGGACGATGAACCGCTTGGCGGCGATGCAGGACTGCCCGGTGTTCTGCGCCCGCGCCCGCACCGCCGTCTTCGCGGCCTCCTCGATGTCCGCCGAGGGCATGACGACGAACGGATCGCTGCCGCCGAGCTCCAGCACCGTCTTCTTCACCTCGTCGCCGGCGATCGAGGCGACGGAGCGGCCCGCCGGCTCGCTGCCGGTGAGCGTCGCCGCGGCCACCCGAGGGTCACGCAGGATGCCCTCGACGGCTCCGGATCCGATGAGCAGCGTCTGGAAGCAGCCCTCGGGGTAGCCCGCCCTGCGGAAGAGGTCCTCCAGGTACAGGGCGGTCCCCGGCACGTTCGACGCGTGCTTGAGGAGGCCCGCGTTGCCCGCCATGAGCGCGGGCGCGGCGAACCGGATCACCTGCCACAGCGGGAAGTTCCACGGCATCACCGCGAGGATCACGCCGAGCGGGCGGTAGCGGACGCGGGCGCGCACGGCACCGGAGTCCTTCACGTCCATGCCCGCCGGATGCTCGTCGGCGAGCAGGCCCTCCGCGTGATCGGCGTACCAGCGCATCGCCTTCACGCACTTCGCGGCCTCCGCGCGCGCCTGCGTGATCGGCTTGCCCATCTCGGTCGTCATGGTGCGCGCGATGTCCTGCTGGTCCTCCTCGAGCAGGTCCGCGGCGCGGTGCAGCAGTCGCGCCCGATCGGCGAACGAGGTGGTGCGATACCTGTCGAAGGCCTCGGCGGCCTTCGCGATCCGCCGCTCGGTCTCCTCGGCGCTCAAGGCGTCGTACGTCTTGAGCGTCTCGCCGTCCGCCGGATTCACCGTCGCGATGGGCATGGCGGGCACCTCCTTGTGCTCGGTGCTTCGACCTTGGCCCGGCGCGTACAGCGCCGCAAGACGGCGGGAGCGCCGGGAAACGCCGCGTACCCGTGGGCGCGGCCGTCATGCCTCCTTGGCGGCGCCCTCGGCCCTCAGCGGCCCGACGCCGCGCGCCAGGGAGCAGCACGCCCAGCCCGCCGCGCGTCGCACGCAGCGAGGCATCGGCGCTGCGGGGCTCCAGAGCTGGAGGCACCCAGCACCGCGGGGCCCGCCCGCTGCGGGTCCGAGCAACCGGGTGGCCCGGTGCGGCAGCGTTCGAGTGGGCGGGAGCCCTCGGCTCTGCGAGGCCCGAGCGCCCGGAGGCCCTACCCACCGGAAGCCCCACCATTGGGCGGTCCCACAGTGCCGCGAGGCCTCAGTCGTGCACCGCGTCGAGGTGCTCGGCCAGCCTGTCCAGGAACGTCGTCTGCGCGGACACGACCGCCTCGCGGGCCCGGTCGAGGGAGAGCCAGGCCACCCGGTCCAGCTCCGGGAAGGTGGTCATACGTCCCGATCCGCGGGGCCACTCCAGCGTGAAGGTCCCCGGCACCACGTCGGCCGGATCGAGGTCGCCCTCGACGGCCCACACCGTCACGGTCTTGCCGCCCCTCTGCCGGACCTCGCCCAGCGGTACGGCTTCGCCGTCCGGCGGCGGCAGCCCGAGCTCCTCCGTGAACTCGCGCCGGGCCGCGTCCCAGGCCGGCTCATCGGGGTCGTGCTCGCCTTTCGGCACGGTCCACGCCCCGGCCTCGCGCCTCGCCCAGAAGGGGCCACCCATGTGTCCCAGCAGGACCTCGACACCCTCGGGCACGCGTCGGTACAGGAGGAGCCCTGCGCTGCGGTTCACGGCCATGGAACCAGTGTGCCGAGCTGTGGGTGTCCGCACGGCGTGAGGCCGACCCGCGGGCAAGCAGTCGCATCGCAGAGTGAGGCCGAGCCGCGGGCAAGCAGCCGCATCGCAGAGTGAGGCCAGACATCCATCCGAAGGAAAATCCCATAGTCCGCTCAGGGGAACGGGCGTGTCCCTGTGATGGCCGAGGCAGCCCTGCTCATCCTGTGACGGTTGCCGGGCCCGACGGCGAGCCGTCCGGGCGCCCGCAGCGACCCATGTAGCACGGACACCCTGAAGGAATCGCATGTACGGATCCGGACTCGCCCGCACTGGGCCTGCAGCTCTCGTCATCGGCGGGGTCACCTTCACACCGCTGTGGCAGATGGTGATCGGCGTCGGCGTCGTCCTTGTCGGCGCCATCGGCGTTCGTCTCTCCAGTCGCCTGCCGCGGAGCAGCTGAAGAAACGTTTCGCGCGCATCGATGAAGAATCGTTTGGTTTGTGTCGCTCAGACCGGCCGTCGGCGCTGTCTGGCAGTCTCACTGGTCAGCGCCGCGGCCCTGACCGCGTACGCCCACCATCACCTCACCAGGATCGTGCACGAGCCGTCGCGTCTGGTAGCGATCGACGCTCTCGCATTCTGCTGGCTGGCCTTCACCCTGATCGCGGCGCACACGCATCGCGACGTCAGGCTCACGGGCGGGCAGGCCCGGCAGCTGGACGACCGCCGCGTCACGGTGGTGGTACCGGTCTTCAACGAGGACCCGAAGACGTTCCGCGCGCTCCTGGAGAGCGTGGCCTGTCAGTCGCGGCTCCCGCAGCGCCTCCACGTCGTCGACAACGGCTCCACCGACAGCGACTGCCGGGTCGTGTTCGACGACTGGGTCCGGACCGCGCCCGCGGGCCTGGAGGTGCGGTACGACGCCACCGGTCGGGTGGGCAAGCGCCGGGCACAGGCGGTGGCCTTCGACGCCGATCCGGAGGCGGACATCTTCTGCACGGTGGACTCCGACACCGTCCTGGACCCGCACGCCATTCGCGAGGGCATCGCTCCCTTCTCCCGCGCAGACACCACCAGCGTGGCCGGAGTGCTTCTGGGGCTCAACCAGGCCCAGAACCTGCTGACACGACTGGTCGACCTGTCGTATGTGATGTCGTTCCTCAACGGCCGCTCCTCCCTCTCCCGCCTCGGCTCCGTGGTGGTGAACTGCGGGGGGCTGGCGTTCTACCGCGCCGACGTCGTGCGGAAGTACCAGCATGCCTACATCACGCAGACCGTGTGTGGCCGGCCTGTCTCCTCGGGAGACGACCGGATGCTGACGGGCTACTCCCTGCTGGAGGGGCGGACGGTGATTCAGGAGAGGTCGGTCGCCTACACGCTGCTGCCGGACAACCTGTCCCATCTGACCCGGCAACGCCTCCGGTGGTGGCGGTCGTTCTTCTGGGGAGGCGGCTGGCTCATCCGGACGTGCCCGGTGTCCAAGCCCGGGTGGTGGCTGGTGCTGTGGCAGTTCGCCGGGTTCGTCCTGAACTCCTACGCGTTTCCCGTGGTGCTGATCGTCCACTTGTCCGAGGCCGGCCGGCTCGCGCTGCCGTTCCTCGGATATGTGGCGTTGCTGTCCTACGTCCGCTCCCTGCGGTACTTCACCCTCCGGCGCCCCGACCAGACCCGCCTGCAGCAGCTGATGATCTTCGCGATGGCGCCGTTCTCCACGCTGTTGAACCTGTACGTCTGCACTGTGCTGCAGTACGCGGGTCTCGCCACATTCCTGAAGACCGGCTGGTCCACCCGCCAGACGGTGGAGGTGTCCCTCGGCGCTTTACCTGAGGTCGGTGCGAGGACGGTACCGGGTGCCGAGGTGCGAACCTGACAGCGACGCGTCGCCACCCGAAGCGGCGGTGGTTATCGGGCGTGGGCGGCAAGCACCGTCTCCACGGTGTCCGCATCCGCGGGCGACTTGTCCTCCCGGTACCGCACCACACGCGCGAACCGGAGCGTGACGCCCGCCGGATACCGCGTGGACTTCTGCAGCCCGTCGTACGCGATCTCCACGACGAGTTCGGGCCGCACCGTGACGGCGTACCCGTCGTCGCTGACCGCGAGCTCCCGCAGGCGCTCGGTCTGCCAGGCGAGCATCTTGTCCGTCATCCCCTTGAAGGTCTTGCCGAGCATGGCGAAGGAGCCGTCGGGGCGGCGCGCGCCCAGATGGAGGTTGGACAGCTTTCCGGTACGCCGGCCGTGGCCCCACTCGGCCGCCAGCACCACCAGATCCAGGGTGTGCACGGGCTTCACCTTCAGCCAGGAGGCACCGCGCCGTCCCGCGCTGTAGGGCGCGGCGAGCCCCTTGACCACGACGCCCTCGTGGCCGCGGCGCAGCGTCGCGGTCAGGAACTCCTCGGCGGCGCTGCGGGCCGCGTCGTCCGCGGGATCGTCCACGACGGTGCGCCGTACACGCATCGGCTCGGGTACCAGCCGCGCCAGTTCGGTGTGGCGCTCGGCGAACGGCAGGTCGAGCAGGTCGCGGTCGTCGACGGACAGCGCGTCGAAGAAGACGGGGGAGAGAGGCACAGCGGCCGCCGCGGTCGCCACGTCGACACGTGAGCCGACGCGTCCCGCGATCTCCTGGAACGACCGCGGCCGGCCCTCGGCGTCCAGCGCGATCACCTCGCCGTCGAGGATGAAGCGCTCGCCCCTCAACTCCCGTGATACAGAAGTGAGTTCGGGGAGTCGATCAGTGATGTCGTCGAGTGTGCGGGTGTAGACGCGGATGTCGTCGCCGGTGCGGTGCACCTGTACGCGGATACCGTCGAGCTTCTCCTCGACCGCGCACGGCCCGAGCTTGTCGACGGCTTCCCCTACGGACGACGCGGTGTGCGCGAGCATCGGCAGGACCGGCCGGCCGACGGTGAGCCGGAAATCCGCCAGCGCCTGCGGGCCGCGGGTGAGCAGGGCCTCGGCGACGCTCTGCAGCGATCCGGCCAGCATCACCGCGCGCCGCACGTCCGACGCGGGCAGATCGGTCGCCTCGGCGAGCCCCTCGACCGCGAGCGCGTCCAGCGCCCCTTGGCGCACCTCGCCGGTGAGGAGTCCGAAGAGGAACCGCTGCTCGTCCGCCGTGGCCGCGCTCAGCAACTGTCCGACGAGCCGCTTGCGTTCGGCAGCCGAGCCCGCGCCGGACACCGCCCCCAGACCCGTCAGCGCCGCGTCGACCTCGCGCACGGTGAGCATCGGCTCGGCGGCGGGAGCGACGGGCTCGCGCAGCACGCTCCAGCCGACGCCGAGCCGCCCCTGCGGGATGCGCCCCGCCAGATAGGGGATGACGATCGGCACGTCCTCCGGTTCCGCGGCCCGGAACAGCTCGGCCAGCAGAGAGATCTTCCGTGATCGCGCCGAGGTGGCGGCGACTTCCTTGGACACACGTACGAGCCGGGCGAACAGCATGCAGCCATCCTGCAACGCGGCGGGCCCTCGTGCCCGGCGGTCACAGCAGGTGCGGCAGCTGGGCCGTACTCCTTGAGGGAGCCGGCGGCCGTACTCCCTGAGGGACCCGGCGGCCGTACTCCCTGAGGTAAAAGGGGGACTAGAGCGTGAAGGGGGACAAGAGCGCCTGCTGTGACGCTATTTGCCCGCTCGAGGGCTCTTTCGGGCGGCGGTCGCGCGGGTAACTGTCACAGGAAAGCTTTCAGCGCTGGGCGAGGGTCTCAGGGGGAAGGCCATGACGGGGGAGACGGCCGGCCACGGCCGGAGTCAGAACCAGGATCAGGACGGCAGGGGGCTGGTCGGGGGCCGCTACCGGCTGGTGCGGCGGCTCGGGACCGGCGGCATGGCGATGGTGTGGCTCGCCTACGACGAGGAGCTGGCCAGCGAGGTCGCCCTCAAGGAGATCGCCGTGCCGGAGCCGGGCCTTTCCTGGCACGCGGGCGGCGACGGCGACCTGGACCGGGAGATGGCAGCCCGGGTGGCGCGGGCCCGCGCGGAGGCCCGTAACGCGGCACGGCTGCGCAGCCATCCGCATGTGGCGACCGTCTACGACGTGGTCCGGCACGACGGGCTGCCGTGGATCGTCATGGAGTACGTGCCGGGGGCCACCGACGCGGACGCGCTGGTCCGGGCCGGCGGCACGATGTCGTCATCCGATACGGCCCGCATCGGCATCGCGATCCTTGACGCGCTCGTCTCGGGGCATCGGCTCGGCATCCTGCACCGGGACGTCAAACCGGCCAACATCCTTCTGGCGCCCCGCACTTCGGATGGGCCACGCGCTTCCGATGCGCCACCGCGCACTTCGGATGCACGACCCCACACGTCCGATGCTCCGGCTGCCGGTGCGGGGGCGGGGTTCGAGCGGGTGCTGCTCACGGACTACGGCATCTCGCTGCGCCCCTCCTCCGGCGATCCCCGGCTGACGGCTGCCGGCGGGGTCATCGGTACGCCGGGCTATCTTTCGCCGGAGCGGGCCAGGGGAGGGGAACCGACGGAGGCCGGCGATCTCTTCTCGCTCGGCGCGACGCTGTACCGCCTGGTGGAGGGCGAGGGCCCGTTCGCCCGCGACTCCGATCTCTCCACGCTCACGGCCCTGCTCTTCGAGGATCCGCCGCCGCCGCGGCGGGCATCCGTGCCGCTGGCCACCGCGATGCTCGGCCTGCTGGAGAAGGACCCGGAGCGGCGTATCACGGTGCCGGAGGCCGAGCGTCTGCTGCGCGAGGCGGTCTCGGCGGGGTCGGCAGAGTCGTCGGGGTCCGCCGGGGCGGGAGGCGGCGGCTTCGGGCATCAGGGGACCCTTGACCTGTCCAACCGGCCGATGGCCGCCCCGACGGCACCCTCTCCCCTCGTCCCGCCTCCGGCAGGAGCCACGCCGCACAGGAGGCGGCGGGCGCGGGCGTATCAGTTCGTCATAGCGGCGATCGCGGTGGTGACCGCCGTGGCGGGGGCCGTCTGGGGTGGGGCCGCGCTGGGCAACGGGATCGGAGACGAAGCCGGTGACAGCCCGTCCGGTTCCGTGTCCGAGGCCTCCGACAGCCGGTCGTACCGCCCGTACCGGAACAGCACCACCCTCGACCAGGAACTGGTCCCCGGCGAATGCGTCAACGCCGTCTGGAAGAACCCGAAGAAGCCGTACACCGGTGAGGTGCAGATGTGGCCGGCGGACTGTCGCGTCTCCTCGCCGGCCGGCCAGGTGATCGCCGTGGAGCCGGTCGCCGATCCCGAGAGCCTGAGCGAGACGGAGGCCAGGCGCACCTGTGAGGAACGCACCGCCGAACTCCGCAAGACCCTCGCCGCGCCCGTGGCCTACCCCATGCTGCCGTCCGCCGACGGCTCCACGCTCGCCTGCCTGGTCTTCCAGCGCGGCACCGACGAGATATACGGCCCACTCGGCGAGTTCCGCACAGCGGGCGAGCGTCTCGCTGTCACCAACGCCGGAACAGGCGACTGCTTCAACGTCGACGACCGGAACCAGTGGATCCTGACCACCTGCGACAAACCGCATGCCCAGCAGGCCGTCGGCTGGGCGAAGGCGCCGGCCGGGATGTCGTACGACGAGTTCCGGGAGGAGAATCCACGGCTCTGCCAGCGGAAGTACGAGCAGGCGTGGGTGCGCGGCACACCACGGGAGATCGTCGGCTGGTACACGGGGGACGCGGACAGATGGAACGGCGGCTTTCGGTTCCTCATGTGTGCGCTCAAGGACGCGAACGACTCCAAGAAGCTTCCTGGCGGTTCCGCCGAGCCCGTGGACGACAGGGCCTAGGGCCCCCGAGGCCCGGCGCCCCGGCGCCGGGGCGCCGTAGGGCAGATTCCGGAATCGGATCGAAAACTATCGGATCGGCTTGCCGGCAACTCACCGTGCAACTCGCGGTGCAATTCACAGTGCAACTCAGAGTACGGCGGCGCCCTCCACGGCAGCCGTGCTCGCCCGTACGACGAGCTCCGTGGCCAGTTCCACGCGCAGTGAGTCGATCTCCTCGCCGTGCGCCAGCCGCAGGACGGTTCTCGCCGCCGACTTGCCCATGTCGGCGAGAGGCTGGCGCACCGTGGTGAGCGGGGGAGCGGACCAGCGGACCTCGGGGAGATCGTCGAAACCCACGACGCTCATGTCCTCGGGCACCCGAAGTCCGCGGCGGCGCAGCGCCTCGATCGCGCCCAGCGCCATCTGGTCGCTGGAGGCGAAGAGCGCGGTGGGCGGCTCGGCGAGGTCGAGCAACGCGTTGCAGCCGCTGAATCCGGACGCGTGGTGGAAGTCGCCCGGCACGACGTACTTCTCGTCGTACGGAAGACCCGCCGCCTCCATCGCCGCCCGGTAGCCGTCCAGCCGGGCCCTGCTGCACAGCAGCCGGGGAGGCCCCGCGATCAGGCCGATCCGGCGGTGGCCGAGGGAGATCAGATGCTCGGTCGCCGCCATGCCGCCGGCCCAGTTGGTGGCGCCGACAGTCGGCACCTCGAAGGCCGGGGAACCGGCCGGGTCGACGACCACCAGTGGTACGCCGAGGCGGTGCAACTCCTCGTGCAGGCCCGGCTCCAGGACGGACGTGACCAGGATGACCCCGTCCGAGGCGCGGGCCCGCAGGTTCTGCATCCACTGCCGGGCGGAGCCCGCGCGGTTGTGTATCGCCGACACCACGGTGCCGATGCCTGCCGCGTGCGCCACCTCCTCCACGCCGCGGATGATCTCCACGGCCCAGGGGCTGTCGATGTCGTTGAAGACAAGATCGAGGAGCGAGGCCCGCTCACCGGGGGCATGGGGCCGCCGCCGGTATCCGTGCCGGCGCAACAGCTCCTCGACACGGGCGCGGGTCGCGGCGGACACATCGGAACGTCCGTTCACGACGCGCGACACGGTCGGTACCGAGACCCCCGCCTCCTGCGCGATGGCCGTGATCGTCACCTTGCGCTTCGGGGTATCGCCCGGCGCGTCCTCGGTTGCCATGGTCTGCTCCTCGTTCCTCGACACTTTGCGGAAGTCTTCCGGAAAGTGGGGGCTGACGGGAAGAGGCGACGGCGGTTGGTTCCCCTACGACCGTGCCCGGCTGCCCGGCTGCCCGGGAGCCCCTGCCGAGTCGTGGACGGCGTGCGAGTCGCGGACGCTCGCGGGCGCGAACCGCATGGCGGCCACGGACCGGGCGCCGAGCGCTGCAAGGGTATCGCGCCCGGTCAGCCCGGCCTGCGTGCGGCCTTCGCTCCGCTCGCGGTGCTCAGGCCGGGCTGTCGCCGTGACTCCCCGCGGAGGTGAGGCAGCGTCGGGCGCGGAGGCGTCGGGCCCATGGGCAGGAGGTATGCATCCGCGCCGTGGATATGGGGCAGCGCCGGCCTCCTGGAACGGATGAGGCTCCGTTCAGTCGAACCGGTCGCGGCCTGGGTGGCCTGGGTGGCCGACGTCGACGACCTGGGCCACCCAGCCGTACGGGAGTTCCCGTCCGTCGACCGTGATGGCCTCCACGTGATGTGTCGCGGGGTCGATGTCTGCTTGCAGGCCGTGGCCGACGTAGCGCGGGTAGCCGCTGGCGCCCGTGTCCCCGGTGGCCTCCACGACCGCGGTGCGTATCGGGGCGCCGTGTACGGGATGCCCCTCCTCGTCGGCGAGCTGGGGCTTGAGGGCGACGGTGTAGCGGGTCGGGGCTGGCCTCATGTCACGACGCTAGGCCCGCCGGGCGCTGCCTGCCTCCCGAGGCGGGTGCGTCGGGGGACCGGAACGGTTTGTGCAACTAGTTGCACAACCGCGCCAGGTCGTCTACAACAGTCGGGACGACACCGCGTACACCGCACGAGCACCGCGACTCGCGCACGGAGGCCCGCATGACCCGCTACCCGCATCTCCTCAGCCCTCTCGACCTGGGCTTCACCACGCTGCCCAACCGGGTGCTGATGGGATCCATGCACGTGGGGCTCGAGGAGGCCGAGCGCGGTTTCGAGCGCATGGCGGAGTTCTACGCCGCACGCGCGCGTGGCGGCGTCGGGCTCATGGTCACCGGCGGCATCGCGCCCAACGACGCGGGCCGCCCCGGCGAGGGCGGCGCCAAGCTGACCACCGAGGCGGAGGCCGAGCAGCACGCGCGCGTGACGGAGGCGGTGCACCGCGCGGGCGGCCGGATCGCCATGCAGATCCTGCACTTCGGGCGGTACGCCTACCACCCGGACCTGGTCGCGCCGAGCGCCCTCCAGGCGCCGATCAGCCCGTTCGTGCCCCGCGCTCTCAGCGACGACGAGGTCGAGGAGACGATCGAGGACTTCGCGCGGGCGGCTGAGCTGGCGCAGCGCGCGGGCTACGACGGCGTCGAGATCATGGGCTCCGAGGGCTATCTGATCAACGAGTTCATCGCGGCCGCGACCAACCACCGCGACGACCGCTGGGGCGGCTCGTACGAGAACCGGATGCGCTTCCCCGTCGAGATCGTCCGCCGCGTACGCGAACGCGTCGGCACGGACTTCATCATCATCTACCGGCTCTCGATGCTGGACCTGGTCCCGGGCGGCTCCACCCTCGACGAGGTCATCACGCTGGCGAAGGCGGTCGAGGCGGCCGGCGCGACCATCATCAACACCGGTATCGGCTGGCACGAGGCGCGTATCCCCACCATCGCGACGTCCGTGCCGCGCGGCGCCTACGCCTGGGTGACCAAGAAGGTCATGGGCGCGGTGTCCGTCCCGCTGGTCACCACGAATCGCATCAACACCCCCGAACTGGGGGAGCAGTTGCTCGCCGACGGCTACGCGGACATGGTCTCGCTGGCCCGTCCGCTGCTCGCCGACCCCGACTTCGTCGCCAAGGCCGAGGCCGGCAGGCCCCAGGCCATCAACACCTGCATCGGCTGCAACCAGGCGTGCCTGGACCACACCTTCAGCGGGAAGATCACCTCCTGCCTGGTCAATCCGCGCGCGTGCCACGAGACCGAACTCGTGCTGCAGCCCACCCGGCTGCGCAAGCGCGTCGCGGTCGTCGGCGCCGGCCCGGCCGGGCTCGCCTGCTCCGTCTCCGCCGCCGAACGCGGGCACCAGGTGACGCTGTTCGACGCCGCCCACGAGATCGGCGGCCAGCTGAACGTAGCCCGCCGGGTACCCGGCAAGCAGGAGTTCGACGAGACGCTGCGCTACTACCGCACCCAGCTCGAGCAGCACGGCGTGGACATCCGGCTGAACACCCGCGTCACCGCCGGCCAGCTCGACGACGGGGAGTATGACGAGATCGTCGTCGCCACCGGCGTCACGCCCCGTACGCCGGAGATCCCCGGCAGCGACCACCCGAGCGTGCTCGGCTACCTCGACGTGCTGCGCGACGGCGCGCCCGTCGGCGACCGGGTCGCGATCATCGGGGCGGGCGGCATCGGCTTCGACGTCGCCGCGTATCTGACGGACTCCGGCGAAAAGACGAGCGAGGACCCGGCGGCGTACTTCCGGCAGTGGGGCGTCGACATGGACTACCGCGCGGCGGGCGGCCTCGGCCGCCCCGAGCGGCCTGTGCCGCCCCGCACCGTCCACCTCCTGCAGCGCAAGGACTCCAAGGTCGGCGCCGGTCTTGGCAAGACCACCGGCTGGATCCACCGCACGGAGCTGCGCCACCGCGGGGTCACGATGGTCGCGGGCGCACGCTACGACATGATCGACGACGCCGGGCTGCATCTCACCGTCGACGGGCGCAGCGAGACCCTCGCGGTCGACACGATCGTCCTGTGCACCGGCCAGGAGCCGCACCGCGACCTGTACGAGGAGCTGCGCGCCGCGGGACGCAGCGTGCACCTGATCGGGGGCGCCGACGTCGCCGCCGAGCTGGACGCCAAGCGGGCCATCCGACAGGGGACGGAGCTGGCGGCGGAGCTGTGACGGCGCGATCCGTGGCTGTCACACCCCGTCCCTAGGATGCCCCCATGTCACTCCCGCACGCGATCCTCACCGCCCTGCTCGAGAAGCCGTCGTCCGGGCTTGAGCTGACCCGGCGGTTCGACATGTCCATCGGCTACTTCTGGTCGGCCACGCATCAGCAGATCTATCGCGAGCTGGGAAAACTGGAGCACGAGGGCCACATCCGCGCCCTGCCGTCGGCGCAGCCGACCCGGGGCCAGAAGAAGGAGTACGAGGTCCTGCCGGCGGGCCGTGCGGAACTGGCACGCTGGACGGCCGAGTCCCAGGACCCGAAGCCCATCCGCGATCCGCTTCTGCTGAGGCTGCGTGCCGCCGGAGTCGTCGGTGCGCAGGGGATCGACACGGAACTGCGTCGCCATCTGGATCTGCACGAACGGCAGTTGAGCGAGTATCTCGAGATCGAGAAGCGTGACTTCCCGCCAGGCCGGGACACGGTCGAGGACCGGCTGCGCCATGCCGTCCTGCGCGCCGGCATCGACCTGGAGACCTTCTGGACGCGGTGGCTCAGCCGCACGCTGGCAGATCTGGAGCCGGCCACGTCGGCCGCAGCGGACGCTTCGACGCCGGCCGCAGGGGATGGCCCCAAGCAGCCCGCAGCGGATGACCCCACGAGGCCCGCAGCGGATGGCCCGACGCCGCCCGCAGGGAACGCTTCGACGCGGACCACACCGTCCGCACCAGATCCCGGATGACCGTTGCCGTGCGCACCGGAGCACGGATGACCGTTGCCGTCCGCCCGAGGGGACACCGGGCGGACGGCGCGGGCGATCGTGGACCCGGTCAGGTCCTGTGATGCATGTTGCGTCGGCGGAGGTACCACGCTCCGCCGCCCAGGGCCGCGGCCACCAGGACTCCACCGCCGACCATCGTCAGGGTGCCGTAGTCCTTTATGCCGCCTCCGATGCCGCCCCTCACGCCGAGCGCCGGCGAGTTCGTCGTCGACAGGGTGGGCGTCGTGGTGACGGTGACGGGCTGGCTGCCCACGTTCCGGCCGTCGTTGCAGTTCACGATCACGGTGTACGCGCCTGGGCTGACGTTCGACCAGGCGGCCGTCTGATTGGTGGCGCCCACCGCCAGCGCCGCCTGCCTGCCCTGGGTGAAGGTGGTCAGGCCGCTAGACAGGAGTGAGGCGTTGCCGCCGCCCGGGCAGGCGGCGGTGTTCACCGAGACGGTGGACCCGGTGCTGGTCACGGTGATCCCGTTGTCCGCGACGGCCGACGGAGCGGCCACCGTCAGAGGAAGCGCGGCGGCGGCTGCGATCAGGCCGGAGCGGACGAATATCTGAGTGTTGGTACGCATGTCTCTGCCCTCCGGCGGCACGGTTGGCGGTACATCCCATGCGCCGCCGAGGATTGGGAACGCCCGTGCTGCCTGACGTCGAGTCAAGAGCTCATGGGCCCCGGCCGCATGCGGACGGCATCCGGGCAGGTGAAGCGTCCTTCGTACGGCTGCCCGCCGGACGGGGAGCCGCGGGTTCGGCGCTCCCCGGCCGACATCCGGCAGGCGCGCCGCCCGCGAGGCTATCCGTCCGCCCCCGTCGTCACCGTCCGCGGGGCTACCCGTCCGCCCCCGTCGTCACCGTCCGCTCGGCGGAGAGGCCGCCCCACGTGCCGTCGGGGAGCTTCGCCCGGATCCGTACGCGATAGGTCACGCCGCTCTCGCGCGTCACGAAGAAGCTGTGCTCGGCCTTGTCCTGCGGTGCCGCGCTGCCCCAGACGAGGGTGGTGGCGAGCCGTCCGTCGAGATGGATCCGGTACTCCGTCACCGCACCGCCCGTGCGCGGCGGTGTCCAGGAGAGGTCGATGTAGTGCGCACCGTCCTCGCGGTGCGTCGTCGCGCGGAAGCCGGTGGGCGCCGTGCCGCGCCCGTCGTCGCCGCCCGCCGCGGTGGTGAGCCGGACTGTGCGACTCGCGGAGGACGTGTTGTCCGCCGCGTCCCGCGCCCTGACGGTGAACGCGTACGTCGTGCCGGGACGCAGCCCGGTGATCAGCGCCGACGTCTCGCCGCCGCGGGTGCTGTGGATCTTCGAGGTGCCCTGGTAGATGTCGTACGACGCCACGCCCCGGTCGTCCGTCGCGCGGCTCCAGGACAGCGAGACGGCCCGGCCTCCGGCGACCTGCCCACGCACCTGCCGCGGGCGGGTCGGCGGCTCGCGGTCCTTCTCGACGGCGGCCGGCGTGGTGACGGGCACCTTCTTGCTCAGCGGCCCGGTGTTCCCTTCGGCGTCCCGGGCCCGGACGGCGAACGCATAGCCGACCGAGGGCTTCAGCCCTGTGATGTCCACCATGTGCTGCTCACCCGGTACCTCCTTGACCTTGGTGGTGCCGCGATACACCTCGTAGGCGATGACGCCGGAGTCGTCGTTCGCCTGGTTCCACATGACGTGGACCGAGGTGGCGCTGCCCGCCTGTGCGGTGACACCCGTCGGAGCCGAAGGGGGCCGGCCGCCCCGAGCAGGCCCGCCGCAGGAAACCGTCGTCATGAGGGCGGCAGTGCAGGCAGCTGCGGTCAGCAGAGCAGGCCCGGGAGTGCGTCGCACGGTGATGCCTTCCCCTCGAGGGCATTGGTCCAGACCTGTATCCCATGAGTGACGGGAACACATCAAGAGGCAAGGCTCTCTGAGAGGTCACACCTTCCGGTACGTGTACGCCTCCACGGCCGCCGCCTCCACCGCATCGAGGTCCGCGCCCGCGGACGCCGTGACGACCGCCGCCACGGCGCCCTCGACGAACGGTGCGTCCACGAGACGGGCGCCGTCGGGCAGTTCGTCGCCCTCGGCGAGCAGGGCCTTCACGGTCAGAACGGCGCTGCCCAGGTCGGCCAGCAACGCCACGCCGGCGCCCCGGTCGACGCCGGCGGCCGCCGCGGCGATCAGCTCCGAGCTCGTACCCAGCCCGCCGTCCTCGGTGCCGCCCGCGGCCGCCACAGGAGCGGTCGTGCCGCCGCCCGCGAGACCGGCCGCCAGCTCGGCGACGGAGGCCGCGACCGCGGCGCTGTGCGATACCAGCACGACGCCCACGAGCTTGTTCTGACCGCCGGCATCACCCTGGCCGCCGCCGGCGGGCCCACTGCCGCTCACCGTGCCCTCAGTCACCGGAGTCTCCTCACTCACCCGCCGCCTCCGCGAGCGTCGCGAACAGCAGGGCCGACGACGTGGCTCCCGGATCCTGGTGCCCGATGCTGCGCTCGCCCAGATAGCTCGCCCGGCCCTTGCGGGCAAGCAGCGGCGTCGTCGCGACCGCGCCCTTCTCGGCGGCGTCGCGTGCCGCGGCGAAGGACTCGGCCAGCGCGTCGACCGCCGGGAACAGCGCGTCCAGCATGGTCTTGTCGCCGGGTGCGGCCCCGCCCAGCGTGGCCACGGCCTCCACTCCCGTACGCAGCGCGGCGGCCAGCTCGGCCTCGCTGACCTCGGCCGCGTCGCCGAGCGCTTTGCCCGTACGGCGGAGCAGCGTGCCGTAGAGCGGCCCGGAAGCGCCGCCGACCGTGGAGATCAACTGCCGTCCCGAGAGCGTGAGGACGGCACCCGGAGTCTCCGGGGCCTCCTTCTCCAGCGTCGCGACCACCGCCCTGAACCCGCGCTGCATATTGGTGCCGTGGTCGGCGTCGCCGATCGGCGAGTCCAGCGCGGTGAGCCGCTCCGCCTCCCGGTCGACGGCTGCGGCGGCCGCCGTCATCCAGCGGCGGAAGAAGTCGGCGTCGAGCACAGAATCTCCTTGGGTGGTCGGTACGTTGACGCGTGCGGGCGGCTCCTCGGACGACCCCTCAGATGCCCCAGCGCAGTCCGGGCGTACGGACGGGGGCGTCCCACAACCGCAGCATCTCCTCGTCGATCTGACATAGCGTCACGGATGCTCCCGCCATGTCCAGGGAGGTGACGTAGTTGCCCACCAGTGTGCGGGCCACGGCCACGTTCCGCTCGGCCAGCACCCGGTGCACCTCGGCGTTGAAGCCGTACAGCTCCAGCAGCGGGGTCGCGCCCATGCCGTTGACGAGGAGCAGCACCGGATTCTTCGGCGGCATGTCCTGCAGGATCGCGTCCACCGCGAAGTCGGCGATCTCCCGCGAGGTCATCATCGCGCGCCGCTCGCGGCCCGGCTCGCCGTGGATGCCGATGCCGAGCTCCAGCTGTCCCGTGGGCAGGTCGAAGGTGGGGCTGCCCTTGGCGGGGGTGGTGCAGGCGCTCAGCGCGACGCCGAAGCTGCGCGCGCTCTCGTTGACCTGGCGGGCGATCGACTGGACCCGCCCCAGCGGCTGGCCCTCCTCGGCCGCCGCGCCCGCGATCTTCTCGACGAACAGGGTCGCGCCCGTGCCGCGGCGTCCCGCCGTGTACAGGCTGTCGGTGACCGCCACGTCATCGTTGACCAGCACCTTCGCGACCTGAATGCCCTCGTCCTCGGCGAGCTCGGCCGCCATGTCGAAGTTCAGCACGTCACCGGTGTAGTTCTTCACGATGAACAGCACGCCCGCGCCGCTGTCCACCGCGGCCGCGGCCCGCACCATCTGGTCGGGTACGGGCGAGGTGAACACCTCGCCGGGACAGGCGGCCGACAGCATGCCGAGTCCCACGAACCCGCCGTGCAGCGGCTCGTGCCCCGACCCGCCGCCGGAGACCAGGCCGACCTTCCCCTCCACCGGCGCGTCCCGCCGTACGATCACGCGGTTCTCGACGTCGACCGTCAGCTCGGGGTGCGCGACCGCCAGACCCCGCAGCGCGTCCGCGACCACCGTCTCGGCCACGTTGATCAGCATCTTCATCGGTACCTCCTCAGTGCGTTTGCAACAGTGGCTTCCACCCTGGTTTGTGCAGGTCAGAGCGGGTCGTGCAGGCCGTACTGGTCGTGTGCCGGTTCGTGTGCCGGAGAGTCCCGCGGCACGTCCAGTATGGGGCGGATCACACGGTGGGTCACGAACTCGGCAGGTCCGGCGTCCCGCGGTGCGGTCGATGCCATGCAGACCAGCGGGGCAGCTGATGGTTATACGGCGCCGTTGGGGTACCCGGCCCGAGGTGTAAAACCGGCAAGACAATTCGGAGGTGATGGCCGTGACGACTTCGCCCCGGTCGGACATGGAAACGCATCCCGACATACTCGCTATGCGGCACCGTCACGATATGGCCGAGCGTGCCGCGACCACCCCGCGCGCGCAGACCATCGAGACGGCGGCCCTCCTTACGGGCCTCTACCTTGCCGCTTCTCCCTGGATCGCGGGATTCAACGGTCTCTCGACCCTGGCGATCAACAACCTGATCGTCGGCATCGCGTACGCGGTGCTCCTGAGCGGCGGCTTCGGCCGCGCCTACGAGCGCACGCACAGCATGGCGTGGGCCGCATGTGCCCTCGGTGTGTGGACGATCATTTCGCCCTGGGCCGTGGCGGGTGACGTGAGCACCGCCAGGACGATCGTCAACAACGTCATCGTCGGTGTGATTGCTCTGGCTGTGGCGCTCGCCGCCAGCGGGGCCGCCCGTGAGGTGGACCGCCGCCGCGGTGCCGGCGCCCCCTATGGCGGAGGCCGTCCAGCCTGACAGCACACTCCGCTTCGGTGTGGTGGCGCTGCGTGGGCGACGGCCACAGTGCCGGCCGCCGCCCCGCGTCGCTGTCACCACGCCGAATCCTCCACACGGTCAGAGGAAGCTGTGCCTCAAGTGCCGCTTCGCTCCACCCCGTTGCGCACTTCCATCTGGCTGCGAAGCCACGCCTCGACCTCCCCGACATGCGCGGCGGCGGCCGCCCGCGCCGCCTCCGGGTCGTGGTCCACAAGGGCGCGATGGATTCGGGCGTGCTCGCGGCGGGTGCGCTCGAACGCGCCCTCTTCCTGGTAGCCGCGCCAGACCCGGGCCCGGAAGGTGCGTGAGGACAGCCCTTCCAGGATCGCGGCCATCGCCTCGTTCCCGGCGGCCGCAATGATCGCCCGGTGGAACGCCAGATCGTGGAAGAGGATCTCCTCCGGATCCTCGGTCGCGTTCATCGCCTCCAGGTGCTTCTCCACATCGGCGAGCTGCTCGACGGTGATCCGCGCCGCCGCCAGCGCGGTCGCCGTCGACTCCAGGATGCGCCGCACCTCCAGCAGCTCGACCAGCCGCGGGCCGCGGGAGAGATCGGCGACGACACCGAAGGTCTCCAGCAGGTCCCCGGCCTCGAGCTGCGTGACGTAGATGCCGGAGCCGTGCCGTGCCTCCAGCACGCCGAGCACGGTGAGGGCGCGGATCGCCTCGCGCATCGAGCTGCGCGAGATACCGAGCCGAGTGGCCAGATCACGCTCGGTCGGAAGCCGCTGGCCGGGCTCCAGCCGACCCTCGCCGATCATCGCCTTGATCTGCTCTATGGCGCGCTGCGTCACGGTGCCCTTCTGCGGGGCCGTCTCGTCCACGGCACGTCCTTCCGTCGCCTCGGGCGCCGAGTCTAATGGTGGATGTGGTCGGACCACTATGGCGGTGAATACAGGCCAAGCAGGGGAAAGTGGGCGCCAGGCACTGTCGTGACCCCTAAGTGGTCTGATAAATATGCGTCGCGGCTGGAAGGGGACCGGCGATCCCGGACCGCCCGATGGTCGCCCGTGTGACGACAGGCCGCGCCCAGGACCGACCCTGCGGCCGAACCCCGTACCGGAACACCGAAAGGCCACCTGTGTCCGCGACTCCCGCCCGCATCACCGCGGTCGACACCTACGACATCCGCTTCCCGACGTCCCGGGAACTCGACGGCTCGGATGCCATGAACCCCGACCCCGACTACTCGGCGGCGTACGTGGTCCTGCACACCGACGCCGGGGACGGGCACGAGGGGCACGGCTTCACCTTCACCATCGGGCGGGGCAACGATGTCCAGGTGGCCGCGATCGACGCCCTGCGGCCGCATGTCCTCGGGCGGGACGTCGAGGAGCTGTGCGCCGATCCCGGAGTGCTCAGCCGGGACCTGGTCGGGGACAGTCAGCTGCGCTGGCTCGGCCCGGAGAAGGGCGTGATGCACATGGCGATCGGCGCCGTCGTCAACGCCGCGTGGGACCTCGCCGCGAAGCGTGCACACAAACCGCTCTGGCAGTTCCTCGCGGACGCGGAGCCCGAGTGGCTCGTCTCGCAGGTCGACTTCCGCTACCTCACGGACGCGCTCACGCCCGACGAGGCGCTGGAGCTTCTGCGCCGTGGCCGGGACGGCTCCCACGCGCGCGCCGCGAACCTGCTGCGGCGCGGCTTCCCCGCGTACACCACGTCACCCGGCTGGCTCGGCTACAGCGACGAGAAGCTGACCAGGCTCGCCACGCAGGCCGTCGCCGACGGCTTCACGCAGATCAAGCTCAAAGTAGGCGCCGATCTCGCCGACGATGCCCGGCGCTGCCGCGTCGCCCGCTCCGTCGTCGGCCCCGATGTGCGCATGGCCATCGACGCCAACCAGCGCTGGGACGTGAACGAGGCGATCACCTGGACACGGGCGCTCGCCGAGTTCGACCCGTACTGGATCGAGGAACCCACCAGCCCCGACGACGTGCTCGGCCATGCGGCGATCCGGAGGGCCGTCGCGCCGGTCAAGGTCGCCACCGGCGAGCACGTCCAGAACCGCATCGTCTTCAAGCAGCTGCTGCAGGCCGGCGCGATCGACGTCCTGCAGATCGACGCGGCCCGGGTCGGCGGCGTCAACGAGAACCTGGCGATCCTGCTGCTCGCGGCCAAGTTCGGCGTGCCCGTCTGCCCGCACGCCGGCGGCGTCGGCCTGTGCGAACTCGTCCAGCACCTGTCGATGTTCGACTACGTCGCGTTGTCCGGCACCACCGAGGACCGCGTCATCGAGTACGTCGACCATCTGCACGAGCACTTCCTCGAACCGGTGGTGATCCGAGAAGGTCACTACCAGGCGCCCACGGCGCCGGGCTTCTCGGCCACCATGCGGCCCGAGTCCATCGCGGAGTACACGTACCCGGGCGGCGCCTTCTGGGCCGCCGACCTCACGCAGCGGAAGGAAGCAGCGGCATGACGCACGCCCACGACTTCGGTGGTCTCAAGGCCCTCGTCACCGGCGGCGCCTCGGGCATCGGCCGGGCGACGGCCGAGCTGCTGGCCGCCCGCGGCGCCCGTGTGGCCGTGCTCGACCTGAACCCGGAGGCTGTGAAAGACGGGGACAAGCCCCTCATCGCGTACCGGGCCGACGTCACCGACGACGCCTCCGTACGCGAGGCCGTCACCGCCGCAGTCGCGGAGCTGGGCGGCCTGGACGTCCTGGTGAACAACGCGGGCATCGGCGCCCAGGGCACCGTCGAGGACAACGACGACGACGAGTGGCACCGCGTGCTGGACGTCAACGTCGTCGGCATGGTCCGCGCCGCCCGCGCCGCGCTGCCGCACTTGCGCGCCTCCGACCACGCAGCGATCGTCAACACCTGCTCGATCGCCGCCACCGCAGGACTGCCGCAGCGCGCCCTGTACTCGGCCACGAAGGGCGCGGTGTACTCGCTGACCCTGGCCATGGCCGCCGACCACATACGCGAGGGCATCCGCGTCAACTGCGTGAACCCCGGCACCGCCGACACCCCCTGGATCGGCCGCCTGCTGGACGCCGCGGACGATCCGACGGCCGAGCGGGCGGCCCTGGAGGCGCGCCAGCCCACCGGGCGCCTGGTGTCGGCGGACGAAGTCGCGGGCGCCATCGCCTACTTGGCGAGCCCCCTCTCCGGCGCCACCACGGGCACCGCCCTCGCCGTCGACGGCGGCGTGCAGGGGCTGCGGCTGCGGCCCGTGGGACAGTGACCGCCATGCGTACCCGCACGCTCGGCCGGGGCACCGTCGCGGTGACGGAGCTGTCGTTCGGCGCCGCGGGCATCGGCAACCTGTACGCGGCGGTCGACGACGAACAGGCGTACACCGCCGTCGAGGCCGCCTGGGACGCGGGCGTCCGGTACTTCGACACGGCGCCGCACTACGGCCTCGGCCTGTCCGAACGCCGCCTCGGCGAGGCCCTGCGCGAGCGCCCTCGCGCGGCGTACACCGTGTCCACCAAGGTCGGCCGGCTCCTCGAACCCGGGGACGGCGGCGGGGACGACCTCGCGAACGGCTTCGCCGTGCCCGCGACCCACCGCCGCGTCTGGGACTTCAGCGCCGACGGCGTCCGCCGCTCGCTGGAGGACAGCCTCACCCGGCTCGGCATGGACCGCGTGGACGTCGTCTATCTGCACGACCCCGACGACCACGACGAACAGGCCTTCCGCGAGGGTTACCCGGCGCTCGAGAAGCTCCGTTCCGAAGGCGTGGTCGGCGCGATCGGGGCCGGGATGAACCAGGCCGAGATGCTGACCCGGTTCGTGGTCGACACGGACATCGACGCCGTCCTGTGCGCCGGCCGCTACACGCTCCTCGATCAGAGAGCGCTCACCGCACTGCTCCCGGCCGCCGCCGCGCGCGGCACATCCGTGGTCGTCGGCGGCGTCTTCAACTCCGGCCTGCTCGCGGACCCGCGCCCCGGCGCCACGTACGACTACGCCGCCGCGCCCCGCGACATCCTTGACCGCGCGCTCCGGCTGAAGGGCCTGGCCGAGCGGCACGGCACCACCCTGCGCGCTGCCGCCCTCGCCTTCCCCCTGGCGCATCCGGCGGTCACCAGCGTGCTGGTCGGCACGCGTTCGGCCGCCGAAGTCCAGGACGCGGCAGAGCAGTTCGCGGACGCTGTGCCCGCGGCCTTCTGGGCGGAGCTGCGGGCCGAGGGGCTGCTGCCCGATGACGCCCCCGTGCCCGGAGACGCCGCCACCGCAACCGAAAGGCCCCTACACGGAGACGAGCCGTCATGAGGATCGCCCTGCACACCAAGGTCCGCGCCGACCGCATCGAGGAGTACGAGGCCGCACACCGCGAGGTCCCGCCGGAGCTCACCGCCGCGATACGCGCCGCCGGTGCCACCTCCTGGACGATCTGGCGCAGCGGCACCGACCTCTTCCACGTCCTGGAGTGCGAGGACTACGGGCGCATGCTCGCCGAGCTGGAGAAACTCCCGGTCAACATCGCCTGGCAGGCGCGCATGGCCGAGCTCCTGGACGTCGTCCACGACTACTCGGCCGAGGGCGCCGACGCGGGCCTGCCCGTCGTATGGGAGTTGTGAGGGGGAACCGTGACGGATCCGATCGTCGACGCTCACCACCACGTGTGGGACCTGTCGGTACGGGACCAGGACTGGATCACCGGACCGGACCTGGCCCCGCTCCGGCGCGACTTCGGCGTGCCTGATCTCGAACCGCAAGCGCGCCCGCTCGGCGTCCAGGCCACCGTCCTGGTACAGACGATCACTGTCGCCGAGGAGACCCCGGAGTTCCTGGCGCTCGCGGCGGAGAGCGCTCTCATCGCCGGAGTCGTCGGCTGGACCGACCTCACCCGTCCCGATGTCGCCGAGGCGCTCGCCGCCCTGCGGGAACTCCGGGGCGGGCGGTACCTGGCCGGAATCCGGCACCAGGTCCAGGGCGAGCCGGACCCGGAGTGGCTGCTGCGCCCCGACGTACGCCGGGGTCTGGCCGCGGTCGCCGAGGCGGGTCTCGTCTACGACCTCGTGGTCCTGCCCCACCAGCTGCCCGCCTGCGTCAAGGCGGCCGCCGACCACCCCGGTCTCACCGTCGTCCTCGACCACCTCGGCAAACCGCCCATCGCCTCGGGGGAGCTCGAACCCTGGGCGAGCCATGTGCGTGCCCTCGCGGCGCTCCCGAACACCGTCTGCAAGCTCTCCGGGATGGTGACCGAGGCGGACTGGCGGGCCTGGACGGTCGAGGACCTGAGGCCCTACGCGGACACCGTGCTGGACGCCTTCGGGCCCGAGCGGCTGATGTTCGGCTCGGACTGGCCCGTCTGCACCCTCGCCGCCTCGTACGCCGAGGTCACCCGTGCGGCCGATGCGCTGACCGGGACGCTCGGCGCGGACGAGCGAGCCGAGGTCTTCGCGGGGACCGCCACCCGCGTCTACTGCCTCTGACCTCGGTGTGGGCTCTACCGCCTGTGAGCTCTACCGCCCTGAGCCACCACGTCGAGCCGCGTCGGCGGCAGGAACTCACGGATGTACGTGCGATGCCAGCACGCACCCGTCGCGCGCAGCTCCTGCCACGTCGTGAAGCGGTACTGGTACAGGCGGGCCCGGATGTACCGCGGCGGGCTGTCCGGCGGGAACGGCGAGCGGCGCAGCAGCCGCAGCGTGTCCCGGTCGTTCTCCAGCAGCCGCTCCACCAGCGGCCCGAACCAGGATCCTGCGTACCCGGGGGAGATACCGGCGAACCACATCATCCAGTCGAGCCGCAGATGGTACGGCGCGTACTGGCGCGGCCAGCGACGGGGATCGCCCGGCTTGCCCTTGAACTCGTACTCCCGCCAGTCGGAGTCCTCTCGCGGCACCTCGTCCGCCGTGCCCTCGATCACCACCTCCTGCCGGATGCGGTTGATGCTGCCGAAGGCGCCGTAGGTGTTGACGAGATGGAACGGGTCGAAGGAGTAGTTCATGATCTGCCCGCGCGAGATCAGATTGCGCGTGGGGCGGTAGCTGAGGACCAGCACCAGAGCCGTGACGGCGAGCACGACGATCTCGTACCAGAGTGGGGCGGGAGGCAGGACCGGGGGCGCGGCGACGGGGGAGAAGTCCACGGCGGACAGGGCCACGACGATCGTGATCCAGTTCAGCCAGGAGAAATTGCCCGACAGCACCAGCCACAGCTGGGTGAGGATCATCAGGCAGGCCGCCGCCGATGCGATCGGCTGCGGGGTGAACAGGAGCACGGGCACGACGAGTTGGGTGAAGTGGTTCGCCGCCACCTCGACCTTGTGCAGGGGCTTCGGGAGATGGTGGAAGAACCAGCTCAGCGGGCCCGGCATCGGCTGGGTCTCATGGTGGTAGTCCAGGCAGGTCAGCTTCCGCCAGCAGGGGTCCCCGCGCAGCTTGATCAGCCCGGCGCCGAACTCGACGCGGAACAGCACCCACCGCAGCAGGAACAGCACCAGGACGGGCGGGGCCGTGCGGTCGTTGCCGAGGAACACGGCGAGGAAGCCGATCTCGAGGAGCAGGGACTCCCAGCCGAAGCCGTACCAGGTCTGGCCGACGTTGACGATCGACAGATACAGCAGCCAGGGGACCAGCCACAGCAGCATCGCGGCCCACAGGGGGAGGAGGCCGTCGACGCCGGCCAGCAGAGCGGCCGCGAGCAGGCACCCCGACCACGAGCAGAGCGCGAAGAACCTGTCGGAATAGTGCAGTTGGAACACGCTCGGCGCGTCGCGGAACGGCACCCGCGCCACATAGCGGGGCACCGGCAGCATGCCGCGCTCTCCGAGCAGGGGGCGGAACTGGAGGGCGGCGGTCAGGAACGCGACCAGATACACGGCGGCGAGGGCCCGCTGGAAGATCAGCCGGCTCAGCCAGTAGTCGGGTGCGGTGAACCACTCCACGAACCCTATTTTTGCGCCTGAACCGGCGCGGCTCTCGCGGACCTGGTTGCTCGCCGTATGGGTTTCTCACGTGATGGTTGGGGTGTTCTTCGGTTTCACGGTTGGCGCCGACGCGTGCAGGGCTGACTCGTTCGGCTTGCGAGATGACTGGGGGTGAAACAGACAATGGGTGACAAATTGCGCGAGCGAGAGGCGGGACAACACGGTGCGCTCACCCATCAGGAGCCATGCCGCGGCCTTCGCGATATCCGCGGCCCTGCTCGTCGCCGGCGGAGCAGGCCTCACCGGCTGCACGGCCACCGGCAGCGCGAGAGCCGTGGACGGTGAGGACGAACTCCGTCTTCAGCCCGTGGCGGAAGCGGGGCCCGACCCGTTCACCGACTCCACCGCCACGTCCACCCCGACGCCGTCGCCCGCCACCCGCTCGCCGGAGCCGCCCACACCCTCCGGCACCGCGACGGCCGATGTGGAGGGGCTCCGGTCCGTCGACGGCTCCACGCCTGGGCTGTACGGCGGCACGCTCTCCGAGAGCAGCTGTGACGTCGAGAAGCAGGTCCGCTTCCTCACCACCGACCAGGCCAAGGCCCGCGCCTTCGCCCGGGTGGTGGGCGTCGCCCAGGCCGACGTCGCCACGTATCTGCGTGGCCTGACCCCCGTCGTGCTGCGGACCGACACCCGCGTCACCAACCACGGCTTCCGCGACGGACAGGCCAACGGCTTCCAGGCCGTCCTCCAGGCCGGCACCGCCGTCCTCGTCGACGACCGCGGCCTGCCGCGCGTGCGCTGCGCCTGCGGCAATCCGCTCAAGCCGCCGGTCGCGACGCGGACCGACCCCGTCGTGAAGGGGCAACGGTGGCAGGGCTACCGGCCGGCGCAGGTCGTGGTCGTGACCCCCGCACCCAAGATCATCGTCAACATCACGATCGTGAACATCGTCAACAACACATGGATCGAGCGGAAGGCCGGGGACGACGGCGACCGCGACCGCACCGTCCCGCCGCCCGCCACCCGCAGCCCGGGCACCCCCAGCCCCACCACTCCGAGCCCGGAGAGCCCCAGCCCCACCACTCCGAGCCCGGAGAGCCCCAGCCCGACCACCACCCCCCGCCCGGAGACACCGAGTCCCACCACGCCGAGCCCCGACGACACCTCATCGCCGACGGGCTCCCCGCCCGCATCGCCGCCCTCCCCGCCCAGTCCTCCGACGGGCTCCCCGGAGGAGTCCCCGCCCGACACGGACCGCCCCTCTCCGGATGACGACACCGCATCGCCCCCGGAGGATCTGCCGGACGGCCCGACCGAGCTGGAGCCCCGGCCCGAGCCGCCCCCCGCCCGGGGCACCCAGGACGTGCCGGACGGTGGCGTGGTCCCCCTCGAGCCTCTCCTGCCCGAGGACCGGATGGACGCGCTGCCCGAGAGCCGACCGGACGGCCGACCGGAGCGCCGCCCGGACCGACCGGCCACCGTCGACAGCTGAGCACCCGCTCAGGCAGTGCACCGAGAAGTCGAAGATTCAGCCGAGTGGTGGCAAGGTGGCACCATGGCTGACCGCGGAGCGGGTGGCCTGTCACTCCCGGACGACTGGCCTGCAGACCCGGACCCTATCCTCGCTCTCAACCGCACAGGCTGCTTCGACTGGGACCTGGGCAGCGGTCTCATGCACATGGACGCACACGCCCTCGACGTCTTCGACCTGCTCCCCGGCGAATACGACGGCCGGCCCGAGTCCCTCGCCGTCCGCGTCCCTCCGTTCGAGGCCCACCGTCTGGACGAGACCGTCTCCCATGCCCTCAAGGACGGAAGCGAGGACTACGGCGCGTACTTCCGCGTCCGCTGCCGCGACGGCTCCATGCGCTGGACCCACACCCAGGGCTGCATCCGGCGTGACCCTTCGGGCCGCCCGAGACGCATCGTGGGCGTCGTCCGTGACGCCACGCAGGAGCTGAGCGACATCACGGCACGGCGGATTCTCGCCGACGAGGAAGTGGCACGTCGCCGACAGACCAGCATCGTGCAGAGCACGACCGCCGCGCTCGCTCACGCACGCACCGTGCAGGACGTCATCGACGTACTCCAGGACAGCCACGGCCTCACCCACCTCGGCGCGACCAGCCTGGTCATGGGCCTGGTCGAGTCCGGGCGGATCCGGCTCGTCGCCGAGGGCCCCAAGGACAGCTACGTCACCGGCACGCGCATCACGCGCATCGACGAGCCCTACCCGATGAGCGAGGTCGTCCGCACGATGGCGCCGCGGTTCATCGAGTCGCCGGAGGAGTTCGCGACCTCGTACCCGATCCTGTGGCCGCACATCACGCATCTCGGCATCACGGCCGCCGCGTATCTGCCGCTCATCGCACAGGCCAGGCCCATCGGTGCGCTCGGCCTGCTCTACCAGGACAAGTCGGGCTTCACGGACGAGGAGCGCAACGTCCTCGTCGCGCTCGGCAGCAGCATCGCGCAGAGCCTGCAGCGCGCCATGTTCTACGAGCAGGAGAAGGACGTCGCCAAGAGCCTTCAGCAGGCCATGCTGCCGCGCACCATCCCGGGCGTTCAGGGCGCCGACATCGCGGTCCGCTACCGCTCCGCCGCGCTCGGCAGGGACATCGGCGGCGACTGGTACGACGTGATCCCGCTGCCGGGCGGCCGGGTCGGAGCCGTCATCGGCGACGTCCAGGGCCATGACGCCCACGCCGCCGCCGTGATGGGCCAGCTGCGCATCGTGCTGCGCGCCTATGCCGCCGAGGGCCACACCCCGCCCACGGTCATGGCCCGCGCCTCCGTCTTCCTGAACGAACTCGACACCGAACGCATGGCCACCTGCCTCTACGCGGACGCCGACCTGACCACGGGCGTCGTCCAGCTGGTCCGGGCCGGACATCTCGACCCCGTGGTGCGGCAGCCCGACGGCAGCTGCCGCCGGCTGCCCGTCGATGGCGGGCTGCCGCTCGGCCTCTCCGCCGACTTCGGGCAGCTGGAATACCCCGTGACGACCGTGGAGCTGGACCCCGGTCAGACGCTCCTCCTCTGCACCGACGGCCTCGTCGAACAGCCGGGCGCCGATCTCGACGACGGCATGCTGGCGCTCGCGGATCTCGTCCGCTCCGGTCCCGCCGACCTCTCGGACCTCGCCGATCTGCTGTGCGGGGCAGTCGACGAGCGCAACGGCGAGGACGACGTCGCCCTTCTGCTCCTGCGCCGGCGCAGCACGGACGCCCCGCAGTCCGGCGGACGCCTCCAGCAGCACGTCCCGCTGGGCGACCCGGAGGCGCTCGCCGAGTCCCGGCACATGATCCGCGCGGCGGTACGGGCCTGGGGCGCCCACGACCGCGCCGACGACATCGAACTCATCGCCGGCGAGCTGATCACCAACTCGCTCGTGCACACCGAGGGCGCCGCGATCGTCACCCTGCGGGTCCTCAGCGGATCCGAACGACGGCTGCGCGTCGAGGTGGAGGACTCCACCAGTGCCCTGCCGCACCGCCGCGAGGCCGGTACCAACGGTCTGTCCGGGCGCGGCCTCTTCCTCGTGGACCGCCTCACCGACGTGTGGGGCGTGGAGGCACGCGGCGGCGGCAAGCTCGTGTGGTGCGAGTTCATCGTGCCGGCCCGCACCTGATTCCTCTTCGCCGCCTTGCCGCGCCTGCCCGGCAGAGGCGCCGGGTGGCACTCTGGTTCCATGCCGGAACTCCCCGAGGTCGAAGCGCTCAAGGACTTCCTCACCGACCATCTCGCCGGGCGCGAGATCGTGCGGGTGCTGCCCGTCGCGGTGAGCGTCCTCAAGACGTACGACCCTCCGCTCAGCGCCCTCGAAGGACGCGCCGTCACGGCCGTGGCCCGGCGCGGCAAGTTCCTGGACGTCGACGCGGACGGGCTCCACTTCGTCGTCCATCTCGCCCGCGCCGGCTGGCTGCAGTGGAAGGACCGCCTCCCCGACGGCCCTCCGCGCCCCGGGAAAGGCCCGCTGGCCCTGCGTGTCGCGCTGGAGACGGGGGAGGGGTTCGACCTGACCGAGGCCGGGACGCAGAAGCGGCTCGCCGTATACGTCGTCCGCGATCCGTCCGAGGTCCCCGGCGTCGCCCGGCTCGGTCCCGACCCGCTCGCCGCGGACTTCGACGAGCAGCGCTTCGCCAAGCTCCTCGAGGGCGAACGGCGGCAGCTCAAGGGGGCCCTGCGCGACCAGAGCCTGATCGCCGGGGTCGGCAACGCCTACAGCGACGAGATCCTGCACGTCGCGAAGATGTCGCCGTTCAAGCTCGCGTCCAGCTTGACGGACGAGGAGACCCATCGGCTCTACGAGGCGCTGCGCACCACGCTCGCCGAGGCCGTCGAACGGTCGCGCGGGCTTGCCGCGGGGCGGTTGAAGGCTGAGAAGAAGAGTGGGCTGCGGGTGCATGGGCGTACCGGCGAGCCGTGCCCGGTGTGCGGCGACACCGTTCGCGAGGTGTCGTTCAGCGACTCGTCGCTGCAGTACTGCGCGACGTGCCAGACGGGCGGTAAGCCGCTGGCGGATCGGAGGATGTCGCGGCTGCTGAAGTGAACGGCTGACTTTTCCCCACCCCGCCCCTTCCCGTAACCAGGGGCCAGCCCCTGGACCCCGCTGGGGCTGCGCCCCAGACCCCCTATCGCCCTAACGGGCTCGTCCTCAAGCGCCGGACCGGCTGAAATCGACCAACAGCTCTCCATCCGCCGTGCGTATCTCGAAGTGGTCGATCTCGTCCGGGTGCAGGGCCGTGCCCGCCTCCGGTGTCATCGGCGTGTCGGTCCCGCCCGTGGCGGTCCAGCTCGTCACTTTCTGTTCCGTGCCGTCCGTGCCGACGGCCACCAGTTCGCACACCCGCGGGCCGACCGCATCCCACACCGCCAGACCGACCTGCGTTCCCCAGGTGTGGTTCTGAGTCGTCAGCGTCGCCGCCACACCGGTCCGTCCGTCGCGTGCGCTCACCCGTGCCGTATCCGCGACGGACCCGGCGACGATCGCCGTCGCAGGTCCCGCCACGGCGAGTACCACCGCTGCGGCCACCGCGCACAGCCCCCGCCGGCGCCGCACCCGGCGGGCCACCGCCACCTCGGCAAGCAGCCGGTCCAGGAGCCGTGCGCGTGGCACCGCCAGCGGTGCGACGCCGCGCGGCGTCGACCTCGCGTAGAGCATCAACTGCCGTACGGCAGGGCCGAATTCACTCACTTGTGCCACACAACCGGGGCACTCCATGAGATGCTCCTCGAAGCGGAAGGCGTCCGTCGCATCCAGGACGCCCAGCGCGTAGGCGCCCGCGTCGCGATGGCGTTCAAGGGACCTCATGCCGAATCCTCGTGCCGGTGGTGCTGGGTCAGGGGGTCACGGCCCCGATGGCCGGGGGCGGTGCTGCTCGCCCGTGGCGGCCTTGTTCGTCCGTGACGGGGTTGTTCGTCCTCCCGTACGCAGCAGGTCGCCGAATCACTCACGCGCCGGCCGGATTGGCCCCGCCCGAGTGACCACCTAGACTCCAGCCGCATGCTGCGCGTACTGGCCGTCGACGACGAGGAACCCGCGCTCGCCGAGCTGCTCTACCTGCTGCGGGCCGACCCGCGGGTGCGCAGCGCGGAGGGTGCCACCGACGCGACCGACGCGCTGCGCCGGATCGGCCGCGCCCTCGACGCGGGCCCCGACGGCGGCGACGCGATCGACGTGCTGTTCCTCGACATCCAGATGGCCGGTCTCACCGGGCTCGACGTCGCGCGCCTCATCGCGGGCTTCGCGCGGCCCCCGCTGATCGTGTTCGTCACCGCCCACGAGGACTTCGCCGTACAGGCGTTCGATCTCAAGGCCGTCGACTACGTCCTCAAGCCCGTCCGCAGGGAGCGCCTCGCGGAGGCGGTGCGCCGGGTCGCCGAACAGGCCGCGGTCGCCCGGCCCCCCGCCATCGAGCGGTCCGCCGACCGCATCCCGGTCGAACTCGGCGGCGTCACCCGCCTTGTGAACATCGCCGACATCACGTACGCCGAGGCACAGGGCGACTACGCACGTCTGCACACCGGCGACGGCAGCCACCTCGTCCGCATCCCGCTCTCCACGCTCGAGGAACGCTGGCAGCCGCACGGTTTCGTACGGATACACAGGCGGCACCTCGTCGCACTGCACCGTATCGACGAACTGCGGCTCGACGGGGGCGGCATGAGCGTCCGGATCGGCGAGGCCGTCCTCGCCGTCAGCCGGCGGCACGCGAGCCGGGTGCGCGAGCTGCTGATGCGGCAGGCGGGTTCCTGACCACCGGGCGGAGGCAGGCCGGCTTCCCCGCACCGGGCGCGGCAGCCCCCAGGCGGCTTCTGACGGCCGTCAGTGACCTGGTCTGAGCTGCCCCTTCCGTAGAGGCCGGAGCGCTGCCTACACTCCACGCCGTGTCCGCCAGCGCTGAGCCAGCACCCCGCCGCGAGGTCGTGACGGGCGAGCCCCGCAGGGTGCACCGGCTGCCTCGGCACCGTACCCAGTGGGAGATCGACGAGCAGACGACGCTCGGCGCGGCCTACGTCCGCTCCCTCATGCGCAGCCAGCTGCGCGCCGGGATCGCCGCGTTCGCCGTGCTCGCCCTGCCCGTCGTCACCCTGCCGCTGTTCTTCGCCGCCCTGCGCAACGCCACCGTCGTCTGGGTGGTCCTCGGCTTCGGCTGCTATCCGCTGCTCGTCCTCATCGCCTGGTGGTACGTGCGGCGGGCCGAGCGCAACGAACGCGACTTCGCCCGCCTCGTCCGCGGCACCGATCCCCCGGGGACGCCGTGAACGAGGCCTATGCGATACCGGCGGTCGCAGCCGTCGTCCTCGTCACCGTCCTCATCGGCGGCTTCGGGCTGCGCATCTCCCGCACGACATCCGACTTCTACGTCGCGTCGCGCACCGTGGGCCCGTCCCTGAACGCGGCCGCGATCAGCGGCGAGTACCTCTCCGCCGCGTCCTTCCTGGGCGTCGCCGGACTGGTCCTGGTGTACGGCCCGGACATGCTCTGGTACCCCGTCGGCTACACCGCCGGGTACCTCGTCCTGCTCGTCTTCGTGGCCGCCCCGCTGCGCCGCTCCGGGGCCTACACCCTGCCCGACTTCGCCGAGGGACGACTCGAGTCGCGTCAGGTGCGCACCGTCGTCAGCGTCCTCGTGGTGGGCGTGGGCTGGCTGTATCTCGTGCCCCAGCTCCAGGGCGCGGGGCTCACGCTGCAGATCCTCACCGGCGCGCCGCGCTGGCTCGGCGGGGCGCTCGTCGCGGCTGTCGTGGTGCTCGCCGTCGCCGCAGGCGGCATGCGCAGCATCACCTTCGTGCAGGCCTTCCAGTACTGGCTCAAGCTCACCGCGCTGCTGGTCCCGGCCTTCTTCCTGCTGCTCGCCTGGCACCGCGACGGCGGTGCGCCGCCCGCGTTCCCGGCGGTACCGGACCTGCCGGCCTCCGGTGCGGGCGCCGGGCAGCCGATCGCCACCAGCCGCGCGGACCACCCGCTGTACGCGACGTACGGCCTGATCGTCGCCACGTTCCTGGGCACCATGGGACTGCCGCATGTCGTGGTGCGCTTCTACACCAGTCCCAACGGGCGCGCCGCCCGCCGCACCACCGTCTTCGTGCTCGCCCTGATCGGGTTCTTCTATCTGCTGCCCCCGCTGTACGGCTGGCTCGGCCGGCTGTACGCGCCCGAGCTCACCCATACCCCGGACGCGGACGCCGCCGTCCTGCTGCTGCCGGGGCGGGCCGTCGGCGGGCTCGGCGGCGACCTGCTGGGCGCGCTCGTCGCGGGCGGGGCGTTCGCGGCGTTCCTGTCGACCGCGTCGGGTCTCACCATGGCCGTGGCGGGGGTGCTCAGCCAGGATGTGCTGCCCGCGCGCGGCGTACGGCACTTCCGGCTGGCGACCGTCCTGGCGATGACCGTGCCGCTCGGCGGGACGCTGCTGGTCAGTGCGGTGCCGGTGGCGGACGCGGTCGGGATGGCGTTCGCGGTGTCCGCGTCCTCGTTCTGCCCGCTGCTCGTGCTCGGCATCTGGTGGCGGCGGCTCACCCCGCCCGGCGCGCTCGCCGGACTGCTCCTCGGCGGCGGCTCGGCCCTCGCCGCGGTGACGCTCACGTTCGCCGAGGTGGTGCGGTCCGGCTGGCTGCACACCCTGCTCGCCTGGCCCGCCGTGTGGTCGGTGCCCGTCGGCTTCCTGGCCATGATCCTGGTCTCCCTCGCGACGCCGGGCAGCATCCCGCCGCACACCAGCGCCACGATGACGCGGCTGCACCTGCCGGAGTCGCTGACCGTCCGCCAGACGGCCGCGGCGGCGGAGGGCGGCAGCACGAGCCCGCCCGGCACCAAGAGCACCCCCAGCGGCCTGAGCTTCCCCGGTAGCACGAGCGCCCGGGAGGGACGGTGACCGGGACCGCAGCCGCCGTGCTGCTCGCGCTCTGCCCACTGCTGCTCGCCGGAGGGTTCCTGCTCGGGCGTCGCACGGCCCATCCCGCCGGGCGCAGCGACGTCGGCTCGCCCGTCGAGCACGCCACCTTCGAGACCCTGCACACCGCGTCACTCGCGGCGCCCCCGCTGCGCGCGGGCCTGACGGAGGACACGGCCCGCAAGTCGGCCCGGCGACTGCGCACGCTGCTGGGCACCGACGCGCTGTGCCTCACCAACCGGTCCACGGTGCTGGCCTGGGACGGCGCCGGCGAACACCACGCAAAGCTGGTCATGGAGCGGCTCGCCGGGCTGCTCCCCACCGGCCGCAGCGCCGCCTTCGACTGCGGATGCGACGACGTCGACTGCCCGCTGCGCTGGGCCGTGGCCGCACCGATCGTCGTGGACCAGCGGGTGCTCGGCGCCCTCGTCGCGTACGCGCCCCGCGACTCCGCCGTACTGGCCAGGGCCGCCGACGAGGTGGCCCGCTGGGTCTCCGTCCAGCTGGAGCTGGCCGAGCTCGACCGGTCCCGCACCCGCGTGATCGAGGCCGAGATCAAGGCGCTGCGCGCACAGATATCGCCGCACTTCATCTTCAACTCGCTCGCGGCCATCGCGTCGTTCGTCCGCACCGACCCCGAACGGGCCCGCGAACTGCTGCTGGAGTTCGCCGACTTCACCCGTTACTCGTTCCGGCGGCACGGCGAGTTCACGACGCTCGCCGACGAGCTGCACTCCATCGACCAGTACCTGGCGCTGGTACGGGCCCGCTTCGGCGAGCGGCTCGCGGTCACGCTGCAGATCGCACCCGAGGTGCTGCCGGTTTCGCTGCCGTTCCTGTGCCTGCAGCCGCTGGTGGAGAACGCCGTCAAGCACGGCCTGGAGGGCGCCGTCACGCGCAGCCGCATCACGATCAGCGCCCAGGACGCGGGGGCGGAGGCGGAGGTCGTCATCGAGGACGACGGGGTCGGCATGGAGCCGGAGGCGCTGCGGCGGATCCTGCGCGGCGAGGGCGGCCCTTCGGCCGGTATCGGGCTGTCGAACGTGGACGAACGGCTGCGTCAGGTCTTCGGCGACGACTACGGGCTTGTCATCGAGACCGGCGTGGGCGCGGGCATGAAGATCACGGTACGGATCCCCAAGTACCGCGCGGGCGTGCACTCGTCACCGCCCGAGCACGACCCGGCGTGAGGGGGATGCCGGAGGGCACGGGAGAGGACACAGGACAGTTCAGAACAGGTGGATCGCCAGATGCCCCAGCGGCAGCCCCAGCTGCCAGGCCGGTGTCCACACCTTGGGCGCGTCGTCCTCGCCGGGGACGGTCCCGCCGCCGGGGACGGCGTCCAGGTCGGGCGCCAGCAACTCGGTCTCCTCGAGCCAGCGCCACGCCGCGACCGCCAGCTCCAGATCGGGCGCGGGGTCGCCGGTCTCCCGCACCTGTGCCGTCAGCCGGTCCATGTGCTCGCGCACCCACTCGTGCCACGGCTGGTCGTGCGCCGTCAGGGACAGCCAGGTCTCCAGCTGGGTGACCACCCGGATACCGGGCAGCTCCCCGCCCGTGTCGGAAAGGAAGATCGTCAGCGCCAGGGCGTCGCGCCCGGCACGGAACTCGAAGGACGTGGGCGGCATGAGATCGCCGGTGCGCAGCAGTTCGTCCGCGATGTACTCGGCGTACAACCAGGCCATCGGCACGGTCAGTTCGCCACCGCCGGTGCCGCCGGCACTGCCCTTGCTTCTGTGCAGCATCCTGTTCTGCCTCCTCCGGTCCATGCGCGTCTCGGGCCCCGAGCCCTCATTCCGGAACACGGATGAGGACAGCCGATTACTCAACCGGGGCTCCGAGCAAGGCGCTTTACAGAGGTTTGACCCGGCCTGCCGTTTCATTGCAGGTCGGTTGCATATTCCGGCAGAACCCGGCGCAGTGCGCGCAGCGCGTAGTACGCACGGGACTTCACAGTACCGGGCGGAATCCCCAGGGCTTCGGCGGCTTCCGCCACACTCGCCCCGCGGAAGTACACCTGCAACAGAACCGCCCGGTGTTCCGGAGTGAGAGTCTTCACAGCCTCCCGCACGTCCAGCGTGGCAGCCGCCCGCTCCGCGTGATCGGCGCACACGCGGGCGTTCTCCAGGACGGCGTCCCCGACCTCGGCGGGCCGGGCCTGCTGGGCCCGGCGCGCGTCGATGGCGAGCCGCCTGCCGACCGTGAACAGCCAGGGGCGTACGGAGTCGTAGTCGTCGGCGCGCAGCGCCTCGGGGTGCTGCCAGGCGCGGACGAACGTCTCCTGCACGAGGTCCTCGGCACGTTGCCGGTCCCCGTCGGAGAGCCTCAGCAGCAGGGCGAAGAGGGGTCCGCCGTGCTCGCGCTGCAGCTCGGCCAGTTCCCGCTCGCCGGTCGTCCTCGTCATTGTGGTCGTGCCGGTCATGGGCGTATGGCAGCGCAGCACGCCGCGTACGGACAGATCACGGACACGGCTCTGCGACGGGCGGTCGATGCGGTCGACGAGCGGTGCGGTGAACGGTCCACCGGTGCGGCCCGGCCGGGCTCATCCGTGGTGTGGGAAGCAGCCCCGTTTCAGGTACTGAGTCGGTATGGGTAATTGACCCTGTTTGCCTCGTACATGAACTTACGTAGGAAACATCCCCTTGAGGTGGAGGCCGGGCCGCGATGACACAGCGCACACGACGCATGTGCCGGGATACGACGGCCGGGGCGGTGCTGCTGATCGGAACCGCCGGGGGCTGCACGGCGGCAGACCCGCCGCCGGACGCGGCTCCGCCGCGCCGGACCCTGCAGCAGCACCCGCTCCCGCCCGCCGCGGGCGCCGGCGGCCGCGCGGAGCACGGCTTCACTCTCGTCGCCTCCGGGGACGTCCTGCCGCATGCCTCCGTCATCCGCCGCGCGCACACCGACGCGGGCGGCACCGGCCACGACTTCCGGCCCATGCTCGCCGCCGTCAGGCCCGTCGTCGCCAAGGCCGACCTCGCGATCTGCCACATGGAGACGGTCTACGGCGCGGACGGCCACTACAGCGGCTACCCCATGTTCAAGTCGCCGCCCGAGGTGGCCGAAGGCCTCGCCGAGACCGGCTACGACGCCTGCTCCACCGCCTCCAACCACACCCTCGACGCCGGCATCGACGGCATCCGCCGCACCCTGGACGCCCTCGACGCGGCGGGCGTCGAGCACGCCGGCTCGGCCCGCACGGCCGCCGAGGCGAAGGGACCGGCATGGCTGCGTGCGGGCACGGCCAAGGTCGCGCACCTCGCGTACACGTACGGAACCAACGGCATCCCGCGGCCCGCAGGCAAGCCGTGGGCCGTCGATCTCATCGACCGCGGCACCATCGTCGCGGGCGCCCGTGCCGCCCGCCGGGCGGGAGCCGACGTGGTGGTGGTCTCGTTGCACTGGGGCACGGAGTGGCAGGACGAGCCCGACCGGCGCCAGCTGTCGCTCGGGCGGCAGCTCACGGCGTCGAAGACCGGCAGTCGCCCGGACATCGACCTGATCCTCGGCACGCACGCGCACATCCCCCAGGCGTACGAGAAGGTCAACGGCACCTGGATCGTCTACGGCATGGGAGACCAGGTCGCCGGCCACATGTACAACCACGGCGGCGCGCACGACCCCCGCGGCAACCAGAGCAGCATCGCCCGCTTCACCTTCGCGCCGCCAGCCCGGCCCGGCGGCCGGTGGACGGTGGACAAGGCCGAGTTCATCCCGCAGTGGTTCGACCCCGACACCGGCCGGGTCGTCCATCTCGGCGCCGCCACGGACCCTGGTCTCGCGGACGTACGCGACCGGATCCGCCGGATCGTCCTCAGCCGAGGGGCGGCCGAGGACGGACTGGTCATGGCGGAGTAGCCCGGTCGGCTACGGCGCCGTACCGCCGCCAGGCACCGGCTCGGCCTTCGCCATCTCCGACTTGCGGTACGAGTACCCGAAGTAGATGACGAGACCGACCGCGAACCACACGGCGAACCGCAACCAGGTCTGCGACTGCAGGAACGTGATCAGCCAGATGGAGAACACGATTCCGAGGGCGGGCACGAAGGGCATCAACGGAGTGCGGAACGTGCGCGGCAGGTCCGGCCTCCGGTAGCGCAGCACGATCACCGCGGTACACACCACCACGAACGCCAGCAGGATCCCGATGTTCGTCAGTTCGGCCGCCTCGCCGATCGGCAGGAACCCGGCGATGGCGGCCGACGCGAAACCGACGATCCATGTCACGCGCGTGGGCACATGCCGCGTCGGATGCGTCTTCGCGAACCACTTGGGCAGCAGCCCGTCGCGGCTCATCGCGAACCACACGCGCGTGACGCCCAGCATGAACGTGAACATCACGGTGAGGATGCCGATGATCGCGCCGACCGCGATGATGTCCGCGAGCCCGGTGAGACCGACCGACTTGAAGGCGGTGGAGAACCCGCTCTCCTTGTCGATCTCCGTGTAGTGCTGCATACCGGTCAGCACGAGGCAGGCCGCCACGTACAGCACCATCGAGATCGCGAGCGAGTAGATGATGGCCTTCGGCATGTGGCGCTGCGCGTCCTTGGACTCCTCGGCGGCGGTCGACATGGCGTCGTACCCGAAGACCGCGAAGAACACCGTCGCCGCACCGGTGAAGGCACCACCGAGCCCGTACGGGAAGAACGGGCTGTAGTTGGCGGTGTTGATATGGAACACCCCGACACCGATCACCAGCAGCACGACCAGCACCTTGAGGACCACCACGGACGTCTCGAACCGTGCGGCGTTCTTGATGCCGAGATTCAGCAGATACGCGATCAGCAGACACAGCAACGCGGCGAACAGATCGACCCGGTGTCCCTCTCCGGTGCCGGGCGCGCCCAGCATCCAGGCCGGAAGGTCCACTCCGGTCTCGCCCAGCAGAAAGCTGAAGTAGCCCGAGATGCCGATCGCGACCACCGCGACGATCGCGGTGTACTCAAGGAGCAGGTCCCAGCCGATGAACCATCCCGCGAGCTCGCCGAGCACCGCATAGCCGTACGTGTACGCCGATCCCGCCCGGGGGATGAGGCCCGCGAACTCCGCGTACGACAGCGCTGCGGCGGCGCTCGCGACACCGGCTACGAGGAAGGACACGAGCACGGCCGGGCCTGCCGTGCCGTTGGCGACCGTGCCCGCGAGCGTGAAGATGCCGGCGCCGATGATGCCGCCCACCCCGATCGCGGTCAGCTGCCACAGGCCCAGCGTGCGAGTGAGTCTCTCGCTCTCGAGGCCCGCGTCGGCCTCCTCGATGTGTTCGATGGGTTTGCGGCGCAGCACGCCCTCACCCATGCGGAACCGAGCCATGAGCCTCACCTCTTCGCGGACGACAGCCGACTGACGGGCCGGTCGGAACGGTCCAGGAGAAGGGGTGACGGAAAGTGCCACGCCCCTCACACGTAGGAGGGGTTCCCGCTTTTCCCTTACGGAACCACCGTCACAGGCCACCGCCCCGCCTTCACCAGACGTACCGCCACGGAACCGATGATGCGGTGACCCGCCTGCTCCGAGGCGCCGACCACCACGGCGTCCGCCTTGAGCTCGTCCGCGGCGCTGACCAGGCCGTTGTACGGGTCTCCGCGGAAGGTATGGAACTCCCAGCGCACCTCGAATATGTCCTTCACCCGCTCGGCGGCCTCGCGGATCTCGGTGATGAGCCCCTCGGCGATCTCGTCGGTCGTCTCCGCCACCGGGACACCGAGCGCGGCGCCCGTGGCCATCACGGGCTGCACATAGACGATGGCGAGAAGCGCTCGCTGCCGGCGGGCCAGACCTGCCGCGTACGCCGCCGCACGCAGCGAGGAGTCGGAGCCGTCGACCCCCGCCACGATCACCTTGGGGCCGTCCGTGCCCCGCTCGAACTGTGTCGGCTGCTGATCGGTCACAGTCGCGAGGCTAGCGGAACTCGCAGGTCGTGGGCCTGGTGCGGGTCAGATGAGGGTCAGCGGCGGCAGCGGCCGCGCTGCCGGCGCGCAGGCGTCGTAGCGCCCGTCCTGCCGGGCGGGCCGGGGGAGGGCGTCCAGCGGCCGGCAGGTGGCGCTGGCCCCAATGAGTGCTCCCGTTCGCCCGTACCGGTACTGATCGGCGGCAGCGGCCGCCGGGCGGGTGACCAATTAGTCATGAATAAGGATCAGATGCTCTCGCGGCGCCGGGCGTTGCTGGCAGGTGCCGTCGCCCTGGCGGCTGCCGGCCAAGCCGGCCTCTTCACCGTGGAGCCGACCGTCATCCGGGGCGCCCCGCGCAAACCCGCCCCCGCCCCGGGAGCGCCGGCGGCGACCGGCGCCGCCGGACCCCCGGCCCGCCGTCCTGTCAAGGCGTCCACCTACCGGCTCCAGCCCCTCACCGGCTACGGCCCGCCACGCAGGGCCCCCCTCCGCACACCGGTGCGGCGGGCGCCGATCCTGCGGCTGTCCGGCATCGGCCGCAGGATGGTGCTCACCTTCGACGACGGCCCCGACCCGCGCTACACGCCCGGAATCCTGAGCACCCTCCGCAAACACGACGTGCGAGCGATGTTCTTCGTCTGCGGCGGGATGGCCGCCGGCAACAAGGATCTGCTGCGCCGGATCGTCGACGACGGGCATGTGATCGGCAACCACACGTGGTCCCACCCGCTGCTCACGTCACTCTCGCGGTCGGGGGTGCGCGACGAGATGGAGAGAACCAGCGATCTCATCGAGGACACGGTGGGCGAGCGGCCGCTCTGGTTCCGCGCTCCTTACGGGGCCTGGAACCGTACGGCCTTCCAACTCGGCGCCGAACTCGGAATGGAGCCCCTCGCCTGGACCGTCGACACCCTCGACTGGACCACCCCGGGCACCGGCACCATCGTCACCCGTGTCATCGACGGCGCGGCGCCCGGCGTGGTCGTGCTCTCGCACGACGCGGGCGGCGACCGTTCCCAGAGCGTCGCGGCGCTGCGGAGTTATCTCCCGGACCTGCTGGACGAGGGCTACCGCATCACCGTGCCGCAGAGAAGGCGCGTCTGAGCGGGTACGAAAGCGGAGCAGTACAGCGGGGCAGGAAGGCGGGGCACAGGGCACAAAAAAGCGGGCTTTCGCCCGCCCGGCCGGAACGTTCAGCGAACTTCGACCAGGCGGGCGAAAACCACGACGTTGCCGTCGTACCCGAACTGCTTGGTGAATCCGCCACCGCAGGTGATCACGCGCAGTTCGGCCTGTCCGGTGTTCCCGTAGACGCGCTGTCCGGGGAAGTTGGTCTTCGAGAACACCTCGACGCCGTAGATCTCGAAAACCGCAGTCTTCTGGTCCGCACGCTTGACCTCGACGCGGTTTCCCTTCTTGAGCGAGCCGAGCCCGTAGAAGACGGCCGGGCCCTTGCTGTTGTCCACGTGGCCGACGATCACGGCGGTTCCCTTCTCGCCGGGGGCCACGGCACCGGTGAACCAACCGGCGAGATTCGAGTCCTCAGGTGGCGGTGCCTGCACCCAGCCTTCGGAGTCGAGCCCCACGGCCGTGACGGGTGCGTCGACATTGATCGCGGGGAGCCGCACCCGCTCCACCATCGAGAACGGCAGCGGATCGCGTGTCCCCTTGGGCAGGGTCGTCCCGGTGGAGGCGCGGCCGTCCGCGGCCGCCGCGGCGGCGGGCTGCGGAGGACCCTCGTTGAATTCCCCTGAGCCATTCCGCATCAAAGCGAGGCCGGTCAGCAGAACAAGCGCGATAACGCCCCACGGCGCGCGCTTCCTCCGTCTCACCTCCTCCTCTTCGGCCAGCTGAAACGAAGGCATTCTCATCCCCTCTTGACACGGCGGCCCTCCTCCAGTGCCTCAAGGCTCTGGGAGGTGCCCCCAGGCACGGCTGGGCCCGCCGCGTCCGTTGCGTGTACGTGAACGTTAAGTCGGCCGCACGCGACCGGCGACCGGGGAAAGGCGAACGGGTGGCGGCGAAAATCTTCTGCGCCATCCGAGTCGCAGTCGGCCGGAAATTTCTGACGGTGCGTGACCTGCGGCAATATCAGGTTGATCGCAATTCCACCGGCGTGTCTCCTCACCAGGACGGACGAGTCTCGAAATGCGGCTCTGAGCTGGGCGTCTGAGGGTCGGTCTGGAGGGCGTTCTTGCCGATCTTCCTGGGGAAGGTTCCCCGGGGCGCCTTCCCCGGAGGACTCACATGCGTACTACACGCGCCCTGGCGGTCTCAGCCGCCGCGGTCGTCGCGCTCGGGCTCGCTGCACCGTCGGCCGTGGCCGGGGACGAACCGAACAACGGCAACGGCTCCCGCAACGGCATCGGTGGCGATGGCCCTGGTGGCAACGGCAACGGCAACGGCAACCGCAACGGCGGTGGCCCTGGTGGCAACGGCGACCGCGACGGCGGTGGCCCTGGTGGCAATGGCAACCGCAACGGCGATGGTTTCGGTGGCAACGGCAATAACGGCTTTGATGGCAACGGGTTCGGCAATAACGGCTTTGGTGGTAACGGAAACGGCTTCGGCCCCAACGGCAATCTCGGCCTGGGCGGCAACGGCAACGGCAGGGACAACGGCCGCGGCGGATTCCCGGGCAACGGGCTCGGCGGTAACGGGTTCCCAGGGTTCCCGGGCAACGGGCTTGGCGGCGACGGGTTCCCAGGGTTCCCGGGCAACGGGCTTGGCGGCGACGGCGGCTTCGGGGACAACATCTCCGTGGCGCCCAGTGTCGTACGGCCGGGCCAGCACAATGTGATCGTCACCGTCCAGGGCAACGTGGCGGGTGTCGCGTGCCAGCTCGCAGGCAGCAGGGTCGAGTCGGGCGCCTTTCAGACCACCCGGCTGCGTCCCGGCAGCGGTAACACCGCGGTTGCCTCCGTCAACATCAACCGGGACGCCAAGCCCGGCCTGTACGGCGTCCGCGCACGGTGCGGGGGCACGACCTTCGATGACAACGGCGAGAACGAGCTCGCTGTCATCGGCCATGGCAACAGGTTCGGTGGCAACGGACTCGGTTTCGGTGGTGACCGCGATGGCAACGGACTCGGGTCCGGTGGTAACCGCGATAACAACGGGCTCCCGGGACCGGTGGCCGGCGGCCTCGGTGGCAGCCTCTCCGGTGCGACCGCCCCCGACATGGCCATCGGCGGCGGACTGGTGGCTGCCTCGGCTGTGATCGGTGGTGTGTTCTGGCTGCGCCGACGGGCCGAGAAGAGAGGCTGACGGCCGGCGCAGCCCCATGGAGAAAGACCGCACACGACAGCCCTTCACCCCGGCCGGTACCCGATGAGGTCCGGACCCGGGGCGAAGGGCTGTTCGGGCTGTTCGGCGAGAGGCCCTCGGGCGCGTCGTCACGCGCGTTGCCGCGTGCGCGGCGGTGCAGGCGGTGAGCACGGTTATGCCCTGGTGGGTTATGCCGTGCGGGGCGGCCGAGGCCACGCGTATCGCATGCAAGGTGGTTCCTCCGGTCCTCGAGGAGCAGCCGCGGACCGTCGTCCGCTCGATGACGAAATGCACCTCGATGCCGGAAACGCTAGGGAGGGCCGGGAGTTGGCGCGATCGGGGTCGGCCATACGGGGCAACCTTGTGGGCCGTACGGGGGATGTGGCGCGTACGGGAGGGGGACATGGGCGGCGTGTCGAGTCTGGGCGCGGGCGTGAACGGTCAGGGCGCCGTCGCCTCGTCGGCGCGCCAGACGTGCGGCCGGCCGCCCCGCCACTCGACGAGATGCGGGTCGTCGAGCGCCATGTCGGCCTCGCTCAGCCCCACCCGCCGCAGAAGCCCGACCAGCTCCCGGTCGCTGTGCGCGATGCCCACGGCGTGCCCCCGCACGCTGACCTGGCGCCCGCCCCCGGCGGCGGGCGGGTGCACGACGATGGGTGCTTTCCAGGCCATACCACCAGAGTGCGCCGGTGCCCGGCCCGGCGCACAGCCGTGCCCGGCGCACTGTCGTGTCGGCCTCGCTCAGCTCCCGACGTGGGGGAACAGCGCGTGGAAGGGCTCCGCCGTGGCCGGGATGCCACGGCCGTAGGGGGCGTCGAAGTCCCAGATCAGGAAGAGCAGGAAGGCGATCAGGGCGGAGAAGAGGCCCGCGAGGATCAGTTCGCGCGGTGAGCGGCGGATCTGGAGGGCGAAGACCATGCCGATGGTCACGACTCCGCCGGTGATCAGGCCGAACCACACGACGCCGGGCATCGTGGCGCCGGCGGAGTCGGCGCGCGCGCCCCGCGCGTTGTCGGCGGCGGTGACCTGGTCGAGCAGCGGCTGATAGGCCTGCGCCTCGAAGTCGTTCGCGGGTTCGTGGTCGGTGACATCGTGGCGGAGGCGGTCGAGGAGTGCGGTGCCCCGGGCGGTGAGCTCTCCGCTGCCGGCCATCGTGTCCCACTCGGTGGTCACGACATGGCCGACATACGCGTCGACGTCGGCGCGGATCCGGTCGCGGACATCGTCCGGATAGACGCGGACGCGCTCGGAGATCTCGTGCAGCGCCTGGGCCTCGGCGCGGACATGGTCCTGGGCGGCGCCGCGGGCCTCCCAGACACCGGCGATGGCGAGGCCCAGCACGATGGCGTAGACGACGCCGATCATCATGGTGATGTACTCGATGACATCCGGTGTCTCGGACGGATCGTCGTCATCCCCGATCCGGCGGTGCCGGATGACCGTGATGATGAGGACGACGGAGCACGCGGCCGCCATCGCGAGGGCGAGAACAAGCCATTCCGGCATAGGAGGACCTCCAGCGGATCAGCGAGGCCGCAGCGCGGCCACGGCGAGCACCGCGGGCGCGGTGACGAGCAGGGTCAGGGACACCAGCGACGGGCCGCTCCGGGGCTGCTGCTGTTGCACCTGAGGGCGGCGGTACGGCGGAAAATGCACCTGTGACGGGGTGGGGGACGGTGACGGCTCTGGGCGGACGCTGGGCGGTGACGTGACCGGAGGCCTGGGAGCCGGAGCCGGCGCCGGAGGACGTGGTGACGGCGGCGGTGGCGCCGGGGCCGTGGGCTCCGGGCTGGGCGGAGACGGCGGCGCCGGAGTCGGCGTGGCGGTCGGTGTCGGCGTGGGCGGCTCGGGAGACGGGGAGCAGGTCGGCGGAGGGGGCGGCGGGGTGGGCGGAGGCGGGGGTTCCGGCGGGCTTGGCGTCGGGCTCTCCGGGCAGTCGACGTCGTCCCCGGCGAGCGCCACCACGCCGCCGCCCTGCCCGCCGCCGTCCCCGCCGACGTAGGCGTACGCACAGGCATCGGCCGGCATCGCGGCCACCGCCACCACCGTCGAGGAGCCCAACAACAGGGCGAGCGTGCCCAGAGTGCACAGCGCCAGCCCGCTTACGAGACGGGCGGACCGCGCCCAGAGTGATCCGTACACGGCGGAGAGCATGATCGGCCTTCGGGCCAGGTACGCCGATGCGGGCGCCGATTGGCCCGAACGTGGGGAATGGGTGCCACAAGGTTTGCCGCCGGCCGCTGACGAATTCGCCTGCTGCGACCGGCAGGGGCGGGCCACTGCCGGCAGATTTTTCGGAGCCGGTTGAACACATCCGCCACCTCCGCCCGTACCTAGGGCCATGCGCGGCGCATCCCGGCGTCGCAACACGCGAACAGACAACGGGAGTTGGCAATGAATACCTGGCGGAGCGCCTCGCTCGTAGCGACAGCTGCGGCCGTGCTGGCGCTGACGACGGCGTGCGGTCAGGAGAAGGGCGATCAGGCACCCGCCGGGGCCGTGGGCGCCGCGGCCCCGGCGGCCGAGGGCGGATACGGCTCGAGTGACGGCTACGGGTCCGGCGCGGGCGCCAAGGACGAGCAGGCGTCGCAGAGCAAGGCGCAGGAGGCCGGCCGACTTGCCGTCTGGGACAGCAAGAAGCTCGGCGAGGTCGTCACCGACAGCGCGGGATTCACTCTCTACCGGTTCGACCAGGACACCGCCGAGCCGCCCAAGTCGGCCTGTGACGGCGACTGTGCGACCGCGTGGCCCCCCGTGCCGGCCTCGGGTGCCACGGCCCCGCCCGGTGTCGACGAGTCACTTCTGGGCGAGGTGACCCGCAGCGACGGCACCAAGCAGCTGACGATCGACGGCTGGCCGATGTACCGGTACGCCAAGGACACCAAGCCCGGTGAGGCCAAGGGCCAGGGGGTCGGCGGCACATGGTTCGCCTCCGCGCCCGACGGCAAGAAGGCGTCCGCGGAGGGCAGCGGAGCCGGGGCCGGCGCCGCCGATCTGCCTGGCATGTCCACCCGTGAGGACCCGGAGCTCGGCGAGATCGTGGTCGACAAGAACGGCATGACGGTCTACCGGTTCATGAAGGACTCGGCCTGGCCGATGAAGACCGCCTGTACCGGCGCGTGCCTCGAGAAGTGGCCCGTCGTCGAGCCGGTCGCCAAGGACGACACCAAGGGGATTCTGAAGAAGGGCTTCGTCACCTTCAACCGGCCCGACGGTCTCGAGCAGCAGACCATCGACTGCTGGCCGCTGTACACCTTCTCCGGCGACAAGCAGCCGGGAGACACCAACGGTCAGGGCGTGGGCGGCACGTGGTACGCCGTGTCGCCCGAGGGAAAGCCGGTCGGCGTGTCCAAGTAGGTCACCGAGAAACAAGGGAGTTGGACGCCACAAGGAGATCAGCGCGGCACGCCCGGCCTGCCGGTCCGTTCCTTCCGCACCGCACGGAGGGAACGGGCCGGCTCTTTTTGCCGTTCTCCGGAGCGCTCTCCGGCGTACCCTCGCTCTCGGAGTCTCCGGAGCCCTCCGTATCTCCACCGGATCGCTTGAGATCCGTTCGGAATGCTTCGGGATGTTTTCGGGTGACATTCCGTCGGCACTTGCCCGAGTCAGTGTCCGAGAACGGATCGGCAATTTCCGTTTTGACTCGCCGAGTTGGCGGGCGATCAGTAGCCTCAGCTCGAACACCGGATCGCCAACGCCTTGGAGACTTAGATGGAGCGTCCCGCCTGGGCCCCGCAGGGCATCGACATTTCGGTGCCGAGTGTGTCCCGCATCTACGACTACTACTTGGGCGGTTCGCACAACTTCGAGGTCGACCGGGAAGCGGCACGCAAGGCGATGGAGTTCATGCCGGGACTCCCCAAGATCATGCAGGCGAATCGTGCCTTCATGCGCCGGGCCGTGCGTTACGCCGTCGAGCAGGGCATCACTCAGTTCCTCGACATAGGCTCCGGCATACCCACCTTCGGCAATGTGCACGAGGTCGCCCAGAACGCCTGCCCGGGCGCACGCGTCGTGTACGTCGACCACGACCCCGTCGCCGTCGCGCACAGCCGGGCCGTCCTCGAGGGCAACGAGAACGCGGGCATCGTCGCCGCCGACCTGCGCAAGCCCCAGGACATCCTGGCCGGTTCGGAGGTGAACCGGCTCCTCGAACTGGAACGTCCGGTGGCGCTGCTGCTCGTCGCGGTGCTGCACTTCCTGGAGGACGCCGACGAGCCGTACCGTGCGGTCGCCGAACTGCGGGACGCCCTCGCACCCGGCAGCCTCCTCGTCGCCACGCACGCCTCGTACGAAGGCATTCCGCTCCGGCCCGAGCAGGCGGGCGGTGCCGTCGGCGTCTACAAGGACATCCGCAATCCGCTGATCATGCGCTCGCGTGACGAGATCGCGCGGTTCTTCGAGGGATTCGACATGGTGGAACCGGGGCTCGTGGACATGCCTCTCTGGCGGCCCGACACCTCGCCCGAGGACGAGGATCCCTACGCCTTCTCAGGGTTCGCCGGCGTGGGGCGTATCGCGTGACCGGGACGCCCGACGGACCGGAGGACAGACTGCGCCGGTTCGCGACGATCTGGAGCCGGGCGATCTTCCCGGTGACGGCGACGTCGCTGACCCGGCCGGAGTTCGAGCAGCAGCTGCTGCCGCTCGCCCGCCGGCTGCGCGATGCACTGCGGGCCCGCACCTTCGACGCGGCGGCCGGAAAGGCCGTGGGCGCGAGGCTCGTCGACACGCACTGCACGGAACCCGAGGCGCTGAGCCGCACGCTCGACGTCGTGGACGCCTATCTAGTGCTGTACTGCGGCACGGAAGGCGCCCAGGAGGAGCAGCGGGTGCGCTCGGCACGGCTGCAGCATGCCGCCGCAGCCGGCTTCGCCCAGGCGCTGCGCGAGCGCACCCTCACCGAGCAGGAGGCCATCTACCGGGCCGCCCTCGAGGCCCGCGCCGCCGTCGCGGCGGCGCTGCACAACAGCGAGGCACGCTTCCGCGCGGTGTTCCAGGAAGCCGCCATAGGAGTCGGGATCGCCGACCTCGACGGCTCGATCCTGGAGGTCAACGATGCGCTGATCCGCATGTTCGGCATCTCCGGGCAGGCGATGCGCGGCTACAACGTCATGGACTGGCACCATCCCGAAGACGCCCCGCAGGTATGGCGGCTCTACGACGAACTGGTGCGCGGTGAGCGTGACCACTACCGCGTGGAGAAGCCCTTCAGCCGCCCCGACGGCACCGTCCTGTGGACCAACCTGACGGTCTCGCTGCTGCGCGACGCCGAGGGCAGGCCCCAGTACCAGCTCGCGCTCATGGAGGACACCACCGAGCGCCGGCTGCTCAATCTGAGGCTGCGCTACGAGGCCACGCACGACGCGCTGACCGGCCTGCCCAACCGCACCCTGTTCTTCGAACGCCTGGAGAAGGCGCTGTCCGCGGGCGAAGGGCAGCGCTTCGGGCTCTGCTACCTCGACCTGGACGGCTTCAAGACCATCAACGACAGCCTCGGACACGCGGCCGGCGACCGGCTCCTCGTCGAGGTCGCCGACCGGCTGGGGGCCTGCGCCACCGCGCCGGGCGAGATGGTCGCACGGCTCGGCGGCGACGAGTTCGTGGCGCTCACCACGGGACCGGGCACCCAGGCCGAGGTGGAGGAGCTCGCCGCACGCATCATGAACGCCCTGGCCGCCCCGATCAGCGTCGACGGCCGTGAGCTCACGGTGCGCGGCAGCATGGGCGTCGTCGAGGGGCCGGCGGGCGAGCGCGGCTCCGCGGAGGTGCTGCGCAGCGCCGACATCACGATGTACCGGGCCAAGGCCGCGGGCGGCAACCGCTACGAGACGGCCGACGCGGAGGCCGAGGCGCTGGCCATCACCCGGCACGGGCTCACCACGGCGCTGCCCTCGGCCCTGGACCGGGGCGAGTTCTTCATCGAGTACCAGCCGCTCGTGCACCTCGGCGACGGCAGTGTGCGCGGCGCGGAGGCGCTGGTGCGCTGGCTGCATCCGCAGCACGGTGTGCTCGGCCCGGACCGGTTCATCCCGCTCGCCGAGCACACCGGGTTGATCGTTCCGCTGGGCCGCTGGGTGCTGGAGCAGTCCGTGAAGCAGGCCCGCCGCTGGCAGGAGCGGCACGCCGACGCGGGACCGCTGCGGATCAACGTGAACCTCTCGCCGTGCCAGCTCACCCACCCGGGACTGGTGTCCGACACCGTCGCCATACTGGAGGCCGCCGGACTCGCAGCGAACGCGCTCTGCCTGGAGGTGACCGAGTCCGCGCTGATCGGCGCCGACGACGATCTGCTCAAGCCGCTGCGGCGGCTCGCCGAGATGGGCGTCGACATCGCGCTCGACGACTTCGGCACGGGCTACTCGAACCTGGCCAATCTGCGCCGCCTGCCCGTGAGCGTTCTGAAGCTCGACCGGTCCTTCACCCAGAGCATGCAGCGGTTCCCTGCCGACCCGGTCGACCTGAAGATCGTCGAAGGCATCGTCGCACTCGCCCACAGCCTGAACCTCACCGTCACGGTCGAGGGCGTCGAGACGGGCGCTCAGGCGGAACAGCTCCGCATCCTGGGCTGCGACACGGCTCAGGGCTGGTACTACGCCCGGCCGGGTCCGCCGGACCGGCTGCACGAGTTGGCGCTTGTGGACGCGGCGAGCTGAGCGTTGTACGCCGGGGCGCCGTACGGGTTGGGTTGTGCCCACCCTCCCCCAAGCTCTCGGCTTCGCGGACCCCCATCGCCCTGCGGAACGCCTGCCCACAGCTGGTGGCGGGCCCTGCGGTCACAGCAGAAGCATCCGCTGCAGCTCCCGAGCCGCCCGAGGCGGAGCCACATCGCTGCGATGCGCCAACGCGATCGTGCGATGCAGTCCCGGCCGGGCCAGCGGTGTCACCCGAAGCCCCCGCCCGGACCGCTCGGCAACCATGTGGGGCACGACAGCGACCCCCAAGCCTGCCCGCACGAAGCCCAGCACCGCATCCATCTCCCCGCCCTCGACCGCGAAGTCCGGCTCGAACCCTTCGGCCCGGCAGGCAGCGACCGTCAGCTCCCGCAGGTCGTACCCGTGCCGGAACATGACGAGCCGCTCACCCTCGAGATCGGCGATCCGCACCCGCCCTCCCCGCCCGGGCGCGGGCGCGTCCGGTGACGACACCACGACGAGATCCTCGCGCAGGACCTCCACCGTCGTCAGCGCGGGCGACGGCGTGGGCAGCGGCAGCACGATCAGCGCCAGGTCCAGCGCGCCGCGCGCGAGTTCCCGTACGAGGTCGTGGGAGCCGCTCTCCTCGATCATCAGCCGGATCCCGGGATACCGCTCGTGGTACTCGCGCAGCACGTCCGGCAGCAGGCCCGTGCACAGGCTGGGTGTCGCTCCCAGCCGCAGCCGGCCGCGCCGCAGCTGGGCCAGCTCCTGGACCTCCTGCCGGGCGGTGTCCGCGTCCGCGAGGATCCGGCGCGCGAGCGGCAGCAGCGCCTCGCCGGCGTCGGTGAGGGAGATGTTGCCCCGCGCCCGCAGGAACAGATCCGCCCCCAACTCCCGCTCCAGCGCCCTGATCTGCTGGGACAGCGACGGCTGTGCGACATGCACGAGCTCGGCGGCCCGGGTGAAGTGCCGGGTCTCCGCCACCGCGACGAAGTACTGGAGCTGCTGGAACTGCATACCGTCCACGATACGCCTGCATAGGCACTGCCTATGGAAATGAGCCGCACCATGTCTTGGACCGATCGGGCCCTTCGGCCCTAGCGTGCTGACTCATGGCTCTGGCAACGCGGACGGACCGACGGCCGTCCATGACGCGCACCATCTGGGACTCGTCCGTCGGCAAGAAGACAGTGATGGCCGTGAGCGGCCTGATCATGCTGCTCTACCTGGTCGTCCACATGCTGGGCAACCTCAAGATCTTCTTTGGGTCGGGCGAGTTCAACCACTACGCCCACTGGCTCCGCACCATCGGCGAGCCGTTCCTGCACTACGAGTGGGCGCTGTGGATCATCCGCGTCGTTCTGCTCGCCGCCGTCGTCGCCCACGCCACGTCCGCGTACCAGCTGAGCCGCCGTGACATCAAGGCGCGCCCGAGCAAGTACGTCCACAAGCGGCCGCGCGCGAGCTATGCGACGCGCACCATGCGCTGGGGCGGCATCATCCTCGGTCTGTTCATCGTCTGGCACATCCTCGACCTGACGACGGGCACCGTGCACCCGGGCTTCGAGTCCGGACGCCCGTACCAGAACGTCGTGGACACCTTCTCCACCTGGTACGGCAACCTCATCTACATCGTCGCGATGCTCGCCCTCGGCCTGCACATCCGGCACGGCTTCTGGAGCGCCGCGCAGACGCTCGGCGCGGGCAGCCGCACCCGCGACCGTGCCCTCAAGACCATCGCCAACGTCCTCGCGCTGGTGCTGACGGTGGGCTTCATCTCCGTACCCGTCGGCGTCATGACCGGATTGGTGAGCTGACATGAGTTCCTACAGCGAGTACGCGACCGGGGAACCGGTCGTCGACACCAAGGCCCCCAAGGGCCCCGTCAACGAGCGGTGGGACACCCGCCGCTTCGAGGCCAAGCTGGTCAACCCGGCCAACCGGCGCAAGCACACGATCATCGTCGTCGGCACCGGCCTCGCGGGCGGTTCGGCGGGCGCCACGCTCGCCGAACAGGGCTACCACGTCGTGCAGTTCTGCTTCCAGGACTCCCCGCGCCGCGCCCACTCGGTCGCCGCGCAGGGCGGCATCAACGCGGCGAAGAACTACCGCAACGACGGCGACTCCATCCACCGCCTCTTCTACGACACGGTCAAGGGCGGCGACTTCCGCGCCCGCGAGTCCAACGTCCACCGGCTCGCGCAGATCTCCGTCGAGATCATCGACCAGTGCGTCGCCCAGGGTGTGCCGTTCGCCCGCGAGTACGGCGGTCTGCTCGACAACCGCTCCTTCGGCGGCGTCCAGGTCTCCCGTACCTTCTACGCCCGCGGCCAGACGGGACAGCAGCTCCTGCTCGGCGCCTACCAGGCGCTGTCGCGGCAGGTCGCGGCCGGCAACATCGAGCTGCACCCGCGCACCGAGATGCTCGACCTGGTCATCGTGGACGGCAAGGCCCGCGGCATCGTCGCCCGCGACCTGGTCACCGGGAAGATCGACACCTACTTCGCGGACGCTGTGGTGCTCGCGTCGGGTGGCTACGGCAATGTCTTCTACCTGTCGACGAACGCGATGAACTCCAACGCGACCGCGATCTGGCGGGCGCACCGCAAGGGCGCGTACTTCGCCAACCCCTGCTTCACGCAGATCCACCCGACCTGCATCCCGCGCACCGGCGACCACCAGTCGAAGCTGACGCTGATGAGCGAGTCGCTGCGCAACGACGGCCGCATCTGGGTGCCGAAGGCCAAGGGCGACGACCGGCCGCCGAACCAGATCCCCGAGGATGAGCGCGACTACTACCTGGAGCGCATCTACCCGTCCTTCGGCAACCTCGTGCCCCGCGACATCGCCTCGCGCGCCGCGAAGAACGTGTGCGACGAGGGCCGCGGCGTCGGTCCCGGCGGCCAGGGCGTGTACCTGGACTTCGCCGAGGCCATCCAGCGCATGGGCCGCAAGGCCGTCGAGGCGAAGTACGGCAACCTCTTCGACATGTACCAGCGGATCACCGACGAGGATCCGTACGAGGTGCCGATGCGCATCTATCCCGCCGTGCACTACACGATGGGCGGCCTGTGGGTCGACTACGACCTGCAGACCACGGTCCCCGGCCTGTTCGCGATCGGCGAGGCCAACTTCTCCGACCACGGCGCCAACCGCCTCGGCGCGTCCGCGCTGATGCAGGGCCTGGCCGACGGCTACTTCGTACTGCCGTCCACCATCAACGACTACCTCGCCCGCAATCCGCACAAGGACGAGGTCGACGCCACGCACCCCGCGGCCGTCGAGGCCGTCCGCGAGACCGAGGACCGGCTGGCGAAGCTGCTCGCCGTCGACGGCGACCGCACCCCCGACTCCTTCCACCGTGAGATCGGCGAGCTCATGTGGGAGTTCTGCGGCATGGCCCGTACCGAGGAGGGCCTGCACAAGGCGCTCGAGCGGATCCCCGAGATCCGCGAGGAGTTCTGGCGCCGCATCAAGGTGCCGGGCACCGGCGAGGAGTTCAACCAGTCGCTGGAGAAGGCCAACCGCATCGTCGACTACCTCGAGCTCGCCGAGCTCATGTGCCTCGACGCGCTGCACCGGGCCGAGTCCTGCGGCGGCCACTTCCGCGAGGAGTCCCAGACCCCGGACGGCGAGGCCGCCCGCAAGGACGACGAGTTCTCCTACGCGGCCGCCTGGGAGTTCACCGGTACGGGCGCGGCTCCCACTCTGCACAAGGAAGACCTGGTCTTCGAGTACGTCCACCCCACTCAGCGGAGCTACGCATGAAGCTCACCCTGCGCGTCTGGCGGCAGAAGAACGCCGACGCCGACGGCGCCATGTCCACGTACGAGGTGGACGGAATCTCCTCCGACATGTCCTTCCTGGAGATGCTCGACACGCTCAACGAGGAGCTCATCCTCAAGGGCGAGGACCCCGTCGCCTTCGACCACGACTGCCGTGAGGGCATCTGCGGCGCGTGCTCGCTCGTCATCAACGGCGACGCGCACGGGCCGGAGCGCACCACCACCTGCCAGCTCCACATGCGGTCCTTCAAGGACGGCGACACGATCGACATCGAGCCGTGGCGCGCCTCGGCCTTCCCGGTCGTCAAGGACCTGGTGGTGGACCGGTCGGCGTTCGACCGGATCATCCAGGCGGGCGGCTACATCACCGCGCCGACCGGTACCGCGCCCGAGGCGCACGCCACGCCCGTGCCCAAGCCGGACGCCGACTTCGCGTTCGAGCACGCCGAGTGCATCGGCTGCGGCGCGTGCGTCGCGGCCTGCCCGAACGGTGCGGCGATGCTCTTCACCTCGGCCAAGATCAACCACCTCAACGTCCTGCCGCAGGGCGCGCCCGAGCGCGAGTCCCGCGTGCTGGACATGGTGGCCCAGATGGACGACGAGGGCTTCGGCGGCTGCACCCTCACCGGAGAGTGCGCCACCGCATGCCCGAAGGGCATCCCGCTGATGTCCATCACGAGTATGAACAAGGAGTGGCTGCGCGCGACCCGTAAGGCGGGCAAGCGGTAGTCGTTAGTCGTTCGCCCACCAAGGGGTGGACGGGCGGGACCGGGGTTGGTGCTCAGACCCGGTCCCGCCAGGCATTTTCCGGGCCGCATACGGCCGCACTCTGCCAGTGCGCTGCCAGGGCGCCGGCAATGCCGACATCGGCGACCACCCCACCAAGGCGCTCGTCATGCCGGATTCGGCCACCGCCCCGCCAGCCATTCAACAACCGCACACTCTCTCTCCTGCCGCAGGTCATGTCCGCGCCAGCAGACGCCGGGACAACAGGAGTACGCAGGCCGGAACGCGCAGGCCTGCTGCCGCCCTGCTGCTGCCTTGCCCTGACGGCCAGGCCCGTGACCAGGAGAGAGCCATGACCGCCGTCCCCGCCCTCGAAAAGCCCGCACCGGCGCCCGCCCAAGGCGACGTCCGCTACACCGTCACGCTCGCCCGCAACGAGGCCGAGGTACGGGCCGCGCAGCGACTGCGGCACGACGTCTTCGCCATTGAGATGGGCGCCCTCCTGGCGACTCCCGAGCCCGGACTCGACATCGACGCCTTCGACGCGTACTGCGACCACCTGCTGGTGCGCGACAACGTCACGGGGCAGTTCGTCGGCACGTACCGACTGCTGCCGCCCGACCGCGCCGCGATCGCCGGACGGCTCTACTCCGAGAGCGAGTTCGACCTCGGACCGCTCGCCGGGATCCGCTCGGGGCTCGTCGAGGTCGGCCGCTCCTGTGTCCACCCCGACCACCGTGACGGCACCGTCATCGGCCTCATCTGGGCCGGCATAGCCCGCTACATGGTCAAGGGCGGGCACGAGTGGCTGGCCGGCTGCTGCTCCGTACCGCTCGCCGACGGCGGCGCGCTGGCCGCGGCCACCTGGGACCGCGTCCGGGACAGGCACCTCGCGCCCGAGGAGTACCGGGTGCGGCCGCTGCTGCCCTGGATCCCCAAGAGCAACGGCGAGACCACCGCGCGGCCCGCGAACGCCGACCTGCCGCCGCTCCTGCGCGGCTACCTCCGACTCGGCGCGTGGGTCTGCGGCGAGCCCGCCCACGACCCGGACTTCGGCGTGGCCGACCTCTACGTGCTGTTGTCGATGAGCCGCGTCAACCCGCGCTACCTGCGGCACTTCCTCTCGCTCGCGCCGGCCTGGTGAGCACCCCGAGAACCGGCCTGATGAGCATCCAGAACACCGGCCGGAGGAGCATCCAGAACACCGGCCGGAGGAGCATCCAGAACACCGGCGTGATGAGCGCCTGGCTGCCCACCGCGCCCTGCACCCCGGGGGCGTGCGTGGACTCCGCGAGATCCGCGGCGGCCGCGCCGCGCGCCGTCCTCCGCCTCGTCGCGGTCGCGGTCGTCACGGTCACCGGGTTCGCCCTGACGCCGCTGGCCGCACGGCTGTCGCCCGCGCGGCGCGACCGGCTCGTGCGGTGGTGGTGCCGGATGGTCGTCCGTGCCGCGGGGGTGCGCGTGCGCACCACGGGCGGCGAGGCGCCCAAGGGTGGCGTACTGCTGGTGGCGAACCACATCTCCTGGCTCGACATCCCCCTGCTCGCCGCCGTCCGGCCCGCCCGGATGCTGGCCAAGTCCGAGATCCGGGACTGGCCCGTGGCGGGGGCGATGGTCGCCCGTGGCGGCACCCTCTTCATCGAACGCGACCGGTTGCGTGCGCTGCCGGAGACGGTCGCCCGTATCGCCGCCGTCCTGCGCGACGGCGCCGCGGTCGTCGCCTTCCCCGAGGGGAGTACCTGGTGCGGCCGCGCCCGGGGCAGCTTCCGGCGCGCCGTCTTCCAGGCCGCCCTGGACGCGGGCGTACCCGTCCAGCCGGTCCGCATCCGCTACCGCCGGCACGGCGAGACCACGAGCACGGCGCCCGCCTTCGTCGGGGACGACACGCTCGGCGCCTCCCTGTGGCGCGTCGCCTCGGCACGCGGCCTCGTCGCCGAGGTGGACGTACTCCCGCCCCTCGAGCCGGGCACCCATCCGAACCGGCGAAGCCTCGCCCTAGCGGCGGAGTCGGCGACGGGGCAGGGCGTCAGCCGGGAGTCCGCCCCGTGCGCGGCGGGCACCGGCTCGCATGTCGCCGAGGACCCGAATCGGACTGTCCGGCGCTTGAGGACGAGCCTGCTGGGGCGATAGGGGGTCTGGGGGCGAAGCCCCAAGCAGGGTCCAGGGACAGCGCCCCTGGTTACGGGAAGGGGCGCGGGGTGGGGGACTCCTGTGCCCAGGGCGAGGGCCTGAACGCGTCCCGGTAGCGGTCGATCGCGGCGAGCAGCCGCTCGCGTCCCTTGATGTCGCCGATGACGAGCGGCAGTCCGGCATCGGCGGCGATCGTTGCGCCCTCGCCGGTCGCCAGTACATACGCCGGTACCGTGAGGCCCTCCGCGGGGCGGGCGTGCACCCCGGTCGGCGAGGTGCCGCGGAACCAGGCAAGCAGCTCGGCGAGGTGCGCCGCGAAGTCGCCGGCATCGTCCTTGTCCCGTCCCAGTGCCCTGCGCACACCGTCCGTGAAGCCGACCGAGCGCCCGAGTCCCATGTCGATCCGCCCGGGGAACAGGGACTCCAGCACCCCGAACTGCTCGGCGACCACAAGGGATTGGTGGTTCGGCAACATGACGCCGCCGGTGCCGACCCGGATGCGACGGGTGGCCGCGGCGACGGCGGCCGCCAGAACCGTGGGCGCGGAGCCCGCGACGCCGGGAACCCCGTGGTGTTCCGCGACCCAGAAGCGGTGATAGCCGAGCTCCTCCGCCTGCTGGGCGAAACCGACCGTGTCACGCAGCGCCGCGGGGCCGTCGTGCCCCTCGCGGATGCGTGAACGGTCCAGGACGGAGAACCGGGTCGATGCGATCACTGAGCTCACGCATCTGTTCAACGCCGACGTCGCGCCAGGATTCCCGCAGCCGGGGGCCATGCCGGTGTTCCCGTGACGTAGTCCCTACGCTGGCCCCGTGACGGACAACAGCAGGGACAGCAGCAGGCCACTCGCCGTGTTCGACCTGGACAACACCCTCGCGGACACCGCGCACCGGCAGCGGTTCCTGGAGCGCAGGCCGCGGGACTGGGACGCCTTCTTCGCGGCGGCCCCGCAGGACCCTCCGCTGGCCGGGGGCGTGGAGCTGGCGCTGAAGAGCGCCGAGGAGTGCGAGATCGTCTATCTGACCGGCCGCCCGGAACGGTGCCGCCGGGACACGGCGGACTGGCTCGCCGCCCAGGGACTGCCCGAGGGCCGGATCTGGATGCGCCGCAACGACGACCGCCGCCCCGCCCGCTTCACCAAGCTGGCGATCCTCCGGAGGATCTCCCGTGACCGGAAGGTCCGCGTGCTCGTGGACGACGACGAACTGGTCTGCGAGGAGGCCCGGCGCGCCGGCTTCACCGTCGTACAGGCACGCTGGGCCACCCCGTCCGAGGACCTGAAGGACGCGCAGGAACGCGAGGGACGTACCTGACCCGTGGGGTCGTGTTGCGGGCAGTCGTCACTCGCCGTCCTCCAGGCGGAAGCCCACCTTGAGGCCCACCTGGTAGTGCTGGATCTCGCCGTTCTCGATCTGGCCGCGGACCTGGGTCACCTCGAACCAGTCGAGGTGGCGCAGCGTCTCGTTGGCCCGGGCGATGCCGTTGCGGATGGCCTGGTTGACACCCTCCGGGGAGGTGCCGACGATCTCGGTGACCCGATAGGTGTGGTTCGTCATGGGGCTTGCTCCTCTCGGCCGGCTCCCGGGCCGGTTCACTCCACCGTGCCCCACCGGGCTCCGGTGCGCGAGGCGGGCACGCGAGCCCGATCGCGTAACGGCCAACGCGGCGCAACGCGGTACCTGTCTCCCCGGCACCGGGACAACGCGGCCAAAGGCTGCCCCGCCGAGGCCCTCGCCGCCGACATGGCCCGGGTGGAGAAGCGGGCCCCTGGACGCTGACACAGCCGGGCCCACTCGTTTGGATCAGCCGGACCGCCCGGCGTACCAGAACTCGGACCGCCCGGCATACCAGAACAACGCCCCGGGTCCCCGCGAGGGGTGCCCGGGGCGTGTGCTGCTGCTGGCGCGAGACGGCACAGGCGGTCCCGGCCAGGTACTTCTCGTTATCCGAACTGGCCGGGCTGGTAGTCGCCGGCGGGCTGCTGGACGATGACGTTCACGCGGTTGTAGGCGTTGATGAGGGCGATGAGGAACACCAGTGCGGCGAGCTGGCCCTCGTCATAGTGCTTGGCGGCATTCGCCCATGCCTCGTCGGTGACTCCGCCGGCCGCGTCGGCGATACGGGTCCCCTGCTCCGTCAGCTCCAGGGCGGCGCGCTCGGCGTCGGTGAACACCGTGGCCTCCCGCCAGGCCGCGACCAGGTGGAGGCGCTGCACGGTCTCCCCGGCGTGCGTGGCGTCCTTGGTGTGCATGTCGGTGCAGAAACCGCAGCCGTTGATCTGGCTGGCGCGGATCTTCACCAGTTCCTGCGTCGCGGCCGGCAACCCCGAGTCCGACACGACCTTGCCCGCCGAGTTGATGTGCTTCAGGACCTTGGCTGTGTCCGGGTTGCCGAAGAGGTTCAAGCGAGCATCCATGATGAGCTCCTCTGCCGTGGCTGGTGGTTACACACGTCCGACGGAACAACTCGGCGAGATGTGACACGGAGGAATGTGACGTGCGTCTCCCCTGTAGCGGGACCGGCTCGGCGGCCATGGCCGCGGCACATCCGTCGCCGGCTGGGACTCTCACCGCGCCAGACTTCGGGACTCTCACCGCGCCAGACTTCGGGACTCTTACCGCGCCGGACTTCGGGACTCTTACCGCGCAGGCTCCGGGACTCTCACCGCGCCAGACTCAGCGACAACGCGAACCGTCCCGCCGTATCCGTCCACCAGCGGGCCAGCTCCAGCCCGGCGGCGGCCAGTTCCGCCCGGACGCCGTCCTTGCGGAACTTCGCCGAGATCTCCGTGCGCAGCTCCTCGTCCTGCTCGAAATCGACCGCCAGATCCAGCGTGGGGATCTTCACGGAGAGCGGTTGCAGAGCGCGCAGGCGCATCTCGATCCACTCCTTGTCGCGGTCCCACAGGGCGACGTGGGCGAAGGCGGACGGGTCGAAGTCGGCGCCCAGTTCCCGGTTGACGACGGCCAGGACGTTCTTGTTGAACGCCGCCGTCACCCCGGCCGCGTCGTCGTACGCGGCCACGAGAACGGACTCGTCCTTGACCAGGTCCGTACCCAGCAGCAGTGCGTCGCCGGGCGCCAGCAGCGAGCGTACGGAGGCGAGGAACTCGGCGCGTTCGGCGGGCAGCAGATTGCCGATGGTGCCGCCGAGGAACGCGACGAGCCGCGGTCCGGGCGTGTCCGGCAGCGTGAGGCCGCGCGTGAAGTCGGCGATCAGGGCATGGACGTTCAGCTCCGGCCGCTCGGCGAGGAGCGCCTGACCGGCCTGTTTGAGAGCGCTCTCGCTGACGTCCACCGGAACGTACGTGTGCAGGTCCGGGAGCTCGTCGAGCAGATGGCGCGTCTTGTCGGACGAGCCGGAGCCGAGCTCGACGAGTGTGCGGGCCCCGGTGGCCCCGGCGATCTCCGCGGAACGGGCGAGCAGGATCTCCCGCTCGGCGCGCGTCGGGTAGTACTCCGGCAGCTCGGTGATCTCCTCGAACAGCTCGCTGCCCCGCGCGTCGTAGAACCACTTGGGCGGCAGCGTCTTGGGGGTACGGGTGAGGCCGTGCAGGACGTCGGCGCGCAGGGCCGCGTCCGTGGCGTCCTCGGGCAGGGTGCGGGTGAGTTGGAACGGGCTCACGCGGTCGGCTCCTCGGTCTTCAGGGGTTCGTGAAGATCGGTCCCCGGGGGTACCTGGTGATGCTCTTGCGGGTACTCCGGCTCCTGCGGCTCCTTCAGCGGCGTCAGCAGGACGTCGGTGCGGCTTGCGGCGAGCAGCGTCCGGTCGGGCACCTCGCGCCAGTAGGGGTCGTCGTCGTACGGCTCGGAGGCCACGACCGTGCGGCGGCCCGGCTCGGCGAGATACCAGAGCGTGTCGCCCCAGGCGGTCGCGGCGATCGCCTCGCCGTTGGTCAGCAGGAGGTTGAGGCGCGAGCCGGGCGCGGCGGCCGCCACCTCGAGGACTGTCTCGGCCAGCGCCTGGCCCGCCTCGTCACCGTTCCGCAGCCGGTGCAGGACCAGCGCCCACACCAGCGCGGAGTCGTTGCGGGCCTCCAGCGCGAGCAGTTCGGCGGGCGGCAGCTCCCCGGCGAGTACGGCGAGGGAGCGCGGCCAGCCGGTCACCGCGCCGTTGTGGCTGAACAGCCAGGGGCCCTCGGCGAACGGCGCTGCCGCGGCCTCCGCGTCGGCGCTCGCCACGGTCGCGTCCCGTACCGCCGCGAGCAGCGCCCCGGTGCGCACGACCCGCGCGAGGTCCGCGAACGGCAGGTCGCCCCAGACCGGCCCGGCCCGGCGGTAACGCGCGGGCACCGGATCCCCTTCCGCGTACCAGCCGACTCCGAACCCGTCGGCGTTGACGGTGCCGTGCCGCTGCTGCCGTGGCGCCCACGACTGGCGGTACAGTCCGTGCGGCGGCGCCACGACGAGATCGCCGAACGGCACGGGCGGCCCCAGATACGCCAGATGTCGGCACATCAGGCACCTCCCGACGGGCCGTTCGCGGCGCCTTCCGCGCGGCCGTCCATCCGGCCGCCCACCAGGTCGTCCGCGACCCCGTCCGCGGGCGTGACGTCCCGGGCGGTGCGGAAGCCCGAGAAGATCTGCCGCCGGATCGGATAGTCCCAGTTCCGGAACGTGCCGCGGCAGACCACCGCGTCGACGGCGAACGAACCGCCGCGCAGCACCTTGTGCTCGGACCCGAAGAACACCTCCGAGTACTCCCGGTACGGGAACACCGCGAACCCCGGATAGGGCAGGAAGTCGCTCGCTGTCCACTCCCACACATCGCCGATCAACTGCCGTACGCCGAGCGGGGACTCACCGAGCGCGTAGCTGCCCGCGGGGGCAGGACGCAGATGGCGCTGGCCCAGGTTGGCGCGGTCCGGCGTCGGATCGGCGTCGCCCCACGGGTAGCGCATGGAACGTCCGGACGCGGGGTCGTGACGGGCGGCCTTCTCCCACTCGGCCTCGGTGGGCAGCCGCCGCCCCGCCCATCGCGCGTACGCGTCGGCCTCGTACCAGCCGACGTGCAGCACCGGCTCGTCCGGTGGCACGGCCTCGGTCACCCCGAAGCGCCGCCGCAGCCACTGCCCGCCCTCGCGGAGCCAGAACAGCGGCGCGGAGATGGAACGGGCCTTGATGTGCGCCCAGCCCTCCGGCGCCCACCAGCGGGGGTCGTCGTAGCCGCCGTCCTCGATGAAGGCCTGGTACGCGGCGTTCGTCACGGGAGTCGTGTCGATGAACAACGGCGGGACGAGCCGGACATGACCGGGACGCTCGTTGTCCAGTGCCCACGGCTCGGTAGAGGTGCCCATGGTGAACGGGCCACCGGGGACGAGGACTTCGGCCGGTCCGGTGTACGGCGATGACAGGGGCTCCGGGTCGGGCGCCGACAGGACGGCCGGGCCCTTGCGCAGCTGATGCGTGATCAGCATCGTCTCGTCGTGCTGCTGCTCGTGCTGCGCGATCATCCCGAACGCGAAGCCCGCATCGGTCAGTGCGGAACCCTCGAAGGGCGTGCGCTCGAGGACGTCCAGCGCCCGGCCGCGCACATCCGCCGCATAGCGACGGGCCTCGGCGGGCGGCAGCAGCGGCAGCGAGGGCCGCTCCGCGCGCGAGTGCTCGAACGCGTCGTACAGCGGGTCGATCTCGGGCCGCATCGCCTCCTGCCCGGCGACGGCCCTCAGCAGCCACTGCTCCTCCTGGTTGCCGATATGGGCGAGATCCCACACCAGCGGGGACATCAGCGGTGAGTGCTGCGCGGTCAGATCGGGGTCCTCGACGCACCCGGTGAGCAGCGTGGTGCGCTCGCGTGCGGTGAGCAGCGCGGAGACGGCGCGCTTCCGCAGCGCCTCGGGATCCTGGTCGTGGGTCGCGACGGTCTCGGTCATGGGCGGGCGTCCTTCCCGTGCACGTGACAGCGGTCGAGCGGGTCGGGCAGGTCGGGCATGTCGAGCAGATCGTCGGCGGGGCAGCGGCCCCGGGCGACGTAGCGGTCGTTGAAGGCGGCCACGGCGTCCCGTACGGCCTCGTCGGCACCGAGGCGGGGCAGCGCCTCCTGGGCGGCGGCGAAGCAGGTGACGGCGGCCTCGTGCAGCTCCGGGTCGTGGAGGGCCTGCCGCGCGGCGCTCAGCCACAGCTCGTTGCGCGGCGCGGGCCCCGGGCCCGCCCGTTCGGCCAGTGGTTTGACGGTTCGGTACGCGGTCTCGGCCGCCTCGGGATCGTCGAACAGCGCGGTCGTCACGGCGAGCGGAACGATCCAGCCGTGGTCACCGGGCTGGGCGTCGATCATGCGCAGTTCCAGATGACCGCGCGGCCGTACCGGCGGGAACAGCGTCGTCAGGTGGTAGTCGACGTCCTCGCGGGTCGGCGGGCGCGGCTTGCCCGAGCGCGTCCACGCCCGCAGGCTCAGGCCCTTCGGCACGGTCCACGGCCCGTCGTCCGCCCGAATGCACATCACGGGCGCGTCCAGCACATGTCTGGTCCACGCGGTCCGCGGATCCCCGTCCAGCGGCGGGGCCGCCGACCGCCCGGGTTCGATGTCGGCCCACAGCACCTGCCGGGTCGACCGCCACCCGGTCAGACGTCCCTCGCTCAGCGGCGAGTTGGCGAACGCGGCGACCAGCACGGGCCCCAGCAGATGCGCCAGCCGCCAGCGCCGGCCGTGGCCGAGCGGGCCCGGCTCCTCGTATCCGGCGTCCAGGCAGACCTGCACGGATGCCGAGGAGCACATCATGTGACGGCCCGCGGTCCCCGCACGGTCGAGATACTTCTCCATCGCGTCGTAGCGGGGCTCGTGCAGCAGCCGGGACGGCGGGCACCACGGGTCGGTGCCGAGCCCGGTGAGGGCCAGACCGAGGGGGCGGAGTGCCGTCCGCACCGCCGACAGATCGGCCGACACGGCGGTGACGCACTCCATCAGGGACGCGGCGGGCAGCGAGCTGAGCTCCAGCTGACCGCCGGGTTCGACCGTGAGGGGGGAGTGCAGGGGCAGGGCCCGCAGTACGGCGTAGGCCGCTTCGAGGCGGGCGGGTGATACGGGCTGCCGTGGCGTGTAGCCACCGGCATTGTCGAAGCCATGGACGTCGTGGACGAGCCACTCCAGTTCGACACCGATGGAACGAGGCGGGCCGGTCTTGAAACAGATGCCGTGGACCAGCGCCTCCACCTCGGCCTCGGTGACCATCGGGGCGACCCCCGTACAGTCTCCCTCGGACATGCCGGGATCCTCCTGATCTTCAGGTCGGCCTGGTTCCCCGGTCGGGAACCATGCAGCCGCTCCGGCCATGGGTGGGCCGGAACGGCAGCGCTCGTCCTACCCAAATCCCCCTGAGCGGATCGCACAAGAGTGCCCCCAGAGTCGGATTGGTACGGAGAAAGTCTGTTGCGCGGGGGGTCATGAGGCGCTCACGATGCGTTCATGAAGAAGTCGGGGGACACGGGGGACCGGGCGTGAGTGCCCGGCTGCGCGGCATCGCACAGCACACCGAGGAGATCGTCGCGGCCGGTTCGTACTTCGGACCGGCGGGCCGCGAGGTGTCGATCGCCGCAGCGGTGGCGGCCGCCCGGGACGGCACACGGGTATACGGGCCGGGTCCGGTACCGATGGACCCTGCCGTTGTGACGGTCACCGCTCCCACCACGGTAATCGAGGTCACAGGGGAGAGCAGCCTGGAGGCGGCGCGACGGCTCACGACCTGCGGAGACGGGCCGGTCGCCGTGCTGAACTTCGCGTCCGCCCGCAATCCCGGCGGCGGCTATCTCAACGGCGCGCAGGCCCAGGAGGAGGCGCTGTGCAGGGCGTCTGCGCTGTACGCGTGTCTGCTGCGGGCCCGGGCGTTCTACGACCACCACCGCGCCGACCGCGACCCCTTCTACAGCGACCGCGTCATCCACTCGCCTGGCGTCCCCGTCTTCCGCGACGACCGCGGGCAGCTGCTGGACACGGCATACCGCGTGGGCTTTCTGACATCGCCCGCGCCGAACGCCGGGGTCGTTCTGCGGCGGGCCCCGGAGCGGGCCGCCGAGATACCGCGCGCCCTGGCCGGACGCGCGGAAAGGGTGCTCGAGACCGCCGTGGCATGCGGCTACCGGCGGCTGGTGCTCGGCGCTTGGGGGTGCGGCGTGTTCCGGAACGACCCGGTACAGGTGGCCGGGGCGTTCCGCGCGCTCCTGGACGGGGGAGAGGGCGGCCGGTTCGCGGGGTACTTCGAGCACGTCGTCTTCGCCGTCCTGGACCGCACACGGGGCACGGCCACCCGTGCCGCCTTCGAGCGGGCCTTCTCGTGCGCCGGGCCGGTGCGGCGGCCGTAACGCGTCCGCAGCGCCGGTCGCCCGGAGGGAGCTGGCCCGAGGGACCCGGTCGTACGGAGAGGCCTCGCCCGTGGGGACAGGTCGTACGGAAGAGGTCAGCGCCAGCCGTAACGCTCCCGCAGCCGGTGCACCACCAGGTTGAAACGCATCCGGTCCAGCGCGCAGGCCTCGCGCCGCATCCCGTGCTCGTGCACCCGCAGCACTCGGTCGATGTTCACCCACGAGTCGCGGCCCTCGCGGTCCCACGGCCCCTTGCCGATCGGCACCCACTCCCGGTCGTGGTCGTGGCGCTTGCTCGACAGTTGTACGGCGAGCAGCGTGCCGGCCGCCTCACGGGCTACGACCAGGACGGGGCGGTCCTTGCCGCGTCCGTCGTTCTCCTCGAACGGCACCCAGGTCCACACGATCTCACCGGGATCCGGGTCGCCGTCGTGGGCGGGCGAGTACTCGGTGCGCACCCGGCCCACCCGGCGCGGCTCGGCCTCGGTCGTCGCGGTCGGGCCGGTGCGGCCCGGGGTGTCGTCGATGCGCGGGTCTGCGGTGGAGTCAGTCACGCGGGTCACGTTAGAACCTGACCCGTTGGGCACGAAGACCGGGTCCTCGACGACGGGGTCGGCGCACTCGTCGTACGCCGGCCCCGCTGCCTGATGTCAACTCCTCACCTGTCCGCGGGCCTTAGAACCGACCGGCAAATGGGGGGCGGCGTCGCGGGGCAAGCCCCGGCTTGGGGCTTGGCGCGTAAGGCCGCCCGTGGCATGGGGCTCAAGTCCGCCCGTCGCATGGGGTTCAAGTCCGCCTTCGGCATGGGGGCTCAAGTCCGCCTTCGGTATGGGGCTCAAGTCCGGCTTCGGGCATGGAAAGATGCCTCGCGTCATGGTGCAGATACCTGAGCAGTCCGTACCACAGCAGCCATTCGGCGCTACGCCGGATGACGACGTGGAATCGCCCGATTCCGCACCGAGCCCTGCCCGGCACCACGCCGTGCAGGCTCCCCCCTCGTCACGCCCCCAGGCCGAGTCGCGCCACGCCGGGGGGCCGCCCACGCCACCCCGGACCATGCGGCCGCCCGCGCCGCCTCCGTCCGTGCCCGGCTCCGCACATGCCCAGCCAACCGCCCCGCGCAGCGCCCACGGCTCCGGAACGGCCCAGCGGTCGGCCCCACGTGCCGCGGACGACCCGGGCACCGCGCAGCGGTCGGCCCCACGTGCCGCGGACGGCCCGGGCACCGCGCAGCGGTCCGCTCCCCGTCGGGTCGTGCAGCGGGCCGTCCCGACAAGTGCCGATGTGGCGCGGCTTGCCGGGGTCTCACGGGCCACCGTGTCGTACGTACTGAACAACACCAGCTCCGTGCGGATCAGTGAGCCCACCCGGCGACGGGTCCACGAGGCTGCCAGGGAGCTCGGCTACGTGCCGCATGCGGCGGCCCGCAGTCTGCGGGCCGGGCACACCCGCATGGTGCTGTTGCCGGCCCCGGAGGTGGCCGTCGGCCCTCTGTACAGCGGGCTCTTCCACGAACTCCACTGGGCGCTGAGCCGTCTCGACTACACCGTCGTGCAGTTCGGCAGTGCCGGGCAGAGCGGCGACCAGGCCGCCCGGGCCTGGGCGGAGCTGCGGCCGGCCGCCGTGCTGATGTTCAGCACGTTCAGCGCGCGCCTCGGGCCCCTGGGCGTCGACGTCCTGAAGCGCTCCGGCGTGCGGGCCGTCATCACCCTGGCCCAGGAGCCCACCGAGGGTGCCCACGCGGTCCTCATGGACCAGCGCACGGTCGGCCGCTGTGCCGGCGAGCATCTCCTGGCACGCGGCCGGCGCCGCATCGGGGTCGTCGTTCCTGAGGAGCCGGGCCTGGAGGCCTACTCGCTGCCGCGTCTGGAAGGCGTACGCCGTGCCGCACAGGGCACGGGCGCGGAGGTCACCGAGTTGCCGCTCGCCTACGACGAGGCGTCGGCTGCCCGGCTCGCAGGGCGATGGCGGCGCCTCGCCCTCGACGGCGTGTTCGCGTACAACGACGAGTACGCGATGCTGCTGATGCGTGCCCTGCAGGACGAGGGGATCGGCGTGCCGGACGACACGGCAGTGATGGGTGCCGACGACCTCATGCTCGGCAGGCTGCTGCGTCCCCGGCTGAGCACCGTACGGATCGAGCTGCCCTCCGGAAGGGAGCTGGCGGAGATCGTCGACCGCGCCGTCCGCGACCCCGGCGCGCCGCCCGAGGTCCACAAGGTGCTCGACGTGACCGCGGTGCACCGCGAGTCGGCGTGAACGCCGTGCACATCGAGTCGGCGTGAACCGCCGCGCAGCGCGACTCGACGTGAGCGTGCACCCAGGTGCCACGACGCGGCCGGAGGCCGTGGTGCGCGGCACGTACGTGCATCATCGTCCGGTTCGCCGGAACTCCTCGGCTGTTACCGCGAATTACGCCGGCGGAGAGTGTGGCAGGCGACACGCTTTTCGAACGGGATGACTAACATGTTGCATGCTCAACCAGGGGGGATGCCTGAGAGCACCGCGTATGTTTCGCGCGCCCGCGGCGTATCGCGGCATCCCGCCTCGCAACCGCCGAACCGGCCCCGAGCCACACGGGACTTCCGATGTGCGAACGGGCTTCCCCTCGACGACCTGTGACCGATCGGAGAGCCGTCATGGCCCTGCTCGACCCGAACACCTGGCAGTCCCGGCCTCTGTCGGGAGGTGAGTACGCCGTCACCGAGCCCGCCACAGGCGACACCCTGGCCTCCGTCACGCTCGCCTCCGCCGAGGACGTCACGGCGGCCGCGGTCAGCGCACGTGCCGCCCAGACCGCCTGGGCCCGCACCCCGCACTTCCAGCGCGCCGCGGTGCTGCGCCGCGCCGGCGACCTGTTCGCCGCGCACGCCGACGAACTGCGCGAATGGATCGTGCGCGAGTCCGGCTCCATCCCGGGCAAGGCCGACTTCGAACTGCACGTGGCCGCCCAGGAGTGCTACGAGGCCGCCGCCCTGGCGTCGCGCCCGACGGGTCAGGTGCTGCCGACCGAGGCGCCCCGGCTGTCGTACACGCGCCGTGTCCCGGTGGGCGTGGTCGGCGTCATCTCTCCGTTCAACGCGCCGCTGATCCTGTCCATCCGCTCGGTCGCCCCGGCCCTCGCGCTCGGCAACGCCGTCGTGCTCAAGCCGGATCCGCGGACCGCCGTGTGCGGTGGCCTGGCGCTCGCTGCCGTCTTCGCCGAGGCAGGGCTGCCCGAGGATCTGCTGCACGTGCTGCCCGGCGGTCCCGAGGCGGGTCAGGCGCTCGTCGCCGACCCGAACGTGCCGGTCATCTCCTTCACCGGCTCCACCGCCGCGGGCCGTGCGGTCGGCGAGGCCGCGGGACGCCACCTCAAGCGCGTCCACCTGGAGCTGGGCGGCAACTCGGCGCTCGTCGTCCTCGAGGACGCCGACATCGACGCGGTGATCTCCACCGCCGCCTGGGGCTCCTTCTTCCACCAGGGCCAGATCTGCATGACGACGGGCCGCCACCTCGTGCACGCCTCGCTGTACGAGGAGTACGTGGAGCGGCTCGCCGCCAAGGCCGACTCACTCGCCGTCGGCGACCCCCACCGCGAGCAGGTCCACCTCGGCCCGATCATCGACCAGGGCCAGCTCGCCAAGATCCACGGCCTGGTGGAGGCCAGCACGGCGCGCGGAGCCAAGCTCGCCGCGGGCGGCACGCACCAGGAGCTCTTCTACCGGCCCACCGTCCTCGCCGCAGTCGACGACGACACGCCCGCCTACGCGGAGGAGGTCTTCGGCCCGGTCGCGCCGGTGCGGTCCTTCACGACGGCCGACGAGGCGGCGGCGCTCGCCTCCGCGACCCCGTACGGCCTGTCGCTCGGCATCGTCACCCGCGACACCGCGCGCGGTCTCGACCTCGCCGAGCGCATTCCGACCGGTATCGCCCACATCAACGACCAGACCGTCAACGACGAGGCGGTGGCGCCCTTCGGCGGCATCGCGGCCTCCGGCACCGGCGCCCGATTCGGCGGCGAGGCCAACCTGGAGGCCTTCACCGACGTGCGCTGGACGACGGTGCGCGGGGATGTGGCGGGCTATCCGTTCTGATGGCGCGGCCTGTTCCGGCGTAGCTGTCACCTGCCGTTGTGGCGTCGACCGGCGCCACAACGGCGGGTGACTCGGGCGCTCAGCCCTGCTGCTCCTGCTGCTCCGCCTCGGCGATCGACTTGCGGACCGCGTCCATGTCCAGGCGGCGGGCCTGCCCGATGACGTCGTCCAGTGCGGCCTCGGGCAGCGCCCCGGGCTGGGCGAACACCGCGACCTGGTCCCGGACGATCATGAGGGTCGGGATGGACTGGATACCGAAGGCCGCGGCCAGCTCCGGCTGGGCCTCCGTGTCGACCTTGCCGAAGACCAGGTCGGGATTGCCCTCAGCGGCCTTCTCGTAGACCGGGGCGAACTGCCGGCACGGCCCGCACCAGGACGCCCAGAAGTCGATCAGCACGAAGTCGTTGTCCGTGACCATCTGGTCGAAGTTGTCCTTCGTCAGCTCCACGGTGCTGCTGCTCATGGGTTGTTCCCTCTTCCTGGTGGGGGTTCGTGGCTGGTGGGGGTTCGTGGCCGCGGGGGTTCGTGGCCGGCGGCTTTCCGGTCGAGGGGAAGCCGCTGTCGACTACCGGGCGTATACGGCTGTCCACAACCGCGCGCGTAGATGGCGTATTCCGCGTGTTCCGCGCACGTACCCATGTGGCCAGGCGGCACACCTGGCACCAGACTGGCCCGTATGACGGAAGCCATCGCGTATGACGTCGTAGTGCTGGGTGCGGGGCCGACGGGGGAGAACGTCGCGGACCGAACGCGCGCGGCGGGGCTCAGCACCGCGGTCGTGGAGAGCGAGCTCGTCGGCGGCGAGTGCTCGTTCTGGGCGTGCATGCCCAGCAAGGCCCTGCTGCGGCCGGTCATCGCCCGCGCGGACGCCCGGCGCACGCCGGGGCTGCGGGGGGCCGTGCAGGGCCCGCTCGACACACCGGCCGTTCTCGCGCACCGGGACGAGGAGGCCGCCCACTGGAAGGACGACGGGCAGGTCGCCTGGCTGGACGGCATCGGAGCGCAGTTCTACCGCGGCCGCGGCCGTCTCGACGGCCCTCGCCGCGTCGCCGTCACCGCCCCCGACGGCACGGAGCAGCTGCTCACCGCCCGGCACGCCGTGGCGGTCTGCACCGGCAGCCGCGCGGTCCTCCCGGACCTGCCCGGCCTGGACAAGGTGCGCCCCTGGACGAGCCGCGAAGCCACGAGCGCGGACCATGTGCCGGGCCGGCTCGTGGTGGTCGGTGGGGGAGTCGTCGGCGTCGAGATGGCCACGGCCTGGCAGGCGCTCGGTTCCCAGGTCACGGTGCTCGTACGCGGCGTGGGGCTGCTGCCGCGTATGGAGCCCTTCGCCGGTGAGCTCGTCGCGGAGGCGCTCAAGGAGGCCGGTGCGGACGTACGCACCGGCACGTCCGTGACCGCGGTGACCCGGGACGGGTCCACGATCACCGTCGAGGTGTCCGGGGGCGACCGCATCGAGGCCGACGAGATCCTCTTCGCCACCGGTCGCGCGCCGCGCACCGACGACCTGGGCCTTGAGACCGTCGGCCTGGAGCCCGGGTCGTGGCTGACCGTCGACGACAGCTGCCGCGTCGAGGGCAGCTCCTGGCTGTACGGGGTCGGGGACGTCAACCACCGCGCACTGCTGACCCACCAGGGCAAGTACCAGGCGCGGATCGCGGGCGCGGCGATCGCCGCGCGGGCGCAGGGCGTGCCGCTGCTCGAGACGGACCGCTGGGGCGCGCACGCGGCCACCGCAGACCATGCCGCCGTCCCGCAGGTCGTCTTCACCGACCCGGAAGCGGCCGCGGTGGGCCTCAGCCTCGCCGAGGCGGAACGCGCCGGCCACCGCGTACGCGCGGTCGACCAGGACATCGCCGCCGTGGCGGGCGCCGGCCTCTACGTCGACGGCTACCGGGGCCGCGCCCGCATGGTCGTCGACCTCGATCGCGAGGTACTGCTCGGCGCCACGTTCGTGGGCCCGGGCGTCGGCGAACTCGTGCACTCGGCGACCATCGCGGTCGCCGGCGAGGTCCCGATCGACCGCCTGTGGCACGCGGTCCCGTCGTATCCGACGATCAGCGAGGTGTGGCTGCGACTGCTGGAGGCCTACCGGGACGCGTAGCCGCCCGTTTCCATGCTGTCCCCATGGCGCAGGAGCACTTCAAGTACGGGACCTTGTCGGGGCGAGGGCGCATACGCGGACGGCTGGCGCACCGGCCCGTGGACGTTCTGCTTCCGCAATAGCCGGGTCAAGGCCAAGGGCAGCTACAAGGCCGGTGTGCCCGACGGCGCATGGGTGTGGTGGCGCGAGGGGCGCGGCTTTCTGCAGCAGGGCGCTCTTGTGGACGGCCGACAGCACGGCCCCTGGCGCCGTTGGCATGACAACGGGAACCTGCTGGACCGAGGGGCCGTGCAACGCCGGCACGAAGACCGGCGAATGGGTGACCTACGACAAGGGCGGCGACAAGGACTTGCAAGCAGCGAAGCGGAGGAAGCACGCGACGGCACGGGCCCGGTGTGGGCCCGTGCCATCTGTGACTCCGCCGCCGTCTACTCGTGCCTGTTCCGGCTACTCCGGCGCGAAGTCTCCCGACAGCGCCGCGGCCATCCGCAGATGCGGCGCAGCATCGGCGTCGCGACCCTGTCGCTCCAGCGTCCGGCCCAGCATCAGCCGCGCGTAGGTCTCGACCGGATCGCGCTCCAGGACCGCCCGCAGCTCTGTCTCCGCGCGGCGCAGCTGGGCCGAGTGGTAGTACGCGCGGGCCAGCAGCAGTCGCGGGGCGACCTGCTCCGGGACCTCGGCGACCAGGCCGTCGAGGACCCGTGCGGCAGCCGCGAACTCCTTGGCGTCGAAGAACATCCGCGCACGCTCCCAGCGCTCCGCGGCCGTCCCGTGCCCGTAATACTCCGTGTACTCCACGTTCTCCATGTCGGCTTTCGACCTCCTCGACCGTCCGTAACCACTGCTGACAGTTGAAAATTCCACCATCGGCGCGAACTGACGCGGGGCGCCCGGCAGGTCTAGGTTGGCGCCATGAGCAATCTCGACCGCGAGGCGGTTCCCGCCCTCTGCGGTGGCCGAGGATTCGTCGTCGCCGAGCCGGTGCGCGAACTCCTCAGCCCCCGGCGGGTCAAGCTCGGCGAGTCCACCGAGGTACGCCGTCTGCTGCCCAACCTGGGCCGCCGCATGGTCGGCGCCTGGGCCTTCGTCGATCACTACGGCCCCGACGACATCGCCGACGAACCGGGCATGCAGGTCCCGCCGCACCCGCACATGGGCCTGCAGACGGTCAGCTGGCTGCACGACGGCGAGGTGCTTCATCGCGACTCGACCGGCAGCCTCCAGACGATCCGCCCGCGCGAACTGGGCCTGATGACCTCCGGACGGGCGATCAGCCACTCGGAGGAGAGCCCGGGGCGGCATCCACGGTTCCTGCACGGTGCACAACTGTGGGTGGCCCTGCCCGACACCCACCGGCACATCACCCCGCGGTTCGAGTACCACCCGGACCTCCCCACCGTCACGGCCCCGGGCCTCACCGCCACGCTCATCCTCGGCTCCCTCGACGGCGCCACCTCACCGGGCTCGACCTACACCCCGATCGTCGGCGCCGACCTCGCCCTCACAAGCGGCACCGACGTACGCCTTCCGCTGGAGCCCGACTTCGAGTACGCGGTGCTGTCCATGTCCGGCGAGGCACACGTGGACGGCGTCCCCGTCCTGCCCGGCTCGATGCTGTACCTGGGCTGCGGCCGCAGTGAACTGCCCCTGCGCGCCGAGTCGGACGCGGGTCTGATGCTGCTCGGCGGCGAGCCGTTCGAGGAGGAGCTCATCATGTGGTGGAACTTCATCGGCCGGACGCAGGAGGAGATCGAAGCGGCCCGGAGAGACTGGATGGAGGGCTCCCGCTTCGGTGAGGTGAAGGGCTATGACGGGGGTCGACTGCCTGCTCCCCAACTGCCGCCGGTGCCGCTGAAACCACGGGGTCGGGTGCGCTGACCTGGGGCGATGCGTCCTGGATGCATCGCTGCAAGATGCCTTCTGCGTCCCCCCGGCCGGACCGGCCGAGGGGAGCGTGGCGCTTGGTGGTGATCGGCTTGGGTGCGGGGGCGTGACTTGCAGGTGTTGGCGTCTGTGACCAGGTCTGATCAGACACTTGCTGACCCTTTGCTGACTCTATTGACGAGTCATCAGATGCCTCGAGTGCCGTCTGAGAGGCGCCGGGCCTCCCATGTCGGCTGCCCTCCACGGGTTCCGCCGCTGCATCTGCATATGCGTGGAATATCGGTGGCCGGTGAAGTGTGAGTGACGTAAGTCGAATGCGCCCGTTGATCACACGGCGGTGACATTGCCAATGCCCGCCCCGACCGCGGTTCTCAGGCAGATCCGGTTCCAGCCGAGCCCACTCGTCATCCGAAAGATCACCCCGTCCTGCGGATCGGGCACCTGCTCGCGGAACGTCTGCCGAGGACGGTCGCGGACCCTGCACACCAGCCGACGCATCGTCAGATCGATCAGGCGTGTGGCTCTGTTGCTCTGCCCCAACGCCTGTCGGGCGCGACTCGGATCGCGTGTTGAGGGTCGTCCGTGCTGGCCCTGAGCGGGACCGGCTGCCGTACGAAGTCGGGGCCGGGGGTGGGAATGGGATGCCCCTCGGCGTGGCGGCAGGGAGTGGCGGTGGATTTCCGATGGGCCCAGTGGTCCCTGGTGCCGAGGGCCGCATCGGCACGATCATGAACCCGTAGGCAGTCTCCGCAGTCACTGACCCGGACGAGATCCGGCTCCAGATCGCGCTGAGGTTGTGCGTGTCAGAATGGATGACGCCGTTCGTCCTGCTCCGTCGATTTCCGCACCGATCCACCGAGGTTTTCCGTGACCAAGCCCGTGGCCCGCGAGCCGCTGCGACGCAATTCGCGCTCCAACCGGGCTCGCATCCTGGCCACGGCCCGCCGTGAGCTCGGGCGGAACCCGGACATCACCCTGGAGGAACTGGCGCGAGCCTCCGGTGTCGTACGGCGCACCCTTTTCGGTCACTTCCCCGGACGCGCGGCGCTGCTGGAGGCTCTTGCTGAGGAAGCCTCAGAGACCCTCCAGAGCGCGGTGGCAGCCGGAGCGAAGCCGACGGAGCCGGCCGAGCGGGCGCTCGCGCACTTCGTGTTCTCCATGTGGCCCGTAGGGGATCGCTACCGGATGCTCCTGGCGCTGGCCCAGCGGGACCTGGGCGCCGAACGGGTGGCCGGGATCCTGGCACCGGCCCGCGACGAGACCACGGCCATCCTGGAGCGAGGACAGCGGGACGGCGTCTTCCACACCCATCTTCCGCCCGCTGTGCTGAGTGCCGGACTGGAAGCGATGACGGTCGCTCTGCTGGAGACGGTCAATACAGGGGCACTGCAGGACGACGGAACCCGGGTCGCCGTCGCCACGCTCATCGCGGCCGGGGTGCCGGAGAAGCAGGCACGTGTCGTGGTCGACGACGTCGCGTCGACGGTGGTCGCGGAGGCTGCTGCCGACGACTGAGCCGTTGCACGGCCTTCCATACGGCTTCGACTGCCCCGGCGTGGAGCGCCGGGGCAGAGTTGTCCGGTCTTGTTGTGCCGTTGCGGTGGTGCAGCGGTCGGACCGCGAGCCCGTGAGCAGCCTCTCAGTCATCTGTCTTCGACACTGAAGATAAGTGCCCGTCGATGTGCAATTATCTGTTCGTGCTCCTGGCTTCGTGAGGTGGCGCGTTGTCGAACCGTGCCCCCGGCCCAGACTTCCGACCCTTTGTGGAGAAGCGAGTGAACCTCGGCGGACCAAACGATCTGACCTTCTCGCATCCGGGGTACGCCCAGGACGGGTACACCGCGCAGCCGAGTCCGGCGCCCGTCCTCGGCGGCCGGTACGAGTTGCGCACGCGACTCGGCTCCGGCGGCATGGCCGAGGTGCACCTCGCATACGACACTCGGCTCGACCGCACCGTCGCCATGAAGACCCTGCGAGCCGACCGCGCCCAGGACCCGACCTTCCAGGCGAGGTTCCGCCGGGAGGCCCAGTCCACGGCGTCTCTCAACCATCCCGCCATCGCCGCGGTGTACGACACGGGCGAGGACGAGTACACGGCGTACGGCGGCGCGTGGCCGGGCGCCGGAACTCCGCTGCCCTATCTCGTGATGGAGTACGTCGACGGGATGACCCTGCGCGAGGCTCTGCACTCCGGGCCGCCGTTGACCATCCGGCGTGCCCTGGAGATGGTGGCCGGTGTCCTGCAAGCCCTCGCCCACTCCCACCACCACGGCATCGTGCACCGGGACATCAAGCCGGCCAACGTCATGCTGACCCGGACCGGCCAGGTCAAGGTCATGGATTTCGGGATCGCCCGCGATGCGCGGGACGTCGGCATGACGCAGACGTCCGTCGTCATCGGCACCGCCCAGTACCTCTCGCCGGAACAGGCGCTGGGACATGACATCGACGCCCGGTCCGACCTCTACTCCGTGGGCTGTCTGCTCTACGAACTGCTCACCTATCGGCCGCCGTTCGCCGGCGACTCGCCGATGGCGGTGATGTACCAGCACATCCAGGAGGCCCCGCGACCGCCTGGCCTGTACAACCCCGAGGTCGGGCCCGAGGTGGACGCGATCGTCCTGCGCGCTCTGGCGAAGGACCCCGCGTACCGCTACCAGTCCGCCGAGGAGATGCTCGCCGACGTCGAGGCGTACCTCGGGACGGGGGTACCCGTGGCGGTCGCCGAGCCTCAGGTGGCGGGGGCCGACGACTCGTACGGCGACGGTGACGAGGAGACCGGGAGCGGCAGCCGCAAGGGAGCCATCGCGCTGATCACGGCGGGCGTTGCCGTCGCCGTCATGGCGCTTGTGCTCGGCTGGTTCATGTTCGGCCGTGGCACGGCCGACGACGGCAAGGCGGACGTTCCGGACCTGGTCGGCCAGACCCTCGAAGAGGCCCGGCGTACGGCGGACAACGTGGGCCTCACGGTCACCGTCGACAAGCGGGAACCCTGTGACGACCAGCCGAAGGACCACGTCTGCGAGCAAAGTCCGACGGACGGCGAACTCGCCACGGGGGAAGCCGTCTCGGTCACCGTCTCGACCGGTGCACCGAAGCTGGAGGTGCCCGATGTCACGGACAAGGACGAGGACGACGCGGTCCGGATCCTGGAGGACAAGGGCTTCAAGGTGAAGGCCCGGCACGTCGAGTCCACGGAAGACGCCGGAACCGTCCTCAAGCAGGACCCGGACGGCGGAGAAAAGGTCGAGAAGAGCACCGAAGTCACCCTCACGGTCGCCAAGGAGCCCGAGAAGGCCACGGTCCCGGACCTCACCGGCAGCACCCTGAGCGAGGCCCGGAAACTGCTGGCCGCGCACGACCTGAAACTGGGTGACACAACCGAAGTCGACAGCGGCGCCGAGTCCGGGACCGTGGTCGGACAGAGCGTCGCAGAGGGCGAGGAAGTCGAGACCGGCACCGCGGTCGACGTCCAGGTCGCCAAGGCGGTGGAGACCGTCCAGATTCCCACCGACATCGTCGGCAGGACACTCGCCGAGGTCCAGGGCGAACTGGGCTCCCTGGGCCTTCAGGTCGCCGTCGCCTCCGGATATTCCCAGGCGTCCGACGCCGTGGTGACGTCGAGTACCCCGGAGGCGGGCAGCGAGGTCGCGGCGGGAAGCACCGTGATCGTCGTCACGGAGGACGCAAGTGACCGGTCGTCGGACGACGTGTCGGGGACTGATGACGACACGGCGACTGCGCCGTCTTCGACGACGAGCGGTTCGTGAGACCGGGCCGAAGCCGGACATCACGGAGCCCTCAGCCGCCTGCGGACGGCTGAGGGCTCGCGATGGTTCTTACGCGTTCCGATACGACGAGTCGTCCTGCGTCGACCGGTTCTGAGACGCGCCGTCCGGGCGGAAGGTCACCGACTCGCCCGAGAAACGGGCGCTGAGTCCGTTCGCCGTGGTGGTGACCGAGCGCAGGTGCAGGCCCTCGGGGATGTTCTGCAACTGGATCGGCTTCTCGAAGACCTTGTCGAGCACCGCTTGCCCAGCGGCAGGCAGTGCACCGCCCGTGACCTGGAAGTTCCCGAACTTGATGCGGTTGCCCGAGGTCGCCGAGACGGTCGTCGTCACGGTGACCTCGTCGCCGAACGGCAGCAGGATGCTCGCTCTGATCTGGCCGGGGCGGGAGCCTTGTGACACCTCCAGGCCGAGGGCGTTGGACACGTCCGTGTACGACAGATAGGCGGTCGCCTCCGCCGAGCGGGCCCATGCCTCGGAGTCGTCATCGGACTTCCGTAGTCCGTCCAGCTCGAGGGCGAGTTCGGTGACCGGCAGCGGGCGGGTGGACCCGTAGGCGGGTATGTCGTGCGCGGTGATGTCCACGTGCCGCAGGGTGCCGGAGGCCAACTGCGTAAGAACGGGAAAACCGCGGACGTGGACCTCGGGCGGCAGGGGAGTGTTCATGCCTTCCTGGAACGCCTTGGCCGTACGCGCCTCCACACGCGCTGCCGCGACGCGGTCGACCGCGACGGGGACGAAGATCAGCGTGAGCAGGGCGGCGGTGGCGATGACGCCCGGTCGTCGGCGCTTCCGGGGCTCGTACGGCTCGTACGGTTCGTGCCACTCGTACCGCTCGTCTGACTGGTACATGACGTCATCGCCGTACCCGTACTGGGGCTGGTGCATTAGTTCTCCTTCAGCGGGGTGATGGTGCCTGCCCGGTGCCGTGCAGACGGTGAACCTTGGAGGCCGCGACGTCCCTGTTGACTCCCGCGGCGATCAGGGCCGCAGTGGCGACGCCCGTGCCTTCGTCGGCCCAGATCCCGGAGTTGACGCTGTCCAGGAGCGCCAGCAGGTGCGCTTCGAGGGCTCTGCTGAGCGGGGCCGGACGGCACGCTCGTGTGGAAGACGCCCTGCCGCTGGCCGCGGGTCAGGATCCCGGCGACCGTGTCGCCGGCCGGGGCGAGAAGTTCGCTCACCCGGTCGGGCCCTGGGTCCTGGCGGGCGAGTCCGATGAGTGTGCGGTAGCGGTCGCCGACCGGCCACAGGGTGAGGACGAAGCGTGCCAGGGCGGTCGCGGCGGCCGGGGTTGGAGTGCGGTTGACGGCGACCGCGGGGCGTACCGCTTCCGCAGCGTCCGCGGCGAGTCCCTCGACGAGCGCGGCCCGGCCGGCGATGGGGGTCCCCCTGTTCGAGCGCAGCCGAGAGCGTGGGGGAGGACGTGACGGTGCGACGCGCCACGTCGGCGGCCTCGGCGATGTCGGCGAGGCCGCTGTCGGGGTTTTGCGGCCCAGTTCCCGACGGGCCGCCTCAAGGATGCGGGTGCGCGTGATGGGCGCCGTACGGCGTTGTGGTCCGTGTGGCGCTGGTTGGCGGGTCACATCGATACCTCGGTGCCTTGGGGAGCGTGAACGGCCACCGCGATATTTGCACATTGATGGGCAAGAAACTAGCCTGCACATCGATGGGCAATTAACTCGTCCTCTAGGAGCCTTCTATGCCCCTCCTCGCGAACACACCTGTCGAGAAGATGACCGGGCCGTACTCACGGCGCTGGTGGGCCCTGCTGGTGCTGTGTCTGAGCCTGCTGATCGTGGTCATGGCGAACACGTCGCTGATCGTGGCCGCGCCGGACATGACGACGGATCTGGGCCTGAGCAGCAGCGACCTGCAGTGGGTCATCGACGGCTACACCGTTCCGTACGCCGCGCTGATGCTCGTGCTGGGTTCGATCGGCGACAAGTACAGCCGCCGCGGTGCGCTGATCGTGGGCTTGGTGGTCTTCGCGGGCGGGTCGGTGATGGGCAGTCTGGTCGACGAGACCGAGCTGGTCATCACGGCTCGCGCGATCATGGGCGTCGGCGCCGCCGTCGTCATGCCGGCCACGCTGTCACTGCTGGTCGCGATCTTCCCGAGGGCCGAGCGCGCCCGGGCCATCACGGCCTGGACCGCCACCTCCGGTCTCGCCATCGCCGCCGGCCCTCTGGTCGCCGGATGGCTGCTGGAGGACCACGCCTGGGGCTCGACCTTCCTGATCAACGTCCCTATCGCGGTCGTTGCCGTCGTCGGCGCGCTGGCCCTCGTGCCGCCGTCGAAGGCAGAGGGCATGGGCCGCATCGACTACGTGGGTGGTCTGCTCTCGATCGTCTCCGTCGGCTCCTTGGTCTACGCGACCATCGAGGGCCCGCACTTCGGCTGGGGTACCGGCCCGATCGCCGCCGCAGCCGTCGCGGGCGTGGGCCTGCTGTCCTTCGTGGCCTGGGAGTTGCGGCACCCGCACCCCATGCTGGACGTGCGCAAGTTCGCGCTGCGGCCCTTCAGTGGCTCCATGCTCGCGGTGCTGTTCTTCTTCTTCGGCACCTTCGGGGCGATCTACTACTCCACGCAGTTCCTGCAGTTCGTCCTCGGCTACGGCCCGCTGGAGACCGGCGTACGACTGCTGCCGCTGGCCGGTGCCGTCTTCGTCGGCGCCGCGGTGACCGGGCGCCTGACCCCGAAGCTGGGCATGAAGGCGATGGTGGTGGCGGGCATGGTGATCGGCACCGTCGGAGTCTTCCTGCTCACGCAGGTCGACAAGGGCTCGACGTACACGGATTTCCTGACGCCGATGATGCTGCTCGGCTTCGCGATCGGTCTGAGCGTGTCCCCGGCCACGGACACCATCATGGATTCCTTCCCCGAGTCGGAGCTGGGCGTCGGTGGCGGTGCCAACGACACCGCGCTGGAACTCGGCGGCTCCCTCGGTATCGCGGTGCTGGGCTCGCTGCTCGGGACGGCCTATCGGGACGAGTTGACCGATCTGGTCGGCAACCGGCTGGCCGCCGCGGCTATCGAGACGGCCAAGGACTCGGTGGGCGGCGGTCTGGCGGTCGCCGAGCGGATCGCCCAGGACCCGTCCGGCGGACCGCAGCAGGCTCAGGCCGTGGTGGACGCCGTCCACGAAGCCTTCGCTCACGGTGTCGCCCAGACCAGCCTCGTCGGCGGGATCATCATGGCCGCCGGCGCGTTGATCGTCCTCGCTGTCCTGCCCGGCTGCCGGGATGCCGGAAAGCACCGGCAAGAGGAGTCGGCGGCAGCCGCGGAAGTTCGGGACGAGGAGTACAGCGACTCCGTCTAGGAACCCCGCCTGGCGTCGTCAGCCGAGAACGGGCAGCGGGCGCCGGGCGACCTCGCGGGCGTCGTCCGGCGGGACACCCAGCATGCGCAGGGCCATCTCGGCCAGGTTCGCCGCAGCCTCGTCACCGTCCAGGTCGGGGCGAGCGAACCTCAGCTCCACCAGGGACAGCAGCGTTCCGCCCAGTGCGGACAGGGCGACGGTCGGCTCGACGGGGGAGAAGCGGCCGGAGGCGACGCCGACCTCCAAGTCGCGCAGGGCGCGGGGCGCGAGTCCCTGGTCGGAGTGGAGGTAGCCGAGTCCGCGGCGGCGCAGGACCTGCATGAGCTCGGGGTGGGACTCGGCCATCCGGGCGCTGAGCCGGAAGCCCGCCGCCACGAGTTCCGCCGGGTCGTCGATCCCGTGCAGGTGCTCGTCGAAGGTCCGGCCGAACTCCTCCAGTGCGTCCACCACCGCCGCGTCGAACAGCTCCGTCTTCGACTCGAAGTGGTTGTAGAAGGAGCCGAAGCCGACGTCCGCGCGCTCCGCGATGGCCTGGATGCTCGCGCTGGTGTCGCCGGTCTTGGCGAGGATCTGCCGGGCCGCGCGGACGAGCGCCTGACGGGTCTCGGCACGGCGCCGTTCGAACCGGTTGCTGGGTGGGGCTGACGTAGGCATACGCAGAGTCTAGCGGCGGCGACGATGAGGGTGGCAGTTCTGATGGATCCTTCACTTTCTGCGGCCCACCTCTTGACGACGAGACTGTCAAACTTGATGATCTCCTCATTACGGCAATGTTGCTCGGAGGGCACCATGTCTGAAACCCGCCTGACCCCGGCCGACGCCAAAGACGCCCACGGCGCCCACGGCGTCCACGACGTCAACACGGCCCACCAGGACCTCCACAGCGAGGAGGGCGCCCTACGCGGCGAGCACCCGGGACGGTCACGGAACCCCGTGATCAAGGTGGCCGACCTGGCCTGGCTGGAGTTCGAGAAGCCCGACCTGGGCCGGGCCGAGGTCTTCGCCCGCGACTTCGGGTTCGCCGTCGCCGCCCGCACAGAGCGCGAGCTGTGGCTGCGCGGCACCTTCGCCGGCTCACCCTGCATGGTGATCCGCAAGGGGCGTACGTCCCGCTTCATCGGCCCGGCGTTCCGCGCGGCCGAGCGTGCGGACCTGGGCCGGCTGGCCCGCGCCACCGGCTCCGCCGTACGGGACGCGGACGTCCCCGGCGGCGGCAAGGTGGTCGACCTGCTCGATCCCTCGGGCTTCCCGGTCCGTGTCGTGCACTGCGCCGAGGAACTGCCCGAGCTGCCCGGACAGCGGCCGCTACTCCTCAACTTCGGCACCGAGCACCGGCGTACGAACGCAACGCAGCGCCCGCCGCGCGAGCCGTCCCGTATCCAGCGCCTGGGGCATGTGGTGCTGGAGACGCGGGTGTTCGCCCGTGCCCTGGACTGGTACCTGGACACGCTCGGCATGATCGTCAGCGACTTCCTGTTCCTGGACGGGCAGCGCGGGCGCGGCCCGACCATGGCGTTCATCCGCTGCGACCAGGGCAGCCTGGCCGTCGACCACCACACCCTTGCGATGCACCTGGGCCCCGGCACCGGCTACGTCCACTCCGCCTACCAGATCACCGACCTCGACGCGATCGCCGCCGGCGGCGAGTACCTGGCCGAGCGCGGCTACCAGCGCAGCTGGGGCATCGGCCGGCACATCCAGGGCAGCCAGCTCTTCGACTACTGGCGCGACCCCGACCACTTCATGCTGGAGCACTTCGCCGACGGCGACCTGTTCTCCTGCGACGTCGAGCCCGGGTGGGCTCCCATGTCGACGAGCGGACTCGCCCAGTGGGGCCCACCGGCCACCCGCGACTTCCTCGGCGCCAGTCCTTCCCCCACAAGGCTCCGCGAGGTCCTCACGGCCCTGCGAGGCGACAACGAACTCGACCCCGCCCGCCTGCTGGGCCTGCTCAAGGCCGCGAACTCCTGACCCCCTCAACCCCCTGATGAAGGTAGTCACATGAGCACCAACGTTCTGCGCACCGCCGACGGCTGGTGGGTCGTCCGCGACGACCGCGCCGTCCGCATCGAGACCAAGGCCGTCACCACCGCCGACCTGCTCGCCGACCGCGCCGCCGTACGCGAGGCCGTGGCCTCCGGCGACGCCGGGACGCCCGTCGCCGACCTGGTGGCACTCTCCCCCGTCACCACCCCCTGCCGTGTGGTCGCCCAGATGGTCAACTACCGCAGCCACGCCCGCGATTCGGGCTTCACCGGTGACATCCCGCCCACCTTCTTCCGCAAGGCCTCCGGCTCGGTCAGCGGACCGCACGAGGCCATCGTCCGGCCCGCGCACGTGAAGTTCCTGGACTACGAGGTCGAACTCGGCCTCGTCATGGGAGCACCGCTGCCGGTGGGCACCGTGGTCGCGGAGAAGGACCTGCCGTCGTACGTCGCCGGGCTCGTGATCACCAACGACGTCAGCGCCCGTGACGTGCAGCTGACCAAGACCCAGTTCTACGAGAGCAAGTCGTACCCGACCTTCACGCCGACGGGTCCGTACCTGACTCTGCTGGAGCCGGAGGACTTCGCCCATCTCCTCGACCTTCGGCTGAAGCTGTCCGTCAACGGCGAGCTGCGTCAGGACCGCACCCTGGCCGACATGATCGTCCGCCCGGCGCAGGCGCTGACGCTGCTGGCCCGGTTCCAGACCCTGGACCCCGGCGACCTGCTGCTGACCGGCACCCCCGGCGGCACGGCCCTGAAGGCCCCGCCGAAGCCGGTCGAGAAGATCGGCGCGCTGCTGCCGCCCGCCATGAAGTGGAAGGCGTTCTTCAAGAGCCAGGCCAGGAACCCGCACTACCTGCGCGAGGGCGACGCGGTGGCCGCGACCATCGCCACCGCGGACGGGCGGATCGACCTCGGCGAGCAGCGCACGCCCGTCGCGGACGCGAAGTAGAACCCGAGGTGAGCCGCACATGACCGCCGACCAGGCCGGACCGCGGGACGCCGCGCCCAGACCGGCACATGTACCCGTCGTGATCGTCGGAGCCGGACCCGTGGGCGTCACGGCCGCGCTCCTGCTCGCCCGGCGCGGCGTCCGGACCGTCGTCCTGGAACGCCACCGGGACGTCTACCCCCTGCCGCGTGCTGTCGCCACGGACGACGAGGTGCGCAGGATTCTCCAAGCCGCCGGTATCCATGAGGAGTTCGCGGCCGTCGCCCGTCCCGCCAAGGGGCTTCGGCTGCTGGACGCCCGGCACCGCCGGATCGCCGAGTTCCGGCGGTCCCCGCACGGCTACCACGGCTTCCCGCAGACCAGCATGTTCGACCAGCCCGACTTGGAGCGGCTGTTGCGCGCAGCTCTGGCCCGGCGCCCGGAGTGCGAGCTGCGGGGCGGGGTCGAGGTGACCGCCGTGGAGGAGGACGCCGACGGGCCGGTCCGCGTGACGTTCCGCGATGACGACGGTGAGCATTGTCTGCGGGCGGAGGCGGTCCTCGGCTGCGACGGCGCGGGCAGCCTCACCCGCGACGCCATCGGCGCCGTATGGGAGGATCTTCGCTTCGAGGAGCACTGGACCGTCATCGACGTACGCACCAGCGCCCCGGTTCGCTGCTGGGAGGGCGTCGACCAGGTCTGCGACCCGCACCGGCCGGCGACCTTCATGCGGATCGGCGAGGACCGCTACCGCTGGGAGTTCCGGCTGCGGGACGGCGAGAGTCTCGACGGCCCGGACGGGCGAGATCTCCTGCGTGAACTGATCGCCCCCTGGGCGGACATCTCCTACGGCGACGACTTCCACGTGATCCGGCAGGCGCAGTACACCTTCCGGGCCCGCATCGCCGACCGGTGGCGCCAGGGCCGCGTCTTCCTGCTCGGCGACGCCGCCCACCTCACCCCGCCCTTCGTCGGACAGGGACTGTGCGCCGGGATGCGCGACGCCTACAACCTCACCTGGAAACTCGCCCGGGTCCTCCAACAGGGCGCCGAAGAGCGCCTGTTGGACACCTACGAGAGTGAACGCAAACCACACGCCCGCCATGTGATCCGCCTCGCGGTCGCGACGGGCTGGGCCATGACCGGCGGCCAGGACGGCGCGGCCGCGCTGCGCCGGATCGCCGTGAGCGCGGTCTGCCGTATCCCCGGCGTGACGACGGCGGGCGTCCGCAACCTCAGCCGAGCCCTGACCCCGGGCCCGCTGACCCGCCGCAGCCGCCTCGGAGGCACCTACTGCCCGCAGCCCTGGGTGACCGCCGACGGCAGACGCACCCGTCTCGACGACCTACTCGGCGACTCCTTCGCCGTCCTGACCGCCGTACCGCCCTCGCCCTCTCTGCGAGCCGTCGCGGATGGGCTCGGCGCGCCGATCGTCCACGTGCAGGAGATCGGCGACGACGGCACCCTCGCCGCCTGGCTGCGCGGCGGCCGGGCGGACGCGGTCCTGCTGCGCCCCGACCGCGTCGTCCTGGACGTCGCCCCGACCGGCGGCAGCGACTTCACGGACACCGCCGCCTGGGCACCCCTGCTGTGCACCACCCGCCGTCCCGTCGTCCCCAGCGACCAGCCTGCCCCCGCATCCGCGTTGAGGAGCACCACGCGATGACCACGCCGTACGCAGAACCCTTCTGGACCCCCGACCGGGATTCCGCCGCGGCGAGCCGCATCGCGGACTTCGGCCGCTGGCTCGCCCCGCACCGGGGCGTCGAAGCCGGCTACGACCACTCCGACTACGCAGCCCTGCACCGCTGGTCCGTCACCGACCTCGAAGGGTTCTGGGGCGCGGTCTGGGAGTACTTCGACATCGAGGCGTACACACCCCATGAGCGGGTCCTGGCCGAGGAGAGGATGCCCGACGCCCGCTGGTTCCCCGGCGCCACCCTCAACTACACCCACCACGCGCTGCGCAACCTCGCGTCCGACGACCCGGCGATCATCGCCCTGGACGAGACGGGCTCCGGCTACGAAGTGACCGGGGACCGGCTGCGCGCACAGGTGGCCTCCGTCGCCGCCACCTTGCGCGACCTGGGCGTGGGCATGGGCGACCGGGTCGTCGGCTACCTGCCCAACACCCCGCACGCCATCGTCGCCTTCCTCGCCGCCGCCAGCCTCGGCGCGGTCTGGTCGGTGTGCGGCCAGGACTACGCCCCCAAGGCCGCAGCCGACCGCTTCGCCCAGCTCGAACCCACCGTCCTGATCGCAGCCGACGGCTACCTCTTCAACGGCACCACGCACGACCGCCGCGAGGCCGTCCTCGATCTGGCCCGCGCCCTGCCCACCTTGAAGGCCACGGTGCTCGTGGACCACGTGGGCCTGCCCTGGCCCGACGCCACCTACTCGTCACTCACCATCCCCTGGGAGGACGCGTCCACCCGCAGCGAGCAACTCACCTGCACACCCGTGCCGTTCGACCACCCCCTCTGGGTCGTCTTCTCCTCCGGCACCACCGGCCTGCCCAAGGGCATCGTCCACGGCCACGGCGGCGTCCTGCTCGAACACCTCAAGACCCTCGGCCTCCAGTCCGACCTCGGCCCCGGCGACCGTCTCCTCTGGTACACCACCACTCACTGGATGATGTGGAACCTTGTGGTCTCCACCCTGCTGACGGGCGCCACGACCTGCACGTATGACGGCAGCCCGGCGCCTTTCGCCCAGCCGGACATCCTCTGGGAGCTGGCCGCCCGGCACCGCGTCACTCTCTTCGGCACCAGCCCTCAATACCTCCTGGGCATGGCCAAGTTCGGCATCGACCCGTCCGTGCACGACCTGTCCGCGATCCGGGTCATCGGCTGCACCGGCTCCACCCTGCCGGCCTCCGCCTACCCCTGGGTACGCGACCACGTCGGCGACCGCGTCCTGCTCGCCTCCATCAGCGGCGGCACGGACGTCGTGTCCGGTTTCGCGGGTGGAGCGCCGACGACCCCGGTCTGGGCGGGGGAGCTGTCCGCGCCCCACCTGGGCGTGGCCCTGGCCGCGTACGACGCCGAGGGACACCCGGTCGTCGACCAGGTCGGCGAGCTGGTCGTCACCCGGCCCATGCCGTCCATGCCGCTGTACTTCTGGAACGACCCCGACGGCACCCGCTACCACGACGCCTACTTCTCGGAGTATCCCGGTGCGTGGCGCCACGGCGACTGGATCACGCTCACCTCCCATGGCTCGGTGATCGTCCACGGCCGCTCCGACTCCACCCTCAACCGCAACGGCGTACGGCTCGGCAGCGCCGACATCCACGACGTCGTCGAACGGCTCCCGGAGATCACCGAGGCGCTGGTCATCGGCGCGGAGGAACCGGACGGCGGCTACTGGATGCCCCTGTTTGTCGTCCTCGCAGCCGGGGTGACCCTGGACGACGCCCTCCGCGACAAGATCCGCGACGCCATCCGCACTGGCGCCTCACCCCGTCACGTCCCCGACGAGATCATCGAAGTCCCCGCCATCCCGCACACCCGCACCGGCAAGAAACTGGAAGTCCCCGTCAAACGCCTCCTCCAGGGCGCCCCCGCCGAGCAGGTCGTCAACGCCGCCGCCGTGGACGCCCCCGAGCTCATCGACCACTACGCCCGCCTGGGCGCCGACCGCCGCGAGCGGAGGAACACCGTGCCCGGCCGCTCCTCGGGGGACGGCGGAGAAGCATGAGAACGGCGCAGATCGCTCTCGCAGTCGCGCTGGCCTTGATCTTCCTTCCGCTGGGCCTGGCGAAGATGGCCGCGGTTCCGGTCATGCGGCAGGCGGCAGCCCATCTCGGCAAGTCGACGGGCCTTTACCGCATCGTCGGCGCCCTGGAGGTGGCCGGAGCCGTCGGGCTGCTGGTGGGACTGGCTTCCGCCCCGCTCGGCGCAGCCGCCGCGATCGGGCTGGCGTTGCTGATGGCCGGAGCGGCAGTGGTTCACCTGCGCCACGGCGACCCGCCGGTGCGGGCCCTGCCGGCCGTCGTGCTGGCCCTGGTGGCTGCGGCGGCAGGTGTGGCGGCGGCCGGTTGACTCCAGGGTGCCCGGACCGGCCGGTTCTGAGAACCGGCCGGGCCACGGCCGCGACGGCGACCGGCCACGCCACCTGCAGGGACCGAAACAGGACGTCCCAGGCCGTCCCGTGATGTGGGCTCTACGGCCGCCGACCCCATCCAGCGTGCCCCGTCTCCCACGGCCTTCCGGCGGGGCGGCCGGGCTGCAAGCGCCAGAGCGGCGATGCGTGCGCGCCTGGACGGCGTAACGTCTTGATTGTGGACTTCGCTGTCGACAGTCTCGTGTCCCGTGCCGCGCGTGAGCTCAGCCCGAGAGCGGACCAGCTGATCGACGAGGTGCAGCGGTGCTTGCGGCGTGAAGTTCCCGAACTATGGGAAGACCCGGACATCGCCGACATGACGTCGGCGAACGTCGCCGAGCACGTTGTCGCCGCGTTGTTCGGCCTTGAGCACGGTATCGAGCCGAGCCAGATCGAGCCGCCGGTCGCCGACGTGGAGCGCGCGCGTCGGTTGGCTCGGCGCGGGACGCCCATCAGCACAATGCTGCGGGCATTCCGGCTCGGGCAGGGCATCGTCTTCGACAGGTTGCTTGAGCTGATGCCCCGGCTCACGAGCGATGCCGAGCTGGTCAGCGCGGCGGCGCGCAAGCTGAGCGCGATGGGGACCGAGTACGTGGACCGCACGTCGGAGCGGGGTGTCGCGGCGTTCCAGGAGGAGCGGGAGCGCCGACTGCAGCGGCGTCTGTCGGTGGTGAACGAGGCGAGCAAGCGCATCGGGACCACCCTGGACATCGACCGCACCACCCAGGAGCTGGCGGACGTCGCCACCGAGCACTTCGCCGACCAGGTCACTGTCGACCTGCTCGACTCCGCGCTCCGCGGACAGGACACTCCGGTGGCAGCCACTCCCGTGGCGGGCCCGCTCGGGCTGCGCCGGGTCGCCCAGCGGTCAGCGGCAGGGGGCTGCCCGGAATCGACGGTCGCGCCGCAACGGCTCCACACCTATCCGGACGGATCGCCGCCCGCTCGCGCCCTCGCCACCGGGCAGCCCTCCCGGCACCACCTCGACGCATCCCGCCTCCCGGACTGGTCGGCGGCGAAGCCGGATCGGGGCCTCGTCACCGATGCCCGTGGATTCCACTCGACGTTGGTGGTCCCGCTGCGCGCCCGTGGCACCACCTTGGGCGTGGTGCAGTTCTTCCGGCACCGCAGCCCCGACCACTTCGACGACGAGGATCTCCTCCTCGCCCAGGAGATCGCCGCCAGGGCAGCGGTGGCCGTCGACAACGCCCGCCGCTACACGCACGCGCGCGCCACCGCCCTCACCCTGCAGCGCAGCCTGCTCCCGCAGCATGCGCCGCGGCATTCCGCGGTGGAGGTCGCCTGCCGCTACCTGCCCGCCGGCGGCCAGGGCGGCGTCGGCGGCGACTGGTACGACGTCATCCCGCTGTCCGGAGCCCGCGTCGCCCTCGTGGTGGGCGACGTGGTCGGCCGCGGCATCCACGCCGCCGCCACCATGGGCAGGCTGCGGACCGCGGTACGCACCCTGGCCGACATCGACCTGCCGCCCGACGAACTCCTCACGCACCTGGACGACGTCGTCATCCGCCTGTCCGCCGAAGCCTCCACCGACCCCGACACCGAAGCCGCCGGGGACATCGGCGCCACCTGCCTGTACGCCGTCTACGACCCCGTGTCCCGCCGTTGCACCCTCGCCCGCGCAGGGCACGTACTGCCCGCCGTGGTGACCCGGAACGGGAACGTCGACATCCTCGACCTGCCCGCCGGCCCGCCGCTGGGCCTGGGCGGCCTGCCGTTCGAAGCGGCGGAGGTCGACCTGCCCGAAGGGAGCCTCATCGCCCTCTACACCGACGGCCTGATCGAAGCCCGCGACCACGACATCGAGACGGGCCTCACCCTGCTGCGCCACACGCTCGCCCAGCCCGCTCCCTCCCTGGAGGCCATCTGCGACACCGTGCTCGAAACCCTGCTTCCCGCTCGTCCACACGACGACGTCGCCCTGCTCCTGGCCCGCACCCGCGCTCTCGGGGTCCGTCAGGTCGCCGGCTGGGACCTGGACGCCGACCCCACCGCAGTCGCCCAGACCCGGTCGAGTGTCTCCAAGCAGTTGAGTATCTGGGGACTGGAGGAGTTGACCTTCACCACCGAACTAGTCGTCAGCGAACTCGTCACCAACGCCATCCGCTACGGTCGGCCCCCCATCCGGCTGCGCCTGATTCACGACCGCGCCCTCATGTGCGAGGTCTCCGACGCCAGCAGCACCTCCCCGCACCTGCGCCGGGCCCGTGTCTTCGACGAGGGCGGGCGCGGCCTGCTCCTGGTCGCCCAACTCGCCGAGCGCTGGGGAACGCGCCACGCCCGACACGGTAAGACGGTCTGGGCCGAGCTGAGCGAGTCTGCCGGGTCCATGACATGGGCCTCTGTGTAGGCGAGGTCCCGGTGTGGAGCAAGATGTTGACGCCGTCGGCGAGCGCTGCGCCCTGGGCGCAGAGGCGGTCGGCGACGTGGAGGCCGGCGGCCGCCGAGTGGCGTAGCGACTCGGCTGTGTCGGCGGGAGGGACGGACGGAGTTTGCATCGCGGACGCAGCCAGGCCGACCTTGTGAGCGACGACAGTGGCCCCGTCGGCCAGGCGCCAGGCGATGTTGTCTGTCCCGCTGGAAGGCGTAGGCGTCGCCCAGGTCCGAGCCGGGCAGCAGGGCCGACAGCGGGTCGATCGGCGCCACGTGATGCTCGGCCTCCCGCAGCGGTCGGCCGCCTTCCGTACGCTGCCGGATGGTCAGCGTCACCCCTTGCTCCTCGATGCCATGCGGGTCGCCGCGTCGTAGACCAGCTGCGCGTGCAGCTCGAACATCGCTACCAGATCGACGGCGTCGCCGCTGATCTCCCGCTGCACGAAAAGGCCGTCGGCGCCGGCGACGGCGTAGGTGGTGAGGGTGCGTACAGCGTCCTCGTCCAGGTCCGGGAGCAGTGTCTCGATCACTGCGGTGATCTTCTGACGGGCGATGTCACGGACCTGGAGGAACACCGTGCGGCCCCGGGGCTCCGTGGGGCGCCGCTCCAGGGCGAGCATGAGGCCCAGGCGCAGGAAGTCCGGGGCGTCGACCAGCGACTTCGCCACGTTCGCCGCCATGGCGGTGACCCGCTCCAGCGGCGTGCCCGTCTCTTCCGCCGGCAACTCGACGGCCGTCAGCCAGGTCTCGAAGCTGCGCTCGATGACCGCGGCGATCAGGTCGTCCTTGTCCTTGAAGTGCCAGTAGATCGAGCTGGCGGGCAGCCCGCACTTGGCCCTGACCGCCGCGATGGACGTGCCCTCGTACCCGCGCTCGCCCGCGATCTCCACCGCGGCGTCGAGGATGCGCTGCCGCGACTCCACCCCGTTCGCACGCATCTTGCGCGCCGACTGCGGACTGGTCATGAGAGGTGCCCTTCCTGTCGCGCCCAGCACTTGACCGTCTCCGGCACTCACCTTACCGTATCGTGCATTCCAATTGGAATAACCACTACAGCAAGAGCCGGCTGCGACAGGGACGACAGTGAGGTGGCCTGGTGAGCGAGATCAGCGCCAAGGACAGAGCCGAAGACAGTGCCTATGACGTGGCGGTGATCGGCTATGGGCCGACGGGTGTGACCGCGGCGAACCTGCTGGGGGCGATGGGCCTGCGGGTCGTCGTGCTGGAACGCGACGCCGAGGTGTTCTCCCGGGCCCGGGCCATCTCCACCGACGAGGAGGTCATGCGGGTCTGGCAGCGCATCGGCCTGGCCGAGCGGCTGAAGCAGGACATGCTGGCCGAGCGGCCGCTCGACTTCGTCGATGCGCGCGGCCGTGCCTTCATCAGCGCGCACCCGACCCCGCGGGGCCACGGTCATCCGCCGCAGATGTTCATCTACCAGCCGGCGCTGGAGCAGGTGCTGCGTGACGGGGTCGCCCGCTATCCGAACGTGGAGGTGCTGCTGCGGCACGAGTGCCTGCGGCTGCGCCAGTACGCAGACGGGGCCGGCGTGGAGCTGACGGTGGTGGGCACGGCCGACGACTCCGTCCACCGGCTGCGCGCCTCGTACGTGATCGCGGCCGACGGCGGTTCCAGCCCCACCCGCGCGCAGCTCAACGTCGGCTACGAGGGCCGTACGTACGAGGACCGCTGGGTGGTCATCGACACCGAGATGCTCAAGCCGTGGCCGGACCACGACCGGCTGCGCTTCCGCTGCGACCCGGCCCGGCCCGCCGTGGACTGCCCGACCCCGCTCGGCCACCACCGCTGGGAGTTCCCGATCCTGCCGGGCGACGACGAGAAGTACCTGACCACCGACGACGCGGTGTACGAGCTGGTGTCCCGGTACGGGATCAGCAGGGACAGCATCAGGATCTTGCGGGCCACCGTCTACAGCCACCACGTGCGCTTCGCCTCCCGCTTCCGGGCGGGCCGGGTCTTCCTGGCCGGGGACGCCGCCCACGCCATGCCGCCGTGGATCGGCCAGGGCATGGCCGCCGGAGTGCGGGATGTGGCCAACCTGTGCTGGAAGCTCGACGCCGTGCTGCGCGGCGAGCTGCCCGAGACGGTGCTCGACACCTACGAGGCGGAGCGCAAACCGCACGTCAAGGAGGTCACCAAGCGGGCGGTGTTCGTCGGGCGGATCATCACCGAACGGCGCCGGCCGGTGTCGGCGGTTCGCAACTCCGCACTGCGGATCCTGAACCGCGTGCCGGGCTTCGGCGACTGGCTGCAGGACTCGAACTGGATACCCGTCGCTCGCTACGCCGCTGGTCTGCAGGCCCGCCCGCGCACGCGTGCGTCCGGGTGTCAGATTCCCCAGCCCTGGGTGACGGGTCCGGACGGAGCGCGCGTCCGCCTGGACGACGCGCTCGGCAGCCGCTGGCTGCTCCTGCACGCCCGATCGGTCACACCCCAGCCCGCGTGGGACCGCCTCGGCGTCCCCTCGCTCACCGTCACGCCCGCCGGATCCCGCCCGGCCGAGGGCGCGCTCGTCGACAGCGACGGTGTGCTGCTGTCCTGGCTGGCCGAGCACCGCGCGGCCACCCTCGTCCTGCGCCCGGACGCCTACGTGTACGCCGCCGCGCCCGCGGGATCCCAACTCCCGCCGCCCGCATCCGGATTCGCTCCGGCGCCGCACCCGACCGCCACCACCGCCCCGTGAGGACCACCATGACCACACAGACCGGCCTGCCGTCGATGCAGGAGAAGCTGTACGACGTCGGAAGCAAGAAGATCTTCGTCGCCGAGACCGGCGACGGCCCGCCCGTGCTGCTTCTGCACGGCGGCGGCCCCGGCGCCTCCGGCGTCTCCAACTACGCCCGGAACATCGCCGCCCTGGCCAAGGAGTACCGGGTCATCGTGCCCGACCTGCCCGGCTACGGGCGCAGCACCAAGGGCGTCGACGGCGCCGATCCCTTCGGTTACCTCGCCCACAATATCCGCGGCCTGTTGGACGTACTCGGCCTGGAGCGCGCCCACTTGGTCGGCAACTCCTACGGTGGCGCCTGCGCCCTGCGGCTGGCCCTGGACGCCCCTGATCGGGTCGGACGCATGGTGCTCATGGGCCCCGGCGGCATCGGTACAACACGCTCGCTGCCCACGCCGGGTCTCAACAGCCTGCTGAAGTACTACTCCGGGGACGGGCCTTCCCGGCTGAAACTGGAGAAGTTCATCCGCCAGTACCTCGTGTTCAACGCTGCCGACGTGCCCGACGAGGTCATCGATGCGCGCTACCGGGACAGCATCGACCCGGAGGTCGTCGCCGACCCGCCGCTGCGCCGCCCCTCCGGCCCGAACGCACTGCGCACCGTCTGGAAGATGGACTTCACCCGCGACCAGCGCCTTGCCCGCCTGCCGGTGCCCACCCTGGTGCTGTGGGGCGCCGAGGACAAGGTCAACCGGCCCAGCGGCGGCCGGATGCTGGCCGACCGACTGCCCAACTGCGATCTGTACGTGGTCGCCAACACCGGCCACTGGGTGCAGTTCGAACGCGCCGAGCTCTTCAACCGCCTGTGTGCCGACTTCCTGGCTGGCCGCCGATGAACACGCCTGACGACCCGTCCGTCTTCGGCGCTGTCCACCTCGGCTACATCGTCATCGAGACCAACCGCTTCACAGACTGGCGACGCTTCGGCGCCGACGCCATCGGCATGCACCATGACGCCCTCGACACCGGCCTGATGCGCTTCCGCCTCGACGACCAGGAATGCCGCTTCCTGTTGCAGCGAGGCCCGGCCGAGGACGTCGTCGCCACCGGCTGGCACATCGACGACCACACCACCTTCGAACAGATCGAGGCCCGCATACGGGCTCATGGCGTACCCGTCACACACGGCACCGCCGAGGAAGCGGCTCTGCGCGGCGTCGAACGCCTCCTGCGCTTCCCCGGCCCCAAGGGCATCACACAGGAGATCTACACCACCCCCGTGAAGTCGGCCGAGCCACTGCGCATGCTCGCCTCCGGCTTCGTCACCGGCGACTCCGGCATGGGCCACGTAGCCATCACCTCCACTAAACCGACGCAGCTCCGCGGCTACTTCAACACCGTCTTCGACGCCCGCCTGACCGACTACATCGACGAGACCATCAGCGGCGTCAAACTCAAGATCCGTTTCCTGCGCGTCAACGAACGCCACCACTCCATCGCCATCGCCGCCACCCAAGGCCTGCCCATCGACCCCATCCGCACCCGCGTCCAGCACCTCAACATCCAAGCCGCCACCCTCGACGACGTCGCCCAGAGCTACCAGCGCGTGCACGAACTCGGCTTCGACATGGCCCTGTCCGTGGGGCAGCACACCAACGACAAGGAGCTGTCGTACTACGCCCGCACCCCATCGGGCTTCGAGTGGGAGGTCGGCTGGAACCCCATCGTCATCGACGAGAACACCTGGCAACCCACCACCCACCAGGGCATCAGCATCTGGGGCCACACCCCCGTCGGCCAGACCATCATCGACAAACTCGACCAGTTCAGGACCGGCGCCCGATCCCTCACCCGCCCGGAGGACACCGTCCCCGCGCTCAGCGGCGCAGGCATACCCGACGGCTGACCGCCTGGCCGGGCCGGGCTCCGAACCGGTCCGGCCCGCCCCGTTCCCACAGCGGACGAGGCGGACAAGACCTCTATGCCTGCCCAACGCGCGCGTCGGCCTGCCGTCGCCCGAGGGCGCGGACTACACCGTGCAGCCCGTCTGCGTGGGGACGCCGAGACGGGAGTCGATCCGGCGTACGCCGTCCACTTCAATGCCAGTCGCAACAGGGATGCGGCCGGCAGTGACGTCGTGGGTGCTGCCGGGTTCGACGGCGGTGACCTGAACGGGCGAGGCGCACCGCCGGAAACGGGAGCGAGACACGGTCTAACGCTTCGGCGCCACCTGCCCGCCGGGGAAGGGCCCAGGCACGTTGACCACGGCGTGGCGTTGCCGGATGCCATTCCCTGCTTGCCGGCCCGTTCGCTTGTGAAACGGGCTTCAGAATACGGCCTGCTCGAGCTCGTCGTGGGTGAGGGCGCTGTGGGGCAGGGGGGACGGGATGTCCCGGTGCGGGCGCAGTCCGTCCAGCATCAGGGCGAGGTAGCGCTTCCACAGGTCGGGCGCCACGGTTCGGCTGTGCTCGCTGACGGTTCCGAGCATGAGCTGGATGAGCGGGAAATCGGTTGGTTCGATGTCGTCGCGGAGCTGGCCGGCCTGTTGCGCGCGTTCGATGACAGCGCTGACCGCGGGGACGAGTCGGGCCCGTGCGGCGCTGACCCGGTCCTTGCCGTGTGCGCCTTCCAGAAGCACTTCTCTCAGGCCCCGGTCGTCGGCCATGTCCTGGGTAGTGGCCAGGAGGAACCGCACGAACCCGTCCCAGGGATCCTCATGGGTGAGGGCCTCTTCCGCCAGCGTGACCAGGCGTTGAACATCGGCCTCGAAAACGGCCTCGATCAGCTGCTCCCGGTCGGCGAAGCGCCGGTAGACGGTGCCGACACCGACTCCTGCGTGGTGGGCGATGGAGTCGAGCGTGACGTCCAGCCCTCTTTGGGCGAAGACTTCCTGAGCGGCTGCGACGATGCGCTGCCGGTTGCGTTCTGCGTCCGCCCGCAAAGGACGCGCCGAGGCCTCGTCGGGGGGTGGGCTGTGGGTTGTGCGGCGGCTCATGGGACCACTCTAGCCGCTATCCGGAGATAGTGTCTCCGATTTGGTGTTACGGTTGCTCCGTAAGCGGAGATGTCATCTCCAGTTGACTCCTTGCGTACGGAGAGACGTATGAGCACCGTTACCCACGAAACAAGCCGGCCGGGGGCGGGGCGGGCCGCAGACGGGCAGCGCGGTCGCCGCTGGCTGATCCTCGCGGTCATCGCGATCGCTCAGCTGATGGTGGTCCTCGACGCCACGATCGTGAACATCGCGCTGCCGTCAGCCCAGCAGGACCTGGGTTTCTCCAACGACAACCGTCAGTGGATCGTCACCGCGTACTCGCTGGCGTTCGGTGGTCTGATGCTGATCGGTGGGCGCATCGCCGACCTCATCGGTCGCAAGGCCACCCTCCTGATCGGCCTCACCGGTTTCGCCGGCGCGTCCGCGCTGGCCGGCGCTGCGACGAACTTCGAGGTCCTGGTCGCCGGACGGGCGCTTCAGGGCGTCTTCGGTGCGCTGCTGGCGCCCACCGCGCTGGCCCTGCTCACCACGACGTTCACCGATGCCAAGGAGCGCGCGAAGGCGTTCGGCATATTCGGCGCGGTGGCCGGTGCGGGCGGCGGCGTCGGCCTGCTGCTGGGCGGCGTGCTCACCGAGCACCTCGACTGGCGCTGGTGCCTGTACGTCAACCTCATCTTCGCCGCGGTCGCCCTCGTCGGGGCTCTGGTACTGCTGCCGCGTCACCGCCGCGACAAGGATGTGAAGATCGACGTCCCCGGCATGGTCACCGTGACGGCCGGCCTGTTCGCTCTGGTCTACGGGTTCGCCAACGCCGAGACGAACGGCTGGAGTGCGGCGGGCACCTGGGGCTGCCTGGCAGCCGGTGCGGTGCTGATCGCGGTGTTCGCACGGCTGCAGACCCGCGTCGCGCACCCGCTGCTGCCCCTGCGGATTCTGCTCGACCGCAACCGTGGCGCCGCCTCCATCGCGGTCTTCATCTCGGCTGCCGGCATGTTCGGTGTCAACCTGTTCCTCACGTACTACCTGCAGCAGACGCTCGGCTACTCGCCGGTCGAGACGGGCCTGGCGTTCCTGCCGATGATCGGCGCGATCATGGTGACCTCCATGCTGTGCACCAGCGTCCTGGCGCCACACTTCGGCCCGAAGCTCATCGTGCCCATCGGCATGGCTCTGGCCGCCGCCGGCCTGATCTGGCTGACCGACCTGGGGACCGACTCCAGCTACGCCGCCCACATCCTGCCGCCGCTCATCGTCTTCGGGTTCGGCCTGGGCCTGATCATGGCGCCGGCCATGAGCGCCGCCACCTCCGGCATCGCCCCGGCCGACTCCGGTGTCGGCTCCGCCAGTGTCAACACCATGCAGCAGATCGGCGGATCCATCGGCACCGCCCTGCTCAGCTCCCTGGCCGCAAGCGCCGCCACCGACTACCTCGCAGGCCGAAAGGCCACCCCGGACGCGCTCGCCCAGTCCGCCCTGCAGAGCTACTCCACCGCCTACTGGTGGTCGGCCGCCTTCTTCGCCGCCGGAATGATCATCTGCTGCCTGCTCTTCCGGCGCGGCGTACCGGCCACCAGCCCCGACGCGGCACCCGCCGTGCACTTGTGAGCTGCGATCGAGGATGTGGGCGGCGAGGTCGAGGTCGTCCTGTCGACCGTGGGCGCGGTTACGGTCGTTGAAGAAGCGGGCCGGCCACGGGTGTCGTGGAGCCGGGCCCGGTGTGCCAGGTCTGCCAGCCACGGCCCGCGGGGCGGCGCTTTCCTCGAGCAGATGGCGGGGGCGAAGCGGGCTCAGCGCCCCAGCAAAGGGTTGAACCAGCTCCGCCCTCTCAGAGGCTGAAGGTGATGGTGTTGTGCAGTTCGCCGATTCCCTTGATCGCGGTGGTGAGTTGGCTGCCGTCCTGGAGTTGGTCGACGGTGGTTCCCGCGGGCGTGCCCATGGTGATCAGGTCGCCGGGCATCAAGGTGGTGCGGGTGCTGGTGTGGGCGATGACGGTTGCCACGTCGAAGAGCAGCTCGGAGGTGTTGGCTTTCTGTCTCACGCGGCCGTCGATGGTTGCGGTCAGGGTCAGTCCGCGGGCGCCTGGGGGCAGTTCGTCGGGGGTGACTAGCTGCGGGCCGATGGAGACGACGGCTGGCCGGCCGGGGGCGGCGATGGTGTTGACGGCGGTGTAGCCGGCGACGTGGCGCAGGGCCTTGTCCGTCGGGACGTGGGAGGTTTCCCGGCCTATCACCACGCAGAGTTCGACGCCCCAGCGGATGTGCGACGCCTGGGGGATGCGGATGGCATCCCGGTGGCCCACGAGATGGTCGATGGGGGTGGTCAGCAACTCGGGTATGTCCGGCCGCGGGGCGTCCAGCTCCTTGGCGCGTGCCGCGTAGTTGACGGCTACCTGGGTGAGGGTGGCGAGCCCGGTTGCGAGGGGGGCGGTGTCGGCGGGGGCGTACTGGTGGGCGAGGGGTTCTCCGGGGGCGGCGGCGTGCCCCTTCCATCGTTCGCCGGTGGCGATGGCGGCGCCGACGTCGGGGAACGGAAGGAGGACGATGTGGTGTTTGTCCAGGCGTGCGGCTGCGGTGCGGTCGCTGGTGATGCGGACGGTGGTCAGCCTCATCGGTGGGCTCCCTCAGTGCGCGGGCAGGAGTAGGCGGAAGGTGGATCCGGCTGCTGGTCGGGTGTCGAGTTCGACGCGGCCTTGGTGGGCTTCGGCGATGGCGGAGGCGATGGCGAGACCGAGGCCGGTGCCGGGCTCGGTGGCGTCGGCGCCTGGTTTGGCGCGGTAGAAGCGGTCGAAGACGTGGCGGGCGTCGTCGGGGGTGAGGCCGGGGCCGGTGTCGGACACCTCGATCACGGATGCGACGGTGCCGGGTGGCAGGGCGGGGGTGGGGCTGGTGCGGCCAGGCCGGTCGACGCCTCCGGCGGCGGCGCTGGTGTGGACGGTGCCCACGCGTACGTGGATGCGTGCCGTGCCGGGGGTGTGGGTGCAGGCGTTGGTCAGCAGATTGGTGACCACTTGGGCGAGTTGGTCGGTGTCGCCGAGGGCTTCGATGACGTCGAGTTCCTGACCGCCCGCGTCCGCGTGTCCGGTGCGGAGCGGTTCGAGGGTGATGGTGCGCTCGGGGTGGCGTACGGCGGTGCTGGTGATGCTGTCCGCGGCGAGCGACAGCAGGTCGACGGGGTCGTGGTGGGGGTCGGGGGCGTGGCCGAGTTTGGCGAGGAGGAAGAGGTCGTCGACCAGGCGGCTCATGCGGTCGGCGTTGGAGGCGATCAGCGCGTGGGCCTCGGCTCGGCGGTGCTCGGGCATGCGGGGGTCGTCGTCGTGGAGGAGTTCGGCGAAGCCCTGGATCGCGGTGAGGGGAGTGCGCAGTTCGTGGCCGGCGTCGGCCATGAAGCGGCGAAGCTGCCGCTCGGACGCCTCGGTGCGGTGCAGGGCGTTGCGCAGCCGGTCGAGCATGGTGTTCAGGGCGTGGCCCAGTCGGCCGACCTCGGTGGCGGGGTCGGTGTCGGGGACGCGCAGTTCGAGCTCGCCGTCGGTGATGTGCTGGGCGGTGCGCTCGACGCGGGAGAGGGGGCGCAGGCCCAGGCGTACGGCGGCGTTGCCGAGCAGGACGACGCCGACGGCGACGATCACGCCGAGCAGCACACTGAACCAGAACAGCTTGGTGGTGGCGCCGTCGACCGTGTCCAGGGGCAGGGCGACCACGGCGCGCGTGTGATCGGGGCCGGAGTCGGCCACCACGCGCCAGCTGCCGTTGCCGTCGCTGGCCGGCAAGGTGGCGGGTTCGCCGTTGGTGAGGCTCAACGCTGGGCTGTTGCCGGGGAGTTGAGGACCTGAGTCGCTGCCGCGGCCCAGGGAGTCGTGCATCAGGCGGCCGTCGGAATCGTAGAAGTAGACGCGGTAGTCGGAGGGCAGGACGTCGTCGCTCTTGGGCAGGCGCAGTCTGCCGTCGTCGGCGATGTCCTGGTAGACGTGGGGCGGCGGGCGGAAGCCGGTGAGTCGTTCGTCGACCTGGCCGGTGAGCCAGGAGCGCAGCACGCTCAGTCCTGCGGCCTGGCACAGCAGCACTGCGGAGGTCGCCAGGACTGTGGCGATGAGCACGAGCCGGGTACGGAGTGAGCGCGGCCGCCGTGGGCGCCACATCACGGGACGGCCGTGCCGGCGTCGTCGTCCGGCAGGCGCAGGCAGTAGCCGACGCCGCGGACGGTGTGGATCATCGCGGGTGGGGTGTGGTCGATCTTGCGGCGCAGGTTCTTGATGTAGGTGTCGACGATGCGGGTGTCGCCCGCGAAGTCGTACTGCCACACCTCCTGAAGGATCTCCTGCTTCTCCAGCACCCGCTCGGCCCGCGCCATCAGGCACGCCAGCAGTCGGAACTCGGTCGGGGACAGCTTCAGGGGGCTGCCCGCGCGCTGCACGGTATGGGTGTCCTCGTCGAGGGTGAGGTCGGCGTAGCGCAGGGGCGGGCGCCCGGGGGCGACGGAGGCCGGGGCCGCGGCGCGGCGCAGGATCGCTCGGATGCGCAGCAGCACCTCCTGGACGTGGAAGGGCTTGGTGACGTAGTCGTCTCCGCCGGAGCTGAGGCCGATGATGCGGTCCTCGACCTCGGTGCGGGCGGTGAGGAACAGGACGGGTGTGTAGACGCCCTGCGCGCGCAGTTCACGGGTGAGTGCGAAGCCGTCGGTGTCGGGCAGCATCACGTCCAGGACGATCAGGTCGGGGCGGCGGCTGCCTGCCTCGAACATCGCCTCCTGGCCGGTGACGGCCGCGGCGACGGCGTATCCGGCGGCGCTCAGGGCGGAGGTGAGAAGGGTGCGGATGCTGGGATCGTCCTCGACCACGAGGATGGTGGACCGGGCCGAGGACGGCCCGGAGGTCGGGTGGGGCATGTGCGGCTCACTGGGCAGAGGGTGGTGCCGTGCGAGGGTAACGGCACCAGCTGTGAGAGAAGGCCGGTGTGCGGGAAGGCCGGGGCCCGGGCGGTGACGGGGGCATCCGCCCGGGCCCCGGGGTCATCCGGTGACCTGCTTGTTCTTCGCGAGCGCTGCGGCGCGCTCGGTCACCGTCGTACGCAGCTTCGTGACGGCCGCGTCCAGTTCCTTCGAGGAGCCTGCGGCGTCGTGGGCCTGGCCTGCGATCCGGTCCAGAGCCTTGGTCGCCGTGCCGGAACCGTAGAGCTTCGCGTACACCTCCTTGTACGCCTTCTCATAGACCGAGTCGAAGGCATCGGAACCCAGGAACCGGTCCTTGAGGGCATGACCACTCATCTTCGACAGCCCGCCTTCGGGCATTCCCTCTGGCAGGTTCTTGGCGATGTCATCCGGGATTCCCTCCGGCAGGCCCTTGCCGCCCTGGCCGCCACCGAAGACGTCGCCCATGCCGATCTCGTCGTCCGGGCCGGTGGACGCGTCCCCGGTGAACGTGAGGTTGTAGTCCCACCCCAGGACGGAGAACTTCTTGTTGTCCAGGTCGTACCAGAGCAGGTAGTTCTTGCCCGGCCCGGCCATGTCGTCGAAGTTCAGCAGCAGGTTCTGTGTGGCGATGTACGTGGCGAGCGAGTCGACGTCCACGTACTGGTCCAGGTCCTCCTCGAATTCCTTGTCGGACGCCTCGTCCACCCACTTGATGAGCTTCATGACCGGCTCCAGATCCTGGCTGCCGACCTTGTTGAGCTGGCGGAAGGATGTCTCGTAGTCGGAGGGGTCGTCGCCGCGGTAGGCGAAGCTGCCGCCGGCCCGCGCCTTGTACAGCACCCCGTTGCCGTCGTCGACGGCCTCGGCGTACTCGGTATCAGGGTTGTCGACCATCAGCCGGGTCGCCGCGGGCCGGTCGTTGATCTTCACCGAGGTGAAGCTGTACGCCTCGGCGGGCTGGCCCGAGGACTTCGTCAGCGACAGCGAGAGCGCCTCGTTCAGCGGCACCTGCGCGTTGCTGCCTGGACGCAGCGAAATCTCCCGCTCGCCCTGGTAGGCGCGCCCCTCGATGTACTCGTCGATCTTGATGAGCCAGGGCAGTTCCTCGGGCTTGTCCGCGGACAGGTTGTACAGCGTGAGCCCGCCGACGGCGCCGCCCATGCCTCCGCCGGCCCCGCCGGTTCCTTCCTGGCCGACGGCCTTGCTGTCTCCGGCGTTCTGCCCGGGTTGCCGGCCAGTGGCGCCGGGACCGCCGCCGGTGCTCTGGCCGCGGTCCCGGCCCCCGCCTGCGTCCTCTTCGGAAGCCGACGGAGCGCCCTGTCCGGCGCCGGCTGCACCGGGCATGGTCCGGCCGCCACCGGGCATGCCCTGGCCGTTGCCGCGCAGGGACATCAACGTGGAGTTCCCCTTGAGCCGGATTCCGACGTCCTCCAGGTAGACGCCGTCGATGGTCAGGTCGGCCGAGATGTAGTCCTTCGTGCCGTCCTCCCGGTACTCCTTCATCATCTTGTCGAAGTCGGTCTGGTCATAGCCGAGTTGGATCGAGTGGGACGCCGAGGCGTCGTAGAGATCCACGGCGCCCTCGACGTTCTGCGTGATGGCGTCCGCCTCCACCTGCGAGGAGGAGGTCACATACGGCGACACGCGTGCGTCGCCGAAGAAGTACACCGCCACCGCGAGCCCCGCGCACAGTGCACCGGCCGGCTTCCAGTGGTGCCGCAGTCGCACCGGCAGCCGGTCTTTCAGGCGCCGTCGGGGCGCGGGGCGGGCTGTCGGCTGCCGCTCGTCGCCGGACATCACAGGTCGGTGGTGTCGTAACCGGTCAGGACCGTCACCCGCTGTCCGGACGTGCGCTCCTGCAGCGCGGACACCAGGTCGCTGGGCTCAGCGCCCTTCTTCATGCGCACGGTGTAGAACACCTCGGTCAGCGCCCCGCCGCGGATCGTCTCGGTGCTCACCAGCTCGAACTCGCTGGTGTACTTGATCAGTACATCGCTGATCGCGGGCCCGTAGTCCTCACCGGCGGGCACCTGAACCTTGACGACCTGGCGCTGCACGTTCAGGGCGAACCAGTTGAACTTGAACATGACGAGGACGACGACGCAGATCACCACGGCGCCTACCGCGGCCAGCGTGTAGAAGCGGGCGCCGCAGGCCATGCCGATCGCCATGGCCAGGAAGATGAAACCGACGTCCCGTGTCTCCTTGACCGCGTTACGGAAGCGGACCACGGACAACGCACCGACCAGGGAGAACGCCCGTGCCAGATTGGACCCGACGACCAGCATGATCAGCGCGACGATCATGCCGACGATCACGAGGGTCTGGACGTAGGACTGGCTGTAGGAGACGTTGCGGTGCGTGTACCGGTAGGTGTAGCCGATCATCGTGCTCAGGATGAACGACAGCGCCATGGCCGCCACGACATCGGCGACGCTGAACGTCCCGCTGAGTTCCTGCAGATCGAAGTTCACTGTGCTCCTGCTTTCAGCAGCGCGTGCTGCGGCTGCTGCTCGATAGGTGTGGGGGTGGGCGGCGGGTAGTCCGCCTCGTTGATGTGGAAGACCGAGCGCGGCGCCAGACCGAACGCCTCGATGGACTGCACGTACTTGGAGATCCGGACCAGGTTGAGGTTCCGCCGTGCGGCAAGGTCGGTGATCCAGTACGGAGTGCGCTCGTTGACCTTGATCTCCATCACCGACATGTGCGGTGGGATGGTGAACCGGTTCTCCGGCGTGGGGGTGCCGAAGTGGAAGTCCCGGTCCCGGCCCCGGATACGCCGGTCGAAGGTGACGCGCAGGCCGGTGTCGGCGTGGCGGCCCACGAGGGCTTCGCGCTGGTAGCCGGTGATCGCGGTGGGCTGCAGATTCAGCCGCACGATCAGTTCGAGCACCTCCTGGATGAAGGCGCTCTCCCTCGGCGAGTGGTCGACCATCTCCCGGCCGTCGCACAACTGCCGCGCGATGCCGTAGGGGAGCGTGATACGCCGCTTCTGCGTGACGCGGTTGACGCGCTGCTTGATCTCCACGCACACCGGAGACTCGTCGGTGACCCCGTCGAGATCGCCATAGTGACGTATCCGCAGCTTGCGCCGGAACTTCAGCCCCTCGATCTTCTCCCAGTAGAACCGGAGCTGAGGGGTGTCGTAATACAGGCTCCACACGCCGTAGCCACCCACCGGGCTGTTGAGGTCACGGTCCATCCGCTCGCCCAGCTCGTCCCGGATCTCGGCGGCTTGCTCGACCGGCACGAGGTACTTCAACTCGAACCGGTTGAACGCGTGCAGCCTGCTGGCCACATGCAGCGGCTGCTCGTCCCCCTCTGCTCCTGCGGCTTGCGACACCATGCGCCTCCTCTTCGTACGTGCCGGATCGGCCGGCGAGAGGAACGCAACCAATGGCACATGAGAAGCCGATGAGAATCGTGGGTTGATTGCGGGAGTACTTCAGGTGGCTCAAGAATGAACAACTGGTGTCCGTAGATGCGCTTCAGCACTTCACTCAACGAGACGTACCACTCCAGCGCTCAGCCGTCCCTGGCGGGACGAGACGAGGCTTCCCCGTGATGGACCCTGCTGGCCAGTTCACCCAGCAGGACCTGGGTTTCTCCAACGACAACCGTCAGTGGATCGTCACCGAGTACTCGCGTGCGTTGGGGGACTGATGTTGATCGGCGGGCGCATCGCCGACCTCATCGGCCACAAGGTCAACCTCCTGATCGGCCTCACGGGTTTCGCCGACGCGTCCGTGCTGGCCGGCGCCGCCACGAGCTTCGAGGTCCTCGTTCGCCGGACGGGCGCTTCAGGGCGCCTTCGGTCCGCTGCTGGTGCCCACCGCGCTGTCCCTGCTCACCTCGACGTTCACCGACACCAAGGAGCGCGCGAGGGCGTTCGGGATCTTCGGCGCGGTGGCCGGTGCATGCGGCGGAATCGGCCCGCTGGGCGGCGGCGTGCTCACCGAGTACCTCGACTGGCGCTGGTGCCTGTACGTCAACCTCATCTTCGCCGCGGTCGCCCTCGCCGGAGCGGCGGTGCTGCTGCCGCGCCACCGCCGGAGCAAGGGCGTGAAGATCGACGTCCCCGGCACGGTCGCCGCGACAGCCGGCCTGTTCGCTCTGGTCTACGGGTTCGCCGACGCCGAGACGTACGGCTGGAGCTCGGCGGGCACCTGGATCTTCCTGGCCGGAGGTGCGGTGCTGAGCAGGCGGTCGGCGAGTCGGCTGCGGGGCCGGCGCGTACCTCCTTGATTCCAGTTCGCACCGCTCTCATGCCAACGGCCCTGCGCACGCGGGGAGTCGGGGGAGCCGCAATGCTCTGACGAGACACCGGTCGGCTCGACCGGTGCACTGGAGGCGAACGTGTTGTGAAGCGGTACGGGCACTGGATCGGCGGACGGGAAGTGGCACCTGGGGACGGTCGGTACCTGACGTCGACACACCCGGGCGGCGCGGACACCGCGGTGTGTGAAATCGCCGCCGGAACGGCAGTTGACGTGGATACCGCCGTCGAGGCCGCCGGACGGGCGCTCGACGGGTGGCGCGAGCGCAAGCCTGGTGAGCGTGGCTGGATCCTGGGCGCAGTTGCGGCAGGGATCCGCGAGGCTTTGGACCGGCTCGCCGCGTTGCAGTCGGCCGAGACGGGCAAGCCCGCGTGGCAGTTGTTCCTGGCTCGTGAGGGTGTGGGCAACGCTCACGGCATACCTCCTCGGAGGGGTTCAACGCTTCCTTTGTCTGGGCCCGAAGGACACCGCAAGCGCCAGACACGATGCAACGAGACTCATCTGATCTGTTCTCGTTGACCAGCTGTCGCAGGCAATGCGCCTCGCCAGCTATACAGCCCCGCCATATGACGCTGGAACTGGACGCGTTGGGGACACACTGCAGCGCTGGTTGCCCAGCCCGTCGTCAGGTCTACCGCCACGAGGTGTAGCTGGTCGCCGACACCGCGGCCCGGCTGCTCCAGACCCGCACACCGGACCAGGCCCGGCGGGAGTGGGTGGACCGCCTCGCCCAGTACGCCATGGCCAAAGCGGGTCTGGCCGACGCGATGCGCAAGTCCCCAGGATGGGCTGCGTGCCGTCGCACCCGGCGGTGAACAACGCGGTCGTTCGCCCCATTCAGCGTGGACCGGACGCACCCCGCATCGGAGGCGGGCGAATCGGAGGCGGGCGCATGGACGGGAAACCATCGCCCGTGCGCCCGCCATGGTTCTGGACTGTGAGCCCGGAGCCGTCATGCATGCGGCCGCCTGCCTGGGTTTCCCCTCAGCTCCCGCGCACCCACCCCCAGGGGTGAGGGCCAGGTCCCATGCGGAATGGCAGAGGCGCCAGCGAAGGTCCATGCACGGTGGGCACTTATTGCGTGTTATGAAAACCCTGCACAGTGTGCAATAGTCGGGGTTATGACGAGAGCGACTGAGACTCTGCGGGAGCGCAGGCGGCGTGAGACGCGGCAGGAGATCCATGCCGCCGCGCTGCGGCTGTCCAGGGAGCACGGCTTCGAGAAGGTCACCGTCGAGATGATCAGCGAGGAGGCCGGCGTATCGGCGCGGACCTTCTTCAACTACTTCCCGAACAAGGAGACCGCTGTCGTCCATGGTCCGCAGCCGCTGCGTTCCGGCGCCGTTGCCGCGTTCGCCGCCGCCGGCCCTGCGCATCCGCGCCAGGTGCTCGCGGACCTGGCGGAGTTGCTGGTGACCGAGCTTGCGGTGCACCGTCCGGAACGCCAGGAGATGCACGCCGTTTTCGAGCTCACGCACGAAAGCCCGGTCCTGCTCGCCGCCTTCCTGACGACTATGGAGGAATTCCAGCGCGCGGTGGCCGCAGCGGCCGCCCAGCGGCTGGGCGTCGCAGAGGACGACGAGGTGCCAAACCTGATCGCCGCCCTCGCGATGACGGCCGTACGTACGGCGATGGAGCGCTGGTCGCATGCTGAACCGGCCGACAGCGAGGACTCCCCGGTGCCGTACATCGAGCGCTCCATGGATCTGCTGCGCACCCTGCTCGCCCCGTAACCCCCGCGCACGCCCGGTGTTAGGGGCCGCCGCCGCTGCGGCCTGCCGGACCCTGTGCCTGCCCGAACCCTGTCAGTTGTGGAGTAGCTGCTACCGATGAACAACCACGCCAGCACGGCGGCGGCCGCAGAGGCCCCATCCCGTACCGTGCCCCGCCACTTCGGCCTGATCTACGCAGGTCTGATGGTGTCCATGCTGCTGGCCTCGCTCGACCAGACGATCGTCAGCACCGCGCTGCCGACCATCGTCGGTGAGCTGAACGGCGTCAGCCAGATGGCCTGGGTGACCACCGCGTACGTCCTCGCCGCCACCATCGCCATGCCCGTCTACGGCCGACTCGGCGATCTGGTCGGCCGTAGAAACCTGTTCCTGGCAGCCATCGCCATCTTCATCGTCGGCTCTGCGGTCGCCGGCATCGCGCCGGACATGGCCACCTTGATCGCCGGCCGGGCCATCCAGGGACTCGGCGGCGGAGGCCTGATGATCACCGCTCAGGCGATCATCGCGGACCTGGTGCCGCCGAAGCAGCGCGCGAAGTACATGGCTCCGATGGGCGCCGTCTTCGGCCTGTCGTCCGTCGCCGGCCCGCTGCTCGGCGGCTGGTTCACCGACCACGCCGACTGGCGCTGGGCTTTCTGGATCAATCTGCCGCTCGGCGTCATCGCGTTCGCCGTCTGCGTCTTCGCGCTCCGGCTGCCGCGCCCTGCGGCCAAGGTGTCCTTCGACTGGCTCGGCTTCGTACTGATGGCCGCCGCCGTGACGTGCACCGTGCTGGTCGCCGACTTCGGCGGCACCGACTACGCCTGGACCGACCCGCTCGTCCTCGCTCTCGCGGGCGGCGGCGCGCTGGCCTGGGTGCTGTTCTTCTTCTCCCAGAGCCGTGCCACCGAGCCCATCCTTCCGCTGCACCTCTTCCGCAGCAAGATCTTCAACATCGCCACACTGCTCGGCCTGATCGTCATCGGGGTCGGCATGTTCGCGGTCATCGGCTATATGCCGACCTACCTGCAGATGGTGTACGGCAAGAGCGCCACCGAGTCCGGACTGCTGCTCATCCCGATGGTCGTCGGTCTCATGAGCACCACGATCCCCTCCGGCCAGATCATCAGCCGCACCGGCCGGTACAAGATCTATCCGATCATCGGCACCGCCGTCGTCGCGGTCGCGGTCCTGCTGATGTCGACCCTGCAGACCGACACCCCGCTGGTCCAGCTGTGCCTGTACATCTTCCTGCTCGGCGCCGGCATGGGACTGATGATTCAGAACCTCGTGCTCGCGGTGCAGAACGCCTTCCCGGCCTCTGAGGTGGGCACGGCCACCTCCGCGAACAACTTCTTCCGCGAGATCGGTGCCACCCTCGGCGTCGCCGCGGTGGGCGCGGTGTTCACCGACCGGCTCGCCGACCAGCTCGCCGAGCGGATCCCGGCCGGCGCGGCCGAAACCGTCGGCGACACCGAATCCCTCACCCCAGCACTCGTCCACTCGCTGCCCGGCCCCGTCCAGGACGCCGTGATATCCGCCTACCAACACGCCCTGACCCCGATCTTCGGCTACCTGGTGGTGCTCTTTCTGGTCGGCCTCGTCCTGGCCTTCTTCCTGCCGGAGAAGAAGCTCTCCGACACCAACTCCCCCGTGGCGGGAGGGACTCCGGCCGACGAAGGCCCCGAGCCGGCCCTCACCGCGCCCGAGCCTGCGACCGAGCCCGTGGCCGTGCCGGAGCTCGTGGCCGTGGGTGCGGCCACCTCCGATGATGCGCAGCCCATGCCGTTGACGGCGGCTGGTTCGCGCCCGTACGGGCCGCACGGCTATGGCATACACGGCACGGTTCGCAACGCTGATGGGGTCGGGGTGGCGCGTGCGGCGGTGACGCTGATCTCGTTGAATGGGCGGCAGTTGGGGCGTTCGGTGGCGCATGCGGATGGTGCGTACGCGCTGGACGCGCCCGGGCCGGGCAGCTACGTGCTGATCGCGGCGGCCGACGGCCACCAGCCGCAGGCGTCCACCGTCGTCGTCGGTGAGGAGGCGCTCAGTCACAACATTCTGCTGTCGGGCACCAGCCGACTGGCGGGCCTGATCCGCAGTGGTGTGGACGGTCAGCCGGTGCCGGGAGCGATGGTCCTGGTCACCGATGTGCGGGGCGAGGTGCTGGCCACCTCCAAGACCGGCGAGAGCGGTGACTTCGGCTTCGATGAGCTGATGACCGGTACCTTCACGCTCGCCGTCAACGCCCCGGGCTTCCGGCCCACGGCACGGCCGGTCGAGGTGGACGGGAACGGGGTGACCCGGACCGAGATCGAGCTCGCCGCGGGCTCCCGGGTACAGGGAGTGGTCCGGGCGGGCGCCGGTGCCAGGCCACTGCCGGACGCGCGGGTCACGCTGGTGGACGCGGCAGGCAATGTGGTCGCCACCTCCACCACCGGCGAGGACGGCGTGTACGCCTTCACCGACCTGGACTCCGGCGACTACTCGGTCATCGCCGGCGGCTACCCGCCCGTGGCGAGCGCCCTGCACATCAACGGCCCGGGAGCGGACGGCTTCGACATCGAACTCCACCACTCCGACGAGTAATTCACCCACCACGCCATTGAATCGCCCCGGGTCGAATGGAGGCTCGATTCTCTGAGAGGATTGAGTCATGTCACGCCCCTCCCCCCCTACCCCGCTGAGCTGCGCAAACGCGCTGTCCGCATGGTCGCCGAGGTGCGGCCCGAGTACGATACCGAGTGGGCCGCGATGAAGGCCGTCGCGTCCAAGGTCGGGATCGGGGACGACCGAGACGCTGCGCAAGTGGGTCCGCCAGGACCGGACCTGTTCTCCAGCACGGCCTTACGGAGGATGCTTCCGAGGACACGGAAGGCTGAGCGCTCCCCCGCGAGATCGACAGCGGGACCGGCCGGGGACAACGACGGAGGAATCCGCAGGTCAATGCGCTGAAGAAGGAAGTTGCCGAGCTCAAGCGGGCGAACGAAATCTTGAAGGCCGCGGCGAGTTTCTTCGCGTCAAGTTGATCCCAGAACGGCGGGCTGGAGCCGGAAGCTCTCGACCAGTAACGATGAATAAACGAGCCCCACAGGTTCGGGGCCGCACGCGTAGATGACTCCGCCGTCGCCCAACTCACCGAGAACGGTGTCGAGTTCGAGCAGGCTGGTCTCGTCCTCGGGCCGGGCCGAGATCCGGCCCGGCTCCTGGCGTGCGAGGTCGGCGAGGTGGTCGAGGCGGGCCATCGACGCACGCCGCCGACCGCCGTAGCGTAGCCGCCACGGCTTTCCGCGCCGCTGGACCTCGCTGATCATCGGGAGGATCGGGGTGATACCGATGCCGCCCGCGATGAACAGGTACTCGGCCGCGTCGACCAGGGGGAGGTTGTTCTTCGGGTCGCTGACCGTGAGTACGGCACCGGGTCGGAGCTCGGTGTGTACGAACCTCGAACCGCCCAGGGCCGACGGGCTCGTGCAGTACGGCCACTGTCCACGGCTGCCGACCGGGCGGACCGCACCGCGAGTACTGTCGCTCGGCACCGGTGGGCAGTCGGACGTCGATGTGCGCGCCTGGCTCCCACGCCTGTAGCTCACCGCCCGCCGGGTCGGTGAGTTCGAGTGACAGGACGTCCTCGGCTTCCACGTCATGCGTCGGCGACCAGTGCATCGCGCTCGGCGGCGTGGTTGTAGAGCGTGTGCTCGCCGTCGGGCCAGGTGCGCAGCTCTCCGCGGTAGCCGGCCGCTTCGGCGAAGGGCGCCAGGGCCGCCGGGTCGGGGGCGAACGGATCGGCCCCTCCGTGCAGGGCCAGCAGCGGGCGGTCGATCCGATGGCGGACCGGGTCGAACCGCAACGCACCCAGAACAGCGGCCACCCGGTCTCCGCGGTCGGTGCCGATCGCGGCGGTCATCTGGGTGGCGGCAGGCGACTTGGCCGGCGCCTGGGGCGCGGCAGGCGACGTGGGCGGGGTCGGCCGCGCCCCCGTGGGTCGTCGCAGCACCCTGGCTCAGCGATCCGAATCATCGAGCACCAAACGAAGGGTGCACAGTCTCGTTGGTCCGCACCGCGCCGTCCCCCTCGGCTCGGCGTTCCTCGCGTTCGCCGACCGGGTGCGCGGCAGCGCCGCCGACGCCGGATCATGAAAAATCCACCGGACCAGGCGCGCGTGCGAGGGCGGGAACTCCCCAGCGCTGGAGGATGGTCTCCAGGGTGACGTGACGGTCGTCGACGGCGGGGCTGGCCGATACGGGCCGCCTCGGCGTGGGCGCGGGTCACGCGCGCGATGTCGTCCGCCGTGATCGCGCTGGACGCCGGCCATCTGCGGGCCAGGACCCCGCGTACACCGGACCGCAGGAGCCGCCCACAAGCTCCTTCCGCTGACCGTGGTCAATCAGAAGGAGAGGCCGTGACCGCCCCCGAGAATCCCCGTGCAGCCGCTTTGAAGGCGACACGGAACAAGGACAGTGAGGAGAAGCGAGCGCGGGTCCTAGACGTGCTGGCGAGGATGCAGCGCGACGGAGTGAAGGTCACGTTCGCGGCCGTCGCGAAGGCTGCGGGCGTCTCCACCTGGCTCGTCTACGCCGAAGGCGTCCGCGAGTACATCGAGGCGGCCCGCCAGGACCAGATCGAGCACGGCATCGAGACCCCGCCTGCGGCCGTCCCCCCGCAGTCCAAGGTGAGCGCCGACAGCCTCAAGACCGATCTCGCTCTAGCCCGGCAACAGATCAAGGAACTGCGGACGGAGCGGGACAAGCTGCGGGAACGGCTCCGGCTCCAGCTCGGCACCGAACTGGAGCAGCAAGACAGCTCGGCCCTGGTCGCGACGATCGACGAGCTGTCCCGAGAACGAGACGCCCTCTCCCGCCAGCTCGACCATGCCAAGGCCGACAACCAGATCCTCCGCGAGCGCGTCACCGAGCTGGAGGACGATCTCACAGCATCGCGGCAGAGCCTGCGGAAGATGATGCGCAACGGGACCTGACATGAGCCGCGAGGGAGCCCGGCTCGTGGTGCCCTCGCGGCAACGTCCCTCACGTCCCCGACTTGAACCTAGGTCTTCGACCTGCGAAGACTTCAAACAACTAGAGATAATCGAGGCGAACGCCGACTGGAACGCAGCCCGGAACATCCTGCACCTATACCGGATCGGCCTCGTGGCGATCCCGGCTGCCGGAAGGTGCAGTCGTCAGGCGCGGAACGCGTCAAGCCTGCCGCCGCAAGGTAGGTCGGAATCTCCTTCCTGAGCTTGCGAAGGGAGGAGAGCACTTCAGTTCGCCCGACGCGGGCAGCAGCTAAAGGGTGAAAGTCCCGATGAGGAGAGGTGAGACTAACTCATTAGCCGAGCGGCAAGGGCGTCTCCGTGAGGAGGGGGCTGGAGGAAGCCGGAGGCAAAACCGGGTACCGAGGTACCCCGCGGTCTCTTGTTGCACGTCCTCCAGGGCTTCCGTGGCGAGGACGTCCTGTTCGTCACTACCGCGATCGCATCGGACGTCGCAACGGTGCTCACAGTGGCGGACGGCTGGTGGTCCGACGACTGCCCTGGCTGCCTCACTGCCAGGACATTCCGCGAGCTCACCCCTGGTGTGTCGTCTGTGTACCGTGAAACCATCCACCGTATGTGGGGAACTCTGATATGGACCGGGCTGTGGTCCCTGTGCGCGGTGACGCTGTAATGGCGCGTTCGGACGCCCACGAGTCCGTGATTGCACGCGCGGCACGTGTTCTCGATGCCTTCGAGTACGACCGTCGGCTGCTGACCGTCTCGGAGATCGCTCGTAAGGCGGGCATCCCCGTCCCAACCGCGCACCGTCTCGTCAACCAGCTCGTCGAGGTGGGATTCCTCGAGCGGGCCGAGCCGGGACGGGTAAGGATCGGAATGCACCTGTGGGAGCTGGCGTCGCTCGGGGCGCGGGCACGCGATCTCCGGGAGGCGGCGATGCCGCACCTGGAGGACATTCACGCGGCGACGCAGCAGCACACGCAGCTGATGGTGCTTGAAGGCACCGACGTGCTTGTCGTGGAGCAGCTCAGGGGACACCAGGCGATGGATCTCCTGCTGGCCGTCGGCCGGCGGTTGCCGGCTCACACCGCTTCGGGGGGCCTGATACTGCTCGCCCACGCGGACCGCGCGCTCCAGGAGGAGCTGCTGGATGGTCCGCTGGTCCGGTACAACAGCAGGACGCCAGCCGACGCCGCGACGCTGCGCCGGATCTGGGCCGGCGCGCGGCAGCAGGGGTGGCTGGTGTGCGACGGGTATGTCGAACCGCACGCACTCGGCATCGCTGTCCCGGTCACCGGGCCCGACGGCCAGGTGGTCGCGTCGCTGGGGGTGGTCATTCCGTCGGAGGGAGCGGTCCCGGGTGCGCACATCCCTGTTCTGCTGGCGGGTGCCCGGGGGATCGCGCGGGCACTGCGGGCGCCCCGGCCTGCGCGGACGCGTATGGCGAAGTATCTCGCCGAATGACCCGCACGGGCCGCGGTGCGGAACTTACGGAAACTCAGTTCTGACAGCGGTACGGCCACCGGAGCCAGGACTCCGGTGGCCGTACCGCTGTCGTCCTTTCCGTGACGTCACATGAGCGAACGTGCGATCACGATGCGCTGGATCTGGTTGGTCCCCTCGTAGATCTGGGTGACCTTGGCGTCGCGCATCATGCGCTCGACCGGGAAGTCATGGACGTAGCCGGAGCCGCCAAGGAGCTGGACCGCGTCGGTCGTCACCTTCATGGCCGTGTCCGAGGCGAAACACTTGGCCACTGCACCAGCGGTGGTGATGTCCCCGCTGTGCGCGTCGAGTTGCCGGGCCGCGGCGTAGGTCAGCTGGCGCGCTGCTCGGATCTGCGTCTCCATGTCGGCCACCATGAACTGCAGTCCCTGGAACTCCGCCAGCGGTTTTCCGAACTGCTTACGTTCCTTGAGATACGAGGTCGCGCAGTCCAGCGCGCCCTGGGCGATGCCGACGGCCTGCGCGGCGACGGTGGCGCGTGTGCGGTCCAGGGTGCCGAGCGCCAGCCTCATGCCCCGACCTGGTTCACCCACCATCCGCTCGGCGGGGACGAACACGTCGTCGAGGTAGATCTCCCTGGTGGGCGACCCCTTCAGGCCCATCTTCTTCTCCGGTGCCCCGAAGGTCAGCCCGCTGTCGGTCGCCTCGACGACGAATGCCGTCAGCCCGCGTGCACCTTTCGCCGGATCGACGGAGGCGAACACGACGTAGGCATCGGCCCGGCCCGCGTTGGTGATCCACCGCTTGGTGCCGCTGAGCCCCCAGCCACCGTCTACCGCCCTCGCCCGCGTGGAGACAGAGGCGACGTCCGAGCCCGCCTCGGGTTCCGACAGGGCGAAGGCGCCCAGCCACTCCCCCGAGGCGATCCGCGGCAGATACCGCTGCCTGATCTCCTCCGATCCGCCGATGAGCAGAGGGAGGGAGAAGAGCTCGTTGGAGCCCATCACCTGCTGGGTGGTGGCGCATGCTCGGGCGACCTCCTCCGCCACCACCACGCCGGCCAGATGGTCGCCGCCCTCGCCGCCGTAGGCCTCCGGGAGGGTGACGCAGTGCATCCGCGCCTCCACGAGTGCCTTCAGTGAGGTCTCAGGGAAGGCGCCTTGCTCGTCGACCTCGGATGCGTGGGGAGCGACCTGGTCCTCACAGAGTTCCCGGACGACCGTACGCAACTCGACGTGGCCGTCTGCCAGTCCGTGCGTCGGAAGGCGGGTCGGAAGTTGCTTCGCAAGGCTCATGCCGCACTTCCCAGACCGAGCAGTCCGAGCGCGTTCTCCTTGAGGACCAGCGGCTTGACCTCCTCCTTCACATCGAGCTTGGCGAAGTCGGCGAACCAGCGGTCCGGGGTGATGACCGGGAAGTCGGAGCCGTAGAGCACCTTGTGGCGCAGCGGACCGCCGAGCTGCCGGACCAGCTGGGGCGGAAAGTACTTCGGTGACCAGCCGGACAGGTCGATGAACACGTTGGCCTTGTGCGTGGCGATGGAGATCTGCGTGTCGACCCAGGGCACCGCGGGGTGCGCCATGACGATCCGCAGGCCGGGAAAGTCGGCGGCTACGTCGTCGAGGAGCAGCGGGTCGGAGTAACGCAGACGGATGCCTCGCCCGCCCGGTAGTCCTGCGCCGATGCCGGTCTGGCCGGTGTGGAAGAGGGCGATGGTGCCCAGTTCCTCCAGGGACGCCCACAGCGGGGCATGCGCGGGGTCGTTGGGCGCGAAGGCCTGCAGTCCCGGATGGAACTTGAATCCGCGAACGCCATACTCCTCCGCCAGACGCCGTGCCTGCTTGACCGCGTCGTCACCGCGCTGGGGGTCCACCGATCCGAACGGGATCAGTACGTCGGCGTGCTCGGCAGCCTGTTCGGCGATGTGCTCGCTGGACAACGGCTGGTGGCCGAGTCCGCGGCCGGCATCGACGGTGAAGACGACGGCCGCCATGCGCCGCTCACGGAAGTGGGCAGCGAGGTCGGCGACCGTGGGCGTGCGGTTGTGGTCGCCGCGGAAGTACGCCGCGGAGGCGTCCATCAGTTCCTGGTCGAGGGAGAAGTGGCCGTGCCCGTCGGACTCGACATGGGTGTGGAAGTCGACGGCGACGATGGCGTCGGTGTCGATGCGGGGTGTGTAGACAGTCATGGTTCCCATCGGCTTTCTAGGGCAGCGCGCGGCGGCCGCGCTTGTGCTGCAGGAGGGCCACGAGGAGTTCGTCGCGCTGGGCGACCATCTCGGCCTGGTCCACTCCGGCGAGTTCGTCGTCGACGCCGTTCGCGAGGAGGGAGACCAGCCTCGGTGAGAGGCGCGCGGGGCGGAGGTCCTTCATCCACTCCTCGGCTGGCGGCCCGAGGTGCTCCAGGGTGTGGGCCATGCCGCCTGTGCCGCCCGACAGGTGCTGGTTGACCAGCGGTCCTAGCAGCGCCCAGCGCAGCCCCGGGCCGTGGGAGATCGCGGCATCCACGTCCGCGACACTGACCACCCCGCGCTCGACGAGCGAGTATGCCTCCTGCCACAGCGCGGCTTGCAGGCGGTTGGTGACATGGCCGGGCAGTTCCCGGCGCACATGGATCGGGCGCTTGCCGAGGCTCGCGTAGAAGTCCATGGCGCGCTGGACCGCGCCGGCGCCTGTCCTGGCGCCCGGGACGACCTCGACCAGCGGGATCAGGTGTGCCGGGTGGAAGGGGTGACCGACGAGCACCCGTTCCGGGGCGTGGCCGCACATCTCCTGTAGCTGGCTCGGCATCAGGCCGGAGGAACTGCTGGCGATGACCACCTCTGCCGGTGTCGCGGCGTCGAGATCGGCGAACAGCTTCTGCTTGAGATCGATCCGCTCCGGGCCGCTCTCCTGCACGAACTCCGTTCCGGTGGCGGCCGCGGTCAGGTCGTCGGTGAACGTGAGCCGCTCCGGTGACGCTCCGTCGGTCAGGCCGACCCGCTCGAGGGTCGGCCAGGCCTGGGCGACGGTCTCCCGCAGGCGCTGTTCGGCTCCTTCTCCTGGGTCGTGGGCGACGACGTCGTGGCCGTTCGCCAGGAAGAGTGCCGCCCAGCTCGCACCGATGACTCCGGTGCCGACGACCGTGATGCGGCTCATCGGTCCTCCTCGCGTGAGCGCGCGTAGGTGACGTAGGCGTCGAGGGCGCTCGGGTCCATCAACGCTCCCGGCGAGGCGACCTCGTCGGGAGCTGCGCCACGGAGGATTTTCTTGATCGGCACCTCCAGCTTCTTGCCGGTCCTGCTGTACGGCACGGCGGCGACCGGCACAATGCGGTCCGGCACGTGCCGCGGAGACAGCGCCGTACGTATCTGCTTGGCCAGCTGCGCCTTCACGGTGTCGTCGACACTCACGCCGGGAGCCGGCACCACGAAGAGGATGAGTTCGCCCATGCCGCCCTGCGGATCCTCGAGGTGAACCACGACGGCGTCGCTCACCAGCGGCACATCCTCAAGCACCCGGTAGAACTCACCGGTGCCCAGCCGGACACCGCCCCGGTTGAGGGTCGCGTCCGAGCGGCCGGTAATAGCGCACGAGCCCACCTCGGTGAACCGGCACCAGTCACCGAACCGGAAGAAGCCGGGGAAGTCCTCGAAATAGGCCCCGCGGAGCCGGCTGCCGTCCTCGTCGCCCCAGAAGCCGACCGGCATGGACGGCATTGGCGAAGTGATCACCAGCTCGCCGAGTTCGCCGACGACGACGTTGCCCTTCTCGTCGAAGGCCTTGGCGTCCACGCCCAGGCTGGGGCCGGACATCTCACCGACGTAGATCGGCTGCAGCGGAGATGCCTGCACCAGGCCGGTGCACACGTCGGTGCCGCCCGAACCCACGTTGAGCAGCACGCGGTCGCCGAACTGCTCGTACACCCACCGGAAGCCCTCGGGCGCGAAGGGGCTGCCGGCCACGCCGAGCTGCCGCAGCCGGGAGAGGTCGAACTCCTTGGCGGGCCGCACGTCTTCCTTGCGGCAGGACGTGAGGTAGCCGGGGCTGGCGCCCATGAGGGTCGCGCCGGTCTCGGCGGCCAGCTTCCACTGGAACCGCAGGTCGGGGTGGAGCGGGTTGCCGTCGATCATCACGATGCCGCTGCGGACCAGCAGTGCCGACACCTGCTTGTTCCACATCATCCAGGCGGTGGTGGTGAACCACAGCAGCCGGTCGCCCGGGCCGAGGTCCCACTGGAAGGCGTGGTTCTTGAGGTGCTCCAGGAGGATGCCGCCGTGGCGGTGGACGATGGCCTTGGGCTTTCCTGTGGTACCGGAGGAGAACAGAATGTAGAGCGGGTGGTCGAACGGTACGGGCTCGAAGGTGAGGGGCTCGTCAGTGTCCGCCAGGAGGTCCGTCCAGGGCAGGGCGTCCTCGACGGTCAGGGGGCCGTAGGGGACATGCACGACCTGCTCGGCGGTGGGCAGCGCGGCCCGTAGCTCGGCGACCTCGGCCCGCTTGTCGATCCTCTTCTCGCCGTAGGTGTAGCCGGCGACGGTGAGCAGTACCTTGGGCTCGATCTGCTCAAACCGGTCGATGACGCTGCGCGCGCCGAACTCCGGGGCGCAAGCCGACCAGATGGCACCGAGGCTCGCGGTGGCGAGGAACGCCACCAGCGTCTCCGGCACGTTCGGCAGATAGGCCGCCACCCGGTCACCCCGACCGACGCCGAGGCGCCTCAGCCCCGCGCGCACGCGGCGCACCTGCTCGGCCAACTCGGCGAAGGTGAGCTCGACCCGGTCTCGGGTCTGCGATACGCCGATGACCGCGAGGGTGTCGGCGTCCTCAGAATTACCGAAGCAGTGCTCGGCGTAGTTGAGCGTGGCGCCGGGGAACCAGCGCGCGCCGGGCATGGTGCGGTCCGCGAGCACCGATGTGGCCGGGGTGTGCGCACGCACGCCGAAGTAGTCCCACACGCTCTGCCAGAAATCCTCGAGGCTGTCGACCGACCAGCGACGCAGCGCGTCCCAGGAGGTGAAGTCGTGCCCGCGCTCCTCGCGCAGCCAGCGCAGGAAGTCCGTCACATGGGCCTTCTCGACAGCCTCCGCGTTCGGCTCGTAGAGCACCTCGGGGACGGCCGGGAGGGTCATCTCGCTCATCACCGCACCACCTTCGCGGCCTTGCCGGCCAGGAAGTCGTTCATTCGTTGCTTGGCTTCGGGGCTGCTCTGTGCGACGGCCGCCATCAGCGACTCCATCAGCAGACCGGTTTCGGGGTCGGTCTCGGCGATGCGCGGCAAGGCGTGCAGGATCGCGTAGTTGGTGACCGGCGAGTTGGCGGCGATCTGCTCGGCCAGCTTCAGAGCCTTGCCGAGGCCCTGGCCCTCGTCGACGAGGTAGTCCGCCAGGCCGTCGCGCAGGCCCTCCTCGGCGTCCAGGACGCGGCCGGTGAGCATCATGTCGGTCATGCGCTGCACGCCGACCAGGCGGGAGACGCGCACCGACGCGCCGCCGCCCACGAACAGGCCCCGGGCGCCCTCGGGGAGGGCGAAGAAGGCGGACCGCTCGGCGACCCTCATATGGGTGGCGGTGGCAAACTCAAGCCCGCCTCCCACGACCGCGCCCTTGAGCACGGCGATGACGGGGACGCGGCCGCCCTCCAGCTTGGCGAAGGCGGCGTGCCACATGCGGGAGTGGTGAACGCCGGCGACCGCGTCCCGCTCGCTCATCTCGCCGAGATCGAGACCGGCCGAGAAGTGGTCGCCCTCGGCCGCGATCACCACCACCTTGGCCCACTCGGGCACGGCGTCGAAGAAACGGCCGATGCCCTGGATGGTCGCGTCGTCAATCGCGTTGCGCTTCTGCGGCCGGCAGAGCGTCAGGACCGCAACCGCACCCCGCTGATCCAGTCGCAGCGAGGCGGGAAGGTCCCAGGTCGATGCATCCACACTGATCCAATCGTAAGGAAACTTGATCTTTTCTCAGCCGTGTCTCCCCACGGCTCAGTGCTCGTGGACGATGAGGCACTCGGGTTGCTCACCCGCCATGCCGCGGACACGCCCCACTTCTCGGAGTGGGGCCGACCGGCGGACCACGACCGGGGCCGATTCACTCACGCTGAGACGAACCCGCCCCGTGTCCCGGTCCTCATCAGCCGTGAACACCGCGCTGTGCGGGCGTTTCACGGAATCAGGACGGCAACGACCCCGCGCGCGCCGCCTCGGTGAACGGCCACGACCGGAGCTTCTCGAACAGCTCCTCCGGGTCGACGTCGGCAAGGCCATGACCGGACCGGACCCGGACCAGGAGACCGTCCGGCGGATCGGGCCGGACACCAAGATCGTCGATGCCGTCGTCGATCCACACCCACGGCCGTCCCGCGGCGAAGTCACGGATGGCGGGCAGTTTGTCGAACTGCGCCCCCAGCCACGGCCATTCCTCCTCCGGCAGGCCCAGTGCCTCGCTCAGCGCCGGATGGGCGGTGTGCGACCAGGCGCTGACCCACACGCAGTCGAAGAACGCGGACAGCCGGGCCAGCCTGGCCGGAGCCACCTGAGGCACGAGCACATCGCGACGCCAGCGGCCGTAGGCACTGACCGAGTGTTGGACCACCGGGACTTCTGGGTGCTCCAGCACGACTACGCCGTCCACGTCGAGGGCGGCCACCGGGCGAACGGAATGCTCTGTCAGTGTTCGGGTCACAGGTCCAGCACCAGCCTCGGTGAGCGGGAGCGCGAGACGCAGATCATCATCGTCTTGCCCGCCGCTCGCTCGTCGTCGTCGAGGATGCTGTCCCGGTGGTGCGGTACGCCCTCGAGCACCGCGGTCTCACACGTCCCGCACGTGCCTTCCACGCAGGAGGAGTCCGGGCAGATCCCGTTCTTCTCCAGCATCTCCAGGATGGAGCAGCCGACAGGGACCTCGAACTCCCGGCCGCTGCGGGCGAGCACGACCTCGAAGGCGCCGTCCATTGCGGCGCGTTCGGCGATCTCCTCGGCCGTCAGCTCGCGCGGAGCGAACCGCTCGACCTTGAGCGACCCCGAGCCGGAGGGCCAGGCGGCGCAGTGCCCCTCCACCGCCCGCAGCAGCGGCTCCGGGCCGCAGCAGTAGACCACCGTGTCAGGCTCCCGGACCAGCTCACGCTCCAGGTCGAGCAGCCCGGACTCGTCCTCGGGGCGGACGGTGACCTTCGAGCCGTAGCGTTCGAGTTCGCCCAGGAAGGCCATGGACGCGCGGCGACGGCCCCCGTACACCAGCCGCCAGGAGCGGCCCCGTTCCTCGGCGGCGGCCACCATAGGCAGGATCGGGGTGATCCCGATGCCGCCGGCGACGAAGACGTATCGGGGGCTGTCGACCAGGGGGAACGTGTTGCGCGGGCCAGCCAGGCCGATCACGTCGCCCGGCCGCAGGCGGGTGTGGACGAAGTCCGACCCGCCACGGCTCGAGGCCTCATGCAGCACCGCGACCCGGTACCTGCGGGTGTCCCCGGGGTCGCCGCAGAGGGAGTACTGGCGGACCTGGCCGCCCACGTGCAGGTCGACATGGGCGCCCGGCTCCCAGCCGGGAAGGGCGTCGCCGGCCGGGTCCACGAGTTCGAGGGACAGCACGCCCGCGCTCTCGCAGGTCATCGACCGGACCAGCACCTGCCTGTCGGGTGCCATCAGAAGGTTCCCTTCTGCCGCATCTCGTCAGTCCGCCACGGGGCGTCGTCCCACCAGGTGCCGCCCTTGACCTCGAGCGTGACGTCCGCGCCGGTACGGGTGACGCCGATCGGGTCCCGTCCCTCGCGCACCGCCTTGATCTGCTTGCCCATCAGGCGGCGGATCATCGTGATGCCCTGGTCGGTGGTGGTCAGGGTCTCCCGGGAGTGCACCGGGAGCGCGCCCTGGCTGCCCTGCGCCTCGTAGTCGCCGGGGAACCGCTGGTGCTCCTCGGGAGTCAGCTCGGCCCACGGCTTGCCGCCCTGCAGCGTCCTCTCCTTGGCCAGGGCGTCCGGCTCGGTGACACGGGCCAGCGTGAAGATGACGAAGTGGGTGTCGTCACGCGGAACCACCCAGCCCAGAAGCCGGGAGGGGCCCATCGAGCTCATACGCGGACTCGCGACCACGCGCACGTTGGGGAAGACCGCCTCGGTCAGCCGGTACAGCTTCCGGCCGCTGTCCGTATCGCGCACCGAGTAGCAGCCGACGCCGGTGTCCGTGTACGCGAAGCGGCACTCGGGCAGGACGCCCATCTCGGGGATGAACTGGATGCCGCTGAACCGGGCGTGCAGGATCGGCACGTGGAACGGGTCGAGGACGTTCTCGTAGTGGTTGAGCCAGTTGAAGTCCAGCTCCTTGGGACCGCCGCCGCTGAAGCTGTTGTCATCGGCAATGATCATCTCGCCTTCGCCGAGATCCTCCTCCAGCACGTCCCACTTGATGAAGTCCGGCACGGCATCCGGCGGACCCATGTACGCGAACAGCAGACCGTGGTATTCCCGCAGGGGGTACCAGGGCTGGCGGAACCGGTCTCGATGCCGACCGCCCTCCGGCTCGCACGGCTGCTCGATGCACCGTCCCTGGGGGTCGAAGACCCAGCCGTGGTAGCAGCAGCGGATGCCGTCGTCCTCGACACCTCCGTAGAACAGCGAGGCTCCGCGGTGCGCACAGCGCGGCGACATCAGTGCCGGGACGCCGCGGCGGGTGCGGAAGAGGATGAGGTCCTCACCCAGGATCTTTATGGAGGTCGGTGTGGTCGTGGCGCTGCTCGCGAGAGCGACAGGCTGCCAGTAGCGGCGCAGGACCTCCCCGTAGGGGGTGCCCCGGCCGACCTGAACCAGCTCCATCTGCGTGGACTCGGACTTCTGTTCGTAGCCGGTCCCGCTCAGCATGGTCAAGTCGGCAGAGTTACTGCCCGTCACTGTTTCCGTCATGCCGCCGTCCCCTCTCTCACCGCCGCCGAGACCGACGGCGGTCCGCACCGGCACCGGGCCGATCGTGGCCGGCGCCGGTTGCTGGACTTACTTACGCACTTGCTCTTCTCGCGGAACCGACGACTGGTCCCCGCCCACCCGGGCAGGGTCAGTTCAGAGCCTGCTCGGCCTCAACAGAGGCGCCGGTCAGCTCTTCTCCGGCGCCCGTGGCCCGCGCTTTGCCACGCGGGGCCCTCGGCCACAGGGCGACGGCGCTGAACAGCGCCATCGCGACACACACCCACGCCACGACCTGGGCTGCGCTGTCGAGACCCGAGCTCAGCGCCCCGGCAGCCGCCCGTGCCGCGTCCGGTGCCTTGGCCGCGACGTCCGAGTGCAGGACGCCCAGGGCCGGCCGCGCCCACAAAGGCACAGTCGCCGGCCCAGGTGAGGTCGGCCCCACTGATACCCAAGCGGACGGCGATGTCTCCGTTGAAGTTGGGCACCAGCCCGAGCACCGCGGTCACGAGGGCGATGCTGAGGTACCCCGACAGCAGGGACCCGGACTCTCCGCCTTCACGGTCGTCGCCCAGCGCGGGTGGTGAGTGAGTAGTCATGGCGCCTCCGGCACTTCGTCGTGTCTGAGCTGTCGCAAGCGCGGGCGCCGGATGCCCGAAACTCAACGGCGGCACCGCTCACGAGGACTATGACTTCGGCCGCAGGAGCGCTTCCAGAGCGACTCCATCCAATGAGAAACGCGTTGTGACGGGCTGGTTTCGGGAAGGGGACCCGGCGGGACGAACCACGTGTTCCAGCAGAGCGAGAACGCACGGGTGACCAAGGCCTGGTGGCGGCGAATCGCAGGTCGTGGCGGACTTGGAAGTCGGCCTTGCCGAGCTTTTCCTTTTGCCGTCAAGCCGGAACAAAAGTGGCTGAGCACGGCGCGGAACTGTCGCTCGTCACATGTAGAGCCGCGCGACTGGCTCGGACATAAGGGGCGATCGGCCTAGATCAAACGCCCTCTGAAGAGCACTTTGGACAGCGTCTCGGAGGGGGCATATCCGAACCGCTTCCGGTAGGCGGCGGAGAACCTGCTCAGGTGGGTGAACCCCCAACGCTGCGCCGACTCGGTGACCCCCGAGGTGCCCGCCGACAAGTCGGCACGGACACGGTCGAGGCGCACATTGCGCAGGTACGTCATGGGTGAGACGCCGATGTGCTCCTGGAACCCCTCCTGGAGGCGGCGTGCGCTCACTCCCGCCACGCGGGTGAGGTCGCCCATCGTGTACGGGTTTTCCGGGTGGGCCTCGATCAGGTTGACGACGCGCCGCACGGTGCGCGGGTAGGCGGGAGGGCCGGGTCGCCGCAGCGCATCGGTGTAGTTGTGGGTGTGGGCGAGTAGCAGACCGCTCACCAGCAGGCGTTCGTAATAGAGCCGGGCGGCGTGCTCGTCGATCAGTCCACCGGTGCCGTCCAGTTCGGTCAGCAGGAGGTTCAGGACCTTGCGCCAGCTGCGGCCGGGTGTGGAGGTCAGGTCGAAGTCGAACGTGAATTCCAGCGGAGCCTGGAGCGGGCGGCCTAGCAGCGCTTCGAGCTCGGCGTCGACGAGGCGCCGGTCGATTTTGATGCCGAGCTGCTTCGCGCCTGTGTCGCAGCTCAGGAGCCGGTGGTGCTGTGTGGGTGTGAAGACCATCGCGCTGCCGGCTGCGGCCACGGTCTCCTGGGGGCCGGAGGCTGCCGCGATCGTACCGTCGAGGACGACGTTGACGTGGTAGTGGGACGACGTGAAGCCGGGGTCGACGCGGGTGGGCTGGCCGAACCTCATCAAGCCGACCGTGACGTGCTCCGTGCGAGCTCCACGCAGCTCTCCTCCTGCTCCGCCGGAGCCGGAGCCGGGCAGGACGGCGACATCCGCCGGGTAGAACAGGGCGTTGAGACCCTCGCGGAAGTCCTCGAATCCGGAATTGCGGCACAACAGGTGCCGCGTCAAGGGAGAGGGGCTCATTTCGGCATTGTTGCAGCGTTGTCGGCCGGCCGACAAGGCTGATGGTGCAGCTCAGGGCCGCGCATACCGGCGCTTCGACCTTGATCGGTCACCAATGGCCGCCCCACCGTGTCGGCGTCGTCGTCGGGTGTGACGCGACCGTACCCGGCGGTGGCGGTGAGCGTGTCGAGGACCCTATGCCGACGCACCGTGGCGCCCGCCTCTCGCCGTGGACGCCCGTGCCCCTCGCGGACGTCGTGTACCACCAGCACGGATCGCCTCGGATTCGCGCGATCGAAAACTTCACCGCGCAATCCGGCTCCCGGCCCGCGCCAAGCGGATGTCCTGCCGGGCTGTCGGCTCATAACTTTGACGCCCGCAGGCCGGGCCGGGCCGTTTGCCGGCCATCCGTAGGCGCTGTGCGTGCCGTGCCGTGCTGTGCCTGTCTGCTCGATCCAAGGAGGTATCGTGCCCCAACGGCGTCATGACGTAGCGATTGTCGGTTGTGGTCCCGTCGGACTCATGCTCGCCCTGCTGCTTGGCAGGGCGGGACACGACGTGGTCATCGTCGACAAGTACCCCGAACGCTATCCGCTGCCTCGCGCGGTGGTGTGCGACCACGAGGCGCGCCGCATCTACCAGAACGCCGGTCTCGCCGACGAGATCGCCCGGATCTCCGCCCCCGTACCGGACTGGTACGAGTGGCGTAACCAGCACGGCGAGACCCTCGTGAAGATCAAGTGGTGGGGCGACGGCCTGTCCGGCTGGCCGGAGATGAGCTTCTACTCCCAGCCCGAAGTCGAGGCGGTGCTCGAGGACGCGGTCGCCGGTCTGCCCACGGTCTCGGTGTGCCGCGGTCTGGAAGCCGTCGGGATGCAGCAGACCGCGGAGGACGTCGAGCTGACGCTCACCGGCGCGACCGCCGGGCACCGCACGGTCAGTGCCCGCTACGTCGTGGGCGCGGACGGAGCCAACAGCTTCGTGCGCGACCGCATGGGCGTGCCGATCACCGATCTGGGCTTCTTCTTCGACTGGCTGATCCTCGACGTCATTGAGCGCCGGCCCCGCACGTGGTCCCCTATGAACCTGCAGGTGTGCGACCCGGCGCGGCCGCACACGATCGTCGCGGGCGGTCCGGGCAGGCGCCGGTGGGAGTTCATGAGGCTGCCCGGCGAGACGGTCGACGAGTTGAACAGGGCGGACACCGCGTGGCGGCTGCTCGAGCCGTGGGGACTGACCCCGGCCAACGCCACGCTCGAGCGTCACACCGTCTACACCTTCCAGGCGCGCTGGGCCGAGCAGTGGCGCCGGGGGCGCGTGCTGCTGGCGGGCGACGCGGCGCACCTGATGCCGCCGTTCGCTGGCCAGGGGCTGTGCTCGGGACTGCGGGACGCGGCCAACCTCGCATGGAAGCTGGACCTCGTGCTCAGCGGCCGGGCCGGAGACGAGCTCCTGGACACCTACACCTCGGAACGCAGACAGCACGTGCAGCACGCGATCCAGACGTCGGTCGCTCTCGGGCAGGTCATCTGCGTCGCCGACCCCGAGGCCGCGGCAGCACGCGACCGGAACATGATCTCCGCCGGAGGTGACCCGGCACGGGCGCTGCCGCCGGCGCCGCCGGCCGTGCTCGGCCCGGGTGCGCTCTCCGCGTCCGGGTCCGGCGGAAACCAGCTGGCGGGGCACCTGTTCCCCCAGTTCCGGGTCTCCCACGCCGGCCGGACCGGGCTCTTCGACGACGTCGTCGGCTCCGGGTTCGCCGTCCTGTCCACAGCGGACCCCGCAGCCCTGCTGTCGCCGCGGCAGAGGCGGTTCCTGGAGGACGTGGGAGCGGCCGTGATGCATGTCGTGCCGGTCGGCCAGGACGCCGGCCCTGACGCGGTGGTCGACACCACCGGTGGCTGTCTCGCGTATCTGCGTGAAAGAAACACTCAGGTGGTCGTGGTTCGGCCCGACTCCTACGCCTTCGGGGGCCGCTCGGAGGCCATCGACCTCGGGGAGCTCGTCGACGAGCTGGAGCAGTCGCTGTCACCGGCCGGGATCTCCCCGTTCGGTGAACGATGCGTGATGCAGGAGACGTGACACCAGACGTGGCACCGGCAGGCGGCCGGCTCCTGCCTGGCCGTCACGTACGTACACACCCCGAGACATACGTGCACCCCCGAGAGGTACGTACACCTTGAGACATACCTACACATACAACCCAGAAGGAGGAGTGGGGAGATGAACGACCCGTCCCTGTTCAGTGAGGGAAAGTCCGCTGAAACCGTCATCGCCAGCCTCGGGGCACAGACCGACCCGAGGCTGAAGCAGGTGCTCTCGTCGCTCGTGCGGCACCTGCACGGCTTCATCAAGGACGTCGAGCTGACGAACGAGGAATGGGAAGTCGCCATCGACTTCCTCACCCGGACCGGCCAGGCGTGTACCGACGTACGCCAGGAGTTCATCCTGCTCTCCGACGTGCTGGGGGTTTCCATGCTGGTGGAGACCATCAACAACCGCTCTCTGGACCTGGCCACCGAGTCCACCGTCCTGGGCCCCTTCCACATGGTCGAATCCCCGGCCCGCGAGAACGGCGACCGCATCGCCCTGGACGGCAAGGGCGAGCAGTGCCTGGTCACCGGCCGCGTCACCGACCAGGACGGCACACCGCTCGCACACGCCTCGGTGGACGTCTGGCAGGCGAACGCCGAGGGCTACTACGACGTGCAGCAGCCTGGCATCCAGCCGGAGCGCAATCTGCGCGGGCTGTTCACCACGGACGACAACGGGGAGTTCTGGTTCCGCTCCATCGTGCCGCGCCACTACCCGGTCCCCGCCGACGGCCCGGTCGGCGAACTCCTCAAAGCCACCGGCCGCCACCCGAACCGGCCCGCACACGTCCACTTCCTGGTGACCGCCGAGGGACACCGGCCGCTTGTCACCCACCTGTTCGTCAGGGACTGCCCGTACATCGCCTCCGATGTCGTCTTCGGCGTCAAGGAGAGCCTCGTACGCGACTTCGCGCCGGTCGACAACCCGGTCCGCGCGGCCGAGCTGGGTTTCGACAACCCCTATCGCGCCGCCCACTTCGACATCACCTTGCTCCGCGAGAACCGCCAGGAGACCTCCGCATGAACACCCCGCTCCGCTTCAGCTACCAGGCGCTGCCGATGCGTGTGGTCATGGGCCCTGGTGTGGTCGCCCAGCTCGCCGATGAGATCGACAAGGCCGGCTTCAAACGGGTCCTCGTCCTGTGCTCCCCCGAGCAGCAGGAACTCGGCGAGACCATCGCCGGTCTGCTCGGCGACCGGGCAGCGGGCGTCCATCCGCACGCCCGGATGCACGTCCCCGTCGAGTCTGCCGCCGCAGCCCGCGACCGCGCTGCGGAGCTCGGCGCCGACGGCTGCGTCGCGGTGGGCGGCGGCTCGGCGATCGGCCTGGGCAAGGCCATCGCGTTGGAGCACGGCCTGCCGATCATCGCCGTACCGACGACGTACGCGGGCTCCGAGATGACCCCGGTGTGGGGACTGACCGAGAACGGCCGCAAGCGCACCGGGAGGGACCCCCGGGTCCTGCCGGTCAGTGTCCTGTACGACCCCGAGCTGACCGTGAGCCTTCCGCCGGCGGCCTCCGCCACCAGCGGCATGAATGCCCTGGCGCACGCCGTCGAGGCCCTCTACGCGCCGGACGCCTCACCCGTCATCAGCCTGATGGCCGAGGAGGGTGTCCGTGCCCTCGCCTCCGCCCTGCCGGCCGTCGTCGCCGACGGCACCGACCTCGCGGCGCGCGCCCGGGCTCAGTACGGTGCCTGGCTGTGCGGCGCCTGCCTGGGCGCCACCACCATGTCGCTGCACCACAAGCTGTGCCACACCCTCGGCGGCACTCTCGACCTGCCGCACGCACCCACCCACACCGTCGTGCTTCCCCACGCCCTCGCCTACAACCAGCAGGCAGCCCCCGAAGCCGCCGCCGCACTCGGCCGGGCCCTGGGCGGCAGCGCCGACCCGGCGACCTCCCTGTGGGAACTCGCCGGACGTCTCGGCGCCCCACGGTCGCTGCGCGAACTCGGCATGGCGGAAGGCGACATCGACCGGATCGTCGAGCTCGCCTTGGCCCATCCGTACGCCAATCCGCGTGAGGTCACTGCCGAGGGTCTCACCCAGCTGCTGTGCGCCGCCTGGGCCGGGGAACCGCCCACCGCCTGACATCGCGCGCGGCACCGTCCGCGATCGCACCGTCGTCATCACCGGAACGTACGGAGTCTCACCCGACATGGACAAAGTCATCCCGTCCGCTGCCGACGCCGTGGCGGACATCCCGGACGGCGCCTCGCTCGCCGTCGGCGGATTCGGGCTCAGCGGCGTGCCGAACCTACTCATCCAGGCGCTGTACGAGCAGGGGGCGACCGGCCTGGGAGTGGTCTCCAACAATGGCGGAGCACTCGACTCGGGCCTGGCCGTGCTGCTGGCGGCCGGCAGGATCGCCCGGGTCACCGGTTCCTACATCGGCGCGAACAAGGAGTTCGCCCGCCAGTACCTGGCGGGCGAACTCCCTACCGATGTGGTGACCGGTGCTCAGGCCTCGGAGACCGGTGCGAGATGTTCGGCGAACCAGTCGGCGACCAGCGCGTCGCGCTCCTCGGCGCGGTTGTAGAGCGTGTGCTCGCCGTCGGGCCAGGTGCGCAGCTCCCCGCGCGAGCCGGCCGCTTCGGCGAAGGGGGCCAGGGCCGCGGCGTCCGGAATGAAGGGGTCGGCCCCTCCGTGCAGGGCCAGGACGGGGCAGCCGATCCGGTGGACGGCCGGGTCGAACTGCAAGGTGCCCAGGACGGCGGCGAGCCGGGCACCGTCCTGTGCGCCGATCGCGGCGGTCATCTGGGCGAAGGCGGGCGGCCCGGCCTGGGCTGGCGGCTGCGTCGGCGGCTGCGCCGGTCGGGAGCCGGTGGGAGTGCAGTTGACCACGCAGGCGCTGACCCGCGCGTCGCGTGCCGCAAGGTGCGCGGCGAACAGTCCGCCGAAGCTGTTGCCCTGCACGCCGATGGCGTCGCCGAGGCGGGGGTCGGCTGCGACGATGTCGAGGAACCGGGCGAAGCCGTCCACGGCGTCCTCGTCGATGAACAGCTCATGCTCCAGCCGTGCCTCGCCCTGACCCGGCCCCTCGGCGAGCAGGCAGGCCAGACCACGCGCGTTCAAGGCGTCGGCGGCGCGCAGATAGTTGGCACCCCAGCCGCTCAGCCCGCCCCACAGAACGACCGTCGCCTCCGCCGTCCCGGACGGCGGCAGGCTGAGCCAGCCGACCAATTGGCCGTCGCGGTAGGGCACTTCGACACGTTCGATGGCCGGCTCGCTGAGCTCGGCGACCTTACCGACCAGCTGGGTGTAGCGGCGGTAGAGGTCCTTCTTGAGGGGCGTGTCGGTGTCTTCCGCCATCTGCGCGAACAGGGCCGCGCCGACGGCCCACCGGTAGGACTGGCGAGCGGTGAGCGGGTGTCCCGCGGCCAGCGCGGTCTCCGCCGCGCGGGCGCGGCGGCCGGCCAGCTCGTCGGCGACGGCGATCCACGAGCGGCCGTTTACCGTGTCGGCCAGCAGGGTGCGGGCGTCGGCGGGGTTCATGCCGCAGTCGACCAGCCGGGTGTAGGGCATCGCCCGGTGCAGGGCCTCGACGACCGGGTCCGGTGACTTGGCTACGGCTTCCGCCTGGGCAGGCGACCAGGCCAGGCCGGTGCGCAGCTCGTCGACGAGCGCGGGCAGGTCCTTGTCGTCCGTGGCGGCGCCGAAGAGCACGAAGTCCGGGCGGGCGAGGAAGGCGACCGCGCCGAGTTCGCGCAGGTACGCCTCGTACACGCCGTCCTCGTCGACGAAGTCGCGGCCGATTCGTACGACGCGACTGCCGAGCTGCTCGAGGAAGGCCAGCTGCTCCGGCGCCAGGGCCTTGGTGACGTCGGTGTTGCAGACGAGGACGAATCCGCGTCCGACGACATCGTCGAACCGCCCGGTCAGCCCGCCGACGCTGACGCGGCCCTGAGGGACGAGGAAGCCGACAGGCCGTTGGACGGTGCCGTCCGGCTCGTGGTGGAGGATGCCCTCGGCGACCATGGGCCCGGGTTCGATCGGTGGCGGGCCGCCCTTCTTGAACATCTCGTCGCGTTCCGCGGCGGCCACCGGGTCGTGCATGTTGGCAACCGCACCCATCATCAACGACATCTGGGTGATGCCATGGGTGTGGGGTCGGCGCTCCTGCTCGTAGGTGTCCAGGAGGGAGTCCTCGGCCAGGCCGCGCAGGACGAGGTCGAGCTTCCAACTGAGGTTGACCGCGTCGCGGATGCCGGAGCAGGCTCCCTGGCCGGCGTACGGCGGCATCGTGTGGGCGGCGTCGCCGGTGAGGAAGACCCGCTGGGTGCGCCAGCGCTGGGCTTCGCGCGCTTCGAAGGTGTAGACGATCTGCCGCATGAACCGGACGTCCTCGGGTCCGAGCCCGTGCTTCTCCTCCAGCAGGCGCCAGGCGGTCTCCGGCCGCTCGAACTCCTCCTGCGTCTCCCCTTCCAGCAGGGCGAACTCGAAGCGCTGCCGCTTCTCGCCGATGTTGATGTACATGTGCCCGCGGGCGGGGTCGCAGTACTGCTTGGCGCTGGCGAACCTCGCCGGCGCCGGACGCAGCCACTCGACGTCGACGTTGAGCCACTGCTCGTTGAAACCGAAGTCGTCACGCTCGATGCCGAGGATCCGCCGGATGTCGCTCTTGCTGCCGTCCGCGGCGATGACATAGCGGGCGCGCACCCGCTGCTCCGTACCGTCGCCGTCGGCGGCTCGCCACGGGGTGAGCGTCAGCTCGACGCTCTCCCCGTCCTCGCGCAGCCCGTTGACGGTCCAGCCCTGCCGGACCTCCACGTTGGACAGAGTCCGGACGCGGTGGTCGATCGCGTCCTCCACGTCGGGCTGGTAGATCGAGTTCTGGGTGCGGAAGCCGTGCGGCCCGACCACCGGCTCCGGGCTCAGCATCAGCTGCTCGTCCTTGCCGTTGACCCACTGATACCTGGTGGGCGACGCATCGCGCAGCGCCTCGTCCACGTCGCCGGCGGCCTGCACCGCGCGCGCGGTGTTGTCGTCGATGTGCGTCGCCCGGGGCAGCCCGTACAGCGAGGTCCACCGCTCGCACACCACGACGTCATGACCCAACTGCCCGAGCAGGGAAGCCGCCACCATGCCGGTAGGGCCGTAACCCACGATTGCGACGTCGAAAATCTTGTCCACGCTCCGCACCTTTCGCCCCCCCCTGGAATGTAAACCCATGTTCGCGTTAAGTGTGAAGTCAGGTTCACACTCACGCGGGCTTCTGTCAATGTGAGGCGTGCGGTTGTCAGTGGCCGTCGGCGGGCGCTTCCAAAGCGGGGTCCAGCAAGTAGGCCGTGACAGCGCGCCGCAGCTGGTCGACCAGGTCGGGCCAGGGCAGGGGGCGGCGCGATTCCAGGTACTCGCCGTGGATGATCCGGTGGGCGCAGGTCGCGTAGATCAGTCGGAAGGCGAAGTCGATGGCCGCCTCGACGTCCGCATGATGTCGCAGCGCGGGCGCAGCAAGCATGACCATGTCACGAAAGGCCCGATTACCCTGGGTGCTGACGGCCGAACCATGCTCGAAAACCGCCTCGTTCTCGGTGCCCAGCAGCATGAACACGCGCATCAGCTTGGCGTGGGTATGCAAGGCTCCCGTGGCGCCCTCCACCGCGGCCGCGATTACCTCGGAGGCGGGTGTCGCCGTCGAGATGTCGAGGTCGGCCAGGCTTCGGAAGAACTCCGCGCCCAACTCGTCCGTGAACTGCTTCTGGATGGCCAGCAGCAGTCGCTCCTTGTCGCCGAAGCGTCGGTAGACGCTGCCCACCGAGACCCCGGCGGCCTCGGCGACCGCGGCCATGGCCAGCGCCCCCGGTCCGCCCTCCTCCAGGAGGCGCATGCCGGCGTCGAAGATGCGGTTCTGGGTTTCGCGGCTGCGCGCCTGGCGGGCAGCCGGTGTCGGGGGTGCGTCGCTACTCACCGCAAAAGTCTAGCGAACAGGTTGACAATCTCAAGCGAATGATGGAAATGCTAGTTCGCATTATCCGTCTTGAGTAGCCCTCTTGATGCGCGGCTGCTCACCTCCCGCCGTCAGCGCAGCAGCGGGACCTTGCGGTGGCCCACGCAGGGGAGGAGCAGGTCAGCTGGTGATCTTCTCCGGTACCAGGCGGGCGGGTGGCCCTGCGTGTGAATGGGAGGGCTGGCCGGGAGACGCCCCGTGCCTCTCGTCGGCTGGGCCGCAGAGGTCTCCGACGAAGTCCCGGCCCTGGCGGCCAGGGTGATGATCTGCAACGCGCCGTGGGAGCCGTCACTGATGGACGGCTCCCACAGGGTTTTGTCGATGTCGATGTACGGCCTCGCGGCGGTCGCGGACTGGTCAGCCCAGCTCGGGTGGTCCTACTCAGAGGACCTCGTGGACCTTGTAGCTCACCTTGCCGTCGCTGAAGGTGCCATAGCCCACGGCGAGCACGCCATTGAGCCAGAGGTAGGGCTCCGCCGCTGTTTCGAAGAACGGCGCGGTGCGCCAGTACACCTCAGGGATCCCGTCCGCTCCCTCGGTGGCCGGGGTCGGCCGGATCAGCCCACGGTAGGACATGAGGATGTGGTGCCCGTCCGTGGTTTTGATGATGGCCTGGACATTGAGTTCCTGTGCACCGTCGGTGCGGCCCACCACCTTGTCGCCGCCGATGGGGAGGATTTCCCCTTCGAGACGTGGCCCCGAGACGGTTCCGCCCACCGCGTGCTGGAACGCGATCCGACCGTAGGGTGTTTCGCCGATCTCGACACCCTCGCCCATGGTGACGGTCATGTCGAACAGGAACCTGAGTTCTGGTTGCGCCATCGCTGGTACCTCCTGGTGGATGTTGATATGGGGGCAAATGGTGTGAAGGGATCGTTTCCTCAGTTGGCCGCAGAGGTCTGCGGCGTCGCTTGGTCGCTTCTCGCACGTGGCGCTGATTCGTTCTCGCCCAGCTTGCGATTGGGCAGGAACAGCGCGAGGACGAAGGCAGCGACAGCGACCGCGGCCAGGCTGGCGAAGATCGGCAGTAGCGAGTCCGCGTAGGCGTGGACAACCTGGTCGCGGATCGCGTCAGGCAGCGAATGGACGAGCGCGGGCGTCAGAGAGTCGGTGCTCGATCCTGGCAGGCTCCCGCCGAGGCCGGAGAGCGAGTCGGTGAGCCGGCTGGCGATCGATGCCGACCGGCGGCAGCGGCGTGGCGTGCCGCAGCGCCTCGATGACCAGACGGGGCTTGCTATCGCAGCGCCGGTAGAGCGTCGCCTTACCGGCACGGGCCGCGGTGGCGATCTGCTGCACCGTCAACCCCTCATGGCCATGCTCGCCGACCAGGCGAAACACGGTCCCGTAGATCTCACCCTCGCGTTCGGGTGTGTGTTTCGAGCGTGCCTTCACGAGCCTCTCCGATAGAACCGAGTCGTTTCGGTTGTCAGACCTCCGGGTGCCTGTGGTTGATGCCGAAGCCGAGATCCGGAACGCGGGACAGGCCGCCCGGGGAGTGAATGCGAACTATCATTTACTTTTCGTCCTCTTGTGTCAACGCCGTACGCTGATCCGCGTGACCATCGACTCATCCTCTGAACCACGCGCCCTCCAGAAACGCAGCCGCGAGACCCGGGAACGCATCTTCGCCACGGGGTTGGCTGCTGGAGGAGGGTAGGCCTGAGGCGCTGACGATGGCGGCCGTCGCCGCGGGAGCAGAGGTCTCGGTAGACAGCGTCCACCGACGCTTCGGCGACAAGGAGCGGCTGCTGCTTGCTGTACAGGCCCGCTTCGCCGAGCAGTTCAGCGTCGATTTTCATGAGTAATAGGGCGAGAGCGGCCTGTCGGCGACCACTGCGCCGGCCGGGGTGATCGGCGTGGCGGTCACCGGCATGGTCGAGAGCTTTCGGGTGCATGCCCCGCTGCTGCGCGTGTTCCTGCTGTTGGGCCTCAGTAGTCCTGTCGTACTCGAGCGCGGCACGAACATCAACGTCGAAGGCGGCCGGGTTTTTCGCGCCCTGGTAATGCTGGCCGCACCGGCTCTCCGACACCATCAGGATGTTGAGGCGGCGATCGACTTCGCCCACCGGCTGATCTACGCCGCCTGCGCGCATCGCCTCGTGCTCGGCGAGCATCTCGAGCCCCGGCGAGCGCTGCCCTGGACCGACCTGACCGAGCAGCTCCGGCGGACGATCACGGGCTGTCTGCTGGGCCCGGCCGACGCGTCCCGGTCCGACGCGGTGTGAGACCGACTGGTCCCTCGCGCTTGACAAGCGCGTAATTCAATGTAAATCATAGTTCACATTGGGTAAGTGTCTCCGGCGGGCCGCTTGTCCGCCGCCGCAGTGCGGCGATCATCCGCGCGAAGGGTCCTCTGCGTGCACGAATGTTTCGATCTCGCTCTCGCGGGCTACGCCCGACGGATCCGGTCGCGGCCTCGATTTTCGGGCAGCCGGACCATCGGGTCGTGGTTTGTGAACGCCGGTACTTGCTTTTCCGGCCTTCGCAGGGGACACATGCGGAAGCCGCCACGGGGTGTGCCGTGCGGCCAGTGCTGACGTGGAAGGTGTGCTGCGCAATACGACGTCCGACTGTCCACGTGTGGATGAACGGCTGCGAGGAGGAACTGTTGCGTAGTGTGACGGTCTGGCCCCGGACGATCGGATTCCCCGTTACCATCCGGAAGCACCGGCCCGACGCCATGGACGCCATCGACCACGGCGTCCGCACGTCGCCGCAGCTCCACGAAGCACCCGCCGTCCCCCCCCATCCGCGATCTCGGCCCGCTCCAGGACCTGCCCGACGGTCGCGCCGGTCGGTGCGCGTCGCGCCCGCCGCGGCCGCGCGCGGGTGCGGCCGAGACAGCGCCGCGACAGGCTGGCTCAGCACAGCCGGACATCGCGGAGCGACGAACGGTCGCTGCCTGGCCACGCCGGAATCCGGTATCTCTCATTTCCGAAGGGGATCAATGATGGTAAAGCTCGTCGCCGTTCTCCGTCGTCGGCCCGACATGACGCACGCCGAGTACATCGACTACATCGTCAACGTCCACGCCAAGCTCGCACCCCCGATGCCGGAGGGTGACCAGGCACCCGCCGCACCGGCAGGCCCGCCGCCCACGGGCAAGTACATCCAGAACCACGTCTTCGACAGTGCCTACGGCGCGACCGGGGACAACGCCTACCAGGTCACCTTCCCGCGGGACTCCGTGACCGAGCTCGGCTTCAGCGACGTCGAGTCCATGCGGAAGAACTTCGAGCAGCCGTTCACCCGGGACGTCGTCGGGCCCGACGGCGCCAATTTCAGCGACCTGCCCGCCGCCGTCAGCCTCCTGGTGAACGAGACCCGGACGGGGCGGACCGAGCCGCGTGACAGCGACGTGAAGATCCTGCACTTCCTCGGCGCGGCCGAGGGCCTGCCGGCGGAAGAGGTACAGGACCGCTGGCAGCGGGCGCACCGCGAGGTACTCGACGGCGACCCCGAGCTCGCCGCCGCGCTGCGCGGCTACGAATGGAACACGGTCATCCCCGGACAGGCCATGACCGAGTACTTCGGCGGTTCCGAACTGCCGGAGTACGTGGCGTACTCCGCCCTGTGGTTCGACGAGACGGAGGCCCTGTCGCTGTTCCGTCGCTATGCCGAGGGCATCGCCGAGCATCAGGAGAAGCACGGCACGTTCTCCCAGCCCTCGCTCTCCTTCTTCCTGCTCTGCCGTGAAGTGGTGATCTTCGACTCGGCACAGTTCGCTGCGCCCAACCACGGCTGACGACCAGAGGTAGTCAACAGACACGCTGGTGTGCCGCCGCCCGTTCGCCGGCCTGGCGGACCAGGTCCGACACGACACCGCATACATGCGGGGTGAAAGCATCGACGGCCTGTGGGGACTCCGGCACAGCCCCGGGCCCGCTCACTGTTTCTGGTGAGGAGGCACGTCCGGACGCTCATGAGTCCGTGATCGCGCTGCGGCACTGGTTTCTGGATGCCTTCGAGCACGACCGTCCCGTGTTCACCGTCGCGGAGATCGCCCGCAAGGCCGGCATTCCCGTCGCGACCGCCCTCCGTCTGGTCCGTCAGCTCACCGAGGTCGGCTTCCTGGAGCGGGGCCGTCGGGCCGGGTGCGGATCGGCATGCGCTTGTGGGAACTCGCCGCCTCTCGGAGCGCGTGCCCGCGATCTCCGAGAGGCGGCGATGCTGCACCTGGAGGACATCCACGCGGCGACCCGACCGCACACGCAGCTGGCGGTGCTGGACGGTACCGACGTCCTCGTCGTGGAACAGCTCAGAGCACGACAGGCGCTCGACGGCATTCCGCTGGCGTGGGCAGGCGGATACCGGCTCATACAGGATCGGGCGGCCTGGTCCTCCTGGCGCACGCTGATCGCGCGCTCCAGGAAGAGGTGCTGGCCGTCCGCTGGTCCGGTACGGCAGCAGAACGCTTGCCGAGGTAGCCAGCCTGCGCCGCATATGGGTCGGTGCCAGGCGTGAGGGCTGGTTGGTGTGTGACGGGTACGTCGACGCGCGTGTTGCTCGGTATCGCGGTTCCGGTCACCGGTTTCGGCGACCGCGTGGTCGCGTCACGGAGTGGTAAGCACCTCTTAAGGGCGCTCCCGAGCCGAGCACATTCCCGTTCTGCGCGCCTGTGCCCGGGAAATCAGCCGGGCGCTGCGGACGCCGAAACCCCGGCGGGCGCGCAGGGTCAGGTACATGGCCGACTGATGCCTGTCGGCCGTCTCACCGTCCCAGCAGCGCACGGGCGATCACGATGCGCTGGATCTGATTGGTGCCCTCATAGATCTGGGTGACCTTCGCATCGCGCATCATGCGCTCGGCCGGGAAGTCGCGGACGTAGCCGGAGCCGCCCAGCAGTTGGACCGCGTCCGTCGTCACTCTCATCGCCGTGTCCGAGGCAAAACACTTGGCCACCGCGCCGGCGGTTTTGATGTCCCCGCCGTGCGCGTCGAGTTCCCGGGCCGCGGCGTAGGTCAGCTGACGTGCGGCGCGGACCTGCATCTCCATGTCGGCCACCATGAACTGCAGACCTTGGAACTCCGCCAGGGGCCGGCCGAACTGCTTGCGTTCTTTGAGGTACGCGGTCGCGCAGTCCAGGGCGCCCTGGGCGATGCCGACGGCCTGCGCGGCGACGGTCGCCCGGCTGCGGTCCAGGGTGCCCAGCGCCAGCCGCATGCCCTGGCCGGGCTCGCCCACCATGCGGTCGGCGGGTACGAAGACGTCGTCGAGGTAGACCTCGCGGGTGGGGGAGCCCTTCAGGCCCATCTTCTTCTCCGGCGCCCCGAAGGACAGCCCCGAGTCGGTGGCCTCGACGACGAAGGCCGCGAGCCCGCGGGCGCCCTTCGCGGGATCCACGGAGGCGAACACGACGTAGACGTCCGCCCGGCCCGCGTTGGTGATCCACCGCTTGGTGCCCCTGAGCACCCAGCCGCCGTCGACCGCCGTCGCTCGTGTGGAGATCGCCGCGGCGTCCGAGCCGGCCTCGGGCTCGGACAGCGCGAACGCGGCCATCAAGTGTCCTGACGCGATCCGCGGCAGATACCGCTGTTTGATCTCCTCGGTTCCGCCGAGGAGCAGCGGAAGGGAGAAGAGTTTGCTGGAGCCCATGACCTGCTGAGTGGTGGTGCACGCGCGGGCGACCTCTTCCGCCACCACCACACCTGCCAGGTAGTCGCCTCCTTCGCCGCCGTAGGCCTCCGGGAGCGTGACGCAATGCATCCGTGCCTCGACCAGCGCCTTCAGCGACGCCTCGGGAAAGGCGCCGTTCTCGTCCACCTCGGCCGCGTGCGGCGCGACCTGGTCCTCGCACAGCTTCCGCACGACCGCACGCAGCTCGGCGTGGTCGTCTCCCAGTCCATGCGCAGCCTCACTCATGCCATACCTCCTAGACCGAGCAGGTCCAGCGCGTTCTCCTTGAAGATCAACGGCTTGACCTCCTCCTTCACCTCGAGTTTGCTGAAATCCGCGAACCAGCGGTCCGGCGTGACGACCGGGAAGTCGGAGCCGAACAGGACCTTGTGGAGCAGGGGGCCGCCGAGCTGCCGGACCAGCTGGTGCGGGAAGTGCGTGGGTAACCATCCCGACAGGTCGATGAACACGTCGGCCTTGTGGGTGGTGCGACAGAGATCTGTGTGTCGATCCACGGCACCGCGGGGTGCGCCATCACGGTCCGCAGACCGGGGAAGTCCGCGGCGACGCCGTCGAGCTGGCTTGGCCCTCGGATGCCAAGCTCAGATGCCCATGGCCACGTACTTGGTCTCCAGATAGTCGTCGATGCCCTCCGGGCCTCCTTCGCGGCCGAGGCCCGAGTGTTTCACCCCGCCGAAGGGGGCACCGGCGTTGGAGACCATCCCCTGGTTGAGCCCGATCATGCCGGTCTCCAGGGACTCCATCACGCGGAAGGCGCGGGCGAGGTCGCGCGTATAGACGTAAGAGGCCAGACCGTACTGGGTGCCGTTGGCGGCCGTGATCGCCTCGTCATCGCTCGTGAAGGCGAGTACGGGTGCGACCGGCCCGAAGATCTCGTCCGTGAGGAGGTCGCTGTCCGCGGCGAGTCGTCCGAGCACGGTGGGTTCGTAGAAGTAGCCGGGTCCGTCGACGCGTGACCCGCCGCACAGCACCTGCGCCCCCTTGGCCACGGCGTCCGCGACGAGATCGGCGACCTTGGTGCGTTGTGCCTCGTCGATGAGCGGGCCCAGTTGCACGCTCTCTTCCGTGCCGCGGCCGACCCTGAACGCGCCCATCCGCTCGGCCAGTTTGGTCGCGAACTCCTCGGCGACGCCCTCGTGGACGTAGAAGCGGTTGGCCGCCACGCATGCCTCGCCGCCGTTGCGCATCTTGGCGATGAGGGCTCCCTCCACCGCCGCGTCCACATCGGCGTCCTCGAACACCAGGAACGGGGCGTTGCCACCGAGTTCCATCGATACCTTGAGGACCTGCTCCGCGGACTGCGCGATGAGCAGGCGCCCGACCTCGGTCGAACCGGTGAAGGAAATTTTGCGCAGCCGCGGGTCCCGGATCAGCGGCTCCATGACGGGGCCCGCCGCCGACGTCGTGACGATGTTGAGCACGCCGGCGGGCAGACCCGCTTCCTCGAGAATCCGGCCCAGCATCAGCATCGACAGCGGCGTCTGCTCGGCCGGTTTGATCACCATCGCGCAGCCCGCCGCGATCGCGGGGCCGATCTTGCGCGTGCCCATGGCCAGAGGAAAGTTCCACGGTGTGATGAACAGGCACGGGCCGACCGGCTGCTTCATCGTCAGCACCCGGCCGGTGCCCGACTCGCTGGCCGTGTAGCGGCCGCTGACCCGCACCGCTTCTTCGGCGTACCAGCGGAAGAAGGCCGCCGCGTAGGAGACTTCGGCGCGGGCCTCGGCCAGCGGCTTTCCCATCTCCAGCGTCATCAGAAGTGCCAGTTCCTCGGTGCGGTCCACCATCGCCTCGTACGCACGGCGGAGGATGTCTCCTCGCTCGCGCGGCGCGACCGTTCGGAACGCGGGGAACGCCTGGTCGGCGGCGGACAGTGCGGCCAGCGCGTCGTCCACCGTCGCATCGGAGACCTCGGCAAGCGTCTGGCCGGTCGCCGGGTCCTCCACGGGGAGTGTGCCACCGCCGGCCGCATCGAGCCACTTGCCGCCTATGTACAACTGCTTGGGTACGGCGCGCAGGACGGCTTGTTCGGCGGGAGCGCTCGCGCGCGCGTCCTTTGCCATGGATGTGTCGGTTACGGACATGGACAAGCTCCTGGTCTCAATGTGGCTTGCGGGGTCAGGACGCGCGAGGTATGGAGTGTGCCCGGTGCGGTTCGTCTGCGCTCTCGGTGGTGAAGGTGCCGTACTGTCCCTTGAAGAAGACCAGTGGGGCCTGCGGTGTGGCTGCTTCGATGGCGGTGACGGCGGCGATGGCGATGGTGTGGTCGCCGGCTTCGTATTCCTCGACGATCTCGCATTCCAGCCAGGCGAGTGCGTCGTCGAGGGCGGGGCCGGTGGTGCGGGCGTGCCAGGCGACGTCTGCGAAGCGGTCGGTGTGGCGCTGGGCGAAGCGGCGGCAGAGGGGTTCGTGGTGGCCGGCCATGACGTTGACGCAGAAGGTGCCGGCCTCGCGGATGGCGGGCCAGGTGGTGGAGGTCTTGGCGGGGCAGATGAGGATGAGTGGGGGGTCGAGGGAGACGGAGGTGAGGGAGTTGGCGGCCATGCCGGCCAGGGTTCCGCCGGCCGCGTAGGCGGTGATGACCGTGACGCCGGTGGGCAGGTGTCCGAGGACGCGGCGGAACTCACGGGTGTCCAGGTTGGGCGGGTCGGCAGTCATTTTGTTCAGGATCCATTCCGGCCGGGGTGTGTTCCGGCCTTCCGTTCGGAGAGCGCGGCACCGCGTCGGGGCCTGGATGTGATGCCGGTGACTCAATGGCGGTCGCAGGCCCGTGCGGACGGCGCCTTCGCACGTCAGGGCATCAGAGTGTGTGTTGAGTCACCGGCATCGGGATGCGCTAGATGGGGTATTGACGGGTGCCGTGTTGGGTGGTGAGCCAGCGCAGGTCGGTGAATTCGTCGATGGCGGCGGTGCTGCCGAAGCGGCCCCAGCCGGAGTGCTTGACGCCGCCGAAGGGCATGGTGGGTTCGTCGTGGACGGTGGCGCCGTTGATGTGGCAGATGCCGGAGTTGATGCGGCGGGCCACGTTCTCGGCGGTTGTGAGGTCGCGTCCGAAGACGGCCGCGGACAGGCCGTATTCGGTGTCGTTCGCGACGCGGACGGCCTCGTCGGGGCCGTCGACGGCGATCAAGGTGACGACCGGGCCGAAGGACTCCTCGGCGTACAGGCGCATGTCGGGTGTGACGTCGGCGACGATGGTCGGCTCCACGAGCAGTCCCTTGGCGGTGCCGCCGGTCAGCACGCGCGCGCCCTTGGCCTCGGCGTCGGCGATGAGCTCTCGTATACGGCGGGCCGCTGCCTCGTTGATCACCGGTCCGATCCGGGTGTTGGGGTCGCGGGGGTCGCCGACGGTGAGGGCCTCGGCCTTGGCGGTGAGCTTGGCTTCAAACGTGGCGGCGATACTGCGGTCGACGACGATGCGTTCGGTGCTCATGCAGATCTGGCCGGAGTTCATGAAGGCGCCGAAGTTGGCTGCGGCGGTGGCCTCGTCCAGGTCGGCGTCGGCCAGGACGATGAAGGGGGCTTTGCCACCGAGTTCGAGGAGGGTGCGTTTGAGGTAGGTGGCGGCGGCGCGGGCGATGAGGGTGCCGACGCGGGTGGAGCCTGTGAAGTTGACGCGGGCCACGGCCGGGTGGGCGATGAGGGCTTCGACGACCCCGGGCGCGTCCTCGGGCTGGTTGGTGATGAGGTTGATCACGCCGTGGGGGACGCCGCCGTCGTGGAGTGCGGCGGCGATGGCGGCGTGGGTGCGGGGGCATTTCTCGGAGGCTTTGAGGATGACTGTGTTGCCGAGGGCGAGGGGGGTGGCGACGGCGCGGGCGGCGAGGATGACGGGTGCGTTCCAGGGGGCGATGCCGGTCACGACGCCGGCCGGGCGGCGGATCGCTCTGGCGTTGAGGCCTGGGACGTGGGAGTCAATGGGTGTTTCCTTGCCGGTCTCGCCGGCGAGGGTGGCGGCGTGCCGGAAGACCTCGGCGGCCAGGGTGCAGTTGAACATGCCCCAGCCGAACGTCGCCCCGCACTCGGCGGTCATGACCGCTGCGATCTCCGGGGCCCGTTTGTCGAGCAGGTCGGCGGCCGTACGCAGCAGTCGGGCGCGCTCCTCGGCAGGTGTCGCCGCCCAAGTCCGGAACGCGTCGTGGGCGGCGTCGGCGGCGCGCCGCGCGTCGGTGACCGATGCGGCGGCGGCCTGGGTGACCGTCTCGCCGGTGAACGGGTCGGCTTTGTCGTAGGTACGGCCGTCGGAGGCCTTCACCCACGCTCCGCCGATCAGCAGTGGCTGTTCCTGGCTGATGACACCGGTCATGCTCTCCCTCACTCTTCCAGCGGACTTTCTCCGCGGTCATGTGCGGTGAACCGTCACCGCGGTCTCGTCAGCGGCGGGGCCGGCTCCTGCGCCGCGATCAGGAAGTCGTGACGGGAGATCGGCCGCCCCTTGCCTGTTTCCTCCGCCTCCATATGGTCGGGAGGCGCCCCGTCTCCTGTCCAAGGATTGTTGTGAATACCTGGCATGCGGATGCGCCTGGGCACCTACCGCTGTCCCACCACTTCCCATCGGCTGACCTGCGAGTAATACTCATCAGATAGCCTCTGACTGGCTCAATCGACCCGAAATGGACCGCTCAATGCCGCGCGGCAATCTCCGGAAGTACGATCTCAACCTGCTTGTGGCACTGGATGCCCTGGTACGAACCCGCAATGTGACCAGGGCGGCCGAGTTGCTGTCGGTGACGCAATCAGCCATGAGCAACGAGCTCCGCCGCCTGCGGAGAATGTTCCGCGACGAACTGCTCGTGAGGAGCGGCCGCGAGAACGCGCTGACGACCCTGGCAGAAGACCTGAGGGAGCCCCTCGCCGAAATCCTGGCCCGGGTTGAGCACGCGCTCGAATACCAGCCGAAATTCGATCCCAGCACCGAGTCACGCCACTTTTCCATCGTGATGACCGAATACGCGGAGCTGGTGCTGTTGCGCCCGCTGTTGCAGCATGCGGCCAAGGAGGCCCCCGGAATCGGGGTCACGACGTATTCGTTCAATAACCCGATCGATAGGATGCTGACCCAGGATGGCATCGACCTCGTCGTGGGACCGACGCTGGACGTGGAGGGCATCCGTTCCCAGAAGCTGCTCTCCGAACGGTATGTGTGCGTGGTCTGCGCCCACCATCCGGACGTCGGCGACCAGCTCACGGAGGAGCAGTTCGCGACCCTGCCCCGTCTCAACGTCGCATGGCGGCAACGCCCGTTGCCGCGACCACGGGCGCGAAGCGTCACCACGTCGCAGATCCTCAGGGACAGCTCCAGCGGCCTCGCAGAACTGATCGATGTTCAGCCGACGGAGGCGGACGAGCGTCAACGCGCCGAGACGACCACGAAGAACTTCCTGGTGGCCCCCTTCCTCGTCAGCGGAACCCGTCTGGTGGGAGTCCTGCCCGAGCGCCTCGCGAACCAGTTCAGTGACGCGGCCGACCTCAGGGTGCTGGAACCACCGGTCCCGCTCCCGGCGCTCGAGTCGACGATGTACTGGAGCCCGGTGTGGGAGAACGACCCCGCACACATCTGGCTGCGGGAGTCCATGGCGCGTGTCGCCCGCGAGATCGAGTAGAACGCGGCCGTGAACGGCCCGTGACAGCTCGATTCGATCAGCCACGCTTGACGCGATGACGGGCCCGGTCACGATCCTCGTCACGCGTCTGGCTTGATCATGTCGTTGCCTGTTCTCAGCGGGCCAGGGCCACGGGTAGGGGTGTCGCGAGGCCGGACTCGATGGCCTTGTCCAGGACGAGGCCGGCGATGATCACGTCCTGCAGGCCGCCGCCGACGGATTTGAACATGCGGATGTCGGAGCCCTTCACGGCGTCGTCCGCCGCTCCGCTGATGAGTTCATGCAGGGAGACGCACCGGTCGCGGAAGGACAGTCCCGCTTCCGTCGCGGCGATCATGTCGCCGGTCTCGTCGGTTACCTCGCCGACGTCGTCGCAGACGATGAGGTCGCAGCGGTCCACAACGCCGGCGTCGATCTCGCGCTGCGAGGGCACGGTGGAGCCGATCGAGACGACGGTGGTCCCCGGCCGCAGGTCGTCGCCGAAGAGGATGGGCTTCTCCCCGCGTGAGCGTGCGGCGCACAGCACGACATCCGCCGAGGTACGGAAGTACTCGGCGGCTTGCTCGGCGCTGTCGGCCGGACGGGCGGGGACGCCCAGGGTCGCGGTCACGGTCCTGGCGAAGGCGGCCCGCTTGTCCGGTGTCGGGCTGAAGACGACGACTTCCTCCAGTTGCCGCACCGCCGCGAACGCGCGGACGTGCATGGAGGCTTCGAAGCCGCTGCCCAGGACGCCGAGGCGGGCCGGGCCGGCGGGTGCCAGGCGGTCGAGGGCGGCCGCGGACGTGGCCGCGGTGCGGAAGCCGGTGATGTACTTGGCGTCGACGAACGCGGCGAGGTCGCAGGCCTCACGGTCGAAGAGGACGATCACGTAGCCCATGCCGCGGAAGGCTCCCGTGGCCATGGAGGCGCCCATCAGCTTCGCGCCGAAGTAGCGCGAGCCGGGCGGTGCGGCCGGCAGGACCCGGAAGCCGCACTCCTCGCCCTGGACGAGAGTACGGCGCGGGGCGTTGCCCTTGTTGATCGGCTTGGCGTAGGCGGCCTGCAGGGTGCGGACCGCGTCGGGCATGGACAGGACCGCCTCAGCGGCCTCATGAGAAACGAAGTACATGGTTATCACAGCTCCGAGTTGCTTCGACTGCCAGGCGGACCTGGCCGTACCGTGCGGCGGGCGCGTCCCGCTGGACGGCCGCGTGCGATCCGGTTTCGACGTCCCTGCGCATCCGCGCCAGGGCGCCCGACGCGAACCAGGCGCCCGCGCCGGAGGTGTCGGTTGACGGCGCAGACGGACACCTTCGCCACCGCCGAGTCTCCATGGCGGGCCGGATCGCCCACGCGGATGAGACCCGCATCGATCAGCTCACCTGCTGTCTCGTCCGGTGCGCCCCGCAACGCCGGGGCCTCAGGCGTTGGTTCGGCGATGACCGGCAGTGATCGCGCTGTCCGCCCGAGTTGGGCCGCGGCCGCCACCGTCACGACGTCGTGCCCTGGCCCGTGTCCTTCAGGAACTGGCCGACCGGGTCGACGGCGTACGACTCCTCGAGTTCGACGTCGAGTGCGCCCATGATGCGGGCGCCGTTGTTGTAGTAGGCGACGGTGTGCACCAGCTCGACCATCTCCCTGTCGCCGAGGAACGCGGCGGCCGCGTTCCACACGGCCTCCGGGACCAGGACCTTGACCGTCGACTCGTACGCCAGGCGCATCACGGCGCGCTCGCGGTCGTCGAAGGCGTCCGACGTCTCGAAGTCCGGGACGTGCGCGATCTGCTCCTTTGTCACGCCGCTCCGGTAGGCGGGACCGGAGTGGCGGGCGAACATGTACTTCACGCCGGTGGCGTGGGCGACCGTCAGGATCGCCAGCTCGCGCAGCTTGCCGTCGATCTCGGTTTCGGTGCGCAGCGCCTGCCCGTACGTCAGGGAGGCGGCGAGCACCGCGGGGGAGTGGGCGGTGAGCCGGAAGACGGCGTGTACGTGCTTCGGCCGCTCGGTCTCCAGGCGTTCCCAGGCGGCCTTTGCGTCCGGTGTTTTCATGTCCTCGCTGTCGAGGTACTTCACCCGTGCCATCGTCGGGTCCTCTCTCGGAGTGGGCCGTGCAACGTCAGGACTGGTTGGGCTTGGGCAGTTTGAGGGGGGTGGGTTCGAGTTCCTTGCCGTCGACGACGACCGGCTTGGCGTGGATGAGGACGAACGCGACGGTGCACGCCTCGTCGGCCTCGTTGGCCCAGATGTGGTTCGTGCCGCGCTGGACGACGACGTCGCCGGCCGTGAGCTCGACCCGGTCGCCGCCGTCGAGTTCGAGGACCACCTTGCCGTCGAGGACGAGGCCGTAGTCGATCGAGAGGGTCCGGTGCATCGGCGAGCGGTCCCCCGGCTCGAACCGGCTGATCCTGAACACCGTTCCGGCCGCCAGGGTCACGCCCACATCGCGCAGCGCGCCGTCGGTGTCGTCCATGTTGTCGGCGGGTGACGTGGCGGTCGTCCACACCAGGTTCGCGAGCGGACTCGGTCCGGTGTCCACCTTGTCACTGACGATCACCGCTCGTCCCTTGTCGTCGTGTCCGGTCACCACGCGGCGGATCTCCGGTGAGTACATGGCAGGTAAACACCTTTCTGTGCGGTTGGGGTTCATGTCGGTCAGGTCGAATGCGTCGGTAGTGAGTTCGCGCCGAGCGTCCGATGCGAGACAAGAGATGCGCTTCCTTGCATTTCTCGAAACGGCGCGCTGAGCGAGGGTCGATTCGATCGTCGGGGCAGCTGACTTCTGTCGCCCATTTTGCGGCCGGGCTGCAGGATCGAGGTAATCGGATTGGTTATGCCACATATGTGCGTTGTTCATGAGGAAGGCGGTTCATGGACGCCCGGTGAAATGGACCGGTATTTTCTTCCATGCCGTCGGCCGCGCCCCGAGCGGTGGGCGCGGCCGACGGGCAACCCCGTGGGATGTGGCTTGATTCCGTACCAGTGTGCGACTGCCGGTCAGCGAGCCGCACGGATGGGCAGTACGGTCACCGCGCTGATCACGGCGAACACCGCGCTGAAGAGGTAGAACATGACGTAGTTGCTGTCCGGAGCCGTCACGAGCGAGCCGATGCCGATGCCGAGCAGAGCCGGCGCGATGGCCGGCGAGAGCGACTGCGGCAGCAGGTTGGCGATGCTGAAGATGCCGAGGTCCTTGGCCGCGTCATCCTTGCGGTTCGGCAGGACGTCCGTCACGAGCGCCAGGTCGACGGCGTTGTAGATTCCCTGTCCCGTTCCGACGAGCACCATGCCCACGATGAAGACGGGCACGGTGGTGGCGAAGGCGAGCGCCAGGGCGCCGCAGACGACTATGACCGCCGAGCCGAGCACGAAGACCTTGCGCCGTTGCAGCCGGTCGGAGAGCGGGCCGAAGGTGAGGCTGCCGACGACCATGGCCGCCACCTGCACAACCGTCGCCACAGACACCAGACTTGTGGCTGTGGTCTTCGAGAGCTGCAACTGATCGGTGAGGTAGAAGACCAGGTACGTCTGTACCGACCCCAGGGCCATGAAGAGCGCAAAGCGGCTCGCCCAGGCCCAGGCGAAGTCCGGATGGCGGCGCGGATTGAAGGTGTAGCTACGGGCGAGCTGTCCGAGCCCGAACGCGGGCCGGTCACGCGGATCCAGGATCCGGTCCTTCATGAGCAGGCTCGCCACCGCGGTGCACAGTAGGCCGAAGGCCGCCGGTACGAGCATCGCTCCCGCGACGGAGACGTCGGCGAGCGCACCACCGACGCCGACGCCCACGACGATGGAGACCGACTGCATCACACCGAGGATCCCCGAGACCTTTCCAACCCGCCCTCCCCTTTGCTGTCGTCGGCGCCGTCCAGCGCGACGAGGCAATGGAGAGCCACCTCCGCCCGGCATGGCCGTGTAGCCGGAGCGTTGCCGTCGGCAGCGGCCACACCCTCGCAGACGGCCATCAGAGCCTGTCTCTCGACTGGCCGGTGACAGCTTCCGACCGGCAGAAGTCGATGATCACCGGCGCGGCCTCCGCCGTGAGGTCGAACAGTTGTGAACTGCCGGTCTTGAGGCTGTCGGCGAATGCCTTCTCCCAGGCGTCCTCCGGCCATGGTGCGTCCACCAGCTTGGATCCCTTGATCAGGGCGTGGATCTCGTAGCCGGTCTTCAGCGGGTGCTCGTCGTCGTTCTCGCCGCTTCGGATGATGGTGGTGGGTACCGTGATCCGGGCGATGTCGTCGTCCCCCACACCGGGGATGACCTGCCCGGGAGTGGGTACGAAGGCGGTCAGCCACTGCCGGAGGATCCTGATGAACTCCTCGCGGGAGAGCGACTGGAAGCGCTCCAGGTTGCGCGGGTTCTGCTCGATCCGCTGCCTCCACTCCGGAAGCGCGATCACCGCCTCCATGCCGCCGCGCCGGGCCGCCGTGATGTTCTTCAGGACGTAGGTGTCGGCCAGAGACATGGTGGCGTACACCCCGCCCACGATGTGCCAGACCACCAGTCCGCGGGTCACCTCCGGGTACTTCAGGGCGGTGATGAGGGAGAGCCGTGAGCCCGAGGAGCCGCCGGCGAGCACGGTCGGGCCCAAGCCGAGGTGCTTGATGAGCTGCTGAAGTGTGTCCGCGTGCAGGTGGGACTCGGACGGCCAGCGGTCGGAGAACTGGATGTCCGACTCACCGGCGTTGGGCCGGTCCCAGATCAGCACCTTCATGCCCGCGGCGGCCACCCGTTCGCCGAGCGAGCGCATGGACTCGCGGGGTGCTCGTCCTCCGGGGGTGAGGACGACGGGGATCCCGCTGTCCTCACCGAGGACCTCGTACACGACCCGTCCACCGTTGATCTCCGCCGAAGGCACAGAGCCCTCCTCACAGTCGTTGTGTCGTCACTGATCGCATGCCGTCGAAGGGTGGGTGGACGCGACAGCCGGCGCGGCCACCCACGCTCCTGCGACTCACCACATGCCGCCCGGCGGTTCGACCCCGAGCCGGATCTTCCCGTAGAGCTCTGAGACGTTGTCCCATTGGAGGGCCGCTTGGTGGGAGCCCGCGTTGACATCGCGGTGCATTCGCGCCAGGGGACTCGGGTCGAGGATGGCTTTCGCTCCCGCCGCCTCATAGACACGGTTGACCGCGCTGGCGGCCAGCTTGGCGGTGTAGCAGTGGTTGCGCCGGAAGCGGGCGCGGTCGATGTGGCTCAGGGGTTCGTCGCGGGCGCCGAGTTCCATCAGCTCGCGCAGGTCGGCGCGGAGCAGGGCGACGGCCGCGTCCGCTTCGGCGGCGGATTCGGTGATTCGGAACTGCGCGCCCGGGGACTCGGCCGTCGTCGACCGAACAGGTCCGGCAACGCGGACCCGGTTCTTCGCCAGCCGCGCGTACTCCTCGACCGCCCCCTGGGCGAGTCCGATGAGCGGCATGGCGAGTACGAACGGCATGATCTGGGCCTGGGGCACACCGTAGGAGGCGCGGCCGTGGCGGTCGCGGGCTTCAGGGCTGGCGCCTGCTGTCGGCCAGGTGGCCCGGTACTCCGGTACGAACACCGGGTCGTCGATGACGATGCTCTTGCTGCCGGTCCCCTTCAGGCCGGCGGGGTGCCAGTCGTCGACGACCGTGATGTCGCTGCGCGGCACCATCAGCCAGACGGCACGCCCGCTCTCGGGGTCGACGGCGCCCAGGAAGACCCACTGGGCGTGGTCGACGCCGCTGGAGAACGGCCACCGGCCGGAGATCAGCCAGCCGCCCTTGGCACTCTCGGTCTTGCCGGTCGGGGCGTAGGCGGACGAGGAGATGACGTCGGGGGATTGGAAGTACTCGTCCTGGGCCTCCTTCGTCGTCGTACCCATGAGCCAGTTGTGGCTCTGGGAGACGGCGTAGAACCAGGCGGTCGCTCCGCAGCCCTGCCCGAGGCGCCAGCCGACCTCGAAGAGGGTGTCGATGTCCACGCCGTGGCCGCCGTAGGTTGCGGGCGTCGCGACGCGCATCAGTCCGGCGTCGATGAGATCGTGGACCGTCTCGTCCGGGACGCGGCGCTCCTGCTCGGTGCGCGCCGCCCGCTCCGCCAGGACCGGGACCAGCTCCTCGGCGCGGGCGATCAGCTCCTCAGCCGTCAGCGTGCCCGGGCGCGCGTCCACCGTCTGCTCAGACATGGAGTACCCCTGACTCGAAAGGAAAACGGCAGCGCATTGGGCCCTCCTTGACCATGGATTACCTCGTGGGCGCCCACCGTATGCGCGATAACGACCCGACGGTACTGACGGTCTGTGATACCTGGGATATGTTCCTGAAATACGAGGCAGCACCTGCACGGACGCCACTGAACGCCAGCGGCGGCGACCGGCGTCCGTGACCGACGGCGAATCACAAAGGCTGTCCATATGCGGTATTCAGAAATTTCATTTCTGAACCCGCATTCCGGATGGAACAGTGTGTCCACAACCGTATCGACTGACTCCAGCACCGTAGTACGCACCCGTCGGCACCACCGACGTCACGACACCTAAGCCGTCGATCAGCGAAGGACGATCATGACCGAGCGCCTCCTCACCCACCTGCGGCATGTGGACATCGCCGTGCCCGATTACGACAAGGAGCTCGACTTCTATTCCGGGGTCTGGGGTCTGACCAAGGTCGCCGAGGATTCCGGTATCTCGTTCTTGGCCGCGGAGGGTAGTCCGGAGCAGTATGTGGTGCGGCTGCGCAGGGCGGAGGAGAAGCGGCTGGACCTGATCTCCTACGGTGCGGCGACCACGGTGGACGTGGACGCGCTCGCCGAGCAGCTGATCGTCGGCGGCGTTCGGCTGATCAGCGAGCCGGGGCGGCTGGACACGCCGGGTGGTGGCTACGGCTTCCGGTTCTTCGACGTCGACGGCCGGACCATCGAGGTCTCCGCCGACGTGGCCCCCCGCCCGCACCGCAGGATCGAGGAGCGCGAGTCCATCCCGGTGCGTCTGTCGCACGTGGTGGTCAACTCCACCGATTCCAACCGCGCTCGGGACTGGTACGCGCAGCACCTCGGCTTCCGGCTCTCCGACACCATCCAGCACCCGCGCAGCGACAGTGGGATGCACTTCATGCGGATCAACGCGCAGCATCACTCGATGGCCATCGCCAATGGGCCGCATCTGTCTCTGCATCACATCTCGTTCGAGATGCGCGGCATCGACGAGTACATGCGCGGCACGGGGCGGGTCATGAAGGCCGGAATCCGCAAGTTCTGGGGACCGGGCCGCCATGTCGCCGGCGACAACACGTTCAGCTACTTCGTCGACCCGCAGGGGAACATGGTCGAGTACACGACCGAGCTGGAGCTGCTGGACGAAGACACCTGGCACCCGCACGTCTACGACCCGACCAAGGAAAACGTCGGGGACCAGTGGGGCACCGCCAACAACCCGGTGGAGGAGGACCTCGGTGCGACAGGCTTCAACGATCCCGACCGCAGCGCCTTCATCGCCCCGCCGGTCTGATCACCGGCAGCACGACGTGCACAGCGGGCAGCGGACGAGTGTGCCCTCGTCCGCTGCCCGCATCACCGGCGTCCAGGTCCTCATCACCGGAGACATCGGGGGACAAGGGCACCGTGCCCCGTCGGCTTTGGCCGAGGCCACCGTCTTGTTCAATCCTCCCGCTTGCCGCTGATGATCCGGCCGCGGGCCTCGCCGAAGCCGATTCGGGTGCCGTCGGCTCCAGGGGCCGTCGCGGTGAGGACGACCTCATCCCCGTCCTCCAGGAAGGTCCGCCGCTGACCGTTGACGATGACGGGTTCCCGGCCGCCCAAGGTCAGTTCGATGAAGGCACCGCACTGTTCCTTCTCCGGTCCGGAGATGGTGCCGGAGGCGAACAGGTCGCCGGTGCGTGAGGGAGCGCCGTTGACGGTCTGGTGGGCCAGCATCTGGGCCGGGGACCAGTACATCGCGGCGTACGGCGGCCGGGAGACCACCTGGCCGTTCCACTCGACCGCGAGGTCGACGTCGAGGCCCCACGGCCGTGCCATCCGCAGGTACGGCAGGACGGCCGGCTCCTGGGGCGGGACCGGGACCCGGGCGGCGTCCAGGGCGAGCAGCGGCACCACCCACGGCGAGATGGTGGAGGCGAACGACTTGCCCAGGTTCGGGCCGAGCGGGACGTACTCCCAAGACTGGATGTCGCGCGCGGACCAGTCGTTGAAGAGCACCACCCCGAAGATGTGCCGTTCCGCGTCATCGGCGCCGATGGACTCGCCCATGGCGCTGCCGGTCCCGAGGACGAAGCCGAGCTCGGCCTCGATGTCGAGCCGGGTCGAGGGCCCGAACACCGGTGCCGGGTCCTGGGGGCCCTTGCGCTGCCCCGAAGGGCGGACGATGTCGGTGCCCGAGACGACGACGGAAGCCGCCCTGCCGTGGTAGCCGACTGGCAGGTGCTTCCAGTTCGGCATCAGCGGGTCCGGGTTCTCGGGCCGGAACAGCCTGCCCAGGTTCGAGGCGTGATGCTCGGAGGCGTAGAAGTCGACGTAGTCGGCGACCTCGAACGGCAGGTGCAGCGTCACCGCGCCCAGGTCGTGGATCGCTTCCTCGCGGATCTGGCCCCGGAGCCGCTCGGTGATCTCGGCCCGGACCTCGACCCAGCGGGCGTGGCCCTGCGCCATGAAGGCGTTGAGGCTCGGCCGGGCGAAGACCTCGTCGTCCAGCAGCACGGCCAGATCGATGACGTGGCCGCCGTAGCGGGTCCCCACCCGCGGCTCCCCACCGGGCGCCGAGTAGACGCCGTAGGGCAGGTTGGCCAGGCCGAACAGCGAGTCGGCAGGGACGTTCACCTGGATGGTGCGGGTCATGCGGACACCTCGGTCAGGTCGGCGATGGTCGTGACGGGCAGCAGCCCCAGGGCGACCGACTCGGCGGCGGGTTCGGCGATGGAGCAGGTGCCGAAGGAGCGGAACAGATCACGGACTTGAGGCGACAGGGCGCGCACCCGCTCGGCCACCCGGTCGCCGTCGCGGTCGGCCAGGAGCCGGACCAGCTCCGCTTCCTCGGCGCCCCGGAGGGCCGCGTCGGTGGCCACGAGCAGGTTGAGGAAGCCGTGTTGCTCGAATCCGGTCTTCGGGTCGGTGTTGTGCAGCGCGTGGTGCAGCCCCGCGGTCGCCTTGAACGCCACCCCGGCCCGCGCCGCGGCCAGGATGGACGCCGCGAGTTCGCGCTCGTCGGGGTAGAGATCGGCGCCTACGCCTCCGGTCCGGAACTTGGCCAGATAGGGGGTCCCTGTGAGCGCGGCGAGCAGCGTGTCGCGCCGGGCGTCGCGCGGCACCTCGACGTAAGCGGTGACGGTGCAGTCCTGGCCGATCGCCTCGGCCAGGGCGGGTACGACCGTCTCGGCGGTGGTCTGGGCCGGGATGGTGATCTCCAGTCCGACCAGTCGCACGGCCGGGATACGGTCCGTCGCGGCGAGGGCATCCGGGACACCCGGCAGTGACACGGTCACCGAGAGGTCGAGCGACCCCTCGGGGAGGCCGGCGGTCAGCTCGGCGAGCCGGTCGATGTCCTTGGAGGCGAGGACGAACGGACCGACCAGCCCGGCGTGGGCGCCGCGGGTGTGCTCCAGATGCGCCGGGACGGCCTCCTCGATCGGCAGGCTGCCGGGCGGGAAGACCGCCGCGTCGTCGAACAGGCCGGCGAACACCTGCGGGATCTCCGGTGTCAGTGGCTCGCACATCGCTTCGGCTCCCAGGAGTAGACGTACGTCCCGTCGTCGGTCGCGCGAGCGGCTTCACCGAGCAGAAGGGGACGGAAGGTGTCGACCATGACCGCGAGCTCGTCGAAGAACTCCACCCCGATCGACCGCTCCATCGCACCCGGCTGGGGACCGTGGGGATGGCCGCCCGGGTGCGGGGAGATCGAGCCCTGTCCGATCCCGGAGCCCTTGCGCGCCTCGTAGTCTCCGCCGCAGTAGAACATCACCTCGTCGGAGTCGACGTTGGAGTGGTAGTACGGCACCGGAACGGACAGCGGGTGGTAGTCCACCTTGCGCGGAACGAAGTTGCAGATCACGAAGTTGTGTCCCTCGAAGACCTGGTGGGCCGGCGGCGGCTGGTGGACCCGGCCCGTGATCGGCTCGAAGTCACGGATGCTGAACACGTACGGGTAGAGGCAGCCGTCCCAGCCGACGACGTCGAAGGGATGGTTCGGCACCGTGTGGACGGTCCCTACGACGCCGTCCGGCCCGCGGTGCTTGATGTACACATCGACGTTCTCGCCCTCGACGAGCTTCGGCCCGTCCGGGAGACGGAAGTCGCGCTCGCAGTACGGCGCGTGCTCCAGAAGCTGGCCATGCTTGGACAGATAGCGCCGCGCGGGCCCGATGTGCGAGTTCGCCTCGATCACATAGATCCGCACGGCCCCGTCGGGCACGACCCGGTACGTGGTCGCCCGCGGGACGATCACATAGTCCCCGTCACCGACCTCCAGGTCGCCGAAGACCGTCTCCACGCTCGCCTGCCCGGCCTCGACGTAGAGGCACTCGTCGCCGATCGCGTTGCGGTAGTACGGGCTCACCGTGTCCGCCACGACATACGCCAGCCGCACGTCCTCGTTGCCCAGCAGCAGTCGGCGCCCGGTCACCGCGTCGACGCCCGGATCGCCCTCCGAGAACAGCTCGTGCGTGGACAAGTGACGCGGCACCAGCGGGTGATTGGGCTCCAGCGACTGGTCTCCCAGATCCCAGGCGCGGTACTCCCGCACCGCCGACGGGATGTGCCGGTGATAGAGCAGCGAGGAGTCCGAGGAGAACCCCTCCTCGCCCATCAGCTCCTCGTAGTAGAGGTTCCCGTCCGGGTCACGGTGCTGTGTGTGACGTTTCGGCGGAATGGCGCCCGCCCGGTGGTAGTACGGCAAGTCTCTCTCCTCATGACGCGCAGGCGTGGCGCCGGGTCCCGCCCAGTCGGTTGTAGCCCTGGGTTTCCAGCAGGTCATTTACGCGATCGAGGCACGAGGTCAGGTGTACTGGCGGGTGACGATGGTCGCGACGCAGGCCGGCTTGGTGCCGCCCTCGATGTCGAAGGTGACGGTCTGGCGGATCTGGATGCCGCCCTCGACGTCAGTGACCTCGTCGACCAGGCTCCTGGCCCGCAGCTTGGCGCCCACCGGCACGGGTGCGGGGAAGCGGACTTTCTCGGCGCCGTAGTTCACGCCCATGGCGAAGCCGGTGTAGCGCGCCAGTTGTGGCAGGAACCGGGGGATGAGGGAAAGGGTGAGGTAGCCGTGGGCGATCGGGCCGCCGAAGGGGCTTTCCTTCCGGGCTCGTTCGACGTCGACGTGGATCCACTGGTGGTCGCCGGTGGCGTCGGCGAAGAGGTTCACCATGTCCTGGGTGATCTCGACCCACTCGGTGGGGCCGAGCTCCTTGCCCACGAGATCCTTGACGCCCTCGACGCCGTTGACTGTGGGGGTGGCCATGGTTGTCTCCTGTCGCTGGGGGTTCTGGTGTGTGGACTGGGCGGTCTCGCGTGCCCAGTTGAGGTCGGCTTTGCCGGAGGGGCTGCGCTTGAGCTCGTCGACCACGACCAGCCCGCGCGGGCGCTTGTGGTCGGCCAGCTGCTCGCCCACGTGCGCGCGAGCCTCCTGGTCGGTGAGTGTGGTGCCGGGGCGAAGGGCGACGACGGCAACGATCCGCGAGCCCCAGCGTGGGTCGGGGGCACCCACGACGACCGCGTCCTGGACGGACGGGTGGGTGAGCAGGGCCTCCTCGACCTCCTCGGCATAGACCTTCTCGCCGCCGGTGTTGATGACCCGGCTGCCGCGGCCGTGGAAGGTCAGGGTGCCGTCGGTCTCGAGGCTGGCCATGTCGCCGGGGACCACCCAGCGCTGTCCGTCGAGTTCGTAGAACGTGCTCGCGGTCGCCGCCTCGTCGCCCTGGTAGCGGACGTACTCGTAGGCGGGCGCGGCGAGGACTCCGATCTGGCCGGAACCGGGAACGACGTCCTCGCCCTTGTCGTCGATGACCCGTGCGCCGGGCCACAGCCGGAATCGGGCCGTCGTCGCGGATTCTCCGCGCCGCGTGTCCTGCACGGCGAAGGGGCCGCCCTCGGACGCTGCCACCTTGTCGCGGCACAGCATGTCGGCGTGCCGCAGCAGCCGCGCCTTGACGTCCGCGCTCCAGATCAGGCCGACACTGATCATCCGCTGCAGACTGCTCAGGTCGTACGGCCGGCCGGCCGCCTCGGCTGCGTCCAGCGCGTCGGCCAGCGGCCGCGCGAAGACGTCGCCGACGATCGCGACGGCGTCCACGCCCTCGTCCTCGATCGTGGCGGCCAGCTCGTCGGCGTCGTAGGACTTCGACGGCAGCAGGATCACCCTGCCGCCGCCCACCAGCGCCCCCAACGCCGAGTACATGCCCGTGGCGTGCATGAACGGAGGCACCGGCAGGCAGACCATGTTGTCCCGGTCCAGCCCGGACGTCGTCAACGCGTCCCGCAGCTCGCCCAGGTGCGACGGAGTCTCGCCCAGGAAATCGCTGTGGCAGTTCCAGGCGAGCCGGAACAGCCGGGCGTTACGTACCAGCACGCCTTTGGGTTTGCCGGTGGTTCCGCCGGTGTAGGTCAGCCAGTGGTCGTCGCTGCTGCGCTCGATCCGCGGTGCGGGCTCGGCCGCCGTGACCTCCTGCTCGAAGCCGACTGCCCACCCCGGCAGTTCGCTGTCCCCGACTTGTACGAGCGTGGTCAATCGGGGCAGTTGTGTCCTGGCCTCGTTGAACCGCTCGGCCAGGGAGGCGTCGAAGACCACCGCCTCGGCCTGGGCGTCGCTGAGCAGGTGGACGAGTTCGTCGCTGCGGTAGCGGTAGTTGACGTTGACGGGTACGGCGCGGAGCTTGAGTGTGGCGAAGACGGTTTCGAGGTATTCGATGCCGTTGTAGAGGGCGATTGCGACCCGTGACTCCTGGCCGATGCCCCGGGCGGCCAGGACTGCCGCCAGGCGGGAGGCCCGGTCGTCGAACTCGGCCCACGTCCGCGTCCGGTGGCCGTGGGTGATCGCGAGCCGATCCCGGCGCAGATCCGCCACCGTCTCCAGGACCGTCGCGAAGTTCTCGTTCATGCCCTGGCCGTACCCTTCAGTCCGAACAGGCGTGCCGCGTTCTCCTTGAGGATCTTCGGGCGTACTTCGTCCTTGATCGCGATGCCTGCGAAGTCCCGCATCCATCGTTCGGGGGTGATGAGGGGGAAGTCGGAGCCGAAGAGCACCTTGTCCTTGAGCAGCGTGTTGGCGTACTGCACCAGCTGCGGCGGGAAGTACTTCGGCGACCAGCCGGACAGGTCGATGTACACCTGCGGCTTGTGCGTGGCCACCGACAGTGCCTCGTCCTGCCAGGGGAACGACGGGTGAGCCAGGATGATCGGCATGTCGGGGAAGTCGACGGCGACGTCGTCGATGTACATGGGGTTGGAGTACTTCAGCCGGATGCCGCCACCGCCGTGTTGGCCGGCGCCGACGCCGGTCTGGCCGGTGTGGAACAGGGCGATCAGGTTGTGTTCGGCGATGACCTCGTACAGCGGGTAGGTCAGCCGGTCGTTGGGGAAGAAGGCCTGGGTGTTGGGGTGGAACTTGAAGCCCCGGACGCCGTGTTCGGTGACCAGCCGCCGCGCCGCGCGTACGCCGGCGGCGCCCCGGTGCGGGTCGATGCTGGCGAACGGGATGATCACGTCGCTGTGTTCGGCGGCGAGTTCGGCGACCTCCTCGTTGGATGGCACCGGTTCCTGGCCGGTCTGCGAGATGCTGTCGACACCGAACGCGACCGCGGCCATCCGGCGTTCGCGGTAGTAGTCGGCCAGCTCCGGCAGCGAGTACCGCGGCATGGTCCCGATGCCGAAGTACTCGCCCATGTCCCCGGTCTTGGGGACGTGCGCGGTTCCCCGCACCGACTTGTGCACGTGGGCGTGGACGTCGATCGCATCGATGGCGTCCAGGTCGATCTCCGGCACGATGGTCACTTCCCTTCGGCGGTGTGCGGCTTGTACGGCTGGAGGTGGGGTGCGAGCCGGGTGGGGAAAGCTTCGGCGAGCGCGTCGGCGCTCCAGCCGCCCTCCCGTACCTCGACTGCCGCCTCGGCCGGGTGGGACCAGATGGCGATCCGGTCGCCGCCGATACCGATGGCCTGGCCGGTCACCCCGGCGGCCTCGTCGGAGGCGAGGAAGACCACGAGCGGGGCGACGTCGTCGGCGGTGCCCGTACCGCCTGCGCGGACCTCGGCGGGGATCGGCTCGCCCCGGTCGGCCCTTTCCACGAGCTCGGCCAGCCTGGGGATGGTGGCGACCATGCGGGTCAGTGCGACCGGGATGACGGCGTTGACCGTGGTGCCGGAGCGTTCCAGCTCAGCGGCCCAGGTGCGTACCAGGCCCACGATGCCGGCCTTGCTCGCGGTGTAGCCGGTCTGTCCGAAGCTGGCTCGCTGGCCCGCCGGCGAGCCGATGAGGATGAGGCGTCCGTTGCCGCCCTGCTCCTTGAAGCGGCGGGCGGCGGCGCGGCCGCAGGTGAAGGTGGCGCGCAGGTGGGTCTGGACGACGAGGTCGAAGTCGGCGTCCTCCATCTTCACCAGGGTGCGGTCCCGCAGCACGCCCGCGTTGGTGACCATGATGTCCAGCCGGCCGAAGTTGTCGACCGCCGTGGCGACCAGCTTGTCGGCGGCCTCGGTGGAGCCGACCGCGGAGCCCTCAGCCACGGCGGAACCGCCCGCGGCCCGGATCGCCTTCACCGTCTCCTCAGCGAGCTCGACATCGAGGTCGTTGACCACGACAGCGGCGCCGACCGCGGCCAGGGCCTTGGCATAAGCCTGGCCGAGGCCGCGCCCGGCCCCGGTGACTACCGCGACCTTCCCGGACAGCTGCATGACATTCCTTTCCAGCGACCGCGCCCGTGAAAATTCACGAACCGGCCGCTCCCTTCGAACACGGGCATATCGGGAACCGATCGCACAGGCGGAGGCCGTTCAGGCAGAACGGATCGGCGGGACGGTTTCCGTGCTGATCGCGGCGGACACGACGCCGACGAGGGCGGCTTATGAGACGGTCTTTCGCAGGACACGGCCGCCGGAGTCTGCGGCCCTAGGCCGGCGACGTCGACCCGCCCAGGTGCTCGGCCACGTCGGTCTCGGGATGTGAGCCAACTGCGAGAGCGGACGGTGCATACCGTGTTCTCCTCCGAACAGCACATGACTGGTGTCTATTTTGCGGCTTGTCCGTGAGATCGAGGTAATCGCATTTCATATGACACCCATGAACACCTTTCATGGGCGCGGCGGGGGCTTGGATGTGGGCTGCCGTGCGCGGAATGCCGAACGTCACCCTGGCGGCAGAGAAAAGCAATAGCCTCAGTCGGCCCTTGGTCGACAATGCTTCAGGTCTCGGGACGCGGCACCCAATATTCGCGGCCCTGGAAACGCACTGTCTCCGGCAGTCATGAAAGCCGCAAATGGCAGGTAGTCAAAAGCGTGTCTTGCCCGTCACCCTGTGGCGCCCGCATCATCGCTAGCGGAGGACGACTGCGCCCACGTCGGGATGTGTCCCGTCCCCCGCGGTGTGGACGCTTCTACCGTCCGACGGGAGCACCTGGCCACGTAGGCTCCGGCCTGCCCGACCACCGTCGCCAGCGGAAGGCGGAGGTGCGAGCCGTGAGCTCCATGTCCGCCGTGACGCATCGGAGGGACGCCTCTTGACGACCGCTTCCCTGCCCACTCCTGTCCTGGTGTCGGGCGCCGCCGTTAAGGGCGTGTTCCAGCGGAAGGAGGCGGTGTCCGCACTCCAGACCGGATACGCCCAGCCGTTCGACGCGGCGTCCACGCCGCGGAGCCGGTCGGCAGCGGTGTACGGGCTCATCGCGGGAGCGGTACACACCCGGTCGAGTTCGACACCAAGCGCCCGAAGCGCACCCGTTAGGAGATGACAGATGGTCAGCTACAGCCGTAAGGATGCCCGGGACTGGGCCCGGGAGAAGATGGTGGGCGTGGCGAACGTCACCATTCCCACCATGACGTCGGATTTCAGGCATCTGAACGAAACAGCGATCCGGCACGACGTCGAGAAGACGGTCGAGCACGGTTTCGTGGGCACGCTGGCCTGTTCCGAGGTGGCGATCACGCCCGAGGAGTACGGCCGGCTGGTCGAGATCATGGTCGACCAGGCGAAGGGCCGGACCTTCGTCGTGCACCACGCGATCTTCAACTCGCTGGAAGACAACATCGAGAACGCGCGACGGGCGGAGGCCGCCGGCGCCGAACTCGTGCTCCTGGGGTACCCGCCGTTTTTCTATCCGCAGTCGCTGGAGGACGTGTACGAGTACACCAAGGCCTTCTGTGACGCGACGAACATGGCGGTCATGCTGTTCCCCGTGCCGACGTGGGGCTTCTCCCGGTTCGATCCGGTCGACCTGCCCGTGCCGTTGCTGCGCCGGCTCATCGACGACTGCCCCAATGTGGTGGCGATCAAGGCCGAGGGCGGCGCACCCGTGCTCATGGGGGCGATCGAGGCGTATCAGGCCTTCCATGAGGAAGTCGTCATCTCCTACCCGCTGGAGTGGGAGTTCGTGCCGCTGTCGCGGCTGATCCCGGTGCAGTTCTGCGGCACCAACTTCTCGGCCTATTACGGGCCCTGGCTGCCCCGTATCTTCGACCTGATCCAGAAGGGCGACCACGACAAGGCCACCGAGATCTTTTACCAGCTTCAGTCCGCCCGCAGCGCCTTCAACACGGTGGGGCAGGGAGGCGGCGTCAACCGCGCGATGTGGAAGTACCAGTCCTGGCTGCAGGGCTACAACGGCGGTCCGCTCCGTCACCCCACCGGACGGGTACACGCCCGCCAGATGACCGCACTGCGCCGCGGCCAGGAGGCGTCCGGTCTCAACCCGACCAGCGATCCCGACGAGGCGTTCTTCGTCGGCCGCAACCCCGCCTGACACCACCCCGTCCACACCGCCGGCCGGCGCCCGCCCCTACCGTGGGCGACCGGCCCCGCGCATGAGGGCATCAAAGGCATCGAACGCGATACGAACCCGCCCGGTCATCCCGGTGCATACCGGATGCCGCACTGGTTCGGCCCGGCACTCGGTCCCAGCTCGGCATCATCGACATGCCCGTGGGACACGGGCACAGCGTCATCTTGGTGACCACGCCCGTGACCTTCACCGGTGCGACGGCACCGTCGACGATTGTTTCGAGCCTGTCCTCGGGAGGGCCTCGCCGACCGCGTCATCACCGGCGGAGAGCTGGGTGCTGCCGAGGTGCCCGCCGACATCGCCGGCCCCCGGCGCCGCGGGCTCCTGGGCGTGGACGTCGATCGCGTCCAGGTCCATGTCGTGCATGATGGTCACTTCCCTTCGATGACAGCCGGCTTGAACGGCTGCAGATGGGGTGCGAGCCGGGTCGGGAAGGCTTCCGCGAGTGCGTCGGCGCTCCAGCCGCCTTCCCGTACCTCGACTGCCGCCTCAGCCGGGTGAGACCAGATGGCGACCCGGTCGCCGCCGGCGCCGATGGCCTTCACCGTCTGTTCGGCGAGTTCGAGGTCGAGTTCGTTGACCACCACCGCGGCGCTGGCCGCGGCCAGGGACTTGGCATCGCGAGGGCGGAAGCGGCCCGGGCAGAACTCGGCCGAAGCTGCTCCCGCCCTTCGCCAGAGGTGTCGGTCCCCGGAACACGAGACGCGTATGGCTTCCCGTTCAGCGAACGGAACGGATGGGCAGGACGGTTACCGCGCTGATCGCGGCGAACACGGTTCCGACGAGGAAGAGCATGAGGTAGTTGTTGCCGGGCACGGCCGCGAGCGAGGCGAAGCCGATGCCGAGGAAGGCCGGCGCGACCGCGGGGGCCAGCGACTGCGGCAGGTTGCTGGCGACGGCGAACACGCCCAGGTTCTTGGCCGCGTCGGTCTCGCGATCGGGCAGCACGTCCGTCACCAGGGCGAGGTCGACGGCGAGGTAGATGCCCTGGCCGATCCCCACCAGCACCGTGGCCAGGAAGAAGGTCGGCACGGCGTTGGCGAACGCGAGCACCAGCGATCCAGCCGCCACCGTCGCCGCCGAGGCGAGCACGAACACCTTCCGCCGGCGCAGGCGGTCCGAGAGCGGGCCGAACACCATGCTGCCGATCACCATGCACGCCGTCTGCACGACCACCGCGACGGAAACCAGCGCCGTGGCCTTGGATTGTGACAGGCCGACCTGTCCGGTGAGGTAGAAGAGCTGGTAGGTCTGCGCCCACGCGAGCGCCATGAAGATCGTGAACCGGCTCAGCCACGCCCAGCCGAAGTCCGGGTGCCGCCGCGGGTTGAACGTATAGCTGCGGACGAGCTGCTCGGCACTGAACGGAGGACGGTTCTGCGGGTCCAGGACGCGGTCCTTGATGAAAGGGCACGCCAGCACGGTGCACAGCATGCCGATGACGCCGGGCACCAGGACCCCCGCGGCGGTGGAGACCGCCGCCATCGCGCCGGCGATGGAGGTGCTCACGACCGCGCCCACGGCGTTCACGACACCGAGGACCCCGGAGATCTTCCCCCGGGCTTCAGCGGGGACATGATCGGGCACCAGCGAGTAGACGATCGAGATCATCGAGCTGAACACGATCTTCGCGATGCACCAGCCCACCAGCAACACCAGGATCGACTTGGCGAACGCCACCAGTGCCAACCCGGCGAGCCCGAGCAGCGCCCCGCCCAGCAGCCAGGGCCTTCGCATGCCCCACCGGGAGAGAGTTCGGTCGGACAACCGGCCCACGACCGGCATGGCCAGCAGCGACAGGACTGCGGACATGCCGAGGACGAGGGACAGACTGGAGGTACGGCTGCCGGGAGCCAGCTCGGACACCCGCACTTGCAGGGTCAGCACCATGGGCGCCAGAAAGGCAACAAACGGGCCGAGATAGGCGACCGCGACGGGGATCGTGAATCGTGCGCCGACCAGCGGCTTGGGGCCGTCCTGAACGGGTGACGCGTCGGTGGTGGGAAGAACGGAATCGGATGGCATCTTTGACTCCAGAAATTACGAATGGGGTGAGGCCCGGGCAGAACACCTCGTTCTACTCCTGGGTCGGCACTTTGATGCGCGCGGAAATTCAGACCTGGCCTGGTATGGCGGGATGAATAGGCCGACTACGCGACTCGCGCGAAACGAAATACGTCGCCACGAGTGATATGGGGGGTACACGGCCATAGCGAATGGCAATGCGCTGAGCGGTGTGAGAAAGCTGATCGCAGACGCTTCGCTCAGGTTTCCGGGTCAGACACGACCTCGTACCGGTAATTCGATGGGCGTCGGCTCCAGCGCTTGCCCATTGACCGTCACCGGCTTGGCGTCGATGAGAATGAAGGCGATCGTGCACGGCTTGTCCGATTCGTTGGCCCAGACGTGGTTGGTGCCGCGCTGGATCACCACGTCACCGGCTTCGAGCCGCGTCGTGTCTCCTCCGTCTAGTTCCAGCACCAGCTCTCCGTCGAGCACGAGGGCGTAGTCGACGGAGAGGGTGCGATGCATCGGGGAGCGGTGCCCGGGTTCGAACTCGGCGATCCGGAACACCGTGCCGCCCTCCAGCGTCACCCCGACCGATCGCTGTGCCCCGTCGGTCTCCTGCGTGTTGTCAGCAGGACTCGAGTCGGTCGTCCACAAGAGAGCGGCGAACGAGCCGGGGCCGTTGCCGCCGCGCACCTCGTTGCTGACGATCACCGCCTTTCCCTCGCTGTCGTGCCCGGTCACCACACGCCGGATCTCCGGTGCGCTCACGCGTTGTGCCCTCCGCTCGTTCCGCTGTCCAGTCCCGATGACCAACGGTTCGTGCTGCGCAGTCCCCGTCGGGATGCCGACCGGCGGATGCCTTATCTGCCTCTGAACAGCACATGACCTTCGCCCACCGTGGGGCTTGCCGGGAAGATCGGGGTCACGACGTTTTCCTATGCCACGCATCATTACTCTGCATGGCACTACGGGTCGCATCTCATGCAATTCCGGCGTACGAAGTGGCACATGCACCCGTCGCACTCATTGAATCCACAAATATCAGGTAGTCAAAAGCGTGTCTTGCCCGCCGCCCCGCGGCGCGCGCAGGATCGTCTGGCGGACGACGGTCGCGCCCGTCTCTCGGGACTCCCGTCCAGTCGCCCGTGGCGCGGAGGCTGCCAGCGTCCGACGGAGCCATTGGCCGCGATGTCCCCGCCCCGTCCAACTGCCGTCACCGGCAGAGGGCGCAGGCGTGAACCGTGACCTTCATGTCCACCCCAACGCATCGGAAGGCCGCTGCATGACGACCGCTTCCCTCTCCAGTCCCGTCTTCGTGTCCGGCGCCGCCGCGAGGGCCGTGTTCCAGTGGAAGGACGCGGTGTCCGCGCTTCAGGCCGGCTACGCCCGGCCGTTCGACGCGGCGTCCACGCCGCCGCGCACCGTGGCGACGGGAGGCGGCGCCGCGCTGCGGACCCTTCCGGCGATCCCGCCGGGTGCGCGCTACTTCGGCGCCAAGGTGATGGGCATGACCATGGCCGGGGCAACGCCCGGGTGCGAATACGTGATCGTGCTCTTCGACCGGGAGACGGGCCGGATCGCGGCCTTCGTCGACGGCAACCTTGTCACCGGTCTGCGCACGGCGGCCACATCCGCCGCTGCTCTCGACAAGCTCGCACCACAGCGGCCGGCGCGGCTCGGGGTGCTGGGTAGCGGACTGGAAGCGTCCATGCACACCCGCGCGTTCGCGGCCGTCCGCTCCCTGAGCGAAGTCGTGGTGTTCAGCCCGACACCAGGACGGCGCCAAGCCTTCGCGCGGCAGATCTCCGAGGAACTGGGCGTGCCCGTCCGTGCCGTGGACAAGCCCGAGGAAGCAGTGGAAGGCGCGGACATCGTCCTGGCCGCCGCACGGTCGAAGGGCGAGAAGCCGATCCTGTTCGGTGACTGGCTCCGGCCAGGCATGACCGTCGTGTCCATCGGCTCCACCGTGCCCGGGCAACGCGAGATCGACGTCAGTGTCGTCGAGCGCACCGATCTGATCGTCTGCGACGTGCTCGAGGAAGTCCTGGAGGAGACCGGCGACATGCTGGCGGCCGAAGAGGCCGGTATCGCGTTTCGCGACAAGTCCTTCTCGATGAACGCGTTGCTCGCGGGAGACCTCGATCAGCATCTCCGGTCCGCGGCCTTGCCCATGTTCAAGTCGGTCGGCAGCGGCGTCCAGGACGTGCTCGTCGCCGAGGTCATCCTCACCCAAGCACTGGAAGCCGACCAAGTGACGTACCTCCCGGTCGAGTTCGACACCAAGCGCCCGAAGCGCACCCGTTAGGAGATGACAGATGGTCAGCTACAGCCGTAAGGATGCCCGGGACTGGGCCCGGGAGAAGATGGTGGGCGTGGCGAACGTCACCATTCCCACCATGACGTCGGATTTCAGGCATCTGAACGAAACAGCGATCCGGCACGACGTCGAGAAGACGGTCGAGCACGGTTTCGTGGGCACGCTGGCCTGTTCCGAGGTGGCGATCACGCCCGAGGAGTACGGCCGGCTGGTCGAGATCATGGTCGACCAGGCGAAGGGCCGGACCTTCGTCGTGCACCACGCGATCTTCAACTCGCTGGAGGACAACATCGAGAACGCGCGACGGGCGGAGGCCGCCGGCGCCGAACTCGTGCTCCCGGGGTACCCGCCGTTCTTCTATCCGTAGTCGCTGGAGGACGTGTACGAGTACACCAAGGCCTTCTGTGACGCGACGAACATGGCGGTCATGCTGTTCCCCGTGCCGACGTGGGGCTTCTCCCGGTTCGATCCGGTCGACCTGCCCGTGCCGTTGCTGCGCCGGCTCATCGACGACTGCCCCAATGTGGTGGCGATCAAGGCCGAGGGCGGCGCACCCGAGCTCATGGGGGCGATCGAGGCGTATCAGAAGCTGTTCGGCCGCTGGGGGGAGAGGCTAGCGCGACTGCACTGTGTGAGGACGGTCACAGTGGCCTCGTAGGGTACGGGCCGGGGTCTTGGTCTCGGCCAGGCCTTCGGACACGTTCGCTGGAACCACAGAACGCACGACATCTGGCGCGGCTGGAAAGCGCTCAATCTACGGCGGGACCAAGGAGTGATCACGTGGGTCAGTTGATGGCGAAGGTCGGTCGCGGCTTCCTGGTCGTGCTGCTCGTGACCTTGGTGACCGTTCTGATGCTGGGCCTGGCTCCGGGCTCGGTCGCTGAGTTGATCTTGGGCGACGCTGCGACACCCGAAGCCGTGGCCGCGCTCAATGCCAGCCTTGGCCTGGACCAGCCCGTCTGGATTCAGTACGTGAGTTGGCTCGGCAGTGCGGTCCAAGGTGACTTGGGCCAGTCGCCCGTGACCAATCAGCCTGTGATGTCTGCGGTTGCCCAACGACTCCCGGTGACGCTCCAGTTGGCGGTCATGGCGCTCGTCCTGGCCTTGGTGGTTGCGATACCACTCGCGGTGGCAACCGCGACCAGGCCGGGAAGCCTCCTTGACCGGGTGATCAGCGGCCTCTCAGCAGCGCTGCTCTCAATCCCGGCGTTCATCGCAGGTCCCGTCCTCATCTACATCTTTGCGATTGAACTGGGTTGGTTTCCCGTCATCGGCTGGAACTGGCTCAGCGAGGGTCTCGGCGCCAATCTGAGGTCCGCGCTGCTGCCTGCGTTGTCCATCGCGCTCACCGAGATCGCCGTGTTCTATCGAGTGCTCCGGTCCGACGTGATCTCCACTCTGGGCGAGGACTACGTCGGCGCGGCAAGGGCTAAGGGATTGAAACCTGTATACGTAATGTTCAGGCACGTCTTGCGACCGTCATCTCTCTCACTCATCACGCTGGCCGGTATCAACCTCGGGCGGCTCATCGGTGGGACGGTCATCGTTGAGAGCCTCTTCGCGCTGCCGGGCCTCGGCCAGTTGCTCTACTCATCGATCATTGCCCGCGACGTGATTACCGTGCAAGGGGTCGTCGCGTTCATCGCCATCGCCTACGTCGCCATCAACACCGTCATCGATCTGAGCTATCGGTGGCTCGACCCTCGGATCGGAAAGGTGGCGGCATGACCCAGGTCACAGCGCCCGGCGTCGGACCCAGGAGCGAGAGCGCAGCCTTGGCGACGACGGCCGTCGGACGAGTGCGCAAGCCCTCCGCGCTCCTTGCCTACGTCTGCTACGCGTGGCTCGTGACTCTGATCGCCTTGGCTCTGTTCGCAGACTTCCTGCCGATCGCGTCGCAGGCCACCCCGGTCGACATCCCGCGCCAGACGCCGCGACTCGGATCTCTGGACACCCTGTTAGGCACCGATTCGTTGGGCCGATCGATCCTTGCGCGACTGCTCCACGGCACGCAGGTCTCGCTCCTGGCGGCCAGCGTCGCCGCCGTTGGCGGCTTTCTCATCGGCTGTGTCCTGGGAATGCTCGGAGGCTACCTGGGTGGTCGGCTCGACAGCCTGGTCAAACTTCTCACCGACACCATGCTCGCCTTCCCACCGTTGATCCTGTTGCTCGCACTGGTCGCGATCCTGACGCCCAGCCTTCGCACTTTGACGATCAGCCTGACGGTGGCAGTTGTCCCGACCTTCATCCGTTTGGCCCGCGCCAACACCTTGACGTGGGCGGCGCGGGAATTCGTGACGGCGGCACGAAACATGGGCGGCGGCCATGGCCGGATTCTCATAAAGGAGATCCTGCCCAACGTGCTCCCGTCGATAGGCGCCTTTCTTCCCATCGTGATGGCCGTCCTCATTATCGCCGAAGGCTCGTTGAGCTTCCTCGGACTCGGCATCCCACCCCCGCAACCGAGCTGGGGCGGAATGATCGCTGAGGGCAAGAACTCCCTCGCCGATTCCCTGCATCTCGTGTATTTGCCTGCCCTCGTCATATTCATGACGGTCTTTTCTCTCAACCAAGTAGGGGACCACCTGCGGTCCCGCTTCGACCGCACCCAGCATCACTGATCGTTCTGCCCGAGATGCCGGCGACAGTCCAGCCCGCTGTTGCAGGTGCTGTCCATCTCCACCGGAAAGGTCACCCATGAAACTCCCTCGAACCAGGTCACCGATCGTGGCGGCACTATGTGCTGCCGCGCTAGCGCTCACGGCGTGCGGTAGCGGCGCAGACGCGGGCGACGAGCCCGCGGGCGACCCCGTGCAGGGCGGTACTGCTCGCGTCCTCATGATCGAGGAACCCCGCACTCTGGATCCCGCCGTCCTCACGCAGACCTCTCTGCACGCGGCCCTGGGCAACGCTCTGTACGGAACGTTGGTGACCAGCGATCCCGCCACCGGTGACATCGAGTACGGACTTGCAGAATCATTCACGACCAGTGATGACGGGACCACGTTCGAGCTGAAGCTCCGCGAAGGTCTGACCTTCTCCGATGGAACACCGTTCGATGCAGCGGCGGTGAAGTTCAACTGGGAGCGGCTCACTGATCCCTCGCTCGGATCGCGGAGCGCGCTCTTCGCGCGGATGATCGAGTCATCGGAGGTCGTCGACGACGTCACCTTGAATTTGACCCTGGTGGAGCCAAACCCTGGCTTCCCCCGGACCATCGCCACGACCTCGCTGACCTGGATCGCATCGCCGACGGCGCTGGACGCCGGCCAGGAGGCATTCAGCACGAACCCCACCGGGGCAGGACCGTTCGTCCTGGAGTCCTGGGTTCGACAGGACCGGCTCGAGCTGATGAGGAACCCTGACTACTGGGATGCTCCGAAGCCCTATCTCGACGGCCTCACGGTGCGCGTGGTCCCGGATGAAAGCCAGCGGATGAATGCGCTGATCAGCGCGGAGGCCGACGTTGCGGTTGGCCGGACGTGGACTGGCTTGGCGATGGCGCGCGACGCGGAAATCGAGGTCGAGGCTCCTGCCCTCTCCGGCGGCTACTACCTCGCGATGAACATGGACAGGGCGCCCTTCGATGACGTCCGAGCCCGCAAGGCGGTCGCCTATGCCCTGGATACAGATGCGCTGAACGCGGCGGTCGAGAACGGCAAGGCCGAGATGGTGGACACGCTGTTCCATGAGGAGTCGCCGTACTACGCCGACGTACTTCTCAACCCTCACGACCCTGAGGAAGCGCAGAGCTTGCTCGACGAGCTCGCTGCTGAGGGCAATCCACTCTCCTTCACCTTCAGCGCCTTCGCATCGCCGTCGGATCGTCTGCTCGCCGAAGCAGTTCAAGCCCAACTCTCAGCGTTCGAGAACGTCGACGTGCAGGTTCGCACCATCGAGTTCGCCGAGGCCCCGCAGCTCTATACCGCACGCGAGTTCGACATGGCTGCCAGCCCGGCTGACTTCGCGGATCCGGAGCCCCAACTTGCCCTGCATTTCGCCACTGGTTCCGCCTCCAACTTGGCGGGGATCAGCGACCCGGAGCTGGACGCTGCGCTGAGGCAAGGCAGGTCGTCGAGCGACGTCGAGGCGCGAAAGGATGCCTATGAGGTGGTCCAGAAGCGGCTCGCGGAGCTGACTCCCACCATATTCACCAGGCGGCCAGCAACGTTCGCGGCCGTTCGAAGCGGGGTGCACGGCGTCGTTCACTCAGGGAATGGGTCGTTGCTTCCAGCGGAGCTCTGGATCTCCAACTAAGTACTGTTTCAGACTAGCGGAAGCGATCGTCAGACTATGAGTGCTGAGGCTTTGCTCCAGGTTCGCGATCTTCGTGTATACATCGGGACCGCGCGCGGCGCGGTTCGGGCGGTGGACGATGTCTCGCTCGACGTAGATCGTGCACAGTCACTAGGGGTCGTCGGCGAATCCGGATCGGGCAAGTCGGTGATGGCTCGGGCCATTACGGGCTTGCTCCCGCCGCACGCCGAGTGCTCCGGTGAGATCACCTTTCGGGGCCGAGACATGCTCGCGTTGTCACGCAAGGACAAGGAGGAGATCTGGGGAAAGCAGATCGCCATGGTTTTCCAGGACCCCTCACGGTCGCTAAACCCGGTCGTGCGGGTCGAGCGGCAGCTCACGGAAGGGATGCGCCGCCACCTCGGTATCAGCAGATCCGACGCCCGCAGCCGAGCGGTCGATCTCTTGACTGAAGTGGGCGTGCCGGCCCCCGAACAGCGGTTACGGAACTACCCGCACGAACTGTCCGGAGGTATGCGGCAGCGAGTGATGATTGCCATCGCGCTCGCCTGCGAGCCTGAGCTCCTGATCGCCGACGAGCCGACCACTGCCCTCGACGTGACCATACAGAGGCAAGTGCTCGACCTTCTCCGACGCGTCCAACAGGAACGGCATATGTCGATGATGCTGATCAGCCATGATCTGGCGGTGGTCGCTGGTCAGACCAACAGAATCGCCGTGATGTATGCGGGCCGGCTTGCCGAGTACGGGGATACTCGCGAAGTCTTTGAAGCCCCCGGCCACCGATACACCGAAGCGCTGCTAGATGCGACACCCTCGGTCGAGCACCCTCCGGGAGAGCGACTGCGGGTTATCCCAGGGGCACTACCCGATCCAACTGATCTACCTGTCGGCTGTCGGTTCGCCGCTCGGTGCCTCTTCGCCACGGACGAATGCAACGCTGCGGAGCCAGTCATGACACCCATGGGTCGGGACCGCGCAGCAGCATGCTTCAATCCGGCGGGCGACCAGGCGCCGACCGCGGTGGGAGGTGGCAGAGGTGGCCGGTAAGGGAAAGGCCCATTTGCGCGGAGACGATGCGCTCCTGAGCGTGGAGGACCTCGTCGTCGAGTACCCGGTGAAGTCGGGTACCGTGCAGGCGGTGTCTGAGGTGAGCTTCGATGTCCTGGCGGGGGAGACCCTGGGCATCGTGGGTGAATCGGGTTGCGGCAAGTCGACGACCGGCCGCGCGCTGCTGAGGTTGGACCGAATCACGGCGGGCCAAATCCGTTTCGGTCATGAGCGCGTCGACAAGGCGACGGAGCGGCGCTTGCGCCTGCTCCGGCGGGACATGCAGATGATCTTCCAGGATCCCGTGGCCTCCCTGAACCCCCGCCGCGAAGTCAAGGACATCGTCGTAGAAGGCTTGGTCGTCGCCGGAATCTCGGCGGCTGAGCGTGCGAAGGTGGCCTCCGATGTGCTCCGGAAGGTCGGCCTGAGCGGTGACCGGTTCCTCACCATGTTGCCGCGCCAACTCTCCGGCGGCCAGGCCCAACGCGTGGCCATCGCCCGGGCACTCGCCGTGAACCCTCGTCTGCTGTTGTGCGATGAGCCCGTCTCAGCACTGGACGTGTCAGTCCAGGCGCAGATCATCAACCTGCTCAACGATCTCAAATCCGAGTACGACCTCACGGTGCTGTTCATCGCTCACGACCTCGGGGTAGTCCGGACGATCAGTGACAAGGTTATGGTCATGTACCTGGGCAAAGTGTGCGAGTTCGGCGACTCTGATGGGGTCTACGCCGCACCGGCCCACCCCTACACGCGGGCACTGCTCGACTCCGTGCCACTGGTCGATCCCGATCAGCGGTTCGCCGGTCCGGCGATCCAGGGCGATATTCCCTCACCGCTGGCACCCCCTTCAGGCTGCAGGTTCCGAACCCGATGCCCACTCGCGCAGGACCGGTGTGCCGCAGAGGAGCCGGAGGTGCGCGAGATCCGCCCCGGCCAACACGTCGCGTGTCACTTCCCTCTGGGCGCGGCGGAGCCGATGGCCTCCGAACTGGCCAGCCTGTCCGCGTCCTGAGCCGAGGAGGGACATCGCCTTCACCACGCGCGCCCACGACTGCGCGGTGCGGTCGGCCCTGGTCGGTGATGTGCACGAGGAGCCCGCGCCGACTCTGTTGCGTTGTTCGCTCGCCCGTGACCGGACAAGGGCCGGTCCACTTCGCGGCGGGCGGAGGTATCGCTGTTCGCGAACGGTTCGCAAGTCATCACTTTGGAGGATTCAAATGCCTGGACGCTTCGAGGGAAAGGTCGTGCTCGTCACCGGTACCGGAGGGGGCCAGGGACGCGAGGCCGCACTTCTCTTTGCTGCCGAGGGAGCAACAGTGGTCGGGGGTGATCTGAAGGTCGACGGTGCCCTTGAGACGGTCGAGCTCGTTCGTGCTCAGGGCGGCGCTATGGCGTCAACGCAGCCACTCGACCTTGGTGACCCCGACGCCGTGCGCACGTGGATCGACGAGGCGGCAGAGAAGCACGGCGGCATCGATGTTCTCTATAACAACGCCTCCGCGCCCGCCTTCGCGCCGATTGACGAGATGACCGACGAGCAGTGGCGCTTCACCATCCGCAATGAGCTCGACCTGGTCTTCTTCGCCTGCCGTGGGGTGTGGCCGCACCTGATCGCGCGAGGAGGTGGCTCGATCGTCAACACGGCGTCGGTGGCGGGAATAGTCGCTAGCACGGGTGCGCCCGGCGGCTCTGCACACGGCGCGACCAAGCACGGCATCATTGGCATGACACGTGAGCTGGCCGCCGAAGGCGGTCCGCACGGGATCCGCGTCAACGCGATCAGCCCCGGTGCCATCCTCACACCGGCGACCGAGGCCTTTTTGGCCGGCCCAGAGGCGCAGGACCGGCATCTGAAAAGTCAGGTCATTCAGCGGTTGGGGCTCCCGGCAGACATAGCCTCAGGAGCGCTCTTCCTAGCCTCCGACGATGCCGCGTTCATCACCGGCCACAATCTCGTGATCGACGGCGGGCATACGATCATCTGACTCGATGGATCACGGCGCGGCTGGCCGACGTTGCGGGCCGATCGACGCCGCGCTGCGGACATGGCCGGTCCCGGCGGTGAGGTCGCCGTTGCTCCGGGTCCTGGTGGCGTCGGGTGAGGTCGTTCACGAGGGGGCGATCACCCGCGTGCGCGACTGCCTCGTCCGAGGACCGAAGACCAACATCGCGGTCCAGCACTCGATGCTGATCGCCCTCTGCCACATGGGCAGCACCGCAGGGCCGCGGAAAGTCGGGTTTCAGCAGGTGAGGAGCCATGTCACGGTTCGTGCCGGGCTGCGGGCGTGGTGTCGTAAAGCTGCGGCGATGTTGTCCCAGCCTGCGAGGCGGAGGAGCCCGATCGCGGTGTTGCGTAGGGAGGCCATGACGTGGGGTGCGTGGGCGGTGCGGACCTGGGAGCGGTCTTCGTCGTAGGTGACGTCGCGCACCCAGTGCAGGGCATTCTGTGCGACACGAGGTCGCGCATGGTGAGTGAGTACGCAGATTGGTGGCCGGTCATGCCGGGTGCGTAGTTCTCGATCAGTGTTCCAGATCGGTCCCCGCCTCGACGTGCGCGAAGTCGTTCGTCGCGATCGGTGAGTGGTGAGCGGGTGCGCTGCCGCCTGAATCGCTGGTTGCACTCGGGCTTGACCGGGCGCCTGAAGCGTCGAACCTGCGCAAACTGTTCGCCCGCATCGGTCATGTCCCCTGTAGTGGTGTAACCGCGTCGGGTTGATCTTCGGCTGGATAGATCTTGTCCATGCTGCCTTCGGGGAGGTAGCGGCGGGGGAAGGCGATCCATTCGTCGTGCATCTCGATGAGCACGGCGGTGGTGAGGCGTTCGAGGGCGTCGGGGTTGGGGAAGATCTGGACGACGTCGACGCGGCGCTTGATCTCCCTGTTGACCCGCTCCAGGGGTTGGTCGACTGGATCTTCTTCCAATGTCGCTCCGGGAAGTCGGCGAAGGCGGTGAGGTCGACCTTGGCCTCCAGAAGCATGGCCCTGACCTTGGGGAACTGCCGTCCGAGCATGTCGGCGACGGTGTCGAGCTGGGCGCGGATGGCCTCGGTGGTGGGCTGGGCGAAGATCGTGCGGATGGTCGCGGCCACCATCTCCGCGGCGTCCTTGGGGATCACCGCAAAGACGTTGCGCAGGAAATGAAGCCGTAAAGAATCAACTCGTTGCTTTCATAGGACAAGATCGTTGCTCTGGTATGGGCTTCGCCGCCGACGTTCTGGATCAGCTTGCGCTGCGGTTCCAGGTCGTCTTGCCGCATCTGAACGAGCGTCAGCGGCGTCTGATGCTGGCCCAGGAGGCGCGACTGCTCGGACACGGTGGGGTACGGGCCGTTGCGCGGGTGGCCGGGGTGAGCGAGAGCACGGTCCGCAACGGGGTGTTCGAGCTGGAGGCCGGTGGAGACCCGCTGCCGGACGGCTGCGTCCGGCGTCCCGGGGGTGGCCGCAAGCCCGCCGAGGAACAAGATCCTTCCCTGATTCCGGCGTTGCTGAAGCTGGTGGAACCGGACGAACGGGGTGATCCGGTGTCGCCGCTGCGCTGGACCACCAAGTCCTTGCGTAATCTCGCAGAGGAGCTGACCCGGCAGGGCCACCCGGTCTCCGCTCCGACCGTCGGCCGGCTTCTGAAAGGGCAGGGCTTCAGCCTGCAGGCCAGCGCCAAGACGCTCGAGGGCAAGCAACACCCCAACCGGGACGCGCAGTTCCGCTACATCAACGAGCACGTCAAGGAGCACCAGTCCGGCGGTCAGCCGGTCATCAGCATCGATGCCAAGAAGAAGGAACAGCTGGGGCAACTGCCGAACCCCGGGCGGCAATGGCGCCCCGCCGGCGATCCGGTACAGGTGGAGGACCACAGCTTCTACTTCATCGGCCCCGACGTCGACGTGGCGATACCCTTCGGCATCTACGATCTGGCCCACGACAGCGGCTGGGTGAACGTCGGCACCGATCACGACACCTCCGTGTTCGCCGTCGAGTCGATCCGCCGCTGGTGGCAGGCCCGTGGGCGGATGGACTACCCGGATGCCGACAGACTGTTGATCACCGCGGACTGCGGAGGGTCCAACAGCTACCGCTACCGGTTATGGAAGGCTGAACTCGCCGCGTTCGCCGCCCAGATGGGCCTCACGGTGACTGTCTGCCACTTTCCGCCGGGCACCTCGAAATGGAACAAGATCGAGCACCGGCTGTTCTCCCACATCACCATGAACTGGCGTGGCAGGCCCCTGGCCAGCCACGAAGTCGTGGTCAACAGCATCGCCGCGACCCGCACCCGCACCGGCCTGCGTGTTCACGCCGAGCTGGACACCGGGACCTACCCGGTGGGAATTTCCGTCAGCCGCGAACACCTGCGCTCACTGCCGATCACACCCCATGACCAGCACGGATCCTGGAACTACACGATCGCCCCGGCCGGCGCCGTCGGCAACTGCGCGATCAACACGAGCGATCGGGACCAGAGCAGGTCGCAGGTCTTGGCGATGCTCGCCGACCCGCGTCTGAGCGACATGACCTCATCGGAGCTGGAGGCACTGTGCGCCCAACTGGCCCCCGCGCAAGCCGCTCAGGCCGAACAACGCAAGTTCCAGCAGCGCGGCGGACGACGTCTGAAGGCCCCCGGAGCACACGGCAATCCCCTGCTCTCGAACACCGATCGCATTCTCATCACGGTGATCTACCTGCGCCGCGTCTGCTCCCAGAAGGTCCTGGTCGACCTTCTCGCCATCAACGCAGTCACGATCGGCCAAGTCATCGGCGAGACCCGCACACTCATCGACGCGCAGAAAATCACCATCTCGCAGACCGCGCACTACTTCTCCTCCGCACAGGAGCTGCGCGAGCGCGATGGCTACCCCTTGACCAGGGGTTATGCGGAGATCGCTGCTACACCACTCGGCGGGACACCATCGCCGGTGAGTCCTTGGTAGGACCCTCCGAACCTGGAGCCATGCCCCGTGCGCGTCCTGCGACACCGATTCCGGGCCGCCAGGACCCCTACCCTGACAGCGCCCTGCCGCGCCTCAGCGCCCCGAACGTACCCACAGCCATGGTGGGGGAGAGCCGCTTTCCCACCAGTCTCCCAAGCTCTGCGGTTCGTCACACGCCACCGAGCCGTCATCCACCGCCTCAGGCAGCGCCTCGTGGCCTTCCGAGGCGGAGAGAGCCCTACTCGAAGAACGCGAAGGTGCGGAACTCGATGCTGTGGCGCGTTTCTGTCGCCGCCGCAGTCCAATCGTGGAAGGCGGTGTGCGGGACCCGCCAGGCGCCCGACTGGTCGCTGTCGTTGAGCTTGAAGAAGAGGATCTCGTCGCGGGTCATGTCAGGGAAGTACCACCACCGGTGCTCCGGGTTGTGGTTGAACTCGAAACCGCCGACGCCAAAGACGTCGTCCGGCACCTCGGTGTACAGGTCGTCGGGGAGCTCGTCCACGAAGTACAGCCGGTTGTCGAGGCCTTCGTCTGGGTCAACGCTCGTGTAGTCGCAGATGGCCAGCGGCCAGTTCTGTGGGGGCGGACTGAACACGCGCCACAGGCTGGTGATGAGCGCCCGTCGAAAACCAGGTCCGTCCGGGAAGGACCTGCGGTAGGCCCGCTCGGCGGCCTCGCGCCCGCCCACGACGGAGAAGTCGCCGTGGACCAGCGCGGCCTCGGGTTGCGTGGCGTGATCGGCGGGGGCCCCGGCGCGGCGCACGACCCAGTCGCCCGTGGCGACCCGATCGGCACCGGTGTAGGACTTGACGAATTCGGCCACCTCCGGCACATAGACCCGGTTGACCTCATCGCGGTTCGTGAAGTCCCTCACCGCGCTCCGGTGGTCGACGAGCGCGAACCCGTTGTGGTCGAACGTGAACTGGTCTGCGATCGCTCGTCCATTGTGGACCCGCGCCAAGTAGGCGCGGTAGGTACCGGTATTGACGACGCCTTGACCTGGCACGGCGAAGCGGCGCAGCAGCGAGGGCGATTCGGGCGCCAAGTAGTTCAGCTCTGCCTCGACATAGTCCAGCTCTGCCTCGAACCATGGGGTTCCGGTGGCTGTTGTCATCGCTCGTCTCTCTGTCCATCATGATCCGCTTTGATCATGGTTGGCTCGATTCTGGCACGAGCTGCTTGGCCCGGTCGAATGATTGTTCGTGATACGAGCCATCGACGGCCCGCATCGCATCGCCCGATCGCGGCCAGGGCGGACGAGCCATCTGCAACACCTCGATCAGGTTGGCGGTGTTGCACTTGTCGGCGACGCCTGAAAACCGACCCCGTCCGGACTTCCGAAGATCGTAGGCGTTCTTGGCCTTGATCGATTCTGTTTGTGCTGGTGAGCGGGTTGCACTGGTGCTGGAAGCTCGGATTCGTGTAGGCACACGTTTTTGGGCGTGTTGCTGGACGCGAGCTAGCAACAAGGACGGGTCGGTGGTGCGCTACCTTCAGCTCGCACACAGCGAGCGGCACCCGGACACGGGCGTGCCGAGGGCGAAGGTGATCCATAGCTTCGGTCGCGCGGACCAGGTCGATCGGGCGGCGTGGAGCGGTTGGTGGCCTCGATCTCGCGGTTTTTGGAGCCGCGACAGCGGCACGAACTCCCACTCCAGCGGGGGCCGAGAAGTTGGTGCCGCAGAACTGCACCTTCCACATTGCGCGGTTGACGCCGCCTCCCTGCCCCACCAGCCCTGGCTGCAGGGCTACAACGGCGGTCCGCTCTGTCACCCCACCGGACGGGTACACGCCCGCCAGATGACCGCACTGCGCCGCGGCCAGGAGGCGTCCGGTCTCAACCCGACCAGCGATCCCGACGAGGCGTTCTTCGTCGGCCGCAACCCCGCCTGACACCACCCCGTCCACACCGCCGGCCGGCGCCCGCCCCTACCGTGGGCGACCGGCCCCGCGCATGAGGGCATCAAAGGCATCGAACGCGATACGAACCCGCCCCGTCATCCCCGACGGCACCGTCAACGATTGTTTCGAGCCTGTCCTCCGGGAGGGCCTCGCCGACCGCGTCATCACCGGCGCAGAGCCGGGTGCTGCCGAGGTGCCCGCCGACATCGCCGCCCCCCGGCGCCGCGGGCTCCTGGTCATCGGCGGACAGCGGGTGGACCGGTGCGTCCGGCGTACGCTCACCGGTCGCCGTAGGCAGTGAGCCTGTCAGGAGGAGCCGGCGCTGTTTCCCAGTGGGTCGTCGACGCGTCGGAGGATCTGCACGGCGCAGACCGAACCGGCACCCATCAGGTGGCACAGGCCGAGGGTGTCGTCGGGCTCCTGGCGGAACCGGCGCAGCGTCTCGTGGATCTGGGCCACCCCGCTGGCTCCGCTGGCGTGGCCGCGGGCCAGCAGACCACCGTCGGTGGACAACTCCGGCAGGCCGAAACGGCGCCGCGATCCAGGTCCGAAGGCCCCCTGTTCCAGGAGCTTCTCGGTGTGGCCCGGCTCGGTGAAGCCGAGCAGTTCGCAGTATTCGATCTCCTCGATGGCGAAGGCGTCGTGGACCTGGACGACGTCGATGTCCCGCGGACGCACGCCCGCCTGCTCGTAGGCCAGCGCCGCGGTCGAGCGGGTCATCTCCGGAGGGCCGACGACGGCTCCCTCGAAGATGTGATGCGCTTCGTACACCTCGCTGCGCAGGACGGAAGCCTCGATCCTGGCGACCGGTCCGGACGGGGCGAGCCGTTGCAGCCCACGGCGCGAGACCAGGACGGCGGCCGCGGCGCCGTCCCCCCAGGGGGTGCACATCATCGATGTGAGCGGCGGCGCGATCACCCGGCTGGCCAGCACTTTTTCGGGCGTGACCTGCTGCTGGGCGCGGCGGATCGCGTAGGGGTTGTGCCGGGCGTAGTTCCAGTTCTTGGCGGCGACCAGGGCGAGATGTCGATCCGTGGTGCCGACCTCGACCGCGCGCCGTTGCGCCCACATCGCGAACAGGGTGACTGGCGGCTGATGGCCCTGAGCACGGATGGCCTCTTCGGCCGACGTCGCGTGCTCGGGCACGTCGTAGCCGACGACCAGGACGCAGTCGTGGCGGCCGGACTCGATCGCCAGCCGCGCCTCGTGCATCGCGGCGAGCCCGCTGGCGGATGCGTTGACGACCTGCTGGACGGGAAGGCCGGTCAGGCCCAGCTCCTTGGCGACGAAGACGGCGCGTGGGCTCGCCCCCAGGGCGACACCCCCGTAGAAGCCATCGACCATGGCGAAGTCGCATCCCGCGTCACGCAGCGCGGCGACGGCGGCATGCCGGGCGTGCTCCCGGCCGCTGCCGGGCGGCAGTTTGCCGAAGGCCGTTATGCCGGTGCCGGCCAGGTACACCTCACGCACGGCGGAACCTCCATCCCTGCCGGTGTTCCGGGTCAGGGTGTGCCTCGATCTCGTAGCGGCCGCCGAGTCGATGCGGGCCGCCGGACAACTCGGTCTGCACCCGGACGCCTCCCGGGAGGTCGACTTGGCCGTAGTACACGCCCTGGTACTCGGTCCAGGCGTGCAGCACACCTGACGTGGCCAGCTCGACGGGCTCGCACGCGCGCAGGGCACCGTCGACGGACAGCGCGCGCGGTGGGTAGAACAGCTGGCCCGTCGCGGGATCGCGGCTGCCGGTCAGTCGCGGGTTGTCGGGGTGCATACGGTCTCTTTCATGAGGTTGGGGGGAAGTCGGACATGCGTGAGGTATCCGCGCGCGAAGCCGACGGTCGTACCGGCGGGGGTGCGGATCGCGTCGGCGCATCGCTGGTGCTGGGCGGCCGGCTGAGTCACCGGCGCGTGGGGCCTGTGGGCCGGCCCCGTTCTGCGTCGCCGAGGACGACCGCTCGGCTGTCGGATCGCTGGAATGTCACATCCGCTCCTTCTGCGATCCGCTCTTTCTACGCGCTGATGTTCGCTGTCGCGTCGAGCCCCTCGGGGCCGCCGCCCGCGCGGGATCCGGGGATGGGATTCTTGCGGACGTTGGCGATCATCGATGCTTCCAGCAGGAACTCCCTGGAGCGCCCCGCATCCCCGGCGATCGCGGCCAGTTCATCGTGGTTGCGCCGCCTGGTGGCTTCCGCGACCTCGGAGAGCTGGACGGTGTTGCGGTGGGTGATCCGCTGGATCTCCTGGGCGGCGACCCGCCGGCGCCGTTTGGCCCAGTCGGTCACGGCCGACTCCGGTTCCTGGCCCGACAGCACCCGGCCGAGGGTTCCTGCGAGATCATAGGCGTCGTGAATGCCGCTGTTCAGTCCCATGCCGCCGAGCGGGCTGTTGACGTGCGCGGCGTCACCGATGAGCACCGTCCTGCCGTACCGGAAGCTCTCGGCCACCCGCTGGTGGACCCGGTAGAGCTGCCGCTGCGGGATCCGCAGGGCGGCCGGGTCGACGCCCAGGGGCCGTAGCCGTTCGGCGACGTAGGTGGCGGAGAGGGCCGTCTCATCGGTCACCTCGACCGGGACCTCGAACATCACCCGCCACAGATCCGGAACGCGCAGCAGCATCAGATGCTCCTGCGGGTCGGCCACGTAGTTCACATGGCAGATGCCGGGGAGGTAGTCCTCCAGCGGGGCGTCGATGCTGAGCAGAAGATACCGGTGCTCGTAGGTAAGGCCGTCGAACGAGGCGCCCAGTTCCTTACGGATCGTGCTGCGCGCGCCATCCGCGCCTATGACCCACTCGGCCCGACGTCTGCGCCCGTCCACCCAGAGCCACGGGCCGTCCGGGGTGTTGCCCAGCTTGGTCACCGGTGCTCCGCTGCGCAATGTCACGCAGGTCAGCGGCTCAATGTGGCTGCGCAGGATATCCGCGTACTTGTACTGCTCCAGTTGAAGCCGGAACGGATAGCGCGTGTCGGCGTCCAGGACCCCGAAGTCGAACTCGGCGATCAGCCCTTCGCGCCGGTCCCGGATCTGATACGTCGGAGCGCTCAGGCCGCGTGCGAGCATGTCATCGACGATGCCCAGCTCCTCGCAGATCTCCAACGTCGGTGCGTGGAAGGTCGACGCCCGCCACTCGGTGTTGGGGCTGCTGTCAGCCTCCAGCACCTCGACGCGGTGTCCGGCACGGCCCAGCGCCAGCGCGGCAGTCAGGCCCACCGGACCCGCGCCGACCACCACAATCGCTTCCTCCGTCATGCTCATCCCTCATCACGCTCTTTTTCGATCGGCGAGCTCGTAGTGGTCCTGTGCGGACCGACGGACTGTCCTGCGCGGCAGATCCCGTTCGCCGCCCGGGTGGCGTCTCACCGCGGCACGTCCTGCCCGGCACGCCCCCGGTCCCAGGTGTCCGCCGTGACGCCGTCAGTACGCAACATGTGCTTGATGATCTTTCCGGTGGCGTTGCGCGGCAGGTCAGCACGCAACTCCACATACCGCGGTACGGCGAACCTCGGCAGCCTGTCGGCCGCCCAGTCCCACAGCGACTGGGCGGTGAGCTCGGCACCGGGGCGCGCCACGGCGGTGACCTTGATCTCGTCCTCGCCGTCCTCTGCGGGCACGGAGTGCACGGCCACCTGTGCCACATCGGGATGAGCCGACAGGACCTGCTCCAGTTCGAAGGAGGAGACGTTCTCCCCGCCACGGCGCAGCCGGTCGTCACCCCGGTCGACGAAGTAGACGTAACCGTCCTCGTCGCGACGGACGTAGTCGCCGGTCCGCCACCATGCGCCCCACCGCTTGGCGGCCGTCGCCTCCGCGTTGCGCCAGTAGCCGGAGAACATCACGTGCTCCCCCTTGGGCTGGAAGACCAGCTCCCCGACCGTTCCGTCCGGGACGTCCTGACCGCCGCTCGTCACCACCCGCAGGGCGAACGAGTCCGTCTCCAGTCCGCAGGTGCCGGGGCGGTACGGCTTTCCGCGCAACGTGGTCAGGAACGCCGCCTCGGTCTGCCCGAGCGCCGCCGTCCCGGTGTGCCGCACCCCGAACCTCTCCCGCCACACCTGCTGCAGCTCCTCCGGAAACGGTTCACCGGTCACGGTGTGCAGCTGGCCGTGGCATCGACGGGAGACCTCCGTATCAGCGGCGGTGGCCAACCGGGGCAGCATCGAGGACATGAGAGCGGCCCAGCGGGCCGCCGACCGCTCGATCTCCGGCCAGAAGCCGGAGACCGAGAACCGACGGGCGATGCTCATGCGTCCACCGACGATCAACGTCTGCAGCGTGTGGCCCATGCCCGCCAGGTGGAACAACGGCAGCGGGGTCCAGAGCACCTCGCCGGGATCCCTGGGGATGTTCTGCAGCCCCAGCCGCGCGTAGTTCGCCAGGTACCCGTGGCTCATCTCGCACCCTTTGGAACGCCCCGTGGTCCCCGAGGTGTAGAGGAGCATGCCCAGATCCGCAGGCCCTGGGGGCGGTCCCGCCGTGAAGGGATCATGACGCTCGTAGTCGCTGAACGCCTGGTCGACGTGCCCGATATCCGCGTCGCGGGGACCTTCGCCGTGGACGACCACGGCCCGCAGGTTCGGCAGCTCCGCGCGCACATCCGTGAGCCGGTCCGCGTACGAGCTCTCCGTGAGCACGACCGCCGGGTCACAGTCCACGAGATGATGCCGCAGCCACTCGTCCTTGTAAGCGGTGTTCACCGGAACCCAGACCGCTCCGGCGACGCCGGTACCGAACCAGCTGACCAAAAAGTCGGCACCGCTGTCCAACAGCGCCGCGACCCGGTCGCCGCGACGTACTCCCAGTGACGCGAGATATCCGGCGAACCGGGCCGCACGGTCGACGAGCTCGGCGAATCCCAGCCACTCGCCCGCGAAGTCGTAGCCCCCGTCGGAATCCGCCGCCGCGCGGGCGAGCAGGTCCACAGGGGTCACAGGCTTCGGCACCATTTCGATCTCCTCTCCCGTCGGGCGGAGCCCCAGCAGAACCATCGATGCTGTTCCTTCATGCGGGACGGATATCGCCCGAGAGCTCCCTCGACGACCTCGACATTAATAGAAGGTGCAGGTAGCGAGGCAATCACCAAAGCCGGGACTGTTAGTATGTTCTTCTATGCGAGACAGAACGTCCCAGGGAGCGAATCCCTACGGGCTGAACTCGGTGCGGAACGCGATGCGCCTCCTGTTGCTCCTGCGTGAGCGCACCAGCATCGGCGTCAGCGAAGCGGCAGAGGTCCTGGAGCTCGGGAAGTCCACCGCACACCGGTTGCTGACCACCCTCGAAGAAGAGGGTTTCGTCCAGCGGGACCGGGTCAAGCGCGGCTACCGCGTCGGACCCGCCCTGTTCGACCTGGGGCTGGCCGCGGCGGGCGATCTCGATGTGCGCCGCAAGTCCCGCCTCCCGATGGAGCAACTTCGCGACACACTCGGTGAGACGACGAGCCTGCATGTCCTCGAAGGCAATCACACCCGCGTCGTGGACAGCATCGAAAGCCGCCAGACCGTCAGGGTCACCTCACGTGTCGGCATCACTCTCCCGGCCAATGCCACGGCCGCGGGCAAGATCCTCCTCGCCGCCATGGCGCCCGACGCTGTCGGCGCGCTCTTTCCGGCCGGGCTGCCGAGCGTCACCACCGCCACGATCACCGACTGGGACCTGCTCACCACCGAACTCAACGAGATCCGACGCCGCGGCTACGCCACGAGCTTCGGCGAGAGCGAGATCGGCCTGCACGGCGTCGCCGTCGCCATCCGTGATCGCTCCCGTCAGCCGATCGCGGCACTCGCCATCGCGGCGCCCGGCGGCCGCCTGACCGTGGGCCGTGCCGGCGCGCTCGCCACGACGCTCCACTCGACCGCCGACGCCATCACCCAGACCCTCATCTGACCGCACGTGCCCTCTGTCGATGGCCGGGCGGGGAAACGGCAAGCGGGGTCGGCGGCATTGAGGGAAGGCGTTCGCATGACTTTCGGACGCGGTACGTTCCCCGCCGCAGACGGTGTTTCCTTTCCCGGTTCCGTGATGGGACGGTTGTGTGCATGACTTGCGGCCGGACGAGGAGTGGTTCGCCGAGGGCCGCAACTTCGCGCGGAGTCGTCTGGGCGGCGGGGTGTTCGTGTTTGCCGGGATCCCGAGTGCACTGAGCGGGGCCACGGATGATGTCGTGCTGTGGGGGCTGGGGGAGCAGCACGACTGGGAGCTGGAGCCGCAGACCATGCGAACGCCTCGGCGTGCTGCGTATCACCATCGTCGCTGAGCTCGTTCGCGAGCAAGCCGGTGGAAGAGGTCACCGAGGGCAACCCGAACACCTTCTACCAGATGTACTGGATAGGCACCCGCGACTCGATGGTGCAGCACATGGAGCGCGCGCGGGCCGCGGGCGCGAAGGCCCTGATCGCCACGCTCGACTGGTCCTTCTCCCACGGGCGCGACTGGGGCAGCCCGCCCATTCCGGAGAAGATCGGCCTCAGGACGGTGGTCAGGTTCGCGCCCGACGTGCTGCCTCACCCGCGCTGGCTCTGGGCGTTCGCCAAATCCCGGCGGATCCCCGACCTGTCGGTCCCCAACCTCCGGCCTCCGGGCGGCGAGGCCCCCGGGTTCTTCGGCGCGTACGGCGAGTGGATGCAGACGACGCCGCCCACGTGGGACGACGTCAAGTGGATGCGCGAGGAGTGGGGCGGTCCGTTCTTGCTCAAGGGCGTGTCGCGGGTCGACGACGCCAAGCGGGCCGTCGACGCCGGGGTGTCCGGCATCTCCGTCTCCAACCACGGCGGCAACAAATCCGTCCGCGCGCCGTTGACTCGATCGCGCCCTGGTCCTGCGCCTGGCGCTGAGCTCTCCCCGGGACCAGGGGCCTGTCCGGCAAGATCTGCCGGACAGGCCTTAGGCATGGCACACGGGGTCCGCACCGCTCGCCGGGAGCGTCGGGCCCCGTGTGCGACCACCGCGACGTCGGCGTTCAGGACGTCGCCGGCATCGCCTCCTGCTGGTGCTTCGCCGCGGCCTCCATCGCCAGCCGCTGCCGGCGCGTGGCCGGCCCGAAGATGGCCAGCACGACGGCACCGACGGTCCAGGTCCCGGCGATGAACATGAAGACTGCCTGATAGCCGATTCCGTTGTAGATCCCGGCGATCATCAGCGGGCCGACTGCGTTCGACAGCCGTCCCAGGCCGTAGGAGATGCTGGTGCCGAGCGAGCGGCCCTTGGTGTCGTAGAGCTCTGGTGAGTACGCGTAGGCCAGGGCGGTGTAGCCGCGCTCGAAGAGGTTGACCAGGAAGCCGAAGGCGACGATGAGCAGCGGGGTGAAGGTCAGTCCGTACATCAGGCCGGACGCGGCGATGATCAGCGCGAAGATCACCAGGCACCACTTGCGCTCGAACCGGTCGGTGACCATCGCGGCGAGGAAGGAGCCGAGCGGTGCGCCGACCGTGGTCAGGGCGACGTAGAAGATTGAGTCCTCCACGCTGACGCCCTCGGAGGCCAGCAGCGTCGGCGCCCAGCTGGAGTAACCGAAGAAGCCGATGGTCTGGGTTATCCACAGGACCGACAGCAGGATCGTGGGGAGCAGGAACTTCCTGTCCTTGAGCATGCCCAGGCCGGACTTGGTGACCGGGCCCTGCGGTTGCGGGTCCTGTGCGGCGGGCAGCTGGCCGTGCTCGGCTGCCGCGCTCGCCTCGATGCGCGCGAGGACGGCCTCGGCTTCCCCGTGGCGGCCGCGGGACTCGAGCCACTGCGGGGACTCCTCGAGCTTGCGCACGAAGAGCAGGAACAGCACGCCCAGGGAGCCCCACAGATAGACCAGGCGCCAGGACCAGTCGGAGATCGGCACCACCATGGAGGCGATGAGGTTGGTGGCGGGGGTGCCGCAGATGCCGATGACGATGGCGTACGCCTGGAACTTGCCGCGCATGGCGCGGGGGTAGAGCTCGCTGATGTAGACGACGGCGACGACGGTCATCGCGGACAGTCCCGCTGAGGTCAGCACGCGGAAGACGCCCAGGGACCAGATGTCCCAGGCGAAGATGCATGCGAACGACCACAGGGCGAACCAGAGCGTGGTCAGGGTGAGCGTGCGCTTGCGGCCCAGCCGGTCGGCCAGTCCGCCGGCCACGATGGAGCCGATGAACATGCCCACGAAGGACAACGAGGTCACATAGGCGATCTGGTTGACGTCGGCGCCCCACTGCTCACGCACCACCGGGGCTGTGATGGCGAAGGTGTTGATGTCCGCAAACTCGAAGAAATAGGCGAACGCCACCGCGACGAGGGTGGTTTTGTGGAACTTCGAGATGGGCAACCGGTCGAGCCGGTTGGCCGCGTTGGTGGTGGGAATGTGCTGCACTGCACGCTCCTGGGATGGGGACGCGGCGCCGTCGCCGTGTCAGATGTGTAGGTCAGTCGCCCTTTTCGGGCCAGTAGAGGCGCATGGGGTTGTCGACCAGCAGGGCATGCTGCTTGGCCGGGGTCGTGGCGACATGCGGGATGTGGTCGACGAGGAGACCGTCGTCAGGCATGTGGTCCTTGAGGTTGGGGTGGGGCCAGTCGGTGCCCCACAGGGCCCGGTCGGTGAACTCGTCGACGACCTTGCGGGCGAACGGCACGACGTCCCGGTAGGCGTGGCGCTCGCCGTCCAGGGCGCGCGGGCCGGTGACGGTGAGGCGCTCGGGGCAGGAGACCTTGACCCAGACGTCGTTGGCCTCGACGAAGCGCAGGAAGCGTGCGAACTCGGGCCCGTCCAGGTCCTTGGTCACGTCGGGGCGGCCCATGTGGTCGACGACCAGCGGTACCGGCAGGGAGGCGAAGAACGGCGCCAGGTCGGGCAGGTCGGGAGCCTCGAAGTAGAGGACGACGTGCCACCCCAGCGGTGCGATCCTGCGGGCTATGGTCTTCAGTGCCTCGGTGGGGGCGGTGTCCACGAGGCGTCGGACGAAGTTGAAGCGAACTCCCCGCACTCCGGCGTCGTGCAGGCGCTGCAGTTCCTCCTGGCTGACGTCGGGACGTACGGTGGCCACGCCGCGGGCCCGGCCGTCGGCGGCGCGCAGGGCGTCCACCAGGGCGCTGTTGTCGGCGCCGTGGCAGGTGGCCTGCACGATGACGTTGCGGGAGATGCCGAGGTGGTCGCGGAGCGCGAACAGGTCGTGCTTGCCGGCGTCGACGGGCGTGTACTTGCGCTCGGGCGCGTACGGGAACTCGGCGGCGGGGCCGAACACGTGGCAGTGGGCGTCTACGGCTCCCTCGGGCAGGGTGAAGGCGGGCTTGCTGGGGAGGCGGTGCCAGTCGAGCCAGCCGGGGGTGACGGCGGAGGTCTCGTCGGTCATCAGAGCTGCTCCTCGGGTGGTCAGTCGACGTAGGTCAGGCCGAGCTCGGCCAGGGGGCCTCGCATTCCGTACATGTCCAGGCCGAGCTCCCCGGCCTTGAACCGCTCCCGCTTGCTCTCCTCGCCGGCCTCGCGCTCCGCGGTGGCCTCGGCGACGGTGGCGGCCTTGGCGGCGGGGACGACGACGATGCCGTCGGTGTCCGCGACGATCACGTCGCCCGGGTTGACCAGTGCGTTGGCGACGACGACGGGAACGTTGACCGAGCCGAGCGTGGCCTTGACGGTGCCCTTGGCGTTGATGGCGCGGGAGAAGACGGGGAAGTCCATCCGCCGCAGCTCGTCGATGTCGCGGCAGCCGCCGTCGATGACCAGGCCCCTGGCGCCGCGGGCGCGGAGGGAGGTGGCGAGCAGCTCGCCGAAGAAGCCGTCCTCGCTCTCGGTGGTGCAGGCGGCGACGACGACGTCGCCCTCTTGCACCTGCTCGGCGGCCACGTGCAGCATCCAGTTGTCGCCGGGCTGCAGCAGCACGGTGACGGCGGTGCCGCAGAGCTGCGCGCCCTCGTAGACGGGCCGGAGGTACGGGCGCATCAGGCCGAGGCGGCCCATGGCCTCGTGGACGGTGGCGACCCCGAACTGTGACAGGGCCTCTACTGCCGTGCGGTCGGCGCGTTCGATGTGCCGGTGGACGACTCCGAGTTCGTGCATGGTGCGGCTCCTTGCGCTCGCGTGGCTGCGTGGCTGACCGGGGGATGGCCGGCGCGGGGTTGCGGGGCTCAGCGGCCCTGGGCGGTCAGGCGGGCGTCCAGGCGTGGGTAGACACGCCTGGCGTTCCGCTCCTCGACGGCCGCCAGGTCCTCGTTGGAGAGGCCGGCGTTCTCTACGTAGCGGCGGGTGTCGTCGAAGTGATGGCCGGTGCGCGGGTCGATGCCGCGTACGGCGCCGATCATCTCGGAGGCGAACAGGACGTTGGCGTGCGGGATCACGTCCAGCAGCAGATCGATGCCGGGCTGGTGGTAGACGCAGGTGTCGAAGAAGACGTTGCGCAGCAGCGACTCCTCCGGCTCCGGCTTGCCCAGCGCCTGTGCGAGGCCCCGGAATCGGCCCCAGTGGTACGGCGCGGCGCCGCCGCCATGCGGGATGACCAGGCGCAGCTCGGGGAAGTCGGCGAACAGGTCTCCGGTCAGCAACTGCATGAACGCCGTGGTGTCGGCGTTGAGGTAGTGCGCCCCGGTGGTGTGGAAGGCCGGATTGCAGCTGGTGGAGACGTGCACCATGGCCGGCACGTCCAGCTCGACGAGCTTCTCCCACACCGGGTACCAGGACCGGTCGGTCAGCGGCGGAGCGGTCCAGTGGCCGCCGGAGGGGTCCGGGTTGACGTTGACGGTGACGGCGCCCAGCTCCAGCACGGCGCGCTCTAGCTCGGGGATGACGGTGGCCGGATCGACCCCCGGTGACTGCGGCAGCATCGCCCCGGGGGCGAAGCGCCCGGGGTACAGCTCGGCGACACGGTGGCACAGGTCGTTGCAGATGCGGGCCCAGGCGGAGGAGGTCGCGAAGTGGCCGATGTGGTGGGCCATGAACGAGGCGCGGGGGGAGAAGACGGTGACGTCGATGCCGCGCTGGTCCATCAGGCGCAGCTGGTTGGCTTCGATCGACTCGCGGATCTGGTCGTCGCTGATGGCGGGCCCGGCAGGGTCGGGCGCCTGCGCCGGGTCGGTGAGCGCGGCGACCTGGGCATCGCGCCACTCCCCCAGGGGAGCCGGCGCGGTCGTGTAGTGGCCGTGGATGTCGATGATCACGCGGTGATCTCCTGCGTGGTGGGGGTGGTGGGGTCCCAGACGGAACGGGGGACGAGCAGGTCGCCGGCCATGAGGAGGCGGGCGGTGCGCAGCAGCGCGGAGCGTGCGACCTGCTGGGGGGCGTCCGGGTCGAGACCGAGGGTGACGCTGAACTCTCCGGAGGGGTGCTCGACGGAGACGGTGGCCTCCGTGCCGGACACGTCAGCGGCGACGTCGCGGGCGACGCTGCCTTCGAGCACGCAGGCGGTGGCGGCCGTGACAGCGGCCAGCACGCCGATGGACTGGTGGCAGACCCGGGGGATGAGGCTGCGCGTGGAGAGGGTGCCGCCCTGACGCGGCGGCGCTACCAGCGTCATCTTCGGGTAGTTCTTCTCCGTGACGTCGCCCAGGCCCATGGCTTCGCCGCAGACCAGGCGCAGTGCCTCCACGCGGGCCTTGAGCTCGTCGTCGGCGTCGATCTCCGCCGGTGTCTCGTAGCCGGTCGAGCCCAGGCGCTCGGCTGCCACGATCACCAGGGGCTGGCCGTTGTCGATCAGGGTGACGTCGACGGCGCCGACACCGGGGAGCTCGACGGTGTCGCGCGTGTTCCCGGTGGGGAGCAGGGAGCCGGCGACGGAGCCGGCGGTGTCGAGGAAGCCGATCTCGACCGGAGCGGCGGTGCCGGGGACCCCGTCGATGCGGGCCTGGCCCTCGTAGGCGACATGCCGCGCCCCGTCGGGGCCTGCCGGGGTCGCGACGGTGATCTCGGCGACCATGCCGGTGTTGCGGGTGAGTACGCGGGCGGTGGTGCGGTCGGCGGTGGGGACGACCATGCCGGTCTCGATGGCGAACGGCAGTACGGCGGCGAGCATGTTGCCGCAGTTGGCCGTGGTGTCGACGGCGTCCCCGCCGGGCTGCACCTGGGCAAAGGTCCACTCCACGTCGACGCCGGGTTCCGTCCCCGGACGCACGAGTCCGACCTTGCTGGTCAGCGGGTGCGCGCCGCCGATGCCGTCGAGCTGGCGCGGGTCGGGCGACCCCAGCGCGGCCAGCAGCACGTCGTCCCGGATCCCGGTGTCCTCGGGTAGCAGCCGCGCGTCGAAGAACGGCCCCCGCGAGGTGCCGCCCCGCATGAACAGGCACGGAATCGCAGTCTGAGAGCCGCGGCGGCGGATCCCACGGACCCGGGCGGCTACTTCGGCGGGCATGGCCACTCCATTCGTGAGTTGGGGGTGTGCAGGGGAAACTAGATCATCGACTAGATTGTTGACAAGATGATTGAAGAAACTGCCGATGGAGTTCTCGACATCAGTGCCGACGACCGTGCGCCACTAGGCTTTGCCCATCGCAGAGCTGCTGGCGGGAGGGGTTGAACGAGTGACGGACAAGTTGACGGGTGTAGCTGGACGCCGGCACGTGGCCGAGGCCGTCAGGCGCGCCTTGCGCTCCGGGGACCTGGCGCCCGGGCAGCGGCTTGTGGAGAACGACCTGGCCGAGGCCTACGGGGCGACCCGCAGCGCCGTCCGCGAGGCGCTGCAGGACCTCGCCGCCGAAGAGGTCGTCGAGATCCTCCCTCACCGCGGAGCCCGCGTCCGGGTGGTGTCCGTCGACGAGGCCATCCAGATCACCGAGTGCCGCTCCGCGCTGGAGCAGCTGTGCGCCATGAAGGCGGCCACGCAGGCGAGCCAGGCACAGCGCACGGAGCTGCGCCGGATCGGCGCAGAGATGCAGCAGGCCGTCGCAGGCGGAGCGGTGCACACCTACTCCGAACTCAACCGGCGCCTGCACGAGCTCGTGGTCGAGGCCAGCGGCCAGGAGGTGGCCAGGCGTCAGCTCGACCGGCTCAACGGACCAATGGTGCGCTTCCAGTTCCGGCTGGCGCTGCGCCCCGGACGTCCCGCCCAGTCCCTACAGCAGCATCTGGACATCATCGATGCGGTCGTCAGCGGTGACGCCACAGCAGCGGCACGGGCAGCAGCCGCACACCTGGAGGACGTGATCGAGCAGCTGCGATCGCCAGCCGCCATGCCGCCCGCGCCGGTGCCGACCGGCGCCTGAATGACCGGTCGCATGCTCAGGGCGGGGCTGACAGCTCGACCGGTTGCCAGTAGCGGCGCAGCACCTCGCCTTAGGGCGTTCCGGGCCCGACCTGCGCAAGCTCCAGCAGCGATGTTCCGGGACGGCGGCCGTACGCGGTTCCGTCGTCCATGGCGGACTTCGGAAGGACTGGACAGCGGTGAGCCGGTGGCCCGAGGCCAGCGCGGTCTCGGCAGCACGGGCACGGCGGGTGGCCAATTCCTCGGCGACCGCGATCAAGGACCGGCCACTCGCCGTGTCGGCCAGCAGGGTGCGGGCGTCGGCGGGGTTCATGCCGCAGTCGACCAGTCGTGTGTAGGGCATCGCCCGGTGCAGGGCGGCGACGGCCGGGTCCGAAGACCGCGGTACAACCGCCGACTGGCTGGGCGACCAGGCCAGGGCGGTGCGCAGCTCATCAGTGTTCGTCGAGAGCGAAGCAAAAAGGTGAATCTATGTTTACATAGATGACGAGCTCAAGCTTGCAGATGGGATGTGGCCCGTCAAGCCCCCGCGCGAGCGCATCGATCAGGATCTTGACGTCCACGGTGTCGATATGTGAGCCTCTGCTCGCCTTGGAATGTGGGTTACGGTTCACATATTCGCGCTCGCCGCGAACCGACGCCCTCGACCAGGAACCCTCCCTGCGCCTCGCCGACCACCTCATCGGCCGGAACAACCCGAACAGCTAGGAAGAGCAATGGACTTCACCGTCGAGACCGCCACCGACGCGGTTGTGGAGAGCTTCCGGGACACCAAGGACCAGCGTCTGCGGGAGGTGCTGCAGAGTCTGACCCGCCACCTCCATGCCTTCGTTCGGGACGTCGAGCCCACGATGGAGGAGTGGGAGGCCGCGATCGGCTTCCTCACCGAGGTCGGGCAGAAGTGCGACGACACCCGGCAGGAGTTCGTCCTGCTCTCCGACGTCCTGGGCGTCTCCATGCTCGTCGAGACCCTCAACGGAGTGGGGGAGGGAACCGAGAGCACCGTCCTCGGCCCGTTCCACATGACCGAGTCCCCCCGCCGAGACCTCGGCGACAGCATCGACCTCCTCGGCACCGGCCGCCCCTGTGTGGTCTCCGGTCGGGTGCTCGCCACCGACGGCACCCCGCTGCCGGGCGCCCGACTCGACGTGTGGCAGTGCAACGAGGAAGGCTTCTACGACGTGCAGCAACCCGGCATACAGCCTCCGGGCAACGGGCGCGGGCTGTTCCGTACGGACGACGAGGGCCGCTACTGGTTCCGCACGGTCGTCCCCTCCCACTACCCGATCCCCACGGACGGGCCGGTGGGAGCCCTGCTGCGCGCCACCGGCAGGCACCCCTACCGGCCCGCCCACATCCACTTCATCGCGAGCGCCGAGGCCCACCGGCCGGTCACCACCCACACCTTCGTCGCCGACAGCCCGTACATCGACTCCGACGCCGTCTTCGCGGTCAAACGGGGCCTGATCACCGATTTCGCGGAGTCGTACGACGAGCATGAGGCCGAGCGCTTCGGCGCGACCGTGCCCTTCACGCAGGCCGTGTTCGACATCGTCCTCGCTGCGGAATCGGCGGCGACGCGATGACTTTCACGTACGAAGCCCTGCCCATGCGCGTGGTCTTCGGCGCCGGAAGCCTGCACCAACTGGCCGAGGAAGCAGAGAGGTTGGGCCTGCGGCGGCTGCTGGTGCTGTCCACGCCCGGTCAGCGGGCACTCGCCGAGCAGGCCGCGGGCCTCCTCGGCGATGCGTGCGCCGGACTGTTCACCGAGGCCCGGATGCATGTGCCGGTCGAGGTCGCCGACGCGGCCCGCGCGGCCGCACACGGCGTCGGCGCGGACGGCTGCCTGGCCATCGGCGGCGGCTCCACCATCGGCCTGGGCAAGGCCATCGCCCTGACCTCCGGACTGCCGGTGATCAGCGTGCCGACGACCTACGCCGGCTCGGAGATGACCCCTGTCTGGGGCCTTACCGAGCACGGCCGCAAACGCACCGGCCGCGACCGGGCCGTCCTGCCACGCAGCGTGCTCTACGACCCCGGCCTCACCCTCCGCCTCCCCGTCGACGTGTCGGTGACGAGCGGCTTCAACGCCATCGCCCACGCTGTGGAGGCCCTGTACGCGCCCGACACCTCGCCGATCGTGTCCCTGATGGCGGAGGAGGGCGTACGTTCCCTGGCCGCCGCGCTGCCGGTGATCGCCGCCGACCCCCTGGACATCGAGGCCCGGTCGGACGCACTGCGCGGGGCCTGGCTGTGCGGGGCGTGCCTCGGCGCCACGACCATGTCCCTGCACCACAAGCTCTGTCACATCCTCGGCGGCACCTTCGACCTGCCCCACGCCGCCACGCACACCGTCCTGCTCCCCTACGTCACCGCCGTCAACCTCTCCGCGGCACCCGCGGCGGAGCAAGCCCTGCGCCGCGCTCTGGCCACGGACGACGTACCCAAGTACCTCGCACGAGCATCCACCGACCTCGGCGCCCCGCGCTCACTGGCCGAACTCGGCCTCACCGACCGCGACATCGACGAGATCACCGCCCAGGCACAGACCCGTCCCTACGCCAACCCACGGCCGGTCACCGAAGAAACCCTCCGCGCCCTCCTCACCGACGCCCTGCACGGATCCCTCGCGCCCTGACAGGGAGGCCGCTGCGACGGCGACCGGAGCCGCCTCGACGCGGCGCCCTCCTCCACCGGCGCGGCGTACCGGCCACCGATCCCGACGCGGCACCCAAAGGCCCGCGCCAGCGTCGAGCACGTGATCGGCCGCATAAAGAACCGCAAGATCCTCCGGGACTGCCGGCAGCACGGCGACGGCCTCTATCACGCCGTTCAACCCGTCGCTCACATGCACAACCTCGCCGTTGCCGCATGACCAGCAGTCGTGCTCGAACAGAGCGGTCTAGCCCTGCGCCGACCGCGCTACAAGGCGTGCGCTCTGATGGAGGTGTCCGACTGTCAGCGCAGGACCACCGTGCGCCTGCCCTGGACGAATACCCGGCCTTCGCAGTGCCACCGGACCGCCCGGGCCAGGGCTGCCGACTCCGCGTCGCGGCCGATGGCGGCCAGGTCGTCGGGGGTGTGGCTGTGGTCGACGTCGATGACCTCCTGGGCGATGATCGGGCCTTCGTCGAGGTCGGCGGTGACGTAGTGGGCTGTCGCGCCGACGAGCTTGACGCCGCGGTCGTGCGCCTGGTGGTAGGGCTTGGCGCCCTTGAAGCTGGGCAGGAACGAGTGGTGGATGTTGATCATCCGGCCGGCCAGGCGGGTGCACAGGTCGTCGGAGAGCACCTGCATGTAGCGCGCCAGCACGACCAGGTCGACGTCGAACGAGTCGATGATCTCCTGGAGTCGGGCTTCGGCCTCGGGTTTGGTCGCGGCGGTGACCGGCAGGTGGAAGAACGGGATGTCATGCCAGGCGACGAGCGCCTCGTGGTCGCGGTGGTTGGAGACCACGGCGACCACATCGATGGGCAGGTCACCGCTGCGGGTGCGGAAGAGCAGGTCGTTGAGGCAGTGGCCGTAGCGGGACACCATGACCAGCACGCGGCGCCGGGTGCTGACCGGTTCGAGGTGCCACCGCATGGCGAAGGGTGGCGCCACGGCGGCGAAGTCCCGGCGCAGGGTCTGCGTGGTGTTCTCGCTGCCGAGGGTGGCGAAGTGCACCCGCATGAAGAAGTGGCCGTCGCGGCGGTCGCCGAACTGCTGGTTGTCGATGATGTCGCTGCCGTGCTCGACCAGGAACCGCGAGACGGCATGGACGATGCCGGGAGCCTCGGGGCAGTCGATGGTGAGAACGTGCTCGACCGGTGCCGCGGCGCCGTCGGTCGGCGAGTGGGCGGGGGAGGTGGCGGAAGCCAGGGAATCAGTCATTGTGTCAGCATTCGATGACGTTGACGGCGAGGCCGCCGCGGGCGGTTTCCTTGTACGCCGGGCGCAACTGCGTTGTCCGAGCCGTGCCGTGGCCAGGTCGTGCCGAGCGACCCGAACAGATCGGCCCGCACTCGGCTGACGGAGGGCAGCAGCCCCTCACCGTCGAGGAGCCTGACGAAGCGTCGGGCCGCCCGCATCGGACCCACTGTGTGGGAGGAGGAAGGGCCGATGCCGACCGAGTACAGATCGAACGCGCTCAACGCCATCAGGGGATCTCCGGGCCGCGGTACTCGCTCATCGCGTCGATGAGCCAGCGGGCCAGGTAGTCGGCGAACGAGGACCGCGGGAAGAGCCGGTACGTCGGGGTGTCGTCGACCTGCCAGAGCAGGACCGCAACAGGGCCCACCGTGGTCGACACCGCCTGGCCGGGACCGAAGGCCCGGGGATGCAGGTCCAGTGGACAGCCTTTCTCCAGTACCTGCCGGGCGGCCGGGCCGCTCAGCTCCAGCGTGGTGCGGTTCGCCGAGACGTCCACGACCGAGCCCGGGGCTCCTGCGAGTGCTTCCCGCAACTCGGCGGCCACAGCGGTCTCTTCGGCCTGGGACAGTACGAGCCATTCGTCGGGGCCGAGCCAGACGACCGTGTGGGGGGCGGACGCGGTGGTGTGGCCGCACTGCCGGGGGAGTGGTGCCCCCAGGGCCTTCTCGATGTGGTCGGCCGCTTCGGAAGTGGGGTCGACGCGCAGGTTCACCATGGTGATGAACGGCCACTCGGTCAGCGCGACGCCGCGGGCGCCGGTGACGGTGGCGGCACGCATCCGCTCCTCCAGATGTGCCAGGGAGCTGGTGCGGAGGGCCACCGGGCCTGCTCCTGTGTCGCTCGTCGGCTCAGCCATCTCGCTTGGTCCCTTCGGGGTCGTAGAGGACGAAGTCGGCCACCTCGACGGGCACCAGGTCCTCGCCCACCGGGGCGAGCAGCATCTCGCCGATCCTTGCCCGCCCGTCGGCGACGAGGGCGAGGGCGAAGGGGCGGCCGAGGGCCGGGCTGTGGTAGCTGGAGGTGACGTGGCCGAGCATCGGCACCGGCCCGGCCTCGGGGGTGATGGGTACGTCGGGTGCGACGAGTTGGGTGCCCTCGGGCAGCCGGGTCGTGCGGTCGGCCGACAGCAGGCCGACCAGCTGCTTGCGGTCGGTGCGGGAGGTGTCGGCGCGGGAGAAGGAGCGCTTGCCGATGAAGTCCTTCTGCTTCGAGACCACCCAGGACATGCCCGCGTCCTGCGGGGTGACGGTGCCGTCGGTGTCCTGGCCGACGATGATGTAGCCCTTTTCGGCCCGCAGGACGTGCATGGTCTCGGTGCCGTACGGGGTGATGCCGTACGGCTGCCCGGCCTCGTACACCTGCTCCCAGACGGCCAGGCCGTACCACGCGGAGACGTTGATCTCGTAGGCGAGTTCGCCGGAGAAGGAGATCCGGCAGATGCGGGCCGGGATGCCGGAGGCCAGCGTCGTTTCGCGGAAGGCCATGAAGGGGAACCCCTCGGCGGACAGGTCGACGTCGGGGGCGAGCTGAGCGACGACCTGGCGCGACTGCGGGCCGACGACGGCGATCGTCGACCACTGCTCGGTCACCGAGGTGCAGTGGACGTCGAGTTCGGGCCACTCGGTCTGCAGCCACTCCTCCAGCCAGTCCAGGACCGCGGCGGCGCCGCCGGTCGTGGTGGTCATGAAGTAGCGGTTCTCCTCGAGGCGCAGCGTCACACCGTCGTCGAAGATCATGCCGTCGGGCTTGCACATCACGCCGTAGCGGGCGAGCCCGGGCTTGAGCTTCTTGAAGGCGTTGGTATAGATGCGGTTGAGGAACTCGCCCGCGTCCGCGCCCCAGATCTCGATCTTGCCGAGGGTGGAGGCATCCATGAACGCCACCCCCTCACGGGCCGCGCGGCATTCGCGGGCCACGGCCGTGTCCATGTCCTCACCGGGCCGGGGGAAGTACCAGGGACGCTTCCACTGCCCGACGTCCTCGAACACCGCTCCGTGGGCCACATGCCAGCCGTGGATGGATGTAGTGCGCTCAGGGTCGAACAGCTCGCCGCGCTCACGACCGGCCAGGGCGGCGAAGCCCACCGGCGTGTACGGCGCCCGGTAGGCCGTGGTGCCGATCTCTCCGGGCGACGCACCCGCGCCGAGGGCCTCGGCGATCACACCGATCGCGTTGACGCCGGACGTCTTGCCCTGGTCGCCCGCCGTGCCGAGCGAGGTGTAGCGCTTGACGTGTTCGACACCGCGCATGCCCGCGCCGGTGGACCGCCAGACGTCGGCGACGGTGACGTCGCGCTGCAGGTCGACGAAGTGGGTGTCCCAGCTGCCGGGTTCGCCGTCGGGGGCGGGCACCAGCCACAGTGCACGCGTCGGGCCGGCTCCGGACCGCGCATCGCCGGGCGACGGTACGGGAACCGGGAACCCGGCGTCCGTCGCGGCGCGCGCACCGGCTCGCGCCCCTTCGGCCAGACAGCCGTCGAGGTCGTACGTCCCACGGGCCGCACCCACGACCTGCTGGTCCCGTACGGTGCCGTCGGGGACGAAGGCGACCAGGTCCTCGTCCCAGCGCAGCCGGCCCTGGCGCTGGCTGTGCAGGTGCACCACCGGGCTCCATCCGCCCGAGACGGCGAGCAGATCACAGTCGAACGATCGTGGTTCACCGGCGAGTTGACCGCTCTCGTCGAGAGGCTGGACGGTGACGCCGGTGAGCCGGCCTTCGCCCGCCGTATCGACCACAGCACTGCCCGTCAGCACCCGCACCCCGGTCGCCACAGCGACCTCGGCGGCCCGGTGGGACAACTCGGGGCGCGCGTCCACGACGGCGGCGATGTCGATCCCGGCGGCGTGGAGATCGGCGACCGTGTCATAGGCGCTGTCGTTGGTCGTGCCCACCACGGCCCGCGAGCCCGGGGCCACGGCGTATCGGTTGAGGTACGAGCGTACGGCCCCGGCGAGCATCACCCCGGGGCGGTCGTTGCCGGCGAAGACCAGCGGACGCTCGTGGGCACCGGTCGCCACGACCATCTGACGGGCCCGTATGTGCCACAGCCGCTGGCGCGAGACACCTGCGGACGGTTCGGGGGCGTCGGCTCCGAGATGGTCGGTGCGCCGCTGCAGGGCCAGCACATAGTTGTCGTCGTATGACCCGAAGGCCGTGGTGCGCTGCAGGACGACGACCTCGGGCGCGGCGTCGAGTGCCGCGCGGACTTCGGCGACCCACTCGAGGGCGCTCTGCGCGCCGACCCTCTCGGTGCGCCCGGAGAGCAGTGAACCGCCGGGCTCGGGCTGGTCGTCGACGAGGATCACGCGGGCGCCGGAGCCGGCGGCAGCGGCGGCGGCCGCGAGTCCGGCCGGTCCGGCGCCGACGACCAGGACGTCGGTGTGGACGTACTTCTTGTCGTAGACGGCGGGATCGGAGCCCGGGTCGAGCCGGCCCATCCCGGACAGCGTGGTGGCGGACAGGCCGTCGTACAGCTCTACGGTCGTGGCCGGGAGCATGCCCTCCGCGTACGGGCCGTCGATCTGCAGCAGGGCGTTGGGCTCCTCGACACCCGCGGCGACGATGCCGCGCGGGCGGCCGCGGTAGAGCGAGGGAGCGACCTCGACGAGTCCGTTCGCGAGCATCGCCGAAGCGACGGTGTCTCCGGGGTGGCCGGTCAGTTCCCGCCCGTCGACGGTGAACCGCAATACGGTGCCGCGGTCGATGCGGCCCCCTTGGCGGAGCCGGCATTGCTGGTCGGTCATCGGTTCCCTCCGGCCTGGGGCAGTTCGGGGCGGGGCTCGTCGAGCCGGTAGGAGGTCAGTACCTCGTGGGTGGCGGTGTCGCGCAGGACGTTGAACCAGCGGCGGCAGCCGATGCTGTGCATCCACCGCTCGGCGAAGCGGCCCTTGGGGTTGTCGCGGTAGAAGACGTACTCGGCCCACTGCTCGTCGGTGAGGTCCGCAGGCTTCTCGGGGTAGGGCACATGGGCCTGTCCTCCGTAGTGGTACTCGCTCTCGTCCCGCGGCCCGCACCATGGGCAGGTGATCAGCAGCACGGTGTCCTCCTCAGTGGGCCACGGCCGCGGCGCCGTGTTCGTCGATCAGTGCGCCCGTCGCGAAACGTTCGAGGGCGAAGGGGGCGTTCAGCGGATGCGGCTCGCCCGTGGCGATGGTGTGCGCGAATGTCCAGCCGGCGGCCGGGGTGGCCTTGAATCCGCCGGTGCCCCAGCCGCAGTTGACGTAGAGGTTCTCGACGGGGGTGGTGCCGATGATCGGGGAGGCGTCCGGGGTGACGTCGACGATGCCGCCCCAGGTCCGCAGCACGTGGGCGCGGGCGAAGACGGGGAACAGTTCGACGGCGGCGGCCATCTGCTGCTCGATCACGTGGAAGGAGCCGCGCTGCCCGTAGCCGTTGTAGGCGTCGACGCCCGCGCCCATCACCAGCTCGCCCTTGTGGGCCTGGGAGACGTAGACGTGCACGTGGTTCGACATCACCACGGTGGGGTGCACCGGCTCGTGCAGCTCGGAGACCAGCGCCTGCAACGGATGCGACTGCACCGGCAACCGGACGCCGGCCCGCTCGGCCAGCACGCTGCTGTGCCCGGCGGCCGCGAGGCCGACCCGGCCGGCGAGGATGCGCCCGCGGCTGGTCTCGACGCCCACGACCCGGTCGCCGTCCTTGAGGAAGCCGGTGACCTCGCACCCCTGGATCAGGTCCACGCCCATCTCGTCGGCTCGGCGGGCCAGCGCCCAGGCGACGTGGTCGTGCTTGGCGATGCCGGCCCGCGGCTGGAAAGTGCCACCGAGGACCGGATACCGGGTGTGGGGAGAGATGTTGAGGATGGGGCAGACCTCGGCGATCTCGTCCGGTTCGAGCCACTGGGCGTCGACTCCGTTGAGGCGGTTGGCGTTGACGCGGCGCACGCCCTCGCGGACGTCCTGGAGGGTGTGCGCGAGGTTGAGGACGCCACGCTGGCTGAACAGGAAGTCGTAGTCCAGCTCCTCCGGGAGCTGCTCCCACAGCTTGAGCGCGTACTCGTAGATCGCCGCGCTCTCGTCCCACAGGTAGTTCGAGCGGATGATCGTGGTGTTGCGTGCCATGTTGCCGCCGGCCAGCCAGCCCTTCTCCAGGACGGCGACGTTGGTGATGCCGTGGTTCTTGGCGAGGTAGTAGGCGGTGGCCAGGCCGTGGCCTCCCGCGCCGACGATGACGACGTCGTACGAGGAGCGCGGCTCGGGATTGCGCCAGAGCCAGTCCGGGTGCTCCGGCAGCGGCGTGCTGGTCATGCCGCGTCTCCGTTCAGGTGGGGGTAGAGGGGGAACGCGCCGGCGAGCTTTTCGACCCGGTCGCGCAGCAGGCCCGCGCGCTCGTCGCCGAGCTGCTCGTCCTTCAGGGCCTGGGCGATGATGTCGGCGACCTCCCGGAACTCCGCCTCGCCGAAGCCCCGGGTGGCCAGGGCCGGGGTTCCGATCCGCAGCCCCGAGGAGACCATCGGCGGGCGGGGGTCGAACGGCACCGCGTTGCGGTTGACGGTGATGCCGATGCGGTGCAGCCGGTCCTCGGCCTGCTGCCCGTCGAGCGCGGAGTTCCGCAGGTCGACGAGGACCAGGTGGACTTCGGTGCCGCCGGTCAGCACCGTGATCCCGGCCTCGGCGACATCGTCGGCCAGCAGTCGGCCGGCGAGGATGCGGGCGCCGTCCAGGGTGCGCTGCTGACGCTCCTTGAACTCCTCTCCGGCCGCGACCTTGAAGGCCACCGCTTTCGCCGCGATGACGTGCTCCAACGGGCCGCCCTGCTGGCCCGGGAACACCGCGGAGTTGATCTTCTTGGCCAGGTCGGCACGGCTGAGGATCACACCGCCGCGCGGGCCGCCGAGGGTCTTGTGCGTGGTGGTCGTCACGACGTCGGCGTACGGCACCGGGTTCGGGTGGAGGCCCGCGGCCACCAGCCCGGCGAAGTGCGCCATGTCCACCATCAGATACGCGCCCACCTCGTCGGCGATCCGCCGGAACGCGGCGAAGTCAAGGCGGCGGGGGTAGGCCGACCAACCGGCAACGATCATCTTGGGCCGGTGCTCGCGAGCGAGCTGCTCGACCTCGTCCATGTCGATGCGCAGATCGGACTCGCGCACGTGGTACGGCACGACGTTGTACAACTTGCCGGAGTAGTTGATGCGCATGCCGTGGGTCAGATGACCGCCGTGCGCCAGGTCGAGGCCGAGGATCGTGTCGCCGGGCTGGAGCAGCGCGAACATCGCGGCCGCGTTGGCCTGGGCGCCCGAGTGGGGCTGCACGTTCGCGGCCTCGGCGCCGAACAGTTCCTTCACCCGGTCGATGGCCAACTGCTCGATGACGTCGACGTGTTCGCAGCCGCCGTAGTAGCGGCGGCCCGGGTAGCCCTCGGCGTACTTGTTGGTCAGGACCGAACCCTGGGCCTCCATGACCGCGGCCGGGGCGAAGTTCTCGGAGGCGATCATTTCGAGGGTGGACTGCTGGCGGTGGAGTTCGGCGTCGACGGCGATGGCGACATCCGGGTCGAGCTCGCTGAGCGGGAGGGAGAGCGAGGAGGTGACCGCGGTGGTGACCGTGGTGGTCGACGGGGCCGTTGCCATCTGTGCACCATCCTGGGAGTCAACTAATGAGCAATTGATATATCAGTCTGTGCGGTAACGTATGGGAGCTTGCTCGACAGGTCAAGGGGGCCTCATGCAGAACGTGGCGACCGAGCTCGGGAGCGGCGAGGAACTCTCCCTCGCCGAGCGCGCCTACCGCGCCATCCGCGACCAGCTCGTGATGCTCGACATCCGACCCGGCGCGCCGATCAACGAGGACCAGCTGGCCCAGTCCCTCGGCGTCGGACGGACCCCGGTGCGCGAGGCGCTCAAGCGGCTCCAGTACGAGCGGCTGATCACGACGTACCCCCGGCGCGGCACCTTCGCCACCGACGTCAACATCACCGACCTGGCCCACATCTCCGAGGTGCGCCAGGAGCTGGAACCCCTGGCCGCCGCCCAGGCCGCGCGACGCGCCACGGCCACGGACCGGGCGACCCTGACGGCCGTACTGCGGGACCTGGAGAGCGTGGAATCCCGTCGGCCCGACGCCGCCGAGCTGATGCGCCTGGACCTCCGGGTACACCGCGCCACCTACGCCGCCACGCACAACCCGTACCTGGAGGACACCCTCGTCCGCCACGACAACCTCGCCACCCGCATCTGGTGCCTGTTCATCGACCGCCTGCCCGGCATGGCCGGCCATGTCGAGGAACACGGACCGCTGATCGAGGCGATCGTCGCCGGCGACCCCGACCGGGCGGCTCTGCTCGCCCGCAGCCACGTCGAGGGCTTCGAACAGGCGATTCGCGCCGCCATCTGAACCGCGGGGCGGCAGCGCGGGGCAGTAGCGCCGGGAGTGGCGCGGGGCAGTGGCGCCGGGCATTGACATGTTTGACATGGCTCTGAAATATCTGACCCCTACTCCTGATATATCAATCTTCAGGCAGAGCCATCTCGGCGGATGTGATCTGTGATTCGCAATCCGAGATCCGGGATCATCCACAAGGAGTGGGGCGGAGCATGCAGAATCCACCGGGCCGGGCCGAGTTCTCCGAGCACGAACCTCAGGGGAACGAGGACCAGGATCTCGAACAGTTCGGCTACGACCAGCAACTCCGTCGGGGTCTCGGCTTCGCCAGCACCTTCTCCGCGGCGTTCAGCTACATGTCCCCGACCACCGGCATCTTCGGAGTGTTCGTCATCGGGTTCAGCGCCCTCGGCGGCGCGGTGTTCTGGTCGTGGCCGATCGTCTTCGTCGGGCAGTTGTTCGTGGCGCTCGCCTTCGCCGAGATGGCGAGCCACTACCCCCTCGCGGGCTCCGTCTTCCAGTGGACCAAGTTCCTCAGCCCGAGCAAGCGCTACGCCTGGTTCGCCGGCTGGATCTACGTCTGGGCCGGCGCGCTGACGACCGCCGCGGTCATCGCGACGATGCCGGCGGTTCTCGTACCGCTGCTGCGGCAGCTGGGGTGGAACATCGAGGGAACGCTCGGCCAGCAGCAGGCCATCGCCGGCCTCACTCTCGTGCTCTGTCTGCTGCTCAACGTGTTCGGCGTGAAGATCGCGGCCGCGATCAACAACATCGGTGTCGCGGTCGAGTTGCTCGCCCTGGTGGTGTTCGCCGCCGTCCTGGTCGTCTTCCACCCCCATCACTCGGTCAGTGTCGTCACCGACACCGGAGGTCACGGCTTCTCCCTGGGCGGGCTGGGGGTGGCCCTGTTCGTCGGCCTGTGGGTCCTCTACGGAATGGACACCGCCTCGACCCTGGCCGAGGAGTCGCACAGCCCCCGCACACTGGCTCCGCGCGCGGTCATCGTCTCGCTCGTCGGCGCGTTCGTCACGGGCGGCATCTTCCTGCTGGCGCTGCTCATCACCGTCCCGGGCAGCATCGCCGAGGCCATGGACTCGGGGACCGGCCCTGTCCAGATCATCGAGCAGAACCTGTCGCCGGCTCTGGCGACCGCGTATCTCGTCATCGTCAACGTGGCCGTGTTCGTGACCTGCCTGGCCATCATGATGTCCTTCAGCCGTCTGCTGTTCGGCATGGCCCGGGACAAGCAACTGCCGCTCTCCACCAGGTACTCCAGCGTGCATCCGAAGCTCGGCACGCCCGTGGGAGCCTGCGTCGTGGCCGCTGTGCTGGCAGGGATCTTCCTGCTCCAGTACAAGTCCGCCGCGGTCGTCGCGATCGCGGCCACCGCGGTCACCTACGTCGCCTACCTGATGGCGAACCTCGCCCTCCTGCGGGCCAGGACCAAGGGCTGGCCGAGTGCGCCCGCTCCGTTCCGGCTGCGCGGCTGGGGCCTGCCGGTGACCGTCGTCGCCATCGCCTTCGAACTGCTCATGCTGGTCAACCTCTTCTGGCCGCGCGCCGTCACCAACCCGACGCCGGACCAGACGGACGGCGCGCTCGACCTCGGCCTGAGCGTGCTGAACCAGATACCCGTCGACTGGACCGTACTGGCGGTCGTGGTCCTGGCCGGCTTCATCTACTACGGCTTCCGCGGCGCCGCCATCCCTGATCTCCGTACCCCGCTGTCCACGACGACGAAGACCGCGACAGAACCGGAATCCGAAACCGAAACCGAGACCCCCGGAGGTGTGCGGTGACGATGAGTCAGATCTCCCTGTCCGGACAGGTGGCGCTCGTGACCGGCGCCGGTCACGGCATCGGCAGGGCGAGTGCCCTCGCGCTGGCCGAGTCGGGCGCCACCGTCGTCGCCGCCGACATCGATCCCGACGGCGCGGCCGAGACCGCACACCTCATCAAGGACGCCGGCGGAACGGGGTCCGCCGTCACCGCCGACGTCACCGACTGGCCTGGCCTGCAACGCTCCGTGGACGAGATCGTCGCCACCCACGGCCGTCTGGACATCGTGCACGCGAACGCCGGGGTCCTCGTCGCCGGTACGGCACTCACCCAGACGTTCGAGGAGTGGGACAGGACCTACGAGGTCAATGTGCGCGGAACCTTCCTCACCGCCCGCGCCGCCCTCCCCCACATGGTCAACCAGCGGAGCGGTGCCATCGTCATCACCGCGTCCGTCTCGGGCATGATCGGCGAACCCACCGCGGTCGCCTACAACTCGTCCAAGGGCGCGCTGATCAACCTGACCCGACAGCTCGCGATCGACTACGCCCAGCACGGCGTCCGCGTCAACTGCGTCTGCCCGGGATGGATCGAGACCGGCTTCAACGATCCTCTCCTCGGCCATCTCAGCCCGACCGAACTGGACCGGCTCGTCCAGCAGCAGATCCCCCTGGGCCGACAGGGAACGGCCGAGGACATCGCTCCTTCCGTCGTATTCCTGGCCTCCGACTGGGCCCGCTACATCACCGGGCAGTTGCTGCCGATCGACGGTGGGCTGACTTCCATGTGAGTGCCCCGCGCCCGGAAGGCGTGTGCGGGTAATCAGACGTCACCAGCCCCTCTCCTTGAAGGAGCGGGGCTGGTGACGTGGTAATGGCTGTTGGCCTTGTTTCTACGACGGCCGAGGATGCGTCAGTGAGTGATGGGGCCTTAGTGGGCTTTGGTTTCGATGCCCGGTGACGGGAAGCGAGCCTGGCCCGGGAGGACGGTCGTCTGTCAGTCGGCGGTGCGGCGTGGACGCATACTCGAGCGGCCCCACCAGGGGGATTCCCAACCGGTGTTGAAGCGTGTGGAGCTTCGGGGGCCGTGGGCTGCGCGATGTGCTCGGCGCCATGGAGGCGTCACCGTCAGCGCGCGGTGCCCCGAGGAGCCCCAGGGCGCAGGCTGGGCACATGGGGCATACGGCCTCGTGGGGGAGCCGAGCATCAGCGGCGAGGAGCATGCCTTGACCCGGCCAGGGTTCCGCATCCGGCGAGGGCCATGGCTCCGCAACCCGTGACAGCGACGCGGGGCGTCGCCGCATCCTGCTTTCCGGGCGCGAAGCGCCGCTGAGGCTTGTCCGGCGGAGCCGGGGTGTAGGCGAACGTGTGTGCCCGTGTTCGCCGATGGGGGTGACTGTGGCGGGAGAGGGGCGTGGGTGTGCGGACCTCGCACGTATGGTCATCCGGCAGGGCTCGGGGGGCCGGAACGTGGACGGCGGTGAGGGCGTGGCGGAAGCGGCTGGGGCCGACGGAGCGGGGCACGCTCGGTACACTTTCCGTGTGCGTGTGTCGTCCACCGCCCGCACCGCGCTGATGGCGGAGTGGGACCGGTGCCGGTGGATCTGGAACGAGTGCTGCGCGAAGTCGAAGCAGACGCACCTCTGGAACAAGAACCGGCCTGAAGGCGTGGACAAGCAGACCTGCGGTCCGGCTCAGCTGGACAAAATGCTGACCGAAGCCCGGAAGGCGAACGCGTGGCTGCGTGAAGGATCCAGCGTTTCGCAGCAGCAGTTGATCCGCGACTTCGGCAGGTCCAAGGCCAAGGCGCAGAAGGACATCAAGGAACGGCTGCCCATGCACCGCCGGGCCGGGATGCCGAAGTGGAAGAAGAAGCGCGAGGCGCTGCCCACGCTCAACTACACCAAGCGCGGCTTCCGTCTCAAGGATGGCAAGTTGCACCTCGCGGGCGGGATCGTGCTGATGCCCGTGTGGTCGCGGGAGCTCCCGGCTGAACCGTCCAGCGTCCGTGTCTATCAGGACAGCGTCGGGCACTGGCACGTCAGCTTCGTCGTCCCTGCCGAGGTCGAGCCGCTGCGCGAAACGGGCGCGGTGATCGCCATCGACTGGGGCGTGAAGGAGACTGCGACCACCACCAGCGACGCGCACGACCTGCCCCACGCCGAGCACGGGAAGAAGGCCCAGACGAAGCTGACCCGGTACGACCGGATGATGGCCCGGCGCAAGCCGAAGCAGGGGCAGGCCGGATCGAAGGGCTACCGCGAGGCGAAGAAGCTGCGCTCCAAGGCATGCAAGAAGGTGGCCCGGCAGCGGCAGGACACCGGCCGCAAGTGGGCCAAGGCCGTAGTCCGCGACCACGACGCCATCGCCGTGGAGGACTTCCGGCCGAAGTTCCTGGCCAAGACCACCATGGCGCGCAAGGCCGCCGACGCGGCGATCGGCGCCACCAAGCAGGCCCTGATCGAGATGGGCCGCAAGCACGGCCGCATCGTCCACCTGGTACACCCCGCGCACACCACGATGGACTGCGCACAGTGCGGAGCGAGAACCAAGCACGCACTGCCTCTCTCGGAGCGAACGTATGCCTGCACCGCGTGTGGAGCCGTGTCCCCCCGGGACAAGAACTCCGCACACGTGATGCTGGCCCGGGCAGGTCTCAACCCGGCTAGTGCTGATCGCGTAACACCAGGTCGGGCGCTGCCCCACCTGGCAGCGTGAGCTAGAAATCCCCGATCAGCCCTGGAGGTTGAGGAATCTCCTTCAGGGAGGGGAGGATTCAAAGGATGCTGTCGATGAAGGTGCGCGTGGACTCGTGGACGGGTGCGTCGATGACCTGGGACGGTGGGCCCTTCTCGACGAGCCGGCCCTCGGACATGAAGACCACTTCGTCGGCGACGCCACGGGCGAAGCCGATCTCATGGGTGACCACGATCATCGTCATACCGCTGGTCGCCAGCCGCTTCATGACATTCAGCACCTCACCGACCAGCTCGGGGTCCAGGGCTGAGGTCGGCTCGTCGAAAAGCATGACGCTGGGCTTCATGACCAGGGCACGCGCGATCGCCACGCGCTGCTGCTGGCCGCCGGACAAGGTGCTGGGGTAGACATCGGCCTTGTGGGCCATGCCGACCTCCTCCAACGCCTGCAGTGCGTCTTCCACGGCCTCGGCCTTGTTCACGCCTTTGACGCGGCGCGGCGCTTCGATGAGGTTCTCCAGCACCGTCATGTGCGGAAAGAGGTTGTAGGCCTGGAAGACCATGCCGGTCTTGGTGCGCTGCCTCGCGATGGCCGCCGACGGCAGTTCGTGCAGCTTGTCACCCTTGACGCGGTAACCGATCACCTCGCCGTCCACGACGACGGTGCCGCTGGACGGGCGCTCGAGGTGATTGACACACCGCAGCATGGTGCTCTTGCCCGAGCCGGACCGCCCGAGGATGACGACCACCTGGCCGCGGTGCACCTCCAGGTCGACGCCCTTGAGGACCTCGACCGGTCCGAAGCTCTTGTGGAGGTCGATGATCCGAACGATGGGATCGGCCATCGAGGTGTCAGTGCCGCCGGGCGCGGATGTTGGTGCGCTCATCGGATCTTCACCGGTCCTTTCGTTACGCCGGAGTCGGGTTGTCGGTCGACTGAGACCGCTGTGAGAGCCGGGAGCCGAGCGAGCGGAGCTTCGCAAGTCCGCCGGGCCGGTGCGCGCCGACGTGGACGCCGCGCCCGTAGTGACGCTCGATGTGGCTCTGGGCGTAGGACAGCACCGTGGTGCACACCAGATACCAGATCGAGATCACGACGAGCAGCGGGATCGTGCGGAAGTTCTGCGAGTAGATCAGTTGCGCCGAGTACAGCAGGTCGGCGAGAGCGATGATGCTCACGAGCGAGGAGTGCTTCAGCATGCCGATGACCTGATTGCCGGTGGGCGGGACAATCACCCGCAGGGCCTGGGGCAGGACCACCCTGCGGAAGGTCAGCCACCGGTTCATCCCGAGCGCAATGGCCGCCTCGCTCTGGTGTTTGGGCACCGCGAGAAGGCCACCACGCACGATCTCGGCCATGTAGGCCGATTCGTTCAGGGTCAGGCCGATGATGGCGACGGCCCACAAGTTCAGCACACCGTTGGTGGCTGCGCCGACGATTTCAGGACCGCCGAACGGCACGCTGAGCGACAACCGGGGGTAGAGGGCCGAAAGGTTGAACCAGAAGATCAGCTGGACGAGGAGCGGCGTACCTCGGAAGAACCACAGATAGGCGCCCGAAAGCGATGAGAGCACCCGGTTCTCCGACATCCGGCAGGCAGCCAGAACGATGCCGAGGATGATGCCCAGAGTCATGGACACCCCGGTGAGGACCAGTGTGGTGCGAAGGCCCGCCATGATCTCGGGGTGGAACAGGTAGTCCCAGACGATCGGCCACTCGAAGTTGTCGTTGGTCATCACGGAGTAGCCGAGATTTGCCGCGACGAGGAGAACGAGCAGGGCGGCGAGGCGCCGACCGGGATACCGCATCGGCACAAGTTCCGAGGGCGGGGTGACTGAAGGGTCCACGCGTGTGGAGTCCATGACGGTGGCTGTTTTCATCAGTTGCCCCCCGTGGACGGAAGGATCTCGGCCTTCTTGATCAGCCCCTGGCCGGCGTTGAACTTGTCGAGGATCTTCTGCAGCTCACCGTTCTCGATCAGGTGGTCGGTGGCCGCCTGAACCGCCTTTGCGAACTTCTCGGTGTCACTGTTGCGCGCCAGCACGAAGCCGGTCTTGTACTTGGGGGCCCAGGGCAATTCGATCAGCTTGAACTGGTTCTTGGCCTGGCTCATCACATAGGCCACCTGGCTCGCGCTGCTCACCGCCGCCTCGACCCGACCGCCACGCAGGGCGAGGTTGACGTTGGCCTGTGACTCGAAGGTCTTGACAGTGATCGGGTCCTTGCCCGCGCTCCTGCACTTGCCCGCGAGCTTGTCGGCCAGCGCAGCCTCGGCAGAACCGAGCAGTGCGGCCAGCGTGTGACCGCAGAGATCTGTTTCAGCGGCGGCGCTGGTTATCTTGCTGCCGGCAGGCACCATGAGGGCGTCGCTCGACAAGTGATTGGTCACGAACGTGACTGTCGCCGTGCGCTCGGACGTCGCGTAGATCTCCCCGGTCGCGGCGTCGTAACGGCCTGCCTGCAGTCCGGTGATGACGCCGTTGAACGGGACGATCTTGATCTGGACTTTGAGGCCCAGGACCGCGGCGATCCGGCGCACGTTCTCGATGTCCCAGCCAGTGGGAGTCGCGCCGTCGGCGGACTCGATCACCGCGGGCGGATAGGTGGCGGCGGCGATCGTCAAGGTCCCCTTCTGGGCGATGGACTTGGGGACCATTGCGGCGATCGAGTCGACCTTCTTCGCCCCGTTGTCCGACGCGGTGGTGGACGAACCGGTGGTGGACGACCCGCACGCGGCCGTCGACCCGATCAGGGCAACGGACCCGACGATCGCCCCGAAGCGAACCAGACGTGAATCGCGTAGACGCTTCATGACTCTCCCTGTGGCTGAAATGCCTGAGCGGATTAATACCGACATTGACCCTGTTTCGGAATGGCGCAGGGTTCGGCGATGGCAGGTAACTTCGCACCTTCACCGAGGTCTGACAAGATGTGATCACAGATCTTTTTTGCTTCGTTGTTTGCGAAACTGGCTCTGACCTGGGAAATCTTCCCGGCAACGAATTTTGAGGAGCGGGCGCGGGGGGCGATCGCCACGATCCTGATGAGGAACCGGCGAGCAAGGGCATGGCGGCCCACCTCGATCGCACCCCCGCCCATCCGGCCAAGCGGGACATCGCGATTCGTAGCAAATCGGCAACCGATTGGTAATCAGTGGGGCTGAATATGGCCAGTCACACGTCGATGCCGACCTCGGTCGAGCAGAAGAAGTCGATGTTCCCGTTCACCCGCACTCGGGCCGGGGTGTGGGCGCGACGCTGCTGATCACGGCTGCGGCAACCGTCGTCGGCACGGTGGCATCGGTCGCCGGGGCGACGAAGACCCGAAGTCTGCTCCTGAGCGAGAGTGCGTCACTCAGGAGCGGCTGGGAAAGGAAGGCGGATGCCGCCGAGGTACACAGCCCGGCCTGACAGGTGGCTCGGTGACCGGGGGGCTTGCTCAGCCCGCCGAGGCTTCTACCGAGAAACCAGCTGTGCCTTGATCCGGTCGGTGGCGTTGGCCAGCGACTCGGTGTTGATGGCGGCCGCTGCCTCGGCGTCGTGCGCGTGGGCGGCCTTGAGCAGTTGCTCCTGGTATCGCCACAGCGCATCGTCGTCAAGTGTGTCGAGGGACGCGCGGGCGCCGACGATCTTGTAGGCGCGACAGTGCTGCCACAGGGTGCGGATGGTGTTCAGGAGCACGGGGTTGCCGGAGGCCTCGTACAGGATCGTGAGCAGGGCCTCGTCGTGGTCGAGGTAGGGGACGACGGCACCCTCGGTGATCGCACGCCGCATCTGCTCGAATTCCTCACGCATGCGGGCGACGTCCGCCTCGCCGATCTGTGCGGCACCGCGGCGCGCGGCCTCGACCTCCAGGATCTGCCGCGTGTCGTAGATGTGGAGCAGCTCGGCGAGGTGCTGGCCCTTTACCACCGAGCCCTTGTGCGGAACGCGTTCGGCGAAGCCGGCCTCCTCCAGGCGTCGGATGGCCTCCCGTACCGGCATCACGCTGGTTCCGACTTCGGCGGCGATATCGCGGATACGCAGGCGGTAGCCCGCCGGATACTCGCCGCTCGTGATGGCCTCGTGCAGCACCGCGTACACCTGGTCGGTCATGGAGGGCGCCGGCTCGACACGCTTGGACATACGCACGACTGAATCATAAACAGCCTGGTCGGCGGCAGGGGTTCGACGAATGCTCACGCCCGGCACACCCTTGGCTGCGCCGCCCCAGGGGGAACCGCGTTCGAAAACTCCACCTGAACTCCACTCCAACCCATTGTGTGATCTGTGATCACATCTTAGGGTGGCGGACAGCCGAGGCGAGACCAGAGCTCCCTCCCGCATCGCGTGACGACGTCCCCCGCCTGGTCGACACGCTGGCACGTAGGTCATGTCAGGACCGGGCGTCCGGCACCGACAACAAGACATCAACTCCCACCTGGCCCGGACCTAGCCTTGAACGGTGAGTCCGGGAACCGCTCCCGGAGGCTGTGATGACCGCAAACGCAGGAAACCGATTGGATGACGCGCCCCTGTCGCGCTTCCACAAGAAACTCGCGCTCTACTCCTCGGGGGGCCCGTTCCTCGACGGCTACGTCCTGAGCGTCATCGGCGTCGCCATGGTGCAGATCACGCCGCAGCTGAACCTGTCCGACTCCGCCCAGGGCTTCATCGGCGCGTCCGCACTCATCGGGATCTTCCTCGGTGCGTTCGTGGGCGGCTACCTGACCGACAAGTTCGGCCGGCAGGTCCTGTACACCATCGACCTGATCGCCATCATCGTTTGCTCCGTCGCGCAGTTCTGGGCCACCGATCCGGTGTGGCTGTTCATCCTGCGTCTGCTGATCGGCATGGCGGTCGGCGCGGACTACCCCATCGCCACCTCGCTGCTGGCCGAGTTCACACCGCGTCGCTACCGAGGGCCGCTGCTGGGCGGCCTGGTCGTCATGTGGTTCGTGGGCGCCGCGGTGGCGTACATCGTCGGTGAGGTGCTTCTGACGGTCGGTGACGACGGGTGGCGGTGGATGCTCGCCAGCGCCGCACTGCCCGCCACGATCATCGTGCTACTGCGGCTGGGCACACCCGAGTCCCCGCGCTGGCTGGTGAACAAGGGCCGCACCGAAGAGGCCGAGGCCGTCCTCAAGCAGGTCTTCGGTCCCGACGCGACGATCGCCGACCTGCCGGCGGAAGAGCGCGAGAACGTCGACCTCAAGGCGATCATGCGCTCCGGCTACGGCGGACGGATGCTCTACATCTCCGTCTTCTGGACCTGCTCCATCATCCCGCTCTTCGCCATCTACGCCTTCGGTCCGAAGATCCTGGACGCGCTCCAGCTCGAGGGCGGCCTCGCCAACATCGGCGAGGCCATGATCACCGTCATGTTCCTCATCGGCTGTGTGATCGCCCTGCTCTGCGTGAACCGCATGGGCCGGCGCCCTCTGGTCATCCACAGCTTCATCTGGTCGGGCCTGGCCCTGCTGCTGCTCGGCATCTTCCCCGACGCCCCGTCAGGCGTGATCATGACCCTCTTCGCCCTGTACGCGGTCATCATCGGCGGCACTCAGATCCTGCAGTGGATCTACCCGAACGAGCTGTTCCCGACAGAGGTACGCGGCTCCGCTGTCGGCCTGGCCTCCTCCGCCAGCCGTATCGGCGCCGCCGTCGGCACCTACCTCGTCCCCCTGGCCCTGACCGGCTGGGGCGTCGGCGGCACCATGCTCGCGGCCGCCGCCATCAGCCTCATCGGCGCCGTCGTCTCCGTCTTCTGGGCACCCGAGACACGCGGTATGGCCCTGCACGAGTCCGCCGCGCTGACACCTCGGACCGTGAAGACCGCACCTGCCGGCCGCCCCGCGAGCGTCTGACCGTCCGCACGGGCCCTCACGAACCGTGGGGGCCCGGGTGGCCCCAACAGCGCAGTCCTGGTTGTCGTATCGGCCGGCATGTCCACGGAACAAGCGCGCGGCGCACCTCTTCCAACAGCCGAAATCTTCACCCGCAGAACATGCAGGAGGGTACCGATGAAAGACGTAGTGATCGTTGGAGGCGGCATCGCGGGACTCGCCGCGGGCTGGCGACTGCGGCACTGGGACACACTCCTGCTCGAGTCGGAGGGACGGGTCGGCGGACGCATCCGGTCGGAGCGCCGCGGACCGTACTGGCTCAACTGGGGCGGGCACGTCTACGCCGGCGGGAACTCGGCGACGTCGTGGCTGCTGAACAGCACTGGTGTCGATTCGGTGCCGGTGCCCGGCTCTCTGGCCGGGCTGTCGATGAACGGCAAACTGCTGCTCAAGGGCCGGGTGGAGAGCTACCCGTTCCGTATTCCGATGCCGATGTCGGCACGCGTCGGCATGGTCAAGGCGGGCGCCAAAGTCGCGCTGCAGGTGGCCCGTTACGCCCGTATCGTGCAGCGGCGGCGGGGCGAGACCGAGGCCCAACGCCAGCAGCGGATCTACAACTTCATGAACGACCGTTCCTTCAAGGACTTCATCGGCGACCTGCCCGAGGACGCCGAGGCCCTGTTCAAGCCCACGGTGACCCGCTCCGCCGCCGACATCGACCAGTTGTCGGCCGGCGCGGGCGTCGGCTACTTCAGCCTGGTGTGGAACATCGGTGCCGGCCTCTCGGAGAGCATCCTCGGCGGCCCGTCCACCCTCACCGAGAGCATCGCCGCGGCCCTGTCGGACCGGGTGCGGTTGAACGCGACCGTCGACGAGATCGTCCACAAGCACGACTCGGTTGTGGTCCGTTACCGGCAGGACGGAGTCGGGAAGGAGGTCGAGGCGCGCTGCGTGGTCCTGGCCACTCCCGCGACCGTCAGCCATCGGGTCGCCGTCGACCTCGACCGCGATGTCCGCGAGGCCCTGTCGAAGATCGTCTACGGCCCCTACGTGAGCGCGGCGTTCCTCACCAACGAGACCGAGCGCCAGGTCTGGGACGACGCCTACGCCATCGCGACGCCGAAGCGGTCCTTCAACGTCGCGCTGAACATGTCGAACGTCGTGCGCGGTTACGAGGCGGAACGCCGGCCCGGCAGCAGCCTCATGACCTTCTCGCCGGGCAGTCTGGCGCGCGAACTGATGGAGCACGACGACGACAAGATCCGTCGGATCTACCTCGACGACCTGGACCAGGTCCTGCCCGGCTTCACCGAAAACGTCGTCGAAGCCGAGATCCAGCGCTGGCCCACGGGCGCCCCCTACTGCTTCCCCGGCCGCGGCAAGCTCCAGCAGACGCTGACCCGCCGCACCGGACGGGTGCTCCTGGCCGGTGACTACCTCGGCACCCTCTACACCGAGACCGCGATCCAGACCGGCCTGTCCGCCGCGCAGGAGGCCCAGAGCCTGCTGGCCACCGACCGGCAGACCACCCCGCACGGCCTGGCGCCGGTGCCAGCCGCGACGTAGGTCCAACCGTCCTGTCCGGAGCCCCATACGGCTTCGGTGCGCCGAACCCATGAGCCAGGCATCCGCGCCCCGGCAGATGCCTGCCCCCAGCTTCACCCGAGGAGACTCAAGAATGTCGTCACAGCTGAGCGGTGTCCTCACCGCACTCGCCTCACCGTTCGCGTCGGACGGGCAGATCGACGAGAAGACACTGCGCCGCCTGGTCGACCGCAGCATCGACGGCGGGGTCGACGGCGTCGTCGCCTGCGGATCCACCGGTGAGTTCGCGGCGATGAGCGCAGCGGAACGGCGCCAGGTGGTCGAGACCGTCATCGACCAGGCAGCCGGACGTGTACCGGTCGTCGCCCAGACCGGTGCGGTGAGCACCAGGGAAGCGATCGAACTGTCCCGCCACGCACAGGATGCCGGGGCTTCGGTCCTGATGGTGGTCACCCCGTACTACGAGCCGCTCACGCTCGACGAGACGCTGCACTACCTGCGCACCGTCGCCGACGCCGTGGACATTCCGATCATGCTCTACAACCTGCCTGCGGCCACCGGTGTCAATCTCTCGCCGGAGACCGTCGGACAGCTCGCCCGTGAGGTCGAGAACATCCAGTACATCAAGGACACCAGCGCCGACATGGCACAGGCCGGGCAGCTGATCCACCGCTACGGCGACGTCATCTCCACCTTCATCGGCTGGGACAGCCTCCTTCTGCAGGCCATCTCCGAGGGCGCCGCCGGTGTCATGGCCGGAACCGCGAACGTCATGCCGACCGAACTCGTCTCGATCCACCGTGCGTTGCTCGACGGCGACCTCGCACGCGCGCGGGCCGAGTGGGAGCGGATCTACCCACTGATGGACGCGATCATGTCCGCTCCGTTCATTCCAGCCATCAAGGCCGCCCTGAACGCGGCCGGAATCCCCGTCGGAGAGCCCCGTGAGCCGTTGCTCGGCCTCGATGCCGCCACAACCGCCAGGATCTCTTCCCTGGTCGAGGCGCTTCCGCAGCTGTCCGCGGCACGGTGACGGAAGGCCGTCGGTCGTGAGATTCCTCGACGAACACGACGTCCGTTCCGTGTTCGACATCGACACCGCGATCGCCTCGCAACGGACGGCGTTCATCGCTCTCGCGCGGGGAGAGGCGTGGCAGCCGGAGAAGATCATTGGCAGCCACGCCGCCGATCCCGACACCGTCTTCTGCTACGCCTCTCGCCTCGACCGCACGAGCGGCCCGGTGTGCAAGTTCGGGAGCATCAACCCCGGAAACGCGGGAACAGACCGGCCGACCGTCAACGCCGTGGTCGCCGTGCTCGACCCGCACACCGGCGTCCCCCTGGCCTTCATGGACGGCACAGCGCTCACCACGCTGCGCACAGCCGCCGCGAGCGCGGTCGCGGTCAAGGCACTGGTCAGGAAGGAGGCAGCCAGACTCCTCGTACTGGGGTCCGGCGTGCAGGGGCAGGCGCACGTCGCGGCACTGCAGCGGAACAGGGCCTATGCCTGGACCGGAATGTGGTCGCCGCGCCGATCCTCGCTCGACGCCTCCGTCAACGGCCTGGCCGAGCAGGGCTTCGACGTTGAACCGGTGGAGTCCCTGGGCGACGCGATCGCCGAGGCCGACGTCATCGTCTGCGCCACGTTGGCCACCGAACCGCTGTTCTCCGCGCGTGAGATCCCGCCCGGTGCCACCGTCGTCGCGATCGGATCCTTCGAGCGGCACCGCTGCGAGATCGGGCCCGACACACTCCACGCCAGCCACCGCGTCGTCGTCGATCACGAACCGACGGCGCGACAGAACTGCGGTCCGATCGTCGCCGCCCGGGCGCAGGCCGATGCAGCGGAGCTGGAAGTCCTCGAACTCGGCCGTGTTCTGACCGGCGACGCGGCCGGTCGTGGCAGCGACGACGACATCGTGACGTACATCAGCGCCGGTCTCGGCGTACAGGACGCGGCAGCGGCCTGGAGCGTCCACCAGCAGGCCGAAGCACTCGGCATCGGCCGGAGTGCCGACTGGCCGGCCCCCACCCCACCCGACCACGGCCCACCCGCACCCGGCTGTTCCACACGACCCCACTCAAGGAGCCACTGATCATGACCACTGCCGCCGGTCTGACGACGCCCACGGTGCGACGCGCAGCAGGCGCATCGCCACTGATCACCGAGGCCGACCTTCCTCCGGCCCGCCACTTCGTCGACGGGAAATTCCTCGACGGATCGACCGAGCGCGTCATCGACGTGGTCGACCCGAGCACGGAGAGCGTCATCGCCCGGATTCCCGAGGGAACCCCCGAGGACATCGACCGGGCGGTCGCCGCCGCGGTCGCCGCCAAGGACCAGTGGGCGCGGCGGGTCCCCAAGGACCGCTCGGAAGTGCTGCACGCCATCGCCGACCGCCTGGCCGAGAACACCGAGCTCCTCGCCAAGCTGGAGTCGGCGAACACCGGTAAGCCGCTTGCGGTGTCATGGGACGACGTCGACATGACCATCGACACCTTCCGCTTCATGGCCGGTGCGCTGCGCGCGACCACCTCCATGGCCGCCGGTGACTACGCCGAGAACCATCTCTCGGTCATTCTGCGCGAACCGCTCGGCGTGATCGGCGTGATCACCCCGTGGAACTATCCCCTGCTCATGGCGGCCTGGAAGATCGCGCCCATCCTCGCCGCCGGCAACACCCTGGTCATCAAGCCGTCCGAGCAGACTCCGCTGACCACCCTGAAGTTCGCCGAACTCGTCGCCGATCTCCTGCCGCCCGGAGTGGTGAACGTCGTCACCGGATACGGCGCGGTCGCCGGTGCCCGCCTTGCCGAACATCCGGACGTGGACATGATCGCCTTGACCGGTTCGGTCCCCAGCGGTCGCGCCGTCGCCCGGGCTGCTGCCGACACCCTCAAGCGTGTGCACCTCGAACTCGGCGGCAAGGCCCCGGTCGTGATCTTCCCGGACGCCGATCTCGCGGCTGCCGCATCGTCACTGCGCACCGCCGGCTTCTGGAACTCGGGCCAGGAATGCGGGGCCGCCTGCCGCGTACTCGTACACGAGTCCATCGCCGAGCGGTTCGTCGAGCAACTCGTCAGCGAGGTCCGGTCCCTGGTCGTCGGTGAGCCGGGCTCCGGCGACGACGTCGAGGTCGGCCCGATGGTCTCCAAGGCACACTTCGACCGGGTCACGGGCTACTTGGAGCGTGCGAAGAACGAAGGCGTCCGAGTGGCGACAGGAGGCGGGGCCATCGACGGGCCCGGTTACTTCGTCGCCCCGACCGTGCTGGTCGACGTCCCCGAAGGGGCCGAAGTCGCCCGCGAGGAGATCTTCGGCCCTGTGATCTCGGTCGAGACCTTCGCCGACGAAGAGGAAGCGGTACGGCGAGCCAACGACGTCCCTTTGGGTCTGTCGGCATCGGTGTGGACCGAGAACGCTCGCCGCAGCCACGACATCGCCGCGCGTCTTGACTTCGGAACCGTCTGGGTCAACTCACATCTCGTACTGGCCGGCGAAGTCCCCTGGGGTGGATTCAAGGGATCCGGCTACGGACGCGACCTGTCGATCTACGCCCTGGACGACTACTCGCGTACCAAGCACGTCATGCACAACCACGGGCGCTGATCCCGTCCATCCCTCCGAACGCCCGTCCCGGCCGGGGAAGGAGAAGACCCAGCCCCGGCCGGCAACGGCCGCGTGCGGTGCCCGGGCCCGCGAACAGTGAATCCATGGAGGTGCGGGTGACCGTCGACGACCCCCTGATGACTCCGTTCGTCCTCAAGAACCTGACTCTGCGCAACAGGATCGTCAGCACGTCCCACGAGCCGGCCTACAGCGAGGACGGCCTGCCCAAGGACCGCTACCGCGCCTACCACGTCGAGAAGGCCCGTGGAGGCGTCGGGTTGACCATGATCGGCGGCAGCGCTCTGGTCAGCCGCGACAGCGCACCCGCATTCGGAAATCTGCAGCTCTGGAAGGACGAAGCGGAGCCTTTGCTGCGTCGACTCGCCGACGAGGTCCACGAGCAGGGCGCCACCGTGATGACTCAGCTCACACACCTCGGTCACCGCACCAGCAATTACACCGACAACTGGCTCCCGGCGATCTCGGCAAGCAATGTCCGCGAGCCCGCACACCGCGCGTTCGCCAAGGCGGCCGAGCAATGGGACCTCGACCGAGTGCTGCAGGACTTCGTCGACGTTGCACAGCGCTGCCGGTCCGCGGGTCTCGACGGCATCGAACTCATGGCCTGGGGGCACTTCCTGGACTCGTTCTGGACGCCCTTCTGGAATCACCGTGACGACGAGTACGGCGGCTCCTACGAAAACCGGATGCGGTATCCACTGCAGGTCATCCGCGCCGTCCGCCAAGCGGTCGGCCCGGACTTCATCATCGGCGCACGCATGACCTTCGATGAAGAGCGCGAAGGCGGCCTCGAGACGCACGAGGCATTGCGCGTTGCCGAAGACATCACCGAAGCCGGGATCGACTTCATCAGTCTGATCAAGGGGTCGATCGGCACCGACGCCGACCTGGCCCGCACCATTCCACCGATGTCCACCCCGGCCTCTCCCCACCTGGAGTTCGCCGGGCGGATCAAGCAGAAGCTCTCCGTACCGGTCATGCACGCCGCCCGGATCAGCGATGTCGCCACCGCGCGATACGCCATCGCAGAGGGACTGCTCGATCTGGTCGGCATGACCAGGGCGTTGATGGCCGACCCCGAGCTGCCCAACAAGATCCGCGACGGTCGCACGGACCGGATCCGTCCGTGCGTCGGCGCCAACATGTGCATCGACGGCATCTACAGCTCCGGCGCGGCGTACTGCATGCACAACCCGTCCACCGGCCGCGAGCTCGAGGTACCCCAGCGGATCGACCTTGCGAGCACGACGAAGCGCGTGGCGGTGGTCGGAGCCGGACCTGCCGGTCTGGAAGCGTCCCGGGTCCTCGCGGAGCGCGGTCACGACGTGCATCTCTTCGAGGCGGGCGACAAGGTGGGCGGACAGCTGCTGCTGGCCTCGATGGCCCCTCGCCGACGCGATCTTCGCGGAATCATCGACTGGAGAACCGACGAGCTCGCCCGCCTGGGCGTTCCGATCTCGCTGAACACCTACGTCGACGGCCGGACGCTCCTGGAGCAGTCCTGGGACGTCGTGATCGTCGCGACTGGCGGCACTCCCGCAGCACCCCGCATTCCCGGGGGCGACCTGGTCCACGACACCTGGGACGTTCTTGCTGGGGCACGACGACTTCGCGGCCGTGTGATGGTCTACGACGACCACGGCGGCAACCAAGCACTCGATGCGGTGGAAGCCCTTGTCCGAGGAGGCGCCACCGTGGAGATCGTCACGCCTGAGCGATCGCTCTCACCCGATGTCGGCTCGCTCACGGCGTCCGGTTACTTCAACTCACTCGCGGAGAACCGTGTCGCGGTCACAGTCCTGCGGCGGCTGCACGGCGTCACCAAGACTCCGAAAGGCTTGGAGGCGGAACTCGGCGTGGACGGCTCCGAGTTCCGTGAGCACCGCACGTTCGATGCCGTCGTGGCCGAGATGGGCACCGATCCGGTCCAGGAGCTCTACGACGACCTGCTTGATTCCTCGAGCAATCTGGGGGCCGTCGATGTGGCGGAACTGCTGGCTCGCAAGCCCCAGTCGGTGGTGCGCAATGAACACGGTACGTTCCAGCTGTTCCGCATCGGGGACGCCGTGGCAAGCAGGAATGTTCATGCCGCGATGCTGGATGCGGCGCGCCTCTGCCGGACGGTCTGAAACCCGTCGGTGGGTGAGGGGTTGGACGGGTGCCGTAAAGATCCGGATCGGCCGTGAGGGCGTTCACTGACAGAACTGGCGGTGCAGCAAATCGCGCAACTGCCCTTCGTTCAGCGCGGACTGAGCGAGCAGAAGCCGGCGGTGCAGGAGGCCGTCGATGAGGATGACCAGAATCTCCGCGCGGTGCTGCGCATCGAGTTGGCCCACGTCTGCAAGCATGTCGGTCAGGGCGTCGACGAACGCCGCGCGCGAGGTGTGGAAATGGTGCTGCGACTCGGGCGTGCGCAGGGCTTCGAGTTGCAACTCGAGGCGTGCCCGGTACCGATCCGGTGCTTCCAGCAGTGCCCTGATCGTCCGGATCAGCACGTCGATGACGTCGGAGACGGTGGCGACCCGTGTGCCGTCGCCAGCGAGTGCCTGCGCGGCAGCCTGGCTGTCCTGGGCGAACAGTGCCTCGGCCGCCAGGGCGAGGAGCGCGGCGCGTGTGCGGGCGTAACGGCTGGTGGTTCCTTCTGGCAGCCCGGCGCGTCGGTCGACGGCCCGATGGGTCAGTCCCCGGCCGCCGTGCTCGGCCAGCACACTGACGGCCGCCTGGCCCACCACGTCCTTGCGTGTGCCATGTCGTCCCAGGCAGCACCGACCATCAGGAGCCTTGATGACCGCCTACCGGCCCACCGCCGCCGACCGCGCGCCGCTACCGGCTTCGTACTCCAGCCAGTCCCGTCACCTCTGCCACGGCGACGACGAGCGCAGCCGTCCGTTTGCGCACTTCTTCCGCGACGACACGCTCCCGGTCCAAGGCCATGTGCGCGACGCCCTGCTCGCCGGGATGGGACCGGCCGAGTACGGCTACGACATCCACGACGCGGCCCGCATCCTGCAGAAGTCCGGGTACCACAAGGCCGAGACCGGCTGGACACGGCTTCCCGGCGGCGTCACCTACATCGCCGCGCTCACCGACATGCCCGGTGTCACAGCGCCGATGTGGGACTGGTGGTTCGGCTGGCACAGCACCGACACTGCCCGCTACAAACTCTGGTACCCCGACGGCCACCAGTACAGCTCCCTGGGTGAGGACCGCAGCGCCGGCCGCTCCCTCACCGACCGGCAGCGGTACATCGGAAACGTCTCCTACGTCGACGAATACATCGGAGGCGTCTCCATGCGCCTGGCGATCCGCTTCCTCGACCCTGCTGCCCTCGGCTTCGAGCCGACTCCCGGCACCACCACGATCTGCGCCCGCACCACCTACAGCGACCTACCAGTAGCCGCCGGCTGGCTCATCCACCAGGTCCGTCCGACCGACCAGGGCTCGGAGATGCGCAGCCGGTTCTTCATCAACCATCCCGAACTCCTCGACCTGCCCGCCCATGCCCTGGCCCCCAGCGCCCGCGCTCGCGTACTGCGCAACCCGGCCGCGCGTGCCCTGCTCACGCCGCTGCTGCCTCACATCAGCCATCGGACCGGAAGGCCCGTCCTGATGACCGGCTCGGTGTGCTCGACGGTGAATGCGTGCACGGCTGTCATGACCGTGTGCTGATCAGCGACGAGGTCGGCGACCTGCTCGGACGCCAGGATCTCGTCCATGGCGGCACGGCTGTCGGCTCCGAGCACGACACATCCGTGGTAGCGGCGGAAGGTCGGATTGTCGTGCGAGATGCCGGGCGTGGGATGCGAAAGCGAGGTCCACGGCAGTACGTGCGGAGGTCGCGCGCGCCGGCCTCATGGAGCGCGCGACCGATGCGGTCGTGCACGTACCTGCGGAACGCGCGGCGGCTCACTCCGCGGCGCCGGCGCAGCAGGAGGACGGTGCGGTGGCCGACGCCGTCGTCGTGGCCTCCGGTCCACCAGCGGCCTCCTCGTGGGCCGGTCAGGTTTCCGAGAACCCGTTCGAAGACATTCTGCTCGTCGAGGTACACCTCACGCATGTGGACCGGGAGGGTGAGCATGGCGGCCGTGCTCACCATCCGGACCTCGGCGATGCCGTCGCAGCGCCAACTCGGGGGTACGACGGTGCCCACCGTGGGAGACGAGGGCCAGTAGCCGTGATCGGTGGGGGAGAAGTGATGCTGAAGGTACTCGGCGATGGGCAGCCGCGCGACGATCTGCGCGTGAGGTCCTTTCCAGTACTCAAGGGCGGTGTCTCTCGGCAGGTCCTCGCGGAGCCACACCGGGAAGATTCCCGAGGTGGCGGGTGCCGGAGCGGTCGTACTCCCGGTGGTCGTGCTGCCCAGGCCGGTACCCAGGGGTTCGTTGCTGCTCGGTGTGGGGTTCACGCTTGCTCCGTCTGTCGCAGCATGTGGTTCTTCTGGATGCGGATCGGCTCGACGTAGCAGTCGATCGCCTTGCCGCCGAAACGGGCGATGCATCCGTTGCGGTACTCGCACACTGGCCGGCCCGGAACGGGGTCCTGCATGTTCTTGAACAGGAAGGGGTCGGCGATCATGGCTCGGGCCGCCGAGACGGCGTCGCAGCGTCCGCTGTCGATGGCCGACTCCATCCCTTTCCTCGTGTGGAACCCACCGACGCAGATCACCGGGATGTCCAGCTGCGCGGTGAACTGCTCGGCCTGGGGGAGGTTGAAGCCCTCGCTGCCGGGGGCGAGACGTTCTGCGGCGCGTTCGATGACGGGGGCCGCGGCGAGCATCGCCAGGCGTCGCCGACGCGTCATCGACATCCCTGAGCCCTCGGTGATCTGTCCGCGGATGAAGCCCTTGTAATGTCCCAGGATCATGCCCGGCCACGACTCGTAGTGCGCCCTGGAGATCTCCACCGCGTCGATGCCTTCGCCCTCCAGCACCTTGGCGACGCGCAGGAGCTCGGCGGTCGTCGCGCCCCTGCGCAGCGGGAGCATGTCCGTGCCGTTCAGCTTGAGCAGTACGGGGAAGTCGTCGCCGACGCGGGTGCGTATCGCGCGGAACACCTCGCGCAGCAGGCGCATCCGGTTGTCGAGGCTGCCGCCGTACTCGTCGGTGCGGCGGTTGGTGTGCGGGGTGAGGAACTGGCTGAGCAGGTAGCCGTGGGCGGCGTGGATCTGCACACCGTCGAATCCCACGTCCTGGGCCCGCTCCGCGGCGGCCGCGAAGGTCTCCACCACTGCCGGGATCTCGTCCCGGCGCAGGGGCCGCGGTTTCGTTCCGTACAGAGGCTCGCGCACCGTTGACGCGGACACCGGTGCCTTGCCCGGGTCGGCCGACCTGACCATCTGGCGGCCGCCGTGGTTGAGCTGGGCGATCAGGAGGCTGCCGCCGCTGTGCGCCAGGTCGACCCAGTCCCGCAGTCCGGCCTTCTTGTCGTCGTCGTCGATGCCGGCCTGACGTCCCGCGGACTTGGACTGCAGTGAGACGTAGAGGTTGCCGGTCACGATGAGCGGGGTCCCGGCCCGCGCCATGGGCTCGTAGAACTCGAGCAGCTCGTCCGTCACATAGCCGTCGTCGGTGGCACGGGTCTCGCTGGTCGCTGACTTGTAGAGCCGCCCCGGCACGGTGAGCGTGCCGATCTGCAAGGGACGCAGGAGCGGGCTGGTCGGAGGGGTGGGCATCGGCAGCTCTCCTCTACCTCATGGATGCTGTGATGTTCGGGCGCCTCGTGTCCGAGTCGTTCACGACGGCCGGTCGCTAGCGGTTGGGAAGCGCTCGTGCCGCGGCGGCCGCGATGACGCGCTGGTAGGAAGGCCCTGCGATGCGGACGAAGGCGTCGAGGACCTTCGCGTCGGCGCCGACGAGTACGCGTGCCTTGTTCCTGCGCACGCCGCGCAGGATCGTACGCGCCGCGTCGTCGGGGGAGATGCGGGCCAGCTTGCGGTCGAAGAGGTCCACGACCGCGGTTCGCTCGTCGCCGGCCGCCACGCGCGCATTGCGTGCGATGGCCGTCTTGACGCTGCTCGGGTGTACGCACGTGACCTTGACGGGGTGGCCGGCTGCCAGCATCTCCTGGCGCAGTGACTCGGTGAAGCCACGCACCGCGAACTTCGCCGAGCTGTAGGCACTCTGCCCCGGCACCGACAACAGGCCGAACAGGCTCGAGACGTTGACCAGGTGCCCGTCGCCCGACGCGATCAGGTGCGGCAGGAATGCCTTGCTGAAGTTCACCACGCCCCAGAAATCGACGTTCATGATCCGCTCGACGTCCTCGAGATCGGATCGCTCGAACGCGCCGTGGTACTCGATGCCGGCGTTGTTGTAGAGCTGATGGACACGCCCGAAGCGACCGACGACCTCACCGGCGTACCGGAAGACAGCCTCACGCTCGGTGACGTCGATCCGCGCTGCCTCGACGTCGGCGTTGAACGCCTCGACTCGCCGTACTGTCGCGGTGAGACCCGCGGTGTCGACGTCGGACAGGGCCAGCCTGGCCCCCTCGGACGCGAGTGCGACGGCCAGCGCCCGGCCGATGCCGGAGCCCGCTCCGGTGATGACGGCGACCCTGTCTGCGAATGCGTTCACGCGGCTCCATGCCTTCCTATGGGTGCGGACGGGGCCGCACGTCGAATGGCGGGTCGGCTCAGGACAGCAGCCCGACTGAACTTGGGCGATCACCCTGCCCTGTCCGTGACGCGTCCCGGCGGCCGGACCTGGCTGTGACCCCGCTGGCTGGCGAGCCTGTCCCCGGGGCTCGCAGAGGCATGTCCGCTACCTGAAGCAACTGACGCCATCAGAGAGTGTGGCGCGGCACACCCAGGTTTGCTTGACACCAGGCGACAGAATTTTTACCTTGCGCGACATGGAGCCACTGGTGCGGGCCGCAACCCTGCGGGGCTGGGCGATTCTGGTCCGCGAACTCGGCGGGGACCCGGACGTCCTGCTCGCGTCGGCGCGCCTGTCCAGGCACGCACTGGAGGACGAGGACGCCCTGGTTCCCGCGCGTGCCGCGATGCACCTGCTGGAGGCATCGGCGGTAGGTCTCCGCTGCCCGGACTTCGGTCTGCGGATGGCGCATGCGCAGGACCCGACCGCACTCGGACCGCTGGCCCTGGTCCTGCAGAACACACCGACCGTGCGTGACATGATCCAGACCGCGGCGCAGTACCTGTTCGTGCACAGCCCGTCGCTCACGCTGGCGCTGATTCCCGCGGGGCAGGAGTTCCCCGGTCACGTCGCGATGCGGTTCGACATGGTGCTCGACCCGCGCCCGCCCGCCCGTCAGGCGATGGACCTCGGCCTCGCCACGGCCCACCGACTCCTCGGCCTCGTCGTCAGGAGTGGATACCGGCCCCGGGCCGTGCTGCTGCCGCACTCGCCCGCCGCCCCATTGTCATGCTACGTGCGGTTCTTCGGGGCCGAAGTGCGAGCGGAACGTGCGCACGGCGCCCTGATCATCGACGAGCAGCTGATGGACGTCCCTCTCCAGGACGTTGACGAGACGATCCGCCGGATCGCGACCAGCTACCTCGATGCGAACTACCCGGCCCCCGGCTCGTCCACGGCCGGTCTCCTGCGCACCGCGATGGCGCGCACTCCCGGCGGGCGGGCGGGAGCGAGCCTGGAGCAGGTGGCGAGGTTGCTGGCACTCCATCCCAGGACGCTGCAGCGTCGCCTGGCCGAGGAGGGAACCGGTTTCGACCAATTGCGCGACGAAGGGCTGAGGGAACTCGCGCACCAGTACCTCACGGAGTCCTCCCTTTCGATGTCGCATGTGGCGCTCGCCCTGGGCTTCTCCGAACAGTCGGCCCTGACGCGTGCTTGCAGGCGCTGGTTCGGGCAGACGCCGACGGCGCTTCGGCGCGGCAACCGGTAACCCCTCGCCCCGTCACGACCGGCTCACCGTCAGCCCGGCACCCCCGGTACGCCGCATCGAGACCCTGCCCGCGGTCTCGGTCACGCGCCCCAAGCCCGGATGTGGCTGTGGCAGTCTCGCCCGCCAGCTTTCCTGATGAAGTGTCAGCTGCCATCCGTGATTCGTCCGCGGAACCACGTGGCGGCGCGTGAGAAGTCTTGCCACTTCGGTGTCTGGCAGGTCGGGCGTCTCTCCGGGATCCACATGGGTAGTTCGTGGGGGTGGGCTTCTGTGGCTCACGGTTGCTGGGCAGCAACAGGCCTGAGAACCATGATCACTTGACCCGGCAGCGCGTGGTGCCTGCTTCGCGCTTCGCCACCAGGCCAGCCCCACTCCGGGCTAACGCCTGGCTGCGGCTTGGTGACATCTTCAGTGCCGGAGCAAAGGACACGACGGCCAGGGCCTCGGCGAGTTTCCACCCGAGCGATCACCGGCGCTCCAACACGGGGGAGGGGCGTGGGCTGCTGGCAGGGGTTCCCCGGTCTTCGAAGTTGAGCGGTGCGCGAGGAGCACCGGAGCCCCAGCAGTGACCGGGAGAATGTGGCACTCGGTGCTGAAGTGTCACATCCTCGCGGCGAAGGCCATGCAGGCAGCACCGGCAAAAGGGGTCCACTTCTCAACTTTCCAAGACCCGGTTTCCCTAGGTGATGATGGTGGGTGCGGCCCGGGGGCGGATATGGGGCGGAATTACGGTGGCCCCGCCGTGTCGGTCGGCGGTCCGCACACATCACCGACGAGCGAGCGGAACCATTGATGAGCGGGGTGGTTGTGCAGCCGTTCGTGCCAAATGAGTTTGTAGGTCAGCTTCTCGCTTTCGAAGGGCAACGGGCGGACCGCCAACTCTTGCTGTGCGATGAGCGTTTGACCGTGCCCGTCGATGAAACCACTCGGCACGCACGTCAACAGATCGCTTTCCGCAACGATCCGCAATGCGTCGACAAAGTGATTGACGACGGCCACGATCGTCCGTGTGCGACCCTGCAAGCCGAGCCAGCCGTCAATCACACCCAGATCCACACCTGATGGGGTCACCAAGACGTGGTCAGCCGCCGCGAACTGATCCAGAGTCATCTCTCGCGTCAACGGGTGTCCGCGGCGCATCACGCACACGTAGTGCTCTGTGTGAAGGACCCGCACGTGGATGTCGCGAGGAAGCGCGGGAAACATGCCGACCGCGCAGTCCAATGTGCCGCGCTCGATTCCGTCCAGAGACCTGGCATTGGTGTGGAACGAGAAAGCGATGCGGGCATAGGGCGACGTCTCCCTCAGCTTCAGCGTGATGCCGCACACCGCTTCGGCCGCGAGGCTGTCCGTGACCGAGAGACGGAAACCGGTCGGATCCGTACGGGGATCGAAGTGCTGGGGCGCGATCGAGGACCGGATCGTCGCCAGTGAACGGTGAAGCTCCGGCCAGATGGCCAGCATCCGCGACGTCGGCTGAACGCCGTCGGCGACCCTGAGGAACAACTGGTCCTGCATCAGCTTTCGAGCACGCCGCAGTGCGTTGCTGACGGCAGGCTGGCTCATCGACAGGCTGGTCGCGGCGCGTGTCACGTTCCGCTCGAGCATGACGGCTTCGATGACCAGGAGCAGGTTGAGATCAAGCCGCACGTTATTCACCTGGGTTATGGCGATACCCCCAGACTGTGAATTGGACCCGTTCGGAGCTTTGGGCAACGCTATCAGCACGAACGCACCCGGCGTGCCGGGCTGTGACCCGCCGGATTGCAGTCGGTGACTGACGTCCGAGATGCAAGACGTGGAAAGGATATTCGCCGCGATGATAGACGCTCCTGTCGGAGACGTGCTACCGAAGCTGACCGGAAAGATCAGTCCAGAACGGATTCGTCTGATGCGCACCCCACGGCCGCCGCAGGACCTGATCGAGGGGTTCAAGCGCATCACCGACGCGACCAGCGTCGTCTCCGACATCATGGACGAGCTGGGAATCACCGGGGTCATCGGCGCCTCGGTCCTCAAGCCGACCTTGCCGTCAGCGAACATGGTCGGACCGGCGCTCACGGTGCGCAACATCGTGCAGCGTGAGCCGGTTCATGAAACGGCGCGCGACCACGTCAATCGCATGGCGGAGTTCGAGGCACACAACCTGGCCCTGCCCGGCGACGTCATCGTGATCGACGGTGTCGCCGGCATCTCCAACATGGGCGGGATCTCGGCGCAGACGGGCAAGCGGCAGGGCGAAGCCGGCGCCATCATTTCCGGCGGAATCCGCGATGTCGGCCATTCCCGGCGGGTGGGCTATGCGGTTTGGGCCACCGAAATCACCCCGGTCACGGGAAAGTGGCGCATCGAGACGGTGGAGATCAACGGCGACATCCAGATTTCCGGTGTCCGCGTCTCGCCCGGCGACATCGTCGTGGCGGACGAGACCGGCGTGTGCTTCATCCCGCTCGCCAGGGCGGCCGAGGTGCTGGAACAGGCCCTGGTGAAGGCGGCCTTCGAGGAACAGAAGTGTGCCGCGATCGACGCCGGCACCGCCGTAGCCGATCTCCCGACGAATGCGTGAGGTCATGACCGATTCCCCGCGGAGACTGCGTGTCTCCATCCTCGACGACTACCAGGACGTCGTCCGCACGCTCGACTGCTTCAGCAAACTGCACGGCCATGACGTCACGATCTGGAACGACTCCGTGTCCGACGTGGACGTGCTGGCCAAGCGTTTGGCCGACGCCGACGTGCTGGTGCTGCTGCGCGAGCGCACCAAGGTCGACGAAGCACTACTCAGCCGCCTGCCGAACCTCCAACTGATCAGCCAGAACGGCCACATACCGCACATAGACCTCGACGCGTGCACACGGCACGGCGTGATCGCCTCCTCGGCCCTTACCGCCCGCCCGTCATACCCCACCGTGGAGCTCACTTGGGGCCTGATCCTCGCCGCGTTGCGCAACATCCCGCTCGAGAGCGCCGCGCTGCGTGAGGGCCGCTGGCAGAGCACCGTCGGGCTGGGACTGCGCGGCCGGACGCTGGGGATCTACGGCTTCGGCCGGCTCGGCTCGATGGTGGCGCAGATCGGTGTGGCGTTCGGCATGGAGCTGCTGGTCTGGGGGCGGCAGGGCTCACTGGACCGGGCGAGGGAAGCGGGCTTCCCGGTCGCCGAGAGCAGACAGGCCCTGTTCGAGCAGTCGGACGTGCTCAGTCTGCATCTGCGCCTGAACGATGCCACGACCGGGCTGATCGGCCCCGACGACCTGGTCCTGATGAAGCCGACGGCCCTGCTGGTGAACACCAGCAGGGCGGAGCTGATCCAGCCCGGGGCGCTCGTCGAGGCACTGCGGGCAGGCCGGCCCGGCAAGGCGGCGGTCGACGTGTTCGAGTACGAGCCGCTGACCGACCCGGACGACCCCCTGCTGCGGTTGCCGAACGCCCTGTGCACGCCGCACATCGGCTTCGTCGAGCGCGACAACTACGAGTTCGCCTACGGCAACGCCTTCGACCAGATCGTGGCCTTCGCCGAGGGCGACCCGATCAACGTCCACAACACGGATGCGCTGAGAGATGCGCTGAGAAAGGACACGCAATGAATCTGGAGCTCGACGGAAAAGTCGTGCTGGTCACAGGAGGCAGTAAGGGCATCGGCCTGGCCTGTGCCCGGGCCTTCGGCAACGAAGGCGCCCGCGTCGTCATCGTGTCACGTGGCAAGGACAACCTGTCCGCCGCCCAGGAAGCCCTGGCGGAGGACGGCGTGACCGTCACGACGCTCGCGGCCGACCTGTCGGACGGCACGGCGGCCGAGGAGGCGGTGGCCGCAGCCGAGGAGCAGGTCGGGCCCGTCGACGTGCTGATCAATTCTGCCGGCGGCGCCAAGCGTGTGCCCCCGGGGGAGCTGGCGCCGGACAAGTGGCGCGTGGCGATGGACGCGAAGTTCTTCACCTACATGAACGTCATGGACCACCTGCTGCCTCGGATGGTGGCGAGGGAGTCCGGCTCGATCGTCAACATCATCGGCACCGGCGGGAAGATCGCCTCGCCGATCCACCTTCCCGGCGGTGCGGCGAACGCTGCTCTGATGCTGGCTTCCGCAGGTCTGGCCGCGGCCTGGGGCCACGCCGGCGTCCGCGTCAATGTCATCAACCCCGGGGCGACCATGACCGGCCGGGTGCAGATGTCCCTGGACGCGGAGTCGCGCATGACCGGCAAGTCGCCGGAGGAGCTGCTGCGCCGCAATCAGGAACGCATCCCGCTCGGGCGATACGCCACCCCGGAGGAGGTCGCCGACGCGGCCCTGTACCTCGCCAGCGCCCGGGCGTCCTACGTGACCGGCGCGTCGCTGACGATGGACGGCGCGCTGACGCCGCTCGTCGTGTGAACGGCTGAGCCGAAAACAGAACCAAAAACACTTGGAGGAACAACGGTGTTCCACTGGTATCGCGAGCTGACGAAGCGCGAGCGCAACACGTTCTGGGGATGTTTCGCAGGGTGGGCGGTCGACGCAATGGATGCGCAGCTGTTCAGCTTCGTACTCCCCGTGCTCATCGCAACCTGGGGGTTGACGACGGCCCAGGCAGGCTATCTGGCCACGGCGACGCTCCTGTCGGCGGCCATCGGTGGCTGGGCGTGTGGTTTTCTGGCGGACCGCTTCGGCCGCGCCCGCGTCATGCAGTTCACCATTCTCTGGTTCGCGGTGTTCACGTTCATCGCGGGCTTCACGCAGAACTTCGAGCAACTCATCATCGTGCGCGTGCTGCAAGGACTGGGCTTCGGCGGCGAGTGGGCCGCCGGCGCGGTGCTGATGGGTGAGATCATCCGGCCCGCCCATCGCGGCAAGGCGGTGGGTTCCGTCCAAAGCGGCTTCGGCATCGGCTGGAGCGCGGCGTCGCTGGTGGCCGGCGTGGTCCTCGCCCACGTACCGGCGGAGTACAACTGGCGCGTGCTGCTGATGATCGGGGTGCTCCCCGGTCTGCTGGTGCTGTGGTTGCGACGCACCATCGAGGAGCCGGAGCTGTACAAGCAGACGCGCGCCGCCATAGCGGCCGAAGGCCGCGGCCCCGGCCTCGGGGCGATCTTCAAGCCGGGCGTGCGGGGAGTGACCATCAAGGCGTCACTGCTGGCGTTCGGCGTGGTCGGCGTCGGCGGGGCGATCGTCAACTGGCTGCCCACGTTCATGAAAACGGTCCGGGAGCTGTCACCCAGCGCCTCGGGGTACTACCTGTTCCTGGTGACCGGCGGTTCCTTCTTCGGGTTCCTGGCGAGCGCCTATCTGGCCGACGTCCTCGGCCGACGACGGACGTTCCAGCTGTTCCTGTTCTGCTCGTGGCTGGTGACCATCGGCTACATGTTCCTGCCGTTGTCGGGGTGGGGGCTGGTCCTCATGGGTGTGCCGTTCGGCTTCTTCACGATCGGCAACTACGCGACGCTGGGCCCGTTCTTCACGGAACTGTTCCCCACAGCGGTCCGTGGCAGCGGGCAGAGCTTCGCCTACAACTTCGGCAAGGCGGCCGGCGCCCTCGCGGTCACCTGCATCGGCATCCTCGCCCAGTGGATCACCTTGGCCGAGGCCATCGGGCTGATCGCGCTGCTCGGTTACAGCGTCGCGATCGTGATCACCCTGCTGCTTCCGGAGACAAAGGGCATGGACCTCAAGCCGGGTGTCGATGCGGCGCCCGCAAGCCCATCCCCCAGCAACGCAAGCCCATCACCCAGCAACTCCTCAACCGCGTGAAGACGGCCGTGTCACACCTCTCCACGATCCTTGCTTCAACCACAGATCGCGCTTTTGGTGCTCGGGTCCCGGCTCGTCGCCCATGGGACCGGCCCCTTCCGAGGCCGTAATCCATCACCGCGGTCGGCCAGGCCACGAGACCTTCATCGAACGGTTCACCAGGCAGCGACCCCGACAAGGATCGTACGAGCCGTCAACCGCTCGTCCCCCGCACCCCGTTCAGCGAGGCGAACGCACCCAAGGCCTCGCCATCCCCGACCAGGCATGCGCGGTCGCCGACACCTGCCGCAAACCCCTGACGGCAGTCCACGTCGCTGCCGACCGCGTAGGTCGCGGAACGCACGCTCACTCTCACCGACGCCGAGTGCCCGCCCCACCGAGCGGGCCCGGCGTCCCCCACTCGACTGACAAGGACACATCATGGTCGCCCACATCACGCACTGGATCGACGGACAGCCGTGGAGCGGTGCCACCGAGCGGGGCGGGGACATCCACGACCCGGCGACCGGCAGGATCACCGGCCGGGTGGACTTCGCGTCGGCCGACGACGTCGATCAGGCCGTGGCCGCCGCTGCCGGCGCGTTCAGGGACTGGCGCCGGACATCGGTGGCGAAGCGCGTGCAGGTGCTGTTCGCGTTCCGCGAGCTGCTCAACGCGCGCCGCGACGAGCTGGCCGCGATCATCGTTGCCGAGCACGGCAAGGTGCACTCCGACGCGCTCGCCGAGGTGGCCCGCGGCATCGAAGTCGTCGAGTACGCCTGCGGCATCCCGCAGTTGCTCAAGGGCGGCTTCACCGAGCAGGCGTCCACCGGTGTCGACGTCCACTCCGTCCGACAGCCGCTCGGCCCGGTCGCGGTCATCTCACCGTTCAACTTCCCCGTCATGGTGCCGATGTGGTTCTTCCCCCTTGCGATCGCCGCTGGTAACACCGTCGTCCTCAAGCCGTCGGAGAAGGACCCGTCGGCCGCGAACTGGCTGGCCGCGCTGTGGAAGGAGGCCGGGCTGCCGGACGGTGTGTTCAACGTCGTGCACGGCGACAAGCCGGCCGTCGACCGGATGCTGGAACATCCCGGCATCAAGTCCGTGTCCTTCGTCGGCTCCACCCCCATCGCCCAGTACGTCTACGAGACGGGGGCCCGGCACGGCAAGCGGGTGCAGGCCCTCGGCGGCGCCAAGAACCACATGCTGGTCCTCCCGGACGCGGACCTCGACCTGGCCGCCGACGCCGCCGTCAACGCCGGCTTCGGCGCGGCCGGCGAGCGCTGCATGGCCGTGTCCGTCCTGGTGGCCGTCGATCCGGTCGGCGACGAACTGGTCGCGAAGATCAAGGAGCGTATGGCCGGACTGAAGGTCGGCCCCGGCTGCGCGCCTGCCTCCGAGATGGGCCCGCTGGTCACCGGCGCGCACCGGGACCGTGTGGTTTCGTACCTGGAAGCGGGCGTGGCCGACGGCGCCGAGTTGGCGGTGGACGGCCGCGAGCATCTGATCGCGGGCGAAACCCCGGACGCCCGGAGCACCGCCGGCGGCTTCTGGCTCGGCCCCACGCTCTTCGACCACGTCAAGCCCGGCATGTCCGTCTACGACGACGAGATCTTCGGCCCGGTGCTGTCGGTGGTCCGGGTGGGCTCGTACGACGAGGGCCTGGAACTGATCAACGCCAATCCGTACGGCAACGGCACGGCACTGTTCACCAACGACGGCGGCGCCGCCCGCCGCTTCCAGCACGAGGTCGAGGTGGGCATGGTCGGCATCAACGTGCCCATTCCGGTGCCGGTCGCCTACTACTCCTTCGGCGGCTGGAAGGCGTCGCTGTTCGGCGACACCCACGCCTACGGTGAGGACGGGGTGAAGTTCTTCACCCGCAGCAAGGCCATCACCCAGCGCTGGCTCGACCCGTCGCACGGGGGAATCAACCTCGGCTTCCCGACCAGCGACTGAGGCACTTCCCGCCTCCCATCCCGTAGCCATACCTCGCAGGTCTCGTCGCCCCCTCGGCACCGGCGCGACCGCGGGCGGTGTTCGCGCTGCCCATTGATCAGCAAGTCGGACAGGAACCGCAGAGTCGAACGCGAAGGATCCGGGCACCGATGGATGGACACGCACACCAAGCGCCGGGCGGACAGGCCCGATACCACGACGCTCACGACGAGAGAGGAAGACGATGGTGCCACCGGAACCTCAGCGGATCGGCATACCCGCCGAGTCCACTGCGGGCGAGACCAGGGTTGCGGCAACACCGGCCACCGTGGGCCGACTTGTCGCGCTGGGGTACCAATTGGTCGTCGAACCAGGAGCGGGAGAATCGTCCCGCTTCTCTGACGCGGCCTACGAGGAGGCGGGAGCCCGTCTCGGCGACCCCTGGCCGGCCGAGATCGTACTGAAGGTCAACGGCCCCTCGAGCGAGGAGATCGGCCGGCTGCGCGACGGAGCGACGCTGATCGCGCTTATCCAACCCGCGCTCAACCCGGAGCTGGTCGAGGAGTTGGCGCGGCGGCCGATCACCGTACTCGCCATGGACGCCGTCCCGCGCATCTCGCGCAGCGCCCCTACATGGGACTGCTCATCGCGGTCACCGTGGTCGCGCTCGCCCTCGGCGCGCATCTGGTCGCCTCCATCGGCGGCGGTGACATGCCGGTGGTCGTCTCGATGCCCTGTGCTCCCCGTGGTCGCTCTCGTCGCTCACCACCGGCGCCGCCCCCGGGGAAGGCGCGGTCTGAGGCCGGACAGGATGCCGTCCCCGCCGTCGCTGCCCGGCCGGCCACGGAGAATTGATCGGCATACGGGACACTCTCGCTGCGCACCCGGCAGGCAGCGACACCGAGCTTTCACCGTTCCACCAGGAGGTACGCAGTGACCACGCTGACCGTTCTGCACCCCGGCGCCATGGGGGCGGCCGTAGCCACTCAGGCGTCCGGGTCGGGTCATCAGGTCCTCTGGGTACCGGCTCATCGAAGTTCGGCGACGCAGGAACGTGCGCGGAAGGCCGGACTCACAGCCTGCCCGTCCCTCACGGAGGCTCTCGGCGCCAGCGAGGTCGTGCTGTCCCTCTGTCCTCCGCATGCGGCTGAGGACGTCGCCGTATCCGTCGCCCAGCACGGGTTCACGGGTCTGTACGTCGAGGCCAACGCCATCAGCCCCCAGCGCATGGAACGCATCGCGAACGAGATCCGGCCCGCTTCCTCGGTAATCGATGCTGCCGTCATCGGCCCGCCGCCCGGCGACCAGCGCACGTGTCGCCTCTACCTGGCGGGGGATGCGCAAGCGGTGGGTCGCGTCCGCTGCATCTTCGAGGGCTCCCGTGTCCAGGTGGAAGCCGCAGGGGACCAGGTCGGTGCCGCATCGGTTCTGAAGATGTCCTTCGCGGCCTTCCAGAAAGCCGCCCGCACGCTGGCCGCCGTGTCGCACGCCCTCGCGGACAGCCACGGAGTCGGCGATCTTCTCACCGCCGAGGCCCAGCGCATGCCCTCGGACTTCCTCTCCAACCCCCGCGACCTGTCCGGCGTCGCCGCCCGAGCGTGGCGTTGGGCTCCTGAAATGCATGAAGTCGCCGAGACCCTGCGCGCCTCCGGGCTGCCGCCTCAGATGGCCGAAGCCGCGGCAGCGGTGATGCAGCGGTGGGAGAAGGACAAGGACCAGTACGAGCTGCCACTCGCCGAGGTGCTCACGCACCTGCGGGATGGTTCCCACGCTCATTGAGCGGGTGCACAACCCCTGACAGCAACGACCCATCAGGAGGGACCAGGATGCCCGAAGTCCACGTGTTCATGGCCCAGGGAAAAACGGACGAGCAGAAGAAGCACATGATGACCGACATCACGCATGCCCTGGTGAAGAACCTGGACTGCGCCGCAGACGCCGTCACGGTGCAGATCATCGAGGCGAAATGGAGCGACAAGATGAAGGGCGGCCGGACGTTCGAGGAGCGACGCGCCGACACGACGCCGTCCGCACAGCCGTCTCATGACCCGGCGCGACGACGCCCCTGAAACGTCAAGCCAACGTAACGCTGGTCTCAGCCGCCTTGGAAAATGGTCACCTCACGGCTGTAGAGGGCGAACGAGCGTGAGGGGTCGTAGAAGCCGCCGGTCTCGGCGGAGTGCTCCCGCAGGGACCGCTCGTAGGAAGGGAAGTGCGTCAGCGCGTCGTCCGGGGAGTCGTAGTACAGGGCGGCGACTCCTTCGTACACGTGCTTGTCCCGACCGCCGAAATGGCGCAGTGCCTTCTCGGCCCCCGGTACCTGCCGGTGCTGGACGTAACCGCGCAACGCCTTGGCCTGTGGCTCTTCCTGTTCCAGTACCTTCTCGTGCGCGGCCTGCCACCGCTCGGTGAAGCTGTCGAGGTCCAGCCCTTCCGGCATGCGGGTGAAGTGCAGCACCTTCACCCGGCCCTCGTCCTCGGCCGCCGGCGGAGGCATGAGTACCGCGGGGCGGGCCAACAGGGCCAAGGCACTGGGCATGTCGTTGAAATGGGCGCCGTCGGGGCCGACGACCTCGCGCGAGTACGGGTCGGCCATCGTGGCGGCCAGCGCCTCCATGCTCTCGAAGTGCAGTTCGGTGACGGAGTCCCGGCCGAAGTCGGTCAGGTACGTCGGGTCCTCCTCGCTGCCGAATGACGAATCGAACACGTAGTTCTGGACGTAGCGTCGAATGTGAAGAGGATTCGCGGCGGCCAGAGATCCGTGCACGTGCTGCAAGTAGTGCAGAAACGCCTGGTGCGTCATTCCCGGCTTGCGGCGGATGGCGGCGATCAGATTCAGCATGGTTCTCCAGCGGTAAGAGAGGCGATCGGCATCGCGGTGAACATCCGCGATGCCGATCTCGATGGGTACGTGGATCTCGTGGTTCTCGTGGAACGGCGCCGCGGCCGTTCAGCCTGCCAACTGCTCGACCGGTTCCGGAGCGGCCACTGTCCGGCGCCGACGGGCGAAGAGCCCGAGTCCGACGGCGGCGACCGACCCGGCGACCGCGAGTACGCCCAGGGCGCCTGTCAGGCTGCCGACGGCTGAGGTGAGCGCGAGCACCACGAGCGGGCAGATGAACTGGCCGATGAAGAAGGAACCCGTCCACAGGCCGGTGCCGCGACCGCGGTCCGCGTAGTCGAGCTTGGACATGGCGAGGGTGAGCAGGCTCGGCAGCATGATGCCGCCACCGAAGCAGTTGATCACGGCGCCGACGGTCAGTGCGACGGGGTTGGGGGCGAGGCAGATCACGGCGAAGCCGAGGGCGCAGACGGCGAAGACGGCGGGCATCCAGGCGGCCGGGTTGCGACCGAGCTTGGCGAAGACACCGGCGCCGATCACGGTCGCGACGCTGGAGGCGGCGATGGCCAGCCCGATCATGCCGGGGTCGGTCACGCCCATGTCGTCCAGGAGGAAGGCCATCTCCACCTGGACGGTGTAGAAGAGGACGGCACCGAAGACGGTCAGAGCGCACGTCCCGGCCAGCGGCCGCCAGGGGAAGGGCCGCTTGACCGGCTCCGAGGCGGTGACGGTGGGGGAGGGGGTGGGGGTCTGGTCGGCCGGTCGGGGCCGGGACAGGAAGGCGGCGAAGGCGGGGGCGAGCAGCAGGCTCACGGCGTAGGCCCAGAACGGTGTGCGCCAGCCGGCCGATCCTGCCGCGCCGCCCAGGGCGAAGAAGGCCGTCGCGGAGATCGAGGCGCACATCGTCTGCAGGGCGAGGTAGCGGTCGCGTTGCCGGCCGGAGTAGTAGTCGCCGATCAGCGTGGTGCAGCAGGTCATGATGGCGGCTTCGACGACGCCGACGAGGGCGCGGCTGGCGACGATCGCGCCGAGGGAGTCCAGCCACAGCGGGGCGGTGCCGAGGATCGCGTACAGCACGGTGGCGATGACGAGCAGGCGTTTGCGGCCGAGTCGGTCGACGATGACGCCGGCGAAGGGGGCCAGCAGTGCCAGGGAGAGTGCGGGGATCGTCAGAGCCATCGGGACCAGCGCGTCGACGCCCGGCACGTCGGCGAAGTGGTCGTGCATCTGCGGCAGGACGGGGGCGATGAGCACGGCGCCCAGGATCGGCAGGCAACTGCCCGCCATCAGCAGCGTGATGCGAAGCCGGTGGCCGGAACCGGACACGGTCTCCTCGGACGGGCCGTCCTCGACAGTTGCGGGCGGTGGGGACGGGAGCGGGGGCACGGGTGCAGGCATGCGGGAACTCCACGTGGCGTATCGGAAGGGAAAGGGGAGGTGCGGCCACTTTGGTGAGGCCGCCCGGAGCACGGGGCAGGGTCGGAGCGTGGGGCACCGATGACTGCTGTGGGGTCGCGAAGGGCCGGCTTGCCGGGCGCCTGCGCAGTCCCGGCAGCGGCTGGTGGTGCGGCTCCGGCGCCGGGTTGAGACGACTATGGGGTACCGGGCAGGTCCTGCCTAGCCTCCGTCCGATCGAGATCGAAGATGCGAATCATGCATGTCTTGGATGCCGCGGGGGCTGGAGCGGGGCGTCTACCCCGTCAGCGGGGCATCTGCCCCGTCTGTGCTCCGGTGGCGATACGGCCGGGCGTGGACGCGGTCAGCTCCGCTCCCACGCGGGCGGCGGTCTCGCGCAGCCAGATGTGGGCCGCGCCGGATCGAGCCCGTGGGTTGTTCCTGCCGGGCTCAGTTCAGGGTGTGGCTGTCCTGCGGGTCCTCGTTGAGGCGGTAGACCTTGCCGTCCGGGCCACGGAAGTGGCGGTAGGCCTATCCGGTGTCCAGGCGGTTGATCTCGCCGAGCAACTCGTCGCCCGCTGCGGCCAGTTCGGCGGATGCGGCCTCGATGTCGTCGACGCGGAAGCCGAACGCGACGCCGTCGTTGTAGCCGTAGTCCGGGGTGCGGCGGTTCGCGAACCCCGGCGGAGGCGTCCATCCAGTTCATGTCTGAAGCACACGACCCCTACGACCCGCGGAAAGAGGCTGCCGATCAGGCTCTGCGCCCAGCGACTTCACCCGGGCTTGCGGCGGTGTCGATGCCGACGGCTGCGTCCGAGGTCAGGCGGGCGAGCGCGAGCCGCAGGAACGCCTGCGCCGCGGGTGAAGCAGGAGCGGGATCCCGGTGGGCGAGTGCCAGCGGCAGAAGCGCCTGCGGGTCGTCGAGCCGCAGCACACAGTCGGCGTACTCAGCCGGAACGATCGCCTCCGCCACCGGGCGGGGCACGACGGTCACCCCGATCCCCTCCAAGGCCAGCGAGGCGAGATCGCCCGCGCTGCGCAGCGCGCACGCGCTCCGGCGGCGTGCCCGTACGCGGCTGAACGCGGCGTCCACCTGTGCGCGCAGGCCCGTCTCCGGTGTGCAGTCGAGGAAGCGGTCGTCGGCCAGCGCCTCCAAGCCCGTGGCACCGGCGCCGCGCAGCCGATGCCGGCGTCCAACGACGGCCACGAGCGGGTGCAGACGGAGCAGGTGGTGAGCGATCCCGGGAGGCAGCTGCCGCTCGTGGAGCGCGAGGACGGCCACCTCCAGCTCACCGGTGAGCAGCTGTGCGGTTGCCGCCGCGCTGGCGGCGTCGGACACGATGACCTCGACCGCCGGATAGGACTCCTGGAACTCCCGCAGCAGGCCCAGCACGTCGATGTCCCCGGCCGTGAGCGTCATCGCTCCGAGGAGCAGCTGTCCCTGTACGTGTCCGTCGATGGAGGAGATCGCGGCGCTCATCTCCTGCACGGTTCTCAACACGCGTCGTGCGCCGGCGACGAACGTCTGGCCCGCGGGGGTCAGCCGGACACTGCGGCTCGTCCGGTCGAACAGCCGAGCCCCGACCTCTCGTTCCAGCTCGGCGATCTGGTGGCTCAGGCCGGACTGCCCGATATGGCAGCGTGCGGCGGCCCGGGTGAAGTTGAGCTCGTCGGCGACCGCCACCGCGTACTCCATCTGCCGAAGATCCATCGGACTCTCCGATCGTTGCTTGCGCGTTCCCCTGTTGGACGCGCCGCCGTCCCGCCAGCATCATCGCTGTTACAGGTGGATGAACGCCAGATCTCGGGCCGCATTACAGGCGTCATTGCTCAGCCGCCGCCATCTGCCCGGAAGCCGTCGACGGCAGACACCAATCCGATTCTTCGCTTGATCAGCCATGCCCCGCAGGAGGAAGCCATGGCCGTTCCCACGCAGCCGAACCAGACGCCCCAGCAGGTGGGGACACAGCCGCCCCCGCAGACCATGCAGTGGCCGGACACCCCCAAGTTCCGTGGGTTCTTCGCCCCGTCGCGGATCGAGGCGGACGTCTACGACCTGGAGGTCGAGGGCCGCATACCCCCCGAGCTCTCCGGCGCCTTCTACCGCGCCGCCGCGGACACCCAGTACCCACCGCGGTTCGCGAACGACGTCTACATCAACGGCGACGGCATGATCCACATGGTGCGGTTCGAGAACGGGCACGCGGATCTGCGGACCCGTTATGTGCGCACCAAGCGGTTCGAGCTCGAACGCCAGGCGCGACAGGCCCTCTTCGGGGCCTACCGCAACCCCTACACCGACGACCCGTCCGTCCTCGGCATCGACGACGGCAACGCCAACACCTCGATCATCTGGCATGCCGGCAAGCTGCTCGCGCTCAAGGAGGCGGCCCTCCCGTACGAGCTGGACCCGGTGACCCTGGAGACCCGGGGCATCTACGACTTCTCCGGCCAGATCCCCGGGCGTACCTTCACCGCCCACCCCAAACACGACCCGCTCACCGGCGAACTGATCGCCTTCGCGTACAACGCCACCGGTCTGCCGGACAAGCAGATCCACATCTACGAGATCTCCGCCTCCGGCAAGGTCACCCGCTCCCAGACCTTCGAGGTCCCCTACTCCTCGATGGTGCACGACTGGCTGGTCACCCGGGACCACTTCGTCTTCACCATCTCGCCCATGGTCGCCGACCAGAAGCAGCTGAAGAGGGAGGAGCAGTACTTCGTCTGGGACCCGAACCAGGAGACCTACGTCGCGATCATCCCCCGCGAGCAGGGCGTGAGCGGCATCCGGTGGTACCGCAGCGAACTGCTCATGGAGACGCACTCCCTCAACGCCTGGACGTCCGGCGACACGCTGATCGCCGACCACTTCACCACCAAGTCCGGCTGGTTCTCCCAGTTCCCGAAGACGACCCGCGGCCTTCTGCCCGAGAAGCCCCCGTTCCTGCACCGCTGGACGTTCGACCTCACCAAGGGCGCCGCCCACTGGGAGGACGCCATCGACACCTACCGCAGCGAGCAGCTCATCGCCTCGCCCGGCGACATGCCCCGGGTCGACCCCCGGGTGCTGATGGAGCGGAACCGGCACGCATGGATCGGCGGCATGCACCCCGACGTGCCGAAGTGCGAGGTCGGACCGATGGGCCCGCCCTTCAACTCCCTCATCCACCGCGACGACAGCACCGGTGAGACGACCTTCTGGGCCCCCGGCGAGCACGCCGCGCCGGAGGAGCCGGTGTTCGTCCCGAAGTCGGCGGACGCCGACGAGGGCGAGGGCTACCTGCTGGCACTGATCGGCCGACGTGACCAGAACCGGCACGACATGGTCATCCTCGACGCCCTCGACATCGCCGCCGGCCCCATCGCCACCGTGAAGATCCCATTCCGGCTCCGGTACGGCTTCCACGGCACCTGGGTGCCCGACAGCGAGCTGCGGAAGTGAGACGGCCGATGCGACTCACCAAGTACGGGCATGCCTGCGTACGGCTGGAGCAGGACGGCATCGTCATCCTCATCGATCCCGGCGTCTACTCCGACCCTCGGGCGCTCGACGGTGCCGACGCGGTGCTCGTGACCCATGAACACGTGGACCATTTCGCCGAGCCCGTACTGCGCGCGGCGGCCGAGGCCGATCCCGCCCTGCGGATCTGGGCCGACCGCTCCGTGGCGGCCCGGCTCGACGGGCTCGGCGGCCGGGTCGCCGTGGTCGGTGACGGGGACGCCTTCGACATCGAGGGCATCGGCGTCGAGGTGCACGGCGAACTGCACGCCCCGACCCATCCGGACCTGCCGCGGGTCACCAACGTCGGCTTCCTCGTGGGGGACACGGACGGCGCGGTCTTCCACCCGGGCGACGCGTTTACGGTGCCCACGCGCCCGGTGGACACACTCCTCGTGCCGGTCCACGGCCCGTGGTCCAAGACCGGCGAAGTCATCGACTACATCCGCGCGGTCAAACCCCAGCTTGCTCTGGCGATCCACGACGGAGGTCTCAACGAGGGCGGAAACGCTCTGGTGGACGGCCTGCTCGACGCGGGCGTACGAGACTCCGGGACCGGCTACCGGCGGACGGCGGCCGGAGCCGGAATGGATCTCGCCTGATGGTTCCTTCCACAGAAATTCGGAGGCCCGCAATGGGATGGCTGGGGCTGGAGGAGCGCCGCGCGCTCGTCATCGGGGCCGGAGGACTGGGCACCGCGTGTGCCCGGGCCCTGGCGGAGGCCGGAGCACGGCTGGCGGTCGTCGACGCGGACGAGACCAGGCTCAAGGCCCTGCGCGACGATCCGGTCCTCGCGGCCGCCGACGTGCGGACCCTCACCGCGGACCTGACGTCGTCCGACGCGTGCGAGCGGGCGGTCACGACGGCAGCCCGCGAACTGGGCGGACTTGACGTGCTGGTGCACGCCGTGGGAACGAACGACCGCCGCCCCGTGCTGGACACACCCGACGAGGTGTGGGACCGCATCGTGACTCTGAACCTGTCGAGCGCGTTCTGGACTGGACGCGCCGCGGGCCGACTGATGCGCGAGTCGGGCCACGCAAGCATGGTGTTCTTCTCCTCCGTCTCCTCCCGGCTCGCGCACCGCCACCACGCCCCGTACGCGGCGTCGAAGGGCGGCCTGGACCAGCTGGTGAAGGTGATGGCCCGCGAATGGGCCGCCGACGGCGTCACCGTCAACGCCGTGGCCCCCGGCTACACGGAGACCGAGCTGACCCGCGCGTACCTGGCCAAGCCCGGCATGCGCGAGGAGATGACGAGCCTGGTCCCCGCCGGGCGTCTGGGGACACCGGAGGACGTCGTCGGTGCCGTGCTGTTCCTCGCCTCGACCCGCGCGTCGTTCGTCACCGGGCAGGTGCTCTACGTCGACGGCGGCCGCACCCTCGTCTGACCCACCGACCACCTCGAAGGGAGCGCGCATGACCGCACGCCTCGCCGGACTGCTGCCCGGCGAACTGGACGAGCAGCAGACCGAGGTCTACCGCGCCATCACCGGCGGACCACGAGCGTCCGGACCGCAGGCGTTCGCCCTCTCCGACGAGGAGGGCCGACTGCGTGGCCCGTTCAACGCCATGCTGCTCAGCCCGCCCGTCGGGCTCGCCGTTCAGGCGGTCGGGGCGGCCGTGCGCTACGAGTCGGTTTTGACCGACCGCGTGCGCGAGATGGCCATCCTGGTCGTCGCCGCCGAGTGGGGAAGCACCTTCGAGAGGGAGGCCCATGAGGCGGTGGGCCGGACGTGCGGCCTCACCGAACCCGAGCTGGGCACACTGCGCGCCGGCGGACTGCCGGACCTCCCGGACCCGGCCGAGCGGGCCGCCCTGCAGGCGAGCGTCGCACTGACCCGCTGCGGCGCGCTGAGCGACCAGGAGTACTACGACACGGTGGCGGCGTGGGGAGAGCGAGGCCTGTTCGAACTCACCACCCTGGTCGGCTACTACGCCCTGCTCGCCCTCCAGTTGCGCGTCTTCGCCGGAGAAGGGCTGCCCTCCGCAGAGGACCACTTCACCCTCACCCATCACACCCTCGAACCAGAAAGTGGGACATCATGAAGCTGATCACCTTCGACGACGGACGCGTCGGCAGACTGGAGCTGGAGGAACGGCTCGTTCTTCCCCTGGAGGTCGGCTCGACGCGCGAGTACTTCGAGCGCGACGGCCGGGTCGCGGAGACGGGGGAGCGCCTGGCCCTGGACGACGTACGGCTGCGCGCCCCGATCGCGCCGAAGAAGTTCTTCCACACCTCCGGAAACTTCCGCGAGCACGAGGACGAGTCGAAGAACGTCGACTGGTCCCACCCCATGCACAAGGGCATCGTCTTCTTCCAGAACGTCGACGCGATCGTCGGCCCTGAGGAGCCGGTGATCTACCCGGAGCACCTCACCAGCGAGCTGGACTACGAGCTGGAGATCGCCGTCGTCATCGGCAAGCCCGGCAAGTTCTTCGGCGTGGACGACGCGCCCGACCACATCGCCGGCTACGTCGTCTTCAACGACATCACCGCCCGCGACATCCAGCGCCGGGAGATGGAGTCCGGGGTCTTCTCCTTCTGCAAGGCCATCGACACCTTCTGCCCGCTCGGTCCGTACATCGTGACCGCCGACGAGATCCCCGACCCCCAGAAGCTCGACATGGAGCTGCGGGTCAACGGCGTGGTCCGGCAGAAGTCCAACACCAGCCGCATGTCGGTCTCCATCCCGCACCTGGTCGCCTACCACTCCCCGCAGGGCTACAGCGCGGGCGACCTGATCACCACCGGGACCGTCCAGGGCGTCGCGGGCTTCAGCGGCGACCCGGACATGTACCTCAAGCCCGGTGATGTCGTCGAGGCCGAGGTCGAGCACCTCGGCGTCCTGCGCACGCCCATCGTCAGCTGGGAAGAGGGCCACGGCACCCCCGTACCGCAGAAGGTGGACTGGTGAGACTAGGAGTGCTGGACGGCCGTGCCGTCCTGGTCCGCGGCGACCGGGCCGCGGACGTCCGCTGGGCCTCACAGGGCCGCCTGCCCACCGACCCGATGGACCTGCTGGAGCAGTGGCAACAGGTCCGCGACTGGGCCGCCGACGTGCCCGACGAGGCGTACGACATCGAAGTGGACCCGGCCGCCCTCCAGGCCCCGGTTCCCCGGCCACGGCAGGTCTTCGCCGTCGCCCTCAACTACCCCCCGCATGCCGCCGAAGCCGGGTTCACCCCGCCCGACGAGCCGCTGGTGTTCACCAAGTTCCCGACCTGCGTCACGGGCCCCCGCACCACGGTCGAGCTCCCCGCAGGCAAAGTCGACTGGGAGGTCGAGCTGGTGGCGGTGATCGGCCGGCCGGTTCACCGAGTGTCCGCCGGCCGTGCCTGGGAGACGGTCGCCGGGCTCACCGTCGGACAGGACCTGTCGGAGCGGGTCTCCCAACTCCAGGGAAAACCAGCGCAGTTCAGCCTCGGAAAATCCTTTCCCGGCTTCGGGCCGACCGGCCCGGTCCTCGTCACACCGGACGAGCTCGACGACCCCGACGACCTGGAGATAACCGGGTTGCTGAATGGCGAGGTCGTCCAGCACGACCGCACCAAGTCCATGATCTTCCCCGTCCCCGAGCTCATAGCCCGGCTCTCGGCTGTCGTGCCCCTCCTCCCCGGAGACCTGATCTTCACGGGCACCCCGGCCGGAGTCGGCAACCGCCGCACCCCTCCCCGCTACCTCGCCGAGGGCGACGAACTGGTCAGCCGGATCCAGGGAATCGGCGAGATCCGCCAGTACTTCGCGGCACCCGCGACCTGATCGCCCTCCACGGAAAGGACTCCTGTCATGTCCGAGCACACCCCACCCACCCCTCCGCTGCCCCGCCGCTTCGAAGGCCGCACTGTTCTGGTCACCGGTGCCGGTACCGGCTACGGCGCCGAGATCGCCGTCCGCGCCGCCCAGGAGGGCGCCCGCGTCGCCGTCCACTACCGCAGCTCCGCCGCCGGAGCCGACAAGACCGTCGCCCGCATCAAGGACGTAGGCGGCGAGGCCTTCACCGTCCAGGCCGACATCGCCGTACACCAGGACGTCATCCGCATGGCCGAGGCAGTCTTCAGTCGTTTCGGCGGCCTGGACGTCCTGGTGAACAACGTCGGCGATGTGGCGGCCGACCAGATGTCCTGGCGCGATGTCACCGAGGAGTCCATCGACCACGTGCTCGCCGTGGACATCAAGGGCACCATGCTCTGCGTGCACGAGTTCGGCTCCCGGATGCTGGAGCAGGGCCACGGCTCGATCGTCAACATCGGCTCCACCGTGATCGTGCGCGGCAGCGCCCGGGCTCCGCAGTACGCCGCCGCCAAGTACGGCCTCCTCGGCATCACCAAGTCCTACGCCCAGGCATTCGCGCCCACCGTGCGGGTCAACACCTTCGCGCCCGGTTTCATCGAGACCGAGCGGCTCCTCACCCGTGAGGACTGGAAGTCCGGCCGCCGCGAGGAGCTGATCGCCAAGACCCCGCTGGGCCGCATCCCGGGCCCGGCCGAACTCGCCGGCACGGCCCTCTTCCTGGCCACCGATGACGCCTCCCACATGACCGGCGTCTACCTCAACGCCGACGGCGGCTTCAACATGATCGGCGCCTGACCCGCAGCCAACCGGACCGAGCACAAAGGGAAACGACCCCATGCCACTTCACCGGAACCTCCTCATCGGCGGCAAGGAGATTCCCGCCGCCTCGGGCCGGACCACGGCCGACATCAACCCGTGGACCGGCGAGCCGTACGCCACGGTCGCCGCCGCCGGACCGGAGGACGTGCGAGCCGCGGTGGACGCCGCGGACGCAGCATTCGCGAAGTGGTCCGCGCTCGCGCCCTTCGCCCGACGGAAGATCTTCCTGGACGCGGCGGACCTCATGGAGCAGCGCGGCGAGAACGCCGTGGAGTTGATGGCGGGGGAGGCGGGCGGGACCCGGGGATGGGCCCTGTTCAACGTCGCGCTGGCCGCGAACATGCTGCGCGAGGCCGCCGCCGTGGTCACCGCCACGCGCGGGGACGTGCTCGCCACCCAGGAACCTGGCGGTCTGAGTCTGGCCGTCCGCGAACCCTTCGGCGTCGTCGCCGCGTTCGCGCCGTGGAACGCACCGGTCATCCTGGGCACCCGCGCGGTGGCCGCCGCGCTCGCGGCGGGCAACACCGTCGTGGTCAAGGCGAGCGAGGACGCCCCTCTTGCGTGCGGCCTGTTCGTCGCCGACGTACTGCGCGACGCCGGACTGCCCGACGGAGTCCTCAACGTCATCACCAACGACAAGGCGGACGCCGCCGCCATCGCGCAGACACTGATCGCGGACCCGCGCGTCCGTGCGGTCAACTTCACCGGCTCGACCGGCATCGGGCAGGTCATTGGCACCCTCGCCGCCCAGCACCTCAAGCCGGCCGTACTCGAACTCGGCGGCAAGAACTCCGTGATCGTGCTGGAGGACGCCGACCTCGACCACGCCGTGAACGCCGCAGCGTTTGCCGCGTTCATGAACGCCGGCCAGATCTGCATGTGTGCCGACCGCATCCTGGTGCATGCCTCACTGGTCGACGAGTTCACCCGGCGGTTCACCGCGAAGATCGCCGACCTGCCAGGCGGCGACCCGAGCCTGCCCACCACCGTCATCGGCCCGCTGGTCGACGAGGCCGCCGCCCGGCGGGTCGCCACCCTGGTCACGGACGCGGTGCGGAAGGGTGCGCGCGTGCTCACCGGCGGCGGCGCTCCGGAGGGAGCTCTGCACCCGGCGACCGTGCTGACCGACCTTCCCGAGGAGGCGTCACTGCACCACACCGAAGCCTTCGGACCCGTCGTCGCCATCAGGGCCTTCTCGGACGACGACGAGGCCGTGGCGCTGGCCAACGACACCGAGCACGGGCTCAGTTGCGGCATCCTCACCGAGAACGCCACCCACGGCCTGCAGGTGGCACGCCGCATCCGAACCGGCATCGTGCACGTGGGCGACCAGTCCGTGGCGGACGAGCCTCAGGCTCCCTTCGGCGGCTTCGCGGCCTCTGGCTACGGCCGCTTCGGCGGACGCTGGGGCGTCGAATCTTTCTCCAACACCCGCTGGGTCACCCTCTCCACCGAGCAGGCGCACTACCCCTTCTGATCGCTCGGGGAAGCTGTCGACCTGGGGCGGCGGCTACCGGCGCCCCCAGGGCAGTGCCTCGGGATCGGCCGCTGAGGTGTCCGCTCGTTGCAGAGCCGCGTTGATCGCTTCGCCGATCTCTGCGAGCTGGCGCACCTGCTCGGGGTGTCATACATCGAAGACCGCCCGGCGTAGGGCCTCGACGTGCCCCGCGGCCGCCCGCTCCAGGAGCTGCCGCCCCTGCTCGGTGAGGACGGCGAGCTGGTTGCGCCGGTTGACGGGGTCCTCCTGTCGGTCCACGTACCCGGCCTGCTGGAGGCAGGTCACCGCGTGGGTGAGTCGGCTGCGAGGGCGTGCGTTCCACTGATTGTTTGAAACATCAAACGGCCGGTGGATGCACGAAGGCAGCACGTCGCACATGAAGATCGGCAAGAAGAAGAAACTCGGTGTGGCCGTCGCCGCGGGCGTGGCGTTCGCCGCGGTCTGGAGCTCGACGCCTCCTCGGCTGATGACGATGGTGTGGTGGGGTCGGTGGCATGACCGACTGGCAGTCGCAGGCCGGAGAGGTGGTAGAGGATCATCGGGCCGGTGGGCGGACCATCTGGGTTGCCGGGATACAGGCCGGGCATCTTCTGATCACGTCCGAGGGCCTGGCGGAGCTGGCGTTCGATCAGGCAGAACGCGAGCAGGGCCAGGCAGATGACTTACGCGGCCTCGCCAGCGACGCGACGAAGTCGTCGATCGACTCACTGGCGATGAATCCGGCCTCGGGGTGCTCGGTGACGAGTTCCTTCGTGCGAGCGTAGGTGCGGTTGTGGGCGGGGACCGTGTTGCCCTCGCGGGAGGCGAGGTTGCGAGCCAGGTTCGATCCCGTCACCGCCAGTCCGACGACGCCGATGTTGGCCGTTGCGCTGGTCTTCATCTGGACCTCTTTCGATCGGTGGGTACGCGAGGTGCCTTCCTGGCGCTCGTTTCGATGCCGGCGAGAGCTTCCTGGGCCTGGAGCCCGCGGACCTCGAGCGCAGGCAGCGCCTCCTGGCCGAGCCGCCGGATCACTGTGCCCACGTTGGGTGTGCCACCCCGGGGACCGGGGCGGCAGTGATACGGGGGGTGGTGTGCAGGGACGTGCGGGCAGGTGCCGTCCCGGTCAGAACGCGAGGAGGACCTTGCCCGAGACCGAGGCGTCGGAGGCGACCGCGAGGGCTTCCAACGCCTCGTCCACGGGGAAGGCGTGGGTGATGACCGGGCCGACGGCCAGGGAGCCGTCGGCGATCGCCGCGATCACCTCGTCGATCTCGTCGTTGAAGCGGAACGAGCCGACCAGACGCAGTTCCCGGGTGATGGCGTGTGCGATCGGCGCGGGCTGGTCGCCGCCCGGCAGGAGGCCGACCATGACCACTGTTCCGCCCCTGGTGGCGCCCTTGATGGCGGACGCGAGACCCCGGTGGTTACCGGAGGACTCGATCACCACGTCCGCGTCCACGGCGGCGATCGCTTCGGTGTCGCTCGCGTCGAGTGTCCGCGTCGCTCCGACCGCGCGGGCGATCTCGCGCGGCTTCGCGTGCAGGTCGACCGCCACGATCTCCGCGGCACCGGCCCGTGCCGCCACCGCGACGGCGAGGGCGCCGATGGGGCCGCTCCCGACGACCAGGACGCGCTTGCCCCGGATGTCGCCCGCCTGCGACACGGCGTGCCAGGCGACGGCGGCCGGTTCGGCGAGGGCCGCGACGCGCAGGTCGATTCCGGCGGGCAGTTCGCGCAGCATCGCCGAGGGCAGCACGACCTCGCGGGCGAAGGCACCATCAGTGTGGGGGAAGCGCGCGGCCGAGCCGAGGTAGCGCACTCCGGGCGAGAGGTTGGGCCGGTCGTGGGGGAAGCGGACGTCGGTGTGCTCGTGCGTCGCCGGATGGACCGAGACCGGGGTGCCGGCGGCCGGGCCGGTGCCGTCGGCCGCCGCGCGTACGACGGTTCCGACCACCTCGTGTCCGAGGACCATCGGGGCCCGCAGGACCGATTGCCCTACGGCCCCGTGGCGCCAGTAGTGCAGGTCGGAGCCGCAGATGCCGCCGTAGGCGATGGCGACGACCGCCTCGCCGGGCTCGGGGGAGCGTAGGGCGACTTGCTCGATCCGGACGTCGTCGGCGCCATGGGCGACGACCGCGGTGGTGGTGCTGGGGGTCATGGACGTTCCCTTCTCAGACGACGACCGTCATGCCGCCGTCGACGAAGACGACCTGGCCGTTGACGTAGTCGGACGCGCTGGAGGCGAGCCACACGGTGGGGCCGACCACGTCGGCCACCGTCCCCCAGCGCCGTGCCGGGGTACGGCCGAGGATCCATGCGTTGAACTCGTCGTCGTCCACGAGGTTCTGCGTCATCTCGGTGTGGATGTATCCGGGCGCGATTCCGTTGATCTGCAGTCCTTCACCTGCCCATTCCGCCGTCATGGCCCGGGTGAGGTTGCGCAGGGCGCCCTTGGCCGCCGTGTAGGCGCCGATGGTCGGGCGGGCGAGGTCGGTCTGGACCGAGCAGATGTTGATGATCTTGCCGGTGCGGCGCGGCAGCATCCGGCGGGCGACATGGCGGCCCACGACGAAGGCGCCGGTGAGGTCGGTGTCGACGATCCGCCGCCAGTTCTCCAGGCTCACTTCGACGAGGGGTTCGCGGTGCTGGACGCCGGCGTTGTTCACCAGGACGTCGATGGCGCCGACTTCGGACTCGATCGACGCGATGGCCTCCGCCACGGCGTCCTCGTCGACGATGTCGAAGGCGCGGGCCGCGACACGGTCGTCGCCGAACCGGCGGGCGAGTGCCGTGCGCGTTGCTTCGAGGCGGCCGGGGTCGATGCCGTTGAGGACGAGGGTGGCTCCGGCGTCCGCGAGTCCCGTGGCGATGCCGAGTCCGATGCCGCGGCTCGATCCGGTGATCAGGGCGACTTTGCCGGTGAGGTCGAAAGCGGAGGTCATGTGCGTGGTGGTCTTCCTGGTCAGTAGAACTCGACGGTGTTCACACGGTTGATCAGCTGGTGTCCGTCGAGGAGCCGGGTGGCGTTGGCCGCGAAGAGTTCGGCGATGAGGCGGTCCTCGGCCGCGTCGAGCGCGGCGGTGTGCGGACTCACCAGCACGCGGTCGTGGTCCCAGAGCGGGCTGTGGGCCGGCAGCGGTTCGGTCTCGAAGACGTCCAGCGCGGCGAAGCCGACGCGGCCGGAGTCGAGTGCGTCGACCAGGGCGGCCTCGTCGACGACGCTGCCACGGCCTACGTTGACGAGGGCGGCCCCGGGCCTGAGGGCGTTGAAGAACCGCTTGCCGACGAGGTGCTCGGTCGCCTCGGTGCCGGGGAGCGTGTTCACGACCGCGTCCACCGCGGGCGCCACCTCGGTGATGCGGTCGGGGTGCACCACGGTGGCGACGCCGGGGGCGTCGACAACGCTCCTGCTCGTGCCGATCACTGTCGCGCCCAGCGCGTGGAGTGCCGCGGCGACGGCCCGGCCGATCCCGCCGAGGCCGAGCACGAGAACGGTCTGCCGGCTGACCTGTCCCATGGTCCAGCGGCCGCTCCACTCGTGGTCGCGCTGCTGACGGTGCAGGCGGGGCAGGTCCTTGGCTCCCGCGAGCACGCCGAAGACGGCGAACTCGGCGAGAGGGCGTGCATGCACTCCGGCCGAGGTGGTGAACAGGACCCGGTCGAGGTCGTCGGCGCCGAGCCGGGCGGCCTTGACCTGGGCGCCTCCGCCCGCGGCCATCGTATGCACCCAGCGCAGGCGCGGATTGGCCCGGACCGCTCGCGCCAGGGCGGCCGGGTCCACATCGGGAATCCCGTACAGGGCATCGGCCGACTCGAGGGCGGCCTCGTAGGCGCGCTGCTGCGCGGGGGTCCGACGCCAGTCGGGATCGCCCGCGAAGTCGGCCGGCCAGCGCATCGGAGGAAGGAGGGAATGGTCGACGACGAGGTCGATCCGCGGCTCCAGTTCCTGGACGCGCGCGCAGTTCTCCACGGACAGCGGTGCGGCGACCGCGACGCGCAAGCGGCTGGTCAGCCGGTCCCGGACGGTCATCGGGAGGCCTTGTCGCGCAGCGCTTCGACCTCCGCGTCGAGCGCGGCCTCACGGGCGACGATTTCCTCGACCGCGCCGAGTGCTTCGTCGGCGCGGTGCGGCGGGATGACGATGACACCGTCCCCGTCGGCGGCGACGATGTCACCGGGGTTCACCACGACACCACCGATGGCGACGGGTTCGCCGATCGTGCCCGGCCCGTTCTTGAAGGGGCCGGCCGGGGTCAGCCCGCGGGCGAAGACGGGCACGCCGAGCTCCTCGATGATCGCAGCGTCGCGTACGTATCCGTCGACGACCGCGCCGACGGCGCCGTACACGGCGAACCGCTGGGCGAGGTTGTCGCCGATGACCGCGCGGCCGTCGTAGCCGAAAGCGTTGATGACGAGGATGTCACCAGGGCGGATGTGCTCGAGCGCGGCGATTACGGCCTTGTTGTCGCCCGCGACGGTCAGGACCGGGAGCGCCCTGCCGACGGCCCTCGCGCCGCTCCAGACGGGCGAGATGCCCCCGTCGACGATGTTCAGCCGGTCGAGGGCGTCACCGAGGTTGGCCACGGAGTGCGCGCGGAACCGATCGAGCACTTTCTCGTCGACGCGTTCCCATGAGGTGTTCACGCGCACGTTGTCGCGGGTCATCGCGGTCTCCTTGAGGGGGATTTCGGTGAGGGAGAGGAAGGCACGGAGGTCGTCTGGTGTCGGCTGTCGCGCGACCGTAGGTCCGCTCTGGTTGTGGTCACCGGCCGGAGCCGGGGGGCCGAAGCCCCGTGCCGCTCGGTGTCCGCGCCGCTCTGCCGAACGGGGTCCGGCTCGGCCGGCCTCGGGGTGGGACCTGGCCGTGGGCACGAGCACTGGGAGGCGTTGACCGCCCGTCTTTTCCGCGTGAGCGGTTCGACAGGATCCTGCCGGTGGCTCGCGCGGTCGTCGTGTCTGTCCCGGCGGGGTCGGCCGACATTCCGTCGCCCGAGGGCCGCCGCCTACGAAGCGGCTATGTGTGCTCGCTTCGCCCCATGCCGACAGGGGGGTGGAATCCGTCGGGTGGGTCGATCGGTGAAGCCGGGACCGGCGACGCCGGAGCTCTGGTGGGTGGGGGCCATGGGTCATCCCGTCCCGTCTAGAAAACGAGAAAGCTTTCGCGTTTTGTCGGAGTTAGTGTGCATCCATCCGTGCCGCAAGGCAAGGGGCGGCATGCGATGTGCTGGCCGGGCGGGGCGTCGACCTGGTGAAACGGGCGACAGGGCGAGGCCCCACGGGGATGGATCCGGGCTCCGACCTCCTTGGGAGGGTCGGCTCACCAGCCGTCGGTCACAGGTGAAAGTGACTCGGCGGCACCGCCGGCACTCCGGCAGCCGGGCCGGTAGCGCGATGGAAGCGGAACGTTAACTTGGGGGCAACGCAGATCCTTGACCGCCTCAGAATGCGAATCTATTCTCATTCGCGATTGAAGTCGCAACTCGGCCTCGGCGTTGTTCTTCGGCCCGCGACGTCTCCGCCCGGCCTCACTCGGGCGAGCGGAGACGGCCCGGGCCGACCCGTAGAGAGCGTCGTGCTACCTCGCACAGCAGGTGCACGACGAGCCCGTCACCGCGGTAGTTCGGCACGAGTCACCGCGGGCCCCGGGGCGGACGGGTTGCCGAACGGCACCGAAGCCACACAACTCCCCCGAGGCGCCGCCGCCTTCCCCACACAGGACCCACAACGTATGGGTGCGCCTCGGCACTGGAGCGACCGCCGGCAGCGACCACATTCAGCGCACGTTTCTCAGGACACCGTTCCCGGCGTCCGCGACACCGAAAGTGAACGCGAATGACAACGTCAGATCGGCTCGACACCACATCAGATCGTCACGAGGCCGCGTCGGAGAAGCCCGACGCGGCAACGGTCGACGTCGTCTCCGCCGACGGGAAGGTCGTCCGCAAGGCCACCGTCGCGGGCGCGGTCGGATCGTTCGTCGAGTGGTACGACTACGGCATCTACGGCCTGCTCGTCACCTACCTCGCGATCAACATCATGGGAGAGGCCGAGGCCGGAGGCCTCTTCCTCACCAACGTCGGCTTCCTGGTCAGTTTCATCGCCCGCCCGTTCGGCAGCGTGATCTGCGGATACCTCGGGGACCGGCTCGGGCGCAAAGCCCTCCTCGCCACCCTCCTGGTGCTGATCTCCGCCGCGACCGCGGCCATCGGCCTCATCCCCTCCCACGCCGTCATCGGTGTTGCCGCGCCCGCCCTTCTCGTCCTGCTCCGTGTGCTGCAGGGCTTCTCGGCCGGCGGCGAGGTGGCCGGCGCCATGTCCTTCGTCGGCGAGTACGCCCCGGACGCACGCCGCAACTACATGATGAGCTTCATCGCCGTCGGCTCATTCATCGCCCTGATGTTCGGCAGCGCCTTCTCCGCCGTCCTTATCACGACACTCGGCGACGACGCGATGACCTCCTGGGCCTGGCGAGTTCCCTTCCTCCTCGCCGTCCCCCTCGGCTACGTCGGCTTCTACATCCGCCGCCAGCTGGAGGAGACCCCGCACTTCGAGGCGCTGCGCGCGCAGAACACCGTCGCGCGCAACCCGCTGAGGGAGGCCCTGACCTCCCCGCGCCACCTGAAGGCGATAGCACTCACGATCTTCCTCCCCGCGCTCAACGGCCCCGGCTACTACCTGCTGTTCGTCTACATGCCCACCTATCTGAAGACCTCGCTCGGCGAGCACAACTTCTCCATGCTGCGGGCACTCACGGTCACTGCGTTCAGCCTGGTCGCCATCGTGATCTGTATCCCGCTCATGGCCCGGCTGTCGGACCGGATCGGCCGCAAGCCCGTCCTCACCATCTCCGCCCTGGCGATGGCTGCCGTCTCGTACCCGATGTTCCGCCTCATCACCACCGGAGAGTTCGGCCTGGCCTGCATCGGCACCATCGTCCTGGCGATCGCCTTCTCCGGCCACGCAGCCGTCGTTCACACCGTGCTCGCCGAGATGTTCCCGACGACCGTGCGCTACTCCGCCTACAGCATCGGGTTCAGCGTCTCGACGATCATCTTCGGCGGCAGCGCCCCGCTGCTGATGACCGAACTGATCGAGTCGACCGGCTCCAACCTCGTCCCGGCCTTCGCCGCCATCATCACCGCCCTGATCACCCTGGTCACCATAGCCTTCCTGCGCGAGACCAAGGGCCGACCCCTCGTAGCCAGCTGAACCGCACACCCCCACACACCAGGAGACAGCATGGGAATCAACTCCGTAGCCGTCGTCGCCGACCTCGGCGAGAGCTTCGGCAACTACACGATCGGTGACGACAGCGCCCTGCTCGGACTCGTCACCTCGTCGAACATCGCCTGCGGCTTCCACGCCGGCGACCCGCGCATCATGGACCAGACCGTCGCCGACTGCGTCGAGCGCGGTATCGAACTGGGGGCCCACCCCGGCTACCCCGACCTCGTCGGCTTCGGCCGCCGGCTCATCGAGGCGACCGAGGAGGAGATCCGCACCGACGTCCTCTACCAGCTCGGTGCGCTCGACGCCTTCGCACGGGTGCACGGCGGCACCATCAGCCACGTCGCCCCGCACGGCCGCATGGGCTCGATCGCGCAGACCGACGCCAAGCACGCCCGGGCCATCACCGACGCGATCGCCGCGTACAACACCGACTACATCGTCATCTGTCAGCGCGGTCTGCTCGCCGAGGAGTCCCGCAAGCGCGGCCTCGAGGTCGGCTATGTGTTCCTGGCCGACCGCGGATACGGTGACGACGGCATGCCTGTCCCCCGCTCGCACGAAGGGGGTCTGATCCACGACCCCGAATTCATCGGCCGGCGCTCCGCCCAGGTCGTGCGGGAGGGTACCGTGCGCTCGGTCAACGGCAACGTGGTGCCGCTCGGCCACGACGCCGACGTCCTGCTCCTGCACGGCGACCACCCGTCCGTCCTCGCGAACGGCATCGCGCTGCGTGCCGCGCTCGACGCCGAGGGCATCCGCGTCACGGGCCTGCGGGACGTCCTTGCGGAAAAGGCCGAGAAGGCGGAGAAGGCGGAGGCCGCGCTCGCCCGTTGAGGGCCGAGCGCACGATCAGGCGATGACCACAGCACAGTACGGCGCCGTCACCGTCGAGCCTTTCGGGGACTCGGCGGTGATGGTGACCATCCCCCACACCGACCAGGCCATCCGTAGGTCCGGGATCGTCGCCTTCCGCGACCGGTTCCTGGCGCACCGCCCGCACGGCGTGCTCGACGTCGTCTCCGGTCTCGAATCCCTGCTCATCGAGTTCGACCCGCTGCAGACCGCGCTCCAGCACGTGGAGTACGCGGCCCGCCTGGTGGCGCAATGGGCACCGTCGTCGTCGGACGGTCCGGCCGGCCCGCGGGTGGTGCGGACATTCACCATCCCGGTCGTCTTCGACGACGAGAACGGCCCCGATCTGGCGTCCGTCGCCGAAGAACTGGGCCTGGCCCCCGGCGAGGTCGTCGAGGCGATCGTGGAGTCCACCTTCACGATCTGCCTCCTCGGAGCGGCGATGGCCCCGATGATGGACGGGCTCAAGATGCCCAGGCCCGTGCGCCGGCGTGCCGAGCCGCGGACGGACGTCGCCCCGGGCGCCATCATGATCGCCGGGACCAACGCGATCATCCAGCCGTTCCCCGGCCCGACCGGCTGGCGCGTGGTCGGGCGCACGCCGCACACCATCGTCGACGTCTCCCGTCCGGACCCCGTCTCGTTCGGCCCCGGCGACATCGTGCGCTTTGTCCCCGTCACGCGGGATGAAGCGCAGGCGCTGGACGCCGGTTTCCTGCTGCCGGCGGAGGAGCCCGTATGAAGACCGTGGCGCTGGAGATCACCGGCACCGGATGGGTCACCACGTTCCAGGACCTCGGCCGCCACGACACGGAGCGGCGTGGAGTCCCCACCGGCGGCGCGGCCGACCAGCACTCGGCGAGCGTCGCGAACCTGCTCGTGGGCAACCCCCGAGGCGCGACCCTGCTCGAGAATCTCGGGGGCGAGCTGGCGTTCGTGCCCGACGCCGACGTCCTGCTCGCCGTGACCGGCGCCCCCGCCCGGGTCACCGTCGGTGGCGCGCCCGTCGAGAGCTGGTCGCCGCGGGTGGTGCCGGCGGGGCACGAGGTACAGGTACGTGGGGACATGAACCGAGGGACCCGTACCTATGTGGCCGTGAACGGCGCGCTCACCGCGCAGACCCTGTTGGGGAGTGCGGCGCCGGACGCCCGGATGGGGTTCGGGCAGGCCGTCACCCGCGGTTCGCGCGTCCTGCTGGACACGGAGTTCGGGGGGTTCGGCCGCCGGTTGTTCGAACCGCCGCTGTTCCGGCTTCCCGTCCCCGTTCCGCGCTTCGACGACGGGCCCTGGGTCGTCGACGTCGTGGCGAGCCACGGGATTCACACGATCCCCGGTATCCGCGAGGTGATCGAGGAGGCGACGTACGTCGTCACCGCCCGCTCCAACCACGTCGGGCTCCGGCTCGACGGGCCGGTGCTCCACCCGGACACCGACACCGAGATCGTGTCGCACGGGGTGCCCATCGGGGCGCTGCAGATCCCGCACGCGGACGAGCTGATCGTTCTCGGCCGCTACCGGAGCCTGACGGCGGGCTATCCGATCGTCGGCGTCGCCTCACGGGCCTCCCTGCCCTTGCTGGGGCAGGCCGGTCCGGGTCGGGAACTGCGGTTCCGCTGGACCGACCGTGAGACCTCGCTGCGCCGGTTCGCAAGGCACGAGGCCGAGGTGCGCGCGCTGGGACACGCCGTCGCCGAGGCGTTCGGCGCCCTCGGATTCACCGCACCCTTGTCCCGCAGTAAATGAGAAGATATTCTCAGTTGAAGTTGAAATCGCAGGTCGGTGATGGAGGAGGAACGGTGACGACGTCGGCAGGCAGGACCGCGCTCATCACAGGAGCGGGCAGCGGGATGGGACGTGAGACCGCACGGCTGCTCGCCCGCGACGGCGCCACCGTCGTGCTGACCGGCCGCAGGCAGAAGACGCTCGACGACGTCGCGGACACGATCCGCGCCGAGGGCGGGACCGCCCTGGCCCTCGCGGCGGACGTCACCCGGTCGCAGGACGTCACCTGGGTCCTCGACCGGGTCCACGCCGAACTCGGCCCGGTCGACGTCCTGGTCAACAACGCGGGCAGCGCCTCGTCGGTGCTGAACCCGCAATGGCTCCCGCACGACGAGTGGCGCCAGGTCCTCGACGTCAACCTCACCGCGGTCTTCCAGCTCACCCAGGCCGTCCTGCCCGACATGCTCGGCCGCGGCACCGGGACGATCGTCACCGTCTCCTCGCTCGCCGCCGTCAACCCCAACCTGCTGGGCGGTGCCGCCTACGGCGCGGCCAAGGCCGGCGTCCGCAACTTCATGACCTTCCTGCACAACACCTTCCGCAACCAGGGGCTACGGGCGATCACCGTGCTGCCCGGCGAGGCGGACACCCCCATCCTCGACAACCGCGCCCGGCCCCCGGCGCCGGAGGAACGCGCCGGCATGGTGCAGCCCGAGGACGTGGCCGAGGCCATCCGCCTGGCCGTCACCCTTCCCCAGCGCGTCGTCCTCCAGGAGATCGTCGTCGCCCCCACCCGGCAGCGCGACACCTCCGCCGACCTCGAAGTCAGCCGTTGGGCGGGCGCCCCCGCCGACGCCGCACCGCAGGCCTGACCACCCCGCTACCAGGAGGAGCGCATGCCGCCCACCATCACCACGCAGCCGCCCCGGTTCGCCACCGCCGAGGCCGTCGCCCGGATCGCAGCCGCCTCCCGCCGGACGCAGCAACCGCAGTCCCGGGCCGACCTCGTCTCCCTCGCCATGGGCGAACCCGACTTCGACACACCCCACCTGGTCACCGAGGCCGCCCATGCCTCACTGCGCGCCGGACGGACCCACTACTCACCGCTGCTCGGTGAACCGGCACTGCGCGAAGCGCTCGCCGAGAAGCTCGCCGGCATCGCCGGGGCACCGCTCTCCGCCGCCGACATCCTGATCACCCAGGGCGGAACCGCCGGCCTCGCCGCCTCGATCCTCGGCATCGTCGACCCCGGAGACAAGGTGGTCATCCCCGACCCCACCTACTCCCTCTACGCCGACCTGGTCAGCATGGCCGGAGGCACCGTCGTGCCCGTCCCGCTCGCGCCCAACCTCCACTGGGACCTCGACCGGCTCGCCGACGCCCTGACGGGCGCCAAGCTCTTCGTCTTCTGCAACCCTGTCAACCCGACCGGCATCGTCCACAGCCGCGAGGAACTCGACGCGCTCGCCGACCTGCTCGACGGCACCTCCACGATCGTCATCTCCGACGAGGCGTACTCCGACCTCGACTACACCGGACGGCCGTTCACCTCGGCGATCTCACTTGACGGCCTGCGCGACCGCACCGTCTACTGCCAGACCTTCTCCAAGAGCTACGCCATGACCGGCTGGCGCGTCGGCTACCTCTGGGGCCCGTCACCGCTCATCCAGGCGGCCGCCCGCATCCACAACACCTTCAACGGCTCCGTGAACACCTTCATCCAGGACGCCGCGCTCGTCGCGGTGCAAAGCTGCGCCGAGGACGTCGCCCGGATGCGTGCCGCGTACGAGCGGCGCGGCGAGATCATGTGCAAGGAACTGGCCGCGATCCCCGGCCTCACCCTGAGCGAGCCGGAAGGCGCCTTCTACCAATTCCCGCGGTACGACATCGACCTGCCCTCCGTCGAGGTCGTCGCGGCGCTGCGCTCGCACGGCGTCGCCGTCCGGCCCGGAAGCGAGTTCGGAGCCCAGGGTGAGGGGCACCTTCGGCTGTCGTACGCTGCCAGCCCGGAGTCCATCACCGAGGGTGTCCACCGGCTGGCCGACGGCCTCGCGGCCCTGCGGTGAACCCCGTCCAGCAGGCAACGAGGAGTCGCCCCATGCGCAGTGACACCGAGCGCAACCGCCGGCACCTCATCAAGGCAGCCGCACGCCTCTTCGAGAACTCGCCGACGCCGGTCAGTCTCGCGGAGATCGCCAAACACGCCGAGGTGTCCACCGCGACGGCCTACCGCCACTTCTCCTCCGTCGAGGAGATCCTGCACGCCTTCCGGGCCCAAGTAGGCTCCGAGCTGCGTGACTTCAGCGCACGGCAGACCACCCGGGGCATGGAGAGACTCGACGCGGTGTCGCGGCACTGGGTGTCGCTTGTCCTGGAACACGGCGGTGCGATGGCACAGATGCGCTCGCACCGTGGCTATCTCGAACGACTGCGGGAGGAAACCGGCTATCTCGCCCCACAGGCCGAGGCGCTCACCGAGCCATTGCGGCAGACCACCGAGGAACTGGGCCTCGGAGATCTCGGGGACGAAGCCCTGTACCTGTGGAACGCCCTGTTCGACCCACGGGACATCCTCGACCTCATCAAGGGCGGACGCACCGAGGACGAGGCCGCCACCGGCCTGGTGGCAGCTCTGCGCGGAGCCCTGATCGGCTGGGCCACTGCGGAGCAGCGGCAGCACGGCGACTGAGAGCGGCCCGCCGCGGCGGGTATCCCGACGCACGGACGGGCGCATGTTCGTGCGCACGGCGTGTTCTTCGCCCGGCCGCTTGCTTCTTCCCGTCGCAGCTCTCTGTGCCCTGTTTCTTTCCCTCGCTCTGAACGGCGCAGTGGCGACCGGGCCGGCTTGTGCCATGTGACGCCACGTCACCGCTGCGGTCACCGGCCGGGTCGCCCCGCGTTCGCAGGAGTCCGCCCGCGCCGCGGCGGCTCCGTGATCCCCCGGATCCCCACCCCGCTCGTAGCTCCGTCGTCGGCGGAGATCGCACCGTCCGTCGGCACGTCCGGCCGGCCCACCCTGAACAGAGAGACATCAGTCATGGACGTCGGCACCTACATCGACGCCGTCTACGAGGACATCCGCCGCCGGGACCCCGGAGAGACGGAGTTCCACCAGGCGGCCCACGAAGTCCTGCACTCCATAGCCCCAGTGCTCCGGGCGCACCCGGAATACGCGGACGCCCGCATTGTGGAGCGGCTGTGCGAGCCCGAGCGACAGGTGATCTTCCGGGTCCCCTGGGTCGACGACCTGGGCACGATACAAGTCAACCGAGGGTTCCGCGTGGAGTTCAACAGCGCCCTCGGACCGTACAAGGGCGGCCTGCGGTTCCACCCGAGCGTCGACCTCGGGATCATCAAGTTCCTCGGCTTCGAGCAGATCTTCAAGAACGCGCTGACCGGCATGTCGATCGGCGGCGGCAAGGGCGGGGCGGACTTCGAGCCCAAGGGCCGTTCGGACGGCGAGGTCATGCGGTTCTGCCAGGCGTTCATGACCGAGCTGTATCGCCACCTGGGCGAGCACACCGACGTGCCGGCCGGGGACATCGGCGTGGGCACCCGGGAGATCGGCTATCTCTTCGGCCAGTACAAGCGCATCACCAACCGCTACGAGGCGGGAGTCCTCACCGGCAAGCCGGTCGCCTGGGGCGGCTCGCACGCCCGCACCGAGGCCACCGGCTACGGCGCGGTCTACTTCGCCCAGGAAATGCTGTCCACTCGCGGCCACAGCTTCGACGGGCGCCGAGCCGTGGTCTCCGGGTCCGGAAACGTCGCCGTCTACGCCATCGAGAAGGTCCACGCCCTGGGCGGCCGCGTGGTCGCTTGCTCCGACTCCTCCGGCTATCTGGTCGACGAGAACGGCATCGACCTGGACCTGCTCAAGGACATCAAGGAGGTGCGCCGCGCCCGGATCTCCGCCTACGCCGACGCGAAGCCCACCGCCCGGTTCTCCGCCCGGGGATCGGTGTTCGACGTGGCGTGCGACATCGCCCTGCCGTGCGCGACCCAGAACGAGCTGCGCGAGCAGGACGCCGTCGCGCTGGTGAAGAACGGAGTGCTCGCCGTGGCCGAGGGCGCGAACATGCCCTGCACACCCGAAGCGGTCGAGGTGTTCCGCAGCGCGCGCATCCTCTTCGGCCCGGGCAAGGCGGCCAACGCCGGCGGGGTTGCGACCTCCGCACTGGAAATGCAGCAGAACGCCTCCCGCGAGAGCTGGACCTTCGAGCGGACGGAGACCCAGCTCGCCACCATCATGCGGCAGGTGCACGCCCGGTGCCGTGCCACCGCAGACGCCTACGGCGGTGACGCCGAGGACTACATCCTCGGCGCCAACTCCGCAGGCTTCCTCCGCGTCGCCGAAGCGATGACGGCCCAGGGGGTCGTCTAGATCCGTACTTCGCGGGTGGCTCGTTCAGGTCTCTGGCCAGCGGGGATGCGTTGGTTCAAGGCAGAGGAGGTCGAGGAGATGGAGCTGGACGCCTCGGCTGATGACGATGGTGGGTGGGTCGGTGGCATGACCGACTGGCAGTCGCAGGCCGGAGAGGTGGTAGAGGATCATCGGGCCGGTGGGCGGACCATCTGGGTTGCCGGGATACAGGCCGGGCATCTTCTGATCACGTCCGAGGGCCTGGCGGAGCTGGCGTTCGATCAGGCAGAACGCGAGCAGGGCCAGGCAGACGACCGCTACCAGTGAGGCGACCCGTTTGTTGTCCTCCACGAAGACGGGGGTGACGGCCAGGGGGCCTTTGATGGCCGGGTGGGCGCTGTGCAGGGACATGGAGGTCATGTCCCAGTGGCACATCGACACATCGATGCCGAACTCGCCGATCGCGCGGGCCCCGATGCTGTCGGTGAGGTCCGTCAGGTGCGGGGCGATCGCGTCCAGCGCCCGGCCCCGGCAGTCATCGTTGAGCAGCTCCGGCTCGATACCGAAGACCTCCTCCACCGCCCACTCACGCGCCCAGTCATCCACCCGCCACAGCGGGGCGGGCGCGATCAGCCGGTTGGCCACCAGAGCCTCGATGACCTGCCCATGTGTCAGATGAGCGGTGTCACGGCCCAGGCACAACCGGCCGACGGTCCCGGCCACATCCAGCCGGCGCAGAAACTCGGCAGCAACAGGCAGAGCGACCAGACGCTTCGCCACCACGGCGCTGACCACACATTCCATGCGTGGACGCACCGTCCGTGGCCGCGGGGACCGGGAAGACTTCGTCACACCCCACCAACGCGGCCACGACTCCATCAGACACCCCCACAGGCCCCGAACCAGCCGATTCAGTCACCCGCGAAGTACGGATCCAGCAGGCGGCCAAGGCGGAGGGCGGCAAGGTCACCGTCTACATCGGCGGTGACGCGCCCGGCCAGTGGGACTCGCTGTCCTCCGCCTTCACCCAGCAGTTCCCGGACATGAAGATCCATCTGGTCACCGACCTGAGCGCGCTCTCACCCATGCGGGCCGACACCAGGTTCAGCGGCCTTGGCTGAGCGGGTGGCTGAAGCCCTGGTCGGAGATGAGCGCGGCGGCCTCCGCCAGGTCGGTGGCGAAGCGTTCGACGGCCTCGTAGGGGAAGCGGTGGCTGGGTCCGCTGAGGGAGAGGGAGGCGATGACCTTGCCCGAGCGGCTGGTCACCGGGACGGCGACTGCAGCCAGGCCCTCGTCCCACTCGCTGCTGCTTACCGCGTAGCCGCGGTGCGCGGCTTCTTGTGCCCAGGTGCGCAGTTGGTCGGCGTGCGCTTCGCCGTGGGGGGAGGACGCGGCGACCCGACGCAGCAGGGTCTCGGAGGCTTCGCGCAGGAGGATCTTGGAGGAGGCGCCGGCCCACAGGGGCTGTTCGTCGCCGACGTCGACGACATGGCGAAGCGGGTGCGGGCTCTCCTCGTGCGCGACGCAGACGCGGCTCACGTCGCGGGCGACGAAGATGTTGACCGTATCGCCCAACCGGTCGGCGAGATCGCGCATGACCTTGCGGGTCTCGCGCGGCACCTCCCACTGGCTGCGGGCCAGATAGGCCCAGCGCCACAGGCCGGGTCCGGCCGTGTAGCCGACCGGGTGCGACCACAGCAGGCCGCACTCCTCCAGGGTCTGGACCAGGCGCAGGACGGTGGTCTTGGCCAGTCCGGTCGCCTCGGTGATCTCGCGCAGGGTGATGACGGGACGGTCCTCGCTCAGCAGGCCGAGGATGTCCACGGCGCGCCGCACGCTGCGTACACCCGTACCGTGCTGCTCCCTGACCGCCTCGGCCTGAGCGTCCCTGTCGTCCACGGATCCCTCCCCATACTGGTCGGCTCTGCGCGGCACCCGCCCTGTCCGCCACCGCGCTTATCCGTGACGGTAGTCCACCAGGCGGACCAACGGAACCGTAAAGCCTAAGAAATCTTGACGTAACCCTTGATGGCGGGAATCGCGCATCGTATGTTTCCGCTACTCGGTTCGATCGGTCCACGCAATGGACCTCGCTTGAGGGTCGCCGCCCCGCACCGTTGTGGCGATGGCCCGGTTTGCCGCTGACGGCCCGCTCCACACCCGCGGAGCGCCCGCCGCGCCCCCGGCATCTGTCCCCACCGTAGCCATCTGTGTCCCGACCCCGGCGTGCCGCGCACCGCTCGCACGGCACGACCGGGCCACGGGAGTCGCAGCACCCAAGGGAGTATGTGAGATGAGCAGCAGTACGCAGCAGCCGGCCGCGGCCGGAGGCGCCGGAGGTGCCGGCGTGGCGAGGAGAGCAGCGATCGCGAGCTTCATGGGAGCCGTGGTCGACTGGTACGACTTCTTCCTCTACGGCATCGTCGCCGGTCTGCTGTTCGGCGATCTGTTCTTCCCGGGCGCCTCACCGGCCGTGGGCACCCTGGCCGCCTGGGCCACCTTCGGTGTCGGCTTCCTCTTCCGCCCGCTCGGCGGCATCGTCTTCGGCCACTTCGGCGACCGGCTGGGCCGCAAACGGATGCTCGTCCTCACCATGCTGATCATGGGCGTGGCCAGCACGCTGATAGGCGTACTGCCCACCTACGCGCAGGCCGGGATCTGGGCCCCCGTGCTGCTGGTCGTGCTGCGGGCCGCCCAGGGCTTCGCGGTCGGCGGCGAGTGGGGCGGCGCCGCGCTGATGGCGGTGGAGAACGCCCCCGCCAAGTGGCGCTCCCTCTACAGCAGCGGCGTGCAGGTCGGTGCCTCGGTCGGTCTGCTGCTCGCCACCCTGATCACCAAGATCATGTCGGGCACCACCTCGGACGCGGCCTTCCGCTCCTGGGGCTGGCGGATTCCGTTCCTGGTCAGCGCCGCCTTGGTGATCGTCGGCCTCATCATCCGGGCCAAGGTCGAGGAGTCCGAGGTCTTCACCAAGAAGGTCGCCGCGATGAGCGAGGAGGCCAGGCCGCGGGTGCCGCTGATCGCCGCCGTGAAGTCCAACCCGAAGGGCTTCTTCGCCATCATCGGGCTGCGCTTCGTGGAGCTCTTCACCTTCTACGGCGTGACGACCTTCGGCCTCGCCTACGGCACCGACGAACTCGGCCTGGACCGCGACAGCCTGCTCAACGTCAACCTGGTCGTCGGCGGACTCGCCGTCCTCACCATTCCGGCCTTCGCCTACCTCGCCGACCGCTTCGGCCGCCGCAAGGTCTACTGCTGGGGCGCCCTCATCGGCGTCGCGAGCGCGGCGCCGTACTTCTGGGCCATGGAATCCGGCTCGCTGGTGCTGATCATCGCCTGCGCCGTGCTGCTGGTGAACGTCGCGCACGACATGGCGGTCTCCGTCCAGCAGTCCCTGTTCACCGACATGTTCGGCCCCGAGTACCGCTACAGCGGCGCCGGTGTCGGCTACCAGCTCGCCAGCGCGATCGGCGGCGGCTTCACCCCGTTCATCGCCAGCTCCCTGGTGATCTGGGCAGGCGGCGGCTGGAGCCTGGTGGCGGCCTACCTCGCCCTCGGCTGCGCCGTCTCCTTCCTCGTCGCGCTGCGCATGAATGGCGACGACGAGGTGGCCGGGGCCCCGGAGACGGCACGGCAGCACAGCGCGGCGGCGGAAGGCGCGACTGCCTGAATTCCTGCGCTCTCTTCCCGGGGGTGCCGCCGACTCCTGCACTCGTCGGCGGCACCTCCGGTCTTGTTGAGGGCACCCCTACGCCCTATTCTGACCGTACAGCGGACTGATTGTTCCGCTGGATGGACCGCTAGGAGTTCTGGTGAAAGCAGCTGTCCTCACGGCGCCGGGCCGGATCGAGACCATCGATGACTGGGCGGAGCCCGTCTGTGGTCCGCACGACGTCGTCGTGGAGATGGAGGGCGTCGGCCTGTGCGGCACCGACCTCGCCGTCTTCTACGGCAAGCGCCTGACGCCCGCGATCCCGTGGGTCATGGGGCATGAGGGCTTCGGACGGATCGCCGCCATCGGCAGCGACGTACGGGGCCGCCAAGTGGGCCAGAGGGTGGTCATCGAACCCAACTACGCCTGCCTGAAGTGCGTCGACTGCCTCACCGGCCTCACCTCGGCCTGCCCGCACCGCGCCATCGTCGGCCTGAACGCCCCGGGCGTCCTCGCCGAACGCGTCGCCCTCCCCGCGCACTTCGCCCACCCCGTCCCGGAGGTCCCAGATGGCCTCACCGGCGCCGACCTCGCCGCCACCGAGCCCTACACCGTGGCTCGGGCCGCCGTGCGGCGCAGCGGCGTCACGGCCGCCGACCGCTGTCTGGTCGTCGGTGCCGGGGCGCAGGGGCTGCTGGTCTGCCTGATCCTGTCCCGCCTCGGCATCGAACCGGTCGTCACCGAGCCTCACCCGCAACGGCTCGCCCACGCCGAACGGTTGGGCGCGACACCCGACGACGGCCGCACCGGGTTCACGTACGTCTTCGAGACCTCCGGCCACGCACCGGCCCTGCGCCCGGCCGTGGACCGCGCCGCCCCCGGCGCCACCGTCGTCCTGATCGGCCTCAACCCCCACCAACTGCCGCTCACCACCGACGACGTGGTCCGCCGCCAACTGGTGCTCCGCGGGTCGATGATCTACGACCACCCTGACGACTTCACGACCGCGATCGCCGAGCTGCCCGAGGCTCGGCCCGGTGCCGTCATCGAGGCCCGCTTCCCGCTCGACCAGGCCCAACAGGCGTTCGCCGGCGCCGCCGAACGTGCCGGAAAGACCTGGATCAGCATCCGGGACTCCGACGGAGGTGTGCATGCGTAAGTCCATCGCGACCGTCTGCCTCAGCGGTTCACTGACCGAGAAGCTGACCGCGGCCGCCCGCGCGGGCTTCGACGGAGTCGAGATCTTCGAAAGCGACCTCCTCGCCAGCCCGCTGCCTCCGGAGGAGATCCGCGCCCGCACCGCCGACCTCGGGCTCACGATCGACCTCTACCAGCCGATGCGGGACGTCGAGGCCGTGCCCGAGGAAGAGTTCGTACGCCAACTGCGCCGGGCGGAGCGCAAGTTCGACGTCATGCGCAGGCTCGGGGTCGACACGCTCCTGGTGTGCTCCAACGTCTCCCCGCACGCCGTGGACGACGATGCGCTCGCCGCCGGGCAACTCGTCCGACTGGCCGAGCTTGCCCAGGAGTTCGACATCCGGGTCGCCTACGAGGCGCTCGCCTGGGGACGGCACGTCAGCACGTACGACCACGCCTGGCGCATCGTCGACCAGGCCGACCACCCCGCGCTCGGCGTCTGCCTGGACAGCTTCCACATCCTCTCCCGTGACTCGGCCCCCAAGGGCATCGAGGACATCCCCGGCGAGAAGATCTTCTTCCTGCAGCTCGCCGACGCCCCACTGATGGCCATGGACGTCCTCCAGTGGAGCCGCCACTACCGCTGCTTCCCCGGCCAGGGCGGCCTCGACGTGACCTCCCTCGTCCGCCACGTCGTGAACGCCGGGTACCGGGGCCCGCTCTCCCTGGAAGTCTTCAACGACGTGTTCCGCCAGGCGGACGCGGGCAGCACCGCCGTCGACGCGCTGCGCTCCTTGATCGCCCTGGAGGAGAGCGCGGGCATCTCCCCGCTCCCGGCGCCGGTCGTCCCGTCCGGCATCGCCTTCGTCGAACTCGCCACCGCCGACCCGCAGCCCGTGACCGAACTGCTGGCCGGACTCGGCTTCCGGCGCACCGGACGGCACACCGGAAAACCGGTGGAACTGTGGGAACAGGGCGACGCCCGCATCCTGCTGAACCATGGCACCGGCACCCGCGGCGAAGGCACGGCCCTCACCGCCATCGGCCTGGAGACCCCCGACCCCCGCGCCGCCGCCCACCGTGCCGAGTCCCTGCTCGCCCCCGTCCTGCCCCGACGCCGTAGCGGGGAGGACGTCCCGCTGGACGCGGTCGCCGCCCCCGACGGCACCGAACTGTTCTTCTGCGCCACCCGCCGCCCCGAACACGCCGACTGGACAGGCGACTTCACGACCGCCGCCCACCCCCAGCAGGCCGACTCAGCAGGCGGAAGCATCACCGGCGTCGACCACGTTGCCCTGACCCAGCCCTGGCACCACTTCGACGAAGCCGTCCTCTTCCACCGCACCGTCCTGGGCCTGCGCCCGCACGAGAGCGTCGATCTGGCCGACCCCTACGGGCTCTTCCGCAGCCGCGCCCTCTCCGGCAGCACAGACGGCCCGGAAGGCACACGCGGCCTCCGGCTCGTCCTCAACCTGGCGCCCAGCCCGGCGGCGGAGAGCCGCACCCGCACCCGGGCCCAGCACATCGCCCTCGCCACCGACGACATCGCCGAGGCCGCCCGCCGCATCCGTGCCGCCGGCGCGGAACTGCTGAAGATCCCCGCCAACTACTACGAGGATCTCGACGCCCGCTACGAGTTCGCCCCCGGCGAGCTGCAGACGTACCGGGAACTCGGCATCCTCTACGACCGCGACGAACGCGGAGCCGAGTTCCGCCACTGCTACACGGCCACCGTGGGCCGCGTCTTCTTCGAGATCGTCCAACGCACCGGCGGCTACGGCGGCTACGGTGCCGCCAACGCTCCCGTCCGCCTGGCCGCGCAGCGGCGATGACGGCCCGGAAGAAGGCTGTGTGTCCGCGCGTCAGTCGTGGGCCACGCGCGTCTCCATGGCCTCCACCAGCCGTCCCAGCGCCTTGCGCACCCACTCCCGGTCCTCTCCAAGACCCGCCAACAGGTCGACCTCGGCGGCGAGTTGGCGGGGGAAGAAGTCGTCGACGGCCTGGGCGCCGGCCTCGGTAATGGTGACCAGGGCGGCACGGCGGTCGGCGGGGTTGGGGGTGCGGGCGATGAAGCCGCGCTTCTCCAGTTTGCCGAGAGTCTTGCTCACGCCCGCCCGGGACAGGCCCAGCCGCTCGGCGAGGCTGCGGGCGATGACCGGGTCGGTTGCGTGGCGGAGGGGGATGAGCATGTCGACCTCGGGCGCGGTGAGGGGAGCGCCCGCGTAGAGGGGCTCCACAGCACGGTTGAGCAGGCCCGTGGCGCGCTTGAGCAGGCCGACAAGCTCCATGGGGGAGGTGTCCAGGCCGGGGTTGTGGGTGGCCCACTGAGCGCGGACGTCCGCGGCGGAGGCGGGGGAGGAGGGCATGCGGCTCGCCTTCTCAATAAAATATTTGTTAGCTAGTGAACTATCGGCTATCTTTATGGCCATGGTAACCGCGTCCCCCTCCCGTACCGCCGTCGTGCCGGACCCTGGCGGCCCCGCTCCTTCCGGGCGTACGGTCGCCGCCCTCGTCGCCGTACTCGGAGCCCTGACCGCAGTCGCCCCGCTGGCGACCGACATGTACGTCCCCGGCTTCCCCACGATGGGGGACGCGCTCGGGGCGAGCAGTTCGGCCGTGCAGCTGACGATGACCGCGTTCCTGGCCGGGCTCGTCGTCGGCCAGCTGATCATCGGTCCGCTCAGCGACGGGCTCGGCCGGCGTCGGCTGCTGATATCCGGGTCGGCCGGGTTCGTCCTCTTCTCACTCGCCTGCGCCGTCGCCCCGAACGTCACCGTCCTGACCGGCGCCCGCTTCCTGCAGGGCCTGGCCGGCGCGGCAGGCATGGTGCTGGCCCGTGCCGTGCTCACCGACCGTTTCCGCGGGGCCGAACTGCCGCGCTACTTCGCGGTGCTTTCCCAGGTCATGGGTGTGGCACCGATCGCCGCGCCGGTGCTCGGCGGGGTGATCCTGTCCGTGGCCACCTGGCGAGCGGTGTTCGCCGTGCTGGCCGTTCTGGGCGTGCTGCTCCTGCTCGCCGTACTACGCGCGGTGCCCGAGTCGCTGCCACCCGAGCGGCGCCAGGGCGGCGGGGTCGCGAGCACTTTCCGCGCGATGGGCTCGCTGCTCGCCAGCCGCACGTTCATGGGGTACGTCCTCGTCGTCGCCCTCGTCTCGGCCGCCTTGTTCTCCTACATCAGCGGCTCCAGCTTCGTCTTCGAAAACCTCCACGGGGTCTCCTCGACGACGTACTCCCTCATCTTCGCCACCAACGCCGTCGGCATGCTGATCGCCGGGGCGGTCTTCTCTCGCCTGGCCGGCCGGGGTGTACGCCTGAACACGCTCCTCACAGCCGGCGTCGGCATCTCCTTGCTGGGTGCACTGGCGCAGGCCCTGCTGGTCATGGTCGTGGGCGAGAGCCTCGCGGGCACCTGGATCACGCTGTTCGTGACCGTCAGTGGTATCGGCCTGGTCTTCCCCGGAGGCATGAGCATCGGCCAGGCGGTGGGCCGTGTGGCTCCGGGTGCGGCGTCCGCGCTCCTGGGCGGCCTGCAGTTCTTCTTCGGGGCCCTCGCCTCACCGCTGGTGGGACTGTTCGGCGAGGACAGCTCCCTGCCGATGGCGCTGATCATGCTGATCGCCGTGGCCGGGGCGGGGCTTGCCCTCGTAGGTCTCGCCCGGCCCTGGCAGGGGCATGGCGAACCAGGTGATTCGACAGTCCGGCGTTAGCTCTCAATCGTCACCGACCGTCCACTCCCCACGGAGGACGTGCGGGGTCAAACCCGGCCGGGCGCGGCCTGAGGGCTCACCCTTCGGAACGCGAGGCGAAGACGGGCACGCGCTGGGGAACCCACAGGTCGGGGAGTCCCGTACGGATCACGAAGACGCCCCAGGTGCCCGGGCAGGTCACGTGCCTCGGACGATCCACAGGATGGATGAACGCGATCGGAGACTTCGTTCACGCGAGGGCTAGGCACCGGGAGGGCCCCGGCTCATAGTCGTGCCAGTTACCTGACGCCCGCTACTTCGGGCTCATTCCCCCGGGTGCAGCGATGCCCCCGACGTGGCACGGCCACGACGGCGGCACGGTCGCGCACCCTGCCACCGCCCTCGTGGAGGCTCCGCTTGCCCGGATACGTTTCCCCGCCGTCGTCCGCGCCCACGGGTGGCGCGGCCGTGAGTACCAAGACCGTTCCCGAAGGCGCGGGTCCCTTGCTGGTGACACTGCTGATGGCCGGCAGCTGTCTGCCGATCCTCGGCGCCGTCCTGCTGGCTCCGGTGCTGCCGAAGATGCAGGACCACTTCGAGGGGGTGGCCGGGGCCAAGGCGCTGGTCCCGGTCGTCCTGTCGATTCCGGCGCTCGCGCTCGCCCTGCTGGCGCCCTTCGCGGGAGTCATCATCGACCGGCTGGGACGCAAACGCCTGCTGGTCGTCGCCGCCGTGCTGTACTCGCTGTTCGGCACTGCACCGCTGTGGCTGGACTCGCTCGGTGCCATCGTGGCGAGCCGCGCCCTCGTCGGTGTCTGCGAGGCCGCCATCATGACGTGCTGCACCACGTTGATAGGTGATTACTTCACGGGCCGGACCCGAGACCGCTACCTCGCCCTGCAGACCGTGTGCGCCTCCGCCTCCGCGACCGCCTTCTTCGTGGTCGGTGGTGCGATCGGCTCGGCGGGTTGGCGGGCCCCCTTCTGGCTCTACGCCGTCGGCCTGCTCCTGGCACCTGCGATGGCCGCGTTCCTGCCCCGGCCCAGGCCGGCCGACGCCCCCGAGTCGGATGAGACGCTCCGCGGCGAAGCACGACCGTTCCCCGTGCGGAAGATGGCGGGCATCTGCACGCTGTCGGTGTTCGGCGGCATCGTCTTCTACACGGTCCCGGTGGAGACGGCGTACCTTCTGGACGACCTGGGCGTGGAGTCGAGCGGTGTCATCGGTCTGGCGACCGCGCTCGCCAGCGCCGCCACCGTGGCCGGCTGCATCGTCTTCGCCAAGCTGTCCGGCCGACCGGAGCGCAGGCTGCCCGCGATCTTCGCCCTGTGCGCGGCCGGATTCGCGGTGATGGCGCTGGCCGGCACCCCCGCGGTCCTCATCGCCGGCGCGGTCCTCAACTGCATCGGCACCGGCCTCCTGCTGCCCTCGCTGCTCACCTGGGGGATGTCCAAGCTGAAGTACGCCGACCGCGGCCGCGGCACTGGCCTGTGGACGGCGGCGTTCTTCTTCGGACAGTTCGTCTGCCCGCTCGTCCTCATCGCCATCGCATCCGTCGTCGGAAGCCTCGCCGCAGCCGTCGGCCTCCTCGGCCTCGCCACGGCGGTGGTGGCGGCGGGCCTGTGGCTCGCCCTTCGCGGGACGGTGGCCGTGGCGGAGAGTCCGCAGCCGTGACCTGGCCCACCTGGTCGCCATGAGCAGCCACTCAACCCGTTCGCAGAGAGTCCGGAGCATGTCCACCCCGCGACACCTACGGCGCGCCGACGGCGCCGGCTGGCTGGTACGACTGCATCCTGCGCCGCCCTCTGACGGCTGGCGGTTCGTCACGGTCCGCGTCCAGGGGGTGTGACATCGAGCCCTGCGGCCGCTTCCCCGCGGCCGTGAGCACCGCAAGCCCTGCCCAACCGCGCTCCGGCAAGACGCCGTAGCTTCTTCGATCCTCGTGACACCGTCGCGACCCAAGGAGGTCATGTGGCAACCCTTCGTTTCGACACCAAGGTCAAGCAGGACCCTGACAGCGTCTGGGCCGTGCTCACCGACGTGAGCACGATTCCGGAGTGGTTCCCGGCCGTGCAGGAGGCACACTTCGACGGCGTACACCGCCACCTGCGCACGCCCGAGGGGATGCTGAAGGCCCTCGTTGTGACGAAGAACGACGACCTGCGGCGTTTCCAGTACCGGTTCGTCGAGGGCCTGCCCCTGCCCATCGACTTCCATCTCGGCACCATCGACGTGCTCCCCGACGGAGACGGCTCACGCGTGGTCTACAGCCAGGAGATCCTTCCGGAGGGCCTGGCGCCCATCGTCGAGCGGGCCGTCAGCGACGGAATCGCGGGCATCGCCCGGTACTTCGCCACACATCCTTGAGACGGACGCGGGCCGGCGGCGGTCAGGTCCTCCTGGCCGCGGGCCATGCCACGACCGCCCGCTCCCGCCAGGACCGCGCGCGAGCCGAGACTTGGCGGGAGCCTGCCGCCACAGACAGCAAGGTCAGTCCACCGTGGGCGGTGTCTTCGGAGCGCGGAAGAGACGGCCGATGGCGGCGGCGAGGACGCCCGCGACCACGGCGATCAGGGAGACGGACAGGCCCGTTCGTGAACGCGGACTTGCAGGGTGTTGGTGAACGGCCAGTCGGTGGCGAACAGGATGTGCTGCGTACCGGCCAGTTCCCACACCGACTTCATCGCCTGCGGTGCCGGTGACAGCCCGGTGTCGCAGAAGAAGCAGATCCGCGACTTAAATGCGCGTGGACAGGCGGCCGAACCTGTCATTTCGTTAGCAGTTTCGTCAGTGATCACGCTGGTCGAGCGCATCCCTTATCCGCATATACAGGGTTTTCGACTGCCACTTGCCAAGGTGATGAGGCATACATCGTATTTGACACTTCCATCAGTGTTCTCCATGATCACCGCCTAGGACGTCCCCTCCCGCTCCCCCCACTCCCCCGTCCATTGGAGAACTGCCGTGTCCGAATACCGTCTCGCGGCCGGTGTTGCCGCCGTGCTCCTGTTCGCGACCGCCTGCGGGTCAGGTGACTCCGAGTCGTCGTCGACGTCCACGGACGCCTCGGCCTCCGCGTCCGCCACCACGTCGTCCGGCTCCGGCGGCGGCAAGGCGGCCACCCAGGTCCTGACCGCGACCAAGGCGTTCCTGGCCACCCTGGACGACTCGCAGAAGTCGTCCGTGCAGGCCGAGCGCACCCAGGCCAACCTGTCGCAGTGGTCCAACCTGCCCGACCAGCTTTTCGAGCGCGCGGGCCTCAGGATGGACTCCCTCGACGACGAGCAGCAGGCCGCGGTGCTCGCCATCCTCAAGGCGGCGCTCAGCGAGGACGGCTATGAGCAGGTCACCGGAATCACGTACGGCGACGGCGTCCTGAAGGAACAGGGCGGCATGGACCTCGACTTCGGCGCGGACCACTACTGGATCCGCGTCCTCGGTACCCCGTCCGAGACCGAGCAGTGGACGCTCCAGTACGGCGGCCACCACCTCGCCGTCAATGTCACCCTGACCGGCGACACCATGACGCTCGGCCCGACCCTGTGGGCCGCCCAGCCCGCGTACTACGACAAGGACGGGAACGAGGTCGAGCCGCTGAAGGGCGAGACCGAGAAGGCGTTCAAGGTCGTGGAGTCGCTGGACGACGAGCAGTTCGACACGGCCGAGCTGGACAGCGCGGTCACCGAGATCGTGCTGGGCGCCGGGCAGGACGGGAAGACCCTGGAGAGCGAGGGCGTCAAGGCATCCGACCTCGACGCGAACCAGCGGAAGCTGCTGCTCGACCTGATCGACGAGTGGATCACCCCCCTCAACGACGAGCAGGCGGAGGCCAAGCTGACGGACGCCGAGAAGAACCTCAAGAGCACGTACTTCGCCTGGTACGGCTCAACCGAGAGCGACCAGCCGATCTACTACCGGGTGCAGAGCCCGTCGTTCACGATCGAGTTCGCCCACCAGCAGGGCCAGGGCGCCAACGCCGGTGGGGTCACCCACATCCACTCCATCTACCGCGAGAACGGCAACGACTACGGCGCCGAGGACTGACGTCCGTGACCTCGCCCCTCACCCGTCGCCTGGCCCGGTGGACGGCGGCCCTCGCGCTGGTCGCCGCCGGGTCTGGCCTCGCCGCCGCACCCGCCGCGGCGCACCCCAGTGACGAGGTGGTGCAACAGGCATACCTGACGCCCACCACCACCCGCCTCGACGCCGAACTCACCATCACACCAGGGGTGTTGGTGGCGCCGGCCTTCGCCGAGTCCGTCGACACCGACGGCGACGAGGAGTTCGACGCCCGCGAGAGGGCCGCCCACCTCGACCTTGTGACCTCGGCCCTCGCGCTGCGCGTGGACGGCCGGGAGGTGAAGCTGACCGTGACGGGGAGCGAGTACGCCGAGTACGCGCTGCTGGCCGCGGCCGGCGGCGCGGTACGCGTCAACCTGACGGCCGGACTGCCATCGCCCGGCAGCCTCGGCCAGGTCGTCTTCACCAACGAGTACGACCCTGGCGTCCGTACGACGGTCCAGGCGGACGTGCTGGTCGCGGCGACGGACGCGGTGCGCCCCAGCGGATTCGAGCGAGGGGACGAGGGGCGGGCCATGACGCTGACGTTCGGGGAGGGGGCGGTAACCGCCGTTCCGAGCTCCGCCGACGCGGGGGAGGGGGAGGGGGCGATGCTCGGTGCCCTGCGCGCCCCGCTGACCTCCCCCTGGGCACTGCTCCTGCTGATCGGCACCTGCGCCCTGCTCGGCGCCTTGCACGCCCTGACACCCGGCCACGGCAAGGCCCTCCTCGCCTCCTACCTGGTCGGCGCCAACAGCACCCCCCGGCAGGCGGTCGCCCTCGGCGCGGTCATCACCGTCACCCACACCGCCTCCGTGATCGCACTCGGCACGCTGGTGCTCTTCGCGGGCCGGTTCGTCGTACCCGAAGTCCTGGTGCCGGTACTGGAGATCACCGCTGGGGCGGTCGTACTGGTCCTCGGCGCGCGACTGCTACTGCGGCGCTGGCACCAGCGCGACGGGCACAGTCATGGACATGAACACAGCCACGACCACAGTCACAGCCACGGCCACAGTCACGGGGAGGGCCACAGTCACGGGGAGGGTCGTCACCACCACCATCACGCGCCCCTGACCGTCCCCACCACCTTCCGCGGTCTCGCCGCCATGGGCGTCTCCGGGGGGATCATCCCCTGCCCCGAGGCCCTGGGCGTGCTCCTGCTCGCCATCGGGCTCAACCGCACGGCGCTGGGCCTGGCCATGATCGTCGCGTTCAGTGTCGGGCTGGCCGGGGTGCTGGTCGGACTCGGGCTGATCCTGGTCAGCGCCCGTACGAGGCTGGAAAGGTTCCAGCGCCCGGACAGGCGGAGCCCGCTGATCCGGTGGCTGCCGATGGTCTCCGCGGCCGTCGTGACCCTCCTCGGCCTGACCATCACGGCCAGTGGAGTGAGCGGACTGCTGGAGTACTAGGGCCTGTGTCGGAAGTGGCGTCGTTCGCCCGAAGGGCGGGCCTCGCGGCGTCTGGTGCGTGCGATCGCAAGGCGCCGGAATGTCCTCGTAGCGGAGCTACTAGGGCAATCCGGCAACGCGGCGAGCGTGCGTGCCAGGCGTCGCGAGGCAGGCGCCACTTCCGACACAGGCCCTAGTACGCCGGCTTCAGGCGAGCAGCTGCTCCTTCAGCTCCTTCATCTGCTCCGCGTCGAGTCCGAGGGCCTGCTTCTCGTAGGTCCGGAACGAGCCGAACTCCTCCTGCACCTCGTCGAATCCGGCGTTGAGGTACTCGGGCCGGACATCGAGGAGAGGATTGTGGATCTTCGCCTGTTCCGGGGGCATGGAGGCGGGGGCGGTGGCCTTGTACTCCGCCAAGTCGTCATTGGAGGAGAGGTAATCGGCCCTCACGGTCTGGCGCGGCACGCCCAGCGCGGTGAGCAGCGAGGCGGCGGCCCAGTCGGTGCGGTCCTTGCCCGAGGTGCAGTGGAACAGGGCCCCGGACGAGGCGATGTCGTCGGTGATCCCGGACAGGCGGAGGGTGAGTTCGGCCAGGGCATCCGAGCGGTGGACCTGGCCCATCCTGGCCCATCCTGACCCAGTGGCCGTCCTTGGTGCGGTAGCCGCCGATGTCACGGAAGTTGTCGGCGCCGTCAATCTGGATGTGCCGGTCGGCGAGGTGCAGGCCCTCGCTGTGGTCGGGGACCAGGTCGAACCACTGCCGGTCGGCGTTCTCCGGCAGCCCGGTGACGGTGACCTCGCCGGTCGCGCCGCCGGTCGCCACAGGCTTGTGCCCGGCCTTGATGGTGACTTGGCGTGCCCCCGGCGCTTTCCAGGCGATCTTGTATGTCCCCGGCGTCCCGGTCCCTGGCGTCCCGGTCCCCGGTGACGGTCGCCTCGGTGAAGGGGATACGGCCGGATGTTGTGTCGGGGAGCCTGGTGATCGAGCTGTTCGCCGCCCACGCGCGTATGCGGCGGCCTCCGGGGCGGTGACGGCGAAGACGAGGGCCGCCGCGGCGAGGGTGTAGGAGGAGCTTCTGGCCCGGTTTGGGTGGCGGGGCGGGCTGATCTCCGTGGTACGCGGCGGCCCGGTGATCGCGGCACAGTGCTCGATCCGTGCTCCGCAGACCCTGGTCACTTTCCTTGCTTTGATATATATCTTAAGACTATAGCGAGGCGCGCGAACGGCCGACTGTTTCACGCCATCCAGAGCACCAGGCACGACACCACCCCGAACAACACCATGACAAGGGAGTCACGCATGGGACGGGTACAGGGCAAAGTCGCCTTCATCACCGGTGCGGCACGTGGTCAGGGACGCAGCCATGCCGTCCGGCTGTCCGAAGAGGGAGCGGACATCATCGCGGTCGACCGCTGCCGTGACTACGCGTCGACCGGTTACCCGATGGCGACCCCTGACGACCTCAAGGAGACCGTCCGGCTGGTCGAGGAGCGGGGACGGCGCATCGTGGCCGTGCAGGCCGACGTGAGCGACCGCGTGCAACTGAAGGAGGCCCTGGAGAGCGGCCTCGCCGAGCTGGGCCGCCTGGACATCGTGGTGGCGCAGGCCGGTATCGCCCCGCTCGACGGGACCCCGCCGATGCAGGCCTGGAGCGATGTCGTCAACGTGAACCTCGTCGGCGCCATCAACGCGGTGCAGGTCGCGCTACCGCACCTGGCCGAAGGGGGCTCGGTGATCGCCACCGGTTCGGTCGCCGCGGTCATCCCCGTCGCGCCCGGCGCCGACCCCGGAGGCACCGGGTACGCGTACGCCAAGCGCGCCCTGTCCGAGTACATCCACGAGCTCGCCAAGAACGTGGCCCCCCAGATGATCCGGGCCAATATCGTGCACCCGACGAACTGCAACACGCAGATGCTGCACAACCAGGCGATGTACAAGGCGTTCCGGCCCGATCTCGAAGCGCCCACCCGCGAGGACGCCGAGCCCTCCTTCGTCAACCAGCAGTCAATCCCTGTTCCCTACGTGGAGCCGTCCGACATCAGCAGCGCGGTGCTCTTCCTCGCCTCCGACGAGTCCCGTTACGTCACCGGCCAGCAGCTGCGCGTCGACGCCGGCACCTACCTCAAGTGGAACGACTGGCACCGCTGACCTTCCGCAGGCTCTGACGTTTCGCCAGTGGCGAGCCCGGTCGCGTGCCCCTCGCGCCGGCGGCATCCCGCCGAGCGGTGGGGGCGCACGGCGCACGGCCGTTCCGTCCCCGGTGCCGGTGTGCTTCGGAGAGGTACGCGGGGGCCCGGCGTCCGCACTGACAGCACTCCACCGGCCCCGCTCCGGCCACCCGGCACGTGGACGTGGACATGGACGCCCGCGGAAAGCTGCCTGCCCGGTTCGAGGGCATCGAGCGGCAAGCCCCCCGGAAGGCCTGCGGGCGAGTAAGCCGCGCAACAAGCGTCTCTACTTTCCAGGAGGTTATCGATGGTCACTCGTGTTGTCGTCTGTTACACCGGGGGAGTTGGGAAGCAAGTCATCCGCTTGCTCGCCGCGGACCCGGGGTACGAGATCGTCGGCGTACTCGTCCATCACGCGGAGAAGGACGGCCGTGACGTCGGCGAACTGGCCGGCATCGGGCCGATCGGAGTCGCCGCGACCAGGGACGTCGCCGCGCTCGTCGCGCTCCGCGCGGACTGCATGACCTGGCACGGCCTGACCTGGGAGCCCGGCATCGTCGCGGACTTCCTGGCCGCCGGGACGAACGTCTACTCCGGTATGGGTGGATGGTGGCTCCAGGAACTGCCGGAGTACGGCCGGATCGTGGCCGCCTGCGAGAGCGGAGACAGCACCTTCGCCGCCGGTGGCAACATTCCCGGCCTGATCAGCGACGTACTCCCGCTGTTCGCCTCCGGGTACTCGGGCCAGGTGCGGTACATCCGCGCTGTCCAGCGCGACCACGTCCCGCACTATCCCTCGCCACTTCAGCTGGACCTCGGGCTCGGCATCGGCCGGGAGCCGGACGCGGACACGACGGCGGTCGACGAGGGATGGATGTGGGGCGCGGGCCAGTCGGCAGCCCTGATCGGGGCGGGGCTGGGCCTGGAGGTGACGGACGTCAGGCGGACCGCCAAGGACATCGCGCTCGCACGGGAGGACCTCATCCTCCCGGCCAGCGGCATGAAGATCGGCAAGGGGGCAGTGGCCGGAGCGCGCTGGACCCACGTCGCCTACCACGGCGAGAAGCCGTTCTTCGAGCTCGTCACCGAGCACACCGTCGCGCTGGGGCTGGCCGCGGGGTGGCGGCAGAGCGCTGAGGAGCCCAACTGGCGCGTCGAGATCACCGGTGAGCCGGACATCGTGTGCGAGTTCAACCTGCCGCACGGACACAACGCCGACACGCGTGACCCGGTCTCCGCGCTCAACGCGGCTCGCGCGGTGAACTTCATCCCCCGCCTCGTGGAGGCCGCGCCCGGATACCGCACGGTGCTGGACATCGCGGCGCCCCGCGCGGCCACCCTCGGCGAGGGGCTGCGGTGATCGTTGTCGAACGGCGGGACGAGGCACGGCGGATCCTCGACGAGCACCGTGCCGCGGGCAGGACTATCGGTTTCGTCGGCACCAGCGGTGGCACGCATGACGGCCATCTGTCGCTGGCGAGGGCCGCGCGCCGCGAGCACGACATCGTCACGGTGTTCTGGAACGGCGCCATGCGTCTGGACTGGGCCCCGGACTCGGCCCAGGTCTACGCACGCGACTTCGACCGGGACGCGAAGCTGTTCGAAGAGGCCGGTGTGGACCTGCTCTTCGTGACCCGCCAGGACGATTTCTACCGGCGGCCCTCCGCCACGTCCATCGACATGCCCGAGCTTTCCACGCACCTGCGCGACATGCCGGAAGGCCGCCACATCGACCTGGTGGTCACCATGGTGCTCACGCTGCTCAACATCGCGGGGCCGTGCACCGCCTACTTCGGGGAGAAGGACTGGCCGCAGCTGGTGATGGTGCGGCGGATGGCAGAGGACCTTCTGCTGCCGTCCCGGATCGTCGGGGTGCCCTCGGTGCGCGAATCCGACGGAGTGGCCATGTCCGGCCGCAACGCCCGGCTGAGCGCCGCCGACCGGGAACGGGCGCCCGAGCTGTACCGGGCGCTGACCGCCGCGGCGGAGGCGATCCGCGGCGGGGAACGCAGCGCCCGGAAGGTGACGGAATTCGTCCTCGGCCGGCTGCGGGAGGTGTCGTCCCCCGATTACGTCGTCGCGATCGAGGCCGACACCCTGCGGCCGCTGGACACGCTCGGCGGGGAGGTGCGGCTCCTCGCGTCGACGACGTTCGGGACGACGCCGCTGATCGACAACGTCGGCGTGACCGTTCCATGACAGCAGCAAGAGATGCGGCAGACGAAGGACTCAGGAGGTGAAGGACATGCGGCTGCGGGACAAGGTTGCTCTGGTGACCGGCGGGACGGCGGGCATCGGGGCCGGGATCGTCGAGATGTTCGCCGAGCAAGGGGCTTCGGTGGCGTTCATCGGGCGCTCGGCGGAGACCGGGAACGCGCTGGAGAAGCGGCTGGCCGACACGGGCCACACCGTGCGCTACATCCAGGCCGACAGCAGCGTGGAGGCCGATGTCGCCCATGCGGTGGAGACCACCGTCGACGCGTTCGGCCCGGTGACGGCACTGGTGAACAGCGCCGCCGCCACCGATGTGACCGCGAGCGGCGCCGACAGCCATGTCGACGAGATCGACGCCGAGGTCTGGGACCGTGTCATCCGGACGGCGCTCTACGGCGTCCAGTGGGCGTGCAAGTACTCCATCCCGCACATGCGCCGTGCGGGCGGCGGGTCGATCGTCAACATCTCGGCGTCCTCCAGCATCCGGGCACTGCGGAGCCGGCCTGCCTACCAGGCATCCAAGGGCGGGATCAACGCGCTCACCCGGCAGATGGCCGCGGACTACGGCGCGGACGACATCAGGTCCAACGCGATCATCGTCGGCTTCATCCGGACCGAGGGCAGCGGCATGCGGCAACTGCTTGCCGACGAGGAGTACATGCGGGTGATCCGCGGCATGCTGGTGCTGCCCCGGCTCGGCGAACCCGCCGACATCGCGGCCGCCGCCGTCTACCTCGCCTCGGACGAGTCCAAGTACGTGACGGGTACTCAGATCACCGTCGACGGCGGTGCCACCGGCTACCAGCCCACCATTCCGAGGGCGACGACGTGACGGGCAAGCCGGCTGAGCCCGGCACCTCCGATGGACGGCTGTCGCCAGAGGCCAGGAGGGTCGTCGCAGCGGGATTCGCAGGCACGTTCATCGAGTCCTACGACTTCGCCCTCTATGGCGTGCTGACGGTGTTCTTCGCGCCCCTCTTCTTCCCCGCCGACACCCCCGCCACGTCTCTGCTGAGCTCGCTCGCGGTCTTCGGCGCCGGGTTCGTCACCCGGCCGCTGGGAGCCATCGTGTTCGGCCGGATCGGCGACCGGCGCGGACGCCGCTACGCGCTCATCGCGACGGTCACCTTGATGGGTGTCTGCACCGGCCTGGTCGGAATCCTGCCCACGTACGAGACGATCGGGCTCGCCGCACCGGTCCTGCTCGTGCTGCTCCGGCTCGGCCAGGGCCTCTCCGCCGGTGCGGAGACCCTCGGTTCGATCTCCTACGTGCTCGAATCGGTGCCGCGCAGGCGCCGGATCCTTCTCGCCTCGGCCACACCGCTGGGCCTCGTGGCCGGCGGTGGCTTCAGCAACCTGCTGGTCGCTGTGCTGGCGGCATCGATGTCCAGCCAGCAGATGGCCGACTACGGCTGGCGGATCGGCTTCCTCATCGCCGCGCCACTGGCGGTGGCCGCGCTGCTGGTCCGGCGGAAGCTGAGCGAGTCGCCCGAGTTCGCCTCCGAGCGGGCACAGCACGGGGTCGTCCGCGCACCGCTGCGGGAGGCGTTCAAGGAGCACCGCCGCAACATGCTCGTGGCCGGCGGCATCGCCATCGCGGCCAACGGGACCGCGGGACTCGCCGCGTGGTTCGCCACGTACCTGGCAGGAAACCGGGGCCTGCCGGTCACCCAGGTCTTCCTGGCGCTGACGCTCGGGTCACTGGTCGGTGCCGTGACGGCCCCGTTCGCCGGCCTGCTGAGTGACCGGTACGGCCAGCGGCGCATGATCGTCATGGTGCTGATCGGCTACGCGGTCGCCGCGGTGCCGGTGCTGTGGGTGCTCGGCACCGCGACGAACTTCCTGGTGGTGCTGATCGCCGTTGTCGTCTACCAGGGAGTGCTGGTCACCCTGATCCAGCCGCCCGCCTTCACACTCATCGCCGAACTGTTCCCCACCCGAATCCGCTATACGGCATCGAACTTCGGTCAGAACATCGGCACGGTTCTCGGCAGTGGTATCGCCCCGTTGGTCGCCGGGGTGCTCGTCGCTGCCACCGGTTCCTGGATCGGTCCGGCCATCTGGATCCTCGCGGTGTGCGTGATCGGCTTCACCGCGGTCTCGCTCCGCAGCGAGCAGCATCTCGCGGGCACGGTCGAGGCTGTCCGGGGCGGCAGGACACCCGTCGTGGATTAGGCGCTGTGCCGACCGGTTCGGGCGAACCGGCACCGCAAGGATCAGACCCGCTCCGGACACGGCTGACAGCGGTCAGCTGTCCGCAACGTGTGACGCAAGAGCGTGATCTTCACATCGGCCGAGTGCCGGGGACGGAACGGCCACGGATCCCGTCCCCCGCCGCCCGGACCGCGACGAACGGGAGAGTGACATGAGCCAGGGACATGCCCCCTCGGAGACCGGGGTGCTCGCGGGGGAGCAGCGGATGCTGATAGACGGCGAACTGCGGCACACCGCGAGCGGCGCGCTGTTCGACGTGGTGCATCCCGCGACCGGGGAAGTGGCCGGACAGGCCACCGACGGAACGGTCGCGGACATGGAGCACGCCGTCGGCGCCGCGCGCCGCGCGTTCGACACCACCGACTGGTCGCGCGACGCCGGGTTCCGCCATCACTGCCTCACCCAGCTGCGGGACGCGCTGGTGGAGGAGAAGGAGCGGCTGCGCCGGATCGTGGTGACGGAGGCCGGCGCGCCGATCGCCACCACGGAATCGATACAACTCGAGTTCCCTCTCCAGGAAGTGGGGCACTGGGCGGAGTACGGCCGCACCTTCGAGTACTGGCGCGACTCCGGCGTGCACGACGGCATCCCGGCCCCGGGCCGCCGTTTCCTGCAGTACGAGCCGGTCGGTGTGGTCGGCGCGATCACACCGTGGAACTGTCCGCTCTACCTCAACATCGCCGAGTCCGTACCGGCTCTCATGGCCGGCAACGCGGTGGTGCTCAAGCCGGCCCAGCTCACACCGTGGTCCGGCAGTGAACTGGGCCGGATCGTGGCGGAGCGGACCGACATACCGCCCGGCATCTTCAACGTCGTGCTGTCCAACAGCAATGAGGTCGGTGCCGCGCTGACCTCCGACGCACGTGTGGACATGATCAGCTTCACCGGGTCGACGGCTACCGGCCGCAAAGTGCTCGAGGCCGGCGCGCCCACGGTGAAAAGGACGCTCCTGGAACTGGGCGGAAAGTCCAGCCACATCGTGCTGGACGACGCGGACCTGTCTGCCTGCCTGCCGATGGCCGTCGCCGGGGTGTGCGCGCACGCGGGGCAGACCTGCACGCTGGCCGGCCGCATCCTGCTGCCGCGCTCACGCTGTGCCGAAGGACTCGAGATCCTCGAGGCGACGGTGAAAGCCTTCCCGTACGGCGATCCGTGGGACCCGAAGGTCTTCCAGGGGCCGCAGATCAGCGAGGGCCAGCGGCAGAAGGTGCTGGGGCTGATCGAGGCGGGTCGCGCCTCCGGGGCCACGCTGGTCGCCGGCGGCGGCGTTCCCGGCCACCTGCCGCGGGGGTACTTCGTCGAGCCGACCCTGCTGTCCGGAGTGGACCCCGAGTCGCGGATCGCCCAGGAGGAGATCTTCGGCCCTGTGATCACGGTGTCGGTGTACGACACCGAGGACGAGGCCGTGGCCATCGCGAACAACACGGTCTACGGCCTGTCCGGCGAAGTCTCCGGCGCCGACCAGGAGAGGGCGCTGCGGGTGGCCTCGAGGGTGCGGACGGGGACGGTCTCGGTCAACGGTGGTTCGTACTTCGGCCTGACCAGCCCGCTCGGCGGTTACGGGCAGAGCGGACTGGGCCGCCGCAACGGAACTCACGGGTTCGAGGAGTACCTGGAGATCAAGACCATCGGCGTGCCGGCCGCCTGACCGGGCGGGGAAGGAGCGGGACCCTGGCTGGGGCCGCTGGCCGACCGGCGGCCCCAAGCCCTCTTCCGGTCGCGACGAGCATGGCTACCCTGCTGTGTAGATGATTAAAAAGATTCAAACAACCGAGTGATCGGAGGAATCCCCGATGATGCCGAGCGATGCCCAGGTCATCTCCGTCGACGACCACGTGATCGAGCACCCGCGTGTGTGGATCGACCGGCTGCCGTCGAAGTACGCCGAGGCCGCCCCCCGCATCGAGAAGCTGCCCGACGGCAACGACGTCTGGATCTACGAAGGGGCCGAGGCGGGTAACTTCGCGCTCAACGCGGTGGCCGGCAAGCACCCGCGCGAGTTCGGCATGGACCCCCGCAGCTACTCCGACATGCGGGACGGCTGCCACGACATCGCGGCCAGGATCAAGGACATGGACACCGAGGGCGTCTGGGCGCAGCTGTGCTTCCCCAACTTCGGCGGGTTCGCCGGGAGCACCTTCTACGCGGCCAAGGACAAGGAGCTCGCGGCCGCCTGCATCCGGGCCTACAACGACTTCATCCTCGACGAGTGGTGCGCCTACGCGCCTCAGCGTCAGATCCCGCTGGTCATGGTCCCGTTCTGGGACGTCGAGGCATCGGTGAAGGAGGTGCAGCGCACCGCGGCCAAGGGCGCGCGGTCGGTGACCTTCCTCGAGGCGCCCCACCGGCTCGGCCTGCCCTCGTACCACACCGGCCACTGGGACCCCTTCCTACGCGTCTGCGAGGAGGCCGAACTGCCGATCTCGGTACACTTCGGCTCCGGCGGGATGCCTCCGGGACTGGCCGAGGACGCCGACTTCTTCATCGGCATAGCACTGTTCGGACTGAACTCCATGGCCGCGACCGTGGACCTGCTCATGTCGCCGGTGTTCCACAAGTTCCCGAACCTGAAGTTCGTGCTGTCCGAGGGGGGAATCGGCTGGATCCCCTACATCCTGGAACGCACCGACTACTCCTGGGGCCGGCACAAGTACTGGTGCGACATCAACGCCGAGGTGAAGCCGTCGGAGCTGTTCAAGGACCACATCTACGGCTGCTTCATCGCGGACGACGCAGGGATCGAGGCCCGGCACCGGATCGGCGTGGACCAGATCCTCTTCGAGAGCGACTACCCGCACTCCGACTGCAACTGGCCGCACACACGCCAGGCGCTGGCCAAGTCACTGGCCGACGTCCCCGACGACGAGGCGCGCAAGATCGTCGAACTCAACGCTCGGAAGATCTTCCGGTTCCCGGCCTGAGACCGGCGCGAGGCGCGGCCGTTCCTCCCGGTATCCCGCCGAGGACACCGGGAGGAACAGCCCGCGGAGCGGTCAGGGCACTTCGATGACGACGGCGCCGCCCTGGCCGCCGCCGGCGCACATGGCGGCCAGTCCCGTGCCGCCGCCCCGGCGGCGCAGCTCGTGGACGAGCGTCGTCACCATGCGGGCCCCGCTCGCCGCGACCGGGTGACCGAGACTGCAGCCGCTGCCGTGGACGTTCACCCGGTCCTCGTCGAGCCCGAGCTCGTGACAGACCGCCACGGGCACGGAGGCGAACGCCTCGTTGATCTCCCACAGGTCGATGTCGGAGGCTGACATGCCGGCCCGGCCGAGCACTTTCACCGCGGCCTCCAGGGCACCGACTCCGGTGAACCTCGGGTCGACGCCGACCGCGGCCCAGGCACGCACGGTCGCGAGCACGGGTGCCCCCTCCGCGCGGGCGAGGTCGTCGGAGAGGACGGCGAGGGCGGCCGCGGCGTCATTGACCCCGGCGGCGTTGCCCGCGGTGACGGAGAAGCCGTCGATCTCCGGGTGCAACGGTTTGAGGAGGGCCAGCTTCTCCTCGGACGTCGTGGGGCGGGGGTGCTCGTCCACGGCGAACACGACCGTGGAGCCGTCGCGCCGGGTCACGGTGATCGGCGCGATCTCGTCCGCGAAGACGCCCTTCTCGCTCGCGGCGACCGCCCGCCGGTGCGAGCGCACCGCCCAGGCGTCCATCTGCTCACGGGTGATGCCGAACCTGACGGCCGTGTTCCAGCCGACGCTCAGCGTCACGTCGTCGGTGGCCTCCCCGGTGTGGGGAAAGGTCGGCGGCATCCGGTTCTCGGTTGCGTCGCCCGGCGGGATCCGCCAGGTCAGCTCCGGGGCGGTGGAGAAGGACTGCACGCCCCCGGCCACCACCGCACGGTCCATGCCGGCCCGGATGCTCGCGGCCGCGGTGCCGATCGCGGTGAGGCCGCTGGCGCAGTGCCGGTTGAGTGCCACGCCGGGGACACGGGTCATCCCGGCGGCGACCGCGGCATGCCGGGCGAGGTCGCCGCCGCCGTACAGCGACTCGCCGAGGACGACGTCGTCGAAGCGTTCGGCGGCCAGGCCGGAGCGGCGGACGGCCTCGCGCAGGACGTGGAGGGCGAGCCGTTCGGCGGGAGTGTCGGCGAGCGTGCCCTTGAAAGCGGTTCCGATCGGGGTCCGTACCGCGCTGGTGATCACAGCTTCGGGCATGGGATACCACCTCACTTGACCTGTGTTCCCGGTGGGGTGCCGGGGGCCGGGATCGTCCGAAGGCCCGTGAAGGGCCGTAAGGATTTAATGATTCCATACATTGACAAGATAAGCGGCTTCGGTGTTCTCTCGGAGGAACAGCTCGGCGCCAAGACGCAGTTGTGCGGATGCGAGCCGGCCGGCGAGACCTCGGGTCGTGCGGACTGGCCGGATGCCCGCGCGGCACCGAACGCTGACCGTGCTCGTGTTCCCTCCCCGGCTTCCCGACGACGTGTGCTGGAGTGGTCATGAATCTCGCGATGGTTCTCGACATGGTGGTCGGCGGCATGCCCGACCGCGTTCTGATCGGTGACCGCGGAATCGGCATGACCGCTGCGGACCTGCGCTCGCGAGCTCTGGCCGGTGCGGCGAGGGTGCGTGCCGCCGGAGCGCGCCGGATGGTGTACCTCGGTTCCAACGGGCCCGCGTTCACCGTGGCGTTGTTCGCGTCCGCCTACGCCGGCATCCCCTTCCTCCCTCTCAACTACCGCCTGGGCGCAGAACAGCTCGATGACGTGATGTGCCGCCAGGAAGATCCGTTCGTGGTGACCGACACCCCGGAGCGCATCTCGGGTACGCGGAGCGCGGGGACCCTCAGCACCGATGAGCTCCTGACACTCCCCGCGGTATGCGGCACACCGGACGCGGCCGAGACCGTCGATCCGGACTCCACAGCGGTGCTGCTCATGACGAGCGGGACCACGGCCGCGCCGAAGAGCGCCGTACTGAGGCACCGCAACCTGGCGTCCTACCTCTTCGGTTCGGTCGAGTTCGGTTCGGCGTCCGACACCGAGGCCGTTCTGGTCAGCGTCCCCCCGTACCACATCGCCGCGGTCGCCAACGTCCTCTCGAACCTCTACAACGGACGTCGCGTCGTCCATCTGGACACCTTCACTCCGGGCGGCTGGCTGGACGCCGTGGAACAGCAGCAGGTCACCCACGCCATGGTGGTGCCGACCATGCTCGCCCGCATCGTCGCCGAGTTGCGCGAACGGGGTGTCCAGGGGCCCGCGTCCCTGAGGTCGCTGGCGTACGGAGGTTCCAAGATGGCTCCAGCGGTGATCGAGGAAGCCCTGCGTCTCTTCCCGGACACCGGGTTCGTGAACGCCTACGGACTGACCGAGACTGCCTCGTCGATCACCGTGCTCGGACCCGACGCCCACCGCGAGGCCGCCGCGAGCACCGACCCGGACATCCGCGCCCGACTCGGGTCCGCGGGACGGGTACTGCCCTCGGTGGAGCTCGAGGTGCGGGACGACGACGGGCGGGTGTGCCCCGTCGGCGCGGTGGGCGACATCTTCGTCCGCGGTCCGCAGGTGGCCGGGGAGTACCTGGAGGCCGGCAGCGTCCTGCGGGACGACGGCTGGTTCCCCACACGGGACCGCGGCTGCCTCGATGCGGACGGCTATCTCTTCGTGCACGGACGGGCCGACGACACGATCATCAGGGGCGGGGAGAACATCGCACCCGCCGAAATCGAGGACGTCCTGAGCGGGCACCCGGCCGTCCAGGAGTGCGTCGTGGCCGGTGTGCCGGATGCCGAATGGGGACAGCGCATCGGCGCCTTCGTGCTGCTGCGGCCCGAGGCCCGTGTCGAGGCCGAAGAGCTGCGCACCTGGGCGCGGGAGCGGCTGCGCAGCTCCAAGACCCCCGACTACGTGCTGTTCGTCGGGGAGTTCCCGACGACCCCGACCGGCAAGGTGCTGCGCCGCAACCTCGTCGGCCTGATTCCCGAGGGCGACACCGTGTCCGTCTGACCCGCCGGGCCACTTATCGACGTACGGAGGAAGACATGGATCTCGAAGGTGCCTCAGCGGTGGTCGTCGGCGGGGCCGGCGGTTTCGGCGAGGCGACGGTGCGACGGCTGGCCGGCGCGGGTGCCAAGGTGCTCGTCGCGGACCTGGCCGAGGACAAGGGCAAGGCCCTGGAGGCCGATCTCGGCGGGGACCGCGTGCGCTTCCTGCGCACCGATGTCACCAGTGAGGAGTCGATGGGTGAGGCCGTGCGCGCGGCCGGTGAACTGGGCACGCTGCGTGTCGCGGTCGCCGTGCACGGCGGTCCGGCGGCGGCCCGGCGGATCGTGAACCGGGACGGCGAGTTCTACCCGCTGAAGACGTTCATGCGGACCACGGAGATCTTCCTCGGCGGTACGTACAACGTCCTGGCCCATGCGGCTGCCGCGATGAGCCGGAACGAGCCGCTGGAGTCCGGGCAGCGCGGGGTCGTGATCGTCACGGCGTCGATCGCCGGGTTCGAGGCGCAGGTCGGGCAGTCGGACTACGCGGCGGCCAAGGGCGGCGTCATCAGCCTCACCCTCGCCGGCGCCCGCGATCTCGCCCCTGCCGGCATCCGCGTCGTGGGCATCGCGCCCGGCATCTTCTTCACCCCCGCCTATGGCATGGCCGAGGACGAGGTGCAGGTCAGGTGGGGGAAGACGGTGCCCAACCCCAGGCGGATGGGCCGCGCGGACGAGTACGCGGAGCTCGCCCTGCACATCGCGGGCAACGACTATCTCAACGGCGAAGTGATCCGGATCGACGGGGCACTCCGCTTCGGTATCTGACTCCGCAGCGCCCTCACCCGTCCGGTTCAGCGAGAAGGAAACCGAGGTCCCCGCAGTGATCAAACCCATGGAAGGCGTCCGGATCCTGGAGGTCGCCCAGTTCACCTACGTGCCGGCAGCCGGCGCCGTTCTCGCCGACTGGGGCGCGGATGTGATCAAGGTCGAGCACGCGGAGAAGGGCGACGCGCAGCGCGGCATCGTCAAGGTCTTCAGCCAGAACGTCGGCGAAGAAGGGTCCACCTTCTCCCCGATGATGGACGGCCCCAACCGCGGCAAGCGCAGCATCGGCCTCGCCCTGGAGAAGCCCGAGGCCAAGCAGGTCCTGCACGAGCTGATCCGCACCAGCGACGTCTTCCTCACCAACTTCCTGCCCGGCGCCCGCGCCAAGCTCGGCATCGACGTCGAGGACGTCCGCGCGATCAACCCGGACATCGTCTACGCGCTCGGTACCGGCTTCGGCCACAGCGGCCCCGAGGCCGACAAGGGCGGCTACGACTCCACCGCCTTCTGGGCACGCGGTGGCAGCGCCGACTCCGCCACCCCGCCCGGCGCGGAGTTCCTGACCGCCCAGCCGGTCGGCGCGTACGGCGACAACATGGGCGGGATGACCATCGCGGGAGGCATCGCGGCGGCGCTGCTCGCCCGTGAGCGGACCGGCGTCGCGCCGACCGTGGACGTGTCCCTGCTAGGGGTCGGGGCGTGGGCGACCCAGATGAACGTCAACCTGGCGATGATGAACGGCGGCCCGCTGCCGAAGGTCGACCAGCTGACCGCCCGCGCGAGCAACCCGCTGACCGGTGTGTACCGGACCGCTGACGACCGGTGGATCTCCCTCTCGATGCTCCAGCCCGGCCGCTACTGGCCGGAGTTCACCGAACGGATGGGCCGGCCCGAGCTCGCCTCCGACCCCCGCTTCGACTCGGCCGAGAAGCTGATGGCCAACGCCGCCGAGGCAGCGGAGATCATCAGCGCTGCTCTCGCCTCCCGCACGAAGGACGAGTGGGTGGCGGCCTTCGACGGTATGGAAGGCCAGTGGGCGGTCGTCCAGAACACCTACGAGGTCGGCCAGGACGTCTCCCTGCGGGCCACCGGCCTGATCGCCGAGGTGACCGACGCGGAGGGAAACGCACGTCAACTCATCGGCAGCCCTGTGCAGTTCAACCGTGAGGCAGTGCCGCTCACGCGCGGGCCGCTGTTCGCCGAGCACACCGACGAGATCCTGCGTGAACTCGGCCTCGCCGACGAAGAGCTCCTCGACCTGAAGATCGCGGGTGCGGTGACATGAGCGGGACAGCTGTGCGACGCGTCGGCTTCATCGGACTCGGCGACCAGGGCGGCCCCATGGCCCGCCGCATCGTCGAGGCCGGCTACCCCACCACGCTGTGGGCGCGGCGGCGCGAGACGACAGAGGCCTTCGCGGACACCGCGGCCGAGGTCGCCGGCTCGATCGCCGAACTCGGCGCAAGCTCCGACCTGGTCGGTGTCTGCGTGGTCGACGACGCCGGGGTCGAGCAGGTGGTCGCCGGAGAGGGCGGCCTCCTGGAGACCATGCGGCCGGGCGGCATCATCGCGATCCACAGCACCGTGCACCCCGAGACCTGCCGGCGCCTCGCGGAGCAGGCCGCCGAACGGCACGTCACGCTCCTCGACGCGCCGGTCAGCGGCGGCCGAGAGGCGGCCGCCGAACACCGGCTGCTGGTGATGGCCGGTGGCGACGACGATGCCGTGGAACGTGCCCGGCCGGTGTTCGAGACATACGGCGACCCGGTGGTGCACCTGGGTCCGGTCGGCGCCGGACAGCGGGCGAAGCTCATCAACAACGTGCTGTTCACGGCGAACATCGCGGTAGCCGACAGCGCCTACGAGCTGGGCCGCGGCCTGGGCATCGCCCCGGATCAGCTGGCGCGCGTCCTCGCCCACGGCTCGGCCGCGAGTTTCGCCGCCGGCACACTGGCCGCGATGGGATGCTCGGCGCAGTCCCTGCGCGGCCATGTCGCCGGGCTGCTGCAGAAGGACGCCCGCCTGGTGGCCGACGTGGCCGACATCGCCGGAGTCAAGGCGGGAGCGGTTCTGGACGCCGCCGACGCCGTGCTCGGTGCCCTGGGAGCCGCCCGGCACTGATCGCGCACACAACGCGCAGCCCCGTACAGCTGCCGTCGCGGGCCGAACGGGTTCCGCGTCACCGGTCCTCCACCGTGTGCCCACCCGTACCCCGGCAGGCTCCCAGAAACCCCACTTCCGATGCGCCCGAGACATCCGACAGGCAAGGAGGCACGTATGAAGATCCGCATCGACCGCCAGCTGTGCCAGGGCCACACCCTGTGCTCGATGACCGCGCCCGAGCTCTTCGACCTGCGAGACGAGGACGGTCATGCGTACGTCCTGGAGGAAGAAGTGCCGGCCGAGCTGGAGACGAAGGCCCGGCAGGCAGCCAGGTCCTGCCCCGAGCAGGCGATCGTCCTTTTCTGATGCACCGACGACTCTGACCAGGCTGGAGAGGTGTGCCATGACGCACGACGAAACACCGGTCACGGATGACGCGGACCGCAAGTGCCCCGTCATCCACCTGGACCGGACCTCGACGGAATACCGCGTGCACTTCGCCGAGCTCGCCGACGACCTCCACGCACGCTGCCCGATGGCGTGGAACGAGACCCACGGGGGGCACTGGTTCGCCAGCGGCAACAAGGAGCTGTTCGACATCGCCCGGCGCGCCGACCTGCTCTCCAACGACCACGATGTGGAGAACGTCCGGCGCGGCTACCTCGGCATCAACATCCCGTCCATGCCAGAGGAATACCGCCTTCAGGGCGGCTTCCTGGAGATGGACCCGCCGGACCAGCGCTACTACCGACAGGCCCTCAACCCGTACCTCTCGCCGGCGGCGGTCGCGCGGTGGAAGCCGGTCATCGAGGAACTGACCCGAGCCTGCCTCGACGAGGTGATCGAGACAGGCCGGCTCGACTTCGTCGACGACCTGGCGAACATCGTGCCCGCGGTGCTCACGCTCGCCATCCTCGGCCTGCCGCTGAAGGACTGGGAAATCTACGTCGAGCCCACCCACGCGTTCGTCTACACCCCGATGGACTCCCCGGACTTCCCCAGGGTCGCGCGGCTTCAGCAGCGCATGAGCGAACGGATGCTGGAGAGTGTCCACGAGATCCGCAGGAGCTCCCGCCCAGGCATGATCCACGAACTGGTCACCGCCGACATCGGCGGCCGCCGCCCTGACGACCGGGAGATCATGGGCGTGCTGAGCCTGCTCATCACGGGCGGGTTCGACACCACCACCGCTCTCACCGCGCACTCCCTGGAGTGGCTCGGCGAGCACCCGGACGAGCGGGAGAGGCTGAGCGCGCAGCGGGAGACGCTGCTCGACAGCGCCACCGAGGAGTTCCTGCGCTACTTCACTCCCGCACAGGGAGACGGACGCACCATCAGCCAGGACTGCGAGGTGAACGGCACCCGGTTCGCGGAGGGCGACCGGATCTGGCTTTCCTGGGCGATGGCCAACCGGGACGAGAAGGTCTTCCCCGAGCCGCACGACATCCGCCTCGACCGCACCGGCAACCGCCACAGCGCGTTCGGCCTCGGTATCCACCGGTGCATCGGATCGAACGTGGCGCGCGCCACGTTCAAGACGATGCTGACCGCGGTCCTGGACCGCATTCCGGACTATGTGTGCGACAAGGGTGGTGCCGTCCATTACGACACCATCGCGATCATCAACGGGATGAATCACCTGCCGGCCACCTTCACGCCCGGAAAACGGCTGGGTGCCGGGCTGGAGGAGACGATCGCCAGGATCCAGCGGATCTGCGACGAGCAGTGTCTCGCCGAACCCGTCACCATCCGCAAGGAAGCCGCCCGGCTGGAGGGCTGATCCGAGGTCTGCGGCGTCCCGGGATTCCCGGTGTTTCCCCTGTTCCATGACCCATTGGAGTCCGTCGTGACCTATGTGGTGGCCGCGCCTTGCGTGGATGTCCTCGACAAGGCTTGCATCGACGAGTGCCCGATCGACTGCATCTATCCGGGCGAGCGGATGGTCTACATACAGCCCGACGAGTGCGTCGACTGCGGCGCCTGCGAGCCCGTCTGCCCGGCCGAAGCGATCTATTACGTGGACGACCTCCCCGAACGGTGGAGCTCGTTCACGGAGATCAACGCGATGTTCTTCGCCACGGCCGGGGCGCCGGGCGGTGCGTCGGGTGTGGTGCCTGGCAGCCTGCCGGACCCGGACCCGGTGAAGAGGCTCCCGGTGAAGGAGGGGTCCCATGACTGAGCCGGGTCGGCCGCTGCCGCTGGTCACACCCTGGAACGAGTTCTACTGGACGGCAGGTGCGCAGGGACGGCTGAGGGTGCAGGAGTGCGCGTCGTGCTCGGGGCTCGTGCACCCGCCGAAACCGGTGTGCCCGCACTGCCGGGGTACGGAGGTCGAGCCACGCACCGTCTCCGGCTCCGGCACCCTTTTCGGCTTCACCGTCAGCCACCGGTTCGGGCTGCCGGGGCTGCCGTCACCCGTCATCGTCGCTCAGGTGGCGCTGGACGAGGATCCACGGGTGAAACTGACCACCCGCCTGATCGACTGCACCGAGGACGAACTCCGGCTCGGCATGCGGATGGAAGTCGCCTTCGAACAGGTCGAGGACGTCTGGCTGCCGCTCTTCCGGCCGGCCGTCAGGCAGCCCGATGAACCGACACCGCTTCCAGAGGACGAACTGCCCGCAGAGGAAGCTCGCGCTCTGGTGCGCCGCCTGTCGCCACAACTCCCGTGGAGTGCACCGAAATTCGAGAACGACGCCGTACTGTCCGGAGTGGGGCAGTCGACGGTCGGGCGCCGGCTGATGCGCGACCCGATCGCGCTGACGGCCGAGGCCTGCCGGGCGGCCGTGGCAGACGCGGGTCTGACGATGGACGACATCGACGGCCTGTCCACATATCCGGGCGGGGGATTCGACATCGGCTTCGGTGAGGGCGGCGTCACCGCCCTGGAGGCCGTGCTGCGCGTCCGCCCGGCATGGTTCAACGGGGGAGCGGAGACGCCCGGCCCCGGCGGCTCGGTCATCGCGGCGATGCTGGCGGTCTCCGCAGGCCTGGCCCGGCACGTGCTGTGCTTCAGGACCGTGTGGCAGTCCACCCACGACCAGCTGCTGAGGGAAGGGCGCCTGCGTACCGGCGACGGCCGGATCGGCGGCGACCTGGGATGGGGCATGCCGTTCGGGGCCTCGTCCGCCGCGCACCCCCTGGCCCAGACCGCGCAACGCTACTTCCACCGCTACGGCGCCACGCGCGAGACCCTCGGCTGGATCGCGCTGAACCAGCGGGCGAACGCGGCGCTCAACCCGACCGCGGTGTACCGCGAACCGCTCACCATGGACGACTACTTGAGCGCGCGGATGATCACCACGCCGTTCGGGCTCTACGACTGCGACGTCCCCTGCGACGCCTCGGTCGCCGTCGTCGTCTCGGCCGCGGACACCGCGGCCGACCTCCGGGTACGCCCGGTACGGGTGGAGGCGGTGGGCACCCGCATGGTCGAGCGGGTCGAGTGGGACCAGAGCACCTCGACGCACGAACCGCAGGTGATGGGTCCCGCGGCACATCTGTGGACCCGTACCTCGCTGCGCCCCGCCGATGTCGACGTCGCGCAGCTCTACGACGGATTCACGCTCAACTGTCTGTCCTGGATCGAAGCGCTCGGGTTCTGCGGCATCGGTGAGGCCAAGGACTTCCTGGCCGGTGGCAAGAACATCGCCCGCGACGGCGTCCTGCCGCTCAACACCCATGGCGGACAGCTCTCCCACGGCCGTACCCACGGCATGGCGCTGCTGCACGAGGCGATCGTGCAGCTGCGCGGCGACGCCGGGCCGCGGCAGGTCGCGGACGCGCGCGTCGCCGTGGTGAGCAGCGGAGGACTGACACCCAGCGGCGTGATGCTGCTCAGGAACGATTCATGACAACGGACGGCGTCGCACGGCATGGAGGGAAACGGCACATGCAGCTGAAAGCGGGACAGGCCCTGGAGAGCGTCGTCGACGCGACGGTGCTGATCATCATCCGCTGTCCCGACCAGGAGGTGACGGTGACCTGTGGAGGACGCGACATGGCGCCGCGCGGCGAAGTGGAGCGCAGGAGCCCGGCCTCGGTCACCGGTGCGGGAACCCTTCTGGGCAAGCGCTACACCGTCGACGGTGTGGACGTCGAACTCCTCTGCGTCAAGGCCGGAGAGCATCCGGTCGCTGTCAACGACAAGGAGGTGGTGGTGCAGTCGGCCAAGCCGCTGCCCGCCTCCGACTGACCGCGTGGTGAATTCCTTCGCCTGTAGCGGAAACCGGCAGACCCGGCCCACGGGTTCCGAGGTGGTCGAAGCAGGTCGGTGGCGACCACAAGTTCGCGGGCACCTACTGACAACCGATGCTGGACACCTTCTACATGCCGCAGTGATCTGGGCCGAGCGGCTCCCTCTGCGTGCCTGCGCGAGCTGTCGATGGCAGATCAGCGGCGACGTCCGCGCCGCCGCTCAGCCCACGTCGGCAGTTTCCGGGGAGAAGATCGGGTACCGCGGCGCCGAGGTCCGGACGTCTATCTCGTCTCATTGGGAGGAACTCATGGCCGTGCGAGTGGTACACGCCGGTACCGGCGCTGTCGGGAAGGAGGCGCTGCGTGCGATTCTCGGGCGACCGGATCTCGAACTGGTCGGGCACTACGTCAGCTCGCCCGAGAAGGTCGGCCGGGACTCCGGGGAGCTGATCGGTGAGCCTCCGGCCGGAGTGCTCGCCACCGGGAGCTGGGACGAGCTGCTGGACCTCGAGGCCGACTGCCTCTCCTACTTCGGTGACGCGATGGGGCGCGAACGGGAGGCGATCCTCGACCTGGTGCCGTTCCTGGAGCGAGGGACGAACGTCGTGACGTTCTCGGGGTTCGCGCTGGCCTACCCGCCGAGGACCCCGGAGGACCTGCGCACGGCCGTCACGGCGGCGTGCGAGAAGGGCAGCAGCACCTGCTACTTCACCGGCATCGATCCCGGCTGGGCCACAACGGACCTCGCCATCACCGCCCTCGCCGCCGCCGATCGTGTCGACTGCATCCGAGTGATGGAGCTTGGCTGGTGGGGGAGCTACACGTCCGAGCATTCGATGCGGGAGTACTTCGGTTTCGGTGAGGATCCCGGGTTCCAGCCCTTACTCGTCACCGGTGGCTTCATGGAGCAGTTCTGGGCGCCGACGCTGCACCAGTTGGCTGAGGTCCTCGGCCGCGAGGTGGAGCGCTTCGAGCTGACCTACGAGAGCGACGTCACCGACGTCGATACCGAGGTCGGATTCGGCGTGATCGAGGCCGGTAAGAACGTCGTCGTGCACTTCGAGCTCCGTGCGCTGTCTGAGGGCAAACCGTTCGCCATCGTCGAGCACACCGACTGCGTGGCACGCAACGTCGGTTCGCAGTGGCCGCAGCCCTTCGGCCCTGAGGACCTGTCCTATCGCATCGAGATCGAGGGCGACCCGTCGTTCACCATCGAGATGAACATGGACTTCGCCAATGGCCTCAAGGCGTCTGCCATGCCGCCCGTCAACGCCATCCCGGCCATCTGCGCGGCTCGGCCCGGCCTGCTCGGGCCACTCGACGTGCCGCGGTACTGGCCTGGGGGGCACGACGGCAAGCCCGCCGCACCGTGATGTGACAGAACGCCCCCATGGGGGCGCCCGTGGCTGGAGGCACAGCTCGGCCGGTCGCCGTGCGGCGGCGCGGTGCAGCACCCAGGAGCGATGGCCGGACGTGCGCCCGGCCTGGCGAGGGTCCGGGCGACGGGCTTCGTCTTCGCCGGTATGGGGTGCTCCGGGGGTCAGGCCCTTTCGCTCGCGCCGCCGAGTACTCCCGAACTGCCGGGATGACGTCCTCGCTCAGCCGCTGCATCAAGCTGTCCGTGTCGGTCGTGGTGGCCAGGGCGCCTGGGGCCGGCACGAGGACGAGGACTAGGTGCCGGACGCCCGTATCGACGAACGCCGCGAGCTTCTCCGCGACCTCCTCGGCCGTGCCGGCCGCGGGGCGCCGCGTGCTGTGCGGGCCACCGCCTGGCGGTGTGATGGTAGACCTTCAGCGTGTTGTACGGGATGCCGATGTCCTCCGCATACCGCTCCGGGTTCTCCGCGCGCCGAGCCCAGGCCCCAGGCCGGCCGGTACCCCGACGCCGATCTCCGATCGGCAGGGGAGGGGTGGCCGGAACGCAGTCGGTCAGACCAGCTTCGGCCCGGAGTCTCGGGTGGCGCACCACGCGTCCACGTCCGAGCCCTTGTTCGTCACGTATGCCGTCCGTTCCAGGTGGACCAGGTGTGCGTACGCCTCGCCGATCGCGAAGCGGCGCTGGAGTCCCTGCATCTGATCCCATGGGCGGCTCCAGTGCAGCCCGGCGGCCACGTCCGCGGTGCTCGCCCCGGGCCGGCCGTACAGCACCGCAAGCACCTCGCTGAGGCGCTCCTGATGGTGCTCGCGAATGTCGTGCACGCGATCGGCCAGGCCTGCGAAGCGGTACTCGTGCGCGGGAAGCACCTCTGCGGGGTCGTAGCCGGAGAGGCGGGAGAGCGAGGCCAGGTAGTCGCCGAGGACGTCCGCCGTCTCGAAGGGCGACGGGCTGATATTGGGTGTGATGCGCGGCAGGACGTGGTCCCCGGTGAGCATGAGGTTGCGTCCACTGTCGAAGAAGCAGGTGTGCCCCGGGGTGTGCCCCGGCGTCCAGACCGAGATGAGATCGGTGCCCGGGCCCAGTGGCCGCCCGCCGTCTTCGAGGAACCGGTCGGGGACGACGCCGAAGTCGCCGAAGATCTCCGTCCGGGGTGCGTTGTCCATCTCGCGGCGGATCTCCTCGCTGTTGCCGCCGCGTTGGGCGAGCCATACGTCGTACTCCCGCTGCACGACCGGATTCATCTCCCGCGCGGCATCGGCGGCGTCGGCCTCGTGCATGGCGACCCAGGCGCCGGTGCGCTCCCTGATGCGACTCGCGAGGCCCATGTGGTCGGCATGCCCATGGGTGACGAGCACCGCCTTGACGTCGTCCAGGGTCCAACCTGCCTCGTTCAGCCCGGACTCGAGTCCTTCCCACACCGCCTGGCAGGGCCAGCCCGTGTCGACGACGGCGACGCCTCCGGCGTACTCGATCGCGTACGTCAGGACGTAACGCAGCGGATTGTTCGGGAACACGGTCGGGATCGACCACAGCCCTGGTCGCACCATTTCGACCGGCGGGAGCACTCGGTCGACCCACGCCTGCCGCTGGAGCGTTCCGGTAACGATGATGCTCAAGGTCAGGCGCCCTTCGCGTGAGTCATGGGGCCGGCTTCTGTCACTGTGCCGATCTCGCTCTCGGGCTTGTGCGCTGCGTCGTGAAGGGAACCGCGCGCGAGATGGACCAGTGTGGTGTCGTCTCCCCCGAGTGTGGAGGGCAGTCCCATCGCACCGACCCCCATCTCCAACAATCGCGACCACAGCGCGCTGTCGAAGCCCAGTGGCTCAGCGGCACGGACGACCGGAGGCGGGCACTCATTGGCGAAGAATCCGGCGAAGATTTCCCGCACGGTCTCTTGGTCCTCATCGAGAGACGGGTCGTTGCGTCGGAGCGCGTACGTGGTCACGCGGATCAGGTCCTCCGTCCTTGTACGTGCACGAAGCGTTGGCACTCACCCCCCTCGCCATCCTTGAAACGGGCCATGGAGGGAGCCACGAGAGTGGTATCAAACATAGCTATCATTAAACTCTCGGAGCTGGCTATGGCGCAGGTGGCGCTCGACCGGGACCATCCGGTTCAGACCCTGTGCGCTGCTGGGCACCGGCCCGGCAGCGGGTACCGGCGGCGGCCGCCGCTGGACGACGCACCCCACTGATGACACGCCGCACGGCCGTCCACCCCGCGCCAGGGGTGGACGGCCATCGGCTTCCCTACTGACGTGCGGCTTTCCAGGCGGTGTGGAGCCGTGCGCCGTAGTGGTGCAGCCCCACACCGAGCAGTGGTCGGACCGCCGGTCAGTCGACGAGAGGGGCCGGCTGCGGCGCCTGGGCGTCGGTGGAATCGGGACTGCTGCTCCTGGCTGCGCGCAGGGTCAGGCAGAGTGCGAGGCCGATGAGGCAGATGACGGCGCAGCTGACCCAGACGATGGTGTAGCCGCGCTCGTCGGAGAGCTTGACGCCGGGGATGGGGAGCGGCAGGAGGTGGCGGTTGAGGACGGCGGCGAAGGCGGCACCGGAGATGGAGCCGGCGAGGGCCTTGAGGGTGTTGTAGAGACCGGTGCCGATGCCCGTCTGGTCGGCCGGGAGATGTCCCATGATCAGGACGGGGAGGGCGCCGGCGACCAGGCCGATACCGAAGCCGGCGAGGATGCCGGAGACGACGAACTGCCACGGGTGGTCGTGGGCCGCGGCGAGCAGTCCGTAGGAGGCCGTGAAGGCGAGGAATCCGGCGCCGACGGCCGCCCGGGCCCCGAAGTTACGGATCAGCCGGTCGGCGAGGCCGGCGGCGGCGAATCCGGAGACGGTGAGGGGCAGTGCCATCAGGGACAGCGCGAGGGTGTCGTAGCCGAAGCCGAAGCCGAGCTGGGTCGGGGTGGCCATGAACGTGCTGTTCGCGGTCTGGGCGCCGAACATGGCGATGCCGAGGACGAAGCTGAGGAGGTACAGGGGTGCCAGCTTGCGGTCGGCGACCATGCGGACGTCGATGAGCGGCTGGGTGATCCGCAGTTCGGCCAGGACGAAGCCGGTGAGGGCCAGCAGGGCGAGCACGATCAGGGTGATCACGGATGCCGAGCCCCAGCCCCAGGCCTCGCCGCGCCCCAGAGCCAGGAGGCCGCAGCCCAGGCCGGTGCTGAGGAGGGCCGCGCCGGACCAGTCGATGCGGCTGCGGTGGCGGGTGACCGACTCGGGGATGAGGAACAGGACAATGGGCAGGCACAGCAGGATGGCGATGGCGGGGAACCACAGGAGTGTCTTGGCGGTGCTCACGTGTTCGGACAGCAGGCCGGTGCCGACGACCCCCAGGGTGCCGCCGAGCGTGACGGCGCCGACGAGCAGGCCGATGGCGGCGCCGGCCTTCCTGCCCTGGACGCGGTCGCGGACGATGGCGAAGTCCAGCGGGAGCCAGGCCGCGAACAGTCCCTGAAGGGCGCGTCCGACCAGAAGCACGGCGAAGCTGTCGGCGGTGGCGGCGATGACCGAGCCGATGGCGACGGCGACCATGGTGATCAGGATCAGCCGGCGGTGGCCGTAGATGTCGCCGAGCTTCGAGACCAGGGGAACGGAGATCCCGGAGACGAGCAGCGGCAGGGTGTTGACCCAGCTCAGGTCGCCCGAGCTGATGTGCATCTGCTGGCCGATCAGCGGGACCAGCGTGGGCACGGAGCCCTGCAGGATGCCGCTGCACAGTTCCACGAAGACGAGGAAGCCGATGACGGCCAGCGCGGAGCGGGAGGCGGTATCGGCGGTCGAGGGTTTTTCAGGCATGGGGACTCCACGGGAAGGGTCCGGCACAGGGCGGGCCGTGCCGGACAGCACAAGGAATAAGGAGAAGCGCAGGGTGACGCACTTGCGCCGGGGCGCGGCGCAAGGGGGCTGTGGCGCTGTGTTCGTCGAGGCAGGGGGTGTCAGGCGAGGCGGGGGACGTTGCCGTCCAGAGCCATGTCGACCAGCTGCTCGATCAGATGGTCGGACAGCGGGACCCTGCGGATGGACCATCGGTAGACGGCCATACCGCTCCACAGGTCGATGAAGGCGTCGATGTCGGTGTCGGCCGGCAGGTCGCCCCGGGCGATGCAGCGCCGGACCAGAGCGCGGCCGGCTTCCCGGCGCGGGTGCACGAGGCGATCCAGGTAGGCACGGGCGACTGCGGTCCGGTCGGCTTCCGACTGCTGGGCCATCAGGCCCAGAGGCAGCTCGTCGGCGCTGGCGTAGATGCGAGCGTTGTCGAACAGGACGAGCAGTTCGGCCCTGCTGTCGCCGAGGTCGGGCAGGGGCAGGACCTCTGCCGCGGCGGCGAGCGCTTCTGCGGCGATGGCGGCTTTGTTGGGCCACCACCGGTACAGCGACTTCTTGGACACCCCGGCCAGCCGGGCGAGCGCGTCCATGGTCAGGGCCGGGTATCCGCCGTCCTGGAGCAGCTGACCGGCGAGTTCCAAGGTGCGACGGCGGGCCTCGAGATCCAGGGGGCGACCGCGGCGCGCGGGAGGCTGCTCGGCGGTCATGACTACGGATCCTCGGCTGTCGTGGAGTGGGCCGGTTGCCGGGCCAGCATACGGTCACCCGGTCGCCAGCCACGCCAGGGCTGCCACGGTCATGGTCTCCACCCCCGCGGCGAGGGTGGGCTCTAGGACAGGCGCGTAGTCGGGGTTGTGGTTGAGGGGAGGTGTCCGGCCCTCGGCGAGCGCCGCCGAGAACTCCTCGGGGTCGGCACCGCCCCAGAACCAGTAGACGGTCGGTGCACCGATTGCCTCACCGAAGACGCCGACGTCCTCGCTGGAGCCCGTCGCTGGGAACGCCATCAGCCGCTCCGGCCCGAAGTGCGCCGTGAAGGCCTCTACCGTGGCCGCGGTCGCGGCCGGGTCGTTCACCAGGACCGGGGTGCCGTGCGTCCAGTCGAACTCGGGCTCCTTCTCCGCACCCGCCGCGGCGGCCTCGGCACGGACGACACGCTCGACGGCGGCGCGCACCTGCCCACGGATCTGCGGCGAGTACGTGCGGATGTTGATGCCGAGCTCCGCCGTCTCGGGAATGACGTTGTCCTTCGTGCCTGCCTGCAGGCGGCCGACCGTGACGACGGCCTGGTCGTTCATGGACACCTCGCGGGCGACGACTCCCTGCAGCCGTACGACGGTGGAGGCGGCCATGAGGACGGGGTCAATGGTGTGCTCCGGTGCGGAGCCGTGGCCGCCGCGCCCGAACAGGGTGACATGCGCGGAGTCAGAGGCGGCCATGAAGGGTCCGCTGCCGTGGCCGATCGTGCCGACGGGCGTCGGACACACGTGCTGGCCAAGGACGACCTCCGGGACGGGGAAGCGGTCGAACAGGCTGTCAGCGACCATCGCGGCCGCGCCGCCGACCACCTCCTCGGCGGGCTGGAACACGGCCAGGACAGTGCCGGACCAGAAGCTGCGGCCCTCGGACAGCAGCGTCAGGGCTCCCACCAGGCAGGCGGTGTGCATGTCGTGGCCGCAGGCGTGCATCACCGGCACCTCGTTGCCCGCCGCATCCACGGCGCGCGCGGTGCTCGCATAGGGCAGACCGGTGTTCTCCTCCACGGGCAGGGCGTCCATGTCCGCACGGAGCATCACCACCGGACCGTCTCCGTTGCGCAGCACCGCCACCACACCGGTGCCGCCGACACCGGTCGCCACCTCGCAGCCCAGCGGCTCAAGGGCTTTGACCACCTGTCCGGCCGTGCGGTGCTCCTGGAAGGACAGTTCGGGATGGCGGTGCAGATCTCGGTAGAACTCGGCCAGCTCCTCGGCGAGTTCGGCATTCCAGTACTGAAGCACGTCGTGCACGTGGGTCTCCTTGCAGGTGGGTCCGTCACTGTCGGCCGCGCGCCACCGTTCCGGGCACGCCGAACAGCCCGTACGGGCAGGGGACGGAGACGGTGAGGCCGCTCCGCAGTTGGCGGAGCGCGGCGACGTGGACATACTCCGGGCGCCCATCCGTACAGGTCAATAGGGAAACCGTTAGTTTCCTAAATCTGTAACCGCCGGGAAACGCGGCAGTTCGCGAGCACGTCGGCACTGGACAGGGGTCACCCCGCCAGGTGGCGGGGGAAAAATCCGCCGGGGGCTGCTGATCCGCGATCGGGGCGACCTCCGACGATGGGATCCACCTGCCACACCGAACGCTGGGAGTCGACGATGACGACCACCGCCCCCGACCCGGCCGCCGCGGGACCGGTCGGGCCGGCGTCGCCCTTCGATCCGGGGCTCGCCGCAACTCTCGCGGTCATCGACCAGCTGATGCCGCCCGGCACACTGCGGCTTCTCCCAATCCCTCCCGTGATCGCCGCTGCCCTCGACCGGCGAACCTCACCCAGCCCCAACCGTGAACTGGACACCCTGCCTGTGTATCCAACACCGCGGCCAGGGCCAGACCGGGGCTGTCGACTCTGTGGTGGCCGACCGCCTGGACGGTCTTGCCTTCCTCGTCCGCGGCCTGTGTCGGCGGACGCCTGTCCATGCTAAAGTCAATTCACTGCTATCTATATAAAGATAGTGATTCGTGTCGGAGGCGGCGAACGCATCGCCCTGGACGGGGAGCTGCCACTCGATACCGGCGGCCGGACAGCTCTCCGCGGACGTCTGCACGGCTATGGCGCGCTGTACGAGGCGTGCCTGCAGTTGAGGGGGGTCGCTCTTGTCGGCCAGGTGCATCGCCGCCCGCAGGTCGCCGTGGTCTCCAGCGGCGCAGAGAACTTCACATCTTCCCTCCTGCTCGCGCTGTGAATGAGAGTCGGACGAAAGGAAAGCCGATGCTGCCTCCCGACACCGAACTCCTCTCCGCCGACGACCATGTGATCGAGCCGCCGCACCTGTGGGTGGACCGGGTCCCGGCCACCTACCGCGACCGCCCCCCGCGCGTGGTCGAGAAGGGCGGCCGTCAGGCGTGGCTGTACGAGGACCAGCTCACCTACATCACAGGGACCCGGCCCGGACATGACGATTGGTCAGCCGAAATTGTCCGAGGCCCTCGCTGACGTGTCCGACACCGACGCCGTCAAGATCGCCGAAACCAACCTGAGCGGACTACTGGGGATATGAGCTACGACGTACTGCAGGGCGTCAAGGTGGTCGAGGTGGCGATGTACGCCTTCGCCCCCTCGGCCGGCGCGGTGCTCGCCGACTGGGGCGCCGATGTGATCAAGATCGTGCCCCCCGGCACCGCCGACCCGATGAACGGCAACCCTGTGGCCGCCCTGCCGGACAGGGACGTCGGGGTGAAGTTCATGTGGGAGATCCTCAACCGCGGCAAGCGCTGCCTGGGCCTGGACGTCTCCACCGACGGAGGCCGGGAGGTCCTGTACGACCTCGTCCGCGAGGCCGATGTCTTCATCACCAACCTGTTGCCCGGCGCCCGCGAACGCTTCGGAATCGACCTGGACGACCTGCGCGCCGTCAACGACCGCCTGGTCTACGCTCGCGCCACCGGCCACGGCGACCGCGGGCCCGAACGCGATCGTGGTGGCTACGACATGACCGACTTCTGGAGCCGGACCGGCATCGGCCACGCCGCAAGCCAGGTCGCCGACGAGTTCGTGCCGCTGATCTCCCCGGCCCTGGGCGACCTCACCTCCGGAACCTTCCTGGCCGGAGCCATCGCCGCGGCCCTGTTCCGCCGCGAACGCACGGGGCGGGGCGGGGTGGTCGACGTCTCGCTGCTGTCATCGGGGCTGTGGGTGCTGTCCCCGGGCGTCGTGGCCGCCCAGTTGTACGGCGTCGAGGGCATCCCGCGTTTTCGGCATGCTCAATCGCCCAACCCAACTGTCAGTGCCTACCGCACCCGCGACGGACGCTACATCAACATCTCCGGCATTCTCACCGAAGGCAGCTTCGAGATGTTCTGCGAGGCCGTCGGCCGCCCGGAGTTGGCCGCGGATCCCCGCTTCGACAGCGGTGCGGCCCGACTGGCCAACGCCGCTGAATGCGTCGCGGTCCTCGACGCCGTCTTCGCCGAGCGTGATCTCGCCGAGTGGACCAAGGCACTGGCCGGCCTCACCGTCCCGTGGTCCGTCGTGCAGTCCGCCCGCGAGGCAGGCGAGGACCCACAGGTGGCGGCCAATCAGTACGTCACCCAAGTCCAGGGACCGGCCGGCCCCTATCCCCTCGTCGCCAGCCCGGCGCAGTTCGACAACGCCCCGCCGAGTCTCTCCCGCGCGCCCGAGCACGGCGAGCAGGGCGACGAGATTCTGCTGGAGCTCGGCCACGGCTGGGACGCCATCCTGCGGCTCAAAGCAGCGGGGGACGTGCTGTAGTGCGCGCCGGCCACCGGGCCCGCGACCTGGCCGACCGTGACCACGGCGTCGTCGAACTCACTGCCGAGCATGTAAACGCCGACCCGTAGGTGCGGCGGCCCCACGGACGGACTTGAGCAACCGACCTGTTCCGGGTTCCCGTCCGGCCCGCACCTGCGTGTGACAGTCAGGAGCGGAGGGAGCCGGACACACAAGAGGGCGGTAGCCATCACCATGGGCGTGCACCCAACCGTTCTCTGCGACGTGACGGAGAGCCCCGCGTGGATCACCCGCAACAGAAGCCGTGCGCTCAACGCCCTCGACTACTCGACGGCAGTTGCTTTGCGCCAGGCATGGTCACGTGTGTCGCAGACCCCGGATCTCGCCGCGGTGGTGGTGATCGGCGCCGGGGCCGAGGCGTTCTCCACCGGGATCGACCACGCCCCGGGCGCTGTCCCGCTCCCCGAGGCAGCTTCACACCGCCGCCGCTGGACGTTCCGCTGGTCGGCGTACTTGATGTCTTGACAGGCATCTGCGCCGGTGGGCATCGCGTGGCGCGGCACCGGGTGCGGGAAGGAGAGCCGGGTGACGGCGACGTCGGCGGCGTGGACGAGCTCGGGCAGCGCTCAACTCCATGGCCCTCCCCAACGATCCGTGCTCAGCCCGCTGGCGCCCCATACAGCGGTCACCCCTCGCCGATGTGAACCGCTGGACCATCAGGCATCGGGGAGACCCGAGGGAGGATCGAGGCTAGCCAATGACTTCTATTCTTACTATGATTAAAGGATGGGATCACTCGGATTCCCGGTGTTCGACGCCGACAACCACTTGTACGCCCGGCCGGCGGCCCCTCGCAGCTAGCCCCACTACCCGTGAGGTCTTCTCAACGACGCTTATCCCCATACCTCGTTGAGGACGAGTGCGGCTCGGGTGACGTCGCCGATCCAGCCCGAGGCGCGCGCTTGAACCGAGGTGCGGGGAAAACCCGCTCGCCCGGATCTGAGGAGGGGCGGGGATGCGGCAATGCATCCCCGACAGCGAGCGCACAGGGCCTGATAGCCGGGCCCCGCATCTGTGAACGCCGGGAAGGAGCAGACCCAGCACTACCCCGGGAGACACGGAGCCCGGTGCCCCGCAGTGACAGGCGACGGCCACTCGCTGGCCGGCAGAGGACGTGACGGGCGCCAGGCGGCTACGTCAGCAACCCGACCCGCTGACGTATCTCGATCAAGAAGGGGAGAGGGCGCATTGTTCCCGCAGGAGTTGCAGATCGTCGAGTTCGGATTGCAGTGGGTGCCCCCGCCCGGGCTGACGGGTACGCGCGGTCACTATCAAGTCCCCGACGAGGCTGAGCGGGTGTCTCCGTTCGACACGTGCGTGCGCTCCGCGGTCGTCGCCGAGCGCAACGGAGCCGACTGGGTGATGTTCGGCGATGTGACGGACTTCTACATGCCGAGCGCTGTCTGGAACGGGGAGCTCTCGGACCTCCTGGAGGGTGCTCCCGACCCGAACGATGTCTTCACGTGTGAACCGATCATCGCGGCCGCCAGCGCGTTGACGAATGACATCAGGTTCCTTTGGGGGCCGGTTGATCTCGTGCGGCGGGCGCCCATCAACATCGCGCAGATGGTCCTGACACTGCAGCATGCGACTCGCGGCCGGTTCGCCTACATCCTGGGACATGGTCAAATCGACCACATGCGACAGACCGGCCTCTCGCGGATCGGCGCCAAGGACAAGTTCTGGGATGGCGTCCAGATCATCCAGAAGCTGACACATCAGCAGGAGCCATTCCCGTTCCGTGGCCGTGTGTGGAAGTTCGATCGTGGTGCGCTCGCGACCCCGCCGTATGCGAATGGGGAGCCTCCGCTGATGTATCTCGCCGGCTCGGGTGACGAGACGCTGGAGCTCGTCGGGAAATACGCGGATGGCTGGAACGAGGTTGCCCCCGGGTCGTTCGACGGGGACCCCGCGGTCTTCGCCCAGCGGATCAAGACCATCCGCGAGCACGCCGTCTCCACGGGCAGGGACCCGGACCGTACCCGGATCATGCTCTGGCTGAGTGTGCTCATGATGGACGACCGGGAACTGCTCGAGCAGGCCGTGACCCACCCGGCCACCAAGTGGCGCACCCTGCTGGCAGCGCCCGCTCCGGTGTGGAGCCGCCTCGGGTTGCCGCATCCCTACGGCGGTACGTGGAACTACATGAAGGATGTCGTTCCGGAGTGGTACACGAGGGATGAGTTCTACGACGTCGTGGGCCGCGTACCTGACGAAGCGGTGCGGGCCGTCAACTTCGTCGGCACCTCCGACGAAGTGATCGAGCGGGTGCAACCGTGGCTCGACATGGGGGTCACCGACACGATCATCTACAACGTCGGAACGCTGTGCGGGCGCGAGTACCTCGAGGCGTGCACCAGCGCAAACCAGCGGTTGCGAGAGGCACTGGTCGGGCGTCCCGTGAGCCGTGAGGGCCTTGAGCGTCACAAGTAGGGCTTCGTCGGGTTGGCGTGGGGATGTCGTGGTGGCAGGTGGGGCAGACGCCGGTCCAGGCTGCCGAGGAGGGGGTGAGTATTTCGATGCTGCTGGAGATGGCGAGCTCTGCAGCGCCGGACCGGGTCGTCCTGGGCGACCGGCGCAGTGGCACGACCAGCGAGGCGTTCGCCCGAGCCGTGGCCCGAGCGGCTCGGCTGCTGAGCGAGTCCGGATGCCGCGCGATCGGGTTTCTCGGGGTGAACGGACCCTCGTTTCCGCTGGCCTTGTTCGCGGCGGCTGCGGCAGGTGTGCCCTTCACACCGCTGAACTACCGCCTGGGCGCGGGGCAACTGAAAACGCTCATCGGCAAGTTGGAAGCCCCGCTGCTTATCGTGGACGACCGTTATCGGCCTTCTGTGGAAGGGCTCGATCGTCCGGTCCTGTCCACGGCCGAGCTGCCGGTCCGTGCCCGCACGGCCGAACCGCTGCCGCCGACCGACGGGGACGACGACTCCCCTTCCCGTCCTTGAATGCCGACGTGCCGGTTCCCTTGTGGAGAGCGGTAGGTGACGCGGCACGGTCCCGCCCGGCGGGGCCGGCGGGACCCCACGTCCGTTCAGGTGTCGAAGAGGCCGAAGCCGCCCCGGAAGAACAGCAGTGGGTCCCCTTCATACAGGGTGTCCAGGGCCTCTACGCGGCCGATGACGATCTGGTGGTCGCCGCCCTCGTGGACCGAGTCGATGAGGCAGTCGATCCACGCGAGCGAGCGGTCCAGGCAGGGCAGCCCGGAGGGGGCCGGCTGCCAGCCGACACCCTGGAATTTGTCGCCGCCGCTGAAGGCGAAGGAGCGGCACAGCAGCTCCTGCCCGACGCCCAGGATGTTCACACAGAAGCGGCCGGATGCCGCGATGCGGGGCCATGTGGTCGAGGTGCGGGCGACGGAGAAGGCGACCAGCACCGGGTCCTGGGACAGCGACTGGAAGGACTGGCAGGCAAAGCCGACGGGCGCGCCGTCGTGGATCGACGTGATGACCGTGACACCGCTGCAGAAGTGCCCGAGGACGCGGCGGAATTCGGAGGGATCGACGGTACGGGCGGGCCGGGGCGGCGTGTCCATGCGGGACGGGGCAGAGGGCATGTGCACCTCACAGGTCGGAAGCTCGGTGGCGGCGAGCGGGACGTGCGGACCGTCCGGCCGGACGGTCGCGGCGCTGCCGCGGGGATCAACCAGCAGTGGGCGGTTGGGCCTTGGGGGTGTAGGCGGCGAGCTCGGGGATGACTTCCTTGCCGAGGATCTCGATGGTGCGCAGAATGTCCCGGTGCTCCAGGTAGCCCCACTGGACGTAGCAGATGAGCTCGTCGACGCCGAGGTCTGCGTAGCGCTTCATCTTCTGGACACAGGTTTCGGTGTCGCCGATGACGATCATGTCGGCGGCGTCGAAGGTATCCACCGGAACGTCGCCCTCGAACAGGGGCTTGAGCAAGGGGAATGTCTTGTCCCGCTCCTCTTCCGACAGGTGCGGGAGTTCCCATTCGAGGGTGAACATGGCCAGGTTCTTGTACCACCAGGCCACGGAGTCCCAGACTTTGCGGTCGACCTTCTTGGCTCCCGGACAGTGCACGAGAGTGTAAGCGGCGACCCTGTCGGTGGTGACGTCGGTCAGCGGCGTCGCGTCGGCCGCGGCCGCGCGGTACGCGGCGACCTGGGCGGCCATCACCTCCAGGGGCTGCATGATGGAGAACGACAGCAGGCCCAGGCCGTTGGCCCCGGCCACCTCGGCGGAGCCGTTGGAGGTCGCGGCCATCCAGGCCGGCGGGTGCGGGTCCTGGAACGGCTTGGGTGTGACCATCCGCCGCGGGAAGCTGAAACGCTCCGACTCGTACTCGAAGTACTCCGCGCGCCACATCCCGCATACGATCTCGATGGCCTCGCGCCAGTCGTCGCGGGACTTGGCGATGTCGACGCCGAATGCGGTCTGTTCCATCGGTGTGGAGCGGCCGGTTCCCCACTCCACGCGACCTCCTGACAGGATGTCGACGGTGGCGACCTTCTCGGCGATGCGTTGCGGCGGGGTGAAGCCGAACGGCGTGAGCGTGACGCCGAAACCCAGCCGGATCTGTTCCGTCAGTCCGGCGAGGTGACCGAGGAACACCTCCGAGGCCGGCATGTGCGAGCGGCCCTCGCGAAAGTGGTGCTCCACCGCCCATACGGTGTGGAAGCCCATTCGGTCTGCCAGCCGGATCTGTTCCACTGCCTCACGGTAGGCGCGCTGCTCCTCGCGGCGCTGTCCATGGGGGTGAGGGCCGTTCCAGGGTCGCGGGACATCTACCTCGTAGAGCACATCCAGCTTCATGTCGCCTCCGGTTTTTGACATTTCGAAAACGGCTTCGGAGTGCGGAAGGATTGTGGGGTAGCCTCCCGGTCGTCGCAAGACCTCTGCACCGCAGTCGACAGCCTTGTTGGCACAGATGTCCTGCCAAGAGGCGTCAGAACGGAGGAGACATGGTCCGTCCCGCGCTCGCGGCCACCCGCGCCGTAGCGATCCTCAGCTTCTTCGCCGCGCACCCCGGTGGATCCTTCACCCTCTCCGAGCTCTCCTCGGCACTCGGGATCAACCTGGCCTCCGCGCTGTCGGTGCTCCAAGCACTCGAGGACGCCGGATATCTGGTGCGCCACCCCCGTCGCAAGACCTACGAACTCGGGCCGTTCCCCGTCGCGTTGGGGGATGCCGCGCTGCGCGGAAACCCGGCAGTGGACTTGGCGCGCGGTCAGATGGCGACCCTGGCAAAGGAGATAGGCACCGAGACGGTGATATCGGCGGCCGTCGGCGACCACGTCGTCGTTCTGGCGACCGAGGGGACCCCGCTGATCGCCTCGAACGACGTCCGTCCGGGCCAGCGGGTCCCGCTCATCCCGCCCCTGGGTCAGGTCTTCTACGCTTGGTCGCCCGAGGGCCGGGTCGAGGCCTGGCTGCAGCGCCTCGCCCCCCGCGTCCAGCCCGTGGTCCGGATCCACATGCCGGCCGCGCTCGCAGCCGTCCGGCAGCGCGGCTACTCGATCGCCGTGGAGAGCCCCACGCGCGTCGAGATCGGCACCGTACTGGCGCGCCTGGCTGACAACCCCGCGCAGGCCGATGCCCTGCACGACCGCCTCCACGCGCTCGCCACCGCCCTCAGTGAGGAGGAGTATGAGCTGGTCGACGTCGAGCCCGACGGGCTGTACCACATTGCGGCCCTGGTGGCCGCTGTGCACGACGCCACAGGCTCGGTTGCCCTGGCACTGACGGTCAACGGACTGCGTGAGGTGACGGGCCGTCGGGTGCAGCGGATCGGCGAGTCCCTGGCCGCGATCGCGCGTGGGATCACCAAGCAGACGGGGGGACGTGTCCCGACCCTGGCGTTCGACCAGGCGTTGCGCTGACCGGTTCGGGGCGACCGGGGCGGGGGCGGCATGGGCACGCCCTGTGGGCGCGGAGATGGGGACGGGGAGTCGCGTCAACTCGTGCTGTGCCCGGGTCTTGCGGCACTGTGGCTCCTCGCCCACAATCCTCAGGACTTCCGAAGCCTGTTTCGAAATGCCGAAACCGCGGACTGGCCCGCGAGGCGGGCGCGCACCATCCTGAGGTCCTGCCTGCGAGGCGGCCACGCCTGTTCTGACGGCCCGACAGCCGGTGCGACCTGAACGCTCCGTACGAGCCGTACGACATGTGCGTACGCACGCAGCCGCACACCGTTCCGCCGCACGCCTCCCAATCCCCGGGTCGCTGCCCACTCTGGAGGAACCATGTCGCAACACACGGAGACCGCCGGACTGCCAGACGGCGACGCTGTCCTGGACTACCCTGGCGCGCTGCGGCTCGACGGCCGCGGCGTCGTCGTGCTGGGTGCGGGCCAGGGCATCGGCCGGCAGGTGACCCATGCGCTGACCCAGTGCGGGGCCCGGGTGTTGGCCGTCGACCTCGAAGAGGGCCGCGCCGAGCAGGTCGCCAAGGAGACCGGCGCGATCGCCTGGTCCGGCGACGCGACCTCTCGCGACGATGCCGAGCGGCTGTGGCACGACGCCGAGGAGCGCCTCGGGCGCGTCCACTCCGTCGTCGACATCATCGGCATGAGCCGTTACAAGGACCTCCTCACCACGACCGACGAGGAGTGGGACTGGCATCAGAACATCGTGCTCCGGCATGCCCTGCTGGCCATCCAGTACGGCGGCCGGCACATGGCCGCCCACGGGGGCGGAACCCTGACCTTCGTCGCCTCCGTATCCGGCCAGACCGGAGCGCCCCTGCACGCCGCCTATGGAGCGGCCAAGGCGGGACTGATGGCCCTGGTCCGCTCCGCGTCCGTCGAACTGGGCCCCCAGAGCATCCGGGTCAACGCCGTCGCACCCGGCGTCGTCTGGACCCCGCGTGTCTCCGGCTACCTCGGTGCCCAGGGCCACCGGGCCAATGCGGACAACGTGCCCCTGCGCTCCGTGGCCCTGCCGTCCGACATCGCCGCCGTGCTGCTCTTCCTCACCAGCGACCTCGCCCGCTACGTCACCGGCCAGGTGCTCACCGTCGACGGCGGGGTCAGCGCCAAGTTCCCCTACACCGTGCCCGACACGGACGCCGCCCCGCACTGAGTCCGTGTCGGCCGACCCGGTTCCACCGCAGGAGGACCCATGCCCGCCACTGAGAGTGTGTCGCCCGACCTCGCCGCGCTGAGCCTGACCGGCCGTACCGCCGTCGTCACCGGAGCGGCGTCCGGCATCGGACGCGAGTGCGCGCTCGTCCTGACCCGGGCCGGCGCAAGACCGGTGATCTGCGACGTCGACGAGGCGGGATTGGAGAAGACCCGTCAGGAGCTGGTCGGGCTCGGTGCGCAGGACCCGCTCGCCGTCGTCCTCGACGTGCGGGACCGCAGCGCAGTCGAGGCGCTCGCGCAGGACGCCGCGGCCCGCTACGGCAGTCTGGACGTCTGGGCCAACATCGCCGGTGTCATGCACACCGGACTGGTCGCCGACGTCTCCGAGGAGGAGCTCGACCGGGTCCTCGGCGTCAACCTCAAGGGCACCTTCCTCGGCTGCGCGGCCGCGGCGCGCGTCATGAGCGCGCAGCGCTCCGGCGTCATCGTCAACGCGGCCTCGGCCGGCGCCGACATGCCCGTCCCAGGGCTCGCCGGTGATGCCGAGCGGCGACTGCGCGGCGCGCGCGGCGAACCCCGCCTCGCGGGCCTCGCGGTCCACAGAACCGTCGGGGCGGGCGAAGTTGTGCTGGACCATCGGCGTGTCGGTGCTGGCGACCATTCCCGGTCCGAAGACCTCGTAGTTGATGAGGGTCATGGTGTGCAGCGGGTTGATGCGGCTGATGCTGACCCGCAGCCTCGCCACTGAGCTCGGCCGCTACGGGGTGCGGGTCAACTGCGTCGCCCCCGGCTTCACCGCGGCCTTGGACATCGCGTAGGCGGAGATGCCCGGGGCTGTCCGAGGACTGTGCCGCCGACGGCGTGTACGAGTTCTTCATCGAGGCGTCCCCGGAGCCCTTCGTCGGCGGAAGCGGCACTCCGGTCAACCCGATCGCCGTCAAGTGAGCCGGCCTGTGAGCTGACTTGTGAGCCGGCCTGTGAACCAGCTTGCGCGGAACCCCTGATGAAGGAGTCACCCGAGGACATGGACGGCGACACCACCCCGAGCGACCTGACCGCCTGGGGGCTGCCCGCGCTGCGGGAAGGCCACCCGGCTCCGGCCGACCTGGTCGAGATGCGCCGGGCGGCCGAGGCCGCTGTCGCCGTCCCGGACGGCGTCCCCTGGCACCGCGACACCATCGGCGGCGTCCCCTGCATGGTGGTCGAGCCAGGACCCGGGCACGGGGCGGTGCGCGGCTCGGCGGGCGGGGCGCGGCCGCCGGTCCTTGTACACCTGCACGGCGGCGGCTACCGCTTCGGCGTGACCGCGATGTGGGTCGCGTTCGCGCACCTCCTCGCCCGCGCCACCGGATGCCGCGTCGTCGTCCCGGACTACCGGCTCGCGCCGGAGCACCCCTTCCCGGCGGCCCTGCACGACGCGGCCGCGGTCTGGCAGGCGCTGGCCCCGAAGGAGGAGGACGGGCCGCTGCTCTCCGGCGACTCGGCGGGCGGCGGACTCGCGGTGGCGCTGGCCCTGTGCGCGCGCAGCGCCCCCGTGGCGCCACCGAGGCGCCTTGTGCTGTTCTCCCCGTGGCTGGACCTGACCGCGGCCTCTGCCTCCTTCGAGTTCAACGCGAAGAGCGACGCGCTGTTCTCCCGTGAGTCGGCCCAGGCCGCCGCCGACGGGTACCTGCAGGGCCTTGCGGCGGCGACCCAGCCGCTGGCGTCGCCGCAGGAGGCAGATCCGACCGGCCTGCCACCGGTGCTGCTTTTCGCCAGTACCGGCGAGGTGCTGCTCGACGACGCCGCCGTCTTCGCCCGCCGGGCGGCCGGCGCGCAGGTGCCCGTCGAGACGCACCTCGTTCCCGATCTGCCGCACGTGTGGCCGGTGGTGGCTCCGGACGATCCGCGGTCGGCCGCGGCGGTGCAGGCCGTGGCGCGGTTCGTCGGCGAGTGACGCGTCGCCTGGCGGGAGGACGCGGACGGGCGTGGCAGCCGGGTCAGTGTGCGGCGGTGAAAGTGATCGTCCGTCAACTACCTCGGGCTGAAGCCCGAGGCTTGTAAGTCCTGTCCGCCACTGGCTGTGGCGTCTGGCCTACGTCCCGCACCTCCTCCCGAGCTCCGGGCCGGCGTCATCCGTTGTCCCTAATATTGCTATCAGTGCAAAGATAGCGATACTAGGGGAAGGTGAGGCCGGCAGCCGCCGGTTGCTTCCACCACTCACCCGCCACTCACTCCAGGGAGGGCACCATGCCCGTCATCAAGCCGCAGGAGATTCCGCAGCACGGCGGTGGCCGCTGGCCGAACACCGACTTCCGCTCCGTGCAGTGGGGTGACATGGAGATCGGTTTCACCGAAGTCCCCGGACCCGTCGACGCCACCACCGGATACAAGGGCCTGCCGGGCGGCGTGTGCCCCTGCCCGCACTACGGCTATGTACTCAAGGGCACGGTCCGCTGCGTCTACATCGGCTCCGACCGGCCCGACGAGGTCGCCGTCGCCGGCGAGGCGTACTTCTTCGACGCAGGCCACAGCATCGTCTACGAGGAGGCCAGCGAGGTCATCGAGCTCAACCCCGCCCACGCGCTGCAGACCGTCATGGACCACTTCGAGAAGTCGCTGGCCTCCGGCTGGAGCGGGAGCAGGAGCGACTGAGCCGTGGACCGGGACGAGGAGATCAGGCGGACCGCCGACGAGCTGGCCGTCCGCACCATCGTGGCCAGGCTGTCCCTGTACACCGATGGCGGCGAGGTCGACGCCTTTGTCGAGTTGTTCGCGAAGGACGCGGTCTGGGAGATGCCGGGACAGCGGCGGACCGGTCACGACGAGATCCGCGCAGGCAACGTCGCCGGGTACGCCGCCGGGCTCCTCGGGCCCGGCACCGGCAGCCGCCACATCGTCGGAACCACCGCCGTGGACGTCGGCGGCGACACCGCCACCGCCGAGTCGAACTGGATGTTCGTCAGCGGCGGGGCCAAGCCGGTCCTCTCCGCGGCCGGGCGGTACCTCGACACCTTCCGCCGGACGCGCGACGGATGGAAGGTCACCCGGCGGACACTCACCATCGGCTGAGCTCCGGCCCCGGTTGGCCGTCCTTGGACCACCTGAGCCGGGGCCGGGTCGACCTGGTCGTCGGCGGCGGCTACGTGCCCGAGGCCGGCGCGCCCGTCGGCGGCCGGTGGCAGCCGACCAGACATCTCAGCGCGACCGGCCGCCACCTGCGGATTGGGTCAGACCGAGGCGTCCGTCGCGTCGTCGCCGCCCGGCCGGTGCCCCGCGGCATGGCCGAGGTAGCTCTCCATGAGCGAGGTCCGGTCGCCGAGTTCGGGGGCCGTGCCCTCGACGACGACGCGGCCGGAGAGCAGGACGACGGCGCGGTCGCTCACGGGCAGTCCAACGGCGGCGTTCTGCTCCACGAGCAGGACCGGCATCTGGTGTTTGACGTGCGAGAGCGCCTCGTAGACGGCCTTGACCACCACCGGGGCGAGGCCGAGGGACGGCTCGTCGAGCATCAGGACACGCGGGGCGGCGAGCAGCGCCCGGCCGATCGCGACCATCTGCTGCTCACCGCCGGACAGGGCCCAGCCGAGCCGGGGCCGGAGGGGGACCAGCGCCGGAAACAGGTCGTAGATGTCGTCGTGGGTGAAGGTGGGTGCGCGCTTGGCCCGCGCGGTCGTACCGACCAGCAGGTTGTCGTGGACGGTGAGGGTGCCGAACACGTGCCGCCCCTCGGGGACGTGGATGAGACCCCGCCGGGCCACCTCGTCCGGTGGCAGCGAGGTGATGTCGACCCCGTCGAAGCGAATCTCACCCGAGCTCGGCACCAGCCGGGAGACGGCGCGCAGCGTCGAGGTCTTGCCCGCGCCGTTGGCGCCGAGCAGGACCAGCGTCTCACCGGCGCCGACCGAGAATGTCGCCCCGTCGACCGCCGTGGTCGAGCCGTAGCAGACCCGTAGGTCCTTGACCTCAAGCATCGAGCGTCACCTGTCCCAGATAGGCGTCCATCACCCGAGGGTCGGCCCACACCTGCGCGGGCGTACCCGACGCGATCTGCCGGCCGAGCTCCAGCACCGTCAGACGGTCGCAGACCCCGTCGAGGAAGTCGGTCTTGTGCTCCACGATCAGGAGGGCGGGGCCCTCCTGATCGCGCCAGCTCCTCAGGAGAGCCGCCAGCTCCTGGGTCTCGACCTGGTTGAGGCCGGAGGCCGGCTCGTCGAGCAGCAGGGTGGTCGGCCGTCCGGCGTACGCCCGGGCCAGCTCGAGGAGGCGGCGCCGGCCGTACGCCAACGCGCCGGCCGGCAGGTCGGCCTGGTCCGCGAGGCCGGCGAAGGCGAGCGCGTCATAGGCGAGTTCCCAGTTCCGCCGCTCTTTGCGGAGCATGGCACGGCGCCGGGACCAGGCCGGCGCGAGGGTGCGCAGGCTCCAGTCCTGGAGTCCGGTGAGCACGTTCTCCAGACAGGTCAGCTGGTCGTGGACCTGGGGCGTCTGGAAGGTGCGCAACACCCCGAGCCGGGACAGTTGCCCCGCGGTGCCCATGCGGACGCGCCGCCCGTCGACGCTCAGGGTGCCGGTGGCGGGCACCAGCCCCGTGAGGGCGTTGATGAAGGTCGACTTGCCCGAACCGTTGGGCCCGATCAGGCCGACCACCTCGTGGTCCTCGATCGTCAGGCTCACGCCGTCGACCGCGACCACGCCGCCGAAGCGGACCCCGATGTCAGTCGCCTCGAGCACGGCTCGACCACCTCCGCTGGACAGTCCCGCGCAACCCGGCGATCCCGCGGGGGAACGCAACGACGATGAAGAGCACCGCGGCCGCGTAGATGAGGTCGGCGTACCCCTGGATCCCACGGAGGTACTCAGGCAGGTAGATCAGAACGGCGGCGCCGATGAGCGGCCCGTAGACCGATCCGCTGCCGCCGAGCAACAGCATCAGCAGTACGAGCAGGGCGACGTCGACCTGGAACGCCTCGAGCGCGACGTACCCCGCGTTGTGGGCGTACAGCGAGCCGGCCGCGCCCTGCATACCCGAGCCCACGGTGAACGCGACCAGTTGGAGCAGCCTGGGCCGCAGTCCGACCACCGCTGCCACCGCCCCGTTGTCCCGGGCGAGTTGCAGGTCCCGGTAGGCCGGGGAGCGCAGGAACAGAAGGGTGGCCTGCAGGAACAGGAGCAGCACGGCGAGCATCAGGTAGTAGCGCCGGCCCGGCGTGTCCAGGGCGGTGCCGAAGACGCTCGGCACGGCGATGTCGCCGATGCCCCCGAAACCACCGGTGAAGCCGGTCCACTCGCGGAACACGATGATGAGGAGTCCGCCGCAGGCCATCGTCGCGATCGCGAAGAAGATCATGGAGCATCGGCCGAACAGCAGCCGCATGCCCGCGCCGAGGGCGGCGCAGCACAGGACCGCCGCGACGAATCCGGACCAGAAGCCGCCGGCGTGGTCGGCGACCCAGATCGAGACGTAGGCGCCTGCGGCGTACATGCCGTAGACGGCGAACGTGAACGAGCCGCCCAGGGAGAGACACCAGTAGAGGCCGAGCGTGAGGATCGCGTAGGTCAGCGCGCTCGCCATCACGCCGTCCGCGTACGCGTCGCCGCCGAGGACGTACGGTGCGAGCAGCCCGAGTACGGCGACGGCCGCCAGCGTGCGGAAGTGGTGCTGCCGGTAGACCGGCGGGGCCAGCAGGGACGCGAGGCGCCCGGGATCGGACGGCCGCCTGGTGACTTCGGAATCGGGCTTAGTAGCGGACACCGGACACCATCCTGACCAGGCCGTTCGGTCGGATCGCCAGGACCACGACGAGGAACAGGAACGGGTAGGCGTCCGTCCAGTCCGGCGAGACGTAGGCACCCAGGAGCGCCTGCGCCAGCGCGATGGCGACCGCCGCCAGGGCCGCTCCGCCGAGGCGCTCCCCGCCCAGGATGACCGCGGCGAAGGCGCTGAGCAGCAACCCGAACCCGAGGTTCGGAGTCACCGAGATGCTCGGCGCGATGAGCACGCCCGCCAGTCCCGCCAGGGCGGCGGAGAGCCCGAAGACCAGCGGCGAAAGGCGGTTGACGCGGATGCCCTGGAGCAGCGCGGCCTCGCGGTCGGCGGCCAGGGCCCGCACCTGCCGACCGACCGCCGAACGCTGGAAGAGCAGGTAGAGCGCGACCCCGACGACCAGCGCCACCACCACCGTCAGGAACACCTGGTAGGGGATCCGCGCACCGAGGACGGCGGCGGTCCTGTTCCCCCAGGGCGAGGGGAGATTGCGCGGATCGGTGTCCATCCAGAGGATGATCAGCGCGCGAATGGCGAGCCCCAGGGCGAACGTCGAGATGACGATCGCCAGGGGACTGCGCCCGCGGATCGGAGCGTAGCCGAGGCGTTCCAGGAGCACCCCGACGACGAACAGCACCACCAGCATGACCACGAACATCGAGGCGTGCCCGTGCCCTTCGGCGACGACCCACCAGAAGCCGACGTAGGCGCCCAGGGTCATCAGGTCGCCCTGAGCGAAGTTGACCACACCGGTGGCGTTCTGCAGCAGGACGATCCCGAGGGCCACCAGTGCGTAGATCGCCCCCAGTACGACACCGCTGGCCACGATCGCGACGAATCGGTCCATCTCGGTCCGGTACTCCTTCAGAAGTCGGCGGGCACGTCTTCGATGATCTTGAGGAGCTTCGGCTTGCCGTTCGGATAGGCGAGGATCGGGACGTCGCGATAGAGGTTCTGGAACTTGTCGGCCTTGATCTCGCCGCAGGCGCCCTCGAGCGTGATGTTCCTGATCGCCTCGGCGACCGCCTCGCCGTCGGTGGTGCCGGCCTTCTCGATGGCCGCCTTGGCCAGGATGATCGCGTCGTAGTAGCTCCCGGTCACGTTGTCCTTCGGCGGGGTGCCGAAGGCCTCGGTGTACCCGGCGATGTACTTCTTCGCCGCGGGGGTGTCGAGTACCGGGGCCCCGCAGAGGGCGACGTTGAGGATCTTGTCGGTCGCCAGGTTGGCCGGGATCAGCTTGTTCGCCACGGCCCGTCCGCCCGAGAAGGTCATGATCGGTACGTCGACGCCGTTCTGGGCGGCCTGTTTGATCACCAGCGCGTCGGTGCTCGGGTAGCCCAGGTTCCAGATCGCGTCGGCGCCCTTCGCCGCCAGAACGGGCTCGGTCAGATCCGTCGCCGTGGGGGACACGGAGCGGGCCTCGGCCTTCACGCCCTTCTCGCCGACGTCCTCCTGGATCAGCTTGGCGCTCTCGCTCGGTGCGGCGTCCTCGGTGTGGATCACGACCAGCGACCTCACTCCCAGGTCGTCGAGCAGGTAGCTGTCGCCGGCAAGGACGGTCTGGGTCGTGGTGGCGGCCATCCGGAACAGCCGGTCGTAACCGAGCTCGTCCGCCGCGGTGATCGCGCTCGTGGTGCCGTGGATGACCGGGACGCCGGCGGACTTGATGCTGCCGATCGACGCCTTCAGTCCCGCCGAGACCCCGTAGCCGACGATCACGTCCGGCTTGTAGCGGAGGGCAAGGGTGGTGGCCCTGGAGACGCTCTCGGGCGTGATGCCGGCGTCGAACGCCTTGTACTCGACCTTGCGTCCGTCGATGCCGCCGTCCTTGTTGACCAGCTTGACGGTGAGCTCGACCGCGTTCTTGCCTTCCTCCGACGCCGTCGGGCCCGAGAGGATGCCCATGTAGGCGATGCGAATGGGCCCGTCCTCGCCGGCCGACTCGTCGCCCGAACCGGGCGCGCAGGCCGCGGCCGCGAGAAGCAGTGCTCCGCCGGTCAGCCAGGTGAGGGACTTCTTCATGGCGGCTCCATCGAAAGAAGTGACGAGCTGTCACTTCAATCATAGCAATGATAGAGATTCGGAGATAGTGAGAGCGCGAGACCGCGGGCCGCCTGGCTGCTCGCGCCCCGCCCCGGCCCACCCGCCCCGGCCCGCCCCGGGCCGACGTGACTCGCGGTGGGCGCGGAACTCAGAACCCGACCGCCGCGAAGGCGTCGTGGTCGTCGACGGCCGTTCCCAGGCGCTCCAGGAGTCGCGTGATGATCGCGGGGGTGACCACGTACGTGATCCCCCAGAGGTAGAACCCGTGGAGCATTCCGCGACGGATCCCGCGCCGAGCCTCGTCCCACGAGGGGGCGTCGACGCCGCCGGCCGCGAGCCGGTCGAGGTAGTGGCGTAGGAGGTCGTCTTCCGTCCGGCGGCGGTCCTCGACGGTGAGCGTGGACGCGATGTGGTAGCCGACATCGAGGTACCAGGGACCGCGCTGGGCGAGCTGCCAGTCGGCGAGCGCCGGTCGTCCGGCGGCGTCCAGGTACAGGTTCCCGACATGGGTGTCTCCGTGGATCACCGACCACGGCGCAACCGTCGGCGTCTCGGCGGTCAGCGCGCAGTAAGCGTCGTAGAGGCGCTGCGCGTCGCGCACGGGGGCCGGTACACCACTGGCGTTCGGCCCCTCGAAGTTGTTCCTGATCTCGGCGACGCCGCGGACCTGCGTGTAACTCGTCAACCGGGGCTCCAGCCAGGTGGCGTCGGCCAGGGAGGCGTTCTGCCAGGTCGCCGCGTGCAGCTTCGCGAGCTGTTCCAGGCTCTGTGCGGTCTGGTCGGGGGAGTAGGCGCTGAGCGCGTCGAGGAATGTCGCGCCCTGGGCGATCACGTCCTCGGTGATGATCACTCCGCGGCTCAGCTCCGGGTCGATGCCGGTGTAGACGCTGCGCAGCGTCCGTATCCCCGTGGACGGGACGAGGTCACGGTAGAAATGCGCCTCCTGCTCTCCCACGTACCACAGCGATGGGTTCGCGAAGTAGCCCTTGGCGCACAGATCCGGTGACAGCCCCTCGGGTACGCCCCCCGCGCACTCGATGTGGAAGCGCGCGTTCGTCGACATCCGGCTGATGACGGGACCGGCCGTGACGTCCGTGACCCTGATCCCGGGGTACGAGGGCTCCAGTGCCGACGTGAGCCAGGCCGGCGAGAGCAACTCCTCCAAGGTCTCGGGAACGCGTGTTGTCGTCGGGTCGGCCCGGTGGGCTCCGTCGGCACTCGTGACCATAGTGGGCCCCGCATCCTTGTGTGGTCGTGTGTCGTGCGCCGGTGACGGCGCCTATGGCTTGCTTGGGGCAGACGTTGTCTGTGATGTCGTGCTCCGGAACGCCGGCCTGTTTCGGCAGCCGCGTCAGGATCTTGTCGCGCCGGACACGTCGTCGTCGGCGAACAAGCCCACTGAACCTCGGTACCGGCACCTTCCGTGGCCCGGCTGTCCCACACGCTCGGGGTGACTCCGCTGTCCGGCTTCCGCGCGTGGGCGCTTCGGGTGCGTGAGAGCATCCGTCACGACGTCCACCGGACCGGCTGTCAACGGCCGCATGCTCGGCCGCACTCACGCCGTCGAACCCCTCAACTGCTGGTCCACCGCCTGAACTTCGGTGATGTGGCGGCGTCTCCTCGGGGTGTTGCGAGGGGTCATTCTAGAACGCCGTTTCACATTGGCAAGAGCTCGGTTCCGATCCCGGTGTGCGATCCGGCCCCGGGATCGTGTGTGGCATCCCGGCGAGACCGAGGCGTCACCCGGGGGCTGCCGCCCGGGGTGTGTGCGATGCCTTGACAGGGATTCCCTCGAGTGGATTATTGGACAATCATAGATATCTTTGCCTCATTGAGGGGTTCGGTGGTGGCCAAGATGGAGCAAGGCGCGTTCGACGGAGTACGCGTCGTGGAACTGGCGCAGTGGGTGTTCGTGCCGGTGGCCGGCGCGCTGCTCGCCGACTGGGGCGCCGATGTCGTCCGCGTCGAGAAACTGGACGGCGATCCCTACCGTGGCCTCGCCACCCAGGGCATCGGCACCGACGCGGGCGACGTCAACCTGTCGGTCGCCCTCGCCAACCGGGGCAAGCGGTCCATCGCCCTCGACCTGCGGCACGAGCACGGACTCGCCGTGCTCCACGAGCTGCTCTCCACGGCAGACGTCTTCCTCACCAGCCTGCGCCCCGGCGCCCTGGCCCGCCTCGGGCTCGACGCCGACACGCTCCGCGAGCGGTACCCGAGCCTGGTCTACGCCCGGGGCCACGGTTTCGGCGTGCGCGGTCCGGACGCGGACCATCCCGGCTACGACGCCTCCGCGTTCTGGGCGCGCGGTGGACTCGGCCACATCCTCAGCCCGCCCGAGCGCGACCACCCGATCGGCCAGCGCGGCGCCATGGGCGACCGCAACGGCGCGATGGCGCTCGCGTTCGGAATCTCGTCCGCGCTGCTGAAGCGGTCGCGCACCGGAGTCGGCTCGGTCGTCGATGTGTCGCTCCTTGCCACCGCGATGTGGACGCTGTCCTCCGACGTGCTCGCGGCGCTCAACGGTGGCGCGGTGTGCCGGGCGGGCGACCGCGGTGCGGACCCGAATCCGCTCGTCGGCGTCTACCGCACCAAGGACGACCGGCACATCCAGCTCGTGTTCCTCGACGCCGACCGGTACTGGCCCGACTTCTGCCGAAGCATCGGCCGCCCGGAGCTGGTCGTCGACCCGCGCTTCACCGACCTGGCCGCCCGGCGGGAGAACAGCGCGGCGTGTGTGGCCGCGCTCGACGCCGAGTTCGCGCGCCGCACGCTCATTGAGTGGAAGGAGTTGCTTGCCGGGTTCGACGCGCCGTGGGCCCCGGTGCAGACGGTCCAGGAGCTGATCTACGACCCGCAGGTGATCGCCAACGGCTACGTCGGCGACGTCAGGCTCGACGGCGGCGGGTCGTACCGGCTGCCGGCGGTGCCCGTCCAGTTCGACGAGCAACCGCCCCCGTTGCGACGCGGACCCGAGCATGGCGAGCACACGGAGAATGTGCTCCTTGAGCTCGGATACGACTGGGACCGGATCGCCGAACTCAAGGACACGGGGGTCGTTCTGTGACCGCGAACTTATCCGCGGCCGGGACCGCGAACGTGCCCGCGAAGGAAACAGTGAGCCGGACCGCGACGCGACCGGTGCCGGTGCCCGACGAGCAGTCGGCGCCGTTCTGGGCGGCTGCCGCCGAGCACGTCCTCACGATCGCCCGGTGCGCGCGATGCGGCGCGTACGCCCTGCCCATCGACGTGGTGTGCCCGCACTGCGGGTCCACCGACCCGGCGTTCGCGTTCACGCCGGTGAGCGGCCGTGGCGTCATTCGGTCGTGGACGGTCGTGCGCCAGTCGTTCCTGCCCGGTTTCCAAGGCGACCTGCCGTTCGTGCTCGTCGACGTGGAGCTCATCGAGCAGCGCGAACTGCGGTTGATCGGCAGGCTGCTGGACGGAGCCAAGGCCCAGGTGTGGCCCGGCGCCCCCGTCGTCGTCGCGTTCGAGGACCTTGCCCCAGGGGTCGCCGTGCCCGCGTTCGAGCTCACGTCATGAGCGGCCGGTTCCGGGCGAGCAATCAGGTCGCCCTCGTCGGCTACGCGCACAGTCCGGCGCGTCGCCATGCCGACCAGACGCTCGGCGCGCTCGCCGTCGACACGGCCCGCCGGGCGATCGCCGACGCGGGGCTGCGGGTCGACCAGGTCGACGGGTTCGTCGGCTCCTCGCTGCTCCCGAGCGCGGGCGGCCACCAGGTCGAGGACGGCGTCAGCACCGTGACGTCCAACTGGCTCGCCGAACACCTCGGTGTCAACCCGCGCTACGCTGCCGGCTTCCAGGGCGTCGGCCAGCTCACCGGCTCGGTCGGGGTGGCCGTCAACGCGGTGGCCAGTGGCGGCGCAGACTACGTGCTGCTGCACCGGGCCCTGCACAACCCTGCCCGCCGCTACCACGAGAACTCGATGCGGCAGGCGCGCGGACCGGAGCAGTGGACGGCGCCCCAGGGCTACTTCGGACCGCTGGCCATGATCGCCCTGGCCTACAACGAATACCTCCAGCGCTACGGCGCCCGCCGCGAGTCGATGGCACACGTGGTCGTCGAGGCCCGCAAGAACGGCGCCCGCATCCCCTGGTCGTACTGGCACGACAAGCAACTGTCCCTTGACGACTACCTGGCGGCGCCGATGCTCTTCGACCCGGTCTGCCGCTTCGACTGCGACATCCCGGTCGACGGGGTGGCGACCTTCGTGTTCACCTCCGCCGAGCGGGCCAAGGACCTGCCGCATCCTCCCGTGTACGTCGCCGGCTATGCCAACGGCGCCCCCACCAGGCGGCGCCTGCCCACCCACTGGCCGCTGGACGACATCGTCGAGGGCGGTGTCGAGACGACGCGCCGGCTGTGGGAGCACGCCGGGATCGGGCCGAGCGAGGTCGACCTGCCGCAGGTGTATGACGGCTTCTCGCCGTTCGTCTGGTTCTGGCTGGAGGCACTCGGCCTGTGTCCCATCGGCGAGGCACACCGTTTTGTCTCCGACGGTGGGATCGACAGCGACCGGCCGGGCGCGGTCCCGGCCCTCTCCGGCGGGGGAGCGCTCGGCAACGGGCGGATGCACGGGGTGCCCCAGATGCTCGAGTGCTACCTCCAGCTTTCCGGACGCGCCGGCGACCGGCAGCGGGACGGTGTGTCGATCGGCGTCGCCTGCCATTCCTCTCCCCACTTCGGTGGGGCGGTCGCCTACAGCGCACAACCCTTCTGAGCCGACGTGGAGTTACGAGGTCAGCGTGGACATCATCACCGAACGACGCAGCTACGTCGCAGGCCGCTGGGTGACCGGCGAGGAGCTCGTCGGCGTCGAGAACCCGGCGCAAGAGAGCCGCGTCGCGGAGGTGACCGCGACACCCCTTCCCGAGATCGAGCGGGCCATCACCGAGGCGCGCCGCGCCTTCGACGACGGCATCTGGGCCGACCGGCCGGTGGGCGAGCGGGCTCGGGTGCTGCGCGCCCTTCTCGACCACATCGAGGCGGCCCACGACGTGCTCGTGCCCACGCTCGTCGCCGAGGCGGGCCAGCCCCGGAGCTTCGCCGAGCTGGCCCAGTTCCACGCCGGGATCGCCCTCGGCCGCCAGACCATCGACCTCTATCTGGCGATGGCGCACGAGGAGAGCAACCCGGTCCCGGTCGACGATCTCGTACGCGGCCGGGTCGCACTGAGCATCCGCCGCCACGAACCCGTCGGAGTGGTCGCCGCCATCACCCCGTACAACGGCGCGCTCATCATGGCGTTCCAGAAGCTGATCCCCGCCCTGATGGCCGGCAACTCGGTGGTTCTGCGCCCGAGTCCGCTCACGCCGGTCTCGTCCCTGGTCTTCGGTGCAGCGGCCGACGCCGCCGGGCTGCCGCCGGGCGTGCTGAGCGTGGTCGTCGAGGCCGGATCGGCCGGGGCCGAGCTGCTCACCACTCACCCGGCCGTCGACATGGTGTCGTTCACCGGCTCGACCACGGTGGGCCGGCGGATCCTCGCCCAGGCGGCGCCGACCGTGAAGCGCGTCGCCCTTGAACTCGGCGGCAAGTCGGCGCAGATCTACCTGCCGGACGCCGTCCACCGTGCCGCCGCCGGCGCGGTCGCGGTGGTCGCGGCCACGGCGGGCCAGGCCTGCGTCGCCGCGACCCGGATGCTCGTGCCGCTAGACCGCAAGGACGAGGTCCTCGAGGCGGTCACCGCGGCGTACGCCTCGATCGTCGTCGGCGCGCCCACCGATCCGGCCGCGACGATGGGCCCGGTGATCAGCGCCGCCCAGCGCGACCGGTGCGAGCGGTACGTCGGCCTGGCCGAGGAGCACGGCGGCAAGATCGCCTTCGGCGGCGGTCGTCCCGCCGGCCTTGAGCGCGGCTACTACGTCCGGCCCACCGTGCTCGACCTGCCCGACAACACCAACCCGGCAGCTCAGGACGAGATCTTCGGCCCGGTCATCGCGGTGCTCGGCTACCGCGATCCCGACGAGGCCGTGGCGATCGCCAACGACAGCGTCTACGGCCTTTCCGCCCAGGTGTACGGCGCGGACGTGGCCACCGCCGTGGGGCTCGCCCGGCGGTTGCGCACAGGCGCCGTCAACGTCAACACCGGAGTGTTCAGCGCCTACGCGCCCGGTGGCGGCTACAAGCAGAGCGGCCTCGGCCGCGAGCGAGGCCCGGACGGTATCCGGGCGTTCCAGGAGGTCAAGCACATGACGATCGGAGAGCTGGCCCGATGACCACACCGACATTGCGTCCGACAGCGAAGACGACCGACTCAGGGACGGTGAACCTGGACTGGCTGATCTCGGTGGACGACCATGTGCTCGAGCCGCCGCGCCTGTGGCTCGACCGCGTCCCCCGCAAGGACCGCGACCGCGCCCCGCATATGGAGACCGACGACGACGGCATCGAGGCCTGGGTCTACGACGGCAAGCGGATTCCCAGCTCGGGCCTGTCCGCGGTGGCAGGGAAGTCCAAGGAGGAGTTCAGCCCCGACCCCCTGCCCTACAGCGAGATGCGTCCGGGCTGCTACGACGCCCGTGAGCGGCTCGGGGACATGGACAGGGCCGGCATCCTCGCCTCCCTCTGCTTCCCGACCGTCACGCGGTTCTGCGGCCAGTTGTTCATGGAGGCCAGCGATCGCGAGTTCGGCCTCGTCTGCCTGAAGGCCTACAACGACTGGGTGATCGAGGAGTGGTGCGGTGCCGCCCCGGGCCGGTACATCCCGCTCGTCCTCATCCCGATGTGGGATCCGCAGCTGGCGGTCAAGGAGCTGGAACGGTCCGCGGCAAGGGGCGTCACCTCGTTCGCGTTCTCCGAGAACCCGGCCCCGCTCGGCCTGCCGACCATCCATGACAAGGACGGGTACTGGGATCCGGTGATGGCAGCGGCCAACGACCTGGAGATGGTCGTGTCCATGCATATCGGCTCCTCGTCCCAGGTGCCCAAGATCGCACCCGACGCGCCGTTCATGGCCAACCTCACCTGGGGCGCCATGCGCACCTCGGGCACCATGCTGTCCTGGTTGTTCAGCGGCCTGTTCCAGCGCTTCCCCAAACTGAAGATCGCGCTGTCGGAGGGCGAGATCGGCTGGATCCCCTACTTCCTCGAGCGGGCCGAGCAGGTGCTCGACAAGCAGCGGTACTGGGTGCAGCGGGGCGCCACGTTCCAGGATCACGCCGGCAACAGCGGCGCCGACCTCGACACGCTCGACGTCCGGGCCACCTTCCGGGACCACATCTTCGGTTGCTTCATCGACGACGCACACGGCATCGCCAGCATCGACGAGATCGGTGAGGACAACATCATGTGCGAGACCGACTACCCGCACTCCGACTCGACCTGGCCCGACTCCATCGACGTCGTGAAGGGGCGCGTCGGCCACCTGCCCGAGCAGACGCAGTACAAGATCCTGCGCGGCAACGCCGAGCGGCTCTACCGCTTCACTCCCGCCAAGCCACCGGTGCGCGCGTGATCGGCGCGTTGCTCGAGGGCAAGTCCGCCGTGGTCACCGGCGCCGCGTCCGGTGTCGGTCGCGCGTCCGCCCTGCGCTTCGCCGAGGAGGGCGCCCGCGTCGTCTGCGCCGATATCGACTTCGACCAGGTCAAGGAGACGGTGCGGCAGATCGAGGCGGCCGGTGGAACCGCGGTCGCCGTGAGTGCCGACGTGTCACGCGAGCACGAGGTCGTCGCCATGATCGAGGCGGCCGTCGCGCACTTCGACCGGCTCGACATCGTGTTCAACAACGTCGGCATTCCCACGCCGCGCCCGGGCGCCCGCCTCGAGGACCACACGGTCGAGGATTTCCAGCGCCTTGTCGCCGTCAACTTCGGCGGCGTGTTCTTCGGGTGCAAGCACGCGGTGCTGCAGTTCAGGAGGCAGGGGGGCGGCGGGGCCATTCTCAACACCGGCTCCGTCGCAGGGCTCGTCGGCTGGGGTGGCGCCCTTTACGGCGCCACCAAGGGCGCGGTGCACCAGCTCACCCGCGCGGTGGCGATCGAGGGCGCACCGTACGGGATCCGGGCCAACGCCCTCTGTCCGGCGGGCATGCCGTTCACCAGGTTCATGACCGCGGGCGGCCTCGACACGTCGGCCGAGGCCTTGGCCACGCTCGTCGAGCAGGTCGGTGCCCATCATCCTCTCGGCCGTCCGATCACGGCCGAGGACTGTGCCGAGGCCGCCGTCTACCTGGTGTCCGACCGCGCCGGCAACGTCACCGGTGCGCTGCTGCCCATCGATGGGGGGTACGTCGCACAATGAGCCGTCCAGCCAGCGCCGCCACGCTCGACCGTGACCGCGTCCGGGAACTGTTCGACCTGCGCGGGTCCTATCTCGCCCGCGCCGGAGGCAACTTCGAGGACGACCCCTATCCGCTGTGGCACCAGCTGCGCGAGCGGGGGCCGGTGCTCGAGGGCATCGTGCACGAGCTCACCGGGATCGACGAACCGCTGTTCTTCCAGGGGCTGCCGTTTCCCGACCGGCCGCACTTCTCGGCCTTCGGCTACGAGGCCTGCGCCGCCGCGTTCCGCAACCAGGAGGCCTTCGCCGCCTCCCCGGTGGCGGTCGACGCGTACGGCGCGCCCGCCATGGACAACAGCATGCTGTCCATGGACGGCGCCCAGCACCGGCGCTACCGCGGCCTGGTGCAACCCTCCTTCGTGCCGGCGAAGGCCGAGTGGTGGATCCGCAACTGGATCGAGGAGACGGTCCAGTTGCTGATCGACGGGTTCGTCGCCGCCGGGCGGGCCGAGCTCAATGTCGACTTCTGTGCCCCGATCCCGGTGCTCACCATCACCGGCGGCTTCGGCGTCCCTGTCGAGCAGGCACTGGACATCCGGGCCGCCCTGCACGAACCGGCCAAGATCGTCGGCATGTTGGCGCCGATCGTCGCCGCCCGGCGGGAGAAACCCGCGGACGACCTGATCAGCGTCCTGGTGGAGGCCGAGCTCACCGACGAGGACGGCGTCACCCACCGGCTCACCGACGCCGAGATCTACTCCTTCTCCCTGCTACTGCTGCTGGCAGGGTCGGGCACGACGTGGAAGCAACTGGGCATCACTCTCACCGCCCTCCTCCAACGGCCGGACGTGCTGAGCGCGGTGCGGGACGACCGGTCGCTGCTGCGACCGGCGATCGAGGAGTCGCTGCGCTGGACGCCCACCGACCCGATGTTCTCCCGCCACGTCGTCCAGGACATCGACTTCTACGGCGTGCACCTGCCCAAGGGCGCCGTACTGCACCTGTGCGTCGGCGCGGCCAACCGCGACCCGCAGCGCTGGGAGCGGCCCGACGAGTACGACATCACACGGCGGCTGAAGGGGTCGCTGGCCTTCGGCGGAGGCCCCCACGTCTGCCTGGGCATGCATGTGGCCCGCGCGGAGATGGCGGTCGGGATCGGGGCGCTGCTCGACCGGCTGCCGAACCTCCGGCTCGACCCGGACGCCGAGCGGCCTCGCGTCATCGGCTTCTACGAGCGGGGCGCGACCGACATCCCCGTCCTGTTCGACTGACACCGGGAGGGATCACCTTGTCCGAACCGAACTACACCCGACCGGACCTCGCCCTGGTCGGCGACGAGCACATCCGCGCGTACCGGGAGTCGGACGGCGAGGTCGGCTACATCTGGAACGGTGTTCCCGCGCTCCTGCTGACCACGACCGGGCGACGCACCGGCCGGCCCCGGACGTCCGCACTGATCTTCGGCCGGGACGGCGACGACTACCTTGTCGTGGCGTCGTACGGCGGGGCGCCGAAGCCTCCCTTGTGGTATCTGAACCTTCAGACCCACCCCGAGGCAGAGATCCAGGTCAAGAGCGACCACATCCCGGTTCTCGCCAGAACAGCGTCGGAGGCGGAGAAACCACGCCTGTGGAAGATCATGACCAGCCAGTGGCCGAACTACGACGTGTACCAGACGCGCACGGAGCGGCCCATCCCGGTGGTTGTGCTGTCCCCAGCATGACCAGCGGCACGCGTGCTCTGGCGTCGTGAGCGGAACGGGCCGCGGAGCGTTCGCCGATCGTGCACCGGTCCAAGGCGCGCCGCGTGAGCAGACCCTTCAGCCCTCGTCGGCCCGCCACGCTCTGATGACCTCGTTCGTCGTCGTGACCCGCGCCAGCAGGGACAGGGTGTTGTCGATGACCGCGTCGGCGTAGGCCCGCGGGTAGCCGGCCACGGCGTCGCGGGGGAGGACCACCTGGTAGCCGGCGTTGACCGCGTCCATGACCAGGTTCGTGATCGCGACATTCACGGAGACGCCGACCGGGACGATCGTGCGTACGCCCATGTTCCGCAGTACGGCGTCGAGTTCGGTCCCGCCCATCGGGCCGACGCCGTGCAGGCGTCCCAGGACGATGTCGCCGGGCTCCGGTCCGAATTCCGGGAGGAGCGAGCCGCCGGGACTGTCGGGGGCGAGGTCGAGGGCCGGTGACACCTTGAAGAGGCGGGCGTTGGTGTTGCCGCCGAGACCGTCCGGCCTGCGGTGCATGAGGCAGTGGAGGACGCGGGCGCCGGCGGTGCGGGCTGCGGGCAGCAGCCTGGCGATCTCGGGGACGGCCGTCCGGCGGGCTTCGTCGGCGAGCGCTGCCAGCCTCGCCTGGGGTCCCATGACGGCGCCTTGGCATTCCTGGGTGACGACGGCTGTGTGGCCGGGGTCGAGGAGGCCGGCGGGCAGTGGTGACGGTGGTGTGGGCATGGCCCCACCGTACTTCAATCCTTGCTTTGATATATATCTTTGCCTGATACTGTCGGCCGGAGTGAGCGACTGACGCATGTTCGGCAAGACGCGGACCGATCGGGATCGGAGAGTGTCGTGACTGCGGTGAGCAAGGAAGCCGGGGTGGCCCCGGAGATCGAGGCCGGGAGGCTCGTCGAGATCTTCACCATCGCCTCGAAGATCAAGATCTATGACGAGACGTACCAGGCGACCATGAAGGCCGGAAAGATCGGCGGCATGTACTACTCGCCGCGCGGCCAGGAGATCATCCCGGCCTCGTTCGCGGCCGTGCTGGAGCCCAGCGACTACGTGCTGACGATCTACCGGGGCGTCCACGACCAGATCGCCAAGGGGGTGCCGCTCAGGGACCTGACCGCCGAGTTCTTCGGCCGGGCCACCGGCACCTGCAAGGGCAAGGGCGGGCCGATGCACGTCACCGACGTCTCGGCCGGGCTCATCCTCACGACCGGCGTCGTCGGCTCCGGGCTGCCGATCGCCGCCGGGGTCGCGCTCTCCGCGAAGATGCGCGGCACCGGCCAGGTCGCCGTCGTCAACTTCGGTGACGGCGCGTCCAACATCGGCGCCTTCCACGAGGCCCTCAACCTCGCCTCGCTGTGGAGCCTGCCGGTCGTCTTCGTCTGCCAGAACAACCAGTACGCCGAGTACACCCGCTACGCCCTCGGCACCTCCGTCGACCGGATCGCCGACCGGGGTGCCGCCTACTCCATGCGCGCCCTGCACGTCGACGGCAACGACCCGGCCGAGATGTACGCGGCCGCGCGCACTGCCGTCGACGCCGCGCGCGAAGGCGGCGGACCCACGCTCATCGAGGCGATGACGTACCGCTTCAACGGCCACAGCATCGGCGATTCCATGCCCTACATCCCGGCGGAGGAGCTGCGCGAGGCCGTCGAGGCCGACCCCGTCGTCCGGCTCCGCGCCGACCTGATCGCCGCCGGAACCCTCACCGAGGAGGGGGCCGCCGCCATCGAGGACGAACTGCGCCGCGAGATCGACGAGGCCTTCGCCTACGCCCTCGACCAGCCCCTGCCCGACCCGTCCGACCTCACCACCGACGTCTACGCAGAGGGAGTGGCCCTGTGACCGCCGACGCCACGGCCAAGCCGACGGAGCGTACACTGACCCAGCTCGAGGCCATCCGCGAGGCCCTCGACACCGCCCTCAGCCTCGACGACACAGTCTTCGCGCTCGGCGAGGACATCCAGGACCCGGGCGGCGGCGGCTTCGGTATCCACAAGGGGCTCAGCACCCGGCACGGCCTGGACCGCGTCCGTCCCACCCCGATATCCGAGCAGGCCATCATGGGCACGGCGATCGGCGCCGCGATCACCGGGATGCGGCCCGTCGCCGAGATCATGCTGATGAACTTCCTCTCCGTCTGCGCCGACCAGCTCGTCAACCACGCCGCCAAGCTGCGCTACATGTCAGGTGGCCAGACCAATGTGCCGATCACCGTACGCACCGTCACCGGCGCAGGCGGCGGCTTCGGCGCCCAGCACTCCGACATGCTGGAGAGCCCGCTCACCCACACCCCCGGACTGAAGGTCGTGGTCCCGTCCACGCCCGCCGACGCCAAGGGGCTGCTGCTCAGCTCGATCTTCGACGACGACCCGGTCGTCTTCGTCGAGATGCACCATCTCTACTTCTCGCTCAAGGGCCACGTACCCGAGGGCGACGTACGCGTCCCGCTCGGCAAGGCACGCACCGCCCGCTCAGGGACCGACGTCACGCTCGTCTCCTGGGGCCGGCAGGTGCACGATTGCCTCGCCGTCGCCGAGACGCTGGCCGCCGACGGCATCAGCGCCGAAGTCCTCGACCTGCGCAGCCTCGTCCCGCTCGACACCGAGGCGCTGCTTTCCTCCGTGGCCCGCACCGGCCGCGCCGTCATCGTCCACGAGGCTGTCCGCCGCAGCGGCTACGGCGCCGAGCTCGCCGCCACCATCAACGAGGAGCTGTTCGGCCGGCTCGTCGCCCCCGTCCGCCGGGTCGCCTCGGCCAACACCCCCGTGCCGTACGCGAAACCGCTGGAGGCCGCGTACATGCCGTCCCGCGAGGCCATCGAGGCGACGGTGCGCAAGCTCTTCGGGTGAGGGGAGACGGGGAGAGGGGGCATGGGGGAGCGGATCGGGAGGTTGCCCGCCTACCCCGAGGACCAGGCTGTCAAGTGCGCTGTCCGGTTTGGCGAATTCGTCGTCCTGCACAGCAGCCGCACCCGCGAACGGGCATCAACCCGCTCGCGGTCGCCGAGCACGGGGTCACCGTCGTCGCCGCGCTGATGGTGACCACCGTCCGCTCGTTTCCTGACACTCGCGGCAGAGAGGACCGGAGATGGAGTACGAGACGATCCGCCTCGATCGGCGTGGCCGCACCGCCTGCGTCACGCTCGACCGCCCGGAGAAGCTCAACGCGATCAACCACCGGATGATCGACGAGCTGGACCACGCCTACCGCACCATCGAGGACGACCCCGACATCTGGACCTACATCGTCACCGGTGCGGGCGATCGGGCCCTGTGCGCCGGGGCGGACGTGGGTGTCATCCCCGACAGCAGCCGCCCGGGCCAGGACACCCGCGGTGAAGCCCTGCTCGGCTCCTTCTGGCAGTGGGACGCGCCGCAGGAGGCCACCGCGCCGTACCTGCGCATGACCAAGCCGATGATCTGCGCCGTCAACGGCCTCGCCGCCGGTGCCGGACTCGACCTGATCACGACAGCCGACATCGCCATCGCCGCCGAGCACGCCACCTTCTTCGACCCGCACGTCAGCATCGGCGTGTCCAGCGGACGGGAGGCCGTCCGGCTGGCCCGCCTCCTGCCGCTGGGCGTGGCGATGCGCGTCGCCCTGACCGGCAAGCACGAACGGCTCAGCGCCGAACGCGCCTACCAGCTCGGCCTGGTCAGTGAACTCGTCCCAGCCGAAGGTCTGTTGGAGCGCGCCTGGGAGATCGCCGAGCTCGTCAACCGCAATGCCCCGCTCGCCGTCCGCGGCACCCGGCTCGCCGTCCGCAAGGGCCTCGCCCTGCCCGTCTACGAGGCGGAACTGCTCGCCGAGAGCTACCGGCTGCGCGTCGCCGCCACCGAGGACGCCGAGGAGGGACCCCGCGCCTTCCTGGAGAAACGTGACCCGGAGTGGAAGGCGCGCTGACGCACCCCGCCTCGCCCCGGCCTGTTGAAGTGGAGATGACCTGTGGACGGACCCGATCGGACGGACGCCGGCGACGACACCGAGCCGACCCTGCCGCAGCTGCTGCGCCTGCGCGCCCGGCAGCATGGCACCAAGAAGTTCCTGGTCTGCGACGACGACGTCCTGACCTACGCGGACGCCGACCGTCGCTCGCACCGCCTCGCCCGCGCCCTGCTCGCCGCCGGCGTCGGACACGGCACCCACGTCGGGCTCCTCCACGCCAACGGCTCCGCCTTCGCCGTCGCCGCCTTCGCGGTCGCCCGGATCGGCGCGGTGGCCCTGCCGCTCAGCACCTTGTCGACCCCGCACGAGCTGCGCTCGCTGCTGCGTGACGCCGACGTCCACACGCTGCTGGCCGCCGCGTCCTACCGCTCGCACGACTACGTCGCGGATGTCCGGGCCGCCGTTCCCGAGGCCGACCCGCACACCACGCAGGCCGTGATCTCGCCGACCGTCCCGACCCTGCGACAGGTCCATTTCGCAGAACAGAACGTGTATGCAGGGCTGGACGGTTCAGCGCCCGACGAGGTCCTGACAGCCGCCGAGGAGGCGGTACGCCCCGCCGACCGGCTCGTCATCGTTCACACCTCCGGCTCGACCAGCGCCCCCAAGGGCGTCATCCACTGCCACGGCCCGCTCCTGCGCCACCTGGCCGACATCAACCGGATCCGCAGCTACAACGCGTCCGAAGTCCTCTTCTCCAACAGTCCGTTCTTCTGGATCGGCGGCTACGCGGCCAACCTCCTCGCCACCCTGGAGGCGGGCGCCACCCTGCTCTGCTCCACCGCCCGCGACCCCGCCGATACCCTCGACCTGCTGGAGCGGGAGCGGCCGACGCTGCTCAACGGCTACCCGCAGTCCGCCGCCGCCCTCGCCCGGCACCCCAGCTTCCCCGGCCGCGACCTCTCCTCGATCCGGCGCGGCAACCTCTACCCGATCATGCCGGAGCCCGTGCGCCCAGCAGACCCCGGCCTGCGCCACCAGCTCTTCGGTATGACGGAGACCGGCAGCATCTGTCTGCTCAGCGACGACGAGACGGACCAGCCCGAACAGCGGCGGGGTTCCTTCGGCCGCCCGGCCCCCGGCCTCGAGGCCCTTGTCCGCGACCCCGCCGCCGGACGGCCGTGCGCGCCGGGCGAGACCGGTGAGCTGCTGCTGCGCGGCCCGTCCCTGATGGAGGGCTACTACGGCCGCGAACGCCACGAGGTCTTCGAGCCGGACGGCTGGTTCAACACCGGCGACCTCTTCTCCCGCGACGTGGACGACTTCCTCTACTTCCACGGCCGCGCCGGTGACCTGATCAAGACGAGCGGCGCCAACGTCTCCCCGCAGGAGGTGGCGGAAGCCATCGCCGACCTGACCGGGCTCACCGCGCACGTCCTCGGCATCGACGACCCCGAGCGCGGCCAGCTCGTCGCAGCCGCGCTGGTCAGCCCGGACGGTGATCCTGCGGACGTCGGCGCCCTGCGCAGCGCGCTGGGCGGCCGGCTCTCCCCGTACAAGATCCCGAAGCGGATCCGGGTCCTGGCGCCCGACGAGGTACCGCTGAAGTCCAGCGGGAAGCTCGACGCCCCAGCCCTGCGCGCCCTCCTCGCCAAGGGAGAGGACCACGATGCCTGACACCCCGCTCACCGTCCCCGCGCTGCTCACCGAGCGGGCGCGCACGGCCGGCGACGCGACGGCCCTGGTGCGCGACGACGACCGCATCACCTGGTCCGAGCTGGAGCGGGACAGTCGCGCCGCCGCGCAGCGGCTGCTCGCGGCCGGGGTCGGCAAGGGCGACCGGGTCGCGCTCCTGCTCCCGGACGGGCCCGGCTGGGCCACCGCCGCCATGGCCGTCGCGCGCATCGGCGCCGTCCTCGTCCCGCTGAGCACGCTGCTGCGCCCGCCGGAGCTCCTCGCCCAGCTGCGCACGGCGGCCGTCCGTGCCCTCATCACCGTGCCCGGCTACCGGGGTCGCCGCTACCTCGATGACCTGGAGGAGGCCCTGCCCGGCGTCCGTGAACGCGTGGCCTCGGGGCAACTCCACCCTGGGATCCCGTCGTTGCGGCATATCCAGCTCTGGGACGGCGAACCCGGCCAGGGGCCCGCATACCCGGAACCGGCCGTCCGCCCGGCCGACGACCTCGTCGTCCTGTTCACCTCCGGCAGCCGGGGCACCCCGAAGGGCACCGTCCACACCCACGGCAGCGCCCTGCGCGCCGTCGCCGCCGGACTCGGTGCCCGCTGTGTCCGCCCCGGCGAGCGGCTCTACATTCCGATGCCCTTCTTCTGGGCCGGCGGCCTTGCGGGCGGGCTGCTCACCGCCCTGGTCGCGGGCGCCACCCTGCTCACCGAGGAGTCGCCCGGCCCCGAGCGGACGCTCGCCTTTCTCGAACGTGAGCGGGTGACGCTGTTCCGCGGCTGGCCGCAGCAGGGGACCAGGCTCGCGGCGCATCCGTCGTACGACCCCGCCCGCCTGCCCGGGCTGCGGCCCGGCAGCCTGGACGCCGTCCTGCCGCCCGCCCTGCGCGCCGAACCCGGCGCCCGCGCCAACCTGTTCGGGATGAGCGAGACCTTCGGCCCGTACAGCGGCCACCCCCTCGACACCGACCTGCCGGGCTCGGCGCGCGGCAGCTGCGGCCGCCCGTTCGCCGGGGTGGAGGTGGCCGTCGCGGACCCGTCGAGCGGACGCCGCCTGCCCGCCGGGCACAGCGGCGAGATCCTATTGCGCGGGCCGAACGTCATGCGCGCCATCACCGGCCGCGAACGCTGCGACGTGTTCACCGCCGACAGCTACTACCCCACCGGCGACCTGGGCCGTCTCGACGCCGAGGGCTTCCTCTGGTACGAGGGCCGGCTGGACGACATGTTCAAGGTGAGCGGCGCGACCGTCTACCCGGCCGAGGTGGAGCGCGCGTTGCGAACGTGCCCGGGTGTCGAAGACGTCCATGTGACAGGCATCGACGCCGGCGGGGACCCGGAGGTGGGGGCGGTGGTGGTGGGCAAGGGCCTTGAGGCGACTGGCCTTGCGGCGCAGGCCCGCGCCCGGCTGAGCTCCTTCAAGGTCCCGACGCGCTGGCTGCTCCTGCGGTCGGCCGGCGAAGTGCCCCGGCTGGCCTCGGACAAGCCGGACCTGGCGGCACTGCGCCGGCGCCTCGCGGACGAGGGGACACAGCTCCGCCGCCGCTGAACAGGACCGCGCGGAAGCGTACTTGCACGCATCCAGAATGCTATCTATCTTATAGAAGATAGCTAACAGTCTGGAGGGTGAGGGGACCGGTGGCCACGTACGAGACGATCACCTACGACACGGACTATCTCGCCAAGGTGGCCACGGTCACCCTCAATCGCCCCGACGCGCTCAACGCGTTCGACCGCACCATGTGTCACGAGATCGCCGACGCCTGGCAGCGGCTCCGCAAGGACACCAAGATCCACGCGATCGTCCTGCGGGCAGCCGGTGACCGGGCATTCAGCGCCGGACTGGACGTCAAGAAGGAGTACGGCCAGCCCGACGACGTCTGGAGCCACGACGACCCCGGCGAGCTGATCAGCCCCAAGTGGCAGAAGCTCTGGAAGCCAGTCGTCTGCGCCGTGCACGGCATCTGCACCGCCGGCGCCTTCTACTTCGTCAACGAGTCCGACATCGTCATCTGCTCCGAGGACGCCACCTTCTTCGACTCGCACGTCAGCGCCGGCATGGTCTCCGCCATCGAACCCGTCGGCCTGATCCGCAAGATCGGGCTCGGGCAGACCTTGCGGATGGCGCTCCTCGGCAACGACGAGCGCGTCTCCGCCCCGACCGCGCTCGCCATGGGCCTGGTCACCGAGGTCGTGGGCCGGGCCGTGCTCTGGGAGCGGGCCTTCGAGCTCGCGAGCCTCATCGCGGCCAAGCCGTCCGCCGCCACGCAGGGCACCGTCCGCGCCATCTGGGAATCCCTCGACCGCCCCTACCGGGCCGCCATGGACCAGAACCTGATGTACACCCGGCTCGGCAACCCGATCGGGCAGGCCGAGGTCGGCGGGCGCGCGCCGCACGTAGCGAACCCGGCGGTGCGCTGATGGGTGCCGGCCGTCATGCCCTCGCGCGACGAGTCGCCGAGGCCGTCTCCGCCGAACCAGGCCGCCGGGCCATCGAGTTCGACGGCGTCTGGCACACCTGGGCGGAACTCGCGGCTGCCATGGATGGGATCGACGGTGTCATCGACCGGTTCGCCCCGGGGGATGCTTCCGGCGTGGGCGTACTCGTCCGCAACACCCCCGTGCACATCGCCCTCCTCCTCGCCGTCGTGCGGCGCGGCGGCTGCCTGGTCGTGATCAACCCGGCGCGGGGTGCGGACGACGTCCGCGCGGAGATCGCCGGGCTGGGCCTGCCTCTCGTCCTCGGCACGGGCGACGATCTGGCACCGCTCGCCGACGTCCCCGGCCCCACCGCCCTGTGCGCGATCGACAGGCTCGGCGCCGAACCGGAGCTCCGCCGCGCCCCGACCGGCCCGGCCGGCGACCCGCGCGGCCTCCTCGGCGTGGCCGTCCGGATGCTCACCAGCGGCACCACTGGCCCGCCCAAACGCATCAGCCTCACCTACGACGCCCTGCTGGCGACCGTGGGACCGTCCGGGGACAGCCGTCCCCGCCGGCCCGCGCGCGGGACCGCGATCGTCAACTCCCCGCTCGCGCACATCGGCGGCGTCTACCGCGTCCTGCAGAACGTCCTGGCCCAGCGCCCCTTCGTCTTCCTGCGCAAGTTCGAGGTCGACGCCTGGCTGCGGGCCGTGCGCACCCACCGGCCCCGGACCGCGAGCCTCGTCCCGGCCGCCTTGCGCATGGTCCTGGAGGCCGACCCCGACCCCGCCGATCTCGCGAGCCTGCGCGCCGTCACCTCCGGCACCGCCCCGCTCTCCCCGGACGACGCCGACGAGTTCACCGCACGCTTCGGCGTCCCGGTCCTCACCTCCTACGCCGCCACCGAGTTCGCGGGCGGCGTCGCGGGCTGGACCTTGCCCGACTGGGAGCGGCACTGGCGGGACAAGCGCGGCAGTGCGGGCCGCGCCCAGCCGGGGTGCGCCCTGCGCATCGTGGACGAGGACGGCAAGGAGCTGACGGAGCCCGACGCGCAAGGGCTGCTGGAGGTACGCCCCGCGCACCACGGCCCGGACGGCGACTGGCTGCACACCAACGACCTCGCCCGGATCGACGCCGACGGTTTCCTCTACATCCTCGGCCGGGTCGACGGTGCCATCAACCGCGGCGGCTTCAAGGTGCTGCCCGACCGCGTCCGGGCGGCGCTGGAGCGTCATCCGGACGTGCGCGGCGCCGTCGTTCTCGGGGTTCCGGACGCGCGCCTGGGGGAGGCGCCCGTCGCCCTGCTCGAACCCCGCCCGGGCGTGGCGGCGGACGCGTCCGCCATAGGCCGCGAGGTCGCCGCCACGCTGGCCGGCTACGAACGGCCCACCCAGCTGTACTTCGTCCCCGAGCTCCCGCGCACCGCCTCCGGCAAGGTCGACCTGCGCGCGGCCCGCGACCTGTTCACCGCCGTGCGCGACCGGGACGGCACCGCGCCCGCCTGGCACTGGCCCAGCCGCTGGGACTTCGGCCTCGCCCCGCTCCCGCAGACCGTCGAGTTCGCCGAGGCGGCGCGCTCGCTCACGGAGGCCGTGCTCGCGCTCGACGCCCCGTCCCCGCGCCTCGACCGTCTGCTGGCGGAGATCCGGTACGCCGACCGCGAACTGCGCGCGCACACCGCCGTCACCCCGCGCGTACGGACCGGACCGCACGCCGACGACCCGGCGCTCCGCCCCTACCTCGACCACTCGGTCCATATCGGCGCGTACAACCCGGCCTTCCCGGTCTACGACATCACCCGGCTCGACGCGGAACTGGCGGAGGGCAAGGTGCGTTTCTCGCCGGTCCATGAAGGGCCGCCCGGATACGTCCACGGCGGATTCCTCGCCGTCTTCTTCGACTCCGTCATCGCCCACCACAGTTCGGAGGCCGGCGCGGCCGGAAAGACGAAGGAAATCTCCGTGCGGTATTTTCGGCCCACCCCGCTAGGCGAGGAACTCGACTTCGCCGTCGAACGCCGCCCGGACGGGCGCGAGATCAGCTTCGAGGCGGCGCTGTCCGGACCGGACGGGCTGCTGTGCAGGGCGAGGGCGCGGGCGGTCGCGGGCAGCCGGGACGGACTGCCCCGGGTCGGTCGGCGGCAGTCCTGATGACACCCCCTTTCCGTAGTAAGGTAGAAAAGATAAGAGAGGTGACGGGCGTGGCAACAGGAATGGCGCGGCGCTGACCCACCGGGGGCCGGTGACGGCCCGAATGCGCTCAATCGGAGGCGTTTATGCGTCAGTTGCGGCAACCCAGGCTGGCAGAGATCGTCGCGTCACGGTTGCGTGAGGACATTCTGAGCGGACGCCTCAAAGAGGGTGATCTCCTCGGCAACCAGGAGACCCTCTTCAACGAGTACCAGGTCAGCCTCCCCGCCCTGCGCGAGGCGATGCGCATCCTGGAGACCGACGGTCTCATCACTGTGCGCCGCGGCAACGTAGGTGGCGCGGTCGTCCATGCTCCGTCCCCGCAGCGCGCCGCCCAGATGATCGCGATGGTGCTGCAGAACCGCTCGGCCTCCCCGTCCGCGGTCAGTGTCGCGCTGCGCTACATCGAGCCGATCTGCGCCCGGCTCTGCGCCGAGCGGGAGGACCGCGAGGAGGCCGTCGTGCCCGCCCTGCGCGAGCTCATCGAGGAACAGCGCGCCTCCATCGGCGACATCGACACCTACCTGCAGCACTCCGGCCGGTTCCACAGCGGCCTAGTCGCTCTGTGCGGCAACGAGCCGCTCATCGTGGTGATCGGCGCGCTGGAGAGCATCTGGTCCGCCCACGAGTCGCAGGTCTGGCAGGACGCCGCCGAGGGCGTCGACGCCGAGTACGATCCGTCGTCCCCGCTGGCCTCCAAGACGGTACGCGCCGCGCTCCGCGCCCACGAGCGGCTCGTCGACGCCATCGAGAAGGGCGACGCCGACAAGGCCGCCTCCATCGCCTCGGCCCACCTGAGCGCCGCCCACACCAACACCCTCACCTCCGGCGGCCAGGAGACGATCGTGGCGAACCGGCTGAGCGAGGCGGGCTGAGGCCGTCCGCCCTCGAGGCGCGCCGATTTGTGCAGGCCCCGCCGGTCCAGTGGTGACCGGCGGGGCCTTCCCGTTGTCTTGACGGCACTTCGCTATACATGATCTGATTCAATCATTGTAAAGAAAGAGTGGATCGCGACAGCGGGGTGGACCCGTGGAGAGCGAGGCTCGCGTGGCACGACTGGACGGCAAGGTCGCCTTCATCACCGGCGTGGCACGCGGCCAGGGGCGCAGCCACGCCCTGCGGCTCGCGGCGGAAGGCGCGGACATCGTCGGCATCGACATCTGCGCCGACATCCCCTCCAACGGCTACGCCCTCGCCACCCCCGAGGACCTCGCCGAAACCGTCGACCTGGTGAAAGCCCGCGGCAGGCGGATGCTCGGCACGGTCGCCGACGTACGCGATCACGCACAGGTCGAGGCGGCCGTCGCAGCCGGCGTAGCGGAGTTCGGACGTCTCGACATCGTCTGCGCCAACGCAGGCATCGCCCCGATGTCGCGTCCCGGGCTCACCCCCGACGAGGAACTCCGGCAGTGGCAGGACGTCGTCGACGTCAACCTCACCGGGGTGTACCACACCACCCGCGCCGCCGTCCCCCACCTCGTCGAGGGCGGGCGGGGCGGTTCCGTCATCCTCATCAGCTCCTCGGCCGGTCTGCGCGGCTTCGGCGGGACGGAGGGCGGCGGACTCGGCTACTCGGCGGCCAAGCACGGGCTTGTCGGCATCATGCGCAGCCTGGCCAATGCCCTCGCCGAGCACCGCATCCGCGTCAACACGATCCATCCGACGGCTGTGCGCACCACGATGGCCGTCAACCCCGCCCTGGCCGCGTGGCTGGAGAGCAACCCGAGCGGCGGGCACCACCTCCAGAATCCCATGCCCGTCGAGATGCTCGAACCCGGCGACATCAGCGCGGCCGTCGCCTTCCTCGCCTCCGACGAAGCCCAGTGGATCACCGGCGTGACCCTCCCCGTCGACGCGGGCTTCGCCAACAAGGTCTGACCGCGGCCGCCCAGCAGGGATGCGCGCAGCCGCTCGCCACCCCGACAGACAGGAGAACGTGACCATGACCGGACGGGTCCAGGGCAAGCGGGTCCTCATCACCGGGGCCGCCCGCGGGCAAGGCCGCAGTCACGCCGTACGGCTCGCCGAGGAAGGGGCCGACGTCGTCCTCGTCGACATCTGCCAGTCCTTCCCCGAGCTGGAGTACCCGCTCGCCACCGAGGCCGAGCTGCGGGAGACCGCCCGGCTGGTGGAGAAGACCGGACGGCGGGCCGTCACCCGCGTCGCCGACGTACGCGACGCCGCCGCGCTGAAGCAGGCCGTCGACGAGGGCGCCGCGGAACTCGGCGGCCTGGACGCGGCCGTCGCCAACGCCGGCGTCATCACCGTCGGCACCTGGGACGCCACCACCGAGGAGCAGTGGCGTCTCATCCTGGACGTGAACCTGCTCGGCGCCTGGAACACCTGCACCGCCGCTCTGCCGCACCTGCTCGAACACGGCGGCAGCCTGATCAACATCAGCTCTGCCGCCGGCATCAAGGGCAGCCCGCTCGCCACCCCCTACACCGCCTCCAAGCATGCCATTTACGGCATGAGCCTCTCCCTGGCCAACGAGCTGGCGGAGAAGAGTATCCGCGTCAACACCGTCCATCCGACGGGCGTGATGACCGGCATGCAACCCGCGTCCCTGCATGCCATCCTCCGCGACCGCCCCGAACTCGGCGCGATCTACCAGAACGCCCTGCCCGTCCCGGCCGTGGACTCCCTCGACATCAGCCACGCCGTCCTCTACCTCGTCTCCGACGAGTCCCGCTACGTCACAGGAATGCAGTTCAAGATCGACGCGGGCGTCACGATCCGATAGGGGGCAGGCGGATGACCGTGCAGACGGCGAGCGAACTGCCCGACGGCGCACCCCTGATCGGGACCGACCGGATCACCCACACCTCCGGCGGCACGATCGACCACATCCAGCCCGCCACCGGCCGGCCCAACGCCCGCCTCGCGCTGGCCGGCGAGCGCGAGGTCGACGCCGCTGTGCGGGCGGGCGCCGAGGCGCAGCGCGAGTGGTCTTCGTATCCCGTCGACAAACGCCGTGACCTGCTGCTGGGGCTGGCCGACGCGGTCGCGGAGCACGCGGAGGAGCTGAGCAGGCTCAACGTCCACGACTACGGAGTGCCCATCTCCCGGGCGGGCCACGGCGCGCTCCTGGAGCGTTTTCTGCGCTACTACGCGGGTCACGCCGACAAGGCGCACGGCCTGAGCACGCCCGTCGCGGGGTCGTTCGACGTGAACCTGGTCGAGCGGGAACCCTACGGGACCGTCGGGGTCATCACGCCCTGGAACGGACCGCTGGTCGTCATCGCGCTCGCCGTGGCGCCGGCGCTCGCGGCGGGCAACGCGGTGGTACTGAAACCGGCCGAGATCTCCCCCTTCGCGCCGTTGCGGTTCGGCGAGCTGTGCCTGGCCGCCGGACTGCCGTCCGGGCTGGTCAACGTCCTGCCGGCCGGGCCGGAAGGCGGCCAGGCGCTCGTCGGGCACTCCGGCATCGACAAGATCCACTTCACGGGGGGAGGCGACACCGCACGGAAGATCCTCACCGGTGCCGCCCGGCACCTGACCCCCGTCGCCACCGAACTCGGCGGAAAGTCCGCCTACCTCGTCTTCGCCGACGCGGACCTCGACACCGCCGCCCATCTCGCCGCGGAGCAGGGGCCGATCACCCAGTCCGGGCAGAGCTGCGCCTGCGCGAGCAGGATTCTCGTCCAGGACACCGTCTACGAGGAATTCCTCACCACGTTCCTCGACTGCGTCGGCCGGGCTCGGATCGGGGATCCCTTCGATCCCCGGACCGCCTTCGGCCCCGTTGTGAGCCAGGCCGCCGCCGACCGCATCCTCGACGTGATCCGGCGCGCCGTCGAGGAGAAGTCGGGCGAGCTGGTCACCGGGGGAGCCCGCGTCGGTGGTGACCTCGCCGAGGGCTACTACATCGAACCGACCGTCTTCCGGGACGTGCCGAGCCGCAGCGCACTGGCGCAGGCCGAGACGTTCGGCCCCGTCGTCTCGGTCCTCCCCTTCCACGACGAGGAGGAGGCCGTCCGGATCGCGAACGACACCACGTACGGACTCAACGCCTTCGTGCAGACCCGCGACCTGACCCGCGCGCACCGGCTCGCCCGCGGCCTGCAGGCCGGCTCGGTATGGATCAACCAGTACAGCGACCTCGAGCCGCAGAGCCCCTACGGCGGCTACAAACAGAGCGGCTCGGGCCGGGCCGGCGGCGCCGAGGGGCTGTACGAGTTTCTTCAGGTCAAGAACGTGCGCATCGGGATGCGGGGCTGACGGAGGCGGATACGGACGGGCCCCGCGGCGATCCAGCCGCGGGGCCCCTTTCCTGCGATGTCAGGCCGGTGCGCCGAAGGTCTTCGTCTCCAGGTACTCCTCCATGCCTGCGATGCCGCCCTCGCGGCCGAGGCCCGACTGGCGGTAGCCGCAGAAGGGGACGTCGGGGTGGAAGTAGCGGCCGCCGTTGATGCCGAAGCTGCCGGTGCGGATGCGGCGGGCGGCGGCCAGGGCCCGGTCCTGGTCGACGGCGAAGACGGAACCGGACAGGCCGTAGCGGGAGTTGTCGGCCGGCTGGACCGCCTAGGCGCTGCCGCGGCTGCCCGCGTCACGGGAACCGCAGCAGCGCCTCCTGCGCGTACGAGGCGAGCAGCATTCCGTCGTCCCGGAGGACGTCACCGCGGCCGAAGCAGCGGCCGTGGGCATGGATCGGCGCATGCTGACGCAGCAGCAGCCAGCGGTCCGCCGGCACGGCGCGATGGAACCAGACGGTGTGCGAGGTGGTCGCCGCGGACAGCGCCGCGTGCGCCGTCGACTGGCCGATCCCGGGCACCGGCCGCAGCGCGGTTCCCACCAGGGTGAGGTCGGTGGCGTACGCGATCAGTGCGGGCGCGAGCGCCGGGTCCCCGGCCGGGAGGCGCATCCACAGCTCCAGCTCGGGCGGCCCCACCTCGGGCGAGTCCAGGTCGGCGGTGAGGCGGCACTCCCAGGGCAGGAGGGGGATCTTGGCCTCCGTGCCAGGCCCCGGCAGCGGCGGCACGGGCGGTACGTCCTGGCGCTCCGGCCCGCCCTCGTCCGCGTGCAGGGTGACAGACGCGAAGGCGCACGGGCCCTGCTCCTGGCGGGCGGTCACCGCGCAGGTGGCGAAGGTGGCCCCGGAGCGCAGGACGTCCGCCTCGTACCGGACCGGCTCGCCGGTGCGGCCCGTCCGCAGGAACTGCTGGTGGACGGATTTCACGCGCTTGCCGGGGCAGGCGAGCTCGGCCGCGCGGACCGCCTGGCCGAGCAACTGTCCACCGAACAGGCGGAACAGGGCGGGCGAGGCGAGGTTGGGTGCGCTGTACGCCGACGCGGCGCCGTCCGCCGGACGCAGGTCGAGGCAGGCGAGCAGGTCGTCCCAGGTGACAGTCATCGTGGCCTTCCAGAAGGGGGTGGCAGCCGGGGCGGTCAACCGCGCGCGGCCTCGCCGAGCAGGGACTTTGCGATGATGACCTGCTGGATCTGGCTGGTCCCTTCATAGATGCGGAACAGCCGGGCGTCCCGGTAGAAGCGCTCGACGGCGACTCCGCGCATGTATCCGGCCCCGCCGTGCACCTGCACGGCCCGGTCCGCGACCCGGGCGACCATCTCGCTCGCGAAGTACTTGGCGCACGACGGCCCCGTCCGGGTGTCCTCGCCGGAGTCGAAGCGTCGGGCGGCGTCCAGGACGGTGGCGCGGCCCGCGTAGTAGTCGGTCATCGAGTCGGCGATCAGGCCCTGTACGAGCTGGAAGGAGCCGATCGGCCGGCCGGACTGGCGGCGGGTGCGCGCGTACTCCACCGACTCGTCCACCAGCCGCTCGGCCATCCCGACGCAGAGCGCCGCGATGTGGATCCGGCCGTGTGCCAGGCAGCCCATGGCGGTGGCGAAGCCCTTGTTCAGCCCGCTCTCGCCGCCGACCAGCGCGTCGCAGGGCACGCGGACCCCGTCGAAGTGCACGTCGGCCGTCCAGGCGCCGGACTGGCCCATCTTGTGATCGCGCGGGGCCACCGTCAGGCCGGCCGTGTCCGCCGGGACGAGGAACGCGGAGATGCCCCGGGTGCGCGGGGCGTCCGGGCCGGTGCGGGCGAAGACCATGAAGACGTCCGCGACCGGGGCGTTGGTGATGTACCGCTTGGCGCCGTCGATCACCCATCCGTCGCCGTCCCGCCGCGCGCGCGTGGTCAACGTCGAAGGGTCGGAGCCCGCCTCCGGCTCGGTCAGCGCGAACGAGGCCAGCACCTCGCCCGAGGCGAGCCGAGGCAGCCAGCACGCCTGCTGTTCCTCCGTCCCGCCGACCATCAGCACATGACCGGCGATGCCGTTGTTGGTGCCGAACATCGAGCGCAGCGCGGGGGTGGTGTAGCCGAGCTCGAAGACCAGCCGGGCCTCCTCGTGCGCGGACAGCCCGAGCCCCCCGAACCGCTCGGGCAGGGCGAAGCCGAACAGGCCCATCGCGGCCGCGGCCTCCCGGACGGCGGCCGGGACCTCGTCCTTCTCCTCGATCTCGGCCTCCAGCGGCAGCACCCGCTGCCGCACAAAGCGCCGCACCTCGGCCAGCACCGCGCCGAACTCGTCAGGGTCCATTCCAACTCCTCAGGCCGCATCGTCAGTGGGGTACGGGTCAGCCGAGGCCGAGTTCGCGCAGGACCTCGGCGGTGTGCTCGCCGATCCGGGGCGCGCCGCGGGCCGGCTTGTCCTCGACGTCCCAGAAGCGGACCGGGCCGGCGACCGTGCGCAGCGGCGGTGCGCCGCCCATGCCGGGCTGCTCGGCGAACGCCCCCACCGCCTCCGCCTGCGGATCCGCGGCGACCTCCGCGAGGCTCTGCACCGGCGCCCACCACACCCCCTCCGCATCGAACCGTCCGGCCCACTCGGCGAGCGGACGGCGGGCGAACTCCTCGTCGAAGACGGCGATCAGCTCGCGGGTGTGGGCGCGCCGGGTGCGCGCGGTGGCGAAGCGCGGGTCTGCCGTCAGGTCCTCGCGGCCGAGCGCCTTGACCACCCCCGGCCAGTGCCGGTCGCCCTCCAGGCCGACCAGCCAGAACCAGCGGCCGTCCGCCGCCCGGTAGGAGTTGTACAGCGGCGACTCGTGCTCGGTGCGCGGGCGGGTGCGGCCGCGCTTGCCGAAGAAGTTCTGCAGGGCGAGGTCGTTGCCGTTGGCGTAGATCCCGGAACGGAGCAGGGAGACGTCGACGACGGTTCCCTCGCCCGTGCGCTCGCGCCGGAGCAGCGCGGCGAGGACCCCGGCCACCAGGTTCGCGGCGGCCATCCGGTCGCCGAGACCGGGACGGATGCCGGGCGGCGGCTGGCCGGCCGGGTTGAGCATCGCGGCGATCCCGGTCCGCGCCCAGAAGGCGGAGACGTCGTAGCCCGCGCGGTCGCGGTCGGGCCCCTCCCAGCCGTAGCCGGTCAGGGTGCCGATGATGAGGTGCGGGTGGCGGGTGCGCAGCGCCTCCGGGGCGAGGCCGAGGCGCTCGAGTGCGCCGGGGCGGAGGTTGGTGACGAAGACGTCGGCCCGGTCGAGGAGTTGCTCCAGGGCGTGCTTGCCGGCGTCGGTGCGCAGGTCGAGGGCGACGCCGCGCTTGCCGCGGTTGTCGGTCTCGAACGGGGGAGCGTTGTCGGTGTCCTGGCCGAGATGGCGCAGGGTGTGCCGGTTCGGGTCGCCGGTCGGCGCCTCCACCTTCACCACGTCCGCGCCCCAGTCGGCGAGCATCGCGGCGGCGGCCGGGGCCGCCACCCACATGCCGAGCTCCAGGACGGAGATACCTTCCAGCGGCCGCACGGCCCCACCTCCACAAGCGGTCTCACCTCTGCCGGATGTTCTGTGCCGTGCCCGCCCGACCATCTCTCAGCGACCGGCCTTTTCTATCTATCATATAACTGCTTACGTTGATAGCCTGCATATCGCCGCGCCTCGGGCACGGCTCCGATCCGTCAACTGGAGGTGTGCATGGGCCTGTTGGACGATCGCAACGCGGTCATCACCGGCGGGGCGCAGGGCATCGGCTACGAGATCGCCCGCGCGCTGGGCGACGCCGGAGCCGCCGTCGTCCTCGGCGACATCGACGGCGACGCCGCCGACCGGGCCGCCAAGCGGCTCGCCGGCGAAGGCGTCCGAGCCGCCGCCCTGCGCTGCGACGTGACCGACGAGGACGAGGTCGCGGCCCTGGTCGCGCATTGCACGGCCGAGTTCGGCCCGCTCGGCGTCATGGTCAACAACGCCGGCATCACACGCGACGCGACGATGCGCAAGATGACCCCCGCCGACTTCCGGGCCGTCGTCGACGTCCACCTCGGCGGCGCCTGGCACGGCACCCGGCGCGCTGCCGAGGCGATGCGCGCCCACGGGCAGGGCGGCAGCATCGTCAACGTCTCCTCCATCGCCGGCAAGACCGGCAACTTCGGCCAGACCAACTACAGCGCGGCCAAAGCCGGGATCATCGGCCTGACCAAGGCATCCGCCCGCGAACTCGCCCGCGACGGCATCCGTGTCAACGCCGTCCAGCCCGGCCTCGTACGCACCGCGATGACCGAGGCCATGCCCCGGGCCGTGTGGGACGCGAAGCTCGCCGACATCCCGCTCGGCCGCGCCGGTGAACCGGAGGAGATCGCCCAGGTCGTCCTCTTCCTTGCATCCGGCATGGCGAGCTACCTCACCGGTGCCGTCATCGAGGCGACCGGCGGCCGCCACATGTGACACTCCATCAGCTCCCGCTCCCGTTTCCCGGAAAGGCAGGAACGATGACCGCCCCCCTGCGCGAGGCCGTGATCTGCGAACCCGTCCGCACCCCCGTCGGCGGCTACGGCGGCGCCTTCCGCGACGTCACCGCAGCCACGCTCGCCGCCACCCTCGTCCGCGCCCTCCTGGACCGCACCGGCATCCCGGCCCGGGCCGTCGACGACGTCCTGCTCGGCCAGTGCTACCCCAACGGCGAAGCCCCGGCGATCGGCCGTGTCGCCGCCCTCGACGCCGGGCTGCCTGTCGAGGTGCCCGGGCTGCAGATCGACCGTCGCTGCGGCTCCGGACTCCAGGCCGTCGTCAACGCCGCCATGCAGGTACAGACCGGCGCGAGCGACCTGGTCCTCGCGGGCGGCGTCGAGTCCATGAGCCAGGCCGAGTTCTACTCCACCGACATCCGCTGGGGCGTACGCGGCGCGGGCACCACGCTCCACGACCGGCTGGCCCGCGGCCGTGTCACCTCCGGCGGCATCCACCACCCCGTCCCCGGCGGCATGCTGGAGACCGCCGAGAACCTGCGCCGCGCCTACGGGATCCCGCGCGAGGAACAGGACCGGCTCGCCCTGCACTCGCACGAGAAGGCAGTCGCGGCGCAGCGGGAAGGGCGGTTCGCGGACGAGACCGTCCCCGTGACGGTTACCACCCGCAAGGGCGAGACGATCGTCGACACCGACGAACACCCACGCCCCGACGCGTCGTCGGCCGCGCTCGCCGCGCTGCGCCCCGTCCTCGGACGGCAGGACCCCGAGGCGACGGTCACCGCCGGCAACGCCAGCGGCCAGAACGACGGCGCCGCGCTCTGCGTCGTCACACACCCGGAGCGCGCGGCCGAACTCGGGCTGCGGCCGCTCGGCCGGCTCGTCTCCTGGGCGGTCGCCGGAGTGCCGCCCGAGACGATGGGCATCGGCCCGGTCCCCGCCACGGCCCGTGCCCTGGAGCGCGCCGGGCTGAAACTCGCCGATATGGACCTGATCGAGCTCAACGAGGCGTTCGCCGCCCAGGTGCTGGCCTGCACCCGTGAATGGGGCTTCGGCGACACCGACTTCGAGCGGCTCAACGTCAACGGCTCCGGCATCTCGCTCGGGCACCCCGTCGGCGCCACCGGCGGCCGCATCCTCGCCACCCTGCTGCGGGAGATGGCCCGCCGCGAGGTGCGCTACGGGCTGGAGACGATGTGCCTGGGCGGCGGGCAGGGACTGGCCGCCGTGTTCGAGCGGGTGTGACGGCGGCGAACCGGCGCGGCGGGCGCCGCGCGCGCCTGCCGCGCAGAATCTCTCCCTCGCTGCACAGCATCAGGGCGCGTGTGCCGTGGGCGGCGGATCTCGACCGTGCCGACGTGGGTGGCTTCGTCCAGCTGGATCCGTATGCCCGGGGCTGAAGTGGCCTCCGCTTCCCGTTGAGTTGCCTGACTGCATCGGGCAGACTGGTCAGTAACTCGACATGTATGTCGAGTAGTGCGAGGAGTAGCGAGGGGAGAATTCCGATGTCCGAGATCGCGGTTGTCGAGGCCGGAGAGAGCGTCGAGGCCAAGGAACGGCGGGCCGACCAGGAGTGGCTCGGACTCGACGTGGACGCGACGGGGCTGCACGCGCGCGCCGACATCGCCGAGCGGCACCTCACGCCGCTCGGCAGGCTCTACGGGGGAGTGGGCACCGCGCTTGTCTCGGCCGCGGCGGAAGCGGCCACGGGACGCCGGCTGACCTGGCTGACCACGCAGTTCGTCGGCGCGTGCACCCAGGGAGACCACCTGGAGCTGCGGGCCGAAATCCTCGCTGCGGGCCGGCGCACCTCGCAGGTGCGCATCGAGGCGCGGTCCGCCGGCGCGCTCATGCTGCACGCCGTCGCCGCTATGGGCGAGGTGGAGCAGGAGTCGGACATCCCGGACCACACCGTGCCCGTCATGCCGGACGTGCCCGCGCCCGACGCCTGTCCGCGTATGTCTCCGCCCGAGATGCGGCCCGGGATGTCCCCGGGCTTCTTCGGTATCGCCGAGCTTCGCCCCGTCCTCTCCGCCGACGGCCGTGAGAACCCGCACCGCTGGTGGATGCGGGTTCCCGGCCGCCCGGCGACCCGGCCCGCGCTGCTGGCGCTCGCCGGCGACTGCCTGCCGTCGATGGTGATGAGCGAGGCGGGGACGGCAGGCGGGGGGACGAGCATGGACAACACCGTGCGGGTCGGGGGCCCGTCGGAGACGGAGTGGGTGCTGGTCGACGGCGTCCCCGAGCAGTCCGCCGGCGGCTACGGGCACGGCTGGGTGCGGCTGTGGGGTGAGGACGGCCGGCTCGCCGGATCGGTGAGCCAGACCGCCGCGCTCTGGCGGACGCTGGGCTGAGCCGACGGCGCCACCCTCCTCGCGCAGCTGTCCCACGCCTGGGTGGCGGGGTGCGGGGTACCCGCTGGCACCAGGTGGTCGACGAGCGGGATCTGGGCTGGTGACGGGCTCTGTGCGGCCTGTGTCGGTGCGGCCTGTGTCTCTGCGGCCGTGGTCATGACGTGGTACTTCCTGCCGTCCGCGGTCAATCGATAAGCTTGTCGACATGTCGCAGCGTCAGCGGGAGACCGGCGATCAGAGCAGATCCGGGCAAGGCAAGTCCGGTCAGGGCAAGTCCGCGCGCGGCCGTACCCCCGCCCGCACCCCCGCGGTCGGCGACGGCCCGCGCACGCGCGGCGGCTGGACGCCGGCCGGCACCGCTGCCGAGCGCCGGGCGATCCCCTCGGAGCGGGTCACCGCCCGCGGCGAACGCCGGCGCAGGCAGATCATGGACGCCGCCCGCCGGGTCTTCGAACGCGACGGCTACCTGGATGTCGGCGTCGCCGACATCGTCAAAGAGGCGGGCATCGCGCACGGCAGCTTCTACACCTACTTCGCCTCCAAGGTGGAGGTGTTCCGCGCGGTGACGGCCGAGGTCGCCGAGCTCGTCGACTCCTCCGTCCGGAACCGTCCCGAGGGCGAACCCCGCCTGGACCCGGTCGAGGAGCTGACCCGCGCCAATCTGCGCTACATCGAGACGTACCGGGCCAACGCCCGCGTCCACGCGCTGCTGGAGCAGCTCGGGCACATCGACGAGGAGCTGCGCCACACCTCCGTCGAGCGCCGGCGGCGGCACATCGCCCGCGTGGCCGGGCTGATCCGCCGCTGGCAGGCGCAGGGGTTCGCCGATCCGGCCGTCGACGCGCCATCCACCGCCGCAGCCCTCATCTCGATGACCTCCCACGTCTGCTCCTGGGTGTTCACCGAACCCGACGCCCACCCCGAGCTGGACGCGGACCGGGCGGCCGCCACCATCAACCGGATCTGGATCTGCGCGGTCGACCTGCGCCGCACACCCAACGCCGACTGGCTGTGAGCTCCCGAGGCCGCCCGCCCGCCCCCGTCAGCAGGCCGGCGCGGTTCAGCAGGCGGTCCGCAGCCGCGCGACCAGCTCGGCCGTCTCCTTCGGGCCGAGACTCGCCGGCGGCGTGAAAGAGATGCGGGTGACGAGCCCCGAGAAGCGCTCCGTGATCCTTCCGGGGAGCTCCCGCGGGCTCGCGACGACCGCGAAGGCGTCGAGCATCTCGTCCGTCACCAGCCCGGCCATCGCCTCCCAGCGGCCCGACCTGGACAGCTCGGTCAGCTCCTCGCCGACGTCCCCCCAGCCGTGCAGGTCGAGGACGGCCCGGTAGGCGGGCGTCGAGGCGTAGAACGCGATGCGTCCGCGTACGGCGGGCAGCGCAGTCTCGATCTCCTCGGCGGTGCCCGTCACGATGGCCGGCACCGCCGCGATGTCGAAGCCGGCGAGCGTCCCGCCGGCGCGTTCGCGGCCCGCGCGCAGGGCGGGCAGCGTCCGCTCCCGCAGCCAGCGCCCGGTGGTGAAGCTGTGGCAGAAGAAGCCGTCGGCGACCTCGCCCGCCACCTGCGTCATCCGCTCCCCGACCCCGGCGAGCAGCACCTTCGGCGGCCCGTGCCCGTGCGGCGGAGGGACGAACTCCGGCGGCATCAGGGTGTGGCGGTAGAACTCGCCGTCGAAGTCGAGCGGGGTGCCGCCGTGCCAGGACTCCCAGATCGCCCGCAGCGCGAGCACATACTCACGCATCCGGGCCGCCGGCCGGTCCCACGGCATCGAGAATCGCCGCTCCACATGCGCCTTGACCTGCGAGCCGAGCCCGAGCAGGAACCGGCCGCCGGAGTGCCGCTGGAGCGCGTCCGCGCTGTAGGCGACGGTCATCGGCGAGCGCGCGAACGCCACCGCCACCGCCGTGCCCAGCTCGATCCGTTCCGACGCCCCGGCCGCGGCCGCGATCGGCAGGAACGGATCCTGCGCGACCTCGCTCGCCCAGGCCGTGTCGTACCCGGCCGTCTCGGCGTCTCTGACCTGCGTGACCGCCTCGCCGAGGCTCTTCAGGTTGGTGTCGATCCTCATGACGCGGCGCCTCCGCCCGGTCCGTGGTGCCCGTGGTGGCCGACGGCGGCGAGCACGAAGTCGACGGTCTCCGTCGCGAACTTCTCCTTCTCCTCGGCGAGCGCGGGCATCCTGCTCACCGGCATCGCCAGGACACGGCTGGTCAGAATGCCCGTGACGGCATCCAGGAGCAGCGCCGGGGAGGTGCCGGGCGGCAGCTCCCCGCGTTCGATCGCCGCGCGCACGGCGACCCGGCCGCTCTCGATGCGCTCGCGCTGGAGCTCCTCCAGCGCCTTGCCGAACAACTCGGGGTACACCTGGGCCTCCAGTTGCGCCCGCAGCAGGACCAGCCCGTGGCGGTCGATGAAGCCGTCCAGGATGTGGTGGGCCAGCCAGAGCAGGTCGTCGCGGATCGTGCTGGGCTCCTTGCCCGCGAGGCGCAGCGCGGAGGGGCGGGGGAGACCGGCCGACAGGGCATCGGCGATCAGCTTCTCCTTGCTTCCCCAGCGCCCGTACAGCGCCGCCTTGCCCACCTGCGCCTGGCGGGCCACCGCGTCGAGCGTGAACCCGGCCCAGCCGACCTGGCCGTACAGATCGAGCGCCGCCGCATGGACCCGGGCTTCGAGATCGGGGTCTTGGGGGCGGCCGCGTCGCGTCACGGGGACCTCCTGGTGAAGATGCCGTGGTCGAGGACGGTCGTCTCGCCGGCCGCGGTCGTGAACCGGCAGACCCCGTCGGCCAGTTCCCAGACCCGCACGGTCAGTTCGTCGCCCGGCACGACCGGCGCGGCGAACCGTGCGGACATCGCGCCGAAGCGCGCCGGGTCCGAGCCGCACAGGGTGTGCAGCAGGACGCGACCGGTGATGCCGTAGGTGCACCGCTCGTGCAGGATCGGCTGCTCGTAGCCGGACAGGTTGGCGAACCACGGGTCGCAGTGGAGCGGGTCGGGGTCGTCGCTGAGCCGGTAGAGCAGGGCCTGGTCGGGGCGGGTCGGGCAGGTGATGGTGTGGTCGGGGGCGCGGGTGGGGGCGGGGCCGGCGGGCGAGCACCGCTCGGCGTGTGGGTCCGTCCTGTCGCCGGGACGTGAGCTGCCGGGACGCGGACTGCCGGGACGTGAGCTGCCAGGACGCGGGCCGCCGAAGCCTCCGCAGCCCCGGACGGTGTCGCCCGCGCTCACCGTGGCCACCACCCGGCCCGAGCCGGCGTCGCGGAGCGTGGAGCGGGTGACGACGAGCGCGTCGCGGCCCAGGTCGTGGATCGCGTCGACGCGTGCGGTCACCCGTACCCGGCCGTGGGCGGGCAGCGGTCCGGACAGCTCGACCTTCTGCGCCGCCCGGCTCAGCCGGGACGGGTCGAAGGTGCCCAGCGGCGGGCCGCCGGCCACCAGGCCGAGCACCGCCGCGAACGTTGGCAGTACCTGCTGGTCGACCTGCCACGCGTTCTCGGTGACGTACGACAGCTCGGCCCGCGGATCCGGTGCTCCGGCGCCCACTCCGAGGGCGTACAGGATCGCGTCCCGCGACGCCCATCTGCGCTCACCAGCGTCCCACTCCTGCCCAACGGCCCCGAGGTTCATCGACATGCGAGCTCCTCTCCGGCGCCGACAGTATTGTGGACGAAATCCGTCTGTAAATAGTCGGGAGCCATCTGTTCGGCCGTGAGCCGGCAGAAGAGCCGACCCTGGGCCGTTAGAGGAGGGCGCGTGCGAGGGCGCGTGCAATCCGGTCGGACTGCGTCGCTCAGTGGGCAGGCCGCGCGACGCCCACCAGCTCGAACATGTTGTCCGACATGATCTTCTGGAGGTCGGCCTTGTCGAGGTGGCCGGCCTCGTCCAGGAACTCCAGGGGTTCGCCGAGCCCTTCGGGGTGCGGGTAGTCGGAGCCGAAGCAGACGCGGTCGGCGCCCATCAGGTCGATGAGGCCGTCCAGGGACTCCTCCCAGAACGGGTTGATCCATACGTTGCGGCGGAAGAGCTCGACAGGGTGCGTGGCGAACTCGCGCGGCATCTTCTTCCAGGCCGCTTCGAGGTTCTTGACGAACTGGGGTACCCAACTGCCGCCGTTCTCCACGCTCACCAGGCGCACGCCCGGGAAGCGGTCCAGCATGCCGTGGCAGATCGCCGAGGCGAAGGTGTCCTGGATGGTGCGCCCGCCGTCCGCGACGTACGCGAAGGTCTTCGGCTTGAAGGCGACGTACTCGCCGGTGCGGCCCTCCCAGGTGTTGAGGTAGTCCTGGTAGCCGCTGTCCGAGGCGTGCAGCAGCACCGGTATGCCCGCTTCCTGGACGCGCGCCCAGAACGGGTCGAACTCCGGGAGGAACGGGGAGCGGGTGCCGCGCAGGCCGGCGACCGGACCCGGCCGCATCAGGACCGCCTTCGCGCCCCGCTCCAGGACCCGGTTCAGCTCGGCGATGCCCTGCTCAAGCTCGCACGGCGTGATGATCGGCGTGGGGAAGATCCGGTCCTGGTAGTTGTACGTCCAGTCCTCGTACAGCCAGTCGTTGAAGGCGCGCAGCGCGACCATCGTCAGCGCCGGGTCGTCCTTCAGCCGCTCCTCGATCAGGCTCGCCAGGGTGGGGATCATGACGCTGGCGTGCACGCCCTGCTTGTCGAGGAGTTCCAGGCGCGGGCCGGGCGCGCGGAACGCCGGGATCGAGCGCATCGGTTCACCCGTCAGCTCGCGCAGCGACTTGCCCTCCGGGTTGTCGCCCGAGTAGAAGGCCTTGTGCACGCCGGGCTTGGCGACCACCTCGAAGGTCGGGTTCGGGATGAACTCGGTGAGCTGGTCGCGGACGACGAGCTTCTTACGCCCGCCGATCTCCACGAAGCGGAACAGGTTCTTGTGGGCGGACGGGAGGTTCCGGGTGAAGGCGTCCTCGGTCTCGTAGAGGTGGTTGTCGGCGTCGAACACCGGGAAGTCGACGGACGTCATGTGCACATTCCTCCGCGTTTATGGCTGAATAGGTCAGTGCTTCGTGGTGGCCGAGATGCCGGCCTTCATCTCGTCGAGCAGCATCAGGATCGGCAGACCGGACTCGCTCAGCGCGTGGCCGTGGCCGGTCTGGTGGATGTCGAAGACGGACTGCACGGCCGCGTAGAAGCCCTGCACGTCCAGCGTCTGGTTGACGGCGCGCTTGGCCTGGCGCAGCGCGAAGGGGTGTTTCGTCGCGATCTCGGCGGCGAGGGCGCGGGTCTCGGCGCGCAGCTCGGCCAGCGGCACGACGCGGTTGACCATCCCGAGCCGTTCCGCCTCGCGGGCGTCCATGCCGCGCGCGGTGAAGAGCATCTCCTTCGCCTTGCGCGCACCCCACTCCCAGGTGTGCCCGTGGTACTCCACCCCGCCGATCCCCATGTTGACCACCGGGTCGGAGAAGACCGCGTTCTCGGCCGCGACGATCAGGTCGCACGGCCAGCACAGCAGCAGCCCGCCCGAGATGCACACGCCCTGCACTGCCGCGATCGACGGCTTCGGCACGTTGCGCCAGCGCAGCGAGTACTCCAGGAAGCGCCGGGCCTCCGTCTCGTAGATCCCCGCCAGGGTCCACTCGGGCCGTTCGCCCGCGCCGCCGACCTCCTTGATGTCGTGCCCGGCCGAGAAGTGCTTGCCGTTGGCCTGCAGGACGATCACGCGGACGTCCGGGTCGTCGGCCGCCCGGCGCCAGGCCGCGTCCAGTTCGTCGAGGAGACCGAGTGTCTGCGCGTTGGCCGCCTGCGGGCGGTCGAGCGTGATGGTGGCGATCCGCTCGCTCACCTCGTAATCGATGAAACTCTCAACCATGGCTGCTCCCTGGCCTGTCGTCCGGCGTCGGCCGGGTGCGCTGGGCCACCAGCGCGGAACGGTTGATCTTGCCCGCGCTGGTCCGCGGGACGGCGTCGAGCACCTCGAAGGACTTGGGCACCTTGAACGCGGCCAGCCGCTCGCGGCAGTGCGTCCGCAGGGCCTCCTCGTCGGCCTTCGCGCCCGGGATGAGCTGCACGAGCGCGTGCACGCGCCGACCCCACTCGGCGTCGGGCAGCCCGATCGCCACGGTGTCGGCGACGTCCGGATGCTCGCTGAGCGCGGCCTCGACCTCCGCCGGGTAGACGTTGGCACCGCCGCTGATGATCAGGTCGTGGCGGCGGTCGGCGATGTAGAGGTAGCCGTCCTCGTCCACGTGGCCGAGGTCGCCCAGGGTCCAGTAGCCGTCCGCGTCAGGCGGCGGGGTCTCGGCGCCCAGGTACGTGAAGGGGGTGCCGGGACGGTGCGGCCGCAGCCGGATCTCGCCCGTCTCGCCGGTCGGCAGCTCGCGGCCGTCGGGGCCGGTGATCCGCAGCTCGCAGTCGAAGGGACGGCCCGTCGTGCCCGGCCGCTCCAGCCACGCGTCGCCGTCGCACATGACGACGCCGACGTTCTCGCTGGAGCCGTAGACCAGAGCGAAGACGGACGGCGGGATCAGTTCGAACAGCTCGTGGACGATCCAGTCGGGCAGCGGCGCGGCACCGTAGATGAGCTGGCGCAGGCTGCTCAGGTCGAAGTCGCGCGCGTTCTTCAGGCGCACGATGCGCTGCAGCATCGTCGGCACCATGGTGGTGTGGGTGGCGCCGTGCCGCTCGGTCAGCTGCATGGCGCGCTCCGCGTCGAACTTCTCCATCAGGACGACCTTGTTGGCACGCAGGATGGGCGGATAGCAGAACCGGAAGCCGTTGGCGTGGTAAAGCGGGCAGGCCGTGAGGAAGACGGAGCCGGCGGGCGGGACCATCGCGGAGGGATCGGGCTCGTCGCTGTAGGTGGCGGGGCTGGGGACCTGGACGACCTTGGGAAGGCCGGTCGAGCCGGATGTCGCGATCATGCTGGCGCAGTGCGGGGTCCGGTCCGGTACGGGGGCGTCGGAGAGGGTGATGGTGGCGCCGGTGACCCAGCCGGAGGGCAGGGCGCGGTCGCCGAGATCCGGCCAGTCCGCCACGACCGCCCGCGGCTTGACCGCGTCCAGCAGGCGTCCCGCCTCCCAGGCCGGCAGATCGTGCCGGAGGGGGAGGACGGAGGCGCCGGCCTTCCAGGCGCCGAAGGTGGTGAACAGATGCAGCGGATTGTTGCCGAGGCCCACCGCCACGACGTCGTCCTGGCCGGCCCCGTGCTCGGCGAGCGCGCGCGCCACCTGGTTGGAGCGCCGGTCGAGTTCGCTGAGCGTCACCGGGATCTCGGAGCCGTTCCGGGCGGCGAAGACCACCGCCACCCGGTCCGGGGCCTCGGCTGCGAGCAGGCTCAACCGGCGCCCGAAGGACACCTCGCTCACTGCCCGTCCCCCTTGTCCGCCTTGTCTGCCTGGGCGGTGGCCGCCGCGTGGACCCCGGCGCGGCGGCCGGAGAAGACGCAGTCGGCGAGGGACAGGCCGCTGATGTAGCTGTTGGAGCAGATGCCGACGGCGGTGCGCCCGGCCGCGTACACGCCGGGCACCGTTCCGCCCTGCGTGTCCAGCAGCTCCCCGCTCTCCTCGTCGACCCGCAGCCCGCCCAGGGTCAGCCCGGGGGCCGGGAAGAAGCGGGCGTTCTTCACCGAGATGTCGATGGCGTAGAACGGCGCCTCGACGATCGGGGAGCAGAGCTCGCGCGCCTTGTGCGCCGGGTCGCCCTTTCCGGAGGTGATGCCGTCGTTGTACGCGTCGACGCTGCGGCGCAGGCCCGCGGCGTCGACGCCGGTCTTCGCCGCCAGCGCCTCGATGCTGCCGGCCTTCACATGGCCCTTGGTCATCAGGTAGATGGTCTGCGCCCGCTGGAAGCTCAGCGTCTGTTCCCTGATCTGCGAGCGGACCAGCTTCCACTGCCGGGCGTCCAGGATCAGGCGGCCCTGCGCGGCGTGCTCGGTGACCATGATGTGCGAGTGCGTCGCGCCGTAGAGGTCCTCGTTGGCGATGCGCTGCCCGGAGACCCCGACCGTGATGCCCTGCAGCATCGCGCTCGGCGGCGACAGGAACCGCCAGGCCGTCATCCGCTCCAGGTGGGCGACGCTGCCGCCCGCGTCGAGGCCCAGATGGATCCCGGTGCCGTCGTCGCCGACCGTGCCGAGCGGCTGGATGTCCCGGTAGCCGCCCGCGTGTTCCCGCCGCATCTCCTGGTTGAAGACGAAACCGCCGGCGGCCAGGATCACCGTCCGCCCGCGCGCCTCCCGCTCGGTGGCCTCCCGCTGCCACAGCGCTTCGGCCCGCGCCGCGAACTTCGCGCCCAGTGGCGGGTACCAATTCCCGAATTTTTCCGCCCACTTGGTGAGCTGCCGGTGCCGCTCCCCGAACCGGCCGCCGATGTCCGCGCCGCGATAACTCACGCCCGCCACCCGGCCGTCCTCGACGATCAGCGAGTGCACCCGGCTCTGCGGCCGGAACTCCACCCCCTTGCGCTGCGCCGAACCCATCAGCGCCCGCAGCAGATACTGGCCGGAGGCCAGCCCCGGAGCCACCTGCCGGTGGCCGCGCGCGGCGGGCTTCGCCTCCTCCGTGTACGGCCAGGCCTTCTCGTTGCCCGAGTGGTAGAGGTAGTGCCGGTCGGTCGGGTACGAGGTCTTGTACGGGCACAGCGTGCCCCGGAACTCCGCCCCCTGCCGCTCCAGCCAGGTCACGGTCGGCGCGCTCTGCTCGCAGAACCGGCGCAGCGTCTCGTCCTTCACGACGTCGCGCACCTCCTGCCGCAGATAGCGGTACATGTTCTCCGGGCTGTCGTCCTGCCCGGCGGCCCGCTGCTGGGCGGTGCCGCCGCCGGCGTAGACGACCCCGCCGGAGAGCCCGCTCGCCCCGCCCCCGTAGCCGCGGTCCAGGACGAGGACGCGGGCCCCGGCGTCGGCGGCCTCGATGGCCGCACAGGCCCCCGTCGCGCCGAAACCCATGATGATGACGTCGTAGCCGGACGAGGCCGACGTGTGTGCCATGCCTGTGCTCCCTGTCGCTTCGATCGGGGGCTTCCTGCGGTGGCGAGTGGTCCGGTGGCTCAGCCGCCGGTCCGCTTCTCCCCGCGGAACGTGGCCTGTTCGACGACGAGGTCGCCGTCGGTGCGCAGCCGGCACGCGAGACGGACGCCGTCCGCCTCTCCTCCGTAGAGGCGGCGCGCCACCCGCTGGAGCACCCGCCGCTCGTTGTCGTCGGCGCCCTCGCGGACGTGCTCCGCGCCCGCGAGCAGCCGGACGTGGCAGTGCGTGCAGGTGGCCTGGCCGAGGCAGATGGACGGCCAGTCGTAGCCCGCCCGCAGCGCGGCGGAGAAGAGAGTCTCGCCGCGCCTGACCTCGACCGTCACACCCGCCGGCTCCACCCGCACGGAGTGGGTGGGCCGGGCCGTTCGCGGCTGCGGGTTCACAGGTGCTCGGCCAGCAGCCGGTCCAGGTGCCGGTGCCAGTTGGTGATCATGCGTTCCAGGTCGATGCCGAGCCGGTTGTGGGTGTGTGTCCTGGCCCGGATACCGATCTGCATCCGCTCGATGTTGCTCGCGTCCTGCTGCACGAACCACAGATCGTCCCAGCTGGGAGCGTCATCGGCGGCTATCTGCGGCCGGGTGACCTCGGTGCCCTCCGGCGGGATCTCCAGCGCCCAGAAGTCGTAGACGCACTTGTTGGGGTCGGTGGGGTGCGGGCGGGCGCGGTAAGCGAGCGCGGTGCCGATCACGACGACGCCGGTGAAGGACGGGAACGTCGCCCAGTGCCCGGTCATCTCCTCCGTGCGCGGCGGCATCGGGATGCCGCGCGCGGCCGCGTCCATGTACACGCGCTTGAAGAACTCCGCGAAGAATTCGTCGGACGACAGCTTGTCGACGAGCTCCTCGGCGATCTCCAGCTGCTGCTCCGTCGCCATCGACCGCGCGCCCTGCCACTGCACCCGGAGCTGGGCGACGAAGTGCTGCGCGGGGGAGGGCTGCGGCCCGTCCGGCTCCGGCTCCGTCCCGAGCAGCGGCTTGCGGGGGTCCGTCCACATGTGGCCGCGGGCCGGGTTCGCGCCGTAACGGGCCATCGGGTAGGCGTTGTAGGCGTCGTCGCGCAGGAACAGCGCCATCTCGGGGTGGGCCTGCATGATGTGGTACGCCTCGAGGAACGCCTCGTGGGCGATCTTCCAGTTGGCCTGGAACTCGATCTGGTGCCACCACTTGACGTGCATCTTCTCGAAGCCGTGCGGGTCCAGGGCCTGGTCGGCGCCCGCGAAGTTCTCCTCCAGCGAGATCGCGTCGGGGTCGAAGTTGATCCAGACGAAGCCCCACTTGAGGCCGGTGCGGATCTCGGGCAGGTCCAGCTCGGACTGCTCGACGGTGTCGGGGCGGAACCCGGAGCGGCTGTAGACGTAGGAGTTGGTGCCGTCCAGGTTCCAGCGCCAGCCGTGGAAGGGGCAGACCACCTGGTCGCCCTGGAAGGTGCCGGTGCCGCAGGCCAGCGCGGTGCCGCGGTGCCGACAGGCGTTGTAGAACGCCCTGACGCTGCCGTCCTGTTGGCGGATGAGCATCACCGACTGATCGAGGATGCGGTACTCGGTGAAGTCGCCGGGCTCGGGGATCTCCGACTCGTGACAGGCGTGCTGCCAGGAGTGCATCCAGAGCTTCTTCTCGGCCTCGAAGAACACCGGGTCGTAGTAGCGCTCGGCCGGGATCAGCAGATCGTCCTCGATCCGGTAGGGCACCTTCGAGGTGTCCGGTTCCGTCCCGGGTGACACGGTCCCGGTCGCTCGCTCGGTCGATTCAGCCATGCCCGATCGCCCCCTCCAAGGATCTCTAAGATATCTATGATTGCAATCTTGCAGTGCGGTGGTGTGCTGTCAATACGTGTGCCGGCGACCGGTGCTGTGCCGATCCGTGTTCTGCCGATCCGTGTGCTGTCCATGCGGGCGAGAGGCGTTGCCTCGGCCCGATGTCACTCGGGCAGCATCGGCTCGTCGCCCCAGGTGCGGGACGGGGGAGCGGGGTCGGTCGCGGGCTCGGTGACGGTGCGGGTGTAGGGGCGGTCTGGGCCGTCGGCGTCGTAGCTGCGGTAGACGAGGCGCTCGCCGACCAACGTGCCGACGTACGTCCCGTCGTCGTGGCGGAACACCCGGTCGCCCTTGACGTGGCCCACCGGCGCGCCGGACGGTGTGCAGACCTCGTTGCCCTCGAACGTCAGCGGGCGGCCGTTCTTGCTCCAGAGACGGGGCATGGCCAGGACTCCTTTTCGTCGTGGGGCGGGCGTCATTCCGCGCGGCGCCCGGCCGGGAGGAAGCGCCGGCTGCCGGGGTAGGACGGGCGGGGGAGGCCGAGGGTGTGCTGGGCGATGACGTTGCGGAAGACCTCCAGCGTGCCGCCGTAGGTGGCCGTGCCCTGGGCGAAGCGGTGGGCGTGTTCGATCGCGCCGTCGCCAGGGGCGCCGTCCGTGCCTGGTGGGAGCAGGGCGGCCGGTCCGATCAGGTCGATGAGCTCGGCGGAGGCTTCGATCAGGACCTCCGAGCCCTTGACCCGGCCCTCCGGGCCGGCCGTGCACAGGCCGGCCTCCAGGGCGGTGGCCACCTCGCCGAGGCGGAGCAGTACGGTCGGGTCGTCGGCCGGGCGCCGCCCGTCGGGGCCGGGACGCGCGGCCCATGCGGCGGCGTCGTCGAGTGCCCAGGCGAGGACACGGAGGAAGGGATCGCCGCGCGACAGATCGCCGAGCCCGGTCGGCGCGCCCTGGCCGTGTTCGGCGTCGAGCGGGCCGTGCAGCACCGTCCAGCCTTCGTTGACCTCGCCGAGCCGGTAGCGGTCGGGCAGGCGCACGCCGTCGTAGTAGACGAGGTTGGTGCGCTCGCCGCTGAAGGCGCGGATGCCCTGGATCTCGATGCCCGGGAGGTCGAGCGGGACCAGGAACATCGTCAGGCCCTTGTGTTTGGGCCGGTCCGGGTCGGTGCGCGTGAGGAGGAAGGTGTACTGGCAGTTCTGGGCGCCGGTGGTGAACATCTTCGAGCCGTCGAGGATCCAGTCGTCGCCGTCCCGGATGGCCCTGAGCTTGGCGGCTGCGATGTCCGAGCCGCCGTCCGGCTCCGTGTAACCGAGGCAGAAGCGCACCTCGCCGGCCGCGACGCGCGGGCGCAGGGCCTCGCGCAGTTCCGGCCGCGCGTACCGTTCGACGGCCTGCCAGACCAGCCCGGTCGTCCCGGCCGTGATGGTCGGTACCCGGTAGCGCTCCAGCTCGAGCTCGAGCAGGCGGCAGCAGACCGGGTCGAGCCCCGCACCGCCCTCTGCCGGCGGCCGCTCGGGCATCAGCCAGCCACGCGCGCCGAGCGCCAGATGGACCTGCTCGTTGAATCCGGCCCCGGTCTCCGCCTCCTCGGTGAGCACCTGATCCGTGACGGTCTCGTCCAGGAAGGCCCGCAGCTCCCTCGCGAACGCCAGCTGTTCCTCGGTCAGTTCGACGATTCCGAAGTCCATGCCCGTCTCCTCTCAGACGCCCAGCGCCGCTGCCGCGACGAGCCGTGCTCCGATGCCCGTCAAGTCCGCCGTCGGGTCGCCGGCGAGGGCACCCCAGCCCTTCGCCCGCAGAAAGTAGAGGCTGACGTCCGCCTCCGTCGTGAAGCCGAGGCCGCCCTGGACGTGCACGGACGTCGTCGTGGCGAGCGTGGCGGCGCGGCGGGCGGTGATGTGGGCCATCAGGGGCAGGCCGGGGTGGGTGCCCGGCTCGTTCTCGGTGAGCCAGGCCGCCTTGTGGACGAGGGTGCGTGCGCCGGTGATCTGGATGGCGGTATCCGCGAGCGGGTGGGCGACGCCCTGCAGGGTGCCGATCGGGACGCCCATCGTCTCGCGGGTCTTGGCGAACTCGACGCCGAGCGCGAGGGCTTCGGCCGCGAGGCCGACGAGCCCGGCGGCCGTCAGCAGCTTCCACTCGGCGACGGCCCGCGCGTGTGCGGCGTGCGCGGCGGGGCCGCCGGCCAGGACGGTCCGGCCGTCCGGCGCATCCTCGGGCGACCAGCGGCCGAGTGGTGTGCAGCCCTGGTTCGGGACGTGCTTGGCGGGCTCGCTCGCGCGGTGCAGGGCGAGTTCGTCGCCGGCGAGCGCGATGACGTCGGGCGCTGCGGCCGCGTCCGGGACGAGCTGGGCCGGCCCGCCCGGAAACACCGGGGACAGCGCCAGGGTGGTGATGCGACGTCCGCTCCGGGCCTCGTCGAGCACGTCGGCCGGTGCGTCCAGGCGGCCCAGCAGGCGGGTCGCGGTGATGTGTCCGGCGAGCGGCACCGGGGCGATGCGCCGGCCCCACTCCTCGGCGACGATCGCCAGGTCCACCAAGGTGGCGTCGTCGCCGCCGAGTTCGGCCGGCAGGCCCATGGCGGCCACCCCCAGCCCCAGCAGCTTCGACCACAGTCCGCGGTTGAAGCCGAGTGGTTCGGCGGCGCGGACCACCGGGGTGGGGCTCTCGCGGGCGAAGAAGTCCGCGAAGACCTCGCGTACCGCCTGCTGTTCCTCGTCCAGCGATGGATCGTTGCGGCGCAGCTCGTACACGTTCAAGCGGATCAGGCCCTCCGTCCGGTGTCGATGCGGTCAACTCCGGGTCCGTTCCCCGTCCTTGACAGCGATCAGGGTGAGCGTCAGAGTTCGTGATATCTAACATAGATATCATTGACCTAGTGGGGGTCGCCATGCCCCGGCAGCCGGAGAACCAGGCGCCGAGGGCGTGCTGTGGCCGCCCTGTCGGCACGTCGACCGAAAGGAACGGTGCATGGCGACGGAGCTAGCCATCCCCCAGCTCGGGGTGGCCATGACCGAGGGGGAACTCACCGAGTGGCTGGTCGAGGACGGCGAGACGGTCCAGGCCGGCCAGGCCGTCTACGTCCTCGCCACCGACAAGACCGAGACCGAGATCGAGGCACCGGTCGCCGGAACTCTGACGATCAAGGCCCAGCCGGAGGAGACGTACCCGGTGGGCACCGTCGTCGGCGAGATCGGCTGATCCTGATCCCAGAAGGAAGGACCACGACAGCGATGGCCATCGACACCCTGCCCGCATCCGGCGACCCGGGCCTCCCGCCCGCCGACTACATCGAGATCAGCCAGCTCTACGGCCTCTACGCCCGCGACGTCGATCCCGGCTCGCCGCGCAACGCGTCCTGGCTCTTCACCGACGACGCGGTCTTCGACATCATCGGCCACTACACCCTCGAAGGGCGCGAGAAACTCGTCGGGTTCTACGAGAAACTCCGCGACAGCCAGTCGAAGGGGATGCGCCACTTCAACACCTCGTACGTGATCCAGCGGACCGACGAGGGCGCCCTCGCCTCGGGCTACATGTTCTGGGTGTCCCGGGCGAACGCCGACGCGCCCTGGGAGGTGTCCGGCTCGGGCGTCTACGAGGACTACCTGGTAAGGACAGAGCAGGGCTGGCGCTTCAGGAAACGCATCTTCCGCTCCGACACCCACGGCGAGGACCCCGTCCCGTTCGCGACGTCACCGCTGGGCTGAGCGGCCCCCGAAACGACGAGGGGCGGTACGGGGCAGGCGAGGGGACCGCTGTGGTGTGCCGCGCCGCCTGGGGGCGCGGCACACCACACGCTCACGCGCCCCGGCCGGCCGGGCCGAGCCGCTCGGTCTCCGCGCGCAGGAGGTCCAGGGGATCGTCATGGCCCGGGGACGGCAGCCTCAGCGGTGCTGTGCGGGACGGCAGGGCGAGTTCCGCGGTGGCCGGGGAGGTCACCTCGCCGCGCTGGTTCTCGCACCACACCTCCAGCTGGACGCGCAGCCCGGCGCTGGTGCGCGTCTTGCCGGTGACCCTGCCCTTCACCCAGGTCGTGTCGCCGATGTAGTTGAACTTGCGGTGCTCGACGTCCAGACTGCTCACCCAGCTCTCGTCGCCCGCCCAGTCGCCCAGCAGCTGGCACAGCCAGGTCTCGCGCAGCGCCCCGTAGTCGTAGCGCTCGGCCGCGCCGACCTTGCGCGCCCAGTCCGCGTCCCAGTGCATCCGCTGCACGATGTCCGGGACGTTGTACTCGTTCGGCGTGTACAGGCCCGGCGTCTGGCGCCGCTTCTCCCAGGCACGGCGGAAGGCGTAGGTGGGGAACGCCTGGCCGAAGCCGGCGTGCCACAGGATGACGTCGGTGAGCCGCAGCGGCCCCTTGACCAGGGGCGGAAGTTCCTCGCCTACCTCGATGTCCTCCCAGTACCGGGGCACCGCCCCGCGCCGCCCGCGCTCGGCCTCGGCCGCGTAGGCGGCGTCGATCGCGTCGAGCTGCTCCTGGGTGTAGGGCTCGGCGGCGGGCTGTACGGACTTGCGGCCGGCGGACGACCCAGCCGGCCGGCGTTCCGCGCGGATCCAGGTGCCGCGCTGCAGGTGGACGGTCTCGCCGTACTGGTTCCAGGTCACCAGGCCCCAGGTGACGTGCACGGCCCGGCCACCCCAGCTGCTGCGCTTGTCCTCGACGGCGAGCAGGGATCGCTTGGCGAACAGCCGGTCGCCCTCACGCAGCGGCCGGTAGAACTCGTACTCCAGGCGGGACTGGAGCGCGCCCGTGCCGCGCAGCGGGTCGCCGTCGAAGAGCGGCTGGAGCTCGGGTCGGAGTCGGCGGGGTGGTTCGTCGCCACCCCGGTAGGTGACGTCGGTGTCGGCGGGCGGCAGATACATCGTCCAGGCGAAGGTGGGCGGGGCGATAAGGGTGCCCCAGGAGGTCTTCGCCGCGTGGCCGGTTTCGCAGTACAGCGGATTGTCGTCGCCGTAGCCGTGCACGAAGTGACGGACGCCGTCCGCAGTGACCTGGTGATTGAAGCCGGTGAACTCCGTGTGATCTGGACGGATTTCACCGGACGCAGGCGGTTCGAAGTTCGCCGGGTCGAGGTCGACGCCGATACGGCTGCGCAGCCGCTCGATCTTCTCGTCGGTGATGCGGCCGAAGTCGGGGTCGGGCACGGGCTTCCTCCAGCTGGCTGCCTCGCGGCGGGCTCGCATCCCCGCGAAAGGGCGATGATGTCTATCATAGATAAGATGGACTAATGTTGGTGGCCGCCGCAAGAGGCCATCGAGCAGGCACCCCGGGGGGCACATGAGCACCGGCACGCACCAGCCCGAGCACATCCGCTACACCGAGCGCGGCCGCGTCGCGATCGTCACGGTCGACCGGCCCGAGCGCCGCAACGCCTGGAGCGTGCCCGTCTACCGGGAGGTGGTCGCCGCCGTCCGCCGTGCCAACGCCGCCGAGACGGTTGGCGCGCTGCTGCTGACCGCCACCGGTACGCACTACAGCGCCGGCGTCGACGTCAAAGCCCCGCCCGAGCCGCCGGACGCGAGCGGCCGGCGCCCGAACGTAGGCTCCCTCGCCATGACGCCCGGCGACAGTTGGCTGCATCTCCTGCGGGAGTCGAAGCCGGTGGTCGCCGCGGTCAACGGCCCGGCCGTCGGGCTCGGTGTCACCCACCTGCTCGCCGCCGACATCCGTATCGCGGCCCGCTCGGCGACCTTCTCCTTCCCCTTCCTGCGGCTCGGCGTCATGCCGGAGCTGGGCTGCTCCGCGCTGCTGCCGCGCCTCGTCGGCCAGGGACGGGCCGTCGACCTCTGCCTGCGGGCACGCACCGTCGACGCGGCGGAAGCCGAGCGGATCGGACTGGTGACGTCCGTCGTGGACGACGACGAGCTGCTGGAGGCGGCAGTCGGGATCGCCGACACCATCGCGGGCTTCCCGGCCCGCCAAGTACGCCTGACCAAGGGCATGTTCCGCGACAACGCCCTGGAGTCCGATCCAGACGCCGTCCTGCGCACCGAGGGCCGCGCCTTCGTGGAGCTGGCGAAGGCGCGCGGCGGGCAGGCGGCATTCCGGCGCTGACGGCCTGCGTCCCTGCGTCCGGGTCAGCGTGCCCGGGCGATCACGTCCCGGCCGAACGCCCGCAGCCCGTCCGTGGCCGCGCCCGGCGAGGACGTGTCGACCGGGACGGGCGTCCATGTGACGCCCAGCTTCTCCAGTCGGGCGAGGTGGTCCAGCCACTCGTCCGCACTCGCGCCCGGCTGCGGCTCCGCCACACCCGACGAGGCGACGTCGAAAGCGTCCGGATCGCGGCCCTGTTCGCCCACCCAACCCCTGATCTCCTCGATCTGGGCAGCGAGTTGCGCGTCCGAGGTGATCACGGCGGTCCGCGCCGTCGTCGCCACCGCGGCCCCGCCGTTCGTGAGCGGCGCCCAGCCGCTCGCCCAGCGTGCCGCACGCTGCCGCGACAGCCGCGCGTTGCCGCCCACCCACAGCGGCGGATGCGGCCGCTGCACCGGTGGCGGCGAGAGCGTCACCCCGCGCGCGGTGACGTCCGACCCGTCGTGGTGGAACTCCGAAGGCGAGGCCCACAGTCCGCGCAGCACCTGCACACCCTCGTCGAACCGTGCGTTGCGCTCCTCGAACGGGACGCCGAGCGCCGCGAACTCCGAGCGCAGATAGCCCGTGCCCAGGATGAACCGGGCTCGCCCGCCGGAGAGGACGTCCAGCGAGGTCATCGACTTCGCGAGCAGGAACGGGTTGCGGTACGGGACCACCGTGAGGTTGGTCATCAGCTGGATGGTGGACGTTGCGGCGGCGAGGAAGGACAGGGCGGCGAACGGGTCGAACGTGCTGTGGCCGCCGTGGTCGAGCCACTTGCGCGAGGGGGCCGGGTGATCGCTCACGGCTATCGCCTCGACGCCCGCCTCCTCTGCGGCCCGGGCGAAGGCGGCCATGACGGCGGGATCGGCCCAGTCGCCGTCCGGGTTGGGGTGGTCCACGTAGAAGCGCATGGCGGTCCCTCAATTCCTGTTGTCGGACGGGGCGATGCAGCGGCGTCGGAAGGGTTGACGCCGATGGCAACTACGTCATAGATAGCTAAGATTAGAAAATTAAGCCAGCAGGAGTCGTCGAACACCGCACCCCGTCGTCCCCGAGGAGGCCGCCCGCCGCGTGAGCCCCCCGCCCAGCCACCGCACCGACAAGGAGCAGGCCCCCATGACAGACCCCGAATTGCCGGACGGCCAGGCCCTGTTCAGCGCGTACGAGCACGCCGCCATTCGGCTGCTCCGCCTGGCCAGCACGAGCGCCGACCCCGCGCTGCCCGTTCCGGCGTGCCCCGCCTGGACCGCCCGGAACCTCGTCGCGCACGTGGTCGGGACCGCGTCCTGGCTCGCCTCCGCGCAGCCCCTGCCCAAGGACATCCAGGGCTGGATCGACGAGGAGGTCCGCAAGCGCGAACGGCACTCCTGGCACGAGCTGGGGGAGGAGTGGGCGCTGACGCTCCCCGTGCTCCGCGAGCGTCTGCGCGGCCGGGTCGGCCCCGGCCTGGTCGTCGACGCCGTCACACACGAGCAGGACCTGCGTGCCGCCGTCGGCCCGGCCGCCACCGACCACGGCTCCGGCCTGACCGCCGTCCTGCCGTGTCTCGTCGATCACGTCAGCGGGCTCCGGCCGTTCGGGGACGACGGCCCGGGGGTACGGCTGCGGACGCCGACGAGCGACGTCGTCATCGGTGGCCCGGCCACCGCCCTGGAGGTGCGGCTCGCCGACGACTGGGAGCTGACCCGGCTGCTCGCCTGCCGCCGCTCCGCCACCCAGCTCGACGCGCTGCCCGCCACCGGCGACCGCACGCTGCTGCGCACCCTGGTGGGCCGCTACCCGCTCCCGGAACGGCCCTTGGACGAGGTCGCGGCATGGAACGCGCTCACACCGGAAGGCAGGAAGTGATGGCACCCTCCGACGGCGTCGGCCGGACCGGACACGAGTGGAAGCTGCGCACCGTACCGGCCGAACTCGCCGCCCGCTACCGCGCCGAGGGCTGGTGGACCGGCGTAACGCTCGGGCGGACCGTCGCCGACGGCATGCACCGGATGCGGTCCGCCCCCTTCACCGTGCACTCGGCCCACCGGCCCTGGCGCGGCACCTGCCGCGACATCGACGACAGCGCCCGCCGCCTGGCCGCAGCGCTGCGCGCCCGCGGCATCGGCCCCGGCGATGTCATCGTCCTCCAGTTGCCCAACTGGGCCGAGGCAGGCGTGACGTTCTGCGCCGCCGCGTACCTCGGCGCCGTCGTCGTCCCGATCGTCCACTTCTACGGTGCCAAGGAGGCTGGGTACATCCTGCGGTCCACCCGGCCGTCCCTGGTCGTCACGGCGGAACGGTTCCGCGGCGTCGACTACCTGGAGACGTACCGGCGGCTGCTGCCCGCGCCCGGCGACGGCGGCCCCCTCTGGCTCACCGTCGGCGACACCCCGGCCGCCGCCCTGCCCCGTGGTGCCACCCCCTTCGCTGATCTCCTCGACGCGGATCCGCTCGCCGAGCCCGCTGCCGTCGACCCCGACGCACCCGCCCTCGTCGGCTTCACCTCCGGCACGACCCGCGACCCCAAGGGCGTCGTGCACACCCACCGCTCGCTCGGCCATGAGGCCCGCCAGCTCGATGAGATGTACCCGCACGGCGGCCCGCCCCAGCTCACCGGCGCCCCCGTCGGCCACTTCACCGGCCTGCTCAACGGCTTCGTCGTACCGTTGCGGCGCGGACTGCCGATCAGCCTCATCGACGTGTGGGAGCCCGGTGAGGTGCTGCGCCTGATGACCGGCGAGGGCCTTGGCGTCAACGGCGGCTCCACCTACTTCCTCACCAGCCTCCTCGACCACCCCGACTTCACTCCCGAGCACGTCAAGCTGATGCCGTTCGCCGGGCTCGGCGGCTCCACCGTGCCGCGCGCCGTCACCGACCGCGCCACCGCCCTCGGTGTCGGCGTCTTCCGTGCGTACGGCTCCACCGAACACCCCACCATCACCGGCTGTTCCCTGGACGACCCGGAGGAGAAGCGGCTCGGCACCGACGGCCGCCCCCTCACCGGCAACGAGATCCGCCTCGCCGACGACGGCGAGATCCTCAGCCGCGGCCCCGACCTGTTCCTCGGCTACACCGACCCCGAACTGACCGCCGCCGCTGTGGACGCCGACGGCTGGTACCACACCGGCGACATCGGCGTTCTGGACGACGACGGCTACCTCACCATCACCGACCGGGTCTCCGACATCATCATCCGCGGCGGCGAGAACATCGGCGCCAAGGAGATAGAGGAGCTCGTCGCCACCCTCGACGGGGTCGCCGAGGTGAGTGTCGTCGGTATCCCGGACAAGCGGCTCGGCGAGCGCACCGCAGCCGTGCTGCGCCCGCTGGACGGGCATCCCGTCCCGACCCTCGACCAGATCCGCCGGCACCTCGCGGCCGCCGGCCTCGCCCGGCAGAAGTGGCCCGAATTCCTGTACGAGGCAGCCGAGTTCCCGCGCACCGCCTCCGGCAAGGTGCAGAAGTTCGTCCTGCGCAAGCGACTGCTCGACGGCACGGTCCGGCAGGCCGGCTGATCCCGGCCGACCTGGTCGTGCAGGCGGGTCAGTACTGGGTCGCGGACAGGGAGGAGAAGGAGTTCCCGCCAGCACCCCGGGCACTTGCTCGCGGAAGGTGTGACGGCAGCCGTGCGTGCGACACACCAGGCGCCGCACCCGCACACGAACCACCACCCGCCGACCGTCCACCGACACATCGGCCACCGTCCGCAGGTGACAGCCGTGCACGCGCCCGGACGCAACCCCGCAGCCCGGGCACGGCACTGGGTCCTGCGGTGTCCGTGCCCGCACCACAATCAGCTCGCCTCGTCGGCCACTCGCTCGATGACAAGCGGGGACAGACCCGAAATCACCACATCTACAAGCTCGTTGACGTCACGCACACCATTCCAACGACCCACCAGCGCACTGCGCCACCAGGTGAACGCGGTGGTGTGCCACCAGGCGGCGCCCCGGCCTGACGTACCTCGGCGCCCATCAGCCACGGCCGCTGCTCCTGTCCGCACAGGCCGGGGTCGGCTCGATGGGCACACCGAGCCTGGTGGTCGCCCGCATGGCTGTGCGCTATCCCTGGCCCTCCCCGGGAGGGCCAGGGATGTCACCACCTCCGGCGGCGCGGCTGAACACCATCGTCTGCTCGTCGTTCACGCTTGGGATGAACTGGAACGCCGTGATCAGCCCGTTCTGCACCTGTAGTTCGTCGATCCCACGGATGCGCTCGATACCGAGCGACGACACGAACTGGCTCCGGAGCTCGAGTACGCCGTACACCCACTCGTCGGCCGTCACCACTCCGATGACCTTGATCGATCCATCGGACTGGATGACCGCCGAGTTGATGTAATTGCGCAGTACTTCCTTCATGCTGTCGCCGGCTTTTCCCCAAATGGCGCGGGTCATTTCCGCAGCCGTGACCTCGTCGTCGAAGAGTTCCATCACCGCGTCGATGTCTCCGCTGTTGACACCTGCCACGTATGCCTCGAACACCTCGACCGGAGTTCGCGAAACGTTCATGACTGCCTTTCCTCATCTCTTCAGGGGGTGAGTGTGCCGGCGAAGGCTTCTGCCAGCAGGGAGTGGACGGCTTCGCCGGTGACCGGGCGGGGGTTGGCGCAGGGCTGCTGCTCCGCCTGGGCGGCTGCGTGGGCGAGTTCGCTCCCGGTGAGGCCGAGGGCGGCCAGGGAGCGAGGGGGCACCGAGGGCGGTGCGGTCACGGTGCTGTCTCCGGGGCGGGGGCGAGGACGATGTCGAAGACGGCGTGGACGAAGGGGGTTGTCGTGCCGAAGCGCTCGGCGTCCTCCTTATCGCCGGGCCGTCGGTGGGGATCGGGTAGTGGGAGGGGAGGACGGTACGGAACCAGTAGCGGCCCTGGTCGTCGGTGCGGAAGAGACCGCGTCCGTTGCCCGGCGTCGCGGCCTCCCACTCCGTCGCTGAAGCTCTCCACGACTGCCGCGGTCGCGGTCTCGACATTGAAGTCCATGCTCGTCCTCCGGTGGATTCGGGCTGAGCCGTCACGAGCCCGGCCCAGCCCGATGCTCTCGAGTACTGAATGGGCCTCAGATCATCGCGAAGGTAATCACAGACACACGTTGAACGGTGGTCTTCGCCGTCTGGGTCAGCTTGCCCGTCTTAGGATCCACGGAGTACGAGATGACGTCGTCGGAGTCCGAATTGCAGGAGAACAGAAACTTACCGGAGGGCTCGATATTGAACTCCCTATTTCCCTTGCCGCCGGTCTCCACGACATCCACCCTCGTCAGACGCCCCGTACGCTCATCGACTTCGAATACGGCGATGGTGTCCTTACCGTTGAGGTGGCGGTTCGCGCTGTAGACGAACTTCCCGTTCGGGTGGATGCGGATATCCGTGGGCGATACCTCCTTGCCGAGCCCTGCCGGAGAATCGGATCCTGGGGCCTTGGCGGGCGGCGCGGACGTATCGCCTCCCGGAATCGTGGCGACCGTCTGGATGAGCTCCGGCACACCCGTCCTGGAATCGAAGTGGAATACGGAGACGCTCGGCTGGCTCTCGTTTGTCATGAAAAGGTACGGCACGCGCGGATGCGCGACGATGTGTCGCGGCGACCTTCCAGGCGGCAACGGGTACGACTTGCCCGACTTGAATTGACGCGAGGCGGGGTCGAAGCCGTAGACGTAGAGGCGATCGTATCCGTTGTCCGTCGCGATGACCCAACGCTCCGTGCGGTCGAGGACGATGCCGTGGCAGGCGGGACCGATCTGGAATCCCGCCTGCGGGCCCAGGGGCATCGAGAGTGAGCGGGAGGCAAGGTCCTCATCGCCCGGCGCAGGCGGATCGGTAAAGACACCTGCGTCCGTGGCCGATTCGAGGGAGCCATCCTTGTTCACGGGAAAGAGCGCCACCGTAGCGCTGTCTGTCGGGCGCTCGATCACGGGTACGCCATTTTTCTTCTTGACCAGCGCCACCCTGGAGGTGGCACCGTGGTTTCCGACGACGACCCGTGAGTTGGTCTTGTCAATCCCGACAGAGGCCGGCATGGAGCCCATCGAGGGGATGGTATTCAGGTGCTTCAGGGATCCGTCTTCGCGGTTGATGGCGAAGGCATACACCCCGCCTCCGGTTCCAGGGACCTGCCCGAGCGCCGACGTGCGGTTGACGCAGTAGACGAAACTCCCATCCTCGGAGGCGCAGATGCCGTCGCTGTTCAGATCGGCGGACTCCTTTCCGGTCGAGCTGACCAGCTTCAGCGAGCCGTCGGTCATGTTCACACGGAAGACGTCGATGCCGCCGCCCTTTGTTGACCCGATCCCCGAAATTTCCCCGTTCTCCTCCTTGCATTGCCTGCCCACGTAGGCGAAGAGCTGGCCCTCGGCCGCGTCTTCCGTCTCCGAGGTCGCTTCAGCAGCCCACGTCCCGAGTCCGGCCGCCGTCGCGGCAGCTCCGGTCGCTCCGAGGAAAATGCGCCGCGACATTTTCTTACTCATAGTCTTGCATCCTCCAGTTGATTCAACTCTTACGAAAGCGCGCACGTCGAGTCGACGTAATCGCCCTGCGGGGGCGGTCATCCCATGCGCACATCCCATGCGCCTATCCGACCTGTTTGGCCAGCCAGTCGGTCACGATGTCGAGCACTGCCTCGTTGTTGCGCTCGAGCATCATCAGGTGCCCGTTGCCTGGGATTCCGAGCTCGCCGAGTGACAGGTGGTCCGCCCGGCTGCAGCCCGCCTGGCGCAGGTAGGCAACGGTGCCGGCATCAGCGGCCCGGACGAAGGAGCGCTCGCCGGAGACGATGGCGATCGGTACGTCGGCGAGGTTCGGTAGCCGCCGCGGCGGGTCGGCCTGCATCGTCACCATGGCGCCGTCCGGGCCCGGCGCCTTCACCAGGGCCAGTTCTGCCGTCTCGGCGACGGGCGGGTCGTAGGTGAGCGGGGAAGCGGCGAGCCCCCAGGCCATCGGCATGGGGCCGCTGGGGCCCATGGGCTCAAGACCCACGATCGCCCGCACCTGTCCCGGGCGTTCGTCGGCCATCAGCCAGCCGGCGGGGCCGCCGGCCGAGCTTGTGATCACGATGGCGGGCCCGATGCGGTCGAGCAGCTCCGCGCCGCGTCGGCGCATCAGCTCATGGTGGGGCCCGAAATCGTACGGGGTCTGCCGCTGGGAGGCGAGGAGCTGGGCCAGTGCCGGGTCATCGCGGTCCCCGGTGCCGGGCCACTGGGTGTGGAGCGGGTCATCGCGCCCGGCGAACAGGGACCCGAGAGCCTCCGCCGACGGGAGTGGACCTGCCCCGGGGCCGGCCGGTGCCCCGGTCTCGGCCAGGTGGCGGGGGGATCGGCCGTGGCCGGGACGGTCGACCAGGTAGACCGCGTACCCGCGCTGCAGCAGCAGGGTCCGCCAGCCGGGTCGCCCGTCCGGGGTGCTGATCCAGTCCGTCGCCTGTCCGCCGCCCCCGTGGACGAGCACGACCGGGTACGGCTGGGTCTGCTCGGCCGGGATCTGGTACTCGACGTACAACTGGGTGCCGTCGGCGAGGTGCTGGCCCTGGCGCTCCTCGTAGGTCACTCCGACCCAGAAGCAGCCCTGGTCCGCGAGGTGCACTGCGGTGTCGCTCATGCCTGCGCCCCGTTCTGCGCGGAGGCCTGGGGCTGCGTGCCCTTCGGGTCGTTGCGTTCCCGCAGCACCGGGATGACCTCTTCGGCGAGCAGGCGCGACTCGGCTTCGGAGAACGTCTCGACGAGCAGGCGGCGGGCGCCCGTCTCGTCGATGGTCTGCTGGAGGCTGTCGATGATCTGGTCGACCGTGCCGAAGACGGCCAGCGCGGGCTTGTCCTTGTCCTTCTTGTCGAAGGCGAACTCTCCGTCTGTCTTGGGGAGTTCGCGCTTGCCGCCGGCCATGTAGGCGGCGGCGAAGCGCTTGAAGGAGGTCGCGAACCGGCCCATGGACTCCGCGGCCTCGGCCTCGGTCCTGCCGATGCAGACGAACTTCTCGACGATCAGGTTCGCGCCGGTCCTGTCGTGCCCGTGTGCGGCGGCGGTCTCGAGGTAGACGTCCAGGCCCTTGCGGTGCTCGGCGTTGCTCCCGAGGTTGCGCATGATGTTCCAGCCGTGGCGCCCGGCCAGCTGCATCGTCTCGTGGCTGGCCCCGGCCAGCCACACCGGCAGGGAGTCCTGCAGGGGACGGGTCGAGAGCGTCCTGGGAGCCTCGACCGTGAAGAACTCGCCGTCGTAGGTGACGTCCTTCTCGATCAGCAGCAGCCACACCAGTTCGACGGCCTCCAGCCAGGCCCGGCCCGCCTCGTCGCGGGTCAGCTCCCGGCCGACGGACACGAAGCGCTCGCCGGGCGCACCCTTGCCGAGGCCGAGCTCGAAGCGGCCCCCGCTCAGCAGGTCCAGGGTGCCGGCCTCCTCCGCCACCCGTACGGGGTCGTGGAGCGGCAGCACCGTGACCGCGGTCCCCAGCCGTATACGGCTGGTACGCATCGCCGCAGCGGCCAGGAGCAGGTGCGGCGAGGGGCAGGTCATCGCCGGGTGGTGGTGCTCGGTGACGGTCAGGCCGTCGTAGCCGAGTTCCTCGGCCAGCACCGCGAACTCCACGAACTCGTCGATCTGGCGCTGCTGCCACTTCGGGTCGTGCACGTCGGGGTCCGGCTCGTGCGAGTGGAGCCCGGGTCCGTAGGTGTGGATGAACTTGAGCTTCTCGGGCTCGTTGCTGATCGCGCTCATGCTGCGGTCTGACCTTTCCTTGGTGGTGGCTGAATTGCCGGATGCGCGCCCCGCCTTCGTTCTCCGGCGCCTCGCGAACTCCACGCTATGAGTGCTCCGGCTGATCACCGATCCGGCGAATGCCAAGTCCGTCCGGCTGGCGACACGAGCTGCGCCGCCGCCCCCTGCAGCAGTGCGCACGGGGGCTACATCGCCCGCGCGAGCCGTACCCGGCCGGTGTCCGCCGTGGTGCGCAGCGTCTGGGACGGCGTCTCGCCGTACTGCTTGCGGTAGGCCCCGGCGAACCGCGACACATGGCTGAAGCCCCAGCGGTAGGCGATGTCGGCCACGGTGGCTCCCGCCCCCGCGACCAGGTCCGCGCGGGCCCGGGCGAGTCGGGTGCGCTCCACGTACTGCCGGGGTGAGACCCCCAGGTAGGACCGGAAGTCCCGCTGGAGCGAGCGCGGGGCGACGCCGGCCGCCTCCGCGAGTCGTGCAAGGGAGAAGTCCGCGGCCGGCTCGTCGTCGATGAGGTCGACGGCCCGCCGCACCCTCACGGGGATCGAGTGGGTGGCGTCGCGCCGGGCGAGCGCCTCGCTGTAGTTGTGCGGCTGGGCGCGGAGGAGGCCGGAGAGGAGGAACTCCGTCCACAGGTCGGCGGCGTCCCCCTGGGCGCTCAGCCCGCCGGGTTCGTTGAGATCCCTGACCAGTACGCCGACGGTGCGGGCCCACGACGCCAGGGCCGGTCCGGCCAGGTCCATGCCCACCCGGAAGCGCACTGGACCCGGTACGGGCCGGCCCAGCATTCCCTCCAGGTGCCGCTCCAGCGCGGTCCTGTCGATCCGCAGGTGGAGCTGTGAGTAGCCGTCTGCGAGCTCCATCTCCGCGCGCGTCTGAGGGGAGATGACCGCGGCCGACCGCTCGCCGAGGTCCGCTTCTTCGCCGCCGCACTCCAGCCGGGCTGCGCCCTCGACCGGAAGGGCCACATCGTAGTGCGGCACCTCATCGGTGTGCCTCACGCGCAGCCTGTCGCCGTCGTGCCGCAGGTGGACGAGCGAGACCGGGCCCAGCCGGACCGCCGAGACCTCGGCCGTCACCTCCGTCGCGCCGTGCACCGGCGTGACCCGGTGCGGGGCCAGCCAGTGAGCGACGCAGGCGCGGACCTCTTCGGGCTTGGAGGAGCGGAGCACCTCGAAACGTCGGCCCAGCGGAGGCACCAGTGCCTCGTGTACGTCCACTGTTTCACCTCTTCGTCGGTCGGCAGGACCGGTGATGGCCGGTCCGGGGGCAGATTGCGCGGGGCGGGTCGCGGTCACTTGCCGCCGTGCTGCAGCACAGGCAGCAGCACGGTGTCGACGAAGCGGGCGAGGAACGCGGCGTCGACCGTGACACCGTCGACGGGACCGGCCATCACCAGGCTGAACAGCAGTTGGGGCAGGAAGTCGGCGGAGGCGGGCCGGCTTGCCAGCTCACCTCGTTCGACGGCTCGGTCGACGAACCGCTCCAGGGACGCGGCGACAGGTGCGCGGAGCGCGGTCCGCATCGCTGTGGCCATGTCCTCGTCGGTCAGGACGGCGTGGTGCACGGCCGCGAGGAGGAGGGCGTCCGCCCTGTCGCTCAGCTGCTGCTCCGTGATCGCCAGCAGGTCTCCGCGCAGCGAGCCCGTGTCGATGGCCAGGTCCGCGACCGGCAGGCAGGCGCGGAGCGCGGCCGCGATCAGTCCCGCCTTGGACTGCCACTGCCGGTAGAGGGTGGCCTTGCTGCAGCCTGCCCGGGCGGCTACCAACTCCATCGACACCCCCTCGTAGCCGGCCTCGCGCAGCACGTCGAGCGCCGCATGCAGCAGCTCGGTCTCCCGCTCCGGGGTCATACGCGGGCGCCTGATGACGCGGGAGTCGTTTGCGTGCTCGGAATCAGCCATGCTTCCCTCCGGAAAAACGGTACCGTTTCATTTGATCCTGGCATGCGGACGGGAGAAACGCAACCGTTTCTCCCGTCCGCCGGGGGGAGCCCCGGAAGTCCCCGAGCCCGCGGTTCCCCGCAGGTGACGCGGGGCGGCAAGATGTGGCGCACGGCGGATGCCCCCGGCGCCAAGCGGACAGACCGCGCCCCGGGGCCCCCACTACGGTGAGTACCGACCGTGCCCGAGGCGGTACGGCGGACGGCGCGTGCTCCCCGTTTCCCCGCCGATCCGCCGGTCTTCCATGCCCGAGGGCACCACCGGTCCCCACCGTGCCCGCATCCGGCCCCGTGCCCGTGCACGCGACCTTCGGCATTCGGGCCCGGGCTTCCACCGACAGCGCCGCCCGCTCGGCGCCGCCCACGACCAGGGAGGAACCGATGGTTCTCGAGACCATTCCACTGGACGACCCCACACGGCTGCGGCAGGCCTTCGGCTGCTTCCCGTCCGGCGTCACCGCGATCTGCGGCCTCGTCGACGGCCGCCCCGAGGGCATGGCCGCGAGCTCCTTCACCTCGGTCTCGCTCGATCCACCGCTCGTATCCCTCTGCGTGCAGAACACCTCCAGGACGTGGCCGAGGCTGAGGGCCGGGGCACGCCTGGGGGTGAGCGTCCTCGGGGAGGCCCACGACCTGGTCTGCCGGAGCCTCTCGCAGAAGAGCGGGGACCGGTTCGCGGGGGTGGACTGGCAGATCTCCGACGGCTGCGCCGTGTTCATCGAGGGCTCGACGGCCTGGCTGGACTGCTCCGTCCAGGAGGAGGTGCCGGCCGGGGACCACCTCATCGTGGTGCTCGCCGTGCACACCGCGTACGCAGACCCCGACACCGCCCCGCTCGTCTTCCACGGCAGCCGCTTCCGCCGCCTCGCCGAGCCAGAGGCGGCGGCGCACTGACGGCACGGCGCGTCCCCGTAGTCACCACGCAGTCACCCGCAGCCGCCCGACCCACAGACGTATGCACACAGCAGCCGAGCCGGAACCCACGGAGAGAGCCTTGAGTACCACCACCGCCCACGACGCCGGCCCGCCGAAGGCGCGACAGGCCGCGGCCGGGGAGCGCACCCGCCGCACGTTGATCCTCGCGGTCATCGCGATATCGCAGCTGATGCTGACCCTCGACACGACGGTCGTGAACATCTCGCTGCCGTCGGCCCAGCAGGACCTGGGTTTCTCCACCGACAGCCGGCAGTGGATCGTCACCGCGTACTCGCTGGCCTTCGGCGGCTTGCTGCTGCTCGGCGGTCGCATCGGCGACCTCGTCGGCCGTAAGACCACCCTCCTGATCGGCCTCACGGGCTTCGCCTGCGCCTCCGCGCTCGGCGGCGCCGCACCGAACTTCGAGGTCCTGGTCGTCGGACGGGCGCTCCAGGGCGTCTTCGGCGCACTGCTGGCGCCCAGCGTGCTGGCCCTGCTCACCACGACGTTCACCGACGCCAAAGAGCGGGCGAGGGCGTTCGGCGTCTTCGGCGCGGTGGCCGGTGCAGGTGCGGGCGTGGGCCTGATCCTGGGCGGCGCACTCACCGAGTACCTCGACTGGCGCTGGTGCATGTACATCAACCTCGTCTTCGCCGCGGTCGCCCTCGTCGGAGCCGCGGTGCTGCTGCCGCGCCAGGGCCGCACCAAGGGCGTGAAGATCGACTTCCCCGGCGCGGTCACCGTGACGGCCGGCCTGTTCGCCCTGGTCTACGGGTGCGCCAACGCCGAGACGCTCGGCTGGGGCGCGGCGGGCACCTGGGTCTTCCTGACGGCAGGTGCGGCGCTGATCGCGGTGTTCGCCTGGCTGCAGGCCCGCGGGGCACACCCGCTGCTGCCCCTGCGGATCCTGCTGGACCGCAACCGCGGAGCCGCCCTCATCACGATCTTCACCTCCTCCATCGGGATGTTCGGCCTCAATCTGTTCCTCACGTACTACCTGCAGCAGACGCTCGGCTACTCACCCGTCCAGACCGGCCTGGCGTTCCTGCCGATGACCTGCTCGATCATGCTGACCTCCACGGCCTTCTCCAGCTTCGTACCGCGGTGCAGTCCGAAACTGATCGTGCCGTGCGGCATGACCCTGTCCGCTGCCGCCCTCGTCTGGCTGACCGCCCTGCAGGCCGACTCCGGCTACGCCACCGGAATCCTGCCGCCGCTCGTCCTCTTCGGCATCGGCACGGGACTGACCATCAGTACGGCGATGAGCACCGCCACCACCGGTGTCGACCCGGGCGACTCCGGTGTCGGCTCCGCCGCCGTCACCACCATGCAGCAGGTCGGCGGGTCCATCGGCACAGCCCTTCTCAGCACCCTGGCCGCCGGCGCCGCCGCCGGCTACCTCGCGGACCACAGGGCCACCGAGGAGGCGCTCGCCCAGTCCGCCCTGCACAGCTACTCCACCGCCTTCGGCTGGTCGGCCGCCTTCTATGCCGCCGGAATGGTCGTCTGCGGCCTCCTCTTCCGGCGCAGCGCGCCGGACCGCGCCCCGGATGCCGCACCGTCCGACCGCGCATGACCGCTGCTCCCCCAGCCGATGGCCGGAGGGCCGCACCTCACCGAAAGTACGGGACCGCCTGGCAAGCAGGCCGTGTCAACTGAAGCCCCGCAAGATCAATACGGCGAAGGCGACGGTCGCCGCCACCGGGGCGAGGGTGGTGGAGGCGCGGCGCACTGCGGTGATCACGTTCTCGCGTACGAGCACGGTCGTCACACCGGGGCGCCGGCGAGTGGCCGGGTCAGCGCCCCCGCCCGCTGCATGTGGTCCACGCCCGGCTGACGACTGCTCGTCGTCGGTTCAGGGGGTGCCTTCGAACTCCTCGTGGAGGGCTGGGAGGAAGGAGGCGAGGTGGTTCATTTCGGCTGCGCAGTGGTAGAGCAGGTCGGGGCCGAAGGTGGGGCCCAGGGCCTTGGCGGCGATGCGCGGGACCGCGGCGTCGCCGAGTGTGCGGGCGGGTTTGGCGGTGAGCAGGGGGCGCCGCGGCCGGGGAGGGAGTGGGCGGGCAGGTCGAGGAGTTGGGCCTGGTCGAGGAAGAAGCGGCTTCGCATCTCGGATCCGTGGAAGGTGGGCCGGACCTGAGGTAGCACTCCGCGACCAGCCCGTTGTGACCGCCGGCCACCACGATGACTCGCTGCCGGGACACCGGCCTTCACCTTGCCTTTCGCTGGTCGGGGCGGCGCGTCTTGATGACGCCCCGGGACAACAGGGATTCGATCTCCGGTTCCGTCAGCCCTAGTTCCGCGAGCACCTGGCGGGTGTGTTCGCCGGGCTCCGGGGGTGGGGTCACGGGCCGGGTTCCGCTGCGGCTGAATCGGGGTGCCGGGGCGGGCTGCCGTACCCCGTCCACGTCGACGAAGGTGCCCCGAGCCTTCACATGCGGGTGTTCAGGCGCCTCCTGCCAGTCGAGCACGGGGGCGGCGCACGCGTCGGTGCCTTCCAGGAGTGCGGCCCATTCGTCGCGGGGGCGGGTCGCGAAGAGCGCCGCCCATCGTTCCTTCTGCGCGGGCCAACTCGCCACGTCCCACTGCGATGCGCCGTCCTCGTCGAAGCCGGTGCGCTCGACCAGCTCGTGGTAGAACTGCGGCTCGATCGCGCCCACGGCCAGGTACTTGCCGTCCTGGCACGCGTAGACGTCGTAGAACGGTGCGGCCCCGTCCAGGACGTTGGCCCCGCGGTGGTCGTTCCACAGGCCGCCCGCGCGCATCGACCAGAACATTGTGGTGAGCAGGGCCGTGCCGTCGACCATGGCGGCGTCGACGACTTGACCGCGCCCGCTCGTACGGGCTTCCAGGACGGCGCTGACGACTCCGAGGGCGAGGAACATGGCGCCCCCGCCGAAGTCGCCGACGAGGTTGAGCGGCGGGGCCGGGGGCGCGTCCGGGCGGCCCATCGCCCAGAGCGCCCCCGTCACGCCGATGTAGTCGATGTCGTGTCCGGCGGCGGTGGCGAGCGGGCCGTCCTGGCCCCAGCCGGTCATCCGCCCGTACACGAGCTGGGAGCGGACGCGATGGCAGTCGTCCGGGCCAAGGCCCAGGCGCTCGGTCACCCCGGGCCGGAAGCCCTCCAGGAGGATGTCGGAGCCTTCGACGAGGCGCAGGACGATGTCCCGCCCGGCCGGGTCGGCGAGGTCGACGGTGATGCTGCGCCGGCCGCGGGTCAGCAGGTCGCGGCCGGGTCCGTCGACGAGGCCGGGCGGCCCGGGGCGCTCGACGCGCACCACGTCGGCGCCGAGGTCGGCGAGGAGCATCGCGGCGAACGGGGCGGGGCCGATGCCGGCGAGTTCGACGACGCGGACGCCCGTCAGGGGCCCGGTCACCGTCCCTCCGCCAGAGCGAGGGGGCGGTCCGACCCGTCCCCGTCGGCGGCGGACGGGTCCACGCCGTTGACGAGGAACCCGCGGGTGTGGGAGCCGACCCACACCGTCGTCAGCTTGCCGTCCGCGGTGGCGTACCAGCCCGGGCAGCCGGTGGAGAACACCGTCTTGGGCAGCCGGTCGCGCAGCTCGGCGTTGAAGGTGTCGTGCACGTCGCGTCGGACGTCGACGGCGTGGCCGGTGCGGCCGATGCGCAGGGCGACGGACATGCCGCCGAACCCCGCGCCGATGACGACGACGCTTGGGGACCGCGGTGGCGCGGTTGTGCTCATGGAGTCCTCCGTGGAGTGGGGGTGGGGGTGTGGTGCGGTTCGTGCCAGGTGTGCAGCAGGAGCATCAGGCAGGCCAACGGGTCGTCGTGGAAGGGGACATGGCCGCAGCCGGGCAGTACGGCATGGTGGGCGTCGGGCAGGGCGAGGCGGGCCCGGCGCGCCTGGGTGGCGGCGGGCAGGAGCCGGTCCCTGGCACCCCACACGACGCTGACCGGGATGTCGGCCAGGCGGCCAGGGCCGGTGAACACGTGGTCGGTGAAGGCGCCGAGCGCCCCCGCGAACCCGGCGGCTTTGCGGAAGGCGTCGGCGTCCGCGCCGATCACGTCCGGCCGGCGTTCGTCCTGCGCAAGCGAATGCTCGACGGCACGGTGCGGCAGGCCGGCTGAGACCGGCCGACCTGGTCGTACAGGCGGGTCAGTACTGCGTCGCGGACAGGGAGAAGAAGCAGTCCCGCGCCTCCGCGCGAAGCCGGACGCGGCCGGTCAGCCGCCCAGTTCTTCGCGGAGCACCCGGCGTAGCAGCTTGCCCGAGGGGGTCCGCGGGAAATCGTCGCGGAACTCGTAGTGGCGTGGGCACTTGAGCGCGGCGAGCCCCGCCCGGCAGTGGGCGTCCAGGGCGACGGCGAGCCGGTCGTCGCCGACCACGCCGGGGGCCGGCTGGACGACGGCGACGACCCGCTTGCCCCAGTCCGGGTCGGGCACGCCGATCACCGCGGCGTCGGCGACGTCGGGGTGGCCGGACAGACGCTGCTCGATCTCGGCGGGGTAGATGTTCACTCCGCCGGAGATGATCAGATCGTCCCGACGGTCGAGCAGGTAGAGGTAGCCGTCCTCGTCGAGCCGCCCGAGGTCGCCCGCGGTGGCGTACCCGTCCGGGCCGAGCGCGGAGGCGGTCTTCTCGGGTGCGTTGTGATATGTGAAGGGCAGCGGTCCGATGGGGAAGTAGATGGTGCCGGACTCCCCCTGTGGAACCGGCTCGCCCGCCTCGTCCAGGATCAGCACATCGGCCGGCTTGCCGACGGTGCCCGGCCGCTCCAGTGCCTCGGCCGGGCTGACGAAGCTCACCATCCCCTCCGTCGCCGCCAGATACTCCCAGACCACCGGCCCGAGCCAGGCGAGCGCGGCGCTCTTGGTGTCCGGCGGGAACGGGGCGCCGGCGACCAGGAGCACTTCAAGGCTGCTCAGGTCGTACCGCGCGCGGACGTCCTCGGGCAGCCGGAGCAGGCGGTGGACGTGCGTGGGCACCATCTGGCTGTTGGTGACCCGGTACCGCTCGATGGCCTGGAGCACCGTCTCCGCCTCGAACCGGCGCAGCACCACGAGCGTGTGGCCGAGGTTCAGGGTGTTGAGCGAGAACACCGAGGGGGCCGTGTGGTAGAGCGGCGCGCAGACCAGGTGCACTCCGGGTCCGCTCCTGAGACCGTAGACCTCGACGGAGGCCGCCGATCCGGCGATCAGGTCCTCCGGGGAGACCGGCGGCAGGGGGCGCAGCACGCCCTTCGGCCGTCCCGTGCTGCCAGAGGTGTACCCCATGGTCAGGCCCGTCCGCCGGTCCGGCGGCGGATCGGACGGGTGCTGCCGCTGCCAGCGGGTGTAGTCCGCCCAGCCCGCGACCCGCTCGCCCACGGTGAAGCGGTGCTCGGGCAGACCGTCCCCCTTCTTTCCGTCGGGATCGAGTGCGCCGGCGAGGTCGCCGTGCGCGATGACGGCCCCGGCTCCGGAGTCGGCCAGAATGTAGGCGATCTCCTCGGCCGTCAGATGGACGTTCACCTGGACGAGGTAGAGGCCGATCTGGTGGGCGGCCAGGGTGACTTCGACATGCTCGGCTGAGTTGTGCAGCAACGTGGCGACGACATCGCCGTGGCGCAGGCCCAGCGCCCGGAGCCCGTTGGCGACACGGTTCGCCGTCTCACCGAGGGCGCCGAAGGTGATCTCCTCGCCGTCGGGGGTGATGATCGCGATCCGCTTCGGGTGGGTGGCCGCGATGGCGTAGGCGCCGAGCGGGAGTGGTGCGTCGCCGGGTTGATCGACCGAAGGCATCGGTTCGCCTCTCTGACTGGATGGAGCGGCTGATCGGAATGGAGGCCGTTCTGCGGGAAGGCCTGGGGCGGCCCGCCTGCTCCCCGGGCGAGGCGAGCGCGCGGGCCGACGGCGAAGGTCAGGCGGCGGGGACGGCGGTCTTCTCGCCCGGCGAGTCGACGGCCCGCGCACCGTGGAAGGTCAGGCGCTGTGCGGCCATGTCCCGCAGAAGCTGCGGCACGGCGTACCGCTCTCCGTACGCCGCGGCGAGCCGGTCGCACTCCTCGACGAAGGCAGGCAGCCCGATGGTGTCGATCGCCGTGAACGGACCCCCCAGGTAGGCAGGGAAGCCGACGCCTAGGACGGCGCCGAGGTCTCCGTCCAGCGCCGACGGCAGTACTCCCTCGGCGAAGCAGCGGGCTCCCTCGGCCAGTTGCGCGTAGAGGATGCGGGCCTTCACCTCCTCGACGGGCGGCTGCGCGTCGAGGGTGGGCAGCAGGCCGGCCAGGCCGGGCCAGAGGGACCTTCCGCCGTCGGGGGTGTAGTCGTAGAAGCCCTTGCCGTTCTTGCGCCCCAGGCGGTCGTGGTCCAGCACCAGCCGGCCAGAGATCCCCATGTCGGGTGCGGGCAGCCCCTGTTCCTTCGCGCGGGCCAGACCGGCACGAACGCCCAGATCGAGCCCGACGGAGTCGGAGACGGTCATCGGACCCATCGGCATGCCGAGGATCCGGGACGCGTTCTCCACCAGGCTCGGGGTGACCCCCTCGTTGACCATGTCCATACCGGCGCTGATGAAGGAGCCGATGAAACGCGAGGTGAAGAAGCCGGGGCTGTCATTGACCACGATGGGCGTCTTGCGTAGCGCCTGCGCCAGGTCGAGGGCCTTGGCGAGGGTCTCGTCCGAGGTCCGGTCGCCGCGGATGATCTCGACCAGGCCCATCCGCTCCACGGGGGAGAAGAAGTGCATGCCGATGAAGTCATCGGGACGGTTCCCGAAGGACGCGAGGTCGGTGATCGGCAGCGCCGAGGTGTTGGAGGCGATGACCGCCCCGGCGGGCAGCACCGCGTCGAGCCGGCCGATCACCTCCCGCTTGACCTGCGGGTCCTCGTACACCGCCTCGATGACGATCTGCAGGTCAGCGAGGGATTCGTATGAGTCGGCGGGCTGGATGCGGGCGAGGGTCCGCGCGGCCTTCTCGGCGCTGCTGCGCCCCTTCGCCACGTCGCGTCCGAGCCGGGACTCGGCGTAGGCCCTGCCCTTCTCCGCCGTGGCGAGGTCGCGGTCCAGCAGCACGACCTCGATCCCGGCCTTGGCCGCGGTGAGCGCGAGTCCGGCGCCCATGACGCCCGCGCCGATCACCCCGATCCTGGCGTAGCGCGCCTTCTCCACCCCGGCGGGCCGGGCGGCCAGCTTGTCCGCCTTGCCCTTGCCGATGAACAGCGTCTTGATCATCGCCTGCGAGACCGGGCTGTCGAGCAGGGTGACGAAGTACTTCGCCTCCACACGCAGCGCCGCGTCCATGGGGAGCTGTGTGCCCTCGTACACGGCTGCGGCGACGATGCCCGTGGCGGGGTGGTTGCCGAAGCTGCTGCCGCGCGCGACGCTGTTCGTCGCGCTGAAGAAGTTGCGGATCTCGGGGACGAGCGCCCCGGCGCCGCCGGGGATCCGGTAGCCCTTGCGGTCCCAGGGGGCGACGGGATCGCCCTCCTCCCGGACCCAGCGCCTGGCCTCGGCCAGCAGGTCCCCGGCGGGGACGACGGCATGCACGATGCCGGTCTCGAGCGCCTTGGCGGGGCCCATGGTGGCCCCCTGCATCAGCAGAGGCAGTGCCGCCTCGATGCCGATCAGGCGGGGCAGCCGCTGGGTGCCGCCGGCGCCCGGCATCAGCCCGAGCTTGCCCTCCGGCAGCCCGAGCTGGATCGCCGGGTCGTCGGCGACGACACGGTAGTGGCAGGCGAGGGCGATCTCGAGGCCGCCGCCGAGCGCCGTCCCGTTGATCGCGCACGCGACCGGCTTTCCGCAGGTCTCCAGCTTGCGGAGGTCCAGCGACAGGGACATCACCCCCGCGACGCGCTCGGCAGGGGACTGCCCGGTATCGGTGCCGCCGCCGATCTCCTTGAGGTCGCCGCCGGCGACGAAAGTGGGCTTGCCCGAAGCGATGACGATGCCCGCCACCTCCGGGTCGGCCGCGGCCCGCTCGATCGCGGCCGCCAGCGCTGCCTGGAGCTCGACGCCGATCACGTTCATCGGGCGGCCGGGCAGATCCAGGGTCAACGTACAGACTCCGTCAGCGTCGATGACGCTGGTCACGCACTCGTCCACAGCTTCTCCGTAATCAGAGACGTTCTCAGATGGGTTCTCGGATGTGCTCTCGGATGCGTTCTGAGAGGCGTTCTCAGATGCGTTCGATGACCATGGCGATGCCCTGGCCGCCCGCCGCGCACAGGGCGGCGACACCCGTGCCGAGATCGCGGCGTTCAAGCTCGTCGAGCACGGTGCCGAGGATCATCGCGCCGGTGGCGCCGAGGGGGTGGCCGAGCGCGATCGCACCGCCGTTGACGTTCAGGCGCTCGTGCGGGATGTCCAGTTCCTGCATCAGGTGGAGCGGGACGGCGGCGAACGCCTCGTTGAGTTCCCACAGATCGATGTCGCCGACCGCCATGCCGGCCTTGTCCAGCGCGCGGCGGCAGGTGGCGGGAGGGGCGTCGAGGAAGAGCAGCGGCTCGGAGCCGAGCGAGACGGTGGACCGGATCCGGGCGCGCGGGGAAAGCCCGTGGCGTGCGCCCGCCTCGGCGGTGCCGACCAGCACCGCGGCGGCGCCGTCGACGATGCCCGAGCTCGTGCCGGCGGTGTGCAGGTGCTCGACCTTCTCGATCTGCGGGTAGCGCTGGACGGCGACCGAGTCGTGGCCGAGCTGGGTGCCGTAGAACTCGAACGCGGGCTTGAGCGCCTCCAGCCCCTCCGCGGTGGTGTCGGGGCGCAGGTGCTCGTCACGTTCCAGGACGACCGTGCCGAGCATGTCGCGGACCGGGACGATCGACCGGTCGAAGCGGCCCTCGGCCCATGCCTCGGCGGCGCGCTGCTGGCTGGCCAGCCCGTAGGCGTCCAGGTCCTTGCGGCTCAGCCCGAGGAGGGTGGCCAGCAGGTCGGCGCCGATGCCCTGCATGACCATCGGGTGGTCCGCCGTCAGCGCAGGGTCGATGCCCCACGGGCCGCTCCCGTCGGAGCCGGCCGGCACCCGCGACATGCTCTCCACACCGCCCGCGATCACCATGTCGCAGGAGCCCAGCGCGATCTTCCCGGCCCCGATGGCCACGGCCTCCAGGCCCGAGGCGCAGAACCGGTTGACCTGGAGTCCGGGAACCCGGTCCGCGAAGCCGGCCATGATCGGCGCCATCCGGACGAGCGAAGGCCCCTGCTCGCCGACGGCACTGACCACGCCGAGCACGACCTCGTCCACGCCGTCCGCCGGCAGGGCGGTGCGCTCCTTGAGCGCGCCGAGGGTCTGGGCGGCCAGCTGGACCGGAGTGATCTCGTGCAGGCTGCCGCCGGGCTTCCCGCGCCCACGCGGTGTGCGCACGTGATCAAAGATATAAATCTCAGACATATTCGCTTCCTTGTCGGGGTCGATGGGTCGCCGCCCAGCAGGCGCGGCGAGGTGGGGCGGCGAAGTGGGGCGGCCGTGTGGACGGTTCGGCTGGGCGCCGCCGGTCGTGTGGCGGCGAGCGAAGCTCCGAGCCAGGTCACTGGCCGCGCGGCAGCCGGAGGATCCGCTCGGCGATCACGTTCAGCTGGATCTCGACCGTGCCGCCGCCGATGAGATGCGTCGGGACGGACAGCTCCCGCTCGGCGGCATCGTCGGCGCCGTGGCGCACCGCGCCCTCGGGGCCGAGCAGCCCGAACAGCGCGTGCGCGGCGTCCCGGTGCAGCTCGGCTGAGGCGACCTTGGCGATGCTGGTCGCCGGTCCCGGCTGCTGCCCGCCGAGCCGGCGCAGGGTCTCGCGCAGGTTGAGCGCGGCGAGCGCCGTCTCCCTGGCGTTGACGCGGCCGAGGGCGCGCAGCGCGTCCTCGGCGCTGCCGCCGTGCGCGCCGGTGCGGATGAGTTCCCGGATCGGCTCGCTGTGGCCGCCGCTCATCGTGGCGCTGATCGACAGCCGCTCGTTGGAGAGGGTGGTGGTGGCCACCCGCCACCCGTTGTTCACGTCGCCGAGCAGGCAGTCGTCCGGAACGAACACGTCCTGGAGGAAGACCTCGTTGAACTCCGAGTGGCCGTTGGGCTGGCGCAGCGGGCGCACCTCGACGCCCTCGGCGGACATGTCGACCAGGAAGCAGGTGAGGCCCCGGTGCTTGGGCGCCTCGGTGTCGGTGCGGGCCAGGCAGAGCCCCCAGTCTGCTTCGTGCGCCAGCGAGGTCCAGACCTTCTGTCCGGTGAGCCGCCAGCCGCCGTCGACCCGCACGGCCTTCGTGGTGAGCGAGGCCAGGTCGGAGCCGGCCCCCGGCTCGCTGAACAGCTGGCACCACACGATCTGGCCGCGCAGCGACGGTCCGGCGAACCGCTCGCGCTGGGCGTCGGTCCCGTGGGTCAGGACCGTCGGCATGATCCACTCGCCGATCGCCATCGACGGGGCGGCCAGCTTCCGTGCGGCGAACTCCTCGGAGATCACGAGCTGTTCGACGGGTGTGGCGTCCAGGCCCCAGGGGCGGGGCCAGTGCGGCGCCATGAGGCCCTCCGCGGCGAGGAGATCGCGGCGCGGACCGGTGACGCGCACCGTGCGCTCCCCGTCACGGGGGTCCGGCGGCAGCGCCGCCGCCCTGTCCAGCGCGGCGGCGATGCGGCTGCGGAACCGCTCGTCGGCGTCATCGAGCTCGATCCCGGCCTCCCGCTCGCAGTCCAGAGCGGCGCCGCCGAGTTCGGTGAGCCAGCTCCCGACGGGGCCCGCCTGCGCCGCGATGCTCATCGCCCGCCGCCAGTACAGGTGCAGGTCGTGCTCCCAGGTGACGCCGATCCCGCCGAACAGGCTGAGGGCCTCGACCGCGGTCTCCACCGCCGATCCCGGCGACGTGATCGCCGCGACGGCGACGGCGAGCCTGCGTTGCGCGGCGTCCTGCTCGAAGCTGCGCGCCGCGTCCCACGCCGCGGCGGACGCGAGCTCGGCCTCCACCAGCAGGCGCGCGGCCTTGTGCTTCACGGCCTGGAAGGAGCCGACGGGCTTGCCGAACTGCTCACGGACCGACACGTAGGCGACCGTCGACTCCAGGCACCAGCCCATCACGCCGGCGGCCTCGGCGGCCAGCAGCGCGACCTGCACGGACCGGGCCGCGCCGGCGTCGAGCGCACCGATCTCCGCCGTGCGCTCGATGAAGAGCCCATCGGCCTCCAGGCGTCCGGCGTCCCGGCTGAGGTCCACACTCTCCAGGGAGATCCGGCGCACGCCGGCGGCTGCCGGGTCGATCCGCAGCCACACGGTCCCGGCGGCGGTGTCGACCCCGGCGACGATGAGCTCCGCGGACAGCAGTCCGATCAGCGGACCGGTTGTGCCCGTGAGGGTCCAGCCGTCGTCCCCGGCCGTGCCGGCAAGGCCGGATCCCGGCGGGACCACGACGGCCGTGGCGCCGTCGGCCAGATCGCGCAACACCGCCGGCCGGGCCGGGCCGGGTGCCGCCAGGGAGACCACGGCGCTCGCTGTCACCGTGGACACGAACGGGCCGGGCAGCAGGCCACGGCCTGCCGCCTCGACCACGACGGCGAGGTCGATGAGCCCGCCGCCCTGACCGCCGTGTTCCTCCGCCAGGTGGACGGCGTGCAGGCCCTGCTTCACCAGTGCGGGCCAGTAGGCCGGCAGCTCCCCGGCCGCGAGGGCTCCGAAGGCCTGGCGGGTCGACCCCACCGGCGCGTGCCGAGTGGCGAACTGCCGTGCGGACCTGGCGAGTTCCTGCTGTTCCGCGGTGAGCGCGATGGACATGCGGCGGCCTCCTGCTCCTCGAATCGGCGGGGCTCGGATCGGATCCTTGCCCCGGGTCCGGACTTTACAGAACTGGGTTCTGGTTATGGAAGTGTCCTGACCGAGGCTCGTGACGTTCTACGTCGCCGACGCCGAGACCCTCGTCCTGCTCGGCGCCAACGGAGCGGGCGAGGCGTCGACGAGCCCTGTCCGGCCTCGTGCCGTGCACCGGCTCCATCCGCTTCGACGGAACTGAACTCACCGGCATGGCCCCGGACGCCATCGCCCGCCGCGGCCTCGTCCACGCTCCCGAAGGCCGCCACGTCTTCGGCACCCTCACCGTCGACGACAACCTCCGCGTCGGCGCCACCGCCCGCGGCCGCCGCCCCGCACTCTTCACCCGCACCGACGTCTATGACCTCTTCCCGGCCCTCGTTCCGCTGCGCCGACGCCTCGGCTGGGCGCTCTCCGGCGGTGAACAGCAGATGGTCGCCATCGGCCGCGCCCTCCTCGCCTCCCCGCGCCTGCTCATGCTCGTCGAGCCCTCGCTCGGGCTTGCGCCTGTGGTCGTCACGGCCGTCCATGAGGCGCTCGCGCAGGTCCGGCGGCAGATGCCGGTGTTGTTGGTGGAACAGAACACCGCCGTCGGGCTGCCGGTCGCCGACCGAGGGATGGTGGTGCTCGCGGGGCGCGTCGTGGCGGAGGGTGGTGCGGCCGAACTGGGGGACGGAGCTGAGCTGGTGGCCGACTGCCTGGGGCAGGGCGGTGGACAGCCGTAGACGTCATACCCGGGGCCCGGACAGACTGCGGCCTTCCCGGCGCGATGGCCCCGGCGGCGGCATGGCCGGAAGCGGCCGGGAGGATCCGGTGTGCCCCGGCCGTGAGGGGCGGGCCGTGTCCGGCCTACTCCGGTCGCGCCTCTGGGCCGGCATCGGCCGAGGCCACGTCCGCCTCCTCGGCGGAGGAGTCATCGTCCAGCAGCCGGTCCACGTCGACTCCGAGGAGCCGCAGGACGGCCTGGACCTGGGTGACGACGTCGATGTCGGGCCGGAAGAAGGACTGGAGTTCCAGGCCGTCGATAACCCCGATCACCATGAGTGCGGCCGTCTCGGGGTCGATGCCGTCCGGGAGGCGTCCGACGTCCTTGACCTCTGCGAATGCCTGCGCCCCGGCCTTCTCCAGTGCGCGGTACCGGTCCCGGAAGAACTCGTGGGCGAGGTGGTCCGGTGCGGTGGCTTCGGCCGACAGGCGGATGTAGAGCTCGCGCAGACCGGACACCCGCCGGTTTTCCCGGAGCCCGGAGAGAGTGAGGCGGAAGCCCTCGTCGGCGTCGAGTTCCTCGTATGACTGACCGCCCGGCCGGTCACGGCGACGGAGCAGTTCGAGGAGTAGTTCGTCCTTGCTGCCGATGTGGTGCACCAGGGCGGTCGGGCTCAGCCCGACGATCGAGGCCAGCTCCCGGATCGTCACCGCGTCCCAGCCGCGTTGCGTGATGAGCTCGAGCGCCGCGTCGAGGACTTCCTCGCGCTTGGCAGCGCCCTTCGCGTACTTCCGACCTGGTGGCATGGCCTCACCCTAACCGTCGCCGAACCCTTGCCAGCAAAAATAGAACGCCGTACTGTTTTGCGGGCGGGGGTCCTCCGGGCCGCCGCACTCCTTACCCCTGTGGAAGATCGAGAGGCCAGAGATGGGACGGCGCACACGCCAGGAAGACGACCGGTACCGCCGGGTCCGTGAGATCGAGACGCTCGATCCCGAGACCGACCACCAGCGGATCACGGACCTGTTCCGCCAGGACTTCGGTGCCCTGCTGGCGATCCAGATGATCACCGGCAATATGATCACCTTCGCCGCGCCGAGCATGTCGAAGGTCCACGAGGTGGCCCGCGAGGTGGAGCGCAACACCGAGAAGCGCAGCATCGACACCGCGCTGATGCATCATGTCGTCCACCAGAACGGCTTTGGCCCCGGGCCCTCGCGCGTGGCGGCGAAGAAGGTCAACGAGATGCACCGCCAGTACGACATCGTCCAGGAGGACTACCTGGCCGTCGCGGCGGACAACACCCTCACCCCGGTCCGCATCGCGGACAAGTTCGGCTGGCGCAAGGTCACCGACAAGGAGCGCGAGGCGTACCGCATCCAGCAGAGCAAGGAGGCGCGGCTGTTCGGTTCCCACAAGCCGCTGCCGGACTCGCTCGCCGAGGTCGAGGAGTTCTACGAGAAGTACCTCGAGGAGAAGGTCTACTACTACCCCTACAACGAGCAGGTCGCGAAGGCCTTCCTGGCCTGGATGCCCAGCATGATGCCGCCGCGGATCGGCAAGCTGATCGTCTGGCTGCTGGTCGCGCAGGTGGACCCGCGCCAGCTCAAGGCCTGTGGCCTCAAGCTGCCGGGGAAGTTCCGGATGGCCTTGTCCAACGCCATGATGAAGAAGATGGGCTCCAAGCCGATGCCGGACCCCGCCACGGGCGAGGAGCACCCGCTGGACGTCCTCGCCAAGCGCGTCTACCCGCACGGCTGGACCGTCGACGACCTCGGCCCCGACAAGAACAATCCGGCGGCCGGCCGGCCCGTCGGCTGCCCGGTCACCGGGCACTGAGGCACGGGGAGTACGACATGCCGACTGCCATCACCGCCCTGGGTGGCACCGACATCGCCGCGACCGTCGCCGACGCCCGGGAGTACTTCCGCTCCGGTGCCACCCGCGAGCTCGCCTGGCGCACCACGCAGCTCGACGCTCTCGCCGCCCTGCTCACGCAGAACCGCGGGGCCATCGAGCACGCCCTCTGGCAGGACCTCCACAAGAGCGCGACGGAAGCCCAGCTCACCGAGCTCGGCGTCGTCCTCTCCGAGATCGCGCACACCAAGCGCCACCTCAAGCGCTGGACCCGGCCCCGGCGGGCACGGCTCCCGCTGGGCCTGGCCCCGGCGAGCGCCCGGCTGGTCACCGAACCGCTCGGGGTCGTCCTGATCATCGCCCCGTGGAACTACCCCGTACAGCTCCTGCTGGCGCCCCTGGTCGGAGCGATCGCGGCCGGCAACACCGTCGTACTGAAGCCGAGCGAACTTGCCCCGAACGTCTCCTCGACGTTGGCGGAGCTCGTCCCGAAGTACCTCGATCCGCGAGTCGTGCGGGTCGTGGAGGGCGGCGTCGATGAGACGACGGAGCTGCTGAGCCAGCGGTTCGACCACATCTTCTACACGGGCAACGGACAGGTCGCCAAGGTCATCTTGCGGGCGGCGGCGGAGCATCTGACGCCGGTCACCCTCGAACTGGGCGGCAAGAGCCCCGTGTGGTTCGACGACGACGCCCACCTCGCCGAGGTCGCCCGCCGCCTCGCCTGGGGCAAGTTCACCAACGCCGGCCAGACCTGCATCGCCCCGGACTACATCCTGACCACGCCCGACCGCGTGGCCCCGCTGACGGAGGCGATCGCCGCCGCCGTCACCGAGATGTGGGGCGAGGACGCCGCCGAGAGCCCCGACTACGGCCGGATCGTCAACGAGCGTCACCACGCCCGTCTCGTGGGATACCTCGCCGACGGCACCGTCGCGTTCGGCGGCCGGTACGACGCGGCGACCCGCTATGTCGCCCCCACGATCCTGCACGTCGACGGGCCGGACGCGGTCGGGGAGGGCCCCGCGGTCATGGAGGAGGAGATTTTCGGACCCATCCTGCCCATCGTCCCGGTCGCCTCCTCGCATGCCGCGGTCGACTACATCGCCGCGCGCGAGAAGCCCCTGGCGCTGTACGTCTTCACCGCGTCAGCGGCGACCCGCGAGCTCTTCGTGGACGGGACGTCGTCGGGAGGCGTCGGGCTGGACGTCGCCCTCCTGCAGGCCGGCGCGCCCAGCCTGCCCTTCGGCGGCGTCGGCGCAAGCGGCATGGGCGCCTACCACGGCCAGTACTCCGTCACCATCTTCAGCCACCGCAAACCGGTGCTGCGCAAGGGGTTCTTCCTCGACGCGCTGCGCTTCGCACAGCCTCCCTTCACGGCCGCGAAACGCCGGATCGCCGCGAAGAGCGCCGGAGCGTCATAGCGCGGCACTCACTTTGCAACCTGGGGCTCGCAGGAGCCCGGACCCTATAAGGGCCCGGAGCCCGGAGCCCGGAGCCCGGAGCCCGGGGCCCGCAGCCCGGAGCCCGGGGCCCGCAGCCCGGGGCCCGCAGCCTGACAGCCCGCCGGATCCCCCTCCGGCGGGCTATCGGGCGTTCGAGTCGCGGATGCTAGAGTTCGGTTCTGGAAATGGCGGTGTGTGCGGCGCCTGCCCTTCGCGGCGGCGGACCGTGCCACCTCGTTCGCGTACGGGGAGGACGATCTGTCCAGCGTCAGGAATCGTGCGGCGCAAGCCGAGGGGCAGGTGGCCGTGGCGGCCGAGGCCCGTACCTCGTCTCAGCGCGCGCGCCGGGACGGCATCCTCAAGGCTGCGGTCCAGCTCCTCGAAGAACGCGAGTACGAGCAGATCCAGATCCGCGAAGTAGCCGAGAACGCGGACGTCGCCCTGGCGACCGTGTACCGCTACTTCCCGTCGAAGGAACTGCTGTACGCCTACGCCCTCGTCACCTGGGGCGAGACGTTCGACAGCAGGGTCCGCGGTCCGAACAGTGATCTCAGCAGCGACGCGCAGCGCCTCCGGGCCCTGCTCCGCCGGATCGTGCGCGCCTTCGGGCGGTACCCGAACTTCTACAAGTTGACGATGCTCCTGGAAGTCACCACGGACGTCGCCGCGCGCGAGGTCTTCGCGGGCTACACACAGAGCTTCGAGCGCACGCTGGGCGAGTTGTTCGTCGAGACCGCCGAGCGGGACCGGGAAGTCCTCGTACTGCTGGCCACCTCGCTGCTCGGCGGACTGCTGCGCAAGTGGTCGACGGGGAACCTGTCCATGCGGCGTGTCCTGGGGTACATCGACGACGCCGTCGCCGTGATCTTCCAGGAAGCAGGTGCGCCGGCGGGCGCCTGAGGCAGGAGCCCGCCGGCGCCACAGCCGGTTCAGGGGCGGGCCGGGCCGTCCGGTGGCTTGCGGAGTGCGGCTTCGATCCGCGAGCGGATCTCGTTCTTCATGACCTTGCCCGTCGGCGTCCGGGGGAGGGGATCCTTGCCCAGGTACCACCGGGTGGGCACCTTGTAGTGGGCGAGGCTGCTGCGGCACCACGTCTCGAGGTCCCGCGACGCCGTCTCGGCTCCCTGCTTCAGGATGACCACGGCGCAGACCGCGTCTCCTGTGGCCTCGTCGTCGACGGCGAAGACGGCCGCCTCGTCCACCTCGGGGTGGGAGTCGAGGACGAACTCGACCTCGACCGGCGACACGTTCTCGGCGTTGACGAGGATCAGGTCGCGTGCCCGTGCGTCGATGTGGAGGTAGCCGTCGTCCAGGCGCGCGATGTCGCCCATGGCCAGCCAGCCGTCCTCCTTCAGGACCGCGGCCGAGGCATCGGGGTCGTTCCAGTAGCCCGTCATGATGTAGGGGCTGCGTATGTGGACCTCCCCGTACTCCCCGTCCGGGACGCGCCGGCCGGACGGGTCCCTGAGCTCGACCTCGACCGTCATGCAGGGCCGGCCCGTCGAGGTCGGCCGTTGGGCGAAGTCCGGACCGCTGATCGAGGCGATGACGCTGCCACCCTCGGTGCTGCTGTAGCCCATGCCGAGGCTCAGGGCGCTCGGGAAGGCGCCGAGGAAGCGCTGCTGCACCGCCGGGCTGACGGGGGCCCCGCCCAGGCCGAGGCTGACGATGCTGCTTGTGTCGTAGCGGCCGAGCGCCGGAGAGGCCGCTGTCCTGGGCGCCGCGCTGCCCAGCGCGGACCAGGCCGTTACCCGCTCCTGCTCGATCGTGCGCAGGACGCGTTCGGGGTCGAACCGGCCCGGCAGCAGGACGATGGTGCCGCCCTTGGCGAGGGCCGGGATCATGGCGCCTTGGAGCATCGACACGTGGAAGAGCGGTGAGGTGATCAGGGCGACCTCGTCGGAGGGCGGCGGCAGCTCGTCCCGTCCTGGCACCGGCACTCCCATGGCCGCCATCGCCGCCGCGGTCGTGTACGCGTTCACTTGCGTGAACCCGATGACGGAGCGGTGGGAGAGCGAGACCGCCTTCGGCCGCCCGGTCGTGCCGCTGGTGAAGAGGATGAGTGCCACGTCGTCCTCGGCGACCGCCGGGATCACGGGGGCCGCACCTTCGTGCCGGCGGAGGAGGGGAGTGACGTCCTCGTTCAGGTCGAGCAGGGGGAAGTCCCAGTGCCGGCCGTGCAGCCGGGCGAGGCGTTGGGTGTCCCCGATGACGAGCTTGGGCTCGACGATGTCGGCGGCGTGTGCGAACTCCTCCGGCGTCCACCAGCCGTTCATCCCGCAGGAGATGGCACCGATGCTGGCGACCGCCCAGAAGGAGACGATCCATTCCCAGCGGTTCGCGGCGTAAATGCCGACCCGATCGCCCGGGCCGATCGAGAATTCCTCCTGCAGCGCTGCGGCGAGGGCATCCACATGGTCGAGGTGCCGCGCGTACGAGATCCGCTGCTCTTCCTCGATCACGAAGGTCCGGTCGTCGAACCGGCGACTCGTTTCAACCAGCTCGCGAAGCGAGTGCAGACGGTTCTTGAAAACTGTGATCTGGTTGCCCCGTACTACCTCCTTTCCTATCTCGAACTTCGAACCAGGGCCGGTGAGTTGGGCCTCGACCCTCTCCGCATCCGTGCCAGCCATCGAATTCGCCTCCGCGGGTTCCGTGCTTCTCCTGAACAGGTGCCGGTGGGCGCGGTCAGCGCGGTCAGCCGACCTTTCCCGACCAGTTCTGCGATGCCCGGATCACTTCTCGGAAAGGCTTCTGGGTGTCGAACGACGGCTCTCGTGGAAGCCCCAGGACGCGCTCGCCGATGCTGTTGCGCTGTACCTCGTTCGTACCGCCGGCAATGGACATGAACCGGCTGTTCAACAGGTCGAGTGCGACCTGGTCGGGGGTCTCGGATTCGGGCCATGTGGTGGCCGCGCTCTCGGCGATTTCCAGCGCGATGTTCGCGCGGATCGGGTCGTACGTTCCGGACGCGAGTTTGCTGTAGGAGGCGAACGAACTCGCGCGCAGCGGGTCCACGCTCATCAGGGTTCCGATGCGGCTGTTCAGGGCCCGCCGGGCGAGGTCGTCCATGTGGGCGCGCACGATGGATTCCTGGGCCCTCGGGTCGTCCAGGCGGTCCACCTTGTCGGCGAGGGCGACGAGATCGGGGGCGAGCAGCCGGGCATCGGGGGCGGTCTCGGGAGCCGTCTCGTTCGCAGCGCCGCCGCGCTCGAAGAAGAGCATCGTCTGGGCGACCGTCCAGCCGTCGTCCACCGAGCCGATGACGTCGGCGTCGGAGAGCACGACGTCGTCGAAGAACTCCTGGCAGAACTCCGCGTCGCCGTTGATCTGCTTGATGCGCTGCACCGTTACGCCGTCGGCGCCGATCGGTACGGCGAACCAGGTGAGCCCGCGGTGCTTGGGCACGTCCCAGTCGGTCCGTGCCAGGCACATTCCGTAGTCGGCGTAGTAGGCGCCGCTGCTCCAGATCTTCGACCCGTTCAGGATCCACCGGTCACCGTCGCGGACCGCCCGCGTGCGCACCCCCGCGAGGTCGGATCCGGCTTCGGGGTCGGAGAAGAACTGGACGACGAGCCGCTCCCCGGCGAGGATCTTGGGAATGTGGTGCTTCAGGAATTCCGGCGATCCGTGCGCGAGCATGGTCATCGCGCAGACGCCGAACGTGGTGCCACCCGCGATGCCGAAGTCCGGCATCACAAAATCGCGCGATTCCTCTTCGAAGGCACGCTCGTAGGATTTCGGCAGGCCCTGTCCGCCGTACTCCGCCGGCCAGGAAATGCCGGCGTAGCCCGCGTCGAAGAGTTTCCGCTGCAGTGCGCGCTGTTCGGCGAGGTGGGCTTCGGAGATGTCGCCGCTGTCGGTGATCCGGCTGCGCTGCGCCGGTTTCGTCCTCTTTTCGAGGTGGGACTCGAGCCACCTGCGGGCATTGCGGCGGTAGTCCGCAATCTCGGGAAGGTCCTCAGACATGTGTCCTCCGGTCACTGCGGTTGTTGGACGCCTGCTCCCAGATGCGGCGTTGATGCCATGCGGGCGAACCGAACTGATGAGCCTCGGAGGTCAGCCGGCGCAGGAAAAGGTGCTGATCGTGTTCCCAGGTGTAACCGATTCCGCCGAAGACCTGGAAGCAGTTGTGGGCGAGCTCGATGGACTTCTCGCCGGTGAAGGACTTCGCCGCGCCGGCGAGTACGGCGGAGTCGTCCGTCTCCCGGCCGACCGCGACCGCCGCTTCGACGACCAGGCTCTTCGCCATTTCCAGGAGGAGAGCGGTATTGGCGAGCAGGTGTTTCACCGCTTGGAAGGAGCCGATGGGACGCCCGAAGGCGATGCGCGTCTTCGCGTACTCGACGGCCAGCTGGAGATCGCTGTCCATGGCTCCGATCGACTCCGACGCACTGAGGATGGCGGCGACGGCAGTCTGCCGCTCCAGCAGGGCACGCCCCGCCTCGCCCTCGGCGAGTACGTCGTCGAGGGGGATGGCGACGTCGTCCAGGTGCACGTCGTGGAAGCGTCGGGTGATGTCGAGACCGCCGCGCCGGACCGTCCGGATGCGGGGGTCGGACAGGGCAAGGAGGACGTGGACCACGCCGGCCGCCAACGGCGCGCTGAGAAGCAGGTGTTCGCATTCGTCAACGTCCTGGACGGCTTCGAGCACGCCGGTCAGGACCACCTGGTCTTCCGAGGTGCGGACCGTCAGACCGGCCGGCCGGCCCATCAGCCCGTCTGCGGCCCAAGTCGCCGCCGCCTCCCCCGAGACGAGCGACTTCAGCACATCCTGGTGCGCCGGCGGGTTGAGCAAGGACAGGGTGTGGGCGGTCACGCTCGTTCCCGTGAACGGACCGGGCTGCAGCCTGGCACCGCGTTCGGCCGCGATGAGTACGGCGTCCACCACGCCGTTGTCCGAGGCGCTGCCGCCGCCCTGGGCTTCGTCGACCAGGAGGCCGAAGCAGCCGACGTCGCCCAGCTTGCGCCTGAGGGCCGGGCTGCCGGGCTCGGACCGTTCAGCGGCCGCTCGCACGGCGTCCAGTGGACTGTCCGAATCGAGGATCCGGGTGGTCGCGTCGAGCATCATCCGTTGCTCGTCGGTGGGTTTCGGAAACAGGTCGATGCTCATGGCTCCTGGTCTCCTGGTCTGCTGAATCGCTGGTGAGTGGGGACGGCGCCCTAGACTCCGGTGAAGCGCGGCTCCCTGCGCTCCAGGAATGCGGCGACGCCCTCGTGCATGTCGTTGGTGGTGAACGCGATGTGCTGGGAGCGGGCTTCGTCCTCCATGGCCTGCTCGAAACTCGTCTCGGAGCTGTTGTCGAGGAGGCGCTTGATCAGGCTCACCGCCGTGGTGGGTGAGGCCGCGAGGCGGCGGCCCCACCGGGCGCCCTCCTCCTGGAGGTCGTCGGCGGGCACGACCTCGTTGACGAGGCCCCAGTTCAGAGCCTGGTCGGCGCCGATCATGTCGCCGAAGAACGCCATCTGCTTCGCGCGCCGGATGCCCACGGCCCGGGGCAGCGTCCAGGAGCTTCCGCCGTCCAGGGCGAGCCCGCGCTTGACGAAGACCTCCGAGAACCGCGCCCGGTCGCTGGCCAGGATGAGGTCGGAGGCGAGGACCAGTCCCAGTGCCACCCCGACGGCGACACCGTCCACGACCGCGAGCGTCGGCTTGGGCAACCTCTTGAGCCGGCCGATGATCTCGTTGACGGCGCGCATCTCGTGCAGGGTCGACTGCACCGGCCCGCCGGTCAGGCCGCGCTGCTCTCCGTTGCGGGAGTCGTCCAGGCCGCCCGACAGATCGGCGCCGGCGGAGAAGCATCCACCCGCCCCGGTCAGGATCACGGCCCGGTCGGACGGATTTTTGGCGACCTCGTCCAGGACACGTTCCAGGGCGAGCCAGTTGTCGGCGGTCAGCGCGTTCTTCTTCTCCGGTCGGTTGAAGGTGACGCGCACGACGCCGTCGAACCGCTCGATCAGGGTGTCGCTCATCCTTGTTGCCTCCTTGCTCGTCGTCCGGCCCGTGCCGTGCTCGGTCGCGGGCCGGATCCGGCTTTCGCCTCTGTCGGGGCAGCTTGCGGTGCGTGGTGTTCCGTCGCCCGATCCGCGACCGGGCGGTGTGCCGTCCTGGTCCCGATACGGCGGAGTGGGGGACGTGACGTGCTGCGGTGCATGCGGGCGGGTGCGGCCGAGCGCCTCGGCCGGCGACCGACAGTTCGCCGGGTCCTTGGCCCTGAACCGCACGCCTTCCGGCAGGTACGTGCGTGGTCTGCGCGGCCGCCGCTTTCTCTCTCCGCCGGTACGGACGATCACGATCCAGGTGGGCCGCACCGGCGGTCCGGCGGCTGATATTAAAGTCCGATTCTGGTTCCGGCAAGGGATGGCGTCGACATCCGTCACCTGGGTCGCCGCCTTGCGTACTGCGAAGCGGGGAGGGTGAGTTGAACGCCGGCGTGCGCTCGCTTCCCGGCGAGGTGTTCCCTGTCGAGCGGCTAGACACTTGAACAGATCCTGCCCTACTGTCCTACCGGGGGGTGAGCGGTCGCCGCCGACGAAGGATGCGACGGCGACCGGCTCCCCCTGTATGCCGTGCACCGGCGGCCCGGGTGCGGCCCGAGCGAGACCGGAGCGGAACCGGAGAGGACACGCATGACGATGGCGAACAGGGCGATCGACTGCCTGGTGAACGTGAGCATGGTGACCGGCGACGACCCGCCCGACTGGCTGGTGCGGGTGAAGGAGGACTACTTCAAGGGCGGGGAGTCGTTCCTGGCGGACGCCGACTTCGACCAGCTCGTCGATGAGATGGACCGGCTCGGCGTCCGGCGGGCGATCCTCATGGACGACGTGCGGACCGGAGCCTCGTCCAAGGCCCGTGAGTTCGTGGAGAAGGCGCCGGAGCGCTTCTCGCTCGGCATCGGCGGGCTCGACCTGCTGCGCCCCATGCGCAGCCTGCGGATCCTGACCGAGACCGTGGCCAACGCCCCGGTCTCCTATGTGGCCGTGGGGCCCAGCTTCTGGGGGGACGGCAACTACCCGCCGAGCGACGCCGTGTACTACCCGCTCTACACCAAGGCGTGTGAGCTGGAACTGCCCGTCGCTGTGAACACCGGCCTGCCGGGGCCGCCGCTGCCGGGCGACGCGCAGAACCCGATCCACCTCGACCGGGTGTGCCAGCGCTTCCCCGAGCTCAAGCTGTGCATGATCCACGGCGCGGACCCGTGGTGGGACATGGCGATCCGGCTGATGGGCAAGTACCGGAATCTGCACCTGATGACCTCGGCGTGGTCGCCGAAATATCTGCCCGAGTCGCTCCTGCACTACATGCGGACCCGCGGCAAGAAGAAGATCATCTTCGGTTCGGACTCCCCGGTGTTGTCCATGACCCGCACCCTCACCGAGGCCTCGCAGCTCGACCTCGACCCCGAGGTGCTCGACGACTACCTGTACGGCAACGCCGAGCGCTTCTTCTTCAACGGAGGCGAAAACAAGTGACCATCACCGCTTCGGAACAGCAGACCGTCAAGGGCAAGTACACGCTGCCCTTCGACAGCGACAACCACTACTACGAGAAGATCGACGCCTTCACCCGGCACCTCGACCCGGCCTTCAAGCACCGCGGCATCCAGGTCATTCAGAAGGGCAAGCACACCCAGCTGCTCGCCGGTGGCCGGCTCCTGGAGTTCGTGCCGAACCCGACCTTCGACCCGGTCATCGTCCCCGGCTGCCAGGACCTGCTGTTCCGCGGTCAGATCCCCGAGGGCGTCGACCCGCGCAGCCTGATGAAGGTCGAGCCGCTCAACCCCGCCTACCAGAATCGCGACCTGCGCCTGCAGATGGTCGACGAGCAGGGGATGTCCGGCGTCCTGCTGTTCCCGACGCTGGGCTGCGGTGTCGAGGAGGCCCTGCGCGACGACGTCGGAGCGACGATGGCGAGCCTCACCGCCTTCAACAAGTGGCTGGACGAGGACTGGGGTTACTCGTACCAGGACCGCATCATGGCCGCGCCGATGCTGTCGTTCGCCGATCCCGACGAGGCCGTCAAGGAGATCGACAGGCTGGTCGCGCGCAATGTGCGGATCGTGTCGGTGCGCCCGGCCCCCGTGCCGATGGGCCACGGCCGGTCCCGGTCGTTCGGCCACCCGGACTACGACAAGGTGTGGGCCAAGCTCGCCGAGCACGACATCCCGGTCGGCTTCCACCTGAGCGACAGCGGCTACAACACGTTCGGCGCCGCCTGGGGCGGGCCCGAACGGTTCGTCCCGTTCCGCAACCCGAGCCCGCTGAACCAGGTCCTGGTGGCCGACCGTGCCATCCACGACACGATGGCCAGCCTCATCATCGACGGCGTCTTCACCCGCCACCCCACACTGCGGGTCGCGAGCATCGAGAACGGCTCCGACTGGGTCCATTTGCTGATCAAGCGGCTGCGCAAGCAGGCCAACCAGTCCCCGCAGGTGTTCGCCGAGGACCCGGCCGAGACGATCCACAAGCACCTGTGGGTCACCCCTTACTACGAGGAGGACATCCGCAAGCTGGCCGACACCGTCGGCTCGGACCGCGTCCTGTTCGGCTCCGACTGGCCGCACGGTGAGGGCCTGGCCGAACCGACGGACTTCAAGCACGAGCTCAAGGGCTTCACCGAGTCCGAGACCGACCAGGTCATGCGCACCAACGTCCTGGACCTGCTCGGTATCGACCACTGAGCCGATCTCGACTCGAGGCCCGCTGATCAGCGGGCTGGTGCGGGGGAGGAGCGTGCGGGACGTCACCGGACTCTCCGCGTGTGAAGCCGTTCCGGGCGGTCGTCGACGAGGCCCGACTGCCGGTGTGCCGGCACATCGGCAGTTCCTCCCGCCTGCTGACCGCCTCGCCCGCCTGATGACGACCTCCGATGACGTACCTCCCGGGGTGATGGTCACCCCTCAACGGCGTCAACTCGGTAGCGGAGGGAGCCGGATGTACGAGATGGAGGAGACCGTCACCATGGGCATGAACCGCACCGTTCTCTTCGACGTGGCGGGAAGCTGCGCGTGGATCACCCTCAACAGAAGCCGTGCGCTCAACGCCCTCGATCACTCGACGGCAGCCGCTCTGCACCAGGCGTGGTCACGTGTGTCGGAGACCCCGGATCTCGCCGCGGTGGTGGTGATCGGCGCCGGGGCCGAGGCGTTCTCCACCGGGATCGACCACGCCCCGGGCGCTGTCCCCGCTCCCCGAGGCAGCTTCACACCGCCGCCGCTGGACATCCCGCTGGTGGTTGCCGTCAACGGGATGGCCTGCGGTGCGGCACTCGACCTGGTGCGCGCCGCCGACGCGGTGGTCGCGGCCGCGCACGCGCGCTTCATCAGCGCACGGCCTGCGGCACACCCGCCGCTGGACAGCGTGGCAGACCAGCAGCCGATCAACGCGGCGCGCCCCCAGCTGAGCAGGGCGTCGACCGCGGCCCAGGCGCTCGAGTCGGGCCTCGTCGACACCGTGGTCCCCCTCGGCGCACTGCGGGCCGAGGCCGAGCGGACCGCCCTGCGGCTCGCCGCACGTCGACCCCGGCGTGGCTTCGTCGACGTGCGCGAACCGGGCCCGAACACGGTTCGCTGACGCTGCCGGACCCGCCACCGCGCCCGTGACATGGGGTAGTGCAGGGCTCGGCCCTCGTGTCACAGGCGCGGTGACCCATCCCCTACGAAGGAGAAGCATGCCGACATCCACCCGACGCCCCGTGCTCAACTCTGGCGGCAGCCGCGACGCCGCGGCGCTGATGCTGCGTGCCACCGTGGGGCCGATGCTGTTCGCGCACGGCTGGAACAAGGTCTGCGGACCAGGTGGACTCGAGGGCACCACCGGATGGTTCCGGTCCCTGGGCCTCAAGCCGGCAGCGGTGCACGCCAGGATGGCCGCCGCCACCGAGATGGCCGCCGGAGCGGGACTCGTCCTGGGCGCGGCGAACCCCCTCCCGGCCGCGGCGACCGTCGGGCTGATGGCGGTGGCCGCCCGCACCGACCACCGGGGCAAGGGCTTCTTCGTCTTCAAGGGGGGCTGGGAGTACACGGCTGTCGTGGCCGGCGCCGCCGTGGCCCTCTCCGCTCTCGGCCACGGCCGGTACTCGCTCGACGGTCTGCTCCGTCGCCCTTCCGGCGGCACGGCACAGGCACTGGCCGCCGCAGGCGTGGGAGGCGTAGCGGCTGCTGCGCTGCTGGCTCTGTGCTACCGGCCGGAAGAACCAGAACCACCGGCGGACGTCACCGACGAGCCTGCGTGAAAGGCATGCACCGGCACCGGACGGCGCCGGTGCGCTGTCCGCTCAGGCCAGCCCGTCGATCGCATAACGCTGGACAAAGGAGCTGACGGACTGGGGAGTGTCCGTGTCGCGCGAGACGGACGCCTGGAAAACGGTGAAGGACAGGAGGACCCGCGCCAGCCACTCGCTCGCGTCGTCGACGTCGATGTCTGCGCGGACCTCGCCGCGTTCGCGCGCCGACTCGATGTACGGGCGCAGGAACTTCGCCGTGCGGAGCAGCGCGAGACTGCTCTGGGTGGCCAGCATGTGCAGCATGGCGATGTGGTTGTTCGACGAGGGGAAATCGTCGCTCGGCTGGATCGAGCGAATGATGCGCTCGGAGAATTCGCCGAGTTGGTCCGAGAGCAGCTCATGGTCTTTCATGGCGCGCGCCAGATCGTCGAAGAAGTGATCGGCATTGCGTTTGGACAGTGCGTCCAGAAGAACGTCACGGGAATCGAAGTACCGGTACAGGGTTCCGCGTGCGACGCCGGCGGTGCGCGCGACGTCGGACATGCTCACCTTGTTCCTGCCGAGCCGGCTCAGCAGATCGCCGGCGGCCTCGAGGATGCGTTCCTCGGTGGCCTTGTCGAAGGTGCCGTTTCCGGATGACTTTCTGGCGGACCTCAGCGGATCGGCTGCTCTCCGCAACCCGTCGAACCCGTCGCTCATTTTCTGGCCTTTCGCGCTCGTGGAGTAGTTCGTCGGCTGCGGGAATGGGCCCTGTCTGCATGATTGTGCCGTGATCCTTTTCGGGCCGCTAGACACTTGAACAAATGTTGCCCTACTGTCACATCGGTGTGCAACCCTCTCTCGTGGGCGAATGACGTGACGGTGACCGACTTCCGCTCACCCCCTGTGGGCCGTGCGCCGAGCCAAGGCGGCGAAGCCGGCCATGCGGGCATGTCAGGCTCAGCCCGCTGAGGAGGGCCCCCAGGGTTCGGCGAGCCGGCCCGGCTCGCCGGCGCCGTCCGGACTGACCGGGGCGGTGAGCAGGCCGGCGATGGAGTCGGCGAGGAAGTAGCCCATCGAGATCCAGTTGGGATCGTGGCCCAGTCTGGCGGCGCGCTCCTCGTTCTCCGCGTTCGCCGACAGCTGGACATGCGTCATCAGCGCCGCGCGCCCCCGCGCGATGTCCGGCGGGATGTGGTCGAGCCTGCTGAGCACGGAGCGCATGGCCCGGGCGTTGTAGGGCGTCGAGGCGGAGACCTCGCGTGCCACCGCCATCCCGGCTGGATCGTGCAGCGCGGCGCTGAGGAAGCGGGCGCGGTAGGTCGGTTGCGGCAGCTCCGCCAGGAGTTGGGTGGTGGGCAGGACGAGGCTGCGGACGTCGCCGAGCAGGGAGTCGGAGGACTCGAGTAGGGCGGCGGCCGGTTCGTCGACCGCGGCCAGGTGCCGGGTCAGGAGTGCCCGCAGCAGGTCCTCCCGGCTGCCGAAGTGGTAGGCAACGGCGGAGTGGTTGCTGTTCCCCGCCGCCTCGGCGATCTTCCGGTTGGATACCTGGGCCAGGCCCTCCTCGGCGAAGAGGCGTTCCGCCGCGTCGAGGAGCTTCTCGCGGGCCTTGTCCGCTCTGGTCATCTGCTGCCGTGTTCCCTCTGTCGGAGCCTGCGTGGTGACGGCCCCTGTCACCAGCAGAAACCTAACCCACCCCGCACCGGGGGCGGGAACTGGTCGGCAGTTCGTAAGACACATGACTTATGGTGGGGAGGGTGGATGGTCGGTGCACCGATCCAGTGCCGTGTCGGCGCGCCCGGACCGTCCCCCCGTCACACGGCGCCCCGCGGACGCCCCGTACCCTGACCAGGAGCTCCCTCGTGAAACACCCCCCTGCACCCGACCCCACTCCTGCGTCCGCCCCGGATTCCGGTGCCGCCGGCGTCCCCCGGCCCGAGCAGGCGAAGAAGGCGCGGATCATCGGCTGGATCGCGCTCTTCGCGATGCCGTTCCTGATGGTCACAGCGATGTACGCGACGTACGTCGGGGCCATGCATGCGCCCACCCCGCACGACATGCCGGTCGCGGTCGTCGGGTCGGGGGCGGCGGCCGAGCAGCTGGCGGACGGGCTGGAGTCGTCCGCGGACGGCGCGCTGGACGTCCGGGTGGTCGGCACCGTGCAGGAGGCCACCGACCTGCTCCAGGACCAGGACATCGCCGGGGCCCTGGCGCTCCCCGCCGACGGCAGGGACACGGCCACGCTCTACACCGCCTCGGCCGGCGGCGCCTCCCAGGCCGCCACCGTCCAGCAGCTGATGGCCCCGGCCGCCACCGCGCAGCACTGGAGTGTCGACACCCAGGACGTGGCGCCGCTCCCGGCCGGCGACTCGGCGGGCATCGCGGCGATGTTCGCCGCCCTCGGCATGCTGCTCGCGGGCTACGTCCCGCTCAGCCTGATGACGATGAGCCTGCCGTTCCTGCTCGCCCTCAAGCGGTTCGTCCCGCTGATGATCGGCTGGTCGGCACTGACCAGCACGATCATCTGGACCATCCTCGGGCCCGTCGTCGGCGCGGTCGACGGACACTACCTGCAGTTCCTCGGCGTCGGCATGCTCGCGACCTGCGCCGTGGCTGCGGCGCAGCTGCTGTTCACCAAACTGGTGGGGCCGCTGGCGGTGCTGATCGGGATCGTGCTGTGGATGGCCTTCGGCACGCCCGCGTCCAACCTCGCCCTGTCCATCCACACCATGCCGGGCTTCTTCCGCTTCCTGCATGACGTACTGCCGCTGCCGGCCGCGGGCGAGGCGCTGCGCTCCCTGCTCTACTTCGACGGCCGCGGCCTCGGCGGCCACCTGCTGACGCTCGCCGCGTGGCTGGTGGCGGGGCTGGCGCTGTGCCTGCTCAAGGAGCGCAGGTCCGGCACCGCGATCCCGGCGGCGCCGCAGGTCACCGACGGTGACGCCGCGCTGCCCGCGTTCCCCGGCGGCCCGGCCCGCTCCAAGTGGTACCGGTACGTCGTGGTCCCGCTGTTCCCGCTCGCGATCCTGGTGTGCATGGTCGGCCTGATGGGCTCGGCCATGCACAAGCCCACCGTCAGCGACATGCCCGTCGTCGTGGTCGGCGCGACTGCGGCCCAGGCCGAACAGGCCGTCGACGGCCTCGACAAGAGCCTGGGCGACGTGCTCGACCTGCGGGCCGGAACCGACCTCGACCGGGCCACCGACCGGATCATGGACCGGACCGTCGTGGCCGTCTACCAGCTGCCGACGACGGCCGACGGCGAGGCCGTCCTCTACACCTCCTCCGCCGCCGGCGTGAGCCAGCAGACCGCCGTGCAGACGATCTTCCAGAAGGTCGCCGCGGGTTCGGACACCGACCTGAAGACCACCGACATCGCACCGCTCACCGACGACGACACCATGGGCACCACCGCCATGTACGTCGCGATGGCGTGGATCATGGCCGGCTTCATGATCATGACGGTGCTGCGGGGCGGTGCGCCCGAGGTGCGGCGGCTGCGTCAGTTCCTGCCCAAGCTGGTCGGCTGGGCTGTGGGCATGGCGGTGTGGCTGTGGTTCCTCTTCGACGTCCTCATCGGCGCGATCACCGGGCACGCCTGGACGGTGATCGGCATCGGCGTGCTCACCATTTTCTGCATGGCGCTCGTCACCGGCGTGCTCACCCGCACCATCGGCATACCGGGCATCGTCCCGGTGATGCTGGTCCTGATGCTCGCCGGAGTGCCCGCCTCGGGCGGCGGCATGTCGCTGTACATGGTTCCGGAAGCCTTCCGGGGCCTTAACGAGGTACTGCCGCTGTCGGCCGCCGTCGACGCCCTGCGCGGCACGCTCTACTTCGACGGCGTCGGCATCGGCCGCGACCTGCTCACGATCGGTGTCTGGGGCGCCGCGGGACTGGTCCTCAACGTGGTCATCGACGCCTTCATGGCCCGCCGGGACAAGCGGACGGCAGCCCTGGGAGGTGGCCGTGACGGCCGTGGCGAGAGCGGTGGCGGGCACGGCGACTCCGGAAGCGGAGGCGATGGCTCCGGCGACGGCGTCGGGGTGACTCCGGCCGCGGAGCCGGAAGGATCCTGGAGCGGGGGGCGGCGCCCCGCCGACGCCTACACCGGCTGACCGGATCCGCCTGCGGGGGCCGCTGCCAGGCAATGGCGGCGGCCCCCGCGGAAGCGACGTTCACCGGGCCATCGCCACCTTCCCGTACCGCTCCCGCAGAACGGCGATCACCTCCGGCGCCGCCGTGGAGGTCGTCGTCACCTTTGACCGACATCACGCACGCCCGGTCGGGGGCGCTGGACGATGCTGGGGGTCAAGCCAGGGTGAGTGTGACGGTGTTGCGGCGGCTCAGGATGGCGGCCAGAACGCGATGGCGGTGGTCGAGGAAGCCGAATCCGGGGTTGTACCCGCGCCGGTTGATGCCCTTCCCGTCGAGGCAGTCCTGGATCTCGGGCACGCCGCCGCGGCCGAAACCGCCGACCGAGAGCGACGCGCCGTCGGGGATGTCGGCGACCGCGTCCGTGGCGCTCGCGCAGACCTTGTTCACGAAGGGGCCCTTCAGCCGGGGAGTACGGACGACCAGCCGCCGTCGACGACGAGATTGGCGCCGGTGATGTACGAGGCCTCGTCGGAGGCCAGGAACACGGCTGCGTTGACCACCTCGTCGGGCAGGCCGACGCGGCCGAGCGGGATGTGACGGGCGATTGTGCGCATGGGGTGGTCGTCGGCCAGCAGGTCCCCGCGGGAGCCCTCGGTGTCGATCATTCCGGGGCTGATGCAGTTGGCGCGGATGCCGTATGGGGCTCCCTCGGCGGCGAGTTGACGCGTCAGCGCGATCACCGCGCCCTTGGACGCCGAGTGGGCGGTGCGCCGGTTGGTGAGGGAGCCGGTGAGGCCGGCCGTGGAGCCGACCGTGAGGACGCAGCCGCGACTCGCGACCAGGTGTGGCCAGGCGACGTGCGCGGCGAGCCACACCGAGTCCAGCTCGGCGCGCATCGTGAAGGCGAAGTCCTCGTACGGCTGGGTGTCCACGGCCCCGAAGCGGACGGCGCCGGCGTTGGCGTAGAGGATGTCGATCGTGCCGAAGGCGTCCACCGCCTCCTCGGTCCAGGCGCGGACCGAGTCCTCGTCCGTGACGTCCAGCGGGCCGGGCGTGAGGGCCGTGCCGCCTTCCTGTGCGATCAGCCGCTGGGTCTCCAGGGCAGCCTTGTGCAGCAGGTCGCCGCCCACGACGATCGCGCCCTCGGCGGCGAAGCGCAGCGCCGCCGCACGGCCCTGGCCGCGGGCCGTACCCGAGATGAGGGCCACCTTGCCTTCCAGCCGCCTCATGACGCCCCCGAAAGCAGTGCGTCCGAGAGGGACTTGACGCCGCCGTGCGCGGTGAGCCCACCGTCGACCGGGATCTCGGCGCCGGTGATGAAGGACGACTCGTCGGAGAGGAGGAAGACCACGAGCGGGGCGACCTCGTCGACGGTTCCGGTGCGGCCGAGCGGGGTCTCGCGGATGTTGGCCTCGCGGAAGGCGGGGTGCGCGGAGGCGGTCATCTCCGTCTCGATGAAGCCGGGGTGGACGGTGTTCACGCGGATGCCGCGTGGGCCGAGCTCGGTCGCGGTGGTCTTCGACAGGCCGCGCAACGCCCATTTGCTCGCGGTGTAGGCGACCGGGTAGTGGCCGGTGAGCGCCGCCGACGAGCCCACGTTGACGATCGAGGAACCGGGCGGCATCAGCGGGGCGAGACGCTGGATGCCCAGCAGCGGGCCGGTGACGTTGACCGCGTGGACGCGGGCGAAGTCCTCGGGCCGTACGTCGCCGACGCGGGCGCGCCACGTGATGCCCGCGTTGTTGACCAGGCCGTGGACCGCGCCGTACGACTCCCTGAGTTCCGCGGCGAGTTCCGTCCATTCCTGGTCGCTGGTGACGTCGAGGCGGCGGCAGCCGTCTGCCGGCTGGATGTCGGTGGCGATGACGCGGGCGCCCTCGCGGGTCAGTGCTTCGGCCTCGGCGGCGCCCTGACCGCGGGCGGCGCCGGTGACGACGACGACCTTGCCGAGGAGCCTCTTGGGGTGCGGGTCGGTCACGGCCGCTCCCGGGTACGGCGGCGGGCGGTGGGCAGCGGTATCGGATCGGCGCCCTCGACCACGGTGTTGGAGGTGGTGCCGATGCCTTCGACGGTGAGGGTGACGGTGTCGCCGGGCCTGAGTGGTGGCGGGGTCGGTTCACCGCGTACGCCCCAGAGCTCCGCCAGGCAGCCGCCGTTGCCGCAGGTGCCCGAGCCGAGCACGTCGCCGGGGCGGACGACGGTGCCGCGCGCGGCGTAGGCGACCATCTCTTCGAAGGTCCAGCTCATGTTGGACAGCAGGTCCTTGCCGACCACCTCGCCGTTCACCGACGCGGTGAGGGCGAGGCGCAGGAAGCCGTCGGCATCGCGGTAGCCGTTCAGTTCGTCGGCGGTGACGAGGTACGGGCCGAGGGTGGCGGCGGTGTCCTTGCCCTTGCAGGGGCCGAGGTTGACCTTCATCTCGCGGGACTGGAGGTCGCGTGCGGACCAGTCGTTGAAGACGGTGTAGCCGATGATGTGGTCGTGGGCCTGCTCGGGGGTGAGGTCGCGGCCCTCGCGGCCGATGACGGCGGCGACTTCAAGTTCGAAGTCGAGGACGTCGCTGCCCGGCGGCACGGGCACGTCGTCGTAGGGGCCGACGATCGCGTAGGGGTTGGTGAAGTAGAAGGTCGGGGCGTCGTACCAGGCCTCGGGCACCCCGCCGACGCCGTCCACGGACCGCCGTACGCCCTCGACGTGTTCCTCGAAGGTGACGAAGTCCCGCACGGTGGGGGGCTGTAGAGGCGGGAGAAGCCGCACCTCGGAGAGGTGAGGTCCTGCCGGGACGTCGAGGGTGGCGGCGCCCACGTCGAGCAGCGCGTCGAGGCCGTCGCAGGTCCGGATCACATCGGTGAGCGAACGCGTGCCCGGGACGGGATGGATGGTGCCGTCCTCATCGACGACGGCAACCCGGCGTTGGTGCTGGTGTTCGTAGGTGGCGAAACGCATGTGCGGCTCCAGCTCCGACGATGTCGGGGAGAGACGGACCGGGGGCGCGGCGATAGGAGTCAAGGCAGTTGACAGGGTCACCGCGCCCCCGGAACTCGAAGGATCAGACCGGCGGGGCGACGAACACGCCGCGGTCGACGTCGTTGAAGGACTCCTTGGCGATCAGTTCGTTCAAGACGAGGACTGTGCGGGGATTGCTCATGGGGAACTCCCTTGTTCCGCCGGTTACTTGACGGCGATCGGGTTGACCGGGGAGCCGACGGCTCCGGTGATGGGCAGGGGTGCGGCGGTGAGCCAGAACTCGTACACGCCGTCGCGCGCGCAGTCGGCGGCGAGCGCGTCCAGATCCCACATCTCGCCGATGAGGAGGCCGATGTGGGGGATGGCGACCTGGTGCAGCGGCTGGAAGGCGTGCTCGAACTCGTTCGGCCTGACCTCGAAGCCCCAGGTGTCGGTGGCGATCGCGGCGATCTCGGTGCGGTGCAGCCAGGCGGCCGTGGTGAACGAGAGGCCGGGGGAGTCGCCGCCGGCGTACTCGCCCCACCCCTCGCGGCGGGCGCGGGCCAGCCGTCCGGTGCGTACGGCGACGATGTCGCCGCGGCCGACGCTCACGCCGTGGGCCTGGGCGGTCTGCTCCAGGTGTTCCTCGGTGATGGCGAAGCCGTCGGGCAACTCGCCGTCGGTGCCGATCACTTGGCCCACGTCGAGGAGTACGCCGCGGCCGGCGACGTGCGGGGCCATGTGCTCGATGCCGGTGACGAGGTCGCCGTCGGAGGTGACAACCTTCTCCGCCCGTCGCCCGTTCCAAGCGACGCCGTGGTCGAAGATGTGACCGAGCCCGTCCCACTGCGTCGAGCACTGCAGCGGCATGGCGATCACGTCGTCGGCGCCGCCGATGCCGTGAGGAAACCCCTGGTTGCCCGCCGCGGCGTCGGTGCCGGTGTCGAGCATGGTGTGGACGGGGTTGGTGCGCCGCCGCCAGCCCTTCTGCGGGCCGTTCATATCGAAGCGCTGCGAGAGGGAGTAGGACCGGCCGCTGCGGATCAGCGCGGCCGCCTCACGGCGATCTGCTTCGCTGAGGAAGTTGATCGTGCCCCGGACGTCGTCGTGGCCCCATCGGCCCCAGTTGGAGACCCGCTTCGCCGTCGCGGCGATGGCGCCCTCGGGGTCGGTGCGGTCCAGCTCGTCCGGCCTCACTTGATCGGCCCTCCGGTCAGGTCGCGGACCGCTGGTGACGGCCGGTGGCCGGCCTTCGTGGCCCGCGGGGCGGGAAGCTCACGCGACTTGAGCGTCAGGTCGGTGTGGTCGGCCCTGTCTGGCAGGCCGCCCGAGTTGAGCATGGCGACGCCCGGGTTCCGGACGTTCGCGGGGAAGTACTCGAACATCACGCTCCTCATGTCACAACTGGCGGCCGGTGTCAGCCGGCCGGTGAAACGTACTGGGGACGGAGCGCATCGGACGCCGTGGCTCCCCGTGAGGGCCGGCGCCGCCGTCGACGGGCACCTCTTCGGCGTGACGGCGATCGACGTGTTACGGAACGCTGCCCTTGCGGACGCCGTCATCGGCGTATCGACGTAGCCCGGGTGCACGGCATTCACCCTGATGCCGCGAGGCGCGAGTTCGAGCGCCGCGGCATGGGTCAGGCCGCGCAGCGACCGCTTGCCGGCGGTGTGGGCGGCGGCCGGGTAGTGGCCCTGCAGTGCCCCACTTGGCCCGCCAGGTGGGGCCGGCAGGCCGAGGATGACGTGTATCTCGCGTCCCTGCACGTCGCGCGCCAACCAGTGGCGCATGTCGAGGGTTGCCGGGAACGCGTGAACCCGGCAACTCTCGACCACCCCGACCCGGGGCTCGCCCGAGCCGGGGCTCGCCCGAGCCGGGGTCGACGAACGTGGCCGGCCGCATCAGACCGGCGGGGCGACGAAGCAGCCGCGGTCCGGGTCGTTGAACGACTTTGCCGCGACGAACTCGTCCATCGGGTTCGCCGTGCCCCACTGGTCGGACACGCTCGGGTCGCTGAAGTCGTACAGGTGGGGATGCCAGTTGTCCTCGTCCAGCTGTTCCAACTCAGTCGTGTACTCGACGGTGTTGCCGTGCGGGTCGAGGAAGTAGCTGAAGGTGTTGTTGCCGGCCATGTGACGACCGGGACCCCACACCTTCTCCACGCCGCCGCGCAGCAGCCGACCGGTGCCCCTCATGTACTCGTCGATCCCACGCATCTCGAACGACGCGTGGTGCAAGGCGACATGCGGACCCTTGGCGATGGCGAGGCTGTGGTGGAACACGTTGGTGCGCAGGAACCACATGACGTCACCCATCTGGTGGTGGGTCAGAGTGTCGGACAGGGCGAAGGCAAGGTGCTTGCGATAGAAGGCGACTGTCGCCTCCGGATTCGGCGAGTTCACCACGACGTGGGACAGCTTGACCGGGACGGACTCACCCTCCTGGATCTTGCGGTGCCGGCGGACGGCGACATCGGAAGAGACCTCGACGGTGCGCCCGTCGTTGTCGAAGAACCGGAACCCATAGCCACCGCCAGGGGTCTGCAGCTTGTGCGGTTCGTTGACAATGTGGACACCGTCGCGGCCCAGCCGTTCGGCGAGCGCATCGACGTCGGCCGGGCTCGCCGCACCGAACGCGATCAGGTCGATGCGCTTCTCTTCGGCTTTCCGTAGCCGGACGGAGTACTGCTCCGGGGATCCTTCGGCGGCGAGGAAGGCAATCCCCTCGTCGGTCGTCTCGGGGTTGAGGCCCCACACATCGGTGTAGAACCCCAACTGCCGCTGGTAGTCGGGGACTGCCAGGTCGATGTGCCGGAGATGGGTGATCAGCCGCTCCGAGGCCGGCGCGTCGTTGACGATCTCGGTCATGGTTCTCCTTGGTGAGAAGGCGTGGGTGGGCACGCCGTCAGCGCAATCTGGCCCGCTCCGGTGATCCTGTGGGAGGTGCCCACGGTTCCGTACTTGTCGTTCGCGCAGGAGCCGCCGACACGGCCGCCGCGATCCTTCACGCCGAGCACGGCGCGTTCCTTGATCAGGATGAGACCGGGACGCGCCACACCGCCACAGCTTTCTGTCGACCCTCGCCCATGGCGCGGCGCAGGCCCTGGGAGACGCCAGCGTGCTGGCCAGTAGCGGCGGGCATCGCGACCTCCGAGTCCCGGCGGGTGTGACGACGACCACTGTGCAGCGCTGCCGACCCATCACGGAAGAGCGGGTTCTCTATAGCGGTCATAAGGCTCAGTAATGTGGGGGCGGTATCTGTCGCATGGGGTTCACTGCTACGCGCACCTTCGCCATCGCCTCTCCCAGTTGCTTGGGGCGCCCCCGTCGCGAGCGGCGCGACGGGAGGGGCTGTCCCTTCACTGTCTTCAAGATTGCTTTGGCCGAGTATCCGTAGCAGTTATGGTGCCGAGGTGGCTGGGAACCCATTGCGCAACCTCGACCTCAACCTGCTGGTGACGCTCGACGCACTGATCAATGAGCGCAGCGTGACGCGCGCGGCGGCCCGACTCGGTGTGAGTCAGCCCGCCGTGTCGGCGGCCTTGCGCCGGCTGCGTCGGCACTTCGGGGACGAACTGCTCGCGCGTACCGGCAACCGATACGAGCTCACCCCACTCGCCGAGAGCCTGCGCGAACGCACAACTGGTGCCCTCGTCGGGGTGAAGCGGGTCTTCGAGGCCGCGCCCGATTTCGACCCGCGCACCTCCAGCCGCGAATTCACCCTGATCGTGTCGGACTACGCGGCGACGGTGTTCGGAGACCATGTGGCCACGGTGATGGCGGAGCGGGCGCCGGGCGCACGACTACGTCTGGAAGCCCAGACGTACACGGCAGTCGACAACGCGCCGGAGTCATTGCGGCACGTCGACGGCATGGTTCTCCCTCATGGATTCCTGTCGGAGACGCCGGTACTCGATCTCTACAGGGACGACTGGGTGCTCGTCGCCTCTCGCGACAACGAAGACATCGGCGAGGTCGCCACCCTCGATCAGATCGCCGAGCTGCCGTGGGTGGTCACGCACCACCAGCCGACGGCGTTCACACTCGCGGCGAGGCAACTGACGATGATCGGTGTCGAGCCGGAAATCCACGTGGTCGTGGAAACCTTCCTTTCTGTGCCGTTCCTCGTGGCGGGCACTCGGCGCATCGCCGTGCTGCCCAGGCTGGTCGCCATGCGGCTGGCCGACGCGGCCGGCGTGCGTGTACTGACGTGTCCTTGGCAAGTCGTGCCACTCCTTGAGGCGTTCTGGTGGCATCCCAGCCACCGTTCGGACCCGGCCCATGCGTGGCTCCGGGAGGCGCTCAAGGAAGCGGCCGCGCGGGTGTCCGCTGACGCACGTGGGTCGTGAACGCACCACCGGGGATCGGTGCGTGGTGCGGTTGCGGGAGCGGACCGGTCAGGCGGCGTTGCGACCGATGAAGAAATCGCGGAAGGGGTCGTGACGAGACCCCGCCTGCTCCGCGTCTCCGCGGCATCTGGGGCTGAATCCTCCGTTACCGAGCGGCGGCCGATGGCCAGATGCCGTGATTGCCCGGTGACAGCACCCCGCGCGGGTCGACCGCGTCTTTGATGGTCGAGTACAGGCGGTGCAATGAGTGATCGCCGAAGGAGTATCGGTCGGTGATCCGATCCGCGAACGCCGGATGCGAGCGATAGTCGCTCCAGCCTCGATCGAGGAAGAGGTCGCTGAGTCGCGCAACCGCGCGCTCGGCCGCGGCGACCTCCTCTTCGTTCGTCGTGTCGAAGGCGACCATGTTCGCCGCGACGAGCGAGCGCGAAGTCGCGATCCATGCGCATGGCGTTGGACGCAGCCCCTCTTCCGCGAGCACGCGTGCGTACGCCTCGGCAAGCCAGGCGGCGGATTCTCCGTCGAACGGGGTGATCGGCGCGATGTCGAGATGCCCGAAGTTCTCGCCCCAGACCCGTCTGATGACGTCGAGCAGGACCATGTTCGGGATTCCGGCGGGCACGAGGTCCTCCGGTCGGACCTGGGACGGGTCGACCCCGCCCGGGTAGCGCCGCAGCTCGATCTCAGTGCCGCGTACACCGGCGAAAGCCTGCCGGACGACGCTCTCACGAGCATCGACAAGCGCGGCCGGCCCGCAGAGGCCGATCCGCGCGGACCACGCTCCGGGGCGTAGCGGGGTGTTCGCGATCAGCGGGAATCCATGGATCGTGCCTTCGAGCATGAGGGGGCGGAGCGTGTCAATAAGAATCGGAAGGTCGGCCGCGGTCGGAACGACGATCGAGCCGGTGCAGATCACTTCGGGCTCCGGCAGCAGCCAGAGGCCCATCTTCGTGACGATGCCGAAGTTCGACTGCATGAACAGGCTGTCGATCGACGGCCCGTAGCCTCGCTTGTGACGCTGCCATAGCGGACTGCCGGGGATCGCGCCGAGGCCGGTGCGAACGACATCGCCGCTCGGAAGGACGACCTCCATTCCGCACACCGCTGTCGCGTGCTCGCCGAACGGCGTATAGCCGAACCCGTGTTCAAGTGCATTGCCGACGGGACTGCCCCAGCCGAGGTCCGGGACCGACATCATCAGCTTCAGCCCGCGTCGGCGGATCTCCTCGTAAAGGTCGAGGAATGACACCCCCGGCTCGACGAGGGCGTAGCCGGCGGCTTCGTCAAGCTCCAGGACGCGGTTCATCCTCCGAAGGTTCAGAACGATCGAGCCGCCCACGACCGGCGCCGAACCGCCGTAGCCGTAGTTCCGACCCTGCGACGAGGTCCAGATCGGCACGTCGAGATCATTCGCGATCGTGACGACGGCGCGTACGCCGTCGACGTCCGACGGCTGGACGACGAACGACGGGCGGAATCGGGTGTCGCTCATGGCGGCGTACGGGTCGTTGTACTCCCGAACCGCGCTTGGCTCGGTGAGCACGGCGTCGTCGCCGAGCGCCTCGACGAGGCGGCGTCGCGCTTCGTCGAGGCGCCGGGAAAACGCCGGGAGGCGGTCGACCGAGGTGATCCCCGATTCGGGGACGTCCTTGGAGGAGCGGCCGACAAGGTCATTCGTGAGTCCGTCGTAACCCTGGGCGTCGCCGTCTCTGAGATCCGACATGTTGTCCTTTCTGACTAGTTAACAGGGAGGTTGCGGGAGCGGACCGGTCAGGCGGGGTTGCGACCGATGAAGAAGTCGCGGAAGGGGTCCATGCTCGGCTCGAGCCCGGCGTCGATGAGGCCCTTGCGCAAGGCGGCCATCTGGGGATCGTGGATGCGCTGCGTCGGCATCCGGAGCGGGCCGCCGTTGTAGCCCTGCAACCAGCCCTGGAACTTCCACATCTGACGGTTGATGAAGGCCCCGCCGTGCATCGACGGCGCCAACGCGGCCTTGGCCTTGCGCGCCGGGTGGACCTGCCAGAACAGCTGGCCGGCGGCGTCGTACTTCTCGTCGCGGAGCAGCTCCATCATGCGCGGGACCGTGGCGCCGTAGTACTCGTGATCACTGGTCGCCGAGAGCTGGATCGGCATCAGCTGACCGAGCGGGACGAGGTCGCCCTCGATCGGCACCGAGATCACGACCTCGTCGCCGAAGAGCCGGTGGCACTCGACGATGCCCTGGATGTACGGGAAACCGCCCTCGGCCTTGATGACCGCGATGTTGGGGCAGTCGTCGAGCAGCCGGCGGATCAGCCCGGCGGGGATGTCGGAGGGATGGATCCGCGGGCTGAAGCCCCACAGGTACATCGGGAAGAGGATGACCGCCAGGTCGGTCGCGTCGCAGAACGCCTTGGTGTACTGGTAGATCTCCTCCTCCGACTCGGGGTAGAAGTTCGGCGGATACGACAGCAGCACCAGGTCGGCACCGGCGTTCTCGGCGCCCTTGACCGCTTCGAGGTTCTGTTCGAGGTTGCTCCAGCTCCCGTGGTGGACGACGACGAAGTCGTCCGCGGCCTCGTCCCTGACGATGCCCAGGAACTCCAGGTACTCCGGCAGCGTGATGCTGATCTCCGACACTCCGAGGGTGCCGAGGAATCCGTGCCGCTGCGCCAGCCTGACGTCGTGGCGGATCGCCTTCTCGTTGACGTGGCGCAGATCCGAGGTGAACGACGGGATGGTGCAGTTCACCGCGCCGACGAGCTTCTCGCGGGCCCACTCGCGGGCCTCTGTTCGGGTGTAGACGGGCATGGCGACTCCTCGGTGGGCGGACGGGGCGTTCGGTGGGTGGACGGTGCTTTCAGTGGGCGCCGGGCGATGTCCGGGCGTTGTTCCAGGCGAGGTACTTGAGTTCGAGGTATTCGTCGATGCCGTGGACAGAGCCCTCGCGGCCCAGCCCGGACTGCTTGATGCCTCCGAACGGGGCCATCTCGTTGGAGATCAGGCCGGTGTTGATGCCGACCATCCCGGTCTCCAGGGCGCCGGCGACGCGCCATGTCCGCTCGGCGTCCTTGGTGAAGAGGTACGCGGCGAGACCGAACTCCGTGTCGTTGGCCCACCGGACGACCTCGGCCTCGTCGTGGAACTCGAGGAGCGGCAGAACCGGCCCGAACGTCTCCTCGCGGGTCACGAGCATGCCCGGCCGCACGTCGGCCAGCACGGTCGGCTCGAAGAAGAGGCCTCCGCGGGCATGTGCGCCGCCACCGGTCAGCACGCGGGCCCCGCCTTCGACCGCGTCGGCGATGTGCTCGGCGACCTTCGCGACGGCGGCCTTGTCGATCAGAGGGCCGATCCGGACGCCCTCGTCGAGACCGGCGCCGACCTGGAGGGCGGCCGTCCGCTCGGCGAGAGCGGCGGCAAATTCCTCGTAGATGCCGGCCTGGACGTAGACCCGGTTGCCTCCGATGCAGGACTCCCCGGAGTTGCGGAACTTGGCGGTCATGACACCGTCGAGCGCCGTCTCCAGGTCCGCGTCGTCGAAGACGATGATCGGGGCGTTGCCGCCCAGTTCCATCGACGCCTTCTTGACGGTGTCCGCGGCTTGAGCGAGCAGGAGCCGGCCGACTTCCGTCGAGCCGGTGAAGCTGATCTTGCGGACCAGTTCGTTCGTGGTCAGTTCGGGACCGATCTCGCGAGCCGGTCCCGTCACGACGTTGAACACGCCAGCCGGGATGCCGGCGTGTTCGGCGAGCTCGGCCAGGGCGAAGGCTGTCAGCGGGGTCTGCTCCGCCGGCTTGACCACCATCGTGCAACCCGCGGCCAGCGCGGGCGCGGCCTTGCGGGTGATCATCGCAGCGGGGAAGTTCCAGGGCGTGATAGCCGTGCAGACGCCGACCGGCTCTTTGAGGACGACGATGCGGCCCCCCGCCTGCGGGGCCATGAACACCTCGCCGCTGACACGCTTGGCCTCCTCGGCGAACCACTCGATGAAGGAGGCGGCGTATGCCACCTCGGCGCGGGCCTCCGCGAGCGGCTTCCCTTCTTCGAGGACGATCAGCCGGGCCAGATCGTCAGCGCTCTCGGTCACCAGGTCGAACCATGCGCGCAGGATCCGCGAGCGCTCCTTGCCGGAAAGCGAGCGCCAGCCCGGCAGCGCCCGGTCCGCGGCGACGATCGCGTCGCGAACCTGTGTCCGGCTCAGTGCCGGGACGACCGCGATCACCTCGCCCGTGGCGGGATTGTCGACGTCGTAGGTGCCCGCGTCACCGACGCTGACCCACGCCCCGTTCACGTACGGCTCGTGCCGCGGAGCAGCAGCATGTGCGGTGGCATCCGGCTGGGCAGCTTGGAGCGTCATCACTTCTCACTTCTGTCACTTCTGAACGGGGTGGACTTCGATGGGCAGCGGACATCCGAGTCCCAGCTCGCCGGCGCGCGTCACGCACATGGCGGCCACGGCGAGGTCCTGCACCGCCGAGCCGACCGACTTGTAGAGCAGGATCTGGTCGTCCTTCACCCGGCCTCCGACCCGCCCGGACACGAGATCGCCGAGAGAGACCGACTTCGCCTCGACATCGATCCCGGCGGCGCGTGCGGCGATCGCGTCGCCGGTCTCGTCGAGGACCTCGCGCAGTTCGTCGGCCACCAGGAGGTCCGCACGGCGGATCACCTCGGGGTCGACTTCACGCTGCTCGGGGAGGGTCGACCCGATCGAGACGACGGTGGCACCCGGGGCGAGCCAGTCGCCCTGGAGCGTCGGGGACTCGTCGCGGGATCGGGCCGCACAGACGACAAGTGACGCCTCGCTCACGGCGACGCGTGCCGTGTCCACGGCCTCCAGCCGCAGGTTGAGGTCGGACAGCGACTCGACGAACCTCGCGCGGCTCTCCGCCCGTGGGCTGAAGACCCGGACCTCCTGGATGCTCCTGACCGCCGCGATCGCGCGTAGGTGGTTCTGCGCCTCGAAGCCGGACCCGATCACCCCCACGGTGAGCGCACCCGGCACCGCCAGGATGTCTGCGGCCAACGCCGATGTCGCCGCCGTCCGGAAGCCCGTGACCGAATGGCCGTCGAGCAACGCGACCAGCTCCGCGGTCGACTGGTCGAACAGCGAGATCAGGTAGCTGGCCCGCCGCACGTCGAGCGCCACCGCGATGGACTTCACACCCATCAGGCCGGAGTCACCGGGTGCGCCACTCAGCGTCCTGAGCCAGGCGCGGTCGCCTCGAGCCATCGACCGACCGGGAAACCGCTGTTCGCCGGGCGGCGAAGCGTAGGCCGCGCGCAGTGCCTCGACGGCCGTGTTCCAGTCAAAGACCTCGCGCACCGCGTTGTCGTCGAGAAGAAGAGTCATATCGCAGGGAACTTTCTGGTCAGGCGGGCTGGGAGAGCAGGCCGGCCACGCGGGCCATCAGGGCCGGTACGTCACCCTGCTCCTGGTCGCGCAGCCACTGGGCGATCTGGACCGACCCTTGTACGACGGTGCGGGCGCGTTCCTCCCGGCGGAGGCTGAAGGCCGGCCACACCTCGTGCAGATTCGAGGCGGAAGTGAGCAGTTCGGCGAGCACGGAGGCGTCCTCCAGCGCCATCGCGGCACCCTGGGCAAGGCTGGGCGGACAGCTGTGGGCGGCGTCACCGATGATGACGACGCGGCCCCGGTTCCAGGGCAGCGGGACGAAGTGGCTTTCATACGCCGTGTAGTTGACGGAGTCGGCGATCGCGACATGGTCGCGGATCTCGTCCCACGGGCCGTGATAGCCCTGCGCCAGCGTGTGCATCACCGCGGCTCGCTCGGTGTGCGTCAGGGCCGAGCGGTCCTGGAGCGGTTCGACTATGAACGCGTACAGGGAGTTCTCTCCGGTCGGCGTGTAGCCCGCCATGAGGGCCGGGCCGCCGTAGTACAGCTCGGATCTGTTCACGTTGGCGGGCCGTGGGACGAACGCCCGCCAGATGCCCATGCCGATGGCCTCCGGCTCGACGTCGATGCCGATCGCGCGACGGGTCTGCGACCGGATGCCGTCCGCACCGATCACGAGGTCGTAGCGCTCCACGGAGCCGTCCGTGAAGATCACGTCGACGCCGTCGTCGTCCTGGGCGAAGCTCTGGCATCGGGTGCCGAAGCGGACCTTGGCCCCGACGGCGACGGCCCGGTCGACCAGGATGCGGGCGAGCGTCGGGCGGTACATGCCCATCGTGGCCGGAAGGTCAGGGCCACCGATCCGGATGTCATCCAGCTCGACCAGCAGTGTCCCGGCCTCGTCGGGAGCTCGCAGGCCGAGCGTGTCGAACACGTAGCCGGCGGCCCGTACGTCCTCCCACACGCCCAACTGTCGCAGCACCCTCAGCGCGTTGCCCTGAAGCGTGATGCCGGACCCCAGAGCATTGACCTCTGGTTGGGCCTCGATCAGATTGACTGATACGCCGGCTTCGGCGAGTGCGATGGCAGCGGCACATCCGGCCGAACCGGCACCGATGACCAACACGGACTGGACAGCAGGCACGGCAAACTCCCGATCTGATTACTGAGAACGCAGCCCATGATTGTGGTGCCCGTCACGATCAGGGAACCCCAACCTGGTGATCCGCCGCATAAGCGCGGTGCATGGGCAGGAAGGTGGCCGACGCAATCCAACTGCTCTTATCCAGGACATCTCCGCATCGGCGGACATCGGCACCGGCGAACATATTTTTCCCTTGATTGAAAATGGCCCGCCATCCGAGGTCAGAGCGATTTTCGGCAGGCGGTATGGGCGCTCGGCGTGCTGACGCCGATGCGGACTGGTGTGCGCAACATGCCTGGCCGTCTCTCCATGGCCTGTACGCCGCCACGGTGCACTCGGTAGCCGCGACGGCACCGAGGGCCTCTAGCGGATCGCCTCGTCGTACACGCCTTCGCGCCAGGTGACAGGCCGACTGCAGCACTGGCGATCACGCGTGCCTGCCACTGCACGGCAAGACCGCCTCGAACACCGGTGACGGCCGGCTGCTCGCGCAAGCGGTCGCCACCGCCCGCGCATCCGGGGCGACCGGACAGGTCATGGCCAGGGGATCGGATTACCACTGCCACAGGTCCGCCGACAACGCACTGCGACCCATGACCGGCCAGCGTGACGGGCGCGATGGTTCCGCGGGTCAACCTCTGCCCGTGCCACCGCGGTGGCCGCCGCAATGAGAACCGCCCGGCGGGCGACCGTGCACACGCCGACCATCAACCTTCCCGCCGGATCGCTACCACCGGCCGACGGCTGGTGCTGCACCTTGCACAGCACTGTCCGTGAGCTCTCGCCTGGGAGGTCGCTCTGGGCGACCTCCCAGGCGCACCGGACGCGATCACGACCTGACCACCCAGCCGGCGACGCCGCCACCAGGACACAGTGGAAAGAGCCGACGCAGGCCGGCCGCGGCGTCACCGCCACCGCCTCGACATCGCCCGCGAAAACAGAGCACCCGAATCACTCGATCAGGTGCGGCATCAACACCGTGACGACTCACCTCGCCGTAGCAGCCGTCACAAGGATCTGGTCTCTGTCATGTAGCAGAACCCGAATACGACGGCCGTGCGCTATGCCTGGCCCTCCGCGGGAGGGCCAGGGATGTCACCACCTCCGGCGGCGCGGCTGAACACCATCGTCTGCTCGTCGTTCACGCTTGGGATGAACTGGAATGCCGTGATCAGCCCGTTCTGCACCTGTAGTTCGTCGATCCCACGGATGCGCTCGATACCGAGCGACGACACGAACTGACTCCGGAGCTCGAGTACGCCGTACACCCATGCGTCGGCCGTCACCACTCCGAGGACTTTGATCGATCCATCGGACTGAATGACCGCCGAGTTGATGTAATTGCGGAGCACGTCCTTCATGCTGTCGCCGGCTTTTCCCCAAATGGCGCGGGTCATTTCCGCAGCCGTGACCTCGTCGTCGAAGAGTTCCATCACCGCGTCGATGTCTCCGCTGTTGACACCTGCCACGTATGCCTCGAACACCTCATCCGGAGTTCGTGAATCGCCCATAACTGCCTTTCCTCTCTCTTGATGTCGCCCTTGGCCGCGACCCTGTCAGCGACCGTTCTGCAGTCGTCGCGCCTCAGGACCGCTTGGTCAGCCCGCGCAGGTACGCGACGTACGCCTCCTCGACCAGATCGCCCGGCAAATCGGGGTTGAGCAACTGCTCGATCACCAGGCCGCGGCCCAGCGCTCCAGTGACGAGCGCTATCTCGACGGTGGGTCGCGTGTACTCGATGCCGTGCTTGGCCGCGAGCGTGTCGAACACCGCGGCAAGTCCCTGCATGCCTATCTCGCGCTTCGCCTGCATCGGGGCGCCGATCGACATGTCGCGGGAGCCGTGGAGGAGGAGTTCGATCAGGATCCGCGACCACTCGGGGTCGCGCTCGGCGCCCTCGCGCCAGAATCGCGCGAGGGCCCGGAAGCTGTCCTCGATGTCCTCGTGGGCGAAGATCGCCTCGCCATACCCATCCATCCGCTCGCGGAAACGCTCGGCGAATGCGGCCAGAAACAGGTCGTACTTGTCGGCGAAACTCTTCTCCAGCTCGTCCCTGCTGCAGCCGGCCTCCTCGGCGACCTCGTCCAGCGACGCGGCGGCGAAGCCGAGCCGCAGGAAGACGGTCTGGGCCGTGCGGGCCAGCTCGCTCTTGGCTACCTCACCGGGCTCTGCCGGCTGTTGTGGCTGCGTCATCACCATGTCCTCTCGCTCTCGTATGTCGACGTTGCACCGTGTTCTGCAGGCGCTGTCACGAGTGGGCCTCGCGCGAGGCCGTGAAAGGCGCCTCCGGGAAGGTGCCGGTCTGCACCTTCCCGGTCATCTGGTCGCCGTCGACCGTTCCCGTGAAGGTGACCGTCAGAGAAGCCGGCTTCGTGATGGATGCCGCCCAGCTGACTGCATTGCCGTCGAAGGTGCCGTCGTAGATCGGTTGCGTTTCGTCGCCGGGTCCGGTCAGCGTGCCGGCAAACCCGAGTCCGTCGCTGGTGGCCACGAGCTGGTTGTGCACGTCGCCGTCAATCGTCTGGACCGTGATGTGCCAGGTCCCGTCGATCTTCATACGCCCTCCTGGTCAGTCGGTGCCGTCGGAATACCGGCGATCGGCGGCAGGTACTCGGGAGGGGAGTACGGGCCCACTTGGAGGGCCTTGCCCAGCTCCTCGTTGTCCCATCCGAAGAACAAGGTGCTCCGGCTGATCCACCAGCGGCCGCCCCGCCGGATGTATTCGTCCTCGTTGCGCCCGCAGGCGAGGATCTCGGGCCGCTTGGCCGCCTCGTTGTACGCGAGCGTGTTGATGTAGTAGTCGCTGCCGGCCGAGTCGCCGGACACGGTGATGGTGACGTTCCCTACCTCGTGGCGCATGATCGCGTAGCTGTTCACGCCTCGCGCCTTGTCCGGGTTGAAGCGTTTTTGGTCGCTGGCGACCTTGGCCAAGATGTCTTCCAGGCCGTTCGACAGCACCAGCCCGTTCTCGAGCTGTACGACTGCGTCTTCGGTGAAGATCTGCCGGTAGAGATCAGGATCGGTGGTGTCGCGCGCCTTGGCGTATTGGACGACGAGGTCTTGAATCGCCAGGCGGTCGGCGAGCTCGCCGATCAACGTGTCATGTTCGCTCAACGCAATGTGCTCCGTTCGTGCTCAGTAGGGATCCGCCAGCGCAGCCATCGCACCGGCCATCAGCCTCGCCGACTCGGGGCCGGGCGGGACGTTCGCCTGCTCGCGCGCGGACAGCGCGACGCTGGTTTCGACCACCGTCCGCACGCGCTCGAACCGGCGGACCATGAACCTCTCGTAGGCCTCCGCGAGCGACGAGGCGTCCGCGAGGCACTGCCCGAGCACGACGGCGTCCTCGAGCGCCATCACACCCCCCATCCCCATGTGGGCGGTCGTCGCGTGTGCCGCGTCCCCGATCAGCAAGGTCCGGCCCCGGTACCAGGGCTGCTCCAGCAGCAACCAGTCGTACGGCCGAGGAATCAGGATCGACTCCGGGGTCAGGAACTCACGCAGCTTCACAATGGCGGGCGCCGTGTACATGTCGGTCAGGCGCTTGACGACTTCGTACGCCCCCTGCTGCGACAGCCGCTCCCTTGGCATGTTGATGTTCATCGGCGCGTAGATCAGGTCGGGGTACGGCTGGTGGAAGAACCCCATCCGCCCGAACTCGCCCGCGTTGTACCAGCCTTCCCCGTCGATCGGTCCGCCGGGGATCATCCAACGGATGCTCATCTGGCCCGCGTACCGCGGTTCGGGCGCTTCGGGGAAGACGATCGACCGCGTCCGGGAGTCGATCCCGTCCGCCCCGATGACCAGGTCGTAATTCCGCTGCTCGCCGTTGGTCAGGAGGACGACCGCTCCGTCGTCGCTGTCCTCGATCGACTCGATCGACGTACCGGTGTGGATGCGGGCGCCGAGTTCGAGGGCCCTCTGCTTGAGGATCTCGGCGATGGCCGGCCGGTAGGCCCCGAACGCCGGCTTGCCGTTCGGAATCTCCTTCTCCGGAGGCGGCGCGGCCGTCAGCGAGCCCGCCGCGTCGTACAGCGCGGGTGCTCCGAGGATCGACCCCGTCGCGACGACCTCGTCGTAGACGCCCAACTCGACGAGCGCGTTGGGTCCGCGACCGGCTATCCCGATACCCGCCCCGACGGGACGCAGGTCGCCGATCTCGACCAGCTCGCAGTCGACCCCGATCTGTTGCAGGGCGATGGCTGACGCCAGGCCGGCGATTCCCCCTCCCACGATGAGTCCGCTCGAAACGCATGCCATCTATGTGCTCCTTTACCTCGGGGATCCTGCCCATTCCGCCGTAGCGGCGACCCATGAACTGCCCGTATTAACGGTGCGTTGGTCTATTCGTACCAACTGATTCCGGTCGGGCGAAGCAAGATCGAAGCTTTGAATGGCCGTCATTGGTTGCTTCTATGGGGCCGTGAAGAGGTGCCGGGTGGCCGTTCAGTACTACCCTTTGAGTCCGCCTGTGTAGCTCGCCATGAAAAGCTTCTGGGTGAATACGTACAGGACGAGAATAGGCAGCATGGAGACGATCACGATCGCGAAAATCTTGTTCCACTCGGTGACGGTGCCGCCGACGTAGTAGTACATCGACACCGGAATCGTCTGTGCGCCTGACCCGCTGAGAAAGATGAGGGAGGTGAAGAAGTCGTTCCATATGATCATTCCGGTGAGGATCGCGACAGCGCCTGTCGAGGGTCTCATAAGAGGCAGAACTATTCGGAAGAATGCTTGTGTGGGTGACGCGCCATCAAGCGCCGCAGCCTCTTCCAGCTCCGTCCCGAGGCCACGCAGGAACACTGAGTAGAGGAATACCGAGAAGGGAAGAAGCAGTCCGATCCAGAGGATCGTCAGACCCCAGACCGATCCGACGAGTCCGAGCGATCGGGCGCCCACATAGAGGGGCAGCGTGCCAAGTTGGGTCGGTAGGAGGATGGCGACGAGGACCGCGTAGAACGTCACACGGCTCCACGTGCTGGTCCGCCGCGCAATGACGTATGCACAGAGCGAGCCGAGGAGCACCAGACCGGCGATCGAACCGACGGTGACGATCGCACTGTTCATCAGCGCCCGCCCGAGATTGTTGTCCGAGGTCAGCACGTCCGTGAAGGACGAGAAGTCGAGGCTGGACGGAGGGGCGACGGCACTGGTTTCGAGTACCTCGTCATTGGACTTCATGGCTGTCAGGACGAGGAGGTAGAAAGGAAAGAGCCACAGAGCGGTGACGCACCAGAGGACCGCCTCCCGCACGGCCGTCGCCTTCGTGTATGTGAGCATCGGCTTCCCTACTCGTTGCTTCGGCGCAAGGCGCTCTGTTGAATGATCGCGAACGCAAGGATGACAAGAGTCAGGAGCAGGGCCATGGCAGCGCCGAACCCGAAGTTGCCCAGGGTGAAGGCTTGTTTGTACACCTGTGTTGCCATGGTTTCCGTCGCCCCCGCTGGGCCGCCTCCCGTGAGCGCGAAGATCTGGTCGAAGGCTCGCAAACCCTGAATGGTGGTCAGGGTGAGTGAGATGGTGACGGCGGGGCGGATCGCCGGAAGAACGACGTGCCGGAATCGCGTCCACGTACCCGCTCCATCCAGGACCGCCGCTTCCTCGACCTCAATTGAAACGGCAGTGAGCCCGGCAAGGTAGACGACCATCGCGATACCGGCTCCCTGCCAGACCATGACGAACATCACCACCCAGAGGGAGAATGTCGGGTCGGCCAGCCAGATGCGCTGCAGATCCTCCTGGCCAATGGTTTTGAGGAAGCTGTTCAGTGGGCCGTGGAAGTCGAAAATGAATCGCCAGAGGTAGGACACCGCGAGCGGGCTGAGCACCACCGGCATGAAGAGCAGCGTGCGCAACAGATACCGCGACTTGACGCCCCGATTCAGCCCGAGCGCGAGAAGAAGTCCCATGCAGTTCGTGCCGATGACGAAGCCCGCTGCCAAAACGAGAGTGTTGACAAGTGCCGTGACCATCTTGGGGTCGTCGAAGACGCGATGGAAGTTGTCGAGGCCGACGAAGTTGAAACCTCCGAGGCCTTTCCAGTCGGTGAAGGCGAAGAATCCGCCGACCGCGGTGGCGCCGTAGTGCGCGGTGGCCATGGCGATGATGGCCGGGAGTGCCCACCACCAGTAGCCGAATCGGATCAGTTGGCCGCCGTTGCCACCGACGTGGCCCACCGGCCGCCGAGGGCGTGACCGTCTCCGCACCATCAGCCGCTTTCCTGTCTCCGCCGCTGGCGGCCGATGCCGCCTCCATCGCGCCTTGCTCGAAGGGATGGTTGTCTCGTCCACACTCATTCGGCCCCGCGCCAAGCTGCGTCCATGGCCTGGAGCGCTTCCTTGACCGTGCCCTGGCCGGTCAGCAGTGACTGAACCCCGGTTCCCATCGCAGTGGCGACCTCGGGGTTGTCCCAGTCGTAGCTGGGCATGTACATCATGTCCCCAGCGACGACGGCCTTAGCGATGGGCGCGTAGTAGTCCGGTACCTCCGACGCATCGCCGTTGACCACCGAGAGCGGTACTCCACCTTCGGATTCGGCGACAATCTCGGCATTCGCCGGGTCGGCGAGCCAGCTGGCGAACTCCTGAGCTGCCTTCTGGTGGCTCGGCTTCGCCTTGGCGTTGATGGCGTAGCCGAAGCTGGGACCCGCGATGAGGAGGCCGGCGCTCTCTTCCGCCGGCGGGAAGGCATGAACCGAGACGTCGACGTCGGGTGCGGCCCGCCTGATCGAAGCCGCAGCGAGCGACGGGATGGGAACGGTGGCCGTGCTGCCCGAGACCAGGTCCTTCACGAGCTGGTCGAATCCGACGCCCGCGGCGCCGTCCTGGAAGCATCCGGCGGACACCATGTCCTCGATCGCCTCGAAGACGTGCTGCCAACCCTCGCTGTCAGCGAAGGTCACTTCGCCCGCGGCCCGCTTCTGGTTCCAGTCACGATCCTTGGCATAGACGTAGTTCGCGGCCAGTTCCGCGACCGGCACGGCGGTGCTGGAAGGATTTGAACCCGCGATCCCTACAACTGCGGTGTCTCCGGTCGATGACTCGCAACTGTCCAGCAATCCTTCGAACGTCGTGGGGACCGACGTGACTCCGGCGGACCGCAACGCCTGGTCGTTGACGACCAGCCCGGTGGCGACAATGCTCGACGGCGCGGCGTACACCTTGCCGTCATAGGTGTAGAGGTGTTCCGAGCCCGGAAGAATGGCTTTTGCGACGGCAGGGTCGGTGATGGGCGCGAGCATGCCGGCCTCCACGAGCGGACCGACGGATGTGGGGAACAGCGCACCCGGTGTCGCCCCGATGATGTCGGCGCCGGAGCCCCCCTGGAGCTCGGTGCGAACGACCTGGTCGTACGAATCCGGAGGCACGTTTCTGACCTCGATGTGGACACCCGTCTCCTTTTCGTAGGCCTGGGCCATCTGTTGAGCCGGGGACTTTCCCTCGCCGGAGAAAGACGTCACCAGGCTGATACTCGTCACCGCGTCGGTCGACGCCCCCTCCGACGAGCATCCGGCCAGGAGTGTCAGGGCTCCGCTCATGGCGACGGCGGCAGACCGCCACCCTCGCCCCGGTTGAGTAACGGGATGTGCCATCGGTGTACCTCTCAGGCTTCAGTCTTGGATTTCGGAGCAACCGGGGAGCGCCCGATGCGGTGTTGGATGTGCCAGAAACTGACGGGACGTTCGATCTCCCCGAGCCGTCGATGATTGTGACGGTCGTCATCGGCGAGGCGCATCGGGGATTCGTGCACGCAATGTGGCCTATCGGCCTCTTCAATGACCAATGCGCCGACGCGATCAGAGCCCCGACCAGGATGTCGGACTGGTCGGACTTGCTCCGTCGCTGCTCCCCACGTGTCATGCAGGCCGGTGCCGGGCGAATGTCCGGAGGCCTGCCGCGGGTGCGGGGCGATGCCGTCGGTGCCCAGGAGCGAGCGGACCTCATCAGCGCGCCACCCGCCGAAGGCGACGCCCGTTCCAACGCGGCGAGGAGTTCCTGGCCGCCGTGGGCCGCAGCCGGCGTGAGCGGGTCGCCGATCTCGCTGTTGAGCGTGGTGACTCCGGCCGCGGCAGCACCGGTGAGGAACCGCTCGGCGACCGGACCCGACGCCAGGAACTCCCGCTCCACCTCGGTCTTCGGCGGTCCGACCCGACCGGGTGTGCTCGGCCGGGCCCGGACGTAGTGGGCATCGTCGATGCTGACTTCGCCCGGGGCGCCCAGGACGTGTTCGGTGTGCACCTCGCCGGTGACCGGCTCGACAACACGCAGCGCCCGGGCGTCGTCGGCGAACCGGACGAACCGGAACCGCGACCAGGCCGGCGCCGCACAGAACACGTGCACCCGAGGGCCGGTGACGGCCTCGGATGGCGGCCACCGGCACAGGCCTGACCGTGCGCCAGTCCCGCTTCGCATCAGCCACCAGGCGGCGGAGGTTGCGGTCCGATCCCTCGTGCCCGGTCGCTCGTTCGGCAGCAGCCGCTACGCGCCGATCCGACCCGAGGTCGCCCTGACCCTCGCTGCCACCAGATCGGTCACGCTGTTCTTGCTCCGCTGAGCCCGCGGCGCCGGCCGCTCCCCGATACGTGCCTACATCTCGACAGGCATCTCAACGCCAAGACCTCGCGTCCTGTCGCGGCTGGCGAGCCCACCCGTAACCCCACTGTCGGCGGCGCACAAACACGGCATTCTCGCCCCGGCGGAGTCGAAGGCCGTTCACACTTCGACCCGCAGCAAGATCAGCCCATACAGCGTCTCCGCAGGTCCGCCAGGCTCTGCCCTGCGGGCGTCATTCTCTGGCCCGTATCGGTAGTAGCGACGTCCGTACAAAGGGCCGCTCCGAGCTGGTCGTCGTCGCGGGGTCCCACCAGCCGTTCGCCGATCCGCCAATCCGGAGAGAGAATGGTCGGGTGAACGTCGGTGGACTCGACCTGAACCTGATGCTGTCGCTCGATGCCCTGCTCCGCGAAGCGAATGTGACTCGGGCTGCGGAACGCCTCAACCTCACTCAGCCAACCCTCTCGCAGTCGCTCGCGCGTCTTCGGAAGCACTTCGATGACGAGCTCCTGCGCCGGACCGGTAAGGACATGGAGCTCACTCCGCTGGCGCTGCGACTCCGGCCGTTGGTCGCTGAGGCTCTTGGTTCTGCGGAGGAGGTCTTCTCCGCACACCGATCCATCGACCCCGCCACCTCGTCGCGACGGTTCGTGATCGCCGCCTCCGACTACGGGATCGGTGCTCTCGGTGCGCGTTGGAGTGCGCACGTATCCAGACGCGCACCGAGTGTTCGCCTCGTCTTTCGATCGTTCGCGGTCGACGACCTGACGCCCTACGAAGTCCGAACGCGGGACGTCGACGGGGTCTTGGCCCCACACGGGCTCTTTCCGGAAGACATGCCGCACGTCGACGTCATCGCGGACCGCTGGGTGATCATCGCCGATGCCGCGAACGACAGGCTCAGCTCTCCGCCCACCGTGCAGCAGTTGAGTGAGATTCCCTGGGTCACGACCTTCGACACCGCACGGGTTACCCCTGCTTCGTTCCAGCGAAGCGAGTGGGCATCGATCGCGCAGCGGGTTGCCGTGGTCACCGACAGGTTTTCCGAGATGCCGCTGCTCGTGCGCGCGACGCCGCGGATCGCGCTCATCCCAGAGCGACTCTTTCGAGCGATCGGCAGTGGACAAGGTTTGCGTGTGGTGCCACCACCGTTTCCGCTCACCCCGATGGTCCTGGCGTTCTGGTGGCATCCCTCGAACGACCGCGACCTCGAGCACCGTTGGCTGCGAACACAGTTCGATCACTTCCGCGATCTAAGCCCGCTCCGTTCCCCAGGAACATCGCGCCAGGGATCCTGAGAAGGCGCCCGCGACACGGCAACAACTCGGGCCCTGCGAGACGGTGTCGGTGGCGAGGTCGCGTCGAGCCGATGCTGAGGCCAATCGGTCTCGCCGGGCTGGAGCGAGGACGAGCAGCAGACCGTCCAGGGGCTGCGGATGCGCGAGCGGGAGCTGGCGGAGAAGATCGTCACCGACGCGTTGTGGGCCGAGATCGCTCCCGCCGAGCGGGCGGATGCCCGCAGTAAGCTCAAGCACGCCACCGACCTGGCCGCCGAGGACGCCTAGGTGTAGGAGGCCATGACGTTGGTGACACCGGTCCGCAGCCGAGACGCGGGCGGCTGGTCATCGGCAGAGGAGTGGGGCCGGTGGTAGTTGTAATGGATGTTCCACTGGCGTAGGGCGCCAGCGCGGTCAGATTCGGATGTCCACGTACGGGCGTAGAGGAACTCTTCGGCCAGGATCCGGTTGTACCTCTCGACCTTGCCGTTGTGCCGGGGTGTGTACGGCGTTATGCGCTGGTGCCGTGCTCCGAGCAACGCTCGGGCGAAGGCGTCGGCGCGGTAACAGGCTCCGTTGTCCGTCACGATCCGCTCGATGTGGTTGATCCCATGCGTAGCGAACCAGACTCGGGCTCGGTGTAGGAAAGCGATCGCGGTGGCGGCCTTCTCGTCGGGGAGTGCTTCGGTGTAGGCCAGTCGGCTGTAGCCGTCGATCGCCGAGTGGAGGTAGACGTAACCGCCGCGCTCGGTCTTCTTCTTGCGACGGTTGACGGCCTTGGACTGCTCACTGCCGCGCCCGTGTGCCCGCCAGCCGCCGCCGTCGGGGATGCGGCCGACTTTCTTCACATCGACGTGGACCATGTGCCCTGGGCGGCGGGCCTGGATCCGCTGAGGAGTGCGGTTGACCTCGCCGGTGGGGTCGAGGAATCGCCGTCTATTCAGGCCGACCGCAGCGAGGTGCCTGCTCACTGTTCTGCGGCTGATCGGGATGCCGGCCTGAGTGAGCTCGAAGGCGATCCTGGCTGCAGACCACTTGTGAGTGCGTCGGAGTTCCTCGATGCGGGCGAGGGTTTCGGCAGCCGTGGTCGTCGGCTGACGATGCGGCGCCGAAGAACGATCGAGTAGGCCGAGGTCACCGTGGCGTCGGTAGCGGTTGACCCACTTGGACGCGCACGTTCGAGAGATGCCCATCTCGGCTGCCACGTGTGCGATGGGCCGCGTCCGGCACCGTTCGATGAGCCGACGGCGACCTTCGACGGACAGCGGCGCATTCTTGTGCGTCAACGGGCAGACTTCCTTGCTCGAAGGGGAACCGCAGGGCGGTACCAGGTGGCTATACGTCCCATGCGGTGCTTGATCACTGCTGGGTCAGCGAGTCCAGGAGTTCATGGCCGTGCTGCCACGAGCCCAGGCCGCTGTCGGAGTTGATGTGTCCGCACGCGCCCGCCAGGTGCCATCGCGCCTCCCATCGCGCCGCGAAGTCGGCGGCTGCCTCGGGGGTGCAGTACGGGTCGTTGGCGCTGCCCACCACCAGGGCCGGGCACGGCAAGGGTTGTGCGGACACCTCGATGAACGTCGCGGCCGCCTGGCGTGGGAAGGCCGGCCCGTGCGGGTCGGGCGGCGCGACCAGGAATGCGCCGCCCATCGGGCGTGAGGGGTTCTTGTTCAGCCAGGTGGACGCAGCCCAGCAGCCCAGGCTGTGGGCCACCAGCACCACGTGGCTGTCCTGCTGGGAAGCGTCGTCGTACGCCTCCTGGACAGCGTCGACCCAGTCATCCAGATCGGGGGCGGACCACGAGGCAGGGGAGATCCTCACCGCTGAGGTGCCCCACTGCCGCTCCCACAAGGTCTGCCAGTGCTGCCCGTCCGAGCCGTCGATACCCGGGATGATGACGTACGCGACCACTGCCCACCACCGTTTCACTCGTCGCTCCCTACGATCACGGGAGCGCCTGGCGCAGATTCTGTTGGATGCATCAGAGCAGCGGCGGTGACGCAAGTGATCTCAAAGAAAGTGGTGCGGACAACGATGGAATCACTCGACCGGATAGACCGAGACATCCTCGCCCTGCTCCAGACCGACGGCCGGTTGACCGGCGCGGAGGTAGGGCGCCGCGTCGGACTCTCGCAGCCCGCGGCCAGCGCGCGCATCCAACGGCTGGAGAAGAACGGCGTCATCACCGGCTACCGAGCCGTGGTCGACCCGGCAGCCCTTGGTCTGAACATTCACGCGGTCATCCGGCTGCGCACCACGCACGCCCAGCTCTCACGCGCCCTGGACTTCGCCTCCCGGACCCCCGAGATCGCCTCCACCCTCAGAGTCACGGGGGAAGACTGCCTCATCTTCGACGTCTACTGCCAGCAGGCAGGACGACTCGAAGAAGTTGTCGACGCACTTGCCCGTTACGGCCCTGTCACCACATCCCTCGTGCTCCGCGCCTACCCCCAGAAGCCGCTGACCGACGCCACGTCAACAACGTCATGACCCGCAACACCTAGGTCCACCGCGAAGGCTCCCGAAGCTGGTTGACCGAACGCGCTGACGTGATGCGAGTTGCTGCTTCTCTTCAGGGAGGACTGCTCGGGCCAGCTAAGAGGTCGTCTCATTTGGGGCAGGGGCGGTGACCTCGGGGACTTGGTGTGGTCAACTCGTCCCGAGGCGGCTGGTGGCACACTCATCGGGTGCTTCCATTGCGCCCATTCGTCCTGTCTGGCCCGCGTGTTCGCCTGGAGCTGCTGTCCCTTGATGGCGAGGAAGTGCTGGGCCTTGCGCTCGTAGCGGCGGTGCAGTCGGCGACACCCTGCCAGCCAGGCCACTGTGCGCTCTACCGTCCAACGGTGGCGGCCCAGCCGTTGCGAGGACTCGATGCCCTTGCGGGCGATGCGGTGGGTGATGCCGCGTTGGCGCAGCCAGCGGCGTAGGTTGTCGTAGTCGTAGCCTTTGTCCGCATGCAGCTTGGCGGGGCGCCGACGGCGTGCTGCGGTCCGCGCCGGGAGCGGATCGGCGGTATGCCCTTCACCAACGGCTGGAGGGCCTGACTGTCGTGCAGGTTGGCGCCGGAGATGCCGAGTGAAATGCTGGAACAGCTCCCATAACTCGTCCGGCACCAGCCGCTCCACCAGATCCATGCCCCGCAGACTAGAGAGCTTCAAGTGCTGGGGTTATGCGCCGGGTTGCGCCGCTGATCTGACGTCTTGTTGGCTATGCCGGAAGCATGAGGGGCGGTCTGACCGCCGAGGAACGGGCTCGGCGGGAGCGGGTGCGGTTCGAGGCCGCCGACCTGTTCGCTGCCGGTGCGTCCGAGCGGGAAGTGGCCCAGCGCTTACGTGTCTCGCGGATGTCGGTGAACCGATGGCATCGCGCGTTCAAGGCCGGGGGCCGAGAGGCCCTGGCCTCCAAGGGGCCGGGCGGCGCGACATGCAAGCACACCACCGCCCTACGCGAGTTGGAAGCTCTGCTGCAGGCAGGTCCGGCCGCGCACGGCTGGACAGAGGACCAGCGCTGGACCCTGGCGCGGATCTCGGAGCTGATCCACCAGCGCTTCCGGGCCACGTACACCCTGGCCGGGGTGGACTTGTTGCTGCACCGCCTCGGCTGGAGCGTGCAGGTCCCCTCCCAGCGGGCCACCGAGCGGAACGAGGAGAAGATCGCCGAGTGGAAGGCCGAGCAGTGGCCCACCATAAAAAGAAGGCAGCGGACCTGGGCGCCTGGCTCTGCTTCGAAGACGAAGCCGGGCAAGGGCTGAGGCCGCCCAAGGGCCGCACCTGGGGAAAGCGGGGCATACCCCCGTCGTCCACGTCGCCGCCGCCGGCACGGTCCGCCTCTCGCTGGCCGCGCTGGTGTGGGGCTGGACGGATGAGATGCAGAGGCGTGCAGCGGTGCGATGTTTCGGCGGGAACCATCTGACTCCGATGCTGACCATTTGCTGACCCTCGATGGGCATTCATGCGTCTGACCTGCGGAGACAGTCAAACTGCTTGACATGTGGTGGAACTTCATCGGCCGTACGCAGGAGGAGATCGAGCAGGCCAGTTCGGACTGGATGACAGGTACGCGGTTCGGCGAGGTGAAGGGGTACGACGGGGGTCGGCTGCCCGCTCCCGAACTCCCGCCGGTGCCGCTGAAACCGCGCGGAAGGGTGCGCTGACCTGGGGGAATATAGGTGAGTGGTTCCTCGGGGCGGACGTCCCCCTACGGCCCGCGTGCCTCGCGTTTGCCGCCGGGTGGGGCGTGGCGCCACACCCTCTATCGGTCTCGGCGGGACCATCTTCGATTCCGGGCACGGCGTGATCCACGACCTCGGCGGGCGCCCCCTCGCGCGCCGGAGGGCAGGCCCTGCCGAAGCTCCCATCCGTCGACGCCCGGAGCCTCAGATCGGGCGATCATGAAGCGGACGAGTGAGAAGCACGGCCGTTGATCTTCCGGGTACCGGTCGTTGAAGTTCTGCACTCGAAGGAGCTCCAGGCCGTTGCTGGCGCAGTGCTCCCGTATCTACTTCAGGGCGGCGTTGGCCGCGTGCTCCTGGCCGCGGCCGACGGTTCTGATCTCCCCGAGGAGATCCGTTCCCGGCCTGCGCTGCCCGGCGATGTCCCGAGCCGGGCCTTCCATCTGGTGTGGACTCGTACGCGGTACTGGCGATGACCGACCTCGAGCTGGCCCCGCAGCTCACGGGCGAGGCCCAGACCCTCACCACCGGCACCGAGGCCAATCTTCTGCAACTGGCCGAGCTGCGCGGCATGCTCACACCCGAGCAGACCGCACGCTGGGCGGAGATCAAGTCTGCGTACGTCCGCACGCAGGCGCGCGGCGGCCCGGAGGACGACCCGGTCACCCTCCCCCGAGCTCTCGGCTTCGCTCGAGCAGGGGGGACCCCCATCGTGGCAGCCCTCGGCCTGCTCGCCGACCGTGTGGCCGCCGTCGAATCCGCCATCACCCGCGCCACCGACCCTCGCCACGCCCTCGCCAACCCGGCTGCCCGTCACGCGGCGCGTCCATGATGGCGTCGCCCTCGCCCGGTCGTCCGTTCGGATTGCCGGATTCCGGCAGCACGTACGGGCCCCAGTGGCATGGATCCCCTTGGCATGCGTTACAAAGGCGTCGTCGATTTCGTGGACTGGGGGCACGCATGGCTGGGCGGGACGGATCTGAGGAGTACCTCGACGGATACGCCCGCATCCTCGCCGACGCCGCCGCCACGCGTCGCAGGCTGACCCGCGACGAACTCGCCTCCCGCCGAGCCCTTGGGGAGCAGGCCGCAGACGCGGGACACGGACTGCGTGCGCTGGTCGGCGCTCACCTGGCCGCGACCCGCGCCCCACTGGCCGACCAAGGACCCCGCTGCCACGGATAGCGTGCTCGCCGCGGTCCAGCAGGCCGTCGACGCATTCGCCGAGGGCTACGAGCGGGCCCAGCGCCTCGCCGTACGCCAGGAAGAAGCGGCGACGCGAGTTCATCGACGACCTGCTCTACGGGCGCAGCGACCTGGGCCGGCTCGCCGAGCGCGCCGAACGGTTCGGACTCCGACTGTCGCACGCCCACGCCGTCGCAGTGGCCCAGGGAAACGCCGCGTACGAGGAAGGGGATGCCGTCCCCCGCGCTGTGGAACGCGCACTGATAGGCCGGTTCGGCGACCGCAGCATCCTGCTCACCACCAAGGACGGGCGCCTGGTGTGCATCGGCCCCGGCGACCAGGACGAGGTCCTGGCCTTCTTCGCCAAGCAGGCGTATGCCGCCACCAACGGCGGGCGGGTCGCCATCGGCCGCGCACAGCCCGGCGCGGGCGGTGTCGTCCAGTCGTACGAGGAAGCACTCAACGCACTCGACCTGGCCGAACGGCTGGAACTCGAAGCCCCTGTGCTGCGCGCTGCCGACCTGCTCGTCTACCCGGTCCTCACCCGCGACCGGCAGGCCATGGCCGACCTGGTGCTCAGTGCACTCGGCCCGTTGCAGCAGGCCCGCGGTGATGCGCAGCCGCTCATCGACACCCTCTGGTCGCCGAACGCGGCGGCCGGGGCCGTGTACGAGTCCAGGGGCTGGGGCGGGACAGGATGGACCGCCCGCGGGTGGCCAACCCGAGTTGGAGGCGTGGAGCAGACGGGCGGTGCGCTGAGCCTGCACGGCAGGGCCAACGACGCTTACGGCGACGGCGCTTGCGTCCAGTGCCGGTCGTGGCCACCGTCGACCGCGTCCGAGGACGCCCGCGGGCGAGGCGCGGTTGTTTCATCGGAGGGGGTGCCGACGCGAGCGCCGGGTCGATCGCACGGCGATGAAGGCCACGTCGGCCACGACGAGCACGATGCCGATGATCAAGAGATAGAAAAGGCCCTCCGCCAGTGCGCCGATGATTCCCAGGACGACGGCCACGAGCAGCAGGAACAGGAAGATCGCCATGCGAAGAACACCCCTCTGGCGCGAGGCTCGGGTGGTCAACGGCGGGCGAGTTTTCGTTCGCCGCCTGCGCCCGGCTGGTAGGCCATGTCGTAGTGCTTGAAGATCGCTTCTTCCTGCTCGGCGGGCAGGATGTCGTCCGTGCCGATTGACGGGACTTTCTTCACCAGTCCCTTGGAGTACGCGACCTTGACGTAGTCCGGTCCCAGAATCGCCTCGTCGAGGGGGACGAAGATCAGACGCTGGCGGGTTGGCAGGCCGGTGCGGACGGTGGCCATGGCCGGTTCGTCGGTGGTCGTGTCCACGTAGATCGCTTCCAGCGCGCCGATCTTGTGTCCCTTACGGTCGACGACGTCGTGGTTGCGCCACTCGCGGATGTCGGCTGAATGGATCATGCCTTGCTCCCTGTGGGCGCGGCGATGGTGGCACAACGGCCCCGGCGTATACACACCGGGGCCGCCCTTCCGGGTCGTTGCACGTGAGAGTGCGGCGACCCACTTCTCATGGTATGCCTAAGGCGCTTTTCTGGCATTAGTGATGTTTTTATGCCATACGGCCCATCGGGGCCCGCCAACGACCCCGATGTCGCGTCAGGCTCGATCCTCCTCTTCGGCCTCCATGAGCCGGATTCCCTGGTGCGTCAGCGTGACCATCGCGGGTGTGTTTCCTCGTGACCAGTCGACTGTGATGAGCCCCTCGCCCATCAGATATGCGCAAGCGGCGGCCAGATCCTGCTCCGGGACCTGGAGGTCGTCGCGTAGCTTCGCTCCGGTGACGCCAAGGAGACGATTGCCTTCCGTGGCCTCGTACAGAGCCTTCATGATCGCCTCGCGGAAGTGCTTCCGTTCGTGCAGTGTTGCCATGATTGCCGCCCACTCGTGCCGGGCATCGACTCGGAGCCCATGGGGACCGGGGTGGCGACGCCCGCCGCCCCGTCGAGGGGTATCGCTTCAGACTTCGTCCATCTGCGTGCGATCCTCGCCGGAGGATTGACTGGTGACGAGCCAGGACTGAGCCGGCCCTGCAACACGCGTGGTGTCCACGGTGAGGTGGAGGCGGGTTCCGCCTTCACCGGTTGCGGGGTAGCTGCGCTGTTCGGTGGAGGCGAAGCAACGACGGAGAGCCTCTGCGACCTGGCGGGCGGCCTCGGGTGACGCGGCGACGATGCGCACGTCCGCGCGCCAAGCCGGGGGCAGTTCCGTCGGCTTCATGGTGACCTCGCTCATCCGGGACGTCGTGTTCGGTGGGTGTGACACCGTCGCGCCACACCCACCGCCCCAGCCAGGGCAAGTCGGCGTCACCTGCGGCCCCCGGTCGCCGTTCTCGCGGTGGGTGGTGACGACGGGCGATCCGGCAGGCCCTGCCGGCCGTCGGCTCTTCCGGCTCTGTCGGCCGATTCCCGGTATGGCTCGCTGTAGTGGAATGCTGCGATCCGTTCGTCGTGCCGGCCATTGAGCAGATGGATCAGCAGCATTCCTATGAGGATCATCGAGTGATCGCGGCCAGGGTGATGACGGTCTCCACGTCCTCACATCCCTCGGGCGGTGTTCAGGAGTCCAACAGGGTTCCCGGCCGCCGAGGCGGCGCCGCCGTCGGTCTCCCACTCCTCTTCCCTGCTCAGCGCATCCCTCGCGTCACGGGTTGTGTCCTCGCTCGCCATCAGACTGCTGGCGGTGAGAAGGGCCCCAGGGGTGGCTGCGGCCGACATCAGCCGCGCGGCGGCAGCCGCTCCCGTCTCCGGCGGGACCACCAGGAGGTCCCAGCGGCCCGAGTTGTAGGAGAGGAGGATCAACTTGTTCGGGTCCTGCTCGTCGGCGAACCAGCCCACGTGCACCGTGTGACCGGTCACTGGCACCTTGCGTGGGATCACAGGCCAGTGTGCCGGGTTGACTGTGACGCGAGTGATCCGGCCCCAGCGCGCGTCCAATACGTCCGTGAGGGCACGGAGTTCATGGGAGAGATCGCGTGAGCGAGGCCACCAGGCACCGTCGAGGAGACCTGGAACCGACCCCGCCGGGGTGAGGGACAGGCGGACCGGCTGCGACGGCAGGCACTCATTGATGATCGTACGTTCGATGGTCGCGGTCATGACGCGGACCCGTCCCCAGGCTCGTCTTCGACGTCCCGGTGTCTGTTCGCCGAGAACGACACCAGTATTGGAGCCGGTGCGCGAAGTACTCCCGGTGCCACTCACTCTACTCCGGTCGACGGTCCACGGATGTGCGCATGACCAGGCATTTTCCTGGGGACCCACGGGTTCCCGTTCCCGGGCTGAGCCCCCACGGCAGCTCCTGCAGTGGTGGACATCGCGGTCAGGGTATGGAACGTGAACGACGAGGGGGACGACTGGAGCGCACAGCTTGGCCGGACGGTGCGCCGCCGCCGATCGACGCGGGGGCCGGCGCGCTGGCGCAGCCACCAGACCTGTTCGGCATACCGGAGAGCTTCACCACCGGCACCGTGGCAGCACCAGCGAACAGGCCCGCTCGGACTGGATGACGGGCAGCCGCTTCGGCGAGGTGAAGGGGTACGACGGCGGCGGCTGCCTGCTCCCGAACTGCCGCCTGTGGCGCTGAAACCACGGGGGAAGGGTGCGCTGAACTGCGGTGATGGGCCCGGGGCGCATCGCCGTCAATTCCCCTTGCCCGGCCGTCCGCCCGAGCCCCGGCGCTTCATCGGCCCGTGTGGGATGCCGATCATGGTGGGGTAATATGCCGCCACGAACTCACCGATCACGAGTGGAAGTTACTCGCTCCGCTGATACCGCGGGCCTTGACGGGACGGCCGCGCAACGAGGACCGGCAGGTCATCAACGGCATGGTCCGCAAGATCCGTACCGGGATCTCCTGGCGTGACCTCCCGGAATCCTACGGGCCGTGGAAGACGGTGTACAGCCGCTTCCGCCGCTGCGCGCTCGACGGGGTCTTCGCCCGTGCACTGCAGCAGGCCTGAGGAGCGCCCAAAGGACATGGACGCGGTAGACGGTCGGCCATGATCAAGACGCAGACGGTTGCCGAGGAGCCAGCGTGAGACACAACGTCGGAATGGCCGTGCCCCTGGCGGCTCTGGCGCTGCTGACCGCGTGCGGGGGTTCCGCGGGAGGCACCCATCCCTGCACCCTGACGTACGCGCCCGCCGGGATCCAGGTCGAGGTCCACCCGGACCTGGCGAAGAGGGTGGCCGACGCGACCCTTACGGCCTGCTGGGACGGCACATGCCGGAAGCGCCCACTGCGGGGGACCTGGTCGGAAGAACCGGCGACCCCAGGGAACCCCGTGATGACCACGGAATCCGCTACCGCCACAGAAACCCCGGCAGCGCGAACCCGCCCAACCCCCGCGCCCTATCTCTGGCCTGGCTTCGCGGTCGTGCGTGACCTCCCAAGAAAGCCGGTACACGTCACGCTGGTATTCAAGAACCAGCGGGGCGCCACCGTGCTCGACCGACAGATAACCATCACCCCGCAGCCCACCTATCCCAACGGCCGCAACTGCTCGCCAGGCGGCCACCAGGCGCGCCTGAAGGTCACGGCAGAGGGCTCGCTGATCCCACGCTGACCGTGCGCTCCACAACGGATGTGGGCTGGAGGAGGAGATCAAGTTCGGCTCGGCCGTATCCAGCCCGCTTGAGGAGCTTGTCTCTCGTCACCTGACCTTCAACCTGGCCGGAGCTGTCCCCGCTCCAGGTCGGCCGTGAGCGTGGCCCGGAAGAGTGTCGGGGCGCAGCCCTCCCCGTTGGGCTGGAACCTGCGCAACTCGACATCCGTGCGCTCGTCGAAAAGGATGCGCTTGCCGTCGTCTCGCGAGGTGACCGTGAACCGCACGGGCACTGTCACCTCGCCGATGTCCTCGTCGAGCACCACGTCCGTAAGAGGTGCCGGATCGTCACTGTTCGCCACGGTCCTGCTCTCGCAGTCCTCCTGTACGCAGAGCCGAGCGACGAGCGAGCCCGAGCCCGAGTCCGTGTCCGAACCCCCTGTCAACGAGTCGGAGAAGTCAGCCGGCTCCCAGCCCACGGCGACCCCTGACTCTCCGCCGATCTCGGTGCACGCCCGCCCTCCGCCGATGCCTGCGCAGCCGATGGCCAGCAGACCGGGAAGGGCCAGAAGCAACAGCCGTCGTCTCTTCGCGTTGCGCTTCATGTTTCCCCCAGAACGTCGCACGTACGACGAGTCGCCAGTGAAAATGTTCCCGCCTTAGGGAACATCGGTACAGCCCATCGTCCGACCTGGATCGCCCTGGGTAACGTCACCAGGGGCCGTCCGCAGCCGTCGCACGTCATGATGGTTCGGTGGACTTCGAACCGTACCGGGGTGAACTGGTGGCGTACTGCTACCGGATCATGGGCTCGTTTCATGAGGCCGAGGACCTGGTGCAGGAGACGATGCTGCGCGCGTGGAAGGCCCGCGACCGGTACGACCGCACGCGCGCGTCCGTACGGACTTGGCTCTACCGGATCGCGACCAACGCATGTCTGACTGCGTTGGAGGGGCGTGCCCGGCGTCCGTTGCCGTCAGGGCTGGGCGCGCCGAGCGACGATCCCGGGACGCCGCTCACACCGGCGTTCGACATCCCCTGGCTGCAGCCGTTTCCCGATGCGCGGTTCGACACGGGGGTGCGGGCGGATATGCGGCTCGCGCTGGTGGCGGCCATGCAGGTCCTGCCGGCACGTCAGCGGGCCGTGCTCGTGCTCCGTGAGGTACTGGAGTTCAGTGCCGCCGAGGTGGCCGCACAACTCGGGACCACTGTCCCGGCCGTCAACAGCGCACTGCAGCGGGCCCGCGCCGCCCTCGCGGACTTGGGCGATGCGGGCGAGGTCGCCGAGCCGGACGATCCCGGGACACGCGCGGTGATCCAACGCTACGTGCGGGCCTTCGAGGCGGCAGACGTTCCAGCGCTCGTGCGGCTGCTCACCGACGAGGCGGTCCTGGAGATGCCGCCGGTGCCGCTGTGGTACCGGGGCAGCGGCGACTACGGCCGGTTCATGGACCGCGTTTTCGAGATGCGCGGGACGGGCTGGCGTCTCAGGCAGCTCACCGCCAACGGGCAGCCCGCGCTCGCCGCATACGCGCCGGAGCCCGGCGGCGGACATCGGCTGCACACGCTCCAGGTCCTCACAGTCACCGGCGGCCGGGTCGCCAGCAACGTCGTGTTCGCCGATCCACGCGCGTTCGAGGCATTCGACCTGCCCCAGCAGATTTCTCTCCACGAGTATCGCCGGCCGCGATGAGTCGGCTCGATGCCGCCGGTATGTACCGGTGAGCATCGGCTGAAGGGACACCCATCGTGAGCGTCATCGTCATCGAGTTCATCACCCTGGACGGGATCGTGTCCGATCCGGACGGATCCGGCGGCACCCCGACCGGCGGCTGGGCGTTCCGGCACGGCCCCGAGACCGTCGCCGGGGACAAGTTCCTGCTCGGGAGCGTGCTGGACGAGGGGGTCATGCTGCTGGGGCGCAAGACCTGGCAGCTCTTCTCGCGGCTGTGGCCGCGACGCGACGACCCGTTCTCCGCGCGGATGAACGCCGTGCCGAAACTGGTCGCCTCCCATACGCTGACCGATGTCTCGGCATGGGTGAACTCGCGGGTCATCGACGGCGACCTCGTCGACGCCGTCAAGCACGAGCAGCGCGACGTGATCACCACCGGCAGCCTGAGCGTCGTGCACACGCTGATGGCGGAGGACCTGATCGACGAGTACCGGCTGCTGACTTTCCCCACCATCCTCGGCACCGGCGAGCGGCTCTTTCCCGCCGGCGGGCCGCCCGCGTACCTGGAGTGCCGGTCGGCCGAGCGGGCCGGCGCCGCCGTCCTCGCCCGGTACGGGAGGACAGCACGATGACGGTTCGCTTCCTCGCCCTCTGCACGTGGCCTTCCTGCAGCAGCCGGGGGTCCGTAGGCGTAGCGCACCTCAAGCGCGGGGCAGTCCTCGAAGGCCTCCTCGTCGATCCGCAGTCCTCGACTGCCTGGCGTTGCTAGGAGTTCGTGGGCCCACTTGGTAGTCATGCTGTTGGCGGCAACATCATTGAGACCGGCGCCGACTCATACCGCCTCGCCCTTCAGGTGGACGCCCGTTGTGAGGTGCTGCCGGGGCCCTCCGGACAAGGGCCCGGCGGTGTTCGTGCGAGGCGTGGGCGGTTCCCGCCCGAGGGGGTCAGATCCAGGTGGGTTCGTAACCTTCGGCGTAGCGGGCGCCGAAGCCGCCGTGGGGCAGGATCTCGTCGATGGCGGCCAGGTCGGCCCCGGTCAGGGTGACATCGGCGGCGCCGGCGTTCTCCTCGATGCGCTTCGGGCTGCGGGTGCCGGGGATGGGCACGGCGTGCTCGCCGCGGGTGAGCAGCCAGGCCAGGGCCAGCTGGGAGACGGTGATGCCCTTGGACGCGGCCAGGTCGCTGAGCCGGTTGACGGCCTCGACGTTCTTCTCGAAGTTGCCGGGCTGCATGGCGGCGGAAAGATCTTCCGGCAGGTGGGCTGGTACGGGGAGGCGAGGTACTCGCCGGCTCAGACCACCAATGGCGCCAGCTGCCGTGCGCATTCCCGCAGTTGGCCGATCAGGGCACTCTGCTCCCCGGGGCGGGCGACGGTGCCGATCCGATCGGGCGTGCCGCAGACCGCGAGCCCGGCTGCCAGGCGGCCCGTGGTCTCGCTGTGGACGGGTACGGCCAGGCAGGCCTGGAGTGGATCGAGCTCACACTGTTGCATGGCGACGCCGTCGGTACGGACGCGGACGAGTTCGGCAGCGAGGGCTTCGTGCGTGGTGATGGTGTGCCTTGTCAACGCGGCTAGGTGGGAGGGCATGGTGTGTGCGTCTGCGAGGAGGAGTTTGCCCAGAGCCGAGGCGTGTGGGTGGCGGGTCAGGAAGGCGGCGTCCGTGGGCGGGTGATCCGGATCCGGATCGGTGAAGTCGATGCGGCCGTCGGCGTATCCGGCCAGATGCACCCCGAACCGTAGCTGGTCACGCAGCCGCGAGACCGCGGAATGCGCGGCAGCCGGCACGGCGGGGACCGGGCGGGGCCCGGTCAGCTCGGCGACCCTGCGCCCTAGGGCGAAGCCGCGGAGATCGGGCATCCGCACCAGGTATTCCTCCTCGACCAGCAGATTGAGGAGCCGGTACGTTGTCGCGGGCGCCAACCCCAGGGCTGCGGAGATCCCTTTGGCGGTGACGCCCGGCCCGGCTGCCGCCACATGCCGCAGCACGGCCAGTGCGCTGCGTATGGCGCGTGGCTGGCGCCCGCTCAGGGCGACCGTGTCACCGCTCACCGTGCCTGCCGGGCTGGTGGTCCGGTCTGCTGGTGCGCGGTATCGACCGGCAGGTGCAGGAGGGTGGCACTCGCACTGTGCAGGACGTCGGCCGCGCTCGTCTCGTCGTACACCCCGATCCTCCCGATACGCTCCGGGTCGCGTCGCCGGGCGATCACGAACCAGACCGTTCCCGCCCCCATCAGCAGCGTGAAGAGGCCGGGCACAAGCGCATTGCCGTCGGACAGGTTGAGCCGGGCGTGAGCAGCGAGGACGAGCAGCAGGAAAGGGACGCACACCGCTGCCGTGGCCACGGCCCCGCGGGTCAGCTCGCCGATGCGGTGCAGAAAGACGGGTGCCGCCAGGCACACCAGGGCGTATGCGGTGAGGAACCCGTAGGTGCACAGGCTCAGCAACAGGGTGAAGACCGTGCGCAGTTCGAGGCCCGCGGCGAGCAGACCGAGCGGGGCCAGTACCAGGAAGGGCAGCACCAGGCGGACCGCGATGTATGGCGTGCCGTGGTTGGGGTGCGTGCTGCCCAGTCGGCGGGGTGTCATGCGTTCGCGGCCCATGGAGAACAGCAGACGCACCAGAGCAGTACCGGAGGCGACTGCGCAGGCGAAGAAGGAGATGGCGATACCGAGGTCGAGCAGGACGGGCAGCCGTACGGCGGGATGGCGACCTGGGTCGTCGAGCGGGGACGGGACGCCGTCACCGCCCGTTGGCAGCACCTGGGTATAGGTCGCCAGCAGATACAGGGCGGCGGAGCATACGACGGTCCAGCGCACGGCCCGTCCCACTACGAGGAACGGGCGGCGTGCCTCCGCCCCCAGCACGGTGGCACTTTCGAACCCGATGAACGCTCCGAACGCGGGCAGCGCCCCCGCGGCGACCGACGCGAGCGCCTCGGGATTCGCCTCGGGCGGCGCCAGTTGTCGCATGTCGGGATGGGGCCCCTGGCGTACGAGGAGCACGGCGAAGAACGCCAGGGCCAGCACGATGGACGCGACCTCCAGGCAGAGAGCGAGGCCGGCGGACAGCCGCACGCCCCGCACGAGGAAGTAGGCGGTGAGGGCGCCCGCAGCCGACAGCGTCAGCACGACCGGCAGTCCGGGTAGTCCGGGCAGTCCGGGAAGCTCAGCCGTCAGACCCAGCCGGGCGCAGAGCAGCCCTGCATACAGTCCGGCGCCGGTCAGTGCCCCCATCGCCAGCACGCCGTAGCCGATCAGCAGGGCGCATCCGCAGGCGAAGGCCGCGGCCGGACCCAGCCCCTTTGCGGTGAAGCTGTACAGGGCGCCGGGCGCGGCCATCCGGATCGAGAAGGTGCGTACGCAGGCGGAGACCAGCAGTGCGAGCAGTGCGGCGAGCGCCACTGACCACAGTGCCGACGTGCCCGCTTGTACGGTGACCAGGGCGGGGGTGGTGGCCATCGCGGCTGCAGGGGCAACGGCCGAGACGGACTGGGCCAGCACAGGCAGCGGGCCGAGTGAGCGCCTGTCGAGGCCCGCGACGGGAGAGCGGCCGCGCAGCGCCTGGGCTGAAGAGGCTTGTGCCGACGTGCTGGTGGCGCTCATCGCAGTCCTCCTGAGTCTTGTCCGACCCTGATCGCTCGGACAAGACCTGGTGCCGGTGGTGCCGTGCGGCACGGTAGGGGCGGCACGTTTCCGCCAGATGATCACCAGGTCACACGGGAGTGTTCGCAAACGGGAAAGCCCGCAGCCGACGTTCCCGTTCGGCGTGCCGCTGACAGTGACTCCGGTGTGACGGACCGGCAACTCCAGGCGTTGAGACTGCCGCGCAGGCCAACTTCCACCGATCATCTGGAGGCCACCGTGAGCAGTACGGCGAGTTCACCGCCAGAATCCGCTACCGAGCCCGGCGAGGGTGCCGCAACGCGCCCGGGTCTGCGCGGCTCCCTCGGCACCGCTTCGATCGTCCTGATGGTCCTGGCGGCCGCCGCCCCGCTGACCGTCGTGGGCGGAGCCGTCCCCCTGGGCATCGCCTTGGGCAACGGCCCTGCGTATCCGGCCGCTTTCGCCGTCTGCTGCGTGGTGCTGCTGCTCTTCGCAGTCGGCTTCTGCGCGATGGCGCGACACGTGGGTCAAGCCGGAGCGTTCTACGCATACGTCGACAAGGGTCTCGGCCCACGCGCCGGACTCGGCTCCGCGTTCCTCGCGCTGGTCACCTACACCGCGATTCAGGTATCGGTGTACGGGTACATCGGTGTCGCCCTCGACGGCCTCGTCCAGTCCTACGGCGGGCCGCACATCCCGTGGTGGGCGTGGACCGGTGCCATGATCGCCCTGGTCGGCGTGCTCGGCTACCGGCACGTCGACCTCAGCGGCAAGGTGCTCGGTGCACTGCTGATCGGCGAGGTCGGCATCGTCCTCGCGCTGGACGCGGCCGTGGTCGGCACCGGCGGCGACCACGGTCTGTCCACCGCGCTGGTCACTCCCTCGCAGCTCACCTCCGGATCGCCGGGCCTCGCGGTCACCTTCGCCATCGCCGCGTTCATCGGTTTCGAGGCCACGGCCGTCTTCCGCAGTGAGGCCCGCGACCCCGACCGGACCATTCCCCGGGCCACGTATCTGGCCCTCGCTCTCGTGGGCGGTTTCTACACGCTCTCCAGTTGGGCCCTGGTGTCCGCCTGGGGCGATGAACAGGCGGTGGCTGCTGCCGGACGCGACCCCGAGGGCATGCTCATGGCGACCGTGAGCCGCTACCTCGGGCCGTTCGCCGAACACCTCGCCCAGGCACTGTTCGTGACGAGCCTCTTCGCCTGTGTGCTCTCCTTCCACCACGTCATCGCCCGCTATCTGCACTCGCTCGCCCAGCGCGAGGCCCTGCCGGCACAGCTCGGCCGAGCCCACCCGCGCCACCACTCGCCGTACGCGGCGTCCGTGGTGCAGACGGCGAGCGCCGCCGCACTGATCGCCGTGTTCACGCTCGCCGGGATGGATCCCATCACCCAGATCTTCACGTGGATGGCGGGCGTGGCCACCGCGGGCGTCGATGTCCTGATGCTGCTCACGTGTGTCGCGGTGCTGGTGTTCTTCCGCCGCACGGGCAGCGACACCCGGGCGTGGCACACCCGGTGGGCGCCTGCCCTCGGCGGCGTCGGGCTGGCCGTACTGCTGACCCTCACCGTCCTCAACTTCCCGCTGTTGATCGGCGGTTCCACCGTCCTGGCCGCAGTGCTGCTCGGTGTGCCGGCCGCGTCCTTCCTCGTCGGTGTCGTACGAGAACGCCGACGCCGTGGCGATGCGGTTGCCATGGCTGCCTGAAAGCGCCGCCCTCCCCGTTCCTCCGTCCCTGACCACCTGCACCACCCGAGATCCAGGAGTACACACATGACCGTGACCGACGGTGCCGTCCCCGAGGCTGCTGCAGCGGGCCTCACCGTGCCCCCGCCCGCGCACCCTCTCGCCATGCTCACCGCCGACGAGATCCGCGCCGCCCGCGCCGTCCTGGACGCGGCCGGGCACCTCGGCGATGACGTGCGTTTCGTCTCCATGGTCCCTGAGGAGCCGGCCAAGGCCGAGCTGCTCGCCTTCTCCCCTGGCGGCCTTGTGGACCGGCGGCTGCGGGTTCTGCTTCTTGACCGGGCGAACGGCGCCTCGTACGACACGATCGTCTCCGTCACGCGCGGCGCCGTGGACCACTTCGAAAAGATCGACACCGCGGTGTCCGGGCAACTTCCGATCCTGGACGAGGAGTTCGAGACCGTTCAGGAGATCCTCGACGCCAACGACACCTGGCGCAGGTCGCTGGCCCGCCGGGGGCTGGACGTCTCGACCGTACGGGCGGTCCCGCTCTCCGCCGGCCACTACGGCTATGAGGGCGAGGCCGGCCGCCGTATCGTCCGGAGCTTCGGATTCCATCAGGATCACGAGCAGGACCACCCCTGGGCCCACCCGGTCGACGGCCTGGTGGCGTACGTCGACCTGACGGCACGTACCGTCGTGCAGGTCATCGACGACGAGCTGGTCCCTGTGCCCGAGGAGCCTGGCAACTTCCAGGACCCCGCGTACACCGGACCGGCCCGCACCACCCTCAAGCCCATCGAGATCACACAGCCCGAGGGCGTCAGCTTCACCGTCGACGACGGGGTCGTCCGCTGGGAGAACTGGACCCTGAGGCTCGGCTTCAACGTCCGCGAGGGCCTGACGCTGCACCACATCAGCTTCCACGACCGCGAGATGGGCCGCGAACGGTCCGTCGTGCACCGCGCCTCGATCGCGGAAATGGTGGTCCCCTACGCCGATCCGTCCCCGGTGCGGTTCTGGCAGAACTACTTCGACCAGGGCGAGTACCTCTTCGGCCGCTATACCAATTCCCTGGAGCTCGGCTGCGACTGCCTCGGAGAGATCCACTACACGGACGTCGTCGTCGCCGACGAGAACGGCGAGCCGCGGACCATCCGGAACGCGATCTGCATGCACGAGGAGGACTACGGCGTGCTGTGGAAGCACTCCGACCTCTTCGCGGGCTCGAACGAGACCCGCCGCCAGCGCCGCTTGGTGATTTCGTTCTTCACCACCGTCGGCAACTACGACTACGGCTTCTACTGGTACCTCTATCTGGACGGCACCATCGAGTGCGAGTCCAAGGCCACCGGCGTCGTCTTCACCTCCGGATATCCGGAGCAGGGACGGGAGTTCGCGACCGAGATCGCCCCCGGCCTGGGCGCACCCTTCCACCAGCACCTCTTCTCCGCCCGGCTGGACATGGCCGTCGACGGGCAGTTCAACGCCGTCGACGAGATCGATGCCGTACGCGTGCCCGTGAGCGACAAGAACCCGCACGGCAACGCCTTCGGACGGCAGGTCACCCGCCTGCGCAGCGAGCAGGAGGCGCAGCGGCAGGCCGACGGCAGCCGGGGCAGGGTCTGGCACGTGGTCAACCCGGAGGTGACGAACCGGCTCGGGCAACCCGTCGGTTACGCCCTCGTCCCCGAGGGACTGCCGACACTGCTCGCCGACGACTCGGCGTCCGTCACCTCCCGGGCGGCCTTCGCCACTCGCCACCTGTGGGTCACCCGCCACGCAGACGACGAGCGCTACCCGGCGGGCGACCTGGTCAACCAGCACCCGGGCGGCGCGGGACTGCCCGCCTGGACGGCCGCCGACCGGAGCGTCGACGGCGAGGACATCGTGCTGTGGCACACCTTCGGCCTCACCCACTTCCCGCGTCCCGAGGACTGGCCGGTCATGCCGGTCGACTACGCGGGCTTCGCCCTCAAGCCGGTCGGCTTCTTCGACCGCAACCCCACTCTCGACGTGCCGCGCAGCAGCAACAGCGGGCACTGCCACGGGGGCGGGCAGGAGTCGACGTGCCACTGACGCACGCCGCGCTGCACGGGGCGGCGATGCATGGGGCAGCGGGTCACAGTTCGACGGTCCACGGACCGGTCGTGGGGCACGGATCAGCGCTGCACACCGTGCTGATGGCGGTCATGGCCCTACTGGGTGCGGTCTGCGCCCTGGCCGCACTGTGGTCCGGGCGGTGCGGCAACACCGCCCGGTGCTGGCTGCCCCATCTTGCAATGGGGACGGTCATGGCCGCTGCCTGCCTGCCGAACGCCGGTGCCGTCGTGCCTTGGGCGGGCGCGGCGGCGCTGGCCGCGGTGGCGGTGTGGTCGGCCTGGCCGGCCACCCGCCCGGCCACCGTCAGCTGGTACACCTGCGCCGACCTGATGGCTTGCGCTGTGCTGCTCACCCTGACCGCCTGGGCAGCATCTGCGCCCGCCGGCCCCACAGGCCACGCCACCCTGCCCGGCGCCGCCGTGGCGGCCACCGTCGCTGTCACGCTGGCCTGGGCGGGCACACGCGCGGCGCTTTTCGCCGGCACCCTGCCGCCCCCGTCCCGTACGACAGACCGGGACCCCTGGAGGGCACGCCTCGTCCGGCTGGGCGGACCTGTCATGGTGCCGCTGATGAGCGTGATGGTGCTGACGGCCTGAACCGCCGGACGCCCAGGGTCGGAGCGCCCGTGTCGACTGTGCTTGGTGCTCAGAGCCGGCCTGTTTCCACGGTGGTGCCGTCGAGCATGGACCGCTACGCTGCCGGGGTAAGCGATCGCTTAGGCCTTCGTCGCTGAGCAAGAAGCCGGCGGCAGGAACAGAGAGGCAGAGGACACGTGCCGGTCGTAGACGCGTGGATGCAGCACCCCACGCTCCGTCACTCCAACCACGAGATCTTCGATTCGCTGCGCCGCTGGACCGGGCAGGGGCTTCTCGAGGAGGCGCTGCCGGTCAAGGCCACATTGGCCGCGATGGCCGTGGCCGATGTGGAGATCGGCCTCTCCGCGGCCTGGTACGGGCCACAGGGGCCGCTGATCACCAACGACGAGGTGGCGGAGTTCGTCGCCCAGTCCGACGGGCGGCTGCGCGGGGTTGCCGGCGTGGACCTCACCAGACCGGTCCAGGCCGTACGGGAACTGCGCCGTGCGGTGCAGGAACTCGGTTTCGTGGCCCTCAGGATCGTTCCGTGGCTGTGGCAGCTGCCGCCCACCGACCGGCTGTACTACCCGCTGTACGCCGCCTGCGTCGATCTCGGCATCCCCTTCTGCACGCAGGTCGGACACACCGGCCCTCTGCGCCCTTCCGAGACGGGCCGTCCCATTCCCTACATCGATCAGGTCGCGCTCGACTTCCCTGACCTGACGATCATCTGCGGGCACATCGGCTACCCGTGGACGACGGAAATGATCGCGGTGGCGGACAAGCACGCCAACGTATACATCGACACCAGTGCCTACGCCGCTCACCGTTACCCCCGCGAGCTCGTCGACTATCTGCGGGGCAGGGGAAGGCGCAAGGTACTGTTCGGCACCAACTACCCGATGATCACGCCCGCCCAGGCCTTGGAACACCTCGACGACCTGGGCCTGGACGACGAGACGCTCGAGCTGTTCCTGCACGGAAACGCGCGACGGATCTTCGACCTCTGACGGCCGCTGTAACAGCTGCACGCAAACAGAGCTGTGAGCACGCCGGGCCATTGCCGGTTCCCGCCGAGCAGCGATATGCGGATTCTTGTTTCCGAACCGCCACCGTGCGCTGCTGCCGCAGACCACATGGCTGAAGAGGCGCACGTCCGAATTGATGATGCCCCGTTGGCCAACCGGCTGCCCGGGCGACTCAGGCGGTGCGTTCACTGACAGAAGCCAAAGCGGGATGGCAAGGTTCGGAGTCGCGGCCGCTACAGGTCTGCTCGGCGAGGAGGCGCTGTGTCACGGCGCGAAAGGGGATCCGGACGATGGCAACTGGCACTGTGAAGTGGTTCAACGCCGATAAGGGCTTCGGCTTCATCCAGCAGGACGACGGCGGGCCTGACGTGTTCGTCCACTTCTCCGCCATCCAGACCACTGGTTTCAAGGAACTGCACGAGGGCGACAAAGTCGAGTACGAGGTCACCCAGGGGCCCAAAGGACCCCAGGCAGAACAGGTACACCGCATGTAGAGCACCTTTCGGTGCACCGTCCCACCAACTTCAAGATCGCCGCGGCGGCCGTGGCGGGCAGACATCCGCACGGCCGACGTGGGAAAGCGGCTCGGCAGGAGATGGGTCGAGCCGGGCGAGGGCGTGGGTGGCCGTACGGAGCCGGCCCGGGATCGCTGCGGCGTGAATGCCCCTGCACGTCACCTTGCCGACAACCAAGGGAGGCGTGACGTAGGACCGCCTTTGCATGATCATGCGAATCCATGCATAATCTTCCTATGTCCAAGGTCCTCACCTCCCTCCCCGCCGGCGAGCGCGTCGGCATCGCCTTCTCGGGCGGCCTCGACACCTCGGTCGCGGTCGCGTGGATGCGCGACAAGGGCGCCGTCCCGTGCACCTACACCGCCGACATCGGCCAGTACGATGAGCCCGACATCGCCTCGGTGCCCGGCCGTGCGAAGACCTACGGTGCCGAGATCGCGCGCCTGGTCGACTGCCGCGCGGCACTGGTCGAGGAGGGCCTGGCCGCGCTTACCTGCGGGGCCTTCCACATCCGCTCGGGCGGGCGTGCCTACTTCAACACCACGCCGCTCGGCCGCGCCGTGACGGGCACCCTCCTGGTCCGGGCGATGCTCGAGGACAACGTCCAGATCTGGGGCGACGGCTCGACCTTCAAGGGCAACGACATCGAGCGGTTCTACCGGTACGGCCTGCTCGCCAACCCGCACCTGCGGATCTACAAGCCCTGGCTGGACGCGGACTTCGTGACCGAGCTCGGCGGCCGCAAGGAGATGTCGGAGTGGCTTCTCGCCCACGGCCTGCCCTACCGCGACAGCACCGAGAAGGCGTACTCCACCGACGCCAACATCTGGGGCGCCACCCACGAGGCCAAGACTCTGGAGCACCTGGACACCGGCGTGGAGACCGTGGAGCCGATCATGGGCGTACGGTTCTGGGACCCCGAGGTCGAGATCGCCACCGAGGACGTGACGATCGGCTTCGACCAGGGCCGCCCGGTGACGATCAACGGCAAGGAGTTCGCCTCCCCCGTCGACCTGGTGATGGAGGCCAACGCCATCGGCGGCCGCCACGGCATAGGCATGTCGGACCAGATCGAGAACCGGATCATCGAGGCCAAGAGCCGCGGCATCTACGAGGCGCCCGGTATGGCCCTGCTGCACGCGGCGTACGAGCGCCTGGTCAACGCGATCCACAACGAGGACACCCTCGCCCAGTACCACACCGAGGGACGGCGCCTGGGCCGGCTGATGTACGAGGGCCGCTGGCTCGACCCGCAGGCGCTGATGATCCGGGAGTCGCTGCAGCGCTGGGTCGGCTCGGCCATCACCGGCGAGGTCACCCTGCGGCTGCGGCGCGGTGAGGACTACTCGATCCTCGACACCACAGGCCCGGCGTTCAGCTACCACCCGGACAAGCTGTCGATGGAGCGCACCGAGGACTCCGCGTTCGGTCCGGTGGACCGGATCGGCCAGCTCACCATGCGCAACCTCGACATCGCCGACTCGCGCGCCAAGCTGGAGCAGTACGCCGGGCTCGGCCTGATCGGCACCGGCAGCCCCGCCATCGGTGCCGCCCAGGCGGCCGCCACCGGCCTGATCGGCACCATGCCGGCCATGCCGGAGGGCGGAGCCGAGGCCATCGCCTCCCGCGGCGAGATCTCCGCCGACGACGAGATGCTGGACCGCGCCGCGATGGAGTCCGGCACGGACTGACCAGCCCAGTCGGGCGGAAGGGCCGGCCCTCAAGGGGACGCACCACCGGAAGGCCGGCTCGGCGCCAACGGCGTCGAGCCGGCCTTTTCCGTTACCTGGGACGGGTGGTCAGGATCATCGTGAGAGTTCCTTGGTGATGCGGTCCAGCATGAACGCGGAGGATTCCTTGGCCCGTTCCTCCCAGGCGAAGACGCAGGCCGTGGCGACACCGTCGAAGTTCAGCTCGCGCAGGGTGCCGAAGAAGGCGTCCCAGTCGACCTCACCCTGGCCGACGTCCAGGTGCTGATGGATACGGGCCGTGGTGCCGGGCGGGTTGAGGATGTAGCGAAGCCCGCTGGAGCCCTTGTGGTTGAAGGAATCGGCGATGTGCACGTGCCGGAGCTTGTCGCCCGCATAGCGCATCATCGACGCGATGTCCGCGCCGACCTGCGCCGCGCCCGAGAGGTGGAAGGTGTGCGGGGCGCAGTAGAGGTAGTTCACCCAGGGCTTGTTGATCGCGCGGACCAGATCGACCGCGGGCGTGTTCTCCTCGCAGAAGTCGTCCGGGTGCGCCTCCAGGTTCAGCGCGATGCCCTCCCGCTCGAACAGCGGCAGCAGCTCCTCCAGCGAACGCCAGAACGCGGCCTCGCTCTCGGCGGCGCGCTCCGGGCGGCCGTTGAACTCCGAGTTCATCAGCGGGCATTCGAGGTCCGCGGTGATCTCGATCATCCGCTTCCAGTAGCGGACGGCCGCCTGCCGCTCGGTCTCGTCCGGTGAGGACCACTTGTAGAGCGGGAGCACGGAGGACAGCTGGACACCGTGCGTGCGCAGGGACTCCTTCAGCGCGGCAATGCGTTCGTCGTCCGCCCGCGGGTGCAGGAAGAACGGCATGAAGTCCTCGCGCGGCGACAACTCGATGTACTCGTATCCGAGTTCGGCGACCGTGCGCACCATGTCGTCGATGGGCAGCGCGCGGAACATGTAGGGATCAAGAGCGATCTTCATACGGCACCTCCGTAGAAGGCGGGGCGGGGCTTCATGTCCGTACCGACGATGCGGCCCGAATCGAGGGCCTCGACGGTGGCGCTGGTGATGACGGTCGCGGCGTAGCCGTCCCACGAGGAGGGGCCAGTGGGCTCGTTGCCTGCCGCAAGGCTCGCGATCCACTCGCGGAACTCGGTGTCGAAGGCGTCCACGAAGCGGCCCACCCAGTCGGTGAGCACGGTCGCGCTGTGCTGTCCCGCCGTGCGCACGGCGACCGAGGACGGGTCGGGCAGCCGTACGAGACCCTCCTCGCCGACCGCCTCGCACTGGATGTCGTAGCCGTACTGGCAGTTGACGAAGACCTCGAGGTCGATCCGGACACCCTTCACGGTCTCGAAGAGCATGATCTGGGGGTCCTTCAGGTGCGCGAACCGCTTGCTCGTGGCGCGCGGCGTGACGACCTGGGCCGAGACGATCTCGTCGTCGAGCAGCCAGCGCAGTACGTCGACCTCGTGAACCGCCGTGTCGAGCGCGGCCATCTCGGAGGTGTACGACTCGGGCACGGTCGGATTGCGGTGGGCGCAGTGCACCACCAGCGGCTCGCCGATCCGGCCGGACGCGATGACCTCCTTCATCTGCCGGTAGCCCTGGTCGTAGCGGCGCATGAAGCCGACCTGCACGAGGCGGCGGCCGTGCGCCATCTCGGCCTCGACGATCCTGAGGCAGTCCTCGGCCGTGGTGGCCAGGGGCTTCTCGCAGAACACCGGCTTCCCCGCGGCTATCGCGTTCAGCACGTGCTCGGCATGCGTCGGCCCCCACGAGGTGACGAGCACGGCGTCGACCTCGTCCGCCGCGATCAGCTCGGCGCCGGTGCCGTACACCCGTGCGCCGACCCGGGCCGCCGCCTCCTCGGCGCGCGCGGCGTCGATGTCGGTGACCGCGGTGACCGCGGCGCCGGTGACGACGTCGGTGAGGCGCCGGATGTGTTCCTGGCCGATCCAGCCGGCGCCGATGACTCCCACGCGCACAGTCATGGGTATTCCTTTCTACGGCTCCCGGGCCCTGGCGTGGCACGGAAGCAGAGGGGGTGTTCGAAGACCTTGCAGACCTTGCCGAGAAGGGGGTTCAGGAGTAGCGGGACCGGAGCTCCGTCTCCAGGTCCTCCAGCGTGCGGCCGCGCGTCTCGGGGACGTACAGCTTGACGAAGGTGATGGACAGGACACCCGCCACCACGAACAGGAAGAAGGTCGCGGAGATCCCGATGCCGGAGACCAGCGAGGGGAAGACCAGACCGATGGCGAAGTTGGTCAGCCACAGGACCACCGCCGCGACCCCCATGCCGAAGGCACGCATCCGCATCGGGAAGATCTCCGAGAGCATCAGCCAGGTCACCGGCGAGATCGCGCCCTGCTGGAAGGCGAGGAACGTGACCGTCATGGCGAGCACGGCGTAGGCCCGGCCGTCACCCGAGGGCAGCACCAGCGAGAAGACTCCGATCAACAGCAGCGCGCCGGTCGTGCCGACCTGGCCGGTCATCAGCATCGGTCGGCGGTTGACCCGGCCGAGCAGCCAGATGCCGACGAAGGTGGCGAGGACGGAGATCACACCGTTGGCGATGTTCGCCGTCAACGCGCTGTCCGCGGCGAACCCGGCGTCGGTGAGGATCTGCGTGCCGTAGTACATGATCGTGTTGACGCCCGTGATCTGCTGCACGATCGCGATACCGAAGCCGACGAACATCAGCCTGCGCACCCACGGTACGGACTTCATGTCCCGCCAGCCGCCGAGCTTCTCCTGCTCGTCCTTGACGGCGAGCGCGGTGACCTCGCGCAGCTCGGCCTCGGCCCGCTGCTGTGACCGGACCTGCTTCAGCACCTCCAGGGCCTCGCTGAAGCGGCTCTTGGAGGCCAGCCAGCGCGGGCTCTCCGGCATCACCAGCATGCCGAACCAGAGGACGACGGCCGGGATCGTCGCGATCACGAGCATCCAGCGCCAGATGCCGCCGGACTCGCCGCCCACCTGCGCGATGATCGCGTTGGAGGTGAAGGCCAGCAACTGACCGCTGACGATCATGAGTTCGTTGCGGGTGACCAGTGCGCCGCGCCGTTCGGCGGGCGAGATCTCCGCGAGGTAGACCGGAACGGTCACCGAGGCGCCGCCGACCGCGAGGCCGAGCACGAACCGCGCCACCACCATCACCGCGGTGGTCGGGGCGAGCGTGCAGCCGAGCGCGCCGACGAAGAACAGCACGGCCAGCAGGAGGATGTTGCGCCGCCTGCCGCGCGCGTCCGACAGCCGGCCGCCGACTACCGCCCCGAGCGCGGCGCCGAGGAGCAGCGAGCTGGTGACCATGCCCTCCGTGAAGGGGGTCAGGCCCAGGTCGTCGGTCATGTACGGCAGCGCGCCGTTGATGACTCCGGTGTCGTAGCCGAAGAGCAGTCCGCCGAAGGTGGCGATGATCGTGATGAGCCGCAGCCGCCGGGAGACCGCCGGCGGGGCGTCGTCGATGAGCGCGGAGGGTGCGGTGGGAGCCTGATGCGCGTCGTCCCTGACGTCCATGGCCGCCTCCTAACGGTTGTTGTTCGGGCGTCGGGTTCCGGTCAGGCCGCAGCCGGCCAGGTGCTCACGCGTGCTGACGGCGATGGGCAGCGGCACCTCGGGGGCGCAGGGATACAGGTCCTGCTCGACGATCACGAACAACTCGGCGTCCAGCTTGGAGAGTTCGTCGACCACGTCGGCCGGGCTGGGCACCCCCGCGGGCGGGGAGACGCACACGCCGCGCTTGACGGCCTCGCCGAAGGACAGGTCCTCGGCGGCGACCTGGGCGAGGATCTCCGGGTCCATCTGCTTGATGTGGACGTAGCCGACGCGCTCGCCGAAGCGGCGGATCAGGTCGAGGTTGTCTCCGCCGCCGTAGGCGACGTGCCCGGTGTCCAGGCAGAGGTTCGTGTAGCGGCTGTCGGACTCGCCCAGCAGCCGCTCGATCTCCGGCTGGGTCTGGATGTGGCTGTCGGCGTGCGGGTGGATGATGAGCCGCACGTCGTACTCGTCGACGAGCAGCTTGCCGAGCCGGTCCGCGGCCCGGCCGAAGCCCGCCCACTGCTCGGCGGTCAGCTCGGGTGACTCGGTGAACGCGCCGGTCTTCTCGTCCCGGTACATGGGCGGGATGAGGACGAGGTGGTGGGCGCCTGCGGCGGCAGTCAGCGTGGCCACCTGCCGGACGTGGGCGAGCATCTCGTCCCACGCCTCGGGGCGGTGCAGCGCGCCGAACGCGGTGCCGCCGGAGACCTGGAGCCCTCGGGCGTCCAGCTCCTCTTTGAGGCGCTGCGGGTCGGTGGGGAGATAGCCGTAGGGGCCGAGCTCCAGCCACTCGTAGCCGGCCCCTGCCAGCTCGTCGAGGAAGCGGGTGTACGGGACCTGGTGCTCGTCCTCGGGGAACCAGACGCCCCAGGAGTCGGGGGCGGAGCCGAGGCACAGGTTGCCCGCGGTGGTGCGGAGTGGGGATGGCGCCGTTGCCATGGTCGGAATCCTTCTGAGATGGGGGACGGAGGTGCCTTTTTCGCTCAGCTGGAGGTGGGGAAGTTGAAACCGGCGGTCGTCTGCTGGGTGGGCTGGGGCCAGCGGGTGGTGACGACCTTGGGACGGGTGTAGAAGCGGATGCCTTCGGGGCCGTGGATGGGGGAGTCGCCGATGAGGGAGTCCTTCCAGCCGCCGAAGGAGTAGTACGACATCGGCACGGGCACGGGGACGTTGACGCCGATCATGCCGACGTTGATCTTGCGCTGGAAGCGGCGGGCGGCTTCGCCGGAGGCCGTGAAGAGGGCGGTGCCGTTGCCGTAGGGGTTGGCGTTGATCAACGCGATTGCCTCGTCGAGGGACTCGGCACGGACGATCGCCAGCACCGGGCCGAAGAGCTCCTCCTTGTAGGCGTCCATCTCGGCCGTGACGTGGTCGAGGAGGGACGGGCCGGTGAAGAAGCCCTCCTCGTGACCGTCGACCTTCAGACCGCGGCCGTCGACGACGATGGTGGCGCCCTGGGTGGCGGCGGTGGTGACGGCGCTTTCGATGCGTTCCTGGGCGGCCCTGGTGACGAGGGGGCCCATATCGGTGCCGGGGGCGTCACCGGGGCCTACCTTCACCTCGCGGGCCTTGCGCTCCAGCACCTTGACCAGCCCGTCGGCGGCGTCACCGACCGCGACGGCCACCGAGACCGCCATGCAGCGTTCGCCTGCGGAGCCGTAGGCGCCGGCGGTGATGTGGTTGGCGGCGAAGTCGAGGTCGGCGTCGGGGAGGACGACAGCGTGGTTCTTGGCGCCGCCGAGGGCCTGGACGCGCTTGCCGTGGGCGGTGGCCTGCTCGTGGACGTACTTGGCGATCGGTGTGGAGCCGACGAAGGAGACGGCTTCGATGCCGGGGTGGGTGAGGATGGCGTCGACGGCCGGCTTGCCGCCGTGGACGACGTTGAAGACGCCGTCGGGCAGGCCGGCCCTCTTGTACAGGTCGGCGACGAAGTTGGCGGCGGAGGGGTCGCGTTCGCTGGGCTTGAGGATGAAGGTGTTGCCGGTCGCGACGGCGATCGGGTGCATCCACAGGGGCACCATGGCGGGGAAGTTGAACGGCGTGATGCCCGCGACGACGCCGAGGGGCTGGCGGAAGTTGTGCACGTCGACGCCGCGGGAGACCTGGTCGGAGAAGCCGCCCTTGAGGATGTCGCCGAGGCCGCAGGCGAATTCCACGACCTCGCGGCCGCGTACGATCTCGCCGCGTGCGTCGTCGACGGTCTTGCCGTGCTCGGCGGAGATGATCCGGGCCAGTTCTTCCTCGTGGTCGACGAGGAGCTGGCGGAAGGCGAACATCACCTGGGTGCGCTGGGTGAGCGAGGACTCGGACCAGGTCTCGAAGGCGCGGGATGCGGCCGCGACGGCGGCGTCGACATCGGCGGCTGAGCCCAGGGCGACCTGAGCCTGTTCCTGGCCGGTGGCGGGGTTGAACACGGGTGCGGTCTGCGGGTTCGTGCCGGCGGCGGGTGAGCCGTTGATCCAGTGCTGGATGGTCTTCACGTGAGGGTGTCCTTACAGGTAGTGCCGCTGGTGGCGCTTGTGGGCGGCGTAGGTCTCGTAGGCGGCTCGGGTGGAGTCCAGGGCGGAGGTCTGGCTGACCGGCACGTCCCACCAGCCGTGTCCGGGCGGGTTCGGCCCGCACAGGTCGGTCTCGACGTGCACGACGGTGGTGCGGCTCGCGGCCTTGGCCTTCTCCATCGCCGTACGGAACTCCTCCACGGAGGAGGCGTGCAGGACGTCCGCACCGAGGGAGGAGGCGTTAGCGGCCAGGTCGACCGGGAGCACATCGCCGTCGAGGAGACCGGAATCGCCGTCGCGGAAGCGGTACCTGGTGCCGAAGCGCTGCGAACCGAGCGACTCGGACAGTGAGCCGATGGAGGCGAAGCCGTGGTTCTGGACGAGGACGATGATGACCTTCAGGCCTTCGGAGACCATGGTCACGATCTCCTGAGCCATCATCAGATACGAGCCGTCGCCGACGAGGACGACGACCTCGCGCGAGGGGTCGGCCATCTTCACGCCGACACCGGCGGCGACCTCGTAGCCCATGCAGGAGTAGGCGTACTCGACGTGGTAGGCCTTCGGATCCCGCGCCCGCCACAGTTGCTGCAGGTCGCCGGGCATGGAGCCGGCCGCGTTGATCACCACGTCGCGGTCACCGAGGACATCGTTCAGTGCGCCGAGGATCTGGGTCTGGGCGGGGAGGTCGCCGGTGTTGCGGTCGGGCGCACAGCACGCCTCCTCGATCTCCCGTGTGTGAGCGATCAGTTCGCGGGTGCGGGCACGGTGGGACGGGTCGACCTCCCAGTCCACCAGCGCTGCGGCAAGGGCCTGGATGCCGAGCCGGGCGTCGGCCACCAGTGGCTCGGCGGAGTGCTTGACGGCGTCGAGGCGGGCCACGTTGAGGTTGACGAACGCGACATCGGGGTTGCCGAAGACGGTGTGACTGGCGGTGGTGAAATCGCTGTAGCGGGTGCCGATGCCCAGGACGACGTCGGCCTCCTTCGCCAGCTCGTTCGCCGCGAACGAGCCGGTGGAGCCGATGCCTCCGACCGCGCAGGGGTGGTCCCACGGGACGGCGCCCTTGCCGGCGTGCGTGTCCGCGACCGGGATGCCGGTGGCCTCGGCGAAGGCACGCACCTGCGTCTCGGCACCGGAGTAGACGGTGCCGCCACCGGCCACGATCAGCGGCTTTTTCGCATTGCGGAGCAGTCGGGCGGCCCGTTCGACGGCGGCGGGTTCCGGCACCGGACGTCCCACGTGCCACACCCGGCGCCGGAAGAAGGAGACGGGCCAGTCGTAGGCTTCCGCCTGCACGTCCTGCGGCAGCGCCAGGGTGACGGCGCCGGTCTCCACCGGGTCGGTCAGCACCCGCATCGCGGCCAGCGCCGCCGGGATCAGCTGCTCCGGGCGCGAGATGCGGTCGAAGTACTTCGACACGGCGCGGAAGGCGTCGTTGACGGTGACGTCTCCGCCGCGGGTGTCCTCCAGCTGCTGCAGCACGGGGTCGGCGGCGCGGGTGGCGAACATGTCGCTGGGCAACAGCAGCCCCGGCAGCCGGTTGGTGGTCGCGAGCGCCGCACCGGTGATCATGTTCGTCGAGCCGGGCCCGGTGGATGCCGTGCAGGCGAACGTCGCCAGCCGGTCGCGCATCTTCGCGTACGCCACCGACGCGTGCACCATGCCCTGCTCGTTACGGGCCAAGTAGTACGGCAGATCCGCCTCCCCTGTGACCGCGGCCTGGAGAAGCGCCTGCCCGATCCCGGCCACATTGCCGTGCCCGAAGATCCCCCACACCCCGGGGATCAGCCGCTGCTCCTGCCCGTCAAGCTCGCTGTACTGGTTCGCGAGGAAACGTACGAGCGCCTGGGCCGTGGTGAGTCGGACGGTCTTCATCGTTCGTTGAGCCCTTCGAAGGGAAGCCGGTCGTCGATGTCCTGGGTCTCCCAGGTGCCGCGGACCCACCCGTGGGCGGGGTCGTCGCAGATCAGCCAGGCGCGGTCCTGGCCGGGGCCCGCCATGACGTTGAGGTAGTAGAGGTCGTAGCCGGGTGCGGCGATGGACGGGCCGTGCCAGCCGTGCGGGATGAGGACGGTGTCGCCGGAGCGGACCTCGGCGAGCACGTCGATCGGCCGCTCTGCCGTTCCGTAGACGCGCTGGTAGCCGAAGCCGCCCTCGCCCGCGACCTGGAAGTAGTAGATCTCCTCCAGTTCGGACTCCTCGCCGGGGCGTGCCTCGTCGTGCTTGTGCGGCGGGTACGACGACCAGTTGCCGCCAGGCGTGAGCACCTCACACACCAGCAACTGCTCGGCTTCAAACGTCCCGGGCAGGCAGTAGTTGTTGACCTGCCGGGAACAGGCCCCGGCGCCGCGCAGCTCGACGGGCACGTCCTCCTTGCGCCCGTACCGGGCGGGAAGGCCGCCCCGCTCGGTACGGGCAGAAGGCAGCGCGAACCGTCCCCCCTGCGCGCTGCTGATGACGGCCTCCGACTCCCGCGGCAGATATACGAAGTCGGTGGTGGAGTCGAACACGCCTGTACGGCCGACGAGCTGGAACTCCTCGCCCGCGACGGTGACGGTGCACGACCCGTTCAGGGGCAGCACCAGAAACTCGCAGTCGTCCGTTCCGAAGGCGTGCGTCTCGCCGGGCGAGAGGGTGACGATCCGCAGACCCGAGTAACCCCAGCCGGCCGACTCGGGCGTGATGACGAGGTCGTACGGGCCCTCTGCCGCCTGGCCCTTGGGGAGGTGGTACTTGCTCGTGTCACTCACAGCAGGCTCACCGCCCGGTCCACCGCGCCGGCGACATCGCCGTCCGACGGGTAGAGCAGGGAACGGCCCACGACCAGACCCTGCGCGGTCGGGAGCTTGAGGGCCTTGCCCCAGGAGGCGAACGCGGCATCCGGGTCCGTGACTTCGCCGCCGAGCAGCAGCGCGGGCAGAGTGGAGGAGGCGAGCACGCGCTCCATGCCGTCGACGACCGGCAGCTTCAGCCACGTATAGGCCGTACGGCGGCCCAGCCCGGAGGCGATGGTGATGGACTTGACGACGGCGTCGGAGGAGAGGTCGTTGCGGACCCTGCCGTCCCGCCAGACCGACATGAACGGCTCGACCATCGCAATGAGTTGGCGGTCGTTGAGTGCGTCGACGGCGCGGGCGGTGTTCTCCAGGGCGGACGGCGTCGCCGGGTCGTCCAGCGCGATACGGATGAGCATCTTGCCGCCGTCGAAGCCCATCGCGGCGATCGTCTCGGCGTCGTAACCGGTGAACCGGTCGTCGATCTCGAAGACCGAGCCGGCGAGTCCGGCGCGGTTCATCGAGCCGAAGACGCTCTTGCCGTCGAGTACACCGAGCAGCAGGAGGTCCTCCAGGATGTCGGCGGTGCCGAGGACACCCGTCACACCCGGCCGCTCCAGGGCGACACACATCCTTTCGAGCAGCTCGAAGCGGTCGGCCATCGCGGACGGATCGTCGCCCACCGCGTTGGCGCCGCGCGCCGGATGATCGGCGGCGATGATCATCGCCTTGCCGTGCTCGCCGAGGGGCGAGGCGGCCCTGACGCGCCGGGCGGCTGCCGCCGCAATGGCACCGGGATCCTTGACCCTGGCGTCCACGATCCGGCTCACCTTGTCGGACAGCACTGCCTCACACCTCTCGGGTTGATTCGTTGTGGGGGGTTTCGCCGTGATGCGGGGCGTTCGAGGTGGCGAGCTTCGCCTCCACCTCGGCCTCCGTCGGCATGGCGTCCGAGCAGGCCAGCTCGCCGGCGACCAGAGCGCCCGCAGCGTTGGCGAAGGCGACCGTGCGGCGGGTGTCCCAGCCGGACAGCAGACCGTGGCAGAGCGCGCCACCGAAGGCGTCACCGGCGCCGAGACCGTTCACCACGTCGACCGCGACGGGCGGGATCTCGGCCGTGGCGCCGCCTCGGTCCATCGCCAGCACGCCCTTGGGCCCCTGCTTCACCACTGCCAGCTCGACACCGGCGGCGAGTAGCGCCTTGCCTGCGGCGTACGGCTCGCGCTCTCCGGTCGCCACCTCGCACTCGTCGAGATTGCCGACGGCGACCGTGGTGAACCGGAGGGCCTCGGCGTAGTACGCACGCGCCGCCGACGGGTCCTGCCAGAACATCGGCCGCCAGTCCAGATCGAAGACCGTCGTCCCCGCCTTCGCCCGGTGCTCCAGGGCCCCGAGGGTGGCCGAGCGGCTCGGCTCCTCGCTCAAGCCGGTGCCCGTCATCCAGAAGATCCGCGCGTCACGCACCGCACCCAGATCCAGATCACCGGGCCGGATGTCCAGGTCGGGTGCCTTCGGCAGCCGGTAGAAGTACAGCGGGAAGTCGTCCGGCGGGAAGATCTCGCAGAACGTCACCGGGGTGGGCGCGATGTCCGACGTACCGACGAAGCGGGTGTCGACGCCGTAGCCGTCCAGGGCCGTGCGGACGAAGTCCCCGAACGGGTCCCGGCCCGTCTTGGTGATCACACTCGCGGTGCGCCCGTACCGGGCGGCGGCGACGGCCACGTTGGTCGGGCTGCCGCCGAGGTACTTGCCGAACGAGGTGACCTCCGCCAGCCCCACGCCCGTCTGGAGCGGATACACATCCACTCCGACACGGCCGATGGTCAACACATCGAACGACATATCAGTATTCGTCCCTTCACTCTCCCGGCCTCATCGGGATGGGGGGCGGAAACGGGGATGATCCCGGGTCTCTGTCGCGCTCTACTAGCGCGCTCTAGTAGGAGTACGATGACCCTGGTTCAAATGTCATGTCAATAGGTTGTTGCTGGGAGATTTCGTAGGCCGCTGGTAGCTGGTGCGGCAGACTTCCTGGAGAGGGCGTCGACCAGGTGCCAGTGGGTCGGGAGGATGGTTCGCAGGTGGACTCAACGGGTAGGCAGCGGCCCACGATGATGGACGTCGCCGTGAGGGCGGGGGTGTCGAGGGCGCTGGTCTCCCTCGTCTTCCGCAACCAGCCGGGGGCGAGCCAGGAGACCCGCGAGCGGGTGCTGCGCGTCGCCGACGAGATCGGCTACCGCCCGGACAGCGCTGCCCGGCTGCTTGCGCGGGGCCGTAGCCGCACGCTCGGTGTGATGCTCACCGTGCACCAGCCTTTTCAGGCGGACCTCGTCGAGGGCATCTACCCGGAGGCCGAGCGCCTCGGCTACGAGGTCCTGCTCTCCGCCAACGCACCCGGCCGCGACGAGGCCAAGGCGATCGAGGCACTCCTCAGCCACCGTTGCGGGGCGCTGATCCTGCTGGGCCCGGCGTCCGACGCCGCGGACCTGGACGCCCTGGGGCGCCGCACGCCAACCGTTTCGGTCGGTCGGAGGGTGCCGGGCGCGCATGTCGACAGCGTCCACTCGGCCGAGAACAAGGGCGTTCGGCAGGCCATGGACCACCTCGTCGAACTGGGCCACAAGCGCATCGTGCACGTCGACGGCGGCAGGCAGTCCGGCTCGGTGGAGCGACGCCGCGCCTACCGCGACGCGATGCGTCGGCACGGCCTGGCCGAGGAGATCCGGGTGATCCCGGGCGCCCATGACGAGGACGCGGGCATCGAAGCCGGCCGCCTGCTGCTCGCCGAGCGCGACCGGGGACTTTCCCTGCCCACCGCGGTCCTCGCGGGCAACGACCGTTGTGCGATGGGCCTGTTGATGACCCTCACCCGGGCGGGCGTGGACGTCCCCGGCGAGGTGTCGGTCGTCGGCTACGACGACAGTCATCTCTCGCATGTGATGCCGATCGGGCTGACGACGGTTCGTCAGGACGCCGTCCTTATCGCCGAGTACGCGGTGCGGTTCGTTGTGGAACGGCTGGAGAGCGGCGAGTCGGAGCCGCGTGAGGCGGTGCTGGATCCAAAGCTGGTGGTACGTGAGACGAGCGGGCCGCCCCGGAGCGAATGAGCCGAGGGGAAAGGACATCTCGTACAGCAACGCGCGGCCGACGACCAGTCCCCGCACGCTCGGCCGGCGCAGGGTGCGTCCCCATGAGAGCAGGTCCGCTGCCGAGCCCGCCAGGGCAGGGGAGGGGCGGGCCCGGCCGTACGCGGTCCCGGGCAGGACGGAGTGGATCGCCTCAGGCCAGCGGCATGCCTTCGCGGTGTCGGCGCAGTCCCTCAGGCCCCTCCACCACCGCCGCGGTGAGTTCCTCGACGCTGGTGTCCTCACGGCGTACGTCAAGGATCTTGCGGCCGTGGTTCATCACGATGTGCCGGTCGCAGACCTGGAAGGCGTGGTGCAGATTGTGGGTGACGAGCACCGAGCTGACGCCCTCCTTCTTCAGCTGCAGAAGGTAGTTGAGCAGCGCCTCGGTCGCGCGCACGGCCAGGGCGCTGGTCGGCTCGTCGAGGATCAGCAGACTGTGCTTGAAGTGCACCGCGCGGGCGATCGCCACTGCTTGCTGCTGGCCGCCGGAGAGCGAACCGACCAGCTGGTTCGGGCTTTTGATGCCCTCGATGGTGACCACGCTGTCGAGGATCTGCGCGGCGATCTCGTTCATTTTCTTGATCTTCATCAGGCCGATCGGGTTGGTGATCTCACGGCCCATGAAGATGTTGCGGGTGATCGTCATCGACGGCACCAGAGCGGAGTCCTGGAAGATCGTCTCGACGCCGCGCTTCTCGGTCTCCTGGCGATTGATCGTGCCCAGCTTCTCGCCGCGCCAGAGGTACTCGCCCTCGTCGGCGAGTACGACGCCGGACATCGTCTTGACCAGCGTCGATTTGCCGGCGCCGTTGTCGCCGAGCAGTCCGACGACCTCGCCCTGGTGGATCGTGAAGCTGAGGTCGTCCAGCACGGTGTTCGGCCCGTACCGCTTGGTGATGCCGGACAGTTCCAGCAGGACCTCGCCCGTACGTTCTTGGGTGGCGGTGGGGGACATGGTGGTTGCTCCGTTTCCGGCGGGCTCGGCGGAGGGTGCGGTGGCGCTCATTCGGCCTTCCCCTCGATCATGCGGTTGAAGAAGGCCGCGGCGACGATGATCAGGCCGACGAACAGGTCCAGATAGAAGCCCGGAGCACCGCCGAGCAGCAGGATGTCCTGCACGGTGAGGATGAGGGCCGCGCCGAGGACCATGCCGAGGACGCTGCCCCGGCCGCCGGACAGGGAGACGCCGCCGACGACGGCCGCCGCGATCGCCCGCAGTTCCAGACCGCGACCGCTGCCGGGCTGCACGGATCCCGTGCGGACGGCGGTGAGGATGGCGGCGATCGCCACGCACAGACCGAGGATGCAGAACGCGATGATCTTGACCCGGGCCGGGTTGATGGAGATGGCGCGGGCCGCGGCGGGGTTGCCGCCGACGGCGAAGATGTGGTTGCCCAGCCGGTGCCGGTGCACCATGAGCCAGAACAGGCCGCCGAGCACGAGGAGCCAGATCACCTGGCCCCGGAAGAAGCCGAGGTCACCGGCGAAGATGGCCTTCATGGTCTCGCTCGGGACCATCAGGGTGGCCGTGGTGCCGTTGTAGAAGAGCGCGGCGCCTTCCCAGAAGAGCATCATGCCCAGCGTCACGATGAATGAGGGGATCTTCGCCTTGGTGGTGAGGATGCCGTTCAGCAGGGCGATGCTGATACCGGTGATGAGGGCCATGCCGGTGGCGGTCCAGGGGCTCGCACCGTCGGAGTACCACCGGGTGAACACCAGCGCGCAGAAGGTGAAGTTGGCGCCGAGGGACAGGTCGAACTCTCCGGCGATGATGAGGATGCCGGCACCGATGGCCAGGATCGCCAGTACGGGGATGCTCTGGCTGAGGACGTTGAAGTTCGCCTTCTCCAGGTAGGGGAAGCCCTGCGGGTTCACCAGGTAGTAGACGACGCAGCCGATCTGCAGCAGGACGAAGATGACGCCGATCTCCATCGCCCCGCGCCCGCGCATCTGGCGCAGCCGCTCGGTCAGCCGCCCCGTGGTGCTGGTGGGGGCCGAGTCCGCCAGGTTGCGCTTGTGGACGGCGGCGCCGTCTACGGCCGGATCGCCCTCCACGGCGACGATGGCGGCTTCCGCCGCCGTGCTCTCGGCGGTCACCTGACCGCTCCGCTCACTCATGCTCGTACTGCCTTTCCTTCGGTGGGGTGGGGCGGTCTTCCGTTGCTGCGGCAGACCGCCCCGAACTGGTCGTGGGCTGACGTGAGTGGGGGGAGCGTCAGCGGACCTTGCCCGCGAGCTTCTCGGCGACGCCGACGTTGGACTTGTCGACCAGACCACTGCCACCGGAGTTGATGCTGGCCGGACTCAGGCCGAAGTCCAGGAGCAGGCCGAGCTGTATGACGGTCTGGAAGCCCTGGACGTAGCCCTGCTGGTCGGCCGCGGCGTCAATGGCGCCGGACTTGATGCCGTTGACGATCTGCGGAGCCAGGTCGAAGCCCACGACGGGGACCTTCACACCGGAGTCCTCCATGGCCTTGGGCAGGTTGCGGTGCGGAGTGCCGCCCAGGGGGACGATCGCGGCCGTCTTCTTGTGGCCGAGCAGGTACTGCGTGATCTTGTCCAGCGCGGCCGAGTCCTCGATCCCCGTGCCGAGGATGTCCGACTTCGCGCCGACCTCGTCGAGCGCGCGCTGCACACCGGCATGACGCTGCACCGCGTAGACCTGGTCCGGGAACTCGACCGGTGTGAGGACGGTGTCGCCCTTGCCGATGTCGGGATGGTCGGCGAGCAGGCGCTTGCCGAGCAGATAGCCGACCGCCTCGAAGTCCTGGCCGACGAAGCCGAGCGTGCACTTGCCGACCTTGCCGCTCTGGGTGATGTTGTAGGCCATCACCGGGATGCCGGCCTTCTGGGCCGCACAGACGTTCTCGGTGTACTTGTTGGGGTCGTCGAGCACGACGGCCAGCGCGGCCGGCTTGTCGGCGACGGCGCTGCCGATCAGGTCGTTGTACTTGCTCTGGTCACCCGAACTGGTCTGCATGTTCAGGTCGAGATCGAGCAACTGCGCGGCATCCTTGGCGCCTTGCGCGATGGTGGTCCAGAACGGATCCCCCGGGTCCTGAGCCAGCAGGAACGTCACCTTGCGGTCCTTGGCCTCGCTGCCGAGACCGGACTTCAGCGAGGTCCCCTTCGAGGACCCCGAGGACGAGTCGTCGCCGGAGCCGGCGGAGCAGCCGACCGCGAGCAGTGTGAGAGCGGGGACGAGAGCGAAGGCGCGCCAGCCGGTGACCCGGCGGGCTCTACGGGGCGAAGGCGTGGAGTGCGGCACGGTCTTACCTCTCCTTCGAGGGCACCGCAGACCCGCATTGGGGCATGCGGAATCAGCCGAGGAGTCCTCGAGCGGTGTGGGATGGATGTGGCCTGGGCCTCGGGCCGGCGCGGTGGCCGACCTTGTGGCGCAGATGTAACGCCCACCTGAAGGGAGGTGTCAATAGAATGTCCGCACATCGTTCCCAACAAGCGGGTAACGGAGCGCCGAATGAGTAGGGCATCCAAGCCCCGAGCGCGCGTGGATATCTCGCCCCGGCTGAAAGGAGATGGAGTTTCCGCAGGTCAGGGACGCTGTGCCGGTGGATCTAGAGCGCTCTAGGAGAGGCAGGCGAGATTGCCTCCTGGAGCGCTCTATTTTTGCCATTGACGCGGAGCCTAGAGCGCTCTATCTTGCTCAGCGAATCGGCTACGTAGAGCGCTCTACCTCAGGTGCTCGGCGATCACCACGACGTCGTCCTGATCGGTGCGGCGCCGCCTCGTGGGCCGCGCCCGGATCACCGACGACTGCCCCTGCCCTGACCGACCTCCTCGCCACCCACGCGGGCAACGGGCGCCACCCCCTGCGCACTGTTGGTCGCCGACCTGATGAGCGGGTGTGCGGGACGCGCTGTCAGGCGACCGGCGGGTCGAAGGTGAAGCGCAGGGCGCGCACCCGGTTGTCGAAGTTCGAGCCGGCCAGTTCGGGGATGCCCACGGCGCGCAGCGCCCGCGGTCGGCTCAGCAGCTCGCGGAACAGGCCCTTGATCTCGAGGCGCGCCAGATGTGCGCCCAGGCAGAAGTGCGGGCCACCGCCGCCGTATCCCAGATGCGGGTTGGGGGTGCGGGTGATGTCGAAGGCGTCAGGGTCGGTGAAGACCGCCTCGTCGCGGTTGGCGGATGCGTAGTAGAGGACCACTTTGTCGCCGGGGCGGAAGGTACGCCCGCCCAGCGAGTACTCCGCGGTCACCGTCCTGCGGAACTGAATGATCGGCGTCGAGTGACGTACGACCTCCTCAACCGCCCCATCCGCGTACCGGTCGAAGTCGGAGGTGAGCAGGGCCCGTTGTTCAGGGTTCCAGGTCAGCAGCGTCAGCGCATGGGCGATGGCGTTACGTGTGGTCTCCACGCCTGCCACCATCAGCAGGGAGAAGAACGCGCCGAGCTGACGTGCATTCAGCTTCTGGCCGTCGACGTCTGCGGACACCAGGGCGGAGATGAGGTCCTCCGTGGGCTGACGGCGGCGTTCGCGGCCCAGCGCCGCCATCATCAGGTGCATGCGGGCCAGCGCCCGCAGGCCCCGTCCCGGCATCCGCAGCCTGGCGCCGAGGGTGCGCTTGACGCCCACGTTCTCGGACGCGTGATTGATCTGCCCTGCGATCTCGGGCCGGTAGTGCTCCGGGATGCCCATGAGATTGCAGATGACCTCGAACGGCATACGGGAAGCCACCGACGACACGAACTCGCCGGGCCGCTGCGCGATCATGTCGTCCACGATGCGGCCCGCGACTCGGCAGATGTCCTCCTCCGCGGCAGCGAGCAGCCGCGGGGTGAAGGCGCGCGAGACCACCCGCCGCAGCTGGGCGTGGTGCGGGTCGTCCAGGTTGACCATGGATTCGCCGAACAGGAATCTGACCCACCTGGCGGGCTCCGGGGTGGTGACGGCCGGAGCGCTGGCGAACACCTTGGGAAGCCGGCTGGCCCGCACCACATCGGCGTGTTTCACCAGCGCGTAGAAGCCCCGCTCCGGTCGGCGCCACGAGGCGGGACGCTCCATGAAGTACGCCGGCTGCTCGAGGCGTCTGAGCGCCGCGAAGGCGTCCAAGCGTGCGGCCTGCGGGAGTTGCCAGAATGACGGGTGGGCGAGATTCACCTCGTGCGGCTGTGGCGTGCGTCGCTCGGCCGTCTGCGCCGGGACCCTCATGACCAGCTACCTCTCGTAGTTCCGGCGTTCAGGCAGCCGGAATGACGCCTGGTGTGCGACCGCTCGCAGCTTGTCCTCCCTCTGGAGGAGAAGCTCCCGCAGATGGGAGAGGGCATTCGCCCGACGGCCGAACGAGTGTTATCGCTGCGGCCAGGCGAGCCTTGTCCCAGCGGCGCGCCGACAGTCGCCGTCAACTGCAGGCGAGTCGGGTTCCCTTGACGGGGACGAACTCGCCCATGCTCGGGGTGGTGTGAATTCCGGCAGGGAGTGCGGCCTTGGCCGTCGCCAGTGACCTGCCCGCACGCACGGCCTTGAACACGGCCGCGGATTTCGCCTCGTCCCACGTGAGGGTGGAGCCGACGCCCTTGATGTCGGCGTATCCCTTGATGGGAACGGTGGCGAATTCGAGCGAGCTGAGGCCGATGTTCCGCAGTTCCCTGGCCAGCGACAGAATGTCCTTCACCGTGAAGGCCCGCTCCGTCCGGGTGGCGGGCAGCAGCACCGAACCCAGCTTCGCCAGCCGGACCGGATTCTGCAGCGTTCCATCGCTCGAGATCTCCTTGATGAAGGAGACGAGGAATTTCTGCTGTCGCTGGATACGGCCGAAGTCGGCAAGATTGTCCACCTTGCGGGAGCGTGCGTATTGCAGCGCCTCGCCGCCGCCCAGGTGGTGCGTGCCCACAGGGAGGTCGAGAGCGGTCGCCGGATCCTTGAGCCTGCGGTCGGTGCAGATATCGAGTCCGCCCAGTTCATCGACGGTCTTCATGAAGCGGGAGAAGTCGACGGCCAGGAACCGGTCGATCTTTACGCCCGTCATGTTCTCGACTGTACGCATGCTAAGGCCCGGGCCGCCTTCCGCGTATGCCGCGTTGATTTTTGCAAGGTGACTCTTGTGCTTCTTCCCCGTACGGTCGGTGTATGCAGGAATCCGCGCGAGGGAGTCGCGGGGAAGGCTGATGACACTGACCCTCTTCCGGTCCTGCGCGATATGGACCAGCATCATGGTGTCCGTGCACCCGCAGCCGATACTGCCGAGGCGGTACCGCTTCTTCTCCTCCTGCGTGACGGTGTCCCGGTTGTCAGTTCCCACAAGCAGCACATTCATCGCGCGGCTCTTCGGGGCAGGCTGTTTTGCCGACGACATCACGTCGTCTGTCTGGAATGCGCCCAGCGCGAGCACCGAAGTGAGCACGGTGACGGCAACGGTCCAGCCTGGGATTCCCCACCTCCGCCTGACAGGCAGGCTCGATTGCGGGGTGCCGGAGAATTCATTCATACGACCTGAACCTCACAGAGACTGCTTGCGACGGGAGAAACGTTATTTCATGCCGTCAGCAGGAAACGGCACCGACTCGGCAATCTTTTCTTTGCGCTTCGAGGATCTCTGGCCGTCAGATCCTTCAAGTCGCCCATCGCCGACCGGAATTACGGCCGAGCTTGAAGTGACCCCGGGCTTGAAGTAACCCCGGGTTTGAAGTGAACCCTCGGCGACTGTGCCCTTCGCCGGGTACGGATGGGGCGGCGGCGTCGCCCCATGCTCGCCTTCAGTTCCGTCCTTGGCCGCAGCTCCGCCGACTCCAGCGGAGTGGCCGGGACGACGTCAGGCGGCGCTGCACCCCGCGTACCAGCCGTCCAGCCGTGAAGGTGGCCCCGTACACAAAGCGCATGGAAGGGCCGAACGACGGCGCGGCAAGAAGTCCCGCGAAGAACAGCCCGGGATACGAGGACTCGAATCCCGCATTCAACTCCGGTGACCTGCTGCGGCCGACAGTGCCGAGCAAGCGCCGCAGGCGGTCGTCGAGCAATTCCAGCCTGCCGAGGTCGGGCGTGAAGCCAGTGGCCGCGATGACATGGTCCGTCTCGACAGTGCGGATGCCCGCGCGACCGGGAGCGATGAGCGTCAGCCGGATACGATCCCCCGCCTCGGTGGCCCCGAGCAGTTCCTGCCCCAGCTCTACGGGCACCTGCTGCTCGAATCGGTCGCGCAGCCACCAGGCGCCCGCGGGCCCGAGCGCCGTGGCGGCGATATGGGCACGGGCGTCGCCCGGAAGGTGCCGTACGAATGCGGGGATCTCGGACCAGACCCAGCTGGTCCAGCCTGTCCCCAGCCCGCTGTGCGGCTCGCGGAGCGAGCGCAGCAGTCCGCGGCGAAGCGGCTGCGGCGGGGTGTTCCAGTTGAGTTGGCCCGCACGGGCGACGAGCCGCGGCCGCGCGCCGTGCTCGGCCAGCAGGGCCGCGGTCTCCAGCGCCGCCTGGCCGGCTCCGACGACGGTGACCTCCTTGCCGCTGAAGCGGCTCAGGTCCCGGTGGCTGCTGCTGTGGGAGTAGCGGTCGGCGGGAAGGCCCTTCAGCTGCTCGGGGATGTTGAGGAACGGCATGACCCCCACCGCGAGGGCCACGGTGCGCGCGGAGAACCGCTCGCCCTCGGCCGTCTCGACACGGAATCCGGAGCGGCCAGGGGACACCCGCGTCACGGTGCGCTCCTCGACCGGTGGCGCCGCCCGCTCGGCGAACCACATGCCGTACTCGGTGAAGGTGCTGATGGCCAGTGGCTTGCCGTGGCTCGGCCGCAACTCGCGGGCGGCGCAGTAGGCATCGAGGGTGTGGCTGCCCGAGGGGTCGGACAGATTGGACGACCAGGGTTCCGACTTGAGGAACATGCCCCGCGGCATGTGATCGCGCCACGACGCCATCGGTCTGCCGAGCACCCGGGTCCTCAGTCCGGCCGCGGCCGCGTGCGAAGCGATGGACAGCCCGTAAGGGCCGGCCCCAATGACTGCCAGGTCGTACATGATTCGATCTCGCCTTTCTCATCGTGGCATGGACGCGCTGTCGGGGTGTGACGCGGAGCCGCCGTCGGGCGCGGCACGGGGGACGGGCATGGCCCTGCCGCGTCGGCGGGGAGTCCGTACGCCCGGTCTTCGCAGCCGGTTCCTGCCTTTGCGCAGTCCCCTGCCGAACCACACCGCTGCCATGGACAGGAAGGGGGCGATGTCATCGGCCGCGAACCAGGCGCTCTCGGTGCCGCCGCGCCTGCTGGCTGTGCCGGCGCCGTCAGGCGGGCACCCGGCGGACCGGCTGTTGTCCGGCCCCGCGGTCCTGAAGGGTCGAGCGCGGCCCCCGGAGGCCAACAGCGAGAGCAGGGCGTAGTTCTCGGCGACGAAGACCCGTCCCGGCCTGCTGCGGGGCCTGGGCACGGGACGACCCGTCAGGTCCAGGTACTGGGCCCGTACGACATCGAGGCCGTCCCGGTCGGTGAAGAGACGGAACTGGGCGCCCAGGCGCGGATTGAAGTCCAGCAGGTGGAAGGTGCCGCTGGATTCGTCCCAACGGAAGTCGAGATCGAGGATTCCGCGGTACCCGACATGGGCCGCGAGCCGCAGGGCGGCCTTCTCCACCTCCGGGTTGGGCTGCCATCTGCCCAGCGCCGTCAGTCCGGTACGGAGCGGCCAGGAGAGCACCTTCCGGCCCGTGCCGCCCACCAGACAGCGGTCCTGGTCCCCGAAGTAGCCGTGGAAGAACCAGTCGCTGTCCGGCCTGTACGGCAGATAGCGCTGGAGCAGCAGGCGGCTGCCCGCCGCATCGCCCTGTTCGTGCAGCCGCGCCGCGTCGGCCGCCGTGTGCACCAGGGTCGTGCTGCGCAGCCCTGATCCGGCGGTGAGCAGCCAAGGGCGGCTCCACTTCGCCACCATGGGAAGCCCCAGCTCCCAGGGCGCCGCCGCGGCCTCGGCAGCGCTGGCAGGGATGACCATGGCCGGATGCGGGATCCCCAGACGCTTGCACAGCCCGGCGAGTTCCTCCTTGTCGGCAAGGCGCCCCGGCAGGTCCGGCGGCTGCTCCGGAAGGAGATAGCGCCCGGTGAGACGCGGAGCGAGTGCCGCGATATGGATGGCGCTGATGTCATCCATCGCGATCAGCACCGCTGGTCTCCCGATCTCATCGGAGATCTGAAGCAGCGTCCGGTGAAAGAGGTCCGGCGTGATGGCGCCTTCCGGCCTGGGGTGCGACCGGTGCAGATATCGGGACCTGGTGACCGGGCTGTCCGCCGATTCGACAACGGCATGGACTTCCACTCCTGCGCGGCCCAGTGACCTGACCGCTCCAAGGGTGCCGTGGTGCAGGGGATTCCGGTCCAGTCGAAGGAGCAGGGTGGGTACCCCGGCGCAGAACGGTGGCATTCACGTCACGTCTTTCACCTGGATGGAATGGGACGGGGTATAAAAGTCGCCAATGGGCTCCGCAGAGTGCCCAAGCCGCCCATTAATAGGATTGTTTGAGAAAAGGCTCATGAATCCGCTGATTCGCCGGCCTTCAGGGGGAGAAGTCAATGCTTCACCAACGCCGTCGGTTGATGGTCACCTGCATCGGGACCGTGGCCGCCGGTCTTCTCATCGTCCGAGTGGGGCTCGGAGATCCGGCGCCACCCGTCCCGCCGCCCGCGGAGTCCGCCCCCGTTCCGAAGCCGGCCCCGTCGCGGGCTTCGGAGCCCGCCGTGGGTGCGTACCTGGACTACGGCCCGGCCGGTGTGGAGCGTATGGGCGAGCTGTCCCGCTGGCTGGGGGGAGCGAACCTGCGGGTCGGCCACACCTACCTGCCGGGTGACGTCTGGTCCAACATCGAGGGCCGGCCGGGCTATCTGCAGGCCTGGGCGCGCTGGCGGCGGGCCCAGGACGACCGGATGTTCGTGCTCAATGTGCCCATGCTCGAGCGCAATGAGGAGGGCCTCTCCGACGACGAGGTCCGCTCGCTCCTCAGGCAGGGCGCGCGGGGAGACTTCGACGACCACTTCCGCAAGCTCGCCATACGGCTGGTGCGTCTGGGAGTACCCGACACGATCGTCGTCCTGGGCTGGGAGATGAACGGGACCACCTATACGCATCGCTGCGGCCCGGACCCGGAGTCCTGGAAGGCGTACTGGAATCGCATCGTCAACGCGATGCGCTCCGTCCCGGGGCAGAAACTCACATTCGACTTCGCACCCAGCCGCGGAACGGACGCGATCGCCTGGACCCGGTGTTATCCGGGTGACGACACGGTCGACATCATCGGGATGGACTCGTACGACCAGCCCCCGGCCGAAACCTTCGAGGAGCACGTCAAAGGACCGTACGGGCTGCAGGCGCAGATCGACTTCGCGGCCGCGCACAAGAAGGAGATCTCCTATCCCGAATGGGGTCTCTTCCGCAACGGTGACAATGCCGTGTACATGCGCGGGATGCTCGAATGGTTCGACGCACACAAGCCGCTCTACCAGTCGATCACGGACTACTGCCCGCACGGTGTGTGGCAGTGCGACGAGAACCCCGACGCCTCGAGGGTCTACCGCGCCAAGATGTCCGAGTCGGCCAAGCCCGAGCCGGTGCCGGGCAAGGACCCTGCAGCGTCGGACGTCAATACGACCGTGGGGTGCGTACCGGTCGATCTGGATGACTGGGCCGGGAGGCGGGCGAAGCCCCGCACGATGTGTTGGCGCGTCCGTCGGCGGGACGGCTGAGGAGGCGGCGCACTGCGCCTGGTTGTGGGTCACCGCCCGCCACCCGCCCGCACGTTGTTGAGCTTGACGCGCCACTCCCGCACCGCGGGGACGAGCGAGCGCAGTACCTCGGTCGCCCGGTCGCGGCCGGCCAGCTGCGCCGCGTACAGGCTCAGCATCGGCGCCAGCGCGGACGGGGCCAGAAGCAGCCGCTGGTTGGTGACGGTGGCCGGACGCCAATGGGTCTTGTACGGTTCCGTGCCGCGCAGCAGGCTGATGACGCTCCGGCCCGTCTCCACCGCATGCTGTGCGTCGCGCCGCAGCAGCATGGTCGCGACGTCGACCTTCCTGGTACGGAGTTCCGGGTCTGCGCCGTACAGATAGCCGCCGGTGAGGTGCGCGGACTGGAGCGTCACATTGGCCGCCACCACCGCGCCGTCCAGCCGGTACTCCGTCAGCGCCGCGTCCCCGTCCCTGACCATGCGCCGGGTGGCGCGCGTCAGATGCTCGGCGAAACGGGGCTGGAGGTGCTCGGGGGTGATACCCCGCCCGCGCCACTGCAGCTCATGAAGGCGCAGCAACTCGCGGATGGTGGACGGGACTTCGTGCTCGGCAACGGCGTGCTCCTCGATGCGCAGCGCATCGACCTTGCGCAACTTGGCCCGTACGCGCTGGGCCCTCGAGGATGCGAGCCGCTTCATCAGCTCTTCGATGGGCTGGGCGGGCAGCTCCAGACAGACCGAGTCGCTGAGCCTGCGCCGCGCCCCCGGCCAGACGTCGAACAGCTGCTCCGCCGCAGCTCCGGGACGTACCTCACGCAGATCGATCACCGCATGGCGCCCGGTGCGGCGCAGTCCATCGGCCAGCGCGTTCAGCACGCCGGGCGCGTGTGAGTCGTCGACGAGGATGTCGGAGAAATCGGAGATACCTCCGCCCAGCGGAACCAGCAGCGGCAGCGGACGGTGTACGAGCATCAGGGGAGCGGCCCCGACCAGTGTCCCGCCGCGCCGTACGAGGACGACACGCAGCCGGCCCGGTGTGCCGTACGAGAGCCACCAGGAGTGCAACCAGGAGTGGCTCTGGAACGGGGTGGCCGCTGCGCCGCGGCGGTGCAGCCTGCCCCACTCCTCCTCCAGCTCCGCGAACTGCCGGTCGTCGCGGCACAGCGTCGCGGCATAGCCCGTTCCGGCTTCGGTCGCCGTGGCCATCAGATGTGTTCCTTCGCCTTGGCGGCGGCCTCTCCCGACCGGGCAGGAGCGGGGACCGGGGTCCTCGCGGTCCACTGCTCGCGCCGGGGCCGCACGAGCAGTACGAGAGCGCCGATGACGCCGCCCGCACAGCCGCCGACGGCGATGTCGACAGGAAGCGACGGGGAGACGGGCTTGGCGGGCGCGATGGCCGCCGAGAAGTCCACCAGCCGGACGCCGGTGTCCTTCGCTGCCGCGTTGCCGCTGTTCATGAGGGAGTCGGCGACCGCGTTGGCGATATTGGCGGCCTCGTCCCGGCTGGTGGAGGTCCCGGTGATCTCGATCACCGGTGAATCCGGCGAGGTCTGGGCCTGGACCTGCCGGGCGGGCAGCTTGTCCGGTACGCCGTCCGCGGTCTGGGCATAGGCGAGGATGGATGAGCTGGTGGAGATGCGGCCGTAGGCCTGGGCGAAGCCGAGGGCGGTGGCGGGGTCGGAACCCTTGGCGGGCACCACGACGACATAGGTGGTGGCCGCGTACTCCGGCGCTGCGCGCACGCTGTAGGAGGCACCTCCCGCCACCCCGATGAGGATGAACAGGACCAGCGGCCACCAGGCGGGCAGGAACATGAACTTCCTCCGGCGCGGGCTGGACCGCCGGGGAAGGGGGGGCTTTTCCTGGGACAACTCGGCCATGGTGGTGCTCACTTCTTCGTCGGGTCGGTGGACGGGGCGGAGGCGACGGCGCGCGCGTACACGTCCAGGAGGCTTCTGGCGCTGCGCGCGATGTCGTAGTGGCTGACAACGGGGGGCGGCTGAAGGCGGCGCGCTTCCGTGGACATCTGGATCCGCAGCGCCGCCTCCAGCGCGTCGGCACGGCCTGCGACCCGGACGGCACCGGGCGTCAGTGCTGCGGGCAGATCCTCGATGGCGGGGCAGGAGACGTGTAGGACCGGCAGTCCGGCGGCGAGGGCCTCGACGGCGGCGAGCCCGAACGACTCCTCCTCAGAGGCGGAGACGAAGACGTCAAGTGCGCTGAGCACGGCGGGGATTGCGGGGACGCCGCGATCGGGGGCGTCCGCGAGCGCATCGCATTCGCCGAGGAACCGGATACGGTCGGCAGCGCCGAGCCGCCGGGCGAGGGTACGCAGCGCGGTCCGCTCCGGTCCGTCCCCCGCCAGCACCAGGCGGGCATCGGGGATGGCGGCGACCGCCCGTACCAGCAGCTCGAAGCGCTTGCCGGGCACGAGCCTGCCCACGCCTCCCACGACGAAGGCGCCTGCCGGGATGGAGAGCTGTGCGCGGGTGGCGAGCCTGGTTCCCTGGTCGAAGCGGAGACTCTCCGCGTCGATCCCGTTCGGTACGAGGTGGATGCGCTGGGCGGGCACCCCCCAGGTGCGCAGCCGGTCGGCGATGGTCGCCGAGACGGCCACGGTCGCCGAGCCGAGCTTCTCCGTCCTCAGATACAGGGCGCGGATCCCCCGGGTGAGGGGCCGCCCTTCGATCTGCCGCTCGCCCAGGGAGTGTTCGGTGGCGATCGTGGTGCGGACGCCGGCCATACGGGCTGCGATCCGCCCGTACACACAGGCGCGGTAGAGGTGGGTGTGGACCAGGTCGTACCTTCCCCGTCTGATGAGCCCGGCCAGCCTGGGCAGCGCGGCGAGGTCGCGGTTGCCGTTCATCGCCAGGTGCGTGACGGACACACCGTCGGCACGCAGCCCTTCGGCGACGGGTCCCGGGTTGGTGAGCGTCACCACGTCGCAGTGGACCGGCAGATGGCGCAGCAGCAGGCGCAGTTGCTGTTCGGCGCCGCCGACGCCCAGCCCGGTGATGATGTGCAGGGCCTTCACCGGAGGTCACCGCGGGTCAGCTGCCGGAAGCGGTGCCGCAGCCGCTTGGTGCGCAGCCGCAGGCCGCGGTCCGCGTGGCTGATGTGGGTCCGCGGCAGGGCGTGGTCGCTGCCGAGCGGGCCCGGGGTGATGGCGCAGGCATAGGCGTAACCGGCGTCGCGTACGGCCTCCACGGCCCGCTGGTTGACGGCGCCGTACGGGTAGCAGAAGCCCTGCGGGGCGACGCCGGTGATCTGGCGGAGCCGTTCAAGGCTCCCGCGCGTCTCCTTGCGCAGTTCGTCCACGGTGGCCGCGGTGAGATCCAGGTGGTACCGGCCGTGCGAGCCGATCTCCATGCCCGCGGCGGCCACGGCGCGGATTCCCGCCGCGGTCAGCAGCGGCCTGCGCGGGCCCAGCGGGTCCCAGGCGTTGTCGCCGCCGAGCCTGCCGGGCAGGACGAACACGGTCGCGGTGAAGTCATGGCGTTGCAGCAGCGGCAGCGCATGGTCGATGAAGTCGGTGTAGCCGTCGTCGAAGGTCAGCCCGACCAGACCCCGGGCGCGGCCGGCCGCGCGGGCGCGCATCAGGGTGCCGACGTCGACGCCGGTCAGTCCGCTGCGGCGCAGCCAGCGCAGTTGATGCTCGAGGCGCTCCGGGGCGACGGTGATGCCATACGGGTCGTCGGTCGGGTCGCCCACCGAGTGGTACAGCAGGATCCAGGGCTGTGGGTGCGGGGCGCGGGGAGCCGGTGCGAGCGGGGCGGCGTCGCGCGACGCGGTGTCAACGGGCATGGCGGAACCTTTGTTTGGTGAGGTCGAGCAGTTCGGCGACGTTCGGGCCGCGCAGGACGAGCACGCTGACGGCGAAGACGCCGGGCACCAGCAGGCACCCGAGGCCCAGGCTCAGCAGCGGGCCCGGCACCAGCGGCGCGAGCAACCAGCCGATGGCGCCGGCCGCGGTGGCCGCGACGGTCAGCCGGCCGAGGGCCGCGGTGACCCCGCGCACACGGATGGAGACCACGCGCGAGCCGAGACCGCTCAGGAGGAGCACTGCCGTCATGGTGATGCCGACGGCGTTCGCTGCGGCGATGCCGTACACACCCCAGGGCTGGACCGCGAAGGCACCGACGACGGTGGTGATCAGCAGTCCGGCGGCCATCACGGCGGCCGGGTACCAGATGGGACGCGACGCGGAGAAGAAGGGCCTGACCAGCGCGCCGACGAGGCAGTGGCCCAGCAGTCCGAGTGCGTAGACACGCATGACCGAGGCGGTGGTGGCGACGTCCTGGGCACCGAACGCACCACGCTGGAAGAGCACTTCGATCAGCTGGGGCGCATAGCCGACGACGAGGGCGGTGCCCACGAGCACCACGACTGCGGCCAGTACCAGATCCTGCTCGACCCGGCGGCGGGCCCGGTCCTCGTCCCCGTCGGCCATTGCCTGGGCGACCATGGGGAAGGTCACCGTACAGATCATCAAGGACAGCACCATGGGCATCTGCGCGACCTTCTGTGCGTAGTTCAGATGCGAGATGGCTCCGGCCGGGAGCGAGGACGCGAGGAAGCGCTCGATCAGGACCTGGGACTGGCGGCAGACCGCGAAGAGGACGACGGGCGCGAGGACGCCGAGACCGAGGAGGGCAGGACGCGCGGTACGGACCGGGGCACCGCCACCATGGGGGCGGGACTTTCTCCGGCGGCGCTTCACCCTCACATGCCGCACGAAGGCAGGCAGCTGGACCAGAACCATCAGCATGCTGCCTGCGGCGACTCCGGCCGCCGCGGCTCGCACACCCCACAGGGAGTGCAGCACCACCATGGTCACGATGATGCCGACGTTGTACGCGAGGTAGATCGCGGCCGGCGGCAGATAGCTGCGGTGAGCCCGCAGCGCCGCACTGAGATAGCCGCTGATTCCGAAGGTGAGCACGGTGACGGCCGTCAACCGGGTACAGCTCACGGCCAGTTCGGGACTGGCGAGCCCCGGCGTCAGGATCTCCACGACCACCTGCGCACCCAGGATCAGCGCTCCGGCGGCGCACGACAGGAGCACGAACAGCCGTGGCAGCGTGGCGGACACCAGGCTGCGTACGGGGTCCGGGGAGGCCCCCGCCGCACGCCTGGCGAGCGCATGGCTGAAGGCCGGAACCAGCACCAGCGCCATCGCGTCCTCGATAAGCAGCGTCGACGCCATCTCCGGCACGGTCCAGGCGACCAGGAACGCGTCGCTGTCGCTGCCCGCGCCGAAGAGGTGCGCGATCGTCTGGTCGCGGACCAGGCCCAGCAGCGATCCGGCCACCGTGAGAGCGGCGGTGACCGCGGCGGCCCTGGCCAGCACCCGTCCCAGTCGTGGCGGCCCCTGGGGGCCCTGCGGCTCCTGCCGGCCCTTCGACGGGTAGAGCACGACGGCCGGGGGCGGCACTGTCAGACGGATGTCGGCGCCCGGGCCGATGCCCGCTGTCGCTTCGTTCATACGCTGCTCGACGTCTCGGGCTCAGCCAGCGCCCACCATGCGACGAGCCCGAACACGATGCCGGTGAGGGCGGTCGAAGGACCGCCGATGTCCGCGTACAGGAAGTCGACGGTCTGCCAGATCATCAGCCCCATGGCCATCAGTCCGCAGTCCACCTCGGCCCTACGGGCTCCGGTCAGCCGGCGTACCCCTCCCACCAGCAGTGCGGCCCAGCTGCCGAACAGCGCGGTGGCGCCGATGAGGCCCTGCTCGCTGAGGACGAGCAGATACATGCTGTGCGGCGAGAGCAGGGGCTGGCGCTGGAAGGCCCGGCCCGCTCCCGCGGTGTCGCTGCCCGAGGAGAGCCCGAGCGAGGAATGGCCGTCGCGGTGCGCGGGAAACCCTTTGAGGCCCACTCCGGTCGCGGGCTCCTCGCGCCACATGCTCACTGCGGCGGCCCACATGGTGTACCGGTCGGTGACCGACTGGTCGGGAGCGTCGGTGACCTGCGTGATGCTGCTGAACCGCGCCGAGACGGCCTGGGAGCCGACACCGAAGCCGCCGACGAGTACGACCGCTACGGCGACCACCGCCGCCAGCGCGCGCGCCGCCTGGCGCAGGCCGGCGAGCAGCATGACCGCGACGCTCCCGAGCAGCGTCGCGATCCACGCTCCCCGGCTGAAGGAGAGCACAAGGGGGAGGGCGAGGGCCACGGCGGTGGAGGCGGCTGCGGGGCGCAGCCAGCGGGGCGCGCCCTGCGCGGGGCGGAGCGCAAGACCGGTGGCGATCACCAGGCCATAGGCGACGACCGTCGCCATACCCATGACGTCGGTGGGCCCGAAGGTGCCCACCGCCCGGATGTCCGAGCCCATGTAGGAGGCGCCGGTGCCGGTCACGTACTGGTGGACGCCCAAGGTCCCCTGGATCAGGGCGAGTACGACGAAGGATCCCGCCACCACCCGGAAGTCCCTGGCGTCCCTGAGCAGAAGTACGACGGCGGCCGGTACCACCACGAAGACCTGGAGGTAGCGGACGAAGCCCGGGAGGGCGGCGACCGGATCGGCGGCGGTGATGGTGGCGACGGCGAAGCCGACCGCCGGGATGCCCAGGACAGCGGCGGCGACGGGCGTCAGCGGGCGGGCCCGGTGGCGCAGGAGACGTACCGCGCAGAACAGCACCAGGAACGCCGACGCCACATCGGCGACGGAGACATGGGCGGACGTGCTCGATCCGTTCCCGTACTCGACGGGTACGGCCAACAGGAGCACGGGGGCGATCGCGGGTGCGAGCGGCCACCAGCGCGAGAGGGAGGACATCCGCTGCCCCGATAGCGGCGTAGCGGTCGACACGATGGCCACGGTCAGCTTCCCCCCGGCCGGAAGAGGGAGCCCGCGGTGCGGAGCAGGATGCAGACGTCATGCCAGAGCGACCACGTGTCGATGTAGTGGTTGTCGAAGCGCGCACGGTCCTCGATGGAGGTGTCGCCGCGCAAACCGTTGACCTGGGCGAGACCGGTGATGCCGACGGGCATACGGTGCCGGGCCCGGTAGCCCGGATAGGTGCGGGAGAACTTCGAGACGAAGTACGGGCGTTCCGGCCGGGGTCCGACCAGGCTCATGTCCCCGCGCAGTACGTTCCACAGCTGCGGCAGTTCATCGAGGGAGAGCCGCCGCAGCAGATTGCCGACGTAGCTCATCCGGTGGTCCATGGCGACACTCCAGCGGGTGGCGGACTCGTACTCGTCCGCAGGGCGCAGGGTGCGGAACTTCAGCAGCGTGAAGGCGCGACCGTCCTGCCCGGTCCGCTCCTGCCGGAAGATGACGCCGGGCCCGTCGGAGATGCGGACGGCAAGGGCGCAGAGCGCCATCACGGGCGCGGTCGCGAGCAGGGCGAGGACGGCCAGACAGATGTCGAGTGCGCGCTTGCTCCAGCGGGCCGCGGGGTGGTGGCGGCGTGCTTGCAGGGGCCGTACGGAGAAGCCCCACAGGTGGTCCGGCAGCGCGGCCGGCTGTGCGGGGAGAGCCGTGTCGACAAGCCACATCTGCACTCCGTGCTCGTTGAAGAGCTGGACGAGGGCGGGGTCTTCGGGCTCGGCGTGGGCGGGCCGCACGAAGAGGACGTGACGCACGGTGGTCTGGATGACGGCCCTGCCGATGTCCTCATAGGTGGCCAGGACGGGCAGTACCGAGGCCTCGCTGCCGGCGGCGGCCGGGCCGGATCCCACCAGGCCCACCGGGCGCATCCCGTATCCGTCGAGTGCGCGCAGGAGTGAGCTGATCTGTTGGGCGGTGGCTCCACCGTCGACGATCAGCGTGGACCGGTTGTGCCGGGCGTCCGCCCAGCGCTGGAACTGGTGGACAACGCTCCGGCCCGCGCAGCCGATGAGCGTCTGCGCGGTCACTGCGGCGGCCAGCGCCTCCCAGCCCAGCACGTGCTGAGGTCCCACAGCCGCGAGGCCCGCTGCCGCGGTGCACCACAGGATCAGCGCAAGGCTGAGCAGCGCGGGAAGTTCCGGAAGCGCCGACGGCGACAGCCGTCGCCGGTAGAGACCTCGGCGGGTGTGCAGCGCCACATGCAGCATCAGCAGCGGTACGAGCACGGCCGCCGGCCGCTGCGGCCCTGGCATCACAGCGACGGTGAGGACCAGCGCGAGTGCGTCGACGGCGAAAAGAGGGAAGGCAGTGCGGCGATGCCGCAGCCGTCTGCGTCTCAGGGGCTCGGGCAGCCGGTTGTCGGAGGATCTGCGCGGCGGGTGTACCGAGGGTGTCAGGCGCCGTACCGGAGTTGCCTGACCACCGACCTGGCCTGCATGGGGAGCACGTGTGCTGTCCATCGTCATCGGGTGATGCGCTCCGTCGTCGTGGGTTGGGGCAGGCCAAGGAGCTGCCGGTACAGCTCCGAGACCGCGGTGACCGTGTCCTGCACATCGAAATTCGCCCGTGCATGGGAGCGGGCCTGGCGGCCCAGAGAGTCCCGCAGCTGAGGGTTCTCCAGCAGCCGGCCGACGGCATCCGCCAGCGCCCCGGGATCGTCCGGCGGTACGAGGCAGTGGCGGTCATGGCCCGGTGGCAGGCTCTCCCTGGCCCCGCTGACGTCGGTGAGGACGACAGGGCGGCCACAGGCCATGGCTTCGAGCGGGGCCAGGGCCATGCCTTCCCAGCGGGAGGGCTGGACGACGACGTCGGCGGCCCTCATCCAGTCACGAGTGCCGTCGACCGCTCCGGTGAACAGGACTCCTGAGGAGGCGAGTGTCCGCAGTCGCTCGCGGTCGGGGCCGTCGCCGACCAGCACCAGACGGGCGTCGGGAACCGCACGGGTGATCTCGGGCCATGCCCGTAGGAGTACGTCCTGGCCCTTCTGCGGGCACAGGCGGCCGACACAGACGACCACGGGGCCCTGCGCGGGGGTGCGGGACAGCAGCAGAATCGTTTCTTCTAAAGGGGGCGCCGTGGTGTCATCGGTACCGAACCAACGCACGTCGACACCGTTGCGGATCACCGCCCAGCGGGCGGCGATTCCGGCAGCTTCGCCGGTTCTGCGTTCGGCCTCGCTGACGCACAGGATGCGCTCCGCCCACCGGGCGGCGTACCGCTCCCAGGCCAGCGCAACGCGCGCTGTCGTGCCGCCCACCGCATCGAAGGACCAGGCGTGGGGCTGGAACACCGTCGGGATACGCCCGCGCACGGCGAGCCGCGCGGCGAGACCGGCCTTGGAGCTGTGCGCATGAACCACATCGGGCCGGCTCGCGCGGATCAGGCGGGAGGCGGACACCGTCTCCCCGGGCAGTCCGGGGCCCGGGGCGCGGCCGGCCTGCCATGCGTGGACCTCAGCGCCCGCATCGGCGAGCGCCGATGAAAGACCGGTGCCCGGCGGACAGGCCGCAACGACCCTGATTCCTTCCAGGACTTGAGCCTCTACGAGGTCGGTGACCACGCGAGCGACTCCCCCTTCCACCGGCTGAACGAGGTGAAAAACCGTCAGCCGGTGGTTCGCGGTTCTGGTTCTTGGCAACAAGTGCGGCTTTCTTTGTACCTGGCCCGGCGATCGGGCACCGAGGAGCGCGAGGAGAAACGTTTCAGCGTCGCGAATCCGCCTGCACGAAGAGTGCGCCGAGAAAGTACTCGCCGCTTCCGGCGGAGAAGTGGAAGTTCAAGCTGTCCCCGCCATGGGAGAGAGCAGGCTTCAGGTCGAATACGTCGGAGTCATATCCGAGGGTATTCACATAATGAGGCTGCCGTTTGAACGCAGAGCGACCGAAATCTGTGATGGTCGAATTCATCACATTGTTCGCCGGATTTGCAGAGTTTCTGAGGCTGACCGATCCGAACCGACCTGCGGTGACCCTCAGCGCGTCGCCCTTCATGGAGCGGTCCCCGTCGTACGAGACGACGCCGGCCCGACCGGTTGCCCCGGCGGGGATGTCAAGACCGGCCAGCTTCAGGGACTGAGTCCTGCGGGCCGCGCCGAGCGTTTCGAATCCGTCCCAGATGGCGAGGTTCCGCAGCGGCTGTTGCTCGTTCTCATAGGCGACGACGAGCGTCCAGCCGCCCCAGGCGCCGACCGCCGACTGCCCCTTGGCGACATTGATCTGGGCCACGGTGTACTGGCCTGCCCCGCTCTGGCGTACCAGCGAAGTGACATCGGCAGAGGCCTGGAATGCATCGCTGCCATCGGCTGTGCGGTGGGCGACAGGGGTGTCCGCCAGCACCGCCTTGTACTCCCCGCCCGGCTCGGCGAAGAGCACCCGCCCGTTGTCCCTGGGCGGCTTCTGCTCGCCGACCCGCAGATTGCCGCCCCAGTACAGCCGGGCGTAGCTGACCCGAGAGTGGGCCGGCAGGGCCAGCTCGGCGCGGCTCGAGTTGTAGGTGTTGGGGTCGTCGTCGACATCGGTGTAGAGCATGTCGAAGTCGCCGTTGACGCCCCCCTGTGCGCCTCGCTGGACCTTCGCGCACGAGGCGGCCGCAGGATGAGACGCGGTCTGACAGGTGATGGCGGAGTTGGCGGCCCGGACAATCCCGCCGTGCTGTACCGAGTGATAGCGCTGCGTGAAGGGGATCCTGGCTGATTTCTGCTCCGATTCCCTTTCTGAATCCCGCGGAACAGAGACGGCAGGCCCCGAAAGAAGCGTGGACACAAACGTCACGTATGACAATACGCCCACGGCATACAGCGCAGTGAGACCCGTCGGCTTCCCCATGACTGCTTTCCTTTTCGCTCGAAATGACCAAGCAGTAGTGCACTTTGTCAGAGAGCAAGTTGGAAAGCACGCAAATCTCACTCGTGCCGCCATTTGGAGGGCGCCCGGAAGCGGCGAAGGCCTACGCGTCACGGGCACGACACATCGCTGCGGGCCCGGAAATGTCCCCCGGATGATCGTGCCCTTGGCTCGGTCGGCGAACTGGCGTACGTCCGGCGGCGGTCCCCGCTCTCGTCGACCAACGAGCGCAGCAAGGGAGCGACAACTGCGCCAATACCGTCGCAGGCGGCGATACGCCCCTGCGCCTCCGGGTAAAGCCAGCGTCGCAGCACCCTGCACGGCCTGTTGCGGCGCAACTTCCAGCCGGACGCCGAGGCGTCCGGTGCGTGGAGTCCGCCGGCCGGAGACCCCGGGTACGCGATGATGACCTTCGGCGACCAGTTCGCCGAGGCGGCCGTGGACGCCGAGCGCGGACTGGTCCGGGTGCGGCGCATGACCGGTGCCTTCGCTCCCGGCCGGGCTCGCCGGCAATCCGCATGCACGGGCACCGCCGCCCACCCGGACAGCGAGCGAAATTTTCGTATTTGTCATAGCTCTTCCCGGTCGGGCCGGGCGTCGCGTACCTTGCCGCCCCAGAGCTCGATCGTTGGCGGTGTGACGGAGGTTTTCGGATGCCTGGTCTTGAGGTGCGCGATCTGGTCAAGCGGCTGGGTGACCACAGCGGCTGGGTGACCACACAGCCGTCGACGGTCTCAGTTTCCAGGTCGGCACCGCCACCAAAAACGACCTCATCATCACCTGAAGGAGTATCCGTGTCCCGTCCCGATCCCGCCGACGAACGCCTGGCCGGCCTCCGGCAGCGACTGCAGGGCCTGGCGTACGGCGGTGACTACAACCCCGAGCAGTGGCCGGCCGACACCTGGCGCGAGGACATCCGCCTGATGCGCGAGGCCGGGGTCAATCTGGTCACCGTGGGCGTGTTCTCCTGGGGCCTGCTGGAACCCCGGCCCGGCGTCTTCGAGTTCGGCTGGCTGGACGAGGTCATGGACCTCCTGGCCGAGGCAAAGGTGAGCGTCGACCTGGCCACACCCACCGCCGCGCCGCCCTCCTGGCTCGCCCACGAGCATCCCGAGATGCTGCCCGTGGACGGCGAGGGCCGCACGTTCGCCTTCGGCGCCCGCCTCCACTACTGCCCGTCCTCACCGGTCTACCGGCACTACGCGGCACGGATCACCGAGCGGCTGGCCGAGCGCTACGCCGGTCATCCCGCACTCGCGATGTGGCACATCGGCAACGAGTACATCGGGTTCGGCTGCCACTGTCCCGTCTCCGTCACGCATTTCCGCCGCTGGCTTGCCGACCGCTACGGCAGCATCGACTCCCTCAACGACGCGTGGGGCACCGCCTTCTGGGGCCAGCGCTACGACTCCTTCGACCACATCCCCACCCCTGCTCCCCGGAGCCGGCTGATATCGGGCCCCAACCCCGGCCAGTTGCTGGACTTCGCCCGCTTCTCCGACGCCGCGTCGCTGGAGTGCTTCACAGCCGAACGTGACATCGTCCGCCGCCACACTCCCGACCTGCCGGTCACCACCAACTTCATGGGGTCCTTCAAGAACCTGGACTACTGGCGCTGGGCGGCAGAGGAAGACGTCGTCTCCATCGACATCTACCCCAAGCCGTGGGACCCGGAGGGGCAGTTGCTCGCCGCGTACAACTTCGACCTCATGCGTTCGCTACGCGGTGGAAGGCCGTGGCTGATGCTGGAGTCGGCCACCGGCAACAACCTCACAGGGGGCCGCAATTCCGCCCGCCCAGCCGGTCAGTTGCGCGTGCGTGCGCTGCAGGCGGTGGCCCGGGGTTCGGATGCGGTGATGTTCTTCCAGTGGCGCGCCTCCCGGGCAGGTGCCGAGCGGTTCCACTCGGCCATGGTGCCCCACGGAGGCACTCGTACCCGTACCTGGCGCGAGGTGGTCGCCCTGGGCGAGGACGTGACGCGGCTGGCGGAGTTGACGGGTGGGGCCTGCGACCCGGCGGAGGTGGCCGTGGTGTGGGACTGGGAGAACTGGTGGGCGCTGGAGGGTCCCGACCACCCCTCCAGCGACGTGCACTTCGCCACCCGCGTCCTCGACCACTACCGGCCGCTGTGGAGCGCCAACGTCCCCGTCGACTTCGTCCACCCGCACAGCGATCTCAGCGCCTACCGCCTGGTTGTCGTGCCCAACCTGTACCTGGTGGACGACGCCGGCGCCGACAACATCACCAGTTATGTGCACGCCGGCGGTCACCTGTTGATGTCGTACTTCTCCGGCATCGTCGACGAGCACGACCGGATACGGCCCGGCGGCCACCCCGGCGCCTTCCGTGAGCTGCTCGGCATCGACATCGACGAGTTCAACCCCCTCCAGCCGGGGGCCACCCTCACGCTGCACCACGCCGGACACACCGGCACCGCCGTCGACTGGCAGGACGTCATCGAACTGGACGGTGCCGAGCCACTGGTCACCTACACCGACGGCGAACTGAAGGGCCGGCCGGCCGCCACCCGGCACAGCTTCGGCACCGGCACCGCCACCTACCTCGGCACCTCACCCGACCAGGACACCATGCGCCGCCTCGTCCTGGACTGTGTCACCCACGCCGAAGTCACGCCCGTCATGGGCACCCCCGGGGGCGTCGAAGCCGTCCGCCGCCGCGCCGCCGACGGCACCAACCACCTTTTCCTGCTCAACCACACCACGGACGAGGTGACCGTCGACCTCGGCCCCGACATGTCCCACCCCGTCGACCTCCTGAACCCTGACACCCCGGCAGCCGCCACCGGCCAACTGCGCCTTCCACCGTACGGCGCGGCGGTCCTCCGTAGCGACTCCCACAGCGACCCCCACAGCGCCCCCCACAACGAACACTCGTACTTCGCATAGAAGATCAAGTCCCTTGCAACCTGGTGTGCAAGTTCCGGATGCCCCTCGTCTTCGGCTCCGGTTGTGCGGCGCTCGACCCGGTCACGGGTGCCCCTGTGCAGTTCGTGGATGAGCAGGATCAGGCCCGCCGGTACCTGCTCGACACTGATGTCACCGTGTGGCACTCGGTGGAGCACCAGTGGGGGTCGGGGCACCTGGTCACGGACCGGGGCGGGGCCCGCTGGCACGCGCCCGCCGCAGCACCAGCGGGCCCGGGAGCGGCCCGGTCTGCTCGCGCATGCCTTCGTGCCGGTGGACACCCGGACCGGCCTGACCCAGTCGACCAACGGCTGGCAGGACTGGACGGACAGAGCCGAGCGGATCGCGATGCCGCTGCTGCTCCAGGCCGCGGCCGCCCGCGGCCTCGCGGACCCCGACGAGATCGACCCCCTGCTGGACGGCTGGTCCCAGTTCGCCCGCCGCCATCTGCTCGACGAGAGCAACGCCCCGCGACGCGGCTCCCAGGACAACCACATCCGGCTGTACGACACCCCGTGGCTGGCCCAGTTCTTCCACGACCGTCACCGTGCCCACGGCCGCGAAGCCGACCTCGACCAGGCGGCTCGCATCATCGAGCGCAGCTTTGAACTCGGCGGCGCCATGCACCTGTCCATCGGCCTCTCCCCGACGACGCTGGCCATCTGCGACAGCCTGGACGCCACCGGGCAGACCGACCGCGCCCAAGCCCTACAGGCCCAACTGGTCGAGGGCGCCAGGCAGTTCGTACGAATGGGCAAGCGGCTGCCCGCCCACGAGGTCAACTACGAGCAATCCATCGTGGCCCCGCTCCTGGACCTCCTCAGCGATGCCCACTCTCTCGCAGGACGTCACCCTCAGCGTGCCGGGCATCCATCTGCGGCGCACGAACGAGTCCGACACGAGCCGCTACCAGGATGTGTCCGACTAGCTCTTCTTTGCCCCCTCTGCTGTCTCCATATATAGACACGGTTTTTCATACGGGACAGCGGCATAGGAAGATGTGGCTTCCTCGCTCAGAAAGTCAGAAAGGAAGGCCGCGTGGGGGCCGACTCCGTACTCCTGCTCGCCGCGGCGGGCGTCGCATCCGGCCTGGCCGGGTCGATCGCCGGTCTGGCCTCGCTGTTCAGCTACCCCGCACTGCTGGCTGCCGGCCTCCCCCCGGTGGCCGCCAATGTGACCAACACCGTGGCGCTGTTCTCCAACACGGTAGGTACCGCGGCCGGTTCACGGGAGGAGCTTCGCGGCCAACGCCGTCGTCTGATGCGGCTCGCGCTCCTCGCGGCCGCGGGGGGTACGGTCGGCGCGGCACTGCTGCTCGGTACCCCGACCTCGGCCTTCGAACGCGTCGTGCCCTGGCTGATCGCCCTGGGGTCGGTGCTGATCCTGGTCCGCGAACCGCTCCGCCGACTGGCCGAGAACCGCCCGCAGCGGGGCAGCGGACTGCGGGCGAGACTGCCGTTGACCTGCGCGGTGCTTCTGGTCGGCCTCTACGGCGGCTACTTCGGCGCCGCGGCGGGCGTCCTCATGCTGGCGGTGCTGTCGCTGTCGGCGAACGAGCCGCTGCGGGTGACCAATGCCGTGAAGAACATCGCGACCGGAGCGGCCAACGTCACCGCGGCGATCGCCTACGCCTTCCTCGCGCCCGTCGACTGGGGAGCCGCGGCGGCGCTCAGCCTCGGATGCCTGGTCGGGAGCCGGGTCGGGCCGGTCGTCGTGCGGCGGATCCCCGAGAAGCCGCTGCGAATCGCCATCGCCCTGGCGGGTCTGGGCCTGGCCCTCTCCTTGTGGCGCGAGGCCGGCTGACGCGCACAGAGCCGCGCGACGACGGTGTGTTCTCCTCCACCTCGACGGTGAGGGTGCCGTCCTCTTGGGCGGGCGTGAGGCCGTCAGCTCACATCTTTCATGAGTCCAGGCATCGGTGGTGGCGCGCCCGGAGGCGACCGACGCGGTGACCGGTGCGGCCGCCTGGGTGGCCCACTCCATCGCCTACGGCGGACTGCTGGAGGCAGGCGGGCTCGCCCCCGGCGGCCACGTCCTGATCACGGCCGCCCTCCGGCGGAGTGGGAACCGCTGCCCTCCAGATCGCAGCCCGCGCCGGCCCCGTCCCCATCGCCGTCACCCGTACCGGCGCCAACGGGAAGCACTCCTGGCCGCGGGGGCGGCCCACGTCATCGCCACGCAGGAGGAGGTGACTCTAGGAGGTCAGGCGGCTGACCGGCGGCAAGGGCGGCGAGCTGTTCTTCGCCCCGATCGGCCGTCCCGGTCTGCCCGCCCTCGCCGAGGCCGCGGCACCCACGGCCTCGATCGTCCGCTACGCCTTCAGCAGCCCCGCCACCATGCCCTTCACCTGGCCGCTGACCGTCCACGGCCACGCCAGCGGGCACCTGACAGCCACCGAGGCCGGGCCGCCGCAGCGTCAACGGGGTCGACTGTTCATCCCAGGGTCAGCAGAACGATCGCGGCGGCCGCGCTCACCAGGCCGGTCATCTGTGTCCGGGTCACCTTCTCGCGGAGTACCGCAAGCCCGAGGATGACCGGGACCGCCGGGTACAGGGACGCCAGTACCACAGCGATGGCCAGCATCTGCTCCTGGGCAGCCCAGCGATAGAGGATGAGAGCAAAGGCCGCGCCCGCGCCGACCAGGGCCGCTTCGCCCAGCAGCCTTGCGGGTTGCTGGAAGCGGGGAACATGCCGCCAGGCGCTCGGCAGCAGAAGGAGGACAGCGGCGAGGCGACCGGCGGTCACGGGCCACAGGCCGCTGGCGGGGTCCGCCTGAGCGAGACCGATGTACTGCAGGGCCACCCCCAGGCTGGCGATCAGGCCGTCCACCGACGCCTGCCGCTCCCGTGCCTGCCCCCCGCCGCGGCCTGGCCTTGCGCCACTCGAGATGAGCCACAGCGCGGGCAGGGTGATGCAGATTCCCAGCCAGGCTGACAGCGCGGGCTGGTCACCCATGAAGAGCACGCCGCACAGCACGGACAGCGCAACCCCGGTGACGGCGCTCACCGGTACCACGATGCTCATGGCCCCGCGGCTCAGGCCGCGGTTGAGGAAGTGCATGGCGCTCCCGCTTCCGAGCCCGGACAACGCTCCCCACATCAGGTCTGTGGATCGGACAGCCTCGGCAGGCATCAGGGCCACAGCCGCAAGTGTGAAGAGCAGTCCGCCGACCTGCCCGAGGAAGGTGACCACGGCGAAGTGAGCTCGACGGGACAGCAGTCCGCCGGCAAAGTCGACGATCCCGTAGCAGGCTGCTGATGCCAGTGCGAGAAGAGCACCCATTCACCCACGATGCCCTGATCCAATTGGATCGATGTCACCGACACCTGATCATCGGGTCAGGCCCGAGCGGGCGTGCGCCGATCGCCTGGCTGTGTCTCTGTACATGTCCTGAGGGTGCGAGCGACCCTTGTCGTAGGGGCCCGTGGCCCGCAGGTCCATCCGGGATCCTGGGCTCTCCGCCGTACGACGCTGCTCCTGCCAAGGGGTGTGCAATGCGAGTGGAAATGATCAGACGCGCCGCCGACGTGCTGTGGGACGTCCCTGCCGACGCGCGCAAGGAGATCATCATGATCCTTGTCGCCGTGGCCCAGGCGCCGGCCCCGGGAGCGGGGGTGAGGGCAGCAGCGTTCAGTGAGCAGTGCTGGGTCGAGTACATGGCCCGTGGCAACGTGCTCGAAGTCATCGACGTCGGATCTCTCTGCTGACCGGAGGCTGCGGCGGCACAGGGGCATGATGAACCCCGGCCTCGCTGGCGGCCGGGGTTCTGGCCCGCCGGAGGTCAGCCACATGTTCTTGTGATGCCGCGGCGGGGAGCGCGTCTGTCGCCTGAACGATGTCAAGGCCCCTTGGACCCCTGTCAGCGTGGCGCGCGTACGGTCAGCCGCCCGTGGACTCCCGGACCACCACGGAGAAGTGGCTGACGAACTCCTCGCGGTCTGCCCCGGGCTCGGTCTGCTGGATCCGCCTGGCCAGCAGGTCGACCGCCCGCTGCGCCATCATGTCGTGGTCCGGGTCGATGGTGGACAGCGACGGGATGAGGAACTCGCTCTCCTGGACGTTGTCGAAGCCGATCACCTTGACCTGCTCCGGCACCTTTACCCCCGCATCGGCCAGGCCGCGCAGCGCGCCCATGGCCGCCGTGTCGGTCACGCAGAAGACGCCGTCGAAGTCGAGCCCGCTCTCCACCATCTCCCGGGCACGTCGCGCACCCGCGTGCATGGTGAGCGTCTCCACGCTCTGTACGAGGCCGGGGTCCTCGGGCAGGCCGGCGCTCTGCAGCGCCTGCCGGTAGCCGATGAGGCGGAGGCTGGACACGTCGGTCTCCTCGCCCAGCATCCCGCACAGGATCGCGATACGTCGGCAGCCCCGCTCGATCAGATGGCGGGTGGCCGCCTGCGACGCTTCGACGTTGGGCATGGCGACGTGGTCCACGGGACCACCGAAGATCCGCTCGCCCAGGATGACCACCGGGTAGTCCACCTTGAGCAGCTCGGCGTCGGCCGGGCCCATGCCGACGGTGCTGAGGATGAGCCCGTCGTAGAGCCGGTTGCGCGACAGCGACAGCGCGTCGAGTTCGTTCTCCCGTGAAGCGCCGGTCTGCTCGATGCTCACGCGGAGGTGGTGCCGCTGGGCCGCGGTGATGATGGCCGTGGCCAGCCGGCCGTAGTAGTGGCTGTTCACCTCGGGGACCGCGAGCCCGACGGTACCGGTCCGGCCCGTGCGCAGATTGCGGGCCGCCACGTTGACGCGGTAGTCGAGCCGGGCCATCGCCTCGAGAACCTTCTCGCGCGTCGCCGGGCGCACGTTCGGGTGATCGTTGATGACGTTCGAGACGGTCATCGGTGAGACTCCGGCCGCCTTCGCCACGTCCTGGATCGTTGCCACGTTCGCCCCCCGGTCTGCGGTCTGCGGTCTCAGGACTCACCCGGCATCATGGTATGTCTCGCGTCCCTGCCCACGTATGTCGTGCCGCCCCCGGTGCCGGCCGGCTGCGGCACGGCACCGGCGGCGGCACCGGTCTCGTACACCTCAGGGGGTGAGCCGGTAGAGGGCCGCGCCGTGGGCGGGCAGGTCGACGCGCAGGTGGTGGCCGTCGTGCGGGGTGTCGGTGTGCGTCCACAGCTCCCGGATGCGGTCGTCGGGGCGGGCGCCGATGGAGCCGAGCGGGACGGTGACGCGGGCGGGGGTGTCGGCCAGGGAGAACACGGCGGCGTAGCGGGTACGTCCGTCGGTGTCGCCGGCGATCCACAGGACGAGGTCCCGCTCGCGGAGGACCTCGCGGTTGTCCCTGCTGTGCCACAGGACCTCGAGTGCCTCGTCGTTGGTGAGCAGCTCGATCGTCTCCGCCGGGCTGGTGGGCAGGTCGCCGCCCATCATCAGCGGGGAGCGCGAGATCAGCCACAGTGTCAGCAGGCTGATCTGCTCGGGGCGGGTGAGGGCGCACAGGCGGTCGTCGCCCCTCTCGGCCCGGATACCGACACGGCCCAGGGGCAGCATGTCGGCGTCCGCCCAGCCGCGTTCGCTCTGCCACGGTGCCCACCGGGCCATGCGGCCGAACTGCGCTTCGACGTCTTCCCACCGATCCCAGAGGTCGTCGCAGACGCGCCACATGGTGGCGTTGTCCCGCAGGTGGTCGAGATGGGTGAGGGAGACGTCGGTGCCGGGGGAGAGGCTCAGCTCGATGGGCCGGCCGCTGCGGGCGATGGCTTGGGCGTAGGCGGCGATCTCCCGCTCGTGGTACGGGAAGAGCATGTCGTCGGCCTTGATGAAGTCCACGCCCCACCGGGCGAACTGGGCGACCTGCGCGTCGTAGTACGCCTGGGCGCCCGGGTGGTCGTGGTTCAGGCCGTAGTTGTCGCTGTTCCAGGGGCACACCGAGCCGGTGTCGGCGATCTCGTCGGCCGTCCAGTCGGTGCCCGCCACGGGGAGGCGGGCGGCGACGGCGCGGCGCGGGATGCCGCGCATGATGTGCAGGCCGAAACGCAGCCCGAGTTGGTGCACCTGGTCGGCCAGCGGCCCGAATCCCGCACCGTCCGCCGCCGAGGGGAACCGGTTCGGCGCCGGCAGTTGGCGGCCGTGGTCGTCGAGGAGCACCGGGGCGTCCGGGTTGTAGCCGTGGGCGCGGGCCGTTGGCTCGTACCACTGGATGTCCACGACCACGGTGTCCCAGCCGTGCGCGAGCATGCGGTCCCGCATGAACGTCGCGTTGGCGAGGACCTCATCCTCGGTGACGGTGGTGCCGTAGCAGTCCCAGCTGTTCCAGCCCATCGGCGGACGCAGGTGGCGTTCGGGGAGCGGACGTGCGGGTCGGGTCATGGTTGATCGTTTCCTGTACGGGACGGGTGGACGCGGAGAACGGTGAAGGCGTACGGCGGGATGTCGCGGACCGGCCCGGACAGCCGGTCCTTGACGGGGGCGGCCGGGGCGGGCCCGAACCGGCTGGTGGCTCCTGGAGGCGCGGCGAGGACGGTCCGCCGGCGGACGCCGTGGACGGCCCGTCCTACGCCGGGAGCCGGACGGCGACGGCCGGTCAGGCCAGCGGGGCCTGGACGGTGAGGAACGAGTGGGGTGGCAGCGTCAGTGACAGGCCCTGGTCGGTGACCTTCAGGCCGTCGAAGGTGCGCGGGCTGACTGCTCCCGGCGTGTCGACGGTGTTGTGGGCCTGGAGCCGGTCGGCCGTCAAGATGCGGGCGGTCGCCTCGCCGAGGGAGCCGCCGCGCAGGTCGAGCGTCACCTCGGCGGGCTCCTCGGCGTCTAGGTTGGACAGCGAGATCAGAACCGTTCCGTCCTTGACGCTGGCCGAGGCGGACAGGGTGTCCAGCTCTGCGTCCCCCACCGCGCGGCGGGCGTTGTCGGTGCGCAGGTGGACGGCGAGCGAGGCGGCGTCCTGGTGGCCCTTGTTCATCTCGAACACGTGGTAGGTCGGGGTCAGGACCAATGCGTCGCCGTCGGTGAGGACCATCGCCTGCAGGACGTTGACGGTCTGGGCGATGTTGGCCATGTACAGGCGCTCGGCGTGCTTGTGGAAGATGTCGAAGTGCGTGCTGGCCACGAGCGCGTCGCGCAGGGTGTTCTGCTGGTACAGGAAGCCCGGGTTGGTGCCCGGCTCGACGTCCCACCAGGTGCCCCACTCGTCCAGGACCAGACCCACCTTCCGGCCGGGGTCGTAGCAGTCCATGACCGTCGAGTGGCCGGTGAGGATGCGGTCGATCTTCCGGGCGGAGACCATCGTCCGGTAGTAGTCGTCCGTGTCGAAACCGGTGGCGCTGCCCTTCGCCTCCCACGGGCCGGCCAGCGTGTAGTAGTGGACCGAGATGCCCTGGAAGAAGGTGCGCGGGGTGGCCTCGCAGCCGAAGCAGTTGATCTGCTGCATCAGCGTCTCGGTCCACTTGTAGTCCGCGTCGGACGCGCCCGAGGCGATGCGGTATAGCTTGTTGTCGCCGTGGTCGCGGCAGTACGTGGCGTACTGGCGGGCCAGATCGGCGGAGTACTCGGCGCGCATGTTGCCGCCGCAGCCCCACGTCTCGTTGCCGATGCCCCAGAACTTCACGCGCCAGGGCTCCTCGCGGCCGTTGGCCTTGCGCAGCCGCACCATGGGGCTGTCGCCGTCACGGGTCAGGTACTCGACCCACTCGCTCATCTCCCGGACGGTACCGCTGCCCACGTTGCCGCTGATGTACGGCTCGGCGCCGAGCAGTTCGCACAGCGCCATGAACTCGTGGGTGCCGAAGTGGTTGTTCTCCTCCACGTTGCCCCAGTGGGTGTTGACCATCGTGGGACGCTGGTCCCTGGGGCCGATGCCGTCCATCCAGTGGTACTCGTCGGCGAAACAGCCGCCGGGCCAGCGCAGGTTGGGGATGTTCAGGGCGCGCAGGGCCTGTACGACGTCCAGGCGGATGCCGCCCTCGTTGGGTATCGGCGAGTCATCTCCGACCCAGAAACCGCCGTAGATGCATCGGCCCAGATGCTCGGCGAAGTGCCCGTACAGGTGGCGACTGATCTTCGGACCGTCGATGTCGAGATTGATGATCGCGGTGGCGTTGGGCACGGCGGTACTCCAGCGTGGCTTGGGTGGGTGCTTGAGCGGCGACGGGTGCGGTTGGTACGGACGTGGGCCACCGGCAGATGAGGCGGCAGTGGGCGACTTCGTCGCCTCCATAACCGCCACCACGGCAGCCGCCGCCCCCGCGCGTTTGTATCGATAAAAGCTCCCAATGTGTGGCGAGCGTGTCAAGAGGGATGCGCGAACTGGTTGGGACGGCGAACTCACCGTCTCGGCCGTCTGCTCGGGCGGTCGCCAGGACCGAGCACGGCACGGACCTTCCAGGAAGCGGGGTGAGGCAGTTGCCCGAGCGCCGTCGCGGCACACGGCTGTCTCAGACGAGGGCGTCGTGGACGGCCCATCCCATGTCGCCGGCACACCAGCTGATGTTGCCGAGCACGGCGACGTCCAGGTCCTGCTGCGGGTAGTGGTAGAGGCGGGCACTGACCCCGTCCTCCTCGCCCGTGTGGCCCCAGCGGACGATGGTTCCTTCGTCGTCGAGGATGTGGGTGAGGCCGAAGCCGTACATCCACCGGTAGCCGCGGACCTTCTCCTCACGCTCGTCGACCTGCGGCGTCAGCGCCAGGCGCGTGGTCTCCTCGTTCAGCAGCCGCCCGTGGCGCAGTGCGCGGGCGAAGGCCGTCAGATCGGCGGCGGTACAGGTAGCCCCACCGTCGGCGGCGGCGCCGGGGGTGGTCGCGTAGTGGTTGGTCCGGTACGGGGTGGGGCCCTCGGCGGTGGTGAGGTATCCCTCGGCGATGTCCGGGCCCAGGTCGTCCAGGGCCGGGAATCCCGCCCCTCTCATACCGGCACGGGCGAAGACGTCTTCGGCGATGACCTCCTCAAAAGCGCGGCCGGTCACCGATTCGATGAGCAGGCCCAGCAGGATGTAGCCGGCACCGTTGTAGAGATGACGCCCCCCGGGAGGGAAGTGGGGCTGTTTGCCGGCGAACAGCGGCAGGTAGTCCTTGTTGCTCCGCAGCAGGTACAGGGGGTGGGAGGAGGTCAATGCGGCCCATTCGGCCTCCCAGTCGTCGCCGGCCTCCTCGAACCAGTCGCCGATGCCCGACGTCATCGTCAGGGCGTGGCGGACCGTGACACGCGGATCGAGCTGGGGCATGTGGTCATTCACGAAGCCCACCAGAGCGTCGTCCAGGCGGACCTGCTCCCGCTCGACGAGCTGCAGGACGGCCACCGCCGTGAACGCCTTGGACACCGACGCCACACGGAAGCGCGTTCCGCACGTGTTCGGTACGGACCATCGCCGTGACGCCATCCCGAACGCGCGGGTGAACACCGGCTCCCCGTGCCACGTGACACGGACCGTGCCGGAGAACCCCTTTCGTTCCGCCACACTTGAAACGGCCTCCTCCAGACAAGCCGGATCGAAGCCGTCAGCCCTCGTCACCATCGTCACCGCAGACCCCGCAGAAGAAAGATCACCAGCCATCCATTGGCGATGATCGTCAGCAGTCCGTCCTGCGGGCAACCGCTTTTACCGGGACGGCCTCGCCGCGCCGGGAGCGGCGCCCGTCCAGCCTGCGTCGGCCGCGGACCTGTTGACGTCATCCGCCGACCTGTTGATGTCATTCCTGATGGCAGTTGCTGCCGATCGACCACTCCGTCCGGCGATGGGGCCGGAGCGGTTCAGCCGCCGTACGGATGGGCGTGCCGCCGGCGCCACCCGCGCAGGGCCTCCAGTAGCAGTCCGAGGACCAGGGACTGGATCAGGGCGGAGACGATGATCCCGCCGATGAGGGACCATGCAGGCAGATCAAGGCCCCACACCGCCTCGGCGACCGGTACGACGAAGAAGAAGGTGGGGCTGGTGAAGAACGCCGGCCACACCCAGATCAACGACTCGCCCCCGTGGTCGGACCACAGCGGTTCGGTCGCGGCGATCACGACGGAGATGCCGACCAGACCGAGATACACCGCCGAGGCGGGGTTGGCGAACATCAGGCGTACGAGATTGGGTATCAGGCGAGATTTCATCGGTTCTTCCCCCGGGTCGTTGTTGCCTCCATGGTCGGCGTGGAACCGCGGCAGTGTCGTGAGTACCCGTACTCAGCTCATCCAGGCTCGCCGTGGAGCCTGCGCCACACGCCGTCCATGTCCGGCACACCGTGTAACAGAAGCCCCGCCGGTTACGCCGCGCCTTCTGGACGCCGCCGATGAGTTCCTCCGGCTCCCGGAGTCTGACAAGCACGCAGAGTTCACCTGTTTCTGGCGAGGAGGCCCCGGCGTTCGCGCCGGGGAGGAATCGTCTCCCGTCCTGGCGACGCGGAGCGTCGCCGCATCCCGCACCAGCCGGGGCGCGGAGAGCGCCCGCCACTGCCAGCCCGGCGAAGCCGGGCCAATGCGAACACCCGTCCAGGCTGTCACTGGTTCGCGTACGGGTGCGCGAGAACCGTGCACGCGTGTGAGCGGGGATGCCTACGGTCGGTGTTGTGAAGCTGGTGGTGCAGATCAAGCTGCTACCGTCGCCCGAGCAGGCGGCGGCGCTGGAGGCGACCCTGCGCGCCTGCAACCGGGCCGCCACCTATGTGTCGACGATCGCCTTCGAGCGGGGCGTGAAGGACCGTAACGGGCTGCAGAAACTCCTGTACACGGACGTGAAAGCCACGTTCGGGCTGTCGGCGCAGCCCGCGGTGCGGGTGGTCAAAAAGGTCGTGGATGCCTACAGCACGCTGGCCGCGCAGGCCAAGGCCGGGCTTTGGGGTAAGACCACCGCCAAGCGCTACAGCAAGGCGATGGGCAGTCCGGTCTCCTTCCGGCCGGAGGCGGTGCAGCCGTTCGACGACCGGTGCCTGTCCTGGCAGACCGATGCCCGCACCGTGTCGATCTGGACGGTGGATGGCCGGATGCGTGGCGTCCGCTACACCGGCGCCGCCGATCAGTTGAAGGTGCTGGCCGAGTACCGCAGGGGCGAATCCGATCTCGTGCAGCGGGGCGGGAAGTGGTTCCTTAGCGCCACCTGCGAGATTCCCGAACCGGAGGTTTCCGAGTCGGTCGACTGGATCGGTGTGGACCGCGGCATCGTCAATCTCGCCACCACCTCTGACGGCACGAACTACCAGGGCCGGGGTCTGGCCCGCTACCGCAACTGGTGTGCCCGCAAGCGCGCGGAGTTGCAGAAGAAGCAGAGCCGCTCGGCCACCCGCCGCCTGGCCCGCCGCACCAAGAAGGAACAGCGCCATGCCACCGACGTAAATCACCGCATCAGCAAGGAGATTGTGTCCGTTGCGCAACGCACCGGTCGCGGAGTAGCCGTCGAGGTACTCGACGGCATCCGGGAGCGGGTACGGCTTCGACGCGACCAGCGGGGCACCCTCTCCTCCTGGCCCTTCCACCAGCTCGGGCAGCACCTCGCCTACAAAGCGAGACAGGCTGGGGTGGCGTTCTTGGAGGTGGATGCGGCCTACACCTCGCAGCGCTGCCCGCGCTGCGGCCATACCGAGAAGACCAACCGGCCCGATCGGGACCACTTTTCCTGTCGTCGGTGCGGCCTCGCTGGGCCCGCCGATGTCGTCGCCGGGGTCAACGTGCGCGACCGTGCACGCTCGGCGTGGGCATTCGTCACCATGCCCGTCCCCGCCCTGGCCTGAACAGGCCCGGAACAGTGGGGAGATGCGACCCGTAACCGTCCTGTCGTAGAGGGCAGTCGGGAGCGCGACGAGGTGCGAACAACCGGGCAGACAAGCTCGGTCGTTCACGGCCGAGAAGGTGACAACCGGGGTGCTGAACCTGGTCTATGCCCCAGCCGAGTCGACCGGCGACGCCACCTATGACGACGCCAAGGCCCACCTGTCCCACCCCGGGCAGTGACGACGGCCTTATCGGTCGCGGCGCGGGCAGGAAGTGGACGCCTGGGCCTGCCTCAGGCGTCCTCCGAGGTGGTCGCGTCGTGGACCAGCTTCCAGATCCACCCTTTCGGCATGGCGGAATTCCTACGAGTGCGATCCGGACTCGGTTGTCGAGATCCAGGCGGGTCAGGATGCGTGACACGTGCGTCTTGACCGTGGGTAGCGCCAAGTGCAGCTCCCGTGCCACCTCCTGCTCCGCTCCGGCAGTAGTGCCGGCCGGGCGCCTCCTCCCTCGTACGCCTACCGTCTTCAGCTCGTACGCCTACGCCTCCAGTTTCTGGCCCCGCAGCAGGAACCAGGCCGCCACCGCCGTGGCGAGGAGCACCGCCGCGCCGGCGCCCGCCGCGAGCGTGAGCCCGTCGACGAAGGCTTCGCGGGCCGCGGCGAGCAGGGCGTCCCCGGTGTCCGCGGGCAGCCCGGCCGCCGACTCGACGGCGCCGCCCAGGGACTCGCGGGCCTCGGCCGGGGTGCCAGCCGGTCCCGTGAAGTTCCGGTAGACACCGGTGACCACCGAGCCGAGCAGCGCGATGCCGAGGGCGGCGCCGAGTTCGTACGCCGTCTCGGAGACCGCGGAGGCCGCGCCCGCCTGCTCCTTGGGCACGCTGGCGAGGATCACGTCGGCGGTCACGGTGAACGAGAGGCCCGCGCCCACGCCGACGACCAGCAGCGCCGCCCCGAGCAGCGGATAGCCGGTGGACTGGCTCAGCACGGTGAGCGCGGCGAGTGCCAGGCCGACCGCGGCGAGGCCTCCGGAGACCACGGCACGGACCGAGTACCGGCGTGCGGCGGCGCCCGCGACCAGACCGGCCGCCACCGCGCCGATGGCGGCGGGCAGTTCGGCGAGCCCTGCCTCGAGCGGCCGCCTGCCCTGCACGAGTTGCAGGTACTGCGAGAGGAAGAAGACCAGACCGGACATGCCCAGGACGGTCAGGAGATCCGCGACGACGGCCGCGGAGAACCCGCGGTCGCGGAACAGCCGCATGTCCAGCAGCGGCCTGGTCATGGAGAGCTGACGTCGTATGAAGCCGTAGAGCGCGGCGGCGCCCAGCAGCCCTGCGGCCAGGGCTTCCCCGGTCGGCCCGTGCGACGCGGCCTCCTTCACCGCGTACACGATGCCGATCATGCCGACGAGCGAGAGCCCGACACTGATCAGGTCCCACGGGCCGGGATCCGGATTCCGCGACTCGGGCAGCAGCTTGATGCCGACGACGACGAGGACCGCCATCACGGGAAGGTTGATCAGGAAGACCGAGCCCCACCAGAAGTGCTCGAGCAGGAAGCCTCCGACGATCGGGCCGACCGCCGCACCCGCCGAGGCGGCGGCACCCCAGATGCCGATGGCGATGCTGCGCTCGCGCCGGTCGTGGAAGAGATTGCGGATGAGGGCGAGGGTGGAGGGCATCAGGGTCGCACCCGCGACGCCGAGCAGCGCCCGCGCCAGGATCATCGATTCCGGTGTCGTGGCATAGGCGTTGAAGACGGATATCAAGCCGAACGCCGTGGCGCCGACGAGCAGCAGCTTCTTGCGTCCGATGCGATCGCCGAGGCTGCCCATGGAGACCAGCAGTCCGGCGATGACGAACGAATAGACGTCCCCTATCCAGAGCAGCTGGGTGCCCGAGGGGTTCAGGTCCTCGCTGATGTAGGGGGTCGCGAGACCGAGGACGGTCGCGTCGACGGCCACCAGCAGCACTGCGAGGACGAGGACGGAGAGGGCGAGCCAGCGTCCGGGGCGCGGCTCCACCACCTCCGTCACGGCCGTCCGCTGCTTGGTGCCGGTCATGGTTCCACTCTCCGTAGTGTGCCGCCGAGCAGGAGCTCGACGATCATGAATGGGAAGTCCTTGGCGGCCACGCGGCCGTCCATGACGGCCCAGGCGCCCGAGCTGATCAGCCCGTAGAGCGCGTCGGTGAGCCAGGCGGGCGTCAGGTCGATACGGAACTCGCCGCTCTCCTGGCCGCGCCGGAACAGTGCGGCGATACGGGCGTCGAGCCGGGCCCAGCCCTCGTTCTGCTCGTCGCCCTCGAAGAGCTGGTTCTCCGTGACGAGGAAGGAGAGGAGGCCGGCCGCCGGTTCGATCTCCTTCACCAGTCTTCGCAGCGCCTCCTGCGCGGTGCCGTCATCGAGTCGCGCGGCGTCGAGCGCCGCCTCGCACTCCTCGATACCGAGCCCTTCGAGCGCTCGTACGAGGGCGTCGCGCCCGGCGAAGAGGCGGTGCAGCGTGGCGCGGCTGATGCCGGCCGTTTTGGCGACCTCGTCCATGGTGGCGGTCGCCTTGCGGGTCAGCAGGGCCGCGGCGCTGCGCAGCACGAGTTCGCGATCTACAGGCATGAGACAATGCTATCCCACGTGAGACATAGATGTCTCACGCTCCCAGCCGAGCAGCGGCCGCGTGCCGGGCATGGCGGCCATGCCTGCACCGGGCCCAGAGCGGGGGTATCAGCGCCACCTCGGCCGTGGCGCCCGCATTCGGTGTCACGAGCCGTCGATCAGCCTCTTGACCTCAGGAGGAAGCTCCTTGCCGGAGTCGACGGCGACGAGGAGGACATCATTGGATATCTCCCCCACCGCGATGGCGATGCTGGGGTCCAGTCCCTCGACCGCGTAGGCAGTCGTCGAAGCAGGCGCCGTCCTGCCGTCGTCATCGTCGTTCGGTGTGTCGTCGCACGGCGGAAGGGTGGCGGAGCCGAGCTTGTCCCCGACTGTGAAGTCGACGTTGGCCATGCCCGAGTACGTACGGTTCTCGTACTCGACCAGGAACGCACAGGACGACGCGGATCCGCCGCCACCACTCGGCGACGCGCAGGAGGCGGACATCGCGACGGTGGCCGCCGCCAGCAGCGCCCACACGTGCCCGCTCCGGCCGACCGGGAGTACAGCTGACATCGTTACCCCTCTTCCCGGAGCCTCAGCTCCGGCTCGGTTGATCCTGCGGAAGCCGAGAACATCGCCCTTGCCAGGACCTTCAGCTCGAAGATGTGTCCGGTCTCATGAGTACCGACGGAGTGGAGGTCGACTTCGTTCGAGATGGCTTCGATCCCATCTGCCACATGCGTATCCGCGCGCGGCGTTTCGGCCATCCGTGGGTGCCGGTGAGGCCTCGTGCTGTGCGGGTGGATGTATCGCACACGGTGCGTGTGCCGTGAGGACGCACGGATTCTGGTCCGTCTCAAATACGTGTGTTCGATATCGGCGGGCCCGTCGTTGACCGGGGCGTCATCCAACCCGTTCGCGAACGACCTGTCGGAGGAGCCCAGTTGTCGTCCGTAGATGCCATCGATGAGAGCGCCGGATCGCCCCCACCCCCGCCGCCTGCGGAGTTCACCTACAGCGGCCAGTACTCCACCAACCCGCTGGGCGAGGCGTCGTTCAGGCGCCTCTGTTCGAGGTTGCCGTCCGTGCTGCGCCGCATCGCCGGGATGGCGTGGGCCATCGACCGTAGCGCGGTCATGCTGCTCGTGGGATGCCAGTTGGTCACCGGAGTGGCCTCTGCCGTACTGCTGGCGGCCACGGCACGGGCGATGCAGTCGATCCTCGGCGGCGGCGTGGTCTCCGACCGGCTCCACGAGGCGCTGCCCGCGCTGCTGGTGGTGGGCGGTGCGGCCGCTCTGGTGCGGATCGCGGGTGCGCTGTCCTCGTACGCGGACGGGCGGATCACTCCTCCGCTGACGACTCAGGCGGATTCGGCGCTGGTGGAAGCCGTCTGCCGGGTGGAGGCCTCGGCGTACGCGGCGGACGGGTTCGCGGACCGTCAGGAAGCGGCGGAGATGGGCGTGGTGCGTACCCACGTGATGGTCAGCGACGCGCAGCGCTTCATGTCCGCCCTCGTCCGGATGGTCGCGGCCAGCGGCGTGCTGTCGGTCCTTCAACCGCTGATGCTGCCGCTGCTGATCCTGGCGGTGCTGCCCGCCGGCGTCGGGGCTGTGCTGTCGGCCCGCGTGGACTACGAGGTCCACTACGGCAACGTCGGGGACCGCAACATCCGGCACATGATGCGCTGGTGGGCGACCAACGCGAAGTTCGCCGACGAGGTGCGCGCGAACGGCATGACCGGCTATCTGCTGTTCTGGTACCGGTCGCTGTCCGAACGCATCGACCGGCGCACGCTGAGGGCGGCACCGCGGATGCTGGTCATCACCTTGGTCGCCTCGCTGGTGGGTGGGTTCTTCCTCATCGTCGTCTGGGCGGCGCTCGCATGGCTGGCCGCGACCGGCCGGCTCGACGTGGCGATCGCCGCCACCGCGGTCGTCGCCGTGCAGACCACACTGAGTGCACTGGGCCAGGTCGTCATCAACGGGGCCGCCGTCTTCCACACCAGCCTGTACCTGACCGACATGCAGAGGTTCCTCGACGACGCCGGACAGAAGGCGCCCAAGCGCGGTGAGGTGAGGGTGGCCGCGCCGATCGAGGAGATTCGTCTTGACGAGGTGGCGTACCAGTACCCGGGCAAGGACAAGCCGGCTGTCGATGGTGTCTCCCTGAGGCTGCGCCGGGGCGAGATCCTCGCCATCGTCGGGGAGAACGGCTCGGGCAAGTCGACGCTGACCCGCCTGCTCACCGGCATCTACCTGGCGGACAAGGGCAGGGTGACGTGGAACGGCGCCGACCTCGCGGCCGTCGACCCGGCGAGCGTGTGGGCGTGCACCGGGCTGGTGCCGCAGCTGTTCGCGCAGTGGCCGCTGCGGGTTCGCGAGAACGTGACGCTGGGGCAGCCCCGCACCTACGACGACGGACCCGTGTGGGAGGCGGTCGACGCGGTCGGCATGCGGCAGGCCGTCGAGGAGCTGCCGGACGGCCTGGACACGCTGCTGGCGCGGGAGTGGTTCGGCGGCACGGAGTTGTCCGGCGGGCAGTGGCAGCGCCTTGCCTGCTCGCGTGCCCTGTACCGGCGGCCTCCGCTGCTGATCCTGGACGAGCCGACCTCGCAGATGGACCCGCGCGGTGAGCACGACATCTTCGAGGAGATCAAAGCCATCTCGGCGGACCGCATCACGATCGTGGTGACGCATCGCCTGGAGAACACGAAGATCGCCGACCGGATCGTTGTGATGCAGCAGGGCCGCGTTACCGAGCAGGGGCGGTACGACGACCTGGTCCACGCCGGCGGCCTGTTCGCGGAGCTTCTGGCCCTGTCCCAGGACCGTTGAAGCAGCAGAGCCCACCGAGTCGCCGAGGAGGAATGAAGCGACCGGCGCTGTCGTAACGGGCGCGTGAGCTGGGCGGACCCTAGCGTGAGAGGAGGGGCGGGTCCGCAAAGGGGACAAGACGGAAGGGAGGGGGAGGACGGTGGCCGTGTCCGGGATCGACTACGCGGCGCTGTTCGCCGCCACGCCGAGCCCTTATCTGGTGCTGGGCCCGGACCTGGTGATCGTGGAGGTCAACCAGGCCTACCTGGACGCGACCGGGCGGACCAGGGAAGACCTGATCGGGCAGCACATCTTCGATGCCTTCCCCGATAATCCGGCCGACCCGGAGGCCGACGGGGTGCGGAACCTGAACACCTCGCTGCAGCGGGTCCTGGCCTTGAGGCAGGCCGACACGATGGCGCTGCAGAAGTACGACATCCCGGTCATGGGACGGCTGGATGTGTTCGAGGAGCGGTGGTGGTCGCCCATCAACACTCCGGTTCTCGGTCCGGACGGGTCGGTGGCCTGGATCATCCACCGGGTGGAGGACGTCACCGCATTCGTCAAGACCCGCGCCTCCCGCGCCCAACCGCCGACCGGGCCGGTCGTCGAGCGTGAGGTCCTGGAGGCCGAGCTGTACGCGCGGGCCCGGGAGCTGCAGCTGCTGAACGAGGAACTGCGGCAGGCCCACACTCGCGAGCGCCAAGTGGCCGTCGCCCTGCAGGAGGCCATGCTGCAGGTCCCGGACCTGGCTCGGCACCAGGGCGTCGCCGTGCGCTACCTGCCCGCCACCGGATCGCTGAACGTATGCGGCGACTGGTACGACATGGTCGATCTGGCCGACGGCCGCTTCGCCGTGGCCGTCGGCGACGTCGTCGGCCACGGCCTGGAGGCCGCCGCCGTGATGGGGATGCTCCGCAGCGCGCTGAGCGCCGCCATCCGCGCCCTGGAGCGGCCCGCGCAGGCGCTCGAGGTGCTGGGCCTGTACGCCCGCTCGGTCGAGGGCGCGCTGAACACCACCGCTGTCCAGGCGCTGGTGGACCCTGTGAGCTGCCTGATCATCTACAGCAACGCCGGCCACCCGCCCCCGGTCCTGGTGCACGCCGACGGCTCCTGCGAGCTGCTGGACCGGGCCACCGACCCGCCCCTCGCGGTTCGGCCGCAGCATGTCCCCCGCCCCCAGGCCAGTGCGACCTACGGCCCCGGCGACACCCTCGTCCTCTACACCGACGGCCTGATCGAACGCCGCGGCGAAGACCTCGACGCCGGCCTGACCCGGCTGACCGACATCCTCGGCCAGTGCTGCCGGCTGGACTCCGAGCACCTGGCCGACACCCTGCTGACCCGACTGGGCCTGGCGGGCGGCGGCCGCGACGACACCGCCTTGATCATCGTCCGGTTGTGATCGGCGGATGCTCCTCGCGGGGGCGCGGGGGCGCGGGGGCGCGGGGGCGCGGGGGCGCGGAGCGCGGGACGGCGGGCGCGGCACTGCGGGACGTGAGACGTGGGACTGCGGGGCGCCGGTACCCCGCCGTCCTCGCGGCGCCGCAGGGCTGCGGGGTCGCGGGTCTCGCGCTCGGGCGGTGACGGGGGATCCTGGAAGAAGGATGTGGATCCTGTCTGTCGTCGTCGTCCTGGTTGCCGCGAACCTGCTCAACAACTGGCTCGCGCCGGGCGCCTACGTGCTCACGTGTGGGATCGCCGCCGCCGTGCTGCTCCTGATCGCCCGCCGGGACGGCCTCACCCCGGCCGACGTGGGGCTCGACGCGGTGGCTCTGCGCCGGGGACTGCGGTGGGCGGCGGTCCTGGTCGGTGCCGTCCTCGTCGTCTTCCTCCTCGTCCTGGCCGTACCGGCGGGCAGGGAGGCCTTCCGTGACGCCCGGGCCGCAGGCCTGTCCGTACAGCAGTTGCTGTGGAGGGTGCTGGTACGTGTGCCGCTGGGCACCGTGCTGCTGGAGGAAGCCGCCTTCCGTGGCGTCCTGTGGGCCATGATCAGGCGTCGGCGGGGAACCAGGTGGGCCACCGCGGTGTCGTCACTGCTCTTCGGGCTCTGGCATCTGCTGCCCTCACGGGGGCTCAACCGCTCCAACACCGCCGTCCAGTCGGCTCTGGGAAGCGGGTCGGCCAGTGTGGCGCCGACCGTTGCGGCAGCCATCGCCGCCACGGTCGCCGCCGGGGTGGTCCTCTGCGAGGTGCGGCGCCGCACGGGCAGTCTCCTGGCACCCGCGGCGCTGCACTGGGCCGTCAACGGATTCGGCTACGCATTTGCCTGGACGGTTTCACGGTGGTGTCGCCAGGGCTGACCCTCGGGGTGGCCAGCGCGTCAAGCCGTCCGGGAAACTGCCGTGAGGCGTTGCTGGGCTTCACCGCCTGGCGGGCGAACCGGTAGGTGACACCTGGTGAGAGTCCCGACGAGCGGTTCACGACCGTAGTCGACCTTCACCCTCCTCGGACGGCCCCGGTCGGTCAGCGTGAGACGCGACGTGAAGTCCGCGTCCTCCAGAGTGAGCCCGAGCGGGCTGGGCGGGACGACCTCAACGCCGTCCACGGAAACGGAGTACGTCGGGGTGCCGGAGGCCAGACGCAGTGTCACTCGAACACGCCCGCACGGGGAGACGACCACGACCGGGCCGGCACCAGTGGTCGTGGTGGCGGCCTGCGCGGACCCCGCCGCCAACGGAACCGTCAGGGCCGCGGCAGTCGTGGCTGCGCCGGCGATGACGGTTCTCCGGGAGATGTGGCCGGAACTCTCGTAACTCGTGTGAGATGCGGATCCTTTGTGTCGGATGGGGGTGACCGGCAGACGTTCTCCGTGGGCGGCGAAGTGGCGATGTTCCGCATCTGAAGGGTTGTTGAGCAGTCCGCTACCAAACGACTGGCAGGGTTTTGCAAACGGCCGGTGGCGAGACCATGTGGGTCTCTGCTATCCGCCAGAATCGGCGCATGCTGCGAATCGGATCCGTTGTGCTGGGCGTCTCGGATGTGCCTCGAGCAGCCGCATTCTGGATGGAGGCCCTGGGATACGTCCCGCGCGAGGAAATGGAAGACGACTGGGTGGTGCTCGTGCCGGCGGAAGGGGTCGGGGTCCAGCTGTCGCTCGGCTTGAGCGAGACGCCGGTCCAGGAGCATCCCCGGATCCACCTGGACCTGTACGCCGGGGACGCTGCCGACCAGGCCGCTGAGGTCGAGCGGCTGGTGTCCCTGGGTGCTCAGCGCGTCGACTGGGACCTCTATCCGGACGACGCCGACTTCGTCGTGCTCGCCGATCCCGAGGGCAACCGTTTCTGTGTCATCGACACCAGCCATGGCTGACGGGCGACCGGCGGGCATGACACGTCAGCTGTGCCCGCCACGACAGTGAACCCCGGCCTCGCAGGAGGCCGGGGTTCTGACTCGCCGGAGGTTTGCGTGCCCGTCCCGCACAGGAGCTGACCTGGCTCGACGCTGTAGCGCCATGTGCAGCTGATCACCGGCAGTCGCGCTGATCGGAACGGAGATCACCAGTCACCAGTAGTGGGGGCGGCCGCCTACTGCGTGGCCCATTGTGCCCAGCAGCCACAGGACGACGCCGACGGCTGCCAGGATGATTCCGATGGTCCACAGAATGCTGATCCCGGTAATGAGCCCGATCACGAGCAGGATGACGCCGAGCACGATCATGGCGGCCTCCAAATGATGCTTTACTGAACTGCGCCTACCCCAATAAACGCTGCGTAATCGGTTGATACGACCCATCGTCGGGAAGTCGAATGGAGTCGGTCGGTCCGGATCCCTCCACGGCCCTTGGCCAGGGTGACGGTGACCGCGGGTGCCGGTCGATGTTCCATGCCCCTCGTCCTCAGCCGCCGGAAGATCATGTCTCGCACGACTCGTCCAGGTAAGCGCGCGCCAGCGCACCGGCACGCGTGAACCAGTCGGCGAGTACGGCGATCTCATCCGGTGTGTAGTCCGCGAAGAGCTCCGCGAGGCGCGCGTAGTACGGCTCGTAGACGGTCCGCACCCGCTCGGCGGCGGCCGGGACGGCGGCGACGCGCACCCGGCGCCGGTCGGCGGGGTCAGGCTCTCGGGTCACGAAGCCGCCGCGCTCCAGCCGGTTGAGGATGCCGGTCACCGCCCCCGTCGTGACGTGTGCGCGGGCGGCCAGGTCGCCGGCGGTCACCGGCGAGTCCCCGGCCTCCAGGACGTACGCGAAACAGATGAGGTCCGTGACGCTCAGCCCCAGGTTCCGGGCGAATTCCTGCTGGCCGACCATGCTCGTCGCGATGAGGTCGTCCATCGCGCTGATCGCGTCCGAGGGCGATGCGGCCGGGCGGGGTTTGCCCTCCATTGAATTTCCTTAGTGCGTAAGATAAATTCCTCACTTGCTAAGGCATCGTAGTCCGGCGCCGGTGGAGGCCGCGGCATGCCGCGGCACCGGCCCGGCGGCGCGAGGAGGCAGGCACGTGAGCGGACAACACGACGAGGGCCACACCGTCGCCGGATGGGTCGGTTGCGCTGTTGCCACGGCCGGGGCCGCGGTCACCGGCGTGGGCATCTGCGGCTGGGGCCCGGGGATCTGGTTGGGGCTCGGTGTCATGGCGTTAGCGGTGCTGGTCACATGGGGCCTGCACCTCGCGGGCTGGGGCAAACCGCCTGGCCCACGGTCTGCCGACCAGTGGGGCCTCCGGGTCCGGGACCGTGCCGCGCCAGAGGGGCACGTGGGCTGCCTCGGGTGCCGGCTGGCCGGACGGCGCGGCGTTCCGGTACGCACTGGCGCCGAGCCCGAGCCCGAGCCCGCCGTCATCGCCTCTCGTACGGGTTCTCCGGCTGATCTGTCGTCCTGAGGGATCCCGCGTCGAGGGCCGGGCTGCCTGGTCGGGGCCCGGCTCGCCCGTGAGGCGCCACGTTGCCTAGACGCGCTCCAGCGGCCGGTGCGGGCCGGTGGGAAGTTCGACCTTGATCGGATCGCCAGGACGCACCACCCCGCCCTGCCGGACCACGCTCATGACTCCGGACTTGAAGGTGAAGTCACCGGTGTCCGGGTCCAGTTCGAAGACCTCCTTCAGGAGGCCCTTCTGGAACGCATCGATCTGCGAGCATGGATTACGCAGGCCTGTGACCTCCACGATCGCCTCCGCACCGATGTGCAGCAACGCGCCGGTGGGCAGGCCGAGCAGGTCGATCCCACGCGTGGAGATGTTCTCACCGAGCTCACCCGCGGCGACACTGAAACCCTTCTCGGCGAGCTCGTCGAAGAGCTCTTCGTGCATGAGATGCACTTGGCGCAGATTGGGCTGCTGCGGCTCATGCTTCATGCGGAAGCGGTGCTTGACGGTCTCGCCGGCGTGGACGTCGCCCTCGACGCCGAGCCCGGTGAGCAGAGTGATGCTTGCCCGGTTCGGCTTGCTGAAGGAGTACGTCCCATTGCAGCTGACAGCCGTGACCCGCGCGCTCATGGTGTTCGTCTCCTCGCCTCTGCGTCTGCGCCCTGGGCGAGCGTAACCGGCCATCGACGACTGGTGCTGTGGGGCCGCTGCGCCAAGCCGACCTCGTGGAGTACAGGGTGTCGCCTGCAGCACGCCACGGTCGGGCGGCGAACGGACGAGATCACGCCGTCGATATCCGCCCCCATGAGGGGCGAGCCTTGGGCATCCGCTCGCCTGCCCGGGTGGGCGCCGTCGCCGCAGCGAGATGGCCGAGGCCGCCTCCGCGGCCCAGGCTGGCCCCGGCGCGTGACCGCCGGGCGTCTGTGCCGAACGTTACTTCGCCTCTCGGGGGAGCGCTGGCAGTCCAGGGCCTGGATCCCCGCGAGTACGCGAAAACTGAACGCTGGTCAGTAAAATCTGAGGGTCCGATGCCGCTGGTTCCGAGTGTGGACTGGTGGGTTCGTGGCGAACGCGCGGGTGATATCGGGGGTGCGAAGGCCGCGAATGGTCAAGGCAGCGTCAGAATGCGGGGGCCTTCTTCGGTGATGGCGACAGTGTGCTCGATGTGGGCTGCTCGGCTGCCGTCAATGGTGTGCAGGGTCCAGCCGTCGCTGCCGGTGCGGTAGTCGTCGCGTCCGCCCGCCATGAGCATGGGCTCGATGGCGAGGGTCAGGCCGGGGCGTAGGGGGAAGCCGCGGCGCGGGCGTCCTCGGTTGGGGACGTGGGGGTCTTCGTGCATGCGGCGGCCGATGCCGTGGCCGCCGAAGTCGGCGGGCATGCCGCAGCGCGCCGATTGCGCGACGGTGCCGATGGCGTGGGAGATGTCGCCGATCCGGTTCCCGGGGTTGGCTGCGGCGATGCCGGCGTCGAGAGCGCGCTGGGTGGCGGCGATGAGATCCACGTCGGCGGGCCGTGGGGTGCCGACGGTGAAGCTGATGGCGGCGTCGCCGGTCCAGCCGTCGAGCTCCGCGCCGCAGTCGACGCTGACCAGGTCGCCGTCGCGCAGGCGGTAGCCGGTGGGGATGCCGTGGACGACGGCGTCGTTGACCGATGTGCAGATCACCGCTGGGAAGGGGACAGGGGCGAAGGGCGGCCGGTAGCCGAGGAAGGGCGAGCGGGCCCCGGCCTCCATCAGGACGGTGCGGGCCGCTTCGTCCAGTTCCAGCAGGGACACCCCGATGCCCGCGGCCTCCCTGACGGCGGCGAGGGCGTGGGCCACGACACGCCCGGCCTCCCGCATCGCGTCCAGCGCCGCGTCGGTCTTGATCTCCACCATGTCCAGCGATCCCCTTCTCAGTCGCGGGCATCCAATTCTTATACCGGTATTAGTATCACGGGCATGGTGAGAACTCCTTTGACTCCATGGGAACGGCGGCGCGGAGAGCGGTTCGGCGCGCTGCTGCGTCAGGCACGCGGCGATCGCAGCATGGTGGAGATCGCCGCGGCGGCGGGAGTGTCGGCGGAGACGCTGCGCAAGATCGAGACCGGTCGGGCGCCGACCCCCGCGTTTTTCACCGTGGCGGCCTTGGCCGCAGCGCTGGAGGTGTCCCTGGACGCATTGGCTGCTGCCTGCGTGCAGGACAGCGACTGCGATGATCAGGCACTTTCGGCGTGAACCTCGACGGCGGGTTCAGTTGTGTCCGAGAGGGGCCGGGGACGGCCTCGATGGTCACTGCGCTGCGGCGTCCCTCCTCCCAGGCAAGACCTGCATGATCAGCCACGCCCACAATCTCTTCGAGCTTCCCGGCCTTGCGGCCGCGTCGTCCCCTCTGAATGCGAGAGACCATGACCGAAACCACGATCGAACGCGGCTTCCTGGTGCTCCACGGCTGGCAGAACCACCGCCCCGCCGGACACTGGCAGCACTGGCTGGCGGACCGGCTCACAGGTCTCGGGCACGCTGTCGACTATCCCCAGCTGCCCGATCCGGACGACCCCGATCTGGAACAGTGGCTGACTGAACTCCGCACCCGCCTTGGTGAGTTGCGCGGACAGCAACGCACGGTCATCTGCCACAGCCTGGCCTGCCTGCTGTGGCTGCACGCCGTGGCCCGCAACGCCGTGCCGGTCCCCGTCGACCGGGTCCTCCTCGTCGCCCCGCCATCTGCGGGCGTGCTGGAACAGTACGCGGAGGTCGCGGAGTTCACCCCGCCGCCGGTGACGGCCGGGCAACTCTCCTCCGCCGCCAAGTACACCCGACTCGTCGCCAGCGACAACGATCCCTACTTCCCGGAAAGTGCCGCTTCCGTGTACGGCGAACGTCTCGGCCTCCCTGCCGACGTCCTGCCCGGCGCGGCCCACCTCGACCTGGAAGCCGGTTACGGATCCTGGCCCTCACTCCTCGACTGGTGCCTTGCCCCGTCGAACGACACCCCGATCCAGCACCGCACAGACGCCACTCCGGCGTGAGCCGCAGGGCGTCTGCCCGATCTCGCCGGGCTCAGATTCGGCACGTCACAGCGAACACTGAGCGTGAGCGGTCAATCGTCGATCCCGTAGGCTGAGCGCATGACGCGGTTGATCGTCGCGGCTGGGGGAGGGGGCGACGCAGTCGCCGCCGCAATGCTTCACGACGCCCTCTACGGCGACGAGGACCAGGCGGTGATCCTCACGTACGCGTGGGATCGCCTCCTGGTCGACCCAGTGCCCGGCCCCAGAGGGCCGGACAACTTCACCGGCCTCGAACAGCTCACCCCAGCAGTCTGGGCAGTGCCGCCCGAGGCCCGCACGATCGCTCCGGCACGTTCCACCCTCCCCCGACTCGCGGCAGAGCTCCCGCACACGTTCGCGCTGATCGACCCGCATCACGGGGCTGAGGGCATCACGCGCCAACTCGAAGAGCTCGTGAGCCGCTTGTCACCGACGTCGATCGATCTCCTCGACGTGGGTGGCGACATCGTTGCGCGTGGCGACGAACCGACGCTGAAGAGCCCGCTTGCAGACGCCCTCACGCTCTCCGCGTGCTGCCAGGTGAACGCGCCCATCCGACTCCTGGTCGCAGGCCCTGGTCTCGACGGTGAACTCTCGCCGGACGACCTGCGCGGCATCCTCGGCCGTGTTGTCCACCCTTTCCTTGCGAAGGACGTGGAGCCGATCAACTCGGTCCTGGAGTGGCACCCGTCCGAGGCAGCCGGGATGCTGGCGGCAACGGCCCGAGGAGTACGCGGCACCTGCGAGGTACGAGGCGCCGGGCCCGCCGTTCCCCTCACCGACGAAGGCCCGACAGTCCATGAAGTCGACCTGGACGAGGCGCTGAGCCGCAACCAGCTGGCCCGCGCCATCATGGCGACCACCACTCTGAACGAGGTGGAGGCGCACAGCCGCGAAGTCTGCGGCCACTCGGAGATCGACGACGAACGCGACCAGGCCGCACGGCTCGAGGAGCAGCCACCGGTCAGGCTCGACCCTGAGCCCGTGCTGCTCCGGCTCGACCAGTTCGAGGCCGAGGCCCGGAACCGCGGAGTCACCCACTCGACGTTCGCCCGTATCACCGAGGCGTTGAACCTCAGCGGTTCCCTGCGCGAGGACCTGCGCCGCCTTCTGATCAGCAGGCGTCCGGAGCAGTACACGCCGCCGCTGTGGCGCATCGCAGCCGGACCTGAGTAACCCAGCCGAGTGCAGTTCACCCCTTCGGTGTATCTACACGAAGGACGAAGTGCGACGGGGGACGACCGTAAGGGGAGCAAGCATGACGGAGGAGACGACACCACGAGTAGTGGCAGTCAACCGAGGCGCAGAGTACGCCGACAGTCAGGGATCCAGACGGGGACCCCAGCACGATGCGCTCGACGCCTGGGTGGGAAGGTGGATCAACGAAGGCCACATGATCAACGATGACGGAAGCCCTGGGGCGGCGATCACAACCTCTGACGTGTACGAGTGGGCTCCTGGTGGGTTCTTCGTCGTCCATTCGGCATACGGGCGCATCGGAGAGTTCGATGTCGGCGGCGTGGAGATCATCGGGTACGACGAGACGAGTGGCGACTACAGGTCACACTTCTTCGACAGCCAGGGCAACGTGACCGTCAGCAGCCTGGTCGCGCGTGGCGACACGTGGACCTACCAAGGCGACACCACTCGTTCCACCGTGGAGTTCAGTGACAACCACCGCGTCCAGACCGTCCTGCACGAGCGCACCGATGATGGATTGACCTACAGACCATCCATGAAGGTCACTCTCATCAAAGTCCAATAAGGGCGTCTGACCATCTGGGCGTGCCTGGTAGCCGATTCTGCAGTGGCTCCCGGCCAGCGGGGCGGCTGGGATCGGACGGCTCGGCCTGCACACGGACGACCGCGACCTGCCGCTGCGCGTCGACTGGCGCGCGGACGCGGCGCGGCCCTTCTACGCGGCGACGTCCGTCCACCCGATGGGACTGCGGCGGCGCCGTCATCTGCGTGTCGAGGACCGTACGGTCCGCGCGGTGAGCGACGACCTGCTGGACGTCTCCGACCGCCTGCCGCCGCAGTCACTGACCGGCGGGACCTTCACCCTCAACAATTACGGGGTGTGGTGGACGGCCAACTCGCCGTCCGCAAGGTCATGCAGCTCTCCCTCAGCTTCGACCACCAGGTCTGCGACGGCGGTGTGGCGGGCGGATTCCTGCGCTTCGTGGCCGACTGCGTGGAACGCCCGGAGATCCTGCTGGCCGACGTGTGATCCGTAGGTTGAGACGTGTGATCCGTTCATTGAGACCTGTGATCCGTACGTTGATCCGTCCGTGGGATCCGCCTCAGCGTCCGCTCCCCACGCTTCCGGAGGGCGGACGCGAGGCCGGCGCCTCTCCGCCGACTGCCGCGTCCAGCGTCCTGAGCAACGCGCGGGCCACGGCGTCGTTCTGGCGGAAGGCGGGGGCGTTGGTGCGGGGGCGGGCGAAGGCCGCGACACCGCGGACGTTCGTCGGGGCACCGAGTGCGATCCGCCGGGGGTGCGGGCCGCCGAGCGTGGGGTCGACGACGTGGCTCGCGCCGTCCGTCGTCACCGTCAGCAGACCGGAACGGTGAGTGTGCGTGGGGTCGCTGATGACCTCCTCGCTCAGGGCACCCGCGCCGTGCAGGCCCCGCAGCAGCGGGTCCTCGGTACGGCCCAGGGACGCGCCCGGAAGGTACGCCTCGATCAGCGCGGTCGCCGTGACGGCGTGCCCGGGGACCGTGGGGCTGGACGCGGTGAACGTGCCGCTGTCTTCGTCGGTGCCGACCCGCAGCTCGGCGCCGAGGAAGCGCACGATCCCCGCCCGGGACAGGGCGAGCAGCTCGCGCAGCCGGAAGCCGGGCGGGCCGGAGGCAAGGAAGCTGAAGAAGCCGTGCCACCAGCCGTCGAGCCCGTCGGCGACGGAACGGGCGGTCAGCCGTCCCGAGGCGACGAGGCGGGGCAGTTGGCCGTAGACGGAGAGCAGGGCGAGGAAGGCGCCGAGGTCGGCACTGTGGGCGGGGTCCTCGCGTCGGGCGACGTCCTGGGCGATGTAGTCGCGCAGATGCTCCTGGAAAGCGTCCGGCGCGGGGAAGGCCAGGCCGTCCAGCGGGCGGTCCAGTGCCTCGAAGCCCAGCCGGTCAGCCGGATCGGGCACGGCCCCCGCGACCAGGGCCGTCATCTCGTCGGAGTACCAGCCGAGGCGGTCGTAGGCGGCGAGGAAGTCCCGCCACGGCAGGGCGGTGCGCTCCGGGTCGGCGTGGAACAACTCGTGGTAGTGGGCGAAGCCGATCTCCTTGGCCATCAGTGGCCACACGTCGTGCCGCAGGTCGAGCGGCCGGCCCTCGGCGAGCAGGGCGTCCACCGCCGCGGGCCCGAAGTGGCGCGGGAGCGGCGGCCGCGGGCCCTGGAGCTGGTAGCGGGTCTTGGAGTGGTACGGGACGCCACGGCGCGACCCGACGTACAGGACGGGCTCACGCCCCGACGGCATGTACGTGAGGCTGCCGTCCGCCTCGGAGCGGTACGTGCCGCCCCGCCCCTCGGTCAGCAGCACCATCAGGTCGACGAAGGCCAGCCCGAAGCCGCGCAGGATGACATGCTCGCCCGGCCGGAGGCCCGACAGGTCGACGTCGGAAGAGAACGCAGGCGGAAGGTGAAAGCGCCCGTGGCGGCGGGCGAACCGGGACAGTTCGCGGTGCCCTGCCCCGGGCACGGTGTCCAGATGCCCCTGGGTGAGAAGCACAAGGTCGGCCGTGAGCGGCGTGGCCCGGTCGGCCAGGTGCACCTGCTGCGGCCCGTCCGGCGGGCCGGTGACGGCGGTCGCCGTGGTGGGGTGCCACTCGACCGTGACGTGCGAGGGCAGTTCGGTCAGCGTTCTGCGGAACACCCAGTCCAGGTAGGCGCTTTGGGCACGTCGGGTGGCGAAGTCGGACCCTTCGAGCTCGCGCAGCTCGGTGAGCACGTCCGGGTCGGCCGGCTCCGCGTATGGCGCGAAACGCACCTCGCCACCGGAGAACTGGGCGGCCCACTCGGCCAGCGTGGGGCCTGGCCGTACCGGACCTTCGATCACCGAGGACTCGTCCGTGAACATGGTGACGTCCTCGGCCATGGAGTTCATCCGCAGCAGTGGCGACTGTTCATGCCGCCACACTCTGCCGGGCCCCGGCGGGTGAGGATCGATCAGATGGATGTGCAGCGGTCGGCCGTCCCACAGTTCGGACGCGTTGGCCGCGATGCGTTCCAGTACGCCCGTGGCGCGCGGACCCGCTCCGACGACGGCCAGGACAGCAGCGGGTGCGGTGGTCGTCGGTGCGTTGATCACCGGTGCGTCGGTCACCGGTCACCGCCGGTTGCGGGCCGGGCGTCGGCGGCAGTCGCCGCACGCAGCCGGGCGCGTACGGCGGCGGACTGCCCGCGCAGCCGTTGCAGCGGGGTGGGCGGCAGTTCCCGGGCGTTGCCGCGCGCGTAGTACCGCTCGACGTAGAACTGACCCGCGCTCAGCACGGTCGTGACGGCGATGTACCAGAGCGTGGCCACCATCAGCAGCGGGATGACCTGGTACGTCTGGTTGTAGACCAACTGCACCGAGTACAGCAGGTCGTGCACCGCGAGCACGCTGACGATGCTGGTGCCCTTGAGCGTGCCGATCAGCATGTTCCCGGCCGTCGGCACGATGGACCGCATCGCCTGCGGGATCACGATTCGGCGCAGTGTGCGCGTTCTGCTCAGACCGAGGGCCTGCGCGGCCTCGGTCTGGCCGGATTCCACGGAGAGGATGCCGCCGCGCACCACCTCCGCGGCGTACGCGGCCTCGTGCAGCGTCAGCCCGATCACGGCTGTGAGGGCGGGGCCCAACAGATTGACCGTCTTGACGGTGACGAACTCCGGGCCGAAGGGGATGCCCAGGCCGAGCGTCGGGTAGAGGGCGCCGATGTTGAACCAGAACAGCAGCTGCACGAGCAGCGGAGTGGAGCGGAAGATCCACACATAGCCCCAACTGAGCGTACGCAGCACGGGGTTGCCGGACAGCCGCATCACCGCCAGCGGCGTGCCGAGCAGAAAGCCGAGCACCATCACCGCAGCGGTCAGCCAGAGCGTCAGCAGCAGCCCGTCGAGCACGGCACTCGTGGTGAAGTACCGGCCCACCACACCCCACTGGAAGGCGGGGTTGCGGACGACGGAATTCAGCACCATCGCGAAGACCAGCAGCGCCGCGGCGGCCGCCAGCCAGCGGCCGACGCGGCGGCGCGGCACTATGCGCGGCAGGTCGTCGCGACCGGAACCGATGGCCGGCAGGTCTTCGGCGGCAACGTCTTTGGCGGCCGGTTCTTTGTCGGCCGGTTCTTTGTCGGGCGGGACGAATCCGGCCTGAGGAGTGGTGACTTCGGAAGGCGAGACCATCGGGAGGCTCTCCGGAAGAGGGAGTTGCGGGGCGTGGGTGACCGTTCGGGCGGCACACGTACGCAGGCATCGCGCGGGTGCGGAGCCGACATCGGAGCAGTCGGACACTGCGCGGATACGGTGCGGGCGACACTGCCCGCGCACGGTGTGCGGCCGGGTCCTGGCGTCATCACGTTCGCCGCGTCCCTCAACGCGGCCGGAGAGGCTCCGCACGAGGGGAGCCGGTCCGCCATCGATCGTATGTGCCACCGGCCCGGATGTGTCAACAGGGCCCGGGAACCGGCCAACACCCGTCCGGCATCCGGGCACTGGTTGACGGAATAACGAATGTACTGCTCAATTGACCGCATGAATGCCGGTCAGCGTCTGGTCACGCGCGATCACATCGACTTCGGTCGGGTGTGGTCCGCAGCGTGTTGCGCCTGACCCGGCAGCGGGCTGTCTGACCGGCCCTTCCCTCCCTCGGTTGAACCCGTCGCGGGCCGAGTTCCACCCTCGCACCATCGCCGTACACGTGCGCTGACAGGCGTACCGGCGGTTCTGCGAGCCCGGACGCACGCTGCCGCCGCCCCCCTCCCGCCCGAGGCCTCATGCCACTGGCGTCATCACTCATCACCCTTTCTTGATGCCGCACCCGCGCGTTCAGCTGAAGAACCGTCACATACGAACGTGACAGGGGCTGCTCCGCCGTGCCCGCGTGCGGCTCACCATCCCTTGAGGACTTGAGGACTTGAGGACTTGAGGACGAGCGGGAGGCCCGCGCCCGGGGGCCACCGGCGGATCCACCTCACCACAGGACCACGCCGGCGCGAGGTCCGCGGCCTGTATCTGGTCACCGGCTACACACCCCTCTTCGACACGGACGCCGACCCGGAGACCATCGGCCCCCTGCCCTTCGAGAAGCACCTCTCCGCCCACTTCGCCACCGACATACGCACCTGAAAGGCCTCGGCCCGTGAACCTCCCAGGCATCAGAACCCGTCTGCGTCTCGCCGCCGCCTCCGTCGCGCTGCTGCCCCTCCTGGCACTCACCGCGTGCGGCTCCGGCACGGCCGACGACAGCGCTCCCGTGGGCGCCAAGGCCTCACCCGCGCCGAGCGACAACCCGGTCGCCTCCATACAGAAGGTGGACTCCGTCGCCGCCCTGCTGCCCGCCGACGTACGCAAGGCGGGCACCCTGCGCGTCGGCAGCTCCATCGGGTTCCCGCCCGGGGCGTACTACCCGAACGGGACCGGCAAGCCGCCCGCCGGCCAGGACATCGACCTCGCGGACGCTGTGGCGAAGGTCCTCGGCGTCAAGCTGGAACGCCAGGACGCCTCGTTCGAGACGATCCTGCCTGCCCTCGGCAGCGGCAAGTACGACTTCGGGACCGGCAACTTCGGCGTCACCACCGAACGCCTGAAAACCATCGACTTCGTCACCTACATCAACGACGGCCAGGGCTTCGCCGTGAAGAAGGGCAACACGAAGCTCGGGACCAAGGTCACCGAACTGACGCAGCTGTGCGGGCTGACCATCGGCACCGGCGCCGGCACCACGTTCGAGGCGACCCTCGAGGCGCAGAAGGGCGTGTGCGCCAAGGCCGGCAAGAAGCCGTACGACGTGAAGGTCTTCTCGGAGAACGGGGCGACGCTCACCGCGCTCCAGCAGGGCCGCATCGACGTGATCATGTCCACCATCAACGGCCTGCGCTACCAGGCCGCCCAGCCCGCCGCCGGCACCACCTTCCTCGGTGAGTTCCACCGGCTCGACGTCGGCTTCGCCTTCAAGAAGGGTTCCGAACTCACCCCCGCCTTCCAGGCCGCCGTCAACAAGCTGATCGAAGACGGCACGTACGCCCGCATTCTCAAGAAGTGGGGCACCGGCGCCTCCGCGATAGAGGAGTCGCGGATCAACCCACCCGAGCAGAAGTAGAGGCGGCCGATGAGCGACGTCATGGTGGACGTGCACGGCGTCCACAAGAGCTTCGGGCCGCTCGAGGTGCTGCGCGGCGTCGACCTGCAGGTCCGGGCGGGCGAGGTCACCGTGATCCTCGGCCCGTCCGGCTCCGGCAAGTCCACGCTGCTGCGCACCATCAACCACCTGGAGAAGCTGAACCGCGGCTGGATCAGCATCGACGGGGAGCTGATCGGCTACCGCCGGTCCGGCGGCAAACTGCACGAACTGAAGGAGAAGGAGGTTCTGAAGCAGCGCACCCACATCGGGTTCGTCTTCCAGAACTTCAACCTCTTCCCGCACCTCACCGTGCTCGAGAACCTTGTCGAGGCGCCGGTGTCAGCGCTGCGACGTCCGCGCAAGGACGCCGTGGCGGCGGCCGGGCGGCTGCTGGAGCGGGTCGGTCTCGCCGACAAGGCCGACGCCTACCCGCGCCAACTGTCCGGCGGCCAGCAGCAGCGCGTCGCCATCGCCCGCGCGCTCGCCCTCGAACCCAAGGTGCTGCTGTTCGACGAGCCCACCTCCGCGCTCGACCCGGAACTGGTCGGCGAAGTCCTCGACGTCATCAAGGACTTGGCCCGCACCGGAACCACCATGATCGTGGTGACCCATGAGATCGGCTTCGCCCGCGAGGTCGCCGACACCGTGGTGTTCATGGACGGGGGAGTGGTGGTGGAGCAGGGGCCGCCCTCGGACGTCCTGGACGCTCCCCGTCATGAGCGCACCCGCGCCTTCCTCTCCAAGGTCCTGTGACATGGCGGCCCTCTGACCGCAGCTCAGAGGGCCCGGCGGCGCGCAGCCGCCGGGCCCTCAGGAGCCCGTCACTTGGTGGTGATCCGCAGAACGCCGGTCACCGTCCCCTGGTAGTAGACGCCGCCCGGTGCCGCCGTACCCGCCATCTGGAGCGAGTCGTACAGGGAGCCGACGCCGACCTGGAAGCTGCGGACGACCTTCCCGGTGTCCGGGTCGATCTCGGCGTAGCGGTACGGGTCGAGGAGGCTCGTGCCGTACGTGCCCGCGATGAGGGGATCCCGCAGGACGGTGTGCAGCTTGCCGTCCGCCAGGGACAGCTTGGGCACCGCCGCCGACCGCAGTGTGTTGTCCCACACCAGATCGCAGCCGGTGCCGTCGGCCCGCACGTCCACCCGGGTCAGACCGCCCTTGAAGTCCGCCGATGCGGGAACACTGTCCCCGGCGTCGGCCGGCACGGCCGGATACGGGTAGCCGTACGTACTGGCCACGAAGACGCTGCGGCCCGCGCCGATGGGGGAGTTCTCGCTGCCCGCGCCACCGGACACGAGCACCGGTGTCGAGCAGATCCGGCGGCCGGTCGCCGTCTCGTACACCTGGAGCTTCACCTGGCTGTCCGCGTTGTCCACGATGGCCACGTAGTCGGTGCCGTCACCCGGCCCGAAGAAGGTGGGCGTGGAGCCGCTGCCCCAGCTGAGCTGGCCCGGCTTGCGGGCCGAACCGCGGTCGTACTCCTGGCGCCAGGAGATGCGCGGGGTGCCGTCCGCGGTCGCGGTCAGTAGGTAGGTGGCCTGGGTGGTGGTGACGAGGGTGCCCTGGGGCGCGGTGGAGATGCTGTTCGCCACCTTCTCGCCGTCGGGCAGTCGCAGGGTGCGTACGGTGCCGGTGCGGTCGTCGGCGGTGCCCACCAGCCCGTTGCCGGTTGCGAACCACACCCGTCCCCGCCAGTCCGGGGACAGTCCGGTCACCGCGTCGTCCTCGGGTATCACTGAGGTCAGCGACAGACTCCTGTCGATCGTCAGCTTCCAGTCGCCGTCCGCGTCCTGGTGATGGCCGACCCGCAGCAGTGACCTGCTGCCGTCGATCACGACCAGCCGGTCCTCCTGATCGATGTACGCGTACACGCCGCCCAGCAACGAGCCCTTGGTCAGGGCGAGTTCGGCGATGGAGCTGCCGTCGTCCGGGTCGAGCAGATGGACCGTGGGGACCTGCCCGAAGATGGGCGTGCACAGCACCACCGGATAGCCGTCGGACCCGACGAGAACGGTCGGGCAGGCCGACGCCAGCGCCACCCGCTTCGAGGTGAGGGTGCCGGATCCCGGCCCGGCCAGCGGTGTGGTGTCGGAGGAGCCGGTGTCTCCGTGCATGGTGGCTGTGCCGTCCGGGCCGGCGTAGGGGTTGTGCGGGGGCACCGGCGTGAACACCGAGCCGGTGGCACTCGCGGGGGCCGCCGACGCGGCGACGGAGACCACCGCCGCGGTGAGGGCGGTCGCCAGCACTGTGCGCAGCCGGGAACGGGAGTGAAGGGCGGAGGACAACTGGTCTCCTGGAAGGGGAAGTCGGGATATGGCGGCATGGCGGCATGGCGGCATGGCGGCTCCGGGCAACGTCCCGTCCGACTGCCGTAAGGCACACTTGTCGGCAGAAGAGGAGAACTGTGGAAATTGCCCGGCGAATTACGTGCCGTGATGCGGTGCGGTGGCAAAAAGATCGCTCAGCCCACGACTGAGAATTACCTGGACAGTCGCGGGCAGTCACGCGGCGGGAAAAGGTCTGGTCAGGCGCGGGACTTGGACGTGCGCGCGGCGTCGACGCAGGCCATCCGGGGTCGACACAGGCTGGCGGACAGGCGAACCAAGTCGACATGGCGCCGCGCCGTCAGAAAGACTCCCGGATACATGCCGGGAAGAAAACCAAGAGATACGTGTCCCTGTCAAGCAGCTGGCGTGAGCGCCGCTCCATGACGAATCCGACGGCTGGCACGAGAAAGATATCTCATCCCGAATGGCGCCATTTCCTTGGAAGTTGGCCATTCGCGCTGTGTACCGCTGAGTCGGCCGCATCGGGCGGCCACCATGCCGGATGTGTCCCGGACGCGGCGACGACGCCGGGCCGTACGAAGCCGGTTGGCGCGCATTGACATTCCCGCCGCTGGCTGCCTACCTTACGGCGCAGAACGGTCATGAGTGTCAGCGACAAGCCCTGGCTCGCTGGCCGGCAACCCTCGCACCGCGGTGGGGTGCCCCAGGTGACGACCGGACCGGATCTTGGTTTTCGGTAAGCGCGAGGCCCCGCGGGGGCGGAACGGTAACGGTGACGGCGATGTACGCAGCTCCGGGGATGGCCGCATGGCGGCGCCACGGTCGCGTCACGACGTGTGCGAACCGTCCCGTCGATCTGCTCCGGGTCAACAGTGCACTGTGTTGCGTCTCTTGCCGCGCCCTCTGTCAGGGCTGACGGCTTTTCTCCATCCCGTCGAGGCTGACGGCTTTCTGAATCCCTGAGGTTCGCCGCCGTCGTCGGCGTTCTCTCTCCCGCCTCACCCCGTTCCGCCCGCTCCAGTGCGCTTCGTCCCTCAGAGCTGTTCCCGCTCTGCTGCGACCTCGTCGCCTGCGCGGCCGGGTGCCCGATTCTGCTGGAGTCCTCCATGAGTGAACCGCCCGGCTCTGCTGTGTCCTCCGGCTCAGCACCCCCTGCCCAGGCGATTCCCCGCCCCGAACCTTCCCCGGCCTCCCAGGCCGTGCCGGTTTCCGTACGCTCCCGAAAGCCGATCGAAGGACCCGACGAAGGCTCCAAGCGATCCGACAGCGACTCCGCACCGCGGCCGCTCTCGGCGCAACGAGTGCTTCCGCTCCGCCGCCCCGGACGGTGGATCGCCACCGCGGTCGTCCTCGTCCTGGTCGCCCAGATCGCCCACGGGCTGGTGACGAACCCCTTCTACCAGTGGGACCGCTTCGCGTACTGGTTCGTACGCCCGGTGATCCTCGACGGTCTGGTCATCACCCTCGAAGTGGCGGCCTACAGCGCCGTGTTGGGTCTCCTAGGCGGCATCCTGCTCGCCCTCGGCAGGCTCTCCAGGAGCCCGGTGCTGCGGGCGGTCAGCTGGGTCTACATCTGGCTGTTCCGCTCGGTGCCGCTGATCGTCGTTCTGCTGTTCCTGTACAACTTCAGTGCGCTGTACAAGACGTTGAGCATCGGCGTGCCGTTCGGGCCCGCCTTCTTCACCTTCGACGAGTCGCGGCTCGCCACCGACATCGTCGTGGCGGTCGTCGGACTGAGCCTCAACGAAGCCGCCTACGCGGCCGAGGTGGTGCGGGGCGGCATCCTGTCGGTCGACCAGGGTCAGCACGAGGCGGCATCGGCGCTCGGTCTGCCCAAGCGCTACCAGTTCGCCCGGATCGTCTTCCCGCAGGCCCTGCGGGCCATCACGCCGAACTACGTCAACCAGCTGATCGGCCTGATCAAGAGCACCTCGCTGGTCTTCTACGTCTCGCTCCTCGACCTGTTCGGCTCGGTGCAGAGCATGGGCAGCACCTATCCGGGCGACATCGTGCCGCTGCTGCTGGTCGCCACCATCTGGTACCTGATCCTCACCAGCATCGTCTCCGTCATCCAGTTCTACGTCGAGCGGTACTACTCGCGTGGTGCGGTGCGCACCCTCCCGCCGACTCCGTTGCAGAAGGTGCGGGCCGGCGTGCGCGATCTGCGGGCCCGCGTCCAGAGGGAGGCGGCGATATGACCACCACGGAGAGCACCACCGTCTCCCAGGCGCTGCCCGCCGCGGTCGAGGTCCACGACGTGCACAAGTGGTATGGCACCCACCGGGTTCTGGACGGCGTGGACCTGACCGTACGGCCCGGTGAGGTCACGGTGATCCTCGGACCGTCCGGCTCCGGCAAGTCCACCCTGCTTCGGGTGATCAACCACCTGGAGAAGCCCGAGATCGGCTACGTCAGCCTGAACGGCGAGCTGATCGGCGTACGCCGGCACGGTGAGCGCAGCGAGATGGGGATCCCCCCGGCCGAAGGCTGGGGGAGGCTCAAGGAGCTGAGCGAACGCGCGATCCTCGCCCAGCGCAGCCGGATCGGCTTCGTCTTCCAGAACTTCAACCTCTTCCCGCATCTGACCGTGCTGGACAACGTGGCCGCTGCTCCGGTGGCGACCGGTCTGCTGCGGAAGCCCGAGGCCCAGGAGCTGGCGCGCTCGCTGCTCACCCGGGTGGGTCTCGGCGACAAGACCGCCGCCTACCCGCGGCAGTTGTCGGGAGGCCAGCAGCAGCGGGTCGCCATCGCCCGCGCGCTCGCGCTGCGGCCAGGCGTCATCCTCTTCGACGAACCCACCTCCGCGCTGGACCCGGAACTGGTCGGCGAGGTGCTGGCCGTCATCAAGGACCTGGCCACCAGCGGCACCACCCTCGTCATCGTCACCCACGAGATCGGCTTCGCCCGCGAGGTCGCCGACCGGATCGTCTTCCTCGACGGCGGCCGGATCGTCGAGCAGGGGCCGCCGTCCGAGGTGCTGGACAACCCGCAACACGAGCGGACCAGGGAGTTCCTGAGCAAGGTGCTCTGACTTCCCCTTCGAAACTCCCCCCAAAGAAACCGCCACCTCCGCACACCGAGAACAAGGACGGCCATGCGTACCCTCCGCCTCCGTAACAGACTCATCCGCACTCTCACGGCAGGTACTGCCGTCGCCACCCTCGCCACCGGACTCGCCGCCTGCGGAGGCGACAGCGACGCCGCCACCGCCAAGGCCGACGCCCAGGGCACGGTCACCGTGGGCCGGCTGTCCAACGGAGCCGCCAAGGAGACCGAGCTCAAGGTCTCTGAGGTGAAGTCGATCAGCGCCGGGCTGCCCGAGTCCGTCCGCAAGAGCGGCAAGCTGGTGATCGGTGTCGGCGCCCTGCCCGACGGCTTCCCGCCCCTCGCGTACGTCGGCTCCGACCAGAAGACCCTCACCGGCGCGGAACCCGACTTCGGCCGCCTGGTCGCCGCGGTCCTCGGCCTGCAGCCGGAGCTGAAGAACTCGACGTGGGAGAACATGTTCGTCGGCATCGACAGCAGCAAGGTCGACGTCGCCTTCTCCAACATCACCGACACCGAGGAGCGCAAGAAGAAGTACGACTTCGCCTCCTACCGCAAGGACAACGTCGGCTTCGAGGTGCTGAAGGAGAGCACGTGGAACTTCGACGGCGACTACCAGAACCTCGCCGGGAAGACCGTCGCCGTCGACAACGGCACCAACCAGGAGAAGATCCTCCTCGAGTGGCAGTCCAAGCTGAAGGAGGAGGGCAAGCAGCTCACCGTCAAGCACTTCGCGAGCAAGAACAGCACCTACCTGGCGCTGACCGGCGGGAAGATCGACGCCTACTTCGCCGCCAACCCCGGTGTCGCGTACCACGTCACGCAGACCGCCAAGTCCCCGGACCCGACGCGCAGCGCGGGCACCTACTCCGGCGCCGGCGCCACGCTCCAGGGCCTGATCGCGGCGACCACGAAGAAGGACAGCGGAATAGCGAAGCCCGTCGCGGACGCTGTCAATTACCTGATCAAGAACGGTCAGTACGCGAAGTGGCTGGCAGCCTGGAACCTGTCCAACGAGGCCGTCAGCACCGCGGAGGTCAACCCGCCCGGGCTGCCCGAGAACAACTCCTGATCACGGACGGAGATCCCGAACCGACATGTCGACCAGTGTCCACGAGCCCCAGCCGCAGAGCCCAGCGGCTCCGCACATCCTGGACAATCCGGCCTGGGCCGCGCTGACCGGCCCGCACGCCCGGTTCGCCGAGCGCGTCGGCCGCGCCGCCCGCTACCCCGCGGACGTCTCACCGTTCACGGCCCTCGCCGATCCGGCGGACCCGCGTGCCTGGGACGACCTGGCCGCGCTGGTGGGTCCGGGAGGCGAGACGGCGGTCCCAGGAGTGACGGCGCCGCCCGACGGGTGGGAGCTCGTGGACGGGATCAAGGGTGTGCAGCTGGTCGACACGTCGCTGCGTGCCGAGTCCGCACCGGAAGCGGTGCGGCTCGGCCCGGCCGACGTACCGGAGATCCTGGAGCTGATCGCCCGGACCCAGCCGGGGCCCTTCCTGCCCCGCACCGTCGAACTCGGCACCTACCTCGGCATACGGCACGACGGCCGGCTGATCGCCATGGCCGGCGAGCGGCTGCGCCCGCCGGGCTGGACGGAGATCAGCGCGGTCTGCACCGATCCGGCGCACCGCGGCCGGGGCCTGGCCACCCGACTGGTCCGCGCGGTCGCGGCGGGCATCAGGGAACGCGGAGACACCCCGTTCCTGCACGCCTCGGCCGCGAACACGGGGGCGATCCGGCTCTACGAGTCGATCGGCTTCACGCTGCGCCGTTACACCGACTTCCTGCTGGTCCGTGCCCCGGGCGGCCGCCCGGCCGGCCCGGAAGGCAGCCGTGCTCCGTCGCACCCGTAACGCGTACGCCCCTGGATCGAGCAGGCGGAATAGGCGGCGTAGCCGAAGCGTTGTACGTCACGGCACCATGGTGCCGGTCGCCGGGTTTCCGCTCGCCGGACCCCGGTTGCGCATGGGCGATGTCGGCGCGGCGGCGGCCTCGGGCCCACGAGTCGGAAGGGCGGAGGTGACAGTCATGGCACCCCTGTCCCGGACGCGTGTCATGGTTCTCGCCCCGCGCCGCCGTGTCCGCCTGTACTCGCGGCCCCACATCGACCTTCAGCGCGTGGCCGGCGCGCTCTGTTGCTCCTGACCTGTTGTCTCGAAGCCGAACCTCCGATGTCGTTCGGCTCCCTCATACGGTCGATCAGGAAGGCACCTGCCCGTGTCCTCAGCTTCTTCGCTGCCCGCTTCACCCCCTCCTTCACCCCTTTCTTCCGCTCCGTTGCACCTCGCCGTCGCGCTCGACGGCGCGGGCTGGCATCCGGCCGCATGGCGCGAACAGGAGGCCCGCCCGCGGGACCTGTTCACCGCCGGATACTGGGCCGACCTCGTCAAGGAGGCCGAGCACGGCCTGCTCGACTTCGTGACCTTCGAGGACGGCCTCGGGCTCCAGTCCTCACACTTCGCGGAGCCGGACGGTCGTACCGACCAGGTGCGCGGGCGGCTCGACGCGGTACTCATCGCCGCGCGCGTGGCCCCGCTGACCCGGCACATAGGCCTCATACCGACCGTGGTGGCCACCCACACAGAGCCGTTCCATATCTCCAAGGCCATAGCCACCCTCGACTATGTCAGCACCGGGCGCGCGGGCCTGCGCATCCAGGTGTCGGCGCGGCAGAACGAGGCGGCTCACTTCGGCCGCCGTGAGTTCCCGCAGTTCGGCATCGGAGATCTGGACGACCCGGGCGTACGGGAGTTGGTCACCGAACTCTTCGACGAGGCCGCCGACTACGTCGAGGTGGTCCGCCGCCTGTGGGACAGCTGGGAGGACGACGCCGAGATCCGGGACGTCGCCAGCGGCCGCTTCATCGACCGCGACAAGCTGCACTACATCGACTTCCAGGGCCGGCACTTCAGTGTCAAGGGCCCCTCGATCACACCCCGGCCACCGCAGGGACAGCCGGTCGTCAGCGCCCTGGCACACCAGACAGTGCCCTACCAACTGGTCGCCCGCTCCGCCGACATCGGATACGTCACCCCGCACGACACCGACCACGCCCGCGCCATCGTCGAAGAGATCCGCACCGAACAGGCCGCGGCGGGGCGTGCGGAGGCGCCCCTGCACATCTTCGGCGATCTGGTGGTGTTCCTGGATGACACCCCCGAGGCGGCGGCGGCCCGCCGAGACCGCCTGGACGGCCTCGCGGGTCATGCGTACACCAGCGACGCGAAGGTGTTCACGGGCACGCCCGCGCAACTGGCCGGCCTGCTCCTTCAGTGGCAGCAGGCCGGACTGACCGGATTCCGGCTGCGCCCCGCCGTGATCGGCCACGACCTCGAGGCGATCACCCGCGGTCTGGTGCCCGAACTGCAGCGCCGCGGCGCCTTCCGGCGTACCTACGAGGCCGACACCCTGCGCGGGCTGCTCGGACTCTCCCGCCCCGCCAACCGCTACTCCCCCAAGCTCTCGGCTTCGCTCGAGCAGGGGGCACCCCCAGCTGCCACCGCCACCGCCACAGCCTGAGCCGGAGGGACCGTACGACCATGAGCAAGCCGCTGAAGCAGATCCATCTGGCCGCCCACTTCCCCGGCGTCAACAACACCACCGTGTGGAGCGACCCCGAGGCAGGCAGCCACATCGAGTTCAGCTCCTTCGCCCACTTCGCCCGGACCGCCGAACGCGCCAAGTTCGACTTCCTGTTCCTCGCCGAGGGGCTGCGGCTGCGCGAACAGGGCGGGAAGATCTACGACCTGGACGTGGTGGGTCGCCCCGACACCTTCACCGTCCTGACCGCCCTCGCCGCCGTCACCGAACACCTCGGCCTGACCGGCACCATCAACTCCACCTTCAACGAGCCCTACGAGGTGGCACGCCAGTTCGCCAGTCTCGACCACCTCTCGGGCGGACGCGCCGCCTGGAACGTCGTCACCTCCTGGGACGCCTTCACCGGCGAGAACTTCCGCCGCGGTGGCTTCCTCCCGCAGGAGGAGCGGTACTCCAGGGCCAAGGAGTTCCTGGCCACCGCGAACGAACTGTTCGACTCGTGGCGCGGCGACGAGATCGTCGCCGACCAGGGGACCGGCACCTTCCTACGGGATGCGAAGGCCGGTGCCTTCGTGCACAAGGGCCAACACTTCGACATCGAGGGCCAGTTCAACGTTCCACGGAGTCCGCAAGGCCGCCCGGTGATCTTCCAGGCGGGCGACTCCGACGAGGGACGGGAGTTCGCCGCATCCGACGCCGACGCGATCTTCAGCCGGTACAGCACCCTCGAGGCGGGACAGGAGTTCTACACGGACGTCAAGGGCCGCCTCGCCAAGTACGGCCGCACCCACGACCAGCTGCTGATCCTGCCCGCCGCGACCTTCGTCCTCGGTGACACGGACACCGAGGCGGCGGAGCTGGCCCGCGAGGTACGACGCCAGCAGGTCAGCGGTGCCACCGCGATCAAGCACCTGGAGTTCGTCTGGAACCGGGACCTGTCCGCGTACGACCCCGACGGCCCGCTCCCCGACATCGACCCGGACCTCGGCGAGCACACCATCGCCCGCGGCCGCGCCCAGGTGCGCATGTACCGCGACCCGCTGGCCATCGCCCGGGAGTGGCGGGAGCTCGCGGCCGCCAACAAGTGGTCGATCCGCGACCTGGTCATCGAGACCGGCAACCGCCAGGCCTTCATCGGCTCGCCGGCCACGGTCGCCGAAAGCATCAACGACTTCGTCCAGGCCGACGCCAGCGACGGCTTCATCCTCGTCCCGCACATCACCCCCGGCGGCCTCGACGTCTTCGCCGACAAGGTCGTCCCGCTCCTGCAGGAGCGTGGCGTCTTCCGCACGGAGTACGAGGGCACGACCCTGCGCGACCACCTCGGCCTGGCCCACCCTGACGCCGACGTGCCGGGTGAGCGGGCGGCGTCGTGAAGTCCTGCGTCGAAGGTGAGCATCCTTGAGCACCTTGTGCCGGTACTCGGTCCCGAAAACCACGTGCACATGCATGACGACCAGGGGGCAGGGTTCAGCTGTGCGGGCCGTCGACGGCGTCCGCCGCCACACGGAACCCGATGTTCCCGGTCGAGCTGTCGGGCGTATTGGAGCTCCGGGCCGCGACGCGATAGCGGTTGCAGTAGGAGTCGTGGCACATGTGGGAGCCGCCGCGCATGACGCGGGCGGTGCCGGTGGCCGGGCCGGCCGGATCCTGGCGCGGTCCGGTCCGGTGGAAGTCGGGGCTGAACCAGTCGGCGCACCATTCCCAGACGTTGCCCACCGTGTTGTACAGGCCGTAGCCGTTGGGCCGGTACGACTTGGCTGGTGCGGTGCCTGTCCGGGCGTGCGGCCCGGTGTTGCGTACGGGGAAGTCGCCCTGCCAGATGGTGCACATGTCCCGCCCGTCAGGGGTCAGTTCGTCCCCCCACGGGTAGCGGGCCTGCTCCAGCCCGCCGCGGGCCGCGTACTCCCACTCGGCCTCGGTGGGCAGCCGGGTTCCGGACCAGGCGCAGTAGGCCTGTGCGTCGTTCCAGGAGACGTGGACCACGGGATGGTTCTGCCGGTCCGCGAACGATGAGCCGGGGCCTGTCGGGCGGCGCCAGTTCGCGCCGGACACCGCTCGCCACCAGGGAGTTCCCGGTACGGCCGCGGAGACGTTCGCGACATGGGCGGGCAGATAGATGTCGACGACGTAGGAGAAGCCGAACTCCTCTGCTTCGGTGACGTAGCCCGTGTCCTTCACGAAGGAGGCGAACTGGGCGTTCGTCACCGTCGTCGGCGCGATGTTGAAGGCCCCGACGGTCACTTCACGGACGGGACCCTCGCCGTCCGCGGGAAAGCCGTCCGGGTCGTCGGTCCCCATGAGGAAGCGGCCACCGGGGAGGCCGAGGAGCTGCGCGGCGGCCCTGAGCGCTGCCGGACTCCGGGCGGGGGCCGAGGGCCCAGTCATCGTGAGAGCGACCGGGTCGTGGCCGTGGCCGGGGGCGCAGCAGGAGGGCATGGCGGTTCCTGGGGGGTCAGGTCGCCCGCCCGGGTGGCGGTGTCCGGGCGGGCGGCATGCGGTGTGGAGGTCGTCGTACTCGGTGTACTTGATTTGACATTAGCTCGCCTTATGGAAGATAAAGAAGGTGCTTTGGGCATCGATTCACGCAGCGTGACAGTCGTGCGTGACCGCCGACGAACGACTACGTGAATGAGTGAAACCGTGTCCCACCCCGCCGCCCCGGACCAGCTCACAGACCCCGCAGGGGAGTGGCAGTCGTGGTGCGCAGAGCGGCTGCGCTCGGTCACCTCACCCACCGGGAACCTCGCCCTCGTCGAGACCCGCTGGTTCCCGGCCGGCGAGCGTCCCGACCTCGACGCCGCCCGTGCCGGCCAGCCGGAGACCGTGACCGTCACCACAGTCGAGCGCATCGACCTGGTCACCGGCGAGCCCGAGTACGGCCTGCGCTTCTGGGACGCTCAGTCGGCGGCGATCAAGAACTTCGAGCGCATCGACGGCTTCCCGTACAACCCGGCATGGGTTCTGGAAGCCGCCTACACCCCGGTGCCGGGTGCCCGGCGCGTCGCCTTCGAGCACATCCGGGACAACGGGGGTACCCGCGACCTCGTCGTGCCCGGCGACATCTCGCTCACCGTGGACGGCCGCGACTACACGCTGAGCGCCTTCGACGACGACGGCACCCTGCTGCTCGTCTTCGGCGACCCCACGAACGGCGACACCACCTACGGTGCCGGGCGCTTCCTCTTCGTCACGCGCACCGGCGAGGGGCGCGTCCTCCTCGACTTCAACCGGGCCTTCGTGCCGCCCTGCGGATTCTCCGACCAGTACAACTGTCCGATGCCGCGGCGGCAGAACCGCTTCCACCTGCCCGTCGAGGCCGGCGAGAAGCGCCCCGTCTTCCACGACGGCTTCCTCGCGCAGCACTGATCATCCCGGCTCACCCCCGGTTCCTCACCTTCCCGCAGCACTCTTCGCAGCACGAAAGCGCGTATTCCTCCATGAGCATCAAGAAGACTTCCGTGTACGGCACCGCCACGGCCGCCGCCCTCGCCCTGGCCCTCACCGCCTGCGGCGGGGGGTCCAACGGCAGCAGCGCCTCCGGTGGGACGTACGACAAGAACGCCACGATCAACATCGGCTCGCTCTACGAGCCGCAGAACCTCGACAACACCGCGGGCGGCGGCCAGGGCGTCACCGAGGCGCTCAACGGCAACGTCTACGAGGGGCTGTTCAAGCTCACCGACGACGGCGAGGTCGAGAAGCTGCTCGCCCAGAACTACAAGGTCAGCGGCGACGGGCTCACGTACACCTTCACCCTGCGCGACGGCGTGAAGTTCCACAGCGGCAAGGCGCTCACCAGCGACGACGTCAAGTACAGCCTGGAGAAGGTGATCGCGGAGGACTCGCAGTCCGCGCGCAAGAGCAACCTCGAGGTCATCAAGGACGTCGCCACCCCCGACGCGAAGACCGTGAAGATCACGCTGTCGAAGAAGTCGATCTCCTTCGTCTACAACCTCTCCTACGTCTGGATCATCAACTCCGAGGCCAAGGACCTGAAGACGAGCGAGGACGGCACCGGCCCGTACAAGCTGAACAAGTGGACCCGCGGCTCCGCCCTCAGCCTCGACCGGTTCTCGGGCTACTGGGGTGACGCGGCCGCCAGCAAGCAGGTCGTCTTCCACTACTACAAGGACGCCACGGCGCTGAACAACGCGCTGCTGACCAACGCGGTGGACGTGGTCACGAGCGAGCAGTCGCCCGACGCCCTCGAGCAGTTCAAGAACAACCAGAACTACAAGGTCACTGACGGCAACTCGACGACCAAGCTGCTGCTGGCCTTCAACGACAAGGCCAAGCCGTTCACGGACGTCAAGGTCCGCCAGGCCGTCTCCGCCGCCATCGACGACAAGAAGCTGCTGGAGTCCGTCTGGGGCGGCTACGGCAAGCTCATCGGGTCCATGGTGCCGCCTACCGACCCGTGGTACGAGGACCTCACCGGCGTCGACGCGTACGACACCGCGAAGGCCAAGAAGCTGCTCGCCGAGGCCGGCTACGAGGACGGTTTCAGCTTCACCCTGGACACCCCGAACTACGACCCGCACCCGACCGCCGCGACCTTCATCAAGTCGCAGCTCGCCAAGGTCGGCATCACCGTCGAGATCAACACGATCACGCCCGACGAGTGGTACACGAAGGTCTACAAGAACCACGACTTCACGGCCACGCTCCAGGAGCACGTCAACGACCGCGACCTGGTCTGGTACGGCAACCCCGACTTCTACTGGGGCTACGACGACAAGCAGGTCACCAAGTGGGTCGAGCAGGCCGAGGAGGCGTCCTCCACCGCCGAGCAGACCGAGCTGCTGAAGAAGGTCAACCGCCAGACCGCCGAGGACGCGGCCAGCGACTGGCTGTACCTGTACCCGCAGATCGTCGTCGCCAGCAGCAAGCTGTCCGGCTACCCGGTCAACGGCCTCAACTCGCAGTTCTTCGCCTACGACATCAAGAAGAAGGGCTGATGGCGCGGTATCTCCTGCGCCGCCTCGCCTTCCTGCTGGTGTCGCTGGCGCTCGCGAGCGTCGTGCTGTTCGTGCTGCTGCGCATGCTGCCGGGCGACCCCGCCAACGCGCTGACGTCGGTGGGCGCCAGCCCCGAGCAGATCGCGGCGGCGCGGCACTCCATCGGCTCCGACAAGCCGCTGCCCGAGCAGTTCACGCACTGGATCGGGCAGCTGGCGACCGGTGACCTCGGCACGTCGTTCGTCAGCTCGCTGCCGGTCGGACCGGAGGTGGGCTCGCGGCTGAACGTCACGGTCCCGCTCACGCTCGCCGCGTTCGTGCTGGCCGTCCTCATCGCCGTACCGGCCGGCTTCGTCGCCGCGTACAAGCGACGGACCTGGTACGGCGCGCTGCTCAGCGGGGTGTCCCAGTTGGGCATCGCCGTGCCCGTGTTCTGGCTCGGCATGATCCTCATCGCCGTATTCGCGCTGAACGCGGGATGGCTCCCCGCGGGCGGCTTCCCGCCGGACGGCTGGGCGCAGCCCGCCGAGGCCGTCCGCTCGCTCGTCCTGCCCGTCGTCACGATCGCGCTCGTGATGAGCGCCTCACTCATCCGCTACGTGCGGTCGGCCACGCTCGATGTCCTGGACAGCGACTATCTGCGCACCGCCCGCGCGCTGGGCTCGTCGTTCGGGCGCGCCATGTGGCGGCACGGGCTGCGCAACGCATCGGTGCCGGTCATCTCCATCCTCGGCATCGAGCTGGCGTCCACGCTGCTCGGCGCGGTCGTCGTGGAGTCCGTGTACGCGCTGCCGGGCCTCGGCTCCATGCTCGCGACCGGCATCGCCCAGCACGACTACCCCGTCATCCAGGGTGTGTTGTTCGTGTCCACGCTCGCGGTGCTGCTCATCGGCTTCGCGGCCGACCTCGTCCAGCGGATCATCGACCCGCGGCTGCGGGGCAGGCTGTCGGGAGGCGCCCGATGACGCAAACAGAGCAAATGGAACAGACAGAGCCGACTAAGCAGACGCCGCAGCCGAAGCATTCGGCCAGGCGTTCCTACACGCTGATCGTCGGCTGCGTACTGACCGGACTGATCGCCCTGCTCGCGCTGGTCTCGGTCGTCTGGCTCCCGTACGCCCCCGACGACACGTCCGGCGGCCGGCTCACGGGCCCTGACGGAGACCATCTTCTGGGCACCGACAAGCTCGGCCGCGATCTGTTCACCCAGCTGATGACCGGCTCCCGGATCGCCTTCGAGGCGGGCCTGGGATCGGTGCTCATCGCTGCCGCCGTCGGCGTCACGCTGGGCGTGCTGGCCGCGTTCGCACAGGGCTGGCTCGACGACACGCTCTCCGCGTTCCTCGACATCCTTATCGCCTTCCCGACGCTCCTGCTGGCGATGCTCATCGTCGCCGCCCGCTCGGCGACGCTCGGCTCCGCCGTGCTGGCCATCGGCCTCGCACAGAGCGCAGTCGTGGCGCGGCTCGTACGCATCCTGGTCAAGCGGGTCCTGGCGCAGGACTACATCACGGCCGCCCGCACCTCGGGTACGTCCTGGCCGCGCATCGTCAGCAGGCATGTGCTATCCAACATCTGGCCGACGCTGGTGGTGAACCTCGCGCTCCAGTTCGGGCTCGCCGTGCTGGCAGAGGCCGGCCTGTCGTATCTGGGTCTGGGAGCGCCGCCGCCCAACGCATCGTGGGGCCGCATGCTCCAGGAGGCACAGGCCACCTTCACCACGGCCCCGGCGGGAGCGCTGGCCCCCGGCATCCTGCTCGTCCTGCTCGTCATCGGCGTGAACCTCATCGCCGACGGCCTGCGCGACACCCTCGACCCGGCGGCCCGGCGGAGGCGCGCGTGAACATCCTCGACGTACGCGACCTCACGATCCGTACGGCCGACCGGCGCGTCCTCGTCGACGGCCTCTCACTGAGCATCGCGCCCGGCGAACGACTCGGCCTCATCGGCGAGTCCGGTTCCGGCAAGTCGCTGACCACGCTCGCCGTGCTCGGCCTGCTGCCCGACGGAATGACGGCCACCGGCAGCGTCGAACTCGCCGGCACCCAGATCGTCGGCGCGAGCGAGAAACAGCTCACCGGCGTACGCGGCCGGGACGCGGCCATCGTCTTCCAGGAGCCGCTCTCCGCACTCGACCCGCTGATGCGCGTCGGCAAGCAGATCGCCCAACCGCTGGCCAGGAGGCGGGCGTTGAAGGGCGCCGCGCTGAAGCGGGCCGTCGCGGAAGCGCTGGAGCAGGTGCGGCTGCCCGAGCCCGACCGTATCGCCCGCGCCTTCCCGCACGAGATCTCCGGAGGCCAGCGGCAGCGGGTCGCGCTGGCCATGGCGCTGGCCTGCGACCCGAACCTGCTCATCGCGGACGAGCCGACCACGGCGCTCGACGTCACCGTGCAGTCCGAGATGCTCGAGCTGCTCGACACCCTCGTACGGGAACGGGACATGGCGGTCCTCTTCGTCAGCCACGATCTCGCGGTCGTCTCGAAGGTCACCGATCGCGTTCTCGTGATGAAGGACGGCCGTCCCGTGGAGGAGGGCGACGTGCGCGAGATCGTGCGGGCCCCCCGCGAGGAGTACACCCGGGCGCTGGTGGCCAGCGCGCGGCAGCTGGAATCGGCTCTTGACCTGAGGAGCGCGCGATGACGCCCGTACTGGAGCTGGACGGAGCGTCCTTCGCCTACCGGGGGCACGCGGCACCCGTCGTCGAGGACATCTCCCTCGGCGTCGAAGCCGGGCACAGCCTCGCCCTCGTCGGCGAGTCGGGCGCGGGCAAGACGACACTGCTCCGGCTGCTGCTCGGGCTCGCCCGCCCCACCTCGGGCGCCGTCCGCTTCGACGGCGACCAGCTGAACCTGCGCCACCGCGAGCAGATGCGCCGTTTCCGGCGCAGCGTGCAGTGCGTCTTCCAGGATCCGTACTCGTCGCTCGACCCGCGTCAGCGCGTGGGCAGCATCGTGTCCGAACCACTGCGTTCCCTCGGCATCGACAGCCGGCGGGCGGCCATGCCCAAGGTGGCCGACGCCCTGGAGCGGGTCGGGCTGCCCGCCGACGCCGCCGAGCGCTATCCGCACGAGTTCTCCGGCGGCCAGCGCCAGCGCATCGCGATCGCCCGCGCGACCGTCTGCGACCCTCGGGTGCTGCTCGCCGACGAACCCGTCAGCGCACTCGATGTCACGACCCGTGTCAAAGTCGTCGATTTGCTCAGCGAGTTGAAGCAAGAGCGTGGCCTGACACTCGTCATGGTGTCCCACGACTTGTCGGTGGTCGCCTCGCTGTGCGAACGCACCGCGGTCCTCGAAAGCGGCCGCATCGTCGAACAGGGCGACACCGCCCAGGTGCTGGGCGCTCCTGCCCATTCGTACACCCGTCGTCTGGTGGAGAGCGTGCCGCGCCTGCCTGCCTGATCCCGCCTCAGTTTGCAAGCCGAGCGGCCGACAGGGTCGGGCGTCCGCCGTGTTCAAGGGCAGCTATCACGACCTCGCGAATACCGACTCGTCGTTCGGCAGACATCGCCGGTGATCCCGCCTATGGGTGCACGGTATTTCCGCAGCACAACCCGTGTCCGGGATGTGGAATCACATCAAGGCCTTCTTGACCGGCTGGACTTCCCACTGGTTGGATCGGTGACATGAAGCGACAGGATCTCACGCGGCGACGGCACGTCGACCTTGCGCGTGTTTCCAGCGCCTTCTGTTGCTGTCGCGCCTGAGCGGACTTGAGGGAAACCCTCCAACTCGCTGCATACGTCGGACGCCTCCCGAGCCGTCGATCGTACGGGCCGCAGGTCGTCCACCTTCATGAAATCCGGTAGCGGTCGAATTCCGGCGCCGTGATTCTTCGATTCCTCCGCTCACTGCCGTAGTGCAGCGCATCTGAATTCTTGCGACCCATCGATGTCGATCACCCGGATCGACCGGTCGTTTCGCCGACGTACGGGAATTCAGATCACGTTGCACGGCCGCGATACGGCCAGCGAGTCCGATCCGGCCCCGCGAGTCCGTGCCGGTGACTATCTGACGGCTGGTCACACACAGCGTGGGCATACACGTCTCAACCCGAAGGAACCCTCATGGCCACCATCCTCTCCGTCTCCGGAAGCCCCTCCGCGACCTCCCGCACGGCCCGCCTGCTGCGCCACCTGGACGCCCGGCTCAGGGCCCAGGGACATGAGGTGATCCCGCTGGACGTCCGCACGCTGCCTGCCGAGGCGCTGCTGGGCGCCGACTTCAAGCACCCCGCGATCGTCGAGGCCACGAACCTGTTCGCGCAGGCGGACGGCGTGGTGGTCGGCACCCCCGTCTACAAGGCCGCCTACTCTGGCCTGCTGAAGTCCCTCCTTGACCTACTCCCGCAGTACGCCCTGGAGGGCAAGACCGTCCTGCCGCTGGCCACCGGCGGTACGACGGCCCACGTCCTGGCCATCGACTACGCGCTGCGGCCCGTGCTCAACTCCATGGGCGCCGGGCACATCGTCCAGGGCTGGTTCACGCTCGACAAGGACATCACGGTCGGCGACGACGGTTCCCTGGCCATCGCCCCGGGGTCGGCCGACGCCCTGGAGCAGGTCGTGGACCGCTTCTCCGTCGTCCTCGGCGGCCGCCCGTCGCGTACGCCCCTGCTGGCGGCCGCCGGGTGAGCGCCGAACCCACGGGTGGGACCGCCACCGCGCGCCCCACCGCGGCCGTGATCGGCGACGATGTCGAAGCCCTCGCCGTCGCCGCCGACCTGGCCGCGCAGTTCCGCAAAGACGCCGCCGAACGCGACTCCCAACGCCGGCTGCCGCGCTGTGCGCCACTACGAGGCAACCGCAGTACCCGGTCCTCTAGTCGCAGGCTCCACGGGCGCCCCCGGCGCACGTCGTCAGCATCGTGCCGCCGAAGCGCGGTCACCAGCTTGCGGAAGAAGCGTGGGCTCAGCCCGGCGGAACGGTGAGCCCACGCTCTTGGACCCTGCCTACGATGCCGGGATGCAGCCACACTTCACCGGCACCTGTCTGCTCACCGACGACGTTCCATCACTCGCCGCCTTCTACGCTGTTGTCCTGGACGCAGAGGTCCAGGGCGCAGACCCCTTCGCCACGGTGTCCGTTCCTGGCGCCGTCCTGTCGTTCTTCTCGGCCCGGGCAATGGAGTCGATGGTGCCGGAAGCGATGTCCACCGCTGCGAGCGGGAACTTCACCGTGGAATTCGAGGTCACTGACGTCGACGAGCGCCATGAAGAACTGCGGGGACAGGGAGTTGAGATCCTGAAGCCGCCGACAACCCAGCCTTGGGGACGCCGATCGGTCTGGCTGCGTGATCCCGACGGCAACATCGTCAATCTCTACCAAAAGGCCTGACGCTCTCCGGCGGACCGCTGCCAACTGTCCCGTCGGCGCAGGGCAGGACGTCGGCGCTGGCGTCGACAAGCGGGCGCCGCCTGCTGCGGTTCAGGCGCAGGGACAGCAGTGCGGCGACCGTCACCAGGAGCGGCCAGATCAGATAGACGCCCGACAGGGCCAGCAACAGAGCCACGGCGGCGAGAGCGGCCCAGGCCGCCGCGCGCCCCGCACTGCCCCGTGGCAGCAGGCGGATCGCGGCGGCCACGCCGATCGCGTACACCGCGACGAACGACCCCGTCGACAGCAGCACCACCGGCCGGGCGCCCACACCCGTCACCGTCACCGTGAGCAGGGCGAGCATAGCGAGGGCGGAGATGAAGCCGAGGCTGCGGCGCGGCGTCTCGCCCGCCGTGCTGCCGCGCGCGAACCAGCCGGGCAGCACGCCGTCCCGGCCGAGAGCCGCGCCGAGTTTGGCGGCACTGGCGTAGTAGGCGTTCATGGTGCCGAGGGTGAGCAGTACGGCGGCCAGCGCGGCGAGCGGACGGGCGCCGCCGCCCAGGCCACCGGCCATGAGGTCCCCGAGCGGTGCGTCGGACCGGGCAGCGCCGCTGCCGAGCACCGCGATCACGGCGAACGCCACGGCCAGATACAGCACGCCCACGATCACGACCGCGAAGGCCGTGGCACGCGGCAGATCGCGGGCCGGGTCGCGGAACTCCCCGGCCAGATGCGTGATCGCCTCCCATCCGGCGAAGCTGAACACCAGCAGGACCGCGGCGGGCCCGACGGCCGCCCAGCCGTGCGGCGCGAACGGCTGGAGGTTCTCCGCCTTCGCGTGCGGCAGGGAGAGTACGACGGCGGCCGCCAGCAGGGTGACCAGCAGTCCGAAGAGCACGGACTGCAGGCGGCCGGTCATCCGCAGCCCCGACATGTTGATCGCCGTGACGGTGGTCATCAGCACGCCCGCCGTGACCGCTGTTGTCGCCGTCCCGCCGCCCAGAGCCGCGGCCACATAGGACCCGCCGAAGAGAGCCGCGGCCGTCGCGCCCGGAGGTATCGCCAGGTAGAAGCACCAGCCGACCACGGCGGCGGTCCGCTCACCGAACGCCAGCCGGGCGTACGTCGACACGCCTCCAGCGTCCGGATGGCGCGCCCCCAGGGCGGCGAAGGCCGCGGCAAGCGGCGCGGAGAGGACGACGAGGCCGAGCCAGGCCAGCAGCGAGGCCGGACCGGCGACCTCGGCGGCGAGCGCGGGCAGAGCGATGACACCGGTCCCGAGCACCGCGCCGACGTAGAGCGCGGTGCCCTGGACCGCGGTGAGCCGCCCCCGCGCGGCACTGATCGTTTTGTTCTGCATGCCGATCAGCCTCGCGGGCGCCGCCCCCACCGGCCATCGGCAGAAACGCCCACATGCGCTAAATTCCTGCCATGAACGCCCCTGCCGTGAACGTCCCTGCCGTGAGCGCCGACCGGCACGTCGTGGCCGTCGCGGTGACCGACGCCGCCCCCACCTTCGAACTCGCCGTGCCCTACGAGGTCTTCGGCGTCGACCGCAGCGACATCACCGACCCGTGGTACGACCTGCGGCTGTGCGCCGCAGAACCGGGCCCGCTGCGCACCACGGCCGGACTGAGCCTGGACAGCCCGTACAGCGTCGACGACCTTGTGGAAGCCGACACCGTCGTCGTGGCCGCCTGCTCCCGCCGCGTACAGACGGCCCCACCGCAGCCGCTGGTGGACGCGGTCCGCACGGCACACGAGCGAGGCCGGCGCATCGTGTCCCTGTGCAGCGGCGCCTACGTGCTCGCCGCCGCCGGGCTGCTCACGGGCCGTCGGGCGACCACCCACTGGATGAACGCCGTCGACTTCGGCCACCGCTTTCCCGACGTGCAGTACGACCCGACCGCGCTCTACATCGAGGACGGCACCGTCTACACCTCGGCAGGCACCGGCGCCGTCATCGACCTCTGCCTCCATCTGGTCCGGCTCGACCACGGTTCGGCGGTCGCCAACGAGGTCGCCCGCCGCATGGTCGTGCCACCGCACCGCGAGGGAGGGCAGACCCAGTACGCCAAGCCGCCGGCCCGCGAACGCAAGAACGACACCCTCGCCCCCGTACTGGAATGGGCACGCGAGCGCCTGCACGAGCCGCTGACCGTCGCCCTGCTCGCCCGCGCCGCCCATCTCAGCGAGCGCACTTTCGCCCGCCGCTTCCGCGAGGCGCTCGGCACAACCCCGCTGCAGTGGATCCTGCAGGAGCGGGTACGGCTCGCCCAGGAACTTCTTGAGACCACGGACGACCCGGTGGAGAACATCGCACGGCGCACCGGCTTCGGCACAGCCGCCAACCTGCGGCACCACTTCGGGCGCCTCACGACCATCTCGCCGCAGGCGTACCGCCATGTCTTCCGCCACCGTGCCGCGGCCGCACAGCGCGCAGTCTCGACCCCGGGCTCACCCTGACCGCCCGTCCTTGTACCGCGTCAGTCCCAGACGTGCGTCAGTCCCAGAGTTTGAACGACTCTTCCTGCTGCGCCTGCGCCGGCTTGTCGTGGCTGTAGACGAGGCGCATCCGGGTGTAGTGATCCTGGTTCGGATCCTTCTTCCAGGGCTTGGGGCGGTCGAGCTTCACGGTGACCGGGTAGGCGTGGAACTTGCCCACGGCGCAGTAGGGCTGGCAGTCGTTCACGAGATCGGTCCCGCGGGCCTCGGCGAACGTCGGTCCCCAGGAGGTCCACCGGAGATCGACGAGCCGGTTGTTCCCGTCACCGCAGGCCAGGATGAAGTCGTCGGGGCGGACCTGCGGGTCGAAGAAGCAGTCGACGACGACCGGGTCGGGCTCGGGCGATGGTGACGATGCCCCTGCGGAGGTGGATGCCGGTACCACTGCTGCGAGCGCTGCAGCGGCACAGACCGTGAGCGCTGTCCTCAGCTTCTGTCTCTGCATGTCGGCTCCCCTCCACAGCTTGGCTCCTGTGTCGACGCTACGACCGCGCCCGGAGATGCACCACCGCGACACGCATAACCATGCATTGCATGAAATAGAACAGATGCTTGGGCATCCCACGCGGGTCCCCGTGGGGAGGGCCTGGGAGAATCGGGCCAGCACTGGTGTACGGCAGAACATGCCGCGGACGATGGAGGAGCCCGTGCCGCTGACCTCGGAACCATTGCGAAAGCTGGGCTTCTTGACCATCGGGCTGTTCGACGAGGCCGACCCTCGCCGCGGCCACGAGTCGACGCTCGAGATCATCGAACTGGGTGAGCGGCTGGGCTTCGACAGCGCCTGGCTGCGCCACCGTCACCTGCAGTACGGCATCTCCTCGCCCGTCGCCGTCCTGGCGGCCGCCTCACAGCGCACCAGCCGCATCGAGCTCGGCACAGCGGTCATCCCGCTGGGCTGGGAGAACCCGCTGCGCCTTGCCGAGGACCTGGCGACGGTCGACATCCTGTCCGGGGGCCGCCTCAATCCGGGCGTCAGCGTGGGCCCGCCGATGCACTACGACCAGGTCAAGCACGCGCTCTACCCCGACACCGCCGAGGCCGAGGACTTCAGCTACGACCGTGTGCAGCGGCTGCTGGACTTCGTGCGCGGCAAGTCGGCCACCGACTTCAGCGGTATCGAGGGCTTCGAGGTGTTCTCGGACCGCGTCCAGCCCCAGGCCGTCGGCTTGGGCCGCCGTATGTGGTACGGCGGCGGCAGTCTCCGGTCGGCCCAGTGGGCCGGTGAGCACGGCATGAACCTCCTGACCAGCAGCGTCGTGAAGGCGGAGGAGTCCGAGGACTTCGCCGAGACCCAGCTGTCGCACATCCGGACCTTCCGCGCCCACCACCCCGACGGCGACCGGGCCCGCGTCTCCCAGGGACTCGTCGTCATCCCCACCGACTCCGCCACGCCGGAGCAGCGCGCGAAGTACGAGGCCTACGCCGAGAAGCGGCTGCCGCGCACCGCCACGCCCCAGGGCCCGGCGCGCATGATGTTCGCGCCCGATCTCGTCGGAACGTCCGCGGAGATCGCCGAGCGGCTCTACGCCCATGCCGCGTTCCGGGAGATCGACGAGGTCGCGTTCGCCTTGCCGTTCACCTTCGAGCACGACGACTACGTGCAGATCCTCACCGACCTCGCCACCAAGCTCGGCCCGGCCCTTGGCTGGCAAGGAGCCGCCTGAACCCCGGCGTCTGACCCCGCGGCCGGCACGGCGTCGTGATTCCGCCTGCCTGCCAGCGTCTGCGGCCTCCCGTCAGCCGGCGCGGTACTTCGCCGCGGCCGCGCTGACGGAGCCGACCGACAGATCGATCTCGCCGATCATCAGCACGAAGACCACCCCGATGGCGACGAGACCGGTGCCGACCGGTCTCACGTGGATGAGCCCGGCGTCAGGTGAGCCCGGCCTTGTCACAGGCGGAGCGGAGCTTCGGGATGCAGATCTGGTCGATCGTGTACACGCCGTCCTTGACGAGGGTGTCCTTGATGTTGCGGACGGTCACGGAGACGGGGGTGAGCAGTACGGTCGGGATGTCTTCGGTGGTGGCGCTGTCGATGGTGCCTGTGGCGATGCCGCCCACGTCCTCCCCGCGCCCCAGGGCGACGGCCATGGCAGCTGCGGCACCCGCCTGGTCCCTGAAGGGCTTGTAGACGGTCATGTACTGGTCACCGTTGACGAGGCGCCGCACAGCATCCAGGTCGGCGTCCTGACCGGTGACGGGCGGCATCGGTGTGAGGCGGGCGCCCTTGAGAGCGGCGATGACGCCGGTGGCGATGGCGTCGTTGGCCGCCAGGACGCCGTCGATCCCGCCCGGGCCCAGGGATGCGATGGCGCCGGACATGTTTGCGTGGGCGTTCTCCGCCTGCCAGTCGACCGTGTCGTAGGACTTGCCGATCTTCACCTTGCCCTGGAGGACGGACAGTGCGCCTCTCTTGAACCACTCCGCGTTGGGGCCGCTCGGATCGCCGTTCATCATGACGATCTGGCTGCGGTCCGCCTTGTCACCGAGGGCCTTGAGCAGAGCCTCACCCTGCAGCCTGCCGACTTGCGCACCGTCGAAGGTGACAAAGCCCGAGATGGGGCCTTGGGCGAGCCGGTCATAGGCGACGACCGGGATCCCCGACTTGCGGGCCGCCTCGACCGAGGAACGGAGCGCCTTCGGGTCGACGACGTCAAGGATCAGGACGCTCGCCCCTTTGGTGATCATGGTGTCGAGCTGGCGCCGCTGGACCGCCGCATCGTCACCGGCGTTGGCGTACTCGAACTTGCAATGGGCGCACAGTTCCTTCAGCCTCTTCTCGATCAGGGGCCTGTCGAAGTGATCGAAACGAGGGCGCCCGTAGCTCGGAAGCAGCAGGCCGATCGTGAAGCTGTCACCGCCCGCCCCACCGTTCCCACCGTTCCCACCGCAGCCTGCCAGGGCTGTGACCATGAGTCCCGCGGTCACGACGGCGATGGCGTTCAATCTGCGGGTCCTCATGTCAAGGACCCCCGCATCGCTCAGCGGCCGGGCAGGCGCACGCCGAGATGGCGCTCACGGCGACTCGCTGTGGGTCCGCGGTGAGAGAGAGGGTTGGACACATCCCATCTGCCTCCCGTCCGATGCCGTAAGTATCGGCAGCTAGAGCCGGACACACACGGTGACGGTGAGGGAATCCTGCACTGGTGGACTAGCCGTCCAGACTGGTAGGGCACCTACACACCAGAGTGGCACATTCGGTCGCGCCGGTATTGCGTACACACCCTGCCGGGTCTAGCAGGGCGTGTACCTCAACCGCGAAGCGGGCCGGCGCCGCACTGCCCCTCGCGGAGGTGGTCGCTGGGCAACATCACCGTCGGCTGCCGGGACGTCGCGGTGGGCGGCGTCGTCACTCCCCGCTGACGAGCACGACCTCCAGCGTCCGCGGACCGTGCACGCCCTCCACGCGGTCCAGCTCGATGTCGCTGGTCGCGGACGGACCGGAGATCCAGGTGAGCGGGCGCGTCGGGTCGAGGCGTTCGAGCGCCTGGGGGACCGACGCGACGACCTGGTCCGGGACGCGTACGACGCAGATGTGGTGGTCGGGGACCAGGGTGATGCGGCGGCGGCCCTGGTCGGGGCCTCCGTCGAGGACGATCGTGCCGGTCTCCGCGATGGCCACCGCGCAGCCCGTGACCACGCTGTCGATCTCGTCCAGCTCGTGCGGGGTGCTCGCGGCCCGGTCGGGGAGGCGGGTCGCCTCGGCCAGCCACTGCGGGGGCAGGCCCTCCGGCACCAGGACGGTCCGCGAGCCGCGCTCGGCGAGCAGCCGCGCGATCACACCGGAGAGGCCGTCGGCGTCCGTGCGGTGCACGATCGCCCGGTAGTCGGCGAGATTCTCGGCGAGCAGGTCGACGGTTTGTTCCGTCGTACGGTCGCCGTGCTCGCGCAGATACGTGCGGTCCACGGCCTGCTCGTACGGCATGTCGTCCTGCGGTACGTCGGCCAGCGCGCGACGCACTCGGCCCAGAATCAGGTCCCTGCTGCTGCTCACCGGGCGTCCTTTCCACCGTGCGTACGCTGCCACCAGTCGCGGAACGGCTCCGCCGGTACCGCCGGCATGTCCCGGCTCGCGGACCACGCCTGGCCCGGGCCTGGCAGCGACCGCGGATGGAGCCGGCGGGTGCGTGACGCCAGCCGCTGGCCCGTGCGCAGCGCCCCCGGGTGGCTGAACGCCCAACGTGCCGCACGCATCGCCGCCCGCTCGGCGGCATGCCCCTTCGCGGGCTTCAGCACCACCTTCGCGCCCTGACGCGTGACCGGGCCGCCCTCGACCACGCGCTCCCGCAGATGCACCAGCACCTCCGGGATGTCGATCGCCACAGGGCACACCTCGTAGCAGGCGCCGCACAGGGACGAGGCGTACGGCAGCGAGGCGTCGATCTCGCTCTCCGTGCCGCGCAGTTGCGGGCTCAGGATCGCTCCGATCGGGCCGGGATACACCGAGCCGTACGCATGGCCGCCCGCCCGCTCGTACACCGGGCAGACGTTGAGGCACGCCGAGCAGCGGATGCAGCGCAGCGCCTGGCGGCCGACCTCGTCGGCGAGCGTGTCGGTGCGGCCGTTGTCGATCAGGACCAGGTGGAACGTCTGAGGGCCGTCCTCGTCCGTGGTGCCGGTCCACATGGACGTGTACGGGTTCATGCGCTCGGCCGTCGACGAGCGGGGGAGTGTCTGGAGGAAGACCTCCAGGTCCCGCCAGGTGGGCACGATCTTCTCGATGCCGACGACCGAGATCAGCGTCTCGGGGAGGGTCAGGCACATCCGGCCGTTGCCCTCCGACTCGACGACGACCAGGGTGCCGGTCTCCGCGACCATGAAGTTCGCGCCCGAGACACCGACCTTCGCGCGCAGGAACTTCTCGCGGAGATGGAGACGGGCCGCTTCGGCGAGTTCGGCGGGCGTGTCGGTGAGTCCCTCCGGCGCCGGTCGGCCCCACTCGCCCATCTCGCGCTTGAAGATGTCCCGGATCTCACCCCGGTTGCGGTGAATGGCGGGGACGAGGATGTGGGAGGGGCGGTCCTTGCCGAGCTGCACGATGAGTTCGGCCAGATCGGTCTCGTAGGCGTGGATGCCCTCGGCCTCCAGGGCCTCGTTCAGACCGATCTCCTGCGTGGCCATCGACTTGACCTTGACGACCTCGGTCTCGCCCGTGGTCTTCACCAGATACGTGACGATGCGATTGGCCTCGTCGGCGTCGGCCGCCCAGTGGACGGTGCCGCCCGCCGCGGTGACCGCCTCCTCCAACTGCACGAGATAGCGGTCGAGATGGCGCAGCGTATGGTCCTTGATCTGCTTGCCCGCCTCGCGCAGCCGCCCCCAGTCCTCCAGCTCCGTCACGGCGCGGGCGCGCTTGTCGCGGATGGTGTGCGTCGCGTGCCGCAGATTGCCGCGCAGGGTCTTGTTGCGCACGGCGTCGTGCGCGGCCTTCGGAAACGCGGGCATGCCCACGAACGTCCCGCTCATGCCAGGGGCTCCTCTTCCGTGCTCGCCAGGATCTCCGCGATGTGGACGGGACGCATGGCGGTACGCAGCCGTCCCATCGTGCCGCCGATATGCATGAGGCACGAGTTGTCCGCCGCGCACAGCACCTCGGCACCCGTCGATTCGGCGTTGCGCACCTTGTCGGCGCCCATGGCCGCCGAGACGTCGGCGTTCTTCAGGGCGAAGGTGCCGCCGAAGCCGCAGCACTCTTCGGCGCCCGGCAGCTCCACCAGCTCGAGGCCCTTGACCGCTTGAAGGAGCCGGCGGGGGCGGTCGCCGAGGCCGAGGCCGCGCAGGCCATGGCAGGTCGGGTGGTACGTGACCTTGTGCGGGTAGTACGCGCCGACGTCCGTCACCTTCAGCACGTCCACCAGGAACTCGGTGAGCTCGTACGTCTTGGGGACCACGGGTGCCAGTGCGGTCGCGAGTCCGTCGCCGCGGCCCTCCGCGCGCGCCCGCTCACCCATCCGCGGATACAGCTCACGCACCATCGCCCCGCACGAGCCGGACGGCGTCACGATCGCGTCGTAGTCACGAAAGACATCGGAGAAATGCCGGGCGAGCGGCTCGGCCTCGTGCCGGTACCCGGTGTTGTAGTGCGCCTGCCCGCAGCAGGTCTGCGCCATCGGGAAGTCGACTTCGACACCCAACCTGGTCAGCAGATTCACCACGGCGCGGCCCGTGTCCGGATAGAGCGTGTCGTTGACACAGGTCAGGAACAGTGCGACACGCATTGCGGCTCCTTCGCGTTCCTTCGTATTGGATCATCGGATGAGTGCAGAGTACGCGGCGGGAGGGTGCCCGGGGAGACGCCCCGCAACACCCTCCCGCCGTCCCCTCCTGTTCCCCGGGTCACGGTGCGGTGATCCTGGCCTCCGCCGCACGCCATGCGGCGGTATCGCCGGCCGGCTCGTAGCGCCGCAACGGCTGTGTCCGCGCCAGGAGCTCACGCATAGACGCGCGGTCGCCGACGAGGCCCCGGGCCCGCGCCTGGACCAGCACGTTCCCGAGGGCGGCGGCCTCCGCGGGTCCCGCCACCACCGGCAGCCCGCACGCGTCGGCCGTCAGCTGGCACAGCAGCTCGTTGTGTGCGCCGCCGCCGACGATGTGCACGACATCGACGGAACGGTCGGCGAGCTGCTGGGCCTCGGTGATCGCCCGGCGGTGGGCGAGGGCGAGCGAGTCGAGGATGCAGCGAGTCGTTTCGGCGGGGGAGCCGGGCACCGGCTGGCCGGTCGCCCGGCAGGCGTCGGCGATCCGCTCCGGCATCCGGCCCGGCGCGAGGAACGCGGCGTCACCCGCGTCCACGACCGCCCGCAGCGGCTCCACCTCGGCCGCATCCCGCAACAGCGCGGCCAGATCCGGGTCGCCCCACGACCGCAGGCACTCCTGCAGCAGCCACAGGCCCATGATGTTGCGCAGATAGCGGACCGTGCCGTCGAGGCCCAGCTCATTGGTGAAGTTGGCCGTACGGCTCGCCTCGCTCAGCACCGGAGCGTCGAGCTCCAGACCGGCCAGCGACCAGGTGCCGGTGCAGATGTAGGCGAACCGCTCGGTCGTCGCAGGGACCGCGGCGACGGCGGAGGCCGTGTCATGCGAGCCGACCGCGGTCACCGGCACGGGTCCGGTCAGCCCCGTCTCCTCCAGGACGTGCGGGAGCAGACGGCCCGCCGGGTCCCCCGGGTCCCGCAGAGGCGCGAAGAGGCTGAGGTCGATACCGAGCCGGGCCGCGGTGTCGTACGACCAGTCACGCGTGCGTGGATCGATCAGCTGGGTGGTGGAGGCGTTGGTGAGCTCGGTACCCGCCTCGCCGGTCAGCCAGTACGAGATCAGGTCCGGGATCAGCAACAGGCGCTCGGCAGCGGCGAGTTGAGCGGTGTCCCGGGCCGCCACCAGCTGGTACAGCGTGTTGAAGGGCGCGTACTGAAGCCCTGTCGCCGCGTACAGCTCCTCGGCCGGGACCGTCGCCCACACCTTCTCCGCGACGCCCTCGGTACGGGAGTCGCGGTAGTGCACCGGGTTGCCGAGCAGCGCGCCGTCCGCGTCCAGCAGTCCGTAGTCCACGGCCCAGCTGTCGACGCCGACCGAGTCGACCTGCCCGGCCGCCCGCAGCCCGTCCAGCACCCCCGCGTACAGGGCGAGGATGTCCCACCGGAGGCCCTCGGTCAGGCGCACCGGCCGGTTGGGGAAGCGGTGGACCTCCGTCAGGTCCAGGGTGCCGGGGCCGACGCGGCCGACCATGACGCGTCCGCTGGACGCGCCGAGGTCGACCGCGGCGAACGAGCCGGCCGTCCCCGCGCTCATCGGAGGAAGGCGGCCGCGACACCCGCGTCCACGGGGATGTGCAGCCCGGTCGTGTGCGTCAGATCGCCGCCGGTCAGCGCAAACACGGCGTTCGCGACGTGCTCCGGAAGCACCTCCCGCTTGAGGATGGTGCGCTGGGCGTAGAACTCGCCGAGCTTCTCCTCCTCGATGCCGTACGTCGCCGCGCGCTGCGCGCCCCAGCCGCCGGCGAAGATGCCGGAGCCGCGCACCACACCGTCGGGGTTGACGCCGTTGACGCGGATGCCGTGCTCGCCCAGCTCGGCCGCAAGGAGGCGCACCTGGTGGGCCTGGTCGGCCTTGGTCGCGGAGTAGGCGATGTTGTTCGGCCCGGCGAACACGGCGTTCTTGGAGGCGATGTAGACGATGTCGCCGCCGAGGCCCTGGTCCCGCATGACGCGCGCCGCCTCGCGGGAGACCAGGAACGAACCGCGCGCCATGATGTCGTGCTGCAGGTCCCAGTCGTTGGCCGTGGTCTCGAGGAGCGGCTTGGAGATGGAGATACCGGCGTTGTTGACGACGAGGTCGACGCCGCCGAAGGCGAGCAGCGCGGCCTTGAAGGCCCCGGCGATCTGCTCCTCGCTGGTCACGTCGACGGTGACGGCGACGGCCTTGTCGGGACCGCCCAGCTCCTCGGCCACGGCTGCCGCGTTCTCCGCGTTCAGGTCGGCGACCACCACGCACGCGCCCTCCGCGATCAGCCGGTGCGCGATCGCCTTGCCGATACCGCTGCCCGCCCCCGTCACCAGCGCCACGCGCGTGGCGAGCGGCTTGGGCTTCGGCATCCGCTGGAGCTTGGCCTCCTCCAGCGCCCAGTACTCGATGCGGAACTTCTCCGACTCCTCGATCGGCGCGTACGTCGAGACGGACTCGGCGCCCCGCATCACGTTGATCGCGTTGACGTAGAACTCGCCGGCCACGCGGGCCGTCTGCTTGTCCTTGCCGAACGAGAACATGCCCACGCCCGGGACCAGCACGATCGCCGGGTCCGCGCCCCGCATCGCGGGGGATTCGGGCTCGGCGTGCCGCTCGTAGTAGGCCGCGTACTCCTCGCGGTACTCGGCGTGCAGCTCCTTCAGACGCGCGACCGCCTCATCGAGCGGAGCGGTCGGCGGCAGGTCGAGCACGAGCGGCCTGACCTTCGTACGGAGGAAGTGGTCCGGGCACGAGGTGCCGAGGGCCGCGAGGCGCGGGTGCTCGGCGCGCGTGAGGAAGTCGAGGACGACGTCGGCGTCGGTGAAGTGGCCGACCTGCGGGCGGTCCTGGGATGCGATGCCCCGGATGTACGGCGCCAGGGCTGCGGCCCGCTCACGGCGCTCGTGTTCCGGCAGCGCCTCGTACCCCCCGATGACCGGCCCGAAGGGCTCCGCCTTCCCGCGCTCGGCGAGGAACGTCTCGGCGGTGCGGATGATGTGCAGCGAGTTGCGCTCGCACTCGTCGGCCGTGGCGCCCCACGCCGTGATGCCGTGCCCGCCGAGGATGCAGCCGATCGCCTGCGGGTTGGCCTCCTTGACCGCTGCGATGTCCAGGCCGAGCTGGAAGCCGGGCCGGCGCCACGGCACCCACACCACGCTGTCGCCGAAGCATTCGGCGGTCAGCTTCTCGCCGTCGGCCGCGCAGGCCAGCGCGATGCCGGAGTCGGGGTGGAGGTGGTCGACGTGCGGCGCGTCCACCAGACCGTGCATCGCGGTGTCGATGGACGGCGCCGCACCGCCCTTGCCGTGCAGGCAGTAGTCGAACGCGGCGACCATCTCGTCCTCGCGCTCCACGCCCGGGTAGACGTCCGTGAGAGCCCGCAGCCGGTCGAGGCGCAGGACGGCCAGTCCCGCCTCGGTGAGCGTACCGAGATCGCCGCCCGAGCCCTTCACCCACATGAGCTCGACGTCGCCGCCGGTCACGGGATCGGTGTCGGTGCCTTTCGCGGAGGCGTTGCCACCTGCGTAGTTGGTGTTGCGGGGGTCGGCGCCGAGCCGGTGAGATCGCGCCAGCAGGGCGGCGGCTTCGGGGTGGGGTGCCATGGTGTGATCAGTCCTTCATGAAACGTGGGTACGTGTGCTCAGATGCGCCCTGAGGGGGCGCTGGCGCCCCTGAAGGGGCGCGGGGAACTGCGCGACCAGCCAGACACGGCCCGCAGACTGCAGCCGACCGGACCCGGCAGACGAAAATCAGGCTCCCCAGCCCGCCTGCTGCCCGCCGACCCGCTCCTCGGCGATCCTCTCCGCCCAGCCGGAGGCGTGATACGCAGCGATCGGGTCGGGGTCCAGCCCCATCTCCTCGCGCACCTCACGCAGCAGGGGCCGTACATCGGTGTTGTACGCGTCCATGAGGACAGCGTTGGCGCCCAGCACGTCACCAGACCGCTGGGCCGCGGCGAGCGCGTCGCGATCGACGAGCAGAGCCTTGGCCGTCGCCTCCTGCACGTTCATCACCGAGCGGATGATCGCCGGGATCTTCGCCTCGATGTTGTGGCACTGGTCGAGCATGAAGGCGACATCCGGGGTGAAGCCGCCGCCGCGGATCACCTCGTACATGATCCGGAACAGCTGGAAGGGGTCGGCGGCGCCCACCATCAGGTCGTCGTCCGCGTAGAAGCGCGAGTTGAAGTCGAAGGCGCCGAGCTTCCCCTCGCGCAGCAGCGTGGCGACGATGAACTCGATGTTGGTGCCGGGCGCGTGGTGCCCGGTGTCGACCACGACCTGCGCCTTCTCGCCCAGCTTCAGGCAGTGTGCGTACGCCGTGCCCCAGTCGGGGACGTCCGTGGTGTAGAAGGCCGGCTCGAAGAACTTGTACTCGAGCAGCATCCGCTGGTCGTCGCCGAGCCGCTCGTAGACCTCGGCCAGGCCCTCCGCGAGGCGGTCCTGGCGCTCGCGGATGTCGTCCTGGCCGGGGTAGTTCGTGCCGTCCGCGAACCACAGCTTCAGGTCCTTCGAACCGGTCGCGTCCATGATGTCGACGCACTCGAGGAGGTGGTCCACTGCCTTGCGGCGCACGGCCGCGTCCGGGTGGCAGATGCTGCCGAGCTTGTAGTCGTCGTCCTGGAAGGTGTTGGAGTTGATCGCGCCCAGCTTCAGGCCGCGCTCCTCCGCGTGCTTCGCAAGAGCCGCGTAGTCGTCGACCTTGTCCCAGGGAATGTGCAGGGCGACGGTCGGTGCGACCCCGGTGAACTCGTGCACCTTCGACGCGTCGTCCAGCTTCTCGCGTGGATTCCGCGGGACCCCGGGCTGGGCGAACACCTTGAAGCGGGTCCCTGAGTTCCCGTACGCCCACGACGGCGTCTCGACGGCCTGGGTCTTGAGCGCGGCCTTCACCGCGGCGAGCTCGGTCACTTCGGGGCTCCTGTGACATCGGGTCTGAAAGACGCGTACTGAAAGATTCTGAATCGATTCAGAGAGCGAAGCTATGAGCCGTCCGAAGGGCTGTCAACCCTTCGGACAAAGACTGACCGCCGTGACCCTGTCGTGACTATTTGGCGTCGAAAATTTCGACACGGACCCATTGACGCGACCTGCGTGGCATGCCTAACGTCCCGGCAACCTAGTTGAAACCTTTCACGACGTCGTGAGGCGGCTCTGCCCGCGTCGTTGAGGAGCCCCCATGACCCACCGGTCCGACACGGGTCCGGCCCCCGTGCTGGCGCTGAAGGACATCTCCAAGTCCTTCGGCGCCGTACGCGCCCTGCGGGACGTATCCCTGGAACTGTTCCCCGGCGAAGTGCACGCACTCGCCGGCGAGAACGGCGCGGGCAAGTCGACCCTCATCAAGACGCTCGCCGGGGTGCACCGACCGGACGCCGGTCAAGTGCTGCTGGACGGCGAGCCCACCGTCTTCCACGGTCCGGCCGACGCCCGGGATGCGGGCATCGCCGTGATCTACCAGGAGCCCACGCTCTTCCCCGACCTGTCGATCGCCGAGAACATCTTCATGGGCCGCCAGCCCCGGCGCGCCCTCGGCCGCATCGACCACAAGGCCACGCATGAGGCGACCGCCGCCCTGATGCAGCGCCTCGGCGTGGAACTCGACCCCGACCGCCCCGCGCGCGGCCTGTCCATCGCCGACCAGCAGATCGTCGAGATCGCGAAAGCGCTCTCCTTCGACGCACGCGTCCTGATCATGGACGAGCCCACCGCCGCCCTGACCGGCAGCGAGGTGGCGCGCCTGTTCGGCGTCGTCCGCACCCTGCGCGAGCAGGGCGCCGCGGTGCTCTTCATCTCGCACCGCCTGGAGGAGATCTTCCAGATCTGCCAGCGGGTCACGACTCTGCGGGACGGCGCCTTGATCTCCAGCGAGCCGCTGGACGGCATGACCGAGGACGATCTCGTACGACGGATGGTCGGGCGCGATCTCGACGAGCTGTACCCCAAGCAGGAGGTGCAGCCGGGCGAGGTGGCGATGAGTGTGCGGCGCCTGACTCGCGAGGGCGTGTTCACCGACGTCTCCTTCGAGGTGCGGCGCGGCGAGATCGTCGGCCTCGCCGGCCTCGTCGGCGCCGGCCGCACCGAGGTCGCCAGGGCCGTCTTCGGCGTCGACCGCTGGGACGCCGGTGAGGTGGAGGTCGACGGCAAGGCGCTGACGAACGGCGCACCGTCCACCGCCATGGCCGCCGGGCTCGCCCTCGTCCCCGAGGACCGGCGCGCCCAAGGCCTGGTGATGGACATGTCCATCGAGCGGAACATCGGCCTCACCGGCCTGCGTACGACCGTGAAGGCCGGCCTGATGGACCGCGGCGCCGAGCGCAGCCGCTCCCTCGACTGGGCGGTCAAGCTCCAGGTGAAGTACGCCCGGATCGCCGACACCGTGAACACGCTGTCCGGCGGCAACCAGCAGAAGGTCGTCCTCGCCAAGTGGCTCGCCACCGCCCCCAAGGTGCTGATCGTCGACGAGCCGACCCGCGGCATCGACGTCGGTACGAAGGCGGAGGTCCACCGGCTGCTCAGCCAGCTGGCCGCCGACGGGGTCGCCGTCCTGATGATCTCCTCCGACCTGCCCGAGATCCTCGGCATGGCCGACCGCGTGCTCGTGATGCACGAGGGCAGGCTCACCGCCGAGATCCCACGCTCCGAAGCCACCGAGGAATCCGTGATGGCCGCAGCAACCGGGAGGGCGGCATGACGGTGACCGCTCCCAACCCCGCACCCGCAGCCGAGATACCCAAGTCGAGCGGCACCCGCCTGGTCGACCGGGTCTTCAAGATGCGCGAACTCGCCATCCTGGTCGTCTTCCTGGTGATGATCGCGATCACTCAGGCGGGCAACAGCGAGTTCCTCTCCGAGCAGGGCATCAAGGACCTGCTGCTGAACGCGACCATCCTGGTGCTGGTCGCCACGGGCCAGTCGCTGGTCGTGATCACCCGGAACGTCGACCTGTCGGTCGGCTCGACGCTCGGCATCAGCGCCTTCGCGGCCGGGACTTATCTGCAGGGCGGCGGGAACTCCGTCGTGGCGATCGCCCTGGCGGTGCTGCTCGGCGTCGGCTTCGGCCTCCTGAACGGCCTGCTCGTCAGCCTCGGCCAGGTGCCCGCTCTCGTCGTCACCCTCGGCACGCTCTACATCATCCGCGGCATCGACTCGATCTGGGTCGGCTCACGGCAGATCACCGCGGCCGATCTCCCCGGCGGATTCGTCGACTTCGGCTCCGGCGGCATCTCGGCGGTGCCGTATCTGGCGCTGATCGCGCTGGCCGTGCTCGTGGCCACCGCCTACTACCTCAAGCACTTCGGCAGCGGGCGTGAGCTCTACGCGCTCGGCTCCAACCCGGAGGCCGCGCGGCTCGCCGGCATCCCCGTCCGCAAGCGGATCCTGGCCGCGTACACCTTCTGCGGCGGCCTGGCCGGTCTCGCGGGCGCGATGTACCTCGCCCGGTTCGGCAACGTGGACTCCGGCACGGGCAACGGTTACGAACTCACCGTGGTCAGCGCGGTCGTGGTCGGCGGCGTCGTCTTCACCGGCGGCTCCGGCAGCGTCTACGGCGCGGCGCTCGGCGCACTGCTCCTGACCTCCATCAACAGCGTGCTGCCCGCCCTCGGCGTCAGCTCCGTGTGGGTGCTCGCCATCAACGGCATCCTGCTCATCCTCGCCATTGCCGTGGACCGCGTGGTCGCACTGCGGGTGGCGTCCGCCCTGAAGAAGAGGAACGCCCGCCATGGCTGACTCGCCCCTCGCGCGCGCCGTCCGCTGGGACACGGTCGTCGGCGCCCTCCTCATCGTCGTACTCCTGCTGTCCTTCGGCTTCGTCGACGGCTTCGGGAACGCTCTCAACCTGTCCTTCCTGATCGGCAACACGCTGCCGATCGCGCTGATCGCCCTGCCGATGACCCTGCTCGTGGTGTCCGGCGAAATCGACCTGTCGGTCGCCTCCACGGCGGGTCTGTCGGGTGCGGTGATGGGCGCGCTGTGGAACCAGGGCATGACTATCGAGATGATCATCCCGCTGTGCCTGCTGCTCGGCGCGGTGTGCGGGCTCGTCAACGGCCTGCTCGTCACCCGGCTTGGGCTGCCGTCTCTCGCCGTCACGATCGGTACGCTCGCCGCTTACCGAGGCATCGCCCAGATCATCCTCGGCTCGGACGCCGTGACCGACTTCCCCACGCAGTATCTGGACTTCGCGGCGGGACGCATCGGCGACACCTTCGTCCCGTACGCCCTCCTGCCCTTCCTGGTGCTGCTGGCGATCGCCGTGGTCGTGCTGCACGCCACGCCGTTCGGCCGCTCGCTGTTCGCCATCGGCGCCAGCGAGGAGGCCGCCCGGTTCGCGGGCATCCGCGTCAAGCGGCAGAAGCTGATCCTGTTCACCGTGACCGGTCTGATGGCCGCGCTCACCGGCGTCTTCTGGGCGCTGCACTACGCCAGCGCCCGCTACGACAACGCCACCGGCCTCGAACTGGCCGTCATCGCCGCGGTGCTGCTCGGCGGCATCGACTTCGACGGCGGCAAGGGCACGCTCGGCGGCGCGATCGCGGGAGTCTTCCTGCTCGGCGCACTGCAGAACGTGATGAGCCTCGTCAACGTCTCCGCCCAGTCACAGATCGTCGTCACCGGCGTCCTGCTCGTCGTCTCGGTGCTCGGCCCCCGGGTCGGGCGCCAGATCTCGGTCGCGAGGGCCGCACGCTCCGCTGGATAGGCCGTTTGAAAGCTGCGGGCCGTCTGTGGCTGGTCGCTCCCCCAAGTTCTCGGCTTCTCCCCCAAGCTCTCGACTTCGCTCGAGCAGGGGGGACCCCCAGAACAGGGGGGACCCCCATCGCGGCGGAGCCGCATATCGATACAGCCCCGCGCCCCTTTGGGGCGCACCCACTCACCCGTAAAGGACCCCGTCATGCGCAAGTCTTCGATCCGCCGCACCTGCGCGGCCCTCGCCGCCGTCACCTCGCTCGCCCTGGCCGCCACCGCGTGCGGCGGCACCACCAAGAACGACGTCAAGGACGAGGGCGGATCCTCCGCCTCGGCCGGCAAGGCCGACCCGAACGCGCAACTCAAGAAGGGCCTGACCGTCGGCTTCCTGCCCAAGCAGGTCAACAACCCGTACTTCACCTCCGCCGACAAGGGCGGCGAGGCCGCCCTGAAGGAGCTGGGCTCCAGCTACAAGGAGGTCGGTCCGAGCAGCGCCACCGACACCTCCAGCCAGGTCAGTTACGTCAACACGCTCACCCAGCAGCAGGTCGACGCGATGGCCGTCTCGGCGCAGGACCCGGGCGCCCTGTGCACCGCTCTCAAGCAGGCCATGAAGAACGGCATCAAGGTCGTCACGTACGACTCGGACACCAAGGCCGACTGCCGCAACGCCTTCGTGTCGCAGGCCAGCGCCGAGGACCTGGGCCGCACCGAGGTGCAGCTGCTCGCCGAGCAGATCGGCTACAAGGGCGAGATCGCGATCCTGTCCGCAGCGCAGACCGCGACCAACCAGAACACCTGGATCGAGTTCATGAAGGACGAGCTCAAGGATCCCAAGTACAAGGACGTGAAGCTGGTGAAGGTCGCCTACGGCAACGACGACGCCCAGCAGTCCTTCCAGCAGACCCAGGGCCTGCTCCAGGAGTACCCGAACCTGAAGGGGATCATCTCCCCGACCACGGTCGGCATCAAGGCCGCGGCCCAGTACCTGTCCGGCTCCAAGTACAAGGGCAAGGTCAAGCTGACGGGCCTCGGCACCCCCAACGACATGCGCAAGTACGTCAAGAACGGCACCGTCGAGGCGTTCGAGCTGTGGGACCCGGCCAAGCTCGGCGAGCTCGCCGCGCGTACCTCCGTCGCCCTGGTCTCCGGGCAGATCACCGGCAAGGAGGGTGAGACCTTCAAGGCCGGCGACATGGGCACCTACACCATCGGCAAGGACGGCGTGATCAGCCTCGGCAAGCCGACCGTGTTCGACAAGAAGAACATCGACCAGTTCAACTTCTAGTACCTGGAGGTCGTTGATGCAGCGCGTGTGCTTTCTGCTGAAGGTCCGTGCGGACCGCCTCGACGAGTACCGCGAGCGGCACGCCGCCGTGTGGCCCGAGATGCTCGAAGCGCTCTCGGCCACCGGCTGGCACAACTACTCGCTGTTCCTGCGCGAGGACGGCCTGCTGGTCGGCTATCTGGAGACCGAGGACTTCGCGGCCGCCCAGGCCGGCATGGAGGCCACCGACGTCAACGCCCGCTGGCAGGCGGAGATGGCGCCGTTCTTCGAGTCGTTGGACGGCGCCCGGCCCGACGAGGCCATGAAACCCCTCACCGAAGTGTTCCATCTTGCCTGACACACCCCCCATCTCAGGAGCATGCGGACATGAGAAGACGCACGTTGCTGGCCACCGCCCTCGCCTCGGGACTGAGCGCCGTGGCAGTCACTAGCACGGCCCGCGCCGCCGATCCCGGCCCCTCGGTCACCCTGACCGGCAACACCACCCTCGACTCCCAAGCGATCTTCTTCGTCTCCTACGACGGCCTGGTCAACAACAACTCGTTCCAGAAGAACGGGCTGTTCACGTACAAGGGCTACCAGTACGCCGCCTGGTACACCGCCGACCGCAACGCCGTCGTCGGCCGCCGCGCGCTCGGCGCGAGCACCTGGTCGACCGTCAAGGTCGGCCACACGCTCCGCTACAACGACTCCCACAACGTCATCTCCATGGGGGTGTCGAAGACCGACGGCCGGCTGCACCTCAACATGGACTCCCACAGCGACGGCTTCACCTACGTCAAGTCGGTGGCGGGCCTCCTCGACAACCCGGCCGGACTGAGCTGGACCGCGAGCCGCTTCGGCGCGCCGCAGTCCACCCTCGACGGACTCGCGCTCACCTCGCAGTTCACGTATCCGCAGTTCGTCTCGACGCCCGAGGGCAGGCTCCAGCTCAGCTACCGCGTCGGGATCTCGGGCAACGGCCGCAACGCACTCGCCGAGTACGACGGAACCAAGTGGACCGCGCTGGGGGAGTGGAGCAGCTCCACCGGCACGTACGCCAGCGAGCACGGCTCCAGCACCGCCCGCAACATGTACCTGCACGGCATCGACTACGACAAGAACGGCCGACTGCACTCCTTCTTCACCTGGCGCGAACAGTCGAATTCCGTGATGTGCAACAGCGGCGGCATCACCAACCACGACACCGGCTACGTCTACTCGGACGACCGTGGCCGCACCTGGCGGAACAACGCGGGCACCGTCGTCGGCACCACCGGCGGCTCCGACAAGGTCGCCGTCACCGACGCCGGACTCGTCGTCGACCCCCTCAACCCCGACCACTCGCTGATGAACCAGGAGAGCCAGTTCACCGACTCGGCCGGACTGCCCCACGCGATCATCAGCTATGTGCCAGGCCGCTTCGGCCAGTGCACCACCAACTACGTCACCGACCGGACGAACAACGGCCGCGCCTTCCACGTCCGCAAGAACTCGTCAGGCACCTGGCAGAAGACCGAGATCCCGGTCGTACTGAACTCCAGTCAGCGCACCAAGCTGATCCTCGACAAGTACGACAACGCGTACGCGATCTTCCCGTTCGGCAGGATCGCCGGCGCTTCCAAGTCCTCCGGATACACGGACTGGAAGCTGCTGTACGACGGCAGCGGCCTGAACGCCTTCGGTGAGGTCGTGATCGACGAGCCGAGGGTCGCGCAGGACGGGGTCCTGTCGGTCATGTACCAGGAGAAGTCCAGCGGTACGACCCCCTCGCCGCTCCATGTCGTCGACTTCCGGCTTCCCTCGTGACCGGCGCATTCGGCGCGTGCACGGATAATGTGAGGGCATGCCCGCCGCTTCTCGTCCCCCAGGAGGTCCCAGCCTGATGGCCCAGTCGGTGGGTATCAAGGACGTCGCCCGCGCTGCCGGAGTCTCCGTGGGCACGGTCTCGAACGTCATCAACCGTCCGGACACGGTGGCCACCGAGACCCGCGCCCGGGTGCTGTCCGCGATCGACCGGCTCGGCTACGTCCGCAGCGAGTCCGCACGACAACTGCGGGCCGGCCGTAGCCGGATCATGGGTCTGCTCGTCCTCGACATGGGCAACCCCTTCTTCGTGGACGTGGCGCGCGGCGCCGAGCGGGCCGCGCGCCAGGCCGGTCTTGGTGTCATGGTCTGCAACAGCGCGCAGAGCGCGGGCGAGGAGGCCGAGTACCTGTCGCTCTTCGCCGAGCAGCGGGTGCGCGGTGTGCTGTTGACGCCCGCCGACGCGACGGGACGCAACATCGCGACGTTCCGCCGCCACGGCATCCCGTTCGTGCTCGTCGACCGGGTCGCCGAGGGCACCACCGAGTGCTCGGTCTCGGTCGACGACGTGGTGGGCGGCGCGCTGGCCGTACGGCATCTCGTCGACGCCGGGCACCGCTCCATCGCGTATGTGAGCGGGCCGCCCGGGCTGAACCAGGTCCGGGACCGCCGGACGGGAGCCCTCAATGCGCTCGCCGAGGCGGGGCTCGGGCCCGATGCGCTGCGCGAACTGCCGACCGAGCGGCTCGATGTGGCCGCGGGCCGTGACGCCGGGGCCCGGCTGCTCGGGCTGGCCGAGCGCCCGACGGCGGTGTTCTGCGCCAACGATCTGCTCGCGCTCGGCGTCCTGCAGGCCATGTTCGCGGCCGGGGTGAGCGTGCCGGACGACCTGGCGATCGTCGGGTACGACGACATCGAGTTCGCGGCCGCCGCGGCCGTGCCACTCACCTCGGTGCGTCAGCCCGCGGTGACCATGGGCGCGCTCGCCGCCGAGCTCCTCCTGGAGGAGACGGAGGCCGAGACCGCGTCGGCGCCGCACGAGCACAAGCGGGTCGTGCTCCAGCCGGAGCTCGTGGTGCGCCGCTCGAGCCTGGCCACGCGCTGACGTCGGGCCGACGTCGGAAGGGCGGTCACTCCTCCGACGGGAGGCGGGTGCCGCACCGGCTGCAGTACAGGGCGTCGCGCTCCGACGCGAGACGCCCGCAGTCGGGGCAGACACGGTGCAGGAGACAGGCGGCATCGCCGCCTTCCGGCTGTGCCACGGGCTCGCTCGGGTGTGGCCGGCGCGGGGGCTGTGGCGCGGCCTCCGCCTGCGGCTCGCTCTCGCTCCCCCTCTGCGGCTCGCGCCCAGGTGCGGCCGAGCGGATCGTGAGGCCGGGCCTGCGGCGGTGCACCGTGACATAGGCCATGCCGTCCGGGCCCGCCGACAGCGACCGGCGGGTGCCGTGCGGCAGCCACGTCAGGCTTCCCGGCTCGAGCGTGTGCCGTCTGCCCTCCGCGTCGAGTTGCCCGCCGCCGTCGGTCACGTACAGCAGTACGTCGAGATCCGGCTCCGTGTGCGCGGCGACATCGGCCCCAGGCGTCAGACGCACCACGTTCGCGTCCAACTGCCGTTCCCGGGCAGCCAGCCGCCACAGTGCTCCGCCCTGTTCCGGGGGCGTCTCACCGAGCAGATCGGCCATCCGGGCAAGCACGCCGGGTTCCGAGTGCGGTGCCACCGACTTCCTCCCATGTTCAGGCTACGCGGAGGCGGATGTTACCCGGAGCCGGGAGATACTCCAGACCAGGCCGCGACGCATAGGCTCCCGTTCATGACCGACCCGCAGACCGACCCGACGACCGAGCCGCAACTCGAACCCATGCCCACCGACTGGCAGCGCGCCCTCGCCGTCGTGGCCCACCCCGACGATCTCGAGTACGGCTGCTCGGCCGCGGTTGCCGCATGGACCGACGCCGGCCGCGAGGTCGCATACGTCCTGGCCACCCGCGGAGAGGCGGGCATCGACACGTTGGAGCCCGCCAAGTGCGGCCCCCTGCGGGAACAGGAACAGCGGGCGAGCGCCGCCGTCGTCGGGGTGACGAGTGTGGAGTTCCTCGACCACAAGGACGGCGTGATCGAGTACGGACTCCGGCTGCGCCGGGACATCGCCGCGGCGATCCGGCGCCACCGGCCCGAGTTGGTCATCACCCTCAACCACCGCGACACCTGGGGCGGCGTCGCCTGGAACACACCGGATCATGTCGCCGTCGGCCGCGCCACCCTCGACGCAGCGGCGGACGCCGGCAACCGCTGGATCTTCCCGGAGCTCGCCGACGAGGGCCTCGAGCCGTGGAACGGGGTGCGCTGGGTCGCCGTCGCCGGATCCGCACAGCCGACCCACGCCGTGGACGCCACCCCGGGTCTTGAGCGGTCGGTCCGCTCCCTGCTGGAACACCGCACCTACATCGAGGCGCTCACAGACGAGGATCCGGAGACGTACTGCCGCACCTTCCTCTTCGACAACGCCGAGGCCACGGGTCGGCGGTTCGGCGGAAAGCCCGCGGTGGCGTTCGAGGTCTTCGGCCGCTGAGGCCGACGGGACGCGCGACGCGCGCAGGGGAACTCACGCGGACAGTGATGGACGCGACTGTTCCCACATGTCCAAGCGACCGCTTAGTATGCGTGTCCGAGCCTGGTTCTACGAACAGTCCCGTGGAGGCCCCGCAATGCAGGCATGGCAGGTGCACGAGAACGGCGAGCCGAGGGAGGCGATGCGCCTCGAGGAGACGGCCGAGCCGGTACCCGGCGACGGGCAGGTCCTCCTCAGGGTGCGGGCCGCGAACGTCAACTTCCCCGACGCCCTGTTGTGCCGCGGGCAGTACCAGATCCGGCCCTCGCTGCCGTTCACGCCCGGCGTGGAGATCTGCGGCGAGACCGAGGACGGCCGCCGCGTCATCGCGAACCCCGCGCTCCCGTACGGAGGCTTCGCCGAGTACGCCGTCGCCGATGCGGCCGCCCTGCTGCCCGCGCCCGACGCGCTGGACGACGCCGAGGCGGCGGCGCTGCACATCGGCTACCAGACGGGCTGGTTCGGCCTGCACCGCCGCGCCCGTATCCAGGCGGGCGAGACGCTGCTCGTGCACGCGGCCGCGGGCGGCGTCGGCAGCGCGGCCGTGCAGCTCGGGAAGGCGGCGGGTGCCACCGTCATCGGTGTCGCGGGCGGCCCGGAGAAGGTGAGGGTCGCCCGAGAGCTCGGCTGCGATCTCGTGCTCGACCGGCGCACGGACGACGTCGTCGCCGCGGTCAAGGAGGCCACCGGCGGCCGGGGCGCGGACGTGATCTACGACCCGGTGGGCGGCAACGCGTACGCGCAGTCGGCGAAGTGCGTGGCGTTCGAGGGTCGGATCGTCGTCGTCGGGTTCACGAGCGGCACGATTCCGACGCCCGCGCTCAACCACGCGCTGGTGAAGAACTATTCGATCCTCGGCCTGCACTGGGGCCTGTACAACACGAAGGACCCGCAGGCGGTCCTGCACTGCCACGAGCAGCTGACCGAGCTCGCCGCGAAGGGCGCGATCAAGCCCCTCGTCAGCGACCGTGTGCCGCTGGAGGGCGCGGCGGAGGCCGTGCAGCGCGTCGCCGACGGCGTCACGACCGGTCGTATCGCCGTCGTCCCGGGCCTTGGGGGAGCGGCGATCGCCTGACGGGGGCAGCCACACCGTGCCGTCGCGCAGGACCCCCCTGCGCGACGGGCACAGCCCGCGCCATGCCGCTGACGTCACCCGTCGGCGACGTCTTCGTTCTCCCAGCGCAGCAGGTCTCCCGGCTGGCACTCGAGCACCTCGCAGAGCGCCGCGAGCGTCGAGAAGCGCACCGCCTTGGCGCGGCCGTTCTTGAGTACTGCCAGGTTGGCGGGCGTGATCCCGACGCGGTCCGCGAGCTCGCCCACGGACATCTTCCGCTTGGCCAGCATCACGTCGATGTCGACGGCGATCGGCATCAGATCACCTCTGCCAGCTCGGCCTGCATCTGCGCCGCTTCGATGTCGCGCGCGACGGCCTGAGCGAGCAGCATCCGCAGCACGAGCACGATGAGCGCCACCCCCAGGACCGCCACGGAAACCCCGCAGACCAGGAGGACGATGCCCGGCGCGACGGCCTCACCCGGCGCCAGGACCACCGCGAGCCCGAGCAGCGCCACGAGCACGGCGCCGCGGCGGGCGCCACCGTCATCGGCGTCGCGGGCGGCCCGGAGAAGGTCAAGGTCGCCCGCGCATCGTTCTGCTCTGGGCAAGATCCGTCGTTCGAAGGCGGACCCCTAGGCACGGAAGACCTGGACCACGCGAATTTGGGATCGCCCCCGCCGGTAACCAGTCGGCCCCGCAGCAGCGGCGGTGGTTGAGCCGGTTGTCGGCGAACCGCCACGAGTACGCCGTGCCCTCGCTGCCGCTCGCCATGCTCGCCGGGTGAACGCGAGGTGCGGCTCCGTCGCGAAGTGAACGCAGGGCGGCAGTCCAGCCAACTCAGTGCGCAGTCATGCCGGTTGCGCATCCCGGGCCCCCATACTCGCCGGTGTCCCGTACCGCACTTCCGGGAGGCTGAGTATGGCCCTTACCACCCGCCGCAGAGCCCTCATCACCCTCGGCGCCGCCCTCGCGGGCAGCGTCGCCGCTCCCGCCGCGCATGCCCGCGCGAGTGAGCGAGAGCGCGGGCCGCGACCGCTCCGGCGCGCCCACGCGCACAACGACTACGAGCACCCCCGGCCCCTGTTCGACGCACTGGACCACCGCTTCACGAGCGTGGAGGCCGACATCTACCTCGTCGGCGACCAACTGCTCGTCGCGCACGACCCGGTGGACCTCGACCCGTCCCGCACGCTCGAATCGCTGTACCTGGACCCACTGCTGGCCCGCATCCGGGCGAACAACGGCTCCGTGTACCGCGGTTATCGCGCGCCCCTGCAGCTCCTCATCGACATCAAGACCGAAGGCGCCTCGACGTACCTCGAACTCGACCGCCGCCTCCAGCGCTACCGGCAGATCTTCACCTCGTACGCGCACGGCACCGTGCACCAGAAGGCGGTGACCGCCGTGATCTCCGGGGACCGGGCGGCCCGTGTCCCGATGGAGGCGCAGCAGGTGCGCCGCGCGTTCTACGACGGCCGGCTGGCCGACCTCGGATCGTCGGCGCCCGCCTCTTTCATCCCGCTGATCAGCGACAACTGGAACAACAACTTCACCTGGCAGGGAGTCGGTCCGTTCCCAGCGGCGGAGCGCGACAAGCTGCGGGGCATCGTCTCCACCGCCCACGCGCGCGGGCAGCGCGTGCGCTTCTGGGCCACTCCCGACCTGGCAGGGCCCGCACGCGACGCGGTGTGGAGCGAGCTGGTCGCCGCCGACGTCGACCACCTGAACACGGACGACCTGGCGGGCCTCGAGGCGTTCCTGGACGCTCACGACAAGGCGTAATTGAGCGGTCCCCCAGTTCAGGGCTTTGCCATCACAGCGAGTCAACACACTTTCGGGGGACACGCCAGTCGCCGGGAGGGTCCCTCCGCTACGCCAGACTTGCGGCCGGAGGCCACGGGTGTCGACGTGGCGGAGGAGACCGGGCGATGGCTGTTTCAATTTCTGCGGTGCTACTGCTGCTGATCCTGGCGGTGGTCTTTATGCGTAACGGCTCGCTGAAGGTCTCGCATGCCTTGGTGTGCATCCTGCTCGGGTTCTATCTCGCGAGCACGAGCATGGCGCCGACCATCTATGAGGGCCTCTCGGCGACGGCGGAGATCGTCAGCCACCTCGATCCGTGAGCGGCCCGGGCGGTCGGCGTCATCGCGCTGGACTTGCCCAACAGCCCCAGGGCGTCTTACGCGCCCAGCCGCGCCACGATACGGCGCGCATGCCGGCGCAGGCGGCGAAGCCGCCTCGCCCGTCCAGCCGTGCGGGCGGGTGGGCTGGGGTGCGCGCCGGTCAGCGGTGTGAGGGGCATGAAGTACCGCACGCCGGCGATGTCCATCACGCACAGAGGGGCAGCGTCGCGGTCCGGGGGATCACCGATGGTGATACTGATCGGCTGGGGCGGGTCACCGGGCAGCTCCGCTTCCAGCACAGTCGGACCGTGACCGCCGCCGCGGTGGTGGGCGACCACCTTTCCGTCGACCAGGACCTCCGACGTCCCGGACGGCCGTGCGACCTCGACGGTGACAGAGTGACCGTCTTGATCCAGATGAAAGCGGAAATGGCTGCGCATCGCGGCCTCCCCGGATCAGCTCCAGGTAACGTCCCCTTCCAGCGTACGCGGGCTCCGACCGGCAGAAGGTGCCCGGAGCACTGCGCGCCACAGGTGGTGCCCCGCCGAACGTCCAGGCGCAGCGGGGCTCCTCAGACCCCGTTGGCCACCATGGCCGGATCGTCCAGCACCGCCCGTACGACCGAGTGTGCCGCGCCCAGCAGAGGGCCCTCCGGACCGAGGCGGGACACGGCGACGCCGCAGGCGAGACTCGCGGTACGGCTCCCGAGCTCACGCTCCAGCGAAGGGAGCAGCCAGGGTGCGAGCCGGGACAGCGCCCCGCCCAGGACCACGGTGTGCGGGTCGAGGAGATTGACGGCACCGGTCAAGGCGATGCCCAGCGCCGTGCCGGCGCCGCGCAGCGCCCGCCGTACGTCCTTGTCGCCCTGGGCGGCACGCTCGGCGAGCAGCCCGACGCGGCCTTCGCCCGGGCCGAGGCCCGCCGCACGCAGGACGGCCTCCTCACCCGCGTACTGCTCGAGGCAACCGCGCCCGCCACACCGGCACTTCGGGCCCTCGGGGCGCACCGGAACATGGCCCAGCTCGCCCGCGAACCCGCGTGTGCCGCGTAGCAACCGGCCGTCGACGACCACCGCGGCACCGATACCGATCTCCGCCGACACATGCACGAAGTCCGGGGGAGTTCCGTCGCCCAGCCACAGTTCCGCCAGCGCGCCGAAGTTCGCCTCGTTGTCCACCGTCACGGGCAGTTCCCCTGCGAGGAGCTCGCCGAGGTCGGTGTCGTGCCAGTCGAGGTTCGGTGCCCGGACGACCAGCCCGGTGCCGCGTTCCACCAGGCCGGGGACGGCGACCGCCAGCCCGGCCGGGCGCAGGCCGACGCTCTGCGCCTCGCCGGTCACCTGACGGACCAGCGCGGCCAGCTCCTCGATCACGGGTTTCGGGGCCCGGCCCCGGTTGTCGCTCCACTGCACGGCACGCGCGCGTACCTCGCCGCGCAGATCGACCGCGCACACCGCGAGATGGTCGACACCCACCTCGGCACCGATGCCTGCCGGGCCCCGGCCGCTCACCGCGAGCGCCGAGCCGGGACGGCCTCGGCCCACGCGGCCGGGGCGCTCCGGTCCCAGCTCGTCGAGCAGCCCCGCCCTGATCAGCTCGTCCACCAGCGTCGAGACGGCGGCGCGTGTCAGCCCGATCCGGGAGGCGACCGCGGCGCGCGACAGCGGGCCCTCCGCGGCGACGGTGTGCATCACCCGGGAGAGATTGCGGCGACGCATGCCCTGCTGGGTGTCGGGCGTGCCCCGGCGGGCGTCGTGCAGTGGTGCCGTCATGCCTCGCTCAGTCCTCGTCTCCCTCAGTTGTCGTCGTTTCGCATCCGGGGGCGGGCGGTTCGCCTTCCGGGGGCCGGCCGGGCCGAGGCGGGTCCAGGGCCCGGGCCCGCGGTCGCGGCCGGTCGCGGTCCCGGTTGGGGCCGCGGCCCCGGATCAGGACCCGTCCGGGCGCCTGTCCAGCAGCGGAGCGGCGTCGGACAGTACCCGGCCGATTCTGCCGAGCACCGCCTCGTCGCGTTCGACCGGGTCCAGGACGGGGCCCTGTGCGGTGCCCCAGCGCCGTGCGACGGCGGCCGGATCCTCGCCGGTGAGCAGCCCGGCGGCCTGCGCGGCCGCGCCGAGAGCCACCAGCTCCTTGGCCTCCGGCACCTGCACCGCCCGGCCGGACAGCCGCCGTACGGTCTGCTGCCAGGCCGTGCCGCGGGCGCCGCCGCCGATGAGCAGCAGCGGAGCGGTCGGGTCCGCGTCCTCGTCGAGCACCAGCTCGAGGGCGCCGAGCAGCGAGTGCACCGCGCCGTCGTACGCCGCCTGCAGCAGCTGGCCGGGCGTCGTGTCGTGGCGCAGCCCGTGCAGCAGGCCGGAGGCGTTCGGCAGGTTCGGCGTGCGCTCGCCGTCCAGGTAGGGCAGGAGCGTGACGCTGCCGCCGGGCTCCACGGCCTGCCGGTCGATGCCGAGCAGCGTGGCCATGCGGTCGACGGCGAGCGTGCAGTTGAGGGTGCACGCCAGGGGGAGCCAGTCGCCGCGCGCGTCGGCGAAGCCGGCCACGGTGCCGGACGGGTCGGCGGGCCGCCGCTGCGACACCGCGTAGACGGTGCCGGACGTGCCCAGGCTGAGCACAGGCGTGCCGGGACGCAGCCCGAGCCCGAGGGCGGCGGCCGCGTTGTCGCCGGTGCCGGGGGCGACCAGCGTGCCCTTGGCGAAGGGCAGGTCACCGCCGCGCACGGTTCCGGCGACCTCTCCGGGGCGTACGACGCGGGGGAGCAGAGCCGGGTCGAGGCCGACGCGGCCGAGGATCTCCTCGTCGTACGACTCGCCGGCCGACGCCCACCAGCCGGTGCCCGAGGCGTCGCCGCGGTCGGTGGTGCCCTCGCCGGTCAGGCGCTCGGTGAGGTAGTCGTGCGGCAGCCGGACGGCGGCCGTGGCGCGGACGGCCTCAGGCTCGTGCTCGGCGAGCCACGCCCACTTGGTGACCGTGAAGGACGCCCCCGGCACGCTGCCGAATCGGTCGGCCCACGCCTTGGGCCCGCCCAGCTCCTCGATCAGCCGCTGGGCCTGCGGCGCCGACCGCACGTCGTTCCACAGCATCGCGGGGCGCACCGGCTTGCCCTGCGCGTCAAGCGTGACCAGCCCGTGCTGCTGACCGCCGATCGACACCGCCGCGGCCTCGTGGGCGGCGTCGCCGCACTGGCGCAGCGCCTCGCACAGGGCGCTCCACCACTGCTCGGGGTCGCTCTCGCGGCCGGCGCCCGACGTGACGGTGTGCGGGGCCTGCCCGCTCGCCACGATCTGCCCGGTGGCGGCGTCCACGACCAGGGCCTTGGTGGACTGCGTCGAGCTGTCCACTCCGACAACGAGCGGTCCCTCCGCTGCTGACATCGGGCTCTCCGTTTCTGCGGCTCGCGCCGGGCCCACCGGGGGCCGACGCTGTTTCTGGGGGACTCTGCGCATCCCTGACGAGTCCCGGGGTTCCCGTTTTCTGACCGAATCCGCCGGTCTTGCCGAGGCCCGTCTTCCCAGAGATGCCCTGGCATACTAATTTGTAAAGCGCCATGACGAAATAGTCGGAGCGAGCAAGGAGCCGCGGCATGAGCTACCAGCCCACCCCTGAGGACAAGTTCACCTTCGGTCTGTGGACCGTCGGCTGGCAGGGCAGGGACCCCTTCGGTGACGCCACCCGGCCGGCCCTGGACCCGGTCGAGACCGTCCAGCGCCTGGCCGAGCTCGGCGCGCACGGTGTGACCTTCCACGACGACGACCTGATCCCGTTCGGGTCCAGCGACACCGAGCGCGAGGCGGTCATCAAGCGCTTCCGTCAGGCGCTCGACGCCACCGGCATGAAGGTGCCGATGGCCACGACCAACCTCTTCACGCACCCGGTCTTCAAGGACGGCGCGTTCACCGCGAACGACCGCGACGTGCGCCGTTACGCGCTCCGCAAGACGATCCGCAACATCGACCTGGCCGTCGAGCTGGGCGCCACCACGTATGTCGCCTGGGGCGGTCGCGAGGGTGCCGAGTCCGGTGCGGCGAAGGACGTACGCGTCGCGCTCGACCGGATGAAGGAGGCCTTCGACCTCCTCGGTGAGTACGTGACCACCCAGGGCTACGACCTGCGCTTCGCCATCGAGCCGAAGCCGAATGAGCCGCGCGGCGACATCCTGCTGCCCACGATCGGCCACGCTCTCGCCTTCATCGAGCGCCTGGAGCGGCCCGAGCTGGTCGGCGTCAACCCCGAGGTGGGCCACGAGCAGATGGCGGGGCTCAACTTCCCGCACGGCATCGCCCAGGCCCTGTGGGCGGGCAAGCTGTACCACATCGACCTCAACGGCCAGTCCGGCATCAAGTACGACCAGGACTTCCGCTTCGGCGCGGGTGACCTGCGGCAGGCGTTCTGGCTGGTCGACCTGCTCGAGTCCGCCGGCTACGCGGGCCCGAAGCACTTCGACTTCAAGCCGCCGCGCACCGAGGGCTTCGACGGTGTGTGGGCGTCGGCCGCGGGCTGCATGCGCAACTACCTGATCCTCAAGGAGCGCGCGGCCGCCTTCCGCGCCGACCCGGAAGTCCAGGAGGCCCTGCGCGCGTCGCGCCTCGACGAGCTGGCCAAGCCCACCGCCGAGGACGGCCTGTCCGCGCTGCTCGCCGACCGCGCCTCGTTCGAGGAGTTCGACGTGGAGGCGGCCGCCGCCCGCTCCATGGCCTTCGAGCACCTCGACCAGCTGGCGATGGACCACCTGCTGGGCGCGCGGGGCTGAACGTCTGTCCGGGGGAGGGGAGGCCGCGAGGTCTGGGCGGAAGAGCCCGGAATCGGTCGCACCGTGACCGGTATGCGTGCCATGCGCGCCAACTTCCGCCCCGGGGTCGCGTCTTGACCGGTTCGAGGCGACTCTTGACGGTATGGCCATACCGCCGGTACCGCCTCAGCCTCCCAATCCGCCGAGTGACACACCGCCTTCTGGGGGCGGCGGCTTCGGGCCGCCGCCTGGAGGCACGCATCCCGGAGGGTATGGCTCGCCTGCTGGTGGCTACGGTCCGCCTTCCGGCGGATACGGCCCACCGTCCCAGGGCGGTGGGCAGCCTCCCTCCGGGGGCGGCTGGCCTCCTGGTGGCGGCGGCCTGCCTCCCTCAGGCGGCGGCTGGCCGCCATCGCCGCCTCCCGGACCGCCAGGAGAGCCGGGCCGGCGGAAGGGCGGCCTGTTCATCGCGCTGGTGGTGATCGTGGCCCTCGGGATCGTCGCAGCCGTGGTCCTGTTGGCAGGCAGCGGAGACGACTCGCCGGACAGGAAGACACCGGCGGAGAGCAGCACGGCACGCACCCCCACCCCGTCACTGAGTGTTCCGTCCGAGCTCCCCACCCAGGTACCCACCGAAGTGCCCTCCCCGCCCTCGGACTTCCCCAGCGACATCGAGTCGCTGCTCCCGTCTGCCGTGGGCGACGACGTGCCGTACTACATGCTGAGCGCCGGGGACTGCTTCGACGCCGACGACAGCAAGCCCGGCCAGGCGGCGAAGCGCTCCTGCCGCCGGCCGCACGATGCAGAGGTCGTGAAGGTGGCGGAAATCAACGGCACGTACGCGACCGATGCCGCCCTCAAGAAGGCGGCCACGGAGCTCTGCGATGAGCCCCTCGCAGCCAAGGCGAAGAAGCAGCCCGCGGGCTCGGTACGCGGCACCCTCGTGCAGTACCCGGACACCACGGGATACAAGCTGGGCATCGACAAAGTCGCCTGCAGCCTCGCGGCGGACGACGGGACGAGCGACCGGAAGCTGACCAAGCCGCTGGTCTGAGGGGCGTGGTCGTCCAGGCCCGCCGGTTCACTCGCCGCCGGTCGCCACCGCCAGAGCCGTCGCCGGGTCGTGTGCGGGAGGGCCCGCCGGGGCCCAGCGACCGCGCTCCTTGCGGTACGGCCACCAGCGGCCGTCGCGCCCGAGACGCAGCTGCGCCTGCGCGCCGACCGCCTGCGTGCCGACCACGGTCCAGGCGTTGCGTACGCCACGCAGCTCGGGCCGTTCGTCGTCCTCCCACGCCGACTCCAGGGCGGCACGCGCGCGTGCCAGTGCTTCCCCCTCCCCCTCGGGCGCCCACTCCTCGTCGAGCACCGGGAGCGCTGCGGCCCCGCCGTACCGCCAGGCACGCACGGCGAGGGCGAGGCCGTCCCGGCCCCGGCCCGATGCGGACGCGAGCCGTGCCGTGATCTCTGTCCCGGGGGCATCGGCAGCCAGTCGGACGGCATCCTGATCCACTGTCAGGTCGGATGCGAGAGGCTGGTGTTCGTGCCCGGCGGCGAGGGCGTCGGTCAGCAGCCGGTGCGCCTCGGCAGCCGCCTGCGCCGCCAGGAACTCCAGGCCGAGCACATCAAGACCGGGCGCGGGCTCCGCCTCCGTGTCGAGGGAGGGCGGAACCCCGGGCTCCTGCGGTGCGGGTGGCGGTGCGGGCAGGGGCGGCAGGATCTGCCCGGCGGAGTACGCCTCCTGGGCGTCGACGCCTTCGGGAGCCTCCTCCTGTGCCTCCTCGGGAGCCGCCGTCGCGGAGGCCTGCGCGACACTGCGGCCCTGCAACTCGTCCAGCAGCTCGCGCTCCCCGCGGCCGCGCATCAGCAGCAGAACGAACGGATCCTGGTCCAGGAGTCGCGCCAGCTGGTAGCAGAGTGCCGCGGTGTGCGCGCAGTGGTCCCACGTCCCGCAGTCGCACTCCGGCTCGAGATCGCCGATGCCCGGAAGGAGCTCCACGCCCGCGGCCGCCGCGTCCTCGACCAGATGCGGTGGCATCTCGCGGTCGAGGAGGGCCGCGATGTGCCCGGCACGCTCGACGGCCATGTCCAGGAAGCGGTCCCACTCCACGTCGCTCAACTGCTGCAGCAGTACGTCCGAGCGGTGCTGGGTGCGGTCCCGGTCCTGGACGACCGCGGTGATACGGCCGGGGCGCACCGACACCGCGCCCACCGCGCCCATGCGCGCGAGCCTGCGGCCCGACTTCACCTGCTCGGTGTCGAGAGCCGTGTCCTCCAGCGCCCTCAGCCAGGCCTGGCCCCACCAGGTCACTGCGAAGCCACGCCCGCGCGCGGGTGGCAGCGCGGCGAAGGTGCGTTCAAGGGTGGGCTCGTTCAGGGTTTCGCCGGCATGGTCGTGCGTGTGGCCGTACTCGTCGTCCGCGCTGCTGCTTTCTTCGTACCTGCGGCTCATCGGTCGCCCCCTCGCAGTTCCACCAGATCGGCCAGCTCGGCATCGGTCAGTTCGGTCAGGGCGGCTTCGCCGGAGCCGAGCACGGCGTCCGCCAGTGCGCGTTTGCGCAGCAGCATGTCGGCGATGCGGTCCTCGATCGTGCCTTCGGCGACGATCCGGTGCACCTGCACGGGCTGGGTCTGCCCGATGCGGTACGCGCGGTCCGTCGCCTGAGCCTCGACGGCCGGGTTCCACCAGCGGTCGTAGTGCACGACATGACCGGCGCGGGTCAGATTCAGCCCCGTGCCGGCCGCCTTCAACGACAGGAGGAACACCGGCACTTCACCCTCCTGGAAGCGGTTCACCATGGCCTCGCGTTCGGCCACGGGCGTGCCGCCGTGCAGGAACTGCGAGGGCACACCGCGCGACGCCAGATGCTGCTCGATGAGCCGGGCCATCCGGACGTACTGGGTGAAGACGAGCACGCTCGCGTCCTCGGCGAGGATGGTGTCGAGCAGCTCGTCGAGCAGTTCCAGCTTTCCGGAACGGCCCGCGATCCTTGGATCATCCTCCTTGAGGAACTGCGCCGGGTGGTTGCAGATCTGCTTGAGCCCGGTGAGCAGTTTGACGATGAGCCCGCGGCGCGCGAAACCCTCGGCACCCGAGATCTCGGCGAGCGTCTCGCGCACCACGGCCTCGTACAGTCCGGTCTGCTCCGTGGTGAGGGACACGGCCCGGTCGGTCTCGGTCTTGGGCGGCAGTTCGGGGGCGATGCCCGGATCCGACTTGCGGCGGCGGAGCAGGAACGGGCGGACGAGCTTGGCGAGCCGCTCTGCGGCGGCCGGGTCCTGGCCGCCCTCGACCGCCTGCGCATAGCGGCTGCGGAACGTGCCGAGCCGGCCGAGCAGTCCGGGTGTGGTCCAGTCGAGAATGGCCCACAGCTCGGAGAGGTTGTTCTCCACGGGTGTGCCGGTGAGCGCCACGCGCGCGTGCCCGCCGATCGTCCGCAGCTGCCTGGCGGTGGCGGAGTAGGGATTCTTGACGTGCTGCGCCTCGTCGGCGACGACCATCCCCCACCGCGTACCGGCGAGCTGCTCGGCGTCGAGCCGCATCGTGCCGTACGTGGTGAGCACGAACTCGCCGTCGGCCAGGCTCTCCAGGCTGCGGCGCCCGCCGTGGAAACGGCGCACAGGGCAGCCGGGCGCGAACTTCTCGATCTCCCGCTGCCAGTTGCCCATCAGTGACGTCGGACAGACGACGAGAGTCGGGCCGGCCGATGCCTCATCGGTCTGCCGGTGCAGATGCAGGGCGATGAGCGTGATCGTCTTGCCGAGGCCCATGTCGTCGGCCAGGCAGGCGCCCAGACCGAGTGAGGTCATGCGGGCCAGCCAGTTCAGGCCGCGCAGCTGGTAGTCGCGCAGCGTCGCATCGAGGGCGGCCGGCTGCCCCACCGGCTCCATGCCCTCCGGGTCGGCCAGCCGTTCGCGCAAGGTCGCCAGCCAGCCCGTAGGCCGTACCTCGACACGCCGCCCGTCGACCTCGGTGGAACCCGTCAGGACGGCGCCCAGAGCGTCGATCGGGGTGACCTTGCGGTCCTGCTGCTCCCGGGCGCGCCGGACCTCCTCCGGGTCGATGAGCACCCACTGGTCGCGCAGCCGCACCACGGGACGGCTCGCCTCGGCGAGACGGTCCAGCTCCTGACGGGTCAGCTGCTGGTCGCCCAGTGCGAACGACCAGTTGAAGGCGAGCAGGGCGTCCGCCGACAGGAACGACGGCGCGTCGGAGAGGGAGGTGCTCCGGGCCGTCCGGTCGTCGCCTCGATCATCGTTTCTCGCGCGGCTGCCCGTTCGACCGGCGTCCGTTCGTCCGGTGTTGTACGTGCCGCCGTCGTCCGGAGGGCCGATGACGGCGAGTGTGGTCAGCTTGTGCGCCAGCTCCCGGGGCCAGCGCACCTCCACGCCCGCGGCCGCGAGATGCCGGGCGCCCTCACCGAGCAGCTCGGTGACCTCGTCGTCGGCGAGCTCGACGGCGTCGGGCACGGTGGCCGACAGCAGAGGAGCAAGCGGCGGCCAGGCGCGGGCCGCGCGGCGCAGCGCGAGCAGGGCGTCCATCCGCGCGCGGGGCCCGAACGAACGCGCTGATGCGCCCGTGGCGGTCCACACCTCGGCCGCATCCGCGACGAGCGTGGGATCGCTGACGCTGTGTATCTGCAGCACGGCCCGGAACGCGAGTGCGGTGTCGTCCGAGGCCGCCGACGCGAGGCCCGGCACCTCGACGCGCAGCGAGATCCGTACGCCCGCGTCGTGCCCCGCGGCCACATCGGCGGCCCAGGCACGGTGCTCGGGGATGTGCTGCGGCCACTGCGCCGCGAAGGCCGGACCGCCCGCCGCGAGCGGAGCGGCGGGGGAGCGCGGCAGCGAGTCGGCCACGGCGTCGAGGAAGGCGCGCAGCAGGTGCTCGGGGTCCGGCAGCCGCGGCGGCCCGGCGCCGTCGATCGGGACCGCGTGGGCTCCCGGGGGCATGGAGGCGGCGAGGTCGCGTAGCCGCTGAAGGTCCTCCGGCCGCAGCGGACCCGCACGCCAGGCGTCGTGGTCGGCCGGCGTCAGCCCGGGCAACAGCAGCCCGCGTGCGACGAGTTGCAGCGCCAGCACCGTTGCCGCTCCCCAGAAGGCTGCCGCCGGATGCGCCTGCGCATGGGCACGCGCGCGTGTGAGCACAGGCAGGGCCTGCCGCACGGGCATCACCAGGGTGGGTACGCCCACGAGCTCGATGCCGTCATCACCGGGCAGGGCGACGGTCAGATGCTCGACCGAGCCCCCGGCCGCACTCGGCGGCGCGCTTTGGTCGGCGTGCCAGAAGGCGACGCTGCCGCCACGCGCGGGATCGGCGGGTACGAAGACGACGGAACAGCGGGACAGTTCTGAGATCTCGGAGGGTGTTGCTGCGGGCGGCTCATGCACAGCGATGCCACATTCCTCAAATTTGACTACTGAGACCGGAGTCGTCGAGGGTACCTCACTCGCGGACCCCGAGGAGGGCGTTCGCCGCGGCCGTCCGGACTGCCCCACCCCCGGGGTGTGGTCAGCACCCCATGTCATGCGGGCCTGCCCCAGGCTCAGCACGGGTGGTGGCTCCATGGTCGCCGTAGGTCACCGATCCGTACGTTTCATGAGGTCAGACGACCAGCGAGAGACCGGAGACCTGCCATGATCCAGGCTGCCGCAGCCACTGCGGAGCGCTTCCCGGACGCTGCCGGGAAACCGCCCGCCGGAAGTGAGTTCGCGCCCCTTCTGCGCACGGTCCGGGGCCAGGGGCTGCTCGACCGCCGCACCGGCTGGTACACGCTGGGCATCGCGGTCAATGCACTCGCGCTGGGCGCCGCGGTCACCGCCGTCGTGCTGCTGGGTGACTGCTGGTGGACGCTCCTCCTGGCGCCGCTGCTCGCCGTCCTTTCGGCACGCACGGCGTTCATCGGCCACGACGCCGGCCATGCGCAGATCACCGCCAACCGGTCCCTGAGCCGGGCCATCGGCCTCGTCCACGGCAATCTGCTCCTGGGGATGAGCTACGCCTGGTGGAACGACAAGCACAACCGCCACCACGCCAACCCCAACCACATCGACAAGGACCCGGACGTTGCCGCCGACGTCCTGGTCTTCACCAGTGACCAGGCACGCACCAGGGCCGGTTTCCGCCGGTGGCTCACGCGCAACCAGGCCTGGCTCTTCTTTCCGCTGACGCTTCTCGAAGGCCTGGCCCTGAAGATCTACGGCTTCCGGGACCTGCGCCGGCAACCGCCGCGCGAGCGAGCCGTCGAGGGACTCCTCCTCCTGGCGCATGTCACGGGCTACGCGACCCTGCTCCTCACCACGATGTCCCCGGGCAAGGCCGTCGCCTTCGCGGCGCTGCACCAGGCCCTGTTCGGACTGCACCTGGGCCTGGCCTTCGCGCCCAACCACAAGGGCATGGACATGCCCGACCCGGACGCGGACGAGCGCTGGGGCCACCTGCGCCGCCAGGTGCTCACCTCGCGCAACATCCGCGGAGGCCCGGTGACCGACTGGTTCCTGGGCGGGCTCAACTACCAGATCGAGCACCACCTCTTCCCCAGCATGCCGCGGCCCCACCTGCGGCTCGCCCAGCCCCTGGTGCGAGCCCACTGCCGTGACCTCGGCATCCCCTACACCGAGACCGGGCTCGTCGACTCCTACCGCCAGGCGCTGGCCCACATGCACGAGGTGGGGGAGCCCCTCAGGATCGAGTAGGGGATGCACGTCAGGGTCGTATCAGGGTGGTGACCTGGAACCGCCGGGAGCACCAGGCCGTTCTCAAGGCAGAGAGCGGCAGCAGCCGCGAAGGAGGCGACACATGTCGAAGAACGCGAAGATCGCCGCAGGAGGTGTGGCGGCCGGGCTCATCCTGCTGATCTGGCTGCCCTGGTGGGCCGCCTTCCTGATCATGCTCGGGGTGCCGGCAGCGGCGTATCTGGCCCTCGACCCCTCGCAGCGGCGCAGGCTGCGCCGTGTCACACGCAAGGAGCTCGGCCGCTGACACGGCCGCTGCCGGTCGAACTGCCCTGCACATCGCAGGACCGGCCTACAGATCGCAGGAGTTGACGACATCGCCGCTCGCGGGCCTGCCGACGGTACGGTCCGCGGGCGGCGTGGAGCCGTCCTCGACCCACGCGGTGAGCGCGCCGAAGGCCGCCCGGTAGCACGGCAGGATGGGCCGCAGCCGGTCCGGATACGTGTCGTACAGGCCGTCGGTGTGCGTGCCGCCTTCGACGGTGTAGTAGCGGTGCAGACCGTCACGGCCGCTCTTGTCGATCATCCGGGCGTAGACGTCGGAGTCGGCGGCTTTCGGCAGCAGCGCGTCGAGATCGCCGTGCAGCGTGATCAGAGGCTTGCCGATCCGGCCGGTCAGCGCCACGCGGGCGACGGCACGGTGGACGGAAGCGGGGCGCGACGCGTAGTCGTACGCCGCGTCGGAGGCGCACGGCGCCAGGATCTCCTGCGGTGTCGAACCGGCCGAGGAGCCCGGGCACTCAGGGTCGTACGCCGGGTCGAACTCGGCACGGTAGATCTTCTGCGTCACCCCCCAGTACGCCTTCTCGTGATACGGCCACAGAAACTCGGAACCGCGCGAGAAGCCCACGGCGTACAGATCCTCGTCCCCCGCCTTCCCGAGGCTCCGGGCCACCGTCGTGGGCAGCGAGGTGAGCAGATTGGGGCCGTCCGCCGTCCAGAGTGCGCCCTCCCAGTCGATGCCGCCGTCGTACAGCTCCGGGTGGTTCTCGAGCTGCCAGCGCGTCAGGTAGCCGCCGTTGGAGATCCCGGTCATATAGGTGCGCCGCGGGGCCTGCCCGTAGCGCTTCGCCACCGCCTGCCGTGCGGCGCGCGTGAGCTGGGTGGTGCGTGTGTTCCATTCGGCGACGGCGTCGCCCGGGCGGCTGCCGTCGCGGTAGAAGTCGGGCCCGCTGTTGCCCTTGTCGGTGGCGGCGTATGCGTATCCCAGGGACAGCACATGGTCGGAGACGGCCTTGTCGGTCGCGTACTGCTTGCGGGTGCCGGGCGCGCCCGTCACCACGAGACCCCCGTTCCAGCGGTCGGGGAGGCGGATCACGAACTGCGCGTCGTGCTGCCAGCCGTGCGTTGCGTTGGAGTGCGAGGTGTCGGGGAAGTACCCGTCGATCTGCAGACCGGGCACCCCGGACGGGTTGCGGGTGCCCGCCGCGGTGAGGCCGGCCTGGTCTGCCGTGTCCGTGTACGGGGTTCCGGCGAGGGCGGCCGTCGTCAGGTCCGGCAGGCAGGCGAGCTGCTGGTGTTCGGCGCCCGGGACCCGGACGTGTTCCTGCCTGTCGCAGTGAGCACCGCCGGGATCCGACGGGCGGTCGGCCGCTGACCCGGCGGCGGCCGGGCCCGTGGCGACCACCGCCAGCAGAGCGGCGGCGAGCAGCGGAACACCTCTGGACACACGCATGAGAGCCTCCGTGGCACGGCATGAAGAAGCAGCGGGTGGGCGGCCTCATCGTGCTGTCGTCGTCAGAGGGCAGCTATGGGTTCGGGCTCTATAGGCCAGGGGCGTTATGTGTGGGACGCGTATCCCGGTGTGCCTCAGGAGGGACGTACCGCCATCTTGTCGAGCGCCTCGAGAAGTCCGGGAAGCTCAGGTCCGCGGCCGACCGGAAGCACCTCTCCGGGCTCGTCGTCGAGCAGTACGAAGGCGATGTCGTCGGTCCGGGCGACCAAGGACCAGCCCGGGCCGTCGGCACGCAGCGTGCGCGCATCGCCTGACGCGAAGGAGGAACGCACGCGTCCCAGGGGCGGCGGAGTGTCCACGTAGGCACGCGCCTCCGCGAGGACCCGCCGGATGCCGCTGTGTGCCTTGTGCGCGCCGTCCTCCTGGCCGTCTGCCCCGGCAGGCGCCTCGTCGCTGTCGTCGTCGCCGACCGGCGCGCTGGGTGGCGCGAAGTCGGCGTCGTCGATCTGCTCCCGCCAGGCCGCCCATTGGAGCGCTATCTCGTCCGCTCCGAGCCGTCGTTGCGCCGGACCCCAGGTGCTGGTGTCGGGCGGTGAGAGCGGCGGCCGGTCGGCCAGTCCGGGGTCCGGCTCGGGATCGTGCGGAGCGGGCACGCCGGGCGCGGCGACCGCGACCGCGAGGGGCCAGCCCGGCAGAGCCGCCACCACGGAGCGCTCGTCGGGGGACAGGTCGTACTCCATGCCGCAGTCCCAGGACGCGATCGCGACGGCGACCAGGGACACGTCGTCGACGACCACCGTCCAGCGCGCACCCTCGCCGTCCTGACCGAGCACCAGGCCGTAGCCGTCGGCGAGTGGCGCGAGGCCCAGTGCCCCGCACGCCTCCGGGTAGTCGTCGCCCAGCACGCTCGGGAACTGAGCGGGCGTGAGCAGCACCGCGGTCAGCACGTACAGCGCGTCGTCCCCGGCAGCGGCGACGGCCTCGTCCGTCCCGGCCATCCCAGCCTCCCCATCGCTTCGTTCGTCGGCGCACCCTAACCATTCGCCGAGGAACTCGTCGAGGGCCTATGGACAGGAATTCGATCGTGGTCGACGCCAGTCGGCGCCTACGATCACGGACATGTCCGGATCCCGTACGCACTTCGTCTGCCTGCCGTGCCGCGTGTCCTTCAAGAAGGCGCCCGACCACGCGCGCGTGCGGGTCGACATCTGCCCGCGGTGCGGCGGCCAGTTGCTGAACGCGGGTACGGCGCTCGCCGTGCCCAAGCGCCGGGACACCGGGGCATGGCGAGCCCTGACTGCCGTCCTCATATCAGGTGTCCGCTTCCGCCAGTCCTGCTGCGGCTGCGGCCCGGGCTACCGTCCGCGCACTGTTCGCGAGGTGCGTGAACGGCTCGCGCACGCCGCCGAGACGGGCATCTCCGTGAGTGCCGCTCTGGTGTGCCCGGACCCCACCCACACCGATGTCAGGCGGCAGGCAGGCCGAGGAGCGTACGAGCGACGGCCTCAGGGGATTCGTCACGCTCCCGGGCGAGCGCGATGACCGCGCGGCACGCGAGTTCTCTGACGCCGAAGGACAGGGCCTCCGGCGACACCCAGGCAGCCGCCTCGTCGATCTGGTCCTGATCGTCCTCGGCACATGCCGAGACGTAGACGGCCGCCGCTTCGAAGACGTTGTGCGTACGTTTCTGCACCGGTTCTGCCGCCTGGCCGCGTAAGAACTTCCGGAGCCTGTCAAACATGTGGCCACCTTCCCCCTGTCGGACCGCCACCATAGGTCGCTCATATGTGCTGCTCAACGTAAAGGCCGCAGCCGGGCGGCAGAAGAGGTCCAGGCTGCCGATCCGCGCGATCATCGCAGACGCTCGGCGCTCGGCCGACGGGCCGGGGGTTTCTGTCCTCGCGCTCTCACGCCCTGCGCACGGCCAGCGCCAGGAAGCGGGCGTCCTCGTCGGCGTACGACGTCATGTGCCAGCCCGAGCCGGCCAGCAGCGGGCGGAGATTGTTCTCGGCCCGCAGGTCGTCCGGCGTGATCCGGCGGCCCTGCCGCGCGGCCAGAGCCGCCCGCCCGATGGGGTGGAAAAGCGCGAGCAGACCGCCGGGGCGCACCACCCGCGCCAACTCCCGGAGATTCTCGGCCGGTTCCGGCAGATGCGCGATCAGGCCGGCCGCGAACACGGCGTCGAGCGACTCCGCCTTCAGGGGCAGCCGTGCGACGTCGGCGAGGAGAAGGCGCCCGGCACGGTCCCGGCCTGCCCGTACGGCGGCCTCCAGCATGGCCGGAGTCACGTCGGCGCCGAGCACCACCCCGGTCGGCCCCACGGCGTCCCGGAGCGCGGGCAGTGCGCGTCCTGTGCCGCATCCCGCGTCGAGAACACGGTCACCCGGGCGCAGTCCGAGTTCTCCGACGGCGGCGCGATAGGCGGGACCGTCGTCGGGGAAACGCGCGTCCCAGTCGGCCGCGCGGGCCGTGAAGAACTCCTGAACGCGTGTGTGGTCATCGCTCATGCACCCATGATCCTCCACCGCCGCGCACGCCTGGACCATGCACATGTTCGAGCGTGACGCGATCGTTCAGGTACATCTCTCTGTCATATTCCAACACCTTTCGAACTGTGCGCCCGTTGTGCGCCCGGGCCGGGGCTAGCGTCCCTGGGTCATGGGACACCTGGACCACGCCGCCTTCGGCTGGCTTACCCCCGTGCTGTCATACGTGATGGCGTGTATCGGCGCCGCCCTCGGGCTGCGCTGCACCGTTCGCGCGCTCGCCGCCACCGGACGCTCACGCCGCAACTGGCTCATCACCGCCGCATCTGCCATCGGTACCGGGATCTGGACGATGCACTTCGTGGCGATGCTCGGCTTCAGCGTCAGCGGCACGGAGATCCGCTACAACGTGCCGCTGACCATCCTCAGCCTGATCGTCGCGATGATCGTCGTCGGCGCGGGCGTCTTCGCCGTCGGATACAGCCGTGACCGTGGCCGGGCGCTCGTACTGGGCGGCCTGACGACCGGACTCGGCGTCGCGAGCATGCACTACCTCGGCATGGCGGCCCTGCGGCTGCACGGCGATGTGAACTACGACCCGCTGCTCGTCGGGCTCTCCGTCGCGATCGCCGTCGTCGCGGCGACCGCGGCACTCTGGGCGGCGCTCAACATCAAGTCGCCCATCGCAGTCGCCGTGGCCTCCCTCGTCATGGGCGGGGCCGTGAGCAGCATGCACTACACCGGAATGATGGCGGTGAGCGTGCAGGTCGCCCCCTCCAGCTCCGCACTGCCCGGGGCCACGGTCATGCAGTTCATCTTCCCCCTCGCCGTGGGCCTCGGTTCCTACCTGTTCCTGACCTCGGCGTTTGTCGCGCTGTCTCCCACCGCGGGGGAGCGCGAGGCCTCCGCGTCGGCCCAGCGGCCGGTCGAGAGCCTCGCCCGATAGCGGCGGTCCGGGCCGGCGACGGTCCGGCAGGCACGCCCCGAACCCTGACGAGCGAGGAGGCCATGCGCACACCCCGAAGGAACCAGACGACCGGCGCACCGCCCCGTTCCGCGCCCCCGGCCCGGGGCCGCCGCGCCCACGCCGGACCACCCGCAGACGAGCACCCCGACATGAACGCGGGCGTCGAGGCATCACCTCAGGCCCCCTCGCCTCCCGCGCGCGCGGGATGGCGGATGCGGCCCCGCACAGTACGAGCGAAGATCGTCTGCCTGCTCATGGTGCCGGTCATGTCCCTGCTGGCCCTGTGGGCACACGCCACCGTCAGCACCGCCCAGGACGTCGCGCGACTGCGCCAGTTGCAGCGCGTCGACGCCGAGGTCCGTGCCCCGGTCGCCGACGCGGTCGCCGCCCTCCAGGTGGAACGATCCGCTGCTGCCCGGTACGCAACCCAACCCTCCGCCGGACGCGAGGTCGAGCTGAGGAAACTCGCCGGACGGACAGACCGAGCCGTGGCGAAGCTCCGACTCGGCAAAGGGCACACAGTCGCCGACGGCGCCGACCTGCCCACCGGTGTGGCGGAACGTCTCAGCAGCTTTGTCGACGGCGCCGAGCGCCTGCGCACCCTGCGCACCGCGGTGGTGGAGCGCAGGGCGGGCTGGGCTGAGACGTACGAGCAGTACACAGAGACCATCTCCAACGCCTTCGGGGTCGGCGGCTCCCTCACCGGAATCCAGGACGCAGAACTGGGCTCCGACGCACGCGTGCTGCTCGAGTTCTCCCAGGCCGGCGAGATGCTGGCACGCGAGGACGCGCTGCTGTCCAGCGCGCGTCTCACCGGCTCCCTCGACGGTGAGCGGCTGCGGCTGTTCACCGGCGCTGTCGACACCAGGCGGACCCTGACCGACTCGGCGGCCGCGGATCTGCGCGGACCCGACCGGGCCGCTTGGCGCGACCTTGCGGACGGCAGCGCCTACGCCGCGATGACCGCCGTCGAGGACAAGGTCCTTCGTGCGCCGGCCGGCCGCAAGGCGGCAGAAGCCGCCCCGGCGGCAGCGTGGGATCCGGCGCACGCGACCGTGCAGGGCGAGCTGCTCACCATCCAGTCGGATGCGGCGGGCTGGGCCGCGGACAGGGCCGATCCGTTCACCCGTGGCCTGCTCACGTCGGCAGGCGCCGCCGTCCTCCTCGGGCTCGCAGCGGTGGCAGCCTCCCTCGTGATCTCCGTACGCATCGGACGCGGCCTCGTCGTCGAACTCGTCAGCCTGCGCAACAGCGCGCTGGAGATCGCCCGCCGCAAACTCCCGCACGCCATGCGGCGGCTCCGCTCCGGCGAGGAGATCGACATCCGCGCCGAGGCCCCGCCGGGGCCGCCCGCCGAGGACGAGGTCGGTCAGGTCTCCGAAGCCCTCAGCACGGTGCACCGGGCCGCACTGCGCGCCGCGGTCGAACGCGCGGAACTCGCCAGCGGCATCTCCGGTGTTTTCGTCAACCTCGCCCGCCGGAGCCAGGTCCTCGTCCACCGCCAGCTCAACCTCCTCGACAGCATGGAGCGCAGGGCCGAGGACCCGAACGAGCTGAGTGACCTTTTCCGCCTCGATCACCTGACCACCCGTATGCGGCGGCACGCGGAGAGCCTGATCATCCTCTCGGGATCCGCACCCGGCCGCGCCTGGCGGATGCCCGTCTCGCTGACGAACGTGGTGCGCGCGGCGGTCTCCGAAATCGAGGACTACGCGCGCGTGGAGGTACGACACCTCCCCGACGCCTCCGTGATCGGTTCCGCGGTCGCCGACCTCACCCATCTCCTCGCCGAACTCGTGGAGAACGCCGCCCAGTTCTCGCCGCCCCACACCAAGGTGCGGATCAACGGCGAGCCCGTCGGCAACGGCTACGCCCTGGAGATCGAGGACCGCGGGCTCGGCATGGGCAAGGAGACCCTCGACCAGGCCAACCAGCGCATCGCACAGTCCGAGGCGCTCGACCTGTTCGACAGCGACCGGCTCGGGCTCTTCGTCGTCAGCAGGCTCTCGGCCCGCCACGGCATCAAAGTGCACCTGCGTACGTCTCCGTACGGAGGCACCACCGCGGTCGTTCTGCTGCCCACGGCACTGCTGCACACCGGCGCGGCCGAACCACCCACAGCCCTCACGGCGGACACGGCGGCGGGCGAGGAGCGGCACTACGCGCGCGTGCAGGAACAGCCGGGCCTGCAGCATGGCGACCACAGCTCCGTCCCAGGCGACCGCGCGCGCCGCCCCGCGCTCGTCGCACCGGTGCAGGCCGCCGTGGAGGCGTCCGACATCCCCTCAGAACCGGCGCCTCCACCGGGCGTCGCAACCCTCCGCCTCCATCGGCAGCCCTCTGGGGACGACTCGGACGCACACGGGTCGGACGGGCTGCCTCGCCGCATACGCCAGGCGAGCCTCGCCCCCCAGCTGCGCGAACACCGCGCCGAGGAACCGGCACCGGCCACGAGCCCCCAGGACAACCACGAGCGCAGTCCGGAGCAGGTGCGTCAGCGCATGGCGGCGTACCGCGACGGCTGGGCGCGCGGCGGCGGCCGGCCGCCCGGCACCGGCTCCGCTCCCCGCAGACCCGGCTCCGGGCCGGGCGCAGACAGCAGCGAAGGAGACCACGCATGATCCAGGACCCGAGCACGGGGGCCGCCCAGCGATCCGGTGAACTGGACTGGCTGCTTGACGACTTGGTGCTTCGCGCCGCCGAAGTCCGGCATGCCGTGGTGCTGTCGAACGACGGGCTGGCCGTCGGCGCCTCGAGCGCCCTCACCCGCGAGGACGCCGAGCATCTGGCCGCCGTGGCCTCGGGCTTCCACAGCCTCGCCAAGGGCGCGGGCCGCCAGTTCGGCATCGGCGGAGTACGCCAGACCATGGTGGAGATGGACGACGGCTTCCTGTTCGTCGCCGCCGCGGGCAGCGGCTCCTGCCTCGCCGTTCTCACCGCCGCGACGGCCGACATCGGTCTCGTGGCGTACGAGATGGCCCGGCTGGTGAAGCGGGTGGGCGAGCATCTGCACACTCCCGCGCGCGTGCCCGCGCGCCCGCCGGCCGGCGGATGACCGAGGGCGGCGACGCACATGACCGAGGACAGGCCCGTCGGCCCGGGGATGCCGGGCGGCCGGTGGTACGACAACGAGGCGGGGCCTCTCGTCCGCCCGTACGCGATGACGGGCGGCCGGACCCAGCCGGGCCCGGCAGGGGCGTACTTCGACCTCATCGCGCTCATCACGCTCGACGAGAACGCGCCGCGCTATGACGAAACGGCTCTCGGGCCGGAGCACCGTGCGCTGATCGAACTGTGCCGCATCGACACCCAGTCGGTCGCGGAACTGGCCGCCGGTGCCGATCTGCCCGTGGGCGTGGTCAGGGTGCTGCTCGGCGACCTCCTGGAGCTGGGCTGCGTCACGGTCAGCCGACCCGTGCCGCCCGCCCAGCTCCCCGACGAAAAGATCCTCAGGGAGGTAATCAATGGGCTCCGAGCGCTCTGAGTCCGCGGGTGGCGGCACGACGGCCCCGATGGCGTTGAAGATTCTGGTCGCGGGCGGATTCGGGGTGGGCAAGACCACCCTGGTCGGCGCGGTCAGCGAGATACGTCCGCTGCGTACCGAGGAACAGCTGAGCGAGGCCGGCCAGTCGGTCGACGACACCGAGGGCGTGGACCAGAAGACCACGACGACCGTCGCCATGGACTTCGGCCGTATCACCATCAGGTCGGGCCTGTCGCTCTACCTCTTCGGCACACCGGGTCAGGACCGCTTCTGGTTCCTGTGGGACGAGTTGTCGCAGGGCTCGCTCGGCGCTGTCGTGCTGGCGGACACCCGGCGGCTCGAGGACTGCTTCCCCGCCGTCGACTACTTCGAGCACCGGCGCATCCCGTTCGTGGTGGCAGTGAACTGCTTCCCGGGCGCGCGCACCTACGGTGCCACGGACGTGTCACGCGCCCTCGACCTCGACCGGGGCACGCCGGTGGTGCTGTGCGACGCCCGCGACCGCGACTCCGGAAAGGAGGTGCTGATCCGGCTGGTCGAGTACGCCGGGCGGATGCACACCGCCCGGCTGCTCGACTCGGTCGGGTGACGACGGCCGACCGTGAGGTGAGTGATTGATCCTGGCGTCCAGGGATCCTGACGTCGGGACTGATCAGTCGGCGACCCCGGCCAGGGCGACGACCTGATGGATCCTCATCCGTACCAGAAGCTCGCCCGGCACGCCGTTGCGCGCTCCGAACTCCTCGGCCCTGTCCTCCCCCATGTAGCGCGCGCCGATCCGCGTCGCCCAGTGACGCACCTCGTCGAGGTCCTCGGACAGTTCCGCATGTCCGCGCAGTATGACGAAGGCGTACGGCGGACGGTCGTCGTCCACGCACAGCGCCACCCTTCCGTCGCGTGCCAGATTCCGTCCCTTCACCGACTCCCGCCCGGTGTTGAACACCAGATCGTCTCCGTCCAGCAGAAACCAGATCGGCGTCACGTGCGGACCGCCGTCGGCCCGGACGGTCGACAGTTTGCCTGTGCGGGTGCCCTGCGAGACGAAGGCCCGCCATTCATCATCGGTCATCTTCTGTGCCATGCCTCCATCCTGCTTGCCCGGGACCCGGCGGTGGGGAAGGCTGACGATTCGGATCCTCCGGACCGGAGGCGACCGCATCGGGAACGGGGAGACGGATCATGGCGCGGAACGGGGAACTCGCCTGGCTGCTCGACGACCTGACCAACCGGGTCGACTCGGTACACCATGCGCTGGTGCTCTCCAGCGACGGGCTCGTCACGGGTTCGAGCACCGGCCTCCGGCGGGAGGACGCCGAGCATCTGGCGGCTGTCTCATCGGGGTTGCACAGTCTGGCCAAGGGGTCGGGCCGCCACTTCGGGGCGGGAGGCGTGCGCCAGACGATGATCGAGTTCGATGAGGCGGTGCTCTTCGTCACGGCGGCCGGTGACGGCAGCTGCCTGTGCGTGCTGACATCCGCTGAGGCCGACATCGGCCAGGTCGCCTACGAGATGACGCTGCTCGTGAGCCGCGTCGGAGAGCACCTCGGCGTGGACGAACGGCGCCCGGATGGCTCCCCTGGAAACGGCCTCTGACCTGGGCATACGTGCTTGCCGTCAGAGTTATCCACAGGATCGGCGCAGAGTGCGGGCGTCGGGCTACGGTTTTCCCCGGAAGCAGTCACCAGCCACGTCTCACGGGGGAGAACCGACATGACAGGCAACACGCTGACGACGGCCGCGGGCGCTCAGGGCCCTGCGCACAGTGACCGGCCGCCGGTTGCGCAGAGTCGCGCGGCCCGCGAACTCGGCTTGAAGAGGAGCGAGTTCGACCTGGCAGTACTGCTGGGGCGTATCCGCACCGTGCCGGACGAAGCCGGCGGGCGCCGCCGCGTCACCGTGGAGGAGCTCGAGCGCGTGCGCACCGCCGAAGGGTTTCCCGACTCACTGCGGCAGCAGATCAGGGTCGTGGGCACGACCGAGGGGGCTGAGCTGATGGGTATCAGCTCGGCCAGGTTCACCAAGCTGGCCCGCCTGGGGCTGCTGGTGCCGGTGAGGTTCTACCTCAACCGCTATCGCGCGGTCGTCTGGCTGTATCTCGCCCAGGAGTTGGAGCAGTTCGCAGGGGAAGAGGCCAACGCCCCGTTGCTCGGAGGCCGTGTGTCCACCGCGCTGCGGGAACAGCTCGCGGAGGGCGTCGACGTGCGCGCCCGCAACTGGCGAGGCCGCTACACCGGATTGTTCCTGCGCCGGACAGAGGACACATGGGAGCGTGCCGCGGTCGTGGCCTCGCTGCTCGACCCGGTCCAGATCGCCGAGATCGTCCCGGATCCCTACGAACGCTCCTACCTCAACCGTCTGCGGCCCCAAGCACCGGGACACGGCGCGCCCGATTCCCCGGCGGCGCAGCTGACCGAGCGGATCATGACGGCGGACGACCCGGACGAGATCCTGTGGGTGCGTGCGAACCTTTCACGGGCCCTGGCCGAAGCCCGGGAGGACCGGCCCGCGCCGCGGCCGGCGTCAGGGGGAGGCATCCCTGTTCCACGAGCGCCGGAGCAGCGGGCGAGTCCGGCCTGCGAAGCGCTGGGCGATCTGCCCGATGCCAAGCAGTCGAGAGGCCTGCTCAGGTGGATGCGCCGCAAACGTGCCGACGACTCCTGACGCGCTGCCGTCCTCAGGGGTCCTGATCGCGACTGTCCTCATAGGTCGTGATCCGACCGTCCTCATAGATCCAGATCCCTTATAGGCCCTGATCCGCGTCGGTGCTCGTCGGCGCCAGATCCGTCGGACGAGCGTGGCGGCTAGTCCAGACTGTCGGCCCAGTTTGCCGGTACGCGTCCCTCGGGGCCGGGTGCGGGCTGATCGGCAGGGTGGCATTCGGGCGGAGCCAACTCCGGACCGGATTCGTACATCTCGGAGGTCTCGTAGTTCCAGAACCAGCCTTCGCCCGGTTCGAAGCTGCGGATCATCGGGTGTCCGGTGGCCCGGAAATGGGCGGTCGCATGCTTCGCCGGCGAGGAGTCGCAGCAGCCGATGTGGCCGCACTGCGCGCATCGCCGCAGGTGGAACCACCATCCACCGGAGGCTTCGCACTCGGCGCATCCGGTGCCGCTCGGCGGGGCGTAGGGGTCGATTCCGTATGGGGTGCTCATGAGGGCTCCTGTGGGGCGTCGGGGCCCCCGGTGGTCAGGGGCAGGCGTACCTGGAAACGGGTGTCGCCGGGGACGGACTCGAACCGGAGGTCTCCGTTGTGTTTGTTGACGACGATGCGCCAGGAGATGTCCAGGCCGAGCCCGGTGCCCTCGCCCACCGGCTTGGTGGTGAAGAACGGGTCGAAGATGCGGTCGCGGATCTCCTCGGGCACACCGGGTCCGGTGTCCCCGAATTCCACCAGGACGTGGTCGCCATCGAGTGCGGTACGGACAGTCAGTGTTCCTTGGGCGTCGGTGTCCGTGCTGTGCATTGCGGAGACCGCGTTGTCGATCAGGTTTGTCCACACCTGGTTGAGCTCGCCGGGGTAGGCCGGGATCTTGGGGAGGTTGCAGTCGTAGTCCCTGACGACGGTGATATCGGGGCCGATCTTGCCGGAGAGCATCAGCAGGGTGCTGTCGAGCAGTTCATGAACGTTGGCGACCTGGTAGGGCGCCCGGTCGAGCTGGGAGTACTGCTTGGCCGCGTTGACGAGACTGGAGACGCGGGTGGTCGAGTCCTCGATCTCGTTCATGAGGAGCTCGGTCTCGACGGTGTAGTTCAGCCACCGCACGGCGCCTTCGAGGGTGCCCTCGTCCACGGTTGCCGCGACCTGGTCAAGCCAGTCGGTGTCGAGGCCACCCTGGACGAACGTCGGGGCGAGCTGCCATCCGCCCGCGATGCCGTGGTCGTCCAGCCAGTCGGAGATGGCGTCCTCCCGGTCCGAGGCCTCGAGCGGGCTGAGGGTATTGGTCTTGGCGACCCGCTCGGCGGTGCGTTCCTGGACCTCGATGAGCGTTTCCAGGCTGGCTCGCTGATACGGGCCGCTCGCGATGGCGCGGAGCTTCTGGCGCATGTGGGCGACCCGCTCCCGCAACGCCGACGTGGCCCGCACCGCCGCGGCGGCAGGATTGTTCAGCTCATGGGTCAGGCCGGCGGAGAGCGAGCCGAGAGCAAGGAGCCGTTCTCGCTGTCCGATGGCCTCCTGGGAGTTCTTGGTGCCGAAGAAGAGCCCTTCCAGCAGGTGTACGGCCATGGGGAACCATTCGCGCATGACGGCGGCGAACGTGTCCGCGGGCAGCACGAAGAACCGCGAGGGCTCGGTGACGCGCATGGAGCTGTTGTACACCTGCGGCACCCGGTCGCCGAGGTATGCCTGGAAGGCCCCGGAGTACACGCCGCGGGTGGAGGTCCGGCCGGTCTCCACGTCGTAGGACCTGACACGGCGCGAGAGGACGACCGTGCCCTGGAGCAGTACGTAGAAGCAGGTCGCCGGGTCGCCTTCTGTGTACACGGGCCCGGGCTCGAACCGCTCCACGCGGCCTTCCCGGCACAGCCGCGCGAGCTGGTCCGGGGCCAGTTTCTCGAACAGGAACAGGGAGCCGAGCTCCTCCTGGCTACACGGCAGCGGCTGCCCGTTCACGACTGCTCCAGATACCGGTGCACCAGCATGACGGCCATGGCTCCCTCTCCGACGGCGGAAGCGACGCGCTTGGCGGACTCGGCGCGTGCGTCGCCCGCCACGAACACGCCGGGGACGTTCGTCTCCAGGTGGTACGGCAGCCGGTCCAGCTCCCAGCCCACCGGCGACTGCCCGTCGGGGGTCAGATCTGGACCGGTCAGGATGAAGCCGCGGGAGTCCCTGAGCACCGTGCCGTCCAGCCAGTCGGTCAGTGGGGCCGCGCCGATGAACACGAACAGCCACTGGGCGTCGACGAGTTCGGTGTGCCCGGTCGTCGTGTCGCGCAGGGTCAGCTGCTCCAGGTGGTCCGAGCCGTGGGCTGCCTCGACGACCGTGGTGGTGCGCACTGAGATCGTGGGTGCGTCCATGACCTGCTGTACGAGGTAGTGCGACATCGAAGCGGTCAGGGAAGACCCGCGCACCAGGATGGTGACCGACTTGGCGCCGCGGGCCAGGTACATGGCGGCCTGTCCTGCGGAGTTCGCGCCGCCGACGATGTACACGTCATGGCCCTGGCATGCGGGGGCCTCGGTCAGTGACGAGCCGTAGAACACCCCGCATCCGGTCAGCTCGGCCACGCCGGGCGCGTCCAGCTGCCGGTACGACACACCCGTCGCGAGGATCACGGAGTGCGCGGCGATCGCGGAGCCGTCCGAGAACCGTACGGTGCGTGACCCTCCGTTGACCTCCAGTGCGGTGACCTCGCGCGCGGTCAGAATCTCCGCGCCGAACTTCGCCGCCTGGCGCCGGGCCCGGTCCGTGAGCTGCGCCCCGGACACTCCGTCCGGGAAGCCGAGGTAGTTCTCGATCCGGGAGCTCTGGCCCGCCTGGCCGCCGGTCGCCGAGCGCTCCACGAGGACGGTGCGCAGGCCCTCCGACGCCCCGTACACGGCGGCTCCCAGCCCGGCGGGCCCGCCGCCGATGATGACGAGGTCGTAGAGGTCGGCCGCCGGCGTCGTCGCCAGGCCGACCTGGGCGGCGAGGTCCTGGTCCCCGGGCTCGGTGAGCGGCGTACCGTCCGGAGTGATCACGAGCGGGAGCCGCAGACCGTCCGCGCCGGCGGCGGAGAGCAGCCGTCGTCCTTCCGGCTCGTCGGACGAGTACCAGCGGTACGGCACCTGGTTGCGTGCCAGGAACTCCCGTACCTCCGACGAGCGCGCCGACCAGCGGTGGCCGACGACCTTGGTGATGGGCACCGCCCGGTGGTCCGTGTGCCGCCAGGTCTCCAGCAGGTCGTCCAGGACGGGGTAGAGCTTCTCCTCGGGCGGATCCCAGGGCTTGAGGAGGTAGTGATCGAGGTCGACGACGTTGATCGCGTCGATGGCCGCGTTGGTGTCCGCGTAGGCGGTCAGGAGCACGCGGCGGGCTCCCGGGTATACGTCGAGGGCCTGCTCCAGGAACTCGATGCCGTTCATCTGCGGCATGCGGTAGTCGGCCAGGATCACGGCCACCAGATCGCCGCGCAGCTTCAGCTCACGCAGGGCGTCGAGCGCGGACTGCCCCGACTCTGCGCGCACGACACGGTACGACTCGCCGTAGCGTCGTCGCAGGTCGCGGGCCACGGAACGCGACACACCAGGGTCGTCGTCCACGGTCAGGATGATGGTCCGGCTTGCGTCGGCGGCCTGTGCCATACGTCTCCCACTCGGAGCTGATCGTCGTCGCGGCCTGACGGCCGCGGCGCCCGTGTGCACCCGTACGAGTGATGCCCATCCTATGTTCGATCGCCCCGCTTCGCCGTGAATCGCGGGCGTACCCCGGTGTGCGCGCTTCGGGTGTGGTGAATCAATGATCCATCCTGTTCTTGACTTTCGGATGAATGAGCCAGAGCATCTCCGGGGTGACCCACTCCGTCCACGCACCCGCCGACCCTGCTCTTCCCGCCGACCTGGACGAGGCCGCCCACCGCTGCCTGGTCGCGGGCTTCGAAGGCACCACGACCGTCCCCGACACCCTGAAGCGGCTCGTCGACCGCGGGCTGGGCGGGGTCATCCTGTTCACCCGCAACGTGCGCGACGCGGAACAGGTTCGCCAACTCACCGATGCGCTGCGGGCGGTCCGCCCCGATCTGCTGGTGGGCATAGACAACGAGGGCGGCGGTATCGGCCACCTGGTGAGCGCGGGCGCGCCCGACGTCCCCGGCTCCTGGGCGCTCGGTGTCGCCGACGACCCCCGGCTCACCGCCCGCTGCGCCGATGCTCTGGCCGGACACCTGGCCTCGCTCGGCATTACCGCCTCCTACGCCCCTGTCGCCGACCTGCAGCACCATCCGGACAACCCGATCGTGCGTACCCGCTCCTTCGGCGCCGACCCCGAGCTGGTCTCTCGCCATCTGCGCGCCTGGATCGCCGCCACCGAGGCGCGCGGCGTCGCCTCCTGCGCCAAGCACTTCCCCGGCCACGGCGGCACCACCACCGACAGCCACCATGAGACGGCCGTCGACCCACGGCCGTACGACGAACTCGACCTCGCCCCCTTCCGAACAGCTGTCGCGGCGGGCGTGCCCATGCTGATGAGCGCCCACGTCGTCTTCCCGGCGCTGGACCCGGACCGCCCCGCCACCCTGAGCCCCCGCATTCTGAGCGGCCTGCTCCGTGACGAACTCGGTTTCGACGGCGTCCTGGTCAGCGACGCCCTGGAGATGAAGGCGATCGCCGACCGCTATGGCGAGGCCGCGGGCGCGCGGCTCGCGCTGGCCGCGGGCGCCGACCAGGTCATCGTCGCCGTGCCGGATCTTCAGATCACGCTCGCCTGCCGGAACGCGGTGCTGGATGCGCTGGGCAGCGGCGAGTTGTCGGAGGAGCGCGTATGCGAGGCCGCGGGGCGGGTGCGGCGGCTGGCCGAGCGGTACGCGACTCCGGCGGTCGCCGTCCACGGGTGGGACGGCGGAGCCGGACTGGAGGCGGCGCGCCGGGCCGTACGGAGCCGCCTCGTGCCGGCGCCCGCGAGGGGTGCCCATGTCGTCGACCTGTTCCCGCCGCCGCACCCCGCGCTCAACTGGGGCGGCGAGGACCTGCTGACCGAGCTGCGTTCCGTGGACCCCACAGCCAGCGGTACGGCGGTCACCGGACAGCCGACCGACCCCGCGGGCCTCGTCGCCGCCGTCCTGCGCCGCGCCGAGGGCGTGCCCCTGGTCGTGGCCACGTACGACGCGGGGCTGCACCCCTGGCAGGCGACGGTGCGGGACGCCCTGCTGGCCGGACGGCCGGACGCGGTACGCGTGTCCACCGGAATGCCGGAGGAGGGGGACGCCCTCTGCTCGTACGGCCGCGGCCGCGTGAACCTGCGGGCCGTGGCGGAGGTGCTGGCCGGACCATGAACCCCGCGCCGGCACCCCGCCATACGCGCGGCCCCACGCGCGGCCCCACGCGCGGTCAGGACACTCGTACGACGTCCGCGACACCCCGTGCCGTCAGGTACGCGGTGTCCTCGGCCCGCTCTGCCAGTACGACCGCCGGGCGTATGCCCTCCGCACGCAGCCGCATCCAGGCCTCGAAGAACCCGCCTCCCGGTCCGGACACGGACCGCGTGGCCGGCGTGCACTCCAGCACCAGAGCGGTGCTCCGGGGAGGCGTCGAGCGCGGCTTGGCGCGCAGTTCCGCGACGGTGTCGGCGAGGGCGTTCGCGATCGGCTTGGAGCGGCCGGTGGAGTCGAAGAGGCCCAGGGTGTACTCGAGTTCGGGGTAGTCGGCCAGGGAGCGGTCCACGTCGTGGGAGCACCACCAGGTCACGCCCCACAGCCCCGCGCACCCGGCCGCGTTCAGCAGGGTCGCGCGGGCGAACTCCGGGGCGTCGGCCGCGGGGATGTGCGGCTCGGGCGCTCCGGTCTCCTGGACCCAGACCGCACGTGCCGGGTCGTGGGCGTACGCCTTGGCGAGCTCCACGCCGTACTCGGCGAGATGCAGCACCTGCGGGGAGCGGGGGCCGTAACGGCGGGCGCAGTCGCCCGAGAACACCCACGGGTGGACGGTGGTCAGGTCGCCCTTGCGGGCCGAGGCCTCGGGAGTGAACGGGTGGTCGTCGCCGTACCAGGCGGCGTCGAAGGCGGAGTGCGTGACCAGGTGGTCTCCGCCGAGGCCCTCCCGGGCGGCGGCGAGCAGCGTGTCGAGGTAGTGGTCCACTTCCCCCGCCGTCACCGGGTTGTGCTCGACCAGGTTGTTGAGCTCGTTGCCCAGCTGGAGTCCGATGAGGTTGGGGCGGCCGTCGAGAGCGCGGCCGAGCGCCCGCAGCAGATCCGCCTGGGCCTCGATCGCCTCGGGGTCGGAGAACACGTTGCGGTGGTGCCAGCTGCGGGTCCACTCCGGGTAGAAGTCGAAGCTGGACAGGTGGCCCTGTACGCCGTCCACGAGGACGTCGAGACCGGCCTCGGCCGCCAGGTCGACCAGGTGCACCAGCTGGTCGACTGCGGTGGTGCGGATGAGGGTGCGGTTGGGCTGGAGGAGCGGCCAGAGGTGGAAGACCCGGACGTGGTCGAGGCCGAGTGCGGCTATCTGTGCCAGGTCCTCACGGGCGTGCGCAGGATCGAAGTCGTGCCAGGAGTGGAACCAGCCGTGGCGCGGTGTGTAGTTGACGCCGAAGCGGAGTGGCGGCGGGGGCGGAACCGCAGTGGACGCAGTGGATGCCGTGGACGCGTGTGGAGTGCTGATGGGGTCCTCCTCGGAGCCTGCGCGACCTCGCCGCCAGGACGCAGCTGCGTGCGCGGCGGCGCGGCGGCACGCGACCGCCGTAACCGGTCGGGCCTTGTCTCCGGCGAATGTATCAACCACCATGGTCGCTGATGAACAGTGAATTGAACCAGGATCGCGACGTGGGGGACTTCGCTGTCGGGGACGTCGACGACGGGGACCTCGTTGTCGGCCTGGACGCCGGCGGCACCCGCACGCGCGCCGTCCTGGCGTCCGCACGCGACGGCCGTCCGCGGGGTGAGGGCACTGCGGGACCGGGCAACGCCCTGACCGTCCCGGTGCCCCAGCTCACCGACCACCTCGCCGAGGCCGTCGCCCAAGCCGTGCCGGAACGGCTGCGCGGCCGAGTGGTGGCGGTGGCGGGCGGATTCGCCGGCGCCTCGCGGACCGCCGCGGACGAGCCGGGTCGGCTACGGGCGCACTCCGCCCTCTCCGCCGCGCTGCGACGGCTCGGCATTCCCGCGGCGTCGTTGGAGATCTGCAGCGACATCGAGGCGGCGTTCGCCTCCGCGCCCGGCCACCCCACCGACGGCCTCGCGCTGGTGGCCGGCACCGGCGCGGTCGCGGCCCGCATCACCGGACGCGTGTGTACGACGACCGCGGGCGGCGACGGCTGGCTGCTCGGCGACGACGGCAGCGGCTTCTGGATCGGACGCGCCGCGGTCCGGGCGGCCCTGCGCATGGCGGACGGGCGCGGCGGGCCGACGGCGCTGGCCGTCGCGGTCGGGCGGGCGCTGGGCCTACCGGGCGACGTGCTGCCGGGCGACGTACTGTCCGCCGACGTCCTGCCATACGACGCTGAAGGCGGCGCCCCCGAGTGGCCCCGCGGGCAGCGCGAGGCCTACCGCATGCACCTGCTCCCCGCCGTCATGGCGCAGCCCCCGGTCCACCTCGCCGGCCTGGCCCCTCTGGTGGCCGAGGCCGCACGGGACAAGGACGCCGTCGCGGAGGCGATCCTCGAGGAGGCGGCCGACCAACTGGCCCTCACTGTAGGGGCGTTGGAGCCACGACCGGGCGAGCGGGTCGTCGCCACCGGGGGCCTGCTCGGTCCGGACGGCCCGCTGACCGCACCCCTCACCGCCCGTCTGCACCCCCTCGGCCTGACCCTGGACTGGGTTGCCGACGGCTCGCAGGGTGCTGTGGCGCTCGCCCGCCTGAGCATCTGAACGACCCGCGCGTGCGAGACGACCCGCGCGTGCGAGACGACCCGCGCGTACGAAACCACCCACACCTACGAAAGGGACCGGCCGCATGCCGACTCCGCAACACGCGGCCGCCCAGGCTGATCAGCAGACCCCCGACCGCACACACCGCGGCGGAGAGCAGAACCCCGGCCGCAGCGCAGACCACGACCGCCCCCTCTACCGGGACCCCGACGCCCCGGTGGACGCCCGTGTCCGCGACCTGCTCTCCCGGATGACCCTGCGGGAGAAGGCCGGACAGCTCAACCAGCGGATGTACGGCTGGGACGCCTACCGCCGCACCCCCGACGGCGGCTTCGAACTCACCGAGGCCCTGTACGCCGAGACCGAGCGCTTCGCCGGACTCGGTGCCCTCTACGGGCTGATGCGGGCTGACGCCTGGTCGGGCGTCGACCACTCCACCGGACCGGGCGCGGGGGACGGCGCGGCCCTCGCCGACCTCGTCCAGCGCCATGTCATAGAGCGCAGCCGGTTCGGCATCCCGGCGCTGTTCGTCGAGGAGGTGCCACACGGGCACATGGCACTCGACGGCACCGTCCTGCCCGTCAATCCGGCCGTCGGCGCCACCTGGGACCCCGAGCTGTACGAGCGGGCCGCCGCGCACGCCGCCGCCGAACTGCGCGCCCGCGGCGGTCATGTCGCCCTCGTCTCCGCGCTGGACATCGCCCGCGACCCGCGCTGGGGCCGCACAGAGGAGTGCTTCGGCGAGGACCCGTACCTGGCCGCCCGGCTCACGGAAGCGCTCGTTCGCGGAATGCAGGGGGAAGCAGGGGCAGTAGGGGAAACAGGGGAACCAGGGGGGCCGCAGGACGGCCTCTTCGCCGACGACAAGGCCCCCGTCGTGCTCAAGCACTTCGCGGGCCAGGGCGCCACGGTCGGCGGCCGCAACTCCGCCGAGTCGGAACTCGGGCTTCGGGAGCTGCACGAGATCCACCTCCCGGCCGCCCGTGCCGGAGTCCGGGCCGGAGCCGCCGCCGTCATGGCCGCGTACAACGAGGTGGACGGGATGCCCTGCTGCGGCAACCGCGCCCTGCTGCACGGGCTGCTGCGCGAGAGCTGGGGTTTCCGGGGGCTGGTCATGGCGGACGGGCTCGCCGTGGACCGGCTGGCCCGGATCACCGGCGACCAGGTCTCCGCAGGCGCGCTCGCGCTGAACGCGGGCGTCGACCTCAGCCTGTGGGACGAGGGCTTCACTCACCTGGAGGCGGCGGTCGAGCGCGGTCTCGTCGGCGAGGACGTCCTTGATGCCGCTGTGGCCCGCGTGCTGAGCCTGAAGTTCCGCCTCGGGCTCTTCGAACGCCCCTACAGCGCGGACCGCTCGGCACAGCCGCCATCCCCGGACCGTGGGCGCGCCCTGAGCACCGCCCTCGCCCGCGCCGCCGTCACCCTCCTCCATGATGACGGCGGAGTCCTGCCCATACGCCCGGGCGTCTCGCGCATCGCTGTCCTGGGCCCGCACGCCGCCACCACCGCCCACCAACTCGGCGACTACACGGCCCCACAAAGGCCCGGCACGGGCTCCAGTGTGCTCGACGGACTGCGGCGACTGGCCCCGGAGAACGTCGACATCCGCCATGCCCGCGGCTGCGCCCTCACCGGGGACGACCGCTCGGACATCCCCGAGGCGGTCGCCGTGGCCGCCGCCTCCGACCTGGCCGTCCTGGTGCTGGGCGGCAGCAGCGCCCGTACGCCCGGTACGGAATTCGGCGCCAACGGCGCCGCGCTGACCGCCGTCTCCGAGATGACCTGCGGCGAGGGCGCCGACCTCGCAGGACTGCGGCTGGGCGCGGCCCAGCACGCCCTGCTCGACGGCGTCACCGCCACCGGCACTCCCACCGTGGTCGTGCTGATCCAGGGCCGCCCGCACGCCGTGCCGGAGGCGGCGGACCGGGCCGCCGCGCTGCTCACGGCCTGGTACCCGGGCCCCTGGGGCGGCGAGGCGATCGCACAGATCCTCCTCGGCCACGCGGAACCGACCGGCCGCCTTCCCCTCTCCGTCCCGCGCTCGGTGGCCCAGCTCCCCGTCCACTACAACCACAAGGACATCGAGTACGGGGCGTACGTCGACGAGAGCGCCGAGCCGCTCTACTCCTTCGGGCACGGGCTGTCGTACACGAGTTTCGCCTACGGCCGGCCGCGCCTGGCTCAGCGCACCGTCGAGGTCGACATCACCAACACGGGGCAACGCCACGGCCGTACCGTCGCCCAGCTCTACATCCGCCGCCTGCTGACCCCCGTGTGGCCGCGCACCCTCGAACTGCGTGCCTTCCAGAGCGTCGACCTGGCGCCGGGCGAGCGGCGCACGATCACCTTCTCCCTCGGCGCCGACCAACTCGTACAGGTCGGCGCCGACTTGGTGACCGCCGTGCTGCCCGGCGCGATGGAGATCCGTATCGCCGAATCGGCGCGGGCCGCTCTCACCGCCGTACCCGTCGTGCTGCGGATCGACGGGTGAGCGGCGGTCGAGCGGCTGTGGGCGGAGGCTGGCTGCCCGTCAGAACTTCACGGCCCCCGACGAGACGCCCTTGTAGAACCACCGTTGCGTGATGACGAACAGCACGAGCACGGGAATCAGGGAGATCACCGACCCGGCCATCACCACCCGCTGGTCGTAGCCGAACGACGAGGTCTGCAGACGGGCGAGTCCCAGGGTGAGGGTGAAGCTCTCCTCGGAACGCAGCACGATCAGCGGCCACAGGAAGTCGTCCCAGGCGGCGATGAAGGTGTTGATGGCGACGACCGACATCGAACCCAGGGCGCTCGGCAGATACAGATACCGGAAGCGCTGCCATTCCCCGGCCCCGTCGAGCATGGCCGAGTCCTCGATCTCCCGGGGAACGGCGAGGAACGCGGCCCGCATGATGAGGACGTTGATGGCGCCGACGAAGCCCGGGAGCCATACGCCGACCAGGCTGTCGACCAGTCCCAGGTCCCGGACGCTCAGGAAGAGGGACACCATGATCGCTTCGAAGGGGAACATCATCGAGGCGATCAGCAGCAGCCAGACTCCTTTTGCGCCCCGCCACGCCGGCTTGGAGAGCATGTAGCCGGCCATGGTGGAGAACAGCAGCTGGCTGACGAGCGACAGCACCACCACGATCAGGCTGTTCCAGATGTACGTCGCCACCGGCACCTGGTCGAAGACCTGCTGGTAGGCCCGCAGCGTCGGGTGCTGGGGCAGGAGGGAGGCGTTCGGGCCGAAGACGTCCTCCGTCGTCGACTTCAGCGAGGTCAGGAGCTGCCACAGCAGCGGGCCGACGGTGATCGCCAGCACGAAGAGCAGCAGGAGATAGCGGACCACGAGCTCGCGGGGGCGTCCGTAGTCCCGCCAGCGGAAGCGCCGCCGCGCGGCCCGCGGGGCGGCCGGGGTCCCTTTGGCGGTAGCGGTGCCCGTGGCGGTCGGGGTGCTCGTGGTCATTGCTCATCCCCCCTGGTGAGGCGCTGAGCCAGCAGCGTGAGGCCCAAGGTCAGTACGAAGAGGGCGACGCTGACCGCGGCGCCGTACCCGGCGTTGCCGCTCAGGGGATCGAGCCCGACGTCGCGGATGTAGAAGGGCAGGGTGCGGGCCTGGCCGCCGGGTCCGCCGGTGGGGCTGCCGAGCATGTAGATCTCGGTGAACACCCTCAGCGAGCCGATGCCGGTCAGCACGCCGACCAGCAGCATCGTCTGCCGCACGCCGGGCACGGTGACGTGCCAGAAGCGCCGTACGGGACCCGCGCCGTCCATGGCGGCAGCCTCGTGAAGGTCCTGCGAGACGTTTCCCAGCGCGGCGATGTAGAAGATCATGTACCAGCCGAGCCCCTTCCACAGTGTCAGGCCCATCGCGGACAGCAGGATCAGCCACGGATCTGACAGGAAGGGGATGGCTTCTCTGATCAGATGCGCCTTCTCCAGCCAGGTGTTGACCAGTCCCTCGTCCTTGAGCAGCCACTGCCAGCTCAGTCCGACGACCACGCTCGAGGCGATCACCGGTGTGTAGAAGGCGGACCGGAAGAACCCGATGCCGGGCAGCTTCTTCTCCACCAGCACGGCGAGCAGGAGCGGCAGCAGCACCATCAGCGGCACCACGATCACCGCGTACAGCAGGCTGTTGCGGGTGGCCAGCCAGAAGTCGTCGTCGCCGAGCATGCGGGTGTAGTTGGACAGCCCGACGAAGTTCGCCGCGCCGCCGAGCGGTTTGGCGTCGGTGAACGACAACACGAGGGTGTTGAGGAAGGGGAACACGCCGAATCCCGCCGCGCACACGATGGCGGGGAGTGTCCACAGCCAGGGCAGCCACCAGCGGCGGTACAGCGCGGCGCCGTTGGCGTCCGGTGCGGGGCCGGGCCGCAGCGCCCGGCCCAGACGCCGTATCCGGCCGAGGGCCGGGACCGGTACGGCGCTGCTCACCGTACCCGGCCCGGCCACCGGCTTCTCGGTCTGTGTCGCCACGGTCAGCTGCCCTGCGTCAGCAGCTCGTTAGCCTTCTCCTGGGCGTCCTTCACCGCTTGTTCGGGACTCTTCTTGCCCTGCATGGCCAGCTGCACCTCGGCCACGATCGCGTTCCGCTGCGGGTCGGAGAGGACGACCTCGTCGGCGGTGGCGGTCTTGAGCTGCTCGGCGACCACCTTGCGGGCCTCGCCGAAGGGGTCGTCTCCGGTCACGTCGGTGAAGAACGGGTCGTCCAGCGACTCGGTGGTCGTCGGGAAGATCACGACGTTCGGGTCCTTGCACCAGGCCGTCTGGTTCTCAGCGTTGGTGAGGAACTTGCCGAACGCCAGCGCGGTGGCGGCGTTCTTGCTGGTCGAGGCGACCCCGATGTACTGCGGGGCGCCGGTGGTGTGGCCGAGCTTGTCGAACGGGTACTGGCCGACGCCGGTCTTGTCGTAGACGGACGGGCTGTTCTGCTTCACGAAGCGCACGAAGCTGGGGTTCGTCGATCCATAGGCCACCTGGCCGTTGCCGTAGGGCGTCGAGGGGTCGTCGCTGGACGACAGCGAGTCCTTCGGCATCGCGCCGCCCTGGTACAGCCTCTTCATCCAGGCGACCCACTCGGTGGTCCTGGGATCGTCGGCGAAGACGAAGGACTTGCCGTCGTCGGAGTACACCTTGATGTCCATCTGCTGCCAGTCGGCCGGGAGGCGCCAGATCGGGTTGGCCATCGTCGCGTAGTACTTGCCCTTGGCCGACTTGGCGATCTTCTCGTAGTCCTCGAACAGCCCGAAGATGGTCGTCGGCGGCTTCTCCGGGTCGATACCGGCCTTCTTCAGCATCTCGGTGTTGTACGTGAGGTTGATTCCGCCGGTGTACCAGGGCAGCACGGAGTGGATGTCGGAGCCCGAGGAGTCCTTCAGGGTGCTCGAGTCCCAGAAGGCCGGGACGAAGGGCTTCCCCGCGTCGGGGTCCTTCTCGTCGAGGTTGAGCAGGTAGCCGGACTTGGTGAGGGCGGTCGCGGTGACCTTGTTCAGGTTGATCACGTCGGGCAGCGAGCACGCCTGGGCGTCCGCGACGTTCCGCTCGGTGAACTTGGCGTCGCCCGGGTCGTCGACCCACTTGACGGAGGTGCCGGGGTACTTCTTCTCGAACGCGTCGATCACCCCGTTGAAGAAGTCCCCGAAGTCCTTCTTCAAGTTGGTGGTCTGGAAGGTGATGTCGCCCTTCACGTCGCCGGAGAGCTTGCCGGACCCGACGTTGCCCGCGTCCACCTTGCAGGCGCCCGCGGTGGCCTCTCCGTCGTCGGAGCCGCCCGAGCCGCCCGAGAGGCCGCATCCCGCGGCCGTCAGCGACAGCACGACGAGACAGGTCAGGGATCCGGTGAGTCTTCTTGCGCGCATGGTTGGCCTCCTGCGACGAGGTAGCTGCGGGCCTCGCTGGCGCCCGCTCGGTCCCGGCTGGTTCAATTCACCAACTTCGACTCCGGTTGATGAAAATGTGGACCACAATTCATAGGAGGTCAATGGGGTGCCATGTTGCGTTTAGGTTCCGGCCGTGGCCGGTGTGCGCCTAGCGGCCCCTGGGCGCTGAACTCTCAGCGGCCAAGGGTCGCTAAGCGGGCCTGGCGAAGTCGGGTCCGGTTCTGCGCCCCTGTAAGGGGCGCGGGGCTGTATCGATATGCGGCTCCGCCGCGTGGGCGCGACCAGCCCCCACGGGCCGCGGGTTCGTCACCGCGATTCCCGCGGAGCGCTCAGTGCCGGTGCTCGTGGTCCGGGTGTGACGGGTCGCCCGGGTGCTCGTGCCTGGCGGCGTACACCACGCCGGTGCGGGCGCGGTCGAGCCATGCGAAGAAGGCACGGCGGCCCGCCGCCCGCCGCAGTTCGCGCTCGATGCCCTCACGGGCCCGCTCGTACGGCAACACGTGGTCCGGCGTCGGCTCGTCGAAGGGGTCGACGCCGCGCCGGAGGGCCTCCTGGGTGAGGAAGCGGTCCCGGTTGCGGTCGTAGTAGTCCCGCACGGTTGCCTCGGGGATCGCCTGCTCGCGCTCGAACACGTCCAGCAGGACACGTGCGGCCGGGGAGTGGGAGAGCACCGCCGCGACGATGCTGCCCAGATCGGCGACGTCCGCCTCCGCGACGGCGAGCACCTGGGACGACGACACCTCCTCCGGAGCCCTCAGCTGCCGTTCGGCGCAGGCCGTGCGCGCCAGTTCGTCCGCTACCACGACCTGCGTCGCCCAGCGCCGCCGCTGCCGTTCGGCACGGACGAGGGCATCGGGGCGCGTCTCGCGGTGGCGCGGCGGGACGACCGCAAGGAGCGCGTCCACGCGGTCACGGGGGAGTGGTTCCCCGTGGACGAGGGCGGCGGTGTCCCCAGGCAGGTCCGCCTGCGCGTGGACGTGTGTCGGCATGGGCCCGCTCATGGCGTCACCTCCAGCGTGACAGCCTGGGTGTAGGCCACGTTGCCGTGCCATGCCACCTTGGCCATCAGCCAGTACGACCCGGGCGGTACGGTCGTGCCGTCCACCTCGATCACGCACTGGGCCTCCTCGCCGGCGCCCACCGTGAACCCCTGGCAACCCGGCGCCACGCCCGCCCAGGTGCCCCAGGACGACACGGCCCACAGCGTGCCGTTGACGGGCCCCCGGGTGGTGTTCCGGACGGTCACCGGGACCTGGCCCCGCTCCCCCCGTCGCACGGTGACGCGCTCGGCGGCGAGCCGGGACACAAGGGTGGGTCCGGTACGCCCGTCCGGCTCGCCTTCGGGTACGGCACCCGGCACGTCGAGGGCGATGACGTCCTCGTACGTCTGACCGCCGTACTCGAGGTGGGCGGTGAGCCAGTGCCGGCCGGGTGCGGCGCCGGGTGGGGGCGTGACGGTCACCTCGGCGAGGGTGAAGCCGCCGGGGCCCAGCGCGTAGGGCAGTTCGGCGGGCTCGACGGACCAGCCGGGGGGTGCCGTGAGGGGCACGGTGCCGGACACGGGTGCGTCGGTCAGCTCCGAGCTCACGCGGACGGTCGCGGTGACGGGACGGCCGTCCGACGCGGTGAGGGCCCTCGGTGACACGTACACCGCGACGGGCATGTTGCCGCGCGGGGCAGGGCCGGAGTTGTGCAGCCAGTAGCGGGTGTGGACGGGCTGGGCGGGCTCGTGGGCGGCGACGCCGGGGCCGCTGGAGTGCTGCGCCGGTTGGGCGGGTTGCTGGGCGGCGGCGCCCGGACCGCCGGAGTGCTGCGCTCCGTCGGGCGTGGCCAGGACGGTGGCGACCTCGAAGCCGGTCAGGTGGGCTCCGAGGCCGCCGTCCCCGTCCGGGGAGAGGGGTTCCCCGGGCGTCTCCAGGACGTCGGCACGTGCGCCTTCCCTCCACATCACCGGTCCGCGTACCCGTGCCTGGACCGGACGGCCGTTCACCTCGTGCATCCGTACGACGACCTCGCGGCCGGGATCCGCCGGTGCCCCGCTTCCCCGGGCGAGCGGTGAGCCGGCCGGCTTGAGTGCGTCGAGGAGCACCTCGCCCGCGGGCTCGAGCGCCAGCAGGGTCGCCCTTCTCGGCAGGACGGCGACCTGGTCCCGCGACGACTGCCGGATCCGCGCGGTGAGCGGGTGGTTGAACCCATGCCCGGCCCGCGGGAGCCGCAACTCCCGCCAGTCGCCCGTGCCCGCGACGACGGCGTACTCGAACGTATGGGACCAGCGTTGGAGTTGGAAGGCCGAGCCGTCGGGGGCCGTACGGCGCGGCGGGTCGACCCAGATGCCCGACGGCCAGCCGGTGCAGGAGCGCATCAGGGACATGTAGAGGTCCCCGGAGGGGGTGACCACACAGCCGGGCGTGCCGCGGTTGAGCACGGCGAAGCTGCGCCCGTCCCAGGCGTCGCCCGGCGGAAGGGCCTCACCGCCGCCCGCCGCCGTGGCCCGCAGGGTCGCCGTCGCGTCCAGGTCGGCGATCAGCGCGTCGACCGCCTTCGCGTCGTCCTCGGGGCGGTCGCCCGCGACCACGAGCAGCGGCAGTCGTTCCAGGTCGCGCAGGTCGGCGCCGGGCACCCATTCCTCGCGCAGTGCGGCACGCGGCGCGACCCAGACGGCCGCCACGCCGGTCTCGGCCAGCTGCCGGCGCAGCTCGCGCCCGGCGGCAGGGTCCCAGCCGAGCGCCTCGGCGACCAGGGAGTTGCGGTCGGGGGCGCCTACGGCGATGCGGATGTCGGGGAGGTTGGAGTCGACTTCGAGGTCGCCGTAACGGGGGCCGTCGGCGACGGTCGAGGTCGCGGTGACGCCCGCGCGGACGAGCGCGGCCGAGAGCGGGGTGCCCAGTTCCCCGGCATCGTCCCAGGAGGCGTACACGAGCTCGGCGACGCCGATGGGCCGGTGGCCGAGGAACGCACCGGCGTCGTCGTGGACCGCGACCCGCGCGGTCGACCCCAGCCCGAACCACGTGTTCGCCGGGTTGTCCAGCGTCCATGGGAACCGCTCGCTGTCCACCTCCACGAACCCGAACCCGCGCCCGATCACGGCATCGGCGACCTCGTGCACCGGCAGCCCGCCCCGCACGTCGGACGGCCAGCGCACCCGGATGAGCCGGTCGGCACCGTCGTAGCCGTCGATGGTGGTGGCCACGTCCAGGCGGTCGACGCCCTTCCACAGGGTCAGCCGCTGTGTGTAGCGGAAGAGACCGAGGTCGCCGCGGACGGTGATCCGGGACCCCGCGGGGGAGCTCTCGACATCGATGTCGGCCCGGACGTCCCGGCTTCGGGCGGCGGTGGTGCCGGTCGGCGTGAGATGCCAGGGGCCCTCGCCGAAGCGTGGGTGCCTGGGGTACTCCTCCTGTACGACCAGTTCATTGCCGATGTCGCCGTGGCGCAGCAGCTCCCGGCCGCCCTCTGTCAGCAGGAGCAGACTGCTCACCGCGCCGCCGCGCGCCGGATCGACCGTCACCTCGTAGAACTCGTTGCGGATGGTGGTGCCTTCGCCCCTGGTCCACTCGGGCACCGAACCCTCGGCGACCGGAAGCGTCTTGAGCCCCATGCCGGGCACGTCCGGTACGACGACGCGGAGTCCGCCGTCCTCGCGCACAGCGGGCAGTGGGAGGCCGGTGCTGTCGTCGAGCGGGACGAGGTCCCTGGGATCGTGGAGGGTGAGCACGTCCCGGCGGTCCCAGGTGGCGGAGTTGAAGACGACGAGGTCGGTGCCGCCGCCGGGCAGCGGGGTCACTCTGTCGGCGAGGGCCTGGGTCGCGTCGGCGTGGACGGCCTCGGCGAGGTCGTACAGCTCGCGCCAGCCGGTGAGCAGGTCGATGTAGACCTGGTCGGACTCGGAGCCGGTGATGGCGTCGTGGTGGGCGCCGTAGATCAGCTGCCGCCAGGCCTTGTCGAGGGCCGCGTCCGGATACGGATGTCCGGTGACCAGCGAGGCCAGGGTCGCCCAGGCCTCGGCGTCGGCAAGCAGCGTCTCGCCGTACCGCTGGGCCTGCTTGGTGTCGATGTAGGAGACGTCCTTGCCGGTGTAGACGGGGTTCATGTCCCGCGTCTGCGGGGAGGCCTTGCGGCCTTCGTCCGCCAGCTGCGCGCGCACGGCGGCGAAGAAGTCCCTGGGGACCGCGCTGATGAACCGCGGCCACACGTAACGGGCGTTCCAGTCGCGGTGGATGTCCATCACCCAGCGGCACGGCGGCGCGTAGTCCCCGCCGACCGGGAGCAGCACGTTGCGGGTGAGCGCGACCTGCTTGAGCCCCTTGAACAGCTTGAACGCCGCGGCCTCCGCCTCGGGCAGCGTGGGCGCGTTGTCGATGACCCAGCCCGCGCCGTAGTGGTTGACCATGTACGCGGTCAGCAGCCCGCGACCCGACGGCGCGATCCAGCTGAACTCGGCCGGGAACTGCATCCGCTGGGGGTCCCTGGGCTCCTCGCCGAACACGGACAGCGTCGGTCCCCACTGGTGGAACGGCCCGCGCGCCCACGAACTGGAGCTGACCCCCGCGTCCGCCATCAGCCCCGGGAACTGCGGATCGTGCCCGAAGGCGTCCAGCTGCCAGGCGGTTTCCGGCGAGGCCCCCATGATCCGGCGCTGGAAGCCGTCGCCGTACAGGGCGTTGCGTACGGTGGCCTCGGCGCCGGTGAGGTTGGTGTTGGGCTCGTTGTAGGTGCCGCCCATGATCTCGACGCGGCCGGTGCGGATCAGCTCGCGCAGGAACGCGCGCTCCTCCGGGAAGGCGTCCCAGTACGGCTTGAGGTAGTCGACCTCCGCGAGCACGAAGGTGTACGCCGGGTCGCGGCGTGCCAGGTCGCAGTGGGCGCGGACGAGGCTCATGCCGGACTGGCCGCGCGAGTCGAAGGTGCGGGCCGGCAGCCCGGTGGCGGCCGGGTCGTCGGCGACGTCCCAGGTCTCGGTGTACGCGGCCTGGGTGTTCCACCACACGGGGTCGTAGTGGAAGTGGCTGACCATGAACATGGTCCAGCCCGGTTCGGCCGCCGTGAACGCGGCGGTCTGCCGGGCCTCTTGGGCCGGGTCGTCGGCGTCCTGGGCGGTGACGGTGACGTGGGTGCCCTCGCCGGGGGAGAGGTCGGCGGTCACGGCAATCTCGGCGCGTGCCGTGCCGTCGTCGCCCGCGGTGGCGAGGATCTCCCCGACGCCGCGGACGCCCGGGCCCTCGACGGTGATGCGGACCGTCCGGCCGGGGACATGGCTGATCTCGGCGACCACGACCTGGTGCGGCTGCTCCTCGGTACCGACGAAGAGCTCGGTCGACTCGACAGAGGTGACGCGCATGGGTCTCCTACGAGGGCTCGGCGGGGCCCCATGGTGACACCAGAGGGATGGTTCAAACAACCATCTGAATGTTTCCTCGGTGGTTCAGCCATGCATGTCCCGTCCGCGCCCGGCTCTTTGCCGCTGTGCATGACCCGCTCGTCACGGTATGCGCGACGAAGGTGGTTCATGCTCGGGGCCAGGGCCGAGGGGCACGCGAAAGCCGCCCTGGCCGGGCGCCGGGGCGGCTTACTGCGCGGGAAATTCGTGTGCGGAAGCTCAGCGACTGCGGCGGGACTTCACCGCGTGCTGCCCCGCGATGTGGTCGGTCAGCGCCAGCGAGGCGCTCGCGCGCTGGTAGGACAGCTGGGCGACCCGGACGTACAGGCAGTCGATGAGCACCAGCACGGAGTGCCGGGCGCCGATGCTGCCGGTGCGGAAGCTGGTCTCCGACGAGGAGGACAGGAGCCGGATGTCCGCGGCCCGGGCGAGCGGCGAGCGCGGGTCCGCGGTGATCGCCACGGTGGTGGCCCCGCGCTCCTTGGCGAGCTCGACCGGCTCGAGGGTCTCCCGGGTCGCCCCGGAGTGGGAGATGCCGATCGCCACGTCGGCCGGGGTGAGCAGAGCCGCGGAGGTGGCGGCGGCGTGCACCTCGGTCCACCCGCGGACCGCGCAGCCGATACGGAAGAGCCGGGTCTCCGTCTCCTGGGCCACCGCGCCGCTGCCGCCGACGCCGTAGACGTCGACGCGCCGGGCGCGGGCGACGGCCTGGGCCGCGCGTTCCACGGCGTCGAGGTCGATCCGGTCGATGGTCTGCTGCACCGCGCGCAGGTCGGCTGTGCCGACGACCTGGACGACCCGTTCGAGGCTGTCGTCGGGGGAGATGTCGGGGCCGATCTCGGCGGTGCCCCAGTCGGAGACCTCGCCGCGGCCGCGCTCCTGGGCCAGCTCGATCAGCAGGTGCTGGTAGGAGTCGAGTCCGATGGCGCGGCAGAAGCGGGTCACCGTGGCCTGGGAGGTGCCGGTGCGGCGGCCCAGCTCGGCGGCCGAGCAGTGGGTGACGGCGGCCGGATCCTCCAGGATCAGCTCGCCGACCTTCCGCAGGGAGCCCGCGAGGCGGGGCAGTTCGGTGCGGATCAGGGTGGTGACGTCCGTCGGGGGCATGTGAAGAAGGTATCAGCCACCGTTCTCACGGCGATTTGAATACCAGGACCGAGGGAGCGAGCCAAGCCCGCTCGTTGCCCGCCGCGGGGGCGTGTGATTTATTGATTCACTGATGGAGTTGTACGAGGTGGTTCAATCCACCATCAACCGTCCACCAGTAGGGAGTGTCGCGTGACCGCAGAGTCCCTGAGCGCCAAGGGTTTCGCGCGCGAGAGCCTGGCCGTCCTCGACCGCATCACCGAGTCCGCCCGCGACGAGGTCGCGCGCGCTGCCGAACTGATCGCGGAATGTGTGCGGTCGGACGGCGTCATCCAGGCCTTCGGTACCGGCCACTCCCAGGCTATCGTCCTCGAACTGGCCGGCAGGGCAGGAGGGTTGGTGCCCACCAACCGGCTGAGCATCGCCGACCTCGTCCTCTACGGCGGTGACGGGGCGAGCGTCCTCGACGACCCCCTCCTGGAGCGAGAGTCCGGGGTGGCCGCCAGGATCTACGACCTTGCCGCGCCGAGCCCACAGGACCTGTTCGTCGTCATCTCCAACTCCGGCGTCAACAGCGTGGTCGTGGAGATGGCCCTGCACGCCAAGGAACACGGCCACCGCGTCCTGGCCATCACGTCGCTGGCCCACACCCGGGCCGTCCCCGCAGCCCACCCGAGCGGCAAGAAGCTCGCCGACCTCGCCGACGTCGTCCTCGACAACGCGGCACCGCGCGGTGACGCTCTCCTCGACCTCCCAGGCGGCGGCTCGGTCTGCGCCCTGTCCACGCTCACCGGCGTGATGCTGGTCCAGATGACGGTCGCCGAGGCGGCCTCCCTCCTCCTCGCCTCCGGGGAACGCCCGCCGGTCTACGTGTCGGCCAACGTGCCCGGCGGCTTCGAGAGCAACCTGGGCCTGGAGAAGCGGTACGCCGGACGGATCCGCCGTCCCGCGAGCTGAGCCGCCATTGACATGGCCTTGTTGGGGCCAGGCTCGGCAGGCCGGCCTCCGACGAGTCCCCCCCGCTACCGCCTCGAGCTCGCCGAAATCCGATCAAGCAGATCGGCCGGCTCCGGCGTCGGGCGGCAGAGTGCTGGTTCCGTTCGCCGGTGTGAGGGGTACGTCAAGGCGCGCCGCGAGGTCGGCATAGGTGATACCGAAGGTTTCGAGCACGGTGGCGCCCTCGGGGCCGACACGGAATGTCGCAAGGTCGGTGTAGACACGGTCGACGCAGCCCAGTCCGGTCAGCGGGTAACTGCACTCCTGCACCAGTTTGGGCGAGCCGTCCTTGGCGAAGAGGGTCATCATGACGAACACCTTCTTGGCGCCGATCGCGAGGTCCATCGCACCCCCGACGGCAGGGATCGCGTCGCGCGCGCCGGTGTGCCAGTTGGCCAGGTCGCCGGCAGCGGAGACCTGGAAGGCGCCGAGCACGCAGATGTCGAGGTGGCCGCCGCGCATCATCGCGAAGGAGTCGGCGTGATGGAAGTAGGCCGCTCCTGGTAGCTCGGTGACCGGGATCTTCCCCGCGTTGGTGAGATCGGGATCCACGTGACCGGGCGTGGCTGCGGGACCCATGTTGAGCATGCCGTTCTCGGTGTGCAGCACCACCCCCGATCCCTCGGGGAGGTGATCGGCGACCAGCGTCGGCTGGCCGATCCCCAGGTTGACGTAGGAGCCGTGCGGGATGTCGCGAGCCACCATGGCGGCTATCTCGTCCTTGCCCAGCGGCCCCCGGTCGGTGTTCTCCACGAGTGAGGTAGTCGCGTTCATGCGGCCACCCCCGCCTGCACGATGCGGTCGACGTAGATGCTCGGCGTCACGACGGCCTCCGGATCGATCGCGCCGATCTCGACGATTTCGCGGACCTGTGCCACGACCGTGGTCGCGGCGGTGGCCATGACCGGTCCGAAGTTGCGGGCGGTCTTGCGGTAGACGAGGTTGCCCATCCGGTCGGCCCTGTGGGCGCCGATCAACGCCACGTCGCCCTTGATGGGGTGCTCCAGGACGTAGGTGCGGCCTTCTATCTCGCGGGTCTCCTTCCCCTCGGCAAGGAGCGTGCCGACGCCCGTGGGCGAGAAGAACGCACCGATGCCGGCGCCGGCCGCGCGCATCCGTTCGGCGAGGGTGCCCTGTGGCACGACCTCGAGCTCGATCCGTCCCTCGCTGTAGAGCCGGTCGAAGACCCAGGAGTCGGACTGGCGGGGGAAGGAGCACACGATCCTGCGCACCCGCCCCTTGGCCAGCAGAGCGGCCAGCCCGGTGTCGCCGTTGCCGGCGTTGTTCGACACCACGGTCAGATCGCCGGCACCCTGCCGGATGAGCGCGTCGATCAACTCGACCGGCATGCCGGCCATGCCGAACCCTCCGACCAGCACTGTCGAGCCGTCCCTGACCCCGGCCACGGCCTCATCGGCATCCGTACACACCTGAACAGTCATCGTGCCTGCTCCGTAACGTTCTCCAGGACGACGGCCAGGGCCTGGCCGACACCGATGCAGATCGCGGCCACGCCCCACCACTCCCCCGACTCGTGCAGCCGCGCGGCGAGGGTGCCGAGGATCCGGCCGCCGGAGGCGCCGAGCGGATGGCCGATCGCGATCGCACCACCCTTGGTGTTCACGATGGCCGGATCGATCTTCCAGGCGTCCACGCAGGCCAACGACTGAACAGCGAAGGCTTCGTTGAGTTCTACTGCCGACACGTCCGACCAGGAGATCCCTGCTCGTCGCAGGGCCCGCTCGGCCGCCTCGACCGGCGCGAACCCGAACATCTGCGGCTCCAGTGCCGACACCCCGCGGCCTGCTATGCGAGCCAGCGGCGCGAGGCCGATGCGCGACGACGCCTCCTCGGAGCCGATGAGCACGGCAGACGCACCGTCGTTCAGTGGCGAGGCGTTGCCGGCTGTGATGACGCCGTCGGGGCGGAACGCCGGCTTGAGGCCGGCCAGCTTCTGCGGCGTCGATCCGGGCCTGATGCCCTCGTCGCGGGAGAGACGGACCTCGCCTTCCAGCACGACGGGAACCACCAGGTCGTCGTAGAAACCCGAGTTCCACGCATCGTCCGCGAGGTTGTGCGAGCGGGCGGCGAACTCGTCCTGCCGTTCCCGGGTGATGGCGAACCGCTCGGCCAGCTGCTCGTTCGCCTCGCCCAGGGAAACCGTCCACTCCTTGGGCATGCGCTCGTTGACCAGTCGCCACCCCAGGGTGGTCGACACGGCGGTCACGTTGCCGGCGGGGAAGGCGCGTGACGGCTTCGGCAGGACCCACGGCGCACGCGTCATCGACTCCACCCCGCCGGTGAGGACGATCTCGGCGTCACCGCTCTCGACGGCACGCGAGCCGATGATCGCCGCGTCGAGCGAGGAGCCGCAGAGCCGGTTGACGGTCGTGGCCGGCACCGACGTCGGCAGACCCGCCAGAAGGACTGCCATCCGGCCGACGTTCCGGTTGTCCTCGCCCGCGCCGTTGGCGTTGCCCCAGACCACGTCGTCGATCAGGGCGGGGTCGAGCGACGGCGCCTTGGCCAGGGCTCCTGAGAGGGCGACGGCGGCGAGGTCGTCGGGCCGGACCTCGGCGAGCGCTCCACCGAACCGCCCGAAGGGCGTTCTCACTGCGGTGTAAACGAAACTGGCAACCATGGGACTCAACGTAGGTTCCGCTATTGATCTCGTCCAATATTCAGTTCAGCTTGATTGATCAGGGAGCCAGATAAGCTGAGGTCATGGAGCTCCGGCATGTCCGCTACTTCCTGGCTCTCGTCGAGGAATGCCACTTCGGCCGCGCCGCCCAGCGCCTGCACGTGGCCCAGTCGGCCCTCTCCCAACAGCTCAAGCAGCTGGAGCGAGAGCTCGGGACGACGCTCTTCACCCGGTCCACGCGGCGGGTGGAGCTCACCGAGGCCGGCCGTCATCTGGTCCCTTATGCCCGGTCGATCCTGGCCGAGGTGGAGCGAGCGGAGGACCAGATGGCACTGCTCGCCACCGGCCGGGCCGGACGCGTGTCCATCGGCTTCGTAGGAACCGCCACATACGATGTTCTGCCGCAGGTCGCCCGTACGGTACGGGCGCAGCTGCCGGGCGTGTCCCTGGAACTGCGCGGTGAGCTGCTGAACCCCGAACTGGTCGAAGGCCTGCTCCAAGGCACCTACGACCTTGCCCTGGTGCGAACCGACCCTCCGGTGGACGCCGCCATCGACGTCACCACCCTCCGGTCCGAACGCCTGGTGGCCGTCCTGCCCACCGGACATCCGCTGGCGGGCCGCCGCGAGATCCCCCTCGCGGCACTCGCCGACGAGCCGATCGTCGTCCATCCGTCCCGTGAACGTTCCTCCATGCACGGCCGGGTCCTCGCAGCGTGCGCCCGTGCCGGCTTCGAACCCTCCGCTCTGGTCGAGGTCGGTGAGACCGCGACTCTGGTCGTGTTCGTCGCCGCAGGTCACGGCGTCGCCTTGGTCCCGGAGTCGGTACAGAGTCTCCGCGTCGACGGCGTGACCTACCTGCCGCTCAGCGAGACCGAAACCGTCGACCTGGGACTGGCACGCCGAGCAGGCCGGAATTCAGCAGCGACGGAACAGGTCGCAGCGCTCATCGAGGCCTGCGTGAGGCACTGAGCAGTGCCGCGACTCGGTTCATCTACGATTCCTGCGCACACGCGCTGGCCCGTCAGATTTGCGAGGAACCTCGCTGTGACTGGCCCGCGCCGCACCGGAAGGCGTGACCCGGGCCGGAGCGGCATCGGCAAAAAAGACCAGGTCAGCCCAGCTTCCTGAACAACCCCTCCTGCACAACGGACACGACCAGTCGCCCCTCGCGGTCGTAAATCCGGCCGCGTGCCAGCCCACGCCCGCCCACCGCGATCGGCGACTCCTGGTCGTACAACAGCCAGTCGTCCGCGCGGAACGGGCGGTGGAACCACATCGCGTGATCCAGCGACGCCATGTCGAAACCACGGTGACCCCACAGCGGCTCCACAGGGAGACGGACGGCATCGAGAAGCGTCATGTCGCTCGCATACGTGAGCGCGCAGGTGTGGACGAGCGGGTCGTCGCCCAGCGGGCCGACCGCGCGCATCCACACGGCGCTGCGGGGTTCGGCCTGCTCGACCTCGTCGGGGGTCCAGCGCAGCCGGTCCACGTAGCGGATGTCGAAGGGCTGCCGCCTGGCCATGCGCTCCAGTGTCTCCGGCAGCGTGCCCAGATGGCTGCGGATCTCGTCGGCGAGCAGCGGCAGCGACTCCGGGTCGGGAACCTTGCGGGCCGGCGGCAGCTGGTGCTCGAAGCTTCCCTCCTCGGGCTTGTGGAAGGAGGCGGTCAGATTGAAGATCGTGCGGCCCTGCTGCACGGCGGTGACCCGACGAGTGGTGAAGGAACGCCCGTCACGGACCCGTTCGACCTCGTACACGATCGGCACGCCGGGGCGGCCCGGGCGCAGGAAGTACGCGTGCAGCGAGTGCACCGGGCGCTCGCCGTCCGTGGTGCGGCCCGCCGCGACCAGGGCCTGGCCGGCGACCTGGCCGCCGAAGACGCGCTGCAGCGACTCCTGCGGGCTGAGGCCGCGGAATATGTTGACCTCGATCTGCTCCAGGTCGAGCAGATCGACGAGCCGCTCCGCTGGGTTCGTCATGTGGTGATCTCTCCTGTGCTCACATTCGGAGGTGCACTCGCCACTCCGGGCTGGAACCGGACCTACAGCTGGCCGACGTCCGTGACACGGACCACGGCGCGGCCCTCCGCGTCCGAGGCCGCAAGGTCGATCTCCGCGCTGATGCCCCAGTCGTGGTCGCCGTTCGGGTCGGCGAAGGCCTGGCGCACGCGCCACAACCTGTTCTCCGGTTCCTGCTCGATCATCAGCAGCTTGGGACCGCGAGCGTCGGGACCGGTGCCGAGGTCGTCGTACTCGTCCCAGTACTTGTCCATGGCCTCGCCCCAGGCGTCCGCGTCCCAGCCCGACTCCCCGTCCAGCTCGCCCAGTTCCTCGACGTCGTCGAGGGCGGCGAGCTCGACCCGGCGGAACATGGCGTTGCGCACGAGCACGCGGAACGCACGCGCGTTGGCGGTGACCGGCTTGACCTGGTCGGCCTTCTCCTGGGCCTCCTCGGCCGTGACCTCCTCGGGGTTGGCGAGCTGTTCCCACTCGTCGAGGAGGCTGGAGTCGACCTGGCGGACCATCTCGCCCAGCCAGGCGATCAGATCCTGGAGGTCCTCGGACTTCAGATCGTCCGGGATGGTGTGGTCGAGGGTCTTGTAGGCGCTGGCGAGGTAGCGCAGCACGATGCCCTCCGTGCGCGCGAGCTCGTAGAGGGAGACGAACTCCGTGAAGGACAGCGCCCGTTCGAACATGTCGCGGATCACGGACTTCGGGGACAGCGGATGGTCGCCGACCCACGGATGGCTCTTGCGGTAGGTGTTGTACGCCTGGAAGAGCAGCTCCTCCAGCGGCTTCGGGTACGAGACGTCCTGGAGCCGCTCCATGCGCTCCTCGTACTCGACACCGTCCGCCTTCATCGCGGCCACGGCCTCGCCACGCGCCTTGTTCTGCTGCGCCGCGAGGATCTGCCGCGGGTCGTCGAGCGTCGACTCGACGACGGACACCATGTCGAGAGCGTAGGAGGGGGATTCCGGGTCGAGGAGTTCGAACGCCGCCAGCGCGAAGGTGGACAGGGGCTGGTTGAGCGCGAAGTCCTGCTGCAGATCCACGGTCAGACGCACGATCCGGCCCTCGGCGTCGGGCTGGTCGAGCTTCTCCACGATGCCGCCGTCCAGCAGCGAGCGGTAGATCGCGATGGCGCGGCGGATGTGCCTGAGCTGCTGCCTGCGCGGCTCGTGGTTGTCCTCCAGTAGACGCCGCATCGCCTCGAAGGCGTTGCCAGGCCGGGCGATCACCGACAGCAGCATCGTGTGCGTGACCCGGAAGCGGGAGGTCAGCGGCTCAGGCTCGGACGCGATCAGCTTGTCGAAGGTGTTCTCCGTCCAGGCGACGAACCCCTCGGGGGCCTTCTTGCGGACCACCTTGCGGCGCTTCTTCGCGTCGTCGCCCGCCTTGGCCAGCGCCTTCTCGTTGTCGATGACGTGCTCGGGCGCCTGGGCCACGACGAAGCCCGCGGTGTCGAAGCCGGCCCGCCCTGCACGCCCGGCGATCTGGTGGAACTCCCGGGCCCGCAGCGTCCGTACCCGGTTGCCGTCGTACTTGGTGAGGGCGGTGAACAGAACGGTACGGATGGGGACGTTCACGCCGACGCCGAGCGTGTCCGTACCGCAGATGACCTTCAGCAGACCCGCCTGCGCCAGCTTCTCCACCAGGCGCCGGTACTTCGGCAGCATGCCCGCATGGTGCACACCGATCCCATGCCGTACGTAACGGGACAGGTTCCGGCCGAACTTGGTGGTGAACCGGAAGTTGCCGATCAGCTCGGCGATCTGGTCCTTCTCCTCGCGCGTGCACATGTTGATGCTCATCAGCGCCTGCGCCCGCTCCACGGCCTGGGCCTGTGTGAAGTGCACGATGTAGACGGGAGCCTGCTTGGTCTCGAGCAGCTCGGTCAGCGTCTCCGTCAGGGGCGTCAGCCGGTACTCGTACGAGAGCGGGACGGGACGGGTCGCTGAGCGGACGACCGCGGTCGGACGGCCGGTGCGGCGCGTGAGGTCCTTCTCGAACATCGAGACGTCGCCGAGCGTCGCCGACATCAGGATGAACTGCGCCTGGGGGAGTTCGAGGATGGGGATCTGCCAGGCCCAGCCGCGGTCGCCCTCCGCGTAGAAGTGGAACTCGTCCATCACGACCTGGCCGATGTCCGCGTGCTTGCCGTCGCGCAGCGCTATGGACGCGAGCACCTCGGCCGTGCAGCAGATCACAGGCGCGTCGGCGTTGACCGAGGCGTCGCCGGTCAGCATGCCCACGTTCTCCGTGCCGAAGAGCTTGCAGAGCTCGAAGAACTTCTCCGACACCAGCGCCTTGATCGGAGCCGTGTAGAAGGTGACCTCGTCGCGCGCGAGAGCCGCGAAGTGGGCGCCCGCTGCGATCATGCTCTTGCCGGACCCGGTCGGCGTCGACACGATCACGTTCGCACCCGAGACGACCTCGATCAGCGCCTCTTCCTGGTGCGGATAGAGCGTGAGGCCGCGTTCCCCGGCCCACGACTCGAAGGCTTCGTAGAGGGCGTCGGGGTCGGCGGTCTGCGGCAGCTGATCGATAAGGGTCACGCCCCCATCTTGCCTGCCTTCCCGCCCGATGAGGGAATCGGTCGCTCGTACGAAGATCGCAAACGCTACGCTGTGGCGCCAACAAAGCGTCAGCGTGTGCGGACAACTCGCCGTGCACGCAAGAGGAACGGGGCGGGATGCAGCCATGATGGGACCGGCACATTCACTGTCAGGGGCTGCGGCCTGGCTAGGGGTGGGCGCAGCAGCGGCCGCCGCCGGGCACACGATGCCCTGGCCGGTCCTGCTCGCCGGGGCGCTGATCTGCGCGGGCGCGGCGCTGGCCCCCGACCTCGATCACAAGGCGGCCACCATTTCGCGGGCTTTCGGCCCCTTGTCACGGTGGCTGTGCGAGATCGTCGACAAGCTGTCGTACGCCGTCTACAAGTCGACCAGGAAGCCGGGCGACCCGCGCCGCTCCGGCGGGCACCGCACGCTCACGCACACCTGGCTGTGGGCGGTACTGATCGGCGCGGGCACCTCGGTCCTCGCGATCACAGGAGGCCGCTGGGCGGTCCTGGTCATCCTCTTCGTACACCTGGTGCTCGCCATCGAGGGCCTGCTGTGGCGGGCTACGCGAGGCTCGAGCGCCGATGTGCTGGTCTGGCTGCTCGCGGCGACCAGCGCCTGGATCCTCGCCGGAGTCCTGGACAAGCCCGGCAACGGTGCGGACTGGCTCTTCACCGCGCCCGGCCAGGAGTACCTGTGGCTCGGACTGCCGATCGTGCTGGGCGCGCTGGTGCACGACATCGGGGACGCCCTGACCGTCTCCGGCTGCCCGATCCTGTGGCCGATACCGATAGGCCGTAAGCGCTGGTATCCGGTGGGCCCGCCCGGACCGATGCGGTTCCGCGCGGGCAGCTGGGTCGAGCTGAGGGTCCTGATGCCGACGTTCATGGTGCTCGGCGGGGTGGGCTGCGCGGCCGCGCTCAACGTCATCTGAGGCCACTCAGCGTCATCCGAGTCATCCGAACGAGGCCGCAGCCCGACCCCCAAGCCACTGGGGGTCGGGCTGCGGTTCTCCGGACGGCTACCGTGCCTCCGGATGGCTACCCGTGCCAGGACCGCCACAGCGCCGCGTACGCACCATCCGCCGCCACCAGCTCGTCGTGGCTGCCGAGCTCGCTGATCTGCCCGTTCTCGACCACCGCGATCACATCCGCGTCATGCGCGGTGTGCAGCCGGTGGGCGATGGCCACCACGGTGCGGCCGTCCAGGACACGGGCCAGCGAACGCTCCAGGTGGCGCGCCGCGCGCGGGTCGAGGAGCGACGTGGCCTCGTCGAGGACCAGCGTGTGCGGATCGGCCAGCACCAGCCGGGCGAGCGCGATCTGCTGCGCCTGCGCCGGGGTGAGCGCCACACCGCCCGAGCCGACCTCGGTGTCCAGGCCGTCGTCGAGCGCACGCGCCCAGTCGTCCGCATCGACCGCGCCGAGCGCTGCCCACAGCTCCGCATCCTCCGCGTCCGTGCGGGCCAGAAGCAGGTTGTCCCTCAGCGAGCCGACGAACACATGGTGCTCCTGGTTGACCAGGGCCACATGGGAGCGCACCTCCTCCGCGGGCATCCGCGACAGCTCAGCGCCGCCGAGCGTGACCTGGCCCTTGCGTGGCCCGTAGATCCCGGCGAGCAGCCGGCCGAGTGTGGACTTGCCGGCGCCGGATGGTCCGACCAGGGCCACGCGGGTGCCGGGTTCGACTGCGAGCGACACCTCGCGCAGCACGTCGACGCCCGGGCGGTATCCGAAGTTCACCTGGTCCGCGCGCACGTCGCGGCCCTTCGGCGCCACGGACGGATCGCCCGCCTCCGGTTCGATGTCGCGCACGCCGACGAGCCGGGCCAGCGACACCTGGGCCACCTGCAGCTCGTCGTACCAGCGCAGGATCAGTCCCACCGGATCGACCAGCATCTGCGCGATGAGCGCGCCCGTCGTCAGCTGCCCCACGCCGATCCACCCCTGGAGGACGAAGACACCGCCGACCATGAGCACCGAGGCGAGCACCGTCACGTGGGTGATGCTGACGACGGGGAAGAGGACCGACCGCAGGTACAGCGTGTACCGCTCCCAGGAGGTCCACTCCTTCACCCGCTGGTCCGACATCGCCACGCGGCGCGCGCCCAGCCGGTGCGCCTCCACGGTGTTGCCCGCGTCGACGGTCTCGGTGAGCGCCGCAGCCACGGCGGCGTAGCCGGCGGCCTCCGAGCGGTACGCGGAGGGGGCCCGCTTGAAGTACCAGCGGCAGCCGACCACCAGCAGCGGCACCGCGAGCAGCACGGCGGGGGCGAGCGGCGGCGCGGTCACGGCGAGGCCGCCGAGCAGCAGCCCGGCCCAGACCACGCCGATCGCCAGCTGCGGCACGGCCTCCCGCATGGCGTTCGCGAGCCGGTCGATGTCCGTGGTGATGCGCGAGAGCAGGTCACCGGTGCCGGCGCGCTCGAGAACCCCCGGCGGCAGTCCGACGGACCGTACGAGGAAGTCCTCACGCAGATCGGCCAGCATCCGCTCGCCGAGCATCGCCCCGCGCAGCCGCACCTGCCGTACGAAGAACGCATTGACGGCCAGTGCGACGGCGAAGAGCGCGGCGGTGCGCTCCAGGTGAAGCTCCCGGGCCTCGTCTGCCACCTTCTCGACGAGCGAGCCGAGCAGATACGGGCCGGCCATCGACGCGATCACGGCGATCGCGTTGACGGTGACGAGCAGCACGAAGGCCCGGCGGTGCCGTCGCAGCAGCTCGCCCACATAGGCGCGTACGGTCGCGGGGGCACCGACCGGCAGGGTGTTCGCCGTCGTCGGGGCCGCCGGATCGTACGCCGGTGGCGCCAGGCCGATCATGCCGTCTCCTCGATCTCTTGCAGTTCGTCCATTTCGTGCAGCGCGTCCAGCCGCGCCGGCTTCTGGTCCACCTGTGGGTGGTCAGGCGCCCGCCCGGCAGCGTCCAGGCCGTCCGCCCTCTCCCGCTCGGCGACCTTCCTCTCCCGTTCTGCGGCCTCGGCGTCGGTCTCCCGGGTCACCACCGCCCGGTACCGGGGCTCGCTGACGAGCAGTTCCCGGTGCACACCGACGGCGGCGACCTCGTCCTCATGGACCAGCACGACCCGGTCGGCGTGGTCCAGGAGCAGCGGGGACGAGGTGAAGACGACCGTGGTGCGGCCCTCCCGCAGCTTGCTGATGCCGTCCGCGATCCGTGCCTCGGTGTGCGAGTCCACCGCGGAGGTCGGCTCGTCCAGGACCAGGGCCTCGGGGTCGGTGATCAGGGACCGGGCCAGGGCGAGCCGCTGGCGCTGCCCGCCCGAGAGGGAGCGTCCCCGTTCGGTGATACGGGCGTCCATCGGGTCGGCCGCGTCCAGCGCCCCCTGGATCAGCGCGTCCAGAACATCCGCGCACTGCGCGGCGGCGAGCGCCGCCTCGGCGCGGACCGCTCCGGACGCCGGTACGTCGAGCAGTTCGCGCAGGGTGCCGGAAAGCAGCACCGGATCCTTGTCCTGGACGAGCACCGCCGTACGGGCGGTGTCCAGCGGCAGCTCGTCCAGGGGCACTCCGCCGAGCAGCACCGACGGCACCTCCGAGGTGTCGACCGGAGCGTGCCCGCCGAGCCGCTGCGCGAGCCGGCCGGCGGCATCCGGGTCGCCGCACACCACGGCGGTGAGCCGCCCGGCGGGCGCGAGCAGCCCGGTCGCCGGGTCGTACAGGTCACCGGACGGCACCTCGCCATCGAGCGAACCGGCCTCCGGCATGACCCGCTCCAGGGACAGCACACGCGCCGCACGCTTCGCGGAGGGGCGCGAGAAGGAGTACGCCATGGCGATCTCCTCGAAGTGCCTCAGCGGATAGGTCAGTAGCCCGACCGCGCTGTACACGGTGACGAGTTCGCCGACGGTGATACGGCCCTCACGGGCCAAGCCGACGCCGTACCAGACGACCGCGATGAGCAGCAGCCCCGGCAGAAGTACCTGAATGGCCGAGATGAGCGACCACATGCGGGCGTTGCGGACGGCTGCGTGACGCACTTCCTGCGAGGCCCGGCGGTAGCGGTCGAGGAAGAGCTCCTCGCCACCGATGCCCCGCAGCACGCGCAGACCCGCGACGGTGTCCGATGCCAGCTCGGTGGCGCGCCCGGCCTTCTCGCGCTGAATGTCGGCGCGGCGCGTGGCACGAGGCAGGAGCGGCAGTACGGCGAGGGCCAGCACGGGCATGCCGACCGCGACGACGACGCCCAGCGCCGGCTGGTACACGACGAGGCCGACACAGACCAGGACGACGGTCAGGGCGGCCGCGGCGAACCGTGACAGTGCCTCGACGAACCAGCCGATCTTCTCGACGTCGCCGGTGGAGACGGCGACGACTTCGCCGGCGGCGACGCGACGGGTGAGCGCGGACCCCAACTGTGCGGTCTTACGGGCCAGCAGCTGCTGTACGCGTGCGGCCGCGGTGATCCAGTTGGTGACCGCGGTCCGGTGCAGCATGGTGTCGCCGAGCGCGATGCCGACGCCGCACACCCCGATCATCGCGCCCGCCAGGGCGAGCCGGGTTCCGGAGCGGTCGACCACGGCCTGCACGGCGTAACCGACGGTGAAGGGAAGTCCGGCGATGGACAGGAAGTGCAGCAGGCCCCACGCCAGTGACTTCAGCTGCCCGCCGAGCTGGTTCCGGCCGAGCCACAGCAGGAACCGGGGGCCCGAACGCGCGTCAGGTACGCCCGGGTCGGAAAACGGAAGGTCTTGAATCTGCATGACGTCCCAGGGCTCGCAAAGGGGATGAAGGGTTCAGAAAAACGGAAGGTGGGTGCCGCGGGGGGCGGGAGCAAACCGTGAAAGGTTCCCGTCCGGCCGTGCCGCGAGGCAAACGGTTTTTCGCCGCAGGGCAAAGAATCGGCCCGCATACGAGCGCGGATGCTGGGGCGGGGCACGACAGTGCGACAGGTGGTGGGACCATGGAGCGCATGCGTGGAGCTGGTGCGGTACGAACGGCGGTTGCGGGAGCGGCCTGCGGTGTTCTTCTCATGTCTCTGACGTCATGCGGCAGCCCGGGTGACGGAGGGAGCGCACAGAAGGACGACGCGACCCCCGGACAGGCGCAGCGCGCCGACACGCGTGCCGTCGGCCTCAAGCGCATCCCCCACGTGGGGGACCGGCTGCAGTCGCAGATACCCGCGAAGTCCAGCCAGGTCGTCGCGGTTTACGGGAAGGGCAAGGACTCGGCGGAGTCGACCGTCGTTCTCTACACGAAGCACGGCACCACCTGGGACAGGACCCGGAGCTGGCCCGCGCACAACGGCAAGAAGGGCTGGACCACCGACCATCACGAGGGCGACAAGCGCAGCCCGGTCGGCGTCTTCACGCTCACCGACGCCGGCGGCGTCCTGCCGGACCCCGGCGCAAAGCTCCCCTACACCGAGTCCGCCTCCTTCCAGGCCCCGCACTACTGGGCCAAGTCGCACTGGCACGACTTCGACTACGTCATAGCCATCGACTACAACCGCGTCAAAGGCACCTCGCCCAGCGACCCGACGCGGCCCGAGGGCCAGTCGAAGGGCGGCAGCATCTGGCTGCACATGGACCACGGCAGCGGTACGTCGGCCTGCGTCAGCCTGTCCAAGTCGGGCATGAAGTACCTGCTGCGCACGCTCGACCCGGAACAGCACCCCGTCGTCGTGATGGGCGACAAGGCGGAGCTCAAGGCATAGAACCGCGATCCGGCCGCCCGTCCCGAGCCGGGCGTCAGTAGTAGTGTCGCAGGGACGGCCACAAAGACGACCACGGTTTCACCGTGCCCGAGCAGAGCACGACCGCGGCATGCTGCTCCTCGTTGTCGACGCCGTGCCCGTTGTCGACGCGCGCGACCTGACGGCACCCCGTGAAGTGTCGTTCCACGGCGTGGTTGTCCGCCTGCCGGACCAGCAGCACCGGCCCGTCGGCGGAGTCGGGCGGCGGGCCCCAGTCGGCGTAGCTCATATGGCCCGAGTACGGGCGGGGGAGTCCGCGTGAGGGGCCGTAGCGGTCGAGCGCGCCCGCCTCGCCGTAGTTCTGCGTGAAGATCACGGCGTCGGCGCGGTCCCCGGCGGGGATGGCGGACCAGCCCTCGCGTACGGCGTCGGCCAGGGCGCGCCAGCCGATCTGTTCGCCCTGCTCCTTGTTCATCGCCATGGGTACGGCAAGGGCGCTCGGCGGCAGCACGGGCAGGGTGACCATCGCGTTGATGGCGGCCGTCAGTACGACCGCCGCCGCGAGCAGCCACCGCCGGGCGCGGCGACGGCCGCGCCGCAGCCAGCCGAGCAGCGGCTCGCACCCGGCCGCGAGCAGGACGATGAGTAGCGGAATCGTGTAGTACGCCTTGCCGCCGATCACCAGCACGACGAGGCACAGCAGCGGATAGGCCACCGCGATCGGACGGGCCCAGCGCAGCGCCGGGTCCCGCCACAGCCGCAGCCATCCCGCGATCCATACCGGCACGAACAGCGGGGAAATGTAGACGAGTTGCTGGGGGACGAAGAGTGTCCGGTTCTCGGCGCCGTCGTCGGTGCTGATCCCGCTGGCGACGGTGAGCTGCGGCCAGTCGTGTGCGGCCTGCCACCACACCGTGGGCATCGCCAGGACCAGTGCGACCAGAGCGCCCGCCCATGGCCACCAACCGCGCAGCACCTGCCGCGGCCCCACGGCGACGATCGCCACCAGGAGCACCACGACGAGCAGCCCCACAAGATATTTGTTCTGCAGCCCGATCCCGGTGGCCGCACCGACGGCGAGCCACCAGCGGCCGTCCCCGGTACGCAGCAACCGCAGTGTCAGCCAGCAGAGGACCAGCCAGGCGAGCAGGTCGAACGTGGCCGTCGACACCATGTGGCCGACGGCGAGCAGCTGAGCGCCCAGCGCCGCAAGACCTGCGGCAAGGGCCTGTGCTCGACGGCCGCCGCCCAACTCCCGTGCCACCAGCGCCACCACGACCACCGTGACGGCGAAGGCCAGTGTCGAGGCGACGCGCAGCCCCGACGGGCTGTCACCGAAAGCGGCCCGGGCCGCCCGCGCCACCAGGGGCGTCAGCGGCGGCTGGTCCACGTATCCCCATGCCGGATGATCGCCTGCGGCAAGGAAGTACAACTCATCGCGGTGGTAGCCGTACCGACCGGACAGCGATGTCAGGACCGCGGCGAATACGGCGGCCAGGGCCAGTACGGGTGCGGCGGCGAAGGGCGGCAGTTCCCGTGGCCCACTCCTGGCCGCACGGTCGACCGGCGCCTCTGGCTGGGTCACGTCCATCGCACGCTCCGCCTTCCCCCAGGCCCGGCCGTACGTGTCGCAATTACGTGTCGCAATGGGGTCGAAGCACCCGGCTGGAGCGTACTGACTCCACCAGAGCCCGGTCGAGGCCCGTGCCGGACAGAGGGCGTACTGAGGCGTGAATCCCCCGTCGGCCGGAACTTCACTGACACAGCATCACATCAGGGGCGCTTCCAGGGTTTACACCGATGTGACACGGAGGTTCCTTACGGAGGCAGATGCTCCGGAATAGTGACGCGCCGCGGAAGCAAGTTTCCGCATCCCAGAAATCGATAGGAGCTCCCGTGTCGCCGTCCGTACCGTCCCTACCGCGACGCGTCGCACGCATCTTGCGTACCTCACTGTTTGCGCAGGTCGCCTGCGCACTCCTGCTCGGAATCGTCGTCGGAAAGCTGTGGCCCGGCGTGGCCACAGATCTCCAGCCGCTCGGCGACGGTTTCACCCGGCTCATCAAGACGATCATCTCGCCCCTGGTGTTCTGCGTGGTCGTCGTCGGCATCGCCAAGGCCGGTGACCTGAAGGCGTTCGGCCGGATCGGGCTCAAGGCCCTGATCTGGTTCGAGGTCGCGAGCACGCTCGCCCTGCTCATCGGGCTCCTCGCCGCCAACGTCTTCCAGCCCGGCTCGGGGATGAACGTCGACCCGTCCACCCTCGACAGCTCGGCGGTCGACGCGAAGACGGGCGGCGGTTCACTGCCCTCGACGACCGAGTTCGTCCTGAACGCGCTTCCCACCAGTTTCATCGGCGCCTTCGCCGAGAACTCCCTGCTCCAGGTGCTCATCCTGGCCTGCCTGGTGGGCGCCGCGCTGCTGCACCTCGGCCACACCAAGGTGCCGCAGGTCCTGCCCGCCATCGAGCAGGCCCAGGAGATCATCTTCGCGATCGTCGGCTTCGTCATGCGACTGGCGCCGATCGCGGTGTTCGGCGCGATGGCCGTTCTGATCGGGCAGTACGGACTCGGCGTGATCGAGACGTACGCCAAGCTGATCATCCTGTGCTACGCGGCCGCGGCGTTCTTCATCGCACTCCTCGCCATCGCCCTCCGGATGGTCACGGGGCTCAGCCTCTGGAAGTTCCTGCGCTACATCCGTGAGGAGATGCTCCTCGCGCTCGGCACCGCCTCCACCGAGTCCGTCATGCCGCGTGTGATGCAGAAGCTTCGCAAGGCCGGTGCCCGCGATGACGCCGTGGGGCTGGTGCTGCCCACGGGGTATTCCTTCAACCTCGACGGCGCCTCGCTGTACCTGTCCATCGGCACGCTGTTCATCGCCCAGGCTGTGGGTGTGGACCTCAGCCTGAGCCAGCAGATCACCGTGATCCTGGTGCTCATGCTCACCAGCAAGGGCATGGCGGGCATCCCCGGTTCCGCCTTCCTCGCCCTGGCCGCGACCGCCTCCTCGCTGGGGGCGATTCCCGCCGGCGCCGTCGCCCTGCTGCTGGGCGTGGACCGCATCATGGACTCGATGCGCGTCGTCACCAACCTGCTCGGCAACTGCGTGGCCGTCTTCGCCGTGTCCCGGTGGGAAGGGGCGCTCGACCAGGAGCGGGCCAAGAAGGTGCTGGAGGGTGAGGTCGGGCCCGCGCCGGAGGCCGCCGACGAGACTGACGTGACGGCCGATGCGGTGGCTGAGGCCGCCTCGCCGGTCGTGGCGGAGGACGCGGCGACCGCTGTGCCCGAGAAGTCCGGGCCGCCGTCGGTCGAGGCCACGGCCAAGGAGGCTGCCCCCAAGGTGAGTTGAGAAACCCTGTCGAGACCCGTCGAGACCAGTCGAGAGACCCGTCAACGCGGGTCGAGGCAATCCCCGTGAAACAGCCGAGGGCCCGGCCGCCGTGCCGGGCCTTCGCCGTGCCCCGCCGCACACGGCGAGCACGGCGTCGGCAACGCCGCACACGGCGAGCACGGCGTCGGCACCGTGGTCGTCCGGGCCGTGACGGCGACGCTGAGATCAGCAGCCGCGCGCCTCCGCGTGAGGCACCCCGTCGACCAGCGCGGACAGCAGACCGGTGAGCAACTCCCTCTGCTCACCCGTCAGCGGAGCCAGGATGTCCTCGGCGGCGGTCCGGCGGGCATTGCGCAACTCCCGCAGCGCTTGACGCCCGTCGTCGGTGAGCTCGATCCGTATCACCCGCCGGTTGGTGGGATCCGGGACACGACGCACCTGTCCGCTTGCCTCCAGGCCGTCCACCAACGTCGTCACGGCGCGCGGCACCACCTCCAGGCGCTCGGCCAGATCCGCCATACGGGGCGGGGAACTGTAGTGCACGAGGGTGCGCAGCAGCCGGGACTGGGCCGGCGTGATGCCCAGACCGCACTGCTCCAGATGGCGCTTCTGGATGCGATGCACACGGCGGGTCAGCCGCAGAAGCTGCTCGGCGAGCAGGCCGTCGGCGTCGGGGGTGCTCATAACGGGAACGATATCAGGAGTTCGTTCATTGTGAGTATAGGTAACAATGAGCTATGCTCCCTTCGTTGCTGTCAGCCTGCTCGGCTCACGCCGTAGAACAAGCCGTAGAACAAGCCGTAGAACAATACGTAACCGCCAGAAGTGGCTTCCCGTTCGACCTGCGTCGGTGGAGCCGTAACACTCACACCCGTAGGAGCCCATGCATCCCGACGAACCCACCTGGACACCCCCGACACCCGATCCGGACCAGCCGCGACAGGTGCGCCGCATCCTCCGGCTCTTCCGGCCCTACCGCGGCCGCCTCGCCGTCGTCGGGCTGTTTGTCTGCGCCTCATCGCTGGTCTCGGTCGCCACACCCTTCCTGCTGAAGGAGATCCTCGACACCGCGATCCCGCAGGGCCGGACGGGCCTGCTGAGCCTGCTCGCGCTCGGCATGATCCTCAGCGCCGTCGTCACCAGCGTTTTCGGCGTCCTGCAGACCCTCATCTCGACCACGGTCGGCCAGCGCGTCATGCACGACCTGCGCACTGCCGTCTACGGCCGGCTGCAGCGCATGTCCCTCGCCTTCTTCACCAGAACCCGGACCGGCGAGGTCCAGTCGCGCATCGCCAACGACATCGGCGGCATGCAGGCGACGGTCACGTCCACGGCGACCTCACTGGTCTCGAACCTCACCAGCGTCGTCGCGTCCATAGTCGCGATGCTCGCACTGGACTGGCGGCTCACCGTCGTGTCGCTGCTTCTGCTTCCGGTCTTCGTGTGGATCAGCCGGCGAGTCGGCCGCGAGCGCAAGAAGATCGCTACCAAGCGGCAGAAGCAGATGGCCACGATGGCCGCCACCGTGACCGAGTCGCTCTCCGTCAGCGGTATCCTGCTCGGCCGCAGCATGGGCCGCGCCGACTCCCTCACCCGGTCCTTCGCCGGCGAGTCCGAACAACTCGTCGACCTCGAGGTGAAGTCGAACATGGCGGGGCGGTGGCGCATGGCCGTCATCACGATCGTCATGGCCGCCATGCCGGCCGTCATCTACTGGGCCGCAGGCGTGGCCTCGCAGCTCGGCGGCCCCTCCGTCTCGATCGGTACTCTCGTCGCCTTCGTCTCGCTCCAGCAGGGCATGTTCCGGCCCACGGTGAGCCTGCTCTCCACCGGCGTGCAGATACAGACCTCGCTCGCGCTCTTCCAGCGCATCTTCGAGTACCTCGACCTGCCGGTCGACATCACCGAGCCGGAGAGCCCCGTCCACCTCGACAAGGTCGTCGGCGAGATCCGTTTCGAGAACGTCGAGTTCCGCTACGACGACAAGAGCGGGCCCGTCCTCCACGGCATCGACGTGACGGTCCCGGCCGGAGGGGGCCTGGCCGTCGTGGGCCAGACCGGTGCGGGCAAGAGCACCCTCAGCTATCTGGTCCCCAGGCTGTACGACGTCACGGGCGGCCGGGTGACCCTCGACGGCGTCGACGTGCGCGACCTGGACTTCGACACGCTCGCGCGCGCAGTCGGTGTCGTCTCGCAGGAGACGTATCTCTTCCATGCGTCGGTCGCCGAGAATCTGCGGTTCGCCAAGCCCGACGCCACGGACGAGGAGCTGTACGCGGCGGCCAAGGCCGCCCAGATCCACGACCACATCGCGTCTCTGCCCGACGGTTACGACACGGTCGTGGGCGAGCGCGGCCACCGCTTCTCCGGCGGGGAGAAGCAGCGGCTGGCCATTGCCCGCACCATCCTGCGAGACCCACCCGTGCTGATCCTCGACGAGGCCACCAGCGCACTGGACACCCGTACCGAGCAGGCCGTGCAGGAGGCCATCGACGCTCTGTCGGCCAACCGGACCACGATCACCATCGCGCACCGGCTGTCCACGATCCGGTCCGCCGACCAGATCGTCGTGCTCGACTCGGGGCGCGTGGCGGAGAGCGGCACGCATGACGAGCTGCTCGAGCAGGACGGCCGTTACGCCGCCCTCGTCCGCCGAGACGCCCAACTGGAGCCGACAAGATGAAGATATGCCGGGTTTGTTGCTATGTGGGGGTTAGCGTGCCCGCATGCAGATCAACACTCCGCGACGGAGAAGGACCCGACTGACGCGCCGGGGCCGGATCGTCCTCGTTGCGACCGGAGCCTGCGTGGTGGCCGCCGCCGTGGCGGTTCCGCTGCTGCGCCCGGACATCGGCAACAGGCGGCCCGCGTCTCTGACGATCCCCGAGGGGTGGCGCACCAGCCAGGTGTACGCCGCCATCGACAAAGCTCTCGGCGTGCCGGCCGGCACCACCAAGAAGTCGATTCCAAAGGCCAAACTGAAGCTTCCGCCCGACGCAAGGGGGAATCCGGAGGGCTACCTCTTCCCGGCCACGTATCCCCTGAGCGGCAATTCGACCCCGGAGTCCGTGCTGTCGTACATGGTCAAAACGGCCAACGAGAAGTTCAACGGCGACCAGGTGGCCGCCGGACCCCAGCGCAACCCGATGAGCCTCTATCAGACCATCACCATCGCGAGCATCGTCCAGGCCGAAGCCGAGACCAAGGAAGACATGGGCAAGGTGGCCCGCGTCATCTACAACCGGCTGAACAGCGGCATGCCGTTGCAGATGGACTCCACCATCAACTACGCGATGAACCGCAGCACGCTGCGGACCAGCGAGAGGGACACCCAGATCGACAGCCCCTACAACACCTATATGCGTATGGGGCTGCCGCCCACGCCGATCGCCAACCCCGGCGAGGAGGCGATGCTGGCGACGATCAGTCCGCCGGCAGGGGACTGGCTGTACTTCGTGACGGTCAAGCCGGGCGACACCCGCTTCACCGCGAACTTCGAGGAACAGCAGAGGAATGTCGAGGAGTTCAACCGACTCCATCAGAAGGGCCAGGGCTCGGCGCAGAACAGCTGAGCGAGGGCGTTCGGGGATCCCGGTCCCTGGCCCGCGATCCGGGCCGGACCGGGACCGCAGCGACCGGCCCCACGACGGTCGGGACGGGCAGCGGACCGGGCGGGGACCGGACCGCGACCGGCCCCACGACGGTCGGGACGGGCAGCGGATCGGGCCCGTCGACCGGAAACCCTGAGCGGAACCCTCTGACCGGAACCCACCCGCGAGCGTCAGGCCGTCAGGCTTCAGGCAGCGACCTCGACCCGGTCCCGGTCCAGCAGCTGTCTGATGTCCCGTACCGCGGCTCGCCCTGCCCTGTTGGCGCCGATGGTGCTGGCCGAAGGCCCGTATCCCACAAGGTGGAGCCGCGGGTCGGCGGTCACGCGGGTGCCTTCCATACGGATGCCGCCACCCGGCGCACGGAGCCGCAGCGGGGCCAGATGGTCGATCGCGGCGCGGAAACCGGTCGCCCAGAGGATCATGTCGGCATCGACACGGCGTCCGTCGTCCCACTCCACGCCGTCCGGGGTGATCCGGTCGAACATCGGCAGCCGGTCCAGGATGCCGTCCTCGAGGGCCCGCCGGATCGCATCGTTCAGGGGCAGACCGGTCACCGAGACGACACTCCGTGGTGGAAGCCCCATCCGGACGCGTTCCTCGACAAGGGCGACGGCCGCCCTTCCGATGTTCTCGTCGAAGGGTTCGTCGCGGAAGACCGGGGGACGGCGCGTGACCCAGCTGGTCGCGGCCGCATACGGCGCGATCTCCATGAGGTGCTGCGTGCCCGACGCTCCACCGCCGACCACGATCACCCGCTGCCCGGCGAACTCCTGCGGACCGCTGTACTGCGCGGTGTGCAGCTGCCGCCCGCGGAAGGTTTCCTGGCCGGGGTAGCGCGGCCAGAACGGCCGGTCCCAGGTTCCGGTGGCGTTGATCAGCGCCCGCGTGGACCAGTTCCCCGCCGAGGTCTCGACCAGCAGCCGCCCGGCTTCCCCTTCGCGGACCGCGCGTACGTCCACCGGCCGCCGCACCTGTAGATCAAAGGTCCGCTCATAGGTGTCGAAGTACGTGCCGATGACCTCGGACGAGGGGCGCGAGGGGTCCGCGCCGGTCAGTTCCATACCCGGCAGAGCATGCATCCCGTGCACCTTGCCGTAGGTGAGGGTGGGCCACCGGAACTGCCAGGCGCCGCCCGGACGTGGCGAGTGATCGAGGACGACGAAGTCGCGGTCCGGCTCGAACCCGGTGCGGCGCAGGTGATAGGCGCTGGACAGACCTGCTTGACCAGCGCCTATGACGACCACGTCCACCTGTTGTGCCGCGTTCGCGGACCCCTGGTCCGCCGCATCGGCATCCCTCTCGCGCACCGCGTCACCCGCCTCGATGTCGTTCACGTTTCTACTAACCCCACCGGAGTCCGGGATCTTCCCAAGGGCCCGGGGCCTCAACCACCGCGCCGGCGGCGCGCCGATGCCGGGAAACCGGCGAGGATGGAGGCATGTCCGATGCCTTCACCACGCGTGTTCTGAACGTTGCCACCGGCTCCCAGGAGACCGTCGTCGATCTCACCCGCGACTGCGAGGCCTTCCTGAGGGAGGCCGCGGGTGGCCGCGACGGCCTGCTCAATGTGTTCGTACCGCATGCAACCGCCGGGATCGCGGTGATCGAGACGGGCGCGGGAAGCGACGACGACCTGCTGGCCGCGCTGCACACCCTCCTGCCCGCGGACGACCGCTGGCAGCACCGGCACGGCAGCGCCGGTCATGGCCGGGACCATGTGCTGCCCGCCCTCGTCCCGCCTCACGCCACGTTTCCCGTGATCGGCGGGAGCCTGGAACTCGGCACGTGGCAGTCCGTGTGCCTGGTCGACACGAACAGGGATAATCCCAACCGTCAGGTGCGGCTGAGCTTCCTTGGCTGACGCATGTGACGGGACTGTAGCGTCGAATTCCGGCCGCGCCGAATGCCCCTTGGCCCGTGCATGAACAACCCGTGAGCGTCATGTTCCTGGGCGCGGTCGGCATTTGAACCGCGACCTCTTCGTCCCGAATGAGGTTCGATCAAGATCGAGACCGGGCGGCTTGCTGTTTTATCTGGTCAAGGCGTTGGAGTGCGGTGGCCTCGGGCGGTCTGGAGGGGGCTTGGGGAGCGAGTTGGCTCCCAGATGGCTCCCAGCAGCTCAGCGGCCAGAGGCCGCTGAGCCGGCCCCTTACCGCCGTGTCCGCCATGACCGACCGCGGCGAGCAGATCGACCCTGCGCTGAGTCTTGTGGAGCTGGCCCGGCGCTCCACAGCAGGCACGAACAATACGACATGCAACGCAAGGGTCAATCCTGCCAGCCCGTGACCTGCCCTGAACCGGGACTTGCGCGATGTCTATGTCTCAGAGCTACGACTGGTTGCACGCCCAGGTGGGTAGTCCTCACAGAAAGTAATGACTCCGACTGGTTGGCCGCCGGAGCGGTCCACGGAGCCCTGTCCGAGTCCCGCCCTACCTGGGGCTCGTTCGATCTGGTGCCATGGCTGGGAGAGCGGGGAGGGACCATCGGGTTGGGGGCGCTGTGGGGACATCCACGCGATGGAAGGGACCGAACGGCGACCAGTGGGGTTCCGCTGCGAGGCGGCTGGCGCGCTGGCGAGACAACTCGCGCGACGCGGATCAGCGGCTGGAGGAGATCGCCGCGGACCACCTGAGTGCCCTGCACGAGACGCTCCGTGTCGATCAATCGGCTTTTGGGTTGTACGACACGGCCTGTGCGGCCGGTGAACGGCTCGCCGGGGTCTTGGGGGCGCTGGCCGCAGTGGGCGCGGAGTCGGGGGACGCGCTCGTCGCGCGTCTCGTCTCGGATGTCGGTGGGAACGGCGGCACACTCGCCGACGCCGCGGTGCGCAGAGGGGTCGCCGCGGCGGTACGGGATGTCCGGGACAGACATCCCGAGTTGGACGACGCCATGGGTGGAGGTGCAGCGGGCGGCGGCTTCGCCTGGGACATCCTGTGTGACCTTTACCAGTTGTTCTTCGCCGACATGGTGGCGGAGTTCCTCCGGTCCGTTGTCGCCGAGCACATCAAGCTGGCCGTGCCGGTGCTCATCGCGACGGATCCGGAAGGCAGGATCGCCGACTGGGTCGCAGAGAAGGTGGTGGACCTGGTGCCGAATCCCTGTGAGGAGTCCGCCGAAGCGACGGATCTCGCAGAGGCCGTGGACACCGCACAGTCTGTGGCAGGCGCTCTGCAGGATCCCTCGGCTGCGCTGCCCAAGATCGCCGAGTCACTGGTACCGCGGGCAGTCGGAAAGGTACTTGGGCTCATCACAGAGGAGATCACCGGAGAAGAGGGAGCTGCGGCGTGACCGGTTCCCACCCTTTCCTGTGGTGGCGTGGCCCCCGCGGGGACCGGCCTCGCGATGACCGCTGGACGGAGATCGGCGAGGAATCCTTCCAGGAAAAGGAGCGCCGCATCACCGGCCGGCACCATCTGCCCGGTCCGGTCCCTGACTGGGCCGAGGACCTGTTCCGCGTCGCCAGGGCCGCGTTCATCGCCGACAAATACGTCCGCCGGACCGGCGTACAGGATCGATGGACCCGCCGCATCAGCCTCGCCGTGCCCGTCACAGAACACGAGCAGTGGCAGAGCGCAGCAGTCCGTACCCACCTCACCACACTCCTCCAGATCCTCACTGGGGACCTCTGGGATGTGGACTTCCGGCCTCTCACCGGTCACCACGTCGAGGAGGCGTTGGTCTCCCCTGACGACACGCGCGCCTCGGAAGTCGCGCTGTTCTCCGGCGGACTTGATTCCCTCAGCTGGGCCGCCACCCGCTCGCGTGCCGACGCCCCCCGGCCGCTGCTGCTCGTGATGTTCCGGGAGATCGGCCTCCTGCGTCTCCAACAGCGGGTTTACAAAGCCGTCGAGCGACTGGACGGACCTCGGCCGGTGATGCTGCTACCGATGAGCCAGACCCCGGCGGGCGATGGCTCCGGGCTGCGGCTGGAAACCTCTTCCCGCACCCGCGGCCTGCTGTATGCGGCGGGCGCGATCCGCGCTGCTGCCGCGCACGGGGTGGGCACCGTCCACATCCCCGAGAACGGCCAGCTCGCTCTCAATCCGCCCCTGACGCCAGCGCGTTCGGCCGCCTGCTCCACCCGTTCCGTGCACCCGTGGACGCTGCGCAGTCTGAACGCCCTGGTAACCGCCGTGGGTGACGCCGGGAGCGTGGTACGGGTGGTCAACCCCTTGGCGCGGCTGACGAAAGGCGAGGTCTGCAAGGCCGGACGCGATGCTGGCCTTACCGCATCCGACCTGGAGTACACCCTGAGTTGCGGAAAGCCGCCCGCGCGCCGCAGTGGCGGCCCTCCCATCGCCAACTGCGGTGTCTGCTTCCCGTGCCTGGTGCGCCGCTCCGGGCTACTCCAGGCAAACGGCACCGACAGTACCCCGTACGAGGCATTGCCATGGGCGAATGACCTACCACCTGACCGGGGTACCGACTGGCGCGCACTGCAGCGGTGGCTGCTCGGCCGGTACACCCTTACGGATCTCCTCACCGATACGCCGCTGCCGCCGGACACGGACCCGGTGGTGGCCTTCGAATTGATCAGGCGCGGGCGGGAGGAGTTGACCCGACTGCTTCAGATCGCCGATGCGGCTGAGGTCGCTGGCGCGGCGTAGGCGGTAACGTCGGGGCGACTCAATGCCGCCCTGGTGCAGGCTAGTTGGGACGTATTCTTCTCTCTGGGTTGAGAGCTGTGGCAGGAGTGACGGACTCGCACCCACTCTGCCGTGAGCGTTGGGCAGCAGAGGCGATAGGGGGAGACGTCGTGGAGATTCAGATCACGGTCGATGCGCCGGGTGACGACGCGGCGGCACATGATCTGTACTACTGGCTCAGGCAGGATCGCGAACTCCGGCGTCACGCGGAGGCCGAACTGGCACGGGCCTCTGAGACGCCTGACCGCATGAACGCGGGCGAGACCATCAACATGTTCGTCAGCAATGGAATTGCCGCGGCAAGCTTGTTGGTGAACATCGTGGTCGCCTGGCGAGCAGCTCGCCCTTCGCAGCCCGGGGCCGTGACCTTCGAACGCGACGGCATGACGGTGACCGTGCACGATGGGTCGGACGAAACCTTGCGCCGAGTCGTAGAGCTGCTGGCCTCCGAGCCTCACGGCGGAGCCCCAGAGGGCACCGGCGCGGGACAGCCGTCGGCACCGTCGGTTTCAGGGAATCGGTGATGGGGCTGCCGAACCCCGACAGAACTCGTGTGGTGCTGATCGGAGCGGACGAGTATCAGAACTTCCCGGACCTGCCAGCGGTGCGCAACAACCTCACCAGGCTGGCAGAGCTGTTTACGTCCCCGCACCGTCTACCGCTGAGTGGTCGGGGATCACGCTCGCCTGCAATGTGGACACCCGTCAGCAAGTAGATGCTGCCTTCGCGGCGGCGGTCGCGGCGGGCGCCATCACTCATGGCGTGTCGCCGGCCGAGCGGGTCCGAGGTTTAGCCGGCGGGGATCTCGTGCACCGAAGTGACGCCGTCGGGCAGGCGGAAGAGGAGCACGTCCCAGCTCATGGCGGCCTTCCGAGTAGGAGTTGAGGAGTGTGGCTCTGGCGGCGGTCATAGAAATGGGGGCGCCTTGGATCGGCCGACTGTGGTCGGCTCCGTGTCTCGCGTCCGTCAACCGCCCGTGAGTAGGCGCTCGCGCTCGGCCGCCACGATCTCCCGTGCCAGCTCAGCGTCCGTGATATCGAATGCTTCCGGGGCGCTGTCGGCGGTTTCGGAGACGCGGGCAAATTCCGCGAAGAGTTGGTTCTTGCTCGCCAGGATCTCAATGATGCGCGGGTCGACGCCTTCTTCGGAGAGCAGGCGATGTACTTGTACCGACTCCAGCTGCCCCATCCTGTGGGAGCGGCCGATGGCTTGCCATTCGGTCGTCGGCTTGAGCTGGGGCTCGCAGATCACGACGACCGATGCCGACTGAATGTTCAGACCGACGCCGCCTGCCACGATCTGCGCGACGAGGACTGCCCCGTGGCGGGCTTGGGAGAACTCATCAACCATGCTCTGTCGCTTCGCGGCGGGAACGGAGCCGGTAAGGGGCCCGAACACCTTTCCCGGAAGGACCGACGCCACTTCATCGAGCACGTCACGGAAGTACGAGAAGACCAGCACCTTGCGCTCGTTGTCCTCTGCCTCCTGGACGATGTCGATGAGGCGCTGCATCTTCTCGGACTTGGCGCCGGCGCGTAGCGCGGCCTGGCGCATGGCCATGAAGTTGCCTTCGATGACAGCCGCTCGGTAGTGCTGCTCGTCGGCGCTGGACATCGGCAGCCACTCGTCGACTTCGAACCGCTCCGGGAGCTCGGTGAGGACGTCTTCCTGATTGCGCCGCAGGTAGGCCGGTGCCACCTGCTTCCGGAACTGGCGAGGAGCGATTTCCGAGGCACTGATCGACAGGTCTGGCCGGAGGTAGCCGACGAGATTGCGGAATTCCTCGATCCGGTTCTCCAACGGGGTGCCGGTCAGTAGGATCGCTCGCTCCGAGCTCTTGATCAGGGCCGTGGAGCGCCGGGTTCGCTGGGCGTCCGGATTCTTGATGTAGTGCGCTTCGTCGAACACCAGGCACGCAAGTTCGGCGCGTTCGGGGATCCGGCCTTCCAGCCAACCGAGGATGTCGTAGGTGGTGACCGCGACTCCACCGTTGCGGATCCAGGACTTCAGCGCGTCGTCACGACCGGGCCCGTGCAGGCGATACGCGCGCAGATCGGACTTGGCCTGGACTTCGCGCACCCAGTTGGTCACGACAGCGGCTGGGCACACGACCAGGAAGTGGGAGGAGCCCTTGGCGCGCAAGTGGGCGAGTACGGCGAGTGACTCGACCGTCTTTCCCAGACCCATCTCGTCGCCGATGATGACCTTCCGTTGCACGATCGCGAAGCGGGCACCGAATGACTGGTATCCACGAAGGGACGCCTTCAGATGGCTGGTGTCGAGCTTGAGTTCCCTGACCGCCTCGACGATTTCGGTCGGTAGGTCGCCGTGGCTCTTCTCGGCGTCGTCGGCCAGGAATCCGAGCTCCGCGAGCATCGCGTAGTAGTCGGCCGGGCGGGCGATGAAATCCTCCCAAGGATCACCGCCTGCGGCGGCGTCCCCGCCCTTGAGGAGCGCACCGCGGCGCTCGACGGCCGCAAGCGCGGTACGCAACTCGGCGACGGTCCGGGCCTGGGGGACGAGAACCACGTGGGAGGCCTTGGAATCAAGGCTTTGGAGGAGTGGCCGAACCGCGTCGGCGGCAGCGAGGTCGGCTCTCGCGCTGTGGATCGAGCGTGCCGCGTCCCAAGCCCGCATCGCCTTGAGGAGCTTTGTGGTGGCGTGGGATCGGTTCTTGATGTCGATCCGGACCGGCATCTCGTCCAGCGTGGTCTGCCAGATGGTCCGCGCGGCGCCGAGCATCCGGTTGCCCGTCGTCTCACCGACTCCGGGGAGCGATCGAATCCGTGACTTCTGGTCGAGGACCTGCTGCACGTTCCTGATCCCGGCATCGATCAGCGCCGCGATGCGCAGTTGGCCGCTGGTCGCGTCCTTCAGCCGTTCGACGGGCATTTCGGCGACCAGCTTGCGAGCCTCGTCCTGCCGGACGGCATTGCCGGCGGCATTGACTGCCGTTCTGAACTCGTTCTCGCGCTGCAGGGCTCGATCGATCGCGCTGATCGCGGTCTTAGCGGCGTCCAGTTCATGCCGCCCGACGAGTTCGGCCCGGTCGCCGAGGCGCTGTGCGAAGCCGACCGCGTCATCGAGGATGGCCGAGGGCCCGATTGCGGGGAGAGCCTTCCCGTTCCATGCTGCCAGGCTTTCCAACTCGGTGACGAGTGGGGTGCTCGCAGCCCACTCGTGGAGGGATATCAGGTATGCCGCAGCTTGCCCTGCTTCGTCCTTGCGGGTCTTGCCCGAAAATATCCGGCGGGCACCGAGCAGTGCCCGGACGGCCGTCAGCGCCCGGCCAGCGTCGTTTGTCAACTGGTGGATGCCCTGCTGGGCATTCGCCGTGAGCGCCGGAAGAGCCTGACGGCAGGCCAGGGAGGTCACCAGGTCGACATCAGACGGCGAGACCTGTAGTACGCGCCATGCGGTGGTGGCTCCGGTCCCGAGAGAAGCCACTCGGCCGAGGAACTGCCTGGCCGCGTCTTCCGCCGCTGCCTCGACGGGCTCGCGTTCCTCGACGATCCTCGCCGCAAGCTTGCGCCACCCGCTGACTTCCTCCACCACACCACGAAGGTGCTGACGTTCTTCTCGCTCCATTGCCCCCGCCGACTCACATGACCTCTGCGAAGATTAGCGACCCCGGGTTGACGAAGTCGACGGGACCACAAAACCGCCGGAACGCCCGAGTAGCGTTCGCAGGCTGCCAACCAGGAGGTTCTGTACGTGCTGCTCGAGGAGCTCAAGCCGGGTCTGCGGATCGACGGACTCATACCGGCGGAGATCGTCACGGTCATCGCCGCCCAGTGGCACGGTACGAACGCACTCGAGCTGACCTACAAGACCGCCGCGGGCGGCCTCGACCAGCGGGTCGTCTTCCGAAAGGACGAGGACAAGCTGAGCGTCGCCCGCAGCGGCAGCCGCGCCTTCGACGCGAACGCAAGTGACTTCAAGCTGGTCGCCGAGGCTCAGCGGATCTCACTCGCCGGCCTGTTCGACCCGATGCTCGCCGTGGCGACCAGTGACGTTCAGCCGCTCCCGCACCAGATCCGCGCCGTGTACGGCGAGCTTATGCCCCGTACACCGCTGCGCTTCCTGCTCGCCGACGATCCGGGCGCAGGAAAGACAATCATGGCTGGGCTCTACATCAAGGAGCTCCTGCTGCGCGATGACGTCAAGCGGTGCCTCATCGTGGCTCCGGGAGGCCTGGTCGATCAGTGGCAGGACGAGCTCTTCTTCAAGTTCGGCCTCCGCTTCGACCTGCTCACGAACCAGTTCATCGACTCCCAGGTCCATCTCAACGTCTTCGAGACCAACCCGCTTCTGATTGCTCGCATGGACCAGCTCTCTCGTAACGAGCACCTGAAGGCGCAGCTTCAGGAGACGGAGTGGGACCTGATCGTCGTTGACGAGGCGCACCGCATGGGTGGCCACTACTTCGGTGGCAAGGTGGAGAAGACGAAACGGTTCCAGCTTGGCGAGATGCTCGGCGAGATCACTCGCCACCTGCTCCTGATGACAGCGACCCCGCACTCGGGAAAGGAGGAGGACTTCCAGCTCTTCCTCACCCTGCTGGACCGTGACCGGTTCGAGGGCAGGCAGAAGAGGAGCGTCGACGTCAGCGGGGTCATGCGGCGCATGATCAAGGAAGACCTGCTTACCTTCGAGGGCAGGAAGCTCTTCCCCGAGCGCATTGCGGAGACCGTCCCCTACGAACTCACGGCACTCGAGTACGACCTCTACGAGGACGTCACCCACTATGTCCGCGAGGGGATGAACCGCGCCGACCGCATCGGTGGCACACGCAAGAACACTGTCGGTTTCGCGCTCACCGTTCTGCAGCGACGCCTGGCCTCCAGCCCCGAGGCGATCTACAAGAGCCTCGTGCGGCGTACCGAGCGCCTGGAGCGCAAGAAGCAGGAGATCCTCAACGGTACCTATCGCGAGAGCATGCCCACCATCGACCTCGCCGACTTCGACAATGGCGACCTCAATGCCGAAGAGATCGAGGAGACTGAGGAGGAACTGCTCGATGCCGCGACGGCGGCGCAGACGGTCGATGAGCTCAACGTCGAGCTCATCGAGCTGAGGGCGTTGGTGAAGACGGCGCAGCGGGTTCGAGAGGCAGGTACGGACCGCAAGTGGACCGAGCTGTCCGCCCTCCTCCGAGACCACGCGCTGGTGACAGACGCCAATGGGCGGCCTCGGAAACTCATCATCTTCACCGAGCACCGCGACACCCTCCAGTATCTGCAGGGCAAGATCGGGTCGCTTCTGGGCAAGCCCGATGCCGTCAAGGCTATTCACGGCGGCGTACGCCGGGCCGAGCGGCGGCAGATCACCGAGGAGTTCACCAAGAACCGCGACGTTCAGATCCTGCTGGCCACCGACGCCGCCGGCGAGGGACTCAACCTGCAGGCCGCACACCTGATGGTCAACTACGACCTGCCCTGGAACCCCAACCGCATCGAGCAGCGCTTCGGCCGCATCCACCGCATCGGCCAGGAGGAGGTCTGCCGGCTCTGGAACCTCGTCGCCTCCAACACCCGCGAGGGCGAGGTTTTCACGCGCCTGTTGGAGAAGCTCGACCAGATGCGCGAGACGTACGGCGGGAAGGTCTTCGATGTCCTGGGGGAGGCGTTCGCCGAGACCCCGCTGCGAGACTTGCTGCTCGATGCCATCCAGTACGGTGAGCAGCCAAATGTCAAGGCTAGGATGTACGAGGTCATCGACAGCACCGTCGGAGACGGCCTCAAGGGCCTCATAGACGAGCGTGCACTCGCTTCGGAGTACCTCTCGGATGCCGATCTTCGCGCCCTGCGCGCTGCGATGGACGAAGCCCGCGCCCGACGTCTTCAGTCGCGCTACATCGAATCGACTTTCAAGGACGCCTTCACCCGGCTCGGCGGCCGGATCGTCAAGCGCGAACAGGGGCGTTACGAGATAGCCAACGTGCCCCAGCACATCCGCTCAGCAGGCAACGGACCGATTGCCACCAAGTACGACCGCGTCACCTTCGACCTCAGCCACGTCCAGCCTGATGACCGCGCCCGCGCCGACCTGCTCGCCCCCGGCCACCCGCTGCACGACGCCGTCATGAACGAAACCATCCGGAACTTCGGGGGCGCCCTTAACCAGGGCACCGTCCTCGTCTCGGCCACCCTCGAAGAACCGCACCTCCTCGTCGGGGTTGTCGAAGAGGTCGCGGACGCCACCGGTGAGTCGGTGGCCCGACGTTTCGCCTACGCCTTCGTCGACAGCCACGGCACCGTGCACCCGGCCGGCCCCGCGCCGTACCTCGACTGCGCCGCGGCGCCCAACGGCGCAGCGACCGACATCGCACGCGGACTCCCCTGGCTCGCAGACGCCGAAGACAAGGCAACCAGCTGGATCATCGCCAACCAGCTTCCCGAATACCTGGCCGAGGTCCAGCCCCGTCGCCTGGCAGAGTTGATCAAGACCCGGGCACTGGTGACCAAGCGCCTGACCTCGGAGAGCGAGCGGCTGCTCCTCGATGCTGCGGCGGCCTCCGAGAAGGAACGGAGGGGCGAGAAGCCCAAGTCCTCCGAGAGCCTCCACCGCAAGGCTGTCGAGCTCGATGTACGGCTTCGGAAACGTCTCGCACTGCTCGACCAGCAGCAGCTGATGTCGACGAAGCCACCGCAGATCCTCACCGCGGCGCTTGTGCTGAGCGTTTCCGACCTACCCTCTTGCGAGTAAGAACGCTTTTGTGTGATCACGAGGAGGGCGTGAAGCGCGGCGGTAATACGGTTCGGGCTGATCCTCAACAGTCGAGCACCCGCCGCCAGCGCCCGAGTTCGGCGAAGACGCGCTCGGCAGGGGCGCGGAGCCGGCGAGGGCGGAGTTGGCCTACTTCTCCCAGCCGTTGTGTCCCTGGCCCTTCGGGCGTTGATGGGAGTGCACACAGTGCCGGGCGGAGCCGGAGTCTGCGGTGGTCTCCACGTCGGCGTCGGTGACGGTCCTGGGCGATGCCGCCGGCATGGGCCGCCATCAGGTCGTGGGTCGATCTCGGGCGCGCGGCGCCGAGAAGGAGCAGTTCGCCGCTGTCAGAGCTTGGGCATTTACGCCATGGTCGTGGTGCTTGCCGCTGTAGACGGGGTCGCGGTGGCCTGCGTGGCCAGGCCGGCGCAGCGCCAGGTTGGGATCAGGGTGCCGTCCAGCAACAGGCGGCGCTCTGCGCCCGAGGCCGCGAGCCTCGGGCAGGGTGGGCGCGAGCGGAGCGAGGACCTCGATGCCCTCGTGCGCCGGGCCTGTAGAACCGAGGGACAGTGGGTGGCAGCTTACGGCAGGCGCCAGCCCGCCGGCACTGCCTCTGCTGCGCCAGCAGCTCGTTCGGGTCGGTACAGCAGCCCGCACATAACAACCTCATCACCGGTTCCCACGTACCGCTGTACAGAGTCGCCCACCAGGACTGGGGCCTGGAGACCCCTAGCTATGCTGCGGGTTGTCTTCGCGAGGTTGGTCACGAACAGGGACAATCCCAACGTCAGGTGCGGCTGAGCTTCCTTGGCTGACGCATGTGCGGGACTGTAGCGTCGAATTCCGGCCGCGCCGAATACCCTTGGCTCGTGCGTGATCAGCCCGTGAGAGCAGCGCTTCTGGCCCAGTTCCGTGGACAACCCCAGGAATGCGCCGCCGATCCCGAGAACGGGCGAAGTGCTGCCGTTCTTCGCCTCGATCGAAGCGACCAGTCCCCTGCTGTGCCGAGGATGGACCGCACGGTCGATGACGGCTACATCGCATCCGTGTGCGACCCGAGAGCTGCCGAGGACGCACACGCCAAGGTGGATCTCCAGTTGCTTCTGCAGACCGGGGAAGGTCACCAGCGCATAAGTGAAGTCGCCCGACCATAGGTTCCCCGGGGCCCGGCGGAACCAGACCCGGCCCTGAGCAAACAAGCGCGCTAGGCCATAGTCCGGCTGCATTAGGCCACCTCATCCTGATGATGAGGAACGCGTACCTCCCGGGCCAGCCGGCGTCAGTCGCGCCAGGGCTTCGTCGTATGCATCAGCGTTGCTGGGGACGAGATCCTTCATCTGCTCGAAGAATTCACGGCCGCTCTCCTTGAGCTGCTCGAGGAAGAGGTCTTCTTCAACCGCTGCCTGACGCCCCTCGGTTGGCCAGTTCAGCGAGACGAGGACTTGTCCACCTCCAATCCGCTTGAAGGTCAGTTTGATCGGCTGATCTGGAAAATAGGTATACGCCTCGTCCTGCGTGCGGAGCTCCTCGACCATGTTGCAGATATACGCCCAGAGTTGGTCGACGTAGTCCCACAGCTCTCGGTCGAGGATGGGGACTCCGTGCACGGACAGGTCGATGGCACCGTCGATGTAGTCCGGGTCGCGCGGCGCCGTGGCCTCGGTGACGAGAGTGAAGCCTTTGCTCGGGTTCCCGAGGTAGGAGGCGATACTGACGGCTGCGTAGCTGCTCATTATTCGAGGGTCCCTGGGTAAAACTGGCCGACGCGTCCCCGGTTGATGCCGAGGACGTAGTCCACGCCATTCACTTTTCCTTGGATTTGGAACATCTGAGGGTTGCCCGGTTGGGTCAGTTTCTCCCTGTTCTGCTTCAGGGTATCGTGGATGGCGTGTTCCACCTCCTCGACTGTCATTTTCCGGTCGAAGAAGGATTGATTGGCCTTTACTGAGCCGTCCCAGTACTCCGGGTGGTGGCGCTCGAGGATGTGCGCCATTCCAGACTTGTCCAGCTGATACGGGTTATTACCGAACTGATAGCGGTTGCTTTGCCAGTCCTTGAGTGCATTCTCCACCTTGCAGGTGAAGAGACCGAGGGGGTCGGTCCACGTGTGCGGATTGGTCACCCACGCCACTGGGTTGGGTGCGGGCCCGAGGCCCAGGGGGTCAGGGCTGGTGTAACGGGCGGTGGCGGGGTCGTAGTGGCGATGGTGGTTGTAGTGGAGACCAGTTTCGATGTCAGCGTACTGGCCGGGGTGGCGAAGTGGGGTGTGGGCGGTGGCGTCGCGGGCAACGGCGGTGGTTCCCCACAATGTCCTGCGGGTGCGCCAGGCAAAGTCGCCGTCGGGGGTGACGAGTTCGGTGGGGGTGCCGACGAGGTCGGTGATGATGGCGAAGAAGCGGGTGTCGACAGCTTGCTGCGTGTCTGAGGTCAGGGCGCGCTCGGCTTGAGCGACAGGCGCGAGGCCGCTGTATTCCCAGGTCATGGAGACCGGGCGGACGCCCGGACCCGTGGTGGTCTGTTCGATGAGCTGGGTGCCGTCCCAGGTGAAGACGACTTCCTCGACGACTTGGTTGTCGCCGTCAACGCGTTGCTTTGCTGTGCGGCGTCCGAGGGGGTCGTAGCGGTAGGCCCAGGTAGTGCCGTCGGGGGTGGTGCAGGTGGTGAGGCGGTCTTCGGCGTCCCACGTGTAGCGCCATACATCCGGCTTGTGGGACAGGCGCGTCTTCCGGCGTTCGATGACACGGCCGGCCTCATCGTGGACGTACGTCCACCGCCCCGCCTTGGTGATCCGGGTGCCGGTGAACTCACGTGTACCGAGGGCCGATTCGCCGTGGGATTCGGGCCATGCGGCCTGGGTGAGGTTGCCCGCGGTGTCGTATGCGTACGTTTCGGTCCAGCCTTGGCCGGTGACGTGGGTGACACGGCCGGCGCCGTCGAGGCGGAAGCGGCGGACGCCGTTGAGGTGGTCGGTGAGGGCGGTGAGAAAGCCGTCCGGGCGGTACTCGTACGTCCGTTCCTGCAGCACTCCGGCCCGGTCCGCCGGGCGGGGACCGTTGGTGACAGCGTCTGCCGTCACGGTCTGGCCAAGGAGGCGTCCGGCGGGGTCCCAGGTGTTGGCCCAGCACAGGGCGGTGTCAACGGTGCGGTGGGTTTCCCGGCCCGCGGCGTCGAACTGTGAGTCGAGGGTGTGCCCGTCCAGATCGACGCTCACGCGGTTGCCGACGGCGTCGTACGCGTAGGCAGTCACTACTCCGGCAGGGGTGGTTCTACGCACGATTCGCCCGAGCGCGTCACGGTTGTAGGTGAGGATCCGACCTTCGTGCATTTCGGTACGGAGGCGGCCCATGCGGTCGCGTTGCAAGACCAACTCGGACTCCAGCGTTTCGGCGGAGACGAGTCGTCCGGCGGGGTCGTAGGTGTAGTGAATTTCGTCCCCGTCTGCGTTCTTGGTGGTTATCCGGCCGAGGAGGTCGCGTTTGTAGCTGACGGACTGGCCCAGAGCGTTGGCGCGATGCCGCAGGCGGCCGGCGTCGTCGTGGGCGTAGAAGAGCCGACGGCCGTCGAAGTCGGTCTCGGCGGTGACGAGACCGGTTGGGTCGCACTCGTAGTCCCAGGTCAGCCCCTGCGGGTTGGTGACCTGGCGGAGCCGGAGCTCGGTGTCGTAGGCGAACTGGTGGCGGGCGCCGTCCGGGTCCACCCGGGTCTCGAGAAGGTCGAAGTGCGTGTAGGCGTACTCCGTCACCCCGCCCATGGGGTCGGTGTGGCGGAGAAGATTGCCTTCGCCGTCCCACTCCCACATCTCGACGGAGCCGTCCGGACTGGTCCGCTGGGCAAGCTTCCCTTCGGGCGTCCAGGAAAAGTGCGTGGTGTTGCCGAGAGGATCGGTTACGGCTGTGGGGCGTCCGAAAGCGTCGCGTACGTACGTGGTGGAGGCGCCGAGAGAGTCTGTGGTACGCACCGGCAGGCCGGTGGGGTTGCTCTCGACGCGCATGACCTGGCCAAGCGGGTCGGTGACCGCCGCGAGGTGCCCCCGCTCGTCATACGCCAGCGCGGTCGTGGCGCCATCCGCTGATTTGACACGGGTGAGGCGTCCTGAGCTGTCGAAGCTGTGTCGTGTAACGCGACCGTCCGGAGCTGTCTGCTCGATCGGATTCCCAGCCGCGTCGTAGGTCGCCGAAGAGGTCGTTCCGTCTGCGTGACGTATGCGCACCGGACGGCCGTGATCGTCGTACTCGGAGACGACGGTTGCGCCGACGGGGTCAGTCTCTCTTACGGGCCGGTGCTGGTCGTCGTAGGCGGTGCGAGTGGTCCGCCCGGCCCGGTCCGTTTCGGCGACGATCCGGAGTTTCGCATCGATGGTGAAGAGGGAGGTGTGGCCGAAGGAATCGGTGACACGGGTGGTCGTGCAACCAGGCTCACGGCTGTCCAGTCCGTACTCGAAACGGGCCCGTAGATGCCCCGCCTCGCCCTCGTGATGGACACACCGGTCTTCGTCGTCGTACGTGTACGAGAACGACCGGTTGTTGCTGTCGGTCCAGGTGACGATCCGGCCCAGCTCGTCCACCTCGAAGCGGGTGGCGCGGTTTTCGGAGTCGGCGACAGAGGTGAGGAAACCGCGGCCGGAGTACGCGTACGTGCGCAGCCGCACCGGCCCGTCGGGGGTGGCCAGCGCAAGGCTGGTGATGCGGCCGTGGGCGAGGGTGAAGAGGACCTCGTAGCCGCCGGAGTGGGTCATCGAGTGGGGTTGGCCGAGGTTCCATTCGACGGAGATCCAGTTGCCGAGCCGGTCGGATATGGAGGCCAGCTTCGCGATGCCGTCGCCGCCGGGGGCGACACCAGTGGGGGCTTCGAACGTGCGGGTGACCCTGGCGACGGGGTCGGTGAGCTCGTAGCTGCCGTCGGGGTGCCGCTCCAGCGTCCAGGGGATGCCCTGGACCGGGGTGACTGGGAGGCCTGGTGCCGGGTGGGGGTAGGCGCGCACGCCGCCGTCGGCGGCGACGTGGACGACGCCCTCGGCATCGATCTCGAGGCGTTCGTCGATCGTGGACGCCCACGCCGGGCCGAACCAGCCACCGTTGCGGTAGGCGGATTCGAAGGTGCGCGTGAACTCCAGCGGGAACGTCCCCTGCAGGGACACATCGGTCTGAAGGAGGACCATCCGGCCGGTGGCCATGTCGACGGGTTCGTTTCGCAGGACCTTGCAGTTCAAGTCGCGGGCGAGGTCGTCGAGGCGCTCGCGTACGGATTTGCGGGCGGCTTCCTTCGCGCCCTGTTCGATCGCTTCCTTGCCCGCGCCCTTCAAGCCGGCTTTCAAGCCGCCTTTGACGGCGCCGCCTGCGCCTTTGCCACCGACGAGTTCGATGGCGATGCCGCCGAGGGCTTCCGCAGGGTCGCGCCAGTTCTGGTTCTTGATGATGCCGACGAGGCGTTCGGGGTGGGCGACGGTGGAGGCAAGGCCGGTAAGGACGCCGTTGACGTTCTGGAGGTACTGGCCGGGGTGGGTCAGGTTGTACGGGTCGGTGGGGTTGAGCATCCGTACCAGGCCGACCGTCTCGCCGACGGCTTTGAGGGCGCCGCCGGTGAGGTGCATGCTGTTGAGGACTGTGCCCTCGACCATGTCACGGCCCATCGAGGCGGCCAGCTGCATCGCACCGGGCGGCTCCGGGGTGAGCCGGACGAGGCCCATGATGGTGTCCTTGGCACGGCGGGCGGCGTCATCGCGCTGATGCCGGGCCTCCGTCACCATGTGCTGAGCCTGCTCCATGGCGGCTCGTCCCGGGTCCTTGAACGGCGCCGGCCTCGGGCCGGGGTCCTGGCCGGACTCGTTCTTCCGGTTCCACTCGTCCGCCTTCGCGTTGTACTCCGCGACGGCCTTGTCGGCCAGTTCCTTGGCCTGTTTGTACGCCGCAATCGCTTCCTTGGCCTCACCCTGGGCCCACTGCACGGTCGACGCGTACTGGACGAGGGCCTTCGAGGCCTCCTCGCAGGCGTCGGCGGCGGACAGCCAGAACTTCGGCTGCGGCTCGAACTCCGCGCGGAACGAGTCCCCGGCCTGCCCTTCCCAGCCGTGGACGTCCAGGCCCTTCATCCCAGTGCCCAGCCGGTCGAACGCCTTGAAGAAGTCCCGCAGATGCTCCGCCCGGTCCGTCAGCTTCTCCACGTCACCGTGGATGATCTCCTTCGGATCCTCGGTCTCGCCGAGCTGCCGTTCGGCGACGTCCGCGCCGAGCTTGTCCGCTGTCCACTCGGATGCGTCCCGTACCCCCTCGGCTGCGCCGTCGAGTCCTACGGCGTCGAGACCGTCGGCGGTCTTGTCGCCGGCCCATTCGACACCGTCGCCCACGGCCTCGAGGCCGTCCTTCGCCGCGCCGGCGGCGTCGTTGATAAAATCCCCCAGTCCCACGGCCTACTTCCCCCCGTTGTCCTTCTGATTCCCCTGGCCGCCCTGCTGGTCGTTCTCGGGGGGTGGTCCGTCCCACTGCCAGACACTGCGGTCCTGCCAGGTCGGGCCGGCCACGTCCTGCCACGGCGAGGTGGTGAAGTCCTCCCCGACCTGCTTCCACTGGTCCCCCATCGCGCCCCAGTCCGGCTGCGACGGGTCCGCCTCGAATGTGGGCTTGACCCGGTCCCCGATCTCGCCCCACGACATGTCGGCGGCCTTCTCCCCGTCCGCCAAGCCCTGCTGCGGGTTGTACGACCCGGCGGTGACGGCGACCTCCTTAAGCGAGCCGAGCACGTACTCCTCCTGCTCGTGGTACAGCCCCGCCGACAGGCCCAGCTTCCCCGCGATGTCGTTCGCGTCCTGCATCTTCGAATGAATTGCGAGGGCCCACCGCCCGCAGAACTGGCCGAACACGTCCGCCAGTTCGCCGGATCCCATCTCCATCCCGGACATGATCATGAACTGGAAGCCGTGTCCCTGCTGCGCAGTGATCGAGAAGTAGCCCGTCTCCTCCAGCTCGCGGATCGCCGCGGTCAACCCTTGCTCGACCCGCTTCGCCGACTCTGGGTCGAACTTGTAGCCACTCACGCCGACGCCCCCTCGTCAGAGTCCCCGGTCACCGCCACGTGATCGGGCACGATCCCCTTCACCGGCGGCAGGAGGAAGGCTCCCTCGCTCCCGACATCGACGGCGACGCCGCAGGGCACGCTGATCTCCGCGAGGGTCTCGTCCAGGAGACGAGCACCGTAGACACGGCGGAACTCCCACTGACCGCCCTCACCACGCGCCTGCGCGAACGCCGTCAGCGTATCCGTATCCGTGAACGCGAAGACCCAGCGCAGACCGCCCTGGTCACCTGTGAGGATCCCGCCGTCCCGGATCGGCACCAGCACCAGAGATCTGCGGAACTCACCCAGGGCGGCCTGTGCCTGGGCCAGCGCCCCGTCTGCGTCCTCGATGTCCTCCGACAGCACAAGCGCCCCCTGCATCCCCGTTCGAACAGGCACTCTGACCGTAGCTGACGCCGCACACCCCGCAACAGGTTCCGTCGACGCTGGACTGGTACACAGCGTTCGGCCGAGTCATCCCCGGGGGCAGCGAGTTCGGGTCTCGGCTGCGCCGCCGGATCACGGGTGGGCCGACCGTCCCGGGCCTGGAAGAACCAACTGCCGTTCGTGTCCCCGCGCCCTCAAGCCCTCCAGCTACCGACCGCCACGTCGAGGCTGCCTTCGCGGACAATAGGGCATCGTGCGCTGGATCAAGGGGGCAGTTGGGTGATGCCACAGCCGCCGGCACCTGGCTAGGGGCTCCGTTGAGACATGACCCGGGAGCGAAGCCTCGTATGGCCAGGGATAGTTCAGCTGGAGCTGCGGCAAGTACATAGGTAGGTTGGGGTTGCCCTAACGGAGTTTGGCGGATACGAATACGGATAATCCCAACCGTCAAGTGCGGCTGTCGTTCCTCGGGTAGTCCTGGTCTGGCCACTACTGGGGGTCCGATGTCCGGCCGCACCAAGCGCGAGGCTGCCCATGGGCATCAGTCCGAGCGAACTCGCCGACCTGCGCTGCCGGTTCGAGGTGGTGCCCGGATCTCAAGCCCAGGTGGACCGGGTGATGAGGGCAAGATGCTCGCCCATGCCGTGATCCCGAAGGTCTACTCGTTCCGCAGGGCCCAGGGGCGTGGGTCAGTAGCGGGCGAGCGGCCGGGCGGTCGTGATCGCTGGGATCGGTCGTGTGCGCCCGGTCCGTGCTCTCCGGGGCGGGTCGGAGGTTTTGGCGGCCCGGGAGTTGGCCCGGAGGGGCCGACGGCCGGGGACGGTCAGCCGATCGCCGCAGTGAGTCGGGTGGTCCCGATGTGTCGGAAGATCTTGCGGAGCTTGTGGCAGGAGGCCAGTAGCGTCCCTTCTCCTCGGGCCCCGTCCTCGCCGCGGAGCCGGACCTGGCGGCCGTTCTGGCAGGTCATGATCTGGCCGAAGACGGGTTCGACGATGGCTATTCGGCGGCTGTAGGCCCTCCGGCTGGGCTTGGTCCGCAGCTTGCGGGCCATGCGTTCCTTGAGCGTGGCGTTCGCTGGTATGCGTCCGCGTGGTGCGGGCGGGACCTGTTCGTCATGGGCAAGGCGGCCGGTGGCCATGAACGTGTCGGTGCCGCAGGAAAGTTGGCGGTCCTTCGCGGCTTCGAGGTTGGCTTCGGAGCAGTATCCGGCGTCGACGAGGGCCTGCTTGGGACGGTGGCCGGTGTTGGTTGCGGACTGGTCGAGCATGCGGGTGTAGTTCAGCGCGTCCGAGGGGTTGGTCGTGACGTCGGCGGCGGTGATGACCTGGTGTTTCTCATTGACGACGGCCTGGGCGTTGTATGCCTGGATGTAGGCGCCGTCGCTGTTCTTCATGATCCGTGAGTCGGGGTCGGTGAAGTTGGCCCGGGCCTTGGGCTCGGGCCGTGCCTTGGGGGCGGCCGCCTCGCCCGCGTCGGTGACAGCCTGCTCGTCGCTGGTGCCAGTGCGGTCCTGGCGGCGGCGTTCCTTCTCCTGCGCGTGGCGGCGTGCCTTCTCGGCGGCCTCGGCCTCGATCTGCGCGCGGGCAGCCTGCAGCTTCGCCAGGCGCTTCTCCCGTCGGTCCAGTTCGGCGGGCAGGTCGGTGTCCTTGCCGTCGGGGCCGCAGATCTGGTCCTCGGCTTCGTCGGTGGCCTCCGCATCTGCCAGCAGGGAGGCTGCCTTGGCCTCCAAAGCGGCGATCTCGGCCTCCATCCGCTCTTCTTTGTCGACCAGCCGCGCGTAGCTCATCGCCTTGTGCTTGGAGGCGCTGGCCTCCAGCTCCGTGCCGTCCAGCGCGACGCGGCCCATCTTGACCATGCCGACCTTCAAGGCGAGGTGCAGCGACTGGGTGAACAGGCCGGCGAGCGCGTCCAGGTGGCGGCGGAACCGGGCGATCGAGCGGAAGTCAGGGGCCTGGCCGGCGGCCATGAACCGGAGTGCGACGTCGTCGGAGCACTTGCGCTCGATCGCGCGAGGAGCGGATGCCGGTGGTGTAGCCGTAGATCAGCAGCCGCACCATCAGCCGGGGATCGTAGGGCGGGTAGCCGCGCTTCTCGGTGTAGTCCGCGAGGATCGGCCCGAGGCCGAGCACCTCGTCGACCAGGTCGGCGACGAACCGGGCCAGGTGGTCCTCCGGCAGCCAGTCGTCCAGCGACGGCAGCAGCAGCACCTGGTGCGGGTCGAACGCCCGAAGCGGCTTGTCCACCCCCGCCGCACGACCATGCGGCCGCTTCTTCCCGACCGCTCGGCCTCGAACAGCCCATCCCCTCCACGCATACCAAGACCATCTCGCATCAATGATCACGAAGCGGAGGCGGGTTTCTCCTTACTGACCCACGCTCCTGGCTGCTTCCGGGACTCCGCGTCTGCAACTCCGGTTGACCCGACGCCCGTCACCGCGCGGGACGACCGCAGGCAGCCTTCGCCAGGTCCGGCGGAGAGTTGGCGTCCGTCGAGGCCGTCCCAGATACCCGAAACCTTCCGTGTCCGGGATGTCTGAAGCGCCCCGAGGCGCGGCGTGACAAGAGTCGCATCGACGTCGGGCCCCGATAAGTCGCCATGTCCCGCGAGGGCCGCTTGAACTCGGGCCCTACCGATCAGTAACCCTCGTGATGGGTCGATTTTCCGACACGTGGCGAGAAAAGAACTGCGTGTTAGCGTCCCGTCCGACTGGGGGCGACTGCGCAGAGCGAGAGGGAATTCGTGGGTCACATGCACCACATGGACGGTGGCTGGATCACTCCAGTCCTGTCGTACGCCATGGCCGTCGTCGGCGCGGCGCTGGGATTGCGCTGCACCGTGCGGGCCCTGGCCACCGGGGGGCGGTCCAAGAGGAACTGGCTGATCACCGCGTCGACCGCGATCGGCGCCGGGATCTGGACGATGCACTTCATCGCGATGCTCGGCTACCACGTCGACGGCACCGCGATCCGCTACGACATCCCGCTCACCCTGCTGAGCCTCGTCGTCGCCATCGCCGTCGTCGGTGCCGGTGTGTTCGTCGCCGGCTACGGCGGCTCGCGCGCCCGCTCCGTCCTGCTCGGCGGCCTCGGCGCTGGCCTGGGCGTCGCCGCGATGCACTACATCGGCATGGCCGCCGTGCAGCTCAACGGCGCCATCTCGTACGATCCCGCCCTGGTCGCCGTTTCCGTCGTGATCGCCGTCGTCGCCGCGTCCGCCGCGCTGTGGGCCGCGCTCGCCGTGCGGGGAACCCTGGTCGCCGCCGTCGCCGCGCTGGCGATGGGCCTCGCGGTCAGCAGCATGCACTACACCGGCATGGCCGCGGCGTCCGTGTCCGTGCGCTCCAGCGCCGAGCCTCTCGGGGGCGCCAGCGCGACCGCGTTCATTCTGCCGCTCGCCGTCGTGATCGGCTCGTTCCTCTTCCTGACCTGTGCGTTCGTCGCGCTGTCCCCGACGGCGCGGGAGCGTGCCGAGAGTGAGGCCGCGGCCCGGCCGCTGCACGAGGTGGAGCTCCCGGCGAGCTGACCGGCCGCCTGCACCGCAACTCCCGCACACCTTTTGCCCGGGGCCCGCCCCGTTTCCGCGCCCCCTCAACACTCCTGCCCGTCAAGGAGATCCCTCGTCATGCCAGCACACTTTCCGCTGCCCGAACGGCTGCGCCCCAAATCGATCAGAGCCAAGGTCGTCACCCTGCTGACCGTGCCGGCCGTATCGCTCATGGCGCTGTGGGGCCACGCCGCGGTCACCACCGCGTCCCAGGTCTCGGCCACCGAGCAGCTCAAGGAGGTCAACTCGGCACTGATACAGCCGATTTCGGACTTCACCGACGCCGTGCAGGACGAGCGCGCCGCCGCCCTGAAGTACCGCGCGACCCCCAGCGTCGCCACCCGCGACGACAACGCTGCCGCCAAGTCCCGTACGGACAAGGCGGTCACGGCACTGCGCGCGGGCATCCGCTCCAGCAGCACCGACATCGCCGGCCTGGACGCGACGCTGCCTGACCGCATCGAGCGGCTGCTCAAGAGCGCCGACCGGCTCGCCGGACGCACCGCCCACGGGCCTTCGGCCGCGTTGTCCGACTACAGCGCCATCGTCGACCGGGCCTTCGCGGTGCGGTCCGTGCTCGCCCGCGCCGACCGCACCGAATCTGCGTCCGACACCCGCACCGTGCTCGAACTGGCGCGTGCGCGAGAGGCGTTGAGCCGCCAGGATGCCGTGCTCGGCGCGGCGCAGGCCGGCGGCACCATGACCGACGCCGAGTACCGCGCGTTCGTCGGCGACGTGGCGCTGCAGCGCACCCTCACCAAGAGCGCCGTCCCCGACCTGGGTGCGCAGGACGCCGCTGCCTACCGCACGGTCCTCGACAGTGGCAGGGGCAGCGACCTGATCGCCGCCCAGGAAGCGGTGCTCGACGCCAAAGCCGCCGGCGCCGCCACCGCCGTGCCCGCCGGGCGCTGGCAGTCCGCCGCCGGATACGTCCTGACCGGACTGGCCCGAGCCGAGCGCTCCGCGACCGCCGCGGGATCCACGGCGGAGCCTTACTCCCTTTCCAACCTGGGCAGTTCGGGCCTCGCGGTGATCCTCGGCCTGCTCGGCGTGGTGCTCTCGCTCGTCCTGTCCGTACGTATCGGCCGCGGTCTGGTCACCGACCTCACCGGGCTGCGCAACCGCGCGCTCGATCTGGCCGCGACCCGGCTGCCCTCGGCGATGCGCCGCATCCACAACGGCGAGGACGTCGACCTCGACACTGAGGCGCCGCTCGCCCGCACCCCCATCCGCGACGAAGTCGGCCAGGTCGGCGCGGCCCTGACCACCGTGCAGCGCGCCGCCCTGCGCGCCGTCGCCGGCCGCGCCGCCGTGCTGACCGGTGTGTCCGGCGTCTATGTCAGCCTGGCCCGCCGCAGCCAGGTGCTCCTGCACCGGCAGCTGGACCTCCTGGACACGATGGAGCGCCGCACCGAGAACCCGGCCGACCTGGAAGACCTGTTCCGCCTGGACCATTTGACGAGCCGTATGCGCCGGCACGCCGAGTCGTTGCTCATCCTGTCCGGTTCGGCGCCCGGCCGTGCGTGGCGCAACCCGGTGCCACTGATCGACGCCGTGCGCGCGGGCATCGCCGAAACGGCGGACATCGAACGCGTCCAGCTGCACGACGTCCCCAACCTGCATCTGGCCGGCAGCGCGGTGGCCGACCTGGTGCACCTGGTGGCCGAACTCACCGAGAACTCAGCGCAGTTCTCGCCCCCGCACACCCCGGTGGTGGTGCGCGGCGAGGAGGTCGGCGCCGGTGCCGTCCTGGAGATCGAGGACCGCGGTCTCGGTATGGGCGACGAGGCTCTGGCGGCGGCCAACGGGAAGATCCGCGCCGCCGACATCGACCTGCTCGACTCCCGTCAGCTGGGCCTGTTCGTGGTCAACCGCCTCGCACAACGACTGGGCGCGGAGGTCACCCTGCGTCGTTCGGTCTACGGCGGTGTCACAGCCGTCGTCTTCGTGCCGCAGGAGATCCTCGAGGCCCCGCACCCGGGCCTGCGCCCGCTGCCGGACGAGGCACGGGAGCCCCTGCAGGAACCGGAGCCCGCAGCCGTACGCGACCCGCACCCGGGCACGCCCGTGCATGCCGAGGAAGCAGAACTGTCCGCGCGCGTACGGGAGATGGGCCCCCGGCAGGCAGAGGAGCCGCAATCGGCCGCCCCCGGTCGCGCACCGGAGGCACCCGAACTCCCGCGCCGCAGCCGTACGACGCCGGAAATTCGGCACACACCGGCGCCCGGTCCTGCCCCCGACCCCGCCGTGGACGACACCGCCCGCTGGACCCGACCCGCCCCGGAACCTGAGCCCGAGCCCGATCCCGAACCCGCGACCCAGGACGGTCTGCCGCGCCGCGTCCGCCAGGCGAACCTGGCGCCCGAACTGCGCGAACCCGGGAGGCGGACCGGCGGCGCCGACGACCGGGCGTCGCTGTCGGTCCGCCGCTCCCCGGAGGCTGCCCGCGCGACCATGACGTCCCTGCGCTCCGGCCGCCACCGGGCCCGGGCGGTTCGTCAAGCCCCCTCTTCCCCGCCCGAAGGCGGCCAGGCCGCCGCGACCGAAGAAGGACCCCGATGACCCCGACCTACACCGTCACCAACCTGGGCGGCGCCGACGAACCCGGCAGCGGCGGCCCTGCTGGCGTCGACTGGCTGCTCGACGACCTCGTGGACCGGGTCGCCGAGGTCCGCAGCGCGGTCATGCTGTCCAACGACGGCCTGTGCGTGGGCGCCTCGACGGGCCTGGGCCGCGACGAGTCGGAGCGCTTCGCCGCCATCGCCTCCGGCTTCCACTCCCTGGCCAAGGGCGCGGGCCGGCACTTCGACGCGGGTGGCGTCGTGCAGACCATGGTCGAGCTGCAGGACGGCTTCCTTTTCGTGGTTGCCGCCGGGGACGGTTCCTGCCTGGCCGTCTTCACCGACGGCCACGCCGACATCGGCCTGGTGGCCTACGAGATGGCGTTGCTCGTGGACCGGGTCCGCGAACACCTCGGCGTTCCCACGAGGTCGGACGGCGAGGCCCCATGACGGACGCGCACTCCGATCGGACGGACGCCTGGGCCGACCGCTACGACGACGAGGCGGGCCCGCTCGTCCGCCTCTACGCCATGACGGCGGGCCGGGCCCGCACCGGCAACGGCGCGGAACACGTCGACCTGATGGCGATCGTCCGCACGACGACGGCCACCCCGCAGGTGCACCTGCCGCCCGAACAGCGCAACCTGCTCGCCCTCTGTGACCAAGGCCCGTGCCCCGTAGCGGACTTGGCGTCGGACTCGAGCCTGCCGCTGGGCGTCGTACGCGTCCTGCTGGGCGACCTGGCGGCCCACGGCCTCATCCGCATCACCCCGCCCGACACGACGTCCGGTCCCGGCTCCCGACCGGACGCCCGCCTCCTACGAGAAGTGATCCATGGCCTCCGAGCACTCTGACCGCGCCACCCGCCCCGACTTCACGGCGCTGAAACTGCTGATCGCCGGAGGCTTCGGCGTCGGAAAGACCACGCTGGTGGAGTCGGTGAGCGAGATCCGCCCGCTGCGCACGGAGGAACACCTCACCGAGGCCTCCCGACCGGTGGACGATCTCCAGGGCGTGACCACGAAGACCACCACGACCGTCGCCATGGACTTCGGCCGCATCACCCTCGGCGACGACCTGGCGCTCTACCTCTTCGGCACGCCGGGCCAGGACCGCTTCTGGTTCGTCTGGGACGAGCTGGCCACCGGATGCCTGGGGGCGGTGGTCCTCGCCGACACCCGCCGCCTGGCCGCCTGCTTCCCGGCGGTCGACTACTTCGAGAGCCGCCGGATCCCGTTCATCGTCGCGGTGAACTGTTTCGACGGGATCCGCACCCACACCCCCGAGGCCGTCGCGAGGGCCCTGGACCTGACCCCCGAGACCCCCGTGCTCCTGTGCGACGTACGCGAACACGCCTCGGGCAAGGACGTCCTCATCTCCTTGGTGGAGCACGTCCTGTCCCTCGATACAGCCGGACCGTGAGCGGCTGGTGGACGGCCTTCCAAGGGGCCTATCAGCGCTGAGCGCGTCATCGCTGGTCGTAGCCATGGGCGCCGTACAGCCGGACGAACCGGGCCGCGGTGACCGTCTTGCGGTGCACCAGGCCGCGGGCCCGCCGCTCGTACAGCTCGACGCGCTCCTGCCCGCCCTGCCCCGAACGTTCGTATCCCCGCGCAACCGGGGAGTGTTCCTTGCCGATGCGGGGTGATTCGGCCATGGATCGGCACGCGAGGGCGCGCATTGGCGCCTCGGTGGCCAGCGCGTGCACGTCACCCCGAGGAAACCGGCCATGACAGGCTTGTGTACGACTCGGGACGCCACGGGGACACGTGGACGGCTGCGTGGGGCCGGTGGAGCGCTGCCTGTCAGGTTCGCGGATGCGCCGGGGCATACCCTCCACTCCGCGGCGCCCCCTATGTGGGAGCCGTGGATCGCCTGTCGAGGGCGCGCGGGCCTGAGGTGTGAATTCTGCGGGGCCACCTTCACGAAATCTCCTGCACGGGGTGGCCAAAACGCGTCTTGTTCTGTCAACTCCGAGCACATCAGGGTGGATTGAGCACTTGAGCATCAGGAGTCACAAGCGCGTTGCTTGACCCGGGCGACCGACAAGCCCGGGGCGATGACGGGGGAACTTGATGCGGTGCGCACGGCCGCCGTCGACCGACTAGCGGGCCTGTTTGCGCGCCGCTCCGGAGCACCTCCCTCCCACGTCTCTTGGTGCCTTCATCCCGGTGCCAGAGACAGGGATAAGGAGGGGGAATGCCGATGAGCGCGGTGAGCGCCGCCAAGCCGACGTATCCCGGCGTCTACGTCGAAGAGCTTCCCAGCAGCACCCGCACGATCTCGACCCTGACCACGTCCGTGACCGCCTTCGTGGGTCACACCCGGCGGGGTCCGCTGAACGAGCCGGTACGCGTCACCAGCTTCGCAGAGTTCGAACGCCGCTTCGGCGGCCTGAGCGCCCAGAGCGCCGTTGGCTACGCGGTCCACCAGTTCTTCGGCAACGGCGGCACCGTCGCGGTGATCGTCCGTGTCACCAAGGCCGGCAGCGGCAAGGCCGCTTGCGTCACGCTGGAGTCCACCGAGGGCCGTAGCGAGAGCCGGGTCCTCGAAGTGCACGCCAAGGAGCCAGGCGTCTGGGGCAACGGCCTGCGCGTCGCCGTCGACCACGACACGTCGAACCCTGACGAAACCTTCAACCTGCGCGTCTACGACGCCAAAGGCGAGGCCCGCGAGAGCTTCACCGGGCTGTCCATGGACGCCTCGCACGGCCGCTACGTGCAGACCGTGATCAACGCGGGCTCCCGGCTGATCCGCGTCGAGGTGGTCGGCGAGGGCCGGCCCGACCCGTCCGGTACCGTCTCCAAGCCGTTCGGCGACGAGCTGCCCACCCTGGCCGTCGACCTGACCGTCAAGATCGGTGAGGTGGAGCGCGAGTTCACGCTCTACGACCCGGACTTCGACGGCGAAGCCCCGTGCAGCGTGGCCGAGTTGGCGCTGCTCCTGGAGCGCAGGCTGCGGGCACTGCCCGACGCGCCCGGCAAGCACGCCTTCGCGGGCGCCGAGGTCACCGCCTTCGGCAAGCGCATCCAGGTCGTCGCCGGCTCCGCCGACCCCGAGGACGTCGTCCGCTTCCTCGGCGAATGCGCTAACGACCTGGGCCTGGAGGCCTCGGTCAACCCGCCGGTGTTCCCGCTGGAGGGCGGCGAGGACGGCGAGGCGCCCGGCCCGCGCGACCTCATCGGCAGCGAGGCCGGCAAGACCGGCATCCAGGCGCTGCGCGGCGTCGCCGACATCAACCTCCTTGCCCTGCCTGAGCTGGCGGCGTACGAAAAGATCGAGGATGCGCTCACGGTCGTCTCGGCCGCCCAGCGGCTGTGCGCGGAGCGGCGGATCTTCCTGCTGGTCGACGCGCCGAGCACCTGGGTCAGCGTCGACACCGCACGCGCCGGGCTCGCCGCCTTCGACGCCGTGCGCGGCAACCACGCCGGCCTGTACTTCCCGCACCTCCAGCTCACCGACCCGCTCACCGGGCGGCTGCGTTCCTTCCCGCCGTCCGGTGCGGTCGCGGGCGTCATCGCCCGTACGGACTCCGAGCGCGGCGTGTGGAAGGCGCCGGCCGGCACAGAGGCCCGGCTCGCGGGCGTGCACTCGCTCACGGTCAACCTGACCGACCGCGAAACCGGCCTGCTCAACCCGCTCGGCGTCAACTGCCTGCGCACCTTCCCGGTCACCGGCCCGGTCGTCTGGGGCGCGCGCACGCTGGAGGGCTCGGACGCCCTCGACAGCGAGTGGAAGTACGTCCCCGTGCGGCGGCTCGCGCTGCACGTGGAGGAGAGCCTCCAGCGCGGCCTGCAGTGGGTGGTCTTCGAGCCCAACGACGAGAACCTGTGGCAGCAGATCCGCCTCGCCGCCTCCTCGTACCTGCACACCCTCTTCCGCCAGGGTGCCTTCAAGGGCGGCACACCGCGCGAGGCCTACTTCGTCAAGTGCGACAGCGACACGACGACCGCCGAGGACATCGAGAACGGCATCGTCAACGTCCTGGTCGGCATCGCACCGGTCCGGCCGGCGGAGTTCGTGGTCGTCAAAATCCAGCAGACGTCCGGGCAGTTCGCGCTCTAGGCGCCAGGGAATCTTGGAAAGCTGAAGGAATCCGATGGCTGAGTTCACGGTCAACGCGCATCGCTTCGACCCCTACAAGAACTTCAAGTTCCTTGTCCTGTGGGACGGTCGGACGGTCGCCGGCATCAGCAAGATCAGTCCGCTGAAGCGGACGACGGAGGTCGTCAAGCACCGACATGGAGGCGACCCGTCGTCTCCCCGCAAGTCGCCGGGCCGCTCCGAGTTCGAGGGCATCACCCTGGAGCGCGGGGTCACCCACGACCCGGAGTTCGACCGCTGGGCCAACAAGGTCTGGCAGGTCGGCGCGGGCCTCGGCTCCGAGGTGTCCCTCGCCGACTTCCGCAAGGACATTGTCATCCAGGTCCTCAATGAGGCCGGCCAGGTCGCCGTCTCGCACAAGCTCTACCGGACCTGGCCCAGTGAGTACCAGGTCCTCGGCGAGCTCGACGCCAACGCCAACGCGGTGGCCATCCAGTCGCTGAAGCTCGAGTGCGAGGGCTGGGAGCGGGACTACGAGGTGCCCGAGCCGGAGGAGCCGTCGTTCCTCAACCCGGCGTGAAACGAGGGCAGTTGGGGGATCCGCAGGATTCGAGGGGAGAGATGGCGATCACCGGGGCGGCTGATCTGCTGGTCACCTGGGAGGCGGGGCTCGCCGAGGCTTCGGTCGGGCGGGCGCTGCTGCTGCACCGCACCGCCCGGCCGGACCTCGACGCCGCGAGCCTGCCGGTGCTGCCGGTGGGCGAGAGGGAGGCCGACCTGTTCGCACTGCGCCGGGCCCTGTTCGGGGAGCGGATGCAGGTGCGGATGGAGTGCACGGCGTGCGGGGCGGATATGGAGTTCGACCTGGACGCCGGGGAGTTCGCTCGGTCGCTTGGCGCGCGCGGCGACTCCGTCGTACGGGTACGGCAGGACGGCTGGGACGTCGAGTTCCGGCTGCCCGGCGTCGCCGACCTGACGGCGGCGGCTCGGGCGGCGGATCCGCGTACGGCCCTGCTCGCGCGGTGCCTCGTCTCGGCGGTGCGGGACGGGGCGGACATGGCCGCGGGTGACCTGCCCGCACCCGTGCAGCGCCGGATCGCCGAGGCGGTCGAGGCCGCCGACCCGGGCGCCGACGTGACGCTCAACGTGGCCTGCCCCGAGTGCGGGCAGGCCACCCGGGCCGAGCTCGACATCACCTCCTACCTGTGGACGGAACTGGACGCCTGGGCACGGGACGTGCTGCTCGACGTCCACCTGCTCGCCACCGCCTACGGCTGGACCGAGCCGGAGATCCTGGCGCTCAGCCCGCTGCGGCGCCGCTACTACCTGGAGCTGTGTGCGGATGTCTGACGCTGAGGGGGCGCCGGTTTCCGACTTCCTCGACCGGCTGATCGCCCGGCACGCCCCGGCCGCGGTCGGCCCGCGCCCGGGTGTGGCGCGGGTACGGCCCCGGCTGCCCGGCCCGTTCGAGCGGGTCGAGGCGGTACGGGACACAGCGCCCGAACCGGACGACGGGACCGGCCTGCTGTGGCCCTCCGCCGCTCCGTCCGCCGAACCGCGGCGGGACGTACCACGTCCGGCGGCGGAGGCGCGGCTGCGTACGGAACGGGAGCGGACCGTCGTACACACCGAACGTGCCCCGGCGGAAGGGGACTTGGCGCCGCTGCCCGCCCAGCAGGCGGTGCCCGGGCCGCCGCTGCTGCGTCCCGTCGCGCCGGTCGCGCCGGAGCCGCGGCCCGTGCCCGATGCCGCACGGCGCGCCACGGGCCGGGCGCGGTCGGAGCAGGGCTCCGCCCAGACCGCGGCGTCCGTGCCCATCCCCCCGGGTACGGACGCCGCTTCCCCCGCCGCCGTGTCCACCCCTCTGCGGCCCAGCGCCGCGGACACGGCGGCGGCACGCGACGCCGTACGGCAGGCCGCGGCCCGGCGGCCGGGGCGGGCGCCCGAGCAGGTGGTGCAGGTGCAGATCGGGCGGCTGGAGGTGACGGCGGGTCCGTCGCCGTCCGGCGGCAGCCGGCAGCGGACGCCCGCGACGGGCCGTGCGGGGGCGACCTTGAGCCTGGCGGAGTACCTGGCGCGAGGGCGGGAGTGACATGCGGCACGAGACACACACAGGAACCGAGGAACGGACGTCATGAGCAACGCACTCGCCATCGCGCATGTCACCCAGGCCCTCGCCCTGCTGATCGAGTCCAACCTGGGGCCGGAGTTCGGCGAGGCCGTCAAGGTGGAGCCGCGTAAGCCGCCCGCCGAACCGCCGGCTGAGCCGACTGTCTCCGTGTTCCTCTACCAGGTCACGCCCAACACCTCGCAGCGGGGCAACGACCTGCCGACCCGCGCGGCCGACGGCACGCTGCGCAAGCGGCCCGCCGCCGCGCTGGACCTGCACTACCTGATCAGTGCGTACGGCGAGGAGACGGAGCTGGTCGGCCAGCGGCTGATCGGCGCCGTGGTGCGTGCCCTGCATGAGATACCGGTCCTGCCGAAGGACGTCATCGAACAGGCCGGTGAACGGCCGTACCTGACAGGCAGTAACCTCGTCGAGGCAGTGCAGCGGGTGCGCTTCACGCCCGCGGTGATGGACATCGACGAGACATCGAAGCTGTGGGGGATGCTCCACCAGACGCCCTACTCGCTGTCGGTGGTCTACCAGGCGTCCCTGGTCTTCATCGACGGCCGCGAGACGCCGGTGCCGGCGAAGCCGGTGGAGCGGCCGGAGGTGCGGGTGGTGCCGTTTGGGGCTGAGGGGGCGCCCGTGCCGCCGACAGCGGCTGATGAGACATCAACTCCCGCCTTTCAACAGGCCGTTGAGGGCCCTGCGAAACCCGTCGCGGAGACGCGCGCGAAGGCGCCGGCCAAGACGGCCACCAAGGGCCCCGCCAAGAAGGCACCCGCCAAGACGCCGGCCAAGGCACCGGCGCGCGGCCGCAAGACGGCCCAGCCGAGCACATCGACGAGGGCGCGCGGTACGGAGGCGGGCGGCGGGACCGAGAACGCGGAGAGCTGAGACGACATGACGAGGACGGGGGCGGGTGAGGACATGGGGACGAACGAGCCGGGATCGACGGGAAAACCGGGAGCGGCGGGCGCGCGTGACGGCGGCGCGGCACTGATGGCGGAGATCCGGCGCGTCCTGTCCCGCGTCGACGCCCACGCGGCGGGAGAGGGCCGCCTGGAGGCGGAGCCCGGGCCGGCCGGCACCGCGGTGCCGACGGACGCCTCCGTCACCGAGCCCCTCGACGCCCTCGTGGCCTGCTTCGCCCTCACCCCCTTCGAGCGCGACCTGATCCTCCTCACCGCCGCCGACGAACTGGACCCCACGACCGCCGCCCGCTGCGCCGCGGCCTGCGGCGATCCGCGGCGGGCGTTCCCCACCTTCTCGCTCGCCCTGGCCGCGCTGGCCGAGCCGCACTGGAGCGCGCTCACGCCCGTCGCGCCGCTGCGGCGGTGGCGGATCGTCGAGCTGGACGACGAGTCCCGGCTGACCACGTCCCGGCTGCGGCTCGACGAGCGCATCCTGCACTTCCTGCTGGGCTCGCCCTACCTCGACGCCCGGCTGCACGGCCCTCTGCGCCGCACGCCCGTGCCGGACCGCCTGCCGCCGTCGTACGACCTGGCCGCGAGCCGGGTCGCCGAGGGCTGGACGGTGCTCACGGGCCCGGACACGCCGCCGGTCGTCGAGGTGACGGGCGGGGACCTGCGCAGTCGGGCCGACATCGCCGCCGTCGCGGCAGCCCGTACCGGGCTCGGGGTGTACGCGATGGGCGCCGAGGACATCCCGGCGGACCCCGCCGAGCGCGACGCGCTCGCCCGGCTGTGGCAGCGCGAGGCGATCCTGCTGCCCGCCGCGCTGCTGGTGGAGGTGGGCGACCTGGACCGCGACCAGCGGGCGGCGACCGAGGCGTTCCTGGCCGGGGCCGCCGTACCCGTCGTCGTGTCGAGCGAGGACCCGCTGCGCACGGACCGCCCGCACGGCGCGCGCGTGCCGGTGCCCCGCCTGGACGACGACGAGCAACTCGCCCTCTGGGCCGACGCGTTCCAACCCGTCGCCGACTTGGACGACACCGAACTGCGGTCCCTGATCGCCCAGTTCCAGCTGCCGCCGCACGTCGTACGGTCCGCGGCCGCCACCGTAGGCCGCCGGCTGCCGTACGAGGACCGGTTCGACACCGCCGAACTCGCATGGCGGGCCGGCCTGGAGGAGGCCCGGATCGGCATGGACGAGCTGGGCCGCCGCATTGAACCGCAGGCAGGCTGGGACGACCTGGTCCTCCATGACCGGCAGACGAGCGTGCTGCGCGAGATCGTCGCGCACGTCCGGCAGCGCGCGACTGTCCACCAGGAGTGGGGGTTCGCCGCCACCCTGCGCCGCGGCCTCGGCGTCACCGCGATGTTCGCGGGCGGCTCCGGCACCGGCAAGACGCTCGCCGCAGAGGTCATGGCGAAGGAGCTCGGCCTGGACCTGTTCGTCATCGACCTTTCGCAGGTGGTGAGCAAGTACATCGGTGAGACGGAGAAGAACCTCCGCCGGGTCTTCGACGCTGCCGAACGCGGCGGCGCGCTGCTGCTGTTCGACGAGGCAGATGCGCTGTTCGGCAAGCGCAGCGAGGTCAAGGACAGCCACGACCGCTACGCCAACCTCGAAGTGAGCTACCTGCTGATGCGCATGGAGGCCTACCGGGGCCTCGCCATCCTCACCACCAACATGAAGAAGGCCCTCGACACGGCCTTTCTGCGGCGTATCCGCTTCGTCGTCGACTTCCCCTTCCCGGCGGAACACGAGCGCGCCGAGATCTGGCGCAGGGTGCTGCCGTCCCAGGCCCCGGTGAAGGACATCGACGCGGACCTCCTCGCCCAGCTCACCGTCGCGGGCGGCTCGATCCGCAACATCGCGCTGTCCGGCGCGTTCCTCGCCGCTGAGGAGGGCGACCGGCTGCAGATGCGGCACATGCTCGCGGCGGCCCGCACGGAGTATCTGAAGCTGGAGCGCTCCCTGACGCCGACGGAGGTTCGCGGATGGGTGTGATCAGGGAACCGAGCGAGATCCGGGTGGAGATCGGTGAACTCGCCCTCCAGGGCTTCCGGGTGGATCCGGAGCGGGTCTCGGCCGAGTTCGGGCGCGAGCTGACCCGGCTGGTCCGCACCCACGGCGTCCCGCTGGCGGCGGACGGCACCCTCACCGTCGACGCACTCGTCGGCCTGCCGCCGCTGCCCGCCGGCCTGTCCGCCCGCCGCCTCGGCCAGGAACTGGCCCGTGCGGTGCACGAGGGTCTCAGCGGCCACGGGGAGGTGACCCGGTGAACTCCCAGTCGCAGGAGGCCCGTTCCGAGCAGACGGCCGAACAGCGCCGCCGCAAGCGCAAGGAACGCGCCGCGAAGTCCCGAACCCCGGAGCCCAAGGACGTCGTCAGCGGCGCCGGACAGCCCCTCGACCCCGGCACGCGAAGGGAGTTGGAGGAGAGGCTCGGCCACGACCTGAGCCGCGTACGCCTGCACACCGGCCAAGACGCCCGACACCTGACGGACCTGCTCGGCGCGGACGCGGTCGCCGTCGGCCAGGACATCTTCTTCGCCGAGGGCACCTTCAAGCCCGGCACCGACGAGGGCCGCCGCCTCCTCGCCCACGAACTCCTGCACACTGTCCAGAACCCGCACGGCCTCGGCACACTGCGCGCAGGCCGCGAACTCGGCGCGGTGAGCCTGCCGCAGCAGGCCATCGAGCGGGAGGCGGAGTCGGCGGCGCAGGATCTCGTACGGCAGCCGGAGCCCGGGGCCGCCGAGCAGCCGGAGGTCGAGCAGGGACAGGCCACGCCTGGCTGGCTGCGGTACGCCACCGTCGACGCCGACCGCCGCCGTATGGAGCAACTGGACCCGGCGACCGTCGTCGACCGCATGGCCAACACCCTCCTGCGCACCCTGCGCGGTGACCCGGAGGACCGGTCGGGGCGGGTGCGGCTGCGGCTCGCGCGGATGGCGCCGCAGGTCCAGGACATCGTGCTCGACCGGCTGGAACTGCGGCTGCCCACCCCCGTACTCGACCGGCTGCTGGAGGCCGTGGAGGAGACGGAGCAGGCCGGGCCGCTGCCGATGGAGTCCGTTGCGGCGCCGTTGGCCGTGCCCGGTGCCGCGGAGGACGTCGAGGAGGAGCGCGAGCGGGCCTCGGCCGAGGAGCGGCAGGAGGAGGGCGAGCGGGCGGACGGGCCTCGGGAGGGGGACGGCCGACAGGAGGGGGACGGGCGGACCGAGCCTGGCGATGGTCGGGACGAGGACGCCCCGGACGCCGCGGAGCGGGAGGGCGGCGCGCCCGGCGGGCAGGGTGGTGCCCGGGACCGCGAGGAGTCAGCCGGACGGCAGCAGGAACGGTCCCAGGACCGGCAGGAGGAACGGAATGCCTCCGGCGAGGGCGCACAGAAGGACGCCGCGGACGAGCGCAAGGACTCGGCGAACACCGAGAAGGAGCAGAAGGAGCAGGACCAGAGCGAGGAGCGGCAGGCGCAGGAGGAGGCGGACGGGGCTCAGGAGGAGGCCGCGCCGGAACCGGAGAAGCAGGCCGGTGAGCAGGAGCAGCGGCAGGCCGAGGCCGCCCGGCACCAGGCCCCCGTCCCGGCGGCGGTGGACCGGAGTGGGGCGGAGCCGGGCGAGAAGTTGCGCACCGGCGGCGACACCGGTGCGGCCCGCACCGTGGGTGACCCGGAGAACGAACAGGAAGCCGACGACGAGCCGTTGGGGCTGGAGTCGGAGTCCGCCGAGGACGACGCCGAGCCGGGCGCCGAGGGGGAGGCGGGCGACGGCCGCGCATCCGATGCCGACACCGCGCCGTCGGGCGAGGACACAGCGAACGACCCACGGCTGTTCGAGCGGCGAAAGAGGGGAGCGCCCCGTGCGCCGGCCCTTTCGTTCTCCGACGGCCCGTCGGTTTCGAAAGAGGCCCAGGACCCTGCGGAACCCGAGACCGCCCCCGACAGCGCTGCGCGCACGGACGAGGACGACGCCGAGGGCCGGGCCGTCCAGGAGCTCATGGACGGCATGACCGCGGACCAGGACTCCGCGGCAGACGGGGACAGCCCGGCAAGGGACATGGCGTCGGCGGGTGTCGGAGCTGTGGGAACGTCCACGGCGGTCGCGGGTAAGGACGCGGACAAGGAGCGGACGGAAGAACGCCAGGAGGACGCCGAGGCCACGCGGCGCGACGAGGAGGCACGCGCCGCTGACGGTGCCGGACGGGACACCGCACCCGCTCCCGGTGAGGCGGCCGGGCCCCAGCAGTTGGCCAAGGCGGATGAGGACGCCCGTACCCAGACGGCGGGTTCACCGTCGGGCACCCAGGGCGCGTCGGACGGCGGGAGCCGCGGCGAAGGCGCAGGCAGGACGGCAGCGGAGGCGGGCGCCCCGGGCCGGAGCGGGACGGAGACCGGCGCAGGCACCGGGAAGGGGACGGACCAGCAGTCGGGCAAGGGCACGGACCAGGCCGAGAACGCGACGGGCCGGGACGGGAACGGCACGGACCAGGGCAAGGGCGGCACCCGGCCCGCCCCGACCACGCCCGCTCCTGGCGACCAGGACGTGTCCGAAGGCAACGGCAACGCCACGTCTCCCGGCCCCGTGACCGGCCCCGACAAGGTCTCCACCCCGGGACCCGTCGCCGCCCCGAAACTGGCACCGGGCAACGGTCCCTCTCCCATGTCCGCCGGACCGGAGGCGAGGACCAACGCTCCCAAGGCCACCGAAGCACCGGCATCCGGCGGTTCGACGGGCTCGCGCGCCCGGCCGACGGGCAGCAAGCGGCAGGCGGCACGGCAGGTGGCGAAGACCGCTCGCAGGAGCGGCGGGGGCGGCGGCCGTACGGCATCCGCACCCGCACCCGTTCGGGCCGGTGGCCGCGGCGGAGGTCGTAGCGCCCCGGCCGGCGGATCGAAGCCCAAGAAGGAGGCGCCGGCCCCGGACGTCTCCAACGCCACACCCGAGTCGGGCCTGGCGACGGCGGGATCGCTCAAGCCGCACCAGGCGTTGGAGACGCTGAAGGGCGTTGACGGCGCCGTGGGCCGTTCGGTCGAGAAGGAGCGCTCGACGCTGCGCAAGGCGCCGCCGAAGACGCAGCGGCCGTCCGGTTCACCGCGCACGGTGCCCGGCGGTCCGACGCCGGCGGCCCCCGGCACGTACACCAACGCGAAGGTGGCCCGCACCGAGGCGGCAGCCGGCAAGACTCCCGAGATCGCCGGCGAGCAGAAGCCGGAAGGCGAGGTCCCGGGCGCGAACGTGCCGGAGCCGAGCTGGTGGGACATCGCCCTCACCGTCGGCGCCCAGCTGTTCGGCAAGCTCCTGAAGGAGATCCTCCCGCTCGACGACCTGATCGACTCCATCCTCGGGCTCCCGACCAAGGACGAGGGCCTGCAGAAGGCCAAGGTGGGCGATGCCCCCGGACTGCCGCTGGAGAACGACTCCGACCCGCAGCGCACCGACGAACAGGGCCAGAAGCTCGACGAGCGGAAGACCGAGCTGCATCAGTCGGGCCGTGCGGACGCCGCCCTGCCGATGGGTGAGGACCAGCTCTATCCGGACGTTCCCAAGGAGACCCTGACCGGCAAGGTGCCCGGCGGGAAGAAGGGCGGGAAGGCGAGCGGCCCGCGTTCGGTGTCCGGCGGCGTGCCCATCGAGTCCGCCTCCGCTGTCGCCGAACACGACCGCGGCCCGCAGATCCAGGCCGGCTTCGCCGAGGGCCGGCAGAAGATGGGCCAGGAGCGTCAGGCCAAGGACAGGAAGGCGACGGACGACCGCAAGCAGCACGACGAGGACCTCAAGCGCGAGGTCGACGCCAGCAGCAAGAAGCAGGCCGGCGCCCGTGACAAGGGCCGCTCCGACATCTCCGACTCCCGCGATCAGTGGCGCAAGGAGCAGGACGACAAGGTCGCGGAGATCGACGACAAGAAGGGCAAGAAGTACGACAAGGTCCGCGAGGACATCAAGAAGAAGGAAGAGGACACCGACAAGGACGTCGACAAGCGCACCGAGGACGACAACAAGAAGATCGAGACGGAACAGACCAATGCCGAGCAGGACGCGGAGAAGAAGCAGAACGAGGGCAAGGACGACGCCGACAACTGGCTCGAAGAGGCCATCGAGAAGCTGAAGGAGTTCTTCGAGGGGCTCAAGAACGCCATCAAGGGCATCTTCGAGAAGGCCCGCCAGGCTGTCACCGACCTCATCGACAAGTTCAAGCAGCAGGTCTTCAAGCTCATCGACGACGCCCGCAATTGGGTCATCGACCAGATCAACACCTTCGCCGACGCCCTGATCGCCCTCGGTGACGAACTCCTCGCCGACTACCCGGCGATGCGCGACAAGTGGCGCAACACCATCGACGGCGCGCGCGACTGGGCTGTGCAGAAGGTCAACGAGTTCGCCGACGCCCTCAAGGAGGTCGCCGGGAAGCTGCTCGACGGGCTGTGCGGCGCGCTGCTCGCCGGCCTCGACATGCTGGAGACCGGACTGCTGGCGGCCGTCGACGTCGCCGAGTCCGTCACTGTCGGCGCCCTGGAGTTCGGTGCCGCCGTTGTGGCGGGCCTCGGTGAGTGGGCGGCCATCTTCAACGACATCGTCTCCGACCCCGGCGACTGGATCAGCAAGGCCGGCGCGGCAGCGGAGACGGGCGCCAAGGAACACCTCTTCAACGAGATCAAGACCGCGGTCAAGGCCTGGTTCAACCAGAAGGTCCAGGAGATCATCGGCATCCCGATGGAGGACTTCCAGGCCCTGATCGACGGCGGCGTCACGGTCGACCAGATGGCCCAGATGGCCTGGGACGAGGCGGTGCCCCAACTGCCCTTCATCATCGGCGTCCTGGTCGTCGAGAAGGTTGTCGCCAAGCTGATCCCCGGCGCCGGCTGGGTGATGGCGGTCATCGACGCGCTCCAGACAGCATGGGGCGCACTCAGCGAAATCCTGGCCGCCTTCGGCCTGTTCATGGACTTCCTGAAGTCAGTCAAGAGCGGCAACGGCGCGCTCCCCTTCGCGAAGGCGGTGGCGGCCGGTGTCGTGGCCCTGCTGGAGCTCGTCTACACGTTCCTGATCGAGGGCGTCAGCAGGTTCATGGGCAAGGTCGCCGAACGGCTCGGCGACATGCTGAAGAACCTCCGCACGAAGAAGGACAAGCCGGGTCAGCCGGACGCGCCGGGCCAGCCGTCCGCACCGAACAAACCCAAGGACGACAAGCCCAAGGACGACGACCCCAAGGACACGGACAAGCCCGCCGACCGCCCGGCCCCGCGCAAGCCCTCGCCGGACAAGACGTCCCGTCCCCCGTCCAAGCCCCGCCCCGGAAAGCGCTCCTCCCCGGAGAAGAAGCCGCGCCCCTCGCACACGACCAGGCCGAAGAAGCGTCGCGACGACGACGAACGCCGCGAGGAGGGCCGCGATGTCGACGCGGCCAGGCGGAAAGCGAAGGACGCGGAAAAGAGGACGCGCGAGGAGGGCCGGGACGGCCGCACCGCCGGCCGGCGCGGTCCGGCCCGCGACACGCTCCGCCCCGACCGGCGCCGTCCTGGCACAGACCGTAAGGACGACCGGGACCGGGACCGCGATCCCAGCAGTACACGTCCGGGTGATCGGCGCCCCGACGACAAGCGACGCACGGACGACCGCAGTCCGGGTCGCGACCGCAAGGACGACCAGCGTCGCGACACCGACCGGGACCGTCCGCGCCGGGTCCGGCGTGCCCGCCAGACCGTCAAGTCGGCCGCCAACAGGGCCCGTCGGGCCGCCCGCAAGCTCTACGGCAAGGCCCGCCGCCGGCTGGGCAGTCGCCTGAACGACCGGCTGCGGCGTCTGCGGGACCGGTGGCGCAAGCGCAGGGACCGGACGCGCGACGACCGTACCCGCCGTCCGGGCCGGGACCGTCGCCGGGACCGGCGCGACGACACCAAGGAGTCGGTGGACCTGCCGCAGGTGCGGTACGCCGACGCCGACGACGGTGAGGGGCACACGCTGCGGTTCCACGGCCGGGGCCCGCGCGCCCCCCTGTACATCCACAGCACGCCGAAGGAAGTGCCGCCATTCATGGCGGAATGGCGCAAGGACCTTGAGCGGCCGGAGGCCAAGAAGGACAAGGCGAAGCAGCAGAGGTACGTGGACGCGGCCGACAACGAGTACCAGGAAGCGCTGAAGATCCAGGCGAGGATCCCGGTGGAGACCGACAAGGAGAAGAAGAAGCGGGAGGTCGACAAGAACAAGAGGGACCTGGCGCGGCAGATGAAGAAGTTCGCCAACGAGGCCCGCAACCGGCTCTATTTCGATATTCCCGAAGAACAACTCCAGTCCTTCTCCAACCTGTCGCTCGGCCCCAAGCAGCGGAGGCTGGATGAGGACCACGAGTCCAAGTTCATCGGCACGCCGTCGAAGACGGTCTTCGGAGGCGGCGGTGAGGATGCCAACCAGGCCCCCTTTGGGCAGCCGCCCGGCTGGATCGATGATGTGGTGAACCGAGGGTTGAGTGAAGGATCCCGCTGGGTCCGTATGCATCTGCTGCCGGAACGGATCGGAGGAAAGGCCAGGGGCAACAACCTGGTTCCGGCGCGCGGTCCGGAGACGAACATCAAGGCCCGGGAAGGAGTCGAGGATCAGGCTTACAGTGCGATCGGGGACACGGAAACCCTCATTTGGTACCACTCCGGAGCGAAGTTCAACCACCCGGACTGGCCGCATCTGCCGAGCTACATCTATGCGAAGTTCGGCGGTTACGACAAGGTCGGCGGCACCGGAAAGAGCAGGGACGACTGGCGGGAAAAGGGCTTGACGAAGCCCTGGGACCAGAGCCCCGATCCGATCGCGGCGAACGAGAAGAATCGCCTGTCCATCAACACGGTTGGCGGCCCGACTGTCCAGGTCAGGCTCCTCGGAGGCCTGTACCCGCGTCTTGCGGACCACTTCCTCGACGCGCGCAATGAGATGCACGACAAAGGCATACGCTTCACGCGGGAAGGCGGCAAGGCGCAGCTGAGAACGGTGATGAAGAACTTCGCGAAGGGCACCAAGATCTCCTTGGCGGGGCTGGAAGACATGGTGAAGAATTACGGCGAGTTGATCAGGGCAAACGAAGTGAACTGGAATTAGGTGCGCCATGACTGATAATAACGATGTCGAATTCCGGTATCCCTTCGAGGAGCGCTGCGCAAGGGTCCTCCAACACATCAGGGAGACCCCCGAATTCGATGTTCATCGAACGCAGCTGGGTGAGGTCGTTTACGCCCTCGACGTCGCCGAGACGGTCTTCGAGGAACTCGCTGAGGAGGACGACCTGCCGCTGAGTAGCCGCATCCAGGAGTACTTCTTCCGCTACGGCGCGATCGAGGCGGCCTGGCGGTCCCGGAACCCGGATTCGCCGCTCGTCGGCGAGTTCAAGCTCAGCCACATCATGAGCGCGCTCGTGAACAAGCGCATGGACGACATCTGGGAGGGCGAGGACGACCAGCAGCGAGCCCTCTACCGAGAGCTGCGCATTTTCGACGACACGCCCCAGACCGGTTCCGGCCGCATGTCCCTGCTGCGCGCGACCCCGGGAGCCACCGACCCCGAGGTCTGGTTCTTCGACATGCGTCAGGGCGCCATGCCCATGGAGCTGGACTACCCGGGCTATGTGGAGGCTCTGCTCGTCACGAAGGGCGTGATCGGCTGGCAGTACCTGTACTGCGAGCCGGAGCTGTGCGGTGAGGGGTTCATCCCACTCGAAGACGGGCTCAGGGAAATGCTCGACGTCCTTCCCCGGCTCTTCCCGGACCACGACTACACGGACCTGCGGGCCCGACTTGAGGAACGCCTGTGACCCGCTACGCCGACATCCCCAAACCCATCCGCTCCGGAATAGTCGTAGTCAACCCAGACACCGGCACCCCCCAGCGGATCATCGTCCTGCAGTTCAACCCGGACACCCTCGAACGCAGCGTGAGCCCTCAGTCGGCCGGCGACAGCGGCGACGCCGGAGGAGGCGGCACCGGCAGCGGCGACCGCAATGAGGCCCTCCGCCTCAAGGGCCCCGCCCAGGAGACCTGGAAGTTCACCGCCGAGATCGACGCCACCGACCAGTTCGAGATCGCCGCGCCCGACGGCATCCACCCGCAGCTCGCCACGCTCGAAATGCTGGTGCAGCCGACCGTCGCGCAGCTGCGTGCCGCGAGCAGGCTGTCCCAGAAGGGCGCCATCGAGATCAGCCCGATCGAGATGCCCCTGACGCTGTTCACCTGGGGGAGCAAGCGGGTCATGCCCGTCCGGCTGACCGAGCTGTCTGTCAACGAATCCGCGTTCGACGTGAACCTGAACCCGATCCGGGCCTCGCTCAGCATCGGCATGAAGATCCTCACCGTCAGCGACCTGCCCGCCGGGCACCGCGGCGCCGACCTGTACATGGCGCACCTCGCGCAGAAGGAGCGCCTCGCCGCAGCCGCGCGCGGCGGCAGCCTGGGCTCGCTCGGGCTCACCGGAACCAACGCCGTGACCGGAAGGGGCTGAACCGCACACTATGGCCGACATCGAGCCGTACGAGAATGCCCTGGACGCCATCCCGGGCGCGCACCCCTATCCCCGCACCAGCCGCTACCACGACGCCGAGATCGGCATCCACCGCCAACCGGACGGGACCGAAGTCCGCTACATCAAGCGGCGGTTGCTGCCCCCTCTGGACGAGCAGGAGACGCAGGACCACGTCGTCGGCGCCGGCGAACGCCCCGACCTGCTCGGCCAGCGCTACTTCGGTGACCCCGGCCAGTGGTGGCAGATCGCCGACGCCAACCCCGTACTCGATCCTCGGGAGTTGACCGACGAGGCCGGACGCGTCATCGACATCCCGCTCGCCGGCGGGTTCCCCAGCGGCAGGGGAGACCGGCGTGTTTGATCTGCCCGTCGGGCAGGGCCCCGTCCACATCACGCTCCTCATGGGGCCCAAGCTCGCCAAGCCCGTCCCGGCCGAGGTCACCGAGGCTCTGCTGTCCGCCCAGATCACCGCCACGGCGGGGGAGCGGAGCGGCTTCCAGCTCGCCTTCGACCTCACCAAGAACGGGCTCATCAGCCGCAGACTCCTCCCCGAGGGCTTCTTCGACCCCAAGACCCGGATCATCGTCACCGTCAGTGTCAAGGGCACCCCCGACGTGCTCTTCGACGGCCTGATCGTCCGGCACGAGGTCGGCGCCAGCAACCAGCCCGGTCACTCCACGTTCACCGTCACCGGCGAGGACCTCACCCTCCTCATGGACCTGGAGGAGCGCACCGCCCGGTATCCCAACCTGCCGCCCTCCGAGCGCGTGCTGAACATCCTGCGCCGCTACTCCGACTACGGCGTCCGGCCCGACGTCTACACCGAGAAGGTCGCGCAGCCCCCGCATCAGGATCTCCGTGTGCACTACCAGACCGGCACCGACCTCCAGTACGTCACCGAGCTCGCCCGCGCCAACGGCTACACCTTCTACCTGGAGCCCGGGCCCCACCCCGGCCAGTCATCGGCCCGTTGGGGACCCGAGGTCCGCCTCGGCATCCGCCAGCACGCCCTCAACGTCAACATGGACGCCAACTCCACCGTGGATCAGCTGACGTTCGCGTACGACGGTACGGCGCGCGAAGAGCCGCAGGCCCGTTGGCAGAACCCCGAGACCCGGCAGTCCGCCCTGCTCCCGCAGCCGTCGATCAGCCCCCTCCGCCCGCCCCTCGGCAAGCGGCCCACCCCGGCCCTCAAGCGCAAGTCCCTGTCCGGCACCGCCAAACAGCAGCGCGAGCAGGCCGAGGCCGAGCTCCTCGCCCGCGCCGCCGTGTCCGCGGACGTGGTCTCCGGCTCCGGCTCGCTCGATGTCAACCGGCACGGCTACATCCTCCAGCCGCGCCAGCTCGTCGGCGTGCGCGGCGCGGGACGGGCGTACGACGGTGACTACTACGTCAAGTCCGTCACGCACAACCTGCGCCCGGGCTCGTTCCAGCAGAACTTCACCCTCTCCCGCGAGGGCCTCGAAGCCCGCAGCGACTACGTACGGCCGTAGCGGCCATCACACCAACGACCAGGAGCAGTGCAGCATGGCGGCACCCAGCAATCGCTACCTCGGCAAGTTCCGCGGCCGGGTCGTCAACAACGACGACCCGTTGCGCATCGGCCGGATCACCGTCGAGGTCCCGGACGTGCTCGGCGACGAGCCGTCCACCTGGGCGCTGCCCTGCCTGCCGTTCACCGGGCCCGAGTCGGGGCAGTTCGTGGTGCCGCCGCCGGGGGCGGGCGTGTGGGTGGAGTTCGAGCAGGGGGATCCCAGCTTCCCGGTGTGGACCGGGTGCTGGTACGGCGCCGCCGAGGAGCTGCCGCCCGACGCGCGCCGCGAGCTGCAGGCGGGCTCGCCGAACAAGCCGGTCGTCGTGCAGACACCGCAGGCGCACAAGATCGTGCTGAACGACACCGCCGGCGCCGAGCAGGGAATCCTGCTCCAGGCCCAGGGCGGCGCCTACATCCGTATCACCAAGGAAGCCGTGGTCATCGCGACCGGCGCGGGCGCCGAGGTCGTCCTGCGCGGACGCGAAGTGACCATCAACGAGGGCCAGCTGACCGTGCTCTCGAAGCGATAGAAGACGGGGGACGAACCAAGTTGTCCGGGAGTTTGCTCGACGCCGACGCCGTGATCGGCTGCCCGCACGGCGGCCGCGTCACCGCCGCCACCACACCCACCGGCGGCGTACGAGCCGGTGGCGCCGCCGTCGCCACGGCCGCCCACAGCTACGTGGTCACCGGCTGCCCGCACACCGTCGACGGCGTGCCCACGCCGTGCGTGACGGTCCGCTGGACCGCCGACGGCACCGGCATCACCGTCGACGGCGCGCCCGTGCTGCTCGACACCTCCGTGGCCGAGTGCTTCACGGCGGCCTTCGTGCCGCAGGGACCGCCCGTAGTCCAGGCCGCGCAGCGAAAGGTCACCGTCCGATGAGCCGCCAGTTGAAGACCCACAGCGACATCGCCTTCCCCTTCCGCGCCGACCGCCGGGGCCGTACCGCGCACGCCACCCACGGCGAGCACGTCCACGACCTCATCGAGCAACTGCTGTTCACCAGCCCCGGCGAGCGCGTGATGCGCCCCGACTTCGGCTGCGGGCTCCTCGACCTGGTCTTCGCCCCGACCAGCCCCGAGCTGATCAGCACTCTCGAACTCTCCGTCCAGGCCTCGCTCCAGCGCTGGCTCGGCGACCTCATCGACGTGGAGGCCCTCGACGTGGTCAGCGAGGACAACGTGGTCCGCGTGTACCTCTCGTACGCCGTACGCGCCACCGGCGCCCGGCGCGACGACGTGTTCGAAGGGAGGGCCGCCGTATGACGAGCACGACCACGTCCCGCCGGGCGAAGGTAAGGGCCGCTCAGCTCAACGGTGTCGACGCCGTCGAGGTCAGCGACGACGGGCTGCTGCTCACCGTCACCTTCCTCGGCAAGGCCCCGCACGGGCTCGGCCCCGAAAACGTGCGCATCGACGGCGGCCGCCGCATCACCGCCATCACCGCCGTCGACGTCAGCGTCGAGCGCGAGGAGGACCCGGAGCTCGACGACCGGCTCTACGTCACCCTCGACCAGGCCGGCGACACCTCCCGCTACCGGTTCTCCCTGGTCGAGACCGACCCGTACGGCCGCCCTGGCACCGAACCCTTCCGCGGCTTCGACCAGCGCTACCACGCCACGACCTTCACCTTCCGGCCCGACTGCCCGACTCCCTTCGACTGCGGGGAAGGTGATCAGGAGTCCGAGGGCTTCCCGACCGCGCCCGTCATCGACTACACCGCCCGCGACTACGACACCATCCGCAAGCTGCTCCTGGACCGCCTCGCGCTCACCACCCCGGACTGGGTCGAGCGCAACCCCGCCGACCTGGGCATGACCCTCGTCGAGCTGCTCGCGTACACCGGTGACCAGATCAGCTACCAGCAGGACGCGGTCGCCACCGAGGCCTACCTCGACACCGCGCGCCGCCGGGTCTCCGTACGGCGGCACGTCCGGCTCATCGACTACGCGATGCACGACGGCTGCACCGCCCGCGCCTACGTCGCCGTGGAGACCGCCGGCGACCACATCCTCGCCCCCGGTACCTTCCGCTTCGCCTCCGTCGACGTCCGCACCCTCGACCCGCACGACCGCCCCGAACCCGGCACGGTCATCGACGAGGCGGACCTCGGCGACCTCGACGAGCGCGGCTCGGTGGAGGTCTTCGAACCGGTCGTCACCGCCGACCCGCTTCAGCTGCGCGTCGCGCACAACGCGATCCGCCTGTGGACCTGGGGCGGCGAGGTCTGCACCCTTGCCAAGGGCGCCACCTCCGCCACCCTGCGAGACGAGTGGGTCGACCCGGAGACCTGCCGGGAGCGTCAACTCGACCTGAAGCCCGGGGATGTGCTCGTCCTGGAGGAGGTCAAGGGCCCCCGCACCGGCACTCCCGGCGACGCCGACCCCAGCCACCGCCAGGCCGTCCGCCTGACCTCCGTCACACCGGCCGTCGACCGCATCGAGGACCAGCCGGTCCTGGAGGTCACCTGGGCCGCCGAGGACGCCCTCCGCTTCCCGTTCTGCCTCACGACGCGAGGCGGGCGCGACTGCCTGCCCGTCGAGGACGTGACCCTCGCCCGCGGCAACGTCCTCCTCGTCGACCACGGCCGCACGCTCGACGGGCTCCCCGAGACGTTCACCGTCCCGCCCGTCCCGGCGGAAGTCGCCCCCTGCGACCCGCCCGCCTTCGGCTGCTACGACCGCGACGAGGGAAACGCCCCCGCGCGACTCATCAACTCGCTTAACGACAAGGCGGAGTCTGGGGAGTCCCTGACACCCGACGACGTCCGCGAGCTGTTCCAGGAAGTGGGGGAGAGCGCGACCAACCGCGCCGGACTCGGCCTGGAACGCGCCGGCCAGCGACACGTGGGGGCACCTTCCAGCGGTAGCTGGGGGAGCGTCGTGCCCGGCACGGCGTACGCCCAGGCCGCTGCCCTGCGCACCCTGCTCGCGCAGTCCGTCTACCCCGGCATCCTGCCCCGCTTCCGTCCCGTCCTCGGCCGCGCACCGGTCGCGCAGGCTGTGCCGTTCCCCGACCCCGGCACCGTCGCCGCAGGACAGGCCGAGCGGGTCGCCGCCATCCCGGGACGGGTCCGGCAACGGCTCGTCGAGCTGTGGCGCAGCGCCCGCGACCGGGACGGACTCGCCGAGGACGAGATCGCCGAACTGGCGGTGATCTACGGCCTGAAGATCCTGGAGCGGATCGAGCTGCACCGGCATCCCGTCCGTGCCCTTCGCGAACTCCTGCACCGCAGCGACCAGTTGCTCGAGGCCAAGCTGCGCCGCGTCGAGGTGCTGACGGCCCGCGCCCGCGCGGGCACCGTCCTCGACGGGCACATGGCCTGGGAGATCGCGCACAGTTGGGGACCGGCATACGCGGCCGGACTCCACCCCGACGAGCTGGTTCTGCGCGGCTCCGCGACCGCCGCGCTCGCCCAGGACCCGCGCCGCGCCCTCCCCGCCGTACGCCTCCACGAGAGCGACGACGAGCTCTGGGAGCCGCGCCGCGACCTGCTCGACAGCGGCCCCCGCGACCGGCACTTCGTCGGCGAACTGGAGGACGACGGCCGCCTCGCCTTGCGCTTCGGCGACGGCCGCCACGGAGCCAGGCCGACACCCGGGTCCCGTCTCACGGCCGCTTACCGCCTGGGCGGCGGCATCGCGGGCAACGTCGGCGCGGAAGCCATCAACCACCTCGTCGTGCAAGGCGGTTGCGAGGCGCCGATCGCCACGGTCCGCAACCCGCTCCCCGCCATCGGCGGCACGGAACCCGAACCGGTCGAGCAGGTGCGCCAGTTGGCCCCGCTCGACCTGCGCCGCACCCGCCTGCGCGCGGTCACCGCCGAGGACTACGCGGCCCTCGCCTCCGCCTTGCCCGGCGTACAGCGGGCGGCGGCCGAGATCCGCTGGACCGGCAGCGTCCAGGAGGCGCATATCGCGATCGACGCGTACGGCACCGGCGCCCCTTCGGACGACCTGCTCGACTCGGTCACCCAGTCCCTGGAGGCGTACCGGCGCATCGGCCACGATCTCGTCGTCGGCCCCGCCCGCCTGGTGCCGCTCGACATCGCGCTGACCGTGTGCGCCAGGCCCGGCCACCAGCACGGGCAGATCCTTGCCGAGCTGTACCGCGTGCTCGGCAGCGGAGTGCGGGGCTTCTTCCACCCGGACGCGCTGACGTTCGGCGAACCGGTCCGGCCCAGCCGCCTGGTCGCCGTCGCGGCAGCGGTCCCCGGCGTGGAGAGCATCCAAGTCAACCGGCTGCAGCGGCTGTTCGAGCCGGATCGAGGAGAGAAGGAGGACGGCGTGCTGCGGCTCGGCCCGCTGGAGATCGCCACCTGCGACAACGACCCCGACCGGCCGGAGAACGGCCGGCTGGCGATAGCCCTGGGAGGTGCCCGATGACCGCGACCGACTCCCTGACCGACGAGTGCGGCTGCGGCGGCGCCTGCTCCGGCGGCCACGACGAGCGCCTGGCCCCGGCCCCGCTCCACAACCCGCCCGGCCGCACCGCCCTCGACTACCGCGTCGGCGAGTACGGCTCCTTCCTGGCCGCCCTGCTCGACCGGCTCGCCTCACCGGCGTACCCGGCCCTCGACAGCCTGACCGTCCGTACCCCGGACGACCCGGCGATCGGCCTGCTGGACGTCACCGCCGTCCTCGGCGACCTGCTCACCTTCCACTCCGAGCGCATCGCCGACGAGGCCTACATCCGCACGGCCGACGAGCACCGCTCCCTGGTCCTGCTCGGCCGCCTTGTCGGCCACCGGCCGCGCCCCGGCGTCGCCGCCGCCACCCACCTGGCGTACACCCTCGAACGCGACCCGCGTGCCGAGGCCCTGCCGGTCCTGATCCCGCGGGGCGCCCGCAGCCACAGCGTGCCCGCCTCCGCCGACGAGCAGTCCCTGACCTTCGAGACGAGCCGCGACCTGACGGCGCGCTGGGACTGGAACGAGCTGAAGGTCCGCCGCCGGCGACCCTCCCTCGTCACCCCCGGCGACCTGGAGCGCCGCTCCGAGCTCTTCGTCGAGGGCACCGCGAACTCCCTCCAGACCGGCGACCAGTTGCTCTTCGTCTTCGGTGAACAGGCGGGCGGGGAACGCAAGTTGCTGCCGGTCGCGAGCGCCCGCGTCGACCGTGACGACGAGATCACCGCGATCTCCCTGCCGAAGTCGGCCCTGCCGACGCTGAAGGAGCTCGTCGACGAGGTGCGGCGCTGGACCGCCGGACCCGAGGTCCCGGGCGAGCCCGGCGACGAGCCGCCCACGCCCGAGGTCCCCAACCCGCGCCCGGTCAGCCGCCTGATCGAGGACTTCGAGGACCAGGTTCTCGAGCCGCTGCGGGACGACCTGGACGGGATCAAGACCCCCGAGCGGCTTGCGGCCCGCCTGGCGGAGCCGGTGGCGCGGCTGGGCGAGGCGCAGGTGCTGGCCGAGCCGTACGAGGACGTGGCGGCGTGGTTCGAGCAGCTGAACGCCGTGCTCGCCGAACTCGCGGAGCGGGCAAGGGAATTGGCGCCCGCGCAACCCGCTGAGAGCGAGGCGCTACAGCAGCCCCTGAAGGCCGCCGTCGACCCTCGCGCGGCCGCCCTCCAGACCCTGGGCGCCGTCCTGCCCGCCCTGCGCGCCGCGACTCCCGCCCCCGGCGGCGGCACCGGCGCACAGCGCCCGGGCGGCGACACCGCGCGTCTGCTCGCGGCACTCAACCCGGGTCTCGGCAGCCTCTACCCCGCCTGGCGGACGGCCGCCGCCCCCGGCACCCCGCAGCTCCTGCGGGAACTGCTCGCCATGCGGGTCACCGCCGCCCCCTTCGGCGCCACGGCCCCGCTCAAGCCGGTCCAGGACGACCGGGGTCGGGTGATCCGCACCGCTGACTGGCCGCTCAGAGGCGCCGTGCTGGCCGGCATGCGGGTCGTGTACGACACGGCGGGCAAGGCGCCGGTCAGGGCCGAGTTCCAGTACGTGGAGGGCAGCAGCTCCGACCAGCGCGCCGAGAACCTGCCCGTGCCCCGGCCGGTCACCTTCCGGCTCGGCCCCGGCCGGGTCGACCTGTCCGTCCGTTCCGGCCAGGACCGCGACCTGAGCTGGCTCCACCGTCGCCCCACCGACTCCCAGGAGCCCGGTGTCACCGCCCGCCTCCACTCGGGCCTGCCCGAGCGCACCCTCTTCGTGTCCCGGCCCGACGAGGACGGCCTGATCCACATCGGCGTCCACAACGGCACGTCCGCGCAGAAGGCTCTGCGGCCGGGCGGCACCGAGCAGTTCACCCACGGCGAGTACGACGTCACCATGACGTACACGGTCGGCAGCGCCGAGCCCCACGTCGACGTCCTGATCACCAGCAGGCCGGAGCCCGTCAACCGCCGTGTGCTCCAGCTGGACGCCGTCCACGACGGCATCACGGTCGGCAGCTGGGTGGCGATCCGGCGCCCTGCCAAGGGAGCAGAGGGAGGCATCCCCGGCGACGCCAAACTCGCGTTCGTCACCACCCAGGTGGTCGCGGCACGCACGGCGGCGTACACCAACTACGGGATCACCGGCCGCGGCACCGAACTCACCCTCGCCGACCCGTGGCTGGACGAGTTCGACGTGCTGCTCTCGCACATCCGCGACACCACCGTGTACGCGGCGGGTGAGCCGCTCCGCCTCGCCGACGAACCGCTCGGCGAGGACGTGCACGGCAACGAGATCGAGCTCGACCGGCTCCACGACGGGTTGCAGCCCGGCCGCACCCTCGTCGTCACCGGTGAACGCAGCGACATCCCGGGCACGGCCGGCGTCCAGGCCACCGAGGTGGTCACCATCGCCGCCGCCGACCCGGCCGTCGACCCCCGACTCCCCGGCGACCACGTGCACACCTGCCTGACCCTGACCGCCGACCTCGCCCACCGCTACCGCCGGGAGACCGTCCGCATCCTCGGCAACGTCGTGGAGGCCACCCACGGCGAGAGCCGCGAGGAGGCCATCGGCAGCGGCGACTCGGACCGCACGAACCAGACGTTCGCGCTGTGGCAGTCCCCGCTCACCTGGCTCGCCGACGACAACCCCCTCGGCGCGACTCCGGTCTTGGAGGTCCGGGTGGACGGCGTGCTCTGGCACGAGGTCGACAGCCTCGCCGGACGCGGGACGAGCGAGCGCGTCTACATCACCGGATCCACCGCCGACGGCCGTACGACGGTGACCTTCGGCGACGGCGTCCACGGTGCCCGGCTGCCCAGTGGCCACGAGAACGTCCGAGCCCGCTACCGCTTCGGCACCGGCAGGGCGGCCAACGTCGCCGCCGACCGCATCACCCAGCCGCTCACCCGTCCCCTCGGCGTCACGCAGGTCACCAACCCGCGCCAGGCGAAGGGCGGTTCGGACGCGGACGGCCCCGGTCTGACCCGCCGGACGATCCCCCTCGCGGTCTCGGCCCTGGACCGCCTGGTCTCCGCCGCCGACTACGAGGACTTCGCCCGCTCCCGCGCCGGCATCGGCCGGGCCGCCGCACGCGAACTCTTCGACGGACGGCGGCGCGTGCTGCATGTGACGGTCGCAGGCACGGACGATGTCCCGATCGACGGCGACGCGCATACCCTGCGGGCGTTGCGCGGCGCGCTGACGGAGTACGGGGACATCAATCTCCCGGTCCGGGTGGACGTGCGCGAGCTGGTTCTGCTGCTCGTGGCAGCCAAGGTGAAGGTCGCCCCCGACCACGCCTGGGAGATCGTGGAACCGCGCCTGCGCCACGCCCTGCTGCGCCGACTGGGCTACGAGGGAAGGGAGTTGGGGCAGCCCGCCCGCCTCTCCGACATCCTTGCCACGGCCCACGCTGTGCCCGGCGTCGACTACCTGGACGTCGACGTCTTCACCGGCGTCCCCGCGTCCGCCACCCCCGAGGAGCTCACCGAGATCCTCACCCGCCCCGGACCGCCCAGGGCATCCGTACCGGCGCACCCGGCGACGTACGACGAAAAGGTCCATACCGTCCGCACCGCGAACGGGGAGACGCTCTCCGAGATCTGCGCGCGCCACGGCATCCCGCTCGCCGAACTCCTGCGCCTCAACCCCGACATCACCGACACCCGGCGCCTGGCCCAGGGCCGGTCGGTGTTCGTCTTCCGCGGCATCCGCCCGGCCCAGCTCGCGCTGCTGTCGCCGAAGGCCGCGGACACCCTGATACTGACGGAGGTCAAGTGATGTCTGCGAAGTCGGCGGATGTCCCGTTCGAGACGGCAGCCCCGGCGACGACGTCCAGGCAACCCGACGGACTCGCCGCGCTCCTGCCCCGCTGGCACCTGCTGCGCGACGCCGAGGAGGGCGAGCCCCTGCGCGCGCTGCTCGCGGTCATGGCCGAGCAGCTCGACCGGGTCCGCGACGGAGTACAGCAGGGCTACGAGGACCTGTTCGTGGAGACGGCGGCGCCCTGGGTGCTGCCGTACCTCGGCGACCTGGTCGGCTACCGCACCCTGCCCGGCTACGAGCGCGTCCTGACCACCGGGCTGCACGACGGCGGCCGCGCCGCCCTCGCCGAGGCCGTCGCCCCGCGCCGGGACGTGGCCGCCACGGTCGCGGGCCGGCGCCGCAAGGGCACCCTGCACCTCCTGGAGGAACTCTCCGAGCAGGTCACCGGCTGGCCGGCGCGCGCGGTCGAGCTGTCCCGCCAGGTCGCCCACACCCAGCCCGTGAGGCTGTACGGCGACACAGGCGTCCACCGTGCCGAGCGCGGCCGTCTCGTCGACCTGCGCGACAACTCCGCCCTCGACCTCGCGGGCGGCCCCTTCGGCGCGACGGCTCGAACGGTCGACGTGCGCCGGGCCAACTCCCGTTACCAGCAGGGTGGTTGGACACCTGCCGGGGTCGCACTCTTCGTCTGGCGGCTGAAGGCGCACTCGCTCACGCAGTCCCCCGCGTACTGCGTCGACCGCGCCCGCAACCTCTACACCTTCTCGATCCTGGGCAACGACACCCCGCTGGTCACCAAGCCCTTCCCGGAGCCCTCGCCCACGCACATCGCCACCATCGACAACGTCCCGGCCTTCATCACCCGCCGCCAACTGCACGACCGGCTCGCCGACTACTACGGCCCCGGCAAGAGCCTGGTCATCCGGCGCGACGGCGAGGACCAGCCCGTGCCGCCCTCCGACATCGTGGTCGCCGACCTGTCCGACTGGCGCTACCGGCCGGGGCGCGGCCAGGTGGCCGTCGACCCGGAGCTGGGCCGGATCGCGTTCGGGTCGCGGTCGGCGCCCCGACAGGGCGTGTGGGTCGACTACCACTACGCGTTCGGCGCGGACATGGGCGGCGGCGAGTACGACCGTCAGGACCGCGAGCCGCGGCCCGGCGCCGAGGTCTACCGCGTCGGGCCCGGGCAGCCGTACCGCCAGATCATGGACGCGTACCGGGCCTGGCAGCACGACCGCCGCGCGGACCGCACCGGCCCCGCGGGCATCATCGAGATCACGCACAGTGGCGCCTACCAGGAGCAGCTGGACTTCGACCTCGACCCCGGCGACCGCCTCGAAGTGCGGGCCGCCGAGGGAACACGGCCGGTGATCCGCCTGCTCGACTGGTACAGCAACCGCCCGGACGCCCTCAACATCCGTGCGGTGTCGGAGGACTGCGCCCCGCACGAGCGCCCGCGCATCGTCCTCGACGGGCTTCTGGTCGCCGGCCGCGGCATCAACGTCACCGGGCCGATGGGCGCCGTCGTCGTACGGCACTGCACCCTCGTACCCGGCTGGTCCCTGGAGCCCGAGTGCGCACCGCACTCGCCCGAGGAGCCCAGCATCGTCCTGGAGCGCACCACCGCGTGCCTGCAGATCGAGCACAGCATCCTCGGCACCATCGAGGTCATCGGCGACGAGGTCACCGAGGAGCCCCTCGACATCCACCTCCGCGACAGCATCCTCGACGCCACCGGCAACGACCGCGAGGCCCTGTCCGCACCGGACTGCCGCCACGCCCATGCCGTGCTGCACCTGCACCGCACCACGGTCATCGGCGAGATCCACACCCACGCCGTGGAGATCGCCGAGAACTCGATCCTCACCGGCACGCTCCATGTGGCCCGGCGCGGCATCGGCTGTCTGCGGTATTCATACGTGCCCGCAGGGTCGCGTACGCCCCGCCGGTACCGCTGCCAGCCCGAACAGGCCACCGGCATAAGGCCGTTGTTCACCTCCGAGCGCTACGGGACGCCCTGGTACGGTCTGCCGGCCGACCTCCCCCACTCTCGGCTTCGCTCGAGCGGGGGGACCCCCATCGCCGAGGAGATCCGGCGCGGCTCGGACGACGGCGCCGAGATGGGCGCCTTCCACGACCTGTACCGGCCGCAGCGCGAGGACGGCCTGCGGGCGCGGCTCGCCGAGTACACGCCGGCGGGCACCGACGCCGGCCTCTTCTTCGTGACGTGAGCCGCACCCGCCGACTTTGCGAACCCGCACTTTCCTGAACCAGGGGGACCCCCTTCATGCACGCTGACCTCTCCCGCCTCACGTTCCGCCCGGAGCGGCACTACTCGGCGGTCATCGCCCAGCAGGGGCGTGTCCAGCTCGACGCCGACACCAACGAGCAGACGGCGATCCAGCTCTACCAGGCCCGCACCCTCGCCGCCGACCTGATCGGGCAGCACGGCGGGCCGCGCGACGCCCCGGGCTTCAAGATCGACTACGTGGGCGGCAAGCACGACATCGACACCCTCCACATCCACGGCGGCCGCTACTACGTCGACGGCATCCTGCTCGACGCCCACCGCCCGGCGCCCGGCACGCCCGTCCCCGACGACGACGCCGAGGACCAGGACACCGCGGCCCTGCCCGCGTACTGGACGTACTGGGACCAGCCCGACGCCTTCCGTGACCCGGAGAAGCCCGGCGACCGGCTGCCCTCGCCCGCCCAGTCGCCCTTCGTGGTCTACCTGAACGTCTGGGAGCGCTCGGTCTCCGCCGCCGAGGACCCGGCACTGCGCGAGGTCGCGCTCGGCGCCGCGATGCCCGACACCACCGCCCGCGTGAAGGTCGTCTGGCAGGTGCTGCCGCTGTCCCTCGCCGCGCTGGACATCGAGGAGACCGACCCGTCCAAGGAGGTCGTCCGCGCCGCCTTCGACAAGTGGGCCCTGCGCCAGGCCCCCTCGGCCCGGCTCGCCGCCCGCAGCGAGCGGCCCGACCACGCCGACGAGGACCCCTGCCTGGTCAAGCCGGACGCCCGCTACCGCGGCCCGGAGAACCAGCTGTACCGCGTCGAGGTCCACGACGGGGGCGAGGCCGAGGACGCCACCTTCAAGTGGTCCCGCGAGAACGGCTCCGTGGTCTTCCCTGTCGACGAACTCGACGGTACATGGGTGCAGTTGGCGTCCCTCGGCCATGACGAGAAGCTGGACCTCGACGTCGGCGACCACGTCGAGCTGACGGACACCGCGTACGCGTCCCGCCTCGAACCCCTGCCCCTGCTGCGCGTCGAGGAGCTGGACCTGCCGGGCCGCCGGGTGCGTTTGTCCGCCGAGCCGGAGCCGGGTGTCGGACGGCTGCCCCACCTGAACCCGTACCTGCGCCGCTGGGACCACCACGAGGGCCCGAAGCGCAAGGGCCGTAGCAGCGCCCTGCAGCACGGGGCGACAAAGATCGAGGAAGGCGAGTGGCTGCCCCTGGAGGACGGCGTCGAGGTGTACTTCGCCAAGGGCGGCACCTACCGCACCGGCGACCACTGGATCATCCCCGCCCGCACCGCGACGGGCAGCGTCGAGTGGCCGACGGACCCGGCACGCCGCCCCCTGCTCCAGGGACCGACCGGCATCGTCCGTCACTTCGCCCCGCTGGCCCTGGTCAAGGGCGAGGCCGGCGCAGTGGATCTGCGCCGCTCCTTCCCCCCGCTGGCCAGCAGCGTCCCGGCGGCGGACGAGGCGACGCTCGCGGCGGAGGAACAGGCCCGCCGGGAGGAGCAGGCGGCTGAAGACCCCTCCCGCGGGAGGCCGCAGACCAGGGCAGAGGCGGATGCCGCGGTGGAAGGAGACGAGTAATGGCCAAGCCCCTGAGCGCGTCCAAGCTGGTGGAGATCCTCCGCGCGGAGGGCCTGACGGTCCATGAAGTCCGCAGCTGGCGCACCCACAACCGCAACAGCAAGGGCCCCTGGGGCCCGGTGAACGGCGTGATGATCCACCACACCGTCACCAAGGGCACCGAGGCCTCGGTCAACATCTGCTACAACGGCTACTCCGGCCTGCCCGGCCCTCTCTGCCACGGCGTCATCGACAAGAAGGGCCACATCCACCTCGTCGGCAACGGCCGCGCCAACCACGCCGGCCTCGGCGACAGCGACGTCCTGCGCGCCGTGGTCAACGAGTCGAAGCTGCCGCCCGACAACGAGGCCGACACCGACGGCAACCGCCACTTCTACGGCTTCGAGTGCATCAACCTCGGCGACGGCAAGGACCCCTGGCCGGAGGCGCAGAAGGAGGCCATCGAGAAGGTCGCCGCCGCGATCTGCCGCCACCACGGCTGGAGCGAGCGCTCGGTCATCGGCCACAAGGAGTGGCAGCCCGGCAAGCAGGACCCGCGCGGCTTCACCATGGACGGCATGCGGGGGCGCATCGCCGATCGGCTGAAGGGCGGCGGCAGCAAGGAGCCCGCTCCCGAACCGAAGCCCGCGCCCAAGCCGTCGTACGAGCCCTTCCCGGGCGCCGGCTTCTTCCACATCGGCCAGAAGTCCCCGATCATCACCGCCATGGGACACCGCCTGGTCGCCGAGGGTTGCGGGCGCTACGAGGAGGGCCCGAGCCCCGAGTGGACCGAGGCCGACCGCCGCTCCTATGCCGCCTGGCAGCAGAAGCTCGACTTCAGGGGCAAGGACGCGGATGGCATCCCGGGCAAGGTCAGCTGGGACAAGCTGAAGGTGCCCACCTCAGGGAAGTGAACGGGCGATCCGCGCCGTCCGATCCCGAGACCCCCGACATATCCCTCGGAGTGTGTCGGGTGGCTCGGGAGCGCCCGTTCGGCAGCTGCCCGGACGAGCGACGATGCGGGCGGTACAGGAAGGCGTACGGGATCCGGGAGAAGGATCACACCACCCTCCGCGGAACTGGCCGCCGAGATCATCGCCCCGTCCGGGCAGTCGTCAACCTGCTGATCGGCGGAACGACCGACGACGGCCGGTGGCTGCGAGCAGCGGTTTGCGGTATGCATCACCTGAGGTGAAGGTTGCCCTAACGGAGTTTGGCGGACCACGAACAAGGACAATCCGCGGCGGCAGGTGCGGTTGTCGTTTCTGGGTGAGGGTGTCGCGGGCGATCGACTGTAGGGCTGGACTCCGGCCGCGCCGAACGAGCCACTCCCAGGCAGCGTGACGCCGGCTTGTGCGGACCGGAGCCGGGGAGACGGCCCGTGCTAGCGTGATGCGTTTGCAGCGCCGTCGTACCGGGACTCCGCCCGACGCCCCGGGATCGGTGGCTGCGTCCCAGCCGCGCCTTCCTCGGTACGGTCCCCTTCGGAGGAAGGCTCTCTGTGAGCGATTCAGCACGCGCCGACGCCCGGCAAGGCGACTTGTCCGTGGCGTCGACCCTTACTCCGGCCTTGCCTCCGGCGGCGACCTTCTCGGAGCTGGGGTTGCCGGCCGAGATGCTGCGCATGCTCGACGAACTCGGCGTGACACAGCCCTTCCCCATTCAGGCGGCCGCGTTGCCGAACGCTCTCGCAGGCCGGGATGTCCTCGGCCGGGGGCGCACCGGCTCGGGCAAGACGCTCGCCTTCGGTCTGGGGCTGCTCGCTCGGACGGCCGGGCGGCGAGCGGAGCCCAAGCAGCCACTGGCGCTCGTCCTGGTGCCCACCAGGGAGCTGGCGCAACAGGTCAGCGAGGCGCTCACCCCGTACGCCCGGGCGCTGCGGCTGCGCCTTGCGACCGTGGTCGGCGGGGTGTCCATCGGCCGGCAGTCTGCTGCGCTGCGCGAGGGGGTCGAGGTCGTGGTCGCCACGCCCGGTCGCCTGCACGACCTGATCGAGCGCAAGGACTGCCGTCTGGGACGGGTGCGTATCACCGTCTTGGACGAGGCTGACCAGATGTGCGACATGGGGTTCATGCCGCAGGTCACCGAGATTCTGGACCAGGTGCGTCCCGAAGGGCAGCGCATGCTGTTCTCGGCCACCCTCGACCGTGACGTCGACCAACTGGTCCGCCGCTACCTGCACGACCCCGCTGTCCACTCGGTCGACCCGTCGGCGGGGGCGGTCACCGCGATGGAGCACCATGTCCTGGTCGTGCACGGTCCGGACCGGTACGCGGTCGCCACGGAGATCGCCGCCCGTGACGGCCGCGTCCTGTTGTTCCTGGACACCAAGCACGGGGTCGACCAGCTCACGAGGCATCTGCGGGCCAGCGGAGTCCCCGCCGCGTCCCTGCACAGCGGAAAGTCGCAGCCGCAGCGCACCCGGACCCTGGCACAGTTCAAGAACGGACAGGTCACCGCGCTGGTGGCGACGAATGTCGCGGCGCGGGGCCTGCACGTCGACGACCTCGACCTTGTGGTCAACGTCGACCCGGCTACCGACCCGAAGGACTATCTGCACCGCGCGGGTCGCACGGCCCGGGCCGGCCGATCCGGCACGGTCGTGACGCTGGTGCTGTCGGGACAGCGCCGCGAGACGAGCAAGGCCATGGCGGACGCCGGCATCGCGCCCATGATCACCAAGGTACGGTCCGGCGAGGCGGACCTGAGCCGGATCACCGGCGCCAGGGCCCCCTCCGGAGTGTCCCTCGACGGTGCGCCCGCCGCAGCGCGGCCCAAGAACCACAACGCTCCGTTCCGCGGTCTGGGCACCAGCAAGGACGAGGCTCGCGGCTCCGGCGGTAAGTCCCGCAAGGGGAGCGAGGCGCGCAAGCTCGCGGAAGCCCGCAAGGCGGCCCGCGTGCGGCGCGGGGGTTGAGTCGGGTTTTGAACCCACGACCTTTTCGTCCCGAATGAGGTCCGGGCAAGATCGACGCCGGTCGGCGCAGCCACAGTGATCGTGAGCCTCTGCAGGATGGTGATGACGGACGCCACCGCTCCGGCGGCCAGGCCGAGATCTTCGAGGTTCTCCGTCAGGCGGCGCTGGTCAGGGCTCGGGCTGTCCAGTTCCTCGCCGATTCGGGCGGCGGCGCGGCGGGCCAGGTCGGGGTTGCTCAGTTCCGCCGCGTGCTCCTCCAAGCAGGTAGAGGGCTTCGGGCAGGCCGCGGAGCACCGACACCACCAACGGCCAACCAAGATTCTCGGCGACCATGGCCCTGCTCGTGGTGGCTACCGGAGCCATCAGCGCCGTGTGGGCCATACGCGGCGGCTTCGAGACCGACGGCGCCCGTTCTGACTGCTGCTCGTTCCACAGCGGTCCTGCGGCTGGGCGCGTAGTTCTCAGCCGCTGTCGCCCGCCGTCCAGGCGACAGGACCCGTCCCGCAGGCTGCTACGGTCCGTCGCATGCCCCGGTCCGATCTCCGCCTCCTCGACTTGCTCCGGCAGAGTCCACGCCTGGCCGAACTTGCAGCGTTCCCCTTCGACTTCGATCTCTGCCGAGCCGACCACGGCGAGGACGTCCGTCTGGCATCGGGTGCGCCGCTGGAGGGGATAGCAGGCGACGATACCGGCGGTACCTACTTCCTCTGTGGCGACGGAAGGGTGCTGTACGCCGACTCCGAGGGTCATGCGGGACTGATCGCGGAATGCCTCGCCGACACACTGGAGGACAAGGGCTATATCGGTGCCGGCGTCGGTATCCGGGTCCCCGTCCGCCGTCCCAAGGGCCAGTCCGAGCAGGCCCTGCACGCCGACACCCGCGCAACGAACGCCCTGATCAGAAACGTCCGCGCCCTGGGCGAACGCACCGCCGCCGAACTCAAACAACGCTGGCGCACCCTGCAACATGTCGCCCTCAGCCCAAGCCGAATCGGCGACATCACCCGCGCCGCCCTCGTCCTCAACAGACACTGGAAGTGATCTTCACTGAGTAGACGTCACTGACTGGCCCGTTCTTCCTAGGGCTCGGCGGACGAGCCGGCTAACGCGCCACGCGGTAGCGGAGGTAGACGACTCTCGAGCTGAAGGGCCGGGTCTCGATGAGTTCGAGATCCACCCGGCGCTCGCGTTGGGGAAAGAACGGAATGCCACCGCCAACCAGCACCGGGTAGACCATGGCCCGGTACTCGTCGATCAGACCCAACGCGGCCGCCTCGGCGGCGAGAGTCGCGCCGCCGATCGCGATGTCGCCCTCCCCAGGCTCGGCTCGCAAAGGGGCAGTTGGGTGATGCCACAGCCGTCGGTACCTGGGTTGAGCTTCCTTGGGGGCCCGTGATTCTTGGCGTGGGTCTTTCAACTGTTCGCCTCGACTGCGGGGTGAGCCGACCCGTGCGGGTCACCGCCCTGAACCCCCGGAGCGCCTCGACCGTCCCCACCGTCCATCCTGGCGAGAGCGCGGAGCGTTCGCCGTACGTCGTCGGAGCCCAGAACGTCGGCGCTGACCCGTTCCACGTCGTCCCCGCAAGGCCGGTCGTCGTCCAGTGGGGGAACGATCGCTCGGATCGCGCGGTGCAGGAGTCCGGGGCCCCGTCCCAGAGCGGACGGTGCGGCCAGGTCCACTGCCTGGGCGGCGACCACGGCCTCCACGGCGAGCAGTTGCCGCAGCCGCACCAGGATCGTGGTCAGCCGCCGTGCCCCGAGCGCCGCATTGGTCGAGTCGTCCTCGACGGCGTCCGCGCCATGGCGGGGGTCGGTGCTCACTGGTGCAGACAGCATGCGGATCTCGGCGACGAGTGCCTGCGCCGTCTTGGCGAGCGGTGCGAAGCCCGAGCGCTCCGGACCGTACGGCGAGAGGTTCGCGGGTAGTCCGCTGACGGCGGGATCCAGCAGCCGGCGCATGCGCTCGGCGGAGACCGACGCGGTCTGCGTCAGGGCCAGCGCAAGGGTGTCGAAGGCGAGGGCCAGGGCCGGAGTGTGGAAGTTGCCGGACGAGAGGATCTCGCCCGTGTCGGCCAGCACCACCGGATTGTCGCCGCAGCCGTTGAGCTCCGGTTGGAGCGCGGCGTCGGCGAAGTCCAGCGCGGCGTGCAGCGCCCCGTGCACCTGGGCCGCACAGCGCAGGCTGACGGGGTCCTGGACCCGCCGCGCGTTCCGGGGATCGCCCAGCTCACCGCCGTCCAGCAGAGCGAGCAACTCGGCCGCCGCGGGGGACTGACCGGGAGCGGGGCGCAGGCCGAGCACCCGGGCGTCGAGCGGGCTCGTGCTCGCCCGGAAGCCCTCGTAGGTCAACGCCGTGACTGCCTGGGCCAGTGTGAGGACGGCGGCCGCCTCGTGCAGGGCGAGAGCACCCTGTCCGGCCGCCAGCGGGCTCGCGCTGCACAGCACATGCCCGTCCTTCGGGCCCAGTTCGACCGGGGTGAGACCGGCCGCCGCAGTGCCGTGGCGCCGTCGAGCACATCGCCGGCGAACTCGGCCCTGCCCTCACCGATCACGACCCGGCCGACATGGGCCATCTGGCACAGATCCGAGGCGCCGATCGAACCCACCTCGGGAATCACCGGATGTACCCGCGAGTTGAGCATGGCCACGAGGAGCCGCAGGATCTCCGGACGCACTCCGCTGCCTCCGCCCGCGATGCCGTTGACGCGGGCGAGGACGGCGGCGCGTACGACGGGTATCGGCAGCGGAGCGCCGACCGCGTTGGCCCGTCCCCGGACCGTGCGGACGCTGAACACCTTGAGTTCGTCGCGGGGCAGTGCGTACGACGAGCGGGTGCCAAGGCCCGTCGTCAGGCCGTACGTCGGCACCTGGCGGTCGACGACGTCGTCGACGGCGGCTCGCTCGCGCGTCAGCCGGGGGATCACCTCGTCACCCAGGACGACTTGGGCGCCGTGGCGGGCGACGGCGACGACATCGTCGTACGACAGTGTCCGCCCGTCGATGACGACCTCCGTGCCCCCCGTCATGAGAACCGCAGCTTCTGACCGAGGCCGCGCTCTTCGGCCTTCTTGAGCATGGCCGCACCCAGCGCGATGTCGGACAGCGAGAGTCCGCGGTGCCAGAACAGGTTCGTCTCGTCGGCGCTTTCCCGGCCCGGCTTGCTGCCTGCGACGATCTCGCCCAACTCGCCATGTAGATTGGACTCGTCGAGCCTGCCGGAGTCGACGTGTGCGCGCAGGGCGCCGAACGGCCCGGCGTGCGCCTGTCCCCAGTCGTCGACGACGATCTTGTCCATGATGTCCGTGAGGGTGAGTTCGACGGCGCTGTGTGTTCCGTACGGCACGACCAGGGCCCCGGGAGCGATCCACTCGGTCTTGAGCAGCGGCTCCGGCCGCTCGAGCCGGGACGCCTCCACCACGATGTCCGCGCCGTCCACGCAGGTCTTCCAGTCCTCGGTCACGATGACGGGCTTGCCGAGCTCCCGCTCCAGTCGCTCGGCGAAGGCCTCGCGGCTCTCGGGGCGGCGCGAGTGGACGCGTATCTCGGTGAGGTCGAAGATCCGGTCGAGCAGGCGGACGTTCCAGTACGACGTGGCTCGGGCGCCGATGTGCCCGAGCACCCTGGCATCCGGACGGGCCAGGTGACGTGCCCCCAGCGCGGTGAGGGCGCCGGTGCGCATCTCGGTGATGGCGGTGGCGTCGAGTACGGCCACCGGCATGCCGGTACGCGGGTCGAAGAGGTTGAGCAGCGCCATTTCGGAGGGCAGCCCGGCCTTGTAGTTGCCGACGTAGTCGCCCACGATCTTGACCCCGGCAAGCGCGAGCGGAGCGACATAGCCGCGGAGGACGTTGAAGTGGCCGTTGAACGAGGGATCGGGCATCAGGTGGACGCGCGGTTCGATGACCGTCTCGCCAAGGCCCTGGGCGCGCAGCCCTTCCTCGACGGCGTCGAGTATCTCGATGTCGGTCAGCTCTAGTTGTTCGATGTCCGAGCCGTTCAGGAAGGTGAACCAGACCGGTTCCATGGGTTGTCTCCCTACGTCTGAGCTGGCGAATCGCACGACACCGGCGCCACGGCCGGAACGCAGTCGTCGAGGGCAACTGTCAGGTCGGCGTCGATGGATACGGAAAGGCACATCAGTCGTAGAAGGTGAGGATTCCGGACACCCCCTGGACCTATTTCGTACGAACGTTACCCGCCGTTCACAGAAGGGCATTGACTCTCATTCAGTCAGCCGTAACTCTGCATGACCATATGCAGTCAGGTAAGGGGCAGCCTTGATCAGATTCGACGCGGTGAGCAAGAATTATCCCAATGGCACCACAGCCGTGGACGACTTGTCCCTGGAGCTGGCCGAGGGCGGCATCACGGTCCTGGTCGGCCCCTCCGGCTGCGGCAAGACCACGACCCTGCGCATGATCAACCGCATGGTGGAGCCGACGGCCGGGACGGTGAGCCTGCGTGGCCAGGACATCCGGGAGATCCACGCCCCCGAGCTGCGCCGTGGCATCGGGTATGTGATCCAGCATGCCGGGCTGTTCCCGCACCGCACCATCCTCGACAACATCGCGACGGTTCCGTTGCTGCTCGGCTGGAGCCGGAAGAAGGCGCGGGCGCGGGCGGCGGAGCTGCTGGAACTGGTGGGGCTGCCGTCCGAGATGGCCAAGCGCTACCCGAACCAGCTCTCCGGCGGGCAGCAGCAGCGCGTCGGGGTGGCCAGGGCCCTGGGCGCCGACCCGCCGGTGCTGCTGATGGACGAGCCGTTCAGCGCGGTCGACCCGATCGTACGGGCGGAGCTGCAGGCGGAGTTCATCCGGCTGCAGAAGGAGCTGCACAAGACGATCGTGTTCGTGACCCATGACATCGACGAGGCGATCAAACTCGGCGACAATATCGCGGTGTTCCGAACCGGCGGCAAACTCGCACAGTTCGACACCCCCGAGCGTCTGCTCGCTGATCCCGCCGACGAGTTCGTGGCCGGCTTCGTGGGGCAGGACCGGGGCATCCGCCGGCTGTCCTTCGTCAAGGCGGCCGATGTGCCGCTGCGCGACGGTCCGGTGCTGCCGGCGACCTCTCCCGTGACGCTGGCCCGCGCGGCGGACGAGCCCTGGGTTCTGGTCGTCGACGACAGCCGGCGGCCGCTCGGTTGGGCCGCGGTCGCCGAACTCGCGGAGGGCGGCACGCTCGCGGACGCCCCTTTGGCGCCGCTCGGCCATACGTTCAGCCTCGTCGGCGACTCGGCGCGCGCCGCCCTCGACTCGGCCCTCCTGTCGCCTTCCCGGCTCGCGGTGGGCGTGGACGCGGAAGGCGTGGTCATCGGAGTCGCCGACGCGTACGAGCTCTCCGCAGTGACGGCCGCCGCCGAAGTGGCCGGGGCCCCGGCCGGGGACGAGGCGGGCGCCGAGGGCCCCGCCGGTGGTGAACGATGAGCGACGGTGAGCCGCTGGTCCGGTGGCAGTGGATAGGCGATCACGCCGGTGAGCTGGCCGACTACACCGCTGTCCATCTGAGACTGGGCCTTCTGCCGGTGCTGTTCGGGCTGATCATCTCGGTGCCTCTCGGGATCCTGTGCCATCGCTTGCGATGGCTGTACCCACCGGTGCTGACCGTGGCCAATGTCCTGTACTCGATCCCGTCACTGGCCCTGTTCATGATCTTCGTCCGCTACACGGGACTGACCGAACAGACGGTGATGATCCCGCTGACGCTCTACACGCTGTCGGTCCTGGTGCCCAACGTCGTGGACGGGCTGGCCTCGGTCCCCGAACCGGTCCGGCTTGCGGCCACCGCGATGGGATTCGGCACGGTACGCCGTGTCGTCCAGGTCGAACTGCCGATCGCCGTACCCGTCGTCATCGCCGGCGTACGCGTCGCCGCCGTCTCGTCCATCAGCCTTGTCGCGGTGGGACAGCTGATCGGACAGGGCGGTCTCGGCTACTACATCACCCGTGGCCTCCAACTCGACTTCCCGACCCCGATCGTCACCGCGATCGTGCTGATCATGCTGCTCGCGCTCACCACCGACGCGCTGCTGGTCCTGGCGCAGCGGCTGCTCACCCCGTGGTCCCGGAGCAAGGTGACGGCGTCATGAACGATCTCCTGAGCCAACTCCGCCTCGTGGGGGACTGGTTGACGTCCTCGAAACAGTGGCATGGTGACGAGGGGATTCCCCACCGGCTCCTGGAACACCTCACCTACAGCGGCCTTTCCTTGCTGTTCGCCGCGCTGATCGGGCTGACGTTCGGGCTGCTCGTCGGGCACACCGGCCGTGGGGCGTTCGCCGTGGCCAGCGTGGCCAACCTCGCACGGGCGATCCCCACCTTCGGCCTGGTCGTCCTCGTCGTCACGCTCGCCGGGCTCAGCACCACGCCCGTGCTGATCGCCCTGGTCGCACTCGCGGTCCCGCCCATTCTCATCAACACCTTCGAGGGAGTCCGCGGCGTGGACCCCGACACCAGGGACGCCGCGCGCGGGGTCGGCATGACCGGGTGGGAGGTCCTGGTGCGGGTCGAGGTGCCGATGGCGCTGCCACTGATACTCCTCGGACTACGTGTCGCCGCGATCCAGGTCGTGGCCACGGCGACCGTGGCGGCCTATCCCGGTCTCGGCGGCCTGGGCCGCTTCATCGTCGACGGGCTCTCCCGTAACGACTACGAACTGGTCATCGGCGGCTCCACCGTCGTCGTCGTGCTGGCGCTCGTCGTCCAGATCGTGTTCACCGCGCTGCGGCGCTTCATCGTGTCGCCGGGCCTGCGGGTCTCGGCGGCCAAACCTTGAGTTTCTTGGCTTCCGGGCCCTGAGAAAGGAAACACCCATGAGAGGCATGTACCGCGGCGCCGCCTTCGGCCTGATCGCCGCACTCACGCTGACCGCCTGCGGCGGTGGCGACGGCGACGACAACCCGCTGACGGGCAGCAGCAGCGACAGCGGAGACGGCAAGTCCCTCGTCGTCGGCTCCGCGAACTTCCCCGAGAACCAGCTGCTCGCCGAGATCTACTCCCAGGCCCTGGAGGCCAAGGGCCTGAAGGTGGCCCGCAAGTTCGACATCGGGGCCCGCGAGGTCTACTACGACCAGGTGGTCAAGGGCGGCATCAGTGTCTTCCCGGAGTACAACGGCGCCCTGCTGTCGGTGGCGGTCGACAAGAACAGCACCGCGACCAGCACCGAGGAGATCAACGCCGAGCTGAAGGAGAAGCTCCCGTCGTCGGTGGAGATCCTCGACTCCGCCGAGGCCGAGGACAAGGACTCGGTCACGGTCACCGCCGAGACCGCCGCCAAGTACAACCTCAAGACACTCGCCGACCTCAAGCCGGTCGCGGGGGACATGACGATCGGTGCAGGCTCGGAGTTCAAGACCCGCACGCAGGGCGGGGTCGGTCTGAAGAAGGTCTACGGCGTCGAGTTCGGGAAGTTCCAGCCGCTCGACGCCGGCGCCCAGAGCACCCTCGTGAAGCTGCTGAAGTCGAACGAGGTGCAGGCCGCCAACCTCTACACCACCGACCCCGCCATCGTCGAGGACAAGCTGGTGGTCCTGGAGGACCCGAAGAACCTCTTCTCCTCGCAGAACGTCACGCCCCTGATCTACAAGTCCGCGGTCGACGACACGGCCAAGGCGGCGCTCAACGGCGTCTCGGCCAAGCTCACCACCGAGGACCTGCTGGACATGATGAAGAAGCTGGTCAATGACAAGGAGGACGCCAGCACCGTCGCGAAGGACTGGCTGACGAAGGCCGGTCTCGTGAGCTGACCGCAACGGTTGGGCGGACCGTTTCCGGGTCATTGCGTCGGGTCATTCGGATCCGGGGCGGACGGTGCTCGTGGTGAGTGCGGCCACGCGGTCACCGTCCGCCCGGCCAGACCAGGTACTCGACCCGGGAGCGAGCGAGGGGACACAGTACGACCGGCTGGGGGGAACAAGTTGAGTGACACGCAACGAGCCGCCGTCGGCACACCCCGCGAAGCAGGCGCCTCCGCACGGCTGCACCAGCTGTTCGAGGGCCGTCGGCTCACCCCGACGCAGCGCCGTATCGCGCACTGCCTGGTCCGGCAAGCGGCGGCCGTGCCCTTCCTGTCCAGCGTGGAGCTGGCCCGACTGGCCGGGGTGAGCCAGCCGTCGGTGACCCGTTTCGCGTTCGCCCTCGGTTTCGACGGATATCCGGCGCTGCGCAGACATCTGCGGGATGTCGCACCCGACGGCACAGGCGTGGACGGCAGGTCGAACAACCGGTACCAGCAAGCGGTACAGGCCGAGATCGACAATCTGCGGCAGCTGGCGTCCCTGCTCGCGGACCCCGGGCCCGTGGAACGCGCGGGCCGGCTGCTCGCCGCGTCCCGGCCGCTGCCGGTGCTCGGGCTGCGCGCCTCCGCCGCCCAGGCACGAGGCTTCGCCTACTTCACCGCGAAGGTCCACCCTGACGTACGCCTGCTCGACGAAGGCGGCTCGATGCTCGCCGACCGCATCGACGCGGCCAGGCATGCCGGCGCGAGCGCGCTCCTGTGCTTCGCGCTGCCGCGCCATCCGCGCGAGGTCCTCGACGCGCTCGACCACGCCCGTGACACGGGGCTGACGGTGGTGACGATCGCCGATGGCACGTTCGCCCCGGTGGCCGCCCACAGCGATCTGCTCCTCCCGGCCGCTGTGGGTACCGGTCTGGTGTTCGATACCGTGAGCGCCCCCACGGTGCTGGGACAAGTCCTCCTGGAGGCGATGTGCGACGCCTTGCCGGACGCTCAGGCCCGCCTGGAGGAGTTCGACGCGCGGGCCATGGCGCGGGGGCTGTTCGTCAACTGAGCACCAAGACCTCACCGGCTCCGGCACGGCGCAACGACGCTCGTCGTTGATTCGATACGTCTCGAACTTCGGGGCGGGGCTGTACGCGGCTGCGGATCGGGAGGGGCTGCCCGTCGAGGCGCTCGCGGCCTCGCTGGGCTGCGGAAACCCGCTCGGGGTCGCGGAACTGCACGAGGGTGAGCGGGTGTTGGACCTCGGCTCGGGCGGCGGCATCGACGTTCTGCTGTCGGCCCGCCGAGTGGGGGCGAGCGGCAAGGCGTACGGGCTGGACATGACCGAGGAGATGCTCGCCCTCGCCCTGGACAACGCGAGGAAGGCGGGCGCGGCCAACGTCGAGTTCCTCAAGGGAACCATCGAGGCGGTCCCGCTGCCCGCCGGCACTGTCGACGTCGTCATCTCCAACTGCGTGATCAACCTGTCGGTCGACAAGCCCGCCGTGTTCGCGGAGATGTTCCGGGTGCTCGCGCCGGGCGGCCGTATCGGTATCTCCGATGTCGTGGCCGACGACCACATCACGGCGGACCAGCGCGCCGAGCGCGGCGACTATGTCGGCGGCATCGCCGGCGCGCTGTCCTTCACCGAGTACCGGGAGGGGCTGGAGACCGCCGGGTTCACGGACGTCGAGGTCACTGCGGCGCACGCGGTGGCCGACGGGATGCATTCGGCGATCGTGCGGGCGGTCAAGCCGGTGTCGGCTGTGACGGGCGCGACGACGTCCACGTCCCAGCCCGTTGTGGCCGCCGGTGGCTGCTGTGGCGGTACCTCCGGCTGCCGGTAGCGAACGAGCCTGTGCGGGTCAGGAACGCATTCAGGACTGATCGCCGCGCTCGGCGTTCTTCTCCCTGATGCGCACCGCTTCCTTCCGCACCTCGGCCTGCGTTGCACGCTCCCTCTCCAGCCAGTCGGGACGGTCCCTCTTCAACGCGTCGATCTGCTCGGTGGTGAGCGGTTCCGTGATTCCGCCGCGAGCGAGACCCGCGATGGAGACGCCCAGCTTCGCCGCGACCACCGGGCGGGGGTGCGGGCCGTTTGCTCGCAGTTCCCGCAGCCACTCGGGCGGATCGGCCTGCAGCGCGTTCAGCTCGGCGCGCGAGACGACGCCCTCCTGGAACTCGGCGGGGGTGGCCTCGAGGTACACACCCAGCTTCTTGGCCGCGGTTGCCGGCTTCATCGTCTGGGTGGTCTGGTGCGACTTCATGGTGTCAAGGGTATCGAGCGCCTGAGCGGCCTCCGACCACGACCTATGACCTGCGACCGGTAACCTGGCGGGGTGACAGGCTCGGAAGTATCCCCTTCGTTCCGGCTCGCGTATGTCCCGGGAGTGACGCCCGCCAAGTGGGTGCGGATCTGGAACGAGCGGCTGCCCGAGGTCCCACTGACCCTCATCGGTGTCGCCGCCGCCGAAGCATCGGATGTGTTGCTGGGCGGCGGCGCCGACGCGGGACTCGTGCGATTGCCGGTCGACCGGGCGGTACTCAGCGCGATTCCTCTCTACACGGAGACCACGGTGGTCGTGGTTCCGAAAGACCACGTCGTGGCGGCGGTCGACGAGGTGTGCGCCGAAGATCTGGCCGACGACATCGTGCTGCATCCCCTCGACGACGTCCTCGGCTGGGAGCGTCTGCCGGGACAGCCCGCGATCGAGCGCCCCGCCACGACGGCGGACGCCGTCGAACTCGTGGCGGCTGGGGTGGGTGTGCTCGTGGTTCCCCAGTCACTCGCCCGTCTGCATCACCGCAAGGACCTCACGTATCGGCCGGTCACGGACGCCCCCGAGTCGAGCGTCGCGCTGTCGTGGCCCGAGGACGCGACCACCGACATGGTCGAGGACTTCATCGGGATCGTTCGCGGGCGGACCGTCAACAGCTCTCGGGGTCGCCGGCCCACGACGCCGGCCCCGGCTCAGCCGCAGCGGAAGCGGCCGGATTCAGGCGGCGTACGGCGGAAGCCCGCGGCCGGCAAGTCGACCGGCAAGAGTCCTCGGAGCGGTGCCGGCGGCCCGAAAGGCGCCAAGCGCGGCAAACCTCGCCGCCGGTCGTAGCTTCGGGGCGCGTGCGGTCAGGACGGCGTCGTGGGAGCGAGTGCAAGCCATTCGAACGCAGCCTGCGCGGTGAACTCGCCCTGGCCGCCGCGGAAGAGCAGTCCCGCCGTGGCGAACCGCGGGTCGTCCGCCTGCGCCGCCACGTAGGGGATCGCGATGCAGCGCATGCCCGCCGCATGCGCCGCTGCGGCGCCGGGCGCGGCGTCCTCCACCACCACACAGTCGGCCGGTTCGGCGCTGATCCGGCGGGCCGCCTCCAGGAAGACGTCAGGGGCGGGCTTGCCGTGCGCCACCTCGTCCGCCGAGACGACGACGGGCAGCAACGTCGCCAGGCCCGCGCTGGACAGGATCGCCTCGATGGCCTCGCGAGAGGACCCCGAGGCCACGGCCATCTGCACACCCGCGTCGTGCAACCGCTCCACGAACTTTCGCATCTCCGGGTAGACGGGCGTGGAGACCCGGGCAAGTTCCAGATAGCGGCGGTTCTTCTCCGCCAGCAGCTCGTCGAGCGGCGCCCCGAGCCCGAACCGCTCCTTCCACAGAGCGAGCGTCTCCTGCGTGCCTATCCCGACGTACTGCTGGTGGTCCTCCCACGTGAAGCCCGTGATGCCGTGCTGCGCAAGGACATGACGTCCCGCCTCGAAATAGTTCGGCTCGCTGTCCACGAGTGTTCCGTCGAGATCGAATATGACCGAGGTGGTGGCCGCCCTGCCTGCCTTGCTCATGCCCTCCAGCATGCCAGGGCGTGACAAGAGGGGCTCAGCACACTGGCGCGGTTCAGGGGGCTCGATCGCACTGCTGTGATGAGAGTGGCATGCCGCGACGAGCACCGAGGGGACCAGAGCGTCGTGTGGGCGCGATCAGCGCGGGAGTCGGGGCGCGATCAGCGAGGCCGTTCGGGCGCGCGAGTGGAGCGGCCGATCGACTCCACGAGCGGCAGCAGACGATGCGGTACGCGCTCGCGCAGCGCCACCTCCGTGCGTGTGCGCACCACGCCCGGCATCTGGATCAGCTGCTGGATCACATCCTCCAGATGTGCGTTGTCCCGGGCCACGACCCGGGTCAGCAGATCGCCGCCACCCGTGATCGAGAACGCCTCGATGATCTCCGGTACGGCGGCCAGCGCATCGCCCACCTCGTCGAGATGCCCCTGCGTGACCTCGATGTGCACAAAGGCCAGAACGGGGTGGCCGAGCGCGGCGGGGGAGAGGGAAGGGCCGGTTCCGGTGATCACTCCGTCCCGCTCGAGCCGGTCCAGCCGGGCCTGGAGCGTGCCCCGTGCGACGCCGAGGATACGGGCGTATTCGCGGGCGCTCGTGCGCGGCTGCTCCAGCAGCAGTCGCAGGATGCGGGTGTCCAACTCGTCCACGGCCATGGTCCGTCGGGCTCCTCCTGGTCGGCGGTGAGCGTCTATGACGGTACCAATGGCCCAGTCGGCTCTGTGCCTGCTGAGCCAGTGCCCGGCTTCCGCCGCGGCGGTCCTGCATGGCGGCAGCGTGGGCAGCCGCATCGACCGTGCCGTGGAGCTGACCCGCGTCCTCTCTCGGGTTCGGAAGGCACCGCGTCCCAGCGGCTCTTCCGGAAGTGTGAGCGGGCATCCACGAGTGTTGCCCATGAAAATACCCAGGGGGGGTATAGTGTGAGTGTATTAGCGGAGCGGCGGACACCCGGCCGGTTCCGCGATACACACGCATCGACACCCGAGGAAGAAGCGATGACCTTCGAGAACGTCACCACCGTCTACAAGGTGTCCGGCATGACCTGCGGCCACTGTGAGAGCGCTGTTTCCGAGGAGCTCTCCGCGCTGGACGGTGTCACCACGGTCAAGGCCGTCGCCGCCTCCGGCGAGGTTACCGTCACCTCCGCCGCCCTTCTCGACGAGGAAGCCGTGCGCTCCGCGGTCGACGAGGCCGGCTACGAGCTCGTCGGCCCGGCCTGACCCGTAGCCCGGCCTGACCGGTCCGCCGGGGCCGTTCGCCGCCGTTCGCCCAGGAACGCGATGTCGCTCCCACGCCGGGAGGTGCCGCTCCGCTGATACGGACGCCGCACGCCCCGGCCTCTCCCAGGAGATACGCCCAATGACCAGCACGGCTCTCGAGAAGACGGTTCCGGATGCGACGGCGGCGCCGACCGCCGAGGTCGAGCTCTCCATCGGCGGCATGACCTGCGCCTCGTGCGCCGCCCGCGTCGAGAAGAAGCTCAACCGCATGGACGGCGTCACGGCGACGGTCAACTTCGCCACGGAGAAGGCCAGGGTCTCGTACGCCGATGGGATCGAGGTCGCCGACCTCATCGCCATCGTCGAGAAGACCGGCTACACCGCCGAGGAGCCACCCCCGCCCGTGCCGGGGGCCGCCGCGGACGGAGGCGAGGACGGAGCCCAGGCCCAGGCCGCGCCGGTGGGAGCGGACGGCGAGCTTCTCTCGCTCCGGCAGCGCCTGTTCGTATCGCTGGCGCTTTCCGTGCCCGTCGTCCTGATGGCGATGGTCCCGGCACTGCAGTTCGACAACTGGCAGTGGCTGTCGCTGACCCTGGCGGCTCCCGTCGTCGTCTGGGGTGCCTTCCCGTTCCACAAGGCGGCCTGGACCAACGCCCGTCATGGCGCCGCGACCATGGACACCCTGGTGTCCATCGGCACACTCGCCGCGCTCGGCTGGTCGATGTGGGCACTGTTCTTCGGGCACGCCGGGATGCCCGGGATGCGGCACGCTTTCGAGTTCACCATCTCTCGTACGGACGGGTCCTCCTCGATCTATCTGGAGGCAGCGGCCGGCGTGACCACGTTCATTCTCGCCGGGCGGTACCTGGAGGCGAAGTCCAAGCGCAAGGCCGGCGCGGCACTGAGGGCGCTGCTGGAGTTGGGCGCCAAGGACGTCGCGGTACTGCGGGGCGGTCAGGAAGTGCGCATCCCTGTGGCGCAGTTGGCCGTCGGCGACCGCTTCGTCGTTCGGCCCGGAGAGAAGATCGCCACCGACGGGACCGTCGTCGAGGGCAGCTCCGCAGTCGACGCCTCGATGCTGACTGGCGAATCCGTGCCGGTGGACGTGACGGCCGGCGATCCCATCACCGGTGCCACGGTGAACGTCGGTGGAAGGCTGGTCGTCGAGGCGACCCGGGTGGGCGCCGACACGCAGCTCGCCCGTATGGCGAAGCTCGTCGAGGACGCCCAGAACGGCAAGGCCGAGGTGCAGCGCCTCGCCGACCGTATCTCCGCGGTCTTCGTCCCCGCGGTCATCCTTCTCGCCCTCGGCACCCTTCTGGCCTGGCTGTTCTTCACCGGCGACACCGCTGCCGCCTTCACCGCGGCCGTCGCCGTGCTGATCATCGCCTGCCCGTGCGCCCTGGGCCTCGCCACGCCGACCGCCCTGATGGTCGGCACCGGGCGCGGCGCCCAGCTCGGCATCCTGATCAAGGGCCCTGAGGTGCTGGAATCCACCCGGCGCGTGGACACCGTCGTCCTCGACAAGACCGGGACCGTGACCACGGGCCGTATGCAGCTCCAGGACGTCGTCGCCGCACCGGGCGTGGACGAGGACGAGCTGCTGCGGCTGGCGGGCGCGCTGGAGCACGCCTCGGAACACCCGATCGCCCAGGCGATCGCCGCGGGCGCCGTCGTGGGGGTCCCTCCGCTCGAGCGAAGCCGAGAGTGGGGGAGGGCCGGAAGTCTGCCCGTACCGGAGAACTTCGAGAACGTCGCCGGTCTCGGCGTCCAGGGCGCCGTCGAGGGGCACCAGGTCCTCGTCGGACGCGAGCAGCTCTTGGGTGAACGGGGCATTGAGCTCACACCGGAACTGGCCGAGGCCAAGGCCGCGGCGGAGGCCGAGGGGCGCACGGCGGTCGTGGTCGCCTGGGACGGCACGGCGCGCGGCGTCCTCACCGTCGCCGACGCGGTCAAGGACACCAGCGCCGAGGCGGTCGCCGAACTGCGGAAGCTGGGCCTGAGGCCCGTCTTGCTGACCGGCGACAACCAGGCCGTCGCCGACTCCGTCGCCCGGACCGTCGGCATCGACGAGGTGATCGCCGACGTTCTGCCACAGGACAAGGTGGACGTGATCCAGCGGCTGCAGCGTGAGGGCCGGGTGGTCGCGATGGTCGGCGACGGCGTCAACGACGCGGCCGCCCTGGCCACCGCGGACCTGGGCCTGGCGATGGGCACGGGCACGGACGCGGCGATCGAGGCGGGCGACCTGACGCTCGTACGCGGCGACCTGCGGGTGGCCGCGGACGCCATCCGGCTCTCCCGCAGGACCCTCACCACCATCAAGGGCAACCTGTTCTGGGCCTTCGGCTACAACGTCGCCGCACTGCCCCTGGCGGCCGCCGGCATGCTCAACCCGATGATCGCGGGCGCCGCGATGGCCTTCTCATCGGTCTTCGTGGTGACCAACAGCCTGCGGCTGCGGTCCTTCGAGTAGGCCCCTGCGCGTAGATCCCCTCGAGTGGGTCCCTTCGCGCAGGGAGCTTCAAGCCGGGAAGTTGATCTCGTCCGTCTCCATGGTCCGTTGGCCTCCTGTCGGTGCAACGCGAAGGCCCGAGGTTGTGCCAATGGCCCAGTGATTCTGATGACACTTGAGCCATGAGGCGCAAGGATGCTGTGATGTACCCGTCGATGGCGCTGCGGACCCCGCAGCGCCTTTTTCATGCCGGTACGCAGTGAGGGGCGGGAAGAGTGCTGAAGAGGGTGTTCGTGGCTCCGGACCCGGGGCGGCTGCGGCTGCGCAGCGCCACCCGGGCCGTCGCCGGCATCGGGTTGGCGGTCGCCCTCTGCGGCCTCGCCGGTCACTCCCTTGCCGCGTCCATCACGGGTGGGCTCGCCGCGCTTCTCGCTCTCTTCACGGTGAGCGACGCGACGGTGCGCGGCCAGGCGGTCACGACCGCGCTGATGCCCGTGGTCGGCCTTCCCGTACTCGCCCTGGCGGCGGGGCTGCACGATCATCCTGTGGCCCGAGACCTGGCCTTCCTCACCGTGGTCGGTGTGGGGGTCTATGCGCGGCGCTGGGGGCCGCGGGGTCACAGCCTCGGCGTGTTCGCGTTCATGGCCTTCTTCGTGACGCAGTTCCTGCACACGGTGCCGGGCCAGCTGCCCGAGCTGTATGCCGCGGTCACGCTGTCCCTGCTCGCCTCCTCGGCCGTCCGTTTCGGCCTGTGGTGCTACGAGCGGCGGCTGCCCCCGGCCGTTGTTCCGGCTCCGCCGACCGGTACGGGTCTCGCACGGCCGACGACCCGCCAGGCGCTTCAGGCCACGGCCGGCTCCGCCTTCGCACTCATGATGGGCGAGCTGCTGTCCGATCAGCGCTGGTACTGGGCGGTGGGCGCGACATGGTGGGTCTTCGTCAACACCGCATCCCGTGGCGAGACGCTGGTCCGGGGCTTTCGCCGGGTTCTCGGCACCGTGATCGGCATCGGTCTCGGCCTGCTCGTCGCGATCCCGTTGCAGGGAGCGGCCGTTCCCACGGCGGCCCTCGCCGCGGTCGCCGTCTTCGGCATCTTCTACACGGCCGCGGTCTCCTACACCTGGATGATGCTCGCGGTGACGGTGCTGGTCGAGCTGCTCTACGGGCTTCTGGGGGTACTGGAGCCGGGCCTGCTCGCACTGCGTCTCGCGGAGACGGGTGTCGGGGCGCTCGGCGCGGCGCTGGCCGTACTCCTCGTGCTGCCCGTCACCACCCATGCCACGACCGACGCGTGGATCCAGCGCGCCCTGCGGTCCGTACACGAGTGCACCGCCGAATCCGCGGCGCGCCTCGCGGGCTCGGGGACCGCCGACCCCGCCGCGCGCGTCGCCGAACTGGAGCTGGTGCTCGCCAGGGTGCGCCTCTCGGTCTCGCCGCTGGTGCACCCGCTGAGCCCGATGCGTGCCCGAAAGGGCCGGGCCCGGCAGGTGCTGGCGCTGCTCGACGACTGCGCCCGCGAGGTCCGCGGGCTGGCCTCCGTGGCCGCCGACCCGGAGGCTTCGCACGACGCTCGGCTCGCCGCTGCCTGCCTGCGTGTGGAGGCCGCCGTGGAGGCACTCACCACTCCGGGCTCGACGGTCGACGCCGCGGCTGCCGACGCCTTCGGTGTGCGGCATCCTGCAGTCGAACCCGCGCTAGTGCCCCAACAGGCAACGTTCGCCCCGTCGCGACGCCCGGCACGCACTCTCGCCGCACCGCCCGAAAGCCCAAGTACGTCCAGTACGAGGACTTCCGGCCGGCACGCCGAGAGCACGCACCGGACGCCGCTCCTTGACGGGCAAACGTTGCCTGCCGGGGCACTAGTCCATCTGCACGGCCTGGAGCGGGCACTGGCCGCGCTGGCCGGACCGCTGCGCAGCTCACCGCGGTCGCCGCTCGTCGGGGCCTGAACCGGCAGAGCGCGGCCTGCTCGTGGGCCGACGGGATGACACCTCGCCGGCGGCTGCGCCATCCGGCGGCGTGCGTGCGTGGGTACCCGTGCGCGTTCGGTGGCGCTTGGTCTAGACCGATGGCTGCCGACTGCTACCGTCGGCGCCAAACGGCACCGGCAGGGGCGCGGTGAGGCCAGCAGCACCGGTAGTGAGAGGGGAACGCAGTGGCAATGGGCGGAAGGCGGGCCCGACGGGCGTACATCGGATCGTTCACCGCAGCAGGGGGCAGGGGAGTCATCGCCGCGGCCGTCGACCAGGACACGGGTGCGCTGACGGAGCTGGGCGCCACCGACGAGGTCGCCGATCCCTCGTATCTCGCGCTCTCGCCGGACGGGGCCGTGCTGTACGTGGTCAGCGAGACGGCCGACGGCTCGGTGGCCGCCTGTCAAGTCGCCGGGGACAGGCCCGAGCTGACGGGTTCCCCGGTGCCGGTGAAGGGTGACGGTCCCACACATCTCACCGTGCACGCAGGGCATGTGCTGACCGCCAACTACGGCTCGGGCAGCGTCACCGCCGTGCCCGTGAAGGCAGACGGCAGCCTCGCCGCCGCCGCGTCCAGCCTGCTGCGGCACGAGGGCTCGGGCCCGCACCCGCAGCGCCAGCAGGCGCCGCACGCCCACCAGGTGGTGCCGGATCCGACCGGCCGATGGGCGGTCAGCGTGGACCTCGGCACCGACTCCGTGCGCATCTGCTCCCTCGACGGCGAAGGGGAACTGAGCCTCTGGCGCGAGGTGGCCCTCAGGCCCGGGTCCGGGCCGCGTCACCTCGCCTTCCACCCGCGCGGCGATCTGCTGTACGTGCTGAACGAGCTGGCGCCGACCGTGACCGCGTGCCGCTGGGACGCAGAGGAGGGCCTGGTGCAACCGCTCGGCGAGACGCATGTGCTGCCCGGTGCACCCGACGGCGACGCCTATCCCTCGGAGATCGTCGTCGCTCCCGACGGCAGGTTCGCCTGGACCGCCACCCGCGGCGAGGACGTCATCTCCGTGCTCGCACTCGACGGAACGGGCGAACGTCCGAGGCTGCTGACCACCGTGCCCTGCGGCGGACACTGGCCCCGGGACCTGGCCCTCGACCCGGCGGGACGGTACCTGTACGCCGCGAACGAGCGCTCCGGTGACGTGACCTGGTTCCGCCTCGATCCCGAGACGGGGCTGCCGCGTCGGGTCGGCTCGATCGAAGCGCCTGCGGCTTCGTGCGTGGTATTCGGCTGAAAGACGCGGCGGGCGGCGGTCGCCGCAGGGCGAAGGCCCGCTTCCCAGCACGGCGAAGGCCCTTCCCCAGCACGGCGAAGGCCCGCTCCCCGGCACCGGGAGCGGGCCTTCTGCACGTACGGTCAGCGCACCGGCGCACCCGTCGGCTGCGGGGCGATACCCAGCGCCGTCGTGTACTTGGAGAGCGCCAGCTTGCCGATCGCCGGGTACGCACCCAGCGCCTCCGCGGCCGCGCAACCCGCTTCCTTGGCTGCCGCGTCGAGCAGGCCAGGGTCGATCTCCGGGCCGATCAGATACGGCGCGAGCGCCAGTTGGGCCGAGCCCGAGGAGCGCAGCTGCTCCGCGGTAGCCGCGATCGAGCCCTCCTCGTCCAGGGCCGCGGCCATCACCGGCACCGCGAGGCGCGCGGCCAGCAGCATGCCGGTGATCCCGGCCGCCTGCACGGCCTCGGTGCCGCCGACGGAGGCGAGGATGATGCCGTCCGCGGCGGTCGCCACGGTGAACAGGCGGGCACGGTCGGCACGGGCAAGACCGGCCTCGGACAGGCGCACGTGCAGCGCCTCCGCGAGCAGCGGGTGCGGGCCGAGCACATCGGTCAGCTCCGCGGCGGCACGGCTGTCCATCACGGCCTGGCGGATTCTCCGCAGCAGCGCGCTGTCGGGGCCGGCGAGCAGCGGTACGACGACCGCCGCCGGGCCCTCGGGCGCGGCCACGTCGGCACCGGCGGCGACGGCCTGGTCGTAGCGGGCCGTGCGCTCCTGGGCAGCGTGTGCGAGCACCGACTGGAGCGCGGGGTACTCGGCGTCGTCCCCGTCCACGTATCCGATCCGCGCGTCCAGGCCGGGAAGCTCGGAGCGGGCGATGCTCACGACCTCTTCGGCGATGCTGCGCGCGGCGGCGCTGGGCGTGCCGGGCACGGCGAGGACGAGCGCGGGCGCGCCCTCGGGAGCCGCCACGGGCTCAGGGCGGCGGTGCCGCCCGGGCTGGCGGGGACGCGGCATTCGTACAGGCAGGCCGGATGCGGGCCCAGTGGGGGAGCTCATGGCGCCGCATGCTACTGGCTTCTTGGGCTCCCCTGTTCGGGGAGGGTGCAGGTGAGCGGTATCCGTCCTGATTTGTCTTACGGGGCCCGTCCGAATCGGTTGCAAGGACACCGCCGCGCGGATGGAGCATGTGCGGATTCATGTGCGTGTAGTGGCCTATTGGTGCGTATCAAGGCATCAACGCCTCATTTCCGCCTGGCTTACGCTGGGGCCGCCAGACACGATCGCCCAGCCGTCGAGCCTCACACTGCTCAGCCATCGAGTCTTACGACGCGCAGCAGGTGCTCGTCGTGGGGCAGGGTCAGCTGGTCCAGGGCGAGGTCGACAGCCATGCGTACGGCCCCGTGCAGCGGGTCACCCGCGGCAGGCACCTGGCGCGCTTGCGGAACCAACTGGGCGAGTTGTGTGCGCACGGGTGCGAGCAGGGGTTCGCCCATCTTGAACAGGCCTCCGGTCAGGGCGACTTCGCTCTCACCGGATTTCGGGCAGGCAGCGGCAGCGGCCTCGGCGATATGGCGTGCCGCGTCCCGCAGGATGCCCGCCGCCACCGCGTCGTCGGCCGCACACGCGGCGACTTCCGGAGCGAACGACGCGAGTACCGCGGGCCGGTCGGTGCGCGGATAAAGCTGCCCGGGGAGGTCGGCCGCGGGGCCGAAGAGCTTCTCGGCATGCGCCAGCAGGGCGGGTGAGCCACCGCGTCGCCCGTCGTGGGCGCGCATGGCCGCCTCGAGGCCTGCCCGTCCGATCCACGCTCCGCCGCCGCAGTCGCCGAGCAGATGTCCCCAACCGTCGGCCCGGCGCCAGCTCTTGAGATCCGTGCCGAGCGCGATCATGCCGGTGCCGGCGGCCACGATCGCGCCGGGCTGCCGGCCCAGGGCCCCGGCGTACGCGGTGACGGCGTCAGCGGCGAGCGCGAGGCGGCGTACCCCGAGTTCGCGGGCCAGCGCTGCGGGCAGCTCGGCGCGCAGCCGGGCACCGAGGGTCGCCATCCCGGCGGCGCCGATGGTCACGGTCCCGATGCCGTCGACACCGGCCTCCCGCATCAGCTTCCTGGCCATGGGGACCAACTGCTCCAGCAGATGGTCCGGGTCGATGCCACCGGGTCCCGTGCGAACCGGTGCCGCCGACGCGCTGCCCCAAGGGGCGACCGCGCCGGTGCCGGTACGGACCGCGAGGGCGGCCCGGAACCCGGAGCCGCCCGAGTCGACGCCCAGCACGGCAGACGCCGGCCCGGCCCCCTTAACCGCGGGCGGCACCCCGGCCTCCGTCACGGCAGCCGCCAGTCCACCGGCTGTGCGCCCTGCCGCGCCAGCAGTTCGTTCGCCCGGCTGAAGGGGCGCGAGCCGAAGAAGCCGCGGTCCGCCGACATGGGGAAGGGGTGGGCGGACTCCACCGACGGCAGGTCGCCGAGCAGTTTCTCGATCGAGGGGCCTGACCTGTGCCGATGACGGAAGCCGAATGGCCTGATCACTGGAAGCACCGGGCACCACTGCTGTCTGACGAACGCCTACGCGACCTCATGGCCCGGCTCCAGGAAGAAGAGGACTGACGAGCGCAGCGTATCCCCGGGCCTCGTGGGACCGTTGGGCAGGTCGCGTACACGCGTCGCGGACTCCGCGCGCGACCTGAGCGGGTAGGCGTGAGGGCAGCGGACGAGTGCCGTGACGCGTCGGCGGATTCGGGAGCGGACTTCGCACACCAGTAGAGTGACGCGCTGTGGCAGCACGACCGTTGAATGAACTTGTGGAGCCCGGTTGGGCGGATGCGTTGCGTCCTGTGGCCGAGCGGATCGCCGCGATGGGTGACTTTCTGCGTGCGGAGATCGCAGCCGGCCGCACCTATCTTCCGGCTGGGGCACATGTCCTGCGCGCTTTCCAGCAGCCCTTTGACGAGGTGCGGGTTCTGATAGTGGGTCAGGATCCCTATCCGACTCCAGGAATGGCCATCGGGCACAGCTTCGCGGTCGCACCTGACGTACGCCAGTTGCCGGGCAGCCTGGAGAACATCTACCGGGAGCTGCAGACGGACCTCGGGCTTCCCCGTCCCTCCAACGGTGATCTGACCCCGTGGACCCGACAAGGCGTGCTGTTGCTCAACAGGGCGCTGACCACAGAACCTCGCAAGCCCGGGGCCCATCGTGGCAAGGGTTGGGAGGAAGTGACGGAGCAGGCCATTCGTGCTCTGGTTGCGCGCGGCAAGCCGCTGGTGTCCGTGTTGTGGGGGCGTGACGCCCGTAATCTGCGGCCATTCCTCGACGACTTCCCGGCGATCGAGTCCGCCCATCCTTCGCCGATGTCGGCGGACCGCGGTTTCTTCGGTTCACGGCCCTTCAGCCGTGCTAATGACCTTCTGGTGCGCCAGGGTGCCCAACCGGTGGACTGGCGCCTGCCATAAGCCTCATCCGCCGGCAGTCCGGGACTTGTGTGGGATGCCGTTGGTCTGTGGCCGACGCCGTCCGCCGTGAACCGTGCCGCTTGACCTTGTCGCAGCGACAACGTTTCTACTGGTGCCATGCGAATCGGAGAGCTCGCCGGCATCGCCGGCGTCACCACCCGTGCCGTGCGGCACTACCACCGCATCGGGCTGCTGCCCGAGCCGCCGCGGCAGCCCAACGGGTACCGCGAGTACTCGCTGCGCGATGCCGTCGAGCTGGCCCGGATCCGTCGGCTGACCGAGCTCGGCCTGAGCCTGGACGAGGTGAAGGACGTGCTGGCGGACGACGCGGGCAAGGATCTCGTCGAGATCCTCGCCGAGTTGGACGCCGACCTGGCCCGTCAGGAGGAGGCCATCCGGCAGCGCCGCGCCCGCCTGGGCCGGCTGCTCGAGCAGGCAGAGCAGACCGGGCGGCTGCCCGCCGAGGCTCCCGTCTCCCCCGAGCTCACAGCCATCTTCGACGACATGGCCCGCGCCTCGGCGCGGTTGCCCGGGCCGGAGCCGGCGATGGCGGCCAAGGAGCGGGAGCTGCTCGCCCTGCTGGAGACCGGCTCGCCAGGCGGCGACCGCGGCTGGCTCGACGCCATGGTGCACAGCCTCAGCGCCGATCCGGAGGCCATGGAACGCGCCTACGAGGTCTATGCCCAGCTGGACGAGCTGGCCGAGGCCGCCGAGGACGACCCACGGGTGGAGGAGGCAGCCCGGGCCATCGTCGACAGCATGGCGGCGCAGGCGATGACCATCCCGGACGACGGCGGCGTAGGCGAGGACGGCGGTTTCGCGGACGCCTTCTTCGCGGACTTCGCCCCCGCCCAGGCCGCGGCTGTGCGCCGCGCCATCGAGCTGCTGCAGGAGCGTGCCAGGTGAAGGCGCTGAGAAAGGCCGTGCGCTGGTCCTTCGCCGCACTCGTACCCGGCGAGCTCGTGCTCGTCCTGTGCGTGGCCGGTGGGGTACGGATAGCCCCGGCCGCCCGGCTGGCGGTGGAGCTGGCGGTGCTCGCGCCAATGGCCGCGGCGACCGCCCTGCTCTCCCTCGACTACCGCCGGCACCGCCGCGACGGTCTCGACCGCCGCCCCGCCTTCCTGGCCGCGCTCGCCGACACCGTCCCGGCGCCGGTGCGCAAGCTGACCGCCCATGAGTTCTTCCTCTCCACCAGCTTCCTGCGCTGGGTGACCCGCCGCGGCCCGCACGGCGTACGCGACGGCGACCTGCCCGTCCCGTACGCCCCGGGTCAGACGGCCGTCATGTACGGCTTCCTCTTCGTCTGCATCGTCGAGACCGTGGCCCTCGCCTTGCTGATCCCCTGGCCTGTGGTGCACGCCGTCACTCTCGTCCTCGACATCTGGGGCTGCTACTTCGTCCTCGCCCTGCACGCCTCCTGCGTGGTGCGCCCGCACGTGATCGGGGCCGACGGCTCACTGCGCCTGCGCTACGGCGCCCTGCTGGACATCCGCATCCCGGCCGACCGCATAGCCTCTGTCCGCCTGGACCGGAAATTCCCGGACGGCAAGCTGGCCGTCGTGGATGAGAAAGGCGTCGCCGACATTGCCGTGGGCGGCCAGACGACGGTCACCGTCGAGCTCACCGAGCCGGTGCGGTACGTACGTGCCCTGGGCAAGCCCGCCGAGGCCCGCGCATTCCGCTTCTACGCCGACGACCCCGCGTCCGCCGTCGCCGCGCTGCGGGCGCGCGGCCCGTCCGCGGGTACGAACCGGATCGGTGACACCCCCGGCTCCGACTCGGTCAGCCGCACCCGCAGCCGGTGACCGAGCGGCCCGTGTCCGGCCGGCCGCGGATCGGCGAGCCGGCGGGCACCACCAGCAGGCCCACTCGGAGACTGGTCGCATCGGCGATCAGCCCGACGACCGGCGGGGAGAGCAGGAAGCCCATGCGCATGAGCCAGGAGACGATGGCCAGCGCAGAACCGGTCTTGAGGCCGGGCAGCTCATCGGCTTCGTGCATCGCTGCGGGAACCAGCGTGGCCACCCCGAACCGTGCCGCGGCGAAACCGAGGATCGTCCCGGGCGCTGTGGCCCGGGCCAGGGCCAGGTCCGCGCCGGCCGCGGCGATGACGCCGCCGGCGCGGGCCACGGTGCGCTGGCCGAGGCGGTCGACGAGCCGGTCGCCGATGAGGCGACCGATGAACTGGGCTCCCACCAAGGCGACGTAGCCGCAGACCCGGATCAGTATCCCGGCTGCCCGGCCGGCCGTGATGGCGCCCGCCGGGAACGCCGCGACGGCCGGCCCATAGGCGGCGTTGACGATGTCGAGATCCGCCTTGATCTGCGGATGCCTCGGCAGGAGGTTGGCGATGCTTCAGGAGGTGGTCCGGCGGGACGGCCAGGGATCAGATCGTCCGGCCGGCGTGCGGGAGCGGTCAAGACCGGAACAGCCGATCGCACACAAACGAACACCCGAACAAGCAAGTTGTTCGGTCGCCCTTGCCGAACAGCGGTGGCCCATGCCACCGTGCTGGCCCTGGGACGGCTTCAACCTTCGTCAGTTTCACCTACTTTGGAGCCGCAATGTCCCAGATCAGCCGTCGGCGGCTGCTCCGCATCGCCGCGCTCACCGGCGTCGGCCTCGGCGTCACCTCAGTCTCCCGCCCGGCCTACGCCGCCGACGAGTACGACGTGCTGCGCGAGCGCTGGGTCAGCAAGACCATCATCGGTTCGGGCTACGACGCCTCGGCCGAGCCGTTCGCCGGGCAGCTCGCCCAGATCGGCGCCACGGCCTCGACCCTGCAGTCGTCCATGGCCCCGGCATCCTCGTCGCTGTGGCCGGAGCTGCCGGTCGGCAGCGCGTACGGCAGCTCCAACGTGACCTCGTGCTTCACCAGGCTGAGGTCGATGGCGCAGGCCTGGGCGCTGCCCGGCACCGGCCTGACCGGCGACACCGACCTGCTCGCCGACATCATCAGCGGCCTGGACTGGATGAACGCCAACGCCTACACACCCACGACGACGACGTACGACAACTGGTGGGACTGGCAGATCGGCGCGCCGAAGCCGCTGTTGGACACCATGGCGCTGGTGTACCCGTCGCTGTCGAGCAGTCAGATCAGCGGTTGTCTGTCAGCTGTCGATCACTTCGTTCCCGACTCGGCGGTGGCCGCCTACAGCGGCTCCAGCACCGGCGGCAACCGGGTCGACCTGTGCCAGGTGCTCATCCTGCGCGGCATCCTCGGCAAGAGCCCGGCGAAGATCACGACCGGGCGGGACGCGCTGTCGCCGGTGTTCCCCCTGGTGCGCGACGACGACGGTTTCTACGCCGACGGCTCGTTCCTCCAGCACCACACCGTCCCCTACGTCGGCACGTACGGCCAGATCCTGGTCAACGGGCTGGCCGGGCTGCTGATGTTGCTCACCGGCTCCACTTGGGCGATCACCGACACCAGCCGGCAGGTCCTCTTCGACGCGGCCATCGCCGCGACCGCGCCCTTCCTGTTCAACGGACTCATGATGGACGGCCAGTCCGGCCGTGCCATCAGCCGCGGGATCAGGAGCGCCGGCAACCCGCTCGGCATCCAGCAGGACGACCACACCCGCGGACACGCCATGATCAGCGGCCTGCTGTTGCTGGCCGAGGCGGCGTCGGCCGAACAGGCGGCCAAGTGGAAGGCGATGGCCAAGGGCTGGCTGCAGCGCGACTACTGGAGCCCCTTCCTCTCCGACAGGTCGTTGCAGGTCCCGGCGCTGGCCCGGGGGCAGGCGGTGCTCGACGACACCTCGATCACCCCCTCCGCAGAGCCGGTTGCCAGCCGGGTCTTCGGCGCCATGGATCGGGCCACCCACCGCAGAACGGGATGGGCGTTCGCGGTGGCGATGTGCTCGGCCAGGACCACGTTCTACGAGACGGGCAACGGCGAGAACCTGCGGGGCTGGCACACCGACTCCGGGATGACGTACTGGTGGGGCGACACGTTCGGCAACGGGCAGTACTCCGACGCCTTCTGGCCGACGGTCGACCCGTACCGGCTTCCGGGGACGACCGTGTCGCGCAAGCCGCTGGCCGACGCCGAGGGCGGTTCCTTCGGCAGACCGGTGCCCACCGGCGCCGTGTGGGTGGGCGGCGCCACCGACGGCACGTACTCCGCCGTCGGCCAGGACACCAGGGGACTCACCTCGACGCTGGCCGCCAAGAAGTCCTGGTTCTGCCTGGACGACCAGGTGGTCTGCCTGGGCGCTGGGATCACGTCGAGCGACGGGTACGCGGTGGAGACCACGATCGACAACCGCAACCTCGGCGCCACCGGTTCGACCGCCTTCACCGTCGACGGGACCGCCCAACCGGCCACGCTGGGCTGGTCGGCCACGTTCACCGGCGCCTCATGGGCCGCGCTCAAGGGCTTCGGCGGCTACGTTTTCCCCGGCGGCGCCACGTTCAAGGCACTACGGGAATCCCGCACCGGGTCGTGGCACGACATCAACACCGACGCCTCCACCACCTCGCTGACCCGTCCCTACGTCACCCTCTGGTTCGACCACGGGACCGACCCGAGCAGCGGCTCCTACTCCTACATTCTCCTGCCCGGTGCCACCGCCACGACGACCGCCGCGCGCGCCGCGAGCCCGACGGTCAGCGTCCTGGCCAACACCGCGAACGTGCAGGCCATCACCGACAGCGCCACCGGGGTGACCACCGCCAACTTCTTCACCGCGGGCACGGCAGGTCCGATCACGGTCTCCAAGCCCTGCTCGGTGCTGATGCGCGAGAGCGGCGGCACGCTCAGCGTCAGCGTCGCCGACCCCACCCGCGCCGCCACCACGGTCACCGTGACGATCGACCGCTCCGGTTACGTCACGGCGAGCGGCGACGCCGAGGTCCAGGTGACGGGGCTTGACCCCATCACCCTGGTGGTCGAGGTGGGCGGCAGCCAGGGCGCGTCCCGGACCATCACCTTCGGCACGGGTTCGGCGGTCACGGCCGGGCGCTCGCGGTCTCTCGCACCGACAGCCGACGCGTACGTCCGCGACGGCTCCTACGCGGCGACCAACTACGGGGCGGACACCACGCTGGTCGTCAAGAACACCACGGCGGGATACGCCCGGCGCTCGTTCCTGAAGTTCGACGTGTCCGGCCTGCCCGTCGCGCCGCGCCGCGCGGTGCTCTGGGTGTACGGCAGGACCGCCGACAACGGCGGCACCCAATCGACGGTCAGCGCGTACTCCGCCAGTAACGACAGCTGGACCGAAACCGGCCTGACCTGGGACAGCCAGCCCACCCTCGGCACAGTCCTGTCCTCCCGCCCGATCGGCTCCGTCAACGACTGGGTGCCTCTCGACGTCACCGCGCATGTGCAGACCCAGTTCTCCGGCGACGGCACCGCCACCATCGCCCTCGCGCAGCAGGCCGCCGGGCTTGTGGTCCTGCTCAACAGCCGGGAGAACGCCGCCAACCAGCCGTTCCTCCACCTCATCACCGACTGAATCGCGCGTTCCTCCACCTCATCACCGACCGAATCACCGACTGACAAGCCAAGGAATCATGCCGACTCTGCTCCAACTGCACGGTCCCGCTCCGACCAGCCGGGACGCCTGGGCCGACGCCCTGGTCGCGATCGCCGCCCCGGCCACCCGGCTGGCAGCGCTCGGCCCCGGACGCCAGCCGGTGCACGGCAGCACCAACGACCCGGGCGCCACCTGGTTCGAGCTGGTCGCCCGCCCGCTGTGGGGCCTGGCCGCCCACGCCGCCGGCGGGCTGACCGGCGCGGAAACCCAGTGGGACCAGGCGCGTACAGCTCTGGCCGCCGCGGTCGATCCGGACCATGCCTGGTACATCGGCCCACCGATGGACCTGGAGCAGCGCGTGGTCGAATCCGCCGCGGTCGGCTACGCCCTGGCGGAGGCCCCGCAGTACCTGTGGGATCCGCTGAGCGCCGGGCAGCAAGAGCGCCTGGCGGACTGGCTGTCGGCGGCCGCGCTGACCCGCCCGCACGAGAACAACTGGCGCTTCTTCCCCGTGCTTGCCGCGGCCGGGCTGCGTGCCGTGGGCGTGCCCGTCGACGAGGCGGTCGCGGACGCGCACCTGGACCGGATCGAGGACTTCGCCCTCGCCGACGGCTGGTACGCCGACGGCGACCACGGTGCACGCGACTACTACGTGCCGTTCGGCTTCCACTTCTACAGCCTGCTGCTCGCCTCGCTGAAGGCCGTGGACGACGAAAGGGCCGCGCTGTACCGCAGCCGCGCCTCCGAGTTCGCGGCGCAGTTCCAGCACTGGTTCGCCGCGGACGGCGCGGCGGTGCCCTTCGGCCGCAGCCTCGCCTACCGTTTCGCCCAGGGCTCATTCTGGTCCGCGCTCGCCGCGGCCGATCTGCCTGCTGTGGACTGGCCGGTGGCGCGGGGACTGGCGGAACGCAACCTGGCCTGGTGGTGGCGGCAGCCGCTCGCCGCCGAGGACGGCTCGCTGACCCCGGGTTACGGCTATCCGAACGCGGCAGTCGTCGAGGAGTACATCGGCGGCGGCTCGCCGTACTGGGGCACCAAGGTCTTCGCCGCGCTCGCAGCGCCCGCCGGCCATCCCTTCTGGACCTGCGACCCCTCCGGCCCGGCGCCGACAGAGACCATCAGTGTCCAGCCGGCCGCGGCGATGGTCCTCACCCGGGACGCGCACGGCGATGTCGTCGCGCTGGCCGGGCAGCGTCCGCCCGCCTTCAACCCACGTGGCGCGGCGGCCAAGTACGCCAAGTTCACCTATTCCTCCCTGGCCGGTTTCAGCGTCCCCCTCGACACGGCGAGCCTGCACCAGGGGGCCTTCGACAGCACCCTGGCGCTGTCCGACGACGGCACGCGATGGCGGACCCGGACCGACGGGGAGGCCGTCCTCGAGGGCGAGACGCTCATCGTGCGCTGGAGCCCCTGGCCGGACGTGGCCGTGGAGACCCGCCTGACCCCGGACGTCGGCGGGCACCTGCGCGAGCACCGCATCACCACCGCCCGCCCGCTGCACACGGCCGAGGGCGGTTTCTGCGTCCCGCTGCGCGCGCGTGGCCGCACACCTTCCGGAACCGTCGAGGAAAAGGGGTTCGCGAGTGCCGCGGCCGACGGGATCTCCAGCGAAATCGTCTGCCACTCACCGGGCGGCCGCAGGCGCGCCGGCGAGGCCATGACGCCGATGGCGGGCTCTCACCTGATGCATCCACGCACCGTCCTGCCCATGCTCCGCGGGACGCTGGAGCCGGGCGATCACATCCTGCGCTGCCGGGTCTCGGTCACCCGCGGCTGACGGGCGACGCCTCACGCCTCTTCCCGCTCAGGAGCGGGAAGAGGCGCCCGCTCTCCCATGGTGGAGGTCCTGACGCGCAGGGTGGGCATGAGGTGGACATGGCGCTTGATCGGGCCGTCCCCCGCGCGCATGCGCCGGAGCAGCATCTCCACCCCGGTGCGCGCGATGGCCCGTCGCGGCGGGGACACGGCGGTGATGGGGATGTCGGCGAGCGCGGCGAACACGTCGTCGTAGGCGACAAGGGCGACGTCGTCGGGTACGCCCAGGCCGCGGCTGAGCAACCGCTGTTGCACGGAGATCGCGACGTCGTCCGAATGGGCGAGGACGGCGGTCACCCCGGCTGACAGCGCCGCCTCCAGCACGTCGTCGAGCCCCTCCATGCTGAACATGTCGACCAGCGGGACGTCCTTGTCGAGCCCGATGGCGTCCGCGACCATCTGAAATCCGCGATGGATCAGGGCCGAGGTCGGCGTGGTCTGTGTGATGACCGCGATCTTGCGGTGGCCCAGCTCCGCCAGGTGCCGGAGGGCCTGGACCGCGCCCAACTCGTGATCGGATGCCACGTACTCGATTAAATCGACGTCCACCGGCTGGCGGCGTTCCACGAACACCACGGGCACGGGCAACGTCGGCGCCCACGCCGGTACGGGCGCGGCGGCGCTGGGCGTCAGCAGCAGCCCTTCGGCCCCGGCGTCCAGCAGCCTCTCGGCCTGGATCAGATCCTCCTGCTGATCGTGGCGGGAGACCCCCACGACGAGCCTGACATGGTGGGCAGCGGCGGCCGTCTGCGCGCCCCGGATCAGCTCGTGGAAGTAGAGGGTCGCCGCCGGGACCAGCATCCCGATGGCTCGCTGCTTGCCGGGCCTGGGCACGGCGGGCTCGACGGCCCCGGCGGGCGCGTCGTCGCCGGGCCGGGGCAGGACCGCGCCCCCGTGCACGCGCACGAGATCGCCGCGCTCGTGCAGCAGGGCGATGTCCCGGCGGATGGTGAGCTGAGCGACTTTGAACCGCTCCGCCAGCGCGGTCACCCGGACAGAGCCGTACCTGCGCAGGAGCTGAAGGATGGCGTCCTGCCTCTGGGTAGCGTGCATGTTCGACCCCCCGTCGGATGTTCATTCGTACGCACCTTACCGACCAGATCGCACACATGACAGCCCGTCTAGCTGCCGCATCAAACAAATAACGCCTGGTCAGAATGGGCCGTGAACACTTGATGTTCGTTCATGTTCGATGTTCGGATTGGCCCTTGCCGGTGCTCTGGACCGGCCCCCACAATCCACGGAAGCCGTGACCTGCCTCCCAGATGCTCGCGGATCACTCGTTCCCCACGTCTCTGATCAAGGAGAACCATGTCTCGCTCCCAGATTTCCCGGCGGCAACTGCTCCGCTGGGCGGGGACCTCCACCCTTGCCGTCTCCTCCGCCGGCGTCCTGGGCGCCTGCGCCACCCCTGGCGACTCCTCCACCGGAACCGCCGCGCCGAAGGGAGCGACCAGCAAGGCCAACCCGTTCGGTGTCGCCAACAGCGGCAACCTCGAGGCCGTGATCTTCAAGGGCGGGTACGGCGACGCCTACGCCACCAAGGTGCACCAGCCCCTGCTGCAGAAGGCCTTCCCCAAGCTCTCGATCAAGCACTCCAGCACCCCGAACATCGTCGAGACGCTCCAACCGCGCTTCGTCGGCGGCGACGTGCCCGATGTCAGCACCCTCCAGAAGCTCGACCTCGGCGCGCTGATCCAGTCCGAAGCGCTGACCGACCTGACCCCGCTGTTGGACGCCCCCACGGTGGACGACCCGGACACGAAGGTCCGCGACGTCCTGGCCCCCGGCGCGATCGAGGCAGGCACCGTCGACGGCAAGTTCTACCGGCTGATGTACGTGCAGACCGTCTACGGCCTCTGGTACGACGCCCAGCTGTTCCAGAAGAACGGCTGGCAGGTCCCCACCACCTGGGACGACTTCACCGAGCTGGCCGGCGAGATCAAGAAGGCCGGCATGGACCCCTTCGGCCTCGGCGGCAAGAACGCTGCGGACTACGCCTCGTTCGCCATCCTCACCCAGGCCGGGAAGGCCGGCGGGCTGGACGTCCTCAAGAACATCGACAACCTGGAGGACGGCGCCTGGAAGGAGGACGCCGTCATAGAGACGCTCACCGCGTGGAAGGAGTTCGCCCGTAAGTACGTCGACGCGCGGTACGCCGGGCTCATGCACACCGAGGCCCAGCTGCGCCAGGTCCAGGGCAAGCTCGCCCTCTACCCCTCCGGCAGCTGGCTGGAGAGCGAGATGAAGAAGGACACCCCGTCCGGCTTCACCTTCGCCATGATGCCGGTGCCGAGGCTGACCTCCTCCGACGCCCTGCCCGGGGCGGCCGTCCGCGCCACCGCGGGAGAGTCGTTCGGCGTCCCGGCCAAGGCGAAGAACCCCGGCGCGGGCATGGAGTACCTGCGCCAGATGGTCTCCAAGGCGGGTGCGTCCGGCTTCACCAAGCAGACGGGCGCGCTCACCGTCGTCAAGGACAGCTACGAGGGCCTCACGCTGACGCCGGGCACCAAGAGCGCCGCCGACGCGCTGGTGGCCGCCGGGAAGGACGTCTTCAACGTCCGTCTCACCGAGTGGTACGCGCCGATGAAGGAGGAGCTCATCTCCGCAACCCTCGCGCTGCTTTTCGAGGACACCACCCCGGCCGAGTTCGCCGACCGGATGGAGAAGAAGGCCGCGGCGGTCAAGGCCGACTCGTCCATCAAGAAGTTCTCTCGCTGAACCTGAACGGAGCGCGTTGATCATGCGGCACGGTAAGTATCCGTTCGTCATCGGGTTCTTGATCCCACCGGTGGCGCTCTACCTGGTCTTCGTGATCGGGCCGTACCTGCAGGCCTTCTACATCTCCATGACCGACTGGCGGGGTTTGTCACCCGAGGTCCGGCTCGTCGGGCTGGACAACTTCGCCCGGGTGTTCCAGGACGAGATGTTCTGGAAGGCGCTCAGGAACCACGGGCAGCTGCTGCTCACCGTGCCCCTGTTCACCATCGCGATCGCGCTGCTGTTCGCCTTCCTCCTCAACGTCGCGGGCGGCAGCGCGGGCAACGCGATACGGGGGCTGCGCGGCTCGACCATCTACAAGATCGTCTTCTTCTTCCCCCAGGTCCTGTCCATCGCCGTCCTCGGCGTGCTGTTCCAGCTGGTCTACCGGCCCGACGAGGGCGGCCTGCTCAACGGCCTCCTCGGCAAGGCCGGGATCGCCCCGGTCGGGTTCCTCACCGACCCCGACCTGGCGCTGTGGTCGATCATCGCGGTCATGGTCTGGTCCCACGTCGGCTTCTACCTGGTGCTCTTCTCGGCCGGCATGGCCGCCATCCCCAAGGAGCTGTACGAGGCCGCCGCGATCGACGGCGCCGGCCGGGGCAGGACGTTCTTCAACGTCACGCTCCCGCTGCTGCGCAACCACGTGCAGACCGGCTGGATCTACCTGGGCATCGGCGTCCTGGACTACTTCGTGCTGATCAAGGTGCTCTCGGTCGACGAGGGCGGTCCCGACGGGGCCACCACCGTGCTCGGTATGCAGGTCTGGAAGAGCGCCTTCACCAACTACAACTTCGGCTACGCCTCCGCTCTCGGGGTGGTGCTGTTCTTCATCGTGATGACCTTCGCCATGGTGACCATGCGTTTCACCAGCAACCGTGAAGAGACGGAGTTCTGACGTGGTATCGATGAGCGAAGTCCGGCCCCGCGCCGCGTCTCCCGAGCGGGCCGCGCGCAAGCAGGTCTCGGTCTACATGCGGCTCGCCCACGTGGGCCTCGCCTTCTGGGCACTGATCGTCATCGTGCCGCTGGTGTTCGTCTTCCTGGGGTCCTTCAAGAACAACACCGAGATCTTCGGTTCACCGCTGTCACTCCCGGGCGAGCTCCGCCTCGACAACTGGGTCCGCGCATGGCAGACCGCGCACGTGGGCCGCTACCTGCTCAACACGGTGATCGTGGTCACCGGCGGCGTCGCGCTGACGATGCTGCTCGGCTCCATGGCCGCCTACGTGCTCGCGCGCTACACCTTCCCCGGCAACCGCGCGGTGTACTACCTGTTCGTCGCAGGCATGACCTTCCCCATGTTCCTCGCCCTGGTGCCGCTCTTCTTCGTGGTGCGCAACCTCGGGCTGCTCGGCACGCACACCGGGCTGATCCTGGCCTACGCGGCCTACTCGCTGCCGTTCACGGTCTTCTTCCTGACCGCGTTCTTCAAGACGCTGCCCACAGGAGTGGCCGAGGCCGCGCTCATCGACGGCTGCTCACACGTCCGGATCTTCTTCCAGATCATGCTGCCGATGGCCAAGCCCGGGCTGGTCAGCCTGACCATCTTCAACGTCATCGGCCAGGCCAACCAGTACCTCCTGCCGCTGGCGCTGCTGCCAGGGGACGCCGAGGACAAGTTCGTCCTGACCCAGGGCATCAGCAACATCTCCGTCGAGGCCGGCTACCAGGCCGACTGGGGCGGGCTGTTCGCGGCCCTGAGCATCTCGATCATCCCCTTGCTCATCGTCTACGTCCTGTTCCACCGCCAGATCCAGTCCGGCCTCACCGCGGGGGCACTCAAGTGACGACCGCCGCCATCGCGTTGGCGCCCATGTTCCTGCCCGGCATCTTCCCGCCCGACCTGGTGGACCGTCTCGGCCGCCGGGTCCGGCTGGACTCTGCCGAACCGCTGACCCGGTTCGACACCGACGAGTCGCTCGCGCGGCTCGCCAAGGTGGAGATCCTCATCACCGGCTGGCGGTGCCCGCTCATCGACGCCGAGGTCCTGGACCGCGCGCCGAGGCTGCGCGCCGTCATCCACGCCGCGGGCACCGTCAAGCACCACCTCGCCCCGGCGGTGTTCGAGCGCGGGATCGCCGTCTCCTCCGCCGTCGCCGCCAACGCCGGCCCGGTGGCCGACTACACCATCGCCGCCATGATCCTGGCCGCCAAGCGCGTGTTCGCCCTCGCCCGCGACCCGCATACCGAACTCGACGAGCACAGCCCCGACGGGGTCGGCCTCCACGGCGCCACCGTGGGCATCGTGGGCGCCTCCCGCATCGGCCGCCTGGTCATCGAGAGGCTGCTGCCGCTGGGCGTGAACGTCCTGCTCACCGACCCTTATGTGACGCAGGAGGAGGCCCGGTCCCTGGGAGCGCGACTCGTCGATCTCGACACCCTGGTGTCGGCCGGCGACATCGTCTCGATCCACGCGCCCGAACTGCCCGAGACCCGTCACATGTTCGACGGCCGCAGGCTCGCCCTGCTCCGCGACGGCGCAGTCCTCATCAACACCTCGCGCGGCAGCCTCGTCGACACCGACGCCCTGACCAAGGAATGCGCCGCCGGGAGGATCGACGCAGTCCTCGACGTCACCGACCCCGAGCCGCTGCCCGCCGCCCACCCGCTGCGCTCGCTGCCCAACGTCCTGCTCACCCCTCACGTGGCAGGGGCTCATGGCCGCGAGCTGCGCCGACTGGGCGAGTTCGCCGTCTCCGAGGTCGAACGGTTCCTCGCCGGGCAGCCACTCGCAGGTGCCGTCCACGCCGACGACCTCGCCCGGATCGCCTGACCCCGCTCCATGACTCCAGGAGGCCCTTCTTGCCCGACACAGCCACCCTCGGCTTCAGCACACTGGGCTGCCCCGGGGCGAGCGTCCAGGACATCATCCGCATCGCGGACCAGAGCGGCTGCCGGGCCGTCGAACTGCGGGCAGCCGACCAGGAGCCCTTCTCCGTCGCGCTCGGCCCGGCCGAACGCCGCAGGATCGCCAACGAGTTCCGTGACGCCGGCATCGAGCTGATCAACGTCGCCTCCTACGTCCGGATGGCCGACGGCACGATCTCCGACGAGGCGTGCCTCGCCGATCTGCGCGAGCACTGCGCCCTGGCCCACGACCTGGGCGCCGCAGCCGTACGCGTCTCCCCGGGGCGGCCGAGCCGGGGCCCGCAGCCGACGACCGCGCGATACGGCGGCTCCGCGCGGCTGCCCGGACCAGCCCCGTCCTCCTCCTGCTGGAAACACACGACTCCCACCGGGGCGCCCGTGACGTCGCCCGTGTCCTGAAGCAGGTCGACCATCCCTCGGTCGGCGCGATCTGGGACGTACTGCACACCTGGCTCGCCGGGGAGAACCCCGACGAGTCGGCCGCGCTCCTTCGTCCCTGGCTCCGGCTCGTCCAGCTCAAGGACGTTCCAGGACGGCACGACCGGACCCCGGTCCTGCCAGGCGAGGGCGCGGTGCCGCTGGCAGAAATCCTCACCGCCCTCCACACCATCGGCTACCACGGACAACTCTCCCTGGAACTGGAGACCCGCTGGCACCGCGGCGGCCCACCACTCCTTGACGCACTCCGTCACCTACGGAAGCTGATGACGGTCCTGCCCGCCGATCCAGGGTCTTGATTTCTTCCGCTACCGCGGCCGCGGCTCGTGGTAGGTCAGGTGTGTCGAAGGGTTGCTGGAAGGCGCAGCACATTCGCTCCGGCCGGCAGACGGGTGCGCCCGCGACGATTTCCGCGGGCAGGAAGTCGCCGCTCGCCGATCCGTTCGGCTACGGGTTCCAGAGTTCCAGAGCCTTCGCCAGCACGCAGGGCCCCCCGGGCCACAGGCACGTTCTTCGAGCACCCCGCGACCGATCGTCCGCGCAATCCCCGTCAGGCCCACCCCGCCCCGGCCGCAGGCGCTGCCCATGAGCGCGACCGCGTCATACCCGCACGAGTGATCACCCGATGACCGCTGCCCGTACGCACAGCACATCCGGCAGATGTGAGGCCAACTGCCGCCAGCTGTCGCCGTCGTCGGCGGATGCGTACACCTCCCCGTTGCGATTGCCGAAGTAGATGCCCGCCGGGTTCGCTCCGTCCGTGCACATGGCGTCCCGGAGCACCGTGCCGTAGTGGTCGCCCTCGGGGAGGCCGGCGGACAACGGTTCCCAGTTCTTGCCGGCGTCGGCTGTGCGGTAGACACGACAGCGGCGGCCGGCGGGCACACGGTCCGAGTCGGCGTTGATCGGGAAGACGTACGCCGTGTCCGCGCGGTGCGGATGGGACACCGCGGCGAAGCCGAAGGTGGACGGGAGGCCCTCGCCGATGTCGGACCAGTGCGCGCCCGCGTCGTCGCTGCGGTACACCCCCCAGTGGTTCTGCAGATACAGCCGGTCGGGGTCGGTCGAGTCCTGTGCGATCTTGTGCACGCACTGGCCGAACTCAGGGTTCGGGTCGGGCAGGAACACCGCCGACACACCGGAGTTGGACGGCGACCAGCTCTCGCCGCCGTCCTCGGTGCGGAAGACGCCGGCCGCGGAGACCGCGACCGTCACGGCACGCGCGTCACGCGGATCGGTGACCACGGTGTGCAGCCCCTCGCCACCACCGCCCGGCGCCCACTTCGACCGCGTGGGGTGCTCCCACAGCGGCCTGATCAGTTCGAACGTCTCGCCCCGGTCCTCCGACCGGTACAGCGCCGCCGGTTCCGTGCCCGCGTACACCACGTCCGGCTCGGCGGCCGCCGGATGGAGCTGCCACACCCGCTCCAGCGAAGCGTCCGTGTCCGGCGGGAACTTGATGGCGGGCCGGGTCGGCTCCGTCCAGGTCGCGCCCAGGTCGTCGGAGTGGAAGACGGACGGGCCCCAGTGCGCACTGTCCCCGCCGACCAGCAGTCGCGGCACCCGCCCGCGCGTATCGATCGCGACCGAGTAGACGGCCTGCGCGTTGAAGTACGGACTGTCGTCGAACTCCCAGGCGCCACCGCGCCGATGCCCGATGAAGAGACCCTTGCGTGTGCCTACGGTGAGAAGTACGTCGGTCATGGCAGACCACCTCCGGGACGTCGTTGTCTCAGCTACGGGCCAGTCTGCACCCCACCACTGACAGTCAGCCCCACATGCGCTGTTTCCGCAGGTCGCACGGGCATGCTGAGCGCGCACCGCGCGACCGCGTCATACCCGCACAGGCCGCCATGCCGCACAGGCCCGCATGGCGCATGGCGGCGGGCCGACCGCCACCGGCGAGCGGCCCGCCGCATGGACCGACGAGTCCAGCGCGGATCTAGACCCGCTCTTCGTCGGTCTCCCGGACCTCCGCCTCGCCGGTCTCCCGGGCCTCCGCCGACTCCGTTCCGCCGACCGCCGAAGCCTCCGCCAACGCACCGCGGCCCACGTGGTTGAACAGCAGGTTCAGCACGATCGCCGTGATGCACCCGGCGCTGATGCCGCTGTCCATCACCGTCTGGAACCAGTCGGGGAACTGGTGGTAGATGTCCGGGACGCCGACCGGCAGCATGCCCACCGCGACCGACACCGCCACGACGGTCAGATTGTGGTTGCCCTTGAAGTCCACCTGGGCGAGCGTGCGCAGACCACTCGCCGCGACCGTCCCGAACATCACCAGACCCGCGCCGCCCAGCACCGGCGCCGGAATCGCCGCGACGACCGCGCCCAGCTTGGGGAGCAGCCCCAGCAGGACCAGGATGCCGCCCGCGGTGGCGACCACCCAGCGGCTGCGGACCCGGGTCATGCCGACGAGGCCCACGTTCTGTGCGAACGCCGTGTACGGGAAGGTGTTGAAGACACCGCCGAGGACCGTCGAGAGTCCGTCGGCGCGGAGTCCGTCGGCGAGCGTGCGCGGCTGGATCTTCCGGTCGGTCATTTCGCCGACCGCGATGAAGTCACCGGTGGTCTCGGTCATCGTCACAAGGCCCACGACCAGCATCGACACGATCGCCGACGCGTGGAAGGTGGGTGCGCCGAAGTGGAACGGCGTGCTGATCCCGAACCAGTCGGCCTCGCCGACCCCGCCGAAATCCGTGAAGCCGAACGGCACCGCGACCGCCATGCCGACGGCGATGCCGACCAGGACCGCGATCCGGCTCAGGAAGGCGGGCGCGAACCGCTGCACACCGAGGACGACGGCCAGTACGAAGGCCGCGAGCGCGAGGTTCTTCGGCTCGCCGAAGTCCTTCGCGCCGACGCCGCCGGCGGCCCAGTTCCCCGCCACGGGCAGCAGCGAGACGCCGATGATCAGGATCACCGTGCCGGTCACCAGGGGCGGGAAGAATCGCAGGAGCTTCCCGAAGACGGGCGCGAGCAGGATGATCGCGAGCCCGCAGACGATCACGGAGCCGTAGATCGCCGGCAGACCGCCGCCTGTCGTACCGATGAGCACCATCGGTGACACCGCCGCGAACGTGCATCCCTGCATGATCGGCAGACGCACACCGAAGCGCCAGAAACCCACGCACTGGATGAGCGTGGCTATGCCGCACAGCAGCAGATCCGCAGTGATCAGATACGCCAGATCCGCCGGTGGCAGCTTCATCGCACCGCCCACGATCAGCGGCACGGCGACCGCGCCCGCATACATCGCGAGGACGTGCTGCAGCCCGAAGGCGGCGAGTTGGCGGACGGGTGGGACCTCGTCGACGGGATGGACGGGTGGGGCTGTGGACGCCATGGGCACTCCAAGGGCCGGGGGGATGCGGGTGACTTGAACTGCGCGAGACCGTAATCGCCTTAAACAATTTGTTGATTACATGCTCGTTGCTGGGATGTGTCAAGGCTGCTGGACCCCGTCCGGCCTGCTCAGGTCCGCGGGCACGCAGGCGGCAGACGCCGGCGGCGTCCGCGCCGCGCGCAGGTTCGGCCGTTTTGTCGCCGAGATACCGTTCCCCGGGCCCCCGTTGCCGCGCTAGTGCCCCAACAGGCAACGTTCGCCCCGTCGCGAGCAAACGTTGCCTGCCGGGGCACTAGGGCCTGTGTCGGAAGTGGCGCCTGCCTCGCGGCGTCTGGCACGCACTCCCCCAGCTAACGCTGGGAGGTGCCCCCACGCCGCGTTGCCGGATTGCCCTAGTAGCTCCTCCCCCATTGCCTTAAGGGCATGGGAGGTGCCCCCATCGAGGACATTCCGACGCCTTGCGATCGCACGCACCAGACGCCGCGAGGCCCGCCCTTCGGGCGAACGACGCCACTTCCGACACAGGCCCTAGCGGGCAGCCGTAGCCCCCCGCGCCGCCTCCAGAAGTGAGTCCCAGTCAGGGATCTTCACCGGCCCGCGCCCGAGCGAGGCGCCGAGCTCGGCCTCCGCCCGTTCGATCGCCCGCCATCCGGACCACTCGACCGGCTGCAGACCGTCGGCGCGCAGGGCGTCGAGCGGATCGGGCAGCGCGCCCCGTCCGGCCAGGGCCGGTGCATCCTCGAGCAAAGAGGTCACCGTCTCCTTGGCGCAGGGGCGGTTGGTGCCGATGACGCCGGTCGGTCCGCGCTTGATCCACCCGGCGACGTACTCGCCGGGCGACACCTGGCCGTCGCGCAGGACACGCCCGCCCGTATGCGGCACGGTGCCCCGCTGGGAGTCGAAGGGCAGTCCGTCCAACGGCACTCCGCGGTAGCCGACGGAGCGCAGGACCAGCTGCGCCTCGATGTCCTCGTACCGGCCCGTGCCCCTCACCCCGCCAAGCCCGTCCGGCAGCGTGCGCTCGAAGCGCACCGCACCGACACGGCCCGCCGACTCCAGGAGCTCCACGGGACGGAGGAAGAACCGCAGATGGATCCGCCGGGCGCGCCCCTGCGGAGGCCGCTCGGCCCAGCCGCGCAGCACCTCGATGTTGCGCCGGTTCGCGGCGGGCAGCCCGGAGGGATCGGCGTACGCCGGGTCGAGTGCCAGTTCTTCGGGGTCCACGACGACATCGGCGTCCGGCAGCGACCCGAGCTCGCGCAGCTCCTTGGTCGTGAACTTGGCCTGCGACGGCCCGCGCCGCCCCACCATGCTGATCTCCCGCACGCGGCTGGCGCCCAGTGTCCGCAGTGCGGCCTCCGGCATGTCGGTGGGCCGCAGCTCGTCGGCGCCGCGGGCCAGCATGCGCGTCACGTCCACGGCCACGTTCCCGACACCGATCACGACGGCCGACTGCGCCCCCGCGACGAAACCGTCGGTCGTGGTGTCCGGGTGAGCGCTGTACCAGGACACGAACTCCGTCGCCGACCAGCTCCCGGGCAGCTCCTCGCCCGGCACGCCCAGCCTGCGGTCAGTCGAGGCGCCCACGCAGTAGACCACCGCGTCATAGAGCTCCCGCAGCCGCGCGGGAGTCACCCCGCCCGGACCCACCTCGACCCCGCCGAGGAACCGCACACGGTCGTCCTCCAGAACGGTCCGCAGGTTGTTCTGCAGGGACTTGATCTTCTCGTGGTCGGGGGCGACGCCATAACGCACGAGGCCGTACGGGCACGGCAGGCGGTCCAGCACGTCCACGCGGACGTCGGGGACCTGGTTCTGCTGGACGAGGCTCTGCGCGGTGTAGACCCCGCTCGGACCCGAGCCGATCACAGCGACCTGGAGCACGGCGGAGCTCCTTCCACGAGGGACGGCGGCACCTCATCGGCGAGGTGACTGCGCGTACCTCCAGCATCGCACCGCGGCACGCCCGAGGGGAGGTGCGCCGCACACCGGGGGGTACGGATCAGGACAGTTCACGCATCCGGTTGATCTCGCTGGTCTGCTGTGCGATCACATCATTGGCCATCTCTTCGACCTGGATGTTGTTGCCCTGTGCGAGCACGTCCGTGGCCATCGTGATCGCGCCGTCGTGGTGCGTGATCATCAGTTTGAGGAAGAGCTCGTCGAACGCCTTGCCCTTCGCCGCGCGCAACTCCTTCAACTGCGCCTCCGTGGCCATGCCCGGCATTTCCGCATGATCATGCTCCTGCGGCTGTTCCGAACCGTCGTGGGTCTTCAGCCAGCCCTTCATGGCGTTGATCTCCGGCAGCTGGGCGGCGGAGATCCGGTCCGCGAGCCGTTCCACCTGCGACGACCCGGCGCGCGTCGGCGCGAGGGCAGTCATCTCGAGGGCCTGGCTGTGGTGCACGATCATCATCTGCGCATAGGCGAAGTCGGCCGAGTTGGGGGAGTCGTCCGATCCCCTCTTCGCGGCGTCGGCGGCGGACAGCGTCTCGGCCGCCTCACCCGGCTTGCCGGGGGCTATGACGGAGGGACCGGCCGAGGGCTTCCCGGCGCCGTTCGCGGAGCCGTCGCCGGAGTCGCAGCCGCCCAGTGTCATGACGGCCACCGTCAGAGGGATGGCGATGACGGCAGCGCGCAAGGACGACATACGGCGGTAAAGCACTGCAACCTCCTGTGAATCATGGTGAGTTAGGGGACCGAAGTCCGTCCTAGCACGCTTCCGAGCACTGGCGATCAAGAAATTTCGTTACGAGTACATTGCACTCTGTTGATCTGTGCATGATGAAGACGATACTGCGGGGGTGCCTGAACCGTTCATCCGTGAACGGCATCTAGGGAGGATGCAGTGACCCTGTTGAAGAACCCCCGAACCCGCCGTAGACGCCTGGGAGTTGCCGCAGCCGCGGCAGGTCTCCTCGGCGCGCTGCTCACGGCCGGTCCCGCGGCTGCGACGCCCGACCCCGGCGATGCCCCGGCCGCGCCTGAAAGGGTGTCGAAGAGCGAGGCCGCCGACGCCGAGGCGGCCATCGAGAGCGGGGAGATACCCGGACAGGACGAGATCGTCCACTCCGCCAACATCGAACACCTCGTCAACATCCCCAAGGAGGCCCTGCCGGGCACGAATTCGGACCTGGCCTTCCAGGGCAACTACGCGTTCGCCGGCAACTACGACGGCTTCCGCATCTTCGACATCAGCAACCCGAAGGAACCGAAGTCGGTCTCCCAAGTGCTGTGCCCCGGCTCGCAGAACGACATCTCCGTGTCCGGGAACCTGCTCTTCCTCTCCACCGACTCCTCGCGCAGTGACAACTCCTGCAGCAGCACCACGCAGCCCGCGACCGAGAAGTCGTCCTGGGAGGGCATGAAGGTCTTCGACATCAGCGACAAGGCGAACCCGAAGTACGTCGCCGCCGTCGAGACCGCCTGCGGCTCGCACACCCACACGCTGGTTCCCGAGGGCAAGAACGTCTACGTCTACGTCTCCTCGTACTCGCCGAGCGCGACGTTCCCCGACTGCCAGCCGCCGCACGACGGCATCTCCGTCATCAAGGTGCCGCGCAGCGCGCCCGAGAAGGCCGCGATCGTCAACTTCCCCGTGCTCTTCCCGGGCGACGGCCCCGACGGCGGCGGCAACCCGGGCGCGCCCACCAACCCGGGCGTCTCCAAGACGACGGGCTGCCACGACATCACGGTCCTGCCCTCCAAGGACCTTGCTGCTGGTGCGTGCATGGGTGACGGCATCCTGTTCTCCATCGAGGATCCCGAGCACCCGAAGGTCATCCACCAGGTCCAGGACAACGTCAACTTCGCGTTCTGGCACTCGGCGACCTTCAACCAGACGACGGACAAGGTCGTCTTCACCGACGAGCTGGGCGGCGGCAGCGGAGCCACCTGCAACGCGGCCATCGGCCCGAACCGTGGCGCCAACGGCATCTACGACATCGTCGGCAAGGGCGACGAGAGCAAGCTGGTCTTCCGCAGCTACTACAAGATCCCGCGCCACCAGGCCGACACCGAGAACTGCGTGGCCCACAACGGCTCCATCATCCCCGTCAAGGGCAAGGACCTGATGGTCCAGGCCTGGTACCAGGGCGGCGTCTCGGTCTGGGACTTCACCGACTCGTCGAAGCCGAAGGAGATCGCCTACTTCGAGCGTGGGCCGCTCACCACGGACCGCATCGTCGTGGGTGGTTCCTGGTCGGCGTACTACTACAACGGCTACATCTACTCGAATGACATCGCCAAGGGCTTCGACGTCCTGAAGATCAGCGACAGGAGGACCGACCCGGCCAAGCACGTCCGTCTCGGCGAGCTGAACGTCCAGACGCAGCCGGACTACTTCGACTGATCAAGTTTGACGGATCAGCTCGACCAGTCAGTCCGACCGGCCGATTCGACCGGTCAAGGCGGTCGGCCGGCAGCTGATCAAGTCGAAGTGATCAGGTCGACTGGTCGACGGAATCCTGGCCGGCCGGGGACCGCCCCGTCACGATGATCGGGGCGAACTCCACGGCACGCGTCCCGCCGGGCGGCTCCTCGCCCGGCGGGACACCGAGCTCCCACTCCAGCCCGTACCGCTTGAACAACTCTGCCCGCAGCGTCGCCATGGGCATCGGCGCCCCCGGCATCAGCTCCGCGAACACCGCGCCCATCAGCAGGGCACGCAGCACCGGATAGTCGTGGTCCACATCCGCCGTCCCGTACCGCTGGACGGTGTCGCGCAGCAGTTCGGCGAGCCGCTGCTGCTCCGGGCACTGAATGAAGCCCTCCGCCTGCAGGATTCCCGCCATGTGGGACCGCATCAGCAACGGCCAGTCCTCGGCCAGCCCCAGAATCGCGTCGATGGCCCTGGCCATCCGCTCACGGCCGTCCTCGGTCCGCGGCTCCCGCTCGAGCGCAGCCTGGAGCGTACGGTGCATCAGCCGGTGCACGGCCGACTGCAGCAACTGGCGCTTCCCGGGGAAGTAGTAGGACACCAGGCCCCGCGCCGCCCCGGCCCGGTCCGCGATGTCGCCGAGCGTCGTCGCCTCGTATCCGCGCTCGCTGACCAGCTCGACCGTCGCCTGCAGCAGTCGCTCCCGGGATCGTCGGCGCAATTCTTCATTGACCGATGCGCTGCGCGGGGACATCCTGTACTCCTGCGTTGACTGGCTCCGAGCCAGTATACTCGGAGAGTCCGAAAGCAGCCGTAAAGCGGCCCTTTCGGGGTGGCTGTCCGCATGGGCGACGCGGGGGATCGTCCATGCGGACAGCGGCGCGTTCAGCCAGGTCGACATGGGCATCGCGGTGCGTTGTGCCCACGCTTCCGGTCTCGCGCGCGGGACCGCGGGAGGTGTGTTCCTGAAACGGCCGCGGGTGCTCGGGCTCCTGGACGGAATCGCCTGTGCGACACCTCAGCCGATCAGGTCCAGCACGGGTCGCAGCCCGTCAGGCCGGTCCGGCGCAGGCAGATGCTCCACGAAGTGCACCGCGCAGCCGAGAGCGGCCGCGCCACCGTCCGCACGCCGGTCGTCGCCGACCATGAGCGTGTCCTGCGGTGTGACGCCGAGCGCCTCGCAGGCCGTCGCGAACAGCCGCGGGTCCGGCTTCTGGATGCCGTGCTCGTACGACAGGACGTACGCGCCCACGTACGGGTCGAGGGCGTGTTCCCGGAAGATCGGCCGGAGGTCCCAGCCGATGTTGCTGACCACTCCCACGGCGATCCCGCGACCGCGCAGCGCCTGGAGCACCTCGGCGGCATCGGGATAGGGCGACCATGCGGCGGGAGTCATATGGCGGTCGTAGAGCGCGTCGTGCAGCGCCGGGTCGGGCAACGGCACCTGGCGGGAGAGCCCGGTGTATGCGGCCCGGTGCAGTTCGGCGGTCCTGTCCCGGGTGGCCCACGCCTTCGCGAGATGGTCGGGCACGTGCTGCGGAAACGACCCGCCGGCCAGGGCGCCGGCGGCCTCCAGGGCGGCGGCGGTGCGGAGCACCTCCGGCTCGGGAAGGACGATTCCCGCCTCGTCGAGCACGGCACGCAACCACGCTTCGCTGGACTCGATGCGGAACAGCGTCCCGGAGAAGTCGAACAACACGCCTTTGATCGTCATGGGCCTGATCCTTCGCGCCCCTGCCTCATCCGGTCAAGGACGGCCGGAGCCGCGCACCTCCTGAGCGCGTCCATCGCGCCACGTCGTGTGCCGCCCGGTCTTTTCCGGCACGTCATTTCCTTGCTGCATCACGTCCCCGTGCGGCATGCCGCTCCTGACCGGCATGACCCTCCCGTAGGACGTCACCGCGAGCGCCACCAGCAGGGCCCCGAGCAACCAGCCGCCCAGTACGTCCGTCGGCCAGTGCACACCCAGCCATACGCGGGTCAGCCCGACCCCGATGACGGAGAACAGGGCGAGCACCACCGCCGCGCGCCACAGGGCCCGCCCCGCGCCGTACAGCCGGACCAGCCACAGCAGCAGCCCGCACACGACCGTCGCCGTCATGGCATGGCCCGAGGGGAAGGCCGCGTAGTGGGCGGAGTCCACGGGGTCGGGCCACACGGGCCGTTCGCGGCCGACCGCAGCCTTGAGTGACTGCTGGATACATGTGCCGATTGCACATGTGGCTGCAACCCATAGGGCGAGCCACCATGCGCGGTGCCGCCAGGCCAGCCACACAGCGGTGGCGGCGCACAGGGCACGCATCGTCCAGGGATCCCACACCCAGTCCGTCAGAATGCGGTTGACCTGCGTGAGCTCCGGTTCGGCGACCGCCCAGCGGTGCGTCGTGCGGGAGATGCCGCCGTCGAGGTCCATGAGGGGCCCCCAGTGGAGCGTGACCAGCAGGACGAGCAGAACCGAGGAAACCGCAAGGGCCAGAGCGGCGCGCGCGGACCGGGTGTCGAGTGTGCGGTGTGTGCGGGCCGGGTCCTGAAGCGGTGCGGGGTGCATGGAGTGATACTCGCCGATGGCCCGGCCCGAAGGCCAACTCCGGGCAGTGTGGCCCGTGTCATCCCAGCGCGTGCAGGCCGGGCACGAACGTCACCAGCAGCGGCACGACGGGCACCAGGGCGGCGGCCGCGGTCAACTGCAGCCGGCGTCCGGCGGTCAGCCGACCCGGGGGAGCGAGCAACCGGTGCACCCGCTGCGGCACATGCGCCTCCGGAGCGGGGCAGGGGCCGAAGACACCCCGGTCCTCGTTCAGGCCGACCAGGGCAAGCGCGATCGTCAGCCGCCCGAAACGGCGCGACGCGACGTCGTCGGCCGCCAGTTCGACCAGCCGGTGCATCTCGTCCCGGAAGGCCGCGAAGACCGGTACTTGCGGAAAGCCGTTGGCCAGCGCGGCCGAGCAGTGAAGCAGCCAGTCGTGCCGGGCCTGCGCATGTCCCTGCTCGTGGGCGAGCACGGCGTCCAACTGACGCCCCTTCAACCGGCGCAACGCCGCCGTGGTGATGACCAGCCGGGGCGCCGCACCCGGCAGCCACCAGGCGTCGGGGCGCTGACCCTCCAGCACCACGAGCCGGTCACTGCCCGGCTCCTCGCCGGGCAGCAGCGGTGCACGGACGAGGAGTTCGGCCCGCCGCTTCCTGCGCCGCGCCCGCGCACGGGCGATCTCGCGGGTCAGCATCGCCGCGGTCCACACACCGCCGCAGGCGAGCAGTACGGCGATCGCCGCAGGCCATGGACCGGTGGCGCCGGGGGTGTACGCGGCCACGACCGCGTGCGGCGCCGGGGCGAACACATGACCGCGCACCGCCTGCCAGGCGACAGCGGCGCTGAGCGTCATCGAGAGGGCGCAGCACAGCAGGACGGCCGCCACGACGCACTGCCACACCCACAACGCGACCACCGGTTCGCGTTCCGCCCAGTCGGACCGGGCGAGCAGCCGCGGGGCCATGACGGCGGTCAGGGCGCCGAGCAGCAGCAGTGCCGCGGGGACCATCATGAGCGCCAGCCTATTCAGGGGGCGGTGCCCGAGGGTATGGGCCGTCGCCGCAAGTGACGTATGCCACGGGCGGATCCGGGACCTCCCGGACCGGAGAACAGGATTCAGAGCGTGAGCAGCATCGCCACCATGCCGATGCCCATGGACAGCCGGCACGCCCGGGCCAGCTCCGGCCGGTCGCCCCACGCGGCCGGCGCGGAACCACGGCCGCCGTGACCTTCTCCCAAGCTCTCGGCTTCGCCCGAGAAGGAGGGACCGCCGGCCGCCGCCACGGGCACGAGCCGGACGCCCGCCCACAGCACGTATCCGGCGAAGTAGAGCAGCAGTACGCCCGTGAGCAGCGGAACACCCGCGCCGCCATGACCGGCGTGCCCCTCGGGTCCGGCGGCCATCACCGCCGCCATGTACACCATGGCGAACGCGCCCACCAGGTGGTGCAGATGGTGCGGGCTCGTACGGGCCGCCCACAGAGCATGCAGCGCCGCGGCGCCGAACACCGCCGTGTAGAGGAGCCACGTCCAGGGCGGCGGGGTCACTGCGGCGGCGGGCACGCTCATCACGGCCATTCCGAAGCCCATGAGGGCTTCACCGCCCGCCGCTCGGCGCTGATCCTCCACGCCGCTGCGCATGCGGAGCAGACAGTACGCCCCGGCCGCCGCACACAGCGCGACGAGCAGCCAGCCGGACGATGCCGGTCCGTGCACGGAGCACCTCCCCCGCTCGACGATGTCGGCGAGTAGATGCCCCTGGGCTGCGGGGGCGCATGCGAGCGCACAGGGGTATTGGGGGAGCACTCGGCAGGGAGAGGGCGAGGGGAGGGGGGCCGATCGGTTTCTGGATGTTTTTCTTGTAAAACACTTGCTAAACTTGTCTCCATGAGCAGCGCACCCCGTCACCACCAGCCTCGACGTGCCCACCGGCTGCCGCTTGCCGGTGTCCTGCGCCTCGGCAAGGCGCCCGACATCTGGTTCAAGCGGGCCTGGAGCGTCGCGATCTCGGCCGCGATCCCGATCCTCACGCTGCTGGCGCTCGACCGGCTCGATCTCGCCATGTACACCATGGCCGGTTCGTTCTGTGCCCTCTACGCGCACAATCGCCCCTACGCCGCACGCGCGCGTGCCCTCTTCTGGGTCGTCGTCGGCATGGTCGCGGGGCTCGCCGTCGCCCTGGTCACCGCCTCGCTCACAAGTTCCGCGGTGGTGCTGGTGACGGTAGGAGCGGTACTCGCCGCCGCGCAGAAGATCCTCTGCGATGCGACGCGTCTCGGCCCGCCCGGCTCGGTGATCTTCACTTTCGTCACCTCCGCCTCGCTGTTCGCTCCGCAGACGCTCGGACAGGTGCCCGGCCATCTCGCGCTGGCAGCCGGTGCCGGCGTCGTCTCGTGGCTGATCGGCATGGCACCCGCCCTGGTCCGGCCGCACGGTCCCGAGCGCCGCGCCACCGCCGACGCCCTGAATGCCGCAGCCGTCTACGTCGACACCCAGGGCACGGCCGCCGGGCATGAACGCGCGCGGAGCGCCGGTGCCGCCGCCATCCACGCGGCCTGGGAGTCGCTGATGGCCACCGGCGAGCGCACCGCGGCGCGGCGCGCCCTCGAACTCCTCGTCGTCCGCGCCGAGGTCGCTCTGGCCGCGCCCACGGCCACGGACGCCGTACAGCTGCGCGCCTGGGCCAGGGCACTGCGCGGGAGCGGCGCGGTACCCCGCCCCCCGGTCACGATCGGCGCCGCCGACGAACTCCTCGGCGTCGACGCCGAGGCCGCGGGCGCGAAGCCCTCGCTGTGGCGCCGCATCGGCGCCGGCTCGCCGCTGCTGCCCATCGCCCTGCGCTGCGCCATCGGCTGCGCGGTCGCCGGATATGCGTCACTCGCCCTCGGCATCGGGCGCCCGTACTGGGCCATCGTCACCGCGGCCTCCCTCTACCAGGCCAATGTCACGCTGTCCTGGAAGCGGGGCGTGCAGCGCGTCGTCGGCAATCTCGTCGGTGTGCTGCTGTTCGCGGCGATCGTGCCGGTCGCTCACCTCGGCCAGGCGGCGCTCGTCGTCTGCTTCCTGGTCATCAGCTGGGTCGTCGAGTGGCTGATGGGCCGCAACTACTGGCTCGGCAGCGCGTTTGTGACGCCCATGGCACTGCTCATCACCGAGTTCGCGCAGTTCCAGCAGACCGGCGAACTGGTCGTCGACCGAGTCGTGGACACGCTGGTCGGCGCCCTGGTCGGCATGGCCGCCGCCATCGCCGTCACCAACCGGCGCGCCGGCGACCAGATCGAGCGCGCCCTGACAGCCACCGACAGCGCCCGCGAACACGCCGAGCGCACCCTGGCCGACCCCCACCCCGCGCCCGGCGCCCTGGAAACAGCCCGCCGAGGGCTCGCCGCAGCCGTCGTCGCCCTGCGCGACGCAGCCGACGCCGCCGCAGGAGAATGGTGGCAGCGCGCGCTGCCCATGGAGCAGGTGGTCCTCGCCGAGCAGGCCGGACACCGCACGCTTGCCGCCTTGGTACGGCGGCAGGGCCTGCACGCATCGGAAGGTTCACGGACATGACGACAACGAACGGCCGTACGGCGGCCGACGACACCGTCGCCGTGGTGGTGCGGCAGTGGCAGGCCGTCCATCCCGGCACGGACACCGGACCCATGGAGATCATCGGCCGCATCAACCGCTGTGCGGCGCTGCTGCAGCAGGCCGAGGACGCGCCGCTGCGGCGGGCCGGACTCACCCGCCCCGAGTTCGACCTCCTCGGCGCACTGCGCCGCACGGGCCGCGACCTGACGCCGAGCGGGCTCGCACGCGAGACCTTCTCCTCCGGTGCCGCTGTCACCAAGCGCCTCAAGCAGCTGCAGGAGCGCGGTCTCATCGAGCGGCACGGCGACGTCCGCGACCGGCGCGTCGCCCATGTGACGCTGACGGACGCGGGCCGCGACCTGGTCGACTCGATCCTCCCCGTGCAACTCGGCTACGAGAAGGACGTCCTCTCCGGCCTCGACCCCGCGGACCAGCGGGAGCTGAGCGCCCGCCTGGGAGAGCTGCTCCGCCGCCTGGAGGGGGCGCTGGGCGGGCCCCGCGCCTAAGCGCTCCGCTGGAAGTCCGGTGCAACACCTGCGGGTCCGTCGTGGCTGGTCGCGCAGTTCCCCGCGCCCCTTACGGGGCGCGGTACCGCACCAGACTTCGCCAAGGCCGCTTAGTCCCGGCGCCACAGAAGCGACTGATGCCGGGGCCGGCGCCTGAGGCCTGCCGGGGCGTGAAGCCAGAACCGAGCGGCCCGAGTGGTCAGATGCCCGGACGGTAGCGGATCGGGTGATCGGCGGGGACTTCGACGATGCAGATCCTGATACCGTCGGGGTCGGCGATCCACATCTCGATCAACCCCCACGGCTCCTTCTGCGGTTGCCGCAGCACGTCGACGCCGCGCTCCTTGAGCTGGTCGTGGGCCGCGGCCGCGTCCGCGACCTGCATCCACAGCTCCACTCCGGGGGACGGCGGGGAATCGGAGCGGCCCGAGACCTCGAGGAAACCGCCGCCGAGGAAGTAGACCGTGCCGCGCTCGGGCCCCGTGCCGAACTCGCGGTAGACGCCCAGACCCAGCTGCTCGCCGTAGAAGGCCCGTGAACGCTCGGGATCGGTCGGCCGCAGCAGGATTCTGCTGCTCAGTACATGCACCATGCCGACGCACCCTAGCCGCCGCGTTAGGCTCAACGGAGCCCCGGCAGCACCAGAGATCGGAGAACCGCCCCATGGAGACCGCCCCGCGCCCCGACACCGGCGACCTCGTATTCAGGGCGGCCACCGACGCCGACGTGGACGCGCTCGTCGCGCTCATCGAATCGGCGTACCGCGGGGACTCCAGCCGGGGCGGCTGGACGACCGAGGCGGACATCCTCGAAGGTCAGCGCACCGACCCTGAGGGCGTCCTCGCCGTCATCAAGTCGCCCGACAGCCGGCTGCTGACCGTCGAGCGCGACGGCGCGATCATCGCCTGCTGCCAGCTGGAGCACCGGGGTGCGAGCGCCTACTTCGGGATGTTCGCCGTCCGGCCCGATCTGCAGGGCGGCGGGCTGGGCAAGGTGATCATCGCCGAGGCGGAGCGGACCGCGCGCGAGGAGTGGGGCGCGACCGAGATGCACATGACGGTGATCTCGGTGCGCGAGGACCTCATCGCCTGGTACGAGCGGCGCGGCTACCGCCGTACGGGTGAGATGACGCCCTTCCCGTACGGCGACGAGCGGTTCGGCATCCCCCAGCGCCCGGACCTGCAGTTCGAACTGCTGGTCAAGCCGCTCGGCTGACCCTCACAACAGCGAACCGGCCGGTTCGCACGGCCTCACCCCGGGGTGGCGGTCACGCGGTGAACCGGCCCGTGCGCTTGATCTCCGGGTAGTCGGTGGTCGCCCCGTCCAGCTCGAGGGCGCGCACCAGCCGCAGATGCTCCTGGGTGTTCACGACCCAGCCGATGATCCTCAGGTCGGCCTTGCGCGCGCGCTCCACGATCTCCAGGGTGATGCGGCGGATGTTCAGCACGAGCGCGGCGGCACCGACCGCCGTGGCCCGCTCCACGACGTCGGTGCCGTAGCGGCTGGCGACGAGCGCCGTCCGTACGCCCGGGACGAGACGCGAGATCTCGGCGATGGCCTCGTCGTGGAACGACAGCACCTCGACCCGCGATACGAGGTCGCGCCGGTGCATGACCTCTGCCAGTGCGCGGGCCGCGGCCACATCCTTGATCTCTGCCTGCAGAGGTGACTTGACCGCGTCCAGCACCTCTTCGAAAACGGGGATGCGCTCGCCGCCGCCCGCGTCCAGGGCGCGCAGCTCGTCGAGGGTCTTCTCGGCGATCGGCCCCTTGCCGTCGGTCGTACGGTCCACGTCGGCGTCGTGCATCACCACGAGCGCGCCGTCCTTGCTGAGATGCAGATCGAGTTCGATCAGGTCGAGGCCCGCGTGTTCCGCGGCGATGAAGGAACGAAGGGTGTTCTCGGGCTCGACACCCATGATTCCGCGATGACCGATGGTGAGGAAGTTCAAGGGGGACTCCGCTTCCGTCGACGGCGGCTCGGCTACCGCGCGGCACCGTGCCCCCTCCATCGCAGCTCGGGGTAGGAGGCGCCGCGCGGCCAGATCGCAGCCTAACGGCCCGCCTCCACGATGGAACCGCTCCGACGCGGGTCGGTGGAAGCGTTCGCTCTGGTGCCGACGACCCCCAGGACGATCGCGGTGATGGCGGCGGCGACGAGGACGGTGCGGGTGCTCATGACTGCCGGGCTCCAAGGGTGTGAGGCGAGGGACGCGGCCTGTCCTACCGGCCGGTGCCCCACCGCCGCGTACCCGTCACTCCTGCGTGGGCGCGTCCTGAAAGGGTTGACGGCCGCCGGATCTGCTCGAACCGGAGGACTGCCCTGGACCCTCGGGCGCCGCGGAGATCATTCCGTTGAATATGTCACAAACCGCCTCCTGTGACGCGGTGCCACAGAAAAAAGAGCGGTGTAGGCAGGGGAACGCCGGAGGATCTACGGAACCCTCGCCTTGTGAGGCAAAGCGCTTATGCATATGGTGTGCCTACGCGAGGTTCTCCCGTAGAGGATGGGTTATGACGGAAATTCTTGTGCAGGCGGTCGTGGAGGGGCAGGATCCTTCCATGGGCAGGGTGGTGGAGCACCCGGCTTGGCCCGTGCTCAAGGATGCCGTGGAAGAGATACGGCCCTGGCAGGCCAAGGACGGTTCGATCGACTTCGCGGCCGACGGTGCGCCGTCGACGTTCGCGGCCGAACTCGCCGTGGACCGCGTGGTGTCGGCCATCGAGCAGCTCGCGCCGCTTCTGCCGCACGACGCCGAGTATCACCACGCCCTGGTCAAGGATCTGCGCCGCTGGGCCGAGGGCGGCTTCCAGGTCCCGGACTTCCTGGACTCGCTGCTCGCGTTCCAGCCGGCCGCACACCGCGAGGACGGGCTGCAGCACCTCGTGGTCTTCCCGATGTACACGCAGAACGGCAACCCGGACCGCAACCTCGAAGCGGTCGTGCTGCGCATGGTGTGGCCGGACTGGCTCGCCGAACTGGAGCGCACGCGCTACGACAACCCGCTGTTCTGCGGCATCACGTTCGAGGACTTCACCTCCGGCTACGACACCAACTCCGCGGTGCTCTTCCCGGAGACCATCGCCGTGCGTGAGGCGCCCGAGCGCTTCACCTGGGGCGGCATATTCTGCGACCGCGAGGCGGCCCGCTTCCGCCGGGTCACCGCCGCCGCGGTCGACATCCTGGGTCTCGACCTGCCCGACGACATCCGCGACATGGTCGCCGACCAGGACCGCTGCCAGCAGGCGTTCGTCCTGTGGGACATGGTCCACGACCGCACCCACAGCCACGGCGACCTGCCCTTCGACCCGTTCATGATCAAGCAGCGCCAGCCGTTCTGGATGTACGGCCTGGAGGAGCTGCGCTGCGACCTCACCGCCTTCAAGGAGGCCGTGAAGCTCGAGGCCGACGGCTTCTCGCAGGGCCGGGACGTGCAGTACGCGGTGCTGTTCGACCGTATGTTCCGCTTCCCGGTGACCGGCGAGCGCGTACGCAACTACGACGGCCTCGGCGGCCAGCTGCTCTTCGCGTACCTGCACAAGCACGACGTCGTGCGCTGGACGGACAACAAGCTGCACATCGACTGGGACCGCGCCCCGCAGGTCACCAACCAGCTGTGCGCCGAGATCGAGAAGCTCTACCGCGACGGCATCGACCGGCCGAAGCTGGTCCACTGGTTCGCCGGATACGAGCTGGTCTCCCGCTACCTCGCCCCGCACCCCGGATCGCGCTGGGCCAAGGGCCCCGACGCCCTCGACCTGAGGCAGCCGCCGCGCAAACTCGTGGATGACGTGCTTCCGGACGAGTTTCCGCTCAGCATGTTCTATGAGGCGCTCTCCAAGAAGCTGAAGGACGTGATCGCCTCCACCAAGGGGATCACGGCGGACGGCGCCGAGCGGGTCGCCGCGTGAGCGATCACGTCCACAACACTGCTCAGGAGGCGAGGATCATGGGGAACGGGGCTCTCAGCGGTGCGGTGATCGCGGTGGCCGGTGCGGGTGGACCCGCCGGGCGTGCGGCGCTGCTGCGGCTCGCCGAGGCGGGGGCCACCGTCGTCGGCTCGGACAACGACCCGGAGCGACTGGCGGAGGCCGTGGACGCGGCCCGCTACGCGCACGGCGGCGCCAGCGTCGTGGGGGACACGGTCGACCTGCTCGACCTGGGTGCCACCCGCGACTGGGCCACCCGCATCGAGAAGGACTTCGGCCGCGTCGACGGGCTCGTGCACCTCGTCGGCGGCTGGCGCGGCAGCGAGACGTTCACCAGGACGAGCGTCGACGACTGGGACTTCCTCGAGCTGCTGCTCGTCCGCACCGTGCAGCACACTTCGCTGGCCTTCCACGAGGCGCTGCAGCGCAGCGACCGTGGGCGGTACGTCCTGATCAGCGCCGCGGGGGCGAGCAATCCCACCGCGGGCAACGCCGCCTACGCCGCGGCCAAGGCAGCCGCCGAGGCGTGGACACTGGCCATGGCGGACTTCTTCCGCAAGGCCGGGGGCCCTGAGGGGCCCACGTCGGCGGCTGCGATCCTGGTGGTGAAGGCGCTGGTGCACGACGCGATGCGCGCCGAGAAACCCAACGCGAAGTTCGCGGGCTTCACAGACGTCAAGGAGCTGGCCGAGGCCATCGCCGGGATCTGGGAGAGGCCCGCCCAGGAAGTGAACGGACAGCGTCTGTGGCTCACCGAGAAGCCGTGAACCCTCCGAAGACCGACGCCCGGCGTCATCACGACCCGGAGATCCGCGGATTCGCCAGCGACAACTACGCCGGCGCCCACCCCGAGGTCCTCGCCGCGCTCGCCCTCGCCAACGGCGGGCACCAGATCGCCTACGGCGAGGACGACTACACCGCGCATCTGCAGCAGGTCATCCGGGGCCACTTCGGTGCGACCGCCGAGGCCTTCCCGGTCTTCAACGGCACGGGCGCGAACGTCGTGGCGCTCCAGGCGGTCACCGACCGCTGGGGCGCGGTGATCTGCGCCGAGAGCGCGCACATCAACGTCGACGAGGGCGGCGCCCCCGAGCGGATGGGCGGCCTCAAGCTGCTCACCGTCCCCACGCCCGACGGCAAGCTCACGCCCGAGCTGATCGACCGGCAGGCGTACGGCTGGGACGACGAGCACCGTGCCATGCCCCAGGTCGTCTCGATCGCGCAGAACACCGAACTCGGCACGGTCTACACGGTCGACGAGATCCGCGCGATCTGCGAACACGCGCATGCCCACGGCATGCGGGTGCACGTCGACGGGGCGCGGATAGCCAACGCCGCGGCGTCGCTGAACGTCCCCATGCGGGCGTTCACCAACGCGGTCGGGGTCGACATCCTGTCCTTCGGCGGCACCAAGAACGGCGCGCTGTTCGGTGAGGCCGTCGTCGTCCTCAATCAGGACGCCGTCAGCCATATGAAGCATCTGCGGAAGCTGTCGATGCAGCTCGCCTCCAAGATGCGCTTCGTGTCGGTGCAGTTGGAGGCGCTGCTCGCCAAGGACCTGTGGCTGCGCAACGCCCGCCACGCGAACGAGATGGCGCAGCGCCTCGCCGAGGGAGTCCGCGCCGTGCACGGCGTGGAGATCCTCTATCCCGTGCAGGCGAACGCGGTCTTCGCGCGGCTGCCGCACGACGTCAGCGCGCGGCTGCAGAAGCGCTACCGCTTCTACTTCTGGGACGAGGCGGCGGGCGACGTCCGCTGGATGTGCTCCTTCGACACGACCGAGGACGACGTCGACGGGTTCGTGGCGGCGCTCAAGGAGGACATGGCACGCTAGGCGGCAACCCGATCTTGCATAGATATACGGTCGACCGAAAAGCTATTGACGCCCGGTCGGCCGTATTCCTATGCTCTGCAGGCATGGAGCTGATCCAGGGAAACCCCGACCTGTCGGCATATTTGGCCGCTGATGACGTCATCGACCATCACCATTCGCTGGTGCGCGAGACGGCGGCACGTATCGCCGCGGGAGCGGTGGACTCGTATGCCTATGCGCAGGCCGCCTACGAGTTCGTGCGCGACGAGATCCCGCACTCCGCCGACAGTGGCGACATGCGCGTGACCTGGCGCGCCTCCGACGTCCTGGAGCAGCGCACCGGCATCTGTCACGCCAAGGCCCATGCGCTGGCCGCGCTGCTCCGAGCCGAGGACATCCCGACGGCCCTGTGCTACCAGAAGTTCGACATGGTGCACGGGCTGGTCGCCGTGCGGTTCCGTGGCGCATGGCACCGCCAGGATCCGCGGGGCAACAAGCCGGGGGTCGACGCCCAGTTCTCGCTGGACGGTGAGCGCCTCGCCTTCATGCCCGACCACAAGTCCAATGAGATGGACTATCCAGTGCTGTACGCCGAACCTCACCCGGCCGTGCTGCGCGCCCTCACGGACGCCTCCGACCGGGAGCACCTGTGGGAGACGCTTCCCATCGCACTCTGAGGCAAGGCAGACGATGACCCTCACGCTTACGGTGTCGGACGAGGTCCGCGCCCTGGCGCCCGGCTTCACCCACGCAGCCGTCGAGGCGTACGGCCTCGTGAACGGTCCCAGCACCGAGGCCACTTCGGCACTCCTGGACGACGCAGCCTGGCGTCTCGCGGCGCGCCCCGCACATGGTCGCCTGGCGCGAGGCCCACACGGCCAAGGCAGGGACCGCACTGTGCCCCGGAGGCGGCGGGCGCCGAACTGGCCGAACCGATCGAGAAGTTCATCCCCGGGGCGCGGCTAAGTCTCCATGCCCCGGAGTCTCGGGCGTAACCCGTCAGGGGGCCTCGGCGGCCTTCACCTCGGCGGGCGTCGGAGCCGTACCACCGAGGTGGGCAGGCATCCACCACGTGTCGTCCGGGCCCTTCGGGCGCACCGGGTAGGCGCGCTGCGCGGCCTCGAGGAGCTCCTGCACCCGATCGCGCACGCGCCGCGTGATCGCGCCCGCGTACTGGTCGCGCGGGGCCTCCACCGCCTCGCCGACGCGGATGGTGACCGGGATGTGCTGGCGCTTGAAGTTGCGCGGGCGGCCCTTCGTCCACAGCCGCTGCGTACCCCACACGGCCATCGGGATCAGCGGAACCCCGGCCTCCTGAGCCAGGCGTGCGGCACCGGACTTGAAGCTCTTCAGCGTGAACGACTGCGAGATGGTCGCCTCGGGGAACACCCCGATGATCTCGCCGGCGCGCAGTGAGTCGAGCGCGTGCGCGTACGCGTGCTCGCCCTGCTTGCGGTCCACCGGGATGTGCTTCATCCCGCGCATCAGCGGTCCGGAGACCTTGTGCCGGAAGACGGACTCCTTCGCCATGAAGCGCACCAGACGCTTCTGCGGCAGCGCGGCGAGGCCGTTGAAGATGAAGTCCAGGTAGCCGATGTGGTTGCTCACCAGCACCGCCCCGCCCGAGCGGGGGATGTTCTCCGACCCCTTGCAGTCGATCTTCAGGTCGAGTGCCTTGAACAGCGTGAGTGCGGCACCGATGACCGGACGGTAGACAAGCTCTGCCATGGGTGGGGAGGGCCCTTCGTCTCTGCCTGGGGAGGGAGCTCCCGGCGGGAAGTTACGCAGCCGTAGGTTTTAGGCTTTGCGCAGATCGTGCCCCAAGAACGAACGAGTAGCCAGTCCTGGGTCCCTTGAAGCGCGAGATCCTCGTCACGTTGGAGTAAACAAACGGATACGCAAAGGCCGCCGAACCGGGAATCCTTGCCGCTCGACGGGCGCTGACAACGGCAGTATGAAAAGGGCGTTCTGCGCCTACCGAGTGCACGTGGCGTGACCAACGAGCGGAACGGGAGAACGGGAGTGCGCGGAAGGGACGGCGGCCGACGGCTCGGAACGGCGGAGCTGGGCGGCGAGTTGGGCGAGCGGGCGACGCTCGTGCAGTTCTCCAGTGCCTTCTGCCAGCCCTGCCGGGCGACCCGCCGGGTGCTCTCCGACGTCGCGGGCCTGGTCCCGGGCGTGAGGCACGTCGAGATCGACGCCGAGGACCATCTCGACCTCGTGCGGGAGTTGGACATCGTCAGAACACCCACGGTGCTGGTCCTCGACGCGGAAGGGCGCATCGTGCGCCGGGCGACAGGTCAGCCGCGCAAGGCCGACGTGTTTGCGGCGCTCGGGAAGGCCGTCTGACGCATGGTGAGGGGCTTCCGGATGCCGGAACAGACTTGACTGCAATGGCCACCTATCATCAGCCTGACTCTCATGCCCCCGGAACTCCGTCTTCACGAGCGCATCGATGTGGATCTCGCCCGCAACGCGAGCGCCCGCTGTCCCGGCCGCTGAACAGTCGCCGACCCGCTCGAACCTCCACCAGAAGGACAACCGCATGACGGCCACGCCCGGTCTCGGCACTCCTCAGCTCGCCTCCCCGGACCTCCTGCGCTCCGTCTTCCGGCAGCATGCCGCCGGTGTGGCGGTGATCACCGCGCAGGGCAGCCGCCCCGTCGGCTTCACCGCCACATCCCTCACCTCCGTCTCCGCCGAGCCCCCCGTCGTCTCGTTCGGCATCGGCCTCGGCGCCTCGAGCTGGCCGGTCATCGCCGAGTCCGAGCATGTCGGAGTGCACATACTCGGCGAGCACCAGCAGCAGTTGGCCGCCACCTTCGCCAGGAGCGGCGCCGACCGCTTCGGTGCGCCCACCCGCTGGTACGAAGGCCCGCACGGCGTGCCCGTGCTCGATGGCGTTCTCGCCTGGCTCGTCTGCCGGGTCGTCGCCCGGGTGCCGGCCGGGGACCACCGCATCGTTCTGGCCGAGGCCGTGGTGGGGGACCCCGCCGGTGTCGGTCGCCCCCTCGTGTACCACCAGGGGCGCTTCAACGCCCTGCGCGACTGAGAGATCCCGGTTACGCAGCGTTGCAAAGGTCACAGTTCAAAGCGCTTGCTTAGCGGGTAAGTAATGGGTGTACTGACGAGTAATATTTCGTTCGGAGCGAGGGCCGCCACGAGCGGAATCTGCCGCTTCAGGCGCCTATGCTGCCTGCAACAAGGCAGCCCTGAAATGACGATGCAGTAGGAGAGCCGGCGTGAGCTTGAGGATCGTTGTCACTGTGAAGTACGTGCCCGACGCCACTGGCGACCGGCACTTCGCCGATGACTTGACCGTCGACCGTGACGACGTCGACGGGCTGCTGTCGGAGCTGGACGAGTACGCGGTCGAGCAGGCGCTGCAGATCTCCGAGAACTCCGACGACGACGTGGAGATCACCGTTTTGACGGTGGGCCCGGAGGACGCCAAGGACGCGCTGCGCAAGGCGCTGTCGATGGGCGCGGACAAGGCGATCCACGTCGAGGACGACGACCTGCACGGCACGGATGTCATCGGCACCTCTCTGGTCCTGGCCAAGGCGATCGAGAAGGCCGGCTTCGACCTGGTGGTCTCCGGCATGGCCTCCACCGACGGCACCGCCGGTGTGGTCCCGGCCCTGCTGGCCGAGCGCCTGGGTGTCCCGCAGGTCACCCTGCTCTCCGAGGTCTCCGTCGAGGACGGCGTGGTCAGGGGCCGCCGGGATGGTGACACCGCGTCCGAGCAGCTTCAGGCTTCGCTTCCGGCGGTGGTGTCGGTGACGGACCAGTCGGGTGAGGCCCGCTACCCGTCGTTCAAGGGCATCATGGCGGCGAAGAAGAAGCCGGTGGAGTCCTGGGACCTGGAGGACTTGGAGATCGAGGCGGACGAGGTCGGTCTCGAGGGTGCCTGGACCAAGGTCGAGGCGGCGGCGGAGCGTCCGGCCCGCACGGCCGGCACGATCGTCAAGGACGAGGGCGAGGGCGGCAAGCAGCTGGCCGAGTTCCTGGCCGGCCAGAAGTTCATCTGAGCTTCGGTCATCACCCCTAACCGCCCCGCAATACTTCGCAAGCAGGAGAGAAGAAGTCCCATGGCTGAAGTTCTCGTCTACGTCGACCACGTGGACGGTGCCGTCCGCAAGCCCACGCTGGAGCTGCTGACCCTGGCCCGCCGGATCGGCGAGCCGGTCGCCGTCGCGCTGGGTGCCGGCGCGGAGGCGACTGCCGCCACGCTCGGTGAGCACGGCGCGGTCCGCGTCCTCGCCCACGACGCGCCCGAGTACGCCGATTACCTGGTCGTGCCGAAGGTGGACGCGCTGCAGGCCGCGTACGAGGCCGTGTCCCCGGCCGCGGTGCTGGTGCCGTCGTCCGCCGAGGGCAAGGAGATCGCCGCGCGTCTGGCGGTCCGTATCGGTTCGGGCATCATCACCGACGCCGTCGACCTGGAGGCCGGCGACGACGGCCCGGTGGCCACCCAGTCGGTGTTCGCCGCGTCGTTCACCACCAAGTCCCGTGTCTCCAAGGGCACGCCGGTCATCACGGTCAAGCCGAACTCGGCGCCGGTCGAGGCGGCTGCGGCTGCGGGTGCGGTCGAGGCGCTGAACGTGTCCTTCTCGGAGAAGGCCACGGGTACGAAGGTCACCGCGCGGACGCCGCGTGAGTCGACGGGTCGTCCGGAGCTGACCGAGGCGGCGATCGTGGTCTCCGGTGGCCGTGGTGTGAACGGTGCGGAGAACTTCGCGATCATCGAGGCGCTGGCCGACAGCCTGGGCGCGGCGGTCGGCGCGTCGCGTGCCGCGGTGGACGCGGGCTGGTACCCGCACTCCAACCAGGTCGGCCAGACCGGTAAGAGCGTGTCGCCGCAGCTGTACATCGCCTCGGGTATCTCGGGTGCGATCCAGCACCGGGCCGGTATGCAGACCTCGAAGACGATCGTGGCGATCAACAAGGACGCCGAGGCCCCGATCTTCGACCTGGTCGACTACGGCGTGGTCGGCGACCTGTTCGAGGTCGTCCCGCAGCTCACCGAGGAGATCAAGTCCCGCAAGGGCTGATCCTCCCCCAGTGCCTCAAGGGCCTGGGAGGTGCCTCCATCGGAGCCTGTGAGGCCCCCGCGACCGCATGCATCGGTCGCGGGGGCCTCCTGCCTTATCAGGGCCTGTGGCTCACCCCGTCCGCGCAGGGGGAAGAGGGTGTTGACCAGCGGGAAGCGCCATGGATAGCTTCGCTCAACGGATTGTTGATTCCGTGACTCGGAAAAGTGACGGCGGAGGGTGTGGGCATGGGGCAGCAGGAGAAGGTGGCCACGAGCCTCGCCGGCGCGGTCAGAGAGGACATCAGTGCCACCCTCGCCCTGGTGGACGCGCAGCTCGAGCGCCGCTACCCCGGAGACCCCGGCACCCGTCAGCCCGTCCACACGGTCTACGTCCCCGGTGACGTCTTCACCGCCGACACCATCCGCTCCTGGGGCGACCAGGCGCTGAAGGCCCTCGACGAACACGCCCCGGACGCCGCCTCGCTCGCTGCCGTCCTCGGTCTGAGCGACGACCTCGCCGTACCCGTGTACGAGCGTGTCCGCGCCAAGCTGCAGCGCGAGCCCATCGAGGACCTGCGCATCGACTTCGAGGACGGCTACGGGCCCCGCCCCGACACGGAGGAGGACGAGGCGGCCGCCCGCGCGGCACGGCTGGTCGCCCAGGCGTACGAGAACGGCACCGCGGCCCCGTACATGGGCATCCGCATGAAGTGCATGGAGGCCGCCGTACGCGACCGCGGCATCCGCACGCTCGACATCTTCCTCACCGGGCTGATGGAGGCCGGCGGTCTGCCCGACGGGCTCGTTCTGACGTTGCCCAAGGTGACCTACGCCGAGCAGGTCACCGCCATGGTCCGGCTCCTCGAGGCGTTCGAGAAGGCCCGCGGCCTGGAGCCCGGCAGGATCGGCTTCGAGATACAGATCGAGACCAGCCAGGCCATCCTCGCCCCCGACGGGACGGCGACCGTCGCCCGGATGATCGACGCCGCCGAGGGCCGCGCCACCGGCCTGCACTACGGCACCTTCGACTACAGCGCCTGCCTCGGCGTCAGCGCCGCCTACCAGGCCAGCGACCACCCGGCCGCCGACCACGCCAAGGCGATCATGCAGGTCGCCGCCGCGGGCACCGGCGTCCGCGTCTCGGACGGCTCCACCAACGTGCTGCCGGTCGGCACGACCGAGAAGGTCCACGACGCCTGGCGGCTGCACTACGGCCTCACCCGCCGGGCGCTGGCCCGCGCCTACTACCAGGGCTGGGACATGCACCCGGGCCATATCCCGACCCGCTACGCCGCCGTGTTCGCCTTCTACCGGGAGGGTTTCGCGCAGGCCGCGGCGCGCCTGGCCGCCTACGCCAACCGGGTCGGCGGGGACATCATGGACGAGCCCGCGACGGCCAAGGCCCTCAGCGGCTATCTGCTGCGCGGTCTCGACTGCGGAGCCCTCGACATCGGCGAGGTGGCGCGCCTGAGCGGACTCACGCGCACCGACCTCGAGCGGTACGTGGCACCGCGGCGCGGTGATCTGACGGTCTCCGGCCAGTAGTAGCCCCGCCCGGGGGTGTGGCCAGTAGTAGCGGTGTGGCCGATGGTTGCGGTCGCACGGGGTCAGCGGTCAGCCGGCGGGCGGGAGTTCGCCCGAACCCCGTGTGATCAGCCGCGTCGGGAGCACGGTGCGCTCCGGCGCGGCGAGCACACCGTCCAGCTGCTGGAACAACCGCTCCGCGGCCGTACGTCCCAGCTGCGCGGCGTCCTGGGCGACGACGGTCACGCCCGGCTGCAGCAGATCGGCGAGTTCGAAGTCGTCGAAGCCGACCAGGGCCACGGGGCGCGGACGTTCGGAGAGGACACGCACCACCGTCACGGTCACACGGTTGTTGCCCGCGAAGAACGCGGTGACCGGCTCCGGGCCGCTCAGCATCTCCTCGGCAGCCCGCCGGACCCGCTCCGGATCCGTGGCACCCCGCGACATCCAGGCGTCCTGGACCGGTATGCCCGCGTCTGCCATGGCCGCGCGGTAGCCCCGCAGGCGCTCGGCCGCGGTGTGGATGTTCGGCCGGTCGCCGATGAAGCCGATCCGGCGGTGGCCGTGAGCGATGAGATGGGCGACGCCGTCCCGCGCGCCGCCGAAGCTGTCGGAGACCACGGCAGCGGCGTCGATCTTCCCGGCGGGCCGGTCCACGAAGACGGTGGCGACGCCCGCCTTGATCTCGGGCTCCAGATAGCGATGGTCGTCGCCGGCCGGGATGATCACCAGCCCGTCCACGCGGCGTGCGCAGAGGGCGAGGGCCAACTCCTGCTCGCGGTCCGGGTCCTCGGCGCTGGATCCGTTGATGAGCAGGGCGCCGTGGGCGCGGGCGACCTCCTCGACGGCGCGGCTGAGCGGGCCGTAGAAAGGGTCTGCCAGGTCCTCGAGGACCAGGCCGATGCTGGCGGTGCGGCCCTTGCGGAGGACCCGTGCGCTGTCGTTGCGCCGGAAGCCCAGGGCGTCGATGGCCGCCTGGACGCGGCGTTCGGTGTCGGGCGTGACGCCGGGCTCGCCGTTCACCACGCGAGAGACCGTCTTCAGGCCGACTCCGGCGCGCGTGGCGACGTCCTTCATGGTCGGACGAGAGCCGTAGCGGTTGTCGGGTCGTCGGGCGGGGTCGGCCACGTTCGCGCTGTCCTGTCCTGTCGTCCACGAGTAGGTCGTATGCACCGGATGCGCACCGAGGTCGGGTGCATCCTGCATAAGGATGGGCTGCATAAGGATGTGCACCTGAGCATAGGCCCTGGACAACGTTGTCAGAAGGGGGAGAGACTGTCCATCGCCCCCGTATCGTTCACTCTCCGCACCCTGCGCTTCACAGGAGATCCCACGCTGATGCAGAACGACCTCGTCGCCGCCCTCGACATCGGCGGAACCAAGATCGCCGGAGCCCTGGTGGACGGTGACGGTCGGATCCTTGTGCGCGCACAGCGCCCGACGCCGGCGCAGGAAGACGGCGAGACGGTGATGCGCGCCGTCGCAGATGTGGTCGGCGAGCTCACGGCCTCCCCGCTGTGGACCCGGGCGCGGGCCGTGGGCATCGGCAGCGCGGGCCCGGTCGACGCCTCGGCCGGCACGGTGAGCCCGGTCAACGTCCCAGGCTGGCGCGACTTTCCCCTCGTCGAACGGGTACGGGCGGCTGCCCCCGGGCTGCCCGTCGAACTCGTCGGCGACGGGGTCGCCATCGCGGCCGCCGAGCACTGGCAGGGCGCCGCCCGCGGTCACGACAACGCACTCTGCATGGTCGTCTCCACCGGGGTCGGCGGAGGCCTCGTCCTCGGCGGCGGCCTCCACCCCGGCCCGACGGGCAACGCCGGCCACATCGGACACATCAGCGTCGATCTCGACGGTGATCTCTGTCCGTGCGGAGCGCGCGGCTGCGTGGAGCGGATCGCCAGCGGCCCGAACATCGCACGCCGCGCGCTGGAGGCGGGATGGCGGCCCGGTCCCGACGGCGACACCTCGGCCGCCGCCGTGGCGGAGGCCGCGCGTGCCGGTGATCCGGTGGCCGTCGCCTCGTTCGAACGCGCGGCTAAAGCGCTGGCCGCCGCCATCGCGGCCACCGCCACGCTCGTCGAGATCGACATCGCAGTGATCGGCGGGGGAGTGGCGAAGTCCGGCGATCTCCTCTTCGCACCCCTTCGCAGGGCCCTGCGGGACTACGCGACCCTCTCGTTCGTGCAGCGCCTCACCGTGGTGCCCGCACTGATGGGCACGGACGCCGGCCTGGTGGGCGCGGCCGCGGCGGCTCTCGGGGCGGGGGCCGGGACGGCTGTGGCCGGGGTTGGCGGCTGAGCGCTCAGCCCCCGTGAGGGGTTCGCGTGTGAAGAGCCGAGGGTGGTGAAGCAGCGGGGCGCCGCCTCACCACCCTTGGTCGGCCGCGGGCGAAGCTCAGCCCAGCATGTCCTCGATGAGGTCGGCGGCCCGCTTGGTGCCACCCTCGGCTCGCGCCTCGGCACGGAGCAGCGCCGAGCGGCGGGATACCTCCGCGTCGGCGACAAGTTCACTCAGCGCGGTCCGTAGGGTCTCAGCGGTGGCTTCCGCGGTGTCGATGCGGCGGGCCACGCCCAACTCGACAAGCCGGTCGGCATTGACGAACTGCTCGGCGCCCTGCGGGACGGCGATCATCGGAACGCCGGTGAGCAGCCCTTCGCTGCTGCCTCCCATTCCCGCATGGGTGACGAAGGCGTCGGCCTGTTCAAGAATCGCCAGCTGAGGCACCCAGGAGTGCACTTCGACGTTGGGCGGGATGTCGCCGAGTTCCTGCGGGTCGGTGTACTTCCCGATCTGGAGTACGACGTGCCAGCCGGGCAGGTCGCCATAGGCCGCCAGGCACTGGCGGTAGAACTCCGGCTGGCGCGTGTACGCCGAGCCCAGGGAGATCAGAAGCACGTTCTCGGCATCGGCGGGACGCGTCCAGGCACCCTCATCCCCACGCGGACCCAGACAGGGGCCGACGAATGTCACCGCCTCGGTGTCGACCTCGTCGGCGTGCGGTTGCATCGCTCGGGGGATCAGCGCAAGGGCCCGCGCGGGGCGGCCTGAGAAGGTGTCCACGTCGGTGGTGGACGCCCCACAGTCGGTGAGCCACTGTGCGAACTTCGCTCGGTACGCGTCTGCGCCCGGCAGCTGCCACAGGTGTGCTCCCACATCTTCGCCGTAGCTCTTCCAGGCCACGAAGGTCGGGGACAGCTGCATGACGGGGCGGTCCTGCGTCTCCGCGAGGGCGCGCGCGGCGTAGGCACCGATGTCGTACAGGTAGAGGTCCGCACGGTCGTGGTCGTAGGCGGCGCGCAACTGCGGGAGGGCCTGAATGGCGTCGTCGAGGAAGAGGTCCATCGCGGCGATGGGGTCGTCTGGCCAGTTGTTGTCGGCGACCGGCAGCACGGAGGTGCAGGGTACGAGTTCAGCGCCGGTGGCTGCGATCAGGTCGGCCACCGCCGGGTCGTTGGCGTAGGTCACCCGATGGCCGTGGGCCACCAGCTCGCGGATGATCTCAAGGCTCGGCAGGACGTGGCTGACGGCGGGGATGCCGACCATCGCGATGTGGGCACGGCGACGGGACATGGAAGATCACTCATTTCAGGTCTACGGCGAGACAAGGACACGGCAAACCGGTGCGCCGACCGCTGCGAGAGGCAGGTCCTGCCGGCGGGGCGCACATGGGTATGCGGGGCGGAGGCGGGGGCACTGCCCCTGTCCGTGTCAGCCGTAGATCTGATGCAAGTACATGCCGGGACTCTAACCCGCGACCAGGCTGCCGGTCACACCGATTACGACCGCCGCCGCGGTCGGCGGGCGAGGCGCCCGACCAGGAGACCTCTCGCCGTCAGTCGAAGGCGTCCGTCATGCAGTCCGCGCGGCAGCCGCCCGCCTTGTACCGCTGACGGAGCGCGGCGGCCGCCTGTTCGCGTGGTACGTAGGTGTGGCCGAAGTGCTGGGACGCGACGCCGATCACGTCGTCGATGCGGACGATGACAGGCTCGCCGCGGTCGGCCCTGCGGCGCGCCGCCGCGATCGCCATGTCGGCGGAGCGGAGCAGATGCCTCCGGTAGTCGCGTGCCAGCGCCGCGCGGGCCCGTTTCCGCGACAGGGGGCGAAGGGCGCGTCCGTTCCAGACGGCTCCTGCTGCAATGAGCACCACGCCCAGCGCGACGAACCCCAGACCGGCCATGGACGTATGCGTTGCGGGCGCGGCCTACGCGGCCTCGCCGACACTGCAGCGGACGGCCGCTGCCCATTCCATGACCAGCTTTTCGTACTCCACGCGCTCTTCGGCGGACAGCGTGCCGCCTGCGCGCAGCCACAACTCGCGGATCTGCTCGTTCACCGCGGAGGCAGACCGCACGGACCCAGAAGGCTGTGGGCTCGGGGACATGGAGCAAGACTAAGGCCAAGGCCCGGCTTCGGGAACAGTCAGCTACCGTTCGGATCCGTCAAGTGATCGGGGACGTGCTGTCGCCGTCATCAGGGGCTGGTTTCCGTGGCAGGGTTGAGCGGGCAAGCCACAGGGGGCCAACAGAAGAGGGGGAAACGTGATCGTCTGGATCAACGGCGCGTTCGGTGCGGGAAAGACGACGACCGCACGGGAACTGATCGACCTGATCCCGAACAGCACGCTCTTCGACCCCGAGCTCATCGGCGGGGGACTGTCGTATCTCCTGCCGCCCAAGCGCCTCGCCGAGGTCACGGACTTCCAGGATCTGCCGATCTGGCGGCGCCTCGTCGTCGACACGGCCGCGGCGCTGCTCGCCGAGCTGGGGGGAGTCCTCGTGGTCCCCATGACCCTGCTGCGCCAGGAGTACCGCGACGAGATCTTCGGCGGGCTCGCCTCGCGGAGGATCCCGGTGAGGCATGTGCTTCTCGCCCCGGCCGAAACGATCCTCCGAGAGCGAATAGCCGACCGTGACATACCGCCCGGCACACCCGACGGCGAGATGCGCGTGCGCCAGTGGTCCTACGACCACATCGAGCCGTACCAGGCGGCGCTCGGCTCCTGGCTCACCACCGACGCCCACCTCGTCGACAACGGCCCGCTCACCCCGTACGAGACCGCGGTCCGCATAGCCGACGCCGTGCGTACCGGGGACGCGCCCGTCTGCGACATCGTGCAGAGCCCTGAGCCGACTGCCGAGACCGTCGCATCCGGCGTACTGCTCTTCGACGAACAGGACCGGGTGCTGCTCGTCGATCCGACGTACAAGCCGGGCTGGGAGTTTCCCGGAGGTGTCGTCGAATCAGGTGAGGCTCCCGCGCGCGCGGGCATGCGCGAGGTCGCCGAGGAGACCGGCATCCGGCTCCAGGACGTGCCACGGCTGCTGGTCGTCGACTGGGAACTGCCCAACCCGCCCGGATACGGCGGGCTGCGCCTGCTCTACGACGGCGGGCGGCTCGACAGCGGAGAGACCCGGCGGATGCTTCTGCCGGGCCCCGAACTGCGCGACTGGCGCTTCGTCACCGAACATGAGGCGGCCTCACTCCTGCCGCCCGTCCGGTACGAGCGGCTCCGCTGGGCCCTGCGTGCGCGCGAGCGCGGAGCGGCCCTCTATCTGGAGGGCGGCGTGCCGGTCGGCTGACGGGCGCAGCGGTCCCGCGTGCCGCCTTGTGCAGCGTTGTGCGTGCGTACGACCGGATCGTGGCGGCGGCCGACGAGTGGCTCCCGCCCGTCGCCGCGCCCCCACTACGTCCCCCGCTTACGTCAACTGGCCGCGTAATTGCGCAGGAACAGCGCTTCCGCGACCGACAGCCGCTCCAGTTCCTCCGGGGACACGCTCTCGTTGACCGCGTGGATCTGCGCCTCCGGCTCGCTCAGGCCGATCAGCAGGATCTCCGCGTCCGGGTAGAGCGCGGCGAGCGTGTTGCACAGCGGGATGGAGCCGCCCTGGCCCGCGTACTGCATCTCCTCACCCGGGTACGCGACGCTCATCGCATCCGCCATCGCCGCGTACGCGGGGCTGGCGGTGTTCGCGCGGAACGCCTGGCCCTGGCCGATCTGTTCCGTCTGCACGCGCGCACCCCACGGCGTGTGCGCCTCGAGATGGGCCAGCAGCAGCTTCGTCGCCTCTGCCGCGTCGACGCCCGGAGGCACGCGCAGGCTGATCAGCGCCTGCGCGCTCGCCTGCACGGACGGCGTGGCACCCACCACCGGCGGGCAGTCGATGCCCAGGACGGTGACGGCCGGCCGCGCCCAGATCCGGTCGGCGACCGTGCCGGAACCGATCAGCTGCACGCCGTCCAGCACCCTGGCGTCCTTGCGGAAGTCGGCCTCCGGATACTGCAGTCCGTCCCACGCGGTGTCGCCCGTGAGCCCGTCGATCGTCGTCGACCCGTCCTCTGCGCGCAGCGAGTCCAGTACGCGCACGAGGGCGGCCAGCGCATCGGGCGCCGCGCCGCCGAACTGGCCGGAGTGCAGGTTGCCTTCGAGGGTGTCGATGCGTACGCGGACCATGGTCATGCCGCGCAGCGTGGAGGTGACCGTGGGCAGGCCCACGCGGAAGTTGCCCGAGTCGCCGATGACGATCGTGTCGGCAGCCAGCAGCTCCGGGTGCTCCTCGGCGTACCGCTCGAGGCCGCCTGTTCCCTGCTCCTCCGAACCCTCGGCGATCACCTTGACGTTGACGGGGACGCCGCCGTTCGCCTGGAGGGCGCGCAGCGCCAGCAGATGCATGATCACGCCGCCCTTGCAGTCGGCGGCACCGCGCCCGTACCACCGGCCGTTCCGCTCGGTCAGGACTAAGGGCGGGGTCGTCCATGCCGCCTCGTCGAGCGGTGGCTGCACGTCGTAGTGCGCGTACAGCAGCACGGTCGGCGCACCCTGGGGGCCGGGCAGGAAGCCGTACACCGACTGCGTGCCGTCGGGGGTGTCCAGCAGCGCCACATCCTGGAAGCCCTCCGCACGCAGTGCGTCCGCCACCCAGTTCGCGGCCTTCTCGCTCTCGCTCCTGGGGAACTGCTCGAAGTCCGCCACCGACTTGAAGGCCACCAGGTCGGTGAGCTCCGCCTTCGCCCGAGGCATCAGCGCGGCGACGGTCTCGGCGATCGGATTCGGCGACATGGGCACGCTCCTCGTAGGTGCGACGGCGCGCGCATGCATGTGCCTGCACGCGTGCGCTTGTGTACGTATTCGTAGTGTTTCGGTCTGTGGGTTCGCGCGTCATGGATGTACGGCGAACACATTGCCGATCCTCCCACAGCGGCGGGCGGCGGCGTCCGCCGTAGGATGCGGGGGAAAGTGCGGCAGACGGCTGGATCGGGAGCGGCAGACCATCGTGAGCAGCGAGAACTCAAGCGAGAACTCAGCGGACGACGCTCGGCAGGTATGGGACGTCGTGGTGGTCGGGGCCGGACCAGCGGGTGCCTCCGCCGCCTATGCGGCAGCGGTCGCGGGGCGCCGGGTGCTGATCCTGGAGAAGGCCGAGCTGCCCCGCTACAAGACGTGCGGTGGGGGCATCATCGGCCCCTCGCGCGACGCACTGCCGCCCGGCTTCGAACTGCCCTTCAAGGACCGGGTGCACGCCGTGACGTTCTCCCTTGACGGCAAGTTCACCCGTACCCGCCGTTCACGGCACATGCTGTTCGGGCTCATCAACCGGCCGGAGTTCGACCAGCAGCTGGTCGAGCACGCGCAGAAGGCGGGCGCCGAACTGCGTACCGGCGTCACGGTCTCCCGGGTCGAGCAGCACGGGCCGGTCGTACCGGACCGGCGCACCGTCGCCGTCGTGCTGCAGGGCGGCGAGACGCTGTACGCGCGGGCCGTCGTCGGCGCGGACGGCAGCGCCAGCCGCATAGGAGCCCATGTCGGCGTGAAGCTCGAACAGGTCGACCTGGGGCTGGAGGCGGAGATCCCGGTTCCGCCCACCGTGGCCGAGGACTGGAAGGGCCGGGTCCTCATCGACTGGGGCCCGCTTCCGGGCAGTTACGGCTGGGTGTTCCCGAAGGACGACACGCTGACCGTCGGTGTCATCTCCGCGCGCGGCGAGGGCGCCGCCACGAAGCGGTACTTGGAGGACTTCATCGGGCGGCTCGGTCTCGCAGGCTTCGAACCCAGCCTCTCCTCCGGGCATCTGACCCGCTGCCGCAGCGATGACTCCCCGCTCTCGCGCGGCCGGGTCCTGGTGTGCGGCGATGCTGCGGGACTGCTGGAGCCGTGGACCCGCGAGGGCATCTCGTTCGCGCTGCGCTCCGGGCGGCTCGCGGGGGAGTGGGCGGTACGCATCGCCGAGGCGCACGACGCGGTGGACACCCGGCGCCAGGCGCTCAACTATGCCTTCGCCGTCAAGGCGGGACTCGGTGTCGAGATGAGCGTCGGCAAGCGCCTGCTGGCCGTTTTCGAGCGCAGGCCCGGCCTGTTCCACGCGGCGATCACCGGGTTCAGGCCCGCCTGGAAGGCGTTCACGGGCATCACCCAGGGGTCGACCTCGCTGGGCGAGCTCGTCAGGACCCACCCGATGGCGGGGCGCGCTCTGAGCGCCCTGGATCCGTCTGCGTAGGCGCAATTGTCTGCGTGCGCACTCCGACCCGGCTGACGGGACTGAGCGCCGACTGCGGTTCTGAGCGTCCTCAGCTCTTGACCGTGATGCGGAAGACGGGGTGCTTGTGCGCCGCCGCGAGCAGCTCCTCGTCGGTGGAGTCGGCGGTGATGTCGCCGAAGAAGCGGCCGACCTCCCAGCCCCACTTCTTGAGGTAGGTGCGCAGGATTGTGGGCTTCTGGTCGTCCGGAAGCTCCACCGCGGTGAACTCCTGGGTGCGGCGGCCGACCTGGAGGCGGCCCCCGCCGGCGGCCCTCATGTTGCGCACCCACTCGGAGTGTCCGCGGGCCGAGATCAGGTAGCGGCCGCCCTCGTACGGCAGCGGGTTGACCGGGACGCGGCGCCACTCTCCGCTCTTGCGGCCGCGGACGGACAGCTCGGCGTGGCCGAGGAGGCTGATGCCGCGGCGGGCGATCCATCCGATGAAGCGGTTCATGCCCGCTTCGAAGGCGCCGGGCTTGATGTAGTGCTGCTGTGCCATGGTGACCTCCACCCGTTGAGAGAGCACTGCTCTCGCTCGAGAGCAGTGTGCACGGGATCGGTGATCCAAAGCAAGAGCAGTGCTCTCTTTTTGATGCGGCGCTCTCGTTTGTGTGCACTGCTCCGAAACCGTGGGACACTGCCCTTATGAGCACCGCACGTGGAGCCCGTGCCCGGGCGCGTACCGAGATCACCGCCGCCATCAAGGACGAGGCGCGCAGACAGCTCGCCGCCGAGGGCGCCGCCAAGCTCTCGCTCCGCGCCGTGGCCCGCGAGCTCGGCATGGTGTCCTCCGCCCTCTACCGCTATTTCCCGAGCCGCGACGACCTGCTGACCGCCCTCATCATCGACGCCTACGACTCCCTCGGCGAGGCCGCGGAGTCGGCGCACGCCAAGGCCGCCGACGCCGAGCCGGTGCAGCAGTGGACCACCGTCTGCGAGGCGGTGCGCGCCTGGGCACTGGCACATCCGCACGAGTACGCGCTCATCTACGGCTCGCCCGTGCCCGGCTACTCCGCGCCCGACTCGACCGTCCCCGCGGCGTCGCGCGTCGGGCTGTTGCTCATCGGTGTCGTCCGTGGCGCCTGGGAGGGGCGCGGTATCGCACGCCCGCCGCTCCCGGCCGACCTGAGGCCCGAGGCGGAGCGCATGACGGCGGATCTGGCGCCCGACCTGCCGCCGGAGGTGGTCGCGGCCCTGGTGTCCGCGTGGGCGCAGCTGTACGGACTGGTCGGCTTCGAGGTCTTCGGGCAGTTCCACCGGGTCGTCGAGGACCGCGCGGTGTTCTTCACCCACGCTGTCACCCAACTCGCCCATTACGTAGGCCTGTTGAACCACGGCCGAAACGCCGAGGCACCTTATCGCCCTCAGGGCAGGGGCAAGGGTACGACCTCGGGCGGCAGAAGGGCCGGATCCTGACGCGGGATCCGCTCATACAGTGAGCGCAGCTCGGGCCCACGGATCCGCGCTCATCACATCCGCGATGCGCCGCCGCGCCTCCTCGTAGGCAAGCAGTGCGTCCGATGAGCGGCCGCTGCGCCGCCTGAACCGGCGGTTCGGGACCAGCGAGGCCGCGGCACCCGAACCTGAGGTACTCCAGCGGGAGTATGTGTGATCGCCACGCATGGTTGACGCCCCTGGCCGGTGCCGGCGTCTAGCGTGGCAGGCATGGAGGAGCAGCGCGTACGGCAACGCGGTGGCCCGGCGTTGTGGACCCGGGGCGGGACACCGCGGTGGTGCCGGCACGGGCCGCCGGCGTGGTGGCGGCACGGACCGCCCTGGTGGAACTGGCGGGCCCCCGCCCACGACGACGAGGACGTACGTCGCGCGCGGTGGCCCTGGCGCTCCACGCTGCTGCTCACCGTGTTCGTGCTCGCCGGCTCCCACTTCGCGGCACACCAACAGGCCGGCGAACGCGCCGATCTTGACGTCCTCGCCCGGGTACTGCTCATCGCGGGCACCGGCCTGCTGCTGTGGCGGCAGCGGTACCCGGTGCTCGTGACCTTCGGTACGGCGGCCGTCGCGATGATCTATGTGGGTGCCGGGTATCCGTACGGGCCGATCTTCCTCACCGTCGCCGTGGGCTTCTTCAGCGCGATCGTCTCCGGGCACCGCCGGGCGGTCTGGGCGGCTGTCGTCATGCTGTGGGCGGGGCATCTGCTGGTGGCCCACTGGCTCTACGCCTATCTGCCCCCGCCGAACGACAGGCCCACGTCCTGGGGCCAGGAAGCGGTCATCGCCGCCTGGGTGGCGGCCATCGTGGCGGTCTCCGAACTGGCCCGCGCACGCCGCGAACAGTGGGACCGCGAACGCGCCGAGCGGCGGCTGGCCGCCAAGCGCCGTGCCGACGAGGAGCGGCTGCGGATCGCCCAGGAACTGCACGACGTACTGGCCCACAGCATCTCCGTGATCAATGTCCAGGCGGGTGTGGGCCTGGCGCTGCTCGACTCCGACCCCGAGCAGGCCCGCACCGCGCTGACCACCATCAAGGCGGCGAGCAAGGAGGCGCTGGGCGAGGTGCGCCAGGTCCTCGACACGCTCCGCACACCCGGGGATGCCCCCCGCGCCCCGGCTCCGGGACTCGACCGGCTCTCCGAGCTGGTCGAGCAGGCCTCGAGCGCCGGACTCACCGTCGGCGTCGAGACGGAGGGGCAGCATGTGGCGTTGCCGCCCGGCACCGACCTCGCCGCTTTCCGTATCGTCCAGGAGGCGCTGACGAACGTCGTGAGGCACTCGGGATCCCGGCACGCGCGCGTGCTCGTACGGTACGAGGACCGGGCACTGCGCCTGCGCGTCGACGACGACGGGCCCGCGACCGGCGTGGACGCCGGTGGAAGCGGCAACGGCCTCGCCGGCATGCGGGAACGTGCCGCCGTCCTCGGTGGCGCGATCGAAGCGGGCACGCGCCCCGACGGCGGTTTCCGCGTGTCCGCCGTCCTGCCGCTCAAGGAGGGCCGGTGATCCGCGTACTTCTCGCCGACGACCAGTCACTGGTGAGAGCCGGCTTCAGGGCATTGCTGGACGCTCAGCCGGACATCGAGGTGGCCGGGGAGGCAGCGGACGGGGAGGAGGCGCTGCGCATGGTGCGCGAGCTGCGCCCCGACGTGGTCCTGATGGACATCCGCATGCCCCTGGTCGACGGCCTCGCGTCGACCCGCCGCATCACCGGCGATCCGGACCTTGCGGCGGTGAAGGTGGTCATGCTCACCACCTTCGAACTGGACGAGTACGTCTTCGAGGCGATCCGGGCCGGTGCTTCGGGCTTCCTGGTCAAGGACACCGAGCCGGAGGAACTGCTGCGCGCTGTCCGCGCGGTGGTGAACGGCGACGCGCTGCTGTCGCCGAGTGTGACGCGACGGCTGATCGGGGAGTTCGCGGCCCGCTCCAAGGAACCCGCGGCCGCCGAGTCACTGTCCGAACTCACCGAGCGGGAACGGGAGGTGATGGCTCTGGTCGGCATCGGCCTGTCGAACGAGGAGATCGCCCGCCGCCTCGTCGTCAGCCCGCTCACCGCCAAGACCCACGTCAGCCGCACCATGGTGAAGCTGGGCGCCCGCGACCGTGCCCAACTCGTGGTCCTGGCTTATGAGTCGGGCTTGGTACGGCCGGGGTGGCTGGGCTGACCTCGAGGCGCCCACGGCACGTACGGGACACGGACACGCGCGCGTGCCCGGCGCACAGGGACGTTGAGCGCCGGGCACGCGCGCGTGCTGGTGGTTTCAGTCGGTCGGTGGAATGTCAGTCGCGGACGGTGACGCGTTCCTCCGCCGTCTCCCGCTCCGCCTGCACGGACTCGTCCTCTTGTACGGACTTCGCGACGAGCACAGTCTGCTGCGGCCGCCGCGCGCGGAGCCCGGGGAGCGTGACCAGCAGTCCAGCGAGTGCGATGGCCGTCACCACGACCAGGCCCGGACGGAAGCTGTCCAGTACGGCCTGCGGGGACGAGCCCCCGTGGCCGTTCGCGGTCACCACGGCCGTCACCACGGCCAGGAAGATCGCGCCGCCCACCTGGACCGACGTGTTCAGCAGGCCGGACACCATGCCTTGTTCGTCGTCGTCGACGCCGTTGGTGGCCTGGATGTTGAGCGACGGGAAGACCAGTGCGCACGCCGCGCCGAGCAGCAGCATCGAGGGCAGGATCACCGCCGCGTACTGCGGTGTCAGGCTGATCCGCAGGAACAGTGCGTAGCCGATGACCAGCAGCGTGAAGCCCGTGGCGATGACCCGCGGGGTCCCGAACCGGTCGACCACGGCGCCGATCTTCGTCGCCGACAGAGCGACCAGCGCACCGGCCGGCAGGAAGGCCAGCGCGGTCTGCAGCGCCGACCAGCCGAGCAGCGACTGCATGTAGAGCGTGACCAGGAACTGGAACCCGACGTACGAACCGAAGAACGCCATCGCTCCCAGCTGTGCCCTGATCTGGCTGCCGGAGCGCAGTACCCCGAGCCGGATCAGCGGGCTCGCGGCGCGCTGCTCGATCGTCACGAAGACGGCGAGCAGTACGGCGACGGCGAGGAAGGAGAGGAGGGTGCGGGCCGAAGTCCAGCCGGCCTCCGGCGCCTGGACGACGGTGAAGACGAGCAGCAGCATCGAGGCCGTGCCGATGACGGCGCCCGGTACGTCGTAGCCGCCGTGCTTCTTCTCGCGCTCGCTGTGCGGGATCAGCTTCAGCCCGGCGATCAGGGCGATGAGCGCGATGGGTGCGGGCAGCAGCATCGTCAGGCGCCAGCTGGCCTCGGTGAGCAGGCCGGACAGGACGAGGCCCATCGAGAAACCGGTGGCCGCGCAGGTGGTGTAGATGGAGAGCGCGCGGTTGCGCACCGGGCCCTCGGCGAACGTGGTGGTGATGATCGACAGGCCTGCGGGCGCCGTGAACGCGGCACTCAGGCCCTTGATGAACCGGCTGGCGATCAGCAGCGGACCGGAGTCGACGAGGCCGCCGAGCAGCGAGGCCAGCGCGAAGACGCCGAGCGCGATGAGGAAGACGCGGCGACGGCCCAGCAGGTCGGCGGTGCGTCCACCGAGGAGCAGCAGTCCGCCGTATCCCAGGATGTAGCCGCTGACGATCCACTGAAGGGTCGAGGTGGACAGATCGAGTTCGGAGCCGATGGACGGCAGGGCGACGCCGACCATCGAGACGTCGAGAGCGTCCAGGAACATCGCGGCGCAGAGCACCAGCAGGGTTCCCCACAGTCGTGGGGTCCAGCGCTCGTGTGCCGCGGAAGCCGTGAGCGGAGAGGTCATGCGCAGCACGCTACATGCACATGCATCTGATGCAAGTGCATTTAATGTCGATGCAACAAACACCTTTCTTCTGCTACCGTGCGGTCATGGCGGCGAAGAAGGCCGAGCAGGGGCTCGTGGACCAGTGGCGGGACATCCTCGCCGTGCACGCACGCACCATGTGCGAACTCGACCGCGAGCTGCACCAGTACGGCCTGGGCGCCAGCGACTTCGAGGTCCTCGACGTACTCGCGGAAGGCGCGGCCGAGGACGGCGGCTGCTCGTACCGGGTGCAGGAGATCGCCGGGCGGGTCCATCTCAGTCAGAGTGCGCTGTCGCGGCTCATCGGGCGGCTGGAGAAGGACGGCCTGGTCGAGCGGGGCATGTGCGTGGAGGACCGGCGCGGGGTACGCGTCGCGCTGACCGCGAAGGGACGTGACCTGCATGCCCGGGTGCGCCCGCTGCAGCGGGCGGTGCTGACGCGGATGCTGGCGGAGGACCGGTCCGCCTGATCGGTCAGCTCGGTCAGCTGTGTCAGCGCCAGGTGACGCCCGACTTCTCCCGCCACAGCGCCGTGAGAGAGCTGTCACCCGTGACGCGGGGGAACGGCAGCCGGTTCCACAGCGACAGATAGAGCCGCGCGGCAGGGCCCGAGACCTCGCAGTCCGCCTCGCCGCCGCCGTCGCGCTCGGTCACCGGGGGGTCGGCGGAGATCCGGACGGTCCACACCGCGTCCGTGTCGGTCGCCCGCACCCGCAGGACGCGTGGTTCTTCGGTACGCACCTTGCTCCTCGGCCGCGCGTGGAAGCCGCACAGCAGCTCGTCGATCCCGTCCACGGCGAAGTCCGTGCCGATCGTCTCGGGCGTCCCGCCCCGTGCCGACTCCGCGTCGAACCGGTGCACCGCCGTCTCGTGCGCCTGCCGTCGGGCCCAGAAGGCCAGCGGCGACGGCGCCGGAAGAAAGCTCCAGCACGCCACATCGGGCGGGGCGGTCGCGAGCGTCTCGACCAGCGCGCGGTGTCCCGCGCGGAACCATGCCAGCAGCTCGCCGCCGTCGAGATCCGGCAGACCACCGTCGGGATGGTACGAGGTGTGGCCCTCGGCGACGAACGCGGCGGCCCAGCGGTGCACCATCCCCGTGTGCCGCAGCAGATCACGCACTTCCCAGCCGGGGCAGGTCGGCACCTTGGCGTCCGGCCCGGCCTCCTCCGCGGCGACGGCCAGCAACCGGCCCTCCGCCTCCAGCGTGTGAATGTGCTCGGAGGTGTCCATGCGGTGAGTGTGCCCGATGGAGTGCGGTCGAAGGGGGCTTAGGGAGACGGTCGCGTCACCGTCGTCCGCCGCTTGCACGAAGCGTTCCACCCTCTCTACGCCTCAGCGGCGGCGGAACAGGCAGATCAGCGCTGTCCGTTCGCCGGTGAGCGCCTTGCCTTCCACGCCGGCCATGCGGTCGAGTATCCAGCCCTGTGCCTCGATGGCCTCGATCTGCTCGCCGACGCCCGCCATGAGGCCGGTGTGGCGATGGCTGGAGTTCGCCTCGATGATCTTGAAGACCAGGATCTGTCGTCCGGCGCCGTACGCCTCGGTGGCGACTCTGGTCGCCTCGTTCGCCTTGGCGTTGTTGATGAAACCCATTGCTTCCCCCGATGTCTGAAAGGACGTGAGAATCTGAGCGCGGCTCAGCTTCTCACAGGGGCAGGCGGTCCCGGCGAGGTGGTGGTTCCGTGGCGTTCAGACTGCTCACCGCGTGGCCGCGTGCCGGGTCGCGTACCCGATGAGCGCCGCCACCGCGGCCAGTGCCGCCACGCTTGTCAGGGCTTCCGGGAGCGAGAACCAGTCCGCCATGAAGCCGATCGCGGGCGGTCCCGGCAGCAGTGTCCCCCGGGGCCAGCATCGGTACGCCGGCTACCAGACCGGCGGTGGTCTCTCCGAGGTGCAGGTCGTTGCTACGGCGGAACCAGGTATGGAACGCGACAACTCGCTACCGGAGTCTTCGCAGACACCCCCGAGGTGTCGACGGACCGCTGGCCCGGATGCGTACAAGGGTGTTCGCGGGCGCTCAAGGAGTTCGGACGTGTACGGCGGCGCCCGGCCGGGCCTGGGGCCGCGGGGGCTCATACCGCCAGGACCCTCACCCCCGCCTCCTCGAACCCCGCCACCGTCTCGGGATCCACGCCCGAGTCGGTGACCAGCGTGTCCACGCGTTCCGTGGCGCAGATGCGGGCGAAGGCCCGTCGTCCCAGCTTGCTGGAGTCAGCGGCCACCACCACGCGCTCCGCGCGCTCGCACAGCAGCCGGTTGATCGCGGCCTCCTCCTCGTCGTGCGCCGCCGCGCCATGGTTCGCGTCGAAGGCGACGACACCGAGGACGGCGGTGTCGAGGGTGATCTGGTCCAGTACGCCGTCCGCGAGGGGGCCGACGAGCTCGTAGGACTGCGGGCGGGCCACACCGCCGGTCACCACGATCTTGAACTGTGGCCGTACCGCCAGCTCATTGGCGATGTTGAGGGCGTTCGTCACCACCGTCAACGCCGGGGAGCCCGAGGCCAGATCGGGTCGCACGGCGAGTGCGCGCGCCACCCCGGTGGTGGTGGTGCCGCCGGTCAGGCCGACCACCTCGCCGGGTGAGACGAGATCCGCCACGGCCTTGGCGATGCGTTCCTTCTCGGAGGCGCGCCGCGCGGTCTTGTAGCGCAGGGGCAGCTCGTACGACACGCCGTGCACGACGGCGCCGCCCCGCGTCCGTACGAGCATCTGCTGGTCGGCGAGTTGGTCGAAGTCCCGGCGGATCGTCGCGGCCGACACGTCCAGCTCGGCAGCCGCCTCCTCGACGTCCAGCCGGCCGCGCTCGACGAGCAGTTCCAGCAGCGTCTTCCAGCGGGCGTCGCGGGACATCCGCACTCTCCGTTCCTCGATCTTCACGGGGACCCTAGCGCAGTGCGGATCCCTCAGCATGCTTGATCCTGCTCGGAACAGCTCGATATCTTGCAAAAAAGAGCATCGCACCTCGAGTCGCTGTGTGGAGGGGGCCGACATGAGCCATGTCGAGAACGAGTTGAACAGCCAGCCTGAGTGCTGGCAGCGCGCCGTCGGCCTGGCCGTCGGCCATCGCTCGGTGCTTCCGGCGGCGGGGGAGCGGGTCGCGATCGTCGGCTGCGGTACCTCGTGGTTCATGGCGCAGGCAGCGGCGGCGCTGCGTGAGCAGGCGGGCCAGGGCGAGACCGACGCCTTCGCCGCCTCCGAGTTCCCCGCCGGCCGGGCCCGCGCGTACGACAGGGTTGTCGCCCTTACACGCTCAGGCACCACGACCGAGGTACTCGAACTCCTCGGGCGGCTGCGGGGATGCACCCGCACGACCGCGATCACCGCGGACCCCCGGACGCCCGTGATCCATGCCGCCGACGACATCGTCGTACTCGACTTCGCCGACGAACAGTCCGTCGTGCAGACCCGGTTCGCCACCACCGCGCTCACGCTGCTCCGAGCCCACCTCGGCCTGCACACCGAAGCCGTGGTCGACGACGCGCGCACCGCGCTCGCCGAACCCCTGCCCGAACGGCTCGTCGACTGCACGCAGTTCACCTTCCTCGGGCGTGGCTGGACGGTCGGGCTCGCTCTGGAAGCGGGACTCAAAATGCGCGAGGCATCACTGGCGTGGACCGAGGCCTACCCCGCCATGGAGTACCGGCACGGCCCGATCGCCATCACCACCAAGGGCACCGCGACATGGATGCTCGGCGAGGCACCTGAAGGACTGGAGGAGGAGGTGCGCGCCACGGGCGGGATGTGGGTGGCGGTCGGCCTCGACCCGCTCGCCGAGCTGGTGCGCGCCCAGAGGCTCGCCGTCGCGGTCGCGGCCACCCGCGGCCTCGACCCCGACCGGCCGCGCCACCTCACCCGCTCCGTGATCCTCACCGGTTCCTGACCCACCCGCCCCCGACCACGGAGCAGAGAGGGAGGATCAGCCGTGCCGCTCGCTACAACCGGTGCACTGGTCGCGGAGGCGTTCGCCGCGCACACCGCCGTTGCCGCGTTCAACATCATCACGCTCGAACACGTCGAGGCCGTCATCGCGGGCGCCGAAGCCGTGAAGGCGCCCGTCGTCCTGCAGATCAGCGAGAACGCCGTGAAGTTCCGCCAAGGGCAGGTGCTTCCACTGGCCCGTGCCGCGACGGCCGCTGCCGAGCGGTCGCCGGTTCCCGTGGCGCTCCATCTCGACCACGTCCAGAACGACGACCTGTTGCGGCAGGCCCCCGCCGCCGGGTTCAGCTCCGTGATGTACGACGCGGCGCGCCTGCCGTACGAGGAGAACCTCGCCGCGACCCGCGCCGCCGCCGACTGGGGCCATGCTCACGGGCTATGGGTTGAGGCGGAGTTGGGTGAGGTGGGCGGCAAGGACGGCAGGGCGCCGCTCGACGCCCACGCCCCCGGAGCCCGTACCGACCCGGTCGAGGCCCGGGCATTCGTGGCCGACTCCGGTGTCGACGCGCTCGCCGTCGCCATCGGCAGCTCGCACGCCATGACCACCCGCACCGCGACCCTCGACCACGACCTGCTGAAGCGCCTCGCCGCGTCCGCGGGTGTCCCGCTCGTCCTGCACGGATCCTCCGGCGTGCGGGCCGAGGAACTGTCGGCGGCCGTCACCGGTGGCATCGCCAAGGTCAACGTGGGCACCGCGCTGAATCTCGCCATGACGACGGCCATCCGGGAGTACCTTGCCACCCATCCCGACGTGGTGGATTCGCGGAAATATCTGAGCGTGGCACGCGAGGCCATGGTGCGCAGCGTGACGCAGCTGATCACCGTGGTGCGCGGCGGCCCGCCGGGACAGACGGGAGGACCACCGAGACCGGTCATGGTGACATGATTGCCGGTGATGAGCGGTGAGTTGTTTGCCCGGACCCGCTCCGAGGTGGCCCCAGGCGCCGTGCATGTCCCCGACTGGCTGCCTCCGGAGCGCCAGCGCGAGCTGCTCGAGGCCTGCCGCGAGTGGGCGCGCCCGCCCGCCGGGCTACGGACCGTGCGCACGCCGGGCGGCGGCACGATGAGCGCCCGCCAGGTGTGTCTGGGCTGGCACTGGTACCCGTACGGCTACGCCCGCACGGTGACGGACGGGGACGGGGCGCCCGTGAAGCCGTTCCCGCAGTGGCTCGGGGACCTCGCCCGCCAGGGAGTGAAGGACGCCCTCGGTGTCGCCGAGTGCTCCTCGCCGTACGACATCGCGCTGATCAATTTCTACGACGAGGGCGCGCGGATGGGGATGCACCGGGACAGCGATGAGGACGCCGACGACCCGGTGGTGTCCCTGAGCCTCGGCGATTCCTGTGTCTTCCGGTTCGGCAACGTCGAATCGCGAGGGCGGCCGTACGTGGATGTCGAGCTGCGCAGCGGGGACCTGTTCGTCTTCGGCGGGCCCGCACGGCTCGCTTACCACGGGGTGCCACGTGTCGAGCCCGGCAGCGGGCCGCCAGAACTCGGGCTGCGCGGGCGGCTGAACATCACCCTGCGGGTGAGCGGACGGCGGGTGCCGGTGGCGTGACGGGTCCGATGCCGCACTGTCCGCTGATCATGGGAGACTCGCCCTCATGAACGGCAATGAGGCCCATCGAGTGGCGGGAGAAACGTCCACGCGCAACCGGCTCGAGCGAGGGCGCGGCGCTCTCGGTCCCGCGTTGGAACTCGTCCACACCGGCCGTGCCCCGACCCGTGCCGTGCTCACGTCCGAACTGGGCGTCACGCGTGCGACAGCCGGCGCGGTCGCCGCGGAACTCGAAGCCCTCGGCCTGATCCGCGTCGACGTCCGCCCCACCGCGGCCGCCGGATCGCAGGGAAGGCCCTCGCACCGCCTGGAGATCGCCGAAGAGGGCCCCGTCGCACTCGCCGCACAGGTCCACGCCGATGGATTCCGGGCGGCGCTCGTCGGCCTCGGCGGCCGTATCGTCGCCACCGCCCCCGGTTGCGAGATCATCGACCCGGACCCGGCGAAGGTCCTCGGCTCCGTCGTGGAAGCGGGCGCCCAGCTGCTGCGCGAGACGGGACGACGCTGTGTGGGCTCCGGGCTCGCCGTGCCGTCCGCCGTCGCCGAACCCGATGGCACCGCGCTCAATCCACTGCACCTCGCCTGGCCCGCGGGCTCTCCGGTGCGGGAGATCTTCGGCGGGAAGGTGCGCGAAGCGGGCCTCCCCGGGCCGGTGTTCGCCGGCAACGACGTCAACCTCGCCGCGCTCGCCGAGCACCGGCACGGAGCAGGCCGCGGCGCCCGCGACCTGCTGTGCGTGGCCACCGGCCACCGCGGTGTCGGTGGCGCGCTCGTCCTCGACGGGCGCCTGCACACCGGGAGTTCGGGCCTCGCCCTGGAGGTCGGCCACCTCACCGTCAACCCGGAAGGCCGCCCCTGCCACTGCGGAAGCCGCGGCTGCCTCGACGTCGAGGCCGACCCGCTCGCGTTCCTCAACGCGGCGGGCCGCACCCCCGGCCCCGAGGTGTCGCTGCTGCAGCAGTCGCTCGATCTGATTAGCACCCAGTACGCCGACCCGACGGTCCGTATGGCCACGGAGGCGCTGATCGACCGGCTCGGCCTGGGGCTCGCCGGCCTGGTCAACATCCTCAACCCGGACCGCATCATCCTCGGCGGCCTGCACCGCGCCCTGCTCGACGCGGACCCGGAGCGGCTGCGCGCCGTCGTGGCGGATCGCAGCCTGTGGGGCCGCAGCGGCGGCGTACCGATCCTGGCATGCACGCTGGACCACAACAGCCTGGTGGGAGCGGCCGAGCTGGCGTGGCAGCCGGTGCTCGACGATCCGCTCGCCGCGCTGGGACACGGCTGAGGCCCGGCCGCATCGCCCCGCTGAGGATCAGCTCGCTCGGCCGTCGCCCACCACTGCCGTGCTCACCACTGCCGCCCCCGCGGCAGCCGGTCCCGCTCGGGCGTCGCGAGATGCAGCACCTGGAACACATCACCGGGCGCCTTCGGCGTGTCGTGATCCCAGAGTGAGAAGTGCACCAGTTCCCAGTGGCGCGGGTCGACGGCCGCAGCCGCGCACACCGCGCCGTCCAGCCGGGCCACCCGCTCGGTTTCCCGTACGGCCTCCTCGATCAGTTCGGACAGCGGTTCCGTGTCCGGCATGTGGTGCCGCCGGCGTACGGCGACCCGCGCGGCGGAGTCGGCGGCCGCTCCCGGCTCGTACGCGAGACCGGTCCAGTGCTGCACCACGGGTCGGCCGAAGTCGTTGACGAGACCCTGGAATCCAGGTCCCCAGAGGAAGGAGTTCATGCCTTCGAGGGTGTTCCAGAGGTAGAACGGCCCGTACTGGTTGACCGGCGAGCCGTCGACTCCGCGCTCGCGCATCAAGAACGCCTTCAGGCCCAGGCCGGGGAAGTCGTCCATGAGCGGGCCCTTGCCCGTAGCGCGGGTGCGGATGATGTCCATGTCGTAGTCGGCCGGCAGGGTGAGCTCGTACTGCATGGCGTGCATCGTGTTCCTCCAAGGACTACGTGGCGGGGGAGCCGGCCGTGAGCAGGGACAACAACCCTCCGACACCGGCATCGAAGGCGGCGGGCGAGCCGGACGCCCGTGCCAGTACGTATCCGCCCTGGACTGTCGCGAGGATCGTCGCGGCGATCGCCTCCGCGTCGAGTGAGGGCGCGAACTCGCCCTGCTCCTTGCCCCCTTCGACGATCGCGGCCAGCCGCTCGCGCAGCCAGTCGAGTGTCTCGTCGACCGGCGCGCGCAGCTCATCGCTGGCCATCACGTCGGGGTCCATCGTCAGCCGCCCGACGGGGCAGCCACGCAGAACGTCACGCTCACGCCGCAGATACGCCTGGATGCGCTCGTACGCCGAACCGGGAGCACTCAGTACGCCCTCGGTAGTAGCGCGCATCTCCTCGGCGGTGCGCCGGATCGCCGCGAGGGCCAGATCCGGTTTGCCCGTGAAGTGGTGGTACATGCTGCCCTGCCCGGCCCCCGCGTGCTGCTGGATGGCCTTCGGGCTGGTCCCCACATAGCCGCGCTCCCACAGCAGCTCACGAGTGGACTCGATCAGTCGCTCCGGGGTGCTCATACGGCCACTGTACATACTAGTAGGTACAGAAGCCATGTTCGGGGGACACCCGGGGGAGCAGCGCGCCGTGCGCTGCGTACTCCCGCAGTGGTACGCGCAGTGCCGCTGGCCGTACGACGACCCGGCACCCCTTCCGGCGTCAGTCTCGAAGCGTCACAGCGACAGCATCGCTACCGAGGAGATGAGTTCAGATGCAGACCCTGGCGCACTGGGATGGCGGGCCCGGCCCGTGGATCCTGTTCTTCCCGCTGATCTGGGCGGCCGTCGTGATCGGCGTCGTCGCCGTCCTGCGCCGCACTGTGTGGCGCGGCCGCCGCGGCCCGTGGCGGCCCATGGACCGACGCGGCCCGTGGGGTCCCTCCGACGACAACTCGCCGATCGCCATGCTGGGCCGCCGCTTCGCCTCCGGCGAGATCGACGAGGACGAGTACTGGCGCCGGCTGTCGGTCCTGGACGAGCAGTTCGGACGCAGCGGCGGCAAGGGCGGTGCGGTGTGACGAGCACCGTGACCGCCGCCACCCGGACAGCCACCCGGGTTGCGCCCGCGCGCCGGGAGGCACGGCTGGAAGTGCTGCGGGCCAACGCCACGGAGTGACGGCGCCTCGGAGTGACGGTGCCTCGGAGTGAGGGCGCCACCAGGTGGCAGAGCGACGCCGCGAGCCCGCGTCCAGTGCACGCACCTCACTGGCTGACAGCCCTGAGCCCGGGTCACCGCCCGGTCAGCCGACAACGGCCGACCGGGCGGGAGCATGTCCGGGTACGTGCTCCTCGTCAGGCACCGTCTCCAGGTCCGCCAGCAGCGGACCTGTCGTGGTGGCGCCGTACACGGGAGAGGCGGGCAGCAGTACCGACGGGGCGGACGGGTTCGGGGCGGGAAGCGTGAACCACACGACCTTTCCCCGCTCGCCGTGCGGGCGAGCGCCCCAGCTCTCGCTCACCGCGGCGACCATGGCGAGGCCGCGGCCGCTGGTGGCGAAGGACTCCGCGTCATGGATCTGCGGGAGTCTCGGATCGTGGTCATGGACGGAGACGGTGAGGCGGTCGAGCAGCAGCTCGAGTTCTACGGTGCACACCTTGTCCGGCTGTGCGTGCCGGTGGACGTTGGTCAGCAGCTCGGTTACACCGAGCGCCGCCCGATCGATCAGGGCGTCCAGATGCCAGTAGCGCAACTGCGCCGAGACGATTCTGCGGACCTGGCCGATCCGCGACGGCAGGGCCTGGAGCTCCACCGTGCAGTGCCTGCTTGGCTGACTGATCACGGCTGCGACTCCCCGAATTGAGGTCCGGAAGAAGACGAAGTACGGATCCAGCGAGGCGGCTGCGGATCACGGTCGCCTGCTGCGTGACCGGCGAACTGATTCGCAGCGTAGTCGCCGGTAAACCCTGAGTAAACGTTGAGACTGAGACCAGAGTGACTCAGGGGGTGCCTGCGTGCAACTCGCGCCGTGCCCGCCCGCTTCGGCGACTACGCCCGGCCGCCTCCGGCCCTGCGTACCGCCTCGATGAACCGGCGTGCGGAGGGTGGCCCGCCCTTGCCGGGCGCCGGGTCTTCCTCGGCGAGCGTCAGGTGGTAGCGCGTGCCGTTGACGTCGGCCAGTGCCCGGTCGTCGTCGCCCAGCCAGGGCTTGCCGGCACGCACGGCCTGTACCGGTGCGCTGTCGATCTCGCTCCCGTAGCTGGTGAGCAACTCCAGCCTGCCGTCGGTGATCCGGATCTGACCTGCCCGCGTGAGCGAGCGCAGCCCCTTGCCGATCCGCACGCCCGTGGCCGTGAACTCGGGCTCTGCCATGCTCCCCGCCCCCTCGTGTGTTCGGCCATGTCCACCCGTGCTGCCGTGCCGTGTCCACCGGTGCTGCCGTGCAGTCTGCACGCGCCCGGCGTCGAGCACCAGTGCTCTCGCCCAGCAGGAGTCCTCCACCGGAAGCATTCCGCGGATGCGCCCCGGCCGCCCACGGGGGCTGTGCTTGGGCGCGTCCACGCAGCCGTACCGCATCCCGCCCCAGGCCTTCCTTGGGGGCGCTCAAAGGCGCGTTTATGCAGGTGAGAAGCGTGCGGAAGGTGCCTATGATCGAAACGTGCAGCCGGCGCGAACGGGGGTCGGCGCGATGCGAAGGAGCCCCGCGGTGAGCACCATCCAGCAGCACACCACCCAGCAGGAACAGACCGGCAGCCCACGCCCGACGCTCGACGTGGACCGCAGCGACGCCGAGTACCGCACCTGGCTCAAAGAGGCCGTACGCAAGGTGCAGGCCGACGCCAACCGGTCCGCGGACACGCACCTGTTGCGCTTCCCGCTGCCCGAACAGTGGGGGATCGACCTGTATCTGAAGGACGAGTCGACCCATCCGACGGGAAGCCTCAAGCACCGCCTCGCGCGCTCGCTGTTCCTGTACGGTCTGTGCAACGGCTGGATCCGGCCGGGCCGCCCGGTCATCGAGGCGTCCAGCGGGTCGACCGCGGTCTCCGAGGCCTACTTCGCGAAGCTGATCGGCGTCCCCTTCATCGCGGTGATGCCACGCACGACGAGCGCCGAGAAGTGCCGCCTGATCGAGTTCCACGGCGGACGCTGCCACTTCGTCGACGACCCCCGGAAGATGTACGAGGAGTCGGCCGCCCTCGCGGTGGAGACAGGCGGCCACTACATGGACCAGTTCACCTACGCGGAGCGGGCCACGGACTGGCGCGGCAACAACAACATCGCCGAATCGATCTACCGTCAGCTGCGGTTGGAGCGGTATCCGGAGCCGGCATGGATCGTCGCCACGGCCGGCACCGGCGGCACCTCCGCGACTCTCGCGCGCTACGTCCACTACATGCAGTACGACACCCGTATCTGCGTCGCAGACCCCGAGAACTCCTGTTTCTTCGAGGGCTGGACGACCGGTGAAACGGACGTCACCTGCGATTCCGGGTCCCGGATAGAGGGCATCGGCAGGCCCCGTATGGAGCCGAGCTTCGTGCCGGGTGCCATCGACCGGATGATGAAGGTGCCGGACGCGGCCAGCGTCGCCGCCGTCCGGGCGCTGGAGCGTGCTATCGGCCGCAAGGCGGGCGGCTCCACGGGCACCGGCCTGTGGGGGGCGCTGAAGATCGTCGCTGAGATGGTGGCGGAGGGCCGCACGGGCAGCGTCGTCACACTGCTGTGCGATCCCGGCGACCGCTACCTCGACAAGTACTACTCGGACGCGTGGCTGGCCGGGCAGGGACTGGACATCACGCCGTATGTGACGGCGATCGATTCGCTGCTCGAGACGGGGGTCTGGCCGGGCTGAGGCAGGAACGGGGGTCTGGCCGGGCTGAGGCAGCAGGCTTCCGCCGCGACCGGCGGCGGACGGACGTGGCCAGGCCGCCGGGCTGGCGCTGGCGTCGAGGCTGTTCGGCCGTCCTCAGGCTCAGGTGGTCGCAGACGCCAGCCGCCGGTCGAGCGCCGTGACCGCGTCACGGAAGGCGCGCCCGAGGCCCGGCCGCCCCAGCCGCAGAGCGAACCGGAAGAGCGTGTTGCCGTCCGCGGCGAACGTCCACTGCACGCGCGTACCGGTCCCGGCCGGAGTCAGCCGCCACTCCTCGAGGAGGGCGCGGACGCCCGGCGCATTCGTCTCGTCGACGCGGTAGGCGTACACCTCCGGCGCCTTCGCTGCGAGAACCGTCTCCTGGAAGCGCGTACCGCCCTTGAGCCGGACCTCTCGTCCCGCGCCGTCCTCGGTCGGGCGGATGTCTGTGACCGCCGTGAACCACTCGGGCCAGGCCGCGACGTCCTCGGCGAGCGCGCGGTACACCACGTCCGGCGGCGCGGAGATCTCATGAGCGAAGATCAGGCGCAGCGGAGCGGACTCGGTGAACTCGAGTCCCACGGCGGTGAGGCGTCGTGCCATGAAACGAACCCCCAAGCGGAAACGGAACCCCGGCGGAAGCCGATCGACCCGTCGCAAGTGGGCGGTCGGCAGGGCTGGCCACCATAGCTGGCGGAGCGTCAGATGTCTGCAGTGATTCCCAAAGGTCCGCGGTTCTCAGAGGTCCGCGGTTCTCAGAGGTCCGCGGTTCTCGGCGTTCCGCAGTTCTCAGCGTTCCGCAGTTCCGAGAGGTCCACAGGTCTCAGAGATCCGCGGCGAGGTCCGTCTCGCCCGCCACCACGAGCCGGTGCAGATGCTCGGAGATCTCCGCGCGTGCCTCGGTCGGGAGCCCTGCGTCTGTGACGAGCGTGTCCACCTGCTCGAGCGCAGCGAACGAACTCAGACCCACAGTGCCCCACTTGGTGTGGTCCGCGACCACAATCACGCGCCGCGCGGAGTGCACGAGCCGCCGGTTCGTCTCCGCCTCCGCAAGATTCGGCGTCGACAGACCTGCTTCGACCGATATGCCGTGCACGCCGAGGAACAGCATGTCGAAGTGGAGCGCGGCGATCGCCTGGTCGGCGACCGGGCCCACCAGTGAGTCGGACGGCGTACGCACGCCCCCGGTGAGAACCACGGTCGCCGCGCCCTGGCTCTGGCCGGAACTGCGCTGCGCCGAGTGGAAGACGTCGGCCACCCGCACCGAGTTCGTGACCACCGTCAGATCCGGCACGTCCAGCAGGTGCTGGGCCAACGCATACGTCGTCGTACCGCCTGACAGCGCGATCGCCGAGCCCGGTGTGACGAGGGCCGCGGCCGTCCGCGCGATGTCCTCCTTGGCGGTCAGCTCCAGGCCCGACTTCGCCTCGAAACCCGGCTCGTGCGTGCTCGCCTCGACGACCGGGACCGCGCCGCCGTGGACCTTCTCGATCACACCCTGGCGGGCCAGGGTGTCGAGGTCACGGCGGACCGTCATGTCCGAAACGCCCAGTTTGCGGGTGAGTTCATTGACGCGTACACCGCCGCGTCGGCGTACCTCGTCGAGGATCAGGGCGCGGCGCTGCTCCGCGAGGAGGTTCTGGTTCTCACTCACGCCCGCTCCGGTCCTTCCGCCTCGTCGATTCCTCAGGACGCCCCATCCTTGCACGAGCCACCGACAACCGTGCCACTGCCTGCGTTAACGCCATACGCCAAGGTCACCGGATGGGGGAGATTCCGTGACGAGGCGTACGCGCGGGTTCCCGAACCGAGATCCTGTCCCTGCACATGACATAAGCCTGCACATGACATAAACCTGCACCGGGCATACGTCTGCCCGGAGATACGCGCAGTACGGGGGAAGCGGAACAGTGGACCATGCCACAGAGCGTCCCGCGGCGGAGGAGACCGCCGTCGGGCAAGGCGTCACGTCGGACGGGCGCATCGTCGAGGAAGATCCCACCACTCCGGGCGAGACCGCCCTGGAGTTGCTGGTGCACGGAGTCGGGGGCACGACCCCCGGGGAGATGCTGGGCGATCCGCGCACCGTACGCATGTCCGGCGATGACACGGCGGCGGTCTTCCGGCGCACCGATGACGCGGACGCCGAACAGCGGCCGGAGGACTACCGCGGCAAGCCGGTCCCCGAGGCGTACGTCTGGTGCAACCTCACCTCGGGCAACGGTTCGCGAGCCCTGTGGCTTCTGCTGCTGCCGTTCATGGTCGTCAATCTGGCGCACTGGATGCGCCCCACCGCCAGCCGCAACCAGCAGAGAGCCGTGCGCCTGTACGGCCTGCTCGTGCGCCTGGCCGGCCTGACCCTGACCGTGCTGCTGGTGGCCGCCGCCTGCGAGGTCGCCCTCGACCTGACGGCGTGGCAGTGCGCGGGCACGCGCGCGTGCGCCGAGGACCGCTCATGGCTCGGCTTCCTGTCGCCCGAGGTGTCCGACAACGGCTGGTGGAGCCAGCCCGGGCGGCGCCTCGCCCTCGCGGCCGTGGCACCCGTGGCGCTCACCGGACTCCTCTGGTACCTCTCCCACCGCACCTGGAGCGCCTACGAGTCCCAGCAGCCCCTGCCGCACCAGTCGGACCCGGACGAGGACACCGGCCGTACCGCCCTCGGCCGGCCCGGCTTCTGGTACGGGCGTCGCCTGGTGGCCCGGCTGCGCGGGGCGCACACAGCGGCGGGCCTGCTCACCGTGGCGGCGGCCGTCGGCACGTCCGCCGCGCGCTTCGACCGGGAGTCCGGCGGTCCCGCGCTGCTGGATGTACTGGGGCGTGTCCTGGACGCAACCCTCGCCGTAGGAGCGGCAGTTGTGGTGTGGGTGGTGTGCCGCAGGGGGCGTAGCGAAAGCCGGATCGACGAGCGCCTCGACAGGACCCTGATCCGCTGGCTGCCCGCAGGCGCAGTCGTCCTGCTGGCCCTCACGGTGGTGTACGCCGGGTGGTCGCGCCCCGACTGGCGGTCCGCGGGCCGTCTGCCCGGCGACGCGACGTTCGGCGGCATCACACTGGTCCAGAGCCTCCTCGTCATCGCCCTGGCCGTGGTGGCCACCCTGCTCTTCCGCACCGCACCCGACGCACGCACCGCCATGCGCGGACTGGGCGGCCCGGCGGTGGCCATGCTGGCCTGCGCCCTGGGCGGAGTCATGACCGGTGGAGTGGCCCAGCGTGTCGGCGACTGGCTGGACGGCGCCGGAACCCCCGGCGCCGGAGGCACCATCGACGGCCCGCCCGTGCTGCTCACCTGGCAGGCCTCCGTGATCCCGCCGCTCCTGGTCGTACTCGCCGTGCTGTGCGGCTGGCTGGCCGTGCTCACCTGGCGCCGCGCACGCCGCGACATCCCCACGGTGATGAGCGACTACCCGGGCGAGCCGGAGGACAGCGCACGCACCCGGCGTATCGCGGGCACGCGCGCGGGTGCCGCCCTCACCGACCGCGTGCCCGTGGTCGTCGGCATCATTTCCGCCGTCACCCTGCTCCTCGGCACAGGCGCGCTGGCCGGGGCCTGGACGGCCGGCAAGGTACCCGGCGAGGCGGCGAAGGGCAGCAGCGCCTTTCTCACGGGAGCCGCAGAGACCGCACAGGCACTCGGCTCCTGGCTGATCGGCCTCGGCTTCATCCTGTTCGTCACCTGGGGCCGCCGTGCCTACCGCGACGCTTCGGCCCGCCGCACCATCGGCATCCTGTGGGACGTCGGCACGTTCTGGCCGCGCGCCGCACACCCGTTCGCGCCGCCGTGCTATGCCGAGCGCGCCGTTCCGGACCTGACCTGGCGCATGGCCACCTGGACGCGCACCACCGGCGGCAGGCTCGTCATCTCGGGTCACTCGCAGGGCAGCGTCCTTGCGGCCGCGGCCTCCTGGCAGTTGACGCCTGCCGTGCGCAAGCGGGTCGCCCTCCTGACGTACGGCTCACCGCTGGAGCGGCTCTACGGACGGTGGTTCCCGGCCTACTTCGGCCCGGCCGCGCTCGCCGGCCTGCACCGCGAGGTGGACTGCTGGCGCAATCTGTACCGGGCCACCGATCCCATCGGCGGTCCCGTCCGGCTGCACAGCGCAGGCGGCCCTCAGGTCGACCGCGCAGCCCTGAAGGACCCGCTCGCCTACGGCCGTACCGAGCAGCATCCGCTTCCGGCGCCGATCCTGGGGCACTCCGACTACCAGGCCGACCCCGCCTTCGCGGAGGAACGCACCCGGCTGCTCGCCCGGCTCAGGCCGGGCGTCCCCGCCCAGCGACCGGACATGGCACCCCCGGAGGGTGCCGATGGCGGTCACGAGGCCGCAGCCGGGCACGCCGGTGCCGGTGGCCGGGACGGTGCCGACAGCGGTCAGGGCGCCACCACCGGGTGAGCCTCACGGCAGCTCTGGCAAGTCCTCCGGATACAGCAGGGTGAGGTCGTCCGTGCTCGGCTCCTCAAGCTGGGCGACCCGCCCCGCGTGCCGCTCCACCATCGCCTCGAAGGTCTGCCGCGCGGTACGGCCGTTGCCGAACGCGGGCCCTTTCGGGATCGCCGTGAAGTACTTCAGCAGCGCCTCCGACGCACCCGGAGCAAGCTGGTACTCGTGCTCCTCGGCCTGCTGCTCCACGATCCGCAGCAGCTCCTCGGGAACGTAGTCGCTGAAGGTGATGGTGCGTGAGAAGCGGGAGGCGACACCTGGGTTGACGGAAAGGAAGCGCTCCATCTCGGCCGTGTAGCCCGCGACGATCACCACCACCGCGTCGCGATGGTCCTCCATCAGCTTCACGAGCGTGTCGATGGCCTCGCGGCCGAAGTCGCGGCCCGAGTCCTCCGGGGAGAGCGCGTACGCCTCGTCGATGAACAGCACGCCGCCGCGGGCCCGTTCGAAAGCCTCCTGCGTGCGGATGGCCGTGGACCCGATGTGCTCCCCGACCAGGTCGACGCGCGACACCTCCACGAGGTGCCCCTTCTCCAGCACACCGAGCGACGCCAGGATCTCGCCGTAGAGCCGGGCGACCGTCGTCTTGCCGGTGCCGGGCGACCCCGTGAAGACCAGATGGCGTCTGACCGAAGCGGCCTTCAGACCGGCCTGCTGCCGGCGCCTGCCCACCTCGATCATGTCCGTGAGGGCGCGCACCTCGCGCTTGACGCTCTCCAGGCCGACCAGCGCGTCCAGTTCACCCAGCACGGCCTTCGACTCCCGCGCGACGGGCTGCTCGGGGGCCGTCGGCCGCTGTTCGGTGGTGCGCTGGCCCGGGATCGGGGAGAGAAACCCGGACGTCGGCTGCGTCGCCGTCTGTACGGCGGTCTCCCGCGTAGCCCGGCGGAGGCTGCCGCTCTCATCGCTCGTGCAATCCTCGACCATCGGTCCGCCCGCGCTCCCCGACGCCTGGGAGGCGCCGCCGTCCGCGAACTCGTAACCACCGCGCGAGCAGCGCTCCGTACGGCACTTCCGCAGCGTCGTACGGCATCCGTCGATGACGTGGAAGCCGTACCCGCCGCTGTCGCTCACCTGGCAGCCGTGGAAGGTCCCGCGGCCCCCTGCGGAGACGTAGAAGCCGGCCTCCGCGGGGGATGTGACGGTGCACCGCTCGATGGTCGGGTCGGCGCCCTTGGTGACGATCACGCCCGTCTGCGTGGTGTCGAGCGTGCAACCCGAAAGGGTGCCGCCGCTCCCGTGATCGCGGAACCACGCGCCCGTCGCGGCCTCGCGGATACGGCAGTCGTCGAGCTGCGCGCTCGCCCCGTCGCTCACCGACACCGCCGTGTTGCGGACCTGCGACAGGTCGCTGTCGACGACGTCCACGCGCGAACCTCGGTCGAGGACGAACAGCGCGTCCGGCACGTCGTGCACACGGCAGGAGTCGAGGACGGCGGTCGCGCCGTCGCTGACCCAGACCGCCGGGTAGTCGCCCGTACTGTCGTGGATCTCGCACTGGTTGGCGTCCACGCGCGTGCCCGGGTCCCATACGGACAGGCCGTTGCGGCCGAACCGGCGCACGCTGGAACGCGTCAGCGTCAGCACGGAGCGGGAGCGCAGATCGATCGCGTTCTCGGGGATCTCGTGGATCCGGCAGTCGGCGAGCGTGAGGACGGCATCGGTGTCGAGCGTGATGCCGTCGGCGGTCGTACGGTGCACATCGCACTCCGTGAGACTGGCCGTGGCACGCCCCGTGACCTGTACGCCGGAGCCCTTGATCTCGTACACCTCGCAGCCGACCGCGTCGAGCCCCGTGTCCTCGCCCGTCGCCGAGAGACCCGCGCCCGAGGCGTGGTGCACCCGGCACCGCTCCAGACGCGGGTAGGCGCCTCCTCGCACCGCGACGCCCGACTGGCCCGCCGAGACGACCTCGCACTCCTCGAAGACGCCACCACCGCCGTCCAGCACAGCGATGCCGATGCCTGCCGGATTGTCGACCGTACAGCGGCGCACGGCCGGCCGCGCGCCCCCTCGCACCTCAATTCCACTGGCCGACCGTGTCACGACGCGCACATCCGTGAGCTCGGGGGCACCGTCCTCGATGAGCAGGGCGGGCGCTGCGGAGTCCTGGCCCTCCACATGGAGGTGCTGCACCACCGCGGAGGCGCGCACCGTCAACGGCACCCCGTCGGCGGGCGCGATGCGCACCGAGCCGGGGGAACCCTCGGGGCCGCGCAGTGTCACGGCGCGCTGGACGACGAGGTTCTCCCGGTAGGTGCCGGGAGCCACGGTAAGGACGTCGCCGTCCCCGGCGGCCTCCAGGGCGGCGGCGAGTGATGCGTACTCGCCTGTGCGGCGCCGCCACCGCGACGTGCCGGTGTGCGTCACCTGGACCGTGCCCTGTGCCATGGGTCTGCTCTGCCCCCACCTCGTGGTACGCGGGTTCTTGCGAAGGGTGCCGAAGTGTTCGGCCGGTCCACCGTAGCGTGCGCGGGGAGGGCGAGTTGACCCAAGAGCTGTGCTCTCAGCTGCCGGTGCCCGTCCTGCCCCAGTCCGGCCCGGTCTTCTCCCACGCCTGGTCCCAGCGCGCGTACCGCCGCAGCACCATGCGCCATACGATCAGGCGCCTGGCGCCCTCGACGAGCGCGGCGGCTGCCGCGGCCGCGCCCAACCCGGCCAGCGCGGCGTGTGTCGTGGCGGTGGCGGTGTCGAGGGGACGGCCCACGACACCGCCGTGGGCATCGGTCCACAGCGGGAACCGGTCGCCCGCGCGGGGCTCCTTGAGGTCGGCTATGACGGTGCCGCGGTGCCTGCTCCCGTCCGGTGCCGTCCAGCGGGCGAGCACCCGGCTCTGGACGTCGTGGTCGGGCGAGGTCTCCGGGTCGGGGTCGAGCCGTTGCTGAGCGATCTCCTTCACCACGGTCGCGGATATCCGGTGGCGCTCCCGCTGCTGCTCCTCGACCGACTGCAGCAACGCGTGGCGGGAGAGGTCTCCGGTGACGACTCCGACGACCGGCACGGCGACGGCGATCAACAGCGCGGCCGCGAGCGCCACCCATGCCTCGACGAGGTCGGTCCTGCGGCGCAGCGGATTGTGCCGCCAACGCCAGAAGCCTGCGAGTGCTCGCACAGTCCTGCACCCCCTTCCCCGTCCGTGATAACCCTGAACGGCACAGCCCACGCGCGCATGCAGCGAAAGAGAGAGCGAGATCACCCCTCCCTCTCAGCGATTTCCCACACAGTGCCAACGACTGGGCGCGGCGGGCGTGTTCCCGTGACGGAGCCGGTTATCCGAGGATCTCGACCGCGTCGCCGACGCGGATCGTGCCACCGGACTCGGGCACCAGGTTCTGCCCGAACACCAGCTGGTCGCCGAAGCGGCGGTGGCGGGCGAGGGTGCGCAGCGGCTCCCTGCCCCGCCCGGCGGTGGCCTGGTCCGTGGTGGTCACCACACAGCGCCCGCACATCTTGGCAACTCGGAAGGTCACGTCGCCGATGGCTATGCGCGACCAGTCGTCCTCGGCCCAGGGAGCCGTGCCCCGCACTACGACGTTCGGCCGGAAGCGGTTCATGGGCAGGGGGCCCTCGTCGGCATGATCGCCCTGCGCGATGAGGGAGTTGAGGGCGTCGAGCGACGAGAGCGTGGTGAGCAGCAGGGGGTAGCCGTCAGCGAAGCTCACCGTCTCGCCGGGCTGCGCGTATTCCGGGTCGATGGGGCGGCGCCTGGCGGGGTCGTCGAGATGGACGAGGCGCATGTCCGCGTCCAGGTAGTCGCTGAACCAGGCGTGTGCCGCCGTGCCGGCAGGCACTGCGTCGACCTTGTCCTGCCAGATCTCCACCAGGATCGTCCGAGCCGCCTCCGGCACGGGCACGGTGAGCGGCTCGCGTCCGGGCGCGGACAGCCGTATGCCGCCGCCGGGCAGTAGCTCGGCAGCGGCCAGCGCCATGCGTGGGTGCGGGCGCTGCGTGACGACCTTGCCCGCCTCGTCGACCAGCATCCACCGCCGGTCGCCGCGAAGGCCCCATGGCTCCACGACCGCCTCACGCGGTGCGTGCCCCCGAGCCGCCTTCAGCGGATGGACGTGGATCGAGTCGAGCACCCCATTCACCATGAGGCCATCTTGCCAGCCGGCACTGACAACCCCATGTGCTCTTGGATCAGTAGCCGCGCTGCTGGCGGTTGTACGGATCCTCGTACGGCGCGGGGGCCGGGCGGGGCTGCGCCGGTCGCATCGCCTCATAACCCGCGCTCTGTACGGGGCGCTGCGGAGCCTGCGGACCCGCGTAGCCACGCGGACCCGTCGGCTGCTGGGGGATGTACGGCGAGGGGGCCTGCTGCAGCGGGGCGGGCTGCTGGGCCGCGTAGCCGTACTGGGGAGCGGGCTGCGGCGACGGGGCCGAGGGCAGGGCGGGCAGCGCTGCCGGCAGCGCGGGCAGATGGCTGCCCGTGTCGTACGCGGAGGGAACACGGATCGGCGCGATCTGCGGTGTGCCCCGCTCTGCGACGAGCGAGTCGTAAATGGGAGTGTCCGGGAAGGACGGCGCGGAGTAGTAACCGCCGCCATAGGTGGAGCGGGGGGAGGTCATGGCACATAAGTTAAGCCCACGATGTGCTGGTTGGGGAGACCGATAAGAGGGTTGTTTTCCGTGTCGGCAGTGGCTGCGGATCCCCAATGCGAGCGAACTCGGCAAAAACGGTCGTCTTTCAGCGTTGGGATCGTGTAAAGGCCGAGTTCCCGACGGGTTACCGGCGGTTGACCGGGGAGCTTCCTGCGAGTTCACGGGCGGCTTCGGTCCCGTACGAATAGGTTGGCCGTCAACGCAAAGACGGCTCGGCCGGCCATGGCGACGCATGTTGGGAGCGGACATGTCAATGGCTAAGGGTTCGAATCTTCAGGTGCCGGCATCGGCTGTTCGGATCGAATTAGGCTGGCGTTCCGGCCCCGGTGCGCCAGACGCGGATGCCTCCGCACTCCTGCTCGTCGCCGGAAAGGTGCGATCCGACGGGGACTTCGTCTTCTACAACCAGCCGGTGCACGCCTCCGGCGCGGTACGGCACGAGGGCAAGCGGAACGCCGGCGGAGCGGTGACCGACACGCTCCTCGTGGACCTCGCGCGCGTGGAACCCGCCATCGAGACCGTGGTACTGGCCGCATCGGCGGACGGCGGCACGTTCGGCCAGGTCACCGGGCTGCACATCCGGGTGCTAGACGCCGCGTCCGGCACCGAGATCGCCCGCTTCGACAGCACGGACGCCACCGTGGAGACGGCCTTCGTCCTCGGTGAGCTCTACCGCCGTCAGGGTGACTGGAAGTTCCGTGCGGTCGGCCAGGGGTACAGCAGTGGACTCGAAGGCCTGGCAACGGACTTCGGTATCACCGTCGACGAACCGCAGCAGACGAAGGCGCCCGCAGCGCCGGCTCCTGCGACGCGACCCCCCACCGCTCCCGCGCCTCCTGTTTCTCCGCCGGTCACCGTTCCGCCGCCCGTGACGGATGCGCTGCCCGTATCGCCCGCACCTCCCTCACCCGTGCGGCTCACCAAGGTGACGCTCACCAAGGAGGCACCGTCCGTCTCGCTGACCAAGCAGGGCGGCACCTCGGGGGCCATGCGCGTGAACCTCAACTGGCAGGTGCGCAAACAATTCAAGGGCTGGGGCAGCAAACGCGGCCGCGCCGCCGCCATGCATGCCGACCTCGATCTGGACCTCTGCGCGCTGTACGAACTCACAGACGGCCGCAAGGGCGTCGTCCAGGCCCTCGGCAACGCCTTCGGAGCGCTCCACCAGCCTCCGTACATACTTCTCGACGGTGACGACCGGACGGGAGCCGTCGAGAGCGGCGAGAACCTCACCATCAATCTCGACCACAAGGACAGCCTTCGGCGCGTGCTCATCTTCGTGGCCGTCTACGAAGGCGCGCGCTCCTTCGCCGATCTGCACGCCACGGTCACCCTGCAGCCGCAGCACGGCGCGCCGGTCGAGTTCTCCCTGGACGAATGCACGGTGCCGTCGACGGTGTGCGCGCTCGCGCTGATCACCAACACCGGGGGCGACCTCGTCGTGCAGCGCGAAGCCCGCTACCTCGTCCCCGAGCGCGGGACGAGCCCGCAGCGCACCATCGACCGCGCGTACGGCTGGGGCATGAACTGGACGCCTGGCCGGAAGTGACGGGACAGCGGGCCGGAGTGGTTCAGCGCTGCTCGGGCGCGGGCTCGGGCGCCGCCCCCGGACGCGCATAGGTGCGACCCTTCCAGGCCGCTCCTCGCCCCCGGTAGTGCTGCACCGCGGAGTCGACAGTCATCAGGAGATACAGGAAGGCCGTGGCAGGCAGCAGGGGCGCAAGCCACAGCGGCTGGTCGTAGTAGCGCAGCATCGGTGCGTACGTCGAGGCCATCAGCAGCCACGCCGTTCCACCGGCCGCGACCGCCGCCGCGTTGCCGGTGAGGAGCCCCGCGACGAGTGCGACGGGCGGCATCAGATACACCACGGCCAGTCCGCCTACGGTGCCGAGCAGCAGCAACGGGTTGTGCCGAAGCTGCGCGTAGGCGCTGCGCGAGATCATCCGCCAGAGGTCGGCAAGGCGCGGGTACGGGCGCACGCTGTCCACCCGTTCGGCGAGACCGAGCCAGATGTGGCCACCACTGCGTTTGACCGCCCTGGCGAGCGCGACGTCGTCGATGACGGCATGCCGGATGGAATCCGGCACCCGTGCACGCTCGGCGGCGTCCGCACGCAACAGCACACATCCGCCGGCCGCGGCCGCTGTCCGGGAGCCCCTGCCGCCGATCCGGCGAAACGGATACAGCTGCGCGAAGAAGTAGACGAAGGCCGGCACCACGAGCCGCTCCCAGGCGCTCTGTGCGCGCAGCCGGGCCATCAGGGACACCAGATCGAACCCACCCGCGCGCGCCGCGGCCACCAGCTCCCGCAGACTGTCCGGCCCATGCGCGATGTCGGCGTCGGTGAGGAGCAGGTATTCCGGTGCACGCGCGCGTGCCAGACCGATGCCGTGCCGTACGGCCCAGAGCTTTCCCGCCCAGCCCGCGGGCGGCTCGCCCGGCGACGAGACGGTGAGCGGCAGCCCGCCGTGCCGCTCCGCCAGAGTGCGCGCCAGCTCACCGGTGCCGTCCGAGCTGCCATCGTCGACGAGGAACACCTCCGCATGCCCCGGATAGTCCTGGGCCAGCAGTGACGGCAGACTCTCCGGCAGTACGCCGGCCTCGTCGCGTGCGGGTACGACGATGCCAACGGCCGGCCACTCGCGCGGATCCTCACGCGGCGGCAACCGCAGGTCCGTACGCCAGAAGAAGCCGTGCCCCAGCAGCAGCCACAGCCACGCGGCCAGTGATCCGGCGGCGGTCCACACAACGGCGCTCACCCGCCGCAGTCTGCCCCACCGCACCGGCCGCCGGGACCCCATCGTCTAAGGTGACCGGGTGAAGATCGCGCTTGTGGACTCGGGACTCGGACTGCTCGCGGCGGCTGCGGAGGTACGCCGGCTGCGGCCCGACGCCGATCTGGTGCTGTCCTCGAACCCCGACGGAATGCCCTGGGGACCGCGCACTCCCGATGACGTGACGGACCGTGCCATGGCCGCCGCGGAGGCGGCCGCCGCGTACCGGCCGGATGCGCTGATCGTGGCGTGCAACACCGCTTCCGTGCACGCTCTGCCCGCTTTGCGCGCACGTCTGGAACCGGACCTGCCCGTCATCGGTACCGTTCCGGCGATCAAACCGGCTGCCGCCGGTGGTGGCCCCGTCGCCATCTGGGCGACGCCCGCCACCACGGGAAGCCCGTATCAGCGAGGTCTGATCTCCGACTTCGCCTCGGGCGTCGAGGTCACCGAGGTGCCCTGCCCGGGCCTGGCCGACGCCGTGGAGCACGCCGACGAGGCGGCGATCGAGAAGGCGATCGCTGCGGCCGCCGCGCTCACCCCGGCTGATGTAAGGGCCGTCGTCATGGGCTGCACCCATTACGAACTGGTCGAGGAACTCATTCGTGAGGCTCTCCAGCAGCCCGATCTGCCGCCGCTCGCCCTGCACGGCTCCGCGGGCGCCGTAGCTGCCCAGGCGCTGCGCAGGATCAACGAGCGTCCCGCCCCCTCGGCGACCGCAGAGGGCAGCGTGACCGTGTTGCTCAGCGGACACGAGGCGGCACTGCCCGAAACCGCCCTCACCTACGCTGAGGGCAGGCTGCTGGCGGCCGTCAGCCCCGCCCCGTGACGGACATCATCGTCAGTCACGCTCCGCGACTCTGTGCCATCCTTCCGGAACATGAGTAGTCTCATGCCATGAGGGACCACCCCCACGGCAAGCGGGGCAGCGCCGGCCCCCCGCCCGAGATCTGGACCGGCCGCGCAACCAATCGAGCACAGTGGCTGCTGGCGACGGCGGGCTTCGCCTGCCTGGCCCTGGGCATCCAGCTTGCCGTCGAATCCCCATGGGCCTCCGGTGTCACCGCGCTGGTCATGTCCGTCGTCGGCTGCATCGCCGTGGGACTCCTCGTGCTCTTCGGCACGCTGGCATTCGTCCATGTCGCCGTGAAGGTCGACAAGGACTTCCTGGAGGTGCGGTGCGGCCACATCGGCGTCCCCCGCCGCCGCATTCCCCTTGCCGACATCGTCCGTGCCGACTTCGTACCCAGGGTGACCCCGCGGCACTGGGGCGGATGGGGCTACCGCTGGCGGCCGGAGAAGGGCACGGGTGTCATCGTGCGGCGCGGCGAGGCGGTGGTGCTCAAGCTGGGCGACGGTCACACCTTCACGATCACCGTCGACAACGCGGAAGCGGCGGTGCGGGCCATCCGCGCCCAGCTGCGCCCGACAGCGCCCGGACGCACGCTCTGACCTGAGTCAGCGGCCCTCCGTCCTCAGCGGCCCTCCGTCCTCAGCGGCTCTCCGTCCTCAGCGGCCCTCCAAGAACGTGCCGCTTTCGGAACGTTCCTGCGCACCGGCGAAGCCGTGCCCGAGATCATCACCCCACGGCCGGGACGTCGCAAGCCCCGCGAGCAGCCCTCCGCCCGCCGTCACCGTCGTGAAGCTCAGCGTGTTGCCGACCAGGGCCATGAGGGCCAGGGCTGTCAGGGCGGCACCCGCCGTGACGGCGACCGGCGTGGCACGCGGCGACCGCCACAACGCGTACAGAAGCCAGCAGAACACCGCTGCCAGCAAACTCACCCCCACGATCCCCTGCTCGGCCGCCTGCTGCAGCGGTGCCGAATGCGGCCTGCCGTCCGCGACCAGCGTCTGGGCGACCGTGGGGCTCAGCTCACCGAAGCGGCCTGGGCCCACACCCAGATACGGCTCCTGACCGGCGAGGTCGAGCGCGTCCCGCCACAACAGAATCCGGTGCTCGGTCAGCTGGCCCTCGAGGGAGATCGTCAGCCCATCCGGGAGGACGTCCTCGGCGACCGCCCAGGACAGGCCTGTCACCAGGGCCATGGCGCCCCCGAGACCGGCGAGGGCCAGGCCCCTGCGCCGCATCCGGGCGGCGGCGAGTGAGTACAGCAGTACACCGGCGCACGCCGCGAACCCGGCCGTCGACCCCAGCGTCGCGGCGGCCACCACGATCCCGGCCGCGAGCAACCGCAGAGCAAGGCGCAGCGCAGCCTGTCCAGCGGCCCACGCAGCGCAACATGCAGCCCCGGTGGACAGCGCCAGCAGCGCGGCGGTGGCCCCGGCGTCGCCGAGCGGCGATGCCATGTCCGGGCCCGGGGCCGCCGGAGGCGCGGTAGCGGCGAAAAGCAGACCGGCGAGAGCGCCGACGCAGGGCGCCCCGACGGGCAGGAGCGCCCCTGTGATCCGCCCGCACGCATACCCGGCGCCCACGGCGAGGACGGCCAGAAGTACGCCTTCGGGCCTGCCCTGGCGGCTGGCCGCGGTGATCAGGGACCACACCGCGCACGCCGACAGCACGACGATGCCTGCCGCGTCCGAGATATTGCGAAGCTCGCGCACACCGGGCGGACCACCTGCCGCCGCCATCCCCGTACCACCCACCCGTCGCCCCCCGACATGTGACGGGCCCCGGCTGCCGGGCCGATACGGCCACGTGCCGGGGACTCGGGCACACGGTAACGGCTGGTGCACCATTTTGTGGACAGGTTGCGCAGGAACGATGCAGTAAACGGGCAGGCGGCGGGCCGCAATCGGGTAGGCGGCGGGCCCCAGGAGCCGGTACGCCCGCATTGCGGGGGCCGAGGTCGCGCGCCGTAGACTCGCCGCGTGACCGTCACCGCCACCTCCATAGACGAGCCGGAACAGCTCGAACCGCGAGCAGAGCCCGCCCCCCGTGCGGCACGCATCGTGCGTCGGCTCGTCCCGGCCGCCGCGGCGGCGCTCTCCGGAGTGCTGCTGTACGTCAGCTTCCCGCCCCGCACTCTGTGGTGGCTGGCACTGCCCGCCTTCGCGGTGTTCGGCTGGTGTCTGCGGGGCCGCACCTGGAAGGCGGGGCTCGGGCTCGGCTACGTCTTCGGGCTGGGCTTCCTGCTTCCGCTGCTCGTATGGACCGGTGTGGAGGTCGGTCCCGGACCGTGGCTGGCGCTCGTCGCCGTCGAGGCGGTCTTCGTCGCTCTGGTGGGCGTCGGCATCGCAGCGGTATCGCGGCTGCCTGTCTGGCCGGTGTGGGGGGCCGCTGTGTGGATCGCCGGCGAAGCGGCACGCGCGCGTGTACCGTTCGGCGGTTTCCCCTGGGGGAAGATCGCATTCGGGCAGGCGGACGGGGTCTTCCTCCCTCTCGCTGCCGCGGGCGGCACGCCGGTGCTCGGCTTCGCGGTCGTACTGTGCGGCTTCGGTCTGTACGAGTCCGTCCGTCAGGTGGCCGAGGCCCGGCGAGCCCGGAATGTGCAGCGTGGCGCCGCGTTGGCGGCCGTGCTCACGGTGGTCGCACCGGTCGCGGGAGCCTTCGCCGCGAGTCCGCTCGTCAGCGACGCGGCCGAGGACGGTACCGCGACCGTCGCCGTCATCCAGGGCAATGTCCCGCGCGCGGGACTCGAATTCAACGCTCAGCGCCGCGCCGTGCTCGACTACCACGCGCGGGAGACCGAGCGGCTGGCCGAGCAGGTCAGGGCGGGCAAGGTCGCGCAGCCCGACTTCGTGCTGTGGCCGGAGAACTCCTCCGACATCGACCCGTTCCGCAACTCCGACGCGCGCGCCGTGATCGATGCGGCCGCCAAGGCGATCGGCGTGCCCATCTCGGTCGGCGGCGTCGTCCTCGCCGACAACGGCAAGCTCTACAACGAGCAGATCCTGTGGGACCCGGAGAAGGGCCCCACCGACACCTACGACAAGCGGCAGATCCAGCCCTTCGGCGAGTACATACCGCTGCGCTCGTTCATCAGCGTCTTCAGCAGCGATGTCGACATGGTGCGGCAGGACTTCAGCCGTGGCGACAAGCCGGGCGTGTTCGCGATGGCGGGCACCAAGGTGGGCCTTGCCACCTGCTATGAGGCCGCTTTCGACTGGGCCGTGCGCGACACGGTGACGCATGGCGCGCAGATGATCTCGGTGCCCAGCAACAACGCGACGTTCGACCGCAGCGAGATGACGTACCAGCAGCTCGCGATGTCCCGGGTCCGTGCCGTGGAGCACAGCCGGACCGTCACCGTGCCGGTGACCAGCGGCGTCAGCGCGGTGATCATGCCGGACGGACGGATCGTCCAGAGGACACAGATGTTCACTCCGGACTCGCTCGTCGCGGAGGTCCCGCTGCGCTCCTCACAGACGCCGGCCACGCGACTGGGCGTACTCCCCGAGGTCCTTCTGGTGCTGATCGCGGCCGGCGGGCTCGGCTGGGCCGGGACCGCGGCCGTACGAAGCCGTCGCAGCGAACCCTCGGAGTGAACCATCGCCGGGAGCAGTGACCCATCGCCGTGAACGGGGGACGGCGGCGGGCCGCTAGGGTCGGCGCATGGCTACTCCTGACTTCATCCGCACGATCCGGGCCACCGCGGGACAACAGCTGCTGTGGCTCCCCGGCGTCACCGCCATCGTCCTCGACGACGAGGAGAGAGTGCTCCTCGGGCGACGCTCCGACACCGGCAAGTGGTCGGTGATCGGCGGCATTCCGGACCCGGGGGAGCAGCCGGCGGCCTGCGCAGTGCGCGAGGTGTACGAGGAGACGGCGGTACGGTGCGTCGCCGAGCGCGTCGTCCTCGTCCAGGCCCTGGAGCCGGTCACCTACGCCAACGGCGACATCTGCCAGTACATGGACATCACCTTCCGCTGCCGGGCCGTGGGCGGAGAGGCGCGGGTCAACGACGACGAGTCGCTGGAAGTGGGCTGGTTCACGATCGATGCGCTGCCGGAGCTGAACGAGTTCGGGATGCTGCGGATCAAGCAGGCGCTGGCTGATGGACCCACATGGTTCGACCCTATGACCTAGGGGCCAAGTATGGGGGTAGGCCACATCGGTCGAGGCGGGGGTCCTGCTTAGGGTCGGGGCATGACCGCGCCCCTCACCCACGGCATCCCCGCTCAGGCCCTCGGAGCCCAGCCCCTCGACCTCGGCGGCCGCACCGCACTCGTCACCGGTGCCGCAGGCGGCATCGGCCGCGCCTGCGCGCTGCGGCTGGCCGCCGCCGGGGCGAAGGTGAGGGCCGTGGACCGCGACGACGCCGGCCTGGCGGAACTTGTCGACCAAGCCGGCGAGCTGCCCGGCAGCATCGAGCCGCGGGTTCTCGATCTCACCGACCTCGATGCCGCGGAGCAGGTCGCCGAGGGCACCGACATCCTCGTCAACAACGCCGGCATCCAGCTCGTCCGGCCGATCGAGGAGTTTCCGCCCGACGTCTTCCACACGGTGCTGACGGTGATGCTGGAGGCCCCGTTCCGCCTCATCCGCGGGGCGCTGCCGCACATGTATGGCCAAGGGTGGGGCCGGATCGTCAACGTCTCCTCCGTCCACGGGCTGCGTGCCTCGGCCTTCAAAGCCGCGTATGTGGCCGCCAAACACGGACTCGAAGGACTCTCCAAGACCGCCGCCCTGGAAGGCGCCCCCCACGGTGTCACCTCGAACTGTGTGAATCCCGGCTATGTGCGCACCCCACTGGTCGAGAAGCAGCTCGCCGACCAGGCCGCCGCGCACGGCATCCCGGAGGAGCGTGTGCTGACGGAGGTCCTGCTGCAGGACAGCGCCGTCAAGCGGCTCATCGAACCCGCCGAGGTCGCCGAGGCCGTCGCCTATCTGTGCAGCCCGCAGGCGTCGTTCGTGACCGGTACGTCGCTGGTGATGGACGGTGGCTGGACGGCCCACTGACAGCTGACTCGGCCGACCGACCGACAGCCGGCACACCGCTGAGCCGGATGACACACCTGGCGGGTCTGCACACACGTGGCGGGTCTGCACCCACCTGGCGGGCCTGATGCACCCGGTGGTGGCCGCCCTCACTACGGCGGGCCGACTGACTAGGCCGTGGTCTCGAACATCCGAACGCCCGCGGGTTATCCACAGGGCTGGCGGGCCCGGCCGTCCGGCAGGTAATCCTTGTGAACATGTCTCGCGATCAACTGCACTCCGCCAGAGATACGACCGCCGGCGCGGAGGCACCGTTCCTGGAACTCCTCGCCAGAGGGGCCTCCGCCGATGCGTACGAGCAGCCGGTGCTGCTCGCCCGCGCCGACGGACAGCCGCCCGAGCGCATCGCCGCCCTGGAGCAGGCCAAACTGCTCGCTCTGCGCGTGCGCTCGGAGATAGAGGGGCGGCGGCGCCGCGAGGCCGAACTGTCCGCGCTCTTCGAGACCGCGCACGACCTCGCGGGCCTGCGCGACCTCGACGCCGTCCTGCAGGCCATCGTGTACCGGGCCCGTTCCCTGCTCGGCACCGACGTCGCCTATCTCAGCCTGAACGACCCGGCCAGGGGCGACACCTACATGCGGGTCACCGAAGGCTCCGTCGCGGCACGCTTCCAGCAGCTGCGGCTGGGCATGGGGGAGGGGCTCGGCGGTCTCGTCGCCCAGACCGCCCGCCCGTACGTCACCGACGACTACTTCAAGGACGACCGCTTCCAGCACACGCGGGCCATCGACGCCGGCGTGCGGGAAGAGGGGCTGGTGGCCATCCTCGGCGTTCCGCTCATGCTGGGGGCCCACGTCATCGGAGTACTGTTCGCCGCGGACCGCCGCGCCCGCGTCTTCGAACGGGAGCAGATCGCTCTGCTCGGCTCGTTCGCGGCCCTCGCGGCGGCGGCCATCGACACGGCGAACCTGCTGACGGAGACACGGGAAGCGCTGGGCCGCCTCGAGCGGGCCAACGAGATCATCCGCGACCGCAGCGGCGTGATCGAGCGTGCCTCGGAGGTCCACGACCGGCTCGCCGAACTGGTGCTGCGGGGCGGAGGAGTGCACGACGTGGCTGCGGCGGTCTCCCAGGTCCTGGATGGCACCGTGGAGTTCGCCGACGCGGGCACCGCTCCGGCCGAAGCCCTGGAGACATCCCGAGCCGAAGGCCACGCTGTACGCCACGGCGGTGACTGGATCGCAGCTGTGACCGCGGGCGATGAGCTGCTCGGCGCGCTGGTGCTGCGGGGACACCCCGGCCTCGACCCCGTGGACCAGCGCACCCTGGAACGGGCAGCCATGGTCACATCACTGCTGATGCTCGCCCGACGCTCGGCATCCGAAGCCGAACAGCGCGTCCGCGGTGAACTCCTGGACGACCTCCTCGACTCCCGCGACCGCGACCCCCGTGTGCTACGGGAGCGTGCAGTCCGGCTGCGCGCCGACCTCGACGCCACCCACGTGGTCCTCGCCGCCCGCTTGGAGGCTCCGGCCGCAGATGCCGAAGAAGGGGCCGCCGGGCGCCGACGGCTGTGGGCCGCAGCCTCGCATCTCGCCGCGACCCGGCACGGCCTGGCGGCCGCGCGCGACGGCGGCACAGTTCTGCTGCTGCCGCTCCACAAGGGCGACACCGCGGCCACAGTGGCCCGCCGCACCGCGAAGCACATCGGCACAGCCGTCCATGAGGCGGTCACCGTCGGCGCCTCCGCACCGGTCGGGGACCTCGCGGCACATCCGGACACGGTCGTGGCCGCATACGCGGAGGCGCAGCGCTGCGTCGACGCGCTGCGCCTGCTCGGCAGATCCGGCGAAGGCGCCGCAGCCGAGGACTTCGGATTCCTGGGCCTACTGCTCTCCGACAGCCGGGACATCGCCGGCTTCGTCGACCGCACCATCGGGGAAGTCGTCGCCTACGACGCAAGGCGTGGCACCGATCTGGTCCGCACGCTGGACGCCTACTTCGGCTCCGGCATGAGCCCGGCCCGCACGAAGGACGAACTGCACGTCCATGTGAACACCGTCGCACAGCGCCTGGAACGCATCGCCCGCCTGCTCGGCCCGGAATGGCAGAACCCGGCCCGCGCACTGGAGATCCAACTCGCGCTGAGACTGCACCGGTTGTCCGCCGCAGTCATACCGTGACTCCCGCACGCGCCATGCGTGCGGGGGTCGAACGGAGCAGCGTGCCCTATGCGGTCCGTGCATCGGCAGGCGACGCCACGGGGGCATCCTGACCACTGCCGGGCTCCACCTCGGCCAGGTCACGCTGCCTGGTCTCCTTCGCCACGCCGACCGCGATCAGGGTCAGCACGGCTGCCGCGATCACATAGAGCGCGATGAGGGTGGAGCTGCCGGACTCCTCGAGCAGTGCGGTCGCGATGAGCGGCGCAGGCGCGCCGGCGGCAACGGACGCGAACTGCGCGCCGATCGAGGCGCCCGAGTAGCGCATCCGCGTCGCGAACATCTCGGAGAAGAAGGCGGCCTGCGGTGCATACATGGCGCCGTGCAGCACCAGTCCGACGGTCACGGCGAGAAGGAGGTTGCCGAAGCTGCCGGTGTCGATCAGCGCGAAGAACGGAAACATCCAGAGCCCGACCCCTGCCGCGCCCAGCAGATAAACGGGCCTGCGGCCGACCCGGTCCGACAGAGCGCCCCAGAGCGGGATTACCGCGAAGTGGACGGCAGATGCGATGAGTACGGCGTTGAGGGCGGTCTGCTTGGAGACCCCCGCCGACGTCGTGGCGTACACGAGGATGAAGGCGGTGATGACGTAGTAGCTGATGTTCTCCGCCATGCGTGCGCCCATGGCGATCAGGACGTCACGCCAGTGGTGGCGCAACACAGCGATCAGCGGAAGCTTCTCCACCTCGGAGGCGTGCTCCGCCTTGCGCGCAGCGGCTTGGGCAAGTGCCGCCTTGAAGACGGGAGATTCATCGACAGAGAGACGAATCCACAGACCGACCATGACCAGTACACCGGACAGGAGGAACGGGATGCGCCAGCCCCATGACGTGAAGGCGGCGTCCGACAGCACGGCAGTGAGCAGCGAGAGCACACCCGTGGCCAGCAACTGCCCGGCAGGGGCGCCGGTCTGGGGCCAGGAGGCCCAGAACCCACGGCGCCTGGCATCGCCGTGCTCGGACACGAGCAGTACGGCACCGCCCCACTCGCCACCGAGTGCGAAGCCCTGAACGAGACGCAGCACCGTGAGCAGCACCGGCGCCGCGGTCCCGATCGTGGCGTGGGTCGGCAGCAGCCCTATCGCAAAGGTGGCGCCACCCATCAGCAGCAGACTCAACACCAGCAGTTTCTTACGCCCGAGCCGATCCCCGTAGTGCCCGAAGACCAGCGCTCCCAGCGGCCGGGCGGCGAAGCCGACGGCATACGTCACGAAGGAGTACAGCGTGCCGACGAGTGGATCGGATTCGGGGAAGAAGAGCTGGTTGAAGACCAGAGCGGCAGCGGAGCCGTAGAGGAAGAAGTCGTACCACTCGATGGTGGTGCCGATGAGGGACGCGGCGACGATGCGCTTGAGGTTCGACTGGGATGGTGGAGCGGTTGCGGGCGACGACATCGGCACCACTTCCTGGCGTTCGACGGGGACGGTTGCGTGTTGCCACACCGTAGGAACGTGCAGGTCAGAGGCGTATGTGGTGGGACACCATAGTTCTGGGCGTTGGAGTGCGCGCGCACACTATGAAAGCGGTTCCGGATCCTTCTCGACGGCCTTGACGAGGCCCCGAAGGGGCTGTCCAGGTTGTTCCATTCGGGCGTGATGTGGCCCTCGCCGGCAGTGATAGCCTCGCCAGAAGCTTGTCGACGAACTCGGCGTCGACGCGTCCGGCTGCCCGCCGGATCCCCGGTGGGTGCGGTCCTGAACCGTGTGGCCCGTAAGGCCGGCTGAGGACGGACCCAACGGGACCCACGACAGGTGATGGCGTGCCTTGTATGTCCGGCTCGAACTGAAGGTGGCGGGCGGATGCACAAGGCAGGTGCGGGCGTGCCTTGGGTGATGTAGCCCGGGCTTCGGTCGGTACCGTGTCGGCCGGTCCGGCTGCCGGCACGGTCTGTCTGGGGCTCGTCGGCGTGCAGGGACTCGTCAGCGCTGCAGGTGCACGGCGAAGTGGCGCTCGGTCTCACCCGCGGGGACGGTGCGGACAAAGCCCTGAGCGGTGCGGTAGGAGCCAGTTCCGCCGGTGATGCTGACGTCGACGGAGGGCGGCGCCGGCAGGTGCAGCAGTGACTGCACGGCGAACTGCCCATCGGGGAGCGCGAAGGTGCCCAGGCACTGGAGGGCGGCCGGACTGACCTGGGTGTAGGTGCATACCGCGCTGTGATCGCCCACCTTCCTGCCGTCACGGTAGAGATCCTCGTGCACAACCCGCTGGTCACCCACGCTGACTCCCGGCTCGCCCAGATCGACTTCTCCGGCCGAGGTCTGCTTGCCGACCAGCTGGAAGGTCTCCACACGGTGCCTCGCGGCGGACACGTCGGCCGACGCCGACGGCGCGAGCGCTGCACCGCCGACGAGGGTCACAGCTACTCCGACAGCTGCGCTCAGGTATCTCACGCTGCTTGTCTTGGTGGTGTTCGACACCTGACTGCTCCGTTCAATGGTCTTGGTGCGGGTGTGCAAACGTGGCTACCAGGTCATGCCGACTGGTCAGTTGGGCGAGCGACCAGGTGGAGGCAGGCTGTGGTGCTCGGCGGAGCACCATCAGTCATCCGGCTGTGCGGTGCATCAGACGCCTGGCGCGGTCGAACCGTCCTGTCTGCCGAGTGTCAGGTGGCCGAGCCGCCGCGTCAGCCGGCTCCGTCGCTCCTCCCAGTAACCGAGGACGCACTCGCCGGTAAACGTGGTCCCAGACAGCCACTCGATCGACTGTTTCTTCTCAATATCCGATTCCATCAGGAATCGGAGCTGCACGTCTGTTCGAGAGTGAGGCTCTCGGTGCAGGGTGCCGTCGAGGCAGTGGGTGCCCGTACGCGTTCCGTGACGGGCTCGCGCAGCCGGTCGTCGGGGTCCGCCTGTGGCAGACCGACTTCTTCTCCTTGGCAGACGCCAGGCGGCGCCCGGCAGAGCGACCTTCGGCAGCCGGGCGCCACGGGCGCATCATCTCCGGTCGGACCGGCAACGTAACGGTTGACGGGCCGGGATTACACGCTGCCGACCGATGTGGCCGCCTTAACCCAATGAGCCGTCCCGCCATCCCGGTCACAGCCTGTGCATGATGCGCGTGCGTTTCCAAGCCCCGGTGCTCAGGTGCTGGGGTGCACCTGAGACGGCCAGATCGGAGGTGCGTCGCCCCGGATCGCCCCGAGGGCACCACGCCGTCATTCTGGAACGGTAGGGGTACTCGCTCGCTGCCGGAAGGAGGGGCGATGAAGGCCGTACGAGCCCACGATCGCGATGCGGCCGTGGACAGCCTGGTTGTGGAGGAGACCCCGTACCCGTACGCGGGCGAGGGCGACGTCATCGTAAGGGTGCGTGCGGCCTGCTTCACCCCGGATGAGCTGGCCTGGCCGGCCACGTGGGTCGACCGGGGCGGCAGGGACCGAGCGCCCGTCATTCCGGGACACGAACTCTCGGGTGAGGTCGCCGAGGTGGCGGTCGGCACGACCGGGCTGTCGGTCGGTCAGCGTGTCGTCGGGCTGACCGACTGGAACCGGGACGGCACTCTCGCGGAGTACACGGCGGTGGAGGCGCGCAATCTGGCGCCGCTGCCCGCGGGAATCGACCACGTGCAGGCGGCGGCTCTGCCGATGCCGGGCCTCACCGCCTGGCAGGGCCTCTTCATACACGGAAGGCTGGAGGCTGGGCAGAGCGTGCTGGTGCACGGAGCGGGCGGGGGCGTGGGAATGGCCGCGACGCAGCTTGCCCTTGATGCCGGGGCGCGCGTGCTCGGGACGGGGCGCGAGGGGAGCCGGGACCGGGTGCTGGAGCTCGGCGCAGAGGTTTTCCTCGACCTCGGACAACCGGTGTGGGAGGAGGCGGTAGGCCGCGTCGACCTCGTCTTCGACGCCATCGGCGGGGAGGTACTCGACCGCTCTGCCGCCGTGCTCAGGCCCGGCGGCACCCTGGTGACCATCGCCCAACCCCCGACCGTGCGGCCCGAGGACGGTCGGGCCATGTATTTCATCGTCGAACCCAACCGTGATCACCTCCTGAAGATCATCGGCAGGCACCGGGAGGGCCGGCTGCGCCCGTTGGTGGGTGCCGTCCATCCTCTGGACCGTGCCCCGGAGGCGTTCCGCGCGAAGAAGGGAACAGTCGGCAAGACCGTCATCCAGGTTGCGTGAGCGCCACGCACCAGGATCGGCGTCCTCGCCGTCCGATGCCTCATGCGCTGGCCCAGGTGTCACCGACTGTGCCCTGCCCCCCTTGGGCGGGCCGATCCACCTTGGCCGAAAGATGCAAGGTGGCGAAAGTCCAACCGCGCGCTGCTACGAGGGTCTGGAGAACGAGGCAAGCAAGATGTGCGACTTCGCAGCGACGCTCCTGTCCGTGCTTGAGCTCGGCGAGGCTTCGGCCGAGCAACCCAGTCCAGAGGCCGACGGCTTCGGCCGAGCAACCCAGTCCAGAGGACGACCAGAGAACCAGCAACGGTCGGCCACCGTGGACAAGAGCTGTGACCGGCCCTGCTTCGGGCCGGTGTGCTGCTCCACGGCCCACCCGGCCCGGTGCACATTCCGCGCCGGGCGTCCGCCGGGCCGAGGTAGGTGGCGAGAAGTTCGATGGCCCGACCCTGACCACCTGTTGAACCGGTGACGCCCAGGACCCAGGCACACCGTTGCCGAGAAGAAAGATGGCCCCGACATGGATCTGAAGCTCGAACTCATCGTGCTGCCCGTCTCCGACGTCGATCGGGCGAAGGCCTTCTACGAGGCCGCGGGATTCCGTCTGGACATCGATGTCGCCGCCACTGACGACTGGCGTGCCGTGCACCTCACGCCGCCCGGCTCGGAGTGCTCGATCATCTTCGGTAAGGGGCTCACCCCCCTGGCGCCGGGCTCCGTCCAGGGCCTGTACCTCATCGTCCTCGACATCGAGGAGGCCCGCGCGGATCTCGTCGGCCGCGGCATCGAGGTGAGCGAGGTGTTCCACGACGCAGGAGGCATCTTCTACCACGGCCACGAGGCTGGACGGATCGTCCACGAGGGCCAGGGCCAGGAGCGGGTGGCCGGCCTGCACCCCAACCGCGACTCCTACGGCTCCTACGCCACCTTCAGCGACCCGGACGGCAACGGCTGGGTACTCCAGGAAATCAAGCAGCGGGCCCCCGGCCGCTGACACCACCTCAGGCATCGGACGCAACGGTCCGTGACCAGCGGTTGCCGCCATAAGACCGTGTCGGGCGCTCGTCGCCGTGCGCATCACCCCCGGTGAGGCCCCCCAGGGCAGCGCTGGGCACGAGCTCTCGCCGCAGATCACGCCCCTTCGCTGAGACCTGAGGTCGGCCTCGGACCCCGTCGCCGTGCGGCAGATACGGCCAACGGCGCGCAGACCTGGCAAGCCCGGTCCGCCGAAGTCCGCAACATCCACCGAGTCACGGGAACAGCGATGAACCAAGCGATGATGACCGAGGACCGGCGCACCTACGACGTGATCGTCCTCGGCGCAGGCCCGACCGGCGAGAACGTGGCCGAACGCACCAGCTCCGCCGGGCTCAGCACCGTGATCGTGGAGCGCGAACTGCTTGGCGGCGAGTGCTCGTACTGGGCCTGCGAGCCCAGCAAGGCGCTGCTGCGGCCGGTGCTGGCTCGGGCCGACGCGCGACGCGTGCCCGGGCTGCGTCAGGCGGTGGGCGGGCCACTGGACGTCGCCGCGGTCCTCGCCCACCGCGACGAGATCGTCTTCCACTGGAAGGACGACAGCCAGGTCGGCTGGCTGGATTCGGTCTCCGTCGATCTGATCCGCGGCCACGCACGGCTCGACGGTCCCCGGAGGGTTGCCGTGCAGACCCCGGATGGCGACACGGTGCTGCTGACCGCGCGACATGCTGTCGCCGTGTGCACCGGGACCGGCGCGGCCGTGCCCGAGATACCCGGGCTCGACTCGGTACGCCCCTGGACCAGCCGCGAGGCCACCAGCGCCGGTCGAGTACCGGGCCGCCTGGCCGTGGTCGGCGGGGGTGTGGTGGCCGTCGAGATGGCCACCGCCTGGCAGGCGCTCGGCTCCCAGGTGACCATGCTGGTCCGCGGCGACGCCGGACTGCTTGCGAGAATGGAGCCGTTCGCCGGCCAACTGGTCGCGGATGGTCTGCGCGAAGCGGGCGCCGATGTCCGACTCGGGGTCTCCGTGGCATCCCTGGCACGCGAGGACGGCGAGGTGCGGATAACGCTGGCAGACGGCGGGGAACTGGCCGCGGATGAGATCCTCTTCGCGACCGGCCGAGCCTCCCGGACTGCCGATCTCGGCCTGGAGACCATCGGACTCACTCCAGGCGACTGGCTGACCGCGGACGACACATGCCGCGTGACCGCCGTCGCCGACGGCTGGCTCTACGCGGTGGGCGATGTCAACCACCGGGTCCTGCTGACCCACCAAGGGAAGTACCAGGCCCGAATCGCCGGTGCCGCCATAGGCGCCCGGGCCAGGGGAGAGCCGGCCGACGAGACACGGTGGGGCGCGCACGCCGCGACGGCCGACGTCGTGGCCGTGCCGCAGGTCGTCTTCACCGACCCGGAGGTCGCGGCCGTCGGTCTGACCACGCGCGAGGCGGAGCGGGCGGGGCGCCGGGTCGAGGTGGTGGACTACGACATCGCAGGCGTCGCGGGTGCCCACCAGTACGCCGACGGCTACCGCGGCCAGGCCCGTCTCCTGGTCGACATGGACCGTGGCACCGTGGTGGGTGTCACCTTCGTCGGCCCCGGCGTCGGTGAACTGCTGTACTCGGCCACCGTCGCGGTCGTGAGCGAGGTGCCGCTGGAAAGGCTCTGGCACGCCGTGCCGGCCTTCCCGACGATCAGCGAGGTGTGGCTGAGGCTGCTGGAGACCTACCGGGACCGGCAGCAGCCAAGCTCGTCATGACGTCACCGACGATCGCGGGCAGCGCGCCCGTCGACGGCAGGTCGCCGCGATCCGGTTACTCGGCGGCGAGGGCTGCGTTACGGATCCTGTCGACGAAGCTGCCTCGTCCTGTGTGATGCGGTTGGCTTCTTCGAACACGCTGAGGACCTGTGCGGCGGGGATGACGGCAGCGCCGGATCCGTCCGCGAATACGAAATCACCTTCGAAACCGGAGCATCGTCCGTCGGCGAGGGTCCGGTCATGCAGTCGTACGTCAGGCCGGTGTGGGGATCCTGACGTAATCCAGTCCGCCGGCGTCGAGCCACAACTGGGTGGGCGAGCGGACCAGGCGAAGAAGGACGCCGTCGCAGCCGGGACAGCGCAGCACCATCCCGGGACCACCGAGGTAGGCGTGCGTCTGGGCAAGCATCATCTGCTCGCCGCAGCCACGGCATCGTCCGGAAGCCATGGTCATGTCGGTTCCGAACACAGACTCGAGGTCCCCGGCGGCGGCGTTGCCGTCAAGGAAGTCAGGCGTCAGAGTCATGGCATTCACCTCCGTTTGTACCGATGTACCCGGAGAGCCGTCGCCGGCTGGTGAGTCGGCCACTGGCGGCTTACCGCCCATAGCCGCGCACGCCACCTGCTCGCTTCATCTGCTGGGTCCAAAACGCTCGGTCCGGATACGGCCAGGGTGGTGGCCGAGGGCCACCAGTAGTCCGGCGGCCTTTTCTACGAAGCCGGTGGAACCGCAGACGTAGCAAGTGGGTTCGAAGTCCGGTGGCCACCCGGCGCCTGACAGGTCAGAAGCGGTGAACCGCCCGGGCGGCCGCGGCCACTGTGGTGGGGTGGAGCGGGAATAGAGGTACGTCTTGTCGAGGCCCGGGTCGTCCCGCCTCAACTCCGATACGAAGAGCCGGTACTCAGGGCTGCGTACGGAGTACACCAACCGGAAGGGCGTACGGCTGCCGATCGCGCGGCGCATGCGGATCATCGCCATCAGTGGCACCAGGCCGGAGCCGCCGGCCACGAGCAGAATCGGCTCCTTCTGCTCGGGACGCCACACAAACCAGCCGCCGACCGGTCCGCGCAGCTCCACCACGTCGCCCACGGCGAGTTCGTCCGTCAGGTACGGGGAGACCTCGCCATCGTCTACACGCTGAACGGTCAGTTCGACGCTCTCGCCGTCGGGTGCCGACGCCAGTGAGTAGCTGCGCTGTGTGCTGTAGCCGTCCTCCGCCGTGAGCCGCACATCGACATGTTGTCCCGCCAGATGACCCGGCCAGCCGGGCACCTCGAAGACGAGGGTGCGCGCAGTGTGGGACTCGACGCGCCGATCGGTCAAACGGGCAGCCTTCCAGCGCAGCCGGTCGCCTAGTCGCCCTGATACCGCTGCTCGCGCCATGGGTCCCCATAGTCGTGGTAGCCGATGTTCTCCCAGAAGCCCCGCTCTTCCTCGTCGAGCAGCTGGATGCCGCGCACCCACTTCGCGGACTTCCACAGGTACAGGTGCGGAATCAGCAACCTGGCGGGGCCGCCGTGCTCCGGCGCGAGTTCCTCGCCGTCGTATCGGTAAGCGATCCATGCCTGCCCGTCGAGGAGGTCCTCCAGGGGGACGTTGGTGGTGTAGTCGCCGTAGGAGTGAACGAGCGCGTACTCGGCACTGGTCTCCACGTCCTTCAGAAGGACGTCCAGGGAGACTCCCTGCCACTCCGTCTCGAACTTCGACCACTTGGTGACACAGTGCAAGTCAACGGTCTGCGTTTGGCTGGGCAAGGCCATGAACTCCGCCCAGTCCCAGATGTGCCGTGCGCCGGTCTCTGTGCGGATGGTGAACTCCCACTGGTCGAGGTCCACCGCAGGGGTGGGTCCTGCCGACAGAACAGGGAAGTCGGCGGTCTCGTACTGCCCAGGAGGCAGTCGGTGCCGTGCATCCCGTGCTCGGCCGTGGAATCCGCGTGAAACGATGGGCATACCGTGCCCCTATTCTCAGCACAATGCGTTTTCCATTCTCCAGGACATCGCGCAGCACAGCATCTCGAGACGAGCCGGCGGTGTCGGTCTGGGCATCAATCCGGCTTGTCCTCCGCCCCCGATCCTGCGGATGTCCGTGAACGGTTCAGCAAGGGCAGCGCAATCAAGGGAAACACGATCACGGACAAGAGGCCCGCTGCCACCAGCGCGGCTGCGTTGGCCGGTCGGATCGCGTCCAGCTTCAGCCCGATCGTTGTCGCCGCCACGATCACGGGAAGGGAAGTGGCCTGCAGGAGTCCACTGGCCATGACCTCTGCCCGCGAGAGCCCCGCGCTGCGGTAGGCCAAGGCGGGCAGTCCACGAACGAGGAGGAGCGCGGCGAGGAACATCGGTACCCGCAGCACCGTCGCGGCGTCCGCGAACAGTGCGCCGAGGTCGAACTGGATTCCGCTGGTCACGAAGAAGACCGGGACGAGGAATCCATAGCCCAGGCCCTCCAGTTTTACGTGGAACTGCGGATGCGTCCGTTCCGCGTCGGGGTCGACCAGCCGCAGTACGGCCCCCGCAATGAAGGCACCCAAAATGGCCTCGAATCCAAGATGCATGGCGACCGCGGACAGGCCGACGATCAGAAGCATGGTCAGGCGGATTCGGACTTGGGCGCTCGTGTCCGCCAAATTCACTACGGCCCGGGACAGCCACATCGAGCGCCCCGCACGGATAGAAGTCACCGCGATGAGCGCCGTAAGGCAAGCCAGGCCGAGCAACAGAAGCAGCCTGGAGGCCGGGCCTGAAGCATGCTCGGAGAAGAACAACGACAGCAGCAGCACAGCACTGATCTCACCTGCAGAGGCTCCACCGATGGTCAGTTGGCCGACTGGCCGGTCGATCGCGTCGGCGTCCTTCAGGATCGGGACCAGAAGCCCCAAGGACGTTGCCACCAGCGCGGTGCCGATGAGCAGTGGGCTCTCGACCAGCCCGGCGGAGTCCAGCACCCAGCCAACGATCGCGGCCAGCACAATCGTGCCCGCCAGACCGATGGCGACGAGCCGCGCCCGTGGGCCGTGCAGTTGCTGGAAATCGATCTCGAGCCCGGCAAGGAACAGCAGGAAGCTCAGTCCAATGATCGACAACGCCTGAACGGTGGCGTCCGGCTGTACCAGATTCAGCACCGCCGGACCAACGATCACGCCGGCCACGATCTCGAGGACTGGGCCCGGGAGGGGGACTCGGGGCACGATGGCGAGGAGGAACGGGACGCCGGCGCCTACCGCGAGAACGATGACCAGATTGTCGTAAGACATGGTGACTCCGGTGGCCGGTAGGCGGTGCACTGGCTATGACCAACGTTGCCCTCTTACGTGATGCTATGGGCTGCTGGTCCCCCTAGGCTGATGGGACGAACTCCTCGGCGCGGGCATACACGTGTGATCACGCTCCCACTCGGCTAAGGATGCGATCGATGGTCGCCAGCAACCTCGTTCTCCTGGGCAACGCCGGTGGTGTGGGCCGCGCGGTCCTGGAGCAACTGCGCGCGCAGGGCGTGCCCGTGCGTGCGATGGTGCGCCGCGACGACGATCGTGCGGCCGAGCTGCGTGGGCTCGGCGCGGAGGTGGTCCTCGGCGATCTGACCCGGCCCGAGAGCATCGCGGCCGCCCTGGAGGGCGTCGGCAGGATGTACTTCGCCATGCCCGTGTCGCCGGACCATCTGCTGGCCGCGACCGTGGTGGCCAGCGTGGCGCGCGAGCACGGAAGCCTGGACGCCCTGGTGAGCATGTCCCAGATGACGGTGTCGCAGATGACCGCCACCAGCACCGCGGAGTCGCACCAGCAGCGCCTGCACTGGCTGGCGGAGCAGGTACTGAACTGGTCGGGCCTGCCGCTGGTACACATCAGGCCGACGTCGTTCCTGGACAACCCGCTGTTCACCGTGCTGGCGGCACGGTCGATCCGGGAGAGCGGCACGATCGCGCTGCCGTTCGGCACTGGGCGCACTTCGCCGGTCGCTGTGGAGGACGTCGCCCGAGTGGTAGCCACCGTGCTGCGCGACCCGGCCCGGCACATCGGACACGTCTACGAGCTCACGGGCCCGCGCTCGGTCGATATGACGGAGATGGCCGAGGAGTTCTCACGGGCGTTGGGGTCCCCGGTGTCCTATGTGGACGTGCCGCTGGAGCAGTGGCGGGCCGAAGTCCTCGCCAAGGTGGGGCTGCCGCCGCACACCGAGGAGCACATCGCCACCATGGCCCGACTGCACCGCGAGAATCGCTACGACCGCGCGACGGACGACGTACAGCGCGTCACGGGCATTCCTGCCCGATCGGTCGAAGCGTTCGTGGCCGCCCGCAAGGAGTTCTATCTGGGCTGAGCCGCACCGGCCGACACGTACCACGCCGACCAGGCGTGATCGAGCCCCGTGCCTCGGCCACCATCGACCCGTTGCACGCCGACACCTGCACCGAACCGGGCGCCCAGCTCTCCGGCGTCGGCCCGCGGGCGGTGGGACCGTACGTGCTCGACCGCAGCGACCGGGCACGCGTACGGGAACTCGCCACGCTACGCCTGGCGTGCATGCAGCGGTACCGCAGCAGCGGCGCCATGCGCCAGGTCCTCAGCGGACGCACGGTGATCACCGCCGAGGCGGGGACGGCTGCGCAGCCGCACCGAAGCCGGTCTGGCTCGACGCCGATCCGGTGCGGATGCGCCAGGACCTCAGCAATCCCGCCTCGAACGCCCTGCGGCACGCCCCCACGAGGGCCCGCCGACTCGCGGCGGCGACGACGGTGAGGCAGCCTGAGACAGGCGATCGACGGCCTGTTCCCCTGGATGGACCGCAGCCAAGCCGCGCAGCCGCGTCCATGCTGCCGCCGACGACGACGCTTCACCATCCCCCGGCCTGCGGGGAATTCGACGAGGAAGTTCCAATGTCAGAGCGAGCAGCCGACATCGTCAGCCCCATCACCGACAGCGTGCTCCCATTGAAGACCAGCCCTGCCGACGCCCGTGCGGCAGGCAGGGTTCCCTACGACAAGCCGACCCCTCAGAACTCCGTGCTGCTGCTCATCGACCACCAGATCGGCCTGATGAACAGCACGCGCGACTTCACTTCACTCTCGGCGTTCAAGGCCAACGTGGTGGGTCTGGCCAAGATCGCCCGAGCGCTGGAAATCCCGGTGCTGATCACGTCATCCAACGCCCAGTGGCAGAACGGCGACACGCTGCCCGAGATCAAGGAGCTGTTCCCGGACACGCCGATCTACCGCCGCACGGGCATCATCAACGCCTACGAGGACCCCAGCTTCCGCAGCGCCTTCGAGGAGCTGACCCAGCGCACCGGCCGCACTCACGTACTGCTCGCCGGCGTGACCATCGGCACCTGTACCGTCATGCCCACATTGGCGATGCTCAACGACGGATACCAGGTCTTCCCGGTGGTCGATGCCTGTGGTGCGTGGAACCACTACGAGGCCGAGGCCGCGATGGCCCGGATGACCCGGGCCGGCGCGGAACTGGTGACAACCTTCGCACTGGGCTGCGAGCTCCAGGCCGACTGGAAACTGACCAGCGGCGGCCCACTCCTGGAGCCCTACACCAATGACCTGCCGGAGTACGGCTTCGCCATTCAGGGTTTCTGGAACAACGTGGGCGGCCACACCGTGCCGGACCCGTTCGGCCAGGTGAAGTAGAGAGCAACCGTCAACCGGCGCGACGAGCCATCAACCGTGAGCTCCCAGGTGAGCCGGGTGGGCACAACGATCACTGCATAAGCGGTCCCGGCCTGCGCGCCCCCGTCGCCTCACTTCTTGTACGCGGCGGGGGCCCGCCATTCAGCGGTCGAGCGGTTCGTAGTCGAACCAGTCGAAGTGGACGGTGCCGGCTGAGGCGTACATCCCGATGACGCGGCCGGTGAAGCCGCCGGCCACCTCTGTGGACAGGTACCGGCCATCGAGTGTCGTGAGTTCGACGAACGTGCCGTCCGGTTCCTCGACGCCGATGGTGAGGGTGTCGGGGCCGGTACGCGCGTCGTTCAGTTCCTGTACGGCGGCCACCTCGATTCTGAGCACCAGGGGTCCGGCGGGCATCGCATGAGACGCCACCACCGTGTGCAGCGGGCCGATGCGGGCGAGCACACGTACCTCGCCGGACGCGGCCTCGATGTCGTAGTGATGCTGTTCGTCGAGGCGGACGGCGAGGCCACCGCGTCCCTCCCTCGGGTCGATCAGGGCGCGTACCCGGCAGGACAGGTGTTGTTGGCGCCGGCCGACGAACGTCACGTCGTGATCGTCGAGTGATCCCCCACGGGCGTGCAGCGTCAGCCAGCCGGTCCGTTCCTTCGTGCTGCAGGTCTCCGCCGAGCGGTGGCGCAGCGAGATCCAGCAGGGGGCCAGCTCACTGAGGTCGAAGTCGTCCCGGACCGGCGTGACGGCGCCCGGCTGGAGCGGCCAGGGAGGGGCGGGCATGACGAGCGACAGTTCACCGACGACCGGCCAGCCGTCGACCCAGCTCACTGGCGCCAGGAATGTCTCGCGGCCGAGTACGTGCCAGCCAGGGGTGCCACCGCCGGGGCGTACCCCGAGCAGCACCATCCACCACGAACCGTCAGGCGCCTGTACGAGGTCGCCGTGGCCGGTGTTCTGGATGGGGTGATCCGTGCCGCGGTGAGTCAGGATCGGGTTGTCCGGGCATGGCTGGAACGGCCCGTTGGGCGTGCGGCCACGGGCGATCGAGACACCGTGGCACCGCTCGGTGCCACCTTCGGCGATGAGCAGGTACCAGTAGTCGCCGATCCGGTACAGATGCGGTGCTTCCGGCGCTTTGGCATCGGGCGTGCCGGACCAGAGCCGACGCGGCGGTCCGAACGACTCGCCGGTGTGGGGATCGATGCGGATCTGTTCGACTCCGGCATAGGTGCACCAGCAGTTGCCCTCGTCGTCCCAGGCGAGATCCGGGTCGATGCCGGGAACCCCGGGCAGCCGGATCGGGTCGGACCAGGGACCGGCCGGGTCGGTGGCGGTGCTGAGCAGGTGGCCGCCGTCGTTCACGTTCGTGGTGATCAGCCAGAACCGGCCGTCGTGGTGGCGCAGTGTGGGGGCGTAGATCCCGCCGGAGGAGGTGGTCTCGGGCGGGAGGCGCAGTTGGCTCGGCCGTTCCAGGGCGTTGCCGATCTGGGTCCAGTGCACCAGGTCCCGGCTGTGGAAGATGGGTACGCCGGGGAAGTATTCGAAGCTGGAGCACGCGAGGTAGTAGTCCGAGCCCGCCTGGCAGATGCTCGGATCGGGGTGGAACCCGGGAACCACGGGGTTGTTGATGGTGCTGGCGGTTGCGGGCATGCTCGACACCCTCATCGAGTCCTTTCATCGGTTTGGCCACACGGCGCCGGCGCCGGCCAGTGCCGTTGAGTCTGAAGTGGGGGGCGGGAGACCAGCCGTACCGCTGGAGCCGGTGTCCGTGCTGGTGGATCAGCGGGCGGGGTCCCCGTAGCGGTTGGTCACGTTCGCGTACCGCCCCCGGTCCTCCGCCTCCTCCGGCGTGCCCGAACCGTAGTCGGCGGTGGTGATCGGCTCGTCTCCACCCTCGACGGTGTGCGTCTTCCAGCGGTAGCCGGCGGCGTAGCTGCCTGAACCCGCTGCGGCGAGCGACATCGCCGCGGCCGGCCCGACCCAGCGGGCGCAATACCTGCCGACCTCCGCATCGGCCCCTCCGCGTTGGCGGCTGAGGCGGCGGGTGGGGGACGCGCTCCTCGGGAGTGCTTGGCAACTACCCATACGCAGCTAAGAAACTTTCTCTCTCATAGGCCGACAGTTTCTCTGGAGGCTAGCGGTGGGCCCAACTGCGGTCAACGGCTTCGCGCACCTCTTGTGACGCAGAAGAGGCGCGCGAGCAATCGGCGGCAGCGGCGAGGGCACCGCATGATCAAGGGCAGTAGCGCGGGGCACTCAGGCTTGAGTTGGCAGCACACGCAGCGCAGTTGATGAGGTTGCGGGTTGGGGAGTCCCGCAGGTCAGCTCTTCGGCGGCGCCGTGCTGGCCCGGACGGTCAGGGTCGTCGCGATCTCCAGACCGACCTGGGGCGCCTCCTCGCCGCGCCCGAGGGTGAGTGCGAGCTCGGTCGCCGCCACGGCCATCTCGGTCAGGGGCTGGTGGACGGTGGTCAGGGGCGGGTCCACCCAGGCGACGACCGGCAGATCATCGAAACCGACCACGCTCAGATCGTCAGGAATGCGCAGGCCGGCCTCGCGCGCGGCCTGGTAGACGCCGAGTGCCTGAAGGTCGTTGGCGGCGAAGATCGCGGTCGGACGCTCGGGGCGGGCCAGCAGTGCACGCGCCGCGGCGCAGCCACCCTCATGGGTGAGGTCGGCGTGCACGACGAGTTCCGGATCGATCGGCAGGCCGGCGGCCTGCAGGGCTGAGCGGTAGCCGTCCAGGCGGGCGCAGCAGCACAGTACGTCCTCGGGACCGCTGATCATGGCGATGCGGCGATGCCCCAGCTCGGTCAGGTGGCGGGTCGCGGTCCGGCCCCCGGACCAGTTGGTGGCGCCCACGAACGGGACGTCGTCCGGCAGCTCGGTGGTCGGGTCGAAGACGACGAACGGGATCCCTTTCGCTGTGAGCTGCTCGCGTTCGGTTTCGGAGAGCTGGGCCACGGACAGCACGCAGTTCGGACGCCGGGACACTGTGTCGTCCCAGCTTGGTACGGGGGTGTCATGCAGGCCGAACTCCGACACCATGACACCGACGCGGTGCTGGCGGGCCACCCTCTCGACCCCCCGGATGATCTCCACCGCCCACATGTCCTTGAGCTCGCGGAACACGAGCTCCACCACGTTGCTGCGGTTCGCCCCGGCGGGCTTGCGGTAGCCGTACTTGTTGACCAGCTCCTCGACCCGGGCGCGGGTGTCAGCGGACACCCCCGACTTGCCGTTGATCACCTTCGACACGGTCGGGACCGACACCCCCGCCGACTCGGCGATGTACGCGATCGTGACCGGCCTGGACGCATCACTCCGTGAGCGTTCCTGATCCGCCGGTCCGTCGGTTGCGCGGTCCGCCAAGGTCGCTTTCCCCCGATCATCGAACCCCCCGCCCCGGCCGGGAGGAGGGGGTGGTAGCTGGTTGAAACAACGTTGCGTACGTATGCGGGCACCATTCTGGCATCTCGTGCGGACGCACCTGTGGCCTCCGACACAACTGCATGTTAAATTCTCCGCCGCGCACAACGAAAGTTTCTTGCGTCCTACCTGGATTGCCCCCACCTGGATCCCGGTCGGCTTGGGATCCGATCACACGTGTACAAGCGCCTGGCATGGCCCTGACAGGGCCCGCTTCGCCGTCCACCGACTGGAAGGTGCATGTGATGACGAGGAGACCGGCAAGGTTACTTCCCCCATGGCGCGGGTCGTGGCGGCCTGTGCTGCGACTGGCGGCACTCGCCATGGTGTTCGCCCTGCTCCCGATGGTGCCCGCCGCCGCGCGCACCGCTACGGCCGAGCCCTCCGCACCACGCAGTTCCCCCGCCGCCCGCAGCGCGGTGGCAGCCATGCAGCCCGGCTGGAACCTGGGCAACACCTACGACGCCATCCCTGACGAAACGTCCTGGGGCAACCCTCCCGTGACCCAGGAGCTCCTGAGGAAAGTCAAGTCGCAGGGGTTCAAGAGCATCCGGCTCCCCGTGACCTGGGGCATCCACCAGGGCGCGGCACCGGACTACACGATCGACCCGGCCTGGATGGCGAAGGTACGGAAGGTCGTCGACTGGGCGCTGGCCGAAGACCTGTACGTGATGTTCAACATGCACCACGACTCGTGGATGTGGGTCAACAAGCTCGGACCGGATCACGACGCCGTCCTCGCCCAGTACACCGCGACCTGGACCCAGCTCGCGACGGAGTTCCGGGACGCGCCGTCCAAGCTGGTGTTCGAGAGCATCAACGAGCCGACGTTCAGCGACACTTCCGGGGCGCTGTTGCCGCGGACGGCTTGCGAGAGATGTCGGACATTGTTGTCCTACTCCGGCGGTCGGGCCGTGGTCCTGCGCGGCACGAGGGTGGGGGAGAGCCTGACCTGGACCGACGGCCGGCGACGGTCGGCGATCCGTTCCAGGAGGATACGGGCGGCGTTTCTGCCGATCTCGTGGCCTGCCTGGTCGACGCTGGTCAGTGAGATCGGGCCGAGCGCGGCGAACGTGGTGTTGTCGTATCCGGCCACCGAGACGTCGCCGGGAACGGAAAGCCCGGCTTCAGCGACCGCTTCCAGCACGCCCATGGCAACGATGTCCGCTCCGGCGAAGACGGCCGTGGGAAGGCGGGGGCGAGCCAGCAGTTCCTTCGCGCCCTTGTAGCCGCCTTCCTGGGTGTAGCTGGTGGAGACCACATCGATCCACTCTGCCAGGCCGAGCGCCCGCATAGCCTGCCGGTATCCGTCGGCGCGCCGGGCGTTGGGCATCTCCGCGCGGCGCGTCGGATCGGTTTCGCGGTGCTCGATGTGGGCGATCCGGTGATGCCCGAGACCGGCGAGGTGACCGACGATCAAGGACGCGCCCTCGACGTCGTCGTCCACCACCGTGTCGTACACCGGAGAGGAGCCATGCCGGCCGACGACGACGGTCGGCACGGAGGAGGCGACCTGTTCGAGATGGGACCGCGGCGACACGGGCGCGATCATGATGATGCCGTCCATGCGGCGGTCGATCATCGCCTCGGTGACGCGGGCCTCCGCCTTCTCCCCGTTGCAGCCGGGCCCCAGCAGTACCTGGTACTCGGTGTCCTCCAGCGAGCCCGTGATGCCGTCGAGTATCTCGGGGAAGAAGGGGTTGCGGATGTCGGGCAGCATGACGCCGATGGTGTACGTCTGCCCACGGAGGCCTCTGGCACCCGCGTGTGGCCGGTAGCCCAGCTCATCGATCGCACGGCGCACCTTGGCGCGCATCTCGGGGCTGGCTCCGTAGGCGTTGCGCAACACCTTGGACACGGCGGTCGTGGACACCTGGGCGTGACGGGCGACGTCGACGATGGTGACCCGGCGAGATGGTGATGACGGCTCCATCGGTTCCTTCCCCTTGGGCAACGTTGCCGCCGAGTGTACGGACGGATCCCGCTGCTCAGTAGGCGTCTCGCGGCGGACTGCCCAGTTCACCGCCGTAACGATGATGCAGCGTGCGCGGCATCTTGACGTCACGCGGGACCCTCTCTAGGGTCTGGCCACACCCTTTGGGAAACGTTACCCACGGCATCGCGGGCCGCCCGGCCCGGCATCGCATCAGCCACTCAAGACGAAGAATCCGGCAGGCGCTGCTCGCCATGTCACGCTGACCGGAGCCTGACCGGGAGCGCTTTTGAAACGATTCAGGAAGGAGGTGTGTCGGTGACTCTCGCCCCGTACGAGCAGCTTCCGGACCATGACCGGCCTCCGGATGCGGAACCGGTTCCACGAGTCCGGCGGGCGCGTACCACCCCGCCCTGGTGGTTCGCGCTGCCCGCGCTGCTGCTGTTCGCCTTCGTCGTCCTGGTGCCGAGCGTTCGCGGTGTCTACTACGCCTTCACCGACTGGGACGGCCTCGATCCCCACTTTGCCTTCGTCGGGCTTGACAACTTCTCCGACATGTTCCGCGACCCCGACGCGATGCAGGCCGTCTGGCACACCCTGCTGATCGCCGTGTCGATCACGGTCGTTCAGAACGCGGTGGGTCTGCTGCTGGCCCTCGGAGTCAACACGGCGATCAAGTCCCGCAACGTGCTCAGGGTGTTCCTGTTCGCGCCGGCCGTGATCACGCCGATCGTCACCGCCTACCTCTGGCGCAACCTGCTCGGTCCGGACGGCGCGGTCAACAGTCTTCTGGGTGCGGTGGGTCTGGACGGCTGGCGGCAGGACTGGCTGGGCAGTCCGCAGCTCGCCCTGTGGGCGGTGGTCGGCGTGATCGTCTGGCAGTTCGCGGGCTACTCGATGGTGATCTTCCTGGCGGGGCTCCAGTCGGTGCCCAAGGAGGTCCATGAGGCGGCGGCCATCGACGGGGCGGGTCCCGTGCGGCGTTTCTGGTCGGTGACGCGGCCGCTGCTGGCCCCGGCGCTCACCATCAACCTGATGCTGTCGATCATCGGCGGGATCAAACTCTTCGACCAGGTGTACGCGTTGACGGGCGGCGGGCCGGGGCACGCGACGGACACCATCTCGACGCTGATCTACAAGGACGCCTTCACACTCGGCGAGTTCGGCTACAGCATCGCGCTCGCGGTCGTCCTCACGATCATCGTGGCGGTCGTCTCGACCGGACAGTACGTCGTGCTGTCCCGCAACGAGAGGGCCGTGTCGTGAACCGTTACCGCCGTCGCACGCTCGCGCTGGAACTGGCGATGATCGCCACCGCCCTGGTCGTGGGCTTCCCGGTGTATGTCCTGGTCAACATGGCCGTGCGGCCGACGTCCGACTCCTCGTCGCCGATCAGCCCGACCACCTCGCCCACCCTGGACAACTTCTCGCAAGCCTGGCAACAGGGCGCACTGGGCGGGGCGTTGGCCAACAGCGTGCTGGTGACGGCCTGCAGCGTCGTCATCGTGCTCGCCGTCTCGTCGCTGGCGGCGTACCCGTTGGCCCGCGTCGCGGCTCGCTGGTCGCGGGGTACGTATCTGATGTTCCTCCTGGGCCTCGTCCTGCCCTTCCAACTCGCCTCGCTCCCGCTTTACCAGACCATGCGCGACATGGGCCTGCTCGGAACCCCGTGGGCGCTGGTTCTCTTCTACTCCGGCCTGCAGGTGCCGTTCACCGTCTTCCTCTACGTCGGCTTCCTGCGCGCGCTGCCCCGCGACTTCGAGGACGCGGCACTGATCGACGGCTGCACACCGCTGCAGGGCTTCCGGTACGTCGTCCTGCCGATGCTCAAACCGGTCACGGTGACGGCCCTGGTGCTGAACGCGGTCGCCGTGTGGAACGACTTCTTCACCCCGCTGCTGTACCTCAGCGGCAGTGCTCAGCAGACCATGCCGGTCGCGATCGCCGGCTTCGTCGGTCAGTACGTCACCGACTGGAACCTCATCTTCGCCGCACTGGTGATCAGCATCCTGCCCGTCCTGCTCGTCTACTTCCTGCTGCAGCGCAGCATCATCAACGGCTTCGCGGGAGGGCTGCGCGGATGACGCACGATGCCCGCCCGACCCTCATGCCCGGTGGCACTTCCCCGAGGGGGACATCATGACGACACGCACACTCCCGGCCCTGATCGCCGCGGTGACGGCCGGCGCCTTGCTGGCCGCTTGCAGCGGCGGCACCAAGGCAAGCTCCGGCGGCGGTTCCAAGACCCTGACGCTGGCCTCGGTCGACCAGGGCTCCATCGAGGACGTCGTCAAGGCGTTCGAGAAGGCGAACCCGGGCGTCAAGGTCCGCTACACCACCAGCGGTGCCGACCAGTACCAGCAGCAGATCCGGACGCAGCTGTCCTCGGGCACCGCACCCGACGTGATGTCGGTCTGGCCCGGCAACGGGAACCCGGGCGCCACCTACGTCCTGGCCGAGCCGGGGTATCTGCGCGATCTCTCGGACCAGCCGTGGGCCGCCAAGCTGCCGGACGCCATGAAGAGCGTCGCCCAGTACGAGGGGAAGACCTATAACGCGGTCTTCGGGCAGAACGGCATCGGCGCGGTCTACAACCAGGAGGCCATGGCGAAGGCCGGGCTCACTCCGCCGGACACCTGGACGAAGCTGCTGGCCTTCTGCAAGGCCGCGAAGGCCAAGGGAACCCCCGCCTTCGCGCTGGGCAACCAGGACAACTGGGTGACCCAGCTCGTCCTGTATGTGCTGGTCGCCTCGACCGTCTACGGCGACGACCGCGACTTCGACAAGAAGATGCAGGCGGGCCAGGCCACCTTCGCACAGTCGCCCTGGACCACCGCCCTGGACAAGTACCTGACGATGGAGAAGACCGGCTGCTTCCAGAAGAACCCCCTGGGCACCAACTACGAAGCCAGCCAGGAACTCGCCGCCGCCGGCAAGACGCTCGGCATCGTCCAGGGCAACTGGGTGATCGCCCTCCTGAAGCAGAAGAACCCGAAAGGCACGTTCACGCTCCGGGCGCTCCCGGCCACCGACGACCCGTCCGAGACGCTCATACCGGCTGCGGCGGGCGCCGGCTACGGCGTCAACGCCAAGGCGAAGAACGAGGAACTAGCCCTCAAGTTCGTGAACTTCGTGATGTCGCCCGAGGGCATGAACCTGTTCGTCAAGAAGCAGGGCGGTCTGCCCTCCCTCCCCGACACCGGTTTTGCGGTCGACCCGTCGTTGACCGAACTGTCCAAGTTCGTCAGGGCGGACCGGACGGTGCCGTTCATGGACCAGCTCTGGCCCAACGCCAAGGTCCAGCAGACCATGCTCAGCGGCCTCCAGGAGATCTTCAGCGGGCAGTCCACGCCCAAACAACTCCTCAGCGACATGGACACCGACTACCAGGCCGGCTCCTGACCGCCCTTGAAGCACAAGAAACCGAAGGGATGACGGTGTGCGCTATGCACAACACGACGCAGATGGAGCGGACCGCGATGTCGAGAACAGCGACCGTCCCGGCAGAGATGACGGGGGAGTCCGCCGTCGGAGCGTGCTCGCGGCGACGGCGGGCGCTGTGCCTGTAGTGGCCGGTGCCATGGGCGGCGGAAGCACCGCACACGCCGCATCCTCCCTTCATACCGGAGATGACGCCGTGTCCGGGCTGACCGTGGAACACCGCACGGATCCACTGGGCGTGGACGCCGCCCGGCCGCGCTTCGGCTGGCGCATGCGTTCGGCGGCCCGCGGGCGTAGCCAAGGGGCCTACCAGATCCTCGTGGCGAGCTCTCCGGACAAGCTGACCGCCGCCCGCGCGGACGTGTGGAACAGCGGCCGTGTACGCTCCTCCAACTCGGTGGCCGTCCGCTACGCGGGCAAGCCGCTGCGCGCCTCGACCCGCTATCACTGGACCGTCACCGTCTGGGACGCCGAAGGACGAACGGTCGGTACCGCCTCCCCTTCCTTCTTCGAGACCGGCCTCATGAGCACCGACGGCGTGGCCGGATGGGACGGTGCGCAGTGGATCGGGATGAAGGGGAAGACCCCCAACTCGCCCGGCGCACCGATGCTGCGGAAGGAGGAATCCCTCAGGACGGCGGGCTCCGCGCAGAACCGGCCGCAGGTCCGCGAGGCGCGGCTCTACGTCTCCGCCCTCGGGGTCTACGAGGCCTATGTCAACGGACACCACGTGACCGTTCCGCAGGACGGCTCCACCACGATGGAGCTGCTCGCCCCTGGCTGGACGAACTACGACGCGCGCGTCAACTACATGACGTACGACGTCACGGACCTCGTGACGCGGGAGCCGGACATCACCCTCGGGATCGTCCTGGGCAACGGCTGGTACAACGGCCGCGTCTCCGAGGGCAGCACCTACTACTCGGAGGACGGCAACGCCCTGGCGGTCAAGGCCAAGCTGCTGATCCGGTACGCCGACGGGACGTCGCAGACGGTCGTCACCAGGCCGTACGGCGGTTGGAAGGCCACGGACACCGGCCCCCACCGCGCCGACGACATCTACGACGGCCAGACCTATGACGCCCGGATGGAGCTGCCGGGCTGGACGTCGCACGGATTCGACGACACCGCCTGGTCGGACGTGGAACGAGTCGCCTTCGAGGACAAGTACCCGGACGCACAGCTCCTCGCCTATCCGGGCGAGACCGCTCGCCTGATGTCGCGATGGGACCGCCGACCGCAGTCGATCACCGTCGCCACCGGAGTGACCGGACAGGACGGCAGCCCCAACGGCAAGGGACGCATCGTCGTCGACTCGGCCCGCACGGTGACCGATCCCGCACAGGCGGCCTCCGCCTCGGTCACGATCGGCAGCGGTGAGACCGCCGTCTTCGACCTCGGTCAGAACATGGTCGGCGTGGCCCGCTACAGCCTCCGCGGCCCTGCCGGAGCCCGGGTCGAGTTCAGGTTCGGCGAGATGCTCAACGACGACAGCGCCGGCGCGGACGGCCCCGAGGGCTCCGTCTACCGGGCCAACCTCCGCAGCGCCAAGGCCACCAGCACGTACATCCTCAAGGGCGACCGGCACGGCGAGACCCACCAGGACTCCCTGACCTTCTACGGCTTCCGCTACGTGTCCGTCACCGCGACGGACACCGTCACGATCAACGGCCTGACCGGAAAGGTCGCCACGTCCGCAATCCGCGAGACAGGCACCGTCACCACCAACGATCCCGACATCAATCAGCTGGCCGACAACATCCGGTGGGGTCAGCGCGCCAACTACCTCTGGGTGCCCACCGACTGTCCCCAGCGCGACGAACGCCTCGGCTGGACCGGCGACACGCAGGTCTTCTCCACGACCGGCCTGTACAACGCGGACGCCGGTGCCTTCCTCAGCCACTTCCAGGACACCGTTGTCGACTCCCAGGCCATCTACGGTATGGACAAGGCACAGTTCACCGGGGTCGCCCCAGGCGGACGGTACAACTGGCCTGGCGGCGGGAGCGGTTGGGCGGACTGCGGTGTCATCCTCCCGTGGACCGTGTGGCAGATGACCGGTGACGCGACCGTCGTCAAGGACAACTGGCCCGCGATGACCCGGTACCTGGACTGGATCCGGCAGCAGACCGGCGATACCTACGCCGGACAGGGCTCCCTCACCGGCGACTGGCTGGCGCCCCAGAAGACCAGCGCTCAGCTCATGAGCGACGTCTCCTACGGCTATGCCGCGCGGCTGATGGCGCAGATGGCCCGCGAGATCGGCCGGACAGCGGAGGGGGAGGCGTACGAGCGGCTCCTCGGACGCATCAAGCAGGCGTTCATCACCAAGTACCTGAGCACGGAGGGCGGCCGGGTCACGGTGAAGTCCAGCCTCGGCGACGCGTCCCCGATCGAGCCGGGCGCCGACCCCAATGAGAAGGCGGAGGACAACAGCCAGTCAGCGCTGCTGTGGGTCCTCAAGCTCGGGTTCTACGAGACGGAAGCGCAGCGCCACACGCTCGTCGGGCTTCTGGCCGACAACATCGGCAACGACGCGGCCTACAAGGCGGCGCACCCGAAGAGCAGCCGGGTCAGGTACGCCGAGAACACGCTGTCCGTCGGCTTCCTCGGCGTCAACGTCCTCGCCCCCGTCCTCACCGAGGAGGGACGCCCGGACCTGGCGTACAAGCTGCTGCACCAGGACGCGCTGCCGTCCTGGCTGTACTCGGTGAGGAACGGTGCCACCACCGTCTGGGAGCGCTGGAACTCCTACTCCGAGGACGACGGGTTCGGTCCGGTCAGCATGAACTCCTTCAACCACTACGCCTACGGCGCGATCATGGAGTGGATGTACGCGTACATGGCCGGCATCGCCCGCGACCTGGACAGCCCCGGCTTCAAGCACTTCGTCCTGCAACCCCACATCGATCCCACCGGCAGGATCACGCAGGTGTCGGGCTCGTACGAGTCGCCGTACGGCGAGATCAGAAGCGAGTGGGCAGTCGACGACACAGGCCGGACCCTGGTGTACGACGCGGTCGTGCCCGCGAACAGCGAGGCGACGCTGCGCCTTCCGGCCGTCTCCGCCGATTCCGTCCGCGAAGGACGGACCCCGCTGGCAGGAGTGGACGGAGTACGTTTCCTCGGCCACACGGACGGCGTGGCCTCACACCGGTTGCCCTCCGGCCGCTATCACCTGACCGCCCGGCTCCCCTGATCAGCTCGGGGTTCGGGGGGTTCGGGGTTCGGCATCAAGCTGATCGGCACAGGGGAGGGCGGCAGCCGCACCAGTTGAGGGGTTGGTCAGGACGACGGCGAAGCGGCGTCGTCCTGGGCACGGATCCCTTGCGTGTCGGCGTGGGCCGAGTCGTGCTCGTGCTCGTCCTCCTCCAGCTTGAGAGCCAACTCGGCCACCTGACGCATCTGGACGACGAGGCGGCCGATGCCGCCGGTGGCGCCCAAGCCGGTGACACGCATCGTGCGTTCCTTGCCGGTGGGGGAGGTCAGAAGGAGTAGGGGCCGAAGCGGCCCCAGGCGACCACGGCGGCGAGTACCAGCAGAACGGCGTTGAAGGCGATCGCCGAGGGCTCCTTGCGGCGGGCGTGGGTGATGGCGGCGAGGATCATCGTGATCGCCAGGCCGGTCGCGGCCAGCGGGGTGAGGACGGGGGCGATGCCGGTGGCCGCGGGCAGGATCAGCCCGAGGGCTGCGGCGAACTCGACGACCCCGATGAGACGGACGGTGGCGGGCGAGAAGTCGGCGACCCAGGGCAGTTTGTCGACGAGCTTGTCCTTGGGCTGGGTGGACTTCATGACACCGGCCATGGCGAACATGGCGGCGAGGACGGCCTGCAGTATCCACAGGAAGACATTCATGGGGAGCGGAGATCCTTCGGGTAGGGCCGGGAAAGGAAAAGCAAGGGGTTCGCCGCCCGTGGGCGGCGAACCGTGTGCCGACGGGCTGTCAGCCGCTGAAGACGGCCTCGGGCTGGTCGCGGCGCTCGTACAGGTCCCAGTACAGGGGTGCGATCTGTTCGGGGGTGGCCGCGGGGATACCTTCGGGGCCGCCGTCGCCGATCCAGGTGCTGATCGCCACGTGCGCGGCGTACACACCGCTGCCCGCCAGTTCGTTGTGCAGGTTGAGCACCCAGTTGCGCAGTGCTCCGCCCGCGGCGTTGACGTTGCCCAACATCGGGATGGGATGGATGGAGCCCCCGCCGGTGGTGAACAGCAGGGTCCCGGCTCCGGCCTCCCGCATGGCGGGCAGCACACTGTGGGCGGCGGTGACGGCGCCGTAGAAGGTGTACTCGATCTGCGGCTGCAGGTTGTCCACCGTGACCTCGCTCGGGGCGGCCATGGTGAAGCCGGGCACCGGCGAGTGCGGCGCTGGGGAGTACTCCAGTACGTCGACGGTGCCGAAGCGGGCCTTCACCGCGTCCAGGGCGGCGGTGAGGGAAGGGCGGTCCAGTACGTCGGCGGGGAACGCGGCGGCCGTGATGCCCTCTTGGCCGAGCTGGTCGACGAGGGCGTCCAGCTTCTCCTTCGTACGGGCGATGAGGGCGACGTCGAAGCCGCGCTGGCCGAAGGTGCGGGCGATGGCCAGGCCCATGCCGGGGCCGGCGCCGACGATGGCGAGAGTGGGCATGATCAGATCTCTTCCATTGTGGAGGTGGGGGGCTCAGGAGCAGCAGGTGATGGCGAGCTTGCCGAGCGCGCCGGAACCGAGGGCGGCGAACGCGTCCGGGGCCTGCTCCAGCGGATAGACGGCGGTGACCGGCACGCGCGGTGCGCCGCAGGCAGCGTCTTCGGCCAGAGCGCTCCCTGGGACGGATTGGAGAGTTACAGCAGGCACGGCGATCACCTTCAAGAAGAACTGGAACGGCCTTCCCGGTTCCGTGGTGCCAGCATACCCGCATAATTGGGCCGTGCGTTCCAGTTGGGTAGAGTGGAAGGCATGACAGGACCCGCAGACCCCGCAGAAACCCCAGGCCAGCAGCCCGAGCAGGGTCTGCGCGCCGATGCCGAGCGCAACCGCGAACGCATCCTCGCCGCCGCCCGCCGTCTGTACGCCACCGAGGGCCTGAGTGTCTCCATGGCCTCCGTCGCCCGCGAGGCAGGCGTCGGCAAGGCCACCCTCTCCCGCCGCTTCGCCAGCCGCGAAGAGCTCATCACCGCGGTCTTCGCAGACCGCATGGACGCCTACGCCGAAGCCGTCACCGAAGCACTCGCCGACCCCGACCCCTGGCACGGCTTCATCCGCTACATCGAGGCCGTCTGCGCCATGCAGGCCGCCGACCGCGGCTTCGCCGACGTCCTGACCATGACCTTTCCTGCCGCCAAGGCACTCGAAGCCCGGCGCACCGAGGCGTACAACGGGTTCATCGAAGTCATCACCCGCGCTCAGAACAGCGGCCACCTGCGCGACGACTTTGCCTCAGAGGACCTGGTCGTCCTCCTGATGGCCAACGCCGGCGTCGTCGCCGCCACCGGCGACGCAGCCCCCGACGCCTGGCGCCGCCTGGTCGGCCAGATGCTCCGCGCCTACGCCACCCCCGGAACCGAGCTCCCGCCCCTGCCCCCGGCCCCCGCTCCCCGCGCCCTCTACCGCGCCATGATCCGACTCTCACGCCCCGCGCCCGGCACATCCTGAACCACTCCGACGAACGGCGCCGGGGGCGCGTCGCCCACGTACGAATCGGCGCGCGGGTCGTCCCACGGTCGCTGTCCATGGCCGTGGCGTACTGCGGTCGTGGTACGCGCAGTGCACGCCGTGGGTTGACGCGGGGTTCCGCTTTCCTCGAAGAAGCTTGAAGCCTCAAAAGGTCGCGGAGGTGGATTGTGATCGAGGTTAACAACCTCAGTAAGAGGTACGGGGACAAACTCGCGGTCGATGCGCTGAGCTTCAGCGTGCGTTCCGGTGTGGTGACGGGGTTTCTCGGGCCCAACGGGGCGGGCAAGTCGACGACGATGCGCATGATCATGGGGCTGGACCGGCCGTCGTCCGGGACGACGCGCATCAACGGCCGCCCGTACGAGCAGCACAAAGCCCCACTGCAGGAGATCGGGGCGTTGCTGGAGGCGAAGGCGATCCACCCGGGACGCTCGGCGTATCACCACCTGGTGGCTCTGGCGGCGAGCAACGGCATCGGCAAGCGGCGGGTGCTGGAGGTGATCGACATGGTCGGCCTGACGGAGGTGGCCCGCAAGCGGGCGGGCGGGTTCTCACTGGGCATGGGGCAGCGGCTGGGCATCGCCTCGGCGCTGCTCGGCGACCCACAGGTCGTCATGCTGGACGAACCGGTCAACGGCCTCGACCCCGAAGGGGTGTTGTGGATCCGCAACCTGCTGAAGGACCTCGCGGACCGGGGCCGGACGGTCTTCGTCTCCTCCCACCTCATGAGCGAGATGGCGTTGATCGCCGAGGACCTCATCGTGATCGGGCGCGGCCGGCTGCTGTCCGCCGGCCCGCTCGCCGACTTCGTCGCCCAGTCCTCCGGCCGCAGCGTACGGGTGCGCTCGCCGCAGGCCGCGCACCTGCGTGACCTGTTGGTGGGTGACGGCGCCTCGGTCACCAGCAGCGAGCCCGGCGTGCTGGACGTCCAAGGGCTGGACGCCGCCGAGATCGGCGAACGCGCCGCGGTCTCCGGACTGGTCCTGCACGAACTGTCCCTTCAGGAGGCGTCGCTGGAGGAGGCGTTCATGGAGCTGACCCGTGACGCCGTCGAATACCACGCCACCACTGCGGAGTTCGCCACCACGGGAGGGACGAACCGATGAGCACCACCGCCCTCGCCCCGCACGACACGCCCGAGACGGCCGGCCGACACGCGGCCGGTCAGCGGGTCACCTTTCCGCGGGTCGTCCACATGGAATGGATCAAGCTGCGGTCGCTGCGCTCGACGATCTACACACTGGCGATCACCGTAGCCCTCGTCGTCGGTTTCGGGCTGCTGCTGTCCGGTGTGGTCGGCTCGGGAGAGGGCCCCGGACAGGATGATTTCGGGGACCCGACCTCGATCAGCCTGGGCGGGGTCACCCTCGCCGCCCTTGCCATCTCGGTGCTCGGCGTGCTGATGAGCGCCGGCGAGTACGCCACCGGAACCATCCGCGCCACGCTGTCCGCGGTGCCGGCCCGCCTGCCGGTGCTGTGGGGCAAGGTCGTCGTCTTCGCAGCCGTGAGCTTCGTGCTCATGTTCATCGCGGCCCTGGGGGCCTTCCTGGCCGGACAGTCGGTCCTGTCCTCCCGCGACATGGCCACCGCCGCGCTGTCGGATCCGGGGGTGTTCCGCGCGCTGGTCGGCGCGGCGGTCTACCTGACCGGTGCCGGGCTGATCGGCCTTGCGGTCGGCGCCCTGCTGCGCAACACCGCCGGGGCGATCACCCTCGTGGTGGGCGCGCTGTTCGTGGTGCCCGGCCTGATCCAACTGCTGCCGAGCAGCTGGAACGACGCCATCGGCCCGTACCTGCCGTCGAACGCCGGGAACGCCTTCATGGCGGTGCAGACGACCGGTGACGCACTGTCACCCGGGCCCGGGCTCGCGGTGTTCGCCGGTTACATCGTCGTGCTCCTGGCCGGCGCGGCCGTCCTGCTTCAGCGGCGCGATGCGTGAGCCCGTTCGCCGCAGGCACCGCCGCCGACCCGCCCGTACCCCTTGCGGCGTACGGGCGGGTCGCCCACGACCGCCTGAGCGGCTTCAGAGTGAAGCCGCTCAGGCGATGCACAGCAGATAATCCAGTTATGCCGCCCGCGTCCTTCCGAACCCCACTTCCCGAACCGAAAGAAGCGTCCTAGGCGTGTTGTTCGGAGAGGCTGGTGTCCAGGGCGGTGCGGAGCCAGTCCTGGGCGGCGCCGAGGGTGGGTTCGAGCGGGGTGGCGAGTTCGGCGGCGAGTTGCCAGTAGCGGTCCATCACGGGGTGGGCGGACCGGTCGAGTTGGAGGCTCAGCCGGCGGCGGAAGGCCGGGGTGTCCCGGGTGCCGTGGGCGCCGGCGTAGGCGGAGACGAAGCAGTCGAGGGCCTCTCCCTCATGCGGCGCCCGCCCGGTGCGCAGGGCCGGCGCGACCAGCTGGTACGCCTCGCCGAGGCCGTCGTAGAGCACGGCCGGGCGGTACTCCGGATCACGCTCCGGGGGTGGGGGGCGCCAGCCGTGGCCCGGTGGGCAGGGTGCCGTGGCGAGGGCGTGCAGCCGGGCGAAGGCCAGCACCTGGGCCGGCGTGGGATCTGCGGGCGGCTGCGGCACGGCGGCGTCGAGGATCCACGAGACCATCCGGGCCGGAAGCCGTACAGGCAGCACGCGCCGCCAGAAGCGGGCCAGCGCGGCCGTGTCCGGCGGAGCTGCGACCGTGCCGATCACCCGCAGCCGGTCGGCGCGCTCCTCGGCGGTGCAGTCCCGCAGCAGGTGCAGCGCAGCCTGGCGCCAGCGTATGGCTGCCAGTTGGGAGCCGAGTTCCTTCAGCTGCCCGGCGATGACGTCTTCCAGCGCGTCCTCCCGGTCGAGGACCCGGTCGATGTCGGTGACCGGCAGGTCGAGGGTCCGCAGCGAGCGGATCAGGCGGAGCCGGTCGATCGCCTCGGGGCCGTACCGGCGGTGGCCCCCGGCACTGCGGGCGGCCTCGGGCAGCAGGCCGCGGTCGGAGTAGAAGCGGACGGTCTTCACGGTGACGCCTGCGTGCTCGGCGAGCTCACCGATGCTCAACATGCCGTCATCGGACAAGACTTGAACCTCCCTCAGAGGGAGTTCCTACCGTACCGGCGAGCGCGGACAGCCGATCAGGCCGCCCGCGCCAATCGAGACGGGTGATCAGGTGACCCGCACGGACCGGGATGGGCGAGGAGGCGATCATGACGGCATTCGTACTGGTGTCGGGCTGCTTCACCGGCGGCTGGATCTGGCAGGAGGTGGCCGACCGGCTGCGGGAGTCGGGTGCCGAGGTGCACCCGATGACCCTCACCGGCATGGGGGACCGCCGCGACGAGGCGGGCCCCGGCACGGATCTGGAGACGCACATCGAGGATGTGGTGCGGCTGATCGACGGCGTGGACGCGCCGGAGGTGGTGATCGTCGGCCACGACTACGGCATCCACCCGGTGCTGGGCGCCGCCGACCGCCGTCCGGAGCGGATCACCCGGATCGTGTACCTGGACGCGGGTATGCCCCAGGACGGCGACGCAGCCCTCCAGTTGGTGCCGGACCAGGAAGTACGACGGCGGCTGCTCGACCGGTCCGGGCAGGCCGGGGACGACTGGCTGATCCCCGCGCCCGCATCCGACGAGTGGCAGCGCTGGGGCAGCACCGCCGGCCTCCCGGACGAGGCACTGGCCCGGCTGACCCGCCACGCCGCCCCGCAGCCGGCGGGTACGCTCACCCGGCCGCTCAGGCTCTCGGGCGCGGTCGCCGCACTGCCCACCACGGGCGTCCTGTGCACCGGCAGCGGCCTGAACATCGCCATGATCGAGGACCTGGTCGCGGGCGGACTGCCGCAGTTCCAGGCCCTGGCCGACCCCGAGGTGAGCTTCTTCGAACTCGCCACCGGGCACTGGCCGATGCTCTCCTGCCCCGACGAGCTGACCGAGGTGCTGATCAGGGCCGCGGCGGGAGAGGGACACCGGATCACCGCGACCGACACGGTGCCCGCGTACCTCCGGCCCTTCGTACTCGACGTACCGGAGCGGCCCCGCGAGCGCGTCGGACGGATCGACCTCTACATCCCCGATGAGCCCGCCGAGGGCGCCGGCGCTGCCGAGGCCGAGGGACCGCGTCCGGCGGTGATGTTCGTCCACGGCGGCCCTGTCCCCGCCGACACCCAGCCCACACCGCGGGACTGGCCGACCCTGGTCGGCTATGGCCGGTACGCGGCTAGCCTGGGCGTGGTCGGCGTGACCCTGGACCACCGGCTGCACGGCCTCGACGACTACGGGCGCGCCGCCGAGGACGTCGCCGACGCCGTCGAACTGCTCCGGGCCGACCCGCGCATCGACCCCGAGCGCATCGCGCTGTGGTATTTCTCCGGCGGCGGGCTGCTCCTCGCGGACTGGCTCGCCGAGCCCCCGTCGTGGCTGCGGTGCACGGCAGCGACCTATCCCGTCCTCGCGCCGCTGCCCGCCCGGGGGGCCGTGGATCCCCGCTTCCGCCCGGCCGCCATGGTGAGCGCCGCGGGACGTCTGCCGATCGTGCTGACCCGCGTGGGCCTGGAGATCGCCGAAATCGCCGCCACGGTCGAGGAGTTCCTGGCCGCTGCCAAGGCCTGCGGGGCGGACGTCGAGGTGATCGACGTGCCGGACGGGCACCACGGGTTCGAGACGATCGATCACACCGAGCAGTCACGCCACGCCGTTCAACGCGCGATGCGGACCGTCCTGTTTCACCTGCGCGGCTGACCCGGCCCGCCCGGCTTCAGGGGTGCCGGCGGCGCTTCACAGAACGCCCAGCATGGGGAGATGGGACGAGCGAGAGGCCGGCGACCGTGCCAACCGCGTCACGGTCGCGGTGGCGCGGCCCGGCCACCCCGTACGACAAAACCGCCGCCGTCCTCCGCACCGCACTCCTCCGCTACTGCGGGGTGACCTGTCCCCTGGTGCCTGAACCGGCCCGCCCGGCCTCGGCTGCGGCCCCGAAGTAGTCGCCGCCCTTGCGCCTGACGTCGTCGGTTCCCCAGGCCCTGCCACCAGCGGTCGGCAGCTTCGTCATCCGCGGTATGTGCTTGGAGCAGTGGATGTAGGCCTCCTCGACCTCGACTTCGACCCACACCTGGGGGCGGCGGCCGGGTACCGGATCGCGGGGGAGTTCCGGGTACGCGGTGCGCATGCTGTCGTCGGAGACGAGGCGGGCGGTGCCGTTGACGTGCAGGCCTATCCGATCGCGGAGGAAGTCGATCATCAGGATGCCGACGTGCGGGTTCTCGCGGATGTTGCCGAGGCTCGCCATGACGCCGTTGCCGCGGTACTCGGGGTAGGCCAGGGAACGCTCACCGAGCACCTGGAGGAACCCGGGCGGCCCGGCGCGGAACGTGCTGTCGCACTCGCCGCGGGCGTCGGACGTGGCAAGGAAGAACATCTCCTGGCGCGCCACGAACTCACGCATCCCCGCGTTGAGCCGGTCGAGAACCTGCTCCTCGTAGAAACGGTCGGCTCGGGCGACGGTGTCCAACTCCCGTTGGATATGGTGCTCGCCGTGGCTTCCGGGCCGGTCTACTCGCTCATCGTGGTGCAACGATTCTCCTGTGACAGGGCTTGGGAAGGCAGTGGATGTCCCGAGACAGGACGCGAGGACCAAGAAGCGGTCACCACCAGTGCAGATGCTTGGCCGCCGTCGCGCTCACCATCAGGGGCTGCCGGTTGACGCGCCAGGTGCCCCGGCGGTCTTCCCGGGGCGTCCTCGCCGCCCTGCGGCGGCCGTCAGCCGGCTCTCGGATGGTCAGCTGCGTCAGGTGGCGGGCTTGCGGCTCAATGCAGGGTCTCCCGGGGGTACTTGCTGTCTGACGGGTGGGCAGAATGGCGATTTCCGGGACGTCGACCCGACCCCGGAGGGAAGGCTGACAGTGTAGGCGATGCGGACGGCGACGTCGGAAGGCGTGAGTGACTCGCTGTCGGCAGGCATGAGTCGCTCGATCGCCCTTTGCGTGTCGGTGAGTTGCAGTCCGCCCGACATGCGCCCCGCCCGTCCCGCCCTCCTTGAAGGCCTTGCCGCCAGAACAGGGCCGTACCCTGGTGGCCGTGCACATGTGCTTGGTTCGCAGTCCGCATCGGGGGCGTCTGCCGGTCGCCGTCCTTAGGCCCTGTCGTCAAACTCCCACGCGCCGATGTGTTCCCGGGCATGACCGCGGCCATCAGGTGCCGGCCATGATCCATGCCGCTACGTCCGGCCTGCTCGCCGGTCTGAGCAAGTACCCAGGCTCATGACCACACCTCCAGCGGCCGAAGGCGGCGAAGGCCCGGGAGCCGCGGCGGCCCGGCTCATCGGGCGCGCCATGACCCGCGAGCGTGCGCTCTCCGGAACGCTCTCCGAAGTCACCCTCAACGGCGGGCGGGTGGTGATGGTCAAGCGCGGTGACGCCCCCGGCGCCGTCCGGGCCGAGGCAGCAGGGCTGCACTGGCTGGCCGACACCGGCACGGTCCGCGTTCCCGCTGTGCACTGCCACGATGAGCGCTGGCTGGTGACCGACCGGGTTCCGCCCGGCCGGCCGAGCGGTGAGGCAGCGGCCCGCTTCGGCCGCGATCTGGCCGCCCTGCACGCAGCCGGCGCGCCCGCGTTCGGCTCCCCGCCGCCAGACGGCCCCCAGGACGCGTACATCGGGCTCGCGCCCATGCGTAACATCCCCGGTACCGACTGGCCGCGCTGGTACGCCGAGCATCGGGTGCTGCCCTACCTGCGCCGCGCCGTCGACGACGGCACGGTGCGCCCCACCGAAGCGGCCGTGGTCGAACGCGTACTGGAGCGGCTGCCCGAGCTGGCGGGCCCTGCCGAGCCGCCCGCCCGGCTGCACGGCGACCTGTGGAACGGCAACGTCCTGTGGGGCGCCGACCATCATGCCTGGCTGATCGATCCGGCCGCGCACGGCGGCCACCGGGAGACCGACCTGGCGATGCTGCACTTGTTCGGCTGCCCGCACTTGGACCGCGTACTGGACGGCTACCAGGAAACAGTGCCACTCGCCGACGGCTGGGCCGACCGCATCGGGCTGCACCAGCTCTTCCCGCTGCTGGTGCACGCGGTGCTGTTCGGCCGCGGCTACGCCGAACAGGCACTCGCGGTGGCAAGGGCGGCCCTGGCGCGGTAACCGCCCTTGCTTCGAGCGCGCGACCCCGCATCATCCATTGACGGTTCCATTGACGGTGGCGTCGGTCCAAACAATTTTGCATGCGGTGAAATCTTGCATAGCATGCACCTTCATGAGTGGAGGGGGTCCGAGCCCGGGGCTGCGCGAACGCAAGAAGCGGGCAACGCGTGATGCGCTCGCGGACGCGGCGCTGCGCATGGCCGCGGAACGCGGACTGGAGAACGTGACCGTGGAAGCTGTGGCCGCCTCGGTCGGCGTCTCCATGCGGACGTTCTTCAATTACTTCCCGCGCCTGGAGGACGCGATCATCCGGCCCGACCCGGAGAGCGCCGAGCGGGTTCGGCAAGCGGTCCTCGACGCACCCGAGGAGGCCACCGCGCTCGACGCGGTGCAGGAGGCCATCGGCCAGGAACTCGCGCATATCGAGGAGGACCACGAGCGCTGGGACCTGCAGTGCGCGGTGCTGCGGAACACGCCTTCGCTGTTGCCCCGCATCCTCGCCGCACGTGGTGCTGATGAACGCGCACTGATCACCGCAGTGGCCGAGCGCCTCGAGCAGAACGCCGACTCCGACCTCCGTCCCAGGCTCCTCGTGCACGTGGCGATCGCCGCCGCCCGCTCCGCCGTCGAGCACTGGGCCTCCACCGGCCGGACGGGCACCTTCCAGAGCGTCTACCACCAGGCATTCGCCTCACTGGCCGCCGGACTGAACCGCTGAAGCACCCACAGGCTTCATCACAGAAATCATCAGAGAATGAGGAACGACAGCCGATGACCGCTGCCGTCACGCCTGAAACCCAGGCGTCCGCATCATCCATGTCTCAACGTCAGATACTCCAGGCCATGTCCGGCCTGATGGCCGGCATGTTCGTCGCCATCCTGGCCTCGACCGTGGTCGCCAACGCGCTGCCCCGGATCATCTCCGACCTGCACGGAACTCAGTCGTCGTACACCTGGGTGGTCACCGCAGAACTCCTGGCGATGACCGCGACCGTCCCGATCTGGGGCAAACTGTCCGACCTCTACGACCAGAAGCTGCTGATCCAGCTGTCGCTGTCGATGTTCGTCGTCGGCTCGCTCGTCGCCGGCTTCTCCAACAGTGTCGGCATCCTCATCGTGAGCCGTGTCGTCCAGGGCATCGGCGCAGGCGGACTGACCGCTCTTGCCCAGGTGGTGATGGCTGCGATCATCCCGCCACGTGAACTCGGCCGCTACTCCGGCATCTTCGGCGGGGTCTTCGCCGTCGGTACGGTCGCGGGCCCGCTCATCGGCGGCGTCCTCGTCGACACGTCCTGGCTCGGCTGGCGCTGGTGCTTCTTCATCGGCGTGCCCTTCGCCCTGCTCGCGATCGTGCTTCTCCAGCTCACCCTGAAGCTGCCCACGGTCCGCAGGGACGTCAAGATCGACTATGTCGGTGCCGTCCTCATCATGTCCGGGGTGAGCGCCCTGCTGCTGTGGATCACTCTCGCCGGCACCGAGTTTGACTGGGCCTCCTGGCAGACGGCCGCCCTGGTGTCTGCCGGTGTGGTGCTGCTGGCCCTTGCGGTTCTGGTCGAGTCCAAGGTCCAGGAACCGATGATCCCGCTGGACATCTTCCGCAACCGGACGGTGACCCTGACCACCGTGGCGAGCATGCTCGTCGGTGTGGCCATGTTCGGCGGCACGGTCTTCCTGTCCCAGTACTTCCAGATCTCCCTCGGCAAGTCCCCGACGGTCGCGGGCCTGATGAGCCTGCCGATGATCTTCGGTCTGATGCTCTCCACCACCATCGCCGGACAGATCATCACCGCCAAGGGCAAGTGGAAGGCCTTCCTCATCGCGGGCGGCATCGTCATGACGGCAGGCATGGGCCTGCTGTCGACGATCAGCGCCGACTCGTCCTTCCTGCTGCTCAGCGTCTATATGGCAGTCCTCGGTATCGGCGTCGGCATGCTGATGCAGAACCTCGTCCTGGCGGCTCAGAACGATGTCCCAGCCTCCGAGTTGGGCGCCGCGACCTCTGTCCTGTCCTTCTTCCGCAGCCTCGGCGGCGCGATCGGCACGAGCGCTCTGGGCGCCGTGCTGAGTCACCGGGTCACGAGCGAGATGGAGAAGGGCTTCGGCGGCGCGGCGGGCGGCGGCGCTGCCGCCGGTGGCGGTGAAGTCCCCGACCTCGCGACCCTCCCCGAACCGGCCCGCCAGGTGGTGGAGAACGCCTACGGCGTCGCCACCGCCGATGTCTTCCTGGTCGGAGTGCCCTTCGCCTTCCTCGCGTTGATCGCCGTCCTCTTCATCAAGGAGAAGCCGCTCAAGACCCAGAGCGGTCTGGAACGCCTCGCCGAAGAGAACAAGTCGCCGACTGCTCCGGTCCACTGAGCAGTCCGGAAACACCGGCAGTCGAGGGCTGAGGGGCTGTCGTACTGCCGGTAGCCGGCTACGACCGCGCGGAGAAGTTTCCGCAGATGAGGGGCGCTCTTCGGAGCGCCCCTCACGCGTGAGTACGAGCAATGCAGGAGCTCTCGCGGGACGAGGGTCCCCGCTCCGGCGCCCGCCGTTGGTTGCTGTGGCCTGGTCGGCCGGGGATGTGGACGTCCCGGCGTGGTCGGCGAGTCTTGTTGAAACCTTAACCGGATGCCTCATAATTCGACACAACGCGGTGACGGAACGTTTCTGCATTGTCGCTGCAGAGTCCCGTCAATGCGCCAACCCCCCATGCGCAGGAGACCCGTTGAACCACACGCCGTCCTCGTTCAACCCAGCTACGGCAGGACGACCCGTCGTCGAGGGAACCGACGACAGGGAACCTGTCGCCGTGACCGCTCCGGTCTTACGCGAGTACCCACCCATGGACCTCCCCGGCAACGCCGGTGCCGTCCACCGGGCTCGCGTCAATGCCCGTACCGCCCTCACAGTCCTCGGTTGGCGGGGGGACGTCCACGCAGCCACGGAAGTGCTCGCCCAGCTCGTGGACAACGCTGTTCGGCACGGCCTTACGCCACGCGCCGGGCAGCGGATCACCGTCCGGCTGGCCCTCAGGGAGCCGCACCAGCTCGTCATCGATGTCGAGGACCCCAACCCCGCCTTCCCCGCCTTCACCGAAGCGCTCCAGGGTGGGCGGGGTCGCGGTCTGCGGGAAGTTCAGCGGCTCAAGGCCGACGTCACATGGTTTCACCGCCCGGACGCCGGCAAGACGGTCCGCGCCACGATGGTCCCTGGGACGGTGGAGCCGTGACGACTGCCGCTTCGCCGGACATGCTTCGCCGGACAGAGCTCAAGGGGTTCGACGAGTCGATGGCCTGCGGAACCTCAGTCTTTCCGTGATCATCGCGATGACCGGGCTCGCCTCTTCCATCGCCTCTCGTAGTCACAGTTCGTCCTTCGACGGTGGTCAGGCGGGTGTGGCTGCGGGTTGGGAATCCAGGAGGCGGGGGGCGAGTGCGGCGGCGACGGTGGACGTGGCCGCGCAGGCGGTGACCGTGGCCCAGGCGACGGGGCCCAGCGGGGTGCAGCCGAAGAAGTGGCTGATGCCGGGGGTTTGCACGACGGCGACGAGTGCGGCGGTGGAGAGACCGGCGGTGACCAGGACAAGGGGGCTGTGCCAGTCGGTGATGAGGGTCTGGCCCAGTTGGGTGCCGACCAGTGCGGCCAGGCCCATGGTGCTCGCGCGCCGTTGCAGGCCGGTGAAGCGGCCGATCTGCCAGGCGGTGGTGGCGCCGAGGGTGGTGGCGGTGCCGCGGACGGCCAGAACATGGACCAGGTCGCGTCCGAGGAGCGAGGAGACCGGGCCGCCGGTCAGAGGGTCTTCGCCGGGTTTGGGTGCCCGGGCCGGGGCGAGGGCGACGGCGAGGGCGGGCAGCATGTCGGTGAGCAGGTTGACCAGCAGGAGTTGACGGGTGCCGAGGGGGGCGCGGCCGGAAAGGGCGGTGCCGAGGACGGTGAACGCGACCTCCCCGGCGTTGCCGCCGACGAGGATGGCGACGGCGTCGCGCACGCTGTGCCACAGGGTCCGGCCCTCGATGAGGGCCTGGAGGAGGCGGGTGGGGTCCGGGTCGGTGAGGACGAGGTCCGCGGCGGCACGGGCGGAGGTGGAGCCGTGGGCTGAAAGGCCGATGCCGACGTCCGCGAGGCGGATGGCGGCGGCGTCGTTGACGCCGTCGCCGGTCATGGCCACCACGTGTCCGGTGCGTTGCAGGGCCTGGACGATGCGGACCTTGTGCTCGGGGGAGACGCGGGCGAAGACGGCGGTCTGGGCGATCCGGCGGAGGCGGGCGCGTTCGGACAGGGTGTCCAGTTCGGCGCCGGTGAGGACGGTGTCGCCATCGGGAATGCCGAGTTCGCGGGCGATGGCGGCCGCGGTGGCGGGGTGATCGCCGGTGATCATGGCAGTCCGTACCCCGGCTTCCGCCAGGCGTTTGACGGTTTCCGCGGCTCCTGGCCGTACGGGGTCGGCGATGGCGAGGAAGCCGAGGAGCGTCAGGTCGTGGGCCCGGTCGGCCACGTCGTCGCTGGGGTTCGCGGGTGAGGTGGGCCTGGCCTCCGCCACCGCGAGGACGCGGAGTCCGCCCGCGGCCATGCGCTGCACGAGGTGGTGCGCGGCGTGGCGTCGGGCCGGGTTGAGGGGGACGGTGCTGTCGTTGCCGGGCTCGTGGGGTGTGGAGACGGTGGCGGTGCAGCGGGCGAGGACTGTTTCCGGTGCCCCTTTGACTGCGAGGTAGGGGTCTCCTGATTCGGTGCCCAGGCAGGCGGAGTAGCCGCGACTGGCTTCGAAGGGCAGTTCGGTGACGGATCGCCAGGTGTGGTCGGGTGCGCAGTGAGCGGTTGCGGCGTCGACGACCGCTTGGTCGGTGGCGTGGGGCAGCCTCTGGCCGGCCTTGGGGATCGGGCAGGCTCTGGCCGCGGTCTGCAGGAGGTGGCGGCCGGGTGCACTGTCCATCCGTAGCTCGTGGTCGGGTGTGGCCAGCCCGGTCACGCTCAGCCTGCCCTGCGTGAGGGTGCCGGTCTTGTCGAAGCACACGACATCGACACGGCCCAGCGCTTCCAGGACGCGAGCGGAACGGGTCAGGATGCCGTGCCGGGACAGGCGGCGGGCGGCGGCGGACTGGGCGACGGTCGCGACCAGCGGGAGCCCCTCGGGAACCGCGGCGACGGCGACGGCCACACCCGAGGCGAGCGCTTCGCGTACCGGCACACCGCGCAGGAGACCCAGGAGGGTGACCGCGGCGCCGCCGATGCCGACCGCGGGCAGCGCGGTCTTGGTCAGGGCTGCCAGGTGGCTTTCGATGCCGGGCGGCGTGGTGGCGGTACCGGCCAGGTCGGCGGCGCGGCCGGCTTCTGTCTGCGCTCCGGTGGCCACGACGACGGCACAGCCGGTCCCGGCCAGCACGGTGCATCCCTCATAGACCATGCAAGAGCGCTCGGCCAGCTCTGCGCCGGGGGTGGCCGCCGGGTCCTTGGCGACCGGGACGGACTCGCCGGTCATGGTGGCCTCATCGATCTCCAGGCGGTCGCTGACCAGCAGCCGGGCGTCCGCCGGGACGATGTCGGAGGGCCGCAGCGCGATGATGTCCCCGACCCGCAGGTCCTGTGCGGTGGTGGTGTGTACGGGGGCGGTCTGCAGCCCGGTGAAGAACCGGGACCGGTCCGGGTGCCGTGCCGTGGAGGCGACGGGTGTCCAGTGGACCCGTCGGGCCATCTGCTGCTCGGCGAGGAGCAGACCGTTCAGCGCGCGTTCGGCACGCAACCGCTGCACGCCGCTGACCACGGCGTTGCCGGCCATCACGCCGCCCACCAGGGCCGAGTCGATGCCGGAACCCACGGCGGCGGAGGCGGCAGCGCCCAGCGCCAGCACGGGGGTGAGGGGGTCGCGCAGTTCCTCGCGTACCGCGGTCACCAGCTGCGCGGCCCCGCGGGCCGTTGCGGCCAGGCCGGCGGCGTCAGCCATGGTGTGTACGGCTTCGGCCAGGGCGCCCTGCGCCGTACGACCTGATTCAGCCCTACGACCTGATTCAGCCCTACGACCTGATTCAGCCCTACGACCTGATTCAGCGGACGACCCAGCCGTCGCCCGGCCGTCCGGGCCATTGCTGAGCGCCCCCAGAACGCCGAAGATCTCGTGGGCCTCCAAGGCATGCCAGACGCTACGGATACGGGCGGGCGGCAGGGGCTTACGCGCCAGGCGACGGGCCGCCCTGAGACCGCCGATCTGGGCAAGGAACGCGGCGCCGTGAATCGGTGAGGTGGTCACGCCGAGCATCGTGCGGCGGGTGCGGGAGGCCGCGATCAGCGCTCCGAGGGCCGACGCGCCCAGGCACAGGCGAGCCGACCTGCTGCTGACCTGGTGCGCTTCGTCGAGGGCGGCAAGGACACGCCAGGCCTGCGCCAGGCCCGGGCCACAGATCAGATGCGCCGACCAGCACACCCGGCCTGCTTCGCCGTGGCCGGGCAGCACCGTGACACCGACGTCTGCGGCGGCCAGTGCCTGGTCCTCGGCAGACGTGAGCAGCAGGACGACCTGGCCGTCCTTTTGCAGGCGCCGCACCTCCTCGGGGAGCGAGGCGGACATCGGCACGGCCTCGTCGGCCCACGAGACCAGTTCGTCCGCACTCGCGTGCTCGGTGAGCAACAGACGGCGGCTGGCGGAGCGGGCCGTTCCCAGCAAGGCGTCAGCCAGCGGGTCGAGTTCGCAGCCGACGAGAACCCGGCCTTGGCGCCGCCCGTCGGCGTCGCGTAGGTCCAGTGGCAGCCCCGAGGGGGCGTCAGGTCGCCCGTGCGGTGCGTCGGCGGGGCGCTCCAGCCGCCATTCGTCGCAGATCCAGGGTCCCGGACCGCACAGCTCCTGCAGAGAGCGGCCGAGCAGAGCCGACTGCCCGGCGCGCCACACATCGGCGTCGTCCAGCCGGCCGGTGGCGACAGCCGACAGCAGCCGCGGGCGGGGGGCGCACAGGACGGTCGAGTCGATCAGGACCGTCGAGACCCGGTCCAGCAGCCGTAGGGCGGTCCCGTCCATCGGGACCACGCCGTCGCGTGCCAGGTCCCGGCCCAGCCGTGCGCTGAAAGCTTCTCTGCCCATCCCCGCGGCTTTCGGCACGGTCGCCAGGATCGCCTGCGCGGCCTGCTCGGGGCTGCCGGTCCACGCCAGTACCCCACCGGATCCCAGCAGCGCCGCAAGCGAGGTCCGTTGCCCGCATGCCTCCACCGGTCCGGCGGGCAGCGGCGCCGGTCGGCGCGCCCGCTCGGGCGCATGACGCGGCAGTGCCTCGCCGCCGCCCACCAACTCGTTCTCCCGCTGACTCCACACGGCCTGCCGGCTGCGGATCTCGGCGAGCTGCCAAAGCCGCTGCACCGCATCCACGGCGAGCGGCGCCATCCCCCGAGTCAGGGAGTGCACTGCCGCGTTGGACACCCCCAGCACCATCTCGGCATGTGCTCGGCCCAGCCGTCCATCCAGCAGACGGCGCAGTCGCGGCTGGGTCTCCGCCAACACCACCGGCACCCGCAGAAGGGCTGGTGCGGACCACGGCACCGCCTGGCCGAGCGACGCCGCCACCAGCCCGAGGCAGTCCGCGGCCAGCGACGCCCCGGCCAGCACCGCCGGTGCCGCGTCAAACGGTGGATGAGGACGATGGCCGGCGAAGGTCTCACCATCGCTGCCGTGCGCCTTTTCGACCTGCTCCACCAGCTCCACCAGCCGGTCCAGGCCGAAGTCGTCTTCATCCACGTCGACGACCACCTGCCCCAGCACCGCGTTCACCTCGGCCCAGCGCACACCCTCCACGGCGCACAGCGCCGTCCCCAGCGCACCCACCAGCCGGTCGTGGCGTTTTCCTCGCCCGCTCAGGCCGCGTACCTCGATGTGCGCCCTGCCCCCACGGGACCACACGCGCCGCCGTGAGCGGTCCTGCCCGGCGTCCGCCAGTACGGCGGATACGTCGGCAAGACCCCGCGGCAGAGCGCTCAGGGCATCACCCACCGCCTGCCAACTCGAACGGACCGCACCGACAGCGCCACCCGCGACCTCGCCTGCCACCCTCCATGGCGCCGGTGGAGAAGCCAGGCCGGGGACAGACGCCAGAACCTCACTCCACGGCAGCACTGGGCACCTCCTGCTTGCTGGCGAGCAACGGTCACAGGCTGAGCGGCGGCACCTTCAGATGTAGAGCCATTCAGAGCTACACAACGGCACCAAAAGGCAACATAAGCCTCAGAGAATGATAATTGCCAAATCTGTAACACCGAACAGCGCATTGGGAGGAAAACCGTGAACGCCACCGCTCAGCAAGCCCGCAGTCGGACGGCGAAAACGCCCAGTCGCCCAGCCTCCACGCGCAAGAAGGCAGCGAGTCCCTCGAACAAGCGCGCCGAGCCGGCAGCGAGCCCCTCCAAGAGGAGTGCCGAGCAGGCAGCGAGTCCCCCGAAAAGGCGCGCCGAGCAGACCCTCACCATCAACATCCCCGTCGGGCGCGTCGCCTCCGCGGCTGCAAAAGTCGTCGCAATGCCCGTCACTGCAGCTCAGCGCGTCCTGCCGGCCAAAGGTGGGCTCCCTGTTTTCCTCGGCCTCGGCACGCTCGGAGTAGTCGGCTTGCTGGAATGGCCCGTGGCGGCCGGCGTCGGCATCGGCTACGCCATCCTCCGCCACGGAGGGGCGTTCAGCCCGGCGCCCGGCAGTACGTCGAACGGGTCTGACGGAAAGGCCCGCACCGGCGCAAAGAAGGGCACCGCCACATAGCCCCTGACCCACTTTCACGTGCACTGATGTGCATCCCCGACTCGTACTGCAATGGTGTTTGCGGTGGCGGGTGGGCAGTTCCCAGACGGGTGCGCAGTTTCTGAAGGGCTGTGTCCGCGTTTGCAGTGACCGATGCGGGGCTGGAATTTGCCGACTGCGGTCAGGCAGGCCTGGGCGGACAAGGCCAGGGCCTGGGCGAACAATGCCAGAGTGATGGGGCGGTGGCGGCGGTGGGAGAGCAACCGGATGCCGAGCGCGACCGGTTGCCGCCCCCACCGCCGCCCCGCCTGCCGGGACGGCGGATCGGACAGTCCGCCGAGATCAGGCCGCCGGGGCCGGGTAGGTCGGGTACTCCACCCCGGAGACGTGCTGGACGACGCGGATGACCTGGCAGGAGTAGCCGAACTCGTTGTCGTACCACAGGTAGAGGATCGCGTTGTCGCCCTCGACCTTGGTGGCGCCGGCATCGACGATCGAGGCGTGGCGCGAGCCGATGAAGTCGCTCGAGACCGCGTCGGGTGCGCTGATGAAGTCGATCTGGCGCTTGAGCGGCGAGGTCAGCGACACGTTGCGGAGGTAGTCGAGGACGTCCTCGCGGGTGGTCTCGCGCGCGAGCTGCAGGTTCAGGATCGCGATCGAGACGTCCGGAACCGGGACGCGGATCGAGCTGCCGGTGATCTTCGCCTTCAGGTCGGGTAGCGCCTTGGCGACGGCCGAGGCGGCACCGGTCTCGGTGATGACCATGTTGAGCGGCGCGGAGCGGCCGCGGCGCTCGGACTTGTGGTAGTTGTCCAGCAGGTTCTGGTCGTTGGTGAACGAGTGGACGGTCTCCACGTGGCCGCGCAGAACGCCGTACTCGTCCGCCATCGCCTTCAGCGGCGGGACGATCGCGTTGGTGGTGCAGGACGCGCAGGACAGGATCTGCTCGTCCGGCTTGATCGTGTCGTGGTTGACGCCGTGGACGATGTTCGGGACGTCGCCCTTGCCCGGCGCGGTCAGGACGACCTTGTCGATGCCGGGGCGGAGGTGGTTCGACAGGCCCTCGCGGTCTCGCCACTTGCCGGTGTTGTCGATGAGGATGGCGTCCCTGATGCCGTACGCCGTGTAGTCGACCTCCGTCGGGTCGTTGGCGTAGATCACCTTGATCTCGTTGCCGTTGGCGAGGATCGTGCTGTTCGCCTCGTCAACGGTGATCGTGCCCTGGAACTGGCCGTGGATGGAGTCGCGGCGCAGCAGCGAGGCGCGCTTCACGATGTCCTGGTCGCCGCCCCCGCGGACGACGATGGCGCGCAGGCGCAGGCCGTTGCCGGAGCCGGCCTTCTCGATGAGCAGGCGGGCGACGAGGCGGCCGATGCGGCCGAAGCCGTAGAGGACGACGTCGCGCGGCTCGCGGCGGTCGATCTTGTTGGCGCCCGTGGCGCCGGCGACGGCCTCGGCGGTGAACTCCTGCACGGAGAGACCGCGGTCGTCGGTCTTGTGCGTCGCGGCGAGCATGCCGATGTCGATCTGGGACGGGCCGAGATCGAGCGTGGTGAGAGCCTGCAGGAACGGCAGCGTGTCGGTGACGGAGAGTTCCTCGCCGGCGATCTGACGGGCGAATCGGTGGGTCTTGAGGATGCTGACCACCGACTTGTTCACCAAGGAGCGGCTGTGAAGCAGGACCGTGACGTCCCGCTCCCGGTGCAGCTTCCCGATGATCGGGATCATCGACTCCGCGATCTCCTCGCGGTTCTTCCAGTTGGTGAACGAGTCCTCGTTGGCAGTCACAGTTCATCTTTCGAGCTAGGCGGCGCTCATATGCTAACCCCCTCGCCACTTTGATCATTCACTTGGTGCCAGCTGAGCGAGGTGGTCGGGTCGGGGCGTCTGCCGCCGGTACTCGGGCGTGCCGGTCTACCGTGCCGGTCTACGCCGTCATCCGCTCTCACCGGGCTGGTCGGCCGGCACGCCGTGCCATTCGGTGACGACCGCGGCCACCGTGACCGCCTTGGAACCGAGCACGATTGCCACCGACCCCGAGCGCCGCGTGTACTACCGGCGGCCTGGGGAGCGCGGACGAGCTCTGCTCGGCTCCGGGTCGGGACCGCGGCGAGGCGGGCGAGGGTGGGTGTTCGCCGGCGCCCACGTGGGCGCCGGCGAACAACTGCCGTCAGCCGGCGAGGGGCAGGGCGGGCCGGACCGCAGGAGAGAGCAGTTCGTTGGCCACCGCCTCGCCGGTGTCCGCGTCGACGATGGCGACCCGGACGGCCGGCTCGGCGGTCGTGTCCGTGCTGACCGTCGCGTCCAGCGCGAAGAGCACGGCGACCGGCCGGGCCGTGCCGCCCTCCTCACCGCCCTCCTCGTACACGCCGGTGAACTGCAGGACGCGCCAGCCGTCCTCATCCCAGTGGTCCACCAGCCCCGACCGTACGACGGGTGATGCGGCCTGCCAGGCGAGAGAACGTTCCAGAAGCTCGACCGTCGCCGCGACCGGAACCGCGGAGCCGCTCGCCGCGGCCGAGTTGAACGGATGGCCGAACAGACGGAGCCGGAATCGGCGCAGCGGCAGCCGCCACCAGCGGTCCAGGTCCGCGGAGAGCCCCACCAACACCGCCGAGGACAGCAGCAGGAAGCCCAGTGAGACGAACGGCTGTTCCTCAATCACGGTCCACCAGGGCTGCGCCGCACCATCCGCCCCCGTACGCCCTCCGGCCATCCCGGCGGCACGCAGAGCACACGCCGCCGACACCGCCCCGCCTGCCAGCACCGCGGCCGCACGGGCGAAGGCGCGCCAGGTGATCGGGGCGTCGTCGCTCGCCGAGCAGCCGCAGGACGACTCGGGCGCGGTCGCCCGGGCCCGGGCGAGGTAGCCGAGGAAGCCCGCCCCGAGAGCGGCCGCCACAACCCCCGGTGCTGCCGCGGCCGTCGCCCCCACCGACGCGGGGAGGGCAAGCAGGCCGACTGCGGCGACCAGCTCGGCCGCGCCCACAGTGCGCAGCACCAGCACCGTCCGTTCGCTGCTGCGCAGCATGCGGGCGAGCGCGGTCTTCGGCGCCTGGCGGACGGTGCCGCGGCCGAAGAGCTTGACCGCGCCGGTCCACCCGAGCAGCCCGGCCAGCACCAGCGGGACCAGAGCGGGGACCAGCCCTGATGTCAGGCTTGATGCCAGGTCCGATGCCAGGCCTGATGCGAGGCCCGATGTCAGTGACTCCATCTCTCCCCCCGCCCGCTCAGTGCCCGACCGAGATGCGCACGACGTCGACGGAGTCGTCGGACGGCCGCCACGCGCCCAGGACCTGGGCGTGCTGTCCGATGCGGAGCTGGGACAGGTCGGAGGTGAGGGCCCGTCCGGCGTACGAGGCGTTGGTGGCGGACGGGACGACGTTGCCGACGATCTCGTGGTGTCCGTGGGCGAGGTGCAGCCGGTGTTTCTCGATGCCGCGGATCGTCGTGGCCATGTTGACGATGTTCACCCACACCGCGTCGGCGGCGACGGTGCCGTCGGGCATCGGAACTCCACGCGCGTAGAGACCGTCGCCGGCCTCGATCGCATCAGCGGTGGTGGGCTCCACCTTCCAGATGCTGGTGGCGTTGGTGAGCTGTATGCGGGCGCGGTCGCCGTGGGAGCCCAGGACGTGCAGCACGCTGCCGTCGATCCGTGTGATCCGCCCTTCCACGAAGGAGGACTTGGCGAATGCGGGGTCGAGCGATGCCTGGGGCGCGGCGAAGGCGGCGTCGGCGTCGATGCCGCCGAGCGCGGTCGCGCCGACGATGGTGGCGCCGCCGACGACGGCGTTGGTGAGGAAGCGACGGCGGCCGACGCCACCGGGTATGCCCTGGTGAGCGGTCATGTCGTGACGCCCCCTCACTCGTAGATGTAGACCGGCAGCATGCCGGAGTTGAGGTTGCCGATGGCCGAGAACGCCGCGGGCGTGAGGTCCAGCACGCGGTTGGTGCGGCAGACGCCGTTGCAGCAGGTGGCCTCGCCGCACCAGGACTTGGTGCGCGGGCCGCAGTCGGTGATGGTGATGCACACGGTGGCGCCCGAGCACTGGTGTCTGACGTTCATCACCGAGCCGCAGCCGCGCCGGGGGATGTTCTCGCCGCACAGGTCGGGCCGGGTGATGTCCCAGCACGCCTGCGATGCGTTGGGCCAGGCGCCGTGGTACGAGGCGGACCTGCAGGTCCCGCAGGCGCCGCCGCCCGCGCTGCCGCACGGGCCCCAGGCGTTCCCACAACAGAACCAGCTGGTCTCGCCGGCCCACAGGCTGGTCGTTCCGCAAGCCATGGTGCATTCCCTTCCGGAGAGGCGCGCTTATGGCGCGCTCATGACAAATGCTGCTGCGCAACGACCCCGTGAACGGTGATGCGCAGGAGAGCAGGGAGAATGCTGTGCAGTACAAGCACCCCTATGATGCGCACCACCGCGCCGCCCCGCTAGAGGGCCTCGGGCGCTGTCCGCTACGCGCGTCCGCCCTCCCGGTCGGCTGCTGTCCGAGGCACGGGCTCCGCCTCGTCAGTGCTGCCCGGCAGTGGGATTCTGGTCTGGTAGTGACGTGTCCGCCGAGGAGACTCGGGAGGGCCGATGGGACGGGACGTCCCGGCGCTGGTGTTCACGCGTGAGGACCGCCGCCGGTACCGAATGAAGATGCAGGAGTGCCTCGACGCGTTCGCGCAGATGCTGCGTGAGTCACGGTTCGAGTCGGAGCGGCCCCAGGTGGGCCTGGAGATCGAGCTCAATCTCGTGGACGCCGGGGCCGAGCCGGCGATGCGCAACAGCGATGTGCTCGAGGCGATCGCCGATCCCGCCTGGTCCACGGAGCTGGGGCGGTTCAATCTGGAGATCAACATTCCGCCGCGGCGGCTGACGGCCGGCGGGCCCGACGCCTGGGAGGGCGAGATCCGCGGCGCCCTCAACCACGCAGACGAACGCGCTGCGACGGTCGGCGCACATCTGATCATGGTCGGCATCCTGCCCACGCTGCGCCAGGCGGACGTCGGCGAGGCGGCGCTGTCGGAGAACCCGCGCTACCGGCTGCTGAACGAGCAGGTGTTCGCCGCCCGCGGCGAGGATCTGCGGATCGAGGTGGACGGTGTGGACCGGCTGCGGACCTACGCGGACACCATCACCCCCGAGGCCGCGTGCACCAGCACCCAGTTCCACCTGCAGGTGTCCCCTGACGAGTTCGCCGACTACTGGAACGCGGCACAGGCGATCGCGGGGGTTCAGGTCGCGCTTGCTGCCAACTCGCCGTTCCTGTTCGGCAAGGAGCTCTGGGACGAAACCCGCATCACCCTGTTCGAGCAGGCCACCGACACCCGCCCGGAGGAGATCAAGGTGCAGGGTGTGCGGCCCCGGGTGTGGTTCGGCGAGCGATGGATCACCAGCGTCTTCGACCTCTTCGAGGAGAACGTCCGCTACTTCCCGGCGCTGCTGCCCATCTGCGACGACCCGCACCCCAAGGAGACGCTGGAGGGCGGAGACATCCCCGAGCTGGCCGAGCTGACCCTGCACAACGGCACGATCTACCGCTGGAACCGCCCGGTCTACGCGGTCGCGCACGACAAACCGCATCTGCGGGTGGAGAACCGCGTGCTCCCCGCCGGCCCGACGGTCGCCGACACGCTCTCCAACGGCGCCTTCTACTACGGGCTCACCCGCGCCCTGGTGGAGGAGGACCGGCCGGTCTGGTCCCGGATGTCGTTCTCGGCCGCCGAGGACAATCTCCATACGGCGGCACGCCACGGCATCGACGCACGGCTGTACTGGCCCGGAATGGGTGAAGTACCGGTGCCCGAACTCGTTCTGAGGCGCCTGCTGCCGCTCGCGCACCGGGGGCTCGAGCTCTCGGGAATGGACGCGGCCTGGCGCGAGCCGCTGCTGGGCATCATCGAGCAACGGTGCGTCACCGGGCGCAACGGCGCGGTGTGGCAAAAGGAGATGTACCACCGGATCGACGCCTCATCGCACGTCGGCCACCACGAAGCGCTGCGGCGGATGACCCAGCAGTACATCGACTACATGCATCTGAACGCACCCGTCCATACCTGGCCGGTCGACTGAGGGCATGCCGCGGCCGCTCCTGCGAGGTGAGGGGCGCCTGCTGTGCTCGGCGGCATCACACGCGTCCAGTCGAGCGAAGCCGCCCCCGGAAACCGACCGAGGACCGGCGGTTCCGGCGGCGGCGTCCGCTCGACTAGCGATCGTCCGATACCTGGCCGCTCGAGGACGGAGCCGGCTGTTCCGGCTGCTCGTGGGATGCCGCACCGAGCAGCGGGGCACCGTGCCGCTCGGCGCGGTACTCACCGAGTCCCGTGATCTTCTGACGGGGCGCATCGGCCGCGCCCGGCGGGACGGGCACGGGCCTGCGTGCGGTGAGGCGGCCGACCCAGCGGCGGCCGCACAGCGGGCAGGGCGGCGCACCCTGGGGCTCGTAGGGGGACGTCGCGGCGATCCCGTCGCGGGTGAAGTACTCCCATTCCTCTCCGTCGTCGTCCCGGTAGTGCTGCACGTCGTAGTCGGCGCTCCACCGGTACCAGCAGTGGCCGCACGTGAACTCCACTCGCTCAAGGGCCAGTTCGGTAATCATCGGCTCCCCTCCTTGACGGGAACATGGCCTGCGTGACGGTGTCGTATACGGGAATGATCGTTGTCAGTTCGGTGATGCGCAGCAGGCGCCTGATCGGTCCCTCCGGGCAGACCAGACGAAGCTGCCCGTTGCGTTGCCGGGCCTCGTGGGCGGCGGCGAGGAGCACGCTCAGACCGCTGGCGTCGCAGAAGTCCAGGTCGGAGAAGTCCACGATGACCCTCGCCGGATTGTGGGCTGCGATCACGTCGTCGAGGTGGTCGCCCAGCTCGTCCCGGGTGGTGATGTCGATCTCGCCCGTGACCTCGACGACCTCCCATGCGTCTCGCCGTTGGGAGGAAACCCTCAGTGGCTCCATTTACTTGCCCTCCCTCACCCCTGAACGGTGGAAGGCGAAAACTGCGGAAGGCCCGCGGCTCCTGGCCTCCTTGCGACCCTGCGGGCTCCACTCACCGTGAGCCCCGCGGCTCCACCCGCGCGCCCGGGCGCGCAGGTGGATGGTCCCTGGGTCCGCCTCCGACGGCGATCAGCCGGCGATCTCCTTGGTCTCGTCACCGCGACTGATCTCGATCTTGCGAGATTTGGCCGGCTCGCCCTCCGGGATACGGACGGTCAGGACGCCGGCGTCATAGTTCGCCTCGACCTGATCGAGCGACAGTGTCTCGCCCAGGAACAGCTGCCGGCTGAACACCCCATGCGGCCGTTCGTCCACGACCATCTCGACGCCCTCCGTGTCGGGAGCACGGCGCTCCGCCTGCACGGTCAGGACGTTCTGCTCGAGGCTCAGGTCGATGGAGTCCGGGTCCACGCCGGGCAGATCCAAGTGCACCAGCAGGGCGCCTTCGTGCCTGTAGGCGTCCATCGGAATGAGGGCGGGCCTGGCGACCGTTCCCAGGACCTGCTGCGTCAGTCGATCGAGTTCGCGGAAGGGATCAGTACGCATCAGCACCATCGGTCACACCCCTCTCCTTGTGCCGTGCCTGATGTCAACGCCTTCCGGCTGTCTGCTCTAGCGGTTGATATACCGCTTTCCGGACATATTGACAATCCCTACTTCGGGTCGGCAGATGCCTGCGCCGGCCGCGCAGAGGCTTCCGGGCCCCGTACGGCGGCGCGGATGGCGGAGGCCGTGGCCTCGGGTTCGGGGTCCGAGACCACGAGGCGAGCGAAGGGCGACGGCGGTCTCAGATCTACGCTCACCACCGGCCTGGGCATCCGCATAACGGCGAAGTCACGCCCCTGAGGATGCCTGCGTACACCCACGAAACGCGTCCCCGGCAACCACACGGCCGCCTCGGGCTCCCCACGCAGCGCACGCCACCAGTCGTGGGTCACGACGACGTTCTCCACGGCGGCCAAAGGCACCCGGACATGTCGCCGACGCGCGCAGAGCCTCTCCATCGCGGACAGGCGCACCACCAGTTCGCCGCCCTTGACCTGCAGCCGTGCCACCTGTGACACCCCCTGGCTTCACGGGCAGGGACGTTCCCCTTACCACCGCATGATCCACTGCCACAACAGATCCCAAGGGTCGGAGAGGCTCGACCCGGGAGCGCTTTCCTCGTCGTACGGCCACTCCGTCCGGCGGGACCAGGTCCACGACGGCTCGGCGCGTGGCGCCCCGCGCCCCGGCCGATCCATGGCCGCGTCCGCCGCTCCCGGGGCCTCGGCCGTCCTGACTCTGACGGAAATTCTGACCGGCCGGCCGCGGCGTCCTTGCGGCCCGCTCGTGGCACCGCGCGCGGAAGTGGGAGAGCGTTCGGCGTCGTAGGCCTCCCGCAGGACGGGATCGCGGAGCGTGCCGTAGGCGGACAGGACCTCGGCGAAACGTTCGCCTGCGGCCTCCTGCCCCGGGTTGGCGTCCGGGTGCAGTGCGCGGACGAGCTTGCGGTACGCCGATGTGATCTGGCCGCCCGAAGCGGTCGGCTCCACACCGAGCACCGCATAGAGGTCCCGCTGGGGGCCAGGTGTTGCGCGGCCCGCCACTGGGCTCACCTCCCGAACGCTTCACTGGCGAATGGCGCTCTACTGGCAAACAGGGAGAAAACCCTCTCGACACATGTGCATAGATCCTGCTCAATCCCTTGTCAAGAATGAACTGGGAGGAAGGAACCGTCAGGGCGCCTTGGTCACCGGCGGAAGGTAGCTGCCCACCAGCGTGCGGTCCCACCAGGCGCGGTTCTTGCGCAGCCCATGCCGGTCGGTGAAGCGGTAGCTGTAGAGCTGGGCGCGGATGTAGGTGGGCGGCGACGCGGGGAAGGGGTTGCTGCGCAGGAGTCCGAGGGTGGCCCGGTCGTTGTCGAGAAGTCGCCCGATGAACGGTGCGAACCAGGACAGCGCGTAGACGGGTGAGAGCGCGGCGAACCACATCTGCCAGTCGAGCCGCAGGTGGTACGGGGCCACCTGCGGCGGCAGGCGGCGCAGGTCGCCCGGCTTGCCCTTGAAGCCGTACTCCTTCCACACGGTGCCGTCGGTGATCTCCGGCTCGTCCGTGCCCTCGATCACCACCTCGTAGCGGACCCGGCCGATGCTGCCGAAGGCTCCGTAGGTGTTGACCAGGTGGAGGGGGTTGAAGGAGAAGTTCATCAGCTGCCGGCGCGAGAGCAGATTGCGGACCGGCCAGTAGCTGAGCACGGCCACCAGTGCGGTGACGGCGATCACCACGCCTTCGTACCACGCCGGTGTGGCCGGGAAGGCGCGAGGCTCGGGGAGCGGCAGGACCTCTGCGGCGTACCCTCCGTCGATCGCGGGCAGCGCGAGCACGATGGTCAGCCAGTTCAGCCAGGCGAAGTTGCCGGAAGCGACCAGCCAGAGCTGCGTGAGGATGATGACCCCGCCCGCCACACTGGCGATCGGCTGCGGAGTGAGCAGCGCGGCGGGAGCGCCGAGCTGCGCGATGTGGTTGGCCGCGACCTCCACCCGGTGCGCCGGCCGGGGCAGGCGGTGGAAGAACCAGCTGAGCGGGCCGGGCATCGGCTGAGTCTCGTGGTGGTAGTAGAGGCAGGTCAGATCTCGCCAGCACGGGTCGCCGCGGAGCTTGATCAGCCCGGCGCCGAACTCCAGCCGGAACAGCAGCCAGCGCAGCAGCCACAGCACCAGGACCGGCGGCGCCGTGCGCTCGTTGCCCAGGAAGATCGCAAGAAACCCGGCCTCGAGCAGCAGCGATTCCCACATGAACGCGTACCACGTCTGCCCGACGTTGACGATCGACAGGTACATCACCCAGAGGGCCGCCCACATCAGCATCGACGCCCAGAGGGGGACGCGGTCGCCCGCCCCCGCGGCCAGTGCGGCGGACAGCACCACGCCCGTCCAGGCGACCAGCCCGAAGAACCTGTCGGAGTAGTGGAGGTGGAAGATGCTGGGCGACTGCCGGAAGGGAACGGTCGCCACGTAATGGGGCACAGGGAGCAGACCGCGCTCACCGATCAGAGCCCGGAACTGGTTGACCGTGCTCAGGAACCCGACGAAGTACAAGGCGGCCAGGCCGCGCTGAAAGCCGAGCCTGCCCAGCCAGTAGTCCGCGTCCGTGAACCACTCCACAGCACTCCTCCTGGAGCGGCACCGCGGCCCCCGGGCCCAGCCACCGCCCGCAAAGGACGACAGCGTTCACATGGGCATGTGCCACACCGGGTACCCCGTGCGCCGGCCGTACACGTGCCCCGAATGCGCGCGCCGGCAGCGCAGGCCCAGGCCGCCGCGGTACGCCCGCCTCTTCCAGCGCGCCCCACACAGATCTCGCTAAGGATTCTTGACTTAAGGGGACTCAAGGTTTACCACGGTGTTGAAGAGGGTCTACGTGCCGCAGGTGAGCGGAGGAGGGAGAGCTGACATGGCACGGGCAGTCGGTATTGACCTCGGTACGACGAACTCCGTGGTGAGCGTGCTGGAGGGTGGAGAGCCCACCGTCATCACCAACACCGAGGGCGCCAGAACCACGCCTTCGGTGGTGGGCTTCGCCAAGGGCGGCGACGTGCTGGTGGGCGAGATCGCCAAGCGCCAGGCGGTCACGAACGTGGAGCGCACCGCCCGGTCGGTGAAGCGCCACATGGGTGACGCGCAGTGGCGCTTCCCGGAGACCGGTGACATCGACGGCAAGAGGTACACCGCTCAGGAGATCTCGGCCCGGGTGCTGCAGAAGCTCAAGCGGGACGCGGAGGCGTACCTCGGCGAGGACGTGACGGACGCGGTCATCACCGTGCCCGCGTACTTCAACGACGCCCAGCGCACCGCCACCAAGGAGGCGGGCGAGATCGCCGGGCTGAAGGTGCTGCGGATCATCAACGAGCCGACCGCTGCCGCGCTGGCGTATGGGCTGGACAAGGAGAACGACCAGACGATCCTGGTCTTCGACCTGGGCGGCGGCACCTTCGACGTGTCACTGCTCGAGATCGGTGAGGGCGTGGTCGAGGTCAAGGCCACCAACGGCGACACGCACCTCGGTGGTGACGACTGGGACCAGCGGATCCTCGAACACCTGGCCAAGCAGTTCAAGAACAACTACGGCGTCGACCTGTTCAAGGACAAGATGGCCGTCCAGCGGCTCCGGGAGGCCGCCGAGAAGGCGAAGATCGAGCTGTCCGCGGCCACCGAGACCACCGTCAACCTGCCCTACATCAGCGCCTCGGCTGAGGGCCCGCTCCACCTGGACGAGAAGCTCACGCGCGCCCAGTTCCAGCAGCTGACCGCCGATCTGCTGGAGCGCTGCAAGACCCCGTTCCACAACGCGGTCAAGGACGCCGGGATCAAGCTCTCGGACATCAATCACGTGATCCTCGTGGGCGGTTCGACCCGGATGCCGGCGGTGACGGAGCTGGTAAGGGAACTGACCGGCAAGGATCCGCACAAGGGCGTCAACCCGGACGAGGTCGTGGCCGTCGGTGCCGCGCTGCAGGCCGGTGTGCTCAAGGGCGAGGTCAAGGACGTCCTGCTGCTGGACGTGACCCCGCTGTCGCTCGGTATCGAGACCAAGGGCGGCATCATGACCAGGCTCATCGAGCGGAACACGACCATCCCGACCAAGCGGTCGGAGATCTTCACCACGGCCGAGGACAACCAGCCGTCCGTGCAGATCCAGGTGTTCCAGGGCGAGCGGGAGATCGCGGCGTACAACAAGAAGCTCGGCATGTTCGAGCTGACCGGTCTGCCGCCGGCGCCCCGCGGAATTCCGCAGATCGAGGTCGCCTTCGACATCGACGCCAACGGCATCATGCATGTGTCGGCCAAGGATCTGGGTACTGGCAGGGAGCAGAAGATGACCGTCACCGGTGGCTCCGCGCTGCCCAAGGACGACATCGACCGCATGGTCCGGGAGGCGGAGCAGCACGCCGAGGAGGACCGCCGCAGGCGTGAGGCCGCCGAGACCCGCAACCAGGCCGAACAGCTCGTCTACCAGACCGAGCGGCTGATCCGGGACAACCCGGGCAAGATCCCGGACGACGTCAAGGCCGAGACCGAGACCGCGCTGGCCGAACTGAAGGAGAAGCTCAAGGGCGAGTCCGCCGCAGGTGACGATACAGCCGCGATCCGCACGGCCACCGAGAAGGCGGCGGCGGCCGCGCAGAAGATCGGCAGCGCCATGTACGCCCAGGCCCAGGCGGCCCAGGCCCAGGCGGCCCAGGCCCAGGCCCAGGCCCAGGCGTCCGAGGCCCAGGGCGGGGCCCAGAGCACAGGGGCGACGGGCACGGAGGAAGACGTCGTCGACGCCGAGATCGTCGATGACGAGCAGCATTCGAAGGGAGGCACGGGATGAACCAGCCGCACGATCACCAGTCCAAGGACCGGCTGGTGCTCGTCCGGGACAAGCGGCGCATCGATCCGGTCACCCTTCAGCCCCGGTACGGGGGCGCCGACGGCAAATCCGCCGAACTGGCGCCCCCCGGCGGCCCCGGCCGCAACGGCGGGGTCTCAGAGCGCCCTGCCCAGAGCCGAGCCGCCGGCCCTGCGCAGCCGCAGCCGGATGGGCGGACGGAGGCGAAGGAGCAGCCGAAAGGGACCGAGCAGGGGGAGCGGACGGAAACCGAGGTGCTGCGTGCAGAGCTCCAGGAGCGCACCGCGGATCTTCAGCGACTGAAGGCCGAGTACGACAACTACCGCAAGCGCGTGCAGCGCGACCGCCTGGCCGTACGCGAGATCGCCGTGGCCAACGTGCTCGCCGGGCTCCTGCCCGTACTCGACGCGGTCCAGCACGCCGACGAGGCCGGCGAAGTGACGGGCGGCTTCCGGCAGGTCACCGATGCGCTTCAGCGCCAACTGGCGGCGCTGGGCCTCGAGTCCTTCGGTCGTGCGGGGGAGCTCTTCGACCCTGCCCTGCACGAGGCCGTCGCCTACGACCCCTCGGACCGGGTGGACCGGCCCACCTGTGCCGCCGTCCACCGCCCGGGCTACCGTGTCGGCGGTCACCTGTTGCGCCCTGCTGAGGTCACCGTGACCGAACCACCGCCCCTCCCATCCGTACCGACAACTGACGGATAGTCAGGAAGCGCCCGTGCGCCCGATGGCATACGTCGGTGTTGGGCGACCTGACGCCCGCACAGGTCCTCCAAGTCGCTGATGCCTCACGGGGACTGACGCGCGTCGGCGTCAGACCCCGGTCCGGGTGGAGACAACCGCTGCCGGTCGCTGTCGTCGGGTGTCGGGAACGCGTTGAACAGCACGGTGATATGCCGACTGCCGGGTGATGCCTGATCGGGTTCGCGATGCCAGCGAGTGAAAAACGCGATGTACTCGTCCGTGAACCGGGCCAGTTCTTCGGCGGTCAGCGTCGTGCCGCCCAGCGAGTGCAGGGCGGCGGCGCCGAACTCGCCGAACGCGTCGGGGGTGGTCAGGAAGGCGGCAAGGTCGTGTTCCGCGCGCTCCCAGCACTGGTGCCCGATCTCCTGGGCCGTGGTTTCGGCCTCGGCGTCCGCCGCGTGGTGGGGGAGCCGGACATCCTCGGGCACGGCACGCCAGTACTTACGGCGACCGGTCGATCGGGCCGTGTCCTCCTGGATGAAGCCGAACCGGGCGAGTTGGCGCAGGTGATAGCTGGTGGCACCGCGGTCCGCGCCGAACTCGGCGGCCAGATCGGCGGAGGTGGCCGGGCCGCTGCGCTGCAGCCGGGCGAGCATCCGCTGCCGGAGGGGGTGGGCCAGTCCCTTGAGCGCCTTGGCGTCCGAGACTTCACGCCGCTGAGTCTCGTGCATGACGAGAAGGTATCAATGCAAAGAAATCTTCTCAATCAGCCCACAACAGGGATAAATCTGACGTGGAATCGTCCGTCGCGTTGGCATCCCTTTTGTGCTGGTTCCTGCATTAGTTGACGTTTTGCCGGTTATCTGCCTAGCGTGAGGACACGAGGGATTCGCAGGGCTTGATTTGAAGGCCGTACGAAGCCTCAAAGGCCGGTCGGCATCGTGACCGAGTTGCCGCGGTCCGGTCGGAGGGGTGGCGTCGCGGAAGCTCGGCCTGCCGCAACACGTCGGCGAGCCGCGAGGGTCCGGTTTGAATCACGCCCAGTAGCCGCACATCAGGTGGCGTGGAAGTCGCCTGCACGCTGGGCGGGAAGCCGGAGAGGGCCGCGAGCGCGTCCCACGTGTCAGGTCCCTGTGGAGGGCCGGATGCGAGCTGGACCTGGATGTTCCGGGATCAGCGACAATCCATTTCTCCCTGAGAGGCAAGCATCATGAGTGCAATCCTGTCCAGGTTCGGGCGCCTGGCTGCCGCGCTGTTCGCCGCGGTCGCCCTGGCGTTCACCGGCGCCGGCGTCGCCAGCGCCGTTGACTCGGATTCGCATCGAGACTCGGGTTACTCCGACCGCGACGACGACAACGACCACGACAAGTGGGGCGGCTACTGGAGCAACTACGACGACGATGACGACAACGGCTACGGTGACGGCCGCTACGGCGGTCATGATGGTGGCTACGGCGGCAATGACGGTGGCGGCCACGGCGGCGGCCATGACGGCGGCGGTAACGGCGGCGGCCACGGCGGTGGCGGCGGTCACGGCGGCGGTGGCGGCGGCGGCCACGGCGGCGGTGGCGGCGGCGGCCACGGCGGCGGTGGCGGCGGCGGCCACTAAGGGCACCGCGACCCACTAAGGGCACCGTGACGGGTCCCGGGCTCTCTGAGCCGGGGCCCGTCACTATGCCCGGGCGCAGTCACATGACCACGCAAGGGAGACTGCCTGAGGGCTGCCTGTCCCTGCCCGTCAGTCTCAGCCGCTCCTGGGCGTGACACCGTTCGCATCCATCCGAATGGACCCAGATTTCGAAACATTTCGTAGATGACTGCAGGCCTGGGTGTGGCATAGATGGGGGCGAAGCCGTCGCTTCGACGGCCGTTATTGTGAATCGGCGTCACGCGCGACGCCCATCGCGTCGTATGCGGAGAGATGTTTCGGTGACTCTGCGTCGATTGTTTCGCGGAATTGCCGTAACTCTCCGCTCGACGATGTGTGGCGAGTACGGGCCCGCAAGCCACTCCTCCTCTGGATAGGCCACGTTTTTGCTGGTCAAAGCGGCGATGCGCTAGACAGGCAGACGCGTTTCCGGCGTCGAAATCTTTCTGAAACTTGGCGTTGACGTTGCAGGGAGTGGCTGCCACACTCGCCAGCGTTCGTTCCACCTCTCGCCACGCGGCTCGCGCGTCACGGGTGCGTCATGCCCCGGATGCGCGGCTCCGCGCATGGCGCCATTCCGCAATGCCCGGGCGGCCTGCCCCGTCCGTCCGGCACTCGAAAAGAAGAGGTTGACATGATCATTGCAACCCACCGCGAACCGGGCCGCCCGCCACGGCGGTCGCGTGCCCGAAAGGCGGTCGCCCTGGGGGTGGCGGGTCTCCTCGCCGCCGCCGGCGTCGTCACCCTGTCGGGCAGCGCCGCCGCCGCGAGCACGCTCGGCGCCGCGGCGGCCGAGAAGGGCCGGTACTTCGGCACCGCTGTCGCCGCCAGTCACCTGGGAGAGTCGCAGTACGTCTCCACGCTGAACACCGAGTTCAACTCCGTCACACCGGAGAACGAGATGAAGTGGGACGCCCTGGAGGCGACCCGGAACTCGTTCACCTACACCTCGGCCGACCGGATCGTCAGCCACGCCCAGAGCAGAGGAATGAAGGTCCGCGGTCACACCCTGGTGTGGCACTCCCAGCTGCCCAGCTGGGTGAGCAGCCTCGGCGCCACCGACCTGCGTTCGGCGATGAACAACCACATCACCCAGGTGATGACGCACTACAAGGGCAAGATCCACTCCTGGGACGTGGTCAACGAGGCGTTCCAGGACGGCAGCAGCGGTGCCCGGCGAAGCTCGCCCTTCCAGGACAAGCTCGGCAACGGCTTCATCGAGGAGGCGTTCCGTACCGCCCGCGCCGCCGACCCCAGCGCCAAGCTCTGCTACAACGACTACAACACCGACGGCGTGAACGCGAAGAGCAATGCCGTCTACAACATGGTCAAGGACTTCAAGGCGCGCGGCGTTCCGATCGACTGCGTCGGCTTCCAGTCGCACTTCAACAGCTCGTCCCCGGTGCCGTCCGACTACCAGGCGAACCTGCAGCGCTTCGCCGACCTCGGCGTGGACGTGCAGATCACCGAGTTGGACATCGAGGGCTCCGGGACGGCGCAGGCGAACAGCTACAGCAGCGTGGTCAAGGCCTGCCTGGCCGTCTCGCGCTGCACCGGCATCACCGTATGGGGTGTGACGGACAAGTACTCCTGGCGTGCCAGCGGGACACCGCTGCTCTTCGACAGCAACTACGTCAAGAAGCCCGCCTACACCGCCGTCCTCACCGCGCTCGGCGGCTCAAGCTCAGGCGGTGGCAGCGGCGCCACCTGCACTGCCACCTACAGCAAGGCCGAAGAGTGGGGCGACCGCTTCAACGGCAAGGTGACGATCACCGCGGGCAGTTCCGCGATCACCAACTGGACCGTGACCGTCACCGTGGCCTCGCCGCAGAAGATCTCCACGACGTGGAACGGCACTCCCACGTGGGACAGCAGCGGCAACGTGATGACGATGAAGCCGAACGGCAACGGCAGCCTGGCAGCCGGTGCATCGACGAGCTTCGGGTTCACCGTCATGACGAACGGCAACACGTCGGCACCCGTCATCGGTGCGTGCACCGCCTCCTGACGAACGTCATCCGATGAACGCGCGGCGCGGTGGTCCTTGATCACCGCGCCCGCTTCGTCGTCGCCCACGTTTGCGGTAGGCGTCGGGCCCGTCTCGAGACCGACGGTCGGCGCGGACTTACGAGCGCGGGGGAGGGGCCGTACTCTTCCTGACGACCAGGCTGGTGGCCAGCTCCAGGCGCGTGACGGCGGGTTCTCCGGCCCTGAGTCGCAGCAGCATCTGTGCCGCCTCCTCGGCCATCTTCTGCAGTGGCTGGTGCACGGTCGTCAGCGCCGGGCTGGTCCATTGGGCGAGCGGGACGTCGTCGTAACCGACGACCGACAGATCATGCGGAATGCGCAGTCCGTTGACGCGCGCCGCCTCGAGTACGCCGAGAGCCTGCAGGTCACTGCCCGCAAAGATGGCGGTGGGCCGGTCCGGCCGCTGCAACAGCTCCATCGCCCGGGAGTAGCCGCCCTCGACATGGAAGTCGCCGAAGCGGACGAGGTCCGGGTCGATCTCCAGTCCGGCCATGCTCATGGCGGAACGGAAGCCGTCGAGCCGGGCAAGCGAGCACATCATGTCCTCGGGACCGGTGATGACCCCGATGCGCCGATGCCCGTTCTCGATCAGATGACGGGTCGCGGCCAGTCCGCCGGACCAGTTGGCCGAGCCCACGGAGGGCACGTCGGGTTCCGGGTCGCCGGCCGGGTCGACTATGACGAACGGGATGGCCCGTGACCGCAGTTGCTGCTTGAACTCCAGCGGCAGGGACGAGAACACCAGGATCACCCCGAGCGGGCGGCGCCGCAGGACCTTCTCGATCCAGTCGGGGGTCGGCGCGTGCCGGGTGCCGCTCTCGGTGAGCACCACGCTCGCGTCGTTCGCCACGGCGACGTTCTCCACCCCCCGGATCAGCTCCATGGCCCAGATGCTGTCGAGCTCGTGGAAGACGATCTCGATGAGCGGTGCCTCACCGGCGGACTTCGGAGTCCGCCGATAGCCGTGGGCCTCCAGCAGGCGCTCGACCTTGACCCTCGTCGGCGGCGACACGTCCTGGCGGCCGTTGAGGACCTTCGAAACTGTCGAAATGGAGACCTCCGCCTTTTCGGCGATCTGGGCGAGGGTGACGCGCCCCGTCTCGTCGTCATCACGCATGAGCGGCAGCATACGGCAGTCCCGACACGACAGGCCGGTAACGCTTTGGTAACCCGATGACGGAGGGTTGACCCTCCTGGAGTCGAGGCCTAGCGTCACACCGCGCACAACATATTTCGGTGTTGGGCTCGATACTTTTCGGAGGGGCTTCGATGAAGAAGCGGGCATGGTTTCCACGTGCCGTAGCCGCCGGTGCAGCACTCGCCCTCGGGCTTTCGCTGTCGGCGTGCGGCTCGGGCGACTCGTCCGGGGGCGGGGACGACGGAAAGATCCACGTCCTGGTCTACGGTGACTCCGCCAACAAGGTGGAGAAGCAGATCGTCGCGGAATTCAACAAGACCTCGAAGGTCAAGGCGGTGCTGGACACCATCCCCGGTGCCAACTACCAGCAGAAGCTGCAGACGATCATCAACACGGACCAGGCCCCCGACGTCTTCTTCAACTGGGGCGGCGGCAGCATCAAGCCGTTCGTCGACGCGGGCCTGCTTCTGCCGCTCGACGACTTCATCGCCAAGGACCCGGGCCTGAAGTCCAACTTCCTGCCGTCGGTGTTCGACGCGGCCGTGATCGACGGCAAGTCCTACGGCGTGCCCATGCGTGGCACCCAGCCGGTCGTGCTGTTCAACAACGGGAACGTACTCAAGGACGCGGGTGTCGAGCCGCCCAAGACCTGGGACGAGCTGCTGGACGTGGTCAAGACCCTGAAGGACAAGGGTGTGACGACGCCCATCGCCCTCGGCGGTGGCGACAAGTGGCCGACTCTGATGTGGTTCGAGTACGTCTACGACCGCGTCGCGGGCCCCGAGCTCTTCGAGAAGGCGCTGGGCGGCGACAAGGAGGCCTGGGCCAGCGCCGACAGCAAGAAGGCGCTGTCGATGCTCAAGGAGCTCGTCGACACCGGCGCGTTCGGCAAGAACTTCGACTCGGTCAAGTACACCGACCAAGGCTCCGTGACGCTGCTGGCAAAGGGCAAGGCCGCGTTCGAGCTGATGGGCTCGTGGGAGTACTCCCAGCACCAGACCGACAACCCCGAGTTCGCCAAGGACGGCCTCGGGTACACGACCTTCCCCACCATCGAGGGCGGCAAGGGTGACCCGGCCAACGTCGTCGGCAACACCAACAACTTCTACTCGGTGATGAAGAAGACGAAGCACCCGGAGGCCGTCGCCGACTTCCTGAAGCTCATGTACTCGGACAAGTTCGTGAAGGCGCAGCTGGGCATCGGCAACCTGCCCACGACCACCAACACCGAGAAGTTCCTGGACACCTCCGCCAGCCCGGAGTACTCGAAGTTCCAGTACGACCTGGTCAAGGCGGCTCCGTCGTTCCAGCTGTCGTGGGACCAGGCGTACCCGCAGTCCGCGGCCGATGCCATGCACACCGCCATCCAGCAGTTCTTCAACGGACAGCTCGACGCGGACGGCTTCATCAAGGCCATGCAGGCCCTGCCGACATCGTGAGCCGGACTTCCGAGATGACCACCATCACCACCGTGAAAACCGTGGAAAGGCGGCGGCCCGCGGGCCGGTCCGCCGCCAGGGTGGGCCGCCCGGGCATCGCCTGGGCGGCCCCCGCCGCCGTGTTCTTCGTCCTGTTCGCCATCGTCCCGCTCGTGCTCGTCGCGGTGCTGTCCTTCATGAGCTGGAACGGAATCGGATCACCGCAGTTTGTCGGCTCCGACAACTGGACCAAGCTCTTCGACGACCCAGTCCTGGTCAAGAGCCTCTGGCTGAGCGTGCTGATCACCGTACTCGGCGTGGTGGTCCAGACACCGCTCAGCATCGTCCTGGGAGTCTGGGCAGCCGGCCAGCAGCGCAACCGTGCGGTCCTGTCGGCGATCTTCTTCGTCCCGCTGCTGCTGTCCGCGACGGCCGTGTCCGTTCTGTGGCGTGCCCTCCTGGACCCGAACTTCGGAGTCCCCGCACAAGCAAAGTGGCTGTTCGGCGACGGCAACCTGCTCGGCGTGCAGAGCGGCGCCATCGGGGTGCTGGTCTTCGTGGGCGCCTGGCAGTTCGTGCCGTTCCACACCCTGATCTACCAGGGCGCGGCCCGGGCGATCCCGAAGGTGCTCTACCAGGCCGCGGAGATCGACGGCGCCGGCAGGTTCCGGCAGTTCTTCCACATCACCCTGCCGCAGCTGCGCAACACCATGATCACTTCGGGCATCATCATGGTGGTCGGCGGCCTGACGACCTTCGACACCATCCTGATCCTCACTCAGGGCGGCCCCGGCACCGACACCACCATCAGCGCCTACTACATGTACCAAACGGCCTTCAAGCGCTTCGACTACGGCGCCGGCTCGGCCGTCGCCCTCGTCCTGGTGATCGTGGCGACCATCATCTCGCTCGTCATGGTGCGCCTCTCGGGCTACGACAAGATGCGCAGCACGATGGAGGGCGTGTGATGAAGCGTCGTCCCAACTACCTCGCCGGCTTCGGATCGCTGGTCTGGCTGTTCCTGGTGGCCCTGCCGCTGTACGTCCTGCTGGCTGCCACGCTGCAGAGCCGCAGCGACTACTCCGACAACGGTCCGCTGAGCTTTCCCGACAGCTTCACGCTGGACAACTACACCAACGTCTTCGACACCGGCTTCGGACAGTACTTCCTCAACACGCTGATCGTCACCGTGAGCGTGGTCGCCATCGTCCTGCTGCTGGTGCCGCCGCTGGCGTTCGCCATCGTCAGGAGCCGCGGCCGGATGACCACGGGGGTCTTCCGGCTCTTCCTGCTCGGACTGGCGATCCCCGCGCAGGCCGTCATCGTGCCGATGTTCTATGTCATCAGCCAGGCCGGGCTGTACGACAACCTCATCGGCGTCATCCTGCCGACCGCGGCGTTCGCGCTGCCGATGTGCGCGCTGATCCTCACCGGGGTGATGCGTGACATCACCCCGGATCTGTACGAGGCCATGGCCATGGACGGCGCGCCGACCTGGCGGGTGTTCTTCCAGCTGGTGCTTCCGCTGTCCAAGGGCGGCATCTCGACCATCACGGTCTTCTCCGCCCTCCAGGCATGGAACGGCTTCCTGTTCCCGCTGGTGCTGACCCAGTCGGAGTCGACCAAGGTCATCACCCTGGGCCTTTTCAACTTCCAGACGCAGTACGGGATGAACATCCCCGGACTGCTGGCGGCCGTGGTCGTATCCACCCTGCCTGTCCTGCTCGTCTACCTGTTCGCCCGGCGCACCCTGGTCCAGGGGCTCATGGGCGTCGGAGGAAAGTGATCGACAACGTGTCCGTAGAGACAGATTCCGCAACTCCCCTGTGGAGCGACGCCTCCCTCGACGCCGAGACCCGAGCCGACGCGCTCATCGCCGCGATGACCCTTCCGGAGAAGATCGCGCAGCTGTACGGCGTCTGGGTCGGAGCCTCCGACGAGGGCGGGGAGGTCGCGCCGCACCAGCACGACATGGAGGAACCGGTCGACCTCGACGCCCTCCTGCCGCACGGACTCGGTCAGCTGACCCGGCCGTTCGGCACGGCTCCGGTCGATCCCGCCCTGGGAGCGCTCTCCCTGCTGCGGACCCAGCGACGCATCGCCGAGGCGAACCGCTTCGGCATTCCGGCCCTCGCCCATGAGGAGTGCCTCGCGGGCTTCGCCACCTGGGGCGCCACCGCCTATCCCGTACCACTGTCCTGGGGCGCCACCTTCAACCCGGCACTCGTCCGGCGCATGGCGGAGGCCATCGGACGGGACATGCGCTCGGTGGGCGTGCACCAGGGGCTCGCCCCCGTCCTCGACGTCGTACGCGACGCCCGGTGGGGCCGCGTCGAGGAGACGATCGGCGAGGACCCCTACCTGGTGGGAACGGTCGCCACCGCCTATATCCAGGGCCTGGAGTCCGCCGGCGTCGTCGCCACGCTCAAGCACTTCGTCGGCTACTCGGCCTCCCGGGCCGGCCGCAATCTGGCGCCGGTGAGCATGGGCGCCCGGGAGCGGGCCGACGTCATGCTCCCGCCGTTCGAGATGGCGGTGCGGGAGAGCGGCGTCCGGTCGGTCATGGCCTCGTACACCGACACCGACGGGGTGCCGTCCCACGCCGACGAGCAGCTGCTGACCGGACTGCTGCGGGACACCTGGGGCTTCGCCGGGACGGTCGTGGCCGACTACTTCGGCATCGCCTTCCTCAAGGCCCTGCACGGCGTGGCCGGCAGCTGGGGCGAGGCGGCCGGCGCCGCCCTCGCCGCCGGCGTGGATGTGGAGCTGCCCAACGTCAAGACCTTCGGACAGTCGCTGCGCGACGCGGTCACCGCGGGTCAGGTGCCGGAGGCTCTGGTGGACCGCGCCCTTCGGCGTGTACTGATCCAGAAGGCCGAGCTGGGACTGCTCGACCCCGACTGGAACCCGGTGCCCGAGGCGCTGGCCGACGCCGACCTGACGGACCCGGAGGCGCTGCGCGGATCGGTGGACCTGGACACGGCCGCCAACCGCGCCATCGCCCGGGAGATCGCGGAGCAGGCCGTCGTCCTCCTCCGCAACGACGGCACCCTGCCCCTGGCGAGCCCGGCCAGGATCGCCCTTATCGGCCCCACCGCCGACACCCCGAACTCTGTCCTGGGCTGCTATTCCTTCCCCGCGCACGTCGGCGTCCACCACCCCGAGGTGCCGGCCGGCATCGAGCTTCCGACGCTTCGCGAGTCGCTTCTGGCCGAGTTCCCCGGCAGCGAGATCGTCACGGCGCCCGGCGCGAGCGTCGACTCCACGGACACCAGTGGCTTCGCCGTGGCCGCCGAACTGGCGCGTGGCGCCGACGTCGTCGTGCTCGCGCTCGGTGACCGGGCCGGGCTGTTCGGCCGTGGCACCAGCGGCGAGGGCTGCGACGCGGAGTCCCTGGTGCTGCCCGGCGTACAGCAGCAGCTGCTCGACACGCTCCTCGACACCGGTACGCCGGTGGTCGTGACGCTCCTCTCCGGGCGGCCCTACGCGCTCGGCCGCGCCGTCGACGAATCCGCCGCCATCGTCCAGTCCTTCTTCCCCGGCGAGGAGGGCACCGCGGCCATCGCCGGTGTGCTCACCGGACGGGTCACCCCGTCCGGCAGGCTCCCCGTCAGCATCCCGCGCCGACCCGGAGTCCAGCCGTCCACCTACCTGGCGGCCCCGCTGGGCCAGATCAGCGATGTGTCCAACACCGACCCCACGCCGGCCTTCGGGTTCGGGCACGGCCTGACGTACACCACCTTCGAGTGGTCGGACCTGACCGTGGACGATGTGCAGGCCGCGACGGACGCCGAGGTGCGGCTCGCCCTCACGGTCCGCAACACCGGTGACCGCGAGGCCACCGAGGTCGTGCAGCTCTATCTGCACGACCCCGTCGCCTCGGTCGTGCAGCCCGTCCAGCGCCTGATCGGATATGTACGGGTGCCTCTCGCGGCCGGAGAGGCGAGCCGCGTCCAAGTCACCGTGCCCGCGGACCTCGCGTCGTTCACCGGCCGCGGCGGGCGGCGGATCGTCGAGCCGGGTGAGCTGGAACTGCGGCTCAGCGCCTCCAGCGCCGAGCCGCGGCTGACGGCCAGGGTGACCCTCACCGGACCGGTACGGCAGGTGGACCACACCCGCCGTCTGCACGCGACGTTCAGCGTCTCACCGCACCAGGACCGCTGAAGAAACCACAGGACGCCGGTGAACTCGCAGGCCACCGGCCGTTGGCGTCAAGCCCATGCCCCGCATGGCGTCAGCGGCCGGGGCCCGCGCGTCGGCTGAACCGCAGGCGACCGGCCGTTGGGTCCAGGCAGCACTGCCACTGCAGTCAATTCCCCCACTTGCGTTGACCGTTCGCTCATACGCCTCTAGCGTTCCGGACGCACTCTCGAAACTTTGCAGAAGCCTTCCGGAAGCCGGAAGTCACGTGAAGCCATCAGGAGAGGGAAATCCATGAAGCTCCAGTGCTTACGAAGAGCCGCGTTCGGGGTTTCGGCCGCCGCCCTGCTGCTGATCGGAGGAGCTACCTCCGGTCACGCGGCCGAGGCCCCCGTGCTGCGGGACCTCGCCGCCGCCAAGGGCATCTACTACGGAACCGCGGTCACCGCGTCCAAGCTCAACGGCACCTACGCGAGTGTCGCCGCCGAGCAGTTCGACTCGATCACTCCCGGCAACGAGATGAAATGGGGCTCGGTCGAGCCGACCCGCGGCAGCTACAACTGGTCCGGCGCCGACAGCGTCGTGAACTTCGCCGAGGCCAACAACCAGAAGGTCCGCGGACACACCCTGGTCTGGCACAGCCAGCTGCCCAGCTGGGTCGAGAACGGCACCTGGACGGCGGACAGCCTCCGCACGGTCATGACCGACCACATCGCCACCGAAGCCGGCCGCTACAAGGGCCGCATCGACCACTGGGACGTGGTCAACGAGCCGTTCAACGAGGACGGCACCCGCCGCCAGTCGGTCTTCCAGACCGCGATCGGCGACTCGTACATCGCCGACGCGTTCAGGGCCGCCCGCGCCGCCGACCCCGACGCCAAGCTGTACATCAACGACTACAACGTCGAGGGCATCAACGCGAAGAGCACCGCGATGTACAACCTCGTCAAGTCGCTGAAGGAACAGGGCGTCCCGATCGACGGCGTCGGTCTGCAGGCCCACCTCATCCTCGGCCAGGTCCCGTCCAGCCTCCAGGCCAACATCCAGCGCTTCGCCGACCTCGGCGTCGACGTCGTGATCACCGAGCTCGACATCCGGATGACGGTTCCCCCGACCGAGGCCCAGCTCGCGCAGCAGAAGGCCGACTACAAGGCGGTCACCAGCGCCTGCGTCGCCGTCTCACGCTGCAAGGGCATCACCGTCTGGGGCTTCACCGACTCCGACTCCTGGATCCCCGACTTCTTCGACGGATACGGCGCGGCCACCCCGTACGACGAGAACTTCCAGCCCAAGCCCGCCTATCACGGCATCGCGGAGGCCCTCGGCTGGACCGGTGACACCACGCCGACCCCGACGGGCAGCTGCGCGGTCGCGTACACCGTGCAGAACCAGTGGAACACCGGCTTCACCGCCCAGGTGACCATCAAGAACACCGGGACGACCACCGTGAACGGCTGGCAGCTGGCGTGGAGCTGGCCGTCGGGACAGGGCGTCACCCAGGCATGGAACGCCACCGTCAGCCAGTCCGGCACCGCGGTCACGGCGACCGACGCCTCGTACAACGCGTCCATCGCGCCGGGCTCGACGGTGACCTTCGGCTTCAACGGATCGCTCTCGGGCGCCAACACCGCGCCGGCCGCGTTCAAGCTGAACGGGACGGACTGCACCGTCTAGACACGGCTCTGTCCCGAGGCCCGCACGCACGGCCTCGGGACAGAAGCAGCCGAAGCCGCCCGCCGCCTCCCGTGCCGACATCAACCCCGGGAGGCGGCGTGGCCGACGCCGCGCCGGCCTTGTGGAAGGCCTACGTCAGGCCAGGTCCAGCAACGACGCCATGATCTCGTACAGCGTCGCCTCCGGGTCGGCGACAGCGCCCTCCGAACGCCACGCCACGTAGCCGTCGGGGCGGACCAGCACCGCGCCCTGTTCCGTCGTACCGTGCAGCGCGGCCCAGTCGCCGCCCTTCTCGGGGGCGAGATCAGCATCCGGTCCGCTGCCGATCCGGAAGGAGTCGAGGGGCACGGACAACCGCTCGGCGACCCGCCTCGCCGCCATGTGCCACGTACTCGCGGCGCCGCAGAGCAGCACGCAGGAACGCTCGTAGAGATCGAGGGTGGACGTGCGAACGCCGGACCTGAGCAGCCACATGTGCGGAGCGCGGCTGCCCGGCTCGCCCGTCAGCTGCATGGTGTCCGGCACCACGGGCTGCGCGGGGTCGGCGCCGATGACGGCGCCGCGGGGGTAGCGGTAGCCCAGAGCCACCTTGAGCACACCGCCCTGCTGTCCGCCGCCCGCGCCGGGGGCGGGGGCATAGCCGGGGTGGCTGTGCTCCACGGAGCGGGCCGAGGCGCGCGCGCTGGTCACCTGGGCGACCGGCAGGCGCTCCGTCTCATAGGTCGCCAGCAGTCCGGGCCCCGCCCAGCCGTTCAGTACGGCGGCGAGTTTCCAGGCGAGGTTGTGGGCGTCCTGGATGCCCGTGTTGGACCCGAAGGCTCCGGTCGGCGACATCTCGTGGGCGGAGTCCCCGGCCAGGAAGACCCGGCCCGACGCATAGGACTCGGCGACGCGCTCCGCCGCGTGCCACGGGGCCCTGCCGGTGATCTCCACGTCGATGTCCGGCACGCCGACGGCCTTGCGGATCTGGTCGATGCACCGCTCGTCGGTGAAGTCCTCCAGCGTCTCGCCCCGCCCCGGCTGCCACGGCGCGTGGAACACCCACTTCTCCACGTTGTCCACCGGCAGCAGCGCCCCGTCCGCCTCCGGGGTTGTCAGGTAGCAGGCGATGAAGCGCCGGTCGCCCACCACGTCGGCGAGCATCTTGGAGTTGAAGGTGATGCTGACGTTGTGGAACAGCTCGCCGGGCCCCGTCTGGCCGATGCCCAGCCGTTCCCGGACCGGACTGCGCGGCCCGTCTGCGGCGACGAGGTACTCCGCGTACACGGTGGTGTGCTCGCCGGTGTCACGATTCTTCACGACCGCGGTGACCCCGTCGGCGTCCTGCTCGAAGGACAGCATCTCCGCGGAGAAGCGGATGTCGCCCCCGAGTTCACGAGCGCACTGCAGCAGCACCGGCTCCAGGTCGTTCTGACTGCACAGACACCATCCGCTCGGGCTGAACCGGGCGAGCCCGCCACCCGGGTCCATCTCCTTGAACAGCCACTCGCCTTCCTCGGCGAGTGACGGTGTCTGCAGGATGCCGTGGTTGTCCGCGAGGATCGACGCGGCCTCCCGGATCCGCTGCTCCGCACCGGCCACCCGGAACAGCTCCATCGTGCGTACGTTGTTGCCGCGCCCACGCGGATGCATCGATGTGGCCGAGTGCTTCTCGACCACCATGTGCTCGATGCCCAGTCGGCCCAGGAACAGCGAGGCGGACAACCCCACCAGGGAGCCGCCCACGATGAGGACCGGTACGCGGTGGTCGACTTCTTCGTTCATCAATGCCTCCAGCTGGGGTCCCCCCACGTTCGGGGATGAAGGTTCCATGCCCTGACGGGGCTTGGGGGGACGGCTTCGTCCGCCCCATTCACCCGGCTGGTTCAGCCGGTTCGCCGCTCGCGTCCCCCGGGTGGTTCAGCCGGGCCCCTCACGGGCTTCCCCCAGGTGGTTCAGCCGGTTCCTCAGGCGCTTCCCCCGGGCGGTTGAGCCCGGTGTGTCACCCGCTTCGCCGGAGCTGTCACCCACGTGGTTCACGCAACTCGCGCGCCTTCCGGGACCGACCAATGATCGGTTCCGTGCTGATCGTCGCCCTCGCTCTCGGGGGACGACCCTCGGAATCCGCGGGACAGCAACCCGGATTCCAAGCGGCCTGACGTCGCATCAGGAGATGTGGCGTCCTTGCTGTCTCGAAGGAGATGTGTGCTGGATGACGATGACAATCTCGGAACGCGTGTCGCAGTCCGCGTTCGACGGCTCCAGACTTCGGGTCGTCCTGCTGCTGGACCTCTACGAAGGTGCCCAGAAGGAGTTCCTGGAGGCATACGAGCGCCTGCGCAACCATGTGGCCTCGGTGCCCGGGCACATCAGCGACCAGTTGTGCCAGTCCATCGAGAACCCCTCGCAGTGGCTCATCACCAGCGAGTGGGAGAGCGCCCTGCCCTTCCTGGCCTGGGTGAACAGCGAAGAGCACGTGGAGACGGTGCAGCCCATGCACAGCTGCGTCCGTGACACGCGCTCGATGCGCTTCAGCATTCTGCGGGAGACCGGCAATGTCGCCGGGCCCCTGCCCGAGTCAGCCAAGGGACATCTGCAGGTCTCGCCACGGCTGGGCGACGGCGTGGTGCGCCATGCCCTCACCTTCACCGTGAAGCCGGGCAGCGAGCCGGTCGTCCGCGAGATCATGTCCGGCTACACCGCGCCGAACCCACACGTGGACGACACCACCATGTTGCGCCGCACCTCTGTCTATATGCACGGAAACCGGCTGGTCCGGGCCATCGAGGTGGAGGGCGACCTGATGACCGCGCTGCGCTACGTGGCGCGCCAGCCCGAGGTCACGGCGATCGAGGAGGCCATCAACCCCTACCTCGAGCAGGACCGGGACCTCAGCAACCCCGGATCCGCCCGGCTCTTCTTCACACGGGCCGCGCTGCCGTCGGTGCACCATGTGTCGTTCGGCGGTCCGGTCCCCGAGGACGTGCAGCGGCACGCGCTCCTCTACCCCGCCAAGGAGGGATGCGGTCTGCCCCTGGCACAGCTGCTCGCCCGCCAGGACGAGGCGGCCGCGGACGACCCCACCAGCCCCATTCACAGCAGCACCGTCTTCCAGCGCGACGACATCGTCGTCCGGCTGGTCGATGTGCGGGGCCCCATCGATGCCGATCCCGCCGCGGCCCTCGGTCTCAAGGGCGACCGCAAGGCAGCCGTCCTGGCGCGTCTGCTCGACGGCGATGCCCTCGGCGTGGACGGCGCGTCGGCGGACGAACAGGACATCCTGCGCTTCCTCCAACGCTCCGACATGCAACTGATCACCGACCGCCGCGCATCGGACTCCTGACCCGGACCGCCTCGGCCGTGTCACAGCCGGACGCGCGTACGCCGTCGGCACCCGTCATATGGAGGAAGCAAACATGACCATGCACCGCCCACGCATCGTGGACCTCAGCGAGACTCAGCCCAACACCAAGCGCGGAGGTGATCTGCGCGCCATGCTCACGCCCATGGCGGTGGGCGCCAAGAGCGGTTTCATGGGCCTGGCCATCGTCCAGCCCGGCGACCGCATCGGTGAGCACTACCACCCGTACTCGGAGGAATTCGTGTACGTCGTGTGCGGTGCGCTCGAAGTGGACCTCGATGGGGAGACGCATCCGATCAAGCCCGATCAGGCTCTGCTCATCCCCCCTTATATGCGGCACCGGTTCCGCAACGTGGGGGACGAGGAGGCCCGTCTGGTGTTCCATCTGGGCCCGCTGGCACCGCGCCCCGCGCTCGGGCATGTCGACACAGAGGAAACCGACGCCACGGAAGGAGCCGGACAGGCCAGGACGCCTCAGCGAACCGAGGCCCTGTCATGACCAGGCGCGTGGCGGTCACCGGTGTCGGCATCGTTGCCCCGGGCGGCGTCGGCGTACCGGCGTTCTGGGACCTCCTCGCGGGCGGACGTACCGCGACGCGGGGCATCACGCTCTTCAACCCGGAGGGGCTCCGCTCGCGCATCGCCGCCGAGTGCGACTTCGACCCGGCGGCACACGGAATCGACGTGGCGACGGCACAGCGCGCCGACCGCTACGTCCAGTTCGCCATGGTCGCCGCCCGAGAGGCGGTCCGGGACGCGGGTCTCGCCCCCGAGCAGGAGAACCCCTGGCGCATGGGCGTGTCCCTGGGCACCGCGGTCGGTGGCACCACGCGCCTCGAACACGACTATGTCGCGGTGAGCGAGAAGGGCCGGAGGTGGGATGTCGACCACCGCGCGGCCGGCCCTCATCTGCACCGGGCGTTCTCGCCCAGCGCGCTCGCCTCCGAGGTGGCCGAGATGTTCGGCGCCCACGGACCCGTACAGACGGTCTCCACGGGCTGCACCTCCGGCCTCGACGCGATCGGCTACGCCTTCCACGCCATCGAGGACGGCCGGATGGACGTCGCCATCGCCGGAGCCTCCGACTCGCCGATCACGCCCATCACCATGGCGTGCTTCGACGCGATCAAGGCGACGTCCACGAACAACGACGACCCGGAGCACGCATCGCGGCCGTTCGACGCCCACCGCGACGGGTTCGTCATGGGCGAAGGGGGAGCCGTACTGGTGCTGGAGGAGCTCGAACACGCCCGCGCCCGCGGCGCGCACGTGTACTGCGAGATCAGCGGCTACGCCACCTACGGCAACGCCTACCACATGACCGGTCTCACCCGGGAGGGCCTGGAAATGGCCCACGCGATCGACGACGCGCTCGACCACGCCCGTATCGACGGCTCACTGATCGACTACGTCAACGCGCACGGCTCGGGCACCCAGCAGAACGACCGGCACGAGACGGCCGCGGTGAAACGCTCCCTGGGCGCGCACGCCTACGAAGCGCCGATGAGTTCGATCAAGTCCATGGTGGGCCACTCGCTGGGCGCCATCGGGGCGATCGAGGTCGTCGCGTGCGTGCTCGCCCTCGTCCACCAAGTGGTGCCTCCGACGGCGAACTACGAGACACCCGACCCCGAATGCGACCTCGACTATGTGCCGCGCACCGCGCGCCCGCTCAAGCTCCGCAACGTGCTGTCGGTCGGCAGCGGGTTCGGCGGCTTCCAGTCCGCGGTGGTTCTGACCCGACCCGAAGGGGGCACACGATGAGCTCCAAGCCCGCACGACGGTCCGTCATCACCGGCATCGGCGTCGTCGCACCCAATGGAACGACCACCGAGACCTTCTGGAAGTCCACTCAGGCCGGCACCAGTGTCCTGGACAAGGTGACCCGCGAGGGCTGCGAGAACCTGCCGCTCCGCATCGCGGGCGAGGTCCGCGGATTCGAGCCGGCAGATCTGATCGAGGAGACCTTCCTCGTCCAGACCGACCGGTTCAGCCACTTCGCGATGGCCGCGGCCGACATGGCTCGGGAGGACGCCAGGCTCGGCCGCGCCGACACCGTCGACGACCCGTTCGCGGTGGGCGTGGTCACCGCGGCCGGGTCCGGCGGTGGCGAGTTCGGCCAGCGCGAACTGCAGAAACTGTGGGGACAGGGTTCCCGCTTCGTCGGCCCGTACCAGTCCATCGCATGGTTCTACGCCGCCAGCACCGGCCAGATCTCCATCCGGGGCGGCTTCAAGGGACCGTGTGGAGTAGTCGCCAGCGACGAGGCCGGTGGTCTCGACGCGCTGGCGCACGCCGCCGGAGCCATCCGGCGTGGCACCGACGCCGTCGTGGTCGGTGCCGCGGAGGCTCCGCTGGCCCCCTATTCGGTCGTCTGCCAACTCGGCTACGAAGAGCTGAGCACGAGCGACGACCCCGCGCGCGCATACCGTCCCTTCACCACCGGCGCCAGCGGGTTCGTGCCCGCCGAGGGCGGCGCCATGCTCGTGGTGGAGGAGGAGGCGGCGGCCCGGGACAGGGACGTCCGGGCGCGCGCGGTCATCGCCGGTCACGCCGCGACCTTCACGGGCGCCTCCCGCTGGGAGCAGTCCCGGGAGGGGCTCGCCCAGGCGATCCGCGGCGCACTCCAGGAGGCGCAGTGCGCCCCCGAGGAGATCGACGTCGTGTTCGCGGACGCGCTCGGCGTACCGGAGGCGGATCGCGCGGAGGCGCTGGCGATCGCCGACGTACTGGGCTCGAGCGCCACCCGCGTGCCGGTGACGGCGCCCAAGACCGGAATCGGCCGTGCTTACTGCGGTGCGCCCGTGCTGGACACGGCGACCGCCGTACTCGCCATGGAACACGGCCTCGTCCCGCCCACCCCGAACGTGTTCGACGTCTGCCATGACCTCGATCTGGTGACCTCCCGTGCCCGGCCCGCCGAGCTGCGTACGGCGCTGGTCCTCAGCCGGGGACTCATGGGGTCGAACGCGGCGCTCGTGCTCCGGCACGGCACCGATGCCCTCTCGTGAGAAGGAGAAATCCTCATGAACAGCGAACTGACCGTCCAGGAGCTCACGGCTCTGATGAAGAAGGCCGCCGGCGTCACCGTCGACGCCAAGGACATGGAGCGCCGGCTCGACACCGGCTTCTCGGAGATCGGGCTTGACTCGCTCGGTCTGCTCGGCATCGTCGGCGAGCTGGAGAACAGCCACGGCCGCGCGCTGCCCACCGACGCGGAGCGGTGCAAGACACCGAGGGAGTTCCTCAACCTCGTCAACAGCAGCCTGATGGCGGGAGCCTGACGTGTCGGGACACACCGAGAACGAGATCACGATCGCCGCTCCCCTGGACCTCGTCTGGGACATGACCAACGACATCGAGAACTGGCCGCAGCTCTTCAGCGAGTACGCGTCCGTCGATGTCCTCGAGCGGGAGGGCGACAAGACGACCTTCCGGCTGACCATGCACCCGGACGAGAACGGCAAGGTCTGGAGCTGGGTCTCCGAGCGGGTGGCTGACCGGAACGCGCTGAAGGTCAGGGCCCGCCGGGTCGAGACCGGTCCCTTCGAGTACATGAACATCGAGTGGGTGTACTCGGAGACCTCCGACGGAGTCCGGATGCACTGGACGCAGGACTTCGCGATGAAGCCCGAGGCCCCGGTGGACGACGCGTGGATGACCGACAACATCAACCGCAACTCGGTCGTCCAGATGCAGCTCATCCGGGACAAGATCGAGCAGCGCGCGGCCCAGGCGCGTCCGACCGCCTCCGTCACCACCGACTGACCACATAGTCGCCAGTCGCCCTGCGGACCGCCTTCCGGGCGGTCCGCGCGGCTTGGCGCCACCGAAAGGAAGGAAGCCCCTTGACGCACCAAGCCCTGATCGTGGCCCGGATGGCACCGGGCGCGGCCCCCGACATCGCCAAGGTGTTCGCGGACTCCGACAGCGGCGAGCTGCCGCACCTGGTCGGGGTCACGCGCCGCACCCTCTGGCAGTTCGGTGACGTGTATATGCACCTGGTGGAGGCGGACCGGCCGCCCGGCCCGGCGATCGCCAAGGTGGCGGGTCACCCTGCCTTCCGGGACATCAGCGACCGGCTCTCCGCGTATGTGAGCGCGTACGACCCGGAGACGTGGCGCAGTCCGAAGGACGCGATGGCCCAGCAGTTCTACCTCTGGGAACGGGACGGCTCGGCCTGACGGCTCGTACCCGCACGGAAGACACCGTCGCCGGCTCCGCGGAATCTCCGCGGAGCCGGCGACGGTGTTCTCTGCTGCAGCGCCGGTCAGCTCGGGACGGTGCATTCGAAGGCGTGCAGATACGGGTTGACCGGGCGGATCTCACCCACCGTCAGACCCGTCTCCTTCATACGGGTGACCAGGCTTTCCTTGGTGTGCTTGGCTCCGCCGACGTTGAGGAGCAGCAGCAGGTCCATGGACGTGGTGAACTTCATCGACGGGGTGTCGTCGACGATGTTCTCGATGATCACCACCCTGGCGCCAGGCCTGGCCGCCGCCATGACGTTCCGCAGGGTCCTGCGGGTGCTGTCGTCGTCCCACTCGAGGATGTTCTTGATGATGTAGAGATCGGCCTCGACCGGGATGCCCTCCCGGCAGTCGCCGCCGATGATGAACGCCCGGTCCGCGAGCGCACCGCCCTCGCGCAGCCGCGGATCCGCCTTCTCCACCACGCGCGGCAGATCGAGCAGGGTCCCCCGCATGTGCGGGTACCTCTCCAGGAGTCCCGCCACGACGTGCCCCTGGCCGCCGCCGATGTCGGCGACCGTCGACACCCCTGTCATGTCGAGCAGTTCGACGAGGTCCCGCGCCGACTGCATGCTGGATGTGGTCATGGCCCGGTTGAACACATGGGCCGATTCGTGCGCGTCCTCGTGCAGGTAGTCGAAGAACCCCTTGCCGAACAGGTCGTGGAAGACGCTGCCGCCCGACCTCACCGCCTCGTCGAGCCGCGGCCAGGCGGCCCAGGTCCAGGGTTCCGTGCACCACAGGGAGATGAAGCGCAGGCTGTTCGGATCGTCGTCGCGCAGCAGTCGCGACATGGGGGTGTGGACGAACCTGCCGTCCTCGGTCTCGGCGAAGATGCCGTAGCAGGACACGGCCCGCATCAGCCGCCTCAGCGGCCGTGGTTCGACACCCAGCGCGGCCGCCAGTTCCTCCGCGGTGGCGGGCTCGTCCCCCAGCGCGTCTGCGACGCCGAGCTTGGCGGTCGCGCGTACGGCCGCCGCGCAGGCCGCCCCGAAGATCAGCTCCCTCAGCTGCATGGCCGACTGGGGGGCCGTGGCCGGCTGGGGGCGGAGAGTTACCGTGGTCATGTAGCGCCTCGATTCGCTCGGTTCAGCGGGAGCCGGCCGGCCGGTCAGCACAGGCCCGCGGGTTCGGAGACCTCGCACACATTGCCGCTGAAGCGGTTGCCGGTCCCGGTGTCCCGGTTCGCAAGGTCGGCCGTCGTGTTGCCCAGCACCAGGTTGTCGCGGATGACATTGCGCTGGTTGATCGCGCCCACGAAGCTCTTGTAGAGCACGATTCCGCCCGAGAAGGTGGACTTGCCCTCGTTGCCGCGAATGATGTTGCCCTCGACGAGCATGTCCTCGGCGCCGGTGAGAACGATGCCCGAGCCCTGGATGTACGGCAGGCGGGCCGTCTTCGCGCAGTACTTGTTGTTCGAGTAGATCGAGTTGCGCCGGATGGCCATGTCCCCGGCCTGAGGCCGCCCTTCGTCGCCTACGACGAACACCCCGTTGCAGTTCCCGGTGACGCTGTTGTTCGCCACGGTGAGGTTTCGCAGGCGCCTGACCGTGACTCCGATGCGGTTCCGCTGCAGGAGGTTGTACCTGACCACGGTGGACCGAGTGTCCGTGGCCCCGGCCTCGGTGTCGATCGTGTTGGAGAGGAACAGGCCCGACTCGGCGTTGTCCCGGGCGATGTTGCCCCAGAACAGACTCCGCGTGGACCGCTCCTCGGCGATGCCCCACTGGCCGTTCTTCTCGGCGATCACGCCCTGCACCGTCAGCCGGTCGGTACGTGAGGCCCACAGGGCGTTCTTCTTGAAGCCGGACAGTCTGAGGGAGCGGATGGTGGTGCCCTGGACGGGCTTGGCGTCCGTGCCCAGTACGCACATGCCGTTGCCGGCCGTCGCACAGCGGTTGCCGGCTCCGCTCTTCGGGGGTGTGATCACGGTCCGGCTCCCCGCCCCACGGAGCGTCAGTCCGGACTTGGTGATCAGCACGCTTTCACGGTAGGTGCCGGGTGCGATGACAATGGTGTCCCCCGGCCGGGCGGCGTCGACCGCCTTCTGGATGGATTGTCCGGGGAGCACCACGTGACGCGCCGTGGCAGCGGCGGGCGGGGCTGCACCGAGCCCCGAAACCGCGACGGCTGCGACGCATCCGAGGTACTTGATCTTTCGAGTCGTCATGAGGCGAAGCTAGGTTCCATCAACCCCGTTCGCCACACGGGGTAACCCGTTGAAAGCACTACGTGACCGAATGGCCCAATGGGCTTCCGTATCTCCCCGGTTTTTCGGGCTTTCGGGCTCCGTATCGCAGCCTGCCGTCAGGGCTTTGACGGGCCGTCGCCACACGACGGCGCGCGTCACCTTCGAGGTCCGGCAGGGCGGGCGCGGAACCGTCCGGCCAGAGGCGCAGTGATGACACCACCGGAGTGAACAGCTGATCACCTCCGGGGTGAGCCGACGGGTGGCGCTTCGGTCACCTCCTTACAGTGGGCGCCTTCCCTGCACCTAGGGCCTGTGTCGGAAGTGGCGCCTGCCGGGCGACGCCTGGCACGCACTCTCGCCGCACCGGGCGAAAGCCCAAGTACGTCCAGTACGAGGGCTTCCACCCGGCACGCCGAGAGCACGCACCAGACGCCGCCCGGCCCGCCCTCCGGGCGGACGGCGCCACTTCCGACACAGGCCCTGGTTCCGCGCCGTTCACGGGGGTGAAGTCCGTTGCGTATCGCTGTCGTCGGACAGGGCTATGTCGGTCTGACGGGCTCCGTCGCCATGGCGCAACAGGGCCACGACGTCATGGGGATCGAGCGGGACCCGGAGAGGCTGCGTGTGCTCGAGCGCGGCGAGGCGCCCCTGTTCGAACCGGGAGTGGCGGAACAGCTCGCCCTCGCTCTCGCCGGCGGCCGGCTGCGCTTCGCCGCCGAGATGAGCCAGGAGCACCGGCGCGAGCCCTTCGACGCGGTACTGATCGCTGTGGGGACACCGCCGGCGCCCGGGGGAGCGGCGGACCTCTCCCATGTCGACGCGGCGCTCGAGGACGTGGCGCGCCTGGTCCCCGTACCGTTCCTCGTGCTGAAGTCCACCGTGCCGCCCGGGACCAGCGACGCGCTCGTCGCGCGCCACCCCGAGCTGCGGGACCGCTTCGCGTACAACCCCGAGTTCCTCAACCAGGGCAGCGCCCTGGACGACTGGCTCACCCCGGCCCGGCTGGTCGTCGGCGTCTACTCCGAGCATCATCTCGATGTGCTGCGCCGGCTGTACGGCTCCGTAGCCTGCCCCTGGGTGGTGACCAGTCCCGCCAGCGCGGAGATGACCAAGTACGCCAGCAACGCCTTCCTCGCCACGAAGATCAGCTTCGCCAACGAGCTGGCACGGCTGTGTTCCCTGCCGGGTCTTGACGTCGACGACGTGCTGCGCGGCATGGGCTTCGACCCGCGTATCGGCCATGCGTTCCTGCAGCCCGGGCTCGGCTTCGGCGACTCGTGTCTGCCCAAGGACACCGCCGCGCTCTCCCGTTGGGCCGCCGAGCAGGGAGTCCCGACTCCGCTGCTCGACGCGACCATCCAGGTCAACACCGAACAGCCGCGCGTCGTTGCGCAGATCCTGCAGGAGACGCTGGGCGCGGACCTGGCGCGCTCCGAGATCGCCGTGCTCGGCGTGCGCTACCAGCCCTGGACCGACGATGTGCGTGCGGCGCCCAGCCTCACCGTCATCCCGCATCTCGCGGCGCAGGCCGGGGCCGTACGGGTGTGGGATCCGGCGATCCCCCCGGCCCGGCTCACCGAGTTCTTCCCCGACGCCACGCCCTGCACCGATCTGGCGGCGGCGGTGAACGGCGCGAACGCCGTGGTGGTGCTGACCGAATGGCCCGAGGTCATCGAGGCGGACTGGGTCGCGCTGTCGGATCTCCTCGCCGCCCCGCGTGCCGTGATCGACGGCAAGAACTGCCTGCTGTCCGACCGGATGGCAGCGGCACCCGTGGTCTACCGCAGCATCGGCAACCGGTACCCGCACACGACGTACGTCGCGTCCCCGCTGACGCCGCAGACGGGGGCGCGGGTCGTCGGCCCGTGAACGGACCGTCAGGATCGACTGTCGAGCCGTCAGGCGTAGAGCGCGGGGCGCTCCACGAGTTCGACCTCCACCCGCCCCCCGTCCGTCTGGGAGCGCACCCCCGCCTCGCAGACCGCCGCCGCCGCATATCCGTCCCACGTGCTGGGCCCGGTCACCTCGCCGCGCCGCGTGGCGTCCACCCAGGCCTGCACCTCACGGTCGTACGCGTCCTCGAAGCGCTCCACGAAGTCCTGGGCGATGGTGCCGCCCCAGCGGCCGGCCATGTTGGTGACCATGGCGTGGCCGTCGCCGATCCTGGCCGTGCCGCGCTCGCAGACCACCTCGGCCTGCACCTGGTAGCCGAATCCGCAGTTGACGAAGATCTCGACGTCGACGAGTGCACCGCCGTCGGTCTCGAAGATGACGAACTGCGGGTCGTCCAGGCCCTCGGGGGCGTTCTCCGAGGGGGCCGGGCGCAGCACGGTGACGGCGGTGATCTCCTGGCCGAGCAGCCACCGCGTCACGTCCATCTCGTGCACCACTGAGTCGTTGATGAGATTCGCACTGGTGAACCCGGCCGGCGCCGCGGCGTTGCGGTGCCGGTTGTGCAGCATCAGCGGGCGCCCCAGGTAACCGCTGGTGAGCAGCGACCTGAGCTTCATGTACTCGGTGTCGTACCGCCGCATGAAACCGACCTGGATACGCCGGTGGCCCAGCTTCACCTCGGCCTCCAGCACGCGCAGCGCAGAGGCGGCATCGGGCGTGAGCGGCTTCTCGCACAGTACGGGAAGGTCGTACTCGAGGGCCGTGAGCAGGGCCGCTTCATGGGCGGGCCCCGGCGAGGCGATGAGCACGGCGTCGACGCCGTCCGCCGCCATGGCGGCGGACGGGTCGGTGAACACGGTGCAGCCCTCGATCGCGTTCGCGATCTTCTCGGCCCGCACCTCGTCGACGTCCACGACAGCGGCCACCCGCGCTCCGCTGGTCACCTCATGGAGGCGGCGCACATGGTCGGCACCCATCTTGCCGGTGCCGACCACGGCAACGCCGAGCGTTCCGCCCTGGGCCATGGCTGTCGTCCCTTCCGGTGGGGTTCCGTCAGGCTCCGCAGGAGCGGAGGAACTTACGGGTGCGCACCGCGATGGGCAGCGGCTGGTCCGGAGGACACGGATACATGTCCTGCTCGACGATGGCGAAGAGGTCGACACCGAGGCCCTGTGCCGCGGCCAGCACCGGCTCCAGGGCGGGGACGCCGGCCGGCGGCTCGCACATCACACCGCGCTGGACAGCCGGACCGAAGGGGACCTCGTTCTTGACGACGTCCGCGAGGATCTCCGGGTCGACCTGCTTGAGGTGCAGATAGCCGATGCGCTCGCCGAACGTCTCGATGAGCTTGACGCTGTCGCCGCCGCAGTAGGCGTAGTGCCCCGTGTCCAGGCAGAGGTTGACCAGGTCGGAGTCGGTCGAGTCGAGGAAGCGCTCGACGTGCGCCTCGGTGTCGATGTGGGTGTCGGCGTGCGGGTGCACGACGATGTCCAGACCGAACCGCTCCCGCACCTCGTGGCCCAGCCGCTCCATGCCCTTCGTCAGGTGCGCCCACTGCTCGCCGGTCAGCTCGGGCGGCTCGATGATCTCGGCGGTCTTGTCGTCCCGCCAGAAGGAGGGGATGACCACGAGGTGCTTGGCGCCCATGGCCTGCGTCAGCCTGGCGACATCGCTGACGTGCTCCCAGGTGGACTCCCAGACCCCGGGCCCCCGGTGCAGCGCCGTGAAGACCGTCCCCGCGGAGACCTTCAGATTGCGCTTGGTGACCTCGTAGGTGAGCCGGGCCGGGTCGGTCGGCAGATAGCCGTAAGGACCCAGCTCGATCCACTCGTATCCGGCCCCTGAGACCTCGTCGAGGAACCTCTCCCAGGGCACCTGCTGGGGGTCGTCGGGGAACCAGACGCCCCAGGAGTCCGGGGCGGAGCCGACCCTGATGCGGTCCAGGGCGGCGGGGGCGGAGTTGGCGGCAGCCATCGGGACTGTCCTTTCACCCGAGGGGGCGGGGGAGGGGAGGGGCTCAGCGGGACGCCTCGGAGGCTGTCGTGCCTCCGGCTGCGGGGGTCGGTACCTGGAGGTCCGATTCTTCCGGCAGTTCCTCGACGTCGACGCCGCGGACCTGTGCCAGTTCGTGTTTGAGTGCGGCGAGTTCGGCTCCGCCGGCCATGTGGTTGGTGAGTTCTTCGAGGGCGATATCGCTGCGGGCGGCGGACAGTTCGAGGGTGCCCAGGCGTAGTACGGAGAAGTGGTCGCCGACCATATAGGCGTGGTGGGGGTTGTGGGTGATGAAGATGACGCCGAGGCCGCGGTCGCGGGCGGCGGCGATGTACTTCAGCACGACGCCGGACTGTTTGACGCCGAGGGCGGCGGTGGGCTCGTCGAGGATGAGGACGCGGGCGCCGAAGTAGACGGCGCGGGCGATGGCGACGCACTGGCGCTGGCCGCCGGAGAGGGTGCCGATGGGCTGGTCGAGGTCGTCCAGGACGATGCCCATGTTGCGGAGTTCCTCGTCCGCGGTCTTCTTCATCTTCTCGATGTCGAGGCGGCGGACGGGCCAGGGGCCCTTGGTCATCTCGGAGCCGAGGAAGAAGTTCCGCCAGACCGGCATCAGGGGGACGGTGGCGAGGTCCTGGTAGACGGTGGCGATGCCTTTGTCGAGGGCTTCGCGGGGGGTGGTGAAGCGCACGGGCCGGCCGTCGACGAGGAAGTCGCCTTCGGTGTGCTGGTGCAGTCCGGAGATGATTTTGATGAGGGTGGATTTGCCGGCGCCGTTGTCGCCCAGGACGCAGGTGACCTGGCCGGGGTGGACGGCGAGGTCGACGCCGTGCAGGGCGCGGATGTTGCCGTAGGACTTGCCGGCGCCGCGCAGTTCGACGACGGGCGTGTCGTCCTGCGGGGCGCTGTCCTTGAGGACGGCGCCGGTGGGTGTGGCTCCGTTGGTGGTTGTCATGGGATCGGATCACCTCCGGGTCGCCTGGCGGCGGACCCACAGATTGACGAGGGCGGCGACGAGGAGCATCACGCCGAGGAAGGCCTTGAACCAGTCGGGGTTCCAGTTGGCGTAGACGATGCCCTGGGAGACCATGCCGAAGATGAAGGCGCCGATGACGGGGCCGATGGCGGAGCCGTAGCCGCCGGTGAGCAGACAGCCGCCGATGACCGCGGCGATGATGTACAAGAACTCGTTGCCGACGCCCTCGCCGGACTGCACGGTGTTGAACGAGAACAGCAGGTGCATGCCGACGAACCAGGCGCCGGCGCCGACGCCCATGAACAGGGCGATCTTGGTGAGGTCGACGGGGACGCCGACCGCGCGGGCGCTGTCCTTGTTGCCGCCGACCGCGAAGATCCAGTTGCCGAACTTGGTGCGCAGCAGCAGCCAGGTCGCGATGGCGGCGAAGACAAGCCAGTAGACGATGGTGATCTTGAAGTTGACGCCGCCGATGCTGAACTCGGACGCGAAGATGTTCTTGGCCTGGTCGAAGCCGTCCATGTCGCTGATGGAGTCGCTGGCGACGTTGCCGGTGAAGATCTTGGTGACGGCCAGGTTGGCGCCCTGCAGGATCAGGAAGGAGCCCAGTGTCACCAGGAAGCTGGGCAGCCCGGTCTTGATCAGCAGGAAGCCGTTGAACGCGCCGACGGCGAGGGAGAAGACCAGCGCGACGATCACGCCGGTCCACACGTTCAGCGACAGCTGGAAGCTGAGGATGGCCGCGGTGAGTGCGGAGGTGGTGACCGCGACACCGGCCGACAGGTCGAACTCGCCGCCGATCATCAGCAGGGCCACCGGCAGCGCCATGATGCCCATCACCGACGCCTGGTAGAGCACGGTGGACAGGGCGCTCGTCTCGCGGAAGGAGGGGGCGGCGGCGAAGAAGAAGAGGTAGACGCCGACGGCGGCGATCAGCGCGCCGACCTCGGGGCGGGCCAGCAGCCTGCGCCCCAGGGACCGCTGGGCGGTGCGGCCGTCCTTGGGGGCGGCCGGCGAGGCCGGCGACGAGGGACTCGTCGCCGGTGCCGTTGCTTGGGTCATCGTCATCACCGGGTGCCCTTCGCGGCGAACTCGGCGACGGTGTCGACGTTGCTCTTGTCGACGAACGCCGGACCGGTCAGCACTGGGGCCTCGCCGCCGCCCATGTAGTTGCCGTTGTTCTTGTAGAGCCACAGCGAGTCGACCGCCAGGTAACCCTGCAGATAGGGCTGCTGGTCCACGGCGAACTCGATGTCGCCGTCCTTGATGGCACTGGTCAGCTGCTTGTTGAGGTCGAAGGTGGCGACCTTGGCCTCGCTGCCCGCGTCGGAAACCGACTGCACCGCCGTCAGCGCGAACGGAGCACCGAGCGTGACGACCTGGTCGATGGAGCTGTCCTGCTTGAGCTTGGCCGTGATCGTCGACTTCACGGACGGCATGTCGGTGCCGTTGACGTAGAGGTTCTCCGTCTTGCCCTTGAAGGTCTTCTTCACACCCGCGCAGCGCGCCTCAAGGCCGACGTGGCCCTGCTCCTGGATCACACAGACGGCGTTCTTCGCCCCCGTCTCGTTGAGCTTGTTGCCGAGTGCCTCACCGGCGACGCCCTCGTCCTGGCCGAAGTACTCCATCAGGCCCAGGGACTTCCAGTCGTCCACGCCGGAGTTGAGGCCGACCACGGGTATGCCCGCCTTCGTCGCCTTGGCCACGACGTCCTTCATGGCGTCCGGCTTGGCGAGGGTGACCGCGATGCCGTCGACCTTCTGGTCGATCGCGTTCTGGACCAGGTTGGCCTGGGTGCCGGCGTTCGGGTCACCGGAGTAGATCAGCTTGACGTTGTCCTTGGCGGCGGCGGCCTCGGCGCCCTTGCGGACGATGTCCCAGAACGTGTCGCCGGGGGCCTGGTGGGTGACCAGCGCGACCGTCATACGGGGAGTGCTGGCCTTGCCTGCCGAGGCGGTCCCGCTGTCCTCCTCGGCCTGCTTGCCGCCGGAGCTGCTGGAGCACCCTGCGGCGAGGAGCGCTGCAGCCGCGGTTGCGGCGGCGATTGCGGCGTATCTACGGGGACGGCGGCGGGACGTGCGGTCCATCTTCCGGCACCTCACTGTGTGACAGAGGGGGTTGGGGGGTAGCGGCCTGGGCTGGGAGGCCCGGGTCGTTCGTACCGATGACGCGGCTGTTTCGCTGGGATGGGATACAAGCCCGTGGTGCGCCCCACTGTCAATACTTTGTTAAGACATCATTTCACGTTCAGGTTCGAATGTCAGAACAAACTATTGACACCTGCTCGCTGTGAGACCTACACCTATGAGACGCCACGGGCTATGCCCTGGCAGTGCCGGGTTGCCCCGGACACCTGTACCCCCCTCCTAGGAGCGTCGCGCATGGCTGAATCGTTCGAGCCGTTTGATCTGATCACCATGGGCCGCATCGGCGTTGATATCTACCCCTTGCAGACGGGTGTTCCCCTACCAGAGGTTGAGACCTTCGGAAAATTCCTCGGCGGTTCGGCGACCAACGTGGCGGTGGCCGCCGCGCGCCGGGGCCGCTCCACCGCGGTGATCAGCCGCACCGGCCGGGACCCCTTCGGCACATACGTCCACCAGGCGCTCAAGGAGTTCGGCGTCGACGACCGCTGGGTCACCCCGGTCGACGCATACCCGACGCCGGTCACCTTCTGCGAGATCTTCCCGCCGGACGACTTCCCGCTGTACTTCTACCGGCAGCCCAAGGCCCCCGACCTGGAGATCAGGACCGAAGAGCTCGACCTCGACGCCATCCGCGCCGCCCGAATCTTCTGGATCACCGGCACCGGACTGAGCGAGGAGCCCAGCCGCTCCGCCACCCTTGCCGCGCTCGAGGCCCGCGCCAAGTCCGGTATCACCGTCTTCGACCTCGACTGGCGCCCGATGTTCTGGCGCAATCCCGACGAGGCCCGACCCCACTACGCCGAGGCGCTGCGCCACGTCACCGTTGCCGTCGGCAACCTCGACGAGTGCGAGGTCGCCACCGGCGTACGCGAACCGCGTGCGTGCGCCCAGGCATTGCTGGACGCCGGCGTGGAACTCGCCGTCGTCAAGCAGGGCCCCAAGGGCGTGCTCGCCGTGCACCGCGACGGCACGACGGCGGAGGTCCCACCCGTGCCCGTCGAGGTCGTCAACGGCCTCGGCGCGGGCGACGCCTTCGGCGGTTCCCTGTGCCACGGTCTGCTCGCCGGCTGGGAGCTGGAGAAGGTGATGCGCCACGCCAACGCCGCAGGCGCCATCGTCGCCTCCCGCCTCGCCTGCTCCTCCGCGATGCCGACCTCCGCCGAGGTCGAGCAACTCATCGCGCGCGGCTGACCTCCACCGACTGAAGAAAGGGAGCATCCCTTGGCCATCAGCATCCCCGACATCGTCACGATGCGGGCCCGGCAGCCGGAGGCGATCGCCGAAGCGGCAGCCCATCGCACCCGCCGCCCCCTGATCGGGGAGAGCGGCCGCCTCATGATCGTGGCCGCCGACCATCCGGCGCGCGGCGCGCTCGGTGTCGGCGACCGGCGCCTGGCCATGGCAAACCGGGCCGACCTGCTGGAACGGCTCTGCATCGCGCTGTCCCGGCCCGGCGTCGACGGCGTCCTCGCGACCGCCGACATCCTTGAGGACCTGCTGCTCCTGGGCGTCCTGGACAACAAGATCGTCATGGGCTCGCTGAACCGCGGCGGTCTGGCCGGGGCCTCGTTCGAGATGGACGACCGCTTCACCGGACACCGCCCCCAGGACATCCAGCGGTTCCGCTTCGACGCGGGGAAGCTCCTGCTGCGCATCGACTACGACGACCCGGGCTCCCTCACCACCCTGCAGTCCACCGCCCGCGCCATAGACGACATGGCCGCGCTTCGGCTGCCCGTCTTCGTGGAGCCGTTCATCTCGCGCCGCGTCGACGGAGCGGTACGCAACGATCTGAGCGCCGAGGCCGTCACCCGGTCCATCGCCATCGCCTCGGGCCTGGCGGGCACCTCCGCCTACACATGGCTGAAACTGCCCGTCACCGAGAACGCCGACGAGATGGCCCAGGTGCTGGAGACCTCGACGTTGCCCGTCGTGCTTCTCGGCGGCGAAGTGGGCAGGGACCAGGAGGGCGCGTACGAGAAGTGGCGCAAGGCGCTGCGGCAGCCCACCGTCCAGGGGCTGGTCGTCGGCCGGTCGCTGCTCTACCCGGCCGAAGGCAGTGTGGAGTCCGCGGTGGACACCGCCGTTGGCCTGCTGTGAAGCGATCGCCGGTGGAGAATCCATCGCCTGTTGTGAACCGATCGCCCGTCGTGAACGCATAGCCGTAGTGAACGCACCCGGAGGAGCCACATCATGACCGCCGCGCAGCACCGGCAGTACCACCTGCCCACGGGGAAGGCCACGGGCGGCCCGTACACCGTGGACATCAGCCCCGAGACGGCCGGCTGGGGCTACTCCAGCCTGCGCATCCTCGAACTGCCCCCTGGCGGCTCGCACACCTTCGCCACCGAGGACAGCGAGTGGATCGTGCTCCCGCTCGTCGGCGGCTGCACCGTGGTCTGCGAGGGCGAGAGCTTTGAACTGCACGGTCGCGAGAGCGTGTTCAGCGGCGTCACCGACTTCGTGTACGTACCGCGCGACAGCCACGCGACCCTTGCATCCGGCGCGGGCGGGCGGTTCGCCCTGACCGGCGCCCGCTGCACCCGCCGTCTGCCCGCCCGCTACGGCCCGGCCTCCGCCGTGCCCGTCGAACTGCGCGGAACCGGCAACTGCAGCCGCCAGGTCAACAACTTCGGTGCTGCGGCCCCCGCCGGAGGCGATGATGGATACGGTTTCGAGTGCGACAAGCTGATCGCCGTAGAGGTGATCACGCCAGGCGGCAACTGGTCTTCCTTCCCGCCGCACAAGCACGACGAGCACCGCCCGGGCGAGGAGTCCGAACTCGAGGAGATCTACTACTTCGAGATCGCCGACCACGACGGCACCCCCGGCCTCGGCTACCAGCGCGTCTCCCCGTCCGGCCGCGGCCAGGGCACCGACGTACTGGCCGAGGTGCGCGGCGGCGACGTCGTCCTCATCCCGGACGGCTGGCACGGGCCCTCCATGGCCATGCCCGGCCACGACATGTACTACCTCAACGTCATGGCGGGCCCCGGCGCCGAGCGCGACTGGCTGATCTGCGACCACCCGGACCACGCCTGGATCCGAGGCAGTTGGGAGGACCAGCCCGTCGACCCGCGCCTGCCCCTGTACTCCGCCCCGTCCCCCGTTCGTTCCGAGAGCCAGTGAGGTCCCGATGAGCCACCCGAGCCAGCCAGTGTGTCGCCTGACCGTCGCCCAGGCGCTGGTGCGGTTCCTGTCCGCGCAGTACACCGAGCGCGACGGCGTCCGGCGCCGGCTGATCGCCGGCACCTGGGGGATCTTCGGCCACGGCAACGTCGCCGGGCTCGGCCAGGCGCTGCTCGAGGCCGGCGAGGAGGCCATGCCGTTCCACCAGGGCCGCAACGAGCAGTCCATGGTGCACGCCGCCGTCGGCTACGCCCGTCAGCTGAACCGGCTCTCCGCGCAGGCCGTCACGACCTCCATCGGCCCCGGCGCCACCAACCTGGTCACGGGTGCCGCCCTCGCCACCGTCAACCGCCTGCCCGTCCTGCTGCTGCCCGGCGACTACTTCGCCACGCGCACCGCGGACCCGCTGCTCCAGCAGCTCGAGCACCCCGTGTCGGCGGACATCTCGGTCAACGACGCGCTGCGGCCGGTCTCCCGCTACTTCGACCGGATCAACCGGCCCGAGGCGCTGATCCCGTCCGCGCTGAACGCCATGCGGGTGCTCGCCGACCCCGCCGAGACGGGCGCCGTCACGCTCGCCCTGCCGCAGGACGTCCAGGCCGAGGCCTGGGACTGGCCGGAGGAGTTCTTCGCCGACCGCGTCTGGCACGTCCGCCGCCCCGCCGCCGACCCCGCGGAGATCGCCGCCGCGGCCGAACTCGTACGGGGCGCGCGGCGGCCACTGATCATCGCGGGCGGCGGAGTGCACCACAGCGAGGCCGAGGGCGCCCTGAAGGCACTGGTGGACGCCACCGGCATTCCCGTCGCCTCCACCCAGGCCGGCAAGGGATCGCTGCGCCACGACCACCCCGGCGACCTCGGCGGCATCGGCCACACCGGCACCGCGGTCTGCGACGACATCGCCCGCACCGCCGACCTGGTCATCGGCGTCGGCACCCGGTACACGGACTTCACCACCGCCTCGAACACGCTCTTCGCCGAGCCGGGGGTTCGCTTCCTCAACCTCAACATCACGCCCTTCGACGCCCACAAGCTGGCCGCGACGACCGTCGTCGCCGACGCCCGCGCCGCGCTGGAAGCGCTCTCCGACGCGCTGGCCGGGTACCGCGTGCACGCGTCGTACGAGGCCGAGTACGCCGCCGGCAAGGAGCGCTGGGAGCGTGTCGTGGACGCCGCCTACCGGGCCGACGACGACACCGCCGTACCGAACCAGACGCAGGTGCTCGGCGTCCTCGACTCCGTGGTCGGCGACGACGACGTGGTCATCAACGCCGCCGGCTCGCTCCCGGGCGACCTCCACAAACTGTGGCGCGCCCGCTCACCCCGCCAGTACCACCTGGAGTACGGCTACTCCTGCATGGGCTACGAGATCCCCGGCGGCATCGGCGTCCAGCTCGCCGCGCCGGACACCCCCGTCTGGTCGCTGGTCGGCGACGGCACGTACCTGATGATGCCCACCGAGATCGTGACCGCCGTGCAGGAGGGCCTGCCGGTCAACTTGGTCCTCATCCAGAACCACGGCTACGCCTCCATCGGCGGGCTGTCCGAGGCAACCGGCGGCGAGCGCTTCGCCACCGCCTACCGCTACCGGGCCGCCGACGGCACCTTCACCGGCGATCCGCTGCCCGTCGACCTGGCCGCCAACGCAGCCAGCCTCGGCATGGACGTCATCCGCGCCAAGACGGTGGGCGAGCTGCGCGAGGCTCTGACCGCGGCCCGCGGATCGGACCGGCCGACCTGCGTCTACGTCGAGACCGACACCAGCAATCCCAACGCACCCGGCGCCGAGGCGTGGTGGGACGTGCCGGTCGCCGAGGTCGCATCCCGCGAGGCGGCCGTCGAAGCCCGCAAGACCTACGACCAGCACGCAGCCGACATCCGCCGCCACCTTTAGCTCCGCAGGTAGTGCCGCGATGTGCCGTCGGTCGTCTGCGGCACCGGTGTGGCTGGTCGCGCCCACGCGGCGGAGCCGCATATCGATACAGCCCCGCGCCCCTTCGGGGCGCTGCCGAACCGCAGCTGACTTCGCCCGACCTGCGCCATCGGACCCGGCACCACAAGGCCTGGCCGCCCTCGGACCCCCGACCCTCCCGCCCCACGAAAGGCCCCGCAAGAACATGAAGACCATCAACCACTGGATCGGCGGGAAGCCCGTCGAGGGCACGTCCGGCCGCTTCGGCCCGGTGTTCAACCCGGCCACCGGCGCCCAGGAGAAGCAGATCGCCTTCGCCACGGTCGACGAGGTGGACGCCGCCGTCGCCAACGCCAAGGCCGCGTTCGAGAGCTGGGGCACGGCCTCCCTCGCCAAGCGCACCGCCTTCCTCTTCAAGTACCGCGAGCTCCTGGATGCGCACCGCGACGAGATCGCCGCGCTGATCACCGCCGAGCACGGCAAGGTGCACTCGGACGCGCTCGGCGAGGTCGCGCGCGGCATGGAGATAGTGGAGCTGGCCTGCGCCATCCCGGAGAAGCTGAAGGGCGAGCTGTCGACCCAGGTCTCCACCCGGGTCGACGTCGCCTCCATCCGCCAGCCGCTGGGCGTGGTGGCGGGCATCACGCCGTTCAACTTCCCGGCGATGGTGCCGATGTGGATGTTCCCCATCGCGATCGCCTGCGGCAACACCTTCGTCCTCAAGCCGAGCGAGAAGGACCCCTCGGCCTCGTATCTGCTGGCGGAGCTGGCCTCCCAGGCCGGGCTGCCGGACGGTGTGCTCAACATCGTCCAGGGCGACAAGGTGGCCGTGGACCGGCTCCTCGAGCACCCGGACGTCGCTGCCGTCTCGTTCGTCGGCTCGACGCCGATCGCGAAGTACATCCAGCTCAAGGCCGTCGAACACGGCAAGCGCGTCCAGGCGCTTGGCGGCGCCAAGAACCACATGCTGGTGCTGCCGGACGCCGACCTCGACTTCGCCGCCGACCAGGCCATCAACGCCGCCTACGGCTCGGCCGGTGAGCGCTGCATGGCCGTGTCGGTCGTGGTCGCGGTAGGCGACACCGGCGACGAGCTCGTCGGGAAGATCGCCGAGCGCGCGAAGGCGCTGACGATCGGCCCCGGCACGGATCCGTCGAGCGAGATGGGCCCGCTGATCACCCGCGAGCACCGCGACAAGGTGGCCTCGTACGTCACGTCCGCGGCCGAGCAGGGTGCCGAGGTCGTCGTCGACGGCACCGGCTTGCGCGTAGAGGACCACGAGGACGGGTTCTTCCTCGGCGTCTCACTCCTGGACAGGGTGCCGGTCACCGCGGACGCGTACCGGGACGAGATCTTCGGTCCGGTCCTGTGCGTCGTACGGGCCGAGACCTACGACGACGCGATCAAGCTGATCAACAGCTCCCGCTGGGGCAACGGCACCGCGATCTTCACGCGGGACGGCGGCGCCGCCCGCCGCTTCCAGCTCGAGGTCCAGGCCGGCATGGTCGGTGTCAACGTCCCCATCCCGGTGCCGGTCGGCTACCACTCCTTCGGCGGCTGGAAGGACTCGCTCTTCGGCGACCACCACATCTACGGCAACGACGGCATCGCCTTCTACACCCAGGGCAAGGTGATCACCACCCGCTGGCCGGACCCCTCCGACGGCGGCATCAACCTCGGCTTCCCCAGCCACTCCTGAGGCCGTGGCGGTGCCGGGCGGCGCACACAGCCGCCCCGGCACCCCGACGGATGCATATTGTCCGGACAAATCGCCTGACAGGGCTTCCTGTCGCTCCGACGGACGGATAACCTCCCCTCGTGACCACTTCCGCGCCCTCCTCCTCCCTCGATTTCGCACTGGACCGCGCAAGCCCGGTGCCGCTCTACTACCAGCTCGCCCAGCAGCTGGAGTCGGCGATCGAGCACGGCGCGCTGGCCCCCGGCAGCCTGCTGGGCAACGAGATCGAACTCGCCGGCAGGCTCGGCCTCTCCCGGCCCACGGTCCGGCAGGCCATCCAGTCCCTGGTCGACAAGGGACTGCTCGTACGCCGCCGGGGTGTCGGCACCCAGGTGGTGCACAGCCAGGTCAAGCGACCCCTGGAGCTGAGCAGCCTCTACGACGACCTGGAAGCCGCGGGGCAGAGCCCCGCCACGCGCGTACTGCGCAACGAGGTGCAGCCGGCGTCCGCCGAGGTCGCGGCGGCCCTCGGCATCGCCGAGGGGAGCGACGTCATCGTCCTCGAACGGCTGCGTTTGACCCATGGCCAGCCCATGGCGTTCCTCTGCAACTTCCTCCCGGCAGGCCTGCTGCAGCTCGACACCGCCAAGCTGGAGGCGACCGGTCTCTACCGCATGATGCGTTCGGCCGGAATCACCCTGCACAGTGCCCGGCAGTCCATAGGCGCGCGTTGCGCCACCGTCGAGGAGGCCGAGCGTCTCGAGGAGACCGAGGGGGCCGCCCTGCTCACGATGCAGCGCACGGCTTACGACTCCACAGGCCGTATCGTCGAGTACGGCACCCACATCTACCGCGCCTCGCGCTACGCGTTCGAGTTCCAGCTGCTGGTCCGGTCCTGACGGGCAGGGAACCAGGTCCCGCCTCTTGTCTGTTCAGGCGCCCGGGACGGTGTGGTGGACCTGGCGGATGAAGGCGGCGTTGTCCGGGGTGTGCCGGATCCTGTCCATCAGCGTCTCCAGTGCCGCCTGACCATCGCGGGTCTGCAGGGCGCGCCGTAGTCCTTGTACAGCTGTCAACTCGCCTGTCGGGAGCAGGAGTTCCTCACGTCGGGTTCCCGAAGGTGCGATGTCGACGGCCGGGTAGATGCGCTTGTCCGCGATTGCGCGGTCCAGCCGGAGCTCCATGTTGCCGGTGCTCTTGAGCTCCTCGAAGAAGTAGTCGTCGGCGCGGGAGCCGGTCTCCACGAGGGCCGTGGCGAGGATGGTCAGGGAGCCGCCCTCCTCGGCCATGCGTGCCGCTCCGAAGAGGCGCTTGGGCCCGTGGAGTGCCGCAGCGTCGACGCCGCCGCTGAGCGTGCGGCCGCCTCCCGCCGATGCGTTGTTGTGGGCCCGGCACAGACGGGTGAGGGAGTCCAGCAGGATGACGACGTCCTGCCCCTGTTCGACAAGGCGCTTGGCGCGCTCCACCACCATTTCGGCGAGGGCGATGTGCTCCTTCGGGGACCGGTCGAACGTCGAGGCGAGCACCTCGCCCCGTACCGAACGGCGCATGTCGGTGACTTCTTCGGGGCGTTCGTCGAGCAGTACCACCATGAGATGGCACTCGGGGTGGTTCTCGGCGATGGCGGCGGCGAGTTGTTGGAGCAGTACCGTCTTGCCGGTCTTCGGGGGTGCCACGATGAGGCCGCGTTGTCCCTTGCCGATGGGCGCGATGAGGTCGACGATCCGGCCTGTCAGGCTCCCGGCGGCGCTTTCGAGGCGGAGCCGCTCTCGCGGGTGCAGCGGGGTGAGGTCACGGAAGTGCGGCCGGGCGCGCAGGGCTTCGGGCGGGCGGCCGTTGACCCGCTCGACGGAGCCGAGTGAGCGTTGGCGGCCGCGGCCGCCGCCCTCGGCGACGTCGCCTTCGACGACATCGCCCTTGCGAAGGCCCATCCGACGGATCAGGGAGGAGGACACCTGTGCGTCGCCGGGGGCCGGCAGGCAGCCCTTGCCCCGCAGAAAACCGTGCCCGTTGTGGGCGATGTCGAGGACACCGGCGATTCGGACGGGGGCGCCGGAGGCCTCGGGGGCGCTCGTGGGGGCTTGGGGAGGGGTTTGTTCGAGAGTGCTGGTCATGTGAGTCCTTTCGCGGACACGGACAGATCGACAGGGAATGGCGAGAAGGGGGAGGACTGGCTGCGAGAGGGCGGTGAACTCACGCCTGTACAGCGGGGAACTCACGCGTGTACGGCCAACTCGCGTACGGTCGACAACCTGTGCGCGGGCGGGCGCTCTGGCCCGTACGACCCTTGGGAAAGCTCGAAGCCGGTGCAGACGCAGTGATGTGCAGAAGCTGGATCGCCGGTCAGGAATGACGGGCGCAGCAGCGGAGATTCAGAGAGACGGCATCGGCGCCACAACATGGGCGAACACAAGTACCGATTGCACTATACCACTCCGGATCGGGGCCGGGCGGCGGCTACACCTGGCGCCGAAACTTCGCGGCCGGCAGCCCCCGGCCAGGGCCTGCGTCCACTGCGCGACCCGGACGTGCCCGTGGCCCTGGCCTGGACCGTGCCGATACCGGGAGTCGCCGGCCTCGATGAGCGCGTCGAGCTGGACGCGTGTTGTGGCGCGCGTGGATGTGGTGCGTGAGCGGTCGCGGGGCAACTGGAACGGGCACTCATGCCCGGGCCGCGGAGGTGCGCGCCATGCGCGCCGCGCCCGTTGGCTCGTGCGGCGCCAGGACCGCAGCGCGCGCACGATCGCGCCCGCCGCAGGCCCGCGCCGCCGCCGCAGGCGCAATCCGGCACTGGGAGCCCGTCCGCGACTACGCCTTCCCGTGTCACCCGTCGTACGACCCCAGCACCAGCACCTGAATCGCCAGCACCGCGGCCCCCCGCGCCCAGTCGTGGAAGTCCGACACCTTCGTCTCCAGGGGCACCGGGTCGGCGAGCGGGTGGCGGTGGGCGCGGATAGTCTCCCTCACCCGCTCTCCGGCCACGTCCATCAGGCCAACGCCCTCTCCGGCGAGCAGGATCTTCTGCGGCATGGCGAAGTTGGCGATCTGGGCCACCAGTGTGCCCAGCGCGCGAGCCGCCTCGTCGATGACACGGGCGGGCATGGGCTCCTCTCCGGCGGCGGCGAGGATCTCCTCGTACGTCAGGTCGCGTCCGGTGGCGGCCCGGATCTGGTAGCGGATGCTGGGGATGGTCAGCAGCGAGACGGCGCTGCCGCGTTCCCCGTCAGGGGTGAGCGGACCGTTGGGGTTGACGATCCAGTGGCGGCCGAAGCCGCGGTCCTCCTCGGCGCAGGGCACCCGCTTGCCGCCGAGGACGAGCCCGTAGCCGATGCCGGCGCCGATGGTGAGGACGACGAAACGGTCGAGGCCGCGGCCGGCACCGAACCAGGTCTCGGCCTCGACGAGGGCGGCGACATCGTTCTCGACGACCACTGGCAGCCCGGTGCGCTCCTCGACGAGTTCGGCCAAATGGACGTCCCGCCACGACAGGAAGGGTGACTCCCCGACCACGGCACGGTCCTGGACGAGGCCGCCCACGCCGATGCCGATGCCGGCGAGCCCGGGGTGGGAGTCGGCGAGCTCGGCAGTCATCTCGCCCAGCTGATCGGCGACCTCGCCCGGGTCGTGCGTGGTGAGCGGGCGGTCGTACCGGGTGACGATCTCGCTCCTGAGTGTGGTGACGACGCCGTACACCATGTCCTCGGTGATCTTGAAGCCGACGAAGGAGCGGGACTCGGCGACGATGTCGAGGGGCTGCGAGGGGCGCCCCTGCCGGACCTCGGCGAGCGCGGCACTCTCGGGAACCTCGACGAGGAGGCCCGACTCGATCAGCGGTTTGGTCAGCCTGGTGAGGCTGCCCGCCGAGAGGCTGAGCCGCCGGGCGATCTCGGTGCGGGACAGTGGGCCGTGCACGAGCACCTCGAGCGCCACCGCGCGTTCCCCTGCGCTGAGCGGCAGCCAGCTGGCGACACGTGTGGTCATGAAGGTCAGACTCCCCCAAGATTTCTTTCGCTCTAGAAGTAACACCCCCACTCTATGTCGCGTCTAGTCCTTTCAGAAGATGTCTGCACGACCCTTGACGCGATAATTCTTCCGCCGCAAAAGTAAATGGCCTGAGGACGAGCCGCCGATGAGGGAGCCCCCCGATGACCGTCGCCTCCAGCAGTCCACCATCCCGCCTACCTCTGACCGGCGCCGAACACGTGGTGCCGACCAAGGGGGCCAAGGCCCGCGCACGCGGTGACGGCGCCCTCGCAGCCGTCTTCATCGCACCCGCGATGCTGGGCTTCCTGGTCTTCCTGTGCTGGCCCACGATCCGGGGCATCTGGCTCAGCTTCACCCGGTTCAATCTGCTCACCCCGGCCGAGTGGGTGGGCCTCGACAACTACATACGCATGGTCAACGACCCCATCTTCTGGAGCTCGTTGGGCGTCACGGTCGAGTACGTGGTCATCAACATCGGTGTGCAGACGGTCTCCGCCCTGGCCATCGCCGTACTACTGCAGCGGCTGACCCAGTCGTCCCTGCTGCGCGGCATCGTCCTCACCCCCTACCTCATGTCGAACGTCGTCGCCGGCCTCGTCTGGCTGTGGATCCTCGACACCCAGCTCGGCATCGGCAACGAGATCATCACCGCCATCGGCTTCGACCGCATCCCCTTCCTCGCCGACGAGACCTGGGCGATCCCCACCATCGCCCTGATCAACGTCTGGCGGCACGTCGGCTACACCGCTCTGCTCCTCTTCGCCGGTCTCCAGGCGATCCCGAACGACGTGTACGAGGCGGCCAGGGTCGACGGCGCGAGCGAGTGGCGGATGTTCTGGCGGATCACCATGCCGCTGCTGCGGCCGGTGCTGGCCGTGGTGCTGATCATGACCGTGATCGGTTCGTTCCAGGTGTTCGACACCGTGGCGGTGACCACGGCAGGCGGTCCGGCGAACGCGACCAACGTGCTCCAGTACTACATCTACGGCTCCGCCTTCGGCCGCTTCCAGTTCGGCTACGCCTCGGCGATGTCCGTCGCCCTGCTGGTCGTGCTGAGCGCGATCACCGTCCTTCAGTACCGGCTCACCCGGGCCGGCCAGAGCGACCTCGGCTGACGGAAGGGAGACACCGACATGGCTGCCGTGACAACCACTACGACCGGGGCGCCCGGGATACGACCGGAGCGTCGCAGGTTCTCCTTCGGGCGGGCCGCGGCCTGGACCGGGATGGGTCTGATCGTCCTCATCACCCTGCTGCCCTTCTACTGGATCCTGCGCACCGCGCTCTCCACCAACGCGGGTCTGGGCGCCGATCCCACCAACCCGTTGCCGGCCGATCTCACCACCAGCGGCTTCGAGCGGGCCCTCGGTCTGCAGTCGGCCGAGGAGGCGGTAGCGCAGGGCGGCGCAGGCGGCGGGCTCGACTTCTGGCGCTATCTGCTCAACTCGGTGCTCGTCTCGACGCTGATCACCGGCTGTCAGATCTTCTTCTCCGCGATGGCCGCGTACGCCTTCGCGCGGCTGCGCTGGCGCGGCAGGGACACGGTGTTCGGGCTGTTCCTGGCCGGGCTGATGGTGCCGACCATCTTCACGCTGCTGCCGAACTTCGTGCTCATCAAGCAGCTCCACCTGGTGGACACGCTCTTGGGGATCGCACTGCCAAGCCTCTTCATGACGCCGTTCGCGGTGTTCTTCCTGCGGCAGTTCTTCATGAACATCCCCCGGGAGGTCGAGGAGGCGGCGCTGCTCGACGGGGCCGGAAAGGTCAAGATCTTCTTCCGGGTGATCCTGCCGATGGCGTCCACGCCGATCATCACGCTGTCCGTACTGACATACATCACCTCCTGGAACGACTACTTCTGGCCGCTGATGGTCTCCTACAGCGACAGCTCGCGCGTGCTGACCGTGGCGCTGGCGGTCTTCCGGGCGCAGACCCCGGCGACCGGCGTCGACTGGTCCGGGCTCATGGCGGCGACGCTGATCGCCGCGCTCCCGATGCTGGTGCTCTTCGCCTGCTTCGCTCGCCGCATCGTCAGCTCCATCGGCTTCACCGGAATCAAGTGAGGGACGTGAAGATGCGACTTCGTACGCTGACCGCGCTTGCCGGAGCGCTGGCCCTGTCCCTTGCGACCGGCTGCGCGAAGGGCGACTCCACGGGAGCGTCCGCGAACACGGTGACGTACTGGTTGTGGGACGCCAACCAGCTGCCCGCCTACCAGGCCTGCGCCAAGGGGTTCGAGAAGGAGAACCCCGGGCTCAAGGTAAAGATCACCCAGTTGGGCTGGAGCGACTACTGGACCAAGCTCACCGCCGGGTTCATCGCGGGCACCCAGCCGGACGTGTTCACCGACCACATCCAGAAGTTCGGCCAGTTCGCCGATCTCCAGGTGCTGGAGCCACTCGACGACCTGGACATCAAGGAATCCGACTACCAGCCGGGACTGGCCGCCAACTGGATCGGCCAGGACGGCCACCGCTACGGCACCCCCAAAGACTGGGACACCGTCGCACTCTTCTACAACGAGAAGTTGGCGAAGGACGCCGGTCTCACCGCTGAGCAGCTGGGCAACCTTTCCTGGAACCCCAAGGACGGCGGAACCTTCGAGAAGGCGATCGCCCACCTCACCGTCGACCAGAACGGCAAGCGCGGCGACGAGCCGGGCTTCGACAAGAACAACGTCAAGGTGTACGGGCTGGCCAACAACGGCGGCGGCTACGGCGACGGCCAGACGCAGTGGAGCCACTTCACCGCCTCCGCCGGGTGGAGCTACACGGACAAGGCGCGCTGGGGCACGAAGTACCAGTACGACAGCAAGACCTTCCAGACCGTCATCGACTGGTACTTCGGCCTGGCGAAGAAGGGCTACATGGCCCCCCTTTCCGACTACAACGTCCAGTCCAACCAGGCCAACACCCAGGTCGCCGCCGGCAAGGCCGCCAGCGCCTTCGACGGGGCCTGGATGATCTCCACCTACAACGGCTTCAAGGGCATGGACATCAAGACGGCCCTCACCCCCGTCGGCCCGACAGGCAAGCGCGCCACCATGATGAACGGCCTCGCCGACTCCATCACCAAGGGCGCCAAGAACAAGGAGGGCGCCCGGAAGTGGGTGGCCTACCTGGCTTCCGACAAGTGCCAGACCGTCGTCGGCAAGGCCGGCGTCGTCTTCCCCGCCACGCCGGGCGGCACCGAGGCCGCCATCGCCGCGTACAAGAAGAAGGGCATCGACGTCACGGCCTTCACCGAACCCGTGGCCGACAAGAAGGACTTCCGGACCTTCTCCTACCCGATCACCAACTACGCGGCGGACGTGACCGCGCTCATGCAGCCCACCATGGAGGACGTCTTCGGCAACGGCAAGCCGGTGAGCAGCCTCGACGAGACCAACGACCAGATCAACTTCATCCTCAACCAGTGAAGGACATCCACCACATGACGTTCTCCCTCGGCATCGTCGGCGCCGGGCAGTTCGCCGGCCAGTTCGCCAAGCTGTTCCAGGCGCATCCGGGCGTCGGCGACGTCTTCGTCACGGATCTGCTCCCCGAGCGCGCCGAGCAACTCTTCACCGACGAGGGGCTGGCGGGGACCTGCCCGTCGTACACGGCAATGCTGGAGTCCAAGGCCATTGACGCGGTCGCGATCTTCACCCAGCGCTGGACGCACGGACCCCTCGTCATCCAGGCGCTGCGGGCCGGCAAGCACGTCTACTCCGCGGTGCCGATGGCGATCACTCAGGACGAGATCGCGGAGATCATCGATGCCGTACGCGAGACCGGCCTGACGTACATGATGGGCGAGACCAGCCACTACAACCCGGCCACCGTGTACGCCCGCGACCAGATCGCGGAGGGCGCCTTCGGCCGGCTCTTCTACGCCGAGGGCGACTACGTCCACGACATGGACCTGGGCTTCTACGAGGCGTACCAGTACAGCGGCGGCGAGAACTGGAAGGCCACCGCCAGCTATCCGCCGCTCCTCTACCCCACGCACTCCGTGGGCGGGGTGCTCGGCGCCTGGCAGACGCATGCGGTGAGCGTGTCGGCGATCGGTGTGCCGGACGAGCGCGGAGACGGCGTCTTCGACAAGGAGGTCAGCCAGTTCGGCAACGACTTCTCCAATGCCACCGCCCTGTTCGAGGTCGCGGGCGGCGGAACGTTCCGCACGAACGAGTTCCGCCGGGTCGGCTACCCGTCCCACATCCGCGAATCGCGGTTCCGCTTCTTCGGCACGGACGGCAGCTTCGAGCAGCTCGCCACGTACAGCCTCTGGCAGGACAAGAAGGGGATCACGGACGTCACCGAACACCTCCAGCCCAAGCCGACGATGTCGCCGGACGACCCGTCGCTCCAGCACATCGCCCCGGCCCTGCGGGACGCCTTCACCTCGGGCTCGGCGCCCGTGCACGACCGGGCGCGGCTGCCCAGGGAGTTCGACCACATGAAGAACGGCCACGAGGGGAGCCACCACTTCCTGGTCGACGACTTCGTCACCGCGGTCAACGCCCGGACACTGCCGCCCGTGAACGCCTGGGTCGCGGCCCGCTACACGCTGCCGGGGATCATCGCCCACCAGTCTGCACTGCAGGGCGGTGACCGCCTCGAGATACCGGACTTCGGGGACGCACCCGCGGTGTAGGCGGCGCGCGCTGTTGTTACGACGGGCCGGTTGTTCCTCGCTCCCCCGGGGACAACCGGCCCGTTTCATCTGTGAGTCCGCGTGGTCAGCCCACAGTCGGTCCGCTCGCGCGGTCGGTCAGCCGGGTCAGTCGGCCGCCGGCACCTCGACCAGGACCACCTCGACGCCGCGCTGGCGCAGCGCCTCCACGATCACCGGGTCCGCGCCGGCGTCGGTCACGAGCGTCCAGCCTTCCGGGAGCGTCGCCCAGGCGTGGAACGGGCGGCGGCCGAGCTTCGCCGCATGGGCGAGGACGTACACATGCTCGGCCCGGCGGGCCATCAGCTCCTTGAGGCGGGTCTGCCGAAGGTCCGCCTCGCAGATGCCGTGTTCGGGCGAGATGCCGTCGGTGCCGAGGAACACCCGGTCGAACGTCATGCGCTCCAGTGCGGCCTCGGTCAGCGGGCCGACAAAGCCCTGGCTGAGCGGCCGCAGCGTACCGCCGAGGCATTCGACATGAACGGTTTCGACGTCGGAGAGCTCCTGGAGAGCGGTGAGACCGGTCGTCGCGACCGTGAGCTCCTTCGCCGAGCGCAGCTCATGCGCGAGGGCCCCGACGGTGGACCCCGCGTCCAGGAGCACGGTCTCGCCCGCCCGCACCTCGGCCGCCGCCCGGCGTGCGATGGCCCGCTTGGCCTCGAAGGCCTCGCCGGTGCGCTGCCTCAGCGACGCCTCGGGGTGGGCGGTCAGCGCCATGGCGCCGCCGTAGGTACGGGCGAGCCGGCCGTCGGCGGTCAGCTTCGCCAGATCACGGCGGATGGTGGAGGCCGTGACGCCGAAGAGCCGGGACAGCTCCTCGACACTCGTGAGGCCGGTCGTGGTGGCCAGGTGCAGGATTCGGTCGCGCCGGGCCTGTGATCCGTTCGCGGACATCGGTCGTGGAGTCCTTCGTAGGGGCGAGCGGCTGCAGCGGTGTCGTCTCAGCTGACCGGCACGGACGACATCTCGGCCGCCTGGCGCAGGGCCTCGACCATGCTACCGGCCTCGGCAATTCCCTTGCCTGCGATGTCGAACGCCGTGCCGTGGTCGACGGAGGTACGGATGACGGGCAGCCCGACGGTGAGATTGACACCGGCCTCGATGCCCAGCACCTTGACCGGGCCGTGGCCCTGGTCGTGGTACATGGCGACGATCAGGTCGTAGTCGCCGCGGCCGGCGAGGAAGAAGGCGGTGTCCGCCGGGAGCGGTCCGCGTGCGTCGATGCCGTCGGCGCGCAGCACCTCCAGGGCCGGGACGATCTTCTCCTCCTCCTCGCCGTAGCCGAAGAGGCCGTTCTCGCCGGCGTGCGGGTTGATTCCGCAGACCCCGATGACCGGGTCGGCCACGCCCGCGCGCACCATCGCCTCGTGGCCGCGGCGCACCGTGCGCTCCACGAGCCCGGGCTCGATGCGGCGCACGGCGTCGATCAGCCCGATGTGGGTGGTGACGTGGATGACCTTCACCTTGGGCGTCGACAGCATCATCGACACCTCGTCGACTCCGGTGAGATGGGCGAGTAGCTCGGTATGGCCGGGGTAGAGGTGCCCGGCGGCGTGCAGCGCCTCCTTGTTGAGCGGCGCGGTGCAGATGCCGTGCACGGCTCCGCTGAGCGCGAGCTCCGCGGCGGCCCGTACGTACTGGTAGGCGGCCTCGCCGGCCACCGCGGAGAGCTCGCCCCACGGCAGGTCGGCGGGCAGCAGCCCCAGGTCGATGACGTTGACGCGGCCGGGCGTGAACTCGGCGTCGTCCGGTGCCGTCACCGGCACGATCTCGCAGTCCATGCCCAGGATCGCCGCCGCCTGGCGCAGCCGTTCGGCGTCGCCGACGACGACGGGGCGGCAGCGGGCGACGGTGTCGGGGTGCAGCAGCGCCGGCACGATCACCTCCGGGCCGATGCCCGCGCCGTCGCCCATGGTCACCGCGACGAGCGGGAGCGAACGGCGGCTGCCGGCGGGCGGGGTGGCGTTCACCACGGGGTCTCCTTGCGATACGAGGTGTGGGAGGTTCGGTCGAAGTGCGGCAGCGATCCGGAGCAGTGAGCCGGTGTCGCCGAAGCTGCCGGGACGGGTGACGACATGGCGTCCGTCGGGTGTGAGCGAGTGGACGGCGCCGTGGTGGATCTCTCCGATGGGTGTCAGATGAGGGACGCGGAGGGCGTCGAGTACGCGGCGTGCGGTTTCGCCGCCGGTCAGGACGAGGTCGGAGGGGGCCGCGCCCGTGCGGCCGTTCGCATGGACGGCGGTCGCGCGGGCCAGTCCGGCCACCAGGTTCCGTGCCGAACCCGCCCTGATGCCCTGGGTGTTGTCGATGCTCAGGACGGTGACGGTGTCCGAAGCGGCCTCGAAGAGGCTGGACGGGACGGATGCAGCCGGGGCTTCGAGCATGTCGAGCGGGAGCCGGATGTGCCGGGCTCCGCGCTCGGTGAGTTGCGCGATCTGCGCAACGGCGGAGGGTTCGGCGGTGCCGACGACGACCAGGAGCGGACGGCCGCCTACGGGCGCGGGTGCGGCCGGCCCAGCGCCGGGGGCGTCCAGGATGCGGCCGAGCGCCGCGGCCAGGCCTCCCGAACCCATGAGGCGCACACCCGGACCGGAGGCCAGAGCCGCCTCGGCGATCAGGTCCAGATCGCCGTCCGTCTCGGCGTCGCACACCGGAACGCACCCCGCGGCAAGGGCGTCGCGCAGGACGGTGGCGAGCGCGCCGCCCCGGACGTCGTCGAGGGGCACGACGACCGTCCGCAGGCCGTCGAGCAACGCTCCGATCGACGGCGGAGGCGCCGTACCCTCCGCACGCCATGCGTCCGTCGCGTGCAGCGGGACTTCGTCCAGATGGACGACCCCGCCGCGGACCGTCCTGCCGGCGGACGGCAGGGCCGGGGCGATGACGACACCCTCGGCACCGTCCGCGTAGGCGGCCGCCTCCGCCGCGACATTGCCCCGCAGCAGTGAGTCCGCCTTCTTCAGCACCAGGGTGCCCTCGGCGGGCACGGCCGCCAGCGCCTCGCGCACGAGACGGGCGGCGTCCGCCGCGGGAAGCTGCCGTGAGTCGAGATCCACCACGACGGCCTCGCCCACCGCGGGCAGGGCGACCGGCGTGGGGCCCAGCACGATACGGCTGCGCACGCGCAGCGCCGCTGCTGTCTCCGCCGCTCCGGACAGGTCGTCCGCAAGGGCGAGGACACGCCGGCACACCCGTACGTCTCGGGGCTTGCAGGACACGGCTACCTCCCTGGGGCGGCCCGGACGGGCGGCCTCGGCGCTCGATGATGACATGGACTGCGTGATCTGCGCGAGACCCCTTGCGTGAAACGCGCAACCGTGGAACGGTTTCCGGCGCGACATCCTGTGAGCGCCGTCCTCGACCGGGCGCCGCCCGAGCCGGTCGCCTCCCTGAACCCGAGAAGGCCGAAGCATCCCGCTTCGCTCGCTGCCCGAGCCTCGCTCACCGCCTCACCGGAAGGAACCACCAAGTGACCATCGGCATCGATCTGCCGAACGTTCCCGTGTCCCTGTCCCGTCTCGTGCTCGGCACCATGACGTTCGGCGACACCGTGGACCGGGCCGGGGCCGCGGCCATGCTCGACGCGGCGCTGGAGGCGGGCATCACCGGCGTGGACACCGCCAACGGCTACGCGGGCGGAGAGAGCGAACGCATCCTCGCCGATCTGCTCCCAGCCCACCGCGACCGGATCGTGCTGGCCACCAAGGCCGGCATTCCGCACCCCGACCAGGGCGACCACGCCCCGCTGTCCGCCGCCGGACTGCGCGCCGCCCTCGACGGCAGCCTCAAGCGGCTCGGCACCGACCGCGTCGACCTCTTCTATCTGCACCAGCCCGACCGGTCCACGCACCTGGGCGAAACCCTGGCCACCGTCGCCGAGTTCGTGGCGGAGGGCAAGGTCCTCGCGCTGGGCGTCTCCAACTACGCGGCCTGGCAGATCGCCGACCTCGTGCGCGTGGCCGACGAGGTGGGCGCTCCGCGGCCCGTCGTCGCACAGCAGATGCACAACCTCCTCGCCCGCCGGATCGAGGAGGAGTACGTCGAGTACGCCGCCGTCAGCGGACTGCGCACCATGGTCTACAACCCGCTCGGCGGCGGTCTGCTCACCGGCCGCCACCGCTTCGAACAGGCCCCGGCCACCGGGCGCTTCGGCGACTCTAGGGTGGCCGAAATGTACAAGCAGCGCTACTGGGACGCGCGCCTCTTCGACGCCGTGGCGGAACTGACCCGGATCGCGGACGGCACGGGCATCCCGCTCACCGAACTCGCCCTGCGCTGGCTGCTCGACCGCGACAGCACCGACGCCCTGCTGCTCGGCGGCTCCCGCACTGAGCATCTGCGCGCCAACATCGCCGCCGCCCAGGCCGGTCCGCTGCCCGCCGACGTGACCGCCGCATGCGATGCCGTCGGCGACGCGCTGCGTGGCCCGATGCCCGCCTACAACCGCTGACCCCATTTCGGCCTGACACATCGGCCTGCACGTCGGGCCTGCACATTCGGAGGAACACCCTCATGACACCGGCAGAGTTCACCGCCGCCCTGCGGTCCCGCGAGCAACTCCTCGGCTACTGGTGCCTGATGGACGCACCTGTCGCCACCGAGCGCATCGCCCGCCTCGGTTACGACTACGTCGCCCTGGACGCCCAGCACGGCCTGTTCGGGTACTCCGGCATGCTCAACAACCTCCTCGCGATCGACGCCAGGGGATCCACCGCCGTGGGACTCGTCCGCGTCGAGGCCAATGACCCCGCGCCCATCGGCCGCGCCCTCGACGCCGGAGCGACCGGCGTGATCGTGCCCTTGATCGACACCGCCGAACAGGCCGCCGACGCCGTGGCAGCGGTGCGCTATCCGCCCCTCGGCCGCCGCTCGTACGGGCCCATGCGCTCCGCCCTGCGCATCGGCCCGCGCCCGGCCGACACACGTGACGCCACCGTCGTACTCGCCATGATCGAAACGGCGGAGGGGCTCGCCAACGTCGCCGAGATCTGCGCGACGCCCGGCCTCGACGGCGTGTACGTCGGCCCCTCCGACCTGCGGATAGCCATCGGCGGCGCCACCTCCACCGACCCCGCCGTGGCCGACGAGTTCGAAGCCGCACTCGTCACGGTGCGGGAGGCCGCCGCCGCCGCAGGAATCGCCGCGGGCATCCACAACCCTGACGGCGACAGCGCCGCCAAGCGCCTCGCCGAGGGCTTCACCTTCGCCACCGTCGCCTCCGACCTGGTGCACCTGGAGCAGACCGCCAACCAGCACCTCGCCGCGGCCCGCGCGGCGCGGAGGACACCATGACGTGAGGCGCGGGAGACGCCGTGAAGGGCGGCGCAGGCGCTCCGTGACGTGCGGGCGGCCCTCGCGCCTTACGCCCCAGCGGCTCCACGCTTCCGGCCCCGCCGTGCAGAACCATGCCGCAAGCCCGGCGGTGCTTCCCGGCGTCGCACTCGGCGGACCACTCCGGCGCACCGCGCAGCGGCCTGGTGACCTCACCCCGGACACCGCACGGCGCCATCCACATCGCCCCACACCAACCGCCGCCAGGCCATCCGGCACATCCGCCCGGCCCCGAGGAGCCCGCCGCATGACATCCCGTACGACCACCCTGATCACCACTCCGACCTTCGCGCGCTTCTCGAGCGAACCCTGGGCGATCCTCGAGGAAGCCGGTGCGGGGCCCACCCGCCCGTACGAGAACGCGGCGCCGGCCGGCGACGAACTCCTCAAGCTCATACCGGAAGCGGACGCCCTGATCGTCGGCATGGACCCGATCACGGCCGACGTCATCGCCGCCGCCGACCGTCTGAAGGTCATCGCCAAGCACGGCGTCGGAGTCGACACGATCGACGTCGATGCGGCGCGCGCCCGCGGCATCCGGGTCGTCTACGCACCGGGCAGCAACTCACGCGCCGTCGCCGAGTTCACCTTCGGGCTCATCCTGGATGCCGCCCGCCGCATCACGGCCTCCCATCGGCTGGTCGCCGACGGCGGCTGGCCGAAGCTCTTCGGCCCCGAACTCGCCGGTCGCACACTCGCGGTCATCGGCTTCGGGCGCATCGGGCGGCTCCTCGCCGGATACGCCACGGCCTTCGGCATGCACGTCCTCGCCCACGACCCCTACCTGGACGAGGAGCAGTTCGCCGAGTACGTCGTCGAAGGCGGAACCCTCGACGACTGCCTCGCCCGCGCGGACGTCGTCAGCCTGCACCTGCCCGCCGACCCGGGCTCGCCCCCGCTCCTCGACGGCTCCCGCCTGCGCTCCATGAAACCGGGCGCCATCCTCGTCAACGCCGCCCGCGGCGGCCTCGTCGACGAGAGCGCTCTCGCCGACGCGCTGCACGACGGTCACATCGGTGCGGCCGCGCTCGACGCCTTCGCCCACGAACCCCTGGGCGAGAGCCCGTTGCGCAGCGCCCCCAACACCCTGCTCACCTCGCACATGGCCGCCTGCAGCCAGGAGGCCAACCGTGCCATGGGCGTGATGGTCGCCGAGGACGTCGTACGCGTCCTCGCCGGCGAGTTCCCACACCACCACGTCGCCTGACTCCCGTCCCCCGAGACCGGCAACGAAGCCGGCCGAGAGAAGGCTCCTCATGACCGAGACGACAACCCCGAGCACCGCCGCTCCAGCCGAACCCCTCGACCCGTACGCACTGCGGGCCGAGGACGTCCTCGAACCGCCCCGCACTTTCACGGGCCGACTGCGCTACCTGGGGCCCGGGTTCATCCTGTCGGCCGCCGTGGTCGGCTCCGGCGAACTCATCGTCACGACCTCACTCGGCGCCCAGGCCGGATTCGCCCTGCTGTGGCTGGTCATCGTCAGCACCGGCGTCAAGGTGTGGGTCCAGATGGAACTCGCCCGCTGGACCATCCTCAACGGGCGCCCGGCGCTGGACGGTTACCGCGACGTCGGTCCGCGCATCGGACGTGTGAGCTGGATCAACTGGCTCTGGATCGGCATGGACTTCGCCAAGATGTTCCAGCGCGGCGGCATCATCGGAGGCACGGCCGCCGCCTGCTCCATCCTGTGGCCCATCACGGGCGAGGCGCTCAGCTTCCCCTCGCTGGCGGTGTGGACGGTGCTCGTCACGGCGAGCGCAGTCATCCTCCTGCGCACCGGGAAGTACGGGGTCGTCGAACGCGCGGCCGTCGCCTCGGTCGTCGTCTTCACACTCGCCACCGTCGGCCTCGCGCTGGGGCTGCCGCTGACCGAGTTCGGCTACGAGGCGGGCGACCTGGGCGAGGGGCTGAGCTTCCTCATCCCGGCCGGCACGGTGGGCATCGCGCTAGCCATGTTCGGCATCACCGGAGTGGGCGCCGACGAGATGACCACGTACACGTACTGGTGCATCGAGAAGGGCTACGCCCGCTGGACCGGCATCGACGACGGCACGGAGGAGCGGGCCCGGCGCGCCGAGGGCTGGCTGAAGGTGATGCGCCTCGACGTCGCCGCGGGCTGGGTGATCTGCACGCTGTGCACGCTCTCCTTCTATGTGATCGGCGCGTCCGTGCTGCACCCGCAGAATCTGGTGCCCGAGGGCAACGACATGATCACCACCCTGTCGCGCATCTACACGGACACCATGGGCCCGTGGGCCGAGTACCTCTTCCTCTTCGGTGCCATCGCCGTGCTCTACTCCACCCTCATCGGCTCCACCGGCAGCGTGCCGCGGCTGTGGACCAACACGCTCGGCCTGCTGGGCGTCATCGACTGGAACAACGTGCGCACCCGCATGCGCACCATCCGCATCCTCACCGTCTGTCTTCCGTTCGTCTGGGCGGCTTTCTACCTCTACGTCCAGTCCCCGGTCCTGATGGTGCAGATCGGCGGCATCGGCGGTGGCGTGTTCCTGCTCGCAGTCGTCATCGCGGTCTGGCGACTGCGCGCAACGGGCGTCGAGAAGCGCTTCCGGGCCAACCCGTGGCTGACCGTCGCCCTGGTCCTCAGCAGCGCGGCGATCGCCTTCCTGGGCGTGTACGGCGTGCTGGACACGCTGGGCATCAGCATCGCGGGGTCCTGAGCCAGGTCCAGCGCCTCAGGGGACGCGGGGCCTTGGCCAGGGGCGGGTGAACGCAACTCCCGCACCATCCGTACCTAGGGCCGGACTTGTTCGCCGGAGCGCAGGCCGGAGAGCGGGCCGTCATCCAAGGACCCCGCCACCCCCAGGAGGTCGCGAGTTGAGTCACAAGCGAGTGCCCAAGCGAAAGGTTGTTCTGGCCGTCGGTGGAGCCGGTGCCCTGGCGGCAGCGGCCATCCTGCTGCCCCAGGCCAACGCCTCACAGACGGACCCGGAGCCCGCTCCCAAGGCGCTGAGCCCTGCGGCAGCGTCGGAGCTCGCCTCCCAGCTGGCCTCCCGGCTCGGCTCGGCCTTCGGCGGGGCGTACTACGACGCCGACCAGCAGCAGATCATCGTGAACGTCGTCGGCAACGACAACAACGTCATCGTGCAGGCCCAGAAGGCCGGGGCGGCCGTACGGACCGTCCAGAACAGCCTCGGCACGCTGAAGTCGGGCGCGCAGACGCTGAAACAGCAGGCCACCATTCCGGGCACCGCCTGGGCCGTCGACCCCAGGACCAACCAGATCCTGGTAACGGCGGACCGGACGGTGACCGGCGAGAGGTGGGACACCCTCGAGTCGACGGTGCGGTCCTTGGGCGAGGGCGTGGCCCGGATCCAGAAGTCGGCCGGCGCGTTCAAGACCTTCGTCGAGGGCGGCGACGCCATCTTCGGTGGCGGCGCGCGCTGTTCCCTCGGGTTCAACGTCACGACCGAGGACGGCAGCCCCGGCTTCCTCACCGCGGGCCATTGCGGCGTCGCCGCGGAGCAGTGGTCCGACGCGCAGGACGGCGCCCCGATCGGCACCGTCCAGGCCGCGACGTTCCCCGGAGACGGGGATTTCGCGCTTGTCACGTACGACGATCCGGCGACCCAGGCGGCGAGCGCCGTAGACGTGGGGAACGGGCAGCTCGTCGAGATCCAGCAGGCGGCCGAAGCCGCCGTCGGGCAGCAGGTGTTCCGCATGGGCAGCACCACCGGCCTGCGGGACGGCACGGTCACCGGCCTCGACGCCACCGTCAACTACCCGGAGGGCACCGTCACCGGGCTCATACAGACCGACGTCTGCGCCGAACCCGGCGACAGCGGTGGGGCATTGTTCACCGAGGACGGCAGTGCCATCGGCCTGACGTCTGGTGGGAGTGGCGACTGCACCCTCGGCGGCGAGACGTTCTTCCAGCCGGTGACGACGGCGCTGGCGGCGGTCGGCGCGCAGATCGGTGCCGGGGCCGGGGGCGGCGGGGGTGCTGTTGAGGGTGGCGGTGCCGAGGACGGGGGTGACGGCGGGTCCGTCGAAGGGGAGGGCACTGCCGACGGTTTCGGCGGTATTGGCTGACACGGTGCCGACTCGGGGCAGGGCCCTCAGCGCTGGGCGCTGGGGCCCTACCCCTTACTGTTGCCCTTGGACCGACCGGCAATAGGGAAAGTGGGCGCAAGCCACGACGTACGGTGCGCCGTACCCTCAGTGCCGGGCAAGCAGCGTACGCACCGACTCGGCGTTCAGTGCCAACGCATCCGGATCTCCGGCGTCCACGACCAGCGACAGCTCGTCCGTCGGCCAACGCGCGGCGATCACGCCCAACGGCACGCGGCGGTACGCCGGGATGTCCGGCAGCGTCCTGGTCATCCGCGGCTCCGAGGTGAAGACGGGCACGACCTGGGCGCCGTCGGACTGCTCGACGACCGGCAAGGTCAGGGTCATCCCGTCGTCGCCCCCCTGCGGCTCGTCGCCGACGGGAGCGGGCACCGGTACGAGGACCTCGGTACCGGCCAGCGTGTCCACGGCGGTCCGTATCTGCGACTCGTCACCGGTGTTGTTGACCAGCACCTTGAGGGCCTGCTGAGCCTGCTCCGGGTTCGGGGAAGGGAAGTCAGTCACGTTCTGTCCTCATCGTTGCGGCGAACACAGCGCGTCGCGGTGCCCGCCCGGGCATGGGCCACGATCGCTTACCCAGCCTCCTGCGGGCCATGCCTGACTCCTACGTCTCCAGGAACAGCGATCCCGCCGGCTCCTGGTGGCCACCGGTGGTGTGCCACTGGTCCCGGTCTCCAAGGCGAGAGAACCACCCGCAGCCCCGCGGAGCCGGTGCCGAAGCCCGGGCGAACTCCCGCACACAGCTTGGTACGGGCCTTCGCCCGGTGCGTGCGCCGGTGCCTCACAGTCGCGCCGGCAGCCACCGCAGCTGCTCCGCCTGGTGGAACGGGCCGCCCCCTTCATGGTCGTTGAAGTCGTACACCGCTATCTCCTTGTCGGAGTGGGCCCACGCGTTGAAGGCCGCGTACACGGTGGACGGCGGGCAGGTCTGGTCCTCCAGGGCGACCGAGAAGAGGGCCGGAGCGCTGCCCCGCGCGGCGAAGTGGGCGCCGTCGAAGTAGGCGAGCGTACGCATCACCTGCCCGGTGCGGCCGCGGTGGACCTTGAGGTACCTGCCCACTTCCCGGTACGGATCGCGGTCGGTGATCGTCGTCGCGCGCGGGAAGTCGCACAGGAACGGCACGTCCGGAGCGATCGCGGCGAGGTCCGGTACCAGTCCGCCGACGGCAAGCGTGATGCCGCCACCCTGGCTGGCACCCACGGCCGCGGTGCGGGAGGCGTCGACGAGCGGATGGGAGCGCGCGGCCTCGACCGCCCGTACGGCGTCGGTGAACACCCGCCGGTAGTAGAAGCTCTCGGGGTCCTCGATGCCGCGGGTCATGAAGCCGGGGTGCGCGGGGCCGCTGCCCACGGGGTCCGGGGTGTCGCCGGCGGACCAGCCGCTGCCCTGCCCGCGGGTGTCCATCACGAAGTGCGCGAAGCCGGCCGACGCCCACAGCAGATGCGTGTGGGGCAGCCCGCGGCCGCCGCCGTAGCCGATGAACTCGACGACCGCAGGCAGGGCCTCCGTCGTCCCGGCGGGCAGCGTCAGCCAGCCCTTGACGGGATGCCCGCCGAACCCGGCGAACGTCACATCGAACACCTCGACGTTCTTGAGACCGGTCTCGACGGGCTCGAAGCGGGCGTCCAGGCCGTGGACGCGGGCCTCCTCCAGCGTCTTCGCCCAGAAGGCGTCGAAGTCGTCGGGTTCGACCGACGCGGTGCGATAGCTGCGCAGCTCGTCGAGGGGCAGGTCGAACAGGGCCATGCGGGGCCGCCTTTGCTACTCGGGGAGCGGAATGATCACACCGTACGAGCCGTGGCCCGGCTGGAGAAGAGGTGCGAAAGCGCTTTCTCCGCAGAGACCTCCACGGGCCGCGACAAAGCGGCCGGCGACCCGGCGTCGGTGCGACGCAGGTCACACATTCCTCCGGGAACTCGCGCCCGGTCCGGCACGACTGCTGGTGCGGTACGGCTCACAACCGACCGCCCACCCCCCTCGCTCCAGGAGGCCGCCGCCACGATGTCCGCTCAACCGCCGCCACCAGCCCCCGCTTCCGTCGCCGGCGACGGGCAGCCGCCGTTGCAGGAACTGCCGGAGGCCGCGCCCTCCGGAATCCGGTCGGGATGGGCCGCGCTGCGCCCGCTGGTGCTGCGACTGCACTTCTACGCGGGCCTGCTCGTCGCGCCGTTCCTGCTCGTCGCAGCCACCACGGGATTCCTGTACGCCTGCTCGTACCAGGCCGAGAAGATCGTGTACGCGGACCAGCTGCGGGTCCCCGTCGGCCGCAGTGAACTGCCCGTGTCCGAGCAGGTGGCCGCGGCGCGCAAGGCGCACCCCGAGGGCTCGGTCAGTGCGGTGCGGCCCTCTCCGGAAGACGGGGCGACCACCCGCGTGCTGCTGTCAGGCGTTCCGGGCGTGGACCCCGACCACACGCTGGCCGTCTTCGTGAACCCGTATACGGGCGAAGTCCGAGGGGCACTGGAGCAGTACGGCTCCACCGGGGCCCTGCCGTTGCGTACCTGGATCGACGAGCTCCACCGCGATCTGCACCTGGGCGAACCGGGCCGCCTCTACAGCGAGTTCGCGGCGAGCTGGCTGTGGGTGATCACGGGTGGCGGGCTGGTGCTGTGGTTCGGACGGCGCAGGGCGCAGCGCAGACTCCGGGGTACGACCGGGCGCCGGCGGGCACTGACCCTTCATGGCACGGTCGGGGTGTGGGCGGCCGCCGGGTTGTTCTTCGTCTCCGCCACAGGGCTGACCTGGTCGGCGTACGCGGGCGAGACCATCAGCGATCTGCGCGAGCAGCTGGGACAGTCCACCCCGTCCGTGACGGCGACCGCCGCCGGTGGTGAGCACGCCGAGCACGAGGCGGGGAGCGGGACCGGCGAGCACGGTGTCGGACTCGACGCCGTCCTGAAGGCCGCCCGGGCGGAAGGCCTGTCGAACCCGGTGGAGATCGTCCCGCCAGCCGACGCCTCGTCCGCGTACGTCGTGAAGCAGATCCAGCGGAGCTGGCCGGAGAAACAGGACTCCGTCGCCCTCGACCCGGCCACCGGCGAGGTCACGGATGTCCTGCGGTTCGCCGACTATCCCGTGCTGGCCAAGCTCACCCGGTGGGGGATCGACGCGCACACGGGCGTCCTGTTCGGGCTCGTCAACCAGATGCTGCTGGTCGCGCTGGCCGTCGCGCTGATCACGCTGATCGTGTACGGCTACCGCATGTGGTGGCAGCGCGGCCGCGGCTCCGCCTTCGGCCGCCCCGTGCCGCGCGGGGCGTGGCAGCACGTTCCGGCCTACGTCGTGGTACCCCTGCTGGCGGGCGTGGCCGTGCTCGGTTACTTCGTCCCGCTGCTCGGTATCCCCTTGGTGGGCTTCCTAGCCGTGGACATCATGCTGGGCGAGATCGCGTACCGGCGGGGGAAGCGGACGTACGCGTAGCGGCCGGCCGTGGCGCGGCCGGTACGGGCCGTAGGGGCGGGCCGCACGCGGACACCCCAACGGGCCGGACAGTACGCGCAGTTGCGTACCGCCCGGCCCGGTGGCCCGAGACGTGTGTCAGCTCGGTGACGTGACCTTCACCGGCTCCGTGTCGGCCCCGCTGTGCCGTTCGGCCCAGTTCTCCAGGGCCGTGCGGCAGGCGTGGTCGAGGTGGTGCAGCCCGGTCAGGTGCAGCTCCACCGGGCGGTCCTGCGGCAGCGACTCCAGCGTGTCCAGGATCTTCGGCAGCCGTAGGAACGTGGCGTTGCCTGTCAGGTAGGCCTGGATGGGCCCGGCGCCCTTGTCGACGACCTCGAGCCGTACGTGAGAGGCCTCCCAGGCCGTCTTGACAACCGCCAGGGCGAGACCGATGAGCACGCCCTCGAACATGCTGACCGCGACGATCGACACGGCAGTGGCGACAAGGATCAGTGCCTCGCCGCGGTGTTCGCGCCATAGGCCCACGAGTTCGCGGGCCGGAATCAGCTTGAAGCCCGCGTGGACGAGGATGCCGGCGAGCGCCGCGACAGGGATGACGCCGAGCGCGGCCGGCAGCAGGGCGGCGAACAGCAGCAGCCATACGCCGTGCAGCACCCGCGACGCCTTGGTCCGCGCGCCCGCCTGGACGTTGGCCGCGCTGCGCACGATGACCGCCGTCATCGGCAGCGCGCCGAGCAGCCCGCACACCGTGTTGCCCGCGCCCTGCGCCATCAGCTCCTTGTCGTACTGGGTCCGCGGACCGTCGTGCAGCCGGTCCACGGCGGCGGCGCTGAAAAGGCTCTCAGCGGAGGCGATCAGGGTGAACGCGAGCACCGTGCCGATCAGGCCGATGTTCGCGAGCTCCCCGAACTCGCCGAGGCCGGGCGGCTGCAGGGACTCGACGAGCCCCTGCACCTCGACCTTGGCGACGGGCAGGCCGAGCAGCGCCGAGGCGAGCGTGGCCAGTCCGACGGCGGCCAGCTGTGCCGGGACGACCTGCACCGGCTTGGGCAGCTTCTTCCACAGCACCAGCACCGCGATGGTGCCGGCTCCGAGGCACAGCGCGGTCTGCGCCTGCGGCGATGCGGCCACGTCGGCGAGCATCCCCGGCAGTCCGGCGATCTTGGCCAGGCCCGACGAGGGGGCTTCGATGTCCGCCAGCGAGTAGAGCTGCCCGGCGATGAGGACCAGGCCGATGCCCGCCAGCATGCCCTCGACGACCGAGACGGAGATCGCCCGGAACCAGCGGCCCAGCCGCAGCCCGCCCATGAGGAGCTGGAGCAGTCCCGCGATGAGGACGATGACGCCGAGAACGGGCAGCCCGTACGCCTGCACCGCCTCGTAGACGAGGACGGTCAGCCCGGCGGCCGGGCCGCTGACCTGCAGGCTGCTGCCGGGCAGCAAGCCGGTGACGAGACCGCCCACGATGCCCGTGACCAGGCCTAGTTCGGCCGGTACGCCGGAGGCGACGGCCACGCCCACGCACAGCGGCAGCGCGACGAGGAACACGACGAGCGAGGCGGCGAAGTCCTGCCGCCAGGCAGAGCGGGGCGCGGCAAGGCGGCCGCGCAGACGGCCGGCGGAGCGGTCGGCGGATGTCGAACGAGAGGTGTCCGTGCGCGAGGTTTCCATGGGCGCGCTCACAGGGCCGTGAAGGTGTCGGCGTCCGGATCGTGGGCGAGCACGGTTCCGGTGTGGACTTCGTAGTACCAGGCGTGCAGCCGCAGTCGGCCGTCCTCCAGTCGCCGGGCGATACCGGGGTAGGACCGCAGCCGGAGGATCTGCGCCAGCACGTGGTTCTGCACGGCCTGTGCCACGGCCGGGTCGTCCTGGGTGCCGTCCGGGCGGGGCGCGGCCTGGGTGAGCCAGTCGCGCACCGCGGGCACGGACGTCAGGTCGTCGCCGCGCACCAGCGCGCCGACGGCACCGCAGTGCGAGTGGCCGCACACGACCACGTCCGCGACGCCGAGCACCTCCACGGCGTACTCGATGGTGGCGGCCTCGCCGGTCGGGTGCCCGGACGCGTAGGGGGGAACGATGTTGCCCGCGGTGCGCAGCTCGAAGAGCTCGCCGGGGCGGGCCCCGGTGATCAGTGCCGGGACGACCCGGGAGTCGGAGCAGGTGATGAACAGGGCCTGCGGCGACTGGCCTTGCGCCAGGCGCGCGAACTCCTCCGAGCGGGCAGCTGACTGCTTCCGGAAGGAGCGTGCGTGATCGATGAGGGGCTGCATAGGGAATGCCTCCAGCGCGCCCCGGGGGGCGCGTCGTCGTACGAGTACGGAGTGTCACTGGCGGCGGGCAGGAGGGAGCGACCCCGCGCGGCGCACATGGGCGCACGGGGCGAGAGGGGAATGGCGGCGCCGGAAGATGGAGGGCGGGAACCGTCCCGGACTCGCTCCTGACCTGGTCCGGTCAGCAGCGGAAGACCTGGAGCACCGCGGGCGATCTGTCCGTCGCCGGTCTTGGCAGACGGTGGGAGGGGCCGGCGGGGACACGGGATGCCGACACCGCCGAGGCGGCGGGGTCACGCGATTCTGCGCCGTGCGGAGGGCTCTGCGTCGAGAACTCCTCGGCGCGCTGCCGGTCGCGGGCGTACACGGGTCGTGCGTCGGTCTCCACGGGGTGGGCGTCACCGCAGTTGGCGGGACTGGCGACTTCGGCCTCGGTGGAGGCGACGTGCGCTTTGTGACCCGTGGCCGCCGGCGCGGAGGGCGTGAACAGCTGGAGTGCGAAGAGGACGCCGGCGAGCACGCTGAACAGGGCACGCAACGCCGTACCTCGTAACATGCGGTAGCTCCTGGTCGGGCCTGCAACTGCACCGGCCGCAACGGCCTTGTTGACGTGCGCGAGTGCCGTAACTCCTTTGGAGGATTAGTACCTTAACCCGGCATCGCGCCCGAATGGTTACCGAAAGGTTTCCCTCCGGTGAGGGCCCGGCGAGGGCGATGCGGGCGAGCGGTGGGCCGATTCTGATAAGTCGGGATTGATCAGACGAAAAGTCTATTGGGGCGATCGGGTGGCTTGAGCGCCGAATGAGCAACCGGTCCCTCTACTGTGGCACTCCTCCCCGGCACAGTCCGATGCAGTCCCTGCTCCCTCTCTGGAGGCGTCATGTCTCTTGGTCAGCTGGCCGATTCGCGCTCGACGACGTTGTCGGCATGCGCGGGCGACGCCGATTCCCGCCCTACGCCCGCCGAGGCCGCGGCGAGCGACCACCTGCTCGCCGCGCCCGATCCGTGCGGCTGCGCGGACGCCACTCCACTCGAGGCGGAGGCCCCGCGCCTCGACGCCCTGGACGCCCCGCACCTCGGGGCCGAGGATCCGCGTTTCGAAGCGAAGGACCAGCGTCTCCCGGCCCAGGACCAGCGCGTGGTGGACCTCCACACGGCACTCACCGCGGCCGGAGTTCCGCCGGAGGCGGGCGACACCACCGCCATCCATGTGCTGGCGGCCCTGGACGACGAGACGGTGCACGCGGTCATCCGCTGGGTGAGCCGTAGATTCGCGGTGTGACGGTGACGGAGTCACTCGGGCCGGTCGCGGCCCGGTGTCCGGCACCGCGGACGTGGTCACCACCGCCCTGCCCACCACCGCCTCCCCACAACCGCCCTGGCGCACCACCGCCCCGCCCGCAGCCGTCTCCCGGAGCGTCATGGACACCGCCCGCTTCCGCTCGGTCCTGGTCGTCGAACGTCTTGTCGCGATCGTGCGGGGCCGCGACGCCGAGGCGTCGCTCAACACCGTGCTGGCCCTCGCCGACGAGGGTGTGGCGCTCATCGAGGTGTCGCTCCAGACCACGGACGCCCTGGACGTCATCGCACGTGCCGCTGCCCGCCTGGGCCCCGACATCGTGATCGGCGCGGGCGCCGTGCTCACGGCGGACGACGTACGCCGTGCCCAGGACGCCGGTGCGGGCTGGGTGGTCACCCCGGCCGTCACCGAGGCGGTCGCGGCGTCCGCGCTGGCCGGAGTGCCGGTACTCGCGGGGGCGCTGACCCCGACGGAGACCGTCCACGCGATCCGGCTGGGCGCCGGCGCCGTGCAGCTGTTCCCCGCATCTCTCGGCGGTCCCCACTACCTCGCCGCCCTGCGCGAACCGCTGCCCGACGTCCCCTTCGTCCCGGCCGGCGGAGTCGACGTCGGTGCCGCAGAGGAGTACTTCACCGCCGGAGCCGTCGCCGTGGGCGTTGGCCGGCCCCTTGTCGGTGACGCCCCCGACGGCGGCGATCTCGGGGCACTGCGCCATCGCGCCCGGCGCTATGTGGCGGCCTGCCGCTCCGGGAGCACGGCATGACACGGGGGCCGTCCCGGGGTACGGCAGATCCGCTGATCGGGGGCGCGTGAGGCCGCGTGGCACCGGGAACAGTCCTGTGTCGTCCGTGGTTCGCCTGTCCGGAAGTCCAGGCAGCTGAGATCCGCCCGACCGGTCACAAGATCGAGCAGAGGATGGGCCCCGCATGGAGGACAGGCCGGCCCCTCGTGGGGACACGCGGAAACGCCTGACCAGCGAATGCGTTGCGCATGCGCCGGAGGCCACGGGGAGTCCGTGGCGGGCCCTGGGCCCTGCGAGTGGCCTCGGCAGACCAGCCCGACCGGCCCGAGTCGCGCGGTCGACCCGGCCGGCTGGACGGCTGGCACCCCCTCCGGAGTGGGTCCGCAGGCGATCCCCGAGACGATCGGCGAGGGTAACAGCGTGAACGTGACGCGGAATCTCCCGCCGGAGCGCAACCTGGAAGTCAGGAGCGCCTGCCTCGACGGCCGACGCACCCGGGGGCCGCGGCAGCCCGCCCCACCACGACCGGCAGGAGCCCACGGCAGCGGCGGCCAGGGCACTCGAACATCTCGCCCGAAGGAGGCCTGACCTCATGTCAGAGACCAGCGGCTGGGAGAACCCTCTGCGCGATCCGCTGGACCGGCGGCTCCCGCGCATCGCGGGGCCGTCCGGCCTCGTGATCTTCGGTGTCACGGGCGATCTGTCCCGGAAGAAGCTGATGCCCGCCATCTACGACCTGGCCAATCGGGGACTGCTGCCCCCGGGCTTCTCTCTCGTCGGCTTCGCCCGCCGCGACTGGGCCGACGAGGACTTCGCCCAGGTCGTGCACGACGCGGTCGAGCAGCACTCTCGCACCCCTTTCCGTGAGGAGGTGTGGCAGCAACTGGCCGAAGGGATGCGCTTCATTCCCGGCGATTTCGCCGACGACACCGCCTTCGAACGGCTGCGGGCCACGATCGAGGAGCTGGACAAGGCGCAGGGGACGGGCGGCAACTTCGCCTTCTACCTCTCCGTACCGCCGAAGTTCTTCCCCACGGTCGTCGAGCAGCTGAAGCAGCACGGGCTGTCGGACGCTCCCGCGGGATCCTGGCGCCGGGCGGTGATCGAGAAGCCGTTCGGGCACGATCTGGCCTCCGCCAAGGACCTCAACGCGATCGTGCACGAGGTGTTCGCGCCCGACGAGGTGTTCCGGATCGACCACTACCTGGGCAAGGAGACCGTCCAGAACATTCTGGCGGTGCGCTTCGCCAACACGATGTTCGAGCCGATCTGGAACCGGTCCTTCGTCGACCATGTGCAGATCACGATGGCCGAGGACATCGGGATCGGCGGCCGTGCCGGATACTACGACGGCATCGGTGCCGCCCGCGACGTCATCCAGAACCACCTGCTCCAGCTCCTCGCCCTGACGGCGATGGAGGAGCCGTCGGGCTTCGACGCCCCCTCGCTGGTCACCGAGAAACTGAAGGTCTTCAAGGCCGTGGATCTCCCGGAGGACCTGGGCGCGTCCACCGTGCGCGCCCAGTACTCAGCCGGCTGGCAGGGCGGTGAGAAGGTCATCGGCTATCTGCAGGAGGACGGCATCGACCAGCAGTCGAAGACCGACACCTACGCGGCGATCAAGCTGGAGGTCAACAACCGCCGCTGGGCCGGGGTGCCGTTCTACCTCCGCACCGGCAAGCGCCTCGGCCGCCGCGTCACCGAGATCGCCGTCGTCTTCCAGCGCGCCCCGCATTCGCCCTTCGACTCCTCCGCCACCGCGGAGCTCGGGCAGAACGCGCTGGTCATCCGCGTGCAGCCGGACGAGGGCGTGACCGTGCGGTTCGGCTCCAAGGTGCCCGGCACCTCGATGGAGCTCCGCGACGTGACGATGGACTTCGCATACGGCGAGTCCTTCACGGAGTCCAGCCCGGAGGCCTACGAACGGCTGATCCTCGACGTCCTGCTCGGCGACGCCAACCTCTTCCCGCGTACGGAGGAGGTCGAGGAGTCGTGGAGGATCCTCGACCCGATCGAGGAGTACTGGCGCAGGCACGGCACACCGGCACAGTATCCGGCGGGCACATGGGGACCCGAGGAAGCGGACGAGATGCTCGCACGAGACGGACGGAGCTGGCGCCGGCCATGAAGACCGACCTCACGAACACCAACGCAAGCAAGATCAACAAGGCGCTCATCGAGGCCCGCCGCGCCATCGGCACGCCGGCCGTGGGCATGGTGCTCACCCTCGTCATCGTCACGGACGAGGAGAACGCCTACGACGCTCTGAAGGCTGCCACCGACGCGTCCCGCGAGCACCCCTCGCGCACCCTCGTCGTCATCAAGCGCCACGTCCGCTCCCCACGCGACCGCCACGGCACGCGCCTGGACGCCGACGTGCGGGTCGGCACAGACGCGGGCGCCGGCGAGACTGTCGTGCTGCGCCTGCACGGCGAGCTGACCGACCGCGCGGACTCGGTGGTGCTGCCCCTGCTGCTGCCCGACGCGCCCGTGGTCGTGTGGTGGCCCGTCGACGCCCCGGCCGTGCCCGCCAAGGATCCGCTCGGCGCGCTCGCGCAGCGGCGCATCACAGACGCATACGCCGTCGAGCGGCCGCTCCAGGAACTGGAGGCGCGCGCCGCGGGCTACTCGCCCGGGGACACCGACCTGGCATGGACCAGGCTCACACCGTGGCGCTCCATGCTCGCCGCAGCCCTCGACCAGTCGCGATCGGAGATCACCTCCGCCGTGGTGGAGAGCGAGGCGGAGAACCCGAGCGCCGAACTGCTGGCCCGCTGGTTCGCGAACCGGCTCGGCGTACCGGTCGAGAAGGTCGTCACCGACGGCCCCGTCATCACCGCGGTACGGCTGAGGACCGCCGACGGTGAGATCCACATCGACCGGCCGGCAGGTCCCGTGGCCCGGCTGTCCATCCCCGGTCAGCCGAGCCGCGTCCTGGCACTGAAGGTGCGTACCACCGCCGAACTGATCGCGGAGGAGCTGCGCCGGCTCGACCCCGACGAGGCGTACTGCGCCGCGCTGCACACGACGGTGACCGTGCTCGGCTCGTCGAACGAGACAGCAGCGACAGCCGACGTCACATGACCGGCGGGGCGGCGGCGCTGGTCACGGTGCTCGCTTCCGCCCGCACTACTCGATGTTCTCGGTGTCGATCCGGGCGTCTATCTGCTTGTACGCGGCGGGGGTCCGGGTCAGTACGGGCAGGCCGAGGCCGAGAGCGAGGTGGGCGGCGTGGGCGGTCGGCAGGTCCGTGGCGCGTTCGCGGGCGATCTGGGCGACGGCCCAGCAGGACGGCTCGTCGAGGGGACGGAAGATGAAGCAGGGCGAGGCGAGAGCGTCCTGCAGCATCTGGGCGACCTCGCCGAGAGCGCTCTCGGCAAGTCCCTGGGCGAAGGATCCGGCCGGCACATACAGCGGCTGGGCGATCTCCGCGGAGTGGTGGACGCGCGCGGCCATGTAGATGCTGCCGTGCGCGAGGGCGCTGACCGCGGTGTGGTCGAGAACGTATCCCGTGCTCACGCGGCGCTCTGCCCCTGGGCGGCAGGGTAGCCGCGGCGGGCATCGGCCTCACGCACGGCCTCCAGGGCCGTGTCCCACTGGCCGGGATGCTCGGTGCGGGCGCGCCCGGCGAACCAGTCGATGGCACGCTGAGCACGCTCGGCCTGCTCGAGCTTCGCCTTCACGGCCTCGTCGATCCAGCCCGAGACCTGCCCCTTGCCGGCGATTTCCTCGATCGCGGCGAGGCGGTCGCTGTCGATGGTGATGGTCACCTTCTTCTTCGCCATATCGACACCATACCGACGCCATACCACTTGTGGGAGAGTTCGCGCCTCAACCTTTGCGCCTGAAACACCGCTCCGAAGGGAAGTCCTCAGGAGTACGAGGCCCGGCCCATGGGCGCCGCCCCTCACCCACGCCCAGGCGCCCATGGAGCTCGGGGACGCATGGCACGCCGCCCCCGGGTCCGCGTGCCCGCCCACCGTTCCGCTGTCGCCGACAGCCCGGGTCTACTCCGCCGCGGGCTGCGGGGAGCGGCGGCTGTCGCCCAGGGGTGTGTGGAGCCGCCCGTTGAGCGAGCGGAGGGGTGTCACTCTGCTTTTTGCGCTCTGCTCGCCCTGTGTGTCCTTCGTGCTCTTGGCGTCAAGTGGGGCTCGATTGCTCATGATGCGATGATCGGCCAGGGGGCGCGACGCAGCCACTCCCTGCCTTTCCTGGTGTTGCGCATCCTGGTGCTGCGACTCCCAGGCAGAGCAACGGACAGCTGCCGTCGCGCACCTGCCGCGGCCGAGGCCCCGCGCCCGGTTGCGGCCGGGATCCACGATGCTCTGACGATCACATCCAGGGGAGGCCGTGATGGTGACGGATGGCGAGTTGCGGCACCTGCGCCGCTGTGTGGAGCTGGCGGCCGAGGCGCTGGAGGAGGGTGACGAACCCTTCGGTTCCGTGCTGGTCGGCGGGGACGGGACCGTGCTCGGCGAGGACCACAACCGGGTGGCGTCGGGCGACCGCACGCGGCATCCCGAGTTCGAGCTCGCTCGTTGGGCGGCGACGCACATGACCCCGGAGGAACGGGCGGCCGCCACCGTCTACACCTCCGGAGAGCACTGCCCGATGTGCGCCGCCGCGCATGCCTGGGTGGGGCTGGGCCGCATCGTGTACGTCAGTTCGTCCGAGCAGCTCGTTTCGTGGCTCGCCGAATTGGGGGTCCCCGCACCTCCTGTGCGGCCGCTGCCGATCCAGGACATCGCCCCTGGCGTGATGGTGGAAGGCCCGGTTCCGGACCTCGCGGAGGAGGTACGGGCACTGCAGCGCCGCTTCCACGGCACCTCGTGAGGGCGTCTGCCGATGGGTTGCCGGCCGGGACGGAGGAAGGCCCCACCGCGACGGGGGAACGCGGCGGGGGCTCGTCATCGGGTGCCCGGTGACCGGCCGGTCATGCCTGCATACGAGGACCGGATCGGGCCACGCTGCGCAGGCCGTCTCCGATGGCCGCCACACCCTCGCCGATGAGGGTCGTCGTGGTGGCGGCATACCCGAGGACGAGTCCGGGTCGATGGGGGAGTTGCGTGTGCCATGAGAGCGGTTGCACCTTCACGCCCCGCGCGAGCGACGCCGTCGCCAGATCGGTGTCGTCGAACTCGGCGTCGAACGTGACCGTCAGGTGCAGGCCCGCCGCGGCGCCGTGCACCACCGCCCGCGGAAGGTGCCTCCCGATCGCCTCGATCATCGCGTCGCGGCGCCGGCGGTGGCGCTTGCGCAGCAGGCGGAGATGGCTCTCCAGCTCGCCCGACTCCATCAGCCGCGCCAGGACCAGCTGCGGCAGTGCGGCATTGCCGAGGTCCGTGAAGCGCTTGGCGCTCACGAGGGCCTCCCGGTACCGGGCCGGCGCGACCACCCATCCCGTACGCAGGGCCGGCGCGAGGAGTTTGGAAACGCTGCCGGCGTAGCAGACGTGCTCGGGGAGCATGGGCTGCAGTGCGGCGACCGGAGGACGGTCGTAGCGGTGCTCGGAGTCGTAGTCGTCCTCGAGGACGAGGCCGCCCGCCCGCGCCCAGTCCATCAGTTCGCGCCGCCGTTCGCCGGTGAGCACCACCCCGGTCGGGAACTGGTGGGCCGGGGTCAGCAGAACGGCGCGTACGCCCGTGGCGCGGAGTTCGTCGACGCGGACGCCCGCGGAGTCCACCCGTACCGGTGGAGTGCGCAGCCCCTCGCTGCCCAGCTGCTGGCGGGCGCCGAGGGAGCCCGGATCCTCCACCGCCACGGCCTCGATGCCGTCGCGACCGAGCACCCGCGCGACAAGCCCGAACGCCTGGGCCGTGCCGGCGACGATCAGCACGTCACCGGGGTCGGCCTTGATGCCGCGGTTACGGGCGAGCCAGTTGGCGACGGCGAGTCGCAGCGCCGGTGTGCCGCGAGGGTCGCCGTATCCGAAGTCCGACGCCGACAGTTCCCTCAGGACGGTGCGTTCGGCGCGCAGCCACGCCGCCCGCGGGAACGCGGTGAGGTCCGGGACACCGGGTGACAGGTCGATCCTGGCGGGCATCGCGCGCAGTGTCTCGAACACGTCGGGGCCGGGCGCGGCGGCGAACGGGGTGCCCGGTGCCGGGGGAGCTGCGGGGGCCGGGGCCGGCGGGGCGACCGTCGTCCCAACGGGGGCGGCCACCACGATCGTTCCGTTGCGGCCGTGACCGGCGACGTGCCCGTCCTCGATCAGCCTCTGGTACGCCTCGGTGACCACTCCTCGAGAGACCCGCAGATCACCGGCCAGAACCCGGGTCGCCGGCAGCCTGCTGCCGAGCGGCAGACGGCCGTCCGCGATGGCGCGCCGCAACTGCCCGGCCAGCCACTCGGCGCGCCCGCCCGCCGGAGCGTCGTCGATGTTCAGCTGCAGGAAGTCGGACCCCGGCGTTTTGGACCTGTTGGGAGCGTCATCTTTGGACCTGTCCACAGAGCCATTGTGGCAGCAGGGTGAAGGCATGAACACAACGGCGCAGCACTCCGGGGCTGTTGGACGGCCGGGCACGCGACGGCCGGGAACGCGACGGCCTGCCGGCGGCCGCGATGAGGAAAAGCGGGGGCAGACGATGACCACAGTCGGTTACGTGCACGGTTACTCGGCGCACGAGACGCGCCGCCTGGGCGACCAGGCGGACACGCTGGCGCAGTTGCTGCATGCCGGCACCACCTATCCGGCGGGCAGCCGGGTGCTCGAGGTCGGCTGCGGCACGGGCGCCCAGACGGTGCACCTGGCGACGGGCAGCCCAGGCGCGCACTTCGTCGCGGTGGACGTCTCCGACGCCTCGCTCGCACAGGCGCGCGCTCGCGTGGCGGCCCGGGCCCCGTGGGCGCGGGTGGACTGGGTGCGCGCGGACCTGCACGACCTGCCGTTCGCCGACGCGGAGTTCGACCACGTCTTCGTGTGCTTCGTCCTGGAACACCTGCCGGACCCGGCGCGGGCACTGGCCGGGCTCCGGCGCGTACTGCGCCCGGGCGGCACCGTCACCGTGATCGAGGGCGACCACGGCTCCGCCCTCTTCCACCCCGACAGCTCCTACGCCCACGCGGTGATCGGCCACCAGGTGCGCCTGCAGTCCGCCGCAGGCGGTAACGCGCTGCTGGGCCGGCAGCTCCAGCCGCTGCTGACCGGCGCCGGCTACACGGACGTGGTCGTCGGCCCGCGGACGATGTACGCCGATGAGACCTGGCCCACGCTGGTCGACGGCTTCACCCGGAACACCTTCATCGCGATGGTCGAATCCGTCCGTGACGAGGCACTCGCCGCGGGCCTCACCAACCGGGCCGACTGGGACCGCGGCATCGCCGACCTGCACCGGACCGCGGCCGACGGGGGTACGTTCCTCTACACGTTCTTCAAGGCCGTCGCCGTGAACCCGGGAGCGGGGCGGCCGTCATGACCGCCGCACTCATCGCCCTGGCCCTGCTGGCGCTCCTCGTCTGCGGTCTGGAGCCCAGCCACCGCCGCCGGCCCCACCCGCGGCCCCGCTTGTACGGCAGCGCGGACGGCGAGGACCGGGACGCCGTACGGGTCCGCGACGAACTCCGGGCCGCGGCCGATCGCAGCTCCAGGGCCGCGGCCGACGGCGGCTTGGGGACTGCGGCTGACGGCGGCTTGGGGGCTGGGGCCGTCGGCGCCTCGGGGGTCGGAGCTGACCGCACCTCGGCTGTCGGAGCCGACGGCGGCTCGGGGGCTGCGGCCGACGGCGGGTCGCATCCGACGGCAGCCCCGGGGCACGAGCCGACCGTGGCCCGGGGGACGTAGCTGACCGCAGCCCGGGGTTCGGAGCCGACCGCAGCCCGGGGTACGGATCCGACCGCGGCCCTCGGGGGCGGAGCCGACCGCGGCCCGGGGTTCGGAGCCGACCGCGGCCCGGGGTACGGAGCCGACCGCAGCCCCGGGGCCGCAGCCGACCGCAGCTCGGGAGCCGCGAGCGACGACAGCGCCGACCCCTCAACCCGCGCCGGCTCCGGGTAGCACGTATGCCCAACCATGCCCGGGCAAGGCGAGTTGCCCGGACCCACGCCCCGCCTGCCGCGCCGCTGCGCCGCCATGCCACCCGAAGGCCAGGCCTCCCGAAAACTAGGCCTCCCTCTGGTCGACCTCCAGCGGATCGAAGCCGACCCGGGTGAGGGACCCGTCCTCCGCCCACCGCACCTCGATCCGGTCCGACTCGACCACCACCACGGTCACGGCGGCGGACAACGGCGCCGGATCGGGCTCCGCCGAGAGCGTGGCCAGGGCGGCGTACAGCCCCGTACCGTCCGCACCGGCCGTGAGGCGCGGAACGTGCGCCCAGCGGGTGAAGGCCGTGCCCTGCGGCGCGCGGACCTCGTCGTGGTCGGTCCAGCCGTACAGCGGGTGGAGCGCGGACACGAGGGGCTCCTCGGGCCCGGTCGCCCAACCCGTCTGCGTGACGTGGGCTCCGGCAGGGGCGCCGATCACGCGGTGCACCCGCAATTCGTACCGTCCCCGCACCACCGTGACGCTCTCCACCCGCAACCCCGGCACCATAGGCGGGCCCGAGACGAACACCGGAAGGTGCCAGGAGGCCGCCCAGCCCCAGCCGTCGCCGTGCCCCGCGCCCAGCGGCCGGATGCGGCGGCGCACGCTGCGGACCCCGGCGACCTCCACGGAGAGGTGGTTGTCGTGGACGTTGGCGGTCGCCGTGGGCCCGGTCCGTGTCGAGTACGCCTGGCGGCCGTAGTGCGGATCGTCCGCGGCAGCCGACTCACCCTCGTGCGGGCGGACATGGTCGCTGCCGTGGTTGTGCAGTCGCACGATCCCGTCCGCGCGGGTGCTCTGCACGAGCAGGCCGGGAGCCGGAAGCGCCAGTACGCGGTCGGCGTCCTCGCTGGGAGCGCTCTCTTCGGTCGCCGTCCACAGCGGATGGTCCGCGGGGGCGAGCAGCGACACGAAGGCCTTCGACGCCCAATACGGCGACGAGGGGCCCGAATAGGTCTGCAGCGTCGCCTCGTGCGGGCCGTGCCAGCCCAGCGTGAGCAGGCCGTCCTCGTCGACCGCCCCGCGGTCGAGGAAGTAGCGCAGAGATCCGCTCAGCAGCCGCCGCGACGCCCCCGGTGTGAGCGGGGTATGGCCCGTGACCGCGCCCAGGCCCACCGCCGCACCCGCGGCGAAGCGGTACGACAGCGAGCGTCCGTAGTGGAGCGGGGCGCCGTCGGCGCCGAAGAACAGCCCGAAACCCTCCAAGTGCTCGCGCAGCCGGGCACCGTAGAGCACCGACATATCCGTGTCCTGCGCCAGGTGCGCGTGGAGCACGGGATAGAGGTGCAGAGCCCAGCCGTTGTAGTGGTCGAAGGCGCGGCCGTCGCCGTCGGCGTACCAGCCGTTGCCGCGGTACCAGCTCTCCATCAGGTCCAGGGCCCGCTCGTGGGCGCGGGCCGTCTCCGCGTCGCCGCGCCCGACCGACTCCAGGAAACCGGCCACGGTGAAGGGGAACAGGTACCAGTTGTTCGGCGCGGGGACATGGCGGATCGCGCCGCGCAGCCACTCCTCGGCCCGGTCCTGCACGTCCGGCTCCAGCCGGTCCCACAGCCACGGCCGGGTGAGCCGCAGCCCGAGGGCCACGGAAGCGGACTCGACCATCGGCTGGCCCTGCACATCGTGGTCGAGGATGAGCGGCCAGGACTCGGCGTCGTCACGGCCGGGGGTGCGCGTTCCCGCGGCGATGCCGTCCGCGTACCGGTCGAGCCACCCGTGCGGGTCCTTGCCGTCCGCGCCTGCCACGCGGAACGCGGCGGCGAGGAACGTGCGGGCGTAGCCCTCCAGGCCGTCCGACCGCACACCCGACCGTGACGGCCTCCCCGGCAGGTCGAGCAGGGCGCCGCCGGGCGTGGCCCACCGCCATGCGGCGCGCAGCAGTCCGTCGGCCGCGGCTTCCCAGTGGGCCCGGGTGTAGCCGGTGTACGGGCTCAGTTCACGGTCGTCTTCGGGGAGTTGCAGCGGCGAGCTCATGCCAGGAATGCCAGCCTTTCGCGTCGTACGGGATGGGCGAAGCCGTCGCCCGCGGCCCAGCGGCCCGCCTCGCCGACGGCCAGCTCGGCGAGCCGCCGCCACTCGTTGCCCTGGGAGCCGGCGAGATGCGGGGTGAGGAGGGCGTTGTCGCAGTCCCACAGCGGATGGCCGGGCGGCAGCACCTCGGGATCCGTGACGTCAAGAACAGCACGGATCCTGCCCTCCAGCAGGAGATCCGTGAGCGCGTCCTGGTCCACGACGGCGCCGCGCGCGGTGTTGATGAGCATGCTGTCCGGGCGCATGGCCGTGAGCAGTTCGCGGCTGACGAGCCCTCGGGTGGAGGGCAGCAGCGGGGTGTGGACGCTCAGGATGTCGGACTGGGCGAAGAGTTCGTCCAGTCCGACCGGGCGGGCACCCAGTGCGGTCACCTCGTCGTCGGGGACGTACGGGTCGTGCAGCAGGATCCGCAGATCGTACGGGCGGAGCAGGTCGATCACGCGGCGGCCGACGAGCGAGGCGGAGAGGATGCCGACGGTGCGCTGGTAGTTGCCCACGCTGGCGGGCGTGTGCAGCCAGTTGTCGCGCCGCCGGTTCGAGCGGAAGTCGCGGGCCCGCTCCAGAACGCGCTTTCCGGCCAGCAGGATCATCGCGACCGTGTACTCGGCCACCGGGAGAGCGTTGGCAGAGGCCGCCGACGACACCTCGATGCCGCGCTCCCAGCAGGCATCGGTGATGTGCGGTCGGACCGAACCGGCGGTGTGTACGACGGCACGCAGCCGGGGCGCGGCATCGAGTACGGCCTTGTCGAGGCGCGGGCAGCCCCAGCCGGTGACGAGGAGCTCGACGTCCGCGAGGACGGTACGGGCGCGCTCGGTGGTGAAGTCGTCGAGTACGGGCAGCGGAGCGAGGTCGCACACCTCGCCGAGCGCGGCCAGGGACGGCGGATCGAGGACGGCCGCCGCGGCGTCCCGCGACATGGCGAGGGCGGCACGCGGACGAGACCGGGCATGGGTGCTGGCTGCTGCGTTGGGCATCTGTCTCCTGGAACTCCGTTCCCCTGGAAGTGCTGTGTCTCTTGGAACTGCCGTCTCCTGGAACCGCGGGAGTGCTGTGGACGGTCGGCGCATGTGGAACCACGGTCCCAGTGCGGCTATTTGACGGACCCCGCCGTGAGCCCCGACCGCCAGAACCGCTGCAGCAGGGCGAAGGCGAGGATCAGCGGCACGATCGCGAGCAGCGAGCCCATGATGACGACCGGGTAGTACTCGGGCGAGACGGTGGCCGAGCTGTTCCACTGGTAGAGGCCCAGGCTCACCGGATAGAGCTCCTGGTCGGAGAGCATCACCATCGGCAGGAAGAAGTTGTTCCAGATGGCGGTGAGCTGGCAGAGGAAGACGGTGACCAGTCCGGGCCCCAGCATCCGCAGTGAGACCCGCAGGTAGGTCGTCAGTTCGCCCGCGCCGTCGACGCGCGCGGCCTCCAGGACCTCGTCCGGTACGTAGCCCTGGCTGAAGATCCGCCCGAGGTAGACGCCGAACGGGTTGAACAGAACGGGGATGAAGACCGCCCAGAAGGTGTTCACCAGGCCGGCGCCCGAGGCCATCAGATAGAGCGGGAGCGCCAGCACGGTCTGCGGCACCATCACCGCGGCGAGGACCAGCCCGAACAGCTTCTCCTTGTGCCGGAAGCGGTACTTGTCGAAGGCGTAGCCGCAGGCCACACTCACCAGCGCGCCGACCGCGGCGCCGACGACGGCGTACAGCAGGCTGTTGACGTACCAGCGTCCGTACAGACCGCCGTCCATGGCGAACAGGTCGCGCAGATTCTGCACGAAGGAGAAGTCGCCGAGCGACAGCAGGTCGCTGCCGAAGAGCGCGTCCCGGTTCTTGGCGGCTGCCAGCACCAGCCAGAGGACCGGCAGGAGCGTGTAGAGGACGGAGAGGGCGACCACGACGTTGACGGTGGAGCGGCCCAGCAGGCCGGGACGCAGCGCGGTGGTGTGGGATGCGCTCATCGGGCGTCCTCCCCGGTCGAGTTGGTGCGGTTGGTCCAGCGGGTGACCCCGTAGGAGAGGGCGATCGTGCAGATCAGCAGTACGACGGAGGCGGCCGCGGCCAGGCTGTAGTTGTTGCGGGTGAACGCGGCATCGTAGATGTACATGCTCGGCGAGAACCGTGAGTTGATCATCGGTGAGGACTGGCTCAGCAGCATCGGCTCGGTGAACAGCTGCAGCGCCCAGATGAGGGTGAACATCGCGACCATCACGATCGACGAGCGCACCAGCGGCGTCTTCACCAGCAGCGCCGTACGGACCGGCCCGGCGCCGTCGACCACCGATGCCTCGATGACCTCGCGGGGGACGGCCTGCAACGCGGCGTAGAAGATCACCATGTTGTAGCCGAGGTTGCTCCACAGCGCGATGTTCACGATGGACGGCAGCACGGTGTGCACGCCGAGGAAGTCGATCGTGATGTCGGCCTTGCCCAGCAGTTCGATCACCGGGCTGATGCCGGGGGTGTAGAGATACAGCCAGATGAGGGCGGCGATGATCCCCGGCACGGCGTGCGGCAGGAACAGTCCGAGCTGCGCCCAGGACCTCAGACGGACCGCACCGGAGTCGAGCAGCAGGGCCAGCGCGAGGGCGCCGATCACCATCAGCGGGATGTAGATCAGGCAGTACAGGGCGACCGTGCCGAGCCCCGACAGGAAGGTCGGGTCGGTCAGCACGGCGGCGTAGCTGCGGAGCCCGACGAAGACGGTGCGCTCGGGGCCGAAGCCGAGCCCAGGCTGGTCGTCGCTGAAGAAACTCAGCCATACGGCGGTCCCGACGGGGATCAGGAAGACCGTCAGCAGGAGGAGGAAGAACGGCGTCATCAGGACGCCGACCGCGGCGAGTTGACGGCAGCGGGCGGCCTTGCGGGAGCCATGCGCGACCGCGCGTCCGGAGCGGGCGGCGCCGCGGGAAGCGGCCGTGGCGTGGGACGGGGCTGTGGTGGTCATGGGGATGTCACCTGCCTTTCGAGCGGGCGCAGGGAGAGGAGAGGGGCTCCGGTGCTCATGGGATTCACCGGGCTCACGTGCTGTGCTCGGTGGTGGACAGCCCCAGCGCCTTCAGGTCGGGCATGGTGCCGTCCTGGGCCGCACGTACGGAGCCGATGAGCGAACCCTGGCCGCCGCTCGCCCTGGCGAAGCCGTCCTGCATGACCCGCTGGGTCGCCGTCATCCGAGGGCCCCAGACCCAGCCGTCGCGGATCGCGGCCGCCTGCTCCTCGAAGAGGGTGTAGATGTCCTGACCGCCGTAGTACGAGCGGTCGAAGGCCTTCCGGCCGACGGCGACGAGATCCGGCGCGGCCGGATACTGGCTGCTGGTGCCGCTGGACAGACGGGCACGGAGCGCGTCGGGGTGGGAGACCTGCCACTCGATGAACTCCATGGCGGCCTCGGGGTGCTTGCTGTCCTTGGTGACGGCGAAGGTGGAGCCGCCGTGAGTGCCGACGACCGGCCTGTCCGGGTCCCACTGGGGGAGTGGTGCGATCTTCCACTGGCCCTTCTGGGCCGGGCGGGCGTTCATCTGCGCACCTGCCTCCCAGGCGCCGCTGAGCCGGGTCAGCACCAGCCCTTCCCCGATCTGGGCGTCGCTCTGCCGGCTCTCGACCGCGTTCATGAAGACCATGTCGTCGTCGACCAGCCGCTGCCAGTACGCCGCGACGCGCCGGGTCGGGTCGTCGGCGAGCGAGACGTTCCAGGCACCGTCGCGGGTGTCGAACCACTGGGCGCCCGCCTGCCAGGAGTAGGCCGCGAACTGCATCGCACCGTCCGTGGGGAAGAGCACGAGCCGCCGGTCGCCCGCCTTGCGCCGCACCGCGCGCGCCGTCTCCGCGAACTCGTCCCAGGTGCGGGGGACCTCGAGGCCGTACTCGTCGAAGAGATCGGTGCGGTAGTGCATGACCATCGGCTCGACGTCCAGCGGGACGCTGTACTGACGCCCCTGAAATGTCGTCAGGCCCAGTGCCTGGGGCAGCAGCTTGGCGCGCAGCCGGTCGCTGACCAGCGAGGTGATGTCCCGGGCGACGCCGTCGATGGCGAAGCCGGGCACCTGCGGGTACTCGATGGTGGCGACGTCCGGGGCGTTGCCCGCACGGGCGGCGTTGCTGAGCTTGGCGTAGCCGCCCTGGCCGCCCGAGGGGATCTGCTGGAAATCGACCTGGATGCGGTCGTGCGTACGGTTGAACGCGTCCACGACCTCCTGGCTGCCACGCAGGGCTGACCAGAAGGTGATGCGTGTGGTCCTGCTGGTGCTGCGCGATCGACCGCTTCCGTCGCTTGCGCTGCAGGCGCCTACGGCACCGGTCAGCGGCAGGGCGGTGATCGCGGCGAGCACGGATCGACGGCTCTGTCGACCGGACATGAGTGCCTCCCGCGGCTCCTCTTCGAGACACGGGAATACTGATCGCATGAACGGTCCGGGTCAATAGATCGATCAGAAGATCGTTGAAACGGTCAAACGCTCAGTCCAGAACGGGAATCGGCAGTAACGGGAATCGGCAGTGCGGAGCCGCGCACCTTGAGCTCGGGCAGCAGCTCGATCCTGCGCGCCGGCTCGGGTCCCGCCGTGTGCGGCCGCGTCAGCCGGTACAGCAGCAACTCGGCGGCCGCACGCCCGATCGCCGCCTTCGGCGGGGCCACGGCCGTCAACGGCGTACTGCCGAGGGCGGCAACCACGTCGTCGTACGCGACAACGGAGCAGTCCTGCGGAACCTTCACGCCGCTGTCCATGAGGTGCTGAACGAGCATCAGAGCGTCGACGTCGCCGTGCAGCAGGGCGGCGGTCGCGCCGCGCTCGCGCAGCAAGCCGGCGAGATCTACGTGCGTGTTGTCGGCTGCGGAAGCGGTGGCCTCGCCGGGGGATGTGCCGGAGCCGTGGGCAGGGACCGTGCGGCCGCCGTCCGGTGCGGGGGCGCCCTGCGTATGTGCCCCGTCGGCCGACGCGCCGGTGCCGCTGGACGAACCCGCGCCCCCGCCGGCCGAAGTCATGCTGCTGCTGGACGAGTTCGCCGGCCCGAGGGCCGCGTAAGGGCCCGGGCCACCCAGCTCGGGCACGGCATCCGGGGAACTCAGGGTGATCGCCCAGTCCTCGATCTCCGGTCGCCGGGCGGCGATGTCGGCGAAGGCCGCGCGGATGGCGCGCGCCGTCGGGCTGTCGTTCCGCGCGGCGAGCACGATCCGCCGGTGACCGAGCGAGACGAGGTGGTCCACGGCGAGATGGATCCCGTACCAGTGGTCCGAGCACACCGAGTCCAGCGCGTGGAGCGCACTGCCGGGCCGCGGCCGCCGCTCCATCAGCACCGTCGGCACGCCCAGCTCCGACAGCCAGCCGTAGTCCGCCTCCTCGGCGGCGGCGCTGCGCCACCGAGGAGCGATCAGCAGCCCGCGCGCGCCGCCCGCCAGCGCGCGCTCCACCAGAGGGCGTTCCGCCCCGGGCACCTGCGGCGCGATGTGCAGGGCGATACGCAGCCCGGCCTCCTCGAGGACCGGCCGCGCGCCGTGCAGCGTCTCGAAGAGATACGAATGGCGCTCCGGTACGACCAGGGCGACCGTGTCACCGTCCGCGGGCGGTTCGTCGGGCGCCGCGCTCTCCTCGACGGGCACGGCCGATCGGGCCACCCCGTGTCCGCGGCGCAGTTTGCCGGCCCGCGCGAGCTCCTCGACGTCCCGGCGGACCGTGACCACCGAGACGTTCAGCTCAGCCGCGAGATCGGTGACGCGGACCGCGCCGCGCGATTGGACAACCGCCAGGATCCGTTGACGCCTCAGTTCGACCGGCTCCCGCATGACGGCCCCCTCGCCGAGTCCGTGCGCATTGTGCGTTTGAACGCTTTGGGGCGCAGCATAACGATCGGTTGCCCCTCGTTGTCCACACACGGACGCGGCCGGCCATCGTGGGTGTGCCGGTCATGCAGGCTCCCCGCCTCCGGCCTGCTGCTTGTTCCGGCGCCGGACCATCACGAGGACACCGGTCGCCAGCGCTCCCGATACCAGGACGGCCGAGCCGGTGCCGGCGATCGCCAAGACGGGCCAGGCCGTCTCCCCGGGGCGGCCGCCCCCAGGCTTCTCGGCCCTCTGGTGCTGCGTGGCCTGATCGGTCGGCTCGGCGGCGGCCGGGCGCGCCGCCGACGGAGGCAGCAGTGATCCGACGGGCCTGACGCCGCCGCCCACCGCGTCGAACCCCCAGTCCAGCAGCTCCCTGGCCTCCTCGTACACCGCCTGCCCGTCGTCCGACTGGGGGTTCATGACCGTCACCAGCAGGGTGCGCCCCTCGTGGCGGGCCGCCGCGATCAGGGTGTATCCGGCGTTGCTGGTGTATCCGTTCTTGACGCCGATCAGTCCGGGATACCGGCCCACACCGTCGGCACCGGTGAGCAGCCGGTTGGTGTTCATGATCGGGTACGAGTACCCGTCACCGGGGAAGTCGGCTTCGGCGGTCGAGCAGTACCGGACGAAATCCGGATCCCGCAGCCCTGCCCTCCCGAAGACGGCAAGGTCGTACGCGGAGGACACCTGCCCCGGCTCGTCATAGCCGTCGGGGGTCACCACGCGGGTGTCCCGGGCGCCGAGGGCGCGCGCCTTGTCCTGCATCTGCCGGACGGTCGTCTCCAGCCCGCCGTTCATGGCCGCCAGCACATGCACGGCGTCGTTGCCCGACATCAGGAACACTCCTCGCCACAGGTCCGCCACCCTGTACGTCAGTCCGGGCGAGACGCCGACAAGGCTGCTGCCGTCGCCGACGTCGGCGAGTTCCTCGTCGGTGGCCGTGTGGCGTCGGCGCGGGTCGAGATGTGGGAGGACGGTGACGGCGAACAGCGTCTTCAGCGTGCTGGCGGGCGGCAGTCGGCGATGGGCGTTGCGAGCGGCGATCACCTCACCCGTGTCCGCATCGGCCACGAGCCAGGACAGGGCGGACAGATCCTCGGGCAGGTCCGGTGTGCTGCGGGTGGCCCGTACCTTCGTCCCCGGTCCGTCCAGCAGGGAACGCGGGGGAGCGGGCCGGGGTCGGGGAGGCGCGGGCTCGGCCGCGGACAGCGCCGCCGCCGGCGCGGGCAGGAGGACGAGCGCGCCGGTGGCCAGGGCCACGGCGCGGATGACGTAGGAGCGCAGCAAGTGTCTGACTGCCATTCAGCCACCGTAGGAAGATGGGGCGAAGTTCGCAGATCGGCTTGATCCGGGTGGCTGCGTCCGGGAGGGGGACGGGGTGGGGGTTGCGGCCTTGCCCGGCCGCGGCCGGCGGGTGGCCGCCACAGCCCGGCCGGAGGGTGCGCCCGAGGGAAGCTGTGCGCGGTAGCCGTACCGAATCGGCAGGAGGACCGCAGAACGCCTCGCCTCTGACCCCGCCGGGGGGGATGATGGTCCGTCTGCGGCGCGCGGAGAGCCCCGCGTAGCAGACTGTGCCGGTGACCAAGAGAGAACGCCCGGCCCTGGCAGAGCAGTTGAACCTGGAGCCGCACCCGGAAGGCGGATGGTTCACCGAGACGTGGATCGCCCGTCACATGTTCCGGCCCGACGGCTATCCGGGCCCCAGGCCGGCCGCCACGGCCATCTACTTCCTGCTCTGTCCGGGCGAGGAATCCCGCTGGCACACAGTCCGCTCGGACGAGTTGTGGCTGTGGCACCGCGGCGGGCCGCTGGATCTGTTCCTCGGTGGGGACGGTACCGAGCCGGGGAGCGAGCCCGAGACGGTCCGGGCGGGGCCGGGCATTGAGCAGGGGGAGCGCCCGCAGGTCCTGGTGCCGGGCGGCGTCTGGCAGTCGGCGCGTCCGGCAGGGGACGAGCCGGTGCTGGTGAGCTGCGTCGTCGCGCCCGGCTTCGACTATGCGGACTTCCGCCTGCTGGACTGAGCCGAGGCTTGCTCTCGCTGACCGGAGTGGTTTCTCCAATCTCCGGACCTCCGACCGCTGTTGGCCGGCCGCCCCAGCCCTCTCAAGGCCAACTCCGCTGCCCCCACTCCAAGAAGTTGTTCGTCGAGAGTCTTCTACCGGTCGGTTACCTGCCGGTAGCCTCGCGTCCACTCGCGATCGTGAGCATGACAGCGACGTGCGAGGGCGAAGTGGTCGCGCTCGCCGACCCCCCACTTCAAGGAGCAGCGGACCATGACAGGACGCGGTGTGCGTCAGCGGATCGGCGCGGTTTCGGTCGTTGCGGCGCTGGGCCTGGGGGTGAACGCCGCCGCCACCGTGCCGGCGGCCGCCGCTGCCCCGGCAGCGACGACGACCGCCGCCTCGGCACTGCAGGCAGAGGTCGATTACGCCACCTGGCAGAACGACGTGCGGGCAGTGATCGACCAGGCGCTGCCCTATGTCCAGCAGCGCACCGCGAACGCCGCCGGGCAGAAGCTCGCCATCGTCTTCGACGTCGACAACACGACGCTGGAGACGGACTTCCACCCCTGGTACGAGCTGCCCACCCCGGCCGTCAAGCCGTCCCTGGAGCTGGCCCGGTACGCGAAGGCCCGGGGTGTCGCCGTCTTCTTCGTCACCGCACGGCCGGGCATCATCAAGAGCCTCACGGACGCCAATCTGAAGGCCGTGGGCTATCCCGTCTCCGGCATTTACGTACGCGACCTTCCCGACCTGTTCGACGAGGTCAGTGCCTACAAGACCAGCAAGCGGGGAGAGATCGAGGCGCAGGGCTACACGATCATCGCCAACGTCGGCAACCGCGAGTCCGACCTCGTTGGCGGCCACGCCGAGCGGACCTTCAAACTGCCCGACTACGACGGGCAGTTGTCCTGAGGCGCCTCGGTTCCGCGGGCATGAGCAGCTCGCAACGGGTTACGCGTCCCGGCCGCGCTCCGTCCGCGACCGGGTGGGCGGCCACGCCTCGCCCTTCTCGACCGGGGTCAGCCGCGCCAGCGCCTCGGTCAGCCGTCGGCAGACCTGCTCGATCTCCCGGCGGGTGTGGTCCCGCTCGGTGATGGTGACCGCGAGCAACAGGGCTGTCAGGGCGACGGACCCGTTGAGGGCCTGCAGGATGACCATTTTGGCGAGGAGGTCGTGCCCGGAGAACGGGCCGACCCCTTGCGTGCCCGCATCGATCGCGATGACCGAAACGATCAGTACGCAGGGAGCGGCGCCGACCAGCTGGAAGCGGAACGCCGCCCAGATCAGGCAGGGGAACACGAGGAAGAGCAGGCCGAGGGTGCTGCGGGTGGCCACCGCGGCGACGACGGCGGTGCCGGCCAGCAGGGCCACTGCCTCGGCCCAGCGGTGGACGGGAACACCACGTGGCCACCGGTAGGTGCGGATGGCCAGCAGGAGCGGTGCGATGACCAGCACGCCCATCGCATCGCCCGTCCACCACACCGACCAGGCAGGCCAGAACTCGTCGGCCGCCAGGGCGCCGGAGAGCACCAGTACCCCCGTTCCGAGGGTCGCACTGATCAGCATTCCTCCCAGCGCGCCCAGGAAGACCAGGGCGAGCGCGTCCCGCAGCCGGTCCATCTCGATGCGGAAGCCGGCCCGTCTGAGCAGCAGATACGCGCAGACCGGGGCCAGTGTGTTGCCGACCGCGATCGCGGCCACCGGAAGAATCGAAGGACCGAGCGACACGTTCACCAGGAACGCGCCGATTGCGATTCCCGGCCAGATCCGTATGCCCCAGAGCAGGAGGCCCACCAGGGCGATACCGGTCGGCGGCCAGAACGGTGTGATCTGCCCACGGACCAGCTGCTGCATCAGCCCGATCCTGGCGGCCGCGTAGTAGACCGCCGCGACGGCAGCGATCCGCAGGCCCAGCGCGGCGTAGTGCCGGAGCCGTTCGTTGCTGCTCGCCATGGCGGTCATGGCGCTACCTGTCGTAGGTGAGTACGAGCACGGCGGCGTCGTCGCTGTGGCCGGTGAGGTCCGCCACTTTGATCACTTCGGTGGCCAGGGTGTCGGGGTCTGCTCCGCACGCGGCACGGACCAGTTCGGCCACCCGGTCGAGGCCGTCCTCGATCTCGTAGCTCGGGCCTTCCACCACGCCGTCCGTGAGCAGGACGAAGGCTCCCTTGCCCGTCAGCAGGCGGTGGGTCGACGGGTACTTCTCGTCGGACGCGATGCCCAGGGGCAGACCGCCGTCGGCCATGACGACCTCGCAGTGGCCGTCGGCCGTCGCCCAGACCGCGGGAATGTGTCCGGCGCGGGAAGCCGTCAGCTCGCCGGTCGCCGGCTCGAAGCGCAGGAACAAGCAGGTCACGAAGAGCTCGGAGCCCATGGAGACCAGCAGGTCGTTCGTGCGGCGCAGCACCTCGGCCGGGTCGGTGGTGGCCACCGCGACGGCGCGCAGGCAGGTGCGTACCTGCCCCATGTAGGCCGCGGCCTCGACATCGTGGCCCTGTACGTCGCCGATAGCGGCCCCCACCGAGCCGTCCGGCATACGGAAGACGTCGTACCAGTCGCCGCCGATGTCCAGACCGTCCCTGGCGGGTGCGTACCGTCCCGCGACCCGCAGGCCGGGCAGGTGCGGTATCTCTGTGGGGAGGCATTGGCGCTGAAGTGCGGCGGCCAGCTCCACGCGGGCCTGCTGCAACTTGATGCGCTCGAGTATCTGGCCGGTGAGCTCACCGAGCGTGCGCAATCGCTCTTCGGCGCTGGTGGGCGGACCAGTACGGCGTCTGGGCATGGCATAACACTCCGGTGTTTGTCGGAGTTGCGCCATATATCACGTTACCGCTGTTGCGGGAGTCTTTTACTGGTTGATTCTGGTGACCATGCGGTGAGACGGCGCGCGTTCCGACGGCAGGCATGAGGGGTACCCCGGTGCCATGCCCCTCGTCCAGGTCGCCGCCGCGGCACCGAAGGGTGAGGCTGTAGAGGGGCACAGCGCCCTGTGAGGAGAGGAGCGAACCGAGAGTGAACAGCACTCAAGCGCATGAGCCAGAGGTCCAGGCACATGAACCAGAGGTCACGGTGGAGCTCAGCGAATGCTCGGCGCAGGACGCTCACACCGTCTTCTCCGCCCTGCGCACATCCTTCGGATGCGACCGCCGGCCCAATGAGGTGCCGCACGAGGCCCACGCCACCCGCCCGACCGTCTGGAACGCGACGTTCGACGTGTGTGAGCCAGGGGCCGCCGGAAAGCTGGGCGCCGTGGCCGAACCCGCGGAGCTGAGCGGTCCCGTCGTCGCGAACATCCAGGGCGGCTACCACGCGGTCGACCGTATGCGCGACACCCTGGGCGCCGTGTTCGCCGTAGAGGTGGTCGGCAAGGTCTCCGGTGACCAGGAGACCGAGATCCAACTGCGGCTGACGACGAAGTAGCCGGCCGCAGCCGGTCCTGCCCCTCCCGGGGCGGTCCGGCGCGTGCCCGGCCAGGTCGACGTCCGACCTGCCCGGCCCGCAGGAGTCGGAAACCTTGGCGCCGGACTCAGGGCTCACACTGGAACTGAGAGGGGCACACGCCGGGACGCCCATGCGGCGAAAGACAGAACAGCCATACGGTGAGACGGCGGTGCCCCAGTGGCAGTGGTTCAGTGCGGGGGAATCTCCGCCAGGGCCGCACGGCAGCGGTTGAGGTAATCTGCCAGATTGCGTCGCTGAGCGGGGGTCAGGCCGGAGAGCATCCGCTCCTCGAGTTCCCTCACTGCCTCCTCGTACGTGTCGAGAAGGTCCCGGCCCGCCTCGGTGAGGCTGAGGAGCAGGACCCGCCGGTTATCCGGGTTGCGGCGGCGGGTGATCAGGCCGCGCCGCTCCAGGGCCGTGACCATGTCCGCCATGGACTGCGCCGTGACGAAGGAGTTGCGGGCGAGCTGCGCGGAACTCATCCCGTCGCGGCGGCGGAGCACCGTGAGCGCGGTGTACTGCAGCGCGGTGATACCGGCCGGCTTGACCAGCTCGTCCAGGTGCGAGCGGGTCACGAGCTCGACCTGCTTGATCGTGTACAGCAGGGTCGGATGCGGGACCTCCGCGATGCCCGTCGCTCCTCCGTCGCCGCTCCTGCTGGCTGTGCGCGCCACGTGGCTCCTCCGCCGTCCTCGACATTCAGGTTTCCTGATTATGCCCAGGCTCTTGCCATCGGCGCCATGGGGCGTAATCATCAGGAAACCTGTTGGTCGCAGTGGTGCGGCCACCATCTGTGCGGTGCGGCGAGCGGCCGCGCCGGGAAGGCGAGCGGGCCATGTCCCTTTCCGAGGAGCAGAACGCCTCCACTGTGCGCAGGCCGCACATCGAACCGGGCAGGCTTTTCATCGACGGCGAGTGGCGCGAAGCGGACGCCAAGGGCCGCCGGGACGTGATCGATCCGTCCACGGGCCAGGTACTGACGACCGTCGCGGAGGCCGACGCCGCCGACCTCGACGCCGCCGTCGCGGCAGCGCGCAAGGCGTTCGACGAGAGCGGCTGGGCGCAGCTTCCGGGCCGTGAGCGGGCCCGCATCCTGAACCGCGTCGGCGACATCATCCGCCGCCGCGCGGACGAGCTCGTCGCCACAGAGAGCGCGAACGTCGGCAAGCCGGTGTCGCTGTGCCGCGCCGTCGATGTCGCGACCGCCGCCGAGGAGTACGAGTACTGCGCCGCGCTGGCGCAGACCATCGAGGGCTCCACCCGGCAGATCCCGATCCCCTCGCACGCCTACACCCGCCGTGAGCCGCTCGGCGTCGTGGGCGCGATCACTCCCTTCAACTTCCCGCTGATCCTCAGCAGTTCGAAGATCGCTCCCGCGCTCGCCGCCGGCAACACCGTGGTCCACAAGCCCGCCGAGGACACCCCGCTCAGCGCCCTGCTGATGGCGGAGATCCTGGCCGAGGCCGGAGTCCCGAACGGTGTGCTGAACGTCGTCACCGGCAGCGGCACCGTGGTCGGCGAGGCGCTGCTCCGCCACCCCGGCATCGACAAGGTCGCCTTCACCGGCTCGACGAAGATCGGCCGCCACGCCGCCGCTGTCGCCGGTGAGGCCCTCAAGCCCGTCACCATGGAGCTCGGCGGCAACGCCGCGCACATCGTCTTCGAGGACGCCGACCTGGAGAAGGCGATCGGCGCCGCCATCAAGGGCTTCATCTTCAACACCGGCCAGTTCTGTATGGGCGGACCACGCCTGCTGGTGCACAGCTCCCTGTACGAGGCCGTGGTGGGCGCGCTCGCCGGGGCGGTCCCCGGTGTGCCGGTCGGCGACCCGTTCGACCCGGCGACCGTCATCGGACCGATGGCCGGCGAACGGCACCTCGCCAAGGTCGAGGAGTACGTCCGCATCGCCAAGGAGGAAGGCGGCCGCATCGTCGCAGGCGGCGAGCGGCTCGACCTCGACGGCGGCTACTACTACAAGCCGACCGTCATCGCAGACCTGGGCAACGACTCGCGCGCCGTGCAGGAGGAGATCTTCGGGCCGGTCCTGACCGTGCAGTCCTTCGAGACCGAGGACGCGGCCGTGGCCATGGCCAACAGCACGCCGTACGGCCTCGCCTCCGGCCTGCAGACGTCAGACCTGGCCCGCGCACACCGGGTGGCGGCCAAGCTGCAGGCGGGCATCGTCTGGGTCAACGACTGGGCGATGCTCGACCCGGCGATCCCCTTCGGCGGCGTCAAGCAGTCCGGCTTCGGACGCGAGTACGGGCCGGAGGCCCTGGAGGCGTACACCAAGGTCAAGTCCGTGGTGATCTCGCTGGCCTGACGGGCCGTTCCCCAGCCCTGGCAGTACCCGCCGGTCGCCGGCGCCCGCACGACCCATGTCCGCATCCCGCACCACCACCGCTCTGCCGGTTCACGCCCGGTCGGCGCGCGGCCCGGCCGGCCCACCCCCCTGGCCGGACCACCGCTCGGCCGGTCCGCCCTCGCCCCTGCCGGGCGAGGGGCCTGGACCGGCTCGCTGGGCCTTTGCTCTTCCCCGGCGAGGGCTTCTCCACCCGGTGGGGCCTCGTCCCTCCCCTGCGAGGCCCCATCCCACTCGATCGGCATCCCACCCGATCGGCCTTCCACACTCCCCGACCGGGTCACTTCCCCGCCCGGCCCGCGCCGTCCGCAAGGAGCTTGCACATGACCACCACCACTGCCGCGGCTGTCGTCGAGTCGGCAGGCGCCGGCTTCTCCCTCTCCGAGGTCGAACTCGCCGAACCTCGCCCGGACGAGGTCCTCGTACGCATGGTCGCCGCGGGCGTCTGCCACACCGACCTGGGTGTCGCCGCGGGAGGGCTGCCCTTCCCGCTGCCCGGTGTGCTGGGCCATGAGGGCGCGGGTGTCGTGGAGGCCGTCGGCTCCGCCGTGAGCCGGGTCAAGCCCGGTGACCACGTCCTGCTGTCCTTCACCTCCTGCGGCCGGTGCGCCAACTGCCGCGACGGTCACCCCGCGTACTGCGAGGCCTGGCTGCCGCTGAACCTGCTGGGCGGAGCCCGCGCGGACGGTTCGGCCACCCTGACCCGCGGCGGCGAGGCCATCGGCGGGCACTTCTTCGGCCAGTCGTCCTTCGCCCGGCATGCGCTGGTCGACGAACGGAGCCTGGTCAAGGTCCCGGCCGACGTGCCGCTGGAGCTCATGGCACCGCTCGGCTGCGGCGTGCAGACCGGTGCGGGCGCCGTGTGGAACGTACTGAAGCCCCGGCCCGGCGCGAGCCTCGTCGTCACCGGCGCCGGCGCGGTCGGCCTGTCCGCGGTCATGGCGGCCCGGCTGACCCCCGCCACGCGCATCATCGCCGTCGACCGCGTACCCGCCCGGCTCGAGCTGGCGCGCGAGCTCGGCGCGACCCACACCATCGACACCACCAGCGACGACCTGGCCGAGACCGTCGCCGCGATCACCGGTGGCGCCGGAGCCGACGGCGTGGTCGAGACGACCGGCAACATCCAGGTGGCGGGCGCCGCGATCGGTACCCTCGCCGCCCGCGGCACGGCGGTCCTGGTCGGAGCCCCGGCCTTCGGCTCGACCGTGCCGGTGGACGTCAACTTCATGCTGCCGGGCCGCCGGGTCGTCGGTCTGACCCTCGGCGACAGCGAGACGGAGGCCCTCATCCCGGTCCTGGTCGAACTCGTGGCCTCCGGCCGTATGCCGGTCGACCGGCTGGTCAAGCACTACAAGTTCGAGGAGATCCAGCGAGCCGTCGGGGACGTGGTGTCCGGCGAGGCAATCAAGCCGGTCCTGAAGTTCTGATCCATCCGGAACGCGCAGGACCACCGGGCCGCCGCGGCGCCGCACGCCGCGGCGGCCCTTTGCGTTGAGGCACGCCCGCGCCATGTGCTTCTCGGTGCGGGGAAGCTGGAGCTCGTCCATTGTGGAAACGGCAGGCACCGTCCCGTCGCGGGTCGGTGCCGACGGCAAGCCGCAACGGGCAAGGGGCAGGACGTGAACAGTGCGGATGTGTTGCGCGACGGCTACGGCCGCATCCAGGAGGCGGTACACGCCGCCGTCGAGGGGCTCTCGCCCGAGGAGCTCACCGCCCGGATCGATCCCGAGGCCAACTCGATCGCCTGGCTGGTGTGGCACCTGACCCGGGTGCAGGACGACCACATCTCCGACGTCGCAGGCCTCGAGCAGGTATGGCTGTCCCAGGACTGGGCAGGCCGTTTCGGACTTCCCTACACGAAGCGGGCGACCGGGTTCGGCCACAGCAGCCGACAGGTCGGGAAGATGAAGGTCGAGTCGGGCGAACTGCTGCTCGGGTACTACGACGCCGTGCACGAGCAGACCCTCGACTTCCTCAGCGGCCTCGAGGAGGGCGACCTCGACCGCGTCGTGGACGAGAGCTGGACCCCTCCGGTCACCCTCGGCGTCCGCCTGGTCAGCGTCATTGAGGACGACCTCCAGCATGCGGGCCAGGCGGCTTTCGTACGTGGCGTGCTGGAGCGTCATCAGGAGGAATGACCAACGTGCCGTGAGCCCCTGCGTCGTCACAGGCGCAGAATGACCAGAGCCGTGTCGTCGGTGTTCCCGCTGCTCGGAAGCAGATCGGTGAGGAGGACGTCGGCTAGTTCCTCGGCCCCCAGGGCCCGATGCCTCGTGAGGCAGTCGGCGAGCCGGCCGAGACCGGCGTAGATGTCCTCGCCCCGACGCTCGATGAGGCCGTCGGTGTACAGGACGAGGACGGAGCCGTCTGCGAAGTACGTGCGGGCCTGCGGCCGGGGCACATGCTTGACGCGGGCACCGAGCGGAGGGTCGGTGGCCTTGTCGAGGAACCGCACGGCACCGGTGGGGTCGAGGACGGCGGGCGGCAGGTGCCCGGCGCTGCTGTAGGTGACGGTCCCTGCTTCGTGGTCGATCGCGGCCAGGACCGCGGTGGTGGACTCGGCGCCCTCCACCGACCTGGCGTACAGACCCAGCGCGTCAAGGGCCTCCGCGGGCCCCTCCGCGACCCGCACGGCGGCAGACAACGCGCTGCGCAGCTGCCCCATGACACACGCCGCCTCCAGACCATGACCCACGACGTCGCCGACGGTCACCGCGATCCGGCCCTCCTCCAGATCGACGAGGTCGTACCAGTCGCCGCACACGTTCAGCGTTCCGACGGCGGGCCGGTAGCGCACCGCCACACTGTGGCGCCCAATATGCTCGGGCGACGGCAGCATGGCCCGCTGCAGCGCCAGGGCCACCCCGCGTTCCCGTGAGTGGGCCTCGCGCAGCCGCTCGTTGAGCTCCTGCAGCTCCCGGGCGCGGGTGAAGAGGTCGGCCTCCATCAGCCGCTGCTGGTCCCCGCCGTCCGCCTGCCCACGGGCGCGCATGAGCTCGGTGACCTCCTCGACCCGGTGGACGAGCAGCACCACCTTCCCGTCCTGATCCAGAACGGGAGCGTTGATCGGGCTCCAGTACCGCTCCTCGAACACGCCGGGCCGGTCGGGTACCTGCACGTCGTAACGCTGGAGCGCCATGCTGTCGGGCTCCCCGGTGGCCGCCACCCGTTCCAGGGACGCCCGGAGGTTGCGCGTTCCTGACGCGGCGGGATCGGCTGGATTGTCGGGGAAAACGTCGAACAGGTGGCGGCCGATCAGCCGGTCGCGCCGAAGCCCCGACTGGCGCTGATATGCCTGGTTCGCGTCAAGGATGACGAGCTCCGGATCGAGCACCAGCGCGGCGCTGGGAAGCGCCTGGAATACGCCCTCGTAGTCGATACCGGACTCTCGCATGATCTGCCCGCCTGAACCGACGCCCATTCCGATCTCCCGGAGCTCCCAGAATAGACAGGAAGCCCTCCCCGGACGGGCGGGAAGCCCTCGTCCGGCCATTTCCCGTGGGAATACCGGTGCCTTTCCGCGTTCGCCGGGGCGGTTTCCTCCTGCCCCTCCGGGGCCTCACTCGTGCGGCCGGGCGGACCATCGTTCCTGGTCCGATGGGGCGTAGCCGAGGTGTTCCCGCGAACGGAACGCGGGGGTTCCCGCGCGGAGGGGTTTCACTGTCGTCCGGACGGGTCTTCGTACGGGAGGGGAAGGCCTCGGAACGCACAGAGGAGCAGCGCAATGGGACACGGCGGAGACGTCATCGCCGAATTGATCACCGACCACGAGGAAGTCGAGGAGATCTTCGTCAACATCGAGGGGCTGCCGTCCGGCGACACAATGCGGAAGCAGCACGCGGACCGGGCGACCATCGAATTGGTCCGGCATTCGGTGGCGGAGGAGGCGTATCTCTATCCGGCCGTACGCGAACACGTCCCGGGCGGTGGCGAAATCGCGGACAAGGAGCTGGAGGACCACGCCCGCGCCGAGCGCACGATGAAGGAGCTGGAGGCCTGCGAGGCCGGCGATCCCCAGTTCGACACGCTGATCACCCAGCTGATCGCAGAGATCCGGGAACACATCACGGACGAGGAGGAGAACCTCTTCCCACGGCTGCGCGAGTCCTGCAGCACGGAGACGCTCAACGAACTCGGGGACAAGGTCAGGCAGGCCAAGAAGACGGCGCCCACCCGCCCGCATCCGTCCGCTCCCGACCAGCCGCCCCTCAACAAGCTGCTAGCGCCCGGCGTGGGACTGGTCGACCGGCTGCGCGACACGCTGACCGGCCGCGGCAAGGAGTCCTGAGAGCGGCCGGAGAGCGTTCTGAGAGCGTTCTGAGAGCGGGGATCTGCCCGGCCGTGGATCGTCCACGTGCCGGGCAGAGGCGTGCCAGGGCCCTGCCGCCGTGGCGTGCCAGGGGCACCCACCGTCGCGGCCTCACCGGGGCACTTACGGTCGTGGCATCACCAGAGCACCCCACGGTCGCGGCCTCACCAGGGCACTCACGGTAGTGGCGTGCACAGGGCCGTCACGACCCACGGCACTCACAACTCCCGGCCGTTGGCGTGCGCGGCTTCACGGCGTGTCGCCCCGCGATGGCCGGTCGCTGCCGAGCCGGTGGCGGATACGGGCCAGCCACGGGTGGCGTTCCCGCTGCTCGCGCGCGTTGCGGTCGAGTTCCTCCAGCAAGCGCTTGGAGCGGTGCTCCATGTCCAGCTCGTCGAGGATCCGGTTGACCTCGGTGAGCAGTGCACCGTGGAGGTGCCAGTTGCGGGGGTCCTGCTGCACGCCTTCCAGCAGTGTGAGTGCCAGTTTGTCGCGGCTCGCGTTGGCCGCCGCCAGTTCGCCGGCGAGCCTTGCCTCGGCGGCCTCGGCGTTCTCGCTGACCTGAGTCGTGACCAGCACCGCGAAACTGACCACGGCATCGGCGACATGTCCCAGCAGCTCCTGCAGGGCCACACCGATGTCCCGCCGGAGGAGCGGCTCGTCGGTCCTCCGTATCTTGGCTAGATCGGTGAGGGTACGGGCCAGCACACGCAGCACGACCGTGCAGATCTCCAGGGTGTCGAGGCCTGTCCGCAGTACGACCCGGTGCAGCAGGCCCTCCTTCACCCGCGGGTTGAGCCGCAGACTGTCCTCGGCCTGCCGCAGTGCCGCGTCGACTTCGGCGATGTCGTGGTCGAGCCGACGCGCCTCGTGCAGCTGGTCGGCGGCCTGGTCGGGCGGCGTGGGGGAGGTCAGCTGCTCGCAGCTGCGGAGCATCAGCCGGCGCATACGGCGGGCCAGGTCCTCGATCGATGCGCCCGCTTCGCCGACCCACACGGGGGGCACCAGCAGGAAGTTGAAGGCCAGGCCCACCGCGGCGCCGATCAGCGTCTCCAGCACCCGGTCCCACGCGGTGTCCGCCACCCGGGTCACACCGAGCACCAGCATGGCGCTGATCGCCACCTCGGGGACGAACTCACTCACGCGGACGAAGTGGCCGACGGTGAGGGACGCCAGGATGATCAGGCCCAGGCTCCACCAGGTCAGCCCGACCAGCGCGCTGAACCCGATGGCGATCAGCACGCCGACCACGACGGAGTTCACCCGGCGGATGCCGGTGGTCAGCGTGGCGTAAAGAGTCACCTGTACGACCAGCAGTGCGGTGAGCGGAGCGGTCAGCGGCGCCGGCTCGCTGCTCAGCTGGAGGGCGACGACATAGGCGATGGTGGCTGCCGCGGCGGAACGCAGCGTCTGTACGACGACAGGCTCGCGGCGCCGCTTCACGAACTCGGCCACCGGTGCAGCCACTGCTGCACCACGTACTTCAGGCATCCTTGGTCACTTCCCGGCTCTGCGGCACCACAGACCACCAACGTGGTACAGGGTGCCGCAGCGCGTGGGGGAAGCGTGGCTGTGACCGAGGGCCGGGACGGAGCCGGTGGTCGTACGGGTGGTCCTATTCGCCGGCGTACGCCTTCTCCAGGGCGGCGATGTCGAGCTTGACCATCGAGAGCATCGCCTCGGTGGCGCGCTTCGCCTTCTCCGGCTCCGGGTCGCTGATCATCTCGATGAGGCCGGCGGGGATGACCTGCCAGGACACGCCGTACTTGTCCTTGAGCCAGCCGCAGGCGACTCCCTGGCCGCCCTCGGAGAGCCTGTCCCAGTAGTAGTCGAGCTCCTTCTGGTCGTCGCAGAAGACCTGGAACGAGATGGCCTCGGTGAACGTGAACTCCGGCCCGCCGTTCAGCGCGACGAACCTCTGGCCGTTGGCCTCGAACTCGACGGTCACGACCGAGCCGGCGGGACCGGGCCCGGCCTCGCCGTAACGGACGATCCTCCCCAGCCGGGAGTCCTTGAAGATCGAGATGTAGTGGTTCGCCGCTTCCTCGGCCTGCACGTCGAACCACAGGCACGTGGTGAATCCCTTTGCTGCCATCGGTACCTCCTCGCAGATGAGCGTGTGCACCTGTACCGACCCGTCCGGGGCCGCAAACTCATCGGTGCCCGGCGAGTGTCTTGTTCGCCCGTGTGGAGCCCCTCCGTTGCGCCGCCGCCCGTACCTCCCGATCTTGGGCACGGTCCTGACCGGACCAGTGTCGTCCCGGAACCAGTGTCAGCGGCCCGATCGGGGGCACCCAGCACCGCATCAGGGTGATTCAGCTGGTGAGGTCTAGGCGGTGGGAGCCATGGAGCTGCCGGTGGTCGTGGGCGTGGATGGGTCTGAGCCGAGTCTTCGGGCCGCCGAGTGGGCCGCCGACGAGGCCGTGCTGCACGGGGTCCAGCTACGCGTCGTGCACGCGTCGCTGTGGGAGAAATACGAAGGGGCTGCCCTCGCCGAGGAACTGGGCCGCCCCTCCGAGCGGGTGATCGCCGAGAACATCGTCGGCGCCGCGGCCGAGCTGGCCCGGCAGCGGAATCCGGAGGTGAAGATCTCGACGGCCGTACTGCCCGAGGACACGGTGACCGCCCTGCTGCGCGCGGGCCGGAACGCCTCGGTGCTGGTCACGGGCTCGCGTGGGCGCAGTGGTCTGGCCGAGCTGCTGCTCGGCTCGGTGAGCCTGGCGGTCGCCGCACATGCCGACTGCCCGGTGATCGTGCTGCGCGGCATCCACGATCCGCACAGCGTGCACCGGCGTGTCGTCCTGGGCGTGGGTGAACCGCCCCGGGGTACGGCCGCCGTGCGTTTCGCGCTGGAGGAGGCCGAGGTCCGCGGTGCCGAGCTGTACGCCGTACGAGCCTGGCGGCGCCCCGCGCATGAGACCCCGAACCATCCGCTGATGGTCGGCGACCCGGCGCACTACCACGAGACCCGGGCCGCGGAGATCCTCGACGAGGTGCTGGAGGAGGCCGAGCAGGACCATCCCGGTGTCACGCTGTGTCGCCGGACCGTCGAGGGGACGGCCCGCAGGGTGCTTCGCGAGGCGTCCGCCATGGCCGATCTGCTGGTCGTCGGTGCCCAGCGCCATCACGGGAATTTCGGCCTCCAGCTGGGCCGGATCGCCCACTCGGTGCTGCACCACGCCGCATGCCCCGTCGCCGTCGTACCGCAGCGGGCCTGAGCCGTGGCCGGCTTCTCACTCCGTAAGGGTCGCCGCGTGGTCGGGGACGTATGTCTGCAGATCGCGCGGCGGGCGCTCGTAGCCCTTGGACGGCGGCCTGGGCGGGAGTTCGAGGTCCGGATACGGCACCTCGTGGTAGAGGACGGAATCGAGCAGATGGGCGATCATATTGATCCTCGCCCGGCGCTTGTTGTCGCTCTCGACCACGAACCAGGGCGCCTCGGGGATGTCGGTGTGGACCATCATGTCGTCCTTGGCGCGCGAGTAGTCCTCCCAGCGGGTGATCGACTCCAGGTCCATCGGCGAGAGCTTCCACCGCTTCGTCGGGTCCTCCAGACGCTGGCGGAAGCGCCTCTCCTGCTCGGCGTCGCTCACCGAGAACCAGTACTTGCGCAGCAGGATCCCGTCCTCCACCAGCATCCGCTCGAAGATCGGGCACTGGTGCAGAAAGCGCTGGTGCTCCTCCTTCGTGCAGAAGCCCATGACGTGCTCGACGCCCGCGCGGTTGTACCAGCTGCGGTCGAAGAGCGCGATCTCGCCCGCCGCGGGCAGATGCGCGACATACCGCTGGAAGTACCACTGGGTCCGTTCGCGCTCGGTGGGCGTGGGCAGCGCGACGATCCGCGCGACCCGCGGATTGAGGCGATCCGCGACCCGCTTGATCGTGCCGCCCTTGCCGGCGGCGTCCCGGCCCTCGAACACCACCACCAGCCGGGCGCCCTCGGCGCGCACCCACTCCTGGAGCTTCACGAGCTCGGTCTGCAGCCGCAGCAGCTCGCGCTCGTAGACCTTCCGCGGCAGGGCTGCCGACTCCTCCGGCTTCGTCCCGGCCATACCGCCTCCTCACCCCGACGACGCTCACCTACGACGTTACGGAGTCATTCATGCGCAAGGTCAAGCGCCAGGACAGCACGGTACTGACCGACGACGAACTGACCGGCCTGGACGCCCACTGGCGGGCCGCCAACTATCTGTCCGCCGGCCAGATCTACCTGATGACGAACCCGCTGCTGAGGGAGGAGCTGCGCCCCGAGCACATCAAGCCACGGCTGCTCGGTCACTGGGGCACCTCCCCGGGCCTGAACCTCGTCCACACGCATCTCAACCGCGTCATCAAGGCCCGCGGCCGCGACACGGTGTGCATCTGGGGCCCCGGCCACGGCGGCCCGTCGGTCCTCGCCAACTCCTGGCTGGAGGGCAGCTACACCGAGACCTACCCGGATGTGACCCGGGACGAGGCCGGGATGGAGCGCCTCTTCCGGCAGTTCTCCTTCCCGGGCGGCGTGCCGAGCCATGTCGCTCCCGAGACCCCGGGCTCCATCCACGAGGGCGGCGAGCTCGGGTACGCCCTCACGCACGCGTACGGCGCGGCGCTCGACCATCCCGGTCTGCTCGTCGCCTGCGTCATCGGCGACGGCGAGGCCGAGACCGGCCCGCTGGCCGCGTCCTGGCACTCCAACAAGCTCCTCGACCCCGTCCACGACGGCGCCGTGCTGCCGATCCTCCACCTCAACGGCTACAAGATCGCCAACCCGACGGTCCTGGCACGGCTCCCCGAGAGCGAACTCGACGAGCTGCTGCGCGGGTACGGCCACGAGCCGATCCATGTCGCAGGTGACGAGCCGAAGGCGGTGCACCGCGCCATGGCCGCGGCCCTCGACCGGGCACTGGACCGCATCGACAGCGTTCAGCGCGCGGCCCGCGAGGACGGCGCGACCGAGCGCCCCCGCTGGCCCGTGATCGTGCTGCGCACGCCCAAGGGCTGGACGGGACCCGCCGAGGTCGACGGCCAACCGGTCGAGGGCACCTGGCGCTCCCACCAGGTGCCGCTCGCCGGAGTGCGCGAGAACCCGGAACACCTGCGGCAGTTGGAGGCCTGGCTGCGCTCGTACTGGCCCGAGGAGCTCTTCGACGAGAACGGCAGGCCCCGGGAGCAGGTCCTCGCATGCATTCCAGAAGGCGACCTGCGGCTCGGTTCGACGCCGTACGCCAACGGCGGCCTGCTCGTACGTGAACTGCCGATGCCGGAGCTGGAGCGCTTCGCCGTACCCGTGGACAAGCCGGGCGCGACCATGCACGAGCCCACCCGGGTCCTCGGCGGTTTCGTCCAGCAGATCATGGAGGCCACGCAGGAGCGCCGGGACTTCCGCGTCGTGGGCCCCGACGAGACCGAGTCCAACCGGCTCGGTGCCGTCTACGGCGCCACCGGCAAGGCCTGGCAGGCCCAGATCCTGCCGTCCGACGAGCACCTGTCCCGGCACGGCCGGGTCATGGAGATCCTCTCCGAACACCTCTGCCAGGGCTGGCTGGAGGGCTATCTGCTCACCGGCCGGCACGGCCTGTTCTCCTGCTACGAGGCGTTCGTGCACATCGTCGACTCGATGGTCAACCAGCACATCAAGTGGCTGCGGACGTCCCGGCAGCTGTCCTGGCGGGCTCCCATCGCGTCCCTCAACTACCTGCTGACCTCCCATGTATGGCGCCAGGACCACAACGGCTTCTCCCACCAGGATCCCGGCTTCGTCGACCATGTCCTCAACAAGAGCCCCGAGGTCGTACGGGTCTATCTGCCGCCGGACGCCAACACCCTGCTGTCGGTCGCGGACCACGCGCTGCGCAGCCGTGACTACGTGAATGTGATCGTCGCCGGCAAGCAGCCCTGCTTCGACTGGCTGTCGATGGACGAGGCGCGAGTGCACTGCGCGCGCGGCGCCGGCATCTGGGAGTGGGCGGGCACCGAGAACGGCGGGCGCGAACCCGATGTCGTCCTCGCCTGCGCGGGCGATGTGCCCACCCAGGAGGTGCTGGCCGCGGCCGGGCTGCTCCGCCGCCATCTGCCCGACCTCGTCGTGCGCGTCGTCAACGTCGTCGACATCGCCCGGCTGATGCCGCGGGAGGAACATCCCCACGGCATGAGCGACTTCGAGTTCGACGGCCTCTTCACCCGCGACAAGCCGGTGATCTTCGCCTACCACGGGTACCCGTGGCTGATCCACCGACTGGCCTACCGACGGGAGGGCCACCACCACCTCCATGTCCGCGGCTACAAGGAGCGGGGCACCACCACGACCCCGTTCGACATGGTCGTCAGCAACGACATGGACCGCTACCGGCTCGTCATGGACGTCGTCGACCGGGTCCCCGGCCTCGCGGTGCGCGCCGCCGCCGTGCGCCAGGAGATGGCCGACGCCCGGACCCGGCACCACGACTGGATCCGTGCGCATGGTGTCGACATGCCCGAGGTCGCGGAATGGACCTGGGCGGGATGAGCACACGAATCCACACAGCGCGCGTGCCCGTACCCGCACGCGCGCGTGCAGCCGTCTCGTTCCCGAGCCGGTCTGCGCGCCCGTATCCCCTTTGCGACGACAGGGGGCACAGCATGACGGCAGAGGCCCTGCCCCGGGTCCTGCGCGGCATGGCGGCCGCGATCCTGGACACCGACGGTGTGATCACCGACTCCGCGCGGATACACGCCGCCGCGTGGAAGACGGCCTTCGACGCCTGCCTGCGCGACCATCGGACCCCGGACCCCGCCCAGCGCCGCCCCTTCGACGTACGCGACGACTATCTGCGGTACGTCGACGGAAAGTCCCGCCTGGACGGGGCAGCGGACTTCCTCGCGTCCCGCGGCCTCCACCTGCCTCCCGGCGATCCGGCGGACGAGCCCGGCACGGGCACCGTGCGGGCCGTTGCCGCGCTCAAGGAGAGGCTGTTCACCCAGCTGCTGCGTGAGCAAGGCGTCGACGCCTATCCGGGCACCGTCCGGCTGCTGGACGTGCTGCACGCCGCCCGGTTCCCGCTGGCGGCCGCGTCCGCATCCCGGCACGCCCGCGAACTCCTGGAACGCGCGGGGGTGCTGGACCTCCTCGACGCCCTCGTCGACGGCGGCGAAGCGGCCCGGCTGCACCTGCCCGGCAAGCCCGATCCCGCTCTGTTCCTGGAGGCCTCCCGGCGCCTTGGCGTCCCGCCGGGCGCTGCCGCCGTCGTCGAGGACGCCCTGGCCGGCGTCGAGGCAGGGCGGCGCGGCGGCTTCGGACTGGTCGTCGGCGTGGACCGCGCGCGCACCCCGCAGACGCGTGCCGGCCTGCTGAAGCAGGGAGCGGACCTGGTGGTACAGGACCTGGGGGACCTCCTCACCGAAGAAAGCCCGGAGAACTGACCATGAGCCACTTGACCTGGGAGTACGAGGGCTACGACCCGGCACAGGAACGGCTGCGCGAATCCCTCTGCACCCTCGGCAACGGCTATTTCGCGACCCGGGGTGCTGCCCCCGAGTGCTCGGCGGATGCGATCCACTACCCCGGCACCTATGTGGCGGGCTGCTACAACCGCCTGACGTCGGCGGTGGCCGGGCGGCGCGTCGAGAACGAGGACATGGTCAACATGCCCAACTGGCTGCCGCTGCGCTTCCGTATCCGCCCGGACACCGAGGAGGGATCAGACCTGGCGGGGTCGTCAGGGCGATCCGAGTGGTCCCAGGGGTCCGGGCCCCCGGGTCCACTCGGCCGATACGAGGCCTCTTCGGCGCCCTCAGGGGCCCTCGATGCCGCATGGACCGGCAAGGCCACCCGGACCCTCGATGCGGCCGGTGCTCTTCAGACCGCGGAGGCGCCGCAACCCGCCGAGACCGACCGCGCACGATGGTTCTCCCCGGAGACACACCGGCTTCCTTACCACCGCCAGACGCTGGACCTGGACTCCGGCACGCTCGAGCGCGTGTTCCGCTACGAAGACGAGCTGGGCCGGCGCGTCGCGGTGCGGCAGCAGCGCCTTGTCCACATGTCGCAGCCCCATCTGGCGCTGCTGCGCACCGAGTTCACGGCGGAGGGATGGGAAGGGGACCTGGAGGTCGAGTCCGCCATCGACGGGTCGGTGGAGAACACGGGCGTCGAGCGGTACCGGCAGCTGAACACCCGCCACCTCACCCACGTCCACACCGGCTCGTCGGCCGCCGACACGGTGTGGCTGCGCTGCCGTACCCGCACCTCCGACATCCGTGTCGGCATGGCGGCCCGTACGATCGCGGACGCGCCGTCCGAGTCGGTCATCCGCCACGAGGGCATGCGGGTCCTCCACGTCCTGCGCTTCCCGCTGGCTCCGGGGCGCACCGTCACCGTCGACAAGACCGTGGCCCTGGACACCTCCCGGGACCGGGCCATCAGCGACCCGCTGCACGCCGCGGTCGACCGGATCCGCCGCGCCCCGTCCGCCGAGGCGCTGCTGGCCTCCCAGTACACCGCCTGGCAGCAGTTGTGGAGCACGGCGGAACTGGACGTGCCGGGCGCGTCCGGCTCCATCCTGCGCCTGCACCTCTTCCACGTCCTGCAGACCCTGTCGCCGAACACCGCGGACCTCGATGTCGGCGTGCCGGCCCGTGGCCTGCACGGCGAGGCCTACCGGGGGCACGTCTTCTGGGACGAACTGTTCGTGCTGCCGTATCTGAACCTGCACTTCCCCGAGGTCTCGCGGGCCATGCTCGACTACCGCCACCGCCGCCTCGAACGCGCCTGCTGGGCCGCCCGCGACGCCGGCCGCGCCGGAGCCATGTACCCGTGGCAGAGCGGCAGCAACGGTCGTGAGGAGACGCAGAAGCTGCATCTCAACCCGCGCTCGGGGCGGTGGCTGCCGGACCACTCGCACCTCCAGCACCACGTCGGTTCGGCGATCGCGTACAACATCTGGCAGTACTGCGAGGCCAGCGGCGACATGGAGTTCCTCCACACCAAGGGCGCCGAGATGCTGCTCCAGATCGCGCGGTTCTGGGCGAGTTCCGCGACGTACGACGAGGCGCTCGGCCGGTACCGGATCCTGCGTGTCGTCGGCCCCGACGAGTACCACGAGGCCTACCCGGGTGCGAAGGAACCGGGCCTGGACGACAACGCGTACACGAACGTCATGGCGGCCTGGGTGCTGGCGCGGGCGCTCGACGTGCTGCACGTCCTGCCCGAACCCCGGCGCCGGCAGCTCCTCGAACGCATCGGTCTCGAACCGGAGGAACCGGACCTGTGGGAGGACGTCTCCCACAAGCTGTACGTGCCCTTCCACGCGGGCGTGATCAGCCAGTTCGAGGGCTACGGCGATCTCGCCGAGCTCGACTGGGAGGCCTACCGCAGGCGCTACGGGGACATCCGGCGCCTCGACCGGATCCTGGAGGCCGAGGGCGACTCGGTCAACCACTACCAGGCCTCCAAGCAGGCCGACGTGCTGATGCTCGGCTATCTCTTCTCACCCGCCGAACTCCAGGGCCTCTTCCGCAGGCTCGGTTACCACCTCGACGAGGAGGACTGGCACCGCACGGTCGACTACTACCTGCACCGCACCAGCCACGGCTCGACGCTCAGCAGCCTCGTCCACGGCTGGGTACTCGCCCGGGTACAGCGCGCGGAGGCATGGATGTACTGCCAGGAGGCGCTGGCCGGGGACATCGCCGACGTCCAGGGCGGGACCACGGGAGAGGGCATCCACCTCGGCGCGATGGCCGGCACCCTCGACTTCGTCCAGCGCGGACTGACCGGCCTGGAGACCCGGCGCGGCGCCATGTGCCTGGATCCCGTGCCGCTCCCGGAGCTGTCCGAGTACGGCTTCGCCGTCCGCTACCAGGGCCACTGGGGCGTGCGGTTCGTGCTGCGCCCGGGACAGCTGGAGGTCACCGTGCCGGACTCCGACCGCGACCCGATCGACATCACCCTGCCGGACCGCACGGTGGCCGTGGCCCCGGGGGAGTCGTGCACGCTGATGCTGCCGCACGGGTGACCTGCGGGTTCTGCGCGATGGACCCGTTGTTCGCGCGCTCCCGGCCGGGCACACGGAGAGACGAGGACCAGGCGCGCATATGGATCAATCGTTAGAATTCCGGCATGGGAGAGCGGTCTGTCGCGCCCACTGCGCCCGAGCTCGTCATCGAGACCGAAACGGGCTCGACGGTGATGACGCCGAACCGGGACTATCACGTCGGGCGGGACCCGTCGAGCGACATCGTCCTCGACGACGCCCGGGTCTCGTGGCACCACGCGGTGCTGCGGGCCGAGGCCGGGAGCTGGACGCTCGAGGACACGGGCAGCACGAACGGCACGTACACCGAGGGCCGTCGGGTCCTCCGCGTGCAGGGAGTGGGCCCGGGCAGCGTCATCCGCTTCGGCAACCCGGCCGACGGACCGCGCGCGGTGCTGGTCGGCCGGGAGACACCGGGTTCCGAGGGGGATGGTCCTGCGGGCGCCTCCGCGGAGGCCACAACCGCCGTCCACGAGCCAGTCCATGAGCCCGAGCGGCCGTCCGCCGTCCTCGCTCCGGCCGCGACGGGGACCTTCCGCAGACCGACCACGGTGCGGCCGCTGCCCGCGCGCACCGTGCGGATCGGCCGCGCCGACGACAACGACCTGGTCATCGACGATCTGGTGGTCTCCCGTCGGCACGCCGAACTGCACGCGCACCATGACGGGACGTACGAGATCGCCGACCTCGGCAGCCACAACGGGACCTTTCTCAACGGCCAGCCGGTCGACCACGCCCAGGTCTCGCAGGGCGACATCGTGGGGATCGGCCACTCGGCGTTCTGCCTCATCGGCGACCAGTTGCAGGAGTACGTCGACACCGGCGAGGTCTCGCTGAACGTCCAGGACCTGACGGTCTCGGTCGACGGGGGCAGCCAGACACTCCTCGACAGGGTCTCGTTCCCCGTCGGCGAGAAGTCCCTGATCGCCGTGGTGGGCCCCAGCGGCGCCGGGAAGTCCACACTCCTGAACGCACTGACGGGGCTGCGCCCCGCCGACCACGGCACGGTGCTGTACGACGGCCGCGACCTGTACCGCGACTACGCGGAACTCCGCCAGCGCATCGGCCTCGTACCGCAGGACGACATCATGCACACGCAGCTGACCGTGCGCCGGGCGCTCGGATACGCGGCCGAGCTGCGCTTTCCCCAGGACACCGCGCCGGCGGAACGCTGGGAGAGGGTCGACGAGGTCATCCGCGAACTCGGCCTGGAGGAGCGCGCCGGCCAGCCCATCCACAGCCTTTCCGGCGGCCAGCGCAAGCGCGTGAGCGTCGCGCTCGAACTGCTGACCAAGCCGTCGCTGCTCTTCCTCGACGAGCCGACGTCCGGACTCGACCCGGGCATGGACCGCTCGGTGATGCACATGCTGCGCGGGCTCGCCGACCACGGCCACACCGTCATCGTGGTCACGCACAGCGTGCTCAGCCTCGACGTGTGCGACCGGCTGCTGGTGCTCGCCCCCGGCGGAAAGATCGCCTACTACGGCCCGCCGCGGGACACCCTGCGCTTCTTCGGCTTCAGGCAGTGGCCGGAGGCCTTCGAGGCCTTCGAGAACGACCGGGGACGCGACTGGGCGGCGGAGTACCGGCGCTCGGCGTTCCAGCTGACGTACATCGGTGACCCCACCGCGCAGCCGCGCGCACCATCGGCAGCCGGGGCCGCGGCCGTCGGAGCGCCGCCGAAGGCCCAGAGCTGGGGGGCTCAGCTGCGCACGCTGGTGCGGCGGTACGCCGCCGTCCTCAGCGCAGACCGGATCTTCCTCGCCATCATGATCGCGCTGCCCTTCGTGATGGGCGTGATGGCCCGGGCTCTCGGAGGGAGCCGGCTGACCTCGGCGACCGCGATCAACGCGCTGCTCATCCTCTGTGTCGGTGCGGTTCTGACGGGTGCCGCCAACGCGGTGCGCGAGCTGGTCAAGGAACGCGTGATCTATCAGCGCGAACGTGCGGTCGGCCTGTCCAGATCGGCGTATCTGATGTCCAAGGTCGTGGTGCTCGGGACCGTCACGGTGCTGCAGGCCGTCGTGCTGACCCTGGTGGCGTTGTTCGGCGTCGATCTGAACGCGCCGCGCGACCAGGGGGTGCTCATGCCGCCGCTGCTGGAGATCACGGTGGCCGTGGCCCTGCTGGCGTTCACGTCCATGATGCTCGGCCTCATGGTCTCCGCACTGGTGCGCAAGGAGGAGGTGACGATGCCGTTGCTGGTGCTCCTCGCCATCGTCCAGGTCGTCTTCTGCGGTCTGCTGCTCGAGGTGGACGGGGTTCCCGGCCTCGAGCAACTGGCGTGGCTGATGCCCTCCCGGTGGGCGGTGGGTGCCATGGCGGGAACCGTGGGTCTGGCCGAGATCGTCCCGGGCGACCTGACGAAGGATCCGCTGTTCGACCACACGGCTGAGGCATGGCTGCTGAACATGGGCATGCTCGTCGTGCTCGCGGCCGTCTTCGGGGTCGCCGTCATGCGGCTGCTGCGGCGGCGCGAACCAGCCCTCATGCGGAAGTAGGACACGCGCGATGACCACTACGGACTTCCGCCCCACACATGTGGTCCCCCAGGACGGACTGCCCGCCTGGGAGACCCCGGACGCCACGCGTCCGACGGCCGCGCTCGACGCGCTGCTGCCGGTCCAGCTGGTCGACCGGCGCGGCGACTGGGGCCGGATCCTCTGCTCCAACGGCTGGTCGGGCTGGGTCGACGGCCGGCTCCTGGTCGCCGTACCGCAGGAGCCGCCGGCCGCGAGCAGCGCGCTCGCGCGCACGGCGGACCCACGCCCGCTGCTGGCCAGGGCCGACGACCAGCTGGGCCGCTACCGGCGCGCGACGGAGGAGCTGATGGCCGACCACATCGACGGCGAGACGTTCCGGAACCGCACACGGGGCCTCCGCGTGGGGATGGTCGTCGACGGCGAGTCGGCCTGGCTGTACGACGCCGAACACGAGCGCTGGGTCTACAGCGACGGCGCGCATCTGAGCACGTATGCGACCTCGGGCGAGCCCCTGGGCCATGTGGCGGAGGACGAACCGGCCGGCGGTACGGAAACGCGGTCCGGGATGGAGGGGGGCGGGGCCGCGTACCCCGAGGGGCCGGTGGAGGCACCGCGGATGGCCGGGAGCGAGCCGGTCGGTACGGAGGAGGTGGACGTCCGTCGCGAGCCGACCCGCGTGATCCCCCCTGTGACGGACGATCCGGCGCCCCCACGTGATGACCGGCCGGGTCGAGGGTGACGCCTCATGAGCTCGGCATCGCATGACATGAGCGTGTACTCGGGCCGGCCCTCCGGCCTGATCGGGACCCAGATCGCCGGCTACCGGGTGGAGCGCGAGATCGGCCGCGGCGGCATGGCCGTCGTCTTCTGCGCCAAGGACCTGCGCCTCGACCGCACCGTCGCGCTCAAACTGCTCGCCCCCGAGCTCGCCCGCAACGACACCTTCCGTCGCCGCTTCACGCACGAGTCACGTGTGGCCGCCGCCATCGACCACCCCCACATCGTGCCGATCTTCGAGGCGGGCGAGACCGAAGGCGTCCTGTACATCGCCATGCGCTACGTCTCCGGCGTGGACCTGCGGGCCCTGCTCGACCGGGACGGCGCGCTCCCCGCCGCGAAGGCGATCCGCATCGCCGGCCAGGTGGCGTCCGCGCTCGACGCCGCCCATGAACACAACCTGGTCCACCGGGACGTCAAGCCGGGGAACATCCTGGTCGCCAAGGGCACGGACAGCGATCACCCCGAGCACGTCTATCTCACGGACTTCGGGCTGACGAAGAAGTCGCTGTCGCTCACCGGGTTCACCACCGTGGGCGAGTTCGTCGGCACGCTCGACTATGTTGCGCCGGAACAGATCTCCGGCCGCCCGGTGGACGGCAGGTGCGACGTCTACAGTCTCGCCTGCGTCGTCTACGAAACCCTCGCCGGGAAGCCGCCCTTCCAGCGCGAGGAGGACATGGCGCTGCTCTGGGCGCACCAGTACGACCAGCCGCCTCCGCTGACCGAGAAGCGACCGGACCTGCCCCCCGCCGTCGACGGCGTCATGGCGAAGGCCCTGGCCAAGGCTCCCGACGACCGTTACGGTTCCTGCCTCGAGTTCGTGGCCGCCCTGCGGGCCGCGGCGACGCACACCGGCACCGGCGGCCATGCGCCGACCGAGGTCGACATGCGGATCGTCGCAGGGCTCGCGCACCCCGGACCGCCTCCGGAACCTCCCCGCTGGGCCCGGCCCGTCTTCCCGCATCTGCCGCGCTAGCCGGAGCGGGGCGTCGTCCGTGCGGGCGCCCGACGGCTCAGGCCGGGCCAACCGTCCCGATATGCAGCTCATTTGACGCTCCGTCACTGATGTCCGATCTTCATGGCGTGTTCATGCCATGGCATGTATCTGCCATGCAAATACCTTGATCGCGGCGGCTGATCACCCCAGGATCGTCACGATCTCTCCACCTGCTCACGCTCCTGACCGTCCACCGACGGCCGCTTCGGCGTGCGCGGGTGACCCGCAACGCCGTACTTGCACCACTCACGTTTCCGGCACACCCAAGGCGGGCCACCCCCGCCGACGTAGTCAAGGAGACCCGTGGCAAGACAGAGAAGACCGTTGCAGGTGGCCCTCGCGGCCCTGACTTCCCTCGTGGTGATGCCGCTCGCCGGCGGCACCGCGCTCGCCCAGCAGGACCCAGGCGCGGGCATCAGCGCGGTCGAGCAGAAGGCCGAGGCCAAGCTCCTCGACCAGCTCGAGGACAAGAAGAAGGTCACCTTCTGGATAGAGCTCGACAGCGACGCCGATCTCCAGGCGGCGGCCCAGGCCGAGACCAAGGACAAGATGGCCGCCGAGGTCTACGAGGCCAAGAAGCAGCACGCCAAGGAGTCCCAGTCCGACGTGGTGGAGCTGCTGAAGTCGGCGGACGTCGACTACACCTCCTTCTGGATCGACAACTCCGTGAAGGTCGTGGGCGGCGAGGAACTCCTCGGGAAGCTCGCCGAGCTCCCCGAGGTCGAGCGGATCACCGCCGACGACGACATCACGATCGACGAACCGATCAAGGGCGACATCGAGCCCACGGTCGACGCCGTCGAGTGGAACGTCGACCGCATCAACGCGCCCAAGGTCTGGAGCGAGCTCGGGGTACGCGGCGAGGGCGTCGTCATCGCCAACATCGACACCGGCGTCCAGTACGACCACGCGGCGGTCAAGAACCAGTACCGCGGCCTGAACGGCGACGGCACATACGACCACGACTACAACTGGTTCGACCCGGCCGCCGTCTGCTCCACCGCCGCACCCTGCGACAACAACGGCCACGGCACCCACACGATGGGCACGATGGTCGGTGACGACGGCGCCGACAACAAGATCGGCGTGGCGCCCGGCGCCAAGTGGATCGCCGCCAAGGGCTGCGAGTCCAACTCCTGTTCCCGAACCTCCCTGCTCGCCTCCGGGCAGTGGATCGTCGCCCCCACCGACCTCACCGGCGCCAACCCGCGCCCGGACCTGGCCCCCGACGTGGTGAACAACTCCTGGGGCGCCAACACCTACGACCCCTGGTACGCGGAGGTCGTGTCCGCCTGGCGCGCCGCCGGCATCTTCCCGGCGTTCTCCAACGGCAACGCAGGACCGTCCTGCAACACCTCCGGCTCGCCCGGCTCGTACGTGAGCAGTTACAGCTCCGGTGCGTTCGACAGCAGCAACGCCGTCGCAAGCTTCTCCGCCCGGGGCTCGGGCGAGAACGGGGCGATCAAGCCGAACATCGCAGCCCCGGGCGTCAACGTCCGCTCCAGCGTTGCCGGCGGCGGCTACGCGTCGTACAACGGCACCTCGATGGCGTCCCCGCACACCGCGGCCACCGTCGCGCTGATGTGGTCCGCGGCCCCTGCTATCGCGGGAGACATCGCCCAGACCGAGGCGCTGCTCGACGGGACCGCCATCGACGTCGACAACACCACCTGCGGCGGCACCGCGGCCGACAACAACGTCTTCGGCGAGGGCCGGCTCGACGCGCTCGCGGCGGTCACCGCCACACCGCGCGGCGCGACCGGCGGACTGAAGGGCACGGTCACCTCCGGCGGCGAGGGTCTCGGTGGCGCGAAGGTCGTCGTGGACGGCCCGATCGACCGCACCGTCAACACGGCCGCGGACGGCACCTTCGCCCTGCCCGTGCTCTCCGTCGGCGACTACACGGTCACCGTCACGAAGTTCGGCTACCTCAAGGGCACCGGGGATGTGAAGATCGCCGAAGGCGAGACCGCAACCCGTGACATCGCGGTGGACCAGGCCCCGTCGGCGAAGCTCTCAGGGTCCGTCACCTCGTACGCGGGACCCGCGGCCGGCGCCACCGTCACCGTGAAGGACACCCCCGTGACTGCCACGGCGGACGACAAGGGCCACTACGAGGTGACCCTGCCGCTGGGCGAGTACGACCTGACCGCGTCCGGTCCCTCCAAGTGCGCCACCGAGGGCACCGCTCAGGCCGCGGTGAACGGTGACACCACCGCGGACATCGCCCTGCCGGACGTCGTCGACACCTTCGGGTACGCGTGCGTGGCCGCCAAGGACGACTACGTCGCGGGCACGGACAAGACGACGCTCTCCGGCGACACCGCGACCCTCGCCGTGAGCCTGCCGTTCCCGGTCCCGCTGTACGGCAAGACCTACAGCTCCGGATGGGTCAGCACCAACGGCGCGCTGATGTTCGCCTCCAGCTCGACCACGGGCGCCAACAACACGATCCCGCGCACGACTACGCCCAACGCGGCGCTCTACCCGTTCTGGGACGACCTGGTCGTGAACGCGAGTACCGCGGGCGTCTACACCGGTGTCATCGGCACCGCCCCGCACCGCTCGTTCGTCGTCGAGTGGCGCAACGTGGCCCACTTCTCGGCCCAGTCCGAGCCGTTCTCCTTCTCCGCCGTGATCGGTGAGGACGGCAAGATCTCGTACCACTACAAGGACATGTCGGGGATCGGCTACGAGTCGGGCTCCAGCGCCACCGTCGGTGCGGAAAACGCCACGGGCACCGACGGCTTCCAGTACTCGTACAACACGGGCGGCACTCTTTCCGATGGTCTAGGTATCGACTTCCGTACGACCAAGACCGGGGTGGTGCGCGGCTCCGTGCTCGACGCCAACGACGAGAAGGCCGTCGAGGGCGCCACGGTCACCGTGGGTACGGGCAGCGCGGCCGTCACCGCCACCACGGGGGCGGACGGCTCCTATCTCGCCCAGGCCCCGGCCGGCGAGACCACGGTGAAGCTCACCGCTCCGGCGTACCAGCCGGTCGAGAAGGCCGTGAAGCTGGCGGCGGGCGGCGTCGAGTCGGTCTCTGACTCCCTGAAGACCGGCAAGGTCGCGGTCTCCAAGGAGCAGTACGAGATCATCGTCCCCGAGGGCGAGAAGCGCGAGCGCGGCTTCGACCTCTCCAACTCCGGCTCCGCGGCCGCCTTCACGGTCACCGAGGACGCGTCATGGCTGTCGGTCAGCCTGACCGCCGGAAACCTCGACGCGGGTGCGGATACCTCCGGCACGCTCTCCGTCGACACGGCCGGACACGAGCCGGGCGAGGTGCTCACCGCCGACGTCCAGGTGAAGTCCGACAGCGGCCGCGCACCGGTGGTCACCGTGCCGGTGAAGGTCGTCGTGCCGCGCTACCAGGCAGCGCTTGACACGGGCGCATCGGGCGAGGGCGTCGTGGACGCTCTCGGCGACACCTGGCGGGCGGACCAGGAGTACACCGAAGGCTCCTTCGGATTCCAGGGCACGTCGAGCACCAGGTCGACGACCGACGCCATCGCCGGCACCGACGAGCCGGAGCGCTTCCAGAACGCACGGGAGGGCATGTACGAATACCGGTTCGACAACGTGCCCAACGGCGTCTACACGGTGGAGCTCGACTTCGCCGAGCTGTCGACCACCAAGCCGACCAAGCGCGTCTTCGACGTCCTCGCCGAGGGCACCGAAGTGGTGTCGTCCCTCGACATCGCGCTCGAGGCCGGCACCTACAAGGCGGTGAAGCGCACGGTCACCGTCACCGTCACCGACGGCGTGCTCGACGTGCGGTTCGTGGCGACCGCCGGCAAGCCGCTCGTCAACGCGATCCGCGTCACCGACCGGCCTGACAAGGCCTGACGGGACGACAGAATGGCCGAACGAAAGGGCCTGTCCCGCCGTAGGGCGGGGCGGGCCCCTCGTTGTTCACCGGCAGGGCAGGGCGGGGCGGGCCCCTCGTTGTTCACCGGCAGGGCAGGGCGGGCCGGGCCCCTCGTGCCTCGTATCAGGCTTTGGGCGCCGCGGTGGGGCGGACGGCAGCCCGGACCTCGCCCCGGCGCTGAACCCGCCCGGCGAGCAGGCCGCCCAGAAAGCCGCCGACGAACCCCCACAGCAGAGCGAAGCCGAGCGCGGTCCACAGCCGGGGGCGCAGCGACACCTCTCCGGACAGGCCTCCGCCGAGGTCGCCGAAGCCCAGGACCGACAGGGCGAAGTGCGCCGAGACGCGCGCGACGAGACAGATGGTGAGCACGGTCAGTGCGAGCGCCACCGCCATGTGCACGGCATGCCGCCAGGCCCGCAGACGGGCCGGTGACCTCACCGCCATCAGAAAGGCGCAGGCCAGGACGAGGATCCCGGCGATAACCGCGAGCCACCACCAGCGGCCGTCGACCTCCGTGAGGCTGCGCAGACTGAGGGTGGAATCGTCCGTATCGCGCAGTACGGTGTCCAGCGCCTGCGGCATGGGAAGCTCGAAGGGCTGCCCTTCGACTCTGCCCTCCCAGGAGGCGCCGAGACCGATGGTGAGGGCGAGCCACGTCAGGTTCGGAAGGCAGAGCAGGAGCACGGCGAGCTTGCCGGCGGCATCTCCTTGGACCGCCGCCGAGAGCAGCCCGATGACCGCTCCCCCCGCAACGAACACCAGGAGCAGCACGACCATGGTGAACGCGGCCGGCCGCACGGACTCCTGGAAGCGCACAAGATGCGCCGGAAGGGGCGCCCTGCGGGACACCAGCAGCGTCAGTACGAAGAGGCCGACGAGCCACAGCAGTCCGAAGGGGAGCGTGAGGGACAGATCCGTCTCGAACCCGATCCTGGGGGAGACGTCCAGTAGGTCACCGAGCTCGCTGAGCGTCTCGCTCCCCGCCGGCACGGCGAACGTCGCACGCGCCAGGAACGACAGGCCGATCAGGGCCAGGGCCCACAGGACCGCGAGTCGGCCCGCCCACCCCGCCAGCTCGCGGGAGCCGACGACCGCCCGGTGACGCAACGGCCGGAGGATTCCGGCGGCGATCAGCAGGGCCCCGGCGAGCGTCACCGACAGCGGGATCACGGACAGCTCCGCACGCGTCTCGGCGAGCGCGCCGGCGTCACCCGAGAAACGGACGGAGCCGCCGACCGCCATCACGACGACGGCCGCGACGACACGGGGGAACGCCGCACCCGGAAGGCCGGGCGCCCCGGCGGCCCACAGGCCGAGGGCGGCGACGACGGCCATGACGAGGAGCCCGGCGAGCACCACCACAAGGGCCTCGAGCCAGCCGTGACGCGCCTGCCGGTGGTGGGAGGCGCTCCTCGGCTGGTGGGAGGCGATCCCGCGCTGGTGGGAGTCAGGCTGAGCGCCTGCCCGGTCGGGCGGTGTCTTGCGGCTCACCCTGTCACGCTAAGCAGCACGTGGCCGACCCGCCCCTCGGGAGAGCCGACCGCCTCTCTTGCAGGCCGAGCAGAGGCCGACTTGCGGGCCGCGCAGAGCGAGAGCACACAATGGAAAGCAGAGGGAAGAGTGACGCTTGGCCTCACGGCCGCATGTGTCGCCGGCTTCCTCGGCCGGGTCGATCGGCCGGCCTTCTCGGCCGGGATCCGTGCCGCAGGACCTCTGCTGCGGAGGATCGTTCCCCTCCTCGGGACGCTTCCGCCTCGGGACGCTCCCGTCGCGAGCCTTTGCGCCGTGAACTGCCGCCGCCCCGCCGCGGGACCTCCGCAGGACGCACGCGGCCTGAGAACCGCAGGCCCCAAGCAGCTCCAAAGCAGCTCCGCAGCAGCTCTCAAGCAGGGAAGACGAGCTCGTGAGCGTCGAACCGCCGCCGTCCGAGCGCCCCACCGGACCCCCCGCAGGACCCCCCTCAGGCCCCCTCTCGGGCCCCTCGCAACGGCATCGCACACCGCCGCCACCGAGCGGTCGCCGGCCCCCGGGTGAGCCGCCGGGCGGAGGAGGCCGCGGCCGTGGCGGCGGCGCCGGCGAAGGACCCCAGCGCCCCTGGTGGAAGTCCGTGCCCCAGGTAGCTGCCATCGCCGCCGCGATCGTGGCAGCGGTTGCCCTGATCGTCACCTTCACCCGGCCCGACGGCACGTCGAACCAGCAGCAGGGTGAGATCTTCCTCCAGTCCGCGGCGAGCACCGGGCCGGACCCGTTCACGGAGTCGACGGCACGGGAGACCACCCCGCCGCCGTCGACGCCCTCGCCGACCGGTACGCCGACGGGGACGGGCAACGTGGCCCAGGGCGTGGACGGGCATGCCCCCGGCCTCTACGGCGGTACGCGGAACGTGGCGAGCTGTGACGTCGAGAAGCAGATCAAAGTGCTCAACGCGGATCCGGCGAAGAACAAGGCCTTCGCCTCCGCGCTGGGCATCGAGCCCGCCAAAGTCCCGTCCTATCTGCGGGGGCTCACACCGGTGCAGCTCAGGGCCGACACCCGTGTCACCAACCACGGCTACCGGAACGGCTCCGCCACCAGTTATCAGGCGGTTCTGCAGGCCGGCACCGCAGTCCTGGTCGACGACCGCGGCGTACCGCGGGTGCGTTGCGCGTGTGGGAACCCGCTCAAGCCACCGGTCGCGAAGCAGGCCAATCCCAAACGCACCGGGGACTCGTGGCCCGGCTACCAGCCGACGAACACCGTCGTCGTGGTGCCCGCGCCCAAACCGGTGAAGGAGTTCGTCGTCCACGACGCGGAAAACGACGAGTGGTTCGCCCGGAAGCAGGGGGACAAGTCGGGATCGCAGGACAAGAAGACGGAGCCGCCGCCGAAGACCGCGTTCCCGCCAGGGAAGGACGGTGAGGAGCCGAAGAAGGATGGCGAGGAGGAGCCGAAGAAGGATGGCGAGGAGGAGCCGAAGAGGGACGGTGAGGAGCCGAAGAAGGATGGCGAGGAGGAGCCGAAGAGGGACGGCGAGGAGGAGCCGAAGAGGGACGGTGAGGAGCCGAAGAAGGATGGCGAGGAGGAGCCGAAGAGGGACGGCGAGGAGGAGCCGAAGAAGGACGGCGAGGAGCCGAAGAAGGACGGCGAGGAGGAGCCGAAGAAGGACGGCGAGGAGGAGCCGAAGAAGGACGGCGAGGAGCCGAAGAAGGACGGCGAGGAGGAGCCGAAGGAGGACAGGCAGGAGGAGGAGCCGGTGGAGCCTCCGAAGCCTGAGGAGCCGGTGGAGCCTCCGAAGCCTGAGGAGCCGGTGGAGCCTCCGAAGCCTGAGGAGCCGGTGGAGCCTCCGAAGCCTGAGGAGCCGGTGGAGCCTCCGAAGCCTGAGGAGCCGGTGGAGCCTCCGAAGCCTGAGGAGCCGGTGGAGCCTCCGAAGCCTGAGGAGCCGGTGGAGCCCCCCAAGCCGGAAGAGCCGGTGGAGCCACCGAAGCCGGAGGAGCCCGCGGAGCCTCCGGGCGGCAACGGAGACGGCGGCGATGGCGGTGACGGCGGTGACGGGGGCGGTGACGGCGGTGACGGGGGCGGTGACGGCGGCGGGGGCGGTGACGGCGGCGGCGGCGGCGAGGGCTAGGCACTCGAAGGTGCGCTCGGTCCTACGGCCCGACGGGGACCCGCCACGGCTGCCGAGGAACCCACGTATGCGCGCCCGGATGCGAGCCGCGCGCGGTGCAGTGAACCTGGAGTGGTGGGGGCCATCTCCGAAAGAGGATCAGCCATGTCCATGATGGACAAGATCAAGCAGATGCTGAAGGGCCGCGAGAGCCAGGTCGACCGGGCCGTCGACAAGTCGGGTGACTTCATCGACGACAAGACCCAGGGCAAGTACAAGGGTCAGGTCGACGCGGCCCAGGAAAGGCTCAAGGACGAGTTCGGCACGGGCCGGGACCAGCAGCCGCCCCAGAGCTGACGAAGAGCTGACGGCCACCGGGGACCCTACGGGCGGCGTCTGTACGAACCGACGTCGAGTTCGACGGCGAGCGCCCGCCGACCTGTCGGCCTGACCCGCCCCAGGGGCGCGCAGCTGTGCGCCCCTGGGGCGGCGATCTTCTCCCTGTTCATCGGTGACCGCTGGGGACACCTCCTCGGCCGCGCGCGGGACATCCCGCCGGTGCCTTCGCAGATCAGAGGCCGCTTCCGCTGTGCGGAGGCGGCCTTTTCGCGGGCTTTTACCCGCAGTTCCCCGCTCCGTCAAGTCCCGATTCCTCGGAACATGACCATGCCCTGCGATTCCGGCCTAATTGAAGCGCGGGCCCCAAACGAAAAGGGTCGGCGCATAGCAGGGAAATCGGTGAGGATTCCCGTCCTTATCGAAAAGGCCGGTTCTTCCGGAAGAGCGGTCCCGGGTCGGAACGGATCCGTTGGTCATTATCCCTGACTTCCCGAGGGTCGCAGAATCCTCTTCATATTAAAAGGAGTAAAGACATGGTGCATATTCTTCATTCACACGACGACGCCCGGCCGAAGCGGCGGGGGCGCCGCCTCGCGACGGTCGTCGCCTCGGCCGCTCTCATCACCGGTGGTGTCGTCCTTCCGGCATCCTCCGCCTTCGCGGACGGTGGTGCAGGCGGCACTGGTGGTGCCGGCGGCATCAGCGTCAACGGTCCTGGTGGCGCCGGCGGCGCCGGGGGCGCCGGTGGCGGCAGCGTCAACGGCAAGGGTGGTACGGGTGGTACCGGCGGTGTCGGCGGCGGCAGCGTGAACGGCCCCGGTGGTTCCGGTGGTTCCGGGGGCTCCGGTGGCGGCAGCGTCAACGGTCCTGCTGGTACCGGCGGGACTGGTGGCACCGGCGGCACCAGCACCAACGGCCCCGGAGGCGGCGGTGGCGGTGGCGGTGGTGGCGGCAGCAGCGTCACCGGTGCCGGTGGTACGGGTGGCGCGGGCGGTCAGGGCGGCGGCAGCACCAACGGCAACGCCGGTGGCGGCGCCAACGGTGGTGGCGGCGGCAGCAGCACCTCGGGTCCCGGTGGTACGGGTGGCGCCGGCGGTCAGGGAGGCAGCAGCACCAACGGTAACGGTGGCAATGGTGGGTCCGGCGGCCCCGGTGGCGGCAGCGTCACTGGTCCGGCCGGTGCCGGTGGTGCCGCCGGCGCCGGAGGCACTGGGGCCTGACGGCCACACCCGGCGGCCCTCACATGTGTGGCGGCGGCCCCCTCGTCCCGCGGCGCTCGGGGCCGCCGAGCCGCTCATCGCGGCGGGGTGGAGGTCTTCGGCGGCCTCCACCCCCCCGCCCCCAACTTCCCCCTCGTTACTCGTGATCGGCTCGGTCGGCCGACACGGTATCCGGGCCCAGCGCTCGCAGAGGACGCCCTCGTCATGGAAACGGAGAACCCCAATGCCCAGAATGCTCTGGCAACGTCCCCTCATCCTTGCGACAGCCGCACTGGCCGTCGCCTCCGGCACCGCGTACGCCACACAGGCCCCGCAGAGTGCCATCCAAGCCACAAACTATTCCGCGAGTGTCAACGACCTCCTCGGCAGCGACTCGGACTGCGCACATGGCGGGGAAGGCGGCAAGGGCGGTGAGGGCGGAAAGGGCGGCGAGCCGGGGAAGCCCGGTGAGCCCGGTAAGCCGGGTGAGCCGGGTCAGCCCGGTAAGCAGGGTCAGCCCGGTAAGCCGGGTGAGCCCGGTCAGCCCGGTCAGCCCGGCAAGACAGGCTGTCTCGAGCTCGAGGATCTTCCCGATAAACCGAAGGAAGAACTCACGGCGGCGGACAAGGCGCAGATCGTGATGGCCGTGCTGTCCGGGCAGGTGTCGAAGGCCGAGGTGGCGAAGAAGTACGACGTCTCGGAAGAGGAGATCGACACCTGGGAGAAGCAGTTCCTCGATGGTGACTGGGCGGCGCTGGCTGCAGAGGACGGCTTCCCCCTGAACCCCTGACCGCAGCTGCGGACCCGGCCGTCGCCTCGACGGGTCTCAGCCCGGGGCGCTCCGACCGATTCGGGCGGGGCGCCCACTTGGCGATCCCGCGAGGTCGCGCGGAAGGGCGCGCGAGGGCCGAGACTCGGGAACCTTTTTCGGAAGAGAGAACTCCATGCGTATGAACTCCTGGAAATTCCGTCTCGTTGTCGCGGCCACGACCGCTCTGATCGGCGGGGGCGCGCTGGCACCAGCCGCGACGGCGGCACCGCTGCCACAGGCCAACGCGCACCAGACGAATGCCGGCCAGCGTCTCCCCACCGGGGAGGACTTCAACGATGCGTTCGGCGAAGTCACAGTGGGCGAGGACAACGTCCGTCTCGGCGATCGAGTGTGTGCGGGCAACTGCAACGGGACCGTCAACGGCACCAATGGCAGCGATGGCGGGATCTGCGCCGGGCTCTGCAACGGCAGTGCGAACGGCGGCCGCGGCACCAATGGCGGGCCTGGCCAGAACGGCACCAACGGCGGCAACGGCGGGGTCTGCGTCGGAGTCTGCGGCGGCAGTGCCAACGGCGGCGACGGTGGCGATGGCGGGGACGCGGTCGACGGCGGAGACGGCGGAGACGGTGGGACGGGCGGCGACGGCGGGCTCTGCGTCGGCGTGGGCTGTGAGACCAGTGGTCAGGGCGGCCGCGGTGGCAACGGAGGCCAAGGATGATGTCCACCGGTTCCGTGCCCCGCCATCGGGACCGGCCCCTCCGGCCGGTCCGGATGGCGCGGCGTACGGCTGGCCGTCCCCAGGCGCCCGCAGTGCCGAGGGGCGCGGTGGCAGTCGTGTCCGACCCGGTCGGACACCCGAAGAAGGGCCTCAGACCCCGGCAAGCGACTGCTCGGCCCAGATGGTCTTGCCGATGGGGGCATGCCGAGTGCCCCAGCGCTGCGAGAGCTGGGCGACCAGCAGCAGGCCCCGCCCCCCTTCGTCGAAGGTCCGGGCGCGCCGCATGTGCGGGGTGGTGCTGCTCGAGTCGGAGACCTCGCAGATCAGGGTGCTGTTCTCGTGGATCAGCCGCAGCTGGATGGGCGGATGGCCGTAGCGGATGGCATTGGTGACGAGCTCGCTGACCATCAGCTCGGTGATGAAGACCGCGTCCTCCAGCCCCCAGGCCTCCAGCTGGTCGGTGGCGTTCTTGCGGGCCTGGGCGACTACGGCGGGGTCGGAGGCCAGGTCCCAGGCGGCGACGCGGTCGGCGTGGAGGGCTCTGGTGCGGGCGATGAGCAGCGCGATGTCGTCATCGGGGCGGTGGGTCAGCAGGGACGCGAGAACCCTGTCGCAGACTGTTTCCAGCGTCGCGGCGGGGAGCGCGAGGGCCGCGAACATCTTGTCCAGGGCTTCGTCGATGTCGTGGTCACGCGGCTCGAGCAGACCGTCGGTGTACAGGGCCAGGACGCTGCCCTCGGGCAGTTCTGTCTCAAAGGTCTCGAAGGGAAGGCCGCCCAGACCCAGCGGCGGTCCTGCGGGGACGTCGAGGAAGTAGACGGCGCCCTCAGGGGTGACCACGGCGGGCGGGGGATGGCCGGCCCGGCCGAGGGTGCAGTGCCGGGAGACCGGGTCGTAGACGGCGTACAGACAGGTGGTGCCGATGCCCCCGGCGGTTTCGGCGGCGGGGTCCGCGCTGCCCTCGTCGTCGGACAAATGGATGACGAGGTCGTCGAGGTGGGTGAGCAGTTCGTCGGGCGGCAGGTCGACGTCGGCCAGCGTGCGCACGGCGGTGCGCAGCCGGCCCATGGTGGCGGAGGCACGGATGCCGTGGCCGACCACATCCCCCACGACTAGGGCCACCCGCGCACCGGACAGCGGGATCACGTCGAACCAGTCGCCGCCCACGCCGGCCCGGGTACCGGCGGGCAGATAGCGGAAAGCGATCTCGAGTGCGGCCTGATCGGGCAGTGTGTGTGGGAGCAGGCTGCGCTGCAGGGTCATCGTGGTGGTGCGCTCCCGGGTGTACCGGCGGGCGTTGTGGATGCTCACCGCCGCTCTGGCCGTGAGCTCCTCGGCCAGCAGCAGGTCGTCCGACTCGAACGGCTCCCGGCGCCGATGACGGCTGAACAGTGCCACGCCGAGAGTGGTGCCGCGGGCACGTAGCGGCACGACCATGACCGAGTGCGTCCCGTAGTCGCGGATCCAGGCGGCTCCGGGGTCCTGTGCCGCCCATCGGGCGATGGCGGCGTCGGTCATCTCGTACAGCGCGGGACGGCCCGTGGCCAGGCACTCGGCCGGAGGCGAGAGCGCCGGGTAGACGCTCGTGTCGCCCACCGCGACCAGGGACTCCGGGCTCTCCTCGACGACCGACCGCAGCGCGGTGCGACGCATGGTGACCGGTCCGGGCGACGGGGCGGATGCCGGCTCGTCGGCGTGCTGGGGGATGTCGAGCAGGTCGACGGCCGCGAAGTCCGCGAGCCGGGGGACGGCGACGTCGGCCAGCTCCTGCGCGGTGTGTGCGATGTCCAGAGTGGTGCCGATCCGGGCACCGGCCTCGTTCAGCAGCATCATCCGCTGCCGGGCGAGGTATTCCCCGGACCTGTCGTGTGCCGTCAGGCAGGCCGCGCACACTCTGCCGTCCGGGTCCTTCAGTGGTGCGAAGGAGGTCGACCAGCCACGCTCCGGGCTCACACCCGTGGGCCGGATGTACGCCTCCACGTACTGCGGCTCTCCTGTCTCCAGCGCCTGCCGCATCTTCCGCTCGGCCTCGTCGCTCACGGGATACGGCGCGATCTCCGGCAGGTGCAGCCCCTGCATCTCGGCCTCGGTGAGCGACATGGCGCGCTCCATGCCGGCGTTGGCCCCCACCAGCCGCAGATCGGTGTCGAAGATCGCCAGGATGTCGGGGGACTGGGTGAACGTCCATTCCCTCAGCGCTTGGCCCCCGGGCGTGAGCGGCCTCCCCGCCACGGCGGACACCACAAGCCATTCGGTGATCCCGGTGTCCGTCGACCTGCGGTGCGCGAGCAGTACCGTCTCCAGCCGTTGGCCGTCCCGGTGCCGCAGCGCCACGCTGCCGCTCCATCGTTCCTGCCCGGCCGGGGTTCTTCGGGCCGCCGTCTCCGTGGCCTCATCGGCGAGCAGGCTCGCGGCCGGCCGGCCCACGATCTCGGAGGGCACGTAGCCGAGCAGCCGCCGGGCACCCTCGCTCCACCCCGTCACGATGCCCTGCTCATCGATGGTGGCAGTGGCCGTGTACGCAGAGTCGAGCGAGGCGTCCGACTCGTCGGGCCGCTCGTCAGGAGGCTCATCAGGAGGGGTGGGAAGTCGCTCCATCGCCGCTCATCTCGCCCTTGCTCGGTCCTTTCCCCGCTGTCCCCACGGGACTCTGCACGGCCAGGGCTCCAGCCCCACTGACCAGCATGATCCTGCCGGGCGTGGAGCACCAACGCAGCGTTGTCACAAGGCTCTGACCTGCTCAAGGGGGACGGGACGTACGCGCGGTCGTCGGCTCGAAGCCCTCGGGCGGGGTCCGAAAATCTTCAGAAAGTGTGCAACGGCATGGAACCGGCCCCAGGACTCCTGGCGTGAATACGGGCAAGAGCGACATTCCGGTATTTGTCACCTGCTTCCGAGGGTGCGAGCAGCGAAGACAAGCCGATCCGTCGGAGGACGTCCCATGAGCTTCACCACCACGCCGCACGCCGAAGCGCCCGCGGCCACGCAGCCCGCGCTGGACGCGCTGGCCCCGCGTGAGCAGGAGACACTGCGACACATCGCCGCAGGGCACACCTACCTGCAGACGGCCCGCCACATGGGGCTCTCGAGGCACACGGTCGACGCGTACCTCCGTCGTATCCGGGCCAAGCTGGGAATCAACAGCACGGCGGAACTCACGCGGCTCGCCATCTCCCTCGGGCTGTGATTCCAGTGAGTCGAACCGTTCCGCCGGCGAGGAGGCGCTCGTGACCCTCGAACCGCCATCGTCCAACCCTCCCGAGGGTCCGCCGCCCGGTCCGCTCGCGAGTCCCTCCGGGCCGAACCCGTCTCCGCCGCCGGCTCCGCCGGGCGGGCAGCCCAGCGGAGGAGGCGACGGCGGTTCGGGGGAGCCGGGCAAGGACTCGGGGAACCGAGGCCGTCCCAGGTGGAGGCCGTCGCGCAGGGTTTCGTTGATCGCCGTGGTGATCGCGGCCGTCGTGGCCCTTGCCGCTGTCCTGACCCTTCCCGGCGGCGGCTCGCAGAACCAGGGTGAGGTCTTCCTTCAGGCCGCCGGGACGACGGGCCCGGACCCGTTCACGGAGTCGACGGCGCGGGACAGCTCCCCACCGGCGTCGCCGCCCGCCCTGCCAAGCCCCACGGAGACGCCCCAGGCGACACGCGGCGTGGAAGGGTCGGCCCCCGGCCTCTACAGCGGGACGCGGAACGTCTCCAGCTGCGATGTGGAGGGGCAGATCGCCGCGCTCGACAAGGCTCCGGAGAAGAAGAAGGCGTTCGCCTCGGTTCTCGGCATCGAGCCCTCCGCGGTGCCCGACCATCTCCGGTCGCTCACACCCGTACAGCTGCGGGTGGACACCCGCGTCACCAACCACAGCTACCGCGACGGCTCCGCGACCGGCTATCAGGCGGTCCTGCAGGCCGGTACGGCCGTCCTCGTCGACGACCGCGGTGTCCCACGGGTGCGGTGCGCCTGCGGCAACCCGCTGCTGCCTCCGGTCGCGCACAAGAGCACGCCCACAACGACCGGCGACTCCTGGCCCGCGTACCGGCCGTCGAACGTCGTGGTCGTGACGCCCGCGCCCCAGCCGGTGGACGTTTTCATCATGGTCGACCCGGACGAGGACGACTGGTTCTCGCGCCGACCGGGCGACACAGGCGCCCAGGACCAGAAGACATCCCGGCCGACGAGTCCCACCATGCCGACTCCCCAGGCGACCGACTCGACTCCATCGGCCCAGGAACCGACGCCGACGACGGGCACGCCCACACCGAGCAGGGACGCGCCGTCGCCGGACACCTCGTCTTCGGAGGCGCCGGAGTCCCCAGGGTCCGCGGAGTCCGCGGGCGAGTCCCCTGAGCCGCCGGGGGAGTCCCCCGAGTCGCCCAAGTCCCAGTCTCCTGAGCCCTCTGAGTCCCCCGAATCGGCACGGTCGCCGGGCGAGTCGCCGCAGTCGCCTGACGAGGGTGAGTCGCCCAGTTCGCCGGCATCTCCCGAGTCGCCGGACTCGAGGGAGTCATCGGATCCGCCGTCGTACTCGGATGAGCCATCGGATTCGCGGGAATCCGGGTCGCCACAGTCGCAGAGCCGGCCGGACGCGGGAGAGACGCCCGGACCGACGCAGTCGCAGCAACCTCCGCAGCAATCGGGAGGGGCACCAGAACCATCGGCGTCCTCGGAGTCCCCGGACTCGCCGAAGTCCCCGGGCTCAGCGGACTCCGAGGGCGCGACGAACGCCGCATCCGACACTCCCGGTCAGCCCGCCTGGTTCTAGGCTGTCGTCGAACTCCCTCCCCCAGCTACCGCTGGGAGGGGCCCGCCCTTCGGGCGGACGCCGGGAGTTTGACGACAGGGCCTAGGACACTCGTGCCGTCCGAGCCCATGCGCCGAGCACCGGAACACAGCGCTCGGCGAAGTATGCGAAGTCTTCGGCGGTGTTGTAGACGTGCGTCGACAGGCGCATGTAACCGACGCCGCCGAAACTCGTGAAGGCCGCTTCCACACCCAGTTCCTGCGCCACCCGGTCCCGCAGGGCGTCGGCGTCGACGCGCGTCGTGGCCAGACCGTCGGGAAGCCGGACCAGGCGGAGTGCGCTGACCGGCATGCCGACGTCGACGGTGGCGCTTTCGCCGGTCAGTTCGGCAAAGGCTTCGGCGACGACGCCCTCGGCGTAGTCGGCGAGGTCGCCCATGTACGTACGGGCCGTGTCCCAGCCCCAGGTGGACTCGACGAAGTCGAGCGCCGTCGGAGCCGCCAGAAAACTGGTGACGTCGACCGTTCCCTGGGTGTCGAAACGGTCCGGGAACGGCTCCGGGGATCCCCAGGAGTCGATCAGAGGGTAGAGCTCAGCGCGCAGCGCGCCGCGGGCGACGAGCGCGGCCGTACCCCGAGGCGCGCAGCCGAACTTGTGGAGATTGCCGACCCAGAAGTCGCACTCCACGCCGGACACCGGATCCTCGGCCAGTCCGGGCACATGCGCCCCGTCCAGAAGAAGGGGAATTCCCCTGGCCCGTGCCTCCGCGCCGATCCGCTCGACGGGCATCCAGCGTGCGGTCGCCGACGTGATGTGGTCGAGGACGATCAGACCGGTCGCCTCGTTCATCTCGGCGACCACGGCCTCGTACGCCTGGTCCTCGTCGGCGTCGAGCGGCACACGCGCCGTACGGACCGTCCCGCCCCAGCGCCGGGCCAGACGCTCGGCCCCCATCGTGACCGCCCCGTAGCCATGGTCGGTCACCAGGACTTCGCCGCCGTGCCGGGCCGGGACGTTCGCGTAGACGACACTCGCGCCGCCGCTCGCATTGGGGACGAGCGCGAGCTCCTCCGCAGCGACGCGGAGAAACGCCGCGATCTCGGCCCGAGCACAGGCGACCCGCTGGGACAGGCCCGGGAACCACAGACCCGGAGACCGGTCCATCTCCGTCCGCAACCGGTTCTGCTCGGCCTGCGCCACGACCGGAACCGCACCGAACGAACCGTGATTGAGGTGCTTCTGCGCGGCATCCAGGGACCAGGCCTCGGCGGCAGGCCGTCCGTCCGCGAGAAGCAGGGGGCGGGGCGGCGCTGTGGTGACGTCGGTCTGGCTCACAGGACTCCGTATCTCCATCGGATCACTCCGCGGAATCCTGGCACAGCGCGTGCCTGCCGCCCTATCTGGGCGTTCAGGCGGCCCGGGGGACCGGACCAAGCGTGTGAGCGACAGATCACCGGGGCGGCGGTGACCCTTCAGCGGCGCCGTCGGATCGCGACGAAGATCAGCGCGGCGACGGCGGCTGCCGCCAGCACCGCGGTCACCGCGCGTTTGGCGACGGGCAGGCCCGCGGTCCGTACGAGGTCGATCGGCTCGGCCTCCACGGGAGCTGGGCGCTCAGCCACGGCGGCCTCGGTAGCCTCCGCAGCCGCCGGGGCCCCCGCACCCGCCACGGCCCCCGAGGCGGCCGCCGGAGGCGCCGTGAGCTGCTCCGACAGGCAGTCGGCGAACTGGCCGACGAGTTTCTCGCCCACCTCGGCCATGACGCCGCGCCCGAACTGAGCCGGCCGCCCCGTGATCGCCAGGTCGGTCCGTACCGAGACATGGGTGGCGCCGTCCTGCTCGGTCAGCGTGCCGGTGACGGTGGCCCTGGCCGTGCCCGGTCCGCGAGTCTCCCTGCCGCTGGCGTTGAGGACCAGTCGATGCGCGCTCTCGTCCAGTTCTTCGAAGACGGCCGTACCCCGGTACGTGACCGTGATCGGGCCGACCTTCACCTTGACCGTGCCGGTGACGGTCTTGCCGTCGAACTCCTCCACCGTCGCGCCGGGCATGCAGGGTGCCACCCGCTCGATGTCCAGCAGCACCCGCCATGCCTCGTCGACCGCGACGGGGACGGTGAACTCGTGGTGCAACTCCATGCTCTCCTCCTGGCGTTCCTCGCTCGCTCGACGCGTTCCTCACCACTGCAGCCCACTGCAGCTCACTGCGGCGCGGTGTTCGACTGCGGTGCCGTGTTCGGCGGATGGATCGCCCCGGCAGTCTCCGTCAGCGGAGTGCCGGTACCGCCCCAGCGCAGGGCGACGATCTCCGCAGCGACGGAGACGGCCACCTCCTCGGGCGTACGGGCCCCGAGGTCGAGGCCGACCGGCGACCTGAGCCGGTCCAGCTCCTCCTCGCCGACCCCCGCCTCCCGCAGCCGCTTCATACGGTCGTCGTGGGTGCGGCGGCTGCCCATCGCACCGATGTACGCCGCAGGGCGGCGCAGCGCCTCCTCCAGTAGCGGCACGTCGAACTTCGGGTCATGGGTGAGCACGCAGATCACCGTGCGGTGGTCGGTGTCGGTGCCGCTCAGATAGCGGTGCGGCCAGTCCACGACGACCTCGACGCCCTCCGGGAACCGCTTCGGCGTGGCGAACACCGGCCGGGCGTCGCACACCGTGACCCGGTAGCCGAGGAAGTCGCCGATCCGGGCCACCGCGGCCGCGTAGTCGATCGCGCCGAAGACCAGCATCCGCGGTGGTGGGGCGAAGGAGTGGAGGAACACCGTGACGGCGTCCTCGCGCCTCTCCCCGTGAGGGCCGTAGTGCCGCTGCCCGGTGGCGCCCTGCGCCAGCTCGCCCCGCGCGTCCGCGGTGACGGCCACGTCCAGTCCGGTCGAGCCCAGTGACCCGGACACCCGGTCCGGCCACACGGCCAGCGTGGCGCCGCGAGGTGCCGGGCCGTCGATGACGGTCGCGACGGTGACCGGCCGGCCCGCGGCGACCGACTCGGCGACATCACCGAACGAGGGGTCCGTTTCCGGCGACACGGACCGTACGAGCAGCGTGATCTCGCCGCCGCAGGTGAGGCCGACGGCGAACGCGTCGTCGTCGCTGTAGCCGAACGTCTCGAGTTGTGCCTCGCCGCTCTCCACGACCTCCTGGGCCAGCTCGAAGACGGCGCCCTCCACACAGCCGCCCGAGACGCTGCCCACGACCTCGTCACCCGGGCCCACCGCCATCGAAGCCCCCGGATCGCGCGGTGCGCTGCGGCTGACCGCGACGACGGTGGCCAGCCCGAACGGCGACCCCTGCGCGTACCACTGGCTGAGCGCCGGAAGGATCTCACGCATCGTCCGCTCCTCTCACCACCGCCGCCAGACGCTCCAGCGCGGCCAGGCTGTGTCCCTCGACGAAAGCGTCCACGCTCGGCAGCGCCGCCGCCATACCGGCCGCCAGCGGTGCGTAACCGGGCCGGGCCTTGCGGGGATTGGCCCAGACGACCCGGTGCGCCAGCCGGTGCAGCCGCCGCATCTGGCCGGCCAGCAGCGCCGGGTCCCCGCGCTCCCAGCCGTCGGAGAGCACGACGACGACCGCGCCGCGCGCCATGCCGCGCTGCCCCCACCGGTCGAGGAAGCCGCGCAGCATCTCGCCGAGCCGGGTGCCGCCGCGCCAGTCCGGTACGGCGGCCGCGACCGCGTTCATCGCCATGTCGGGGTCCCGGTGGGCCAGTTCACGGGTGACCCGCGTCAGCCGGGTGCCGATCGTGAACACCTCCGTGCGGGCGCGCTCCCGGGCCGGCGCGCCATGCGTGGCGGCGTGCGCGAAGCGCAGCAACGCATCCGCGTACGGGGCCATCGAACCGCTGACGTCCACGAGCAGTACCACCCGGCGCGGCCGGTCCGCCCGGGCGTGGCGGCGCAGCCGGGCGGGTTCCCCGCCGCGGCGGAGCATTTCCCGTACGGTCCGGCGCGGGTCGACGGTTCCGCGCCGCGCCGGGTGGAGGCGTGCGGTGCGCCGCGGCTCGCCGTAGAGCGCGAACGCGGCCAGCAGCCGCCGCAACTGGTCGCGTTCGGCCGCCGTCAGCTCGGCCAGGTCGCGGTGGCGCAGCACCTCGGTGGAGCTCGCCAGCGCGGCCGCCGGAGGAGCGTCCTGCTCGGTGCGTGGCGCGGGAGCAGGCGAGGGGCCCGTGTCCCGTACGACCAGCCGCAGCCGTGGTGGGGGAGTGGGACGCGGGAGACGGCCCCGCGCGTCGGGCCCGGGGCCGAAGTACCCGCCGAAGACGCGGTCGTAGCGCTCCAGGTCGTCCCGGTTGCCGCACAGGGTGAGCCTCCCTGCCCAGTACACGTCGGAGCGCAGCCCCGGACGCAGGACATCCAGCGCGCCCAGGAACGCCTGGACGCGGTCGGGCCCGGCGTCCACGCCCGCCGCACGCAGCGCCCGGGCGAACCCGACCAGTACCGCGGGGCCGTCGGCTGTCGTCGTCACCGTACTCACGCCCCGCGTGCCGCCAGGATGGCGGTCATGTCGAGCCCGCGGGCGCGCTCGGCGTCCTCGCGGTACTTGAGCACCGATCCGAGCGTGGCCACCGCCAGTTCCGCGTCCAGCTCGGTGGCGCCCAGCGCGTCCAGGGCCTCGGCCCAGTCGATGGTCTCGGCCACACCGGGCGGCTTGAGCAGGTCCTCCGCGCGCAGGGCCTGCACCAGGGCCGTCACCTGCTCGGCGAGCCGCAAAGTCACCCCGGGGAGCCGCCTGCGGACGATGGCCAGTTCGCGGGCGAATCCGGGATGGTCGAACCAGTGGTACAGACAGCGCCGCTTCAGCGCGTCGTGCACCTCGCGGGTCCGGTTCGAGGTGAGCACCACGACCGGCGGGGACTCGGACCGCAGCGTGCCGAGTTCGGGGATCGTGACCGAGTACTCCGACAGCAGCTCCAGCAGGAAGGCCTCGAACTCGTCGTCCGCCCGGTCCACCTCGTCGACGAGCAGAACCGACGGCTGTGTCTCCAGGGCCCGCAGCAGGGGCCGGGCCACCAGGAACCGCCGGTCGTAGAGTTCGCCTTCCAGCCGCTCGGCGTCCGTGATCCCGGCGGCCTCGGCGGCCCGCAGATGCAGCAGCTGCCGAGGGAAGTCCCAGTCGTACAGGGCCTGGGAGACGTCGATGCCCTCGTAGCACTGCAGCCGGATCAGCGGGGCGCCGAGTATCTGAGCGAGGGCGGACGCGAGCGAGGTCTTGCCCACGCCCGCGTCCCCCTCGCAGAAGATCGGCCGGTGCAGCTTCAGGGCCAGGAAGCAGGCGATGGCCAGCCCGTCGTCGACGAGATAACCGGTCTCCTCCAGCCGGGTCCGCACCTCGTCCGGACCGGTCGGCAGGCCCTCGCCGGCACCGCCTGCTGCTCGGCTCATCCGCATGTTCCGCTCATCGGCCCGTTCATCGGGGCGATCCGCTCATCCGTCCGATCGGCCCCTCACTCCATCCTGGCCGCGGCCAGGACCGCACGCCGCGTCAGAACTCGGGCGAGGTGCTCGCGGTACTCAGGCGACGCCGACACATCGGACGACGGGTGCGTGCCGTCCGCCGCGGCCTCGGCGGCCCGCGCCACCGGGTCCGGCTCGGCCGCGGCGCCCACCAGCGCCGCCTCCGTCGACTCCGCACGCACCGGGGTCGTACCCATGTTCGTCAGCCCGATACGGGACTCGGTGATACGGCCGTCGTCGCGCCGCACCATGGCCGCAACGCCGACGATCGCCCAGGACTGCGCGACCCGGTGGAACTTCTCGTAGTGGAAGCCCCAGCCCTCCGCCGCGGCCGTCTTCGGCACGCGTACCTCCACCAGCAGCTCGTCCGGCTCCAGCGCGGTCTGGAGGTAGTCGGTGAAGAAGTCGCGCGCCGGGATGGTGCGCCGCCCCTGCGGACCCGCGGCGACCAGCTCGCCGTCGAGCGCCAGCACCACTGCGGGCAGATCGCTTGCCGGGTCGGCGTGGGCAAGCGAACCGCCCAGGGTGCCCCGGTGGCGTACGGCCGGATCGCCGACCTCGGCGGTCGCCTCGGCCAGCAGCCCGGCGTACTGCCGTACCAGCGGATCGTGGATGACGGCGTGGTGCGTGGTCATCGCGCCGATGACCAGCTTGTCGCCGTCCTCGTGTACGCCGCGCAGCTCCGGGATCCGGCCGATGTCGACGACGAGATCGGGGAAGGCGAGCCGTAGCCGCAGGATGGGCAGCAGGCTCTGGCCGCCGGCCAGCACCTTCGTCTCGCCCTGCGCGTCCGCGAGGGTGCGTACGGCCTCGTCGACCGTCTCCGGCCTCGCATAGTCGAATGCCGCGGGAATCATGCCGTGGCCTCCTTCGCTGCCCGCGCCTGCCTGATGGCCTGCCAGACCCGCTGCGGAGCGCACGGCATCGGCACGTCCGTGACGCCGAGCGGCCGCAGCGCGTCCACGATCGCGTTCACGACGGCCGGGGTCGAGGCGATCGTGCCCGCCTCGCCGACTCCCTTGACACCGAGCGGGTTGGAGGCGGCCGGGGTCTCGGTCCGGTCGGTGACGAACTCGGGCAGGTCCGGGGCGCCGGGCACCAGGTAGTCCGCCATCGTGCCGGAGACCAGGTTGCCCTCCTCGTCGTACACCGCCTCCTCGTACAGCGCCTGCGCGATGCCCTGCGCCAGGCCGCCGTGCACCTGCCCCTCGACGATCATCGGGTTGATCACGCGGCCCACGTCGTCCACGCAGACGTAGGACCGGATCCGCACGTGCCCTGTCTCGGTGTCGACCTCGACCGCGCACAGGTGGGTGCCGTGCGGATACGAGAAGTTCTCCGGGTCGAGCAGATGCTCGGCGTTGATCGTCGGCTCCATGCCGTCCGGCAGGTCGTGCGACGAGAACGTCTCGAACGCGATCTCCTGGATGGTCTTGCGCGCCTCCGGGGAGCCCTTCACGGAGAAGACACCGTCCTTGAAGTCCAGGTCCCCTTCGCTCGCCTCCAGCAGATGCGCGGCCACCTTCCGGGCCTTGGCCACCACTTTCTGGGCCGCGTGATGCACCGCGGCGCCGCCGACCACCAGCGAGCGGGAGCCGTAGGTGTCCATGCCCTGCGGGGAGGTCAGCGTGTCGCCGTGCAGCACCTCGACGTCCTCGAAGGGCACCCCGAGCGCGTCGGCGGCGATCTGGCTCCAGCTGGTGACATGCCCCTGGCCGTGCGGGCTGGTGCCGGTGACCACCTCGACCTTGCCGGTCGGCAGCATCCGGATGCTCGCCGCCTCCCAGCCGCCCGCCGCATAGCGCAGATCGCGCAGCACCCGGCTCGGCGCCAGACCGCACATCTCGGTGTACGTCGACACGCCGATGCCCAGCCGCACCGCGTCACCGCTCTCGTTACGTTTCTGCTGCTCGGCACGCAGGTCGTCGTATCCGAAGCGGGCAAGTGCCTTCTCGGTGGCAGCCTCGTAGTTGCCGCTGTCGTAGGTGAGGCCCGCGATCGTCGTGTACGGGAACTCGTTGTGCTCGATCCAGTTGCGGCGGCGCAGCTCCACCGGGTCGAGGTCGAGTTCGGCCGCGAGCTCGTCCATGATCCGCTCGATGGCGAACGTCGCCTCGGGCCGGCCGGCGCCCCGGTAGGCATCGGTGGGCGTCTTGGTCGTGAAGACGCCGGTACAGGTGAAGGAGTACGCGTCCATCTTGTAGATCGCCGGGTACATGAACGCGCCCAGGATCGGGATCCCCGGCGTGACCAGCATCAGATACGCGCCCATGTCCGCCAGCAGGTCGACCTTCAGGCCGAGCAGCTTGCCCTCGCGGGTCGCGGCGACCTCGATGTCCTGGATCTGGGCGCGGCCGTGGTGCGTGGCCAGATAGCCCTCGGAGCGGGACTCGGTCCACTTCACGGGCCTGCCCAGCTTCCGGGCGACGGCCAGCGCCAGCGCCTCCTCGCCGTACACCTGCAGCTTGGAGCCGAAACCGCCGCCGACGTCCGGCGCGATCACCCGCAGCTTGTGCTCGGGGACGCCGGTGACGACGGACAGCATGATGCGCAGGATGTGCGGGATCTGCGTGGCGGAGTAGACGGTGTACTCGCCGGAGGCGGCCTGCGGGCTGACGACGACGGCACGGGGTTCCATGGCGTTGGGGATCAGCCGCTGTTGCGTGTAGCGACGCTTCAGGACGACATCCGCACGTGCCCTGACCTCGTCGTAGTTCAGCCCGGTGGCCAGGGGCCAGACGTAGCAGCGGTTGGTGCCCTTGTCGGAGTGGACCAGCGGGGCGTCGCCGGCGAGTGCGGCCTCCAGGCCGAGGACCGGGGGCAGCGGTGTGTAGTCGACCTCGACGGCCTCCAGGGCGTCGGCCGCCGCGTACCGGTCGCGTGCGACGACGACGGCCACCGGGTCACCGGCGTAGCGGACCTCGTCGACCGCGATCGGCGGGTGGTCGGGCAGGACGATGTCCTCGGTCACGGGCCAGGCGCAGGGGAGCGAGCCGAGCCCCTCGGCGAGATCGCGGCCGCTGAAGGCGGCGATGACTCCTGGGCGTTCCCGGGCGGGCGCGACATCGACGCGGTCGATCCGCGCGTGGGCCATCGGGCTGCGCAGGATCGCCATGTGGAGCAGTCCGGGCACCGTGATGTTGTCGGTCCAGTTGGTCTGTCCCGTGACGAGACGGGCGTCCTCCTTGCGGGGGCGGGCGCGGCCGACTTCGCGCTGGTCCGCGCGGTTGGTGAGCTGGTCGGTCATACGGCCGCCTCCTTGACCGAGGTCTCCTGACCTTTCTCCTGACCTGAACCTGTGCCGTGCGCGGAGCCGTTGCCCGCGGCGGCGAGGACCGCGTTCACGATGTTCTGGTAGCCGGTGCACCGGCAGAGGTTGCCCTCCAGCGCGAGGCGCACCTCGTCGGCGGTCGGGTGCGGGTTCTCCTCGAGCAGGTCCCGGGCAGCCATGATCATCCCGGGTGTGCAGAAGCCGCACTGCAGCGCGTGCTGCTCGTGGAACGCCTTCTGGAGCGGATGCCAGTCGCCGTCCGTGGCGAGGCCCTGGATCGTCGTGACGGCGCATCCGTCGGCCTGGACGGCGAGCACCGTGCAGCTCTTGACGCTCTCGCCGTCCAGGTCGACCGTGCAGGCCCCGCAGTTGGTCGTGTCGCAGCCCACGGGGGTGCCGGTCAGGCCCAGCCGGTCGCGCAGATAGTGGACGAGGAGCAGCCGGGGTTCCACATCGTCCTCGTACGTCGTGCCGTCCACCTTCACCGAAATGCGGGTCATGTGTGTCCTCCCAGAGGACCGGGCGAGGGGTATCAGCTGTCTGGACGTGATGTACGTCACTCTAGGACCGGCCCGTGGGCGGCGCGAGTGTTGCGGCAGGCATTTCCCCGGCGCCGGGGAGCGTGGTTGGGCCAAGCGGCGGCGGCTGATGCGGGGGCGGGAAGAAGGGGTCCTGTGGTGTCGTGCGCGGCTGCGGCGATGGCCGGCGGGGCCTGTTGCGAGGAGGTGATTGTCATGTACGGTGCACCCGCTCCCGCATGGCTCAACCACTCGTCGATCCCTCGGGTCTACGCGCGAAGACCCGACGCTCGCACCGCTCCTTCCCCCACCCCTCACGGAGGTATGCCGGATGCTCGGATCCAGAAGATCCCGCCGCAGAATCTCGGGCGCCGCGGTCCTGGTCGTCGCCTGTGGACTGCTGTCCGCGGGCACGGCCGCGGGCACGGCAGGCGCCGCCCCGGCCGACGCGGCGTCCACCCAGTCCGCCTCGGCTGCCGCGGCCACCCCCCACCGCGTCCTCTTCGACAACTCCAAGGCCGAGACCGCCGGCAACGCCGACTGGATCATCAGCACCAGCCAGCCCGACCCGCTCGCCCAGGACGCCACCCCCACGGCGGAGACCGACTGGACCGGCGCCCTCTCCTCCTGGGGCGTCGCCCTGCAGCAGACCGGCAGCTACTCGCTCAAGACGCTGCCTTCAGGCAGCACCATCACCTACGGCACGTCCGCGGCGCTCGACCTGCAGAACTTCGACACCTTCGTGCTGCCCGAACCGAACGTCCTGCTCAGCAGCGCAGAGAAGACCGCCGTGATGAACTTCGTGAAGAACGGCGGCGGGCTCTTCGTGATCCCGAATCACAGCGGAGCCGACCGCAACAACGACGGCTACGACGGCGTCGAGGTCGTCAACGACCTGATGAGCAACAACAGCGTCGACAGCACCAACCCCTTCGGCTTCACCGTCGACTCCCTCAGCATCAGCAGCGAGAACCCCAAGGCCATCACGGACACCGCCGACCCGGTGCTCAACGGATCCTTCGGCAAGGTCACCGGCAGCATCATCCGCAGCGGTACGACCGTCACGCTCAGCCCGTCCGCGAACTCCTCCGTCAAGGGCCTGGTCTACCGCCCCGGCTACTCGGGCAACACCGGCGCGTTCTTCGCGACGAGCACCTTCGGCAGCGGCCGTGTCGCGTTCTGGGGAGACAGCTCACCCATCGACGACGGCACCGGCCAGTCCGGCAACACGCTCTACGACGGCTGGAACGACACCGCCGGCACCAACGCCGAGCTGGCCCTCAACGCCACGGAGTGGCTGTCGGGCGGCGAGGGCGACGGTGGGGGCGGCGGCACCAGCTGCACGGCCCGCCAACTGCTCGCCAACCCCGGCTTCGAGTCCGGCGCCACCTCCTGGTCCGCCACCAGCGGTGTCATCACCAACGACTCCGGCCAGGCCGCCCGCACCGGCTCGTACAAGGCCTGGCTCTCCGGATACGGCTCCGCGCACACCGACACCCTGTCCCAGTCGGTGACCATCCCCTCCGGCTGCTCGGCGGCCCTCAGCTTCTATCTGCACATCGACACGGCCGAGACCACGACCACCACGGCCTACGACACCTTGAAGGTCCAGGTCCTCAACAGCAGCGGCACGGTCCTTTCCACCCTGGTCACGTACTCCAACCTCAACGCCGCGACCGGCTACACCCGCCGGACCTTCGACCTCAGCACCTACGCCGGCCAGACGGTCACGCTGAAGTTCACCGGCACCGAGGGCTCCGTCCTGCAGACGTCGTTCGTCATCGACGACACGTCGTTCGATGTGAGCTGAAAGTCGTAACGCCGCAGGTGGGGGCCGGGATTGCAGGACCCGGCCCCCTTTCGCGTCAGCCGCCCAGCGCCGCCGACACCACGCCCTTCGCCTCCTCCTGCACCTGCGCGAGGTGCTCGGATCCCAGGAACGACTCGGCATAGATCTTGTAGACGTCCTCGGTGCCCGACGGGCGGGCCGCGAACCAGGCGTTGGGGGTGGTCACCTTGATGCCGCCGATGGACGCCCCGTTGCCGGGCGCCTCGGTGAGCACGGCGGTGACCGGCTCCCCGGCGAGCGCGTCCGCGGTGACCTGCTCCGGCGACAGCTTCGCGAGGACGGCCTTCTCCTCGCGGGACGCGGGCGCGTCGATACGGGCGTACGCGGGCTCGCCGAAGCGCTCGGTCAGAATGGCGTAGTGCTCCGAGGGGGTCTCCTCGGTGACGGCCAGGATCTCCGAGGCGAGCAGGGCCAGGATGATGCCGTCCTTGTCGGTGGTCCACACCGAGCCGTCGCGACGCAGGAACGACGCCCCGGCCGACTCCTCGCCGCCGAAGCCGAGCGAGCCTCCGACCAGCCCGTCCACGAACCACTTGAAGCCGACGGGAACCTCGACCAGATCACGTCCGAGGTCCGATGCGACCCGGTCGATCATGCTCGACGACACCAGCGTCTTGCCGATTCCCGCGTCGGCGGGCCACTGGTCGCGGTGGGTGTAGAGGTAGGCGATGGCCGCGGCGAGATAGTGGTTGGGGTTCATCAGACCGCCGTCCGGCGTGACGATGCCGTGCCGGTCGGCGTCGGCGTCGTTGCCGGTGGAGATCTGGTAGCGGTCGCGCTGCTCGATGAGCGAGGCCATCGCGTACGGCGACGAACAGTCCATACGGATCTTGCCGTCCCAGTCCAGCGTCATGAACCGCCAGGCGGGGTCCGTCAGCGGGTTGACCACCGTCAGATCCAGCCGGTGCTGCTCCGCGATCCGGCCCCAGTACGCGACCGACGCTCCGCCCAGCGGGTCGGCGCCGATACGCACGCCCGCCGCGCGCACCGCATCGAGGTCCAGCACGCTCGGCAGGTCCTCGACATAGGCGCCGAGGAAGTCGTACCGCTCGGTGGTGGGCGCCGCCAGGGCCTGGGTGTAGGGAAGCCGCCGGACCTCCTTCAGGCCGCCGGCGATGATCTCGTTGGCGCGGTCCTGGATCCAGGAGGTGGCCTCGGAGCCGGCCGGGCCGCCGTTCGGCGGGTTGTACTTGAAGCCGCCGTCGGCGGGCGGGTTGTGCGAGGGGGTGACCACGACGCCGTCCGCGAGGCCCGCTCTGCTGGCGCGGTTGTGGGTGAGGATGGCGTGCGACACCGCAGGGGTGGGGGTGTAGCCGTTGTGGGCGTCGATGAGCACCGTCACGCCGTTCGCGGCGAACACCTCGATGGCCGTCACCTTGGCCGGTTCGGAAAGCGCATGGGTGTCGGCGCCGAGGAACAGCGGCCCGTCGGTGCCCTGACGGGCCCGGTACTCGCAGATGGCCTGGCTCGTCGCCGCGATGTGGTCCTCGTTGAAGGCCGTGGAGAGCGACGATCCGCGGTGGCCGGACGTGCCGAAGGCCACGCGTTGACCCGGCTCGGCCGGGTCGGGGTGCAGCGCGTAGTACGCGGTCACCAGCCGGGCGACATCGATGAGGTCCTCTGGCTGGGCCGGCTGCCCCGCCCGCTCGTGCTGCATGAGCCCGCTCCTCCGCGTCGGTTGTGCGTTCGGTTGTGGGCCCATTTTCCCGGTTCCCAGGGGTGATCCGCGAGTGCGCCCCCGGCCGGGTCCGGGAGTGGCCGGGTAGCGAGTTCCAGGAAACCGGGCCCACCGCCCCACGGAAATGAATGGAAATGAACGGCAATGCATACGAACCCTTGACAGCTTCGTCCGGCCACCAGGAGTATCGGTCCCGTGAACTTGTCAGACAGCCAGACAGGTGGCTCGGTGCCTCGTCGCGTCAGCGCGATGGAAGCGGTCCTGAACCACCTGCGCAGCGCCATCGAGCGCGGTGACTACGCCGTGGGGGACAAGCTCCCCTCGGAAGCCGAGCTCTGCCGCCGGCTGGAGGTCAGCCGGCCCGTGCTCCGCGAGGCGCTGCGCGCCCTGCAGACCATGGGCCTGACCGCCTCCCGCACCGGCAAGGGCACCTTCGTCATCTCCAACGGTCCGGTCGATGACCCCACCTTCGGTGACTACGCGGCGAGCGACCTCCTCGAGGTCCGCCGCCACGTCGAGGTCCCGGTGGCGGGCTATGCGGCGGCGCGCCGTACGCCCGAGGACCTCGATCACCTCGCCCACCTGCTGGAGCGGATGGAGCGCGAGACCGACACCACCGCATGGGTGGCGATGGACACGCTCTTCCATCTCGCCGTCGCCCAGGCGGCGCAGAACCCCGTCTTCCGCAAGGTGATCGAGGAGATCCGGGACGCTCTGGCCCGGCAGTCGACGTTCCTCAACGAACTCGGCGGACGGCGCGAGCAGTCCAACCGCGAGCACCGCGCGATCGTCGAGGCGCTGATCGACGGTTCCGAGCACGACGCGGTGGAGGCCATGTCCCACCACCTCGACCGGGTCGAGACGACCCTCACCGACATCGTGCGCCCCCCGCGCACGGCCACACCCGCGGAAGGCGGACCCGAGGCGTGAGCGAGCAGTCCCTTCAGGAAGACGCCATACGGACCGGGCCATCGGCCGGCCACGACGACGCCGGAACCGGGCATGTCAACGCCCGAACCGAGCATGTCGACGCCGGAGACGCGGGCTACAGCAAGTCGTTGAAGTCCCGGCACGTCAACATGATCGCCATCGGCGGCGCCATCGGCACCGGGCTCTTCCTCGGCGCGGGCGGCCGCCTCGCCGACGCGGGCCCCTCCCTCTTCGTCGCCTACGCCGTCTGCGGCGTCTTCGCCTTCCTCGTCGTGCGGGCGCTGGGCGAACTCGTCCTGTACCGGCCGTCGTCCGGCGCCTTCGTGTCGTACGCCCGGGAGTTCCTCGGCGAGAAGGGGGCGTACACGGCCGGCTGGATGTACTTCCTCAACTGGGCGACCACCGGCATCGCCGACATCACCGCGGTGGCCACCTACACGCACTACTGGGGCATGTTCTCGGACATCCCGCAGTGGGTGATCGCCCTCATCGCGCTCGCCGTCGTGCTGACCGTGAACCTCATCTCGGTGAAGATCTTCGGCGAACTGGAGTTCTGGTTCGCCATCGTCAAGGTCGGCGCGCTCGTGATCTTCATGTGTATCGGCATCTTCCTGCTGGTCACCCAGCACCCCGTCGACGGCACCACCCCCGGCCCGTCCCTGATCACCGACAACGGCGGCGTCTTCCCCAACGGCCTGCTGCCGATGCTGCTCATCGTCCAGGGCGTCGTCTTCGCGTACGCCTCCGTCGAGCTGGTCGGCGTCGCGGCGGGCGAGACCGAGAACCCCGAGAAGATCATGCCGAAGGCGATCAACTCCATCATGTGGCGCGTCGGTCTCTTCTACGTCGGCTCCGTGGTGCTGCTGTCGATGCTGCTGCCCTGGTCGTCGTACACCGCCGGCGAGAGCCCGTTCGTCACCGTGCTGTCCAACATCGGGATCCCGGCGGCGGGCGGCGTGATGAACCTCGTCGTGCTCACCGCGGCCATGTCGTCGCTCAACTCCGGTCTGTACTCCACCGGCCGCATCCTGCGCTCCATGGCGATGTCCGGCTCCGCACCGAAGTTCACCGGCGTCATGAGCCGCAGCCACGTCCCGTACGGCGGCATCCTGCTCACCAGCGGCATCTGCGTCCTCGGCGTCGGACTCAACTTCGTGGTGCCCGCCGACGCCTTCGAGATCGTGCTGAACTTCGCGGCGATCGGCATCCTCGCCACCTGGGGCATGATCATGATCTGCCACCTGATGTTCTGGCGGAAGACGCAGAACGGCGAGCTGTCCCGGCCGGGTTACCGGCTGCCCGGCTCGCCGTGGACCGAGATCGTCACGCTGGCCTTCCTCGCGTCCGTGCTTGTCCTGATGTACGCCGACGGCGGCGCCGGCCGTACGACCGTGCTGTGCCTGCCGCTGATCGTGGCGGCCCTGGTGGCCGGCTGGTACGGCATACGCGGACGGGTCGCCCGTAGCAAGTCCTCCAAGGTGAATGTGTGAACCACGCAGTGTTGTACGGAAGTCCGGTGGCCGAGGCTCCCGTGATCCGGGACCCCCTCCACGCCCCTGTCGCCCACCTCATCCGGGGTGGGGTCGTCGAAGGCGTCCACTACGGCTCGGTCGTCGTCCTGGGCGGCGACGGAGCCGTGGAGTTCCAACTCGGTGACACCGAGGCCGCCTTCTACCCCCGCTCGGCCCTCAAGCCCGTGCAGGCCGTGGCGATGCTGCGGGCCGGACTGCCGCTCGACGGCGAGCTGCTCTCGCTGACCGCGGCCAGCCACTCCGGCGAGGAGCGCCATCTCGCCGGGACCCGGCGGATCCTGGAGTTGGCCGGCCTCGGCGAGGACGACCTGCGCAACGTGCTGGACCTGCCGTTCGACCCGGTGGTGCGGGAGGCCTGGGTGCGCGAGGGGCGGCTGCCGTCCCGGCTCGCCCAGAACTGCTCGGGCAAGCACGCGGCGATGCTCTACACGGCGAAGCTCAACGGCTGGTCGCTCGACGACTACCTCGACCCGGCCCACCCGCTCCAGCAGGCGATCGCGGAGATCGTCGAGGACCTCACGGGGCAGCGCATCGCCCAGGTGACCGTCGACGGCTGCGGCGCGCCTCTGTTCGCCGTCTCCCTGCAGGGGCTCGCGCGCGCCGCGGCCCGTATCGTCACCGCCCCGCCGGGCACCCCCGAGGCGCGGGTGGCCGACGCGATGCGCGAGCACGCCGAGATGGCCTCGGGCTCCGGGCGCGACGTGGCCGCGCTGATGCGGGCGGTGCCGGGGCTGCTCACCAAGGACGGCTTCGAGGGCGTGCAGGTCGCGGCGCTGCCGGACGGCCGCGCCGTCGCCGTGAAGATCGCCGACGGCGCGGACCGGGCGCGCATACCGGTGGCCGCGGCCGCCCTCGCCCGCTGCGGCGTCGACCCGGCGGCACTCGCGGAGTTCGCCACAGGGCCGCTGCTCGGCGGCGGCGCGGTGGTCGGTGGCGTCCGGCCGGCGCCCGCTCTCACCGACGACGCCCTTGCGGCCACGACGCCGGGCGCCGCGTACGCCTGAACCGTCGCGGCGCGCGCGTACGTCGGCTTCACCCAGTGCCCGATCACCCGACTCCCGTAACTCCTACAGGAAGACCCTCACCGAGATGACCGCCGCATCCCACCGCAGCGAACACGATCTGCTCGGGGACCGCGACGTCCCCGCCGAGGCGTACTGGGGCATCCACACCCTGCGCGCCAAGGAGAACTTCCCCATCACGGGCACGCCGATCTCCGCCTACCCGCATCTGATAGACGCGCTCGCCGCCGTCAAGGAGGCCGCCGCCCGCGCCAACGAGGAGCTCGGCCTGCTGGCTCCGGACAAGGCGGCCGCCATCGTCGAGGCCTGCCGGGAGATCCGGGACGGAAAGCTGCACGACCAGTTCGTCGTCGACGTCATCCAGGGCGGCGCCGGCACCTCGACGAACATGAACGCCAACGAGGTCGTCGCCAACCGGGCGCTGGAACTCCTCGGCCATGCCAAGGGCGAGTACGAGTACCTGCACCCCAATGAGGACGTCAACCTCGGCCAGTCGACGAACGACGTCTACCCGACCGCCGTCAAGATCGCCACGGTCTTCGCGGTGCGCGGCCTGCTGAAGGCCATGTCCGTGCTGCAGGATGCGTTCGCCCGCAAGGCCGTCGAGTTCCGCGATGTGCTGAAGATGGGCCGTACGCAGTTGCAGGACGCGGTGCCCATGACGCTCGGGCAGGAGTTCTCCGCGTACGCGGTGATGCTGGACGAGGACCGCAGCCGCCTCGCCGAGGCCGTCGAGCTGGTCCACGAGATCAATCTCGGCGCCACCGCGATCGGCACCGGGCTCAACGCCCCCGCCGGATACGCCGAGTCGGCGCGCCGCCATCTCGCCGCGATCACCGGTCTTCCGCTGGTGACCGCCGCGAACCTGGTCGAGGCGACGCAGGACTGCGGCGCGTTCGTCCAGATGTCGGGTGTGCTCAAGCGGGTCGCCGTCAAGCTCTCTAAGAGCTGCAACGACCTGCGGCTGCTCTCGTCCGGTCCGCGTGCGGGCCTGGGCGAGATCAACCTGCCGCCGGTGCAGGCCGGTTCGAGCATCATGCCCGGCAAGGTCAACCCGGTCATTCCCGAGGTCGTCAACCAGGTCGCCTTCGAGGTGATCGGCAACGACGTCGCCATCACCATGGCCGCCGAGGCCGGGCAGCTCCAGCTCAACGCCTTCGAGCCGATCATCCTGCACTCCCTGTCCGAGAGCATCACCCACCTCCGCGCCGCCTGCCTCACGCTCGCCGAGCGCTGCGTCGAGGGCATCACCGCCAACACCGAGGTGCTGCGCGCCACCGTCGAGAACTCCATCGGCCTGGTCACCGCGCTCAACCCGCACATCGGTTACACCGCGGCCACGGCCATCGCGAAGGAAGCCCTCACCACCGGGCGCGGGGTTGCCGAACTCGTCCTCGAGAAGGGCCTGTTGCCCGCCGAGCGCCTCGCCGCGCTGCTGAGCCCGGAGCGGGTCGCGGGCACCGGTGCGCGCGCCGACATGCCCCTGCCGGGCTGAACCGGTCCGGCAGCCGAGTCGGCTCGCATGCCACTGCCACTGGGTGGCGGCAGAATGAGCCTGTGATTCGAACATGCGCGCAGTGCGTGCGCCCCGTGGGCCTCGTCCCGCGGGGCGCATCCGCCGTGCCGCACCGCCGTACGAAGCCGGAGTGACCGTGTCGCCGTCCTTGTCCTCCTCAACGACCTCCTCCTCGGCCTTCCGGCCGGTCCTGGAACAGATCGCGGCCGACATCGCGGGAACGCCCGGCCGCGGCCGTCCGGCCGACTACATACCGGCACTCGCCTCGGTGGATCCGCGCCGCTTCGGCATGGCCGTCGCGGAACTGGACGGCACGGTGTACGGCGTCGGCGACTGGCGGCACCCCTTCTCCGCCCAGTCCATCACCAAGGCCTTCACCCTCGCCCTGGTGCTGTCCCGCGAGGGCGAGGAGCTGTGGGAACACGTCGGCCGGGAGCCCTCCGGCAACCCCTTCAACTCGCTGGTCCAGCTGGAGTACGAGAACGGGATCCCGCGGAATCCGTTCATCAACGCGGGCGCCCTCGTCGTCACCGACCGCCTCCACTCACTGACCGGCGACGCCGTCGGCACCCTGCGGGAGTTCCTGCGCGCCGAGAGCGGCAACCCTGATCTGACCTTCGACGAGGCCGTCGCCGCATCGGAGTCCGCGCACGGCGACCGCAATGCCGCCCTGGCCCATTTCATGGCGTCCTACGGCAACATCACCAACCCGGTCCCGGTGCTCCTCGACCAGTACTTCCGGCAGTGCTCGATCGAGGCCTCCTGCGCCGATCTCGCCCTCGCCGCCGGGTTCCTGGCCCGCCACGGCGTCCGCGCCGACGGCTCCGAACTGCTCACACGCAGCCAGGCCAAACAGGTCAACGCCGTCATGCTCACCTGCGGCACCTACGACGCGGCCGGCGACTTCGCCTACCGCGTGGGCCTGCCCGGCAAGAGCGGCGTGGGCGGCGGCATCGTCGCGATCGTCCCCGGCCACTGCACCCTGTGCGTGTGGAGCCCGGGCCTCGACGAACGCGGCAACTCGGTGGCGGGCGTCGCGGCCCTGGACCGGTTCACGACACTGACGGGCCTTTCCGTCTTCTGACCGGTCATACGGCATCGTCTGACCGGCATACGGCTGCCTCATCCGACCGGCTACGGCATCAGCGGAATACGACCACCGCAGCGCCGGTTGGCGCCCATATGGCAACTCTCGGACTGATCGGCAGCGGAAACATCGGCTCCACCCTGGCCAGGCTCGCGGTCGATGCCGGCCTTGACGTGGTGCTCAGCAACTCACGTGGACCAGAGACTCTGGCGGACCTGGTGGCGGAGCTCGGACCGCGGGCGCGCGCCGCGACGCCCGCCGAGGCGGCGGCCGCGGGGGACTGGGTGGTGGTCAGCATCCCGCTGAAGAACTACCGCCAGGTCCCGGTGGAACCGACGACCGGCAAGATCGTGCTGGACACGAACAACTACTATCCGGAGCGCGACGGGCGCATCCCCGAACTCGACGCGGAGGAGACCACCACCAGCGAGCTGCTCCAGCGACATCTGCCGGACGCCAAGGTGGTCAAGGCCTTCAACAACATTTTCTTCAGGCATCTGGCCTCGCTCGCCCGGCCATCCGGCGCTCCCGACCGCTCGGCCCTGCCGATCGCGGGCGATGCCCCCGAGGCAAGGGCGTCCGCGGTGGAGCTGCTCGACCTCCTCGGCTACGACGCCGTCGACGCGGGGACGCTGGCCGACAGTTGGCGCTTCCAGCGCGACACGCCCGCTTACGTCGTTCCGTACGCGAAGAATCCGCAGGGCCTCGGAATCTCGGCAGACGACCCGGGGGCGAGCGCCGATGCCGCGACGCTGCGAGCGGCTCTGGCCGCGGCCGAGCGCCCCGGCAGCTGACCCGCTCACCTCACCTCACCTCACCTCCCCGACGCCGGACCGGGGCCCGTGAGGCGTACGCGTGTCGAACCCGGCGGCCTCTGCGGCGGTGAGTCCGCCGGAGAGGCCGCCCGCGGCGGACCCGTTTGCCGGACCGGCAACATTTCTTGTGCCAGTTGCGACGGTGGCGCATGGTCGAGGCAGCGCAGACCCGCTACGCCAGGTCGGCGCATACGCCACGCAGGGCGCGACGTGCGACACGCACGCCACGCACGACACGAAGGACGACACGCGGATGACCGACGACAGCTTTTCGGCCGAGGAGTACTGGGACGGCCGGTACGCCGAGAGCGATCGCATGTGGAGCGGGAAGCCCAACCCCGTCCTGGTCCGGGAAGCGGCCGGCCTCCAGCCGGGCAGGGCCCTCGATCTGGGATGCGGTGAGGGCGCCGACGCGATCTGGCTGGCCGGGCAGGGCTGGCAGGTCACCGCCGTCGACATCTCCCGCCTCGCCCTCGAACGCGCCGCCGCGCACGCCGCAGCGGAAGGCGTCGCCGACCGTATCGACTGGCAGCAGCACGACCTGGCCGCGTCCTTCCCGGACGGTGCCTTCGACCTCGTCTCCACGCAGTTCCTGCACTCTCCCGTCGAGATGCCGCGGGAGAAGATCCTGCGGAACGCAGCCGCGTCCGTCGCGCCCGGCGGAGTCCTGCTCATCGAAGGGCACGGCGGTTTCCCCGCCTGGGAGCACAAGCACCATCCCGACCTGCACTTTCCGACGCCGGACGAGGTCATCGACGATCTCGGCCTGCAGGACGGGCAGTGGGAGGTTCTGCTCAGCGAGGAGCACGAACGCATCCAGAATGACCCCGAGGGACGGCCGAGGACCAGGAAGGACAACACCGTCAAGATCCGCCGCCTGCCCGCCTGACCCGAGGGGGCGGCCACGGCCGAGGCCCCGGTTCGCGCCGGTGACCAGCGTGATCATCGCGAACCCGCCGAGGAGAGCCGGTCGAGCAGGGCGGGCAGGTCCGCGAAGGAGTCCAGGACGTGGTCGGGTGTGCCGCTCGCGGCCCGATGGGTCTCGGGCAGGTACTTGCCCGTTTTGACGAGGACGCCGGTGATGCCGGTGCGCTGCGCTGCGAGCACGTCGGACTCGATGTCATCGCCGGCCATCAGCGCTTCGCCGGGGCGCGCGCCGAGGCGCCCCAGCGCCGTCTCGAAGAACGCGGGTGCGGGTTTGCCGGTGATCTCGGCCTCCGTACGCGCGGCCCGCTCCAGGCCGATTAGATACGCGCCCGTGTCCAACTGGAGCCCCTGGTCGGTACGCCAGTACAGATTGCGGTGCATGGCCACGAGCCGTGCTCCCTGCTGGAGATGCCCGAACACCCGGTTGAGCGAGGCATGGTCGAACTCGGGTCCGGCGCCGCCCACGATGACGACATCAGGGACGGTGTCCATGTCGTCATCGTCGATGAGCGACACGCCCGCGAGGTCCTCGCGGATGTCACCGCTGTTGAGCAGGGAGCACCGCGCGCCGGGGAAGTGCTCGGTGAGATAGGCCGCGGTGACCGCGGGTGCGGTGAGGATGTCCTCGGCGTCGACGGGGAAGCCCTCCGCGGCGAGGGCGTCCGCGATCGAGGCGCGGGTACGGGACGTCGTGTTGGTGATCAGGCTGACGGCAGGCCCGGATGCCCGTATGTGCCGCAGCGCTTCGACCGCGCCTGGAAGCGCCTTCCACGAGACGGTGAGCACACCGTCGATGTCGATCAGGACCGCGCGTACTGGCTCCATGCAAGGACGATACGACCCCGGGCCGCGGCACCCGAATGGCCGCCAGTGCCCGCGAGGGACGCGTGGTCGGTGTCGCGGCCGCCTGTGTGCGGGTTCTCGGCGCGGCAGCCGCCCGGACACGCCGCGTCCCGGGTGTGTCCGCCGCGCATGCAAACGGACTATCGCGACATTTCACCATGTTGCTGGCTAATATCTCTGGGGCGGGGAGGTGCCGACAGACCCGTCAACACACCGAGAATCGACCCGGGAATCCGGCCGCACCAGTAGGACGGACATGACCCACACCGAATCGGACACCGACACCGAGGCTCCCTCGCATCCCGCCAAACTGTCGCTGCTGACACTCGCCATGATGGTCGTCGGCTCGATGGTCGGGGCGGGCGTCTTCTCGCTGCCGGCCCGGTTCGCCGAGGAGACCGGGGTGGCCGGTGCGCTGATCGCGTGGGCGATCGCCGGCACCGGCATGCTGATGCTCGCCTTCGTCTTCCAGATGCTGGCGATCCGCAGACCCGACCTCGACTCCGGGGTCTACGCCTACGCCAAGGCGGGCTTCGGCGAATACCTGGGCTTCTTCTCGGCGTTCGGCTACTGGGCCAGCGCCTGCGTCGGCAACGTGACGTACTGGGTGCTCATCATGTCGACGATCGGTGCCGTCGCGCCCGCTCTCGGCGAGGGCGACACCGTCCTCGCGGTGGTGCTCTCCTCGCTGTGCCTGTGGTCGTTCTTCTTCCTGATCAAACGGGGCGTCAAGGAAGCAGCGGCCATCAACCGGATCGTCACCGTGGCCAAGGTCGTCCCGATCGTGGTCTTCGTCATCATCGCGCTGTTCTATCTCGACCCCCAGGTCTTCGCCGACAACTTCCGCGGCGCCGACTACGCGGGCTCACTGTTCGAACAGGTCAAAGGCACCATGCTGGCCACGGTCTTCGTGTTCCTCGGCGTGGAGGGCGCCAGCGTCTACTCCCGCCACGCCAAACGGCGCGAGGACGTCGGGCGCGCCACGGTGCTGGGATTCCTGAGCGTGTTCGCCATCTTCGCGTCGGTCACGATCGTGTCGTACGGCATGCTGCCGATGAGCGAGATCGCCGATCTGCGCCAGCCCTCCATGGCCGGCGTGCTGGAGAGCGCGGTCGGCACCTGGGGCAAGGCCTTCGTCAGCGTGGGGCTGATCGTCTCCGTGCTCGGCGCCTACCTCGCCTGGACCCTGATGGCGGCCGAGGTGCTGTACGTGGCCGCGCTGGACAACGACATGCCCCGGTTCCTGCGGCGCGCCACCGACGCCGACGTGCCCGTGCCGGCGCTGCTGATGACGACCGTCCTCGTCCAGATCTTCCTCTTCGTCACCCTGTTCTCCGCGGACGCCTTCAACTTCGCCCTCGATCTGACCAGCGCCCTGACCCTGATCCCGTTCCTGCTCGCGGCGGCCTTCGCCGTCAAGGTCGTCGGGGTGCGACGGTCCGGCGACGGACGGGGCGTGGGCTCGGCCGCCAACATCGTCGTGGCCGTGCTCGCCACGCTCTACACGCTCTTCCTGCTCTACGCCGCAGGTCCGAAGTACCTCCTGGTGTCGTTCATCATCTACGCACCCGCAACGGTGCTGTTCGTGATGGCCCGCCGCGAGCAGGGCAGACGGCTGTTCTCGCCGGGCGAACTGATCATCCTCGCCGTCTCCGTGGCCGGGGCGGTGATGGGCGTCATCGCGCTGGCGGCGGGCTGGATCAGCCTCTGACCGGCCGCCGGCCCAGCCCCTGACCGGCAGCCCGGTCGCGTCCCCGGGACCGCCACCTCGTACGTCCAGAAAGGGCACCCCGTGACAAGCCACGACACCACCCCGACGACCCAGCCGGCCCCCGGCGTCCACTCCGAGGTCGGCAAGCTGCGCAAGGTTCTGGTGTGCGCGCCCGGACTCGCGCACCGCAGACTCACCCCCACCAACGCCGGCGATCTGCTGTTCGACGACGTGATGTGGGTCGAGAACGCCCAGCGGGACCACGCCGACTTCGTCAACAAGCTGCGCCAACGGGGCGTCGACGTCGTCGAGCTGCATGAGCTGCTCGCCCAGACGATGGCGATCCCCGAGGCCAAGACCTGGCTGCTCGACCGCAAGATCACCGCCAACGAGGTCGGTCTCGGGCTCGTCGACGACACACGGGCCTTCCTCGAGACGCTCGACCCCGGCCGGTTGACGGAGTATCTGATCGGGGGGCTCGCCACGGCCGATCTGCCGGACGAGTTCCGCTCCGACTACCTCGCTCTGGCGCGCGAGTCCATCGGCGGACGCGAGTACCTCATGCCGCCCCTGCCCAACACCCTCTACACCCGCGACACGACCTGCTGGCTGTACGGGGGCCTCACCCTCAACCCGCTGTACTGGCCCGCCCGGCACGACGAGACCCTTCTGATGAAGGCGATCTACACCTTCCACCCGGACTTCTCCGGCTCCACCGTGTGGTGGGGAGACCCCGAAAAGGACTGGGGCCAGGCGACCTTCGAGGGTGGCGACATCATGCCGGTGGGCAAGGGCGTCGTCCTGATGGGCATGAGCGAACGCACCTCACGTCAGGCCATCACGCAGGTCGCCGCAGCGCTGTTCGAGCAGGGCGCCGCCCAGCACGTCATCGTCGCCGGCATGCCGAAGCTGCGGTCCGCGATGCATCTGGACACCGTCTTCACCTTCGCCGACCGCGATCTGGTGACGCTCTATCCGACGATCATGGACGGTGTCCACACCTTCTCCCTGCGGCCGAGCGACAAGGCCCCCGGCATGGAGATCACCGACGAGGGCTCGCGCCCGTTCGTCGACGTGGTCGCCAAGGCCCTCGGGCTCCCTGAGCTGCGGGTCGTGGAGACGGGGGGCGATGTCTACGCCTCGGAACGGCAGCAATGGGACAGCGGCAACAACGCCGTGGCCCTCGAGCCGGGCGTCGTCTTCACCTACGACCGCAACACCCAGACGAACACGCTGTTGCGCAAGGCCGGCATCGAGGTCATCACCATTGTCGGGGCCGAACTCGGCCGGGGCCGCGGCGGCGGGCACTGCATGACCTGCCCGATCGTCCGCGACCCCGTCGACTTCTGAGCCGGCCGGCCATGGCGCGGCGGGCTTGCTCAGGGACTGTCAGGGTCAGCCCCCGGACGGGCTCGTCCAGTCCGCCGCCACATGACCGAGCCGTATGCGCTGAGGATGGTCGCCGACCGGCACGGAGGCGACCTTCCGGCCGGTCGCGAAGTCGATCGCGGTGACCTGGTCGGAGCCGCTCTCGGAGATGACGCAGGACTTTCCGTCACCGCTCACCGTCGCCCAGTACGGCTTCGACGCGGTCACCAGCGGTCCCTCCTGGAGCGTCGCGCGGTCGACGACCGTCGCGTAGTCGTCCATGGTTCCAGCGATGCACAGTTTGTCGCCCTGTGGGTTCATCGACATTCCGTGGTGGCGGGAGTCGTTGACCCAGGTGGTGCGGTCCTCGCTGGTCGCGGGGTTCTTCGGGAGCGTCTTGACGCGGGTGATCCTGTCGGAGGCGACGTCGTACTCGACGAAGCCGTTGAAGAACGAGACCTGGAAGTAGAGCTTCGACTCGTCGGGGGTGAAGGCGACCGGGCGGACAGCGTCGGAGAGGTCCTTGCGGCCGAAGGCGTCGAGCCGCTCCCGCATGTCGATGACCTTGACCTGTGCGAAGGTGTCGGCATCGACGACGGTGATGCGGCGGTCGCCCTTCGTCCAGTCCAGCCACGGTTCGTCGAGGGCCGTGGTGACCTCGCCGATCGACATGTTCCAGAGGTACTTCCCGCCGTCCGTGAAGACGTTCTCGTGGGGCTTGTCGCCGGTCGCGAACGACCCGAGCTGTTTGCCGGTGTCGATGTCGAGCACGTGCACGGTGTTCGCCGTGGAGGCGGAGACGGCGACACGGGTGCCGTCGGGGGACACCGCCATGTGGTCCGAGCGGTAACCCGACACAGGGAAGCGCCAGTTGATCCGGCCGGTGGAGAGGTCGATCGAGACGACGTCGGCGAAGCTCGGGCGGGACACGACGACGGCCGATCCATCGGGGGTCGAGTACATGTCGTCGACGAACTGGTCGTGCCCCTCACCGGGGCCCTGGCGGACCCCCAGGAAGTAGATCAGCTTGATCGGGTCGAGGTAGATCTCCTTGAGGCGCTCGTCCTTGTCCGGGATGACGTTGAGGCGCCCGATCCTGGCGAAGTCGCCCCGGGACTCGATGACGTCGGCGGTGCCGTCCCAGTTGTTGCCGACGAACATGACCTCCAGCAGACCCTCGGTGCTCTGCTGCGCGGACGCGTTGGGTGCGTTGGGTGCGGCGGTCGCCGTCGAGGGCCCGGCGAGAGCCAGAGCGAGTGCGGCGGCCATGGTGCAGACGTGCCGGGTTCTGTGGGCGGGCATCGTCGGTCCTTCCTCGTTGCTGAGGGCATGACAAGCATGCTGTGGGGGGTGCGCTCCGCTGAGGTACGCAGGGTGGCGGAACGTGAACAACGCTCGCGTTCGGCTGGCTTACTGGAAAGTAAGGAAGGAGCGTCCCTCTCCACAAGACTCCGTACACGACAAATCCGCCCCGGGAAGTCCTTCGGCGTTTCAGGCCGGACGAGGCCGCTCAACTCCGGGTGAAGGTACCGAGCCCGTTCTCGTCGAGGGCCTCCACGCGGACCTTGGTGATCTCGCCGTCGGAGTTCGCGGAGAACGTGACGCCCGACAGACCGGACGCGTTCTCTCCGGCGGTCTCGTAGCTGAAGGTGTCGCCGTCGTAGTGCCGGAGCCGGAACCGCATCTTCTTCGGGCCCAGTTGCATGACCAGGGCGTCGTCCTCGGTGCTCACCGTCAGCGGGCCGTAGAAGTCGTTGGTGTAGGTGCCCGTGTAGGCGCTGTTCGCCCGGGCCGGCCTGGGCTCGGCCGGCGGTTTGGAGTAGTCGGTGCGTGAGCGTTCGGCCTGCTCCTGCTGCTGGAGGATCCGGCCGACGAACCCCAGCCAGTCGACCGTGGGGTGGCCGGTCTGTGCGATGTCGAAGAAGTCGGCGGCGATCGCCTCCGGGACTCCCACGGGCTGCCCGTTGGTGAGGACGACGATGCCGAGCTGGTCCGAGGGCAGCATCGTGACGTTGGTGGCCGCGCCGAGGTCGAAGGCGCCGGAGTGGCTGAGGCGCAGGCGTCCGTGGCTGTCGTAGCCCACATCCCAGCCGAGGCCGTAGAACCCGGATCTGCCGGCCGGGGCCGGCGGCGGCTGGGAGAGGATGTGCGGGACATGAGTCTCGTCCAGGGCCGCGGCGTCGATGATCTGCCGCCCGTCGAACTTCCCGTCGCCAAGCTGCAGACGCAGCCACTTGGCCATGTCCCGGATCGTGGAGCTGGCGCCGCCGGCCGGGCTCTGCGCGTCGGCGTTCCGTACATGTCCGGCCTGCCAGGAGCCGTCGGCCTTCACATGGGTGACGGCCTTGTTCGAGGCGCGCTCGTAGTCTGCGAATACGGAGCTGGTGGAGGTCATGCCCAGCGGCTTGTACAGCTCCCGCTCGGACAGGTCCTCCCAGCTCGTTCCTTCCGCCTCGGCCACCGCCTCCGCGGCCGCGGTGACGCCGAAATTCGTGTACGCGTACGAGGCACGGAACGGTGCGAGGGGCTCGTAGCGCAGATGACCGAGGATGTACGAGCGGTCATAGCCGAGGTCCTCGAGGAGATCGCCCGCATGGTCGGGCAGACCACTGCGGTGGGAGAACAAGTCGGCGAGGGTGGCATGGCGAGTGACCCACGGATCCTTGAGCGTGAAGTCGGGGCTGTACTTCACCACCGGGTCGTCCCAGCCGACGGTCTTCCGGCCGACGGCTCCGGCGACGACGGTTGAGGCCAGCGGTTTGGACACCGAGGCGAGCTGGAAGACGGTGTCGGCGTCGACCGTGCCCGGCTCTCCGACCTTGCGCGTGCCGAAGCCCTTCAGATAGAGCACGCGGTCGCGGTGGACGACCCCGACGGCCACACCGGGCACGCCTGTCTTCTGCATGGCGCTCCGCACCACGTCGTCGAGCCGGTCGACCGCCGCGTCCACCCTGGCCCGCGTGAGCTGCGGCGGTGGCTGGAGTGGGGGAGCACTGGCCAGGGCCGAGGGCGAGGCGGTGCCGTCCGGCAGCTCCACGGTGAGCGCCTGGGGACCGGTACAGCCGGCCGTGACCGCGATCGCCACCAGGCCCAGTGCCGCGACGGCACGAGGACACGCCCTGTGCACCCGGTCGAGGCGGATCATGTCCACCAGTCAAGCCCAGGCCCGTACGCGTGTCGCATCTTCGGCGGCGAACAGGGTGACCGCGGTGCCCTGGACGGTGTTTGCGGGAACCGTCTCTCCAGTGCCGTCGTGGATGGAAATATGTGCGCCCTCGTGTGCAGTGGGGACTGAATGCCGGGGATGTGCAGAGGGGGGACGGGGTGGATCAGGCATGGGTGAAAATCGCCACGGGCGTGGCCATTTGGATGCTGGCGGCAATCGGTGGATTCGCCATCATCATCGTGTGCCGCGCGATCACGTCGGTGGTGCAGTACGTGCGCGGCAGCGGCCGGGTGCTGCCGATGGTCATTCATCATGAGCAGGGTCCGGACTCCCTGAACGGTGGGCATGGCAACGGCGGCCGGAGCGCGGATCTGGCCGCGCACCTGGCGGCACATCTGGGTGGGGCTTCGGGCGGGAACATTCTTGCGCCGGGAAGCTCCTCGTCGCCCGTTCCGGACCGGGCTCCGCAGGCGTCGGTCACACCCCACGGGTGGCTCGAAACCCTGATGCGCGCCGCCGTGGCGCGCCGCCGCGCCTACCACATCCACCTGCGTGAACTGGCCCCCTCGGACGACGGACGGCGGCGCGTCGCCGTACGCATCGTGCGCGCGCCGCGCAACGAGATCGTGGCCGCGCACGTCGTGCAGCAACGCGACGAGGAGAAACTCGTCGAGGAACTGAGCTGCTTCTGCACCGTGCAGGTCCACTCCCGCCCCGAGATGCTGCACCGCATACCGCGCTGGGAGCGGTGGGGGTACAACGTGCGCGGATACACCGAGTACCGGCGTGGGATAGACCTTCAGGAGAAGGCCCAACTCCAGGAACATCTGAGCCGTATGCCGGCCTTCACGCTCTCCTGGGGCGTCGGCCGCCGCTACGCCCCGGCACAGGCAGCGTTCCAGGCGGCCGCCTCGTATGCGCCGTCCAATCTCGCCGTCCAGCTGCACCGGGCCGCTCTGCACGAGGTCGTCGGTGCGTACCGGCCGCAGGAGTACGCGAAGGCCATCGCGATCTACCAGCAGTGCACCGAGCTGTGGCCGGGACATCTGGAGACCGCCTACCGCACGGCGATCGCATACTCGAGGTCGGCGACCCCGTCGGACCGCCACAACGCGCACTCGAGCGAGCGCGAACTGGCCGGCGCCCACGAGATCGGACTCGAGCATTTCGAGGACCTGGCCAAGCGGTTGCGCTGGCGCTCGCTGTTCCTCCTGTGGGCGCGCACCTGGATTCCCGGCGGCCGGCGCAACAGCGGAGAACGCCGGTACTGGGCCACCTGGCTCACCCCGATGCCGCCCCTGCCCGCACGCCGTAGCCGCCGTCGCACCTTCCGGGGAGCCGTCGCCATCGCACAGGCCGCGCGGCAGCCGGCGGTACGGTCACCGACGTGCGCTACTTCGGCCACGACGCCATGGTCACCGTGGCGGTCGACGGCCTCGACCAGCCCGTGGACGTTTCGTCGATCACGTCCCAGGGTTGCGCAGTCTCGTCGACCGCGTCCCGGGGTTGTCCGTGCCGTCGGACCCCTCGCCGTAGAGCCCTGCCAGCGCACCGGCATCCGGGTCAGGGGTGAGCACTGCTGCACGCGTGAGCACCTCTAAGGCGGTTGCGCAGGCGGACGCCCGGTCAGCTCCGCACGGGCAACTGTGGCCTCGGCGCCGCGTTCCCGAGCCGGATACCGCTGAATCCCAGCGTGCTGTCGATCACCCCGTCCCAGAACGCCCAGAGGTTGTCGAGCACGCGCAGCTGGATACCCGCCGCCCTGTGGAGCTCGAGAAGATCGCCGACCGGCTCGGCGGGGCCGAGCGGCTGGACGGGCTCGACGGCCACGTGGGCGTGCGGCACCGGCTCGCCGAACGGCCGGAACGGGGCGGCCGGCAACCTGTACGCGAACAGTTCGACGCTCAGGAACCGCTTCACCCATCCGTACTCGACCGCATGCACCCGCTCACCGCCGCCCGGCCCGAGAAGGCGCTCACGGTCGGTCTCCGACGTGCCCGGCACGGTCCAGGCCATGGCACGCGGACACTGGCGGGGAAACCAGTAGTCCGGGGCCCGGACATCGTCGACGGCCCACACGTACGCCTCCGGTTGCCGGGCCGTGGCGGCGACGTGCGGACGGAACACGGTGATGGCGGGGTCTTCCGAGAAGTGCAGCACTTCACCAGGTCGTGGACGCATGGTCCCTGGTCTACCGCAGAGCCGCCACCGGGCGTCGCATCTTCCGCCGGAACACCGGCTCGTCGACGGCGTCGAGGTGCCGGGCACAGGCGCCGAGGCGTCGGCCTCGCTTTTTGCCGTTGCCGCCGTTCTTGATGAATACGCAGGGCACGTCCTGCGCCGCATGCCTATGTTGATCTCATGAGTGCAGAACTCGGCCAGGAAACCGGTGCCGTGGAGGCCAACCCACTGTGTCGCCTCTCCCTTGACCAGCTGCGACGGCGTTCGAGCATGAAGTGGCGCACGTACCCGGAGGACGTACTGCCGCTGTGGGTGGCCGAGATGGACGTGCCCCTGGCCGAACCGGTCGCGCGGGCCATCACGGACGCGGTCGCGCTGGGCGACACCGGTTATCCCGCGGGCACGGCCTACGCCGAGGCGCTCGCCGAGTTCGCGCGGAAGCGGTGGAGGTGGGAGGGGCCGGCGGTGGAGCGTACGGCGATCGTGCCCGATGTGATGCTGGGCGTGGTCGAGATGCTCAGGCTGGTCACCGGGCCCGGCGACGCCGTGGTGGTCAACTGCCCTGTCTATCCGCCGTTCTACCAGTTCGTACGGCACATGGACCGGCGGATCGTCGAAGCGCCCCTCGGCCCGGACCGGCGGATCGACCTGGACGCGCTGCGGGACGCCTTCGCGCGGGGCGCCGGCACCGGGCGGCGCGCCGCGTTTCTGCTGTGCAGCCCGCACAACCCGACCGGCACGGTGCACACCCTCGAGGAGCTGACCGCTGTCGCCGCGCTGGCCGACCGGCACGGCGTACGGGTCGTCGCGGATGAGATCCACGCCCCGGTCGTCGCCCCGGGAACCGCGTTCGTTCCCTATCTGAGCGTGCCGGGCGCGGAGAGCGGGCTGTCCCTGATGTCCGCGTCCAAGGCGTGGAACCTGGCCGGGCTCAAGGCCGCGCTGGCCATTGCGGGCCCGGCGGCGGCCGGGGACCTCGCGAACCTCCCCGAGGAGGTGAGCCATGGTCCCAGCCACGTCGGCGTACTCGCCCACACCGCCGCCCTCCGCGACGGCGGCGACTGGCTCGACGCGCTGCTCACCGGACTCGACGACAACCGCCGCCTGCTCACGGATCTGCTGGCCGAACAGCTCCCGGACATACGGTACGAGCCCGCACCGGGCACCTATCTGGCCTGGCTCGACTGCCGCGCCCTCGGCCTCGGCGACGATCCGGCCGCCGTCTTCCTGGAGCGGGGACGTGTCGCCCTGAGCTCCGGTACGGCTTTCGGCACGGGCGGGCGGGGCCACGCCCGGCTCAACCTGGCCACCTCTCCGGAACTGATCACGGAGGCGGTACGCCGCATGGCGGCAGCGGTGGCCTGACCGCGAGGCCGGAACACCAGGTGGGCTGCCAGGCCCTTGACGCCCCACCTGGCACCCGACTCCGGCCCGCCTGCCCTCCGAATCTGCCCCTCGCCTGCCCCCGACTTCTGCGCCGGAGACGCGCATTGACCGCATTGACCTGATCGTTACGCGGATCAATGGGGCAAGTGACATTTTCTGGTGCCTATGTTGAATCCCGCGTCTTGACGCGTTGATCAGTAGCGCAGGAAGCTGAGCCGCCCCCCACGGCGTCTCCCTCACTTCCCACGTTGGATTGCCCATGCGCACGCTCGCTTACGCCAGCGCGACCGCGGCCGCCGTCGCGGTCTCGCTCGTCCTCTCTCCTTCCGCAGTCGCCACCGCTCCAGGCGACAACGGCACCGTGAAGATTCACGACGCCACCACCGGTGAGGAACTCCGCAAGAACGAACCGCACGTCTGCACCTTCTACCTCGACGCCTTCGGCTTCGACGCCGGCCAGCAGGTCGACTGGCACATCGAGGCGTGGGCCCCGACGGCCGACGTCAAGGGCGAGACCGTCAAGACCGGTTCGCTGACCCTCGACGCCGAAGGCCACGGCCGCTCGGACGACCTGTCCCTCCCGGACGGCCACTACAAGCTGTTCTGGAACTTCGACGGCGAGAACGGCAGCGCCAAGCACAAGGTCTTCTGGACCGACTGCGAGGACGACACCGAGCCGGGAGCCACCACGCCCTCCGGATCCGCGTCCACCACGCCGTCCGACGCCGTCGAGCCCACGTCGTCCGCGTCGCCGGGCGAGGCGGCCCCGGCGGCCTCGTCCTCCCCCTCCGCACAGGGCGCCGCCGGCGACCTGGCCGAGACCGGCAACGGCGCCCCGGTCGGCATCCTGTCGACGGCGGCGGCAGCCCTGGTCGCGACGGGCGGCTACCTGGTGTTCCGTCGCCGGAAGTCCGCGTCCGGCCAGAGCTGACCGCTACCGGCCGGCTGACACGCGACGGTGCCCCCGTGCTCGTACGAGTACGGGGGCACCGCGCTGTCCGGGAGGACAAGCATGCACACGACCCGGTGCCGGAAGTCGCCCGACGAAGGCGACGAAGGTCAGTGCGGACCGTCGGGAGCGAACTCCGTGCCGCAGGGGCCCGCGCCCTCGCTCTCCGGGAGTGCGATGCGGTGGCCGTCCATCGTCAAGGAGTCGTACCACCTGCCGATCCGCTCCGCCGAGCGGCCTGCGTAGTGGCAGATGAACGAGCGGCGGAAGCGGTCGGTGGTTCGGTTCGGGTGGGAGCCGTGGACCAGGCTGCCGTTGAAGAAGAGGACATCTCCGGGGGCCATGTCGACGGGTACGGCGGTCAGGCCGGGCGGCGGAGGCACGTACTCACGCGCGAACGACATCTCCGCGTCCGCCTCCTCCGGGCAGAACAGGTCCATCCGGTGCGTGCCCGGCACCACTTCCAGGCCGCCGTTGTCCCGGTCGATCACATCGCAGGCGATCCACGCGGCCACACAGGTGCCCGGCTCCACCCGCAGATAGAAGTTGTCCTGGTGCAGCGCCTGTCCGCGTGCGCCCGGCGGCTTGAAGTAGAACATGCTCTGCGCGGCCAGGACTTCCTCGCCCAGCAGGGTCTGCAGGACGTCGCGCAGCCGCGGTTCGAGGAGGAAGCGCAGGGCCAGGTCGTTGATCCGGTGCGGGTGCATGACCCGGGGGTAGCGGTGCAGCGGATCGGCGGGGCCGTCCGTCTCGGTCGCACGTGGCTCGAAGTGCCCGGGGAGGGGACCGGCGGCGTGCAGGGCCGTGAACTCCGCGTTGACTTCGTCGATTTCGGCTGTGCCGAACAGGGAGCGCAGCACCGTGAAGCCCTCTTCGTCGAACTGCCGGCGGGCGGCTTCGGGCAGCGCGGCGCCGTCGCTGTCGACGCCCATGTCTGTGACTGTCATGCGTTCGACCCTTCCGGTCGACGGATTATGCAGGTCACGCTAGGACGTGACCGGAGCGGGGAGGATGCCTGTGCGTGCTGATGAATTGCCCGAGGCTGCCGACCCGTCTTCCGCAGCGTCCGCGGCTGCGCCTGTGCCGGGGCAAGGGCCTGGGAGAGAGGCTGTGCTGGCGCGCGTGTATCCGCGTACCGACCCGTCCCCGCCTCCCGGCCTGGTGACCATCGGCTGCTTCGACCAGCCGACCGGATATGCCGTGAACCGGCCGCGTGGCGCGGACAGTTGGCTGTTCACCTGGACCACGGGCGGATGCGGACGGCTGGTCCAGGGCGCGGTGCCGGTGGATGCCGCCGCGGGTGACCTGGTCGTGCTGGGCCCCGGCATGCCGCACCGGTACGCGGTCGGTCCCACAGCGCGGCACTGGGCGTTCTGGTGGGTGCACTGCCTGGCCAGAGCGTCGTGGTCCACGTGGCTGCGCCCGTACGCGAGAGGCGACAGGACGTACGCCGTCACGCCTGCTCCCGGCATACGGGGACGCGTCGACACGGCGTTCCGCCGGATGCTTGCCGACGCCCGATGGACGGGGCACGGCGCCTCCCGGCCGGACACCGGGCCGACGACCGGGCAGGTCGCCGTCGCGCACGGCACCGCGGCGCGGGAACTGGCGCTCTGCTCCCTGGAGGAGATCGTGCTGCTCGCCACCGCTACCGCAGGGGCCCGTGCGGACCGGCGCGAGTCAGGCGTCGACCCGCGCGTGCGGCAGGCCCAGGAACTGATGGATGCCGATCCGGGAGCGCCGCATACGGTGCAGTCGCTGGCCGCCGAAGTCGCGCTGTCGCCGTCCCGGTTCGCCCACCTGTTCACGCAGCATGTCGGACAGTCGCCGATGCGGGCGCTGCAACAAGCCCGGTTGCGCCATGCCGCCCGGCTGCTGGAGGCCACCGAGCTTCCGGCCGAACGAGTGGCCGCACTGTCCGGCTTCACCAGCCCGTTCCACTTCAGCAGGGCCTTCCGGCAACGGTACGGATCCCCGCCGGGCGCATACCGGTCCGGGGTGCGGCAGCGGGCCTCGGGGGAACGGCGCTAGCTGCCGCCGGGGCTACGAGATTATGGAGCGATGGGTTCCCGGCCCCGCCGAGGGGTGGCGACGACCGCCACGATGATCAACGGCACCAGGGCCAGCCCGAGCGCTGAGACGGGTCCTGCGTGAACATGGAGCAGGGCTCCGCACACCGCACCCACGATCATCGCGGCGACCGAACACACGCGGCGCAGGAGGGCGCGCCCGGGGGCGTCGGCGGCCATCCCGGTGAGGGTGGACGTCAGGACGACAGTGGTGCTCAACTCGGGTACGGCCAGCTTGCGCACGGCGGCGTTCTGAAGGCCCATCCCGCCCGCGAGGAGAGCGATGAGAAGTGCTCGGGCCATCGTGCCGTGCCGGCCCGCCATCCCGTCGACGGCCATCGCGGCCGCGACGAGGACCACGTGTCCCGCGGTGGCCCAGAAGAACATATGCCCTGGGTCGGCAGCGCGCAGGACCAGCCGCCCGGTCGACCACGCCCCCAGCACGAACGCGCCGATGGCCAGCGCCGACGCCCAGACCGAGAGACCGCCCGCGCCTGCCGAGGCGAAGCCGAGGAAGACCACGTTCCCCGTCATGTTGGCGACGAAGACATGGCCGAGGCCCAGGTAGCTCACCGCGTCGACGATGCCGGTGACGGCGGTGAGCAGCACGAGCAGGGCCGGCACGGCGCCGAAGGTGTTCATACCGTGCGGGAACATGCGGTCGGAAGCACGGAGCAGAAGCGCTCTCATACGGGCCTGCCTTGCATACGGATCTGCCTACCCGTGGCGCACGGCCTGCGCAAGCGCCCCGGCATGGCGCAGGGCCTGCACTTCGCCGGGCCGCCCCTCGAAGGGCGCCACTTCCGGGGCGAGGACGACACCTGGAACATCGCGGCGCTCGTCCTCCACATGGCCGGGCGGGGCGCCTGGCCGCACAGCCCCGAGTAGCAGGACACCGACATCCAGTGAACACGAGTCGGCCGGGGTCCGCCCGCCTGTGGAAGCGACACGTCGCCCTCCAGCGGCAGCACTGGTTGTTCGCAACGTCAGTTCGTGCGCCAATAGGCGCAGCCGCCGCCACACCGACGAAAGTGTTCCCGCGATGCAGAGCCAGACCAAGCGCCGTCTCACCGCCCAGCAACTGGACGCCCTTCTCCGGGAATCCGCCGGGACCGGATGCCGTCTCGAGGCCGAACTGACCGATGGGTGGTTCAACACCGCCTATCGGGTCCTGCTCGACGACGGCCGTCCCGCCATCGTCAAGCTCGCCCCGCCCCCCGAGGCCCCCGTACTGCGCTACGAGCGCGGCATCATGAACACCGAGGCCATGGTCTACCGGCGGGTCGGCGCGGACCCGGCCGGCATACCCATGCCGGAACTCCTCTTCGCAGGCGACGACTTCCTGGCCATATCCGTGCTTGAGGGCACCCCATGGGACAAGCTGTCCGATACTGTCCCGGCCACCACACAGTCGGCCCTGCGTCGCGAGCTCGGCCGGATCACCGCACGCCTGCACTCACTCAAGTCCGAGGACGGCTGCTTCGGCTATCCGGCCCCGGAGTCCGGGCTGTCCGCGCCCGACTGGCGCGGCGCGTTCACCGCCATGGTCGAGGCCATACTCGACGACGCCGCCCGCTGGGAGTCGCCGCTGGGGATCAGCCCGGCGGACGTGCGGAACCTCGTCGCCGAGGGCGGGTATGCGCTGGACGAGGTCACCGAGCCCCGCCTGGTCCACTTCGACCTGTGGCCCGGCAACGTCTTCGTCGACGGCCCCGGGGCTCGTGTCACCGGCCTCATCGACCACGAACGGGCCTTCTGGGGCGACCCCGCCGCCGAACTGATCTCCCTCGCCTTCGGAGGTGACACCGGCCCCGGCAGCGAACTCGTCACGGGCTACACCGAGGCCGGCGGCCAACTCGGCTCCGGCCCGGCCCTCCAGCACCGCCTTGCCCTGTACCGGCTGTACCTGGGCCTGATCCTGGTCGTCGAGTGCGGACCGCGCGGCTACGACACCGAGCGTCTCGCCCACTGCCGAGGGACCCTGGACGGATGGGTGAGCGACTTGCGCGAGCTGGGATGAAGGCCGCCCGGGCCCGCTGAGCACGTGGCGCTCGTACGAGCCGTGGCCGGAGCGTCGGCGCGCGGAGGCGCTCAACCCAGGGGACGGCCGCCACACGGAGCCGGCAGGGCGGCCGTGGGGACGATCAGGTCGGCGCGATGCCGGCCCCCGGCGACCAGGTCGGCGTTGCGCTGGTCGGTGCCCAGCACCCATGCCACCGCCGTGTCGTGGTCCTTGCCGAACTGCTCGTGCCGCTCCACGAGGCGGCGTACGCGTTCGTCCTCGTCGAGCTCGCAGTACCAGACCTCGTCCAACTGGGACCGGACACGTGCCCATGAGCCGTCGTCCAACAGAAGGTAGTTGCCCTCTGTGACGATCAGCCGGGCGGTGCGCGGCACGGGGATGGTGCCCGCGATCGGCTGTTCCAGAGTTCGCTCGAAGCCCGGCGCGTAGACGATGTCTTCCTCCTCGTCGCGCAGGCGGCGCAGCAGCGCGGCGTAGCCCGCTGAGTCGAAGGTGTCGGGGGCGCCCTTGCGGTCGCGGCGGCCCAGGCGGTCGAGCTCGACGTCGGCGAGATGGAAGCCGTCCATCGGCACATGGGCGGCCCGGGGCGGTCCGTCGCCGTTGAGCTCCAGGACCAGCTGTTCGGCGAGCGTGGTCTTTCCGGCCCCCGGGCTGCCGGTGATGCCGAGGATCGCGCGGTGACCCGGCCGTACGAGAGACGCGGCCCGGGTGACGAGGTCGTCGAGCGTCATCGGCGGGGGCCGCTCCCCGCGAGTGGGCGCAGCTGTTCGGGACCGTGCTCCTCGATGTTCATGGGGTCAGTGTCCCGCCGCGCACGTCGCCTGAGAACACCTGGGCCGGCCGAGGGCGCCGCGGTGCTCCATCCGGGTCAAAGTCCCCCATCCGCTCCGGGACCCCTCCTCGGTTCGCCCGTTACACAAGTGCGGGCCGGGCTGGGCCGATGCCCCCGGCGCGCAGGGAATGTACGGAATCGTGTACGGGATGGCGGTTGATCGTTGAGAACGGAAACCATGAAGGCAGAGGCAGCCGGAACATGGGCCGGGTACGGACCGGAGCGCGGGACGGCCGGCCGTCGGCGCACCGTAGCGGCGGCGATGGCGGTGGCTGCGTTGAGCCTCGCAGGGGTGGTCGGCTGTGGAGGGGAGGCCTCTGGTTCGGACGGCCGGAACGGCGAGTGGCTGACGGCGGGGGCGTCGAACTCGGCCTCCGCTGAATCGTCTTCGCCGTCGTCGACGAACTCGATCGACTCGCCGAACTCGCCGGACTCCGCCCCTTTGCGCGCCGGCGCCTCCGATGTGAAGGCGTGCTTCGACGGGACCTGCGAGATCGCGGTGTCGGAGCCCACGGACATCCCCGTCGACAGCCGCTTCGGGATCGACCTGGTCTCCGTCACCCTGGTCACCCCCGACACCGTGTCCATGCGGGCGACCGGGAACGGCAACTCGCTGCAGGCCACGAGCGGCGCCGGCGGCATCTGCATCCTCAACGGGCTCACCATCAGGGTGAGGTCCGTCGATGACGGAACGGCCGTTCTCGCCTTCTCGTCCACGAACTGACCCACAGGGGTGAGGGGGCCAAGGACCCGCCCGCTTCTCGCGGACCCTGATTGCGCGGTGCGCGGTATCGCTCCGCTTCCCCGCGTCTGGATGTGGGGTCCTTGGCTCCACTTTCATTGGACCACCGGTGGGCCGTACGCACCAGGCGTCAGCCGAGAACGCGTACCGGCGATCCGGCGAGGAACGCCTGGATGTTCTCGACGGCCTGGCTGTAGTACGTCTCGTAGTTCGCCCGGCTGACGTAGCCGAGGTGAGGGGTGGCGAGCAAGCGGGGTGCCGAGCGCATCGGGTGATCGGCGGGCAGCGGCTCGATGTCGAACACATCGACCGCCGCCCCGGCGATGCGGCCGTCCCGCAGGGCGCTGAGCAGCGCGTCCTGGTCGACGATGGCCGCACGGGAGGTGTTGACAAGAAAGGCCGTCGGCTTGAGGAGTGCCAGCTCGCGGGCGCCGACCAGATTGCGGGTGCGGTCGCTGAGCGCGAGGTGGACGGAGACGAAGCCGCTGTCGGCGAGCAGCTCTTCTTTGGAGGCGGCCAGCTCCACGCCGACCTCCTCCGCGCGCTTCTCGGTGAGGTTCTGGCTCCAGGCCACCACGTCCATGCCGAAGGCGAGGCCGACCTGGGCCACTCTGCTGCCGATCTTGCCGAGCCCAAGCAGACCGAGCCGGCGGCCGTGCAGATCGGCGCCGACGGTACTCTGCCAGGGGCCGCCGTCCCGCAGCGCGTTGTTCTCGGTGACGATCCCGCGGGCCAGGCCGAGGAGCAGCGCCCAGGTCAACTCGACGGGAGGCGTCGAGGAGCTCGCGGTGCCGCACACGGTCACCCCGCCCGCCTCGGCGGCGGCGTAGTCGATCACCGAATTGCGCATCCCGGAGGCGATCAGCAGCTTCAGGCGGGGCAGCCGCGAGAGCAGCGAGGCGGGGAAGGGCACGCGCTCGCGGAGGGTGACGACGATGTCGAAGTCGGCGATGGCCGCGGCGAGTTCGTCCTCGGTGGCGAAGTGCTCGTTGAAGGTGACCACCTCCACGTCATCCGCGAGGGGCGACCAGTCGGCGACGGTGGTCGCGGCGCTCTGGAAGTCGTCGAGCACGGCGCAGCGAAGGTGCATGTCGGTTCTCTCCAAGGCTGGTGTCGCTGGTGTCGCGGTGGTCACGGCAGAGGCTCCCCGGCCGGGATGGCCGGCCCCCTCGGCTCTTCGTCCCGGCCCCGTGATTCTCTCTGTTCCGCTTCAACGCGGGCGCACGGGGTCGAGCGCGCTGGTTCCCGCCTCAGCCCTCACCGTGGTGGAGACCACCGTGGTGCACGGATCCCAGGCGTGCGAGCTCGTCCGCCGAGAGCCGCAGCGCGCCGGCGGCCACGTTCTCGACCAGATGGTCCGGGTTGCCGATGCCTGGGATGGCCAGCACATGCGGCCCCTGGTGCAGGGTCCACGCCAGCCGTACCTGCGCCTCAGTCGCGCCGTGTGCGCGGGCGACGGCGAGTACTTCGCTGCCCTGGCCGTCGTCGCCGTCGGTGCTGCTCGCGCCGAATGCACCTGCTTCACCGGCGATCGCGAAGAACGGCACGAACGCGATGCCCTGCTCACCGCAGGCGCGGAGCACCTCGTCGGAGTCCGCACGCCCGGTTTCCAGACCGTACCGGTTCTGTACGCAGACCACCGGGGCGATGGCCTGGGCTTCGGCGAGGTGCGCGGGGCCGACATTGGAGATGCCCAGGTGGCGTACGAGTCCTGCGTCGCGCAGCTCGGCCAGCGCGCCGAAGTGCTCGGCCGGCGAGCCGGGTCCGTTGAGGCGCAGGTTCACCACGTCGAGGTGGTCGCGGCCGAGCTGGCGCAGATTCTCCTCGACCTGGCCGCGCAGCTGCTCGGGAGTGGCCCAGGGCAGCCACTTGCCCGACGGGTCGCGGCCAGGCCCTACCTTGGTGACGATGACCAGGTCGTCGGGGTAGGGGGCCAGCGCCCGGTTGATCAGCTCGTTGGCGGAGCGCAGCGACGAGAAGTAGAACGCGGCGGTGTCGATGTGGTTGACGCCGAGCTCGAGCGCCCGCCGCAGAACGCCGATCGACCGTTCGCGGTCGCTCGGTGTGCCGAGGTCGAAGGCGGCGCTGCCGGTCAGGCGCATCGCGCCGAAGCCCAGGCGGTTGACGGTCAGGTCGCCCAGCTTCCAGGTGCCCGAGGCCTCCGCGGTGATCGTCTCTGAGGTCATCGAGGGAGTCTGGCACACGGTCCCACGGGTGCACAGAGCGCCGGTCCCCGGCCGGTCGGGCGGCCGGCAGCGTGACGGACGTGCTCTGATGGATGTATGCCCGTGTTCGTCGGTACCTCCGGGTGGCAGTACCGGGACTGGCGCGGAGTCCTGTATCCGGCCGACATGCCGCAGCGGCTGTGGCTGGAGGAGTACGCGGCACAGTTCGCCACGGTCGAGATCAACAACGCTTTCTATCGGCTGCCCACGCCGGAGACGTTCGCCGCATGGCGGGACCGTACGCCCGAGGGCTTCGTCATCGCCGTGAAGGCCAGCCGCTTCCTCACCCATATCAAGCGGTTGCGCGACCCCGAGGAACCGGTACACCGGCTGATGAGCCATGCCGCCGGTCTCGGTGACCGGCTCGGCCCGGTGCTGCTGCAGCTCCCGCCCACCCTGCGCGGGGACCCGGCACTCCTGGACGACTGCCTTGCCCGCTTCCCGGCCGGTACGCGGGTGGCGGTCGAGCCCCGCCACGACTCCTGGTGGACCCCTGAGGTCCGCGCCGTGCTCGAGAACCGCGGTGCCGCCCTGTGCTGGGCCGATGTGGAGGCCCGGCCCACCACGCCGCTCTGGCGGACCACCGACTGGGGCTATCTGCGCCTTCACGTCGGACGGGCCAAGCCGTGGCCCCGCTACGGCCGGCAGTCGCTCCACACATGGGTGCGGCGACTCGCCGACACCTGGCCGGACACGCGCGATGTCCATGTGTACTTCAACAACGATCCGGGCGGAGCCGCGGTCCACGACGCCGTCGTCTTCGCGCGCGCGGCGACGGCGGAGGGAATGACCGTCAGCCGTACCCCGCGGCGCCTGCCGTCCCGGACCGGCACCACTGCCGGCAGCGCAGCCGGCGCGGCGTGACTAACCGTGGGGGAGCGACTGCTCGGCCCAGATGATCTTGCCTTCGGGGGTGTAACGGGTGCCCCAGCGATCGGCGAGCTGGGCGACGAGGAACAGGCCCCGTCCGCCCTCGTCCATGGTGGCCGCGTACCGCAGGTGCGGTGAGGTGCTGCTGGCGTCGAAGACCTCGCAGATCAGGCTGCGGTCGCGCAGCAGGCGGACGCGGATCGGGGCACTTCCGTAGCGGATGGCGTTGGTGACCAGCTCGCTCAGTACCAGCTCCGTGGTGAACACCATGTCGTCCAGTCCCCACTCCGCGAGCTGCCCGACGACCGATGCGCGCACCTCCGCGACGGCCGCGGGGTCGGAGGGCACGTCCCATTCGGCGACGCCGTCGGCACCCAGGGCGCGGGTGCGGGCGACGATCAGGGCGATGTCGTCGCTCTGGCGGGCCGGCAGCAGGGCGTCGAGAACCGCACGGCAGGTGTCGTCCGGTGACCGGTCGGCCCCGGCGAGAGACATGCGCAGGAGCTCGAGTCCGATGTCGATGTCCCGGTAGCGGTCCTCGATGAGCCCGTCGGTGTAGAGGACCAGCTTGCTGCCTTCGTCCAGGACCAGTTCCACCGTCTCGAACGGCAGTCCTCCGAGACCGAGCGGCGGTCCCGCGGGCACCTCGGGGAACTCGACTGTGCCGTCGGGGCGGACCAGCGCCGGCAGGGGGTGGCCGGCCCGCGCGACGGTGCAGCGCCGGGAGACGGGGTCGTAGATCGCGTACAGACAGGTGGCGCCGGTGATCGTGGCGCTGCCGCCCGCCGCGGCCTCGTCCTGGTCGATGCGGCTGACCATGTCGTCGAGGAGACCGAGGATCTCGTCGGGCGGCAGGTCCAGAGTGGAGAAGTTGTGCACCGCGGTACGCAGCCGGCCCATGGTGGCCGCGGCGTGCAGGCCGTGGCCGACGACGTCGCCCACGACGAGCGCGACCCGGGCTCCGGGCAGCGGCATGACGTCGAACCAGTCGCCGCCCACCCCAGCCTGCGCGGGCAGATAGCGGTAGGCGACGTCCAGCGCGCTCTGCTCGGGCAGATTGCGCGGGAGCAGGCTGCGCTGCAGCGTCACGGCCATGGTGTGCTCGCGGGTGTAGCGGCGAGCGTTGTCGATGGAGACCGCGGCACGGGTGACGAGCTCTTCGGCGAGGGCAAGGTCGTCCTCGTCGAAGGGCTCGGGCTTCTCGGAGCGCCAGAAGTTGGCCACTCCCATCACCACGCCGCCCACGCGCAGCGGGACGGTGACCATGGAATGGATGCCGAAGTCCAGGACCTGTGCGGTGCGTTCGGGACTCTGTGCCAGCCACCCGGGCGCGGATTTCAGGTCGGGCTCGAGGACCGCCTGCCCGGTGGTGAGTCCTTGGGCCTGGGGGCTCGAGGCGACGAAGGTGATCTGCGCGCCGACCGGGTAGAGGGGAGCGTCGTTCCGGATGCCGTTGAACGCGGTACGGCGCAGCTCTGTGACCGTGCGGTCCGGCTCTTCGCCGTTCAGGACAGCGTTCCCCAGGTCCACGCTGACGTAGTCCGCGAAGCGCGGCACGGCCACCTCGGCCAGCTCCTCGGCGGTGTGGGTCACATCGAGGGTCGTACCGATCCCCACTCCGGCGTCGTACAGCAGTTTGAGGCGTTCCCGTGCGACCTCGGCCCTGCCGGACAGGGCACGCAGCTCGGTCGAGTCGCGGAGCGTCGCGACGCTGCCGCGCGGGCCTCCGTCGCGGTCCGTGGGCCGGTTGTTGACCGCCAGCAGCCGGTCCCCGACCAGATGCACCTCGTCCGTGGCGACTCGCCCGGAGGCCAGCAGCCCGGCCGTGCCGGAGTCCAGGCCGAGTTCCGAGACGTGCCGGCCCTCGGCGTCCTTGGGCAGGTCGAGCAGCCTCTGCGCCTCGTCGTTGGCGAGTACCAGCCGGCCCTCACCGCTGAGGATGATCACCCCTTCCCGGACGGAGTGCAGCACCGCGTCATGGTGCTCGTACATCCGGGTCATCTCATACGGGCCGAGGCCCCGGGTCTGGCGCAGCAGCCGTCTGCTCACCAGCGCCGTCCCGGCCGTGGCGAGGGCGAGGGCGGTGGCCGCGGCGGCGAAGAGGATCGGCATCTGCTCCTCGACGTAGCCGCCCACATGCTCGGTCGTGATGCCGGCGGACACCAGCCCCACGACCGTCCCGTCGGGGTTCTTGACGGGGACCACGGCCTGCACCAGATGACCTATGGTCCCGTCTATCTCCTCGGTGACGGGGTGGCCGGCCAGTGCGGGGGCGAGGGTCCCGACGAACTTCTTCCCGATCCTGTCCGGTTCGGGGTGCGTGTAGCGGATCCCCTCGGTGTTCATGACGACGATGAAGTCCACGTGCGACTGCGTACGAGCCGCCTCAGCGCGTGGCTGGAGCACCGCGGTGGGGTCCGGGCTGTTCAGGGCCTCGACGATTCCGGGTGCGTTCGCGAACGTCTCCGCGACGGCGAGCGATCGGTTGCGCGCCTCTTGACTGCTGTCGTGCCGTACCTGCAGTACCAGGGCCACCGCCGCGGCCAGCACCAGCAGCAGCACGATCACCACATGTAGCACGAACACCTGACCGGCGACGCTGCGCCTGCTCAACGCCGACCGCAGCCTCGCGGTCCACGTGTGTGGGGGATCGTCGCGGGGGCCGCCGTCCTGGCGTCCCCGCTGGTCGAAAGGGGGTCGGTGGAGGGTCTGCCGGTCCTGCATCGTCTGCCGGTCTCGCAGGGTCTGTGGGTCTCGCAGCGTCTGTCGGTCTCGCTGCGCATGCCCTCCGGGTGCCCGCTCATGCCCCTCGGGTGGGTCGGACAGTCGGCATGCGTACTCCAGTCGGCGCCCGAAGCACAGACCGGTGAGCGTGAGGCCCGACTGGGCCCAGGATCGACCCAAGAGTCGGACCATAGCCCATGTCTACACTGCCCCGGTCCACGGTGGCGAGCGGCATCACGTTCTGTGACAGAAACGCGTTCGCGCCGACGGGCTGAGGCCGGCGCGGAACGGGGGCGGCGCCGCGGCAGCGGCTCACTGCCCCGACGTGGCGTCGATCTCGGCGATCAGGGCCTCGATACGGGTCCTGATCTCGTCGCGGATCGGGCGCACCGACTCGACGCCCTTGCCGGCCGGGTCCTCCAGGGCCCAGTCGAGGTACCTCTTGCCCGGGAAGATCGGGCAGGCGTCCCCGCAGCCCATGGTGATGACGTAGTCGGACGCCTGCACGGCCTCGGTCGTCAGCACCTTGGGCTGCTGGCCGGAGATGTCGACGCCGACCTCCTTCATCGCCTCGACGGCGGCCGGGTTGACCTGGTCGGCGGGGAGGGAGCCGGCGGAGCGGACCTCGACGCGGTCCCCTGCGAGGTGGTCGAGGAATCCGGCGGCCATCTGCGAGCGTCCGGCGTTGTGGACGCAGACGAACAGTACGGAGGCGAGCGGGGTGGAGGGCATCGGCGCTTCCTGGTCTGGGTGTCAGCTCACGCTGTTCGGGGCGTCAGCTCAGGCTGCTCTGGTGTCAGCTCAGGCTGGTCTGGTGTCAGCTCCTGCTGATGTGTGACAGTATCAGTCCATGCTGACGTCAGTCGATACTGAGTTGATGCGGGTGCTGGCCGACCCCCTGAGGCTGAAGATCGTGTCCCTGCTCGCTCGCGAGACACTGTGCACCACGCACCTGGTGGAGGAGACGGGCGCGCGGCAGACCAACCTGTCCAACCATCTGCGGGTGCTGCGCGAGGCCGGGGTGGTGGAGACGGAGCCCTGCGGCCGGTTCACGTACTACCGGCTCAAGCCGGAGGTCATCGCCTCGGTCGCCGACTCGTTCGCGGAACTCGCCGCGAGTGCCCGCGCCACTGCCGAGAGCGGCGCCAAGCGCGCCTGCCCCTGAATTCCTGCTCCTGTTTCGCCTTGTCTCATTGCTCGACCCCTATTGCCCCGCCCCCCTTTCCTTTGTTTGTCCTACGAGGAGCCCGCATTGACCGCCACCGACTCGCTGTCCGAGGCCGCGCCGGGGCCCGCATCGGCCGCCGTACCGCAGCCCGAGCCGGGCGCGACGCCGCCGCCTGCGCAGCCGCGTACGACGTCTGCCCGTCGGGCCGCCGCCGAGCTGGTCGGGACGGCCGCGCTGGTCGCCGTCGTGGTGGGTTCGGGCATCCAGGCCACCCAGCTGAGCCAGGACGTCGGGGTGCAGCTGCTCGCCAACTCGATCGCCACGGTCTTCGGTCTCGGGGTGCTGATCGCACTGCTGGGACCGGTCTCGGGAGCGCATTTCAACCCTGTGGTCACGCTCGCCGAGTGGTTCACGGCCAGGCGCGGCGGCTCCGGCGTCACGGCCCGCGACCTGTTGTTCTACATACCGGCCCAGACTGTGGGAGCGATCGGCGGGGCCGTCCTGGCGAACGCCATGTTCGCCGAGCCGGTGGTGCAGTGGTCGACCCACGACCGTTCGGCCGGGCACCTGCTGCTCGGCGAGGTCGTCGCCACCGCCGGGCTGGTCCTGCTGATCTTCGGGCTCGCCCGCACCGGCCGGCTGCACTTCGCGCCGGTCGCTGTCGCCTCGTACATCGGCGCCGCCTACTGGTTCACCTCGTCCACGTCGTTCGCCAACCCGGCCGTGACGATCGGCCGGGCCTTCTCCGACACCTTCGCCGGCATAGCCCCCGGCTCGGTGGCCGGATTCATCGCCATGCAGGTGGTCGGGGCGGTCGTGGGGCTGGGCTTGGTGGTACTGGTGTTCGGCCGCCCGGGTCGCGGGCCGGAAGCCGACGGTTGATCGACGGCGCCAACGGTCGATGAGTCGACGTCGAGGGCAACCGCCGCTGATCGTTGATCAACCGGCGCCGACGGGCGATCAACCAGCGGGAGCGTGTCCGGCGGCGCGATGACGGCAAGCGCCGCCTGGTGGGGTCAGGCCGCGGTGTCAGGCCCCGGTGGCGGACGTGAGCAACCGGCCCATGGCGGCCAGTACCGACGGCTCGACGCGGTAGTAGACCCATGTGCCGCGCCGCTCGGAGGTGAGCAGCCCGGCCTCCCTGAGTTTCTTCAGATGGTGGGACACGGTCGGCTGGGAGACGCCGACGTCAGAGATGTCGCAGACGCATGCCTCGCCGCCCTCGTGCGAGGCGACCAGCGAGAACAGCCGCAGCCGGACCGGGTCGCCGAGCGCCTTGAACATCTTCGCGGTCCCCGCTGCCTCCTCCGCGGTCAGGGGCCGCTCGGTCAGCGGCGGGCAGCACGGCGCCACGGCTGCGGGGGCCTCGGTTTCCAGTATCGGCAGCAGCGCCTCGGCATTCGACATACGTCTATGTTGACACATGTCGAATCGACGAAGGTCTTCCCAATGTCGGCGAGCGCCCGGCCGGGGCCGGGCGGTCAGTCCCCTTCGGGGACGCTCAGCTCTCCACCGGCGGAGAGATGGTCGACCACGCGCTCGCAGATCTCGGTGAGGATGGCGAGCTCCTCCGGCGACAGAAAGTCGATGAAGTGCTCCCGCACGTTGGCCACATGGCTGGGCGCTGCCTGCTCGATGGCCCGGAGACCCTCCGCGGTCAGGGAGACGATGGCGCTGCGGGCATCGTCAGGATTGGGCGCGCGGCTGATCAGGCAGCGCAGCTCCATGCGGCGCAACTGGTGTGACAGCCGGCTCTTCTCCCACAGGAGCCGACAGCGCAGCTCCAGCGAGGTCATCCTCCTGTCGGGATGCTCCGACAGAACCACCAGGATTTCGTACTCCGGTTCGGACAACCCCCAGTCGCGCAGCAGTTGCTGGTTGAGCCGGGCCCCCAGCAGCCGACGTGTGCGCAGAAACGCGCGCCAGGCACGGTTCTCCTCGGCGTTCAGCCACCGGGCGTTCTCTGCCATGTCCTTGATCGTAAGAGGCCGATTGATATGTACCTGGTCTGTCCTCCCAGCGTGGCGGCCCGATGACGTCAGATGGGCGCACACTTTTTCGGGCGTCATCAGGCCGTCATCAGGCCGTCAGCCGGCCGTCAGCCGACCCTCGGGAGGCCGGTGTTCGGGGGGATCCGCCTTTCCTGACGGGTCCGTGACCGCCTGCTCGGAGTGGAGGGGAACGTCGTCGGGCGTGACGTCGATGCGCAGCCGGTGGACACGGACGGGATGGCGCCAGCGGCCGTGATCGATGGCGGAGTCGGCGTGGAACTCCGCGACGATCTGGGGCGCCACGGGGGTGATGTCGAGCACTTCACGGCTGCCCCAGTGCGTACTGAACTGCACGTCTCGCCAGGGGTGATCGGCACCTGCCGGTGAGAGCAGACCGCCGAGTTCAGCTCGCGTCCGGGCCGAGAGGAGCGTGCTGCGGGCGACCATCACGAAATGCCCGTCGCTTGTGTAGCGGCCGAGCAGAGCGCTCTGGGGGCGAGCAAGGCTTCCGGTGACGGCGCCGACGATCGCTTCGGCGGTGTTGCGTGCGCGGTACTTCAGCCAGCCGCGCCGACCCGGCTGGTACGGCTGGGTCAGGCTCTTGACGACCACGCCCTCCACCCCCACGGCCGACCACTCGGCAAGCCACTTCTCCGCCTGGGCGCGATCGGTCGTGGACGGCGTGAGGGCCCATGGCGCGGCAAGGCCGTGGCCCTGGAACAGCGACTGGAGGGCGGCGCGGCGCTCCCGGTACGGCCAGGTGAGCATCTCGGTGCCGGCGTGCTGCAGCAGGTCGAACGCCACCAGGTGTGCCGGCCGCGCACTCACCAGCCGCGAGAGGGCCGCCGGCCGGGTGTTCAGGCGCTGCTGCAGCGCGCCGAAATCGAGCCTGCTGCCGGTGTGGACGACTGCCTCTCCGTCGATCACGACGTCCTCGCCGAGCGCCGCGGCCGCGTCAGCGATCTCCGGGAACGAGCCGGTGAGGTCACGGCCGCTGCGGGACTGCAGGAACACCTCGCCGCCCGGCTGGGCGAACACCAGCATCCGGAAGCCGTCGTACTTCGGCTCGAACACCATCTGGGGCAGGGCGCCGGGCCCTGGCAGCTGCGGCACGGCACGCGCCAGCATGGGCTCCACCGGAGGGACGAGAGTCACATAAAAGACATACCCGAAGGAAAAGGGCAGACTCGTGGACCTGGGACGAACCGCGGATCGGAAAGCGTCGTGGATCTGGAAAGCATCGAGGCCGAGCTGTACGGGCTGGCGCCCGAGGACTTCATCCCTGCCCGCGACCGGTACGCGGCCGCCGCCCGAAAGGAGAACAACCGCACGCTCGCCGTGAAGATCAGCGCGCTGCGGCGTCCGACGCTGGCCGCATGGGCGGGCAATCTCCTCGTGCGCGCGGAGCCCGAGCAAGTGGCCGGGCTGCTCCGGCTCGGCGAAGGACTGCGCCAGGCCCACGAACAGCTCGACGGTCCGCAGTTGCGCGACCTCAACCGGCAGCAGCACGGTGTGGTCGGTGCGCTCGCCCGGCAGGCCCGGCTGCTGGCGGCCGAGGCCGGGCATCCGGTGGGCGACGACGTGCAGCGAGAGATCGAGGACACCCTGCACGCGGTCCTCGCCGACCCGGAGGCCGCACAGCAGTGGGCTTCCGGCCGCCTGACGAAAGCCCTCCATCCACCGGTCGGGACGCAGTTCTTCGCAGGCGCCGAGAGCGCCGCTGCCGCCACGGCCCCGCCCGCACGCGAAAAGCGCCCTGTTCCCGAACCGGCCACCACAGCCCGCCGCGCTCCTGCCCGGGACAGTGCGGTCCCGACGGCGAAGGAGGCCAAGGAACGACGCCGACAGGAGGAACTGCGCCAGAAGCTCGCCCATGCCCGTCAAGAGGCCGAGAGTGCCGAGCAGCAAGCGCGCCTACGGGAGGACGAGCTCAGGCAGGCCGAGGCAGGGCGTGAGCAGGCTGAGCGGCTCCTGCAGGAGGCGGATGCGCGGGTTGCCGCGCTGGCCAAGGAACTGAAGGCGGCGCAGGAGCGGCAGCGCACGGCCCGCAGTGACCTGGAGGCGGCACGACACCAGTCCACCGAGGCCGGCCGCACCGCCCAGAAGGCACGCCGCGCCGCCCAGAACGCCCGCACCCGGGCCGCGCGCCTGGAGGCGGGGTGACCGAGCGACGCGAGGAGACGTGATGAGCGGGCGCGCCGTGGTCAGCCGGCCTCGTCCAGCACGAGCAGGATGTGCTCGTTCTCGCCGTGCCACACCGACTCGGCGCGCCGGAAGCCGCACTTCTCCAACAGGCGCACCGACCCGGTGTTCCCCGCGAAGGGATCGGCGTACAGCGGGCGGTTCCGCTCCCGCTGCAGAAAGAGCGCCAGCGCCTCACTGCCGATGCCCCGCCCCCAGTACGGCCGGCCCAGCCAGTAGCCGATGAAGCGCCGGTCCTGCTCCCACCAGGCCACGACGCTGCCCGCCGTCTCTCCGTCGGCGGTGATCGTCTGCACGAAGACGGTGGGCTCACCGAGGACCTTCGTGGCCCAGTGGTTCATGAAGGCCTCCCGGGGCCGAGGGGTGAACCTCGACCGCCGGACCGCCTCCGCATCGTTCTCGTACTCGTAGAACAGCTGCAGATCGGCTTCCCCGACGTCCCGCAGCCGCACATCCACGACCTCTTCGGACCGCACATCGTCACTCATGCGGAGAGTCTGGCATCGAGCACTGACATCCCGGCCCGGTCAGCCGTACTGCCCTCGGCCCGGCTACCGCCGGCGCACTTCCTCCATGCGTACGGGACGGTGCTCGTGCAGGGACAGGGTGCATGCCTCCGCGATCAGGCTCGCCTCGATGGCGTCGGCCACGGTGCACGGGGACGGCCTGCGTCCGGCAACCACCTCGGTGAAGGCGGTGAGTTCGGCGCGGTAGGCCTCGGCGAAGCGGTCCATGAAGAAGTGGTGCGGCTTCGCGGCCGGGAAGGTGGCCCCCGGCTCGACGGAGCGCAGCGGCAGCTTGTCCTCGAGACCCGCGGCGATACTGTCCTTCATGCCGTGGATCTCCAGGCGGGCGTCGTAACCGCGCGGGTTGTGCCGGGTGTTGGAGACCAGTGCCAGCGTGCCGTCGTCCAGCGTGAGGACCGCCGAGGCGGTGTCGACGTCGCCGGCTTCGGCGATGTAGTCGGCGCCTCGGTTGGAGCCGGTGGCGTACACCTCGACGACCTCCCTGCCCGTAACCCAGCGGACGATGTCGAAGTCGTGGACGCTGCAGTCGCGGAAGATGCCGCCCGAGACGGCCACATACGCGGCGGGAGGCGGCGCCGGGTCCAGGGTGGTGGACCTGACGGTGTGCAAAAGACCGAGCTCACCGCTGAGCACGGCCTGCCGGGCCGCCACATATCCGGGGTCGAAGCGCCGGTTGTAGCCGATGTGGACCTCGACGCCGCTGCCCTCGACCGCGCGCAGCACGTCGAGGCTCTCCTCCACGGTGCGCGCCACCGGCTTCTCGCAGAAGACCGGGATGCCGGCCTTGACGGTGGCGAGGATCAGCTCCGGGTGCACGTCGGTGGCGGCGGCGATGACGACGCCGTCGACTTCGGCGTTCAGTACGGCCTCGGGTGAGTCCACCGCCGTGGCTCCGAAGCGCTCGGCGGCGGAGGCGGCGGCCGCGGCCACCGGATCGGTGACCACGAGAGAGTCCACCGCGTCGAGCTTGGACAGGGTTTCGGCGTGGAAGGCGCCGATCCGGCCGAGGCCCATGATGCCTATACGCATGAGATGTTGCTCCTTCAGCCCGGTCGGGCGGTGCAAAGGTGATTCGGTGGTGATTCGCTGCTGACGGTGGATTCGGTACGGCGCTGACGGTGGATTCGGCACGGCGCTGACCGTGGATTCAGTACGGCGGATGTCAGTCCTGTGCGCCGACGACGTTCTGGTCCCAGTCGATGACGGACCCGGTCACGACGCCGCTGCGGTCGGAGAGCAGGAAGACGACGAAGTCCGCGATCTCGTCGGGCTGTCCGAGCTTGCCCATCGGCAGACGGCGGGCGGCCTCCTCGCGCCAGTCGTCGCCTGCCCCGTGGAACTCGCGCTGCACGGCGTCCTCGCCCTCGGTCTCCGTCCAGCCGATGTTGAGGCCGTTGATCCGGATACGGTCCCAGCGGTGTGCGTGCGCGGCATTGCGGGTCAGGCCAGCCAGCCCGGCCTTCGCGGCGGAGTACGGCGCGAGGAAGGGAGGGCCGCCGTGCGCGCAGTTGGAGCCGATGTTGACGATGGTGCCCGGCGCCTTACGGGCCACCATGTCGGCCACGGCCGCCTGCATCGCGAAGAACGGCGCCCGCAGGTTGATCGCCACGTGCGCGTCGAACAGCTCCGGAGTGGTCTCAAGCAGTGACCCGCGGGACGTGAGCCCCGCCGCGTTGACCAGGCAGTCGATCCGTCCGTGTGCCGCGACGACCTGTTCGACGCTGCCGCGCGCCTGCTCGGGGTCGGCCAGGTCGGCCCGTACGAAGGAGACCTTGGCCCCCGCATCGGCCAGCTCCGCCACGAGAGCCTCACCGATCTCGGGGCGGCGGCCGGTGAGGACGACATCGGCGCCCTCGTGAGCGGCCGCCCGCACGATCGCGGCGCCGACGCCCTGGCTGCCGCCGTTGACGAGGACGACCTTGTCCTCAAGCAGTCCCATGAATGCGGGTTTCCCTTCAGCTCTGCCGGCGCTTGGTGCCGGCCTGCAGTTCCTGGCGCAGCCGGTCCGGGCTCCAGCCCTCGGTGAGCGCCTGCCATACCGTGTCCGCCTGGGATGGCGGGGCCAGACCGTCGACCGGCGGGTCGAGGTCCAGGTTGGTGGGGAAGGGGTAGCCCTCGGCGGAGGCGGCGACCACGCGGCGCAGCCACTCGTCGGAGGCGCCTTCGGCCTTGCGGCGCGCCAGCACCGGGAAGAGCGCGTTGGCTACGGCTTCGCGGTCGACGGTCTCCATTGCGCGTCCGAAAGCGGAGTTGATCTGCAGCAGGTTGGCCGTGCGCCGGATGTCCGCGGACCGGTTGTGTCCCGCCGCGTGGAAGAGCGCGGGGTTGAAGAAGACGGTGTCGCCCTTTTCCAGCGGCAGCTGGATGTGATGCCGCTCGAAGTAGTCGACGAACTCCGGCCGCCGCCAGGCCAGATACCCGGGCTCGTACTTCTGCGAGTGCGGCAGATACAGCGTCGGACCCGACTCCACCGGCATGTCGCAGTGGGCCACCGCGCCCTGCAGGGTCAGCACGGGGGAGAGGCGGTGGACGTGCGCCGGATAGGCGGCCGCCAGGTCCTGGGACAGGAAGCCCAGGTGGTAGTCGCGGTGCACGCTCTGCCCCGCACCGCCCGGGTTGACCACATTGATCTGCGAGGTCACCTGGAAGCCGGGACCGAGCCAGGCCTCGGCCACCAGCGCCAGCACGTCGTTCGCGTAGTAGTCGGCGAACACCTCGGGCGCCCGGACGGCCATCTTCTCCAGCGCGTTCCACACCCGGTCGTTGGCACCCGGCTTGGCGAAGTGATCGCCGCGCGCCGTGCCCGCCGCGCGTTCCTCATCGATCAGCGCATGGAAGGCGGCGGTCGCCTGGTCCACGACGTCGCCGTCAGCGAACGCGCGCTTGAGGACGACGATGCCGGGGCCGTCCAGCAGGGCGCGGACCAGCTCGGCCTGGACCGACCGGCGACCGTCCGGAGCGGCGGCGAGGTCACGCAGTCGAGCCGAGTCGTATCGCAGGACGTTCTGCTCGACCCCCTCGGCGGACGGATAGTCGAGCGGCTTAGTCCTCTGACCGACGAGGGAGCGCAGGTCGTCGAGGCTGCAGTCGTCCTCACTGAGCCACACCCGCGGTCCCCTAGCGGTGGGAAGCATCGACAGGTCCTTCCGGAGCGGTTCCGTTTCCGCCAGTCTTGGGAACCCGTGCCCATCACGCAATGAGCAGACATCCATCAAAAAGCCATCATTCGAGGCCATCATTCGAGACCAGGGAACAGCCATGGCACACCCCTATCCGATCAGGGAGATCGCCCGGCAGGCCGGCCTGAGCCAGGCCACCGTCGACCGCGTCCTCAACAGCCGCGGCGGCGTACGGGAGAGCACCATGCGGGAGGTGCGCCAGGCCATAGCCGACCTGGACCGGCAGCGGACGCAGGTACGCATCGGCGGCCGCACCTTCATGATCGACATCGTGATGCAGACCCCGGAGCGGTTCTCCTCGGCGGTACGCGATGCCCTGGAAGCCGAACTCCCGGCTCTGCACCCCGCCGTCGTGCGCTCACGCTTTCACTTCCGTGAGACCGGCCCGGTGTCGGAGCTGATCACGACGCTGGACCGGATCTCCCAGCGCGGTTCCCAGGGGGTGATCCTCAAGGCTCCGGACGTACCCGAGGTCACCCTCGCCGTCGGACGGCTGGTCGCGGCGGGCATACCCGTGGTCACCCTGGTGACCGACCTGCCCAGCAGCGCACGCAGCGCCTACGTCGGCATCGACAACCGTGCCGCCGGAGCCACCGCCGCGTATCTCCTCGGGCAGTGGCTCGGCGACCGACCCGGCAGTGTCCTCGTCACGATCAGCCGCGGCTCGTTCCGCAACGAGGAGGAGCGCGAAATGGGCTTCCGCAGCGTGATGCGCAGCGCCCACCCCGAACGGTCACTGGTGGAGGTCACCGACACCGACGGTCTTGACGCGACCCAGCGGGACCTCGTGCTGGAAGCGCTCCAGCGCCACGAGACCATCAACGCGGTCTACTCCATCGGCGGCGGCAACGCCGCAACCCTCGACGCCTTCCAAGCCCTGGACCGCGAGGTCGCCGTCTTCGTCGCCCACGATCTCGACCACGACAACACCCGGCTCCTGCGCGAGCTACGCCTCTCCGCCGTACTCCATCACGACCTGCGCCAGGACATGCGCCGCGCCTGCCAGACGATCATGCGCGCGCACCATGCGCTGCCTGACGAAGGCCCGTTTCTGCCGTCGGCGATCCAGGTGGTGACGCCGTACAACATGCCGCCGGGGATCACGGGCATGCCGTTGGCCGGGTGAGGAGCCCGCGAATTCCGCAGACAGGAGGATCAGTCGGCCGGCTGGGGGCCGTGTTCAGGGTCCGCGGCCGGGGCCGGGTCCGGACCCGCCGGGCGGACGGCCTGTTCGCTGCCGGCGTCCAGGCGCCGGATCGTGGCGGTCACGAACTCGACGTGCGGGCGCACCTGCGGCAGCAGGTCGTCCCAGTGTTCCTGCTCGTCGCCGAGGTAGACGGCTCGTGCGCGGGCCAGTACGGGCCGGTGCTCTGCAGGGAGTCGCGTGAGCGCCCAGGTGGCGGCGGCGTGCTTGGAGCGAATGGTGCCGGTGGCGAGCGTCGTCCAGACGCGGGCCAGGGTGAGGACGACGTTACGGGTGTCCCCTTCGAGGTCGGCCAGCAACTCCGGCACACCGGCGACGATCGCGCGGAGGAGGTCCTCGTGCGGGACGGGGTCAAGCACCTCCGCCGGGGGTGGCCCGAACAGCGGGGCGTTCCCGCGGAGGACCATGGTGATCAAGGGGGCGAGATCCGGGGCGGGTGTCGGCGACGGGGTCCAGCCGCCCTCGTACTCGTCGCGCAGCCACTCGCCGTAGAGGAACTCGCAGCGCGGAGGGTAGCGCCAGGGCCGGACGTCGGACTGGATGACGACGGTCAGCTCGATCGGTCGGGCGGGCCCCTGTCTTGCCCGGCTGCCGGAGATCTCGAGCAGCCCGTCGACGAGGGCCCGCCGCTGCACGGCTGTGGTGCCACGGCCGGTGACGGCGAGCACGTCCAGGTCGCTGCTGGGCTGCAGGCCGTCGAGGACGGCGGAGCCGTGCAGATACGCGCCCAGGACGTGCCGGCCGAGCACCTCACGGACCAGACGTACAACGCTGCCGGTCTGCGTCACGGGCCCTCCTTGCAGGCAGGGATGGGCAGGACGACGTCGCCGCGGCCCCGTTGAGCGTCGGGCGACGAGGCGGGCGGGCGGTGGACCGGACACCTTCACGAGAGGGGCACGGTCAGGAGGGTAGGCAGGCGACGAGTCGGGAGCCAGTGATTTTTCGGGCGGAGCCGGGTACGAGGCAGCGAGCGGGGCCGGAGAGCGGGACCGGCGAGCACGCTGTCGGACTCGTCGCCGCGGGCCGGCAGGTATTCGGTCGCCTCGGTCGTTGGCCGAGGCGTATGCGCAACCCGACGTGGCGTGGCCGCGGTTGATCTTCGACGGCGAGCGGCTCGTGGGCTTCGTGATGGCCTTCTTCGACGTCCGCTTCGACCCGGCCGCCCCGGACGACCGGCCCCGCCTGACAGGAGAGAAGACCGAGGACCAACTCGTCGGCGAACTGGATCTGACGCGGAACGCGTGATGGCGCCGAGCGCATGAGCGCGCTCACGCGGTGCGGCAGGCGGAAGGGCCCCCTGCCGCACCACACGGCGACGCGGGTCACGCGTGTGCCGCCTCGGTGGCATGGTGGAACACCACCAGGACGTGACCTGCGGACGGGCCGCCAGGTCAGGTCAGCGGGTGGGACGTCCGGCCCGACGCGTCGTCGATCTCGTCGTGTGCCTTGGTCAGCAGCTTGGTCGCCATGTCGTTGAGCGCTCTGGCTCCCGCGACCTCCTCGCCGACCTTCGGCTGGTTCGAGTCGGAAGGGTGGCGGCTGGCGTATCCACGGGACCGCACCTCGCTCCCGTCGGGGAGACGTACGAGAGCGGCGGCGCGGGTGTGGTGATTGTCCTCCTCGAACTCCAGCTCGACATGCCACCCGACGGGGTTGTGCGTCATCACGATCACCTCCGGAACCGCTGATTCCAGAGTGCGCCTGTCGGCCCGCGCGTGCACGATGTGCGCCTGTCTGCCATGCCTGCACGACGTGCGCGGTCGGCCCGCGCGTGCATGACGTGCGCCTGTCTGCCCGCGCTTGCACGACGTGCGCCGGTCGGCGGCGGATCCGGGATCCGGCGACTCGGCCGGCGTGGCAAGAGGCAGGCTCAGGCCAGGCTGCCGGGCCCGAGGCGGCACGGTGAGTGCCGCAGTGGCATGCGCTGACGAATGCCGTGACCGGTGTCGATACCGTCGTCACAAGCCGACCGCACTCCCTGAGCACTCTCGCCCAGGCCCGACAGGAGTTCCTCGTGACGGACGAGATCACCACGTACGACATCGCCGCCATCCGCGCACAGTTCCCGGCCCTCGCGGCCGGAACGGCGCACTTCGACGGACCGGGCGGCACGCAGACCCCCCTGCCCGTGATCGAAGCCATCACGAACGCCCTGGCGCAGCCGCTGTCGAACCGAGGCGACGGGACGCCGGGGGAGCGCAACGCCGACACGATCGTCACCGAGGCACGGCAGGCGATGGCGGACCTGCTGGGGGCGGACCTGTCCGGAATCGTCTTCGGCCGCAGCGCCACACAGCTCGCCTACGACTTCTCCCGGACCCTCGCCAAGACGTGGTCGCCGGGCGACGAGGTGGTCGTCACGCGCCTCGACCACGACTCCAACATCCGCCCGTGGATCCAGGCCGCCGCGCAGGTCGGCGCCACGGTCCGGTGGGCCGACTTCGACCCCGCGACCGGCGAACTCACCCCCGACGACATCACTGCCGTGCTCTCCGACCGCACCCGCCTGGTCGCGGTCACCGCCGCATCGAACCTGATCGGCACGCGCCCCGCGATCGCCGAGATCTCCCGCCTGGTCCACCAGGCCGGGGCCCTGCTCTACGTCGACGGCGTCCACTACACCGCCCACACCCTCGTCGACATCGAGCAGCTCGGCGCGGACTTCTTCGCCTGCTCCCCGTACAAGTTCCTCGGGCCCCACCTCGGCGTCCTCGCGGGCCGGCCCGAGCTGCTGGAGACCCTCCAGCCCGACAAACTGCTGCCGTCGACGAACGCGGTCCCGGAACGTTTCGAGCTCGGCACCCTGCCGTACGAGCTCCTTGCGGGCACCCGCGCAGCCGTCGACTTCCTCGCCGGACTCGGCCCGAACACGGACCCGGCGGCGGGCCGCCGCGAGCGCCTCGTGTCCGCCCTCGCAACGATCGAGGAGCACGAGGAAACGCTGCGGGCGCAGATCGAAAAGGGACTGTCCGCCTTCGAGCAGATCACGGTCCGCTCCCGGGCAGCCGAGCGCACCCCCACCCTGCTGCTGACCATCGACGGCCACAGCACGACGGACGCCTACCGCCACCTGGCGGAGCGCGGCATCCATGCGCCGTCCGGCTCCTTCTACGCGCTCGAGGCCTCCCGCCGGCTCGGGCTGGGAGACACCGGCGGCCTCCGTGTCGGCCTCGCCCCGTACAACAACGCGGAGGACGTCGAGAGGCTGCTGGCGGGCCTGTCGGACTTCCTGCGTTCCTGAACCGGCCTGTCAGGTAAGCGCCTGAAGCGGCCGGCCTGGGCCTGTCAGGAAAGCGTAGGGGGCGTAGGAAAGCGGGGAGCATCCCCCCGGCCCGGTACCCGGTCGTCAGGCGCTGATCAGGGAGTCGTCCTCGACTCGGGCCCCCGGCAGGCGGTGGCGGGCAGCGATCAGTGCGGCGTCGACGTCGCGCGTCCCGGTGGCCACGCACAGCGTGTACGCGATGTCGTTCATGCGCTGCTGTGCCTCAGGGCTGCCCTGTTCGGCGTGCAGCAGGCGAAGTGCCTCGTACTGCTTGACGAAGTTGCGCAGCACCACGGGGTGGGCCATCAGCACGGTTGTTCTCCTTCTACGACGGGTGCATCGCTTGGGCACGGGGTCGGTTACCCGGCAGGGTCGCCTTCATGCGGCGGGGGACGACGCCGCGGAAGGGAGCGTGCCGCAGGGGCACGTGCCCGCGGTATGGCTGAAGCGCCGCGCGTGTTGTGGCGCGGCGCCGAGGTCCGTGGCGCGGGCGTGTGAGACTCCCCAGTCACGGGGCTGCACCCTGCTCGGAGGGCTGATGTCGAAACCGCTCGTCGTGGTGACCGGTGCCGGCCACGGCATCGGCCGGGCCGTGGCGGCGGCCTTCGCCGCGGAGCAGCATCCCCTGCTGCTGGTGTCGCGGCACCCCACGCCACTCGACGGACTGCCCGCCGACCAGGTCGTACCGGCAGCGGTCGACGTCGCCGACTACGCCGCGCTCGAAGCGGCGGTCCAGGGGGCGGAAGCCCGCTACGGGCCGACCGAATGCATCGTCAACTGCGCGGGTTTCCTCAGGATCGGCCCACTGGAGACCCGGGCCCCGGCGGACGTGTCCTACGAGGTGGACGTGCTCCTCAAGGGCGTACTCAACGGCATCCGCGTGGTTCTGGGCACCATGAAGGCGCGCAGGAGCGGCACGATCATCAACGTCAGCTCGATCGGTGACCGCGTGCCGGGTCCGGACGGCGAGGTCTACCACGCCTGCAAGGCGGCGCTCCGCTCGTTGGCCGGCTCGCTGCAGAAGAGCCAGGCCGCGAACAACATCCGCGTCATCAGTGTGGCACCGGGGTTCGTCAGGACCGACATCCATGCGGAGATGGGGATCAGCTTCGAGGAGTACTGCGAGCGGCTGGGCCATCCCGACTTCATCAGCGCCGACCAGCTCGCCGACATCATCCTGTTCTGCTGGAAGCAGCCGCAGCGTCTTTGCGTGCGCGACATCGTGGTGTTGCCGACGAGCTCGGATTTCGGTTGAGCCTGGCCTCAAGGACGGATCCTGCATGCGGCTGCTCACCGCCTTCGTGCCATGCTGCAGTTCGCGTCCACGGACAAAGGGGGAGGGGCCGATGGCCCGCGATGCCGGCACTGGCATGGTCGAGTGGAGCAGGCGACCCTGGATCGCCGCCAACGAGGTGCTGGCGTTCGTCCTCGAGTTGGCCGCGCTGGGCCTGCTGAGCTGGTGGGGATTCTCCACCGGCAGCGACGTGGTCGGTCGCATCGTGCTCGGCCTCGGCACCCCGCTCCTCGCCATCATTCTGTGGGCCCTGTTCGCCGCTCCCAAGGCGCGACTGCGGCCCCCGCTCGCGGTGGTGCTGCTGGTCAAGGCCGCAGTGCTGGGCGGCGGCGCGGCCTGCCTGTACGGGGTGGGGCATCCTGTCGCGGCCGTGGTCCTGGCTGGGGTGATCGTCGCGAACACGGCGGTGGCCGAGATCTCGCGCCGCAGGCCGCTCCGGGTCAGTCAGGAGTTCGACAACAGGGCTTAAGCTCCGTGGGCCGATCACCTCGCCCGAAGGAAACGAAGTGGCTGAAGACAGACCGCCGTTGACGATCAAGGCAGATGCCAAGAACGGCTTGTGGACGCTGAGCGCGCCCATCGGAACGCTGGGCCAGCCGGTCCTCGTCGGCGGCACGGTGTACGTGCCGGTGTCGGACGACCGGATCGCGGCCGTCGACGCCCAGGAGGGCCGGATCCGCTGGTGCAGCGAGGCGCTCACCAAACCGGCCGCGAAACGGCTGGTGTGCGCGGACGGCGCCGTCGTGGTGCCCGTGCTGCGGGAGAGCGGCCGCAGTGGGTTCACCGCCCTCGACGTGTCGACCGGCAAAGTGTTGTGGACGCGTCGCAAGAGCAGGCTGTACCGGGCAGCCGCCGCCGGTTCGACGGTGGTGCTCTGGAACGACACCCGCGAGGACAGCGCGGAGATCGCCGGCGTCGACGCGGTGACCGGGGAGACCCTGTGGGAGGACGAGTTCGAGCGGATATGGGGCCTGCTCGTGCGGGGAGACCGGGTCATTCTGGACGCCGGGGGCTTCCGCGCCCTGGACGCCCGCACCGGTGAAGAGGTCTGGGACGAGGGGTACGGCAGCCTCCTGGGCCAGGACGGAACGGGCGATGCGGCGGTCTTCCACAGCTGGAGCGGCGGCGCCTTCGCCAGACTTTTCGTGCGTGCCGCCGACACCGGCAAGGAACTGGCCACGACCCGTTTCGCCAAGCGGGCGCTGAAGCGCTTCTCCAGGACGCCCGCCCTGGTCGACGGGGGCCGCCTGCTGTTCTCCGAATCCTTCGGGCGCCGCGTCCGGATTTTCGCCTGTGCGGGTCTGGACCGGGCCGAATCGCTGGGAAGCCACCGGCTGGGATGGTGGCGATTCACCTCGTTCCAGGACGTGGTGTGCGTCGGCGACTGGGTGTACGGCCTTACCTGGCGCCATCGACTGCACGCAGCCGAGGTCGGTGGGCGGCGATGGCTGCGGCGGTTGCGGGTGAGCGACGCGAACGGCCGGGCCGTGCAGCAGCCGACGGAGATCGCGGCCGGGCCTGAACATGTGTTCGTCGGCGAGAAGGACTCGGTGGCTGCGATCCGCGACGCCCGGGTGCTGTGGGTGGCGGCCACGGACGTGTGGGACAACCCGCCGATCCCGCTCGGCGCCGACCGCGTGCTGTTCCGGTCCACAAACCGGAAACCGAGCCGGGACCGGTTGCACTGCGCGGACGCGGAAACCGGCCGCCGGCTCTCCTGAGCACCGCCCCGTACCGATCCTTGACCGCTGATGGGACCTCCACGATGCTGGGCTGAGTTGCGGAACGTGAGATCCGTGCCGTAATGAGCAACATTCGATCCCAGGGTTCGACAGTCGAGGAGTGGCCATGGCTCACCAGGTCTGTGCTGTTGTCGCGCGAGGGAAGGGCGCCCCCGTAAGCCTGGAAACGATCAACGTGCCCGATCCGGGTCCGGGCGAGGCCCTCGTGAAGGTCGAGGCCTGCGGGGTCTGCCACACCGATCTGCACTATCGGGAGGGCGGCATCAACGACGACTTCCCGTTCCTGCTGGGCCATGAGGCCGCGGGCGTCGTGGAGGCGGTGGGCGACGGCGTGACCGATGTCGCCCCCGGTGACTTCGTGATCCTGAACTGGCGTGCGGTGTGCGGGCAGTGCCGGGCCTGTCTGCGCGGACGGCCGTGGTACTGCTTCAACACTCACAACGCGAAGCAGAAGATGACGCTGGCCGACGGCACGGTGCTGTCCCCGGCGCTGGGCATCGGCGCGTTCGCAGAGAAGACACTGGTGGCGGCGGGGCAGTGCACGAAGGTCGACCGGGCGGCGTCCCCGGCCGCCGCGGGGCTGCTGGGCTGCGGCGTGATGGCGGGCATCGGCGCCGCCATCAACACCGGCAACGTGGGGCGCGGCGACAGCGTGGCGGTCATCGGCTGCGGCGGCGTCGGGGACGCCGCGATCGCCGGCGCCCGGCTCGCGGGAGCAGCCAGGATCATCGCCGTCGACATCGACGACCGGAAGCTCGAGACCGCGAAGAAGATCGGCGCCACCCACACCGTCAACTCCCGGCAGTCCGATCCGGTGGAGGCGATCCGCGATCTCACCGGCGGCTTCGGTGCCGACGTGGTGATCGAGGCGGTCGGCCGCCCCGAGACGTACAAGCAGGCCTTCTACGCCCGCGACCTCGCGGGCACGGTCGTACTCGTCGGCGTACCGACCCCGGATGTGAAGCTCGAACTGCCGCTGCTTGACGTCTTCGGTCGCGGCGGTGCGCTGAAGTCCTCCTGGTACGGCGACTGCCTGCCCTCCCGGGACTTCCCCATGCTCATCGATCTCTACCTGCAGGGCCGTCTGGACCTGGACGCGTTCGTCACCGAGACCATCGCGTTGGACGAGGTCGAGAAGGCCTTCGAGCGGATGCATGGCGGCGATGTGCTGCGCTCGGTTGTGGTCTTCTGACGGCCGGCTGCTCGTAGGGCTGCTGGGCCGGGATGTGCGCGTCGGCCGCACCGGCATCGAACACTCTGTCACGCCAGTGTGGCGTTTCACGGGCCCCGAACAGGCCGAAGGCGACGCTCGTCGTCGCCCCTGAACGCCCTGTGCTCTCCGTTTTTCATGGAGCAAACAGTTGCGTAACAAGCAACCTTGAGCGTGCAAGGGCCGCCCTCTGGAACTCCTTGACAAGGGTTTGGGGCCACCTCAGACTGATGTTGCGCTTACCGCAATCCGTTTCGCTATACGCACCGAGGTGTCATGATGATTCCCGCGTGCCGTCTCGCGGATCTCCCGCGAGGCGAGGCCTTCCGGCTCGACATCGACCCCCCGGTCTCGGTGTTCCATACCGACGACGGTGAGGTCTTCGCGATCGACGACACCTGCACCCACCAGGACGCCTCGCTCGCAGACGGCTGGCTGGAGGGGTGTGAGGTCGAATGCCCGCTCCACGCCTCGAAGTTCGACCTCCGGACCGGCGCCGTCGACGCACCGCCGGCGAAGCTCCCCGTCCGCACCCACCAGGTGCTGATCGAGGACGGCATGATCTACGTCCAGCCGTCCACGGAGGCGCCGAACCTTCCGCCCTGTGTCGCCTCCCGGCTCGCCGGAGGGGCCGCGTGAGGACAGTGGCCGTGGTGGGCGCCTCGCTGGCCGGGTTGTCGGCGGTGCGCTCACTGCGGAAGCGGGGGTACGACGGGCGGCTGGTCGTCATCGGCGACGAGCCGCACCGCCCCTACGACAGGCCGCCACTGTCCAAGGAGTTCCTCGCAGGCGACATCAGCGAAGCGGATCTCGCGCTGGAGGCGGACGACGAGGACATGCAGGCGGAATGGCTGTTCGGGGCCCGGGCCACCGGACTCGACCGCGAGACCCGCGCCGTACGGCTGGCCGACGGCCGCACCGTACAAGCCGACGGCATCGTCATCGCGACCGGCGCTGCCGCGCGCACGCTGCCGGGCACCGACGGCCTCGCCGGAGTGCACACGCTGCGCACTCTGGACGACGCCCGCGCTCTGCGCGACGAACTCGCCCTGGGCGGGCGGCTGGTGGTGATCGGCGGCGGCTTCATCGGCGCGGAGGTCGCCTCGACGGCGTACGGCATGGGCCTTCAGGTGACGGTCGTCGAGGCGGCGCCCACACCGCTGGCAGGGCCGCTCGGCGTGACCATGGGCGGCATCGTCTCCACGCTCCACGCGGACCACGGCGTACGGCTGCTCTGCGGCGTCGGCGTCAAGGGGCTGAGCGGGGAGACCCGGGTCGATGCGGTCCTGCTCGAGGACGGTCGCACCCTGCCCGCCGACATCGTCGTCGTCGGAGTGGGCGCCCGCCCTTGCGTCGACTGGCTGGAAGGGTCGGGAGTCGTCCTCGAGAACGGCGTCAAGTGCGGTGCCGACGGACGCACCAGCCTTGCCGGTGTGGTCGCGGTCGGCGACTGCGCCAGCTGGTACGACCCGGTCGCGGGTGTCCACCGCCGCGTCGAACACTGGACCGGCGCCCGGGAACGGCCCGACGCGGCCGTGGCGGCCCTGCTGTCCGGGGGCGCGGTCGATCCGGCGGTGCCCAAGCCGCCGTACTTCTGGTCCGACCAGTACGGCGTGAAGATCCAGTTCGCCGGCCACTCCGCCGGGGCGGACACCGTCACGGTCGAGGAAGGCACCCCGGACGACCGCAGCTTCCTGGCCGTCTACCGGCGCGCCGGGCACCCGGTCGCGGTCCTCGGGATGAACCAGCCGCGGCTGTTCACCCGCTGGCGCAAGCAACTGGCGGCGGCCACCTCTTGACACCGCCAGTGCGGCGTCAGATGCTGCGGTTGCGTATCACACTCAAGGTTGCGGAATGAGCAACAACCAGGTTGCTCAGTCAACAAGCCGGTTGCTCAGTAAGCAACAAGCCAGTCACTGCTTTCTTCTCTGCACAAGCTGCACAACACCGTCCGGATTTGCTCTTCCACCGGCGCGTTCACGACCGATCCACGACGTTCCCGCGAGGAGTGCACTGTGACCTCGACCAGCCTGCCGGACAGCCTGATCGCCACCCTCCCCGGCTCGTACTACACAGATCCCGCGATCTTCGCCCAGGAGCAGGAGCGGATCTTCGAGAACATGTGGTTCTGCGTCGTGCGCTCCTCGGAGCTCGCCAGGCCCGGCGCCTTCCGGACCGTCGAGGTGGGCCGCGAGAGCATCCTGGTCACCCGGGCCAGGGACAACTCGATCCGGGCCTTCTTCAACGTGTGCCGGCACCGCGGGGCCAAGCTCTGCACGGAGGCGAGCGGCGAGGTCAAGCGGGCCTTCCAGTGCCCCTACCACGCCTGGACGTACGACCTGACGGGCAAGCTCGTCGCGGCGCCCAACCTCACCAAGATGCCCGACGTCGGCCGCACCGAGTACGGCCTGGTGAGCGTGGCCACCCGCGAATGGCTTGGCTATGTGTGGGTCTGCCTGGCGGAGAGCCCGCCCTCCTTCGAGGAGCAGGTGATCGGCGACGTCGTCACACGCCTCGGCGACGCCGAGTCGATCGAGCACTACGACATGGAGAACCTCGAGGTCGGCAGGCGGATCGTCTACGACGTGAAGGCGAACTGGAAGCTGATCGTCGAGAACTTCATGGAGTGCTACCACTGCGCCACGATTCACCCCGAACTCACCGAGGTACTCCCGGAGTTCGCCGACGGCTACGCCGCCCAGTACTACGTCGGCCACGGCGCCGAGTTCGGCGCGGAGGTCAAGGGCTTCACGGTCGACGGCTCCGAGGGTCTGGACCGCATTCCGGGCGTCTCCGAGGACCAGGACCGCCGCTACTACGCGATCACCGTCAGGCCGCAGGTGTTCATCAACCTCGTGCCCGACCATGTGATCTTCCACCGGATGTACCCGGTCGCCGCCGACCGCACGATCGTCGAGTGCGACTGGCTCTACCTGAAGCACGTCGTGGAGAGCGGCAAGGACGTGAGCAGGTCCGTGGAGCTCTTCGACCGGGTCAACCGCCAGGACTTCGACGCCTGCGAGCGCTGCCAGCCCGCGATGAGCTCCCGCCTGTACGCCAAGGGCGGCGTTCTCGTGCCGAGCGAACACCACATCGGCGAGTTCCACGACTGGATCCACGAGCGCCTCGGGACGCGACAGCCCGAGTAGCGACGGCCGCGCCGTGCGGGGGCCGGATCAGCCCAGGAAGCCCATCCGGTGGCTGATCTCCTCCGCGCCCTTGAGCAGCACCGGGGACAGCTCGTGCATGCGCTCCTCGGTGAAGCGGTACGAGGGGCCGGAGGCGCTGAGCGACGCGATGACCTCTCCGTCCCGGTTGCGGATGGGGGCGGCCATGGCGTGGAGCCCGATCTCCAGCTCCTCCAGGGTGTACGCGTAGCCGCGCTCCCGGGCCTCGGCGAGGTTCTTCTCGAGCTTCGTCTTCGAGGTCAGGGTCTGCGGGGTCAGCTTCTCGAGCCCGGCGTCGGACAGCAGCGCGGCGCGTTCCTTGGCGGGCAGATGGGCCAGCAGGATCTTGCCGCTGGAGGTGGCGTGCAACGGGGTCAGCTGACCGACCCAGTTGTGCGCGGTGACCGCCGCCGGACCCCGCACCTGGTACAGGTTGATCGCGTAGCGCTCCTGCATCACCGCGATGTTGACGGTCTCGCCGATCTCCTCCGCGAGGCGCTCGCAGACCGGGCGGCCCTGCTGGGTGATGTCGATGCGTCCCGTGACCGCACCGGCCAGGCGTACGATGCCGAAGCCGAGCCTGTACTTGCCGCGCTCGCCCGCCTGCTCCACCAGGCCGCGGGCCTCCAAGGCGCCGAGCAGGCGGAACGCGGTGGACTTGTGAACATCGATCTCGGCAGCGACCTCGCTGACGCCCGCCTCGCCGCGCTGGGCAAGGATCTCCAGGACGCTGATGGCGCGGTCGACGGACTGCACGCCGCCGGCCCCTGAACTCGTCGTCTCGGTATCTGAACTCAAGTTGCTCACAGCGAAACTATACGCGCAGTAAACAACGGCGGCGCAAGTAACGAGAGCGAAACTCAGATCTTGCAAGTTGCGCCTCTCGCAACCTAGTGCGTATAGCGCTACCCGTACTAGCATGCGGCGCACATCGACGGCGCGAGCGAGACGAGGCACACCATGGCTTCCCTCCACTACGACTTCGTCATCGTCGGCGGCGGATCGGCCGGCAGCGCACTGGCGAACCGGCTCTCCGCCGACCCGGGCAACCGCGTGCTGGTGCTGGAGGCCGGTCGGCCCGACTACCCGTGGGACGTCTTCATCCACATGCCCGCGGCGCTGACCTATCCCATCGGCAGCCGCTTCTACGACTGGAAGTACGAGTCCGAGCCCGAGCCGCACATGGGCGGCCGGCGCGTCTACCACGCCCGCGGCAAGGTGCTGGGCGGCTCCAGCAGCATCAACGGCATGATCTTCCAGCGCGGCAACCCCATGGACTACGAGCGCTGGGCCGCCGACCCCGGCATGGACACCTGGGACTACGCGCACTGCCTGCCGTACTTCAGGCGCATGGAGAACTGTCTCGCGGCCGATCCCGACGACGAGTTCCGCGGCCACGACGGCCCCCTCGTCCTCGAGCGCGGCCCCGCCTCCAACCCGTTGTTCTCCGCCTTCCTCGAGGCCGTCCAGGAGGCCGGGTACGCACGCACGGACGACGTCAACGGCTACCGGCAGGAGGGCTTCGCGCCCTTCGACCGCAACGTCCACCGGGGACGCCGCCTCTCCGCCTCCAAGGCGTACCTCAAGCCCGCGAAGAAGCGGCCGAACCTCACCATCACCACCCGCGCCCTGGTCACCCGCGTCCTCTTCGAGGGCAAGCGCGCCGTCGGCGTCGAGTACCGGCGCGGGGGCAAGACGCAGCAGGTGTGCGCCGGAGAGGTCATCCTGAGCGGCGGCGCCATCAACTCCCCGCAGTTGCTGCAGCTCTCCGGCGTCGGCAACGCCGAGGAGCTGAGCGCGCTCGGCATCGACGTCGTCCACGATCTCCCGGGCGTCGGCGAGAACATGCAGGACCACCTGGAGGTGTACGTCCAGTACGCCTGCAAGCAGCCCGTCTCGATGCAGCCGTACATGGCGAAGTGGCGTGCCCCCTTCATCGGCCTGCAGTGGCTCTTCCGCAAGGGTCCGGCCTCCACGAACCACTTCGAAGCGGGCGGCTTCGCCCGCAGCAACGAGGACGTGGACTACCCCAACCTGATGTTCCACTTCCTGCCCATCGCCGTTCGCTACGACGGCTCATCGCCCTCCGGCGGGCACGGCTACCAGGTGCACGTCGGGCCCATGTACTCCGACGCCATCGGCTCTGTGAAGATCAAGAGCAGGGACCCGGAGGAGCACCCGGCGCTGCGCTTCAACTACCTGTCCACCGAGCAGGACCGCCGTGAGTGGGTCGAGGCGATCCGCGTGGCCCGCAAGCTCCTCAATCAGCCCGCGCTCGCCCCGTACAACGAGGGGGAAGTCTCGCCGGGACCGTCCGTCGAGACGGACGAGGAGATCCTCGCCTGGGTCGCGAAGGAGGGCGAGACCGCTCTGCACCCCTCCTGCACCTGCAAGATGGGTACCGACGAGATGTCCGTCGTCGACCCCACGAACATGCGCGTGCACGGCGTGGAGGGGCTGCGCGTCGTCGACGCGTCGGTGATGCCGTACGTCACCAACGGCAACATCTACGCTCCGGTGATGATGATCGCCGAGAAGGCGGCCGACCTCATCCTCGGCAAGGAGCCGCTGCCGCCCTCGAAGGCCGTGTACTACCGGCATCGTGACACCGAGAAGCAGGTCGGGTAGGCCTTGAGCGCCGACCGCTTGCGGGCGCTGCTCGAAAGCGTCCGCTACGAGGTGCTCCCCGCAATGCGGAGACGGCGCGTTGGCGCTGCGCGCTGCTGGACCGGCTCGTGGGCTGAGTACGAGTACGTCGAGAGGCGAGCCGGAATCCGGCCCGCCCCTCGACGTATACGACACAACGCTCAACGGAAGACGATCGTCCTGTTCCCGTCCACCATCACCCGGCTCTCGCTGTGCCATTTCACCGCGTGGGCCAGAACCTGCGCCTCCACGTCCCGGCCGACCGTGACCAGTTCGTCCGGGTCGAGGGAGTGGTCGACGCGGACCACGTCCTGCTCGATGATCTGCCCCTCGTCCAGCTCGGGCGTCACATAGTGCGCCGTCGCGCCGACGAGCTTCACACCCCGCTCGTATGCCTGCTGATAGGGGCGCGCCCCCTTGAAGCTGGGCAGGAAGGAGTGATGGATGTTGATGGCGCGCCCCTCCAGCTGTTTGCACAGGTCGTCGGAGAGGACCTGCATATAGCGGGCCAGCACCACCAGGTCGATGTCCAGCTCGCGCACCAGCTCCATCAACCGCCCCTCGGCGTCGGGCTTGGTGTCCCTGGTGACCGGGATGTGGTGGAAGGGGACGCCGTACGTCTCTGCCAGCCCCTCGAAGTCGCGGTGATTGGAGACGATCGCGGGGATCTCGATGTTGAGCGCGCCGGTGCGCCGCCGGAAGAGGAGATCGTTCAGGCAGTGGCCGAACTTGGAGACCATGATGAGAGCCCGGGTCGGCGTTGAGGCATCCCGGAGCGACCAGGAAATTCCGTAGGCCTCGGCGACGGGACCGAATCGGTAACGCAGATTTTTCAAATCGGCGTTTGGATCGGACACGTCGAAATGGACCCTCATGAAGAAACGGCCCTGGAGTCGATCATCGAACTGCTGGCTCTCCAGGATGTTGCCGGAGTTTCTGACGAGAAAGCCGCTCACGGCGTGGACCAGCCCGGCGGTGTCCGGACACGAGAGGGTGAGGACGTACTCACGGCCAGGTTGCGGTCGAGGGGACATGTGTAGCCTCCATCGGTGCGTATTGCACAACATGGTGAGCGATACGCAACATGGTTGGGCTCGGCGAGGTCCCCGGTCAAGAGTCGCCGGACAAGTGCTCCCATGCCGAAATCGTCATCCTCTGACCCCTTGACGTATGTCCGTTCATTCGGCCAGGGTGTTCCACCACAAGCAATTCAGTGCATGATGCGCAACGAATTTCTGGTCGAAGGGCTCCCCGCGTGGCAGACCTGTATGTGGACGGAGAATGGCGCGAACCGGTGGCCGCCGGCCGCCGGGACATCCGCTGTCCCGCGGACGGAACGCTCGCCGCGACCGTGTCCGAAGGGACGCGCGCAGACACCGAGGCCGCCATCGCCGCCGCCCGCCGGGCCTTCGACGAAGGGCCCTGGCCCCGCACCCCCGAGCGTGAGCGCGGTGCACTGCTGCTGCGCACCGCCGACCTCCTCGAGCGTGACGCAAAGGAGTTCGCCCGCGCCGAGTCGCTGGACACCGGCAAGCGGCTGGTGGAGAGCGAGTACGACATCGCCGACGTCGTCTCCTGCTTCCGCTACTACGGGGGCATCGCCGGGACCAGCGCCGGCCGCGTCGTCGACACCGGACGTGACGACGCCCTCAGCCGCGTCACGTACGAACCGGTCGGCGTGTGCGGACTGATCACTCCCTGGAACTACCCGCTCTTGCAAGCTTCTTGGAAGGTCGCGCCCGCGCTCCTCGCGGGCAACACGATCATCCTCAAGCCGAGTGAGCTCACGCCTTCCACCTCGATCCTGCTGATGCGGGCGCTGGAGGAGGCCGGACTCCCGGCGGGAGCCGCCAACCTCGTGCTCGGCACCGGCCCCGAGGTGGGCGCGCCGCTCTCCGAGGACCCGGCCGTCGACATGGTCTCCTTCACCGGAGGCGTGGAGACCGGCAAGAGGATCATGGCCACCGCAGCGTCGACCGTGAAGAAGGTCGCGCTGGAACTCGGCGGCAAGAACCCCAACGTGGTCTTCGCCGACGCCGACTTCGAGACGGCCGTGGATTTCGCTCTCACGGCCGTCTTCCTGCACTCCGGGCAGGTCTGCTCGGCCGGCGCCCGTCTGATCGTGGAGGACTCGCTCCACGACGCCTTCGTCGACGAACTCGTGCGCCGCGGGCGCCAGATCCGTCTCGGCGGGCCCTTCGACCCCGAGGCCGAGACCGGACCGCTGATCTCCGCACAGCACCGCGAGAAGGTCGAGGCGTACGTCGCGGCGGGGATCGCCGAGGGCGCCGTACTTCGCTGCGGCGGCCAACGCCCCGCCGACCCCGCGCTCGCGGGTGGCTACTACTACCCGCCCACCGTCCTCGACGACTGCCGGCAGGACATGCGCGTGGTGCACGAGGAGTCCTTCGGCCCCGTGCTCACCGTCGAGCGTTTCACCGACGAGGATGACGCCGTCCGTATCGCCAACGACACCGAGTACGGACTCGCCGGAGCCGTATGGACGCAGGATGCCGGCAAGGCCCAACGGGTCGCGCGGCGGCTGCGCCACGGCACCGTGTGGATCAACGACTACCACCCCTATGTGCCGCAAGCGGAATGGGGTGGCTTCGGGCACTCCGGAGTGGGCCGGGAGCTGGGACCGACCGGCCTGGACGAGTACCGGGAGCCCAAGCACGTCTGGCAGAACATCCAACCCCGGCCGCAGCACTGGTTCCGCGGCTGAACGCCGAAAAGAGGTCGATCGTGACCCCCACACAGATCGAGGTGCCGCAGCGGCGCGGCGCTCCCCAGGTCCCCGGCGGGACTCCGGTCATATCCGTGCGCAGGCTGTGGAAGGTGTTCGGGCCGAAGGCCGACCAGGTCCCGGACTCCGAGGAGCTGTGCGGCCTCACCCGCCGCGAGCTCATGGACCGCACCGGATGCACCGCCGCCGTACGGGACATCGACTTCGAGGTGTCCCCCGGCGAGGTCTTCGTCGTCATGGGCCTGTCCGGCTCCGGCAAGTCCACGCTGGTCCGATGTCTGACCCGGCTGATCGAACCCACCGCCGGCGAGATCGTCTTCGAGGGCGAGGACATCCGCGGCGCGGACGCGAAGCGCCTGCGCGAACTGCGGCGCAGCAAGTTCTCCATGGTCTTCCAGCACTTCGGGCTGCTGCCCCACCGCCGGGTCGTCGACAACGTGTCCTTCGGCCTGGAGATCCGCGGCATGAGCAAGGCCGAACGCACCAAACGGGCGCTGGAAGTCGTCGAACTCGTGGGCCTCTCCGGATACGAGAACTCCTACCCCGACCAGCTCTCCGGCGGAATGCAGCAGCGAGTGGGCCTTGCCCGCGCGCTGGCCGGCGACCCCGACGTGCTCTTCTTCGACGAGCCGTTCTCCGCGCTCGACCCGTTGATCCGCCGCGACATGCAGAACGAGGTCATCCGCCTGCACCACGAGGTCGGCAAGACCATGGTGTTCATCACCCACGACCTCTCCGAGGCGCTCAAGCTCGGCGACCGCATCCTGATCATGCGCGACGGCAAGATGGTCCAGTGCGGCACCGGCGACGAACTGGTCGGCGCACCCGCCGACGACTACGTACGCGAATTCGTCAAGGACGTGCCCCGCGGCGACGTGCTCACCCTGCGGTGGATCATGCGCCCGCCGGCGGACGGTGACGCCCTGGACGGTCCCGAGCTTGGTCCGGACGTTGTGGTGAAGGAGGCCACCCGGGCGGTGCTCGCGGCCGACAAGCCGGTCAAGGTCGTCGAGAACGGCAAGCTGCTCGGCATCGTCGGCGACGAGGAGATCCTCGCGGTGGTCGCCGGGCAGGAAGGCGGGGCGTGATGGCCGTCGCCGTCGAGAAGGCCGCGCCGGTCGCGCCCGTACGCACGGTCTCCCGCCGCGTCGTGGTGGCCGCGATCCTGGTCGCCTGGCTGGTGCTCTTCGCCGTGCTGCGCGGCAAACAGACGCTCACGCTGGCGGCGGCCGACCTCACCGATCTGCACCGCTGGTTCAACGACGTCAATGACACGATCGGTGCCAACCGCAACTCCAACCCGCTCTTCCTCTACTTCTTCAACGAGATCCGCCTGGTCATCGACAACCTGGTGACCTTCATCCAGGCGCTGATCTCCCAGCCCTCCGCCGGCCGCCCGGTCCCGCTGATCGGCTGGCTCGGCGTCGTCGGCCTCGTCGGCTATGTCTCCTGGGCCGTGGGCAACTGGCGTGTCGCACTCCTCGCCGTGGCCGGATTCACCTTCCTCGGGCTGCAGGGCCTGTGGCAGGAGAGCATGGACACCCTCGCGCTGACCGTCTCCGCGGTGTTCGTGGCGCTGCTGATCGGCATCCCGCTGGGTGTGTGGGCCGGGCTGTCCGACCGGGTCAACCGGATCATGACGCCCTTCCTGGACTTCATGCAGACGATGCCGACCTTCGTCTATCTGGCCCCGCTCACCCTGTTCTTCCTCATCGGCCCGGCCTCCGCCACGATCGCCACGCTGATCTACGCGGCGCCACCCGCCATCCGTATCACCGCGCACGCCATCCGTTCCGTACCGGAGACGACGGTCGAGGCGGCCGACTCGTTGGGCTCGACGCGGCGGCAGACGCTGCTGAAGGTCCTGCTGCCGATGTCCAAGCGGACCGTGGTGATGGGCGTCAACCAGACCATCATGGCCGCCCTCGCCATGGTCACCATCGCGGCCCTGATCGACGCCCCCGGCCTCGGCAAGACCGTCGTCCAGGCCCTGCAGTCACTGGACGTCGGCACGGCTTTCAACGCGGGCCTGGCCATCGTCGTCATGGCCATCGTCCTGGACCGGGTCACCACCGCGGCCAGCGCACGGGCGGAGACGGCCCGGCGCTCGGGGGACCGATTCGCCAAGTGGCGGCGGCCGTTGCTGGGCGCGGGCGGAGTGGTTGCCGCGGTCCTCGTGTACCTGTCCCACACCTACGTATGGGCGGCGGAGTTCCCCGGCGAGGGCAGCATCGGCAGCGCCATCGCGAGTGCGGCGGACACCGCGACCACCTGGGCCCAGGACAACCTGTCCGGTCTCACGAACGCCTTCCGCGACGCCCTCACCAACGGCCTGCTCAACCCCTTCCAGTCGCTGCTCACCGACTCCCCGTGGTGGCTGGTCGGCGCGGCACTGATCGGGCTCGGCACGGTACTCGGCGGCTGGCGGGCCGGTGTCACGGCTGCCGTCTGCGTCGGCCTGCTGGTCGGCACGGGCCTGTGGTCGGACAGCATGACGACGCTGGCCTCGACCATCGTGGCGACGGTCCTGGTCATGCTGCTCGGCGTCGTCTTCGGGGTGTGGATGGGACGCAGCGCGCTCGTGGACCGGCTCGTGCGGCCCACGCTGGACGCGGCGCAGGTCATGCCGCCGTTCGTCTATCTCGTGCCGTTCCTCGCTCTGTTCGGCGCGACACGCTTCACCGCGATCGTCGCCGCCGTCGTCTACGCCGCGCCCGTAGCGATGAAGATCATCGCGGACGGGGTGCGGACCGTGCCCGCGACCACGGTCGAAGCGGCCACGGCTGCCGGGTGCAACACCTGGCAGATCATCACCAAGGTTCAACTGCCGATGTCACGCAGCGCCCTGACTCTCGCGACCAACCAGGGCCTGATCTATGTGCTGTCGATGGTTGTTGTGGGCGGCCTGGTAGGCGCAGGCGCCCTCGGCTACGACGTCGTGGCCGGATTCTCGCAGGGAGAGCTGTACGGCAAGGGGCTGGCGGCGGGGCTCGCCATCGTACTGCTCGGAGTCATGTTCGACCGGATCACTCAGGCTGCGGCGCGACGCACCAGCGCATAAGGAGCACGGACCATGGCATGGCAAGCAAGACAGTGGAGAGTCGGCGCGGCCGGTATGGCGGTTCTCGGACTCACCCTCACCGCCTGCGGCGGTGCGAAGGTCGGCGAGGACTCCGCCGGTTCGGACAGCTCGGGCAAGTGCGGCACCTTCAACCTCGCGATCAACCCGTGGGTGGGCTACGAGGCCAACGCGGCGGTCATCGGCTATGTCGCGGAGCACGAGCTCGGCTGCACGGTCAAGACGAAGGACCTGAAGGAAGAGATCGCCTGGCAGGGCTTCGGGTCGGGCGAGGTCGACGCCATCGTGGAGAACTGGGCCCACGACGACCTGAAGAAGAAGTACATCACCCAGCAGAAGACCGCCGTGGACGCCGGGCTTACCGGCAACAAGGGCGTCATCGGCTGGTACGTGCCGCCGTGGCTGGCCAAGGAGCACCCGGACATCACCAACTGGGAGAACCTCAACAAGTACGCCTCCAAGTTCAAGACCTCCGAGTCGGGCGGCAAGGGCCAACTGCTGGACGGCGACCCGTCGTACGTCACCAACGACGAGGCGCTGGTGAAGAACCTGAAGCTCGACTTCAAGGTGGTGTACGCGGGCAGCGAGACCGCTCTCATCCAGGCGTACCGCAAGGCCGAGAAGAACAAGGAATGGGTGATCGGCTACTTCTACGAGCCGCAGTGGTTCCTGTCCGAGGTGCCGCTGGTCAAGGTCGAGCTGCCGAAGTACACAGAGGGCTGTGACGCCGACGCCGCGAAGGTCGCCTGCGACTACCCCGTCTACGACCTCGACAAGATCGTCAGCGCGAAGTTCGCCAAGTCCGGCAGCCCCGCCTACGACCTGGTGAAGAACTTCACCTGGACGAACGACGACCAGAACACCGTCGCCAAGTACATCGCGGTGGACAAGATGTCGCCCGAGGCGGCGGCGAAGAAGTGGGTCGAGGCCAACAAGGACAAGGTCGACGCCTGGCTCAAGTAGGAGCGGATCCGCAGACCTCGGACGTGCCCGGCGGGCCGTGCGCAACCGTGCGCCCGGCCCGCCGGGCATCGCCGTGTTTCGGGCTGTTTTCCGACGTCATGGAGCCCTTGACACCTACCTTCACGGCGGGCAAATTGAGTTGCGCAGCCTGAAGCATGTTGCGCACACAGCAACTGGATTGCTTTCCCTTGCTTTCAATTCGGAGGTGCGGCGATGGCGGGACCCCGAGTGGTGATCATCGGAGCGGGCGTCGTGGGGGCGGCGCTCGCGGACGAGATCTCCGCGCGCGGTTGGACCGAAGTGACGGTTGTCGACCAGGGCCCGCTCCCCGCCACCGGGGGATCGTCGTCGCACGCCCCGGGCCTGGTCTTCCAGACGAACCCCTCCAAGACCATGACCGAGCTGGCGCGCTACACCATCGAGAAGCTCTGCTCCCTCGACGTCGACGGGCAGCCCTGCTTCCTGCAGGTCGGCGGCCTGGAGGTGGCCACCAAGCCCGAGCGCCTCGCCGAACTCCACCGCCGCCACGGCTGGATCACCGCCTGGGGCATCGAGGCCCGCATCCTCACCCCGGAGGAGTGCGTCGAGCAGCACCCGCTGGTGGACCGGGACAAGATCCTCGGCGGATTGCTGGTCCCGACGGACGGCCTCGCCAAGGCCGTCCTCGCCGTCGAGGCTCAGATCCGCCGGGCCACCGAGCGCGGCGTACGCTTCCTCGCCCGACACGAAGTCCTCGACGTGCAGCAGAGCGACGGCCGCGTCACCGGCGTCCTCACCGACCAGGGCGAGATCCCCGCCGACATCGTCGTCTGCTGCGCCGGCATCTGGGGCCCCAGGATCGCCCGCATGGTCGGCATGAACCTGCCGCTCACGCCGCTCGCCCACCAGCTCGCCTGGACCGGCCCGGTACCAGCCCTGGCGGGCCAGACGGAAGAGGCCGTCCGCCCGATCCTGCGCCACCAGGACGCCGACCTCTACTACCGCGACCGCTTCGACGGCCTCGGCATCGGCTACTACGGCCACCGACCCATGCCGATCTCCGCCGACGACATCCTCTCCGTGGAAGAGGCCGACGAAATGCCGTCGGTACTGAAGTTCACCGAGGAGGACTTCGAGGACGCCTGGACCGAGACCCAGGCCCTGCTCCCCGCCACCCGGGAGGCCAAGGTCGAGGAGGGCATCAACGGCCTGTTCTCCTTCACCACCGACGGCCTGCCCCTGCTTGGCGAGTCACCGGACGTCAAGGGCTTCTGGGTCGCTGAGGCCGTCTGGGTCACCCACTCCGCGGGCGTGGGCCGAGCCGTCGCCGAATGGCTGGTCGACGGCTACTGCTCGTCCTTCGACCTGCACGAGTGCGACGTCAACCGCTTCGAGCCGCACCAGCTCTCCCCGGAGTATGTCCTCGCCCGCGACTGCCAGAACTTCGTCGAGGTCTACGACATCCTGCACCCGCTCGAGCCGTCGGGGCACCCGCGCCCGATCCGCACGAGCCCTTTCTACGCCCGCCAGCAGGAGCTGGGCGCGTTCTTCCTGGAGGCGACGGGCTGGGAACGACCTCAGTGGTACGAGGACAACGCGGGCCTGGTGCAAGGCCGTTCGATCCCCACTCCCAACCACTGGGCGGGGCGCTACTGGTCCCCGATCGTCGGCGCTGAGGCGCAGGCGACGCGCGAGACCGTCGCCATGTACGACATGACGGCCCTCAAGCGGCTCGAGGTCGCCGGTCCCGGCGCCGCCGCCTTCCTGGAGCGGATGTCCACCGGCAAGGTCGACAAGTCGGTCGGCTCCGTCACGTACACGCTGCTCCTCGACGACGACGGCGGCATCCGCAGCGACATCACCGTCGCCCGGCTCGCCACCGACCTCTTCCAGGTCGGCGCCAACGGCAACCTGGACCTCGACTGGTTCACTCGCCACCTGCCCTCCGACGGCTCCGTGGCAGTCCGCGACATCACCGCCGGCACGTGCTGCATCGGACTGTGGGGTCCACTGGCCCGCCAGGTCCTGCAGCCGCTCACCGACTCGGACTTCTCCAACAACGGTCTGAAGTACTTCCGCGCCAAGCGCGCCCACATCGGCTCCGTGCCCGTCACCGCGATGCGCCTGTCGTACGTCGGGGAGCTCGGCTGGGAGCTGTACACCACCGCCGACATGGGTCTGAAGCTGTGGGACACGCTGTGGCAGGCGGCCCGGCCGCTGGGCGGTATCGCTGCCGGCCGGGGCGCCTTCAACAGCCTCCGCCTGGAGAAGGGTTACCGCTCCTTCGGCACCGACATGACGTACGAGCACGACCCCTACGAGGCGGGTGTCGGCTTCGCGGTGAAGCTGGACAAGGACGACTTCATCGGCAAGGCCGCACTTCAGCGGCGCAAGGCCGACGTACGGCGCCGGCTGACCTGCCTGACCATCGACGACCCGGCGGCCGTCGTGATGGGCAAGGAGCCCGTGTACGACGGCGACCGCCCTGTCGGCTACGTGACCAGCGCCGCGTACGGCTACACGATCGGCAAGGGCATCGCGTACGCATGGCTGCCCGCCGACCTCGCGACCCCCGGACACACCGTGCACATCGGCTACTTCGACCGGCGCATCACGGCGGTCGTCGCCGACGAGCCTCTGTTCGACCCGTCGATGTCCCGACTGCGTGGCTAGGGGCTGGATTGGTTTCCCTAGCTCTCCCTCCGCACCCTTCAGGAGACGCCCGATGAGCCCCCGTACCCCGGGTGCCGACCTCCCCGAGCACCCCGACTGGCTGTGGCGCACCCCTGAGCCCAGGGCGTCGTACGACGTGGTGATCGTGGGCGGCGGCGGCCACGGCCTCGCCACCGCCCACTACCTGGCGAAGAACCACGGCATCACCAACGTCGCCGTACTGGAGAAGGGCTGGCTCGCGGGCGGCAACATGGCCCGCAACACCACCATCATCCGCTCCAACTACCTGTGGGACGAGAGCGCCGGAATATACGAGCACGCACTCCAACTGTGGGAGGGACTGGAGGACGAGCTCGACTACCCGATCCTCTTCTCCCAGCGGGGTGTGCTGAACCTTGCCCACAGCCCGCAGGACGTGCGCGACAGTGTCCGCCGTGTCGAGGCCAACCGGCTCAACGGCGTGGATGCCGAGTGGCTCGACCCGCAGCAGGTCGAGGACGTCTGCCCGATCGTCAACATCTCGCCCGACGTGCGCTATCCGGTGATGGGCGGTACCTACCAGCCGCGCGCCGGCATCGCCAAGCACGACCACGTCGCCTGGGGCCTCGCCCGCTCGGCCGACGCCGCCGGCATCGACATCATCCAGAACTGCGAGGTCACCGGCATCGACGTCGTCGGCGGCCGGGTCGTCGGGGTGCAGACGACGCTCGGCCCGATCGCGGCCGGGAAGGTGGCGCTGTGCTCGGCCGGCCACACCTCGGTACTGGCCGCCATGGCAGGCTTCGAACTTCCCCTCCAGAGCCACCCGTTGCAGGCGCTGGTCTCCGAACTCCTTGAGCCGGTGCACCCGACGGTCGTCATGTCCAACGCGGTGCACGTGTACGTCAGCCAGGCCCACAAGGGCGAACTGGTGATGGGCGCGGGCATCGACGCGTACAACTCCTACACCCAGCGCGGCGCCTTCCACATCATCGAACAGCAGATGTCCGCCGCCCTGGAACTCTTCCCGGTCTTCGCCCGGGCTCATGTACTGCGCACCTGGGGCGGCATCGTCGACGTCAGCCCCGACGCCTCACCGATCATCGGGCTCACCCCGGTCGGCAACCTCTACCTCAACTGCGGCTGGGGGACCGGCGGGTTCAAGGCCACGCCCGGCGTCGGCTGGGTCTACGCCCACACCATCGCCCACGACATGCCCCATCCGCTCAACGCCCCCTTCTCGCTCGACCGTTTCACCACCGGCGCGCTCGTCGACGAGCACGGCGCGGCCGCGGTGGCCCACTGAGGAGCCGAACCGATGCTGCTCATCCCATGCCCCTGGTGCGGACCCCGTGACGAGGCCGAGTTCCACTACGGCGGTCAGGCGCACGTCCCCTATCCCGAGGACCCCGCGTCCCTGACGGATGCGGAGTGGGCGCGTTACCTCTTCTTCCGCGACAACCCCAAGGGCCCGTTCGCGGAACGCTGGAGCCACGCGGCGGGCTGCCGCCGCTGGTTCAACGCCGTGCGCGACACGTCGACGAACGAGATCCTGGCGGTGTACAGGGTGGGCGAGGCGCGCCCGGTCAATTCAGCCCGTCCGGCGATTGAGGACGAGCCCGAAGGGCGGTCGGGGGTCTGGGGGCAAAGCCCCCAGCGGGGTCCAGGGGCGGAGCCCGTGGTGACGGGAAGGGGCGGGGTGGGGGACCAGAAAGCCCCGGCCACCGTCCCGCACCCGGCGACGAAGCCGCAAGCCCCCGTGGACGCCGCCACACCAGCCGGAACCCAGCCGTTCCGGCTGAACACCGGCGGCCGAGTCCACCGCAATGAACCCCTCACCTTCGTCTTCGACGGCACCCAGTACGAGGGCTACCGCGGCGACACCCTCGCCTCCGCCCTCCTGGCAAACGGCGTCATCCAGACCGGCACCAGCATCAAACTCGGTCGCCCCCGGGGCATCTTCTCGGCCGGCGTAGAAGAGCCGAACGCCGTCATCCAGGTCGAGGAACCCTTCCCCGAGCCGATGCTCCCGGCGACGGCCGTCGAGCTGTACGACGGACTCGTCGCCACCAGCCTCCCCGGCCAGGGAAGGCTCGCCACCGAACCCGACCCCGCCCGCTACGACGCCGTCCACACCCACTGCGACCTCCTGGTCGTAGGCGCGGGCCCGGCGGGACTCGCCGCCGCGGCCGCCGCCGCCCGCAGCGGCGCCCGCGTCATCCTCGCCGACGACCAGCCCGAACTGGGCGGAAGTCTGCTCGGCAGGGGGCAACTCACGGACTGGACCGAGGAGATCGGCGCCCTGCTGGACGACGCACCCGAAGTCCGCGTGCTGCGCCGCACCACCGTCTTCGGTTACTACGACGACAACCATCTCCTCGCTGTCGAGCGCCGCAGGAACCACCTCGGCGCAGCGGCCCCCCAGCACGTATCCCGCGAGCGCGTCTGGCGCATCCGCGCCCGCAGAGTCGTCCTGGCCACCGGGGCCCACGAGCGCTCGCTGGCCTTCCCCGACAACGACCGCCCGGGCATCATGCTGGCCGCCGCGGCCCGCACGTACGTCAACCGCTTCGGCGTACTCCCTGGCCGCCACGCCGCCGTCTTCACCACCACCGACAGCGCCTACGCAGCCGCCCTGGACCTGGCCGCAGCGGGCGTGAACATCGCCGCGATCATCGACACCCGCTCCGAGCCGGGGGAGTGGGCGCGCCGCGCCCGGGCCACCGGGATCGAGGTGCTGACCGGGCACGCGGTCGTGGATACCGAAGGAGGGGCGCGCCTCACCGCGGTGACCGTCGCTCCCTACGGAGAATCCGTGGGACAGCGCGAGTTCGCCGTCGACCTGCTCCTCGTCTCCGGCGGCTGGAACCCCGTAGCCCACCTCTTCAGCCAAGCAGGCGGAAAGCTCCGCTACGACGAGGCGCTCGGCACCTTCGTCCCCGACACCTGCCGTCAGGCGGTCGAGGTCGCAGGCTCCGCGAACGGCGCCTTCGACCTTCCAGCCGTCCTCGAACAGGGCGCGGCTGCCGGCGCCCGCGCCATCGAGGCCGAGGGCTACACCGCCGAGGCACCCCGCCTCCCCGACGTGCCCGCCGAACCGCAGTCCCCGCCCATGCACGTCTTCGTCGTCCCGGGCGCCGCCGACGGCCCCCGCTTCGTGGACCTCCAGCGCGACGTCACCGTGGACGACCTGGCCCGGGCGACCGGCGCGGGAATGCGCTCGGTCGAGCACACCAAGCGCTACACCACCGCGGGCACCGCCAACGACCAGGGCAAGACCTCCGGCGTACTCGCCAGCGGCACCGTCGCCCACCTCCTCGGCGTCGACGTCTCCGCCCTCGGCACCACGACCTTCCGCCCCCCGTACACCCCCGTCTCCTTCGCCACCCTCGCAGGCCGCGACCGGGGCGTGCTCCACGACCCGGTCCGGGTCACCGCCCTGCACGACTGGCACACCGCCCACGGCGCGCTCTTCGAGAACGTCGGCCAGTGGAAGCGCCCCTGGTACTACCCCCAGGACGGCGAGGACATGGAGGCGGCCGTGCTGCGCGAGTGCCGCGCCGCCCGCGAGGGCGTGGCCTTCATGGACGCCTCCACGCTCGGCAAGATCGACGTGCAGGGCCCGGACGCCGCCGTCTTCCTCGACCGGCTCTACACCAACATGATCAGCACCCTCAAGGTCGGCATGATCCGCTACGGCGTCATGTGCCGCCTCGACGGCATGGTGTTCGACGACGGCACCGTCATCCGCCTCGCCGACGACCGCTTCCTCGTCACCACCACGACCGGCAACGCGGCCGCCGTACTGGACTGGATGGAGGAGTGGCTGCAGACCGAGTGGCCCGACCTGCGCGTCCACTGCACGTCCGTAACCGAGCAGTGGGCCACCGTCGCCCTCGTCGGCCCCCGATCCCGCGAACTCCTCGGCACGCTCGCGCCGGACCTGGCCGTGGACAACGACAGCTTCCCGTTCATGGCCTGGCGCGAGACGACCGTCGCCGACATCCCGGCGCGCGTCTGCCGGATCAGCTTCTCCGGTGAACTGGCGTACGAGATCAATGTGTCGCCGTGGGACGCCCTCGCCCTCTGGGAAACGCTGTACGAGGCCGGGGCACCGCTGGGCATCACCCCGTACGGCACCGAGACCATGCACGTCCTGCGCGCCGAGAAGGGCTATCCCATCATCGGGCAGGACACCGACGGCACCGTCACCCCCCAGGACCTCGGCATGAGCTGGGCTGTGTCGAAGAAGAAGCCCGACTTCATCGGCAAGCGCTCCTATGCCCGCGCCGACACCGTCCGCCCCGGCCGCAAACACCTCGTCGGCCTCCTCCCCGAGGACCCGGGCACCTTCCTCCCCGAGGGCACCCACCTGGTCGCCGACAGCGTGCTGCCCGAGCCGCCGGTGCCGATGCTCGGCCATATCACCTCCAGCTACCGCAGCGCGGCCCTCGGCCGCACCTTCGCCCTCGCCCTGATCAAGGGCGGCCGCGACCGCATCGGCGAACGGCTCTACGCGCCCGTGGGCGGCCGACTGGTGCCGGTGACCGTCGCAAGCCCCGTCCTCTACGACCCCGAGGGAGCCCGCCGCGATGGCTGAGATCGCACGTCGCACCTCCCGCCGCAGCCCCCTGGCGGGCGCCGCCGAACGTCTCGCCGCCGCCACCCGAGCCTCCGACGGCGCCCTGCGGCTGGCCGAGGTGCCTTTCGTCACCCAGATCACCGTCCGCCTCGACCCCAAGGGAGCGGCCGCGGACGCCGTCGGGCTCGCTCTCGGACTACACCTGCCGCTCGAACCGAACACGGTCGTACGCTCCGGGGACCTCGCAGCCCTCTGGCTCGGCCCGGACGAGTGGCTCGTCGTCGGCCCGCCCGACGGCAAGGCGGACCTGGAGGCCCGTATCCGGGAGGCCACCGGCGACGAGCCCGCGGCCGTCACCGACGTCTCGGCCCAGCGCACCACTCTCCTCGTGTCGGGTCGGCACGCCCGCGACCTGCTGGCCCACGGCTGCCCGCTGGACCTCCATCCGCGCGCCTTCCGCCCCGGGCGATGCGCCCAGACCACGCTGGCCCGCACACAGGTCGTCCTGGTCGCACGGGACCAAAGCGAGCACGGTTTCTGGGTGCTGGTCCGTTCGTCCTTCGCCGGATACCTGACGGACTGGCTTCTGGACGCCGCCACGGAATACCTCTGAGCTCATCTGGCCCTCAGGCATCAGCTCGCCAGAGGTGCAACAGAGCTGGAGGAGCGACGACCCTGCTGATTTCGATATGGGTCTATTGTCTGGTTAGCGTTGAATGGCGTGGTCGGCCGGTCGAGGATACGAACCCAGGGGGGACCAGGCGGGAGACGACTCAGGGAGGTACCTCGGATGAACGTGCGCCCGAGTCGTGCAGTGCTCGTCCTGACCGCGCTGACGATGGTCCTCGGTGCCGCCGCCTGCGCCGAGAGCGACCGCTCGGGCTCCGACGAGGGAGGCCTCACCATCGGCCTGTTGCTCCCGGGGGACCGTGAATCCCGCTTCTGGCAGTTCGACAAGCCCCTGATCGAGAAGAAGATCAAGGAGTTGTGCGGCGACTGCAGGCTCTTGCACGACAACACCATCAGTGATGCGGCGATCCAGCGGCAGCAGATGGAGTCCATGATCAACAAAGGGGTCGAGGTCCTGATCCTGGGGGCCGTCGACCCCCCGGCGCTCCGCTCCACCGTCGAGGACCTGAAGGAAGCCGGCATCCCGGTCGTCGCCTACGACCGCCTCGCCGAGGGTCCGATCTCGGGATACGTCACCTTCGACGGTGCACAGGTCGGCCGGATCCAGGCCGAGGCGCTCCTGAAGGGCATGGGGCACAAGGCGGACGGTGGCCGGATCGTCATGATGAACGGTGCCATCACCGATCCCAACGCGGGCTGGTTCAAGAGGGGCGCGATGTCCGTCCTCAAGGACAAGGTGAAGATCGCCAAGACGTACGACACCGTGGAGTGGCGGGAGGAGAACGCCCACGCCAACATGTCCGGTGCCATCGCAGCCCTGGGTGTCGACAGCGTCGACGGCGTCTACGCCGCCAACGACCGTCTCGCCTCCGGCGCCATCGCCGCGCTCAAGGCCGCCGGAGTCACGCCGCTCCCGCCCGTCACAGGCCAGGACGCCGACCTCGCGGCCGTGCAGCGCATCCTGACCGGCGACCAGTACATGACCGTGTACAAGCCCTTCAAGCCCGAAGCCGACGCCGCCGCGACCATGGCCGTCGCACTGGGCCGCGGAGAGAGCCTCGAGGGCATCGCCAAGACCCGGCTCGACAGCGCCACGACCAAGGACATCCCGACTGTCCTGCTCACTCCGCTGCCCGTGACCGTCGACAACATCAAAGAGACCGTCGTCAAGGACGGCATGTACACGATCGACGATATCTGCACCCCGGAGTTCCGCTCCGCCTGCGACAAGGCCGGACTCACCAGGTGACAGACGGGCCGCCACGCAGGCCACGCAGGGCAGTGACGGCACTCGCAACAGAAGGCCCCAGGGCGTGAAAACCCTGGAGCCTGATCCGTTGATCTGCAGAGCGTTGGGCAGGTCTTGCACCTGCATCTCCCCGCCGGGGGCGGAGCGTCTTTCTTTGGACCACCAACGCGAGGCGGCACCGTTGTACGGCGGCGCCTGAGATCAACATACGTGGAGAGCCCGCTCCTCAGCGGAAGGCGCGCCCGGCGAGCGATTCCCCTCGGCGGACACGGCGGTGATTGAACGGAAGGCATGCGCGGGCCGTACGGATAACGGCGGCCCGATCTCCGAGCCTGGTCCGCCGCGCCACCGCCGGGCTTCGCACGGAAGGACCTTCGGGTTGTCCCTCTTCATACGCTCCGGTCAGCTGCCGGACACGGGCAGGCCAAGCACGGCGCCGGATACGGGCAGTCCAAGCACGGCGCCGGACACGGGCAGGCCAAGCACGAGCCCGGAGGACGACCCGGCCCCGGAGGGCTCTCCGAAGCGCGGTGGCGCCGGCTGGCGGGACAAGTACCCGGCCGTGGCGCGGGTCGTGGCCACGCTGATCACAGCCCTGGCCGCCGTCCTGGTGCTGTCGGCCCTGCTCCTGCCGAACGCGCTGACCCGCCTCACGCCCGGCGCGTTCATACGCATACCGGTGGAGGCGATGTTCGGCGCAGCCGCACTCCTCGTCCTGCCACCGAGGGGCAGGCAGGCGGCGGCCGTGCTCGCCGGGGTCGGCCTCGGCCTGCTGACCGTCCTGAACTTCCTCGACATGGGCTTCAACGCGGTCTTCGGCCGAAGCTTCAACCCGGTGCTGGACTGGATCCTCCTCGACGACGGCGAGTCGTTCCTCAGGGACTCCGTGGGCCGGACGGGCGCCATCCTGGTGGTGATCGCGGTCGTGGTCCTCGTGATCGCCTTGTTCGTCCTCATGGCGCTGGCGGTCCTCAGGCTGAGCCGCCTCATCACCCGGCACAGCGCCGCGGCGACCCGTACCACCCTGGTGCTGGGCACTGTCTGGATCACCTCCACGGCCCTCGGCGTGCAGGTCGCCGGCGCACCACTCGCTTCCAGGAGCACGGCCGAGCTCGTCCAGGACCGCGTGGACCGAGTGAACGCGACCTTGAAGGACGAGAAGGCGTTCGCCAGGGAGGCGGGCGTCGACGGCTTCGCCGACACCCCGCCCGACGAGCTGCTGACCGGGCTGCGCGGCAAGGACGTCATCTTCACCTTCATCGAGAGCTACGGACGCACAGCGATCGAGGACCCGGAGATGGCCTCGCATATCGGCGCCGTGCTCGCAGACGGCACCCGGCGGCTGCGCGCGGCCGGGTACGCATCCCGGAGCGGCTGGCTCACCTCACCGACGTACGGCGCCGGCAGCTGGCTGGCCCACTCGACCTTCGCGACGGGCCTGTGGATCGACAACCAGCAGCGCTACCGCAGCGTCACCGCCAGCGACCGCCTCTCCCTCGTCAGCGCCTTCCGCCGCACCGACGCCTGGCGGACGGTCGGCATCATGCCGGGCGTCACCAAGTCCTGGCCGGAGGGAAGGTTCTACGGCTTCGACAAGGTCTACGACTCACGCGACCTCGGGTACGAAGGCCCGAAGTTCAGCTGGTCCACCATGCCCGACCAGTACGCCCTCACGGCCTTCGAGCGTCTCGAGCACGGCAGGCCGGGCGACAAGCCGTTGATGTCGGAGATCATCCTGACCTCCAGCCACAACCCCTGGGCTCCCGTCCCCAGGACGATCGGCTGGGACGAGGTCGGTGACGGCTCCGTCTACAACGCCATCGAGAAGGCGGGCAAGGACCCCAAGCAGGTATGGAAGGACTCCGGCCAGGTGCGCACGGAGTACCGCCGTTCCATCGAGTACTCCCTGAACACCCTCGTCTCCTACGTGGAGAAGTACGGCAACAAGAACACGGTGCTCATCTTCCTCGGCGACCACGAGCCCGTCCGGACCGTCACCGGCGACAGCGCGAGCAGTGACGTGCCGATCGCCATCGCCGCCCGCGACCAGGCCGTGCTGGACCGCATCTCCGACTGGGCCTGGCAGGAAGGCCTCAAGCCCGGCCCCGATGCCCCGGTCTGGCGCATGGACGCCTTCCGCGACCGCTTCCTGACGGCGTACGGGCCGGGAGCCGGGCCCTCCGTGTCCGCCTCGACACCGTAATCCGGCTCCAGTAACTGTCGACGCGTCAGGAGCGGCGGGCAGTCGGCCGCCAGGACGCCGCCGAACGGGTCAGCGCCGGGCCCGGTGACACCGTAGGACGCTTATCCCCGACGTACGTTGGGGGCGGCAGGCGTCCGGTCTCCGGGGCCCGACCCGCTTCCGGTCCGCGTGCCGGCGTCACGACCTCTCGGCCGAAAGAGACACCCCGGATGAAGCGCAGACACGGCAGGATCGCAGCGGCGGCACTCGCCGCCGCGGGGCTGCTGACATCCGCGGCGTGCACCGGCACCCCGACGTCCGCCCCGCCGGCCGCGGCGGTCGCGACGTCCGGGTCGCCCTCTCCCGGTGCCTCGGTCCGCGCACTGACTCCCGACGTGGCGGACGAACTCGACACGGCCATCACCCGCACACAGCGTCAGGCGGACGTGCCCGGCGTCATCGTGGGGCTGTGGATCCCGGGAAAGGGCAGCTACGTCCGGGCGTTCGGCGTCGCCGACAAGAGCAGCGGCGCCGCGATGTCGGAAGGGCTGCACATGCGGATCGGCAGCGAGACGAAGACCTTCACCGTGACCGCGATGCTGCGGCTGGTGGACGAGGGGAAGATCGGCCTCGACGATCCGATCTCGAAGTACGTGGACGGCGTCCCCAGCGGCGACCGGATCACCCTGCGTCAGCTCGCCGAGATGCGCAGCGGGTTGTTCTCGTACACCGAGGACCCGGATTTCGACAAAGCCTTCCTTTCCGACCCCAACCGGCGGTTCACACCGCAGCAACTGCTCGACTACGCCTTCAAGCACCCCCCGGGCTTCGAGCCCGGGCAGAAGTTCAACTACTCCAACACGAACCTGATCCTGCTCGGCCTGGTCGTGGAGAAGGCGAGCGGCAGGCCCCTCGCCGACTATCTGCGGCAGCAGGTCCTGGAGCCGAGCGGCCTGGACAACACGCTCTTCCCCACCGGAACCGAGTTCCCCGAACCGCACGCACACGGCTACACCACCCAGACACTGAACGGCGAGGTCGCCGATGCGACGAACTGGGACCCGTCCTGGGCGTGGGCCGCCGGGGCGCTGATCTCGGATCTGTCCGACCTCCGCGAGTGGGCCCGTATCGTCGCGACCGGCACGCTGCTCAAGCCCGCCACGCAGGCACAGCGACTGCGCACCCTGCCCACCGGCTACGCCGGAACCGGATACGGCCTCGGCATCTTCGACAACCACGGCTGGATCGGACACAACGGCTCACTGCCCGGCTACCAGTCGGTGACCGTCTATCTGCCCTCCGCCGAGGCGACGCTCGTGGTCCTCACCAACACGGACACCCCCTACGAGAACAACGAGAACAGCACGCTGTTCGCGAAGGCCGTCACCACCATCGTCACGCCCGGCAACGTCTACGACCTGCCGCCCACACCGCCCACCTCGGCGTCACCGTCGCGCTGAACCGTCACCGGCCGCGCCGAACGCCTGGCGGCCACGACGACAGAGCACCCGCCTCAGCGTCCGCTGTCCGCGCATTCGTCGCTGCTCCCGCCGCTGCGGCACTGGTGTCCGGTGCGGCCCGGGTCGTACGAGAACCAGGGCGACGGGCCGTCGTCGGTGCACGGCACACCGGCCCGCGTCGGGCACGGCGGCAGCGGAGCCGGATGGGCACGCTCGTACTCGGCTTGCCAGGCAGTGATCGTGACGACCAGTCCGATGGCCGCGACGAGCAGTTGGAGGGAACCCGCGAACGGATGCGCCGAGCGCAGGAGGACCACGGCGATCACCAGGACGGCCAGCGTCAACCCGCCGAGCCAGAGCACCGGCACCCAGTCCATCGGCGGCGCCCCGGCGCCCACCGTGGAATCCGCGGATCCGGACCCGCTCGAACGGGCCCAGCCGCGCAACCCCAGCGCCATGACCAGCAGGAAGCCGACCGGGATCTCCACGAGCAGCAGGATCAGGCTGATGCAGCCACCCGCGAACGCGTCGCCCCGGGTGCCCGAAGCCGCAGGACGCCGGGGCCGCGTCTCCGGCAGAGGCGGCATACGGGAACCGGGACCGAGGGACATGCTCGTACGTTCCTACGGAACCGCAGGCTCCATGCGCCCGTTCTCCGAGCCGAGATCAACCCGTGGCCGGCGGCACATCATTCGCCCGCCCGGCCGCCGGCAGGTGCGTTACGGGATGAGCAGGGCCTTGCCCGCGACCGAGCGGGCCTCTATCGCGCGGTGGGCGTCAGCCGCCTGGGACAGCGGGAACTCCCGTGCGATCACCGGGCGCAGCCGACCCGCAGCGGCCTCGGCGAGCGCCTTCTTGGCCAGCCGTACGATCTCCGGCGCCTCGAACTGCACGTCTGCGATACCCCGGAGGACGATTCCGCGGCTGCGCGCGCCCTCCTGGTCCAGCTCGGCGAAGCCACCGCTCGACGCGCCATGGGCGGATACGCGTCCGCCGTCCGTCACCAACTCGAAGGCGTGGAGGCCCAGTTCGCCGCCCACCCCGTCCAGCAGCACGTCCACGGGCAGTCCGCCGAACGCTTCCCCTACCCGCTGCGTCCAACCGTCCTCCGAGTAGTCGACGACGGCGTCGGCACCCAACCGCTTGACCAGTGCCAGCTTCTGTGGGCCTCGCGCGGCCCCGACGACCTGGGCACCGGCCGAGTGGGCGAGCTGGACCAGCAGCGTTCCCATGCCGCCCGCCGCTCCCAGAATCAGCACACGGTCGCCCGGCTTGATCGCGATGCCTTCCATGATGCCCATGCCGGTCACGCCGTCGTGCGCGAGAGCGGCCGCCTCGCGGGAACCTAGGCCCTCCGGTACGGGCACCAGACGGTCCGCGCCGGTAAGAACGAGTTCGGCGTACGCACCCCTCGTGCCGGCCCCGGCGAGGACCCGGCGGCAGATCCAGGACGGGTCGACGCCCGGGCCGACGGAGACGACGGTCCCGGCGGCCGCGCCGCCCGGCACGTAGGGGAGGGCGATGCCGAACGTCTCACCCCAGTCTCCGCGGCGGATCTGCGTCTCGACGTAGATGGTGTCGACGGCCTCGGCGCGTACGACGACCTCCCCGTCCCCGGGCACCGGGTCCGGCACCTCCACCGGCACCAGGACCTCGGGCCCTCCGTATTCGGCCACTCGTATAGCACGCATGCGGTTCACACCCCTCCATTCGGCCGGGAGCGGACCACCCGGCCTGCCCGGTCGCCGTGCCAGTCTCAAACCTCGACCAGACTTGAGGTCAAGGCGTCGTGGGGCCGACCGGGTGGCGGGCCGTTCATCCCGTTCAATCCTGTTTCCAACCGCTTCCACGGGGCAGCCGTCGGGTGTCGGTCCGGAGCTGAGGATCATGAAGAGGGCGCAGTGGGCCCGCTCATCCTCGAGCTGCGGACCCACTCTCCCCGAGCAGCGGGCCACTGCGCAGGCCGCTGTCCTCCAGCCGATCCATACGCCGCAGGAAGATGCCCACGCAGAACAGCTGAGCTACTGAGCTGCAGAGGTCCGGGGCTCGGCAGCTGAGCAGCCGATCAGCACGGCAGGAGGCGTCAGGGAGCTGCCCCATCACAGAGCCACGTGTCGGAGGTACGGATGACCGGGAACCAGGGCACAGGGACAGCCGGCGCACGGACGCCCGCCATCGGGGTGCTCGGCTCGTACGGCGGCATCAACATCGGTGACGAATCCATCCTGGCCTGCGTGATCGGGTGCCTGCGCGCCTGCCGGCCGGACGCGCGGCTGGTCCTCTTCAGCAGGAATCCCGACCACACCAAGGCACATCACATCGCCGCGGACGACGTGACGTGCTGGGAGGGCATCAGCCAGCAGCAGATGCGTCAGTCGCTGTCCGGCCTCGACCTGCTGGTTCTCGGGGGTGGCGGTGTCCTGTACGACGGGGAGGCCCGCCGCTACCTGCGGCTGGTGAGCGCCGCGCAGGAGCTGGGCGTACGCACGTTCGCATACGCCGTGGGCGCCGGACCGCTGCGCGAGGCCGAGGACCGCAAGGCCGTACGCACCGCTCTGGCGAGGATGGACGACGTGGTGGTGCGTGACGACGAGTCCCGGCTGGTCCTGGAGGAGGCGGGTGTCCAGCGGGACATCGCGGTCACCGCGGACCCGGCGATGATGCTCGCGCCGGACCAGTTCAGCGAGCGGATGCTGCGGTACGAGGGGATTCCGGACGGTGCGCGCCTGGTGGCGATGTCCGTACGGGAGCCGGGCAGGGCGGCCGAGCATCTGGACGTGGGCGACTACCATGCGCTGCTGGCCGATGTCGCGGACTTCCTGGTGCGGCGCCTCGAGGCGTACGTGGTCTTCATGCCGATGGAGCGGCAGGACGTACGTCATGCGCACGCGGTCCTGTCCCACATGACCGCGCCGGACCGGGGGCGCATCCTCCACGGCGAGTACAGCCCCGCGCAGTTTCTGGGATTCATGCGGCACGTGGACCTGGCCGTGGGCATGCGGCTGCACTTCCTGATCTTCGCCGCGCTGTCCGGTGTGCCGTTCCTGCCGCTTCCGTACGCGGGGAAGGTCTTCGACTTCGCCCGCAGACTGGGGGCTCCGGCGCTGGTCGGGGTGGCGAGGGAGCAGGCGGGGCTGCTGATCGCTGAGGTGGACCGGCTGTGGGACGAGTATCCGAAACAGCGTGACCAGGTTCGTGCACGTGTCGCGGAGCTGCGCGAGTTGTCCCAGGTGACGTGCGGGCGCTGCGCGGCGCTGCTGGCGGACATCGACGCGGCCGGGTCACGGCCCTTGGCCGGTCCGGACGAGTGGCCCTCGGCCGCTCTGGGCGAGCGGTCTTTGGCCGGCGCGGGCGAGCGATCTTTGGCCGGCTCGGGTGAGCGCTCGCCGAACGGCGTGCGTGAGCGATTCTTGGCCAGCTCGGGTGAGCGCTCTCCGGGCGGCTCGGGGGAGCGGTCCTTGGCCGGCTCGGGTGAGCGCTCTCCAGGCGGCTCGGGTGAGCGATTTTTGGTCGGCTCGGGGGAGGGCTCGCCGGATGGCTCGGGCGAGCGTTCCCTGGCCCGCTCGGGTGAGCGCCCGCCGGACGGCTCTGGCAAGCGTCCCTTGGCCGGCCAGGAGACGCCGGAGCTGAGCGCCGGGGTTTCCGCGCCAGCCGTACCGGGCGCGGACACATCCGAGTCGGGCGCCGGAGCCCCGACCTCGCCGGCCCCCGCGGTGCCGGGCGCGTACATGCCCGACCTGAGCGCCGCCACTCCGTCCCCTGCGGAGGGAGAAGCCGATGCCGGTTCTCAAGCCACCTGAGAAGCCGCGCACCGTCGTGCTTCCGCCGCGCGAGGCCATGCACGCGGGCACGGCCGACGTACTCGTCGTGGGCGGCGGACCGGCCGGCCTCGGCGCGGCGCTCGCCGCCGCGGAAGCCGGGGCCGATGTGATCCTCGTCGAGCGGTACGGCTTCCTCGGGGGCAACGCGACCGTGGCCCTCGTCATGCCGCTGATGTCCTTCCACAACGAGAAGAAGCAGGCCCTGGAGGGCGACTCCACCCGTCTGCTGCCCACCGACCACGGGCAGGGCGAACCGGTGGTCGCCGGCGTGGTGTCACGGCTCCTCGAGCGGCTCACCGAGCACGGCGGCGCCATCCCGCCGTCGGTCGAGACCGGCTACACCGTGCCGTTCGACCCCGAGATCTTCAAGCTCGTCGCGCTGGACATGCTGGACGAGGCGGGCGTGCGGCTGCTGCTCCACTCCTTCGCGTCCACCGTGCTGCCGCTTCAGGACGGCCGGCGGGTCGTCTTCGAGAGCAAGTCGGGCCCCGTCGTGATCGATGCGCAGGTGGTCGTCGACTGCACCGGCGACGGCGACATCGCGGCGGCCGCCGGCGCCCGGTACGAGATCGGACGGCGTGAGGACCACTTGACGCAGCCGATGACGCTGATGTTCCGCGTCGTGGACTTCATGCAGCCGGAATTCGCCGCCTACGTGCGCGACCACCCCGACCAGTGGCGCGGCGTCCATGGCCTGTGGGACCTCGTCAAGGAGGCGACGGAGCACGGCGAACTGGTCCTGCCGCGTGAGGACATCCTCTTCTTCGCCACGCCGCACCCCCACGAGGTCAGCGTCAACAGCACCCGCGTCACCCGGGCATTCGGCACCAGCGTCTGGGACCTGACCCGCGCCGAACACGTCGCGCGCCGCCAGATGGAGCAGATCGACCGCTTCCTGCGCAATCACGTACCGGGCTTCGAGGCCTCGTACATCGCGCAGAGCGGCGTACAGATCGGCGTACGCGAGAGCCGCCGCATCGTGGGCGACTACCAGCTCACCGGCCATGACATCCTCGCCGCCTGCCATTTCCCGGACGCGATCGCGCACGGCGCGTACCCCGTCGACATCCACAATCCGCGGGGCTCAGGGACCACGCTGCGGCGGGTGCCCCGCGGCAGCATGTACGACATCCCGCTGCGCTGCCTGCTGCCCCGCGACACCGACCGGATCCTGGTGGCCGGCCGCTGCATCTCGGGCACGCACGTGGCCCACTCCTCGTACCGGGTGATGCCCATCGCCATGGCCACCGGACAGGCCGCCGGTGTGTGCGCGGCCCTCGCGGTACGCATGGACCGCAGCCCGCGGGAGGTCCCCGCGGCGCTGGTGCAGCGCGAACTGGTCCAGCAGGGCGCCTACGTCCGCGAGGGGATCCGGGAGGAGGTCGGCTCGTCGCTCTGAGGGCGCCGCACCCGAATGGGCTCAGGACTCCACGACTGCCCGGTGCAGGATCCGCGCAAGCTCGCGTGGTTGGGAGAACATCGGCCAGTGGCCGGTGTCCATCTCGACCAGCCGCCAGTGCTCGCTCTTCAGCAGCTCGGCCACGTCGTCGTTCGGCTCGGCACCGTCGAGCAGGCACTTGACGTACGTCGCGGGAAGCTTGCCGAGGGGGCGTGCCAGCACCGCCGGTTCGGTCAGCGTTGCGCCCGGGTGCGGTGTCGAGCCGCCTACGATCCGCACGATCTGCTCGTCGGTGAGACCCTGGCCGGCGTAGTCGGCGGCGGTCAGGGGCGCCCAGAAGCCCCCGTTCTCCGCTATCGAGGCCTCCACCATCGCCCGGCCGTCCGGCCAGGCCGAAACGAAGGACTCGCCGTCGGCCGGAACGTTGGAGTCGACGAACACCACATGGGTCAGCCGGTCACCGATGCGCTCGGCGGCCTGGCCGACCGGTATGCCCGAGTAGCTGTGCCCGACCAGGACGACGTCGCGCAGATCGAGGCGTTCGACCTCGCTGACGATGTCGCGTACGTGAGTCTGCTGTCCGGCCGGCACGCCCTGTTTGTCGGCGAGGCCGGACAACGTCAGAGGGTGCGTGCCATGCCCGGCCGCACGCAACTCCGGCACCACCTCGTCCCAGACCCACGATCCGAGCCACGTACCCGCCACCAATACGAATTCCGACATGGCCGCAACGTAGCGCAGGGGTCTGACAACCGGCCTCGATTCCCAGGGGCTCGGCTCAGCGGGGAGCCATGCGGATGGCGCCGTCCAGGCGGATGGTCTCCCCGTTGAGCAGGGGATTGGCCACGATATGCTCGACGAGTGCGGCGTACTCGTCCGGACGGCCGAGCCGCGACGGGTGCGGGACCTGGGCGCCGAGCGCGGCTCGTGCCTTGTCGGGCAGACCGGCGAGCATGGGAGTCTCGAACAGGCCCGGTGCGATGCTCACCACGCGGATCAGATTGTCGGCGAGGTCCCGTGCCACGGGCAGGGTCATTCCGGAGACGCCGGCCTTGGAAGCGGCGTAGGCGGCCTGGCCGATCTGCCCGTCGAAGGCGGCCACCGAAGCCGTCATGATCACGACGCCCCGCTCGCCGGCGACCGGCCGCTGCGCGGCGATCCGCTCGGCGGCGAGTCGGACGACGTTGAACGTCCCGGTCAGGTTCACCTCGACCACGCGTCGGAAATCGGCACGTCGGGTGGTGGCCCTGTCCTGGCTGACCATGCGGAACGCCCGGAGGATCCCGGCGCAGATGACGACCATACGCAGGGGCCCCAGCGTTTCTGCGGCGTCCAGGGCGCCCGTCATCTGCTCCGGGCTGGTGACGTCCGCCGTGACGAAGACCGCCTGGTCGCCCAGTTCCTCGGCGGCTTGCGCCCCTTGGGAGGTCTCCAGATCGACCAGCACCACCTTTCCGCCGGCCTTGACCAGGCGGCGTGCGGTCGCCAGCCCCAGCCCGGAACCGCCTCCGGTGATCAGCGCGACATTCCCTGATATGTCCAACGGGTGCTCCTCATTGCCGGGTTGGTGACATGGGGTGGGACGGGGCAGGGGCCGTCGGGCTACAGGGAAACGCTGGTTCGTCTGTCGAATGCGTGACCTTTTCGGATGTTGGCCGTTGGGCGGGGTGGCGGAGTGCGTTGTCCCTGATAGGGAAGGGGATCGGGGTGAGGGTGCTGCGGGAGGTGGCGGCGACGTTCGTGGTGCCTGGCCCGTCCGGGGTGGCAGTCCGTGACCGGCTCAAGCACCTGACCGCCGACGACGAGCAGGTGATCCGCTTGGTCGGCGACCACCTCGGCTCGCTCGCCTCCCGCGACCTGAAGGCACGCTGCGCGGCCGGGCTGGATCACGACGGCGATGGGTGGGCGGAGCGAAAGAGGGTGTTGACCGGGCAGTCGTCCTCGCGGTGGGCGGGGTCGATCACGAAGGCCACGCACGACCAGTGGGGTCTGGCCCGGCGGGCCCAGCTCGCGCATGTGCAGAGTCTGGAGGTGGGGGTGCGCACGATCGCCCACCGGCTCTCGCTGCCGGTGGGGGAGAAGGGCGGCAGGCACGCCCCGGGCGGCTACCGCTCGCGGCGGGAGTGGCACGCGAAGTCGCGCCGCCTGCGAGTCCTTCAGGACCGGCTCGAAGCGGCACGGAGCGACTGGCAGACCCGGCATCGTGCACGTGGTGCGTGGCGGAAAACAGCTGCTGACCACGCGCCATCACCTTCGGGCGGCCGGTCTCAGCGAGGCCGCGTGGCGTGCCCGCTGGCAGGCTGGGCGCCAGTTTCTGCAGGCCGACGGGGAGTCGGGGAAGCGGTACGGCAACGAGACCATCCGTGTGACCCCCGACGGTGAGGTGAGCATCAAGCTCCCCGCCCCGCTGGCGTCGGACCGCTCAGGCCGGACCGGGTGCCTCGGGGCGTGAGGGAACCCGCCCCCGCATCCCCGGACCACGCACACGATGCGTGCCGCCCGGATGCGGAGCGAAAGTGGGGGACCAGTGTGCCCAACACCGTTCGGGGCACGCGGCTGAGCCTGTGCAACTCATGCTCAGTCTCTAGGGACGGTCCTGGAACACCACTTGGATGTGCCGGGCGAGTTGACGGCGTCCCGCGGGCGGTGCGTGGGTGATGTCCTCGCCGTGGAAGAGGATGCGTCCGCCGGTGGGGCGCACGAGACCCAGGATCGCGTTGCCGATCGTTGACTTGCCGGAGCCGGAGCCGGAGCCGGAGCCGGATTCGCCGAGCAGGCCGAGGGTTTCGCCCCGCGAGAGGTGGAAGGTGACGCCGTCGACGGCGGGCGTGGCGGGGCCCCGACGCCGACCACGCTCGCGGTAGAGAACCCGCAAGTCATGGACGTCCAGAAGTCGTTCGGTCACGGTCGCCTCCTTTGCTGAGCGTGCTGAGTTCCGTGTCCCGGGGCATCGGGTGTGGCGGTCGGCGGTCGGTACGCACATCGTGCACAGCCTGTGCCTGCGGAGGCCGTAACCTCCACAGATCGCACAGTGGCTCGTCGATGAGATCATCACGCCCAAACACGAAGCGCGACGCGGCTGAAGGCCGACGGTCGGCGGCCGCGATTCCTTCCGAGGCCTTCAGAACTCGGTAGCTCGTGCACGACCCGGACGATATGGTCCGCCCGTGCGCTGATTCTCCGAACGGTGGCCGAGTGCCGCCCTGACGTGCGGGCGGCTCCGTCCGACGGGGCCGCCGGCAGGCATACCCAATCGCCTTCCTCGTCCTAAAACCGGAGAATTTCCGATGACTGCCCTGCAGCCCCTCACCTACGACCGGTTCGTCGAACTCGCCACCGCCGACTCCGCAGTAGTCGGTCTCGTCCTCAAAGGTTCCCACGCCCACGAGGGCATGACGACGGAGCACTCGGACCATGACCTGTATGTGGTCGTCGCGGATGGCGCCACCACGGCTCTCACTGGGTTCGCCGGCCACCGCACGGCCGCCCTCGACCTCGTCGTCCTCACCCTCTCCGCATTCCGGGAAGCCGGAATGCCAGGCTTCGAGCGCTACGCCCTCGCCCGCGCCCAGATCGTGCTGGACCGGCTCGACGGAGGAATCGCTCAGATCCTGCCGCCAAAGCGCGGCTCGACGCCGATGAAGCATTCCGCGACGCGGAGGGGTGGCTGGATGCCTATGCCAACTCCCTCTACCGCTCCGTCAAGAACGACCGCGACGGACATGCACTCGCCGCCCGCCTCGACGCCGCCGACAGCATCCGGTTTCTGCTCGAACTGCTCTTCGCGCTCGACCGTCGCCCTCGCCCCTACAACAAGTACCTGGAGTGGGAACTCGCCCGGTATCCGCTGCCGGGCTGGGGCGCCGACCTGCTGCTGGAGGCCGTGGACCGCATCTCTGCAACGGGTGACGTGTCTCTGCAACGGCGCCTCTTCGCCCGTGTCGAGGCAGCGGCCCGGGGCGCCGGGCACGGTGCCGTCCTGGACGCCTGGGGTGAGGACCTGAAGCTGATGCGACCGCGGTAGCGGCCCGAGCCGCCGGTCAAGCATGCATCTCCTTAATGCATATGATGTGCAGGTGCGTGACACTGGCAGTAGACGGCGACCCCCGACGAACTCGACGGCGGGCGCGTCGTGATGCTCGACTCCGTCTACCGCGACTTCGGCACGGGATACGTCCCGCGCTGGCACCGCGACATCATCGATCTGCAGGGCGCCTATCTCGCGCCCACGCGGCACACTCTGCTGGTCGCGGTCGACGAGTGGGACGGTGCGGTCGTCGCGACGGCGGCGCTGGACTCCCGAGGGCCGGCCCATCCGCCGAGTCCGCGGTGGCTGGCCGAGCGCTACCCGTCGGGGGAGACCGCTCAACTGCGGCGGGTGTACGTACGCCCCGAGCACCGGCGGCGCGGGCTTGCCCGCCAACTGGTAGGTGAGCTGCCTGGACTTCGCGGCTGCGGAGGGCGGCTACCGGGCGGTGTACGCCCTGCTGGGCGCACTCGCGGTGACCGCGGCGGACGGTGTGCGGTGGCCGCGGCCGCCCCGGCGGGCAAGGCCACCCCGGGAGCGCCACCCGGGCACCCTCCCCGACCGGCTCCTGTCCGAGCCCGACCAGCCACACGCCGGGGCGACACCGACGCCCCGGAAGGAAGCCGCCACCGTACGAGAGGGTGCCCGATGACCGAACAGCCCGCCCGAGCCCTTGCCCGCCTTCGGCCGGGACGCGGTGCGCCCGCCGCCACCACCCACCCGGCCGACCGCGCCAAGCCGCACCGCGAGCGCACCTGGCGCACCCTCTCACCCCTCCTGCGCCTGCTGATCCTGACCCAACTCGCCTTCAACATCGGCTTCTACGCCGTGCTGCCCTTCCTGGCCGAACACCTCGGCACGGCCATCGGGATGGCAGGCTGGCTGGTCGGCCTCGTGCTCGGGCTGCGGACCTTCAGCCAGCAGGGACTGTTCGTCGTGGGCGGCGCGCTGACCGACCGGTACGGTGCCCGGCCGGTGGTGCTGACGGGCTGCGTGCTCCGCATCGCCGGCTTCGCCTGGCTGGGATACGCGGAACAGACCTGGTCGGTCATCGGAGCCGTCCTGCTGATCGGCTTCGCCGCCGCGCTGTTCTCACCGGCCGTGGAGTCCGAGGTGGCGCGGCAGGCCCTGCGCCGGGAGGAGGCGGGCGGCGGCTCCCGTACGCACGTGCTCGCCCTGTTCACCGTCGCGGGCCAGGCCGGCGCGTTCGTCGGCCCGTTCCTCGGGGCGGTGCTGCTGTGGGCGGACTTCCGCGCGGTGTGCCTGGCGGGCGCAGGGGTGTTCGTACTCGTTCTGTCCGGGCACCTGTGGCTGCTCCCGCGGCACACTCCCGGACGGGCGGCGCGGCCGAAGGTGTCCGGCGGCGCGGCGACCCTGCTGCGCAACCGCCGCTTCATGCGCCTGTGCGGCGCATACGGTGCCTATCTGCTGGCGTACAACCAGCTCTATCTCCTCCTCCCCGACGAGGTGGAGCGCGCGGCGGGCTCACAGGCGCCGCTGGCGTGGCTGTTCGCCATGTCGTCGCTGCTGGTCGTCACCGCCCAACTGCCGGTGACGCGGTGGACGGTGGACCGGCTCGGCCTGCGCCGGTCCATGGCAGCCGGCATGCTGCTCATCGCCGCCGGGTTCGCCGTCGTGGCCCTTGCCCGTCCCGCCGCGTGGACGGGAACGGCGGGGCTGCTGCCCCTTGCGGGCTTCGTCGTCCTGCTCACCCTCGGCCAGATGCTCGTCGCGCCCGCCGCCCGCGCCTGGGTGCCCGACCTCGCCGAGGACGGCAGGCTCGGCCTCTACACCGGTGCGATGTCGTCCGTATCCGGCCTGATCGTGCTGGCCGGCAGCGCGGGAGCCGGATCCCTCCTCGACACCGGCCTGCCGCCGGCTGCGCCCTGGCTCGTACTCGCGGCCGTCGCCGCGGCGTCGATCGCACTGCTGCCGCACCGGAGCGAGCGGGGGCAATTGGTCGGATTTCCGTCCGCAAGGTCCACAGCACGCTGAATAACCGTGCGCGCGTCGGCACGGAATTGAGTGCGTTCCCCGGATGCGTGGATTCGCCGGGACCGAGGACCTGTCAGCAGTGGTGCGCGACGCGCTGGGGGCGGGATGCCGGATCGCCGGGGTGGACCGGTTGCGTGGGGGAAGCAAGAAGGGGGTGTACCGGGTGCGGGCGCTGACTGGGCGCAGACGCCGCCGAGCACGGTGCCGCAGGCGCGGCCGCCCATGTTCGCGGCGAGGGCGAGGATGCCCGCGCGAGCGCGGCGGGCGCGAGCTCGGTGAGGCCGGCGGTGGCCGCTCCGGTGATCAGCGCGGCGGACAGTCCCGAAAGGGCGCGGCCCACCAGAAGCAGCGTCAGAACCTGCGCTCTTCGGCGCCCCGGGACCCGGATGGCACGGGCGGCGGAACCGGCGGTGGTCATCGCGGCTCATTGTCGCCCGTCCTCCCTGCATCCGCGTGAACCGTCGGACCACCCGGAGCGGCGGGCGGCCCGAGCGGAAGTGGCGAAACGATACTGACGACCCCAAGCACCAGTGCTCACCTCACGCCACAAGGGATCGAAGGAAGCACAGTCATGGCGGGTTTCTCCCTGACGCCGGCAGAACAAGCGCTGCTGCCGTCGCCCGAAGAGGTCCGTTTCTACCGGGACCATGGCTGGTACCTGTCCCGGCAAGTGTTCTCCGACGAGGAGATCGAGGAGGTGGGGCGGAGCAACGAGCGGTTCTACGCGGGCCACCGGGACCGGACGCTTCCGAAGAAACCGCCCATGGAGGAGTACTGGGAGTCCGAGCATGGCGATGTTCTCCGCCACAACGACTACGTCTGCTGTGTGATCGACTCCAGCCACATCTGGGAGGACGTGGACTTTCCCGACCGCCGTCCACCGTGTATGCCGCACACCACCACTACGCCGGCAGCAAGGAGATCCACGTCTACCACTACAACGACCGCGAAGGCGGCGGACCACATCATCAGGAAGTCCAACTGGCCTTCGCGGAAGGCCTGCTGGGCGCTGCTGAACCCCTGGGTGAGGCGGCAACCGCCTCCGTCAGGTCGGCACCGTAGGACACCGGGGCCCGCGCGCGGTGGTGCGTGTGTGCTGTCGAGCGAGCCGAGAGCGAACGAATCGTGAGGAAGAGTTCCATGGGTGGTGCGTCCGTCGTCGGCAGGACGACGGTGACCGTGCAGGTCAATGGGCAAGAGCGGCATCTGGAACTGGACAGCCGCGTGACACTGCTGGACATGCTGCGGGAGCACCTGGAGCTGACCGGTACGAAGAAGGGCTGTGACCAGGGCGCGTGCGGTGCGTGCACGGTGTTGCTGGACGGTCGGCGGGTGGTGTCGTGTCTCACGCTGGCTGCGCAGTGCGACGGCCGTGAAGTGACCACCATCGAGGGTCTGGCGCCTGGGGGCGAACTGCATCCGCTGCAGGAGGCGTTCATCCGTCACGACGGCTTCCAGTGCGGGTTCTGCACGGCGGGGCAGATCATGTCCGCGGTGGCACTGCTGGCGGAGGAGCGGGCCGGTTCGGACGCGGAGATCCGTGAGTTCATGAGCGGCAATCTGTGCCGGTGCGGTGCGTATCCGAACATCGTGGCGGCCATCCGTGAGATCGCTCAGCAGGGCGGTGGGATGTCGTGAGCGTGCTGGAGTATCGGCGTCCGGAGCAGCTGGCGGAGGCGATCGCGCTGGTCAGCGCGGATCCGGGTGCGGCGTATCTGGCGGGGGGTACCACGCAGCTGGACCTGCTGCTCAAGGACGGGGTGGTGGAGTACGGCACGCTGGTGGACATCGGCCGGCTGCCCCTGCGGGGCACCAGCGTCGTCGACGGCCGTGTGCTCCGGGTGGGCGCGCTGACCACGATGGAGGAGCTGGCCGCGGACGCGGTGGTGATCGAGCGGCTGCCGATGGTGCGGGAAGCGCTGCTGTCCGGGGCGTCCACGCAGTTGCGGAACATGGCGACGATCGGCGGGAACCTGCTGCAACGTACCCGCTGTCGCTATTTCCGTGATCGCGCCGTGGCGGCGTGCAACAAGCGCCTCCCGGGTTCGGGTTGTGCCGCGGTGCGGGGACCGGCGCGGATGCACGCGATCCTGGGGGCCGGCGATAACTGCATCGCGCTGCACGCGTCGGACCTGTGCGTGGCGCTGGTGGCGCTGGACGCGGTGGTCGGTATCGAGGGCCCGGACGGGCAGCGCAGCGTGCCGCTGACCGCGTTCTACGTCATGCCGGGCGAGCGGCCGGATGTGGAGAACGTGCTGGCGCACGGAGAGATGATCACGCATGTGGATGTGCCGTTGCCTGCGGCGGGCCTGCGCGCGCAGTACGTGAAGGTCCGGGACCGGGCCTCGTACGAGTTCGCCCTGGTCTCCGCGGCGGCGGCACTGCGCATCGAGGAGGGTGCGATCACCGAGGCCCGTCTCGCGCTGGGTGGCGTGGGAACGGTGCCCTGGCGGGCCTGGGCGGCGGAGGACTTGCTGCGTGGGAGGCAGGCGGACGAGGCGAACTTCCGGGCGGCCGCGGAGGTGGCGCTGCGGGATCTCTACACGGTCCCCGGTACCGAGTTCAAGGTCGGGTTGGCCCAGCGCCTGATCGTCCGCACGCTGAAGTACGTCTCGGGAGCGCAGGCATGACCGCACCTTCGCCCAACAAGATCGTCGGTGAGCCCGTCGACCGCATCGACGGACAGCTCAAGGTCACCGGAGGCGCCCGCTATCCGTCGGACGTCGGCTACCCGGACATGGCGCACGCCGTGCTCGTGCAGTCGACCATCGCTGCGGGCACGATCCGCGCCATCGACACGGCGGACGCGCTCGCGGCGCCCGGGGTCCTCGCGGTGATCACCCACGAGAACGTCCCCAAGCTCGTGCACGAGGTGATGACGCCGTTCGGTCCCTCTCCGCGGTTCCCGCTCAAGGACAACCGCATCGTCCACCACGGGCAGCACGTGGCCGTCGTGGTGGCGGAGACCCTCGAGGAGGCGAGAGCGGCCTCCCGGCTTGTGCGGGTCGAGTACGACGAGACGGCGGCCATCCTCGACATCGACGACCCGAGGGCGCAGGTCACGACGAACCCCTACCAGATGGACGTCGAGCGGGGCGATGTCGAGAAGGCCCTGGCCGCGGCCGACATCGTCTACGACGAGCGGTTCCACACGGCGCCTGTGACCAACAATCCGCTGGGACCGTTCGCCGCGGTCGCACGCTGGGACGACGGCAGGCTGCTGATCCACAGTTCGACCCAGTGGCCCGTGATGGAGCGTCATGTCCTTGCAGGGATCTTCTCCTTGGACGAGTCGGCCGTACAGGTTCTCGTCCCGTACCTCGGCGGCGGATTCGGCGCGGGACTGCGCACCTGGCCGCACACGGTGCTCACCGCGCTCGCCGCACGCATCCTCGACCGCCCGGTCAAGCTTGTCGTGCCACGGCCCCAGATGTTCACGTCCGTCGGCCACCGGCCGGAGACCGTCCAGCACCTGCGGATCGGCGCAACCTCCGACGGCCGTCTGGTCGCCATCGACCACGAGGGGACGTCGACCACCGGAGCCGAGGAGTCCAACCTCGAACCCATCACGGTGGTGACCCGCGAGGCATACGACTGTCCGAACCTCGCCACGCACGACCGGCTGGTGGCCCTCAACATCCCCAACCCGGGGGCCATGCGCGCCCCCGGCCACGCGGAGGGCAGTTTCGCGCTCGAGTCGGCGATGGACGAGCTGTCCCACCGCCTGGGAATCGACCCACTGGAACTGCGGCTGCGCAACTTCGCCGAGGTCAACCCGCAGACAGGCTTGCCCTGGTCGAGCAACGCCCTGCGCGAGTGCTACCGGGTGGGCGCCGAACGCTTCGGCTGGCACCACCGCAACGCCGGACCCGGATCCATGCGGGACGGCGAATGGCTGATCGGCCACGGCATGGCGGCCGTCGCCTACAGCTGGTGGGCGACGCCCTGCCGGGCGACCCTGTCCCTCGGCCGGAACGGCGTCGCACGGCTGCGCGCCGCGGCCACGGACATCGGGACGGGCACGTACACGATCGCCGCGCAGATCGTCGCCGAACTGCTCGGCCTCGAAGTCGACCAGGTGCACGTCGAGATCGGCGACAGCGCCCTGCCCCTCGCCCCGCCGTCCGGTGGCTCCGGCCTCGCGGTCGCGTTCGGCGGCGCCATCGAGGACGCCGCCGCCCATCTCGTACGGGCGTTCCTCGACCTCGTCCGCGACGACGACCGCTCGCCGTTGCGAGGAAGGGACCCCGACGAGGTCATGGCCACCAACGGGCGCCTGCAGTTGTCGGACGACCCCGGCGTCGGCGAGTCGTACACCGACATCCTCGAGCGACACGGCAAGGACGAACTCAGTGCCGAGGGCGAGACGGACCCCACGCCGAAGGCCGAGGGCATGACGATGTCGCCCGCAGGTGCCTTCGCCGCCCAGTTCGCCGAGGTCCGGGTCCACGAGGAGCTCGGGCTCCTCAAGGTCACGCGGCTGGTGGCGGCGGTCGACGCGGGCCGGGTCCTCAACGAGAAGACCGCACGCAGCCAGGTCGCCGGGGCCATGGTGATGGCCATCGGCATGACGCAGTTCGAGGAGACGGCGTTCGACCCGGCGACCGGCCGCATCACCAACGCGACGTTCGGGGACTACCTGATCCCCGTCAGCGCGGACGTCCCCGACCTCGACGTCGTCTTCGTCGGCGAGCCCGACCGCTACAACCCCATGGGCATCAAGGGCATCGGCGAGGTCGGCATCACATGCGCGCCGGCGGCGATCGCCAACGCGGTGTACCACGCGACGGGCAAGCGCATCCGCTCCCTGCCGATCACGATCGAGGAACTGCTGTAGTCGCGGCGTCGATGTGGACATCGGCGCCGGAGGCGTCGTTCGCCTCGTTGTGGTCGGGCACGAAGGCGCCGGCGGGTGAAAGGGTTGTACGCGGCGCGGTGGCGGCTATTCGAATGGCGTGGGGTCGCCCGCTCCACGGCGGACGATCTCGGGCTCTCTGCTGGAGAAGTCGATGACGGTCGTCGGTTCGACGCCGCAGTCACCGGAGTCGATCACCGCGTCCACCACATGGTCGAGTTCTTCCTTGATCTCCCAGCCCTGGGTGAGCGGTTTGTCCTGCTCGGGCAGGAGAAGCGTGCTGGACAGCAGCGGCTCGCCGAGTTCGGCGAGGAGCGCCTGCGCGACGACATGGTCGGGAATCCTGACTCCGACGGTCTTCTTCTTCGGGTGCAGCAGCCTGCGCGGTGCCTCCTTCGACGCGGGAAGGATGAAGGTGTAGCTGCCGGGGGTCGACGCCTTGACTGCGCGGAACACCGTGTTGTCCAGGCGTACGAAATGGCCCAGCTGCGCAAAGTCCTGGCACATCAGTGTGAAATGGTGCCGTTCGTCGAGGTGACGGATCGAGCGGATGCGGTCGAGCCCGTCTCGGTTGCCCAGCTGGCATCCGAGTGCGAAACAGGAGTCCGTCGGGTAGGCGACAAGACCTCCGTCACGGATGATCTCGACCACCTGACTGATGCTGCGTCGCTGCGGATTCTCCGGGTGCACGTCGAAGTACTTCGCCATGCGCCGAGCTTAGACCGACCGGACGGCCCGGACCGACGCCGAAGACCCGCCCTGAGCAGCTTCCTGGCGCGCGCGGTCGGGCTCACTCGAAGCCGTACCGCCGCGCCGACTCCTCCTCCTGGGCCAGCCGGTGGAGGGCCTGCAGCATCGGCTCGACGAGGATCGCCCCCAGGACCGCGGTCTCGACCTTCTCAGCCTCCGACGGGTGGGTCTCCACGAAGTCCAGGTCGAGGGTGGCCGCCCGGTGCATCAACTGGGCGTACGGCGCCATCAGTTCGGCGCCCCAGTCGTAGCCGAGCCGTCGGAACGTGGCCACCGCCACCACCAGCGAACGGTAGGCGGGAGAGATGGTGATCAGGGCCTGGGCGTTCGACCAGCCGAGTGTCTCCAACAGTCGGTCGACCTCGCGGTGCGCGTCCCGGACGGCCTCGTCCTCTTCGTCCGGCTCGGGGACCTGCGGCAACGCCCACAGGGCGGCCCCCAGCCGGATCGTACGGCCGAGGGAGTCGTCGTCGATGTGCCCGAGCACCTCCCGGACCGTCGCCACCGGGACCCGGCCGACCTGGATCATCGCGCGCACCAGACGCAACCGGCGCAGATGATCCTCGTCGTACTCGGCCGTCGTCGCATTGACCTGGCGGCCCGGCGCCAACAGCCCTTCGCGCAGGTAGTACTTGATCGTGGCGATGGACACGCCACTGCGCTCGCTCAACTCGGCCAGCCGCATCTCTTGCGCCTCTCCTTGGGGAGTGCAACTATCCAAGCACCGCCAGAGAAGGATAGTGCCGCTATCCGATCAGCAGATCCGGGGGTCGCCATGTTCGCGAAACCGATTCCGGGCCGGACAACCGCCGCAGTGGAAGGTGATGCGGTGGTCTTGCTGATCGGTATGCGTATCAACCACTTCTGGGCGGTGCACCAGTGGCTGCCGGTCATGCTGTCGATGTTTCGCATGCTGGGGGAGCTTGCCGAAGACAGGGGCCGAGGGCTGCTGGGGCGGGTCCTGCTCACCGCCTCGCCGCGGACGTACTACGTGGTCCAGTACTGGGAGTCCAAGGAGAAGCTCTACGCGTACGCGACCTCGCCCGACATGTTCCACCACAAGGTGTGGGCGATCACCAGCCGCAAGGAGCGCGCGGGGAAGGTGCGCCAGCACGTGGGGCTGTGGCACGAGGCCTATGTCGTGCCCGAGGGATCGTATGAGTCGATCTACTTCGACATGCCTCCGTTCGGCCTCGCGGCAGCCACGGGGGTGCTGCCCGTCGAGAGCCGCGGACGGCGGGCTGCGGAAGGCTCGCGCACCGCTCGTCCGGGGCGGCTGAAAAGGCCGGGTGACCGGAGACCGGGGGACGAGGAGGGCCTGCCGCGGCATCGAGGCAGGCCCTCCTCGGTGATGTTCCCCCCGGTTCAGGGCCTTACGCTGACGACACCGCGCCGCGCCCTCCGCCGAACGCACCGACCGTGCACGAGACTGGGCTCCGTGACCACACCTTGCGGCACGCCGGCACTGTTCCGGCGGCAGGCACTGACCCGGGAAGGACCAACAGCATGATCATCTTTGGCACCAAGGGATACCTGTACCAGCTCGCGATACTGACGCTGGTGTGCGGCCACTGCGGCAATCCCTCCGCGCACACGCTCAAAAAGCGCGTCACGAAGTTCACGCTGTTCTTCGTGCCGCTGTTCGCGTTCTCGACGAAGTACGCCACGCAGTGCACCTTCTGTGGCGCGGAGCAGAAGGTGACCAAGGAGCAGGCGGAGCAGCTGCAGGGGCAGGGCGGCGCGCGCGGCCAGGGCGATCAGACGTACGGGCAACCGCACCAGCAGCCGTACCAGTCCTGAAAGGGCTGGGGAGAGCTGCTGGGCAAAGCCAGGCCGGCTGTCCTCGAATTCCGCGACCACGAGCGGCCCGTCGTCGAAGCCGCGGGTCCCTACCGGGGGCCGGAGGCGTTCCCGTCGCACATGCGCCGACTGGCCTCGCCGAGGCCGTCGGCGAGGGCGATGAGCTGTTCCGGGGTGAGGACGTCGATGAGCAGCTCGCGGACGGTGGCGACATGGCCCGGGGCCGCCCGCTTGAGCATCTCCTGTCCGGCGTCGGTGAGGACCGCCTTGACCCCGCGAACATCCCAGGTGCAGGCGCGGCGCTGCACCAGCCCGGCCTTCTCCAGCTGGGTGATCTGGTAGGTCAGTCCGCTCTTGGTGTTGAAGAGGGCGTCGGCGAGTTCCGTCATGCGCATCTCGTGCCCGGGTTCGGCGGAGAGCCGGACGAGGATCTCGTACTGCAGGTGCGAGAGGCCCACCTCGTCCTTGAGCTGCTGGTCCAGGCGCCGGTTCAGCAGCGCGCCGGCAGCGAGGAAGGCATGCCAGGCCCGCGACTCTTCCTCGCTCAGCCATCTCGGGTGACCCATGTCTCCACCCTACATGGGTTGTTCAAATTCAAATATCTGCGGTACCGTGGCGGCCGCTCGTTCAAATTTGAATCGAGCCTGATCTTCGACCACCGGAGACGAGATGCACGCCACCCCTGCCGGCGCCACGGTGCGCACCCGGGTCCGTATCCCCCTGCGCTTCGCCGACGGCTACGCGGTCACCGCCGAGGCTGTCACCTTCCACGGCCTCGCCGACGGCGCCGAGCATGTGGCGCTGGTCCTGGGCGACCCCACCGGCTCCGACACCCCCTTGGTGCGGCTGCACTCCGAGTGCCTGACCGGGGATGTGTTCGGCTCCGCACGCTGCGACTGCGGCCCTCAGCTGCGCGAGGCCGTCCAGCGCATCGACGCCGCCGGGGGAATCCTGCTCTACCTCCGCCAGGAGGGCCGCGGCATCGGTCTCTACAACAAGCTCGACGCCTACGCGCTCCAGGACACCGGCCTGGACACGTACGAGGCCAACACCGCCCTCGGCCTTCCGGAGGACGCCCGCGACTACACCGCCGCCGCCCAGATGCTCACCGCTCTCGGCGTCCGGAAGCTCGATCTGCTGTCCAACAACCCGGACAAGGCGAGCCAGTTGGACGACCTGGGCATCTCGGTACGCACCACCGTGCCGACCGGCGTCTTCGCCACCGGCAGCAATGTGCGCTATCTGCAAGCCAAGGCCCAGCACACCGGACACACCATCGAGCTTGCCTGCGTCGCCGGCTGACCCGGCCCGGAGTGCGGGCACGGGGCGGGCCCGAAGCGCCTGAGCATCGTCCTGGCCTGGCCGACGGCGGCACACAACGGCTTGACAGCCGGGCGTGTAAGCAGCCGCGCCGAGGTTCGAAAGCGCCACTGGCAGTCCCGGTCGGTGGTGAGCCGCTGCTGCGCAGTGGCCTGGAGCTTGTTCGCGGCACGCGTGCGGGCCGTTGCTCTGCTCGTCACGTCACGGTCTGTTCCGCCCAGATTGTTTTGCCCTTGGCGGTGTGGCGGGTGCCCCAGTGCTGGGTCAGCTGCGCGACCAGGAGCAGTCCGCGGCCGCCCTCGTCGTAGGTGCGGGCGCGGCGCATGTGAGGCGCCGTGCTGCTGGCGTCCGTGACCTCGCAGATGAGGCTGCGGTCGTGGATGAGACGCAGTTGGATGGGCGGCTCGGCGTGCCGGATGGCGTTGGTGACCAGTTCACTGACGACCAGCTCGGTGACGAAGACGGCGTCGGTCAGACCCCAGGCCTCCAGCCGGCCGACGGCGTCCTTGCGGGCCTGGGCGACGGCGGCTGGATCGGCGGCCACGTCCCAGGTGGCGACCTGGTCGGCGTTCAGCGCGCGGGTGCGCGCGACGAGCAGGGCCACGTCGTCGATCGGCCGCTGGGGCAGCACGGCTGCGAGCACCGTGTCGCACAGTGCGTCCAGGGATGCCGCGGGACGGGTGAGGGTCTGGGTCAGGGCGGAGAGCAGCAGCCATTCGCGGCTCCCGTGGTCCGGCATCCTGTGGTGCGCCAGCACTTTGATCTCCAGGCGGTGGCCGTCCCGGTGCCTGAGCGCCAGCCTTCCGTGCCACCTCGGCAACTGGGTGAGTGGCGGCAGATCCCGTGCCGTGGCCTCATCGGCGAGGAGAGCGGCCGCCGGGCGTCCCAGGATCTGCGCCGAGGAGTACCCGAGCAGTTGCTCGGCACCACGGCTCCACCCGGTCACGGTTCCGTGTTCGTCGACTGTGGCGCGAGCCGTGAGCGCCTCATCGACAACCTCTTCGAGGGGACTCGTTACCTGGTCGGCGGTGATGCGCCGGTCCATGGTCGCTCATCTCGCTCTCGCTGAGATCTTCGCCCCTGAGGGGACGAGACACCCGGATGCTGCTGCGCCTGCCGTGCTCGAAAGCGCACACTTTGCCCCTATTGCCCATTATCCCGGTGCGCTGGCCGCGGCAGCCGCCAGGTGGTTCCGCGCTCAGCGTGGTCGCCGTCAGGTACGGGATCGCGTTCGGGGAGTGCTTCAGGGGAGCCCTGCGGGGAGTCCGTAGACGCGGAAGGCGTTGTCGCGTCCGGTCCAGGCGGCGATACGGAGCGCGTCCGGCAGGCTCAGGTCGTCGGTGTTCACCCGCTCCTGGAGCAGCCCGGCCAGGCCCTGCCGGAAGGCCAGCGCGCCGAGCTGGTAGAACTCCGCCACCCCGTAGGCATCCGAGCTGTAGAGCAGTTTGCGGAAAGGGGTGATCTCGAGCGCCTCCTCCAGGATCGCCCGGGCGCGGGCGGGTCCCACATAGTGCAGAGTGAGCCCGACGTCGAGGTACACCTGCTCGAAGACCGTCGCCAGATAGGCGGCCTGGCGCTGGTAGGGCCAGCAGTGCAACAGCAGCACCGGGATGGTGCCGGAGGTCAGGTGCAGCCAGTCGGTCAGATGGGCGGGATCCACCCTGTGCATCCGGATGTCGTTGTCCCCGAAGCCGGTGTGCAGTTGAAGAGGAAGCCCGAGATCCACGGCCGTCCAGAGCAGGTGCCGCACGAGTACGGGGTCGTCCAGCCGGGGGCGGACAGGGGTCTCCTCATGGGGTCCGTGCGTCTTCGTGGCGCTTTCCCCGGTACGCAGCCAGCGCCGGGCCGCTTCGGTGACGTCCGCGTCCGACGGGCGGCTCGGGTCCAGGTCGAACCCGGTGCGGTACGCGGCCACGGACTTCACCGCCACCACGCCCGGCCGCTCGGCGGCCGCGTGCGAGGCCGCCACGAACGCCGCGGCGTACTCACCCGGCTCCACTCCCTTGGCCGCCACGGCCTCGGCGACGCTCTCCAGACGTACGACCTCGTACGCGGCGGCCGCACCGCCCGCGGCGGCGAGCTCGGCAGGTGTCGTGAGGCGGTCCGGGTCCGGGCTGTACCCGGTGTCGACGCAGAACACGCCGGTGCCCGCGGCGGCGACGAACCTCCGGTTCACCTCGTGCCAGCCCAGCTCGGCTCGCCGTGCCAGGTACTCCGCGGCGGGGGCGTGCCGCGGCAGGCCCAGCACGGGCGCGCAGTGCCGGCGGATGGCCACGCCGACCGGACTGTCGAAAGGCGTGATGCCACTGCCAGGCCATAAGCCGCCCTCGGTGATCAGCGACTCGAACCTCTGCGGGCTCAGATCGGCGGTGACGACGCCGTGGCAGTGGTGATCCACGAGCGGAAGACCGGCGAGGAACTCGTGGACCGGCCCGTTGGTGGGGGATGGCGTGCTCACCTGTCAGTACTTCCACCGGTACGCCGCCGCCACCAGCTCGTCGTCCAGTCCCGCCACGGCCGCGATCTCCCCGAGGCGCACGGCGATCACGGCGTCGGCCAGGACCGGTCCGAGCGCGGCGCGGAGCCGCTCGTCCTTGCGGAACTCCTCCACGGCCTCGTCCAGCGACGTCGGCAGGCGGCGCACGCCCCGGGCCGCCGCTTCCGAGGCGCTGAACCGCGCGGGATCCCCGGTGATCTCCTCGGCCAGGGGCGCGGACGACTCCAGCCCGTCGAGCCCGGAGGCGATGAGGCAGCCGAGCGCGAGGTACGGGTTGGCGGCCAGGTCGACCGGCTTCACCTCCAGATTCGCCGCCTGCTCGCGCCGCCCCGCCGTACCGGTGATGACGCGCACCGCGGACTCGCGGGTCTCGCGGCCCCAGGCGGTGAACACCCCGGCCCACTGCGAGGGCTTGAGTCGCAGATAGCTGGCCGGGCTGGGGGCGGTCACGGCCGTGAGCGCGGGCAAGTGCGCGAGCATCCCGGCGGCGAAGGACTCGGCCTCGGCCGTCATGCCGTACCGGCGGTCACCACCCGAGTGCAGGTTCACCCCGTCGCGCCAGGCCGAGATGTGCACGTGGCCGCCGTTGCCGACGCCCTCGGCGAAGACGGCCGGTGAGAACGAGACCTTGAGCCCGTGGCGCTGCGACACCGCCCGGATTGTCTGCCGCACCAGCACGCTCCGGTCGGCCGCGGCCACCGGGTCGAGCGCGCCCACCGAGATCTCGAACTGACCGGCGGCGTACTCGGGGTGGATCTGGTCGACGTCCACACCCTGTGCCGCGAACGCTGCCATCAACTCGGCGGCGTAGTCGCTCAGTTCGACTTGCCGGGTGGCGCTGTAGGCCGGACCCGAGGTCGCGGGGACGAACTCGTCGCCGGCCGCCGACCCCTGCCCGATGGACCACTCGACCTCGATGCCCGCCTTGAACGTGATGCCGTGCTGCCGGGCCGCGTCCGCGACGATCCGGCGCAGGAAGGTGCGGCTGCACGCCGGATGCCGCTCGCCCTCCTGGGTGATCCGGTCGACCGGGGCCCACGCCCAGCCCGGCTGTCCGGACAGCACCACCAGCTGGTCGAGGGCGGGGTAGAGGCGCAGATCGCCGTCCGGTGAGCCGAGCACATCGGTGGAGACGATGGAGTCGTTGGCCAGGAAGGTGTCGAACACCGGTGACATCCCGACGCCCCAGGCGGTCGCCGAGGCGAGCCGGGCCGTCGGGATCGTCTTCACCCGGCCGATGCCCGCGGTGTCGACATAGGCCAGCACGATGCCGTGTACGCCCTGCCCGGACAGCTCCACGCTCAGCGCGGTGGCCCGCTCGACATCACCGGGGCGTCCGCCGATGACGGGGTCGGCAAGGGTGGTCATACGTCCTCCTTGGCGAGCGGGGCAGACGGCGGCCGTCGGGCCGTCCTGGTCTTCACGTAGCTCTGTACCCGGGCAAGCCCATCCCGAGCACCAGATGATCGCTTTCCGCCGGGTGTCGTGGGCGTGGTTCCCGGTCCGGGTCACGGCCGGGTCGGTGATCGGTCGCCTAACCGATCAGGGTCTGGTTGATCTGACGGGTGGTCTGCGCCGCGACCCGGGGATCGACGGCGGCGTAGGCGGTGTAGGCGCTCAGGCCCGCGGCCAGGGACCAGCCGCGGCCCCGCGTCCAGGTGGCGTCGTCGACGCCGAGCTTGGCGCGGAAGGCGGCACGGCTCCGGGCCGACATCAGGGCGAAGGCGATCTTCAGGTCGGGGGCCGGGTCCCCGATGCCGAGGCTGCCGAAGTCGATGACAGCGCTGAGGCGGCCGTCGACGGTCAGCAGGTTGCCGGTGTGGAGGTCGCCGTGAAACCAGACGGGAGGGCGATCCCATTCGGGGGCGCTCAGCGCCGCGTCCCACAGCTCGGTCATGGCAGCGGCGTCGAAGGTACCGTCAATTTCCGCGATGGCGGCCCGCGTCGAGTGGTCCCGGTCGGCCAGCCGCCCGGGTGTGAGGTCCTCGCGGACGCCCGCGACAGGGATGTCCTCGGGCGCGAACTGCTGCAGGGCGGTGAGGAACTCCGCCAGTTCGACGGCGGCCTCGGTCGAGTCGGCCAGTGCCGCGATGGTCGCCACCTCGCCGTCCATCCAGCGGGACACCGCCCATGGCCATGGATAGCCGAAGCCGGGCTCACCCACCCCCACCGGTGCCGGGATGGCCAGTGGCAGGTGCGGGGCGAGCTTGGGCAGCCACTCGTACTCCTTCCGGGCCTGCCCGATGGCCCCGGCGTGGCGGGGCAGGCGAACGGACAGTTCCTCGCCCAGCCGGTAGATCACATGGTCCGAGCCGGCCGGGTCGAGCAGCGCCAGGGGCAGGTCGGCCCACTGCGGGAACTGCGAATCGACCAGGCGTCTGGCCAGTGCGGCGTTGATCGCGGGACGGATGGTGTCCGCGGTTGTCTCCGTCGCCAAGAGCGCTCCTGTGGTCGGCCCCGCTCCTTGCAGCGGGCAGTCGCTCGCCGCTCCGTTCGGCGGGCGTCGGACCATCACAGTCTGTCGCTGGGGCGGCTGTCGACCGGTTTTCTCTCCCTGTGGGGCGGCCCCCTTGCCCGTAGCACTCGGCTGCATTGCCCGTAGCCACTCAGGGTGCGATCAGGCGGCCACGGGAAGCCCTGGCGTCCGGACGACCCTGCGCTCGGCATCCACGGCGAACACCTCGCACCCTTCCCGTGCGGCGGCCCACTCGATGCCCTCCGCGCCCATGGCGAACGCCGCTGTCGCGGTTGCGTCGGCCTCGGTCAGCGAGGGCGCCACGACGGTGAGACTGAGCAGTCCGGTCGCCGGACGGCCGGTACGCCCGTCAAGGATGTGGTCACCCCGTTCGTACCGCGCGGAGGTCGCCACCGCGCCGTCGGTGATCTCCAGTACCGTGCACAGCCTGTCGGCCTGCTCGGGGTGCCGTACGCCCACGCGCCACGGACCGCCGGCCGCGACCACGTCACCACCGGCGTTCAGGCAGAACCGCGTCGCTCCCGTGGCCGTCAGCAGCTCCGCCGCCCGCTGCACCGACCAGCCCTTCACCATCGCGCAGGGGTCGAGGCCGCGGCCCGGCAGCCGGGCGTCGAACGCACCGCCGGTCGCGACCCGGTACTCCTCGCAGAGGCCGAGGACCTCCACCAGATCCACGCTGAGGTCGTCGTCCGACAGCTCGCCCCGGTCCAGCCGGGACACCTCGCTGTCGGGCTTGAAGGGGCTGAAACGCGCGTCGACCTCGCGCAGCCACGCGAACAGCCCGTCCGCCGCCTCCTCGGGGACGTCCCCGTCGTCGATCCGCAGCGACACCGGGAATCCCATGATGTGCTCGACGCGCCGCACCTCAGGCGTCCTTCGCGTCGATGGCGGCCTGGAGCGACTGGATGTATCCCTCACTGGTGATCGTGGCTCCGGACACCGTGTCGATGTCGGCGCTCTGCGCCTCCAGCGTCTCCTCGATCAGCTTCGGCACGGCAGCCGTGGTCTGCGGGTGGTTCGGCTGCTGGAGCATCCGCACGGAACTGATCTTGTCGCCTTCGAAGGTCACCTCCACCTGCACGGCGCCCTTCGACGTGTTGACGGTGCTGCCCCGGACGACCTGCGAGGCGGCCGCCGACGCGGACGGCGAGGCCGCGGACGAAGAAGACGACGAAGACGAAGGAGACGAAGAAGTCGACGAGGGCGTCGGGACGAGTTCGGCGGCCTCGGTGGTCGTCGTACCGGTAGGCGGTTCGTAACGCCAGATCGGGACCAGGCCCGCGACGGTCAGGATGAAGACAGGCAGTGCTCGTTTCACGATGTCCCTCTCATCCCGCCAGGCTGAAGCGCTCGAAGTGGATCTGCTGCTTGGGCACTCCCAGCTCGCGCAGGCTGCGGAGCACCGCGCTGGTCATCCCGGGCGGGCCGCAGACGAAGACGTCGCGCTCGCAGACGTCCGGCACAAGCCGCGCGAGCGTCTCCGGTGCCAGCTTGTCCGGCGTGGCCGGGCCGGTGACGAGGTGCAGCTCGGTGCCCTTGGCGGCGGCGAGTTCCCGCAGTTCGTCGTAGAGCACGGCGTCCCGGTCGGTGGCCACCCGGTAGATGAGCACCGCGTGGCCGTGCAGCTCCTCCAGCAGGGCCCGGATCGGGGTGATGCCGACGCCGCCGGCGATGAGCAGGGTGTCGGGGCGGGTGCGGTGGAGGGTGGTGAAGGCGCCGTAGGGGCCCTCGGCGAACACTCGCGTGCCCACGGGGATGTGGCGCAGGGCTGCGGTGCCGTCGCCGGCCGTCTTCGCGGTCAGCCTGAGCTGCCGGCCGTCCGGTGCGGCCGACAGCGAGAACGGGTTGGCCTGCCACCACCGCTCCCTGGTCAGAAACCGCCACAGGAAGAACTGGCCCGCTCGGGCCGGCAGTTGATCCAGGTCGCGTCCCGTTACGTAGATCGACACGACGTTGTCGGACTCGGGCACCACGGCCGACACCCGCAGCTGGTGCCGCAGGTTCCGCCGCAGGGGGAGCACCACCCGTCCCAGGAACACCGAGCCCAGCGCCGCTCCCCACAGGGTCCACCAGTACGCGGTGGCCGTGGGCGACGTCGTGAAGGTCGTGCCCACCGCGACCTGGTGCGAGAACGCCAGCAGCACCGCCACGTACATGTAGAGGTGTATGAAGTGCCACGTCTCGTACGACAGCCGGCGCCGGGCGAAGCGCGCCGACACGATGCCGACCGTGATGATCAGCGCCAGCGCGACCACGGCGCGCAGCACGTACTCGATGGTCGTCGCCAGCTCCACGAACTGGTCCACCGGCGGCAGCGACGACAGCTGCGCGTAGCCGAAGGTGATGAACACCATGTGTGTCACCAGGGTCCACAGCACACCGAAGCCGACCCAGCGGTGCCAGGAGGTCAGCCGGTCCATGCCGATCCGGCGGTCGAGCCACGGCAGCCGCGCGACCAGCAGCAGCTGGAAGGCCATCAGGAGTGCGCCGTACAGCCCGGCCAGCCGGCCCAGCAGGATCAGGGCGTTCGAGCCGAGCCCGGCCTGGAAGAAGAACGTGGTCACCACGCACACGTTGGCGCCCAGGACGGCGTACAGGCCGGCGCGGGCGACGACCTTGGGGCGTATCGCCGCCGCAGGCGGGGGCGGCTGGACACGTTGGACAGTCGTCACGGACGGCAACTCCTCGCTCGGGGTGTGGGGACTTTCGAGCCTGCCTGGTGGGAGCTGTCGTTTTACTGTCGGTCGACTTTCAAGTCGTTATCGATACGGACCCGGCCGGCCCCACTGGGGGGCGGGTATGGCGTCATAAGACACGTGAAGCACCATGAGCACGTGGAAAGAGTGCGACTCCTCGTTGTGGACGACGATCCTCCCATCGCCGACCTCGTGGCGACGGTTGCCCGCTACGAGGGCTGGGAAGCGGTCACCGCGAACTGCGGTGAGGAGGCCCTGAGCCGAGCCGCCGAGTTTCAGCCCGACATCGTGGTGCTCGACCTGATGCTCCCCGACCTCGACGGCTTCGCCGTGCTGGACCGGCTCCGCCAGTCCGGGACGATGGTCCCCGTCGTGTTCCTCACCGCACGCGACGGCGTGGCCGACCGGGTCGCGGGCCTGACCAGGGGCGGCGACGACTACCTCGTCAAGCCGTTCGCCGTGGAGGAGCTCATGGCCCGGTTGCGGACCGTGCTGCGCCGCAGCACCGGGCCGGGATTCCAGCGGTCCGTGCTCAGAGTGGCGGACCTGACGCTGGACGAGGACACCCGCGAGGTGCGGCGAGGCGACCGGCGCCTCACGGTCACACCGACCGAGTACGAGTTGCTCCGCTTCCTGATGCGCAAGTCACCGACCGTGATGACGAAGGCGCAGATCCTCGACCACGTCTGGGAGTACGGCTTCGGCGGCCGCTCCAACGTCGTGGAGCTGGTCGTCAGCCGCCTGCGCCGCAAGCTCGAGGACACCGGCGAGCCGCTGATCCACACCGTGCGGGGAGTCGGGTACGTGGTAAGGCAGGTCACCGAATGATCAGCCGGCTGAGGCAGACCTACCGCAGCCTGCGCCTCGGCACACGGCTGGCGCTGGGCCTGGCCGTACTGTCGCTCATCGTGTTCGCCGTCGTCGGCACGGCGCTCTCGACGTATATGCGGGACTACCTGCAGCACCAGCTCGCCGACCAGATGAAGCTCGTCCAGGTCACACAGTCCAAGGACGCCCTGGTCCACGGCACCGTTCAGCGAAAGCCGTACTACGGCTGGTACACCGCTGTGTACGACATGTCGGAAGGCGTGCCCGTGCTCCGCAAGTCCGCCGACGTGCCCGCGGACACAGGCGAACTCGCCGCCGTCGCCGCGGCACTGCCCGACGCGGGCTCCTCCGAGATCCTGCGCACCGCGCACCTCAAGGGGAAGGGCACGTACCAGCTGCGCGCCTGCGAGGTCGAACCCGGCGTGGTGCTCGTCACCGCAGCCCCCATGGAGGGCATCGAGGACACCATGGAGCAGCTGGTCACGGTTCAGGTCGCCACGTTCGCGCTCGCGTTGCTCGCCCTCGTCGTCGCCGGCCGTGCGGTGCTGCGGCGCGGCCTGAAGCCGCTCAGCGACATGGCGCACACGGCCCACGGCATCACCTCGCACGACTTCACCGACTCGGCGCGACTCCCGGTGCGCGTCGACGGCGAGAAGGGCGGCCCCGAGGTCGAGGAGTTGCGCACCGCGTTCAACACCATGCTGGAACACATCGACGACTCCCTCGCCGTCCGCACGGAGGCCGAACAGCGGCTGCGCCGATTCGTCGCGGACGCGTCGCACGAGCTGCGCACCCCGCTGATGTCGGTGCGCGGCTACGCCGACCTGTTCCAGTACGCGGCGGCCAACGCGCCCGAGGAGCGGGAGAAGCACCTGGGACGGCTGCGCGCCGAGGCGGCCAGGATGAGCGTGCTCCTTGACGACCTGCTTCTGCTCGCCCGCCTGGACGCCGCCGAGGTGGAGACACCGCTGCGGCCGGAGGACACGGACCTGATGGACCTGGTGCGCCAAGCAGCGGACGCGTTCCGCGCGGGCCGGCCGGACCACCCGCTGACCGTGGCGGCCGGACCCGAGCCGGTGATGCTGCGTCTCGACCCCCTGCGTATCCGGCAGGTGCTGGACAATCTGCTCACCAACGCCGCCGTGCACACCCCGGCCGACACGAAGGTGTCCGTGGAGACGTCCGTCTCGTCCGGCGAGGCGATGGTGCGGGTCGCCGACTCCGGGCCGGGCATACCGGCCGCTGATCAGGAGCGCGTCTTCGACCGCTTCTACCGCGTCGACAAGGCCCGCAGTCGCGACCGGGGCGGCAGCGGCCTTGGCTTGGCGGTCGCACGGTCACTCGTACGCGCGCACGGCGGCACCATCGAGCTGGCCAGCCGGCCTGGTTGCACGGCCTTCACCATCAGGATTCCTCTCGGCCGGACGGAGTGAGCTGGACGGGGTGAGCCGGACGGAGTGCTGAACGGGGTGAGCCGGCTGGAGTGAGGTTGGTGGCCGGGCTTCAGGCCTTGCGATAGAGCTCCGTGAGCAGTTCGATCGCGGCTTGCGTTGCGGGATGCGGGTCGTCCCGCCACCAGGCGAGCCGCACCGCGATCGGCTCGGCGTCGCGCACCGGCCGGTAGGCGATGCCGGGCCGCGGGTACTGGTTCGCGGTGGACTCGGCCGTCATGCCCACGCAGCGGCCCGTGGAGATCACGGTGAGCCAGTCGTCGACATCGTGCGTCTCCTCGGTCGCCGGGCGGGAGTCCGGGGGCCACAGCTCCGTGGTGGTCGTCCCGGTCCTCCGGTCGATCATCAGCCTGCGCCCGCCGATGTCGGCGAGCCTGATCGAGCGGCGCCGGGCCAGCGGGTCGTCGGCGGCCATGGCGCACAGGCGCCGCTCCAGCCCCACGATGGCGGAGTCGAAGCGGCGGTCGTCCACCGGCCTGCGTACCACGGCGAGGTCGCAGGCACCCTCCGCGAGTCCGGCGGTGGTGGAGTTGACGCGGATGAGTTGCAGGTCCGTCTCGGGGTGCGCGCCCGCCCATCGGCGCTGAAAGGCCAGAGTGTGGCGGCCGATCGCCGACCAGGCGTAGCCGATGCGCAGATACGTATGACCTGATGTGGCCTCCCCGACCAGGTCGTCCACCTCGCCGAGCACACGCCGGGCCTGCGCCACCACGCGCAGCCCGGTCGCCGTCGGAGTCACCTCGCGCGAGGTCCGCCGCAACAGCCGTACACCAAGGGCGTGTTCGAGCGAGGCCAGTGTCCGGGACACGGCTGCCTGAGAGACACCGAGCGCGATGGCGGCATCGGTGAAGGTGCCCTCGTCGACGATCGCAACGAGGCAGCGCAACTGCCGCAGCTCCACATCCATGACTGAAGCGTATACATGCTCCTGCGGATGCATTTTGTGCAAGAGCAGCGTGGTCCCACGATGCGGGGCATGCATGCAGCATCCGAACGCTCAGCAGCTTCCGCGCGCCGGTCAGCCGGGGTGCCTTCCTCCCCCGCGCCTTCGTCCCTGTTGCCTTCGTCCCCGGAGGCCGACGGAATGCGCCTCGCCGGTGTGGCCACCATGGCCGGCAGCGGACTGTCCAACCAGATCGGTGCCGCGATCGGGTCCCTCGCCTTCCCCGTGCTCGGACCCGTCGGTGTCGTCGCGGTACGCCAATACGTCGCCGCGATCGTCCTGTTCGCGGTCGGCCGGCCGAGTCTGCGGACCTTCACCAGGCGGCAGTGGTGGCCGGTCGCGCTGCTGGCCCTGGTGTTCGGAACGATGAACCTGTCCCTGTACAGCGCGATCGACCGCATCGGTCTCGGGCTGGCGGTGACCCTGGAGTTCCTCGGCCCGCTCAGCATCGCCCTGGCCGCCTCACGCCGCCGACTGGATGCGTGCTGCGCGGTGATGGCCGCGGCGGGCGTCGTCACCCTGATGCGCCCGGGGCCTTCCACCGACTACCTCGGGATGGGCCTGGGTCTGCTGGCCGCCGTCTGCTGGGCGTCGTACATCCTGCTCAACCGCACCGTCGGGCAGCGCATCCCCGGAGTGCAGGGACCGGCTGCCGCGGCCGGACTGTCCGCCCTGATGTTCCTGCCCGCCGGACTCGTCATCGTCGTCGAACGTCCGCCGACCGTGGGGGCCGCCGTGTACGCCGTCGCCGCCGGCGTTCTCTCCTCGGCCGTGCCCTACCTCGCGGACCTGTTCACCCTGCGCCGCGTACCGGCGCGGGCCTTCAGTCTCTTCATGAGCGTCAATCCGGTCCTCGCCGCCGTGGTCGGATGGGTCGTCCTCGGGCAGTGCCTGGGGTGGACGGAGTGGGCCGCCATCGGGGCCGTCGTCGCGGCCAACACCGTCAGCATCCTCACGTCGCGCACCTGACTGAAGGCCGTGGCCGGAGCCCGTCGGCAACAATAGCGAACAAAATTGTTGACAATCTTGTTGTCCTAGATTTAGCTTCGACAGGCACCCACTCAGGGAGGGCACGAATGCCGGAAGAAGCCCGTCCGGGCACCGGGGAGCAGGCGAAGCAGCACGCACTGGCGCAGCTGCGGCAGGCGATTCTGCGCGGCGACATGTCACCGGCTCAGCGGCTGGTGGAGAACGAACTCGCCGAGCAGTTCGGGGTGACCCGGGCCAGCGTCCGGGCGGCGCTGATCGAGCTGGAGTCCGAGGGACTGGTCGAGCGGATCCGCAACCGCGGCTCGCGGGTGCGGGTGGTGACCGTGGAGGAAGCGGTCGCCATCACCGAGTGCCGCATGGTCCTCGAAGGGCTGTGCGCGGCCAAGGCGGCCGTCGCGGCCAGCGACGAGGAGCTGACCGAGCTGGCGGATCTGGGCGCGGCGATGCAGAAAGCTGTGGCCGACGGTGAGCCGGTCACCTACTCGGAGCTCAACCAGCAAGTGCACGCCAAGATCAGGGAGTTCTCCGACCAGAAGGTGGCCGTGGAGCTCCTGGAGCGGCTGAACGCGCAACTGGTGCGCCACCGGTTCCAGTTGGCGCTCAGACCGGGGCGTCCGCAGAAGTCCCTGGGTGAACACCTGGCCGTGATCGAAGCGATCAGGGCCCGGGACCCGCAGGCGGCCGAAGCGGCCGTCCGCGCCCATCTCGGCAGCGTGATCGACGCGCTGCGCGACTGACACACTGCGCGGCCAGCGGGCTGTGTGACGGACGAGGCCGAGGCGGGCGCACACCTGTCCACCAAGGAGATTTGATGACGCACGGCAACGCGCCCGCCACCCCACGATCGACACTCGTCATCACGGCGCACGCCGGGGACTTCGTGTGGCGGGCCGGGGGAGCCATCGCCCTGGCCGCATCCCGAGGCGAGAAGGTCACCATCGCGTGCCTGACCTTCGGCGAGCGCGGCGAGTCCGCCAAGGCGTGGCGCGAGGGCAAGAAGCTCGACGAGATCAAGGCGATACGCCGGGACGAGGCGGAGCGTGCCGCCGCCACACTCGGTGCCGAGGTCCGCTTCTTCGACGCCGGCGACTACCCGCTGGTCGCCACGGCCGAGCTGACCGACAAGCTGGTCGAGGTCTACCGCGAGACCCAGCCGGACGTCGTCCTCACCCACCCCACCGAGGACCCGTACAACGGAGACCACCCGGCCGCCAACCGCATGGCGCTGGAGGCCCGCGTGCTCGCCCAGGCCATCGGCTACCCAGGTCCCGGCGGGATCATCGGCGCCCCGCCGGTCTTCTACTTCGAGCCGCACCAGCCGGAGATGAGCGGCTTCAAGCCCGAGGTCCTGCTCGACATCACCGAGGTGTGGGAGACCAAGCGCAAGGCCATGGAGTGCCTCGGCGCCCAGCAGCACCTGTGGGACTACTACACCGACCTCGCCGTCCGCCGTGGCGTCCAGCTCAAGCGCAACGCCGGCCCGAACCTGGGCCTGGCGCACAAGACCATGGCCGAGGCGTACATGCGCCCCTACCCGCAGATCGCGAAGGAGCTGGCATGAGCGAGCTGAGGTGCAGCGGAGGCTGGGGGTCCGCTGAGCGAAGCGGAGTGGGCACCCGGCCGCAGCGGAGCCGAAGCGGAGCTCTGCAGAAGGAGGAAGCATGAGCGGCGTGATCGTCACCAACCCGCCGAAGGCGGATGCCAAGGACGTCGACGCGCTGGCGGGCTTCGGTGTCGCGACGGTGAGCGAGGCCATGGGCCGAACCGGCCTGCTGGGACCGGGGATTCGCCCGATCCAGCAGGGCGTACGCGTTGCGGGCACCGCCGTCACCGTGCTCAGCTGGCCCGGCGACAACCTCATGATCCACGCCGCGGTGGAGCAGTGCGGTGAGGGCGACATCCTGGTCGTCACCACCACCTCCCCGTCCACCGACGGCATGTTCGGTGAGCTGTTCGCGACCGCCCTCCAGCAGCGGGGCGTCCGGGGTCTCATCACCAACGCGGGCATCCGGGACACCCAGGAGCTGCGCGAGATGGACTTTCCGGCCTGGTCCCGGGCCGTCTCCGCGCAGGGCACTGTCAAGGCCACCGGCGGTTCCGTGAACGTGCCGGTCGCCATCGACGGCCAGATGATCCGCCCCGGCGACGTGATCCTCGCTGACGACGACGGTGTGGTGGTCGTCCCCCGGGAGCGCGCCCGTGTCACGGTCGAGGCGTCCGAGGCCCGCGAGGCCAAGGAGGCCAAGTCCCGCGCCGCCTTCCTCGACGGCGAACTGGGCCTGGACCGCTACGGGTTGAGGGACACGCTGAAGCGGCTCGGCGTCGAGTACAAGACGTATGAGGAGTACGAGGGGGAGCGGTCGTGACTCGCGTACCCGAGGAGGTGCCCTGCCTGCTGATGCGGGGCGGCACCTCCAAGGGCGCCTACTTCCTGGCCGAGGACCTGCCCGCCGACCCGGCCGTACGCGACGAGCTGCTGCTGCGCATCATGGGCAGCCCGGACGAGCGTCAGATCGACGGCCTGGGCGGCGCGCACCCGCTCACCAGCAAGGTGGCCGTGGTCTCGCCGTCGTCCGACCCGCGCGCCGACGTCGACTACCTCTTCCTCCAAGCGGCCGTTGGCAAGCCCGAGGTGAGTGACCGCCAGAACTGCGGCAACATCCTGGCAGGCATCGGACCGTTCGCCGTCGAGCGCGGTCTGGTCACGGCGGGGCAGGAGCGCACCTCTGTCCGTATCCGGATGGTCAACTCCGGCGACTACGCCACAGCGACCTTCCCGACCCCGGGCGGCCGGGTGCAGTACACCGGGGACGCCGAGATCTCGGGCGTGCCCGGCAAGGCCGCCGCCGTGGTGATCGAGTTCCCGCCCGGCGCCGGCCCCCTGCTACCCACCGGCAACGTCCGCGACGTGATCGACGGTGTTCCGGTGACCTGCGTGGACAACGGCATGCCGACGGTGCTGATCGCGGCCTCCTCGCTCAAGGTGACCGGGTACGAGTCGCCCGCCGAGCTGGAGGCCGACCAGGAGCTGGCCGAGCGACTGCGCACGATCCGGCTGGAGGCGGGACGCCTGATGGGCCTCGGTGACGTCTCGGCCGCCACCGTGCCCAAGCTCACCCTGCTCTCCACGCCCCGCGACGACGGCGCGATCTCCACCCGCACCTTCATTCCAGTGCGCTGTCACACCTCGATCGGTGTGCTGGGCGCGGCCAGTGTCGCTGCGGGTCTGCGCATCGACGGTGCAGTCGGTGCGGAGCTCGCCGAGCTGCCCGGCCCGGAGGCCCAGAGGGACCGAATCCGTATCGAACATCCCACGGGATTCCTCGACATCGAAAGCAGCCTCGGCAGCACCGCCGAAGGGCTGCCCTCCGCGCGCCGCACGGCCGTGGTCCGTACGGCTCGCAAGATCTTCGACGGCACCGTGTTCCCAAGGTCCGCCGAGACGGCACCGACAACCCCCCAACTCCCAGGAGGTCAACGATGACTCCGCCGCTCGGCGACATCGCCCACATCGGCCACACGCAACTGTTCACCCCGGACCTGGACGCCAGTGTCGCCTTCTTCACCGACTATCTGGGGCTCACCGTCAACGGGCAGGACGGTGACACCGTCTATCTGCGGACCTTCGACGACTACGAGCACCACAGCCTGGTGCTCACCGCCCGTGAGCAGCCTGGCCTCGGCCGGCTCGCCCTGCGCACCTCGAGCGAGGAGGCCCTCCGGCGCCGGGTGAAGGCCATCGAGGGCGCGGGCGGCACGGGGCAGTGGGTCGAGGACGAACCGGGCCTCGGCAAGCTGTACGTCACCACCGACCCGGACGGCCATGAGCACGCCCTGTACTGGGAGAGCGAGCACTACCAGGCGCCCGACGAGCTGAAGCCCGCGCTGAAGAACCAGCCGCAGGCCAAGCCCAACCGGGGCGTGGGCGTGCGCCGCCTGGACCACATCAACTTCCTCGCCTCCGACGTCCTCGCCAACGCGGAGTTCCAGGAACACCTCCTCGGGGCCAGGCCCACCGAGCAGATCCGGCTCGACAGCGGGAAGATCGCGGCGCGTTGGCTGACCTTCACCGACAAGTCGTACGACGTCGTCTACACCTCGGACTGGACCGGCTCGAGCGGGCGGCTGCACCACATCGCCTTCGCCACCGACACCCGCGAGGACATCCTGCGGGCCGCCGACCTCGCCATCGACGCCGGTGTGTTCATCGAGACCGGCCCGCACAAGCACGCCATCCAGCAGACGTTCTTCCTTTACGTCTACGAGCCGGGCGGCAACCGCATCGAGCTGTGCAACCCGCTCACGCGTCTGGTGCTGGCGCCCGACTGGCCGCTGATCACCTGGACCGAGGCCGAGCGGTCCAAGGGGCAGGCCTGGGGTCTGAAGACCATCGAGTCCTTCCATACGCACGGCACGCCGCCGGTCGCGTAGCCGGACTGCACAGGGGGTGCGTGCGCACAGCCGTGCGTACCCACCCCCTGCCGGTCTTCCGGGCCGCCCGGCCACCGGAAGCAAGGAAGGTCGCCGGCCGGCGCACGAGACGCGGTGGCCGGCGATTCGGCACATGGGGCGCCGGCTGCGGAACACGAAGACCGCGCCGGGGCGGGCCTTTCCGGACAGCTGGAGCAGCGTCGAGGCCTCCGCGCCGGGCACGCCCGGAAGGCCCGCCGACCCGCTCACGGGTGAGCTCTTCGCGGGGCGGCTCAGCCCATCTGGTCCTGCGCGGAGAGGTGTTCCACTGTCACGCCGGTCTCCGTGAACGTCCGCGTCACATGGCCTGACGTGTACACCCACAGGATGCGCAGGGGGCGGTCCCCGATGTTGCGGAACAGGTGCGGGATGGGGGAGGGGACGTACGTCGTGTCGAACTGCTCCAGCTTCGTCACCTCGCCGTCGACCACCACCTCTGCCTCGCCCTCGAGGATCGTGACGTGCTCGTCGCAGTTGTGCGAGTGCATCGGCGCCCCTGAGCCGACTGGATAGACGCTTATGCCGCTCGTGATCCGGTTTTCACCACCAGCGGACGGCGTGGTGATGAGGGGCGTCGTCACGACGGACCCTCCTCGGTCGAGGAGGGGCACGGACGCGGCCTTGATGATGACGGTCATCCAGGGATTCCTTTCAACGGCGATGCGTCGACGACGTTAGGAGCCCGACCCGCGAATGACTGCGTTCTGGCGTGCAGGTTTACCTTGCGCTCCGGGAGGGGTGAGGTTCTCGAACCCACGGGTACGGTCGGCAGCCGTTGCACGGCGAACCCGGACCGTGCCCGGATTACGAAGGCGGATCTCGGCCATGAGGCTCCCCGTACTCACCGAAGAGGAAATGAACCCGCGCCAGAAGGAGCTGGCCGAGCGGATCGCGGGGCGGCGCGGTGCCGTTCGCGGCCCGTTCCGGGTGTGGCTGCACAGCGCGGAGATGTGTGAACGCGCCGAATCGCTCGGCGCCTTCGCCCGCTTCGACTGCAGTCTCCCCAAGCACCTGCGCGAGCTGACCCTGCTGATGGCGGCCCGCAACTGGGACGCCCAGTACTCCTGGAACGCGCATGTGAAGCAGGCGATCGAGGCCGGCATTCCGGAGGCCGCCGTGAAGGCGATCGCCGAGAAGCGCGAGGCGCAGTTCGCGGACGAGGCCGACGCGGCCTTCTACGCCTTCTGCCGCGAGGTGCTGGAGGAGCACTTCGTCTCGGACGAGACCTTCGCCCGTGCCCACGCCCACTTCGGCTCCCGCGGCCTGGTCGACGCGATCGGCGCTCTCGGCAACTTCACGATGCTCGGGATGTGTCTCAACACCTTCCAGGTGGACCTCCAGCCCGACCGTGAGCCTCCGTTCCCGGACATCCGCGGCTACGCCCGGGTGGCCGTCGGAGAGGGCACGGCCGAGGTGGCCGCCGACGGGGACGGCGCACGGCCGTGACCGCCGCAGCAGTTCCGTACAGCGCAGGTCAAGGAGGGACCGACGCGATGGCGACGGCACCGGACGAGGGCCGCGCGCCCCTGGTGCGGGTACGCGGCGTCACCAAGAGGTTCGGCGGCGCGGCCGCGCTCAAGGGCGTCGGCCTGGAGCTGCACCCGGGCGAGGTGCACGCGCTGATGGGCATGAACGGGGCCGGCAAGTCCACCCTCGTCCAGGTCCTGTGCGGCGTCCACCAGCCCGACGAGGGAACCCTCGAGGTCTCCGGCCAGGCGCACTCCTCGCTGAGCGTGCGCCGCGCCCGGCACCTGGGCATCAGCATGGTTCCGCAGCGCCGCGAACTGGCCATGGGGCTCACCGTCGCCGAGAACGTCATGCTCGGCGCGCTGCCCCGGCGGCGCGGCACCGTGCACTGGACCTCGGTCCGCGAACAGGCCGCGCGCGCCCTGGCCGACCTCGGCATCGCCATCGACGTCACGCGCCCGGCGGGCGAGCTGACCGTGGCCGAGCAGACCATGGTAGAGGTGGCCCGCGAGGTCCGCCGCGGCGGCCGCGTCCTGATCCTGGACGAGCCCACCGCCTGCCTCGGGGCCAAGGACGCGGCCAGGATCCGGGAACTGGTGCGCACCCTGCGCGACGAGGGCGTCGCCGTCGTCTACATCTCGCACTACATCGACGAGGTGCTGGCGGTCGCCGACCGGCTCACCGTCCTGCGCGACGGCGAAGTGGTCAACACCGCGCCCGCTGCCGAATTCGACCCCGCGGGTCTTGTGCGCGCCATGGTCGGCCGCGAGGTGGTCTCGCACCGCCCCGAACGGCCCGCTCCCAAGGACGAGATCGGACTCTCCGCGCGCGGTCTCAGCCAGGGCCGGTCGATACGGGAGTTCTCGGTCGAGGTACGCAAGGGCGAGGTCGTCGCCGTCCTCGGTCCCGCCGGGGACGCTCAGTCCCGCCTGTTCGACCTGCTCTCCGGGCGCGTGCGGCCCGAAGACGGCGAACTGAGCGTCGACGGCAGGCCCGTTCCGCTCGGCCGGGTGGCCGCATCCCTCGCCGGCGGGCTGCGCTGCGTCACCGGCGACCGCCGCGCCCTCGGTCTGGTCCAGGGCCTGTCCGTGGACGAGAACCTGATGCTGGCCGAGGACCGCTTCCACCGCAGGCGGCTGCACCGGCGCGGCGAGCTGGCCCGCCGGGCGGCCCCGCGCCGCAGGAGCTACGGCGTCATCACGCTGGGCGGCGACCCGCCGGTCGGCAGCCTGTCCGGCGGCAACCAGCAGAAGGTGCTGCTGGCCAAGTGGCTGGAGACCAACCCTGCCGCCTGCTTCCTGGAAGACCCCACCAACGGCGTGGACGTGGCCGCTGTGGCGGAGATCCACACCCTCGTCGACGAACTGGCCTCGCGCGGCGTCGCCGTGCTGCTCGCCTCCTCCTCGGCGGAAGAGGTCATGCGCCTGGCCGACCGCGTCCTGGTGGTCCGGGCGGGGCGCACCGTCGCGGAGCACGACATCACCGCCATCACCCGCGACGAACTCGTCGCCACCGCACTCGGAGGACAGCCCCAGTGAGCCTCAAGACCCCCTCCGCCGCCCCGGACATGCCGGCGGCCGCGCCGCCCGAGCGCACCGCGTCCCGCCTGACGCCCAAGTCCCTGCTGCGGGTACCGCACGGCGGCCTCATCGTCGTTCTCGTCCTGGTGGCACTCTTCACCGCCCTGAACGCGGACTCGTTCACCAGCTCGCAGAATCTGCTCAACGTGCTGCGCCAGATCAGCGTGACCGCCGTCATCGCGGCCGGGCTGACCCTGCTCATGACCGCGGGCGGCATGGACTTCTCCATGGGCAGCAACGCTGCGGTCACCCTCTCGGTGGCCGCACAGCTCCTCTCGGGAGGGCATTCCACGGCCGTGACCGTCGTCATCAGCCTGCTGCTGGCCTCCGTGATCGGCCTGGTCAACGGGCTGGTGGTGACCTTCACCAGGGTCGCACCGTTCGTCGCGACCCTGGCAACGGCCATGCTCCTTGACGGCGTCGCCCTGCTCGTGCTCAACGGCACGAGCATCTCCATCGGCACCAAGATGTCGGCGCTCGGCAACTCCAAGGTCTTCGGCATCCCGTACCTGCTGATCGTGGCGCTGCTGGTCCTCGCGGCGATCGGCCTGGCCATGCGGTTCACCACCTTCGGCCGCGACGCCTTCGCGATGGGCGGCAACGAGCACGTCGCGCGCCTGAGCGGCATCAACGTCTCCGGGCGCAAGCTCGCCCTGTATGCGCTCGCCGGCGCACTGGCGGGACTGGCCGGCCTGATGCTGCTCTCCCGGCTGGGTGCCGCCGCTCCCAACACGGGAGGCCTGCAACTCCAGCTCACCGCCGTCGCCGCCGTGGTCATCGGCGGCACCTCGCTGGCGGGAGGCCACGGCACCATCCCCGGCACGATCCTCGGCGTGATGTTGCTTGGCGTCGTCGCCAACGCTCTCAACCTGCTCCAGGTCAACAGCTACTACCAGTTCGTGGTGACCGGCGCGGTGCTGCTGCTTGCGGCCATCGTCAACGAGTTCCAGCGCAAGTCCGCGCCAGGCCATTGAGGGGCGCGGCCCGCACGGGCAACTGCCGTCCGGTATCCGCACGTTCCGTACCCACCTTCTCTTCAACGATGCAGGAAAGGCCAACCCCATGAAGCCCATCGCCCGCTCCCGCCGCACCGTCGCGGTCTCGCTCGTCGGCGCCGCCGCCCTGACGCTCTCGGGCTGCGGCTCGGAGACCGGCAGCGCGAGCGATGACTCCGTCACCCTCGGGTTTGTCAACGGCGCCAACACCCACTTCCACTCCTGTCTGCTCAAGTCCGTCGAGCAGACGGCCAAGGACAAAGGCGCCAAGATCTACTCGGCCAACTCCAAGCAGGACGCCGGGACCGAGCTGTCCAACATCGAGGACATGATCTCCCGGAACGTGGACGCCCTGATTGTGCAGACCGTCAACGTCGACGCCCTGGAAGGGGACATAGCCAAGGCCAAGGCCGCGAACATCCCGATCTATCTGACGTCCGTGGCCACTGACGACATGTCAAACGTTCTGGGCGCTGCCGTCGTCGACCTGAAGCAGGTGGGCGCGCTGGACGCCGAGTGGATCTCGAAGGACGCCGGCGGCAAGGACGTCACCGTCGGCATTGTCGCCGGCGCCCCGGGTGCCGCCTCGGACCTGCTGGTCGGAGGCTTCGAGGGAGGCCTGCCGCCCAACGCGAAGGTCGTCGCCAACCAGCCCGGCATGTTCAACCCGGCCAAGGCGCAGGACGTCGCCGAGAACATGATCCAGGCCCACCCCGACCTGGACTATGCCTTCGTCGCCAACGAGGAGATGGCTTTCGCCGTCCGCAAGGCCTTCGACGCCGCCGGCGCCGAGGACGTCAAGATCGTCTCGGTGAACGGCACCGAGGACGGTATCGCCGCCGTCAAGTCCGGAGAGCTCTCCGCGACCGTCGCGAACTCGGCGCTGGTGATCGGGCAGACCGCGGTCGAGAACACTGTGGATCTTCTTGCCGACAAGAAGGTTGACAAGATCAGTAAGGTTCCCCTTACTTTGATCACCAAGGAGAACCTGGACGAGGCGCCGCAGTACTGCCCGAAGTGATACCGGGTGCGGTGCGCCCGTCTCCCTGCACGGCAACGGCTCCGCCGCGCACGGCGCCCCGCCCCTCCCGGGCGCGGACGGCACATCTGCCGCCCGCGCCCGTCGGCACCACCCGCACCACCCGCACCACCCGCACGTTCTACCGGCCCGGGACATGTCAGGCCCAGGGCCAATGGAGGGACCACCATGGACCGCCTGCTCGTCATGCACAGCTTCGTCACCGTCGCCCAAGTGGGCTCCTTCAGCGGCGCGGCCAAGAAGCTCGGCTCCTCGGGGTCCCTCGTCTCCAGACACGTCGCCGAACTTGAGCGGCAGCTGGGCGTACGCCTGGTCAACCGCACCGCCCGCTCGGTGAGCCTCACCGAGCCGGGCCAGCGCTACGCGGCCTTCGCCGCACGCATACTCGACGAAATTGACGCCGAGGACGCCGGCATAGCGCAGCTCCACGACCGCGCCGAAGGAACACTCAGCATCATCTGCCCCAAGTGGATAGGAAGTCTGGATCTGGGCGACGCGATAGCGGCGTTCTCCGCAGCCCACCCGAAAATCCAGGTCCGCTTCGAACTCGGCGGAATATCGGACCGCACCTACGATTTCCTGGACAGCGGATTCGACGTCGCCTTCCACACCCGTGACCTGAGGGACTCCAGTGTCCGGCTGAAAAAGATCGCCTCACTGCCGTTCGTGCTCTGTGCCTCCGGCGACTACCTCGCCGGCAGTGGAACCCTCGAGGAGCCCAACGACATCGGCGCACACGAATGCCTCGTGCACGTCAACGACCCCGTCTGGCGCCTCGGCCACGGACACACCTCGACCCTGCACAAGATCCGCAACATCGCCTTCCAGTCCAACTCCTACATCGCGCTGCAGAAGGCGGCCGTCCACGGCCGCGGCATCGCCTTGCTGCCCCAGCGGCCCGCCTACGATGACCTGGTCTCCGGCGCCCTGGAGGTGCTGCTCCCCGACGTCCCGGTGCCGGACCGCCCGCTGTACGCGATCTACGGTCCCGGGCAAACGACCCCGCGCAAGATCGGCGTATTCCTGGAGTTCCTGACCGACTGGTTCTCCAGGAATCCCATCCCGAGCATCAAGCGATGAGGACGGGCGCAAGGTTCGCAAACAAGGCTTGCAGACCCTGCGCGGCACGGCCGTTGAGGCGGCCTGACAGCACATCTACGATCACCGGGAATCAGTGGCCGGGAGAATTCCTCGGCAGCGAACGGGAAATGAGGAACCGATGGGCATCCAGCGCATAGAGGCGGTCACCTACAGCATCGACAACCTCGAGGAATGCATCCGTTTCTTTACGGACTTCGGCCTTTTCCTGGTGGAACGTACCGACGAGCACGCCGTCTTCGAGACCCTCGCCGGCCAGACCCTTCATTTGGAGACCCGGCCCGGCTCGTGGCTCCCGGATCCCGTCGAGTCCGGCCCCACTCTGCGCGAGGTGGTCTGGGGCGTGGACACCCCCGAAGAGCTGGCCCGCCTTGTGGCCGAGGCGGGGCGCGACCGCAGCGTGCGCGAGAGCGCCGACGGCGTCCACCACACCGTCGACGAGACCGGCTTCGGCGTCGGCCTCACCCTCGCCCGTCCGCGCAAGCTCGCCGTCGAGCCCCGCCCCGCCAACGTCTCGGGCACCGTCCGGCGTTGGAACGCGGCGCTGGAGACCGTGGGCCAGGTCCGCCCGCTGCGCATGTGCCACGTCGCCCTCAACATCCCCAAGCAGGGCCGCGAGGAGGCCGTCGCCTTCTACACCGAGCGCCTCGGCTTCCGCCCCACCGACGTCGTCGAGCCGATGGGCGTCTTCATGCAGGCACCCGGCGACGACGACCAGCACACCTTCCTGCTCTGCCACCGCCCCGACCGGGCCGAGGTCAACCACATCGCCTACGAGGTGCCCGGCTTCGACGACGTCGTCGAGGGCGGCAACCACATGATCGAACGCGGCTGGCGCGAGGCCCGCAAGCTTGGCCGGCACACCATCGGCTCCAACGTCTTCCGCTTCCTGCATGCCCCGTGCGGCGGCAGGGTCGAGTACGCGGCCGATATGGACCGAGTCGACAACAGCTACGAGACCCGCGTGCACAAGACCGCGCCTCCGCACACCATTTGGGCGCTGCGCACCAACCGCGACGCCGAGGCCCCGGCCCGCTGAGCCGAGCCCCCCGGCCTGCTGAGCCGGGACAGGCGCGCGCCGCACCCGGTGTCGCCCCATCTTTTCTTTCGCGAGCCTGAAAGGGCATTGCACCCATGAGCACTGAGACCGTAACCGAGACCGAATACCCCACCGTCAACCTGTATATAGCGGGCGAATGGTGTCAGGGAGGTGCCGGTCAGACCGCCCCCGTCGTCAACCCCGCCACCGAAGAGGCGATCGGCGAGGTCCCGCTCGCCACCACCGACGACCTGGACCGCGCGCTCGCCGCGGCCGAAGAGGGCTTCCGCACCTGGCGCGACACTCCGATCGCCCGCCGCACCGCGATCCTGCACCGCGCCGCCGACCTGCTCACCGAACGCGCCGCCGAAGTCGGCCGGATCATGACCCTGGAGCAGGGCAAGCCGCTCGCCGAGGCCACCGGCGAGGCCCGCCGCGTTGCCGAAACGCTGCGCTGGCACGCCGACGACGCCCGCCGCGCCTACGGCCGTGTCATCCCCTCCGAGCCCGGCACCCTGCTCACCGTGCGCCGCGAACCCGTCGGCCCGGTCGCCGCCTTCACGCCCTGGAACTTCCCGGCTGGCGGCCCGATGCGGAAGATCTCCTCCGCGCTCTCCGCCGGCTGCTCCATCATCATCAAGGCCTCGGAGGAGACCCCCGCCACTGCCTGCGCGCTGGTGCGCTGCTTCGTGGACGCGGGCGTCCCAGCCGGTGCGCTCAACCTCGTCTTCGGAGAGCCCGCCGAGGTCTCGGCCCACCTGATCGCCTCCCCGATCACCCGCCTCGTTGCGTTCACCGGCTCGGTCCCCGTCGGCAAGCTGCTCGCCGCCCAGGCCGGGCAGGTCATGAAGCCGACCCTGATGGAGCTGGGCGGCCACGCCCCGGTGATCGTCTGCGCGGACGCCGATCCCGTCGAGGCCGCCCGCCGCGCCGCCCAGGCCAAGTTCGCCAACGCCGGCCAGGTGTGCACCTCGCCCAGCCGTTTCCTCGTCCACGAGAGCCTCTACGAGGACTTCACCGCCGAGTTCGTAAAGGCCGCAGAGGCGGTCTCGGTCGGCGACGGCCTCACCGAGGGCACCACCATGGGCCCGCTCGCCAACGACCGGCGCCTGGCCGCCCTGGAGCGCCTGACCGCCGACGCCGTCAAGCGCGGCGCCACCGTCCGCACCGGCGGCACCCGCCTGGAGCGGCCCGGCTACTTCTTCGCGCCGACCGTCCTGACCGGCGTCCCCGCTGACGCGGAGCTGATGATCGAGGAGCCCTTCGGTCCGATCGCCCCCATCGTCCCCTTCACCGACCTGAACGAGGCCCTGGCAACCGCCAACTCCCTCCCGTACGGCCTGGCCGCCTACACCTTCACCGAGTCGGCCGCCACCGCCGAGTACGTCACCCGGGAGCTGGAGGCCGGGATCCTCTCCGTGAACCACTGTGGTGGTTCCGTCCACGAGGCCCCCTCCGGTGGCGTCAAGGACAGCGGCTACGGCCGCGAGGGCGGCCCGGAGGCCCTGGACTCCTACCTGATCACCAAGCGGATCTCGCACCGGCTGGGGGCGCCCACCGTATGAGGTATGCCCGGATCGAGATCGACGGGCGGCCGAGCTGGGCCCGGGTCGACGGAGACGTCCTCGAGCTGCTCTCCGGCTCTCCACTCGACTGCATCCCGCAGGTCACCGGCAAGATCCCGGCGGCCGGAGCACGTTGGCTGCCTCCGGTGATCCCGCCCGTCTTCTACGCCGTCGGCATGAACTACACCCGGCACATCGAGCACGCTCGCGCACTCGGCGACGCCAAGGCGGTCATCCCGGAGCGCCCAGAGATCGGCTACCGCGCCAACAACGCGCTCACCGGGCACGGCTCGCCCATCATCAAGCCCAAGGAGGTCACCGGCCGCTTCGAGGCCGAGCCCGAACTGGTCGCCGTCATCGGCCGCACCGTCCGCCACGCCTCGTACGACGAGGCCCGCGAGGCAGTCTTCGGCTGGACCATCGGCAACGACGTCAGCGCGCGCACCTGGCAGCACCAGGACCGTACGTTCTGGCGCAGCAAGAACAGCGACACCTTCAAGCCGATGGGCCCCTGGATCGAGACGTCCGTCGACGCCCTCGCGCAGACCACCGCTCTGCGTGTGAACGGCGAGACGCGCGCCGAGTTCGCCACCGGCGGCATGGTCTTCGACCCCTACGACTTCATCGTCGAGATGAGCCGGCACCTCACCCTGCACCCCGGCGACGTCCTGTGGATGGGCGCCGAGGCCACCTGCCAACTGGAGCCCGGCGACACCGTCGAGATCGAGATCAGCGGCATCGGAGTGCTGTCCAACCTCGTGCAGGAGGAGTCCGCCGAGGAGTCCGTCCGCCCCTGAACACCCCCGAAAGGAAAAGAACGATGAGCAGGGAACCCCGCTACATCCACCACGTCAACTTCCCCACCACCGACCCGGACCGCACCGCCGAGTGGTACGCCAAGGTCTTCGGGATGAAGCGCATCCAGCCCAAGTCCAACACGCGCGTCGTCCTCATGACCCGCGGCAACTTCGACCTGCACTTCACGCCGGTCGAGGAGATGGAGCGGATGGCGCCGTACCACTTCGCCGTCGAGGTCGACGACTGGGACGAGTTCCTGGAGCACCTCAAGGAGCTGGGCATCCGGCACACCCGCCCGATCCAGCGCCCCGAGAACCAGTCCAAGTTCTGCTACATCCACGACCCCGACCACACCATGATCGAGCTGGTCTACCACGCCAAGCGCCCCAACTGACCGGCCCGAACAAGGAGTTACCCCCATGCCCTTCGCCGACTCCGACGGCACCTCCATCTACTACGAGCGCCACGGCAGCGGTCCGGCGATCCTGTTCGTGCACGGTTCCGGCGGCCATCACGCCGCCTGGTGGCAGCAGGTGGCCGCGCTGCGCGACGAGTTCACGGTCGTCACCGTGGACCTGCGCGGCTTCGGCAAGTCCGACGCCCCTACCCCTCCGCACTCGTCGAAGCCCGAGTTCGACGGCCAGGACTTCCCTGGCGACCTCGTCGCCGTCCTCGACAAGGAGGACCTCACCGACGTGATGCTGGTGGGCCAGTCCATCGGCTCCGTCGCCGCCCTGCGCGCAGGACTCACCCGCCCCGAGCGTGTGGGCTCGGTCGTCCTCGGCCACTCCCTCGGCTCCATCGCCCACGCGGAGCTGACCGAGCTCGCCAAGGCCGACCGCGCCGAGGCGGTGAAGCTGCCGGTCATCGACCGGCTGCTCACCAAGCAGTTCCAGCAGGAGCGGCCCGATCTGACGTTCCTGTTCCACCAGATGGGCACGTTCAACGTCGCCAAGATGGCCGACCTGCGCAACCTCGACACCAACGGCCCGACCCTCGACGAGATCAAGGCCTCCGGTCTGAAGGTCGCCTTCCTCGCGGGCGAGAAGGACGCCGTCCTGAGCGTCAAGACCGTCCAGCGCGCCCACGAGCTGGTCGAGGGCTCGCACCTCGAGATCGTCGAGGACGCTCCCCACTCCATGTACTGGGAGGCCCCCGAGAAGTACAACGCCGCGGTCGCGAAGCTCCGCCGCCTGTTCACCACCCAGAAGGAAGCAGCATGAGCAAGCTCACCCTCGACGCAGCCGAAGAGATCATCGACGCCTGCTTCAAGCGCGGCCAGGCCGTCGGCAAGGCGTTCAGCGTCGCCGTGGTGGACGCCGGCGGTTTCGTCGTCGCCATCCGCCGCTCGGACGGCGCCCGCCCGCTTACCCCCGACATAGCGCGCGCCAAGGCCTACACAGCCGCTGTGATGCAGCGACCCGGCAAGATGCTGAAGAAGTGGCAGGAGAGCCAGCCGGTGTTCTTCTCGCAGCTCTCCCAGCTCCCCGGCGCCGCGCTGCCGATCATGGCCACCGAGGGCAGCGTCACCATCAAGAAGGACGGCGAGATCATCGGCGGCCTCGGCGTCGCCGGCGGCACGGCGGGGGAGGACCAGCAGGTCGCCGACGAGGTCCTCGAATCCCTCGGTTACGAGCTGGAGTTCTCGGCGTGGGGCGTCGCCGCTCAGCAGGGCGGGGCTCAGCAGGGCGGTTCCGAGCAGGTCGGTCCTCAGCAGGTCGGTTCTCAGCAGGACGGAAGGGACTGAGCCATGGCGGATACGTTCAACTACCGCATCGACCACCACGGAAGCCTGGTCCGTCCCGTCGAACTCCTCGCCGCCCGCGAGCAGTTCGCCCGCGGCGAGATCGACGAGGCGGCCCTCCGCGAGGCCGAGCACGCGGCGGTGAAGGAGGCGGTGGTCCTCCAGCGCAAGCTGCGCTCCACGGTGGTCACCGACGGCGACTTCCCGCGCGAGGACTTCCGCAGCGCCGTCTTCGACGGCGTATCCGGCTTCCGCCGCACGGAGGAGACGGTGCACGGCCTCCCGCGCTGGGTGGCGGAGTCCCTGCCGAAGGGGAAGGGCGCGCTGCTCGCCGACTGGGCGGGCACGGTGGCCGGCCTCACGCAGATCGCCGCCAAGGCGTCGCTGCCGTCGCCGGCGTATCTGGCCGCCACCTGCTTCGAGCCGGGACTCGCCGGCTCCGGCGGTCCCGCCTCGGCGCGCGAACTCGGCGAGGCGCTGGCGGAGATCATCCAGGCGGAGATCGAGCTGCTCGTGGCGCGCGGCGTGAAGCTGATCCAGCTCAACAACCCGCTCCTGCTCGCCCAGACCGCCCCCGAGGCCCCCTCGGCGGGAGCGCTCTCACTCGAGGACGCCCTCGCCGTCGAGGCCATCGCCGTCCGTCTCGACACTCGCTCCGAGGGCGTACGGATCGGCCTCTGCCCCGGCTGGGAGGCCCCCGCCGCGGTGGACCGCGCCAAGGCCGAGCGGCTGTACGGCGTCCCGGCGGACCGCTGGGTCCTGCCGTACTACCAGGGCACCGCAGCCGAGCTGGATCTGCTCAAGTCCCTGCCCGAGGACCGGGACGTGTGTCTCACCGTGGTCGACGCGGCCGTCCCCGAACTCGAGGACATCGACACGGTGATGACCCGTATCGACGCCGCTGCCGAGGTCAAGGACATCGAGGACATGGCGATCGCGCCCTCGCGCGGCTTCGCCGACTCGGCCACACGCCCGCTGCTCGGCGCCGAGGACCAGCGCCGCAAGCTCGTCCTGGTCGAGACTCTCGCCCGCTACTGCTGGGGCAACGAGTTCTGACACCGTGGCAGCAGCCGGGGCCGGGAAGCGTGCAAGCCTCCCGGCCCCGTGGCCGTTTCGCCGATCCTACAGGACCTCGGCGAAGGTCACCGTGCGCTCGGTGAGCAGGGGCCGCACCGTGCGCACGATCAGCTCGTCGAAGTAGTCCGCAGCCGCGTGCGCGTCGAACCCGGCGCGATCCTTGTACTGCTCGTACAGCACGAACCCGCCCGGTCGGCCCTCCTCGGCGTGTACCTGGTACGCCAGATTGCCGGGCTCCGTCCGCGTGTGCTCGCGCATCTTCAGCAGCGCCGCGCGCACGGTGGCCTCGTCGGCGGGCTCGCAGCGGTAGTGGGCGACGACTGCGTAAGCCATGGGTCTCCTCCTTGATCTACGGGATCGGGCCCGCCGATTCCAGCACGGGCCGCGCGCCGTACGGCACGCGTGCAGCGCAAGCAATGCCTGCCCCCGCGGGGCTGGTGGCCCGCTCCCACATGGTGTGTTGTCGCATCCGGCCCGTACGGCCGCTCCCTGTCCCGTACGGCCGCTCCCTGTGCAGACCGCGGACCCGCACCGCGGCGGACGAAGGAAGTGATCTTCAATGCGTACCCTGGAAGCGCTCTCCGGCGGAGAGTGGGTGGCTACCGGAGAGTGGATCGACGTCCATGACCCGGCCGACATCCGCACCCCGATCGCCCGGATTCCGGCCCTCGCCGCCAAGGACGTCACCCGGGCCTACGACCACGCCGAGCGCGGCTTCGCCGTCTGGAAGCGCACCAGCCCCTTCGAGCGGGCCCGGATCTTCACCGACGCGGCACGGCTGATCCGCGAGCGGGTCGAGGAGATCGCGGCCGACGTCACCGCCGAGAACGGCAAGACCCTGGCCGAGGCCCGCGGTGAGACCCTGAAGGCCGCCGACTTCCTCGAGTACTACGCGGGGTTGGCCCGTCAGGGCTACGGCACGCTGCTGCACGACGCCCGCCCCGACACCCGTACTCACACCCAGCGCGAGCCCATCGGCGTGATCCTCGTGATCAGCCCATGGAACGACCCGCTGATCACCCCGGCCCGCAAGCTCGCCCCGCTGCTCGCCGCCGGCAACGCGGCCGTCTTCAAGCCGGCCACCGAGACCCCGCTCTCCGGCCTGCACTTCGCCCGCGCCCTGCACGACGCGGGCCTGCCGGCCGGTGTCCTGAACGTGGTGACGGGCCGCACGGCCGAGATCGAGGAGGCGCTCCTCGACGACCCGCGGATCGCCGGCATCACCTTCACCGGCTCCAACGCGGTGGGCAACCGGATCCGCCGCCGCCTCGCCGACCGCAACGTCCGCTTCCAGGGCGAACTCGGCGGCAAGAACGCCTCCGTCGTCCTGAAGGACGCCGATCTGCCCACGGCCGCGAAGGCCGTCGTCGCCGCATCCTTCGGCCAGGCCGGTCAGCGGTGCACCGCCACCAGCAGGGTCATCGTCGAGCAGCCGGTGTACGAGGAGGTCACCCGCCTGCTGGTCGCCGAGGTCCAGGCACTGACGATCGGCCCGGGCAGCGACCGGGCCACCACCCTGTGCCCGCTGTCCAGCCCGAAACAGCGCGACTCCGTCCTCGCCGACCTCCGCCGCGCCGTCGAGCAGGGCGCCACCGTCCTCATCGGCGGCCAGGCGGACACCGAGGGCGACCGGGCGCACGGCTGCTATGTGCAGCCGACCGTGCTCGCCGACGTCACGCCCCAGACGGCGATCTGGCGCGAGGAGGTCTTCGGCCCGGTCCTCGCCGTCCGCGCGGTCGACGACTTCCCGGGGGCCGTCGAGGCCGTCAACGACTCCGACTTCGGTCTCGCCGCCGCCGTCTTCACTCGCGACCTCGCCTCCGCCTACCGCTTCGCGGACGAGGCCGAGTGCGGGCAGATCGCGGTGAACACCACCACCACAGGCTGGGACGTGCACCTGCCCTTCGGCGGGTTCCGCGATTCCGGCACGGCCTACAAGGAGCAGGGCGAAGAGGTCCTGCGCTTCTCCACCCGGGTCAAGACCGTCGCCATCCACTTCGGCGCCTGACGACCGGGACCCGCAGGACCAGCGGGATCCGCAAGACAAGAGAGGAGCATGCCGATGGCTGACGAGACGATCGGCATCGTCGGCGCCGGCATCGTGGGTCTGGCCACGGCCCGCGAGATCGCCCTGCGCCGCCCCGGCACCCGCGTCGTGGTGCTGGAGAAGGAGCAGGAGGTCGCCGTCCACCAGACCGGCCACAACTCGGGCGTGGTGCACGCCGGCATCTACTACGCGCCGGGCAGCCTCAAGGCCGACCTGACCGTGCGCGGCGTGTCCCTGCTGCGCGAGTACTGCCAGGACCGGGCGCTCCCGTACCGAGAGATCGGCAAGCTGGTGGTGGCGGTCCGCGAGGACGAGCTCGGCCGCATGGAGAACCTCTACGAGCGGGCCAGGAACAACCACGTGCCCGACTTGAGGAAGATCTCCAAGGAGGAGATCAAGGAGATCGAGCCGAACGCCGGCGGCGTCGCGGCCCTGCACTCCCCGTACACCGCGATCACCGACTACCCGGCGATCGCCCGGGCGTTCGCCAAGGACATCGTCGACTCGGGCGGCGAGGTGAGGCTCGGCTTCCCTGTCACCGGCATCACCAACGTGCCCGGCGGGATCGAGGTGGCGTCAGGTCAGCAGCGGGTGCGTGTGGACCGCCTGATCCTCTGCGCGGGCCTGCACTCGGACTCCGTCGCAAAGCTCGCCCAGGACAAGCAGGAGCCGAAGATCATCCCGTTTCGGGGCGAGTACATGCTGCTCAAGCCGGGGAAGACGGACCTGGTGCGGGGGCTCATCTACCCGGTGCCGGACCCGCGTTACCCCTTCCTCGGCGTGCACTTCACCCCCCGGGTCGACGGCTCGGTGGAGGTCGGGCCCAATGCCGTCCTGGCCCTGGCCAGAGAGGGCTACAGACTCGGCAGGATCTCGCCCAGGGACCTGATCGGCCTCGCCGCCTACCGCGGTTCCTGGAAGATGGCCGCCCAGCACTGGCGGACCGGCATCAGGGAGTACCGCGGTTCGCTCTCCATGACGGCCTTCATGAAGGACGCCAAGCTGTACGTCCCCGGCGTCGGCGCCGAAGACGTGGTCCGTGGCGGCGCGGGCGTACGCGCCCAGGCCCTGGACCGGGACGGCACTCTGGTGGACGACTTCCGCATCCACCAGGTGGGCCGGATCACCGCCGTGCGCAACGCTCCCTCGCCGGCGGCAACCGCCTCCATGGCGATCGCCGAGCACATCGTCGACGCCGTCTTCGGCGACTCCTGAAGCAGTCTCAAAATGCCCTGCGTACAGCGCACTTCCGCGCAACAACAGCTTGCGCTCCCAGGGCTCGGCAAGGCCTCACGGTCCGCCTAGCGTTCCTTCCCGCACCACCCCACCACCCTCTTCGAGAGAAAGAGCTGAACCCATGTTCGTTGTCGACACGCAGATCCACATCTGGAAGGAAGAGACCCCGGACCGCCCCTGGGTCCCGGGCGCGCGTGAGCGGATCCGCCTCAACGGCCACCGCGAGGACCCCTTCTCGTACGAGGAGGCCCTCGAGCTGATGGACGAGGCCGGCGTCAACCGCGCGTTGATCCTGCCGCCGTCCTGGGAGGGCGACCGCATCGACTACGCCCTCGAGGCTTGTGAGGCCCACCCGGACCGCTTCGGCATCATGGCCCGCATTCCGCAGAACAAGCCCGAAGAGGGCAAGGCCATGCTGAAGGACTTCGCCCAGAACCCGTACGTCAAGGGCACCCGTCTCACCTTCCACCGGCCGATCGACCGCAACTGGATGATCGACGGCACCAACGACTGGTACTGGCCGATAGCCGAGGAGCTGCGCATCCCCACCATGGTCCACGCCCCGATCTGGAAGCGTGAGCTCGGCCAGATCGCCGAGAAGCACCCCGAGCTGAAGATCATCATCGATCACATGGGCATCATGGCCCGCTGCGTCGACGACGCGATCGGCTACTGGGTACAGGAGACCGCCGACCTGGCCGCGCACCCCAACATCTACGTGAAGGTGTCGGCGCTCCCGGGCTACTCGACGCAGCCCTTCCCGAACAACAACATCCAGAAGTACGTGCGCGAGATGGTCGACAAGATGGGCCCGCAGCGCTGCTTCTACGGCACTGACATCACACGCCTGCTCGGCCACGGCATCACCTACACCGACACCATCGAGCAGTTCACCAAGCACTGGGACTTCACGCCCGAGGAGCTTGAATGGATCATGGGCCGCGGCATCTCCGAGGTCCTGAACTGGCCGATCGAGGGCTGAGGAAACACCAGAGATGACGGACACCAACAACACGCCAGGCGCCGACGGCGGTGACGCCGTCGTCTCCGCCTTCAACGCCGTCGGCGCCGACTACATCTTCTGCTCATCGGGGTCCGAGTGGGCCCCGGTGTGGGAGTCCATCGCCCGGCGGCACCGAGACGGTGAGCCCGCGCCGGAGTACCTGGACCTCACCCACGAGACCGTCGCGGTCGGCATGGCGACCGGCTACGGACTGGTCAAGCGCCGCCCGCAGGGCGTGCTCCTGCACGCGGCTCCCGGGCTGCTGCAGGGCTCGATGGCCATGCACGGGGCGCTCCTCGCCGGCGTCCCGATGGTGGTCACCTCCTCGGAGTCGGCCACGTACGGCGACGCTCCCGGCCACGACCCGGGCGGCCAGTGGTACCGCAACCTGTCGATCGTGGGCGGCCCGCACAACATCGCGCAGCCGTTCACCAAGTGGTCCAACGAGGCCGCCAGCGTCCACACCCTGCCCACGATGATCACGCGGGCGGCGGAACTGGCCTGGCGGGCCCCCGCGGGCCCGGCGTACCTGAACATCCCGCTGGAGATCCTCCTTGAGGAGTGGGACGGCCGTGAGGCCAAACCCATCGTGCAGCCGGGCTCCACGCACAGCTCGCCCGAAGAGGTCGACCCCGTCGCCCAGATGATCCGCGAGGCGGCCAACCCCGTGATCGTCACGGAGACGGCCGGCCGTGAGGCAGGCGGCTTCGAGGCCCTGGTCGCCTTCGCCGAGGCGTGGCACATCCCGGTCGTGGAGCCCGACTCGGCGGTGTGCGGCAACTTCCCGCGCACCCACCCGCTGCACGCGGGCAGCGACATCGGGCCGTGGATGGACGAGGCGGACCTGATCCTGCTGGTCAACTGCCGGGCTCCCTTCTACCCGCCGTCGCGCCGCCCCACCAAGGCGAAGATCGTCGTCATCGACGAGGTCCCGCAGCGCCCGCACGTTGTCTACCAAGTCCTTTTTGCGGACAAGTACTTGGAAGGCAACGTCGCCAACACGCTCCGGCAGCTCACCAAGCGCGCCAAGAACGTCGACGAGGCTGTCGAGGCTGCCGTCGCCGCGCGCCGAGCGGCGCAGGAGGAGCGGCACGCCGCCGAGCAGGCCGCCATCGCCGGCGCCGAGGCCAAGGCCGACGAGGCCGAGGGCATCGACCCGGTGCTCGTCGCCGCGACCCTGCGCAAGCTCCTCGACGGCCAGAACGTGATCGTCGTCGACGAGACGATCACGCACAGCCGTGTCGTCAAGCGCCACGTCCAGGCCTCCGACCCCGACTCGTACTTCTACGTGCAGGGCGGACTCGGCCAGGGCATCGCGGTGGCGCTCGGCGTCAAGCTCGCCGCGAAGGAGCGGCCCGTGGTGCTCACGATCGGCGACGGCGCGTTCGCGTACAACCCGGTCATCCAGTCGTACGACGCCGCCAAGGCGTACGACCTGCCGCTGCTGATCGTGGTGTTCAACAACCGTGTCTACAAGTCGATGAACCTCAACCACCGCAGGTTCTACCCCGAGGGCGCGGCGGCCGAGACCGGCGAGTGGCTCGGCACCGACCTGCACCGGCTGCCCCGGCTCGCGCAGTTCGCCGAGCCGTTCGGCATGCACACCGAGACCGTCGACACGCCGGACGCGCTCGGGCCCGCGCTGGAGCGCGCCCTCAAGGCCGTGGCAGAGGGCACCACCGCCGTCGTCGACGTTCTCGTCACCCGCTGACCCAGGAGGCACCCGCCACCATGAGCAACACCCCGACCCCCAAGCCGGGCAAGGTCCTGGTCCCCGCCGAGGACCTGCGCACCTTCGCGGTCGCCCTCCTCGAGAAGGGGGGCCTCAGCCCCGAGCACGCCCGCACCACCGCCGACGTGTTCGTCTGGGCCGCGCTGCGCGGCGTCGAATCCCACGGCATCGCGCGTGTCCCCGCCTACCTCGACCTGCTGGCCAAGGGCGTCGCCAACGCCGGGGCCGAGATCAAGGTCGAGTCCAGCACGCCGGCCGCCGCCGTCCTGGACGCCGACCGCGCACCCGGCCCGGTGGCCCTCACCGCGGCCGCCGAGGAGGCCGTGACCCGGGCCAGGACCAGCGGCGTCGCCGCCGTGGGGGTACGCCGCACCGTCCACACCGGCGCCATCGGCTACTACGTGTCGAAGATCGCCGAGCAGGGCCTCGTCGGCATCGGCTACGTCGCCGGGATGCCCAACATGGGCTACACCGGAGTCAAGGGCGCCGCCGTGGCCACCAGCCCGCTCGCCATCGCGGTCCCCGCAGAGAGCCACGCGCCTCTCCTCCTGGACATGGCCACCGCCACCATCGCGCTGGGCAAGATCCGCCAGGCCAAGGCGAGCGGCACCCCGCTGCCCGAGGGCGCTGCCGCCACAGAGGACGGCACCCCCACTACCGACCCGGAGAACGCGGTCATGCCACTGCCGCTGGGCGGCGCCAAGGGGTCCGGTATGTCGCTCGCCTTCGAGCTGCTCACCAGCGTGCTCGTCGGTGCGCCGATCTTCTCCGCCTTCCACTCGGACGACCCCCAGGGCCGCAAGCACCGCCAGAACGCGCTGCTCATCGCACTCGACCCGGCCGCCTTCGGCGACGCGGACGGCTTCAACGCGGCCGTCGACACCACCCTGAGCACGCTCAAGGGGCTGCCGGCGGCGGACGGCGTGGGCGGCGTGTTCTACCCCGGCGAGCGCAGCGCCGCGGTGGCCGCGGAGCGCTCCGCGAAGGGGGTGCCGGTGGCACCGAAGGTGTGGCGCGATCTGACGGAGCGCGCCGAGGAGCTGGGCGTCGCGCTGCCGGAAGCTGCCGAATAGCCGAATACCGGAAGCTGCCGAATAGCCGAATAGGGGACAGCGGCTTCGGCAGTGACGGCTCCCGGCGGGAGGGATGGCCGGTCGCCCGGTGCGGCGGACGTGCCGGCCATCCGTGCCCTCAAAGGGCCTTGGGGGCTTGGGCGCCGGTCGCCCGTCGTATGTGGCGGGCGATCAGGGCATAGGTTTCCCGGGCCTTCTCGTCGTCCTTGGAGTCGTAGCCGTGGTCGGCTCCGCGCACGTCGTGGTGCTCGACGAGGGCGCCCGCCGCGCCCAGCCGCTCCGCGTAGCGCGTCGCCTCGGTCCTGAGCAGGTCGTACTCGGCCGTGATCACCACAGCCGGCGCGATGCCCTTCAGGTCGGCGGCGTCCGACGGATGGGCGGGCGAGACGAGCCGGTCGGCGCGCTCGCTCGGATCCGGCACGTACGACGTGTCGAAGACCTCCGCCATCCAGGGCCGCAGCATGGGCTTGGCGACGGTGGCCTGTTTCTCCTTGGCGCTGGTGACGAGGTCCAGCGGGGGATAGTGGAGCACCTGGAGCGCGATCGAAGGACCGCCCTGCTCCAACGCCTGGCGGGCCACGGCCGCCGCAAGCCCGCCGCCGGCGCTCTGCCCGCCCACGGTGAGCCGGCTGCCGTCCCAGCCGTGCTGTGCGCCCTGCTCGGCGACCCAGCGCACCACCTCGAAGGCCTGCCTGGGCGCGGCCGGGAACGGGTGCTGCGGCGCGACGACGTACTTCACGTTGACCACGACCACCCCCGCCTCGGCGGCGAGGAACCTGCAGAGCCCGTCGTCCATCTCCGGCATCGACATGACGTAGCCGCCGCCGTGGAAGTTGACGTGGACGGGCGGATTCGCCGCCCGGCCCGGGGGTGTGTACACCGTGACCGGGGCCGGTGCGACGGGCGTCGGGACCGTCAACGGGCGGGCCTGACGTGGGAATTCAGGGAATCGGGCGTACCAGGAGGCCGTCGAACCGGGCCCGCCGGAGCGTCGGCCCGCGAGCCCGGTGAGACTCTGCATCGTCTTGGCGGCGAAGGAGGCCACCGCCGGCCTGGCGAGGAGGGACATACGGCTCCGATCGGTGTAGGCCACGCCCGCACGTGACGGGCTCCCGCGCCACGGGACAGTACCTCCACGAGCGATCGCATCATCAAGTTTCCTGTCGATTGATGGCTGATCGTAACAACGCCGCGGTGAACGGATCGGGCTGTGCCGGACGGTGGAGGGGTGACAGAGCAGAGTGAAGTGCTAGTTTAGTGAGACTAAGTAAGGAATGGTGAGAGGGTCATGATGACAGGGCGACCGGCACGCAGGCCTCGGAAGCCGCACACCGCACGGGTTGTGCGCACCGAACGGCTGACCCCGCACATGCAACGCCTGGTGCTGGGCGGCGAGGAGCTCACCGCCTTCACAGCGGGCACCTGGACCGACCACTATGTGAAGCTGCTCATTCCGGCCGAGGGTGTGAGCTACCCGGAGCCGTTCGACCTGGAGACGATCCGCGCGGAGTTCCCGCGTGAGCAGTGGCCGGTGACGCGGACGTACACCGTGCGCGCCTGGGATGCCGAACTGCGTGAGCTGACGCTGGACTTCGTCATTCACGGCGACGAGGGCCTCGCCGGACCGTGGGCGGTGCGGGCGCAGCCAGGTGACGTGGTGCGGTTCATGGGTCCGGGTGGTGGCTACGCGCCGGACGCCGGCGCCGACTGGCATCTGCTGGCCGGAGACGAAAGCGCGCTGCCCGCGATCGCGGCTGCCCTCGAGGCGCTGCCCGAGGGCGCCGAGGTCCGCGCCTTCGTGGAAGTGGCGGGGCCCGAGGAGGAGCAGACCGTCGACTCCGATGCGGAGGTGGTGTGGCTCCACCGCGGGGGCCGGCCGGTGGGGGAGGCGCTGGTCGAGGCGGTGCGTGCCCTGGAGTTCCCTCCGGGCCGGGTGCACGCGTTCGTTCATGGAGAGGCCGGCTTCGTGAAGGAGCTGCGCCGGCTGCTGCGGATCGAGCGGGAGATCCCGCGCGAGGACCTGTCGGTCTCCGGCTACTGGCGGCGCGGCCACGACGAGGACGGCTGGCAGGTCGCCAAGCGGGAGTGGACCGCGGAGGTCGAGGCGGAGCAGGAGGCCGCGACCGCGTAAGGGCTGCTACGGGACGACGGCTGTCGGCGGTGCCGGGTACGCACCTCGCGTGCCCGGCACCGCCGTCTTCGAACCCGGGCAGGGGCTACGGCGGAGGCGCCGGGCCGCCGCGCCGGGCCCAGCAGCCCGCGATCACGCTCGATGGCGACGCAGGGCCGGCGTCGTGGCGGCCAGGGCCAGCATCGTGGCGATGACCAGCAGGCCGCCGCCTACGACAGCCGTACGCACTCCCAGGGCCGAAGCCGCAGTGCCATGGAGGACGTCAGCGAGGCGTGGGCCGCCTGCGACCACCACCGTGAACACCCCCTGCATGCGGCCGCGCATCTCGTCGGTGGCAGCCGACAACAGGATCGCTCCACGGAAGACCATGGAGATCATGTCGGCGATGCCGGCGGCGGCGAGGAACACCACCGCAATCCACAGGCTGGTGCTCAGTCCGAATCCTGTGATGGCCGCTCCCCAGGCCACCACTGCCGCGATGACCATCAGTCCGTGCCGGCGTGCGCGCGAGAACGTGCCCGACATCAGGCCGCCGACCACCGCACCGATCGGGATGGCCGCGAACAGCAGCCCGAGCGCGAGCCCTTCTCCGTACGGCGCGTACGTTTCTGCGGCGAGCTCGGGGAACAGTGCCCGAGGCATGCCGAAGACCATGGCGATGATGTCGGCGAGGAAGGACAGCAGCAGTACCTTGCGCTGCGCGATGTAACGGAAGCCTGCGATGATCTCGCGCCATCCCGCCCGCCCGGTCGCCGCTGTGGTCGCGGGCGGCAGCGCGGGGAGTTGCCAGACCGCCCACACGGTGACGCACAGGGCCAGGGCATCGATCAGATAGAGCTCGGCCAGGCCGATGACGGGGATCAGGGCACCGGCGAGCAGCGGTCCGGCCACCAACCCCGTCTGCATGACGGTCGATCCGAGCGCGTTCGCAGCGGCCAGTTCCTCCTTGGGAACCAAGCGGGCGATGGAGGCGTTGCGGGCGGGGGAGTTGAGGCCGAAGAATGCCTGCTGAAGAGCGAGCAGCACCATCAGCACCAGCACGGAGTTCAGACCTGTGACGGCCTGGACCCAGAAGAGCAGCGAGGTGACGGCTATACCGCCGTTGGTGAGCAGCAGCAGTTTGCGCCGGTCCATGCTGTCCGCGATCGCGCCGCCCCACAGCGCGAAAACCACCAACGGCACAAGCCCGGCGAGGCTCGCGTAGCCCACCCACGCCGATGAGCCCGTGATGTCGTAGATCTGCTTGGGTACTGCGACGGCGGTGAGCTGGCTGCCGACGGCGGTGACGATGGTCGAGGACCAGAGTCGGCGAAAGGCCGGGCGCCGCAGCGGCCGAGTGTCCATCATCCAACGGCGCCACCCGCGCCCGTGGGGTCTTGCCGGAGCTGCTGTCGTGGGGTGCGATGCCGTGCGGGCGTCGGCGCTGCTCTTGTCCGTACTGGCGTCAGCGGTACCGCCTGCGTCGGTGCTGCTCTTGTCCGTGCTGGCGTCAGCGGTACCGCCTGCGTCGGTGCTGCCGTCACCAGTACTGCCGTGATCGGTACTGCTGCTACTCGTATCCACATTCGTCCTGGCTGCTCGTTGCATCTTTCTGTTCAGGACTCACTATCTCTGACGTGTGGTGGCTGCTCTTCGCCCGCTCATCCCTGTTCGGCCGGTATGCCTGCGGTGTGCCGGGCGCCGAGACACAACAGTTAGCGCTTCCCCACGTTATCTCTATTGACGCTTGATCATCCTGCTGCGACCTTAGCAAGCGCTTACTTAAGTCGCTCCGTGGTGACCGGTCGACAGCCGGTCCCACAGGGCACTCGCGTCAAGGGGAATGCATGCGCGACCTACTTGGGTCGGGACGGCCCGTAGCCGCCTCCGTCGCCACCGCCGAACCACGTCCGGTCTTCAGCGGCCGCTACCAGCAGTTGTGGATGTTCCTGCTGCTCGGCTGGCTGATCAGCTACGCCGACCGGACGGTCACAGGCCCCGTCATCGCCTGGATGATCGAGAACAAGGCGGGGTTCATCGGCGACGCCGCCAACCCCGCCACCCTCGGCGGGCTCATCGGCTCGATGTTCTTCACGGGCTACATGCTCACCCAGTACGCCGGCGGACGGCTCGGAGACCGCTACGGCCACCGCGAGATGCTCGTCCTGTCCCTGGTGTGGGCGGGCGTCATGACCTTCGTCTCCGGTGTGGTCACCGGACTGGTCGCCTTCGTCGTCGCGCGCGTGCTCACCGGCCTCGGTGAGGGTGTCTTCTACTCGAACGACCGCACCCTCGTCATCGGCCACACTCCGCCCGCGCGGCGGACGATGGGCCTCGGCGTCGTCATCTCGGGACTGTCGATCGGCCTGACCGTCGGCGTCGTCGCCACCCCGTACCTGATCGACTGGGGCGGCTCGCTCGGCATGGGCGGGCGAGCCTGGAGCATGCCCCTCTACGTCCTGGGCATCGTCTCGCTGCTCGTGGCCGCGGCCACTTGGGCCTTCTTCCGGGCTCGCGGTGACCGGCCCCTTCGGCTCGGGCCTCCGCTGGTGCGGCTGCTCGCGTACTCGGTGCCGTCCGCCGTCGCCATCACCGGCCTGTTCCTGCTCACCGAGCGGCTCGGCTGGCCGGACTGGCTCACCGCCGTGGGCTCCGGCGTGCTGGCAGCCGCCATGATCGCTGTGGTGGTGCGCGAGATCGTTCGCACCGGTCGCTCCGGGGTGCTGCTCACCAAGAACATGTGGCTGCTCTACATCGCCTTCATCGCCGTGATGTGGAACCTGTGGTTCTTCTCCTTCTGGTCCGTACAGATCGTCAAGGAGAGCACGCACAGCACCCTCATCGCGGCCGCCCTGACCGCCGCGTTCAACGCCGGTGCCGGAATCATCGGCTTCCCGCTCGGCGGCTGGCTCGCCGACCGGCAGGTGCGGCGCGGCAAGGGCCGCAAGTCGCTCGCCATAGCCTGCGCCGTCGCACACACGCTGCTGGCGGTGGCATTCGGCCTCTCCCTGCTGGCCGGGCGCCCGTCGCTGTGGCTGCTCGGGCTGATCCTGTTCGTCTCCGGACTGTTCTTCAACGCCCTGCAGCCGATCGTCCACAGCATGCTCGGTGACCAGGTGCCCGACGAGCAGCGCGGCTCCGCCTTCGGTGTGTTCAACCTGGTCGCCGAGATCGGCGCGGTGGCCAGCCCGGTCGTCAGCGGCGTGATGCGCGACGCGACCGGCAGCTGGGCGCCGGGCGTGTTCACCGCCGCCGGGATCATGGCCGTCTCGGTGGTGCTGTACGCCCTGGTACGGGAGCGCGTGCCAGGCGGCGCCGCGGCCTGACCCCGCACGAACGCCAGTGAGCGAACTCCGGTCCGGCGGGCTTCTGCCCGCCGGACCGTCACTGCTCCTGTCGGTCACGGAGCGCGCGTGCGTTCAGGGCGCGGTCAGCGCGGCGTCGAGCGAGTCGTAGATGGGGAAGACGCCGTACAGACTGGTGAGGTCGAAGATCTTACGGACGGTCTGACTGGCGATCACGAGCCGCAACTCCCCGTCGTGTTCGCGGATGCGTTTGAGGATCCCGACGAACACGCCAAGGCCGGTCGAGTCGATGAAGGTCACCCGGCGCAGGTCGAGAATGATGCGGCGGCGGCCTTCGTCGATTCTGCTTACCACGTGATCGCGGATCTGCGGCACGGTGTACACGTCCACCTCGCCGTGGATCTCCACCACGGTCCAGTCGTTCTCGTCGCGGTGGCTGATCTGGAAATTCGGCTGCATGGCTGACATAACGGACATTATGTGGGCAAAGGTTTCGTCCCGTACCGCCCGGCGGGGGATCCACTGAGTAGCGGCGAGCGTGAATCCAGGTGTCACTGTGCCCGAGCGTGTCCGACACGATCTGGATCGCCGTACGCCACGCCGACGAATCAAGATCGCCCTCGCCGAGGAACACACCGGCGTGCGTATCACAGCCGATCTCCTCTCCCATGCCTCCTACGTCACTGGCTACGTGGGCCACAACGCCGGCGCGGGCGGCGAGAGCCCACGGCCGGCAACGCGCGGAGGCTTGGGACGGGGGCTCGGCGTCCTGTTCCCGCCCTCCTCGGACACCGTGCCGCAGGATCCGACCTTCTCGGGCGATTAGTACTCCAGCTGGTTTCGCGATCCATCCGGTGGGTTCGTCGGCCACGACGCGGTTGCCCGGCGCGACGTATCCTTCGCCCGTGGAACTGCGCTTCGAGACGCGCCCGTCGGACTCGCCGTGGGTCGGCACCGTGTGGACCTGCACGAGTGAGCAGGTCACGGCGATGACGTCCGTCGCAGGGGTGTGCTGGGGCCTGGTGTTCTGGGAGCAGGACGGCCGGGCGTATGCGGCCATCACCGGACCTGAGACCCGGACCGGCACGGCGCCGGTGCCGGAGGGCGCGACCTTCACGGGTATCGAGTTCGCCGTGGGCACCTCGTTGCGGGCGGTGCCCATGGCGGCGCTGGTCGACGGCGGTGTCGAGCTCCCCGACACCACGCGCCGGACGTTCCGGCTGGACGGCGCGCGCTGGGAGACGCCCAGCCCCGACGACGCCGAGGCCCTGGTCGAGCGTCTCGTCCGGGCCGGGATTGTGGTCCGTGATCCGCTCGTCGCCGAGGTGCTGCGGGGTCACCGCCCGGCCGTCTCGGGGCGTACGGTCGAACGCCGGTTCCGCGCCGCAACCGGGCTGACGCGGGGTGCCGTCCGGCAGATCGAGCGGGCCCGCACGGCGGCGGGGTTGCTGGCGGCCGGCGACCCGGCCGCCGACGTCGTCGCCAAGCTCGACTACTTCGACGAGCCGCACCTGGCCCGGGCACTGCGCTCCTACGTCGGACGCACCGCCAGGCAGCTGCGCGAGGGCGCCGGCGGCGCGATCGCCCTCGACCTGGATCAGCGCTTGACGTCGTAGACCAGCTTCAGGATCCCGTTCGAGTAGCTCTCCGATTCCCGCAGCGTCAGCATCTGCTTGTCGCGGTCGGCCCGGCCGAACACGCTCTTCCCGGCACCCAGCAGCACCGGGAAGAGGAGCAGGTTGTACTGGTCGATCAGGCCCGCGTCCGACAGCCGCCGGGCCAGCTCCGCGCTCCCGTGGATGAAGATGGCGCCGCCCTCGCCCTCCTTGAGCGCGGCGACGTCCTCCGTCGAGCGCAGGATGGTCGTCGGCCCCCACCCGTCGACGAGGGCATCGTCCGACAGCGTGGTCGACACCACATACTTGGGCAACTCCTTGTAGTCGGCGTGGTCCTTCGAGCCGGGCCAGACCGCCGCGAACGCCTCGTAACTGCGGCGGCCGAACATCAGCGCCGTCGTGTCGGCGAGCTCCTCGCCCTTCAGCGACCAGGCTTCTGGGACGAACTCGAGGTCCTTGACCACCCAGCCGCCGCTGCGGTGCTCCTCCCCCGGCCCGCCGCCGGGCGAGTCCACGACGCCGTCGAGCGACATGAAACCGGTGTAGACCAGGTCACGCATTGTGCTGTCTCCTCTTGATCGGGCGAGCTGCTGGGCCCACGCTAGATCGCGGCCGCAGCGGCCGTCTTGGACGGAAACGACAGCGGGTTCAAAAACGCGTACCGGAACGCCGCCGCGACCGGCCCGCCCTCGGGCACGTCATCGGCGCGCACGGCCACCCCGCGTCGGGTCGGCCGGGACGATGCGCAGCCGACCCCGGTCACCCGTGCCTCGCTGCTGTGCTTCGGGAAGGAGCAGCAGGTGCTGGGTGCGCCCGTTCGCCTGGAACTTCATCCTCCACTGCCGACCGTGTACGTCCACGGTGCCGGTGGTGTGCGTTCCGTTCGGTAGTTCCAGTGGGATCGGCGCGGACACAGCGAGCGTGACGCCGCTGATGGCGAGCATGGCCAGGCCGATGAGGAGACCTTGAGCCCGCCGCCCCATCGGCCTTCCTCCGGTCCCTGACGCGGCTGCGGGAAAGCGGAGGCATCCCAGCCGGATGCGCGCTCGGCGGAGCATCGGCCGGGCGGGCGACGGGCTCGAGCGCGACCAGCGGACCCAGCCGCTGAATGACCCGGCACACCGTGGAAGAAGCGACACCGAACAGCGGGCTGAGCTGCCGCATGGTCAGGTTCGTGCGGTGGTACACCGCGACCATCAGCACCCGCTCGGCCAACGGCAGCGACCACGGCCGGCCCCGCAAGGTGCCGTTCGCCCCGCTCCCGCACCACCTTCAACAGACATGCAAACTGCGCCACCTGTAGCCCGGTGAACGTCTCCACCCACACCCACTCAGCCCTTAAGACCACGGCCATGTCAAGGAGATGCCCAGCTCACAGCCTTGTGCAACACGCTTTAGAGGCACCGGCGGAACTGTCATGCTCAGGAGCCGAGTCTTTGACCACTCCGTACGTCAGAGCTGCTGCTGTACTTAGGCGGACTGCCCCGCCGTCCGTCAGGCACGGCCAGCAGGCCGCCGTCACCAGTGCTCCAGCAGCAGGCCGACCAACCCGTTACCGCAGCCATAGGCCATGCCGCTGACTAGGCTCATCACCGCAACCACCCGGAGCCGCCTAAGAAGGCGACACACCTGCTCCCTGCTTCCCATGAGCTTCCCTCCGTCGTCGTGTGTGCTTCTGAAGCGATGACATCAGCGCGCCCATTTGTTGCTCAACGGGGCACCTTCCCAGCACAGTTGTTGCCGCAGCAATCCGCAACAACATGGGGGGCAAGGGGACATGGGGCCAAGCATGGGAGGGCCGCCGCAGGGGCCGCGCGATCCGAATCCACCGGGCCCGGATGATCCGGACGAGCCGGGGCCTTCATCGCCGGCCAACGGACCGCAGGCGTTTCCCGAGCCCGCCGAATACTGGTTCTCGGACCCTTCGGACGACTTCCCGAGCCGCGATGACCAGTGGACCGCCCCGATCGAACTGGACCCGCTGGCCGCCGTGGGCCGTGTACCGGAAGCGGATCCTGACCCGGACGTAAACGGTGGACTGGATGGCCCCGATGGACCGGTCGACCCTAGCGGCCCCGGCCAGGGAGCGGATGGCCCGGAACGGGGGCCGGGCGGACGGCAGCCGAAGGAACCGAAGCGGCAGGATTTCCGCAGTGAGGAGGTCTACCAGCTCAAGCTCAAGATGTACGAACTGGTCCGGCCCCTCCGCCGGCAGGACCTGGCAGACGCCATGCACGTCAGTCCGGGAAGGCTCTCACGCTACTTCAGCGAGGACCGATTGCCGCCTTCTGCCATGTTCGAACTCCTGCTGGCCACCATCCAAGACCTGCATCCCGACCTTGCCCCGCAGCAAGTAGGCGAGCTGGACGTTCTGTACAAGGAGGCCCAGCAGGTGAAGCGACCACGAGAGGCGGAACACCAGCGCTTGGTCGGCGAGTTGGAACGGCACAGGACCGAGGCGGTCCGCCTGCGACAAGAGCATGCTCAAGCCCTGAAAAGGCTTGAGGTGCTCCGCAGCCAACTCGCCGGGCTGGAAGGCGCCACCGGCGGCGGCAGCGACTCCAGCGGCCAGACCACCACCAGCGGCGGCACCACCGACCGCGAGCCCGCAAGGGACGAGCTACGGGCACGCATTCGGGACTTGGAGAACCGGGTGGGCGAACTGGAGAAGGTGCTCCGCGCGGTCTACCGCGAGGTCTCCGTTCTGTACGAGCGCCTGCATGCCTGGTGGACCGGCGAACTGCAGCACATGCCTACCGAGCTGACCGGCCCGGCGGAGATGGGCAATCCCACGCTCGCGGCCTTGTGGCTGCGCCAGGCCGTGCATCCCACCGAGGTTGCACGACGGGCTGAGATCATTGCCAAGGACATGACCACGCCTGACGGTGTGGCGGAGACTGCCCGGCAGCTCAAGGAAAGCGGCCACGACGAGCTCAGCCAGCAGGTCATGGCCGAAGCGGGGGCGCTACGCCCCGCTCCCGAGGTCGTTGCGCTGCTCACCGAGGACTCCACCCCAGCCCGGGCGGACCTGTTGCGTGCCGTCGGTATCCGAAGCAGCCCCGCCGAGTTCCTCACCCTGCTGGCCTTGGTTCCGGACGGGCACCGGACAGCAACCGACCTGCTGAAGACGGCCGCAGACGAAAGGACGGTGCCGGATCTTGGGAAACTGGTGTCTGCCTGGCACGGCAACCTGGACAAGTTGCTGTCCCACGTGGCCGAGCGGACGGTCGAGGACCTCGCCGACCTGGTCATCCTGCTGCGTGAAGCCGACCGCGATCAGGACGCCGACCGCCTGCTTGAGCTCGCCGCCAGGCAGGGCACCTCTCCCAAGAGGGCCGCGCTCACCGCCCATATGCATGCAGCCGGACGCATCCACGACTATCGGAGAGTCCGCCGCGCTGCTGCCGATGGGTAAGACATCGTCCGCCGCCACGGCGACGCCACGGCGGGTGGCCCGCTGCACATGGGAGGACCACATCCAGGCTCCCAACACGTGATCTCAACTGCCCTGAAAACAAAGGGACATCGCAAAGTCCGGTCAGCAGGTGCCTCCCGTGGTGACTTAGGGCTCCCAACAAAAGTGGTGGGCTTGATCTGGTCAGCGGTCGGTGTCGCGCACGAGGCCGCCGGGTAGCGGGACGCGGTCAGCCGCGCAATCGCACGCGATGAACCCGGCGACGTCGACGATCATTCCCGGGATACTTGTCGCCCATGGATGAGGTCAAAGTCGTCGTCGCCCATTCCGAGCGCGCGACCCTGCGCGTCGGCGACGTGTTCCTGAAGGTGGACGCCGATCAGGCGCGCATCGACGTCGAGGTCGAGGCGATGGCCCTGGCGCCGGTCCCGACCCCGGAGGTCCTGTGGCGCAAGCCGCCCGTGCTCGCGATCGCCGCACTCCCTGGGACGACGCTCGGGCGTCTCGGCGGGCCGTCGACCGGGTCGCCGGCGGCGTGGGCCGCGGCGGGCGCCGCCATCCGGAAGCTGCACGAAGCGCCCCTGCCGCCCCTGCCGGGCCGGGCCGGCCGGAGCATCGTCGCGCTGGCGGCGGAACTCGACGACGAGTGCAAGCGGCTCGTGACGAACGGCGTCCTGCCCGCCGACCTGGTCACCCGCAACCGCCAGGTCGCCGAGGCCGCGCTCCGGCCGTGGACTCCGGCGTTCACGCACGGCGACCTGCAGATCGCGCACGTCTTCGTCGAAGGCGACGAGGTCACGGGCATCATCGACTGGTCCGAGGCGGGCCAGGGTGATGCCCTGTACGACCTCGCCACCTTCACGCTCGGACACGAGGAGCACCTCGACGACGTCATCGCCGGCTATGGCATCGACATCGACCTCGACGTGATCCACGCGTGGTGGTCGTTGCGAAGCCTGCTGGCAGTTCGATGGCTGATCGAGCACGGCTTCGACCCCTTCGCGCCGGGCTGTGAGGTCGACGTGCTGAGATCCCGGATGTGAGGCTGCGCGGGACCGACTGCTACGTATGCGTTCTGACGCATCGAGCAGGCCATCTCCTGGGGCGCATTGCCTGCCCTCACTACCGACAAAGTGCGGTGCGGAGTCGTCGCCAGCAGATGACGGCGCATCCGAGGGTGACGAACGCGTGGTGGATGTCGTCGCGGATCTCCCAGCGGATGCGCAGGCGGCGGAACCAGTGCAGCAGCGCGATCGCTCCTTCCACGACCCAGCGGTACACGAGGCTGACTGCCCGTGCGGACCTCGCTGGTAACGCGGCGCACCGACGCAGCACTGGGGCACCGCCGAGCGCTAGGCAGCTTCGGCTACGCGCCGAACAGCAGCAGGCGCGGTGTGGCGGGCTGATCGGGATCTCTTCGCAGAACCCCTTGATTCGGGGGCTTACGCGGCTGCTCGTCTCAGAGGCCCGACAGAACACCCCCAGCACTATCCCTGCTTGGCGTACTCCACGAATGCCGTCCAGGCGGTTCGCTGGACGGCCAGGATTCCCCGGTTGCGGGCCTTCGTGGCCCGAACCATTACGTGCGTCGGGCGGTAGTTCTTGGACTGTTGCGGCCACCGTGGGGTCGCGGGTGGGTACGAGGCTGCCGTCCACGATGAGGACGGTGCCCTTGCGGAACCGCTGGCGCGGCCGGAGCGCGAGCGTCGGACGGAGCTGGGCGATGATGCGGTCCGCGGCGGACTTCGAGATGCCGAAGAGCGGAACGAGCTGGCGAAGCGTCAAGTTCGTGTGCCAGTACACGGCGACCAGCAGTACGCGGTCCTACAGGGGCAGAGCCACGGTCGTCCCCGTCGCGCCGCGTCCGCACCCTCACGGCGTAGCGCGGTCACCAACTTCCCGAAACTGCGGGGCCAAGCCCGGTGTACGGGGCTATCCAGGTCGACTCCGACGCCGTGATCTCACCAGCCACACCAAGATCATGTTGTCCGTGACCGGCAGCTACGGGACAGCCATGGCGTGCAGGGCTCATCTCGGCGGCGATCCGGAGCGCCGCACCACACTCACCACCTCCGCACCATCTATGGCGGACGCTCGCTACCGACGGCGGCTATCGCGGTGGCCGCAACGAGTCAGGCGGAGCCTACTCATGGCGGCCCGGCTGTGTAGGCCTTCTCCGCCTTGACCAGCCTCACCCGGCGCCATGGCCCAATATGACCGACGACGCAACGACGGAGACCGCCACACCGCCGCTCGGCACAGACTCTTCAACCGGGTGATCGGCTGCCTCCAGCACTGCCTCACCACCCGCGGCAGCCCGACAGACGGGGCCCTCAGTCTGCCCGCCACCAGTCCAACAGACCGGAACAACCCGCCGGTTGAACTGGCGAGCCGTCACAATGCCGAGGCTCACGCACAGCGGCGCCACAATTCCGTGGCAGCCGACTCAGCCGGCCCGATGGCCGCTTGCCATGCGGGCCGCACGGAGTAGCGTCGCGCCGGCAAGGAAGATGGCCAGGGCTGCGGTCGGCAGCCCCAGCGGGCCGTGGTCGGCCGGACCGGCGACGGCCACGCCGAGTAGACCGAGCACGGAGGCGGGGTAGCCGACGGTGGTCGCGGTGGTGCGCAGCCTGGGTCGGCTGAGGGCCCCCGGCGTCCAGAGCCGGATTCAGCACCCGCGCCGACTCGGCCGCAGTCCGCAGCTTGTCTGGAAAGGCCCGCTGGGCGCGACCGCCAGCGCCCTGCCGACGGAGGCGTCCGAGTCGATGTCCAGGGGGCATCTTCGCGTCGCAGGAGGGCAGACATGCGGCCTCTACGGCCGACCGAGCCTCGCCGGCCATTGGCGCGGCATAAAACCCTCCTCAACCTGAGGTGATGGCCATACGGGACAGCCTCTTCCAAGCCATCCGCAAATGTACCTTCGCGCGTGAACATTTGGGTATGTGCCCGAATAGGCCGCCATATTTGGGCTGTTACCGGTGACGGTGTAACGCGGTCGCCTTTGCATGACGCAGAAGTAGGCAGAAGAGGGTCACCACCCAAGGCTGTCTCCGGCTCCATGGGCGACCCTGTCGACAGAACAACGCATCAGATCGGATTCTTGTGAGCACCGACCCGGTTTCCGGATACCAGACGTACGAGCAGCCTTCGGGGCCCGACCGCTCCGTGCGTAACCAGGCCGCTGCACGGAGGGCAGCCCTCGCGGTTTGCACGATCGCCGACATCGCGGCCGGTTGGCTGGGCTTGTGGATCCTGCTCTTCCTGCTCGACGCGAACCAAGGGAATGCATTCGTCGATTTCGTGCACGGAACGGCGGGCTGGCTGGCCGGATGGGCGCAGGACATTTTCACGATGGACACAGAAGGTCTACGCGTTGTCCTTAATTACGGTCTCCCCGCTGTCATGTATTTGCTGATCGGGCATGGGATCGCTGCCCGTCTCAACCAGGCCTGACGGCATTACGGGCACTCGCCCACGCCTGGCATAAACAGGTGGCGAGCACCTTCGTACTGCTGCCCGGTACGAGCAACGGCTGACGCCCGCCGAGCACGTTGCCCAGGCCACGGCGAGGGCAAGAAACATGACAGCGGAAGGACCGGAACTGTGACACGCACCCCCACCGGAAACGATCACCTGCCGATCTATGAGGACTTGGTACGCGAACGCGGAGACGTCGTAGCGGAAGCCCAGAGGGCAGCCGCACACACGCAGCACCAGGCAGCGGAACTGCTGAGCAGGCAGGATGCGGACCGGCCGGACCTGCCAACGCGACAACAGGGTCAGACCCGCTTCGGGTAGTTGGTCAGGAGTGCGGCGGAGCTCGCTCCGTCGCGGTTGACGCGGAGGCGGCGACGGCCTGGAGCTGGCGGGCCGTCTCGGCGGCGTCGCGCGGCCGGGTGTTTTTCGCCAGCAGCGGGTGGACGCGAGCGGCGCGAACTCCACCCGACGGACACCGACTCGGCCGCGGCTTCCGCCACGACCGGGGCGCCGCTCGTGGCGGTGTCAGGTGCGCGCAGGCCGGTCAACCGCACCACCGGACTGCCCGAGCCGATCACGCTCCGAGCCGACTCCGTCGTCCAGCCTGCCAACGGCGGCTCCACCGCCCATACCCGAACCGCGACAGCGCCCTGCGGCAGTGGCTGGGAGCATGGCGACAGCCAGGGTCGGGCTTCAGGCCGAGGAGTTGGGGCCAGTACCGCGCACGCAGGAAGAGGCCGTGACCTCGCCCGCCCGGTCACATGCTCAGCATCGGCGAAGGACAACAGTCTGGCCGGCCCGGCAGACCGGGCGCGGCGACGACCTGGCGCGAGCCACCGAACACGCCCTAGTGGCGCGGCCGGTTCCGTTGCCGTTGACGGTAGTTGGCGGCTCTCTCCTTGCCGCCGCAGGCCGTGCTGGAGCACCAGCGCCGCCTGCCCGGGCGGCTGAGGTCCACGAACAGCAGTGAGCACTCGTCGCTTTCGCATTCCCTGATGCGCTCGGCCTCCGCGGTGGTGAAGAGCTCGATGGCGTCCCGCGCCACGGTACTGAGCGCGGCTCCTTCGGCGCCGGCGACCGGTACGGCGAGGGTCGCGATTGTGCCCTGCATCCGGGGGACCAGCGGAGGCTCGGCCGCGGCTGCGTTGATGGTCTCCTCGTCCGCCGCGGCGGGAGACTCGCCCGCCATCAGCGCCTTGGCCGCCCGGTAGACGGCCTCACGCAGTGTGCGCGCCCTGACGAGGCCGGCCTCCGTGACCGGGACCGCATCGTCCAGAAGCCCGGCCTCGACGTACCAGCGCGCCAGGTCCGCGGGAGTGCGCAGGCGGTCGAAGCCGCCGTCGCGCCAGCGCGCTCCGACGGTGCCGGCGAAGGCCAGGCAGAGCCGTCCGGAGCGGAACCTGAACTCCAGGTCTGCCGCCGTCAGGTCGTCGAAGGTTGCGCGTTCGATCACGTCACGAGTATAACTCGTGACGAACGAAGAGCGTCGGAGGCAGGAGGAAATATGAGCACGTCAGGTCCCACCGTCGCGGTGCTCGGGCCCGGCGGTGTCGGGGGACTCGTAGGCGCACTCCTTGCCCGTGCAGGACACCGTGTGCTGTGCATCGCCGGTCAGGACACGGCGGATGCTCTGCGGCGGGACGGCCTCACGGTCTCCAGCGAGCGCTATGGCAAGTTCACCGTGCCGGTGGAGGCCGACACCGTCCTGCGCGAGCCGGTGGACGCATGCCTGATCACGGTCAAGGAGACGGCGCTTGCCTCGGCGCTGGACCGCGTCGGCAGAGAAGCCCTCGGCGGTGGCCTGGTCGTACCTCTGCTCAACGGCATCGAACACCTCGACCTGCTCCGTGAGCGCTATCCCGCCGAACAGGTGGTGGCCGCCACCATCCGTGTGGAGTCCACCCGCGTCGCACCAGGGCAGATCGAGCACACCAGCCCCTTCGCCTCCGTCGAGCTGGCCGGCCACACCGCGCTGCGCGACCGCCTTGACGTTTTTGCCGAGCAGTTGCGACGAGCGGGCCTCGATGTGGCCGTCCGCGACGACGAGACGGCGATGCTCTGGGACAAGCTCGTCTTCCTCGCGCCCTTCGCGCTCATGACCACACGTCACCGCACGGACGTCGGCACAGTACGCACCGAGCACCGGCAGGAGTTGCTCACCGTGATCCGCGAGATCACCGCTGTCGCCCGCGCGGCGGGCGCGCCTGCCGACGCCGACGCGGTCCTCGGTTTCTTCGACCGCGTACCCGCCACCATGAAGTCCTCCATGCAACGGGACGCCGAAGCCGACCGTTCGATCGAGCTGGACGCCATCGCCGGCGCCGTACTCCGCATCGCCAAGGCCCAAGACCTCCCCACTCCCACCACTGCCCGGCTCGTGGCCGACCTGACCGGCCAGTGAGATCGGAGAGGGCCACAGCGGTGCTGGTGTCCAGGCTCAGGTCCGGCCACCGTGCAGGAGGGCGGACCGGCGCCCTCTTTCAGGACAGGCAGCCGACGTGTGCGAGGGCCTGCTTGAGGAGGACTCCGTGCCCGCCGGGCATCTCATTCTGGACCAGCGGCGACGAGGCTTCCTGCGGGCTGAACCAGACCAGGTCGAGGGCGTCCTGCCGGGGGCGGCAGTCGCCGGCCACCGGGACGATGTAGGCGAGGGACACCGCGTGCTGGCGGGGATCGTGGAAAGGCGTGACCCCTTGGGTCGGGAAGTACTCGGCAACGGTGAAGGGCTGCAAGGAGGGCGGGACTTGAGGGAGCGCCACCGGGCCGAGGTCCTTCTCCAGATGGCGCAGCAGGGCATCCCGGACCCGCTCATGGTGCAGTACCCGCCCGGAGACCAGGGTGCGGCTGACCGTCCCGTCGGGCCCGATACGGAGCAGCAGTCCGATGCTGGTGACTTCGCCGCTGCCGTCGACTCGCACCGGCACGGCTTCGACGTAAAGGATCGGCATGCTTGCGCGCGCCTGTTCGAGTTCGTCGGGAGACAGCCAGCCGGGCATGGTTTCGGTCGTGTCAGACATTGGTTGATCGTACTTTCAGTGCCCGCTGTTTCGCGTCAGCGGCTCCCGTTTCGCGCGCGCCCGCTCCAGGTCGGTGACGATGAGCCCCTTGCGTGTCAGGACGGTTCAACGTGTCAGCGGTTGAGGGCGGCGAGGCGGGTGTCGGCGCGGTCGGGGGAGTAGAGGAAGTCGACGACCATCGCCGCGGCGCCGACGAGTCGCGCGCGTGTCCCCATCTGCGACTTTCGTCTACTGAAACCGCTCCACACCGCATCACAACATCACTTTTGTTCGTTGACAAGACAAAAGTTGTGGATACTCTCGTCATAACCGGTGGTTCCCCAACTCTTCGGAGCGCTTCGTGGAACGCGTCGTGCAGTTCAGCGGTCCCCGCCGTGCGGAGGCGGCCGAGCAGGCAGATGCCGAACTGCCCGCCGACGACCTGCCGTTACGTATCCACTCCTCAATTCGGGGTCGTAGTCCCCGGCATCCCGAGCGGCAGAAGCCCGGGTCCTTCCACGCCACCGCTGCCTCCTCGCGGAGGTCTGGCGCGTGAGGGCAGTCGCGGGTCCACCCACGCCCACCCGGTCCGCCCACCTGGCACTGTGGCGCGGTGCGGCGCGGGTCCTGCTCGACAACTGGACGGGTACCTCCACTGTCCCGTCGCGCAGCCTCTACCCGCACCAGTGGAGCTGGGACTCCGCCTTCATCGCGATCGGGCTGCGGCACCTGTCGGTGCGCCGGGCCCAGTGCGAACTGGAGACGCTGCTCGCCGCCCAGTGGGGCGACGGCCGGATCCCGCACATCGTCTTCAACCCCGCCCTCCCTCTGGGCGCGTACTTCCCGAGCCCGGACTTCTGGCAGTCGTCGCGCGCCGGAAAGGCAGCCGGTGCCCCGGCCGTCGCCGAGACATCGGGCATCGTGCAGCCGCCCGTCCACGCCCTGGCCGCCTGGCTCGTGCACCGCGCGGACCCGATGGAGTCCGAACGCCGCGGCTTCCTCGCGCGCGTGTACCCCCGGCTCACCGCCTGGCACCGCTATCTGCTCCGCTGTCGGGACCTGGCGGGCGCCGGCCTCACGGCAATGGTGCATCCCTGGGAAGCGGGCATGGACAACAGCCCCTGCTGGGACAGCCCGCTCGCACGCGTCGAACCGGCTGCCCCGGGCACCTTCCGGCGCGCTGACCTCGACCACGGCTCGGCCGCCGACCGGCCCACAGACCTCGACTACGGCCGCTACGTGCGGCTTGCCCTCGACTACCGCGACCACGGTTACGACGACCACGCCGCCGTGCACCACTTCGCCGTCGAGGACCCCGCCGTTAACTCCCTCCTCATCGTCAGTGAACTGGCCCTCGCCCGCATCGCCGCCGCCGTGGGTGCCGACCCCGCCGTCCACGCGGCCCACGCCGAGCGGCTCACCGACACACTCGTGGCACGCCTGTGGGACGCGGAGACCGGCATGTTCCTCGTCCGGGACCTGGCCGCCGACGAACTGATCCGCGAGCGCAGCGTGGCCGGGCTGATCCCGCTCATCGTCCCCGGCCTGCGGGCCGACATCGTCGAGCAGCTCCTGCAGAGCCTGTCCGGACCCCACTTCCACGCCCGGGCCACCGACCTGGTGCCCAGCTACGACCTGGCCGGTCACGCCTTCGACCGCTCGCGGTACTGGCGCGGACCCGCCTGGTTCAACACCGCCTGGCTCATCGAGCGCGCACTGCGCATGCACAAACGCGTGGGACGGGCGGATTCACTGCGCGCGTCCTTCCTGACGGCCGCAGGGGCCTCCCGGTTCTCCGAGTACATCGATCCGTACAGCGGCGAGGGCCGCGGCACGCTCCACTTCTCCTGGACCGCCGCGCTCACCCTCGACCTGCTCAGCGCCGACGGGGAGGCGGAGCGGACAACGAGGCGCTGGCCGGTTGCACGGTGAACGCAGGCGCGGTGTTCCGCCGAAACGCCCTGGTGGAGCGGCCGGCGCCGCCGAACGCGCGTGCCATCCACGCCCACCTCACCGCGCTGAAGGACCACGGCTTCGACGCGGCTCCAAGCCCGGTCCGTCTCACCGCCGACGGCCGTGAGCAGCTGACCTTCATCCCTGCGACGTGGCCCTGCCGCAGTTTCCGCGCTGGGCGCTGACGGCAACCGCCCTGGAATCGGGGCCCGGCGCGCGTGCGGCTTCGGCGTAATCAGTTCACCCACGGGGTGGGCACCGCTGGCCGGAGGGCGGGGTCCCGGCAAGTCTGAGGGGACAGCCCCAGACGACGGGAGCACGGACGTGGGGAGTGCCGGTGAGCCCCGTATCGACATGGAACGCGGCATGGTGCGCCGCCTCCGGCTGCTCCCCTTCATCCTGCTGATCGGCGGCGGCGTGCTGGACGTACTGACCCCGCCGAAGTTCAGCGCGACCGCCTTCTACGCGGCCGCGCCCATCATCGCGGCCCCGCTGATGTCGCTGTGGGGAACCGTGCTGACCGGCCTCGCCGCATGTGTGGTCGACGCGGCCGTGCTGGCCCATTTCGGCTTTCTGGACCATCAGGACGGGCTGACGGAACTGGCGTCGATCGTGGCCGTCGCGGTCATGGCCGTGGTGATCAATCGCCTGCTGTACCACCGTGATGTACGGCTGCGCTCGGCGCGCGGGATCGCCACGGTCGTGCAGAACGCGGTACTGCCGCGCCCCCGGAACCGTATCGGCCCGTTCAGGATCGCCGTACGCTACGAGGCCGCGCTGAAGGAGGCGCAGATCGGCGGTGATCTGTACGGCGTCCAGAAGACAGCGCAGGGGCTGCGCTGCATCATCGGCGACGTACGGGGGAAGGGCCTGGGCGCGGTCGAGGCCGTCGCCCTCGTCCTCGGGGCGTTCCGCGAGGCCGCTCACGACGAACCCACGCTGGACGGAGTCTGGCGAAGACTGGAGCGCTCTCTGATGCGCGAGGTCGAGTCGCGGCCGAGTCTGGACCGGCAGGAAGGCTTCATCACCGCTCTCCTGGCCGAGATCGCGCCCTCCGGCGACATGGTCAGACTGGTCAATCGCGGTCACCCAGCGCCACTTCTGCTCCTGCCGGACGGCACGGTTCGGGCCGCCGAGCCGTCCAGGGCGGCGCTTCCACTCGGCCTGGCGGTGCTGGACGCCGAGCCGGACCGGGCCGCGGTGGACGCCGTCCCCTTCCCCGAAGGCGCCACACTGCTGCTGTACACGGACGGCGTCACCGAGGCACGCGACCGTGCCGGAGTCTTCTACGACCCGGTCACCGGCCTCGCAGGCCGCCGCTTCGCCGGCCCTGACGCCGTGTTGAACGCCGTGGTCGACGACGTACACCAGCACACCGGGAGCGGCGGCGCGGACGACGACATGGCCCTGCTCGCCGTCACCGTCACGCGGGGCGAGTACGGCAACGACGGCAAGCCGAAGACCGCTTCCTGACGGGGCCCAGGGAGCGAGGGAACACGTCACGCAGGTGGCGCGAGGGCGGCGCTGTGCCTCTGCAGGAAGTCGTGCGGGTAGCCGTCACGGACGCGTGTGGCGGCATCGAGGCGTTCGAGCTGCGATGTGTCGAGCCGGACGCTCACCGCGGTCAGGTTGTCGCGGATCTGTGTCACGGTGCGTGCGCCGATCACCGGCATGAGGCCATGCTGCAGGACCCATGCGAGGGCGACCTGCGCGGGCGTTGTGCCGAGTTCCGCGGCGATCTCCTTGGCGATGTTCAACGCCCGCGCCAGGGATGGGGACAGCCGCTCGGCATCGCCCGCAGCGGGCTCCCGGGCCAGGAGGCCGCGTGCGAGCGGGCTCCACGCGGAGATCGCGAGGCCGAGCGTGCGAGCCATGGGCAGGAGCTCGCGATCGGGGGTGCGTGCGGCCAGCGAGTACTCGAGCTGCAGGGCGCAGAAGGAGGTCCAGCCGCGCAGCTCGGCGATGGCGTCGGAGCGGGCGATCACCCATGCGGGTGTGTTGCTCACGCCGATGGCCAGTACCTTGCCGGCGCGTACGAGGTCGTCGAGCGCCCGCAGGGTCTCCTCGGCCGGCGTGCACTGGTCCCACGCGTGCACCCACAGCAGGTCCACGTAGTCCGTGCCCAGGCGGCGCAGGCTGGTCTCGACGCTGCGCCGCAGGCTCTTGCGGTGGTTGCCCCCGGAGTTCGGGTCGTTCTTGTCAGTCGGCAGCGTGTACTTGGTGCCGAGCACGATGGCGTCGCGTTCCGCCGCGATCAGGCGCCCGGTGATCGTCTCGCTCGCGCCCTCGGTGTAGACGTCGGCGGTGTCCACGAAGTTGCCGCCCGCTTCGCGGAATGCGTCGTAGATCTCCCGGCACGTCGCCTCCTCCGCGCCGAAGCCCCATTCCGTGCCGAACGTCATCGTGCCGAGGCACAGTTCGCTGACGCGCAGACCGGACCGGCCGAGCACACGCAGCCGCATACCCCCTCCCTGTGCCGCGTCAGGCATCGTCGTCGACCACCCAGTTGACGAACCGGTGCAACGGATACATGCCGTCGTGCGGCGAGCCCATGCTGCCGGTGAGGGCGCTGCCGAGCTTCACCACGCGCTGCACGCCGGCGGTGGCGAGGCGGTCGCGGAGCTCCACTTTACGGTGCGACGGATAGACCCCGACCGTCTGTGTCGCCACCGTGGCGAAGGCGGCGGCGTCGAGCATGTTGGCGACCGGCACGACGTTGACGGTCTTGTTCGTGGGGTGGAAGTCGACCGGTTCCGGCGAGCGCACGACGAGGCCGCGGCCGTCGTAGTCGCCCCAGATCCGGTACTCGGGGTCCAGGAAGCGCAGGCCGTCCACCGCCTCGCGGATGTCGCCCGAAGGCTTCGGCCCTACCGCCGACGCGAACTCCCGGTCGACTCCGAGCCGTTCGCAGAGCAGGACGCAGAACCGGTCGACCTGCTCGATGTCGCCCTCGACACAGATGTGGCGGGCGGCGAGGCACGCGTCCTGGTTGAAGACGGTGGCGTCCGTGGCTGCCAGCTCGGCCACTTCTCGCAGGGTCTGCTCGGACGCGAAGGCCTCCCTGCCGATGACCGACATCGACACCTTCGGGTCGAAGGAGATCAGCTGGAAGCCGGGCCCGACGTACTTCGCGGCGTTCGCGATGGCGTCGCCGCCGCCCCAGGCGACGAGCTTGTCGAAGTACTGGGAGCGGTACAGCACGCCCTCTACCTTCGCGTCGCCGCCGCGCCAGTACACGGCGGACATCGACCGGAGCACGGGGTGGTCGGGTTCGATGTCCGCCATGGTGCGCAGCACCGCGACGGTGGTGAACGGGTCGGCCGACGGCATTTTGAACACGTTGACCGCCTTGACCAGCGCGGCGTCCGCGATCGACGTCATGGCCGCGCTCGGGGAGTTTCCGGCGAGCATGTGGACCAGCCGTGGCGGGAAGGCGCGGACCCGGCTGACGTGGCCGTTGGGGTCGGTGCGCTCCACCCAGCCGTCGAGGACATCGGTGCCGCCGAAGGTGCGCTCGAGGCGGTACTCCAGTGCCTCCCGCGTCAGGAACTGTCCCGGCCGCTGGAAGGTGTTCTCGATGATGCGCCGCGGCAGGGCACTCACCTGCAGGGTCATCTCGAGTGACTCCTGCAGATACGCGTTCTTCTCGAGAGTGAGATGCTTCGCGGTCTCGACGAGGAAGTCGATGATCTCCGCCACCGGCACGTCGAACGCCGGCCCCAACCGGGCGCGCGGCTCGAATAGTTCGGTGAGCTGGAGCCGTGGCGTGACGAACGGAACGCCGAAGTCGCGCGAGAGGTACTCGGTGTCCTCGCCCCAGACGAGGCGGCCCCGCACGAAGTGGGGCACCCGGATTTTCGTGCCGGCGGGGGCGTGCGTGGTTGCCGTGCTCATGAACCCTCCGCTCATTCCGCGACGAAGCCGCGGACGTAGGCGTCGATCGTGCCGGCGCAGGTGATCTTGTCGTCATCGCGCAGGTCGGCGTACCGGGTGATCTCCGGGAAGATGGTCTGCCCCGGTCGGCCGCACGGGCAGGCGCGGAGATCGACGAGGATCTTGTCTCCGCTCATCGTCCCGCCCCACCGCCCGTCGATGGTGAGGTCGAAGAACGCGGCGCGGCCCTCGACCTGACCGTCGGACTCCGGCGCCGGCGACTCCCCGTCCTTGTCGAGCACGAAAAGGACGAGCCCCTCGGGTACGTGGTAACGCCCCTCGAGGCACTTGGGGTTGCGCAGGTTCAGCTCCTGCATCGAGTAATACTGCAGATGCCGGGCAGGCGTGATGTTCAGCATGCGGTAGATCTGCGCCTGATAGTCCGGCGGCAGCGCGTTGCCCTTCAGGCCGCCGCCGGTCATCAGTGCGTTCTCACCGGTGATGTCGCCTTCCGACGCACCCGACTCCTTCAGGATCTCGCACAGCCGGAACAGCGGCGCGACCATGGAGTTGAAGAAGATCCGCTCGCCGCGTCGCTTGAGGATGTGCTCCGCGAAGTGGTGCAGGCGTTCCTCGGTCTCCCTCTGCCGCTGGGCGCCGGCCGCCTCGACCTCCGCGATCTCGTCCGGTTCGGCCGTCCCGTCCGCCATGGCCTTGCGGATGGCGGCAAGGCGGGTCGTGTAGCGGTAGTGGTCCTTGCGGCCCTGCGTGCGGGGCACGGGGATAGCGTCGGGGCGCGCGTAGGCGGCGATGAGCATCTCGCGGGATGCGTTGTGCGCGCTGAGGCCGGTCTCCGGTCCCACGGGGATGACGTGCCACGTGCGCTCGGCCGGGATGCCGGCATCGGCCAGGCAGGCCATCTGGTTCTGCTGCGAGGCCTCGCGGTCGCGCCGGGTCTTGTTCAGGAACGAGCTCTTGCCGCTCGTGCCGCTGGAGCTCGACACCAGGTGCCCGGCTGACTCGAGCCGCTCGATCCAGCCGTCGATGTCCTCGACACCGGACACGTCGACGTCGGTGACGCGGTAGGTCGACAGGGAGTCGAGCCAGCGGTTCAGCTGCGCCCAGCGGCCCTTCGCGATGAGCGACTCGGGATAGCTCTTGTACGTCGTGTGCGGGAAGAGCAGCGGGATCATGTCCTCGCGTGCCCGGATCGTCTTGATGCCCTCTGCCTCGGCCCGCCGGTCCAACACGGGCACCTGCTTTCGCCGTTGCTGGAAGCGGGCGTCCAACGCCTCGATGGAATCCCGCTGGTTCGTCGTCTTTGACATAGAGCCTCCAGCTCTCCTGGGGATCCCAAAAAACTATACTGATAGGTCTAGTTACGGTCCAGAGAGCGGTTCTGGCAGACTTCGGAGAATGACGACGCCGCCCCGATCCCGCCCACACCCGGGCGGCACCCGGCCTCGCCGCGGCGGCCGGCCCACTCGCGAGCAGGCCAGGCAGCTGGACGAGAACGTCCGCGAGTGCGCCCTCCAGCTGTTCCTGGAGCACGGCTACGACGGCACCACCATGGACGCGATCGCCGCGGCGGCAGGCACCACCAAGGCCTCGCTCTACGCCCGTTTCCCGGGCAAGGAGGCCGTCTTCAGCTCCGTGCTCGCATGGGCGATCCAGCGCACCGACTGGCCCGTGCAGGAACCGCCCCCACCGGAGCCCGACGACCTCGAAGGGGCGTTGACCGCCATCGCGCACGCCGCCGTGCGCCGGACGCTCGACCCGTCGATGATCAAGCTCGGGCAGCTCGCCGTCGCCCATGCGGCGCGCTTTCCCGAGATCGCCCGCCGGGTGTATGGCGCAGGGGTGTGGCCACGCCGGCAGCTCGTGGTCGACCTGCTGAACCGGCATGCGGCCGCGGGCACGATCGTCGCCGACGACCCCGAGATGCTCGCCGAGCACTTCCTCGGGATGGTCTCGGTCGTACCCGCACGCCACGCCTCCTTCGGCGTCGTGCGCGATCCCGCCGAGCAGGAACGCCACACTCGGAGCGCGGTGCAGCTGTTTCTCCGGAGCCTTCGTCCCGATTAGCGCGCATGGTGTGTTCGGCGGCGGTCACTCCGTCGTCCGGATGCCGTCTGCTCCGTAGTGCTCGCGCAGGAGGCGTTTGTACAGCTTGCCGTTGGGGTCGCGGGGCAGTTCGTCGACGAAGTCGACGGTCCGCGGGCACTTGTACGTCGCCAGCGCCGCGCGGCAGTGGGCAAGCAGCTCCGCCTCAAGGTCCGCACCGGCGGCGGCACGGTCGACGGGTTGCACGATCGCCTTGACCGCCTCGCCCATCTCGTCGTCGGGCACGCCTATCACGGCGACGTCGACCACGGCCGGATGGCCGGTGAGGACGTCCTCGGCTTCCTGCGGATAGATGTTCACGCCGCCGGAAATGATCGTGTGGGCCTGGCGGTCGGTGAGGTAGAGGTAGCCGTCGCCGTCGAGGTACCCGATGTCCCCGAGCGTCCGCCACCCCTTGGGGTGGGTGATCGACGCGGTCTTGCCGGGATCGTTGTGGTACTCGAACGGGCGGCCACCCCCGAAGTACACGACACCCGCCTTGCCCAGCGGCAGCTCCTCACCGTCCTCACCGACGATGTGACATTCCTGCATCGGCCTGCCGACCGAACCGGGATGGGCCAGCCACTCCTCCGATGTGATGTGCGTGTTGCCGACGTCCTCGGTCCCCGAGTAGTACTCGTGGACGATCGGCCCCAGCCAGTCGATCATCTGCCGCTTCACCGCGACGGGGCACGGCGCCGCCCCATGGGTGACGTTGCGCAGGCTCGACAGGTCCCAGCGCTCGCGCTCCTCCTCGGGCAGGCGGAGCAGCCGTACGAACATCGTCGGTACGAACTGCACGTGCGTCACCCGGTGGCGCTCGATGAGCTCGAGACACCGGCGGGCGTCGAATTTCTCCATCACCACGACCGTCGCGCCGATGCGGTGCATCGACATCGAGAAGACGAGCGGCGCGCCGTGATACAGAGGTGCGGGCGACAGATACACCGAGTCCGCTGAGGCGCCCAGCATGAGGAGACCACGCGCGATCTGCGCGGGAGCCGACGACGGATCACCGAACGGCGTGCCCGGCAGCGGCTTGCACACGCCCTTGGGCCGGCCGGTCGTACCCGACGAGTACAGCATCTCGCGGCCCTCGCACTCGTCCGGGAGCGGCTCCGCGGACTCTCCGGCCAGCACGTCCTCGTAGCGTTCGAATGCCGCGAGTTCGCCGGTCGCCGCCACCCGCACCGGGATGCGGGAGAGGTCCAGGCCGGCGACGACGTCGGCCAGCGCCTCGCTGGTCACGAGCGCGACGGCGCCGCAGTCGTCGAGGACGTACTGCACCTCGCCCGGGCGGAGGTGGCTGTTGAGCGCCGTGTAGTGCAGGCCCGAGCGTTGCGCGGCCCACGCGACCTCCAGATACGCGCGGTTGTTCTCCATGAGGATCGCGATGTGGTCGCCGACGCCGAGACCACGTGACCGCAGCGCCTGGGCGAAGCGCGCCGACCGCTCCTCCAACTGCGCGTAGGTCACCACCTCGCCGCTCGATCCCATGATGATCGCCGGAGCGTCCGGCGTGTGACGGGCGTACCGGCTCGGTGTCATCGGTGCGGCCGTCATCGGGCCGCCTCCTGCACCTCGTCCCGCGATGACGACGCCTCAGCCGCCTCGGCGCCCAGGACCGCGCACGCGACGAGTTCGAGCTCGTGGGACGAGGTGCACCATCCGTGCACGGTGCCGTTCTGTACGGTCTGGAAGCCCGGCACCTCTTCGGTCGCCGGCACGCACGGAGCCGGACCGCCGCTGACGACGTGTCCCTTTCCGTCGGCGGTACGTCCGGTCACCATTCGTGGCGCAGCCATGTGTCCCCTCTCACCGAGCCTCGTTGCTCTCCTGCGGATGGATCCCGCCGTGTGGTTACTGCCGACCGGCCGGCCCGTGCAGTGCCGCGCACACGCCGCCGTCGACGAGGAGATCGACGCCGTTGAGGAAACCGGCTTCGTCCGACAGTGCGAAGGCGACCACGGCCGCGACCTCCTCGGGGCGCCCTTGGCGCCCGAGCGGCGTCCGCTGCACGAGCACCTCCATGAACGGGTGGCTCTCTGCCTCCTGCCGCCCCTGAGGTGTGTCGATGACACCGGGGGAGACCGAGCAGACGCGCGCGCCCAACGGCCCCAGCCGTACGGCCTCCTGCTGCACGAAGCGGTGGACGCCGCGCTTGGCCCACGCGTACGCCACTCCGGTGTCCTCGATGGCCGGACCGAGAGCATCGTGGATCCGGTCCAGGAACTGCTCGTCGAGCGGGTCGTCCAGGGCCGCGAGGGCAGCGGGATCCGGCTCGGTGGGGTCGAGCAGCGGCGCCATCGAGGCGAAGCACACCATCGCCGTCCCGGCGGTGGCGAGCGGGCGGAGTGCCTCGGCCAGCATCGCCGTCCCGACGAGGTCGACGGTGAAGATCCGGCGCCAGTCGGCCATGGTGGGTGAGATGCCTGCGGCGTGGGCGATGGCCCGGAGTGTGCCGAGATCGCGGACGTGGGTGGCGAGCCGGGCGAGGCCGTCACCATCGGTGATGTCGAGGACGAAGGGCTCGACGGCGGCTCCTCGGCCTGCGGCCGACAGTTCTTTGGCGGCGGCGGTCACGGTCGCCTCGTCCCGGTCGACGAGCAGGACCGTGTCCACCATGCCGGTGAGGCGTTGCGCGCACGCAAGCCCCATCCCGCGGCCGCCGCCGGTCGCGATGCCCACAGTCGTCATCGATTCCTCCTGTCAGATCTCAGCCCGCACGGAAGGGACATCACGCCGCGCCTTTCGGGACGGCGCCTTTCGGGACGGCCCAGCACTGCTGCAGCCCCGGCTGCGCGGCCCGGCTCACCAGCTCGATACGAAATCCGTTCGCGCTGCGGTGGAAGGTGAAGAACGGGGTGCCGTCGGGGCCCGTCCGCGTCGCCTCGGTCACGTAACCGTGGCGTACGAGCTCGGCGGAGTCCGCGGCCACGTCGTCGGACCAGTAGCCGATGTGATGGATACCTGTGCCGGTCGCCGGTTCCCAGAGGGTCCCAGGGATGCTCCGGATGATCTCCAGCCGGGGTGTTGTCACCGAGTAGGCGCACCTGAGCTCCAGGACGGCTTCACCGGTGGGCAGCGCGACCGGGATCGGTCCGCCGACCTCCTCGCCCCACTCGTACCCGAACAGGGACGAGAGAACGGCCATGGTCGCCTCGAAGTCCTCGGCGACGATGCCGAGATGGAACTGGTCCTCGGCCTTCATCGCCGGGTCACCACCGCGACGGCCCTCGTCGGGGCCACCATGTCCTTCGCGTGTTCGATATCCATGCTCACTCTCTGAAGGCGAGTTCACGGCGGGGCTTTCAGCCGAGTGCGGCCACGATCTGTGGGAGGTCCGCCGTGGTCCGGATGCCCGGGGGTGCCTGGCACACGTAGGGAACGGCGTTGACGGCGCGGTTGGCCGTGTACGACGGGGACACGGCCGCCAGCCTTTCCAGCGGGATGGGGAAGCGGATGTCGATGTCGAGGGGTGCGTCGCCCTCCAACGTGATGTGCCAGCCGGTGCTGCGGAGTTCCCAGTCGCGGTCGAGGTCGGTGCCGCAGTACCAGTTGGCCCGGAAGCGCAGCACCGGGCGGCCGTCGCGCACGCCCGCCACGGTGATCCGTTGTGCGGCGACCGTCCCGGGCTCGATGGTGCCGGCCGCGATGTGGATGCGGCTGCGTGCGCGGGCGACTTCTCCGGTTGCCTCGATCCCGTCGAGCCGGACGCCGAGGGTGTCGGCGACCAGTCGCAGCGACGGGCCGAAACTGGCTCCCAGGTTCTCCACCCGCCCGGCGTCGAACGCCGCCGGAGGCTTGCCGAACGCCATCACCTCGAAGAGGAGCGCCGGAGAGTCGCGCCGGGACAGATCGGCGTACTCCTCTATCAGCAGGCTGTCCAGCCGTCGTTGGATCGAGCTGAGTACCAGCGGTACGGCTTCGGTGATGAACCCGGGGCTGCTCCCTGTGCTGTGCAGGGAGGATGCGCCCTTGCGGCACGCGGCTTCGACCGGTTCGCGCAGCGCCGGGTCGAGGCGGTCACGGTGGTGGAAGTCGGTCCGTGTCGTCACCACGTCGATGCCCGACGCGAGCAGCCGGCACAGGACCTCGACGTCCAGTTCGCGTGGCGCGTAGAGCACGCAGTCGGCGCCGAGCGCAAGGATCTCCTCGATGTCGTCGGTGGCCGCGACGCCGACGGGAGGCAGACCGCACAGGTCTCCGGCGTCGCGGCCCGCTTTGGCCTGGGTGTGCACGTACACCCCGGCCAGCTCCAGCTGCGGATGCTGGATCGTGGCCCGCAGCGCCCGGCTGCCGATGTTTCCGGTGGCCCACTGGACGACGCGGTACGGCCGCCCGGCCGCCGAAGCGCCCTGTGATCGCATCCCCTGACCCTGCCTCTCTCTCGGCTCCTCGGCTGTGCGACCCGACGGCCGTCTGCCAGTGGTTACTTGGGCGGGAAGCGGAGTGCTCCGTCCAGGCGGATGACCTCGCCGTTGAGGTAGTCGTTCTCGCAGAGGTGGTGGACGAGTTCGGCGTACTCGGACGGGCGGCCCATGCGCCGAGGATGCGGCACCTGCGGCCCCCAGTACGCCTCCAGCTTGTCGCCCGCCTGCCCGTAGGCCGGGGTGAGGAATGTGCCCGGCGCGACGGAGAGGACCCGGATGCCGAGCGGCGACAGGTCGCGTGCGGCGACCAGCGTCATGCTCGCCACACCGCCCTTGGCGGCGGCGTAGGGGATCTGCCCGATCTGGCCCTCGAAAGCGGCGATGGACGCGGTGTTGACGATGACGCCGCGGGAGCCGCTGTCCAGGGGCTCCTGCCGGGCGATCGCGGCGGCGGCCAGGCGCATCACGTTGAAGACGCCCGTGAGATAGACCTCGATGGTCGTGCGGAAGCCGTCGAGGTCGAGCGGGCTGCCGTCCTTGCCGACCAGACGTCCGCCGCTGGCGGGGCCGCCGTGGACGTCCACCACGATACGCAGCGGCCCCGCGGACTCGGCCTCCGCGATCGCCGCCTGCACGCTCTCCTCGCTGGTGGCGTCCGTCCGTACGTAACGGATGCCCAGCTCCTGCTCGAGCGCCTTGCCCTTGTCGTCGGCGAGGTCGGCGGCCACGACCTTCGCCCCTGCCGCGTGCAGCCGGCGCACGGTCGCCTCGCCGAGGCCGCCTGCACCGCCCACCACGATCGCGGAGCTCCCGGTGATCTGCATCTATGCTCCCCACTCTTGAAAGTCCCGCTCTTCCAGCATGAGAATAGCACTCTCATGAATATCACGATGATTCTCGAGATGGCTGCTTCGGGCGGCGAGCGGGCGGCCGTGACGGGTGGCGGCCGTTCGCTGACGGCCGCCGAACTCCAGGGACTTGCGCGCCGCGCCGCCGGGCGCTTCCGTGAGGCGCCCGCCGTCCTCTACCGGGGGGTCAACCACCTCGCCTATCCCGTGGCGCTGTTCGGAGCGGCCCTGGTCGGCGTCCCCTTCGTGCCGCTCAACTACCGCCTGGGAAGCGACCAGTTGGAGGAGATCGAGGAGCGGCATCCCGGGGCTCTGGTCCTGGGACCCGACGACCTCGACGACTTGCTGGCCGCCCCGACGGAGTCGGACCCCGGCCCGGAGCAGGAAGCGCCATGGGACCAGGACGCCGTCGCCGTCATCCTCTACACCAGCGGTACGACCGCCGCGCCGAAAGCGGCCCTCCTGCGCCACAAGCACCTGCTCGCCTATGTGCTGAACACCCTGGAGTTCGCCTCGGCCGCGGACGGCGACGCGGCGCTGGTGGCGGTTCCGCCCTACCACGTCGCCGGGCTGACCAACCTGCTGTCCAACCTCTACACGGGCCGCCGCGTCGTCTACATGCCCGCGTTCGACGCGGAGGAGTGGCTCGACACCGTGCGCGCGGAGCGCGTCACCCACGCGATGCTGGTGCCGACCATGCTGGCCCGCATCGTCGACCGCGTGCCCGACGGCGGCGACGCCGGCACGCCCACCCTGCGCAGCCTCGCCTACGGCGGCGCCCGCACCCCGAGGACCGTCGTCGAGAAGGCGCTGCGCGCCTTCCCGGCCACCGACTTCGTCAACGCCTACGGGCTCACCGAGACCGCCTCCTCGATCGCCGTCCTCGGACCCGAGGACCACCGCGCCGCCGTCGCCTCCGACGACCCGGCGGTCCGGGACCGGCTCACCTCCGTGGGGCGCGCCCTGCCCGGCGTCGCGATCGCCGTGCGCACGGAGGAGGGCAAGCCCTGCGAAGCAGGCGAGACCGGCCTGGTGTTCGTGCGCGGGGAGCAGATCTCCGGCGAGTACCGGGGGCGCAGCGCCCTGGACGCCGACGGCTGGTTCCCCACCCGGGACCGGGGCCGCCTGGACGCGGAGGGCTATCTCTTCATCGAGGGGCGCGCCGACGACACCATCATCCGCGGCGGCGAGAACATCGCTCCCGCCGAGATCGAGGACGTCCTCCTCGCCCATCCCGGCGTCATGGAGGCGGCCGTCGTCGGCGTACCGGACGAGGAGTGGGGGCAGCGGATCGTCGCGGTCCTCGTCGGCGACGGGGACCCGGACGAGATCCGGCAGTGGGCCAAGGCCCGACTGCGCACCTCCAAGACCCCCGACGCCATCGTCTTCCGCCCCGAACTGCCGCGTACCGACACCGGAAAGCTGCTGCGCCGCGCCCTCCTCGCCGAGCTGGACACCCTGGATTCCCTGGAGACCACCCATGCCTGAAGCGCCTGAAGCCGTCATCGTGTCCGCCCTGCGCACCCCCGTCGGTACCGCCTTCAAGGGAACGCTGCGCGACACCACCGCCTACGACTTGGCAGACCTCGTCGTCCGGTCCGCAGCCGAGCGCCTCGCCGGACTGGGCATCGAGCCGGATCGCATCGACGACGTCGTCCTCGGCGAGGGCCTGTACGGTGGCGGCGTCATCGCCCGCCACGCCGCGATCACCGCGGGCCTGACCTCCGTACCTGGGCTGGCCCACAACCGGCACTGCGCCGCCGGGCTCGCCGCCGTCCAGTCCGCCGCCGCCTCCGTGCGTGCCGGGATGGACGAGGTCGTCGTCGCCGGCGGCGTCAACTCCGCCTCCACCGCGCCCAGGTCGCGCTTCCGGGTGGCCGGTGAGTGGACGGACCAATGGATGCCGCCCACCCACCCGGAGCGGCCGGACGCCCCCAACCTCGACATGTCGATCACAGTCGGCTGGAACGCCGCCGTCCAGGCCGGCGTCAGCCGGGAGGAGATGGACGCCTGGGCGCTGCGCTCGCACCGCAACGCCGTACGCGCCATCGACGAGGGCCGCTTCGACGCGGAGACCGTACCCGTCGACACGCCGTACGGCCCGTTCCGGATCGACGAACACCCGCGCCGCGACACGTCGTTGGAGAAGCTGGCCGCGCTCAAACCACTGCACCCGGAGATCGAGGGGTTCAGCATCACGGCGGGCAACGCCGCGGGCGGCAATGACGGCGCCGCCGTCCTGGCCGTCGCCAGCGACCGGCTGGGCCTGCCCGCCCTGGCCACCGTGCGCTCCTGGGCATCCGTCGGCGTCGACCCCGCCGACACCGGGCTCGCCCCCGTCCAGGCGATCCCCAAGGCCCTCGCCCGCGCCGGTCTTTCGACCGGAGACGTCGACCTCTACGAGATCAACGAAGCCTTCGCCTCCATGTGCGTCGCGACCGTGCGCCTCCTCGACCTCGACCCGGACAGGGTCAATGTCAACGGCAGCGGCTGCTCCCTCGGCCACCCGGTGGCCGCCACCGGCGGCCGCATGCTCGTCACGCTCGTGCACGAGCTGCGGCGCCGCGGGGGCGGGATCGGCGTCGCGTCGATGTGCGCGGGCGGTGGGATGGGATCGGCCTTGGTGATCGAGGTGGCTGCGCCGTGAGGCTGACCGAGCGCTTCTGACGACCTGCTCGGACTGCGGGGGCACCCACGGGGGGTGCCCCCGCCTCGTCGGCCAGGCTACGAGGAGGGCTGCTCTGCCGGGCGGTCTGCCGGACGAAAACGCAGCAGGGCCTCTTGTGCGTACGACGCGACGAGGGAGCCGTCGGCGGTGAGCACGTCACCGCGGCCGTGGCAGCGGCCGTGCGCCACGAGCGGAGAGTGCTGGCGGAGCAGCAGCCACTCGTCGGTACGGAAGGGCCGGTGGAACCACACGGTGTGCGAGGTGACCGCTGAGGTGAAAGCCTTTCCGGCGTCCTGCTGGCTGACTCCCTCGAGCGGGCGGAGCGCCGTGCCGATGAGGGTCAGGTCCGTGGCGTACGCGAGCAGGGCGGGGGCGAGGTGGGGGTCGGCTTCCGGCGTGCGCATCCACAGGTCGAGTTCCGGCGGCTGCGCCGCAGGGGCGTCGAGATCGGCGGACGCCCGCGTTTCCCATGGCAGCAGATCGAGCTCCACCCGGTGCTCCGGGGGCAGGGGAGCGGCCACGGGGGCCACGGTCTGGTGGTCGGGTCCGTCCTCGTCGGCATGCATCGACACCGACGCCGTGGCCACCACGCCCGACCGCTGCCGGGCGACGATCGTCCAGGTGGCGAACGTGCCGCCCTCGTGCAGGCACTCTGCCTCATAGCGGACGGTCTCATCCGTACGGCCGGCGCGCGGGAACAGCACATGGAGGGACTTGACGGCCTTGTCGGGGCAGGCCAGTGTCGCGGCGCGGACGAACTGGGCCAGAAGCTGCCCGCCGAACAGTCGGTGGTAGCTCAGTTGCTGGTTGGGGCCTTCGAAGACCAGGCGGGCGGACTGAGGGCTCGGGGGCTGTACGCCCGCCCCACCCGTGCCCGGTTGTGGGGGCGGCGACGGAAGCGCACGCAGGCCGAGGCAGTCGAGAAGATCGCTCCAGAGGTCTGACATGCACCGAGTGTAAGAGAGTTCTTCGGATACGAGAATAGGATTCTCGCCTCGAGGCGGTCTGTGAACGGTATGCGCCTCAGTCGCGGGTGAACCCTCCGGAGCAGAACTCCCAGACCTCGTCGGAGGTCAGCGGGTGGGCGGTCGGGCTTTCCGTGGGTCCGCTGGACTGCGCCAGGAACATCGCTGTCTGCATCACCATCGCGGCTGCCCGGCGGGGTTTCAGGCCAGGGCGCAGCCCGCCGTCCGCCTCCACCTCCGTCATGAGGTCGCTGAGGACCGTGAGGACGGGCGCGTGCGCGACCTTCACCTCCTCGGGATGTGTCAGCAGCAACCGCGGGGCGAAGTCGGTGAACAGCGGGTGTGTCATCGCCGGGTTGGGCCGTGAGCCGTCGAAGAGCAGTCGTACGGCGGCCTCCAGTCGCGCCAACGGCGCGTCCGCTTCATCTGCTGCGGCCCTGATCTGGACGGCCGACCGGCTCAGGGCGTCCTCGAAGAGGGCGAGCAGCAGTTCGTGCTTGCCGTCGAAGTGCTGGTAGAAGCTGCGCAGCGACTGGCGGGAGCGGTCCACGACCTCCTGGACGGTGAAGTCCGTGGTGCCCTTGTCCGCCATGATCGCCTGCGCCGAGTCCAGGAAGCGCTGCACCCGCTGCTCGGCCCGCAGCTGCATCGTCCTCGTGGAACGCTCGACGGCGCGCTGCTTCCAGGTCGGTTCGCCGAGCGGTGGACCACCGGTGAGATCTGCCTTCTGTGTCATGTCGCGATGGTACTGCGTAGACGAGAGAAGCGTATTCATCCATGGCAGGCGAATGTCAGTGGATTGAGAGACTATCATTTCTCTGATCGAGAACGATATTATCGGCGTTGTCGCCAAGTAGGGGAGAGTCATGCGGCTGACCTTCGACGACGACGTCGAGGCCTTCCGGGCCGAGTTCGCGGCGTTCCTGACAGAGCACCTCCCCACCGAGACGGAGGCGACCGAACGCTCCCGGTCCACCGCCCACATCCCGGACTGGGCCCGGCGCTGGCAGCGGCTGCTGTTCGGCGGCACGTCCGAGATCCAGCGCACCATCATCGCCGAGCGCCTGCTCGGCCTGCCCCGACGCTGAGGAGCCGCCGTGACCATCCTGTACGAGGCGAAGGACCGCATCGCGACGATCACCCTGAACCGGCCCGAGGTCGCCAACGCCCAGAACGCCGAGCTCCTCGACGAGCTCGACGCGGCCTGGACGCGGGCCGCCGAGGACGATGACGTGAAGGTGATCGTGCTGCGCGCCGAGGGAAAGCACTTCTCCGCGGGGCATGACCTCAACGACCGCTGGCCGTCCCCCGACGAGATCACCCTGGAGTGGATCTACTCGGCGGAGAGCCGTCGCTATCTGGACTACACCCTGCACTGGCGGAACGTGCCGAAGCCGTCGATCGCCGCTGTCCAGGGCCGGTGTATCTCGGGTGGGCTGATGCTGTGCTGGCCGTGCGACCTGATCGTCGCCGCCGAGGACGCGCTGTTCTCCGACCCGGTGGCCATCATGGGGATCGGTGGCGTCGAATACCACGGCCATACCTGGGAGTTGGGGGCCCGTAAGGCCAAGGAGATCCTGTTCACCGGCCGCCCGCTCACCGCGGATGAGGCCGAACGCGTCGGCATGGTCAACAAGGTCGTGCCACGCGACCGACTCGACGACGAGGCACGGGCACTGGCGGAACGGATCGCGACGATGCCGTCCTTCGGGCTCCGCCAGGCCAAACGGGCCGTCAACCAGAGCCTGGACGTGCAGGGTTTCCACGCCGCGATCCAGTCCGTCTTCGACATCCACCAGACCGGGCACGGCAACGCCCTGAGCGTCACCGGCTACCCGATTCTCGCGAAGCTGGACGAGATGAAGCAGAAGCTGCGGTAGGGCGCGGAAGAGAGCGGGTGGGTCCGGACGGTGAGGGGGCGTCCGGGCCCACCACCCGTTGGGCAGCCAGGCGCCGGACCCTGCGATGCGCTGGTCCGTCAGAGCTGGGTCAGGCGCGGTGCCGAACCCTGCCGCAGCAGCAGCGCCCCCGCCTCGCGGGTCAGCTCGCGGGCGCTGCCGAGCAGGCCGTCCAGGACGTAGGCACGCCGCACATGGCGGTGCAGGTCGTGCTCGGCCGTGAAGCCGATGCCGCCGAGCACCTGCTGGCAGTGGCGGGCGGCCGTCAGCGCAGCCTGGCCGGCCGCCGCCTTCGCCAGCAGACAGCCGAGGTCGTCCTCGGCCGCTCGCAGGGTCGCCTCGGCGCCCTCGATGGCGACGAGGGTCTCGGCGAGCCGGTGCCGTACGGCCTGGAAGGAGGCCAGAGGGCGCCCGAACTGGACGCGGTCCACGGCGTGCGACCGGGCCAGGGACAGCATGGCCCGGCCGGTGCCGGCCAGCCACCAGCCCAGCGCTCGGCGGCCTTCGGCGAGGGGCACGGGGTTCCCGTCGGCCACCCGCTGCAACGGCAGTTCGCCGTCCAGGGACTCGCTGCCCGCGGACGTGTTCGCGCCGTCCGCTCGATCCCACAGGACCCAGGTTCCGCCCGCGTACGGCAGCGGGAGGGCGGTGCCTGTGGGGAGCCCGGACGCGTGCAGGACCACGTCATTGACCAACGGGGCATGGGCCCCCGTCTCGCCGAGCAGCCGGAACACGACGGGGACGGTCTCGTCGGGCATCTCGGTGAGCATCTCGGCCCAGCCCAGTTCCTTCAGTGCGGTGTCCAGGGCGCCGCCCGTGTGTGTCGCCATGGACTTGCGGAGGGTTTCGGCGAGCAGGTCCAGTTCGCCGGCGTCGACGGCCACGTGGCGGTCACTCCTTTCCCAGGTCGAGCAGGCGGCGGGCGATGATGTTCCGCTGGATCTCCGCGGTGCCGCCGTAGATGGTCGCCGCGCGCGAGTACAGGAACTCGGTGCGCCAGGGAGTGTCGTCCAGTTCGACGACCCCCGGCAGCAGGTCCCGTGCGGTGTCGAAGAGCCGCTGCTCGGCCGTGGCCAGGAGCACCTTGTCGACGGACGTCTCCGGGCCGAGCCTGGCGCCCTCGGCAAGGCGCCGCTGGGTCGCGTGGGAGCGGCACCGGACGGTGTGCAGCGCCAGGTAGGCGGCACCGACGGCATCCTCGTCCTGCACGCTCGTCTCCCCGATCAGCCGGTCGAGTCGCGTGTACAGGTGGGCGACACGGTGCCAGAAGCAGGTGGAGCGCTCGTGTGGCAGCAGGTCCATCGCCAGCTGCCAGCCGTCGCCGGGGCGGCCCAGCATCCGCTCGCCGGGCACGACCACCTCGTCGAAGAACACCTCGGCGAACTCGTCGACGCCGTGCATGGTGCGCAGCGGGCGGACGGTGATGCCGGGGGATTCCATGTCGACGAAGAACGCGGTGATCCCGGCATGGCCGGGTGCGGTGCGGGTGAGCAGGACGCAGCGCGAGGCGTACTGGGCGAGGCTCGTCCACACCTTCTGGCCCGTCACCACCCAGTGGTCGCCGCGCTGTTCGGCGCGTGTGGACAGCGAGGCGAGGTCGCTGCCGGAGCCGGGCTCGGAGAAGCCCTGGCACCACTGCTCGCGCCCGCCAAGCAGCAGCGGCACCATCTCGGCCGCCAGCTCCGGACGGGCGTACGAGATCATCGTCGGGGCCAGGACCTCGATCATCGAGTAGATGCCGGGCTCGGCCAGGCCGCGGGTTGCGACCTCCTCGCCGAGTACGGCACGCAGGACGGCGGGGCCGCCGAGGCCGCCGATCGAGGCGGGCCAGCCGTACCGCATCCACCCTGCCTCGTACAGCGCGCGGCGTACCCGCGAGAGCTGCTCGACGTGTGCGTCGAGGGTGTGGTCGGGTCCTGGCTGTAGGTCGTTCTCGTCGAGCCAGGCTGTCAGGCCCGCCCGGAACTCGGCGACATTCATGCGCTGTTGCGCTCGAAGGCGTGCGGACGGCCGGAGTCGTGCGCTCCGTTGCGGCGGATGAACGTCATCGCGCGGGTGCGCAGACGCCAGCCGTCCGGTGTGCGTACGTAGGTGTCGTTGTAGTAGCCGATGCGCATGTCGTGCGTGGCGTGGTCGACGAAGCACAGCGGCTGGGTTCCCGTCGCCGTGTCGCCGTCCAGCTCGATCACCGCCGTGGCGGTGAGGAACAGGCCCTTGGGAGCGGCCGCGACCAACGCCGGGAACTCGTCGAGGGGATACGTGTCGCCGAACGCGCTGTACGTCCCGTCGGAGGTGAAGACCTTGAGCAGGCCGTCGATGTCGCCCTTGGTGATGGTCACCGCGTAGCGGGCGAGCAACTGGTGGATCTCCATCAGGTCGTCAGTGGACACGGGTGATTCCGTCCTTCCCTACGACGCACGGGACGCCCCGCCGACAAGGCGGGCGCTCGGTTGATTCTCTGTATCGAGAACGATGTTTCCAGATGTGCGTTTCAGGGTTTCACGGAGGCGAGGCCGCGTCAACCGCCGTCGCGGCGGCTTGTGCAAGGTTCGCCGATTGTTCGGTACGAGTGGTTGATTGCCGTGTAGCGAGAAGCTAGTTTCCCTTTACTGAGAGGGTGACTTGGTGTCCATGGACCGTGCCCGGCCCGTGGGCGCCCGTCCGAAAGGAAATCGCCATGACGTCACCGGCCCAGGAACTGCGCCCCGGTCTCCAGCTGGCCAGCACCGTGTGCAGTACCCGGGTGATCGTCGTCCGTGCCCCGGCCGACCGCCGGCCGGCCATCACCTGCGGGGGCGGGCCGATGGTTCCGGCGCCTTCCGCCAGGCCCGCACCGCCACCCGGGGGCCCCGAGGCGGCCACGCTCATCGGAAAGCGCTACGTGGACGCAGGCGAGACGCTCGAGCTGCTCTGCACCTCCTCCGGTTCGGGATCGCTCAGCTGCGACGGCGTCCCGATGACCCTCAAGGCGGCCAAGGCGCTGCCCGCGTCCGACTGAAAGGGACCGACATGCAACGGGACGATCTGATCCTCATCAGCGTCGACGACCACATCATCGAGCCGCCCGACATGTTCGTGAACCATCTGCCGAAGAAGTACCGGGACGACGCGCCGCAGCTCGTCCACCGGGACGACGGCACCGATGTGTGGCAGTTCCGGGACACGGTGATCCCGAACGCGGCGCTCAACGCGGTCGCCGGGCGGCCCAAGGAGGAGTACGGGCTCGAGCCGCAGGGCCTGGACGAGATCCGGCCCGGCTGTTACGACGTGCACGAGCGCGTCAAGGACATGAACGCGGGCGGCATCCTCGCCTCGATGAACTTCCCGTCCTTCCCCGGCTTCGCTGCCCGCCTGTTCGCCACCGAGGACCCCGACTTCTCGCTCGCGCTGGTGCGGGCGTACAACGACTGGCACATCGACGAGTGGTGCGCGGCCTACCCCGGCCGGTTCATCCCGATGGCGCTGCCCGCCATCTGGGACGCCGAGCTGTGCGCTCAGGAGGTGCGCCGGGTCGCCGCCAAGGGCTGCCACTCGCTGACCTTCACCGAGAACCCGGCCGTGATGGGCTACCCGAGCTTCCACGACCCGTACTGGAATCCGCTGTGGCGGGCGCTGTGCGACACGAACACTGTGCTGTCGGTGCACATCGGATCCTCGGGGCGGATCGCGGTCCCGGCTGTCGACTCGCCGCCCGACGTGATGATCACCCTCCAGCCGATGAACATCGTCTCGGCGGCGGCCGACCTGCTGTGGTCGCGTCCGGTGAAGGACTACCCGGACCTCAAGATCGCGCTGTCGGAGGGCGGCACCGGCTGGATCCCGTACTTCCTGGAGCGCGTCGACCGCACCTTCGAGATGCACGCGACGTGGACCCTCCAGGACTTCGGCGGGAAGCTGCCCAGCGAGGTGTTCCGCGAGCACTTCCTGACCTGCTTCATCAGCGACCCGCTGGGCGTGAAGCTCCGTCACGAGATCGGCATCGACAACATCTGCTGGGAGGCCGACTACCCGCACAGCGACTCGATGTGGCCGGGGGCCCCCGAGGAACTCGGCGAGGTCCTGGAGCGGTTCGAGGTGCCGGACGAGGACACCAACAAGATGACCCACGAGAACGCCATGCGCTGGTACTCCTTCGACCCGTTCGCCCACGTGCCGCGCGAGCAGGCCACCGTGGGGGCACTGCGGCGCGCCGTGGCCGGGCACGACGTCAGCATCCAGTCCCGCAGTAAGCGCGTGATCGAGCCGTCCGAGAAGCTGGAGGCGTTCCGGTCGCGTGCGCGGGCGGCCGTGGCGGCTGCCAAGAAGTAGGTCCTCTGCCCAGCGCCTTGGGGCCTGGGAGGCTCCTCGGCGCGGGAGAGGACACAGCAAGGCGCAGTCAGTGCCGCCGCCGTCCGGGCGGCGGCACTTCACGGTCGGGCCCGCCCTTCATGAGTTCAAGCAGGAGGTATGTCATGGCGAATCACGCCGCGCCGTTCGATCTCACGGGGCGCTCGGCGCTGGTCACGGGAGCGGCCGGCGGGATCGGCGCCGCCGTGGCGAAGGCACTCGCCCGCGCGGGCGCCGCAGTACTGGTCACCGACATCGACGCCACGGCCGCAGCCGCAACGGCCCAGCATGTCCGCGCCGACGGGGGCAAGGCCGACAGCACCGGCCTCGACGTACGCGACCGGGCGGCGGCCGACGACGCGGCGGCCCAGGCGGCTGCGCTCGGCGGCGGGACACTGCACATCCTCGTCAACAACGCGGGCGTGACGGCGCCGGCCATGTTCCCCGACCTCGAGGAGGAGCACGTCCGGCGCGTCATCGACATCCACGTCATGGGTGCGTTCCACTGCGCGCAGGCCGCCCTGCCCCACCTGCCGGCCGACGGCACGGGACGCATCATCAACGTCACCTCGTCCGCCGGCATCACGGGCACGCTCGGCCAGGTCAACTACTCCGCGGCCAAGGCCGCCATCGTCGGTCTGACGAAGTCCCTCGCCCGCGAACTGGCGCGCAAGCAGATCCTCGTGAACGCGCTCGCGCCGCTGGCCGCCACGCCCATGACGGAGACCATCCGCACCAACGAGAAGTTCGCCGCGCCGATGCTCGCGCGCATCCCGCTGGGACGCTGGGCGGCCCCCGAGGAGGTGGCCGGAGCGTTCGTGTTCCTCGCGTCGGACGCCGCGTCGTTCATCACCGGACAGGTGCTGCCCGTGGACGGCGGCCTGGTGATGTGACGGCATCGCGGCGCCCAACGAAGGGGCGGCCTGCCGAGACCTCGTCTCAGCAGGCCGCCCCTTCATCGGGCCTACGCCACCACCGTCGCGAACGTCTTCGACTCCAGGAACTCCTCCAGCCCGGCGACGCCGCTCTCCCGGCCGATGCCCGACTGCCGGTAGCCGCCGAACGGAGCGTCGGGCGCGAAGTAGTTGCCGCCGTTGATGCTGAACGTCCCGCTGCGGATGCGGCGCGCCACCGCGAGGGCCCGCTCCTGGTCGCGGCTCTGCACGCCGCCCGACAGCCCGTAGACCGAGTTGTTGGCGATGCGCACCGCGTCGTCGTCGTCCTCGAACGGGATGACCGCGAGGACCGGGCCGAACACCTCCTCCTGGGCGATCTCGCTGTCCGGGTCGACCCCCGCCAGCAGCGTCGGCGTGTAGAAGAAGCCGGGGTTCACGCGCTCGCCGCCGGTCACCAGCTTCGCGCCCGCGGCGACGGCGCGCTGCACCATGCCGTCCACCTTGTCGCGCTGCCGTTCGCTGATCAGGGGGCCCATGTACGTCTTGGGATCTGACGGGTCGCCGTGGCGGACACGGCCGAAGTGCTGCGCGACCTGCTCCACGACGGCGTCGTGGTGCTCGCGAGGCACGAGGAGCCGGGAGGTGAGCGCGCATCCCTGGCCCGCGTGTGTGCAGATCATGTACGCGGCGAGCATGGAGGCGGCGGCGAGGTCGGCGTCGTCCAGGAGGATCATGGCGGACTTTCCGCCCAGTTCCAGGAAGACCTTCTTCACCGTCTCGCTCGCGGCGGCCATGATGCGGCGCCCTGTCGCGGTCGAGCCGGTGAAGCTGACCATGTCGACGTCGCGGTGCGTCGTCAGCACCTCGCCGACCGCTGCCTCCGACGAGGACAGAACGTTGACCACGCCGGGCGGAATGTCGGTGTGCTCGGCGATGAGTTGGCCGAGTGCGAGGGTGATCAGCGGGGTGTCGGGAGCGGCCTTGAGGACGACCGTGCAACCGGCGGCGAGCGCGGGGGCGAGCTTGGCCAGTGCCAGCTGGTTGGGGTAGTTGTACGGCAGGATCGCCGCGACGACGCCGACGGGCTCCTTCTCCACCCAGCGGTGGTGGCGCTGCCCGCGCGAGTCGATCTCGCCGAGGTCGACCGTGAACGGGTGCGTACGCAGCAGATCGGCGTTGTACCGGACGATGTTGATGGGGTCGTCGAGCTGCGCGCTGTGAGTGAGGGCGCGGGTCGCGCCGACCTCGGCGATCGTCAGCTCGCGCAGCTCTTCCTTGTGGTCGTTCAGCGCCTGATAGAGCTGGTCGAGGCACCGGATGCGGAAGTCCTTGTCCGTCGCCCATGTGGTCGTGTCGAAGGCACGGCGGGCGGCCGCGACGGCGGCCTCGGCATCGGCGGGTGTCGCGTCGGGCGCCCGACCGAGGACTTCGCCCGTGGCCGGGTTGAGGCTTTCGTAGGTCCGTGGCGCGTCGAGGAGCTGACCGTCGATCAGCAGTTTCCCGTTGACAGGCATCCCGCCTCCTGCATCGCTGAAGTCATATTCTCTGATGTGGAAATCTGCTTACGCCTAGGGCGTGCGGCCTCGTGGATGCGTCCGCCGCAGGCGCGTCACCGGGGGTGGTCCATCTCCTCCAGCGCGGCGTCGGCGGCCGCGAGCACGGTGCCCCCGCCCTCACCGGCGGCGCCGGTGAGCTGCGCCAGGAGGCGTACGTCCTTGCGCAGCAGCCGACCGGCGTACGGAGCCATCGCCTCCAGTGAGCCGCCGTGCCCGGCGATCCGGCCCAGCGCGTAGCTGGCGCCGCTGCCGTGCCCGACGGCTTCGGCGAGAGCCCGCGGATCGACGCCCAGTTCGCGGCCGAGGGCGAGCGTGTCGGCTGCGGTCGCCAGATTGGCGGTCATCAGCACGTTGTTGAGGAGCTTGGCGACCTGCCCGGACCCCAGCGGGCCGAGGTGCACCACGGGGTCGCCGAAGCTCTCGAAGACTGGGCGGCAGTACCGCACGGTGCCGGACTCGCCCCCCACCATCACCAGCAGCCGCCCCTCCGCCGCGGCCGGCGCGCCTCCGCTCACCGGCGCGTCCACCACCTGGACGTCCTGTGCCGCGGCGCGCGCCTCGAGCCGCCTGCAGGTGCCGGGATGGATCGTGCTGTGCACGGCGATGACGCCGCCGCGGCGCAGCCCGGCGAGGACACCCCGCTCGCCCAGGACGACCTCCTCCACGTCCGCGTCGTCGACGACGCACACGCACACGATGTCGCTGGCCGCGGCGAGTTCGGCCGGTGAGGCGGCCGCCTTGGCCGGGGTGCCCTCGAACGGTACGAGGGTGGCGGGGCGGCGGGCCCACAGCGTCACCGGATGACCCGCCTCGATGATCCGGCGGGCCATGGGGGCGCCCTGGCTGCCCAGGCCGATGAATCCGACGTGCGTCACGGGGCCTCCTGGTCCGAGGGTGCGTGTCGTGGTGCTTGCGTGCGGGCCACGGCCGTCATGCGGCTTCGTCCGCGGAGGTGGGGCGCTCGGGGCGCCAGAACAGGGCGAGGAGTCCCGCCGTCGCGGCCACGGCGACCCCGAGCGCGATGCCGCCGCCGGCCCACCCGGTCACCTCGATGTCGCCCGCTGCGTCAATCGACAGGCTGCCCGGGCCGAGCATGGCCAGCGCCAGGGACGCCACGGCGAGCACGAGGACGTACTCGTAGCCGTCCTTGAAGACGAAGAAGCCGTTGCTCCGGTGCGCGAGGAGCCCCGCGACCAGCATCACCGAGATCACGGCGGCGCAGGCCAGCGGTGTCGCCAGCCCGAGCAGGAGCAGCACACCGGCGCCGATCTCCGTCACGACGCTCATCCACGCCTGCAGCCGCCCGTACTTGAGGCCCAGTCCGGAGAACCAACGGGCGGTGCCCTCGATGCGGCCGCCGCCCCGCCAGTGGTTCACACCGTGCACGATCATGGTGATGCCGAGGACGGCCCGCACCAGCAGCACGGCGACCGCGTCGACGCCCGTCATCGCGTCCTCCCTTGCTCGCGCCGCACCACGCACTCCTCGACGAACGACAGCACCTTCAGGTGGTAGGCCAGGGCCGCGAGACCGAGGCTCAGGTTGTGGCCGCTCTCCGCCTGCTCGTTGACGCTCACGCGCGGCGACGCGGTGAACAGCGAGGCGATCTCGGCCAGCGCCGCGGGCCCGGACCGCCACACCGTCTCGTGGTCGCCGAGGCTGATCTGCACAGGGATCCGCAACCGTGCCGCCAGCTCGGGGTACTCGGTCCTCCAGGGCCGGTCCTCCGTCTCGTACGGGGGAGAGGGCGAGGAGATCGCGGCGCCCCGGTACACATCGGGTGCGTACAGCCGGCTCGGTCCCCACAGCACGGCGCGCCGGCCGCGGGCGGGCCTGGCATCCCCGCCCGCCTCCTCATCGGTCCTGTCCAGGACCTGCTTCGCGTGCGCGTCGAGCTCCCGTCCGAACCCGCCGATCGCCAGGCCGAGAAAGTCCCGCCCCCGCTCGTCGGCGGCCATCCTCACCGCCAGCTCACACCCTGCCGAGTGCGCCAGCAGGAACACCCCGGCGCCGCGCGACCGGCCTGCCAGCAGCTCCTCGACCGCCGCATGGCCGAGGTCCACGCGGCGCGCGGTGTCGGTGACCTTCGCCGCGTAGTCGGCCGAGGCGCCGTACCCCGGGCGGTCGAGTGCGACGACGGTGAACCCGAGCGCGGCTCCGGTCCGCAGCAGCGACAGCCGCGGATGGCCTGGGCAGTCGAAGTACGTCGACGTGGTGCCGCCGCCGTGCAGGGCCACGATCACGGCGTGGGGCCGGGGCGCCTCGCACACCAGCGCCGACAGGGGAATGCCGTCGACGTCGACGACGCGCGGCACGACGGGACTGCCGTGCGCGTACGGCGGATCGTCCGCCTCGGCCTCCGCCGCGTGTTCGGTGTCGCTGTAGGTCACGTGTCCGTCCTGAGGAGAAGTACGCCGCTGGGGGTGAGGCCGCCCGAACTGACCACGGCGACCCGGGCGTCGGCCACTTGGCGTTCCCCGCCCTCGCCGCGCAGCTGGACGACGGCCTCGTGCATCAGGCCCATGCCGTGAGTGCGCCCGTGGGACAGCTGGCCGCCGTGGGTGTTGAGCGGCAGTACGCCGTCGCGGGCGATGTTCTTGCCCCCGTCGAGGAAGTCCCCGGCCTCGCCGATGCCGCAGAAGCCGAGCGCCTCGATCCACGACAGGCAGTTGAAGGTGAAGCCGTCGTACAGCAGGGCCACATCGACGTCGGAGGGCCGCAGCGATGTCCGCGTCCACAGATGGGCTGCCTGCCCGAGCACCTGCGGCTCGTGTGTCGGCGTGCTCTGGTCCCACTCCAGACGCTCGATGATCTGCGTGCCGACGGCCTCCACGAGCACCGGAGGCTTGGCCAGGTCCCGTGCGGCGTCGACGGCCGACACGATGACGGCGACGGCACCGTCGCACGGCACGTCGCAGTCGTACAGCCCGAACGGTGTCGTGATCGTCCGCGCCGACAGGTAGTCGTCCATGGTCATCGGATCGCGGTAGATCGCCGTCGGGTTCAGGGCCGCGTTGGCCCGCTGGTTGAGGGCGATCCAGCCGAGGGTCTCGCGGGTGGTGCCGTACCGGTGGAAGTGGCGATGCGCGCCCTGCGCGAGCACGTGCGCGGCGGACGTGGCGCCGAACGGCATCCGCCAGGCGTGGGTCCCGTCCACCCGACCGGGCGCGGCCTGGGGCAGCTTGCCGCGGCGGGCCAGATCCGCGTGCGTGGCCTCCCACAGTGTGCGGAAGCACAGCACATGCCGGGCCAGACCGCCCGCCACCGCCAGCATCGCCGCGATCACCGAACCGCCAGGACCGAAGGTCTCACCGCCGCCGTTGTACCAGGTCGGCCGGATGCCCAGGGCCGACTCGAGCGCGGTGACGCCGCCCTCGGCGAAGCCGCCGAACGCACCGGCCCCCGGATAGGTCGACAGGCCGTCGATGTCGTCGAGCGTCAGACCGGCGTCCGCGACGGCCCTTTCGCACGCCTCGATCGTCAGCGACAGCGGCGAGCGCATGAGCCGGCGCCCGAGCTCGGAGGCTCCGATGCCGGTGAGCGCGGCCTTCTCCTCGAACTTCTCGGTACGCACCGGCGGCCGCACCAGACGCGGATACTTGTCCGGTTCCACCTCGTCCGGCGGCAGTTCGGCGGGCTCCGGCTGGTCGGCCGCGGGGCGGAACAGGGGCAGCCACACATCCTCGATGTGCTCGAAGACGACCTCCATCCGCATGCCGAGGCTCAGTTGCCCGGGCTCGCACTCGACGAGGTTGGTCGTGAGCCGGACCCGCGGGTCCTCGTCGATCGCCACCTGCGCCACGACGTACGGGGCGGGAAGTCCGGGCAGGCTGAACCGCTCGTTGACGGTGAAGCCGACGAGCGTGCCGTACCCGGAGACCTCCCGCACACGGAAGTCGTGCCCCCGGCAGTGGCGGCACACCGGCTGCGGCGGGTGGACCAGGGACGTGCAGGACTCGCACTCCTGGAAGCGCAGACGGCCGTCCGACCCGGACGTCCAGAAGAACTCGCTCTCCTCGGTCAGCAGAGGCAGGGGACGCCCCGAAGGCTTGGCCACAGGATCTCCTCACAGACGGTTCTCGCGGATCAACGGGTGGTAGATGCCCCGCACGTGGCCGTCCGCGCCCGGGACGGCCACGTGCGACGTGTGAACGACGGCGCGCTCAGCGGAGGATCGCCGTCAACGCGGGATGTCGGCCCGCGTCGTGCGCACCGTGACGGGCTCGGCGAGCCGCTGCTCGTCACAGACCTTCTGGAGGGTCTCCAGGGTCTCGTCGAGGCCGGGGCCGAGCCGCTTGCCGGGCGTGAACGTCGCCGGCAGCTTGCGCATGCCCTGGATGACGCCGATCGTCTCGTAGTGGACGGTGCCCTCGGGATCGCACCGGTAGTCCGGCATACGGTCGAGGACCTGGAGCAGCATCCGCTTGAACGCAGTACGGGCCACGTTCGAGCCGATGCAGCGGTGGATGCCGAGGCCGAAGCTGTTGTGCCGGTTGCCCTTGCGGTCCAGATCGACCGTGTGCGGTTCGGGGAACACCGAGGGGTCCCGGTTGGCCATCGCCCAGGACAGCCACACCCGGTCGCCCTCCTTGAACTCCGTGCCCGCGAGCTCGCAGTCGGCGGAGACGGTACGGCCGTCCCCCGGTGCCGGGGTGTAGAAGCGCAGGAACTCCTCCGTCGCCGAGTCGAGCAGCGTGTCCCGCTCGCGGCTGAGGCGGTCCCGCTCGCCGGGGTTCTCCGACAGCCACTCCAGGGCGTGCGCGGTGAGCGCCGTCGTGGTGTCGAAGCCGCCGCCGATGAGCAGTGCCAGGACGCCGAGGAGTTCGTCGTCCGGTGGTGTCTGGCCGTTGATCTCGGCGTGCACCAGGGCGTCCACCAGGCCGGGCCGGGGGTTCTTGCGGACGTCCGCCAACTGGCCGGCCAGGTCGCGCATCATCGCGATGTGCATCTCGATGACCCGGGGCATCTCCGGTGAGTCGGGCCGGGTGTAGACGCCCGCGTGCGCGGGCTCGTTGTAGATCGTCCAGTTCCTGAGCGGGATGCCCATCATGGCCAGGGTGAAGACGGCGGGCACGACGTTCGCGAGGTCGTCGATGAAGTCGATGCTGCCCTGCTCGAACTTCTCGTCGATACAGGCCCGTGCCACCTCGTCGAGGAACGGGATCCAGCGCTGGATGGCGGCGGGGGAGAGGTAGGGGTTGAGGGCCTGCCGGTAGTGCCGCTGCTCGGGCGGGTCCATCTCGAGGAACCCGCCCCGCATGCCCTTCCCACGTTTCGCATAGGGGATGTTGATGCCCTGGTAGCCGCGGCGTTCGCCCTTCACGTCGTGGTCGTTGGAGAGGTACTCCGCGGACCGTGCGATCTCGAACAGCTCGCGGTTGCCGCTGACGACCCAGTGGCCGCCGTGCGTCTCCGACCACGCCACCGGACAGCGGCCCTGCATCTCCTCGGTGATCTCCACGAACCGCTCCCGGTAACCGGGGGCATGGCGATCGAAGTCGTACCGGTTGCTCTTGCGCTCCTCGCCTTGCGGGGCGCCCTGTGCGCTCACGGTCTGGTCCTCCCTGTGTCGGGGTGGCGGAGAGCGGGCTGACGCCCCGCCGGTCAGTGCTCGCTGATCAGTGCGTGCTGATCAGTGCTCGCCTGAGTGCTCGCCGGTCAGTGCTCGTCGATGAGGGAGATGGCCCGCTCGGGACAGGAGCGGACCGCTTCGGCGACCAGTTCCTCCTGGTCTGCCGGGACGTCCTCGCTGATGGGGCTCGAGTGCCCGTCGACGTCGTCGAGCTGGAAGACCTTTGGGGCGATCATGGCGCAGAGGGTGTGCCCCTGACACCGCTCGGGGTCGACGTGGACCTTCATCTGTACTGCCTCCCTGCCGGGCTCGGATGTCCGTCGGATGTGCGTCGGTGTCCGGATCAGCGGCGCCAGTCGTACCACTTGAGATAGCCGCCGGCGTCCACGCGCAGCTGCACGCCGGTCACGTAGCGGGCCTCGTCCGACGCGAGAAACAGAACGGCGTTGCTGATGTCGATCGGTTCGACGTACGGAATGGGCATCGCCTGCTGCACCGCGAACCCGGGCTCGGCGTCCTCCCGCGTCGGGTTCTCGAGGTCGGGGCGGAACGACTTGTACATCGGCGGGCTTTGCAGCATCTGCGTGTTGCAGTTCGTCGGGTGTACGACGTTGGCCCGCTGCTTCAACGGGGCGAGGTTCCGGGCGAGTTCGTGGACGTACTCCGACAGGGCGCGCTTGGCGAAGGCGTAGCCGGCGCCGCCGGGGTTCGCGCCCGGCGTCTCGACGATCCCGTGGTCCATCAGCGCCGCCGTCGAGCCGGTCGCGATGACGGAGGCACCTTCGCGCAGGTGCGGCAGGGAGGCCTGGATCGCGTTGATCGTGCCGATCAGGTCGACATCGATCGCGTCACACCACGCCTGGAGCCGCGGCTCTCCGTGCAGCGGGGCGATACCGGCCTGCGCCACCACGATGTCCAGACCGCCCAGCTCGGCGACGCCGCGCTCCACCGCGTCGCGCATCTCGTCGATACGGCGGACATCGGCCTGCAGTGCGACGATGCGCCGGCCCTGCTCCTCGACCAGGCGGACCGTCTCCTTGAGATCGTCCGGCCCTGCCATCGGGTAGTTCACCGTCTCGTAGTCGCGGCACAGGTCGACCGCGATGATGTCGGCGCCCTCCTCGGCAAGCCGTACGGCGTGGCTGCGGCCCTGACCGCGCGCCGCGCCCGTGACGAACGCGACCTTGCCCTCAACACGTCCCATCGCTGGCGTCCCCTTGTCCTCGAAGTCTTCGTCGTCTTCGGCTGGTCGGTGCTGTCTTGCTTGTCGTTCCTGTCCTGCTGGGTCATGGGGTGCCATCCGCTCACCGAGTGGATACGGACGGCGATCAGCCCGCGCCCGAGGGACCGCTGTCGCCCACGCTGTGGGGTCCGATCACCGGGGCCAAGGCGCCCAGATCGGTGCCGAGTTCGGCAGCGACCTGCCGGACGACTTCGACGTCCTTGTCGACGAACTCACGTACCGCCTCGGCGAACCGTGCCACCGAGCCCCTTGCCGCGACACCCGTGAGGGCGCGGCTGGTGGCGCTCCCGTGAGGCAGCGCGTCCAGCAGGACCGCTTCGTCGACGCCCAGCCGCCGCCCGAGCCGGATCGCGTCGGTGAGCAGGCCGATGTGGGCCGCGAACAGTGCGTTGTTCACGAGCTTCACGCGCTGGCCGGCGCCCAGTGGGCCGACGTGCAGCACCGGGTCGGCGTACCGGCCGAGGACGGGCCGCAGGCGTGCCACGGCGTCCTCGTCACCGCCGACGAAAACGGTGACCCGTCCGGCCGCGATGTCGTGAGGGCCGCCGCTGACCGGCGCGTCGACCACCTGGATGCGGCGTGCCGCGGCGCGGGCGGCGACCGCCTCGACGGTCCGCGGGCTGCCGGTGGTGTGCACGACGACGGCGGCGCCCTCCGGCAGTACGTCGAGCAGGGCACTGCCGAGGCATACCTCGCGCACCTGCTCGTCGGTGTACACGCAGACCAGCACCGCATCGGCCCCGTCGGCGACGTCCTCGACACAGCCGCCCACCAGGGCACTCTCGGCCGCGAGTGCCCGCCGCCGCTCGGGCGACCGGCCCAGTACGCGGACCTCGTGCCCGCCCGCGACGAGCCGGCGCACCATGGGCAGTCCCATGCGTCCGGCCCCGACGAACCCCAGCCGTTTCATGTGAGCAGGCGATCCGCGATGGCCGGGCCGATCCCGGCGCCGCCCGCGGTGACCTCGACGCCCAGGTGTGGGCTCAGCGCTTTCGTCCGGATCACAAGAATCTCCCTCCCGGCGACGAGAATCGTAATCTCGTATTTTGCGAGCGCGGAAGCCCCGTGCGAGCACTTTCTCGCGGGCGCGGCCGGGGGCTGCGTCGCCTGCGCCTCTGCCTCACACCTTGGCGGGCAGCTCATTGCCCACGATGTTGGAGAACCGTATTCTCGTTAGGCGGTATCGCCAATGTCGACGGATCGTGTCGCGGCACAGGCCGCCAGCGTCAACTGAACGACGGACAGTCATCGGCGTCAACGGAGAAGTGGACCATCTGACATGACGACCCGCCACGACCACTGGATCGGCGGCAAGGCGGTGGAGCCCGCAAACGGCGCCTACCTGCCCACCCTCGACCCCACGACCAGGCAGCCGGGCGACGAGGCTGCCGCAGGCTCCGCCCCCGACGTGGACCGCGCCGTCGCCGCCGCGGCGGCCGCGCAGCCCGACTGGGCGCGGCGCCCCGCCGCCGAGCGGTCGGAACTGCTCCACCACGTCGCCGACGCCATCGAGACGCACGCCGAAGAGCTGATGGACCTGGAGCGCGCCTGCACCGGAAAGGTCCCCGCGCAACTCCGCCTGGAGGCCGACATGTCGGCCTCCTACTTCCGCTACTACGCCGGAGTGCTCCGCGCGCATCACGGCCGCACCATCGACCAGGGCGCCGGAACGCTCACGTACACGCGGCTCGAGCCGTACGGTGTCGTCGCCGCCATCACGCCCTGGAACCTGCCGTTGAACCAGGCGTGCCGGGCGCTCGCCCCCGCCCTCGCCGTCGGCAACACGGTCGTCGCCAAACCGTCGGAACTGACACCTGCCTCCACGCTGCGCCTCGCCCGCCTCGCCACCGAGGCCGGCCTGCCCGACGGTGTGCTGAACGCCGTCTCCGGCACGGGCCGCGACGCCGGCACGCCCCTGGCGATCCATCCGGCCGTGCGGCGCGTCGTGTTCACCGGGTCCGTGCCCGTGGGACGCCACCTGGCGACCGTCGCCGCCGACCGGCTCATCCCCATGACCCTGGAACTCGGCGGCAAGTCACCGCTCGTGGTGTTCGCCGACGCCGACCTCGACCGGGCCGTCGCCGCGGCCGTCTCCACCGTCGCCGCCAACACCGGACAGGTGTGCTCGGCCACCACCCGCCTGCTCGTCGAGGCGTCCGTCCACGACGAGGTGGTCTCCCGCGTGGCCGAGGCCGCCGAACGCCTCAGGCCCGGCGTCGACTTCGGGCCGATTATCACCGAGGCGCAGTTCCAGAAGGTCCTCGACCATTTCGCTCAGGCGCATGCCGCGGGCGCCGTACCCGTGTGCGGAGGCGCCCCGTACGACAGCGGACCCGCCGCACGCGGCCTCTACGTACGCCCGACCGTCTACGCCGGAGTCAGCCCCGACCTGCGGATCACCCGCGAGGAGATCTTCGGCCCGGTGCTGGTCACGATGCCGTTCGCCGACGAGGCCGAGGCGCTCGCGCTCGCCAACGACACCGAGTACGGCCTCGTGGCCGCCGTCTGGAGCGGCGACGCCGCCCGCGGGCTGCGCCTCGCCGAGCGCATCGACGCAGGGCAGGTGGCCGTGAACGGCGGCCCGCTCACCATCGAGACGCCGTTCGGCGGGTTCAAGCAGAGCGGCTACGGCAGGGAGAAGGGCCTTGAGGCACTCCACGAGTACGCCCAGACCAAGACCGTCAGCATCTCGCTGCGCTCCTGAACCGCGTACCGATACCGACCCGACTCAAGGAGAGTCCGTGGCAGACACCGAAGAGCTGGACGCGGCCCGCGCCATGCGCCGGGCCATGCTCGGCGACGCCTACGTCGACAGCGTCACCGCAGACCCGGAGACCGTCGCCGCCGAATTCCAGGACTACGTCACCTCGATGGCCTGGGGGGTGTGGGCCCGAGGCGGCGCCCTCAGTCCCCGCGACCGCAGCCTGCTGGTGCTGGCGATGACGGCCGCCCTGGGGCGGATGGACGAGTTCCGCCTCCACGCCGGCGCCACACCGCAGACCGGCGTCACCGACGAGGAACTCGACGAACTGCTCTTCCAGGTCGCCGCCTACTGCGGAGCACCGGCGGGCGTGTCAGCCCGGCGGGCCCTGAAGGACGTACGGGCGGCGGCACGGCAGGACGCGAAGGAAGGGGCATGAGCATGGGCACGATCGGCTTCGTCGGGCTCGGCAACATGGGCAGCGCCCTCGCGACGAACCTTGTCCAGCGCGGATTCGGACTCGCCGCCTACGACGCCGCGGGCGCGGCCGTCATTCCCGGAGGAGCGGCACCCGCCCGTGACGTGGCCGAGGTGGCGCGCAGGGCGGACACAGTAGTACTCAGCCTTCCGGACGGAGCGGCCTCCGAGCAGGTCGCGTACGAGATCGCCACCGCTGCCGGGCGTCGTGCCGCACACGTCGTCGACACCTCGACGATCGGCGTCGCCGCCGCGCAGAGGGTGGCCGAGCTCCTCGCCAAGGAGGGGATCGGTTACGTGGACGCGCCGGTGTCCGGCGGCGTCGCGGGCGCCCGCGCGCGTACCCTCACCGTCATGTACGCGGGCTCCGACGAGGCCTGCGCCCGCATGGAGCCGGTCCTCGCGGGCCTGAGCGACCGGCGCCGCAGGGTCGGCGACCGGCCCGGGCTCGCCCAGGCGCTGAAGCTCGCCAACAACTTCCTGTCCGCGACCGCGCTCGCCGCGACCAGCGAGGCGATCGCCTTCGGCTGTTCGGTAGGCCTCGACATGGGCACGATGCTGGAGGTGCTGAACGCGTCGAGCGGCCGCAGCGCCGCCACCGAGGACAAGTTCCCCCACCACGTCCTGACCGGCCGCTACGCGTCGGGCTTCGCCAATTCGCTGATGTCGAAGGACGTGGGCCTTTATCTGCAGGCGGTGGGGGAGGAGGGTGGACCGGCGGAGATCGGGGCGCTGGTCGCCGCGCTGTGGGAGCGGTTCGCGGAGGCGGAGCCCGGCGCGGACTTCACCCGCATCCACCCCTTCGTGCAAGGCACATGACCGCAAAGAGAGGCCTTCGCATGGCGACACCCACCACAGGAACAGACACCTCCGGAGCTCCCGGAACATCCGACGGGCCACGTATCCGGCCGCTCGCCCCCAAGCAGTGGCCCGCCGAGATGCGCCAGGCCCTTGCCGCACTGCGGCCGCCGCACCCCCGCCACCCGATACTCGGGCGCCGTCCCGACCGCCCGAAGGGCCTCAACATCCTCGGCACCCTCGCCCACCATCCCGCGCTCACGCAGGCGTTCCACACCTTCAACGGACACGTGCTGTTCGCGTCCACCCTCACCGTCCGCCAGCGTGAGCTGCTGGTCCTCCGCGTCGCGGCGGTGCGTGAGGCCACGTACGAGTGGGCGCAGCACGTCGTGCTCGCTCGGGACGCGGGCATCGCCGACGAGGAGATCGAGCGGGTCGCGAAGGGACCGGACGCGTCCGGCTGGACGCCACTGGAACGGGCCATGGTCCGCGCCGTCGACGAACTGCTCGCCGACGCGAAGCTCGGGGACGCCACCTGGCAGGAACTGGCCGGCGCGCTCGACGAACAGCAGCTGATGGACCTGATCTTCACGGTGGGCGCGTACGACGTGCTGGCGATGGTCTTCCGGTCCTTCGAGATCGAGTTGGACGACGACCTCGTGTGACCACGCCTGGAGAATCTTATTTTCGCAGAAGCGGCCGCGTGTGATGGTCATCCAGAGATCGCCGCTCTCGGCTTTGTGAGGTAGGCTTGCCAGGTGGCAGCGGAACATTCATCAGTCGAGTCCGAAGCGACTCAGGCCCCCACCACCACCAGCTGGCGCGAACTGGCTGTGGCCCGGTCGGTCGATCCCGCCCGGGTGCGGGCCGAGAAGCGAGTGCAGCGATTCCTCGATGCCGCGCTCGAGTTGATGAGCGGCGATTCCGGCAAGGACTTCACCGTCCAGGAGGTCGTCAAGAAGTCCGGCCAGTCGCTGCGCAGCTTCTACCAGTACTTCACCGGAAAGCACGAGCTGCTGCTCGCGCTCTTCGAGGAGTCGGTGCACAGCACGGCACGGCGTCTCCAGGAGGCGATCGCCGATGAGGACGACGCCCTTGAGCGCCTGCGGCACTTCACGGTCGAGTACTACCTGCTGTGCCGGCCCCTGCCCGACGACAGCTCCGAGCGCAAGACGGCCATCCTCGGCATGGCCGAGTTCGCCCAGCAGCTCCTCACCGAGCACCCGAAGGAGGCGGCGCGGGCCTTCGCCCCCATGTTCACCCTCCTGCACCGCCTCCTCGACGAGGCGGCTGCCCAGGGCGCCATCCGTAGCGGTCTCGACCACCGGGCGATCGCGGGCACCATGCTCCAGGCCATCAGTTTCAACTCGTTCGCCGTGACCATCAGCGGTTCACCGGTGCGCTCGGACGGCAGCGACGCCGAGGCGCTGTGGGATCTGGTCCTGCACGGCCTGGCGGCCGGCACGCCGAAGCGGAAGCGTTCCGCGCGCTGACACGCCCGCGGGCGACGCGGTTCGAGGCGGTCCACGGCACCATCACGGCAAGCTGACGAAGGAGAGCACCGATGCCCAAGGGCTACGTCGTCTTCACCGAGGCCATCAAGGACCCGGCCGGTATGGCCGCCTACGGCCGGGTCGCCACGGAGTCGCTGGCCGAGAGCGGCGGCCGCGTGATCGCCGTCGACTCGCAGCCGGAAGTCCTCGAAGGCGAATGGCACGGCCACCAGACCGTCGTCCTCGAGTTCGAGTCGGTGGAGGCGGCCCGCGCCTGGTACGAGTCCGCCGCGTACGAGAAGGCGAAGCCGCTGCGGCACGCCGCGGCCGACACCAACGCCGTCATCGTGTCCGGCTTCGCACCGCGCCAGGCCTGACAGCAAGCTGACCGTGACCGTGGTGTGTGCCCACTGCACCCACCACGGTCACGCCATGCTCAGCCGCGCCCCTTCTGCGCGTCGATCAGTCGCTCCGCGAGCGCATCGAGGTCGTACGACTGGCGGGCCAGCCAGAAGCGCAGGAAGCCCGTCAGCGAATAGCGCAGGAACAGCGCGCCACCGACGACTCCGGCGCCGACCCCGCACAGTCCCAGCGTGATCGCGTCGCGCTGCTCGAGCGGATCGGTGGTGCTGTGGGCGAGCAGGTACGCCGACACGCACAGGACGAGGGCGAGCACCATCAGCGTGCCGCCCAGGCGCAGCCACAGGGCGGCCCGTCCGGCGGCCGGGTCGGGGATCTTCAGCTCCGCCAGTTCACGGACGAAGCGGTCCGCGCGGGGCTCGGTCGTGGTCATGTGGGGCTCCCCAGGTAGAGGGCGGACAAGGCGGTGCGGAATCCGCTGTCGGGCCGGCCCTGCCGCTCGATGCGGCCGCGCACCAGGACGGCCGCATGGTCGGCGATGCCGAGGACGGCCGCCGCGAACTGCTCTACGACCAGAACCGCCACACCGTGCCGGGCGATCTCGGCGACCTGCTCGTAGAGGTTGGCGACGACCAACGGGGCCAGTCCCATGGACAGTTCGTCCAGCAGCAGCACGGCGGGGTCGGTGGCCAGGCCGCGGGCGAGGGCGAGCATCTGCTGCTCGCCGCCGGACAGGGTGCCCGCGGCCTGCGAGGCGCGCTCGGCGAGGATCGGGAACCTGGCGAACGCGACCTCCTCGATCTCCTCGCGGCTGCGGCCTGTGAAGGTCATCATCAGGAGGTTGTCGCGGACCGACAGGTTCGGGAAGATCCCGCGCCCCTCGGGGATCAGGCACACCCCCGCCCGGGCGAGGTCCTGAGGGCCGACGCCGGTCACATCCCGGCCGCCCATCAGAAGCCGGCCGGACGCGGCCGGGTGGACGCCCGCCGCGACGCGCAGGGTGGTCGTCTTGCCGGCGCCGTTCGGGCCGAGCAGCGCCACCACCTGCCCGGCTGCGACGCTCAGGTCCACCCCGTGCAGGACCGTGATTCCTTCGTGGGCGGCGCGGATACCGCTCAGTTGGAGAAGCGCACTCACGTATCCCCCAGACAGGTCAGGTGCCCCTCAGGGCCGCACTCCAGGCTGTTCACGCGTCCCCCAGGTAGGCGGCGAGGACCGTCTCGTCGTTCCGGATCACCTCGGGCGGGCCGACGGCGATGACCTTCCCGAGGTCGAGTACATGCACCTCGTCGCACACGCTCATGACGAGGCCCATGTCGTGTTCGACGAGGACGACCGCCATGCCGTCGTCGGCGAGTGAGCGCAGCAGGGTGGCGAACCGCTCCGTCTCCTCGCCGTCCTGGCCCGCGGCAGGCTCGTCCAGGAGCAGCAGCGTGGGGCGGACGGCGAGCGCCCGGCCCACCTCGACGAGGCGGCCGACCCCGGTGGGGAGGGTGTCGGCGGGGCTGTCGGCGACCTCCGCGAGACCGAGCTGGTCGATGACGCGGGCGACGCAGTGTTCCGCCTGCCGCCGCTCCGGCCCGAGTTCCGCGGCGACCAGCAGGTTGTCGCGCACGCTGAGGCGGCCGAACAGTTCCAGGCGCTGGAACGTCCGGGCGAGTCCGTGCCGGGAGCGGCGCGCAGGACCGAGCCGGGTGACCTCGCGCCCGCCGAGCCGTACGCGTCCCGACGACGGCCTGCGCAGCCCGGACACGACGTCGAACAGGGTGCTCTTTCCTGCCCCGTTGGGCCCGATGAGGCCGGTGATCCGGCCCTGCTCGGCGCTCATGCCGACGTCGTCCAGCGCCCGGTTGCCGCCGAACGCGACGGTGACGCCGCTAACCTCCAGCAATGCCACGGGCCAGCACCTCCTTGTCGTCCGCCCGCCAGGGGCGCCTGAGGCCCCACCACTCGACGGGGATCTCCGGTTCGGCCGGGTCGGCGGTCTGCCGCGCCGCCGCATACCGGCGCAGGCCCTCGCCCAGGACGTAAGCCCAGACGAGGAACGTCCAGCCGTTGATGACGTCACCCAGCCGCAGTCCCCACCCGAGCGCGAGCCCCACCAGCAGTGCGGGCAGGGCGATGCGGTCCCGGCCGAGTGGCTCCCACTCGCGCCGGAACCGGGACACGATGCCCTCGGGACTGTGCGCCAGCCCCATTCCGGCCAGCGCGGGCATCACCGAGACGAGGTTGTGCCCCCAGGACACCAGGCCCGTCAGGACGTTCGGCCCCGCGAAGGCCGTACCGGCGAACAGCCCGTTGCCCACCGCACCGAGGCCGCCGATCACCGCGACCAGGAAGATCGGCAGCCCCGCCACCAGGTTGAACTGCTCGGCCGTGACCGTCCGGTGCTGCATCCCGTACAGCGCCCCGCCGAGCCCCGCGATCCCCGCGGACAGCGCGAACACCGCGACCTTGGCCACCAGCAGGTTGCCGCCGAGCGTCGCGTAGGCGGCCTCGCTGTCGCGCAGCGCGATCAGCCGCCGCCCGAACCGGCCGCGGCGCAGCACCGCCACGCCGAGCGACGCGAGTGCCAGCCACACCGAGGCGAACACCAGCAGTTCCGCCGTGCCGTCGAGACGCAGACCGAACAGGTTCGGCCCGCTCACCTCCACCGACCCTTGGTCGAACAGCGCGATGCGCACCCCGAACACCTCGAACGACGGCAGCGTGAAGATCCACCGGTCGAGTACGACCGCGAACGCCGCCGTCCCGAGCGCCAGATACACCCCGGAGAACCGCAGCGCGGGCACCGCGATCAGCGCCCCGACCGCCGCCGACACCAGGATCGCCGCGCCGAGCGCCCACAGCTGCCCCTGCGCGCCCAGATGCCCCCACACGACCGCGCCGATCCCCGCGATGCTCAGCTGGCACAGCGAGATCTGGCCCGCGTACCCGGCCAGTGGCACGTACGACAGCGCGATGATGCCGAGCGAGAACAGCGGCCCGTAGGTGACCAGGTCGGCGTCGCTGAGGACCGTGGCCAGCACCAGCCCGAACGCGACGGTCGACGCGGCGAACACGGCCGTGCCGCGCAGGGACGGCACCGGCACCCGGACCAGGCGCCGCTCCCTGCCGCGCAGCCGCCGGTGCGGAAACACCAGCAACGCGATGAACAGCAGCAGTGCCGGCGCGGCGAGCCGCAGCCCCGGCAGGTACTCGTTCTGCGGCAGATATCCCGTCAGATAGCTCTCCAGACAGCCGACGACGACCGCGCCGATGAACGTCAGCGGCAGGCTGCGCAGCCAGCCGAAGACGGCCGCCGTGTAGGCGCTGACGATCAGGAGCGACAGCTGGGAGGCGTCCAGGGCGACGGTCGGTGCGATGAGGATGCCGCCGAGCGCCGCCAGCTGGGTACTGAGCATCCAGGCGACGCGGCCCGCGCGCAGCGGGTCGGCACCGGTGAGCTGCACCAGGCCCCGGTCGTCGACCGTCGCCCGCATCTCCGCGCCGGTGCGCGTGCGGTTCAGCAGGAACCACAGGCCCGCCGCGACCGCCACCGCGACGGCCATGGTCAGCGCCTGGTGCCAGGTGACGGTGACCGGTCCGATGTGGAAGGGCTCCCGGTCGGCGAAGAACACCGTCAGGGGACGGGCGACGTTGGGGTCCCACATCCAGCGGGCGACGGCGATGGCCCCGCTGAGCAGGGCCACCGTCATCACCAGCCGTTCCGCCTCGCCGAGGTGCTGCACCGGGCGCATCAGCACCCGTTCGACCGCCAGGCCGAAGCCCGGCGCGAGCACGAGCAGCACCACGGCGAGACCCACCGGCACCGGCCAGCCCCACCCCACGGTGAGCTGCCAGTAGCAGAACGCCGCCAGCATGCCCGCCGCCCCGTGCGCGAAGTTGAACACGCCGGTGGTGACATAGGTGAGCACCAGGCCGCTGCCGATGACCGCGTAGATCGCCGCCGTGCTCAGGCCGACGATCCCGAAGGTGAGGAGCTGCTCCATCACTTCACGTCGTCCATGGACTTGCCGACGTCGGCGAGCGTGAGCGGCTTGCCGTAGTCGCCGGTGTACTTGTACTGCTCGACGTCGCAGCGGTATGCGCCCTTGTCCGGCTTGAAGTCGGCCGGCTCCCAGCCCTTCGATGTGGCCTTCTCGACGTTGAAGCAGTCCACCGGGATGCCGGCGTCGGTCAGGTCGACCGGCGCGAGCAGGCCGCCCGCCGTCCAGGCGCTCTCCTTGCGGGCCGCCTCGTACACGCACGTGCGGGTGAGGTCGTCACCGCAGCTCTTGGCCGCCTTGGCGAACAGCAGCCAGGCCCCGAAGCCCCGCACGCCAGGCAGCGTGACCTCAGCGTCTGGCGCGTACTTCTCGAACAGGTCCACGAGTTGCTGCGTCGCCGGGTTCCCGGACGCGCTCTCCAGGGGGTAGACCCCGTTCAGGTCGGCAAGATTGTTCTGGTAATCGAGGGACGTGCCGCCGAGCTTGAGGAAGGCGGGCCCGTAGGCGTTGCTGTTCGCGTCGATCCAGTCGAGCTTGTACTTCATACCGGTGAGGATCTGCTCCAGCTTGGCGAGGCTGGTGAAGTCCCCGTAGAAAAGCAGTGCCTTGACCTTCTTGCTCTTGATGGCCTGCGCGTACGGCGTCCAGTCCGAGACGCCGGAGGCCGGGTACAGGTCGCTGTAGGCGATGGTCCCGCCGGCTGCCTTCAGACCTTCCTCGGCCTGTGCGCCGAGGACCTTGGTGACCGGGGAATCGCCCGAGATGATGCCGATGGCGTCCGCTGACTTCGGGTACGCCTCCTTCAGCAGCCAGTTGTAATAGCCGGCGTAGCGGTTGTACTCGCTGCCGCCGGTCTGGCTGACCTGCAGGTCCGAGCCGTTGTTCTGCACCATGCTGGTCTGGGCGGGGAACTCGGGCAGCAGGCAGGACAGGCGTTCTTTGGTGCCGAGGCCGTCCATGGCGGAGCCGCCGCCGGCGATCGCGAAGTCCTCCTTGCAGGACTCGATCATCCGCTGGCGGACTTCCAGCAGCTTCGCGTCCCGCACGGTGGCGACGAGCTTGCGTCCGTTGATGCCGCCCGCGGCATTGCACCAGGACGTGAACACCTTCGCGGTGTCTCCGTATTCGGATTTCTTGGTGAAGCCGACATCGGAGAAGACGCCGACCTTGATGGTGTCGGCTGTGACGCCTTGGGCGGACGCGCTCTTGGCGTCGCCAGGGCCGCAGACACCCTTCAGATCACCGAAGTCGCCGCCCGGCGCGGCCTCGGCGGCCTTCGTGGGATTGCCGTCACCGCGCGACTCCTCGGTCTCTCCCGACCCGCTGCGGCCGCATCCCGCGGCGAGCAGGGCGGCCACGACCAAGGTGGCCGCGAGGGAATTCATCGCTTTCACGGGGTGTCCTCCTCATGTTTCCCGACGTGCTGATGGCTCGATGGGCGCGATCAGGGCTCGCTCCGGCCGCGCGGCGACGCGGACCGGGGCACACGCGGGAAACGCAGGTGACAGCGCACTCCGTGCGCACAGACGTGCCGTTGGTACGGCAGCCCGGCGTCGGGTGGGCGGCCCACCGCTCCCGCCTCATGGCGTGCCACGTCGCAGCCGCCGACGGCGAGCCTGGTGGGGGCAGGGAGCCTGGGCAGCGCGGTGCGGGGCGCCGACGGTGTGTGGTGCAGCTGGTCGAACCGGTGTCCCAACTGCCGAATTGGTCCGAATAGCTTGCTCTCGGAATCTGGAAGGTAGCTTCTCCTCAGAGGAGAGGCAATGGGTTCGACGCGCCCTGAAGTTCTTCTGCCGCGGCGCGCAGTGCCTCACCGGCCCCGGCTCATCGCCCGGTCCACCGCCGCCCAGTGCGCGTCCCCGACCCAGAGGCCGGCGAAGGCGTCCACCGCCTCGTGGGCGGACACGCCGTCCCGTGTGATCCGCTTGATCTCCTGAGCCGGGCGGTTCGCCAGCGAACGGGCCAGGGTCCGCCAGCCCTCCTCGAAAGAGGTGCGCGGCAGCACCTCGTCCACCAGGCCGATCCGCTCGGCTCCGGCCGCGTCCAGAACCCGGCCGGACCCCGCGAGCAGCAGCGCCCGCCCCCTGCCGATCAGGGCCGCGAGCCGCTCGGCGCCGCCCCATGCCGGCATGATCTCCAGATTGACCTGGGTGAAGCCGATCCGGATGTCGTCGGCGGCCACCCTGATGTCGGCGGCGAGAGCCACCTCGGCCCCGCCGCCCAGGGCATGGCCGTTGAGCGCGGCGATCACCGGTGCGGGGAACGCCGCGATGCGGTCGCAGATCCGCCGCATCCGCCAGGCCATGGCCGCCGCCTCCCCGGTGGTACGCAGGGCGGCAAGCTCCTTGAGGTCTCCGCCGGAGATGAAGGCGCGATCGCCGGCTCCCGTGATGACCAGCGCCCTCGCACCCGCTGCTGCGTCCAGGGCCTGTTCCAACTCGCCCATGGTGTCCAGCGCGATCGCGTTGCGCGCGTGCGGGCGGTTGATAGTGATGACCGCCAGTCCCGAGTCCATCTCCAGATCGACCATGGGGGAACCCTCCAGATCTCGGCATTCGCGAAGCTACGGATCCATCCGGCGGCGCGGTCGCAGAGCTCCTTGTGCGCAAGGACATTGCGGCCCGAGCCAAGCGAGAATAGCATTCTCTTATGGAGTGAAGATGGATCTCGCATCCTCGCGCGAGCAGAAACGGAGATGCACGGTGTCAATGGACGCGCTTACCGAACAGGCGACGCACAGGTCGCTGTCGCGCATCGAGCAGCTGGACCACGAGATCATCGAACTTCTGCTGCGGCGCCGGGAGATGGCGCGGGAACTGCCCGCCCCGTCCGGACCTCGCGCCACCGACCCCGGTTTCGCGGAGGCCGTGCGGGCCATCACCGGCCGGTACCGCGAGCACCTCGGCGGCGGCGGTGAACTCGTCGCCCGCGCCGTCCTGGTGCTGTGCCATCCGGGTCAGCGGCCATGAGCGTGCACGCCGAGTGACGCCGGGCCCGTCAAGGGCGGACACACTCACCAATGGGCCGCCGCCTCGTTCCTGCGAGGCGGCGGCCCGCCGGCTTTCGTTGGATCTCGTCTGCAGGCACGGTTACTCGTACTCGACCGTCACGGACGGCGTGTCCGGTACCCCCTGACAGGTGAGCACGTACCCCTCGGCCACCTCTTCCTCGGTCAGGGCGTCGTTGACGCGCATGGTCGCACTGCCCTCCCTCAACTTCGCCATGCAGGTCGCGCAGTTGCCCGCCTCGCAGGAGAAGGGCGGCGCGAGCCCGGCGCGACGGGCGCTCTGCAGCAGCGTCTCGTTCGGGTGGCGCGGGACCGACACCCGCTTGTTGCCGAGGAGGATCGTGATCGTCCCCTCTGACGCGGCCGGAGTCGGAGTCTGGGCCGGAGGCGGTGCCGGAGTCCGGGCCAGAGTCTGGGCCGGGGACGGACGCGGCGGAGGCGGCGGCGGGACCTGCGCGCCGCCGAATCGCTCGCTGAAGACCCTTCCCGACCCCTGCAGCGCCGACTCCACGAGTTCCATGAAGGGTTCGGGCCCGCACACGTACGAGTCCGCGTCCATGTCGGCGCCGACGAACTCCTTGATGTCCGCCGCGTCGAGGAGCCCGCGCTCGTCGTCGAGATGGCGTACGACCGTCAGACGGCCCGGATGGCGCTTCGCCAGTTCGGCCAGGCGCTCGTAGAAGATCGCCGAGGGCCTGTCGCGGTCGGCGCACAGCAGCCGCACCCGGCGGTCGGTGCCCGCGAGTGCGCTCTTGGCGAGGGAGAGGACCGGGGTGATGCCGCTGCCGCCGCAGAAGCCCAGGAGCGGTGCGGCGGTGGAGGCCGGGCGCAGGCAGAACTTGCCCCGCGGTTCGGTAAGTTCGAGTTCGTCACCCTCGGACACGTGGTCGTGCAGCCAGTTCGAGACCTTGCCGCCCGGGACCCGCTTGACGGTCGTCATCAGCTCGTCGTCGGCCTCCGGGGCGCTCGACATGGAGTAGGACCGCAGCAGGTCCCGTCCTCCGTCCACGCGGACCCGGAAGATGCAGAACTGCCCGGCGCGATACGAGAGCGGCCCTCCGTGCGGGGCGAGCACGAACGTACGGGCGTCGGCGGTCTCCTGGATGATCCGCGTGACGGTCGCGCGCCGGAACAGCGGGGGGCTCGGCATGGCGGCCTCCTTCTGGTATGAAAGTTCTAGCCATACGAGAATATCGTTCTCGGAGGCGAGATGGGACCCTCTCAGCAGAGCGACGGAGTTACCCCTCCCGAGGAGGCTCGTGACCACGACCGAAACCCTCACCCGCCGCCGCACCACCTCTCGGTGACGTGGACGCGTGCGTCGTGCAGGCCGCCGGCGTCCCGGTGTCCGCGCTGGCCGCCACCGTCCCCCGGCCGCGCGCCGTCGTCGTCGCCCTGCACGGCGGGGCCGCCACCTCGGCGTACTACGACCACCCCGGGCACCCACGCCTCTCCCTGCTGCGCACAGGCACCGCCCTCGGCTTCACCGTGCTCGCCCTCGACCGCCCCGGATACGGCAGTTCGGCCGGCCACACACAGGGGATGGAGCGGCCGGAGCGCCGGGTGGAGGTCGCCTACGCGGCGGTGGAGGCACTGCTCGCCGGGCGGTCGCGCGGAGCCGGAGTGTTCCTCGTCGCCCATTCGATCGGCTGTGAACTGGCCGTGCGCATGGCCGCCGACAAGCGCGGCGCGGACCTGCTGGGCGTGGAACTGGCGGGCACCGGCACGCAGCACAATCCGCCGGCGCTCCGCCTCATGGAGGAGTGGCGGCGCAACGCCGCCCGCCGCCCGACTGGTCGCCGCATGCGCGACCTCATCTGGCATCCGGCGGACGCCTACCCCCCGGATGTCTACGGGGGCGCCCGCATCGGCTCACCGGCGCCCGCCTACGAAGGTGACGTGGTGCGCACCTGGACGGAGGACTTCCCCCGGCTCGCCGCCCGCGTCCGCGTCCCCTTGCGGTTCACCCTCGGCGCGCACGAGCAGGTGTGGCGAAGCGGCCCCACTGCACTGGCCGACATCGGATCGCTGTTCACCGCCTCGCCGCGCGTGGTGGTGGAGGAGCAGGCCGGGGCCGGGCACAACACGAGCATCGGCCGGACCGCCACGGCGTACCACTTGAAGGTCCTCTCCTTCGTCGAGGAGTGCGCCCTGGCCGCCGGGCGGGAGCGCACGGAGGGCGGGACGCGATAGTGGGCAAACCGGCCTGACGGTGAGTCAGGGAAGGCGGTGTGCGGCATTCGCGTCATGTGTTCCGCCCTCCGTTGACGCCGAAGACCTGTCCCGTGATGTAGTCGGCCTCCTCGCTCACCAGGAAGGCGCACGCCGCGGCGATGTCCTCCGGGAGTCCCGGCCGCCGTACCGGGGTGCGCGAGGCGTGGTGGTCGACGCCGGGGCCGAGCAGGCCCTTCGCCTCGTTCCGCCGGGTCATGGGCGTGTCGATGAAGCCGGGCGGGATGGTGTTGACGGTGATGCCCTGCGGGCCGAACTCCAGGGCGAGCGCCTTGGTGAAGCCGATGACGCCGGCCTTGGAGGCGACGTAGTGGGTCATGAGTGGCTGCCCGCTGTGTGCGCTCGATGAGGAGATGTTGACGATGCGGCCCCACCTGGCCTGCACCATGTCGGGCAGGACGGCCTGGCAGCAGCGGAAGGTGCCGGTGAGGTTGACCGAGAGGATGCCCTCCCAGGACTCCTCGCTGATCGACAGGAACGGCTCGAACCCTTCCCGCCCTGCGTTGTTGACGAGGATCCCGACCGGGCCGAACCGTGCCCGGACCTCCTCGACCCCGCGGTCCACCTGCGCGCGGTCGCCGACGTCGACGGCGAGGCCGGTTGCGGTGCCGCCGTCGGCGCGGATCTTCGCGGCGGCCGCCTCGGCGCCGTCCGCGTTCAGATCGAAGACGGCGACCTTGGCGCCGTCGCGGGCCAGCCGCTGGGCGATGGCGAGCCCGATGCCGGAAGCGGCCCCTGTGACGATGGCCGTCTTCCCGGATGCTGTGTGCGCCATTCCTCTCCTCCTTCGCCGAGAGCAAAGTATGAGCCGGTGTTGAGAATATCGTTCTCCTCGATCGAAAACATAGCTATCTTCCTGGTGGTGAGCCAACCGTCTCATCGAGCGACGGAGGAGCGCATGGCGAAGCACATCCTGCACGTCGAGTCCTGGCCGGCGAGTCCGGAGGCCATGGAGGAGTTCAATCGCTGGTACGACGAGGTCCACCTGCCCGAGGTCGTGGCGCTGGACGGTTTCGTCGCGGCCCGCCGGTATGCCCCGAAGGAGGGCTTCGGCCCCTACGTGACGCAGTACGAGATCGAGGGCGACCCGGAGGAGGCCGTCAAGAGCGTCACCGCCGCAGCGGCCGCCGGCAAGCTCAATATGTCCGACACCATGCGGATGGACCCGGTTCCGAAGATGCGGATCATGGAGGTCGTCACGGAGTACCGCCCGTAGTCCTCAGGGCCGGGCCGGGGCGCTGTCCGCAATCGAAGGCGGGCGGCGCCCCACGTCGTTTCCGGATTCTTGACGCAGCGGCAGACGTATTGCCACCCCGACTTGGAGAAGATACTTTCCAGATTTGGAGAGCGTGGTATTCGTCGCGGTTGCGACGGCCCACACAGGGGTGCGTGACTTCCGCGAGAGCCGTCCATCCGTCGCGGACGCCGCGCGTCCCTGCCTCTGTGCGCCGCGCCCGGAGCGCCGCCCGGACCGCGCCAGACCCGGGCGCCCCGTGGGGACCCGAGAAGGAGGAGTGACGCACATGGCATGGGACTTCGAGACGGAGCCAGAGTTCCAGGCGAAGCTGGACTGGGCCGACACGTTCGTGCGGGAGGAGGTGGAACCGCTCGACCTGCTCTGGCACGGGCTGCAGTTCACACCGCCCGACGCCGAGAAGCGCAAGATCATCGACCCGCTCAAGGACGAGGTTCGCCGGCGGCGCCTGTGGGCCGCACACCTCGGCCCGGAACTCGGCGGCGAGGGCTACGGGCAGCTCAAGCTCGCCCTGCTCAACGAGATCCTGGGCCGTTCCGAATGGGCGCCGATCATCTTCGGCTGCCAGGCCCCCGACACCGGCAACGCGGAGATCATCGCGCACTACGGCACCGACGAGCAGAAGGAGCGCTACCTCCGTCCCCTGCTCGACGGGGAGATCTTCTCCTGCTACTCGATGACGGAGCCTCAGGCGGGCGCAGACCCGGCCCTGTTCGAGACCCGCGCGGAACCCGACGGCGAGGGCTGGGTGATCAACGGCTGGAAGTTCTTCTCCTCCAACGCCCGCACCGCCTCCTTCTTCATCGTGATGGCGGTGACCGACCCGGACGCCGGGCCGTACGAGGGCATGTCGATGTTCCTCGTACCTGCGGACACCCCCGGCATCCGCATCGAGCGGAACGTCGGCCTCGGCGACGAGCCGGCCGGGGACGGGGCCCACGCCCTGATCCACTACGACAACGTGCGGGTCGGCCCGGACGCCGTGCTCGGGGGTCCGGGGCAGGCGTTCGCGATCGCCCAGACCCGGCTCGGCGGCGGGCGCGTCCACCACGCCATGCGGACCATCGGCCTGGCCCGCAAGGCGCTGGACATGATGTGCGAGCGGGCCCTGAGCCGCCGCACCCGCGACGGGGTGCTGGCCGACAAGCAGTTCGTACAGGGCTACATCGCCGACTCCTACGCCCAGCTCACCCAGTTCCGGCTGTTCGTGCTGTACGTGGCGTGGTCCATCGACAAGCACAACGACTACCGCAAGGTCCGCAAGGACATCGCCGCCGTCAAGATCGTCATGCCGCAGGTGCTGCACGACATCGCACAGCGCGCGGCGCAGGTCCACGGCGCCCTCGGCATGAGCAACGAAATGCCCTTCCAGCGGATGCTCCTCGGCGCGGGCGTGATGGGCATGGCCGACGGGCCCACCGAGGTCCACAAGGTCACTGTCGCGCGCCAGGTCCTGCGCGGCTACCAGCCCACCGACGGCCTGTGGCCCACCGGACATCTGCCGTCCCGCACGGAGGCCGCCCGCGCCAAGTACGCCGCACACCTCGAACGGGAAGTGGGAAACCTGTGATCGACATCGAACGGCTCGCGTCGTGGCTCGACGGGCAGAACCTGCCCGGCAAGGGCGAGCCCGTGGAGCACCGCTACCTCTCCGGCGGCACCCAGAACGAGATCTACGAGATCCGCCGCGGCGACCTGCACTGCGCCCTGCGCATCCCGCCGCCCACCGCGCCCGCCGACCGCGACAAGGGCATCCACCGCGAGTGGCGGATCATCGAGGCGCTGGACGGCACGGACGTACCGCACACCCCGGCGGTCGCGGTGTGCACCGACCCGTCGGTCCTCGGCCGCACCTTCTACCTGATGGGCTTCGTCGACGGCTGGTCGCCGATGAACCTGAAGGACAAGAGGTGGCCCGAGCCCTTCGCCTCCGACCCGGGCGCCCGCGCGGGGCTCGCCCGGCAGCTGACCGAGGGCATCGCACTGCTGTCGAAGGTGGACTGGCGCGCCCGCGGCCTCACCGACATCGGCCGCCCCGACGGCTTCCACGAGCGGCAGGTGGACCGCTGGACCGCCTTCCTCGACCGCATCAAGGGCCGCGAGATACCAGGCCTGGAGGAGGCGTCGGCCTGGCTGCGTGCCCACAAGCCGCTCGACTACGTGCCCGGCCTCATGCACGGCGACTACCAGTTCGCCAACGTCATGTTCCGCCACGGCGCCCCCGCTCGGCTCGCCGCGATCGTCGACTGGGAGATGGGCACCGTCGGCGACCCGAAGCTGGACCTCGGGTGGATGCTGCACAGCTGGCCCGAGGACACCTCCACGCCCGAGGCCGCGACCGCCGGCTACGTCGACCTCACCGGAATGCCGTCCCGCGACGAACTGCTCGCGCTGTACGCGCAGACATCGGGCCGTCAGGTCGACGACGCCGACTACTACTTCGTCCTGGCCAAGTGGAAGCTGGCGATCGTCCTGGAACAGGGCTTCCAGCGCGCCGGCGACGACCCGAAGCTCCAGGCGTACGGGCCCCTCATCCTGCGGCTGATGCGCGACGCCGCCGAACTCGCCGAGACAACGGAGTACCGAGGATGACCGACCACGGAGCACCGGGCATGACCGAGGAAGAGATTCTCGTACGCGAGCGTGCCGGGAACGTCCTGGTAGCCCGCCTGAACCGGCCCGCGGCGCGCAACGCGCTCACCGCCGAGCTGATGACCGCGATCGGCGCGGCGCTGCTGGACGCCGAATCGGACCCGGAGATCCGGGCCCTGATACTCACCGCAAGCGGCGACCGGATCTTCTGCCCGGGCATGGACCTGCGGGCCTTCGCCGACGGCGCCGAGATGAACGGGGGAGCCGACGAGCCGCGCCAGGCCTACCAGCGGCTGCTGGAGGGCGGAGCTCAGGTGCCCGTGGTCGGCGCGGCGAACGGCACCGCGCTGGGCGGCGGCATGGAGCTGCTGCTGGCCTGCGACGTCGTCGTCGCGTCTGCGGCGGCGAAGTTCGGGTTCCCCGAGGTGAAGCGGGGCCTGTTCCCGGCCGGCGGAGGTCTGGCGATCGGGACGCGGATCCCCTTCGCGGCGGCGATGGAGCTGGTGCTGACCGGCGATCCGGTGGACGCGGCCCGGGCCCGGGAAATCGGTCTCGTCAACTCCGTCGTCCCACCCGACCAGGTGCTTCCGGCGGCTCTGGAACTTGCCGGGCGGATCGCCGCCAACGCGCCGCTCGGACTGCTCGCCGCCAAGGAGCTGCTGCGGCTGACGGTGACCGACCCGGAGCAGGCCGCCGTCCGTGGCAAGGAATGGCAGCAGCGCGTCTTCACCAGCGAGGACGCGAAGGAGGGCGCTGTCGCGTTCGTGGAGAAGCGTGCGCCCGTGTGGCAGGGGCGGTGAGCCGGTGAGGGCCGCACTCTGCCCGGAGTTCGGGCCACCGGAAGTGGTGCGCCTCGCCGACGTGCCCGCGCCGGTGCCCACCGCCGGGCAGATACGGGTACGGGTGCACGCGGCAGCGGCCAACTTCTCGGACGTACTGCTGGTGGCCGGTGACTACCAGGTGCGGGCGGAGCCGCCGTTCGTGCCGGGCAGCGAGTTCGCCGGCGTCGTGGAAGAGATCGTCGGGGACGTGCCCGGCATCCGCGTCGGCGACCGGGTCGCCGGTACCGGCCTTGTCGGCGCGTTCGCCGAGCAGGCGGTCTCCGGCGCGCACGCGGTGACGCCGATCCCTGACGCCGTGGAATACCCGGCGGCCGCCGCGTTCGGCGTGGCGCACCGGACGGCGTACCACGCCCTGCACACCGTGGCGGAGCTCCGCGGGGGGCAGGAACTGCTGGTCCTGGGCGCGGGCGGCGGCGTGGGCCTGGCCGCGGTGCAGCTGGGCGCACTGGCCGGGGCGCGGGTGACGGCGGTGGCGTCGTCGGCGGCGAAGCTGGAGGCCGCCAAGGCCAACGGCGCGAGCGTGCTGATCGACCACCGGTCGTGCGGCGATCTGCGGACGGCGCTGAAGCAGGCGCTGCCTTCGGGAGCCGACGTGGTGCTGGATCCCGTCGGCGGCGGCCTCGCTGAGCCGGCGCTGCGGTCGGTCCGGTGGGGCGGACAGTTCGTCACCATCGGGTTCACGGCCGGGATTCCGCGGCTGCCGCTCAACCTCGTCCTGCTGAAGGGCGCACAGGTGACGGGCTTCCAGCTTCGCGACGTGGCGGCCCACCTGCCGGAGCGGTTCCAGGCCAGTGAGGCTCGGCTCAAGGAGGCGTTCGCCGAGGGCACCGTCCGCCCGCACATCGGCGCCGTGTACCCGCTCGCCGAGGCGGCGGCCGCGCTGCGCGCCGTGGCCGATGGCCGGGCCGTCGGAAAGATCGTCGTGGACGTGGCCGGTTCCACCTGAGACGGGGGCGCCCTGACGAAGCGTCATCAACACGTGAAGAAAATCCAGTTCTCCATTCTTGTGAATGCGACTTTTCAAGTGGGAGCATCAGGCCGTGGACACCTTCGCCGCACTGCATGACCTGTCCGGGCGGACCGCCGTCGTGACCGGTGGCTCCCGGGGGATCGGGCGGGCCATCGCACAGGCCCTCGCCGAGGCCGGTGCCGACGTCGTGATCGCCTCGCGCAAACGGGAGGCGTGCGAGACGGCGGCCGACGAGATCCACCAGGCCACAGGCCGGCGAGCGGTCGCCGTCCCCTGCCATGTGGGCCGTTGGGACGACTGCGACCGGCTGATCGCGGAGACGCTCGACACGTTCGGGCGGCTCGACGTGTTCGTCAACAACGCCGGCATGTCACCGCCGTACAAGAGCCTCGATACGATCACCGAGGAGCTCTACGACAAGACCCTCGCCGTGAACCTCAAGGGGCCCTTCCGGCTCGCCGTGCTGGCCGCGACCCACATGGCGGAGCACGGCGGCGGATCGGTCATCAACGTCGGCACCGCGGGCTCCCTCGTGGCGAGCGTCCACGAACTGCCCTACGCGTGCGCCAAAGCGGGGCTCAACGCCCTCACCGTGGGACTCGCGGAGGCGTACGCCCCGAAGGTTCGCGTCAACGCGATCCTGCCGGGCCCGTTCCTCACCGACATCTCCCGCGGCTGGGCGCCCGAGGACCCGGACGACGCTCCGTTCGTGCCGCTGGGCCGCATGGGCCGCCCCGAGGAGGTCGCTCCGCTGGCGGTGCATCTCGCCTCCGATGCCTCCAGCTTCACCACCGGCGCGATCATCCGCGTGGACGGCGGCGTCACGCGCAAGGTCTGACCCCGCAAGACCCCGAGACGGCAGTCCCAGTACCGAAGAGAATCCGATTTCCGGCAACGACGCAGGAGCGGAGTGCCCGTGACGACCGATACGAACGAGACCACGCCGGACAGGCGGCTGTTGATAGCCGGCCGACTGGTGGGGGCGCCGACGACGTTCGCCTCCGTCAACCCGGCCACCGGCGACATCGTCGGGCACGCCCCGGACGCGGGCCCCGCCGAGGCGGAGGCGGCCGTCGCCGCCGCCCGCCGCGCCTTCGACACCACACCATGGGCCACCGACCGGGACCTCAGGGCACGATGCCTCGACCAGCTCCACCGGGCCCTCGTCGACCACAAGGAGGAGCTGCGGGCGCTGACCATCGCCGAGGTCGGCGCGCCCCACCGGCTCACTCTCGGCGCGCAGTTGGAGGAGCCCATCGCCACGGTCCGCTGGTACGCGGACCTGCTCCCGGAGTACCCGCTCACCCAGGACCTCGGCACCGTCGAATCCCGGGGCGCGCGGCACCGCCGCTGGATCGAGAAGGAGCCCGCGGGCGTCGTCTCGGCGATCATCCCGTACAACTACCCGAACCAGATCGCCCTTGCGAAGCTCGCCCCCGCCCTCGCCGCCGGCTGCACCGTCGTCCTCAAAGGCGCCCCGGACACACCGCTGATCACCCTCGCCCTCGGCGAACTCATCGCGGAACACACCGACATCCCGCCCGGCGTCGTCAACATCCTGTCGTCCTCCGGAGCGTCGGCCAGCGAGGTCATGACCACCCACCCGGACGTCGACATGGTCACCTTCACCGGCTCCACCGCCACCGGCCGCCGCGTGATGGCCGCCGCCGCGGAGACCGTGAAGAAGGTGTTTCTGGAACTCGGGGGCAAGTCCGCCATGGTGCTCCTCGACGACGCCGACTTCGCGGCCGCTTCCATGGCCGCCGGGTTCATGGCGTGCAGCCACGCCGGGCAGGGCTGCGCCATCACCACCCGCCTCCTCGTCCCCCGCGAACGGCACGACGAGACCGCCGAGCGCGTTGCGGGCGTCCTCGCCCACATCCCGTACGGCGACCCCGCCGACCCGGACACGTACATGGGGCCGCTCATCAGCGAACGGCAGCGCGACAAGGTGGACGCCATGGTGCACCGCGCCGTCGCCGACGGCGCCAAGCTGGTGTGCGGCGGCGAGCGCGTCGGCCCGGGCTTCTTCTACAAGCCGACGCTGCTGGCGGGCGTCGACCCGGACAGTGAGATCGCGCAGGAGGAGGTCTTCGGGCCGGTCCTCAGCCTCATCCCGTACGAGGACGAGGACGACGCGGTGCGGATCGCAAACAACTCGGCGTACGGCCTGTCGGGAGCCGTGTTCAGCGCTTCGCAGGAGCGCGCGGTCGCCGTGGCGCGGCGGATCCGCAGCGGCACGTTCAGCATCAACGGCGGCAGTTACTTCGCGCCGGACAGCCCGTTCGGCGGCTACAAGCAGTCCGGCATCGGTCGGGAGTACGGCACGGCCGGGCTTGAGGAGTTCCTGGAGACCAAGACGTTCGGGGTGGTGGCGGAGTGAGGCCTCTGGAGGGAATCCGCGTCGTCGAGGCGGCCATGTACGGATTCGTGCCCTCGGCGGGCGCGGTGCTGGCCGAGTGGGGCGCCGACGTCGTCAAGATCGAGCATGCCGTCACCGGGGACCCGCAGCGCGGGCTGCGCCGCACTGGCACCTTCGTCATCGAGGACGGCGAACCCAACCCCAACATCGAGCACGCCAACCGCGGCAAACGCAGCATCGGCCTCGACATCTCCAACCCGGAGGGCCTGGAGGTGCTGCACGAACTGGTCAGGGACGCCGACGTGTTCCTCACCAGCTTCCTGCCGTCCGCCCGGCGCCGGTTCCGGATCGACGTCGACGACATCCGGGCCGTGAACCCGAAGATCGTGTACGCACGCGGCAGCGCCCTCGGGCCGCGCGGTCCGGAGGCCGAGAAGGGCGGATACGACATGACCGCCTTCTGGGCCCGCGCCTCCACCGCGGCCTGCATCACCCCGGAGGGCACCGACGGGGTCCTCTCCGCCCCGGTGCCCGCCTACGGCGACACGATCTCGGGCACCAACCTGGCCGGCGGCGTCGCGGCCGCGCTGCTGAAGCGGGAGCGCACGGGGGAGCCGTCCGTCGTGGACGTCTCCCTGCTCGGCAGCGGCGTGTGGGCGATGGGCCACGGCATCGCGCTGGCCCGGCTGAAGAAGCAGCCGTGGGTGATGGCCCCGCCCGGCAAACAACACGCATACGCCAACCCGCTCACCATGCTGTACCGCACGGCCGACGGGCGGCACATCTCGCTGGTGATGCTGCAGCCCACCCGGTTCTGGGCGGACGTGTGCCGGCACGTCGGTCTCGAGCACCTCGTCGACGACCCCCGGTTCGCCACCGCCGACGCCATCGCCGAGCACAGCCAGGAGGCAGTGGCCGCGTTGCAGGAGGCCTTCGGCAGCCGCCCCCTCGCCGAGTGGACCCGGCGCCTCGCCACCCTGTCCGGCCCGTGGGCCCCCGTCCAGGACTCCGTCCAGGTCGGCGACGACCCGCAGGTGGTGGCCAACGGCTACCTCCGGCGCGTCGGAGACCTCGAACTCGCCACCGGGCCCGTGCAGTTCGAGACCGAGTCGCCTGACCCGACACCGGCGCCCGAGTTCGCGGCCCAGACCGAAGAGGTCCTGCTGGAGCTGGGGTTCGACTGGGACCGCATCCTCGCCCTGAAGGCGGCCGGCGCGGTCACCTGACGACACGCGGTTCCACTCGGCCAACGGCGTATGGGCCCGATGGGCTTAGTTCTCGTGCGAGAAGAGGGGTTTTGTCATGCGTACGATCCCGTCCGAGCTGGTCAAACGCTACGAGGCGGAAGGCTGGTGGACCCGGGAGACCATTGGCGATCTGCTGGCGCGGGGTCTGCGCGCCGCGCCTGACACGGAGTTCCGGGTGCACTCGGAGGTGCGGCCCTGGGCGGGGACTTTCGCCGACGTGGAGGTGATGGCGCGCCGGCTGGCCGCGGGCCTGCGCGAGCGCGGTGTCGGCCCCGGAGACGCCGTGGTGCTGCAGTTGCCCAACTGGGTCGAGGCGGCTGCAGTGTTCTGGGCGTCGGCGTTCCTCGGTGCGGTCGTCGTCCCCGTCGTCCACTTCTACGGGCCCAAGGAAGTCCGCTACATCGTGGAGGCCACACGGCCCCGCGTCTTCGTCGGCGCCGAGCGTTTCGGGCGCCTGGAGTTCCAGGACGAGCTGTGCGAGGACGTACCCGTGGTGGGCGTCGTGGGCCGCGCCACGCGGCGCCAGCCGCATATCGAACGCTTCGACGAGCTGCTCGCCGATGAGCCGCTGACCGGTCTTCTCCCCGTCGACCCCGCCTCGCCCGCGCTGATCGCCTTCACCTCGGGCACCACCCGGGACCCGAAGGGCGTCGTGCACAGCCACCAGACCCTCGGCTTCGAGACCCGTCAGCTGGCGGCCAGCTATCCGCCGGACCGCGGGCGGCAGTTCACCGTCGCACCGGTCGGCCACTTCATCGGCATGGTCAACGCCTTCCTCATCCCGGTGCTCGACGGTACGCCCGTGAACCTCGGCGACACCTGGAACCCGGGCCAGGCGCTCGCCCTGTTGGAGAGTGAGGGGCTCGTCGTCGGCGGCGGAGCCCCGTACTACATGACGAGTCTGCTGGACCATCCGGACTGCACCCCGGGGCACTTGGCGCACATGAAGTACGCCGGTATGGGCGGGGCGGCGGTCCCGTCCGCCGTGACCACCCGGCTGGAGAGCCTGGGGATCGCGCCGTTCCGCGCGTACGGCAGCACCGAGCACCCCTCGGTGACCTGCACGCCGTACGACGACCCCCCGGCGAAGCGGCTGTACACGGACGGCAACCTGCTGCCCGGTGCGGAGCTCCGGCTCACGGAGGACGGTGAGATCCTCACCCGCGGCCCGGACCTGTGCCTCGGCTACACCGACCCCGCGCTGACAGAGGCGGCCTTCGACGACGAAGGCTGGTACCACACCGGGGACATCGGCGTGCTCGACGAGGACGGCTACCTCACCATCACCGACCGCAAGGCGGACGTCATCATCCGCGGCGGCGAGAACATCAGCGCCGTGGAGGTCGAGGAGGTGCTGCTCGCCATGGAGGCGGTCGCGGAGGCCGCGGTGGTAGCCGCACCGGACCCGCGTCTGGGTGAACACGCCGCGGCCCTCGTGCGGTTGAGGCCCGGGCACGCGCTTCCGTCCATGGAGGAGATGCGCGCCCACTTCCAGCGCGCCGGCATCGCCCGGCAGAAGTGGCCGGAAGAGCTGCACGCCGTCGACGACTTCCCGCGGACGCCCAGCGGCAAGGTCAAAAAGTTCCTTCTCCGCAAGCACGTTGCGGCACCTCAGTGATGAGAATAGGATTCTCTCATTCGGCTAAGGAGGGTCTCATGGCATCGCGCTGGCGGAGCATCCCCGAGCTGGTGCTGAGCGCGGCCGACCGCTTCGGCGACGCAGAAGCCGTGGTGGACGGCCCGCTCCGCCTTACCTTCACCGAGCTCGCCGACCGGGTCCGCCGCGCCGCAGGGGCCTTCGCGGCGGCCGGTGTGAGCAAGGGCGACCGGGTCGCCGTGTGGGCTCCCAACTCGGCCGAGTGGATCATTGCCGCGTTCGGCCTGCTCACCGCCGGCGGGGTGCTCGTCCCGGTCAACACCCGGTTCCAGGACGAGGAGGCGCACGACATCGTGCGGCGCAGCGGCGCCAAGGCGCTGCTCGTCCAGAACGGTTTCCTGGACCGCGAGTTCACCGGCCCGCCCGGCGTCCCCGTGATCGACATCAAGTCGGACTTCCTCGCCTCGGGCACGCCCCTGGAGCGCGAGGTCGACGGTGACGACCTGTCCGACATCGTCTTCACCTCGGGGACCACCGGCCGCCCCAAGGGCGTCATGATGACGCACGACCAGACCCTGCGCGCGTACGCCGAGTGGTGCGACCTGGCCGGGCTGCGGCAAGGCGACCGCTATCTGATCGTCAATCCGTTCTTCCACATCTTCGGCTACAAGGCCGGCTGCGTCGCCTCCCTGATCCGCGGCGCGACCATCCTGCCCGTCGCCGTCTTCGACGTGGAACGGGTCCTCGACCTGGTGGAGGAGGAGCGCGTGACGGTGCTGCCAGGACCGCCCACCCTCTACCACTCGCTGCTCGAAGCCGGCGCCGGACGGGACCTCTCCTCGTTGCGCGTCGCCGTCACCGGCTCCGCCGACATCCCGGTGGAACTGGTCCGCAGGGTCGTCACCGAACTGCCCTTCAAGACCCTGATGACCGGGTATGGGCTGACCGAGGCGGGCACCGTCACCGCGTCCCGGCCGGGGGACCCCTTCGAGGCGATCGCGACGACCGTCGGCACCGCATGTGAGGGCTTCGAGGTCCGCGTCGCCGACGATGGCGAGGTGCTGGTGCGCGGTTACGGCGTGATGCGCGGCTACCTCGACGACCCCGAAGCCACCGCCCAGGCCATCGACGCGGACGGCTGGCTGCACACCGGCGACCTCGGGGAACTGGACGGCGACGGCAGGCTGAGGATCGTCGGCCGCAAGAAGGACATGTTCATCGTCGGCGGCTTCAACGCCTACCCCGCCGAGATAGAGGGCTTCCTGCTCGAGCACCCCGCCGTCGCACAGGTCGCCGTCGTCGGCGTACCCGACGAGCGGATGGGCCAGGTCGGCAAGGCGTTCGTGGTCCCGCGCGGCGAGGTCACCGCCGAGGAGCTGACCGCTTGGAGCCGGAAGCGGATGGCCGGGTTCAAGGTCCCCCGGTACGTGGAGTTCCGCACGGAACTGCCGCTCACCGCCACCGGAAAGGTGCTGAAGGACCAGCTGCGCTGACCGCGTCCCTACCACCAAGGAACCGCAACGCCATGAGCCACGCCTCAGACGCCTCCGACGACTCCGAGGTCCGCACCTCCTCCGGCATCCCGCTGAAACCGGTGTACACCGCGGCCGACCGGCCTGCCGAGCCGCCCGACCCGGGCGGCTTCCCCTTCACCCGCGGAAACTACCCCTCCGGCTACCGGGGCCGGCTGTGGACCCTGCGCCAGTACTCCGGCTTCGGCACCGCCGAGGAGTCCAACCGCCGCTACCGCTACCTGCTCGACCAGGGCGGCACCGGCCTGTCCGTGGCGCTCGACCTGCCCACCCAGTGCGGTTACGACTCCGACGACCCGGAGGTGGGCGATGAGGTCGGCCGGGTCGGTGTCGCCGTCGACAGCCTTGCCGACGCCGAGATCCTCTTCGACTCCATCCCGCTCGACAAGATCAGCACCAGCTTCACCATCAACGGCACCGCGGCCATCCTGCTCGCGCTCTACGTGGCCGCCGCGGAGCGCCGCGGCATCCCGCGGGCCAAGCTCACCGGCACGATCCAGAACGACATCCTCAAGGAGTACGCCTCGCGCGGCACCTGGATCTGGCCGCCCGAGCCGTCGCTGCGGCTGATCGCCGACACCATCGAGTTCTGCGCGGACCAGGTGCCCCGCTTCAACGCGATCTCCGTGGCCGGCGCCCACTTCCGCGACGCCGGCGCCAACGCCGTACAGGAGATGGCCTTCACGCTGGCCGACGGCGTCACGTACTGCGAGACCGTGCTCGAGCGCGGGCGTATGACCATCGACCAGTTCGCCCCGCAGATCTCCTTCTTCTTCTACACGCACGGCGATTTCTTCGAAGAGGTCGCCAAGTACCGTGCCGGGCGGCGGCGTTGGGCGACGCTGGTCAAGGAGCGGTTCGGCGCGAAGACCGACAAGGCGTGCATGTTCCGCTTCGGCTGCGTGGCCGGCGGGGCGTCCCTGTACGCGCCGCAGGCCCGCAACAACACCGTTCGCGTGGCCTACGAGGCGCTGGCCTCCGTACTCGGCGGTGTGCAGTCGATGTTCACCGCGGCCTGGGACGAGCCGTTCGCGCTGCCCAGCGAGGAGTCGGCCACGCTGGCGCTGCGAACCCAGCAGATCCTCGCCTACGAGACCGGTGTCACCCGCGTCGCCGACCCGCTCGGCGGCTCGTACTTCGTGGAGGCGCTCACCGACGCCACCGAGGAGCGCATCGTGCAGATCATGGACGACCTGGAGCGGCACGGCGGCATGGTGCGCGCCATCGAGGACGGATACCTGCAGGGCCTCATCGCTGACGAGGCGTACCGCACTCACCGGGACACCGAGTCCGGCGCACGGCCCGTCGTCGGCGTCAACCGCTTCACCTCCGACGACCCGCCACCGGACCTCGCGACGTACGAACTGGACGCGGAGGGCAGGGAGCGGCAGCTCAAGCGTCTGGCGCGGGTCAAGGCGGAACGCAGCGCGGCCGACGTACGCGCCCGCCTCGCGGACCTGAAGCGCGCCGCGGAAGGCTCCGCGAACCTCATGGAGCCGCTGATCGAATGCGCCCTCGCCTACTGCACGGTGGGGGAGATGTCCGACGCGCTGCGCGCGGTGTGGGGCGAGTTCCAGCAGCCGGTGGTGTTCTGATGCCGGCCCGTGTGCGCGTACTCGTCGCCAAGCCGGGCCTGGACGGCCATGACAGGGGCGCCAAGATCGTCGCGCGGGCGCTGCGGGACGCCGGGTTCGAGGTCGTCTTCACCGGAATCCGCCGCCGCGTCGACGACATCGTCGCCACCGCGGTCCAGGAGGACGTCGCCCTGGTCGGCCTCAGCATCCTGTCGGGCGCGCACGTCGCGCTCGCCCGCCGCATCGTCGAGGGGCTCCGCGCGGCCGGTGCGGAGGACATCGGCGTCGTCGTGGGCGGCACCATCCCGGCGGCCGACGTGCCGCGGCTGCAGGCGGCAGGGGCGGCCGCCGTGTATCCGACCGGAACCCCGCTGGACGAGATCGTCGCCGACATCCGCAAGCTCACCGCCTCTGCTTCTGCCTCTTCCTTTTCTGCTTCTGACTAGGGACTCTTATGCGTATCGGAGTGATGAGCGGCCCCGAGCGGGGCGACAGCGCGCGCAAGGCCGCCCGCATGGTCGATGACGCGACGTGGGCGGAGCAGGCCGGGTTCGACACCGTGTGGGTGCCGCAGGTGCCCACCGACTTCGACGCCCTCACCGCCATCGCACTCATGGGCACGGCGACGTCGCGGATCGAGATCGGCACGGCGGTCGTCCCCGTCCACGCCCAGCACCCCGTCGCGCTTGCCCGGCAGGCGCTCTCCGTGCACGCGACCATCGGCGGGCGGCTCGCGCTCGGTGTCGGGGCCTCGCACCACTGGATCGTCCGCGACATGCTGGGCCTGCCGTACGAGAAGCCCGCCGCGTATACCCGCGACTACCTGGAGGTGCTCGACTCCGCGCTGACCACCGGCACGGCTTCGGTGGACGTGGAGAACGAGACCTTCACCGTGCACAACCCGCTGGGCCTTGCCCCCGTGGCACCGCTGCCCGTCCTCGTCGCCGCGCTCGGCCCGGTGATGCTGCGCATCGCGGGCGAGCGGTCGGACGGCACCGTCCTGTGGATGGCCGACGAGCGGGCGGTGGCCGAGCACGTCGTCCCGCGCATCACCAAGGCCGCCGAGGCCGCGGGCCGCCCCGCGCCACGCATTGTGGCGGGCATCCCGGTCTGCCTGTGCGCAGCATCGCAGGTCGACGAGGCACGCGAACGCGCCAACCGCATCCTCGGCGAAGCCGAGATCTCCCCCAACTACCAGCGGCTGCTGGAGTACGGCGACGCCCGCGACGTGGGCGACCTGTGCGCGGCCGGGGACGAGGCGGCGATCGCGGCCCGCTTCAAGCGGTTCGCGGACGCGGGCGTGACGGACTTGTCGGTGCGGTTGCTGCCTATCGGCGAGGGCCGGGACGCGTTGGTCGCCTCGAAGCTGCGCACGCGCGAGGTGGTCGCGGGGATCGCGGCGGAGTTCCGGTGAACGGGGTGGGGGCGGCGGGCCGGGGCGCACGGCAGGCGGCGGACGAGGACGTGGAGTCGACCGCCGGCCAGGAGATACGGTCCGCTGCGGGCCAGGAAGCACGGTTGGCTGCGGGCCAGGAGGTACGGCCGGGGGCGGGCCACGACGCACAACCGTCGGCAGGCGCGGGCCCGCTGGCCGGCCTCCGCGTCCTGGAGGTCGGGCACATCCTCGCCGGGCCGTACGCCACCATGCTCCTCGCCGACCTCGGCGCCGAGGTCACCAAGGTGGAGCCGCCGGGCGGTGACCTGTCCCGCCAGGTCTCCGATTCCTACTTCGCCAGCCTCAACCGCGGCAAACGCTCGGTCCGCCTCGACCTGACGACCGAGGAGGGCCAGGGCCGCCTGCACGAACTCGTCCGCGAGGCCCACGCGCTGCTGGTGAATCTCAAGCCGTCCGCCATCCGCCGCTTCGGCCTCACCTACGAGGCACTGCGGCCGTACAACGAGCGCCTGGTGTGCGTGGCGCTCACCGGCTGGGGCATGGACGCGGGCGACGAACCCGCCTTCGACTACGTCGTGCAGGCCGCCACCGGCATCGCCGCGCTGACCGGCGAACCCGGCGGCCCACCGCTCCTCCCCGGCTACTCCTCCGCCGACAACTCCGCGGGTCTCACCGCCGCCCTCGGCCTGCTGGCACAGGTCGTCTCCGGGCGCGGCGGACAAGTAGAGGTCTCCCTCCGCGACGTGATGCTGTCCCAGCTCAACTACCGCGCCGCCGCCTGGCTCAATGAAGGAACCGAGCCGCGCAGACTCCCGCACGGCGCCCACTCGTACTACGTCCCGGCGCAGCTGTTCCCCACTGCCGAAGGCCACTTGGCGCTGTTCATCACCCACGACGGCTTCTGGAAAACGTTCGCCGCCGAAGCGAGGATCGAGGGCGAAGGGTTCGCGACCATGGCGGAACGTGCGGCCCGGCGCGAAGAGGTGGTGACCGCCGTGACGAGGGCGCTGGCGGCCGACACCGCGGCCGCCTGGGAGGCCCGCCTGCGCCCGCTGCGCGTCCCGGCCGCGGCCGTCCGCACGCTGCCCGAGGCGCTCACCGCCGCACCCGAAGCGGTCGTGGAGGCGGGGGGCTTCCGCCTGGTCGGCAGCCCGATTCGGGTGGCGGGCTACGACCCGTCGTACGGGGCGCCTCCCCAGCTCGGCGAGCACGGCTCGGCGTAGGGATCGCTACCGTCACGGCTTGCCAGTCTCTGTCGGCCCTGAACGCCGGGATCTGCGTCGGGCGCATGGCCGCGCCGACGGGCGTCCGCCACAAGCATGACCGTGAGCGCTTCCTCGACGTCTGCCGCAGTACCGGCACGGACAGTCACAGTGCGATCGGCTGACACCTTGTCAGAATACCGGGATCCGGCGGCGGTCAACCGTCGGCAAACCGCTCCTGGGTCCTGTCCCGGCTGACTTCAGACGCTGTAGCCGCCATCGACACCGAGGGCCTGTCCGGTGATGAAACCGGCGCGGTCCGAGGCGAGGAACGCGACCGCCTCCGCGATGTCCACGGCGTCCCCGAAGCGGCGCAGTGGGATGTTGCGCCGGGTGACTGCCAGCGCCGCCTCGTCGAGTTCGCCGGAATCGATCAGGCGCCCCGCGATGCCGTCGGTCAGCATGCCCGGTGCGACGCAGTTCACGCGGACGCCGAACCTCCCCTCCTCGGCGGCCAGCCCCCGGGCGACCGCCTCGACCGCGCCCTTCGCGCCCGACGAGAGCCCGTCACGGACCGGGAAGCGGCGGGTGGCCACGGTGGTGACGGCGACGATGTTGCCCCGGCTCTCCCGCAGCAACGGCAGCGCGGGGTGGACCAGGTTGAAGAACGCCATTGCGTCCGCCTCGAGCTGGGCGCGGTACTGGGCCGGCGTCACCTTGCTCAGATGCACCATCGGCACGTGCGGGCCCGCCGCGTAGACCAGTGTGTGCAGGCCGCCCCGGGCACCGGCCTCGCGGATCGCCGCCGCAGCGTCCTCCTCTTCGCTCAAGTCGGCCTGCACGTATGCGGCTTCGGTGCCTTCCCTTGCCGTCTCGACAGCCAGGTCGTGCGCGGCCGCCTCGTTGCTGCGGTAGGTGAACACCACGTGGCAGCCGCGCCGCGCCAGGGTGCGTACGATCGCCGCGCCGATGCCGCCGGTACCGCCCGCCACCAGTGCGACGCCCTTGCGGTCGGCGAAGTCCCCCGTCACACGTTCCTCCTCCACCGGCAAACTCCCTATAGACCAAGTGACTTGGCGATGATGACCTTCATGACCTCACTCGTCCCCGCGTAGATGCGGGTGATGCGCGCATCCGCGTACAGCCGGGCGATCGGGTACTCCCGTATGTAGCCGTAGCCGCCGAAGAGCTGCAGGCAGCGGTCCACCGCGCGAGCCTGCATCTCCGTGCAGAACAGCTTCACCTTGGCGGCGTCGGCGCCCGAGAGCATGCCCTCCACCAGTTCGCGGACGGCCCGGTCCAGCATCGTCTGCGCCGCCTCCACCTCGGCGGCGACCGCCGCCAGCTCGAACTTCGTGTTCTGGAACGAGGACAGCTCCTTGCCGAACACCGTGCGGTCCTTGACGTATGCGACCGTCGTGTCCAATGCCGCCTGCGCCTGCGCCACCGACCCCACCGCGACAGTCATCCGCTCCTGCGGGAGGTTGTGGCCGAGGTAGGAGAAGGCCTCGCCCTCCTCGCCGAGCCGGTTCGCCACCGGCACCCGCACATCGTCGAAGGCCAGCTCGACGGTGTCCTGCACCTTGATGCCGATCTTGTCGAGGACGCGGCCCCGGCTGAAGCCGGGCATCCCGTCCTCGACGACCAGCAGGGTCAGTCCGGCGCGCCGGTCGCCAGGGTCGGACGACGTCCGCGCCACCACGATCACCAGGTCCGCGAGGAGCCCGCCTGTGATGAACGTCTTGGCCCCGTTCACGACGTAGTGGTCGCCCTCGCGTACTGCCGTGGTGCGGATGCCCGCGAGGTCCGATCCGGTGCCGGGCTCGGTCATGGCGATGGCGGTCAGCAGCGTGCCGGCGGCCAGGCCGGGGAACCAGCGTTCGCGCTGCTCCTTGTTCGCGTACGCGAGGAAGTACGGCAGGATCACGTCCAGTTGGGTGCGGACGGTGCCGAGGGTGACCAGCTGGCGCGCCGCCTCCTCCTGCAGGACGACGTTGTAGCGGTAGTCGTCCAGCCCCGATCCGCCGTACTCCTCGGGGATGGCGAGGCCCATCACGCCTAGGAGGCCGAGCTGTTCGAAGATCTTGCGGGGCAGCCGCCCGGCCTTCTCCCAGTCCTCGTAGTGCGGTACCACCTCGCGGGTGATGAAGTCCCGTACGAGTCCCCGGAACGCCTCGTGGTCGGCGGTGAAGATGTCCCGCTGCACCCGTGCCCCCTCTCTACCTGTGGCTTCGTCAGGACGGCAGCTCGACGAGCGTGGCGTTGGCCGTGCCGCCGCCCTCGCACATGGTCTGCAGGCCGTAGCGGATTCCGTGCGCGCGCATGTGGTGGATCATCCGCGTCATGAGGACCGCGCCGGAGGCGCCGAGCGGGTGCCCGAGTGCGATCGCCCCGCCCAGCGGGTTGACCAGCGCCGGATCCGCGCCCGTCTCCGCCAGCCAGGCCAGCGGGATGGGCGCGAACGCCTCGTTGACCTCGAACACCCCGACCTCGTCCAGGCCGACGCCCGCCTTGCGTAGCACCTTCTCGGTCGCGGGAATCGGCCCGGTGAGCATCAGCACGGGGTCGGCGCCGGCGACCGCGCCCGCCCGGTAGCGCACCAGCGGGGTGAGGCCCAGGTCGCGCGCCTTCTCCGGGGTGGTGACCAGGAGTGCCGCGGCGCCGTCGGAGATCTGCGAGGCGTTGCCCGCGTGGATCACCCCGTCCTCCTGGAAGGACGGCTTCAGCTTGGCCAGGGTTGCCGCGCTGGTGCCGCGCCGCACTCCTTCGTCGGCCGTCACCTTCACCCCGTCGACCGGGACCGGGACGATCTCCGCATCGAACGCGCCTGCGTCCTGGGCGGCGGCGGCACGTTCGTGGGAGAGGGCCGCGAACTCGTCGAGGCGGGTGCGGTCGAAGCCCCACTTGCGGGCGATCTTCTCGGCGGAGATGCCCTGGTTGAAGGAGAAGCCGTCATAGCGGGCCAGCACGCGCGGCCCGTACGGCATCCCGCCCTCCCTTGCTGCGCCGAGCGGCACCCTGCTCATCGCCTCGACGCCGCCCGCCACCACCACCTCGTACTGCCCGGACAGCACAGCTTGGGCGGCGAAGTCCAGCGCCTGCTGGCTCGATCCGCACGCCCGGTTGACGGTCGTGCCCGGCACGCTGTCGGGCCAGCCGGCGGCGAGCACCGCGTACCGCCCGATGTTGCTGGACTGGTCGCCGACCTGCGAGACGCAGCCCCAGACCACGTCGTCGACGACGGCCGGGTCGATGCCGGTCCGCGCCACCAGCGCGTTCAGCACCAGTGCCGACAGGTCCGCGGGGTGTACCCCGGCCAGGCCGCCGTTCCGCTTCCCCACCGGGGTGCGGAGCGCCTCCACCACAACCGCTTCACGCATCGCTGCCTCCTCGTCGGGCACGGTCGCCGACGGGCACTGCCCAGGCTCCCGTGAATTTCGGTTCGCGCCGTTCGGCGTAGGCGGCGTACGCCTCCGCCACGTCACACGTCGCGAAGTTGACGGCCTGGGCCCGCGCCTCGGCGGCCAGGGCGTCCCGTAGCGTCCTGTCGGCGCCCTCGTTGAGCAGGGCCTTGTTCTGCGCCAGTGCCACCGGCGCCCCGCTCGCCAGGCGGGCGCACACGCCGTCCGTGAAGGTGTCCACCTCGTCGTCCGGTACCACCCAGGTCACCAGGTTCAGGGCGCGGGCCTGTTCGGCGTCGAGCGTCTCGGCGAGCAGTGCGAGCCGCTTGGCCTGCTGCAGCCCCACCAGTTTGGGCAGCAGCCAGGAGCCGCCCAGGTCAAGGGAGAGCCCGCGCCGCGCGAAGATCTGCGAGAACCGCGCGCCGGGCGTGGCCACCACCAGGTCGCAGCCGAGCGCCAGATTCCACCCGGCGCCGACCGCAACGCCGGTCACCTTCGCCACGGTCGGCACGGGCAGTTCGTGCAGCAGCAGGGCCACCTCGCTCAGCGCCCGCATCCGGTACGTGGGGTGCTCGGTGCGCAACCCGCCCGAGATGTCGGCGCCCGAGCAGAACGCTCCACCCGCCCCCGTGATCATGAGGACCCGTACGTCGCGGTCGTTCCCCGCCGCGGTCAAGGCGTCGCGCAGCGACCGCCACAGCTCATCGTCGATCGCGTTCCGGCGGTGCGGCCGGTTCAGGGTCAGGGTGCGTACACCGTCGCTGTCGTGGGTCAGCAGCACCGGCTCCTCGCTCACAGTCACCGCGGCTGCCCTCCGAGCGCTCCGGAGGCGCGCAGCTCGGCGATCTCCGCTTCTCCCAGGCCGAGTTCGGCAAGCACGGCCTCCGTATGGCTGCCGAGTTCCGGGACCGCGCCCATCGGTGGCTCGTAACCGGGCAGTACCGGCGGCGGCAGCAGCGCGGGCGTCGGCCCGCCCGGTGTGGCGATCTCGCGCCAGCGGTCGCGGGCGGTCAGCTGCGGGTGGTCGAGTACCTCGCTCGGCGTGTTGAGCTTGGCGTTGCCGATCCCGGCGGCGTCCGCCGCGGACTGGATGCGTTCCAGCGTCCGTCCCGCGCACCAGCCACCGATCTCCCGGTCCAGCAGCTCCCGCCGGGCGACCCGGTCTGCGGTCGTACGCAGCCGCTCGTCGTCCGCAAGATCCGGGCGCTCCAGTAGGTCGCGGGCGAAGCGCTGCCACTCGCGGTCGTTGGTGGTGCCCAGCACCACGGTGTGCCCGTCTGCGGTCTGGTACGCCCCGTACGGTGCGACCGCCGGGGAGCCCATGCCGACCGGCTGCTGGTCGACGCCGGTGTGCCGGGTGTACGTCAGGGGGTACCCCATGAGCTCGGCCATGGTGTCGAACATGCTTACCGATGCCGTGGCGGGGGAGCGGCTGCGCCCCTGCGCCCGCTCGTGCAGCAGTGCCACGACGGACAGTGCCGCGTACAGGCCGGTGCAGACGTCCGCCGCGGGCGGCCCTGGCTTGGCCGGTGTGCCGGGCAGCCCGGTGATCGCGCAGGCGCCGGACTCGGCCTGGACCAGCAGGTCGTAGGCCCGTTTGTGGGAGAGCGGTCCGCCGGGCCCGTAACCGTCGATGTCCACGCTGATCAGGTCGGGGTGACGTACGGCCAGGTCGGCGGTGGAGAGGCCGAGTTTCGCCGCCGCGCCGGGCGCGAGGTTCGAGACGAACACGTGGGCGCGGTCCAGCAGCCGGTGGAGCACCTCCGAGCCGGCGGACGATTTCAGATCCAGGGTCACCGACTCCTTGCCCCGGTTCACCCACACGAAGTGCGCGGCCAGGCCGTGCACCGCGTCGTCGTAGTACCGGGTGAAGTCGCCCCCGTGCGGGCTCTCGATCTTGATGACCCGCGCGCCGAGATCGCCCAGCGTCCGGGTGCACATCGGGGCCGAGACCGCCTGCTCCAGTGAGATCACGGTGATTCCCGACAGCGGCCCGCCCGCGGATTCGTCCGCACCGTCCGACAGCGGCCCGCCCGCGGAGTCGTCCGTACCGCCCGACAGCGGCCTGGCCGAGGAGGCCTCCGTACCGCCGTCCTGCGTGCTCGTCACGCTCTTTCTCCCTCCCAGGTGCGCGAGCCCGCGCGCTCAGTCGTTCGCGAACCGTGCCCGGAGCTGGTCCTTGAGCACCTTCTGGCTTGCGTTGCGCGGCAGTTCGCCGACGATGCGGACGTGCCGCGGCACCTTGAAGTTGGCCATGTGGGCGCGCGCCCACGCGATGACGTCCGCCTCGGTCGTCTGGTGGCCGGGCTTGAGGACCACGAAGGCGCAGCCGACCTCGCCGAGTCGCTCGTCCGGTACGCCGACCACCGCGGCCTGCTGGACCGGTTCGCAGCCGAGCAACAGTTTCTCGATCTCGGCGGGGTAGGCGTTGAAGCCGCCGACGATGTACATGTCCTTCTTGCGGTCGACGATCGACAGGTTGCCGTCCGCGTCGAGCACGCCGATGTCGCCGGTGTGCAACCAGCCGTCCGGGTCGAACGCCGCCGCCGTGGCCTCGGGGTCCTCCCAGTAGCCGCGGGTCACGGTGTAGCCGCGCACCTGGATCTCGCCCGGCTCGCCGGCGGGCAGGGCGCGCCCCTGGTCGTCCGCGATCCGCACCTCCACGTCCGGGATCGCGCGTCCGGTGGTACGCGCCACAGTCGGGGCGTTGTCCCCGATCCGGGTGGTCGTCGCCAGGGCTGACGCCTCGGTGAGGCCGTAGGCGCTCATCACGATGTCGAAGGACAGGTCGTCCTTCATGGCGTGGATGAGCTGCTCCGGGATGGTAGTGCCGCCCGTCATCGATACTCGCAGCGAGGACACGTCGAGCGCGCGCCTGCGCGGATGGTTGATCAGGTCCTGGAAGATCGTCGGCGGCCCGAGCAGGATGCTGACCTTCTCCCTGCTGATCAGCTCCAGTGCCTGGCCCGCGTCGAAGAGCCGCATGGGGATCACGGTGACGCCGTGGATCAGCGACGCAAGCCAGCCCGCCTTGTAGCCGAAGCAGTGGAAGAACGGCGGGATCACAAGGAAGGTGTCGGATTCCGTGAAGGTGTACTCCTCGGACATCCAGCCGTAGGCGCGCAGCGACTGGCCGTGGGTGAGGATCACGCCCTTGGGGTGGCCGGTGGTCCCGGACGTGAACATCACGTCGGAGATGTCGTCGGGGGTCAGGCGGTCGACGGCGGCGTTCGCCTCGGCGTCGGACACGCTCTCGCCACGGTTGAGAAAGCCCGGCCAGTCCAGGTCCGCCGCCCCCCGCGGGCCGAGGATCGACACGGTGGTGCGCAGCGCGGGCAGCTCCGGGTCCTCCTTGAGCAGGTCGTCGATGTAGTCGGTACCGAGGAACGACGACGCGAAGAGCGCCTTCGCCTCCGACTTGCGCAGGATGTACGAGAGTTCGGCCGCCTTGAAGCGGGTGTTGAGAGGGACCACGATGCCCCCGGCGCCCTGGATGCCGAGTGCGGCGACGATCCACTCCGCGGAGTTGGGCGCGCACAGGCCCACCCGGTCGCCCGGCCCGATGCCGAGCGCGAGCGCAGCCCGCACGGAGCGCACCATCTGCCGCTCCAGCTCTCGGAAGCTCCAGCGGAGGTCACCGTCGACGAGGGCCGGCGCGTCGCCGAAGCGCTGGGCGGCGCGCCGTATGACGTGCGGGATGCTGCGGTACTCCTGGTCGTATCGCATGGTCGGCTCCGATCGGCTGAACGCTGGGGTGCTGCGGAACCCCGCGAGGGAATGCGGCCTATCCCGCCGACGGCAGGCGCAGCAGGCGCTTGGCGATGATGTTCCGCTGGATCTGCGAGGTGCCGCCGTACACGGAGGCGGCCCGCGAGTAGAGGTACTCGCCGAACACCTCGCCGCCCTCGCGGAACAGCTCCTCGGGAAGCACCTTGAGCGCCGTCTCGTACAGCCGCTGCTCGGTGCGGGTCATCAGCAGCTTGTCGACGGACGACTCCGGGCCCGCGCCCTGCCCGGCCAGGCGTTCGGCGGTGCGGCGGCGGGCGTGGGCTACCAGCACCTGGTAGTCGGCGACGCACCGGCCGACCGCCGAGACCATCCCGTCCGGGGGGTCGTCCCGGCGGTCCTGGAGCGCCTGCCGCAGGCGTTCCAGGAGCAGTCCGTACTTGGAGAGGTGGCCGGTGTCGAGGGCGTTGCGCTCGTAGTTGACGGTGGTCATGGCGAGCGGCCAGCCGTCGCCTTCGGAACCGATGCGCTCGTCCTCCTCGATCCGCACGTCGTCGAGGAACAGTTCGCAGAACTCGTCGTCACCGTTTGCGGCGCGCAGCGGCCGTACGGTCACGCCTTCGCGGTCCAGCGGGAGGACGAAGGCCGAGATGGAGGAGTGCGCAGGCGCGGACCGGTCGGTGCGGGCGAGCAGCAGGCAGTAGTCCGAGTACTGGGCGTAGCTGGTCCACAGTTTCTGGCCGCGGACCGTGTAGTGGCCGTCGTGCCGTTCGGCGTACGTGCTCATCCCGGCCAGGTCCGAGCCGGCGCCGGGTTCGCTGAAGCCCTGGCACCACACGTCGTCACCGGACAGCATCCGTGGCAGCAGCCGCAGCCGCTGCTCCTCGGAGCCGAACTCCAGCAGGGCGTGGGCGAGGTAGCCGATGCGCGGGACGCCGGGGGCGCGGCAGGCGCCCAGCTCGTCGCTGACTGCTACCTGGTGCAGCGCGGTCAGGCCGCGTCCGCCGTAGAGCTCGGGTACGTCCAGGCCGACCCAGCCGCCCGCGTGGAGCTGACGGTGCCAGCGGTGCAGGAACACCGCCGTCGGCTCGTCCGGCAGCCGCTCGGGCAGCGGGTTCGCGGCCAGCCAGGCGCGGAACTCGCGGCGCAGCTGCTCGAGGTCGGCCGGATCGCCGAAGTCCAGCGGGTCATCGGTCACGGCGCCTCCTCGGGAGGTCGTGTTTGCTCGGGAGTTCATGTCTGGTGTCGTCCGGTGTCACTGCTGCCCGGGCGAGTCATGCCTGCGCCGGCGCGGCGAGTACGGGCAGCAGGTCCGCGGAACGGGCCAGCCCGGTGGCGCCGAGCAGGACCCGGCGCAGATACAGGTGGGCTGTGTGCTCCCAGGTCTGTGCGATGCCGCCGAACACCTGCATCCCGGTGTAGACCGCCTCGACGGCAGACTCGTTCGCCTCGGCCTTCGCCACGCGTGCGGCGGCGAGGGCGGCTTCGGGCGGCGCGTGGTCGAGGCACCAGGCCGCGTACCGGACGGCGCTCGTGCAGGCTTCCACGGCGACGGTGGCGTCGGCGAGCAGGTGCTGCACGGCCTGGAAAGAGCCGATAGGACGCCCGTACTGGGTGCGTTCGCGGGCGTAGTCAGTGCTCTGCGCGAGGAATGAGCGGGCGCCGCCCACCAGTTCACTGGTGACCATCACGAGCGCCCACGCCTGCCAGTACTGCCGACGTTCGGCATCGAGTCGCCCGAGGACGGCGGGAGGGGCGTCGGAGCGCAGGGCGCGGACGGTGCGCAGCGGGTCGGTGGTCGGGGTAGGGGTGCCAAGGCCGGACCAGCGCACTGTGTCGTCGTCCGCGACCCACAGCGCCCCGTCGGCGCCCTGGCAGTCCCAGCCCACCAGGTCCGCACCGTCCGTGGTGCCACGGCCCGGAAGCCGCAGGTCGCGTGCGAGCGCGACGGTCGGCACACCCTCGTACGCCACTGGGCCGCCGTCGGCCTCCAACAGCCGCAGCAGCTCCGGGGCCAGCAGCACGGTCCCGAGGAAGGACGTGGCCAGCGGATACCGGCCGTGTTCCTCGGCGAGCAGCGCGCACTCCTGCGCGGTGGCCGACGGCGGTGTGGACGCACGCAGCTCGGCCAGGCCGAGCGCGTCCAGCGCCTGCTGCGCGGCCGCCCGGTCGGCGGGCTTCACCTCTGCCGAAGCACATCGGTACCGCTCGGCGAAGGCCCGCAGCGCCTCGCGTACCAGCCGGAACTCCTCCGCCTCCACGCTCTACGCCTCCTGGGTCTCGGACGCGCGGCTCTTGGCGCCGGACGCCAGCTTGCTGACGATCTGCAGGTATTCGGGGCTCGCCATGGTGGACTGCTCGGCCATCAGCGCCGCCTCCATGCCGCCGCGGGACACCTGCTCCACCACCACGGCGAGCGCCGCCTTGGTGGCGCGCAGCGCCTGGGCGGGCTGGGCGGCCAACCGGTGCGCCAGCGCCAGCGCCTCGCGTTCCAGCTCGGCGGCGGGGACCACACGGTTGGCCAGACCCAGCTCGACGGCCTTCGCGGCCGGTATGCGGTCGCCGGTGAACAAGTACTCCTTTGCCCGCAGCAGACTGGTGAGCAGCGGCCACAGGGTGACCCCGCCGTCGCCCGCCACCAGTCCGACCGACACATGCGGATCGGCGAGGTAGGCGTCGTCCGCCATCAGGACGAGGTCGCAGCCGAGTGCGAGGCTGCAACCAAGGCCGACCGCTGGTCCGTTCACGGCCGCGACGACCGGCAGCGGGAAGCGGATCATCTCCGTCTGGATCGCCCGGTCAAGGCGGATGGAGCGGTCCCGAAGCGCGGGGTCGCTGTGGTGGCGCAGCAGGTGGCCGAAGTCGCCGCCGGCGCTGAAGGCGCGGCCGGCGCCGGTCAGCACCACGGCGCGGGCCGCGTCGTCGGCCGCGAGCTCGCGCCACACCTCCGCAAGGCGGCGGTGGAGCTCTTCGGACACGCCGTTCAGCTGGTCTGGTCGATTGAGCGTGACGATACGGACGTCGCCGTCCGCGGTCACGGTCAGGACGGAGCTTTCGTCGCCCATGGGACCCCATCTCCGGAAGCCGTCCGGCGGCCGTGCAGCCACCGCAACCTCAGCTCACGCTAAAGGTCAGACCGAATAGGTGTCAATGCTCTTACCGCTTAGTGTAAACGGGGTTCTCGCATATGTGCCTGCCTCGTCGCGTGAACGGCCGGCGCAAGGTCAGTCGGCCTCTGGCGGGGCCAACTCGCCCTCCGTACCTGCCAGGTCGAGGCTCTCCCGGGAGTCGACCCGCGCGGCGGCCCGCGCGAAGCCGCAGACGTGGCGCTCCATGCGCCGTCTGGCCGCGGCGGGGTCGCCATCCCGGATCGCCTTCGTGATGCTCGCGTGGGCCCGCGCGGTGATGGCGCGGATCTCCGTGTCCATGAACTGCTGGATGTCGGTCGCGGCGTAGATCGACTGCGACAGGGCGCTCATGAACCCGATGAGCAGCTCGTTCCCCGAGGCCCGCGCGACCGCCGTGTGCCAGCGCACGTTGGCGCGCAGGAAGCGCGGGATGTCCTCGCCCGCCTCGACCAGTTCCGTGTGCGTCGCGTCCAGCTCCGCGAGGTCGTGGTCCGTGCGCCTGCCGGCCGCCAGCGCGGCGCACGCGGGCTCCATGGCCTCGCGGGTCTCGTGCAGGGCGTCCAGCCGGATCTGCTGGCCCCGGATCACCAACTGCACCGTGTTCGCCAGCGATTGGTGGTCGGGGCGGTGTACGAAGGCCCCGCCACCGCGTCCCGGTCTGATGCGCAGCAGCCGCTCCACTTCCAGGATGCGCAGGGCCTCCCGGACGGTGGCGCGGCTCAGTCCGGTCTGCTCCACGAGCTGCCGCTCCGGCGGGAGCGGCATCCCCTCGGGGAACTCGCCGGACAGGATCCGCTCGCGTACCTCGGCGGCCAGCACGTCCGACGCCTTGGGCACGCTCAGGGCATCGAAGCGTGCTCTCGAGCGGTCGGGCGTGCCACGTCCTGCGGGTGCCGGGGAGGGGGGCTCGGCGCTGTGCACGGGTTCATGCCTTTCGGGTTTGTCGCGGCCGCGGTCCCACGGGCCACGGTCCGGCCCGGGGTGCGGGCTCCGGCTGAACCATTCAACAACTGTCGGTCTAGGCCCTGTCGTCAAACTCCCGCCGTCCGCCCGAAGGGCGGGCCCCGCGGCGTCTGGTGCGTGCGATCGCAAGGCGCCGGAAAGTCCTCGCAGCGGAGCTACTAGGGCTTTTCGGCAACGCGGCGAGCGTGCGTGCCAGACGCCGCGGGGCAGGCGGGAGTTTGACGACAGGGCCTAGGGCGGGGTGGTCCGCCCGTCAGTAGCTCCTCGGCATGCCCAGCACGTGCGACCCCAGATAGTTGAGGACCATCTCCTGGCTGATCGGTGCGATCTTGAGGAGGCGGGCCTCCCGGAAGTACCGCGCGACGGCGTACTCCTCGGCGTATCCCATGCCGCCATGGGTCTGCAGCGCTCGGTCGGCGGCGGCGAAACCGGCGTCCGCGCACAGGTACTTGGCGGTGTTCGCCTCGCGCCCGCATGGCTGACCGTTGTCGTAGAGCCAGGTGGCCTTCCGCAGCACGAGCTCGGCGGCGTCCAGCCGGGCCAGCGAGTCCGCAAGCGGAAACTGGATGCCCTGGTTCATCCCGATCGGCCGGCCGAACACCACGCGCTCCCCGCCGTACTTGACCGCCCGGTCGAGCGCGACCCGGCCGAGCCCGAGCGCCTCGGCGGCGATCAGCATCCGCTCGGGGTTGAGGCCGTCGAGGAGATAGCGGAAGCCCTCGCCCTCCTCGCCGACCCGGTCCTCGACGGGCACCCTCAGGCCGTCGATGAACACCTCGTTCGAAGTGACCGCGTTCCGGCCCATCTTGGGGATCGGACGGATGTCGACGTGGCTGCGGTCCAGATCGGTCAGGAACAGCGTCATGCCGTCCGTCTTCCGTGCCACCTCGTCGATCCGCGACGTGCGCGTCAGCAGCAGGATCTTCTCCGACTCCATGGCCTTCGAGATCCACACCTTGCGTCCGTCCACCACGTAGTGGTCGCCCTCGCGGCGTGCGAACGTGGTGATGCGTGACGTGTCAAGACCCGCGCCCGGTTCGGTCACGCCGAAGCAGACGTGCAGGTCGCCGTTTGCGATCCGGGGCAGCGTACGCCGCTTCAGTTCCTCCGAGCCGTGCACCACCACGGGGTGCATGCCGAAGATGGACAGGTGGATGGCGCTCGCGGCGTTCATGCCACCGCCCGAGCGCGCGACCTCTTCGAGCAGCAGGGTCGCCTCGGTGATGCCGAGGCCGTGGCCCCCGTACTCCTCGGGAATCGTCAGACCCAGCCAGCCGCCGCCCGCGACGGCGGCGTAGAACTCGGCCGGGAACTCGTGGTCCCGGTCCTTCTGCATCCAGTAGTGGTCGTCGAATTCGCGGACGAGTCCGGCGACGGCTTTGCGGATCGTTTCCTGGTCTTCGGTGAGTTGAAAGTCCACGGTACGCATGCCTCCGCAGCCTGGGGGCACCTCCCAGGCCCTTAAGGCACTGGGGGAGTGTGTGAAACATATCAAAGGTCAGACCGAAATAGTAGAGGAGGTGTGGCAGTTACGTTCGTCGTTCGCCAGGCCGGTGGCACCGGGCAAGCGGCGCACTCCCGCCGTCACGCTGGCGTATGTTGTTGGCGCCGCGCCGCATCACGGGACGGTCGCCCGGGGAAGGGAGAGCGTGTGGAGCCGCCTTCGAGCACCCTCATCGCCGGCACTCCGGCCAGGAGCGGGCGCCCGCGTGCCACGTCGCGGGCCGACCTGGAGCGGTTGGGCTTCGAGCTGTTCGCGCGGCAAGGGTTCGACGAGACCACCGTCGACGACATCGCCGGCGCCGCCGGCATCAGCCGACGCACCTTCTTCCGCTACTTCGCGTCGAAGAACGACCTGGTGTGGGGCGACTTCGAGCAGCAGCTGGCCAGGCTGCGAGACCTGCTGGACGCGGCAGACGCGAACACTCCGGTCATGGACGCCCTGCGGGAGGCCGTCGTCGAGTTCAACCGGTACGACGCCACCGATGTGCCGTGGCATCGGCAGCGCATGCAACTCATCCTGACCGTGCCCACCCTCCAGGCCGACGCCACCCTGCGCTATGCCTCGTGGCGCGCGATCGTCACCGAGTTCGTGGCGAAGCGCATGGGTCTGCCGACCTCCGAGGTGTTGCCCCGGCTCTTCGGATACACCTTGCTTGCTGCGGCGATCGCCGCCTACGAACACTGGCTGGCCGATGAGGAAGCCCAGTTGGGCGATCTGCTCGACCTGGCCATTCGGCAGGTCACCGACGGACTCGGCGCGGCTTAGCCCGACGCGCCGGCTGCTGCCCTGTCACGGACGTCGGCGGCTGCTGCCCTGTCACGGTTGTGTCTCCCATGGAGGGGAGTGCTGTCGTGGTGGGCTGCCGTTGTGCGCCCTTGCGGGTCATGACGATGCGGGGGCGCAGGGCAGCCGTGGAGCGGCCTCTGAGGGCGGAGATCCAGACGCCCGCACCATAGGCGAGGTCGTCGAGACGGCGGGCGATGCCGTACCGGATGGGGTCCAGGCGGTTGGTGCCGCCGCGGTATTCGAGGGCGATGTCGGTGATGGCTGCAAGGGCCGTGGCGCGGCGGATGCGGCGTGAGGCCAGGCATCCGACGGCGGTGAGCGGCCACCAGTGGCGGGTCAGCAGCGCCGACCCCTGGGCGAGGGCGGACACGGCGCCATCGGCAGAGAGCCGCGCCGCATGTCGGACCGGGTGCTCGGTGCTCGTCAGCTTCCTTGCGATACGGGCGGTGGCGACGGCCCAGACGGATCCGGCCACGGGGAGGGACCAGCGGCGCTGGGCGAGCAGGGTGAGGACCAGCGCGGTGCTCCACGGGGCGAACACGGCCGGGGCGATGCTCTCGGGATGGCGCTCCGCGAGGGGGTGCGCGCCCGTGCCGTAGACGGCCTTGCGCTGGAACCAGTCGCCGAGGCCGACCCGGTGCTCGTGGGCGGCCTCGACGAATGGTTCGTACCGAATGCGCCAGCCTTTCCGGACCAGGCGCCAGCACAGGTCGACGTCCTCGCCCACACGCATCCGCTCGTCGAAGCCCCCGCCATCGGTCAGTACGTCGACGCGGGCGACCGCGCATGCACTGGGCGCCCAGGAGACCGGTGTGCCGGGACGGACAGCGGCCGGGTGCGCCCCCAGGTCGAGGGAGGACCGGGTGCTTTCGTAGCGGCCGAGCCAACGGGAGGACTCGGAGGTGACCAGGCCGGTGATCCTGGGCACCGCCATGGCGACTCGGGGATCGGCGAAATGCCGCAGCAGAGTGGGCACCGTGTCCGGCGACAGCACGATGTCCGAGTCGACGAAAGCCACATAGGGCGTGGTGACGAGGCGCAGCCCGGCGTTGCGGGCACCCGCCGGTCCGAGGTTGACGGTCAAGGGGACCAGGCGCGCGCCGTGCTCCGCGGCGACGGCTGCGACGAGGTCGAGGCGGCGCGAGGCGTCGTCCACCACGATGACCGGACTGCCCGCGGGGATGCTGGCCAGGAGTCGGGCGAGTTCCTGGGGGCGGTCGCGCACCGGGATCACGTACGTACAGTCCGGGTCCGGGGCGCCCCCGTTGCCGGATGCGGGATGCGCTGGCAGGGCTTCGACGACCGGGTTGGCCAGGCCGGTCTCCAGCAGGCGGTCGGCGAGCACAGCGCTTGCCGCATCCCGCACGCGCACCGTGCGCCCTGACAACAGCGGTCGCGCACGGGCGCTGAGCCGGAGCAGCCGGGTCGGGTTGCCGCCGAGGACGGCCCGGCCGTCGTCGATGACACGGGTGTGCCGGTCGAGGGTGACCACGAAGCCGTGGGGAAGCGTCATGGGTGCGCCGCCTTCTTCCGAGGAGCGGGTGGTACGAGGATGCTCGGGGCCGATGGGCACGGCGGTGCGGAAGAATCGCCCGTGCCGACGAGGCGGCCTCGGGACGCAGTTCGACCTGCCGCGATACGGCGTACCGCGGCAGAAACCATGGCCTCCAGCGCGGCACGTCCCTCCTCGGCCGAGGCACCGGTCGGGTCGCCGAGCACGCCGGAGGGCGAAACGGCCCGTACGCCACGGGCCATCAGCTCCGGCATGACGACAGCCAGAGGCCGGGTGTCGCCGACGGCCGCCTCGGACAGACGGACATCGCCGGGTGCCAGGTACAGCATCAACGAGGTCTCCGCACGGCCGGCGTGCGCGTCGCCGCCGGGTGTCTCGCAGCCGAGCCACGACACATCGTGGCCCTCGCTGCGGAGTTGGCCGACGGCCGCGTCCAGCGTGGGCACATTGCCGCCGTGGCCGTTGACGAAGACGATACGGCCGGCCCACAGCGACAGCGACCGCACGGTCTCCACAAGGACGACGCGCAGCGCCTCATGCCCGATGGAGACCGTCCCCGCGAAGCCCGCGTGCTCGCCGCTGGCCCCGTAGGCGATGGTCGGTGCCAGCAGCACGGGACGGTCCGGCCTTGCGAACCCCAGCTGTTCGGCTGCCAACTGTGCTACGGACTGGGCAATGACGCTGTCCGTGTTCAACGGCAGGTGCGGCCCGTGTTGCTCGGTCGAGCCGACGGGGACCAGCACCAGCGCGTCGGCCGGAACGGCCGGCCACACCGAGCGACCCAGCTCCTCCGCCTGCCCTTGGGTGAGCGATGACACTGCTAGCCGACCGGGCCGGCCGTGCGCGAGGCTCCGGCGGTGCGCGCGAAGCTGTCCGGGATGACCAGGTCGTCCGGCGACAGCTCGTGGACCGAGGAGTGCCCCAGGCCCAGTACGGCGGAGTCGAGTCCGCCGCGCAGGATGTCCAGGACGTTCTCCACGCCCGCCTGCCCGTTGGCGGCCAGCCCCCACAGGTAGGCGCGGCCGATCAGGACCGCCCGCGCGCCCAGGGCCAGGGCCTTTGCGACATCGCCTCCACGGCGGATGCCGCCGTCGAGCAGGACCTCGATCTCGTCGCCGACCGCCTCGACGATCGACGGCAGCAGCCGGATGGTGGCGGGCGTGGTGTCCAGGTTGTTGCCGCCGTGGTTGGAGACCGAGATGCCGGACACACCGGCGTCGACGGCCCGCTTGGCGTCGTCCACCCGGCTCACGCCCTTGAGCAGGAACGGACCGCCCCACTCCTCACGTATCCACTTGACGTCCTCCCAGGTGGGCGGCGCGGTCTGTATCCACTCGCCGTAGGCGCCGAAGAACGTGGGGGCCTCGCCGCCGGGCGGCTGAAGGTTGGGGGTGGTCAGGTCGGGGATGCGCCGGGACCTGGCGAACGTCCACAGCCAGCGCGGATGAGGCAGGACATCGGGCGCGAACCTGACCATCGTCCGGAAGTCGATCTTCTCCGGGATGGGCGGGCTTCCCCAGTCGCGGCCGTTGGAGAAGGACCAGTCCAGCGTGGCGATCAGCGCCTTGGCCCCCGCGGCCCGCGCACGCTCCATGCGCTGCACCATGGAGTCCCGGGTGCCCATCCAGTACATCTGGTAGAAGGTGTTCGGATTCGCCTCGGTGACCTCTTCCAGGGGCTTGCTGGCGAAGGAACTCAGGCCCATGATCACGCCTCGGTTCGCCGCCGCACGGGCCACCGCGACCTCGCCGTCGGGGTGGACGGCCTGAACGCCCGTAGGCGAGATCACGACCGGCATCGCGGACGGCACGCCCAGCACGGTCGTGGAGAGGTCCCGCTCCGCGTGATGGCCCACCACGCGCGGAGCGAAGCCGAGTTCGGCGAAGGCGCCGGTGTTGTCGTCGATCGTGCGGCCGCGTTCCGAGCCAGCCACGAGTGCACCGTAGACGGTGCTCGGCAGGTACTTCTTGGCGCGGCGCTGAGCCTCCGCGACGGTCTCGAACCAGGGATTCGACCAGGGACTGCGGCCCATGTGCGGCTCTCTCTGTGAGGGTTTGCACTGCGACGTTCTTGCGAGTCGTCCGTAAGCCCGTGAAGCGGGCGCCACGTCAAGTCAGGCGCATCCCGGCCAGCGGGTCCTCGGCACAGTCGCTGACCGGCGGCCTGTCCATGTCCGGTCGGCGTGTGAGGACCACGTCCACGGGTCCCGACCGCCGCGCGGGAGTCGTGCGGTGGGAATGGTCGCCGGAAGGCTTCGGGATGTGGCCCTGGCCCTTCGGGCGGTCGGCCAGCAACTGCTCGCCGTATCCCTGTACGCATTCGGGGTCGGGGCCGTCCAGCGGCAGCCCGGTGAAGAACTTGGCAGCCATGCAGCCGCCCTTGCAGGTGTCGTAGAACGTGCAGGACGCGCACGCGCCACCGGACTGCGGCTCGCGCAGACTCCGGAACAGCTCCGACTCCCGCCACACGTGGGCGAAGCCGCCCGGCCGGCGGACGTTCCCGGCCAGGAACTCGTCATGGATCGCGAAGGGGCACGCGTACACGTCCCCGACCGGGTCGATCAGGCACACCACACGGCCGGCCCCGCACAGATTCAGGCCCGGCAGCGCCTGTCCGTACGCGGACAGATGGAAGAAGGAGTCGCCGGTGAGCACCTGCTCGCCGTGGGCCACCAGCCAGTCGTACAGCTCCCGCTGCTGCTCCGGCAGCGGGTGCAGTTCGTCCCACACATCCGCGCCACGGCCGGACGGACGCAGCCGGGTCAGCCGCAACTGCGCGCCGTAGCGGTCGGCGATGGCCTTGAAGTCGTCCATCTGCGGGATGTTGTGACGGGTGCACACGACGGAGAGCTTGAAGTTCTTCATCCCCGCGTCGGCCAGGTTCCGCATCGCGCGCAGCGCCGTGTCGTACGAACCCGGGCCGCGTACCGCGTCGTTGACCTCGGCGGTCGCCCCGTCGAGCGAGATCTGTACATCGACGTAGTCGTTGCGGGCCAACCGCTGAGCGACCTCGGGGGTGATCCGCACACCGTTCGTGGAGAACTTGACGCCCACGTGGTGCGCCGTGGCGTAGTCGATCAGCTCCCAGAAGTCGGGGCGGACCGTGGGCTCGCCGCCGCCGATGTTGACGTAGAAGACCTGCATGGCCTCCAGCTCGTCGATGACGGCCTTGGCCTCCGCCGTGGTCAGCTCGCGCGGGTCGCGCCGGCCGGAGCTGGAGAGGCAGTGCGTGCAGGACAGATTGCAGGCGTAGGTGAGTTCCCACGTGAGGCAGATCGGGGCGTCGAGGCCGTACTCGAAGAGGTCCACCAGGCGCGAGGCGCCCGGTGTAGGCCTCGATATTTCCGGAGTTGTGGTCATGAGCTCGGGGTCCTTTCGACGACCATCGCCGACTGCGCGAGTACGGCAAGGGCGTGCTCGTACCTGGGCAGGTTCCCGTCGTCGACGCCGGCGGCCGAGCAGGCCGCCCGCGCGGTGGGCGCCGTCGCGAGCGCCTGGACGACCGCGAGCAGCCTGCGGTCCTTGAGGAAGGACAGTTTGCGGGTACCGAAGTGGTACAGCAGGGCACCGAAGGGTTCCGGCCGTACCGAGACCTGCGGGTGCAGGTCCCAGGCACGGTCCAGGTTCAGCGTGGCCATGTGCGCGGCCTAGTAGACGCCGCACATGCCGTCGATCGAGACCTCCTCGATCAGATCCTCGGCCTCGATGAGCCCATCGGGTGACGTGATCTCGTCGGCGTGGTTCTGCTCGGCCTGGGTGGAGCTCGTCTCGTTCATGCGGTCTCCCTCATGAGTGCGGGCCTACACGGGTGTGTGCCGGCTGGGGTGCACGCGAACAGGAGCGCGGGTGGGCACGGCTGGTGCGCACACCCCCAGGGTGCGTGGAACGAAGTGCAGGCAGGACAGCGCTACGCACTCGGGAACGCGAGCATCGCTGACCGTGCCGTGCAGACACCGGGAGAGTATTTGGCATGGGGTGCCAAAAGGAAGGCGTCGGTCGGCGCCAATTTCTCTCGAGCCGATCGGAGCCTCGTGCGCGGAAGGCTCTCAACCCGCTTTGAACTGCGCAAAGTTCACTGCACATCAGCACCTTGGAAACCGCTGAAATGGTCGCGCGACGAGCATGGGCTTGCGTCCGGCACGAGCATGGGGCTTGCGTTCCGCAGCCTGAGCCGACTTGGATGCCCTGATCATGGGACAGATCCCACGCTCCTTCCACCGCCGTACGGTGCGTGTCCGGTGAGCCGCCGGCCTGATGTCGTCGTGGTCGGCGCCGGAGCAGCCGGTGCGGTGCTCGCGGCACGGCTGACCGAGGATCCCGACCGGAGCGTGCTGCTGCTGGACGCCGGGCCGATGCCGTACGGCACGGCCGGATTCGGCCCTGCGCTGCTGGACGCGCGACTGGTTCCGGGCGCGCAGCCGAACCATCCCGCCACGACCGCGTACCACGTGCGTCTCACACCGGAGCGGCCTTGGACGGTCCCGCGCGGGCGCATCCTCGGCGGTTCGACCACCGTCAACGGCGGATACTTCGTACGTGCGCGGCGCGAGGACTTCGACCGCTGGGCCGCCGCGGGCAATCCCGCCTGGGCCTACGACCAGGTCCTGCCGTTCCTGCGCGGGCTGGAGAACGACCTCGACTTCGGCCCGAGCGAACTTCATGGCGGCCAGGGCCCGATGCGGATCCGGCGGAGCCGCCTGGAGCACCCGGCCGCTGCGGCCTTCCGCGACGCGACCCGCGTTCTCGGCTTCCCATCCGATCACGACAAGAACGATCAGGCGGCGCCGGGCTTCGGGCCCGTACCCTCCAACTCCGTTGATGGAGTGCGCCGCAACACCGGCCTCAGCTATCTCCCCGAGGTGCTCGACCGGCCCAACCTCACCGTCCTCGGCGGCTGCCAGGCTCGCCGGGTCGTCATCGAGCACGGCCGCGCCACCGGCGTCGTCGTCCGAAGGGACGGCGAAGTCGCCGCCGTTCACGCCGGCGCCGTCGTGCTCAGCGCCGGGGCCTTCAGTACCCCCCACTTGCTCCAACTCTCCGGAATCGGACCGCGCGGCGACCTTGAACGGCTCGGCATTCCCGTCGTCCGGGACGTCCCGGCCGTCGGCACTCGCTTCAGCGACCACCCACAAGTCGTCCTGGACTGGGCCCCACGGGGGGACCTGGGCGAGCCGGCCGACTCCTGGCTCGGCGGCTGTCTGCACCTTCCCTACCCGGGCAGTACGCCCCAGAGCCCCGGCGATCTGGAAATACTCCAGTCCCTGGTCCCCATGGCCGGGCTCGTGGGCGGCGTCGTGCGTGTCCCGGGTGCCCCCCTGTCGTTCCTCGTATCTGCCCAAGCACCCAGGCCCACCGGCCGACTGCGCGTCGAATCCGCGGACCCCGCCACACCACTGACCATCGACTACGGCTACCTGAGCACGCCCGACGACTACCGCGTCCTACGCGAAGCCGTGCGCGTCACCGCAGCCCTTCTCGACACGCCGCCCTTCGCCGACATCGCCGACGGGCTGCTCGATCCGGGCCCCGACGTCCTCGACGACGATCGCGCCCTCGACCGCTGGATCGGCGACCACCTCGGCACTGCCCAGCACACCTGCGGCACCGTCCCGATGGGACCCGCCGATGATCCGGAGCATGCTGCCGTCGACCAGTTCGGGCGCGTCCACGGCGTACGTGGGCTGCGCGTCGCGGACACCTCGATCCTCCCGGACACGCCTCACCGCGGACCTGCGGCGACCGCTGTCCTCATCGGCGAGATCATCGCCAACGCGATCAGGCTCGACCTGACCTGACCTGACCTGACCTGACCTGACTGGTCGTCATGTGCGGACTTCGTCGACGAGTCCCCAGGAGAGAGCGGTCGTAGCGTCCAGACCGGTGCCGCTGATCGCGAGGTAGAGGGTGCGCCAGCGACCGATGCGGCGGGGAATGCTGACGGTACCGCCGGCGCCGGGGATCAGGCCCATGCCGACTTCGGGCAGCCTGAAGGTGGTGCCCGGGGCGGCGAGGACGGTCCCGGCGAAGGCGGGCAGCTCGATGCCGGAACCCACACAGGTTCCGTGTACCCGCACCTGCATCCGGTCGCGCAGTTCATGGATGAGCCGACCCGCACCGGCGCGGGTCCGCACGAGATGGGCGGTGGCCGCGTCGGGGGTGGTGCCGAACTCGTCGAGGTCTCCGCCCGAGCAGAACGCCGGTCCGGCGCCGGTGAGCACCACGCGCGAGATGGTGTCGTCGAGGGCGGCGAGGTGCAGGGCCTCGACCAGCGCGTCCCTCATCTGCCGGTCGTACGCGTTGCGCCGCGCCGGGCGGTTGAGGGTCACTTCCAGAAGGTCCCCGTGCCGGGCGACCAGCACGGGGTCCGGCACCGGCGGGGGGAGCGGGCGCGGTCCGCGTGCGGTGAGCCAACGCTGGAACTCCGCTCCGCCGAGCAGTGTGGAGTACGCCAGCGACTCCGCATCCAGGGCGTCGCGTACCGGGAGCGTCTCGGTCATGCGCAGAAGCCCGGCCAGTACGAGTACGGCCTGGGGGTTCGCAGCCGCCGCAGTTGCGAGCCCGGCCAGTGCGGCGGCCGGATCGGGCACCGGGATGTACGGGCGGCCGCTGGACTCCGCCCGCTGATCGACCAGGGTCATGTCGAGTGCCGCCGCCAGTGTGGTGACCTCGGTCGGCACCATCGCCCCCCGGGCACCGGTGATGCCGACGAGCAATCGGTCGCAGGCCTGGGCGTGGCGGATCGCAGCACCAAGTACGGCGGGCGCAGCGGGCTCGTCGAGGTCGACGGCCAGGACGGGATCGACCGGCCGCGCTGCCGTATCGAGCAGTGGGGTGTGCGCCGCGCCGTCTGCCAGTTGCGTCGGGCTGATCACGGGCACGGACGACATGGAAGGCCACGCTCCTTGGTGAAAGGCCACGCTCCTTGAAGGTCCCGGCGGGCGATCGTGAGTGTATCGTCGGCCTCGTGCTCACTGTCATGTCGGGTTCAGACTGGTCAGCGGCATGACCGTCGCCACGGACCCGATGACTGACTGGGCGTCCAGTGGGGTCGTCGCGCTCACCGGACGCCCCGACGGCCCCCCGCTCGTACCGCCCGGGCGCGCGGCGTCCCAGGCCCGCGAACTCTCCGCCCGGATCGCCGCGCTGACCGCCGGCACCGCCGCGCCGGTCCGGCTGGACGGCGCCGAACTGCTCGCAGAACGAGCCGCGTTCACGGGCCACTCCCGGCGGGGCCGGACCTCGGCAGGCGGCGCCTGCCGACTGCTGCAGACCGCTGACGGCTGGGCGGCGGTGTCGTGTGCCCGCCCCGATGACCCTGCGCTGCTCGGCGCCCTCATCGGCACCGAGCTCACCGGTGACCCCTGGCCCGCTGTCGCAGCTTGGCTGAGGGCGCACAGCGGCGCCGAACTGGCAGAGCGGGCCACGCTCCTCGGCCTCGCCGCCGGTCCGGTCAGCACAGGTGTTCCCACCCGCCTCCGGCCGCCACAGATGCCGATGGAGCCCCGGCCCGTAGACGGCCTGCTCGTCGTCGATTTCAGCGCGCTGTGGGCCGGTCCGCTCTGCGCCCACCTGCTCGGTCTCGCCGGAGCCCCCGTGGTCAAGGTCGAAACACCGACCCGCCCGGACGGCGCCCGCCGAGGCCACCCCGGCTTCTACCGCTTGTTGCACGCCGGGCACGAGTCCGTCGTCCTCGACCCCGGCACCGCGTCCGGCCGTCGTGCGCTGGCCGCGCTCGTCGCCGCCGCCGACATCGTGATCGAGGCCTCCCGCCCCCGCGCACTGGCCCGCTTCGGCCTCGACGCGCACGCCGCGGTGGCCGCCGGCACCACCTGGATCTCCATCACCGCCGCGGGGCGCGGCAGCGACCAGGTCGGTTTCGGCGACGACGTGGCAGCCGCTGCCGGCCTGGTCGCCCGCGAACCCGACGGCACCCCGCTGTTCTGCGGCGACGCGATAGCCGACCCACTGACCGGCCTGACCGCCGCCGCCCTGGCGTTGACCGCCCCTGCCGACGGCTCCGGCGTCCTGCACGATGTCGCGATGACCGACGTCGTCGCCGCCACGCTGGACGACGAACCACCCGGGCCCGCCACCGCGGCCCGCCCCACGGGCACGGGGTGGACGGTCGGGACCGCCGACGGATGCGTCCCCGTCACGGAACCCCGTCGGCGCGAACCCGCCGGGGACGCACCCCGCATGGGTGAGCACACCACCGAGGTGCTGCGCGGTCTCGGAATCCCGGCACCATGACCCGCGTACTCAGGACGGACAGCCCGGTGAACATCGGCAGCCTGCTGCTGCGCAACGCCGAGCTCGACGACGGCCGCCGCGCCGACGTCCGTATCACCTCCGGACGCATCGCGGACATCGCCCCGGCCCTGCCCCGCCGCCCAGGGGAGGAGACGCTCGACTGTCGTGGTGGCGCGCTGTTGCCCGGCCTTGTCGACCACCATCTGCACCTGCACGCCCTCGCCGCCCACCAGCGCTCAACCCCCTGCGGACCACCAGCGGTTCTTGACACGGCCGCCCTCGGCGAGGCGCTCGCCAAGGCGGCGCCCGACGAGCACGGCTGGATCCGCGGCACCGGCTACCACGAGACCGTCGCCGGCGACCTTGACGCGGCCGCCCTGGACCGGCTCCACCCTCACCGCCCCATGCGTATCCAGCACCGCAGCGGCGCCCTCTGGATCCTCAACACCGCAGCCGCGACCGCCCTCTCCCTCGCCCACGGCGACCACCCCGGCATCGAACGGCACGCGAACGGCACGCCGAACGGCCGGTTGTGGCGCGCCGACGACTGGCTGCGTACCCGGCTCCCGCGCACCCGCCCACCCGGTCTCGCGGACATCGGCCACCAGCTCGCCCGGTTCGGCATCACCGCCGTCACCGACGCCACACCCGACGTGGCTCCGGGCGCCCTCGCTGCCATCACCGCCGACATGGAGAGTGGGGCGCTTCCCCAGCGAGTTCACCTTCTCGGTGCCCCGCTCGGAGCGTCCTCTGACAGCACCTCACCCGGCCCCCGCCGCCCCTCGATCGGCCCCTACAAAATCGTCCTGGCCGACTCGGGCCTGCCCGCGCTCGACGACCTCATCGAACGCATCCGCGCGGCGCATACCCACGGCCGAGCCGTGGCCGTGCACGCCGTGACCCGCGAGGCGCTCGTGCTTCTGCTGGTGGCCTTGCGGGAGGCAGGTTCCCGGCCCGGTGACCGAATCGAACACGCAGCCGTCGTCCCCCGCGAGTTGATCGGCGACATCGCCGCGCTCGGGCTGCGCGTCGTGACCCAGCCCGGCTTCGTCGCCGACCGCGGCGACGACTACGCACGCGACGTCCCCGCCAACGATCACGCGGACCTCTACCGCTGCCGATCCCTCACCGACGCCGGCATTCCGCTGGCCCTGTCCTCCGACGCTCCGTACGGGCCGTTGGACCCCTGGGCCGTCATCGCAGCCGCAGTGCAGCGCAAAACCCCGCTCGGCGCCATACTCGCCCCCGAGGAGACACTCACCCCGGCCGCGGCCCTCAATGCCTACCTCTGCCCGCCCGAGGACCCCGGCGGACCACCCCGGCGCGTCCGGCGCGGCGAGCCCGCCGACCTGGTCCTGCTGCACACCGGGCGCGCCATGGCACTGGCCGAGCCCACGTCCGACCTGGTCCGGATCACTCTCATGGGAACCGCGGAACCTCACGAGTGAAATGGGAACCCACCTGGGATCCCAAGTCCCTTGCCGACGCAGGCGGCCAGATCAGAGGGCTCGGCCCAGGAGGTCCAGAAGGGCTGCCCAGTGGCGTTCCGCCGCTTCGGGGTTGTAGGCGGCGGTGTCGGACTGCGTATAGCCGTGGTGCGCGCCGGAGTAGACCTCGGTGCGGTGGCGGACGCCGGCCGCGGTGAGGGCTTTGTCGAGGCGGTCGATCTGCTCGGCGGGCAGGGAGCGGTCCTGGTCGGCGTGGCCGAAGTACAGCTCGGCGGTGATGCGGTCGGCGACAAGGTGCGGGCTGTCGGGGGCCTCGGTGGCCAGGTTCCCGCCGTGGAAGCCGGCCGCGGCGGCCACGCGCTCGGGGTAGGTGCCGGCGGTACGCAGCGCCAGGCCGGCGCCCATGCAGTAGCCGGTGATGCCGACAGGCCCGTCGGCGGCCTGGGGGCAGGCGGCCAGCCAGTTCAGATAGGCCTCCGCGTCGCGCATGGCCAGGTCCGGGGTGAGCGACCGCATGATCGGAAGGAGCTGCTCGAAGATGCCAGGCGACTGGGAGGGGCCGATGAAGTCGGGCAGCTCCACCACCGGGGCGCGCCCGTGGCGGTAGAAGACGTGGGGAACCAGCACGGTGTAGCCGGCCTCGGCGAGGCGGTCGGCCATCTTCCTCAGATGAGGGCGCGGCCCGAAGGCGTCCATGTAGAACAGCACCGCGGGATGAGGCCGGCCGTCGTCGATGGGGGTCCCCCCTGCTCGAGCGGAGCCGAGAGCTTGGGGGAAGGTCAGGTAGGCGTCGGCGGCGCCGTCCGGGGTGGGGACGTCCACGGATGTTCCACGCACGGCAGTCATGGTGCTCCTCTTCCCTCTGCTCTCGCTTGGTCCCTCTGCTCTCACGTGCTGCACAAGTACTCAAGCCTATCGGTGACCTGCGCTCGGCCTTCAGCAGGGCCGGTTGAGGGACCCGGCCGGCAGTGATCGGCTCGCGGACTTCGCGCGCACGGCGAGCGGCGGGATCCAGAAGTGCCCCTGCGCCGAGACGTTGCGGTAGAGCACATATGGAGAATAGGCTTCTCGTATCGAGCAAAGGAGGATCTCATGCCCTCGCGCGTGCTGCCGTATCCGCTGTTCGACGCGGACAACCACCTGTACGAGACCGAGGAGTCGCTGACCAAGTTCCTGCCCAAGCAGTACCGAGACGCGATCCAGTACGTGCAGGTGAACGGCCGTACCAAGATCGCGGTCCGCGGTCAGATCAGCGATTACATCCCCAACCCCACCTTCGAGGTGGTCGCCCGCCCCGGCGCGATGGAGGAGTACTTCCGGAACGGCAACCCCGAGGGCAAGAGCCGCAGGGAGATCTTCGGCGAGCCGATGCGGTCCATTCCCGCCTTCCGTGAACCGGCCCCGCGGCTGGAGCTGATGGACGAGCTGGGCATCAACAGGACCCTGATGTTCCCCACGCTGGCCAGCCTCGTCGAAGAGCGCATGCGCGACGATCCCGAGCTGATCCACGTGGTCGTCCACGCGCTCAACCAGTGGCTGCACGAGACCTGGTCGTTCAATTACAAGGAGCGCATCTTCACCGTCCCGGTGGTCAGCCTCCCCATCGTCGAGAAGGCGATCGAGGAACTCGACTGGTGCGTCGAGCGCGGTGCCCGGGCGATCCTGGTCCGGCCGGCTCCCGTTCCCGGGCTTCGTGGCCCGCGGTCCTTCGCGTTGCCCGAGTTCGATCCGTTCTGGAAGCGTGTCGTCGAGCACGACATCCTGGTCACCATGCACTCGTCGGACAGCGGCTATTCCCGGTACACCAGCGAGTGGGAGGGCGCCGACCAGGAGATGCTGCCGTTCAAGACCAACACCTTCCGGATGGTCGGTGAGTGGCGGCCGGTCCAGGACGCGGTGGCGTCGTGGGTGTGCCACGGTGCGCTGTTCCGCTTCCCCGAGCTGAAGATCGCGGTCATCGAGAACGGCTCCAGCTGGGTGGCGCCGTTGCTGGAGACCCTGGCGGACGTCTACAAGAAGGCTCCGGAGGGCTTCGGCGGTGACCCGGTGGAGGCCGTCAAGCGCAACATCCACGTCAGCCCGTTCTGGGAGGAGGACCTGGGCGAGCTGGCCGACCTCATCGGCGTCGACAAGGTGCTGTTCGGTTCGGACTACCCGCACCCCGAGGGCCTGGCGGAGCCGACGAGTTACCTCGAAGCGATCAAGCACATGAGCGAGGAGCACCAGGCCAAGATCATGGGCGGCAACCTGGCCAGGCTGCTGTCCGTATGACGGGGGAAACCATCCCCGGGACGGTCTTGAGTGCGCGCGACCGCTTCGGCGGCGCCGAAGCGGTCGTCGACGGGGCCCCTGCCGCTCGTCGACGGCGGCGAGGCCGAACCGCACCGTGTCACCGAGCCGCAGCCGTGACCATGCCGAAGGGAACGTACGAACAGTGAAGGACTACGAGTCGGCCGACTTCTTCCGGGACGAGGGTCTCATCGAGGACCCCTACCCGTACTTCGACGCGCTGCGTGCGCAGTGCCCCGTACGCCGGGAGAACCACCACGACGTGGTGATGGTGACGGGATACGAGGAGGCCGTGCAGATCTACAACGACACCGACACCTTCTCCGCGTGCAACTCGGTGACCGGCCCGTTCCCCGGCTTCCCCGTCCCGCTCGAGGGCGACGACGTCAGCGAGCTGATTGAGCAGCACCGCGACGAACTCCCGATGAGCGACCAGCTGCCCACGCTCGACCCGCCGGTCCACACGGACCACCGTGCGCTGCTGATGCGCCTGATCACTCCGAAGCGGCTCAAGGAGAACGAGGCGGCCATGTGGCACCTCGCCGACGGTCTCCTCGACGACTTCCTCACCGGCGGGGAAGGCGAGTTCATTCACGGATTCGCGGGACCCTTCACCATGCTCGTCATCGCCGACCTCCTCGGCGTACCGGAAGAGGACCGGGCAGAGGTCGCCGCGGAGCTGCAACACGGACCGCCCACCGGCGCGGCCATGGGCAGCACCAGCGAGGGCACGATGGCGCACTCGCCCCTGGAGCACCTCTACGACCGGGTCGCGCGCTACATCGAGGACCGCCGCCGGGCGCCGCGCGAGGACGTGCTCTCGGGCCTCGCCGCCGCGACGTTCCCCGATGGCCGGCTGCCCGACGTCGCCGACGTCGTACGTGTCGCCGCCAACCTCTTCGCTGCGGGCCAGGAGACGACCGTCCGCCTCCTCGGTACGGCACTCAAGCTGATCGCAGAACGCCCAGAACTTCAGCGGCAGTTGCGTGCCGAGCGGGAGCGCATCCCCGCCTTCGTGGAGGAGGTGCTGCGCATCGAGAGCCCGGTCAAGGGGGACTTCCGGTTGTCCAAGGTCCCGACGACGGTGGGCGGGGTCGACATCCCGGCCGGTACGACGGTGATGGTGCTCAACGGGGCCGCCAACCGGGACCCGCGCCAGTTCGCAGGCCCCGCGGACTTCGACATCGGGCGTTCGAACGTCCGCCGCCACCTCGCCTTCGGTCGCGGCGTGCACACCTGCCCGGGAGCGCCGCTGGCCCGTGCGGAGGCCCGGGTGGCCATCGAGCGGCTCCTCGACCGCACCACCGACATCCGCCTCGCGGAGGAGAAGCACGGCCCCGAGGGCGCCCGCCGCTACCGCTACGTCCCGACGTTCATGCTGCGCGGACTGACGCGTCTCTTCCTGGAGTTCACGCTCGCCGACGCCCCTGCTGCCGAGGAAGTCGCCCGATGAAGGTCACCGTCGACGACGAACGATGCCGCGGTCACGGGGTGTGCTGCGTGGCCTGTCCCGAGGTGTTCGTCCTGACCGACGACGGCTACACCGTGGTGGAGACACCCGAGGTGCCCGTCGAGTTCGAGGAGGCGGTGCGCAGCGCCGCCGCGTCCTGTCCCGAACGCGCCATCACCACGAGCTGAGGGCCGGAACAAGGTCTCCTACTGGGTGTGGGTGAATCCCCTGGAGCAGAAGTCCCAGATCTCGTCGGCCGTGATCGGGTGAGCGCTCTCGTCGTCGGGAGCGCCGCTGGACTGGGCGTTGAACATGACGGTCTGCATGGTCATGGCGGCCAGGCGGCGGGGCTTGGGGCCGGGGCGCAGCCGGCCGGCGGTCTCGGCCTCCGTCATCAGCTCGGTGAACAGGGTGAGCAGCGGCGCGTGGGCGAACTTCACCTCGGCGGGGTGGGAGACCAGCAACCTCGGGGCGAAATCGGTGAACAGCGGGCGCTGCGCGGTCGGGTCGGGGCGTGAAAGCTCGAACAGCAGCTGGACGGCGACCTTGAGGCGGTCCAGCGGATCGGACTGGCCGGACGCGGCGGCGCGGATCTGGTCGGCCGTCCGGTTCATGGCGTCTTCGAAGAGGGCGAGCAGAAGTTCGTGCTTGCCGTCGAAGTGCTGGTAGAAGCTGCGCAGCGACTGGCGGGACCGCTCGATGACCTCCTGCACGGTGAAGTCGGTGGTGCCCTTCTCCGCCATGATCGCCTGCGCGGCGCCGAGGAACCGCTCCACCCTCTGCTCTGCTCGGCGTTTCGCAGCCTGGGTGGAACGCTCGATCGCACGCTGCTTCCAGGCCGGCTCTTCGCTCGGTGTGCTCACGGGCTGACTCGTCTTCTGCGCCATGAGGAGAACATTACTGCAGTGTTGGGGGAGGGATTTTTCTCCTCGATCGGGCACCTGCAGAGCGCGTGGAGACTATTACTTTCACTGAAAGAGAATGTTATTCTCCCATGTTGTATGCACCGGAACTCTGGCAAGGAGGCCGTTCGTGGCGCGGGACTTCCAGACCTACCGCGAGTTCGGGCATTTGACGCCATCGGCCGGCGGCTTCGTCACCGGAGGCCGGGATGCTCTTTGAATTCGACCCCGACCAGCGGCTGTGGCAGGACACCGTCCGGGACGCGGTCGCCAAGGAGTGCCCGCCCGCCCTGGTCCGGTCCGTGGTGGATGGCGGGGCGGACCCCGCACCCCTCTGGCGCACCTACAACGACCTCGGCTGGACAGAGCTCACGGATCCGACCGAGGCGGTCGAACTCGGAATCGTCCTGGAGGAGTTGGGGAGGGCCGTCGATCCGACGCCCTATCTGGCGACGATGACGCAGTTCGCACCCCTTGCCCGGGCGGGCACCTGGGCCGGGCAGTCCGGGTCCGGGGCCGCCGTATTCGGAGGGGTGAACGCCCGCCAGGACCAGGAGGGCTGGGTGCTCGAAGGCACTGCCCGGCATGTGCTGGACGGCGACCGGGCCGACTCGCTGGCCGTCGTCACCGGGGAAGGCGTCTTCGTGGTGCCCGCCGAGCAGGCGACGGCCGTGCGCACCTCCGTTTTCGACCCGCTCCTGCACGTCGCCGATGTCACCTTCGCCGGGGTACGGGTCACCGACGACGCCCGCGGCACGGCCGACCCGGAGCGCGCCCGCCACATCGCCCTGGCCGGCCTGGCCCTGACGATGGTCGGCGCCTGCCGCCGGATCCTCGACCTGACCATCGAGCATGTACGCACCCGCCGCCAGTTCGACGCCCTCATCGGCTCCTTCCAGGCCGTCCAGCACAAGGCGGTCGACATGCACGTGGCGATAGAGCGGGCCCGTGCCCTCGCCTACTTCGCGATGATGACGATCGCCGCCGACGACCCGCGCCGCCGGCTGGCCGCATCCATGGCGAAGGCCGCGGCGGGGGAGTGCCAGGCCCTGGTGTTCCGCCACGGCGTGCAGCTGTTCGGAGCGATGGGGACCACCTGGGAGAACGACCTGCAGTTCGCGCTCAAGCGGGCCAAGGCAGGCGAGCTGCTGCTCGGCGGTGCGGCCGAGCACCGGGCACTGATCGCAGAGGAGTGCCATGCGACTGACCTTTGACGACGACGTCGAGGCCTTCCGCGCCGAGTTCGCGGCGTTCCTGGAGGCCAACCTCCCCGCCGAGGCCGAGGCCGCCGAGCGGTCCCGCTCCACGGGACACCTCCCCGAGTGGGCGAGGAGCTGGCAGCGGCTCCAGTTCGACACGGGCTGGCTGCTCCCCGGCAATCCCCCGGAGTTCGGCGGGCGCAACGCCACCGTCGTCCAGCAGTTCGTGCATCTGCAGGAGCTGTCCCGGCGCCGTATCTTCCACAGCTTCAACCCCCAGGGCGTCGGGATCATCGCCGCCTCGTTGCTCTCCTTCGGCACCGAGGAGCAGAAGCACCGCTGGGCCGTGCCCATCCTGCGTGCGGAGATCACCGCAGCCCTCGGTATGAGCGAGCCCGGTGCTGGTTCCGACCTGGCGTCCCTGCGTACGCGTGCCGTGCTGGACGGCGACCACTTCATCGTCAACGGGCAGAAGGTGTGGACCTCCGGCGCGCATGGCGCCGACGTCCTGCTCACCTTCGTGCGCACGGACCCGGACGCCCCCAAGCACAAGGGAATCAGCGTGCTGCTGATCCCCACATCCACGCCCGGGGTGACCCGCCGCCCGTTCGCCGCGTTCACCGGTCCCGAGGACAAGGACTTCAACGAGGTCTTCTTCGAGGACGTCCGCGTGCCTGCCGAGAACCTTGTCGGTCCACTCAACCAGGGCTGGCGGGTGGCCAACGGCTCGCTCGGTCACGAACGCACCCTGATGTGGCTGGGCGACGCCGAGCGCATGGGGGATCTCCTACGGGACTTCCACCCCTCCACGCCCCTCGACAAGGACTGGTACGCCACCCTCGTCATGGACCGGCAGGCGCTGAACCTGCTCGGCTCGGCGGCCCTGGCCCGCGCCGCCCGCGGCGACACGGACGTCCCGGCCTTGTCCGTGCTGAAGGTGCTCGGCTCGGAGGCCTCGCAGAAGGCCCTGGAGCGGGCGCTGGAGGCGGCCGGGCCCGACGGGCTGACTCACCCGACGACCACCGCGCCGTACTACCACATGAGCTACGACGACGCCTTCGCCAGCTGGTTCCACCGCTACGCCCGCAGCTTCGGCGGCACGATCGCCGGCGGCACGTCCGAGATCCAGCGCACCATCATCGCCGAGCGCGTGCTCGGCCTGCCCCGACGCTGAGGAGCCGCCGTGACCATCCTCTACGAGGCGAAGGACCGCATCGCGACGATCACCCTGAACCGGCCCGAGGTCGCCAACGCCCAGAACGCCGAGCTTCTCGACGAGCTCGAGGCAGTTCTCCGACCCGGTGGCCATCATGGGGATCGGTGGCGTCGAATACCACGGCCGTACCGGGAGTTGGGCGCAGGGAAGGCCAAGGAGATCCTGTTCACAGGCCGCCCGCTCACCGCGGACGAGGCCGAGCGTATCGGCATGGTCAACAAGGTGGTGCCGCGTGAGGAGTTGGACGACAAGGCACGGGCGCTGGCGCAGCGGATCGCGACGATGCCGTCCTTCGGGCTCCGCCAGGCCAAACGGGCCGTCAACCAGACGCTGGACGTGCAGGGTTTCCATGCCGCGATCCTGTCCGTCTTCGACATCCACCAGACCGGCCACGGCAACGCCCTGAGCGTCATCGGCTACCCGGTCCTCGCGAGGCTGGACGAGATGAAGCAGAAGCTGCAGTAGGTCACAGGCGCATGAGCCACGGGCTTTCAGGACGTCAGGTTTCGTTCGGATGAGACCCTTGTCACGGCCGGGTAACCAACCTACTTTCGATTCAGTAGGTTGGTTGAAGGAGGTCCCGTGTCTGGTCGACGGCCGTACGCCACGCTCCTCGCCAAGGGGGAGGAGCGCAGGCAGCGGATCCTGACCGTCGCCCAGCGGTTGCTGACGCGGAACGGGTGGCGCAGCATCACCCTCGGGCAGATCGCCCGGGAGGCAGGCGTCAGCCCGGCAGGCCTGCTGCACCACTTCGAGTCCAAGGAGCAGTTGCTCCACGCGGTGCTCGACGCCCGCGATGCCTACGACGAGGCCACCAGGGATCCGTCGGGCGACTTGATCGAGCGGATCGAAGGGCGTGCCGAGCGGTTCCGGCGGGCACCCGATCTGGTCAGCATGTTCGCCGTGCTCCTGATCGAGAACCTCAACCCCGACGCCCCGCTGCACGAACGCTTCCTCGACAGGTACCGGGCGGCGGTCGACACCCTCGCCGAGGAGATCCGGCAGGGCCAACGCGCAGGCGAGTACCGCACCGACCTGGATCCGGCCGTCAAGGCCGTGGAGATCGTCGCCTTTCTCAACGGGATGGAGACATCGTGGCTGCTCGACCCTTCGATACCGCTGACCGAAGTGTTCCGGGAGTACTCCAGGTCGCTCGCCCGGCAGCTCGCCCCGCCCTCGGACGATTCCTGAGGCACCGGCTCGTGGTGGTCGCGCCGAGCACGGTCGAGGTGGTGCGGTCCGCCGGAGGCTGGCTGTTCGACCAGGTGATGGCCGGGTGGGACGCCACGGTCCTCACCGCGGACCACGCCGATCCCCGGCCGCTGCGGATCCTCGGGGCCCGAGCCGTCGACCTGGAGTGTGCGATGGCGTCACCGGTTCGTGGTCCGGGGCCACAGGCCATAGCCGTCGACGCGGATCTTTACGGGCTCGACGCACGAGTCCGGCGCATGGTGCGGGAGGCCCTCGAGGGAGGCGTGGCCGACGTCAGGCTCTGGGGCGACCGATGTCCTGCTGACCTCAACAGCGGAGTCGGTTCAGTGCAGCACCGGTTGAGCGTCGCCGCGCGGGCGTTCAAAGCTCAGGCCCTGGCCGCGGCCGCCGCTCCGACCGGTTCGATCGACGTCACCGAGGTGTTCCGCAGCGGCGAGCTGCCCCATATGCCCGGAACACCTGACCCCGAACCTGCGGCGTTGTAAACCGCCTTGAGTCTATGAGTCTTTCCGCTGGGGCGGACATCAAGGCGGCGCCCCGGTTTCAGCCCGCCCGTCCTGCGGTGGTTGTGGGAGCGATGCCGTAGCGGCCGGTGTCCGGTGTGCTCGTGCTGCTCATCGAGAAGGCCCCCGGATCGGTGGGATTCCGACAGCCCAACTGGCTGGCCTGTTCGAGTAGTTCCCCGTGTCATTTCCTGCGCCGGTGTGCGGCGTCGGTTCGCCACGCCACCGCTGTGGCCTGCCCTCTGCGCAGGGCCCGTGCCCGCTCGCCCACCGTGACCCCGTAACGCCCAGGGTTGACGATCGCTCTCCAGCGAGAATAGCATTCTCTCAATGGGATATCGGTGTTACCGTATGCCTGTACGCCCTGTGCAACCGACTGGAGGGCAGATCCATGGCGCACTTCCCCAAGCCCGATGCGGGCAGTTGGACCGAGCACCTCAAGATCGGCACGGAGCCGCTCTCGTTCGAGGACTCGATTTCGCCGGAGTTCTACGAGCTGGAGCGTGACGCGATCTTCCGCCGGACATGGCTGAACGTCGGCCGCGTCGAGCAGCTGCCGAAGAAGGGCAGCTTCTTCACCAAGGAGCTGGACGCGGCGGGCGCATCGCTGATCGTCGTGCGTGGCTCGGATGGCGAAGTGCGCGCGTTCCACAACGTGTGCCGGCACCGCGGCAACAAGCTGGTGTGGAACGACTTCCCGCGCGAGGAGACCAGCGGGGTCTGCCGGCAGTTCACCTGCAAGTACCACGCCTGGCGCTACGACCTCGAGGGCAAGCTGACCTTCGTCCAGCAGGAGGGCGAGTTCTTCGACCTCGACAAGTCCGACTACGGGCTGATCGGGATCCAGACGGAGGTGTGGGAGGGGTTCATCTTCGTCAACCTCGATCCGGAGAACAAGACGCCGCTGCGCGAGTACCTCGGCAAGTTCGCGGCCGGTATCGAGGGCTACCCCTTCGACAAGCTGACGCAGGTGCACAAGTACCGCGCCGAGATCGGCAGCAACTGGAAGCTGTTCATCGACGCGTTCGCCGAGTTCTACCACGCGCCGATCCTGCACGGCGGACAGTACATGGCCGAGGAGCGCCGCAAGATCCAGAAGTACGGCTACGAGGCACTCGCCTACGACGTGGACGGACCCCACGGGATGGTGTCGTCCTGGGGCGGCATCGCACCGCCGCACGACCGGAAGATGGTCAAGCCGATCGAACAGGCGCTGCGCAGCGGGCTGTTCGGGCCGTGGGACGCGCCGGACATCGGCATGGCCATGGAGGACCTGCCCTCGGCCGTCAACCCGACCCGGGACCCCCGCTGGGGCATGGACTCCTTCGTGTTCTTCCCGAACTTCATGCTGCTGATCTGGCGGCCGAACTGGGTGCTCACGTACCACTACTGGCCGACCTCGTACAACACCCACATCTTCGAGGGGACGTGCTACTTCGTCCCGCCGAAGAACGCCTTCCAGCGTCTGCAGCAGGAGCTCGCCGCCGTCTCGTTCAAGGAGTACGGACTCCAGGACGGCAACACCCTGGAGGCGACGCAGACCATGCTGGAGTCGCGGGCGGTGACGGATTTCCCACTCAACGACCAGGAGGTCCTGCTGCGTCACCTGCACCACACCACGTATCAGTACGTGCGCGACCACCAGCGGCGGCAGACCCAGACGCAGCCCGCTTCCTGATCCGAGGAGACGCGAACCATGGCCAACATCTTCCCGCCCGAATTCGCCGATCTCGAGCCGTTCGCGGACTGGGCGATCCCGACCGAACGCGCCCGCTACGCCAAGCGCATCGCCAGCACCATGGAGGAGCTCGACGCCTTCTACAACGCCGCGTTCCCGCTCCTGGAGTCCGGCACGTCCTACCTGGAGAAGGTCGAGATGGACACCATCTCCGAGGAGGACAAGCGCCTGCTGTGGCTGTTCTGTGCGCTGGTGACCGTCGCCTTCCCGGTGGAGGCGTGGCGCCAGCCCAGGGTCCCCGACGCCGGCGCATCGAGCATCGACGCGATCCTCGAACCCGCCGTCTGACGCCTTCGGATCCTCGAACCACCCGTCTGCGCCTTCGAAGGAGCCGCTCGATGGCCCGTCCCCGCACACCGCAACCGCCCGTCCTCCTGCGCGCCGCCCGCCTGCTCGACGTCGACAAGGGCGAGTACGTCCAACCGGGGGAGCTCCTGATCGAGGGTGAGCGCATCGTCGAGGTCGCACCGACCTCGCGGCCGAAGGGCGCCGTGGTGCTCGATCTCGGCGACCTCACCCTGCTGCCGGGGCTGATGGACATGGAGGTCAACCTGCTGCTCGGCGGCCCCGACCACCGCAGCCCCCTCAACCCGGTGCAGGACGACCCCGCCGTACGCACCCTGCGCGCCGTAGCCAACGCGCGCAGGACACTCCGGTCCGGATTCACGACGGTGCGGAACCTCGGCCTGTTCGTGCAGACCGGCGGGCTCCTCCTGGACGTGGCCCTGAAAAAGGCGATCGACCTGGGCTGGATCGACGGCCCGCGGGTGGTGCCCGCGGGCCATGCCATCACGCCCACCGGCGGGCATCTCGACCCCACCATGTTCCAGGCGTTCGCGCCGCACATCATGGAGCTGAGCGTCGAGGAGGGCATCGCCAACGGGGTCAGCGAGGTGCGCAAGGCGGTGCGCTACCAGATCAAGCACGGCGCGGAGGTCATCAAGGTCTGCGCCTCCAACGGCGTCATGTCGCACACCGGTCCCGCCGGCGCCCAGCAGTACTCCGACGAGGAGCTGCGGGCGATCGTCGACGAGGCCCACCGCGCCGGACGCAAGGTGGCCGCCCACTGCATGGGCGACACGGCGATCCGTGCCGCGCTCGACGCGGGCATCGACTGCATCGAGCACGGCTCCCTCGCGAGCGACGAGACGCTCGACCTGATGGTCGAGCGAGGAACCTTCCTCGTCGCGACCACCTACCTCACCGAGGGAATGGACGTCTCACACGCGGCACCCGAGCTGCAGGCCAAGGCCGCCGACGTCTTCCCGCGCTCGCGGGCCACCATCGGCAAGGCCATCGAGCGCGGGGTACGCATCGCCTGCGGCACCGACGCGCCCGCGATCCCGCACGGCCGCGGAGCCAAGGAGCTGATCGCCCTCGTCAACCGGGGCATGGCGCCCCTGCAAGCGATCCGGGCGGCCACGACCGTCGCCGCCGAGCTCATCGACGCCGACGACCGGGGCCGCCTTGAGGCCGGCCTGCTCGCCGACGTCATCGCCGTCCCCGGCGACCCGCTGACCGACATCGGCGTGACCGAGAACGTCCGGTTCGTGATGAAGGGCGGTCAGGTGTACCGCCACGAGGAACCCACCGGCTGAGCCGCGGCGCAGGCGGTGGAGGTGGCGGTGCGGTGGCCGAGCACCGTGACCGCGGGGCACGCCGATGGCGGGCGCGCCCCGCGGATGGGCCTGTCGCGCCCTACCCGAGCCAGGCCTCGACCTTGTCGGGGTTTGCTTCGACCCACTTCTTCGCCGCCGCCTCCGGCGACATCTTGTCCAACGCGATGTACCTCGCCACGGTGTTCTGGTCGTCATTGGTCCACTTGAAGTTCTTCACCAGGTCATAGGCCGGGCTGCCGGACTTCGCGAACCTGGTGCTGACGATCTTGTCGAGGTTGAACACGGGGTAATCGCAGGCGACCTTCGCGGGATCGGCGTCACAGCCCGCCGTGTGCTTGGGCAGTTCGACTTTGACCAGCGGTACCTCCGAGAGGAACCACTGCGGCTCGTAGAAGTAACCGATCACCCATTTCTTGTTCTGCTCGGCCTCCCGGAAGGCCTGGATGAGCGCGGTCTCGCTGCCCGCGTACACCACCTTGAAGTTCAGCTTCAGGTTCTTCACCAGCGCCTCGTCGTTGGTCTGGTACGACGGGTCGCCGTCCAGCAGCTGGCCCTTACCACCCGACTCGGAGGTCTTGAACCGGGACGCGTACTTGTTGAGGTTCTTCCAGCTCGTGATGTCCGGGTACTTCTTCGCGATCCACGGTGGGATGTACCAGCCGATGATGCCCTTGTTGCCGGTCTGGCCAAGGTTGACGGCGGTCTTCTGCCGGGTGATGTACTTCTTCTTCAGATCCTCGTGCCCCCAGTTCTCCAGGATGGCGTCGATCTCGCCCGTCTCGAACCCCTGCCATCCGATTTCCGCCTTCAGGTCCTTCTTGGTGACCTTGCAGCCGAGTTCGTGTTCCGCGACATAGCCGACGACCGCCGCATCGGCCTCGTAACCCACCCAGGGGTTGACCGCTATGTTGAACATGCCGCACTTTCCCGAGCTGCTGTCGGCCCCGGCGGAGCTGTCACCGACCTTCGCGCCGCCGCAGGCGGTGAGGGCGAGGCCGAGGACCGCTATGCCCGCCGAGCCGACGCGCCACTGTCTTGCTTGCTTTGCCATGGTCCTGCTCCTTATGCGCCGGCGCGTCGCGCCGTTGCTGAGTGGTCGAGTCGAACATGACTCCGAGCCATAAGATGAAGGGCCCCGCCACCGGACGGCGGCGACGTGCGGGTGGGCCCCAGGGATCAAGCCGGGTAGCCCCCCAGGGATCCAGCCATATGGGGATCACGTCATGTCCAGGGCGCACCGGAACCCCACGTTGCCGGTTGCCGAGTCCGGGGGCAGGCCCTGTCTCGCGGCGACCCTGTAGCGGCGGCAGTAGGACGCGTGGCACAGGTAGGAGCCGCCTTTGGCGACGCGCTGCTTGTCGTCACGGGAGGGGGAGAACGGGTCCTCGCACCATTCCCAGACGTTGCCGGTGGCGTTGTACAGGCCGAAGCCGTTGGGCTCGAAGGCGTTGACCGGACAGGTGCCGTACCAGCCGTCGGCTGTCGGGTGGCGGTTCGGGAAGTCGCCCTGCCACACGTTCATCCGGGGGCGACCGCCCGGTTCGAGTTCGTCGCCCCAGGGGAACACCTTTCCGTGCAGGCCTCCTCGGGCGGCGCGTTCCCATTCCGCCTCGGTGGGCAGGCGTTTACCGGCCCAGGAGCAGTAGGCGCGTGCGTCGTGCCAGTCGACGTGGACGACCGGATGATCCGCCCGGTTCTCCCAGCTGGAATGCGGTCCGTCGGGATGGCGCCAGTCGGCGCCCTCGACCTGGCGCCACCAGGGTGCACCCACCACTCCCCGGGTCGGCGGGAAGTCGTCCGGGAGCAGACCGGCGAAGACGAACGACCAGCCGATCCGCTCGGCGGAGGAGCGGTACCCGGTTTCGGCGGCGAAGCACGCGAACTGCGCGTTCGACACCGTGCAGGCGTCCATCCAGAAAGCGTCGACGTACACCGTTCGCACCGGGCCTTCCCCGTCGGCAGGGTAGGCGAGCGCGTCCTCGCTGCCCATGAGGAATTCGCCGGCGGGAACGGCCACCATGCCCTCAGTAGTCGCCCGGCGGACGGTGGCCTGTCGGGACGACGTCCGGTCCGCCGCCCGGCCGCCGGACGGCGCACAGCAGTTCACTGGGCCCCCATGACGCGCCGGTGCAGTCCACCGTCGAACTCGGACGATTCGGCGGTCTGGACGTCCAGGTCGATGCGCACCGAGTGAATGGTCCCGGTGTACTCGTTGTCGAGGACGGGATAGTCGTCGGTCACCGGTGTACCCAGGTCCACTCCGACATTGAGCGTCTCGTCGAACGAGAAGTAGTACGGGATGGTCCGCTCGACCCGTCCGGTCGCATGTTTTTCGCCGTCCACCATGAGCACGGCGGTCCCGCCCTTGCCGAGTCCTCCGCCGTCGTAGTCGAACTCGAGCCGGACCTCGTGCCGTCCCGGCGCCAGGGGGTCGCCACCGCGCACGGTGTACAGGCTCATCCCGAAGTAGTTGTAGGCGTAGGCCGGCTTTCCACCGGTGAAGTGAAGGGTCCAGCCGCCGAATCGGCCACCCTGCGCGATGAGCACGCCCTCGGCCGCTGTCTCCGGCACGTCGACGTCCGCGGTGATGCTGTGCGAGCGGTTCTTGATGTTGGGTGTGGTCTCCTCGGTGAACCGCCGCATTCGCCCGCGGTAGGTCACGGATGTCCGGTCACCGAGCAGATCGATGCGCCCGGCCATGGCGGGGTTCTCCCGCTCGGTGACCCGGTCGTCCAGAGGGAAGACCTGGTACTTCGCCGCTTCGATCAGGAACAGGTCCTGCAGGCGGCGCAACTTCTCGGGATGCCTGGCGGCGAGGTCGTGCGCCTGACTCCAGTCGTGGTTCAGGTCGTAGAGTTCCCAGACGTCGTCGGCGAACCTCCGGCCCTTGTCCGGAACCATCTCCCACGGGATGCCGTGCCGGGTCACCGCCATCCAGCCCTCGTGGTAGATGCCCCGGTTGCCGCACATCTCGAAGTACTGCGTACGGCGATGCTCGGGCGCGTGGGGATCGGCGAGCGTCCGCCACATGGTCGTCCCCTCGATGGGCTGCTGCGTCACCCCGTCGACGCTGAACGGCGCCGGGATCCCCGCACAGTCCAGGATCGTCGGCAGCACATCGATCACATGCGAGAACTGGTGACGAAGGCCGCCGCGCTCGGGGACCCCACGGGGCCAGTGCAGGATCATGCCGTCGCGCGTGCCGCCGAAGTGTGAGGCCACCTGCTTGGTCCACTGATAGGGCGTGTTCAGCGCCAGCGCCCATCCCGCCGGGGCGATCGGATAGCTGTACGGCCCGCCGATCTCGTCGAGGTGCTCGATCATCTCGTCCGGGTCGTCCACCACGCCGTGCCCGAGCCGGTGCTCGACAATCGTCCCTTCGATGCCACCTTCGCCCGAAGCGCCGTTGTCACCGAGGATGTAGAGGATGAGTGTGTTGTCCAGCTCGCCGAGTTCCTCCAGCGCGTCGATGAACCTGCCGACCTGTACGTCGGCATGTTCGGTGAACCCGGCGAACGTCTCCATGAACCTGGCCGCCAACCGGCGCTGGTTGTCGGTGAGTTCGTCCCAGTGCGGAACGCCTTCCGCCCAACTCGCGAGCTCCGCGTCCGGGGGCACGACCCCGAGTTCCTTCTGCCGCCGCAGGGTCAGTTGGCGCTGGTGGTCCCAGCCGTGGTCGAAGCGTCCGCGGTACTTCTCCTGCCATTCCCGGCCGACGTGCAGAGGAGCGTGTGCGGCGCCGAGCGCGAGGTAGGTGAAGAACGGCCGCCCCGGGGTCAGCGTGCGCTGGGTGGTAACCCAGTCGATGGCGTGGTCGACGAGATCCTCGGAAAGGTGGTAGCCGTCTTCGGGCCGGCGATCCGGCTCGACCGGGGTGGTGCCCTGGTAGAGCAACGGATACCAGTGGTTCATCTCGGCACCCATGAACCCGTAGAAGGTGTCGAACCCCTCGCCGGTCGGCCAGCGGTCGAAGGGCCCGACCGCGCTGATCTCCCTCGGCGGGGTCTGGTGCCATTTGCCGAACGCCGCCGTGCTGTAGCCGTTGCCCTGCAGGATCTGGGCCATGGTCGCCGCGCTGCGCGGCCGGAATCCGTTGTACCCGGGAGCCGCGGTGGTCATCTCGGTGGTGCCGCCCATGCCGACCGAGTGATGGTTGCGTCCGGTCAGCAGGGCCTGCCGGGTCGGCGAGCACAAGGCCGTCACATGAAAGCGGGTGTACCGCAGCCCGTTCTCGGCGAGTCGCTCCGCGGTCGGCATCTCGCACGGCCCGCCGAATGCGCTGGAGGTGCCGAACCCGAGGTCGTCGACGAGCACGATCACCACGTTCGGTGCGCCCTCCGGCGGAGGGACCGGACCGATCGGAGTGAAGGCGGTCTCCTGGTCGTGGACGTCCATCGCGGTCGTCAGCGGCCGGCGCGTGTCCGGCCGCGGGAGTATGTGCCGTCCGGCATCGAACTCAGTCATGCATATCTCCGTTGTGGTCCCCGGCGAACGGTTGAACCGAAACCCTGTAAACCCAAAACCCCGTAAACCCGGGTGAAGAGTCGACAGCGCACATCGACGCGCACCGGGGAAGATGTCACCTGCTTTTCTCCTGGCCGATTTGCCGGCGTAACAAAGCTGGACTTCCGCGGCTTTGGAGCCCTCGCTCCAAAGGACAGGGCGCAGGCGGAGGATGACGACCCAGTGGGCTTTTCCGGCCGGGCCTGCCTGCGGTTCAGAAAAAGATGTCATTCGCCACCGACACCGGTCAATAAGGCACCTTGAGTCGCCCTGAACCGGTTTTGAATGAAGGCAATAGAAGACTTCTATACCGGCAGGGGCGGAGGGGCTGACGTGCTTCGGCAGTCAGTGCTGGGCGTGGATCCTGGGCGTCAGCCCTGGCGTCACTTCTCGGCAGGGGAGGCTGCCAGGTCCACGAACGCCTGGGCAGCGGGCGACAGCGGGCCTGACCGCCAGACCAGCCGGCCGTGGCGCAGCAACCGCGGACGGTTGGACAGCATCCGGGCCCCGCGGAGCGCGGCGTCCTGGGCCATGGAGGTGGGCAGCAGTGAGGCGCCGACGCCGGAGAGGACCAGCGGCACGATCATCGCGCGATGCGCCGTCTCCACCACGATCCGCGGTGGGACGCCGAGCGCGGTGCACACGTCGTCCACGGCTACCCGGGTTTCGGTGCCCGGTGGTGTCACGATCAGGTCCAGGGCGGCCAGTTCACGCGAGGTGATCGTGCTTCCTGGCGGATGCGGGTGGTCCGGGGGCAGCACGACGTGCATCTCCTGCTCGGGCAGGTCGATTCCGCGGAGGTCCGCCGTGGGCACCGAGGCGTCCACCAGCCCGAGTTCGCACTGACCGGCCGCGACCATGTGGGCCACGTCAGATCCCCGCTCCGGGTCGACCACGCGCACGGAGATCTTCGGATGCGCGCGATGAAAGCGCCCCAGCATGCCGGCGAGGGGATCGACCGAAAGGGTTGTCTGCGCAACGATGTCGAGTCGGCCACCGCTGAGCCCGAGGACTTCACGGACCAGGGAACTGGCCGTGGACAGGTCCCGCAGGACCTGCTGCGCCGGCTGAACGAGCGCCTCGCCGGCCGCGGTGAGTGCGACGCCGTGCGGGAGGCGGTGAAACAGGCTTCCGCCGAATTCGCGCTCCAGAGCCCGGATCGCATGGGACAGCGAGGGTTGTGCGACATGGAGGGCAGTGGCCGCAGCCGTGAATCCGCCGTGCTCGACCACGGCTATGAAATATTCCAGCTGGCGTCGTTCCATCGGTTCTCCGTAAATTCCCGGCAACGCTATCACCGGTCAGTCGGAGTCTCGGGATCGCGGGTGCCACCGCGCGCGCATGGGCGGGGAACTGATGAGCGCTGCCGGGACGGGCCGTTGCCCGGCGACGTCGCCCCTGTCGACACCGGCCCGGCCGTCCGGGAGCACGGACCCTTCAGACGGCCTGGTTCTCGTGGAGGAGGCCTGTCCAGGGTGATCGCACTACTCGGCGATGACGTCCGTTCGAGCCGAGAGGATCGCCTTGAGCCGCTCGTCGACGGCGCCGGCGGCGTGGTCATCGGTGAAGACGTACGGACGTCGGCGCGCGATCGCGTCGAGGACATTGTTCGCCACGGCGTGCGGCTCGACGCTGCCGACCGGGTTCATGGCCGTTCGGATCCGGCCGGGGAAGACGACGCTGACGCCGATGGGCGCATCGACGGCTGCGAGGTCGGCACGCAGAACGTCCGAGAGGCCGAGGACGCCGTGCTTGGCGACGGTGTACGGCCCCAGGCGCTCTTGCGGGTGAACGGCGGCCATCGAAGCCACGTTCACCACATGGCCGTCATCACCGGTCGCGAGGATCCGTGGCACGAAGGACCGCACGCCGTGGATGACGCCCCAGAGATTCACGTTCATCACGCGGTGCCAGTCGTCGAGGGAGAGCTCCCAGGCGGTGCCCCGGTTCACGATCCCGGCGTTGTTCACCGCGATGTGCAGCCCCCCGAACCGATGCACGACGAGCTCGGCCACCCGCTCGACCGCGTCGGGGTCACGAACGTCGAGCGGCACCGCCTCAACCTCGCAGCCGCGTTTCCGAACCGCTGCGGCGGCGTCTTCCACTGCCTGGCCGTCGAGGTCGGTCATCACCAGACGAACGCCTGCGACGGCAAGTCGTTCAGAGACGGCGAGGCCGATGCCGCTCGCCGCCCCGGTCACGACGGCGACGCGCTCCTTGAGCACTCTCATGGTTTCAAGGCCCCCGTATCGCGCCGGCGATCACCGGCTCGGCGATCTCCGGCTGGCCGGTGAGCGTCGCTGCTGGATGTCAATTGGCACCTCTTCGCTTCTTGAAGCCTTGTCAGGTGTTGCGCCCGCCGTTGACGCCGATGACCTGCCCGGTGACGTACCCCGCCTCCTCGGAGACCAGGAAGGCGCAGGCGGCCGCGATGTCCTCGGGCCGGCCCGGGCGCCGTACCGGTGTGAGTCCGGCGTGGTGGTCGACCGACCCGCCGATCAGGCCCTTCCGCTCCGATTCGCGCAGCATGGGGGTGTCGATGAATCCGGGCGGGATCGTGTTGACTGTGATGCCCTTCGGACCGAATTCGAGGGCCAGGCATTTGGTGAGGCCGACGAGACCGGACTTGGCGGACACGTAGTGCGCCATGTACGGCTGCCCCGAATGGAAGCTGGAGGAGGATATGTTCACGATCCGCCCCCAGCCGGCCTCGATCATGCCGGGGAGCACCGCCTGGCACAGGTAGAAGGGGCCGCTGAGGTTCACGGCGAGCTGCTGGTCCCACTGGTCGTCGGTGATCTTCAGGAACGCCGTCGTCCCGGTCACTCCGGCGTTGTTGACGAGAGCGAGCACGGGGCCCAGCGTGTCACGCACCCGCTGGACCGCGGAGTCCACCTGGGCGCGGTCGGACACGTCCACCCCGCCGAAGGCGACCGCCTCGTGTCCCTTCTCGCGGCACTCGGCAGCCACTTTCTCGGCTCCCTGCGCGTCCAGGTCGAGGACGGCGGTGGCGAAGCCGTTCTCGGCGAGGCGCAGGCTGATGGCCCGCCCGATGCCGGACGCGCCACCGGTGACGAGCGCGGTACGTTGCCGGCTCATGCGACCGCCTCCCCGTCCCACTGCGGTGTGCGGTCCATGCGCCGGTGCGGCTGCTCGGTGCGGGGCACGCCCGTGCTGTCCATCGCTCCTCCTGTTTCTGGTCAGACGGTCGGACGGCCAGATGTCAGGCGCGTCAGACGGCCGGCTCGGCGACGGTGTCGAAGAACGCCGAGCCGGAGTCGGGGATGCGGGGCTGTTTGAAGACGTTCACGGCGTACGAGACCAGGACCAGCGAGTAGAGCAGGCGCAGCAGCCGTGTGGCGTCCTCGGGCATGGCGTTGAGGTCGAGTGCGTCGAGGTAGGCGATCGCCTCCTCGGCCCGCGGGGCGATGGCGTCGTAGAAGTCCACCAGCTCCTCGAAGGGCTTCGACAGGCGCATGTCGTACCGCTCCTGCCGGGTCGGCAGCGCCCAGTCGGCGACGTACGGTTCAAGGTCGCGGAAGGCTTCGGGCAGGGTTGCCGCGGCGGTGGTCACCGGTGGTCCTCCTCGTTCGCGGCCGACTGGTGGGCGTCCACGGCGTCGCGGATGACCTTGTGGAAGTTGCGGATGAGCAGCTCCTGGTCGGACAGGTGGAACTGCTGGTTGGCGCGGGTCGCCAGCGCCGAGTGGGTCGCCTCGACGGTGTTGGAGTCCTGCATGGCGAACTCGATGGTGCTGTCGGCGACCAGTTCCTGGGCGAGCCGCTGCTGGGCGTTCTCGGGCGGCGGGAAGTAGATGTCGAGCTCGTAGGTGTGCGAGTCGACCGCCTCGGGCCAGTACTGGTAGGTGATGTAGAAGTTCCGCGCCCAGATCTGGACCGAGAAGTTCGGGAACAGCCAGAAGGAGTCGTTGCCCCAGGACCGGATGTGGCCCTTGTTCAGCGCCTCGGGCAGCGGGCCGACGTCAGGGACGTCGTCCGGCCCGAACAGGCCGGCGCGGAAGAGGCGGTAGATCCACTTCTGATTGCGCTGCACCGGCCCCAGCTCGCCGGGCTTGCGCGGCGGCAGCGGGGGCGGCCCCGGCACGGAGGTGAGCATGTGCGGGTCGAAGATGTCGTAGTGGTAGGCGTCTACCGGCGGGACGAGCTTTTCGGCCTTGCTCACGTCGGGGTCGATGAACCGGGCGTGCACGTACGGCGGGTGGTACCACTCGAGGACGGCGTCGATGGACAGCTTCCAGTTGCCCTTGATCCGGGTCCGGTAGCCGAATCGCTGGGTCATCTCGCCGAACGGGTAGCTCTCCAGCTCCAGTAGGCGCTCACCGAGGAAGCTCCGCAGGGGCTCGGCGTCCTTGCCGAAGTTGACGAAGATGAAGCCGGCGAACACCTCGCAGTGCAGCGGCGGCATGCGCAGGCCGCTCTTGTCGAGGTCGAAGAACTGGTCCTCGTTGGTGATGTGGGCGATCTTGCCGTCGAGCCCGTAGCGCCAGCCGTGGTACTTGCAGGTGAAGGCGCGGCACGTGCCCTGGCTCTCCTCCTGCGGATGCTCCTGCCAGACGAGCTTGTTGCCGCGGTGGGCGCAGACGTTGTGGAGGGCCCGCACGGTGTCGTCAGTGGAGCGGACGACGACGATCGAGCCGAGGCCGGGGAGGTCCCGGGTGAAGTAGCTGCCGCGCTTGGGCAGTTGCTCGATCCGCCCGACCTTGAGCCAGGACCGCCGGAAGACGGCCTCCCGCTCGGCTTCGAAGAACTCCTGGGAGATCGAGTCCTCGTAGTTCACCGGGGCGGTGCCGAGCTCGGGGAAGTTGGGAGTGAACTTCCCCTTCCCGGTGGCCAGTCGTTCCTGAATACCGGTCATGCCTGAAGCCCTTCCCTCTTACCCATGAACATGGCTCTCGTCTGGGGAGAATGGCGTTTCCGAGACCATCAGATTACCCCGTCGTCCCGCAGTCGCGCTATCTCCGCGGGCGTGCGGTGCAGAATCCCGCCGAGGACCGCGTCGGTGTCGGCGCCGAGCGCCGGGCCCAGCCAGTGGATCTCGCCCGGTGTCTCGGAGAGCGCGGGCAGCACCCCGGGTACGGCCAGGGGGCCGATACGTGAGTCCTGGAGCCGGATGGTGCCGCGGTGCGCGTACTGGGGATCCTCGAAGATGTCGGCGATCGAGTTGAGCGGCCCCGCCGGGACCTGCGTGGCCCGGCACCGGTCGAGGACCTCCTGCCGGGTGAGCGATACGACCCACTCGCCTACCAGCGCGTTGACCTCGTCCCGCGCCGCGAGCCTGGCCTCCTTGGGGCCGAACCGGTCGTCCGCCGCCAGCTCAGGGCGGTCCATGGCCCGCGCGAGCCGGGCGAACATCTCGTCGTTGGAGCAGGCGATGGCGATCCAGCGGCCGTCCTTGGTGCGGTAGTGGCTGTGCGGGACGACGTTCACCGTGTCGGCGCCCATCCGCTCCCGTACGTAGCCGTACTGCTGGTAGGCGGGCGCCAGTTCGTCGAGCAGGCGGAAGATCGTCTCGTACAGCGCGAGGTCCACGCACTGCCCCCTGCCGGTGGACTCGCGGGCCCGCAGGGCCAACAGGACGCCGATGACGCCGTACAGGCCGGTGGTGTAGTCGGCCAGCGATGTGGAGCCGGGGGTCACGGGCGGTCCGTCGGGTTCCCCGGCGAGATAGGCCAGGCCGGAGAAGGCGTGGGCGATGCGGGCGAAGCCGGGCAGGTCGCGGTAGGGCCCGGACTGCCCGTAGGCGGACACCCGCAGCAGGATCGTGCGCGGGTTGAGTGCCTGGATCTCCTCCCAGCCCAGCCCCCACCGCTCCATCACCCCGGGCCGGAAGTTCTCGATCACCACGTCCGCGCCGGCGATGAGCTCCCTCATCAGCTCCCTGCCGCGTTGGTCGCCGAGGTCGAGCGTCACGGACCGCTTGTTGCGGCCCTCGCTGAGCCAGACCAGGGTGTCCCCGCAGTCCGTGTCGGTGCCGAAGCGGCGCAGATGGTCCCCGGCTCCGGGGCGTTCCACCTTGATCACCTCGGCGCCGAACTCGCCGAGCACGGTGCCGCAGAACGGCCCGGCGATGAAGGTGCCCAGGTCCAGGACCCTGATGCCTTCGAGCGCCTGCACGGGTGTCAGTCCGACCAGGGTCGGTCGTCCCATGCGCGGTCCAGTGGCTCCATCTCCCCGCCGAAGGGGAAGAAGGCGCGCTGGGCGTAGGTCTCGCGGGCCAGGCCGTGGCCGAGCTCGTTCAGGAAGGCTCGCTTGAGCTCCTGGGTGAACAGCTGGCGGGTGTAGCGCAGCACTAGCGGGGGCCGCTTCGCCAGTTCGCGGGCCAGCTCCCAGGCGCGGTCGAGTAGTTGCTCCTTGGGCAGCACCTCGGCGACGGCACCCCACTCCAGTGCCTCCTGCGCGCTGAGCTTCTTGCCGGTCAGCAGCAGGTAGCGGCCGCGGTTGTGGCCGACGAGGAAGTTCCAGATGACGTGCTGGCCGTCGCCGGGCACCTGGCCGCGAGGGAAGTGCGAGACGTCCTGGAACCAGGCGTCGTCGGAGGCGAGGACGATGTCACCCATCAGCGGGACCTCGGAGTGGATGTTGCACGGGCCGTTGACCGCGCTGATCATCGGCACGTCCACGTCGAGGACGTTGAAGATGAGGTTGCGGCTGTACCAGGCCTTCTCGTCCAGCTTGTTGAGCCCGCGCTCGTCCGGCATGAGCTGGTACACCGGCCGCTCCGGAGGGTTGCCGTCGGGCAGCCGTCCCCAGTCGGCGTTGTAATTCTCGCCGGTGCCGGTGTGGATCAGGACCTTGATCTCGCGGTCGCCCGCGATGTCCGCGAAGACGTCGGCCATGTCGTCGTGCGCCTTCCAGTCCCACACGAGGCTCTTGCCGTTCGTGTGGCACTGCATGAACAGGATGCCCTCCTCGCTCAGCTCGAAGCGGTAGTTGGCATACCGGTTCTCGTACTCGGCGAACCTCGTCCTCTTGGCCACCCTCGTGCCCCTTCGGCGTACGGCGTGAGTAGAATGGATCCCCTCCATTAGAAGAACGTCATATCCAGTAGTCAATACCCCTGTTATCGATCCATGCATGTGTTATTTTCGGCGGATGCAGACGACGACCGTGCGTCCGTTCCGCTTCGCCGTGCAGGCGACCAAGGCCAAGTCGGCTGCCGAGTGGCGCGACCTGGCACGGAAGGTCGAGGATCTGGGGTTCTCCACCCTCTTCACCGCCGACCACTATCTGGGCCCGGGCCCCGCCGCCCGTGAGGCGAGCCAGGTCCCGCAGCACCTCGCACCGATCGCGGCCATGGCGACGGCCGCGGCGGTCACACGGACCCTGCGCATCGGCTGCCGGGTCTTCTGCGTCGACTACCACGTCCCGGCCGTGCTCGCGAAGGAGGCGGCCACCATCGACCTGCTCTCCGAGGGGCGGCTCGAGTTCGGCATCGGCGCCGGCTGGAGCGCCCCCGAATACCGGGCGATGGGGCTCGACTTCGCGGCGGCTCCGCAGCGCGTCACGAAACTGGAGGAGGCGGTCGCACTCGTCAAAGCCCACTGGTCGGGCCAGGAGCTCGACGCCAAGGGCGAGTACGTCAACGTGACGGGCTATGCCGGCCTGCCGCTCCCGGCGCAGCGCCCACACCCACCCATCATGATCGGCGGCGGCCGCAGGCGCGTACTGTCCCTGGCCGCCCGCGAGGCGGACATCATGAGCATCAATAACGTGCCGTTCCAGCCGGTGAACTCCGATGGTCTGTCGCCCCGGGAGGAGGCCGCCCGCCGACTGGGCTACGTAAGGGACGCGGCCGGTGAACGGTTCGGCGGTTTCGACATCGAAAGCTCTCCGTACTTCACCGAGGTCACCGAAGACCCGGGGACTGCCGTCGCCCGCGTCGCGAAGCTGATGCGGGTCCCCTCTGCGGGGCTGCTCGACCACCCCAATGTGCTGGTCGGCACCGCCGACGAGATCGCCGAACGCCTCCAGGAGCGCCGCGAGGAGCTCGGCATCAACTACGTCACCGTCCAGCAGCCGCAGATCGACAGCTTCGCTCCGGTCGCCGCGCGTCTGAGCGGCCGGTGAGGGATGCCGGCGCGCCGACAAGGGCTTGGCGTCCTACGGCCGGTCGAGCGGTTACGTTTCGCCGCCGGATGCGATGTGCTTCAGCAAGCTCGTCGGGGCGTGGTTGGCCCAGCCCGAGTCCGGCCAGTTGAACCATCCCGCCGATGCGAACGTGCCGCCGTCGGGATGGAGAGTGGTCCCGGTGACGTAGGCCGACAGCCCCGACGCGAGGAACACCACGCAGTTCGATACGTCCGTGACGCTCCCCACCCGCCCCATGGGGATGGCGACGCGCACGCCGGCAGGGGTCGCGAGCGACTCGTCGCCGCTTGAGAACTTCAGGATGTTGGGCGTGGGGGTGTAGTCCGGGGCGACGTTGTTGACCCGGATGCCGTCCGGGGCGAGTTCGACGGCAAGCGTCCGGGCGAACTGCTCCACCGCCGCCTTGGCGGCCGCGTAGACGGCGAAACCCGGCGCTGCCCGGTGCGCCTCGACCGTCGTGAGGTTGATGATGCTGCCCCCGCGTCCACCGGCCCGCATCCGTGGGGCGGCGAGGGAACAGGCGTGCAGCACATGGAGCAGGTTGGTACGCAAGAGCGCGTCCCAGCCCCTCGGGGTGGTCTCGGTGAACGGCGCTCGAAAGGTGCCCCCGACGACATTGACGAGCGTGTCGAGCCGGCCCCAGCGTTCGTCGACGGCGGCGAACAGTGCCGACAACGCGTCGGCGTCGCGAACGTCGCCCTGGTGCACGATCGCGTCACAACCTCGCTCGGCGAGCGACCGGCGAAGGACGTCCACCGCCTCGCCGTCGATGTCGATCACTGCCGGGAGGACGCCGCCCGCGGCCAGATCGGACACGATGGCCTCCCCGAGACCGCCCGCCCCACCGGTGACCACGGCGACAGTGCCTGCGAGCCCTCCGCGTTCCTCGAACCATCCCACGCGCGCTGCCTTCCTCCCCGCCGTCACGACAAATAGGTCGAGCCGAAGGCCTCGAGGAACTCCAGCGTGGCCGAGGGCGAGTGGGTGCCGCTCGACACCACCACCCATGTGACACCGGCCTTCTCGAGCTCCGCGAACGCTTCCCGATGGCGGTCGGGCTCGACGGTCGGTGAGTGAGTTCCGGCGCCCTGGTAGGAGTACAGCACGTCGATCCGCTCGGAACGCCCGGCCGCGGCCGCCGCCTCCCGCAACTCGACTATCGCGACAGCCAGTTCCTGCACCGAACCGAGGCTGGGCGTACGAGCGGTGGCGCTGAGCTGGGCTCCCCCGGACATCGGCATCCACCCCTGTGCCCGCTCGGCGACGCGGCGACGGCTGAGCTTCGAGTTGCCGCCCACCCAGATCGGGATGGGGTCCTGGACCGGCCGGGGCCTCGCCACCACGTCACGCGCACTGAAGTGCCGTCCCTGGTAGCTGAACGGCGCCCCGCTCCAGTGCAAGGGCAGCACGTCGAGGGCCTCGTCGAACAGGGCGTTGCGTTCCTCCATGTCGACACCGAGGGCGTGGAACTCGCTCTTCTGGTATCCCGTGCCGAGTCCGAGGAACAGGCGTCCTCCCGAGAGCTTGTCCAGCGTCGCTGCGGCTTTGGCGAGGAGGAACGGGTTCCGGTAGGGCGAGACCGCCAGATAGGTGAGCAGCCGCAGACGTTCCGTCGCTGCGGCCGCATAGGCGAGCGCGACGAACGGGTCGAGCGTCTGATGGCCGCCCGAGGCCAGCCACCGGGCACCCGGCACCGGATGCTCACTGAGAGACAAGCCGTCGAACCCGGCCCGCTCTGCCGCCACAGCAAGCTCACGCAGAGGCCCGGGATCGAGGACGTCGCCGTCGGGCCCGTTCGTCTCCGGATAGTGGAAGATGAAGCGCATCGTCACCTCGGAATCCAGGTGTTCACATCGGTTCGGCGCGCCGGTGGGCATCGAGTCCGCCGGAGCGGGGGAGGGCGGTCCGTCTGGCGAGTTTGGGCCTGCGCCTCCTCACATCGGTGGGCGTATGAGCACATCAGGACGCCGGCACGTCAGCGGGCGACGTACCCGCCGTCGACAGGGATCGCCGTCCCGGTGACGAACGACGACTCGTCGCTGGCGAGGAAGAGCACAGCGGCTGCCAGCTCCTGGGGCATGCCCCACCTGCCCATCGGCTGAGGCGGACGTGACTCGGGCGGTGGCGTCGAGCTGCCGTCCGCAGCAGCACTGGCCAACCCCGTCCAGGTCATGCCCGGACAGATGGCGTTGACCCGCACTCCCTGTGTGGCGAAGTCGAGGGCGGCCGACTTGGTGAGCTGCACGACCCCGCCCTTCGCCGCCGCATACACGGCCTTGCCCTTCCAGCCCACGAGTCCCGCTGTCGACGCCGTGTTGATGACCGAGCCCCCGCCGCCGCGGAGCATGGCGGGGATCCCGTACTTCATGCCGAGGAAGACACCCTTGAGGTTCACCGCGATCAGGTTGTCGAAGGTCGCCTCGTCGAACTCGGTGAGCGGGTGGGGCGGGCCACCGAAGCCGGCGTTGTTGAAGAGCACGTCCAGCCGCCCGAACTCCTGCACGGCCGTGTCTATCATGGCGGCCACCTCGTCGGACCGGGCGACATCGACGTGCACGGGGACCGCGCCGTCACCGATCGCGCTTGCCGCTTCCTTCTCTCGGCCGCTGATGTCGGCGCAGACGACTTTCGCACCCTCTTCAGCGAAGAGCACGGCGGCTGCCCGGCCGATGCCGGAGCCGGCGCCGGTGACGACCGCGACCTTGCCCTCGAGCCGCCGGCGTACTCGATCGGTCGCCAAGGGAGAATCAGCCATGCTGGCAGTGTACTCAGCGCGGGAGTGTTGGATAGAGTGTGACTCTCTATTTTTGAAATGCTGATTCTCGCGCCAGCGACGCCTTGTACAGCACGTTGGTGGCGAGGCGCATATGGGCGGCGTCGACCAGCCTGCCGTCGCGACCGATCGCGCCCACGCCCTCCGCCTCGGACTCGCGGTAGATCTCCATGGCCTCACGGGCCTCTTCGATCTCCTGGGCGGTCGGGGTGAAGACCTCGTTGGCGATGGGCACTTGGGCGGGGTGGATCGCCCACTTGCCGTCGTAGCCCATCAGGCTCCCGTGCACGGCGGACCTGCGATAGCCCTCGGCATCGCGGTAGTCCGGGTACGGTGCGTCGATCGCGTCGACCCCCGCGGCCCGCGCCGCAGCGAGCACCGTGGCACGCGCGAAGTGCCAGAAGTCGCCCGGGTACTCGCCGACCGGATCGAAGTTCCCGTTCACGCGCGCCCGTAGCGACGCCGAAAGATCGCCCGCACCGAAGATGACCGCTTCGAGGCGTGAGCTCGCCCGTGCTATCTCGGCCGCGTTGGCCAGCCCCTCGGCCTCTTCGATGAGCACCTCCAGGCCGATGGGCCGGGTCAGCCGGAGCTTCGTCTCGAGCTGGGTGAGCAGGACGTCGACCCACCAGACGTCCCGTGCCGATCGCGCCTTGGGCACGATGAGGACATCCAGAGCGTCGCGCGCGCCGGTGACGACCTCGATGATGTCGCCGTGGCACCAGGGTGTGTCGATGGCGTTCACGCGGACGGCCCGGACGGTCCGTCCCCAGTCCAGGTCCGTCAGCGCCGCGACGGCGATGCCGCGCGCCGCCTCCTTGGCGGACGGCGCGCACGCGTCTTCGAGATCGAGGAAGACGAGGTCGGCGCCGGAGCTCGCCGCCTTCTCGCACATGCGCTCGCTGCTGGCCGGTGTGGCCAACTCCGAGCGCCGGGCGCGTGGTTCTCGCACAATGGCCTCCACAAGGTCGGGTGGGATGGCACCCGCCGCCCGCAGGGCGGCCGCCACCTGCACACGTCACTTGGCCGGGATCCGGAATGTCCCGTGCCGTTCTCCGCCTGGATATCAGCATTCTCGCAAATGTAAATAGCATATCCGCAGACTGTGTGCTGCAATCCAGACCTTTGACAGCTCACACTCGCAGCGCGTTGACCACAAGTCTCGTGATCTGCTCGACACCGGTGTCGACGTCGCACTGCGGACGGCCCTGGACGAGCCACTGCTCACCGAACCGACACGTCATGGCGGCCAGGCCGGCCGCCGCGACGGCCGGATCGAGAGCCCGTGCCGTTGCATGTCCATACCGGCACTCGCCTTCGTCTCGGCACCTCGGCGCGAGCGGGGGACGTTCGTACTGCTCGTCCTTGTACGGCTCCCACGTGCGGTGGACGGCGGCTCCCACTTCACCCCTTTCGGTCGGCCCGTACGCATCCGGCACGGCGAACAGGCCGGGCTTCGACGCCGTGGAGGACATCGACATCACGGTCGGACTCATCGCCAATACCGGCCGGTGGTTTCGTGGGCCCGCCGCGCGAACTCGGGCACAGGAAGCCTGCGCAGTTCGGAGCTGAGCACCTCGACGCTTACCAGGCCCTCCCAGCCCCGCTTGAGCAGGGTGGACGCGAACCGGTCGAGGTCGAAGGTCCCCTCGCCGGGCATCACCCGGCGGTGCATCGTCTCCTTCATCGCGTTTTCCGAGACAGGGGGAGGGGCGTCGTCGAACTGGACGTACGCGATCCTCTCCAGTGGCACGGACGCCAGTTGCTCCCAGGAGCTGTCCCCGCGGAAGAAGTGCCAGGAGTCGATCAGCACCCCTGCCCGGTCCTTCCCCGCGGCCTCGGCCACCTCCAGGGCGGCGGAGATCGACGTCACCGCGCCGAGCGGACTGAACTCGACCGCCATCCCCGCCCCGGCCTCGGCGAACATCGCGGCACACCGCTCCACCAACGGCCCGGTCCTGCCCTGCAGCGGCGTCATGAACGTCGTCAGGACCCACTGCGCCCGCACGGCGGCCGCCGCCTCGGCGAGCCGGCGCGCCTCGCGCACCGTGGCCTCCTCGTCGGCGCTCACCACCAGGGCCAGGAGCTCGTGGCACCGCAGTCCCTGTGCGGCCAGCGTGGCCGCGCAGGCGGCGTCCGCCTGCGGCGCGGGTATTCCGACGGCCGAGAACCCTGCCTCGGCAGCGGCCGCCACCAGGTCGGCGACGTCGATGTCCCATCGCGAGTCGGGGGTCAGCCCCAGTTCGATCGTCATGGCTGCCGCTCATTCATGTGCTGAGCCTCTCCGTGGTGAAGACCGCGATGGGCCGCGGTCGGAGGAACCGGACGCTCTACTGCCCTGACAACCGTTCGATGACCGGGACCAGCGACTCGGGAGTCGAACCGAGAGGCGCCGAGAAATGGCTGATCCCGAAACGCTCCCGGGTCGCCAGGAGCTTCTCGCACACCTCGTCGAGGGAACCGATGGCGACCATCGGCGACGAGCGGAGCTCCTCCCGGTCGGGGACCTCCCCGCTCCCTCTCTTTCGCAGCAGACTCCCGAAGCGTTGGAAGAACGCCTCGAAACCCCCGTCCGCGTCATCGGTGAGGGTGACGTCCAGCAGTTGGGCGCCAAGCTCGATCTCGTCGAAGCGGTCCCCGGCCGCCTCACGGATCCAGCCGATCTTCTCCTCGTAAGCCTGCACGCTGACCTCAGGAGGCCCGGACGACTGCGTTCCACGCCGCGTGCGCGGCATGACCTGGACGATGTCGGCCTGGCGGCCGGCCACGGACAGCAGTTTGCGGCCGCCACCGCCGATCATGATGGGCGGGCGGGGGCGCTGCAGCGGTTTCGGTGTCCCCTCGAGGCCGTCGATCGTGAAGTGTTCGCCGGAGAACCTGAACGGGCCGTCGCCGAACAGGCCCTTGAGGATGACGACCACCTCCTCCAGCCGCTCGATGCGGACGGACGCCTTGTCGTAGCGGATGCCGGCCCGGTCGTACTCGTCCTGCATCCACCCGGCACCGATGCCGACCTGGAGACGGCCCTGCGACAGCACGTCGAGGGTTGCCAACTCCTTGGCGAGTACGGCGGGGTGGCGGAAGTCCTGGTTCAGGACCGTCTGGGTGAGCCGCACGGTGCTCGTCGCGTCGGCGGCCGCCTGCAGGGCGAGCAGCGGGGCGAAGGGAATCGTGAGGTGGTCGGCCATGGCGAAGGTCGAGTAGCCGAGCCGCTCGATGTTCCGTGCGGCCTCGACGAGGGCGGTGCGGTCGGGAAGCCGGCCCGGCCCGGTCCCGAACCTGATCGGTCGGACAGCCATCTGCGTACGCTCCCTGCTCAACCCGCCAGCCGGGCCGGCGACTTGGTTTCGAGGTACTGGTCGAAGCCGGCGACACCGTTCTGGCGGCCGAGCCCGCTGTGCTTGTAACTGCCGAAGGGTAGATCGGCGTTTCTTCTACATCAACGTCAAAGTCATTCTTCGTCAATGTCGACGAGCCGGAGCCGGTGCGACGAGGGTTGCGCGACATGGGCGCACGGCCTCGTCGGCCGACCCCGCTGGCGGCTGGAGCTGTTTCTCGCTTGCAGCGGTATTGGCGCTATACATTTTCGAGAGTATCGTTCTCTGCCGTGGTGGTCGGGGTTTACATCCTCTTTCGTGGGGGTGACGGGCCAGGACGGGCCCGGATCCCGGCGGCTGCCGTGATCGTCGGTGACCCCATGAGACGGCTATGGACAGAGCCATACGTGTCGCCACCGCCCCGGGAGAGCGGTGCCCAGAACCAATGCCCTGAGACCAGAACCAATGCCCGAAGAAGCGTGCACGGGTGCGCGGGCACCCAGCTGCTCAGCTCGCATCGCCTCAGGAAAGCGAGTCGCAATGGTGCTCCCCGTTGTGAGACGTGTGGGTCGAAGTCTCCTCGTCGTACTGCTGGTCACGATGGGGGTGACGCTGCTGCTGAGCCTCGCTCCGGGCTCCGTGGCCGAGGTCGTTCTCGGGCCTGACGCGACACCCGAGACTGTCGAGGCGATGGAAACCCGACTGGGGCTCGACCAGCCGCTGTGGGGGCAGTACTGGGACTGGCTCACCGCGGCGGTCCAAGGCGACCTGGGGAACTCGCCGGTGACGGGGCAGTCCGTCAGTACGGCGATCGTGGAAAGGCTACCGGTCACCCTGCAGTTGGCGGCGATGGCCCTGGTGCTCGCCCTCGCCGTCGCGGTGCTGCTGGCCGTCGCCTCGGCCGTGCGCCCCGGAAGCCCGGTGGACCGGCTGATCAACGCGGTGTCGTCGGTGTTCCTCTCGGTGCCGGCGTTCATCGCCGGCCCGGTGCTGATCTACTTCTTCGCCCTCCAGCTCGGGTGGTTCCCCGTGACGGGATGGTCGCCGGCCAGTGAGGGCATCGGGGCCAACCTGCGAGGCGCCGTGCTGCCGACGGTGGCCATCGCCCTGACGGAGATCGCGGCGTTCCACCGGCTGCTGCGCACGGACCTGATCGGGACGCTGGGGGAGGACTTCGTCGGAGCTGCCCGGGCCAAAGGCATGAGCGGCACGTACGTGATGTTCCGTCATGCCCTGCGCCCGTCCTCGTTCTCCCTGATCACGCTCGCCGGCATCAACCTGGGACGGCTGATCGGCGGGACGGTGATCGTCGAGACGCTGTTCACCCTGCCGGGTCTCGGGCAGCTGCTGGCATCCGCGATCACCTCCCGGGACGTGGTGACGGTGCAGGGAATCGTGGTGTTCATCGCGGTGGTCTACGTCGTGGTCAACATGCTGGTCGACCTGAGCTACGGGCTCATCGATCCGCGCGTCAGGAAGGCGGCCAAGGCATGACGCAGTCGGATGTGAAGGCCGTGCCCGAGGCCGCCGCTCCGCAGAGCTACGGCGCACGGGAGCCGATCGTCCCGCGGGTCAGCGAGCCGCGCTCGGTGATGGTGTACCTGTCCTACGGCTGGCTGTTCGCCGTGGTAGCGGCGGCGCTGCTGGCCGGCGCGCTGCCGCTGGCGTCCTATGCCGTCCCGGTCGGCCCACCGCGGCAGGCTCCGCAACTCGGCTCGCTCGACCTGCTACTGGGCACCGACAGTCAGGGTCGATCCATCCTGTCCCGATGCGTGTACGGGGCGCAGGTCTCCCTCGTGGTGGGCGCCGCTGCCGGCCTGGTCGGAGCGGCCATCGGCACCGCCCTGGGGATGCCTGCCGGCTATTTCGGCAGGCGCGTCGACTCCTTGGTGCGGCTGGTGGCCGACGCGATGCTCGCCTTCCCGCCACTGATCCTCCTGCTGGCGCTCTCGTCGATACTGACCCCGAGCGTGCGCACCCTGCTGGTGGGCCTGACGCTTCTGATCGTCCCCTCGTTCATCCGCCTGGCCAGGGCCAACACCCTGGCATGGGCGGCCAGGGACTTCGTCCTCGCCGCGCGCAACATGGGCGCGGGACACCGGCGCGTGCTGACCCGGGAGATCATGCCGAACGTCCTGCCCACCCTGGGTGCGTACCTCCCGGTCGTGATGGCCGCGCTGATCGTGGCCGAGGGCTCCTTGAGCTTCCTCGGCTTGGGGATCCCGCCGCCTCGCCCCAGCTGGGGCGGAATGATCGCCGAAGGCAAGGACTCCATCGCGGACACCCCCCACATGGTGTTCGTCCCCTCCCTCGTCATCTTCCTGACCGTCTTCGCGCTGAACCAGGCCGGCGACCACCTGCGCCACCGGTTCGACCGCACGCTGCGCGGCTGACCGGCGGCCTTCCGAGGGCCGCCGCCCAGCACGCGCTCCACGACGGACCGCCGTCCCGCAGCTCCGTGTCGCGGGAGAGCGAGAACCGTCAGGTCCCCCACCCCACCGCTCACGAAGGTTCGACGATGATCCGAAAAGGACGCTTCGCCCACCTCGCCACGGTCTGCGGCACCGCCCTGCTCCTCCTGTCGACGGCGTGCGGCGGGGCCGGCTCTGGCACGTCGTCAGGCTCCACTGCCTCCGCGGGCAAGCCCGTCCCCGGCGGCACCGCGCGCCTGCTGCAACTCAGCGAGCCGCGGAGCCTGGACCCCGCCCTCATCGGCAACTCATGGGTGACCGGCGGCTTCGTGGGCAATGCCCTGTACGGCACGCTGATGACCAACGACACGCGCACGGGCAAGGTGCAGTTCAAGATGGCCGAGTCCTTCACCACCGAGGACGGCGGAAAGGCCTTCGAGCTGAAGCTGCGTGACGGGCTGAAGTTCACCGACGGGACTCCGTTGGACGCCGCGGCGGTGAAGTTCAACTGGGACCGCACCAAGGACCCGGCCACCGGGTCGTCCACCATCCAGGAGGCGTCGCTGATGGCCTCGACGAAGGTGGTGGACGCCACCACCCTCAAGATCACCATGACCCAGCCGGTCCCGAGCTACGCGCAGGCGGTGCTCTCCACCACGCTGAACTGGATCGCATCCCCGAAGGCACTGAAGGCGGGCCGGCAGGCGTTCGACGCCAAGCCGGTCGGCGCGGGCCCCTACACCCTCAAGAAGTGGACGCGGCAAGCCTCCATCGAACTGGCCAAGAACCCCGGCTACTACGACGCATCCAAGCCCTACCTGGACGGTTTCACCATACGTCCGGCCCTGGACACCAAGCAGCGGATCGACACCCTGATGAGCAGCGGCGCCGACGTGGCGATCGAGACGAACTGGAAGAACCTCGCCAAGTCGGCTGACGCGGGATACCCCACCGCCACCGCACCGCTCAACGGCGGCATGTATATGGCCATGAACACCCGCAGGGCGCCGTTCGACGACGTCCGGGCGCGGAAGGCCGTCGCCACGGCATTCGATTTCGAGGCGATGAAGCAGTCCGTCTACAACGGCGAGGGCAAGGCCGCGGACACACTCTTCGAGAAGACCTCGCCGTTCTACTCGGACATCAAGCTGACGCAGACGAACCGGGAAGCCGCGCAGAAGCTCTTCGACGACCTCGCGGCCGACGGAAAGCCGGTGTCCTTCACCTTCAAGACCTTCCCCTCCACCGAGAACAGGGCCATGGCGGAGAGCCTGCAGACCCAGCTGAGCCGGTTCAAGAACGTCGACGTCAAGGTCAAGGTGGTCGACTACGCGGACAACCTCGCCCTGCACGCCACGCACGACTTCGACATGCTGGTCAGCTCCGCCAACTTCATCGACCCGGAGACCCGGCTGTACAGCGCCTTCCACGGCGGCTCCCGCGCCAACATGTCCGGCATCGACGACGACGCGCTGAACGCCGCCCTGCAGAAGGGACGTACCGCCACCTCCACCGAGGAGCGGAACGCCGCGTACAAGACGGTGCAGGAGCGACTGGCCGAGATCGTCCCGGGCATCTTCATCGGCCGCTCCGCGCCCAGTGCCGTGACGGGAAAGAACGTCCACGGCATCGTCCTGTACGGCGAGGGCTCGCTGCTGCCCGAGGAGCTGTGGATCCAGAAGTAGGCACCGCCCGCCCGGTGACCACCGGACCCGTTCCACCATCCGCTCGGTCGAGGGAGCAGCATGTCGGACGAGAGGCCGCCTCAGGCCGTGAGTACCCAGCCCCTGCTACGGGTGCGCCATCTGCGTACCCACATCGGCACCCCGCGGGGGACCGTGCGCGCGGTGGACGACGTGTCCCTGGAGGTCGAACGGGCCCAGGCCCTGGGGATCGTGGGGGAGTCCGGGTCCGGCAAGTCGGTGATGGCCCGGGCCCTCATGGGCCTGCTGCCGCCGCGGTCCGGGAGCTCGGGGGAGGTGTTCTTCCAGGGGCGCGACCTGCTGTCCCTCTCCCGCAAGGAGCGGGCGGAGGTGTGGGGCAAGCAGATCGCCATGGTCTTCCAGGACCCCGGCCGCTCCCTCAACCCGGTCGTGCGGGTCGAACGCCAGCTGACCGAGGGGATGCGCCGGCAGCTGGGTGTCGGCCGGTCCGAGGCCCGCGGCCGGGCGGTCGGCCTCCTGCGGGAGGTCGGTGTGCCCGACCCCGAGCGGCGGCTGCGGAACTACGCGCACGAACTGTCCGGCGGCATGCGCCAGCGGGTGATGATCGCCATCGCCCTGGCCTGCGAACCCGACCTCCTGATCGCCGACGAACCGACCACCGCACTGGATGTGACGGTCCAACGGCAGATCCTGGACCTGCTGCGCCGGGTGCAGCGCGAGCGGAGCATGTCCCTGATCCTGATCAGCCACGACCTCGCGGTGGTCGCCGGACGCACCGACCGGGTAGCCGTCATGTACGCAGGCCGGCTGGCCGAGACCGGCTCCACCCGGCAGGTCTTCGACGCACCCCGGCATCGGTACACCCGGGCGCTGCTGGGAGCCACCCCCACCCTCGACCACAAACGGCACACCCCCTTCCGCCTGATCCCCGGCTCGCTGCCGGATCCGACGAAGCTGCCGGAAGGCTGCCGCTTCGCCGCGCGCTGTGCGCACGCCGCCGAGGCATGCCGCGACCTCGACCCGTACCTGGCACCCGTCGGCGCCGACCACCATGTCGCCTGCGCCAATCCGGCGGCAGCACCCACGGCACCCACGACGCTCGCTTCAGGAGGCGATCCCCTTGGCCGGTAGCGGCAGCGCACACCTGCGCGGCGACAAGGCGCTGCTCAGCGTGGAGGAGCTGGTCGTCGAGTACCCCGGCAAGGCAGGGACCGTGCAGGCGGTCTCCAAGGTCAGCTTCGACGTCCTGCCCGGGGAGACGCTCGGGATCGTCGGCGAGTCCGGGTGCGGCAAGTCCACGACCGGGCGGGCCGTATTGCGGCTGGACCGTGTGACCGCCGGGCGGATCAGGTTCGCGGGCGAGTGGATCGAGCAGGCCGACGAGCGCCGTATGCGCGCGCTGCGCCGCCAGATGCAGATGATCTTCCAGGACCCGGTGGCCTCGCTGAACCCCCGTCGCCCGGTCAAGGACATCGTCGCCGAAGGCCTGGCGATCGCAGGCAGTCCGGCGGACGAGCAGGCCGCGGCCTCGGCCACAGTCCTGTCCCAAGTCGGCCTCGACGGCGAACGATTCGCCGACATGCTGCCCCGCCAGCTCTCCGGCGGCCAGGCCCAACGCGTCGCGATCGCCCGCGCCCTGGCCGTTGGCCCCCGTCTCCTGATCTGCGACGAACCGGTGTCCGCTCTTGACGTGTCGGTTCAGGCACAGATCCTCAACCTCATCGAGGACCTCAAAGCCGAGTACGACCTGACCGTCGTGTTCATCGCCCACGACCTCGGGGTCGTGCGCACCATCAGCGACAACGTCATGGTCATGTACCTGGGCAAGGTCTGTGAGTTCGGCGACTCCGCCGAGGTCTACGCCAACCCTGCGCACCCCTACACCCGGGCCCTGCTCGACTCGGTTCCGCTGACCGACCCCGACAAGGGCTTCGCCGGCCCCGCCCTCGAAGGCGATGTGCCCTCACCCCTGTCGCCTCCGCACGGCTGCCGGTTCCGAACCCGCTGCCCACTGGCCCAGGACCGCTGCGCCACCGAAGAACCACAGATGAACGAGGTACGCCCCGGCCAGCACGCCGCATGCCACTTCCCGCTCCCGCCTACGACCTGAAAGGGCGCGCGGTCGGGCCGGCGGTCCCCATGGTTGAGTCGGCGGTAGTCGGTCAGCCAGGTCCGCGCGCGCTCGATGATCCGTCTGCGGCGGCCAGTTCAGACGGCGGCTTGGTCGCTGACCTCAAGAGGGCTCGCCAGCGCTGTGGTTCAGGTGGAGGAGGCTCCGGCGTTCAGAAACCGGTGGAGAGAGGCCGTCATGCCGGCGACGAACGCCTCGCGGGTCCGGTCGGTGACGAGGTCCAGGGACAGGTAAGGGTTGAGGTCTTCCAGCTCCACGAGGAGCAATTCCCCCTCCTGGGTGCGGCAGGCGTCCACCCGCTGGATGCCGTGATCGAAGGTGTTCCAACCGATGAAGCGCTGAGCGAAGTCCAGGTCGGCCTGCGTGGGCTCGTACGGCTGGAGGGCCCAGCGCCGGTCGGGGTCCGGGGCGTGGAGGGCGTACTGGAAGGCGTCGTCGACGTAGTAGAACGACACTTCGTAGCGGAAATCGATGCGCGGCTGGACCAGGATGTCGCCATAGACGAGGCCCGCCAACTGGTCGCGGGGCACGAAGCGCAGGCCGATGGAGTCCGCTCCGGCCTTCGGCTTGACCGCGTACAGGTCGCTCTCGGGCAGACGGCCCACGTCCTGGGGCCGGTCGATGGTGGGAATGACCGGGTATCCGGCTTCGGTCAGGTCCAGCAGATACTGCTTGCCGGCCATGTCACCGCGGCCCGTCAGCGGGTTGTACACCCGGATACCGCGTGCAGCGGCCTGGTCGCGGAAGGCGTTGTACTCCTTCTGATAGTGCAGAACCGGTCCGCTGTTGCGGACCACGACAGCGTCGAACCTGTCCATCAGGGCTGCGGCATCCAGCGGGTGGCACAAAGCGACGTCGAAGTCCGCGCGAAGCCGGGAAGTGAGGAAGATGTCCTCGTCGCAGTAGCGCCGCCCCCGTGCCTGGTAGGCGAGATCGGTCACGAACAGAACGCTGGGGCGGGCCGGCACGGTGCATCTCCTCGGTCAGAGGCCATCAATATAGCTGCCGCACGAGGGGGCCCGGTGGGCCACCGGGCCGGCGCTGACGTGGTCGAGTTCCTGGACTGCGCGGGGCTCGCCCCCTTCTCGTGGTGGCGTGCGCGCCTGCCTCCCGTAACGACCTGACGGAGTCTTTATCAGTGCCATGGCCGTAAAGGTTGACCGGGTGCTGTGGCTGACCAGGCGGCGGCGACCAAGGGACGGTGGAGATCGGTGCGCCGGATGCACGCGCCGATGGTGAGTTCGCCGGGGCTGGACGGGGCCGGGGCGACGTGGAGCCGGTGCCGGATGCTGCAGTGCCGCAGGACGAGGTCAGGGATGATGCCGGTGCCGTAGTCGAGAGCGACCAGGGTGAGCAGGGCTTCGTGTCCGTCGGCTTCCGCGGCTATGCGGGGTGTGATGCCGAGGCGGCGGAACCACCGGTTGGCGATGTCTCGGACCAGGCCCTGTCTGGGGAGTACGAACGGCTCGTCGGGAGCAGGAAGCTGCGCGCTTGATCGTGGTGGGTCGGCTCGGACGAGGACGAGGGGGGTGCGGGCGACGGTGCGGGCAAGGAGGGTAGCCGGAATCCGGGAGGGCAAGGCTGCGACGGCGAGGTCGGCCTCGCCGTCGTCGAGGAGCGCGAGGGCAGCTGCGGCGTCACCGGTCCGCACCGAGATCTGCACCTGGGGATGGGCATCTCGGAGAGGTGCGAGCAGGTCGGGTAGCAGGCTCTGGCAGGCTGTGACCGAGGCGAACACCCGTAGTTGGCCGCCGAGTTGGTCCCCTGTGAGGTCGTTGTCGCAGTAGCGGTCCCACAGCTCCAGGGCTTCAGTCGCGTAGCGGCGGAAGTGGTGGCCGTGCTCGGTCAGCGCGACGCCGTGCGGGCCGCGGTCCAGTAGCCGGTGCCCGGTAGCGGCCTCCAGCCGCTGCACGGTCCGGGACAACGTGGCGGGGCTGACGTGGCAGTCGGCCGCGGTGCGGGTGAAGTTCAGTGTGGAGGCGAGATGGAGGAAGAGCCGGTACTGGTCGTGGTCCTGCATCTTTCACCCTTCGGAACGCCATGCTGCGGATGTTGCTGTTGCCGGTGGATCTGCCCGGACCCTACAAACGGGTCATGCCACGAAACGACACCACCCGTTCACGCCCCGCATGGTTGTTCCGCGAGTACGAGCCTGTCGGCATCGACCTGGGCAGCCCAGCTGCGGTGGCCGCCTACGACCGCAACCAGGGCACCGACCCGGACGCCGACGACGCGTTGCTCGACCGCCTCGGCGTCGTCACCGGCACTCGCCTGGTCGACCTCGCATGTGGCACCGGCTCGCTGGTGGTACAGGCGGCGCGACGCGGGGCCGAGGCGCACGGCGTCGACGTCTCGGAGGAGATGCTCGCATTCGCTCAGGCCAGGGCGAAACGGGTCGGCGCCAGCGCGCACTGGCACCGGGCCGGGTTTTTGGACTATGCCCACCGCGCGGGGCCTGCGGACGTGGTGACCACCAAGTCGGCCTTGCACCAACTCCCGGACTTCTGGAAACAGCAGGCGCTCTTCAATGCGGCCAGCATGCTTCAGCCGGGCGGCACCTTCTACCTGTGGGATGTCATCTTCAGTTTCGAGCCCGCCGAGGCCGCAGAGCATCTGCAGCGGTGGATCGAAACCGCAGGACGCCCCGAGGGCCAGGGCTTCACCCGGGCGGACTTCGAGGCACACGTTCGGGAGGAGTTCTCCACATACACCTGGATCCTGGAGGGCATGCTGGAGCGGGCCGGCTTCGAGATCGTCTCGCGTGCGTCCCGCACGCCGACGCACGGTGAGTTCCTCTGCCGCCGCCGGTAGCTGCTCCGCTTCTGGCACGACCGAGGATCCTGGCTGAAAATCTGCCTTGTCCAGCGGACGTCCGCCCCAGCGGACGCCTTTCCCGCATGCGGATGCGGATGCGGGTGCGTTCGCGGCAGGGGCGGCCAGCACGGTGGGGTGGCGGGCGTTGACGTTGCGCCAGCGCAGGTAGCGGTGCAGTTCGCGGGTCTGGGCGGCGTTCGGCCTCGTCTGGTAGCGCACCGCCCACCAGTGCCTCACGCGCTGGGCACCACCGCCCGCGAGACGCCCACCAGGAGCGACTCGACCTCCGCCCCCCAGCGCGAGCTGATCACCAGGTCACGTGCCGGGTCGACCCACAGCAGATGGCTGCCGCCGTTGCCGCGGGCGCAGCGGCCGGTCGCGGGGGCTGCGGGCCACACCGTGCGGTCGTCGTTCAACCACCAGGACAGGCCGTAGTTCGGCTTGACCCGGCAGGGCGTCCACAGCTCCTCGATCCACCGCTGCGAGATGACCCGGCGCTGGTTCCACAGCCCGCCGTGCAGACAGAGCTGGCCGATGCGAGCAAGGTCGAGGGCGCTGATCCACAGGCCGCCGCCCCAGTGTGCGCCGCTGGACACCACGGGCACCCGGCCGCCGTCGATGTCGACAATCGAGTTCTCGTAGCCGTGCCAGGTGGCGGCTGAGTTGTTCGCCGAGGGGCAGGACAATGCCGCGGTCGCGAAGGAATTACGGGTCAGCGTCCGGTCCGTTCAAAGATGGCGGCGGTCATGGCAGGAACGAGGCACCGAGGGCCTGCGCTCACGCGGCCCGGTGTCCCACCCGAAGCTCAACGATGCTCTGTTCGCTGTGCTGGAGAAAGAGCTGGCCAGAGGCCCAGTCGCGCATGGCTGGCCCGACCAGACCTGGACCCTGGCGTGGGCTCCGCTCGGGGATGATGCCTACGGCGTGCCGGGAAGCCGGACCGTGACGAGGAGACCGCCGGCGGGGCGGGGGACGAGGTCGAGGGTCCCGTCGTGGGCGCGGACGATGCTGTGCACGATGGCAAGGCCGAGGCCGACGCCGGCGTGCTCGTCGGTGCGTACGCGTTCCGTTCCGCGCTGGAAGGGTTCGGTGAGGGTCGGCACCAGTTCCGGTGGCACTGGATGGCCCGTGTTCTCGACCTGCAACACGCTTGCGTCGCCCTGCGTTTCGGTGTGGACCGTCACGGTGCCGCCGGCGGGGAGGTTGTGGACGATGGCGTTCTGGACGAGGTTCGTCACCATCCTCAGCAGGAGCTCCGCGGAGCCGCTGGTCCGTGTCGCTCCGCCGGTGACGTCGAGCGTGATCCCGCGCTGTTCGGCGAGGAGGAGCAGGGTTTCGGCGGCCTCTTCGGCGACGAGGGAGAGGTCGACGCTCTCGCGGGTGAAGTTCGCGCGGTCGCTGCGGCTGAGCAGCAGGAGGGCCTCGGTGAGGTCGATCGCCCGCGTATTGACAGCGTGCAGGCGTTGGATGAGTTCGCCCCGGTCTCGCGTGGGGTCCTTGCGGGCGACGTCGAGGAGCGTCCGCGAGATCGCCAGCGGGGTGCGCAGTTCGTGGGAGGCGTTCGCGGCGAACCTCTGCTGCTCGGCGACGTGCGACTCGAGTTGTTCGAGCATGGTGTCGAACACGTCGGCGAGTTCACGGAATTCGTCCTGGCGGCCTTCCATGCGGATCCGGTGGGACAGCGATCCGTTCCCGGCCATCCGTGCCGCGGCCGTGATCTGTGTCAGCGGTGCGAGCATCCGGCCGGCGAGGATCCATCCCCCGACGAGGCCGAACACGAGCAGGAAGACCATCGCCGCGGCCGCGGCGGGGGCGAAGGTGCGCACAAGGAGGTAGCGGTTGGGCGCGATCCCGAGAAGGCCCTTGGGGTTGTCGGGTACGTAGCGCAGCAGGAACACCCACACCACGGCCAGGAGGAGAGCGCCGGCGACGGCGAGGAAGCCGGCGTAGCTGAGGGTGAGTTTCAGTCGGGCGCTGAGCCCTGGGCGTCTATGCATGCGTACTGCCGGGGCGGGTGGTGTCGGGGCCGGTGTCGATGCGGTAGCCGACGCCGGGCACCGTGGCGATGATCCATGGTTCGCCGAGCCGTTTGCGCAGTGCGGAGACGGTGATGCGCACGGCGTTGGTGAGGGGGTCGGTGTTCTCGTCCCAGGCCCGTTCCAGCAGCTCTTCGGCGCTGACGACCCCGCCCTCGGCGGCGACGAGGACTTCCAGCACGGCGAACTGTTTGCGGGTGAGCGCGACGTAGCGTCCGTCGCGGAAGACCTCCCGGCGGAAGGGGTCGAGCCGCAGGCCCGCGATCTCGCGGACCGGGGGCCGGGCGTACGCGCGTCTGCGGTCGAGCGCCCTCAGCCGCAGGACGAGCTCCCGCAGCTCGAACGGTTTGGTGAGGTAGTCGTCGGCGCCGAGCTCGAACCCGGAAGCCTTGTCGTCGATCCGGTCGGCAGCGGTGAGCATGAGGATCGGGATGCCGCTGCCGGAGGCGACGATGCGCCGGGCGACCTCGTCGCCGGAGGGGCCGGGGATGTCGCGGTCGAGGACCGCGAGGTCGTAGGAGTTGACGCTGAGCAGTTCCAGGGCGGAGTCGCCGTCGCCGGCGATGTCGGCGGCGATCGCCTCCAGCCGGAGACCGTCACGGACGGCTTCGGCCAGGTAGGGCTCGTCCTCCACGATCAGTACGCGCATGTCTGAAGCCTAAGCAGCGCAACATATCGCCGACGTATGCAATGACGTGTGCACACCGGACACGCGACTCAGCCTGCCGGTGCCAGCGCGGGGCGAGGCCGGTCCGACGGCGCTTCCGCCGTAGTGCGCCACCAGCGGCGCGACGCCAGCGCGGCCAGCACGGCGCCGGCGGCGTTGACCAGTACGTCGTCCACGGAGGACACCCGGTCCAGCCGCAGGACGTACTGTGCGGTTTCGACCAGGACCGAGCAGCCCGCCCCGAGCGCCAGGATTCGCGGCACGGACGCCAGCGCCACGAACCGCATCGGGGCGAAGAACCCCAGCGCCGCGAAGATCAGCAGGTTGCCGACGATTCCTAGCGGCCCCATCGTGAGCAGGTCCCGCAGCGGTACCAGGCTCACCCGGCCGGGGACGGCGCCGGCCGCGGCGCCCGGCATCATGGTCAGCCATATGAGCGGCACCGTCCCGTGCACCATGCCCACCTCGGCCAGCGACATCCGCCACGCCGCTGTGACACCGGCGGCACGCCGACGGCGCGCCAGAGCCCACACCACCAGCGCGGCCAACGGCAGCGTGACCAACGTCATGAGCACCACACCGTTGAACGTATCGAAGCAGCCGTGCCACCGCCCGGCCATGCACCTCGGAGCGGACATCATGAGCGGCCGCCGCACGACGAACAGGGCGCTCGCCATGCCGAGCATCGCCAGGCTGAGGAGCACGATCCTGCGCGTGCGGCGGGGCGGCGCTGACAGGGACGCGTGGTGGTTCATGCCCCCATTGGAGACGGAGGGCCGTTGCGGTGGCGTATGCGATTTTCGATACGCCCGCGATACACGGAACCCCCGGCATCAAGGAACCGGCGCAAGCCGGCGGTGAGATGGTCCAGCCGCCGATGATCGCGCCAGCCCGGCTACTGCAGGTGCTGGACGACTCGTCGGTCAGCCGATGTGCGGACAATGGGCGGCAGCTTCATCGTCGGCGCCGCGGAACCGCCAGGCGACCCTGACGGGGGAGCCGGGCCGGACCCCGACGAGCGTCGTGTATGAGGGGCCGGGGGCGGTGCTGTCCACGCACGGGCAGATCGTGCTGCAGCAGGTCCTCGGCGTCGACTGACTGTCGGAGGGCTCGGCCTGGTACCGGCTCGTCAACTCTGTGTCGGCGCCGATCGCGCTGCCCGGCGACCTGGTGGAGGTCGTCACGGAGACGGGCGGACTGGCCGGTCGCGTCTGGCTGGCCGACTCTCGTAACGGATGGTTCTCTTGGCCGAGGAACCATCTACCGGAGACCTCGCCTGTTGCCGATCAGCGACACGTCGCCCACCCTACTGGGCGAGATAGTCAGTGCAGGCAGAACTCGTTGCCTTCCAGCCCCGCGGCCACCACCAGCGCCACCTCCGTCGGCCCGGCGTGCAGCACAAGGATCGCGATCAAGGGGAACGCGTCGCACGCGAGTCACGTGCCGAACGTGCTGACCGAATACACCGCCCACAGCCACCCGAACTGCCGCCCCAGCGACCGCCTGGCCCTCATGCCCCAGCACCCGGCGCCGCTCGGCTGCGAGGCCCTGTCGCGGTGAACGGCGGAGACTGTCACGATCACAGAACCAGTCGGCACGCAAGGACGATCGGAGCGCGTATGACGACGGGCAGCAGTAAGGGGAGCGAGGCGTTACCGGCCGCCGCGGTGGAGACGGTGCGGGTGCCCGGGCTGGAGGTGAAGCCGGTCGCCGGCCATATCGGAGCCGAGATCACGGGAGTCGACCTGGCGGATCGCCTGGAGGACGCGGTGGTCGCGGTGATCCGGGCTGCGGTGCTGCGGTGGAAGGTGGTGTTCTTCCGCGGACAGCGCCTGGATCACACCGGGCATGTGGCGTTCGCACGCCGGTTCGGTGAACTCGTCGTCCTCAGGCGGCGCGGCAGTGCCTCTCCGCAGGACGTCCCGGAGATCGAGACGACGGCTGACCGGCTGGAGCTGGGCGGGCGTTACGGCATGGAGCAAGCCGAGTGGCTGCAGCGGCGCCGCCACTCCCCCCTGCGCGGCTGGCACTGCGATCACGGTGCGCGTATCGACCCGCCGGCGGCGACGATCCTGCGTGCCGAAACCGTCCCGCCGTACGGCGGTGACACGACCTGGTCCAATCTCGCGGCCGCGTACGCAGGGCTGTCCAAGCCGGTACGCGACTTCGTGGACGGACTGCGCGCCGAACATCGGCTCGGCGTCGGATATCAGGCGCGGCCGGGTGACGACGCGTACGTGCGCCACCTGCTCGAACATCAGGTCGCGTCGGTGCATCCCCTCGTGCGGGTACACCCGGAGACGGGGGAGCGGGTGCTGTTCGTCAACGGCTACTACCTCGAGCAGATCCAGGACGTCTCGCGTGCCGAGAGCCGGCTGCTGCTTGAGATGCTGCTGGAGCAGGCGACCCGGCCCGAGTACACGGTCCGCTTCCGTTGGGAGCCGGGCAGTGTGGCGTTCTGGGACAACCGGTCCACCATCCATCTGGCCCCCGCCGACACCGCCCATCTCGATCACCCGCGGGTCATGCACCGGGTGATGCTGGCCGGTGACGTACCGGTCGGGGTGGACGGCAAGCCTTCGGAGCCGATCGTCGGCAGCGAGCCGCGGCGCTGGTGACGGACGTGCTTGCCCGAGCCGAGTCGCCGGATCAGCGTCTTGTCGACGGTGACCAGCTCGATGCGGGCCGCCACATGACCGCCTTTCGTTCCGTTGGGCCGTGGTGCCGCCGCATCCTACAAACGGCTTTGCCAAACGGCTTTGCGCCGGGCGGCCACAGGCAGAGGGTTACGGAAGCGGCCTGGTGCAGACCGCGGGGCCCGGACGCTGCACCACCTCCGACACGACGCCGGCCTCCAGGACCATGGCTTGGTCCTGGAGGCCGATGTCATGCCTGGCCCGTATGTGCCAAGGGTTTCCCGGCGGTTGTGGGCCTCATCGGGACTGCTTCGTGCCCCGTCGTGGGTCAGCGGTGGCGGCGGCCCCACGAGGTGATGTCGACGAGACGGCCCGCGTCGTCGTACAGGGCCGCGGTGTCGGAGCGGTTGTCCCACACGTAGTGGCGACGGTCCTGGTAGACGTCGTAGCGGGTGTCGCGGCCGACGCCGGTGTGGACGCGGATGGTGGAGCGGGCCTCCAGACGCAGGTAGCCGAAGCGGTAGCGGGTGCCGTCCTCGTTGCGCAGTGTCCAGCCGTTCAGGTTGACGCTGCGGCGCGAGGTGTTGGCGATCTCGACCCACTCGCCGTTCAGTGACCAGTTCGAGCCGTCGTCGAATCCGGGGCTGTCGGCACGGACGTTGCTGATCACGACCGAGGAGTAGTTCGGCGTGTGGTGACGGCCGGGGCGGTCGTCGGAGGGGTACGGCCCCCAGTGGTGACGGCCGGGGCGGTCGTCGGAGGGGAACGGCGTGCGGTGGTCCCGGCCGCGGTCGTCCGAGGAGAACGGCGGGCGGTGGTCACGCCCTCGGTCGTCCGAGGAGAACGGCGGGCGGTGGTCACGCCCTCGGTCGTCCGACGGGAACGGCGAGCGGTGGTCGCGCCCGCGGTCGTCGGAGGAGTGCGGCGCCCGGTGGTGACGGCCCGGGTCGTCGTCGGCGGCAGCCGAGACCGTGGCCGCGCCGAGCAGGCAGCCGGCGGCGAGCGCGGCGGCCGTGAATCGGCGGGCGATGACAGAAGCAGACATCTGATGCTCCCTCAAGCTGTTGCAGGCCGGACGTGTTCTCGAGTCGGCCGTGCGGTTCGGTGTCTCGACCCCGGTGGGGCCGAGGAGCATCACTGTGAAGCAACGGCACAGCTGAACAACGGAATGACGTTTCATGTTTCTAAAAGCGGACATTTCCGTAACTGTCTGTTGCGTAGCGCATGAAGTCTCCGCTGCGTGCCCGTGACAATCGCTGATTGCTACACCGACCCTTGCGGGATCAAGAGCAAGCCCCTGTCGGCTCTGGCATGCACGCACCGACCACTCCCACGTACGCCGCTCTGCTCGAGGCGCGGACCTGTAACAGCAGCGCAAGGCCGGCATTCGTACGCACGCACAAGAAGGCGGCAGGCGCTCGATTACGGGCGGCTTTGTCGTGGGCTCGCCGCTGTCGGTCGCAGGTGCGGGACGGCCTGGTTGCTCATCGCGCCCTGCCGGTGAGCGGAGTGGCCGGATTCGGCCTCAGTAGAATTACGTAATCCGGCTACCTAACCCGGGAACCCCTGTGCGTCTCGCTTTGGGTTTCCCCCTCGTTCACCAACAGCTTTTGCTAGTCGCGACTGTTTGACCTGCTCGAGCCACGGCTGGTTATCTCCGAATGAACGTCAGACGACCAAACTCGCGCACCGTTTCCCGAGCGCCCGTGCGGATGTAATCCTCCTCTGCGGACGGGACCTCCCGCAGCCCCCCGTCATGCCGAGAAAGGTAATTGCATGGCCAGCCCCGTTCGGATATCGAAACCGAGTGACCTGAACAGACAGAATTCGCCTGCCGCTTCTGTCGAAGTCCGCTTCCTACGACCAGACGACGTCGAGCGGCTCATGGTGCTCGAAGAAGCGAATGGAACCAGGAGCAGGCCGCGTGGCGCGACGAGTTGGCGCCCCGCATCGAGGCGTATCCGCAACTGAGCATCGGCGCCTTCGCGCCGGATACCGGCGATGCGCTGGCCTCACGTTCATGAAGCCCGTCACGCCCGGCCGACTGCGGGCGGCGAAGACCTGGGCCGACTGCGCACGAGTGGAACGTCCGGTCCCGACGGAAACCCGGTCCTTGTTCGGCATCAGCCTCAGCAGCATCGACGGCGACGCGGTCACGGCCATCTTCGGGTTCTTCTGGCCCTACGCTCTCAAGGCCGGCTGGCGTGACATCTACCTCGGTTCACCCATGCCGGGTCTGCGTGCCTGGAAGAGCACCCACCCCGATGCGCCGGTGGACACATACATGCGTGAGAAGCGGCACAATCTTCCACGGGACCCACAGCTCCGCTATTACTACAACAAGGGTTTCAAGAACATCGAAACCTGCAAGCCGGGCTATTTCCCGCACGAATCATCGCTCGATCACGGGGCGATTCTCCGCGGGCACATACCTCTGTCGGGAGGTGCTCCGCTATGGCGCATCCTCCCTCTTTCCTGGCTTCGTCAGATGCGCCGGCTCCTTTTCGTGCTGGTGTAGTCATGGCCGTGTTCGGAAGCTCGCGAAGCAGAGGCAGCAGTGGCACAAGGGCCCGCCACGGCACAACGGTTGGGCACGTCGTCGTGATAGGGGCGAGCCTCGCGGGGCTGCTCACGGCCGCCGCCCTCGGCAGCGTCGGATGGACGGTGACGCTTCTCGAGCGGGACGTGCTGACCGACCGCCCCGAACCCCGGCCCGGCGTCCCCCAGGGCCACCAGCCACATGTCCTGCTCTACCGCGGCCTGAGCGCGATCGAGAAACTACTGCCCGGCCTGCGCCGGGAGTTGATCGCCGCGGGCGGCGTACCGCTGGACACCGGTGACCTCGCCTGGCTCGGCGAGCAGGGCTGGGCGCCGTTCGGCACCCCCGCATTCGAGCTGGTCTCCGCGCCCCGGCCACTCGTCGAACACGTGATCAGACAGCGAGTGAAGGCGCTGCCCGCAGTGAAACTGCACAGCGGCAGGCGGGTCTCGGCGCTGCGGCGCCCGAACGGTGGCACCGGCTGGGTGGTCGAGTGCTCCGGCAACGCGCCGCTGACGGCGGACCTCGTGGTGGATGCATCAGGCCGCGGCTCGCGGCTGCCCATCTGGCTGGCACGATCCGGATTCGGCGAGGTGGCCACGACCATCGTCGACGCCAGGGTCGGCTACGCAAGCCGGGTCTACTCCGCGCCCGCCGACCACCTCGGCCGGGTAGCGGGCATCCTCATGCTGCTGTCCCCGCAGTCGCCTTGCGGCGGAGTGGCCCTTCCCGTGGAGGGCGGCAACTGGGTGGTCGCCGCCGTGGGGGCGGGGGACCGGCGGCCGCCGCGCGACGCCGAGGGCTTCGATGCCTTTCTCGGCCGGCTGCGCGACCCCGCGCTCGCCGATTTCACCAGGAGCGCGCGCCCGGTCGGCGACATCGTCGTCCACCGACGGACGGGCAATGTGCGCCACCACTACGACCGCATGAAGAACTGGCCCACCGGCCTCCTCGCGGTCGGCGACGCCTCCTGCGCGTTCAACCCGGTATACGGGCAGGGCATCACCGTGGCAGCGTGTCAGGCGCTGCTGCTGCGCAAGGCCATGACCTCCGTCTCCGGTCTGCGGCCCGGTTCGGAGCGACGGCTGATGCGCCGCCTGGCCCGTGCCGCCGAACTGCCGTGGGCCATAGCGACCGGTGAGGACCTCAGATACACCGACAGCGACAGCGGCCGGTCCCCGATCGACGCGCTGTTCGGCCGCTGGTCACACGAGCTCGACCGGCTCGCGGTGCACGGCGACCTACGCGCCCAGCGCACCCTGGACCGCATCTACCACCTCGTGGGTTCACCCGCCGGCCTGTTCCACCCGGCGCTCATCGCCTCCGCCGCACGCGCGCGCCTTTTCGGCCTCCCGGCCCCGGCACCGCGCCCGCCACTCGGCGACCACTCCCGCCAGTCCACGGCCCCATGACGTACATCCGTCGCCGCTTGTCCGGGAAGTGTGAGGCCTTTTCGCTCGCACCGGACGGTGAGGCGGCGGTAGCCGAAAGCGAAGCACCGAACCTCTCCGGCAGGTGCCCCCAGGCACACCCCCTGGTCAGCACATACACAACCGCTGTAAGCCCAGGCCGCTCGTCGCGCGGAGCGGTCCCGCCGTCCTGCGGTCGGGGGTTGAACGTCGGCAGTAACGGGGTGACCAGCTCCTACAGACGGTGAGGAACCAGCCGCGGCGACAATCGGCACCCACGACCGGCAATGATGCCGCAGCTCATGCCATCACCACGCGAGACATCCTGTCATTGGACAGTGTGACTGTGCGGGCCAGGCTGTTCTCGCCAGTGGGCCAGGGCGCGCTCGCTCTTGACGGTGTCGGGGTGTTCCGGCCCCAGCACTCGCCGTCGGTCGACTACGAGTTCGGCGAACTCGGCGGCGGCGCCCGTGGCGTCCCCCGCCTCGCCTGTCCATAGCGCCAGGTTGTGCCGCGACATGAGCGTATGCGGGTGGTCGGGCCCCTGGATGCGGATGCGGTCCGGGACTATTTCGGCGAACTCGGCGGCGGCACCCGCGGCGTCCCCCGCTCTCCCTCGCCATCGGGCCAGCTCATGACGGACATCAAGGGTGTTGGGAGTGTCGGGACCCAGCACCCGCATGGCATCGCCGAGAAGTTCGGTGAACACCTCGACGGCACCCTGGTGATCCCCTGCTTCACCCAGGCAGAATCCGAGGTTGTGCCGGTAGAGAAAGGTGTGCCGGTGATCCGGTCCCACCGTCCGACGCTGGTCGGCGACGATATCGGCAGCAACCGTGGCGGCGGCGGCCATGTCGCCCGCCTCCATCAGAAACCGGAAGACTTCGATGCGCGTGGCACATGTGTCGGGGTGCTCGGGCCCCAGTGCCCGTGACTGGTCGTCCAGGAGTGTCCCGAGCGCAGCCGCAGCGCCCGCGGCGTCACGGCTACCCCGGCGATTGGCCAGGTCGCGCCGACGTTGAAGGAGTCCCGGTCGTCCGGACTCCGGAGCCGGAGGAACTCGTCCAGCAGCTCGGCTGCTGAGGACCCGTTCGGCATCGTGTCAAGGCCGATGTGGGCAAGCCACGAGTTCCGGCGTTCCTCCTCTGCCAGCAACTGACCGAGAAACCAGAAGGTCCCCTCGTCACGGGCACGGATACGGCTCCGCAGTTCCTCAAGTGCCGATTCTCGTGCCGCGGATTCGCTGTGGCGATCCCGGATCTCCGCCATCAGCTTGGCCGGCTGCTTCGTGCCCGCCGGTTCACCGACGCGCTGGACCTCCGCGGTCGTCGGCACCCGGAATTCCGCGTACAGCGCCGGAAGTTGAGCCAGGGTGGCCTCAGCCAGCGGGAGCGACGCCGTCAGGACTTCGTCGGCGACTGCCGCGCCGACGGTGATCCCGACGAGTTCGCGATACATCCGCTCGAAGCTCTGGAGATGGCCCGTGATTGCTCGTCCCGGATCCCAGAACGCCTCCGTAACCTCATAGACGCCTTCTGCGCCGGAGGAGAGGACGTCGGCGTTCCCGTCCACCGATACGAGGCCGTCCGGCAGGTCAGCGCGGCGTCGGGGCGGTGTGGATTCCCAGTCGGGGACGGGGAGTCCGCGTGCGGTCATCTCTCTGTCGATCGCTTCGCGGACCTTCCTCGTGTCTTCCAGGAAGTGGCTGATCACGGTCCGGATCTCGTCAGCCGAGTACACGAAACCATGCTGCGGGAACGCGACGGCCACCCTCGGCGAGGTCATCATGCGATCGTTCCCGTCGTAGATGATCTCCAGGTCCAGGTCGTATACGTACGTGTCGAACGTGGGTTGCATGCCGAGGCGGACCTCGAACCGATCCGCCTCTCCCTGCGCAACCACCTGGGAGAGGTCGATGACGGCCCGGAAACCGCCGGCGTCTTCGGGCGGTGGGATCGCGGCGTCGTACGTGGCGGACACCGGCAAGAGGGCGCCGACCCACATCGCGCGGTAGGGCGTAAGCCGCATGCTGGAGAACATGCTCCCGCACCGGACAGCCCGGTGCACGCGCACGACGAGTCGCTTGAGTACGGCCGACTGGCCTCCCGTGTTGCGTACCTTCACATCGAGCACAGGAGACATGTCCCGGAGACCCGAGGCCGAACCCGACGGCGGCGCAATGGTCACGTCGACCAGCTCGACCTGCGATTTGGGCGGGCGCCGAGCGCGAAGCGCCGCCCACGCACCGATGATTGCGGCCGCGATGCCGCCGGTCAGCCCGAGAACTGTAGCCAGCACGAGATCGACGTTACCGTCTGATCGTTCAACTCACCCCCCTTCAAGGGCAGATCGTGACCGAGCACGGAGCGGACTGCCGGGCGATCAGTCGTGGTGGGAGAACTACCGGCGCCTGCTGGAGCGGGTTGCGCTGCAAGCCGGCCACCGCTGAGGGTCCGGCCGGCTGCGGGTCGGCGGCGCAGCGCTGTGATATGCCGGGGCGTGGGGCGGCTTCCGGGCAGCGGGCCGGATCCGGGAATCGTCAGTGCGGCTGCCGGCTCGGTAGCCGGCGAGCGCGTGCCCTCGTCACTCGCCTCGCCAGATGTTGTCGAAGGCCGAGGCTTCGATGGCTCGCTGTTGCCGTGTGGCTTCCAGTTCGATCACCGCGCCGTTGACTGCGGCCAGGATCGTCGCCACCGCGTCGTCGACCTCGGTCATGCTCGGGGAGTCTGCCGTTTGGCTGTCCTGAATCCCGACGGCCGCCGCGAGCGCGGCGAGGACGGGCTCGTGTGAACTCCAGCGGCTGGCCGCCTGGTGGTGAGCGGGCGAATCGGCCGGCACCGGCTTACGGTTCCGGAAGAGCATCCGCCGAGGGCGTTGCCCGGTCAGCTGCCCTTCGGCGACGAGAGCGTCCCGATAGAACGAGGACAGGCCGCGACCCCTGCGCCACAGCCAGTCATCGACCGACTCGTAGGGCTCTTGACGGACGAGGGAGGACGCGGCCTCATCCAGGAGGCGATCGCCTGTCGCCGACGGGTGGCTGGGCACGATGTGATCATCGACCAGTCTGATGGCTTGGTGATCGAGGAGGTCGATCGCCTCGGCTCCCGCGAGTGCGAGCGACAGGTCGCCTTGTTCCACAGGGCGGCTGGCTTCCATGTCCATGGCGACGAGCAACAGGTCCCGTGGTGTGGTCATGATTGCCTCCACGTCTCAGACATCAGCAACGATACGTCGCTGAGCTGCCGGGCCACCTCTCGGCAGGGGCACGCCGGGAGCGCCCGGCGCGTGAGCGAGCCCTGGACTCGCGCGATGTTGGCGCCGATGTTCTCGTCGCTCAGACGACGCGTGATCGTAGTTGGTGACACCGGGGTGGAGGGCGGGTGACACCCGGCATGGTCCAAAAGGCAGGACCGGATCCCAGCCCACGCGCGCGACAGGGCCGGACATGGTCTGATGGTCTGGGGGACCGTTCCTAGGAGTACCCGGGAGAGGTCCAGATGAGCACGTATCGAGCTGCTCAGGTGGCCGCCGCAGGCGGGCCGTTCGAGATCATCGAGCGTGAGGTACCGAAGCCGGGCCCCGGCCACGTTCGGATCGCCGTGGACGCCTGCGGGATCTGCCACAGCGACGCGGCATTCGTCGACGCCGTGTTCCCGGGTGTCCGGTTTCCGGTGGTCCCCGGCCATGAGATCGCCGGTCGCATCGAAGAGCTCGGCGAGGGAACACAAAGCCGCGGCTGGCAGGTGGGCGACCGGGTGGCGGTGGGATGGTTCGGCGGCAGCTGCGGCTACTGCACGCCCTGCAGACAGGGCGACTTCGTCGTGTGCGAGAACCTGAAGGTCCCCGGATGGGCCTACGACGGGGGTTTCGCCGATGTGGTGATCGCACCAGCCGACGCCCTTGCGCGCATCCCCGAAGGGCTGGCGGCGACCGACGCAGGACCCTTGGCCTGCGCGGGGGTGACCACGTACAACGGGCTTCGGCGCAGCTCCGCACGACCGGGCGATCTGGTTGCCGTACTCGGCATCGGAGGCCTCGGCCACCTGGGGGTTAAGTACGCGGCCGCCATGGGCTTCGAGACGGTCGCCATCGCCCGCGGATCCGACAAGGCCGACTTCGCCAAGCAGCTCGGCGCGCACCACTACATCGACAGTACGGGGGACACCACCGTCGCAGACGCGCTGCAGTCCCTTGGCGGCGCCAAGGTAGTCCTCGCCACCGCCGCCAACTCCGCTGCCATCACGGCGACCGCTGACGGGCTGTCCCACCGCGGCGAGTTGGTGGTCATCGGTGCGGTCGCCGAGCCGCTGGGAATCAACCCGATCCAACTGCTCATGGCAGGCAAGATCGTGCGCGGACACCCGTCCGGAACGGCGCTGGACGTGCAGGACACCATGGCATTCAGCGCCCTGCACGGAATCCGCCCGATGACCGAGATCATGCCGCTGGACCAAGCCGACGAGGCATACCGGAAGATGCTCGCCGGCACCGCACGCTTCCGCATGGTGCTCACCACCCACTGACCTTGACAGAGGCGGTGCAGGCCACCGGCCCCGCAGGCGTTCACCCAAAGGCTGGTCTGGCACGGCGGTTGTCTGCCGATCCGGCCCGGGAGACCTCGCGGCCTGCTACTGGTCTGACGCTGCTTCGCCACCGCGACGGCGCACCTCCTGCCCGTGCTGACTGGCTGATCGCACAGACTGCCGACGCACGTGTGCGACCTGTTGCCAGGGACCGACCGGCCTGGCCCGGCACTTCGTCGGGCGACCGGCCCGGCACTTCTCCGGGCCTGCTGGTGCAGGGGCGTTGCCTGGCGCCGGGTCAGCTTCCGTTCTGCTGCCACACGGCATACGGGATGCGCGCGATCTCCTTGATCTCGCCCATGGTGCCCCACTCGTTCCTGCCCAGGCGCGCGAGCGGACGCAGCAGTTCGATGTCGGGGTGGCCGTCCACGACGACGTCCTCGCTCAGCACGGCGTGGACAACGCGTCCGAACACCACGGTCGAGTCGCCCAGGCACAGCGTGCTGTGCAGGCGGCACTCCAGCGCCACCGGCGACGCCGCCACCCGCGGCGGCTTGACCCGCAGGCTGGGCTCTTGCTCGATGCCGACCGCCTCGAACTCCCCGACATCGGAGGGGAAGTCCGTGCCCGTGGCGTTGACCTGCTCGAACAGCGGCTCGGAGCAGAAGTTGACGACAAACTCCCCGGTCTCCTCCGCGTTCCGCAGCGAGTCCTTGCGCCCCACTGACGTGAACTGCACGATCGGCGGCTGGGTGCTGGCGACGGTGAAGAAGGAGTGCGGCGCGAGATTCGGTACGGAGTGGTCCTTCGAGATCGTGGACACCCACGCGATGGGCCGCGGTACCACCACCGCGGTGAGCAGCCGGTAGAAGTCGTTGGGGCCTACGGCCTCGGGATCGAAGTCGACGCGCATGATCCCCAGTATCCAGGACCGGGGTTCGTGCAGCGGCGCGGTTCGGGTGCCCTCAGGACAGTGCACTCACGGGCGATGACTTTGCTTCGGGGCAAGGGTCTTCTCCTTGAAACGCCCCTGCCGGATGCCACCTGTTCCGGCCCAGGTGCAACGCAGAGCACGACTCGTGACAGGAGACGCTCCCACGTGACTGATCCGGAACTGACAGCGGACCGCAGCCGGAGGGCTGGAGTCTGGCCCTTGATCCGCGTTGAGCGAGCAGCGCTGGCGGCTGATCTCGCAGACCTGACTGATGAGCAGTGGGCGACACCGTCGCTGTGCGCCGAATTGACGGTGCGTGAGGTACTGGCGCACGTCACCGCGGCGGCGAGCCTCAATTCTGTGCGCTGGTTGGCGGGTGTGATCCGCTGCCGGTTTGACTTCGACAAGCAGGTGGCCATGCGGCTGGCCGAGCAGTTGGGTGCAACCTCGGCCGAGACGCTGGAGAGATTCCGGCATGTGGTCCCGAGCACGACCAAACCTCCCCTCCCTGCCATCGCCATGCTTGGCGAGACGATCGTGCACGGAGAAGACATCCGGCGCCCGCTGGGCATCGGTCGTGACTACCCGATCGAGGTGGTCACGCTGCTGGCTGAGTACTACCAGGGCTCGGACCTCGTGGTCGTTGCCAAGGGACGTATCGGCGGCCTGAGACTCGTCGCGAATGACGGCCCCTTCACCGCCGGGTCCGGGCCGCTCCTATCCGGCGCCACGTTGGCCCTGGTGATGGCGATGACCGGGCGCTCGACGTACTGCGACGACCTCGAAGGCGACGGCGTTGAACTCCTCCGCAGGCGCTGCGGGACGGCGTGACTGTGTTCCCGGTAGCGTCCTGCGCCGCGGCGGCACGATTGGCAACGATGTCACCGCCTAGCTCAGTCAGCACGGCGCAGGAGGTCCGCCGTCGCGGTGGTGAAGCAGGGGCGGCGGATCAGCAGCAGGCCGCGACGTCTCCTCGGCTGCTCAGTCGGACAAGTGCTGTACCAGCTCCTGCGCGAACGCCTGCGCGGCCGGTACCGCCCACCGCCTGCGATGCCGGGCCAGCCGCACCGTTACCTCCGCGAACCGCGGGCCGCGGATCCGTGCCAGCTGCCCTTGTCGCAGCTGCTCATCCACGGTCGTCAGCGGCAGCAGGGTCAGTCCCAGGCCGGCGGCGACGCACGAACGTGCCGCGTCCACGTTCCCGAAGCGGGTCAGTCGTGGCCGGGCGCCAGGCACAGCGAGCAGCTGTCGCTCGAGATCGTCACTGTAGGAACAGCCCTGTTCCAGAAGGAAGAAGCTCTCCGCTGCGAGTTCCGCCCAGGTCACTGCGTGCGCACGTGCGGCGAGCGGGTGGCTGGGAGAGCAGACGAGGGCGAGCGGCTCACGGGCGATCGTCTCGGCCGTCACATCGGGGAAGTCAGCCTCTTCCTCCAACAGCAGCGCCAGGTCAAGGCGCCCGGACCGCAACCCATCGACGCACTGCGCGGTACCGGCCGCGTACAGGTGGACGTCGACCTTGGGAAGGCTTGTGCGCAGGGCAGCGATGACGCCTGGCAGCCAGGTTGAACACAGCGACTCGGGGGTGCCTACCACCACCCGTCCCCCCGCCGCACCCTCGCCGTCGCAGGCGGCCCGTAGCCGCGCCACGGCGTCGAGTACGTCCTCGGCCCCTTCCAGCATCCGTCGTCCGGACTCGGTGAGCAGCGCGCCTTTGGGCAGGCGGTCGAAGAGCCGGGTGCCCAGGTCCCGTTCCAGAGCGCGGATGTGCACAGTAACCGTGGACTGGGCAAGGTGCAGCTCGGCGGCAGCAGCGGTGAAGCTGCCCGTTCGGGCGAGGGTGGTGAAGGTGCGCAGCAGGCGGGTGTCCACAGCACGAGCCTATGCGGTATATCGATGAGCTGGATCGAAATCCATCGTTGGACTCGATCGATGTGGGGTGGCAGCGTGGAGCCATGACGATCGACGTGACCGGGGCGAGCCCCATGAACCACCCCAAGCCGCTGGCCGAGACCCTGCGCTACTCGGCCTTCACCCATATTCCTGCGGGAGGCAACCCGGCCGGTGTCGTGCTCGACGCCTCCGGGCTCGACGACGCGGCGATGCTCGAGATCGCCGCCGAGGTGGGCTACTCCGAGACGGCCTTCGTCACCGGCCGCGACGAAGCATCGCGCCGGTTCAGGGTTCGCTACTTCAGCCCGCTCGCAGAGGTGGCCTTCTGCGGGCACGCGACCGTCGCCCTGGCCGTCGCCCTCGCCGAACGGCTGGGCCCCGGCGAGATCTTCCTCGACACCCTCGCGGGCGAGATCCCCGTGGCCACCACGGTGGACGACGCGGGCACGGTGCTGGCCACACTCACCAGCGTTCCGACCCGTTCTCGCCCCGCCGTGGGCACCGAGCTTGACGCCGCCCTGAAGGCCCTGGGCTGGGCTCCCGGCGACCTCGACCCGGCACTGCCCCCGCACGTGGCGTTCGGCGGCAATGACCACCTGGTGCTGGCCGCCGCCTCCCGGGCGCGCCTGGCGGACCTGGAGTACGACTTCGACGGTCTCGCCGAGGTGATGCGGCGTCACGGGTGGACGACCGTACACCTGGTGTGGCGCGAGTCGCCGGAGCGCTTCCATGCCCGGGACCCGTTCCCTGTCGGTGGTGTCGTGGAGGATCCGGCCACGGGAGCGGCGGCTGCGGCGTTCGGCGGATACCTTCGCACACTGGGCCTGGTCACCGGACCGGCCACGATCGCGATCCGCCAAGGAGAGGACATGGGCCGCCCCAGTGACCTGCTGATCGACGTGGCCCCGCATGACACCCGCACGAGGGTCACGGGACAAGCGGTGCCAATCGCCTAGGACTGCGCCACGCGGCGGTCTCGCCCGGGGGCGAACGGCATGCTGCACCAGATCGGTGCGTACTCGGCGCGTCCCTCGCGGGGACCGCCGTCGTCCCGCCCCCTGGTCGGGGCGGTGGAGGCGGACCGGCTGCGTAGGGCGTGTGGCGCTGGCCTTTTGCGTAACCTATGCCAGCGATCCTGTTGACCTCGCCGCAACTCCGTTACGGCTCCGGCGAAGTCGCTATCCACACCGAGACGTTCCGAGCGGAGTGCTGGCCCGCCGCGAAGCTCTGTGCCCGCTGGTCCGCAGTGCGCTGAAACAGGTGAGTTACCACCGCACCCAGCAGAGTGCCGAGGACAGCCACGAGAGTTGAGAGTGCGGCGTTCACGGTCACAGCACATCACAAGATCAAGACCATGCTCGCGCTTGGTTTGGTCTACGAGCTCTACACGCTGGTCAACGGAGATCCGGGCGACACCCTCTCGAAACGCACTCGCGGCTGGTTCCGCGTCCGCACAAGGCCCGACTGCGCCGTCTTCCTCGTCCTCTGGCTCTCCTTCGCTGCCTGATCCGCCGTGCACATCGGCGCGAAAAAGCCGTAGCCGCTCGGGCCACAGCCAGCCGCGGACATGTAGAACGCTCCGGAAGTCGGTCATGGTCGGCCGCGTGCAGGCGATGTCTGCTCCGCGTCCCGGTGCTTGTCGAACGCCGCCAGGGCTGGTCCGGTTCAGGCGGTGGTCGGTACGGTCTTCATCCGTTGCCTCCAGGGCAGCCGACCGTGGTCGGTCCGGGCGAACGCCTGTGTGGGAGTGATGACTTGCTTGCTTTCGTTGGGTCGTTGTGGATCGTTGGCGTGGTGCTTCTCGTCGGCGCCGTGATCGGGCAGTCCGTAAATCTGGGTGGGGCAGAGCTTCCCGCCCTCACCTCGCCGAAGGTACGGGGGGCCGTGGCCGGCATCGGGGTTTTCGCGCTCCTGCTGGGGGTGCTGCTCTACGTGCAAAATCTGTCGGACACAGGGGTCGTGGGCGGTGACAAGGGTCAGGCGGCCGCCCCGCCTCCGAGCCCCTCGACGGACACGCCACAGCCCTCCGGCGCCGGTGAACCACCGCAGTCCCCCACCGTGTCACCCACGCCCAGCCCGGCCCCAGATACCTCGTCCTCGGAAGATTCGCCGACGCCCTCGTCGCCGGCACCGAGTTCGGCTCCGCCCACGTCGGCGCCCAGGCCCACGGCACCGACCGTGAAGGTGCGCTGGCAGGGCACGTTGCTTCTCTACAGCAACGGGGCGCCCACGGGATGGTGGTTGGACAACGTACCGCCGACCCAGGCGGTGATTGGTGATCTCGGCCTTGAGTGCGACTGCCACCCCGGCGAAGTCGTCGCCAACGCCATCGCGGCATGGGACGGTCCACAGCCGCCGGAATACCGGCAATGCTCCGAGATGAGCGGCCAGTTGGCACGGCGGGCGCTGGCCGTCCAAGAGGGGTCCATGGCCTGTCTCAGAACCCAGGACGGCCGCCTGGGCTACTTCACGGTGACGAGCATGCCGGGCCCATCCGAGCTGAACGTGAAGGCAACCATCTGGGATCGCGGTTGACGCTCCTCGCTCCTCGAACAGCGACGCCATTGCCCCCCTTTTCACCGCCACGATGTGAAGCGAGTGAGCTCTTTCAGCGTTGCCGCTCCAGGTGAGGACGGCCGCGGCGATGGACGACATCTGCACTTCCGTCTACGACGGGCCGCTGTCCTCGGCCGCCCCGGTGGGAAGGGCGACGGCGCGAAGGAACGCGTCGGCGAACGTGTTGCACACCTCTTCGATGGGCGGGGACGGCATGTCGGGGACCTGTTGCGTGGCCGGCCGGAGGAGGAGGTGCATGACCAGGGGGCTCGCCATCTGCTGGATGAGCAGTGTGGTGGTGAACTTCCCGTTCGCGAGCTTGCGCAGCCAGCCCCGCTCGGGTCCGAAGGCAGTGATCTTCTGAGCTGAGCTCAGGGCCGCTGCCGGAACGGGGCGAGCGTGGCGCGCACGAGGTCGGCGGCGCCCCAGTCGGGGTCGAACTGGGCGATCACGGCGAGGTGCTGGCGTAGCTGGAGGATCGGCATCCGTTCGCGCCAGTCGCGGTCGAGCCCGGTCAGCTCGGCGTACAGCTCGAAGAACACAGGCGCCTCGGGCGGTGGCGCCGTCGTCCATAGGTGGGCCAGGTCGACCTCGGCCCACGTGTACGACACGGCCGGGTCGATCAGCGCGGGCCGCCCGTCGGGGGTGGCCATGACGTTCAGCGCCCACAAGTCGCCGTGCGTCAGGCACGCAGGCCTGACCGGCAGCAGCTCGGGCAGCCGGTCGCACAGCCGCTCCAGCGCCGCCCGGTCCGCGGCGTCGAGCGCCTCCTGGACGCGACGCTCGCCGAGCCAGCGCAGCAGACGGTGCTGGGCGAAGAACTCGAACCCGTCGTCATCCCAGGTGTTGACCTGCCGACGACGGCCCAGCCAGTTGTCCCGGTGCCACCCGAATCGGGGGTACCGCGTGGTGGTGTGCAGGTGGGCGAGCGCATGCGCGAGCTGCTCCCAGAAAGCCTCGGTGCCCGGCCGGGGCTGCAGCACGGACAGCACGAGCAGGTCGCGGTCCGCGAGGATGATCTCGGGCGTGGCGACGCCGCCCGCCTCGCGCAGCACGGTGAGCCCTTCGGCCTCCGCGGCGAAGGCGTCGTCCGACGGCGGCTCGCCGAACGCCTTGACGAACACCGACGTGCCGTCACCGCGGCGCGCGAGCCCCGCGGTCGCGGCGAGGCCTCCAGTGGCTGGCTCGACCGCGACGACGTCGGTCACGCCGGCCGCGTGCAGGCGTTCGAGCAGGAAGGGCGTCGCGTCTGTCACGGGTGTGCTCCTCTCTGCTGGTCACGCATCATGGCATCAGGGCCGAGCCCGCGACGGCTCACTCATTGTGCCCAGCTGGACCGCGCGTCCTCAACGCCGCCCTGACGGACCGCCTATCCGCGCGACCTCCTAGTCGAAGCAGGCGTTCGCACCCCAGTTGAAGCAGGTTGTGTCCCAGTACACTGACCGGCCGTACAGGCTGTTCAGTGCGCGCTGCAGTTGCTCCTTGGATGCCGTGGACTCGGGCGACTGGCGCGTGGTCATCAGGATTCCGTTTCCTCCCCCGTCTGAAGGCGCGGGTATCCACGGAGGATCCTGATGAACGCGATCATCCTCGCGGATCTGCCCGGCATCTAGCCTGGACGAGCCCACCGACGCCAAGGATGCGTGACTCCGACGTGCACGTCAGCCTCGGCTTCCCCTACTTGCTCACCGCGAAGCGCATCAGGGCCTGCTCATCGCCCTGCTTGACCTTCCCTGTCTCGTTGATCACCTCGAGCTTCCAGCTCCCGCCGACCCGGATCGCCTTGGCCACGGCGCAGCCGTTGTCGCTGCTGAGGAGGCTGGGCCAGATGTCAGCGACTTGCTGGGTGCTGCCCCCTGTCGCGTCGTACACCTTGAAACTGATGTTCCGTGCCTTCTGGAAGGAGCTGTTCTTCTTGTACGCGGCGGCGACGAACACTATCGACGTGATGTTGGACGGGACCCGGGCGAACTCGACGGTGACTGTCTCGTCGTCTCCGTCCCCGCGTCCGGTCTGGTTGTCGCCGCTGTGCACCAACGCGCCATTACCCAGCGGGTCCAGGGAGTCAAGGCCTGCCAGCCGTACGGGCTCCGCCCCCTGCATCGCGATGGCGATCAGGTCGAGGTCGGTGCCAACGTTCCGGCGGAGTTTACCGATCAGCCCGCCACTGCTCCCGGCGGTGGGGTCCCACGACACCCCGATGGACAGATGGGTTACCCCGTCCAGATCGGCCGGGCCGTCTTCCTTCTTCAGCGTGATCATGCGAGATCCTCTTCATGGTGGGACAGCAACGCTTGAAGTGTGCCTGGAACCCTGGGCGTTTGACACGCCAAGTCCAGGAATGGCCGTTTGATGCTGTGAGGCAGAGCACGGGCGCCAGTTGGGCCGGCTGCCCTTCGTCTGAGCGATCGACGTCCCCTCCGAGGCCCCCGACGTGAGAGGGCATGTGGCCGCCGGGGGAGAGACCCGTCTCCACACCCTCGCGGACCATACGTATGGCGCATATTCCTTGAGTTTCAAGTGGTAGATTCGGCGCTATGCGGATGACTCTCGATGAACGAGTGAGGTCAGCGGTGGCCGCACTCCTGCATGCGACGGGTGAGTCGCAGACGGATCTTGCAGCCGCGTTGGGGGTGAGCCAGGCGCAGGTGAGCCGTCGTCAGTCGGGCAGCGCCGCGTGGAGTCTGGCCGACTGTGAGGCCGTGGCCGCGCACTACCGCATTGATGTGCTCGACCTGCTGAGTGGGCCGACCCGGGCGTCTGAGTCCTTGCCCGTCGAGAGCCGCCGCACATCCGCCCGTCGCCGAGCCGAGCGCCCTGTGGCTGTCCAGGAGCAGGGGGCGCCCCGGTGACGGACTTCGAGGCGATCGACACGCTGCTCGCCGGCGCCAGGCAGCAGATCGCACTGCCTCCTGCCCAGGAACGTCGTGCGCTGCGCGAGAAGTTGAACCTCTCGCGCACGCAAGTCGCGCAGGCCCTGGGTGTCAGCCCGTCGACAGTCGGGGGCTGGGAGTCCGGGCGGGATCCGAGCGGGGAGGTGCGCGAGAAGTACGCGTATTTCCTGCAAGGGGCTCAGGCCAAGCTGGAGGCCCGGGCTGAGGACGTGAGCGACAACGGCCGGACTGTGGGTCTTCCGGGCGGCGTGCCCTCCGGCGGGGAAGCGGCGGAGGACGGTACGACCGGTACCGTCGCGGCCGACAGCGGGTCCGACGAGGTCCAATCCCTCACGACTCCCCAGCCGTGCGTGTTGTGCGGCGGTCCCGCCCGTCACCAGGTCGCCGGTTTCCCTCAGCACCTGGATGCCGCCGAGTGCGGCACGGCAGCGGCGGCGCCTGCCCGAGCGGCAGAGCCTGTCCAGGTCCGCCCAGTGGGCCGTCGTATGCAGACCGCTTCTGAGACCCCGGACCTCATCGGAGCCGCGGTGGCGGCCGCTCTCGCCACGCACGAGGGTGACGTCGAAGCCGCGATCGCGGCTCTGGTCAAGCGCGCCATTCCGGACGCGATGGCGCTGCTGGACGCCACCCGCACCGGTGGCCGCTACGACATCGTGGCTCACCCCTGGATGCCCGACATCCTGCGCAAGCAGAGCGCGCGCGGCTCCGACCAGATCTGGGAGGCCCGCCCCAAGTGGGCCCGCCCCGAATTGCCGCCCGGCGCGCACGAGGTGACCGCACTCGACATCAACGGCGCGTACCTGTCCGCGCTCAAGACCCATCTGCCGATCGGCCAGCTGGAGCACTCCACCGGCTTTGACCACGACCGTCGCCGCGCCGGCGTCCACCTGATCACCCCGCCCGCGTGGGAGCACGACAACGTCCTGCCCAACCCTGTCGGTGCCCGCGACGAACCAGGCCCTCTGTGGGTCACCGAGCCGACGCTGCGCCTCCTGTTGCGCCTGTCCGGCCCGAAGTACGGGCTGTGCGGCCCGCCTGAGATCCACGAGTCGTTCACCTCGGGCGCCACAGAGAACCTGCTGGAGAAGTTCCGCATCGCCCTCAAGGACGCCCGAGACCGGGCCATTGCCCAGGACGACGAGGTGACGCTGGAGTACGTCAAGGCCATGTACTCGAAGTTCGTCTCGACCCTGGGGGAGTCGAACTACAACCGGGAGATCTACCGTACGGACTGGATGCACCTCATCCGCTCCCAGGCCTTCGCCAACCTCTGGATGAAGGCGTACAAGGCATACGATGAGGGCCTCATGGTCGTGCGTGCGATGGGCACTGACGAGCTGCACGTCATCGGCGACTGGCGCGCGGTGTTCCCCGAGGGCCGCGGCGTTTCCGAAGTGAAGGTCAAGGACACCTACAGCGTCGGCACGGCCTCCGAGACGGCGGCCGCGGGCGAAGCGGGCGACTGAGTGGCCGGCTGGAACGGCGCGCTGGACCCCTGTGAATCGACGGAGAGGCAGAAGACGACGTGCCCGAGCGGAACATCGAGTTCGGCAAGTACGGCGCCCGCGGCATCAAAGGCCACGAAGCCGTTGCCCGCCGCCTCGACGACCTGGCTGGATACATCGCCACACCCATCACCGCGAAGCGCGGTCTGATGGCTCGCCTGCACTACCTCACGCGCACTGACCACGCCCGCGCCGCCGCCCGCGCGGCCGGCCTGACGGTCACCGACCGCACGATCAAGGCGTGGCTGGACGGCAAACGCCTCCCCTCCAAGAAGAACCTGGACCGCGTCGAGTCGGCCTATCGCACGGTGCGCCGGCACAACATCGCTCGTTACCTCGTCGGTCGACTCAACGCACGCGGCCGCGGCACCCGCGTGGAGATCCACCCCATCAACCAGTCGCAAGTTCCCCGGCCACGCCAGCGCGTCGTCGAGTACCGCACTCTGAATGTCCGCCGCTGGGACCGCATCGTCGAGGCCTGGGCCGCCGCCGACGACCAAGCGCTCGACGACGCGTGGGCGGACCAGATCATCGACCTCGGTTCCCAGTGGGGTCAGTACGAATACGTCACCAACATCGGCTTCGCCGCTTGAGCACAGCGGTCACCCGTGGCAGTTGACCGGTCAGGCCGGCCCCGCGCCGACGGCTGCGGCATCGGCTGGCCGTCGCCGAATTCGCCGCCGCCCACGGTGGCATCCTCATCGCCGAAGCGGAGTCGGCAGCGGCACTACGTTCGCCACCAGCATCGCCGCCCTCGGCGACAGGCAGGGGGAGCGGGTTCGGTTGAGAGCCCGCGGACCCCGGAACGTATGTCCTCCTCCCACACCTCGGTGCGGGACTCGACCGGGGCGTGCAGTGCCGCTGATCGTCGAGCGTGGCGGCACTCTCAGGAAGGGGCGGAAGGGGCATGTGATCACATCACGGCAGACAGCGCTTTGGCGGCGGACACCGCTTTGAGCGTCGTATCGCAGACGACGTCAAGGGGGAGCCGCCACCACGTGTCGGATGCTCTTCGTAGTCGGTTGGGGCGCGGTGCGCTGGAGGTGCCTGGCAGCGGATACGCCGGTACCGTCGAAAGAGGTGACGGTCGCGATCCCGGACACGTTCCCTCGAGGCGTTCTTGCCAGGGTGGGACGGCAGCCGGGAGACGTGCTCTCAGTCGGCACGCGGCGACCTCGACGGCAGCGCCGCATCGTTCTTCGAGCGGCATCGTCAAACAAACTTGAGCGCCCCACGCTGGCAGCGCCCGACTCTTCGGCGTGAGGCCGCGGTGATCCATCTCGTGCCGGGACAGCGCGAGAACGTGGAGGAAAGAGCAGACCCATGCGAGCACAACGCGCCAAGCGCGCCTTCGCCTGCGTCGCGGCCGGCTTCATGCTGGCCGCCGGCGGCACCGCAATCGGCACGGCGGGCACGGCCGCAGCGGCCGCCCCCGCATCGACGAGTGCCTCAGTTTCCCAGGACGGCGACTGCACGTGGTACGAGGGCTGGTACGACGAGGAACGCAAGTGGCATAAGGGCTATTGGGACTGCGAATAAAACAACGACGGCAACGCCGGCAAGCGCAGTGGCTGACGCGCCCGTTCTCGTGTCGTTTGTGGTTTCGGGGGCACGACAACGACTGGTCTCCGGCGTACGCGCCCGTGCGGCTCGCGGCTCGTGTTCTGCGCGCCGCCCTTGATCAGCGGATGCCGTCACGGGGCGATGGAGGGCTGGTCGACGTCCTCACCACCAGCCTGGTGGCGAGCTCCACATGGTGGGAGTCGATCTCCTCACCGGCGGAAAGCTGCAGCACAGTTCGCAGGGCGACCGCACCCATCTCCTGCAGCGGCTGGTGAACCGTCGTCAGTGGGGGCGAGCACTGCTGGGCGACCTGGGTGTCGTCGAACCCTACGACGCTGAGGTCCTCCGGCACCCGCAGTCCCCTGCTGCGGGCGGCTTCGACGACCCCGGCGGCCAGCGTGTCACTGGCGGCGAAGACCGCCGTGGGACGGTCCTTCAGGTCCAGCAGGGAGCCGCCGGCGGCGACGCCCCGCTCATGGGAGAAGTCGCCTGCGTGCCGGCAGAGCTGCTCCGGCACCGGAAGCGCGGCCGCCTCCATCGCGCTGCGGAAGCCGTGCAGTCGGGCCCGGTTGCACCCCACCTCGGGGTAGCCGCCGAGGTAGGCGATCCGACGGTGCCCGAGGGACAGCAGATGCTGGGTGGCGGCGTGACCGCCGGCGAAGTTGGTGGAGCCGACGCTGTTCGTCGACACCTCGGGCAGGCTGAGCGGATCTATCAAGGCCAGCGGCAGCCTCACCCTGGCCAGGGCCTCGACCATCTCCGGGGAGAGGGCGCCCGCCACGGCGATGACGGCGCGCCGCCCGGCGGTGGCAAGGCCGCGGGCCCAGTCGCCGGGCGGGGGTGTGGGATCCAGGTTGCGCTGGCTGCCGACCACGATGGCGACGCCGGACCGGGCCCCGGCCTCTGTCACCCCTTGGATGATCTCCACCGAGTGGGCGCTCAACCGTACCCTGCCGAAGAATAGTTCGACCGTGGGCAAGGCGCGCAGATCGTCGCGATTGCCGCCGTAGTCGTGCTGGCGCAGCAGGTCCAGCACCCGGGCTCTGGTTGCCGGCGAGACGTCGGGCCGCCCGTTGACGACCTTCGACACCGTGGCGACGGACACGCCGGCGGAGGCTGCGACGGTCGACAACGTGACACGGGCGGGCCCTGACGACATAAGCCCCCTCCTTTCGGAGTTCGCAGCCTAACGCTCCCTGCAGCCGAAAAATATTACGAGGACTGCAGGCGCGATCAGGTCGGCCATATAGCGCCAACTCGCCATGGCGCAGACAGTATTGACGGCGCCCTTGAGTGCCTCTACGTTCCAGCAGCACCGAGACTGATCGAAAACCCTTTCGCATGCTTACGCGACATTCGGTTGCCCGGTTCTCGCGGTTCTCGCCGCACATGCGGTGACCGGGGGATGCGCACTTCGGCCTCCGCAGCCGCACCGATCACCTCGGGAGCGATCAAGGGATGAGCCGCAAGCCCAGAGAGGTGGTGCATGCTTGATGGCAGTGACACGAAGACGGCTTCTGGCACTGGGCGCCGGAGCGGCCGTCGTCGGAGGGCTGGGGCTGGCGGGCTGCGGCTCGCAGCGCTCGCTCGGCGACCCGGATGAGATCACGCTGTGGACCTGGGACCGGTCAGTGAGCGACAAGCTGGTCGCCCAGGCCGAAACCAAGGGAATACCTGGAGCCGAGGACTTCCACCTCAGCCGCACCAATATCGGCGGCAACTACAACACCAAGGTGCGCACCGCGCTTGCGGGCAAATCCATGGTGCCCGACATCATCGGCATCAACTCCGACGTGGCCACCTACTTCCCCAACCAGGACGAGTTCGTCGACTTGAACGACTTCGGCGCGGCCGAGCTGAAGAGCCGGTACCTGGACTGGAAGTGGGACCAGTGCGTCACGCCCGAGGGCAAGATGATCGCGTTCCCCATGGACACCGGACCCACCGGGCTGTTCTACCGCACCGACATACTGGAAGACGCCGGGATCACCACCGATCCGAAGGAGCTGGCCGCCCGGGCCCCGGATTGGGACGGCTACATCGCCCTGGGCAAGGAGATCCAGAAGTCCCATAAGCGCGCGGTGATCTGCCCCAATCTCAAGAACATCTGGGACATCCGGCTGGGCCAGCTGGACAGCCAGTTCATGACCGAGGACGGCACGTACATCGGCGACCGCGACGAGCTCCGCGACGTCTTCGAACTGGCATACCGGGTCAGCAAGGAGGGCCTGTCGGCCGGCGCCCTGGACGGTTCCACCGACGTGCCCGGCGTGGTCACCAACGGCCGCCAGCCGGTTGCCATCGGCGCGGTGTGGTGGGGCTTCGCCTTTCCGGAAGCGGCCGCACCGAAGACCAAGGGCAAGTGGCGAGTGGCCGACCCGCCCGGCGGCGCAGGCAACGTCGGCGGCTCCTTCCTGGCGATCACCAAGTACTCCAAGAATCCCGAGGCGGCCTACGAGTTCATCACCTGGCTGCAGTCTCCGGAGAACCAGGTCAAGGCGTTCACGGAGATGTCGCTCTTCCCGTCCAGTGCGCGATCCTTCGCAATGCCGGAGGTGCGCGAGCCGCTGCCCTTCTACGGCGGTCAGCGCACCATCGAGGTGTTCGGCAAGTCGGCCCGGCAGGTCAAGACCGTCTACAAGAGCCCGTATGACCGAGTGATCACGCCGGTCTTCGTCGCCGAGATCACCAACGTGGAGTCCGGCAAGAACGTCGGAAAGGCCTGGAAGGACGCCCAGGACTCCATTGAGCGCGAACTGAGCCGCGAAGGGGCGATCTGAATGACCCTCACCCCGACCCTGCGCGGGAGCATCGACAAGCAGCAGACGGACCGGTCCAAGCCACTGCCCGGCTGGCGCCGCTACTGGCCGATGTACGCCGCGGTCTCGCCGTTCTTCATCCTCTTCGCCGTCTTCGGTGTCTTCCCAGTCGGCTTCTCCATCTACCTGTCGTTCATGTCCTGGGACGGCATCGGGGAGATGAAGTCGATCGGCTGGGAGAACTACGCGTATCTGGTGACCGACTCCACCTTCTGGCAGTCGATCGGCACCACACTGGTCATCTGGATCCTGTCCACCGTCCCGATGATCTTCATGGCGCTGGTCATTGCTTATGCGCTGCACACCACCGTGCGGTTCAAGGCGTTCTACCGGGTGGCCTACTTCGTACCGAACGTCACCTCGATCGTGGCGATGACCGTCGTGCTCGGCTCGGTCTTCAGCGACAGCTCCGGGCTGCTCAACAGCATGCTGCGGGCCATCAGCGCCGGCGAGGTCGGCTGGCTGTCCGACCCGTGGGCGATGAAGGTCTCCGTCGCGGCGATTTCCACCTGGCGATGGGTCGGCTACAACACCATCATCTGCCTGGCCGGCCTGCAGGCCATCTCCAGCGACCTGTACGAGGCAGCCAAGATCGACGGCGCCAACAACCGCCAGACGTTCTTCCGGATCACCATCCCGATGCTCCGCCCGGTGATCTTGTTTGTCGCCATCACCTCCACCATCGGCGGCCTGCAGCTGTTCACCGAGCCGCAGGTGCTGTTCCCCGACGGCAGCGGGAACGTCGGCGGGCCCGGCGGCGAGGCCACCACCATCGTGCTCTACCTGTACCAGCAGGCGTTCATCTTCAACCGGTTCGGCTACGGCGCGGCCATCGGCTGGGCGCTTTTCATCCTGATCGCGGCGTTCTCCATCATCAACTGGCGGCTGGTCGGCGGCCGCGGCGAGGACCACCTGGGCACCGGCAAGGGGAAGGGGAAGTCCCGTGCGAGCTGAAACTGCCGCCAGAGTCCGCACGATCGTCGGCCACGCGGTGCTGATGATCGGCGTTCTGACCTCACTCTTCCCGTTCTACTGGATGTTCGTGATGGCCTCGAACACCACCGGGGACATCTTCGCCTACCCGCCCAAGCTGATTCCCGGGCCCCACCTGTGGGAGAACGTGAACAAGGTGTTCGACGGGATCGACTTCTGGGGGGCGATGGGCATCACCATCGTGGCGGCCACGGCCACGACGCTCCTGGTGCTGTTCTTCGACTCGCTGGCCGCCTTCGCCTTCGCCAAGTACGAGTTCCCCGGGCGGAAGGTGCTGTTCTGGATCGTGCTGGCCACCTTCATGATCCCGATGCAGCTGGCGCTCGTCCCGCAGTTCGTCACCCTTGCCTGGCTGGGCTGGGTCGGCTCTCTCAAGGCGCTCATCATCCCTAGTGCGGCCAACGCATTCGGGATCTTCTGGATGCGGCAGTACGCGCAAGGGGCGATCGCCGATGAGCTGATCCAGGCGTCGAAGGTGGACGGGGCCGGGTTCTTCCGCCAATGGTGGACCGTGGGGCTTCCCGTGCTGCGCCCGGGGCTGGCGTTCTTGGGGATCTTCACCTTCTTCCACGTCTGGAACGACTACCTGTGGCCGCTGATCGTGATGACCGACCCGGGAAAGGTGACGCTGCAGGTGGCCGTGCAGCAGCTGAACGGTGTCTACACCACCGACCAGTCGATGGTCATCGCCGGCGCCTTCATATCGGTGATCCCGCTGATCGGGGTCTTTCTGATCGGCTCGCGCCACTTCATCGCCAACCTGGCCGCCGGCGCCATGAAGTTCTGAGTTACTTCCCCTGCAACCCGACCGGCGCGTCCAGCTGTGCCTCGATGGCAACCAGCAACCAGCAACCAGCAACCAGCAACCAGCAACCAGCAACCGGCAACGAGCAACCGGCAGCCAGAGCAGAGCAGGCAAGGAGCAACGGGACTGCTGCATGATCGGGTGACAGCGGGTTTATGCAGCAAGAGCTGCGGGTGGGGTCATGATGGTCTCGTACTCGACGGGGGTCAATCGGCCCAGGCGTCGTTGCCGTCGGCGCCGGTGGTAGGTCCGCTCGATCCAGGTCACGATCGCGATCCGCAACTCCTGGCGGGTGGCCCAGGTACGGCGGTCGAGGACGTTCTTCTGCAGCAGTGCGAAGAAGCTCTCCATCGCGGCGTTGTCGCCGGCGGCCCCGACCCGGCCCATCGAACCGACCAGGCCATGCCGGTTGAGTACGGCGGCGACCTTGCGGGACCGGAATTGCGAACCGCGGTCGGAGTGCACGATGCACCCCGCGACGGGGCCGCGGCGGACGACGGCGGACTCCAGCGCTCTCACCGCGAGGCGGGACTGCATCCTGGCGTCGATGGAATAGCCCACGATACGGCCCGAGAAAGCGTCCTTGACGGCGCACAGATACAGCTTGCCCTCGATGGTTGCGTGCTCGGTGATGTCCGTGAGCCACAGCCGGTTCGGCCCGTCCGCGGTGAAGTCCCGCCGCACCAGGTCATCGTGGACCGGCGGCCCGGCCTTGGCGTTCTTCCCGCGGCCCCTGCGCTTGCCGAAGGCGCTCCACCAGCCGTTGTCCCGGCAGATCCGCCAGGCGGTCCGCTCGGCCATCGCCTCACCGGCGACGCGCGCTTCGTCGAGAAGGAAGCGGTGGCCGAACTCGGGATCGTCGCGGTGCGCGTCGAACAAGGCGTTGGCCCGGTATGCCTCGGCCAATTCGGCGTCGGTGACCGGCCGGTCCAGCCACCGGTAGTAGGGCTGGCGGGCCAGCCCGAGCACCCGGCACGTCACCGCCACCGGCACCCGGCAAGGGGCATCGGCAGCGGCCAGCTCGCGGACGAGCGGGTACATCATTTTGCCGGCAGGTTCGCCTGCGACAGATACGCCGCCGCCCTCCTGAGCACCTCGTTCTCCTGCTCCAGCAGCCGGATCCGTTTGCGTGCCTCGCGCAGCTCGGCCGACTCATCCGATGCCGTTGCGGGCCTGGCGCCCTCGTCGGTGTCGGCGCGGCGCAGCCACTTCGAGAGCGTGATCGGGTGGACGCCGAAGTCGGCGGCGATCTGTTCCAGCGTGACGCCGGGCTCGCGGTTGCGCGCGACTCGCACGACGTCCTCGCGGAACTCCTTGGGATACGGCTTGGGCACTGCGACATCCTTCCAGGCCGCCTCTCAGCAAGCCAGGTCAGGTGTCACCCAACTCTGCAGCAGTCCCCCCAGACCTCGGCCCCAAGAGGCTCCATGAGTCCCTGCCGAGCAGCAGCCAGCCACCGGCAGGCCCCGTCAAACTCTGCTATCGCCTGTTCAGCATCGTTCACTGCCGCTTCGACGGCTCGCTCGTCGACCACCTTCTGAGTCATCCGGCCAACATACGAGGCTGCACTGACATCGCAGCCACGTCACATCGATCTCATGAAGGTCCCACCCAGCGGCAACATGCCGAATCTCGAACCGAACCCTCGATAACCGTCGGAGTCGGCAGGACTCACAATGCCCGGGCCCACGGTCCTCTCGCCGTCGGCCAGGGCGCCCACGTCCGCGTCGCCAAGACCAGCCGCATCCTCGCCGACCTCGCCGACGGCCACGCAGACCGCACCTGGGAGAAACGGATCCGTGAACTGATACATCCGGACCTGCTCTATCCTCGACGACTTCGCGATGCGCCAGCGCAGATGCTCCGATCCCGCACGACGCCGGTGCACCGTTGGCACCCACCCCTGCGGCAGGATGGAGCCATGAGCGTAGTCAAGATCAACGTACTGACCGTCCCGGCCGAACAGCGGGAAACCCTCGAGAAGCGCTTCGCCTCCCGGGCGCACGCCGTCGAGAACTCCGACGGCTTCGAATGGTTCGAACTCCTCCGCCCGGCCGAAGGCACCGACAATTACCTCGTCTACACGCGGTGGCGTGACGAGGAGTCCTTCCAGGCTTGGCTGGAGGGGCCGATGAAGGCAGCTCACCAGGGCGGCAGCGGGGAGGGCGGAGAGCGCCCCAAGCCGGCGGCCAGCGGCTCCACACTGTGGTCCTTTGAGGTGATTCAGCAGGCTGGGCCGAAGAACGCTTGACCACCGGGCCCGGCCACCGGTGCTCCGGGCCACCCGTGCGCCCGGTGGCCGGCCGCCCCGACAGCGTGCCCGTCACACGGGGTCCGGGGCGCCCGGGAGGGTGGCCGCCAGCGGACGGCGCGAGGGAAGGGCCACAGCAGTAGCCGCAGCATCGGCGCGGAGGACACGCACAGCAGTAGCGCAGCCTCAGGTCTTGGACCGCTGAGCCGCTCAAGCGGCTGCCAAGACCCGAGGCGGCGGCTGCCGCCGGGCGACTCGAGCAGGCCTGTCACCCTGCGTGAGCCCCCTGCACGGAGTGGCCGTACCGCCCGGGCCGTCACCGGGGACTCTGGAGGTGCGCGATGCACACGTTGCGAACCAGGTGGGGCATTGCCACACGCCCACAAGGTGTGCTCATCGCATTCTTGGTGCCGCACTCAGGTAGGCAAAGCACCGTGCGCCGCCTGCGCCCTGCGTGGGCCAGGAGATACGTCTAGGAACGCTTGGCGCGGTAGAGGCCCCGGCCGGTCCGCTGGACACGGGAGGTACCGACTAGCCGGTCGAGGGTGCTGCGGACGCCGTTGATGCTTCCGCTGTCGGTGTCACGGCCGAGAGCCGCGGCAACATCACGCGCTCGCACGTCGACATCGCCGACGCTGCCGAAGTACTCCATGATCTGCTCGGTGAGCTTGCCGTATTTCTTCTGCGCGTCCGTGTCGGTGCCGGCGGCAACAGGACGTTCCGAGTCCTTGCCGCTCTGCGGCTTCCGAGCCCGGGGCGCGGACTTCAGTGTGGCGCCTGCGGACTCGGCGGAGGCATGGTCTGTCTGCGGTTCGCCGGGCGTCCCAGCCTGGCCCCGTTGCGCAGCTGCAGCAACGGCCGTACCCGTCGAAGCCGCAACAGCCGGGTCAAGCATCAGGGCCTCGAACGCGCTGAGGGCCCGCTGCACCGAGCCGAGGTGCGCCACAACCGCGGCCAGCTCCCTTTCCAGGGCCTGCTTCTGGGCCTGCAGGCGCGCCAGGTCCTCTTGAAGGCTCTCAGCGGTGACCTCAATGTTATGCGCTGCGTGGGTTACAGAGACCATGTGTTCCTCTCATCCTCAACCCCTCGTGCCGCGCCCCCGGCTCACATGTGGTGCAGCTTGGTTCCGAACGCCGGAACGGGTCCCCCTACATCATATGCAGTGACCCATTCTGAATGTAGACGCACCAGACGGGCCCCAACAGGTTCCCTACGGATGCAACACACTGACGACGGCGCGGCGCGTAGCGCACAAGCTATTGCCACCGTCGCGGCAGACACAACGTGCATGAAAACACGTGGTTGTCGGTAATCTGATCGTCCTTTTCTCTTCGGAATCGCATACGTACTGCGCGAGGCGTTCGATTACGCCTATCCCGAGATCGCTGAAATCCTTCAACTCAGCCTCGTCAACGTGCGGAAGATCGTAAGCCGTGCTCGCAAGCACCTGTCGGACGAGCAGCGGGAGAGCGTGGACACGGAGGAGCACCGACGCCTTCTGAAAGCCTTCGTCTCAGCAGCTCGAACGGGAGATGCGGCCTCGCTGGAAGCCCGCAAGATCGCCGCATCCTGGATTCGCGTTCCCGCTTCGCAGCTGCCCTCGACCCCGGGTCGGATGGTGTGTGACTGCGGCAGTGTGACGAGACGGTCATCGCGCGACCAACGGAAGCACCCGACCGCGTCCGCCCCGGGCCACTGGAAGGCCCGTGCGCCTTCACGCGCGCGGTCTCAAAGACTGATCAGGACCAGTCGTTGCCCTGCTGTGACGGGCTCTGGTCTGAGCTTGGACCACCCGGAGGAGGGGGCTGGTTCCAGGAGCGCAGTTTGTCGGGGTTGAGTACGGCCCAGACTTGTACGACGTGGTGGTCGGCGATGTCGAGGCTGATGACGGCGGCGACCTGGTGGTCGTAGCGGGCGATGAGGCCGGTGCGGCCGTTGACGGAGTGGATGGTCAGTGTGGTGCGTGGGCGCCGGGCCAGGAGTGTCAGCAGGCTGTCTGCGACCTGTCGGCTGCCGTGGACGGGCCTGATGAGTGCCCGTACCTTGCCACCGCCGTCGAAGAACGCCGTGGCGTCCGGGCACAGCAGCGATGCCAGCAGGTCGGCGTCCTCGGCCACGCACGCCTGGCGGACGATGCGGGTGAGGGCGTCGTGCTGTTCCGGCGTCGTGGGACGTGAGCGTTGCAGCCGAAGGCAGTGACGGGCCCGGTCGGCGAGTTCGGCGCACTCCGGCCCCGTGCGCCCCACGATGTCGGCGTCCGTGTCGGGTGTCATCCCGCAGACGTCATGGAGCACGAACGCGGCCCGCTCGGCCGGCGACAGGGAGCCCAGCGCATTCAGCAGAACGCGGCTGCTGTCTTCGCCAGCCAGGAACGGGGAGCTGTGATCTGCTGGCGCGCAGCGTCGGACAGCACGTACCACCGGTGGTAGGTCTCATCGACAATGCTCTCCGCCTCACTGGGGGTGCCCAGCATCCAGTAGGCGACATCCAGCAGATATCGACGCTCGTCGAGCATCTCCGCGATCGGCACCGCGTCAGCGTGGCCCATACGGCATCCTCCCTCTCGCACGGCACCACACAACGTGGCCGCACGCATCAACCCCGTCGACGTTCCACGCATCAACCCCCTCGACGTCCAGGAGGGCTTCAGATACTGGCGTCCCGGCAGGGTGCCCCCATGCACGCCCTGTGCGCGGCACGGAGGCATGAGTAGCGGATGGCTGAGTCCTCGCGCACGCGACACACCTCTTTCATTTTCTCGGCTCAATCCGTTAGACCGCTCAATCCGTTAGACCGGGCACACACGGGTCGTGTGACATGAGCCCCCGCGTGATCACGAGGACGCGGGCACCATCTGCGGCGGCGTCACCCCTTGCGCGAAGAAATCGGCGGCCTCGAACCGCACTTGCTCCCGCCCCGCTGCCTCGCGGTCAGGCCCTCCTATCGGGATACCGCATGACACCGGGATACACCCATCAGCGAGATCATCCTCACCCAAGGCCGAAAACCTCAGTGCGGGCGGCCGTCCGGAAGGTGCGACGGTAGGCCTGCGGGGAGACCCCGATCGCGGCGTGCAGGTGCTGGCGCAGGGAGGCGCCGGTCGCGAAGCCGACCTGGCCGGCGATCCGGTCGACGGACAGGTCGCTGGACTCCAGCAGATGCCGGGCCCGGGCCACGCGCTGCTGGATGAGCCAGCGGCCGGGGCTCATGCCGACCTCGTCGTTGAAGCGGCGGGCGAAGGTGCGCAGGCTCATCCGGGCATGGCCGGCGAGGTCGGCCAGGGTGAGCGGCTCGTCGAGGCGTTCCAGGGCCCAGGCCCGGGCAGCGGCGGTGCTCGCGGCCCCGCTCTCGGGGACCGGCTGCTCGATGTACTGGGCCTGGCCGCCGTCCCGGAAGGGGGGTACGACGCAGCGGCGGGCGACGGCGTTGGCCAGTTCGCTGCCGTGGTCGGTGCGGACGATGTGCAGGCAGACGTCGACGCCGGAGGCGGCGCCCGCCGAGGTGAGGATCCGGCCGTCGTGGACGAACAGGACGTCGGCGTCGAGGTCGACGTGCGGGTAGCGGCGCCGGAACAGGTCGGCGACCTGCCAGTGTGTGGTGGCCCTGCGGTCGTCGAGGAGGCCCGCCGCGGCGAGGACGAAGGCGGCGGTGCAGATGGACACGATCCGCGCGTCGGGGCGGATCCGCGCGAGCGCGGCGGCGACGACGGCGGGCAGCCCGGTGGGGATGTGCGGGGGCGCAATGGAGGCGACCACCACGGTGTCGGCCGTGGAAAGGATCTCGGGCCCGTGCCCTACGCCGATGGTGAAGTCGGCGTTGGTGCGCACCGGTTGGCCGTCGACGCTGCAGGTCAAGACCTCGTAGCGGCCGTCGGCCGCGCCGAAGATGCGGCTGGGGATGCCCAGCTCGAAGGGGTAGACGCCATCCAGGGCCAGGACCACGACCCGTTCCGCCTTCCGTTCACCACGCATGGCACGATCCTATCGAAGGTTGGCAATCATGCCATTTTCCCGCTCTGCGGCCCACGGCAGGCTGGTTCACCATGAGCACTGTGAACACCATGAACACCATGCGAGCCATCAGCCAGGACACCCTCGGCGGACCCGAGGTCCTGAAGGAAGTGGAGCTCCCGCGTCCCGAGCCGCGCACCAACGAGGTACTGGTCCGGGTTCGCGCCGCCGGCGTCAATCCGACCGACTGGAAGCACCGCGCGACCGGCGGTTTCCTGGGCGAGCCGCCCTTCGTACTGGGCTGGGACGTCTCCGGCGTCGTCGAGGCCGTCGGGATCGGCGTCGCCCGCTTCGAGCCCGGCGACGAGGTCTTCGGGATGCTGTCCTATCCGTACGGCCACGGTTCACACGCCGAGTACGTCACCGCCCCGGCGCGCGCCTTCGCGCACAAGCCGGCCTCGATCGACCACACGCAGGCGGGCGCGCTGCCGCTGGTCTCGCTGACCGCGTGGCAGGCGCTGGTGGAGTACGCCGACCTGCAGCCGGGCCAGCGGGTGCTGATCCACGCGGCGGCCGGCGGGGTGGGGCACGTGGCCGTGCAGATCGCCAAGGCGCGCGGCGCGTATGTGATCGGTACGGCGAGCGCGGGCAAGCACGAGTTCTTGCGCGGGATCGGCGCGGACGAGGCGATCGACTACCGGGAGACGGACTTCGCCGAGGCCGTGAAGGACGTCGACGTCGTCCTGGACACGGTCGGCGGCGACTACTCGACGCGCTCGCTGCGCGTGCTGCGGCCGGGCGGACTCGTGGTGTCGATCCTGCCGGTGGGTTCGAACGACCTCTACGAGGAGGCCGAGCGGCTCGGTGTCCGGGCGCTGCGGATGCTCGTGGACGCCTCGCACAGCGGCATGAAGGCGATCGGGGCGCTGGTCGAGGCGGGGAAGCTGCGCGCCACGATCGCCGGCACCTTCCCGCTGGCCGATGCCGCCGAGGCACACAGGCTCGGCGACACCGGCCGGACCACGGGAAAGCTGGTCCTGACGGTCGACTGACGGACTGTCAGCATGGTGAGCACGGGCTTGGCTTGATCGCCTTGCCCGCGCCCATGTTCCGCATCGCCGGGTCGATGTCCGCGAACGGATAACGCCAGGAGAACTGCGCTGGGACCCGCTGCGGCCGCATTCTGGGCTGCGCGCCCGGCCACGGCGCCGAGCGGGGCGGGAGCGGGCCGGCGTCAGGACGGCCTGACAACGCCACGCCCGGCAATGAAGAGGGTTGCGATGATCAGGAGCGCTGAGATGATGCCGGTGCTGAGCACGGGCACGGCTGTGTAGGTGGCGGCCAGGACGGCGAGGACCGCGGCCAGGTGGACGATGCCGGTCAGGGCGGATGTCTGCGAGGCCTGCCGTTGCAGGAGCCATACGAACGCGATGAAGACGGCCACAGGGACCGTGTACGTGGCTGCAGCCTGCTGGTCGGTGAGGGCGCCGTGGCCGGTGGCATGAGCGACGTTGAGGGCAAGGCCCGCACCGGTGGCGGCTGCGGAGGCGAAGAGGGCGTAGTGGCCGTAGCCCCACAGCATGGCTGTGGTGAAGGTGGCAAGTCGGCGTGGCGCGTTCTGGTTGAAATACAGCCACCACAAGGAGAAAACCGTGAGCAGGCCGCCCAGCGCGAGCAGGGCGACCGTGCCGGGATCCACGTCGGTGCCCCATGCGGTTCGCACGGCGCTGGAGGAAGCAGTGACGGACTCACCGAGCACGATGAGCGTGAACAGACCATAGCGCTCGGCAATGTGACGCGGATGCCACGTGGTGCGGGCCGCATGCTCAGCCCACACCGGAATGGCGAGTTCAGCCACGGCGAGAACCAGGAATGAGCTGAGACCACCGTCACCCGGCAGGGTGAGACGGACCACCCAGCCGATCTGAACCACGAGAATGCCAAAGGCGTAGCGCAAGCAGCACCGCCGGCGTTCAGGATCCGAATACGCTGCACGCAACCATTGAATTGTCATGGCCAGCCGCATGACAACATAGCCCCAGGTGATCACGGTGAAATCATCGTTTTCGAGAGCTTGCGCCGCGCCGCCTGCCATGACAAGGGCGCCCCCGATTTGAACGAGAGTAAGAATCCGGTACGGGACATCGTCGGTGTCATAGGCCGAGGCGAACCATGTGAAATTCATCCAGGCCCACCAGATAGCGAAGAAGACGAGCGCATAGCCGAGGACACCGTGACCTATATGGCCCTCCGAGAGCTCATGCTCGAATGCGGAAGCGATCTGGGCGACGGCAGTGACGAAGCAGAGATCGAAAAGCAGCTCCAGCGCAGTGGCGGAACGGTGCTCCTCGTCGGAAAGACGAGCAAGCATCGGCCGGAACCAGGCAACGCCAACGTACGGTGACTGACTCATGCGGGTAGGTCCCTGCGATGCGACGGAGAAAGGACACAACACGGGCTGTGCCGGGACTGATGCTTCAGCAACGACCGGTTTCCAAACCACTGACCCGCAAGAGGCTACACCTGCAACCACACCACGGTTCGTTCCACCGCAGCACCGTACTGACGGAGCAGTGCGGCCTGGATTTCCGCAGTCCGATCCATGGAGTCGGCACATCGTCCAATACGCGCCGTGAACGCGGCCGAGGCGTCCGTGACGGGCCCCGTGAAAACGGATGGAAGCAGACTCGGTCCCCGCCTGGCTCAATTCCGCCATCGGCAGGGGAGCGCACTGATGACAAAGCCCATTCTTCATGCCCGTTGGCAGCCAGGGGGATGCTGCCGGTCGTCCTCTACGTGCGCGGCGGCGGTCGGGTCATCGGCAACGTCGGCACTCGTGACCGCATGTTGCGCGAGCTGGCCGTCGGGACGAATGCCGCCGTCGTGTTCGGCGAGTACGACCGTTCGCCGAAGGCCAGGTAACCGGTCGCCATCGAACAGGCATACGCGACTGCTCGGTGGATCATCGCGGAGAGCGCCGAGAAAGGGCTTAGTCCTCCAGCCCTGGTTTGTGATCTTCGCGTGGTGGCCACTGTCTGGCGTCACCAGCGGGCGACGAGCGTCTCCTCCTTTCCCCGGTTGCGGTACAGCCAGGTGGTCCCTGGCGCGACATCCCCGGTCAGATAGCCGACGATGGGCTCCCGCTGCGTCGCGCTGTCCAGCTCGCCGAGCAGCTCCAGGGCGTCGGGCAGGGGGAAGAAGGCGGCCTGATTGATGTCGTCGTCCTCCGGCGCGACGTCCCCCGACCACTCGTCGATCTCGAAGGCAGCGGCCAACGCCGAAGGGTGCTGCTCGGAGTCGATGTGCATGAGGAATGCGGTCCGCACCGGGTCGCCCACCAGCAGCCCCGTCTCCTCCTGTAGCTCGCGCCGGAGGGCTTCGTGTATGAGCTCGCCGTCCTTCACCCCGCCACCGGGGAGGGACCAGAGAATCTCGCCGTCGGCGCCGAGGCTCTCTCGCACGAGGAGGATCTCGTTGCCTCTGCGGATGATGCCAATGACCAGCTGCACCCGGGGTACTGGGGCCTTCGAATCCTCTACCGTCATGTCGCAGACCGTACGTGATGGCCAGTCCGCCGGTAGTCAGGGCCGAAGCGGAGACGGCCACGGCCACCGATGATCGTCGTGAGTTGTGTCGACAAACGAAGATCAGGCGGTGGCCGCAGGTCACAGCGTAGTGCCTGCTCGGTGGCGGGCGATGTTCGATCAGTTGATGGGCCGCATCGCGGGCCGGGCCGCGCGCGTCGAAGTCCAACGCAGTGTCCGTTCAGCGGTGGAGTGGACCTGCGGCCGGATCGCAGGGGCGGCCCCCGTCTGCAAGCAGGGGTCACCCGCATGGCTTACTGCTGCTGCGCGAGCCAGTCGGTGATCCGGGTCTCGGCGATGTGCGCGGCAGGGCCCGGAAGGAGCGAGGTCTCCTGGAGTTCGGCACCGAAGTACGGGGCGTGCGGGTCCGTGACGACCGTGCGGGGGTCGTTCTGTGCGGCGAGTACCTCGCGGATGAGCTCGTCGAACTGGAACACGTCGGGACCGGCGACCTCCACCACGCCGTTGACCGGGGTACCGACCGCGGTGCGGCCGATGGCCGCTGCCACGTCGTCGGAGTGGATGGGCTGGATCTTGGCGGGGGACAGACGCACGGTGTCGCCCTCAGTGGCCGCGTCCGCGATCCCCTTCATGAACTCGAAGAACTGGGTGGCGTGGACGATGGAGTAGGGGATGCCGGACGCCTTGATCAGCTCTTCCTGGGCCAGCTTGGCGCGGAAGTATCCGTTCTCCGGGAGGCGGTCGGTGCCGACTACGGACAGCGCCACGTGGTGCGTCACGCCGGCCTTTGCCTCCGCCTCCGCCTCCAGGAGGTTGGTCGTGGAGGCGCGGAAGAAGTTCATGACGGCCTCGTCCTCGTACGAGGGTGAGTTGGACACGTCGACCACGACCGACGCACCCTGCAGGACCTCGGCCAGACCCTCGCCCGTCAGAGTATTGACGCCGGTGCTCGGCGCGGCCGCGACCGCCTCGTGCCCGTGCTCGTCGAGCTTGCTGACCAGCTTCGAGCCGATGAGCCCGGTTCCACCGATCACTACGACCTTCATAACGGATTCCTCTCGGAGGTTTTCATGGTGCGGCACGCATCCTGCGATGAGCTGCTCACCGGCACCGAACAAATTCGGTCTCCACAGGAGAGACAGGACAGACGCTCTACTTGTGACAGGGTTCTCCAGAATCGAGAAAATTTCCCGATGCGGCCCTCAAGGGCTGATCGCACGCACGGCACGGCTGTTCATCCGCTCGCGTCACGACTCCGCCAGCGGTCACATGGTGTGTTCGAAGAGGAGCAGACGGGCGTTCCGCTATTGCGTGCCTCGCCGAGTTGTACGAGGTCATTCCGCAAGTTCTCCATCAGTCGAGACCTCTTCCATCAGAGAGGAAATCTCGTCGGGGATGGCCGGCATGCTCTCACGGGTGATACCAGTCGTCGGGACCACACGAGATTGACTTGCAGAGCGAGATCCAGGGCGGGGTAGTCGCTGCGGGTGTGACAGCCGCGGGTCTCGCGACGCTCCAGTGCAGCTTCGAGGGCGGCCCGGGATGCCAGGACGGCGGACTTGAGATCAAAGGCGTGCGCGAGGTCCTGATTGCGATGTCCGGGTGGACTCCGACGTCCTCCATTCTCTTCTCGATCACTGTCAACTACGCCAGCCCGGCGCGCAGGCCTCTTCGTCGCGTACGACTCCTGCGTCCTCGGTCATGGTGTTGCGGATGGCGCGCTGCAGGGCGCGGACGTTCTCAATTGCTCAGTGAAGCCACGTAAGGAGCAAGTTTGGCCGGACTCATTACCCACATGATGCGTTCGATGCCTTGTGCCGACACATCGACGGACAGCAAAGCCACCGGGTTTTCATCGGCCGAGACAAGGACGGCCGGCCTGCCATTGGCCTCGACCCAGCGAACGTCTGCCTGATGCCAGAAACGTGGGGCGAAGGCGGCAAGGTACTTGGAGACGTGCGGACGCCCGACGACCGGAATCCTGGATGCCCCGCGCATCCCTCCACCGTCGGAGTAGCTGACCACGTCCGCAGTGAGAACATCCTCGAGCACGGACAGATTTCCGGTCTGCGCCGCAGTGAGGAACACCTCCATCAGGCGCCGGTGAGCGGTAGAGCTGACTGGCTCCTTGCGTTCCCCTGACAGATGCTTCCGGGCGCGGCTCACCAACTGGCGCGTATTGGCTTCGCTCGTCTCCAGGATTTCCGCGATCTGCTTGTACGGGTAGTCAAAGGCTTCCCTCAGAACGTAAGCAGCCCGTTCCACGGGGTTCAGCTTCTCCAAGAGGAAGAGAACCGCCAGGTCAAGTGCCTCTGCCCGTTCCGCTCCCAACTGCGGATCCACGCTTGTATCGACTGGCTCCGGAAGCCAGGGCCCGACGTACGACTCACGCCGCACCCTGGCGGACTGGGCGAAGTTGATCGCCAGACGGGCGGTGACCGTAGCGAGGAACGCCGCCGGCTCGTGGATGTCGGCGCGGTCGGTGTTCTGCCACCGCAGCCACGCCTCCTGAACGATGTCCTCGGCTTCCACAGCACTGCCGAGCACGCGGTACGCGATGCCGAAGAGTTGGGGACGCGCTGTGATGAAATCCCTCGTCGCCTGGTCAAGGGAGTCGGCGTCATCCTCGGCGCGCATAGATATCCTCCAGCTCTGGGTCCCCATGTTATAAGCCGTCACAGCAGGACGCGCGCCGCAATGCCGCGGCTGTCCCGCTCCTCAAGCGACTGCTCCGCGAATGATGAGGGACGTGGTTGCCGAGGACAGCGCGGTCGAGCTCGGATTCGTTCCCTACTCGCCGCGCGGCGGGGCGTCTTCGTCCTGGCGTGGGCCCAGGCCGCCGAAGCACCGGGAGAGCAGCCCAGGCGGGGATCCGAACCGGGCCTCGGCCGTGGCCCGTCGCGAGAGCGCATCCGCCGCCTACTCCTGGGGCAGCCGGTCGAAGTGGACCTCGATGGCGGGGACGAGCCACTCCATCAGTTCCTCGAAGTCGAGTGAGGCCAGCGGCTCCACCGCGAGGACGTAGCGCAGCATGACGAGGCCGGCCAGATGCGCGGACACCAGCGACGTGAACGCCGGTGTCCGCTCGGTCTCTTCGGGGGCGATCCGGCCCAGGCACGACGCGAAGGCGGCCTCGATCTGGTCGCGGAACCCCTTGGTGGTCGCCTTGTCCGACACGTTGGTCCGGAAGACGGCGACCAGCGCGGGGCGGGTCGACTCGTCCTCCCAGAAGGAGAGGAACGTCCGGGCGATCCACTCTCCGCGGCCCTTCAGCCCGGCCCCCGCCTCCTCGTCCGTAAGGGAGTCGAAGAGGGTGGACATGTCGATCCGGGAGGAAACGGCGTCCTGGAAGAGGCCGTCCTTGTTGGTGAAGAAGTAGTGGATCAGCGCCGGGTCCACCTGCGCCTGCTGGGCGATCCCGCGCATCGTCGTGCCCGAATAGCCCTTGGTGGCGAAGAGTTCGAGCGCGACTGCGAGGATCTGGGTCCTGGTGCTGCTCTGTCCTGGACGGCGGCCGCCGCCCCGTGAGGGCCGCCTCCCGCGGGCCGCGGCAACGGGGCGCGCGGCGGCGGTGCCCGGGCAGGAGCTCCCGGCTCCGTCGCTCAAGTCCCCTCCGTGAGAAATTCAGCCGACGGCGTCGCGACGGAGGCGCCCGACAAGGCCGACTTCGCGCCAAGCGTGCCGGGCCCTGCGCCGCGCGCTCTGGTCGAGGCCCTCACGGCAATGGGTCGCGTGTCGCCGCGGTCGCGCTGTGGCGGGCACGGATGAGCGCCATCACGGTGTCGGTGGTGCGGTCGAGGTAGCTGCGGCCGTCGGGCAGCCACGCCTCCGGGCTGATGTAGCTGTGCGGCCCGAGGTGGGTGGCCGGGTCGAGTCGATGCACGGTGATCTTCCCGGAGCGGCCGGCCCGGTTCCATCCGCTACGGCGGAACAGCCGCCAGCGCTGAGGGAAGATCCAGGTGCCGACGCGCTCAATCCAGTCGCTCGCGCTGGTGAGCTGATGCACGTGCTCGGCATGGGTGAGGTCGTTGGCGCCGTTGTGGAAGCCACCGAGCGTGATCAGCAGGAGCGGGGAGCGCAGCTGGGCGTGCAGTTCGTCAACCGCGCCGGTGGCGACCTGGGCGCCGCCGCTGTAGCTGAGCAGCACCACGGGGATACCGCTGTCGGGCTGGTAGCCGGCGAGCCGGAGCTGCGTGGCGATCTGGGAGCCGACGGCCCGGTTGTACAGGGGGCGGTACCGGTGGTCGGCGGCGACGAAGATCTGCATGACGTTGTGCAGGAACAGCAGCAGCCCGACATGGCGGCGCAGCCGCGCCCACACCGGCCGATCGGCAAGCGGGGCGGCCAGCGGCGAGTAGGGCTGCACCTGACCCAGCACGCGCAGCTCCGGCGCTCCGGCGATCAGGGCCTTGACCAGCTGGCCGCCGTCCCGGGTGTCGCGGACGCGGCGTTTCCCGATGCCGTCCAGGTAGACCAGGTAGGCGTCCGGGGGACTATCAGGAGCCGCACCGCGGGCATAGGGCACGCCCTCCGGGAGCTCGGTGGTAGGGGCCCGCCAGCCGGCGCTGTAGGCCAGCACCTCGTAGCGGGCCAGCAGAGCTTCGGCGAGCAGAGCCGGCCCGAGCGCGCAGACCCAGAGCAGGAAATCGTTCATGCGATCGGCTCCGGTGCCCGGGTCGCACTGATCCTCACGACCAGACGCCGAACGGCCTCTACAGCGACACCAAGTGCGACCCCAGCAACGGCCACGCAACCGGCGGCGGCCCACCAGCCCAGCCCGCTCGCCGCGGCGAGTGGGCCGGCCAGGCCGGCCCCGACCCCCACAAAGAGCAGCAGGTGGAGCAGGGGTCCGATCAACGGGAATGCAAGGACGGCAGCGAGCACCAGCGGGGCGACCAGGCTTGGTGTCCACGCCAACCCGCTGCCTGGCAGTGGAGGGGACTGCACAAGCTCGGCCAGGGTCCACGCGGTCAGCGGCCACAGCGCGAACACAGCGCCTTCGACGAGGCCGGCGGGCAGCAGCAACCCAGCCACAGAAGGCCGCGACATGCCAGGCCGGCGCGCCACCAGAGGCAGGATGCGCCCGGCGGCCTCCGACAGCCCGGCGAACACCAGCAGGACGATGACGGGTGACATCACTCAGCCTCGCTGTGACGGATCGACGGGAGCCGACCGACTGACCGAGCCGGCGGCATGCAGGTACTGCTCGAGCTCGTCGGCGGCGCGCCGATATCCACCCGCCTCGTGCTGGGCGACCTGCAGGGTGGCCGCGGCTGCCCGGAACCGGGGGTCGTCGAGCAGGCGCCGGGCGAGGGCATGCACGGAGCCCTCGGCGACGTCCTGGCTACGGATCGACAGGCCGGCGCCGAGCTCGACGACGCGACGGGCCACCATCGGCTGGTCAGCGCCTTGCGGGACCACCAGCATCGGAACTCCGGCGTATATGGCCTCGTTGACGCTGTTCATCCCGCCATGGGTGACGAACAACGCCGCGCGGGCCAGTACCTCCGGTTGCGGCACGAAGCGGCGGGCGAGCACGTTGGCCGGCAACGGACCCAGCGCGGCGGGATCGGTCTGCCCGGTGGAGACGATCACGGTGGCGCCCAGCGGGGCGAGCGCGGTGGCGAAGCTGCGCAGTAGCTGCGGGTCGGCGTTGAACACCGTGCCCAGCGAGGCGTACAGCACCGGGTCCTGCAGCCGATCGGCCGGGAACGACGGGTCGACTGGGCGGGCGCCGATGCTTGGGCCAACGAACCGGTAGGACTGGTCGAAGTCCTCGACGGCAGGCTGGAACGCCCGCGAGGTGTAGACCAGATTGAGCGGCTGGCGGATGTTTCCCAAGTCGAGCAGTGGCAGCCCACGCGTGTCGAAGCGGCGGTGCAGCTCCCAGCGCGCCCGCAGGCAGCCCTGGATGCTGCGGGGCCGAGCCGCCGCCGCGGCCAGCAGGTCCCACGAGCCGTGGGTGGGGCTGGGCACATGCCGGTTGAAGGCGAACGTGGTGAACGACGATGCCGCCGGCACCTTGAGTTCGCGGGCGGCTACTGCGCCCCACAAACAGGCGTTGTCGTGGACGATCAGGTCGGGTCGCGCGCGCCGCAGGTCGGTGAGCACAGCGGGCAGCAAGCGGACGGCGGTGCCCGCAAGCCCCTCTATCAGCGTGACCGGCGTCGGCGGATCGGGGAGCGACTGGTCGCCCCCGGGGTAGAGGCACACCGTCGCGCCGGTGGCCTCGATCTCCGCACGGAACGCGGGCGAGGTGTAGTACGTGACGGTGTGGCCGCGCCGGACAAGCTCGGCCACGACCGGCAGAGTCGGGTTGACGCGCCCGTGCATGGCGATGTTGAAGAACGCGATGGTGCTCACCAGCCGACCCCCAGCACGGAGGAAGTCGATGCCGCGCCCGGACTGGCCGATGTCGCCGGAGGATCGTCGGCCCGATACAGCCCCGGCCCACTGATGCGCAGCCCGTCGAGAAAGCGACCCGCCGCGAGGGAGGCGGTGCTGATCAGCCGCTGGGACTGGCCGAAGTCCCACGGGGCGGGCCAGGCCTCGATACCGGTCGGCAGCACGACGGTCGGGATGTGCTTGGACACCTCATGCAGGTCCCGCTCGATCTGATGGTGCAACAGCAGCTGCCCGGCCCGGGCGGCGATCGCACTGGCACGTCGGCGCGGAAGGGTGTGATGCAATGACGAGCTCTCCGGCCCGGTCGACACCACCACCACGCTGGCCGCCCCAGCCTGCTGGGCCGCCAGTACCGGGACATAGGCGATCACCCCGCCGTCGACGAGTGTCCGGCCCTCACGATGCACCGGGGGCAGCATCCCGGGAATGGCTGCGCTGGCCAGCAGCGCGGACTCGAGGTCTCCGTGGTCGAGCAGCGCCGGAGCGCCGGTGACCAGGTCCATGGCCACCGCGGTGAACGGGACCGCCAGCTGCTCGATCCGCGACGGCAGCCCAGCCCGAGCGATCAGTCGACGCAGGCCGCGATCGGTGAAGATGCTGGCCCGTGAGGACAGGTAGCCGAGCGGATACACCTCACGGCGACGCAACTCCGTCCACACGTGGTCCAGCCACGGCGCGGCTCTGTCGGGGTGGGCAGCCGCGATGGCCCCGTTGAGGGCACCCACCGAGGTCCCGATGATCATGTCCGGGACGAATCCGCGCTGCTCCAGCGCATACCCGATACCAACATGCGCCGCTCCGAGCACGCCACCGGCGCCCACCACAACGGCCACGGGACGGGGGAGGGCGCGCAAGCCCGCCGACGTCGGGTCCCCGGGCGGTCGGTTCGATGACAGGGGGCGTGTCCCCTTGTCGCCCGTCATGGTGCGACGCCTCTCATGGCCACGACCACTCGACGAGTCGCCTCCGCTGAAGCCGAAGTGTGCCGATGAGACTGGTCTTCGGCGACGAGTAACCCTCATGATTTACCTTTCTCACCACGGCACCGAATCGGATTGGTTTCCCCACTAAGACCGGGCGACCACCCGATGTGTGACACCGCCAGCCAGGCCTGTCTGGTGAAGCTGTCACCGAAACCGGTGACAACGCACTGCATCCCCTGGCCGGGAGGCGCACGGGACCTCGCGAGATCCGTGGCTCTGGCCGTCAGGACCGACAAGCTGTGAACTTGAAGGTGTCAGCCTCGTTGCTGTGGCAGTAGCCCGTGACGACGATGTGGCCCATCAACCGGCGGATCTCCGGGGACGCCGATTGATATGAGGTCCAGTCCTGCTCGTAGATAGGCTGTTCTGCGTGCGGCCGGCTGTGCCGGTGTACTGCCGCTGGGCGCCAGCGGACTTGGTGCCCTTCTTCAGCAAGCCGGTGTCGTCGCCGATCAGCACGGCGTCCCCGGCGCCGATGGGGGAGGGCTCCGATCTGCCAACACGGTGGGCGAACCGGGCATGGAACCGGCTATCCCCCCGGCCCACGACTCGGCCTGATCAACTGTCAACGATTCATCGCCCGGTCACAAACAGCGAGCCAATTCAGCACCCGTCGTGGTAGATGCGGTCGCTGTATTAAGCGGCATAAACCACCCCTGGCCGCCGTGCCGAGTTGTTGTGATCACCCACGACGGCCAGGCCTTGGCTCTCTGCGGTCTGCGCGCCTGAGAGGGCGCGAGCCAGTCAGGAGAGCCAGTCGGTGTAGCGGGTAGGGGCGAGGTGAGCGTCCTTGTCGGTGAGGACGTCACCCTTGATGACGGCGAACATCCCGGCAGTGGGGTCGGTAACGACGGTGCGGTTGTCGCCCTTGCGGGACAGGGTGATCCGGCCCAGCTCGTCGAGGGAGAAGATCTCGGGGCCGGCGATGTTGCGAATGCCGTTCAGCGGGGCGCCCGCAGCGACCTCCGCCACCGCGCTGGCCACGTCCTTGGAGGCGATCGGCTGGATCGGCGTGGCAGGCAATCGGACGGTGTCGCCGTCGGCGGTCCAGGACAGGACGGCGTCCATGAACTCCATGAACTGCGTCGCCCGGACGATCGAGTAGGGGATCGGCCCGGCCGCGAGGATGTTCTCCTGGAGCACCTTGGCCCGGTAGTAGTCCAGCTCCGGCACCTGCTCCACGCCGACGATCGAGAGGATGACGAAATGGCCGACGCCGCCCCTCTGGGCCGCGGCCAGCAGGTTGTCCATCGAGGTCTGGAAGAAGGCCAGGGAGGCTTCGTCGAAGGTCGGGGAGTTCGTCAGGTTGACGACGACGTCGGCTCCTGCCACCGCCTCGTCCAGTCCCTGGCCGCTGATGACGTCGACTCCGGTGGACTGCGAGTGCGGTACCGCCTCGTGCCCGGCGGCGTTCAGATTCTTGACGACCTGCGACCCGATCAGACCGGTACCGCCGATGACTGCGATCTTCATGACGTGCCTTTCGTCGGTAGTATGTGCGAAATATCCCATATGAACCACTGTGTGGGCGCGGCAAGAAACGGCGCCCTGACCGGCTGGGGCGGGCGGCGTTAGTAACCGTCGACGAACGTGACCGTCTCGTCGAACGGCGCCCGGCCCGTACGGGTGTAACCCACCGTGACGTCCTCGAACCCGATCGACATGCCGCAGAAGAGGATGAGCTCGTCCGGGGGTGACAGGACCTCCGCGACGGTCTTGTGATACTTCGCCCATGCCATCTGCGTGCAACTGTGCAGCCCCTCGGCACGGAGCAGCAGCATGACCGTCTGCAGATACATGCCGACGTCCGACCACTGGGCCGTGCCCAGATCGCGGTCGATGTAGCAGAACAGTGCGGCGGGCGCGCCGAAACAGTCCCAGTTCGCCGAAGCGGCCCTCTGGCGCGCCTCCAGGTCCTCGCGCGGAATACCGAGTGCGCCATAGCGCTGCTCGCCGAAGGCGGATCGGCGTTCGCGGTACGGGGACTTCAGTGCGGGCGGGTACTGCTCGTACTCCGGCTCGTCCCAGGGGTCGCCTGTGGCCACGCGCTCACCGGCGCGCTTCTTGAGTTCGGCCAGCGGCCCGCCGGTCAGCACGTAGGCGTGCCACGGCTGGAGGTTCGATCCGGACGGCGCCCAAGCCGCCGCGGACAGCACGCGCTCCAGCACCTCCCTCGGGACGTCCCGGTCGGTGAATCCGCGCACTGCCCGTCGGCTCGTGACCGCCTCATAGACGTCCAAGATCGCCTAACTCCCATCTGCTCACGCAGCCCCCCTTCCGTTTCACTCACGATAGTATCATTCAATACCGTCTTGTGCTTAACTATCGTCGAGTACGAATCCTCAGCCCTTGGTTCCCCGCCTCGGGCACCGCTCTTTGGAGAAAGTCCATGGCCACGCTGCTGCACATCGACTCGTCCGTGTTCCCCGGCGAGGCGTCCTCGTCCCGTTCGGTCACGAACGCCTTCCGCAAGGCCTGGGAGGAGCAGCACCCGGAGGGCACGGTGATCTACCGCGACGTCGCCGCCAACCCTGTCCCGCACATCACCGCCGACGCCTGGTCCGCCGGTTACGCCGCCCCCGCCGAGCACACCCCGCAGCAGTCCGCCGCGTTCGCCGCGCGCGTGAAGCTCATCGAGGAACTGGAGCAGGCGGACGCCGTCCTGATCGGCGCCCCCATGTACAACTACTCGATCCCGTCGACCCTCAAGGCGTGGCTGGACAACGTGCTCCTGCTCGGCCGCACCGCGGGCGAGACCCCGTCCGCCCAGGGAACCCCGGTCGTCGTCGTCGCCAGCCGCGGCGGTTCCTACGCGCCGGGCACCCCGCGCGAGGGCTACGAGTTCGTACAGAACTACCTGGAGGCCGTCCTCAAGGGCGCCCTCGGCCTGGACGTCGATTTCATCGTCCCGGAACTCACCATGGCCCCCCGCAACCCGGCCATGTCTGAACTGGTCCCCCTCTACGAGACCTCCCGCGAGCGCGCCTTCGAGGCCGCGACCACCAAGGCCAAGGAACTCGCGGAGCGCCTCGCCGCGTAACCCCCGGGCATTAGATGCCGTGTGACGCCTCGACCCAGGGCGTCACACGGCGTCCTCGTGGCGCGGTGAAGGGCACACCGCCGGCCAGGTCTGCGGCGCGGCAGCCGTGCGGGCAGCTCGGTCCCCGCCGGCGACGAAGCCCTGACCGTCACCCGCAGCCAGGGTCGGCGCGTAACGACGATGGCCGCAGCTCCCAAGCCGGGTTCGCCGCGAAAGCCGCATTGGACGAAGCGCGCCCACGCGGCAGGCAACCGGTGCGCGGGCGCGCTTACGCCTCACCGCCTGCGGGATAGGTAAACCGGGTCAGCAGATCCGTCAGCAGCGCGGGCTCGTCGGGCCCCAGCTCGGCAACCAGACGCTCAGCCAGCGGCTCCGCCGCAACATGAGCTGCATCGAAAAGCTCGATGCCCTGAGGCGTGATCTCCACAGCCCGCACCCGCCGGTCCCCCGGAACGGCCTTGCGTACGGCCAGCCCCTTACGCTCCAGGTCGTCCACGACGCGCATGATTCCCGCCTTGTCCGACCCCGTCGCCGCCGCCAAGTCCCGCTGCACCGTGGGCCCGCGGTTGACCAGCACGATCAGCACGGCAAAATGCCGCAACTCGATGCCGAGCGGCCGAAGCGCCTCCGTCATCACCGCGGCCGCGTGCCAGTGTGCCCGGCGCAGCAGCAAGCCGAGAGCGAAAGGCGAGGTATCCCCGGGGCGGTCGGTCGCACGGGAGGCGGTGGTTTGGGGAGGAACGTCCGCGGTCATGCCAGTACATTACCAGCCTTCTATTCATTCGATACGGTATCGATTGAAACTAATTGCCGCTACGTCTGCTACGGCCACGAGCACCGCCAGTCCTGGTCACGCTACCGACGTACCAGCCAGGCCCGAGCCAGCCGCTGTCACTACCAACGCCAAGGCCACGCACCCCAGATGCGGTTGTAGTACTGGTGCCGGACTTGAGCCGGCGGAACGCCATGGAGTCGTCGGGCAGGAATCCGGCCGGGCTCTCCAAGGCCACGCGCAGTACGCGCCCGAGGACCACGTCCGGGAGCGTCAGCGACTCGTGGGGCATGGAGGTGTTCCTTCTCGACGGGAAGCTGCCATTCCGGCCGGCAGGCGGCTGACCTTCGCTGCGCCAAAGTCCGGCACGCGCCGGCCGGATTCACCGCTACGACCGAACTGCCATGCCACATGTGGAACTGACCGCCATTGATGTCGACCTGTCCGGCTCCTGATTCGCCGGGTGCTGGCCAGCGCGTGTTCGTGCTCGCCGGCGACCGCGGCGTCGAGACCGTAGACGGTGCTGTTGGCGATGGTCACGGCGTGATCGTCATTGTCGCACGGAATGCGACCACGACAGGCCCGAAGATCTCTTCCTGGGCGATGACAGCGTCCGGATCGACGTTGGCGAAGACGGTCGGCCGGACGTAGGCGCCGCTCTGCACCGTGTCCTCATGGACGGGACCACCCACCGTGTACTGCGGCGCAGCCTCGCGCAGCGGATGCACCTGGTCCCGTCCGGCGTCGACGTCATCGGCGGCAATGTCGCTACCCGCGACGGAGCCCAGGCGTGGGACGCGTTCGGGTTGTGGGGCAGTTCTGTCGTGGATCCTGCCGACCGGCGTGTCGGAGCGCATCGAGCTGCTGTTGCAGCTGCGCGCAGGAGGCCAAGCGGGCAACAAAGTGTTCGAGGCTTGCGTGTGCCATCGTGTGAGATGATGTGTTGTGATGCTGGCCACTTCGTTCCGCATTCTGGTGCCTGGGTGGCTGATTGCCGGACATTGCGAGAGGCGGCACAGGGGCCGGTCCTTGCCCCAGGCAGCGGCGTGTTGCCGGCGCTGCCGCTGCCCACTGAGCCGGAAGGCGGAGCGGAGACTTCAGGGTGGCGGTGGGCAAACGACGTTCACCGACGCTTCTCTGCATCACCCAGCGAGGCAGTGAGGGTATGGCGCTGCCGGGGTGCGGTGGCTGTGGTGCCGGGTGACGGCTGCCGGAGCCGGCCCATGGTGGTCCCTGGTGTGAGGCCGCGAAGTCATCCGCATGGCTCAGCGGAACCGGTTGCCGCCGGTAGCCCGTCTCCCCGCCGTAGGGCGCGGCGGGGAGACGGACCGCGTGTGCCTGGCCGGGCGGGTGCCGGCTAGCCGAACTGGCCAGGCTGGTAGTCCCCGGCAGGCTGCTGGTTGATGACGTTGATGCGGTTGTACGCGTTGATGACGGCGATGAGGGACATCAGGGCGACGAGCTGGTCCTCGTCGAAGTGCTTGGCGGCGTTCGCCCAGGCCTCATCGGTGACACCACCGGCTGCGTCGGCGATGCGTGTGCCCTGCTCCGACAGTTCCAGTGCAGCTCGCTCGGCGTCGGTGAAGACCGTGGCCTCGCGCCAGGCCGCGACCAGGTGGAGGCGCTGCGAGGTCTCTCCCGCCGCGGTGGCGTCCTTGGTGTGCATGTCGGTGCAGAACCCGCAGCCGTTGATCTGGCTTGCGCGAATCTTCACCAGCTCCTGGATCACGGCCGGCAGCGTTGAGTCAGACAGCACCTTGTTGGCCGAGTTGATGTGCTTCAGCACCTTTCCCGCGAGGGGGTGGCCGAAGTAGTTGAGACGCGATTCCACGGAGATCTCCTTGCCGTGTTGCTGATACTCACTACTGACCGGGGGGCCAGGGAATGTGTGACAGAAAGTCGAGTGTGACGTGCGTCTCATCCATTCGCTATGAGTGGCCCCGGTGGAAGGCGAATCCAGCATGGGCGAGGACGAAGAAGCAGGCGAGCCTCGAGACCCGCTTTCCCGGGCCGTTGCCGGCCCTGCTGTCAGCAGCCGTTGCCGACGGCGTCGGCACACACGTGATGGAGAGCAACGCGCAGGAGTGACCGGGGCGTTTCCCCGTCCGCCACGCGCAGTGTGCGAGTCGTCCGCCCCGGCAAGCACCGCCTGGGCGAGCGCTCACCGAGAATGGCACGGGCATGGTGGCAAGGCCGCGCACGTCATCCTGCGCCGCACCGACCTCGAGTCCACCGTCAGCCCCGCGGCTTGGCCTGCGCATGGGGCAACGTGGGTCAGGCGTGCGGTGCCTGGAGCCGCATGCTGCCACCGGCAGACACGCACGACCACGTCGTCGCCCTCCAGGGGGAGAGAGGTGGCCTGTACGGAGACGGAGTAGTCTTTCTAGACATGGCCTGCCCGTGCCATTGACACCCAGGTGCGGACGGCGATTACCGGTTGCCTGATCTACGCGACGAGGCGGCTCCGGGCCACACAGGCTGATGCTGTCATCTGTGGTGCGGCTGCTCGGCTCTCCGTATCGACGCCGAGACCGGAGGTGGCGTGATGCCGAACGATGAACCGGTGGCAAACCGCCCAGGAAATCAGGGGCAGCGATCCGAGGCATGGAAGACCGCAGTCACCGTGATCCAGGAGGCGAAACCACCCTCCGTTCCAGAAGGAGCACACGTCATGACTGTGCTCGTCGAATTCCCCCCTGGAGACCCTGGCACCCCTCCCCACCGTCACTTCGGCCCGGCCTTCGGGTACGTACTGGAAGGCGAGATGCGGTTCGAGCTGGAGGGAGAGCCCGAGCGGGTGATCCGGGCCGGGGAGGCGTTCTGGGAGCCGGGAGGGGATGTGATCCATTACCAGGATGGCAACAACCGTACGGACGTGCGGAGTCGGTTCATCGTCACGATGATGTGCGAGCCTGGCAAGCCCATGCTGGTCCTCGTGGATGAGGACGAGCTGGTACAACGCAAGGACAAGCGAGCCCCACGCCCCTCCTGAAGTGTGCTGCGGACGGCGGCAAGCAGGGCATCTCCCGACTATGGGTGGAGTGTTGCCGGGCTGAGCCGGTGTGGGTGGAGACGCCACCGGGCTGAGGTCCGTACCGTTCACGCGGCTCCGCTGTGCAACTGGTCTGCCGCCCGCCTGCCGAACCCAGCATTCCCCCGGCGCATGTTGTGATGTGTGACCAAGAGAGAAAGGTTTGGTATTGCGCGCGATGTGCTGCGTCGTGGGAGGCCCCTCCTCGACCGCACAGCCGCCCGGGGTGACGGTGCGGCTGGCGACGTGCCCGACGGCCGCGATGGTCTCGCCTGGGTAGGTGCTCGGTCGCAGCGGGGGCCGGGCGCTGCTAGCTTGCGGCCGTGGATCTCTTCTCACGCTCCTGGACAGCGTTGCGCACAGCGGTCGCCGAACTGCCGGACGAGGACTTCGCGCGGCCGTCCGGCTGCACCGGCTGGCTCGTGCGGGATCTGGTGTGCCACCTGATCATCGACGCTCAGGACGTCTTGATCACCCTCGTCACCCCCGCCGTTACGGAACCGACCCGGGACGCGGTGACCTACTGGGACATCGTCGAAGCCCCGACCGGCGACGACCCGCTCGATGCGCTGATCGTCCGCCTGGCCGCCGCGTACGAAGAGCCGTGGCTGCTCAAGTTCCACTTCGACGACGTCGGTTCCGCCGCCGGTCGCGCTGCCGAACTCGCGGATCCCCTGGTTCGGGTCGGCACCCGCGACGAGGTGCTCACCGCGGGCGACTATCTCTCCGCGTACGTCCTGGAATGGACGCTGCACCACCTCGACCTGATCGCGCACCTTCCGGGCGCGGCGGAACCGCCCGCCGAGGGGCTGGCCTGGTCACGCGAGCTGCTGGAGAAGATCGCCGGTGCGGCGTTTCCCCCGTCGTTCTCCGACAAGGACGCGCTGCTGATCGGCACTGGACGGCGTGCCCCGTCCGAAGCGGAGGGGGCGGAACTGGGCGAGTCGGCCGCGAAACTCCCGCTCATCCTCGGCTGATCGGTCCGTTGGACGATCGTCTGGCTGAACGGGACCTTCGGCGCGGGCAAGACGTCGGCGGCGCGGGAACTCGTCACCCGGCTCGCCGACTCGTGGATCTACGGCGTCGTTGCTGCTGGTCCGCGTCGGGTGGCGGCGCCGTTGGGCGCGTCTTAACGAATTTCTGTGCACACTCCCACGCTCGGCTGTGATGTCCCCCAGGTGTGACTGTCCTGCGCCATTGGAGGCCGAGCGCTGTCGCCGAAGATGGGTGACCAGCGGATTCGTGCCATCGAACTTCGAGTGACGGTGCCACGCCCCCTCACAGGGGGCGGCTGCGGTCGGCGCCAAGCGGGTGACACGGCCGCTGCACTTCCCGGCTCGGCAGAGTCTTCTCTGGTGAGATACCGACAGATCTCCGAATCACTCACCGAAAAGAGTCGACTCGTGGCTAAGCACATCCTTGAGCCGGAGGCGCAGGAGTTCGCGGACGCGACTGCCAGCCCGCCCTTCCTGTACGAACTCGGTCCGGAGGGCGCCCGCAAGGTGCTCGACGACGTTCAGGCCGCGCCGGTCGCTAAGGTCGAGGTCGGCGAAGACAAGTGGTTCACGGTGCCGGCCGAGGTGGGTGACGTCCGAGTCCGCCTCATCAAGCCGCTGGGAGCCGCAGGCCCCCTGCCCGTCATCCTGTACATCCACGGAGGCGGGTGGGTCCTCGGCAACTCGGGCACCCACGACCGGCTCATCCGCGAACTGTGCGACGGCGCCAAGGCTGCTATCGCCTTCGTCGAGTACGACCGCTCGCCCGAGGCCCACTACCCCGTGGCGATCGAGCAGGCGTACGCGACCGCGCAGTGGATCACCAAGAACGGGGCGAGCGAAGGCCTCGACGCCAGCCGCGTGTCGGTGGCCGGCGACTCGGTCGGAGGGAACATGACGGCCGCCGTGGCGATCATGGCCAAGCAGCGGGGTGACGTGAGCTTCGTGCATCAGTCGATGTACTACCCAGTCACGGACGCCGCCCAGGACACCGCAAGCTATCAGGAGTTCGCCGACGGCCCGTTCCTCACAGCCAGGGCCATGGCGTGGTTCTGGGACTCCTACATCCCCGACCAGGGGCAGCGCAACGAGATCACGGCCTCGCCGCTGCGCGCCACGCTGGACGACCTTCGCGACCTGCCCCCGGCCCTCGTGATCGTCGACGAAAACGACGTCCTCCGCGACGAGGGCGAGGCATACGCTGCCAAGCTCACCCAGGCCGGCGTGCCGACCACGAGTGTTCGTTACAACGGCATCATCCACGACTTCATGATGCTCAACCCGGTCCGCTCCACCAAGGCCACAACGGCAGCCATCGAACAAGCCGTCCAAGTCCTGCGAAAAGCACTCGGCACCCTCTAACCCATACCCTCGGCCAAGCACTGCCGAGAGAGCCGACACCTTGTCAGTAGGGCCTCGGTCTGCACCAAGCGTCTCTGATTGGCTTAGCGATCCCTGGGTTGCACAAGGTCAGAGCGCTGAGAACGCCCCATGCCGCCAATCGCCCCGGTGAGCCTCCAAAGCCCCGGCGGGGACCACGCTCAGCACGCGCCGAGTACAGCGATCTGACGCCAGGTGACGCTGACCGGAGGCCGGAGAAGCGAAGTGGCTCACCACCCACAAGGCAGTTGTGCTGGATCCTTGACTTGCCTCAGCCACGCGACAGGCATGTTCGGGCGGAACCAGGCGCGCATACTTCGATGGAACGCGCTCCACCTTCGGTGTCACAGGACTCCGATGGCCGGGGGTGCCCCCAAGTTTCCGGACAGGGACCCAATCGGGTCTCTGCATCTCCTGGTGAGTGCGGCTCACGGTGCGCGTAAGCCGTCGTTCCACCCGCTCTGCGAGCATGCGACGATCGAGCCGTGACTGAGTTAGTGACACCACCGGACATCGCCCGCTGCACCTCCGCCGCAGTCGACGCGGCTGTCGGAGCAGGGCGCGATCTCGGACTCACCGTGACTGATGCCAATGTGCTCCATGAGCTGTTCTCCGTAGTTGTCCACCTTGCGCCCTCACCGGTCGTGGCCCGGATTCCCACCGTCCTGCCGCGCAACGCGAGCCTCGATTCCCAGGCACGCCGCCAGCAGGCGGAACTGGACGTGACACGGTGGCTCGCAGACCAGGGAACGCCCGTGATCCCTCCCACCCCTCTCGTGCCACTGGAACCCGTTCAGCGCGACGGGCTCTCGATGACGTTCTGGCAGTTCGTCGAGGAAGACCGGGAGAAAGAACCCGACTACGTGGCGAACTCCGAAATCACCGCTGACCTGCACGCCGCGATGCGCGCATACCCGGGCCGACTGTCGTTTCTGTCCGCGGCCGAACCGCAGTTCATCGCAGAAAGCCTTGCTCTGCTGGAAAAGCGCCCCGACCTCATCGGTCCGGCCGATCTGGACCGCGCACGCCGCGAGTGGCGGGTCCTGGAACCTCTTGTGCGCTCACGCGCGGCGTTCGAGGAAACGTTCACGGGGATCGACCTCCAGCCCATCCACGGCGACTCCCCGCCCGCGAACATCTTCTCCGGGGTGGACGGGGACCTCTACGCCGACTTCGAGCTGGTCACGTTGGGCCCCGTGGAGTGGGATCTGGCCGCTCTCGGGCCCGTCCTCGAATCCGCCTACAACCGCGGCGCGCAACGCAACGGCATGAGGCAGTTGAGCGAGGACGTCCTGAGCTTCGTGAACGCCGTGGGGATGCTGCGGGTCATCGCCTCCCTCACGCTCGTGCCGCAACTGCCTGCGCTGATGGAGTATTTGAAGCCAGCCGTCAACCAATGGCAGACGATGCCGTTCGCCGGCGGCGTGCCCGACTGACATCGGCAAGTGACGGCCGGCAGCGGGACCCTCCAGCCGCTCAAGCTGCATTGGCACACGCTCAAGGTTTCCTACGTTCTTCTCCGGGAGCGGGCGAGCCCTTCGTATGGGTGGCCCACCCAGGGGTGTCGGGTGTGGTTTTGAAGGTTCTGCCGACAGTGGCTTCCATCGATTGGTCGCCGGATAGGCACCATGGCCGCGATCTGGGCCGGCATTGATGCAGGCAAGACCCGCCACGGGCGCTGAGAGACAGCCCCGTGGCGGCCAATTGGTTGAACTGCCTGTGGCATTGGCGTACCGGTCAAGGAGGGGAGTCGCTCGGGCAGCCTGCGATGGTCGGGCGTCCGTGGCGGCAGGGGAGTGCGACAGTGCTGATGCGTCTCCGGTGCGGCGCCGGCATGACCGCCACCGCGGCGGTCCCGAGGTCACGGTCCTCGCGTACCGCGCCGCGACGCCCGAGAGCCTGCTCCCGCTCGGCCGGGTCGTCGCCCCCCTCGCACACCCGGATCGTCATCGGCGCCTGACTCAGCCCGGCGCGGACCGCGAAGCCCAGACAGTCTCCTTCGGTGGCGGTCCTCATGATCGTCGGGCGGCGATCACGTTGTCTGGCCGACGTCAACGGCTCGTGAGGATGACGAGTTGCTGGGTCGCTCGGGTCATCGCCACATAGCGGTCGACCGCTCCTTCAACACCCTCGCCGAACGACTCCGGGTCGATGAGGACGACCAGGTCGAACTCGAGCCCCTTCGACAGCTCCGGGGTCAGCGACCGGACGCGGGACGTCGCCCGGAACGTGGGATCGCCGATGACGCAGGCGATCCCGTCGTCATGCGCGGCGAGCCAGGTGTCGAGGATCGAGTTCAGATCCGCGACGGACCCGTGTACGACGGGGATGCCGCTGCTGCGGATGGAGGTGGGCACATTGGCGTCCGGGAGCGCGGCCCGGATGACCGGCTCGGCTACCGCCATGATTTCTTCCGGCGTCCGGTAGTTGATGCTCAGGGAGGCCACGTGGATCCGGTCGAGCCCGATTCGCTCGAGCCGTTCCTGCCACGACTCCGTGAACCCGTGCCTGGCCTGGGCGCGGTCCCCGACAATGGTGAGGCTCCGGGACGGGCAGCGGAGCAGCAGCATCTGCCACTCTGCGTCGGTGAGTTCCTGAGCCTCGTCCACGACGATGTGCGCGAACGGGCCGGCGAGCAGGTCCGGTTCGGTGCTGGGCAGTGCGGTCTCGTCGATCAGGCTGTCCTGCAGGTCCTGTCCGCGCAGCATCGTCACCGCGCCTTCACCGTCGTCATCGGCCTCGAGTACGTTGTCGATGACGCTGGCCATGCGCTCGCGTTCGGCCGCGACAGAGGCCTTGTGCCGACGCTTGCGCAGTGCCGTCTTCGGGTCGCCGAGCCGCTGCCGTGCCGCGTCCAGGAGCGGCAGGTCGGACACCGTCCAGGCCTGGGCGTCCTTGCGCTGCAGCTTCCGAACCTCATCGCGGCTGAACCAGGGAGCGCACATCCGCAGGTAGGCGGGTACCGACCACAGGTCTCCGACGAGGTCAGCCGCTTCGATGAGCGGCCACGCGCGGTTGAGGGTCCCGACCAGCTCTTCGTCGTGCAGCAGCGACCTCCGGAACAGGCCAGGAGGGACGTCGCCGTGGTGCTTGTCCATCAGGATCGTGACCAGCTCCTCCCAGATCTGGTCGCGCGCTTCGTTGTGCGGAGTACCTGGTTCCGGTGCTTCGAACGCCTCGGCCCAGTCGTCGGCGCTCAGCCAGACCTCGCCCCAGGGGGTCGTGACCGTCATCCCCTCGGTGGGCGGCGCTTCGTAGAACCTGACGGCCTTCTCGATCGCCTTCACCATGTCCACGGACGACTTCAGGAGGACCACGTCCGGGTCGGTCTCGATCGCTGCTCCGGCTCCCTCGGCGACGAGGTCCCGCAGGGTGCAGGTCTGCACGCCCTCCTCTCCGAGGCTGGGGAGGACGTCGGCGACGTAGGCCAGGTAGGGCCGGTGCGGACCGACGAACAGCACGCCGCCCCGACGGTGACCGAGGCGAGGGTCGGAGTAGAGGAGGTAGGCCGAGCGGTGCAGAGCGACGACTGTCTTCCCCGTACCCGGACCGCCGTCGACGACGAGAGAGCCGCGGGATCCCGCCCGGACGATGGCGTCCTGGTCGGCCTGAATGGTGGCGAGCACGTCTCGCATCCGGGTCGACCGGTTGCTGCCCAGGCTGGCGATGAAGGCAGACTGGTCGTCGAGCGCGGCGTGCCCTTCAAGCCCGTCAGCGGTGAACACTTCGTCCCAGTAGTCGCTGATCCGGCCGCGGGTCCAGCGATACCTGCGGCGGCTCGCCAGCCCCATCGGGTTGGCGTGGGTCGCCGCGAAGAAGGGCTCAGCCGCGGGGGAGCGCCAGTCGAGCAGCAGCCGACGACCCGCGCTGTCGGTGAGGCCAAGTCGTCCGATGTAGACGGGCTCGGAGTTGTCTGCGCTGACGATGTGTCCGAGGCACAGGTCCAGGCCGAAGCGACGCAAGGCGCGTAGGCGACCCGTCAGCCGGTGGATCTCCATGTCCCGGTCCATCGCCTGCCGGCCGATGCCGCCGGGTGCCTTGAGCTCGGCATCAAGGAGGTCGGACAGTTCGGCGATCGCCTCCTCGAGGCTCTCCGCGATGGCCGCGAAGTGCTGCTCGTCGCCGGCGATCAGCATCGGGTCGGCCTTGGGGGAGAGGTGGTCGGGAAGGTCAAACGCGCTGGTGGTCAGGGGAGTCATGTCATCAGCTCCGACCCGAGGTCGCGCCCGCGAAGTCCGGCGTCGCGCACACCCGCACCTCGGCGCCGAGTGCCCGCAACCGCAGCGCGAGTCCCACCACCGGCTCGACGTCACCGCACGATCCATAAACCGACAACAACACACGCACTTGGTGACTCTCCTATTTCCGCAGGTTCTGGCCTCGGCCAGCGATTCTGCGGCATGACCCGGGCCTTGCCGCAAGGCCCCCCATGCGTTATAAGTTGAGAGTGGCAAGGAGTGGGTGACCTCCTTGCCTTTGCCTTTATCGCCCGCTGTGGACGGACAAACCCTTCGCGAAGCGGCGACGCGCCATGTATGGCGGCTTCGTCGGCCCATGAGAATCTCCCATGGGCCCACATGCGTCCGCGGAACGAGAAGTTCGCACCCTCTTCAGCAAGGCCGGGTCGAACGTCTCGGGACGGGAACACCTGCCGCTCGGGGCAGGTTTCGTGGCGGCGCTCTCGGCGAATTTGACTTCTCGGTGCTCAGTGACTTCCGCTCCCGCCTGATCAAACACGGCCTGGAAGAGAAGGTCTTGGACCTGGTCCTCGTCCGGTGCTGCGAACTCGGGCTTCTGCGAGCAGGCGGTCGGCAGCGGAACCGAATCCACCCATGTGCTGGCGGCGGTGCGGACGCTGAACCGGACGGAGTTCGTCGGCGAGACCCTGCGGGCGGCTCTCGCAGCTTTGGCGGCAGCGGCCCCCTGGTGGCTGTCGGCTCTCGTCAGGGCCGACTGGGTCCGATGTCATCGAACTATGAGCGTGTGCCAATCAACCTTGATTGACGTGAGTTCCTGCCACTGAAGATTCACCGGCGGCGGAACAGGTACCTAGCCCGTGGGGCGCGGTCGCGCACGCGCGCAGTCCCGAAGACCAGCGCGGCGATGGCGATCACCGCCCCGCCCCCGATGGGCACCAACGAGTCGGTGACCATGCTCCTGCGCTGGTCGGCCACGCTTGCCTCGCCCACGTCCTGCCCGTTGAGCAGCAGGCGGCAGTCGACCGTCTCGGACGGAGTGCAGTACGGCTCGAACGTCACGATGGCGTGCACCCCGAAGGCAACCAGGCCCACGCCGGCTCCCAAGACGAGCAGCCACAGCAGGAAGGCCGCGACCGTCAGCACCCGGCCTCCGACGGCCAACACCACGCCCACGATCACGCTGACGCAGATGATCGCCGCGTAGCCCAGGGTGACCCACACCCACAACCCGGATGCGTATCCGACCGGCAACAAGATCACCGAGAACGCCACGCACCAGTACAGCCCACTGCGGAGGCTGTCCTGCACCTCTTCCATCGGCCCAACCCCCGTCATCGCTGTCGTCTGCTGCGGGTGGTCCTGCCCCGCCCGCGCCATGCCATTCCAGAGCCTTCGCGGAGGACGTACCGCAGCGTAGGGTCCGGAACTGCACGAGTCGACTGGTAGGCACCCACCGGGACTTAAACACACGCCCAGCCCACTCAGCTACACAACCTCGACAGAGGCTTCGCCGCTAGGCTGGCTCATGATCAGCGTGCCGCTGCCGACCGGCACCCGCGTGGTGTGGCTCGACAGAGGCAGCTCCCTTCGATGCTGCTGGCTCGCTCCCGCCATGCCTCCGTCCGCTCCCTGGAACGGTACGCCCCCGCCCCGGCGTCGACGCAGTCGCCCGGTACGTCGCCTAACGCGACCCAGCCGCCCGTCGTCGTCGATGAACCTTCGGAAGCTACCGGCGGTTGCTCGCCCCTGGTGTCCGAGCTGGCACTACCGGGCCATATCGTCCCCGGAGGCCTGGCTCAGACGCCACGGAGCAAGTGACCCGCCGGTAGGTGCTGGCGTGTCTGCTGTCCTGGGGCGACAGCAAGGCCGGACGGGTTGTCAGCCCTGCAGGCGGTCTGCGAGCTGTTCCTTGTCTTGCAGGAACCAGAGCTGGCGACCGCCGTTGCTCTCCCGCACGAAGTCCTCGAGTGCCGAGCTGGTTTTCAAATGCCGGGAGATGTCACCAAGTACCACCAGGCCCATGCCGTATTGGGCGAACTTCTGGACGATGTGCCCAGCGATGCGCGTGCGTAGGTGAAAGAAGTCGTCACCGAACCGCTGGGCGGGAACGACGACCCATCGGGCGCCCTGGTAGGTGGCGTCGCCGATCAGGTCCAGAGCGTCTCGTTCGCCTTCGATGGCCGCCCCCTCGGCTGCGCACATCAGCACGGGGACGTCGTGGATTTTCTCCAGGGAGGTCATGCCCGCCAGGCTATAGCGGGTCGCCGCGACAGTGAGTACACACCCTCCCCTTTACTTCCCTATCGTTACCTGTGATGCCCTTTCTTTGGCCATGTTAAGGTGCGTTTATGGACTCCTCGCTCTACTCCGTGGATCAGGTTGCCGAACGGCTTGGACTCCACGTCCGGACCGTGCGCAAGTACGTGCGCGATGGGCAGCTCAAGGCGGTCAAGATCGGCAAGCAGTACCGGATCGCGCACGAGGACGTTGAGGCGTTCACCGGGCTGCCCTTGCCCGCGACTTCGCGGGAGGCAGCAATTCGCCACCGGCGCGTCGAGGTCTCCAGCATCGTCGAGATCGACGCGATCGACGCCGAGACGGCCCGCAGGGTGGCCACGCTGCTTACGGCCGCGCCCGCGAGCCGGGATTCCGGTGGCCCGCCGCTGCGGGTGGAGACGGCCTACGACGAGGAGCGGGCGCGCATGAAGGTGATCGTCCTGGGCGGCCCGGCCGACACCGCGCGACTGCTGGAGTACGTGAGCGTGGTGGTCGAGTCTTGAGCACCACGAGCAGCGCTGTCTACAAGAACGAGGCCGGGGCGCGCGAGATCGAACGCCGCTACCGGGAGGTCTTGCGCCGGTGGCCGTTCTCTGCGAGCACCTGCGGATACCCACGCACGAGGGCGAGACCTTCGTCGTGGCGTCCGGTCGCAAGGACGCGCCGCCCCTGCTGTTGTTCCATGGCTCGGGGACGAACTCGGCGCTAGGGATGGACGACATCGCCTCCTGGGCGGAGCACTTCCGGGTCTACGCCGTCGACATCATCGGCGTGCGCGTGTGGCACGCTGTCGCCTTCATGCCTCGACACCGCAGATACGGCAGCGGCATCGTGCCGGAAACCGGCGAGGCCGTGCACCGTCGTCAGGCGCGGTCGAGCTCGGCGGCCCCGAAGGAGACGTCGAAGCGGTCGCACCAGATGCTGATGCTGGTGTAGCGGGCGGGGTCGATGTCGTCGGGCACGGCGTAGTTCTGGCTTCCCTTGTTGCCCTTGAGCTTGCCGAGGCTGACGTACTGCCCGTCGTCGAAGACGTGCCAGCCTGCCTTGCCCTCCTTCACCGGTTGGTCGGTCAGCCACACGCGCAGGTCCGGTCCGTTGCTGGTGTCGAGGTTCTCCAGCCGGAGGATGTGGGAGCCGTCGGTCAGCCGTACGAGCTTCACCGTGCCCGATGTCGCGTGCTCGTGGCTGATCAGTTCACCGCGCGCGAGCGTCTGCGGCCCGGCCGGCGGGGAGGGCGTCTCCGAGGGCGCCGCCGTAGGAGGAGCTGAGGTCTCCACTGCCCTGGGCAGGGACTCTTCGACGGTCTCGTCCTGCCACAGCTTCCACGGCTGGAACCAGTACAGCCCGAAGGCGGCTGCGGCGACAGCCACCACCAGTGCTCCGACGACCAACGGCCTGGTCAGTACCTTCCACACGCGTGCCATCCCCGCCTCGCCTCCCGAGATTCTCCTGTCGCCACCCCATTCAACGCAGCGGGTGGCCATCCCGCAGCCCGCAAGAGATGACGGAACCCTTACGTCGTCGCGCCGCACCAGGGTGGCCCACACCTCCTCGAGGCGGTCTCAAGCCTCGGTCGTGGGAAGCGTCACTTCGAATCGGCAGCCGCCGGGGATGTTCCGTACGGCGGCACGCCCGTGGTGGGCATCCACGGTGCCGCGGACGATGGCCAGGCCCAGACCCGCGCCGGCGGGAGGGGTGCGGGCGTGGGTGCCGCGCCAGCCGGTGTCGAAGGCGCGCGGCAGGTCCTCCGTGCGGGACAGCTCGAAGACGACGAAGCCCAGGTCGGCCAGTGCGCCCAGACCGGCCTCGCGCAGCCTGGCGCAGATTCGGTTGTCATGGGCGGTGGTGATCTCCGAGGAGCGGCCCGGCCGGACCGCCGAGATCCAAAACAGAGCCCTCCGTTCGGCGCCGGTGAGGTCCTTGACCGCCTTGCCGACCAGCCGCCGCAACTGCCCGGGCGGTGTCAGACCGAATACAGCGGGCAGGGCCCCACTCGCCCGTTACCGCGAGACTCCCCGGCCCCTGCCCGACCCTCGTCACGCCACTCGCGGCGGAAGAGGCGGCGTCTCCGACGCGTCCGAAGTGGGCTACGTCTCATCCGCGAACTGTCACACCGGATGCGCGGCTGGTGTCTCAATGCCGAGTCCATAAACCCCAGGGAGACATGATGAACGGGAACGTCGAGGTAGTCGTGATCGGCGGCGGGTACGGGGGCGTGACGGCGGCCAACAGCCTGGCTCGGCGCGATGGCGTCTCGGTGACCCTGGTCAATCCGCGTCCCCACTTCGTCGAGCGGATCCGCCTGCATCAGCGCGTGATCGGCTCCGATGACGCGACCGAGGGCTTCGAGAAGGTCATGGGCGGGAACGTCCGGCTGGTGGTCGACTCCGCGACCCGGATCGACGCTGCCGAGTGCGAGGTGTCGCTGGCGGGCGGTGGCACGGTCTCATACGACTACCTCGTCTACGCGGTGGGCAGCGGCGCCGCCGATCCCGGCGTGCCCGGAGCGGCAGAGTTCGCTCATTGGGTGTCGGACCTGGAGGGGGCGGAAGGACTGCGGTCGGCGCTGGATGCGACGCCCGCGACGGCTCCGGTGACCGTGGTCGGGGCCGGCCCGACCGGCCTGGAGACCGCCGCCGAGCTGGCGGAAGCGGGTCGCAAGGTCACCCTGGTGTGCGGCGACGTGCTCGGCCCCTCCCTGCACGCCCAGGTCCGCCGCCCGGTCGCCCGTCGGCTCGCCAAGCTGGGTGTGACCGTCCTCGAAGGTCCCCGCGCGCGGGTGACGGAAGTGACACAGGACGCCGTACAGCTCGACGACGGCCGCGAGCTGCCCAGCGCGGTGACGATCTGGACCGCGGGATTCCGTGTCCCGGACCTGGCCGCCCGCAGCGGGCTGCGCACCGACACCGAAGGCCGCCTGGTCACCGACACGACGCTGACCAGTGTGGACGACGAGCGCATCGTCGCTGCCGGGGACGCGGGGGTGATGCCGGACCACCCGTTCCGGATGAGCTGCCAGGCCGCCGTGCAGCTGGGCCCGGCAGCCGCCGACACGATCCTGCGCCGGATCGCGGGGAAAACACCCTCTCCTGTCCGGATGTTCTTCGCCGGGCAGTGCCTCAGCCTCGGCCGAAACGAGGGCGTCACCCAGTTCTCCTACCCGAACGACAAGGTGAACGCGCTCCGCATCAGCGGGCGGACCGGTGCCGGCGTCAAGGAGATCGCCTGCCGGTTCACCCTCAACAAGTTGGTGTCCGGGGCCCGCAAGGCCAGTTCCCGCGGATCCCACGGCGACAACACTGACCGCCTGGAAACGCCTCAGTCGGAACACCCCACGACGCCGTCCAACACTCGAGGCGCAGCCTAGCCACCAAGTCCCCTCCTTCGGCCGGACCGACCGGTCCGGCCCAGGAACCGAGGCGGAGTGACAAGCGCACAACGCCGCAGCCTCGTATGCCGTGACCCGGCGCCGGGGCGCCATGTCCACCAGCCCGCCCACCCCACGTGGCCCGATCAATGGGGAGGCTGCTGCCGACAACCCCGTCTGCTGACCGGGTACACGTTCCACGGCCTGCGTCCGGTTGTGGGGCCGACCGCGAGAGAGTGAAGCGCACGACATGAACGACCACGTCACCGACCCCGCGACCGAGGCCTTCGTCGCCCACCGTGACCTGCTGTTCACCGTCGCCTACGAGATGCTCGGATCGGCGGCGGACGCCGAGGACGTCCTCCAGGACGCCTGGCTGCGGTGGGTCAAGGTCGACCTGGCGCAGGTGCGGGACCAGCGCGCCTACCTGGTACGGATCACGACCCGGCAAGCACTCAACCGGCTACGCGCCCTCAAACGGCGCAAGGAGGCCTACGTCGGCCCCTGGCTGCCCGAGCCCCTGCTCACCGCGCCGGACGTGGCCGAGGACGTCGAACTGTCCGAGAACCTGTCGCTGGCACTCATGTTCATCCTCGAAACCCTCTCACCGACCGAGCGCGCCGTCTTCGTGCTGCGCGAGGTCTTCGACTTCGGGTACGACGACATCGCGGCCGTGATCGACAAGAGCCCCGCCGCCGCACGCCAGATCTCCTACCGCGCACGCCGGCACGTCGACGCCCGCCGGTCGCGCACATCGGTTTCCCCGGAAGAAACCCGGGCAGCGTTGAATTCGTTCCAGGTCGCGCTCGAGACCGGGGACCTGCAGGGGCTGCTCGACGTACTCGCCCCGGACGTTGTTTTCGTCAGCGACGGCGGCGGCCTCAGGCTGGCGGCCCTGCGGCCGGTCGTCGGTGCCGACAAGGTGCTCCGTTACATGGCCGGCAGTGTCGACAAGGCCGGCGGCACCTTCACCAGTGAGCCCACGACGGTCAACGGCAACCCCGGACTCATCCTGCGCGTGGACGGCGTGATCGACGGCGTGCTGGCCTTCCGCGTGGAGAACGCCCGCGTCACGAGCCTCTATTACGTCCGCAACCCCGAAAAGCTCACCCGCGTTGAGTCCGAGACCCCCCTCACGTCACGCTGACCGTCCCCGGCGACACGGCCGACCGAGGTGCGCGGTGGCGTAGGCGTCGGGGAACAAGCCGCTGACCGCCGCCGAGAAGCAAGCGAACCGGCTGGTCAGCCGGACGCGCGGCGAACGAGCACGGCTTCGCCGAGACCTGGTGATGGGTGCGCCGGTGGTGCGGTTATGCCAGATGGCTGCCGACATCGCCAGGATCCGCTGGGCGACGCGGACGGCGACGCCCTCGAAGCTCCGTTCCCCGTGCTGCTCGAGGTCCGAACTCGTCTCCGAACGGCAGGGACGGTCCCTGATCATCACCAGCAACCGCGCGCCCAGCGACTGGTATCCGCTCTTCCCTAACCCCGTCGTTGCCGAGTCCCTCCTGGACCGGCTCACCAACGCCAGCCACAGGTCATCATGAACGGCCCAGCCACCGGCCCAACAAGCGACTCAAGAATCCCGCCGACAAGCCCGAACCCCGGACCAAGTAGCTCCCGGCCCCGCAGAATCACGTGATCGTCCCGCGTGTGCGGGCGGAAAGGTCTCGCTCCTGTCCGCCCGCCCCGGCCGCGTGCTGGCTCTCATAGGCTCGCTCCGTGGCGAAGGTCTTGATCACGGGAATGTCCGGCACCGGCAAGTCGACGGCACTCGACTTCCTGCGCCTGCGAGGGCACAGCACAGTCGACACCGATACCGACGCCTGGAGCCACTGGATGACCCTGCCGGATGGTTCCGCCGACTGGATCTGGCGCGAGCAGGCCATCACCGACCTGCTCAGCGGCCACGACGACGGCAACCTCTTCGTGGCCGGCTGCAAAACCAACCAGGGCCGGTTCTATCCGCTGTTCGACCACATCGTGCTGCTGAGTGCACCCGCCGAGGTGCTGCTGGCCCGGATCGCGGCGCGGACCAGCAACCCCTACGGCAAGCGACCCGAAGAACGAGACGCCGTCATGCATCACCTGAACACCGTCGAGCCGCTGCTGCGAGCGACCGCCACCGTTGAGATCGACGCCACCGCACCCATCGAACGCGTCGTTCAACAGCTGGAAGAACTCACACGGCACTGATCCTGCGGCAGCCGATCGCGCTGGGCCACGAGCAGAGCAAACACAAACCGTTGCCATTCTCAGCACTGGGGAATTACATGACCACAGCCCCTGGGGAATTACGCCACCGTCGACAGCGGGTCCGCAAAGAGCACAGGGTTTGACGGTGCGTCCCTCCGGACGCTGGTTGGCCCAGTCTGCACAGCTATAGAGCCGAGGAGGGTGCCCGACGTCGTCTGGGCGCCGGGCGTGTACGCACAAACTGTCACAGGATCACTATGGAAAGCTAATCGAAGTGGTGAGCCTGTCAAGGCTGGATCGCGTTGGGGGCTTCACTCCCCATGCAGCTCAGCGTCTGCATGGCCTCGCGCTCTATGCGTGAAAGATCGCAGAGGATGGTGCCTGCCTGTACGAGGCACTGCGCATCGCCTGATTCCCCGGCTTTTTTGATCATTGCTGCGGCTTCCGTCCACAGGGTGGCTGCCTCGGTGTACAGCCCGTGGCCGGTGCGCAGGTGGCTGCTGTCGAGCAGTTGGGTGCATTCGGCGAGGAAGTCGCGGTAGAGGTTACGGAACAGGGCGCCGCCGGTGCCGGCCTTCTCCATCAAGAGGGCGGCCTGCGGCAGGTCTCGGTGTGGGTTGTCAGTGCGCTGGAGCCATGTGCGTACCAGCTTGCCGGCCTTCTCGATGCCTCGGTGGCCGAGGTTGGCGATGGGCGGGTTGAGGAAGGCGTCGGCGCAGGCGGTGATGGCGGGAATGATCTGGCTCAGTGGGGAGGGCGAGTTCCTCGGAGCGGTGAGGGTGAAGGAGCGGTGCTTGGCGGTCATCGGACCGCGCGCGGCCCTGGCCTGGGCGAGGCTGGTCAGGCTGGTGGATACCGCCCCGCCTTGTTGGTCGGTGTCCACCAGGTAGGCGTCGTGATCGTCGTAGCCGTACATGGCGACGACGTGACCGCCGAAGTGCACCTTGGAGGCGAAGTAGTCCAGGTAGTAGCTGTCGAGCTGCAGTCCGACGGGATGGCCGGCGCCGATGGGGGCCACCAGGTTCTCCCAAGCTCTGCGGGGCGAGGTGGTCTCCTGGACCAGGAGCTCCAGCCCGAGTCTGGTGGCCAGGTTTCTGGTGAGGTCGAAAGGCTTGACCCGTCCCCCGAGGAAGGGGAAGCCCATGTTCTTGCTGTCCCAGTAGACGAAGGACAGCCCGGAGCCGAGGCCGAAGAGCATGGGCTCGGACAGATCGAGCCCTTGGTGCCGCAGCAGCACCCCGAGGGCTGTCGTCTCGCAGTGCTGCGTACCGCGGGCATCGATGTCTATTACCGTGGTCATGCCATGCTCTCCTGGACGGGGATGATCAGCCGGGTCATCGGTTCCTCTTGCGGTGCCTCTGCCGGCCCGACGAGATTGGCCTCACGCACGGGCGCTTGCGGGCGCAGCCCGCGCTCGTGGGGGCGGCGAGGTTCCGACCGGTCAGCTTGAGGTCGTCCCACGGCATTGGCCGCCTCCCTCGCATCAGAGTGCTGAATCGTCGTCCAGCATGGCGGATCCAAGGTCAGTGCCGCAGGCGCATGAAATCAGCTCACCGGCCGGCGGGTGCCATGGCAGGCCCCGCAGGCACCGGCGTTTGCAGCCCTTCTCCGAGCCGGTCAGGCCGAGGTGCTCGCGCAGCAGGTCCAGCAGCGAGGTCCGGTTGTCGACCGTGACGGTGTGCAGCCGCCACGGAGCAGCCGCTTGGCGCTTGCGTTCCAGCTCTCGTCCCGCCTGACGGGCGGGCTGGAGGGGTAACAAGCCCTGGTCTAGGGGGTGTGGACAGCCCGGTAGTGATGCGGCCCCTGTCACCTCTGTCTCACGGGACACGGCCTTGCCGAGATTGGGCGGTGAGGAACGGGTCAGTCGCGCAGAAGGCCGATGCGCCGTAGCCAGGACCGCACTTCGGTATCGGCGTCCCGGACTTCCTCGCCACGTACCGCGAACCCTTCGCCGATGGTCGCGCCCGGGCAGGAGGCCGCGTAGTCGCGCTCGGTGGTGCCCAGTCCGCTCATCGCGTACGTCGTGAACGGGTAGACCGTCTTGCCACGGAAGTCGAACTTCTCCGCGAACGTCGCCATGATCATGGGTGCTCGGACGTTCCAGATGGGGCTGCCCAGCAGCACCGTGTCGTAACGGTTGAGCGAGGACGGGGGGTTGGCGATGGCCGGCCGTGCGTCGGCGTCCTGTTCGCGGACATTGCGCGCGACCGTCTCCTCGTAGTCGTCGGGGTAGGGGTCGAGGGCTTCGATGCGGTGTACGTCACACTCGATGCGCTCGCTGATCATTCGGGCGAGGACTTCCGTGTTTCCGATCTTGAGGTTCGTACGCCCGCCGTAGTAGTAGTTCTCTCCCGGCCGGGAGAAGTAGGCGAGCAGGACCCGCTTCCCGGATGAGGCCCCAGAGGCAGGTCGCTCAGCGGACGTCGGCGCGTTCCCGCTTGGCGGGGACGACGTGGAACAGCCGGTGATCTGGACTCCGGTCACGATGGTGGCCCCTCCCAGAAGTGCGCCACGAAGGAAGGTACGGCGCCTCAGCCCAGTGGCTTTCATCGATGCTGTTCCTCGGTGCTGGGTGTTTTTGGGTTCAGCGGTTGATCCACCGCTGCATGTGTTCGGGGTAGCGATCCCCGCTGACCTCGATCCGGTCGGCCGCCTCGGTGATCTCCTCCAGGTCCTCCGGGGTGAGCACGACGTCGACCGCGCCGGCGTTCTCCCGCAGACGAGTGATCTTCGTGGTGCCGGGGATCGGCACGATCCAGGGGTGCTGGGCCAGCAGCCAGGCCAGCGTGATCTGCGCGGTGGTGGTGCCCTTGCGTGCGGCGACAGCCGACAGCAGGTCGACAAGGGCCTGGTTGGCTGCGCGGGCCTCCTCGGTGAACCGCGGAAGGCTGCCTCGCAGGTCAGTGTCGCTGAAGGACGTGGTGCTGGTGATCGCACCGGTCAAAAAGCCCTTGCCCAGCGGGCTGAAGGGGACCAAGCCGATACCGAGTTCAAGCAGCGTGGGCAGGATCCGCGACTCGGGCTCGCGCCACCACAGGGAGTACTCGCTTTGCAGCGCCGTGACCGGCTGCACTGCGTGGGCACGGCGGATGGTGTCCACCCCTGCCTCGGACAGGGCGAAGTGCTTGACCTTGCCCGCCTCGATGAGTCCCTTCACCGTGCCGGCGACCTCTTCGATCGGCACGTCGGGGTCGACGCGGTGCTGGTAGAGCAGGTCGATGCTGTCCACGCCCAACCGGCGCAGGGAGTCCTCCACGGTCGCCCGGATGTGCTCGGGACGACTGTCCAGGCCGGTGGATCGGGAGCCGTCGAAGGAGAAGCCGAACTTGGTGGCGATGACGACCTCGTCGCGCACCGGTGCCAGGGCCTTGCCGACGAGTTCCTCATTGGTGAACGGGCCGTACACCTGGGCGGTGTCGAAGAAGGTGATGCCCCGGTCGACGGCGGCGCGGATGAGGGCGATGCCGTCCCGGTCATCGACTGCCGGGCCGTAGCCGTGGCTGAGCCCCATGCAGCCCAGTCCGATCGCGGAGACCTTCAGTCCGCTGTTGCCGAGAGTGCGGGTAATCAACGCTCTCCTCCTCATGATGACGTGCGGGATGTGGTTCCAGGGCGGACTAGGGGAGGCACAGGCGACGGGTCTGCGGAGGTTCTGGGTTCGCGCGCTGTGGACATCCGCGTCCGCTGTGTTGGGGTGCGCCGACCGGCTCAGGCATCCGTGCGCAGCGTGCTGAGCTGGGCGACCCACGCCGGGTCACGGTGGTCGAAGAACAGGGAGGCGCCGGTGTCCAGGGTGGCGATGGATGCCATCTGCTCGTCGGTCAGCTCGAAGTCGAAGACGTCGATGTTCTCCGCCATGCGCTCGGGGCGCACGGACTTCGGGATCGTGACGACGCCGCGTTGGATGAGCCAGCGCAGGACGACCTGCGCCACGGACTTGCCGTGCTGCCGGCCGATCTCGCTCAGGAGCGGGTCGGTGAACAGGTTGTTCTTGCCTTCGGCGAACCCGCCCCAGGAGTGAATCCGGATCCCGTGCTCGCGCATCAGCTCCTGGTCGGCGACCCGCTGGAAGAAGGGGTGGACCTCGATCTGGTTGACCGCGGGCGTGATCTCGTTGTTGAGGACGAGGTCGAGGAGCCGGTCAGGGTAGAAGTTCGAGACGCCGATCGCCTTGGCCCGGCCCTCGCGGTGCAGGCTCTCCATGGCGCGCCACTGGCCGTAGACGTCGCCGTAGGGCTGGTGCATCAGGTACAGGTCGACGTAGTCCAGGTCGAGCTTGCGCAGCGAGTCGTCGAACGCCCGCTTGGTGTTCTCCTCGGCCGGGGCGTCCTGGACCCACAGCTTGGTGGTGATGAACAGTTCCTCGCGCCCGATGCCGCTGTTCTTGATGGCGCGGCCGACGGCCTTCTCGTTGTGGTAGAGGGCGGCCGTGTCGAGCAGGCGGTAGCCGGCGGCGAGGGCGTCTGTGACGGCCTGCTCGGTCTCCTCCGGCGAGACCTGGAACACGCCGAAACCGAGGATGGGCATGTCGACGCCGTTGTTGAGGGTGACGGTCTGCATGGGGGTCTTCCTTGTCGTGCTGGGAGTCGTACTGGGAGAGGGTCAGAAGGTGATGAGCGCCTTGAGGACGCGGCGGTCGGTCATGGCCCGGTAGGCGTCCGGAACCTGGTCGAGGGAGAAGCTGTGGTCGAAGACGCGGCCCGGTTCGATGGCGCCGTCCAGGACGTCCGGCATCAGCTCCTCGATGTAGGCGCGGGCCGGGCTGGCGCCGCCGGTGAGGGTGATGTTCCGCATGATCATGGACGGGCCGACGGGGCCTTCCTCGTACTGCGGGACGCCCAGCCGGCTGATGGTGCCCCCGTCCATGACCGCTGCAAGGGCGGTCTGAAGCGTCTGGCGGGTGCCGACGGCCTCGATGACCTTCGCGACACCGTCGCCGCCGGTCAGCTCGCGCACGCGGGCGACGCCTTCCTCACCGCGCTCCGCGACCACGTCGGTGGCGCCGAAATCACGGCCCAGGTCGGTGCGGGCGGTGTGCCGGCCCATGAGGACGACCTGCTCGGCGCCCAGCCGCCTGGCGGCGATGACCGCGCACAGGCCCACCGCGCCGTCCCCGATGACCAGGACCGCGTCGCCGCGGCCGACGCCCGCGGTGACAGCGCCGTGATGGCCGGTGCCCATCACGTCCGAAAGGGTCAGCAACGAGGGCAGCAGCGCGGAGTCGGCGTCGACGGGGAGCCTGACCAGGGTGCCGTCGGCCTGGGGAACGCGCACCGCCTCGCCCTGGCCGCCGTCCACGCCGTCGAAGCCGTACCGGCCACCTCGCCGGCACGAGATGTGCAGGCCCCTGGCGCAGTAGTCGCAGGTGTTGTCGCAGTACGTGAACGGAGCGACGACCAGGTCACCGACCTTGATCTCGGACACGCCGGAGCCGGTCTCCTCCACCACGCCGAGGAACTCGTGTCCCATCGGGCGGCCAGTGTCGGTGGCGGGCATGGACTTGTAGGGCCACAGGTCGCTGCCGCACACACACGACAGGACGGTGCGGACGACGGCGTCGGTGGGCTGCTGGATCTTCGGGTCGGGACGGTCCTCGATCCGGACGTCACCGGCGCCGTACATCATGGCGGCACGCACAGGGTTCTCCTCTTCCTGGACAGGGTGTTTCAGTCGCGGGGCGGCGGCGCCGGTCAGCGTGCGAGCATCTGCAATCCGGCTTCGGTATGGGCCTCGTTCGCTGCCGGGGGCCAGCTGCTGAGCTGGTCGATCTGCTGGGCGGTCAGCCGGATGCCGTCGGCTGCGGTGTTCTCCTCGACCCGGTGCACGCCCGTGGTGCCGGGTCCGGGCGATGTCGTCGCCCTGCGTGAGCAGCGATGCGAGGCGACCTGCATGCTCCGAGTGGTCCTACGCCTCGGGGATCTCCATGCCGTAGTTCTCAAGGGTGATGTCGGCCGGCTCGGGACCGCCGCGCACCCCCGTGTCCAGCGCGTCGATCGCGGCGATCTGCTCGGCGGTGAGTTCGAAGTCGAAGACGTCGAAATTCTCGGCGATGCGAGCGGGCTTGGTCGACTTCGGGATGGCGGAGCGGCCTTCCTGTACGTGCCAGCGCAGCATCACCTGAGCGGCCGACGTGCCGTGCCGGCCCGCGATCTCCCGCAGCGTGGGGTCGTCGAAGGTGCTCTTGGCGCCGCCGCCGTAGGACGTGACGCCGCCGATGGGCGACCACGCCTGCGTCAGGATGCCGTGCTCGGCGTGCACCCGCTGCAGCGCGGTCTGCTGGAAGTAGGGGTGGACCTCGATCTGGTTCACCGCCGGGACGACGGACGTCTCGTTCAGGAGGCGGTCGAGGTGGTCGGGCATGAAGTTGCTCACGCCGATGGCGCGGACCTTGCCGTCGGCGAGGAGCTTCTCCAGCGCGCGGTAGGCGTCGAGGGTGCGCTCGAAGGCCGTGGGCAGGGGCTGGTGGAGGAGCAGCAAGTCGAGCTGGTCGACGCCGAGCTTGCCGGCGCTCTTGTCGAAGGCGTGCAGCGTGGCGTCGTAGCCGTAGTCGCTGATCCAGATCTTCGTCTCGACGAACACCTCGTCGCGGTCGAGGCCGGAGCGGCGGATGCCCTCGCCGACCTCACGCTCGTTGCCGTACGCGGCGGCCGTGTCGATGTGGCGGTAGCCGACGCGCAGGGCCTCGTGGACCGCGGCGGTCGTCACATCGGGCGGGGTCTGGAAGACGCCGAGCCCGAGCGGGGGCATCTCCACACCGTTGTTCAAAGTGATGGTGTGCTTGGCCATGCCTCGACCGTAAGCACGCGGACGGCACGAGTGAGAGTCACTGCTGTTATCCCCCACCTTCCCCCGGAGGCAGTCACCACCGGCCCTGGGGGATACAGGCAGGCACCCCCACGCGGGCCCCACACAGGGGACGCGGGCATTACGTTTGAAGCATGGACCTTGGCCGCGACGTGCAGCAATTCCTCACCGAGATGCGCGCCCGCCTGACCCCCGAAGAAGCCGGCGTGACCGTCTTCGGCGGCGAGCGCCGCGTCCCCGGGCTGCGCCGCGAGGAGGTAGCCCAGCTCGCGGGCGTCAGCACGGCGTACTACACCCGCATGGAACGCGGAAACCTGCGCGGGGTCTCCGAGAGCGTGCTGCGCTCGCTGGCCCGCACCCTGCACATGAGCGACGCCGAGACCCAGCACCTGTTCGACCTCGCCCGCGCAGCCTCCGAAGGCACCAGGGCGCGCCGTGCCAAGCCCCGGCCGGTGCGGCTGCCCCAGCGGGCGGCGCACCTGATCGACAGCATGCCCGACGTTCCGACCATCGCCCTCGGACCCCTCGGCGACGTGCTCACAGCCAACGCCCTGGGACGAGCACTGTTCCCACACCTCTTCCCCGACAACGGCCAACCCCTCAACCACACGCGCTACCTCTTCCTCGACGACCGCGCCCGCGACTTCTACGTCAACTGGGAACACGACGCCCGCCACGTCGTCTCAGTCCTGCGCCTGATCGCCGGCCGCGACCCCTCCGACCCCGCCCTCATGGCTCTCATAGGAGAGCTCGCCACCCACAGCCCCGAGTTCCGCACCTGGTGGGCAGGCCACACAGTGACCGTCCACGCAGCCGGAACAAAGGCCATCCGCCACCCCGTCGTCGGCGAACTCACCGTGGCCTACGAAACCCTGATCCTGGGCTCCGCCCCCGACGTGCGCATCGTCACCTACCTCGCCGACCCGGGCACCCCCTCGGCCGACGCCCTCGACCTCCTTCGCAGCTGGACCGCGACCACACACCCGCCCGCCGAAGACGAGCACTCCTCGGCAAGCACGCCCGCCCGCAGGCAGGCTCCGCCGCGTCGTACCCCGAACCCGTAGTCGCTGGCGTCAAAGGGAAGGCCACGCCGTCGGCTGCTACTGAAAGCGTGAGTCAGGAGCCTTCGCTGCCGCTGGCAGGAGGATCGCTGCGGTGTGATGCGCAGACCATGGCGATGCACCGGTGATGCGGAACAGCTCGCTCTCATCATGACGGCGCGGGCGGCCCCTGCAGACGGGAGATCCTGGGATTCGATCGAAGGCCAGGACAGCATCCTCTCGGGGGGTGAACCGCAAAGCACGCTCTAAACTACCGAGACCAGCGCCAGCGCCTCGTTCAAGTGGTGCTCGGCGATTCCCTGCATGAAATCCCGGTCGGGGAAGTCCCCGTCGAGCAGCCGGAGCGGACCCGCCGTCAGTGACAGCCGCTGGGTGAGCGTGTAGAGCGCGAGCCGGTCTTCGTCGAGGCCCTCCACCGCCAACCGCTGATAGTGGCTGCCGGGATGCCGGAGCTGCAGGAACACGTGCTCCCACTCGATGTCGAAATACAGCAGATCCTCGATGTCGATCAGAACGGGATTGCCGTCCCGGTCCACCAGCACGTGGTCCAGCCCCAGCTCGCCATGGACGACTGAGTACTCGGCACGCGGCCGCACAGCTGCGGCGTACTCTCGCAGTCGTTCCTCCAGCCGGTCGTGGGCGTCCGCGATCCTCCGGTCCCGCGAAGCCGCTTCGACCAGGCAGCGCAGCGCGAAGTCGAGCGCGGCTTGCTCGCATGACGTCGCCCCCGAGGTTCCTCCTGCGTCGATCAGGGCTACTTTGCCGAAAGACGGCGCCCGATGACTGCGCATCGCCGTCAGGGCATCGGCGAGACGTGCCATTGTCGGCTCCGCCGCGCGCGGGTCGCGGTTGAGCAGGTCCAGCAGGTCCTCGCCGGCGAAGTCCTCCACGATCGCGAGGTCGGCAGGGTAGTGGGTGCGCTCGCGGTCGACCAGGTGGACCTCGGGAACCCGCAGGCCCAGCGAGTCCAGCCGCGCGTGGGCGGCCTCGAACAGGTCGAGCCCGGCACCGGGCGAGAACGGGTCGGTGAGGTCGTCGTCGCCCTCGGCCGCTGGCCAGTAGTTCTCCGACTCCTCCCACAGGTAGGCGATCGCCGTCGTAGCGTCGTCCATCGTCAGGCGGTACACGCCCTTCCTGCTGCCGCCCGCGAGCCGCTCGAGCGCATCCAGCCGCCGACCGCCACCCAGCGCGGCCCTCGCGGCCCCCGCCAACTGGTCTCGCGTCACTTTCCGGGGTGCCACGTCCACCACTCGCCTTTCCAGCTCGATACAACCGGGGCACCCTACGTGATCGACCGCTCAATGCCGAACGATTTGTCCCAGAACCTCAACGCTCGACCGTGCACGCTTCAGGAAAAGGCCCTCAGGAGCCCGAGGCGGCATTCGACGTCCTCCAGAGTCTCCTGCTGAAGCCGCGAGCATCGGCCGCACCGTTCACGTCCGCCGCCGACCGCCTCGCGGCGGATGCACGATCCCTACGCGTAACGACCCACGACGCTCACGCTCGCGTCAACACCCTCCCGCCGCGGCTGCCGTGACGGACTGCCACAGGAACCCAGTGACACCAATTCTGAGGCTCTGGGGGGTGTGCTTCTCCCGCAAGGGGCCTCATGGGCAACTCGGAGTCCAAGGTCGAGCTGTACGCCGCATCGTCGCGATCACCAGAACGGTCAGCCGGACCCTGGATGGGCAGTGGCCGCAGCCACGGAAGAGACCCCGGCGCAAGGAGTCCAGGCTCGACCTTGTCGATTCAATCCAGGCTGGCGAGGTGGTCGGCGGCGCCCCCGCGCCACTCGATGAGGAAGAGCGTCGCGTCGTCGCTGGTCCTGCCGCCCCGTTCCTGCTTCAGCGTATGGGAGAGGGCACGCACCACCGCGCGTACTCCTGCATCGGCCTGCTCGGTGCGGTTGACACAGTCGACGAGTTGTTCCAAACCGAACTGATCCTCGCCGACTTCGTGCTCCTCGACCACCCCGTCGGTGAAGCACAGCACACGGTCGCCGCGCTGGAGCATCAGCTCGCTGATCTGGGGCGCTTCACCGCCCAAGCCGACCGGCAAGGTAGTCGGGCTCTGGAGTTGCTGGATGACCTCGCCGTTCCGGATGAGCAGCGGTGCGGGATGGCCCGCGTTGACCCATTGCAGGTGACCTGTTGTGATGTCCAGACGCATCATCTCAGCGGTGACGAAATGCTCGGGGCCGAACTGCTTGGCGATGGCCCGGTCCATGAACGCATAGATCTTGCCCAGGTCGATGTCGCCGCGTCGGGCGTGTCGGTAGGCACCGATAGTGACGGTCGCCATGGTGGCGGCGTCCAGGCCGTGTCCCATCGCGTCGACCACGGCCACGTGCAGGATGTCGTCGTTGAGGGCATAGTCGAAGCTGTCACCGGCGACGTCATAGGCGGGCTCCAGGATTCCGGCCACCGCGACCTGGGGCACGTCCATCATCAGCGGCGGCAGCAGGGACCACTGCATTTCGGCAGCCACGCTCATCGGTTCGCGTCGCCGGACCAAGAAGAACTGGTCGGTGTAGCTGTTCTTGGTGACCAGCATGTCGGCGACCAAGCTGGCGAGCCTGTGCAATAGACGCCGGTCATCGTCATCGACGGCGTCCAGGGTGAGAGCCATCACCCCCACCTGATCGCTGCCGTCCAGCAACGGCAGGAACATACGGACGCCGTCGGCCTGAGGTACCTCGACAGGGGTTGCGCGCAGGAAGGCCACACCAGCGTCGGAGGCATCAATCGGCTCGGCCTCGCCGACCGCCAGCCGCCTGCCCGGCAAGGGCGCCAGCACCTCTTGGCCGTAATCCTGCAGGAGAATCGAGACCTCCCGGCCACCGATCCGGGCAATCTCTTCCGCGACCAGCGGCGCGATAAGCTGCGGCGGCATCTGCTGCTCCCGGTCCAGCAGCAGCCCCAGCAGCCGCTCACCGAACCCTTCCGACCGGTCCAGCATGACCTTGTCGAACTGCCGCTCAGCATCCGTCATGGTCCGCGCCCTTTCCGTCTCAAGAGTAGTTCAGCGGGCTGCCCGGCTCTCTCGGGTTCGGCTGCCTGGAGCCGGTACGGTGCAGCTCTGGCCCATGGGAAAGCCAGCCGCTCCCCGCGCGGCTGAGCGCCTTGCAGGTCATCCAGTCGGCGGTTATCGAGCATCCCGCTCTGCCTCATGGTGTCCCGCCATGCTGACCATCTCGTCACTGCCTGTAGCCATCCATGCCGGAGCTGCACGGTGCCGCACGGCCACACAGTCACCACGCAGAGTAAGTGAGCGACTCGAATGCCGGTGGGCACGTTTCCGAGTCAGTCGAAGCCCGAGCTCCTGGGTCCGCCTGTGGCGGCCGGGGTGGGGCAGGCCATACTGGCGCCATGGGGAGACCGCAGACGATCGATGAGTACATCGAGGGCTTCGCCGGGCAGGGCCGCGAGATGCTTGAGCAGATGCGGGTGCTGGCCCACGAGGCGGTCCCCGAGGCGAGCGAGGCGATCAAGTGGGGCTATCCTGCGTGGGTGCACCCGTCGGGGACGATCCTGTTTATGGTTAGCGGCCACGCGAAGCACGCGAACGTCGCGTTCACGCCCAGCACCCGCGAGGAGTTCGACGTCGATCTCGCCGGCTTCGCCACCGGCAAGGGCTCCGTCAAGCTCCCGTACGGCCAGCCCGTGCCGGGCGACCTGCTGCGCCAGATGATTGCGTTCCGTGTGCGTGAACACGAGAACGACGGCGTGCTGTGGATGTGACGACCGTGGTACGCCCCTCCTGGCACGGGTTGTCACCACGGCCGTCACCAGCGCACCGCTGTACTCGTATCCGCCGCATTCCGTACAGCGGCGTAAAGCTGCCCCGACCGCGGGTCTCGCCATGACCTTCCTCCGCCAGTGCCGGTGCGGCGTCCGCAGATCGTTACCCCGTGGCGAGTTTCTCCCACCGCGACTGGTCGGGAGAAATGGTTTACGGTTTCGCCGCCACCGAGCGGAGGAATTGTCGATACTTGTGGATGAGGAGTGTTGGCTGGCAGGCACCGGGGCTTGAGTCTCCAGTAGGGGGAGACGCAAAGGTGGGGGCATGGACGGCGACACGCTCTACTCGATCGGCGAGCTCGCTCGGCGGACCGGTCTCACAATCAAGACCATTCGGTTCTACTCCGATCGCGGAATCGTGGCGCCGACGAACCGCAGTCCGGCCGGCCACCGCCTCTACAACATCGACGCCGTCGCACGCCTGAACCTCGTGCGGACCCTGCGCGAGCTGGGACTGGACCTTCCCACGATCCGCAAGATCGTAGACCGGGAGCTGTCGCTTCCCGAGGTCGCCTCGGCGCACGCCGAAGCACTGGCAGTGCAGATCCGCGTCCTGCGCCTGCGGCGCGCGGTACTGATGGCGGTGGCCGAGCGCGGGTCCACCCCTGAGGAGACGGAACTCATGCATCAGTTGGCCCAGCTTGCCGAGGACGAACGTCGACGTCTGATCGGCGATTTTCTCGAGGCTGTCTTCGGCGGTCCTGACGCCGCCCCCGCATTCGCGGGGGTCATGCCCTCGATGACCCCCGAGTTGCCCGACAACCCCGAGGCGGAACAAGTCCAGGCGTGGGTGGAGTTGGCCGAACATTCCCTGGATCCGGATTTCCGTGCCGGCGTGCGGCGGATGGCCGAGGACCAGGCAGCTGAGCAGGCCCAAAGCGACATGGCGGGCCCGCGCCGCGACATTGCCGCCGCCGTCCGTGACCAGGTAGGCCCGGCCCTGACGGCCGGCATCGACCCGGCCTCGCCCCAAGCCGATCCGATCGTCGCGGCGTTCACGGCGCGCTACGCGCACCTTCTTGGCCGTCCGGATGACGTCGAGCTTCGCCGCCGACTGGCGACGCGGCTGGAGAGCGTGAACGACCCCCGCAGGGAGCGGTACTTTCAGTTGCTCGCGGTGGTCAACGGCTGGCCGGTCCCGGAGAGTCTGGCGCCGGTGCTCGACTGGTCCGTCCAGGCTCTGCGCGTCCGGACACAGCGATGAACGCGCCGCCCGGGCAGAGGGCGGCAACGCGCTCGGGCGGCGCGAAGTCATCCGGTTCCGCGGCGTGCAACTGCACCCTGAGACCGGGGCGAACGGCGGGAAGGAACCTGTCGTCGAGAGTGGAGACGGTCGCGCCGTCGAAGAGGTCAGGCGTGACGACCTCATGCCCGGAGCGACCCAGTCGCTCGGCGGCGAGGAGTTCGGCGGGGCGCAGGCCCAGAACGGAGTGGAACAACGCGATGTGGGCCATGGGTCATCGTGCTGTACGGGGCCGTGACTGTGACCAGCACTTCCCAAGCACGGCGTAGGCCGTGTGCTTTGGGACGCCGACCAAAGGGACTTGTACGGGGACACCCTTCCGCCCTGCGGTGCAGCCCGGCATCCGAAGGATGAGTCAAGGGGCCGAGGCGGAGCGAGAGCAGCGAGTGGAGGGCACCAAACGCCGCGGGCCGATCCGGGCCGATACGAAGACACGCCCAGGCGACCGGGGCAGCGCCGTGAACGCACGCTGATGCGCCTCCCGGGTTCGACGAGGTGCCGCACCTGTCCGGTGTGGTCATCATGGTCATCCAGGGCCCGTCCGACCATCAGGAGCGTTGGGCGGGAGGGAAGGTGATGACAATGGAACTGTTCCCGCCGATCCCGCTGGCCGAGTGGCGCGACACCAAAGACACGCTCCATCGCTTCGCGCAGATCGTCGGGAAGGTCCGCCTCGCTGCCAGCGTCCGGCGTAATCACTGGTGGAATGTCCCGTTCCATCTCACGGGGCGCGGCATCACCACTCGCCCGATGGGACAGGTCGACGGCAATCCGATCTTCACGATGGACTTCGACTTCGTCGGACATCAGCTGGCTGTTTCGACTCTGGACGGCCGGGAGATCTCCCTCCCGCTCATCGGCCAGTCCGTGGCGTCCTTCCACGACGCGGTCATGGGCTCGCTGGCGGCGCTGGGCGTCCGGGTGCGGCTCGACGTATCCAGGCCCTTCGACCTGCCCGACGCCGGCCGGCCGTTCGCCGAGGACACCGAGCACGCGACCTACGATCCCCCACAAGCCAACCGCTACTGGCGGGTCCTCAGCCAGGTGGCGTCAGTACTGGAGGAATTCGCCGCAGGGTATGCGGGGAAGGTCAGCCCGGTGCACCATTTCTGGCACACCTTCGACATCGCCCACAGCCGGTTCTCCGGGCGTCACATCGAGCAGCCTCAGCAGATCGACCCTGTGACCCGGGAGGCGTACTCCCGGGAGGTGATCAGCTTCGGCTTCTGGTTCGGGGACGACACTTTCCCCGAGCCCGCGTTCTACTCCTACACCGCTCCGGAGCCCGCGCACCTGGCGGAGGAGCCGCTCCGGCCCGCGGCGGCACGCTGGATCGCCCGGGGTAACAGCCACTTGGCCTTGCTGCGGTACGACGAGGTCCGTACCGAGGCCGACGCGCGTGCTGCCGTACTCGCGTTCTACGAGAGCGCCTACCGGGCCGGCGCAGGGCGCGCCGGCTGGGAGATCGAGCGAATGGCATGCCCTGGCGGGGTGACGGACCCGCAGCCATGGGCCCACGGGCCCGGTGCCGCGTCCGGCTGAGGCCCGCACACCGCGGCGGCCCGGCCGTCGGCGTGGTAACGGCGGCACCGCCCCGGTCAGGTGTCCGTGCGCGCCAGCAGGCCCTGGATCAGCCCCGTCGCCTGGCCCACCTCGATGAGGTAGCCGTCCGGATCGCGCATGTAGCGGCGCAGCTCCGCGGGTTCGGCGTGCCGGTGCTGTGGTCGGGCACGATCGCGATGGTCGTCGGGGTGAGTGTGTCCGCGGCGGGTCCGGGCGGCCTGTTCGTGGTGGCGTCGGCGACCGCGCTGGGGAGTGTGGCGCCGCACGAGGCCGGGGTGGCCTCCGGGATCGTCAGTACCTTCCACGAGTTCGGCGCCTCGGGCGGTGCCGCCGTCGCCTCCAGCGCCGCTGCCGCAAGCATCGGCGTCGGTGCCGCGTCGGCGTCCGGCTTCGACACTGCGTTCTTGGTCGCCACTGGGGTGGCCGCGGTGTCAGCCGTGGTCGCGGACGGGCTGATCCCGGCCAGGAGCGAGTAGAGAGCCGGCCGGGGAGGTGCTGGCTCATGTTCAAGGGGTCGGCCATCTTCGCCAGGTGCAGGCGGCCGTCATGGAACCGGAACGCCGATGTGGTGTACTCCGCGCTGGCACGAGACTTCTTCTTGGACTTGAAGCGCGGGTACTTGGCCCGCTTGGCGAAGAAGCCGGCGAAAGCGGCCTGCAAATGCCGCAGCGCCTGCTGCAACGGAACCGAGGAGACCTCATTGAGGAATGCCAGTTCCTCAGTCTTCTTCCACGCCGTCAGCATCGCGGAGGACTGGTTGTAGTTGACCCGTTCCTGCCGCGCCCACGCCTCCGTACGGGCCGCAAGCGCCAGGTTGTAGACCTTCCGCACACACCCGAACGTGCGCGACAGCTCAGCTGCCTGCGCATCAGTCGGACTGCCTGCGCATCAGTCGGATAGAAGCGGAACTTGAATGCCCGCTTCACAGGAGTGGTCACAGCTCACAAATGATCACAGCAACTTGTAGCCATCTGCGGGTAGTTGGTGGCGGACGCCGATCCGCGCTGGCGGCGGATCGGCTTTCCCTGCCCTGCTCCGCAGGAGTCCGTTTCCCACAGCAGCATGCGGCGGGCCCACGCGACGAGGACACTCGCCGCCGCTGTGGTGGCCGCCCTCGCCCTGGTGTCCTGCGGCTCGCCGCAGGACGCGGGTGAAGGGCGAACCGACCGGCACAAGACGGTGGCGGAGCGGGGCCGGAGCGTGATGCCCTTCGACCTCGAGGAGACCACCCACCGCTTCACCCCCACCCCGACGGGCGGAGTCCAAGACGTCGTGGCGGACCGGCCCGGCGACGCTGAGCAGATCGATCTGATCCACGGGCACCTGCGCAAGGAGGCGGAAGCGTTCGCCCGGGGTGACTTCGCCGACCCCGCCCGGATCCACGGAAACGAGATGCCCGGCCTCGCCGCACTCCGGGACGGTCATGACCACATCGACGTGCAGTACGAGAAACGTGCGGACGGGGCCACCCTGACGTACGCGACCAAGGATCCCGCGCTGGTCGATGCCCTGCACGACTGGTTCGAAGCCCAGCTCGGCGACCACGGCGCGCACGCCGAGCCGGGCCACTGAACCAAACCGAGCCCCTCGACCCAGGAGGTCATCATTCCGCCCGGCTCTGCGGCCATCGAAACAAGGTCCACCCGGATCTTTGCGGGACTGCCCTTGAACGCTGAACGCCGGATAAACGCTGAATGCCGGAAGCGGTCTGGCGCAGTTCCCGTGCGTGGACCGTACGATGATCTCGTGATCAGCAGCACCGCATCGAGCCGCCGCCCTGCCGGGCGGTTGTTTGTGCTGCTGGTGATGGCGGTGCTGGCCGGTGTGCTGGGGATGCATGCCCTGGGCCCCGGTGGGGCGCCGACTGGGCAGTCGGATGCCGGGCACGCCATGGTGATGGCCCAGACGGCGGGCGCACCGCACGTGAGCGGGGGATGCTCGCACACGGATGGCGGGTCGGATCATCTTGATCATGCCGACGGGACGTGTGCGGCGGCCGGTATCGGCTCCCCTTACGCGCCGCCCGCACTGACCAGCGCGGTGCCGGATGCACCCGCCGCTTATGCCGCGGCGCAAAGGGCCACGGCATCGGCCGAGAGCGGCCGGGCACCGCCCGACCTTTCTGAGCTGCAACTTCTACGGATATAGAGCGGCCCGCACGGCACCCCTTGCCCGGATGTTCCCGGTGACCGGTGCCGCGCCTGCGCACACCCTCATGTCCGCGAAACCCGCGCGCCCTGCCGTGGCTGCGCGTAAGGAGTTGCACACCGATGAGCAGCAAGCGTTCCCTCGTCCGCCGTACCGCCGCCGTGGCTGCCGCAGCGGCGGCCGCGCTCGCCCTGGCCGCCTGCGGCGGAAGTGGCGACGGCTCGGCCGGACACAACGGCCACACCGCGACGTCCCCCTCCGCCTCGGCGCCGGCCTCCCAGGGCCGGCACAACGCTGCCGACGTCGCCTTCGCGAAAGGGATGATCCCTCACCACCGCCAGGCCGTGGAGATGGCCGACCTCGCGCCCAGCCGGGCGGAGTCGGCGGAGGTGAAGAAGCTCGCCGAGGACATCAAGAAGGCCCAGGACCCGGAGATCAAGACGATGTCCGGCTGGCTGACCTCCTGGGGCGAGGAGGTGCCCGCCGAGAGCGCAATGGACCACTCCATGCACGGCGCGGACGGGATGATGTCGGCCGAGGAGATGGAGCAGCTCAAGGACTCCTCGGGTCAGGCGTTCGACACCGCCTTCATGGAGATGATGATCAAACACCACGAAGGCGCGGTGGAGATGGCCAAGACCGAGCAGGCCGACGGCGCCTACGAGCCCGCCAAGAAAATGGCCGGAGCGATCATCACCTCCCAGACCGCCGAGATCACGCAGATGAACAAGCTGCTCGGCACGGACTGACCGGACCGCCGGAGAGGGGCGGGCGCCACCGCTGCCCGCCCCGCCCCGGCATATCGGCCGATCTGCCTTCCTCCGACAGCTCGGATCCGCACGTGATCACCGCGGCGCCGCATACTGCGGCGCCGCGGGCGCGCCGCTGGTTTCCTGGCGGCGGCCGCCGTGCTGCTCGCCGCCTGCTTAAGCACCGACACCGGCCAGGACGCCACGCCCGCCGATCCGGGAACCGGCGACCCTGCACGGCCTCGGCGTCGACCTGGCCGACAACACCGTCTATGCCGCGGGCCACACATGTCTTCCGGCTGAGCGGCGGGAAGGGGTCCGGGTGGCCGACTCTGGGCGTGGGCGCCGGTCGCACCTGGACGTTCCTCCAGCGGCCCTCAACAGAAATGGGGAACAGCCATAGAGGAATACCCCCTAGGGGTATATGGTTCGGGGTGTGGGGCTCGGAATACGGGCCACGCTGGACGGGAATGGGGGATGACGGCCATGGACCACAATGCTCGACACGCCGACGCCGCGCACGACCACACCACTCACGAGGCTCACCACGGTCACGCCACTCACCACGGCGGGCACGGGCACGTCGGGGCCTCCTGGGCGACGGCTGCGAAGGCGACGTTGCACTGCCTGACCGGGTGCGCCATCGGCGAGATCCTTGGCATGGTCATCGGTACGGCCCTGCTGTGGGGCAACGTGCCGACCATGGTCCTCGCGATCGCGCTCGCGTTCCTGTTCGGCTACTCGTTCACGCTGTTCGCGGTGCTCAGGGCCGGCCTGGACTTCAAGGCAGCGATCAAGGTGGCGCTGGCCGCCGACACCGTTTCGATCGCGGTGATGGAGCTGGTCGACAACGCCATCATCGCCCTCACGCCGGGCGCGATGGACGCCCACCTGTCGGACGGGCTGTTCTGGTCGGCCCTGCTGGGCGGGTTCGCGGTCGCCTTCCTGATCACCACGCCCGTGAACAAGTGGATGATCGGCCGCGGCAAGGGCCACGCCGTCGTCCACGCCTACCACTGACGCCGAACCCGTACGCGCTCGGGAACGCCCCTTCACCGATCGGGGGGTGTCCAGGGCGCGTTTGCGTCGCCGCGCCATGGTCAGCCCGCCAAGGGCCAGGGTGGAAGAAGTGCGGCCGCCCGGCCCGCTGGCCTCCGGCAGCGATAAGGAGGCAACCAGTGATGACCACGGTCAAGGACATGCTCGCCACCTGCGGGCACCGAAACCTGTCACCTGATCATGACGGTCCACCTGCCGCCCGGCCCCGAAGGCACGATCACCTGTGACCCCACTGTGGTCAAACGCAACCCGGCATTCGTTGTAGGCCTGGACGGCGAGATCGACGGCGTCATGGCGATCCGTGTCGAGGACGCCCGCATCACCGGCCTCGGCTACGTCCGCAACCCCGAGAAGCTCACCCGCGTCGAATCCGAGACCGCTCACCCTGCGGTCAATACCGGTGGCGGAACAGCCACGGCTGACCAGGCAACGCGTCTGGCTCTCCCCCTCACTACGGGGACGAACTCCGGATCGGCGCGGCGGATCTTGCCAAGGCGCACGCTCAGGAAACGGGTTACACGGCGGGTGCCCACTCGATGGGCTCCGCTGGTGAGTACGAGTAGGGCTCACCATCGGCGGAGAAGACCAAGCTGTTGGCGATCGCGCCGACGGGGCAGTCGAGTTCCTCCAGGGCGCACCCCGCCGTAGGCCGGGAGGCCGGCGGCCAGGGGAGGATCCGGTTCTGGATCGTGGAGGCGGGCGGCGACGGCGGACTGGCGCAGTGCCGGACCCAGCGAATCACCCTCACCCTTCAACCGAAGGTCATCACGCCGCAGGGTACGGCGAGTGAGTTCCGTCCTGATCGCGGGTGGCGGGGCCGACGGGGAGCGCTGAGCAGACACGGAAGGCCGCCGCAGCGGAGTGGATATCGGGCGTGTCGCCGAGGTCATCGTCCGGCTGCCCGACGGCATCGGCCGCTGCGGCTCGGGCTACCTGGCAGCCGCCGGTCTCGAATCGGCGAACCGTGGATCCCGGTGCAGCGGCCCGGATCCGACGGAGCACTACTGGCAGAGGGCCACCGACTCACCTCCGCCCCAGGATGTCGTGGAGACGGCTCGAGAACAGGTACTCAACCGCCGAATAGTTGCGTCCAGTACGTGCCCGCCGCACCGCCACCGGCGAAGCCGACGCCAATGTGGGTGAAGCTCGGCTTGAGGATGTTGGCGCGGTGGCCGGGGCTGTTCATCCAGCCGTCGACGACCTCGGCGGGGGAGCGCTGCCCGCAGGCGATGTTCTCGCCGATGGACCGCCGGGTGCAGCCCGCGGCGGCGGCCCGGTCCCAGGGTTCGCTTCCGTCGGGGGAGGTGTGGGAGTAGAACGCGCGCGCCACCATGTCGGCGCTGTGGCCCTGGGCGGCCGCGGTGAGGTGCGGGTCACCGGACAGCGGTGTCAGCCCGGCCCTGGCCCGCTCGGTGTTGGTGAGGGCGACGACGTCGGCGGCCGTCTGTGCCAGCCCGGCCGGAGTGAAGGGCCGGGCCCACAACGCCGTCCAGAACATGTCCCCGGAGCGCCGGTCGGCGGCGTACGCCAACCCGGCCTCAGTGAACGCCGGTTCGCACAGAGTGCTCCGTGACCGTTCGGCCGAGAGGCAGTACTCCACGAATTCGGCCGGCGTCCGCGGCCCGGAGACCAGGTGCTCACCCACCGCCAGGTACGCGTATCCACTCCCGGTGATCCGCTGATGGACCGAGACTCCGTCCGGCCCTGTGGAGGCCAGCTGGCCCCGCGCGGCCATCCCGGCGGCATGGTCCCGAGCCGCCGCCGTGAGCCGCGCGTCGAGGACCACCGGAGGTGAACCACTCCTGGCACGCGCCGAGTTCACCAGGCTCAGGTAGTCGTCCGGATCGGGCGCGCCCCCCGACACCGGGGAACCGCTGGAGCCGGACGCCGGCACGCGTGGACCATTGCCCCTGGAAAACGCGCCGGACAGGCGGAGACCGCGGGGGCCGGGAGGGCGGAAGCCGCGCGAGCCGGGTGCGGTGCTCGGCATTCGGGAGCCGTCCCTCCCGGGCGGCGCGACCGGACGCGGTGACCCGCCCACGACAGCCCCGCCCACGCCAGCCCCGCCCGCGCCAGCCCCGCCCAGCGACGGCACGGCATCCTCCACGACGTCGACCCCGAAGTCCCGCGCGACACCGGCCAGTCCCTCGGCGTACCCCTGCCCCAGTGCCTTGAGCTTCCATGCCGGACCGCGGCGGTAGACCTCCGCGAGCAGGAACACGGTTTCGCGCTGCGGGCGGGGCGGGGTGAACCGGGCGACCACGAGCCCGCCCGGCCCGCTGACGTGCAGCGTGGGTGCGGGCAGGTGCCCGAGGGGCATACCGGGCTCGGTGGGGCTGATGACCACGGTGACGCGGCTCGCCCCGGCCCGCAGCGCGGTCGGATCGACGACGAGCTCCTCGCCGAGCAGCCGGGCCCCGGGCGCGGCCGGCTGGTTGTAGAACACGAAGTCGCCGTCCCCGCGCACCTTCCCGCTGTCGTCGGTGATGATCGCGGACATGTCGAAGGGCCCCGGCACCCGGATGGTCAGGGTGCCGCCCGGCAGGGGCAGATTGCCCCCGGGAACCAGCTCGCTCATCGCTGCCGCCTGTCGAAGTGACCGTCAGTCGGACAACGTCTCACCTGCTCAAAGGAGTTCCCGCGTCCTCGCTGTGCGGGGCCCGCATCGACTTCAGGGCCAGCAGCAGGACCCCGATGTCGTCCATGTAGACGGGATCGGGCAACAGGTCGGCCGGCAGGACGAGATACAGCACGGCGCCCCAGAACACCCAACGCGGGCCGGTCGGGAGCCCGGCGCGTCGTAGCTCACGGCGCGTACGGACAAGCCGCAGCAACAGCACGACCGCCACGCCGAGTACGACGGCCGCGAGCATCACGGCGGCGACGACCACCCACGTCCAGGTATCCATGAACCCTGCCCATCGCTCTCGCCGACCGCGCGACCTTCGCTTCCTGTTCCTCTTCCCGCCCTGGCCGACGGTATCGCGGCGCATCCGATGAGACGCACGACGCGGGCGTAGCCGCCGGAGCCTGGCAGCACCTGTTCCTGCCAGGCCAGGCGAGCGTCGATGGCCTCCCGCATCTCCTGCTCGCCCGGGGTGGTGCGCAGCGTCTCCCGGAAATAGCAGGTCAGCCAGTGCGCGGTGAGTTCCATGCCCATGATGTTGTTGAAGACCAGCCGGAAGCCGACGAACCCCAGCCGGTACGCCAGTCGCAGCCCCTTGTCGGTATACGCCTCGACAGCACTGACCTTGGGGGCGATCTGGCCGCGGCGGACGGCCCGCGCGTAGCCGCGTGGCATCACTCCCGCGTGGGCCAGGTGGAAGGGGAGCGCGTGAGCGGGCCGCAGCTGCCTCGGCAGCCGGTACAGCCCGGTGGAAATCAGCATGTCGCGGGTGATGAGCCACCACAGAGCCCGCTTGACCCGCTCGTCGATGCGGTCGATCGGACGGATGCAGGCAGGATCGTGGTAGCGGGGCAGGAGCGCCTCACCGAGCCGGGTGAACAGGATCCACTTGTAGCCGACCAGCCCGAGCAGCAGCCGCTCGGGGACCACCCTGGGTCGCGCGCCTCGCCCCGGCGCAGTCCCACGGCTGGCAGATCTTAGGTTTTCAGACGCGCCAGGAGCGGATCCGGTCGGCCGCACCGAACACATGGTCTTTGCCGGTGAGCAGGTCCTTAGCGAGGTCGACGACTTCGCCGTACGGCGCGTCGAGTCCCTCGCCGCTGGCGTGCATGTAGGCGATGGTGATCGCGCACGCGTATCGGACGTTGTAGGCGGGCAGCGGCTTGAGCAGGAGCAGCGTCTGCAGGAGCGCGGCGGCGCGCCAGGAGGCGTCGGAGTCGATTCCGAGCCGGGGTGGGTCCACACGGTGTCGCGCGACGGCCGCCATGAGGGCGGAGAAGTCATTCACCTGCGGCTGGTCAGGGAGCGCCGCTTCGTGCTGCTGCAGCAGCCAGCGCACGTCGACGTGTACGACGCGAGGCATGGATCAGGCAGCCCTGCCCGCTGCACGAGACTGGGGGCCGTCTTCGATGCCCGCGTCCGCGATCGCGCTAGCGAGCTCCGGGTCGGCGAAGACGCGCTGGAACTCGGCGGCCCCTGCCTTCAGGGCGCGGTGATGAGCGATTTTTTCGGCCGTGGAGGCTTTCACGAATGCCTTCATCGGCATCCCAAGCTCACGGGCGATCTCACGGAGTTCCTGGAGCTCTCCATCGTCGTAATCCACGTTGAGTGCTGGCATGCCACCAGGCTACCGCCCCGGTACCTCAGGCTCAATCATCGCAGCTCAGCAGCGTTGAGAATCGGTACCGGAGCCGTTTGAGCCCCCGGTGGCATCCGCGCATTCCCAGCGAGCGGATGTTGCACCGGATAGCCGGAGGACGCCCCGGCCTTCAGGCCGCGGACGAATCCGATTCCTCCTAGTGGGGCACGCCAGGAGCACATGGGTGCCATCGATGATGACGACTTTCCTCACGTCCTGGCGGATGTGTGCGCCGCAGTCCCCGAGGCAGACCTCCCCGCCGTTCTTGCGGCCGCCGTCGGGCGGAAGCCCGACGGCACCACCATGGACCATCTACAAGCGCTGCGGCCCACAGATGACCAGGGAGAGCCGGGGAACGCCTCTTCAGGCCAGTGTGATGCGGGCGGTGACGGGTAGGTGGTCGCTGCCGGTGGCGGGCAGGGTGCCGATGTGGCCGATGGTTGCCGAGCGGGCCATGACCTGGTCGATCCGGGCCAGTGGGAAGGCGGCGGGAAAGCTGAAGGCGAAGCCCCGTTCCGCCACATTCATCCGTGAGGTCAGCGGGGCCAGCCCACGGTCGTCCACCGTGCCGTTGAGATCGCCCAGCACGATCACCGTCTTCAGCTTTTCGGCGGCGATGGTCTTGCCCAGCAGCCGGGCGCTCTCGTCGCGCCAGGAGGATGCGAGGCCGCTGGCCCGGATGCGGACGGAGGGCAGGTGAGCGACGTACGCTGCGATTTCGCCGTGCGGCGTGTGGACCACGGTCCGCAGTCCGCGGTTCCAGGCCCCCGCGATCCCCTGGGGTTTGATGTCCACCAGCCGGGCATCGGTGAGCGGATGCTTCGACCACAGTCCGACGGTGCCCTGGACTGTGTGGTGCGGGTAGTGCGGGTGGAGAGTCTTTTCGTAGACGGGCAGCGCCGGGGGTACCAGCTCCTGAAGCGCGATGAGATCGGGCTCGGCGTCAGCGAGGGCGCGGGCCGTGCCCGCCGGGTCGGTGTTGTCGTCGCTGACGTTGTGCTGCACCACGACCAAGTCGTGCGCGCTGGTCTTCGCCGCGGGCAGCAGCAGCCCACCGAAGAGGTACGTCCAGGCCGCAACCGGCAGGAGCAAGGCCACCAGCGCGGTGGCCGAACGGCGCAGCAGCGCCAGGCCGAGCAGCACCAGGACCACCAAGCCGAGCCAGGGCAGGAACGCTTCCAGCAAACTGCCCAGGCGGCCCACGGAGTTCGGCACGGCCCGGTGGAACGCCAGCAGCCCCGCTGTCAGCACCGCCAGCGCGGCGAGTACCCGCCCCCGCGTCCAGTCCGACCGGCTCCTGGCGTCCCCCTTCGTGTCGTCGCCTGGAGCGCACCGCCCCGCCCGGCGCCGAGCTCGTCGGAGCGCTGCTGCCTTCACCGTCGATGTCGCACCGTTGCCCGCCCGCTCCACCATTGCTTCCCATCCGTTTGACCTCGCTGCCAAGACGGGCCACCTGACGCGATTATGTGCCTCAACCGCACCGGATTCCCCTGGAAATTCCCCCCACACGACTTCCCGAACCACGGCACGGTCTGGCCGGGCGGCTCCGCGCCTGCGTGGAGCACTTGATCGCCAGCCAGGCAGGCATGGCTGCCAAGGTGAGCGCCCTCACCCGCCAACTGGCCGCCGGGACCCGCCCCGTCCTCGACTGCCTGTCTCGTGAAGGCAGTTGTTCATGGGTGTCCTACGACAAGGAACTTGGACCGGTTGCCATCGATTCCTCATGCCGTTTGTCAAGCCGCGAGAGCGGTAGGCGGCGTGAGCTCGTAGCGCCGTCCGGTCGTGAAGTAGGGCCCAGAGGACGTTGACGCGGCGACGAGCCAGGGCGAGGACGGCCTGCGTGTGACGCTTGCCTTCGGCGCGCTTGCGGACGCAAAACCGGCGGGACTCCTCGCAGTGGCGGATGCTGAACAACGCGGAGATGTAGAAGACCCGTTGGAGTCTGCGGTTGTATCGCTGAGAACGTCGCAGGTTTCCGCTGATCTTGCCGGAGTCCCGTGGAGCCGGAGCGACGCCGCCGAGGTCGGCAAGCCGGTCGGGAGTGCCGAAGACGGTCATCTCGCCGCCGGTGGCAGCCAGGAACTCGGCGCCCAGGCGGAGCGATCATTCGCACTCCCTAATGGGCAGCCGAGTCGTCGTGGGGCGTCGGGCGGCCACTCGATGGGGGCCTCAAACGGCAGAAGTTGGAATGCCATACCCCACGCCCCTGGTGGATGAACCATACGAAGGGCTCACCACGCCCCGCAGAGCAACGTAGGGAAGTTGGACCGGCCGTGATGGGCGGGTCAGGTCCGGAGAGTCTTGATGAAGAGGGTCGGGCTCCAAACCTGGGCCCGTAGGGGACCTACATGCTGTCCTCGGCGTCCGCCGACTTCAGCAGCAGGCTGTGCATCATCGCGCAATCGTGCTGGCCCTCCAGGCCCTCGATGGCTCGGGTGACGGCTTCGGCCAGCGTGTCGGAGGCTTCTCGAAGAATCTGCCGTGCCTTGTCGGTGAGTGTCACCTGGATGCCGCGCCGGTCGCCGCACGCGGTGCTGCGGGTGATCAGTCCGGCGTGCTGGAGGCAGGCGACCTGATAGGTGAGCCGGGTCTTGGGGCGGCCCAGGCGCTCGGCGATCTGCGTCATGCGCAGGCCGGTGACGGGCCCGTCGGCCAGGAGGCACAGCACCAGGAACTCGTCGTGGGAGACGCCGAGTGTCTCCTTCACCCGGACGCGCAGCTGCTGCTCGATCGCGCCGGCCGCGGCCAGCAGTCCCATCCAGGCGCGCAGTTCGGGTGGCAGCAGGCCGGACTCGCGTGTTGCGTCACGTCCGGGCGGGTCGGCGGGGGAGGAGGAGTCGGCCATGGTGTCCCAGTCTACCTGTTGTCCAAATTTGGAGTATCAGCTAGCCTGCGGTAATCCAAATTTGGACTACTAGGGTGCGGCGCACTCCCGCCTCCACACCACTCTCCCACCCATCCCCTCAGGAGGGCTTCATGTCTGTGGCAGTCGAAACCGGCATCTGGCAACTCGACCCCGCCCGTTCCACCGTCGGCATCCGGCACAAGACGATGTGGGGCATGGTCACCGTGAAGGGCACCTTCACCGGTCTCACGGGCGGGGGTGAGGTCGGCCCCGACGGTTCCGCCAGCGGTTCGATCACCCTGGACGCCGCCTCCCTGGACACCAAGAACGCCAAGCGCGACACGCACCTGCGGTCCGCCGACTTCTTCGACGCCGACCGGCACCCCGAGATCACCTTCGCCGTACGCAGTGCCACTCCCGGGGACGACAAGACGGTCCAGGTCGCCGGTCAGCTGACCGTGCGGGGCATCAGCCGTCCGCAGTCCTTCACCGCGCACCTCACCGAGGCGAGCGCCGGCGCGGTCACGCTTACGGTGGAGTTCACCGTGGATCGGGAGCAGTTCGGCATGGGCTGGAACCAGATGGGCATGATGCGCGGCCACACCACCGTCACCGCATCCCTCCGCTTCGTCCGCGCGACGTCCTGAGAGGGGGCCCGCCAGGCCTGGGCGCTGCTGTCGGCGTATCAAGTCGGCTGCCGGGACGGCGTGCTACGTCGGCGTGCCGAGGATGCGTAAGGACGCGGCCGCCCGTCGGGCAGAGGTGCGATTCGCCCCGGTGACGGTGGCGCTCTGACTGCACTCCACGTCTGCCGAGTCCCGGAGGTCCGGCCTCGAACAGGGGGTCCCCGGCAGGGCGGCCCGCCCGCGATCGGCATAGACCGCCCCGCCCGGATCGGCGGAGACCGTCCTGCCCGCGTCCCCCGTTCGAGGCCAGGTGTGGCTCCGAACTGACCTCGGTCATGGAGGCTTTGGGCCTTAGAACCCTCCCGGGTATGACCCGCCCATCACGGCCGGTCCAACTTCCCTACGTTCTCCTTCGGGACCGGGCGAGCCCTTCGTATGGTTGGCCCACTGATCAAGTGGTCAGGTCGCAGTCGTCCTGGCCGGGGGTGGGATAGAGGCGCTGGCGATAGTGCTCGCGGGTCGAGTCAAAGCGCCGGTAGGCGTCGCGGTCGCCGTTGGCGGTCACGGTGCGCAGATGGAGGACGGCTTCGGCGCCCTGAAGACCCCAGCGGGCTCCAGTGATGTCGAGGGGGGCGGCGATCAGGTGGCGGCAGGCGCCCTCGATCGCAGCGATGTCGATCGACGACCTGTTTTCGAAAGCGGTGGGGTAGTGAACCCGCCTGCGGCGTTCGTCGTACTTTCCTCGCACACGTTTCGAAGTCCAGGTTCCGACGAGTCTCACCGGGCAATTCCCCTCCAGGACCGCCCAGATGGAACCAGGGCAGGAGAGCCCTGAAGGCCGGGAAGATCCAGCTGCGCCGATGCAGGGAGGTGGGGGATGGGCCCGGATCCGTCTGCCCGTCAACGGGGGCCCAGGACGCCACTGTGCCCGCGCTGCGGGGGCGACTGGGCGCAGTCTGTGCCCCGCATCGTCGACGAGGGCCGGATACCGCGCGAACAGCGGCGAGAGGGCGGCCCCGCGTACTCCCCGCTCGCCGGGCGGCTCGCGCTGGCGCCAGAGCCTCCCGAGGTGCCGGGCATCATGATTGTGGCTGCCGGGACGCTGCCCTGGTTCGCCTTCTTCGCGCTCTTCGGACCTCTCATCTGGCTGGTGCTGGCTGGTGCCGATGTAGTCGTGCTTGTGCTGGTGGGCCTGCGGAGACGACAGATCCGTGCGCAGATCGATGCGGGCGCGGCCCGCGCGTATCACCTATGGAGAGACGCCTGGTACTGCTATCGCTGTGACGTGGTCTGGCGCCGCGAAAGCGGAGCGGACGTCATGTCGCCCGCCCGGTTCCAGCGGGAAGTCTGGGCTCGTGGCGGCTATAACGACCGGCTGTAGTTCCTGGCTCATCCATGATGGGTGCACTTCCTCTCCCGGGAAGGGCTGAGCTGGCGGAACGCTGATCGGGGGGTGGGCGGGGCGGTGTCTTTCTACCGTGGCGGCAGAGGGGCGTCGATGGGCTCATTGTTCGAAGAGTTGGAGTCCCGGGAGGTGGCGGCCCGCGCCCGGGTCGAGGAACTCGAGTCGGAAATCGCCGAGTTGACCGTACGGCTGGAGGCCTAGCGCGAAAAGCTGTCGCGGCTTGTGATCACGCGGGAGACCGTAGCTGAGCTGGTGGCGGAGGCTGGTGTGCGAGAGCCGGAGCAGACGAGGCGTCTCGTCGGGTTGCGGTCGAGGGCGGGGCGTCGCCGTTCGCCGGGGTGGAGACGCAGGTGGTGGGGGTGCTGACGGCGCCCAGGTGCCCGGGCTGGCGACGGAATGGGCTGCGCAACGTGTATCCCGCCGACGCGCTATAGTCCCTGCCCGCAGGCTGGCACTCCATGAGGCTGCGGCGCCTTGCGGTCACTGAGGCCGTGCGCCGCTCATACGACCAGGCGTTATCGGCCCTCGAGCGGCGCTGCGGAAAAGTGCTCGGCAAGCGGAAGCTCGAACAGCTCGTCCAGGCGGCCGCACCACCGGTGACGGTGCGGTCTGCCGTCATCACTCTCGCGAGCGGTTGTCCACCCTGCTCGCCGGGTTCGAAACCATCGACACCTGGGACCATCGCGACCCCACCATGAACGGGCATGAGTCAACAGGGATCCAATCCTCGCCCGGAAACCCACGCTGAACATGAGAGGCCGTCCGCATACCGTTCGACAGGTATGCGGACGGCCCTCAGTTGCCCACGCTTCGTCTACGCCTGGATCCACCGCCTCAGCGCCTCATTGGTGTCCTCCGGCGTGGTGTTGAAGCACAGCCGGATGCCGGGCGCCGCCTCGGTGAGGACGTTGACCAGCCGCTCGAAGAGCAGGGTGTTCTCCGGCAGCATCCGTACGCCACCGCCGATCATCGCCAAGCCGAACGCATGCTCCTGGAGCTGCTTCCGGACGGTCGCCTCGGCGCGGTCCGGAGAGGTGTCGATCAGGCACGGAACAGCATCGAACCCCGCTTCGCGCAGCGCCGCGTTGGCCGCGTCGATCCGGGCAGTGAGTACCGCCTCGTCGACACCGTCGGGCATCCGGCTGTAGTCGAGCGCACTCGGATGCAGCCCGATGGACAGCACCTTCGTGTCGCCCGGCAGCGGAGTCGAGGTCGTCGGTCGGCCCATGGGCTGTTCCCTCTCTGCTCCCGTCACGGTGATCTTCCCGGTGTATCACGGAAGTTGGGCACAGGGCAGGGCTGATGCGTTCTCAGGCTCCGAGATGAAGCAGGTCGAGCGTGTGCTCGGGCTGTGACCGATAGTAGTTGGCGGCAGCCTTGAGGTTCGCCCCGGTCGGCTTGGTGAAACAACCCAGCAGCCGCCGGTCAGGGGAGTGCGGTGGTGGTATGGCCACCGGTATGGCCACCTGTGACCCGAAGAAGGTCCAGTTTCCCCGCGTCGCTGCTTCCGGTCGCTGCCGTATAGGTGACCATGCGCAGGTCGGCGCCGGGGACGATGAGGACGTCGCAGTCGAGCAGGATGTCGCCGATCTCCGGATGCCGGATCGTCTTGCGGTCAGTCGTGTGCTGGGCGGCGGCCGTCTGCCTGACCCAGTGATGAGCGAAGGCGTCGGATGTTTCTCGCAGTTCCTGCACGAGACGATCGAGCTGGGTGTCCGCGGGATAGCGGGACACAGCGTCCTTGAGGTCGGCGACGATCGACGCCGCGAAGGCGTCTGGTCCACGCTCGGACCGGACGGGACGCATCGAGGCGTGTGCGGCGCCGTTGCCGAAGAGCGCACGGGCGAGGTTGCGTTCGGCGATCGGGAGGACGGCGGGATCACCGTGCAGTGCGCTCCATATGGTGTTCCACCACACCAGGGTCCAGTCGGCGGTGAACACCCCGATCGGGACGTCGCCCAGGCGCGCGGCGAGCCGTTGGATCCCCGCGGGCACATGGGTGCTGACCGTCCCGTCCTGCGGCGGCAGGAGCCCGGCGCTGCGGTACAGCTGGTCGCGTTCGGCGCGGGAGAGCTGAAGGGCCCGGGCGAGGGCGCCGACGACCTGGGCCGATGGGTTCTTCGCGCGTCCCTGTTCCAGGCGCAGGACGTAGTCGACGGAAAGCCCGGCCAGCTGCGCCAGCTCCTCGCGGCGCAGTCCCGGGGCACGACGGCCGTCCGTCACGGTGAAGCCGGCGTCGGTCGGGGAGAGGCGGTCGCGCCAGGCGCGCAGGAGCGCTGCGAAATCGGAGCGGGAGGAAGCCATGGGTTCATTCTCGCCACGCGGCGCCGTATCAGCCTGGGTACTGCCGGTCCTAGTGACGGGGACGGCACTGGTTGGCGGTGGCGCGAGCGGCGAGCGTGGAGATGTGCCCGAGACGGGCGCCATCGGCTGACCAGTGAAGGAGCTTGCATGAAGCACACCGTCGTGATGACGGGCGCGAGCCGCGGGATCGGCCGCGTCGCCGCGGAGCACATCCTGCACCGGTCGCCGGACGCGCACCTCCTCGTCGTCGCCCGCGGATCCTCCGGCGCACAGCTCGCTGAGGAACTCGCTACGGGCGGGCACACGGTCTCGCACGTCTCGGCGGACCTCGGCTCCCTGGACAGCGTCCGCTCGGCCGCCACCGAGATCCGCGACCGGCTCGATCGCGGTGAACTGCCGCCGCTGCGCGGCTTCGTGGGCAACGCGGGCATCCAGTACACGAACGCCCTCACCGAGGGACCCGACGGGCTCGAGTCCACCTTCACGGTCAACGTGCTCGCCAACCACCTGTTCGTCCGCCTGTTACAGGACCGCTTCGCCGCTCCCGCCCGGATCGTGATCACCGTCAGTGACACCCACTTCGGCGACTTCAAGCACAACATGGGCATGGTGCCCGGCCCGGCCTGGAGGTCCCCGGACGTCCTCGCCCACACCGGCGCCTTCCCCAACCCGGACACCACGGTCGCCGGGCGCACTGCGTACTCGACGAGCAAGCTGGCCGCCATCTACCTCGTGCACGAGTACGCGCGCCGCCTGCCAGCCGGAATCGACGCCGTCGCCTACAACCCGGGCTTCGTCCCCGGCACCGGCCTCGCCCGCAACGCCGACCCCGTCTCCCGCTTCGCGATGCGGCGCATCCTGCCGGTGATGGCACTTACCCCGTTCGCCACCAGCCGCAACGTCGCGGGCCGCTACCTCGCCGATGTCGTCCTCGGCACGACCCGGGCGCCGACAGGCTCCTACGTCGACCGCAGCCGTGTGGACCGCTCGTCGGAGGAGTCCTACGACCCATGGCGCGAAGGCGAACTCTGGGATGCCGCCGAACGGTTCACCGCGGCGTGATCAGCCAGGACGGATGCTCTCTCAGGTGACGTGGTGAGCGGTTCTCCCCGATGGATCGAGCAGTGACTGAACGGCCTGACTGGCAGCAGTGAACGCGACCCCTGATGATCAAGGTTGTCGAAGTCTTTGATCATGAACAGGGGTCGCGTTCGCGTGTCATGATCCGTGATCGGTGTCCGGCGGTGCCACTGTGCAGACATCGACTCCACCTGCCCGGTGAGCTGCCGTAGCTCACTTGCCTGGCGGACGGGATGGGCCGGATACCCGATCCCCGCCGCGTCCGAGGCTGCCGCTACCGCCTGGGCTCTCTGCTCGCGCTGTGCCTGATCGCCGTCCTCGGTGGAGCCACGTCCCTGGCCGTCATCGCCCGCTTCGCCGCTGATACCGACTGCGACCTGCGTGGACGGCTCGGGTTGACTGCCGGCACACCGAACGCCTTCACGCTGGGTCGGTCGGCTCCTGGCCTGCTTGGACGGCGACGCCTTGGACGACGCGGTGGGCGCCCGGCTCGCCCGGTACACCGCCGACCCGGTCGACGAACCGGGCGATAGGCTGGTCGGCCTGGCTATCGACGGCAAGACCGTGTGCGGCTTCCGCACCGACACCGGCGCCGCTGCAGCTGGCGAAGGCCTTCATCGGCATCCCCCGCGCGCGGGCGATCTCGCGGATCTCCTCGAGCTCCCCGTCGGAGAATTCCACATTCAATGCTCCCATGCCGACAGGCCAGCGGCGCGGTACCCAGCTCACAATAATCACAGGTAGAAGCACATGACTGCCGGTACCGGCGAGTTCGTGCCGATGAACCCGGCGCATTTCCACGCTGCCGTCGGTGGGGCGGTGGGGTCCACGTTGATCAGGTCCTCTTGGGTAACCAGCAGATCGGGCCCGCACGTGAGGCCTGCGTCCTGTGGCCGCGTATCTCGGTAACCGATCAAGCTAAACCTGCACGATCACTTCAGCAGCGGGGACTCGGCACACAAGCAGATCAGCGGTGGCTGACCATCGTGTCGGCGCGGTCGGCGCGGTCGGCGCGCGGCGCAGACCCTGCCGCACGGGGTTCACCAGCTTCGAACGCGGAGGAACTCATGCGCATGCTGTGGGACGCGTTCCTGGCAGCGGTCCAGGAGCGAGGTGAATACCGCACACGGGAAGAGGCCGAGCGGGCCACCCGCGTCGTGCTGGCACTCCTGGGTGCACACCTGGTGGGTGAGGCACGTGCCGAACTGGCGGACCGGCTTCCCGAAACGTGTGCGCTGGTGCTGCTCAACCCTCTCCAGGCGCATGAACCGCTCCCGCCCGAGCGGTTCATCCGGGCCACGGCGGCATGGATCGAAGGGGCCACCGAACGGACGGCCACCTGGGACGTCAGTGCGGTACTCAGCGTTGCGGCCGACGCCGCAGGCGAAGACCTGATGAGCAGGGTCCTCCTGCAGCTGCCTCCCGGCTACGACCTTCTCTTCGGCCGGCCACATCCCGCAGAGAGCTGAGCAGCGGCTGTCGAGCCCGTTGCCCTCACCCGCCTCTGGCATGGCAGAGGCGGGTGAACTGCGGCCCCTGCCTCCAGGGGCCGCTCGGTGTCCCCGCATGGTCATCTTCCTGGTCAGCGACGACGGCACCGTGCTGCTCGTGAAGGACTTCATCTGGGGCACCGGCACAGAACCGCACGACACCTACACCGTCGACGCCTCGGCACTCCCTGCCAACGGCACCTGGAAACTCCGCGTCACGGACAACACGCCCGACATCTTCACCGTCGACCCCGGCTACCTCGACAGCTGGAGCCTCACCTTCTGATCGCGCTGCTCCAAGCCCGCACCCACTAGAAGGAGGGCGTCCTGCTTGGCCGCGTCGATCGCCGCCCCGCCCGGCCGATGGTGACCTCGCCCAGTCAGGGGTCAGCCCGCGACCCGCCGCGGAAGTCCTTGACGGTCACCGTCTGCAGGGAGCCGTGCGAGAAGCCGCCCTTGCCGAAGTCGACCGCCGAGCTCGACCGTGTTCCCGGCCTGAGTCGGATTGAGCGCGGTGATGCGCACCCCGTGGGGGTATGCCGCCGGCCCGGCGGGGGAGAAATGCTCGCCGCGAAGGACAGCGTTGTGGGCCTCGCCAGTCGGCACCGACAACGTGAAACACGTAAGAAACGGGCGGTTCCTAGACTCCGGCACGTGCGCCTGACAGTACTTGAAGCCCCCAGCGAGTGGAGCCGGTTCGCCGAGGGTTCCATAGAACGCCGAATGCTGCTGGCCCTCGGCGACCGGCTCGGCACCCGGCTGCGTCCGAAGCCGCTCATGCTGCCCGACGGTAGTCGTGTCGAGGTGGAGGGGATCGACGCTGCGGGCCGGGTGCTTGTCCAGCTGGTCAGCAATCAGGGCGCCTACAAGCCCGCTTACCGCAACAAGGTCATGGCGGACATGTTCAAGTTGCTCTGGTTGCGCGACTCGGTGCCGACTGCCGAGCGCATGGTGCTCGTGGTCACTGAGCTGATCGTGCAGGCGCTCGGCGGCTGGGTGGGATGCGCGGCGGCGGACCTCGGGATCGAGGTGTACGTCTTCGACGGCAGCACGGTCGTAACACTGCAGCCCTGAACGTAAAGCCCGCGAAACAAACCGCGGCGATGGAGCGAAACACAAGGCTCCTACGCTCGGAGACACCTTAAGCGGAGTTCCGCGTCGCAGTTTCGCACTCGCTACGCACGCTCTCCCACTTCCAGGATCGGGCCTTCGTGCTCGCAACATGGATGGGAGCGTGAAGGTGACTGGTACGCCAGCACTTGAACTGCGGTCGGTGCACCGGGTCTACGGATTCGGGCCGTCCGCGACGAATGCCCTCGACAGCGTCCGTCTGACGGTGCCGCCGGGCCGCTTCGTCAGCCTCATCGGGCCCAGCGGCTGCGGCAAGTCGACACTGCTGCGCCTCGTGGCCGGTCTTGAGCAACCCGATCGCGGCGAGGTCCGGGTGCACGGCGTCCCGCCGGCGAAGGCGTGCGCCGCCAAGATGATCGGGCTCGTGCCGCAGAGCCCGGCCCTGCTGCCGTGGCTGTCCGTGCTGCGGAACGTCACGCTGCCGCAGAAGATCAACAAGGGTGCCGCCAGCCGCCGCGAAGGCATCGCCGGCTTCGCCGAGCGGGAGGTCGCGCCGTCCGGCCCCGACATGCGAGAGCTCCTCGTCAAGGCGGGTCTCGGCGAAGCCATGGACAAGCTCCCGGCGCAGCTGTCCGGCGGTATGCAGCAGCGTGCCGCGATCGTGCGCGCCTTCGGCCTGCGGCCCGACGTGCTGGTCATGGACGAACCGTTCTCGGCGCTCGACGAATTCACTCGCGAGAGCCTGCAGGACCAGCTGCTCGATCTGTGGGACGAACTGAAGACGACGGTCTTGTTCATCACCCACTCCGTGTCCGAGGCCGTCCGGCTCTCCGACACCGTGGTCGTCATGGCCCCGCGCCCCGGCCGCATCGTGGACGTCATCGACGTCGACCTGCCCCGGCCGCGCGGTGATCGCCTCTTTGGGGAGCGTCGCTTCCACGAGTACGAGGACCTGATCCGAGACCGACTGCGTCGTGCCTGGCGCGGCGAAGCCGCGTGAGTGGGGCGCGAGAGATGACCATAGCCGACGAACGCACCACCCTGGCGGCCGAGACGGAGCTGCCCTTCGAACCGTCGCGCTTCAGCCTCAAGCATCCGAAGTCCAGGGTCGCGTGGATCCGCCCGTCCGTGTGGATGCCCCTCGTTGTGATGCTGGCGTTCCTCGCCGCCCTGTGGCAGTGGGGAGCCGAAAAACTGCCTTACCTGCTGCCGCCGCTACCGAAGATCGGCAGCTCGCTCGCCACACAGTTCGGCTACTACATCGACAACGCCCTGGTCACCCTGGGCGAGGCGGCAGCCGGCCTGGCGATGGGGTTTGTCGCCGCTTTCGCCGTCGCGGTGCTGACGAGTGAGCTCCCGCTGCTGCGCCGGGCTGTCATGCCGGTGGCCGTCGTGCTCAACGTCACTCCGCTCGTGGCGATCGCACCTGCCTTGGTCGTGGCCTTCGGGTTCGGCCCGCTGCCCAAACTCATCATCGCCGGCCTGATCTGCTTCTTCCCGATCCTCATCAACACCGCGGCCGGTCTGCGGTCCGTGCCGCAGCAGGTGCTGCAGGTGTACCAGACGATGGATGCCGGCCGTATCGAGTTGCTGCGGCACGTGCGCATCCCCAATGCGCTGCCGTTCCTGTTCGCGGCGCTGCGTATTGTCTTCCCGCTGTCGATCGTTGGCGCTGTGGTGGCCGAGATGTCGGCGTCGGGGTCGACCCGCGGGCTCGGCACCGCGATCTATGTGGCCTCGTCCATGAACCAGCTGCCGGTCGTATACGCCTCGATTCTCGTCCTCGCGGTCATGGGCGTGCTGATGCTGCTCGCCGTGACGCTGGTCGAACGCCGCGTGCTCCACTGGCACGACAGCGCGCGCGACTGACTCGGCTTCCCCTCTCTCAGCTCCCTCAGCTCCCTCAGCCCGTGGCCCGCGATGGCGGGGCGCTCGGCGACCCATGCCCTGATCCGCACCGTTCCCCGGCGGCCATCGCCAGTTTGGAGTCACCCCATGTCACCCATGCAGTCCCGCCTCATCAGATCCGGCCTCGCCTCCCTCGCCGCTGTCGCGTTGACGGCCGGCGTCGCGGGATGCGGCGCGGACTCCGCCGCCGGCACCTCGACGGGCTCGGAAGGTTCCGCGATCTCCGCGAAGCGTTGCGCCGAGAACAAGGCTGCCGGCAGGATCACCTACCTGACGAACTACCAGTTCCAGTCGTCGGTGTCGATCCTCGAGTACGTCGCCGCCAGCAAGCTCGGCTACTTCAAGGACCTCTGCCTGGACGTCGCCCTCAAGCCCGGTACCGGCGACACTGCGCAGAACACCAAGCTGCTCGCCAGCGGACAGGCGACCGTGGGTTCGCTCTCCGAGCAGGACGTCATCCAGGCCCGGGCCAACGGGATCGACATCACGGGTATCTCCTCGTACTCGAACGCCGGCCTCGAGATCCTGATGACGAACAAGGACATCACCAACCTGACCCAGCTCGACGGCAAGGTCGTCGGTCACAAGGGCTACGTACCCGCCACCGTCAGGGCGATGATGGTCAAGGCCGGAGTCAAGTGGGACTCGCTCGAGCTGGTCAAGCAGGGCTACGACCCCTCGGTACTGCCGCGCAGGCAGGGCGGCCTCGAAGCGCTCACGGGGTTCATCTCGAACGAGCCCAACCAGCTCAAGGCGGCCGGCGACGACGTCACCGTGTGGAAGCCGATCGATTACGGCATCCCGAGCTCGCTCGGCGCGATGGCGGTGAACCCCGCGTTCGCCAAGGCGCACCCGCACGCCGTCGAGGACATCCTGCGCGCCGCACTGCACGCCTATGAGTACTGCAACTCCAGCGACAAGCACATCGCCGAGTGCGTCGGGTGGGCGGCCGAGCTGTCCGGACCGACGTACGCGAAGAAACTGAACGCGACCATCTGGAAGACCGAGACGCAGGTCGTCAAGGACAACCCGACGCCCGGACAGCCGTTGGGCGGCATCGACCTGGGGAACGTCGCGAAGCTCCTCGGCGTGCTGCACCAGTTCAAGATCGTGCCCGACAGCCTGACCGCCGCCCAGGCCAAGGGATGGTTCGACACTTCCTTCGTCAAGAACATCTACGCCGACGACAAGCTCGTCTGGCCCGCCCCGTAGCCGCATCGCGCCGGGCAGCCCCGCTAGGGCAGAGCACGCTCCCCCAAGTTCTCGACTTCGCTCGAACAGGGGGGACCCCCATGACGCCGCCCGGCCCGCCCTTCGGGCGGACGACGCCACTTCCGACACAGGCCCTAGCCGCCCCCGGCCTTCCCACGCGGCATCCGAAATCTCACTGAAAGGCCCAACGTGACCGCGAAAGAGTACGGAATCTTCCTCCCCATCGGTAACGGGGGATGGATGCTGTCCACGACCGCGCCCCACCCCGAGGCGACCTACGAGTGGAACAAGCGCGCGGCCCTGCACGCGGAGACCATCGGCCTCGACTTCATCATGTCGATGGCGAAGTGGCGCGGCTTCGGCGGCAGCACCGACCACTGGGGCCGCTCACTCGAATCGATGACGATGATGTCGGCGCTCGCCGAGGCGACCAGCCGGGTCAAGATCTGGGCGACCATGCACGCCAACGTCCACAACCCCGCTGTCGCGGCGAAGATGTTCGCCACCCTCCAGGACATCTCCGGCGGCCGCGCCGGCATGAACATCGTCAACGGCGCCTACGCGGGGGAGTTCGAGCAGTTCGGCGAGTGGGACCCGCAGCTCAGCCACGCGGAGCGCTACCGGATGACGGAGCTGTGGACGGAGGCGGTCACCCGGCTGTGGACCGAGGACTCCGTCACCATGCACACCCCGTACTTCGATCTCGTCGGCTGCGAGTCCCGCCCGCATCCGGCCACCCGCCCGACCATCATCAACGCGGGCAGGTCGGAGGGCGCCCGCCGCTTCCAGGCCAAGTACGCCGACGGTGCCTTCCTCGCAGCCGATTCCCTCGACGAGATGCGGATGCTCTCGGCAGACGTCCACGAGCGGGCGAAGGCGGGCGGCCGGGTCTGCAAGACCTACTCGATGCTCACCGTCGTCCAGGACGAGACCGACGAACTGGCCGCCAAGAAGGTCAAGCAGTGGGGCGCGGGCCTCGACCGCGAGGCGCTCACCACCATGCGCCGCACCTGGGGCGTACCCGAGGAACAGGCCCGCGCCTGGGCCGAGGGCGCGGGCGGTGAGGCTGCGTTCCAGGCCCCGTACGTCGCCGGATCGGCGCGGACGGTCACCGAGCACATCGAGTACATCGTGCGCGAGGCCGCCCTGGACGGACTCATGCTGATCTTCCCGGAGTACGACAAGGACATGCTGCTGTTCGGCGAGACGGTGCTGCCGGCCCTGCGCGCCCATGACGAGGTGGCGGCCTGATGTCCGACCTGCGTGACAGACAACTCGCCCACCTCACCCGGCCCGGCAGCAGAGCCGCGCTCGTCGTCGTCGACGTGCAGCGCGACTTCGCCGATCCGGACCGCCTGGAGGAATACGGCCTGACGGATGCCGCACTTTCGGCGCTTGACCAGGCCATCACCCGCATCGGCGACCTAGTCGACGCCGCGCGTGCGGCCGACGTGCCCGTCGTCTGGGTCGAGTTGGGCAGTGACCCCGCCCGTCCGTGGCGGGCGAGCAACTGGCTGCGGGGAGGTGACTACGACGCACGCATGAGCCCGGCCGAGCCGTGTGTCCTCGGTACGCCGGGCGCCGAGTGGTACCGGGTGCGGCCGGCCGAGGGCGAACTGCGCGTGGTCAAGCGCGGGTACAGCGGCTTCCTCGGTACCGATCTCGACGCGCGGCTGCACGCTGCCGGCTGCGACTGGCTCACCGTCGTGGGCCTGACGAGCGAGTGCTGCGTGGATGCGACCGCCCAGGACGCCGTGCAGCTGGACTGGCCCGTCGTCGTCCCCCGGGACGCCACGGCCGCCTACGACCTCGACGTGGGCGCCGCGGCACTCGTGCAGCTGGGACTCAACGTGGCCGTGCTCAGTGACACCGACGAGGTCGTCGAACTGTGGAAGAAGGGCGTGCGGTGAACGGCATGCACATCGGCTTCGACCTCTCCTTCTCCCACACCGAGGGTGCGTGGGCCCGGCAGGGCTCCTGGGTCGGGCTGGACTTCCCGGACGTACGCATGTTCATGGAAGTGGCGCGGACGGCCGAGCGCGCCGGCGTTGGCCTGCTGTTCTTCGGCGACGGCAGCGGCATACCCAGCACCTGGCGGGGGAGCATCGAACCGGCCGTGGAGTGGGGTATCCAATGGCCGCGCCACGACATGTCCCCGGTCATCGCGGCAATGTCCACCGTTACCGAGAAGATCGGCTTCGGGCTGACGTACTCCTCGACGTTCATGCACCCGTTCTACGTCGCCCGGTTGCTGAACTCGCTCGACCACGTGACGAGCGGGCGCATCGCCTTCAACGTGGTGGCGTCGACGCGCGGCGCGGACGCGGCGAACTACGGATTCGGCGAGCTGATGGACCACGACCTGCGCTACGAGCGGATGGAGGAGTTCGTCGCGGTCTGCCGCGCACTGTGGGACTCGGTGGCACCCGACGCCATCGTGCGCGAGCGGGACACGGGCCGGTTCGCCGACCCGGCGAAGGTGCGCCCGATCGATCACAAGGGGCGGTTCTTCAGCGTCAAGGGTCCTTTGGCCTCGGTGCCCAGTCCGCAGCACCACCCGCTCATCGTCCAGGCGGGCAACTCGCCCCGCGGCATCGCCGCATCCGCACGGTTCGCCGATCTCATCTTCGGCTTCGGCGGCAACCTCACGGCCCAGCAACGCCACCGCAAGCTGCTCGACGAGGCACTCCTCGCCGAGGGCCGCGACCCCGCCCGTATGGGCATCCTCTGGGCCACGCAGGTCATCGTCGGCCGCACGACGGCCGAGGCACGGGCACGCTGCGAGTCGGTGCTGGAGTTCTGGAACGAGGAGGCCGTCGCCACCTACCTGTCGCACAACGCCGGTTACGACTTCTCGACGCTGCCGCAGTCCTTCCGCCTGGCCGAGTTGCGCGACGAGATCGTCGCGGCCAACGCAAGCCCCGCGGGCCTCATCGGCTCGCTCATCGCGGAGTTCGGCGAGGAACACACCATGAGCCGCAGCGAGTTCTTCGAGCAGGGCCGCAGCAGGGCGACGGGCCTCGACCACAGCGTCGTCGGCGACCCCACCACCGTCGCCGACGTACTGGAGGAGAACTTCGCCGCGACCGGAGCACGCGGCGGCTACATGATCTCCTGCCCGCTGGCCATGCCCTCGGGCTTCGGCGAAATCAGCGAGCTGCTGCTGCCCGAGCTGCGCCGCCGCGGTGCGCTCGCACCGGCCTACTCCGGCGCCACGCTCCGCGAGAACCTGGCGGTGTGAGATGACCGCAGGGAGCGAGCGACGCCACTGGCTCGCCCTCGGCAGCCTGTGCGCGGGGTTCTTCATGCTGCTGCTGGACAGCACCGTCACCTCCGTCGCGCTGCCCGCGCTGATCACCGGCCTGCACACCAGCGAGACCCTCGCGATCTGGGTCAACAGCGGCTACCTCATCGCCTACGCCGTGCCCCTGATCGTCGCGGGACGGCTGGGCGACCGCTACGGCCACCGGCGTGTCCACCTGATCGGACTCGCGGCCTTCACCCTCGGGTCGCTGCTGTGCGCGCTGGCCCCCACCATCACGGCACTCATCGGATGGCGGGTGGCCCAGGGCATCGGTGCCGCGCTGATGACGCCGCAGTGCCTCACCATCATCAAAGCGCTGTTCCAGCCGCCGCGTCTCGCCGTCGCGCTCGGCACCTGGGGCGCGGTCGGCGGAGCCGCGGTGGCCGCCGGGCCGCTGGTCGGCGGCTTGCTCGTCGCCGTCGGCGGCTGGCCCGCGGTGTTCTGGGTCAACGTCCCGGTCGGCGTCGCGGCGATGGTCGCCGTGGCCGCGTTCGTACCCGGCATCCCCCGTCAGAAGGCGGGCATCCCGGTGTGGGCGATCTGCGCGAACGCGACCGGCGTCGGCGCACTGGTCCTCGGCATCCAGGGCACGGATGCCGCGAGCGCCACCGCGTTGGGCGTACCACGCTGGCTGCTCACTGTCGCCGGCGCGCTGGTTGTGGCAGCCGTCGTCTGGCTGCAGCGTCGCGACGGGCAGCGCGCGCTCGTGCCGATCGCGTTGCTGCACAGCCGCGGGTTCGTCACTGCGGCCTGGGGTGCCGCCGCCGCGGCCTTCTGTTCAGGCTCGGCCACGATCCCTTTGATGCTCTACCTCCAGCAGGAGCGCGGGCTCGCTCCCGGCGCGGCGGCGCTCACCCTCGTACCCATGGGCGTGGTGTGCCTGCTCGGCGCTCCGGTCTCGGCCCGGCTCAACAACACAATCGGCTCCCGTGCCGTCGCCGCCATCGGCTCGTCCGCGCTCGTCCTGTCCATCGGAGCGTCAGCTGTGCTCGTCGCGACGGGCGCGCCGATCCCCGCCCTGACCGCCGCCTTCGCGATGTACGGAGTGGCCAGCTCGTTCGTCTGGTCACCCCTGTCGATCGCGGCGATGACCGCCATCGCTCCGGACGAGGCCGGGGCAGCGTCGGGAACCTTCAACGCCATAAAGCAACTCGGCGCGGTGCTGGGCAGCGCGGTCTGTGCCGTTCTCCTGGCCGGATTCGGCTACGCGGCCACCCTCGGCGGACTCGCCGCCGTCGGACTGCTCTGTCTCCTCGCCTCCGTGTCCCTCCGAGTCGACCGTCCCGGGGCCGGATCTCCCGCGGCATCCGCCGCCCCGCCCCAGCTACCCACAGGAGTCGCCTGATGAAGGCTGTCGCCGTCATCGGAAACCCCAAGGCCGGCTCGCGCACCCGCGATGCCGCCGAACGCCTCGCCGCAGCCCTCGATCTGGACTGCGAGGTCATCGAAGTAGCCCCGCTCGGCGCCGGCCTGCTCGGCTGGGGCGACCCGGACGTCACCGCGGCTGTCGAGCGGGTGCGGTCCGCCGACATCGTGATCGCCGCATCCCCCACCTACAAGGGCACCTACACCGGCCTGCTCAAAATCTTCCTCGACCAGTTCCCCACGGCGACCGGCCTTGCCGACCAAGTGGCGCTGCCCCTCATGCTCGGCGCAGGACCCGCGCACGCGCTCGCACCCGAACTCACCCTCAAACCAGTACTCGTCGAACTGGGCGCGACCTGCCCCGCGCAGGGTCTCTACCACCTCGACTCCACCTACACGACGGATGACTCACTCGCCCGCTGGGTCGGGCGGTGGGGTCAGACCGTGCTCGACACCGCGAAGACGAGGACCACACGATGACGACCATGGAAGCCCTCACCTCGGACCTCGGCGAGCTGAAGAGGGCGTTCGCCGCATTCCCGTCAGGAGTCGCCGCCCTCTCGGCACGCGTCCACGGCGACCCGACCGTCCTGATCGCCTCGTCGTTCGCCGTCGGGATCTCCGCCGACCCGCCCCTGGTCTCTTTCGCCGTGCAGCACACGTCGACGACCTGGCCGGTCCTGTCCCGCGCTCAGACGATCGGAGTGTCCGTCCTGGGCGAGGAACACAGCGACAAGGCCAGACAACTCGCGTCCCCCAGCAAGGAAGGCCGGTTCACCGGCATCGGGACGGTGGAAGGGGCATCCGGCGCGATCTTCCTGGAGGGCGCGCCGGTCTGGCTCGAGTGCACGATCGAGCACACCTATCCAGCCGGCGATCACGACATCATCGTGCTGCGTGTGCTCGCCATGATGACCGACGACGACCGCAATCCGCTCGTCTGGCACCAACGGACGTTCAAGATGCTGGCCGACTAAAGCCTGTTCCAGAAGCTGTGGCTTGGGCACTTTCCTTGTATGGCTGGGGCCTTACGGGCTGACCCGGTGTGGGTCGAGGTGTTCCCCGGGCTGCGGGTTCGGCAGTTGGCGCGGCTGGTTGAAGTTGGACGACGAACCCGACAACGACCCGTGATCATCACCGGTCGCCGGGTGGCCCGCAGCAAGCCGCTGACCGTCACCCAGAAGGAAGCCATCCGGCTGGTCCATTGCGAACGGGATGCCGTCGAGCACGGCTTCGCAGACCTCGAGAACTGGCGCATGCTCGGCTAGGTCCGCATGAACGCCCAGCAGCCCGTCGACTGGAGCCCGCCACGATTCCGTCGCACTCAGCACATCGCCACCCGCGTGGGGCAGTGGCGCACTTGGTATGAACGGGGCGGCCTATCGCTGCAGGCCATCGCGAACGGAGAGAGAGCCAGCCTCGCCACCCGTCCGTCTCGCACTGCTGAAGAACGGTGCTCAGCTCCGACCTGCAGGGTCCTATCCGGGCCGCCCGCGGAGGAGGTGAGCCTTCCGGGGGGCGTGGAATGATTGTGCCCTCCGCTCACCAGCCGTGCTGGGCCGGGCAGCGGCCCGGGGCTCGGAGTGCCCCGGAGCCGCCGGGGCCGGGCAGTCACGCAAAGGAGCGCTGCCGCCGCGCCGCCCTGCCGGGCTGAGCATCCCATCCCCTACATCGCCGCCGCGTCCCCAGCCGGCGTCGGCCGCGTGCTGCGGGCGGTCGGCTCAGGCTGCGCCGGCGGCACGGCCTGAAGGTGCTCGGCGGCCTCGGCGGCGGTGTAGGAGGAGGTGAAGGTGAACGCGCGCGGGGACGGCCCGTGCGCCCGCAGGTCCGCCAGCCGCTCCAGGGCCTCGCCGACGGTCGGGAGGTGACCGGCGGGGACCCACCAGAGCACCAGGTGCGCCTCGGCGTGCCGCTCGAACCATTCGCGGCGCCGCCGCATCACCTCCAGGTGTCGGCTGCGGTAGGCGAAGTCCCACAGGGTCTCCTGGGTCTCCCACACCGTCAGGTTGACGATGACGTCCTCGCCGGCCGGGCGCAGGCCGGTGGCGTCGGCCGCCCCTTCCTCCACGAGCCGCCACACGAAGCCGGGCGCGCCGTCGGCGTCAGCGTTGACCGGGTCGAGCATCTCGACGAACGGCGCCATGCGCGGGTCGTCGAGGGGGTGGCGGAGCGTGGCGACGTTGAGCTGGGCGAGGTGGGCGGCATGCGCGGATGCGGTCATGGCCACATCCCAGCACGGCCCGCTTTTCTATGTCAATCAAGATGGTTTTTAGAAGTCTCGACCACCACGCAGCACTCCCCAGGCCGGGCGTCCATGCGGGCGCGGACGGGACCGTCCGTGCCGAGCAGCCCCTCCAGCAGCGCGAGATTCATGCCGCAGACGAGCGGCGGAAAGCGTTCGGCGACGGCATGGAAGGGGCAGTTGCGCATACGGACCACGCGCGCGGCTGCCCCGGTCGTCCCCTCGGCGCCTTCCAGGTGCGGTTCGTAGCCGCGGGCGGCGAGCATCTCCATGGCCTCTTCGAGGCCGCCGCAGGGCGCCGCCGAGCCGCGCAGGGCCTCGCCCCGGCGGAGCGCGGCTGCGCGGAGCCCGGCGTCCAGCCCGGCCTGCTCGGCGGCCTCGGCGAGCAGCTCGGCGGCGGTGCGGTAGTCGCGGGCGGGCAACGACACCGCCCGCTCGGCCCGCGCCCGCGTGTACACCTTGGCGGGGCGGCCCGCCCCCGGCCCCGAGCGGCCCGTCAGGCGGCGGCTGCCGCTCTCCAGCAGCCCGGCCTCGGCCAGCCTGTCCAGATGGTGCGCAGCGAGCGTGCGCGCCACCCCGGCCGCCTCGGCGGCCTCGTTACGGCCGACCTCGCGGCCCTGCGCCGCCACGTACTCGTACAGGCGGCGCCGCACCGGATCCTGCAACGCCGCGATCGCGTCGATGTCCTCCACCCGGCCATTCTAGGAACAACACAGGTTGGAGATAGAAGTGCGGGCCGCGGCCCCGGCTAGTGCACCCCGAGAACACCCCCCAGCCGCGCCCTGACCCTCGTCGAAGACCCCGTCCAGCAGCTCCACCAGCTTTCGAACTTCCTCACTCGCACGTTCGAGTGAGACGCGAGCCTGTGCACGAGTCGCGCGGCTTGCCTCCCGATGACCCCGTCGCCGCATCAGGCGGGCTGTCCTGCTGTCCGATCCGGCGGATCGCCTCCAGCGGGTAGGGGGTTGCCCGGCTCTCCTGCTGGAATTGGCGATAGAAGTCCCCCATCACTGCGGCGACCGGCGCGTAACGGATCAGGACTGCCGCGACCGCCGCTGGAATCTCCTCCGGGGACACCCCCTGGGCGCATGCGCGCACAAACGCCTTGCGTTCTTCCGGTTCGTACCCGTACAGAGCGACGGCCAGCCAGTTCACCAGATGCGTGACGGTGTAGCACCGGTCGTAGGTGCGGTGCTCGTCGAAGAAGTCGGCCTCGTCCTGTGTGAGCTCGAAGCGCGAGGAAATCGCGAGGCCGTAGTCGGCGAAGAAGAGCCGCCGGCCGTCGGTCAGGATGTTCTCGAAGTGGGCGTCGAAGTGCAGCAGCCCGCGGGCGTTCATGAACGAGATGCCGGCTTTCAATTCGTTGTCCACCATGGCGCAGGCCCGCTCGGCCACCTCGTCACCGGCCCCGATCTGGACGGCCAACCAGTCGTGCAGGTTCTGCGGGATGTACTCCAGGAACAGCATGAGGCTCGCCGAGGACTGCTGGAGAGCCTCGATCCGGCGGCGTATCCCCGATCCGCCTCCCCAGTAGGCGAAAGCTCGTTCCACATCGGCCAGTTCCTCGGGAAGTGGCTGGCCAGGGTCTTGTAGCACCCGCCAGTGGTACATCAGGGGGAAACCCTCGTAGCCTCCCGCGATCACCCAGTTCGTCGTCATGGTGTGCACGGCCAGCTCCCGCCAGGCTCCGAACCCCGGGCCGCCGATACTGCCGATACCGTACTGGCAGAAGACGGGCAGTCCGAACAGATTCGCCGTGGAGTGAACGTTCTGCGGCCGTCGCTCCAGATCGGTCAGGCGTACCTGCTTGACGAAGACCGAGGTTCCGTCGACCTCCAGCAGTACTGTCTTCCCGCCGATGCCGGAACCGATCGGTGTGGCGGCGTCCACGAGCTCGTGCAGTCTGCGATCACTGCATAGCGCCAGCGATGTGGAAACGGCACCGTGGGAGGCCAGACGAGCACCGCGGGACATGTCAGGGCTCTTCACCTATGCCTCCAGCCGGGCACCCGCCTCCCGTGCAACCACTTCAACGAACACCCGGGCAGGAGCTGCCGCCACCCTCTCACGTTGAGGGCGATGATCCGGCATCAACGTGGTGCGGCTGAGGCCGCCACTGGTACGGCGAGGCTGCGTGGCCTGGAGGCGGTGCCGGCTGGCTGACGCTACAACCCCAGTGCTGATCTCGGCGAGAGTGCGTCGGCGGGTCCACCACGTCAGCCGCATTCCCCTGTGGCGACCGATGAGTTCCGGGGCCCGGTGGGGTCTGCCTCTGCACAAGCGAAAGCTGCGCACGAGTTCTGTGAGGGGACCATGACCACCCACGCACTACCACCCGTCGTCGACGCCGCAACGTGGGAGCGCCAACTCCAGGCGCTGCGAGCCCGGGAGAAGGCCGCGACGCGGGAGCTTGACGCCATCGCCGCCGAGCGTCGTCGCCTGCCGATGGTCGAGATGCCCGACTACACCCTCGAGGGCGAGGACGGCCCCGTTCGGCTGGCGGACGTCTTCGAAGGCAAGAGGCAACTGATCGTCTACAACCACATGTGGTTCGAGGGCAAGGAATGGCAGTGCCCGGGCTGCACGGGGTTCACCTCGCACTACACCCGCCTGGAGTTCTTGGACAACTACGATGCGCGATTCGTCATCATCACCCAGGGCCCGATCAAAGAGGTCCTCGCCTACAAGCAGCGGGTCGGCAACCGGATGACGTGGTACTCGACTGCCAACAGCTCATTCGGGGCCGATGTCGGCGCACCGCCCGGCGGAGGATTCGCGGTCAATGTGTTCCTGCGCGACGGCGACACTGTCTATCGCACCTGGCACACCAACGGTCGGGGTACCGAGCAGCTCAGTCACACCTTCGCGCTGATCGATGTCCTGCCGTACGGACGGCAGGAGGAGTGGCAGGACTCGCCCGAGGGCTGGCCTCAGTCGCCCACCTACAGCCGGTGGGCGACGTCCAAAGACATCGCGGCGCTCTATGGCTCGGGCTCTGGCGGCGGCTGAACGACCTGCATGGCCTGGCACCTCGCCGGCGGCGCCGGGCGGCGCGGCCCGCCGGCGGGCCCGGTGCAGGCGGCCGGGAGGGCGAGACGCGGGTGAAGACGCCCGAGACCGCCTCGGCCGGCTACTGCCGGGCACTTGCCGCGCACCAGGCCGCCCGGCGCGGACATCCTGCGGCCCCTTCGATCCAGGCGGCCTACGACCGGCAGACCCGTGCCCTGCTGCGGCAGAGGGAAAAGGCGTTCGCCGACGAGGTCGTCGATGAGCTGCGGGCGAAGAACTCGCGAGCCCGGGCGCAGGATGCCGCGATCCACTCGGCGGCGGTACAGCGCGCACGGGAACAACGCGCGCAGTGCACTGAGCCGTCGGGCGACCCGCAGACTCTGTGGGAGTGCCGTACCGCGTTGCGCCACTGGGTGCAGTTGGTGGGCAGTAGCGGCCAGGTCGTCGTCGGAGCACAGGAACCAGCCGCGCGGTGTCGTGTCGACCTTGGCCCACTGACGCGGTAGCCAGATCATCCGTTCACACGCGCCTCCGCCTTGCCCACAGCAGCGATCCAAAGCCCCCTGCCATGCCGAGAAGCGCGGTCACACCCAGCGCGAGGCGGTGATCCGCCACTCCAGTGTCGGCAAGCTCTGGTCCCGTCGGCGCAGGCGGCGGGGCCGTGCGGGAGGGAGTCGGCGTCGGCTCGGTGGACGGGGAAGGGGACGGCTCGGTCGGAGACGGGCTCGGTGACGGCTGAGCCTTGATCTCCAAGGCGCCGAGGGCCACGACGCCGACCGGCTTGCGGGAACCGCCGGACGCGGCCGCGGTGAGTTCGGCGTTGAGCGTCAGCCGGCCCGGAGGCGCACCTGCTGCCATGGCGATCGAGAACTGAGTCGTGGACGAGTCGGCCGGCGCCAGAGTGGTCCCCTTCGGGAGGGCCCCCACCAGCGTGCCGTCGGCCTTGAGTGTGAGCGGCACGCGTCGACCGGCCACCATCACGGTAACGTCCTCGGGACGCAGTCCGGAGGGGCCTGTCAGCGTCAGCTCGGTGCCGATATCGGGGTACTCCGGACCGTCGGCCGGATTGGTAAAGGTGACCGTGCCCTGCCCCGCGGGTCCGCCGGCGACGAGGTTCGCCGGAGCCGACAGTTTCGCTGTCGCTTTCCCTGTGACGGCGAAGTTGTAGGTGTTCCCAGCGACGGTGATGCCATCCACGTAGGTGTCCAGGGTTGCCGTGGGGGAGCCCAACTGACCGATTTTGGCGATGACACCGAGAGCCCCGTCCCTCGGAGCCGCGCATGCGTCGGCGAACGTCTGCAACGTGGCGTCGCCCTGGGCCGGGACCCCGCCGCCGCTTGTGAGGTCCGCCAGGAGCTGGATGCTGTGGCCACGAAATGCTGCCACGTATCCGGTACGACGCCGGTCCTCCCCTCGGAGTCGACATTGCGGCCGGGCTCGAAAGAGATGGTGGTGAAGGTTCCCCCGCAGATCATGGGGAACTGCAGGTTGGCCCCCGTGTTCCCCGCCGTGGAAGCCGCCGAGTTCTGGTACGCGGAATAGGAGATGCCCGTGGACAGCAGGGTGCTCAACGGGATCGGAGCCGAGAAGGGATGCGCGGCCTGCGACTGCTCGCCCGCCTCAAGACCCAGGTGAAGACTGCCGTCGAGCCATTCGGCATCGGCGAACGGGGCGACCTCTTGCGTTCCGTATGCCTTGCCCGCGTTGGAAGGATCGTCCTGGAGCCGGTACCAGGGGCCGGCAGGCCCCAAGTCGTCCGGATGCACGACGATATCTGCGGCCGTGGTCTCCTGCGCCGCAACCAGGGGCATGACCAACCCTGCGGCCACTGCCAGCGGAACAAGAAGACCATGACGATGTGCGGCGCGAAGCATCGAAGGTCTGCGTTGCCGACTCACACGTTCACCACCTGTTTGTCGAATGTGGACTGTTGGGCCGCTGCTCCATGAAGGCGGATGCCGCTGTGCCGGGAGCCACCTGGATCGCGGAGGAACCACGGTTCGTGGATATCGCTGCCTGCTCTGTGCGCCGATTTCATCGGTTGCGTGCGGCCCGGGGAATCGCGCTTTCGCCGAGTCGGGACGCGGGGGAAGCGACGGGGGTGTCGTTGCAGGTGTCGTTGCAGGTGTCGCCCCATGCCAGAGGAGCATTGGTTGGTTGACAGCTATGCACAGGAACCGTCCATGGCGGGCTGCGATGGTTGTGGCCTCCGGGACCGGAGCCGGAGCCATCACGCCTCGTGCGAGATGGCCATCCGGATTGCCCGCAGTGGATCACGGTTGGACTGGCTCACCGAATTCGCTGACCGCCTGGCGAAGTTGCTCACGGAACCCGCCTAGAGCGTGATCTTGCTGGCGGGAGCCGGTACGGAAGGCCTGCGGCCACCGTTGATCATCATGAGCTGTGTGGACTGACGATGAGACGGTGGCCGCAGGCCACAGCATGGATCCCGCCCGTTGGAGGGAGGCGTTCGATGGCCTGAGGGATCGCCGGGGACCAGGTCTACGGGCGGCAACCCGAAACTGCGGGCAGCGATCTACAGCTGGAGTGCTGAGCGGGTGGCGGAACCGGCGCGCCGGGCAGCGTTACGAGTACGCCGAACCCCTCGGAGAGGTCCGGGACGCCGTGCTCCAGGTGATGGTGGCCGACATCCTAAGACACGCCGCGGCGGCGGCCGTGGTGCGCTTCGTTGTCCGGTTGACGGCCATGCAGCGGTTGAAGGCGGCGGGGGGCGTATGGCTCGGCTTGAGCCGATCCAGGGTAGATCCAAAACTCGCATATTACCGAGCGCTGTCGTTGGCGGAGCCCGCCATCTGAAGCGCGCAATCCCAACTCATGGGACTGCGCGGCCCAGTTGGCCGACGAGCGGCTCTATTTCTTCTCAGCACATCACCCTTAAATCGCTGACGGTTTGTGCTGCTCCAGGGAATGGTTCAATTCGCAGTGTCGTCCTGATGTGAGGTGGGCTGAGTCGGCAGCTCGTCCTGGCTGGCAGCTGCTGTGTAGAACACGGATGCGCCCCGCTTGACACGTTCGGCGACGCCCTTGGCGACCAGCCCTTCCACGGTGGTCCGCACGACCGTGGCCTTGATAGTGCGGTCGGGATGAGCCTCGGCGAGTGCGGTGGCGATGTCCGCGGCGGAGCGGGGTTCGGACTGCTGGCCGAGGTGGTTGCGGATGAGCTCGACGAGCGTGGGCGCTGCGGCTGCTGTGGCCGCCTTACTGTCCGCCGCCTTGGCGGCGGTCTTCTTGGCCTTCGGTTTTGTTGCAGCGGCTTTATTCTGCTTGGCCGGCTTGGGTTCGGCCACGGCTTGCCGGGGCACCGACGCAACCGCGGTATCACTCGATTCCTGATCGGGACCGGTCGCTGCGGGACTCACGCCGCCGAGGGCCTGCTGCATGCTCACCAGCAGGGCCTGGTCATGCTGCAGGGCGCGCAGCTGCTCCGTGAGGTCGACTACCTCGGCACCGATACGTTCCTGTTCCTTGGCGTTCCGCTCGAGGTCCGCTGCCAATTGAGCGGCGTAGTGCGATTTCAGCTCCGTGGTCTCTGACTGGACTTCGGTCATGGCGGTTACCTCTCCTTGGTGCACGGTGTAGTACTGGGGGCGGATCGTACCCACATCAGCTGGCCATGAGCTATGCGTATACCCAGGCTGCTGTCTGGGAGTTTTGCCGCCCGGACCGTAAATTCCGTGCTGTATAAGCCTCGAGACGACTGCGTCGAGTGGCGTTGGCATGCCCCTATCGAGTGGTGTCTCAATCCCATCTTCAGGGTGAGTATTACGGGCAGTCTGAACCTGGATCCACCGGTTCGTTTCGTGAGTGATCGTTTTCGGTAGTCGGGTCGATGGTTCCGGTTGCGGGCATGGGGTGGCCGCTGGTCTGCCCAGTTTTTCCACGTGGCCACAGGTCTCGGGCCCGCGCGGGCGGGTCGGATGACGGCTCAGGCGGCAGGTGGCGGCGCGTGCAGAGTGGCGAACAGGGACTCGAAGGCGTCCTGCCAGGGCCAGCGTTCGGGCAGGTGGAGGGTGAGTCTCTGCGCCGAACGGGCCAGCTGGGTGGGCACGTTGATCAGGTGGTCCCCGGACGGGGTTACGCTGCGCAGCCGCGTCGACCTGTGTGCCGACCTGTTTGACGCCGTCCACGAACTCGACCAGTAGGAGGAGTCGGACGCGTGGATTTCCTGCTGGGGAAGGCTTCTTCTTCGGACTGGCCGTCGACCGGCTGCCGACCCGCCCCGGATCCTTGGGGACGCGGCCCAGCGGCTTTTCACTCAGCTGATCCGCGTGCCGTTCGGGCGGCCAGCATCGGCACGGTGAACTCGGCTGTTGCCAGGGCCGCCTGTGCGTTTCGGGGGCGTGTGAGAAACCCCGGGTCGGCGTCCTGTGCAGGACGGCGACCCGGGACTCGGTGAGACGCCGGAATCAGCAGGTGTCGCACTGCTGGGGCAGGGTGTCCCAGAAGGAGGTGTCGGCCTTGCTGATCGATCCGTCGGCGACGGCTGCGATCGTGGCCTCCATGGTGACGACGGACTGGTGGATCAGGTACCCGTTGGACTTCTGGCCGAGCACATAGGGCGCGTACTCGTGGTCGCTCATGCCCCGCATCTCGAAGAGGAGAGTGGCGATCCCGTACTCGGCGGCCATGCCGTTGCGGCCGATCGTGTTGGCCGAACCGCCGTCGTACCGGCCGATGTGGCCCCATCCGGTACGGTCGACGTTCTGGTAGACGACGGCGCCCAACTGCTTGGACTTTTCCACGAGTTCGGGCGAGACGTCCGGGGTCGTCGGGTACAGGATGGAGCCGGACACCAGGTCCCCGTTCACGCGGGACTGGGTGCCCTGGTGGTGCAGGTCGATCGCGTAGTCGATGTCGTATACGCTCAGCACGTTCTCGTGCAGCGCCCGCGTCTCGGGCTCGGCCTTGGCGACGTGGTCGCGGTTGAGGTCGACCTCGTTGGCGTTGTAGCGGGTCAGGTGACGCTCCCCGGCGGCGAGGTAGTCGTCGAGGGGGAAGTTGACGTCGCCCATGGCGCCGTCGGCGTTGAACATGGGGATGAACAGGACGTTGACGTCCTCGAGGAGCGACTCCTCGGAGGGCGAGCCGAGCGACTTGATGGTGTGCAGCATCGCCTCGGTGGTCAGCTGCTCGTTGCCGTGCTGCTGTGCCAGGTACAGGATCGTCGGGTTCCCGGGATCGCTCACGTACTTGACGAGGTGGATGTCGCGGCCCTTGACGGTCTGGCCGATGACCTCGAGCTCCATGGCGTCCTGCCGGGCGTCCTGGGTCTCCAGGAAGTCCACGACCTCGTCGTAGGTCGACAGGATCGACGTCCTGATCGTCTCGTTGCCCTGATAGTCGGGGCCTTCGCCGACGGCCGCGGCGTTACCGGTGAACACGGTGCCGGTCAGCAGAAGCGCCCCGGCGAGGGCGGTGGTACAAGCGGATCTGGCGATGCTGCGCATTTCGAATCCTTGTCTCGTCATGTCGGCCCGCGGCGGCCGCGGGCCGATCTTCCTTCAGAGGACTGGAAAAGTGCCCCCCGTCACGATCATGCACCTGACAGATGCTTGGCCTGGTCCGCGCGGCCGGTGGGTGGTCCGGCACCGGCCGGCGTCCGGGGGTGTGCCCGAAAAGCCCGGTGGCCGGTGCCGGCGCGCGGGGGTCAGATGTGGGAGCCGGGGCTCACCGTGAACGTCGCAGGCCCGGCCGGCAGGTTCACCGTGTACTGGCGCAGGTAGGTGTCCAGGAACGGCGAACGGGCACCGGCGGTGGGGACGTCGTCGGCCGGGTCGTCCAGGGCCAGCTTGAGCTGCGCGCCCTTCACCTCGATCGTCTCGCCGGACGGCGTGTCGCGCCACGAGCCGGTCTGGATGGAGCCGATCTCCACGGCCAGGACGTGTCCGGCCGCCAGGGTCCAGTCGGTCGACTTGAGGTCGACGGTCAGCCGGCCCGAGTCCAGCAGGGAGACCTGCTCGTCGAACATGACGGCGGTGCCGTCGGGGGTGACGTCGTACAGCTTGAGCATGACATTGCCCTGACCCTGGGCGGTCAGGGAGACCTGCGGGGTCCCGGTGATGCGCACAGCCTGCTCGACCGGCTTCGACCAGAGGAAGAAGCTCGACGTGACCTCACCGGAAGCCTGCTGCTTCGCAATGCCCTTGGCCAGGCCCTTCGGGGCGGGCTGCTCGGTCGCGGGCGCGTTCTCCATGTCCCACTCGCCGGACGGTTGCGCGGGAGCCTGCGGGGCGAGCTCGCCGGAGGCGGTCAGGGCCGCGCGGGCCAAGGCGCCGCCGTCGTCCACGTAACTGCCCCCGCCGAGGGGAAGGGTGACGGAACGCTCCACGACCGGCCAGGTGTCCTGGGCACGCCAGGCGCCGGTGTTGTCCTCCATGGAGTAGGCCGGGTAGTCGACCGTCGGCTCGATGCCCTTGAGGTACTGGTCGTAGAAGGAGAGGGTCTCCTCGTACCAGCCCTCGCGGCCCATGGCCAGGCGCCCGTCGGAGACGCGGTCGCCGCCGCGCACGTGGTCCCACTGGCCGAGCCACCCGCGCTCGGGACCCGTGTGGTTGTCGAGGTACTCCTGCATCTCCTCGGGCTTGGTGTTGTTCTCGATGAAGCCCTGGGTGACGAACAGCGGGGTGTCGGATCCCTCGGCCATCTTCGCCAGGTCGCGGGAGGCCCAGTGCTCGCCCCACTGGTCGGCTATCCGGTACCCGGCCGAGTTCTCGGTGAGGCACTCCGGGTGGGCGTCCTCGTACGCGGCGTTGGCCAGGTAGTGCGCGTCGTCGTCCGGCAGCTGGTCGAACGTGGCGATGCCGTTGTACGCGTTCGCCGTGCCGGTGACATTCGGGCGGGGCACGCCGTTGGAGTAGATGTACTGGTACATGTCCCAGACGGGCTCCTGGGCGACGACGGCCTTGAGCGCGTCCTGGTCCAGGTTGTTGCCGATGAGGCCAGTGACGGCGTCGTACGACTTGCCGTACATGCCCACCGCGCCGGTCGACCACGGACGGCTCGCGGCCCAGTCGACCGCGGCCTTGACGTCGGCCTGCTCGCCGGGCCCTGCCCAGTCGAGGCAGCCGGTGGAGCCGCCGAAACCGCGCAGGTCCACCATGACGAAGGCGTAGCCCTGGTCGAACAGATCGGTGCCCTCGATGAAGTCCTGGAAGCGGGACGAGGGGCCGGTGTGCGTCCAATCCTCGGGACCGGTCTGCCCCGCGTGTCCGAAGTAGGGGCCGACCGACAGGATGACGGGTACCCGCTCGCCCTCGCCCAGTCCCTCGGGCAGCAGGACGTCGGCGTGGAGTTCGGTGCCGGAGTCGTCCGAGGACGGGAAGTAGTGCTGCGTCCAGACCGAGCCCTTGGGGACGCGGTCGTTCTCCTCGTGCGTGACGGGGTCGGTCGCGGTGGCGACCGCCCCCGTCTGGGACTGCGCCGCGGCGGCGGGTTCGGACCCCGCGTCGGGCGCCGCGGCGACGGGGCCGGCGAGCGTGCCGGTCAACGCGAGGGTGGTGACGAGGACTAAGGCGGCCCGGGTGGCCGAGCGGCGTGCTCTCACATGCTCCTCCGAAGTGGTCGGTGCGGGGTGGTGCAGGTGGTGCCGGTCGAGCAGCAGCTGTGCGCCTGCCGCCGCCGAGGGTGACGACGGGCGGTCGCGCGCCCGCGGAGCGCTGGAGTAGCAGGGGCAGCAGCTTGACCACGGGCGCGGGCTGGAGCCGATGGCGGGCGAGCCTATGATCATCATGAAAGCGCGTCAACGCCGCCGCGTGACAGGCGTGTTACTCATGGGGTGGGACCGGGCTTCGCGGCAGATGATGGTCGGGGCGGTCCTTGTGGGCGTGAGGGATGCGCGTATGTCCGACCGGAAGGCATGGGAACCCGGGCGAGAGGGGTGGCCGGCGCCCGGCTACCACCGCGTGAACTGCGCGTGTGCGTACCGGCGAGCGCGCCGGATTCCGTGGTGAGGGCGGTATGCGGTTTCGGAACAGCGCTGTTCACAGGTGTCCCACGGGCATCTAGGGTGACGCATGCACCACCCCTGGGAAGTTCTGAGCGACACCTGAGGAGTAGTGAATTGTCTGCACGCAGATGGATCGCCACGCTGGCGAGTACGGCTCTGACAGCCGGACTCGCTACCGCCGCCGTCACCGCTACCGCCACCAGCGCGGCCGCGATCCCGCCCGTCTCCCACTGCGGCACCGAAGCCTCGGGCTCCGGCAGTAACGGGTTCGTGAACCACGACCAACTGACCACTGCACTACAGCAGTTGGAGACCAGCACTGGCGGCACCGTCGACGTCGACGTCGCCGGGTACTCCAACCAGGGCCGTGAGATCCATATCGCGCGCGTCGGCGAGGGCGACAAGGTCGTGTTCGTGCAGACGCAGATCCACGGCAACGAGATGCACGGCACCGAGGCCGCCCTCGAACTGCTCAAGCAGTGGGGCTCAGACAGCCCGGCCGCGCGCGAGCTGCGCCAGAACGTCACCGTGGTCGTCATCCCCCGTCTGAACGTCGACGGCGGCGAGCTCGACCAGCGGCAGAACGCGATGACGTGGGACGAAGCCGTCGCCGACTTCCCGCAGCTCGAGGGCGTGGCCCCGGCGTGGAACTACAACACGCGCGTCGGCGGCTTCGACGTCAACCGCGACTTCAACCCCGACCTGGACTACATCCCCGCCCCGGAGGACTTCCCCGGCACCAGCGCGGACACCGGCTGGTACATCACCCCCGAGGCGCAGACCTCCCGGGACGTCTACAAGGCGCTCGAGGAGGAGTTCGGCACCGTCGACTACTTCGTGGACCTCCACAACCAGTGGTCCTGCTACGCCACCGACGACCTGGAGAATATGTCTCCCCTGTCGATATCGGCGAAGTTCATCGACAACCCCGCCGAGTTCGGCAACTGGCCCAAGTTTGACATGAACGCATCAAAACGGGCGAACGTGGCCGTCCACCAGGCCCTGCAGGAGCGGGGTGAGTCCGGCTTCGGTGACCTGACCCTGTACCCGCAGGACACCAACCTGCCGGGCACCGCGCTGGGTTCCTACCAGCTGCGCGGCTCCGCCGTCGTCCTGTTCGAGACCTCTTCCCAGACCCAGTACGACGGCATGAAGCGCAACGGCATGCTCACCCAGCAGATCGAGACCGGCCTCGGCGGTCTCGTGGACGCCGTCGCGGACAGCTCGATCGACGCCCTTGACGAGAGCCTGTACGACACCATCCCGCAGCGGGTCTACCTGCCCGCCGACTGAGGCATCGAAGCCCGAACCCGTCGGGCTCCGCAGCCCGCGGGCTGCGGAGCCCGCATCGAAGCCCCTGCATGTTCACAGTGGCCAAGGCCTCCGCGGTCAAGTCCCGTTCGCAGGCGATCAACCAGCTCAAGGCCGTCTGGTCGCCTCCGACCCCGCCCTGCGCGAGGCGCTGACCGGCCTGAGCAATCCCAAACGCATCCGGAAGTGCTCCGAGCTGGAAATCGCCGACGACACTGTCCCGGCAGCGGCGGCCTGTCACACACTTCGGCTGCTGGCCAGACGAATCCAGCTACTCACCGAGGAGATCAACGACCTCACCGCGCGGATCACCACCGCAATCGCCGCCTGCGCACCGCGGCTGCTGAACCGCTACGACGTCGGCCCGGACACCCGGCCGCCTCGCTGATAGCGGCCGGCGACAACCCGGCCCGGATGGGCAGCGAGGCATCCTTCGCCGCACTCTGCGGCGTCAGTCCGGTAGAGGCATCCTCTGGCAAGACCCAGCGACGCAGGCTGAACCGAGGCGGCGACCGCCAGGCCAACTCCGCCCTCTACGCCATCGTGCTGGCCCGCCTGCGTGGGACACCCGCACCCGCGGCTACGTCGAGCGTCGCATCGCCGAGGGCAAGACCCGCGGTGAAGCCATCCGCTGCCTCACGCGCTACGTCGCACGAGAGATCTACCAGACGATCACGCCAGCCAAGTGCAGGGCAGAACACAACAAGTTGACATCGCATCAAGCGGGCCCTGCGTCTTCCACGGCACCGTCACCGTCGCCGCGATCTGGCTCTGGCTTCGTCCATGATCCGCCGGATGGAACCCGGCGGTGAGGCGCTCGAAAACCAGTGGAGCAGCGCCGCTGTGCGCCACTACCGTGCTGCCGAACCAAGTCGTCTAGTCAAGGACGGGCCGTTGTACACCCTGTGAGACCTCCCGAGCGCTGATTTGTCGCGCGTCGCGCGTGTGCGCCGCGCTCCTTTTGCTGCGGACTTCTCACTGAAACCGGTGTACTTCTGTGCTCGAAAACTGGGTGGTCGTGCCCACCTGCCTGCCGCTCGTTCTCCGCCGTTGCCACGCGTGCGCGTCCGAGCGCTTCCGGGCAAGCGGCAAATTTCGCGTCAACGCAAACCACAAGCTCATCGACGCCTGGCTCCTCGCGCTCTGTACCGCTTGCGGGGAAACTGCAAAGCTCACGGTCCTGGAGCGGATGAATGTGCGCTCCGTACGACCTGAGCTGCTGGACCGGCTGCATGACAACGACCCTGGCCTGACAGCTGAGCTGCTCCAGGATCCGGTCGTGCAGCGCCGTAATCGCATCGCCCTCGACTGGGACAACGCCTGGCGCCTCGACACCGGCGGCTCGGATCACCTGGACCGCGAGGTGATCGACGTCTCGGTCCGCTTTGCGGCGCGGATCCCTGTCCGGCCGGTGCGACTGATCGCTGAAGGGTGCGGTCTTTCTCGGGCCGAGGTCGAGAGACTGATCACGGAGGGGAAACTCATTTCGGCAGTCCGGCTGAGCGGCAAGCTCTCCGGCGACTTCACCTTCACCCTCAAGCGCTGAGCCCTCCTCGGGACCAGGGGCCTGTCCGGCAAGATCCGCCGGACAGGCCCCTGGGGGACTGCGCGAAGGGCGCCCCATGCTGATCACCACCACCGTGCCAGAGACCTGAAGGGCAGCTGCCTCGCGCACGCGATCACCGCCCTTTGACGGCATTCGGTCGGGCGGTACCGGGACCTTCGGAAAACCCGACAGGACTTCGGCCGGACCACGCCACGCTCGACCTGGGCCCGCGCCACACCGGAGTCCCCAGCCTGAGGACTCCGGTGCGGCGTCATCGTCGTTCTGCTCCGGACCGCTCAGCGGCTCAGGCAGACGCCAGCTTCCGGATGCGCGGATGGTTCTCCAGCGCCCACCGCACGGTCTTCGGCGGGCGCCCGAGCAGGGTTTCCAGCTGGTCGGTGACGCCGCGGTATCCGCCGCCGCCCATCAGCCTGGTCAGGGTCTTCAGGTGCTCCGCGATGTGCGGATACGCCGCCAGGGCGGTGTCCACATAGGTCTCGTTCCAGGTTTCGACATCTTCGGGAACGTAAGTGACCTGGCGTCCCAGCGCGGCCGCGTAGTCCTCCGCGAATCCGTGCATGTCCTTCAGCTCCGGGCCGGTGAGGTCGTAGGACTTCGAGATGTGCGGCTCCGGGTCGGCCAGGATCTTCACGCACAGCTCCGCCACGTCGTAACCCGCGATGGGCGCGAGCCGGTGGTGTCCGAAGGGCAGGCGCAGTTCACCGTTGCTCAGCGGCTCCAGCGCCAGCCAGGTCATCAGGGGGTTCTCGACGAACATGGCCGCCCGCACGTTGACGGTCGGGAGGCCGGACCAGTCCAGCACCTGCTCGGCGACCCAGTGGGCCCGTTGCTGCGGCGACCACTGTGTGACGAGTCCGCCGAGCCACGCACGCCGTTCTTCGACTGGTGCGGTCATCTTCTCGAACGTCATGAAGGACTGCTCGTACTCGGAGATGTTGACGAAGACCTCGATGTCGCCCTGGGCCCGCGCCGCCGCGGCCATCAGGCTGACGGCGTCGGTGTAGTACGGCGACAGGCTCATGCTGAAGTAGATGCGGCGGACGCCCTTCAGCGCGGCGGTCACGTCGGCGATGTTGAGCAGGTCACCGACGAAGACCTCGGCCCCGGCCTGGCGGAGCGAATGCGCGCGTTCGTCGTCCTGGCGCACGAACGCGCGCACCGGGTGGCCTTGTTCGAGCAGCATGTCGACCATCGTTCGGCTCACACCACCGATTTCGCCGGCGGCACCGGTGATCAGGATGGGGTTGCGCTCTGGCATCAGTGTGTCCTCTGTCTGGTTGGGGTGAGTCAGCTGTTCAGCGAGCCCAGGAGGTGGTCGGCGACCGTCTTGAGCTGTGACCATTCCCGCCGGAACCGGTCAATGAAGGCGAAGTCGTTGAGCTCGATGGCTGACTGCGCGTGAGCCGTGGGCTCTGCTCTGTCCGGATGGTGCCGGCCAGGCGGATTCTTCGTAGTGTCATCGGGGCGCCGGGCCGTCGATGCGGGCGAGGAAGTCTAGGAGTGCGGCGTTGACCTCGGCGGGACGCTCCTGCTGCGTCCAGTGCCCGCATCCCGGCAGCACCACCGGGCCGTGCAGTTGCGTGACAGCGCTCAGCGGGTTGCCCGATCCGCCCTGGCCACGGAGAATTTCGCTCAGCGAGCTGCCCCCGTCCGGACCGCGCAATGAGGTGACCATGTCGCGGTCTCCCACCACGTACAGCGCGGGGACGTCGATCCCGAGCCCCCTGAAAGGCGCGAGCAGTTCGTTGTTGCGTTCGATGTTCCGGTACCAGTTGAAGGCTCCGGTGAACGCATGCTCGCCGTGCAGGGCGAAGTCCTCTGCGTAGGCCTGAATGTCCTCCTCCGTCAGCCAGGCAGGGAGAGCGGGCGACTCCGGCATGGTGTCCAGGAGGCCCAGACCGTCGGGTATGACCAACGGGCGGGGCTCCCTGCCGAGCGGGTTGTCGCCCGAGGCACCGACCAGGAGGCGGCGCAAGGAGTCCGGGATGTCCTTGGCGAACTCCGCGTCAGCGACTCCCGGCTCCTGGAAGTAGACCTGGTAAAAGCCCTCGCCGTACTGGGTGCGGGTGATCGAGGGCGGGACCATCCCGCCGGGCAGAATGGGCGGAATACTGAGCCCGGCCACCGCGCGGACCTTGTCCGGGCGCAGCATCGCCGCGGTCCAGGCAACGGGGGCACCCCAGTCGTGACCCACGACGACCGCCCGCTCCTCGCCCAGCTCCTCGATCAGGCCGATCACGTCGCCGACGAGGTGGAGCAGGGTGTAGGACGTGACGTCCGGCGGCTGCTCGCTGCGGGCGTAGCCGCGCTGGTCGGGGGCGACGACCCGGTATCCGGCCGCCGCCAGCGCCCCGAACTGGTGACGCCAGGAGTACCAGCTCTCCGGCCAGCCGTGCAGCAGCAGGACCAGCGGCCCCCGGCCCTGCTCGGCGATGTGCAGCCTGACCCCGTTCACCTCGACGAAGCGGTGGGTGAGCGAACTTTCCACGAGGACCTCCTTGACATGCGTGAGTGCGTGCTACTGCTTCAGCTGGGCGTACATGGCTTCCAGGTCGGCGGACAGCTGGGACTTGACCCAGCGGGTGGTGTCGTCGGCCAGCACCTCGTGCGCCCCCGCCTCGATGCCGTCGAGCGCGGCCACGGCGATGTCGCGGGGGTCGGCCTTGGGCGCGTCGATACCCGACGTCATGTCGGTGTCCACGTAGGCCACGTGGAGCCCGGTCACCGCGATGCCGCGCTGCTGCAACTGAAGGCGCAGGGAGTTGGTCTGCGACCACAGCGCGGCCTTGGAGGCGCTGTAGGGCGTGCCGTCGGCCAGCCAGGACAGGGCGGAGTGGACGTTGAGGATGTGACCGCCGCCGTTGCGCTCCATGATCGACGTGAAAGCCCGGGTGACCAGCAGCGGCCCGTAGAAGTTGGTCTCCAGATCCCGGCGCACGTCCTCCATCGCGGAGTCGAGGTACGAGGCGCCGACGGAGGCGCCGGCATTGTTGATCAGGATGGTGACGTCCTGGGCCTGCTCGGCGGCGGCTGCCACCGATGCCGGGTCAGTGACCTCAAGGGCCAGCGGAACGGCACCGGGGTGCGTCACCGAGCGCGGGTCACGGGCCGTGGCGTAGACCTTGCCGGCACCGCGCGCGTAGAGCTCCTCGACCAGCACCTTGCCGATACCCCGGCTGCCTCCGGTGACGAAGACGCTGGCGCCCTTGATTGCTGTCACGACTACCTCCAGGAAATGGGAAACCGATCGGTTTCATCCACCGTAAACCGATCGGTTTCCTCGTGCAAGTCGGTTGATTCTTGCTTCCAAACGCACAGCGATCATGTGAGTGTGAAACCGAGACTCACTGTGAGTGACGGGTGATTACGACCCGCGGTGTCGAGGTGAAGTCGGCGGATCTCAGGCTTCCGGGAAGCCGGCCGGGCATCCGTCGGTGCAGGTGGTGCTCGCCCGGCGAGCGGCGGGTGACGTCGCGAGCCGCCGGTGGTGATCGACGCGGATGGTTGTGCGAACTGTGCCTGGCGGCTGGCGCGGACGACGCGGCCGCGGTCAGGCTGGTCCACCCCGACCTGGCTGGCGAGCGCAGACGGGGCGAGGAGGTCGGGCAGAGTGCAGCGGAGGGTTTGAGGAGTGCCGCGTCGTACGGCTCGGCGCCGCCGGGGTACTCGGCCGGCGCCTTGCGGGCCCACCCGGGATCGTCGCTTAAGGGCTGGCCGACTGCCGGCGGCGCAAGGACCAGTTGATGTCACCGACCACGTGCGCCAGTTGGTGTGGGTCCACGGGCCATGCCCATGGCGGACCGGCCGGCCCGGCGCATGGCGGTGAAGTTGTCGAGCGTGCCCTGGCAGAAGGTGTCGTGCCAGCCGCCGAGCTGGGAGGTGGGCAGGTCGACCCGTCGTGCCGGGCCCGCGACACGGCAGGACCGCGCCCAGTCGGGCTCCGCCGGGAGCGCTCGCAGCCCAGCCCGGGCAGGTCGTGCCGGGCGAACACGGGAAGCTGCCCGTCGGACAGCTCCGCGTAACCGCCGCTCGCCGGGCCGTCCAGATCCTGGACGAGCCCGGTGACGCTGCTCAAGAGCCCCTCGATTGCCGGGAAGCAGGGGCGTGAAGCCGTGGGAGTTGGGAGCTGCTCCGGCTGCCGGCGACGGGTATCACCCCGGAGAGGGCATCGGTCACCGAGCCTGCTCGAAAAGGGATGTGTCAGCGCATGCCTGCCGCATCGAGCAGGGTGGCCACAGTGGGCGCGATGAGCCCTGTCAGCTTGTCGGCTCCGATCCCCGCACGGGCACTGGCGCCGTCGAAGACCAGGCTGAGCTGCCGGGCCAGCAGGTCGGGATCGCTCGCCCCACCCTGTTCGGCCTCGGAACGGAAAAAGGCCGTCAGGTTTGCCTTGACCTGGTGGGCCACCCGGCTCGCAGGGTGGTTCTGATCCTTGAGCTCGATCTGAACAGCCAGGTACCGACAGCCTCGGAACTCGGGCGCAACCGACTGCGACTCCACCTGCTCGAAGACGTGCAGGATCCGCTCGCGGGGTGACCGGCCATCGTCCGCCGCGGGCAGGAGGGTCGCCACGAAGGCAGAGGCGCGCTCCTCCAGGCTCGCTGCCAGCAGTTCGTCCTTGCTCTCGAACAGCTGGTACAGGGAGCGCTTCGACACCGCCGCAGCCTTGCACAGCGCCTCGACGCCGATACCGACACCGTCTCGGTAGGTGAGCGTGGCTGCCGCCTTCAGCAGCCGCTCTCTAGGGCTTGGCTTCACTTCGGTGGTCATAGTGCGAGGTTAACCCGATGCCGACGAAAAGAAAACCGATCGGTTTTCAGGGTGTGCCGGGGCGGCGAATCCGGCGGCCAACCCCGGTGAACGGCACCGGACCGCCCCCGGCCACCCGCCTCCTCGACCTGCTCCGGTTCTACGCGTCGGCACCGGAGAAGCCGTGACCTGACCTGACCTGAGGCCTGGCGCTCGCGGGGACACCGCCCGGCGGCCGCTCACAGGCGGCCGAGGCACGCAGCGTCCGGCGGGTCGCCGAGGGCGAAGCGCCGGACGCGGTTGACGTTGACGCGCCGCCGCATGTGTCCTCGTCAGTCGTTCTTCCGGCCCTGGTGCGCGTGCGGCAGCCGGGCGTATGAGAGGTGGGTGCGGTGCTGCCCGGGGGTCAGTGCGAGGCGTCGTACGCCTCCTGGTACAGCTTCAGGAACTGCTTCAGGCCGAGCTTCTCCAAGTCGGCCTTGTAGGTGTCCCAGTCCGCGTCGAGGGACTTCCTGCCGGTGATGAACTGCACGTTGCTCTGCTGGATGAAGGTGCCGATGTTGGTCTGCAGGGTGGCGAGTTCCTGCGCCTTGGCGGGGTCGATCCAGGTCTCCTCGTACGGGAAGGCGAGGTCCTTCGGGGCGTACGGCTCGTAGAGCTCGGTCGCCTCGTGGAGGAGGCGCTCATAGCCGTCGGGCGATTTGCTGTCCTTGGCCGCCGTCTGGGACGTGCGGTAATCGGCGGTGTGGTTGTACTGGGCCAGCGGTCCCCACTCGTTGTTGGCCGGGGCCTCGACGGCCCGGAACGTGGCCGGCTTCCCGCTGGTACCCGTCTCGCCCTTCTTCGCTTCGTCCCAGCCGTCGGGGCCGAAATAGCTGTCGAGCCGACCCTTGTCCGAGTGGAGGAAGTCGAGCATCTTCACGGCCTGGATCTGTTCGGTCTGTGTCGCCTTGCTGGTGAGCACGAAGGTGGCGCCGGCGAAGGAGGGGGAGTAGGAGTTCGTGTACTGGGTTCCGTCGGGGCCCTTGAGCGGCGGTATCGCGTCGTACTGCTTGTACCGTTTGTTCTTGTCGTCGACCGTCATGTACTGCCCGATGTGCTGGGTGGTGATGCTGCCCAGGCGTGCCGCGTCCGGGTTGTCGCCGAGCCGGTTCAGGGCCCCGTTGTTCTGGGTGAAGGCGCCGCTGTCGATCAGCCCCTCCTTGTACAGGGACCTGATGTACCGCAGCCCTTCCCGCCAGTCGTCCCTGTTCGCCTGGACGGCGGCCTTTCCGTCGCGGAGGACGAGGGTGGGGTTGGTGTTCACGGTGGTGCCCTGGGGTGCGTAGGAGTAGGCGCCCATCAGGTAGTTGATGACCGAGTCGGTCACCGTGCCGCTGAGCGGGACCTCGTCCGCCTTGCCGTTGCCGTTCGGGTCGTCGTTCTTGAAGGCGCGCAGGACCTTGCGGAGCTCCGCGGGCGTCCCCGGCTGTTCGAGGCCGAGCTTCTTCAGCCAGGTGGTGTTGAGCCAGAGCTTGGCGCTGTACGTGCAGTGGTAGCAGTCGTTCCACTGCGGCATTCCGTAGATGTGGCCGTCGGGGGCCGTCGCCATCCGCTTGTAGGCGGGCTCCTTCTCCCATGCCTTCCGGATGTTCGGCCCGTACTGCTTGATGTGCTGGTCCAGAGGCTGGATGATGCCCTGCCCCGACAGCTTGAGCAGCTCGGTCTGCGAGAACTGGTCGACCCACGGGATCAGCAGGTACACGTCGGGGAGGTCACCGCTGGCGAGGGATATCTGGCGCTTCTCCTTCGCGGCGTTGGCGTCGTAGGTCGTGGTCTGCCAGCGGATCGTGATGTTGAACTTCTCCTTGATCTCCTTGGTGAAGGCGTTCTTCCGGAGGCTTCCTTCGCCACCCTGGGGCGCGAAGACGTCGAGGGTGACCGGCGGATTTCCGGTGACTTTGGGCAGGGGCTTCGAGGCGTCGCCGCCCGGGGCGGGTGAGCTGCCGGTGCAGGCGGCGAGGAGGGCGAGCAGCGTGCCGGTGACGGTTGCGCTGCCGAGCCGGGATGAGTGGCGCATGACAGGTCCCTTCGGTGGCGTGCGGGTGAGGAGCGGGGCGGATCGGCTCATCCCTTGATCGCGCCGATCATGATTCCCTTGGTGAAGTAGCGGGCGACGAAGGGGTAGATGAGCAGAACCGGCACGCTCGCGATCACGATCAGCGAGTACTTGAGCAGGTCCGCCATCTGCCGCCGTTCCAGCATCTTCGTCGGGTCCGCCGCGCCTCCGGCGGCTTCGCTGTTGAGGATCAGGATGTTGCGCAGGACCAGCTGGTTCGGATGCAGATCCGCGTCGCGCAGGTAGAGCAGCGCGTCGAAGTAGCCGTTCCACTGGGCGATGGCGTACATCAGCGCGATCACCGCGATCATCGGCTTGGCCAGCGGCACGACGACTTTCCACAGGAAGCGCAGATCGCCGCAGCCGTCCAGCTGGGCCGCCTCGTACAGCTCGTCCGGGATCATCGTGCGTAGGTAGGTGGCGGCGATGACGACCTGCCAGACGCCGATGGCCTGTGGCAGGACCATCGCCCAGCGGGTGTCGAGCATGCCCAGGTTCTGCACCACCAGGTAGGTGGGGATCACGCCGCCGGAGAACAGCATCGTGAACACCACCACGCCCATCACCGGACCGCGCCCGAACAGGGTCCTGCGCGACAGCGGGAAGGCGAGGGCGATGGTGAGGACGACACTGATCAGCGTCCCGACGGCCGTGTAGAAGAGCGAGTTGAGGAAGCCCGTGACGATCTGCGGGTTGCCGAGCGCCACTTCGTAGCCCCGCAGGGTGAAGTCGACCGGCCAGAACAGCACTTGGCCGGAGGTGACGGCGCTGGGGTCGCTGAACGAGCTGGCGACGATGTTGAGGAGCGGCAGGAGGACGACCGCGAGGAACGTCAGCAGCAGAAGGTACGTACAGAAGAGGAAGATCCGGTCGACCTTGGTCTCCTGCACCCGGCGGGGTGTGCGCCGCAGGAAGGGGAAGCGGCGCGAGGTGTCCGGGTCGGGCAACGTGGTGCGGTGGTCCGGCCCGGTGCCCGTCGTGTCTTTGATCAGGCTCATGACCACACCCCGTTCCCGGTGACGCGCTTGGCGATGAAGTTCACGAAGACGAGCAGGCAGAGGTTGACGACCGAGTTGAGCAGGCCGATCGCGGTCGCCTGGCTGAAGTCCGCGTTGAGCAGGCCCGTCTTGTACACGTAAGTGGCGATGATCTCCGAGGCGGAGAGGTTGAGCGGGTTCTGCATCAGGAACGCCTTCTCGAACCCGATCGCCATGATGTTGCCGACCGCCAGGATGAGGACGATCACTGCGGTGGGCATGATGCTCGGCAGGTCCACGTGCCAGATCTTCTGCAGTCGGGTGGCGCCGTCGACGCGGGCCGCCTCGTACAGGGACTGGTCGACGCCCGCGAGCGCGGCCAGGTAGATCACCGCGGAGTAGCCGGCCGTCTGCCAGATGTCGGACCAGACGTAGAGGTGCCGGAAGTAGCCCGGTTCGCCGAGCAGGTCGACGGCCTCGACCCCGAAGAACCCGAAGACATGGCTGGTGAGCCCGACCTTGGGCGACAGGATCATGATCAGCATCGAGACGACGACGACCGTGGAGATGAAGTACGGCGCGTACGTCACTATCTGGACGGTGCGCTTGAACAGGCCCTGCCGGATCTCGTTGAGGGCGAGCGCCAGGATGATCGGGATGGGGAAGGCGGCGATCACGGCGTAGAACGAGAGCAGGAAGGTGTTGTTCACCAACTCCCAGAACTGCGGGTTGGACAGGAACGCCTGGAAGTGCTTCCAGCCGGCCCACGGGCTGGCCCAGATGCCCTGGACCACGTTGTAGTCCTTGAACGCGATCACGCCGTTGGCCATCGGGATGTACTTGAAGATCAGCAGGTGGGTCAGCGGCACCAGCATCAGCAGGTACAGCGTCCAGTGGCGGCGCAGGCTGCGGCGGGCCCGCTGGCGTGCCGTGGTCTTCGGCAGCCCGTTGCGCTGCTTGCCAGGAGGGGAGACCCGGGTGAACGTTCCTCCCGTTTGCGACGAGTTGACTGCTGTCATGCCACCGGCTCCTGACTGCTCCAGACCCGGCCCTGCGGGTACCGGTGGGCGGCCACCGCGTCCGGCAGGAGCTCGGCGCCGAGGCCGGGGGCGGTGGGCGCCAGGTAGTGGCCGTCACGGACGCGGACGGGATCGGCGAAGTGGTCGTGGAGGTGGTCGACGTACTCGATCTCGCGGCCCTGTGTCGAGCCGCTCACGGCCACGAAGTCGAACATCGCCAGGTGCTGCACCATCTCGCACAGGCCGACGCCCCCGGCGTGCGGACAGACCGGGACGCCGAACTTCGCGGCGAGCAGCAGCACAGCCACGTTCTCGGTGACGCCGGCGGTCCGGCTCGCGTCCAGCTGCAGGACGTCGAGGGCGCCGGCCTGGAGGAACTGTTTGAACATGACCTGGTTGTGGACGTGTTCGCCGGTGGCGACCTTGACCGGATGGATCGCCTGGCGGATGGCGGCGTGCCCGAGGACGTCGTCGGGGGAGGTGGGCTCCTCGATCCAGTACGGGGCGAACGGTGCGAGCGCCCGCATCCGGTCGATCGCCTGCTCCACGCCCCAGGCCTGGTTGGCGTCGACGGCGATCCTGATGTCGGGGCCGACGGCCTGCCGGGCCAGCCGCATGCGGTGCAGGTCGTCGTCGGGATCGGCACCGACCTTCAGTTTGATCTGCCGGAAGCCGTCGGCGACCGCCTCCTTCGACAGCCGCACCAGCTTGTCGTCGTCGTATCCGAGCCAGCCGGGCGTCGTCGTGTAGGCCGGATAACCGCGCTCCAGCAGCAGGCGGGTGCGCTCGGCGCGTCCGGGCTCGGCGCGGCGCAGGATGCCGAGCGCCTCGTCGCGGGTGAGCGCGTCCTGGAGGTAGCGGAAGTCGACGAGGTCGACGAGCCGCTCGGGGGACAGCTCCGCCAGCAGGCGCCAGACCGGCTTGCCCTCGCGCTTTGCGTACAGGTCCCAGACCGCGTTGACGAGAGCCGCGGCCGCCATGTGGACGACGCCCTTGTGCGGCCCGAGCCAGCGCAACTGGCTGTCATCGGTGAGCCGGCGCGAGAACCCGCCCAGATCCGCGAGGACTTCCCGCACGGGCAGCCCGACGACCAGCGGGGCCAGTGCCTTGATCGCGGCGACCTGGACATCGTTGCCGCGGCCCACGGTGAAGGCAAGCCCATGGCCCGTGCCGCCGGCGGACGTGCGGAGGGTGACGTAGGCGGCCGAGTAGTCGGGTTCCGGGTTCATCGCGTCGGACCCGTCGAGCTCGCGCGACGTGGGGAAGCGGATGTCAAGCGCTTCGACAGTGCTGATCAGTTCGGTCATCGCGTGATACGCCTCGGTTCGCTCAGCAGGAAGGGGTCTCACGGTCAGGGGGAACCGCCCTCGACACGTGTCAGGGATGTGTCGGCACGGCTACGGTCGACCGTTCGACATGGGATGGATTTATAGGGCCGCCGAGGAACCGTGTCCATACTTCGCGCACAACTTGGCTGTGCCGGCATCACCTAAGCAGGAAATATCGGTCTAATATGCGGCAGTTGACGGCACCGCGGACATCCTCGTGCGACGATGCCATGGGATGTCTTGCCGGAGTTTCCTCGTGGTCCACCAGGATCGAGCGGACCGGCCGGCCCTCCGAAGCCCGTCGGAGCACCTCATGCCGAGAATCGACCAGCAGAGGGTGAATCCGCCCCACGCGCTCCCCGCGCGGGCGCTCCTAGCGTGTGCGGCATGGCGGAAACCGAGGAAGCCGAGGACGCCACGGGCACCGATGACCGCCCTGTGCGGTGGGAGCGAACGGCGGACGGAGTGCGGCTGCCGGTGACGAGGCCACAGCGGTTCGGCCCCGGTGCGGTCCCGGTGCGCGACTCCCCGCGCAGCCGCGGTGTGCTGCTCCCATAGTTGACCGACGGCACGGACGGCACGGACTGGGTGGACGTCTGGGACGGCGCCCGCCACGCGGGCGGCCGCCGTATCGAAGCCCCGACGCCGCTGGAGCGGCTGCCCGTCTACGCCGCGCCGGATCGGTTCTCCCCCTCACCCGTCCCGACTCCGGCCCGGAGGATCTGGACATCCTCGTCTTCCCGGGGGCGGACGGCTCCTTCGAACTGTACGAGGACGAGGGCGACGGGTGGGGCTACGAGCAGGGTGCGAGCGCGCGCACCGCGCTGCGCTGGGACGCGGAGAGCGGCACGCTGACCCTCTGCCGCCCGGCGGACGACTAACCGGGGCGCCCGGCCCGTCACGCGCTACGCGCCCGCCTGGTCGAGCCCGGCCGAGGCTGGGCGGACGCGTCGGCGTCGTGGGTCGCCGCCGCGCAGCAGGCCCAGGAGCTGCGGATTGGCTTGCGGCAGTCGCGACCGTGGTCGCGGCAGTCATGACCGAGGGCGCTGTCCCGCGTCCCCCGGCCCGTACCGAGAACGCGCGGCTCCGCACCTCCCTGGTGCGGAGCCGTCGTGCGTTCGGCCGGTTCACTCCGGCCGGGCGGAGAGCCGCAGCAGCATCGCCGAAGGGGCCGACGGAAGGCTGACGTCGAGCGCCGCGGTCCTCGGGTCCCACGAGGCTCGTGCCTTGGTGGTGGAGGGGTAGAGCACGTCGACGCGGACCGGTGCGCCCCGAAGGCTCGGGAACGGAAGGACCGTCGAGTCCCCGGAGCCGTCACCAGGGCGCCGCCATACCGTGACGTAGGCGGTGTCGGGGGTGTGCAGGGCCAAGGCGATCCAGGGGTCGTCCCAGGCGGGGAGGCCCAGCGGCCAGGCGGGGACGGCGGTGGCGAGGTCGCCGCGGATCGCCTTGTGGACTGCCACCGCCTCGTGCGTCAAGGCAAGAGCGTCAGGGGCGAGTTCGGGGAGCCGACCCGACAGGTGAATGCGGCCGAGCAGCGCGCTGGCCATGGTGAAAGCGACCTCGTCCAGGGAGTCCTCGGGCTGCGGATAGGCCCAGACCGCTCCCTGCTCCGGGGTGACAGCGGTGGGGGCGGCTGCCGCGATGGGGGCGTACAGCTGCAGGTTCTGCTGGTCGCTGGTGGAGTGCAGCTGGAGGCGGGAGAGGAGGGCGTGGTCGGTGCGCATGCCGCCGGAGGCGCAGTTCTCCAGGACGAGGTGGGGATAGCGGTCCAGGACACCGTCCAGCCAGTCGAGGTGGGCGCGGTTGTGGCCGAGCAGGCCGTCCGCGGGGGCCTCCCCGGGGTGGCTGCTGGTGCCCGAACCGGGGTCCAGGTTGTAGTCGAGCTTGAGGTATCCGATGCCCAGTTCGCCGACCAGGCGGTCCACCACCCGGTCCAGGTGTCCGCGGGCGGCGGGGTGGCGCAGGTCGAGGTGGTAGCGGCCGGTCTCCAGGACGCGGGCGCCGCGGCGGCGGAAGAACGCCTCGTCGGGCAGGGCCGCGGCCACCGGGCTGCGCACGCCCACCACTTCGGGCTCCAGCCACAGCCCCGGGACCATGCCATGCCCCCGTATGCGGTCCAGAACCTCGTGGATGCCGCGCTCACCGGGGAAGCGGGAGGCGGCCGGCTCCCACGCGCCGACGCTGTCCCACCAGCCGCCGTTCTCGTCGTCGTACCAGCCGGCGTCGATGACGAAGTACTCGGCGCCGGCCTCGGCGGCGGCGTCGATGTGCGGCAGCAGCCGGGCCGTGGTCGGGTCGCCCATCAGGCAGTTCATGTAGTCGTTGAAGATCACCGGCAGGTGGTGGTGGTCGGGGTGCGGGCGGCGGATCGCACGCCGGTAGCGGGTGAGTGCGGCGAACGCCTCGTCGACGCCGCCGGTCTCGGCGAGGGCGAGAGCGACGGGGACGGTCGTGAAGCTCGCCCCCGGTTCCAGCCGGTGCGACCAGCCGTGGGCGATGTCGCTGGGGCCGGACAGGGCCAGGAACGCGGCATCGGCGCGCTCCCCGCACTCCCACAGCCAGCCGCCGCCGTTGTGCTCGATCTGCCACAGCCAGGTCCGTCCGGTGCGGCGGTCGCTCAGTCCGCCCATCGGCAGGTGACCCGCGCTGGACCAGGAGCCCTTCCCGGACGTGGTGAAGCAGCCCTTGCCGTTGGGGCGGTGGACGCGGGCGTTGAGCGCCGGGACGGCCTCCCGCAACGGACGCCGCTGCCAGCGGTATTCGGCCAGCCACTCGTTCTCCGCCCGGAGCAGGTCCGCGGTGTCGAGCTGCGCGGCGTCCCAGGTCAGCACGCCCAGCACGAGGGAGGTGACCGACTCCAGGTCGAGCCGTTCCCGTCCCCCGTTGTGCAGTTCTACGTGGCCGCGCAGGACTGGGATGCCGTCGGGCGAGCGGTAGACCACGTCCGCGGTGAGGCCCGTCTCGGGGTCGTGCAAGCAGACGGTCAGCTGGTGCCAGTCCCCGTCCCGCCGGATGTCACGGCTTCGGTAGCGCAGCCGTGCGCCGACGACGCTGTCGATCAGACGCTGGCTGGACCAGTGCCGGCCGTGGCCGCCCACGACCGCCTCGACCAGCGGCAGCGGCGCCCCCGAGCCCTTCGGCACCGGTGCGGCATCGGTGCCGCCGACGTGGCGGAGCCGTGGACGGCCGTCCTGGTCTGCATCGATGACGAGGCGCAGGGCATCGTGCCCCCAGTCGAGGAGAACGCGGTTGTCGGTCACGAGCGGGTTTCCCTTCTCTTCCTCGTGCTCTTGGCCGGGGTGTCAACAGGCGGTACGCGCGGCGAACGCCCGGCTCGCGTGCGCTGGTACGGCCGCGGGCCGCGTGCAGGTGCTGGTCACGGGGAGCGCCTGTCCGGTTTCGGATGCGCCGAGCAGCGCCTCCATGACCTCCAGGACGTGGTAGGCGAGGCCGCCGTCCGCGCGGTGCGGGGTGCCGGAGGCGTGCGCGCGGGCCAGGTCGGCGATGCCGTAGCCGCGGTCGGCGTGCGGTCGACCGGCCCGGTAGCCGCCCCGCACGGGGACGTCCTCCCCGCCGGGCAACGGATGCACCTCGAAGGGCGTGAACTCCCGTGCGTAGTACACGAACTGTCCGCCGGTCAAAAGCTGAGAGCGGGTCTCGGCGCGGAACGCGTTGACGATGCCGCCGTGCCAGCCGGCCAGGTCCCTGCCAGCACGGCCCGGCTCAGGCTGTCCGCCTGCGGGCCGGTGATCTCGCCCATCGTCCAGCACTGCACCACCAGGTCCGCGGCCGCGAGCAGTTCCGCGTCGAGGTAGCTGTCGAGGGTGTCGGAGACGGTCACCGTGTAGCCGTCCGCCTTGAGCGCGGTGGCGTAGCGGTCGGTGGCGGCCACAGGGACGTGCCCGTCCCACCACGGACGACCAGGGCACGCTTGGCGGATGTCACCGGACCTCCCCAGGGGAGGGGGAGGGGAGGGATGCGGGCTCGGCGGCGAGGACGCGGACGTCCCAGGCGCCGAGCCGCACAGGCGTGCCCGCCGGGATGGCGCTGCCGTCCAGGGCATCGGTCAGGTCCAGCTGCCCGGGTGCCTGGGCGACGGCGGGCTCCCAGCTCCAGTTGTGGACGACGTGGACGCGCCGCCCGTCCTCGGCGGTGCCGGTCGCGACCGTGACGGAGTTCGGCAGGTCCCGCCAGCCGGCGCACGGGGCGGGTGCGAGCCACGCGGCGAGCGCGCGGGCGAGCTCGCGCCCGGGCACGGTCCCGACGCAGGTGACGCGTCCCGCGCCGTGGCGGCGGGTGGTGACGGCGGGCCACCGTCCGAAGTGCGGGTGCTCGTACGTGGCGATGACGTCGGCGTCGTCCACGGCGAGCCCTTCGACCCACCGGGTCGCCACGGCGCCGGCGCCCAGCGTGAGCGGGCTGCCCGAGGCGGAGCGCAGCGGCAGGTCTGTGTGGAGGTTGCTGAACTCGTCGTAGCGCACGCCCGCGGCCTGCACCAGGCGCGCCGGCGTCACCTCGTGGCGTGCCCGCGCCTCGTGGTCGCCGTAGCCGGTGCGCGGCCCGAGCACGAGGTGGCCGCCTGCCTCCGCGTAGGCGGCGAGCCAGTCGAGCATGCCGTCGTCCGCCACGTACAGCCCCGGCGCGATGAGGACGGGGTGCCGCTCGGCCGCCGCCTCGGGGGCGATTCCCGGGCGTTCGCCGCTGGGGTCGTGCAGCTGGCGGGCGTGCAGGATCCGTACCTGTCGTCCCGCCTCGAACGCTCCCCGGTAGAACGGGTCGAAGATCCCCTCGTACGCGCCCGCGTCCGGGCCGCCGTCCGGGGCCGAGAGCGGCGGGTGCTTGCGCATCAGCCATTTGCTGGGTGCGGAGTACACCATGGCGATGTCGGCATCCGGGGTGATTCCGGCGACGAGGCCTCCTGCTCGCTCGAATTCTCCGCCCAGGCGGGCGAGTTCGGCGTAGACGCGGCCCGGTCGTCCGCTGTGCGGCAGGACGCCGCCCCAGTACGTCTCGGTGCCGTAGTGCAGGGTGTGCCAGTGCCAGTACTCGATCATGCGGGCGCCGCGTGCGACCAGTGCCCACGCGGCCTGCCGCCACTGGCCGTCAAAGGCGGGCCGGTTGTCGGAGGGGCCGCCGATGGCCTGGGCGTTGGTCTCCGTGATCAGGAACGGCTCCGTGCGCGAGGAGTAGATCCGGTCGGCGCTCCGGTGCAGCGCCCATGCCCCGTACGCCATCCACTGCTGGGGCAGCTTCTCGCGCGGCGGCTCGGGCATCGTGAGGCTGTCCTGCATGTCGTAGTACGGGTTGCCCGCGGTGACGTCCAGCGCGTCGGTGAGTTCGTCGTCCTCCAGGCCGGGGGAGCCGTAGGCGAGGCAGGTGGTGACGAACTGTTCCGGGTGTGCGTACTCGCGCACGATGCCTGCCTGCCAGGCGATGAACTCGGTGGTCCGGCGCGCCTGGAACGCCTGCCAGGCCAGGTCGTACTGGGGCTGGGCGTTGCCCTCCGGCTTCCACAGGTCGGCCCATGTGGTCAGCCGGTGCGACCAGTACACCAGCCCCCACTCGCGGTTGAGGGTCTCCACATCGCCGTAGCGCTGCCGCAGGTCGTCCACGAACCGCTGGAAGACACCGTGGTTGTGCGGCAGTCGCGGGCCGGGCTCGTTGTCGACCTGGAAGCCGATGACCGCGGGGTGGGAGGCGTAGCGGGCCACGATCGCGCGGATCACCCGCTCCGCGTGGAAGAGGAACGCCGGGTGGGTGATGTCGACCTCCTGGCGGGCGCCCCACGCGGCGGGGTGGCCGGCGGCGTCCTCGGCGGCGATCTCCGGGTACTGCCGGGCCAGCCACGGCGGCACCGCGTAGGTCGGGGTCCCCAGGACGACGGAGATGCCGCGTTCGTGGGCGCCGTCGAGAACCGGCCGCAGCCAGTCCAGCTCGAAGCGTCCGTTCTCCGGTTCCCAGGTGGACCAGACCGACTCGCCGACCCTGATGACGGTGAACTTCGCCTCCGCCATCAGATCGAGGTCGGTCTTGAGGCGCTCGTAGGGCTGGTACTCGTGGTAGTAGGCGGCGCCGAACAGGACGCGCGGGGGCAGGGATGTCATGCGGAAGACCTCGCGGAGAAGTGGGCGAGAAGGAGTGGAGGAGTGGGGGTCCCGGCATCCGGGACATGATGAGGCGGACGGTCAGGAGGGGTCCCGCCGCGTGAGCAGCCCGGGACCGTCGATGCTCGGGGTGGCGGTCTCGGCGGTGCGCAGGTGCTCCCTCAGCCATCGCTCGGTGTTGCTGACGTGCAGGAGTGCGGCGGCCTGGCTCAGGGCCGCGTCCCGGCCCGCGAGAGCCGTGAAGATCGTCTCGTGCTCGCTGAGCGTGCGCTGTGCGGCCTGGTCGTCGACGAGGCCCCGCCAGATGCGGGCGCGCAGAGTGCGGCCGGAGACGCCTTCGAGCAGGGTGAGCAGCGACTCGTTGCCGGTGGCCCGGACGACGGCCCGGTGGAAGGCGGCGTCGTGCGCGTTGAGCCGCTCGACGTCGTCCCGCGCCTCACGCATCGCGTCCAAGTGATGCTCGATCTCGGCCAGTTGATCCTCGGAGATCCGGGTCGCGGCGAGTGCGGTGGCGGCCGGTTCGAGGAGCCGGCGCACCTCCATCAGGTCCAGCAGCGCGCCGGGGTCGCTCTGCAGCAACTCCACCGCGCCGCCGAGCCCTTCGAAGAGCAGACTCGGCGCGAGGCTCGTCACGTACGTGCCGTCCCCCCGGCGCACCTCCAGGACCCGGGCGACGGACAGCGCCTTGACGGCTTCGCGCGCGAGGTTGCGGGACAGGCCCAACTGCGCCGCCAGTTCCGGCTCCGGCGGCAGCTTCGAGCCCGGCGGCAGGGCACCGGTGCGGATCAGTTCACGGATCTGCACGATGGCCTTGTCGGTCAGCGACACTCCGGCCTGTCCTCCCCTCCGCGGTGCATCTGACCGCCGCATTCCATTGATGGGATGTATGTATAGGTGCCAAGGGTCGTCGCCGTCCAGACCTTTTACCAAGGAAGGTCAACCCAGCTCTGGAAATCGCCGAGGGGTGCGTGGGTGTCGTCCCCTTTGGGAGTGTCAAAGCATCCCACTAATTCTTGAGCGTGCTCCGTGCTCCGTGCTCCGTGCAGCGCAGGTCATCGGCTCCGGATCGCCCTTGGTCCCGCGCCCAGTTCGCGGTGGCAGGCCTTGTTGAAGGCCTGGAGGTCCGGGATGCCGACGGCGGCGGCGACGGCCGGGATCGGGAGGGTGGAGGCGCTCAGCAGGTGGCGGGCGCGCTCCAGGCGGCGGTGGCGGATGTAGGCGACGACGGTGCGGCCGGTGTGGGTGGTGAACAGGCGGGTCAGGTGCCCGGGGGAGACCCCGGCGGCGCGGGCCACCTCGGGGACGGTCAGCGGGTCGGCGAGATGAGCCTCGAGGTAGGCGGCAGCGGCGGCCACCACCGGATGACCGTGCCCGTCCTGCTCCGCGCCGCCGCTCAGCTCCGCCACGCGCCACAGCACCGTCCACACCTCGGCCGCCGCCCGGGCACGCGAGTACGGGAAGGCGGCGACAGCCCGCCGCAGGAGTCCGGCGAGCAGGGCGCCCTCATCCCCGGTGTCCTGCATCAGCGAGAAGGGCATTCCCGGCCCGGCGCCCGGCAGGCGCAGATGGACGTACAGATGCTCGGACCGACCACGGTAGTGATAGTGCACCTCGGTGTCGGGCGGGACGAGGCTGACCCGGCCGGGGAGGATGGCGTGCTCGGCACCGCTGCCGATCACTAGCCGGGCCGCGTAGCTGTACAGGTGCAACTGCCAGAGATCGGGCAGCCGGAAGACGTCGTGGTCGGATATGACGCCATGGACGCCGACACCGGCGTTCACGATTTCGGGCGGCTCGTCGAGGCAAGGAGCGACGCTCAGCATGATGCCGAAAATCTACCAGCGAGCGGCGAATTCATCCCACGACAACACCCCCACGCACGCATACCTTCGCCGTATGCCGACCACTCAACAGCCGGACCAGCAACAGCCGGACCAGCAACAGCCCCTCAGTTCCGTCGAGATGGCCCGCTTCGTCGCGCAGGGATACCTGCGGCTGGACGGAGTCGTGCCGCGGGAGATCAACGAGGAGGCGATCGCCGCCCTCGACCACGAGCTCCCGCCCGTCGCCTACGGCACCCCGCTGTCCAAGGCGTTCGACGACTCCACCTTCATCCCGCGCCTGCTCGCCGTTCCGGCCGTCGCCGGTGCCCTACGCAGCCTGGTCGGGCCCGAACCGGACGTCGACCACCACGCCGTGCACGTGCGCGGCCCGCACGAGGGCGAGGCGCAGGACCTGCACGGGGACGCGATCATCGACGTTCGCCCGGACGCCTTCGACATCCAGCTCATGTACTACCCGCACGAGGTCACCGCCGACATGGGCGGCACCCTGTCCGTGCCCGGCAGCCACCTGCGCCGGATCAACGAGACTGACATCGGCCGGGTGCAGAACCTGCGCGGCCAGACCCGGCTGACCTGCCCGGCAGGCACCGTCGTCCTGGTCCACCACGGCATCTGGCACGGCGGACGGCGCAACGACACCGGCCGCCGCCGCTACATGTACAAGATCCGCTTCAACCCGACCGTCCCGCAGGTCCGCCTCTGGGACACCGCCGATCTCGACGACCCGGCCGTCCTGCGCGAACTCGCCATCGCGTTCCCCTGGTACGAGCAGGCCACCGGCCGCCTGGAGATTTACAACAGGGCCCTGCTGTGGCGTGCCCTGACCGGCGACACCGGCTTCGACATCGACCACTGGGTCACCCGCGTCACCAACCGACCCGCGATCAGGGGGCACAAGTGATCAGCACCGAGCCGCGCCAGGAAGTCCTCGTCCTCTACCTCTCCACCTCGGCCCTCGACTCCCCGGTCGTCGGCTGGTCGCGCTACGACGGCACCGGCCGTACCCGCCCCACCTCCGGCGACAGCGACGAGCCCCCGTACAAAAGCGGCCTCGACGCCCTGCTGGACGGCTGGCGCCTCTTCCAGGCCTCCCAGCTTCTGCCGCCTTACCCCGGCCACGAGTACGACACCTCGTTCCTTAAGCATGAGTTCTTCTTCGAGAAGTTCGGCCCGGCGGGCTCCGGAGAGGCGGACAAGACTCCTGGATAGGAGCGGACAAGACACCTGGACAGGAAGAGGGGCGTGACGGACCGGGAGGAGGGTCCGTCACTCCCTTTCGCGCCGACGAGGGGGATGCCTGCGGCGCGGCCGCGGGGGAGGACCGGCCCGGGGGAGGGCCGGGCCGCCGTGCGGTCAGGCGTCCGGACTTGCGGCCTCGACCCGGAACGAGGCGAGCCGGACGTCCCCGTGCAGGGTCAGCCGCAGGTCGCGGCCGTCTGCGGGGCCGTCCCCAGGCAGGCCGGGGAGTGAGGTGGTGACGTGGCCCAGCTGTACGCGCCGCCGGTCACCGGTACCTCGATCTTCGCCAGCGGCACCTCGTCCGCGTAGATCTCCAGCAGTGCCCCGTTCCCGCTGGCCAAATGTCGGTCACACAGTCTTCTGCTCAAAGCTGCCGAGCCGCCGCTCGCCCGTAGGTGGAGCCAGGAATTTCTCGCATAGCTACCCCCCGAAAAACGGCCCCATAAAGGCCAACGTCCCCAGTCGGTCACGGCTGCTGCCCTCACCGCCCATAACGATCATGGGGAAAGTCGCCGCCGCAGCAGTGGTGTTGGCGGCCGCTGGGGCGCCGCTGATACCAAGCAGCGATGGCCTGCTTGTACCCATCAGGCATGTTCAATCCGGGTACCTCGCCGACGGTGAACAGGCCAACATGCTTGTGCTCGTGGCTCACGACCGGCTCCCGCTCGGGTGTCAGCACGGTGCAGCCATAGGTGATGATGAGCACACGCCGCCCTGGCAGCGGCTGATAGATCCACACGCCGCCATCGATGAGCGGGCCGGCCTTGACGTCCCAGCCGGTCTCCTCATGGATCTCGCGTTCCAGCGCGGACTCAGCACTGGCATCGGCCGGTACGACACCGTCCCGGCTTCCAATCTCCAGCCGGCCGCCGGGAAGCTCCCACTCATCCCGCTCGTTCCGCAGCAGCAGCACACGTTCCCGGGCATCGAGCGCAACGCCCTTCACTGATACTGGCCAAACCGGCGGAGCGTACGCCATGACGCTCCTCCTTCTGTTGTCAGCAACCCGGCTCCCGGACCGTACCGGCCAACCAGCACCCGGGCTCCGACATCCGACGAGATCAACGCGTCCGCGCAGGCCCGCCTGGACTCTCCCTGCAGGCGGGCCGGTTCACTCCGTCGGCCGTCACGCCCCTGGACCCCGGCCTGCTGATGCGGCGCCTCCCTCAGGCGGCCGGGCGCTGTTCCCGCGCGCCCAGCCTGCGTGCGAGCAGACCGAGCAGCACAGCGTTGAACAGCCCGGACAGGGCCGCGCCGGCGGAGAAGACCAACGGGCTCAGCCAGGCGAGTGAGGAGTCCCACGCGGGTGGCGCCACAGGGAGGGTGAGGATGCTGAGCGGAGCCGTGGCCATGAGCGGCCAGATCCCGGCGAACCCCGGGTCCGGTAGCAGGTACGCGGCGCACAGGGCGAACCCCAGCGACGCCGCGACCACGGCGAGATACCCACGCGCGAGCCAGTTATCCACCGCGGGCGCCAGCAGGGCCCGAGTCCTCCGCAGGCGAGGGCGTGCAGAACGCGCCGTGTCCGTCCCCTTCTGTTCAGAGCGGTCCGAGATACGCGGGAGGGGCTTACGCGCGCCGGGCGATGCGGCGGTCGCGGGCCTTGTGGCGAGGGCGCCGAGCACGGCGGCGTTCACGAGGGCGCACAGAAGGAGCCATACGGCCCAGAAGCCGATGGCCGATACCTCGACCGCCCCGCCGCCTTCGGTGCCGGGACCGAAGGGGAGGACCACACCAAGGAAGGAGAGGGGTGCCGTGAGCATCAGAGGGCTCGAGGCGAAGCCGCTCTCCGGGAAGAGGAACATGACCGCGACGGAGGCGGCGAAGACAGCCAGATAGCCCCGGGCGAGCCAGTTGTCCGTGGCGAGCGCAAGGAGCCGGAGCGGGAGGCGGCGCGGGCGGGAGGCATTCGGCATCGGGGGCTCCTTCGGGTCGGTCCGGGTTGGTGATCTCCACGGTGAACCGGGGGGCGCGCTCAGGCATGAGCGCAAGTACTCATCCCTGTATGGGAGTTTCAGGAAGTGCGATCTATGACGGCGCGACCGTGAGCGTTACACGAACGGGCTAGCATCGCCGGTCTTCACCGCTTGTGGTGACACGGCCGACGCGGCCTGGTCACGGCGTGCCGGAGGCCGTTGGATGGGGTCATGGACAGCACATCCGACACCACTGGGTGCCTGCCGGACCACATGCACCACCACGCGACGTATGCGGAGCTCACTGACGCGTACTGGTTGGATTCACCGACCTTCATCCACAACGATCCGTCAGTCCGACCGCATGGGGTGGCGTCCGTTGACCGTCCGGACGCGCGGAGACGGGGAGAGCCTCCCGAGCGCCGGCTGGGGGCGGCCTGAGCTGCTGCGCTCTGGACCGGGCGGCGCATCTCATCCTGCTGGAGGCCCGCGACTTCGACCTGTGGCAGAGGCCGCACGGTAGGCGATCCTCTTTGCTCAACGGGCTGACCCGATTCATGTCGTAGCGCCCCCGTATTCTGGTCGGCGCGGGCGCGGGCGCGGGCGCGGGCGCGGGGCCTTGCACGCGTGGAGGCACCCGTGAGGCTGCGCGAACTCGTCATCGACGCCTGGTCGTGGCTCAACTACAAACCGGCGATGGCCGACCCGCACCGCCCCGGCCACCGTGCCTTTCTCCTCATGGGTGCCCGAGCCGGACCGGCGGCGCCGAGCCGCGTACAAGTTGTTGGCCGCGTACGACTCCAACCAGGCCGGGCAGCTTGGCGCGGTCACCGGCGACCATGACGGCGTGGAACGCCGCGAGTTGGGTGACCCGTCCAAGCTGATCGACACCACGCTGGGGTATCTGCTGGGCGCGGAGCAGACCATCGTGGTGCCCGGCGCCGACCAGGCCGTGGCCCGCGCCTACAAGTACCAACTGCTGCTGCTCATGGTGCAGCGCCTGCACCAGGCCGGGCAGGCGTGGCCCGCCGGCGAGTCGCTGCACGCACGCATGGTGTGGGGCGCGCACACCTCCAAGGACCGCACCACCGTCCTCGAGGACGTCATCAAGGGCTACGAGGCGGGCGTGTTCTCCCTGGAGACCGGTGTGCGGATGCTGCAGGAAGCGGGCTATCCGATCGAAGATGTGGCCGAGGAGATCGAACGCATCCAACAGCGGGCGTTCGACCAGGCCGCCCGGCTCGCGGATGCGACCGGCGACAACGCGGCCGTATGCGAGTACCTGGGCCTGCCCGAAGCCGACCCGCTGCCTGCGGTGCCGTTCGTGCCCGCCCAGCACGGGCCGCAGGCCAGTCTGGACCAAGCCACGCCACCGGCGTCGCAGCAGCCGCCCGCCGGCTGATGAGGCCCCTTCCTGCTTTTAGCTTGGCCGGAAGGTCGCCCAGCTCGAGGACGACCTTGCGGGTTCCCCACCCTGCCTCGTGGGCGGTCAGTTGCAGCAGGCGCAGCCGGGACGGCAGCCGCAGGCATCGTCCGCATCGGTGCTGGCAGCCGGGACTACCGCAGCGGAGGGGGCGCAGCAGCCCTTGCCCTGCCAGGCGTCGCGGCCTTCCTTGACGGCGACGGCGGCGATGACAATGGCGGCGATGGGGTCGGCCCAGGACCAGCCGAGGGTGGCGTTGAGGAGCAGGCCGGCCAGGAGCACGGCCGAGAGGTAGGTGCACAGCAGGGTTTGTTTGGAGTCGGCGACCGCGCTGGCGGAGCCGATTTCGCGGCCCGCGCGGCGCTGAGTTGCGGACAGGAATGGCATGACCGCGAGGGAGAGCGCGGCGAGCACGATGCCGGGTATGGACCGTTCGGCCTCGCCGGTGCCCGTGAGTGCGCGGACGGAGTCGACGGTGACATAGGCGGCGAGCGCGACGAACGACAGCGCGATGATGCGCAGGGTGGTCCTTTCGCGGGCCTCGCGTACGGCGTGCTCGCGGGCGGAGAACTGCCAGGCGACCGCGGCGGCGGAGGAGACCTCAATGATGGAGTCGAGGCCGAAGCCGATCAGGGCGGTGGAGGAGGCGAGGGCGCCGGCGATGAGGGCGACGACCGCCTCGATGACGTTGTAGGTGATGGTCGCGGCGACCAACAGGCGTATCCGGCGGGTGAGTGCATCGCGGCGGGCCGGGGAGGGGCCGAGGGATATCGCGGTCATCAGCAGCATCCCTTGTCGTCGGCGTCGGCACAGGTGCGGTCGGTCTCGACGGCCACCACTGCGGTGCGTAGGTCGTCGAGCGCATGCCCGAGGCGTTCGTCAGCCAGCTCGTAGCGGGTGCGGCGGCCGTCGGGCACCGTGACGACCAGGCCGCAGTCGCGCAGGCACGCGAGGTGGTTGGACAGCCGGGTGCGAGAGATGCCGAGTGCTTCGGCGAGATCGGCGGGGTAGGCCGGGGCTTCGCGCAGGGCGAGCAGGATGCGGCAGCGGATCGGGTCGGCGAGCGCGCGGCCGAACCGGGCCAGCACCTCGATGTCGGAGGCAACAGTCAGCACACAGACGACAGTACACGCAATCCTGAATTCAGGAAATCATGGATGATTCTAGGAGCCTCGCCACGCCGTGCAGGCAGGCGCGGGCAGCCCCGGCCCGCGCCGTCTGCTTGGCGGCGGCAGTGAGCTGGCTGGTGTAGTCGGACAAGATGCCTTCGCGGCGTCGGCGAGCTTCTTCAACTCGGCCGCCATGCTGCGCAGGTACTTCGTGCTGCCGGTGGCCATTTTGTGGGTCAGGTCGATGCCGTCGGCGCCCATCGCCTCCAGCGCATCGGCGACGTCCTGGCCGGCGCGGCGGGACACCGTCGCCAGGTCCTTACACCACCGCTGCCCGACTCGCCATCAGCTTTCGGGTCCGTGATTGCTCGCCCTATGACAGCTCCCGCCCAAAGCCGCTCCGTAAGTTGTTTGGCGGTCCGGAAGTGTGGGGTGTGGCTCTCGCCGACCTTGGCGATGTGTCCGGCGCCTGCGTCGATGAGGGCTTCGTTTCGATGCGGGTCACTCAGCGTGAAGGGCGACAACCGTGGGTCCGGGTAGAACCGTCGTCTTCTCGGCGAACCAGGTGAGGTGCTGCTTCACCTCCTTGTGGAGGAACGCCGGGAGGACGACGACGCGGGCGCCCGCATCGGACTTGGTGGTGCCGGGGGCCCGCTTGCCGTTCGTGCGCTCCGCCTCGGCGTTGCGGACGCGGATCAGAGGTTGTCGAGGTCGACGTCCCGGCGACGGAGGCCGGCCAGTTCCTCGGGACGCATCGGGCCGTAGGCGGCGAGGTAGACCATGAGACGCCAGCGGATCCCGATTGCTTCGGCGAGCGCGTCGACCTGGGAGACAAGGCGATACGTCGTTCGGCGGCCGACGGGTTCAAGGCGGCTTGCTCCGCTCACCGCGCGCGACCCGGCCCCCGGCCGGGCCTGCGCTCCAGTCTCCGCCCGCTCCAGCCCGGCCGCCGCGCGTGCTGCGCGCACAGCAATGCGCCGCCTGATGCCAGAAAAGGGGTACGGCGTGGCTGGGGCGGTCGGCCCCGCGACTTTACGCAGCCACTTTGGCGCGAGCCTCGAAGATCACGGCCCCAACGTCCGCTATGCGTGGCTAAGCCCGTCAGGTGGTGAGGATGGAGATGCCGTCTCCGAGCAGTTTCAACCCGAGAACGAAGAACAGGACGGCCATCACGGCGACATTGTGCTGCGCTGCCCAGTCTTTCCAGTTGCCGAGCGTGGTCTTGGCTCGCTCTCCCCCGAGGAGGAAAACTCCCAGCGGGGCCAGCAGGCCGAGGGTGGCGATCAGGACGAAGATTGCGAGCGATGCGATCTGCTGCCCGACCGGCAGTCCGGCTGAGCCGATCGCGGCGCCCGCGGCGATGGTCAGCGGGGCGTTCTTGGCGTTGAGCGCGGCCAAGGCCGTTCCGAGTCCGAAGACCTTTACCGGCGTGAGGCGGTCGATTGCGCCCATCCACTTCGGCAGCTGGGCTTGCGAGGGATCCTTTGGGTGCCGGTGCCATTGCCGGGCGCCGAAGAGTATGAGGAGCACGCCCAGAGCGAGCTTGAGGGCTCCCACCCAGGTGGCCGGTTGATTGTGGGCGGAGGCCCCTGCGGGGGAAGCGATCGCCAGCATCACCGCGCCCAGTGCCGAGAGGCCCAGGATCCAGCCGATGGTGAAGAGGAGTCCGTTGAGACGTCCCCGAGGCGTGGCGAGTACGAGGATGATTGCGATGATCGGGAGGGGGCTGACTGCGACGGCCGCCGCGAAACCCAGCACGTCACCGAGAACTTCGCCCATGGTTGCCTCCGTGTGGGGGTCAGGGTGGCGATCCAGTTGAGCAGGGCTCGGCGGAGGCCTGCGCCCCGACCGCCTGGGCGGCGCAACGGGTTGTTGCGCGATCGGCAGCGCCGCTGTCTTCATGGCCGCGCGGAAGTGGCTGCCTATGAAGGCGACGACGACGTACTCGGCACTCCCAATTCCATCTTCCTGTGCCTGGCCGGATCTGTCCTCGGGAGCTTCTCAGGACGCGAGGACCGCAGCATTGGCCTGCCGCACCCGCGTTGCTGCCGTCTCGGAACTGGACTGGCAAGCCGGCGCCCGAGGCTGCTTTTCCTTCTCGGCACCGTGGAGCAGACGCGGCACGGAACGTAATCGGCCCTAGTGGGGGGAATCGTGAAGTGATCAGACTGAGCCCCTCATTGCCGGAGCTTCTCGAGAATCCGCCCCAGGTGACCACATCGCTCAGTGGCCAAGATGCATGGCAGCGCATCCGCAATGAGGATTGAGAGGTGAGGGCGATGGCGCCTCATATTCCGGCGCTTGGCGACCCTCGCACCGATCCGTAGCAGGAGAATCTCACGATGACTGCGACGACAGGTGCAACCCGGTCAGCTCACCCCGAGCGCCCGGGCAGGTCGGATGGGGTCTGCAGCGAGTTCACCGTTTTTACCAAGATCAAGCCGGGCGAGGCCGATGCGCTGCGTGAGGATCTCGCGGCGCTTTCCGACGCAGCGGATGACGAGAGGGTCCATGCGGCGGTGCGCCAGATCGGCACCCTGCATGACGCACGGCACGTGATTTTCGACAACGACACCCGGTTTATGTTCGCCAGCGTCTTCGACGGCTCCTGGGACACCTACATCGACGACTTCGCCAAGACTGTAGTCGGGGACCGCTTCGACAAGGTCTTCTCGCACAGCGAAGGGTTCCCCGGCGTCAAAGATCCGGGGGTGAAGGACTGGTTCGTCGCCCACCAGGAGCCCGCGGGGGTCTTCGTCAGCGCCTATCCCGATCTGACGGTTCAGCAGATCTTCAAGGACCAGCGCGTGGACGAAGCGTTCCAGGAGGTGCTGGACACCCCCGAATTCCGGGCGGCGCTGGACAACCCGGCCAACGCGGAGTTGGTGGCCACGCCGGCCTTCCAGAAGCTGCTGGAGGAAGCCGCAGCCTAGAACCCGGACACAACCAACCCTCAGAGCCGACCCGGCATCGCTGGACCGCGTCGGCCGGGGCGGGCCAGCCCCTGCGGGGCTGCCCGGGCAGAGACCGATGCGGAGGCACAATCGATCATGAACACGGCGGACAGCAGCAGCGCGGCCGACGTGCGCGTCGAGATCGACGACGTCCAAAGCGGGGCACTGCGCCCACGGCCCGTGCCGTACGAGGGTAAGTACATCTTCCTGCGCGTCGATGACCGCCACGCCGGGCGCGCCCTGCTCCGCCGGCTGCTCCCGATGACCGCGGGTGGTCTGCCCAGCGTGGACCCGAGCCAGGACGCCTGGGTGGCCGTGGCGCTCACCTACCAGGGACTGAGGGCCCTGGGCGTGCCTCAGGAGTCACTGGACAGCTTTCCGCGGGCGTTTCGTGAGGGCATGGCCGCCCGGGCGGAGCTGATCGGCGACGTGGGCGAGAGTGCCCCGGCCCACTGGGAGACACCGTTTGGAACGGGCGATGTTCACATCGCGTTGAGCGCCCTCTCCTCCAATGCGGCGCAGCTGGACAAGGAGCTGGAGCGGGCCCGCGTCGCCTACGAGGACACGCCCGGTGTCCAGGTGATCTGGCAGCAGGAGGTCCACCAGCTCCCGACCGGGCGCACCACCTTCGGATTCCGCGACGGCATCAGCCATCCGAACATCGAGGGCGTCGGACTGCCCGGCTCCAACCCGCAGGAACCCCCCATCAAGGCCGGCGAGTTCATCCTCGGCTACCTCGACGAAACCGGCAATCTGCCCTCCATGCCCAGCCCCGATGTGCTGGGGCGCAACGGAACCTACGCGGCCGTTCGCAAGATCCACACCAACGTGGCGGCCTGGCGCCGGTACCTGCGCGCGAACAGCTCCAGCGCCGAGGAGGAGGCACTCCTGGCGGCGAAGATGGTCGGGCGCTGGCCCAGCGGGGCGCCGCTGACGCTGACGCCGGAGCACGATGACCCGGAGCTGGCGGCCGATCCGCACCGCGTCAACAACTTCCTGTACCGGGAGAACGACGACCGAGGGTTCCGGTGCCCCGCCGGTGCGCACATCCGGCGCAACAACCCCCGCGATGCCACCATCATCGGCGACGCACGGATGCACCGCATCATCCGCCGCGGCACCACCTACGGACCGCCGCTGCCAGAGGGGGTGCTGGAAGACGACGGCGCGGACCGGGGCCTGGTCGGAGTCTTCCTCGGGGCCCATCTAGAGCGACAGTTCGAATTCATCAAGGCCGAGTGGGTCAACGACGGCAACTTCATCGGCTACCCCGGCGAGAAGGACCCAGTGGCCGGGCATCACGGCGGAACCGGCAGCGCCACCATCCCGGAGAAACCGGTAAGGCGCCGCCTGCAGAACCTGCCCAGCTTCGTGGTCACCCGCGGCGGCGAGTACTGCTTCGTGCCGGGTCTGCGCGCCCTGCGCTGGCTCGCAGAGCTGGAGGGCTGAGGGCGGACTGAGGGCAGTGCCTGCCCCCTGAGGCCCCACCACGGTCTTCGAGGAGAGGTCGAAGTCATGGCAGCACAGTTCGTCCGCTACACGCCGGACGTCGAAGTCGATGATCCGCACTTCGACCGCAATCTGCAGACGGTGATCGAAAAGACCGAGAGCTACATCACCGAGTCAGTCAGGGCCGGTGGCACCGGACGGGCCCTGCGCGACGCCCATGCCAAGGGCTACGGGCTGGTCCGAGGGGAGGTGGAGATCCTGGAAGGGCTTCCCCCCGAGTACGCCCAAGGAATCTACGCGACTCCGGGAACCCACGATGCGCTCATCCGCTTCTCCAACGGCTCGCCTCACGCTGGAGCCGACGCGCGACTGGGCGCTGCCACCGGACTGGCGCTGAAGATCTTCGACATCCCCGGCCCAACCCTGCTCGAAGACGAACCGGACACGGGGACATTCGACTACGCCAACATCAACGGACCGATCTTCTTCTGCAATACAGTCGAGCACTACCTGTTCATCCAGGAATTGTTTCTGAACGCACCGGCCTACTTCTCCCAGGGCCGACCCGGTGCGCATCGTTTCTTTACCGAGTTCGTGACCGGAAAGGGAACCCTGGACCAGGACAACTGGGCATGGGATGAGTTCCTGGCCTTCCTGCGCCTGTCCAAGATCCCCCCAGTCAACGTACTGCTGTCGAGCTACTGGACAATGGGCGCGGTCCGGCACGGGGACTACATCGCCAAGGTGCGCATCGCCCCTGACCCGCTCTTCGCGGGTGCGGTGGTCCGGCGCGCCATCGACCCGGCCTCGGCGGCGGAGGTCTTCCGGCCGGCCCTGGTGGCCGAGCTTCAGGAACGGCCCTACGCCTTCGACATCCAAGTTCAGCTCTGCACCGGCCTGGAGAGGATGCCAGTCGAGGACACCACAGTGGAGTGGCCCGAGCAGCTCTCGCCATCCGTGACAGTGGCCAAGCTGCGGCTGCCGCAGCAGGACATCTCCGGCCCGGAAAACCTGGAGAAGATGGACTCACTGTCCTTCACGCCCTGGCGGGTCACCGCCGAGCACGCGCCCCTGGGCAACATCATGCGAGCCCGCAAGGAGGTCTACCGGCACTCCTCCATCGAGCGCCACAAGCTCAACCAGCAGCCGCGCACAGAGCCGCGCAGCGCCGACGAGGTACTTGGCCCGGCCCAATGAAGCCGACTGCGACGGCAAGTGTCCACCCCGATCACAATCCCTGCTGTACACGGACGTGAGTAACTACCAGAGCGAGCACCCTGACCTGAGCGGGGTGGACGTCGTCATCGTCAAGGCGTCCGAGGGCCGCCCCTACGCCAGCCCCAAGCGGGTGGCGCAGGCTGCGTACGCGGGGGTGGAAGGCAGGCAGGTCGGCTGGTACCACTTCCTGTGGCCGGGCAACATCCAGGCGCAGGCCGAGTGGTTCATTCGCTGCGCCAACCCCGAGCCCGGCGACGTCCTGCAGTAGCCGGTTGTCCTGCAGTGCCTGGGTGACGCTGCGGGCGGCGTGGTTGGACTGCTCGTCGGCCTGGTGGAACTCCTGGTTGGCCACGCTGCGGGCGGGGGAGCGGCAGTTGTCGCGATTCATCCGGACCGCCATCGCGATCAGGGTGCGGGTGCCGGGCAGTGCGGACTGTGCGTACTTGCGCTCGCCGGCGGGGTCAGGGCGGTCCGGGCTGACCTGGCCGCGTCGTCCGCGCCGGCCGCCAGGCACAGTTCGCGCAGCCAGGCCGCGTCGATCACCGCCGGCGGACTCGCGACGTCACCGGCCGCTCGCCGGGCGAGCACGGCCTGCACCGACGGATGCCCGGCCAGTTTCCCCGAAAGCCCGAGACGCCATCCGCTTTCCGCACGTGAGCGTTTAGTTCGGGTGGGTGGGCATGAACTCGGTCAGCGGCAGGAGAGATGGGCGTGGTTCGTCCGCTCGTCTGGCTCGTGGAGGTGGCTGATGCCGTCGGTGCTCGGTCTGCTGGAAGCCCGGGACAAGAGGGTCAGGTCCTCCCGCTCGGGACTTGGGACAACCCTGGCGGCGGGGAAGCCGATTGCCCTTCGCGCTGAGCGCCAGGGGACTGGCGATGCGTGCCGGGAGAGACGGGACGGGAGGGGACCGAACGGGGAAAGACACCCACGCAGCGGCAGCGCCTCAAGCCACCGGTCCGTCGTCCACAGCGACAGCCGGGACTGCGCCACCAGCTGTACCCGGTGGCTGGTCTTTCCCGTCCCGCACCCCACGTTTCCCGGATTTTTCTCGAATCGCCGGGCGTGATCTCTTGCCATCGGCCGACGACCACCATATGGTCGTACGAACGTAAGGCGTACGAACGTAATTCAAAGTCAAGGGAGTTCGTGATGGCGACAACTCGGCCGGTGGCGCTCGTGACAGGTGCCTCATCGGGGATCGGCAAGGAGACGGCCCGCGCCTTCGTCGCAGCGGGTTTCGAGGTGATCGGAACCGGCCGCAAGACCTCCGGACTCACCCCGCCCGCCGGTGTGACGTACCTCGATCTCGACGTGGCCAGTGACGACTCGGCCACCGCCGCGGTCGGAGAGGTGATCGACCGGTTCGGACGCATCGACGTCCTGGTCAACAACGCAGGCATCGGCTCGGCGGGCGCCGTCGAGGAGAACTCCGTCACCCAGGCCCAGAGCGTCCTGAACGTCAACGTCCTCGGTGTCATCCGTATGACGAAGGCCGTCCTGCCGCACATGCGCGCCCAGGGTGGCGGACGCGTCATCAACATCTCGTCCGTCCTCGGGGTCGCACCCCAGCCCTTCATGGCCCTCTACGTCGCGTCGAAGCACGCCATCGAGGGCTACTCCGAGTCGCTGGACCACGAGGTCCGCGAGCACGGCGTCCGGGTCCTTCTCGTCCAGCCCGCCTATACCAAGACCAGCTTCGACACCAACGCCGCGCAGCCCGACGCCCCGCTGCCTCTGTACGCGGAGCGACGGCGCGTCTTCGACGAGGTGATGGCGGATGCGATGAAGGACGGCGACGACCCGGCCGTCGTCGCCAAAGTGATCGTCACTGCGGCCACCGACAAGAAGCCGAAGCTGCGCTACACCGCCGGCCCGCTGGCCTCACGCGTCACCACGGCGCGCCGCCTCGTCCCCGCCGGAGTGTTCGACAAGCAGATCCGCAAGAACAACCGCATGCCCACCTGACATCCCGGTCCGGCTTCAAGGGCGCCGATTCCGCCCGAATGTCTCTGATGTACCTGCTATCTCCGATGTCTCCGAAAGTCCATTGATCAGTCACTCGTTGATTCGCCGAGGAGAGTCATGCAGCAGCAACGCCAGCAAACGGCCCGGCGCAGTGCATCGAACGCAAGGCGTTTTCTGAAGAAGAACGTCGGATGCGCTGGCGGTCACCACGACGGCGGCCGTCCTGGGGTCGGCGCCGTCCGCGTCCGCAGGGACGGGACACTCGTATCGCGGATCCGTTGTCACCGACGTACGGACCGCGGCGAAGTTCGACTACGCCGCCGGCGAGATCCCCGAGAACATCACCGTCAACCCCGACGGCTCAATGACCCTGTCCATGCTCGGCAGTTGCGCGGTGTGCCAGCGAACCCATGGGCCGCAGCTGATGCGTATCTCCGCGTCCGGAGAGCGCACGGTGCTCGTCACCGGGCATCCGAGCCCCACGACGCGAAACTGCAGACCGGGAGGATCAACTTCGCTGCTCTCCTTGCCAACGCGGCACACTGACTTGGCCAGGGCGGTATCCGGAGCGCAAGCCCCGGCTGCGATGGAGGAACGCATGGTGCGGTACGCGAAAGAACACAAGCAGGAGACAAGGCAGCGGATCATTGCGACGGCCGGTCGCCGGCTCAAGCGGGACGGCATCGACGGCTCCGGAGTCGCAACGCTCATGACGGACGCGGGCCTGACCAACGGCGCCTTCTACACCCACTTCGCATCCAAGGACAGCCTCGTCGCCATCGCGATCGCCGACCAACTGCACACACTGAACGCGAACATCGTCGCGCAGGCGGAGCCCGGCCCGGCCGGCCTCGAACAGATCGTGCGCTGGTACCTGTCGGCCCACCACCGGGACAACCCCGGCGACGGCTGCCCCAACGCCGCCCTGCTCGACGAGATCGGGCGCTGCGCGGACGCAACCAGGCAGGCGTACACCGACGGCGTGCTGGTCCTCATCGACGGCTTCGCCGCCCGCATGGCACCCCACGATCCGCCGTCGGCGCGTCTGAAGTCACTCAGCCTCCTCGGCATGTTGGCCGGGATGCTGCAGCTCTCCCGTGCCCTGACCGCCCGGCAGCTCGCCGACGAACTCCTCGAACAGGGCATCCGCAACGCCCTCGCACTGCTGGATGCCGAGCAGCACAACTGAGACGCCATCCGCGTATCGCTCACGGGGCTGGTCTGGTCGAACAGGGTTCCTGATCGGGTGATCGTGCGAGAGCCGGCGCATGGCAGCAGGGCCTCTCGGTAGTTCGGGGGTTGGGAACTGTTGCCGGTGTGCTGGGCAGACCAACTCCTGCTCACTCAATTGGAACGGTGCGAACCAAACCGATCACCAGGAAACCCTGTTGCCGCAGGCTTTCGCGCTCGCGTGCGTGGAGCCCAACTCGCTGTCCCTGTCGTGGGGCTGCCTCGCGCACAGGTTCGGCAACGCGGCGGACGGGCCGGAGCGCGTGCGGTATTGCGCCTCCGACGTTACGGAGGCGCACATGGCAGGTCTCCGGCCGTTGCTGCGAGATGATCTCGCTCATGCAGATGCCGGGAGGCTTTCTGCCAGGCCCGTTCCGCACCTCGTGCCTGAGATCGTCGGTCAACTGTCCTCACCGCTCACAGCGCGGTGCCCGTCTCCTCCGCCAACGCCTGCAGGAGGCGGTCCTGGAACGCCTCGTCGTGGACGGCGCGGTGCGGCTGCAGCCGCTGGCCGTGGTACCAGTACCCGCCGGTCGTCAGGGCCTCGGGTTCGTCGCTGGAGGCGAGCCACTCCTGCGTCCGATGGCCGAGCTCCAGATCGTCCGGCGCGCCGGGCCCGCCCATCTTCGTCGGCACCCAGCCTGGATCCACGGCGTTGCTCAGCACCCCGGGGCGCAGACGAGCCACCGCAGCGGCGAGCGTCGTGACGAACAGCTTGCTGTCGGAGTACGAGCCCGCGCTCTCGCCCCGCCAGTGCACGCCGTTGAGCGAGGGACGCCCACCGAAATGCGAGCTGCTGCTCAGGTACACCAGCCGGCGAGGGGCGCGGAGCAGGGCCGTGAGCAGGTACGGTGCGACGATGTTGACCGGCATGACCGCCGGTCCGCTCCACACGCCGGCGTTGTGGATGACCGCGTCGAGCGGCCCCGCGTCGTTCAGCTCGGCGGCGATGCGCCGTACAGCGTCCCGCTCCGTGAAGTCGCCCACCACGATGTGTGCCCCACGGTCGACCAGCGCGTCGAGGCCCGCCGCGCGCTCCTGGTTCCGGGCGTGCACCACCACGTCGTGTCCCCCGGACACCAGCGAATCCGCCGCGGCACGTCCAAGGCCGTCGGCGGAACCGGTCACCAGGATCCGACCCACTATCGCACCGCCCTTCGCACCCGCGAGGTCCGGCCGGGCTCCACCCCTGGGAGCCCGAGAGCCTCAACTGCAACGTACATGCCTGCTCCTCGCATGGGAGCGCCTCCTTCCGTTCCAAGCCGCTGTACGGGCTCGCCGCTGGGAAGGAGCCTGGTGGCTCCTTCCCAGCGCTCAGGCTGAGACGAGCTGCTTCGCGGTCCTGATCGCCGTCATGGCCTTGGGCCAGCCGGCGTAGAAGGCGAGGTGGGTGATCGCCTCGATGAGTTCGGTTCGGTGACGCCGTTCTCCTTCGCTCGTCCGAGGTGGAAGCGGAGCTGGTCCGCGTCCCCACCGGCGACGAGGACGGCGACGGTGATCAGGCTACGGTCGCGGGCGGCCAGCTCGGTACGATTCCACACATCCTCGAACAGGACGTCGTCGGTGAGCTCGGCGAACTTCGGAGCCAGATCACCGATCGTGCGGCGTCGCCGCCGATCTGCTTCTGCTGGTCGGTCATCGAAGATCCTTTCGCTGATCCGCGGTCACAGGCCCAGGGGGCCCGTGCTCACGCGCGGACCGTTGTTTTCCTCGTCGGTGGCGTGGGCGCCGCTCCGGCCGCCGGAGATGTTGGCGCCACCCAGCTCATACGCCACCAGGGGACGGCAAGGGAGCCGGCCCACCGCCTCCCGGCGCGGCGGCGTGGGAAGGCGCGGCGGGTGCCCGGTCAGCGGCTGCGGGGGCGGTTGTACTGCTCGTCGGTGACCGGCTCGTTCCAGGTGGTTTCCTCGCTGCCGTCGCCCTTGCCCTCCCACATGGCGATGTGCTCCATGAAGCGGTCGGGGGTGGCGCCGTGCCAGTGCTCCTCGTTCGGAGGGCAGTTGACAGTCTGGCCGGGGTGGGCCTCGAAGACGGTGCCGTCACGGGTGCCGATCAGGGCGATGCCGGAGACGACGTGCAGGGTCTGCCCCAGCACGTGCGAGTGCCAGTGGGTATGGGCGCCCGGGGAGAAGCGGACCATGTTGGCACGCATCCGGGACGGCTCCTGGCCCGCGTAGATCACGTCGAACCAGACGTCGCCGGTGAACCAGTCCGCGGGAGCCTTGACAGTGGCCTGCTGCTTGACGAATTCCATGGTGTCTCTCTGAGAAGTGCGGGGTTGTGGGATGGATCAGGCGGCGTCGGAGTGGGCGAGGCCCGAGCCCAGCTCGCGGGAGGCGTCAACCTGGGCGAGGAGGTCCTTGGCCTTGGCCTCGACCGCTGCGAGGCAGTCGTCGCCGGCGACGAGCCGCAGCGGGGGCTGGTCCAGGCCGGCGACCTTCAGCAGAGCGTCGGCGAGCTTGGCCGGGTCACCGGCCTGCTGCCCGTTCATCGACTCCCACTGCTTCTTGGTGGCAGTGGTGCGCTTGGCGTAGTCGTCGATGGACAGCTCCGCCCAGGTGGTGGACGTGTTGTCCAGCAGCTCGGTGCGGAAGAAGCCCGGCTCGACGATCGTGGTGCGGATGCCGAACGGTGCGACGTCGTGGTGCAGGGACTCCATGAAGCCCTCGACGCCGAACTTGGCCGCCGAGTAGGCGACGCAGAAGTCGACGCCGATCACGCCTGCCAGGGAGGAGATCGTGATGACGTGCCCGGACCGCTGCTTGCGCATGACCGGCAGTACAGCGCGAGTGACGTTCATCGGGCCGAACAGGTTCGTCTCGATCTGCGCCCGCACCTGCGCTTCGGCGAGTTCCTCGAAGAACCCGGCGTAGAAGTTGGCGGCGTTGTTGATCAGGACGTCGACCCGGCTGGACTCATCGGCGAGCTCGTCACCCGCAGCGAGGAGTTCCGCACTGCCTGGGCCAAGCACAACGTGCGCCTGCACCACACCGGCCGCAAATCCTTCCACCACCCGGCCGTCGGCGTCCTCACCCTCGACTTCGACGCCATGGAACTGCCCGCCCAGCCCGGCCTGACCCTCACCGCGTACAGCGCCGCCCCCGGCACACCCGAGCACGACGCCCTGCAACTCCTCGCCTCCTGGGCCGCCACCCGCGACCAGCCCCTGCCCGCCGACCACAGCACCCGCGAGACCACTCCGGACAGCTGACCCGCGTCTGCCTCCACCACGGAGGAAGCGACCGCCCGCCTGCCGAAAGCGCAGGTCACATGGCCTATTGCTCATGCAGGCGGGGATTTACTACTCCACCGCTCACGAACTGCCTTCACCGCTGGCGAAGTCGGGGTTCCAACGCACCGGACTCTCCCTCGCTCGTCGGAGGGGTCGCCTGCGCGCCGACGGCTCCCTCGCGCCGTATTGTATTGTGAACGTAATTCAATGAGCTCAGGGTGCCGGCGACCGCTCCGTTGACGGCAAGGTGCCGTGCCGGGTGGTCCTCTACCCCCTCCGTGGCGGGCTGCCTCGTTGCCCCGTTCGGGGGCGTCCCGGAACGCCCCGCGGGATGCCGTCGATTGCAAGGACTCACTTGCACCCACTGTCTCCCCTGTATAGTATTACGAACATAATTTAATTGCCCACTTCGGAAGACGTCGACCTTGCGCTCGGCAAGGCGGATTCCGAGGTGAGCGGGAAAGTCGGAGGCATGGGAGTCACCCGTCGCGGCGGCTGATCCACCTCGATCGCGCTCGTTGCAACCGGTGACGCGCACGTCACCAACGTGGTCGAGCGGGTGATTGACCGGCTCGGGCGAATCCACGACCTGTTCGGCAACGCCAGCTCAGCGCGTCGGGCGCCGACGTAGAGAACGCCGTCCCGCAGTCCCAGCACGTCTTGGGTGTCCTGCGCGAGCAGACGCGCGAGATCTCACGGACACCCGCCAACAAGAGAAGGACATCATGAGCACGTATCTGGCAGACAAGGCCGAGAACCTCACCGTTGAAGGTCCCTCCGCTCGGTTCACCTACCGGCGGATGGGTCCGCAGGGCGGCGTCCCGCTGGTCCTGCTGAACCGCTTCCGCGGGACCATCGACTGGTGGGACCCGGAGTTCCTGGACTACCTGGCCGCCGACCACGACGTGATCCTGTTCGACAACGTCGGCGTCGGCTACACCGACGGCGAGGCGCGCGACTCCCTCGAAGGATTCGCCGAGGGAGCCATCGAGTTCATCGACGCACTGGGCCTCGCGCAGGCCGACCTGCTCGGCTGGTCCCTGGGCGGCATCGTGGCCCAGCGTGTGGCCCTGCGACGTCCCGAGCTGGTCCGCAAGCTCATCGTGGCGGGCAGTGGCCCGGCCGGCTGGGTGCCCGGCGCTCCGGACTTCAGCGAGAAGGTCCTGGGCATCATGAACAAGCCCGATGCCGACCGGGATGACATCCTGTACCTGTTCTACCCCGAGACGGAGGCGGCCCGCGCCGCTGGGCTCGAGCACTTCGACCACATCTCGACCCGGCTCGCCGAGGGCGGCCCCGCGATCTCCGAGGTGGCGGCGCAGGGCATGCTCACCGCAGTGGGCGCTCTCCTGGCGGTCCCCTTCGACCAGGTGGTGGCGGAACTGGAGGCCATCAAGCAACCCGTCCTCTACGCCAACGGCCTGCACGACGTGATGATCCCCGCCCACAACTCCTACGTCGCGGTCCAGCACCTCGACAACGCCACTCTCGTGCTCTACACCGGCGCCGGTCACGCCTTCCTCTTCCAGTACGCCAAGGCCTTCACCAAGCAGGTAGCCGACTTCCTCGCCGCCTGACCACGCCGACCCCGCCGCCGCCCCCGAAGGAATCAGGGCGGCGGGTGGCCCATCGTGCAGGCGCTACATCACAGCCGTGCGAGGTGGCGCCTGCACGATTGTCGAACGTCGCCACCACGAGACTTGGCCAGCAGTCGGTGCGTCCGCAAGCTGATCCTCACGGGGACCGGTCCCGCGGGCGGCGAGGGCATCAAGAACGTGACCCGGTTGTCCCATCTCGATACCGTCCGGGGACTGCTCACCCTTCAGGACCCGAAGCAGTTCCTCTTCTTCACCCGCACGGCCAACGGGCGGCGGGCCGGGAAGGAGTTCCTGGCCCGCCTGAAGGAGCGCACCCACGACCGGGACAAGGCGATCTCCCTCATTTCGTACAGCAACCCAGTTCGGCCTGGCCCCGCTCGCGACGGTGCTCGAGGATCAGGCCGGTGTCCGCGAGGGTTCGACGCGAGGGCGGAGAAGCCCTCCCAGCGACTCCGTGGGCGGCCGCGAGCCGTCGCACTCGGGGCGCGCAGGGCCGTCACCGCGCGTCCGGGATCGACGTCCTCACGCATGGTACGGCGGAGCCGGCCAACCACCCGGCCGCGGATTGACCGCCCGCTCAGCGCATGAACGCGAGGGCGTTCTCAACTCCCTGCTCAAGGACCTCATCGGCGAACTTCCGGTCGGAGAGGGCGCGGGACAGTTGCAGCGTCCCCACCATCATGGTGAAGAGCCCGATGGCCTTTCCGCGAGCGGACCGCGGATCCTCAGGCGCCAGGCGCGCGGCGATCTCTTCCACGACGGCCCTCGCGCCGTCGGTGTAGGCCTGCTTGGTCCCGTCCTCGCAGCGGCCGATCTCGTCGAGCAGGGCGGCGGAAGGGCATCCGACGCCGGGGTGGTCCCGGTGCTCAGGTGACAAGTAGTCGCGAACGAGGTCCTCGAGTCCCGGGCGGCCGGGACGCGCAGTGCCGTACTTCGCGACCTGTGTGCGCAGTTCGTCGGCCACCACATGGGCGACGAGGTCGTCCTTGGACGCGAAGTGGGCGTAGAAGGCTCCATTGGTGAGTCCGGCATCCGACATCAGCGTGGAGATACCCGAGCCGTCGATGCCGTCCTGCTTGAACCGCTGGCCGGCCTTCTCGATGATCCGTTGCCGCGTCACCTGCTTGTGCTCCTTGGCGTAGCGCGCCACAGGGTTCCTCCATTCGCTCCGCGGGGCCGTTGCCTCGCACCCCATCCTAATCTATGGTCTGACGTGCGTAATATTATGGTCGACAGACAATTCCGTCTGCCCGTCAGAGATGAGGCGTGCCGTGAGCGACGTTCCCTTCCAGTCAGCCGTGGAGCAGTCACGCGCGCTGGCCGCGGGTGAGATCTCGAGCCGGGAGCTCGTCGAGCTGTATCTCGAGCGGATCGCCACCCACAACCCCGTGCTGAACGCGGTGGTGACCCTCGATCGCGAGCGTGCCCGTCGCGAGGCCGCGGATGCGGATGCCGCGCGGGCGGCGGGGCAGGACCTCGGTCCGCTGCACGGTGTGCCGATCACGGTCAAGGACAGCTTCGAGACAGCCGGGATGCGCACCATCGGCGGGCGCGTGGACCTGAAAGACCACGTGCCTGACCAGGACGCCGAGGCGGTCAGGCGATTGCGTTCGGCCGGTGCCGTGATCATGGGGAAGAGCAACATGCCGCCGGGCAACCAGGACGTCCAGGCCGACAACGCGGTGTTCGGTCCCTCATCGAATCCGTGGGACACGACCCGCACCTCCGGCGGGTCCGCCGGAGGCGGCGCCGTCGCCACCGCCGCGGGCCTTGCGGCGTTCGACTTCGGCTCGGAGATCGGCGGGTCGACCAGGATCCCCTCCCACTTCAACGGCCTGTACGGGCACAAGTCGACCTGGCGGTCGATCCCCCTCAGCGGGCATGTCCCCTACGGCCCGGGCGTGGGACGGTGGACGGACGCCGACATGGCCTGCGGCGGCGCGCAGGTCCGCGACGCACGCGACCTCGTTCCGATCCTGCGGGCAACGGCTGGGACGGCCGACCACGACGCCGGCTTCAGCTACACGCTCGCACCGCCGCGTGCGACCAAGCTGTCGGACTTCCGGGTCGCCGTCTGGGGCGAGGACCCCTCGTGCCCGGTCGACAGCGACGTCGCCGCAGCCGTGGACGACGCGGTCACTGCGCTGCGGGCGGCCGGCGCGAAAGTCACGATCCGGCCCGCGAGCCTCCCCGTCGACATTGCGACGAATCACCGGAAAACCTTCCTGCCCCTGCTCTTCGGCGCGCTGTCCTACGACCGCACCGGCCTCACACCTGCCCCCAACGCCGCGCTGCTGGCCCGGCTCGTCCAGCACCCGCGCGGCGACGCCGGTCCCGCCCTGCTCGGAACCTTCCAGTCCCACTACCACTGGCTGAAGGCCCACACGATGCGCAACGAGATCCGGCAGCGATGGTTCGAGTTCTTCAAGGACTTCGACATCGTGCTCATGCCGGTCACCCCGACGGCCGCCCCCGCCCACCACAACAAGCTGATCGACCGGTTCGGGCGGCCCTACGAAGTCGACGGTGTGCGACGTCCTTACTGGGACCAGATCAAGTGGAACGCCGTTGCCAACGTCTCCGGCGGTCCGGCGACGACCATCCCGGTGCGCAAGGGCAGGAGCGGACTGCCCATCGGGTTGCAGGCCATGGGGCCGAGCGGAGGCGATCTCACCACCATCGAGTTCGCCGCTCTGCTGGGTCGCGAAGTGGAGGGCTTCGTGCCGCCTCCGGCGTTCGCCTAGACCGACCGCACACACCCCGAGAACCAGGAGAGCAATGATGCTCAGCCCGAGCCGCAACGTCTCACGACTGCTGACGGATTCCGCGTCCCGTCACCCGGAGCGCACCGCGATCGTCTTCGGTGACGACCGGATCACGTACGACGCCCTCGACTCCGCTGCCAACCGTGTCGCGAACCTGCTCGTCTCGCGCGGGATCCAGCCGGGTGACAAGGTCGCACTGTCCTGCCCCAACCTGCCCCACTTCTCCAGCATCTACTTCGGCATCCTCAAGGCCGGGGCCGCGGTCGTGCCGCTGAACGTGCTGCTGAAGGCCCGCGAGGTCGCCTACCACCTCGCCGACTCCGACGCGAAGGCGTACTTCGCCTTCGCGGGCACGCTGGAGCTGCCGATCGGGCAGGCCGCGTGGGAGGGGTTCCAGGCCACCGAGGGCTGCACCGAGTTCTTCCTGATCGAGAGCGGCGGCGCGCCATGGCCCGGGGGCGACACGCCGGAGTCCTACGCCTCGGTCGTGGCCGGACAGCCCGTGACGTTCCGGACGGTCGAACGCGACGACGACGACACCGCGGTGGTCCTCTACACCTCCGGCACGACCGGTCACCCCAAGGGCGCGGAACTGCGGCACCGCAACGTGTACGAGAACGCACTCATCGGCATCGACCTGTTCGCGGCCGATTCCGAGCGCCCCGACACCTACCTGTGTGTGCTGCCGCTGTTCCATGCCTTCGGCCAGACCGTCATCCAGAACGGCGCCTTCGCCTTCGGCGGCACGATCGTGATGCAGCCAAGGTTCGAGGCCCAGGATGCCCTGCGTCTCATGCTCACCCACGACGTGACGTTCTTCGCCGGGGTCCCGACGATGTACTGGGGTCTTCTCGCGGCACTCGACGACACGGTCGACGTCGCCCACCTGGCAGCGAACCTTCGCGTGGCGGTGGCCGGTGGCTCAGCCCTGCCCGCCGAGATCCACAAGCAGTTCGCGAACCGCTTCGGAGTCACGATCCTCGAGGGATACGGGCTGTCCGAGACCTCCCCGATCGCGTCCTTCTCCCGGTTCGGCGAGGAGCCCCGCGTCGGGTCGATCGGGGTGCCCATCCCGGGCGTGGACATGAAGCTCATCCGCGACGACTGGTCCGAGGTCGAGGGCGGCCCCGACGAGATCGGGGAGATCGCGATCAAGGGACACAACGTCATGAAGGGCTACTACAAAAGGCCCGAGGCGACGGCCGAGGCGATCAAGGAGGGCTGGTTCCGCTCCGGCGACCTCGCCCGCAAGGACGAGGACGGCTTCTACTACATCGTCGACCGGTCCAAGGACATGATCATCCGCGGCGGCTTCAACGTCTACCCGCGCGAGCTCGAGGAGGTGCTCATGGAGCACCCCGCCGTCTCGCTCGTCGCCGTCATCGGCGTACCGCACGAATCCCACGGCGAGGAGATCAAGGCCGTCGTGGTGAAGAAGGCCGGGAGCGGCACGACCGAGGAGGAGCTCGCCGCCTGGGCGAAGGAGCGGCTCGCCGCGTACAAGTACCCGCGCATCGTCCAGTTCGTCGACGCACTGCCCATGACGTCCACCGGCAAGATCCTCAAGCGCCAACTCGCCTGACCGGCCCGGCCGAACAACGTCGGCGCTCATCGGCGGTCGGGCGACTCGGCCGAGGCCGCGGATCGAGCCGGCCGGCGCCCGTCTGCTCAAGGGCACCTGCACACCCCTGCCCACGCACTCACCCCGACCGAAGGAAACCCGCCCATGACGTCCCTTCACGACCACCTGACCCTGCCCAACGGCCAGGTGCTGCCGAACCGGATCATGAAGTCCGCGTTGAGCGAGGCACTCGCCGACAAGCGCAACGCCCCGGACCATCGCCTCGAACAGCTCTACCGCACCTGGAGCAGGGGCGGGTACGGACTGATCATCACCGGAAACGTCATGGTCGACCGCACCCAACTCGGCGAGCCGGGCAACGTCGTCATCGAGGACGACCGCGACCTCGCCGCGCTCACCCGATGGGCCGCGACGACCAAGGACGCCGGCATCCCGACCTGGGTGCAGCTCAACCATCCGGGCCGCCAGTCCAACGTGCTCGCCCTCGGGCACACGCCGGTCGCGCCCAGCCCGATCCCGCTCAACCTGCCCGGCGCGTCCAAGCCCCGCGAGCTGACGTCCGGGGAGATCGAGGACATCATCGAACGGTTCGCGACCGCGGCCGCGGTGTGCGAGACGGCCGGCTTCGCCGGGGTGCAGGTGCACGGAGCTCACGGCTACCTGGTCAACCAGTTCCTCTCCCCGCTGTCGAACCAGCGCGACGACGAGTGGGGCGGCGATCCCGAGCGTCGGATGCGCTTCGTCCTCGAGGTCGTGCGCCGCATACGGTCACGGGTGTCACCGAGCTTCGCCGTCGCCGTCAAGCTCAACTCGGCCGACTTCCAGCGCGGTGGCTTCACCGAGGAGGAGTCCCGCTCAGTCGTCGCGGCCCTGGCGCGGGAAGGACTCGACATGATCGAGGTCAGCGGCGGCAACTACGAGTCGCCGGCGATGGCGGGTTCCGCAGCGGCGTCGACGCGCGCCCGTGAGGCCTACTTCCTGGAGTACGCCCGCACGGTGCGCGGCCTGGTGGGCGACATCCCGATCGCGGTCACGGGTGGCTTCCGCTCCCGCGACGGAATGGCGGAGGCCGTCGCCGCCGGAGAGTGCGACGTCGTCGGCATCGGGCGGCCCACCGCCACGACGCCCGATGCCGCCGATGTGATCCTCACGGGGCGCGCCGAGGCAGTCGTCGCACACCAGATGCGCTATGGGATGCGCCGCGTGCTCGGCAAGGTCGCCGACATCAAGGCGCTCGACGGCGTGCTCGACCTCAGCTGGCATGCCGACCAGCTGCACCGACTGGGCGCCGGCCTTGATCCCGACCTGCGCCGCGGGCGTCTGGCCACCACTGTCTCCATGGTGCGGCGAAACGGCAGGGCGTCCTTCCGTCGCAAGCGCGGGGCCTGAGGCCCCACCCGGCCCTCCCGCGAGGCAGAGTGAGAGATCAGGTCGTCAATGGGGCCGGCTGACCAGCGGTATGCCGTCGAGCCGCCTCGGCGAAGGTCTCGAAGAGACGACTGACCGCCGCGATATCGCCGCCCATCGTGAGGCGGCCGGAGCTGACGGCGGCGGACGGCGTCTCACTTCCGAGGGACAGCGCGATGAATGTTCCCGCGTCGCAGGCGATCGTAGAGGGGGACGACGCGGGTGACGGTCCGGACCGGACCTGGAGGACTCCGTCGCTGACGGTCATGGAGAACCTTCCGCCGGCATCGACGTCGCACTCAAGAGCGAGGTCGGCCAGCCGACCGGGATCCGCCGCTGCCGTCATGCACAGCGCCACCATGTCCGGACGGGCGGTTGAGGGGTCGACGCCGTTGCTCATCAGGCCCAGGCCCCACAGGCCGAGTCCGATGATCGGGGTTCTCAGCCCTTCGCCGAACTCGGTCAGGGTGTACTCCGGCGTCGGCTCGGCCTTGGAGACGACGCCGATCGCGTGCAGAGTGCGAAGCCGGTCGGTGAGGCGATTCGGTCCGATCGACGGCATGCGACCGAGGATCTCGGTGAACCGCTTCGGGCCCAGCAGCAGCTCGCGGAGGATGAGTACGGTCCACCGCTCGCCAAGCACATCCATCGCTGTGGCAATTGGGCAGGCCTGCCCGTATCTGCGTACCGCTCCCATGTGTTCCACTCTACTGACGGTTCTGACCGGGCAACGCGAGGGCCAGGACGTTCCATTCGACCTGGCCCTCGTACGACAGCTGCTATCGGACTCAACGTCCTTCGAGCTTGCCGAGCAGCGCGCGTACTTGGAGGTCACGTGCCAGACGCGCGTCGATTGCCGGGTTGATCACCCCTCGCAAGACGGACAGCGGTGTCCAGCGAGCCGGCCGGATCACGCGGGGTGAACGGTGCTCGATGGCATGCGCGATGGCATGGGCAGCCTGGTCCGGGTCAAGGCGCTTGCGCAGCGGTCGCGGCGTTGTCCTGGACAGGAGCTTGCCGATCGTCGGGTCCTCGTCGACGCCGTTTCTGATCATGTCCGTCTGGATCAGCGAGAAGTAGGCGGTGGTGGCAGAGGCGCCGTGCTGGGCGAGTTCCACTCGGAGTCCGCGTCCGAGCTGCTCAACCGCGGCCTTGCTCATGGCGTAGGGAATCGCCCCCATGCCATTGAGGAAAGCGAATACCGAACTGATCAGCACGACCTGACCCTGGTTGGCGACGATCTGCTTCATCGCCGCGTTCACGGTGTTGATGGCACCGATGACGTTCACGGCCAGCACTTTGTCGATCGCGGGAGCGGGCATGGTGCGCAGTGTGGAGCCGCGCCCCATGATGCCGGCGTTCGCGATCACGACGTCGACCCGGCCGAACCGCTCACATATGTGGGCTACGGCATCGTCGAGCCCGTCGCGGTCGCAGACGTCGGCAGTGAAGCCGGCGACACCAGACGGTGAGATGCGTGCTGCGATCTCCGGCGTGTCCGGATGCAGATCCACGATGCCGACCCGTGCGCCGCGGGCGAGGAGAGCCCGAGCCGTCGCGCTGCCGAGCCCCCCGGTGCCGCCGGTGATGAGTACGACCTTGTCGGCGAGTTCGTATGCAGTCATGCGGATGCCTCGTCTTCAGTCATGGGGTTTGTCCGCGTCCACGTTCAGTGCGGCGAGTCCGAATTCAGGGCCGAGGGGCGGGACTTCGCGATCATCGTCGGCGCGCCGCTCCCGTTGTGAGCACACGTTGACCGCCCAGCGACGCCTTCGTAATGAAGCGGACGCTAGCAAGAGCTATATGAAATGTATAGTCATCACGCGCGATCGGTTCATGTCCCGAACCGGCCATCGGCACGTGTGAGTTGCCGCGCCGTGAACTCCTGGACGAGCGCGGCGCCCCACCGTGGAGTGCATTGGCTGATCGCCGAAACGGAGGCCTCGCTGGGCGGTGCGTTCATCGATGCGGTGGCGGAGGTGGACATCGGGCTTGAGCGGTTCGTGCAGATCGACGATTGCGACACGTCATCGTCGGGGGCGAGCACCTGTCGCTCCTGGTGACCGAAGAGCTGACGTTCCATCGCCGTCTGGCCCGCGACCGCGAGGCCGATGGCTCACGACCGGAGGCGGGCGCCTGATCCCAGCCGGGCGGTGACCTCACGGGGAGTGAGGGTGGAGTGCTCTGCGGAGCACTCGACGACGACGCGGACCGGGGCGTCGCAGTCGGTGTGGCGGACGTCCAGTACAGGACCCTCGGAGCCGAGCGCGTACGCCTCGCCCCACTGGCTCAGCGCCATCAGGACGGGCCATAGGTCCCAGCCCTTGCGGGTCAGGCGGTATTCGTTGCGGGAGCGGCTGCCGGGCTCCTGGTAGGGGACGGTCTTCAGGATGCCGGCCGAGGTCAGCTTGCGGAGGCGGTCGCTGAGTACGGCTTCCGACAGGCCGATGTGGCGGTGGAAGTCGTCGAAGCGGCGGACTCCGTTGACGGCGTCACGCAGGATCAGCAGCGTCCATTTCTCCCCGATCACGTCGAGCGTGCGCTGGACGGGGCAGTTCTCCGTGCTCGCCTCAAGCCACTCCATCCCGCCATCGTAAGGGCCTGGCTTTGTTATTGACAGTCAGGTGAGCCGGAAGCTAGCTTCACTTGCAAAAGCCAGATGGAGGGCACTCGGTCGTGGGACGAACACGTACGTATCAATGGGAAGATCCCGCGATTCTGGCGGAAGCCGCTGGACGCATGGCCGGTATCGACTTCCTGCGCGAGGTGCAGGCGGGGCAACTGCCGGGGCCGCCCATCAACTACGCCATCGACTTCACCCTGGAAGAAGTGGAGCCTGGCAGGGCGGTCTTCTCCCTGACACCGGGGGAGGAGCACTACAACCCGATCGGCAGCGTGCACGGCGGCATCTTCGCCACCCTGCTCGACTCGGCGGCGGGTTGCGCCGTCCAGTCCACCCTCCCGCAAGGCATGGCGTACACCTCGCTCGACCTGACGGTGAAGTTCCTGCGGCGGATCACCGTGGACACGGGGACGGTGCGCGCCATCGGCACGGTTGTCAGCAAGGGTCGTCAAACCGCCCTCGCCCAGGCGCAGTTGGTCGACGAGACGGGCCGTCTGCTCGCCCACGCCACCAGTAGCTGCATGCTCTTCCCGGTGCCTCCCTCTCAAGGGTGAGCGTCAACGGCGACCGGTGCATCGGACCTCTCCCCTTGCGCACCGACGCCTCATTCCTCCCCGTCTCATCCCTCCTCGCTGTTGACCTGCGGAGGGCGATGTCTGTGCGGTGATGCCGGACTCCCTTGACCTCGGCGCAGAACGCCGGGGTACCAGGTGAAACAGCTGCGGCGCACGTCGGTGGCGGCCCGTAACTCCTCGGGTCGCCGGCCCGACGTGCGCCGCAGCCGTGTCGTAGCGCCCGAAGTAGGTGGCTTGCTCGGGCGCCCGGCTCTTCGTCAGGCGGCGTAGGTGGGGTAGTCGGTGTAGCCGGCCGCGCCGCCGCCGTAGAAGGTGGCGGGGTCAGGGGTGTTCAGCGGGGCGTCGGCACGTACGCGCTCGACCAGGTCGGGGTTGGCGAGTGCCATCGAGCCAACGGTGATGACGTCGGCCAGGCCGGCCTCGATGTCCTTGGCGCGGGTGGCTATGTCCGTGCCGGCCCGGTTGAGGAGCAGCGTGGTCGGCCACAGCTTGCGGAGGGTGTGCAGGAGTTCGTCGTCGCCACCGTGGCCGATGTGCAGGTAGGCGAGGTTGAGGGGTGCGAGGGCGCGCAGGAGGTGCGGGTAGAGCTCGTGGGGGTCGTTCTCCGTGAGGTCGTTGAGCTGGAACGGGTTGCCGGGGGAGATCCGGATGCCGGTGCGGCCGGCGCCGATCTCGTCGGCCACGGCCGTGGCGACCTCGACGGCGAAACGGATGCGGTTGTCGAGGGAGCCGCCGTACTGGTCGGTGCGCTGGTTGGCGCTGGGGAAGAGGAACTGGTTGACCAGGTAGCCGTTGGCCCCGTGGATCTCGACGCCGTCGGCGCCGGCCGAGATGGCGGCCGCGGCGGCGCGCCGGAAGTCGTCGACCGTCGCGGCGACCTCCTCGGTGGACAGCTCGCGCGGCACCGGCATCTCCTGGGGCCCGGAGGCGGTGAACGTGAGGCCGGTCGGCTTGATCGCGGAGGGAGCCACCGGCTGCCGGTGGTGGGGGGTGTTGTCGGGGTGGGAGATTCGCCCGGCGTGCATCAGCTGGATGACGATGCGCCCGTCGGCCTTGTGTACTGCGTCGGTGACTTTCCGCCAGCCCGCGATGTGCTCCACCGTGTAGATGCCCGGGGTCACCGGGTAGCCCTGGCCGTCGGCGGAAGGCTGGGTGCCCTCGGTGATGATGAGCGCGTGCGAGGCGCGCTGGGCGTAGTACTCGGCGTTCAGCTCGGTCGGGACGCCTTCTGGGGTGGCCCGGCTGCGGGTCAGGGGGGCCATGGCCAACCGGTGCGGCACGGGGATCTCTCCGACGACGGTCGGGTTCCACAGGGCGTTCAGCATGGGGGATTCCTCAGGTTATGGGTGGTTGATGGCTGGGAGGGCGTGGCTGGGAGGGCGTGGCGGTCGGCGTGCCGGGTCGGCCGGGTGGAGGCCGAGCCTTCCTGCCGGTAAGCCCGATGGCGCATGCGGTATGAGCGCCCCTCTTATAGAATTACGATCGTAATGTTATGCGGCGAGGCTGGCCGGCGCAAGAGGGGTCATGGCGGTCGGGTCTGTGTGGCCGTCGGCCGAGTCGGCCCACGGCAGGCGGACTTCCGGCGCGTGACGGAGCGTGGGTGCGACACGCGGGACCGCGGACTCATTGCCGACAGCTCCTCCGTGGTCGGCTTCGTCCCGGAGCAACTACGTGCGACCACCAACCGGCCGATCGCGGCGGCGGTCAAGGGCGGCGACGCCCCGACGCCGTCGGCAGGGCGATCGTCGTCGCAGCGACCGGCCCGGCGTCGACCTGCGGTACGCCCTCACCCAGGCCGAGGGGTCGGGCCCGGAGTCCGGCGGCGCGCGCCGTTTCGTCAGCGCCGGCCGGCCGTCGGTCAGCCGTTCATGACGTGTCACCGTCGCGACGGAGAACAGGGCGCAGGGCCTCGATGACGCTGGGGTCGTCCACGGTGGAGGGGATGGGTTCGTCGTGGCCGTCGGCGATGCCGCGCATCGTCTTGCGCAGGATCTTTCCCGAGCGGGTCTTGGGCAGGGCGGCCACGACCGCGACGTCCTTGAGGGAGGCGACGGCGCCGATGCGTTCGCGTACGAGTTGGACGAGTTCGGCCTCGACCTCGCTCGCTTCGCGGCTGATGCCGGCTTTCAGGACGACGAAGCCCCGCGGGACCTGTCCCTTCAGGGCGTCGGCGACGCCGATGACGGCGCATTCGGCGACATCGGGGTGGGCGGCCAGGGCCTCTTCCATGCTGCCGGTGGACAGGCGGTGGCCGGCGACGTTGATGACGTCGTCGGTGCGGCCCATGACGAAGACATAGCCGTCGTCGTCGATGTGGCCGCTGTCGCCGGTGAGGTAGTAGCCGTCGTAGGCGGAGAGGTAGGAGGCGACGTAGCGGTCGTCGTCGTTCCAGAGGGTGGGGAGCGCGCCGGGCGGCAGGGGGAGCTTCACGACGATCGCGCCGTCGACCCCCGCGGGCACCGGCTCGCCTGAGGGCGCGAGGACGCGGACGTCCCAGCCCGGCAGCGGGCGGGTGGGGGAGCCGGGCTTGAGGGGAGCGGCTTCGATGCCCACAGGGTTGGCGACGATGGGCCAGCCGGTTTCGGTCTGCCACCAGTGGTCGATCACCGGGACGCCCAGGAGGGCGCTCGCCCAGTGGTAGGTCTCGGGGTCGAGGCGCTCGCCGGCGAGGAAGAGGTAGCGCAGGCTGGAGAGATCGTAGTCGGCGCTGAGGCCCCCCTTCGGGTCCTCCTTGCGGATGGCGCGGAAGGCGGTGGGGGCGGTGAACATGGTCTTGACGCCGTACTCGGCGGCGACACGCCAGAACTGGCCCGCGTCCGGAGTGCCGACCGGCTTCCCCTCGTACAGGACCGTCGTGGCGCCGACCAGCAGAGGCGCGTAGACGATGTACGAGTGCCCGACGACCCAGCCGACGTCGGAGCCGGTGAACATCGTCTCGCCCGGCCCCACGTCGTAGACGGCCCCCATCGACCAGTGGAGGGCGACCGCGTAGCCGCCGCAGTCACGCACGACTCCCTTGGGCTTTCCGGTCGTTCCGGACGTGTAGAGGATGTACAGGGGATCGGTGGCGGCGACGGGAACGCAGTCGGCCGGTGGTGCGGCGGCGACCAGCTCGGCCCAGTCGAGATCGTCCGGCCCCAGCGCGGCCCGCTCCTGCGGGCGTTGCAGGATCACACGCTTTTCCGGTTTGTGCACGGCGAGTTCGATCGCCCGGTCGAGCAGCGGCTTGTACGCGATGACGCGCTTGCCCTCGATGCCGCAGGAGGCGGAGACGACCACCTTGGGGGCGGCGTCGTCGATGCGGAGGGCGAGTTCGTGCGGGGCGAACCCGCCGAAGACGACAGAGTGGACCGCGCCGATGCGCGCACAGGCCAGCATCGCGACGGCGGCCTCGGGGACCATCGGCATGTAGATCACCACGCGGTCGCCGTGTCCCACGCCGAGCTGTGCGAGCGCTCCGGCGCAGGCCGCCACCTCGTTCCTCAGCTGGGCGTAGGTGTAGGTGCGGCCGGTGCCGGTCACGGGGGAGTCATAGACCAGCGCGGGTTGTTCGCCTCGGCCGGCTTCGACGTGCCGGTCGAGTGCGTTGAAACAGACGTTGAGCCGCCCATCGGGAAACCAGCGGTAGAAGGGCGCGCCCGAGGAGTCCAGGGCGCGTCGCGGAGCGACATCCCAGTCGATGCCCTCTGCCGCTTTCAGCCAGAAACCTTCCGGGTTTTCGGTGCTGGAGCGGAAGACATCCTCGTACATTCCCATCGCGCACTCCTTCGTGGCATCGAGGGACCGGTGGTGTGGCGGTGTACAGAACGGTGTTGGACACAAGTACCGTATGCCGGCCGACATGGTCGAGGATGCCGGAGACCGGCGGTCCGGTCACCGGCATCGCGGTGGTGGGGCGGACCCCCCCAGCAGGCTCCGCCGTCAGGTCTGCTCAGGTGCCGAGGTGCTTGCGGAGCCACTGACCCATCTGCTGGATCGCCTGGTCCACCTCCGGTACGCGCCCCGCGCCCAGGATGAAGGAGTGCTGCCCCTCGGGCATCGGGTGGACCTCGGAGGTGACCTTGAAGTCCGCGAGGCGGCGGCCGAGCTCGGCGCCGTCGTCGGCGAGGGTCTCGTACTCGCCGTAGTGGACGACCGTGGGCGGCAGGCCGGTCAGATCGGCATGCACGAGGCTGAGCTGCGGGTCGGCGAAGTCCACGGCGGGGTCTTGCAGCCAGGCTCCTCGGAAGAGCTCGAGCGTGGTCCTGCTGAGCATCTTGTCGTTGTCTTCGTTCTCGTCGACCGAAGGGTTTTGGATGGTGAGGTCGGTCCACGGCGAGACGCTGACGATCGCGCCCGGGGTCGCCTCGCCCTTCGCGAGCAGACGCAGCGGCAGCATCACCGCGAGGGTGCCGCCGATCGAGTGGCCCGTGCTGCCGATGTTCCTCGGCTCGTAGCCCTGCGCGAGCAGCCACCGGTAGGCCGTCTCGGCGTCGTCGAGCTGCGCCGGGTAGGGGTGCTCAGGCGCCAGGCGGAAGTCCACGACGAGTGAGCGGGCTCCGGCCGCCTTCGCGATGTGGCCGGCGGCCTTGCGGTCGGAGTGCATCGAGGCGGTGACCGATCCGCCGAAGTGGAAGTGGAGTAGCGCCCGGTCGGGGTCGGCGTTCTCGGGGATGGCCCACAGGGCGGGGACGCCGCCCGCGTCGACCTCGGCGTAGGTGACGCCTTCGGGTTCGGTCGACGCCTTGTGGTTCGAGTCGACGATGTCGCGGATCACGGCCAGGTCGAGGCCGGGTGTCGACGACTTCGCGCTCACGCTCTCGAGGAACTGCGCGAACTGCTGTGCCTCTGGGCTTGCTCCCATTGGTGGTGCTCCTTCACAGGTTGCTGCCACGCCCACTTCCCGCGTGCAGCCGGGTTGATGTGCTGGTCATGACGCTACAAGCTGAGTATAGGAAAGTAAACTTAGGCGAAGAGGTCCCCCCATGGATGCGAGGAGGCTCTTCAGGGCATCGGCATGGACCCCGACTCGACCGGGAGACGTCGAACTGCTCGATCGCCCGGACCCATGAGATCGTGGACGATCGTGATCCTGCGCGAGTTCTGGTATGGCCCGTCCCGTGGGAGTGCTTGCGGAGTCTGCATTTGATCTGGGTCGAAGCGGCGGACTCCGCCGAGCCGCAGGACGGGCCGGTCGTCACCCGGTGAACTCTCCCCGTCGAGCGAACCGTGGGTCCCCGACACAGGGCGTATGGCGTTGCGGAACGGAACCGAGGTGCCGACCGACAGCGGCGACTGTCCGCGAAGTGGTCGCCCATGCATCGCCTTGGTGGCGGTGTCGCCTTGTCCTGTGACCGCGCCGGGCGGAAGCTCTTGGCCAGCCTGATCTCAGTCGTTGTCGGGCACCATCGAGACCACGACCTTGCCGGCCTTGGTGCGGCCCTGCTCGACGTGCGCCATCGCCTCGAGTGTCTGGTCGAACGGGAAGGTCCTGTCGATGACCGGGCGGAGCTTCCCGCTGTCGTAGAGGGCGCTGAGTTTGCGCAGCTGGGAGCCGTTGGCCTGCATGAAGAAGAACTCGTAGCGCACGCCCAGCGCCTTGGCCTGCTTGCGGACCTTGCGGCTGAGCGTGTTCATGACTACACCCATGAACGAGGGGGCGCCGAGTTGCTTGGCGAACCCGGCGTCCGGCGGGCCGACGACACCGATGGCCAGGCCACCGGGCTTCAGTACTGTCAGTGACTTCTCGAGGTTCGCCCCGCCCAGGGAGTCCAGTACCAGGTCGTAGCCGGACAGCACCTTCGAGAAGTCTTCCTTGGTGTAGTCGACGACGGCATCGGCGCCGAGGCTCCTGACCAACTTCTCGGTGTCGGTGTTCGTGGTCGTCGCCACCGTGGCCCCGAGGTGCTTGGCGAGCTGGATGACCGTCGACCCGAGGCCACCGGCACCGGCGTGGATGAGCACCTTCTGCCCCGGCTTCACGCGGGCACGGTCGACGAGAATCTGCCAGGCGGCCAAGGCCACCAGCGGCACTGCGGCTGCCTCTTGGAGGGTGAGCGAGGCCGGCTTGGGCGCGACGTCGTCCTGGTCGATCGCGATGAACTCCGCGAAGCCTCCGATCCGCAGGTCGCGCGGACGAGCGTAGACCTCGTCGCCCACTTTGAAGCTGCGCACGCCGGAGCCGACCTGCGTAACGACGCCGGCCACGTCGTGGCCGAGCGCGAACGGGAGCTTGTACTTCAGGAGTTGCTTGAACTCCCCGTTGCGAACCATTTTGTCCAGCGGGTTGATACTGGTGGCGCTCACTCTGACCAGGACGTCGCGGTCCCCGACGGTGGGCTCGGGTACCTGTGCTGCGCGTGCGCCGTCCTTGCCGTACTTCTCGACTAGGAATGCCTTCATATCGGCTGCCCTTTCTGCGTGATCTTCTCGGTGGTCGATGCGCTGGTCACGACGCTACTTGCTGAGTATAGAAAAGTAAACTCAGATGAGGTTAGAATCACCGCATGGATGCGAGGATCGAAGCTCTTCAGGATGCCGGCATGGACCCCCGTCTCGACCGGGACATGTCGAACTGTTCGATTGCCCGGACCCTTGAGGTCGTGGGTGAGAAGTGGACGATCCTGATCCTGCGCGAGGTCTGGTACGGCTCGTCCCGCTTCAGCGACTTCGAGCGCGTCCTCGGCTGTCCTCGCAACCTCCTCGCGGCGCGGCTCCGGATGCTCGTGGAGGAAGGGATCCTGGCCACTGAGACCTATAAAGAGCCTGGCTCGCGGAGCCGGCCGAAGTACGTGATCACGCCCAAGGGTATGGATCTGGTCCCGGCCGTGATGGGGCTGCTGCAGTGGGGTGACCGTTACCGCGCCGACCCGGAGGGCCCGGCCGTACTGGCGCGACACCGCGGATGCGGCGCGCACGTCGACGCCCAGATCCGCTGCGAACGGGGCCACGCCGTGCAGGCGGAAGACATCGAGAGCGTTCCTGGCCCTGCATTTCGTATGAGGCCCGCCGAGTGAGCTGAGGCTCTTGCGCCCCCCGGAGTTCGTGGTGGGCTCAGTCTGCCCAGGTTGAGCATGGTGACATCGCTGGATGCGGATAGCCGGCCGTCGGCGGCCGCGAGTACGGCTCGGTCGACCGTCTCACGCAGTCGTCGGCCCGACGCCAGGACGGCGGCAGCGGCGGGGTCCGCAAGATCGGTTACGGGAAGTACGTCCTTGCCGACGCATGGAAAGCAGCCCCCTTGACGGGCCCAACAACCGCTTACTGGCTTCGGCTCGTCAGGGTGAACTTCGGCGAAGTCCCTGATGGGCCTTCACCTCTCCGACCGCGGCGGCGGAGTCGTACTGGCCGCGTCGAGGTCGAGGTACGTCATCAGGGTGGTTCTCGTCGTTCGGCGATCTGTCGCAGGCACCAGGCAGCGGAGGCGCGCGACGGCGCGGCGTGAGGTACCGGCCCCGGCGTCCAGGGGCTCGGAGCGGATTCCTTGGCGGCTGTCCTCAGGGGAGCTGCGGGTACAGGGCTGCGACGCCCCCGGACAGCGCAGCCTGCGCCTGGCGGGCGGTGTTGTCCGCGAGGATCTCGTAGTCGCCGGCGGCGATGCCGTCGACGGCGATCCGGGCGATGTCCGCGGGGTCGGACTTGGCTGCGTCGACCGCCCGGACCATGTCCGTGTCCATGTAGCCGACGTGCAGTCCGGAGACCCGGATGCCCTGGTCGGCGAGCTGTACACGCAGGGCGTTGGTGAGAGACCACTCCGCGGACTTCGCGGCGCAGTAGGCGCCGAATTCCGGGAAGCTGACCCAGGACAGGCCGGACAGGACGTTCAGGATCGCCCCGCCGCCGTTGGCCGCGATCTGGGGCGCGAAGCTCCGGACCACCGAGAGGGTGCCGAAGTAATGGGTGTCCATCTCCAGGCGGACGTCGTCCAGGTCGGCTGTGAGCAGGTCGGCACCGGTGGACGACCCCGCGTTGTTGATCAGGACGGTCAGATCGTCTGTGGCCTCGGCGGCGGCCGCGACGGAAGCGGGGTCGGTGATGTCCAGTGCGATCGGCTTGGCGCCGGGCAGGTCGACCTGGTCGGGGTTGCGAGCGCCGGCGTAGACCGTGGCGCCACGGCTGAGCAGTTCGGCCGCGAGAGCCCGGCCGAAGCCCCGGTTGGCTCCGGTGACAAGGACGGTGCTGACGGAGAGGTCCATGGAGAGTCCCTGGTGAAGTGAGAAAGGCGTGCTGATCGGATTGATGGCGCCGATGGTGTGCCGATCGGCCGTAGAGCTTGGCGGCCGGAAGGAATGTCAGGGCGCTGGTGACGCGGCTTGTCCATGAGGACCGTTGGCCGAGTGGTCGGCAGTGAGGCCTCACGGGGCCATTAAATTATGATCGTAATTCTATTAGGGGTGGGTCGGTGATTGCAAGCGCTCTGCGCGGGGAGGGTGTGCTGATGCTCTGCGGAAGGGGCGCAAGGAGATGGCCGGTGTGCGCCGTGTGCCCCGGTGATCCTGGCCGACTGCGGGCACTGGATCCAGCAGGAGCAGCCCGAGGCGGTCAACAGGGAGCTCCTCGGCGTCCTCAACGGTCTCTGATCCGGGAAACCGGCACACTGCCGGGCTGGGCGGCGGCGGTGACCGCCGTCGCCGCCCAGCCCCTCGCAAACCACCCTGTGCGGCGAACGAGCGACGTGCCCGCACATACCTTTGCCCGTACATTTTGGGTTATGGGAACCGACGCCCATGCCATCCTTCGAGATCTCGCCCGAGGGCTCGAAACCCGGTCGGACCAGCTGGCCGAAGTGGTGCTACAGCGAGTGCGCAGCGAGCTTCCCGAGGTGTGGAGCTACGAGGACATCGCCGCTCTCGCGCCGGTGGGTCTGTCCGCACACGTCGATACCGCGCTGGACTTTCTTGAGCGCGGCCGCGATCTGTCCGAGGTTACGACGCCGCCCGCGGCCATTGACTTCGCTTGCCGGCTCGCTGAGCACGGGGTGCAGATCAGCGAGCTCCTACGCATCTATCGGCTCGTCCACGCGGGTTTGCTTCAACTGTTCTATGAGGAGACAGGCCGTCTCACCAAGGACCCTGAGCTGATCAACGCGGTGATGACCACATTGAACGTGACGGCTTTCGAGTACGTCGATCGCACCTCGCAGCAGGCGGTCGCGGCGTACCAGGGGGCACGTGAACGCTGGCTGCAGCGGCGGCTGACCACGATCATCGAAGCCGGCACGCGGATCGGGACCACGCTGGACACCGCCCGCACCGCCCAGGAACTGGCAGACGTCGGCACCGACCACTTGGCCGACATCGTCACCGTCGACCTTCTCGACGCTGCCCTCCAGGAAGAGGGGACCTACCCGGCAGATGCTCCGCCGGTACTCCGCCGGATCGCACAATCCGTCTCGGATGGCACCCCGGACGCGTCAGTCGACCCAGGGCCGAGGCACACCTACCCGGAAGGCTCGGAGCCGGCTCTCGTACTGGCCACCGGACAACCCCTCCGGCTCGGCATCACGACCTCCGACGCGCCGACGTGGCTGAAGGTGCCTGCGGGCCACAGAAGCGCCTCGGGCGCCAACGAGATCCACTCCATTCTCCTGGTCCCGCTATGGGCACGTGGAAATCCGCTGGGGCTGGCACAGTTCTGCCGCCGTCGAACGACAGATCCGTTCGACGACGACGATCTGCTTCTCGCCCAGGAGATCTCGTCCAGAGCAGCGGTGAACATCGACAATGCCCGTCGCTACACCCAGGAGCGTTCCACCGCGCTCACCCTCCAGCGCAACTTGCTGCCGCAGCACGTGCCGGAAGAGTCCGCCGTCGAGACAGCCTCGCGCTACCTGCCCAGCGGATCCCGAGCGGGAGTGGGGGGTGACTGGTACGACGTGATCCCGCTCTCGGGAGCCCGCGTCGCCCTCGTGGTGGGCGACGTGGTCGGCCGCGGCCTCCAGGCCTCGGCCACCATGGGCCGCCTGCGGACGGCCGTCCGTACTCTGGCGGACATCGACCTGACTCCCGACGAGCTGCTGACGCACCTCGACGACGTGGTCATCCGGCTACAGCGCGCGGAAGAGCGGGGAACGGACGAGATCAGCGCCACCTGCCTGTACGCCGTCTACGACCCCGTCTCCCGCGTGTGCTCCCTGGCCAGCGCCGGACACGTTCTGCCGGCCGTAGTGACTCCCGGTGATGCGCCGGCCTCTCACGCGGTCGTCTTCCCACAGGTGCCGATCGGCCCGCCACTGGGCCTGGGAGGGCTCCCCTTCGAAACCGCCCAGGTCGAACTGGATCAAGGCAGTCTTCTGGTGCTGTATACCGACGGCCTCATTGAAAGTCGCACTCGCGATGTGGACGCCGCCCTCGCGGTGTTGTCCGACGTCCTCGCCCAGGCACCCGCGTCGCTGGAGGAGACCTGCGACGGACTGCTCCACGCACTGTTGCCCAGCCGCCCCGCCGATGACGTCGCTCTTCTCGTGGCACGAACCCGAGTGCTGGACGCCGACCACGTCGCCACTCTGGATCTTCCCTCCGATCCGGCCGTCGTCTCCGAGGCGCGTGCTTTCGCATCCGACCGGCTGGCCGCCTGGGCGTTGGAAGAGATGGCCTTCACCACGGAGCTTGTGGTCAGCGAACTGGTGACGAACGCCGTCCGCTACGGCAAGAGCCCCATTCAACTGCGGATGATCCTCCAATCCACCGTGACGTGCGAGGTTTCCGACGCCAGTGCTACCGCCCCGCACCTGCGCCGCGCCCGGGCCTTCGACGAGGGCGGCCGGGGCCTGCTCCTGGTCGCCCAGCTCACCGAACGCTGGGGCACACGGCACAACCGCGAGGGGAAGGTCATCTGGGCGGAACAGCTGATTCCATCCACCCGTACCGCTTAACGCCATCGATGCCGGCGGCAGGCTGGGCTCGTGGTGAAGCTCGAGGAGCCGCGGGCAGCCACGGAGCCGGACCCGCCCCCCAGGGGCTACGGGCCGCTACCCGAGCCGGCCCATAGCACATCCGCGTTGATCAAGACCTGGCCGAAGCCGCGGCGTGGGCGGCCCGCAACTGGGCTTTGTCGATCTTTCCGACCGCGTTCTTTGCGATGGCTTCCACTACGAAGAACGAGGTCGGGCGCTTATAGCCAGTGAGGCTTCGCGCACAGAGTGCTTTCAGCGTCGCCGGATCGACGGTCACGCCCGGTCGGGGTTGGACGTAGGCGACGACCACCTCTCCCCACTTTTCGTCGGGTACGCCGATCACGGCGGCCTCGAGCACCGACGGGTCGCCTACGAGCACGTCCTCGATCTCCTTGGGGTAGACGTTCTCGCCGCCCCGGATGATCATGTCCTTCGAGCGCCCGACCAGGGTCAGATAACCCTCGGCGTCGACGTGGCCCACGTCGCCCGTGTGCAACCAGCCGTCGACGATGACTTTGGCCGTTTCGTCCGGACGACCGAGATAGCCACGCATGACATTCGGGCCCCGCACGACGACCTCACCGTCCATGCCCGGCGCCACCTCGGTACCGTCGGCGTCGACGATCCGAATCTCCTGGCCGGGGAAGGGAAGCCCCACGGTCCCGCCGCGTCGAGGGCCCGCGACGGGGTTGATGGTCGAGCCGCAGGTTCCTTCGGACAGGCCGTACCCCTCGACGAGCGGAAACCCGTACCGGGCCTCGAACCGGGCCAGCAACTCGGCTGAGGCGGGCGCCGCGCCGCAGACTCCGAACCGCAAGAACGACGTGTCGGGCTGAACATCATCTGGGAGCGCCGCAAGCACGCTGTAGATCGTCGGCACTGCACTGAAGAAGGTGGGGCGCTCGCGCTCGACGACGGCGAAGAAGGTCTGAGGGTTGAATCGGTCGGCGATGACGACGCTCGCGCCCGCGAGCAGCGGCATGAGAATGCTGACCACGATGCCGTTGACGTGGAAGAGCGGCAGAATCAGCAGGCACCGGTCCGCCGGCCCGACGTCCAGCGACTGGCGCCCCATCTCCGCCATGGCGTCGATGTTGGCGTGGTCGAGCATCACGCCCTTCGGTACGCCGGTGGTGCCGCTGGTGTAGATGAGAAGGGCCAGCGCGGACGGGTCCAGATGCGGCGCGTGATCCGGCTCCACCGCTTCTTCGTACAGTGCGCCGACGGCGAGTACGGCAACAATACCGTCCGTGACGACGGCCGCGCCGTCCTCGACCACCAACAGGCGCGCGCCGGAGTCCCTCAGCTGTCGGACGACCTCGCCCTCGGTCATGCCCGGGTTGACCGGCGTGATGGTGGCGCCGATCCGCCAGGCGGCGAACAGCAGGAGAACGAACTCGACGCGGTTCCTCAGCTTGAGGGCCACGACATCGCCGGGACCGATCCCGAGGTCCTGGAGCTGACACGCTGCCGCACGGACCCGGTCCAGCAGCTGAGTGTTGGAGAGCGACTGGTGCCCGTCCGAGACCGCCGGCCCATGGGGGTCGAGAGCGGCGCGACGGTCGGGCAGAGAAGCGAAATTCATGGCGAGCGTACCTGTCTCGGTGTGTTGCGATCCGGTCAAGGAGTCGACGCGGCGGGCGCCGTGTGCAGCTGGCGGGTGAGGAACTCGATCTGGTCGCGCACCAGTTCCTCGAAGGTCTCGCCGGTGTAGAAGTCGAAGTGGCCGGCGTCGTACCTCTTGATCTCTCCCCGGGGCGCGGTGCGTGCGTAGCGGAGGGTCTGGGCGGGAGGCGTGACGGAGTCGGTGTCGCTGACGCAGAAGAGGATCGGGATGGCGACCTTCTTCGCGGCACGCCCGGGCCGGTAGGCGGCGATGGTCGGAATGACCCGTGCCGCCACCTCGTTGCGGAACGTCGTCCCGGGCGGCTGCAGCGCCCGGTATCCAGGGAGTGCGTCCGGAGCGTTCATGAGGGCCGGAGAACCGGGGGAGGCCGCGATGGGAACCATCGCTGGCGCCTTGCCGCGGACCCTGGTCGCCAGGTCCCGGGCGAGCACGGGGGTCATCCTGAGTGAGGCGACCGGGCCCAGCGCGAGCGCAGAGGCGAGACCGTCGGTGAACGGGCACTGGGCAACGGCCGCGCGCAGTTCGGGATGGCGCGAGGCGACGGTGATGGCGTGGCCGCCGCCGAAGGAGCTGCCCCAGACCGCGACACGGGCGCGGTCGACGTCAGGTCGTGCCTTGACGTAGGCGATGGCGGCATCCCAGTCGGCGAGCTGACGCTTGATCGACAGGAGCTGGCGAGGGTGGCCGCCGCTGTCGCCGAAATGCCGATAGGTGAAGGCCACGGCGGCGATGCCGGCCTGTGCGAAACGCTCGGCGAAGGCGTCCAGGCGCATCTCGCGGGTGGCGCCGAGGCCGTGCCCGAGAATGACGACAGGCGGGGAGGTGACGCCCGTGGGGAGGTAGAGCCACCCGGCACAGGTGCTGTCGCCGGAGGCGAAAGTGATGTCGTGACGGGTGAAGGACTCAGGAGTGGTCATGTCGGCTCACCGTCCGTTTGTCGAGCGGTGCCCGGGCACCCTGCCCAGAGCGAGCGATTGTGCGTACGTGTCCGGGTCGTAGAGCGGGAGCTCGCCGGTGGCCTCGGTCGTCGCGATGTAGTCGAGCATGAGTTCCTGCCCCTCCTTCGACATGACTCTGGTGAAGAACTCTGTGCGCTCGACGTGCAGCCCTTCCGTGAGCGACATCGAGCCACCGAAGTACACCGACCTCTTGGCGGCCGCGACGGACCCCTTGGACCGTGCGCCGAGGTTTTCCGCGCGTGCGGTCGCCCTCGCGACCACCTCGTCCTGCGGCACGACCTCGTCGACGGCCCCGTTGGCGAGAGCCTCCTCGGGCGTGAACGGCTTGCCCTCGAGGATGGCGAGCAGGGACTTGTGGGTGCCGATCAGGCGGGTCAGCCGCTGGGTACCGCCACCGCCCGGAATGATGCCGAGGAGGATTTCCGGTTGGCCGATGAAGTAGTCCCCGTCAGCCATGACGCGCAGATCGCACGCCCAGGCGAATTCCGCACCGAGGCCGAGAGCCGAACCGTTGAGGGCGGCGACGAAGACGACTCCGCTGGAGTTCATCCGCAGGAACGTGGCGTGCAGGCGCTCGAGCTGGAGGGCTCCCCGCAGTGGGGTCCTTCTCACGACAGGCTCCAGAACACGTGCCCGGTCCGCGCTTTTGGCCACGTGTACCACGGCGGAGGCGGCGCGCCGGCCCACCGTAGGACTGGCGGCGCCCTCTTCCTGCAGCCACTGGACCGCGGCATGGCTGACGAACCGCTCGGGATGCGCCCCGGTGAAGACGACGGCACGGATGCTCGGATCGCGGTCGACCCGGTCCACCAGTTCGTCCAGCTGGTTGGCGATGTCGAGGCCGAACACGCCGTGCGGGCCGCCGTCGACCCGGACGATCAGGACGGCTCCGCGGTCCTCGATCTCCAGTTGGCCCTTGTCTTTGTATGGCATGGATTCTGCTCCCGTGCTGAGTTCATGGGGGAGTGGAAAGCGCGTGGTGGAGGGGTACCGGCGCCAGGAAACTGGGACAGCGCGTGAGGGCGCGTCCAGGGACGCGCGCCTGTGTCCGAAACGGCACGTCACTCGTGATGTGTACTATTGCCGTGACGAGTCAGATAACCAAGTTATTTAAAGTGTGTCAACCGTGGAGGCGTGAGAGACGTGTCAGGGCGGACGAGGCTCGATGACGCTCCGGAGCGGCTTGTACAGGCCGCCATCGGTCTGCTGGCCGAGCAGGGGCCGTCGGCCATCAAGGCGCGTACGGTGGCGTCCGCGAGCGGACTGTCGACGATGGTGGTCTACAGCCACTTCGGTGGGATTCCCGAATTGATGCGAGCCGTCGCCGACCATGGGTTCAAGGAGCTGGGCGCGGCGTTTGCCCAGGTGCCGGTGACGGAGGACCCGATTGCGGATCTCTATGCCATGGCCTTGACCTGCCGTCGAGTGGCCCGCGAGAACCCTCACCTGTACGACCTGATGTTCGGGCTGTCCACTCGGGCGACGTACCGGCCGCTGTCGGATGCGGACCTTCGTCTGAGTGGGCATTCGCCGGCCTTTCGAGGCGCCCACGCGCATGTCATTGCAGCGTGCGAACGGCTCGTGGACTCCAACAGGGTCGAGCAGCAGGAACCCGAGGTCATAGCCGCTCAGTTGTGGAGTCTGGTCCACGGTTACATCACCCTCGAATTGGCCGAGCACTTCGTCGAGTTCGAGGACGCGGTGGTCCAGGTGATGCAGCCGATGGGCGTGAACTTCTCTGTCGGGTTGGGCGATGAGCGGGAACGCGCCGAGGCCTCGCACGAGACGGGCGCGCGCCTTTACGACTCGATCGTTTATGGGCGGTGAAAGTCGGGTGGTAGGGCGCTGCCCCGTGGGGGGCTACCCGTGCGCGGCTAGGGCGACCTGGTGTCCGCACCGGGGGTATCGGTGCCGGGCGTGAGCTGGTCATGCCTCCCCAGCGCCGCGACCTCCCGTTCGAGGGACGGGACCGCCCGGGCCGCGAAGCGCCTCGCCCAGGGCCAGGCCAGCGGCGAGTTCAGCGCCGCCTTCGCCCAGTTGGCCACGACGACTGCGCGTGGGACGTACACGCGGCTGCGGCGGCGCACGAGCCCGTGGACCATCGCGGCAGCCGCCCGGTCGGCGCTCGTGGTGACGTTGCCCGGATAGGGGAGCCGCCGACGCAGGCCCCGGAACGAGGGGAGGTCCACCTCGGCGCCCCGGACGAGGTCCGTATCGATCCAGGAGGGGTGCACCAGGCCGACCGTGACCCCGAGGTGCGCCACCTCCTGGCGGTAGGTCAGGGCGAGCAGTTCGGCCGCGGCCTTGCTCGCTCCGTACGAGGCCATCGCCGCCAGCGGCATGAAGGACAGCGCGGACGCCACGACCAGCACGTGGCCCTGGCTGCGCTCCAGATGGGGTGTCGCGTATTTGAGGGTGCGGAAGACGCCGTTCAGATTGATGTCCAGGACCCGCTCGAACGACGCCTCGTCCGTCTGCCGCACCGTCCCGTACGCCACCACGCCGGCATTGGCGACGACGCGGTCGATGCCGCCCATGACATCCGCGGCCTCATCGATCGCCGACCGTAGAGCGGTACTGTCGCGCACATCGGCCTCACGCCAGGAAGCGGCGGGGCCCAGATCGTCGGCGAGGTCACGCAAGCGGTCTGGCTCCAGGCCGATCAAGGTCACACGGGCGCCTCGGTCCACGGCCAGGCGGGCCACCTTCTCGCCGATGCCGCGCGCCGCTCCGGTGACAACGAGCCTTCTGCCCAGCAAGTCACGTTTCATGGCGGCAACATAACTTCGTTATTGACTGCACACAAGACCTCGCGGGCACCGGCCGCTCTCGCTGCACCTGCTGGGTCTCATGACTGGACGAACCTATGCTGGCTGTCATGAGGCGGACATCCTTTGCGCAGTGGCCCTGCTCGATCGCGCGGACCATGGATCTGCTCGGGGACTGGTGGACGCCGTTGGTGCTGCGTGAGGCGTTCTACGGGATTCGGCGGTTCGACGCGTTCCAGGAGTCGCTGGGGATCGCCCGCAACACACTGACGGACCGGCTGCGCCGGCTGGTGGAGGAGGGGCTGCTGGAGAAGCGGCCGTACCAGACGGAGCCTGTGCGGTACGACTACGTGCTCACCGAAAAGGGACGTGACTTCTACGGCGTGCTGCTGGTGATGAACCGGTGGGGGGACCGATGGCTGGCCGGTGAAGCGGGCCCGCCGGTGGCCATGCATCACGAGGTGTGCGGGCAGGAGACCCATGCCGAGGTGGTGTGCGCCGCCTGTGGCGAGCCGATGACAGCGGACAACACCCGCCCCCGGATAGGCCCCGGCTATCCGCCGCATCTGGCCGAGCGGCCGGATGTGCGGGAGCGTTTCGCGGGCTGACTCAGTGACTCTGTCGGGCCTGTGTCTGCCCTTGACAAGTGAGTCTATCTACGCAACTTTACTGGTCAGGTTGTGGCAAGAGGGTTCTCGGACGGGCAAGGAGGCCGCGGGATCATGGAGTGGACGGGCGCGCGCTATGCGGACAAGCCGACGGTTGAGGTCCACACCTGGATCGCCGCCCCGCCGGGACAAGTGTGGACGCTGGTGTCCGACATCGAGCTGATGCCGCGTATGAGCTCCGAGCTGCAGTCGGTGGAATGGCTGGACGGCAGGAGCGGCCCTGCTCTGGGAGCCCGGTTCATCGGCCGGAGCAAGCATGAGGCGTTGGGGGAGTGGGCCACCACGTCCCACATCGTGGAGTACGAGCCGCCGAGGATGCTCGCCTGGGCGGTCGAGGATCCTGAACACCCCACAGCCATCTGGCGGTTCACGTTGGAGCCGCAGGACGGTGGCACGCTGCTGCGGGAATGGATGCAGATGGGGCCGGCCCGCTCGGGCCTCTCCTTCGCCATCGATCGCATGCCGGACAAGGAGCAGAAGATCGTCTTCGTACGCATGCGGGAGTTCGAGGCCAACATGGCCGCAACCCTGGAAGAGATCAAGAAGAGGGCCGAGGGGGCCGAGAGTGCCGAGACCTCGGGCGAGGTGAGTCTCTGATGCGTACCTCCACCACGATCGAAGCCTCCGGGGGCGACTGGCGGGAGATCGTCGACTATGTCACCGAGGCGGAGAAGCTGGGTCTGGACATCTGCTGGGTGGCGGAGGCGTGGGGCTCCGAGGCGCCCTCGCCGTTGGGCTACCTCGCTGCGAAGACCGAGCGCATGCTGCTCGGCTCCGGAATCATCCAGCTCGGCACCCGCACACCGATGGCCATCGCTCGCGCCGCGATCACGCTGTCGCAGATCTCCCAGGGTCGCTTCCTTCTCGGGCTGGGCCCCTCCGGGCCGCAGGTGATCGAAGGGCTGCACGGTGTGCCCTTTGACCGTCCATTGTCCCGGATGCGCGAGACCGTCGAGATCGTGCGGCAGGCAGCCTCGGGCGACAAGGTCTCCCATTCCGGGCGGGAGTTCCAGATCCCCCTGCCGGGCGGGGAGGCGAAGCCCATGCGCCTGTCGATGCGCGCCGAATACGACATCCCCGTCTACCTGGCAACCCTCTCGCCGAAGATGCTGCACCTGACCGGTGAGATCGCCGACGGGTGGCTGGGCACCAGTTTCGTGCCCGAGGGCGCCCAAGAGGCGTACTTCGACCATCTGTACCAAGGCCTCGCCGCCGCCGGTCGCGCCCGCTCCGACCTCGACATCTGCCAGGGCGCCGAGGTCGCCTTCGCCGAGGACGAGGACGCGCTGCGCACGATGGTGGCCGGACGCAAGAAGGAGTTGGCCTTCAGCCTCGGCGGCATGGGCTCCGCGACCACGAACTTCTACAACAACGCCTACAGCCGCCAGGGTTGGGCGGAGGTGGCGGCCGAGGTCCGGACACGTTGGCAGGCTGGGGACCGGGACGGCGCCGCAGGCCTGGTCACCGACGAGATGGTGCTGGCGACAACGCTGATCGGAACCGAGGACATGGTGCGCGATCGGCTGCGTGTGTGGCGCGATGCCGGTGTCGACACCGTGCGCTTCTATCCCGCGGGCGAGACCCTCGACGCCCGACTCGCCACTCTGGGGCGGGCGATCGACCTGGTCCGAGACGTCGAGGACGAAGCGGCACGGTAGCCGCGCACTCGCCGTCCAGGGTGTCCCGTTCGTCGGCCGCTGCCTGCTGCCGCAGCGACTCAGGCGTGGAGCCGGCGCCACCGAGGCGCACGACGACTCCGCGGGCGGGCCGTTCGGCGGCCGCGAGCGTTTCGGTGAGCACGTCGGCGGCCCACGCGGTGCTGAACGGATCGCCTCGCGACTGTGGAGGGCCTGTCCGTTGTTCCTGCGTCAGCTGAAATCGTGCATGGGTCAACGCCGAAGTCGCCGGTCGTGACGGCGGTGCTAGTTCCCGGTTCGCGGCGCGGCGCCGATCTCCGAGCGGTTCCTCGCCGCGATAGCGGAACGGTATGCGCGGTGGTGCTCAGCGGGTTGGGCGACAGGGCGCCGCAGAAGGTGCTGCGCCGGATCGTCCCCGCTCGGACCTTCGACAAGAGCGTCCGCAAGCTCAACCGGATGACCGGCTGACAGCCACGGGGCGCACGACAACGACGAACAGCCGTGCGGGAATCAACTCCCCGCACACGTTTCCCCGCACACGGACCGGTGGGACACGGCAAACCGCACCGCCAGCGACAGCGTCGTCCGCCCGGGTCAGGGCGGATCGCCCCCAGCAGGGTCGCCGAGGTGGGCCACTGCCCAGTTTCGGAGCTCTTCCAGGGCTGGGCGGATCGCCACTCCGGCCTGCGTCAAGCGGTACCGCACCCGCAGTGGCGGCCCATCGCTCACCTCGCGCACGACGAGACCCGCCGCCGCCAGGCGGGCCAGCCGGTCGGAGAGCATTCGCTCGCTGATGCCGGGGACAGCACGGTGCAACTCGGTGAAGTGCGCGGGACCGGCGAGGAGCACGGCGATGAGCGGACCGCTCCAGCGCTTGCCCAGCAGGTCGAAGACGCGCGTTGTCACCGTGTCCACCTGGCGGCTCTTACTGCCCTCGCCCCGCTCGCCCGAGCCGTCACGCCCTTTCATGGCTCCTCTCTCACTGCGGTCGTGCGGTCAGGGGTGCCACCGACACTGATCGGGAATGCGGCATCGTGGTCTGTCTTCTCCGCCTGGTGAGTCACGGACAAAGGCCAGTGTCACGGTCGCCGACGCGATGCGTCGGCCGCGGGGCTCTCGCAGCAAACCCAGGCCCTACGGTGCAGGTGGTCGGTTCGGCGTCGGACCGCCGAACCGGTGGGCGAGATGGCCGTCTGCCAACGCACCATCGGCTCCTTGAGGGAATCGCTCGACACGATGAGGGCTGCGACGGCTGGGCGGGACGTGCCGCGGTCAGGCAGACGGCACCACCCCGGACCGTGCGCACGATGCGGGACGGAACGCGGCGACGACGGCATGGGGCCGCCAGCGGCAGGATCCGCGGCTCAGGCCGCGGGCACGGCGGGCTGGGTGACGAGCGAGGAGTCACCGCCCTGGACGGCGTCGCGGACGCCGGCGGTCGCCTCGTGGGGCACCCCGAGGGGGATTGCGCTGACGTCGGACAGGCGTGCGAAATGCTTCGGGGCGAGTTGGACGTCCAGAGCGCCCAGGTAGTCGTCGAGCTGGGTGAGGTTGCGCGGACCGATGATCGGCACGAACGAGGTCGACGCCTGGGCTGCACGCTCACGCAGCCAGGCCACCGACACCTGGGCGGGCGTCGCGCCGGTCTCCTCGGCGATGGCCAGGACGGTGTCGACGACAGCGGCCTTCTGGTCGGTGCTCTCGGTGTGCACGAGTGTCTTGAGATCGCTCAGCCGTCCCTCGGCGCTGCGGCGGTACTTGCCGGTGAGCAGTCCGCCGCCGAGCGGGGACCAGAGAGCGGCGCCGAGTCCCAGGCTCTCGGCCATCGGCAGCAGCTCGCGGTCGGCGGTCCTCTCGACGAGGCTGTACTCGATCTGGATGCCTGTGACCGGTGCCCAGTTCTTCAGGTCCGCGAGGGTGGCAGCGCGGGAGACACGCCATGCGGGGAAGTTGGACAGGGCGGCGTGAAGGATCTTGCCGGACGTGACCAGGTCGTCCAGTCCGCGCAGGATCTCCTCCATGGGCGTGAGGTCGTCGGGGAAGTGGACCCAGTACAGGTCGATGTAGTCGGTGCCCAGGCGCTTCAGGCTCGCCTCCAGCGAAGCGACCATGTTCTTGCGGCTGTTGCCCGTCCTGGAGATGCCGGGCTGCGGGGTGGCCCCGTTGGTGAACTTGGTGGCCAGGACGAAGTGATCCCGGTCAGCGGCGACGAACTTCCCCACCAACTCTTCCGACTCGCCGAACTGGTAGCCGTCCGCGGTATCGATAAACGTTCCGCCGGCCTCGGCGAACCTGTCGAACATCCGGCGCGACTCGTCCGGCTCCGCACCGGCACCCCAGCCGGTGCCGAAGTTCCCCGTGCCGAGTGCGTACTCGGAAACGCGCAGTCCAGTCCGTCGTCCGAAGGTCGTGTATCGCATCAGGTCTCCTTGGTGCTGGTTTCGCATCGATGATCGCGGTCGGTGGTGGCGGGTCAGGCGCGGGTCAGGACGATGGCCCGGCGGGGCGATCAGAGGGGCGCCGATCGGGCCATGGACGGATGCGGCACCGACGAACCACCGATCCGCGTAGGGCGCGATGCCGGGCGCGGCTAAGTAAGGCGATCGGTCTACTTAGGGCTCTACCGTAGCTGGCCCACGGGCCTATGTAAAACGATCGGTATCCTCAAGGCTATGACCGAATCTCACCCCGTACGTCGGCGTCGTGGGCGTGGCGCCCGGGAGCGGATCCTCAAAGCGGCGACCGAGCTGTTCATTGCGCAGGGAATCAACGCGACCGGGATGGCTCAGCTGTCGACCGTCGCCGAAGTATCGAGACGGACTCTCTACACGCACTTCCCCAGCAAGGACGAGCTCGTCGGGGCATACCTTCAGTCCCTGGTGGACGATCTCCTCCCCGTCCCCCCGTCGCCGGCCCTACCGACACCGAGCCCGCGTGAGCAACTCCTCGCCGTCTTCGACTGGAAGCCGTCGGAAACCACCGCTCCGCTGCGGGGTTGCCCGTTCCTGAACGTCAGCGTCGAGGTGCCCGACCCCGGCCATTCCGCCCATCAGCTGGCCGCGGTGTACAAAAGGGAGTTCGCCCGCCGCCTCACGGACATAGCACGGCAGGCCGGCGTCGCCGACCCGGAAACCCTCGGTGAACAACTGGCACTGCTCTTCGACGGCGCGGCCGCACGGGCCACTGCACTCAACAGCAGCCACACCGCCGCGTGCGCGCGATCCATCGCAGAGTCGTTGGTCGATGCCGCCCTCCCTGAGGTCGGCCCGGCGTCCCCGTGATGAGGGCCACGGCGCGTCCTTTCGATGGCCTCGATGAAGAACATCTGGGCATTCCTTAAAGGCAATTACCCCTGGGGTATATAGGAATCCTGTCACTGTGTACCCCAGGGGTAATGAGGCGTTGGCGCGGCTCAGTCGTGCGAGAAGCGGACCTCGGGCAGGACCCGGCGTAGCCAGGCCGGGGACCACCAGGCGGCCCGGCCGGTCAGGCGCAGCAGGACCGGCAGGAGGACCAGCCGGATGAGGAAGGCGTCGAGCAGGACGGCGACGCCGAGCACGATGCCCATCTCCTTGGGCGGCAGCGGATCGGCCAGCGCGAAGGTGAAGAACACGGCGACCATCACGGCGGCCGCCGCGAAGACAACCCGGCCGGACTGGGAGAGGGCTCCGACGACCGCCTTCTTGGGGTCTCCCGTTTGCTCGTAGTGCTCCTTGGCGGAGGAGAGCAGGAACACGGTGTAGTCCATGGCGATGGCGAAGATCATCGCGAAGAAGAAGACCGGCCCCCACCCATCAAGGAAGCCTTGTGGCTCGAAACCGAGCAGGTCCGAGAGGCGTCCGTCCTGGAAGATCAGCTTGGCGACGCCGAAGGCGGCGGCGGTGGCCAGCAGGTTCGTCAGCACGCCCATGGCGGCGACCAGCGGAGCCTGCAGTGCGACCAGTAGCAGGACGAAGCCGAGGACCAGGATGACCCCGATGACCAGTGGTGCCTTGTCGTCCAACGCCTGCTTCAGGTCGAGGTTCTCCACGGCCGCGCCGCCGACCAGCGCGTCGTCGGGCAGTTCCGCGCGCAGCGTGTCCACTGTCTTCGCCAGCGCGGGATCCGACGGGTCGACGGACGGCATGGCCTGGATCAGGGTCCAGCCGGACCCGTCGGCCGCCTGCTGCGCGGGCATGACGCCCGCCATACCCGCGCTGGAATTGAGCGCCTGGACCGTGGCGGCGGACTGTGCGGCCGGAACCGCGATCTGCAGCATGCCCGGCGCACCGTCGCCGAAGTTCTCCTGCACCAGGGCGTAGCCCTGGCGCGAACTGTCACCCTCGGGCACGACCTTGATGGACGGCATCGCCGTCTTCAGTCCGAACACCGGCACGGCCAGCGCGACGAGCACGGCCAGCGCTAGGGCGCCGAAGCGCAGCGGCTGCCGCCACAGGCGTTCGCCCCACGCGCCGAACAGTGGCGATTCGGTCTTGTCGGTGCGGGTGCGGGGCAGTGCCCACTTGTTAACGTTCGGGCCGAGCTTGCCCAGCACGGCCGGGAGCAACGTGAGGGTGGCGGCCAGGACGAAGACAACGGAGAGCATGATGCCGACCGCCATGGTCCGCACGGCAGGCGCGGGAACCAGTGTCACGGCGGACAGGCTGACAAGCACGGTCAGCCCCGACAGCAGGACCGCCTTGCCCGCAGTGTCCATGGTCTCCACCACGGCCCGCCGCCGCTCGCCGCTCCTCGCCAGGGCGGCGCGATAGCGAATCACCAGGAACAGGGCGTAGTCGATGCCCAGCGCGAGCGCGAACATCAGGGCGAAGTCCATCGCCCAGATGGAGATCGGCGTGACGTGACTGAGGACGACGAGGGAGCCGACCGAGGCGGCCAAACCCGCCATCGTGAGCAGCAGTGGCAGCCCGGCGGCGACCAGCGAGCCGAACGCCACGACGAGCACGACGAGGGTGACCGGCCAGGAGATGATCTCCGCCTTGATCATCGACTCCAGATTGGCGGTGTTGAAGTCGCTCCACATCACCGAGGCGCCTGTGGCCCGCACGATCACGTCGTCGGTGGACAGCTCCCGCAGCGGATCCTTGAGGTCCTCCGCGGCCCGCACCATGTCGTCGGTGTTCGCGGCGGCGCCGCCCAGGACGATGGCGGTCCGGCCGTCGGGGCTGATGGTCATGCCGGCCTGGGGCGCCACGACCTCGCTGATCCGGTCGTCGGCCTTCAGCTCCTTGGTGATCTCGGCGATCACATGCTGTCCGGCCGGATCGCTGACCTGGTGGCTCTTGGAGGAGACGACCACCTGGATCGCGGAGGAGGCGTTGCCGCCGAAGTGCTCCTGAGCCAGCTCACGGACCTTCACCGATTCCGAGCCGTTGCTCTGCCAGCCGGCTCCGGACAGCACCGAGGTCACCTGTGGGGCGAAGGCGCCCAGGACGGCGACGACGACCAGCCAGCCGATCAACACCTGCTTGAAGTGCCCGGCGGTCCAGTCGCCGAGCCGCCCCAGCGGGCCCAGCGAGCCCGGCGGTGAGGGGTCCTCGGCGCTACGGCCGGGTGCATCGGTGGTGGTTGTGGACATGATTCCTCCTTAAAGGTAATACCCCGGGGGGTATCTTCGAGAGGGGATGATACCCCGCGGGGTATTGGTGGTGGTGAAGGTGTCGTGCTCGTCGAAGGCGAGGACCACGGCGTCGACATCCCCCGTCTCGGGGTGGACGACGGCAAGGCGCAGACCGGCGTATTCGCTTTTCGCGGATGGTGAGCGAGAGGTCGACCAGAGGCGGGTCCGCCCCCACGCCCCCCGACGCCGATGACCTCCGGGATCTCCGTCATCGACGCCGACGGCAGGACCTTGAGGCTCGGGCGGCCTGCCGCTCGGCGACCCCGGCGGTGCCGTCGACGGTCCCGGAGGGAAGCTCGTAGGTGTGCTTGTGGAACGGGAATTGCAACAGGACCGCCGAGCCGTCGGCGCAGACGACGGCTGTGGGTACCGGCCGGCTGTCCGCCTGCAACGGGACGGGTGTCCTGCCGGGGGACGGCCGTCCCGCGGTCCGGGCCACGTAACGCCTGGGCCTGCAGCAGCGGGATGTCGGCGCCCTTGGCGGCCTCTTCGGCGAGGGCCTTGCGGGTGTCGATGACGTGGTCGTGGCGGTGGATTCGCCATCAGCGCGACCGGGCTATGGATTCGCCATCAGCGCGACCGGGCTATGGATTCGCCATCATCGCGACCGGCCTCCGGCAGTGCCTCACTGACATCCAGGGCAGCCCCCGCTCCAGCGAGGGCAGGGACGGGATGCGGGGCCGCCCGGGAAAGCTGTTTCTCGCCCGGCCTGCCCCGTGGCAGCCGTCATGATCAGAAGACCACATCGGCGAGCATGAAGGTCGCCACCACCAGGAGCACGCCCGCGAAGATCCTCTGCAACGCCCCTCCGGAGACCTTCGCCGCGAGCCGCTTGCCGTCCCAGGCCCCCAGTATCGCGGCTCCGGCGAAGGGCCCGATCAGCTCCCAACGGAGGTCGTCGCCGGTTCCCGTACGGGCAGCCAGTGCGGCCAGCGAGTTCACAGTGATGACGAGCAGGCTGGTAGCCACCGCCTGCCGCATCCGCAGACCCAGCACACCCACCAGGGCCGGGACGGCGAGGAATCCGCCGCCCACGCCTAGGAATCCGGTGACCGCGCCGAGCCCTGCTCCCGCTCCGACCGCGTGGACGGGACGGATGCGGTCCGGCGGCTCGGCGCCGGAGGGGCGCAGCATCCGCAGGGCCGCGAGGGCGGCGACGACCGCGAACGCCGTGGTGAGTGCTGCTTCGGGGAGGTGTCCGGCGGTGGATCCGGCGAGGAACGCCGGCACGATGCCCGCGGCGGCAAACAGCGTTCCCGTCCGCCACGCCACGTTTCCGTCCCGCGCGTGGACGGAGAGGGCGGTGGCGGATGTGGCGGTGACGATGATCAGGCTCGCCGTGGTCGCCGCCGCGGGGGTGAAGCCGAGCAGGTAGATCAATGCCGGGACGGCGAGGACACTGCCCCCGCCACCGAGGGCGCCCAGCGCCAGGCCGACGACGGCTCCGGCGACGAGGGCCAGGATCAGTGCGCTCACGCTATCGAGCCGCTGTTCCCGCGTTCGTCGACGACCGGGTGTCCGGCGGCGGCCCATGCGTGCATGCCGCCCTTCACGTCCACGGCGTCCGCACCCTGTTCAGCGAGGAGTTCCACTGCCTGCTGGGAGCGGTGCCCGCTGCGGCAGATCACCACCAGCGGGCGGCACTGCGCCGCCTGCGGCAGCGCATCACCCGCGGCCAGGCCGGCAAGCGGCGCGTGCACCGCGCCCGGCACGTGACCGGCCTTCCACTCGGGCTTCTCCCGGACATCCAGCAGTACGGCGTCGGGCTGGTCGCCACCGGTGCGGCTACGCGCCTCGTCGACCGAGAGGCGCTGTTCGTCCTTCCGGAACGGGATCATCTGGTTCGTGACCTTTCTGGTCGGATGGGACAGGTGGTTCAGGTGAGAACAGTCAGGCCCGCGTCCGCGGCGGCGTCGAAACCGTCGTCGACGGCGACCACGTCCCGGCCCGCCGCGTCGAACAGCGAGGCGGCGATTCCGGCGCGCATGCCTCCGGCGCAGTGGACCCAGACCGTGCCGTCGGGCACCTCGGACAGGCGGCGGTGCAGCTCATGGATCGGGATGTGCACGGAACCCTCGATCCAGCCGCTCGCGCGTTCGGAGTGGCGGCGCACGTCCAGTACGACGATCCGGTCCGCGTCCTCCGCGGCAAGGCCGGCGAAGGTCGAGCGCGCGAACGAGACCGGGTGTTCGCCTGCGGGCAGCCAGTCGGCAGGGCCGCCGATGGCGGCGGCTGCGGGGCGGTCGACGCCGACCCGGACCAGTTCCCGCTGGGCGACGGCGAGTTGCTCGGCGGACCCGGCGAGCAGGGTGACGGGCTTGCCCCACGGGATCATCCAGGCCAGGTAGGTGGCGATCTTGCCTTCGGCCTCGAAGTTGAACGAACCGGCCACGTGCCCCTGCGCGAAGGCGACCCGGTTGCGCAGGTCCACCACCCACTCGCCCGCCGCGAGCCGTGCGGCGATCTCCCCGGCGTCCGCGACCGCGGGCGGTGTGAGGTCGACCGGTGCAGGGCCGGCGGCATTGGCCGGGCCCATGTGCACGTAGTACGAGGGCACGTCCTCCAGCCCGGCCAGCAGGTCGGCGACGAAGGTGTCCACGTCCACGGTCAGGGCCGTGTTGGCGGCCTTCTCCTTGCCGATCGTGGTGGAGTCGCCGTCCGCCTGGGCGGAGGCGCAGAAGCTGCCGAAGCCGTGCGTGGGCAACACCGCGGTCTCCTCCGGCAGGCCGTCCGCGAGACGGTGGGCCGAGGCGTACTGGGCGCGGGCCAGCTGCTCGGTGAGCCGGGGCTCGACCAGGTCCGGGCGGCCGACCGTGCCGATCAGCAGCGAACCGCCCGTGAACGCGGCCACCGGACGGCCCCCCTCGCGCAGCACGTAGGACGTGTGGTGCGGCGTGTGCCCCGGAGTCGCCATCGCCTCCAGCGTCAGGTCCGCGTCGATGTCGACGGTGTCACCGTCCGCGACCGGGGTCCGGGCGAAGGAGACGTGCGCCCCGGCGGGGACCAGGTACGCGGCACCGGTGATCCGCGCCAGCTCCAGACCCCCGGTGACGTAGTCGTTGTGGATGTGGGTCTCCACCACGTGGGAGATCCGCACGCCACGCCGAGCGGCCGCCGCAAGCACGCTGTCGACGTCACGCGGGGGATCCACGGCCACCGCCGCGCGCGCCCCTCCGGCGAGGTAGGTGCGGTTGCCCAGACCCTCCAGCTCGATGGTGTCGATGAAGAACACGCCGATACTCCTTACTGACGTAAATTACCCCCGGGGGTATGTCGCCCACCCTAACACTTGTACCCCGGGGGGTATATTCCGAGATGTGGTGACCGGCCACAGCCGGAGCGGCACGCCTGTGCCGCGATCACGGGAACAGGAAGGCGGGCACAGCGCCGTACGACCGCACCGTGAAGCTGACAGGGACCTTCGAGGAGACGCTCACGGCCGTCCGCCGAGCGCTGGCCGATCAGGGCTTCGGCGTCCTGAGGGAGATCGACACGCGGGCCACGCTCAAACGGGCCACGCTCAAAGGGGAGCTCGGCCACGACATGGAGCAGTACCTGAACCTCGGCGCCTGCAACCCGCCGCTCGCCCGGCAGTCACTGGAGGCCGACCCCTCGGTCGGGCTGCTAGAGGAACCCTCCGGACGGCGGCGTCACCGCCGCAGCACTCCGTCCGACCCGTCTCAGGTCGACGCACGCTTCCTTGGCCGGCCGCTCGGCACGCTGGCCCCGCTCGTCCCGGACAGCGAGGGGCTGGCCAGGACCGTCCTGCGTGACCGGACGGTCACCGGCCGGCTCTCGCCGACGACCGGCGCGTGATCGCATGTGCGGCCCCCCTGGTCGCGGTGGTCCACCTGCGGATCAACCGCCCGGCCTTGGAGCGGTCGTTGTCCCGCCTCGTCGTCGAACCAGTCGCCGAGCCCATCGCCCGCCACGCCGCCGCCCTCCTCGCCGGCGTCGGCCCGTGATCAAGGTCTGCCCCAGCCACCCCTCGTGTGTGAGGCAACAGCGTTCAGTCCAGTCGCTACTGATCCAGCGCAGTGGTCGGGTGAATGGGATCCCGGCGATCGGCAGTCGAATCGCGCCGCTACTGCGCACCCTCTGGCCGAGGATCAAGAACGGGGCGTCCCAGCGTGCGCGATGCGTAGGCGCGCCAGCCGGATGCCTCGTTCTCGTCAGCGCGCCCGCTCGTGGTCAACGGCCGAGGCGCGGGCGCTCGGATCCCCATCACCGTGCGATAGGTGCGATCTGACTCAGCTCCGGCCGAAGATGCGCTTCCAGCCGCTGCGAACGGGCGTCGCCTCCTTGGTGCAGGTGCAGCGCTGTGACTGCGGTACTCCGGCGAGTACTTGGGCGACGTGCATCCCGCAGCCCCGATAGGTGATTTTCTGGCACTTTCGGCACACGGCTCGCTGGCACATGGTCTTTTACTCCTTGGTTTCGTCGAACTCACTGCGGGCTGGCACTGTCTGCCACCAGCCCGTCGGACAGAGTCGCTGTGCGGACGTTTTCGGGCTGTCTGCCCGGCTGTTCATCCGTGGCTGAAATGGATGTCGGGAAGGATCCACCGGAGCCGGGCGGGGGTGTGCCAGGCGGCCCGGCCGGTCAGGCGCAGCAGAACGGGCAGCCGGCGGAGGCGTCCTCCATCTGCAGTGTCGGTTGCGCAGCGGTCATGACCATCCTCCTTTCGCATACCCTGGGGGGTACTGGATCCGCATAGCGTACAAGATACCCGTGGGGGTATCCAAAAAGATGCGTGGCTCCGAGGTCACGCGCCGCATCGCGCACTGATCCGCACGGCAGGCGGGTTCCTCTCGGCCCGTTTCACCAGCGGCGCTTCCGGTCGGGCGTGAGGTGGGCCGATCCCTCCGGGAGGGCCAGCCCGGCGAGCCGCCGAGAAGCGACGGAAGTCGAGCCGGAGTTCCGTGAAGAGGGCTGTCCGGATCGTGGCAGAGACCGGCAAGCTGATCGCTGAGGCCGCAAATGACTCGGGGATCAACGAGACCACCCTGGCCAGTTGGGCGTCCCGGGCCCGCGCGGCCGACCGGAACAGCTCAGGCGGGCAACAAGGAACTTGGTCGCGGGCGGTATCCCCTGGCGGGCGATACCCGCGGACTTCCCGGCCTGAGGCCGGGTCTCCGCCTACTTCAGCCGCTGGCGCGAGCACGGGCTGATCGCCGAGTTCCACGGCCGGCTGCGAGGGCAGGTCCGTGAACACGAGGGCCGTGAGGCCGAGCCCACGGCGGGGGGTCATAAACGGCGGGGGATTGCCATCATTCTGGCTCCTTCGGAGTCGCCGGTTCGTTCACGAGTCGACTGAACCGTCGCCGCGTTGATCCGTGCTCCTGCCGGTGCAGGCAGCCGGGCAGCCGAGGCAGGCACGAGTGAGGAAGCCTCACGGCGAAGAGGACGTTCAGCAAGTGCCTACACGAACAGGGCGGTCGGGCTTGAGCCGGCCCGCCCCGTTCGCATGCCAGGGTCAACGGCTATGCAGGGCCGCCAAGGTGTGGTCGAGATCAGCCGTGCGAGGGCGAATGTGAGGGGTTTGGACAGCACGTCGGCCATGGCGCAGCTGTTGGTGACGGCCGAGAAGACCAGGCCGGCGGCCATGCCCGCGGACAGGAGCTGGAAGGCGGGGTGGACGAGGAAACCGAGGAGCAGGCCGAGGAGAATTGTGGTGCTGGCGGTGAACCGGACCTGACGCTCCAGGGTCGAGGTGCCCGGGTGCCGCCCTTGGGGCGATGCAGGTCGTGACCATCGGCGGTCCAGGCACCCGTGCCGCCGTTCAGGGTGGCGGTGCTGATGCCGTTCTCGGCGAGGCGCCGGCAGGCGTTCTCGGAGCGGGCCCGGAGGCGCAGACCACCAGGATGTCCCCGCGTTCGGCCGCGTGGCGTGTGTCAGGCAGGGCACGCTGGATCTGGTCGAGAGGGATGTTCAGTGCGCCCGGCAGATGACCGCTCGCGTACTCGCACGGGGTGCGTACTGACGGTCGTTCGTGCAGACGGGTTTGCCTCGTGTGTACCCAACGAGCTGGGTGTGGTCATAGCAGATGTCATCCTTGTTCGTCGTCAGTACCCCAGCCCGGGGCGGTATATTACCCCTGGGGGTATTCGATGAGGAGCGATGATGGAACTTGATCTGGCGGGCGCCGAACTGCGTTCGGTCCTCAACCGGTTGCGCCGGGCCCAGGGACAGATCTCCGGAGTGATCCGGATGATCGAGGAGGGCCGGGACTGCGAGGAGGTCGTCACCCAGCTGGCCGCCGCCTCGCGCGCGCTGGACCGGGCCGGATTCGCCATTATCGCGACCGGGCTCCAGCAGTGCCTCACTGACGTCGAGGACGGTCGCCGCTCCGGCGAGGACCGTGAGGAGATGCGGAGTCGCCTGGAGAAGCTGTTCCTCTCTCTGGCATGAAACCCGAGGCAGATACGCTCGAACAGCACCTTCCTCGCGGTGCACACGGCGGGTAGCTTCATCCAGCTCGTCGTTGTCGGACAAGGACATGGCGCGGCTGACCTGGTCGTGGTGACCGCGATCGTGCTCGGCAGTCAGATCCCGGTGCTCACCACCGCGATGGCGCTGCGCGCCATCGCGGTGGTGAGCGGCGGCGTCCATGGCGGAACCGGAATGGATCCGCACCGAGCGGGCCGTCGCCGAGCAGCTGCACGCGGACCGCAACGCGCGCTACGCACAGCTGTCCACAACGGCCATCCCGCTGCTCGCCGACCTGACCGCCGGCGGGGTGGACGTGAGCGACCGACGGGCACGCGCCGAGTACGCGGTCGCCGCGGCTCGGCTGCGCCGGCTGTTCGCCGAGTATGACGAGGTGGCCGATCCGCTGCTGCACGAACTGCGCGCGTGCCTGGATCTGGCCGAGCGCAACGGGATCACCCTCTACCTCGGCACGTGTGGACAACGCCCGACGCCACCGCTGCCGGTGCGCCGCGCGCCGCCCGGTGCGTCCGTGCTTCGCGGACCGACGCGACCCCGAACGCCACGCGCCGCATGCTCAAGGAAGCCAACAGCCTGGGCTTGACCGTCCGCTTCGAACCCATCACGGCCTGACCGCCTTACCTGCGAGTCATTTTCGTGTCAGTGCCTGCCGCCGCCGACGTCCGGGCGGTGTCGTGGTCGATTTTCACGGTCGGTAGCTGGCGTGGGTGTGGCGGCGGGTGAGGGCGTGCCATCGGCGCTGGAAGCCGTCGGCTTGCGTGGGCGTCGCGCGGTCGGCGCCGGGGCTGGTTCTGGGGCGGTCGAACTCAAGAAACAAGAGTTTGCCTGGTTTCGAGCGGTCTGGATGCGCCGGTTGGCGCAACTCAGTGCGGTGCCCATACAGTGCTGCCCCCTCTTCCTCGCGAGGGGTGTCTTCCCGTAGTTCCTTCGTCGTGTCCTTCTGACTGGAGTTGACTGGCATGCCCACGCCACCTTCTGGGTCTGGTGGATCGCCCAATCCCGCACCGCCGGGGCCCTCGGCCGGCGGACCCCCGGCGCCCACGCCTGCGCCCGCACCCTCACCTGCCCCGACGCCCACGCCAGTGCCGCCTCAGCCCGGTCGGTTGCAGCGGTTAGTTCGCCGGATCCGCACGGCTCACCGGCGGGAGAACCTCGATCATCTGCGCGGCTGGTTTGAGCTTCTGGGCTACTACCTTGCCCCTTTTGTTCTCCTCGGGGCCGCTGCGTGGGCGATGTGGACGTGGTACCAGGATCACCAGGTCGCGGAGAAAGCCGCTGACGCCACGGCGAATGGGCCGACCCTCAAGTCGGACCTGAAGATCGCGAAGGTCGAGGCTCTGCTCGGCGAAGGACTCAAGGGCGAGATGAAGGAGTACCTCGGCGAGGGGGAGACCCGCACTCTCGAGAAGATCAACGCGTGGGGCCCTCATGTGAAGGTGACGGTGCAGAACATCGCCACCGCGCCCGCGCTCATCACAAAGGTCAAGGCGACGTTTCGGCAGTCGTTCTACCTCGAGCCCTGCTATGGCATCGGGGGACAGTTCGGGGACACGGTGAAGTACCAGCTCACGATCCCCGACGACCAGCCCAGAGTGAAGGGCACCCGCTCGCACAAGGTGCCCTTCACGAAGGAAGCGGAAATGGCTTTCACCGTGGAGAACAACGCCTTCGACCAGTTCACGCTGACGACCGGCAACGAGATCACCATGGATGGCGAGAGCCCGTGGATCGGTGTCTTCGACGTGGAGCTGGAACACGACCACGGGAAGAGGCTGACCTTCGGCCCTATCGCTGTGATCGACACGGGCGGCAACCCCGCCTTCTACGCCGACGGCGACACCTGGCACATCGAAACGGAATCCGTGCCGGGATGCACGAAGCGTAACGCCGCGACAGTGGCGAAGATCCTGGGTGTCCCCAAGATCACGCCTTCCAAGGAGCTGAAGAGCCTCGACAAGGCGTTCCGCTCGTTGGAGGGCCACCCGCGCAGGTCCGAGGAGTCCGAGTATCCTCGATGCGACTCGCCGGAAGCGTCGTGTGGTTACTACTGACAGTGGTCGGCGTGGCGCTGCTCGCGGCTCATCGGCCAGTTCGTCCGGTATCAGTTGAGCAAGCCGCGGCAGCGCGGCTGGACGAGCGGCTCGGCCTCGTACAGAGCGAGCAGCACCGCTTCGGCCCGGTCAGGCGATTTCATGCCGCGGGCCTTCATCTGCTTTTTTTGACTCGATCTGGCTGTAGCCGCCGGTGTTGGACAGCAGCTTGGGTGTGGAGAACTGGATGCCTGCCTGTTGACGCGTAGGCGGAGCGGCCGGCTCCGGTGGACGGCTCGGGCTGAACTCCAGCGCAATCAGCCCGAGACCCTCGCCAGCACGGTGTAGCACGGGGCGCAGACGGGCAACGGCCTGTCCGACTCCGTATCGGTCTCACCAGGATCAGCAGACCCGGCTCCGCTGCGGCTAGGCACACGCTGCTGCCCGGGTGTTGTGGAAGAGGCGGCACACACAGCGGCAGCCGCCAGGCCGGTACTGCTCCCAGCCGTACAGGAACGGGAGCCAGATCGTGAGGACCGGCTGCTCGGTCAGCCCGACCGCGCGGCGCAGCTGCTCCAGCTTCGGCGGCAGCAAGCCCTTCAACCCGTACCGGGCCCGGCCCGTGCGGTAGCTGGTGATCAGCTGGTTCTCTCCAGTGGCGCCCCGGGCGGCCGGGGCACGGTCAGGCCTCGCCGTCCGGCTTGCCGTCGTGGTTCTGCCGCCGCGCTGTGCTCAGCGCCCGGCGAGGACATGGGCAAGGTCAGCTCGACCCTGATTGAGATGGAAGACGCTTTCCGGCCCTGACCCGTACGACTGCGGCGGCCCTCCATGTGGCAGGGCCGCCGCGTCTCGTCTGGCGTCTGAGTCAGAACGCAGGCTCGACCTCGGTCCGCTCAAATGCGATCGAGGACGCTCCACCGCATATCCGGGTCACCAGACTGGCATTGGTAGATGAACACTTCGTTGTTGACGGTGGGGCTGCGGCCCGGTCAGTGGGTCGCCGTCAAATGGCAGCGAGCCGCCGCCGGAGACTGGGGCGCCTACGCAGCCGAGATCGCCCGACGGAACTTGGAAGCTGACCCCTGCACCGATGTCAGACCCGCTCGAACGGCTCCGCGTACTTGAAGACGCCCCGTAGCGCGGGGTCGTGGGCGGTCAGGGTGCGGACCTGGAAGTACTCGCCCCACGAGGGGTCCGGTGCGGTGATGCCGTAGTCCGTGCTGGTGCGGAAACCGTAGCGGCCGTAGTACGCGGGGCTGCCGAGGAGGGCGACGAGGGGCTCGCCCAGGGCATCCGCTGCGCCGAGCACGCTGTGGACAAGGGCGAGGCCGACGCCGCGGCGCTGGTGGTCGGGGTGCACGCTGAGCGGGCCGAGGCCCAGGGCGGGGGCAGTGCTGACATGGCCCCGGGTGCAGACCACGTGGCCTACTACCTCGTCCTTGTCGCTGAGTGCCACGAGCGACAGTTCCGGCAGCCAGCCGTCGCAGGTGCGCAGCTCGTCGAGGAGGGTTACCTCCACCGGAACCGGAGTCTCCGGCTTGGCGAAGGCCGCCGCGGTGACGGTGCTTACGGCGGGGACATCGGCAGGCGTTTCGCGTCGGATCAGCACCGGCACAGTCTGGGCCCCTAGCCGCGGCGCCGCAAAGGATTTTTGGGTACGCCCGGCCGCCCGGCCAACCGGCCTAATCGATCGCGAGCACCAGTAGCCGGTGAAGACGACGCGGTCGGGTGCGCCGCTCGGGTGGCGTGGGATCGGTCGCTGGCCCGGAGCCCTCGGCCTAGCGCGTGATGAGACCCGTGACGAGGTCCGCATGTTCCTCGCCCCGCTCTGATCACAGAGGCATTCGGGCAGTTCCAATACCCGGCTCCACCATTACGGATCGCCGACCGGACCGTCGCCGACGAGTACTTCGCCGTCTCGGAGAAGGTCGAGGCACTCTACGACGCCCCGCGCCAACTACCGGCCGACGCCGAAGGGGCGAAGGGGCGGAGATGGCCAAGCTCCGGAGGGAGATGCACCGCCGAGTGCTCGGCAACGGCTACTGCGCTCGCCCCGTCGAGATGGACTGCCACTTCGAGTCGATTTGCGAGTCCTGCACGTTCTTCGTCACCACGATCGAGTTCCGGCCCACCCTCGAACGCCAGCGAGACGACGCGGCAGCCAAGGGACAGATCGCACGGGAGCAGATCTTCGACGGACTCCTCAGCCGCTTCGATGAAGATGCGTCCTGACGGGACCTCAGTCACCGAAGGTTGATGTCCACCAGGTTCGTAGCACTGAACTCTGCTCAGGCAAGGCGAGACCTCGCGATGCCGCCGGAAGCTAGCTGCCAGCCGGTTTCGGCTGCCCAGCGTTCGGCTGCCATCATCAGAACTTCAGTGACCGGGGGCTTGATCTGCCCATAATCCAGCAGGTCCGGCACGCTGAGGGCAGGCGCTTCTTGAACGCACCCCACGTTCGGCGGGCCGCTTCATCGGCGTGCAGGTAGTCACGGCAACAGGAGGGCGAAGCGGGCGTTTGGGCCGCCGTCCTCACGCAGATGGACGTTGCACCGTCGCGCACCGGCTTGCGGCGCGAACTCGTGGTGCCGAGGCGGCTGGTGTGTATTTCGCCGAAGCCGTGGACATGTCCGGCGGCGGTGTCCAGTTCGGGACGGCGGGCCAGGACGTCCTTCAAGGCGGCGCGGTCATCCTCGTTCAGTTGCGGCGTGTCAACGTTCGACGGCTTGGGCGGCGTCGGAGTGCGCAGACACTCACGGTGGGCGGCGACGCAGGTCTCCACGGCGCGGCCGAGCCCCTGCCACAGGTGGAACCGGTCGGCGACCTGAACGGCGTCAGGGGCGCCGAGCCGGGCACCCTCGGCATAGGCGCCCGCCCGGTCCCGGCAGATGACCTCCACCCCGGGGTGGGTGGTCAGCCGAGCGAACGGCTCGACGAAGGTACGGCGCGGGCAGTCGCCTGCAGCGCAGATGAAACGCCGGACCGTCAGCCGGATCACGACGCTCTGCCCGCCGAGCGGCAGATCCTTCAGCCTGCGCTGGTAGGAGTCGTGCACCCGGCCCGAGAAACGACCGCAGTCAGGACAGGCCGCCCCGGCCGCCCGGCCTCTCGCCACCACGCCGACCGTGCCGCAGGCAGCGGTCACCGCCTCGACGTCCAGGCGGTCACCGCCTCGACGTCCACGTCGTCGATCTCGCCGAACACGAGAGAGTCCCAGAATGATGCGTCGGCCTGCATGACCAGTACCGTCACTGGCCACAGCGGACCACGGTGGAGACCGTCACAGACCTGACGGAGCGTCATCTTCGTTTGTCGTGCGGCACGGTGTGCGCGGTCTCACATGAAACCAACCCTCGCAATCGAACACCGCGGTGACCCTCCGCGACCGCTCCCCAAGATCTGTGCCAGAACCCGCCTGTCAGTTACGAAGCCACCAAGGCGGTCGCGGCCTCATGTGAGGATGTGGCAATGGCGTGGCTGAGGAAACGCGGGAGGCGGACGGTCGGGCTCGTAGCCGCGGCGAGTGCGGCGCTGGGGCTGACCGCCTGCAGCCCGGGCGGCTCCGACGACGGGGACTCCGGGGACCGCGAGGCGAAGTACAAGCGCGTCACATCTACCGCCCCGCCACGCGCACCGTGGGGCCCCCGGCCGGAGTACCGGACGACGTCATCCGCCTCGCCGTTGACGAGCGGGGCACGGCCTGGACCCTGGAGCAGCCCCTGACCGAAGACCCCAACCGCGTCGTATGGCAGCGCGACGGTCACACCCTTGGCTCCACGGCCGTCCCGAAGCCGTACGCGGGGGGCGTCCTCGCCGCGCGGGGTGGCACCGCGGCGCTGTCCCTCACCCGGGGCGAGGGCGTGCGCGGCCTGTTGGTGACAACGGACGGCGGCGAGCACTGGCAGACGGTCCTCACCGGCGGCATTCCCTGGAGGCATCTGAAGCGTGGCCCGGAGTCGCTGGTCCTGGAGCTGCTTGCGGACGGGCGGCTTCTCGTCGGCGAGGAAGGCGGCCGCTACTGGCTCGCCGACGACCGCACCAACAGCGTCTTCCACGAGCTGAAGACGCCGACGAAATTCACGTCGTTCACCGTCGACGGCACGACGCTCTACGGCATCGCGGACTCGACGACGGCGATGTACAGCTTGGTGAAGGGCGAAGGGCTATGGATCTCTCGCGACGGCGGACGCGATTGGCGGCGCTACGAGCAGCGCGGATAGCCGCGGAACGGGTGCGTGCCATCGGATTTTGAGTGATCCGCGAGAGGCCGATCGGCAACCCGGCCCGCTCGGCGAACCACTCGAAGGTGACCTCCTCCTCGCCGCGCCGCTTCTCCGGCTCCTCGATGCCACGGTTGGTGAAGTGCATGGGGGCGAGCGGCGTACAGACCTCATGTTCGTGAACCGGGTCAGCAAGGTGCTCGAACGTGACCTTCCCCCTCGTACCGCTCCTCCAGGAGGCGGACCGCCTCGCATCTGTCGAGCCATATCGCGTCTCTCCGATAGACGGAGTGGTCGCGTCTCGCTCGCCAAGTGGTGTAACCGATCATGTGTTTCCGTTCCCTTCCGGTCCGCGGCGAGCGTCGTCGGCGGGCAAATCGATACGTCTTGACCTAGCTTCGCCGAACGTTGGCAGCGGATTCTTCGTCGCCCCGAACTGGGTGCTGACTTACCTGTGTGTGGTTAGGGACGCAGCGGCCCGGTGCCTTTCCTTCCTGGACAGAGGGGCTGGGCCTGACCCCGGTCAACGCGTCCCTGCGCTGTGCTCTACGACGACCCACACCGCCCCTGCCCGGAACTGGCGCCCCTAGAGACGCAAAGGGAGACGCCAAGGAGGAGAAACCAGCGGCGGCCCTCTGTGCTCACAGAGGGCTGCGACGTAGCCCAGTACTTCATCGAGACAAGGAGAAAGAAGCAATGGGTCTCACAGAACCCTCGGGCGATACCCACCGTACGCCGACGGACCCCGCCCACCAAGAGCCGGCAGCTTCACTGCTGGCGTCCCCGAACGAGGGGAATCGCGCTGCTAGGCGACACCGCTATCTGCGATCCCTGAGTCGCACGGCCAGCCACGGATTGGTCTACGGTTTGGCGTCAGCATCCGGCGGCGTCATCGTGACCGCTCTTGCCTGGTGGAGCCAGCGATAACTGCCTGGCCCACGGTCCATTGGGACGGTGGGCCCCATTCTTTCCGTCTGCTATCCGTTCTGTCCCTTCTCAATGCGTTTCGTTGGCCGAGGGGCTCTGAGCTGGGCTGTGTCATCTTGGAGTGAGACGGCAGGGCGGGCTGCTGTGTCGCGGGCGGTGCTGGGTGCCGAGTTCTCGGGCTGACGTGTCAACGAACCTGGTGGCAGTCGGCCATCTGAACTTCGGAATGACATCCTCGCTGACACTGGAGGCCTCCTTTTTCTCAGGGCAGGTGTCAGTTTCCCGAGGCGGCCCAGCTGAGCTGCTCTCCGGGAGGTTGCGGCAGGAGCGCGTTTCGCAGGCGGGTGCGGGTGATCGTTCCCGTCAGGCCGCGGTCGGCCACCGCGAAGGCCTCAGTCATGGAGACCGCCGTAGATGTGTGCCGTTCGGCACTGGGGCGCCGTGAGACAGTCGGCTTCGCCTCGGTGGACGGCGATGAGGGAGTCCGTCCCGCGCCACCAGCTGTCCGTTATCCCTTGGACCTCAGGCACCGGTTCGTACTCCTCCAGGTCCAGGGCGTGAGCGGCGTCGCCCGCGGTCTTCGTGATGCTTTTTGCCTGGAGCGCGGCGTGGTGTGCCGAGGCCAGGGATTCCCTCCACTCGTCGATGCGCGTGCAGCGGTGTCCAGCGTTCGGCGTGGATGCCGAATTCACGGTGGCGCCCGGGGGCGATAGGGTCGTCATCTTCGGTCGGCGGAAGCCGCCCGGAGTCCCGTGAGGCTGTGCCTGCGACCATGCACCTCGACCCCGCCCTTGCACGACGCCGACTCGACGCTGCGGTGGACGGTGTGGCCGTCACCTTCCGCGGTATGACCGCTGGCCTCCAAGAGGTCCAGTGCGAATGCCACTGGGGCAGCTCCGAAGAGCTCGCGCTGCTGAAGGTCCCCGACGTGGAGCTGGAGCCGGATCTGCTGCGCCGCACCTGGGACGCCCCTGACTGGGACGACCACGGCGCGGTGCTGCGGCGCATCCTGCCCCAGTTCGCCAGGGCTCTGGTCGGCGGCCTGGTCGAGCCCCTCTTCGACATGGGCATGGTCGGGCTGTCGTTCGCCCGGGGGCATTGGCAGCAGTGGCCCGCGCAGCAGAGCACGGCAGTTCGGGTGTTCCTGCACGCCTGGTTGGCCCACAGCCTCGCTGAAGCGGACCCAGTGGTGCCGGCGTACGAGGTGTTCGCGATGTGCGCGGAGGCGTCCGGCACACTCGACCCCTGGCTCACCGCCTGGGAGGCACAGGACCACCCCGTCGCCGACCGGCACCTGGCACAAGCGGTTTCCCAATGGGCTGGCGACCTGCTGCGAGACGAACTTCCGTGGGTCTCCTGGTACTGGGATGACGAGGAATCCCGGTGCACCGAACTCGCAGCCTGGCTGGCGAGCCACGCTCCAGCCCGGCTGCGCGCTTTGGACGTGCCTGAGGAATTGCTCCACCAGGTGCGGCTGATTGGGCTCACCGGGGACGCCCGCTGGGACGACCCACACTGGCCCGACTGCCTCCTCTACTGAGTCGGGTTTCACCGCGCTGCCCGATGGCACGGTATTCCCGCGGACACAGCTGACGAGCCTGGACAGGCCTCTGTCGCCTGTCCATGCCGTCCGGCCCGGTGATGCGGAGCTCGGCGAGGAGGGCGGGCAGCACGGGCGCCGCCGACGCTGTGCGCCAGTGGTTGGTGGCTCCTCTGTGCGGCACGCTGAACTACGCTGCCGGCAACATGCTGGCGGCCGTCAACGTGGCGCTGCGCAACGGAGCGGCGGCGGTGGCCGACTCGTTCAGCGGCGAGGTCTTCTTCACCGACGGTGAGACCGCCTGGAGGCGGCACGGCGGCGCCGATGCGTAGCTGGTGTCCACACCCGCCATCCGACTGGTGGACGTGAACGCTGTTCGATTTTTGGGTGCACATCGACAGGCTCGCCCGGTGGCGCGAGAGTGGTCGGGTAGCGCGCTGGTTGGCCATGAGCGCCGTGGCTGGCGACTCTGAGCGCTGTAGTTGGCCGGAACGGCAATCCTGTTGCATGCTGGCTGGCCTCTGAGCGCTCATCCTGAGCACGGCCCCTGGCGTTGCGGCTTGGGTCCGAGCCGGGATGTCAGTGAGGCGTGGCAACATCCTGTGCATGACGAGTACTGGCAGAGACCGCGGCCTGGATCATTTCCGCGCGGACATCCCCATTTACATGCTGACCTTCGCCAGGAACCTGTCTCCCACGGAGTTGCTGACCCGCATGGGGGTGGACCCCGACACCCTCGCGCTACGCGACCCCATGGACCTGGACGACGACTTCGGCGACACCCTGTTCGATGAGGACGAGCCGGTGGTGACGACCGGCACCGACGGCGCGTGGACGTGGGCGTGGGAGCAGGGCGGGAGGCACGGGCTGGATGAGCGGATCCTGTCCAGGGTTTCGCAGGGGACGGAGGCTGTCGCGCTGTACTGCAACGACAAGCCGATGCACTGGTTCAAATACGCGGTCGACGGCGACATCATCGTCGACTTCCACACGCTCCAGCCGATCGAGCCGACTGGTCTGGACCCGCAGAGGCTCGACGAGTTCATGCGCCCGCTCGGGCTCATTCCCGGGCATCCTGATCCGCTGTACAGCGTCCTGGCTCTGGCAGAGAACGCCTTCGGGCTCCGCGTGACGCCGGCCGGGGACGACGACGAGCGCTGGAGCGGCAGCCTGCTCCGCCTGCCCGAGCAGGACTAAAGGCCCGCCAGACCGTCAGTACGCGACGCACGGTGCGGTTCACGGGGCGCGCCACCAGAACCAAGCGCTCCTCGTCCAGCGAGGCCAAGTAGAGCGCTCAGCCATACGAGATGAGTCGAGTGTCCTGTGCCATCGAATGTTGATTGCGGCGCCCGGCAGCGGTACGCCGCCGCGTTGTCGGTGCCTGCCTCTAGGGTCGGCCGCATGACTACCGACCTGGTCGAGAACTCCTGGGACCGCATCGACGGTTGGCTGCGGGAGCACGCGCCTCGTACGTTCGCCTCGTTCGTCACGCCCGCGGCGAAAGAGGAGATACGGGCGGCGGAGGAGGAGCTGGACGTCACCTTCCACCCCGACCTGGTCGCGTCGCTGCGTCGGCACAACGGGGCGCGGGGCGGCGCGGAGGCGTTCCGGTTCCCGACTAACGACCGGCTGCTCGGCGTGCGCGAGATCGTCGAAGCGACCGGTTTCCTGCGGAACATCGCCGCCGACCTGGACGAGGAGGAGACCGAGTACTACTGGCACCACGGCTACCTCAAGTTCGGTTCCTACGAGGCCACCGCCGACGGCCTCACCATCGACTGCCGCCCCGAGCGGGATCCCTACGGCGCGATCGGGCGGTTCTTCGACGAGACCGGAACGGACTTCGGGCGCGCCGACTCGCTGGGCGCTTATCTGGCGGAAGTGGCAGATCAGTTGGAGAGCGGCAAGGGCCCGAGCGCCGTCTCGTTCAACGGACGGCTGCTCTGGGAGTCCGCGCGTGCGCCCCGGCCGGAGTGGGGCAGCGCCGACGACCCCCTTTCCGGGCCGGAGACACAGCTCCCCCCGCTGGATCTGCACGCGGGCGGGACGGAACCGCTGCCGGTGGTTCACCTGCATGGACTGCAAGAACTCGGCGTGCTGGTCGCCACCCTGCCCCGTGAAGGCGTGGCCGAGGCGGCGTGCAAGCAGATGCGCAGACTGGCCGTCGAGACGGGGCTGGCCAAGTACACCGAGGTCAGTGCGGCTCTGGACGCGCTGGGGCGGGGCGAGACCCTCCCGCCGGACCAGGCCGGCCCGCTGGGCCTGCGGCTGCGCAAGGTGATCGTCCAGGCGAACGCACAACGGGACAACCTCCGCAGATGGGCGGCAGAGAAGATGGTGGAGGCCGTATGGGGCTCGCCGCACCGGGCGGTGTACGAGATCGCAACCACCCGCAGCCACCTGAGCGTCGACTGGCGCGCCGAACTGCTCGCCGACTTCGGCAACCCGCCCATTCCGCAGATGCCCGACGACTGCTTCTGGGGGACTCTGCGCAACGCCGACATCGACTCCAGCTGGTACGCGGCCCGTTATGCCCAGGAACAGGTCTGACGACTGGACCACTGAAACCTTACGGGCACGCAGGCATGGGGAGCGCGACCACGCGCGCTGTGAACTTTGAGGGGTGTAGCCGCAGCCCATGGCGTCGATTGGATACTTGCCCTCCGCCTTCGGTGATACGGGGGCCCCAGATTCGCTGGCGGGGCGGTAGACGCCCACCTGCTCCAGGGGGCGTCAAGCCCGTCGTCACGACTGTGCTGGCGCCTACGCTTTCCGGGCCGCCTTGAAGAGGTCGGCGACGGACTGCTTCACCGCGTAGTTGGCGCCGCCTTCGGCTTTCCACCAGTAGAACGGGAAGCGGCGCCCGGACGCCTCGCACGCCCGGCCGGTGGTGTTCATGTACCCGGCCAGCACGTGGGGGCTGCTCTTGGTGCCGTCGAGGTTGAGGTCGAACCGCTCCACGATCTCGCCGTAGGAGACCAGGCGGGACCCCACGGAAGCTGCTCCCCGCACCCGCGGGGATGGTCCCTCACTCCAGACCAGGCCGCAGCCGCCCGTCGGCTGCTCCCTGCACCCGCGGGGATGGTCCCGTCCCCACGTTCGACGTCGATATCCGCTGAGTGTTGGTCCCGCACCCGCGGGGACGGTCCCCGTGGACAACACGGAACCCGCAAAGGTCTCGCCTGCTCCCCGCACCTGCGGGGATGGTCCCGTTTCGTAGTCAAGGGCTCTGCGGGGAGGATCACTCCGCGATGACCGCGGCAGGAGGCCCTGGCCGGCCGTGCCGGACCGTCTCGACCAGCAAGTCGCCCGCCTCGCTGCGGTAGTACAGCACCGACCGCCCTGCGCGCCGCCGGCGGACCAGTCCCGCGTCCAGTAGTACCTTCAGGTGCCGTCCCACCGAGCCCAGTGCCAGTCCGGTCAGGGCCACCAGCTGGGTGGTGCTCATGGGTGTGCCCAGGAGAGCGAGGGTTCGGGCCCGCCCCGGACCGAGCAGGGCGCGCAGTGCCTGGGGCGCCGGACGATCCTCCTCCCCGGTCAGCACGCCCGAGCAGGGATACACCACGGCGTACCGGTGGGGCTCGTCCCAGGTCACCCAGCCGCGGCGCGGGGTGACGGGGACGAACAGGAGTTGTGCGCCGGAGATGTCGCGTGGCGGGTTGTCGTGGGCGTTGATCTGCAGCCGGCCCTCGCCCAGCCAGCGGGTGCGGGGGCGTAGGCCGTCGAGGGCCGTGGCCCAGCCGCCGTTGCTCAACTGCCGGGTGCGGGCGACGACATCGGCCTCGAGGACGCGGCGGCGCCGTTCCCAGTCCGGCAGCACCGTCCGGGTCCACACCCACTCCAGCAGGGCTGCCGAGCGTTCGGGGAGGTCGTCGCGGCGCAGCGCGTCGGGGAGGGAGCCGCCGCTCAGGGCGGTCGTCAGGTCGGTGCGGGCGGTCGCGGGCGGGGTGGTCCGGACGCGGTGCAGTTCCTCGTCGATGTGCGGGATGCCATCGCCCACCGGGGCGGGGATGAGAAAGTCGGCGATCCAGCTGTACCGGAACCCGGCCCGCACCACGGCCGCTGCGACCGGGTCGCGAGCCAACTGCTCACGAAACGCCGACAGATGGGCCGCCAACCACCTCTGCTGCACCGAGTGGGAGGCCACGGCCTCCTCCAGGTCGATCAGGGCGGCAACGGTCTCGGCCAAGGGGGAGATCACGAAACGGCTGCGCGCAAGAGTGTCCGCATCGAGCAGCCACAGTCCCATCGTTTCGCCTCCGTGCGAAACATTAACGCCACCGCAGCGGCCCCTCGCACACTCCCCGTTATGCGCACCTACCGAGAACTGTTCCGCACACCGGAGTTCACACCGCTCTTCGCCACCAGCGCGCTGTCCGTGGCCGCTTCCACGGTGAGCGGGCTGGCCCTGGGCACCCTGATCCACTCCGCCACCGGGTCCCCGCTGCTCTCCGCCCTCGCCATGTTCGGGCCTTCCCTCGCCCAGGTCGTCGGCGCGGCCACGCTGCTGTCGGCCGCCGACCGGCTCCGCCCGCGCGCCGCCATGACCGGCCTCACCCTGGCTTTCGCGGTTGCCGCCACCGCCCAGGCCGTCCCGGGGCTGCCGGTGTGGACGGTCTTCGCGGTCCTGGCGGCCGAAGGCCTGATCGCCTCCGTGGGCGGCGGAATCCGCTTCGGCCTGCTCAACGAAATCCTCACCAAGGACGGCTATCTGCTGGGCCGTTCGGTGCTCAACATGGCCGTCGGCACCCTGCAGATCTGCGGCTACGCCCTCGGCGGCGTCCTCGTCGCCCTGCTGTCGCCGCGTGGCGCGCTGCTCGCCGGCGCGCTGCTGTATGTGGCCGCCGCGGCCGTCACCCGCCTCGGCCTCACCGACCGCCCGCCCCGTGCCAACGGCCGTCCGTCGGCTGCCGCCACCTGGCGCGTCAACGCCCGTCTGTGGTCGTCCGCGCCCCGCCGCTACGTCTACCTGGCGCTGTGGGTGCCGAACGGACTCATCGTGGGCTGCGAGTCCCTGTACGTCTCCTATGCCCCCGAGTACGCGGGGCTGCTCTTCGCCTGCGCCGCCCTCGGCATGTTCGTCGGCGACACGCTCGCCGGACGTTTCCTCCCGCTGTGGTGGCGTGAACGCCTCGGCGCCCCGCTGCGGCTGCTGCTCGCTGTCCCTTACCTGTTGTTCTTCCTGGAACCGGGACTCTCCGTCGCGTTGGCCGCCGTCACCCTGGCCTCCGTCGGCTTCGCAGCGAGCCTCCTGCTCCAGGAACGCCTGATACGGCTGACGCCCGACGAGCTGAGCGGCCAGGCCCTCGGCCTGCACTCCTCCGGCATGCTCACCCTGCAGGGCGTCGGCGCCCTTCTCGCAGGCACCATCGCCGAACTCACCACACCTGCGGTGGCGATGACGGTCATGGCAGCCGCTTCCGTCACCGTAACCCTGGCGCTCGCTCCAGCACTGCGGGGGCGTCCGCCGGTCATTGCGGCAGCGTGAGACGCGGGGGGCGTGTCAGCCGGACAGCAGCGTGCTCAGGGACCGGGACCGGTGTGGCAGGGACACGCTCGGCGGAACGGGCCAGCATGGCGGCCGGCCCCGCCCCGCACTGACCATGAGGTGATCACCGCCTACCGCTCGTTCCCGTTCCAATTCACCAGTCGCGAGGGACCGACAGAACCAGTCTCATGACGTTCGCACCGGAGTTGCGCCTCGTCGGTCGCGTCCCTCGGCGGCACCGACCCGTGCCGCTGCCACGACGGCGAGGGCGCCAATGGGGCCGCAGCCGACAGCCAGGACGCGTTTGCCGCGGAGGTCGCCCGCCTACGAGACGGCGTGCCAGGCAACGGCTGCCGGCTCGGCCAGGGCCGCGACGCGCAAGTCGATCCCGGCGGGCAGCGCGCGCAGTATCGCCTAGGGCAGCACGATCTCGCGGGCGAAGGCTCCCCCTCGGCGTGCGGGAACAGTCGCGCACCGCGCGGCACGTGCACCGCGCGGCACGTGCACCGCGCGGCACGTGCACCGCGCGCTACGACCAGGGCAGGACCAGCGCGCCCCAGGCGACGACAGGACCGAGGGCGACGATTCCGCCGGTGTAGCCGATGACCTGGCGGTAGAAGCGGCGGGCGTCCACCCCACGGGCGTTGCTGAGGACAAGTGCGCCGTTGGTGGAGAAGGGAGAGGTGTCGACGATCGTCGTGGAGACGGCGAGCGCGGCGATCAGTCCGACGGCGCTGAGGTGGCTGGAGAGCAGCAGCGGTACGGCGATGGGGATGATCGCTGTGAGAATCGCGGTAGAGGAGGCGAAGGCGGAGGTGATGGCCACGGTGAAGCACAGCAGCAGGGCGACGACGAGCGGGGCGCCCAGGTTGGCGGCATGTTCGGAGATCTCCTCGATGATGCCGGCCTTCTCCAGCATCGCGATGTACGTCATCATGCCCGCCACCAGAAGCAGGGTGGACCAGCTGACGCCGTCCACGGCCTTCTCCTGCCGCTTCATGTCCACCAGGGCCAGCAGGGCGCCGGCACCCAGCGCAAGGAAGCCGATCTCCAGCTGGAAGCCGAGCGCGCCGACGACGAGGGCCACCAGAGAGGCGAGGGTGAGCCACTGCCGCCAGTCGAGCCTGCCGGAGACGGCGAGATCCTCGTTGTCGGCTGCCTCCGCGGCGCCCTCGACCAGCGGGGCGGGACGCTTGGCGAGCAGGGCGTAGGTGAGGATCGAGAGCACCAGGTTGATCACGAAGCTGGCGCTGAACAGCGCCACTGCGGAGACCTGCAGATCGGTCTTGTCGACGAGGCCGAGCACCAGCGCACCGGAGACGGCCAGCGGGGAGAACGCGCCCGCGTGCCCGCCGCTGATCACCATCATGCCGACGACCAGCGGGTTGAGCTTGTAGCGGTAGGCGAAGTTCATGCCGATCGGCGCGAGGATCGCGACCGCGGCCGGGGTGAACGTACCGAACGCCGTCAGCAGGGCGGCCACCAGGAACAGCACCCAGGGGATGAGCGTCACTTTGCCGCGTACCAGCCGCACCCCGGCCGCGACGAGCCAGTCGATGGTGCCGTTGCGGCGGGCGACGGAGAACAGGTAGGTGACTCCGACGATGGTGACGAAGAGCTTCGCCGGGAATCCCTCGAAGATCTCGTCCTCGGTGAGGCCGAGCGAGGCGGTGCCGACCGCGAAGGTGGCGACGAAGGCGAGGATGCCCAGGTTGATCGGCAGCACGGTGCCGACCACGAACATCACCAGCAGCGCGCCTATGGAGATCACTTCAGCAGACATCTTTGTCCTTGGGGAGAGGGAACGGGGGGCGCGCCCCGAGGGCGCGAGGGTATCCCGGTGCGGACGGCTGGGAGCCGGCCTGACCGAGGTGATGTTCGTCGCGGCTCAGGCGACTTGCGGGCTGCCGGCTTCCGGTACGTAGATTCGGGCGTCGGCGAGCAGACGGGCCGCGCGCTGCACGGTGACCCGGTGCGGCAGGCCGTCCCTTACATCGGTGCAGCGGACCGCGACGACGCCGGCGGGCGTGCCGAGGCGCAACCACTCGTCGGTCGGGCCGCCCGTGGTCCGAGAGACCACGGACCCCTGCAGCAGCCCGGCCGCAGCGACGGCGACGGCGGAGGTCAGGCCGATCGCGGGGTGCGGGGCGTTCATGGTGAGCATGCGCACCGACACGTTGTAGTCCTCGGCACCGATCAGTTCACCGAGGGTGGTGGTGTACGGCACCGGCGGGCCGACCAGGCCCACCTTGGGCACCGCGTCGCCCGGTTCCTCGCCCGGCTGGAGCAGCCCCATCAGACGTGCGGCGGTATGACGGACGGTGCGCAGCCAGGGGACGTCCGCGCTCATCCGCTCCAATGACTCGGCACCGGTACGCCCGGCACTGGCGGCGTCGACAAGGACGACCGGAGCTCCTGCGGTCACCATGCTCACGCGTACCGGCTCGGCGGCGCCGACCCGCAGGTCCTGGGCGGCCTGGCCGGTGGGGAGCAGCGAGCCGGTAGTGCCACCGGCCGGGTCGCGGAAGGTGAGGCCGACCGCGACCCCGCCGGCACGGGTGCCGGGCACCGTCTGGCGGCCGAAGTGGTGCACCACGCCTCCGGGGGTGTCGACGATCCCTTCGAGGACCGCGCCGGTATTGATGTTGCGCATCACCACGCGCGTCCGGTCCCCGGTGACCGGAACCATTCCTTTGCTCACCACGTACAGGGCGACGCCGGTGGCGCAATTGCCGCAGTTGCTCGTCCACTCCACCGAGCCCGTACCGATGCCGACTTGAGCGAACAGGTAGTCGACGTCGACGCCAGGCTGGGATGAGGCGCTGACCACGGCCGCTTTCGAGGTGGTGGGGGTTGCCCCACCCACCCCGTCCAGCTCCACGGGATCGGTGGCGCCGTACGCGGCGACCAGCAACCTTTCGAGGTCGCCACGGTCGGCAGGGACTTCGACCTGGTTGAACAGCCAGCACTTGCTTGTGCCGCCACGCACCAGGGTCGCGGGAATGTGCACGTCTGAGGCTCTTCCTGGATCAACGGAGGTAGGGAAAGGGCCGAGGCAGCGGTTACGGGCGCATTGCGGGCCGGTGAACCGCTCGGCGATTGCGGAGACCTTCGCAGAGGCACGACTTCGGAACAATCGCAGTTCGCTTCACCTGGGTTTAGCTCAGCTAAAGTCGACGTCATGCTCAACGTGCGCCGTCTGCTGCTGCTCACCGAGGCCACCGAACGCGGTTCACTCACTGCCGCAGCGGAAGCCCTCGGCATGACCACCTCCGCCGCCTCCCAGCAGATGTCCCTGCTGGAGCAGGAGGCAGGGCAGCCCCTCATCGAGCGGCTGCCACGCGGTATCCGCCCCACCCCGGCGGGTGCCGCGCTGGCCGAACGCGGTCAGGCCATCCGCCGGGAACTCCGTGCCGCCCAGGCCGACCTGGACTCCTTCACCGCCCTCGACCAGGGCACCTTGCGGCTCGGTTCCTTCCCCACGGCGAGCGCGTCCCTGCTGCCGCTGGCGCTCACGCGTTTCCGACGTCGCCACGCAGGCATCCGCATCGAGGTACGCGCCGGAGTCCTCGCGGAGCTCAGGGAGATGCTGCACACCGGCGAGGTGGAGCAGGGGCTGCTCTGGGACTACGAATGGAACCGCCTCGACGATCCGGCGCTCACCCTCACCCACCTGCTGGACGACCCCACGGTGCTGGTCGTCCCTGCCGACTCACCCCTGCGCACACATCCCTCCGTGCGCCTCGGCGACCTCGCCGACCAGGAGTGGATCATCCGCGCCGACAACCACCCCGTCGCCGACGTCCTGCGCCGAAGCTGTCGCCAGGCGGGATTCGAGCCGCGCATCGCCTACTCATCGCACGACTACCAGGAGGCGCAGGCCATGGTCGCCGCCGGTCTCGGCATCGCGCTCGCGCCCCGCCTGGCCCTCACCAGCCGACGCAGCGACGTGCGCCTCCTGCCGTTCGCCTCCGACGTCCCGGCCCCCACCCGCCGCATCCTCCTCGCACGCGCCGCGGCACGCCCCGCCACCCCACCCGCCCAGGCGATGGCCCGCGTCCTGCGCACGGTGGCGCAGCGATTCACCGCCCCAGACCTGCACCGGGCCCAACTCGGGGCGGTCCGGCGGGGCTGACGGTGCGGCCGCAGCAGGTCCAGCCGGTACTCGGCGCACAGATCGCGAAGGAGGTCTTGATGTTCGTGGATGATTTCGCGGGCCTGGACGCGCACCCACAGCTCTGATCTGCTGATGGCATCGCCGGCTAACAGATCGGCGTAGAAGGTTCCCAGTCGACTCTGCTCTGACTGACCCTCTCGCTTCCTCGGGCCGTATCCGAGTTGACGAAGCCTCGGGATGTCGGCATCCCGAGGCCCTGCCAGGAGCTGGTACTCGGTGAACTGGGCGGCCCTGCGCAGGAAGTCGGGCACCCCTGCCATTGACGCCGGATCGAACGGTTCCGGCGATCTCGCCCCGCTCAAGCGGCGGATATCCGGCGACTCCTGGCAGCTGGCCGCCCCACGCTGACCACATACGACGCACACACCACGCACTGAACTGGTCTCGCTGGCGCCGCCGTCACCAGGCCACCGCACGCCGCTGTCACCACCGCCGCCGCACCCGAAGTCACGAACTCCCGCCACCTGACGGCACATCAACCGAGTTCCCTTACGAACACGCCCATGACCAGCAGTGATAGCAAACTGCGACTGGAGTACTAGAACGATCAGACCGGAGGCCGAGGACAGTGCGCCGGTGTAGAGGCCGATGCGACCGGCGTCGGCGAGGTCGGGAACCCACGCGTGGGCTGCCGGAACGACCAGCATCTGACCGAGTGTGAGCAGGACGACGTACCCGGCAGCGGGCAGCAGCCCCGCGATGCCCGTCCAGTCGGCGGGTCGGGCAGCAGCCGAGCAGCGACTGCTGCTGCACCAGTCGTGCGAATGCTGCACCACGACCAGGAGCAGCACACGCAGCAGTCTTCCCGAGCAGCGGCTACAGGTTCAGGGCGATCATCTCGCAGTAGCCCAGGGCTGTTGCTGCCTGAATGAGATCACCCTCGGCAGCGGACCGCCGGGCCCAGCCCATCATCGTCACGATGCCTTGCAGCGGTCCGTCCTCGCCTCCAGCGTCCTGCTCCAGGCGCTCGCAGAGCACACGGTCAGCCTGATCCAGGACGTCGGACCACACACCGCTGAACGTCTCCGGGCGCACTCCGGTCAGGGACGTGAGCCACAGGTCGGCGTGCGACTGGAGCAGCTGCTCGGGCGGCCGGAAGTCAAGCACGGTTCCGCACGGCATCGAGCCCCCGTCGGCGTGAGTCTCGATGCCGGGCCACCCGGGCAGGACATCGGAGTTCTCGGGGCACAGAAACGCGAGCCAGGCCGCGCCCGGCCGGGCGTCAGTAGTAGGCCCCTGCCGGAGCGCGGACGCCTTGGCAGGGCATTCCAACACGGTGCGCAGCGCACTGAGCGGCCGGTTGGCGGACAGCTGCTGAACGACGGACGGCACCCGATCTCCTTTGGTCAGATCCGCCAGGAGCGAATGCGCACAGCCGCGTCGTACCCGTCGGCGCGGCCGGTATCGATGTCGCCGGCGAGGTCGATCATCGCGCCGTACGGCGGGTCGATGACCTCGCCCGCGGCGTTCATGTACGACACGGCGACTGCGGAGCCGTACAGGGCGTTGCGGGCAGGGAGGGGGCGTAGCCGGATGATGGCGTGCATGAGGGCGGCCGCACGCCAGGCGTTGTCGACGGTGGCGCCGATCTGCGGGGTGTTGACTCGGTCGTCGCAGGGGTTGAGCCGTGGTGAAGCGCGCGTATGGGGTGGTCAGCCGAGCGAACGGCTCGGCGAACGTACGACGCGGGCAGTCCGCCCGGCAGCAGATGAAACGCCGGACGTCAGCCGGATTACGACGCTCTGCCCGGCCGAGCGGAAGATCCTTCGGCCTTCGCTGGTAAGAGTCGTGCACCCGGCCCGAGCCACAGTCGGGACATGCCGCGCCGGCTGCCCGGCCTCTTGCCATCACGTCGACCGTGCCGAAGGCGGCGGTCACCGCCTCGACGTCCACGTCGTCGATCCCGGCGAATGCGAGAGAGTCCCAGAATGATGCGTCGGCCTGCATGACAAGCACCGTCACCGGCCACGGCCCACCGCAGCGGGGTCAACCACACACCTGACGGAGCGTCACGCACGTCGATCAGACCGCAGGGCGTACGCGGCCTCGCGCAAACCAGGCCTTCGCAATCGAAAACTGCGGTGCCTCCGGATGCCGGGTGGTTCTCAGGTGAGCGGCCAGTTGCGTAGGGCGGCGTCGGCCATCTCCTGGAGTTCATCGCGGGTGACACCGCTCGCGGCTTGCACCGCAATGCCGAATGCCAAGGTGGTGACGTAGCGGGCCAGTAGCCCCGGATCGGTCTTGGGAGGCAGGTCGCCTTCGTCGACGGCTTGCTGGAACCGCTCTCGGAGGCGGGAGCAGCCGTTGTTGCGCCAGGCGGCGAGAAGGTCACGGACGCCACGCCCGGGGTCGCTGGTGGCCAGGGCGCCCTGGACACCCAGGCATCCGTGGGGGTGGGCCGGGCGGGTGGTGGTTCGGACGGTGCCAGCCAGGATCGCGGTGGCGACGCCGAGGGCGGTCGGCTCCTCCAGGGCCCGGGCCAGGTATGCGCTCGGGCCTTCGGTGTAGCGCTCCAGGGCCTTGCGGAACAGCTCCTCCTTGTTGCCGAAGGCTGCGTACATGCTGGTGGTGGAGATGCCCATCGCGTTGGTCAGGTTGGCCAGGCTGGCCCCTTCGTAGCCGTGTTCCCAGAAGGCCAGCATGGCGCGCTCGAGAGCTTCGTCGGCGTCGAATCCTCGCGGTCGGCCGATGGGGCCGCTCTGTTTGGTTTCCACCCCCGCAGCCTACCTCTTCTGCATCGATCGATGTAGAAGTGCTACCGTCGATTTCCGCATCGATCGATGCAGAAGTCGAAGGAGGTTGTTCACGTGGGACTACTTGAGGGCAAGACCGCTCTCGTCACCGGCGGCGGCAGCGGAATCGGCCTGGCCAGTGCCGTACGGCTGGCGGCGGAGGGCGCACACGTGTTCATCACCGGCCGGCGCAAGACCGAACTGGACGCGGCCGTCGAAGTGATCGGTTCAGCGGCCACCGCGGTGATCGGCGACATCTCGAACCTGGCCGACCTGGACCGCCTCTACGAGACGATCCGCGGCCGGGGACGGGGCCTGGACGTCCTGTTCGCGAACGCCTCCGTCGCCGAGTTCGTGACGCTTGAGCAGGTCACCGAGGAGCACTTCGACACCGTCTTCGGTATCAACGCCCGAGGCACGCTGTTCACCGTTCAAAAGGCGCTGCCCCTGCTCAACGACGGTGCCTCGGTGATCTTGAACGGCTCCACCAGTGTGGATGTCGGCACGGAGGCGTTCGGCGTGTACGCGGCGACCAAGGCCGCCACCCGATCGTTCGCCCGGACCTGGGCCAACGAACTCAAGGGGCGCGGCATCCGGGTCAACACCGTCACGCCCGGCCCGACCGACACCCCTGGCCTGTCGGGGCTAGCCCCCGACCCGGAGCAGGCCGCGGGCCTCAGGCAGCATCTGGCGACGCAGGTGCCGCTGGGCCGGCTCGGGCGCCCGGAGGAGATCGCCGCCGCCGTGGCCTTCCTCGCCTCCGAGCAGAGCAGCTTCATCACCGGTTCGAGCCTGTACGTCGACGGCGGCCTGAACCAGATCTGAGTTCCATAACCGCACATCCGGCGAGGATGGCGGAGCCCGGCCGACCGGGTTCGCTCAGGCGGGCGAGCCCGGCGGCCTCGATCGCCAGATGGCCGGTCGGACAGAGGTCAGGTCCTCCAGACTCACTCTGCACGGGAGTTCCGGCGGCACCGAAGGCGCAGTGAACCGCATCAAGAAGATCAAGAGGCGGCTCTACGGACGAGCCGGATTCGAACTACTCCGCAAGGTGATCCTGCTTCACTGACCTTCCGCGACCGCTCCCCAAGATCTGTGCCAGAAACCGAGAATCAGCAACGCTTCGGGTTCAGGGCCGTCAGCGTGATCGTCTGTGTCAACTACCCGTCAGCTTACGGCGATGGCGAGTCTGCATAAGGTGTGAGCTGGGGTAGCCAGCGATACCAGTGAGGCAGCCCCGTTGCGGGAACGTAGCCGAGGGGGAGACAGCCGTCCGATGAATCAGATCCTGTTCGCCGGGGCCATCGGCCTCTTTCTGACCCTGATCGGGACGCCGCTGCTGATCAAGCTGCTGGCTCGCAAGGGGTATGGGCAGTTCATCCGGGACGACGGGCCACGGGGCCATCACGGCAAGCGTGGAACGCCGACGATGGGCGGCATCGCCTTTATCCTGGCCACTCACATCGCGTACGCACTGACCAAGGTCGTCACTGGCGAGGGCGTGACCTACCCGGGCCTGCTGGTGCTGTTCTTGATGGCGGGCATGGGCGTCGTCGGATTCCTGGACGATTACATCAAGATCGTCAAGCGGCGTTCGCTGGGTCTGCGGGCCGGGGCGAAGATGTCCGGCCAGCTGATCGTCGGCATCCTGTTCGCTGTGCTGGCCGTCCAGTTCGCGGACGACCGCGGCCAGACCCCGGCCTCCCTGAGGCTGTCATTCGTCACCGACTTCGGCTGGACCATCGGGCCGGTGCTGTTCGTCGTGTGGGCGCTGTTCATGATCCCTGCCCGCGAACCTGTTCCGGTGCCATATAACCCACGGTCCCGATCGCGACGCCGGTGCGGGTCAGCGCCGTCGCATCGGCGGCCTGCGCGATGCTTCGAGAACGACGCACTACGCACGGAGCCAGTCTTGTTCTCCTGGTCACGCGCATCCGGCACTCCCCGCCGTCACAGGGTGCCGCCACCCGCGCACGAAGGAATAAGTTTCAGGATGGCCAGGTGGCAGCGGCAACTCTTGTGAGGGAACAAGTGCCAGCCCCAGATGGGTGGACGAAAACCTTCACTGACCCGCGGCTCTGCACGGCCATCGTCGACCGCCTCACCTTCGGCGGCAACATCATCGAGACCAGCACCGAATCCTACCGGCTGGCCAGCACCAAGGCCCGGGCCGCTGCCCAGCAACACGCCGCTACCGGCTGAAGACGAGGGGCAGCCACCAGTGAGCTGAGCGGTGAGGCCGCCCACGGACTGCACCCTGAACAGAAAGTCCCGTCTCAGCCCACCGCCCAACCTGCATAGAACAGGCCGAGACCAACGATGACGCACATGCCCTGGATGGTCCAGAAACGGACCACGACCAGAACTTCGGACCAGCCTTTGAGTTCGAAGTGATGCTGCAGCGGCGCCATAAGCCGGACATCCGGCCGATGTGTTCGCGTGGGCGCTGACCGTCGCCTACGCCACGACCGGACGGCCGCCATTCGGCACCGGACCGGCCGAGGCGGTGCTCCACCGGGCCCTGCACGAGGAACCCGACCTTGACGGAGTTCCCGCTCATCTCAAGGAATTGCTGACGTCGGCCCTGTCCAGATCACCCGAGCGACGCCCCACCCCCGGGCACCTGCTCTCCGAACTGACCGGTGCCCAGGATCCTGGGACGACCCTCGACATCGAGGCTGTCAGCACGGTGCTTGGCTACTGCGTGGCAGATGACTGAAGCGGCCGCGTCGCCCGCTTCAGTGCTGAGGCAGCGCACCACGCGGGCCGCCGCCGTGGCGGCGGTGGTGCTCCTCCTCACAACCGCCGGGATCCTCTGGACGGTGCTGCCCGGTCACCCCACCGTGGCGGCACACAGCCACGCCGCGCCCGAAAAGCCTGAAACCCTCAGGCACACAGAGAGTTTCCGAGACGCTCTACCGAGCCGCATGCCGGCTCTGGCCTATCTGACCGCCGTCCGTGCCCAAGAAGCCGAAGAGGGGCAACGGATGCGGGGCACACGACCCCGACCTGGGCCGGCCGTCAGGCCAGGTCGGCCGCTGTCAGATCACCGGAGGTCATTCGCTTCGCAGGTGATCTCGTCTCGCGGGGTGTAGCGGGTGCGGAACGGTTCCCGCTTCACTTCCTTGCCGTCGTTGTAGAGGACCCGCTTCACCGTGACGTCGAAGCCCTCGAGCGGGGTCTGCGGGACACATTTCTTGTCGGTGCTCACCTTCTGGGCCGGCTGCTTCACATTGGTTCGCGGCCCCTTGACCGACCTGATCTCGTCGTACCTCTTGGTGCCGAGGAAGGTGACGGTCACGGAGGTGTCGGTCGACTCGGCCTGGATGTACATGGCGTTGCCGGAGTCGTTGGTGAACCTCAGGTCCAGGCTGCCCCAGGCAACCGTGGCCTCACGACCCTCCGGGTAACGCTCGATGTAGAAGGAGTGGGCTCCGTACTCCACGGGCTTGACCCCGGCGAAGAACATCGCGTTGAAGACGGTCGTGGCCACGGAGGAGACACCACCGCCGGACGCCTTCGTGAACTGGTCGTTGAGGATGATGATGCCCTCGACGAAGCCGTTGGCCTCGGTTCGCTCTCCGACGGTCCGGTTGAGGCTCCAGGTCTCGTTCGGCATCACGACGGAGCCGTTGATGAGCTCCACGGCCCGGCCGACATTCCTTGTGCGGTACGCGGCCGGTTCGAAGTTGACGGTGAAGGAGGACATCTTCTCCTTCAGCCCCAGCTGCGCGACGTTCTCGCGCGTCAGCTCCGGCTGGATCCGCTGCGTGGCCACCTCGCCGGTGCGTTCGGCGCCCGATTTGGTGAGCAGCGGCAGCACGGCCTCGCTCAGGGCCTTGTCGGTGACCTCTGCGCCGGATCTGCCGTCGTCGGCCACCACGACCTCGTCCCCGTCGAGCCGCAGCCTTGCGTTCTCGGCTCTGCCGGTGACACCGGCCAAGGGCTCGGCAACCGCGGGGGCGGCGCGAAGGCCCTTGCTGTCCAGCTTCGGCGTCAGCCTGCCCGTGCCGTCCGGCCGCATCGTCAGGTACTCGCCCAGAACGGCCTGGTTGATCGTGAACCGCTTGCCGCCCGCGGTGAGCGCGACGGGCGCCGACATGGCCGGCCGCGCGAACTCGTGCGCCGCCCGCCGCACCTCTGCCGCCGTGACCTTCGGGCTGGTCTCGCGGGCGGGCAGGGCCGTGACCGAGTCCGCCGCCTTGCCACGCAGGAAGGAGGTTCGCAGGACGCCGACCGCGGCGTCCACGTCCAGCGCGTACCCGATGCGCGGGGCGACCTCCCTGACCTGCCCGCGTTCGAAGGTGACAGCGCCGTCGCGGACCTTCTGGTCGAGTGCCTTCGCCAGCTCCCCGAGCGCAGCGTGGGTCTTGTCCTCGTCGACGCGTACGACCGGGTCGATGGCACCGCCTGAGCGGAAGAACCCGGCGATCACGCTGAACGGATCGACACCGGTGCGCGCCGCCTGGTCAACGGTCTGCTGAGCGTCGAAGGCGAGTCCGGCCCGCTGCGGGTCGACCATGCCCTTGCGGTCGCCGACCTTCACGGCCAGTTCCTGCGATGCGGCCGCCGCCAGGTCCTCCTCCAGCTTCCGGGCGGACTCCGCACGGCTGAGGCCCCCGATGTCCACACCGCGTACCGTCGTACCCGCTTCGATCTCCCCGCCCGTGAGCAGCAGCCCGGCGAGATACAGCCCACCGAGGCCGACGGTCAGGGCACCGCCTGCCAGGGCGAAGGGCGGAAGGGAGGTTATTCGCGGTACGGAAGGTACTGGGACGGAGGGTATTCGGGGTCGCATGGGTCTCCTGGACGATCGATAGGACGGTGCACCCGACGACGCAACGCTGTGTTCAGGGCAGCACATCAAGCTAGCCGCAACGGGGGCAAATATGTATGTCCCACGTCACGTCAGGCATTCCGGGCAGCCGCACAGCGCAGGTCGCCCCGCTGCTCTCCCCGGTCGAGGGCCAGGCCGGCCGCGCGGCGAGGCGACCCGCCGCGACGCCGGCCTGCCGGCGGCCCGTGCGGATCGGGCTGGGGTCCGTACTCCGCGCCGGCCCGGCGGACGGGCGCGCCGAGGCCGACGACGCTGCCGTCCATGACGGGCGTACCGGCCAAGGGCGCTCCGGGGGACAGCGGGTCGTCGCCCAGGTAGCAGACGGGCGCCTTGTCCGGCACCGACGCCGGGTCGTCGGCGCGCAGCCGGGGCAGGTGCTTGGCGACGTCCCGCACGGGGGTGGCGGCGTCGGCGCTCAGTGCGACGTCCTGACGGCTCGAGGGATCGCCGTCGGCGACGGTGGTGATGAGGAGTTTCATGTCTCCCCTTCGGGGGTGGTTCGCGGGGCGAGCAAGGGGGCTGCGGTGCAGGACTACGGCGGAGCCTGGCGGGCGGGTCACTCCCCGCCGGTGGACGACGCCTCGGCGCGGCGGGTGCGGGCCGAGGCCGGTTCGGACAGGAGGTCGGCACCCGCGACGGAGGAGGTCGGCACCCGCGACGGTCCGGGCCGGGGCCGGCGCTGCGGGCGTGGGCTGCTCGACGAGCTCGGACAGCTCCGAGAGCTCCGAACGCCCGGCCGGTTCGGGCACGTGCCGCTCCGGTGCGCGGCTCGACGGCGGTCTCGAGCGGCGCTGCTGCTCCGGTGCGCGGCGCGTGCGGCGCCGGTCCGAGCGGACAGCCGCGGCGACGGCCCTGCCGAGCGGAGCCGAGTCCGCGGACAGGTCGAGCTCCGGGGCGCTGACCCGGCCGCGGCCGTCGACGCGCAGGGCCCAGCTGTGCCCGGCGGCCGGGCCGTCGGCGAGACAGACGATGGTGCCGGTGGCGGTGAGGGCGTTCAGGCGCCAGGCCTGCTCGCGGGTGGGGGAGGCGCAGACCGTGACCGTGGTGGTGGCGGTGACGGCTTCCTCCTCCGTCGTCGCGTCGCGACCTCCGGGCCCGGCATGACTTTTGCCCCCTGTCGACCATGCCCCTATCAGCGGTCGACCGGTGCCTCCCGGCCCGGTGGCACTACCCCCCGGGGCCAGCCCGTCTGGCAAGGCTCTGCGTAACGTGGTTGCCGGCAGCTGGTGCCACCGCGCCGCCAGGGCCTGGAGCAGGCGGGCCCGCGTCGCCGTGTCGCCCTCGACGTTGATCATCCGTGGACCGGCGGCCAGGCGCTGCTGCCGGCATCGGAGGCGGCACTGACTGACGGGCCCGACAGGATGCGCCGGCGGAAGGCAGGGTGATGCAGGCATGCCCGCGGACGATGAGGTCGGTTCATCCGGAAGTTGCTGGTCACTGGGGTGGCGTGATCGAGAGCAGGTGATCGTCTGCCGCGGGGGCGGTGTGCCGGAACTGCGGGCCGAGGGGCGGTCGAGTCTCCTCCTGCCCGCAGGGCAGGGGAAGGTCGCGGAGGGGAGGAATCGGCTGGTCGACACGCTCTTGAGTTTCGAGCCTGCGTGCGGCCCGGGGTGATTCAGATCGTCGTGCCCAGGTCCTGCGCGATGATGTTGTCCAACGCCTGCTCTGCTACGGCCGCGATGGTCATCGAGGGGTTGCAGGCCGCGGTCGTGCCCGGGATCAGCGCCCCGTCCAGGACGTACAGGCCCGGCTGGTCGTGCACCCGCCCGTAGGGGTCGGCGACCGGGCCGACGCAGGCGCCGCCGAGCGGATGAACGGTGAAGTTCACCGCAAGGTTGATGTCCGCGACGGTGCCCAGGCCCGCGGTGATCGCCTGCACGCGCCGCGCTGTCGTCAGGCCGGCCGCGCGGTCACCGGTCAGCGGGAAGTGCATGTTCACCGTGTCGGTCAGGCCGTTGTACGTCCACCTGCCCCGGTCGGGGCTTACCGCCATCCCCAGAAGGAGCGTGGAACGGGAGTTGACGCCGTACAAGGGCGGTAGGGAGAACTGGCAGGCCGTGGTGGCCGTGCGTGGTTCGTCCCAGGTCTTGGCGACGTAGGTGACGGGGCTGCCCTGCTGGGCGCCGAAGTCGTCCAGGAGGTCCGTCCACAGGTAGATGCGGTCGCCGTTGGTGCCGAAGCCGCGGCCGACTTCGTCGGGCAGGCCGGGAATGTCGCCGAGCGCGGCTGCGCGCACCAGCAGCCGCGTGGTGTTGATGCTGCCGGCGGCCATCACCAGGGCGTTCGTGGTCAGGATCTTCTGCTCGAGGATGCGGCCCGCCTCATCGATGCGGTCCACGTGGACGGTCCAGCGGCCGCCCGTACCGCGGGCGACGGAGGTGACCTGGTGCTGGGGCAGGATCTGGCACCGGCCGGTGGCCTCGGCCTGCGCGAGATAGGTGAGATCCACGGTGTGCTTGCCGCCGTTGTTGATGCCGAACCAGGTGTCGCCACTGGTGTACGCGGGCTTCATCTCCCCGCGCGTCTCGGCCAGGGGGTAGTTCCAGTCGACGGGCAGCGGGACCTTCTCGACCGGGAACCCGTGCCGCTCGGCCCGGTCCCGGAAGATCCGGGCCGCCTGGTACGTCGGTGTGGCGAGCAGCTCGTCGGGGGCCGGGGAAACGCGCAGCATCCGTGCCACCCGCGGGTAGTACTCGCGGTCCAGCAGCCCGTAGTCCCACTCCCGGGGCATCCACGTCTGGAAGACCTCGCGCGAGGGCTGCAGCGTCATGCCCTGGTACGCCAGCGAGCCGCCCCCGACACCGGCCGCGCACACCGCGAGCAGGTTGTCGCCCAGGACCGGCTCGACCAGCCCGACGTACGGGTCCAGGCCCAGCGGCCTGCCCACCAGCTGCTGCACCGGCCGGGCCGCCTCAGGCGTGGTGCCGTACCACAGCAGGCGCCGGTCGGGATGGGACACGGTGGAATAGGTGTCCACATTCGGGCCGGTGACCCAGCGGCGGCCGCGCTCCAGCACCGTGACCGGCACGCCGGCCTGCGCCAGCCGCAGGGCCGTCACTCCACCGCCGAAGCCCGAACCGATCACGACGGCACGGTGCTCCTCCCGGGTCAGCGGCACCCGGCCGGGGCGGACCCCGGTGCCAGGAGCGGCGGCTTGGGCCGCAGCGGCGGTGAGGATGCCGCTTCCGGTTGACTGATGTACTCGGTCAAGCACGGCCCGGAGGCGTCCGAGGAACTGCGCGCGAGCGCCCAGCGCTGGGCCGGACAGATCGTCGAACTGATCGGTGACGGCCAGCGTCGGGGCGAGGTGCGAAAGGGCCCGCTGGAACAGGTCGCCCTACCCGTCTTCACGACCCTCCACGGCTACGTCGGCATGACGGTCAGCGGCATGCTGCCACCCGAGATGAGCCAGCACGGGCTGGACAACGTGCTCGCGTACATCCTCCGCGGCTGCACACCGGATTAGTGCTGCAGGGTGGGGTACCTCACACCCGCATGCTGACCCGACCCTCTGCCCCGGCCGGGCCCTTCACCCCGCGAACAACCGCAGACCCATGACTGCCGACGACCTGAAGGCCGACGACAGTCCGCGATCCCCCAACACCCCGCCTGACCTGCAAGGATGTCCTTGGACAAGGAAGTTAGTCGACAGCGGTCCTCTGACGTGCGGCGACTAACTTCGCTGTCAGAGGGGCGGCCGGGAGCGGGTGCCTGATCAGGGCTGGTCGCCGTCCGTGCAGCAGCAGGGTGTTGGCGGGTAAGGGGTGCTGCCACCACGTCAGCCAGGACGGCAGAGGCGGCTGCTGGCTCACTGGGCGGGCCGGTTCACGCGGATCAGGGTCTGCTGGCCGTTGGCGATGAGCTTCCGCTCGTCGTCCCCCCGGACGGCGTACACCTCCAACTGGCAGACGGTCAGGGTGCGTCCGGACTTCAGGACGGTGCCGATCGCCTCAAGGTGGTCGCCGGCGGCGGGCGCGAGGAGGTTGATCTTGTACTCGACGGTGAGGACCTCGGAGTCCTCGTCGAGCAGCGTGAGTGCCGCGTAGCCACCGGCACTGTCCGCGATGGCGCTGGTGGCGCCGGCGTGGACGTAGCCGTGCTGCTGGGTCACCTCTGGACGGGCCGGGAGTTCGATGTGTACGCGGCCGGGTCCGATGTGGGCGAGGCGCGCGCCAAGATGGATCATCAGGCCCTGCCGGTCGAAGCTTTTCATGACGCGCTTCTTGACCGCGGGGCTCGCCTGTTCCTGCTGCGTCTGCTCTTCCACGTACGTGCTCTCCTTCGTGCCTGTATCGAGTGGAGTGGAATGGGCTCGTCAGCTGGCGAGGCGTTCCACCAGCAGGAAGCCGCCGATGACGATCATCATGGCGCCGGAGGCCCGGGTGACGGTCCTGGCGGCTGAGGGCCGGGTCTTCAGGACGGTGCGGGCCAGGACGCCGACGGCGAGGTAGACGACGGCACAGGCCGTGATGTGCAGCGTGCTGAGCAGGCCGGTCTGCGCCGCGACCGGCCAGCCCGTTGCTGGGGTGATGAACTGGGGGAACAGTGAGAAGTACAGCAGCAGCGCCTTCGGGTTCAGACCGCTGATCCCGGCTCCCTTGAGCATGATGCGCAAGCGGGAGGAGCCCATGGTCTCCTCGGTGGCCGTCAAGGCGGCCGGTTGCCTCAGTACGCCCCAGCCGAGCCACACCAGGTAGCCGGCCCCGGCCACGGTCAGCACGGTGAGCAGGGCCGGGGAGTTCGCCACGATCACCGCCAGGCCCGCGACAGCCAGCAGCGCGTATGCCGCGTGTCCGGCTATCAGCCCGGCGACTGCCGGGACGACCGAACGGTCCCGAAGACCCGCCGAGATTGCATAGGCCCAGTCCACGCCCGGGGTGAACACCAGCAGGAGGTCCACTGCCAGGAATGCCGCCAGCGTGGTCGTGTCCATGGATCGATCCCTCTCACGTTTTGCGTTACGTGAGGAAGGCTAGGTCGGATCTGCCCGAAGGTGTTCCTGAATTTACCCCATGATCGCGCCTTTGCGGGGAGAATCTTCTACATGGATACCTTGGACCGGAAGATTCTTGCCGAGCTGCAGCTGGACGGCCGTCTCACGGTCACCGAGCTGGCCGCCCGCGTGCAGCTCAGCGTCTCGCCCTGTCACCGCCGCCTGCGCGATCTCGAACGCGAGGGTGCCATCCGCGGCTACCGCGCCGTGGTCGACCCGGCCGCCGTCGGTCTGAACTTCGAGGCCCTCGTCTTTGCCACCCTGCGCTGGGAGGACCCCGACACCGTCACCGCCTTCGAAGCGGCCGTGACCGCCGTCCCGCATGTGCTCCAGGCCCAGCGCCTGTTCGGCGAACCCGACTACCTCCTGCGCGTCGCCACCACCGACCTGGCCGCTTTCCAACAGCTCTACGACGCGCAGCTGGCCCGACTCCCGGGCGTTCAGCGCCTGACCTCCACCCTGGTCATGAAGAACGTCATCGACGACCGTCCTCTGCCCGAGTAGTGCCTGCTGAACCCGACCAGGTTCACTGTCATAGAAGCCGAAGTGGCTGGGTTCGCTGTCAAACGCCTCGATCGGATGACAGAGGACAAAGGAAAAGCGAAACGGTCGGCATCGTGATCACGATGCCGACCGTTTCGTCGGTGCTGCCAGGATACTTTCGTCGGTGCCCCCAGTTGGCCTGGGCCCGTCTCAACGTCACTGCTCGCCGACCGGTGACTGTCGGGCCAGGAACTCTTCGAATGCCGCTGCCTGCTTGGGGTCCATGTATCCCTGGCGCGTGTGCATGGCTTTGTCCTCAAGCCATGCCGCCTCGTCGGCGGTCAGCTGCACGGCCACCACCATCCCGCTCCGGGCGAAGCTCAAGCGCCTGCCATCGGCCCGCACGTACCGGATGTAGGGACCGTACTCCTGCGGGCCGGCCAACGGCTCGACCTGGAGTCGGCCAACGTCCCACGTCGGCTCGTTCGAGTCCTGCTCTTCCTCTTCCTGCGATATCGGTGCGGGTGTGGAGTAGTCGGCACGGGCCCAGTGCTCCAGCTCGGCCACCACCCCCGCCGGGAACAGGACACTCACTGGCACGTCGGCCTCAGTGAGCACGACGCGTTCGCCGGTGGACTCGACCAGCCATACGAGGCGCTGGTAGTCGATCGGGTCGGGGGCGTACCGGCGCTCAACAACGATCTTCACATCACCCATGGAGCCGGACGCTACCGGGCAGAGCGCCAGGGGCCGACAGTCATCACGACAGATACCTCGCCGACACGACAGTTAGCGTGACGAGTCACACTCCCGTTGTCAGTGACGACCCATATCATCCGTTCACCCATATGGAGCAGGTGTGGAGCGGAGCGGTACTACATGGCATGACAGCGTCCGTGGATCATCGAGGACAGTGCGATTACCTCACGCGACCAGCCTCTCGCTGACGCGCTACCGGGGTGGATCGGTGTCGTAGTCGTGCCGGGCCTGCTCGACCTTGTCCAGGTTGCCGGCAGCCCATTCGGCGAGGTGCGCGAAGAGTGGGGCCAGACTGCGGCCCAGCTCGCTGATCTCGTACTCGACCCGAGGGGGGACCTCCGGGTGGTACGTACGCACGACCATGCCGTCGCGTTCCAGCTGTCGCAGCCGCTGGGTCAGTACCTTTGGGGTGATCGTGCCGATCCGTCGTTCCAGCTCGACGAACCGTTGCCGACCATGCATGTTGAGAGTCCACAGGATCGGCGTGGTCCACCGGCTGAACACGATGTCCACGACCGCACTGGTCGGACAGGCGAGTTCCGGGTCCGTCGCAGCGGATGCCACCCAGTCAGCGTTGCCGGCCATGCACGCCCCCTCGGGATAGTCACTTTCCTGTAGGTACCTACTATATCGACGGTGTTAGCGTCCCCGTGTCGCCCGGAGAGCAGGTCTCCGCGGCGGTCCCGCCTGCTCGGGCGGCGACAACCATGCTGAATCGACACGGGAGTTGTTCATGTTTGTAGTGACGGGGGCGACCGGCAACGTCGGCCGATCGCTCGTGCAGACCCTCGCGGCAGCCGGTGCGCAGGTGACCGCGACATCCCGGCGGATCTCGGACGCGGACGTGCCGGAGAGCGTCCAGTACATGCGGGCGGACCTGGTCGATCCTGAGAGCCTTCGGCCCGTTGTCAACGGAGCCGACGCGCTGTTCCTGCAAAGCGGCGGCCCCAGCGCGCACCTGCTGAGCCCCCAGGACATCCTCGATGTCGCCAAGGCCGGCGGCGTCGGGCGGGTCGTCCTGCTGTCCTCCCAAGGAGTCGCGACCCGACCGCATTCGGCCTCTCACGGGGACCTGGGACGGTCCATCGAGGACGCCGTCCAGCAGTCAGGCATGGACTGGACGATCCTGCGGCCTGGTGGCTTCAACTCCAACGCGTACGCCTGGGCCGAGTCGGTCCGCGCCCGAAGGATCGCCGCCGCGCCGTTCGCCGACATCGGTCTGCCGACCATCGACCCGGACGACATCGCCGAGGTCGCCGCCGTAGCCCTGCGAGAGGACGGCCACGCCGGACAGATCTACGAGCTGACCGGTCCGGCCCTCAGCACGCCCCGCCAGCGGGCCGAGGCGATTGCCGACGCACTCGGCGAACCCGTCCGGTTCATCGAGCAGACACGCGACGAGGCGCGCGTGCAGATGCTGCGGTTCATGCCCGAGTCCGTGGTCGAGACCACCCTGACCATCCTGGGCGAGCCCACCCCCTCCGAGCAGCGCATCAGCCCCGACGTCGAACGGGTCCTCGGCCGCGCGCCCCGCACCTTCGCCGACTGGGCCCAGCGCCACATAGTCGCCTTCCGATAGGCCCTGCGTCTCCGGCCAAGGCATTGCTGGACGATCCATCACGACGCACTGCCGACCGCACCAGACGGTTCGCTCACCTCGGAGTGGGAATCCAAGGTGAGCAGGTTCGGGGAAGTGCAGTGCTCGGAGTGGGACTACTTCAGGCTCGCAGCGGTCATGGTCAGCCGTTGCCGATACCGGGCCAGCTCGATCCCCAACCCTTGGCGTGGGGCTCGAGCGCTTGTCCGAGCAGAAGTCCATCTGCATACAGAATCCGGCGTGCAGCCCCACTCGTCTGCCAGTCGGAGCCCGGGCTTTGGGTCCAGGCCGAGCCTTTCGATGCTCGCCCTGCATCTGCTCCAGTCCGCGCTCGTGCACGTCAACACCCTGCTGCTTCAGCAGGTCCTCGCCGAACCGGCCTGGGCGAAGAAGCTCTCGGACGAGGACCGGCGGGGCCTGACCGCGCAGTTCTGGTCGAACATCAACCCGTACGGGACCTTCCGCCTGGAGATGGACAAGCGGCTCGACCTCGCGCCGCTTCTTTCGGTGCCCCGTGCCCGCACCCCGGCGGACGCCGCCGGCAGGCCCTGGCGGAGCCACGGTGAACCCCGTGGGCAGGTGCCTGGACCGCGCCGAGCGCGCCTACGTCGACGACGAGGCATCGGTCACGAGGTCCTTGACCTGTACGACACCGGCCACGCCACTACGGGTACGCCGACGGACGAGTGGGACTGGCCCACGGGCTCGACCTGTGGGACCTGGTCAACGTCGACGAACGGGGGCAGGTCCTCATCGAACCGGCCCCGTTCGACGAGCGAGTGGACGAGCGGCCCGGCTCAGGTCATCGACCTCCGGCCCGGCGAGCGGCCGCCGTCATCCGGCGTGATGGCCCACGGCGGACTCCACGTCGCATGCGAAAGCCGCTGCACGGCGCCCGGCGCCGAAGACCGCCAGGCGCTCGCCGCTCTGCGCGACGCTCGCCACCAGGCACGTGCGGCGCGGGCCCGTCTGACCGGGCTACAGGCCGAGTACGACCAGGTCAGCGCCCAGGTCCAGAGGTCGCGGGCGGTAGATCCGGCCTCAGTCGGAGATACCGCGCGCCGTGACGAAACCGCCCGTGCTCCCACGCGGTGTCAACTGCCCGCTCCACCAGCACGTCCGGAGCGACCGGAGTGTGCTCGAAGCCGAGGCACCTCGGCCAGAACTCGCCGTCACCAGAAGTAGCGAACAAGCGGTCCGGGGCTGCCTGGGAGGCGGGCTTCCCGTGCCCCGATCAGATGACGTTGACGGCGTCGAGGAAGCGTGCGGCGAGCTCGGTGTCGCCGGTGACCGTCACGTCGCTGTCGCGCCAGGACGAGCGCTGCGTGCCCCAGTCGGGGAAAGTCAGCGCGGGGGCGGTGACGTGCGCGGCGACCGCGCCGTCGGACGGAGCCAGGCCGCCGGCCTCGTCGAACCACCAGGTCCCGCCGCCGGGGCCGGTGAGCGTCAGGGCGACGCGGGCGTCGAGTCCGGCGACCGGCGCCTTGGCGACCTGGTTGCTCAGTACGGCGATCATCCAGGTCAGGACCGCGCGCATTCTGTCCGCATCGGTGGACGGCACGGGCCGGCCGAGCGCTGGGGCCATGTCGTGGCGCAGGTGCGTGTGATGGTCGAAGACGAGTGCGCCGGCGATCATCAGGGCCAGGGGGTGGCGGCCGAGTTCGGCCAGCGGTACCCGTACTCGGGCGGCGGGCGTGCGTCTGACGACGTCGAGGAGTGTGGTGGCTCGCCGGCTGGCGCGCTGGTACTCGGCCATCACCTTGGCACGGCTCCAGTTCCACCGTCGGTCGACGGGGTCTTCGTTGACCTGTTCGAGGCTGGCGGCGACGATGGTGCGCATTCCGGCGGGTGTGTAGAAGCTCCGTGCCGTCGCACCGATGTGGGCGACGACGTCGGCGATGCGCCATCCGGCTGCGGCGCTGGGCGCGGTCCATTCGTCGTCGGTGAGGCTGCTGGTGAAGTTCAGCATTTCGGCGCGTTCGGCGCGGAGGGCGGCGGCCATATTCGGCAGGTCCGCCGCGGGCAGGCGATCGGTCATGTCATCTTCTTCTCTGATTGTCAGGCGGGGCGGCGGATCGCCTGCACCGCTGCGTCGTAGAGGTCGAACTGGTCGGCCTGTCCGCCCAGGCGCATCCACTCTTCTGTCGCCGCCTGGAGGCAGGTGATCGCCGCGGCCGCGATCGCGCGCGCCTGCAGGGCGCGGCGGTCGGAGTCGGGCAGGCGCGGCTCGATCAGCGGTGCGAACAGGTCCTGCCAGCGGGCCTGCTTCTCGGCGTGGCCGGCGCGCAGGGATTCATTGCCGAACAACAGCGTGATCATCTCAAGCCGGCGTTCGGCCGTGACGTCGATCTCCTCAAGCACCTGGAACGCCGCACGCAGCGACGTCCACGGGTCCTCGTCGGCCGGGCGCTCGGCGAGCCGCGCGGCGATCAATTCCCCCTGCTCGGACAGGCCGTTGAGCGCGAGGTCCTCCTTGCTGCGGAAGTAGTTGAACAGGGTCCGTTTGGAGACCCCCGCTGCGGCGGCGATCTCCTCAAGTGTCGTGTCGTCGTACCCCTTGGCGGCGAACAGTTCGAGGGCGGTCCGGGCGAGTAGCGCGCGAACCACCGAGCGGGTCTGCTCCCGAAGAGGTGCCGGTTTCTGAGCCATGCACCGATGGTACATCTCTTCATGCGAAGCAATGATTTGCACTCAGTGCAAGAGAATGCGTAGAGTGAAGCAATGAGCAAAATCGACTATCGCCGCCAGACCGTCATCGTCACCGGGGCCAGTTCCGGGCTCGGCGCGGAATTCGCGCGCCAGTTGGCCCGTCGCGGCGCGGATCTCGTACTCGTCGCCCGCCGCGCGGACCGGCTCAAGGACCTGGCCGACGAACTCACCCAAGCCCACGGCGTCACGGTGACCGTCATCGCCCGCGACCTCGGCCTGCCCGACGCCGGCCGCACGCTGCGCGCCGAACTCGAATCCCGCGGCATCCACGCCACCGGACTCGTCAACAACGCCGGCTTCGCCACCCACAACGCCCTCACAAACGAGGACCCGGACCGCCTGCAGAGCATGATCGCGCTGAACGTCAGCGCGCTGGTCGACCTCAGCCGCGCCTACATCGACCCGCTGACCTCCGCCGACACCGGCATCCTGATCAACGTCGCGAGCCTGCTGGGCTTCCAGCCGACCCCGTACATGAGCGTCTACGGCGCCACCAAAGCCTTCGTCCTCAGCTTCACCGAATCGCTGTGGGAGGAGACCCACGACACCGGCCTGCGCGTCCTCGCCGTGTGCCCCGGCGCCACGAAGACCGAGTTCTACGACGTCGCCGGCAGTCAGTCAGCCGACTACGGCACGAAGCGAGCCACCCCCGCCGACGTCGTCAAGATGGCCCTCGACACGCTCGACCGCCGCTCCGCGCCCCCGTCGGTGATCACCAACGGCCGCCGGCTCGCCCTCGTCAGCAAGTTGCTGCCGCGCCGACTGACCGTCCGGTTCATGGGCCGGATGGCCCGCCGCTAGCCGGCACCTGCTCCACCGTCACCCCACCAGCAGCAAAGGCCCGCCGTCAGCTGGCACTGCTCCACCGCCACTCCCACCCGCAGCAAAGGAACACCATCATGACCATCGCAGAAGCCACCTCACAGCCCACGGACGCGGAGCGCTTCGGGCACATCCTCGCTGTCCAGCGCGCTGCCTACCTCCGCGACGGAGCGCCCTCACTGGCGGCGCGGCGCAGCGATCTGAGCAGGCTCAAGGCGGCACTGATCGCCCGGCGCGGCGCCATCGAGGAGGCGATCAACACCGACTTCGGAAATCGCTCGCGACACGAGACCGCGATGATGGAGCTCGGGGGCGTCGTTCAGGGCATCGACTACCTGGAGCGCAATCTCCGTCGATTCATGAGCCCGGCCAGCCGCCACACCGCCTGGCACATGCGTTTCGGCACCAACCGCATCGAATACCAGCCGCGCGGTGTCGTCGGGGTCATCTCACCGTGGAACTATCCCGTCAACCTGTCGCTGATGCCGGTCGTCACCGCGATCGCCGCCGGCAACCGCGTCATGCTCAAACCGTCGAAGTTCACCCCGGCGACGAACACCGTGCTCGCGTCGATGCTGAGCGAGGCCTTCCCTCAGGAGCAGGTCACGATCGTCAGCGGCGACGGCAGCGCGTTCTCCTCCCTGCCCTTCGATCATCTCGTCTTCACCGGCAGCACCGAGGTCGGACGAGCCGTGATGAAGGCGGCGAGCGAGAACCTCGTCCCCGTCACCCTGGAACTGGGCGGCAAGTCTCCGACCATCGTCGCCAAGGGACACGTACGGGACCGGACCGTGTCCGACATCGTCTTCGGCAAACTCCTCAGCGGCGGGCAGACCTGCATAGCCCCCGACTACGCCCTGGTGCACGAATCCGAGATCGACACCTTCGTCGACAGCTACGACCAACTGGTGAAGGCCGCCTACCCCGACGGTCCGAACAGCAAGGACTACACCTCGATCATCAACGACAAGCAGTACGCGATCCTCACCGACCTGATCGAAGACGCCCGTAGCCGCGGGGCACGGATCATCGAGGTCGGCCACCGGCCGGGCGAGGCCAGCCACCGCCCGCACACCCTCGCACCGACCGTCGTGCTCGGCGTGACCGACGAGATGCGGATCGCCCACGAGGAGATCTTCGGCCCCATCCTGCCGATCTTCCCCTACCGCGACATCGACGAGGCCATCGACTACGTCAATGCCCGGCCACGACCGCTCGCGCTCTACTACTTCGGCAGTAACGACACGGACCGGCGCAAGGTCCTCGACCGTACGACCTCCGGCAACGTCACCGTCAACGGCACCATCATGCACGTCGGGCAGGACGACCTTCCGTTCGGCGGCGTCGGCGCGAGCGGAATGGGCCAATACCACGGGAACGAGGGCTTCCGGACGCTCAGCCACCCCAAGGGCATCTTCGTGCAAGGCCGCTGGAACGCCGCTCGCCTCCTGTATGCCCCCTTCGGTAAGCGCACCGACGCTCTTCTCAACTTCTTCCTTCGATGACCGGCGGCTTCCGCCGCCAAAGCGTCTCTGATTGGCTTAGTGACCCTGAGTGTTGCGCAGGGTGTGAGCCAATCGCCTTCGTGCCCTGGTGCTGAGCGGCAGGTGCTGTCAGCCCTCGTGGCACGTCCCTCCGGACGCTGGTCGGTCAGGCCGCAGACCCGACCGAGGAGGGTGCCCAACGTCGCCTGGGGCGCCGGGCGTGCGCGTGACAGCCTGCCACGGGATCGCTACGGATCGCTAATTCGACTGGTAAGCCTGACCCGCGTCGAAGCACGGGTCCGCGCGTAATCCGCAGGAGCGACTGGGTGTGACCGGTGTGACCCGAAGGGTGCATCCACCTTTTCTCCAGGGATGCCGCCTACCAGCGGGTTACTTGCTCCCTGGTGTCCGAGCTAGGACTACGGGCCATCTGCAGCCGAACGCCTGGTGGCGCTCTTCCGAGCGGTGTGCGTGCAGACGAGGAGGCCGTCGACGACATCGGCCAACTCGGCGTGGACACATGGACGCACGGCTCCTGGCAACTCGTGGAGCCGCGAACAAGACCGGAGAAGTGGAGATGGCCGTAGGCCCCGGCTGCTGGTACCGCCACGTTGCAGGACTCTCGTCAGGGAGGGCCTGGTGGCGTCTTGTTCCGTTCTCAGGTAGCGGACTCTGACTCTGCATGGCCATCACCTACAGGTCACTGGTGCGAGAGCCAGGCCAGCCCCGGCATGCAGAAGGCGAGGCGCACGACACTCCCTCGGCCTGGCGCATGGGTGCAGGCCGGTCGCCCCGCTGAGCAGCGCCGCCTCGGTTAGATTCTGGAAACCGTTCGGTTTACCATGAGCTGAAACCGACCGGTTTCCCATGGGGGCCGGTCATGACCGTGATCCATTGGGATTTTCGAGCGGTCACTCCGTTCTTCTGCGGCCGTGCGGGCCGAGGGGTGAACGCCCAGAGGGCTCCCGGCCTGCAATGACGCCGCCCGGTCTCCTCCTCGTGCAGCCGTGTTGTCCAGACCGGAGTAAGTAATGAATGGAATTCACCCCTTCCGCGTGCTGCGTGCCAGGCCGCTGTGGATAGCCAGCGGCGTCATCGCAGGTGTCCTTGCCCTGCTGTTCGCTGTCCTCTACGTCGGCGCCAACATCGACCCGGTCGGCCATGCGAAGAACCTGCCCGTCGGTCTGGTCAACTCCGACAAGGGGGCCGACCTCAGAGGCAAGCAGGTCAACCTCGGGGCGCAGATCACTGATTCGATCAAGAAGTCCGACGCGAGCGGAGGCAAGATCGACTGGAAGGCGATGGATGAGAAGCAGCTGAAGGTGGAGCTCGGCAAGGGCAAGCTGTACGGCGCGCTCGTCGTGCCCGACGATTTCACCTCCTCCGTCACCGCGCTGACCGGAACGGCGACAACCACGAATCCGGTTCGTCCGCAGCTGACGGTGTTGACCAACCAGTCCGCAGGAAGCCTGGGTTCCAGCTTGGCTCGGCAGGCGACAACCACGGCGGCCGAGAACGCCTCGCTCCAGGTGGGCAAGGGGCTGACCGACCAGACGGAAGCCGAGCAGGCCAAGCTGCCGGCCGCGGCGCGCGTCCTGCTGGCCGACCCGGCCGCCGTCACGGTCGAGGACGGCCATCCGCTCGACTCGCACAGCGGTCTGGGTCTGACGGCGTTCTACTACGCGCTCGTCCTGGTGGTGGCCGGCATGCTCTCCGCCAATGTCATCAGCGGCCAGGTGGACCACGCTCTCGGCTACACCCACAACGACATGGGCCCGCTGCGCCTGCACCGCCCGCTGATCCGGGCGACACGGGTGCAGACCCTCGCTATCAGCAGCACTCTGATGATCGGCCTGTCTCTGCTGATGGGCACCTTGGTCATGGTGGGAGCGGTCGGCGTCATGGGCATGGACGCCGCCCATCTGCCGTTGCTGTGGCTGTTCTCGGTGTGCGCCATCGCGGTCTCCGGGATCGGTGCGCTCACCCTCCTTGCCGTCTTCGGCACGCCCGGCATGCTGGTGGTCACGCTGGTCTTCATCGGGATGGCGGTGCCGACGGCCGGCGCCACCACCCCCATCGAGGCGCTGCCCGGCTTCTACCGCTTCCTCGCGGAGTTCGAGCCGCTGCGGCAGATCACCGGTGGCATTCGCTCGATCCTCTACTACGACGCCCAGGGCGACGCCGGTCTGACCCGGGGCTGGGTGATGATGGCCGCCGGCCTCGCGCTGGCCGCACTCTTCGGCTTCGGCGTGACGAGCTGGTACGACCGCAAGGGGCTGCACCGCATCCCCGCCGAGACGAAGCACGGGAAGACTGCTGTCCCGGCGTAACGGAACGCGCTCATGGATCATCTCGGACGGGGCCATTGTGCGGAGTGGTCCTCAGTGCGCGGCGCCCCGTGGGGGTGGGAGGCACGCACACCGCGAGCGCTCGGCGACGGCTCTTCGGAAGTCGTCGCCGAGCCCTCCGCTCTGGCGCGGGTGTCGGTTCGCCGCGCACCCCGGTGCCCGTCGGACATCAGGACAACCCGCTCGGAAACCGATCGGTTTTTTTCCGTTGGAATCGAGTTAACCTCGCAGTTTGGCAATGCAGGCGAAGGCAACCCCCCGGGAGCGGCTGCTGGAGGCAGCGGGCACGCTCACCTACCTAGACGGTGTCGGCATCGGCGTCGAGGCGCTGTGCAAGGCGGCGGGGGTTGCGGACTGCTGTCGAAGTGGTGAGCGGTAGTGAGTTCTGGTGAGCGTGAGTGAGTGCTGGGTCGGGTTTGGGTCTGGTCGTACGGGCCGGTCTTCTTCTGTGTAGTGCGTGCTCTGGGCCCCGTCAGAAGAAGGGAACGCAAGTTCTTGGGTCGAATGGGTGACCTTTGCGGGCGGTGCTCGTTGAGTGCCGTGACGGGATGTTCGGCCGGGCGGGGGTGAACGGGTGGGCAAGTTGCGCGAGTTGGCGGAATCCTTCGTGGTGCCCGGCCCGGCCGGGGTGGCCATCCGGGACCGGCTGCGGGTGAGTGAGTCGGATGCGGCGGTGCTGGCCGAGGTTGGGACGTTCCTGGGCTCGCTGGCCGCAGCGGATCTCGCGGAGCGCTCCCGGCAGGGGCCGGCGCACGATGCCGCCTCGTGGGCGGTGCGCAAGCGGGAGCTGACCGGTGAGTCGTCGGCGCGCTGGCGGGCAGCATCACCAAGGCCACCCACGACCAGTGGGCGCTGGCCCGGCGCGGACAGACCGCACATCTGGCCTGGCTGCGGGGGCAGATCGCGTCGATCGAGGCCCGGCTGGCCCGGCCGCTGGGCGCCAAGGCCAACAAGCGCGACGGACTCGCCCGCGGGTACGCCTCGCGTGGCGAGTGGCATGCCAAGTCCCGCCGCCCGCACACCCTGAAGGATCGGCTGGCGGGGGTGGAGGCGGACAGGGCGGCGGACCGGGTGCGGGTGGTGCGCGGCGGCAAGCAGCTCGCCCGCGCCCGCCACCACTTGGCGGCGGCCGGGCTCAGCGATGAGGCCTGGCGGGAGCGGTGGCAGGCGGAGCGGATGTTCCTGACCGCGGACGGGGAGTCCGGCAAACGCTTCGGCAACGAAACCATCCGCGTCACCGACACCGGACAGCTCTCCATCAAACTCCCGGCCCCGCTGGCCCGCCTGGCCAACGCGCCGCATGGCCGGTATGTGCTGGATGCGACCGTGCGCTTCCGGCACCGCGAGCAGGAGTGGCTTGATCGGATCACCGCGAACCGGGCGATGGCCTACCGCATCCACCACGACACGGCGCGCGGCCGCTGGTATGTGACCGCCTCCTGGCAACGCGCCGCCACCCCCGTCCTGCCGCTTGAAGCGGCACTGGCGCGCGGGGTGGTCGGGGTGGACATGAACGACGACCACCTCGCGGCCTGGCGGCTGGATGTGCACGGCAATCCGGTCGGCGAGCCGCAGCGGTTCTTCTACGACCTCTCGGGCAGCACGGAACACCGGGACGCACAACTGCGGCACGCGCTGAGCCGGCTGCTGCACTACACCAAACGCTGCGGGGCCGCCGCGATCGCCATCGAAGACCTCGACTTCACCGACGGCACAAGCCGGGAGAAGCACGGCCGCAACAAGCGCTTCCGCCGTCTGCTTTCCCGTTTCCCCACCGCCAGGCTCAAGGCCCGGCTGGTCTCGATGGCCGCCGAACAGGGCATCGCCATCGTCGCGGTCGACCCGGCCTACACCAGCCGGTGGGGTGCCCAGCACTGGCAGAAACCGCTGACCACATCGACTCGCAAGATTTCCCGACATGATGCGGCGAGCATCGCGGTCGGGCGACGCGCCCTCGGGCATCCGATCAGGCGACGGACGGCACCGCCCCACACCGACCAGAGTGATCGTGGTGGGCATCGGACCGTCCAGGCCCGGCCAGAGGCCCGGCGGCGTGAGGGAACCCGCCCCACCCACCCGGACCGCGCACCAGATGCGCGTCACCGGCCGTGGAGCGAAAGCGGGAGACCAGCCTGCCCAGCACCGTTCGGGGCAGCGCCACTGAGCAGCAGTCCTGGCACCAGGACTCGCTCCCGCTCAGTGTCTAGGAACGGTGACCGTACAGGCGGTGGTACGGGTCGATCACGCCGGTCTCGGGAGTGTCGCCGATGGGACAGCCGCCCAGGAAGTGGGCGGTGAGCGGCATTCCCATCAGCTGGCCCACAGTGCTGTCGGCGAAGCCGTTGACCTCAGCGGCCATGACAGACATCGAACGGCTCTGATGCGGCAAATTACGGCAATGCCCTGGGGTGGAGCTCGCCGGAGCTCTGTGAACGTCCGGTCAGCTGCGGGACAGCCCCTGGGCGATAGGGGCCAGTCGGCCGAGTTCGGCCCGGGAGGTGACCCCGAGCTTGGGGAAGGCTTTGTAGAGGTGGTGCGCGACTGTGCGAGGGCTCAGGAACAGCTGGGCGGCGATCTCGCGGTTGGTCGCTCCCGAGACGGCCAGCTGTACGACTCGCAGCTCCTGCGGTGTGAGGGCGGCAAGCGGGTCGTCGGCGCCGTGGCCTGGCACGGAGACGCCGATGGCACGCAGTTCGCCGGCCGCGCGGGCCGACCAAGGCGCGGCGCCGAGCCGTTCGAAGGCCTCCTTGGCGGCCTCGAGATGGAGGCGGGCCTCGCCGCGCCGCTGCTGGCGACGCAGCCATTCGCCGTACACGAGACGGGTGCGCGCGTGGTCGAAGGGCTGCTCGTGCCGGAGGTGGAGCGCCAGGGCACGCTCGTACAACTGTCCTGCCTGGTCGTCGGCGGCCGTGAGCGCCTGTACCCGGTGCCGGACGGCATGAGGCCCGGGCCGCCCGGTGGTCTCGGCCCAGGCCTCGTACCGGCGCAGTACCTCCTGTGCTCGCTGCGGCGCGCCCGTTCTGACGGCGGCCTCGATGTAGTCCGGCCAGACGTACGCCCACAGGAACGCGTGCCGCGTCGGGCCCGCCGCCGCCCTGTCGATACGGTCGAGCACCCTCTCGTAGCCGCCCGTGCCCAGGTCCAGAAGCACCCCGGCGTACTCGGCCCACCAGCGGCCCGGCATCCAGGCCAGCGTGTCGGCGTGGCGCAGGGCCTCGGCGGCCATGGCTCTGCACGTCTCCTCCGCGCCGGCGACCGCCGACAGCCAGGCGTGCACGCCGGCCAGGTAACCGCCCCACGTTGCCTGGTTCACGTCAGCGGCCAGGGTCATCCCCTCGGTCACCGTGGTGCGCGCACCGGGGTGCCGGCCGTCCAGCAGCTGGGCGATGGCAAGGATGGTCAGCGCCTGGGGCATCCGGCCCAGGCGGCCCTCCGCCCGGCACTCCTGGACCAGCTCGACGGCCCCGTCAAGCATGCCGTCGCGGTCGGCACGGAGACTGGCCTGGAAGCAGACGACCATGCGCAGATCGAACGGCAGGTGCTCGGGGCCGGGCGGGAACGTGGCGGTGAAGCCGGTGCCGCCCTCCAGGACTGTCCGGAAGTCGTGGTTGATCGCCCCCACGGCGGTGGCCGCTCCCGCCGCCCTCGGAGTCAGCTCCTCGGCACGCCGGGCCAGCCCGACCTGGTCGGTATGGGCGGTGCTGGACCAGGTGTAGTAGGCGGCGAGGCCGAGCAGCGACAGCGTGGTGAGATGGTCAGCGCCGGCCTGGGCGCCGTCCAGGAGAAGGCGCGCGGCCTCCAGTGGCCGGCCCGCCTCGAACGCCAGCTTCGCCCGCACCTCGGCGAGCTCGGCCTGGACGGCCCCGTCCAGCACCGCCGACTCCGCCTCGCGCCGCGCACGGGCGACCAACTCCGCGGCGCGTTCCCGCAGTCCGGCCTCCGCCGCGCTGCGTGCCGCGGCCGTGTACCGGCGGGCGGCGTCGGCGCGGTCCGGTGAAAGGTCGGCGGCACGCGCGTAGGCCGCCGACACCGCGGCCTGGCCGCCGCGCTGCCGCGCGCGCAGCGCCAGATGTTCCAGCTCCATGGCCACCTGCTCGTCCGCCTGCAGCGTGACGGCGGCCAGGTGCCAGGCCCGCCGATCGTCGTCGACCGCCTCGGCCAGGGCCCGGTGCGCGGCCATGCGCGCGACGATGTCGCAGGCCAGCAGTACCGCGGCCCGTACCAGAGGGTGGCGGAAGGTGACGCCGTCCGGAGTGATCCGGACCAGGCCCGCCCGCTCGGCCTGCGCGGCGTCCGCGAGCGAGATGCCGAGCGAGCCCAGGGCATGGGTGAGCACACCCAGCTCGCCGCGGTCGTCGAGCGCCGCCACCAGCAGGCATGATCGGGTGCTCTCCGGCAGCGCGGCGATCCGGTCGCGGAAACCGGCCAGCACCCGGTTGGTCACCGGCTCGGCTGTCCCCAGGCAGAAGGACAGCGGTGCGGGCACGCCGATCCTCTGCTCGGCGGTGAGCATGGCGGGCAGTTCCACGAGGGCAAGCGGGTTGCCCTGCGCCTCGGACACCAGCTGTTCCCGTACGGCAGGCGGCAGTGCCCCCGCGCGCTCGGCCATGAGCTGCCTGGCGGCCGTGTCGTCCAGCTTGCCCAGCCGGAGTTCGGGCAGCCCCGTGCCGGGGAAGTGCGGGCCCGTCCGGGCGGCGAACAGCATGGCGACAGGCTCGCTGTGCAGGCGGCGCGCCGCGAACGACAATGCGTCCGCCGACTCGTTGTCCAGCCACTGCGCGTCGTCCACCAGGCAGACCAGCGGCCCTTGGGTGGACAGTTCCACCAGAAGGCTGAGCGTGGCCAGGCCGACGAGGAAACGGTCGCCGCGGTTCGTGCCGCCGAGACCGAGCGCGCCGAGCAGCGCTTCGGCCTGCTGTCGGGGGAGTGCGTCCGTCCGGTCCAGGACCGGGCGCAGCAGCAGATGCAGGGCGGCGAACGGCAGCTCGGCCTCCGACTCCACGCCCGTCACCCGAAGGACCCGGGCGCGCGTGCTGGCGGCGTAGTCCAGCAGGGCCGACTTTCCGATGCCCGCCTCGCCGCGCAGCACCAGAGTGCCGGGGCGGTTGTCGAGCACATCGGCGAGCAGCCGGTCGATCACAGCCTGCTCCGCTGCGCGGCCGTACAGCATGTCACTCCCAGGACGTGTCTGAAGGTACGCCGACCGAACCGTCCGCTGTCCCAGCGGCATCGCGAGATGTCGGTCATTGTGCGTCAGCTTGCTGTCCTGGGCCGGAGTTTGCCGGGATTGTGTATCCCGGATGGGCGTGATCCGGTCACTCGCGACGGCGAAGGCCTTCGACGGGGCGGCGCCCCGCCGTGGCATCGCACGCGGTCGCCTCAGGCGGAGCCGGCCGGGCTCCCTCCCGCCAGGCCGAGGGCGCGGGCGGCGGCCCAGGCCCGCGGCAGACCGAATTCGGCCAGGCCCCGGAGCAGGTCACGAAGGGTCTCGGCGGTGGCCCCGGCCGACCGGGCGAGCCCGGCGTGCAGGCGCATCGAGTCGCCCAGCGTCTGGTAGAACACGTCCACCACCAGACAGGCGATGGCCCGCTCGCGGACGGTGAGATGCGGGCGGGCCCAGCGCTGGGCGAGCTGGTCTTCGGTGAAGGTGGCCAGGCCGGTATCCACTTTCTCGAGGTCGTGTACAGCGCGAGCCAGTTCCCCGCTCAGGGGGGCCGGTTCGACCGGCCGGCTGTCCTGCGCCTCGGGCAGACCGAGTTCGGCCAGCCGCTGGAAGGCGGTGACCAGCACGGGGTAGCCCACATAGGGCGCCAGGTGCCGGTAGAGCTCCCTGATCGCCTCGGGTTCCACGCCGCCCGCCAGGGCCATCTGCACGTGCATGGCCAAGGGGGCGCCCAGATGCGGATGACACAGATCGGCGGTCAGGCAGACGAACGCCTTCTCCCGCATGGTCAGATGCTGCAGTCCCCACAGGTGCTGGCCGACCCCGACGGCGAGTTGAGCGAAGACAGGGTCGAGCGCGGTCAGGGCCTCGGCTCCGGCGAGCTCGGTCATGGGCGGTGGGTCCTTTCAGGACAGGCCGAGCGCGCGCAGGCGCAGGCGGTCGAGGGTGTACTGCGGAAGGACGCGGCCGAGCGTGCTCATCAGCCGGGACTTCTTGCCGACGGGGTAACGGGCGCGCGGCTTGCGCGAGGTCAGGGCATGGTGGACGGCGCGGGCGACCACGTCCGGGCTGGAGCCGGAGCGCTCCTCCTTCAATCCGGCGGCGACCATCGTCCGGTAGGCCTGGCCGTACAGCTGCCTGCCCTGTTCGCCCAGGGAGTCGAGACGGGGCTCGACCTCGCCCTCGAGCTTGTCGACGGCGTCGGTGTGGATGGAACCGGGTTCGATGAGGACCGCCTGTATGCCCCAGGGCCTGAGCTCCATCCGCAGCGCGTCGTTGAGCGAGCGGATGGCGTGCTTGGAGGAGCACAGCGGGCCGCCGAAGGGCAGGGTGATCCAGCTGCCCACCGAGCCGACGGTGACCACGCGGCCCTGCGAGGCGCGCAGCTTCGGCAGCATGGCCTGGGTCAGCGCGATCTGCCCGAACACATTGACCTCGTACTGCAGGCGCAGCGCGTCCAGCGGCAGGAACTCCAGGGGGCCGGTGACACCGATACCGGCGACGTTGACCAGGGCGTCGAGCCGGCCGATGCGCGCCGCGGCGTCGGCGATATGGCCGGGGTCGGTGATGTCCAGCTTCACCGGGACGACGCTGGGGCCCAGGGCTTCACCGTCGGCCTCCTTGCGTACCCCGGCGTGGACGGTGAAACCCTCGCGCGCCAGCAGCAGCGCGGTGGCCCTCCCGATGCCCGTGGAGGCACCGGTCACCAGGACTGTCTTCGACATGAGGGATCCCTCCGGATCAGTAGTAGGCCCGCATCAGTTCGGTCGCCCACGGCGGCTGCGTCATCTCACCCCGCGGGCCGAACTCGGCCATGTAGGGCTTGATGTCCAGGACCGGGCTGCCGTCGATGGCGTCGAGGCCGCGCACATGGACGTCGAGCCCGTCGACGCCGAGAAGGCGGCAGCGGGAGACGCCCAGCAGGTTGGGGCGGTTCTTGCCCCGTTGGGCGAAGATGCCGACCTCGGGCCAGTCCGGGTTCCCGCGGGGGCGGCGGGCGGTGGTGGTGATCGAGGACGGGTCCACGCGGTGGAACCGGAACACCACCTCCAGGTGGGAGAACGCATCCAGCCCGGCGAGCGCGTCCGGGCCGAAGCGCGTGCGGTCGAGGCGGATCAGCGCCTGCTCGTCCTTCCAGTCGTCGTCGAACGCCTCGACGCGCCCGCCGACGACGGTCCCCACGGGCTCCACGGTGATGGCCGACACGGCATCCCCCCTGATTCATACGGCGGTTCACGACCGTACGGCCCGACGGCCCACGCCGGATCAGTCGGACGACCGGCGTCCGATGAAGTTTCCTGCCGGTCGACTAGGCAGGGGGATAAGCACCATGAGCAGACGGGCGTACGCAGACCCCCTCCTGCGATGGAGAGCACGAGCGGGTGAGGAACGGATGCCCCGTCGTCATGACGTGGCCGGGGCCGCCTGGGCTGCCGTGGCCCCGCAAGATGTCCAACTGGAAGCGCAAACGCGCCAAGCACCACAATCCACCCAGGCCGGACACTGCCTGCGTGACCCTGGTCGGGCTGACCAAGACCAGGCCGACCCACCGGAAAACACCCTAAATCGCCGGTATTGCGTCTAGCCCACGATCCATTGCGCTTCATCTGTGAGCAGCCATGTGACCAGGTGGGCCGGCGTCCTGCGGTCGGCCCCAGCGGCCTCGCGGCAGCCGGTCGAGCACTCGCGCGGTGAGCTGGGATCGGCTCAGCTGGTGTCGGTCGCCCACCCGTCAGGACGGTCAGGACAGCCGCCACGGGCGCAGCTTGTCCGGGTTGCGCACCGCCCAGATGTGCTTGATGCGGTCGTCGTCGGCGAGCTCGAACGCGAACACCGTCTCGATCCGGCCCCCGGACTCGACCACCAGGCCCGGCAGTCCGTTGACCGAGCACTCGAGGATGGTCCGCGGCGGCGCGAGCCCGGCGATCGTCAGGTAGAAGCGCGCGATCTGCTCGGCGCCCTCGATCGGCAGCAGGTGGGCGATGGCGCGGCCTCCGCCGTCGGCGATCGCGGTGGCGTCCGGGTCAAGCAGGCCGACCAGGGCCTCGATGTCTTGCGCCTCCCAGGCCGCCTTGAACCGCCGGACGACGCTCGCCTGCCGGGCCGCGTTCGGGCTCGCCTCGGCCCGCGCGGCGGCGATGCGGCGGCGGGCCGAGGACGCCAGCTGGCGGCACGCCGCCGGGCTGCGGCCGACGATCTCGGCCACCTCAGCGAACGGGTAGCGGAAGACGTCGTGCAGCACGAACGCGACGCGTTCGGCCGGGGTCATCGACTCGAACACGACCAGGAAGGCCATGGTCACCGACTCGTCGAGGGTGATCCGGTCGGCCGGGTCCACGCCGGCGCCGCCGGCCGCCCCGGCGATCCATTCGGCCGGGTCGGGCAGCGGCTCCGGGATCCATTCGCCGACGTACGTCTCCCGCCGGACGCGCGCCGAGCCGAGCAGGTTCAGGCAGATGCGGCTGGCCACCTTCGTCAGCCAGGCGCCTGGGGACTCGATGGCCTCCTGCTCCGCCCGGGACATCGCGTACCAGCGGGTGTAGGTCTCCTGGACGACGTCCTCCGCGTCGGCCAGGGACCCGAGCAGTCGGTAGGCGAGATTGAGTAGCTGCCGCCGCTCGCTCATGATCGCGCTCAGGCCCGGGTCCCGCTGCTCGTCTGCCGCCTGCTCGGACGGGGTGGTCATACGCTCTCCCGGCTTCCTCGTTGACGTGCTCTCTCCAGTACGACACAACAGAGCGGCGGAATGTGAGGTCGGCGTCTCGCCTCACATTCGGCGGGGCTGCGTTGTCGGACTGGTGAAGACGAGTGCACCATCCACAGGACAGGAAGCTCAGCATGAACGACTTCCAGGAGATCGCCGACCGCGTCGAGATCGAGGCGCTGCTCGGCGAGTTCACCGACGCGGTGATGATGCGCGACCGCGCCCGCCTCGCCGCGCTGTTCACCACCGACGGGGCTCTGCGCATGCCCAACGTCCCGGTCGAGCTGGTCGGCCGGGAGGAGATCCGGACCGGGGCCGAACGCCTGCAGAGCCGGTGGGACTTCTTCGTGCAGAACAGCCACCTCGGCACGATCCAGCTCGACGGCGACACCGCCACCGGCCGCACGTACATGCACGAGCTCGCGCGCACGCTCGACGGGCTCGAGGGCGTGAACTTCGCCATCTACCACGACACCTACCGGCGCACCCCGGAGGGCTGGAAGTTCGCCGAGCGGGTCTACGAGGTCAGGTACGTCGACACCACCCCGCTGGGTGGTTCGGCGCCCGGCGCGAACGGTCACATACACGGCGCCGGTCACGTCGGCGAGAGCGGCCATGCGCCCGGCACCGGGCGGGCGGACGCGTCGGCCACGGGGGCGGCCGACGACTTCGCCGAACCGGCGTCCGCCGAGCGGCTGGACCGGACGATCGAGGCGCTGCGGACGAACGGCTTCACCGCCGAACTGCACGACGACGCGGCGGCGGCCAGGGCACGCATCAAGGAGCTGATCCCGCCGGGCGCGGGCGTGTTCACCGGGGCCAGTGAGACGTTGCGGCTGTCCGGTATCGAGGAGGACATCAACGCCGGCGACCGCTACCAGGCCATCCGGCCGCGCGTGCTGAAGATGGACCGCGCCACCGAATTCGACGAGATCCGCCGGCTGGTGGCCGCACCCGACGCCTTCGTCGCCAGCATCGCGGCCGTCACAGAGACCGGCTCGCTCGTCATCGCCTCCGGCAGCGGCAGCCAACTTCCCGCCTGCGCCGGCGGCGCCGCGAGCGCGATCTGGGTCGTAGGGGCACAGAAGGTGGTGCCCGACCTGAGCACCGCGCTACGTCGGGTGGAGGAGCACGCCCTCCCGCTGGAGAACGAACGCGCCCAGGCAGTCTACGGGCAGCCGAGCGCGGTCAACCGTCTGCTCGTCCTCAACGCAGAGCCGCAGCCCGGGCGCAGCACCGTCCTGCTGCTGCGCGAGGCCATCGGGTTCTGAGATCCCGCGCAGTGAGAACGCCGATGGGCGGACGGCTCGCCGTACCCGGCTCGCCGTCCGCCCCCGAGCCCTGCCGTATACGGATGCTGCCGCGCTTAGCCCACCGCGATCCGCACCCCATGGCAGCTCGCCGCGTACTCCGACATCGGATGGCAGGACACCGGTCGTCGCACTACGGCCGTCATCGCTCACCGGGCAGTGCGCCGGATCACGTCGCTGACGCAGTGAAGGGCGCCAAGAGGACAGGTTGCACGTGCTTCCTGGGCGACACCGACGTCCTCATGGCCGACGGCACGACCAAGGACATTGAGGACATCGACCTCGGGGAGAAGGTCCAGGCCACCGATCCCGAAACCGGCGACAACGGTCCGCGCGAGGTTACCCGCCTCATCGAATGAGAAGCACCCGCGGGGCGGCTGGTGGGCGGAGGACGGCTATGAGGTCGCTTGGTCCAGGAGGTGGGGGCCATTGTTGCGGGTGTTGTTCACGGCCGTTGAGACGGGGCGGGCGTTCAGGTGGCCGTCGGCGGGCTGGGTGAGCAGGGCGCGCAGGTCGTCCGGGTCCTGCTGGTGGGGGTCGAGCCAGGCCTCGTAGTGGTCCGGGGTGAGGGAGAGCGGCATGCGGGGGTGGACACGGCCGGCCGCGTCGGTGGCCTCGGTGGTGATGATGGTGCAGGTCATCAGCCAGGCGGCCGGGTCGTCGTCATGCTTGATCTCCGGGTTGCGCCAGTACTCGTAGAGGCCGGCGAGCGCCATGATCTGCCCGTCGGCAGGGTGGATGAAGTACGGCTGCTTGCGTGCCTTGCCGGTGGCCTGGTCCTTGAGCTGCTCCCATTCGTAGAAGCCGTCGGCCGGGAGCAGGCAGCGACGCCGGGCGAAGGCGCGACGGTAGGCGGGCTTCTCGTGCACCGTCTCCACCCTCGCGTTGATCATCCGAGAGCCGATCTTCGGGTCCTTGGCCCAGGACGGCACCAGGCCCCACCGCAGCGGCCGGAGTTCCCTGCGCGCCGGCGCTCCGTCGCCGTCCTCGCGTGGCGCGCGCTCGAGCACGGCGTAGACGTCGTCGGTGGGGGCAACGTTCCAGTTCGGCGCCAGTACCTCGTCAGGGCGCCAAGCGTCGACGTCGAAGAGCCGGGTCAGGTCCTGCGGACTGCGGGTGGAAACGTAACGGCCGCACATAGCGCCACTGTGCCACGGCAGCCGGCTGGGACGGCGGAGCCGAGCGTCAAGCGACTGCCCTGGCCGCCGACGCACGTTGAGGAGAGCACAGCTTCCGGTCTGCCCGAAGGTGAAGGACGCGAACGCGGCGGTCCGCTTGTTTTCGGCCCGCGGCTGGATGACACGATCGTTTGCGTACGGAGCCCAATCGAAACGAGGACCTGCACGCCTGACTCACGCCACATGCGGATCCTCGTGGTGACAGTCGAACTGTCCGTGTAGCGTCAGAGCAGCTGTCATGGTTCCGAAGTACCTGTCGCCCGTGAGCGCGAGTTCGCGGGCGTCTTGCTGTTCAGAGTCTCTGAGGACCAGGGCGATCACCTCCGGTCCCCGCACGGTGCGGGAGCCGACTTCGAGTCCCCTTGGAGGACAAATGGCCAGCGGAACCGTCAAGTGGTTCAACTCGGAAAAGGGCTTCGGCTTCATTCAGCAGGACGGCGGCGGCCCGGACGTCTTCGCCCACTACTCCAACATCGCCGCCTCGGGCTTCCGCGAGCTCCAGGAAGGCCAGAAGGTGCACTTCGACATCACCCAGGGCCAGAAGGGCCCCCAGGCGGAGAACATCACCCCCGCCTGAACCGCATCCGCATGACGCCCGCCCCGGACAACCGGGGCGGGCGTCATGCGTCCGGGCTCAGGTCCGTTCGCCCGGCTGCGGCAGCAGTCGCTTGCCGCAGGGGATGCCGGCAGAGCCGCGCCCTGTTGCGGCAGAAGGGAGCGCGTCTCATGATCTTGTCCCCTTAGGACGGCGACGAGGCGGCCGAGGGCGGCGATGCGGGCAGGAGCGACCGGCAGCGCGGTCTTCGCGGCGAGCGTGGTCAGCGCGTCGGCCAGGCCGCCGTCGAGGGCCGGCGGATGCAGGCCGCGGGAGAGATCGCGCAGCTCGGTGAGGGTCTCCGCGGCGTTGTCGCGGGCCGTCTCCACCAGGCGGTGCAGCTCGGGCCGGTCGCGGTCGTCGAGCTGCTCGCGCACCATGTCGAGGCTCATCGCCAGCGCCGCGAGCCGGACCTGGGCGCCGTCGTGCAGGTTCCGCTCCAGACGGCGCAGCTGCTTCGCCGCGTCGTCGACGGCGAGGGCGCGGGTCTCCTCCAGATCCCGCAGTCGCTCGGCAAGGGCGCCGGGCCCGAGCAGCGCGCGCACCAGGCGGCGGTCCACGGCGACGACACCGCGGGTCAGCCACGGCGAGACGAGAAGGATCGCGCACCCGACGGCGGCGGCGGCGAACGCGCCCCCGAGCGAGTGCACGGGAGGCTGCCCGCCGCCCGGCAGCGGGTGCAGCAGCGCCATGTCGCGCTGCCCGGCCGCCCACCGCAGCGGCGCGGTGACGTTGATCGCGCCGATCACCCACCACAGCACCGCGTACAGGCCGAGCGTCGCCAGCGGCAGCTTCACCAGGACGTACGCCACCGCCCGCCACGCGGTCGCGTCCCGCAGCCGCGCCTCCACGCCCGCGACGAGCCCGCGTTGGGCGTCTGGCCGGGGCGGCTCCAGGACCGCTCGCCGATCAGCCCCCGGGCGAGCCGCCGCTGCAGCGCGCCCAGGCCCCGGGCGAGGGCGAGCCCCGCCACCAGGAACAGGATGCCGGGCACCGCACCGAGCACCGTCAGCGTGAACGCGGAGCCAAGCGCCAGGGCGACCACGACGATGAGGACGAAACCCACCAGCGCCGGGACGAAGGACAGCAGGCAGTACGCCGCCTCCTCCCACGCCCGCCGCGTCAGGGGCGCCGTCAGCACCGTGCGGACGGCGCGCAGTTCACGCATCGCGCCGCACCAACAGCCTTCCGCCCACCGCCAGCAGCGCCGCCGTGTACAGGCACAGGACCGCGAACCCCGCCCACGGTGACAGCACGTCGCTGACGGGCACGCTCACCGAGAGCGAGTTGCCCGCGATAATCGTGGGGAAGAACTTGGCGATCGTCGTACCGGTGAACCCGGCCAGCAGCAAGGGCAGCACGAACAGGAAGCCGACCAGCGCGCCGATCGCGCTCGCCGTGTGCCGGGTGATCGCGCCGATGCCGATGCCCATGAGACCCACAAGAGCAAGGTACGCGCCGGACAGCAGCACCGCGCGCAGCACGTCCGGGTCGCCGAGCGAGGGGTGCGGGACGTCGGCCGCAAGCGCGGCGCGGCCCGCGAGGAACGTCACGAACGTGACCACCTCGCCGATGACCAGCGCGAGCCCCCCGAACACCGCCGCCTTCGCGGTGAGTGCGAGACGCCGGTTGGGTACCGCGGCGAGCGTCGAGCGGATGGTGCCCGACGAGTACTCGCCGGTGACCACCAGCACGCCGAGCGCTCCGATGATCAGCTGGCCGAGCGCCACCCCGGCCAGGACGTTGTTGGTCGGGTCGAAGGACGCGATCTTCTCCGCGCCGCGCGGCGCCTTGGTGTTGGCCATCGTCACGACACCCATGGCGATCATGCCGACGACCGTGAGCAGCAGCGCGTACGTCGTGGAGCGCAGGCTGCGCAGCTTGATCCACTCCATGCGGGCGGCCTGCCGCAGACCGTAGTGCCCGCTGCGCGCGGGGGCGTACGTCGTCGCGGTCATCATCGGTTCCTCTCGGCGGTGTACGTGGCGCTGGCCTCGGTCAGCGCGAAGAACGCCTCCTCCAACGACCGGCCCGAGGCGGTGAGTTCGGCGACCGACGTGTCGGCGAGGAGCCGGCCCGAGCCGATCACGACGAGGTGGTCGGCAGTGAGCGCCATCTCGCTGATGAGGTGGCTCGACAGCAGGACGGTGCGGCCCTCGGCGGCCAGTGACCGCATCAGCTCCCGGATCCAGCGCACGCCTTCCGGGTCGAGGCCGTTGACCGGCTCGTCGAACAGCAGCACCGGCGGATCGCCGAGCAGCGCCGCCGCGATGCCGAGCCGCTGCGCCATGCCCAGCGAGAACGTGCCCGCCCGCTTGCCCGCGACCGAGGCCAGGCCGACGCTCTCCAGGACCGCATCGACCCGCGCCAGGTCGATGCCGCCGCCCGCGGCGAGCGCCGCGAGGTGGCTGCGGGCGCTGCGGCCGGGGTGGAAGGTGCGGGCCTCGAGGAGGGCGCCGACCTCGCGCAGCGGCCAGCTCAGCCCGCTGTAGGGGCGGCCGCCGATGGTGACGTGACCGGCGTCCGGCCGGTCGAGCCCCATGATCATGCGCATGGTGGTGGACTTGCCGGAACCGTTCGGGCCGAGGAATCCCGTCACGCTTCCGGGACGCACCCCGAAGCTCAGGTCCTCGACGGCGACCGTCCCGCCGTACCGTTTGGTGAGACCCCTGGCCTCGATCATCACGACTACCCGTCCTGTTCGTGCGCCGGAACTTCGACGCGTCGGATTGACGTGATACACGCTAGGAACGGGAGACGGACGCCGGAACGAGGCTGTCCTCCGAGACCTCTGGGGGAAATCCCCCAGGCCACGAGCTGGCCGCGGGCCTGCATCAGGCGATGTTCTCCATCTGCCGCAGGGACGCGACGATGCTCCCGACGCTTTCCCCGTTGCGCAGACGGACGCGGGCCGGTGACGGCTGACTACTGCAATCCGGGGTCCAAGAAGGCCGACATCAAGATCAGGCTGGGTGAGGACTGATGGCGGATGCGGGTTCGATAGTGATCGATCGCAACGGCTTTCTGGATGTTCGCTCCCGTGGCGCAGCCACCTTTGATCTTGATGCCAGGCTGCCTGACCAGGTCTTCAAAGAGGGTGTGGAGGACTCGCTGTTCTGTGAGTTCGATGCGGTCCTCACCCCGGAATTCTGGCCGGCGCTCTGCACGATGGCCCGGTGGCATGGCGACAGGCGCGTCGAACTATTGGTTCTTGAGCCGGATTGCGATGCGTTCTACCTTCCGGAGTATCGGATGTACCCGGCGTTGTCGTTTTCCGTCGAGGCCGACGTGGACGACTACTGGGCGGCGATCGGTCACGAGCCGGACGGCGACATCATGGGGTCGATCGCGATCTCTGCGAACGTCATCGCTGTGACCGGAGCTCCCGGACGATGGGGGTGTTGGGGTGAAAGGGGTCCCGAGGTTGCAGTTTTCCGGGGGTTTCCGAACGTGGCCGCACGGAATGAATGGCGCGCACAGTTCGGGCCCTTCCTGGAGGTGTCAGGTGCACTGGAGTCGTATCTCCCGCTGACCTTCGCGGTCGGACCGTTCCGGACGAGTATGCCGCAACCCTGACCGCCAACTATGGACCTCCGAGCGGTAGGCGGCCGTAACGTCACGGAGGATCCCGCCGGAGTTTCGGCGGGATGCTTCGTCGGCATCATGGGGGCCAAAGCTCCTTGTCGAGTTCTACGCTCCGGCCCAGGTGCTGAGCCCCGCGCAGCAAGCGCTTGCGCAAATGTGAAGCCCCGTCAGGTGATACCTGGCGGGCTTCTGCGCGGAGTGACGGCAGTAGTTGACGGCAACGTCAGCGGAGGGTTGCGACGCAGGGCGGTGGTTCGCCGCCGTCGGCACTGACCGTCGTGTCGATCGTCGGGCCGTCGAGGGCGGTGCTGGGGGTGTCGATGGCCTGGCGCTGGAGGCGGAGTCGGACGTGGGCGTAGACGGTGGCGGTGACGCCGATGTGGGCGTGGCCGAGGAGTTCCTTGATCACGACGAGTTCGATGCCCTGTTCCAGGAGCAGGGTGGCGGTCGGCCCCGCACCCGCGGGGATGGTCCCCAGCGTCGAAGTACGCCACCCACTCGGGGACGCCCGTACCGAGCCCGTCTGTCAGGAGTTCGTCGGCGTCGCCAAGGTGCCGGTCGGCCGTTCGCTCGTCGCCGCGCGCCGCGTGCACCCGGCCGGTCTGCGAGACGACCAGCGCCTTCTGCGAAGCCGGTCTCCCAGAGGGCCTGGACAGGCAGACGGACAGTGCATCAGGGTTGCGGAAGTTCCGGCATAACACTCCTGCTTGGTAGCTTCGACGAGGGGGCCTTCGTGGATTACGGTCTGCATCCCATCTATGACATGCGCGTGGGGCTGGACAGGGATCGGGTGCGGCAGATGCTGGGCAAGCCGCACCAGATCAGACCGATCGCTCCAGGGCGCGAGATGTGGCTGTATGCCGACAGCCCGGTGAGGCACCTTTTCGCGGTGACATTCGCGGCTGGCCGGCTCGACTACATGGAACTGAGGGTGGACCGCGACCCCGAGCAGATCACCGTCATGAACCTCGGCGAGCTGGGCTTCAGCGCGGCGATCTCCATGTACGCCGTGGGCGCGACGGCGTCGCTGGTACAGGAGCTCGGGCCGGTAGACGAGGAAACGGTGCGGGACCTCCACAGCCGCACCAAGGGGGTCGTGTCGGTGCGCACCGAACCCCCGGGCACGGCCCTGAAGCACCTGACGGACATCCTGGACCGCGGGATCGAACTTCCTGGTGTCCGAGCCCACTTGGTCAATCCGCGGGCCGACCGGACGGGGGCCGAGGTGCTCACCCGTATCGGTGCCGACGCCGCGTCCGTCCGTGACGACCGGATTAGCTATGTGTGGCGGCTGCTCGACGAGCGGATCGTGGTCATGGAGGTCCGGGTGTGAACCGCGACGGGTTTCGTGGTGGTTCCTTGCGCAGAACCTCGTTGACCGCGTGGCCGATGTCGGGAGTGAGCGCGCCCGGGCACGGAATGTGCAACTGATCCGCGAGTGCGGATGCGTAGAGGTCGGTGGCGGACTCCACGAGCTGGCACAGGACGTCGACGGCGGAGCGGGCCCGTACCGAGGCCACGGCCAGCACGGCCACGGCGATGAGGAGAGCGGGCCCCCACACCAGGCCGAGCAGGGCGTAGAGAACGGCCCATCCGACGGTGACGCCCGCTGCCGCGTACGAGCTCTGGGCCGCGGAGATGTCGGCACGAAGAGAGTCGGGAAGGATCACCCACAGCCGCGGCCATACGAGAGTGATGTCCAGGCCGTAACAGCGATAGATCCGCAGCATGTTGGCCCGCAGACGGTCGCCGACCCAGGTGGCGTGAGCGGGCTCCTCGAGGCTGATGGCGTACTGGCGTGCCCGCGCCTCGGCGATCTGCGGGCCGACGATCGTCGAGCCGACGGCGGCTCTGAGCGCCTCCGCTTCGATGTGCTCGGCGGCGTGTCGGGCACGCTCCCAGCGGGCCAGCCGCGCGGCGCGAAGCCGGCGCGCCGACGCGCTGCGCGCGGCCGCCGGCCGGACCAGGCGGAGGATGGCTGCCACTCCCGTCGCGGCCATGCCCACGCCCAGGGCGCCCATCAGCACGGAGACAGCAAGGGCGATGTTCTGCCCAGCAGGACGACGGCTCTCGAACCACCGTAGGAGTGGTTCGGCCGCGTGCGGGTCCAGCGCATGGGCCCAGCCCAGCTGCCAGGCCGGCACGGCGACGCACACCCACAGCAGCCCGGGGATCAGCAGTGTGGTCAGCCACCGATCGGCGATCTGCCGACCTAGCTCGACGAGCAGCCCGTTCACCCGCTGGTCACGCTCACCCACGCCAGGGGATCGCCGGTGAGCTCGCACCGGCGCTCGGGCTGCGGAGCAGCGCCGACCTCGACGCGTCCGCAGGACCGCGCGTGCGGGCAGCGCCAGCCGCTGACGGTGTGCATCCCCGGATCGGAGGCAGGCAACAGCCGGAAGTCGCGCGTCGGGGAGGTGACGCCGTCGAGCCCTGCGGCGGCGGCAGTGTCTTCGAGCGCGTCGAGCAGGGAGGTCACGTCCTCCGCGGTACCGATGCGGACCGTGGCGGCGAGCGCCGCCCAGTCATCGGCCGAGAAACCGGCTTGTTCCAGCTCGGCCCGCAAGGTCCTGTCCGACTCAAGTGACGTGCACAGATGGGCAATTCGCTGTTGCGCGGGTGAGAGATCGTCCACTGTGCGATCCTGGCGCAGACCGCGCACCGTGGTCCAGTAGTTCAGTGGTTCAGGTGCGTTCGCAGGCTCTGCGGTGGGTGAGCAGGCCGCCGTCATCGGTGTCCTGGGGGAGGCATGATGCGTGAGGACGTGGGGCAGATCGAGAACCGCGCCTGGCAGTTACTCGTCGCCTACCAGGAAACGCGTGACACGCCCACGTTGAGTCGGGCCGCCGCGCTCTATCGGCGCGTGGCCGAGTTGGTGCCCCGCCACGCCGCCGAGCGGGCCGGCTGCATGGCCGACATGGCCATCGCGCTGCACTGGCTCTCCCGGGACACTGGTGAGGCCGGTCTCCTGTGGGAGGCCGTGGAGGCCGCGCGTGAGGCGGCCGAGCTGACGGCGGACACGACGCCGGAGTTTGTCGATCGCCACAACAACCTTAGCCTGATGCTGGTCGGCCTGTTCGAGCACGTGACAGATGTGAGCCTGCTACGTGACGCGGTCAAAGCCGCCCAGGCAGCACTCGGTGCCCTTCCCGACGGCCATCCCGGACGGACCGAGCAACTTATCCATCTCGGCGAGACGTTACGGAGCTTCCACGAGTGGACCGGTGACCTGTCGGCGATCCGGGCAGCGGTCCGCTGCTTCCGAGAGGCTCTCGGCTCGCTCCCGCCCGGTCAGCCACGGCGCGCCGCCTGTCTGGTCGACCTGAGCATGGCCCTGCGCAGTCTCTACGAGCGCACCGGGGACGTCCCCGCGTTGCAGGAGGCGGTGCGCTTCGGCCGGGCGGCAGTGGCCGACACACAACCCGGCTCCGCGTACTACGAGCCGAGCCTGGCGGCCTTGTGTAATGCGCTGCGCCATCTGTCCGAACACAGCGCTGATTCGGCCGTGCTGACCGAGGCGAAGCAGATCGCGCAGCGCATGGTCGAAGCGTCGTCGCCGGGACATCCCAACCACGGCATCGCGCACAACGTGCTGGCGATGATTCTCGAACGGGTCTACTGGCGCTCCGGAGAACTCGCCGACCTGCGCAGAGCGGTTCAGGCCGCGCGGGAGACGGTCGACGCCGCGGGCCCGACGCACCCGCACGCGGCGACGTACCAGATGAACCTTGTAGGACCGCTGCGGACGCTCGCGGAGGCGACGGGCGACGTGGCACTCGCCCGGGAGGCCGTCGCCCTCGGCCGAGAGGCCCTCGTCAACTTCCCGCACTACGACCCCGAGCGCGCCAAGAGCCAATCAGCCCTCAGCATCGCCCTGGTGCTGCTGGCCGAACTCTGCGACGACAAGCCGGCGGTGACCGAGGCCGTGCAGCTCGCAGTAGAGGCCCTCGACGCCACTTCACGCGATCACGCCAACTACGCGTGGCACCTGACCAGTCTCATCAACGCGCTTGCAGCCGCCTATCACCACACCGGCACCCGGTCGTTCTTGGACCGCGCCCTGCAGGTGGCCCAGGACGCGCTCGCCTCCACGTCCTCTGACCACCCCGAGCGCGCCCTGTGCCTGATCAACCTCAGCAGCGTCGTGATGAGGGCCGCGCGGCAAGGCCGGGCGCAGGGGTCGGAACTCGCCGAGGCAGTGCGCCTCGCCCGCGAGGCCGTCACGGCCACGGAGCTCGGCTTCAACACGCGTGCCGCGGCGCTGTCGAACCTCGGCGACGCCCTTGAACTGCTGGGCGAGCAGACCGGCGAAACGAGCGCGGTGCGCGAGGCCCTGACCGCCTACGCCGCTGTCGCGCGCACCACGGAAGCGCCGGCCGCGCTCCGCATCCGCGCCGCGCAACGGGCAGCCATAACAGCTCTGGCGACAGGCGACGCCCGCCAGGCGATGGAGCTGGCCGAGGCCGCTGTCGACATCGTCCCGCAACTGGCCTTTCGCGATGTGGAGCGTGCCAGCCGGGAACGCAGGCTGCGGGTCGTATACGCCCTGGGCGCCACGGTCGCCGCGACAGCCATCGCGAACGGCGATCCCGCTCGGGCGGTCGAGCTCCTGGAGCAGACACGTGGACTGGTCCTTGCTGACACGCTCGACACACGCAGCGATCTCACTGCGCTGCGCGCGCACTCCCCCGAACTCGCCGCCTCCTTCGATGCGTTGCGCCAGGACGTCGACGCCCTCGACCACGAGCCGGCACCGCGCGCAATGTCGCCGTCCTCCGCCGCGGACCTGGGAGCACAGCAGCGTGATCTCGCACATCGCCGCACCGAACTCAACCGGCGATGGGAGGAAATGCTCACCCGGATCCGCAGACGTCCCGGCCTGCAGGACTTCCTCCGCCCCGCATCCATCCACGAACTGCGCAAGCAGGCCGCCAACGGGCCGATCGTCTTCATCGCGGCACACGCGACGGGCAGCCATGCGCTCATCGTCCGCAATGACCCCAACACCCCCGTCACCGCACTCGAACTCCCGCCCGGAGCAACGGAAGCGGCCGTCATCGAGGCGGCGAGCACGCTCCGTCAGGCGCGGCACACCGCCGCCGACCGGCAGCAGCCGGCCCGGCAACGCCGCCAGGCACAACAGGACATCCTGGATATGCTCGGCTGGGTCTGGGACACCCTCACCCAACCGGTCCTGCGCCACCTCGGCCACACATCCACCCCGCCCGCCGACACACCCTGGCCGCGCATCTGGTGGTGCCCGATCGGACCGGTCGCCATGCTGCCCCTGCACGCCGCGGGCCACCACGGGGCTGCGCCCCGCAGCGACACCGTGATGGACCGGGTGATCAGCTCATACACTCCCACCGTCCGCGCGCTGGCACACGTGCGTGCCCGGCCCCCGGCACCACCGTCGGCAGTCGTCGTCGCCGTGCCCGACGCACCGTACTGCCCGCCCCTCGCCTCGGCGGAGCCCGAAGCCCGCGCTGTGCACGACTGTCTCCCGGACGCCACCCTCCTGCCCGCCGACGGTGCCGTGACCAGTCACGCCGAAGTCGTCGAGGCGCTCCAGCAGCACAGCATCGTCCACCTCGCCTGCCACGGGGTCACCAACTGGGCCGACCCCGCCAACAGCCGACTCGTCCTCCACGACCACCTGGTGCACCCGCTGACCCTGCGCGACATCACCCGGCTCGACCTAGACCAGGCGGAGCTGGCCTACCTATCGGCCTGCAGCACCACCGACACCAACCCGCTGCAGACCGAAGAGGCCACCCAACTCACCGCGGCCTTCCAACTGGCCGGCTTCCGCAACGTCATCGGGACACTGTGGCCTATCACGGATCAGGCGGCGGCCTCCCTCGCCCATGACGTCTACGGAACGCTCACGGACCAAGGCACCGGCCCGGCCGCCACCGCGCGCACCGCCCATGCCCTGCACCACGCGGTCCGTCGCCAGCGTGACCGGACACCGGCGCTGCCCACCCGGTGGGCCGCATACATCCACTACGGAATCTGAGCCCGGCGGTGCCATGACCTGCCAACGGCGCGGCTGTCAAGTGAACTTACCGAGTCAGGGAGTAGACGACCCACCTGATGAGCTTGGTATTCGACCTCTGACCTCGAACGTCGTGTCGTACGGGCTCACTCGTTGGGCAATCCGCAGGGAAGGCAGACGGCGCTCGCATGATCATGCGCGATTCTCTGCGAGAAACCGGCCGGTGACCTCACCGGTCGAGCTGACACTGTTTGCTGGCTGAACAATGCCGCTGGCAATGGTGAACCTGGACGCCCTTCACATGCCAGCGCTCCGCCCACCCGAGGTCGGGCTATCGAGAGCAGCCAACGGCTGGAATGACCTGCCCGGTCGACGCTCCGGAAGTGGCCGATCTCCCTCCCAGGATGCAGGTTCACGATACCCCGTTATAGCGGGCGTACATGGTCTGTCCTGAACAGGTCGTCTCGCCCTCTCCGACCACTCGCGAGGCGGCCTGGCAGGGAGCGCGATGATTCAGATCACCCTCGGCAAGAAGAAGGACGTCGACCCGAACAGCGATCCGCTCCAGCGCTCACAGATCGGCTGGAGCGACGGGCTGTCCGACCGGCAGCTCTACGAGATCGCCCGCGGGGTCTGGGTGATGCCCGGATCACGCGTCGAGCGAGAGCGGTTCGCGGTTGTCAACGGAGGCGGGATCATCCGCCAAGCCATGGAGATCGACCGGATTGTCGACGTTCCTGGTGGGCGGCGGGCCTTCGAAGGTCGCATCCTCGGCCCAGGCACCCGGTCCACGATTGCTACGTCGGCAAGCCGGCCCCGAATGGCGCCCAGCAGAACCCCATCACCTACTTCGACTCCCCTCTAGGCAACCGCGAATGCAACTGCGGATGGGGCAAGCCCATCAGCCGGGGTGACTTCCTCCCCGGCCACGACCAGCGGGCCATTCACGAGCGCATCGCCCGCCTCGGCACCGTGATGGACTTCATCACCTGGTTCGACGAGACCTGGAAGCCGGATTAGGACCAGCAAGGCGATACGGCATGAAGAAATGCCACCGAACTGAGACGGAACCCGCGGGACATTCGATGAGACAGCAGCACAAGCAGCAGGTCACCGCGGTCTGGAATGACAATGGCGGCGCGAACCTACAACGGGTCTTCGACACGATCATGAGCCGGACCGCGTAGCTGGCGCCGACCGGGCCGCTCCGCCGGGGGAGCACCGCACCCTCGTGCTCCGCCGGCGTGCAGGTAGCTGTCCGGATCGGCGTGCCAGGGGCCGCAGGCCATGCCTCATCCGGCGCGCCTCGAAGCGGCCCTTCCTCGGTTCCTGCACAAGCGAGGGCGACGCCCTGCCATCCCTTGGTAACAGCTGTTACCATGCGGTCATGGCAAAGACACAACTCGGCGCCCGGGTCGACGACGAGATCGTTGAGCTCGCCAGGGCACGCGCACAGGAACTCAACCTGCCGATCGGTGACTACCTCGCCCGGCTGGTCCTGGACGACGTCAGCGGCCTGCGCGCGCGCGGCCTTGACGCCGCCCGGCGCTTCCTCGACGAACACCAGGCCGTCTTCGACGAGGCCGAAGACGGCCAGCTGCCCGCCCCGGGAGCGCGCGCCGCGTAATGGACGTGCACATCGATGTCCCCTGGATCCTGCAGGTCGCCGAGATTGCAGGAGCGAGGGACCCTGCCCCTGACGACTACGGCATCCCGATGGCCGCCGTCGCCTGCCACAAAGCCGAACTCCTGCAGCAGCCTGTCTACGACGGCCCCTACGCACGGGCCGCTGCCCTGGTGCACATCCTTGGGCGCTGCCGCTGGCTGGAGCGCTCCAACATGGCCGTGGCCGCCGCGACCGGCGTCATGTACCTGGAGGCCTCCGGTATCCCCGTCAAGCCAGGCCACGACGACGCCGTCGCCTTGCGTGACCTGCTCGGCGACCCCGCTTGCACCGCTGCCAAGATCGCTACACTGCTGCGCTCCTGGCCCTCGGCAACCTGACGGCCCGCACCAATCCCGCGTCAGGCCCTCGGTGAGCGCGCGTTCCTCCACGGCCGGGTGCCAAGTCCCGTCCTCGCGTGAGGCCCCAGCGGACAGCCGGGGCCTCATCGGCGCATCGGACTCTTCCGGGGCTTGCCTGAGGCGACCGTCGGATCATCGCGGAACCTGCCCCAGAGCGAGGCGACCGCCCTCTGTACCGCCCGGAGCTCAGGCGGAGCCGCTGGCCCATCCGCCTTGCTTTTCGGCCTGGCGGTCGTCGTGGCCGGCGCGCTGGGGCTCGGTGACCAGTCCGCGGCGGGGGAGTGCCCGGTGGGGCGGGCCTCCAGTTCGGCCCGCTCGCCGAGGCGGGTCAGGACGGCGCCCACGGACTCCGGCTCCAGGCCTCCGTGCAGCAGCGTGTGGTGACGGGAGTGCAGCGGGCGGAAGGCGGACCCGTCCGGGTCATCCGCCAGATGGGCCTCCTGCTTCCAGCGGCGCCAGGCACGGACCGGGCAGGGTGAGGGGCGCGAGCCGCGGACGGCGACCACACGGGGCATCACCTTGGGCACCCGCACGTCCACGAGCAGGCCGCGGTCCTCGGGGTCGTCGGTGATGTCGCGGACGCGCAGCCATGCAGCCAGGCGCGCTGCCCTCTCACGGACGGCGTCGGAGGTCGGGCCGTCCAGCAGATTAACGAGACCGTCACAGGCGATACACGTCAATACGTGACAAACACCCCTACGGTGGACGAAGCAATGCAAGCCAGACAGTCCAGGAGTCCGGCCATGGCCATTGGCACACGCGGCAGAGCGACCCCTCAACCGTCACTTCACCCCCGGCTGGCCGCAGCCCGCGACTGCGTCGGGTGCGCGGGCTGGGGAACGGTGGTCAACACCGATGGCCGGTACAAACTCTGCCCGGTCTGCCAGCCCGGTCCCGCCGGCTGACTGAAACGTCGTCCACACCGGTGCCCGCGTGGCACTGGGCGGCGCTGACGCTCCTGCTGGATCGGAAACTGACGACCGGACTTCGGGCGCGCCTGCCTTTTACTGACGCGGTAGACAGAGCGGGGTGGGGGCTCTGGCCTCCGACCGCGGACTGGACTGTCCATCAACCGATCGGTTGCCGGACGCTGGGGTTTGGATGATCCAAGCGGTTTGTGTGTCCAACTGCCTGGTTCACGCAGCAGGCTGACGCCCGCGACTACCCGCCCGACGTGCTGGAGCGGGTGTGGGAGACGATCGAGGCGTTCGGCGCGTACGGTGTGTTGACCGAACTAGTTTGATCGTTTGTGCAGGTCGGGGCCCGTTCTGGAGCCCTCCGATGCCTCTGCTCTATCTGCCGATTCTCTTGGGGTCGGCGAGTGGTGCGACGGGCTGAGGGCGCGAACGTGCAGCTCAACAGCTCTACCGGAAGGGTAATTGGTGCCACAGGTGTTGCACCATCACCTGGGTGGGTGACAGGCGTGCCCGGGTGTGAGTCAGTTGCTGCCAGTGAGGATCGTGAAGACCCGGTCAAGGCTGACGATGGCGGCGCAAGAGGGTGGCGACACCGCTCACCTGGCCCTGCATGTCCCCATCTCTGAGGGTCAGCGGTTCACTGTCGCCCAGCAGACTGTCATGGAGACCCTCCAGGCAGAACGCGGTGTAGCCGCCGGTGCCGTCCTGGCCGAACATGCGGAAGCCATCCCCGTTCAGGTTGCGTTGAGGACACCCGGAGTGTCGTACAGCATGGCGTCGCGGAACGCCTGCGGGGTCGCGGTGTCGGACGTCTGGACGGTGGTGGGCTGCGTGGTGGTGGTCATGACCGGGCCGGCTGCGTGAGGCGCGGGTCGAGTCCGTACTGCTCGTGGGCGCCGAGGTTCTCGCGCAGGGTGGGGCCTTCGTAGTCATCGTGGAACAGGCCCCGTTCCTGCAGCATCGGGACGACCTGGTCGACGAAGGCATCGAAGCCGTCGTGGTAGCTGTCAATGGCGATCGAGAAGCCGTCGCAGGCCCCTGCCTCGAACCACTGCTGCATGTGGTCAGCCGCGTCGGCGGCGGTGCCGGCGACCACCGGGTGGTAGTCGATGACGCCGTGGGCGAGCACGTCGCGCAGGGTCCAGCCTTCCCCGGCCACTCGAGAATGCGGAGGCATCCTCCGAATTGTTAAAAGCCGTGCGGGCGCCGGGCCTTGGCCGGCCGAGTGGCGCCCCGGGCCCAAGCGCCGGATGGTTCCTGCGGGCGGACGAACTACGGCCTGTCGAGGACTCCCGGGGTGTCATGCAGGACCACGCTCCGCTGCAGCGGAATCCGCTCCGTGCGGAGCGTGTTCACCGGTGCCGCCGGGTCAGCCATGCCGAACGAGATGCCGAACAGCAGCTTGAGCTCCGCGGGGACACCCAGGAACTCGCGGACGGTGTCGGCGTAGACGCCGAGTACGGTCCGCGGGATGCCGGCCAGTCCCCAGGCCGCCAGCGAGAGCAGGAAGTTCTGCGCGTACATGCCGATGTCGCCGGCCGTCCGTACCCCGTCGCCGAGTGTCGGCATGAACAGGAAGGCGGCATGGGGAGCGCCGTAGAACTCCAGGTTCTCGCGGACCGCCGCCCTCCTGCCGTCCCGGTCCGAGCGCTCGACGCCCCGGGCCCGGTAGTGGCTCGCGCCCAGGGCCTGCGCCCGCTCGAGGTAGATGCCCTCGCCGTAGCCATCGGTGAAATAGGTCGCAGCGCGGGGGACTGCGCGCTCTTCGTGTTCGTCTTGTGTGTTCGTGGCGTGCCGACGCCGCCGCCCTCGTGCCGTTGCGTGCACGAAAGCCGCGTCGGGTGACTCAGCGGTGGGCGGCGCGGTTCATCTCGACGACGTCCTCCAGGGTGGCCGTGGCCGGGAGGGCGGCGAAGCGTTCCGGCACGCTGTCGCGGATGCGGGCGTCCTTGACGCGGTCGGCCGCGGCCAGGGCCGCCGGCAGCTCGTCGAGGGTCAGTTCGGTGCAGTAGGCGGGGCTGTTCGGCTGCTGGCGCCAGGAGTCGGCCAGCGTGCCGGCGTCGTAGGGATCGAAGCCGGTGTCATCCACGAGCCGCATGGCCACACGCCGCGCCTCCTCGGAGTCGCCGGCGACGGGGATGGCGATGCGGCCGGGCGTTCCGGCCGGGACGCCCCGGGTCCGCTGGGTCTCGGCCAGGGCGGCGTTCCACGCCTTGACCACGGGGCGCCCCAGCTGCTCGGCGTTCCACACGCTCTCGACCTCGCCGTTGTCCACGGCCTCGATCTGCCCGTTGAGGTGCGGATAGTAGTTCGAGGTGTCGATGATCACCGTCTCGGCGGGGACCGAGGCGAGCAGGCCGACCAGCTTCCCTGCCACCCCGAAGGGGATGGCCAGGACGATGACGTCCCGGCCCTGGACGGCGTCGGCGAGGTCCGCCGCGCGGGCCCCTGACTCCAGCACCTCCGCCCGGACGGCCTCGGGGCCGCGGGCGTCGGCCACCTGGACGTCGTGACCCGCCGTGCTGAGCTTGGCAGCAAGGTTCCCGCCGATGGCGCCGGCACCTATTACAGCAATTTTCATGATTTGTTCCTTAGGGGGTTGTGCCGCCCCTGGGGGCAGCACGATGTGATGGCTGGGTGGTGGTGCCACCTGGCGTTGCGGGGGTCGGGGCGGGGTGCCTGGCGGTTTACGCCTGGGTGTCCCGCTGGCGGTAGCCGCTCGCGATGAGCGTGCGGAGCCGGTCGAGTGACTCCTCCTCGGTACCGGTGCCCTTGATCCAGGCAACGGAACAGGCCGCGAGGAACAGGTCGTGCCCCCGCACCGACGCGCGCACGCGCCCCGCGAGCTGCGCGGCTCGCACGTACTGATCGGTGGCAGAGATGAGGATGTCGCAGGGGATTGTGAGCGGGTTGTCCGGCTCCTGCGCCCTGGCCGCGGCCATGAGCGGGTCCGGCAGCCCGCTGAAGGCGCTGAAGTACTCCTCCATCGCCCGCAGCCACTGTTCCAGCGCCTCGGCCGGGTCGCCGAGCTGATCGATGTCCGCCTGGCGGGCCACCAGCTCCTCGGAGCGCGTCTGCAGCACTGCCGCCAGCAGCGCCTCCCGGGTGGGGAAGTGCCGGTACAGGGTGCCGGGCCCCACGCCCGCCTCCTTGGCCACCGCCTCAAGGGAGGTGCCGACCCCGTGCTGCAGGAAGTGACGCTGCGCGGTCTCCAGGAGGGCCGCGCGGTTGCGCTGAACGTCCGCGCGGGGCTTGCGTCCCCGCTGTTCACCGACGCTCATGCGCCCTCCTGCCTGCCGTGATCCTGCGGCCGCATCAAAACGGATGCTGCCTCCGTACGTATTCGAGAGTAAAACGGAGGGGGCATCCGGTCAAACCGGCGGCCCGACCACGGAGCTGAAGTGCCTGGGCCGCGGCGCCGCCGAGTCCTTGGCCGTCCCAGAGAACCTGCGCCACCACGACATCCAGCTCGAACTCCTCACCGACCCCGTCCAAGGCGTATACGACGCGTCCGGTCACGGCACCGTCCTCCTCGCATTCTTCGCCGGCATGGCTGAGTCCGAACGCGAGTACATCCGCGAGAGGTCCCTCGAAGGCCAAGCCGCCGCCCGCGAGCGCGGCCACCACGGCGGGCCGACCAAGGGCGTCGACGATGACATGGCCGCGTACGCGCGATCCCTGCCAGCCAACGGCGTGCCCCGTACCGCAGATCGCCCAGAAGCTTGTCATCACCTCGGGCAAGAACAAGGGCGAACACCCCTCGGTCGCCACCGTCTACCGGATCCTCACCGAAGCCAACGACACAGCCTGAGCCCGGACGCAAGAAGGTCGCCCCGACCTCTTCGCGGGACGACCTTCGATCCGAAAGCTACTGGCGGGTTGCTTATCACCTGGTTCGCCGTTCGCCTCACGGCACCCCATAGAACCGCAGGTTCTCGCGGGTGACTTCCTTCCCTCCACGTCCCGGGAGCGGACGACCCGTCCAGTGCCGGGACGGGCTGAGTCCTGGCGGCGCGGGTCGCCCGGCGACGCCCGTAGGCATAGATGCCAGCCAGGCAGGATTGTGCAGCAGGGTTGACCCGTGCCTCGGCCCAGGACGTCAGGGGGTGAGCTGCTGGTGCCCTATGACGGAGAGCAGTTCGAGCTTGCTGTGGCTCTCCGTGCCGGGGCGAGTGGTCAGCACCACCAGGGTCTGGGCGCGGTTCTCGGTGAACAGGACCTGGGCGTCGACGTCGATGCGGCCGAGTTCGGGATGGAGGATGGTCTTGCAGTCGTCGTAGCGTTGGGCGACCTCCTGAAGTTCCCACATGCGGACGAACTCGGGGCTGTGTTCCTGGAGTTCGGCGAGGATCCGGGCGGCTCGGGGGGTGTCGCTGCCGGCTGTCAGCGCGGCCCGCAGGCGTGCTGCCTGGGCGCGGCCGTGGCGTTCGTGGGTCTCCTCGGGAACCATCGGACGTTCGGCCGGGTCCATGAACCAGCGGTAGTAGCCGCTGCGGGCCAGACCGGTGTGGCGGGTCTGGTCGCCGAGCAGCGCGACGGCCAAGGGGTTCATCGCGAGGGTGTCGACCAGGTCGGTCTGCACCAGGGTCGGGGAGTCGTCCAGGCGGTCCAGGACCCGCATCAGCGTCGGGCTTACATGTTCGGAGCGGTGGAAGCGGGCCGGGGCGTTGTGGCCGATGAGGACGAAGAGGTGGTCGCGTTCGTCCAGGGACAGCCGCAGTGCCCGGGCGAGAGCCTTGGTGATCTGGACGGAGGGCTGCGGAGCACGCTGCTGTTCCAGCCGGGCGTAGTAGTCGGTGGACATGCCGGCGAGCTGCGCGACCTCCTCGCGGCGCAGCCCCTGCGTACGCCGGCGTGGCCCTTCGACCAGCCCGACGTCGCGGGGGCGCAACATCTCACGCCGACGGCGCAGGAATTCCGCCAGTTCCTTCTTGTCCATGTCCCCATCCTCGCCGCATTCCGCCCGGCTATCCAGAGACCGCCGATCCATGGCTGAGCCCTCCTCTCCCACCCGCGCGAAGCCGCTCATACGGCCGACGCCGAGGGCGCTCCCAGCGAGACGAGTCGATGGTCCCTTGACCTGCCTGACCCGCTGGGAACCTCGCCGACTGTCGGCGGTGCGCCGCAGGCCATCGGCATGGAAGACGGCCTGCGGCGACGGTCCCCCGTCGAGGACGCCCGACGCTTTGGACGGGCCCCGGGCCTCGTCTCCCGTCCTGGCCGATACGACGATGTTCGTCGTGCCGACGGGCGCCCGCGTGCCCGTTGGCACTCGGGACGGAGCCGGTCGCCGCCAGTCCGACGACCGGGGCGAAGCCGAAGGCGCTTCCTTACCGTTCCGCGTCTTCGGTGAGGACCTCCCCGAGGCGGTCCAGTTCGCGTGCGTCCATGATGTGACCGCACGGGGCCCGCCCGCGTGCTGTTGTTCCGCGTCGGTCATTACAGGCCGGTCAGCTGCCGCTGATCATGGCGAGGACGTTGTCGTAGGAGCCGTTGGCCTCCGCGTCGCGGATGAACCTGGCGCGCTCGACGACAAGCTCCTTCGCGTCGGGCTTCTCGCGCAGCAGGTCGAGGGTCTCGGTGAGGAAGTCGTCCAACGGCATGGCGTGGTCGTCGTCCTGCTGGCCCAGCAGGGTCGTGCGCACGCCCGGCGGGACCACCTCGATCACCTGGACGCCGGCGTCAGCACCGGCGAGTTGGATGCGCAGGCTCTCGGAGAAGGAGTGCAGCGCGGCCTTGGCCGCGCTGTAGGTCGGGGTGCTCGGGAACGGGACGAACGCCAGCGACGAGGTGACGTTCATGACGGCCGCGTCGTCCTTGTCCACCAGCAGCGGCAGGAAGGCGTACGTCATCCGGATCGTGCCGAGCAGGTTGACCATGACGTGATCCTCGGCGACCGGGAGTCCGGCCGGGTCGAGGAGGTTCTCCCGCAGCATGATGCCGACGTTGTTGACCAGGACGTTCAGCCCCGGGTGGCTCGCTGCCACGGTCTCACGGGCCCGTGCAATCGAGTCGGCGTCCGCGATATCGAGGACGAGCGCGTCGATGCCCGGGTGCTCAGCCGTGATGTCGTCGAGGAGTTCCTTGCGCCGGCCGGCGACGACCACTTTGTTGCCGGCCTCGTGCAGGCGCAGGGCCAGGCCAAGCCCGATGCCCGAGGTTCCGCCGCTGATCAGGATCGTGTTGCCGGTCATCTTCATGGGGTCTCGCTCCTTCGTTACGGCGGGCCGGTGAGCGTCCGCAGCCTCGACCGTAGGGGCGCCCGCGCAGGGGCGGGAGAGGAAGGTTTATCCATGGATCGGCGGTCTCTGCCTGGTGGAGTGGTCCCACCCAGCGGATCCGGTGTCGGTTCGCTCGGCGTCGCGGCATCCGAGGACAGCCCTGGACGCGCCCACATTGGATCCCCCATCTGATACAGGGAAAAGAACGGACCAACCGCCCTGGGTTAAGCCCTTCAGACAATCCGCACAGGCGCACATCCGCCAGGCTCACGTGTTTCCTTTGGGATCCGTAGTGATGTGTCATTCCCGTCGGCGTCATGCCGTGCGCCGGTGTCGGTGTCGTATGTGAGTGCACAGATCGAATGCGTGACCTTTTCGCGGGGCGTGTCGTTGATCGGGTGACAGCACCGCGGGGGGGGGGGGGGCGGGCAAGGGGGTGTTTTGGTGAGCCGGAGGCTGCCGCTCGGTGAGGGTGAGACGGCCCGTACTGCCTGTGCCCGTGGTCTGCTGCGTACGGGTGTGGTGGAGAAGACGGGCGAGGTGCTGTCGGCCGCGGTGCTGGCGGAGCAGGTGGGTTGGGCGGCCGGTCTGGTGTCCGGCATGGCCAACTCGGCGATGGCCGCGCACTGGAACACCACCGATGTGGCGATGCTGACCTCCGGCGTGGACGCCCAGGGCCGGGCACTGCCGTCGAACGCGTGGATGGCGCTGCGGCGTCTGGGCTGGAGTGTCGCGCCACTCGCGGGGTGACGGTCAATGACCGGATCGTGCGCATGGTCCAGGAACAGGCCGGGCGCACCCTGCGGTCGGTGAAGTGGCGCGCCGACCTGACCGCCGGGATCGTGGCGACGTGGCCCGCCGACCCAGCCAAGCGCACCCCGCAGGAGTGGGATGCCGTCCGCGAGGCCATCCCCGACGGCCGCCACCTGCCCTCCAGCGTCATCTTGTCCCGTACCCGGAGGGCGCTGTCGCCGGGCCTCGGCTTCCACGACACGGCGGGCGGCCTCCTCGGCGCGGACCAGCCGTACGCGCGTTCTTTGATCTCCCAGTCCGTCAGCAGCCGCACCGGTATAGGGGAGTGGAGTTTCAGTGTCCCCGCCGCCGCGCTCGGCCACGTGGGCGTGGCGGGCACAGGCTCGTCCGGGGTGCTCACCTGGGACCTCTGGGCATGCCGCCCGACGTCGCCGTAGGGGCCGGCGGCCCGTCGATTTTGGCTTTCCTTCTTATCCTGGCTGTCCGTCAGGAGTGCCTCGACGCGTCCAGCAGCCCGACAGGCGCCGCTGGGAACACCATGTCGTACGCATGCGACACCTGGCGGTGGCCGCCGTGGTCGACGATCAGAAGCGGGTGCTGATGATGTGGCGCCACCGCTTCATCACCGACACATGGGGCTGGGAACTGCCCATGGGTCTCATCGAAGAGGACGAAACGCCGGAGCAGGCGGCCGCCCGCGAGGTGGAGGAGGAGACCGGCTGGCGTGTGGAGGCCATCAAGCCCCTGGTCTACGCTCAGCCGGCGAACGGCATCACCGACGCCGAGCACCACGTCTTCCGCGCCGACGGTGCCACCTATACGGGGCCGCCGACGGGAGCGAACGAGTCGGACCGCATCGAGTGGATCCCGCTCTCGTAGATCCGAGGGATGATGGACCGCCGGGAGATCGTCAGCAGCGGCGCGCACTCGGACCACGACGTAATTCTGCAGGAGGACTGTTTCATGACTGACCGGCCCTTGACGCTCATGGCAGTACACGCCCACCCCGACGACGAGGCCACCGGAACCGGAGGGGTCCTCGCGCGGTACGCGGCGGAGGGCATTCGCACGGTTCTGGTGACGTGTACCGACGGCGGTTGCGGTGACGGACCGGGGGGTGTCAAGCCGGGCGATCCCAGGCACGATCCGGCGGCGGTCGCCTTGATGCGCCGTCAAGAACTTGAGGCGAGCTGTGACGTCCTGAAGGTCAGCGATCTCGAGATGCTGGACTATGCCGACTCCGGGATGACGGGCTGGCCGAGCAACGACGCCCCCGGATCCTTCTGGCAGACCCCCGTGCAGGAAGGCGCGGCCCGACTCGCGGAACTCATGCGTCACTACCGACCTGATGTGGTCGTCACCTACGACGAGAACGGCTTCTACGGCCACCCCGACCACATCCAGGCCCACCGCATCACGATGGCGGCGCTGGAGATGACCGCGCTGGCACCGAAGGTGTACTGGACCACGATGCCCCGCTCGATGATGCAGCGGTTCGGCGAGATCATGCGCGAGTTTCATGAGGACATGCCGGAGCCGGATCCTGCCGAGGCCGCCGCGATGGCGGAGATCGGCCTCCCCGACGATGAGATCACCACGTGGGTGGACACCACCGCGTTCAGCGGTCAGAAGTTCGACGCGTTGGCCGCGCACGCCAGTCAGGGCGAGAACATCTTCTTCCTCAAGATGGGCAAGGAGAGGTTCGGCGAGTTGATGGGCATGGAGACCTTCCTACGTGTCCAGGACGCCACCGGCGCGGCCATACCCGAGAACGATCTCTTCGCCGGACTGCGCTGATCCGCCCGTCCGACCGGCCGGGAAAGCGCATCGACCGCACGGCGCGATCGAGCGGGTCACACACCCGGAGGCTCCGATGTCCGACACGCCGTGAGACAACGGAAGAAACAGCAGGTCACCAGGGCGGTCTCCGACACCAACCGCGAGACCCTCCAGGAGCAAGCCACGTGAGCAGTTCCTCATCCGCGGCCGCCGCGCAGATCCCCATGGCCGCGAACCCCCTGCCGTACCTGGGCAATGCCGTAGGCGGCCACCCGGTCGTACGACCGCTCCGCGTGCAGGTCGTCGAAGCGGATGCGGGCCCGGGTGACCTCGTCCCGGGTGCGGCACCCTGCCAGGCATGGGGCGGGGTCTCCGCCGGCTGGCCAAGCGCATGCGGAGCCGAGCGGACCGCGATGCTTGAGGTGGAGGCGGACGGGACAACGCGGGCCATGTCCCAGTCGAGGACAAGTCACCTGAGACACCGAGCACCTGAGACACCCGTGCAGGTCACATGACACCACGATGACGGCGTCCTCGCCCAGCCGCCGCGGCGGCCTGCGTGATCTCTGGGACTGCCGTGGTGAGGTCGCGGCCGTTGCGCGACCGGAGAAACATCTGGCCGTCGGTGCCGGCGAACACCAGAAGCCGGAAGCCATCCCACTTCGGCTCCGACACCGTCCCGACCGGCGGCGCGCCGGGCCCCGGTAGCTCCTGCACCGCCCGGGCCAGCATCGGCGTCACCGGGGGAACGAGAATCATATAAGTAACGTACCTGGGCAAAAGCTGAAGACTTGGAAGGAAAGGCGGCGGTGAGCTGTGGATCTGGAGAGCATCGCCGACGAACTGTACGGGCTGCATCCGACACAGTTCGTTAAGGCCCGTGCGGTGCGGGTGTCCGAGGCCCGCATGGCGGGGAAGGCGCGGCTCGCCGCCGAGATCGCTGCGCTGCGCCGGCCGACGCTGTCGGCTTGGGCCAGCAACCTTGTGGTGCGCTCCGAGCCTGTCCTGGTCGCGCGGCTGCTCCGCCTCGGCGAGGCTCTGCGCCAGGCCCACAAGGATCTTGCCCGCGAGCGGCTGAAGCGCCTGAGCCGGCAGCAGCACAGCCTCGTGGGCACACTCTCACGGCAGGCCCGCCGGCTGGCTGCTGAGGCCGGACATCCCATCGGCGAGGCCGCGCAGCGCAAGGTCGAGCAGACCCTGCACGCGGTACTCGCAGATCCGGCGGCGGCACAGAAATGGGCCTCTGGTCGGCTCGTCACAGCTCTCGTCCCTCCTGTCGGATTCACCGCGGCCGCCGTCGCCGATGACGCACCCGCCCGCCCAGCCCCCACAGCACACAGGGCACGACGATCCAAGACACGACCGGGACCGGACCATCCACACGTCCCCAGCCCCAAGACCGCCCGCGAGACGCGCCTGGAGGACGACCGGCATAGAAAGATTGCCCAGGTCCAGTACGAGGCGGAGGCGGCAGAAGAGCGAGCCCGGTCGCGCGAGGCGGAACACCACAAGGCGCAAGCCGACGTCGAGCGGGCCGAAGCAGCACTTCATGAACTCGAAGAGCGCGCGACCAAACTGGCCCACCAACTCCACGCCACGGTGGAACTGCGACGCCAGGTGAGAACCGAGCTCGACAACGCACGACATCGGGCCACGCAGACCGCCCCGGCCGCACGGCATGCGCGCCGCGCCGCCCAGAGGGCGCAGGCCCGCCTCGAGCGCTTGGAGACTGCGGGTCGGCGGGTGTGACCTGCTGGAGGCCACCGAACGCGCGGCCGCGGCACGCCGGCTGGCCCAGGCCCTCGAACCGTCCCACCACGGCGGGAAACTGTTGTCCGCACAAGCCTGAGCAGCTCGAGACTGCGACAGCACATGGCAGGGACGTGCCAGTGCGTCATGGCTCTCGCGGGTGACGACATCACGTATCCGGCCAGCGTCCGCGAAGCACAGCAGTGCGGTCGGATGTACGCCCTGCTGTGCGCGGTCACTCCGTGCCACGCCGGTCGCGGCCGTTGCGGCGACGCTGGCGCAGGCGCTGGTTTCCGGTGCGGTTCTTCCTACGGAGCCTGCGACGGGCTGTGGGGGTGCGGTGGTGGTCGGCCTGCAGCAAGGTCGCGGCGGCCAGGGCGAGTGCGGCCAGGTCGATCCAGACGGAGGGCAGTCCCAGAGGGATGAGCACCGCGACGCCGGTCAGGGCGCCCACGGATACGGCGAGCCTGCGGCGGGCGAGGGGCCTGTTGCGGTCGTGGGAGGACTTTCGCATCGCAATTGCCTTCCAGACACATCAAACGGGTGGAAGACCAGAGTGAGTTGGTGATCTGATGTCCGTCCTGTCCGTCGGCGTTGGCGCACGTCACGGCGGTGAATCTCGGGACAAACCCCGGACAGACTTCAAGCAGGGGGAAGAAGGCGGTATTGGTGTACGACGAGGAAGAGCGGCCCTCGCAGCGGCAGGGTGCCGGCCCGGCCCGGTGGAAGGGACTACTCCCGAGGCCGGTGCACTGGCGCAGTGGCTGCGGCATCGCACCGCCGGGCTGACGGTGCGGCAGCTGGCGGACCGCTTCCCCTTCGGCCGCAACCAGTGGAGCGAGTTTCTGAAAGGCCGCAAACTGATTCCCCTGCGGCTGCTGGAGGAGTCGTCACCGCTCTGGTCCCCGGCCCGCAGAACCAGCAGTTGCAGCGGGTGCGTGGACGCGAACTATGGCAGGCCGCGAAAAAGGCCGCCGAACAGGCCGATGCAGCGCGCCGGGCGGCCCAGGCCCGGCAGCTGTCCGACGGCACCGCGCACGAACTCCAGATCCGTCTGGACGACGCCCGTCAGGGCCAGGTCCAGGCACAGCAGACGCTGCAGGGCCTCACCCAGCTCATCTACAGCTTCGTGGGCATGGTGGCCGATCTACGGCAGCGCTGCAGGACCCTGGAGACCGGACGCGACCAGGCCCGCATATGCCTGGAGGAATCGGACTCGACGGCCACCCAGCAACGCCTAGCGCTCCAACAGCACCTGGCCGAGCGTGACCAGCAACTGCCCGAGGCCCGGCAGCGGATCGCCGATTTCGAAGACCTGCTGGCCCGCGCCCGCCGGGAACAGCAGGAAGCCGACGACGTAGGCATCCAGGCCTTCCAGCGCGCCGAAGAAGACCGCCACGCCTACGAACAGCGGACCGGAGACACTCCCGCCGATCCTGTGGACGAGGAGACCGGTGCGGTGACGCTGCCACAGCTGTGGGAGTACGACCACGTCCTGGAAACCGCTGACGCCCAACTCGACGCCCACAGCGCCCGCCTGAGCGCCATCCGTGAACCGGCTCGGCATCCCCGCCCCGCCCGAAGCCCAGCGGCCGCGGACCATCCCCGGCCACGTTGTCCCCGACCCGTCCGCGGACAGCACGGACAACGCCCCCACCAGCAGCGGATCCGTCCGCGCCGGGTCCGCGGACAACGCGCCCGACGGCCCCGCCCTCGCCTCCCCGGAGGGCGACCGCGCGAACACCCGGAGCGCCGGCTCGGCGGCACCAGGCGCAGCCGGCGTGCCGCACGGCCGACGCCGCCGCCCAGGCCGACGGACGGTGCTGGTGGGGACGCTGTGCCTGAGCCTGCTGGCCGCCGGGGGATGGTTCGCCTGGGACCAGCAGCAGCCGTCACGATCCGATTCGCCCGTGTTGCAGAAGGCGGACGAGGGGGAAACGCTCATCATCGGGACCAAGGCGGGCCAGCCCGGACTGAGCGAGGAAAAGGACGGGAAATGGTCCGGGTTCGATGTGGATCTGGCCAAAGAGATCGCCGGCCACCTTGGTTTCCCGGAGGACAAGATCAAGTTCGAGCGGGTGGGGACCAATTCCCGCGAAGACGCGATCAATAACGCAGAAGTGGACCTGTTCGTGGGGTCTTACAGCATCGACGCGGAGCGGGAGAAGAATGTCGCCTTCGCGGGCCCGTATCTCCTTACCGGGCAGCGCCTGCTCATGCGCAAGGCCGACACCGAGGAGGAGGTATGGGTCCACGACCAGGAGGCGGGACACCTCGACACCGCGAAGGTGTCTTCGTACGTGGACCTGCCCCCGCACACGGACGCCTGCACCGCCGCGGGCTCGACATCCCACACGAAGCTGAAGAGACTGAAAACCGAGTCGGGCGAGAAGCAGTTCGACGTCACGCCGGTAACGGACTACGACGACTGCATCCCGGGGCTGCGGAAGAAGACGAACCCGCTCTACGAAGTGGTGAGTACCGATGGGGTGATCCGTGCCGGGTTTAAGAGGGCGTCTCACGTGGCAAGTTTCGCGAGCTTCTTGTAGCAGGTCAGGGCGGCGGCCAGGCCGAGGAAGGCGAGGAAGTGCGAGCCCTTTCGTTCGTATCGGACGGTGAGGCGGCGGTAGCCGAAGAGCCAGGCGATCGACCGTTCGATCTTCCAGCGGTGCCGACCGAGGCGTTCGCCGGACCCGATGCCGGGCCGCGCGATGCGCGACGAGCCCGCGCTCGCGCAGCCAGGCCAGGTGTTCGGCGGAGAAGTACGCCTTGTCCGCGCGGAGTTTGACGGGTCGGCGCCGCCGTGGTCCCCGGCGGGACCGGACGGCGGGTATGCCGCGGATGAGCGGCTTGAGGGCGAGGCTGTCGTGCATGTTCGCGCCGGACACGGCGACGGCGAGCGGGATGCCCTGGGCATCGGACAGCACGTGCAGCTTGCTGCCCTTCTTGCCGCGATCGACCGGGTTCGGCCCGGTCAGCGATCCCCCCTTTTGGCGCGAACGGAGGCCGCGTCGACGATCGCCGAGGTCCAGTCCACCTCGCCCCGGCCCCCGAGTTCGTCCAGCACCGCCCGGTGCAGCCGACGCCACAGGCCAGCCTCGGTCCATACCGTGAAGCGGCGATGCGCGGTGGCGGGCGACGTGCCGAACGTCGGCGGCAGATGCCGCCAGGCACAGCCGCTGGTCAGCGCGTACACCACTGCCGTGAACACGGCCCGCTCGTCACACGGAGCGGTCCCACCACGTTGCGGACGAGCCGCGAACGACGGCAGCAACGGGGCGGCCAGCTCCCAGAGTTCATCAGGAACCAGACGCTTCGATAGATCAGCACCCACGACCGGCAGCATGCCGCACGAACATCAAGTCACGTGAGACAACCTCTAAGCCTTGATTGGTGCGGCCGACCTGGCGGCCTGCTCGATCTTCGCGCAGTAGGCTGCACGGGCTTCCTCGTCGATCTGCTTCTCGTTTTCGGCGCGCACCCCGGTCCGGCCGTCGAGGCCCTCGCGCAGGATATCGGCGTGCCCGGTATGCCGGATGGACTCGCCGAGGACATGGACCATGATGGCGAACAGGTTCGTGTTGGGATAAGGCTCCGGCCACCACGGCACGTGGCCGGGGGCGTCGAGGGGAAGCTCGTTGATCGTCGCGTCCGAGTGTTCCCACGTGCGCCGGTAGAACCCGATGATCTGATCGCGGGTCTCGTCCTCGGTCGCCCACAGATCGTTGCCGTCGTAGTCCTGCCACCGGGGCAGCGGTTCCGGGGAAGGGCGGTCGAAGACCTCGCCGAAGTACCTGGCCTCGACGGTGGCCACGTGTTTGACCAGGCCGAGGAGGTTGGTCCCGGTCGCTGTCAAAGGTCGGCGGGCGTCGTATTCGGACAAGCCGTCGAGTTTCCAGAGCAGCGCCTTGCGGTCCCGCCGCAGTCTCTCGTGCAGGTTGTCTTTCGCGAATTCATCGATCATGCGGCATGAGCCTGCCATGGGCTGCTCGTGGTCTCAAGATCCCGTACGTGGTCCGCAACGACTGGCAGAGCCGAGGCCTGGCCATGGCCGCCGCCCTGACCTGCTACAAGAAGCTCGCGAAACTTGCCACGTGAGACAACCTCTAAGGCCAAGTACCCGAACGAACTGGTGATCATCGACGACGTCATGAGCAATGAACTGTCCCGGTAATGGTTCATGACGGTGTGTGATCGTTCAGATGGTGCGGTCGTACTCGAGCTGAAGCAGGACGAGGGCTGCGGCGGCGATCTGTGTGATGCGGCTGGGATCGAGGCTGACCCGGCGCAGGGCCTTGAAGGTGGTCTTGAGTGGGGAGTTGGCACGCTCGCACGCGCCGTGGATGCCGCGGATGACCTTGTTGTAGGTCTGCTGGGCGTCGGCCAGCGTGCCTCCGGCCGGCTTCTTGTGCGGGTGGCGAAAACCGTCACCGGCGTTCTCGTAGCCGAGGTCGACCAGGGTTGGCATATCCAGCTCGGCGGCTATGCGGTTGAGCGCGTCGATCAGGCCGTGGCGGCGGGCGCAGGTGGTGTCGTGCTCGCGGCCCGGGCGGACCGGTGAGACCCAGATCGGCCAGCCGTCCGGGGTGGCGATGACCTGTACGTTCCCGCCGTGGTGCCGGTGTTTTCCGGACCACCAGAGGTCGGCGCCGTTGGGGCCGGGGGCGGCGACGCGGTCGGTGCGGATGACGGTGCCGTCGAGGTTCAGGTACGTCAGCCCGGCTGCCTTCGCGCGCTCTAGCGCGGTGGCGAGGTCCGGCGCCCCGGCCGCCAGCACGGTGAGTCCCTCGTGCAGGTAGCGGTAGGCGGTGGAGACCGACACCCCGTTGTGGCGGGCGAGTTGGGCCAGACGGGTGCCGTCGAGGAACCAGCGCAGAATGAGCACCGCCTGTTTGAAGCAGCCCAGCGCACGTCGCCCCTTGCGGGTCCCGGCCTCAATCCGGTGTTCGCCCAGCAGCCGGGCCAGGTGCTCGGCGGTGGACCGCTTCACATCGAGCACGGCGGTGTACGTGACACTGGTCGGCACGTGAGGCCCCTCGGTCGGATCTTTCTGTCGCAAGATCGTTCCTACCAGGGGCCTTACACTGACCGGACTTGGGGATACCACGGACCGCGCGACCCACCTCGCACTCACGGACAGTGGCCGACGTTCACCTGGAACAGCTCAGTACGTCGATCACTTAAATCACAGGCCCCTGACCAGCACCGACACCGAGCTCACAGACACGTTCTGAGCCCGTGCGGTCGAGTCGAGATCCTCGCCGAGCTACGTCCATTTCAGATGAGTCAGGAGGTACCGGCGCGCACGGCGGTCGTCGCCAGGGTGGTGTAGAGCATCGTGAAGCGACCGCCTATCGAGTCGATGGCGGCCCCGACCGCGTCAAGGATGTCGGCTGTCTTGTCGGGGGGTAGTTGGGTGAGGCCGCCGGTGGTGGGGAGCAGCTCCAGCCATTGGTCGCGCGTGTAGGGCCGTTCCCAGTCGAATCGCCACTGTTCGGGGTCGTTGAAGCGTTCGGTCTGACGGATCGCGTCAGCGAACTTGGCGTACCCCGCTTGGTACATGTCCAGCGGACGTCGGGCCGGCTGATTGCTGAACGGCGAGTCTGGCACCACCCGCCGGTAGGCGGCGGCGAACGGTTCGGCCACCTCGGCGGGCGGCTCGTACACGTGCCCGAAGATCGCCAGACGCCCGTCCGGACGCAGCACCCGGGCGGCCTTGACTGCGCCGGCGACCGGATCCACCCAGTGCCAGGACTGGGCCGCGATCACCGCGTCGAACGTCCGGCCGGCCGGCTGCCAGGCTTCGAACGTCGCCACCTCGACCTGTAGGCCGTGGGCTCGCGCGAACTTGGCCATCCGCTCATCCGGCTCGACGCCGAGCACGGCGCAGCCGGCGGCCTGGAACTGGCGGGCTGCGATGCCGGTACCGCAGCCCACGTCGAGCACCTCTGGCCCATGGCTCCCGGCGACGATCCCCGTCACCAATGCGTCGGGGTAGCCGGGTCGGGCCTGGTCGTAGCGTTGCGCGTCCGTACCGAACGACTCGGCCATCCGCCGGGCCTTGTGCAGCTCCGCTGGGGACGATTCTGGTTGCTCTCGCGGTAAGGTGGGCATGTGCCCACCTTAGTGGGCGCATGCCCACCTGGCAACGGATGCCAGCAGGCTGACGCACGAGAGGATCTTTGAGTGCCGACTGGGGTGCACCTTCGCGACGCGCGGCAGCAGCTGTTCGACGCTGCCGAACGCGTGCTGCTGCGGGACGGGCCGAACGGGCTGACCAGCCGGGCCGTCACGGACGAGGCGGGCTGCGCCAAAGGCGTCCTGCACCGGCACTTCAGCGACTTCGACGCCTTCCTCACCGACCTCGTGCTCGACCGGGCCGCGCAGCTCGAGACGGAGGCGAGTGCGCTGCGCGAGTCCGCCGGCACCGGCACGGTGGCCGACAACCTCGCCACCGCGCTGACCACCCTGTTCGGACCGGTTCCGGTGGCGATCATCCCGCTCATCACCTTCCGGGACGAGCTGCGCGCACGGATGCGGCAAGCCAGGCCCGGAGGCGGCATCGCGATCCTCGCCCAGGCCACGACCGCGATCTCCGCTTATCTGGCCGACGAGCGTGAACTGGGCCGCATCGCGGCCGACGCCGACATCGACTCACTCACCCTCTCCCTGGTCGGTGGCGGGCATCTCCTGTTCGCAGACCGCGATCCCGGCCCGCCGACCACGGCAACCGTCAACAAGCTCGTGACAACGGTGCTCGCCGATGTTGTGCAACGGCGGCCACGCTGACGGTCGAGCACGCAGGGCCGCCACACCTCCGGGCGCACCAAGGCGTCGTCTTTCAAGTCTGCGCCACGCGCACGGACAGACGCGCTCCGGTTCGACGGCCCTGGTTGCGGGCTCGACCGCCCCCCTGCACACCGAGCACGACCGGTCCGCCTGAAGGTCAGACCACAACCCGCCCACCATCTACTGGGAAAGGCTCACTGAGTCCTACGGAATCGGTATGGCTAAGAACGACTCCGAGCTGCATCAGCAGGTGTGCGAAGCCATCGACAAGGCAATCTCCTCCGGCCACTGGGACGAGCTGCTCGAGAACAACCTCGGAGAACTCGGAGATGAATACGCCAGCCCCCCGCAGCGGACACAGCGGACACGGTGCTGACCGGCCGCCCCGAACTGTGAGACGCGGTAGCGAGCAGAATGCGGCAGGGTGCCCTGTCGCGGCTGCGCGGCGAGCGCATCGCGCCAGCCGCCGTCACCAGATCGGCAAGGACACCGGCAGCGGGAATCCGCCGCCTGGTCCGTGTGTGCCGCCAGCGAATGACCCGAACTGGCAGCCGCCCGACGAGTGCTTCAGGCAGGTGGGTGGTATCCCACCTGCGGACGACCCAAATGCGGCTCAGTGGCTCCTCCTGGCGCCCGCGGCGTGCCTCGTTGCGCGCGTTGACGATCGCCTCGATCCGAACGAGCACCACCAAGATGGCTTCGTTCACTTTCGTCAGCAGCATTTGTCTATGGGTTTGAGCTGCAGACGGTGGTCGGCGAGCCGGTGATTGTTCATGAGAAAGGACGCGTATACAAGTACATGCCGGAACTGGCGGCGGGCCGGGACTCCCTCGTGCCGAGCGAGCCTCGTCCGGCGCTACCTCGGCCTGGCCCCCAGGCACCGTCTTATGGGAAGACAACACCAGGTTGGCCGGGGTGAGCTGAACTTTTTCGCTAGATGATCGATTCCAAGGGTTGGTGGTCGTAGCGATTCCGGACCGGAGGGGTGGCGCGGCCCCATAGGCTGAGCCCCCGTCCGCACTGTCTGGGGGAGTAATGACCAGTAGGTTCACCGAGTTGGTTGTCGACTGCCACGATCCGGAGCGGCTCGCGGCCTTCTGGTGCGCGGTCCTGGGCTTCAAGGTGATCGACCGGAGCGAGGGCAAGGTCGAGATCGGCTCCTGGGAGCCGATCGTCGAGGAGGTCCGGGCCCGCCAGATGCCGCCCACCCTGGTCTTTATCCGGGTGCCCGAGGGCAAGACCGTGAAGAACCGGCTCCACCTGGACGTCAGCCCGATCGACGGCAGTACCGACGACGAGGTGGCCAGGCTGCTTGCCCTTGGCGCCACCAAGGTGGACGTGGGTCAGGGCCCTGGCCGGAGCTGGGTGGTCATGGCCGACCCCGAGGGCAACGAGTTCGACGTCCTGCGTACCCTGGCACCGTCCAACTAGATGATCACTCCCAAGGGTTAGTGGTCGTAGGCGGTCAGTGAGCGCAGGACGGGCTGTCCGCTCTGGTCGTTGTGCCAGATGGCGGTGGTCAGCGTGAGGATGCGCTGCATGATGCGGGCGACGACGCCGGCGGGTGTGCGGCCGTGGTGCTGTTCGAGGTTGAGCTGGCCCTTGAAGGTCTCGTTGACCGACTCGATGACTTGCCTCAGTGGTTTGAACACCTCGGCTCCGGGCCGCTCCGGTTCGCCCTTGCGGGTTGGCCGCAGCAGCCGGATGCCGTGCTCGGCCAGCTGGTGCTCGAAGTCGCGGCCGAAGTAGTTCTTGTCGCCGATCAAGGTCTGTCCCGGCCGGGTGGCGAGGAGTTCCGGTTCGGCGTCGAGCAGGTCCAGCAGCGTCTCGCGCTCGTCGGCTTTCGCTCCGGTCAGGGCGAAGGTGATGGGCAGGCCCTGAAGGGTGCAGACCAGGTGCAGGCGCAGGCCCCAAAAGAAGCGGCTGTGGCTGGCGCAGTAGCCGTACTCGGACCATCCGGCCAACTCGGAGCGTTTGACGGTCTCGCGGGAGCGGCCGCATTCCACCGGGGTGGAGTCCAGGACCCATACGTCGTCGCTCCACACCGAGGTGGTGGCGGCCAGGATCCGGTTGACGCTTCGCATCAGACCGGCGGCCTTGCGCAGCCGCTTGTTGTAGCCGGGCTGCTGGGGCAGGTAGGGGAAGAGGTGGCGCAGGTGGGCACGGGCATGGCGGAGCCATTTGGCCTCGGAGGTGAAGCCGAGTATGGCCTGCATCGTGGGGAGGGTGACCAGTTCGGCATCGCTCAGGCGGGGCGTAATGCCGACCGGCGGGCGCCACGGCGCCAGCTCGGGATGCTCCTTCAGGATGTCGTCGGTCGTCGCATAGAGTGCTGTCGCGAGGGTGTCCACGTCGTTCGTCACAAAACGATCTTGGACACCCTCGTTCTCGTCTCCGCAGGCACCCCTTGGACCACACCACCAGGAGGAATCAGTGTCATACCCGCAACTACTCACCCCCGAGGAGAAGCTCGCCGACGCGAAGAAGCTGTTGAGCCTCCCGCGTATCGTCGTGATCTGCGGCTCCACCCGCTTCATGACCGAGATGAAGTCGTCGTAGAAGTCGCCCGCACCACTGACGTAGCCATCGGAGGCGGCAGCCGACGCGGGTGAAGCGCCCAGCGCGGAAAAAGCCGAAATGGCTTGACAATTACCCTCGCCCGGGCCACATGGCCCCTCCAGCAAGCAGAGGAGGGGGCGGCTTGAGGCTGATTGCCCCCATCCGTGCGCCGGTGCCGAGTTCGAGAATGCGGCCACCCGGCCGGGCAGCCGCGAGTACGGCCAGCAAGCTGCCGGTTCGCTCCTCACAGGACATGGTGAAGCCTGTCTCGCGCGCCGCAACGCGCAACGCGGGCAGAGCAGTTGGGAATGTGTTTGGTGTGTCGTCCATCCAGGGATGATGCAAGCGCCACGCTTCCCGCGCAACATCAATTGTCGCCCCCGGCGGCGAGCGTCAGCGCCCTGTGCTGCCCTCGACCTGCTCGCGCAGAATTGGACACGCTCGACCCCAACGGCATCATCGCGCCCGGCAAGTCGGGGATCTGGGGGACGCGCTTGCGCCAGGCCGGCTTCCCGCAGCAGTAGACCTTCAGGACAGAGGCCCCCGGTCCGTACGGAGCGGGGGGCTCATCTGCGCCGGTGCCGGGCTACGCGGCAACGGGCAGAGGGACGCGGGACAAGACGATGTTCTCGGCTTGCGGCACGGCCGGCCCCTGTCAGGCTGACTGGCCAGGGGCGCCGATCCACGCCGCTCGCCCTCCGACGCGGGGTGATCCGATGGAGAGGGAGAAGTTGCCTTGGGTCCGTGCTCCCTTGATCGCTGGGTGAGTTTCGGATCAAGGCCCCGGCCGGTGTTGGAGTCACCGGTTCGGGGCCGCCGCGTCTCCAGAGCGGAGACCGGTGGGAGCCTGGCGGGCCACGGGGACCCGAGGGCAACTCAGGGCACAAGGCCCTGCATAACGCTGCGAAACAGGTCAGAGGGTCAAGCGGGCCGTTTGTCATCTACCGGTAGGGCTTCTCGGTCTTCGCGGCAGTCACGACAACGGCGGCACCCGTGCATCGCTTGCCGGGTGCCGCCCCGCTGCGTACCCCTCCCCGACCTGGGGCCGCGACCGTATGCTGACCTGGACTTACGGGGCATGGCGGGGGGTTGGTGTGACAGGACGACGTCCTTGGTCGGGGATCTCTGTGGCGGCTGTGGCCGTGATCGCTTCGGTCGCGCTCGCTTCGTGCGCCGGAGGCGCGCCCGCCGCCGGGTCAGCCGACAGCCCGCCCTCCGCCGAGCCACGCGACAGCAAGGCCGCCTCCGCGCCGCACGGCAGCACCAACTCGCCGGCGCAGGCGTCGCGGGAGTCGCTGCAGGCCCAGGTGGAGGAGCACCGTCAGCGTGTCCTGGGCGAAATCGCCACCGGTGACGACGCTCCCGACCGTGAGGGCTTGAGCCTGGTGAGCGCGGGCGCCAAGGGCACCGTGTTCTTCTGGACGACGCCCGACAAGCGCCACTGCGTCTTCTCTTATGGCGGGGGGACCACGATGTCCTCGTGTACGACCGAGCCCATCCGGGCCATCAGCGCCACGCCGACGCTGGACCGGCTCTACGAAGGGGATGTGTACAGCGCCCGGAGTGACTACGGCCTCATCCTCGTGGCCGACAGGGAGACCGTCCGGTCCCTCTCCTGTGGTGACAAGCCCCTTGTGGTGAGACGGGCGCGCGTCATCGAGGCCGGTGACGCGACCCGCACGATCTACGGGGTGGAGCTCGACGCACGCACCGCGGGCATCCTGCGGGCCCAGGTCGTGCGCGCCGACGGCCGACGCACGGAGACCCTGCGGCTCGGCACCAAGGCCGACGAGGTCCCGGCAGGGCCCTCCGATTGGCGAGTCTGCGCCTAGCGGCCTAGCGGCCTAGCGGCCTAGCGGCCTAGCGGCCTAGCGACGCGCACGCCATACGGCACACCGCGCACGGCACACACCGCACACCGCACAGGGGCCGGAGCAAGCCGATTTCGTGGCTCGCTCCGGCCTCTGTGTGTCAGGCACCGGCCCCGTATGTCAGGCGGTCTCCCCGGTTACAGGATGTTCCCCGTGAACGGGACGGTGGTCTGCGGCATCTTGGTGTAGGTGACGGGCTTCCACACCGTGACGTCGAAGGTGCTCCACGTCTTATAGGAGAAGCTTCCGTCCTTGTGCATATAGGCCGTCTTGTACTTGGTGATGACGCCGGAGGGTGACAGGCCGGAGGCTTCGCCTTTCTTGACGGTGAAGCTGACGCTGGTCTCGGCCGTCTTCGTCTTGGTGTCCGTGTCGATGTTGGTCCAGGCGAAGGTGCCGTTGTAGCCGACCGTGACCTCGGTGCTCAGCTCGCCCTCCGCGACCAGCGGGATTCCCGTCTTGCCCTTGGCGCCCACCTTCAGCGAGGCGCTGAAGGAGTGGCTGTCGGCGAACTGTTCCGTCATCGCCACGGCATCACTCACCGTGTACTTGTACGTCCGGGTGTACTCCTTGTTGCCGGCCGCCTCGTACGCGGCCGCCGTGTTGTAGTCGACCCAGCCGGCCGAGCCCACCAGGAACGTGATCATCAGCTCCACGTCGCTGCCCGCGGCGGGAGGCAGGGGGCCGCCCTCCGGCAGGTCGACCACCGGAAGGTCGGTCGGGAACTCGTCGCCCCCGGACGAGCCGGACGAGTAACCCGGCTCGCGTTCCGGGTGGTACACCGAGTCCTCGTCCGGTACGCCGTTGCTGCAGCCGGTGATGATTCCTTCCATGCACTCGGGGACGCCGAGCCCGCTCGGGTCGCTGAAGTAGACGGGGTTGTTGTTGGCGTAGCTGTAGAGGCTGAGGTTCTGCGGCTGGTACGGCGTCTTCACCGGGTCGGGCGACAGGAACCGGCCGAGCTTCGCGTCGTACATGCGGGCGCCGAGGACGGACAGGCCCGCGTCCTTGTCGGTGGCCTTGCCGAGGAAGCCGCGGTCGGTTCCGCTGATGTCCGTCGCCGTGCCCCGGGAGGCGCCGAACGGGAGATAGCGGAGGCGGGTCGGCGTACCGGTGCTGGACACCGCCAGCTGCATGCTTCCCTTCTGGTCGAACAGCAGCCAGGTGAGGGTGCCGTTGCCGCCGGTCGCCTCGCGCATGGCGACAGTCGTCGTGCCCGCCGTGTAGTAGCGGGTCGCGCGCGGGGTGCCTGTACCGGTCTTGCGGATCTCCTGGCCCGCCAGGTAGAGGACCGCCTCGTCACCGCTCTTGCGGATCAGCAGGTTGCCCTCGGTGTCGTAGACGTAGTTGGTGGTCGAGGCGCCTGTGGTCCGGGTGACCCGGCCCAGTTCGTTCCACACGAACGTCGTGCTCGCCCCGCCGACGGTACGCGTGATCATCTGGCCGGCGTTGTTGTAGGTGTAACTGTCGTTGCCGGACGACGTCTTGACGGTACTGACGGCGTGCGGTCGGGGCGCGCCGGGCGTGTAGGTCGACTGGTCGGCCGAGTAGCCCGGGTAGACGTAGTCGCGCACGCTGCTGCCCGAGGCGGTGGTGCTGGTGACCTTCTGCAGGTTGCCGATGCCGTCGTAGGTGTAGTCGAGTTGGTACGGGTCGGACCCGGTGGCGAGGTCGGGTGCGAACGGGCCCGTGCAGGCTCCCGCGCTCGTGTACGCGCGGGAGATGCGGTTGAGCTCGTCGTAGCCGAAGCACTGGTGCTGGCCGGTGGTCTTGTCGGTCAGATCGGTGATCTGGCCGCCCGCGTCGTAGGTGTAGTCGTCGTTCTGGACGGTTCCCTTGGCCGTGGTGGAGGTCGTGATGTTCCTCAGCCAGCCGGTGCCTGTCGTGTCCTCGTAGCTGTACGTGCGCTTCGTGCCGTTGGCCGCGCCGGAGACGCCGTACGTCCGGCCGGTCAGGCGGCCGAGCGTGTCGAAGTCCGTGGCGTCGACGTAGGTCGTGCCGCCGAGGTCGCTGGTGACCTTGTCCACCATGCCCAGGCCGTCATGTGCGGTCGTGACGGTCTCCGCGGGAAGTCCCGCGGTCGCCGGATAGCTGACCGTGGTCTGGTGGCCCGCGGCGTCGTGGCCGTACTTCAGCGTGTAGGTGCCCTCCAGGCCGTTGCCGTCGGCCGGAATGGTCGTCTTGGTGTCGGTCGGGTGGCCGTCCGTGTCGTACGCGGTGACCTCCGTGGTGTAGGCGAAGCCGCCCTGGTACGTCGTCGTGGCCGCCTGCCGGCCCTTGCCGTTGGTGGCGGTGTCGTACGTCGTACGCGTCAGGACGGTGGTGCCGTTCTGGACGGTCTGCGGCCGGTTGAGGTTGTCGTACTTGTAGGTGAGGGTGACGGCGTCGTTGCCGTCCCGGGTGGTGGCGACGTTGCCGTTCTCGTCGTAGGTGGTCATCGTGGTGCCGGTGTCGGGGTCCGTGGACGTCAGCCGGTCACCGAGCCAGTTGGCGGTGTAGGTGGTGATGTTGCCCTTCGCGTCCGTGATCTTGGTGAGCGTGCCGTTCCTGGAGTACTCGTACTGGGTCGTGTACGTGGACGGGCCGAATTCGACGACCTTCGTGGTCTGACCGAAGACGTCGGAGTAGACGTTCGTGCGCTCGCCGGTCGGTGAGACGTTCGTGACGTAGTCACCGTGGTAGTTCGCGAAGGTCTGCTTCTGGATCTGCGGGTTGCCCATGGTCAGCAGGCGGGACTGCGTGGTGCGGCCCGCGTGGTCGATGAGCAGGTCGGTGTACGACGGCAGATCGGCCACGGTCGGCAGCACCATGCCGGAGCCGGCGACGCCGGAGTTGTAGAACGCCGCGCTGGTGCCGGTGACATTGCCGGAGGTGTCGTAGCGGGTGGAGACCACCGTGCGGCCGGTGCCGCCGGCCGCGGGCGTCTGGGTCTCACGGGTGCGGCCGAGACCGTCCAGGTAGGCATGGCTGGTCAGGACGGCCGTGCCGGACTGCAGGGTCTTCGTGGTGATCTTCGGTGGCACGGTGGACACCAGATCGGGCACGCCCTCGGCGTTGTCGGCCGCGGTGACGGTGTAGACGAACTCCAGGGACGGCGTGCCGGCCGGGTAGGCCGCGATCTGCGACGGCTTGAAGACCTGGACGTAGCGGCCGACCGAGTCGTGCACGATCCGGGTGGTCTTCCCGTTGGGGTCCTCGATCCGGTACGGGGTGCCCCACAACCGGGAGGACCAGGTGGTGGTGGAGTGGGCCGTGCCCGGTCCGGCGTCGTCGGGATCGGGCGTGGTGACCTTGACACCGTTGACCGGCCAGGAGGTGTCCGGCTGGTAGGTGGTCGTCGTGATCTTGCCGCGGCCGTCCTTGGTGGAGATGACCCGGCCTGCCTCGTCGTAACCCGTCCAGGTCTGGCGGTAGTTCGTGCCGTCGGTGTACTTCACCTGCGACGTGGGGTTGGCGTCGGCGGGGTGGTTGTTGGCGGCAGGCTCGCTCCCGGTGGCGATCTGCGCCCCGTCGAAGAGGGTGACCGTGTGACCGTCCTTCTTGCTCAGCCGGTCGGTCGCGGCGCAGTCGGCCGCGTAGTGCCGGACGTCGTCCTCCAGCACCATCCAGCGCTGCACGTTCGAGTTCGGGAAGAGGTCCGTGTTGTACGCGTAGCCGTAGGTGGTGCAGCGGTTGTCGTCGAAGTCGGACAGGCCCCAGTCATTGGTGCGGACGGGACGGCCGTAGGTGGTGCTGCGGGCGTCGGTGTCCTCGTACTGGTCCTCGACGACGTGCTCGCGCCAGCCGGTGGACGTCTTCTCGTGGGTGATCGTCCTGTTCTCGCGCACGAAGCGGGCGTCGGGCAGACCGTCGTAGTGGGCGGTGTTGTGGCTCCAGTAGCGGTGCCAGATCCGCTTGTGCGACTGTCCGCTGCCGTCGCGGTCGCTGGTCTCCAGGACCTTGCCGTTGAGCCAGGCGTGGTCGGTGACGTTGGCGGTGGTGCCGTCACCGTCGGACACCGTGACGGACCGGGTGGCGGACGGGTCGGTCTTGGACGTGCGGTCGCCGTCCAAGCCGCGGTAGAGCCAGTAGTAGGTGGAGGCGGCGTTGTCCTTGGTGCCGGTGTGCACCTCGACCTGCTGGTAGCCGCGCCAGTCGGTCCAGGACTCGTTGTCGTCCTTGGTCAGCGGGTCATTGGGGAAGGCCCAGGCGGGCTGACCCACGTAGTCGTAGGTGGTCGTCATGACCGGGTCGCCGTCGCTGTTCGGGCCCTGTCCGGGGCCGGGGTCGACGCTCACCTGGGCGACGACGTACTTCTTGAACCAGCCGCTGCGCTCCTCGGTGGACCCCTCCGGCACCCAGCGCTGCTTGAAGCAGGCGTTGGTGTTGTTGGACTCGGTGGGCGGGTTGTTGATGTCGCAGGTGTCCTGCGCGTCGTAGTTGCGGTAGGTGACGTTGGTGAACGCGCCGAGATCGCCGTGGATCTGGGTGACCCGGCGGAAGTTGAGCACGCCCCCGCCGAGCTGGTTGTCCCGCCACTCGCCGTTGATGTTGATGGTGGGCAGGGTGATGTCGTCGCCGTCGCCGTATCCCTTGCGCTGGACGTAGTCCAGCCACAGATTGGCGTCGATGACCCCGTCCGGGTTCGGCAGCCCGTACTTCATCTGGTATTGCATCGCCGGGTCCCACGCGGAGGAGTCGTTGTCCCGGACGAAGGTCTTGACGTCCCAGAGCATCTGCCGGGCGAAGAACGTCGGGGAGTACGTCTCGCCGGTGATGGTGCGGCAGCCGTTGTCGGCCGCCGTGCCGTCACAGATGAGGTCCGTCGGGGTGTCGGGATAGGAGTCCGGATAGTCGGAGATCGACGGGCAGGCGGCCGGCTCGCTCGCGAGCGGGTCCTTGTCGCTCATCCGCTCCACGCAGCGGCCCACGTAGCGCAGCTCCACCTTGGCCGGCAGTTGCGCGCCGGGAATCTGGGAGGCCCAGCCGTACTCGATCCGCACCGGGTAGGCGGCCGCGTCGTAGGAGCGCGCGGTGTCGCTCAGCAGCACCGAGCGGTAGTGGTTCTTCTCCTTCTCGTAGAAGTAGGCCGTCTCCACCTCGCGCGGGTCGACGACCCGGTCCAGGCCCCAGCGGTAGGCCTGGTTGCACACCCCGACGCCGCCCGAGTAGCACGGCTCGCCCGGGTCGTTGCCGAACACCGGCACGGTCTGCACCGAGTTGGTCGCCCGGCGGGTGCCGGTGGCCTCGTCGACGCGCTCCGAACGGCCCCAGCCGAAGTAGTAGCGCATGCCCTCCTGGGTGGAGACCACCCAGTACTCGTCGTCCGAGCCGTGCCCGCCGTCCAGGCGCTGCACCCGCCACCCCGGGTCGTCCTTGACGTGGTACCAGCCGGTGCCGTGGTCGTCCTGGATCAGCTCGGAGGAGACGCCGTTGAGGTTGATGACGTACGCGGCGCCGTCGATCTCGCGTGTGGAGTTCGGCGAGTCCCAGCACAGGTCACCGACCCAACCGGAGCCGGTGCCGTCGTCCTGGCAGCTGCGGTAGCGCCGCTCGATGAAACCGATGCCGAGGTCCCAGCCCAGCCCGGCCCACCCGGCCTGCGTGTTCTGCTGGGACGTCAGACCATCCACGGCCTGCGAGTTGTACGAGAGTCCCAGCTCCGGCGCCGGGCCGGCGGGCGGCTTGGGCACCTGGATCGGCAGGCTGTACGTGAACGCGCCGGAACCGGTGGACACGTTCCACGTTCCGGTCGGGTTGAGGGTCGACGCCCGGTAGTCCCCGGCGTCGGACGACGAGGTGGACGACATCACGTAGACCGAACCGGACGTGGCCTGGGCCCGGGGCATGGGCTGGGTGCTGTAGGAGTCCATCGGGTCCGTCCCGAGCGGCGAGCGGACGCCGGTCGGGTCGCCGTCGGTGTCGAGGGTGGCGGTGAGCTTGCCGGCCCTGACGTCGTTCCTGGACTTGACCAGGATGGGCTTGGCGGCGCAGTTCTTCTTCTGCGGGGTGGTCAGCGCACACGCCGGCAGTTTCACCAGCCGCAGCCGGGACGCGAAGGAGCCGCCGTACGCGTGGGCGAAGCCGGAGTAGTCAAGCTCGACCTGTACGGGGCCGGGCTCGGCCTTGCCGTCCTTACGGGTCAGCTGCAGGCCCACACCGGCCGAGCCGACACGTGCCAACTGCGCCCGGTCCAGGACCTTGACGTCCACCTTGGCCGGCGACGGGGACGGGGAGGTGGTGTCCTTCAGCGTGCGCCTGGGGGCGGGTCCGACCCGGACGATCGAGTCGTCCGCCGCCTGGGCCGAGGGAGCGGCCTGGCGGGACTTCCCGGGGCGCAGGCCCCTCAGGTCCACGCCGGCCCGCATGGCCTTCGGCCACTCCGGGCGGTCCGGCCTGGTCATCGTGGGTTCCGCCGCGTCGTCCGCGGGCACGGCGCCCGCCCGCTGCGTCGGCACGTTCACCGGCGGCTTGGGCTTGCCGGCGGCCGATGCGGTCGCGACCTGACCGCCCAGCAGGCCGATGGTCAGTGCCGTCGCAACGGCCATGGACAACTGGCGTCTTCGCCATGACATGGCGCAACCCCCCGTCTCTCGGAGCGCATCCAGCACCACCCCGTTTCTCTGTCAGGGGCGTGCCGGACCGCATGCTGATGCACGCCGAAGCACCGCTGTGTCTCCCGAACCCGGGTGCCGTCGTGGGGGTTACGGCGGGCGGGGCGCGCAGCGGGCATGGCAGAGCGCTGAGATTAAGGCCTGGTGATCAGCGGGGGAAAGGTCCGTAAAACTGGCAGGGCGGACATAGCCGACCGCATCCGGCCCCTTACGCATGTGACCTGCCTCACATGAAGGCCCTCGCGCGCCCGACATGGCTCTGACCTGGCACGCAAGGGCGGAGAAGGGTGGCGCTCGCGAGCGAAGTGATGGTTGAATCACCGCCGCGCCACCCGCCGTTCACGCCGCGGGCACCACAGCGCATCACCAGGGGACGGCAACGTACAGCCGAGGGGCGGGGGTTCATCATGGTCGACGTGCGCGCAGGGCTGACGCGACGGCAGCTACTGGCCTGGGGAGGCGGGGCACTCGCCGCCGGGACCGCCACCGTCATCGCGGCGCGCGACGCCAGCGCGGCCGTGGGCGCGTCGCAGCGCTTCGACCTCACCGACGAATCGGACGAACTGTTCCGGGAGATCTGGCTGCAGGAGGACCGTGTGCTGCAGTCCTTCGCCTTCGACAACACCAACAAGCACCTGTACACGGCCCAGCTGATCCGTGCCGGCCGCCAACTGCCCGGCGAGACGCGCAGCTACACCGGCACCGAACGCTCCGCGCAGGGCGATCTCTGCATCACGCGCCTGGACTGGGGCGGCAACATCATCGGCCGCATGTATCTGCTCGGCTTCGGCCACGGCGTGTCCATCGCCGCGGAGCCCTCCGGGAACAGCGCCTATCTGTGGACGGAGGTAGAGGCCGGCACCCCCGACTCCAGCGGCAGCTCCTACGGCGCGAAGATCGCCCGCTTCAAGTTCGCCAACGGTGCCGTGCTGCGCAAGGACTCCGCCGCGCTGACCAAGTACACCCCGGTCTCCGGCTCCACCAACACCACCGTGGCCATCGACCCGGCCAACAGCCAGATCGCGCACCGCTACTACCTGAGCGGCACCTGGAAGTACAGCCTGTACGACCTCGCCCAGTTCAAGGCCGGCACCTTCACCCCGCTGGCCACCGTGACCCAGCCCACCGGGCTCGGCACGTTCCAGGGCTACACGTCCTTCGGGCAGTACCTGTACCTGCTCGACGGCAACCAGTACAGCGAGACCAACCCGGCGCCCGGCAACACGTACCACACCATCGTGGACTGGAACACCGGCGGCCAGGTCAACCGCCGCCTCACCGAAGCCGGCAAGTCCCTGCCCTACCGCGAGCCAGAGGGCATGGCCATCCAGATCCCCGACCTGGCCACGCCGACCGCCGCCCGCCTGGTCACCGGCTTCGCCTCCGGCGCCAGTTCCTCCGCTCCCAAGCAGGCCAGCTTCTACTACAAGGACAAGCTGATCTGAGCGCGGCTCAGCAGGCCCAGCGGACTAAGAAGCCGTTTTATCGATCGCGGTGAGCGTGGGTTCGAGTGCGGCGACTCGGTGGGGTGATCTTCTGGGGGGACGTGCATGAGGGCAGGGCCTCCTGTCCAGCTCGGGATTGCTGAAGTCCCTTCGAGCGTCAGAAGGCCCTGTGCTGCAGTCTTCCGCGCAACTGTCGGGTGAGTCCAACTCGGTTGCTGCCGTGTGATTGTCTCGCATCGGTGCCTGCTGCGACGCGGGGTTTCGACGGCGGGAAGAAGGTGAACGGGCGCAAGCGGCACATCGTGGTGGACACGCTCGGGCTGCTGTTGGACGTTTCGGTCACGGCGGCGTCGGTGACCGACAGGGACGCGGGCCGGGAACTGCTGGCCCGGCTGCGCGAGCGGCACTGGCGGATCACGCGGGTGTGGGCCGACGGTGGCTACACCGGGCAGTTGGTCGACTTCGCCCGCGGCCTCCTGCGGATCGCGCTGACGGTGGTCAAACGCAGCGACGATCTCGCGGGGTTCACGGTGCTGCCCAGGAGGTGGCTGGTGGAGCGCACGTTCGCGTGGCTGATGCGCTCACGGCGCCTGGCCCGCGATTACGAGGCACGCACCGACAGCGCCGAGGCGATGATCCTCTGGCCGATGAGCATGGTCATGAGCCGCCGCCTGGCCCGTCCGCACTGCGGCGTCCCGGTCCTGCAGGCTCGCTGCGGTCACCGCGACGGCCAGGACCAGGCCGAGGCAGTCCACCACCAGGTGCCGCTTGCGCCCGCCCACCCTTTTGCCGCCGTCCCAGCCGGGCGTGAAGCGCCGGGATGTTCGCCGCTGCCCGCACGGACTGCGAGTCCACGACGGCGGCCGTCGGGTCCACCTCACGGCCCTCCTTCTGGCGCACTTTGTCGCGCAGCCGGTCGTGGAGCTCGGCGAGCAAGCCTGTCACCTGCCAGCGGCGGGCGAACGCGTGCACCCGCCGGTACGGCGGGAAGTCACAAGGCAGTTTGACTCACTTGACGCCGTTGTCGACGACGTAGCGGACCGTGACGTGAGCGACGAGGGGGTGGTTGAAAGACATCGGAACGAAAACCGGTGCTAAAAGATTGTTGTATGTGGGTTCAGCGAGTGATCGAACTGACCGGGTGGGAACCGCTCGGGATCTCCGTCGACTGGGCGGCGATCGAGGGAGAGCTGGGGGTCCCACTGCCGGCGGACTACAAGGAGCTCTACGAGGCGTTCGGCGGCGGCGTCTTCAGTGATTCCGTCTACCTTCTGGGGCGCGACGAGGGCCTCGCGTTCGACTTCCTGACACAGTGGCGGGTCGCCCTGTCGGTCGACCAGGACAGCAAGCTCGGAGTCCTCTCCGCCGTCGAGCCCCATGCGATCTACGCGCCGGGCGGCAAGGGGCTGGTCCCCTGGGGCTCTACCGAGTGGGCCGACGAGTACTGCTGGCTGATCGATGCCGAACGGCCGGGCGAGTACCCCGTCCTCGCGCGCGCCGAGGACGGCGCGTGGCACCGGTACGACATGTCCACCTCGGAGTTCCTCTACCGCGTCCTTGCCGATGCCGATTTCCAGCCGTACGGAATCGCGCGATACGCGCTCAACCCGACCTTCAAGCCCGGCTCCGGCGATAAGGAGTGACGGTGTGTCGTATCTGGAGCCGAGCTGGGAGGTGCCCCTCATGGCTGAGGAGTCGATCGACTTGACTCGCCTGGAGGGCGGGACTGCGCGACATATCTTTGATGTCCGTGTCGTAGCGGGTTGGAGCAGGGCTGCTGCTCGCGAGCCTTGGTCGGTTACTGCTTCCTGGCGAAGCTGCCGGTGTCGATCTCGGTGCGGCCTCGCTGTTCATGTCCCGGAAGACGGTGGAACCCCATCTGCCGTGTGCCCCGCCGGAAGTTGCACGCACGTTCGCGGACGGACCTGACGCGGCTGCTGACGGCGGCGGATCTGGTGGACTGAGGATCGCTGGTGAGCTGATGCTCTGGTGGATTGAGTACGGGTACTCATGTGGGCGGTGGCCAGAAGCCTGCACGGTACGGACATGCGATCGAAGCTCCTCCCGAAGTCCTTGCTGGCGGCCGCGCTCGGCGGCGTCGTCGTCCTGGCCGGCTTCGGCGCGCAGAACGCCACCGCCGATCAATCCTCTACGGTCAGCGTCGTCGCGGCGACCGACGACGATGGGGAGATGCGGTTCCTCGAGTTGGCGAACCTCATCTCGCAGAGCTGCGCTCCGGACGTCTCCAGCGGCACCGATGATGTCGCATCGGCTTCCACGGCCGACACCACGGCAGCGGAGCCGACCCCCGACTCCACCATGCCCATCCTGGTCGATGAGGTGCCGCTGACCGCGGAAGAGGAGTGCGCCGCCGAGAGGCACGCACTGCGCATCAGCAGGACGTTCTCGGGCACGGACACGGCCACGTACGAGGAGATGCAGGAGAAGCTCACGGGCCTTGACTACCCGGCGGCGCGGATCTACCGCATGCCGGACTTCTCAGGCGAGCCCGTGGCAAGGCTCGACCTGCGCGTGGGGGCCGACCACTTGGCTCTGGAGGTCACCGGTACCTACCTGGGCGTGATGGTCGAGGCGTTCGGCGCTCCGGAGGGCGTGAGCGTGACCGAGGTGCGGCTGGAGCCGCAGCTGGACGCGCCCACATCCTGAGGGCCCTGGAATCCGCCACCCCGCCGGGGCCGTGCCACCGGGTCACTCCGAGAACGTCGACTCCGGCGGGGTGGTACCACTGCCGGCGTCTCCTCTTCCCTGCTTGGTGAGCGCGTCGAGGTCCGGGGGCGGGCGTAGTGCGCGCGGAGGATCTTCAGGTCCGCGTCGGCAGCCATGGCCAGCGCCGAGGCGATTCTGCTGGCGGCCCAGCAGCCAAGGCGGGGACCCGGGTTCGGCGCCGCAGTTCTGGCCCTTCCACCGGGCGGTGGCGTCGAGGTGCTCGATGACCGCGTTGAGGAATGGGTTCGACTGCGTCCAGCAGGGCATTGAGGACGGTGCCGAACTCGGCTGGAGTCTCGGCCGCGTTCAGAGGGCGGTTCGCGAGTTCGTGTGCATTTCGCCGTTGGTCTGGGGCGAGTTTCCCTGATCAGGGGACTCCCGGTGGGCTATCTATGGCCGGGGCTGGGTGAACAAGCCTGGTGCGGTTTCGGTAAGGATGCCGCGGGCGACGAGACGCTTGAGTTTGGATCGCATGCCCTCGATGTTCTTCGGCTGGAAGCCGAGGTCCAGTGCCTCGCACAGGTCGGCGGGCACGCCACCACCGGCGGCTGAACCGGCCCGCATCGCCCCGGCCGGCTCACTCAGCGGCCGGTCGCTGCCCGCCCTTGGGGGCGTCACCTGCTGCTGACCGTGCCGTCCCGATCAGGTGAAGCCTCGGCCGAGCCCGAACCGCCCGGCGGCTGGGCGGCATCTTCGCAGGCATGACCGCCAACCACTCCCACCTGCATCAGCTGGGCCTGAATCCTGAGAAGGTCTGGAGACTCACCTTCGGGCGGCGCCCCGAGGACACGGTCAAGGACGCGGCTCCGCATCTGGACCCAGCCATCGAACGACGGGTGCTCGACGAGTTGTTGGCCCAGGAGAAGGACGGTTTCCCGCCGATTGACGGAGCTGCTGATCTGCTGGAGGCGCTATCCGACAGCCCGTGGGCCATCGTGACCTCCGGGGACCGGACCTCTGTCGGGGAACACTTTGCGGCGGCTGGCCTTCCCCTCCCCGCCGTCCAGGTCTACGGCAGCGACGTGGAACACGCGAAACCCGCGCCGGACTGCTTCGCGCTGGCGGCCTCCCGGCTCGGCTTCGCCCCCTCGGCATGTCTGGTCGTGGAGGACGCCCCCGCGGGCATAAGCGCGGCTGTGGCGGCCGGCTGCACCGTGATCGGCTGGGCGACAACCCACCGGGAAGAATCACTCAGGCAGGCGCACATGTGTGCCGCCTCCTTGGCGGAGGTTCGAAACCTGCTGACCACACAAGGGCTTCTGGCAAGGCCCTGAGACCAGGGCAGTCCATGGCAGTTGAGCAACGGACCGTCCGCCACGTCACCCATGCTTGCGCTTGATCTCCCTTCTTCGAACTAAGTCTTGAGGTGCACCGATCTAATGCATCGCGGGCGTCCGGCGCCGCGGTTTACGATGATCGAATGCTGACGTTCACCGATGTCATCCTCGACTGCCCCGACCCCTGGAAGCTGGCCGAGTTCTATGCCGAGCTGCTGGGCTGGGAGATCAACACCGAGATCAGCCAGAAGGACTGGGTCAACCTGCGCAACGACGGCGTCGAGCTGTCGTTTCAGCGGGTGGAGAACTACCAGCGGCCCGGCTGGCCGGGCCAGGAGCATCCGCAGCAGTTCCACCTCGACTTCGAAGTGGACGAGTTCGAGCCCGAGCAGCGCCGGGTGATCAAGCTGGGCGCCACCCTCCAAAAGAGCTTCGTCGGCGAGTCCGGCTACGGCTGGCAGGTCTACACCGACCCGGCCGGGCATCCGTTCTGCCTGTGCCGCAACCCTCCCCAGTCCTGACCGCACACGACGAGAAACCGCCCCGACTCCGAATGGAGCCGGGGCGGCTGCTTATCCCTGCAGGAACTCGGTGTTGAGCATGACCATCGCCGGAGGTGACAACCGTCCAGGTCACGAAGGCTCCGGCGATGCGGCCACCGCAGTGGTGCGAGCAACGATCTCCCGGAGGTGGGAATTCCCAGGTCGACAGACTCCTGCAGCCGGGAGACCTGCGCGTCGAGTTGAGCGAGCTTCTCCTCGGCGTGGGTCAGCATGACTGTTTCTGGGTGAGGTTTGGGCAGAGGTGCTGGTCGCGGAGCTTCGTCAGCTACTGCGCTTCGCAGACGTCCCGGGCCCACCACGAACCGCTCTCTGAAAAGTTCAGATGGCGGCGGGCGCGGTGGTGATGCGCTCGGTCAGCCGGGTGGAGCGGCAGATCTCCACCGTGGATGCCTCCGTGCTGTCGTCGGCCAGCCACGTGCGGCCGGCCAGGCCGCCCGTCTCGGTGACGACCTCCACCAGGTCGCCGTTCAGCGCGATCGGCGCCGTCACAGGGGTGACGAGCCGGTACCAGGCCGCGCCCTCCGACAGCCAGTCGACGCCGAGGAACTGCTGCAGCACGATCTGCCCGTGCGTGGACAGCACCGCCCCCGGCCCCTCATACACGACGCTCGTCGGGGTCTGGCCCGGCTCTCCCGTCATCGGGTCCAGCACAGGCTGCCCTGCGGTGCGGGAGATCCGCACCGTGTCGGTCAACTGTGCCTCAAGGTCGGCCTTGGCCTGTGTGACATCCACCGGCTCGTCTCACGTTCCTGTCGACTGGGTCAGCTCGTCCAGCCACGTCGTGCGCACCACCGCGAGGGAGTTTGCGTCGGAGATGTCCAGAACCCGCCACGTCCGGTTCAGCAGCCCAGGAGCCTGGGTGGCGACGGTGACCCGCACCTTGTCCTCCCGCGACGCTAGCGGCACGTCCAGCGGCGTCAGCAGCCGGTACCGGTTGCGGGTGTCGTCGGCGTACGCCTGCCCTTCCAGGGACAGACCAGGCCGGGCCCGCCTTGGGAGAAGTTCGCCCCCGAGCCCTGGTAGACGATCGTGTCCGGGCCGGGCACGTACTCACCGGAGTCCGGGTCCAAGACCAGCGGGCCGGGGCGGAAGATCTCGACGGTGTCCACGAGGATGCGGGTCTCGACGATCGGAGCGACGGCGGCCAGCGAAAGGCCCTCAGAGGGTGTGGTCATGAGTTCGAGCGTATGACCAGCTGCGGACAACTCCCCTGGTAGCAAAAGGGCCTCGCCTCCCGGACGGGGGGACCGGGAGGCGAGGCCAGCAGGGGGCAGGTCAGGCTTCGAAGTAGGCGGTGATCAACGTGCCAGGGCGCTGACGTGGTACACCACGCGGGCGCGGCCTTCGGTGTACTCCCGCAGCGGCACCTGTCCCGTTCGGGTCGGCCGCTCCTGCCCGATCCACGGGTCCAGGGAGATCGCCACCAGGGCGCGGTCCAGGCGCACCACCTCCGCAGGCGACAGCTTCGCCAGGTACGGCTCGCACTCGGGGGTGAACGCCAGGGCCGCGCGGCGAGGGCCATGGTTAGGCGACACGGGCGTCCCCGCCGTCCCCGCTCACGTCGATGCCGTGCCGGGCGTACAGCTCGACACGCAGCTTCTCCCAGGTGTTCGACAGGTCGACGCCGTGCTCGATCATGCCGCGCAGCGAGTCGGCCAGCATCTGCTCCCCGGCCTGCTCGGCCTCGTCGGCCTGCTGGAGGATCGCGGGCTTCTCGTGCTCATCAAAGATCAGCCGCATGGCCATCCCCTTCCGCGCGTCATCGTCCGGTCTCACGCTACTCCCATCCCCTCTTGCGGGCCTCGTACTTGCCCGACCCACTGGTCACCTCCCCACCGCCACCGTCCGGGTGACCACGAATCCGAACGACGTGCAGCCCTCGCGGCGGCACAACACGTCCGATGGGCCACCCATCTCCGTCTGCAACACCTGATAGGCCGCTCCGTGGCTCTGCCCCCAGTGCATGGCCGCCCGCCACAGCAGTCGTCCCAAGCCGTGGCCGCGCTCCTCTGGGAGTGCGCCGAAGTACTGCGGCATCAGCTAGGCGATGCCGACAGGGTCGCGGCGGACCTCCATCGGGCCGATCGCTCCCACCAGCTGGCCACTCACAGCGGCGACAAGCACTGGCCCGGTCTGGCCAGCCTGCATGGCCTCCCATAGGAACGCGAAGCCATCCGCGCGCATCCGCTCGGCGAACACGCCGAAGGTTTCCCCTGCCTGCGGCGGCCACTGCGAGAACGGGGCAACAGGACCCTCGGGGGCGAGGAAGGCGCGGGTAGAGAAGTCCTGCAGTTGGATCCGCACGCCGTCGTGCCGTTGCGCCTCAGGGCCGAAGGGCCGCACCATCCGGGCCGCGTGGTCGACGATGTCGGCGGGAAGCTCGCGCCCTTCACACAAACCTTCCAGGCTGCGGCTGCAGCCGGGTCCAGCAGGCGTCGCAGTACCTCAGACGGCGCGGCTGGGTTGGCTGCGACGCCGCGCAGCCACGGCTCCACCAAGGGGGAGGGCATCGGAACATCGTGTCAGCGATCACGGGGCCGCGTCGACACCTCGCAGCCGCTGTTGCCGAGCCCGGAATCTCAATGTCAATCGGCGAAGATCATTCCTTCTGCCAGAGCCCTGAAAACGGCCAGGGCTGCTTGGGTTCCCCACACCGTTGCCAGTACAACGGGAAGCGGTAGGGTCTGCGCCATGTCGGACGCCCTTGACGTGTCTGTGCTGCTGAGAGGCGGGGTAACCGGCCGATCCCACGCCTGGGATTTCGTAGCGTGTTACGCCGACCAGTGGGCGGAGCGGCCCTTGCGGCCCGAGGACGGCTGCACCGCGGCCGAACTCGATGCCGCGGAGGGCGAGCTGGGATTCGAGCTTCCCTCGATCGGATTGAGCAGGACGATCCGCCGGTGATGGTGGAGGCGCACGAGGGCTGGATCCCCTTCCTCGACCGCATGTCCCTGGCCTGGGTGGAGTCGGTGCTCAGCGAGTCCCTCTTCGCCACCGGCAGGCTCTACGACGCTGCGAACTGCCGGACCACCTCGTCTCTGACCTCCATGCGCGCTACGCGCGAGTGGACCTGCCCGACCACCCGATGTGGGCAAGCGAGCAGGACTCGCCGCTGCGTTGGCACGCAGCGCCTGGCCGGCTGCTGCGCCGCGACGGCCTGCTCGACCAGTGCTGGATCCACGCACGAGGACACACGGCGGATGACCTGGAGGCCATCCGCACGGATCTACCCGGCCCGTGGGTCGCCTGACCACTGACGCCGCCGGACTCTTCACGATGAGCAGATCTGGGGATTGAGGGAGCAGCGCCTGGCCAGTTTCAGGGCTCTGGCCGCAGTTCCGTGAACGATCTTGAAGGCGAGGGGCATTGCCGGAATGCTGACGCGGGTGGAGAGCAACGGTGCAGATAGGTGGGCGTCGATCCAGGAGGCCCTTGGACGGGTGTTGTCACAGCCCGTGTCGTGCCTGGTAACCGCCGGGTCCCGCGTCGCCGTCGAGGCTGCCGAGCGATGGGATCTCCCGGAGGGCGACCGGGCTGCCCTGCGTGAGTGGGGTTTGCCACGGATGCCGCTCTTCACGCCCCGCCCTCAGGCCGGCACGCTCCCTGCTCTCCTGCCCAATCGGGCTGGCAAGCACGAACGCCGCCTGGTCAGGGCTGGCCAACGGCTCTACGAACTGGGCTATTGGGGGCCCGATGCGAGCAGCCTTGTGGTCGGTGTGGTTCCCGGAGAAGGGCGCGTGCTGTGTCTTCTCCCGGCCCCGATCACCGTCGACGATCTGCCGGAGGTTCGCAGGCCGTACAACCAGGGACGTCACAATCCTGCGGTCTCCATCTTCAGCTCCTCGGTCGTGCAGTACGTCGAGAATGGCCTGGCGGTGGCATGCGGCCCTACAGTTCTTCCAGCAGATTGAGGGAGCCTGAGAACGCGGTCGGAGACAGAGTACCTGTGGCACTACGACCGTCTCTACTCGTGCGTGGAGCTTGTGGTTGATGCGGCGCGACATATCGATCCTGAGGCTGAGGCCGAGGGCCAGCCCTCGGTATGGATCCAGCTGATCCGCGAGAACTCCGTGTGATGCGGTGGACTGTACTTCCCTGACGGTTATGGCCGGGTGAGGATGCGGGTGCCGAGGAGTTCGAACGAGGCCCGGCCGTACATGGCCCGCTTGAGTGCTTGATGTGGTTGACCCGGCCCTCCACCGGACCGGTTCGAGACCGGCACCGTCGCGGCCATGCGGTGCTGGCGCCGCGGCCGAGGCCCGTCTGCTACGGCCGCACCCAGCAGTAGTGCCAATCTGCGCCTTCGTGTGGTGGCGCGCCCCACATGCGCGGGACGTACCGGGCGCCGTCGAGTGTCTGCACCCCTGGCGGCCGGCCGTGGTCGCCGACCGTCACGGTGATCTCGCCGCCGTCCCGCGGCCCGCCCTCGATGCCCATGCCAACGCCCTGCTCAAGGTCACCTTCAAGGCCCTGCGCCGCATCAGCCTCGACCCCAGCGGGATCACCAGAATCGCCGGCGCCGCCCTCGTCCTGCTCCAACTGGAACACGGTCGCACCACCTGAACGAAGATCACGAACCGTCACGAGACATTACGGAGAAGAGCTCAGTGAGCGGAGTGCCGAGCCGCTTGTTGTCTCACTCATTGATGTCTGAAGGTGTGTCAGCGCAAGTGACCGGTGATGTGCTCAAGCCGTGCCCCCAGGCGCGCGTCGGGCACCGTGCCCCGGAATGACGGAAGGTCGCCGCCCCTCGCGGCGCGGCGGCACGGGACGCACCCCGAGGGCGCCCCCGAGGCCGTCCGGGGGGCGCCGTCATACCAAAGGAGGACGGGTTGCTACCGCCGTCAGACCCAAGAGGGCCCCGGGAACGGGCACCAGGACGGACGATCCGGGGGCCTGGCGGATAGCAGGATGGTGGGGTCCCTCAGGATCAGCCACCAGGAGAGCCGTCACGTGACCACCACCACCGCCCACCGTGCCACCGCAGTGGCCGCCCGCGCCATGGAGCTGTCCAAGGTCTATGGACACGGTGAGACCCAGGTGGTCGCGCTCGACCGGGTCACCGTGGACTTCCGGCAGGGCGAGTTCACCGCGATCATGGGCCCGTCGGGCTCCGGCAAGTCCACGCTGATGCACTGCGTCGCCGGGCTCGACAGCTTCAGCAGCGGCTCCGTGCGGATCGGCGAGACCGAGCTCGGCTCCCTCAAGGACAAGCAGCTGACCCAGCTGCGCCGGGACAAGATCGGTTTCATCTTCCAGGCGTTCAACCTGCTGCCGACGCTGACGGGGCTGGAGAACATCACGCTGCCGATGGACATCGCCGGCCGTAAGCCCGACAAGCAGTGGGTGGAGCGGGTCATCGACATGGTCGGGCTTTCCGGGCGGCTCCACCACCGCCCCGCCCAGCTCTCCGGCGGCCAGCAGCAGCGCGTCGCGGTCGCCCGCGCGCTCGCCTCCCAGCCCGAGATCATCTTCGGCGACGAGCCGACCGGAAACCTCGACTCCCGTTCCGGCGCCGAGGTGCTGGGCTTCCTGCGCAACTCCGTAGGGGAGCTGGGCCAGACCGTCGTGATGGTGACGCACGACCCGGTGGCGGCCTCGTACGCGGACCGCGTCGTCTTCCTCGCGGACGGGCGGATCGTGGACGAGATGCTCGCCCCGACCGCGGACGGTGTGCTGGACCGCATGAAGGCGTTCGACGCCAAGGGCCGCACGAGCTGAGCCCTCAGGCTCCCCTTTCCGGGGCCCAGCCCCCGCTCCCGTCACTTCGTCCGGTCCCCGTGGGACCGGACGCCCCATCACCTGGACGCCCACATGTTCCGTACCGCCGTGCGCACTGTGCTCGCGCACAAGGCCAGGCTGCTGATGACCGTGCTCGCCGTGATGCTCGGCGTGGCCTTCGTCTCCGGCACCCTGGTCTTCACCGACACCCTCTCGAACGCCTTCCGAAGCCAGTCCGCCAAGAGCTACGACAACGTGGCGGTGGCCGTCACCTCGTTCGGCGACCCGAACGACCCCGAGTCCGACCCCGGCGTCTCCCAGAAGACCGTCGACAAGATCCGGGCACTGGACGGCGTGGCCGCCGCGTACGGCCGCGTCGAGGGCTTCGCCGGGGTCGCCGACACCGACGGGAAGCTCATCGACGGCACGTTCGGCAGCCCCAAGGGCTCCAACTTCGCTCCCGGCAAGGACGGCAAGGACCCCGCCTACGCCTTCACCGACGGCTCGGGCCCGCTGAAGGCCGGTCAGATCGCGCTGGACGAGGGCACCGCCGCCAAGGGCAGCTACGAGGTCGGCGACCGTGTCCGGGTCGCGACCAACGGGCCGGTCAAGGAGTTCACCCTCAGCGGTGTCTTCATCACCGACGACGGCGAGGTGAAAGCCGGCGGCAGCCTCGTGCTCTTCGACACGGCCGTTGCCCAGAAGCAGTACCTCAAGGCGGGCTGGTACCGGGACGTCACCGTCACCGCCGCCCCTGGCGCCGACGACGCGAAGCTCCTCGACGCGATCGAACCCCTGCTGCCGAAGTCCGCCGAGGCCAAGACCGGCCAGGCGATCGCCGAAGAGCAGGCGAAGGAGATCGAGTCGGGATTGGGCGCCCTCAAGCAGGTGCTGCTGGGCTTCGCCGGCATCGCGCTCTTCGTCGGCGTCTTCCTGATCTCCAACACCTTCTCGATGCTGGTCGCCCAGCGCACCAAGGAACTCGCGCTGATGCGCGCCGTCGGCGCCTCGCGCAAGCAGATCACCCGCTCGGTGCTCATCGAGGCCGCGGTCGTCGGCGCGATCGCCTCGGCGATCGGCTTCGTCATCGGCGTCGGTCTGGCGCTCGGGCTGCGCTCGGGTATGGCCACGTTCGGCATGAACGTCCCGCCCGGACCGCTGGTCGTGACCGCCACCCCGGTGATCGCCGCGCTCGCCGTCGGCGTCCTGATCACGATGCTCGCCGCCTGGCTGCCAGGCCGCAGGGCCGCGAAGATCCCGCCGGTGGCGGCGATGAGCAGCGTCCACGCGGTTGCCACCACCAAGTCCCTGGTGGTACGCAACTCCATCGGCGCGTTCATCACCACGCTCGGCGCGGCCGCCATCGTGTGGGGCGCCGGAATGGGCGGCGATGACGGCAGGATCCGTATCGCGGCAGGCGCGTTCTTCGCACTGATCGGCATCATCATCCTGATCCCGCTGCTGTCGCGGCCCGTCATCGCGCTCATCCGCCCGCTGCTCACCGGCCCGTTCGGGGTCTCCGGCAAGCTGGCCGGGCAGAACGCGGTCCGCAACCCGCGCCGCACCGGCGCCACGGCATCCGCGCTCGCCATCGGTCTGACGCTCGTGACCGGTCTGTCGGTGCTCGGTGTCACGGTCGGCCTGGCCCTCGACAAGATGACCACCGACAACATCAAGGCCGACTACATGGTCGTGATGGCGAACGGCGGTGACCTCGACCAGTCCGCGCTGACCGCCCTGGAGAAGGCGGACGGCGTGTCCGCGGTCTCGCCGCAGCAGTCCGTGTACTTCGAGCTCGGAAAGGGCGGGAAGGCCGAGAGGGACGGCTTCGTGTCGGCATCGGCGGTCACTCCGGGCGCCATCGAGCAGGTCCTGAACATCGACGTCGTGCAGGGCGGCCTCGGATCGCTCGCCGAAGGACGGATCGCGGTCGCCGAGAAGACGGCCGAGAAGAGGGGCTGGAAGGTCGGCACGGACATCTCCGTCACCTTCGGCGACAAGAAGCAGGGCACCCTGACGGTCGGCGCGGTCTACAAGGACAGCGAGTTCCTGTCCCCCGTCGTCGTCAGCACCAAGGTCGTCAACCCGCACGAGGCCAAGCCGTTCATCCCGCAGATCTTCGTCAAGATGGACGGCGGTCAGACCGCGGCGAACGAGAAGGCCCTGATCAGCGCCCTCGGTGAGAACCCGGCCATCACGACGATGGACCACCAGGACATCCGCGACCAGTTCGGCGGCATGATCAACCTGATGCTGAACATCCTGTACGGCCTGCTCGCGATGGCCCTCCTCATCGCCGTCCTCGGCGTGGTCAACACCCTCGCGATGTCGGTCTTCGAGCGACAGCAGGAGATCGGCATGCTCCGCGCGATCGGTCTCGACCGGCGCCGGGTGAAGCGGATGGTCCGGCTGGAGGCCGTGGTCATCTCCCTCTTCGGCGCACTGATCGGCATCGGCCTCGGCGTGTTTCTCGGCTGGGCGATCGGCGAGACCATCAGGGCGTCGATCCCCGGCTACGAGCTGGTCCTGCCCTGGGACCGGATCGGGATCTTCCTGGTGCTCGCGGGACTCGTCGGCGTGCTGGCCTCGTTGTGGCCGGCCCGCAGCGCCGCGAAGCTGAACATACTGAACGCGATCAAGACCGAGTAGGGGCTGTCGTACGACGAGAGGGCCGGGCCTTCCCCAGGGGGAAGGCCCGGCCCTCTCTTCGTGTCACGGTCGCTCGCTCCCGAGCTGCCACAATGGCGTACGCACGCAGGCGTCTGGTCCGTGGACTCCAGCCGCGCCGTCGCCGCTGGCCTGCGCTACCCGCCGATCACCGACACGATCCGGGACACGTGGGCGTGGCTGGCCGCAGACGGGCGATCACACGCGACGGGGAGGCCCTGCCGGGCTGGTGGACCGACACAGGGCCCTCCGGCCGACCGGACGACCGATTCCCCGGCGGACACGCCAACACCGGCGTCGCGCACGGCATCGGCGGCGTGCTCGCGCTGCTCTCCCTCGCCGCCCGGCGTGGCACGCTCGTCGACGGCCACCACGAGGCGCTGCGCACGATCCTGGCGTGGCTGGACCGCTGGCAGCAGGAGACCGGACGTGGCCCGGCCTGGCCGTACTGGGTCACGCTGAGCGAGCTGCGCACTGGCCAGATCACCCCGTTCGCCCCGCGGCGGCCGTCCTGGTGCTACGGCACCGCCGGTCTCGCGCGCGCCCAGCAACTCGCGGCGCTCGCCCTCGGCGACACCGGCCGCCAACTCGACGCGGAGAACGCGCTCGTGGCCGCCCTCACCGACCCCGCGCGGCTCAAAGCGACCACTGACAGCGCCCGGTGCCACGGCTTCGCCGGGCTCGCCCACGTCGCCGCCCGCGCAGCCGAAGATGCCCACCCGGCGACCGCCAGGCAGCTTCAGGCCGTGATACTCGCGCTCCTGGCCGCCGTCCACCCGCCGGGCACCGACCCGATATCGGCCACCACGGCGCTCCTGGAGGACGAGGAGCGGGGCCCCGGCCTGCTCGGTGCCGCCGGCATCGCCCTGGCAGTGCTCGCGCCCAGCACCGCAACACCGTCCCGTTCCGCCTGGGACGCCTGCCTGCTCATCGCCTGACTTCGACCGACCGGAGGATGCCGGATGCCCCCCGACCACTGGCACCAGCACAACATCGTCTTCGCCGACCGCGAGACCGCACAGCACGTCATTGCCAACCGTCTCGGTCCCGCCCTGCTCGGTGCGGAGGCAGAAGGGCAGCTCGCCGGCTTCTGGTTCATGAACAAGCAGCCCTGGCCCCTGCGACACCACGGCCCGGCCTGTCCCGCCGTTGAGACCCTGCTCAGCGAACTCGTAGAAGAGGGCAAGGTCGTTCAGTGGCTGCCGGGCATCTACGAGCCCGAGACGACCGCCTTCGGCGGCACAGCGGCCATGGACGTCGCGCACGACCTCTTCCACTACGACAGTCGGCACCTGCCCGCCTACCAGCCCGGACCCGGGCACCTCGGACGCCGGGAAACCGCCGTGCTCCTGGTGAGCGCGATGATGCGCGCCGCCGGCCTGGACTGGTACGAGCAAGGCGACGTCTGGGCGAAGTACGCCGCCCTCCGGCCAGCCGCCGAACCGCCGGCCCCCGAGACGACCGCAGCCCTGGCCCCGGCGGTGTTGAAGCTCATGACCGCCGACGCGCATAGCCTGTGCCGCCCCGGCGGCCCGCTCGACGGGCACGCCGAGTGGGTGTCCGCGTTCGAGCGCGCTGGCGCAACCTTTGCCCACCTCGCCGTCCGCAGCGGGCTCACGCGCGGTCTGCGCGCCGTCATCGCACACCACCTGATCTTCCACGCCAACCGTGCCGGCCTCTCCCGGGAGGACCAGCACGCCATCGCCCACATCGCACGAGAGGTAGTCATGGGATCGAGTGACAACACCGCGTCAGCGGCCGGAACGACCCTCGCGGCCGATAGCGTCAGCGCGGTGACCACCGACACGATCGCCGCCCACGAGGCCGACGCCGAACGGCTCCGCAACGCCCTGGTCGACCAGATCCAGGCGGCAGGACACGCCCGTACCCCCGGCGTCGAGACCGCGCTGCGTACAGTGCCCCGCCACCTGTTCGTGCCCGAGGCATCGCTTGAGGACGCCTACGCAAACGCGCCGGTGAACATCAAGTACGACACCGACGGCACGTCGATCTCCTGCGCCTCCCAGCCGGACGTCGTCGCCCTCATGCTCGACCAGCTCGAAGCCCAACCCGGCGAACGCATCCTCGAACTCGGCGCGGGCACCGGCTACAACGCCGCCCTTCTTGCCCACCTCGTCGGCGAGAAGGGCCACGTCACCACCATCGACGTCGACGACGACCTGGTCGACGGCGCCCGCACGCACCTGGCCTCGGCCGGATTCACCAACGTCGAGGCGCTGACCCGCGACGGCGCCCTCGGCCACGCCGAGGGCGCCCCGTACGACCACATCATCGCCACCGTAGGCGCGCACGGCATTCCCCACGCCTGGCTCCTTCAGCTCGCCCCCGGCGGCCGACTCCTGACCCCCCAGCGCCTCAAGGGCAGCGTCTCCCGCTCCATCGCCTACGAGCAGCGCGACGGCAGGTGGATGTCCCTCGGCAGCGCGATGAACACCTTCATGCCGCTACGGCAAGGCATCGCCGACGACGACCGCCGCGTCATCCCGCTCAGCACGGACAGCACCGTACGGCTCCAGGCGCCCAACGGGCAGCAGATCGACGCCGACGCCCTGGCCGGAGTGCTGGAACAGCCGCGGACCGAGGAGTGGACCGGCGTGATGTTCCGCGCCATGGAATCCCCGGAGTGGATGGAGCTGTTCGTCACCTGCTCGGTGCCCAGCGGCCTGATCCGGATGCTGTTCCCACAGTCCGCCAAGGGCAGTGTGCTCACCGAGGACCCCTACCCCTCGTCGACCGCCGCCGTCGACAAGGGCGCCATCACCTATCTCGCCCGCCGACTCTCGCAGCAGCAGAAGACCCCCGAGGGCGGCAAGTTGTGGGAGTTCGGCGTCATCGGCCACGGCCCCGGCAGTGACGCACTGGCCAGCCGCGTCGCCGAAGCCCTGCGCACCTGGGACCGCGAGTACCGCGACCGGGAGGCCACATTCGAAATCCAGCCCCTCCACGGACCCGCCATCGAGGAGCGGCCCGGCCGCTTCGTTCTCGACACCCCGCTGAACCGCATCATCGTCGACTGGCAGTAGCACGCCGACTCCCACGGACGGTGCCCGTCGGCGTGCGCCGGCGGGCACCGCTGGCTCATCACCTCGTCACTTTCGCCCCCTGGGGGACTCATGGACCCGCACGGCCCCATAGCCCAGCGATTCCCGCTCGTCGCCCGATTCCGCCCCGCCTGCCTGCCCCTGCCCGAGCGTGTCGCCAGCCTCGTAGACCTGGCCGCCACCGCCGCGAGCAAGGCGGACCAGGGCCTCGCCTCCGCTGTCTACAACCAGGCTGCGCTCGTCGCCTCTGACGTCGGCGTTCCCGAGCTCGCCCGCGAGATGTGCCACCAGCACGCCGACGCCTACCTCCACGCGTGCCCCCTGCCCGGCATGACCGCGATCCGCGCTCTGGAACCGGTGGTCAACCTCGCCCGCCTGCAGATCCGCGCCGGCCGCGCCGACGACGGCCGCGAGCGCCTCCTCGCCCTGTACGAAACCGTCAGCACCAGCACCACCGCCCGCTTCGAGAGCATCCTCGTGCCGGCCAACCTCACTGCCAGCGCGGAGGACCTGCAGGAGGTCCGCGCCTGGCTGTGGCGCGTCCTCCTCGCCGACGGCACCCGCACCCTCACGACCGAAGGACGCTGGAAGGAGGCGCTGGCCCACATTGAGAAGCACCGCGGCGTCGGCAAACGGATGCTCGACGGCCGCCAAGTCGCCGTCCTCGCCGCCCTCACCGCAGGGGACACCGACCAGGCTGCGGAACTCCTCCTACACACGGCTCCCGGTGATCCCTGGGAGCAGGCCGTCACCGCGTGCCTCACCGTGCTGTGCCACCGCGAGACTGACCAACCAGTCGATCACGACCTCGAGGGCTTGTTGAACACCTACCTCTCACGCCAGGCGGAACCAGGCCTAACGGTCTTCGACATCCGCCTCGGCCTCACCGTCCTCGACGCCGTCGCCTCCACAGGCCACCCCTCAGCACAGCGTCTTGCCGACGACTTGGTCGGCCGCACATTGGAAGCGCGCGACGGGTACGCGGCCCGCGAGGTCCTCTCGCACCCGCTATGCCTCGCACTCGTCACCGACCAGCAGGCGCAGCAGGGCCGCGACCTGGTGGACGCGTGCGCTCTCAAAACGCAGGCCATCCCGGCAGGACTGCGGGACGACATCGCAGCCGCGCTGTGCACGAGCGATCGAGTCATCCGCGCAAGCCTCCCCGGTCCGGCCCTGCCAGCCACACCGAGGTAAGGGGCCGACTGTGGGACCTTGCACGACGGTCGACGTCAACACGCTCCTGACCGGGACTCGATGGCGGGGCTCAGCGCGGCCCGACCGAGTGCCCGGCCGCCAGCCGCCCCACGTGCGCACGGATGCGGTCGAGGTCCTCGGGGAACGCGCTCTCCCACTCGTCGTCGAGATCGACCCATGCCGGCGGCTGGCCGCTCTCCCCGACGAGTGGCACATCACGGTCGATGATCGCGGCGTACGACAGCCCCAGGGTCGGCGACCAGTCGGCACGGTAGGAACGGACGGAGACAGCCGCCGGCACCGGCAGAAGCTCACCCCGCAGACCGGTCTCCTCTGCGAGTTCACGGGCCGCGGCGCACCGCGGCGTCTCACCTGGCTCAACCTTGCCTCCAGGCGGTACCCATCCGCGCCAGCGATGCTTCACGAGCAGGACGTGGCTGAAGGCGGGATCAGTCACCCAGACCTCGGCTGCGAGCGGCTCCATTCGCTCTTGTCAGGCGCGTTCCAGCCAGGCCCGAGCGTCATCGAATTCCAGTACAGCAAGACGGGCATCGGCTACTGCCGCGTCCAAGGTCACCTGTCCAGGCTCACCGTGAATCACTCGTCACACCCTATGCATTGAAAGGACTGGACCCCATGATGACCACCGGCTCGGACCCCACCGAATGGCTCGTACTGGGCAATCCCCGCCTACTCCACGGCACATACGCCGCCGCCCGACACGACGTCATCCCCTTGTTTCGCTCGCCTTCCACGCCGCCGGAGGCGCCGTGACGACGACAGCGGCTTCGCGGCAGGCACATGATGCCCGGCTCAACGCCGCCACCTGGGATCTCATCGGGCGGCCCAACCGTGACCGCCCCAAAGCCATGGACTGGATGTTCCGGACCGCGCCGGGCCCCGGCCACGAACTCCTCGGCCCGCTCGAGGACGCGACCATCGCCGAATTCGGATGCGGCCACGGCGCGCAACTCGCCGGCCTCGCCGATCACAGCATCGCCCGCGGTATCGGCATCGACGTCTCACCCGTCCGTATCCACCACGCCAACAGCAGCTTTGCCGACATCGACGCGCTGGAATGGTGGCTCGGCGACGCCGTGGCCATCACCCCGCACCTGCCGACCCTCGATGCCGCGTTCTCCAACTACGGCGCTGTCTGGTTCAGCGACCCCCATCTCCTCCTGCCGCGAATCGCCGAGCGGCTGAAGCCCGGCGGCAGGCTGGTGTTCTCCTGCCTCATCCGCTCACCCGGCATGCCCGAAGGGCGGCGCCGCATGCTCGTGCGTACCGGCCCCGCCCAGTCCATGTGGACCGTCCGGTGGATGTACAACCTCCAAGGCTGGCTACGCATCCTCGCCAAGAGCGGGTTCACCACTGACTATGTGTTCCGGCCAAACGACCCCGTCAACGCCTTTTGGGGAGGCGTCGTCGTGCAAGCACGCAAGATCTGAAGGCTCCCGCACCCAAGCAGCCTTCACCTCGTGTCGGTCATGCATCGCCCGACTCGTTCGTCGGTGACCAAGCCTCTGCCCGGCGGATGTAGTGGCCGGGAATGTCATGAAGAACCTGACAGACCCGCTCAGAGCATCAGAAGCGGGTCTGTCCAATCAACGGCTGATCTTGGTTGTTGAGGGTCAGTGGCTGGTGGGGGTGAGGCGGCCTTCGAAGGCGATCTGGAAGGCGTTCAGTGGTGCTTTCCAGTGCATCGTCTAGCGGCGGCGGCCCTTGCCGGTCGGGTTCAGGCTCATCAGCGTCATGTAGACGTACTTCAACGCGGTGGCTTCCGAGGGGAAGTGGCCGCGGGCCCTGAGGGCCTTGCGGATGCGGGCGTTGACGCTCTCGATCGCGTTCGTTGAGCAGATCACCTTGCGGATCTCGACGTCGAAGGAGAGGAGGGGGACCATCTGGGCCCAGGCGTCGGACCACAGCTTGATCACGGCCGGTTACTTGGTGCCCCACTTCTCGGAGAACTCCAGGAACCGCTCGGTCGCGGCGGCGTCGCTCGGCGCGGTGTAGACGGGCTTCAGATCGCGCGCGATCTTGTCCCAGTCCTGGCGGGCGCAGTATCGGATGCTGTTGCGGATCAAGTGAACGATGCAGGTCTGGACCACAGTTCGGGGCCAGACGGTCTCGACCGCGTCGGGCAGGCCCTTCAGGCCGTCGCAGACGAGCATGAGGACGTCCTCGACGCCGCGGTTCTTCAGCTCGGTGAAGACCTGGAGCCAGTGCTTAGCACCCTCGCTGCCGTCACCGGCCCAGATGCCGAGGATGTCGCGGGTGCCGTCGACGGTTAGCGCCATGGCGATATAGATCGGTCTGTTGGCGACCTTGCCGTCGCGGATCTTGGTTCTGTCGACGATCTTGTGATCCGGACGGTCTGAACTCATCGCGCGAGCAGGACGCGTTTGCGAAGGAGATCGAGACTGGCTCGGCCGAACATCTGGCGTTTCAGCATTTTCAGCCGGTTGATGTTGCCCTCGACAGCGCCAGAACTGTGTGACAGCGACAGGCCATTGCGGACGGCGTCGAGATCACGGCGGAGGTTGCGGGCGAAGGACGCCAGCGGGGCCAGGGTGTCCTGCTCGGCGTCGGCGATCCAGTTCTCGAGGCGCTCGCCTTGGCGCGCGGTCATCATCGCGGCGAACTTCCGGACGTGGCCGGTGAGACGGTCCAGCTCGGGATCGCGTTCCCGCAGGCGGTGCAGCTTGTCCGCGTCCTCGTCCCGTAGGTGTTCGGGGTGAGTCATGATCCAGGAAGTGACCTCGCGGACCGACGGAGGCTTCGGTCCCGGGACCGGTGCGTGTCCACGCCCGGTTCGGTAGCGTCGCAGGTGACGTTGGACGGCCAACTCGCCTCCGGTGTAACCCAATTCTTGGATCTCGCGGCAAAGCTGGGCGGCGTTTCTGACGCCTTCGTTCCAGCGCCGGTGGAGATAGCCGACGTACGGATCGACGATGTGCGCCCGCTGGAGGCTCTTGGCGACGACATCGTCGGCAGAGCGGGCGTTGACCAGCTTGCGGACTGTGGCCTGGTGCAGCCCGAGTTTCCGGCCGATCGCCGCCTTCGACATCCCCTGTTCCCACAGTTCGTGGACGGCGGCATGCTGCTCACGCAGCCGAGTCACGATCTTCAGCTCCCGTGATGGCTGGACCTCCTGCGGCTCCGCCTCCGGCTCGTCGGGCGTGTCGGCTGATCCAGGAGGCGGTTCGGCCAGGCGGGCGCGATGGGCGTTCACCGTCTTCTCGACCGCCTGGCCGAGGTTGGCCCACAGGTGATAGCGGTCAGCGACCTGCTCGGCCTGTGGCGCCCCGAGCCGTGCGCCCTCCCCGTAACTACCCGAGCGGTCCCGGCAGATGACCTTCACCTCGGGGTGATCGCGCAGCCAGGCGGCCAGGTCCTCGCCCTCGCGGCCGTCGAAGAGGTGAAGCGGACGGTGGGTGGCCATGTCGATCAGGATCGTGCCGTAATGGCGGCCCTTGCGGAAGGCGAAGTCGTCCACGCCCAGCGCTTCCACGTGGCCGACATCGGGCTCGGGCAAGGCTCTGACCAGCCGCAGCAGCGTATCCCTGCCCACGGAGATGCCGACCGCGGCCGCCAAGCGGGCTCCTGCCCGGCCGGCCAGGGCCAGGGCGATCTGCGTCAACACCACACGCAGCATTGGGGTATGGCGGCTGTGCGGGGTGGTCAGTCCTGCGATCTGCTCGGCGAACGTCACCGCGGAGCAGGCGGGATTCTCACAGCGGAAGCGGCGTATGCATAACTCGATCACGACGCCGAGCCCGCCCACGGCGACATCACGCAGCTGGCGCACATACTGGCCGTGCACTCGTGTCGAGCCTTGGCCGCACCGGCAGGCCGCGGTCGTCGCTCGCGCCCGCGTCCTCAGCACCACCTTGTCCGGCCGCCGCTGGACCTCCTCGATCAGCAACGCGGACAGGTGCGGAAACAGCTCCAAGAGCACATCACGAGAGCACGCGATGCATGATCGCGAACAGCTGACACGACCCGCTCAAGCGTCCGGATCACAAGATCGTCGACAGAACCCGGATCTTCACGTTGATGGCGTCCACGAAGACCACGGGATAGACGCGGTCGAGCGGGCGGGACTGCCATTCCGCCATGCCCTCCATCACCTTGTCGGTGATCGTGGTGATGGTCTGCTTGGACACCTCCGCCCCGTACACCTCGGCCAGATGAGCCGATATCTCCCCGTGCGTGAGGCCCTTCGCGGACAGCGAGAGCACCATCTCGTCCACGCCGGTCAGACGCCGCTGCCGCTTGCGGACGATCTGCGGCTCGAAGGTGCCGGCGGTGTCGCGGGGCACCTTTACCTCGACCGGGCCGACATCGGTCAGCACGGTCTTCGACCGGGTGCCGTTACGGCTGTTGCCGCTGTTCCTGCCCGTCGCGTCGTGCTTGTCATAGCCGACGTGATCGGTGATCTCGCCCTCCAGCGCGGACTCCAGCACCCGCTTGGTCAGCTGCTGCAGCAGCCCGCCCTCCCCGGTCAACTGCAGCCCGTCGGAACGGGCACGGTCGACCAGCATCCCGATCAACTGCTCGTCCGACACCGCCTCCGCGGCCGACTCGACGACCGGCTCCTCCACGGCCTCGTGCTCGGTGATGGTCTCGCTCATCAGGCGTCTCCTTGATCATCGGATCCGCCGTCTATTGGACACTCCCCCTCAACGGCAAGCAGCCAGTGATCACGCGGCGCCTCGAGGTGGTCTCGGCCGACCAGCCCCCCGAGGATGTGGCACAGGCCGTCACAGACCTCGTGCTGAATGGGCGGTGACGCGTGCCCACCGTCCTGTTCGCCTGGCGTCGTACGCCGCCACCGTTCCTCATCGGCGGCGCGGAAGTAACGCAGCAGCTCCTGGCCGAGGAGTTCCGCGCTGCCGGCTGGTCCGTCGTCTACCTCGGCACCCACCAGCCGCCCTGGGATGCCGCCGCGTCCGAGCTGCCGATGATGCGGCGCCACCTGGCCTCGCTCGGTGTTCCCTGCGAGCAGCAGGACGACGAGCTGCACTACCAGTGGAAGGGCCTCACGTGCCGCGCCGTGCCTCAGCCGGCGTTGGAAGCGGCTGTGTGCCACGCGCTGCACCGCCTGTCCCCGGACCTGGTGATCACCGCACAGGAGGGAGCCGCGGACCTGTGCGCGATGGGCCGCCGCACCTCGCGAGTCGTCGGCATCCTGCACTCGGTCTCCGGGAACGGGCTCGGCGTCCTCCATGGGGCGCCGCACCACGCGCTGGCCGTCTCCCAGTTCGTCGCCACGCGCGCCCGGCCCCGTCCGGACACCTGCCTCACTGTGCTGCACCCGCCCTTCGTCAGGCCCGTGCTGAAAGACGAACCCCCAACCGGCGACCTCCTCATGATCAACCCAGTTCCGGCGAAAGGCTCGGCGCTGCTGCACCGCCTGATTGGGCGATTACCGGACCGGCACTTCACCCTGGTCGAGGGCTGGTGGGACACCGCCGAGGAGTTCGCGGGCTACGACAACGTCTCCTACGTGCCACGCACGTACGACATGACGCCGCTCTATGCCCGCCACCGGCTGCTGCTCGTCCCCTCCGCCGTCGAGGACGCCTTCCCCCGAGTGATCATCGAGGCTGGGCTGGGCGGCCTGCCCACCCTCGGGGCCCGCCGCGGAGGCATCCCGGAGGCCTTGGGAGGCTCAGGCATGGCCCTGCCTTACGACGACACCGAGGCATGGGCACACGCCATCCAGGCTGCCGATCACGCGGAACTGGGAGCCGGAGCCCGCATGCGGGCGGAGCAGCTGACCCGGCCGTGCCTGCCGGAGCTGGCCGCGGCCGGAGTTCTCGACGGGTAGCTGTCACGGGCACGCCGCGAACGCGGCCCGTACCTCGTCCAGATGCTCGCTCCACCACTGCACGACCGGCTCGTCCGCCAGAAACAGGTCGTCGCAGCTGGAGTTCTGCCGGTCGTAGTGCCACTCCAGCTGCCAGAAGTCGGTCAGCCGCTTCCACCACAGACGGGACACGGCGTCGGCCAGATCGTTCACGCCCAGCGGGGCGACCGTGCGGTACCCGGTCACGAAAGCGGCGATGCGCTCCAGGTCCAGGCGGCCGTCCATGCCGAACTGGACCTGCGCGGTGCGCGCCACCTCTTCCCCGTAGGGACGCACCTGAATCCGGTCCCAGTCCAGTACCGCGACCACGGTGCCGTCGCGCCGCAGGATGTTCCGGTACTGGAAGTCGCCGTGCGTCCAGCCGAACGGCCCCAGCGGGACCTCGGCGCTCGGTCGTAGCGGCGCGTACTTGTCGAGCAGCAGCTTGCGCTGCTCCAGCGCCTCGGCCGCGAACCGATCGAAAGCCTCCGAGCCGGATCGCCCGATGGTCTGTAGGAGGCGGTCGGATTTCGTAGCTGCGGCCTCCGGCGTCGTCACCCTGGCGCGGGGCCGCTCGTCCGCCCCGGGCAACAGCCCGTCGCGGACCACCGCGCCGTTAAGCCCTTCATGGAGCCGTGCCAGCAGCCCACCGAGCTTCCGTACCTCATCCAGTGACAGCTCGGTGCCCCGTACGTGCTTCCCGTGCACCCAGGGCAGCAGGCAGTATCCGCGTCCGTCCACCTCGACGACGGGATCCCCGCTGACGCTGTGCACCGGCTCACAGACCGGCAACCCCTCGTCTGCGAGACGGGACAGCACCCCCAGGTTCCGACGGGCCTTGGCCAGCGATACGTCGCTGATCTCCTTCAGCGCGAACGTGCCCTCGGGCCTCTCCAGACGCCAGTTGCGGTTCATCAGCCCCGTGGTCAGGAACCTCCAGCTCGTGGCCTCGCTCAGTCCGAAGGCGCGTACCAGTGCCGGAAGCACTGAGGCAACGTCGTCAAGATCCTCGCGGGTCACGTCCGTCACGCGGACCACCATACGCCCGGATTTCTCCCCGCCCAGCCGAAGCTTTGTCACTGCGGCGCGGGCCGGGGAGCGGCCGTGCGCACTACTGGTGAAGCGGGTCGGGGGCGAGGGTGATGGTCATCCACGGCACGGCGACTTGGCGGAAGCTGTGCCCGACCGGCTCGAGGCCGCTCTGCTCGTTGAGGCTGAAGAACGTCACCATGATCGTTTCCGAGTCGTCTGCGACGGAGACGAGGTGGGTCCCGCAGCGCGGGCAGAAGCCGCGGTGCAAGGTCGGCCAGGTCCCATACCAGGTTGGCTCGCCTCCGGGGCCGGTCCAGGTCAGCTCCTCCTTGCGGAACCCGACCCAGGCCATCGCCGGCGAGCCTGAGATGAGCGTGCAGTGCTTGCACGAGCACAGGTGGGGGTCGTCCGGGGTGCCGGTCACCTCGTAAGCGATATCGCCGCACTGGCAGCGGCCCGTCCGCAGTTCGGGTGCGGCGGTCGGTCCGATCATTCGAACATCTCCCTTGATGCAGAGGAGGGTTGGGAGTGCCAGTGTGCTACCGGGCCGGGATCCCGGGCAGGTGTGCGGGGTTCCGTGCCCTGCGGGCGGGATCATGTTCACTCCTCGCGGTGAACGGCCCGGCGGCGCGGACGACTTGCTGCCGACGAGGGTGGCAACCGGCGCGGGTGCGCGGGGGCCGGCGTCCGTCTGGGCACAGTCCAGCAAGGCCTGTCAGCCGAGCCCGGAATCGCAGCTGTTCCGGGTCAGTCGCGGCCCGAGCGGCGCAGTCAAGAGCTTCACTGAGACGAAAGGGGTCAGCCAACCTTTGCTGAGAACCGCTCAACTATCGGTGAGACGGGACACGCGTGAAGGAACCCAAGCGGCGGAGGTTGCTTCCTCGAGCCTTCGCCATCTTTCGAACGTGCTGGTCGGAGGGGCTGGTGTGACGCTCCATGGGCGTGCTCGTGCAGGTTGCGAGCGGGAGTCTGCGGTCTTGATCGTCTGACGGGGCGGGCCGGGGCGGTTTTGCCGGTTCCCCGTGGCGACGGCCCGTTGCCGCCTACGATCCGGTCCCATGGTGGATCCGGGATCGCGGAACGGATCGCGGCGCGACGCGCGGAACTGGACGAGCTGGAAGACCAGCTGGCCAAGAAGCTGGAGGAGGTGCGGGCCGAGCGCGACGAACTCGCCGCCGCCGAACGACGTTGACGCGGTCGCTGACACTCAGGAACAGGAAGACCAGATCGGGCTGCTCGAGGGGGTCCGGTCGCGCTTCGGCCGGACGTACGCGGGTGAGCCCGACTGCATCGCCGAGGAGCTCGCGGCGGACGAGGCGGTGAAGGCGGCCGACACGGTGCTGTTCACTCGGGGTTGCTTGGTGTGTGACGCAGTTGACCCCAGTGAAGGCGATCACGACGGAGGTCTACGCGATGGCACCGGCCGCAGGATGACGCGCTAGGGTTGCAGCTCAATGGGGCATCCGTCGGCAGATGTGCTGGTTACTGAGCCGCCGTGTTGAGACGTCAGCGGGGTTGTCCAAACCTGGCAACCTGGCTATACGCTGAATCGCCTGGGGGAACTCGCCATGACCGAAGCTCCGATTGACGCTGTCGACGCCGGCGATGCCGACCGGGAGGCTGTCGAGCATGAGCGGGACGAGATACGGGAGTTCGTCAAAGGGCTGAGCCCGGACGACATCAAGTCGGGCGGCTGGTTCACCAAGCTCAGCGCTCAGGCCATGAGCTCCTACGCCGCCAAGGTCGACTGGCAGTACTTCCAGGAGCGGTACGCGGGCGTCCCTGCGGATGCCATCGTCGATCAGCGGATCAAGATGGCGGCTCGGTACGCCGCGCTCGAAGGCGGGCTCTCCGCCGGGGCCTACTCGGCGGCAGTCGTCGCCACCCTCGGGAGCCTTGGTGGTGCCTCGCCGGCGACTGTCCCGGCCGCTGTCGCGACCCTGATGGTCGATGTCGCGTTCATCACCCGGCTCCAGCTCCGCCTGGCCTACGACATCGCAGTCCTCTACCGGGTCCCGCTCGACCTGTCCGACCCCGATGACATGTGGAAGCTCATTCGAGTGGCCTTCACGATCAAGAGCGGGGAAGTGGTCCGGGAGAGCGTGGTCAAGGCGGTCCCGGCCATAGTGCGGCCGATGATCAAGCGCTTCTACTCCGGAGCGGTACTGACCGCCGCGAAGGGGCTCCCCGTCGTCGGGAAGCATCTCCTGCAGCGCAACATCATCAAGATCGGTATCCCCTTGGTCGGCGTTCCCCTTGCGGTAGTTCTGAACCGCTATACGACGCTACTCGCCGGGCGGCACGCGCAGGCCGTCTTCCGGAACGAGGCGCGGGTGATCGAACTCGCCGAAAATCTGAGCAAGCGGAGTCAGCATCCGCAGTTGATGCTGTGGGTCGCATGGCTCGTCATCAGGGCGAACCGCGAGGTCGCCGACGATGAGGCGCTGTTGATGCGGCACCTGGTGCGGCTGGTCCGGGATCAGCACCAGGTGGTCGACGAACAGCTCGCTCACCTTGTCGATATCGACCCCGCCGAGGTGTGGCAGCGCATAGACGCCGAGCCAGGGGATCTGAGCGACCTCCTCGACGTGGCCGACCGGGTGGCCACGGTGGACGGTGCCGTCAACGCGCGCGAGAGAGCCGTCATCTCCGAGCTTCGAGATCGCTGCCGCCGAGTCTGACGCCGTCATGCGCTACCTCCCACAACGGCGAAGATCTGACGCTGTGAGTTGTGGCCTGCTGGCAGACTCGCGGCTTCATTTGGAGCTTCACGCATGTGCAACGAACCGAGCAGATAGGCCGTCAGACATCCGTCTACGGCTTCCTGGAACCTTCGGCATACTCGAAGTGCTGGTCGGAGGGGATGGCGTGACGCTCGATCGGGTGTGCTTGTGCTGGTCGCGGGCGGGGTCTGTGGTCTGATCGTCCATCACCGGTTGACTTCGAAGTTGGTCATGACGAGCGGGGCGCGCAGGAGCGCGGTGGCGCGGCCGGGGTCGGTGCGGGGCTTGGTGAGGACGCGCCAGGCCTTCAGGTTCGCGAAGCCGTGTTCGACGGGGGCTCGTCCGGCGGCCAGGACGCGGTTGGCCTGCTTCTTCCCCGGGGTGAGCTTGCGGGCACGGGTGGCCTTGAAGCCAGTGACGATGACCAGGTCGTCGGGGTTCTCGGGTTTGTCCCCGCCGAGGAAGCCCAGGTCGGCGAGGCCCCGAGGCCGGCCGTCTTCAAGTGCTCAACGATCTTGTAGTGGCGGGCGGCGGTGGCGTCGTGGGTCCGCCCCGTGTGCCGCTCGAAAAGTCATCGCCGCAGGTGGCAGCGATGATGTTGCGCTGACTGGGAGCATGTCCGGGTGAGCGTGTCCCTGGTGTACAAGGTGACTCGGAAGCTGCTGTCCGTCCCATCTGCGCTACTCCGCTGGCTTCGTTCACTTTCGTCAGCAGCGTTTGTCTATGGGTTTGAGCAACAGACGGTGGGCGGCGAGCCGGTGGTTATTCACGAGAAATGACGGCATGCACAAGTACATGGCGGAACTGGCGACGGGCCGGGACTCCCTCGTGCCGAGCGAGCCTCGTCCGGCGCTACCCCGGCCTGACCCCAGGCACCGTTTCATTGGGAAACGAACACCAGATTGGCCGGGGTGAGCTGGACTTTTTCGCTAGGGCTGAAAAGGTTGGCGGAGCGGCAGTTGCGGCTGACAAGCTGCCAAGTGCCGAGGGGGCGGCTTGAGGCCGATTGCCCCCATCCGTGTAATGCCGCATCAGCTGCGCCCCGCACTCACGGGGCGTCGGGGGAGGATCCGATCATGAACATCCGTACAGCAAGCACCCGTTGGGGGGCCGGAGCCGTCGCGGTCATTGCGGCGGTCAGCCTCGGGCTGGGCGCTTCGCCCGTGTCGGCTGCCGCCTCCGATGGCTACGTCAGTGGCGCGGGCTACTACTACGACGACTTCAGTGACGAGGGGACACTGTCGACGACGTCGTACAACAACTCCAACGCCACCTGCCTGTGGCAGCGGATCCTGGTGGCCGAGGGCGCCGAGGTGAACAGCAGCGGCGGCCGCTTCTCCGAGCACGACATCGACGGCAACTTCGGCGCCCTCACCAAGGCCGCGACGATCAACCTCCAGAAGCGCTGGGGCCTGACTGCCGATGGCAAGGTCGGCAAGGCGACGTTCGGCCAGGCGGACAGTCATCTCCTCTACGTCGCCACCCACACCGACCAGCTGCAGCGGCGCATCGAGTTCAGGTACGTGGGCGAGGCGAACCAGTCGTTCGGGTTCTACCGGTCGAACACGGGGCGGTGGAGCTTCTACGAGGACCAGGAGCTGAAGTACGGCAGCTACACGTACAAGACCTGCGACTGACACACAGGAAGACACCGCGAGACACAGCGCGGGGCCCGCCGGTCGGTGACCGGCGGGCCCCCGCGACGCCACCTCGGCCTTGGACATCTGCGGCATGACCAGGACCCTTCACCAGGAGCACCCCGATGCTGCCCTGGCAAGTACCTCAGTGCTGTCCAAACTTGTGAACATCACCCGACCGTGGACCTGGGTGCCTCCCCAACTCGTGAACAACCGCCGTCACTACTGGTGAATAAAGCCACTCCGCCACGATGCGGCGAAGGACGCAGAGCTGCTCGTGCTGCGGCACGAGACCACCGTGCTGCGCCGCCATGTCAACCATGATCAAGGGCGGTTTCTCGAGGACCTGGCGCAGCGGGCCAAAGTGTGGCGGGACCAGTGCGAACACCCCGAGCCGGTCTCCGACGGCAACATGCCGTGTCCCGTGCCCAGCTCCGACACGGGCCCGTGCGAAGCGATCGTGTGTTCAGGCGGACTGTGGTATTGCTTCCTGGACTGGCGGCATGGACCTCGTTCTCCTCGACCTTGGTGCCAGTCGCCTCATTACCGGCACGCCGCGCGCGGGGGCGGCTGGTGGGCGCCGACGGGACGGAATCTTCCGCGGCGTGACGGCCGCCGATCAGTTCACGCAGATCGCCAACGACGTGTTCGGCAAGAGCCGCCTCCTCGCCCTCTAGGGCTGGGGTAGTGGTGATGGCCGGTTCCGCGGAGCCAGGGGCTTCGCGGGGGAGAGGTGGCTGGCCTCTCCATACCGGCCATCGTGCGGCGTCTGGCCCGCCGGGATGTTCGTCGATCCCTTCAACCAGAGGCCGCGGTCTTACGGTACCTGCGTATGCCGCGGGATCGGTGCGGTCAGGGTGTCGAGGAGCGGCGGGCTGCCAGCTCCTCGAGGCGGGAGCGTTTCCATCGCTGCTGACGGGGACGGCCGGCGCTGCCGCGGCGGTACTCGTATCCGTCGGGCTGCTCGAGGTCGGGCAGGAGCCCGTGCCCCAGCGCGCTGATGAAGCTGTCGGCGTTGGTGTAGCCGAGGATCCGGGCCGCTTCCGCGGCGCCGACCAGGTCCTCGTCCGCGTCTTGGTCGGCGGCCGGCAGCACGCCACGCTGCCGGGCGGCAGCGACGACGGTGGCCCGGCGCCATTTCTTGCGGGCCCGGCCGCGGCCGCCTTCCCCCTTCTCCAGGACGTCGGGCTCGGGCAGTTCGGGGATGCGCCCCTGGTAGAGGGCGCTGGAGAAGGAGGCGGCGCTGCCGTAGCCGAGCAGGCTTGCGACCTCGGCGGTACCGAGTAGATCGTCGGGGTCCCCTTCGGCCGACACCTTGGGCAGCGCAGCGCCCGGGGCGGATGCCCGTCGGCCCTTGCCGGGCCGGTTGGTGGCCCAGGCGACGATCGTGCCGCGGCGCCACAGCGGGCCGTCGACGTCCTGGTCGGGCTCGGGGAAGTATCCGGGCCTGTCGCGAATGTAGCCGTCGATGGTCGAGGTGCGGGTGTACCCGAGGAGCTGGGCCACCTCCCGCTTGGTCAGTAGCTCGTCCTGGTCGGCCTCGAGTACCGCTGCCGGCAGCGTGCGCTTCTTCGGGGCTCGCTGGGCGAAGAACTGGGCGACCTGGTCGTAGCGCCAGAACCGCTTGCGGCCTTCGGTGTGCGCGACCTCGGGAAAGCCGCTGGTCGGGTCGTTGCTCCACTCGCTGATCCGGGGCTTGCTCGTGCCGAACTCGGCCACGATCTGCGCGGTGTCCACGAGCCGTTCGGCCTGAGACATCACAACCCCTTTGGAAGGTTCGGCAAGGCGATGCCGGCTCCCGGATGAGCGCGACAGGTTCGATAATGCCAAAGCGGGTGGGTTGGTGTCCAGCCGCTGCGAGCGCCGGCCTACCGCATCTCCTCGCCAAGCAGGCAGGCACCGAAGCGCGCGGCGTGCTCTTCCAGCTCGGTGTAGGCCATGGCGGCTGGCGCGGCCTCCCAGGTGGCGAACGCGAGCGCGGAGACCGCCTCGCCGCGCGTCATCTCCTTCTCCCACGGCACGCCTGCCGCAGCGCACCGCTCGGCGAGCTGCTGGCCGGACAAGCTCCCGGTCTCCCGCTCGATGCCGGATCGGATGTCGGCGACACCCGCGCACCAGGCGCGGTGGCCCGTGGCCAGGAGGTCGTTCAACGAGTCCCGGTCGTCGAGGTTCTGAGCGCGGGCAGCGAGGTCGAGAAGCAGGGCGGTGGGGTTGGCGTCCATGGTCATCTCCTTCATCCACTGTAGGGGCCGCAGGGCGGGCCGGATCCAGGCAGGTCCCGGCCCGCCCTGCGGCAGGTCTTTAAGCACCCGATGGTGCCCCGCAGGGCGTAGCAGGGATCTTGGGATAGCTCCTGGTCACAGCACAGCCATCGCGCAACTCTCCGAGCAGCAAGCTCGTTCAAACGAGAGAATGCGCGATGGCCCTGCCCTAGTCAGACCTACTCCGCCTCATGGAGTCACTACGTACGACCGACGGAATCGAGATGATCGGGTTTCTCGCCCAGCGGATCCTGCAGGAGCTGATCGAGGCTGAGGCCACCGCTCACATCGGTGCCGAGTCGGGCGAGCACTCCGGCACCTGCACCTCGGTGGAGCCAAAGGCTGAGGCTAGGCGATCAGTCGGTCTCAAACGTGTCCTTGATGTGGACCGGGTAGTAGATCGGCGCGCGCGCCTGTCCGCCCATGCCATTGCCTGGTTCCACGTCGGGCTTGTCGCCAGTGGCGATCTTCATTCCGATGCTCAGTGGCAGGTTGTTCCGGAACGGCGTGTTCTGGGAGTAAACGGGCTCCTCCTCGAATCCCTCGCCGACCGTCCCCGTGATGATCATCGCGTGGTCGATCTTGCCGTCTGCTGCGCCGTACGGATCCCAGTCCGCGAACAGAAGATCACCCTTCTCCAGTGACCACACGTCCTGGTTGTCCCCGTTGGGGTCGCCCGGGAACCCGTCGGCGTCCTCCGGCGGCCAGGTGCGCAGACGTTCCCCACGCTTGTCGTTGATCGCGTAGACCCACAGCCGGTAGGCGACCGACCAGGTAGTCGAAGGGCCCCGGGGGCCAGTGAGGTTGTCCGTCCAGTTGTTGTCGTCGTCCTTGTTCCATCCACCGGCCTTCGGCCAGCCGCCGGCATGAAGAGCCTGGGAGACGAAGTTGGCGCAGTTGTTGTCCTGTATGTCGTACTCCGGGTTGTACGCCGGCTCCATGACGGTTCTCTGGATGCCGCTTGGGTCGAAGTAGGTATACGACGACTGCGACGACCACTCGTCGGCGTATTCTGCGGCGGCGTCGCGGTCGTACGTGCCCTCAGCGAGAACGCTCACCTCGTCCCCGGCTGGGGCCGCATCCGACAGCGGGGGCAGGTCCGCAACGCCGGTGGGCACACTGAACCCTTCCGACTCGGTGCTCGGGATCGGCGCGTAGGCGACGTCCGTGATATGCCAGGTCTTCTTCTCACGCTTCAGCGTCACCGTGTACGTGTCGTTGAGGGTGGATTCACCGAGCGCCTCGTCGTTCCAGGTGATAGCAGTGCCCGAGGTGACGGTCACAGTCGCGGTGCGTCCGCGGAACTTCACCCGGCTGTCCCGGCCGAAACCGGTCAGCACCTCTGTGGCCTGCAGCCCCTTCTCCTCCGCGGCCTCGTCCGCGATGGCAGCCGGTCCTGCGGCGAACTTCTCGGGCTGCTCGGCGACCGCGCCACCGTTCTCCTTGAGCAGGGACAGAGCCGTGCTCGACTCCTGTGGGTCCAGCCAGCCCTTGTCCCGGGCCTCGAAGTAGTCGTACACGACACTCATCACACGGGCCTTCTCCCCGTGCAGGCCGAGGCTCAGCTCGAGGTGAAGCAGGTCCGTATCGTCATCGGCAGCGCCCGCCGGAGCGGCCGGTAACGTCAGCGCCGCTGCTACGCCGAGCGCGATCGCGATCGTTCTTTTACGTGGTCTCATGTCCCGCTCTCCTTGTCTGTCTCTCGGCCGACGAAGGAAGAAGACGCGCATGAGGTGAGGAACTACCCCCGTGCCCACCCCCGTTCACAGCCGAGTGCACGACTGCACGGCGGCCGGATGCCGCCTCGAATTCCCCCGCGCCTGTTTGCTCCTTGAGCATCTCTGACGCGAGCATGGCCAGCCAGGGCTTTTCACTCTGCCCGAAAAGCCCAGGCCACAAGGGGGAAGCGAATGCTCCGGATCCACTTCACCGATGCCGACCTGGCCCGGACCCGCATTGCGGCCGCACCGGATCCGCTGTGGGAGATCTGCGCGAGCCTGCACCGCTTCCAGTCCCGCCAGGGGCGCTGGGCCTACGCAGAGTGGTATCGCACTGCCCGCGCCCGGCTGCATGCCGCAGACCTCGCCCGCACCCTGCGCACTCTGCTGTTACCGCTGGTCCCGCGCGCCACCTACTTCCCTGACTTCCTCACCCCTCCCGAGGCCGCAGAAGGACTCGACGCCGGTCTGGAGGCCATCCTGGCCACCCCGCAGCGCCGGGTCCTGGACGAGGCGGGCATCCTCGCTCGCACCAGCGGAGCCCCTACCTGGGCACCGCGGCTGGCGGAGGGGGGCATGCGCGAGGAACTGGTACAGGCGATACGGACCTACCACGACACGGTCATCCGCCCGTACAACGACCACATCCAGGGCCGCATAGAAGCCGAACGGTCCGCCCGCACACGCGCCGTGCTCGACGGCGGGATCGACGGAATCCTCCAGAATCTGGGGCCTAGCCTGCGATGGCAGCGCCCCGTCCTGCACACCGTCTATCCCGAGGACCGCGACCTGCACCTGAACGGCCGCGGGCTCCTCCTGGTCCCGTCATACTTCTGCTGGGGGAATCCGGTGGCCTTCGGCGACACCGCGCTGGATCCCGTCCTGATCTACTCTCTCAGCCACGAGCCCCACCACGCCGCGCTCCCCGGGGACCTCGGCTCCGGCGCCCCCCTGGCGACCCTGCTCGGCCGCACCCGCGCCGCCGTCCTGCGCGCCGTCGCCACCGGCGCCACCACCGGCGAACTCGCCCGCGCCACCGGCGTCTCCGCATCATCGGCCAGCCAGCACGCCACCGCCCTGCGGGACGCAGGGCTGATCACCAGCCACCGCCACGCCGCATCCGTACTACACACCCTCACCCCTCTCGGAGCCGCACTGCTCCGCGCCAACACTCCAGCCCTCCGGTGACCACGTCGGCAGCAGTACACCCCGCGAACCACGCCAGCCCTGCGACCCGAGGTGCATCTGGTTCCTTGAGGCAAGATCGGTATTAAGACGGTGTCCTATGTGGTGATCGCTCGTTGGGCTGTCTATGGGGCGGGGTACGTGGAGTTGGATTGTTCCGGACGGGCTGTGGGAGATCGCCGAGCCGCTGATCCCACCGTCGAAGGTGCGGCCACAGGGCGGCGGAACGCAGGACACGCCTGATGAGACGCTGTTCGCGGCGATCATCTATGTGCTGGTCAGCGGTTGCGCCTGGCGGGCTCTGCCGCCGTGTTTCGGGATATCAAAGTCGACAGCTCATCGCCGGTTCGTGATCTGGTCGCGGGCCGGGGTGTGGGGCCGGCTGCATGAGGCGGTGCTGCACCGACTCGATGACGCCGGCCTCATCGACGTCTCGCGCGTGGTCCTCGACTCCGCTCACGTGCGGGCTGAAAAGGGGGCGAACTCACAGGTCCGAGCCCCGTGGACCGGGGCAAGCCGGGTTCCAAGATGCACATCCTGTCGGACGCGAACGGACTGCCCCTTCTCGTCGGCGTCTCGGCCGCCGACACCCACGACAGCGAAGCACTGAAGCCCGAGGGTCACCAAACGAGACACGACCCCCACCGCGGTCGCCACTTCAAGCCCCAGCGCCTGCACGCCGACAAGGCCTACGACATCCCCCACCTGCGCAAATGGTTACGAGGCAAGCGCATCGGCGTGCGCATCGCCCGCAAAGGCATCGAGTCCAGCGAACGGTTGGGCCGCCGCAGGTGGGTGATCGAGCGGACGATCTCGTGGCTGTCTGGCTACCGCCGACTCAGCCCCCGCTACGAACGCCACTCCCGCAACTACCTGGCCTTTCTCGGCCTCGCCGCAGCCCTGTGCTGCTACAAGCGACTGGTCCGCCTCACCACATAGGACACCGTCTTAGTTGTGAGCGGTGCAGCCGTCACACAGGGCGCGGCCGCCGCGGCGGGCCAGCTCGGGTTCCTTGCAGGGTTCCTTCTTCAGTGCCGCCCGCACCTACTCCTGCAGGGCGGTGAACTCCGGGCCGTCGTCCGGGCAGACGACGCCGGGGTCGGGCGCGCCGCAGGTTTTCGGCGTGACGCATCAGGTCGGTGATGCGCCAGTCCGCGCGGAAGCGGGTCGGGGCGCTTGGGGCACGGGCTGTCGGGGCAGGGAGGCCGGTGCGCGCCGCGGTGTCGGATGTTGCGGGCGCCGACAGCAGCCAGGGCCTCTCGGAGCCAGACGGCCGGGTTGCAGTCGGCCCGCGACACCGGAGCGCCCAGCGCGATGAGCTGGGCCTCGACGTGCTCGTGGCCTAGCTCCTGGCGGCGGACCATCTGCGCCGCCCGGTCGGTAGCCCGATCCGCGTCGCCCCGCCCGTCGCCGGGCGGGGCGTGGCCGTACTGCCGCCGGTCAGTTGGTTCGAGTGAGCCCATTCCTCCGACGGGCCGAAGCGCATTACGGAGTGCGGCCCAGACGGACACTCCAGAACTCACCGGTGCGGATCAGGTGGGCAGGAAGCTGGTGGGTCCGGGGCGCGCCGGCGTGCTGCCAGCGGTGGATCAGAGCGCGGAGGGCGTCGAGGGCAGGCGAGACCTGGGCGTCGGCGTGAAGGTGTGTGTCGGTGGCGAGGGCAACCGTGTAGGTGCCGTCAGCGGTGCGGATGCCCAAGCCGATGCCGGTGCCGTGGGCGGTGGTGGCTTCAAGGAGGCCGGGCGGGTTCTCGGCGATCAGCCAGTTCTTGAGGTGGAAGTACTCATCGTCTGTGGCCGGGGTCTTTTCCGCGTGTGGGGCTGCGAGGAGAAGAGCGAGGAGGCTCTGGGCGGTCTCCTCGCTGATGTCCGGGGCGGCGAGGCAGTGGTGCGGGGCGTCCGGGGCGTGGACGGGGGTGCAGGCGTCGGGGCCGGCATCGGCGGTCATAGGGGTGTATCCGCCGTGTTGGACAGTGGCGGTGTGGGGGCGGCCCGGGGCGTCGGCGGTGATGTGGGTGACGGCGTAGGAGCCGGGGAGAGCGGAGAGTTTGACCCCGGTCAACAAGACGCCGCCGGGGGCGAGCTGGTCGAGCCAGGCGGCGGGGACGGCGGGTGGGGTGGCGCCGACGAAGATCCGGTCGTAGGGGGCGCAGTCGGGGTGGCCGAGCATGCCGTCGGCGGTGAGGGCGGTGACACGGTCGCCGTGCTGGGCGTAGAGAGCATGGGCGCGGTCGGTCAGTTCTCGGGAGATGTCCAGGGCGGTGACCTGTCCGTCGGATCCGGCGAGTTGGGCGAGGAGGGCGGCGGAGTAGCCGGAGCCGATGCCGATCTCCAGGATGTTGGCGCCCGGCGGGACGTCGAGCATGCGCAGGTGCCGGTGCGTGACGGCGGCGGGGGTGCAGGGGCGTACGGCGGTGCCGTCGGCCCCGTGGAAGCGGGAGACGGGTACGGCCTGGGCGGCACGGTCGACGGCGTCGGGGCCGCTGTGGGTGGCGGTCATCTGAGAAGGGTCCTTACGGTCAGACGCGGAGGGTGACGTGGAAGGGGCGGTCGGGGGTGTCAGGCTCGCCGACGGGATGTTGGTCCGCCTCGATCCAGGCGTGCGACGCGCAGGGGTCGAAGCGGCAGCCTATGCACCAGTCCACGGCTCGCCTGCGTAGGCAGGAGGCAAGGTGGGCGGCAAGGGACATCTCCAGGCAGGCCGCGCGCCCGGGAAAGAAGCGGGCTGCCCAGTCGCGGGCCGCGATCGTGTGCTCGGCCTCCGCTGCGGTTGAGGCACGGCGGGTGGTGCGCTTGGCGAGGTGTGCGACAGCGAGTGTGATCCGCAGCGGGGCAGCTTGCACCAAGGCTGTGGCAAGAGCGAGCGCCGTGATGGCGGTGAGCCGGTCGGCCAGGGGCGGACGCGGAACCTCGGCGGGTACAGCCATGGGGATGCTCATCGATGCCACCCTTTCAGCCTTGGAGGCTGCAACAGGCGCCGGGCGAGGAGCTGTTCGGCGAGAGTGGCCATGTCGGCGCGTACCTCCTCCGGGGCGGCTCCGAAGAGCTCAGCCACTCGGTCGGCGGCCTCGCGCACTGTGGCGCCTTCAGCGAGGTAACGCCACCACTGTGCGCCGGACGGAGTGAGCGCGTACCAACGACCCCGCCCGCGTAGGTCGAGGAGCATGGCGCCACGGTCGGTGATGGTGGCGCGGACGGTCCGCGCGGGGCGCAGGTCAGGCATGGGCGACCTCCGCGCGGCGGTTGACCGGCTTCGCGGTGCGTTGCTGGTGCAGCCAGAGTTCGGTGGTGACGAGGGCTTCGAGTGCGGCGAGCTTGCCGGGTACGCCAGCGGCCAGGCGATCGAGTTCGGCGAGGACCGCCGGGGCGGCGATCCACCCCTCGGCAGCGAGTCGGCTGTCGGTGAGCAGGCCGCGCAGTACGTCGGCGTGGCGGCGCAGTCCGGTGTACGCGTTGCCGTCGTAGGCGCCCTTGGTGCGGCGTGCCAGCAGCCACTCGGGCACCAGCCCGCCGAGTGCAGCGCCGAGCAGTGGCTTCTGGGCGGTGGTGGAGGCACGAGCTGCGACGGGGATGGCCATGGCCGCGCGTACAACGGCGTTGTCCAGGAAGGGAGCTTGGTGGATGAGCCCCATACCGTTTGCCTGGTTGCGCAGTTCGGCCTCATAGGTGCCGAACTCGCGCAGCTCCGCCCACGCCCGGTGGCGGCTGGTGTCCTGGGGCTCGACGGAGCAGCGCTCGGCCGCCTCGGCGGCGCGCAGGGCGAGGTGGCGTCGGGCGTCCGGGGTGAGCCAGGCGTGGATACCGGAGGCACGGACCCAGTGAAGTCGGGCGGCCGGATCGGGGCGCGTCACAGGGTTCGCCGCGATGTCGTAGGCAAGACGCTGCAAGGCCAGGGAATGGGTGGTCCTGGAGAGGCGGACGGCGCCGGTGACGACGGCGTACAGCGGCAGGTGACGCAGTCGGGCGCGGGCCAGGCTGTGGCGGAGGAGGGCCGCAGTCTCGCGTTCGCGGGCCAGGTCGGCGAGGTAGTACGGGGATGCGGACAGCAGGGTGTCGGCGCCTGAACCGCTCAGGTGCAGGTCGCTGCCGTACTCCATGCAGGGGCGCTGATAAGCGGCGCGCATGCGCCAGCGCGCGGCGTCGGGGAACGGCTGGTCGGTTGCGGGGGCGTCGAGGAGATCGGCGAAGAACAGGCCCTCGGCGTCGGTGACGAGCTCGTGGTGCAGGCCGGGTCGGCTGGCGGCGGCGCGCTGTGCGTAGACCACGTCCTCGTTGCGGCTGGTGGCGTCGGCGTGGGTGACGGCGGGCAGTTCCATGTCTGCCATGCCCGTGGCCAGCAGCGCGAGGGAGGTGGAGTCCAGACCGCCGGAGAAGTCGGCGGTTGGCCTGTCGGCCGCCTGCACGCGGGCCTGTACGGCGGTGACCAGTGCCTCGCGGAGTTCCTGCGCTGCTTCGGCGAAAGGGAGTCGGCGAGGCTGCTCGTACGCGGTGACAGTGTGCGAGCCGTCCCCCTGGATGACGAGCGCATGGCCGCCCGGCACTCGCCGCACGCCGGTGAACGCCGTCCCGTCCTCTGCGACCTCTGGGACGGTGGGGCAGAGGAGGCGTGCCGTCAGCGTCGCGTAGTCGTAGCCGGCGCCGATGCGTGCGGCGAGAGCCCGAGCTGAGACCGACCAGCAGGTCCTCTCTCCTTCTGTCTCTGCCAGGTACACAGGCCGTGTTCCCGCGACATCAGTGATGACCGCGGTGGTCTGCCCGTGCTGAGCCACCGCCCAGTAGCTGCCCGGCCACCTGGTCAGTGCCGCCCACCGCCCGGCGCGGACGTGCCGCAGACCGTCCCGCAGCTGCGTGGCGTCGGCGAAGCACGGGCCCACGACCGTGAGGCGCGTGTCCCCCTCGAACACAACCCGGCGCGGCTCGGAGGCGTCGATCTCTGTGCGGAGGCTGCTCGGATGGAACATGCCTTCCCCTTCTGCTGGTTGTGGGGCCCGGGGCGGAGCCGGACAGATGGATCCGCCCCGGACCGCTCGTCGGGCCTACTCGAAGTAACGGCCCTGGTCGGCGCTGTCCTCGGCGTACTTGCCGAGCGTCACCTTCGACACCGCGTCGAGCTCGATGAGCTGCGGGGCGGTGTAGCGCGGGCGGGGCTCGGTGCTCTCTGCGGTCTCGGTGTGGTCGATCATCTGGGCTTCCCTTCGTCGCTGGATTGGGATGGGGCTGCCGTCTCGGCGCCGGTCACGAGGGCGCGGCGCGGAGGCGGACGCATGGGGTGTTCGGCGTGGACGCGGCCGAGCATGAGGTAGCCGTTGGTCAGTCCGTGGTCGAGATAGCGACTGGCTTCGTCCGCGGTGGCGCTGACGTCGAGCGGGGCCAGGCCGATGATGAGCGCGATCTCAGGGCGGGTGAGGAGCAGCCGCTTCCAGTTCTCGTGTGCAGGCAGGGCGAGGCGCTGACGAATGCGGTCGAACCGTAGTTGTACGGAGCCGCCTCGTACCGTCAGGCAGGTTCCCAGGTCGGCTACGGGCCGGTCGGGCGGGCGCAGTCCGGCGGCGGAGGCCAGCGCGCGCATACGGCGGTTGATGTCTACAAGGGTGGCATCGAGCCAGCGCGCGGGCGGATGGGCTACGAGAGCGAAGCCGATCGCGTACCCGCCCGAGTCGGCTCCGATCCACGTTCGAGCGGTCAGCGGGGTCGTGAGCCTGAGCATCGGGACCCCGATACCTCCTCGGGCGTTGCTCATGCGTTCGGGAGTCAGCATGCGATCCCCCCGATCTTCGCCGCAGCGTCGACCTTGAACTCCGCCCACACGATCTTGTGGCTGGTATGCGGTTCGACGCCCCAGCCATCGGCGCACGCGGCCACCAGCAGGAGCCCGCGCCCGGTGTCACTGCCGTCGTCCGGGGCGCGCTGCTCGGGCAATGCCGTCACGGTGTCATGCACTTCGACACGGAGCAGGAGGTCTCTCATGCTGAACCGAACGAGGATGTCGCCAGCGGTGGGGTCGCCATGCACCATGGCGTTGGTGATCAGCTCCGAGACGCAGAGCCGCACGTCGTCGACTCGGTCGGCGATCCCCCAGCCGGCGAGTGTGCACTCGGCGAACCTCCGTGCCGCACCCACAGACGCCGCCTCATGGCCGAATACCCGTTGCTGCTGCAGGAGTTGCCAGGGGCCGTGTGTGGCTGGTGCCATGACGATCTCCGTCCCGGGATGCGGTGCGTGGGTCCTTGGTCCGTGCGGTGGAGCTCCACGGAACCGCCTCCTGCGGCCGGGAACCAGAGCAGAATTGGCGCACGGATGAGGCATTCGTGACGCATTACCGGGCATGACCTGTGATGCTTCGCCTTCGAGCATCGCGACGAACTACGCGGGGAGAGCCAGCCCATGGCCCTGAAACGGCACGGCCTGATGCGCCGCCGCCGAGCGGTGGGCCTCACGCAGGAGCGCCTGGCGGAAGCGCTGCGCGTGGAGCGCTCTACTGTCGCGCGCTGGGAGTCGGGGAAGGCGGCACCCCAGCCGTGGATCCGGCCGCGTCTGGCGGAGGTGCTGCAAGTGAGCACCGAGGAGCTGAGCGATCTCCTCGTGGTGTCGTCGGCCGATGAGCAGGACCCCGCCGAGCGGACGCAGTACGCCATGCGCTATCCCTCGCGCGTGGATCTCGCGACGGTGGCCGAACTGCGGGACAACATACAGTCGTTGGGCGAGCGCTACGACCGGATGCCCTCCGCGACTCTGCTGGCCCACGCCGGCGAACACGCCAGCCGCGTCGCCTTCCTCGCCGGTGAAGCGCCGGCCGGCCGCGTACAGCGGGAGATGCGTGTCCTTCAGGCGGATGCCGCGACCTTCATGGGGCAGCTCGTCTGGGATGCCTCCCAACGCCGGGGGACCACGCGACAGCCCGTTCGTACTACGCGCAGAGCGTCGAGGTGGCACGCCACCTGCGCGACCCGAACGCGGAAGGGCACGCGCTCTTACGTACCTGCTACGTGGCCTTGTACGGAGCCGGCGACTACAGAGAAGGACTCGATCTCGCCCTGCAAGCCGCCCGTACTGTCCGATACACGAGCCACGTCCTCACTGGTCTGGCCATGCTGCACGCTGCGGAGGCCCACGCCTACCTCGGCGAAGGACGCGAGTGCGAGCGTGCCCTGGCGGGCGCCGAGAGGCACCTTGAACAGGCACACGGTGCAGACGCGGCCCATGATCTGTTCTCGCCCACCCACCTCGGCCGCCTGGCCGGCTCCTGCTACCTCTCCCTCGGCGACTATCGCAAGGCCGAACAGCTACTGACGCAGACAGCGGCCGAGCTCCACGACCGGCGCAAGTCCCGGGCGATCGTCCTCGGCAATCTCACGCTGGCCTGGATCCGGCAGGGGGGACCTGGACGCCGCGCTCGCCGCGTTCAACGACGCTGTAAACGAACTGCACGGCACGCGAGGAGGTGGTGGGATGAACATCGTCTTCCGAGCCGCCCGAGAACTTCGTCCCTGGCGGAACGAACCAGCGGTGCAGGAGGCCCAGGACCGGCTGATGGCGCTGATGGAAGCGACGTGACCACGGCATAAAGGAGCCCGACATGCGCACATATGTGGACGATGAGAAGCAGCGGGTACGCGAGCGCGTCTGGGATCTGCTCGATGCGCAGGGCGCCGTCCTGGACGCCACGTCCCACGGCCGCATCCCGAACTTCAAGGGCTCCGAAGCCGCCGCGGACCGCCTCGCCGAGATCCCGGTCTGGCACAGCGCGCGCTTCGTCAAGGCCGTGCCGGACAAGGCCCAGCTGCCGGTGCGCGCCCGGGCGCTGGCCGAGGGAAAGACGGTGTTCATGGCGGTGCCGAAGCTCGCAGACCCGCGCCCCTTCTACCTGCTCGACCCCGCAGAGCTTCCTGTTCCGGCGCGGGAGGCGGCTTCCAGCAAGGTCGCGGCGACGGTAGCTCCGCGGGTCGACGTCGCCGAGCTTCAGCCCGTCGACATGGTGGTCGTCGGCAGCGTCGCGGTGAACCGCGCAGGCGTACGCATCGGCAAGGGCGCCGGATACTCGGATCTTGAGTTCGCCTTCCTGATGGAGGCCGGACTGATCAGCGAGCGAACGGTAGTCGTGTCTACGGTCCACTCCCTCCAAGTGCTGGACGAGGAGCTTCCGGCGACCGGCCACGACTTCGGGGTGGACCTGATCGTCACACCAGAGGAGATCATTTCCTGCCCGTCACCGCACCGGCCGACCGGTTTGGTGTGGGAGCACTTGGACGCTGAGAAGATCGCTGCCATTCCGGTACTCGCTGCTCGGGCTCCGGCAAGCGGGCGCTGAGACGCCGAGAGCACACGAAAGCGCGCCCCGCCTCCGGGACTTGGCCGGAGGCGGGGGCGCGCTGTTGTCTGAGTGTGGGCTGTAGGAAAGCGACGAGGACCGCGGCTACGGCGGCGAGTGCGGCGATGGTGGGCCAGGGCCACTGCCGGGACTCGATGCGGCGGATGCGTTCCTCGTGGTCGTCGAGCTGTTCGTCGATACCAGAGAGGCCGTCGAGTTTGCCTTCGATACGGCTGACGCTTTCGCGGGTGGCGCGGAGTTCGCCGTACATCTCCGCGGCCGCGATGGTGACGGCCCGGACCGGCTTGTCGCCACGGATTGCCGCACCTGGTGGTCTCCTCGATCACGGAATTGATGTTCAGGGACTCGGTGATGCCAGGCCCGTTGCTGCCGGTGCCGACCGCCAGGAGGGAGGTCGCAACAAAGAGCACGGCGGCGACGCCAGCGAGGGCGAAGGCGCGTTCCCACGGGAGGGCGAGGAGGTCGGTGCCGCTTCAGCAGCTGCGGGGTCTCGTGGCGTCGGGCCGCGCGCTGGAGGCGGGTGAGGTCGCTGCGCGCGGCGAAGTCGCTGGCGCACGCGCGCATGAGGGCGGTCAGGATCTGGGCGGCGTGCCGGGGGGGGCTTCGCGGTCGTCGGTGTCCATCAGGGACGGGGTGGGTCCCTGCCACCCCCAGGGCACGTCGGCGGGATGGGCCAGCAGCCGGACCATGCTGCCCAGGTAGGCGCGGCCACGGACGCGTACCAGCGGCTCGGCGGGCAGCTCGCGCATGTCGTTGACGGATCCGAGACTCGCCCGGATGGCGTCGAACTGGTCCCACCGGCTGGGGTTGTGGATCGCGGTCACGTGGACGGTCCCCTTGGCCGCGCCGGTGAGCGTGTAGCGCACGGCGCCGTTGGGGTCCACCTCGGATGGGACGGCGCGGACGGTGCCGGACGGTGTGGCAATGGTGATCACAGGGCGTCTCCTCACGGGGCGTATGGGAAGCGGGAGTCGGCGGAGGGCCGGGCCCCGGGGCGGGGGCCGGTGGTCGGCTCAGTCCGTACCGGTGGGGTCCGGCAGGAGCGGCGCGGGGTACGCGCGGGCGACGGGTGCGGGGCTGCTCGCGCACGGCCGGACGGCGGCCTGCACGGTGGCGGGCTTCATGCCGTGCAGCCATCCGTTATCGATGCGCCACCCGCAGACGACCGGGCCCGGTTCCTGATCGGTCTGCACGACCAGGGTGGCCAGGGCGGTGCAGCTGCCTTCCAGGGCGGCGGTCACGGCGGTGGCTTTATCAGTGAGTCCTGACACCGGTTGTCGATCGGCGGCGACACCGCCCGGTGTTGGCGGAGAGCGATATCGCTGAGTTTCGACACCACTTGGGTGCTTGCGGTGGGACGCTTGGAGTGCTCTGCGTGGTGAGGGGCGCCGGTGCCACCGAAGTCCAAGGTCGATCTGTACGCGGCGATCCGCCGCGATGCCCGGGCGGGGATGTCGAACCGGGCCGAGCAGCAGCACAGAACGCCGCTGGCTGACCTCCCCCGGCTGGCGGGAGGCGATGCATGCCGTCTTGCCCCGCACGCGAGGGTCCGGACGGCCTCCCGCTATTGCGGTGCGATGGCTTTGAGCCAGTCCTCGACGGTGACAACATCTGCCCACTGCGGGAACAGCTTTTCGGTGAGCATCTTGTGCACCTCGGGGTCGGTGTCGAGGCAGGCATCCGCCAGGACGGTGAGGCCGAAGTCCAGGTCGATGGCGTGCCACAGGGTGGACAGCACTACAGCGCTGGTGGCGATGCCGGTGAGAACAAGGCTGTCGATATCGCGAGCCCTGAGTACCAAGTCGAGGTCGCTGCCCGAGAACGCGCTCCCCCGCCTCTTGGTGACCACCACGTCGTCCTGCTGGGGCGCAACATCGTGATGAATCTCTGTGCCAGGGGCCCCCTCGGTGAACAGGCCGGCCCGCACGACGTTTGTCATCACCCTGTTGCGAGGGCTGACTTCCGGATCGCCTGGCCGTAACCCCATCACCACGTAGATCACGGGGATGCCGGCAGCCCGGGCACCGTCGATCGCGCTGCGCAAGCGCGGCAGATATCCGGAACCGTCGTCGGCGATGGCCACGACGTCCCGTTGGACGTCCATCACCAGAAGTGCGCTGTTTGCCATGCTTGCCGTCCCTTCTCCGTTGGGAACCAAGAGCAAGTCTGGTGGACCAACCGAGCCGCGGTGAAGGTTTCGGAGATCCTCATCAGCGTCGCGCCGCAGTGCGCCCATGACTGGTGTCGGTTCTCATCGACATTTTCTTGCCCTGTGATCACCAAGTGCTGTCCAAACTCGGTGATAAGTGGTGTCGCCTGTCAGTTACGAAGCCACGGCGGCCTCGATGGCGGCGAACTCGTCCGGGTCGGCGTCCAGGCGCCATGCGGGGGCGGTCGTGACGTCGACGCTGGCCAGGGCGTACCGGCCGTCGACGTCCAACGCGGCGTAGTGCAGGCGGTGACGTCCGGCACCGAGGGCGGTGAAGAGCTGGGCAAATGCGAGGTGCGCGCGGTGGCGGGCGGCCGCGATCGCTTCGTCTCCGGGATAGGGCAGGGTGCGGCGGTCGGCGCGGGAGGGCTGGTCGGGGTGCGGGCTCGTCACGGTGGCTCCAGCGGGGCGACGGGTGGGGGCTGGCTGCGCGCGGCGGGGCGGGGTGCCCCGCAGCCGTGGCGCGCGGGGTTCGGTCAGATGACGGGGCGGCGGCGTGCCTGCTCGTCCAGGCGGCGCACGTCGGGCGCGGGCTCCTGGAAGTGGCACCAAGTGCGCCCCATGAAGTGCTCGGCGGTGTAGAAGTGCACCGTCCGGGCCCGGACGCCTCCGCCTGCCGTGGTGTACGCGGCGGCGTACCAGTAGCCGTTGATGTTGAACGGAACGGCGTCCTCGGGCCAGACGTGGGCGATCCGGGTCAGGCTCGCCCGGTCGGCGCGGTGGATCCGGCGAGCGGCCGTGAGGTCGACCACCATGAAGTGGTCGCGCTCCATCGGGTGCCGCTCGCCGAAGTCGTCGTCGTGCTCCCAGCAGGCGTCGCAGTGGCCGAACCACGTGCACGGCAGGAGGTACAGGGGCGGTCGTGCAACTCGGTAAAGCGGCCGCTGTAGGTGACGTGGCTTCCGATGTACAACCGGGGCTCGGGCTCAGGCATGGGCGGCCTGCCATGCCTTCGTGTTCCATTCGCGGGTGAGGTCGTCGGCGTACGCAACTTCGCGCGCGGCCTCGGCGTCCACGGCGGCGACGACCAGGACGCTGCCCCGGATCTCGTCGAACGCGGCGCTGGGCGGCGGTGGCCTGCGCCTGACGCTTGGCCTCGTCCTCCGGCACGCGCCGTACGAGGTGGATGTGCCGGTCGCTGGTGAAGATCACGATGTAGCGGCGGAAGTCCTCGATCCGCGACGGGCAGGCCGGGCCGGTCGTGGTGTCGGCCAGCGTCGCGCGGGCCTCGGCCAGCAGCTTCGCTACTTCCTCGGTCGCCTTCACGCCCATGTCCCGCTGGCGCTGGTTGCGGCCGTAGTAGACGCGGGCCTTGTCGCGCACGGGGGCGAACTCCACCGGGGCGTAGATGCTGATGATCCGGCGCGCGTAGGCGTCGCGCTGGTCCCGCTCGGCTTGGGCGGCCTGGGCGGTCTGGGTCACCTTGCCCTGCGTCCAGCTCAGCGCGGTCGCCGCGCAGGACGTGCCGTAGTACACGACGTCTTCGGCGGTGCCGTCCTCGTCCCGTCGGCGTCCAGCGGCATCAGCGCGACCGTGCGCTTGAGGCCGCGACGGCCGCACTCGTCGAAGTCGTCAACGATGCCTTTGATCTTCCACTTCGGGATGCTCATGAACGGCCTTCCGTGGGGCGGTGGGTGGGGTGGCCTGGCTGATAGGCATCCGCCGGCGCGGCCTGGGCGCAGGAAGGGGCGGACGTGTTCTTGGCGCGCGGTTTGCTCCGCAGACGCGACGCGCTGCCGCTACGCGGCAGGGGCGGGCGGGGAGCGCTCCGCGCTCCTGAGTCGGGGTGAGCGCTCCGCGTCCGGGAGGGGCGGCCGCTGCGGGCCCGTGGGGGCCGGGTGGGCACCCGTGGGGGAGTCGGGGTGCCCACCCGGTTTCAGGGGGTCAGACCGTGGTGAGGGCGAATGCCTTCTCCATCAGGTCGTTCGCCGCTCCGCCGATGACCCGCTCGGCGCGGGCGGCCGCCTTCTCGGCGTCGGTCTTGCCCCGGGCCGGGGCCACATGCTTGGCGTACTCGGTGAGCGCGTTGTATCCGGCCCATCGCGTGCCCCGGATACCGGCCTGGGTGTCGGCGTGCTCGAACAGGTTGGAGATCGCCCCCCACCGCTGCCGCTGGTTCGTCTTGGTGCGGGCGCTGTCGCTGTCCTTGACCAGCCACAGCTCGTCGACCACCGACTTCAGCTCGCTGAGCGTCATCTCGGCTTCGATCATGCGCTGTGCGGCCTTCTCGAACTCCTCGGCGTACCGGAACGTCAGACCGAGCGCGGAACGGGCCTGCGCGATCCGGGCCCTGGCTCCGGCGGTGTGCCGCACTACGAACGAGGAACGGGCCCCCTGGATCGCCGCGCGCTGGGTGTTCGCGCACACCACCCGGACCGGCGTCACGACGATCCGGAACGCGGAGCCTCCGTCGTGGCTGTTGAACGCCGCGATGTACAGATCAACCTCGTCGTTCCCGCCGATCGTGAGGGAATCGGGCATCTTCATGGTCAGGAACACCTGACGGCCCTCCTTGAGCGATCCGGCGGTCTCGAAGTGGGCGCCGGACTCGTCGGCCAGCAGGTTGAGGAACTCAGCGTGTTCCTCGTTCTGCACGGGGTGGTAGTCGCTGCCGACCACTCCGAGCGTCTGCGTGCGGCCGGTCTTCGGGTGCGTGCGCGCGGTCGCGAAGTGCTGCGGGACCTCCACCGGCGTGGTGCCGTCGGCCGTGATCTCGGTCGCGGTCAGAGGCAGGAGACGCACGTTCCAGCCGGACAGAGACGCGATGCGCATGGCCTCCTCGGCGGTCATCGCGCCGTCGGTGACGGTGCCTAGCTTGTGCCAGGCGCTCGTGTTGGCGGATGCGAAAGCGGCGGTGCCGTCGGTGAACTGCTCGATCTCGTGAGCCACTTGGGCTTCCCTTCTGGTGACGAACTTTCGGCGGGCCCGGTAGGGCGCCAACCCTCCCGAACTGGTTCCATAATACCTAATCTTGAAGGCGGGGCAACCGATTAAATCTCCGGTGCGCCCCACCTTCCGGGCGACGCTACGACCTGCTGCTACGACCGCGGCGGCCTGTGCCGCATCAGGTTGCCCGCGCGGGGCGCATCCCGCTCACTCCTCCTGCTCGGCAAGGGAGGCAACGCCGAAGTAGACGTACTCCGGCACTTCAAACACGTTGGTCTTGACCGGGTAGTGCTGCGGGCGCTCGGTGACCATGCGAAATATCCGCCATCCGTCGGCCGTGCCGGTCTCCGACCACTTCAGCACCTTGCCAAAGCTGGCGAGTGTGTCACCGACTGCGAGGTACTTGACCTGTGCGCTATAGCGCATGGCACTGGTCCGGTCGCGCCCATCCTGCTCGACCACATGGGCGCGCGCGTGGGTCTTCAACTACTCGACGATGCTCTTGCTCATGATCACTACCCCTCCGTACGGGCTCACATCAGGAAGTGCTGAGGCAGGGCCGTGACGCCCTCCGTGTGTGCACTCCGGTCAGTGCGGTGACGAATGCGCCGTTCCTGTACTCGCTGAGGCGGTACAGCACGGACTCACGGGCCCCGTAGGTCCAGTTGGCGGTCAATCCGTGTCACCCAGTACCGACCGTGCGCGCGCTCCTGCGACCCGTGGTAGCTGACCAGTTGCCCGATACTGAGGCCGCTCTCCGCGTTCACGGCGGTGGTCAGGTTGGTCAGGGCCGTACCGAACGTGTGGGGCGGCAACGGCACGTCGGCCAGTGCGGGCCCGGTCCGTACGCCAGAGATCCATCCCACCTCGAACAGGGGCGGGGCCAACTCGCGCACGTCGTACGGGAAACCGGTGTTCGTGGGGAGCTGCTCCAACGCGGCCCGGAAAGCGGCCTCCATCTGCTCTCGCTCGCCGTCGGTCGCCGGAACGGCGCGGCGGGCGGGCTCAACGCTCGTCATGCTCACAGTGACTGTCCCTCCGGTTGGTGTAGGTGCTGGGCTTGTCCCGGGGGCCCGGTGGACCGGGCCCCCGAAACTGCCTTTTACTTCAGTCCGCGCGTCCGCAGGAATTCACTGATGCGGAATGCGACGGCACGCACCGAAAGGGATGCGCCCCGGAAGGTTCCGAGGATGCGGGGCCCGGTGTCGCTGTCGTGGATGATGTGGAACTCAAAACCCTGAGCGACGGGCAGAAGAACACGGATGGGACCGGCCGTGGTATCGAACCGAATGGACGTGGTGTTGTCGTCCTGGTTGTGCACGATAACGGCGTCTCGGAGGAGTTCCGGGCGCGGGAGAAAATTGGCGATCCGGCGGGCCTTTGCAGCCTGAGGGGTCGTGAATTCGTCCGTGCTGGGAGTCACCTTGCCTGCGCTGATGACGATTTCCACGCTTACGCCTTTCTGTTGACGAACGTTCAGCGGTGTCGGTAGGGAGCCACCTTTCGACATGTTCCATAATACAACAGTCTTGATCTGTTGTACCACCCCACGCGGCAAACTCCTGCGCTAGCTCCTGCGCTATCTCCTGACCCTGCCCGGCGGCCGGCCTCCGGTCGTCCCAGGTCAGACGGACCATCGGCCATGGTCGGGGAGCTGACACCCCCTCTGCTGCCGCTACTCCCTGCCCGAATGAGAGAAGAGGTGGGGGCGGGCATGGGCGGCGCGGCGGCCTCGGGACCGGGTTCTTGGGTTGCGCGTCGGCGGTGGCCTCCGCGCCGGGCGCAGGCGCGCACTGGGGCTGTGGCGGTGGCCTGCGGGCGTGTGCGGGTGAAGGTGTGGTCATGGGTTGCCGGGAATGGTGCGAGGGGCGTACGTTTCTCGCGGATCGAAAACGGGGAGGAATCCAGGGAGAATTGACGAGCTTTCATGTGTCTTACTCCGAAAGAGATTCGGAGGACCCCGTGAATTCCGACTCGGAAGTCAAATGAGGGAAGGGATAGAAAGCTTCTGACTGTTTGTGGAATCTAGAAGAGCGGCCCCGCCACCCGCCTCGCTGCGCTTTTCAGGAATTCGCGGAGCGAATTCCGTCGGGCCGAATCGCGAAGCGATTTGAGCCGCCGTCACGGAGTGACGGCATATCAATTCCCTTGCGTGGCAAGGGAATTAGCCCGCCGCGTAGCGGCGGCGCGGCGTGTCTGCGG